>CAWAEM010000012.1:0-128956 GCA_963780935.1 uncultured Acidobacteriota bacterium | reverse complement strand
GGCGCGGGTGGGATTCGAACCCACGAATGGAGGTTTTGCAGACCTCTCCCTTGGGCCACTTGGGTACCGCGCCGAACTTCAAAGTATAGCAAACCTCACTGATGCTGTGCGCCGCACAGCGGCGCACAACTCGCGTTATTTCTTGTCTGGCAGCGGCGCAAATTTCGCTTCGCGCAAGAATCTTGCGGACTCTTCCGGAGGCGTCGGATTAATGTAAAATCCCGTCCCCCATTCAAATCCCGCCACCTTCGTTAGCTTCGGAATAATCTCGATATGCCAGTGATAATGCGGATTAATTTCTTCGCCGATGGGCGAAGTATGAATCATAAAATTATACGCCGGGCGGTCCAGCACCTCGTCCAGCCGCATCAGCGTATCCTTCAGCATCCGCGCCAGACTCGCGTACATGGTGCTCTGATTATTTTCGTAAGACGATCCGTGTACCTTCGGCAACAGCCACATCTCAAACGGAAACCGCGGCGCATATGGGGCCAGCGTAATGAAATGTTCGTTCTCTCCGATTACCCTTTCGCCCGTGTCTCGCTCCTGCCGGATGATGTCGCAGAAAATGCAGCGCTCTTTTTCATCGTAATAATGCCAGCAGCTATCCACTTCTTCGCGCACCCGCCGCGGCACAATCGGCAGCGCAATCAGCTGCGAATGCGGATGCTCTACGGTCGCTCCGGCGGCTTCGCCGTGATTCTTGAAGATCAGCACGTAGCGAAATCTCTTGTCGTTCTTCAAATCCAGCATCCGGTCGCGATACGCCCATAGGACGTCTTCCAGCGCGCGTTCCGGCAGGGTCGCCAGCGTCGCTGCGTGATCCGGCGTTTCAATAATCACTTCGTGCGCGCCCACACCGTTCATCTTGTCAAATAGTCCCTCGCCTTCGCGGTCCAGGTCCCCTTCAATTCCCAGCGCCGGAAATTTGTTCGGCACCACCCGAATACTCCATCCCGAGGTATTCGCAGCGCTCCCGCTGCGGCCATACACCAGAATTTCCGATGGCGTCTTCGTTTCGTTTCCCGGGCAAAACGGGCAGTTCTTCGGCGCGTTGGCCACCACGCTCTCCCGCAGAAAATCGTTCGGCCGCTTTCCGCGCTCCGTCGAAATAATCACCCAGCGCCCTGTAATCGGATCTTTTCGCAACTCCGGCAAAGCTGCCTCCCTCAAATATATTGCCGCCCTCAGCGCGTTTTCTTTCCACCCGCGCCAATCGGCATCCCCGTGCAAATTCTGTTCAAGATTGTACCGCGTGCGGCGCCGCGTCCTATCTTTTCCGCCGCCCGGTGTGCCCGCCCGTTTTCATCTGGGAACTGAACGCATCCCGGTACAACACCATTCTCTGTAAAATATCGGCATCATCGCGGCAACCCGAACGCCGGAAGTATAAACAAAAACCGGTTATCCGCGCACTCTTCCGGCACGCGCTGACCAGCGCGCAACCCTGCGGCCTACTCCCACGTCAAAAAGGAGCGAGAAAAAACTCTCGCTCCATCAAAACACCTTCAAGTTGCGCCTCAGCGGCTCTTAAATCTTCGCTTCCGCCTCCAACAAACACTCTTCGAGCGTGCTCATCGCAAAGTCCGCCTGCGCTTCATCGATCATCAGCGGTGGAGACAGGCGAAGGGTATTCTCGCCCGCACCCAGAATCAGCAGCCCCTTGTGAAATGCACTATCCACGACCATGTTCCGCAAGTCCGCCGCCTTTTCCTTTGTCCGTTGATCGCGCACCAGCTCGACGCCAATCATCAGCCCGCGTCCGCGCACATCGCCGACGATCTTGAACTTCTCCGTCCACTTCGTCATCCGCGCGAACATATGGTTCCCGATTCTCGCGGCATTCTCGCGGTATCCGCTCTCGATCAAATCCATCGTCGCCAGCGCCGCCGCGATGCAAACCGGATTTCCGCCAAACGTCGTACCGTGCGCTCCCGGCTTCCAGCGCATCACGCTTTCTCGCGCAATAATCGCTCCCAGCGGCATGCCGCTGGCAATCCCCTTCGCGCTGCACAGAATGTCCGGCTCAATCCCGGCATGTTCGTGCGCCCACCAGTTTCCCGTGCGTCCCATGCCCGATTGCACTTCGTCCGCGATCAGCATAATTCCATGTTGACGGCAGATGCGCTGCAACTCCTGCAGAAAAAACTTTGGCGCCGGCACGTACCCGCCCTCGCCCTGAATCGGTTCGATAATAATTCCCGCCACGTCCTCCGGATCAAACAGCCGCTTAAAAATCTGTCCTTCCAGCTGCTCCAAAATCTCCGCGCCGCAAGTTTCCGCGGTGTGCCCATGCGCGCAGCGATACGCATAGGGAAAGGGAATATGCTCGATGCCGCCCAGCAACGCGCCGAAATTCTTTCGCTGCGTGGCCTTTGATGCCGTCAGCGACAGCGCGCCCATTGACCGTCCATGAAAGCATCCATAAAACGCAATCATCTTGTCGCGTTTGGTAGCGTAGCGTGCCAGCTTGATCGCGCCTTCCACCGCTTCCGTTCCGGAGTTCGTGAAGAATACTTTCTTCGCTTCACTTCCCGGAACTGTGGCCACCAGACGCTCCGCCAGCAGCGGCATGCTCTCGTAATAAAAATCCGTCCCGGACATGTGAATCAGTTCCGCGGCCTGTTTCTGAATTGCGTCTACCACATGCGGATGACAGTGCCCGGTCGAGCACACCGCGATACCCGCCGCGAAATCCAAAAACAAATTTCCGTCCACATCTTCAACGAGCGCTCCGCGCCCGCTTTTCGCCACCAGCGGGTAGTCCCGCGTGTAAGACGGCGACATGAATTTCGCATCCCGCTCCACGATGTTCTTTGCTTTCGGTCCGGGCAGCTCGGTAATCAATCGCGGCAATTTCACTTTTTCTTCAGCAGTGGTAATCATTTTCATCCTCCTGGGAACGGGGCCTTGCCCGTCTTCGGCGCCGCTTCGGCGCTCTCATCGGCAGTTTTTGTGGAGGGGAGAAACCGCTTGGCAGGCGCAATGCGCTTTCACAGGAAATTGGATAGACCACTCCCTAGAAGGCACCTACCGGAAAAAGGTACTTAGTCTACGCCGTAGAGGTTCGGACGCAGTTCGGCGGGCGAACAGTAGGTCGGGAACTGCAGTGCGGAATGGATTCTCATTTGCGCTTCCAGCGGACGCCGCCGTCCTTCGAATCTTCAAGCATTATACCACGTTCCGCGAGCTCTTTGCGGATCCGGTCAGACGCCGCAAAGTCCCGCTTTTGCCGCGCCGTTTGCCGCTCCGCCACGAGCGCCTCGATCTCGGAATCGGCGCTTGGCGGATCTTCCCCGCCGTAGCCAAGCGCTCGCAGGTTCTCCGCGTCATTGTCTTTCAGCACCGCAAAGACGCGATCGAAACCGTCCAAAAATCTCTGCACTTCGCTCACGTCGCCTTGCTGAAACGTACCCTTATCGATCGCGATGTTCACGTCGCGTACGAGATCAAACGCCGCCGCCAGCGCCCGCGCCGTATTCAGATCCTCGGACAATCCTTCATCAAACTCCGCCGCCGCCTGCGCCGTTCGCGCCGTCATTTCCTTCGATGTCCCCACCGCAAACTTCCCAGTCGCCAGACGGTCCGCAAAATTTCGCAGCCGCTCCACCGAACTCGAGGCCTGCTGCAATCCGTCAAATGTAAAATTCAGTTGCTTCCGGTACGGCACGCTCGCCAAAGCAAACCGCAACGCCGAAGGCTTATACCCCTTTGCAAATAAATCCCGCAACGTATAGAAATTCCCGAGCGATTTCGACATCTTCTCGCCCTCAACCAGCAAATGCTCGGCGTGCATCCAGTAGCGCGCAAACGTTTTTCCGGTCGCCGCTTCGCTCTGCGCAATTTCATTTTCGTGGTGCGGAAACGAGAGATCGATCCCGCCGGTGTGAATGTCCAGCGTCTCGCCAAGATATTTCATAGCCATCGCGGAGCATTCAATGTGCCAGCCCGGACGCCCCGGTCCAATCGCCGTCTCCCAGAAATGCTCGCCCGGTTTCGGGGCCTTCCACAATGCAAAATCGCGGGCGCTCTCTTTCTCATATCGATCGTTATCGACTCGCACTCCGCTTTGGATCCCCGCGACATCAATCTTTGAGAGCTTGCCATACGCCGGAAATTTCGCGATGCGGTAATAAATCGATCCTTCCCCGTCGTAGGTAAACGTTTTTTCCTGCAGCCTCTCGATCAACTTCACCATTTCCGCGATATGGTCCGTAGCCCTTATCCAATGCTCCGGCGACTCGATACTCAAAACCTTGCAATCTTCAAAAAACGCCTGCACAAACTTTTCCGTATACTCCCGGATCCCCACTCCCGCCGCCGCCGCGTTCGCAATGATCCGGTCATCCACGTCCGTCAAATTCATGACATGCAACATTTTAAAACCGCGCAACCGCAAAAACCGCCGCAAAATATCCTGAAACACGAACGTCCGGAAATTTCCAATGTGCGCGTAGTCGTATACTGTCGGCCCGCAGGTATACATGCGCACTTCGCCGCTCGCGAGCGGCACAAACGCCTCCGTCTTCCCGCCCATCGTGTTATGCAGTCGAATCTCCGCCATTTTGGAGTGCGGCGGCGTGGCGCCGCTTTCACCCTTCCCCATCGTCCGAAGTTCCGCGCCAGGCATGCGGGCAAACGTCGAGCCGCGCAGCGCGCCCAGGCACCCCAAATCAAAACGATGATTCTATCTGGAAGCCCTCCGAAAACAAACCGGCCAGCAGCTTTCCTCGCCGCGTCTCGTTCCTCGCAACCCCAACCATCTCGGCCGCGTACCTTGCCATCGCGGCGTTTGCCATCCAGGCACAGCGAATAAGTGAACCCCCATTTAGCCCTATAAATTCTTCGTGCACATTGACGCACAAGCGCGCACACCTTAGAGTGACTGCGCCAACCAAACAGGAGCATCTCGAAATGTTTTCAGCCTATAGGCTTCGTCATCCGAGAGTCGGGATCGCCACATCCGCTTTTTTTTCACTGCTCGCCGTCGCAATCGCCGTAGCCGCTCCCGCGAGCGCCAACGCCGCAACCGAATCCCTAACTCCCACAGCGTCGCTAAACTTGCGCTTCATCTCCGACCTGCAACTATCGCCGGATGGAACGCACCTGGCCTTCGTGGTCACCGAGCCACCCACCGACGATGGCCGCGCCACGCACGTCTGGCTCTACGACAAACCTACCGGCAGCGTTCGCCAATTTACCTTCTCGAAGAAATCCGAAAAATCTCCGCGCTGGTCCCCGGACGGCAAACAACTCGCATTTCTCTCCAATCGACCCGCGAACTCTGGCGAAAACGAAGAACAGATTTATGTCATGCGCGTTGGCGGCGGCGAAGCCCAAGCCATCACCAAAGGCAAGCGCTCCGTAAGCAATTTCGCGTGGTCGCCGGACAGCCAACAAATCGCCTTCCTCGCACCGGACGCCAAAACCGAAGCCGAAGAAAAGAAAGAAAAGGAAAAGGACGACGCGCGCGTCGTCGACAAAGAAAACAAACATGCGCGCCTCTGGCTGCTGAACCTAGCGACGCAAGAAGCGAAAGCCATCACCGACGAAAAATGGGAACTCAGCGAAATCGCCTGGCTTCCCACGGGACATGCCGTCATTGCCGTCGCCACGGATCATCCGGAGTCCGATCAGGAAACCAACCGCATCTTCGCGATAAAAGTTCCGGAAGGCGCCATGACGGAAATCGCCGCTCCGCGCGGCCCCTTCGGCGATGTAAAAGTCTCGCCCGATGGCGCAGCCGTAAGCTTCATCGGCAGCCGCGAAGACGGCCCGCAGCCGCACGATTTAATGATTCTGGGCAGTACTCACGGCGGAAAAGGCGCGCCAAAAAATCTGACTGCGCTTCCCCTGGACCGCCAGATTTTCGATTATCAGTGGAACAAAGCGGGCGGCCTGGCCGCGATCGCCGCGAGCGGCTTCCACACCAGATTTCACGCGTTTGATGCGCACGGTTCGCTGGATGATTCGCTTCTGAATGCCGCGCCCCCTCTCGCCAGCAATCCTGTTGCGTTCACGCTCACGCCGGACGGCATCTTTTTCGTGGGGCAGACCGCCAGCGAACCGCAGGAACTCTATGCCTGGGACGAAAAGAACGCACCGCTGCAACTTACGCACGTAAACGACGCATGGAAACAATTCTCACTCGTCAAACCGGAATTTTTCAAATACAAATCGTTCGATGGCCTCGAAATCGAAGCCTCTCTGCTGAAACCAGCGGGCTCCGACGGCAAAACGAAATTGCCTTTGATTGTGCTGGTTCACGGGGGACCCACCGGAGCGTGGGAAGACACCATCGAAACCTGGGGCCAACTGCTCGCGGCGCGCGGCTATGCGGTCCTTTATCCGAATATTCGCGGCTCCATCGGTTATGGCCAGAAATTCGTGGAAATGAATCGCGGCGATTGGGGCGGCGCGGATTTCAAAGATGTGATGGCCGGAGTGGACGACTTGATCGCCAAAAATATCGCCGACCCGGAAAAATTGGGAATCGGCGGATGGTCCTACGGCGGCTACATGTCCGAGTGGGCCATCACCCAAACCACGCGCTTCAAAGTTGCGGTCAGCGGCGCAGGCCTCGCAAACCTCATTTCCGAATACGGCACCGAGGAGCACCCGTCGTACGACGAATGGTTCTACGGCTTGCCCTACGAAAAGCCGGAAGGTTTCCTAAACAGCTCGCCATTCCTCCATCTGAGCCACGCCAAAACTCCGACGCTGATTTTGCAAGGCGATGCTGACAACGTGGATCCTCTGGGCCAAAGCGAAGAGCTTTACCGCGGCCTGAAACGCTACGGCGTGGAAACCGAGCTTGTTGTTTATCCGCGCGAACCGCACGGCTTCCACGAAGAAAAGCATTTACTCGACCGCCTCAACCGCATTCTGGCGTGGTACGACGCGCACCTCAAAGAGCCGCCATCCGCCGCACCCGCCGCCGCAAAATAAAACGCAAACCGCTGATTGCGAACTTTGCCGGGCGCCGCGCGAATTATCCGGGACCGTTCACGCCGCTCAAAAATCCCCCCAGATGCCCGGTTAGCCCGACCACCGCTACGCCGACAACTTCGAGCGCCAGACGCACGCCCGGCGGGAAATTACTTCTGCCTTGCAGCGATCGAAAATGGATCCACGCGATGAACCACATCAACACACTCGTCACGCTGCCAAAGATGAGGTGCAGCAACAGGATGCCCTTCAGGTGTTGCCCCTCGAGCGCCCATTGCCACGCCAGCAGACCGGTGAGGATCACGGGAAATGTCGCCAGCGCCGCCAGAATCAAATTGTAGCCGGCGGCCGCCAGCAGCGTCCGCCGCTTCGTCCACTGGGAGGCCGCATCAAAGGCGACTCCGGTAATAAACAGTGCGATCGGAAAGTGAATCAGCACCACGTGTTGCGCATGTTTTGCGAAAAATATCGTTTTCGGGTCAAACGGGTTGGTCATCGCTATGGCTCACTGCACGACGACTTTGCCGGTCATTTTCGGATGCACCGAGCAGAAATACTCGTAGGTTCCGGGTTTGGAGAACGTGAACGAAAACCTTTCGTCCGTATCCATTACCTTGGACTTGAACACCCCGTCCGTGCTCACCACCGTATGCGGAATATCATCGCGGTTGGTCCACGTTACGGTGGTGCCGGCGGCAATGGTCACCGCTTCCGGGCCAAACTTGAAGTTATCGATCTTCACTTCCGCGCTAGCGGCGGCCGCCTGCTGCGGCGGCGCGGGCGGAGTTTTTTCGCCCGATACCGCGCGGTTGCTTCCGACCGCCAGCAACAAAATAATGCTTCCGATGCACACACTTCTACGCATGATTCAATCTCCTTGTTGGTTTTTGCCGCAGCGCGGCGATTTATTTTTTGCCGTAAAGCGACGGCTTTAGACCGCCGCACGTCCGGGAAAATCAGTAATTGGAAGCGTGCGGGGTCTCCGCCTTCTCCGCGAGCGACTCATCGACCACCGCCAGCGCATGTTTGCCGTGCACGGAACGAACTTCCGTGATTCCCAGCAAGCCACGCAACTGGTCCGCCGGAACCTTCATGGGCCCGGGAGCATCCGCCTGACCCGGCTTGGGCTGCGGAAACGCCGTCGAGCACGCGGTGTGGAAGGTGACGTTCCCTTCTACTTTTTGCATCGTTTGGTGGATGTGTCCGTTCAGCACGGTCACTGAGCCAAAATTCTTCAGCAGCGCGAGCGCCTGCGCGCTGTCCTCCGTGCCCCATCCCCATTCCGGATAAACGGTCCACAAGGGAATGTGCGCGAACACCACGATCGGCGTGCTGGACGTCAGGTTCTTCACATCCTGCGCCATCCAATCGATTTGTTCGGCGCCCAGCGAGCCCAGCCCGCCCGCTTTGAGGTTCATCACGTTGCTTAATCCAATGAAGTGCACGCCTTTTTTATCGAAGCTGTACCAGCCTTTGCCGCTGCCTTGTTTGCCGTAGCGGTCGAGATATTGCTTGCCGTCGTCATTGAGGACATCGTGCTCGCCCGGCACAAAGAACACGTCCTTGGCGGGCGCGCCCTTCAAAATCTGGTCGACGGTGTCGAACTCTTCGGGCTTGGAAAGGTGACTGATATCCCCGGTGTGCAGCATGAATTCAGGCGAAACTTTCAGTGCGCCGATTTTATCTACCGCGGCCTTCAGCGTGGCCGCAACGTCGGGATTGGCTGCCTTGTTGAATCCCATGTGGCTGTCGCTGAGTTGCACGAAACTCAATTCGCCCGCGGAAACTTTGGCGCCGCTGCTGCCCGCAGTACCCAGGGCGTACGACTTCAAGACTCCCCCCTGCATCACACAGAGCGCGCCAGTGCCGGCCCATGCCATGCACTTCAGGAATCCGCGCCGGTCGATGCCATCATGATTGTGGTCGTGCACTAGTTCGTCCTGCTTTTTCGTCTTCATGCTCTCTCCTCCGTAATCGCTTTCGTCCCGCAGCCACGGGTCCTGCGCGTCCGCCAAAGTGCACCCGTCCGGGCTTCCGCGCTCGCCATACAAGACTCGCCAGGCGGTCTTTTTATTCCGGCCAGGCGCAAGCCAGGCGGCCGGGGAGGCGAAATTTTTTTGTCCGGCAAGCAGGAATCGGGAATAAAGTGTCAGGCATGGCAGTCTCCCCAGTGCACCAGTGCGCAATCCGCGAGGGGCAGCCCTATCGATCCGCCCCTCGGAAGCCGGTGCACCGCGAGAAGCGGCCGCGAAGGGATAAAACTTAATGGATGGGGAGGACCGGGCGCGCTTCGAGCAGATCGTGCTGCCGCATCTTGACGCCGCCTTCAACCTGGCGCGCTGGCTGCTGCGCAGCCGCAGCGATGCCGAAGATGTGGCCCAGGAAGCGTTGCTGCGCTCGTACCGTTTTTTCGGTGGCTACCAGGGCGGGGATGCCCGCGCCTGGCTGCTGCAAATTGTGCGCAACACTTGTTATACCTGGCTCGAAAAAAACCGCCCGATGGAACAGATGACGGAATTCGACGAAACCCTGCATTCGGGGGATACCCAAGTCTTGCCCATGCACGCGCAACTGGGCGGCTCGCCGGAAGCGCAAGCCATGGCCGGCGAAGATCGCGAACGCCTTACGCAGGCTCTCGAGCAATTGCAACCGCGCTTTCGCGAAGTGCTGGTGCTGCGCGAACTCGAAGGCTGTTCGTACAAAGAAATTGCCGCCATCACCGCCACGCCGATCGGCACGGTGATGTCCGCGCTTTCGCGCGCGCGCAAGCAGTTGCAGCTAGCGCTAACCGCGCCACTCGGAAAGGAAGCTGCCCATGAGCTGTGAACTCAGTTCCGTATCTCTGCACGGGTACCTGGACGGCGAACTCGACGCCATTCGCGCTTCCGATTTCGAGCGCCACCTTGAAACGTGTCCGCTATGCCTCGCGGAACTCGAAGCGCAGGAATCCCTGCGCGCCCGACTTCAGCAAGCGCAGCTTCGCGAACGCGCCCCAGCCTCGCTGAGAAAATCGGTGCTGCAAAGTTTGCCGAAAACTCCTGCCAAATTCCGCGTGGCGCAAAACCCTTCGTGGTCATGGCTGGCCGTAGCGGCATCCTTGCTCCTGATCGTCACCGTGGTGGGATGGCGGGTTCTTGCGACGCGCACCGGGCCGGATTCGGGCACCGCGCTCTCCGCGGAAATAATTGACGCGCACTTGCGCGCGCTGCAACCAGGGCATCTCGTCGATATCGTCTCGACGGACCAACATACGGTGAAACCGTGGTTTAACGGCAAAGTGGATTTTGCGGTTCCCGTTCGGGATTTCTCGGACGAAGGTTTTCCGTTGCAAGGCGGGCGCCTCGATGTAATCCATGGCCGCACGGTGGCGGCCTTGGTGTATGGCCGGCGCAAGCACGAAGTGAACGTGTTCGCATGGCCGGAAACGGCGGCTGGAGAGGCGCTCTACAGCGGCTCCGCGCGCGGCTATCAGTGGATCTGCTTCCACAAAGGCGGAATGGAAATCTGGATGGTTTCCGATTTGGCAGCGCCGGACCTCGAAGTATTGCAGCATCTTCTGGCGCAATAGCCGCCACCGCGCGAGAAAATTCCGTTTTATCGGCGCAAATGCGGCGTGCTAGCATGCGGCGGGAGAACGAATATGGCAGCGCGCCCAAGGCGAGTAGCGGTAAAAACCCCGCAGGACGCGCCTCCGCTCGGTAAGGTTCTCAGAGGCAAAATCGCGCTGGTGGCCGGAGCCACGCGCGGCGCCGGCCGGGGAATCGCGGTGGCGCTGGGCGAAGCCGGGGCCACCGTGTATTGCACGGGGCGCAGCACGCGCAAGCGGACAGCGACGCCCGGGCGCCCCGAAACCATCGAAGAGACGGCGGAGTTGGTCGCCGCGGCTGGCGGGCGCGGCATTGCCGTCAGGGTGGATCACACCATTCCCGCGGAAGTAAAAAAGCTCGTCAGCCAAATCAAGCGTGAGCACCAAGGCTTGGACATTCTCGTCAACGACATTTGGGGCGGCGACGCGCTCACGGAATTCGGCAAGGGATTCTGGAGCGCCAACCTCGAAAACGGCCTGCAAATGCTCAAGCAGGCCGTCGATTCGCACATCATCACCGCCCACTACGCGGCGCCGCTGATGTTTGGCCGCCCGGGAGCCATTATTTTTGAGATCACCGATGGCGATGGCTTTTATTATCGCGGGAATATTTTTTACGATCTGGTGAAGACGTCGGTGGTCCGACTGGCCTTCGCCATGTCCAAGGAACTGCGAAAAAAGAAAGTTACGGCGCTCGCTTTGACGCCGGGTTTTCTGCGGTCGGAAGCGATGCTCGATCATTTCAAAACCACCGAAGCGAATTGGCAGGAGGTAGGAAAAAGAAAGAATCCGCAAGCCAACTCCCCGGACCAGAACGATGCGCCAGAGGATTTCATGATTTCCGAGTCGCCGAGATATGTAGGACGCGCGGTCGTCGCGCTCGCCAGCGATCCCGAAGTGAAAAGAAAAAGCGGCCGCGTCTTCAGCACCTGGGGGCTCTCGCAAGAATATGGATTTACCGACCTCGACGGTAGCCGGCCGCATTGGGGTGATCACGCGGCAAAGAAATACGGCGAGCACAAAGTTTGCGACGACACGTTTTATTCTTATTGGGAATTCGGTCTCGTCGACAAGATGTTTCCGGACTGGTTTTAAGGCTGAAGGCGGTGCCGGGACCTTGTGGCGTTTCTAAAATCACCACAATTCCTAGCGTAGGGCTTTACAGAGCGATTCGTGGCATGCTAGTCTCCTCTCTCGGTACCGCCATCGCTGCGCCAGGCGGCTAGGGCCTCTCATCGAGAACCTGCCAAACGTTTCAGTCCGCGTGTGTTTGCGCACGTGCCGGGCTGGCAATCGCTCTGCGGTTGCATTGTTGCTGGACCACCCTCCCTCTCCGGGAACACTAAGTCGTCTCTATTTAGAGGTTTGCGCGGCCGCTGACGCACGCCGGCGCGCTAGCCGAAAGAGACAAAAGAGGACACCTTGTTAAAGCTGCGCAAAGTGGAGATCGTAGGGTTTAAGTCGTTCTGCGAACGCACCACCGTGACGTTCAGTGGCTCCGGCACCACCTGCATTGTCGGCCCCAACGGCTGCGGCAAGTCCAACGTGGTGGACGCTATCTCCTGGGTGCTCGGCGAGCAAAGCCACAAGTCGCTGCGCGCCGGGCGCATGTCTGACTGCATTTTCAACGGCACGCTGAAGCGGCCGCCGCTCGGGCTCGCTGAAGTCACCATCACCATGGAAGATCCGGAGCTTGCGGAAGCCGCGCGATTTGTTTTGGAAAGCGCTTCGGAAGTCGAAGCCGCGAGCCAGGTCACCGATCTCACAGATTTGCCCGCGGATGGCCCCTCCTCGTCGTCCGAACGAGCCGAAGCAACCACCGAAATCCTCTCGCTGGACTCCGCAGAGGGCACGGGCAGCGCAGTCGAGCGGGAAATCGCAGCGAGCGCGCCAGCAGAAGGCGCACCCGAATTTATCAAGGGCAAGCGCCGCAAGAGAGCAGAGAAGCTGGCCATCGCCAGCAAGCCTGGCGAGGTGGTGGTCAGCCGGCGCCTCTATCGCTCCGGACAAAGCGAATATCTGATCAACGGACGGCCCGCACGCCTTCGTGACATTCAGGAAATGTTCATGGGCGTGGGCCTCGGGCCGGATTCCTACGCCATTATCGAGCAGGGGCGCATCGGACAGATTCTTTCGAGCAAACCGATGGAGCGCCGCGCCATCATTGAAGAGGCTGCGGGCGTAACCAAATTTAAGACCAAAAAGCGCCTGGCGGAAGCGAAACTCGAGTCTTCCAAAGTAAATCTCTCGCGCGTGAACGACATCGTCGTGGAAGTCGAAAAGCAGCTTACTTCGCTGAAGCGTCAGGCCGCCAAAGCGCGGCGCTATTCCGAAGTGCGCGACCAGATGCGCGCCATCGTGCGGCAGATGCTGGCCGGAAAGGCTCGCGAGCTCGACGGTGAAGCAGAGCGCATTGCCGCGGCTCTCGAGGAATTGACGCTTGCCGAAACGGAGCAGGCCGCCACGATTGTGCAAAAGGAAAGCGAGCACGACCGCGTCAACCAACGCATCTATGAACTGGATGCTGAACTAAAACAAAATCAAAATGTGCTGAACCTGACGGCGCTCGAAGCGGACCGCAGCGAAAATCGCATCGCCTTCAATCGGCAACGCAGCGAAGAGCTGGCGGGACGGCGCGGACAAGTGTCGGCGGAAATGGCGCAGGCGATGGCGCAAGCGGCGGAATGCTCGGCGCACACCGATGCGCAGGTAAGCGCGGTGACGGCGGCGAGAGAAGAATCCCTGCTGCTGGGCACGCGCGTCGAAGATTTGACGCTGCGCGCGCAATCCCGCAATACGCAAATCGCGGAGTCGGAAGCGCGCATTGCCGCGTTGCGCCGCTCGGCGTCCGAAGCCGGCGAAAGCCTGCTGCGGCTGCACGGCGAACAAAAACAAGCCGAAGAGGCGCTGGTGCACCAGGGCGAAGCGCTGCGCAAGCTTGAGAGCAATGAACACGAGATGCTGGAATCTTCGATTCGCATTCGCGATGACGGCGACCACGCGGCGTACGAACATGAGTCGGCCAGCGGCTTGCTGAGCGGACTGAAACAAGACGGCGCGGAGTTGCAAGCGCGTCTCGCCGAACTGCGCCAGGAGCGCGAAGCCACCGCGAAGCTCGCCGATGCCGTGCGCGATGCGCTAGCGGGAGTGCGCGCGCGGCACGCTTCGCTGACAAATATTTTGCATGATCGCTCGTACACCGCCGATGCCGTGCAGAAATTGTTTGCCGCCAATGAGCGTGGCGCTGGCGAAGATTTCCACGCCGTCGGCGTGCTGGCCGATTACGCCGAAGTGGAAGAATTGCACGAAGCGGCGCTCGAACAATATTTGCGCGAAGAACTGGAATACGTGGTCGTGGAAACCTATGACCACGCGCGGGCCGGCGTTTCACTGTTGCGCGATGAAGTGGGCGGGCGCGCAACGTTTTTCGTGGATTCGCTGCGCAGTTTGCGCCTTGCAGAGTACGAACCGATTGCGAATTTCCGCGCCGAGGATGGCGTTATTTCGCGCCTCGACAAAATCGTCGAATTTCGCGAACCGCTGGGCGCCGCTGCGAAACAATTTCTGCCGCGCTTGCGCTCTGCCTATTTGACGGAAAGCGCCACCGCCGCTGAAAAATTGGCGCGAGAACATTCCCAATACGCGTTCGTGACCCCCGACGGTACCTGCTACCAAGGCCGCATGGTCACCGGCGGGCGTCCCGATGAATCCGGTCCGCTGGGCATGAAGCGGCAACTGCGCGCCCTCGATGCCGAGCAAGGGCAACTCGAACAAGCAATGGCCGAGAAGCAGGCCATGCTCGAGGACGTCGTGCGGCAGATCACCGCGACGGAAACGTCTCTTGAGAAAGTACACGAAGAACAGCGCGAAGCGGAACGCCGCGTGATGTCCGCGAAGCTGCGTCACGAGCAGATGCAAAGCGAGCTGGCGCGGTTGGGGCTGGACCTGACGGTTTGCCAAAGCGACTTGCTGCGCATTCGTCAGGACGTGGAGCACGCGCGCGCGCGCGCCCAACGCGCGCAACTTGAACACTACGCCGCCGCTGCCACGCGCGCGGAAGCGGAAGCGGAAACCGGGCGGCTGTCCGAACGCCTGACGGAATTGCGCGGCTCCATTCAAGCCGAGCAGGACGAACTCGCGGCGGGTCGCGCGGAACTGGCGGCCATGAATGAACGTCTGTCGGCCGCCGAAGCGTTGTGCGAGCGATTGACGCTGGAGCGCAGCGAACTCGAACGCCGCGAAGCCGCGCTGCGGCAGCAGGAACTGGCCATCAGCGACGAAAGCGTGGCGTTGCTGAAACAAAATGAAGAGCTGACTTTGCAGCTCGAGGGCTTGCGCGGAGAAAAATTAAGACTGGAAATTCGCCAACGTGGACTCGAACAAGAATGGGGCGCCGCGCGCACCAGCGTAGTCCAAATGGACGATCATCTGCGCATGGCGCGCCAGACGCTGCAGGACGTGCGCGAACGCCGCAGCCACTCTGAAATCGCACACGCCAAGAACGATTCGGACCGTGCGCATCTTCGCGAAACGTGCATGGCCGAAGTAAACGCGCAGCCTGAAGACCTCATCGCCACCGAAACAGCCTTCATGTCCGGCGAAGAACTGGCACTGGCTGAAGCGAACTATCGCGAGATGAAGCAGCGCGTGGAAGCCATGGGCCCGGTAAACATGATGGCCCTCGAAGAATTCAACGAGTGCGAACAACGCTTCACGTTCCTGACGCGCGAACGCGACGATTTGCTGAAGTCCATCACCGACACGCAGCAAGCCATCGCGGAGCTCGAATTAATCTCCAAGGACAAATTCGAGCACGCCTTCAACGCCATCAACGCCAATTTTTCCACGGCATTCACCACCATTTTCGGCGGCGGCGTCGCGGAGATGCGTTTGACGGAACCGGACAGCTCGGGCGATGCGGGCATCGACGTAGTGGCTTCGCCTCCCGGCAAGCGTTTGCAAAACGTGCTGCTGCTGAGCGGCGGCGAAAAGGCCATGACCGCGCTTGCGCTGCTCATCGCGATTTTCCGTTACCAGCCTAGCCCGTTCTGTATTTTGGACGAAGTCGACGCGCCGCTTGACGAGGCCAACGTTGGCCGCTTTACGCGCTTGATCGCCGAAATGAGCAGCCAAACGCAGTTCATCGTGGTTACACACAACCGCAAAACCATGGAAATTGGCAGCGTGCTCTACGGCGTGACGATGCAAGAACCCGGCGTTTCGAAAATTGTCAGCGTCCGCTGGGAAGGCGAAGAAACTTCCGCGCCGAAGCAACGCCAGGCCGCAGCGTCCGCCGCCTGACGCAACAGGCTACGGCCTCGCAGTTCCCGTGCGCCCCAGAAGCGCGCACCGCTTCGCGCAAAAATTGCACTGCCAAATGTTTTGCGGAAGTCAACGCGTAAAACAAAAAATATTTTCTTCCACCGATTTCCACCGTTGCGCCGTTGGACTTCACGTTCCCGTGCGCTAAAATATCGTCACCAGTCGGGGGAACGGGTTTAGTGGCCGTCAGTCCTTCCATACGCACGATTCGGGAAACGCATTTTGCGGGCATCGCGCCGGTGGCGCGGGGCAAGGTCCGTGATATTTACGACCTCGGCGAGCGCCTGCTCATCGTCGCCACGGACCGCTTGTCGGCTTTCGATGTGGTAATGCCCACGCCTATCCCGGACAAGGGGCGGGTGCTAACGCAGCTTTCGCTTTTTTGGTTTCAGCACTTGCACGATTTGATCCCCCATCACGTTCTGAGCGCCACGGCTTTTCCGCCACCGTTTGACGTTTATCGCGACGAACTGGCTGGGCGCTCCATGGTCGTGCGCAAGACCGAACCGCTGCCCATCGAGTGCGTCGTGCGTGGCTATCTTTCCGGCTCCGGCTGGAAAGATTATCGCGGGACGGGTAGTATTTGCGGCATCGCGCTGCCCGCCGGTCTGCGCGAATCCGACCGCTTACCCGAACCAATTTTTACTCCGGCGACGAAAGCCACCTCCGGACACGACGAAAATATTTCATTCGCGCAAGCCGCCGCGTTAATTGGCAAGGAGCTTGCCGAGCGCGTCCGCTCCGTCAGCCTGGAAATTTATCGCCGCGCCGCAGCTTACGCCGAACCGCGCGGCGTGATTCTGGCCGACACAAAATTCGAATTTGGCCTGCTCAACGGCGAATTGATCTGGATCGATGAAGCATTAACGCCAGACTCCTCGCGCTTTTGGCCTGCCGCTCTTTATCGTCCGGGAGGCGCCCAGCCTTCCTTCGACAAGCAGTTCGTTCGCGACTATTTGGAAAGCATCCGGTGGCCGAAAACCCCGCCCGGCCCGGAGTTACCCGAGCGAGTGGTCAGCGCTACGCGTGAAAAATATCGCGAAGCGTACCGCCTGCTCACGGGAAGTACGCTCGATTAAATACAGGCCCCCTCAATACCAACAAAGTGTTTGCGGAGCGAGGAAATCGTGAAGGATCAGCTGGAAGGATTAGTGACGCAAATGGTGGAACACGGCATTCAGTTCGACGAAGCCGTCGGCGAATTTGAAAAACGCTTCATCAAGGCCGTCCTCGATGGCGCGCGCGGCAATCAATCGCGCGCCGCGGCGCTGCTCGGCATGCACCGCAACACCCTGAGCCGCAAAATCGAGGTGTATAAGCTCGATCACAACGGTCATCGTCCGAGACGCTCACGCTAGCGGCGAGCCCGCCAAGCATCGACCAAAGAAAAAAACGGCTCTCCAGCGAACCGGAGAGCCGTTCCTTTATTTGCAAAACTTCAGCGCGGCTTTTTCGCCACCGGGTGCCGCACAGGTTTTTTGCCCTTTTCCTTCGGAATATCTTCTTCGTTCACTTTGCCTTTTTCCCAATGCAGCATGAACGCGGGATCCGGATCGTAGGCCGCCAAGGTCGCGGTAAAGCGCACGGGATTGTCCTTCTCGACTCTTACCGCGTCCGGCTGCCCGACAACCTTTACGTCCATGTTGGGAGTCGTGGCGGCATCAAACTCGGCGTCACTGGTCACGAACGCCACTTTTAATTCCGTCAGGTCCGCGCCGGGCGTCGTCTCGATTATTTTTCCCGGCACATCGGGGAACTCCAGACCGCAGGCAGCCAGCCACGTGACTTTTCCTTTGTCTCCGCCAGCCTTCAGATCGGTGATCACCGAAGCGATGGTCATATCTTTGCGTGCGGCGTCCAAGTCCGCGGCGCTCGGCAGCGTGTAGCTGTCCGGACGTGTCGGGGCGCTCGCCGCCAATTGCAGCAGTTCATTCAGTTCAGCGTCCGTTAAGTTGTCGCAAGCCGCTTGTTGATAATTGGCGATCAGTTTGCGCAGATAGGATTTGAGAGAATTGGCCTGTTGCGCGGTCGCGGTCTTTGAGCTGGCCCCGCGAGCAATGGACCAGAAGCCATCAAGCGTTTGCGGCGGCGTTGTTTCCAGTTCCGCCTTCCCGAGGTTGTACTCGAGAATCGCATCATCCGGCTTCAAGGCCAGCGCGGCTTTGTAATAGCCGATGGCGTCCACATAATTCTTCTGCACCATGGCGGCTTGCGCGGCCACGCCATTCAGAAAAAGCTGCAGCGGCAATTTCTGCGCGTTAAACGCATCATCGGTTACGTTGTCCGGCTTCTTCAAATCATTCAGCGCTTTTAGCGCGTTGGCAGCCGCCGCTTGGCAGCCTTTGGCCAGCGCGGGATCCTGCGCTGCGGCCTTATTGGCAGGATCGGAAACAATCGCGTTGCAGGCCAGAGCGTGCGCGTAGTACGCGCCATACCTGGCGTTGGGATCCAGCTTGTCGCCGAGTCCGATGGTCTTGTCCGCATACTCCATCATTCTTTGATAATTTTTTTGCGTCAGATACGCCTGCGTGTAGAGCGGATAGATATAGACGAGCAACGCGGAATTCGGATATTTGGAAACGAAATCATCGAGGAGTTTGACCTGATTCGCGGGGTTTTTTTCGGCGGCGGCGGCCTGATACGCGTTGTACTCCGCCATGGTGTACGGCTGTTTGCTGGCCCCTGCGCCGGCATCCTGCCCGGCTTTGAACTCTTTCGCCCTCACCGGCCCAGCTACACCAAAACTCAGTGCCGTGACCACCGCGAGGCTTGCCAATTTTCCTATCGCTCTCATTCCCACTCTCCTCGATCTATTCACTGTCGCTGGAAGTTTGCGTACTTCCGGTAAGCACTCTGCCGGAAACCACTGGACCTATCGGGAAACCTTGGAAGTATAGGAAAGCTGCCGGGAGTACGCAAGCCGCTCGAGTACGGGGTTACGTGTATATTACGAAAATTCTTCCCCGAACTCTCCAACTGTTTACAGCGCTGCGTACCCGAGGCGTTCCAAGTACCGTGGAAACGGCTAATGATACGATGAGTGTCGCACGAAAAGAGTGGCCAGTACGAGGAAGAATTCTCATGGAAGCGATAAGCGAAACGAATAGCGGCGAGCGCGGCGCCCCGTTGCAAGGCCTGTCAGCGCTCGTGACCGGCGGCAGCCGCGGCATTGGGCGGGCTATCGCCGTGCGGCTTGCAAAGTTAGGCGCCAAGGTGGCCATTTGCGGGCGCGAGCAAGCCGCTCTCGATGAAACACTCGCCGCGTTACAGCGAATCGGTGGGCCGGCGCACGCGCAAATTGCCAACGTCACGCGCGCGGACGAGATTGCGAAATTGCTCGCGGACACCGAAGCGGCGATCGGCCCGCTCGCGATCCTCGTGAACAATGCCGGCATCGGTTTGTTTGGTCCGGTAGCGGAACAATCCGAGGCCGACTGGGATCGCGTGCTCGACACCAATCTGAAAAGTGTGTTCCTCGTTTCGCGGGCCGTCGCTCCCGGAATGATACGGCGCGGTCGCGGCGATATCGTCAACATCAGTTCGCTCGCCGGCCTGAACGCTTTCGCGGGCGGGGGCATTTACTGCGCCTCGAAGTGGGGGCTGCAGGGTTTAACGGCGTGCATGGCGGAAGATTTGCGCGGCCATGGCATACGCGTCAGCGCCGTATGTCCGGGCAGCGTGGCCACAGACTTCGGCGCCGGTCGCGACAAGAAAAAGCCGAACGCGCTGCAACCAGAAGACGTGGCCCATGCCGTCGCAACCATCGTCACGCAAGCCCCGGGAAGCTTCATCAGCGAAATCCAGATTCGCCCCTTGAAAAAGTCTTAGCGCTCGAGCATCCCGCCTGCGCGGCGCCGATGGCGTATATTTCCTCTTGACGTTAATCGTCATAACAACTATAGTGATACCGTGAGTTCTCGCGCCAAAGATTCCTCGCCCGCCCTGCCCCTTGAAGACCACGTCTTCGTTGCCCTCCTCAAAGCCGCCGACACCCTTTCCCTCCAGGTCGCACAGCTCTTCAAGCCTTCCGGCCTCTCCGGCACGCAATACAACGTCCTGCGCATTCTGCGTGGCGCGGAACCCCACGGTCTCGCCTGTCGCGCCATCGCCGACCGCATGATTTCCCACGACCCGGACATCACCCGCCTGCTCGACCGCATGGAAAAACGCGGGCTGATCACCCGCGAACGGCAGACCGACGACCGCCGCGTGGTCAAAACCCGCATCACCGCCGCCGGACTCTCCGCCCTCAAAGCGCTGGACGCGCCCGTGCACGCCATGCACCAACGGCAATTCCAGCACTTATCTGCCGCCCAGTTAAAAACTTTAGCGAATTCTTTGCGCACGCTGCAGGAAGGACTTTCCTAGTTCGCGCCTCCGTCCGGCCAGGAGAGGCTTTCCGGAACGACGCAGATGCACAGGAGAAAGAACATGGGCCACTTACTCTCTCGAGCTTTCTATTTTTCATCGCTGGCGGCGATCCTTTCCCTTCCGGCCGCCGCTGCCTCCAGCACTTGGCAGATTGATCCCGCACACACCGCCGCGCAGTTCGCCGTGAAACACATGATGATTTCCACCGTCCGCGGTGAGTTCAAAGGCGTTACCGGCGCCGTGGTGTGGGACGACGCGGACATCACCAAATCGAGCGTCAACGTCAGCATCGACGCTGCCACCGTCAACACCGGCGAGCCGAAACGCGACGCCGATTTGCGCAGCGATCACTTTTTTGAAGTCGCCAAATATCCCACCATTACATTCAGATCCACTCGCGTCGAACCAGCGGGTGCGGGAAAATTAAACGTCACTGGCGATCTCACCATCCACGGCGTTAGCAAACAGGTTGTCTTGGACGTCGCTGGCCCTTCGGCGGTCGTTAAAGATCCGATGGGCAACTCACGTGTCGCCATCAGCGCTACCACCAAAATCAATCGCCAGGATTTCGGCGTGAAGTGGAACGCCACGATGGACGGCGGCGGCGCGGTAGTCGGCGACGACGTGAACATCACCATCGACCTCGAAATGATCAAACAAAAGTAACTGCGCGACTTTCCGTTGCATCTGCCCGCTATCAGAAAGGTCCATGGAAATGAAAAAACCAGCGCCAACCGACCATCCAACGCATGACCTCATCACCCATCGCTGGAGTCCGCGAGCTTTTGCCACGAAGCCCGTGCCCGCGGACGTCTTGCGCAGTCTCTTTGAAGCCGCCCGCTGGGCGCCCTCGAGCAACAACGAGCAGCCATGGGCCTACCTCGTCGCGACACAAGACGACGTTGAGAATTTCGCCAACATGGTCAGCGTTCTGGTGGAATTCAACGCAAACTGGGCCAAGAAAGCGCCCGTTCTGGCGCTCGCGGTCTCCGAACTAAGCTTCGCGAAAAACGGCACTCCCAACCGCAACGCGCAATACGACACCGGTGCCGCCTCTGCCCTGCTTACCGTCGAAGCCACTTCCCGCGACCTCTTCGTTCATCAAATGGCGGGATTCGACCCTGCGAAAGCCCGCCAGGTCTTCAGCATCCCCGAGGGATGGGAGCCCATCGCCGCTCTCGCCATCGGGCATCCCGGAGACCCTGCGACTCTGCCGCAGCCTTATCAGGATCGCGAAGCGGCTCCGCGCACCCGCAAACCGCTGCGCGAATTTGTCATGACCGGCCAGTGGGGCCATACTGCTACTTTCCTTCTGTAGTCGCTGAACAGGAAAGGCTCACCTCCGGCCCATGCACAGCACGTACGAATTTCTTCTTCACCACGGTTACGCGGTGCTGCTCGGGTGGGTTTTCGCGGAACAGATCGGACTGCCCGTACCTTCCCTGCCGCTGTTACTCGCCGCTGGCGCACTCGCTGGCACCGGCCAATTCAGTTTTCTGGCTTGTCTGGCTACCAGCGTCTTCGCCGCGGTTTGCGCGGATTCCGTGTGGTTTGAGCTGGGCCGCCTCAAAGGCATCAAGGTGTTGCAACTGCTCTGCAAAATCTCCCTCGAGCCAGATTCTTGCGTGCGCAAGACCGAAGGTCTTTTTTCCAATCAGGGCGCCCGCTCTCTTCTGGTCGCCAAATTCCTTCCGGGCTTCAGCACCGTGGCGCCTCCGCTGGCCGGCGTGTTTCATATGCGCCTGGGCCGCTTCTTGCTCTACGATGTGGCGGGTTCCACACTTTGGGCCGGCAGCTTCCTCCTGACCGGTTACATATTCAGCGGACAGATCGAGCACATCGCCGCGCGTGCCGCTTCCCTCGGTGGCGGGCTGCTCGCCTTAATCGTCGGAATGCTCGCCGGCTATATCCTCTATAAATTCATCGGACGCCAGCGCTTTCTCCGCCAGTTGCGCATTTCGCGCATCACCGTTGAAGAATTGAAAGGGAAAATGGACGATGGCGAAGAAGTAATGGTCGTCGATTTGCGCCATCCGCTCGATTTTGAAGCCGACCCTGAAACCATTCCCGGCGCTTTCCGCATCGACGCCAAGGAACTGGAAGAGAAAAGCGATCGCCTGCCCAACGATCGCGAAGTGATTCTCTACTGTACTTGCCCCAACGAAGCCACCAGCGCGCGCTTGGCGCTCTTGCTGCGCAGGCAAGGCATCAAACACATCCGCCCGTTGCAAGGGGGGCTCGACGCCTGGCGCCAGCAGGGATACCCGGTTGCCAGCATCACCCACAGCTAAAAATGTTTCCACGGAAATCTATCAACACAAATTCAAAAAGGAGAATTTATGGGAATTAAAGTCAACGTAATTTTCTACAGCATGTATGGGCACGTCCATCACATGGCGGAAGCCGTCGCCGAAGGTGCGAAAGGCGTAGCCGGAACGCAAGTCAGTTTGTTCCAGGTTCCCGAAGTTTTGTCGGACGCGGTTCTCGAGCAGTACGGCGCCAAAGCCGCCCGGCAGGCCTTCGCCAAGGTTCCGGTCGCCACCTTGGACAATCTCACCGAAGCCAATGCCATCATCTTCGGCACGCCCACGCGCTTTGGAAACATGGCGGGACAGATGCGCAATTTTCTCGATCAGACCGGTCAAATCTGGTTCAAGGGCGGATTAATCGGCAAAGTCGGCAGCGTTTTTGCTTCGACCGGGACGCAACACGGGGGCCAGGAAACCACCATAACCAGTTTTCACACGACCCTGTTGCACCACGGCATGATCATCGTTGGCGTGCCTTACAGTGAAGCCGGCTTGACGGACATGAGCGCCATTTCCGGAGGCACACCCTATGGCGCGACCACCATGGCTGGCGCGGATGGCTCGCGGCAACCCACCGAGAACGAATTAAAAATCGCGCGCTTCCAGGGCAAGCACGTCGCAGAAATCACCGCAAAACTCTTCCGCTAAGAGACCTACCGCCATTCGAGGGGGCGTCGCCGAGACGGCGCCCCGTGGGCGGTTGCCGTCTTAACTTCTCGCCGCCGCTTCTTCCGCGAAAGTCTGGCGACCGCAGCGATCGATCCCTTACAATCGCGGCAGCACAATGCCGGTCTGCGACTGGTACTTCCCCTTCTTATCCTTGTAGCTCACTTCACAATCGTCATCGGACTCAAAAAAGATCACCTGGCATAATCCTTCATTCGCATAAATCTTCGCCGGGAGCGGCGTGGTGTTGCTGATCTCCAGTGTCACGAAGCCTTCCCACTCCGGCTCAAACGGCGTCACGTTCACAATAATTCCGCACCGCGCATATGTGGATTTGCCCACGCAAATGGTCAGCACATTGCGCGGAATCCGGAAATATTCGACGGACCTCGCCAACGCAAACGAGTTCGGCGGAATAATGCAAACGTCGCCCTTAAAGTTCACGAGCGAACGGTCATCGAATTTCTTCGGATCCACGATCGTCGAATTCACATTCGTGAAAATCCGAAACTCATCCGCCACGCGAATGTCGTAACCATACGACGACACTCCGTAGCTAATCACTCCTTCGCGCATCTGCCGGTCGGTAAACGGCTCGATCATCTTATTTTCCTGCGCCATCTTGCGAATCCAGCCGTCGGGCCTGACAGACATCCGTTCCTCCATGCAGCGGCTCGCCTCGCTCGCGCGAACCACACTGCGAATGAAATGCATCTGAAAGATGCTCAGTGTAGTGTAGGCATCGCGTCCTTGACAACCTGCGACGCACCCAATAGCATCTGCCCACGGATTGGTTGGAGGCCTGTGTGATTAAGTTGGACATCGTAAACGCCGTCGTGACCACGACGAATATCAGCCGCACCAAGGCGGAGCAGGCCGTGGAGACCGTCTTCGAGTCTCTCAAAGCCGCGCTCGGCAAGGGTCAGCGCATCGAACTCCGCCGCTTCGGCGTTTTCAGCGTCAAGCCTCGCAAGACGGGCATCGGCCGCAATCCGCGCACTGGCGAAGAGGTCAACATCCCTCCGGGCAAAGCGGTGCGCTTCAAACCCGGCAAAGAGTTGCAAGGCCTTGAAGAAGCCAAAGCCCAAGGCTAAAATCGGCTCCGTTCCATTAATTCAATCCGCAACGAAGATTTCCGCCAACTGGCTTTCCACCTATTTTTTATGCTGTACTTACTTGTGCTTCGTTTCGATAACCCAGGCCCTTTGTGAGCAGCGTCGCCCCAGCTTCCGCGCCAGAACCGATTCCGCTCGAGCGCGCGTGGCGCGACGCCCCGCCCACCTACCGCCCCGTCACCTCTCGTCCGTCGCTGCGCAGCCTCGTTCTCGCTTTCGGACTTTTCCTGCTTACGCTATGCACGGCTCTCGCCGCGGGCACGCAATTCGCCGTCACCTTCGCGCAAGGCCGCTCCGGCTCCATTGACGAAGTGCTTCGCGCCTACACGCTTTTTTATAAACATCCCGGTGCGCTGCTGGCCGGACTTCCCTTCGCGCTCACACTGCTTACCATCCTTCTCGCGCACGAACTTGGCCATTTTTTCGCCTGCCGCCATCACCACATTCACGCCAGCTACCCTTTCTTCATTCCCTTCCCTTCGCTCATCGGCACCTTCGGCGCGTTCATCCTGATGCGCTCGCCCATTCGTACCAATCGCTCGCTGCTCGACGTCGGCGCCAGCGGCCCCCTCGTCGGCTTCGTCTTCGCCATTCCCGCGCTGGTCTACGGCGTGGTGCATGCCAAAGTCATCGCCAACATCGACGCGCCCTCCACCATCGTCTTCGGCAGCCCGCTCGTCCTGCATCTCTTTGCTGCCATTCTTCATCCCGGCCTCGCCGCCAGCCATCTGCTTATCGACCCCATCGGCCGCGCCGCGTGGGTCGGGCTCTTCGCCACCTCGCTCAATCTTCTTCCTGCCGGACAACTCGATGGCGGCCACATCCTCCGCTCCATCAGCCCACATGCACACAGGGTCGTTTCCTGGTTGCTGCCCTTCGCACTCGTACTGCTCGGCTTTTTCGGCGACTCCCTGCTCTGGTACGTTTGGGCCGCCATGTTGCTCGTCATCCGCTTCCTGCGCATCGCTCCCATCTACGACTTAACGCCGCTCGATCCGCCCCGCCGTTTCGCTGCTGCCCTTTCCTTAGCCGTCTTTGTCGCCTGCTTCATGCCCATACCCATCCTCGTCAACTAAAAAAATATGCCGCCGCTCCTTCGCACGCTACGCCAGCGCGATCTCCTCTACCTTTTCGTCGGCTCGGTCATTGGCTCGGGAATTTTTCTCACCCCCGGCATCGTGTTGCAGCAACTCGGCGGCTCCGTGGGATTCTCTCTGCTCGCTTGGCTCGTCGGCGGAATTCTTTCGCTTCTCGGCGCGCTCACCTACGCCGAACTGGCCGCCGCAAACCCTGAAGCGGGCGGCCTCTACTGTTACATTCGCGACGGCTTCGGCCGCTTCTTCGCTTTCCTCTACGGCTGGTGCCTCTTTCTCGTCATCGCCAGCGCCACGATCGCCGCACTCGCCCACGCCTTCACGCGTTACCTCGCGGAGCTGCTCCCATTGAGCCCCGCCGCGTCCCGCAGTGTCGCCCTGCTCATGATCGCCGTGGTCACCGCCGTCAACATCTGGGGCACTCGCAAGAGTTCCGACCTGCAAAATTGGACCACGTTGGTAAAAGGCGGCCTGGTCGTGATCCTCAGCGCGGTGCTGCTCTCTTTAGGCCATCACGCCGCCGACCTTCGACCCGCTCTCGGCCCCGCGCAACATGGCTTTTCTCTTTTCTCGAGTTTCGCGCTCGCCATGATCGCGGTCCTGTGGGCCTACGAAGGGTGGCAATTCGGCACCTATAACGCAGGAGAAGTCATTGCTCCGCAAAAATCCTTCCCGCGAGCATTTTTACTCGGCTCGCTCATCCTCATCGTTCTTTATCTCTTCGCCGTCATCGCGTACATGATCGCTCTCGGCCCCGCCGCGGCTTCCGTCAGCGACGCTATCGCTGCAGACGCCGTTCGCCTCGTCCTCGGCCGCTGGGCCGGCAAAATCATCGCCTTCACCATCCTCATCTCCACCTTCAGCGCCACCAACAGCGTCATCCTCACCGCGCCGCGTGTCTTCTACGCCATGGCCAATGACCGTCTTTTCTTCCAAAATTTCTGCAGCGTCCACAAACGCTACCAAACCCCCGCCATCGCCATCCTCGCGCTCGGCGCCTGGTCCGCGATGCTAGCTTCGTTCGGCGGATTCGCAGAACTCGCCGCGGGCGCCATCTTCATTGGCTGGATTTTTTACGGTCTCGCCGCGGCCGCCATCTTCCCCATCCGCCGCGCCTCCAAAAACGCTACGCTTCCCTACAGAGTCCCCGGCTACCCGTGGACTCCAGGCATCTTCGTGCTCGTCGCCGCCGCCATCGTCGGCAACTCCATCTATGTCGCCATCCGCGATCCCGGCCAATTCAAATCCCTGGTAGTCGCCATCGTGCTTTTCCTGCTCGGCACACCCGCCTATTTCCTCTGGACCATGTCCCGCAGACGCTCGACTCCGTAACCACCACCTTTCCGCTAAACTGTTCAGCCAACCGGAGGTTTGCCAATGGCGCCCGACTCACCCAATGCCGAACCGAATTCCTCGCAATGGCCGCCTCAGCTCGACGCCTGCACCGCCGCCCCCGCCTACCACGCCGTCCTCTTTGAAAACGCCCACGTGCGCGTCCTGCGCACCCGCATCCCGGCCGGCCACACTGTTCCCCTGCACACGCACTGCTGGCCCGGCGTCCAATTCTTCGAAAGCTGGAGCCCGCTGGTTCGCCGCGACCCTCAGGGAAACGTGATGCTCGACACGCGTGCGCTCGCGGATGCTCCCCCATTAAACACTCCGCTATGGCTAGAAACGCTAACGCCGCACACCGTTGAAAACGTCGGCGATCGAGAAATCATCAGCGTGCAAGTAGAAATTAAATCCGCGAAATAGAGCGCCAACCATTTACGAAATGCCAAGCGCTAAAATCAGCAGAAGCGACCGCCACGAATCGGGCGACGAGAGGAGTGAATTTTTTCCATGAACATCAAAGATTTCCGCCGCATCGCTCTAAGCCTTGCAGGCGCCGAAGAAGACTCCCACATGGGCGCACCAGACTTTCGCGTCGGCGGCCGGATCTTCGCCACCCTCGCTTCCGCCAAAGACGGCTACGGCAACCTGATGCTCTCGCCAGAACAGCAAGCCGCCTTCGTCGCCGACCTTCCGGAAGTTTTCCTGCCCGTCAAAGGCGGCTGGGGACGCTCTGGCGCGACGCACGTCCGCCTAGCCGCCGCCACCGAAGACGTTCTCGCCGGCGCCCTGCGCACCGCCTGGAAGCTCCGCATGGACAAAAACACCAAATCCCCACGCAATCCCCGCCCAGCAGGCAAGCCGACATCAACACCAAAGCCCGCGCTTAAGCCGCGTCGCAAAAAACAAACGAAAGGATTGTCATCCCGAACGAAGTGAGGGGTCTGCTTTCAGGATCTGCAGCAAATCGTTCGCGTTAATCTACTTCGGCAGGCGCATCTTGTCGCACGTCCACAACCTTGAATCCCTCCGGCAAATCGAATAACTTCGCATCCGGCTCCGACAAAATCAGATTCGTCACGGTGAACGTCTGCGTTCCAAACCGCGGATCCGACCGTTTCGACAGCAGATTTATACCCAGCTGCGGCGAGTACCAGAATTCGCGCTCAACCGTCACCTTCCGGTCGTTCCCAAACACCCCGGGATTATAAATCGTCGCATCCCGCGTTCCCGTCGTCTCCACGCCGGAAACCAGCTGCTTGCCCAAATCCTCGTGAATCACCGTTCCCGCATCGTTCGGCAGCGGCCCCGGCGGCGGCCCCTCCATCTTATAAACCGCCGTCGTCGACGGCGCGAATGTCGTCAATTCGCATACGTGCTTCGCTTCGAGCATGAAACAGTTGTAATGCGTGTGCGCGTTGGGATCGGAAATCTGTATCGTGGTCATCTTCGATTCGATTTTTCCGTTCTTCGGCACGAGGAACCAGCGCTCCTGATAAATCTTTCCCGTGGCGTCACGCGCAATCTTCCGCTCGTTCACCATGGTCACCGTCCCGCCATCGTAAAGCGTGCGCACTGCTTCGGTCTCGAGCGTCAGCGTAAAGGGCGCCCCGGCTTTCGGCGTAATCACGATGCTTTCGAGCGTCTCCCGCGTCCCGCCATCCTGCACATAAAATTGTTGCTGCTTCTGCTGCGCGCCTTGCGCCGTAGCCGTTTGCCCACTCGCGGCTTGGCCACTTGCGATCTGCGCGCGCACCATTCCGGGCATCGCCACCATCGCAGCCAGAGTTACACACGCGAGACCTACGCGCATGGCTACCTCCTAGATCTCCTGCAGTCTGCCACAACGCCCGGTCGCCGGGAAGGGTCGCAACTCCAGGGCTCCACAGCGCTCCACGGCACCCTGCCAGCTCACCTCGCAGGAACGAAACGAGCGACAACGCGCTACTCCCTATTCCCTCGAAGGCTGTCGACAACCAAGCCCACAAATTGTGGAAATCTTCTGCGAACATCATGCATTCTCTTGCAAACTCCCCGCGATCCTCCCGAGCTAACCCTACTGTTGTCAGTCGCCAGCGAATTGGCACTTTTTGGCACTTTGCTTGCACCTCGCGGACCGACTACCCGGGAGGTCAGTCTATGAAAAATAAATGTCTGTTCGGTGCGTGTGCCTTGGCCTTGATCGCGGTGATCTCGGTGCCGTCAGCACACGCGGGTCCAATTCTCGTTTCAACGATTGACGGTTTTTACGGCGGCACCTACTACGATACGCCGTGGATCACCATCAGCAACACCACGGCCGACTCATTTACCAACGTCCAGATGACCCTCACCGGCTATCAGGGACTGAACAATGGCGTTGTGTCTCCGACCATTAACCTCGGAACCATCGCCGCAGGCACCACCCAAACGGATGTCTGGGGCTCGCTGCCCGGTGCCAACGGCGCTACCACCGCTGGTAACATGACCGCTTACGACTACGACGACGAGTACGGCGGTACATTCGTGCCAGCCGTCGGCTTCGGACTATCCGGCTCTCATACTCTCGTCGCCGCGCCGCAATGCGCCTCCGTAGGAGACTGGGGTTTGTGCGCTCAGACCGGCAACTTCTACGTCACCATCACCGCAACGACGAATAACCCCCTCTTTGGTCCTACACCCGTAGCGATTTACTCTCAGTTCAGCCCGGGTGAAGATCCCTTCAACATCGGCAACGCGTGCGGCAACACCGCACTTTGCTACGTCGGATTCGAGGGCATGGACCCGAGCGGCTGGTCCGAGACCACCTACGATGATCACTCCTTCGGCGGGCCCAGCGGCGTCTTGGCAGATATCTATCTTGGGACCCCTCCCCCCGTTGGCACACCGGAACCCAGCTCCCTGATGCTGCTCGGCACCAGCCTTCTCGGCGTGCTAGGCGTAGCTGGAAGGAAGTGGGTCAGCTAGTCCAGCCGTCTCACCTATCTCTCACCAGCGAATGCAGGGCGAAGCTTCGAGCTTCTCCCTGCATTTTCATGTTTGCGCCCCGGCAACGCCAGCCTCACAAGCCTCCAGTAATGACCCTACGGACTTTCCTGCTGCCACCTGTCATGATTTCGCCATCAGGACCTGCTTTCCGCTATCGAGGAGGCGAATATGCCAAAACCATTCCACTCGCATCTCGCCATCGTTTTATGCGCCAGCCTCTGCTTATCCGGCGCGCTGGCCGATGCCCGGCAAGAAAACCACGTCATGGGTGAAGTGCAATTCGATGGCGCCACCAAGGTCGAAAAGGATTCCGGCGTCTGGATTGACGACGGGTACGTCGGCTACTTGAAGGAACTAAAAGGCGACAAGAAAGTCTTGCTGCTTCCCGGCGAGCATCGCATTTCCGTTCGCCAGTCCGGATATGACAATTTTGAACAAAAAATCGTCGTTGAACCCGGCCAAACCCAGATGGTTCAGGTCACCATGCATTTGGCCCGCGGCGCCTACAGCCCCACCGTCACCGCCACGCTTAAGGTCACCATTAAACCCGGCCGCGCCGCCGTCTTTCTCGACGGCAAATACGTCGGCCACGCCAGCGACTTCGGTGGCGCCACGCATTCCATGCTCATCAGCCCCGGCAAACACCAAATCAAGGTCGAACTCCCCGGCTACCGCACCTTCGACACCGCAGTCGACCTCCTGCCCAACCAAAAATCTGAAGTAAAAACCGAGCTAGCCAAAGGCAGCATCGAGCAAGCCAGCCCCGACATCAAACCGCCGCAGTAGGACCCACCCGGACTGCCTTGATGGGTGGCTTCTCGAGGTTCCTGAACGCAGCAGAGGGTTCAACCGGTGGGGCGCCTTGGACGTCCCTCTGACGGGCGCGGCGATACTCGGTATCATTTTCTTGTGCGCCGTACGACTTGTCTCTTCTCACCGAACCGGCTTTTCGGATCCAAGATTCGGGCACTATGCTCTTTCGTACCATTCGAGTCCTGCTGGCAACTCCTCGGCAGCAAACTCCAAGTGAATCACCCTCCGGGGTGTCGCGATCACGCAACGGGACGACGTGTGAAGCAGCAGCGGTCGCATAAGCAGTGCTGCACCTCGCGGCACACAGCACGTCATGGCGTCCTCTTTCCCGACGCTCGCGATCTCCTCGGCGGTTAACCGGCCCTTCCGATGCGAACCGGCCATCACGCGCAACGGCCCATTCTCGGGTCCGCTGTCGTCCAAATGGAGTCGAATAGCCAGCATTCCACTCATAACCTGCGGAGGAGGTTGCACGTGCAGTACGCCGCCCTTGGTCGTCCACGGGCCGAACCCGTGGACTTCCCTGCGTTCGCGCACCGCAATCGTCAAATCCTGATGCCAAGCCACTTTCCAATTCGCGCCCTCGGTCTTATTGAAAAAAATTCCCCGCACCGCGAAACACCTAGAACCAACCACCGCCTCCGTAATTTCCCGCACACGTTTCGAGGCCGCCAGCCTCCTTACGCTCGCAACCCCCAGCAAATTCCTCTGCGACTCGAGACCTCCCGCAAGCTCCTCCGAAAGCCGACGCAACGTTTCTTCCTCCAAGCAGTCAGGCACAATCGCGAATCCCTCCCGTTCTACCCGCTGCGTAACATCGCCCATCGTCGCGTGGCTCGAATTGACCATCTCGCTTTGCTCCCCCTACATCAAACTCAGCGGATCCACATCCACCAGCACCGCCGTTTGCGGAATCTCGTTCGCATCGCAAAAGGCCATCGCGCCGCTCAACAATTTCGTCATCGCCGAGCGCTTGGGCGATTTCAGCAAAAACTGGAACCGGTGCTCCTTTTTGAGTCGCGCCAGCGGCGCCGCTGCCGGACCCAGTACGCGCAACCCTTTGCCGTCGTGCGGAGCAAAATATTCGGAAAGCTGCCGCGACCACAAAATCGCTTTCGCCAGGCTGGCGCTGCGCACAATGACGTTCGCCAGCGCCGTGAACGGTGGATACGACATCATTTTCCGGAATTGCAGTTCGCGATCGAAAAAACTGCGGTAATCCTGGTTCACCGCATCCGCGATCGCGTAATGGTCGGGATAGAATGTTTGAATCAAAACTCGCCCCTTCAAATCGCCGCGCCCCGCGCGCCCCGCAACCTGTGTGAGCAGCTGAAACGTGCGCTCCGCCGCGCGAAAGTCCGGCATGGTCAATGCGGAATCTGCGCTCACCACGCCCACCAGCGTCACGCGGTGAAAATCGTGCCCCTTCGCCAACATCTGCGTGCCCACCAAAAAATCCAGCGCGCCGTCCGCAAACGCTCCCAGCGTTTCCTGGAACTGCTTTTTCGTTCGCGCCGTGTCGCGGTCCAGCCGCGCGATCCGCGCTCCCGCAAATTCCTTGCGCAACCGCTCTTCGAGCTGTTCAGAGCCTTCGCCAAAAAAATAAACGTATTTCGATTGGCACTTCGGACAAACCTGCGGCACGCTCTGCAGCGCTCCGCAGTAATGGCATTCCAGGCGGTTTCGCGCCTTGTGATAGGTCATCGAAATGCTGCAATTTTCGCACTGCACAGACGCGCCGCAGCTTCTGCACAACACCGACCAGGAATACCCGCGGCGATTGATCAGAATCAATGCCTGGGTTTTGTTCGCGAGGCATTCCTCGAGACCCACATGCAACGCCGCGGAAATCGGGCTGGTCTGCTTGGTGCGCTGAAATTCTTCGCGCAAATCCACGATTTCCACGCTCGCCATGGATCTCTCCGCCACCCGCGACGCCAGCGTCAGCAACTCGTATTTTCCGTTCAATGCGTGGTGAAAGGTTTCGAGCGAAGGCGTTGCCGAACCGAGTAGCGCCAAGATATTTTCCAGTTTTGCGCGTACGATGGCCACGTCGCGTCCGTGATAGCGCGGCGTTTCTTCCTGCTTGTAACTATTTTCCTGTTCTTCGTCGACGATGATCAGACCGATGTTTTCGAGCGGCGCAAAAATCGCGGAACGCGTTCCGACCACCACGCGCGCCTCGCCGTTGCGTACGCGCCACCATTCCCGCGCCCGCTCGACGGAGCTCAGCGCTGAATGCAGCACCGCCACGCCTTCAAACCGCGCGCCGAACCAAGCCCGGCATTGCCGGCCCATCCACAGCGTCAACGCGATTTCCGGCACCAGAATAATCGCGGTCTTTCCGCGCGCCAAAGTATCCTGAACCGCGCGCAAATACACTTCGGTCTTTCCGCTGCCGGTAACGCCGAACAAAAGCTGCACGCCAAATTCGCCCAGCGCAAAACGCGCGCGAATCGCCAGCAGCGCGCGCTCCTGGTGCGCGTTCAATTCGTGCGCCGGAGGCGCATACCCCACGTCAAAGGGATCTTCCGCAGGGTCGATCGGTTCTTCCCAGCTTTCCAGAATTCCGTCGCGCAGCAACCGATCGATCGCGCCGCGCGAAACTTCCGCCAGCTTCAGGAGCTGCGGCAGCGGCAAGGGTCCGCGTTCCGCTTGCAACAACGTCCTGATTCGCTCGAGCCGCTCCTCGCTGACAACATCTTTCTTCCGCGTACCATCGGCAGGTTGCGCCGGATTCCGCGATGCGAATTGCCCGGAATCTTTCGCGGTCCCGTCTTTCCAAGCAATGACGCGCTGCAGTCTGCGCTCGCGGCCGGATACGCGTTCGCGAATTTCGAGCAGGCCGCGGCCGTGCAGTTTTTGCAACGCCGCCGGCGCCAGCACTTTCGCGGCTTGCGCAAAGGGTTGTACCTGTTTTTTCCTGGCGAGGAGTTGCAGAAGCTTGGTTTCGTCGTCGTTGCAGCCGGCCATCAGCGGCGGCGCATTCTCGTCCAGCTTCCACGCCGCGACCGCTTCGCGTCCCGCGGCAGTTAGCGCGACTTCGCGCAGCAATTTCACTTCGGTGACCGGAGGCAGCATGCCGCGAAACACTTCGCCAACCGGCGCGAGATAGTAGCCGGCAATCCATTGGCCGAGCTCCATCAGATTGCGGGTCAGAGCTGGAAGAAGATCGAGAACTCTCGTCACGTCGCGTATTTTTGCTTTTTCTGGAAGCTCGGCGGGACGTTCCGCCAGCATCGCCACCACCACGCCGACCATCGACGATTTGCGAAATGGCACCAGCACGCGGCTACCGACTTGTACGGTTTCTCGGAGGGCTTCGGGAACGGAGTACGTAAAAAGTGTACGCAGCGGCATGGGCAGCGCCACGTTGCAATAACGGAGACTCATCTCGCTGTGTAGTGTATCAGCAGCGCCAAAATCACTACGAGGCGCAGCGCGGAAAGAGGATCAACGGCCGATGAGAATGATGCCGACAAAAATGGTGATGATGCCGGCAATTTGCCAGCGCGAAACGCCTTCACGCAGGAAAATGGCGGCGAGCAGGAACGTTACTGCGCCATACAGCGAGCCGAGAACGCTGACCACCGCAATTTGTTCAAGCTGCATGCCGCGATTGCTCATCACAAAGGCGCTGGTGTCGAGCAGTCCCATGCCCCACACCGCTTTTCGTTCCGGCCCCCTCGGCAACTTTATTGGCTGGCGCGCCAGGAGAAGAATCGCCATGGTCAAGATCAAACTGGTGAGGCGAATCATCCACACGGCGGGAGCGGCACCGAGGCGCGGCACGACTTGCGCGCCGAGCAGCCAAAAAAGAACGCCGAAACCGAGCACCGAACAAAGCGCCCAGCCGATGCCCTTCCCGTGTCGCGGATCGCTTTTCAATGCGCCGTGGATGTCGAGATGTTGCGATTTTTTTTCCGCAGCGGCCACGAGCACGGCGCCGAGCAGCGTGCTGACAATTCCCGCGATCCGAATAGCGGCGAGGTGCTCGCCACCGAGCCAGGAAAAAATCAGGGTCAGTGCGGGATAACTCGCAGAGAGTGGCGCGACCACGGCCAGCTTGCCAATCTCAAACGAGCGGTACAGCGTGAGGGATGAAAAGGAATTCAGGGTGCCGGCGAGGACGCCCCAGGCCCACGGATGCCAGCCCGAACCATCGAAGAGGTGGCCCCAGCCGCCAAGCCAGTGCAACGCGCCGCTGAGCAAAATGAATCCGGTGAGTTGCATGTACAGCATGGTGCGCAACGTGCCAAGCTTTTGCGTCGCGAAACGTGCGAGAAAATCGGAGCCGCCCCAGTTGAGGGCAGTCAGGAGGCCAAGCAGAATTCCCATTTTGTCAGGCGGGTTTCCTTTTTACTTCGAGACCGAGTTCGGCCATCACTTTTTGCAAATCTTTCCAGACGTCGGCTTTGGCCGCGGGATTCCGCAGTAAGTAGGCGGGGTGATAGGTCGCCAGCAATTTTTTGCCGCGGAAATCCTGCCACTGGCCGCGAAATCTGGAAATACCTTGCGTGGTCTCGAGAATGGTTTGTGCGGCAGTGGCGCCGAGGCAAACAATTACTTTGGGATTTACGACCTCGAGCTGTCGCACGAGATAAGGAGAGCAGGTGGTGACTTCATCCGGTTCGGGCTGGCGATTTTCCGGCGGACGGCACTTTACGACGTTGCAGATGTAAACATCTTGGCGTTGCAGACCCATGGCTTCGATCATTTGCGTCAGCAATTTCCCCGCGCGACCGACGAAAGGGATGCCGGTGGCGTCTTCATCAGCGCCGGGCCCTTCGCCCACGAAGACGAGGTCAGCGTTGGGATTGCCGTCGGCGAAGACGATGTGATTGCGCCTTTTGTGAAGCTTGCAGCGGGTGCAGTCGCCGATGTCCTCGCGGATTTTCAGCAAGGAGTCGTTCTCGATACGTTTTAGCGAGGCAAAGAAAGACGGTGTGACGGATTGCAGCATCGCTCCAGATGGCCGCGAAACCGCACCCGCGCCGGGCTGCGCGGCCGCGATCTCGCCGAGATGGGGCGCAACAGGTTGCGCCTTTACAAAGGACTCGCTGGAACGTTTGGGCAAGGTTTCTTCCTCGTTTACAATTGGCGATGTCTGCGCGGCGGCTGCCGATTCTCTTGGCGTGCGGTTGTTGCGGTCGCGAAAGAAAGGCGCCAGGCCCAGATCTTCGTAGAAACCGAGGCGTTGTCTAATTTTTGCGCGTAGAGTTTCGGGAAAAGGTTGCGTCATTTTCGATCAGGTGGAAGATTTTTCATTCACGGCTGAGGTGAATGCGCCGGGAGCGTCTCCGAGAACAACGGAATCTTTTTGGCGTTGTGCCCGGAGACGGAGAACTTCGTCGAGGATGCGCTGCGCGACTTCGGGTTTGGGTAATTTCGGCAACGGTACATCGCGGCCGTCGCTGGCGAACATCGTGACGATGTTGGTGTCAACGTCGAAGCCGGCGCCTTCTGCAGTGACATCATTGGCGACGATGAGGTCGGCGTTTTTGACGGACAATTTTTTGCGGGCGTTTTCTGCCACGTGATCTGTTTCCGCGGCAAAGCCGACGAGCACGCGATGGCCTTTTTCTTTTGCCACGGTGGCGAGGATGTCGACGGTGGGCTGGAAATCCAAGGTGATAAGCTTTTCGCCCCGTTTGATTTTTTTGCCGGCGCTCGCAGCCGGGCGATAATCCGCGACGGCCGCCGCAAAGATCGCGATGGAACATTGCGGAAAGCGCGCCACGACTGCGGCGTGCATTTCCGCGGCAGTCCGAACGTCAATGCGGGTGACGCCTTGCGGAGTCTCGAGCGCCGTAGGTCCGGAGATGAGCGTGACTTTTGCGCCGCGCTGCGCGGCGGCTGCGGCTACCGCGTAGCCCATTTTCCCCGAGGAACGATTCGTTAAATAGCGGACGGGATCAAGGTCCTCGCAAGTGGGCCCGGCGGTAACCAAAATCGATTCGTTCGCGAGATCGCGGTGTGTATGCAGAACGGAGCGCACCGCGGCGAGAATATCTTCTTGCCCGGCGAGGCGGCCCGCGCCGACCATGCCGCACGCAAGATAGCCTTCGTCGGGAGCGACGATGGTGACGCCGCGATCACGCAGCAGTTTTACGTTGCCTTGGGTGGCTTCGTGGTTCCACATATTGACGTTCATCGCGGGAGCGAGAATTACCGGAGCGGTGCTCGCCAAATATAAGGTGCTAAGAAAATCGTCGGCAATTCCGCGCGCAAATTTTGCAAGGATGTCCGCGGTGGCGGGAGCGACGAGCAGCAAGTCGGTGCGCTGGGCGACGGCAATATGTTCAATGGCGCTTTCAAGATTGGCTTCGCCGTTTTCGGAGGCGGCAAACAAATCGGTGATGACTTTTTGGCCGCTGAGAGCGGCAAAGGTCAGCGGAGCGACAAATTCGCGCGCCGCGCGCGTCATCACCACCTGGACGGTGAAATTTTCCTGCTGCAAACGGCGCACCAGCTCGGCAGCTTTATACGCCGCAACTCCGCCGGTTACGCCAAGAGTGATTCGCATGAATTCCTCAGAACGCGCTGCATGCATTAGCGGCACACAGAGCACCGCCAGCGACATTTACTGCGGGCCCTGGCCGGGCCGACACCGCGCCGCTATTTGCGGCGCTTGTTGCCATCCTTGTCTTCGTCGATCGAAGAAGGCTCCACGAAGTCGTACTCGATCATGCTGTGTTCGAGTTCTTCGCACGCGATACGCGTAGCCTTCAGGGTTCTCGGGTTCTCGACCAACGGAGGCGCACCGGCCATAATCTGCCGCGCGCGTCTCGCCGCCAGGACCACGTAAGCAAACTGGCTTTGCGGAGCTTTGGTCAGCACATTCATTTCAGTCTTTCCCCCCAAACGATGCCAAAAGCTTCTCGACCTTTGCCTGCCGCCGGGCGGTGGTACAGCGCAGGGCGGTGACGATCGCCAGCGCCTCGCGGCCGGCGAGAGCGACGTCATCATTGACCACGCAATAATCGTACGCGTGGTAGGCGGAAATTTCATCGCGGGCTTTCGCGAGACGCCGCGCAATTTCTTCGTCCGAATCCTGGCCGCGACTGCGAAGGCGCCGTTCCAGCTCTTCGCGGGCGGGCGGCAAAATAAAAATGGCCACCGATTCCGGCAACTTCTTCTTTACCTGCAAGGCGCCCTGGACATCGATTTCAAGTACCAAATCGCGTCCGGTGCTGCGGGATTCCGCAAGCCACTTCTTAGGAGTCCCGTAAGAATATTTGCCGAAGACGCGCGCATATTCGAGAAATTCGCCGCGTTGCACCATTTCATCGAACTGCGCTTCCGTGACGAAATCATAACACTTCCCGCTGGCCTCAGTCGCGCGACGCGACCGCGTAGTACATGAGGTGGAAGCCATGGTGCCGGGAAGTTCGAGAATGCGTTGCACGAGTGTTGATTTTCCCGAGCCGGAAGGGCCGGAAACAACGATAACCAGCGGCGGTGGCGGCACGATTTCGTTTTCCGGAATCATTCGAGGTTCTGTACCTGCTCCCGCAATTTTTCAATTTCCGATTTAATTTCGAGCGCCAGCCCCGTGATGGCCAAGGCTTCGGTTTCGACACCCGGAGTTTTTGAAAGCATGGTGTTGGCTTCGCGCTGCATTTCTTGCAACAGAAAATCCAATTTTTTGCCAAGCTCTCCGGCGCCATCGAGAAGCTTCGTGAACTGCCGCAAGTGGCTGCGCAGCCTTTCCAATTCTTCACTGATATCGCTGCGTTCCGCAAGCAGGGCAGCTTCCTGAGCAATGCGCGCGGGATCGATGGCCGTGCTGCCCAAGACTTCCTTGAGGCGGGCGTCGAGACGGCGGGCGTACGCGGGGCGTAAAGTTTCGGTGAGCGTCTGCACTTGCGCAGCTTGTTCGGTGATGGTGGCGATGCGTTCGCGCAAAATTTCCATCAGATGTGCGCCTTCTATGCGGCGCATATCGTCCAGCTTGGCAAGAGACTCGCGCAAACTCGTGGCCAGGACTTGCCATAATTTTTCCTGCTCCTCTTCGCTGTCCGGAACGGCGGGCCCGGCGCCACCGATAACTCCGGGCAGGCGCAACAAGCCGACCACGTCCATGCCCGTGGCGGCTTTGGTTTTTTGGCGCAAGAGATCGGCAGCTTGCAGATACGCTTCAACGAGCTGGTGATTGACCTGTACGCCGGCGGCAGATTGCGGATCGAAGCTGACGAGGACGTCGACATGGCCGCGCAAAATATGCTCGCGAACCAAGTGGCGGATGCGCGATTCGAAAACATCGAAGCCTTCCGGGATGCGCAGTTTGAGATCGAGGAAACGATGATTGACGCTTTTGACGCTGACGCGCAGCGCCCAGCCGTCGGATTGCGCGCGGGATTGCGCAAAACCAGTCATGGAAAAACAGTCGGTGCGAGATGCCTGATTGGTTTTTGTCATGGTTGATTGAGGTGTGCCGAGCCGCGAGGCGAAGCGGTTTGCAGGGGCGACAAAAGATCGTCAGCGGCAAACTGCAAGCCATGAAGACGCGCGTAAGTGCCGGCGCGCGCCATCAATTCCATGTGCGTGCCGCTTTCGCGAATTCTGCCGTCTTCGAGGACGAGAATCTGATCGGCGCGGCGAACGGTGGCCAGGCGATGGGCAATGACGAAAGTGGTGCGGCCGGTCATAAGATTGGCGAGGGCTTTTTGCACGAAAAGTTCGGACTCGGCGTCGAGCTCGGAAGTGGCTTCGTCGAGAATGAGGATGGGAGAGTCTTTCAAAATAGCGCGGGCGATTGCAATGCGCTGGCGCTGGCCGCCGCTGAGACGAGCCCCGCGTTCTCCGATGATGGTGTTGTATTTTTGCGGCAGTTCATTGATGAAATCGTGAGCGAGGGCGGCGCTAGCGGCTGCGACGACGCGCTCCTTGGAGATGCCGGTGAGGCCGTAGCAGATGTTGTTCCAGACGGTGTCGTGAAAAAGAATATTTTCTTGAGCGACGACGGCGATCTGTTCGCGCAAGGAGCGGATGGTGACGTGGGCGACGTTCATGCCATCGATGTAAATGGCGCCGGAGGTGGGTTCGTAAAAGCGCGGGAGGAGGTTTACGAGCGTGGTTTTGCCGGCTCCGCTCGAACCGACGAGCGCGATCACTTCTCCTTTGCGAGCGGAAAGACGGATATTGTCGAGAACGTTGGGAGCGCCGGGATTGTAGGCAAAGGACACGTTGTCGAAAGCGATTTCGCGCGCGAAGGGAGCGAGCGCAGCCGCACCGGTTTGTTCGCTGAGTTCGATATCGCGGTCGAGATAAGCGAAGACCTGGGTGCTCGCGCCATCGACCGCTTGCAAGCTCTGGTAAATGTAACCAGCACGCTTAAGCGGCATGTAGGCGTTGAACATGGCGTACAGGAAGGTGAAGAATTGGCCCTCGGTCATCAGACCGTGGCGAATTTGATCCCGGGCAAAGAGCAAGAGGAGCGGAATAGCGACCGCACCGACCATGTCCATGAGCGGGGCGGTCATTACCGCGGCGCGCACCCATCGCATATTTTCGCGGAGCAGGTTGCGAGCACCCTCCTGGAATTTTTTAATTTCGAAAGACTCCATGCCGAAGGCTTTTACGACGCGGTTGCCGGAGATGGTTTCCTGAAGGATATGCGTCAAGTCGCCGAGGCGAGCCTGGCTGCGTTCGCCGGAGTTGCGGATTTTCTTGCCGAATTTGTTGACGGGAAGAGCTACGGCGGGCAAGAGAACCGCGCAACCGAGAGCCATCTTCCAGTTGATGAGCAGCATGATGGCGATAAAGACGATGAAAGAGAAACCCTTTTGGCAGAGATCAGCGAGATATTCGCCGAGAGCGTAGCGGGCACGCTCCACGTCGTTGATGGTGGTTGAGATGATGCGGCCGGTGGGATTGGACTGAAAGAAGGAGATGGGCTGGCGGATGAGGCGCGCGTAAAGCTGGTTACGCAAATCGCGGACCGCGGCCTGGCCGGCGTATTGAATTTCCGTGGTGCCGATATATTCGGCGAGGCCTTTGAAGAGGAACAGCACGAGCAAGGAAATGGCGAAAATGTTTTTGACGTTGTGAATGCTGGCGGGAAAATACTGGTTGAGGTAGATGGTGTGGCCGGTCCAGGGAAGGGTCACGAGGGGGAGACTAGAAGTGACGATGGAGGGATTGAGGACGTAGTCTACGGCTAGGCGGATCATCAGTGCGACGGTGCCTTCGGCGAGGGCCATGAAGGCCAGCATGCAGACACCGAGGCCGAGGCGGAAACCGTAAGGACGGACATAGCCAAACAGGCGTTTAAGTTTTGGTGAAAACAGTGCTGCCACGCGTGCAATGCCCCCTGATAGCCGTATTGGTACGCTAGACGCCGGGTGCTGGCGTGTCAAGTTTTGGGGGCGAAAAAAGGATGCGTACGTGCCTGCATTTCGGGCGAATGCTTAGAGGGCCGGAGAATCATCGCCGAGCATGGCCTTGCGGACGATCTTGATGGCCGGGAAACCCTGGCGCAGGAAATCATCGTGAAATTTTTGCAGAGAGAAGGCCGGGCCTTGTTTCTTTTGCACGTCTGTGCGGAGTTTCAGGATTTCGATTTTGCCTAGGGTGTAATAGAGGTACGTGGGGTCGGAAGTGCCGCGCTTGGTTTCGGTAAGGCCGGATTGATGGGTCTGGTAGCCCTCTTTGACAAAAAAATCGACGCCTTGATCGAAGGTCATTTTACCACGATGCATTTGAAGGCCGACGATGAAGCGGGCATCGCGGAGTAAGGCGTCTTGTAGTTGGCCGAGTTCGATGAGGCGGGTGTCGGCGAGACTTGCGGCGCCTACGCCGGGCTGGCCATACCCTTCGTCGAGCATCATTTGTTCGCAATAGTGGGCCCAGCCTTCGGCGTTGGAGTTTGCGCCAAGGAGTTTGCGAACTTTGCTGATGGCCATGGGCGTCCAAAGGAATTGGATGTAGTGGCCGGGATAGGCTTCGTGGACGGCGGTGCTGACGATGGTGCCGCGATTGAATTCGGCCATGCGTCCGGCGACCTCCTCCGGAGAATCGCCGGGAGCCGGCAGCGTGACGTTGAAGAAGGCTTCGCTGGCAACTTTTTCAAAAGGCCCGGGAGTGTCCATGGAAGCGGTGGTGAGAGCCCGCATGAAGGGCGGAGTTTCCTGGACGATGGGTTTCACAGGGGAAGGAACGGTAACGATGTGTTTCTCGCGGATGAAGTTGCTCAGGCTGTCGAACGTGTCGCGAAACGATTGCAGGAGTTTATCGGGTGCGGGATGAGTGGCGCCCAGTTCGTCGAGGACTTGCACGGGAGTCTTGCCGGGGTCGACGTCCTTGGCGAGGCGATTGAATTTCTCCTGATTGCGGTGAAGGTCGGCCATACCGATTTCCACGAGGCGGTCGAGCGGAGTGTCGACCATTTCGTCGTAGAGCAATTTTTTCGAGAAAGTTTCCGCGCCAATGCGGAAATCGCCGTTCGATCGGGCGAGGAGGTCCGATTTTAGCCACTTTTCGTAGTCCTCGAGGGCGGCGATTACGGCGGCATTGGATTTTGCAAAGTCAGATTTGACAGCGGTATCGGTGGCGGCAGCGAAAGCGGCGGGAACGTCGGATTGGAAGAAACCGATAATGCCGGGAAGTTGCTCGAGAGCGACTTCCGTAAAGACGCGCGGAGGATGGGCGAGATTCTTCCTGGCTTCCGCGAAGACGGAGGGGATTTGCAGTTCGCGGGCGATGGCCGAGCGGAGGCGATCGTCTGGGGAGGCGAATTTCCTGCTCATGATGACGTAAATACTGTTGGTGACGCCGCTCGAGTAAGTATCGGGATTTTTTTCCCATGGGCGGATGGTTTCGAGTTCGAGAAGGGTGCCGCGAATGCTTGAAAGAAGAATTTCGCGATCGCCGGCGTTCGTTTCGTTCAAGTCGCGGGGATCGACGGAGGCGATGCGCTTCTCGAATGCGTGCAGCGCGGCAATTTGGCGGTCGATGCCGGCACGCGAATAGTCCTCGAGTTGGGTGTCGAACTCGTGGAGGCCGGCGGCGGTGCCGCTGGTGGGGGAAAATTTGAAGAGAACCTGATCGAGATACTCATCAGCGAGCGCGTCCCAGTTTTGCGATGGGCTGGCGGGAGTTGCGGGGTGCGCGGAACTTAGAGCTGCTGCTAACAGACTGCCGCACATAAGGATCGAAATTCGCATGAACACGCTCCACGAACTGAACACAGTGGCACAAAGGGTGCGACGGACATTGTAGGCGGAAAGGCATGGAATGTGGAAAGGCGGGCGGCGGGGAATTGCGGGGCGAAGCTACTTTTCGATGTCGCGGTGAATGACTTTCGCCGAGAATCCGCGCTTACCGAAGGATTTTTTGATGGCTTCGGCGAGCATTACGGAGCGGTGTTTGCCGCCGGTGCAACCGAAGGCGATGGTGAGATAACTCTTTCCCTCCCGGATGTAATGCGGCATCAAGTAGGTGAGGAGGCCCTCGATGCGGCGAAGAAATTCGTTGGTCTGGGGAAACGAACGAATGTACCGGCGAACTTTGGGATGTTGTCCGGTAAAGGGACGCAAGCGGGGCACGAAATGGGGATTGGGAAGGAAGCGGACGTCGAAGACGAGATCGGCGTCCGTGGGTACGCCGTAGCGATAACCGAAGCTGACGACAGAAACCATGATGGGGCGTTGATCGGGATTTTCGAAGCGCTTGGTGATGAACTGCCGGAGTTCGTGGACGTTGAACCGCGTGGTGTCTATGGAGACGTCGGCGAGTTTGCGGATGGGCTCCATGAGGGCGCGTTCGTGGGCCAGGCTTTCGCGCACGGAGAAATTTTTTCCGAGGGGGTGAGGCCGGCGGGTTTCGCTGTAGCGGCGGAGAAGTGCGTCTTCGCCGGCTTCAATGAAGACCAAAGTGATGGGGTGATCTTTTTTAAGGTGGCGTAAGAGTGGCGGGAGTTTTTCAAGTTGCAAGCCTTCGCGAGCGTCGACCAGGAGCGCGGCGCGGGTGAAGTCGCCTTCGCCTGCGGCGTGGAGCTCGGCGAAAATGGGGATCAGTTCGACGGGAAGATTGTCTACGCAGTAAAAGCCCATGTCCTCAAAGGCGTGCAGCACGGTGCTTTTGCCGGAGCCGGAGAGGCCGGTAAGAATGACGAGTTGGCGCGCGGCGCTACGGGCGGCGTTGGCGGCGAGAATTTTTGAGTTGGAGTGCGAACGCTGGCGGGCGGAGCGTTTGGTTGCCGATGCGCGCAAGTCTAGCTCTTCACCCGGCGCTGATGGGTGCTGGGGATGCGCATGTCTTCGCGATACTTTGCGACGGTACGGCGCGTGACGTGGATGCCGGCGTCGTCGAGCTTTTTGGCGATTTGCTCATCGGTGAGCGGATGCGTGCCGTCTTCTTCTTCGATCATTTTTTTGACGAGGCGCTTGAGGGTGAGGAGCGACATGTCGCCGCCCTCGGGGCCGTTCACGGATTCGCTGAAGAAGGAGCGGAGTTCGAGGACGCCTTGCGAAGTGTGTGCGTACTTGCTGGCGACGGCGCGGCTAACGGTGGAAGGATGAACGCCGACCTCTTCGGCGACTTCTTTGATCATCATGGGCTTGAGGGCATCGGGACCGTGGGTAAGGAATTCGCCCTGGCGGGCGATGATGGACTGGCAGACGCGGAGGATGGTGTGTTTGCGCTGCTCGATATTTTTCATCAGCTGGATGGCGGCGGTGAAGCGTTCTTTCACGTAATTGCGAACGTCGCGATCGGCGGCGTCGCGCACGAGAAGGCGGCGGTAGGTGGGGCTGAGGCGGAGTTGCGGCATGTCGTCTTCGTTGAGGAAGGCTTGCCATTGGTCGTCGACTTTGCGGAAGTAGACGTCGGGCTCGACTAGGCGAGGCTCCGTTTTGTTGTAACGGAGACCTGGCCGAGGATCCAATTTGCGAATTACATCGAGAGCGCGCTTGACGACTTCCACGGGACGGTTGAGAGCGCGCGCGACTTCCTTGAGTTGATTGGATTGGACCTGCTTTAGATGGTCGGAGACGATTTGCTGCGCGAGGGTGTTGCTCGGATCGAAGGCCTTGAGTTGCAAGAGCAGGCATTCGCGCAAATCGCGCGCGCCGACGCCGATGGGATCGAAGTCTTGAACGACGGCGAGCGCGTCGTCCATATCGTCCTGAGAATATTTGCCGTTCTGGGTCAATTCCTCGGTAGAAGCGGTGAGATAGCCGTTTTCATCCAGGTTGCCGATGATGCTTTCGGCGATCTCCTTGACGGCGTCGGAGCAGATGGTGACGCTGAGTTGCCAGGTGAGATGGTCGGTGAGGCCGCTGGGGGAGGAAAGAAATTTTTCGAAGGAGGGACGCTCGGAGACTTCGCGTTCTTGCGATTTGCCGCCATCGCCGCCGGTGTCGAGATATTGATTGAAAAACGTGCCGACATCGAATTCGTCGAAAGGATTGGATTCAGGCTTGTCAGGAACTTTTTCGGTTTCCGCTTTTAGAAAAGTTTCATCGCTGTAATTGTCGGTTTGCGTGGGCTCTTCGCTGAGTTCCTCGAGGACCGGATTGGCGATCATCTCCTGATTGATCATCTCGCGCAGTTCGAGGCGGTTGAGGGCCAGCACGCTGACCATCTGGACCAGACCCGGCGTCAGAATCTGCTTCTGCGAGACGCGGAGATTAAGTTTGAGCCCTTGCCAAGCCATCAGTGTTACTTCCTGCCCCTTCGAGCGGACCGAGTGTCTGAACCTGGATTTTATCGCCAGCAACCGCGGTCAGGCTAGTGCCCGCCAGTGCCACCTGCGCAGCTCACGAGCGCGGAAGCCAGCCTAGTTCAACCGAAAATGATCGCCGAGGTACACGCGGCGCACTTCCGGATCGCTGCTCAACTCATCCGGCCTACCCTTCCTGAATATCTTGCCACTTTTCAGGATGTACGCACGATCCGTTACGTTAAGAGTTTCGCGCACGTTATGGTCCGTAATGAGCACGCCGATGCCGGAACGGGCGAGGTCGCGAATGATTTCCTGGAGGTCCTTGACGGTGAGGGGGTCGATCCCGGAGAAGGGTTCGTCAAGCAAAATGAAATGGGGCTGGAGGGTGAGGGAACGGGCGATTTCGAGGCGGCGGCGTTCACCGCCGGACAAGGTGTAGGCTTTGCTGGTGCGGACAGTTTCGAGGCCCATTTGCACGAGGAGTTCTTCGAGGCGATCGCGCTGCTGCTCGGGCGTGAGGGGGAGAGTTTCGAGGACGGCCAGGAGGTTTTGTTCGCTCGTTAACTGGCGAAAAACGGAAGGCTCTTGCGGAAGGTAGCTGATACCGCTCCGCGCGCGCAAATACATCGGTAAATCGGTGATTTCATTGTCGTTAAGCAGCACGCGACCGGAGTCTGGGCGAGCCAGCCCGACGATCATATAAAATGTGGTGGTTTTTCCCGCACCATTCGGCCCGAGCAGGCCGACGACTTCACCCTGACCAATCTCTACTTCAACGTCGTCCACAACCTTGCGGCCACGATACGACTTGCTCAACTCGATGGCCTGGAGCTTCAGCATACCTCGCCAGAAAGTGACCGGGTACGGTCCGCTTATTTCTCGACTCGATGCTTCGTCAAAACGCGCGAACCATTTTCTGAATCGACGATGATCGTATCATCCGCTAAAAAGAAGGTCAATTGACGGCCGGCAGTATTGCCCGCGGAGCCGTCGTACAAGGTGGGATTTCCGCCGGTCATGACGAATTTGCCGTCGGAGGCAGTGTAAACGCCGCGGTCGGCGACGGCTTTGCGGCCGTCTTCTTCGACGGTAACTCCACCCGTGCCAACGGCTTTGCTGATCTGCTGCGGGCCGTTCTGCGAGGATAGAGCGGAGGGGTTGTTGCTGCGGGTGAAGTATAAATCCACGACGGGACCCCGCATTTTTTGATCCGCGGATTGCGCCACGACGTTGTGTTCGAGGTGCGCGTGATTGTCAGCATCGCGGTAGACGAGCGAGCCGGCGGTGACGTGCCAGAGATTTTGTTTTTTCGGGGCTGCCGCAAGCGCGACGGCGGATGACGGAGGTGTCGTCGCCGTAACCTGTGGAAAAACGGCGCGAATATTGCCGTCGGCGTTCATGACCCGGGTATCGCGTAAGAGTTCGATCTGATCAGCTTCGAGGACGGATTCGCCTTGCCACATGCGGGCATGGCCGGAATAGAGGGCCCGGCCGGTTTTACTGTTGGCTTGCAACGTATCGGAAGTGAGGTGGGTGGGAGACGGAGCGAGTTGAACGGCACCGCTGCGACCGGGCAGATCCGTCGAGCGGACGCCGCCATCGGCGTGCGTGTCGCCGCTAGCTTGCTCGAAGGTAATGCGCGGCGCGGAGGTTTCCGTGGTCGAATCGCGTACCAGCGCGTGACCCGTGAGCACCGCGGTCTGTTCGACGCGGCGGAAGACGGCGTGATCCGCTTGTCCGTTGCGATCGGCGTCCTGCAATTTCACGTCACCTTGCAGATCCATTTGCGACCAGCCGCCGGTGGCGACAAGTTGTGCGACACCGCTGTTTGCGGTTGCGATCTGCGCGGGTTTTCCGGCCATGGTGCGTTCGGTGCGCACGTGGCCGTCGGCGGCCAATTGTTTGGCTTTTCCGAGTGTGCCAAACAGCATCTGCAATTTGTCTGCGGCCAGAACGGTGTGCGTGGCTTGGGCTCGCGAAACTTGGCCGGCGGCGGTTTTTCCCGAAGGATTATTTGTTGCCGAATCGCTCCATTCCATGCGGCCCGGCGCCAAGGTTTCCGCTTTCAGGGGTCGAGAAATATCACCTTCCTTTCCGCCGCTGAAATCCATGCGCAGCGCTTCGGTACGCAAGGTTTTGCTGTCGGCAGAGGAGCCGGAAACGGAGGTTAATACGACGCTGCGATGGAGCTCGAGTTCTTTCACCTGATCTACGCGCGGCCACATCACCACGGTGGCGGTTTCCGCGCTTAGATCGTCGCGCTCCGATTGCGCTTTGCTCCGGGTATCCGCCTGGCGTAATCCACGAACGTGGCCATCCGCAGCGATCTGCGTGAGCCAACCCTCGGCGGAAAATTCAGCGGACAAGAGATCCGCATGGACCTCCATCGCTCCATGAGCGTCCTGTGAGGTTAGCTGTGGAGCGGAGCCATTCACCTCGCCCGAAGCCCACAGCTTTTGCGCGCGAAATTTCGCATCCAGATGCAAAGTAAGGAGGCCAGCGGCAAGCTGCGTTGTTTTTGACGACGCCGAAGCGGGCCCACGCACTTCCATCTTTCGCGAATTGCGATCGAACGTCAGGCTTGAGCCTGTAACGGTTACGTCTTCGCCGTGCTTCGTCTCCGTACCTCCCGGAACAACCGCGGATTTCCCAGCGGACTTTTTATTCGTCCTGGATTTTGCCTGAACAGGCGCCTGCAGCTTCAATGTGACATCGTTGAGCAGTTTGACGGTGCCGAGTTCGGATTCGTAGTTCAATCCGGTGCCGCGTCCGTTGCCGTTGGGGAACACGAAAGTTACTTCCTGGTTGGTGGCGGCGGTTCCGCTAGCGCGATTGAAGGTGACTTGCCGAGTTTCCACATGCATGATTTGCGGCGGTGTGCCGGCGTCGGATTTCGACGCGCGCTCGGCGTCCGCCGCGCTTTGCAAGTCCATCTGGACTGCGCCATTGCAAACGACGTCGCCGCCGTTTTTAGCGTACTGGCAGCTTTGCGTGTGGATGACGTCGTGACGCTCGCCGGTGGCGCCAAAAATGGTGATGACCACGGCTTCGAGTTCCGTGAGGTCGCGATCCTTAAAGTCCGTCGACCGCGAAGCATCGACGGTGAAGACCTTGCGATTCCCTTCTACTTTGGAAAAGGACAGGCCATTGGATTGCCGGGAGACGTTCTGCGCGGCGGCAGCCGGCGCATTCTTTCTTTCGATGCGCGCCTTGACGCCACGCTGCACGTAGACGCTGGCAGTGATCACCGCCAGGAGGACGGCGGCGCCGACGGACCAGCGTGCGTAACGCGCAGCTTGGCTGCGTTTCATGATTTTAGTTAAACAAAATTCGCGAGCCGTGTATAGAACCAGGAAAAACGAAGAAGACGGGTTTGAAAATTGCCATTTCTGAAGCTATTCGCCTTCGCGGCGGCGTTCGAATTTCTCCTGCAGATTTTCCTTGGCTCCGAGGATGGGTTGATCGTCCGGATATAATTCCACGTGTGTTTCAGGAACGGCGACCGTGTCTGAAAGGATACCGACATTGGCGGCAGCCACGCTGTCGCGGTTGGTATTTTTGACGAGATACATGGCTTCGTCAGCGAGGTGCAGCAATCCTTCCTTGGTTCGCGCATCCACAGGATAGGAGGCTACGCCGAGGCTCGGCGTGACGCGAACGCTTAAGCCATCGGGCATCAGCCATTTCGTTCCGCGAATCAATTTGTGCAAGCGGCGAGCGACATTGAGCGCATTCTCTTTCGACGTTTGCGGAAGCAAGATCACAAATTCGTCGCCACCATAGCGAAACGCAAAATCAATAAGGCGGCAATGCGATTTCAGCGAATTTCCAATTTCCGCGAGCAAACGCGAACCGACCAGGTGGCCGTGGGTATCATTGACCTGCTTGAAATGGTCGAGGTCGATGAAAACGATGGAAAATTCGTAATTGTAACGCTGCGACCGGTAGATCTCAGTTTCCAGAATGAAGCCCATGTGCCGCGCGTTGTAGAGCGAGGTGCAATCGTCGGTGATGGTCAGTTCATGGATGCGTTTTACGTGGCGAGCGTTTTCAAGAGCGATAGCCGCGAAATCGGAGAGCGCTTCGAGCAGCTTCAAATCGCGCGGATCGAAACCCTCCGGGCCGATGCAGTTAATCAGCTCAATGACCCCCAAACAAGTATCACGAAAACGCACGGGCACGGCGACGATGGATTGTGTTTCAGTTTTGGTTTTTTCGTCGACCTTGGAGAAGAAGCGCGTGTCTTTCGAGGTATCCGGGACTACCACGGTCTCGCCGTGTTGCGCGACCCAGCCGGCAATTCCCTGCCCCATCTTCACGCGAACATCTTTTAAAGCCTGCGAAGCTTTGCCGACCGCCAATTCAAAATATAATTCCTGCTTGGCTTCGTCCAGCAGTAACAAGGACCAGTTGTCCGGGCGCAGGAATTCGTCGATCTTCTCCATGATGGTGCGGAGAACCTGATCGAGCTGCAGCGACGAGGTGAGCGCCTTCCCAAGCTCCTGGAAGACGGCAACCTCTCCTGCTTCGCGTTGTTCGGAAGGCACCGCCGAGTTGCGGCGGCGTTCTACCGCTGGGAACTGATTCACATCCTCCACGCGTGGTTGGCCCTGATCCTCATAGATTTTGTTCACACACGTCGTCGCCAACCGGCATGGACGCTCCCTTTTCACCGGCCAGGCGATTAACCGTCAGTATAGGCGTCAAGCAAAAACGTGCGCAACCCGCTCGTGGTACAGGCGTGGCTATCTCGCCATCGTCGAAGAGTCCGGGCCGGGGGGGGCGATTCCGCGCACCTTGTAAAGGCGGGTCCGACCTTTCCTCGAGGCGTGCGTCGGCCATGCCGCATGAGGGCGTGCAATGCTCCGCGATTCGGCTACACTGTGAGAACGACCGCTCTGCGGTTGCGCGGGAGCAAGTTTGATTTATGGCCAAGGGTAGTTTCGGGGAACGGCTGAAGCGCGAACGCGAGCTGCGCGAAGTTTCGCTGAGTGAACTTACCAAGTCCACGCGCATCAGCCAGCGATTTCTGGAAGCGCTGGAGAATGAGGAGTGGAGCCAACTGCCTGGCGGGGTGTTCGGCCGCGGGTTTGTACGGACCATAGCCGCATATTTAGGCCTCGACGAAGAAACTCTACTCGGCGAATACGATCTGGCTCGCGGGGATTTGACACGCAACACGCCCGCAAAACCCGAGGATCGCATTCCTGGCGCGCCGGCGTGGGTTCCGGCAGTCGCGTTTCTGGCCATTTGCGCGATGCTGGCAGGTTTGTTTTTTGCTGGACGATACGCTTGGCATCGCTATACGGCGCATCGCAGCGGGCAACGAATCTCGGCGGTCGTGAGCGCGCCCCAGGACCAGAATGCGCTGCTGTCGCCATCGCCGGCGAGCGCAAGTTTAGGGTCTTCCCCGCAGATGACTGCGGCGGCGAGCGCGCTTACGGGCGACGCAGCTCTGGACCTCTCGGTTTCCACTTCGGCCGCCACGCGGGTACGCATTCTCGCCGACGACAAATTGTTGCTCGATGGCGAGCTTCCGGCAGGCGTGAATCGTCATTTCTCGGCGAATGACCACTTCGAAGTGAGCGCAGCAGACTCTTCAGCGGTGTTGCTGGAATTGAACCATCAGATCATGCGTCCACTCGGCGTGCCCGGCACCTCCGGTACAATTGTGCTTGGTCTCAAAGACATAAGGCAGGCACAACGTGGAGACACTCAGCCCTGAGGTAATTGAGGACTTACGGCACGATCGAGCGCCGCGCGAGCGCAAGCTCGCCGTTTGTTCCGGCGGTGCACACCTTAGCCCCGCGGACCGCGCCGAAATTCTGACGGTTTTGGCCAACGATCCTGACGAGGTAGTTGGCACGCGCGCGCAAGATGTGCTGCTGTCACAGTCTGCCGAGAGTTTTGTGCTGGCCATTCAGCGCGAGCACGCCTTGCCGTCGCTGTTCAAGTACGCGGCGCAAAACCTCGTGGATAAACCCGGCATCGCCGAGGCTTTGCTCAAGAACAGAAATTGTCCTGCGGCGCTGCTGACCCAGGCGGTGCCACACCTTTCAGCGGCGCAAGCGCAATCGCTGGCCGAAGATCTGGAGCGCGTCAGCGAATCTCCGGCACTGGCGAGCGCGCTCGAACGCTCCAGTGCGTTATCCCCCGAGCAAAAAAACATATTGCGAGATCTCCATGGCCCGGAAACGGCGCAGGATGAAGCGGCGCTCGCCGACGCCGCGGCGATCGCGGAACCGGACCCGGTGCGCCGCGTCACCTTGCTGCAAAAAGTGGCAAAGATGAATGTGGCGCAGCGCGTACAATTCGCGGTTAAAGGCGGATCGGAAGCGCGCCGCACGCTGATCCGCGATTCCAACAAGGTGGTGCAGCGCGCCGTACTGCAATCGCCGAAACTGACGGACCAGGAAGTAGAGGCATTCGCCGCAATGTCCAGCCTCACTGACGAGATCCTTCGGCTAATCGCCACCAACCGGAATTTCCGCAAAAACTACACCGTGGTTCGCAATCTGTTGAACAACGCCAAGACCCCGTTGGATGTATCCCTGCATCTCTTGCCGACCGCCAATGCCATCGACCTGAAAAAACTGACGACGAACAAGAACGTGCCGGAAACGCTGCGCACCACCGCGCAGAAACTGCAGCGCACGCGCGCCGAGTTCAAAAAATAAACGCGACCTTTATTCTTGCGAGGAATTTCAGCGACTTGCCGGCGGCAAGGATTTTAAATACGCCAGAATCGCTTTCACGTCGTCGTGATGCATGTGATAGGTGTGCATGGGCGGGCGCAGCGTTTCGCCCTCCGGCCCGATCCCTTTTTCGAGAATTGTGGCGAATTGGTCGTCCGTGAAGCTGGGAAGGCCGGCGAGTGGCGGCGCGGTATCCGCCCACGGTTGAATCGGGGCCACCGGCCTGATCCAAATGCTGGCGCCGTGCAGCCATGCATCGGTTTGCAGATCGCCACGCCCATTTCGCGGCGTGTGACACTCGCCGCACATGGCTACGTCTTCCACCAGATATTTTCCGCGCCCGACTTCAGCGCTTTGCGACGTCGCAGCACCCTGCGCGCCAGCGGAACGCCATGACCCGAAGAAAAAGAGAGCTAAAGCACCGACGCAAACGACACCAATTCCCGATAACAAGGATTTGCGTGTGAAGGGCATAGGATTCTCCAGTCGTGCTAGACCGGACAAGCGCCGCCAAATTCTGCTGCAATCCTGCGAGGTCTATTTGCCACTCGGCCGAGAAGATGTGCGGCGATTGCTGGTCTGTGAAACCGTTTTGAGCATTTCCCGCGCTTGATCCAGATGTTCCTGAATCATCGGTATGGTTTGTGATGCAAATGCCTTCATGTCTTCATTCCTGCCGGCATTCACTTCTCTCTGGAAGTCAGCCAGATCTTTTTCGTGATCTTCCACCATGTCCTGAGCGTAGGCCCGGTCAAAAGCGCTGCCGCTCAGCTTCGACAACCGGCTGACGGTCTGCTGAGTCTTCGGAGCCAGATTACTTGGAAGTGTGATGTTATCTTTCTGCGCTGCGGCTTTGAGCTGATCCCCTGCAGCACCGTGCTGCACAACCATGCGTTCGCCGAACGCTTTCACCACCTCGTTCGAGCCGCGCTCACTGGCGAGCTTCCCAAGCTGAATCTCTGCCATGCCTCCTAGCGTGGCGGCCTTGGCAAAACGCGCATCGCTTGCGTCCGGCTGGACGGCCCTGGGCCCGGAACCAGTGGCATCTTGGTGCGCCAAGACCGCCCAACTGCCAAGGCAAGTCAAGAACACGGTCAGAGAACCGACGTAAATCATTTTCGAGATGTTCGTTTCAAGCTGCATTGGGACACTCCCGGGGAACGGAATCACCGCACCGGGCATCAGTCTGGGCGTGCCTCTGTGGCAAGCCAATCCGGCATGTTGTGTATTTAAGGGCCCAAGAAAGCCTAGAGAGGAAAAAACGGGATGTGGATCATTTGCGCTTGCCGATTTCCTCGCCAAGCGGCAAACCTCGGTTTTTCAGCAAACCGCCGTCCGGGTCAAGAAAGCCCGAGCTATGTGGCTAAGGCGGAAGGACTTGCGTTCTAAGCTTGCTCGAGAGAGTCCCAGCGTGGAAGGAAATTCGTCGCGCGGGCAGCCCGCGTATAACAGCCTGGCGGATGGCGCTAAAGGGCACATTCGTAAGCCGTTTACGACTGATAAAGTCCCGCGTTGCGGGTTCCGGGCGGAGTACTCGAGCGAGGCTACGGCAAAGTGATCGAAGTCTTCAGAAAGGATCTCGCGCAAATGAAAAGCGGGGCGGTCCGTCCCCCGAACTGCCCCGCGGCGACCAAGAGAGCTGCCAATAGCATCGGCAGCGCTGCCAAGTCGATTCTCAAAAATACTTGTTGTAGGGTGGCAACACAGAGTCCACCAACAACTCCATGTCGTCGGTTGCGAACCCTTACTGTGTTGCTATAATCGCTGCGGTCGCACTCCCTAGCAAGTGCCGTGTCGCGTCAAATCGTGCCAGTTTGGGCCATGAACGATCATCCAAGCAATCCGACAGTCTTCGGTCGACGCCTAGACTCGTGGAAAGAGATTGCCGCATTTCTGGGCAAAGGCGAACGGACGGTCAAACGATGGGAACAGGAGCGAGGACTTCCGGTTCGGCGCGTCCCGGGAAAAGGCAAGGGCAGCGTATACGCGTTTTCCGGGGAATTGAACGACTGGCTAAAGCACTCGGCGCAGCAGGCCCCTGCCGAACTCGAAGACGGTTACAGTGAGAAAGCGCTCACCATTACCTCAGCGGATTCCGTTGCAAGTCTGTTTGAGGCGCAACAAGCAACCGCGCATGTAATCGGCAAGCCCCAGACGGCTTACCCGAACAAGATCTGGTTCGCGGCGGCCTTTATTGTAGTCCTCGCGATCGGTTGTATTGCGTTGGCGCGGCAGATGAGGAAGCCGGCGGCGACGTCCGCTCAAGGCGGTCTGCGCTCCGTGCCCCACGTCGCGAGTCCAGAAGCGAACAGCCTGTATCTGAAGGGACGGTTCGAGTGGAGCAAACGCACGCCCGAGAGCCTGCCGCGCGCGCTCGACTATTTCACGCAGGCGATTGTGCAGGATCCGAGCTATGCGCAAGCGTACGCGGGACTTGCGGACACCTACAGCCTCCTGCGCGAATACACAAATATGCCGGACGGCGAGGCCTTTCCGAGAGCCCTGGCCGCCGCTCGGAAAGCGGTGCAGCTTGACGATTCGCTTGCGGAAGCGCACCGTGCGCTGGCCTTCGACCTCTTCAATTGGTCCTGGGATTTTGCCGCAGCAGAGACAGAGTTCCGCCGGGCCATTGCGCTGAATCCGCAGGATGCCGTGAGTCACCACTGGTTTGCAACCTCGCTGATGGTATTGGGGAGGTTTCCCGAGGCCATAGCAGAAATTCAGCGCGCCCGTGAGCTCGATCCCTCTTCCAACACGATCCTCGCGGATGAGGCAGTGATCCTCTATTACGGCCACCACGGCGCGGAATCGAAATCGCTCTTGAAACAGGTCGAAGAAGCCGACCCGGAGTTTCTGGCGCCACATCGTTACCTGGCATCCATGGCGTATCAAACCGGCGACTATGCATCCTACGTAGAAGAGTCCGAGAAAGCGGCGCAGTTAGGCCACGACCGCTTCGCGATGGAGGTCGCTGCGGCGGCCAGAGCCGGATACGCGGGTGGCAACGCCAGAAAAATGCTGGAAAGTATTTATCGCGTCGAAAAGCAGAACTATGCGCGAGGCGGAACGTCTGCCATAGCGATTGCGGAAACCTCTATGTTGCTAGGCAAGAAGGAAGAAGCCCTCGCCTATCTCGAAGAGGATTTTTCGAAGCATGACGCTGACCTCTTATCGTTGAGGATTGACCCAATCTTTAGCGCGCTGAACGACGACGGCAGATTTCGCGGACTCGTGGCTCGCATGAGCCTGCCGCCGCTGCACGAGAGTCCGCCCGCGCGAAAACGTTAGGGGCGGCCGGGGCTTTCTTCGTCGTCGTATTCCTCGGGAACATCATCTTCGGGAACTTCGTGGGTGGTAACTTCAGATTCGTCGGGATCCGGTGCGTCCTGAATTCCCTTGATAAGCGTTGCTTCGAAAGCGTTTCCCTCTTCGAGAAGCTCATCGACGCTCTCGGAATCCGCGCTCTCCACGTTCGAAATACCCTGCAGGTCACCGGACTGTCCGGCAGAACGCGGACCGACGTCCTCCGGCTGAAAGCCGACGGTGTCGATAATTTCTCGCTTGCCACGCGATCGAATGCCGCTGTTCGCTCCGGCAGTTTTCCGTGTGCTGGCAGGCCCGACGGTCTTCGCCATGGATTTCGTTTTTGACTTCGATACCGCCGAAGCGCCGGGACGTTTTTTCGGCGCGATCTTTTTCTTCCTGGCAGATTTTGCCGGAACCGCGTTCTTCGCAACCTTGGCGACGCTTTTGACTTTCTTCTTGGGCTTGGGCGAAGCCTTTTTCGTGTTCTTCTTTTTGGTAGCCATGCTGAAAGTCTAGCATTTTCGAGCCGCCCTGTTTACCTGCGCGCTGCTTTGGCCTATCCTCTGACGACGCGGTAGCTTCATCAAACAAATCCGCCAGGGAAAGTCCGGCTGCCATGAACCCCAACGAAGTTCGCGCACGAATCAACGAGATTGGCATCATCCCGGCGATCCGCACGGCCTCTGAAGAAGACGCGCGCTTCGCGGTCGAGGCAGTTTCGAGCGGAGGGATTCCTATCGTGGAAATCACGATGACGATTCCTGGAGCGATCGAGGTAATCGCACACCTGACAAAACACATGCCAAACACTCTGATCGGGGCCGGCACCGTGCTAGACACGGAAACCGCGCGCCGCTGCCTTGCCGCCGGCGCGCAGTTTCTAACCGCGCCGTGCCTCGATGTGCCGGTCGTCGAACTGGCTAAAAAAGAGAACGTCGTGATGCTGGCCGGCGCGCTTACGCCGTCCGAGGTGCACCAGGCCTCCAGCGCTGGCGCCGATTTCATCAAGATTTTTCCATGCTCCCAAGTAGGAGGCGATTCTTATATTCGGGCGCTGCGCGGTCCCTTTCCCGACATTGCGCTGGTGGCCGCGGGAGGCGTGAATCAGCAAACTGCCGGGAATTTTATTCTGGCCGGAGCTGCGGCCGTGGGCATCGGCAGCGAACTGATCCCCCACGAAGCCATCGAACGGCGACGGACAGAACAAATTCGTGAACTGGCGCGCAGATTCATGCGGCTGGTCACGGCGGCGCGCGCCCGGTTGGCGCCGTTCCACGCTATGGCGAGTACTCACAAATGATTTCGACCGGGGGGTAGTGTGAACTGTGAAAGGTTTATGCTGAATTCCCCTTCGTTCGGCGCGTGAGCTATCCTGCGCTTATGGCACAGGTGTCGTTGCAAACCACTGTTTGTATTGTCGGCGGAGGCCCAGCGGGTATCGTGCTCGCGCTGCTGCTTGCGCGCGCCGGAATCGACGTTACCGTCCTCGAAAAACACAAAGACTTCAACCGCGACTTTCGCGGAGACACCATCCATGCGGCCACCCTGCGCGTGATGAACGAACTCGGGCTTCTCGAAGCGCTGCTTCGCCTGCCGCATCGCCGTTTCGAACATGCCGCGGTCACCATCGGCGACCGCACCTACGAGATGGGGGATTTCACTACGCTGCCTCCGCCGGCAAATTTCATCGCGCTGATGCCGCAGTGGGATTTTTTGGATTTTCTTTCGGGCGAAGTCCGTAAACATGCCAACGCGCGGATTTTGATGGAGCACCAAGTCACGCGCCTCGTTACCGATCCCGCCGATGCTCATCGCATCATCGGAGTCCATGCGGAGGCGCCGGATGGCCCTCTCGACGTTCGCGCCATCCTGACCGTGGGTTGCGATGGCCGTCACTCCACCACGACGGAGTCCGCGCACCTAGAGCGCGTGGATCGCGGCGCTCCCATCGATGTTCTATGGTTGCGCTTGTCGCGCCGTCCGGACGATCCCGCGAGCGCGCTCGGTCATCTGAATTACGGCCGCATGATGGTGTTAATCGATCGCGGCGATTATTTTCAGTGCGGCTACATCATCGCGAAAAATTCCTTTGAAACAGAAATCCGCCCGGCCGGGCTTCCGGCCTTCCGCGAATCCATATCGCGTATCGTGCCGTTTCTTGGCACGCCAGGCCGAGACGGGCGAGCACGCGTCGACGAAATTACTTCCTGGGACCAAGTTTCGCTGCTTTCGGTGCAGGTCAACCGCCTGAAACGCTGGCATCTTCCGGGACTCCTCTGCATCGGCGACGCGGCGCACGCAATGTCTCCCGTCGGAGGAATCGGCATTAATCTGGCCATTCAAGATTCCGTCGCCGCCGCTAGAATTCTGAAGGATCGCATTCTCGAAGCGAGCAAAACCGGGAACATTTCGGAAAGTGCGCTGGCCGAAGTGCAGCGCCGCCGCGATTTTCCGACACGCGTTACGCAATCCTTCCAGGTGATGGCGCATGGATTTCTTCATGGTTATCTCGGCAACCCTGCGCCGGCGCACGCATCGTGGCTCGTCCGCGTCTTGAGTGGCAGCCGCCTGTTTCTGCGCCTCAGCGCCCGTTTTATCGGACTGGGCGTTCGCTTGGAGCATGTCGGTTCGTAAATTTCGCCGCTCAGACTCAGAGCGAAACGAACTCAACGCTCCAGGGTCGTGCGCTCAGATCGAGGCGTGCCAGGCTGATCGGCAATTGAAACCTGCGCGGACCCGCGCTGCCCGGATTAATGTACAGGACGCCGTTGCGGCGCTCTTGTTTCGGTTTGTGCGAATGCCCGCTCAAGACAATTGCAAACCCCGCAGCTTGCGGAACCAAGTCCAAGCTGTGCACGTCATGCAACAGGTAGACGATTACGCCGGACGCGCTGACCATTTCGGTAGCGGGCAAACTGTCCGCCCAAGGCTCGGTGTCGACATTGCCGCGAACCGCCACCACCGGCGCGATGCGCCGTAGACTTTCCAAAATTCCCGGGTCGCCTACGTCCCCTGCGTGCAGGATCAGGTCCGAGCCCTGCAGCGCACGCAGCGCTTCTTCGCGCAACAGCCCGTGCGTGTCAGAGATCAAGCCGATCTTCGACGCGTCGCGGAAGACATTCATGCTGATTGAAATTCTCTAGGACTAAGCGGATTGCTTTGAAGCGGGAGGAGCTGCGCGCCGCAATGGGCGGGAGCCCGGAATCGGGAAAACCATGTGCCAGAAATTCGAGTCTTCCGCGACGAACTCCACACCGACATAATTCTTTCCGTCGCGCGCCCGGCGAATATCGATCACCCGGCAGTCCACCGCTCGCGCGGTATGCTCGTTCACCAGCAGCAACTGTTGCCCGATGGTCACCAGGTGCTCCAGATGAAAAAGCGCGCCGTGGCGATTCACCGATTGCGAGTGTGTGGCGATCGAGAACTTCTCGCCTTCGACGGATTTACCATGCACGGTAAGCGGCACCGTCAGCGTTACGCGCACCGTACGACGACGTTCCCGGTATCGAAAGTTGATGAGGGACATTTTCTCTTGCGACCTTCTCTTTATAGTTACGCGGAATCGCGTTATCCGGATTACGCTGCACGGAATCGGGGGGGCGGTTCCAGCAAACTTGAGACAAACTCGCTACTAGGTCTGTGTAGGATGCCAAATCGCACAGAAAATGCAACCAAGAAATTCAGCCGCCCGCAACTGAGACAGTATGCGCACCGGCCCTCGCGCTGGCAATGGCGCCATCGTACCAACTCCTCGTACTAGCGAGTACTTTCGTTCTCATCGGCGTCTGCTATAACCCTTGCAAATGAACGATTTGCAAGGCATTTACATGCGAAAAATCGACCGTGAGGCCCCAGTGCAGGTGCGGACCCGTGACCCTGCCGGTTGCCCCGACCTTTCCAATAACCGCTCCAGCGGTTAAATCATCGCCAACCTTCACGGATATCTCCGACAAATGGCCATAAAGGGTGTAAACACCCAGCCCATGATCGACCACCACCGTGTTGCCGGGGAAAAACAGCGCCTCCGCAAGCACCACGCGGCCAGCCTGCGCGGCATGCACGGGCGTGCCGGTAGGCGCGGGAAAATCCACGCCCGTATGCGGCGAACTTGGCTGTCCATTCAATACGCGGCGCCGGCCGAAATTCTTGCCGGAAGTGACTCCATCCAACGGAACGCGAAATGGCCCGCGCCATAATCGCTCTGGTGTGACGTGGGCATAAATATCGCGCAGATGTTGTTGTTCTTTTTTTGCGCGCTCCGTTTGTTCGGGGTTAGGTTCGACGAATTCCGGAGCCACCTTCAGGCTTTCTGTGGCGAATTTTCCCGCGCTCACGCGCACGTCCAGCTGGCAAGAGATTTTCTCGCCGATATCGCTTTGCGCAGTGAGAGCCAGGGGATGGGCTCCGGGCCTTTTTTCGAGGTCCACGGGAACCAACGCGTGCCACGCCCATACTTTACCTGCGCTCCGGCGGCGGGCGTCGAATGACCAAGCCGGAATCTGTTCGCCGTCAAAACTGGCCTGGACGTCCGTGAGCGGTGTTCTCGCGAAGAGTTCCGCCACCAGCAAGCCGCCCTGGCTCGCTGTCGATGCGTTTAGGGACAACGTTACTCCCGTGGCGCAAGTAACCATCGGCCTTGGTGGCGAAATTTTGCGGGCGGATTGCCGCCTCCCCGCAGGGAGCCCTGGCGAGGCGGCAACAGCCGATACGGCAACCAGCGCGATGGCAGAAAGTAATTTCAAATCAGGGATTCTCAGTTGGAAGTCTCAGACTTACAGCAGCGCGGACGCGCGGCGCGTCCAGGCTTTGCCCTTCTCCTTGGACGCCGCCTCGACATCCTTGACGTAAGCGCCCGCCTGCGTCAGCAGGTGATGCAGATCGTTGCCCACGCTGATGAATGTGAATCCTTTTTCGAGGAACTCGCCGACGCGCGACGTGCCAAACAAAAACAGTCCTAGAATCACGTTGTTCTTGCGCGCGGCATCCGCCAGCTTTTGCGTCGCCGCGCCCAGCTCCGGCGAAGTATACATGTGCGGAAACTCATACTTTTCGTACAGCCCCATGGACATGCACAAATCATTTTGCCCCAGAAACAAAATGTCCACACCCGGAACCGCGGCAATCTCCGTGATATTTTCGATGCAGGAAGCCGTCTCGACTTGCAGCGCAACCAGCGCGTTGGCGTTCCACGCTCCAGCGTAACCGAGCAGACCCGCTTTGTTCATGCTGCGTTGTGGAAAATAGACAGAGCGCGTCCCCGCCGTGGGATACCGCATGCAACTCACCGCCTGGCGAGCTTCCGCGGCGGTATTGATGTACGGCACCAGCACGCCATCCGCGCCCAGATCGAGCGCCTGCTGAACACCCGGACGGTCATCGAACCCGCCGACGCGCACCAAGGATTTGGCGCCACCACTGCCAATGCCGCAAAGCATCGACGAAAGATTCTGGTGATCCATCGGGCCGTGTTGCGTGTCCACCAGCAGCCAGTCGTAACCGCTATGCGCCAACTGCTCCGCGATCGTAGCGCTGTGCGAATTCAGAAACAGCCCCAGCTTGGGCTCGCCCGCCCGCAATTGTTTCTTAAATTCCGCGCCCGTTGCGACGGCTTCCGCCATGATTTTCTCCTCCGAGTGCGCGCGCAGCAGCGCGCTTTTCTCAGACGTTAAATCTACAGGACTGTCCGCCGCCGCGCCACCTCGAGCGGCGCAAGCCACACTTGGAGCTTGGTGAATTTTCGGGTTAGACGCGCGCGGGCAGCTGTGCCGCCTGCGCCGGCGGTCACGCGATGCGCAAAAGGGGCTTAGCGGGAAGTTGGACGAAAATTCTGCGGCGACGTCCACTCGCCCGCGATGGCCGAGAGCTCCAGCCCAACCGCGAATTCTCCGCTGTTGGTCGGTTCGCAGTACACCACGCGCGCACGGGAGCGCAGGCTGCCGAGCAGCGATCTGACGTTTAAGCGTGCGTTGGGCTCCCAGCGCTTGCGCGTCAAAATGCGAGCGCCGTGCGCGCTCACATTCTCGGTAGTGGCCTGCTGTGCGGGAGTGCGCGGTTCAAGGCTCGCCAGATCCACGGTCACACGAATGGGAATGCGGTTTTCAATGCGACTACTTTCTTGAGTCATGAGACACCTGCCTGCGTAGAGAGGTACTTGCAGACGAGCGTCGGGTTGGGAGGACGGCAGTCGCGCTCATGGTACTCAATACCGCGAAAAAGCCAAGAGAACTTTAGTACTAGGGGGGTTGCGCGGCGCCAGACCCCGCTCCAAGGCCGGAACAGCATCGTCGAATGGATCGAAACTTTAAAGGTTGGACGAATCAAAAGGCTTCGGAAAAAGATCGCGCATGGCAAACGTCTCGGTTTTGCCTTGGAGATTCGTGAGGATTACCGGCACGTCGCCGCAGAATTCCCAGATCAACTGGCGGCAAGCGCCGCAAGGCGGCGTCAGCCGCTCCGTGTCGGTAACCACCGCGATGGCGTCAAAATTACGCTCGCCTTCCGACAATGCCTTAAATATCGCGATTCGTTCTGCGCAAACGGTAAGTCCGTACGTCGCGTTCTCCACATTGCATCCGCCAAAAATACGTCCGGAACTCGCGCGCAGGGCCGCACCCACACGAAAGTTTGAATACGGTGCGTGCGCATTTTCGCGGCTTTGCTTGGCGGCCGTGATGAGGAATTCAAAATCGCTCATAGTGGTCCTGAGATCAGCCCTTCAAATAGTGCCCTCGGGCGTTGCATAAAAATCAACGGGAAAGCACGACGTCATTTCAATTCAGCAGCGATCCTCGGAATCACCGCCCTCAGCAGTGCGATGAATTGCCCCTTCACGCGCTCCGCCACCTCCAGCACTTCCGTATGCACCAGCGGCCGGTCGCTCACGCCGGCGGCAGCATTGGTGACGCACGAAATTCCCAGGACGCGAATTCCGCTGTGCCGCGCGGCAATCACCTCCGGCACCGTGGACATGCCGACCAAATCCGCCCCAATCGTTCGCAAATATCGAATCTCCGCCGGCGTTTCGTAACTCGGCCCCGCAAGCGCGGCGTAAACGCCCTCCGGCATGGTTGTTCCCGCGCGCGCAGCTTCCGCAGCCGCAATCGCCCGGAATTTCTTGTCGTATGCCGTGGTCATGTCCGGAAAGCGCAGACCGCATCGTTCATCGTTCGGCCCCACGAGCGGATTCGCGCCTTGCAAATTAATGTGATCGCTGATCAGCACCAGGCGTCCCTGCGTCAGCTCGCGCAGGATGCCCCCGGCCGCGTTCGTCAATATCACGGCTTCCACACCCATTCGCGCGAAAACGCGAATCGGAAAAGCCACCTCGTACACCGAATAACCTTCGTAAAGATGCACGCGGCCCTGCATGGCGGCGACAGGCGTATCGCCCACTTTGCCGATCACCAATTTGCCGGCATGCCCGATCGCCGTCGACCGTGGAAAGTGCGGAATCGTGTGATACGGCAATTTCACCGCGCCGGCAAATTCATCGGCGAAGGCTCCGAGTCCCGAGCCCAGCACCAGCGCGATCTTCGGCCGCAGTTTGCTCTGCGACAAAATAAATTGCGCCGCCTCTTTCGCTCGGTCGAATTCATTCGCAGCGCTGTTTTCCAAGCCTTCGTTGCCCGCTCTTAGGTTGCGCTGTCCGAGCCGCGCGCCAGCGAGATCGTCCGCCCCGTCCTTGGATCTCGCTGCGCTCACGAAAGGATTCCCACAATGGCCGCGGACATCAGGTTGGCCATGGTCCCGGCAAGCATGGCGCGAATGCCAAACTTCGCGAGCTGCTGCCGCTGCTCCGGCGCCAGCGCGCCAATCCCGCCAATCTGAATCCCAATCGAACTGAAATTCGCGAAACCACACAAAGCGAATGTCGCAATCGTAAATGTCCGCGGGTCCAGCGCGGTTTTCATCGTCCCCAGTTGCGCGAAGGCCACGAATTCGTTGATGACCATGCGCGTGCCCAGCAAATCGCCGATAGCGGCGGCATCATGCCACGGAATTCCGATCAGCCAGGCCACCGGAGCGAAAAGCCACCCCAGCACTTGCTGCAAATTGTAGGGAAACCAGCCGACGTGCATGTGAATCCAACCCATGACCGCGTTGAGCAATGCCAGCAGCGCCAGAAAAACGATCAGCATCGCGCCTACGTTGAGCGCCAGATGCAAACCGTCAACCGTCCCCTTGGCGATCGCCCCCAGCACATTCGCTTCTTTTTCCGACGGCGGCATTTCGACGCGCCCCGCCGTAAGCGGATGTTCCGTCTCCGGCACCAGCATCTTGGCCATCAGCAATGTACCTGGCGCGGTCATGATCACTGCGGTCAGCAAATTTTTGGCATCCGCGCCTCCCACGCGAATATATCCCGCCATCATCCCGCCGGAAATGTGCGCCATTCCGCTGGTCATCACGGTCATCAATTCAGACTTGGTCAGCTTCGGCAAAAACGGCCGGATCGTAAGCGGCGCTTCCGTCTGCCCCATAAAAATACTCGCTGCAATATTCAGCGATTCCGCCCCGCTCGCTCCCATGATTTTCGTCATCACCCAGGCTGCGCCGCGAATAATCAGCTGCATGATCCCGAAGTGATAGAGCACAGCGAAAAACGCCGCGATAAAAATGATCGTCGGCAATACTTGAAACGCAAAGCTGAACCCCAAATTTGAATCGGCCTTCCCAATTTCCCCGAACAGAAACGCGGACCCTACATAGGAAAAATCCAGCAGCTTCTTGGCCGCCGCTCCCAAAGTCGCGAAAAGCCGCTGCCCCGCCGCCACCCGCAACACAAACAATCCCAGCGCAAACTGCAGCCCCAATCCCCAAGCCACCGTCTTCAATCTGATCGCGCGCCGGTCCGTCGAAAAAATGTAGGCGCCCGCAAGAATCACGGCGATTCCGAGCAGTCCGACGAACCGTCCCATTGATTCTCCTTGTGGTGCCGCCGCGAAAATTTCGAAAGGGCCGTTAAAACTTTCCCGCATCACACTTTCTTGGCCGGCGCGTCTTCCGGAAGAATTATCCGGTGAATCAACTTCGGCAATTCACGCGGCGGCGCGGATGTTATCTCATAACTGTTGGCGATCAGCGCTCTCGCCTCGTCAAGCTTGGCATCGGCATTGTAATGGATTGTCGCGAGCGGCTGGCCTTTTTCCACGCGGTCGCCAATTCGCGAATGAAATTCGAGCCCCACCCCAAAGTCGATGCGATCCTCTTTTTTCTCGCGCCCGCCTCCGAGAATCGCCAACGCAATTCCAAACTGCTGGCAATCTGTCCCGCGGATGAATCCCGCCGCCGGGCTCGCCACATCCACTCGTGATCTCGCTTGCGGCAACCGTCCCGGCTCTTCCACCACGCGCGCATCGCCTCCCTGCAATTCAATATTCTCCCGAAACTTCGCTTTGGCCCGCCCGCTGGCAATCATCTCCTTCGCCAGCACCCGCCCCGCCTCCACATCCGCCGTTTTTTCTCCCAGAAAGAACATCCACGCCGAAAGCTCGATACTCAAATCCCGCAAATCCTCGGGCCCGCTGCCGCTCAACACCGCGATCGACTCCAGCACTTCATTGGAATGCCCGGCCATCCTTCCGAGCGGCTGATTCATGTCGGTAATCAGCGCCACCACCTTCTTCCCCATGCGCTCGCCGGTTTCCACCATCACTTCGGCCAACTGCACCGCATCTTCCTCGCGCTTCATAAACGCGCCAGTCCCTGTTTTTACGTCCAGCACCAGCGCATCAATCCCCTCCGCCAACTTTTTGCTCATGATCGACGCGCAGATCAATCCAATGTTCTCGACGGTAGAGGTGGCATCGCGCAGCGCGTATATTTTCTTGTCCGCCGGTGCAATTTCCGCCGTCTGCCCTATCAATCCCATGCCGCAAGCGCGCAGCACGCGCCGAAACTCCTCGAGCGTCAGAAACGTATTGAACCCCGGAATGGCCTCAAGTTTATCCAGCGTCCCGCCCGTATGCCCCAGTCCCCGCCCGCTGATCATCGGCACCGCGAGTCCGCCCGCCGCCACAATCGGCGCAAGAATCAGCGAAGTCTTGTCGCCCACTCCTCCCGTCGAATGCTTGTCCACTTTTTTGCCGGGAATTTCAGAGTGCTGCAGCACTTCCCCCGAATGCAGCATGGCATCCGTCAGAAACGCCAGCTCCGCGCGATTCAGTCCGCGCAGCCATGCCGCCATCAGCCAAGCGGCCATCTGGTAGTCAGGAATTTCCCCGCTCGTGTACGCCGAAATTAAAAAATCAATTTCCGCGCGGGAATGTTCACCACTATCTCGTTTTTTGCGGATCAGATCGACAGCGCGCATTCGTTTGGGAACAGCGAAGCGGAGCGTAGCACCCGCAGGAAGGCGGCGTCAACGAATCTAGCCACATGGAAGAGCCCCGTCACATCGTATTCCCGTGCGGCCGCTGAAGTGTGTGAGTTCGAAGCGACGGCAGGAGCTGGGGGCATTGCTGCATGCGAGGGGGAGATGATTGTTGCTGTTGTGGTTGTGGGAAAGTGGGAATCCCGCGGGGTTGGCGGGATTCCCAAGCTAGGTGGAAAAGTGGGTTGTACTTTTCCACCTAGCGTCTTTTCCACAACCGGCGCCGCTAAAATGCGCGACCTATGGTCGCCGCTCGGTATTTCGATCTAGTGCGTGAGATGAAAGACGCTTATAACCATCGCCTGCGCTTGGTAGAGAGCGCCAAACGGATCGGCATCAAGCCCACCGCAAGGCTGTTCACTACCACCGTGCCCACGGTCCGCAAATGGCTCCGCCGCTTCCAGCAGCACGGCCCTTCTGGCCTCCGCGAGCAGTCCCGGGCACGGCACCGTCAGGCTCACAAGACCCCTCCCAACGTCGAAGCCCAGGTGCTGGAGCTGCGCAAAACTCTGCCCACCTTCGGCTCCCGCCGCCTGATCCGCGAATTCGATCTGGGCATCGGTCACAACGCGCTCGATCGCATCTGGCGCGAACACGGTCTGCTGGAAAAACGCCGCCGCAAATACCAGCGCAAGCAAGACCTCGCGCACATCAAGGCCCAGTGGGCCCTGTTCCAGCAGATCAGCGCCGATACCAAGGATTTAGACGACATTCCGCGTTACTGGCAGCAAGCCCAGCGCCTGCATCTGCCGGTGGTGCAGTACACCGCGCGGGAAATCCGCAGTGGTCTGCTGTTCTGGGCTTTCGCACAATCGCGTAGCGCTTCGGCCAGTGCCGTGTTTGCTTCCCGCATTCAGCGGCACTTGCACCGCTACGGCGTCTCGCTGCGCGATCTGGTCTGGCAGACCGACAACGGCGGCGAGTTCAAAGGCGATTTCCCCAAAGCCCTCGGCGACAGCCAACATGTGCGCATCCCGCCCGCCGCGCACACCTACCAGAGCGACGTCGAAACCGTACATCGCCTCGAAGAAGACGAGTTCTTCGATCTGGAAGACTTCTCCAGCCGTGGCGAGTTCCTGGCCAAAGTGCACACCTACCAGCTGTACTTCAACTTGGCTCGCCCCAACTCCCACAAAGAAAATCAAAGCCCCTGGCAAATCATCGAACGCCTCGCTCCTCGTTCGCCGCTTGAACTTTGCTTGCTTCCACCAGTCTTTTTGGATTACTACCTCAATGACTCAGGGGGATACGATGTGCCAGGGCAGCCCTACGAATCTAGCCACAGCCACATGGCATGTCAAATTCCTGGCGGAGAAAATCGTCGCCGACGAAACAGCCCGGTCCGTGCGCTCTACAGCGGCTGATGCGCGTCCGGCGGCAAAGCCGTAGTCTGCCCCGCAACCACTTGCCAGCCTCGCCGGCCATTCACAAACACGTGCGTCACGCGCATCTGGCTACTAAAATGTTGTCCATGATACGTGCCGCGCGAAGACCACAAGCAGGTTGCCACCGCAATATCCTGATAAATGCGCACCTTGATATCCGTGGCCACGAAAGAATCATACTTTACGTCCGCGGACTGCACGGCCTGTACCATTTGCGCTTTATCCACGGCCTGTCCGTGCGAAAGCGTCCCCACAAAATCGTCGCTATAGACTCGCCGGAAAAAAGTCCCGTTGTTCAATAGAATCGCCCGCGCCGTTTCGCTCTCGATATTCACAATCTCTTGCCGCTGCATTTCCGGATTAGGCGGCGCCTCATCCGGATCCTGTGGACGCGCTAGCGGCGCGATCAGCAGGATCAACACGAGCAACGTGGTCATTCGATGCACTTAGAAGCTCCCGGTTTGAACGGAATAAAGGTTTTGACGCACCAATCCTTATCGTACCCGCACCAACCGACCTTGCGTCGCAACTTGTCCTTCTTGGCAACGCCGCGCCCTCCGCGCGAAACGCAAAAAAGCGAGACCATCGCTGGTCCCGCCTTTTTTCACAAAGAATTTCCTAAAAGAAGTACAGCACGTCCCCCGCCGCGGTGAACTGATTTTTCTTCGTGCCGTTGTCGTACGCCGGCGCATCATAAGCCCGGTCAAACCGCAGCTCCGGCCGAAAGAGTATGGTCGTCCCGATCCAGTGCCCCCACCCCAGCAAATGCTCCGAATACCGCGTCTTAAATCCCGTCCGCTGCCCCACCAAATCGTTCACGAACTCATTGCGTATCGAAAGATAGTCTTTCCCGCCAAACTGTTTCTCCACATAGTTCACGGCCGCATATTCCGGAGCGTAACACGTCAATTGCGACGCCAATTTGCAATGCGCCCCATTGGCCCCCACCTCCAGCAACGGCGCCGCGTTCGGATTATTTACGTTCGGCGTATTTTTTTCCCACATATACCAGGCCTCGGTCGCGACATGCAGCGAAGGATGGCTGGCGAATTTGTGATACCACGTCAAATAAAACGAATTGAGGTTGTTGTACGCATACTTTTCGTCGTTCAGCGCATTCAGCACCGGGTAGATGGCATCGAGCCCATTGTTCCACGTGTATTCAAACCCCAGGTCCAGCGTCGGCTTGGCATCCCGCGCGTTCCACGGCGAAGTCTCGCAACCCGCGGAAATTCCCGCCTGCAACAGCCAGTGGTCGTCAATCTTCAGCGTGCCGTTCACTCCCGTCTGCGTATAGCAATCAACGGTGTACAGAATGGAGTGGCTGTACGTGTAATTATTCGGCGCCAGTTGCGCTTCAATATCCGCGATCGAAATATATCGTCCAATGCGGATATTCAGCCCCTGCGCCACCTGCCCCCAATACAAGTCCGCGTAAGCCATCACCGGATCGTAGCCGTACTCCAGATTCTTTCCGAGGAGTTGATTGCTGAAATATCCCTTGGCCGTTGTAAAGCGATAATCAATCCCGTACAGATTCGTCAGCCGGAAGCCCCAGTCAAAATGATCCGTCTGCACCGTGTCCGGTTGCCGCTCGATGTACAGCACTTCTTGGTCGGGCTCGACGGCATTGGAAACCTCGGCATACGCTTCCGGGTAGTTATCGTACTTGCCGGTTTTTTTGTTATTCGAGGTGCTTACGTTCGCGCCAAAATTAATCCAGCCATAAACTTGAATCCCGCTCTTCAGCCACCAATCCCCGTGCTTCCCGCTCCAAATCGCCTGCATGAGCGGCGAAGATTGCGTCCATGGCGCACTCAGGTCTGGTGAGCCGCCATACGGCCAGTCCGCAAACGGAAAAGGTGGATTCGTTACCGGTACGGGAAATCCGCGTTTGTTGGGGGCGGGAGGGCCGAAGGCGGGTGGTGTACCTCGCCAATCGTACTTGTACGCCTGAAAAAATCGCTCGAAAAAATTGCCGTGCAATTCGACCGTCGGTGCCGCCACGGGAGCGGGTGTAGAGCCGCCGTCGGAAAGTTTTTGCGCAACGGTCGAATCCGTGGCTTGCGCATCCGCCGGAGGCGCGGCAGGAATTTCTGCGGCAACCACCGAGCCTGCTACTGTCTTCGAATCCGCCGCGACGCGGTCATCCGGAAATGCGGCAGCCTGCGACGGAATGCTCTTTCCCGCGAATACGCACCAGCCGGCTACCGTCAACCAAACAAACCGGCGCCACCATGCGATGCCGCACATCGTTCTTCTCTCCAACTCGCCGACTATCCTGACGAGGAGGCGGTAAGGAACACCGGAGCGATTCGTAAGAAAACAGTAAGGATGCCACGCAGAATTTGCGTGATTCACAGAAGCTTTTTAAATGAAGCCTCACGTGGGAAACGCAAGGTTGCCTTGGGACAATCAATCAGAACTTCACGAGAATCGACAGGTCGATAAACGATTCGTTCTTTCGCAAATCCGGGAACCACACGTTGCTGGCCCCGCCGCAAGCCGTCTGCGCAGCTAGCAAACCGGTTTGCCCAGAGGAAGCGCCGCTCGTGCAAACATAATCTTCCGGATTTCCAACATTCCCGCCAGGCGGCGTAATTCCTCCTCGCCCCGTCCAATAAGGCACGTTCGCATGACGGTAGTCGTACTCCGCGCGGAACGTGATGTGTTGCTTCGGCATATAGTCGAAGGTAATAGACGAATCCCACGCCTTGAACGGATCGCCAGGATTTTCCGTAAAGTAAGGAGAATTGGTAGCCGCCGTAATCGCTGTCTCCCCATTGATTGGCGGTAGTAACACTAAATAGCGCCCAGGATTGTTGATCTTGCCGCCACCCACGGTTAGCCCGAACAAATCATTGTGGAACCAAAAACGGTTGTACAGCATGAAGCCCACAAAGCTCTGTTTCGGTCCACCCTTCTTCGTGGTGTAGCAGCTCACTCCACCACCGTATTCGCAGCCCAGGTCGCCGGTGAACGAAAACGCCATCTTGTCCAGGGTCTTCTCCGGATTGTCAAAGTATTTGACCTCCACGCTGTCATCCGTGTGGATGCGCTTGCGTCCCGGTACAAATAAATCGTCCTGGCCGAGACCGTAATTGTTGGAAATAATGTTGATCCAGCTATACGGCGTCCACTTGATCTGCCCGCCCAACCCTGGCCGGTGATTCGCAGAAGCATACGCCTGCCATCCGTTAATGAACCACGGCTCGATTTTCAAATGCTTCGTGGGAAATATCTGTACGCGTACGCCGTTAAAAAACCACGGCGTGTTCGAGGAAACATACGAAGGCTGGTACGCCCAGTTGTCAAAGTTGTAGTAGCTGAACAGTCCGATGTAGGACAAAAATATTCCTGCGTCGACGTTGACTCCTTGCAGCACATTGAAGTGATATCCGCCATAGGCTTCCGAAAGATAGCGATAAGCGGCCACCAGGTCCCATTGCCCGTGTCCCGGACTGGGATCGTTTCGCGGCGTGGTCGCCGAATACATACCGAACTGGGTCATCAGCCGCCCGCGAACATTGTCATAGTGAAAGTCGCCCCCCACTCCCAGCTGCTCCAATTGCACTTCGCTCGAACGAAACAGTTCACTCGAGCCGCCGATGCTGTGATCCGTCGGATGATTGAAATCCGCCACATAGTTCGCATCAATCCTGATTTCCGGAGTGAAAAATGGCGTATCCCAATAAATGTTTTTTGTGCGCGGGTTGCCGTTTAGCCACGTCCAGTCCCAATCAGAGAACGGCTCAACTGGTTGCGGCTTGCTGACCTGCGTCGACACCGTGCCCAGCCCGGCAGCAGCCGCCGCCGCACTTGCCGGCGGTAGCGGCAGGGGTACTGCTGTGGCCGTATTTCCAGCGGCGATCGCCGTCGGCGCATTCGCTGCCGCGGGCGTGCCGGATCCCGCTACAGGAGCATTCGGCAGTGCGGCGCTCGTTGCCGGCACGGGCTGCGTTGCCGCGGCCGGCCCGCCACTGGCGCCGCCCTTCGCTTCCAGTTCCTCAACCCGCTTCTCCAGCTGCTCCACGCGGTCCAAAAGCATACGCTCGCGTTCACTCAACCCTGCCGGAGCAGCCTCGGTCTTCGTCGCCGCATCCGCCTTCTTTGCCGTGTCACGCTTCCCCGAGGCGCCTGGGTGCACGCTGGCGGTCTCGTTGTCGTCCGCCGACGCCGTGAACGGCGCAAAGCAGGCACTCAACAAAACCACCAGAAAAAGCCACGAGGTGCTCTTCTTGTTCTTAGACGTGCACATTTCTTTCTCCTCATCAGCGCTCAGCAATGGAGTTATTTTTGTAGCTAGCTATAGCCAGCTTTACAGGGAACGTGAGCAGGTCGTCCGGTGCTCACACATGCTATCTTTGGCGGGATAAGAAATTCATAAAGCTCGCATAAGTTCCGTATCAAGACAGCTTGGCGCGACTCGGGAGTCGGGATCAGCGCAAAAGCGTAGGGCCCGGATAAAGCACGGCAATCTCGTTCGCCACGGCACGCATTTCTTCATGGATAAATCCGTTGCTGGCCAGAATCACTGCTCCGCCCAACTCATACGCCAGACCCGCGAAATCACTCACCTGCCCGCCAGCTTCCTGAACCAGCAGCACCCCGGCCGCGGTATCCCACTTTTTCAGCCCAAATTCCCAAAAACCATCAAATCGCCCGCAAGCCACGTACGCCAAATCGAGCGCCGCCGAACCGTCGCGCCGCACCCCGTGCGAGCGCATCGTAAATTCCGAATAGTAATGAATGTTCGGGCTGGCATGCCGCTCATGCACCGGAAAACCGGTGCACAATAAACTGGATGCCACTCTGGCGTTTCGGGATACGTTAATCTTTACTCCATTCAGGGTCGCGCCCTGCCCGCGAGCGGCGGCGAAGAGTTCATCGCTGGTGGGATCGTAAATTACGCCCACCAGCAGCGTATCGCGCGGTGAACGCTCCCGCCCTGCGGCGTCACGCGCAGTCTGCGCAAGCGCGATCGAAACACAAAAGCACGGATATCCATGTGCAAAGTTCGTCGTTCCGTCCAGCGGATCCACATGCCAGCGAAACTCCGAACTCGCTTCGTGCCCCAAACCCTCCTCCGCGGCGATCGCGTGCGTCGGAAAATATTTTGTCAGGCGCTCCACAATCAGCCGCTCCGACCGCTTATCCGCCTGCGTCACCAGGTCCACTTCGCCTTTATACGAAATCTCCGCCGGACGCGACGCTTCTTCTCGAAGCACGGTTCCCGCCGCGCGCGCAATTTCCACCGCCGCTTCCAGATAGCTGGTCGTCATGAGTGCCAAAATTATACGTCAGGACTACTGCGGCCCCGTGAGGTAGGACGTGCGATGCCGCACGTGATACGTTCCGAGCACATTCACTTCAATGCTGCGGTAGGTATTCGCCGGTCCATGCGGATTCGGGTAATACGCCAGTCGGTACTGTGTGCGCAATTCCCGGTCTATGCGGTCAAAAATAATTCCCAGTTCCTGCGGCGTATCCGGAAAAAACATCGCTCCGCCCGTGGTGTCGGTAATCGTTTCGAGCGCATGCTCCCCCGCGGTGTTCCGTCCATTTTCATTTTTCACCGGACGCACCACAATCGTGTACAGCAGCGCCCCGCTACGCACCGCCGCTTTCCGCGCCGCATCGAAATCGTAACGGCTGGTGGTCTCGCCGCCATCCGTAATCAAAATGATCACCCGCCGCCGCTCTTCGCCCTGCCTCTCTAGCGCGTGCGCGCCAAGCACCACCGCGTCGTAGATCGACGTTCCCGCGCCTCCAGGAATTTTCCGCACGGCGTCCTGCAGCGCGGGCACATTTTCAGAAAACGCCCCTCGCTGTGTCACGTTCTCGTCAAATGAAAATACTCCCAATCGATCTTTCGGCCGCAGCACTTGCCGGATGAAATGTGCCGCTGCTTCCTGCTCGAACGCAAATTCCTTATGCGCGCTCAGGCTCGCATCGATCATCAACGCTAAATCGAGCGGCTGCGACGTCTCGGAATCAAATACCGCGATCTTCTGCTGCACTCCCTCATCGAAAATCTTGAATGCTTCTACCGGCAAATCCGGCGCCGGCCGGTTGTGGTCATCGAGCACGTTCACCAGCACGCTCACCAGGTTGACGCTCACGCGAATCCGCCCGCGTTGATTCGCCGTCTCCGGCCCTTCTCCCTGCGGCGGTGTCGTCGAAGTATCGAGGGTAGGCTGCACGATCGGCACCGGCGGTCCTGCCGGAACTCCGGAATTGTTGCCCACTTTGCCTGATGTAGTTGTGGCCGAAGTGCCGGTAGACCCTCGGGCGCCCGCCCCATTCGAAGTGCTTGTCGTTGTACTCGTCGTAGCGCGGGCCGGGGCCGAGGTGCTCTTTTGCGCCCAAGGCGGCCGGTCCGGCTTATCTTGGTCTTGTCCCGCAACGCGCGCAGCATCCAGCAGAAATATCGTGGTCGCCAAAGAAATTCCAGCTAGCAAGCAAGCTGGCCCGGCGGCGCGAAGATGCGCGGTTGGCATGTAGGGTTAAGATGCAGCTTTCGCAGGTGGTGCCGCCCCTGCTGCGGGCGCCGGGGGCGGCGGTGGCAACTCTCCATCCGCCCACACTGCGCCATCTTCAAAAAATTCTTTCTTCCAGATCGGCACCGTACGCTTCAGCGTATCGATTGCCCATCGGCAGGCTTCAAACGCCGCCCCACGATGCGCCGCGCTCACCGCGATAAACACGCTGGTCTCGCCGATCTCCAAGCGCCCCAGCCGGTGCACCATCGCCACGCGGTCAATCGCAAATTTTTCGCGCGCTTCTGCGCCAATCTCGCGCATTTTCTCGAGCGCCATCGCTTCGTATGCTTCATAGGTGAGGTACAGCGTCCGCCGCCCGTGCGAATGATTGCGCACACAACCGTCAAACGTAACAACCGCGCCGTCTCCCGCCGTGCGCACGTGTTCGACCAGCGCTGGCGCGTTAATCCGCTCGCGCGTTAACGCAAACTGGTCCTCGCACTTGTGCTTGCTTTCTCTCATCTGGTCGCCAGCGAAAACCGCTCTCTATACGATACAACGTACGCTAGCCGCCGCTCACCGGTGGCAAAAATCCGATTTCGTCGCCCGCTTCGACCGGAGTCTCCCACGCCGCAAATTCCCGGTTTCGCGAAGCCGCCACCGATCCGCGGAATTCCGCCAGGCGCGGCCAGCGTTCCGCATACTGCGCAAAAATCCGCGAAATCGAAGTTCCCTCTTGCACTTCGAACAGATCTTCGCCAACTCCCACGAGCTCTTTAAGCCGCCCAAAAAACAGCACTTTAGCCGTCATCGCCATCACCGGGGCCATTGTACCCCGCGCTCCAACGCGCGGCCACCGCAACCACCGCGGGTACTCTCGCCGCCTGTTGTCTCCGCCTCCGCATCGAACGATCATTAAATAGAGTCTTTCGAATCACTTACAAAAGCAAAGAGGGTGGGTGCGTTCCGTTCGACGAGGCCACTGCCGACAATCTACTCCTGCGCGCATCCAACCAACGCCGTCGAGGAGCGCTCATGAGGGTTTTGATTACCGGTGCCACTGGCCTGGTAGGAACCGCGCTCGTCCAGTCCCTAAATCGCGACGGCCACTCCGTTTGCCGCTTGCTCCGCAAAAAAGACGAAGACGAACAGGAGAGAAAAGAAGGCTGTGACCTCGTCTGGGATCCGCAGTCCGGCGAATTCGGCTCGGAAGCGCAAAGCGCCGACGCCATCGTCAACCTAGCCGGCGCATCCGTTGCGGACGGCCGCTGGACGGAAGACCGCAAGGTTCTGCTGTTTAGCAGCCGCCTGGATACTACCCGTGGCCTGGTAGCGGCCATGGAAAAAATGTCAATGCGCCCAAAAGTTCTCGTCTCGGCATCCGCCATCGGTTACTACGGAAATCGCGGCGACGAATTACTCACTGAAGAGAGTTCGCCGCGCGCGGATTTTCTTTCCCGCCTCGCCGAGCAGTGGGAAGCCGAAGCCCTGCAAGCCAGAAAACTGGGCGTCCGCGTGGTCCTCGCCAGATTCGGCGTCATCCTTGCCAAACACGGCGGCGCGCTCCCGCACATGATGGTGCCCTTCAAAATCGGTGCCGGCGGCAAACTTGGCACCGGGAATCAGTGGATGTCTTGGATCGCTCTCGACGATGTCGTACGCGTAATTCGCTTGGCCATCGAAAATGATCAGGTGCTCGGTCCGGTCAACATCGTTTCACCGCACCCGGTAACCAACGCCGAATTCACCACCGCCTTGGCGCAAATCATGCACCGTCCCGCATTTTTCGCCACGCCGCCATTCGTGCTGCGTACTTTGTTCGGCGAAATGGCCGACGGCATGCTCCTCGCCAGCCAGCGCGTCGCGCCAAAAGTTCTCGAAAAGTTCGGCTACACATTCGAGCATCCGACATTACGCGAGGCGCTAGCGAGTCTCCGCAGGTGAAAAAATCTTATGCCTGTGCGTGTCTGCGCTCATTTCAACACAAACAGCGTAACTTCGACTTTTGACACTCTTCCGCTCAGCGGATCCGTGGCTTGTGCGGACTCGGAAGACTGCCCGTCGCGCAGTGTTACGCCCATCTCCGTCTTAAACTGGCGGATGATCGGCTCCTTGAACGGTCCGGACAGTTCCGGTCTTTCACCAACGGCAACCGCCACCTCGCCTTCCACCCAGGAACGTTCCACAATCAGTTCGAGGTGAAAACTTCCCGCTTCCGCATGCGTGGCGCGGCAATCAATGTTCGTCCCCACGTCTAGGTATTGCATCGCGGAGTCTTTGCCGGTGTACACCGGAACGCGGCTGCCGATTCGCAATCTGCCGGATCCTCCGTGACTTTCCGTGGAATTCAGGTACGCAACGTACGGCATGCTCTTCACTTTTTTCTCGCCTTCAAATTCCGTTACCACTACCTGGACTTTTAATGGCGTGACCTTGTCGGTGTGCGCTTCCGCCTTGGGTTTGTCCTCCGTCGCAGCTTGCGCGCACACCAGGGGATTTCCAAACAACAGGCACAGCGCCAGAGTGAACCATACCTTGCTATTTCGCTTCATCTTTCCTCCTGTTGCAGCTTGTGCGCCACGCAAAAAACGAAAGACTCGCAAATTTTACTGGGCCTCTCCCGGGGAGAGAGGTTCGATGCGAAGTTCGGCGATTTCCAGCGGCTCCGACGCTTCAAATGCCGAAGGAATTACCGGCGCCGTCCGCGTCAGTGCGATCGCAACCTGGTTGCGTTGCCCCACGCCGCGAACGAAGTTCGCAAAGGCAATTCGCTCATCCGGCGGCACGATCACTTCCGGTGCGCGAGTTTGCCGCGGCCCAATAGCGGCGCTTGCTGCGCGACGGATCGCCGCCGGCCTTCGGACTTGCGGGCGCAAGGTTTGTTGTTGTAACACTTCTGGCGCCGGCGCAGTCCTGCTTACGACCGGCGCCACATTCGCGCTCTGCGACATGGTTTCCGGGCGTGGATGCACGCGCTCAAAAATCGCGAACGCCAGGCAGACGCCGACAGCCAGCGCTACCGCGGGACGGAAAACGAACCAGCTACGAGACTCGCCGCGAACAGTCCTCTCTTGCTCCAGCGCGGCACGAACTCCTGGCAAGAAGGACGGGCCCGCATCCGCTTGGACCACGCGCGAAACGCTCGCATCGATGGCCGCAAGCAATTCTTGTTCCTCCGCGTAGCGCTCCCGACACGACGCGCAATCGTTGAGATGCCCCTCGAGGATCGCACTCGCTTCCTGCATCGCTGCGGCTTCGCTTATCGCCGCTTGATATTTTTCACATGACATCGCAGCTTCTCCGCCAACTGTTTTCGTGCAAAAAATAGACGCGATTTCACCGTGCCGACCGGCACGCGCAACATGCTCGCAACTTCTTCGAGCGTATGCCCGCGCATCGCCGAGAGCAGCAACACCAGACGCAGTTTCTCAGGCAACTCTTCGAGCGCGCGTTCGAGGTGCACCTCAAATTCGCCCCGCGCCGCCAGTTCTTCCGCCGTCGCCACGGGAGCGCGCCGCTCTGGCCGCGACCAGTTCGTTTCCCGCTCCGCGCGCCGCTTCGCCGCGCGCGCACGATCGAGCGCCAGCCGAAACGTGATGCGCACCAGCCACGCGCGAAACCGCTGGCGCTCGCGTAAATGCCGGAACCGTCTGTAGGCGCGCAGCACCGCTTCCTGCGCCACGTCTTCGGCATCCGCGGTGTTCCGCAAAACGCCCCGGGCCACGCGAAACGCCAGCGGCCCGCATTCCGCCAGCAGCACTTCAAACGCCGCGCGGGCTACGGCATCTGACTCGAGATGCCGCTCCGCCGCTGCGCTGCCTAGCGTACTGCCCGGCTGGGTCAGAACCAGCTCCTGCATGCGTGATTGCTCCCCGTACAACCGCAAGACGCCTCACTCGACGGGATGGTTCATAAACGTGGAATAGAAATCACAACAATTCGCCCTGGTAAAAAGGAAAGCAGGCTGCGCTACGCGATCAGATGCGCGCATCTCGCCGGCAGACAGCCGGACGCATTCAGGGGGTCAAGCATGCGGCGCCACTCGATTGTTCCGAAATGGTCGAGGTTCGCCGCGCAGTTCCTGGGGTCGCAAGGGCCGGGGCGCCATCGACCCGGTAAAATGCAGTAAATAAAAGACTTACTGAGGTTCGTCCTGCTCGGCAGCCTTCGACTTCGCCAAAAAAAACGTCCCGGTTTTCGCCGGGACGTCTTTGATTTGCTAGGGGATGGCTACAACCGCTTGCCGAACTCTACTGCGTTGGCAGAAGCAGTTGCGTAAATCCCGTGGTATTGATGTCGCGGAACAGCGGCGTCCGCGGCGGCAGCAACGAAGGCTGCAGGAAGTTGAGGTCAAAACTGTAGTTACGAACTGGCGCTCCGTAGACCGTCGTGCAGCATTTATACGTTCCGACGCCCTGCCGGTTGTAATACAAACTCACCAGCGAACCTTCGTAGTTGACGTTCACGCCGCCCCAATTTTCGAGGAAGCGCAGGAAATTGTGCACGCCGCCATCGGTGCCGAAGTCCGCGGCGGTGCCTGCGGGCTGCGGAAAGTAGATGCCCTTTCCACCGACGATCGCCGTGCGATAGTAGGTAGCGATGGGAACGCGGAGGTTCTGGCTGTAAAGACCGGAGGTGTTGCCGGCTTGCGTTGCGAAAGAATTTACGTCATTCCAGTTGTTGGAGAGCAGCGTGACGGAGTCACCGATCACGGATGCGCCGACATCCTTGGTATTGAACGTATTGCCACTGCAGGCTGGGCAATTGTAGTCGCCCTGGATATAGACGGGGTTTTCCGCGACGACCGTCAAACCGCACGTAACGCCACCCGGGCAGACATTCAAGTTATCGATCAGGTCGGAGCCGTTGACCAGCTTCACAGCGCGGCGAAAGATAAAATTGGGATTTTCGCGCGCTTCGTTTGCGTGAATCACGAAGGTCCCGGGCCAGATGTGAGATCCAGAAGCGTCCGTGACGCCGCAATTGTTGGGCAGGCCATTGGCTGCATACGGGGGTGGCGCAAAGGCGTTGGCCACCGTGGCCGGATTGGCGTAGAGCAACGCTGGCGCGAATGAGCCGTATAGCGTCATGGTGTGGCTGGGATCCTGGCCGTAGGTGTACAAAATCCCGGTGCCGCTGACGTCTTCTCCCGTGTCCACCACTCCGTTCGGGCATCCATTGGCGTCCGCGGGATTGACGAAGTTGTTGAAGCCGTATTCGCCGGTCTCGTTGCCGGAAGGGGAGAGCGGCGGCCAGTTTCCTGCGAAAGCAGCGCCGCTATAGTAATTCCCGCGGCGGTCGGAAACGTAGATTACGTAATCGTTCGGGGCAGTGGTGGAATCATAGGACGCATGACCGGTGCCGCCAGAAAAACCGGCAAGGTACCGCGCCGCATTCTTGACGTCCACTTCGACGTACTGCATCACACCGCCGAGCGTGGGCATGGTGTAGTCGTTGATGGTACCGACGACGGCGCCAGTCGGCGGGGGGGCGTCACGCAGTGAGCCCTCGCGCGCGTCGAACAACACGTTAGGCCAAAAATCCGTGCCGAGAGTGGTGTTGATGGTGGTTCCCGTGACGGCGCACGCGTTGCCGGGTGCGGTTGACGGATTATCACGAAGGCGCTCGAGCCGAATGATCGCTTGCGCGTGGCCGTCGAGGCATACGTCCGCGCCAGGGGCGGCCGCGTTGAGGGAGCCGACGGCAGCAGTTGGCAATGCCAGCAGCGCTGGCGGTGCGCCCGGGGCCGTCGCAACGGGATTGGCGTTCTTTCCCACATATCCATAGCCCAGAACTTCGGCGGTCACATCAGTCCAGTTGCAAGCGTTATAAGGCGGCGTCTGGATTTCAATCTTGATGTACCCGGTGATCGTCGCGTTTCCCGCAGGCAACCAATAGCCGTTGGCCGGGGAATACGCAGCCGTGCCACCTGAGAGGGCGAGTGGAACGAACGTCTCACCCTTGGCAATCAGCGCATTCTTGATGGCCAGCGTCTGCGGATCGCCAACGTTCATGGCGGCGAGATTGGCCAAGTTGTACGGGACGGTAGAGGTCGTGCAAGGAAGATTGCCTGCCGGTGCGCCCTCTAAGTCCAACGGATTGTCCGACAGCAAGATCTTCATGCTGGCCTGGGAAAAATATCTCTCCTGGGTAATGTTTGAGGCTTCGCCGCTGATCGGGCGACGGATCACGTCCACTTCTTGTGTGGTGCCGCCTCCCAGGGTGACGATGCCCAATTGCAATTGCCGCGCACCGGTAGCGCCGTTGCGCATATTGCCCGCGTAGTAGGATGCGCCGAGAGAAATATTGTTCCAGTTACCGTTGACAGCGCTGCCCGGCGCGCCTACCAGGCTGCCTTCGGTTTGCGCCAGAGCGCGCGTTCCGGACCCGTTATAGACGTTGACCGTTCCGTTGTAACTGGCGGTGGCGGGGAAACCGTTTTCGAGGTTCGTGCGGATAATGTCCTTGAACGCGGTGACTTTGTCGGAAAGCGTAAGTGGTCCCATGTTGGCGTTCAGGAACAGGTTGCCATTCGTGTGCGTTCGGCCGCCAAAATTAAAAACCGGACCGGCAAAGAACGAGAGATCGGAGTCGGAAAAGATGCCGAACTGAAACATGGGAATGCCGACGGTTTGCGTGGTGCGTTGCAGTTTGACTTCGGACCCCGCGTTCGTACGGGCAACGACGTTCATGATGTACGGCGTGGCCAGCGCGGTCATGCCCTGATAGGGTCCCGATTTAATCAGCGTAACCGTGGCCACCGGGTTTCCGCTGGCGTCAATGTTGCCCGGGGGGTTGGTGATGGTGTAGCCGGAAGCGCCCGTGTACGTGAGGTAGCTAATTCCCGAAATTGGCGGCGGGGTGGTCTGCAGCGCGGTGATCTGCGCTCCGGTGGGCGCGTAGTTGTGGTCGAAGAGCGTGCCCAAGTCGGCGGTCAGTTTCTCCATACCGGCTTCCGCGGCGTAGAAAGCGGAGGTGTAGTCGTTATTCGTTCCGCTCAGGCGCTGGCCGGAAACGATTATCAGCATGAAACCCACCAGCAAGCTGGACATCAGCAGCATCAGCAAAATGGTAGTGAGCAGGGCTATTCCCGACTCGTCGCGCATGATTTTTTTGAAGGCTCTCATCGTCTGTTCCCCTTATTCCGTCACTTATAGCTATTGAAGTACGCCATGCTGCGCAGGCTGACCTGCGTCTGGAAGTTGGTGCGAATAAATTGTTGGGTTTGTGCCAAGCGCGCGTCGGAGCGTGCGCCGATGTAGAGATTGACCGAGCGAATCTGGCTCTCTGAATAGCCGCTGGGTACGGTGACCTCGTTGGTAGCGATGCCATCGTTGAAGTTGTAAGTGAACTGCAAATTCTCGAGGGTTTCGCCGACCGGCTGCCCGGCGTTGAAATTGACCCGGCGGATGAGCCGCACGTGCAAGGGGTCCGTAATGTTGTCGAGGTAATAGGAAACCATGGTGATGCGCGTGACCGTCGTCGGCGGATAGGTGGTGTCGGGATTCTGCAATGTCTTCAACGTGCCGGCGGCAAGTCCCGTCTGATTGAGACCGAACGGATCATTCTTGGCAAAGAAAACCGTGGGCCAGGAGACGCTGGTCACGTAGGCCAGAGCGTTTCCGTAGCTATTGCTAAACATCAGCAGGTCGCCCGCGTTGATCGTGGAACCGGAGCTGCTCGGTGGCACGCATGGGGCGGAAGTATCAAAAGTTGCCGAGCTCGCTGCTGCGCTGATGCTCCCCGCGCAGCCAGGCGTCGCACCCACGGGAGCGAGGAAAATGGGATTGTTGTCGAGGGTTAAGCTGTTGTCCTCGTACATCAGGGTGATGATGTCGGTGTTCACGGAGCCTGTGGCGTCAGGGCTGGTTACGAAGGGTCCCAGCGTGTTTCCCGGTTCGATGGCCGGCAGCGTTACATTGCAATGCGGAAAATAGGTAGAGCCCGTGAGGAGTGGGCGCGTAATGTTCGAGAGCGGCGAGCTGCAGGTCGATGCGCCCGTATTAGGAATCGCGATGCCGCCGGTCGGAATGCCCGTGCCGGTCTGGATCAGATCCTGTTCCATGAGGTTCATGCCCGCGCGCAAGTTATCCGAAACGTCCTGACGCAGGCCAACCAACTGGTTCGATGTCGTGGCATCTTTGAACGCCAACATGGCGGCCGCCAGCGCGACGGTAGTAACCCCCATGGCGATTGCGAATTCGACGAGCGTAAATCCGGTTTGCCTTTTCATGCGCGATAACCTCATAGCGTGACCTCTGTTCCTTTTACAAACCTGCGAATTCTCACGTCCGGCGCGGGCGCCGGAGTCTTTATGCGAAAGACGAAATGTAGCTGACCAGCGTGTAACTGCGTTGGTGCGTACCGATTTGGTAGGTCACGGTCACCGTCACCTGACGGAGATTCGGTTCGGAGGCCCCGGCGATCACCACCGGAGTGATGGCAATGGTGCGCTTCATCCACGGATTTAAGTCGACCACCTGGTCGTCCGATGTACCGAAAATTCCGTCAGGACCAGGTCCGATGATGACCGATTCGTCGGCCGAGCCGGAGTCGGTCTGTGTGCCGACCAAGCCGTCGGCGCCGGGCAGCAGGATCGGTTGCGGCCCGTCCACAAACACCCCACCGGTGCTCACGTTTTGAATCTGCGCCCAGCTCAGCGAGCGAATGTCCCGCGCCGTGAACATGGCTTCCACCGCTTGCTCGGCTTTCTTCTCGGCGATGTAGTCGTACTGCGACATACCCGCGAAGAAAATGCCTTGCGCGTATACCGCCGCGAGAGAGAGAACACCGAAGGACAGCACCACCATGGAGATCATCGCTTCGATTAGCGTAAAGCCGGATTGCCGGCGCACTGTTTTTTTGCGGGCCATAAATTTTCCTTTTACTCCTCCCATATCGCACCATCCCAAGAGTAGGCACGCACCCGGCCCGTCGAGCCCATCACCGTGATGGCTCGCAACTCTGTGGTATTGAGAGAATTTTTGGGGTCACCGATGAAGATCGTGAGGTTTACGGGGTCATTGTTTCCGATGGCGTAATAATTCATGGAGCCGCCCGCGCCAACGAGGCTTCCCGAGGTCGTGAACATGATGGCGCTGCCCACCACGCCACCGTTGGCTGCCGTCATGTTGATCGGCGCGCCATTTCCAAAACCCATCGGAGTATCGGGAACTCCGGTCGGCGGGAGTACGTAAGCAAGCCCGGTAGCGTCGCCATCGTTCATTTGCACCGCCGAATAGACGGTCGCGGCCGCTTCACCCGGCAGAGTTTGTACCGCCATCTGGATCGAATTGCTGCCGCTGAGGGTCACGGTAACGTTTCGGCGTTTGGTAATGGCCAACTCGCGCGCTTGCCGCAGTTGCGTAACCAGAGTGGCCACAGCGTTGTTCGCGCGGCTGTTGTAGGTGGCGCTTCGCGTGGATAGGATCGCAAAGGCCGAAAGGATGAACATGATGCCGATCACCACCACCATCTCAACCAGCGAATAGCCTCGTTGCCGTTGCTTGCTGAAAACCTTCATTCGGTACTCCTGAGAGACCCGGTAGGTAGCGGTCTCCGCGAGAGGAAGAGATGCACGCCGGAAGCCAGCGCCATTTCTCCAGTAAGCTATTTTGATTCATATAGTTACGCTGAGCACAGAATCAGAAACCCAGTGGATGGGAAGGAGGCGGTTACAAAAGGTTACAAATCGCGCGGGGTCTTCACTCGGAACGCTAGAGCCTGTGCGGCACCAGCCAGCCGCCGCCAAAGAGCAGGCCGGGACCCAAGGACGCAAGAAAAATGGGCATACGACGGCCGGGGCCTTCGCTGGCCGCTCGTTGGAGAGCGCGATGCAGCGCGGCACCGCAGGTCGAAGTGCCAAGGTTTCCCGACGTGCGTGCGACTTCTGGAAAAAGCGCCGGCGAAACGCCACATTGTTTGGCAACGAGCGCCACGAGCCTCGGATTCGGCTGGTGCGTTGCAAACGCCCCGACGCCGGCGCGCGCGATGCCGCTGCGTTCTTCGAGGGCCGCAATGATTTTGTCCATGCGGCTGATGGCCGCGCGGGAAAGAGCGTCACCATCGAATTGCAATTCGAGGCCGCCGTCGAGGTCGTCGCTGACGGAAATGGCGTTCGCATATTTTCCGGCGCAACCGAAGACAAATTCACCGAGCCTGTAGTTTGCGGACTCGCCTTCGCGCGCGCGTCCGAGGAGAAAGGCGCTCGCTCCGTCGCCAAACAAGCCGCCGAATTCACCAGCTACGCGGCCCGGGGTAAGAGCGCGGCTGTGCACATCCGCGGTAACCACCAGCGCCACCTGACCGCGGCCCGAAGCAAGTATCGATTGCGCGACAGATAAAGCGTTCAGCAGACCTAGGCAGCCGCCGCCAATGTCCAGCGCGCCGCAATTTTCGCGCACTTGTAAAATCGAATGCAGTTGCGCGGCCAGCGACGGATAGTTGTGATGCGTTTCGCTGCTCGCGATGATCCAATCGATGTCGTTTGTCAGCGCAGCCGAATGGCGCAAGGCTTCCCGCGCCGCGGCTGCGCCCAGTGAAAGCTCGTTCTCGCTGGCCGCCACATAGGCCAGGCTTTCAATGCCCGCGCGGCAACGAAGTTTTCCGACCGGCATGCCGAACGCACGATCCACTTCTTCCGAGGCAATGGTCCGCGAACCCAGGGCATCGCCCGACCCGCAAATGCATGTCGGCGAAATGACCGCGGTTGCGACAGGTTGTTCGTATGAAAGTGGCCGAGGCATCGCGGTTCCCTGAACTTTGCAAAACAGATCAAACGGAAGTGCGCCCTAACCATTTCAGCAGAAATTGCGAGCGCTGTTCCAAGAATATCTCGTGACGGGTGAAGAATGCAGCAACGTTGCGGAGAAACAGAAAAGAGGCACCTTTCCGAGGCGTCCCAAAATGCTCTAACACGCGAGTTACTCAGTGCGCGGAAGCGACATGGATCCCGCGCTCTTCAAGCGTATTTCTTGCTTAAGACTTTTTCGTTGGTGCGCCGGCTGCCGCAAGCATTTCGAGTTCACTGACGACGCGTTCGAGTTCGTCAACCAAAGCGCCCGAGCCCGCCTGCTGAAACACGTCCACCAATTGCCGGTAATAGCCCAGCGTTCCCTGTTTGCCTCCCTTAAAACGGTCAAACACCTTGTCGCCTTCCACGCGGTAATCGGAAAGAATTTCCCGCGCGTTCGCCAGTTTGTCCGCCGCGGAAACCAGGCGCACATCCGCGGGCTCTTTGGCAACCCTCGCGATGTACGCGCGCTTGCGCTCCGACCAAGTGCGCTTCTCGCCGTGCGCTTCGTACGAATCCGTGCAGCCGTCCACGATGCGCGCCACTTCCGCGCCAAATCTCTCGCGAATCTCGTCGAGCCGCGGCATTCCGCCTTGATCTTCCACGGCGTCATGCAGCAGCGCGGCGATCACCTGATCTTCTCCGCCGCCGTGCTGGATCACAATAGCTGCCACGCCCAGCAAATGGCCGACGTACGGCTGACCCTTGCCTTTGCGCCGCTGGTATTGATGCAGTTTTGCTGCGTAACCCAGCGCTTCCACGAAGCGCTGCGTCAGCACTGGCGATTCCGCTGGTGTTTTGTTTGCCACCACGATTTTTCCGTAGCGAAATATTTAACGTCGAAGCTTTTTGCCCGGCAGCGACACGCTTGCTTCCTTATTTCACACACAAAAAGTTTACGCTCTGCGTCGCGGGATTCCAACCTATGTGGAAACGCTGCGCCTAAACGGACTTTGGTTCGCCGGCGATTTGGCGCTGTACTTGTTCGCGGAAACGCAGCGGATGCGCGATCTTGGGGAATAATTCCGGAGTGCCGCCGGTGCCGCGCACGATCACCGTGCCGTAGCCAAAAACGCGCCCCATAGCGGGCTCTTCCACGGCGATGCTTTCGATGCGCGTCAACAGCAGTTCGATGGTGCGGCGATTGGCGAGACCGGTCTTGACGATCACGCGCTTGTTGGTCACCGCCATTTCCGTGGCGTTGCGCCGCAGCAATCCGATTCCAAAGAAAATCGCGCCGATCACGAAACATAAAACGGCGCCAACGTACATGACGTTGGGTGGAACGTTAAGATGCGTCGCTTGCCAGTTGGAACGAGACGCGATCACAAAGGCTATTCCCATGATTTCCAGAATCGCAGCAATCACCACGTGCCCGAGCATCACCACCCAGTGCAAGCGCGTTTCATACTGCACGGTTTCATCCGCGATCAGGTGCTTCGACGCGTAGCTCAATGGGGCTCCTTCATTTGCCGGCAACACCGTTTGGACTGGAACAATGGGGGGAGTCGCGGCCGTCGCGCAGAGTCATTGCCACACAAGAGTTGCGGCACGCTCGGTTCCCGCCGGGCTGAATATTAGTACGAAGAATTGGTAGCGCCAACGGGAATCGAACCCGTATTACCGCCTTGAAAGGGCGATGTGCTAACCGTTGCACCATGGCGCCACATTTTACGTGGAGGACAACCTTACTAGAATAAGAAACTTTGCGCCTTTTCACAAGCGAACCTGCGCCGAAAACGCGGGAAAATCGCGAACGCTTCCGCTGCCTGGAAGCAAGGTCTGCCGCTCGCGACGGCCCTTTTTACGGAAGATTTCAGGTCAACTCTTGCGGTCCGTGTACTCTTCGTTCCAGGCCATTTGAATCGCTTCGAGCTTGCTTTCATTGGAGGCGCTGGCTTCGCCGGAAAAATTGGGCAGTTCCATAATCCATTTGTGCATATCCGTGAAACGCACCGTGAGTGGATCGGTGTCTGGATGCGCATCCGTCAATTCGATGGCAATGTCTTCGATGTCGTCCCAATCAAATGTCGGCGGCACGATCATTCTCCTTGGCGATTGGTTCGCGGGAATCAGTGGTCCAATTCCTTGGCGTAGTTCTTATTCCACTCGGGAATTTCCACGACGATGTCCGTGGTGCCGTCCGGCACGGTCTGACAGCCCAGGCGCGATTTTTGCGTGATGCCTGGAGCCATGTCCAGTTCGTCGAGTTCCGCGTCCGTCGCTTCATTGCAGGATTCGAGGCCTTCTTTCACGATGACGTGGCAGGTCGAGCAGGCGCAGACGCCGCCGCACGCGTGGTCGAGGCCGGCTTTGATGCCTTCGGAAATATCGAGGATGCTGCCCGGCAGACCGTTGTGGCCATAGGGAATTTTTTCCGGATCCACCTCGATGGTTTTGCCGCTGGGAAGAAATGTGACTTTATATTTCTTCGTGGCCGGCTTGTATTTCACTTCGTCGATGTAGGGGTTGCTTCCGCCCATGGTTGCCTCTCTTGATTCCAGTAATTCCCTAACGCTTCGCATGCGGCGCATTTCGCGGCGTGGCGAAGAGGGGCGCGATAATCGCGCCCCCGCAAAATCAACGGCCTAAACTTCGGCCAGTTTGCGGCCTTCTAACGCCGCCGAAACTGCCGAGTTCATCACCAATTCCGCGAGGTGCTCGGTGGCGTGATTCAATTCGTCGATGCGCTTGCGAGCCAGTTTGTAATCGGTTCCCGCGACGGCTTCTTTTACCGCGGCCACGCTGGCTACTATTTTGCCACGCTCTGCGGCAGAGAGCGCGGCGGACTGCGGCGTGGTCAAGGCTTTCTCGGTAGCCGAAAGAATTGCTTCGCTCTCCGTGCGCGCTTCGATGAGCTGCCGCTCGGCAAAATCCTGTTCCGCATATTCAATGGATTCTTCGAGCATGCGCTCGATTTCCGCGTCGCCAATTCCGTAACTCGGCTGCACTTCGATGGAATGTTCTGTCCCCGTGCGCAAATCTTTTGCGCCTACTTGCAGGATGCCGTTGGCGTCGATCAGAAAGCGCACTTCAATGCGCGGCAAACCGGCTGGAGCAGGCGGAATCTTCAGAATGAAACGAGCGAGTGATCGGCAATCTTTGGCCAGTTCGCGTTCGCCTTGCAGCACGTGGATATCGATACCGGTCTGGTTGTCGACGCCGGTGGTGTACTGCTCCTGCGCGCTGGCGGGGATGGTGGAGTTGCGCGGAATAATTTTGGCTACGGCGCCACCGTACGTTTCGATGCCCAGGGAAAGCGGAGTCACGTCGAGCAGCAGCATGTTGCTGACGCCGCGGTCGAGGATATTGGCTTGCACGGCCGCGCCGAGAGCCACAACCTCATCGGGATTCAGCTCGGTGTGCGGCGCGCGTTGAAAATATTCCTGCACCGTGCTGCGCACAAGTGGAGTGCGCGTGGTGCCGCCGACCAGCACAACTTCGTCGATCTGCGCGGGCGTCAGATGCGCGTCGGCCAGCGCGGCCTTCACCGGGCTCATGGTGCGATCCACGATGGGCTGAATCCATTCGTCGAACTTTTCGCGCGTGAGCGGCATGGCGAACACCGCGCCATTCGGAAGCGGGAAGCGCACGTTCACATTTGCGTCCGTCGAAAGCTGGTGTTTCGCGTCGATCAACGCTTTTCGCAGCTCCTGCGCGAGTTCCGGGTTGGCGGAAACATCCACGCCGTGCTCCTTGAGAATTTGCTCGCGTACCACCGCTTGCAGCAGATTGTCGATATCGTCGCCGCCGAGATGGGTATCGCCGTTGGTGGCGAGTACTTGATAGATGTCGCCTTCGCTGGTCGGGATAAGTTTGAGCACGGAAATATCGAAGGTGCCGCCGCCGAGATCGTAGACCGCGACGTGGCCGCGCTGCTCCTCGTGCAAACCGTACGCCAGCGCGGCGGCAGTTGGTTCGTTCACCAAGCGGACGATGTCCATGCCAGCGATCTTCCCGGCGTCCTTGGTGGCTTGGCGCTGCGCGTCGTTAAAGTATGCGGGAACGGTCACCACCGCGCGTTCCACTTTTTCGCCTAAATGCGCTTCTGCCCAGTTTTTCAGTTCGCGCAGGATGAATGCGGAAATCTCCGGCGGGGTGAAATATTTCTCGCCCAGCTGCACGCGAATTACGTTTTTGCTGTGCGGGTCGATGCGGAAAGGAAAAAGTCTTAATTCCGTTTGCACGTCTGCGGCGCCACGGCCCATCAGGCGTTTCACGGAATAAATGGTGCGCTCGGGTTGCGTGAGCAACCGGCGGCGGGCCGCCTCGCCAACGATTACGCTGCCGTCGGCGTCGAGACTGACCACCGATGGACAAAGAGTTGAACCATAGGGTCCGGGAATACACTTCGGCGCGTTCGTCTGCGGATCGATGTACGCGACGAGACTGTTGGTGGTGCCGAGGTCGATGCCGACGATGCGTGTCATGAGAAAGACCGCAGGGCTGCGCCCTGCTCTATTGGAGCTCCTTGTGAACGTTGGTAACCAGGTTACGGATATACGAGCGGCGATTCAGCAGTTCATTTAGCCGCGTCATCACTTCTTTTCGCTTTGCCGTGTCGGATTCCGAAGCGGCATCCCAGGCATGCGCAGTTTGTTGCAGTTGAGCATCGACTGCACCCAGCTTGCCTTGAAAATTGTTCTCGGCGGAGTGCAGCCGCAATTTCAAGGCGGTTAAGTCGCCGCCTTCCATCTTGGCTTCACGCAATTCATCCAGCGATTCATTTAGCTCGAAGACTTCCTCAAGAAGCTCGGGCGGAACCTGCTGCTTTTGCTCGCCTTCTTTGCGCATGCCTTCAACACCCAGCAAGTATTCAACGCGTGCTATGGGATCGCGCAGTACGCGATAGGCGTCGTTTAATTCGGAGCTGTGCTTCAGCGAAAGTGCGCGCTCCGGTTCGCTGGCGTTCACGAATTTGTCCGGGTGCAGCTTCCAGCTAAGCTGTAAAAATTTCTTTTCGAGCTCGCCCATTTCAATCCACAACTTTTTTGGCATTTCGAATAGCGCGAAATAATCCAGGGATTGCGGAATCTGTTGCAACTTGCCGCAACTCGCGCAGAAATGGGTGCCTAGGGAGCGCTCATGACAGCTCCAGCATACAAGTGGTGGATTCGAGGCGGTCGATGGTGTGCTCATTTATGTTTTTCCATTCCCGTAACCGTCCTAGAAACGAAATGGCTGGCTCATGCTGCGCCAGCCACAAACATCCGGAAATCTTGCAGCGGCTCAGGCCGTGAAGGAGCTGCCGCAGCCGCAGCTTCTGGCGGCGTTGGGATTCTGGAAGACGAAGCCTTGGCGCATCAAGGTTTCTTCGTACTCGAGAGTGGTGCCGTTCAGATAGAGAAAACTCTTCGGGTCGACGAACAGGCGGGCGCCGAATTCTTCGAAAATTTTATCGCGGTCGCGGGCTTGCGTGTCGAGGCGCATAGCGTAAGACAGGCCGGAGCAGCCGCCGCCTTGCACGCCTACGCGCAGGCCGCCCTGATCGAGAGACACGCCGTCTTTTTCGAGCAACGCGCGGATTTTCTTGGCAGCGCGTTCGGTCAGGTGGATTTTCGGAGAGTTAGGCGCACCGTTTTGATCGACGTTTGGCGCTACCGTCGGAGTGCTTGTCGGATTTTGCGTTTCTGTGGCCATGGTACAACTCCAAACCCTCAACTGTGGTTTCGCCCAGCGCTCCGCGGCCTTACACGGATCGCCAACCGCGCTCCGGCAAGAGTGCCTGTGCTGTTGACGCTAGTGCGCGGTCTTTTCGGCGACCGGTACTGCGATGCCGTGCTTTTTCTTCCAGTCGCCGATGGCGGCCTTGATGGCGTCTTCGGCGAGGACCGAGCAGTGAATCTTGACGGGAGGCAGTGCGAGTTCGCGCACGATGTCGGTGTTCTTGATGGACAGCGCTTCCTCTACCGTCTTGCCCTTCACCCATTCCGTCGCCAAGGACGAGCTGGCGATGGCCGAGCCGCAGCCAAAGGTTTTAAATTTAGCTTCCTCGATGACGTTGGTGTCCGGATTGATGCGCATCTGCAGCTTCATCACGTCGCCGCATTCCGGCGCGCCGACGAGGCCGGTGCCCACGTTGGGATCTTCCTTCGAGAGACTTCCAACGTTGCGCGGATTGTTGTAATGCTCGACTACCTTATCGCTATATGCCATGACCTGTGTGCTCCTTCACTCAAAAACGATGACCCGGTGCCGCCTGCAAAATTTATCGAACCGCGAAGCGGCCAACACCTTGCTTCAAAAACCGCGCGGCCCAAGAACACCCACTGCGCAAAACGCAGGGTAGGACTGAGAGAAGCTAAGCTCTTAGCTTCTCGCCATATTCTGAACGCTGACGAAGCCGGCGCTGCGAATAGCCTTGTCTGACAACGACACGTTGGGCACCCACGCCGAGCGTCCCGCGGTCAATTGCCGCAAAGCATCCTTGATGAACTCCGCGCCCACGCCGAGCAACTTCAAAAACGCGCGAACTTCCTGCAGTTGCTGGAACGAGCGCTGTCCCGCAGGATTGGCTTCGTCGCTGTCGTCGTAAGGAACGAAGGCCACGCGAAACGCGGCTCCCGTACCTCCGATCGACCGGTGAATCTGAATAGTTCCTTCGCTTGCCATTGAGCTTTCCTTCCCTTTCCGGGCTGTGCCTATGCCGTTTGCCATTTGACCTTTGAAATATCGATGCCTTCCTTGGCCATTTCGTAAAGCGGGGACAATTCCCGCAGTTTCGTGACGACTTGGGTCATCTTTTCGATGACGTAGTCGACCTCTTCCGGCGTATTGAACCGGCCGAGGCCAAAGCGAATCGAGGTGTGCGCGAGGTCTTCGCCCACTCCTAAGGCTTTGAGTACGTAGCTGGGCTCGAGGGTTGCCGAGGTGCAGGCGGAGCCGCTCGATACCGCAATATCGTTGATGCCCATTAGAAGAGATTCGCCTTCCACGTAGGCAAAGCTCATGTTCAAGTTGTTGGGCAGGCGATATTCCATAGAGCCGTTGATAAAAACCTCATCCAGCTTGGCTTCTAGACCTTTTTGCAAGCGATTGCGCAGGGCCAGCATGCGGACGGATTCTTCCGGCATTTCCTTTTGCGCGATTTCGCAAGCTTTACCGAGACCCACGATGCCGGGGACGTTCAAGGTGCCGGAGCGCATACCGCGTTCGTGGCCGCCGCCATCGATGATGGCGGACAGCTGGACGCGGGGATTGCGGCGGCGCACGTACAAAGCGCCAACGCCTTTGGGACCGTAAATCTTGTGGCCGCTGATGGCCAGAAGGTCGATGCCGTCTTTCTGGACGTCGACAGGAATTTTGCCGACGGCTTGCACGCCGTCGACGGCAAAGAAGATGCCGTGTTCTTTGGCGATTTTGCCAATTTCCGCGATGGGGTTGATGGCGCCAATTTCGTTGTTGGCGTACATCACGGTAATCAGAATGGTGGTCGGGCGAATGGCGGCTTTCAGTTCCTCGAGATTGACGCGGCCGTCTTTCTGCACCGGCAGATAGGTGACTTCAAAGCCCTCTTTTTCGAGGCGCTTGCAGGTATCGAGCACGGCTTTGTGCTCGATGGCCTCGGTGATGATGTGGTTGCCCTTTTCGCGGTACATTTCGGCAATGCCCTTGATCATCAGGTTGTCGGATTCCGTGGCGCCGCTGGTGAAAATGATTTCTTTCGCGGTGGCGTTGATCAACGAAGCGACTTGCTGGCGCGCAGTTTCGACGGCCTCTTCGCCGGCCCAGCCGAAGGAGTGATTGCGGCTAGCGGCATTGCCAAATTTCTCGTTGAAATACGGCAGCATTGCGTCGACGACCCGCGGGTCAACCGGGGTAGTTGCGTGATTGTCCATGTAGATCGGTAGTTTCACGGCCATTTCCACTGTCTCCTAAAATCCTTAACGCAAATTCGACGCTAGTTACGCAACTAGACGCTCTTAGCGCAATTCGACAAGCGCAGACTCGTGCGCTTCTTCGCTCATCTGAGAAATCGTTACCGTGCCCAAAACATTCAAAATGCTCTCGTTTACGCGGCGCAACGGTTCGCGGACCGAACATTTTTCCGTGGCGTCACAGTTTCCGTGATTCGTGACGCAGGAGGTGATCAAGACCGGCCCGTCGATGGCGCTGATTACATCCAACGCGCTGATCTTGGACGGCTCTTTGGCCAGCTGATAGCCGCCGCTTGAGCCATGCTTTGCCGCTACCACGCCATGCCGCGCCAACTTTTGCAAAACTTTCGCCATTAACGTCACAGAAATGCCATACTCTTCTGCGATTTCGTTGGCGCTGCAGGCATGCTGCTGGCGATGCAGGGCTAAATGCTTCACCGCAATTAATCCGTAGTCGGCTTTTTTCGAGAGCTTAAACATTTCACCAAACTGCGCGGGACGGCAGTACCAATCAAATGTACCCGTACCGCATATACGACTGATTCAGTCGCAAATTAATTGTAGCCGTAAAAAGGGGTAAAGTCAACGCCGGTCAAGTTATATAAGCCCATTATATTCTGTTAGTTATGGAAACAGTTTTGCATAAGGGCACATTGGCAATCGATGGGCGTGGCAGGGAGTTGTGAATCCTGACGGGGATTTTAAGCGGCACTCCGGATCGCGCAAATCGGAGTTTCAAAGTTCGCAGAGGTTTGTGGTGCCAGGAAAAGCTGGAACGCGGGTCAAGCGCAGCAAGCCGCGCAGATCGCGCCGGCGTTGAGGAGAGCTGCTGAATGTTCGTTCCGCACACATTTCTAGTAGCGTTGCTGATGATGATTACCAGCGCGATTTGCTGGGGGTCGTGGGCCAACACCTATAAAGGTGTGAAGAATTATCGCTTTGAGCTTTTTTACTGGGACTATGCAGCCGGCATTTTTCTGATTTCGCTGCTTCTCGCGCTCACCATGGGCAGCACCGGTCACCATGCTTCGAGCTTTCTAAACAATGTACGCGCCGCGGACAACGCAAACATCGCGTCCACGCTGGTGGCGGGAATTATTTTTAATCTGGCGAATCTCCTGCTCGTTGCCGCGATCGATATGGCGGGCCTGGCCATCGCGTTTCCGGTGGCCATCGGGATCGCTCTGGTGGTGGGGGTCGTGGCGAGCTACATTCTGCAGCCGCGCGGCGACGCCACGCTGCTCGCCGCAGGCGTGGCTTGCGCAGTACTCGCGGTGATACTGGATGGCCGGGCGTATGGGGCGCTGCTCAGCGCGAACCGGTCCGTCTCGAAAAAGAGCATCGTGACGTGCATTGTGTCCGGGGTGTTGATGGGCATCTGGGCTCCGTTCGTCACGCACGCCATGACCCGCGGCAACACGCTGGGCCCCTACAGCGTGGCGGTGTTTCTGACGTTGGGCGCGCTGCTTTCCTGTTTTGTTTGGAATATTTATTTCATGAAGAAACCGCTGGTTGGCGAGCCCGTCAGTTTTTCTAAATTCTTCAGCGGCCCCGCCTCTGGTCACGTGCTTGGCGTGCTCGGCGGATGCATCTGGGGCACCGGCACGGTGTTTAATTTGGTGGCGGCAAATTTTACGGGCGTGGCGATCTCCTACGCCATTGGACAGTCCGCGCCGATGGTCGCAGCGCTATGGGGCGTACTCGCGTGGAAGGAATTCCGCGGCGCCGGGCGCATGGCGTATGTGTACTTGACGCTGATGTTCGTGTTTTACGCGCTGGCGATCCTGCTCATTTCGCGGGCGAACACAGCAAGTTAAAGAATTTCTAGTTTCTCCTCGCACGACATCTCCTGAAGATTTGGCATTCCGAGCGCTGGGTAGAAAGACCAGAGGCGCGCCGTATGGCAGGCCCGCCATGCGTACAATCTGCTAAACCATTGATATCGCATGGCTTATTAAGGATTGTGGGAAGCGCGGGCGCAGGAATTTTCCAGACTGTTTTTTCATTTTGGAACTCCAGCGGTCGTGCTGGCTCGCCTTGGCACCCCGTTTCTTGATTCATGGCAGCGATTGAGGGTACCAACTGCCCGCATTAGAGCAACCAAGTCGTCGTCGGACGGAGGGTACTTGGCTCCCGAGAAACACACAAAGCTGCGAAAATTCTTCATTGCGGTGTGCTTCGTCGTGCTGTACGTGCTGCTGGACCGGTCTACCGTGGCATTTCAGATTTTGCGGCAGATCAGCGCGTGGTATCCGCCCACCGGACTGACCCTCGCAGTGCTCATCGGCATCGGTCCGAGCTACGCGCCGGTACTGCTGATTGCCGGACTGATCGCTTCCATCGTGAATTATCATCTGCCGATTCCATCGTATTCGTTGCTGGCAGGGAACATTCAATACGTGGTGGTGTACACGGCAGCGGCAGAGATTTTACGGCGCGTGGTGAAAATTGATACGCACCTGCGCGCGATGCGCGACGTGATCTGGCTGCTGCTGGTGGCAACATGTTCGTCCATCCTGGTGGCGTTTGTGGGCACGCGGTTTCTGGTGATCGATCACTTAATTCCCGCAGAGCAATACTTTCCGGCGACCCTGAGCTGGTGGGTGGGCGACGCTGTGGCGATTGGATCGATCGCGCCATTTTGCCTGATTTATGTGGTGCCGAAGCTGCGGCAATTTGTGGGTTCTGCGAAGGACGTTGAAAGTGAGGAGCGTGGTTCGCTAGCGGCTGGCCGGCATGAATGGCATGGATTCCGGAGAGGAGCCGAGTCCGTGCTCTTCGCGGTGAGTATCGCGGCGGTGCTGTGGACGGCATTGAGTGGAAAGTTTTTTCACGGCAACGCGATATTTTACCTGCTGTTCTTACCAGTGATTTGGATCGCCGTACGACGAGGGCTGCGCGGAGCGACCGCAGGGATCCTGGCGCTGGATTCGGGAATCATTGTGACGACGATGATTTATCCGCGCAGTGCCGGCGAACTGGTAGAGCTGCAATTCGTGATGCTAATACTTTCGGTGACGGGATTGGTGCTGGGCGCGCTGATCAGCGAACGGGACGTCGGAGAGCGGCGTTTGTCGGAAGAAGAAGGGCGGATGCGGCTGTTGCTGGAATCCACCGGGGAAGCGATTTATGGAATCGACGTCGAGGGGCGATGCACATTCTGCAATCACGCGATGCTGCAGTTGTTGCGGCTGGATTCCCGGGAAAGCGTGCTGGGTAAAAACGTGCACGACTTGATCCACCACACGCGACGCGACGGGTCGATCTATCCGCGGGAGGAATGCCCGATGTTGATGGCATTTGTAAGCGGCAGAAGATTCCACACGGTGGACGAGCTGCTATGGCGGGCGGATGGGAGCAGTTTCGACGTGGAGTTGTGGTGCCACCCGCTCGGGGAACAGGGCAAAAGCCTCGGCGGGGTGGTGGCGTTCGTGGACATTACGCAGCGGAAGAGAGCGCAAGAAGCGTTGCGGCAAGCCAAGGAGGATGCGGAAGCGGCGAGCCGCGCGAAAAGCAATTTTCTGGCAAATATGAGCCACGAGATTCGCACGCCAATGAACGGGATATTAGGGATGACGACACTGGCGCTGGAAACCAATCTGGATGCGGAACAGCGCGACTATCTGAACATGGTGAAGAGTTCTGGGGAATCGCTGCTGACACTGCTGAACGACATTCTGGACCTTTCGAAGATAGAAGCAGGCAAACTGGAACTGGAGGTGGCGGAATTTTCCGTGGAAGATTGTATCGAGGATGCGCTACAGCCGCTGGGGCCGCTGGCGCAACAAGCAGGGGTTGAACTGGTATGGAATGTTGAGCCGGGAGTGCCAAGCGCAGTGATGGGGGACGCAGCGCGACTGCGGCAAGTGTTGATCAACCTGGCGGGCAACGCGGTGAAATTCACGAATGAAGGGCAAGTGGCCATCTCCGTTAAGCCGGCGGGAGGGGTGCCGCAAGGTGTGGCGCTGCACTTCACGGTTTCCGACACCGGCATAGGCATTCCAAAAGAAAAGCAAAAAAAGATTTTCGAGGCGTTCGCGCAAGCGGATATGTCTACAACGCGGCGCTACGGCGGGACGGGGCTGGGACTATCGATTTGCGAACGCGTCGTGCAATTGATGGGTGGACGGATGTGGCTGGACAGTGAAGAGGGCCGCGGTAGCAGATTCCATTTCACGGTGACCGTGCAAGAAGCGCTGCCGCGGAGGTACAGCGCGGCTGAAGAACATGAAGAAGTTATGCCGCAGGACACTCGCCGCGTTTTGGTGGCTGACGATTGCGCAATCAACCGAGCTTTGCTCATGCGTCTCCTGGCGGGCTGGAAATTGAAAGCCATGACAGCGGTAACCGCGCAAGACGCGTTCGCGGCGCTCGCGGAGGCGACACGCACGGGCCAGACGTTTTCCGCGATGGTGCTGGCGAAAGAGTTCAACGATAGGGAGGGGATGGCTTCGCTCGCCGCGGTGCGCAGGGCTGCAGCAGCCGGCGTGCCGGTCATATTGACGCACATACGAGCGCTCGACATGGCGGAGCGGGCGCAGTATGAAGAACAGGGTGTGCGATGCACGTTGCTGAAACCATTTCGCAGGTCCTCGTTGCGCGAAGCGTTGCAGACTTGCCTGGGAGACGAGAACGAAGTGCAGGTTCCGCTCATCGCGCACCCCGCGGAGATGTTGCCGGCGAGTTTGCGCATTTTGCTGGCGGAAGACAATCTGGTGAATCAGCGGCTCATTTCGCGGCTGCTGGAAAAAATGGGGCACGCGGTAACGGTGGCGGAGAATGGTCAGATTGCATTGAAGCTCTTGGCCGAGCGGGAATTCGATTTTGTGGCGATGGATATGCAGATGCCGATTATGGACGGACTGGAGACCACGGAAAGAATTCGCAGCGGAGAAAAATCGAGCGGACGGCATATTCCAATTGTGGCGATGACCGCAAATGCGTTCGAAGAGGATCGCGAACGATGCGCGCGGGCGGGAATGGATGGCTATGTTACGAAGCCGGTAACGGCCAAGGCGATCGCATTGGAGATCGCGCGAGTGCTGGCCGGGCAGGACAAAGAGGAGCAGGAAGCGCGGCAGTGATTGCCAGTGAACGGTAAAGCTTTGACGGCGCAGCAAAAAGCAGGTTCCTCGCTGCGCGAGGAATGACAACTTGTTTGTTGTGTCCAGCGGTGCGTGTCGAGCAATGCGCCGCGCGCAAACGCAGGCGCCCTCCCTAGAGATCGGGCAGATCACCCACGGAGAAGTAGGTGCAGTCGGGATGCTGAAAGGCTAGGGCGCTGACGCTGGCTTCGGGGTCCATCATGAAACCCTCGGTGAGTTGCACGCCGATTTCCTCGGGGCGCAGAAGTTTCCAGAGCGGCGCCTGGTCTTCGAGATTCGGACAAGCGGGATAGCCGAAGCTGTAGCGCTTGCCGCGATAGCGGGAGGTGAAACGCTGCGGCATGGTGAGGTCAGGCGGATCCGGGAAGCCCCAATCTTCGCGAATGCGGCGGTGCAGCCATTCGGCGGTGGCTTCAGCCGTTTCGATGGCCAACGCTTGCAAACCATGTGATTTGAAGTAGTAGCCCTCGTTCTTGGCTTTTTCCGCGCGGTCACGAATGCCTTCCCCGGCGGAAACGACGAACAGGGCGAGATGGTCGCGCTGGCCATTTTGCGGCGGGAGAATGTAGTCGGCCAGGCAGAGAAAATCGCCCGCGCGCTGGCGCGGAAAATGGAAAATGTGGAGCGGATCCTTTGCTCCGGGGGCGAAGAGCGCGATGTCGTCGCCCTGCGCCTCGGCTGCAAAAAATTGCCAGACTGCACGAACTTTCATGAATCCGGCGGCTTCTCGCTTAACCTCCTCCATGCTTTCGAAAAGCTCGACCGCTTTGGTTTCACGCTCGGCGAAGCGTTTTTCAAAATCGCCACGGAAACCCAGGTGGCGGCCATAAAGCATGAAGGGATTGATGTAGCTCCAGATTTCGCGCAGATCCGGGACGAGGCGGACTTTGCGCTCGAGTGCTTGCACCGCGGGAATGGGAAGATCCGTGCGAACTTTAGGCGAACGAGATGGCACGGAGACTTGCGCGACAGAAACGGTGGTGACGATGGGAACACCATCGCCGTTGGCGGTGTGCGCTTGCACGACGGTTTCGCGCGTGGCGGGATCCATCAGCTCGTTCATCAGGCGCAGACCCGTCATGGCGTCCTTGGCGTAGCAAACAGCCTTGCCGTAACTCGGCGCGATTTTTTGCTGCGTGAATTTTGCAGACAGCGCGGCGCCGCCGACGAGCAGGGGAATTTCGATGCCCGCGTCTTTCAGGTCGTTGGCGGTGATGACCATTTGCTGGGCGCTTTTTACCAGCAAACCGGACAGGCCGATGGCGTCAGGCTTGTGCTGGCCGTAGGCTTTGATTAAATCTTCGGGCGGAACTTTGATGCCGAGATTCACGACGTCATAGCCATTATTTTTCAAAATAATTTCGACGAGATTTTTGCCGATGTCGTGGACGTCGCCTTTGACGGTGGCCAGAACAACTTTGCCGCGTTTGGCGGTGTCGGCCTTTTCCATGAATTGCTCGAGGTGACTGACGGCAGCTTTCATGGCTTCCGCAGATTGCAAAACCTCGGCGACGATCAGTTCGTTGGCGTTGAAGAGGCGGCCGACTTCGGCCATGCCGGCCATGAGCGGGCCGTTTACGATATCGAGCGGGGCGGCGCCTTCGCCGCGTTTGCGTTCGAGGTCGTCGATCAGGCCGTCGCGGGTGCCTTCGATGATGTAGTTCGCGAGACGCTCGTCGATGGGGAGATCGGCGGCGCGGATTTTCTCTTTTTTAGTGGCGGTGCGGAAATGCTCGGTGATGGCCTGAATGTAAAACTGATTGATGGCGGCGCGCTGTTCTTTTTTCTGTTCGCGCCAATCAGCGGGAGCGTTGCTGAGGAGGGCAAATTTGGAGTGATCGGCCGGAATATTTCTGGGCGGATGGGAGAACAGGAGATTTTCGGCGAGTTCGCGCTCGTGTTGCGGGATGGAGGCGAAGCGCTCGAGTTTTTCGGTATTGACGATAGCGAGGTCGAGTCCCGCTTTGGTGCAGTAATAAAGGAAAACGGAATTGACGACTTCGCGCGCGCCGGCGGGCAGGCCGAAGGAGACATTGGAGATGCCGAGGATGGTGCGGACGTCCGGCAAGGCTTGCTTGATGAGGCGGATGCCTTCGACGGTCTCGACGGCGCCGCCAATGTAATTTTCGTCGCCCGTAGCGCAAGGAAATACCAGCGGGTCGAAGATGATGTCTTCGGGACCGAGGCCGTATTTTTCGATGAGCAGTTTGTAGGAGCGCTGCGCGATGGCGAGTTTGCGTTCCCGCGTGAAGGCCTGGGCTTGCAACTTATCCTCGTCGATGCAGCCGACGACCACGGCGGCGCCGTAGGCGTGAGCCATGGGGACGATGCGCTCGAATTTTTCTTCGCCGTCCTCGAGATTGATGGAGTTGATGATGGATTTGCCCTGGCAGTAGGTGAGCGCCATCTCAACGGCGGTGGGATCGGTGGTGTCGATCATCACCGGGGCTTTTACTTTGCGAATTAGCTTTTCGTAGAACGGCGAAATATCGGCTTTTTCGTCGCGCTCCGTGCTTTGCAGGCAGACGTCGACGATGTGCGCGCCGCCGCGGACCTGGCGGCGTGCGATTTCGCTGGCTTCTTCCCACTTTTCTTCAGCGACTAAATTTTTGAAGAGTCGCGAACCGATCACGTTGGTGCGTTCGCCGACGAGCAGCGGCCGCGTTTGGTCGTCGGCTTCGATGGTTTCGATCCCGGAGTAAATGGCGCGATGCGATTCCGCGGGAAGCAGGCGTGGTTTTTTGCCCTCGACCATTTGGGCGATGGCGCGAATGTGTTTTTCGGTGGTGCCGCAACAGCCGCCAACGATGTTAAGCCAACCGTGGTCGACGAATTTTTCGAGCTGCGCGGCGAGAGTGGTTGGGGTCTCGAGATATTTGCCGTCTTCGTTGGGCAGACCGGCGTTCGGGTAGCACGATACGTACCGGCCGGTGAGCTGGCTGAGCGTGCGAATGTGATCGGTCATGAATTCCGGACCGGTGGCGCAGTTCATGCCGAAGGCGAGCGGTTTGGCGTGGCGCAGCGAAGACCACAGGGCTTCGACGGTCTGGCCGGCAAGCATCGTGCCCATGGGCTCAATGGTCACGGAGACGATGGTGGGAATTTCCGCGCCGATTTCTTGCGAAAGCTGGTGAATGGCGAGCAGCGCGGCTTTGATGTTGCGGGTATCCTGGCAAGTTTCTACGAGGAGGAGATCGGAGCCGCCTTCGACGAGACCTTTGGCCTGGATGTAATAGGCGTCGCGGAGGCCGGCGAAAGTGACGCCGCCGGTGACGGTGATGGCCTTGGTGGTCGGTCCGACGGAGCCTGCTACGAAGCGAGGTTTCGCAGGCGAGCTGGCTTCGTCGGCGGCTTGGCGAGCCAGTTTGGCCGCGAGGAAGCTGAGCTCATGGGCGTCTTTTTCGAGGCCATATTCGGCGAGGACAATGGGGGCGGAGCCGAAGCTGTTGGTCTCGACGATGTCGGAGCCGGCGGCAAAATATTTGCGGTGAATGTCCAGCACCACATCGGGCCGGGTGCGCACAAGATTTTCGTTGCAGCCTTCGAGCGCGGAGCCGCCAAAATCCGCGGCAGTGAGGTCGCACTGCTGCAACATGGTGCCCATGGCGCCATCGAGGACGAGTACCCGCTCGGCGAGCAGGGCACGCAGGGCTTTGGCCGATTCACGCAAATCACGCATGGTGCTGCAGGTCCTCTTTATGACAACTCGTGGTCGCAACTCGTTTGTTCGAAGTCGCTCGGTGAAAGGTTCAGCGACACCGCACCACGAAAAGGTTGGTCCGGGGTTGCTGATTTTGCGCGCGAGCCTGACGGACCAGGCGACTGCGGGCGGGAAGCTGCGATTACCGAGTCCCGACCATTTTACGCGGGTTCGGCCGGGAACCGAAATGCGTTCCATTTAGATAGTGCTTTTTAGGTGCGAACGGCGAATACCGCGACCGGACGACAAAGACCGCGATGCTATAATTTTTGATGCGGCGCACTGTCGATGAACCCATGACGAAGGTCCTGAAGATTATGAATATCGTCGGTGCGCGCCCGAATCTGCCGAAAATTGGCCCGCTGATGCGGGAGATGCAGCGGCATCCGGAGATTGAACCGATTCTGGTGCACACCGGCCAACATTACGACGAGAAATTATCTGATATTTTCTTTCGGCAGATGGGGATACCCGCGCCGCACGAGAATTTGGAAGTAGGTTCGGGGTCGCACGCGGCGCAAACGGCAGAAATTCTGAAGCGAATTGAGCCGGTGCTGGTAGCGCGGAAACCGGACCTCGTACTCGTAGTAGGGGACGTGAACTCGACGATTGCGGTTTCTCTTGCGGCCGTCAAGCTGGGGATTCCCGTGGCGCATGTCGAAGCTGGCTTGCGCAGCTTTGACCGGACGATGCCGGAAGAGATCAACCGCATTCTGACGGACGCTTTGGCCGACTATCTGTTTATCACCGAGGAGGATGCCGAAGGGCACTTGCTGAAAGAAGGGCGGCCGAAGAAAGCTATCTTCTTTGTTGGCAACGTGATGATCGATTCATTGCGGCATTTCTTGCCGATCGCCCAGAAATCGGAGATTGGTTCCGAATTGGGACTAAAGTCTGGCGAGGCGTGGAAACGGTTCGCGGTCTTGACGCTGCACCGGCCTTCGAACGTGGACTCGACGGAGAAACTGGGGGAGTTGCTCGGGGCGATCGACGCGGTGGCCAGAGAGATTCCCGTCATTTTTCCGGTGCATCCGCGGACGCAGCTGAAGTTGACACAGGCGGGAATCAAGACGCATGCGAATTTGCGGATGATTCCGCCGGTGGGATATCTGGATTTTCTGTGTTTGCTGAGCAAGGCGACGATGGTTCTGACGGACTCGGGCGGAATTCAGGAAGAGACCACGGCGCTCGGCGTGCCTTGCCTGACGCTACGGGAAAACACCGAGCGGCCGATTACGATTTCTGAGGGCACGAACCTGCTCGTGGGCACGCAGCCAGAGAAGATCGTGGCTGCCGCCAGGAAAGTGCTGTCTGGAAAGAGCAAGGCCGGACGCGTGCCAGCCCTTTGGGATGGACATGCGGCGGAAAGAATCGTGGAAATACTGCTCCGGGAGCTGCCGGGGAGAAAAGAAGCGTAGATGGCACGTAACAGTTCGACAACATTGCTTCCCAACGTCCTTGCCCCTGCGAGCGGGACTGCTTACTCTGAATCAACCGTGGCTACGAAAAGAGCTTCCACAAAGTTGACCGCGTGCATTCTGTCGCCGCACCCTTTGGTGCTGACGGAATTCGAACGCCTGCTGGCGAAGGCGCAGTATAAGGTTACCGCCAAGCAGCTTGAATCGACGCTGGCGCCGGATCTGCGAAATCTGGAGATACCGCGCGCGCAGGTGTACGTGATTGATGCGCACGCCGCAAAGCCCGCGACGGGCGCGCTGCTGGCGAATATTTTGGAACGGTATCCGGAAGCGCGGCTGATCGTGGTGGGCGAACAGCATAATGACGCGAACAGTTATTCGCTGCTGCGGCTGGGCGTGAAAGGTTTGCTGACGTATGTGGAGGCGCGGGATCAGTTGATTCGCGCGTTGCCGCTGGTGGCTAGCGGCGGGTTCTGGGTGCCGCGCAATCTGCTTTCGGGATTTGTGGATTCGATTTTGACCGGGCAAGGCCGGCGACTAAAGAGCGAAACCGTGACGAATTTGAGCCGGCGCGAACAGGAAGTGCTGGATTCGCTGCTGGAGAATCTCTCTAACAAAGAGATTGCGAGCAAATTGAATATTGCCGAACGGACGGTGAAGTTTCACGTGTCCAATTTGCTGAGCAAGTTTGGCGTACGGCGTCGCGCGGATCTGATTTTGCTGACGTTTCAGCGGCGCATGGCGCAAGCCTAAGCCCCTCGCTCCGAGCAATCTGATTATCCCGCTTGCGGTTAACCCAATTTTTTCACACGACAATTGTAAGACTTACTGCTAGCGTTTAGGCGCGCGCTTTTTGCGCGCGATAGAGGAGAGTCCCTTTGAATATTTTGGTGACCGGAGCCGCGGGGTATATCGGCAGCGTGGTTTCCGAAGTCTTGTTGGCGCGCGGGATGCAGGTGGTGGCGCTCGATAGTTTGATCGAAGGAAATCGCGCGGCGGTGCCGGCCATGGCGGCGTTCTGTTTTGTGGATCTAGCGGATCGGCCAAAGCTGGAAGAAGTTTTTGTGAAGAATAAGATTGATGCGGTGATGCATTTTGCGGCGGAAGCGCTCGTGGGGAAATCGATGCGCGAGCCGAGCACCTTTTATGCGGCGAATGTGGCGTGCGGAATTAATTTGCTGGATGCCATGACGCGGCATGGCGTGAAGAAATTTATTTTTTCGTCGACAGCGGCGACGTATGGAGAGCCCGAGGTGGTTCCGATACCGGAGGATCATCGCAAGGCGCCGATTAATCCTTACGGAAAAACCAAGCTGGTGTTCGAGCAAATTCTTGCGGACTATCGCGGATATACCGGCTTGGACTATGCGACGCTGCGGTACTTTAATGCCGCGGGCGCTTCCGCAGACCGCGGAGAATTTCGCAAAGTGGAAACCCATTTGATTCCCCGCGTGCTCGATGCGGCCTCCGGAATGATTCCCGCGGTGGAGGTGCTGGGAACGGATTATCCGACGCCCGATGGAACCTGCGTGCGGGACTATGTGCACGTACTGGATATCGCGGAGTCGCACATTCGCGCACTGGAAAATATCGAACGCGTTTCCGGCGAGGCCTTCAATGTGGCGACGAGTCGCGGTTATTCGATCTTGGAAGTCATCGACACGGCGGAACGAGTCACCGGCAAGGCAATTCCGCGCAAACTGAGCGCGCGCCGTCCGGGCGACCCCGCAGTGCTGGTGGCGAGCAAAGACAAATTGAAAGCAATGCTCGGCGTCGAAACGCAGCACTCAACGCTTGAGGAGATTTTGGAATCGGCCTGGGCCTGGAAGCAGAAACATCCGCGTGGTTATGAAGATTCCGTGGCAGCCCGGACCCGCGCGGAAGCCTAATCCGCCAGGGAATAGCGCACGATGCACCAGAGAGCGTGCACGCCATCTTTCCAGGTGATTTTTTTTCCTTCTTCGTAAGTGCGGCCGGCGTAGCTGATGGGAACTTCGTAGACGCGCCACTTGCCTTTGGCGATTTTCGCGGTAATTTCCGGTTCAAAACCGAAACGATCGGATTTTAAGGTGATGCCGCGCAGCACCGGCGTGAGCATCACCTTGTAGCAGGTTTCCATGTCCGAAAGTTTTAGGTTGGTGAAAATATCAGAGAGCAGGGTGAGAAATCGATTGGCAACGTAATGCCAGAAATAATGGACGCGCTGCGGGCCACCAAGAAACCGCGAACCGTAAACGACGTCGGCGCGGCCGTCGAGCAACGGCTCGAGCAGCGTGGGGTAGTCGCGCGGGTTGTATTCGAGATCGGCATCCTGAACGAGCACGATGTCGCCGGTAACTTCCGCAAAGCCGCGGCGCAGCGCGGCACCCTTGCCCTTATTCACACTTTGAAAGATGAACCGCAGGTCGGCGAGCGGAATAGGGTCTTCGTTGTCTTGGGCGGGGGCGAAGGCTTCGCCCTTGGCCTGCAAAGAAGCCATGGTTTCCAGAATTTGCCGGGTGCCGTCGCTCGAGCAATCGTCCACCACGATCACTTCCTTGCGGATTTCCGTTTCGAGGACGCGGCGCAGGATCTCATCGATGGTGGCCTTCTCGTTGTAAACGGGAACCACAACGGAAATTTTTGGATCGCGCAAAGCTGCTGGATTCCGTCGTTGGCTCGGCATAAGCGAATGGGCAATTGTAGCGGCCCACCGGCGATGCGTAAAGCGGGCAGCGCGACTCTTACGATTCGAAGATGACCTGAGCGAAGGCTTGCGCTGAGGTGTGGGTGATGCTCATGGAAATGCGCTTGACCCCGAGGCGGGCCGCGATTTCGCCGGCTTCGCCGTGCAAGGCCATGGTTGGCCGTCCACTAGGCTCGCGCACTACTTCGAGATCCTGCCAACGTACGCCGCGTCGCCAACCGGTGCCGAGGGCCTTCATGGCCGCCTCCTTGGCGGCAAAGCGACCGGCATAACGTTCATATTTATTTTTGAAGCGCTCGCAATAAGCGCGCTCCTTGGCGGTAAAGAGGCGTCTTAACAATGGTTCGCCGCGCCGCGCGATGGCTTGTTTTACGCGCGCCACTTCTGCGAGATCTATGCCCATGCCTACGATCAATTTTCCGCGCCATTTCCGGGCCCCGCGATTGGAATCGGGCGGTCCGTTTATAATGGTAGCGATATGCCGGCAAAGAGCAAATCAGCACGCAAGAAAAAGGGCGCAACGCCAACGAGATCTTCGTCTGCGCCGCACAACTGGAGCGAACGCGACGTACAGGGCGTGCGCATCCTACAAGTTCCGGCGTTGGCAAAATTTCCGTGGCTGGTGCATGGATTCAGCACACGGGCCGGCGGGGCCAGCAAACTCGATGGCAGCAAAGTCCTCAGCCTGGGATTTACGGAATGGGATCAGCGCGAGAGCGTCTTGGAAAATCGGCGGCGATTTCAGAGCGCCCTGCTTGCGAAAGAGATGGCGCTGGCGCCGCTCAAACAGTTTCACTCCGATGTGATTCACGTGTTTGAAGGTGTGCCGGGCGAAGCGAATCATGGCGATGGTTCGGCGACAAGCCGGCCGGGACTGCTGCTCGGCGTGCAAACCGCGGATTGCGTGCCGATTTTGCTGGTCGATCCGAAAAACCGCGCGGTGGCGGCGGTGCATGCGGGATGGCGGGGCACGCTCGCGCGCATCGCGGTGAAGGCCGTAGGCCGCATGCAGATGAGATTCAACAGCAAGGCGGCCGATATTGTCGCCGCGATCGGTCCGGCGATTGGCGGTTGCTGTTACGACGTCGGGACGGAAGTGGCGGCGGAATTTCTATCGCAGTTTGCGGATGCGCCAGATTTTTTTGACGAGTTTCGCACCGGGGATGAGCCGAATCCGATTCAGTGGCTGAATCAGATGCCGCCGGGACACCAGCCGCCGCCCCGAAATGTGCTGCTGGACTTACGGAAAGCGAATCGCGCGCAGCTGCGAGGAATCGGAGTGAAGGACAGAAATATTTTTGTGAGCAACCTGTGCACCGCTTGCCGGCCGGATCTCTTTTTCAGTTACCGGAAACAGAGCGCCATGTCGGGGAGGCAAATGTCCGTCATCGGCATTCGAGCGTAGCGCTTATGGGGCGGCTGCGATCTGCGTCAGCGCCAGCTGGCCGCACGCGGCCAGCACATCGCGGCCTCGCGAATATCGGGTGAAGGCGGGAACGCCTTTTTGGAGCAAGATGCGATGGAAATCGGCGACGCGCTCTCGAGTGGGCTCCGCGTAAGGCAGGGCTCCCGGATTCCATGGAATTAAATTCACCTTTACGCGACCAAGGTCTGACATCAACTTGGCCACGCGGCGCGCGTCGTCCGGCGAATCGTTCACGTCGCCGAGTAAAACATATTCGAAGGTGACGTATTCGCGCGAGCCGCGCGGGAATTTCTTGCAAGCGTCGAGCAGCACGCGGAGCGGGTATTTCTTGTTGATGGGCATCAGCACGTCGCGCTGCTCATCGCAAGAAGCGTTCAAAGAAACCGCCAGCTTGGGGCGGACTTTTTCTTCGGCGAGCCGCGCAATTCCCGGCACAATTCCGCTCGTCGAAAGCGTGACGTGTCGCGGGGAAATTTTCATGCCGCGAGGATCCAGCGCGATGCGCAGGGCGGCCATGACGGCGTCAAAGTTGAGAAGCGGCTCGCCCTGCCCCATCAATACCACGTTGGTTTGCGGCGTGAGTTCTCCGTGAGCGGCCATGTCTTTCAGAGGAAGCAATATCTGCGCCAGAATCTCGCCGGCCGTCAAATTCCGAATGAGTCCCAGTTGCGCGGTCAGGCAAAACTGGCAATCGACCGCACAACCCGCCTGGGTCGAGATGCAAATCGTTTGCCTGCCATCGCTGGGCATAAAGACTGCTTCGACGGAGGCCAGCCGCGTAGTGATCTTATCGTCACCGACGGGCAACGCCATCAGGTAGCGCACCGAGCCGTCTTTCGATACAAAGCGCTGCTGCACCGCCGGCAAATGAATGTGCGCTTTCTCGGAGAGGCGTTTACGCAGCGCTTCTGGAAGCGTGGTCATCTCGTCCAGAGAGAGTTTTCGTTCCGCGTACAGCGCATGATAAATCTGTGCGGCGCGATACGCCGGCTCGCCCATGGCGGCGAGCACTGCCTGCAATTCTTCCTTGCTTTTTCCGAGCAGTTCCAATGTTCCGGCATCCTTCCGATACAACTAGGATACTCCGGGAATACAGATATCGTCGAAAGGCCTATAAAACAGTAGGGATTTCGCGGCAATTTCGCATTTTCCGAAAATCATCGGAGTTGCATTCGGAGTATAATTGTCGAGTAATTGCCTGGAGCCCGCCATGACGAAACAACTCGCCGTCGAGCAAATCGCGATCTCACAATGGGTAAAAAATCTCGCGGCGATTCCGGAGCGCGAGTTCACGCTGGACAACGTTCAGAATTACGTGCTCGCACATCAGGTGCAGCCGGAAAGCCTCGAGAAGTATTGTTATTTTTCCAAAGGCAATTACACACGCAATCTAATCTTCAAGAATGAAGTATTCGAGTGCATGACGGTGTGCTGGGAGGTGGGCCAAGCCAGCCGCATTCACAATCACCGCGAGCAAAATTGCTGGATGTCCGTGCCCGTCGGAAGGCTTCGCGTGCAAAATTATCACGTCGACGATCGCAATCCGTCCCGCGGAACTTGCCACCTGAAGCCTACGGAAATCTTTGATATGGACGCCGCACATCCGGCGTACGTGAATCCCATCGAGCCGGTGCACGAAGTTCTAAATTTGGCGGAATTTGGCCGGCGCGCCGTCAGCGTGCACGTTTATTCGAAGCCTTTCGACACCTGCGAGGTTTATTTGCTCGAAAAGGGCACGTATTCCGACGTGCCGCTTTTTTACACCAGCGAATACGGCAACCTGCATCCCGACGCCAAACTCCTGTAGCCGCGCGTTGTACCGACCACGCACGTTCGTGGCAATTGGTGTTGCCGTGTGTCACAATTGCTGTATGACGACAGAACCTCGCGATATTCAAAAGCATGTTCTGCCCAACGGACTCGTGGTCATCACTGAGACCATGTCGCACGTCCGTTCCGTCTCCGTCGGCGTGTGGATCCGCAACGGCTCGCGACGCGAAGTTCCCGAAGAAAACGGGCTCGCGCATTTCATGGAACATATGGTGTTCAAGGGCACGGAGCGGCGCTCCGCGGAAGCCATCGCGCGCGAAATGGATTCCGTGGGCGGGATGCTGGACGCGTTTACTTCCAAGGAACAGATTTGCTTTAACGCCAAGGTTTTGGATGAGCATTTGCCGATTGCCTTCGACGTCATCGCCGATCTGGTGTTGCGGCCGAAGTTCGATTCCGAAGATGTGAAAAAAGAGCGCCAGGTGGTACTCGAGGAAATCAAGATGGACCTCGACAACCCCGAATACATGCTGCACGAGATTTTTACGCGCGGATTCTGGCCCGGGCACGCACTGGGACGGCCGATCCTCGGCACGCCGGACACCGTGAAAAAATTTAATCGCGAAAGATTACGCACGCGATTTCAGCACTGGTTCGCGCCGGACCATTTGGTGATCACCGCGGCAGGCAACGTTACGCACGAAAAAGTGATGGACCTCGTGCAGCGCGAGTTTGGACAATTGCCGCCGGCGGGAACGCTCGAAAATCACGTGGCGCCGGATACGCGCGCGCCGATTCACCTGGAGACCAAGAAAGAGCTGGAGCAGGTGCATCTGTGCATCGGCGTTCCTTCGCTGCCGCTGGGGCATGAACGGCGATTTGCGGCGGCGGTGCTGAATAATTTACTGGGTGGCGGAATGTCTTCGCGGCTATTTCAGAATATTCGCGAAAAGCAGGGCCTGGCGTATGCGGTTTTCAGCGAGCTTACGCCTTATTCCGACGCCGGAATGCTCACGGTTTACGCGGGCACCGCCAAAGAGACCGTAGGCCAGGTAATCGATCTGACCGTCCAGGAATTTCGTTCGATGAAGGAATCTTTGGTTACCGAAGAGGAACTGCTGCGCTCGAAGAACCATTTGAAGGGCTCGCTGATGCTTTCGCTGGAGTCTACGAGTTCGCGCATGTCGAACCTGGCGCGCCAGGAACTTTATTTTGGTCGATTTTATTCGCTGGACGAAATTCTCGCGGGCATTGAAACGGTCACGCGGGAAGATCTGCAAACCATCGCACAGGACTTTTTCAGGCCGGAACAAATCGCCGTGACGGTACTCGGCCCGCTCAACGGTTTCACCCTTGAACGCTCGCGCTTAGCCTGCTGACGTTGCAACCGTTTTGACGACCGGGCAGCGCGATTCCCAACGAACATTCAGCGATCCACGCGGACCCGCCGCTCGCGCGGAAAAAGGCGCGCCATTTGGCCTTTGGACGCAACCGAACCGTGCGCAAGTGGAGTAGGTTAAAATATATCTTGCGCCTTGGGTGCGCGCGGCGCTCGAGAAGTTCACAAGGCATTCGGTCTCATCGCGGAATATGGCAAAGAAACTCCCCCAGCTCGATGCCGTTCGCGGCATCGCCATCATTTTAGTGCTTCTCGTGAACACCAGCGAGAAGTATCCCGAGTTGCATGGGGAACACCTGGTGGGCAACGGATGGATGGGTGTCGACTTGTTTTTCGTGCTCTCCGGATTTTTGATTACCGGAATCCTTCTGGATGCCAAAAATTCTCCGGAATATTTCAAGAATTTTTATGCTCGGCGGGCGCTGAGGATTCTGCCGCTCTATTATGCGGTGCTGCTGTTCATGTTCGTGGCGGTGCCGCTGCTACGGCCTTCGGAAGCGCACACGGTATTCGCGAAGTCCTCGCCGTGGTGGGCGTATCCATTTTTTTTGCAGAACTTTCTAATCGCCGTTCCGACCATGGCGGCTGGTCCGCTAGGCGTCAGTTGGTCGCTGGCCATCGAGGAACAGTTTTATCTGGTGTGGCCGATGGTGGTGCGCTATTGCTCCACAGCGACCCTCCGGCGAATCGCCGTCAGCGCCATTGTGATTGCTCCACCACTTACCTACTATCTTTCGTCCCATCACATTCAATCCTATTCCAACGTATTCTGCCGCATGGTGGGATTGATGGCCGGAGCACTGTTGGCGGTCATGATTCGTTCCGAAAATTATCAACCGTCGCTACTCGTGAATCGCGTGTGGATGCTGTTTTTCGTGACGTTGGCGGCGGCGTTTGCCAGCGAGGATCTGGGTGCGCGATGGTTTGCGTATACGATGGTCGCACTCGCGGCAGCTTCGTTTATTTTTCTGGCGCTCCATTCGCCGCAAAAATGGCTGCAGGCGCTGTTGCGCAATCGTTTTCTCATTTACTCCGGGCAAATCAGCTACGGACTCTATCTGCTGCACAAAATTCCCTTTGATATGGCGCAAACCTTCCATCTGGACCGACATTTCGCTATCGCTCTTCCGCTCATGTTCGCCGGGGCCTACGCGCTTGCAACGCTCTCTTGGAATCTGCTGGAGCGGCCATTTCTAAACTTGAAGAGATTTTTCGCGATGGAATCGGACGAGCCATCCGACCTGCGCGAGCCGCTGGCAACGGCGTCGCTGCTGCAAAACTGAATTTTCGGCCGAGGCCGGGGCTTCCGGTCGGTGGCCTGACGTCCCGCCCGTCCTTTTGTACAGTTAGCGACTAGTCACCGCGGCTCCAGTTATCCGTTGGGCGAACCACTCTTCAAATTAGACTTTGAGGACGGCGGACGGCCTCTGTATAATTTCGGATAGGCCCCGAAAGCGAGCGTGATGCCTGAAGCGATCCTGATGGTGAATCCTGCAACCGTAGACCTCGATCCCGAACCCATCCCCTCTGATTGGATTTTAGGTGGCAACCCTGTAGCGCGAAGCAAGAAACTGTCGACCAGCGATGATTTGTCGTCCGCCATCGTGGTCTGGGACTGCACTCCTGGCGATTTTCATTGGCAATACAGCAAGGATGAAACGATTTACGTGCTCACCGGCGAAGCTTTTATGACCAACGACGTCGGAGAAGAGCGCCGCTTCGCCGCCGGCGACCTGGGTTTTTTCCCGGCGGGCTACGCGTGCAATTGGCGGATCACAGAATCGTTTCGCAAGGTTGCGGTAATCCGCGAGACGTTGTGGACCCCCCTCGGGTACGGGTTAAAGGCTTTGAACAAATTGCTGCGCATGACGGATCCGGGAAGCAAATCGCCGCTGCTGTTTCTGCTGGCGGGATTTCTTGCGGCGCAGTGGAGATAACTCGCGTTCTCTTGAAACTGCGGTTCCACGCGGCGCGTACGAAAGTACCATTCCCGCGGAAATTCCCGCGTTTTATCGTGAATCTTCGCGACTAGGTTCACCCCACCATGAAAAAGAAAGAAGTTATTGTCATCGGAGCGGGCCCGTACGGACTGAGCGCCGCCGCGCATCTGCAAAACTCCGGCTTGGTCCCGCACGTCATTGGCGAAACGCTGAGCTTTTGGAAGCAGCACATGCCGAAGAAAATGCTGCTACGCTCGCGAACCGAAGCTTCCAATATTCACTCGCCGCAGAAACATCATTCCATCGAAGCGTATCAGCGCTTTATCGGCCGCAAAATCGCTGAACCAGTGCCCATCGAAGATTTCATCGCCTATGGGGAATGGCTGCAGAAACAGGTGGCGCCCAATTTGGACACCCGCAAGGTGCGCAATATTTCGAAGAATGGCAGCGGCTTTGTGGTGACCATGGAAGATGGCGAAAGTTTTCACGGTGGATCTGTGGTGTTGACGCTGGGCATTGGTCTGTTCTCACAACGCCCGGAACAGTTTGCAGGAATTCCCCAGGAAATTGCGCCGCATACCTCGGAGTTGCGCGATCTCACGCAGTTTCACGGAAAACGCGTCGCGGTTGTCGGCAAGGGCCAAAGCGCGCTCGAATACGCAGCGTTGCTGCATGAAAACGGCGCCGAGGTGCAAGTGATCACCCGCGCGCCGGCGCTGATTTTTCGGCCGTTCGCATGGAAAAAACATGTCTTTCGCGTACTCACATCGGGCCCGCTGCTGCCGCTGTCTTACCGCATTATCCCTCCGACAGATTTGGGCGACGTGAGAACCGCGCGAAAAATGGCCGATCCGGAGAAATTTCGCCGGCAAACGCCCGAGATGCAGGAAAAATTAATCGGCGCTTGCACGCGGCCCATTGGCGCATATTGGCTGGAACCCCGACTGAAGGGTACGACCATCAAAACGCAGTTGAGCGTTGCCGGCGCGCAACAGTTGGGTGCAAAACTGAAATTAACGTTCAGTGATGGCACGACGGATGTAGTCGACACCGTAGTGCTGGCCACCGGCTACAAAATTGATATTTCGAAGTACAACATTCTCGATCATTCCCTGCTCGAAAGAGTGCAGCAAACCGCAGACGGCTATCCCGTGTTGACCACCGGGCTGCAAACAACAGTGGACGGCTTATATATGGCGGGCGTGGTTGCGGAAAAGACCCTTGGGCCCACCCTGCGATTCGTGACCGGCACGTCCAACGCCGGGCCGCGCGTGGCGGCGGCCATTATTGAGAAAGCGTCGCAGCGATGGCCTGGCTAACCTCGCCCAAGGATGCGCTTTGACGCACACTCGGTCCGAAGAATTTAGCGGGGGCAGGGTTCCTGGCGCCATCGTGCTGGGCGGGAACTTTTTGGGCCTCGGAATTGTACGCAGCCTCGGCTCCCGCGGCATTCCGGTGTGGCTCATCGACACCGACCGTTCCAAATCGATAGCACAATATTCGCGCTACACAAAGCGTTTCATCGCTTCAACGGAGCCTGTCAACGAGCTGCTTCTTCGCGAGGCCCGCCAGCACGATCTGCAAGGCTGGGTGATCTTCGCAACTAATGACGATTACGTGGAAGTGGTTGCAACATTTCACGAGAAGCTCAGCACCTGCTTTCGTGTGACCACGCCGCCACTCGCAGTTACAAATTTCGCTCTAGACAAGCGGCTTACCTATCGCAAAGCCGCGGAGCTCTCCATCGCTGCTCCGTGGACGTGGGTTGGCAATTCTCTCGCCGGCTTGAGCGAAAAAGAGATTCCCTTCCCCGTAATTTTGAAACCCGCGGTGAATCACCACTTTTTTCCGCAGACAAATTTGAAGGCCTTGCCGGCGGACAATTGGCAGGAACTGCAGCGCGGTTTCGCGCACGTGTCCAACTACATTCCGGCGGACGAAATTTTGGTGCAGGAGCGCATTCCCGGGAGCGGCGAAAATCAATTTTCGTTTTGCGGGATCTGCCAGGATGGCCTCGTCGGTGCATGGCTCGTAGCGCAGCGCCGTCGGCAATATCCCATCGAGTTTGGCAACGCAAGCACTTTCGTCGAAACCGTCAGCCAGGAGATCGTGGAAGCCTGCGGGCGCCGCTTTCTCGAGAACGTAGGATTCGATGGCATGGCCGAAGTGGAATTTAAATTTGACGTGCGCGACGGAAAATACAAGATCCTGGACGTAAATGCGCGGCCCTGGGGCTGGCACACGCTCGGCAAAGCGGCGGGAATCGATTTTCCCTACACGCTCTGGAGGCAGCGCGTGGGAATGCCTCCTCTTTCCGCAGAGCCACGTCGCGATGCCGCGTGGATGCGCGAGATTACGGATCTCGTGGCGATCCTTAAATCTCGCGATCGCGGAGCGGAAATTAAGCGCTTGTGGAATGCACTCCGAAATCGCAAATTTACAATCGCCACGTTTCGCTTTTCGGATCCTGTTCCGTTTTTCGCCGAGCTCGCTTTGTTCGTAGCGTCCGGCCTGTCGAGGCAAAAGAAAGCCAAAGAGTTTTTGCGGCTCAGTCCCGCACCGCCCCGGCCTTCGTCGGCGGGTAGCGTGAAACGATAATCTCGACGCAGTTTTCTTGTAGAAAGTTTGCTATCCGCCGCGCCATACTTCTCTCATCATGAAACCGGCCACACGCCTCCACCCCGGTGACATCGTCGAAGTAAAAGCCTCTGAAGAAATCGTGCGAACCCTGGACGCCTCGGGCGCTTTGGACCATTTGCCGTTCATGCCGGAGATGGCGGAATTTTGCGGCCAACGATTTCGGGTTTTTCGTCGCGTGGTAAAGACGTGCTCGTCGGGAACCAGTTCGACGATGCGCGCATTTCCGGCGGACGACGTCGTGCTGCTCGAAGGACTGCGCTGTTCGGGCGCCGCGCATGACGGCTGTCAGAAAGCCTGCATGATTTTCTGGCGCGAAGGTTGGCTCCGCAAAGTGACAGATTCGAGTTCGCGGCCTAGTACCGCCGCATCCGACAACCAAACGCTGCTGACGAAGCTTCGCACGTTCACGGGCGCAAATACCTATTTTTGCCAAGCCAGCGAACTGTCCCGCGCCGCGCCGGAATTATCGCGCCGCGAACGTTTTACCAAGTGTTTCAGCGAGGTCGCCGCAGGAAACTGCAGTGCATGGCAAATGGCGCAACGCATCGCCACCTGGCTGTTCTGGAGAATCCGCCGCAAAATTCTAGGCGCATTCGGACATGGCCATAACACGAACACTCCTTCGGAAAGCCTGCGGTTGCAGCCGGGAGAACTAGTTCAGGTGAGGTCGATGCCCAGCATCACGCAGTCTTTAAACGACAGGTCGTACAACCGGGGACTTTGGTTTTCGCCGGAGATGCGGCTTCTCTGCGGGACAGAGCAGCGCGTCGAACACCGCATTGACAAACTGATTGTGGACGGCACCGGAGAGATGCGGCAGTTGCAGAACACCGTGTATCTGGCAGGCTCGATGTGCGGGTGCGCGCACGTAGCTTTCGGCGGATGCTCGCGCTCGGAGTTCAACTATTGGCGGGAAATTTGGCTAAGTCGTCCGCCCGGTTTGTCTTAGCCTGTTCAGTGTCATCACGGTTTCTCAAGGAGGCACACGCCGGTCCACGGAAAATGCGGCGGTATTTTTTTTGGCTCCGGTAAGAGCGATAGCAACTCCTCCGGTGCGCGCTTGAACTGCGCGGCGGTCTTTAGCATTCCTTGAATATCCTTAGGCTCCCACCCGCTGGCCCTAAAGAACTCAGCGCCTTCCGCGGGTCCAAATTGAAAACCGGCATTGGCTTCGCTGAGCTGTTTACCCGTCGATCGTTGCATTAGTTTTAGCTGCCCGGGCGAGGCGAGATCGATAATCCAGCTTCGAAAATGCGCTGGAGCGAAAAGATCGCGCGCCAGTGCCGCGACTTCTTCCGCCGTGAAATAGATGAGCAAGCCTTCGCTCATCACCGCAATGTTTTTTGCGCGATCGTTCAGCGAAGCGAAGAGCGCCTGGCGGCCGGCGACGTCAGACAGATCCAGGGAGATGCGCTCCAACCGGCATCGCGGTCGATCATTTTCCAAAATCCCTTGTTTGTAAGAAATAATTTCGGGGAAGTCGACTTCCACCCAGAGCAACGTGGAAGGAACGTCCATGCGGTACGGCCGGGCGTCCAGCCCGGCCGCCAGATTTAGCACCAGATCAGCGCCGGCTTGGATTTCGCGCGACAGGAATGTGTCGAACAGGTAGGTGCGCGCCACCCACGCCCACTCATGCTTGTTGCCTTGAGAGAGAGAATTGGCGATCTGGAAACCGCGTTCGCCGGCCAGCCGCTCGGCGTAGGGATCGCGAAAAAGCGCGTCCGGGCGCCGCGTTTCCAGCGCGCGAAAATAAGCTACCCAGCGAGCCGTATCGGAAACATTGCGAACACCTGAAGTCGGATCGCTCATCAATGGGGACCGGAAACGGGCGCTGGGGATTTTAGCACGCAAGATTATGAAGCAATCGTCGCGCCCGTTGATAGAAGAATCGGACAGGTCGTCGCGCCCGACCGTAACGAGGCCGAACCTCGCGACATTTTGCTGTCAGAAGGCCGAATCGAACCTTGGTACGATAGCTCATAGCAGCCGAAGAGGTTAGTTTCGCACGCGGTTCTACGATATTTTTGCGAGATCTGGAGCAAAGTTGAAACCTACGGTCTTGATGGTCACAACTTCCCGCTGGTTCCCGACAGCTCGCCTTGCAGTGGCGCTTGCGAAGGCAGGCTGCACCGTGGAAGCCGTGTGTCCCCCCGGACACTCCATCGCCCTGACCAGTGCCGTCGCGCGGACCTTTCCCTATAGTGGCTTGTCGCCGCTAAGGTCGATCGCCGCAGCCATCGCGGCCACCAAGCCCGACCTCATCGTCTCCGGCGACGATTTAGCGACCTGTCACCTGCACTGCCTGCATGCTCAAGTTGGCACTTCGGAATCGTCACTTCGCGCGTTGATCGAACGCTCTCTCGGGTCGGCGGAGCATTTCGCGACCGTCGATACGCGTGAGAAGTTTATGCAAGCTGCAAAGGCACAAGGTGTTCGGGTTCCAGACACCGAAGTGGTTGGGGATCGCGATGCACTGGAAAAGTGGATAACTCGTGCCGGATTTCCATCCGTCCTGAAAGCGGACGGGACGTCGGGCGGCGACGGCGTCAGAGTGATTTCCTCGATGGAACAGGCCCAACGGGCTTTCCGGGAATTGCACGCTGCGCCACTTTTTACGCGCGCCGCAAAGCGAGCACTCTTCGACGGCGACACCCGCCTGGTTTGGCCCGCGCTGCAGCGCCAGCGATCCATCGTCAACGCGCAATCGTTCGTCAACGGCACCGAAGCAACGAGCGCCGTGGCGTGTTGGAACGGGACGGTGCTCGCAAGCCTTCATTTTGAGGTGTTGCAAAAAAGCCACGCCTCCGGCCACGCCACAGTATTACGCTTTATCGAGCATTTCGAGATGATCTCGGCAGCAGAAAAGATGGTCCGCACTTTGAAATTGTCTGGGCTGCAAGGGTTTGATTTCATGCTCGAAAAAGGTTCCGGCCATGCCTATCTGATTGAAATAAATCCGCGTGCCACGCAAGTCTGCCATCTGAGTTTTGGCCCCGGGCATGATCTTTCCGCAGCATTGATTTCGGCGTTGAGTGGCCAGGAGCGAGCTGCTGCTCCGAGAGTGACGGAAAATGACACGATTGCTCTATTCCCTCACGAATGGCTGCGCGATCCCGCGAGCCCTTACCTGCGTTCCGGCTACCACGATGTGCCGCAGGACGAACCCGAATTGCTTCGCGCCTGCATGAAAAAACGCCGCGGCCAGTCTCTCCGAGACTTAGTAAAGAGATACCAGCGACAGACTGAGAAGAGTCCCAGCAGGCTGCCATAAAAGCGCTAAAACAAAAGAAATAAGTCGTTTTTTTTCTTTCTGTTTCCGTTGTTTCATTGCCACAGAGGTCACTTCCGCCGCAAAGATCGGGGCCTTCCATGCGCCCCCGGCATTAAAATAGAGTTAGATACAATGGAGATGAATTTTCGTGCGAGCTTCTATCGCGCCAAATTCGTACGAGATTGCACATGATGAAGGAAGACATCACAGTTCTCGGAGCTGGACCGTATGGGCTGGCTATCGCCGCGCATCTCCGGACCATTGCCGGCCTCGACTTTCGAATTTTCGGCGATCCCATGTGGTTTTGGAAAAACCAGATGCCCGCGGGAATGCTGCTGCGTTCGGACTGGGGCGCTTCGCAGCTTTGGGATCCTGCGCACCGATATTCGCTGGAAGCCTACCAATCCGAAACCGGTGACAGATTTTCCTCACCCGTCCCGCTCGCGGGCTTCGTCAACTATGGCTTGTGGTTTCAGCGCAATGTGGTGCCCAATCTGGACACCAGAAAAATTGCCGAAGTTGCGTCGGAAGCTGGCGGTTTCCGCATCAGCTTAGGGGATGGCGAAATCTTTAAAACGCGCAGGGTAATCATCGCCGCAGGTATCTGTCCCTTTGCGCGCCGCCCTGCCGAATTTAAAGACCTGCCACGCGAACTGGTTTCGCATTCTTCAGACAATGTTCCTTTGAGCCGGTTCCAAGGAAAAAAAGTAGCAGTCGTGGGCGGCGGACAGAGCGCCCTCGAATCAGCGGTGCTGTTGGCGGAAAACGGAGCGGAAGTCGAAATGCTGGTCCGAGGCGCACCTCCCAAATATTTGGGATGGCGGAAAAAAATCAAAAGCCTCGGCCCGGTCTCCAAGCTTTTCTATTCCTGGACCGACGTCGGTCCAGCCGGCATTAGCAACCTTGTTTCCGCGCCGGGTTTACTGCGCATGTTTCCGAGAGACTCGCAGGACTACTTGAGGAAGCGGTCGATCCGTCCCGCGGGCGCCGGCTGGCTCAAGCCTCGCTTGGAACCCGTCACCATGACCTGCGGCCGTTTCGTAACTTCCGCCAAGCCGGCCGGCTCACAATTGCACATCACACTCGATGATCGGACCGAACGGACCGTGGACCACCTATTGCTTGGCACGGGCTACAAAATCGACGTTACCCGCTACAACTTTTTGGGGCCTGGTACTCTCGCAAAAATCAAGACCACCGACGGTTTTCCGGAACTCGACGGCGCTTTCGAATCGTCCTTGCCAGGATTGCATTTTCTCGGCGCCCCGGCTGCTTGGAGCTACGGACCGCTGATGTACTTCGTTTCCGGCACAAAGTTCGCGGCTCGCAAGCTCACACATGCGCTTTCAAGAAACACGCGAAAGACCGGCAGCTAAATCAAATGGATTTTGCCTCAGCGACTCCGCCGGGCTCTGAAGCGCCCGCGAATCCACGCGTTGAAGGTGTTCCCGGCGCGATCGTCATCGGCGGCGACTACCAAGGCCTCGGAATCGTTCGCAGCTTAGGCCGCCGCGGCATTCCCATTTGCGTGATCGACGACGAGCAGTCCATTTCCCGTTATTCGCGCTACGTCACGCATGCCTCACACGTGCCCGATCTCAGGAACGAAGCAGCGATTATCGAAGAACTTTTCGCTCTGGGAAAGCGCCTCAACCTCAGGGGTTGGGTGCTCTTCCCTACTCGCGATGAAGTGGTCGCCGCGATCTCGCGTAATCGCGCACAACTCTCAGACTGGTTCCGCGTTCCCACACCGGGATGGGAAACGATTCAATGGGTGTGGGACAAACGCAATACCTACAAAATCGCCGAACAATTGCAAATCCCCATCCCGGAGACCTGGCTGCCCAATAATCCCGCTGACTTGGCGCAAATTACGACGCCTTTCCCGCTCGCATTGAAACCAGCTATCAAAGAACATTTTTTCTATGCCACGCGTGCAAAAGGCTGGTCCGCTCAGGATCCGGAAAAACTGAAATCGCTCTTCGTAAAAGCTGAGGCCATCGCAGGAGCAGGCGAGATTCTGGTCCAGGACATGATCCCAGGCGGTGGCAAATACCAACTCGGCTACTGCGCGTTTTTCAAGGATGGCAAAGCGATCGGCAGTATGGTCAGTCGACGAAGGCGGCAGCATCCCCACGACTTTGGGCGGGCCAGCACCTTCGTCGAAACCATCTCTCACCCGGCCGTTGAATCGCTATCCGTGGAATTGCTGACAGGCATCAACTATTACGGCCTGGTCGAAGTCGAATTCAAACAGGACCCGCGTGACGGCCAATGCAAGCTTTTGGACATCAATGCGCGCACCTGGGGTTATCACACGCTGGGATTTGCAGCCGGGATCGATTTCGCGTACATGCTTTATTGCGACCAGATCGGCAAGCCCGTCGAAACCTCTCGCGCGAAGCCCGGCGTCTCTTGGATACGCATGCTCACCGATCTTCCCACCGCGTTCATCGATATCATCGAAGGACGTTTGTTGGTTTCTGATTATTTCCGTTCGCTGCGTAGCTTCAACACGGAAGCGGTTTTCAGTTACCAGGATCCCCTGCCGGGAATCATGGAATGCTTGCTGCTCCCCTATCTCATCGTCAAAAGAGGCTTCTAGCGCGCTGCCGGGAAAATCGAACGGCCGCCAGATGCTCCCGCCGAAAAGTGGAATTGTACCGCGGGGATGGAAGGCTTTTTCCACTGAGCCGATTCCGTCGCCACGGGAGTGCCACGCAACTCGGCAGGCCCTCCTAAATAGCTGATATAGAATGACTTACAGTCGCAGGCGACTCACTCTTCCGGTTGACAATGGAAGGTGACTTGCACTTGTAATCCCCTGTTGCCGCTTGTGCGTTGGGTTTCGCGTGTTCTTGCGCCTGGCGGCTCCGCAGGCCATAATCGCAAAGCGCGCCAAGTCGCGGATTCCACTAGTTGCTCGCGGTAGACAGGTGAACCTATGAAGGGTGTTGTTCTCGCAGGTGGAACTGGCAGCAGGCTCAATCCGCTCACCAAAGTGACCAACAAGCATTTGCTTCCGGTGTACGACAAGCCGATGGTCTATTATCCCATTCAGACGCTGGTGAACGCCGGGATTGAGGAAATTCTTCTCGTCACCGGCGGAAAGAACGCCGGCGACTTTCTGCGCCTACTCGGCAACGGTCGCGATTTCGGTCTAAAACACCTCAATTACACATACCAGGAAGGTGAGGGCGGCATCGCCGAAGCTCTGGGCCTCGCGGAGTTTTTCGCCGGAGGCGAATCTATTTGCGTGGTTCTTGGCGATAACATCATCGAAAGCAATATTTGCCAAGCGGTGGAGAATTTTAAAAAGCAGAAAGACGGGGCAAAAATCCTCTTGAAGGAAGTTGACGATGCGCAACGCTTCGGCGTGGCGGAGATTCAGGGCAATCGCGTGCTCGGCATCGAAGAAAAGCCCAAAAATCCCAAGTCCAACTATGCCGTCATTGGAATTTACCTTTATGACGCGACGGTTTTTCAGAAAATTCACCGACTGAAACCGTCCGGTCGCGGCGAACTCGAAATCACGGACGTGAACAACTTCTACATCGACGAAGGCAAGCTCACTTACGAAGTCTTGGACGGCTGGTGGACGGATGCCGGTCAGTTCGAGTCTTTATTGCGCGCCAACAGTCTGGTCGCCGAAACGGGAGCCAATAAGATGACGCGGGGAGATCGCACGGAAGTGCGCGCATGAAAATCTTTGTTACCGGTGGCGCAGGTTTCATCGGCTCGAATTTCATTCGCATGGTATTGGCGCCGGGCGAGAAACACTCCGTCGTGAACTACGACAAACTCACCTACGCCGGGAACCTGGCGAACCTGGAATCCGTCGCAAAGGATCCCCGCTATACCTTCGTCAAAGGCGATATTTGTGATACGTACGCGGTCGAGAATGCGATGACCGGATGCGCCGCCGTGGTGCACTTTGCCGCCGAGTCACATGTGGACCGCAGCATTTACGAACCCGCCGCTGCGATCCAGACCAATGTGACGGGCACATTTGTGCTGCTGCAAATCGCCAAGAAGCTCGCTCTCTCCAAGTTCGTACATGTTTCGACGGACGAGGTTTATGGCGATATGGCTCCCGGCGCCTTCTCCGATGAAAATACTCCGATCCATCCGAGTAGTCCCTATTCCGCCTCGAAAGCCAGTTCCGATCTGTTGGTTCGCTCCTACGTGCGGACTTACGGCTTTCCCGGCGTGATCACCCGCGCTTCCAATAACTACGGCCCGTACCAATTCCCGGAGAAATTTCTGCCGCTGCTAATCAGCAATTTAATCGAAGACAAACCGCTGCCCATATACGGCGACGGCAAGCAAGAGCGCGACTGGTTGCACGTCGAAGATCACTGCCGCGGCATTCTTGCGGTCCTCGAGCGAGGTCGCATCGGCGAGGTGTACAACATCGGCGGCGCAGACATCGTGGAAAACATTACTATGGCAAAAGCTTTGCTTTGCGCCATGGGCAAGCCTGAAACTCTTCTGACTTACGTCAAAGATCGCCCCGGCCACGACCGCCGCTACGCACTCGACTGCAAGAAAATCGAGACCGAGCTTGGCTGGAAGCCGCAAATCCCGCTCGAGCCTGGCTTGCGCCAAACCATCGATTGGTACAAGAACAATAGCGCATGGATCGCCGACGTCCGTGGCGGAGAATATATGAAATATTACGAAACATATTACGAAAACCGCAACCAATCCCTGCAAGCGATGGAGCGCTCTGAACCAGCACCCACGCGCTAAACTGCCTAACACCTGATGCGTCGTCGGCTTCCCTCGAGCTCACACGAAGCAAGTAGTGTAGCGGCCCCGCACCGATGCAGCGGCTCTCCAGCCGCCATCGCAGCCAGTAGTACTTCCGGTACCAATCTCCTACGGCGGTGGTGATGAATTTCTCCCCCAATATAGCCGTGTCCATGTATAATTTCGACGCTCGGGTCATGCCCCCGCCCGCATAGATCTGCGCTAAGTATCGCTCTTATCGCAGCAAACAATTTAAATATCTCTTATCTCATTTTGGAGACTTGGCCTCTATGTACGCAACGATCGAGCCGTGCTTGAATCGCGCTGCGATGAACTTACTGAGTTTCGAAATGCTACTGAAATGGGTGAGTCGAGCGGCGCGCAAATTCACGTCGCGAAGCGCGCTCGCCGTCACCGCAGCGATCCTGCTAATCTTTCTGTTTTGCGGATCGACGGCCTATGCGCAGACCAGCGTGTTGACCGAGCATAACGATATCTCCCGATCGGGCGCGAACACGAACGAGACGATTCTGAATCCGTCAAATGTAAATACCAGCAGTTTTGGAAAATTATTTTCGCAGTTGGTGGATGGATATGTTTTTGCCCAACCTTTGTATGTTCCAGGCGTGACGATGGGCTCGGGAACCGCGCAAGCTGGGACCACCCACAATGTGGTTTTTGTGGCAACGGAAAACGACTCGGTATACGCGTTCGACGCCGACACCAATACCGGCGCGAACACCTCTCCTCTCTGGCACATCACGCTCCTGGATGCCGCGCATGGCGCTCCCGCAGGCGCGACGGCAGTCCCATCATCAGACCTCTCGAATACCGTTATGGGTCCGGAAATCGGAATCACCGGAACTCCTGTCATAGATACTGTCAGCAAGACTCTTTACGTGATCGGAGAGACCAAAGAAAGTGGCACCTACGTGTATCGTTTACACGCCTTGGATATAACCACGGGTTCGGAGAAGCTTTCTTTCAACAGTCCCGTTACTCTAGTAGCATCGGTCCCTGGAAACGGATCAGGCAGCGTTGCCGGTAGCCTAAGTTTTGATCCGAAATGGCACAACCAGAGAGCAGGATTACTGCTGCTGAACGGAATGGTGTATGCGGCGTTCGGCTCGGAAAATGAGAATGGCCCTTGGCACGGCTGGATTCTTGCTTATAACGCATCCACTCTCCAGCAGACTAGCGCCTTTTGTGCTACACCGAACGCAACAGGTTCGGGAATTTGGATGGGTGGGTCGGGGCTGGCTGCCGACGTCGTCGATCCATTGAATCACCCTTACGGTCGGATGTTCGTTCCGACCGGTAATGGAACGTACGATGCCACAACTCCCTACACGAATTCCATGGATTACGGGGATGACCACCTCCGGTTAGATCTGACCAATGGCGTGTTAACGATGCAGGATTCTTTCACTCCCTTCAATCAGGCTAACTTGGATCTTAACGACACGGATACTGGCTCCGGTGGCATTCTAATTCTGCCCGACCAGAGTACTGGTGGACATACCCACCTTCTTGTCCAGGTCGGGAAGGACGGTCGCATTTTTTTAGTGGACCGCGACAGTATGGGTGGCTATTGCAGCACATGTACGACCGTCGACACAAATATCGTGCAGGAATTGCCTGCCGCGATTCCCCAGGGACTCTGGGGCATGCCAGCTTACTGGAACGGAAATCTTTACTTCTGGGGTCAAGAAGATCATTTGAAGGCGTTTTCCTTCGCGAACGGTCGCCTATCTTCAAACCCGACCTCGACTTCAACGGAAACGATTGATTTTGAGGGGTCAACTCCAGCTATTTCTTCTCAAGGGAATACAAACGGCATAGTCTGGAATATCGATTTCTCCACAGCCCATTTTGTGCTTATGGCGCACGATGCCTTGAATGTCGCAACTACGCTTTATTCGACGACGCAGAATCCATCGCGAGACTCGGGCAGCAACGGAGTGACCTTCTCAGTTCCAACGATTATCAACGGGAAGGTTTACGCCGGCGACCAATACCAAGTCAATGTTTATGGCCTACTAAACGGCGTGCAACAGACGTCCACACCTATCATAAGTCCCGCCGGTCAAACGTTCTCTTCCTCGATTAAGGTCACAATAACGGATAGCACTCCCGGAGCGGTCATTCATTACACAACGGACGGGAGTGTACCAACAGCGTCTTCGACGAAATATACTTCGTCCTTTACCATTTCAGTTACCTCTACAGTAAGCGCCATTGCAATCGCGACGGGTTATCTACAAAGCCCGGTGGCCACCACCACCTACACCTACGTCCCACTAGGGCCAGCGCCAACTCTCACCTCTGCCACTCCCAACTCCGGAATGCAGTCGCAGTCGAATATCTCCGTCGTTCTGACGGGCACAAATTTCCTCTCTGCTCCGGTTTGCAGCTTCGGCACCGGAATTACCGTTAATTCCTGCACCTATAATTCAGCCACCCAGATCACGGCGAATATTTCCATAGCTGCCAGCGCCACGGTAGGAACAAATGGCATTTCGATCACTGATACCGACGGCCAGGTCGCCACCCTTTCCAATGCCTTTTCAATCACCGCCAACACCGGCATGTTTTCTCCTATTCTGGTCAATGCAGGTGGCTCTGCGTACACCGACAGCAAGGCGCAGGTTTGGAGCGCTGACAAGGACTTCACGGGTGGTTCCGTCTATAGCACGACCCATACCATCTCGAACACTGCGGATCCAACCCTCTACCAGACAGAACGCTATGGCAACTTTTCCTATCAATTCGCCGTGCCAAATGGCAGCTACAACGTGCTCCTTAAATTTGCCGAGATCTACTGGACCACCGCAGGGCAACGGATCTTCAACGTCTCCGTCAACGGCACCCAGGTCTTGACCAACTTTGATATCATTGCCGCCGCCGGGGCTCCGCTGACGGCCATCGACGAGACTTTCCCCGTGGCCGTGACCGGCGGTCAGGTCACTGTTCAATTCACCTCCGGTTCTGCCGACCTGCCAAAGATCAGCGCCATCGAGATCAATTCCGCTCTGGGAGTAATGATCCACGTCAGCCCCACGACGGCAAGCCTGCATGCGTCTCAACAACAGCAGTTCGCTGCCAGCGTCACAGGGAATTCCAATACCGCCGTTAACTGGACGTACAGTCCTCAAATTGGCACGCTAACAGCTAGTGGGTTGTACACTGCCCCGGCTTCTATCACCTCGGCGCAGACGGTTTCTGTGACCGCGACCAGTCAGGCAGACTCCACAAAATCCGCAGTTGCCACCGTCAACCTTTTGCCGCCCTCTACATTCACTCCAATCTTTGTCCATTCCGGTGGTGGTGCCTACACAGACTCCCTCGGCAACAGTTGGAGTGCGGATACCGGCTTTACGGGCGGCCAAGTTTCATACACCACGTCGGCCATTGCCAACACGCCCGACCCGACACTGTATCAATTCGAGCGCTACGGCAATTCCACTTATACGTTTACCACTCCTCCGGGAAACTACACCGTAGTCCTTAAATTTGCGGAAATCTTCTGGACAGCTCCGGGTAAGCGGCTCTTCAACGCCTCGATCAACGGAACACAAGTCCTAACCAACTTTGATATCGTAGCTGCGGCCGGCGCGGCCCTCACCGCGATCGATAAATCGTTTCCAATAACCGTTACGGGTAATTCCATCACTATCCAATTCGCAACCGGTTCTGCGGACTTACCCAAGATCAGCGCCATCGAGATTAAATCCGCATCCGGCGTCGGCATCCAAATCAGCCCGACCGCCGCGTCTCTTCTCCCCTCGCAGAGCCAGCAATTCAGCGCCACCGTTACGGGAAGCACCAACCTCGGCGTTACCTGGGCTTACAACCCGCAAGCCGGAGCGCTCGTCACTTCTGGAGCTACTACGGCTAAATACACAGCACCCGCCTCCATTACTTCCGCCCAGACGGTCTCCGTCACTGCCACTAGTGTGGCTGACCCCACGCAGTTTTCTACTGCCGTCGTGTCCCTCGTCGCTCCCTTCAACCCGATCCTCGTTCATTCCGGCGGTGCGGCTTACACCGACACCACCTCGCAGGCGTGGAGCGCCGACAAGGACTTCACGGGTGGCACCGTCTTTAGCACGACGCATGCCATTGCGGGCACGGCAGATCCAACCCTCTACCAGACAGAGCGCTATGGCGACTTCTCCTATCAGTTCGCGGTTCCCAATGGCAGTTACAACGTGCTCCTTAAGTTTGCCGAACTCTATTGGTCCACCGCCGGACAGCGTCTCTTCAACGTCTCTATCAACGGCACGCAGGTCTTAGCGAATTTCGACATCGTTGCCGCCGCTGGCGCTCCGTTCACGGCCATCGATAGGACCTTCCCCGTCACCGTCACCAACGGTCAGGTCATCATTCAATTCACGTCCGGATCAGCCGACTGGCCAAAGATCAGCGCCATTGAGATTCACTAGTGTATCCGCCAGACCATTACGCCGACACCCGCTTGCCGCGAGCTTCAAAGCCGTTGGCTCCCGCGGTATTATGCAGATCTCTGTCAATGGCGCCAAAATAGGCTCCCCCGCCGATGAATATTCTTCCGTTGCTTTGCACGTTCCAGGGCAGCAGTTGATGGGGTGATCCGCGATGCGTGACAGCACGTTGCGTAGATAACTCTCGGAATCGATTCCGGTCTCCGGTCTTCCGTTCAGATTTGCCGTTCCGATCGACGCTTACGATCAGACCGTAGATCACTGGATCATCGAGGCGCTCCTGTTTCTACTGCAATGCAGAAAAATCAACGCGAACAGGCCAGCGAGCGTCTACTGGCAACCCACAGGAGTATAGGAAGTCCAGTAAAAATAAGAAGCAGCGTCGATGACTCGGGGACTTGCCGCAACGTGTAGGTAAATGAAATTGGATACGATGTGTATTCGACGAAGGGAAAATCTTGTGTGCAGGTGGTATTCCCGTAGCAGGAATATAGATCGGCGCCGATGCTGTGGAAAGGGTCGGCCACGTAAGAGTCATCCGTGATGTCAATCTCCGCGCCTCCAACGTCGATGGGGCTATAAGAAAGTATGCCGACATTAAAATCCGCTATTCCGCCGCTCGATGAACCCAGTACGCCGAAAGTTGTATATGAATCGACGCCAGGCATAATCTCCGGGAAATAATCGTCCGTAAAGCCGGGAGGTTCGAAGAGAGCGAAGTCGAACGAAACATCGACTGTCTGAGTGGGTGGGTCAGCTCCCTGACCCACTATCGTGATTACGCCACTTAACATGTACGTAGGAGTTATTTGAATGTTGTCTGCTCGCACGCCCGCTGAAGAGAAAAGAACGAGGAACAAAGCTGCAGCCAGCGAACGGAAAAATGTCGCCATGTGGGTTTCCTCGCTGGCAGCTTATAGGGATTTGGCCTTCGCGGCAAGCGCTTCAAAAAAATGGTAGTGGGTCAGCCTGAAAAAACAGCGACAAAAAGAACGGCCGAGAATGTCGAGGCCACGACTCCAACCCAAAAAGACCGACGCCAGCAAATCCACACCACTTTTAACGATCCTGGGACTAGTCTACGTCATACAGGTCGCCGTCCAACATCAACGATCCACTCTCGACGCGGTGGACGGTTAGGGCCGGTCTGATCGAAAGGACTAACGACACAATTCACGACCCCAAGATTGTTCCACTACCGCCGGAAATGGACACGCCCACGATGGCCACCCATGAAGTTGTCAAGCAGCCGTCTCTAGTTCTTCGGCGGAGCGTCAACTTGTGCCTGAGTTTCGCTTTGTTGGGCTTGGGCTTTTGTGGCGCGGTTTTGGCGGGCAACCTCACCTAGCGATGGCTGTTGGTCGGCGGATTGGAACTGCATGGTGGACTGAGTTGGCGCTAGAACGGGTGGCGGTTGAACGGTGGGTGTGCCTGGCGCCAGTGCGAGAGCCGTTGCTGGCTGCGTGGAGACGGCGATGGGCCGCACGAATCTTGAGCGATCGAGAACGTCATCGCCCTGCACGAATGCCGTGAGAGCAGTTCCTTTGGGAATGGTGATGTCTTTGCCGTGTATAAACAGAAAAAAAGGTGCCGCGGGCCACAAGATCAAGCTAGTTGCAACGATGGCTCCAGTCATTGCACCCGTGTGACCTCCGCCTTTGGCGTTTTTCGTAGCAGCGATCAGCGTTTTGCTGCCGTCCGCGAGGCGCACTTTATCGATGTTCATGTCTAGTTTTCCGCCGCGACCCATGGTCTTTTTGTGTTCCGCGGCAGTTACCGTGGCCCATGCCGTGCTGCCCTTGGGAACCACCACAATGCCGTCGACGAGAACATCTTCGACTACTTCGAAGCTGACAGTCTGGCCCACGGTGGCATCGGATGAAGAAACGTTTTGGCTAAGGACTAATTTAATCGGCGTGCCATCTTCCAGAACGAATCTTTGCGATGGAGGAGCGGGACTTTGTGACGACTGCTGAACGTCTTGGGGCTGTGGAGCGGATTGCTGAGCGAAAGCGGGCATAACGCCGATGGCTGCGCTGAGAATCACGGACAAGAATCTCTTCATTTTCGCTCCGATCGCAGTTGGTCTGCTCTGTACACGATGGCAAGGCGATAGTGTGTTAGCAATGGTACGAAAGTAATTAACAAGTGGCGTAGCTTATTGATTAACGAGGTTTCGCGGGTTAATAGACTCGGGGCCGTTCTCGGCACAAGGATTCGGGAAATCGGAACGATATATCGATAAAAAAAGGGTGAGCCCATGGCTCACCCTTTTGTTCT
>CAWAEM010000011.1:0-164781 GCA_963780935.1 uncultured Acidobacteriota bacterium | reverse complement strand
AAAACTTACGCAATCCGTCTTCGGCTTGTTCGGGTTTGCACCCGCTTCCGCTTCGAACGTCCTGACTGCCATCACCGCCCTATTTCCCATGCCGCAATCTGTGACGACGGTGGGTAACCGCCGCCAGGAAGTTTGCTCCGGGCTTTCGACAATCATGTTTCGTCAGGCAATCGATAAGTTCGCCTTTGTTTTTCCACAGTTATGCTCGACTCGAGCAAAACTTGTAATTGTTCACACCATGACGTCCTTCCCCACCTTGATGGGGGTAGGATTATCGGCGTGAACTTGCCAGCGCTTTCTGTTGTCAAAGAGCAGTAGCTCTGATCCCGTCAGAGCCTCCCAGCATTCCGCTGAGAACTTTGTACGGCTAAGTGCCAGCCCGTACAAATAAAAAACCCGGCGTCGAGCGCCGGGCACAACCACCTATGCAAGTGGTTTTGCGCGAAGCTCGACAAATTCTAGCCCGTGGAACTCGTAAGGTACCTCACTATAGGATCGATTAACCGTTTACCGGCTACGCGGAAGAACCGCCACTGACCCGACTGTGAATCCCCTGATTGACCCTCGGCTTTTGGGAAAGCCTCGAACCATTTGTGAGTATACGCGATTTCCGGTATACGTCAAGTCCTTCGCAAAAATAATTTTCGGGCCCTGTGCACGGCTGTGCAAATCATGCGCGGCTACCGTCGACGGGGATTTCGAGGCGATTTGAGGCCCGGGTGGGGCCGCTTGCGTCCATCGGGTCACCGGAGTAAAACCAAGTCCGCCTTCCATGGCAGCCTGAAATGCCTTGTTTAGGGCCGAGAGAGGCCTCTTTCTCCGTTCCGCGGCCGCCAGTATATTCGCGCCTTCCGTTTGCCATCATAGCGGCGCCGTCGCCACCCAGATGCATTGCTCGCCGCGGTCAATCGCCTGCGCGCGTCCGCGGAGGCAGGAGTTTTGAGGGCTGCGGGTCGCGACGGTTCAGGCTGACGGCGCTGAGAATCAGGTCCCGCAAATTGGCGTCGACGAGTTGTTCTTTTTCGCGGATTTTTACATGGCGCAATTTTTTGCCAGTGCCCTCGAGCAGATGCGCGGGATCCGGGAGTTCCGTGCCGCGCGGAAAGCCGAAGGTCACGTGATTTTTGCCGACCATCAGATACGCGATCGGCCCGCGCCACGCGAACACCGGAATGCCCCAGGGATTAATCAACTCGAGCGATTTGGGCACGGTTTTCTTTACAAACCGGCGCAGAGCGGTGGTTAGATCGAGGAGCGCGGCGTTCTTTTTGCGGACGTACACGCGAATTTGCTTTTCCAAATCCGCGCCGGGAGTGACTTCGACGCGCGCCCGTGATTGCTTTCGGCTGGCCACGGCCTGCTTCGCTCGCTTCATCGCAGCTCCTCCGCAAAAACTGTTGCAAGTGTGCACGGAAACCGCCGGAGTGGGAATAGGGGTTCCGCGGTGCCGCTGGCGACAAAGGGCCCCAGACACCCGCCATCGCTCGGCTGACTGGCCTGCTCTCTTGATCTCGAGCGGCCACGGTTTTTTCGTGATCTTACTCGCGGTCGCGCCGGTAGAGTTTTTCCGGGCGCGCGCGGGGTCACGCGTGCTCGAAGAACATTTTGCTGACGACGATCGCCGTTTTCAAGCGGCTTTACCGCAAAAAATGTGCGCGGAGGCGCGACTGCCGCCCGGCGGACCGACGCCGTGGGATAGAATCGTGGGATGAGGAAGCGTCTATGGATGCTGGGCGCTTGCGCGGTGGCGGGGCTGATTGCGGGCATTGTCGCGCTCGCTTTTGCGGTTGCGAGCAATCCGCCGTTGTCGGCACCGTGGGTGGCGCTTTTTTCTCCCGGATTGCGCGTCGCCGAGTGGGTGATGCCCGGCCGGCATGGCACGCTGGGCTGGACGTTCAGCTGGTTCTTGCGCATCGCCATTGCCGTGAATGGCGCATTTTATTTTGCGTGGTTCGCGCTGATCACCTATTGGGCAACGCGCGATTCGCGAATTTCAGATCGCCACTAGGCCGCAGCTTCACGGTGCAAGCCCGCCGGGGCGGCCGTGGGAATCTTTGCAGCGCCGACAGGACGGCGCGCGCAGCAAATGTTTTCGGGAATCGCGGGGAGCACACTCTCCCAAGAGTGCTCCCCGCCATCCTTCCGGCAGCCACAAGCGAGCTGCCGAAGACGTCTGGCCGGGCACGATCCGTGGCCGCGCCGGACCCATACGCTAGGTAGTGTCGCGGACGGCGAAATCGTTTCCTAGATCCTCAAGAACTCTCTTGCGGCAAACAAACTTACCCCGCTGACCGGCGAGACAGCTTTGTGATAGGCTCTGCCCAGCAATTGGAGTCCTCAGTGTTTCTGCCGGACAGGCATGCTTGCCGCGGTTTTAAATCGTCCGTTCGCTGGGCCTCAAGAGTTTCAAGGAGGAAGTTTATGCTCCGCCATCCTCGCGCTATTCCTTCGCTGGCAATTCTTGTGCTGATCACCATGGGGGTAACGTTCGCGCTTGCCTCCTGCGGCCCGGAACCCTATCACCAGCAGGATGAGCGTTTCGTCCTGGTCTCGACGAACATCGCTCTGCCCTACTGGCAGGAAGCCGAAGCGGGCATGCAAGATGCCGCCAAAGCGCTGGGCGTCAAGGCGGAATTCGCGGGGCCAGAATCCTTCGCGCCGGACCAGGAGCTCGATGCCTTTCAAAAAGCAGTAGCCTCCAAACCTTCGGGAATCATGGTTTCCGTGGCGCGGCCGGAAGCTTTCAAGGCGGCCATCGACGCAGCCGTGGCGCAGGGCATACCGGTGATTTGCATCGACTCCGACGCGCCGGACAGCAAGCGCGTGGTGTTCATCGGAACGGATAATTTTCGCGCGGGCCAGGAAAGCGGAAAGCGGATGGCGCAGCTGTTGAAAGGGCAGGGTCATGTGGTGATTGTGACCGTTCCCGGTCAGCTCAATATGGACGAACGCGTGAAGGGCGTGAATGACGCGCTGCAAAAATTTCCCGGAATTAAAGTGGTGCAGACCATCGATGACAAAGGCGACGCGCGCAGCGCGAACGATCAGATTTCCAAACTGGCCGGCGGTAAGGACAAAATCGATGGAATTATTTGCCTCGAGGCTTCGGGCGGGTCAGGCGCCGGCGAAGCGCTGCACCGCCTGGATCAAACAGGGAAAATCGCCATCGTGGCCTTCGACAAAGACCCCGAGACACTGGACTTCATTCAGAACGGCGCGATCACCGAAACGATTTCGCAGAAGCCTTATGTTATGGCGTACTACGGCCTGAAGCTGCTCGATGACCTGCATCACAACGCGGTGCACGAATACAAAGATTGGCGCACGGCCCCGGCGCCGCCGCTGCCGACATTCATCGACACGGGAACGGCGATGGTCGACAAAGGCAACGTCGCGCAATTCAAGGAAGCTTTGGCCGCGCATCCAAAGCCCCTCTGAGCCGAGCGGCTCGGCGAGCGACGGAAGCGCAGCGCCTAAGCGCATCAACCTTTGTGGTGCTTGAAATATTCCACTTGACGGAGCCGTGTTTCCGCTTGTTTTTTGGTTTTATACGGTCCGCCGAGATTCTTTCCCTTCTCTGACAAAACTTTGTAACCGCCGGAAACTTTCTTGATCATTTTGCCCCCCTTCCGCAGGAGCGCAGCGGATCGCCCGCGCTCGAGGAAGCAGAATCAGGCCAAGCTGCGACTTCGCGGAATCCCTATCTTCACTGAGGCGCGCGGCCTCCGTACCCTAGCCGCCCTGATGTCCGATTCTGGCAGCTTCACTCAACAAGATGTTCGTCGGGTTTTGCTTCGGCAGCTTTGCGTTTTTGGAACAACAGATAGTAGGGGGATGACACGGTGAAGATGTTTTTGTTGCCGCGCACCAGCAGCAGCCATTCCAGCAAGCGGCCGCGCTGATTGTGCAGGAAATATTCGTACCAGTGATATTCCACGAGTTCCGGAATCACCACGATGACTTTTCTCCCGGAGTTTTTATCCGAGAGCGCCAGAATATATTGAATGATCGGCAGAATGATAAAACGGTAGGGCGAGGGCAGGACCTCAAGCCTCGGCGCATCACCGCCGGTCTCTTTAAATGCGCTGACCACGTAGCGGTCCCAGTCATCGTGCAGCAATTCGGAATGTTCTCCGGGCTCTACGTGCAAAGCGATAATTTCCGGAGAAAGCCGGGAAGCAAATTCCAGCGCCTGCTTGGTGATGGCGCTCCAGCGGTCAAACGGCACCACGACAAGAGGCGCGGCGCTGCCGAGTTTGGGAATCATCGGCACACGGCAACTCGTTTCGACGGTTACGTTGTGATAATGGCGGCGCACGCGGGTGAACAATACGAGCACCAGCGGAATGAACAGCAGCGTGATCCACGCGCCCTCCACAAATTTCGCAACGAGCACCACGATTACCGTGATACCGGTAACGAATGCGCCGAGTCCATTGACGAAAGCGCTCTTTAGCCAATGCGGGCCGCGCTTTTTGCGCCAATGCTGCACCATGCCGGCTTGCGAAAGCGTGAACGCCAGGAACGCGCCGACGGCGTACAACGGAATCAGGCGGTCCGTGACGCCCTGAAAAAGAATGAGCAGGAATCCGGCAAAAACCGCGAGTACCACGATGCCGTACGTGTACACCAACCGGCGACCGCGATAACCGAAAGCGTGCGGAAGGTAATTATTTTGCGCGATGGCGCGGCACAAGCGTGGAAAGTCGGCGAATGCGGTGTTCGCGGAAAAGGAAAGAACCACCAGGATCGAAGCAATGGTCACGTAGTAGAAAATTCCGCGGCCGAAAACCGCAGCGATGAGCATGGAAAGCAGGCTTTGATATCCCGGAGCGCCGGGGTCGGTGGCCACGATTCCGTACGCTTTGACCAGATAGGAAATCCCGGCAAGCATGACCGCGAGAATGAAAATAATCACCGTCAGCGTGCGCTGCGCATTCTTGACGCCTGGCTCGCGAAACGCTTTGACTCCATTGCTGACGGCTTCCACACCCGTCAAGGCGGTACAGCCGCTGGCAAACACTTTGATGAGAAGCCAGGCCATGGCGTAGCCCGCGATGGGGCCGGCCTGCTGCGGCACGACCGGAAAAGGCGTAACGGGATGCGGATGGCCGCCGCTTTGTGCAACGCGAAATATTCCGCCGACGATGGTGATCATCAGCGTGCCCACGAAGAGATACGTCGGAAACATGAATACCGCGCCGGCGTCGCGCAGGCCGCGCAAATTGAGGATGGTGATCAAGATCAAGATGCCCACGCACAGCAGGACGGTGCGCGGCTGCAGCGACGGCACCGCCGAAATGAGCGCGCCGACTCCAGCGGAAATGCCGACGGCGGCCGTGAGAATGTAATCGGCGAGCAGCGCCGCGGCCGCCAGCAAACTGGGGAAGGCCCCCAGATTGAATCGCGCGACGGTGTAGGAGCCCCCGCCCGAGGGATAGGCCGCGATAGTCTGCCGATAGGAGAAATAAACGATCACCAGCAACGTGATGATCGCGGCGCTGACGGGCACGATGTACTGCACACCCAGGAGGCCGAGCGGAATCAGCAGGCTGAGCGCGGCTTCCGGACCGTACGCCGCGGAACTGAGCGCATCCAATCCAAAAATGGGAATGCCCGCGCTCGGACCGATCTGCTCGGCGCGCTCGTCGCTGGTTTTGAGCGGCTTGCCAACCACAAAATCGAGGATGTTCATGAAGGGTCCGTCCGCTACCGTTTTACCGCGCAGCCCGCGCACAAGCGTATGACGGATTGGCTTTGCGCGCTAGCTCCCCCAAAGCAACTTAGCGCCAACGGAACAGGCGCACGGCACAGGTAAAACAGACGAGCAGCCACACCACAAGGATCGTCAGCTGGCCGCGAAGGGAAACGAGCGTGGCGCCCTCGAGCATCGCGGCGCGCAGTGAATCGACGGTCGCGCTGAGCGGCAGCGCGTGAATGACGGGCTGCACAAGACCCGGAAAACGCCGCGCCGAAAAAAAGACTCCGCACACGATCCACATCGGCACCATCACGGCATTGGCCAGGCCGCTGGCGCCTTCCGTGGTGCTCACGCGTGAACCAATCAGCAAGCCGATCGAACTGAACGCCAGCGCCGAGACGAAACAGATCAGCGCAATGGCCGCAATGCTGCCGCGCACCGGGACATGGAACACCAGATGACCGAAGCCGACAAACAGAAAAACATCCAGCACCACAAACGCCAAACGCGACAACAGGTAGGACAGCAAATATTGCGCGCGCGACATCGGCGCTGCCACCATGCGCTTCAGCAATTTCTTCCGTCGCGCGTCGATAATCGGAAAACAAATTCCCCAGATGCCGTTGCCCATCAAATTCATGGCCAGCAAACCGGGCACCAGGAAATCGATGTACCGTGATCCGTTTTCGACAACGTGTTCATCGGCAAATTTCACGGGGTCGGCGCGGCCCGCAGCGCGTTGCAAGCTGTCATCCGCGAGCGCGCGTGCGGAACGTCCGTCCGGATTGGTCTCGTCAAAGCGATAGGTCACTTGGCCCGCGGATTGCGGAATGACCAGCAACGCGACCTTGCCGGTGCGCAAGGCGTTCGCGCAAGCCGCTTCCTCGCACACCGAGGCTGACAATCCGGGATTACCCGCAAGCTCTTTGGCTATTTGCTGGGAAATCGCGGCGCGGTCCACGATGGCGATGTTGATTACGTCCGGCGCGCGGTTGCGAAACGCGATGCCCAGCCCGCTGGCCAGCAACACGGGAAACAAAAACGTCCAGAAGACCGCCTCCGGTTCCCGCAAAAATTCAAAAAAGCGAACTTTTGTCAGCTGACACAGCGGATGGCCGAGCAGCGTTCGTTCACTCATCGCGCAGGTGCCGTCCCGTCAGCGAAACGAAAACATCCTCGAGGGTCGCAGAATGGGTGCGCAGTTCGCTGAGCGGTGCCCCGCGCTCGGCGAGCTTTTCAAGCAATGCCGGCAGGGTGCGATGCAATTCCGCGACTTGCAATTGCGTCACGTCGCCTACGGTGCTCACGGCGCGCACTCCGTGCAATGTTTTCAACAATGCCGCGTCCAGCGGCTCGCCCTCGATCGCGAATTCCAGCAAGTGCTCCACGCCGAGCGAGGCGATCAGCCGCCGCGGAGTATCGAGGGCAATCACCTTGCCGTGATCCATGATGGCCACGCGATCGCAAAGTTTTTCCGCTTCGTCCATGTAGTGGGTGGTCAGCAAAATGGTGCGGCCGCTGCTTTTTAATTGATTGATGAGGTCCCAAAGCTGGCGCCGCGCTTGCGGATCGAGTCCGGTGGTCGGTTCGTCCAAAAATAAAAATTGCGGTTCGCCCGCCAAAGCGCAGGCCAGCGCCAGCCGCTGCTTCTGGCCGCCGGAAAGCTTGCCGACGCGCGCATCTCGCTTCTCAGACAGCTGCACCAGCTCGAGAATTTCCGGAACTTCCGCGCTGTGATGATAAAAACTGCGAAACAAGGCCAACGTTTCCGAAACCGTCAATTTGTCCGAAAAACTTGTCTCCTGCAGTTGAACGCCCAGCAACTCGCGCAGTTCCTTACCCTGCGTGCGCCAGTCACGCCCCAGCAATTCCACGGACCCGCCGTCCGGCTGCAGCAATCCCTCGCAAATTTCGATCGTCGTGGTTTTCCCCGCGCCGTTCGGTCCGAGCAAACCGAAACATTCTCCGCTGTAGACATCAAGGTCGATGTCGTTGACTGCGACGAGCGCGCCGTACACTTTGCGCAGCTGCCGGATTTTCAGCGCGAGTTGGCCTTGCGCAGGCGTCATGAGTACTTTCATTATTCCCGATGCACTTGCCGCACGCCATCCCTTTCCGCGGCCATAGCGCACCTAAACACAGGATTAATTCGCGCGACTTTTATTTTCGCGCGCCCCGTCGACGGTCCTTGAATTTCGCCAAGGCCCTTGCCACACTCTATGCGAATCAACGTCTGGAAAGCGAGGCAGAGATGAAGCGAATTTTGGCAAATACAGCAGCCGCTCTTGCGGTTGCAACAGCACTCTTGGTGGCCGGCGGCATAGCCGCGAAACGCGCCGCCGCGGCTCCGCCAGCCGGGCCCTCCGGCTATCACGTCATCAAGACGATTCCGGTTCCCGGCGACACCGGCTGGGACTATTTGCTGGTCGATAGCGATGCGCGGCGCGTTTACGTTTCGCGCGGCACGCACGTTGTGGTGCTGGATGCTGATTCGTACGAAATTGTCGGAGATATTCCCGATACGCAGGGCGTACACGGAATCGCCATCGCCTCGGAGTTGGGGCGGGGATTTACGAGCAACGGCCGCGCGAATACCGCGACGATTTTTGATTTGAAAACGCTGAAAACTCTCGGCACCGTGAACACCGGCAAGAATCCCGACGCCATTGTTTATGACGGAATCACCAAACGCGTTTTCACGCTCAACGGCGCGAGCAAGGACACCACCGCGTTCAACGCCGCGGATGGAGCGGTCGTTGGATCGCTGCCGCTCGGCGGCAAACCGGAATTTGCCGTCGCCGACGGCAAAGGCAATATTTACGTCAACATCGAGGACACTTCGGAGCTCGTGCAGTTTGACGCCAAGACTCTGAAAGAAGTGCATCGCTGGCCGCTGAAGCCCGCCGAAGGGCCTTCCGGATTGTCCATGGATCTCAAGCATCGCCGGCTTTTTTCCGGCTGCGACGGCAAGATGATGCCGGTGACGGACGCCGACAGCGGAAAGATTGTGGCGACGATTGCCATCGGCGACGGCGTGGATGCCACGGCGTTTGATCCCGGAACGCAACTGGCATTTTCGTCGAACGGTGAAGGCACGCTAACGGTGGCGCATGAGGACTCCCCGGACAAGTACACCGTCCTGGAAAATGTGCCGACCAAAAAGAGTGCGCGCACCATGGGCCTCGACCTAAAAACGCACAATGTTTTTCTGCCGGCGGCGGATTTTGATGCGCCCGCGGCAGGTGAACGGCGCGGCAAGATGAAGGCCGGATCGTTTGTGCTGCTCGTCGTTGGCAAATAGCTGTCGGCTTGACTCTTCGAACGTGCAGCGTGACCGGGGCGCAAGATTCGCGCCTCGGTTTTTATTTTTGGCCAAATGAGTCTGCTATAATCTCGCCCGATGGGTTGCGAAGCTTCTTCGCACCACAGTCACTGATGAGCCCGAACGAAGCATCTTCCGCCAAGCGCGCGCGCGACCCGCAACGCGCGCCGCAAGCGCCGCGCTTTATCGTCATTGAGGGGCCGCTGCGCGTGGGAAAAACCACGCTGGCCAAGATTCTGGCGGAAAAGCTGCACGCCAGGCGCGTTTACGATTGCGAAGACAATCCTTTTTTGGCGGAATTCTACAAAGAAAAACCCGGGTCGGCGTTGCGCGCGCAAATGTATTTTTTGATCGAACGGCAGAAGCGGCTGCGCGAAGCGCTCGCGGTGGAATCGCCCGGGCCGGTGATTTCCGACTATTTGATGGAGAAGGATCGCATTTTTGCAAACCTTAATCTCGACGACGAAGAACTCAAATTGTACGAGCGCTACTACGAAGCGTTGAGCGCAGGAATTCCCGAGCCGGACCTGGTGATTTATCTGCAAGCCAAGCCGGAGGTTTTGCGCGCGCGCATCGCGAAGAAAGCCTCGAAAGATGAAACGCAGATTTCGCTCGAATATATCGAAGAAGTGGCGCGCGCTTACGAACATTTCTTTTATCGCTATGCGGCTTCCGATTTGCTGGTGATCAATACTTCGGATATTGATTTTGTGGAACGCAGCGAAGATTTGCAGCAGTTGTTGCGGCGGTTGCAGGACCCGGTCAAGGGGACGCAGTATTATTTGCCGCTCGGCAAAGCGGAATAGTTTTTTCGTCGCAAGCAAATACCAGACCCATTCTTGAGACCTTTTTTTGCGCCCAGGGCAAGCGGGAGCGCTCCGCGGCGGGCGCCGGCTACGAAGGACTGGCGGCGTTGAGGGCCACGGCCGGAACGGGCTCGGCCGTTGGCGGCTGCGCCAGCTCGAGAATCGCTTGGCGTTGCGCGTAAATAAAAAGAGCGATCATCAGGAATTGCGCCGCGAATGCGCCGCCCCAGATCGCTGGGCGCATGGTCCAGGCCGCATGGTCCAGGTAATAGACGGGCGTCGGCAGAAAAAACGCCGTGAACGGCAAATGATCGACGTCACGGAGGGTGCCGAAGGACGAAAGTACCATCCACACGCAAGCGTAGAAAGCGCTGAGATACAGCACGCCCATCGCCAGTGGGCGTTTGCCGCGCAAGAGCAGCATCCATTGCAGAAATTGCATGTCGCGCACCAGCCACGCGGCAACGAACAGGCAGCGGAAGACGGCGAACGCGGGACTCCACTCGGTCTCCGTATGGTGCGCGATAGCCGCGGAGGCGGAGATCAGCAGGCCGGCGGTGATCGCGGCGACAAACAAAAATGGCGCCGGCCAGGTAAAATCCAGCCAGCTGGGGGTATTTTCTTTGCGGCTGCGCAAGATGCGGCGCGTGCGGTCGCGATTGCGCAATTGCGCCAGTCCCAGCGAACTGAGGATCACCATGTTGATGGTCAGGAGCGAAGCTTGCACGTCAATGAGGCCAACGCGCCAGTTTACGAATGCCAGCAAAAGGCCGTTGATAAAGAGGGTCAGCACAAATGTTTGCAGCGGCGAGTACAGCTCGTATTGCGTGGGGTCGCGTTTGATATTCCGAACGAGCGCCAGCAGGAACCAGCCGATAAATAATCCGTCGATGATGACGAGCACCGGCGTGTGGAGCACGGCATGACCGAAAAAAATATCCTTCGGTGGGGCGGTGCTCCCGCCAAAGTATTCTGCGGAGATCGGCAGAGAAAACTGCTGAACCGCGACTTCCGCGCTGTAGAACGGCGAAAGCGCGCCGAGATGCAAGTACGACGCCGTGAACGCTAAAATATTAGAAAACAGCCAGAGGGCCACCAGGATGAAGATAATCGCGGCCGTGTGAGCGCCGCGCACGGTCAGCAGAGAGATGAGCAGCGCAAAAGCGTGCACGGTGACGGAACCGACGAGAAGCACGGCGTAGGCGGTGAGAATGGTCACCAGGGACTGATGCCCCTTGACCGCACAGAAAATCACCATAGGAATGCAGCAAGCGCAGATGAAATACATGAAGATCGGGGCGCCGAAAAGCTTGCCTAGCGCGAGTTCGAGCGGCGAAAGGCGCGTGACGCGTTGAAAATCGAAGGTGTTCTGATCTTTCTCCTTGTAAATGGCATTGAGGCACGCGATGCCTCCTCCAGCCGCCAAAATCAGCGCTTGCAGCAAGAACATAAAACGCAAAATCCCGAAACCCCAGCCTACGCTCCCTGCTGCGGGCGAGGCGATGTGCGTCAGGGCGAAGGCCATGACCAGAGAAAGCGCGGCGGCGACCACGACCGCGGTGATCATCTTGCCGGTGGTGAGTTGCGTGCGGATGTTGCGGACGAATTCGGGGTTGGAAAACATTACATGACTTCTCCGGTCGAGAGGCGCGCGAAAAGCTCTTCGAGCGAATCGGTTTTTTCTTCAGCGCTGTAAATAGCGGCGCCCGCGAGGATGGCCGCGCGGAGGAGCGCGGCCAGGTCGGCATCGCTGCCGGGGAAAATAAATTCCGCGGCGCCGGCGTTTTCATGAACTTCGCTGACGTTTGGCTGCGCGGCCAGCCATTGCGCCAGCGCAAATTCTGGTGTGGCCGCGCGCAGGCGGACGCGGCGGGTTTGCCCCGCGCTGCGCATCACGTCGGCGATTTTTCCGTGGCGCAGGAGCTTGCCTTTTTCGAGGATGGCCAGCGAAGTGCAGATCTCTTCGAGGTCCGGCAACACGTGCGAAGTGATGAAGATGGTTTTTCCGGAGCGATTCATGGCGCGCAGCAAATCCTTCAGTTCGAGGCGCGCCTTGGGATCGAGGCCGGAGGCAGGCTCGTCGAGAACCAGCAGCCGGGGATCGTGAATAATGGCGCGCGCGATGCCCAGGCGCTGCTTCATACCGCGCGAGAGGCCGGCTACGCTAGCGTCATATTTTGTTTCGAGGCCCATTTGCGCGATCACTTCGCGAACGCGGGCCGGAATTTGCGCTGGCGGGAGTTTGTAAGCGCGCGCGAAGTAGTCTACGTACTCCCAGACTCTTAATTCGTCGTAGACGTTGAAAAAGTCGGCGAGGTAGCCGATATGCTGCTGAGCCGCTTCTGGATTCGACTCCACGTCCACGTCGTTGACCCTGATGTGGCCCGCGGTAGGCAGCAGCAAGCCGCAAATCATTTTCAGCGTCGTGGATTTTCCCGCGCCGTTCGGTCCAACGAGGCCGAACACTTCGCCATCGGGCACGTCGAGCGTGAGGCGGTCCGCGGCGACCAATTGGCCGGGCTGCCCCGGCGGAAGATCGTATTCCTTGGTGACATTTCGGAGTTCAATCATCTCGTTGCCCGTTTTCTCGCCGCGTTCGCTTCGGTTACTGGTCGCCGCCAATTTCATCGAAATACGGCGCGCAATCCAGCAAACGTGCTTCTCCGCCATCGTGCACCGCGTAGGAAGCGTGCTTGCTGCGATTGTAGGTGTTGCGCCACAGCGAAGCGGCGCCGTGCACGCCATCCTTGTTGAGCGCGTAGAAAAAAATATGAAAGGTGGTGAGCCGTTTCTTGTCGTTATTGTAATTGCGCGCGATGCGGTGCAGAGCTTCGAGGCAAGCGTCCGTGGGTGACAGGCCCTTGCGCATCATTTCGACGATGGTGTGGCCGCCGGCGATTTTAATGTTTTCTTCGCCCTTTCCGGTGGAACCAGCGCCGCCCACATCGCCGTCGACGTAAAGACCCGCGCCAATGATCGGCGAATCGCCGACGCGTCCGGCGATTTTCCAGGCGAGGCCGGAGGTGGTGGTGGTGCCGGAAACTTCGCCTTTTTCATTTACCGCCAGGCAGTTGATGGTTCCGGTCGGCGGATGCGCCACGAGTTCTTCAATTTCCGAGCGCCAAGCTTGCTTTTGCGGCGTGTCGAAGAGGCCAGCCATTTTTTCCTGCCAGTCGGGGCTGTCCGTGCCGGGGCGCCAGTTCATGGAGGTGCTGGCTTTCCAGGCAAGCCAGGCCAGGCGGGATTTTTCGGTGGTCAGGCTCTGGTCGATGAAGCCTTCGTCCACCGCAAAACGCCGCGCGCCTTCGCCGACGATCATCACGTGATTGGTTTTTTCCATCACGGTTTTGGCGAGCAGTGAAACATTTTTGATGCGGCGCACGCTGGCGACGGAGCCGGCGCGGCGCGTGGGGCCATGCATCACGCTGGCGTCCAGTTCGGTTTCGCCATCTTCGTTGGGCAGTCCGCCAAAGCCCACGGAGGTGTCGTTGGGATCGTCTTCGACGACGGTAACTGCGGCGACGGCGGCGTCCAGCGTATCGCCGCCTTTCTCTAAGATTTCCATGCCGCGCCCGAGAGCGTGCAGGCCGTTGGCGCTCGAGATCATCACGGGACGTTTTGCGGATGCGGGCGCGACGGACGCAGCGATTTTTCCCGCGGCACCGCTGCCTCCTGCCAGCGGAGTTTTGCCGAACAATGACGCGGCGCCCGCGGCTGCGCTTCCCGCCAAGGAAGCAAGAAAAAATTTGCGGCGTGTCCAGAGTCCCATGTGTGCACCCCTCCCGAAGTTCTTGCCGGCGCTACCAGTGAAACGAGTTCTTCACGCTATTTGTTCAACGGCTGACGCAAAGCCGGTGCGACCCGTTATTCAACAATGATGCGCAAAAATTTCTTCTTGCCCGCGCGCAACAGAAAGTCGCGCGGCTGACTGAAGTCGATATCTTGGCGCGGATCTTCAGCGAGCACGCCATCGATTTCCACGCCTTTTTGTTTAACCAGGCGATCCGCTTCGCTTCTCGATGGAGCGAGCTGCAACTCCGCGAGTAGCGCGGACAATTTTTTGGCTGGGCCGCGCGGCAGTTTCTGGACCGGAGCTTCCTCTGGAGCTTGGCGGTCGCGAAAGACGCGCTGGAAATTTTCCGCGGCTTTTTGCGCGGCGCTGGCGCCGTAAAAGCCGGCGATAATTTCCTCCCCGAGCTTCATTTTCGCTTCCATGGGATGCCGCTTGCCGCTCGCGACTTCGGTTTGCAGCACGGCGATTTCCGCGGGCGTGCGGTCGGTGACCAGTTCGTAGTAGGACCACATCAAGGAATCGGGGATGGACATGATTTTGCCGAAGATTTCATCCGGCGCTTCGGTGATGCCCACGTAGTTGCCAAGGCTTTTGGACATTTTGCGCTGGCCATCGAGGCCCACGAGGATGGGCATGGTGAGCGCCACTTCTGAGGGCAGGCCATATTCGCGCTGAATGTCGCGATGCACCAGCAAATTAAATTTTTGTTCGGTAGCGCCGAGTTCCACATCTGATTTGAGCTCCACGGCGTCGTACGCCGTGAGCAGCGGATACAACAATTCGTGAACGGAGATGGGCTGATTGTTGGCAAGGCGCGAACGAAAGTCTTCGCGCTCCAACATGCGGGCGAGGCGATAGCGGCCGCAGAGACGCACCACGTCGTAGCTGGAAAGTTTGTCGAGCCATTCGCTGTTGTAGCGGACTTCGGTTTTTTGCGGATCGAGAATCTTGAAGACTTGCGCGAGATACGTTTTCGCGTTGCGGTCGACTTCTTCGCGGGTGAGCGGAGGGCGTGTTTCGGAGCGTCCGGTGGGGTCGCCAATCATCGCGGAAAAATCGCCGATCAAGAAAATGGCGGTGTGGCCGAGGTCCTGAAATTGCTTCAGTTTGCGAATCACCACCGTGTGGCCGAGATGAATGTCTGGCGCCGTGGGGTCGACGCCGAGATAAACGCGCAGCGGCTTGCCGGTTTTTGCAGAATTCTCGAGTTTGGCTTTCAGGTCGGCTTCGGGAATGATTTCCGCGACGCCTTTTTTGAGGTAGGCGATTTGTTCTGCGACGGGCTTAAACGTCTGTGACGCGGGCTCGGTCATGGAATGTTTATTTTACGGTGCGCGTCACGCGGCGCCCGGTGATTTTGTAGCTTCCTGCGAGCACCAGTTTAACGGCTTCCGTGTAAATGCGGTGCTCTTCGCGCAAGATTTTTTCCGAAAGCGAAGACTCCGTGTCATCGTCCTCCACCGGAACTGCTGATTGCAGGATGATCGGGCCGGCGTCGAGATTTTCGTCGACGAAATGCACGGTGCATCCGGCGAATTTCGCGCCGTACTCGAGTGCTTGCTTTTGCGATTCGAGTCCGGGAAACGAAGGCAGCAGCGACGGGTGAATATTCAAAATGCGATTGGGGAATGCCGCGACGAAGAACGGCGAAAGCAAACGCATGTAGCCAGCGAGACAGACCAAATCCACCTGCTGCTCGTTGAGCACCGCGACGACTTGACGATCGTACGTTTCGCGCTCGAGCCCTTTCGACGGAAGCACTTTCGCGACAATGCCGCGCGCCCGCGCGCGCGCGATGCCCGGAGCGTCTTCGCGATTGCTGACCACGACGGCGATTTCCGCGTTGGGAAGGCGGCCTGCGGCGACGCTGTCGGCCAGCGCTTCAAAATTGGAGCCGCGGCCGCTGAGCAGCACGGCAATACGTTTGGTCATAAACAGAGAAAATTAGCATAGTTGCGGCCGGGCGCATAATTTGCCGCGCGATCTGCGTCGCGAAAGATTTGCGTTGCGGACCTTGGTTCGCCAAGCGGGCGACCCTGCGCCGGCAAGGGTGCCGGTGCTACTCGGGGGCAGCGAAGGTTTCGGCGGCTTGATCGACGCTAGGGAACATTTCGATCAGCTGGTCGACTTTGGTGAGCTTGAGGCTGTGCACGATCATGGGATGGGCCGCGGCGATGCGCAGATTGCCACCCGCGCCTTTGAGTTTGGTGAGGCAGCGAACGATGGCGCCGATGGCCGCGCTGTCGACGTGCGTGAGGGCGCCGAGATCAAAGATGACGCGGGTTTCGCCAGCGGCCAGCATGGCATCGACTTCCTTTTGCAGACGCATACAGTCGGGTCCAGTGTGCATGCTTCCGTGGAAAGCCACGGCCACCATGCCGGGTTGCAGAGTACGTTTGGTGAGTTGTTGGATCACGAGGCGGCGTCCTGGTGTTGTTCCTTTTCCCCTTCGTAGGGAAATTCGCGGATCATGCGGACGCAGTCGCCGAGCGCGGAAAAAATAGAGCTGCCCCAGCCGCAAGGCACGAGCGGAGCGGACTTTTGGTTCACGGGTTTGTCGGCTTCGGCATAGAAACGCAGACGCTGGCCGGGGGGCGGAGTGGCGAACTCCTTCACGGTGATGGCGAAGGTAATGTTGCCGCCGGGTTGCTGCTTGACGATGGAAAAATGGTGCAGCTGCATCAATTGCTCGCCAGAAACGGCCTGAATGTGAATCCAATCGCTCATGCACGCGTCCTTCGGTTTGTGGGTGCGCCGTAGAGGCGCTCCTGAAGCGGTAGTGCGCTGGTGCGTGATTGCTCCGGGATACTAGGCTAGGGACGGCGGCAAGTCAATATTATGGCTGCATATTATGGCTGCTCATTCCCTGAGCAGGGATTTGCAGGTGTTCGTAGAGACGCCCCGCCAAGTTCACGTTCGCGTTGCGTTTGACGCGCCGGCTGGGTCATGGGGCCAGTCCTAGAGCGGCTACTGGGGGACGGGCGAGCTGCCGCGGACGGCGGCGTAGACGGTGTCGAAGATTTTCATGGCGTCGCTGCTTGCGACTCCGCCTACGGTAATCGGATCGGTTAAATAGAGGACCTTGGGATCCGGGCCCGCGAACGGCGGCCAGGCGGGAAGCGTCAGCCCGGCGGGGTTGGCTAGCTTTGGATCGCGAGAGATGTTGGGGTTGCCTGAACTGGCGAAGTTGATCCAGTAGGTGGACATCTCTTGCGCTAGTTTGCGATCCCCGGGTGTCCAGTTCCATGGCGATTGATCCTGGTGGTCGAAAACATACCAGAGTTCGGCGAAGTGGCTGGCGCCCCAACCGTCGTAAACGGAGCCGGCAGGAAACGGAGGCTTCTGGCCGAAGGAATAGTAGTAGACGGGACTCTTGCCGGTGGCGGATTGCAATTTTGCCCAAGTCCACATGTCCCACCCGAATCGAAGGTCGGTCTGAAGATCAATCATGGATTGCTTGGCGTCTTTGTCGGAGGCGTGGGGATAGGCGGAAACGATGGGTGGCGGAAGCGCGCCAACGCTGCTTAGAAGATCCTGGTCGAAGGTGGCGGCGGTTACGTGCGTGACGTCGACCAGCGCGCGCGCCTCTTCGGCGTTGGAACCGAGGAGCAGCGGGACATCGTTTTGTTGGCCGGACGTGAAAGCGTCGAACGGGGGTGCGGGAAGGATGTATGGCTCGATCACCGGGTGGCTGACGCCGACAGCGTTGCCCTTGAACAGGTCTTGCGCGCGGAGTTCACGCAATTGTTGAAGCGACGGCGCATGGAGGAACTCGGCGTATTTTTCTCCGTCGCGCTCTGCGTTCGCTAGGAGGTAACGCGGGGCGAGTTGCAGCGGTTCGAACAAACCGCCGCTTTCGCCAATGGCGCGCGCAAAGAGGCCTTTGGCGCGCGGCGAGGACATCAGAATGCTGACGCACATAGAGCCAGCGGATTGTCCGGCGATAGTTACGTTTTGGGCGTCGCCGCCAAAGGCGGCAATATTCCTCTGAATCCAGGCGAGCGCGGCGAGCTGGTCCATCAGGCCGTAATTGCCGGAAGAATGGTGCGGGGATTCGCGGGTGAGTTCCGGAAGCGCAAGAAAGCCGAGAGGGCCTAGGCGATAGGCGATGGTGACCACGAGGACGCCTTTGTGCGCGAGGCGGTCGCCCCAGTACAAGGGCATGGAGGCGGAGCCGCTGGTGTAGCCGCCGCCGTAAATCCAGACGAGCACCGGCAGGTGTTCGTGTGCGGTTTTCGCTGGCGACCAGATGTTGAGATAAAGGCAGTCTTCGCTGATCTTCGGCGGCGTTTCGCCGGGCATGGAGACTCCCTCCTGCATACACGCCGGAGCAAAGGTGTCCGCCTTGCGCGTGCCGGTCCAGGGCGCGACGGGAGCGGGCGGGCGCCAGCGGAAGCCGGCGAGGGGAGGAGCGGCGAAAGGGACGCCTTTGTAGACGCTTAGGCCGCTTTCGTGGACGCCGGATAGCAAGCCAGATTCCGTGGGGATTACCGCGCCTTGTGCGGATGTGCCCGCTGGTATGGCCAGGGCGGCCATAAGAAATACTGCGCTGGCTGAAAACATAAAATTAATTTTCCGCATAGGAAAGTCCTCGTGCTCGCGTGACGACGCTGAGCGTCATGATTCGAATTTCTCGAATGCGGCACCGAGTGTACGCTTCCGCGGCGGACCTCGATAGGACGAGACAGAGGTGGTGTAACAAAGTGGCCGGGAGCGCCGGTTGGCGGGTCGAAGACCGAGGGAACCGTTGCCAAGCGGAAACCATTCTCGTTGCGAGACAGATCCGCAACGCGTTTCCGAAGAATAGTCGTGATACCTAGCCTGGGTTTGCGAACTTCTCCGGAGTGTTCTCAAAGAGCTGTTTATGGGGCTGCATACAGAAATAGTAAGTGTTGCCTTTGTAGACCGAAGAGATGGTGCGATCAGCGTCCATCCCGCAAACGGGGCAAAGTGGTTGGCCGTGCGCGGAAGTGGTAGACGGCTTCGCGTAGATCTCGTTGGAACCCGCGTTCATCCAGCCCCGTCCCTGGTACTCGATGTTGTAGGCGGTCCGCTCCGCGGCTTCGCGGCCGTAGTAGCGTTCGATGACGCGGAAGGCCAGGTCGATGCCGGAGGAGAGGCCGCCAGCGCTGGCCAGATTGCCGTCTTCGACGAACCTGGCGCCGCGCTTAAGATGAATATCTGGAAATTGCGCTTCGAAGTCTGCGTACGCTGCGTGAAAAGTGGTCGCGGATTTTCCGGACAAGAGGCCGGTGCTGGCCAGCACGAAGGCGCCGGTGCAAACGGACATGGTGACATCGGTAGTTTTTGTGGACTTGCGAATCCACTGGAGCATGGCGTCGTTTGATCGCTGCGCCGGGATGACGATGACTTTTGGCGAGGGAGCGGATTCGAAGGTGTATTGCGGAACGATCTTCATCCCGCCGCTGGCGGCGATGGGTTGGAGAGTTTCGGCCACGGTATAAAGCTGAAACCCGGCAGCGCCGCCCAGTGGCGCGGCGTCCTGAAATACTTCCCATGGTCCGCAAAAGTCGATGATCACCGCCCCGTCGGAGATTGGAAAGGCCACGTTGATGGCGCCGTGCGCCGGCGGGACGAGCGGATTGGTGCGGGGCGCTGGCGGAGCGCTATCGGCGTCAGCCGCAGGTTTTGCCGCGCCGGCTTTGGCGAGCAGTTGGAAACCTTCAAGCGAGGTAACTGCGGATACCAGGCCAAATGCTGCGGAAGTCTGGAGCAATTTTCTTCTGTTCATGTTGTTATCTCGTTCTTTTCTAAAGTTTTCTTTTCTCAAGCTCGCTCGGAGAGTATTCCGCGAACCTGGCTCGGGGGATAGACCGGTTACTGCACGGGTGCGGCGATTCGCTGCATTTTTAGTGTTTCCGAGGATGGCGTGGATTACGATCTCGATATGCACTACGGCCTCCCTAGGACGGCAAGCGACGCGATAAACGACAACCGATGGGCGCCGCCCCAGCGGGTATGGGTCGCAGCGATCTGGTTCGGCTTCGCGCTGCTCGACGCCACGCAAATGGTCGTCGCCATGTACTCCATGGGCATGCAACACGCCTGGCTGAAACTGTTCGTGACCACGTTTCTTTCGTGGCTGCCTTGGGCGCTTACGACGACGCTCGTCCTGCGCTTCGCTTGGCGGGATCCCTGGGTGAAGTTGACGCCCTTGCTGAGGTGGGTGACGCACATCATCGCGTGCCTCACGACCGGACTGATCGCCTCCGCCTGGGCGGCGTGCTTGGAGGTACTGCTCAACCCCTACGCATACTCTTCGCCAGCGCCCTTTAGAGAACTTTGGTTCGGCAAGTTCTACATCGGGATTTCCACCTCCGTGGTGTTCTATGCGGTCATCCTCGCGGTTACCTATGTGCTCGACGCGCGAGAGCGCTTGGCTCTTCAACAGACCGAAACCGCGCGACTGAACGAACAGCTCTCCAAGGCGCAGCTGGAAGCCCTGCGGCGTCAGGTCGAGCCGCACTTTCTGTTCAATACGCTCAACGCTATCTCCGGATTGGTGCGCGAGGGAAGGAACGATGATGCCGTGAGCATGATTGCGGGGCTGAGCGATTTTCTGCGGCGGACGCTGGAAGGTTCCACCCGGCAACAGGTGGCGTTGCAAGAGGAGCTGGAATTTGCGCAGAAATATCTGGATATCCAGAAAGTGCGATTCGCGGAGCGATTGCAGCTCCATGTGGAGGTGCCAGGGGAACTCTATGGCGCGCTGGTGCCAAGCCTGATTCTGCAGCCGATGGTCGAAAATGCGGTCAAACACGGCATTGCGAAGCGGGCGCAGGGAGGAGCGATTCGGATTTCTGCGCGGCGCAACGATGGGATGCTAACGCTGAGCGTCTGCAACGATGGACCCAGCCTGCCGGCGGACTGGGAGGCGGCACGCGCGGGAATCGGCATTTCGAACGTGCGCACTCGTTTGCAGAGCCTTTACGGTACGGCTTGCGAATTGCGCATGGAGAATCAGAGCTCGGGCGGCGTGGAGGTGTCCGTGTCTCTGCCCTTCGCGATGGCGCCGCCTTTTAAGGAGACTTGATTCGTGTGCGCGGAAGCACGTCCGAAAAAGATTCGCGCGATCGTGGTGGACGATGAGCCTTTGGCGCGCAGCAACTTAATGGTGTTGTTGCGGCGGGATTCCGAGATGGAAATCGTCGGGGAATGCGGGGCCGGCGCAGAAGCGTTGCGGGAGATTCGCAGCGCGAAGCCGGAGCTGGTGTTTCTGGATGTCGAGATGCCGGAATACGACGGGTTTGACGTGCTCGAGATGCTGGGCGGAGATCTCCCGCCCGCGGTGGTGTTCGTCACGGCTTACGATAAATACGCGCTGCGGGCGTTTGAGGCCGGAGCGCTCGATTATCTTTTGAAGCCGTTCGATAATGCGCGATTCGAGCGGGTACTTGAGCGTGCCAAGCAGCGCATCGCCGAGGGCCGCAGCGCGCCGCGAAGCAAAGAGCTGCTGGCGGTAAAGAGCGCCGGGCAGGTGGTGTTTCTGAAAATCTCGGAAATCGATTGGATCGAGGCCGCGGATTACTACTCCTGTTTACATGTGGGGGCGAAGAGTCACCTGCTGCGGCGCAGCCTGGCGGAACTCGAGCAGGAGTTGGATCAGTCCGTCTTTTGCCGGATTCACCGTTCGGCAATCGTTAAACTCGATCGCGTTCGCGGCCTCAAGCTCAACGAGAATGGCGAGTACGACGTGCTGCTCACCACGGGCAGCAGCTTGCGCTTGAGCCGGCGCTACCGCAAGCAACTGCAATCCCGCCTCGGGCTCCCGGTGAAAAACTGACGATATTGCAAACGCATGGGCGGAAGTTATTTTGAGACACGATTGAAGCCACGCGTTAGGCGCTGACGAACAGACAGAGCGACGAATGCGGCGTCAGGGCTCGACGAGGGCGAATTCGACCCTTTTCCGGATGGGGTCGATGCGGTCGGCGCGGACTTGGACGGGGTCGCCGAGGTGCCAGGAACGCTGCGTGGCGGGTTTGGCGCCGCGGCCTTTGCGTTGGGGTTCGAGGGCGGATTGATCGCCGCGGCTCGAGGAATAGGTGCCGCGGGACTTTTCGCTGCGGCTGTATGGATCGCGGTAGCTGCTGGTGCCGGCGCTCATGGCTACGATGGAGTGGTCGAATTCGCGGTAGGTGCAGCGGGCGCCTGCGGCTTCTTCGAAGGCGGCGATGGGGAGCAGGCCCTCGACGTAGACTTCGGCGAGTTCGACGAAAGCGCCGAATTTCTGGATGGAGATGATCAGGCCGGCGAATTCTTCGCCAATGTGTTGCTCCATGAATTGCGCGGTTTTCCAGTCCATGAGTTCGCGTTCGGCGGCGGCGGCGCGGCGCTCGGCTTCGGAGGATTCGGTGGCGATTTCGCGGAGCTGGATGTCGGTGTAGCGCACGGCTTCGCCAGCGGATTGCAGCGGTGCGGATTTTTCCGGGGCGGACGAGGTCGCGAAATTCTGGATTGGTGTGGGGGTTTGCGCACGGCGCGATTCGAGAGAAGCGGCGTCACGACGTGATTCGTGGCGCGCGGCGGGCGCGGCATGCCGCGCCCTTACGGTTGGAGAATTTACGGCAGAAGCCGCGTCGGGATTTTCTAGGGCCCATTTTAAGACTCTGTGGATGATCAGGTCGGGATAGCGGCGGATGGGCGAGGTGAAGTGCGTGTATTCGTCGAAGCCGAGGGCGAAGTGGCCGAGAGGGTCGGCGGCGTAACGGGCTTGTTTGAGGGAACGCAGCATCAAATAGCTGAGGATGCGCTCTTCGGGTTTGCCGGTGATTTTTCTTACGAGGCGCTGGTAATGCTGCGGGGTGATGGCGACTTCGGCGCCGGCGAGGCTTACCCTCATTTCGCGGTCGCGGCCAGCATTTTCGGAACCTCCGCTGCGCGAACGGCCGCCGCGCTCCCGTGAATCCTTGCCGCCGCGTTGGCGTCCCGCTTTGGCCGCCGGGATGGCGCCGTGGCGCACGCTAATCTCTTTGCGATGCAAGTCTTCGACGCCCAGCGAATAGCCGAAGGCGCGGGCTAGCTCTTCAAACTCCAGAACTTTCTTGGCGTCGGGCTTTTCGTGCACGCGATGCAGCGCAGGGATGCCGCGGTGCAACAGATAGGCGTCCACGACACGGTTAGCGGTGAGCATGAATTCTTCGATGAGGCGGTTGGCGATGTTACGTTCGCTGCGGTTGATGCTCGTCATGCGCTGTTGATCGTCGAAGGCGATGACGCGTTCGGGGAGATCGAAATCGATACTGCCGTGTTCGGTGCGGCGGGCGTTGAGCAAGAGGGCAAGTTCTTTCATTTTGCGGAAATTTTCGACATGCGGCGCGTATTGCGCGCTGACCTCAGGATCGTTTTCTAGGATCTTGTTTACGTTGGTGTAGGTCATGCGGGCGGCGGATTTGATGACGCCGCTCGTGAGGCGCGAGCTTTGGATGTTTCCGTATTGGTCGAGTTCGATGAGCGCGCTCATGACCAGACGGTCTTCGTGCGGCTTGAGCGAACAGATGCCATTGGAAAGAGCTTCGGGAAGCATGGGGACGGCGCGATCGGGGAAATACACGCTGGTGCCGCGCAGGCGAGCTTCCTGGTCAAGCGGGGTGGCGTTGCGGACGTAGTGCGCGACATCGGCGATATGTACTTGCAGGTGCCACGCGCCATTATCGCGACGCTCAACGTACACGGCGTCGTCGAAGTCGCGGGCGGTTTCGCCGTCGATGGTGACGATGGGGAGATGGCGAAAGTCTTCGCGGTCCGCTAGCTCGCTTTCCGAGGGTAGCTGCGCGCGTTTTTCCGCTTCGGCCAAAACGGCGTGCGGAAATTCGTAGGGCAGATGATGTTTGCGAATGATGATCTCGGTGTCGACGCCAAGTTCGCCGGGGCGGCCGAGAATCTCGATGACACGCCCGACGGGAGTGGCGCCGGAACGCGGAAAGCGCAGGATCTGCACGTTGACGACGGCGCCATCGAGTTCTTCCATGCGCGGGATGCGCTTGGCGCGGGCGTGGGGGCTTTTGGCATGGAAAGCGGGATCGTGGAGGATGAGTTTTTCGCGCAGCTGTGGCGTGAGTTCCTCGCCTGGCGGAATTTCAATTTCGTGCTGTAAGCGCGCGTCGTAGGGGAGTACGACATTGTAACGCGGCCCGTAGCGGAAGAGACCGACGACGCTGGCGTGAGCACGGTCGAGAATGCGAACGATGCGGCCTTCGGCGCGCTGACGATCGGAGTAGCCGGCGCGGCGTTGAATTTTGGCGACCACGTGATCGCCGTGCATGGCGTCTTCGATGGCCGCGCGAGGAATGAAAATGTCGCCGTCGAGTTCGGGGATGGGTTTATCGGGGACGACGAAACCGTAGCCATCGTGGTGGAGGACCAGTCGTCCGCGGACTTCGTCGCGGGCGAGAGATTGTTCTTCGGCGAGGATGCGCACGGGCGTGGGGCTCGGGCCGCCTCGGGGGGGCGCGGCTTGCAAGGAGCGGCCTTCCCGCAACGAAGGGCCACCACGGAGACGGTAGCGGCCGCCGGAAAGTTCATCGATGGCGCCGCGCTTTTTGAGTTTGCCGAGCATCTTGAAGAGGGCGTGCTGGTCGGACTTGCGCAAGTGCAGGCTGCGAGAAATTTCGTTCGCGGAGGCTGCGTCGCCGCTAACCTGCAGAAAACGAAGGATATCGTCTGGGTTGAGATGGGAGGGTCGAGGCATAAGGGGCGGCACGGATCTAACGATGCAAACTTTTCCACTGCGATTCTAGTCAATTTCTTGCGCGGGCATGAAACTTTTTTCGGGTTTGCGGGGTTTCATAGCCAGGCCAACACACGACCGGCGAGTCGCCCTCCGTCAGACTTGCCGGTTCCCCCTACATGGGGACAAGGAAGAGGCGGGACGACCTGGCCCGCCTCTTCTATTCTATTTTCCTCATTTTAAAAGGCTTTTTATGATTTTCGAGTGGACTGCTCGGCAACGGTGTCCGTTGGTGCCGACGACGTAAACGTGGCGTGACCCGAATCCGTAAGGTATTTTCAAAACCCGGTAGAATTGCGCGCACGCGATGAAGCTCACCGAAAAACAACTGCGTACCCTCGAAGCGATTTGCGAGACGTTTGCGCCGGCTGAGGATGGCTGGCCTTCGGCGCGCGAGATGGGTGTGGCTGGGGCGATTGCGGCGGGCGTGCCGGAAGATGGGCTGGCGGGTGAAGAATTATTGCAACTGTTGAATGTTTGGGACGCGCGGCTGCATGCGCTGTTTACCGTGGGGCGCGTGGCGCCGTTTTCGGCGCTCGGGACGGGCGAACGAATACGCATGCTGCTCGGTTGGGCGGATAGCGGTTTAGCGCGGCGGCGGGCGGCGTTTCAGGCGTTGCGAAAAGCGATTGGATATTTGTATGTGATGCTGCCGGGAGCAGCAGGTGCGGCGAGTCCTGTTTGGAAGAACATGAATTTTCCCGGGCCGCTTGGCGTGCAAAGACCGCAGGCTGCGCGAGGGCTGCGGGTGCTTGTGCCGAGCAAAGATTTGGAATTGACGGCGGACATCTGCGTGATCGGTTCGGGAGCGGGGGGAGCAACGGCAGCGGCAGTGCTGGCGGCAGCGGGCAAGGAGGTAATCGTTCTCGAGGCCGGCGGATATTACGACGACGCGGATTTTGACGGCGGAGAGCAGCGCGGGTTCGAACGGCTTTATCTCGAGCGCGGATTCGCGGCGACAGCGGACCACAGCGTGGGATTGCTGGCGGGAGAATGCCTGGGCGGCGGAACGGTGGTGAATTACTGCACGTCGTTCCGCACGCCAGAGGACGTGCGAGAAGAGTGGGCGGCGAGCGGGGCGGCGTGGGTTAAATCGGCGGAGTACACGCAAAGCCTGGACGCGGTGTGTGAGCGGCTGCATGTAAACACGGAGCACAATCGGGTTTCTGCGCGCGAACAGGTCTTGCAACGGGGCTTGCGGTCCTTAGGCTGGCACGTCAATGCCATGCCGCGCAATGTGCGGGGATGCGATCAGGGAAGAATTTGCGGATATTGCGGTTACGGTTGCACGATTGGGGCGAAACAATCGGCGGTGAAGACCTGGCTGGCGGATGCGCAACAGTCTGGCGCGCGAATCTTTGCCGAGACGCGTGCTACCCGGGTGGTGGTGGAGAGAGGAGCGGCCACCGGGGTGGAGGCGCGTTCAAAGAGCGGGCATCGTGTGTCGATCCGCTGCAAATCGGCGATCGTCGCTTGCGGCGCGATTCACACGGCAGGCTTGCTGCTGCGTTCCGGATTGCGCAACGCGCATATTGGAAAACACTTGCACCTGCATCCGGTTTCCAACGTGTGCGGAGTTTTCGACGAGGAGATTCGCCCCTGGGAAGGAACGATGCAGGCGATTTATTCTGACGAGCACCGGCGTATGACGGGAAATTATGGCGTGAAATATGAAACCACGGCACTGCAGCCGGTGATTGCGGCAGCGGTTTTGCCGTGGCGCGCGCCCAAGCAATATCGTGCGCTGCTTGGAAAGCTGTCGCACACCGTGGGGATCGGCGTACTGACGCGGGATCGCGATGGCGGCAGCGCAAGGGTGGATCGTACTGGCTGGCCGGTGGCGCACTATGCGCTCTCGGCATTCGATAGAGCGCATTTGCGCGCGGGATTCATCGGAGCGGCGAGGATTCTCGAGGCCGCGCGAGCGCGCCTGATTTACTCGCCCCACGCAAAGGCGTGTTCCTACGAGCCGGGTCGCCGCGGATCGCTCGAAACGTTTACGCAAGAGATGGACCGGGCGGGATGGGCGGCCGGCCAACTGGCGCTCTTTTCGTTTCACATTATGGGAACGGCACGCATGGGCGATTCCCCGCGAACCTCGGCGACAGATCCGGACGGTGGGACTTGGGAGGCGCGGCACCTATACGTGATGGATGGGGCGTCGTTTCCCTCGGCTTCTGGGGTGAATCCCATGGTCTCGATTGAGGCGATCGCACACCGCAACGCTAAGGTCTTGGCAAACAAAGGGTAAGGAAACCGAAGTTACTGATAGAGTGCTTACCAGACGGCAGATACATTCTTACCCGCTTGTCGCGGCGTTATAATAAGATGCCAGTTCCAGTCAGTTAAGCCTTCTCCCCGGCGCTATAACCGCCGAGCCCTTAACTATGGTCCCCCAACTGGCTTAGCAGGCGGACATTCGGTTCCGAAACGGGAAAAACTTGCACGGTTAGCGCGAGGAGTGCTCTTGGGACAGCGCAAGAAATCGCGGGCAGTAGGGTTGACGCCGCAGCACGGATTCAGCACCATTGAAATGCTGGTGACCGTCGCGGTGCTGATGATCCTCGCAGCCATTTCCATACCCACGCTGACCCATGCCTTCTTAACCTATCAATACAATAGTGCGGCGGCGCAGGTCGCCGGGATGTTGAAGTTTACGCGGCACGAAGCGATTCGCCTGAACAAGCCGGTGAGCTGCATCGTGCAGCAAATTCCCGCCGGCTGGCTGATTTTCACGGATTCGAACGGGAACACGACCCTGGACGCAAACGAAGCGCAGTACGTGATGACCGGAACGCCGTCGCTGGTGCCGCCGGCTGGAGTGCCGGACACCAGCCCGATTACGAGCACGCTCGGAGCTTCGGGATTGGTTTTGGCGGCGCCCTCTGGCGTGGACACCTCGCTCCGATTTGACCAGCGGGGCGCGGTGATCACCGGGCCGAACGTTTACGTGTTGTATGTAGGAAATACGGCGAGCCCGGAGCTTGGGTATCGCGCGGTGGTCTTGCTGCCCTCGGGCGTAGTACACGTGTGGACCGCGGCGCAAAGCGGTCCGTGGCAGCAAGTAAACTGAGAGAGAAACGCAGCGGAATGATGAAGACGCGGCACGGATCATCGATGCGACGACGCCAGCGAGGGTTCAGCTTGCTGGAGATGATCATGGCTACGTCTGTGTTGATTCTCGGTTTGCTGGGGGTGGCGCAATTGATTCCGGCGTCGATGTTGCTCAATAGCGGAAATCGCATGAGCTCCGCGGCGCTCGTGATGGCCCAGCAAGAGATGGATCAGTTCGTGAATCAGCCGCTTACGTTGCTGAGCTTTACGGACACGCAGCACGGGACGACGCCGCTTCTCGGCGATCCCACGCAGCCGAATGTTCTGGTAGGCAGCCCCATCGTCATGGCCAACAATTTGCCTCTGATCGATTTTTCGCAAGACCAGGTGCCGGGTTACTGCTTTAACTACGTCGACCCGAACGATCCCGGCGGAGCGACGTGGGACGTGCGCTGGGCGGTGATCACGACAACGAGCGGAGTTGGAGGGACGGTTACCGCCAAGCGGTTTATTGTGGGAGCGCGGCAGGTTGGCGGACCGAATTTTGTGCTGCCCATAACGCTGGATACGGCGGTGGCGAAATGAGCGCGCGGAGCCGGCGAAGCAAGGGATTCACGCTGATTGAGATGATGGTGTCGATGGGGATTTTTATACTGATTTGCGGCTCGGCGTTTACGCTGCTGGGTGTTTCGCAACAGCGCTATCAATCGGATACCCAGGTGCTGAATTCCTTTCAAGAGGCGCGGCTCGGCCTGGACCAGATTGTCCGCGACGCGAATGATTCGGGATATCCGCCGGCGAATCAGTTCGAGTTGCCCCTGCCGAGTACGTCGTACTATGCCGCGACGCCGGTGGCGTGGAGTCCGAATTATCCGAGCGTGCCTTGCAACATGAGCGGAGGATGCACTACGCCTGAACAGTGGGGAATGTTCATCGAGACGAATCCCACGCCGCAGGTTCCCTTGAGCACAGTGCAGTTCATCCGATACAAGCTCGTCGGAACGACTTTGTACCGCGGCGTGTTTCCGAAAACTGGTGCAGCGGCCATCGATCCCTACGGAAGCATTCCGGACAGTGTGCTGGTGCCCTTTGTACAAAACGTGATGAACAATGCCTCGGCAGCGCAGATTGCGCAAATTAACGCGTCGTACCCCGGTATGTTTCCCGGGGGGGTTCCTGTTCCGCTTTTCAGGTACTGGTGTGACACACCAGCGGGGCCGCTAGAGTGCAGTACGGTCGGCGGTGTACCCACAAATATACGAAGTGTGCTCGTGACGCTGATTGTGTCCACTCCAACGCCGGACATGCAAAGCGGACAAATGAGAATTGTGGAATTGACGGGGCGCGGGAGCCGGCTCAACTCGTTCCCGTGAGAGAACCCGGCGCGCGGAGTGCCGACGCGCTGCGAAGGATGGATAATGCGGTGGGCATGCGAAGGACAACGCGGCAGCGGTCTCGGGAAGCGGGCGTGGCGCTGCTCATTTCCCTCTTTGCACTACTTCTGATTTGCGTAGTAGGCGTGGCGCTGATCATGGCTTCCGGGACGGAGTCTGCGTTGACGGGAAATTACCGTTCGGCAACCAGCGCCTATTATGTGGCGCTCGCGGGACTTGAGGAAGGGCGCGGACGCATGTCGCCGAAATCGCCCAACTATCTGCCCCCGTTGCTGACGCCTCCGCAGGGTCTTGTGCCGACGATTGGACCGGGCGCCACGGCGCAAGTCTGGTACATCACCAATCCTGCGCCCGGCGAACCGGCGGGTCTCGGGTTACTTTCGATATACCCGGATAACGAATATGGCGTGGAATTTTCAGGGATAACTCCGGTTATCGCCATCGCGCCGTCCGTGCCTCCGCCGACTGGCACAGCGGGTACGATCTACAGTCCGCCCTATAAGTGGGTGCGCATCAACGCGATTACCGCACCTTCGGCGCTAACGATGGGTGTGACCGTCAGTCAATCTAACCCCGGCTCGCCATACACCGCCGTGAACTACGTCAACGGAGCCTTAAGCGTTGACCAGGCCGGGCCCGAAGCGCTCGAGATTACCGCATTGGCGGTGATGCCGAACGGCAGCCAGAGAATGTTGCAGTACGTGGTCGCGCCGGCGGCGCTAAACCTCAATTTCCCGGCGGCGCTGACCTTGGTCGGAAACAATGTGAGTTTTTCCGGAGGGCCTAGCATTCAGTTTGTGGTGAATGGAAATGATTCGGTGCCGATTGGAACCACCTGCGCGGCGACCGCACCGCCCGTGGCCGGAATCGGCTATACGAGCACCACGCCTGGCGACCTAAGTTTGCCGAACATCCTCAGCGGCATCACCAGCGTCACCCCGCCCCCGGGCGGGTATCCGAACAACTATACGGGTGCGCCCGCATTCAATGTTGGCGCCGGGGCGACGCCGCCGAACGTAGGATTGGTTTCGCTTCCTCCGAACTGGCAGACCGTTGCCGGGCTGACGGCCTTGGTCCAGTTCATTGAGGCCAATGCCGACGTTTATGTGCCACCTGCGAGCACGCCGACCGATCAGACGACGGTTTTCCCGGACTGGATGTCGGCCACGAGACCGGCGATCATTGTCGTGGACGGTGACTTTACGGTGCACAATTGGGCGCAGACCGGGTACGGCTTGCTGGTGGTCACCGGGAAACTTGACTTCGGCCCGCACGATTCGTGGCAAGGCATCGTGCTGGTGATCGGCAAGGGAAATCTGGTTGCCGACACCGCCAATGCCGATGGGGAATTCGACGGGGCCGTGCTGCTGGCCAATACGACGGCCGGTGATCCTCTCGGTCCAGCCACCGCCACGCTGACCAGCGGTGGAAACAGCGTCAAATACAGCAATTGTTGGATTAATGCGGTGCAGCTGCCGCTCAAGTACAAAACTTTGTCGTTCCGCGAAATAACGCCGCCGCCATCGTAGTGAAAGGGCGCTGCCCGATCCTCCTTCGCTTTCGCCACGCTTCCCTTGGTTGACTTCGTTGCTTTGCTTACCGGGCGGCGTTGCGCATGAAATTATTTTTCTGCGCTTCGGCGCATGCGGAGTTCCAAACCTCGTGCCAAGGGAGTCGGCGATGCGTCTCACCGCAGCTCGCGGTATAATGGCGGGATGCAGATGAGCCAGGGAAATGCGCAATCGCACGGCGCGATGCATGGAACCACGGTGTTGTGCGTGCGCAAGGATAATAAAGTGGTGTTGATTGCCGATGGGCAAGTGACCATGGGTGATCACGTGATGAAGCATACCGCGCGGAAGACGCGGCGCTTGTACAACGACAAGGTAATCGCCGGATTTGCGGGTTCGACAGCCGACGCCATTTCGCTCTTTGAAAGATTTGAAGGCAAGCTGCAGGAATTTTCCGGAAATTTGCAGAAATCGGCCGTGGAACTGGCCAAGGATTGGCGCAAGGACCGCGCGCTGCGGCATCTCGAAGCCCTGCTGATTGTGGCGGACGCCAAAGCCACGTTTATTCTTTCCGGGAACGGCGACGTGATCGAGCCGGATGACGGCATCGTGGCGATAGGCTCCGGCGGGGCTTATGCGCTTTCCGCGGCGCGCGCCATGGCCAAGCATTCGAAATTGAGCGCCAAGGATTTGGCTATGGAGGCCATGCGCATTGCCAGCGAGATCTGCATTTACACAAATGCGAATTTCACGGTGGAAGAAATTTGACGAGTTCGAGACACCTCGTGGCGCGGTTCCGGCAGAGAGCTGGACTGCGCAACGTGTCGCGGGATTGCGGCGTTTCAACAAAAGGTCATCCCGAGCGCAGCGCGGAATCTGCTTCTTTTCTTGGTAGACGCGGTGAGTGGTCGAGGCATCCGAATATTGGTGGAAAAAGAAACGAGTGATTCATGGCCAGCAAGTCTGACAAAGAAGTGATCTATCTGCCGAACGGCGGAAACGGCGCGGCGCCCGAAGAAGAGCAGCAGATGCTGCCGGCGCTGGACGACATGACGCCACGGGAGATTGTAGCGGAGCTCGACAAATACATCGTCGGGCAAAACGCCGCGAAACGTGCGGTGGCCGTGGCTCTGCGCAATCGCGTGCGCCGGCAAAAGCTGCCGCCGGAAATTGCCGAAGACGTGCTGCCCAAGAATATCTTGATGATTGGGCCGACGGGCGTGGGCAAAACGGAAATCGCGCGGCGGCTGGCGCGTTTGGCAGGCTGCCCGTTTGTGAAGGTGGAAGCTTCGAAGTACACGGAGGTCGGCTACGTGGGGCGCGACGTGGAATCGATGGTGCGCGATCTCGTCGAAACCTCCATTGACATGGTGCGCGAAGAAAAACTAGACGAAGTGGCGGACCGAGCGGAGCAAGCCGCGGAAGAGCGCGTGCTCGATCTGCTGTTGCCGCTGGCGCCGCCTCCCACGCCGGGAACTCCGGAAGCGGAAGCCACCGCGCAACGCGAACAAACGCAGCGCACGCGGGAAAAATTGCGCGTGCAACTGCGCGAAGGCAAGCTGGACCAGCGCATGGTGGATATTGAAGTGCGCGAGCGTTCCATGCCTTCTTTCGAAATTATCTCCAACCAGGGCGTCGAGGAGATGGACGTCAACATCAAAGACGTGCTCTCCGGGATGTTTGGCCAGCAAAAAAAGAAACGCAAAATGTCGGTAGCCGACGCGTTCGAATATTTGATTCAAGAAGAAGAGAACAAGCTGCTCGATATGGATCAGGTGACGCGCTCGGCTGTCGAGCGTGCCGAGCAGATGGGCATTATTTTCATCGATGAAATCGATAAGGTGGCGGGGCGCGAATCCGGGCACGGTCCGGATGTTTCCCGCGAAGGCGTGCAGCGCGACATTTTGCCGATCATCGAGGGCACCACGGTAAATACGCGTTACGGCATGATTCGCACCGATCACATTTTATTCATCGCCGCCGGCGCGTTCCATGTCACCAAGCCTTCGGATTTAATTCCCGAACTGCAAGGACGGTTGCCCATTCGCGTGGAACTGCAATCGCTGAAGGAAGAAGATTTTGTGCGCATTTTGACGGAACCCAAGAATGCGCTGATCAAACAGTACATCGCGCTGCTGGAAACCGAGGGCGTGAAACTCACCTTCAGCGAAGACGCCGTCGAGACCATCGCGAAGTTCGCCACCAGCGTTAACGAGCAAACGGAAAACATCGGTGCGCGCCGCTTGCACACCATTCTTGAAAAAGTGCTGGACGAACTTTCCTTCGAAGCGCCGGATCTGAAGAAAAAGAACGTGAAGATCGACGCCGCCTACGTCACCAAGCAGCTCGCGGACATCGTGAAAAACCAGGATTTGAGCCGCTACATTCTATAAGGAAGCACGAGATCCGCATGCCGCCAGCCCCGCCGCATCGCTTCCCATGTGTGTTGCCGCGCCGCGCCGCGGCCTCCGTTTCTTTTTTGTGTGTGATGCTGTTTTGCTCCGGCTGCGGAGCTCCGGGCGAGCCGACCCCCCACGCGCCGCCGGTTCCCTTGGCCATCGCGGACCTTACCGCGCAACAGTTGGGCGATGGCGTGCAGCTCATTTTCACCCTCCCCGGCAGAACCGCCACCGGCAAACGGTTGACCGAATATCCCACCGTCGAGATTAATCGCGGAGCGGTTAAGCCCGACGGCACGACCGATTTGAAAAGTTTCCGCATGGTGTACACCATTCCCGGCTCGCTGGTGAACAACTACATCCTCGAGAAGCACGTGGAGTTTGTAGATCCTATCTCCCCGGAAGAAACCAAATCGCATTCCGGCGGCAAAGTGGCGTACCTGGTGCGCACGCGAATCTCTGCGAAAAAAGCGTCTGCGGATTCCAACATCGTGCAGGTCGCCATTTATCCGGTTCCCGAAAGGATTGCCGGCGTACAGGCCCGCGTCGCCGAGACGGCCGTAGACTTAAGCTGGGCGGCGCCCGCTAAAACTTCCGGCGGCGGCGCCTTGCCGCCCTTCGGTTATCGGATCTATCGCGGACAGCTCGATGCTTCTGGCGATGAAGCGGCCCGTGCGGCGGCAATCGAGGCTGCTGCGAAAGATCTGCCGCGCGCGAAATGGAAATCCAAGCTCGCGTTGCTGGCTTCACCGGACACCAACGCGTACCACGACACGGACTTCGAGTTCAACAACACATACGTCTACGTGGTCCGCAGCACCGTGACGGTCAACGGCGTCGCCCTCGAATCCGCCGATTCGATTCCAGCCATCGTCACGCCCAAGGATATTTTCCCGCCCGCTTCGCCGCAGGGTTTAGTTGCCGCCGTCTTGCAAACCGCTGCCGAAAACGCCGTGGACCTTTCCTGGTCCATCAGCCCGGAAACCGACGTCGCCGGCTACCGCGTGTACCGCAGCGAAAGCGAAGGCGCCCGCGGCGATACGCTCAGCAAGCTATCGCCCACTCCGGCGTACCGCGACGCCTCTGTCCAGCCCGGCCGTCGCTACTGGTACTCGGTAACTGCCGTCGACCGCTCCGGCAACGAAAGCGACCCCAGCCCGCAAATTCTCGTAGTAATCGCGCAACCCCGCTCGTAGTTCGGGGTTAGAGAGAATTCGGGATTTTCAGGATCCCGCGTTCATGGGCTTGCAGCGCGCGTTTTCACCCAGAATTGCCGCTCCGCTTCGAAATGTGGCGGTGCGCACGGGAGTGTACTCGGGCATCGGCCTCTCCGTAGTTTTCGCCGCATGGATTTTCACCTCCAACCATGCGCCCGCGCTAGATCCTTATCTCGGGGAACGCAACCTCACCGCGGTGATCCTGCTGGGCGGCATCGCGCTCGTCCCGGTTGTGCGTTTCCTGCTCGTGCCGGCAAAACTTTGGATCTCCAGCCTAATTGCCTGGACCCTCTTCAGCGTCATTTATGCAATATTTTCCGCGTACTTCAACGGTCTGCGCGAACACTTTGGCGCTTTCCAGGTTTTCGTCCTCGGTGCCGTGCTTTATATGCTGGTCGCCACCGTCTCGTGGGTCGGCAATATCATCTGGCGCACCCGAGCGTCGCGCGCGGTGCACAACGGGCATTCCGCCGGCTAGCAATCGTATTGGCAGGTTGCGCAACCCGGCGCACGCCCCGCACGTCTAGTTTCATTTCCTAACTCCGTTTTCGATAAAATACGCAGCAGCGGGCGTTTTGAGGTGTTGGCGTGGTGTGCCTCGCGAGGCATAGTTGCCGCGCGCCCATGATCATTGAATGGAGTATCTGCGTTGAAAGAATTGCTAGCTGATTGGAAGTTGACCCTGGCGGTAGTGGCGGCAGCAGTCGCCGCGGTGTCTATGGTTGCGTATGCATTCTTCCGCCCGGCCATCGATATGGCAGCGGCCGAAAAAAAACGCCGCTTACACCTCAATCAAATCGGACGCATCGCGGAAGGCCAAGTCGTCGAATTGGTGGAACACCCTCCGGAACCGCCCGAAGTACGGAAAGGCGTCTTCGGTTCTGGCGCGAAACCGCTCGCGGACAGTCGTCCCCGCCATCTTGTTTCTTACAGCTACGCAATTTCTGGCGTCACCTACCACACGGCTCAAGATATCACCGGACTCGAAGGGCAAATCCGCTTTGAACGCCTCGTTGCCGGACAGCCCGCCAGCGTGAAATACGATCCTTCCAATCCCAGCGATTCGATTCTCGTGGCCGACGATTGGTCCGGTCTGCGGTGACTTCGCAGCGCCTTTTGACGCGCGCTGAGCGTCTCAGCTAACAGCCGGCGCGTTATCGATTTTACTTGTGTTGCGATATGCTGTGATTCTCGTGCGCCAGGCGTTTCGTTTGACCCCATGAAAATGATTTTCGCTTCCGCCTTGACCACTATCCTCATCGTGGCGATGACTCTGGCCGCGATGTTCATTCTGTTGCGCGCCACCATTTTCGTCACGTCCATACCCTCTCCGCTCGAACGCGCCGGCGCCATCGTTGCGGAGTTGCTGCTCGGCGTGGTCTTGCTGCTCGGCACCGTCTGGCTGGCCACGCATCTGGCCGTGCGCATTTTCGCAGCGGAATCTTTGCTGCCCGCGGAGCGCAGTTCGAAAAAATCAGACGCCTAAGGAGAACGCGTTGGCTGAGAAAAGTTCGGCTGCAGGCACCTCCCGGAAGCATCGCGACCGCATGGAAGTGTTGCGGCGTATTTCCGCGGAGGCAGAAGCCGGCGGCGGCGCCGAGCGCCGTGAGCGCGAGCATAAAGCCGGCAAGTTGACGGCCCGCGAGCGCATCGATCTGCTGCTCGACGAAAATTCCTTTGAAGAACTCGACAAATACGTCCGCCATCGCGGAACCGATTTCGGCATGGATGAGCAACGCCCCGCCGGCGACGGTTTCGTCACCGGGTACGGGCGCATCGATGGCCGCTTGGTGTACGTTTTCGCGCAGGATTTCACGGTGTTCGGCGGTTCGCTCTCCGAATCCAACGCGCAAAAAATCTGCAAGATCATGGATCTGGCAATGCGGGGCGGGGCTCCGGTCGTCGGCCTGAACGATTCCGGCGGCGCGCGCATTCAGGAAGGCGTAGCGTCACTGGCCGGTTACGCGGATATTTTTCTACGCAACACGCTGGCCAGCGGCGTCATTCCGCAGATCAGCGCCATCATGGGGCCCTGCGCAGGCGGTGCCGTGTATTCGCCGGCCATCACCGACTTTATTTTCATGACGCGCGAAACTTCCTACATGTTCGTCACCGGCCCCGAGGTCATCAAGACCGTCACTCACGAAGAAGTTACCAAGCAGGAACTCGGCGGGGCCATGACCCACAATGAGAAGAGCGGTGTCGCGCACTTTGTCTCACGCGATGACGCAGATTGCCTGGCCATGATTCGCGAGCTGATGAGTTTTCTGCCTTCCAACAATCTCGAAGATCCGCCGCGTCGCGCATCCTCACCGGATCCGGAACGCAAAATCGTCGCGCTCAATACCATCGTGCCCGACGATCCGCAGAAACCTTACGATATCAAGGATGTGATTCACGCCGTCGTCGACGAAGGATATTTCTTCGAAGTTCACGAGCACTTCGCGAAAAATTTAGTGGTCGGCTTCGCGCGGGTCGATGGGCGTCCCGTGGGTATCGTGGCAAATCAGCCGGCATTCCTCGCCGGCGTGTTGGACATCAACGCCAGCGTAAAAGGCGCGCGCTTCGTGCGTTTCTGCGACGCCTTCAATATTCCCCTCCTCACCTTCGAGGACGTTCCCGGCTTCCTTCCCGGCACGCAACAGGAGTTTGGCGGCATCATCAAGCATGGCGCGAAGTTGCTCTTCGCTTTCGCGGAAGCCACCGTGCCCAAAATCACGGTGATCACGCGCAAAGCCTACGGCGGCGCTTACTGCGTCATGGCTTCGAAGCACATTCGCACGGACGCAAATTTCGCCTGGCCCGGTGCAGAGATCGCGGTGATGGGCCCGGAAGGCGCCGTCAACATCGTCTACAAGCGCGAACTCGATAAGACTCCGGAAAGCGAGCGTGCCGCGCTGCGCGATGAAAAAATCGCCGAATTTCGCGAACGCTTCGCGAATCCCTTTGTCGCCGCCGAGCGCGGCTATCTCGACGCGGTGATCGAACCGGCCGAAACCCGCTTTCGCATCATTCGCGCGCTGCGCGCTCTCGAAGGCAAGCGCGACAGCAACCCCCGCAAGAAGCACGGCAACATTCCGCTCTAACAGGCGGGCGGCGCACCGCGCCGTCAATTCAGCAGGTAGTTCTGTAAAAACTCGACGGTAGTATAAAACTGAAAATCCTGGTTCGACTTCTTGCGGTACCCGTGGCCCTCGTCTTTGGCGATAATCAGCCACACCGGCGTGCCTTGCGTCTTCAAGGCGTCGGCGATCTGTTGCGACTCGCTCACCGGCACGCGCGGATCATTTTTTCCCGCGATCACCAGCATGGGCTTTTTGATCCTCTCGATGTTATTCATCGGCGCGATTTTTTCGAGAAACTCGCGCATCTTGGGATCGCGTTCATCGCCGTATTCCACGCGGCGCAAGTCCCGCCGGTATGCTTCGGTGTGTTCGAGGAAGGTCACCAGGTTGGACATGCCCACGATGTCCACGGAACAACGAATGCGCTCGCTGTAAAACGTCGAGACCGCCAGCGTCATGTGCCCGCCATAGCTACCGCCCTGCACCGCGATGCGCTCCGCATCGAGATCCGGCCGCGTGGCAATCCAGTCAAACAGCGCGTTGACGTCCTTGTAGGTGTCTTCGCGCTTGAATCCATTATCCAGCAGCGAAAAAGTCTTACCGTACCCGGTCGAGCCGCGTACATTCGGATAAATCAGCGCAATGCCCATTTCATTCAGCAAATAATTATTGCGTCCGAGGAAAACCGGCTGCGATTGGCCTTCCGGCCCGCCATGAATCATGACCATCACCGGCCGCTTACCGGTGAATTTTGCCGGTGGCTTATAGAGGAAACCGGAAATCATGCGGCCGTCAAAACTCTTCCACGTAACAAGTTCGGCCTCCGGAAAATTCTCCGTTTTCACCGCCGTTTCGCTGGCCGTCCAGCTCTCGGCCACTCCCGTAGCCACGTCCAGGGCCCAGCAGTCTCCCGGGCTCTTGGCCATTTGCATGGAAAAGCCCAGTCGCTTTCCGTCGGCACTCCAGCGTAACCCGCTGATGACCACCGCCAGCTGCCGCGACGCCGGCATCGGCGGTTCGCCTCTTCTGAGCTTGGCGAGCTGCAACACTTTGGTCCGCTTGCCGGTTGCGGGCACCAGTAGATAGAGCCCGCTGATTCCATCTTCGTCCGCTGTAAATGCGATTCTCTTGCCGTCGCGCGTCTGGTCGAAATTCTCCACATCCCACGAGATATCGCTTGTCAAAAACTTGGGTTGTTTCGAGAGAAGATCGAGATACGCCAGTCGGTGAAATTCTGAATCTTGATCGGTGGTAACGTAAATGCCTTTCCCGTCTTTGCTGAAACGCGCTTCTCCATAAGAAACTTTTTCACGTGCATCGCGGGGCGTAAACGCCGTTTTTTCCCCCGTCGCCGTATCCACCAGCCACAAATACGATTCGTTGATCGAGAGCTCTTCCTCGAGCAAAATCTTGCTGTCGTCGGGTGACCAGTCGAGCGGCTGCCATCCCCCGCCGCTCAACTGCGCCAGCAAATGGTCCGACTTCGGCTCGGCAGGATTCATGACCCACAAATCCGTATCCTTGCCCGTGCGCCGCGTGGACATGTAGGCGATGCGATCCCCATGCGAGGACCACGGCCCCAGCAAGTTTCGCGATTTGCCATCCGTCAGCAACGTCACCTCGCCGCTGTCCACGTCGTAGCGATACAGCTGGTACCACTCGCCTCCGCCAATATCCTTCGAAAACACAATGTAGTGGCCGTCTTTCGGCTCAAAGCGTGCGTTGGTTACTGCGTCCGGAAAAAATGTTAGTTGTTGGCGCTCGCCGAGCGGCATTTTCACCAGATGCAATTGCGGCGTGTCTGCGAAGCGCGTGGAAATCAGCATTTCGCGCTGTGTCGGATGCCAATCGAGCATGGTTGCCGACCGGTAAGAGCCGTACCGCCCGGCGACATCGGCAATCGAGGCGGGAATTTTCGGCACGCGGTCCACGATTAGGTTGTCCGGTGGCGTGATTATCGCTTCCTGACCGCAGGCCTGGACCGCAGCGGCGCAAAGAAGCGCTGCTAACAACACAACTTTCTCAATCATCGTTCGCTCCTGTCAGCACGATTTGGCTGCCCATTTATACCGCAAACGATTGGACACGCAAACTCAACACGCCGCGAGTGCCGGCTCCGTCGCATGCTAAGATCTCGCTGCCTTACCGGGCCAGCTATGTTCAAAAAAATTCTCATCGCCAATCGCGGTGAAATCGCCGTTCGCATTTTGCGCGCCTGCCGCGAGCTCGGCATCCGATCCGCGGTCGTCTTTAGCGAAGCGGACCGCAAATCCCTGCACGTACGCCTCGCCGACGAATCCTACGCCATTGGCCCTGCGGCCTCTCGCGAAAGCTATCTGCGCATTGACAAACTCCTGGCCGTGGCGCGTCGCGCGGAATGCGATGCCGTTCATCCCGGCTACGGTTTTCTTGCCGAAAACGCTGATCTCGCGCGCGCCTGCACGGAAGCCGGACTCACCTTCATCGGCCCTTCCGCTGAATCCATGGAAGCCCTGGGCTCAAAAACTGCGGGCCGCCAGCTGGCGCGGCGCTCCGATGTCCCGACCGTCCCCGGCACCAACGATCCCATTGAGAAACTCGACGAAGCGCAAGCCATGGCGCAAAGCATGGGCTACCCGGTGCTGCTCAAGGCCGTTTCGGGTGGCGGCGGAAAAGGCATGCGCCTGGTCACCGAAGACGCCGGCTTTGCGGCAGCCTTTCGCGATGCCGGCTCGGAAGCCGCCAACGCTTTTGGTGACGCGCGATTGTATCTTGAAAAATACCTCGAGAAACCGCGCCACGTCGAAGTGCAAATCCTGGCCGACGCGCACGGCCGCGTCGTCTCCCTCGGCGAACGCGAATGCTCCGTGCAGCGCCGCCATCAAAAACTAATTGAAGAAGCTCCGTCGCCCATCGTGACCCCCGATCTCCGCAAAAAAATGGGCGACGCCGCGGTCCGCCTGGCACGCGCCGGCCGTTATGTAAATGCCGGCACCGTCGAATTCCTCGTCGACGCCCGCTCCAACTTTTATTTTCTGGAAGTGAACACCCGCTTGCAGGTCGAGCATCCGGTCACCGAACAAGTCACCGGCCTCGACCTCGTCAAACTCCAAATCGCCATCGCCGCGGGCCACCGCCTGCCTTTTGCTTGGGAGACCCTCACACCCCGCGGCCACGCCATGGAAGTTCGCCTTTATGCCGAGGATCCCGACAATAATTTTTTCCCGTCTCCCGGCAGAATTCTTACGCGCACCGTGCCGAGCGGCCCCGGCATTCGCCTCGACGAAGGCATCTACGAAGGCTGGACCGTCCCCAACGATTACGATCCGCTGCTCGGAAAATTAATCGCCTGGGGCAATAGCCGCGAAGAATCCATCGCCCGCCTTCGCCGCGCGCTCGAGGAGTACACCATCACGGGAATCAAGACCAACGTCGCGCTCTTTTGCCGCATTCTCAGCGAGCCCGACTTTCTCCGCTCAGAAATTCACACCACCTGGCTCGACGAACTTCTCCGCCGACCCCGGGTTCCGGCAAAAGACGACGCCGCGCAGCTCGATGCCGCCGCCGTTGCCGCCGCGCTTTGGCACGCCAATGACATTTCGCGATCGCACTCCGAGGCGGACGCAGCAGCGCCTTCCCGCTGGAAAACCGAAAAGCGCCGCGAACAATTGGATCGCCAGCCATGAAGATACAAATCGCGCTAAGCACTTCGCGGGGCGGCAAAGAGACCCGCACCGTCGAACTCGCACGCGATGGCGATCGCTGGCGCGCCACGCTTCTCGGAAGCCCCGCGGAAATCGACGCCGTCGAAATCGCTCCTCACGTATTTTCCGTTTTGTTGGACGGCAGTTCGCACGAGGTCCGGGTCTCGCCCGCCGCGGATGGCGCGCTAAAAATTCAGCTCGGAACCACCGAGATGCGGGCGGAAATCGTCGACCCTCGCGCGTGGCGCGGCCGCCACGGCGCCCTGGCCGTCGAAGGCCGCCAGCAAGTCGTCTCTCCCATGCCCGGCAAAATCATTCGCATCCTAATTAAACCTGGAGACGCCGTCGCCGCCGGTCAAGGCCTTCTGGTCATCGAAGCCATGAAAATGCAAAACGAAATTCGCTCTCCCAAGGACGGAAAAATTGAAAAAGTGCTTGCGGAAGAAGGCCAGGCGGTAAATGCCGGCGATGTTCTCGTGTGGGTCGATTAAGATTTAAGGGTTGCGCGGTGCCGTTGCGCCGTGAAACAGCGCCGTGGTTTTTACTTCGCCGCGGCGGGAGCCGCGCTCTTCCCGGCATCCTGCAATTTGCCGGCGGTCTCCATCACCTGCTCCGCCAGATAGTTCGTCACCCGCGCATCGTCCCGCGCAATCGCCAGGTACGCAGCGCGCAGCAATTGCTCCTTGCGGTTCCGCAAAGTATCGCGAATCGTCTGCAGCACCTGCGGATCGTTGATCCCGCGCAGCCCCGGCGACTCTCGGGTGATCAATTTCAAGATGCGCACGCCATCCTTCAACTGAATCGGCTGGCTCACTTGCCCCGGCTTCAGCTCCAGCACAATTTTTTTGAGCTGCGGATCCGATTGATTCAGCGCCGACTCCGGCACGTAACCCAGATCCCCGCCGGTTGCCGCCGAATTCATGTCTTCGGAATAATCCATCGCCAGCTGCGCAAAATCCGCACCGCTGTTCAAGCGGTCCATCAGCATTTTCACTTTGCGCTGCGCTTCCGCCTCATTCGTGGCATCGTCGTTCTTGCGATTGCGGATTTGCGGTTCTTTGCGCGGCGTCACCACGATCTGCGCCAGCCGGTATTGCGGCTCCGCCACGTTAAACTGCGCCTTGTTCGCGTTGTAAAAATCCACCACGTCCTGATCCGTAATGGAAATCTTCGCCACCACTTCGCGGTTCAGCAATTTCTGGATGGAAAGCTGCCGCCGCAAATCGCTCTTCAAATCGTCCACCGAAACGCCGCGTTCTTTCAGCTGCTTCTGGAATTCGTCTTCCGTGTACGGGCTCTTCAACTCCGTAAATTTGTCTTCCACTTCCCCGTCGCTGGCTTCGAGGTTCAGCTTCTTCGCGCGCTCGATCAAAATCTCGTTGTTGATCAGTTCGTCCAGCACGTTCAGCTTCAGCGAAAGCGCTTCTTCCTGCGAAGGTGGCGGCCCCTCGGGATTCACCCGCGTGCGATAGTATTTCTCCACGTCGTCGCGCTTGATCTCTTTGCCGTTCACCGTGGCCCACACATCCGCGGAATGCTGCGCCTGCTTGTTGCAACCCCCCGCGCACACCAGCAGCACGGCGCCCAGCACCATCGTGGACGCAACCGTTCCCGACCCTCGCAATGTTTGCATCCCGCGCAATTTCAAATGAGGAAGGAGCAAGTTGGCAGGCTCAGGCGGCTTTCTTGATCTTGCCGGCTCGAATACAAGCCGTGCACGCCCGTATATGTTTCGAGTTGTTCCCGCTCGCTGCGCGCACGCGCTTCAAGTTTGGATTCCAGCGCCGCCGCCGCGTGTTATTCGCGTGGCTTACCACGTTCCCATACTGCGGCCCTTTGCCGCAAATTTCACACTTCATCGCCATAAGTTATTCCTGCTTCGTAAAATAGACTGTTCAGAAGCTCTTTATTGTAGCAGACCGGCGCACATCCACAAAGCCTTTGCTATAACTGGAAGAGCCTACTCACATCGTATCCCCCTGGCGGGATTGAAGTGTGTGAGCGGGAGGCGGCGGAAAGAAATGGAGCAGTTGTTGTTGCGGCTGTGGGAAAGTGGGAATCCCGCGTTTTTTGCGGGATTCCCAAGCGTAGCGCCTTTTCCACAGCCGTCCGCTACGGCGCGGAAGATAAAATCGCCGCGCCATGGCTACTTCCGCCCGTTATTTCGATCTGGTGCGTGAGATGAAAGACGCCTACAACCATCGTCTGCGGCTCGTCGAGAGCGCCAAACGGCGCGGCATCAAGCCGACCGCGCGACTCTTCGCTACCACCGTGCCCACCGTCCGCAAATGGCTGCGGCGCTTTCAGCAACACAGCGCATCCGGCCTGCTCGCACTTCCACGTGCTCGTCATCACCAGGCTCAAAAAACTCCTCCTGCCGCCGAAGCGCAATTCGTCGAACTGCGCAAAACGCTTCCCACTTTCGGCGCGCGCCGCCTGATCCGCGAGTTTGATCTGCCCATCAGCCATTGCGCTCTGGAACGCATTTGGCGCGAACACGACCTGCTGAAAAAACGCCGCCGCAAATATCAGCGCAAGCAGGACCTCGCGCACATCAAAGCGTCCTGGGCGCTGTTCCAGCAAATCAGCGCCGATACCAAGGATCTCGACGATATCCCGCGCTACTGGCTGCAGGCCCAACGCCTACACTTGCCGGCCATTCAGTACACCGCCCGCGATGTCCGCAGCGGTTTGTTGTTCTGGGCCTTCGCCCAGCAACGCAGCGCTTCGGCCAGCGCCGTTTTCGCCTCCCGCATCCAGCAGCATCTGGATCGCTACGGCGTCTCGCTCCGCGATGTGGTTTGGCAAACCGACAACGGTGGCGAGTTCAAAGGGGATTTCCCTGCCGCTCTCGGCGACAGCCAGCACGTGCGCATCCCGCCCGCCGCGCACACCTACCAAAGCGACGTGGAAACCGTGCATCGCCTCGAAGAAGATGAGTTCTTCGACCTCGAAGACTTCTCCAGCCGCGGCGACTTCCTCGCCAAAGTGCACACCTATCAGCTGTACTTCAACTTGGTGCGCCCCAACTCCCACAAGGAAAACATGAGCCCCTGGCAGATCATCGAGCGCCTCGCCCCCCGCTCGCCCCTCCAACTCTGCTTGCTTCCTCCCGTGTTCCTGGATTACTACCTCAACGACTCAGGGGGATACGATGTGGGTAGGCTTCCCTAGAAAAGGTGGGGGTAGCTTACAGAGCCGTCTGATGGGTCGCTACCGGACAAGCGCCTTTTTGCTTGATAGCCTGTCGGTGGAGGCCGCACTCAGTGGCGCTGCTATTGTTTGATATTGTTAAGCGGGGATTTTCGCTCACATCAATATGAAAAGTTTGCTGACGGTCATTCTGGGAATCGTCCTTGGAGTCGTCGCCATAGCAATTCGTTTGCTCGGTCTCATACCTTCGGGGCTAGGCAATTCTCGACGCAGCAATCCCGTTGGGAACCGGTTTCTGCTAGGGGTAGGCGTCGTCAGTCTTGCGATGATCTTTGTATGCTTTTGGTTCGTGATGAAGGCACGGTAGAACCACAACCGACAAACCGAGCCAGGTGCCACTTCTCCGGTTCTCAGGGAAGGGGTCCAACTCCTCATTCCGGTCGAAAATTCCCCACCCCTGAACTTCGGAACCTCCTCCATATGGGGTTGGTCTCGGTTTACCACATTAAGGTTGGGAAATTTTCAACCGGCGCTATGGGGATTTTGCACCGGCGCTGACACACCCTCAAGCATACAGCTGCGCGCCGTTCCTATCGGTGGCTCTTTCCCTGCAAGTTTTGTTCTAGAATCGTGCCCGCCATGGACACTCCGGAAGCAGCACAAGCCATAGGTCAAGGCCGCGACGAAGCCGCTACGCACCGAATCGCATCCCTCGATATTTTCCGCGGACTAACCGTTCTCGTGATGGTGTTCGTCGATAATCTGGATTTCGTCAAAGGGCTGCCTTGGTGGACGTATCACATGCCTCGTCAAAGCAACGGGATAACTTACGTGGACATGGTCTTCCCTGCTTTCTTATTCGTAATGGGTATGTCGATTCCGATTGCTGTGGATCGCAGGATTGCGGAAGGCGATTCCCGCGGCAAGATTTGGTTGCGCATCGTAGCGCGGTCTTTGAGTCTTGTGGCACTTGGTCTGTTTATCTCGAATGGACCGCAAGTCGATCGGCAGCGAACAGGTATCAGCCCTGTTCTTTGGGATCTTTTGGGATTTGCGGGAATCGCACTCGGCTGGGGTGTTTCTTTGTCATGGTCGGCAAACAAACGGCTTCAGCGCGTCTTGAAATATGTAGGTTTATTGTTGCTGGCGGTATTAGCGGCGGTCTTCCGAAGAACAACGGAGGACGGCCATGCGGGGTGGCTCGATTTTTCCGATTGGGAAATCCTGGGATTGCTGGGATGGGCGTACCTGCTGGCTGGCTCGCTTTATTTGCTCTGCAAGAAAAACGTCGTGGCGCTGGGCGCTTCTCTCGCAGTGCTGTGCGCGTTGAACGTCATGTCCGTCAAAGGTTGGTTCGCGTGCCTCCATCGCTGGCCGCCCTTCGCGCAGCCTTTTGAAGCTGGCTTGGCTTCCATCGCCGTGGCGGGATTGATCGCTTACCTGATCATTCTGGAAAACACGATCGCCGGTAATTTTCGTGCCAAGGTCTTTATGGCCATGGTTTACGCAGCCATTCTTGCGGGAGCCGCGTGGAAGCTCGCCCCGCTGGGAATATCGAAGTTGCGCGACACTCCGTCTTGGTGTTTGTACTGCGCCGCGACAAATATCTTGGTGGTCTTGTTGCTCTACTGGATTGCTGACGTTAAACGCTGGACGAAATGGGCTGGATTTCTGAAACCGGTAGGCTGCAATGCTCTTCTTGCCTACATGCTCGCATACTTGGCATATTTTACGCCGGCTCTTTTTCGGCTTACCGCTGATGGAACCCAGGGCTGGTATGGCGTGATGCGGGCACTTTTATTTGCAGCGCTGGTACTGACGATGACCATCATGCTAACGCGCTTCAGATTTAGATTGCAGGTGTAGCGGTGCGGAGCGCTTCCGGGGCTTATTCTTTGTGATCGAGCGGCTGTCCTTCGGGGCCGACTTGCGCTTCAGACTTTTTGCCGTTGCTGTTTACCTGCGCTTCGTAGGCGACCAGCTTTCCTTTTTTGGTCAGCGATTCCACCCTGGTAATTTTGCCTTTTCCCGCTTTGCTGAGCAGCCCGGATTTGACCGCTGCTGGCAAGTTGTCCATCGCCACTTCTTCTTCGACTTCGACAACTTCGCCCTGCGCGTTCACGGTGACGTCTTTGCTGTGGCCCCCCACCGTCATCTCCGCTTCATAAAGCGTCTCGCCGTTTTCTTTTTCTATGCTGAAACGTTTAATCGTTGCTCCGGTGCTTTGCGCCGCCACCGTTTTTTCCACGGCCGCAGGCAGGTCGGAACGTTTGATTTTCTTGTCTTGTGACACCGCCATCGTTGCGCAGAGCGCGCCACCAAGAATCACAACGCCAAGTTTGCATCGCATGTTCATTACGCCTTTGTAAGGGCTGACGGTCCTGAAGGTCCGTCACGTGCACTGCCATTTACTCAGATTCATCCTAAACGGGCGATAAACGCCGCCGGCTGGCAGATCACCTCCATCGGCGAACCGCGGGCGAAATCTAGGGTGGTTTCGCGTAAACTTGCAATCGCGCAGCGGAAACGAAACCCGCCTGCTACGCGTCTAAGATGGCAACTCGGGTGTTGGCCGAATGTTTACAAGATGCTCGCAGCGAAGGTTTTGGGCGAAATTCTTCGCGTTCCTGATGGCCGCGCTGGCGGGTGCTTCTTGCCCGCTGGCGCAAACGTATCGCGGCTCGTTAGAGGGCTTGGTTCGCGATACGAGCGGAGCGAGTATTCCGGCAGCGCAGGTGACGTTGCGCGGCGTGGGCTTTTCGTTTGAACGCGCGGCCGCTAGCGACGAGCGTGGCGCGTTCCGCATGGATGATATACCTCCCGGCACGTACAGCATTGCGGTGCGAAAATCGGGATTTGCGGAGGCCATCGCGCAGGTGCGCGTGGCGGTTAGCGCGGTGCGCGATATTGACGTAATTCTGAATCCACAGGCGATCGAGCAGAGCATCACCGTCGCGGATCAGGCGTCGACCATCAGCACGCAACCGATGGATCTCGCGAGCGCAGTGCATCAGGGTATCGTCGGTCAGCGCGACTTGCAGGACATCCCGCTGGCGGCGCGCAGCTTTGCGAATATCGCGTACCTTGTTCCGGGAACCGAGCCGGTCGAGCCGTCCGATCCCACCAAAGCGCGCATTACCGCAGTTTCTACCGGCGGAAGTTCCGGTCTCAACAACGATTTGTCGGTGGACGGTGTCGACAATTCCGACGATTACATCGGCGGTTTCCTGCAAAATTTTTCGCCGGACGCCATTCAAGAATTCGCGTTTCGCACCGCGCAGGAAGACGCGGACACTGGACGTACCACCGCGGGATCCGTGGTGATCACCACACGGCGTGGCTCCAATGATTGGCACGGAGATTTTGCATTTTACGAACGCGCGGCCGCGCTGAACGCGCGCTTTCCAATTGAAAACCCGCCGCCCAATCCCAAACAGCCTTTTTCTCGCCAGAATTATGTTGGCGCGTTCGGAGGCCCGCTCCAGCCGGACAAACTGTGGTTTTTCACTTCATTTGAATATGTGCAGGAACGCGCCAGCATCGCATACAGTCCGGCCAGCCAGGCGCAATTCAGTGCGCTCGCCGCGCTGGCACAGGAAGGATTGATCTCCGGCGTGCCTTCGATTGCCGTGCCGGCCTTTGCGCCAGTGCCCTTCCACGATCTGCTGGGCTCGGCGCGGCTCGACTGGCGGCAATCCGCCAATTCGCAATGGTTTCTGCGCGCCTCCACTGACACCTACCTCACGCACAACGATCTGCTGCAGCAAGCCACGCTGCCGAGCACCGGAGCCACTTCGCACTCCACCTATTTAAACCTGGCGCTCAACAATCAATTTGTTTTTTCCCCCACGTGGGTCGGCAGTTTTAGCTTTGGCGCCAGCGCTTTGCATCACACGGAAACGCGCAATGATTATCTGGGCTTTTCGCTGCAATTCCCTTTTAGCGTCACCTTTCAGACTATTTCTGGCCTCGACACCTTCGGCGACAATTCTTTTGCCACTGCCATCACCGCGTTTCCCGTGTTGCGCAATCAGGAGAAATATCAGGCGCGTTACGACGTCAGCCACACCGCGGGTCATCACTCGCCGCGCTTCGGCGTTAGTATCATTCACGAGCCAGTTTTGAGCGGCGCGCTTTCCGCCACCTCGGAAACGGTCATCAGCTATCCGCAAGACCCGAGTTTTTACGCCGCGAGCCCCGCGCAGTTTTTCTTCAGCCGCGAATGTGCCGCGCAACCCGCCGCTGCTTCCGGAATTAAATGCGCATTCTCTCCGGCGGGTGACGGCAGCTTTTCGCAAAATGTGCAGCGCCTCGGTTTTTACGCACAAGATTCCTGGCGCCTCACGCCGCGGCTGACCGTGAATTACGGTTTGCGCTACGACACCACCTTCGGCTTGTTCCTGGCTTCCGGACGCAGCCAGTTGCAAAATTTCGCCCTGGCCACGCTGCAGCCCGGCATTGATCCCGAAATCACCGGCGCTCCGCACGATTACCGCAAAGCGTTCGCACCGCGCCTCGGTTTTGCATACGCGCTGGGCGATTCAGAAAAAACCGTGATTCGCGGCGGCGCCGGACTGTACTACAACGATCTGGCGCAAACCGGCTGGGTTCTCGCGCTCGAGTCCGTCAACGACGCCAATAGAAATGGCGGCGCGCCGCCCGCGCTTATCGATCCGCATTACCACACGCCGTATGCGCTGCACGCCAGCGTGGGAATTCAGCACGCGTTCAACGCCAATTGGAACCTCAGTGCCGACTACACCCTCGAGCAGGGGCGCCACAGTTACAGCGCCTACCAATATCCTGATGGCCTCGAAGTGTTTCGCTCCGACAATCGCTCCAGCTACAACGCGCTGCTGGTGCATCTGCAAGGCAACGTCTCGCGCCGCGTAAGCCTGGTGGCCAACTACACGCTGTCCAGCGCAAAAACCTGGGGCTGCCTGCTTGGCGAACTTTTCGATTACGTTGACGGCGTTTGCAATCCGTATCACCCGTTCGCGCATGGTGATTACGGCCCGTCGGGGGAGGACGTGACACATCGCGCGGTCGTCGCTGGGACTTTCCTGACGCCCGGTGGCTTCGAGCTCTCCACCTTATTTCAGGCGGAAAGCGGCCGGCCTATTACGCTGACCAACGCGCCAGTGGGCACGCGCGCGGTGGTCGACGGCACGGAAACCACGCTCGACGAATTTCGCGGCACGCCTTATATCCAGATGGACCTGCGCGTAGCGCGGCCGTTTCATTTTCACGACCGCTGGTCGGTGATGCCGTTCATTGAATTCTTCAATCTATTCAACCGCAACAATCCCGGAGCGAATTACGTCACCAACGTTGCTGCGCTTCCCGTGCCCGCGAACAACGTTGCAAACATTACCGCGCTGTGTCCAACGCCAGCCTGCGCGGTCCCGGTAACAAATCCGCGGCAGTTGCTCGTTCCCGCAGGCGCGCTCGGCGATTTCTTTGGCCCGGGCACCACCGTCGGCATTCCTTTCGCTGCGCAACTAGGGGTGCGAGTTACATTCTGAGCTTCTTTTTGGATTTTGGTCTTCGAGCGAAACAATTGCTCCGCGGCATCCTCCAAAGGAATTTCGAACCATGCTAACGAGACCCAAATTCCTGCTAAATCTGGAAGGCGCCGCCGTTTTTTCCGCGGCCGTCTGCTTTTATTGCCAGGGCCGGTACCATTGGTGGCTCTTTGCCCTTTTGTTTCTTGCCCCCGATCTGGCCATGCTCGGCTACCTGAAGTCTTCCAAATTAGGTTCGGCCGTCTACAATTTGTTCCATACGCTTACCGCTCCCATCGCGCTGCTGCTCGGCGGACTCGTTTTTCCAGGGATTACTCCGTATGCCTTGATTTGGATCTCGCACATCGGATTCGACCGCATGCTCGGATACGGGCTCAAGTATCCTACTTTTTTCCGGGACACCCACTTGCAGCACGTCTGATCCCTACTCCGGTCCGCATCCCCATCGTTAGACACCTGCAGGATGCTCCGCGCTAGCGGTACAATAGGAGTGCATCGCCAGGGGCGAGCCGAACCATGTTTGAAAACCTTACAGAGAAGCTGCAGCGCACATTCAAGAATTTACGCGGCCAGGGCAAGCTGACCGACGAGCATCTGGACGCCGCACTCGCGGAAATTCGCGAGGCGCTGCTCGAGGGCGACGTCAACGTGGGCGTCGCCGACGAATTGCTCGCCAACATCCGCGCCAAATCCATTGGCACCGAAGTGATGATGCAGCTTTCGCCGGACCAACAAGTTGTCAAAGTGGTGCGCGACGAACTGGCCGCGCTGCTTGGTAAGCATGCCAAGCCGCTCTTTGCTTCCAAACCGCCTTCGGTGTGGATGATTGTTGGTTTGCAGGGTTCGGGAAAAACCACTACAACCGGCAAGCTGGCGAAGTGGCTGACGCAGCACGGGCACCGCCCGCTGGTCGTGTCCACCGACGTGTACCGTCCGGCCGCGCGCGAGCAGCTGGCGCAAGTCGCCAAAGCTGTGGGCACGCATCTCTGGCCGGGCGCCGGCACGGACAAGCCGCTCGAAATTGTGCGCGGCGCCATTAAGGAAGCCAAACTCTCCGCCAGCGATGTGATCCTTGTCGACACAGCCGGCCGCTTGCACATTGACGACGAACTGATGAATGAGCTCGGCCATCTTAAGAAAGAATTGCAGCCCAGCGAACTGCTATTCATCGCCGACGCCATGCTCGGACAGGACGCGGTACGTTCCGCCGGCGAATTTCACAAACGCCTCGGCCTCACCGGGGTCATCCTCACCAAGCTCGACGGCGACGCACGCGGCGGCGCGGCGCTTTCCATTGGGAAAGTGACCGGCGCGCCGGTAAAATTTGTGGGCCTCGGCGAAAAATACGATGCGCTGGAGGGTTTTTATCCCGAGCGTATCGTCTCGCGCATTCTCGGCATGGGCGACCTCATGTCGCTCATTGAACGCGCCGAGCAAGCCGTCGATAAAAAAGCCGCCGCCGAACTCGAACGCAAGCTGCGCAAGGAAGATTTCACGCTGGAGGATTTTCGCGATCAGCTGAAACAGATTCGCAAGATGGGTCCGCTCGAACAATTGGTGGACATGCTTCCCAAGGTTGGCCCGCTGCAAAATCTGCCCAAGAACGCGCAAGTCGACGAAGGCAAGCTGAAACAAGTGGAAGCCATCATTAATTCCATGACCAATCAAGAGCGCCGCGACCACAATGTGATCGACGGCAAGCGCCGCAAACGCATTGCCGCCGGCAGCGGCACCTCGGTGCAGGATGTGAATTCCGTGGTGAAGCAATATCTGCAAATGCGACAAATGATGAAGCAATACGGCGCGCTCACCGCCCGTGCCAAAATGAAGGGCTTGGGCAAACTCGCGGGACTATCGTGAATCGAATTTCCCGTTAATCTCTGCGTAACACCTATGCGCTATCTCTCTCTGGCTCCCCTTACTGGGCTATGACACGCACTTCACTCTCTGATCCGCGCTACTTTCTCAATCGCCACGTGCAATGGCTGGAGTTTAACCGGCGCGTGCTCGAAGAAGCGCGTGACGCGGGCAACCCGCTGCTCGAGCGCGTGAAGTTTCTCGCAATCACCGCCAATAACCTCGACGAATTTGTCGAAGTGCGCGTCTCCAGTTTCTTGCAGCGCATCGAACACGGCTCGGCCGAAATTGGGCCGGATGGCCGCACCGCCGAGCAGGAACTGCAACTGGTGTCTGGCGCCATGCAAATCTTCGTGCGCGACCAGTACAAATGCTGGAACGACGAGTTGCTTCCGGCGCTCGCCAAGCAATCCATCCGCGTTCTGCGCGTCAGCGAGCTCGAATCAAAAGCCAGTCAGGCCGCCAAAACGTTTTACGACCGCCGTGTTTCTCCGTTGCTTACGCCGGTCACTGTCGATCCCTCGCACCCTTTCCCGCACGTCCTCAATAAGGCGTTATGTGTGGCGTTTCATCTGCACAAACGACGCGGCGGTAACGGCAAGCCGTACTTCGGCGTGCTTACTGTGCCGCGCGCCTTGCCGCGCTTGCTGCGCGTTCCATCCACCGCGGAAACCATCGACTACGTTTTTCTGCACGACATTATTTCCAGCTATGCCGCCAAGCTTTACCGCGGCTACGAGATTCTCGGCTCCGTGCCGTTCCGCATCACGCGCAACAGCAATCTTTACCTTGAAGAAGAAGAAGCGCGCAGTTTGCTGGAAGCCGTGGATTCGCAAGTCACACAGCGACGCAAAGGCGAAGCCGTGCGCCTCGAAATTGAAGCCGGCGCTCCTCCGGAAATCATCGAACGCCTGGTTTCCACATTTGAGCTCGACGAGTCTCTGGTTTTCCGCGCCAAGGGTCCCGTGAACCTGCAGCGACTGTTTCATCTTTATGAAGAAACGCCGCGTCCCGACTTGAAATATCCGTCTTTCGCGCCGCGTCAGGTGCGCATCGGCCACGACGCCGATTCCATGTTCGACGCCGTCCGCCGCCAGGACGTCCTGATACACCATCCTTACGAGTCCTACGACGCGGTGGTTCATTTTCTGCAAACCGCCGCGCGCGACCCCCGCGTTCTTTCCATCAAGCAAACGCTGTATCGCACCAGTTCGGACTCTCCCATCGCGCGTTCATTGCTCGAAGCTGCCGGCAAAAAAGAGGTCACGGTGGTTGTCGAACTGAAAGCCAGTTTTGACGAAGCCACCAACATTCGCTGGGCGCGCAGCTTTGAAGATGCCGGCGTGCAAGTTTCCTACGGGCTCGTGGACCTGAAGACGCACGCCAAACTTCTGCTGATCGTGCGCCACGATCCCGACGGTAAAATTCGCCGCTACGCGCATCTCGGCACCGGGAATTACAATCCTTCGACCGCGCGCTTTTACACCGACCTCAGTCTGTTCACGAGCGATCCGGCGATCACGTCCGCGGTGCACGACGTTTTTAATTTTCTGACGGCCTACTCGGAGCAGAAGAATTACCACCCGCTGATGATCGCTCCGCGCGATATGGCCAAATCCTGCGTGGCTATCGTCGATCGCGAGACACGCCACGCCCGCCGCGGACGCCCCGCGCGCATCATCGCCAAGATGAACGCTCTTACGGATCAGTCCCTGATCCAGGCGCTTTATCGCGCCTCGCGCGCCGGAGTGGAAATCGATCTCATCGTGCGCGGGCAGTGCGCGCTGGTTCCTGGGCTGCGCGGCGTCAGCAGCCGCATTCGCGTGCGCAGCATTGTCGGCCGTTTTCTGGAGCACAGCCGTATCTTCTATTTTGAAAACGGCGGCCATCCCGAAGTTTATTTGGGCAGCGCGGACTGGATGCCCCGCAACCTCTATGAACGCGTGGAAGTGATTTTTCCGCTGCAGGATTCCGCGCTTCGCGAGCGCGTCTGCACGGAGATTCTGTCGTCTTATCTCGCCGATACCCGCAAGGCCCGCCTGCTCGGTACCGATGGCTGCTATTCGCGCCCGCAACCAACGCGCGACCGCTATCGCTTTTCCGTGCAGGATTATTTGATGGGCGTCGCCGCGGGCGCCGCTGACGACGGACGCTCCTCCGCCCACAAGCCGCCTGCGGTCGTTTATACTCCTATGCCAGTGGCCTCGCCTTCGGCAGCCTCCCCCCACGAACCGGCCACGGAGGACTCCGAGAATGCAGCCGTATGATCTGATTGTGATTGGTTCAGGACCCGGCGGGCAACGCGCGGCGATTCAGGGCGCCAAAGCCGGCAAGCGCGTCGCGGTCATTGAGCGGCAGGCCAGTATTGGCGGCGTGTGCATCAACACCGGAACCATCCCTAGCAAGACCATGCGGGAAGCGGTGCTGCATCTCTCCGGTTTCTACGACAAGAATTTTTACGGCACCAATTACAACAGCAAGGAAGCCTGCACCATGGCGGACCTGAACTTTCGCGTGCAGCACGTGGTGGAGAATGAAGTTGGCGTGATTCAGAGCCAGCTGCAGCGCAACGGCGTCACGCTGATTCATGGTACCGGGCGTTTCATGGATTCGCATCACATTCGCGTGGACAATGCCAACGGCTTCGGAGAATTTGCAGGCGATTACATCATCATCGCGACCGGCACCAAGCCCGCGACCAATCCCAAAGTCCCCATCAACGGCCGCAACATTATCAACAGCGATCAAATCCTCAGCATGCCGCAAATTCCGCGGACTTTTATCGTGGTGGGCGGCGGTGTCATTGGCGTCGAATACGCGTGCATGTTCGCCACGCTCGGCGTGCGCGTCATCATCATTGAAAAGCGCCCGCGCCTGCTCGAATTTGCCGACACTGAGATGGTCGAAGCGCTCACCTATCACATGCGCGACCAGCGCGCCACGCTGCGCCTCAGTGAAGAGGTGGAAAGCGTCGAGGAGTTGCCGGATGGCAAAGTAGCTGCGAATCTGGTCAGCAAAAAACGCATCATCGCCGACGGTTTGCTGTACGCCGTGGGCCGCCAGGGAAATGTCGACAAGCTCGATCTTTCCGCTGCAGGAATCGAGTGCGACGATCGCGGCCGCATCAAAGTGGATGCCGATTATCGCACATCACAACCCCACATCTTCGCCGTGGGCGACGTCATCGGTTTCCCGAGTTTAGCCAGCGTTTCGATGGAGCAGGGCCGCATCGCTTCCGCGCGCGCTTTCAATTTGCCGGTGAAAACCGATCCGGAAGGATATCCCTACGGCATCTACACCATTCCGCAAATCTCCTTCATTGGCAAAACGGAGGAACAACTTACCGACGAGGATGTTCCCTACGAAGTGGGCGTTGCCTACTACCGCGAAATTGCGCGCGGGCAAATCAGCGGCCACACCAACGGCCGCCTGAAACTGCTTTTCCACCGTGAAAGTCTCGAACTTCTCGGCGTGCACATTTTTGGCGAAGACGCCGCCGAACTTCTGCACATAGGCCAGGCGGTCTTCACGCTGAAAGGCAAAGTCACTTATTTCATCAACACGGTTTTCAACTATCCGACGCTGGCAGAATGCTACAAAACGGCTGCCTTCAACGGCCTGAATCGCCTGTCTTAGGTTTTAACGCAATAGTTGACTGTGTATTGAATCGTCGCCTCCATGTTTCCGTTTGGACAGCGTCTTTGAGTGCGATCGTACGATTATTGTCTTTGGCTTCCTTGACCATCGCATCGTCGAGCGGCCGCGGAACACTAGAAATTCGCAGTTTCTTCACCGAGCCTGCTGCCCGATCACTGTGCAACGCGGGCCGGATGACATGATCGCTACTAATTGCCCGCAACACCGGGCTGTGCTAGCATCCGCGAGTCGGCCCCGCTCGAGGGAGGCCGCACCAAGCGGGAGAGCGCACTTAGGGGTTTTGCTCGTCCTTCGCCCGGCACCCGCCGGACCCAGAGACAACACGACACGTTCTCCTCAATCAATGGAATCGAAGTGACGCGCGCGCGGTCGAGTTGACGCCCGTCGCGGCATTCGAGCCGCTTGCGCGACGTTCATTGACGTCACACTTCGCAAAAGGGAGATCACCATGAAAACCTATCTCACGAAGGACATTCGCAATGTTGGCATTGTCGGCCACGGCGGCACTGGGAAGACGCAACTGGTGTCGTCGTTGCTGTACACCGCGGGGATGACGCCGCGCTGGGGAAAAGTAGCGGAAGGCAACACCACCACGGACTGGGATGAAGAAGAGATCGCGCGGAAGATTTCCATTCAAACGGGACTGGCGTTCGCGGAGTGGCCGTGCACGCTGTGCGGACCGGGGCCGGACAACAAGGTGAAAATTAATTTTCTGGATTTGCCGGGATATTCAACTTTTATTACGGAAAGCAAAGCCTCGCTGATTGCCGCGGATGCGGCGTTGATTACCGTGGACGCGCACGTGGGCGCGCAGGTGACTACGGAAAAAGTTTGGGATTATTGCTGTGAGTACGATATCCCGCGCGCATTTGTGCTGACCTGGATGGATCGCGAGCTGGCGGATTTCGATCGCGCCGTGGAGTCTTTGACCAGCGTATTTGGAAGGACCGTGGTGGCGCTGCAATTGCCCATTGGTTCGGAGCGCGGCTTTCGCGGGGTGATTGATCTGGTTTCCATGAAAGCACATTTTTATACGCCCGATGGCGATGGCAAGCCGAAGATTGAAGAGATTCCCGATGCGCTGATTGAGGAAGCGAAAGAAGCACACGAAAAAATTGTGGAGATGGTGGCGGAAGGCGACGATGAAATGATGGAGGAATTTTTCCGCGAAGGAACCATTCCCATCCACGATTTGATTCCCGGGGTGCGAAAAGCGATCGTGGCGGAGAAAATTATTCCGGTGCTGATGGTGTCGTCCCTGCGGAACATCGGAACCGCGAGCTTGCTGACGTTTGTAGCGGATTGCTTTCCGCATCCGGACGAACACGCGCAAGTCGGGTTCACGGACAAAGGCGGGAAAGGCGAGCGCGTGGAACGGAAATATGACGACCGGCAGCCGCTGTCGCTGTTCGTTTTTAAGACGCTGGCCGATCCTTTTGCCGGGCGCATCAATTATTTCAAGGTGAAAAGCGGTGTCTTGAAAAATGATGCCACGCTGCTCGATTACAACCGCGGGAGCGCGGAGAAATTCCAGCACTTGCAGGTGGCGCAAGGAAAGGTGTTGACGGAAGTGATCGAATTGCACGCGGGAGATATTGGAGCGGTTGCGAAATTAAAGGAATGCTCCACGGGTGAGACGCTCGGAGACAAAAGCTCGCCGATTTTTTACGAAGCGGCGCACCTGCCGGAGCCTTCGATTACCTTTGCGATTGAGCCGAAAACGCGCGCCGATGAAGACAAGATCGGCGTTTCCATTCACAAGATTCTGGAAGAAGATCCCGCGTTGCATTTCTCGCGCGATCCGCAGACCAAGGAGTTTTTGCTCGCGGGTACCGGTCAGCAGCACATTGAAGTGGTGGTGGCCAAGCTGCATAAGCGCTATCACGTGGACTTGACACTGAAACCGCCAAAGGTGGCGTATCGGGAAACGATTCGCGGCAGAGCCGACGTCGAAGGAAAGCACAAAAAACAGTCCGGCGGCCACGGGCAGTACGGTGTTTGCCGCATCAAGATGGAGCCGGGAGAACGCGGCAGCGGCATTGAATTCATCGACGATGTTTTTGGCGGCGCGATTCCCAAGAACTGGATTCCATCCGTCGAGCGCGGCATCCGCGAAGCCGCGGCCCGCGGATACTTGGCGGGGTTTCCCGTGGTGGATTTTCGCGTGAGCCTGTACGACGGAAAATATCATGACGTCGATTCTTCGGACATGGCGTTTCGCATCGCGGGCTCGCTGGCTTTTAAGGAAGCCATGAAGGTGGCCAGGCCAGCGTTGCTCGAGCCGATCATGCACGTGGAAGTTTATGCGCCGGATCAATATTCCGGCGATTTAATGGGCGATATCAGCGCGCGGCGCGGCCGTATTGCGGGCAGCGAAGCGCGCGCCCACAACGTGGTGATCAAGGCGCAAGTCCCGTTCGCCGAAATGCTGACGTATGCCAACGATTTGATTTCCAAGACGCAGGGCCGCGCCACCTACACCATGGAATTTTCCCACTACGACTACGTGCCTAAGGAAGCGGAAGACAAAATTGTGGCAGCGCATAAAGCCGCGCACGGCGAACAACTGGTCGAAGAAGAAGTTTAATGTTTTGGTTTTGACTCGCCCGGGTCAACCCAGCGGGCATTCGCGGAATAGTCGATCACCGTCCAACTCGGGACGCCCGCGGACAAGCGCCGAAGAACGTAGACGAAACGGCGGCTTGTGGAGCGCTCTTCGTAAGCTTGAAACAAGCGATAGTAAATTCCACTGAACCTCACGGTTTTCGGCGGAAGCCATCCTTCTTTAGGTTGGACTGAGCGAATCTCGAGAATTTCGCCCTCTGCATCGGTGTGCTTCGTCAAAAAGTCCGGCTCGAAACCGTGGCCCTCGGGCGAATTCGGCTTAGAATTTAACTTACCTCGGCGCGCCAACAGAAACGAGTAGCAGCGTTCTGCCAGATAGAACGGGAGGATGCCGAATGTTGTTCCGCTAATGGCCGACGCCAAAAGGCGAACGGTGCCCTCGATACCGCAGTAAAGGATGAACCAAGTAAGCGGGTGAAAAAGAAGCAGCACCAGCGCAGCGAATCCTTCCGTGCCCGGAGGAATCGCCGCTTGTGGATGCGCCTCGACGGTCGAGAAAATAGCGTCTTTGGCCCAATGCGTGACCGAGTAGGAATACCACGTGACCGACGCGGCTAACGCAGCCATAGATTCGATAAATCCCGAGATCGAGCCAGCTAATTTCCACTCATCAGGTGTAAGAACGAATCTCTTGCGCCATCGTTTCGGCAATAGCGCGACAGCCGGACCTACGAGAAGAGTTAGCACGCCTTCACGCGCTCCTGCTGAGCCAATTCCTCGGGAATGTTCATGGTGACTTGCATGACGCGATTCTGGCAGGGAGAAGTAGAGTGAAGAAGTCGTTGGTTGTAAGGAAGTGGCGAGTGACCAGTGGCGAGATTCGATGGCCAGACAAAAAAAAACGGGCGGGACGCTTGAGGCGCACCGCCCGAAATTTTCCAGTCGAAGTGGTTACAGCGGCTGGACGTTCGACGCCTGCAAGCCCTTGGGACCGCGGACGACTTCGAATTCAACCGCTTGGCCATCGTTCAACGACTTATAGCCATCAGCCACGATAGCGGAGAAATGGACAAATACGTCCTCACCGCTCTGGCGCTGGATGAATCCAAAGCCCTTGCTGGCGTTAAACCACTTCACTGTTCCTTGTTCTTTGCTCACTGCTGTGTCTCTTTTCAAGATTTAAGCTATTTGGTGCTGCGGTACGTCTTGGCCGCGGTGAAGCGGTGCAAAACAAAAAAAGCCGCAAGAGTTACCTTGCGACCCTTTACGAATTCCAAAGGCGATACAAGAGCAACAAACGCAACAGAAAAGTACCACGATTACTGTAAAGAAGCAAGCAAAATCGTAAGTGCATTTGCAATGAGTCACTTGGAGACAGGGGTCGGAACTATTCCCGTGGCGGGGGCGGGGCAGCCATGGTCCAGACGTGCTCGAGGATGCGCCAGGAGCCGGAGGCTTCGCGGCGGAGGACCATCAGGTAGTCGCCATGGAAGTGACCCTGAGCGCCGGTGGCCCGCGTGGTGAGAATTTCACTCCACTCGCCGCTGTCATAGGCAAGATGGCCGGAGAACTCGGTGTGGAGGCTGGTGAGCGTGAGGTCGCCGTCGAGGGCGGCGAACGTGTCGGTGAAATGAGCGCGGATGGCAGGCATGCCAGCAAAGCGCAAGCCGTCGGGGCGGAGGAAGACGGCATCGTCAGCGTAGAGCTGCAGGATGGGCTCGAGTTGTTTCGATTTGAGATAGCGGACAAAATCGGCACGGATGTTGGCCAGGTCGCTGATCGCGGAGGAGTTATCCCGGGAAGGTGGCAAGGGCTCCGGGAAGCCGAGGGCGATGCGCAGGACCTGGTCGGCGAGCGCGTAGGAATCGACGCCATCCATGTTGGCGAGGACGATGACGGCGGCGCGGCGATCCGGCGCAAGCGTGATTGCCGTGCTGGTGCCTTGCTGGCCGCCGGTGTGCCCGATGAGCGTCGTGCCGTACTTTTTGGCGATTCCCCAACCCATCGCGTAATCCTCGAGCTCACCGCTGGCGGTCTTCTCGGGAGTCCACATGAGATCGCGTGTCGAGCGTTTGACGAGGGAGTCAGCGAGGATCGCGGCGGCGAAGCGCGCCATGTCGTCGGCGGAGGAGAGCCAGCCGCCGCCGGGAATCTTGTAGCTCGAATCGAGGACCCCGGCATTGCGCACGGCGCCTTGCGCGTCCTTGTGATACCAGCGGGTGCGGCGCGGAACGATGGCGAAGAAATCGTCGGGCTGGCTGGCGTCCATATGCGCGGGGCGGAAAATATTCTCGCGGACGTAGTCGGTATATTTCTCAGCGCTGGCGCCTTCGAGGACGCAGCCGAGCAGGGTGTAGCCGTAGGTGGAGTACGCGAATTTGCTGCCGGGCTTGGCGACCAGAGGATCCTTGGCGAAGATGGTGAGGGATTCCTCCATGCTCGAAAAATGGCGGGCGCTGTCTTCCGGGATGTCACCATGACCGTCGGAATTGTAGTGGCGGATGCCGCCGAGGTGGCCGAGGAGTTCGCGGGCGGTGATGGGAAATTCTTTTTGCGGGAACGCCGGGCAATATTTCTGGACTGGCGCGTCGAGGTCGAGCTTACCGCGCTCCCAAAGTTGCAGGATGGAGGTCGCGGTGATGGGTTTCGAGACAGAAGCCAAACGGAAGAGCGTGGCGGACGTGGCGGGGACGGAGTTTTCAAGGTCGGCCATGCCGTATCCGGCGGACCACGTGGGCTGCCCGTCGAGCACCACGGCGATGGAGATGCCAGGAGCGCTTGAGGCGGCCATAAATTCAGAGGCCGCCCGGTCGATCAGCGCGCGTTTCTCGCTGGAGAGCGCCGGAGACTGCCCGCTGGCGCCCGCGGAGAGAAAGAAGAGCGCCAACGTGAGGTGAAGAGTGCCGGCGAGTTTATTGCGCATGGAGGGTTCCTCGGGCGTGGCTACGAAACGGCGCGGTATCGGGAGTGTACTCGAAAAAATAGGCCGGTACAGAGTTTTCGCGCGGCCGTCGTTTGTGGTGTTTGCGATAACCCCGGGCAGACGGAAAGCGTTGACCGCGGAGGCGCGGGGTACATACCATGGAGGGATGAAGCGCCAGCTCTCGCCGAGGATTAGCGTCGCCAGCCGAATTCTGCAGAGCGTGTTTTTGGGCGGGCTGGTGGCATGCCTGGCGTGCGGGTGCGAAGATGCTGCGCGGCAACCGGTCGGAGCGCGCGTTCCCGTAGCGGCGCCGTATCGGGCGCCGGATCCGGCACCCACCGCGGCAGCGCAGCAGCCGAGCTCCGCAAATCTCGCACAAAAATTGCCTCTCGTGAATCCCGCAGCGCGGCCGAGTGCCTCGCTGCTGCCTCCGGCGACCGCGGGTAAAGCGTACCTGATGGCGCGCGTCGAAGAGAAATTTGTATCCGGCGAGCAGAATTACAAGGCCGGACACTTGGAAGCCTCGCGCAAGGATTTTGACCAAGCGGTCGACTGGCTGCTCGAAAGCGGCTATGACCTGAACAAGGACGCGCAGCTGAGCGAGTTGTTTCATCGCGTGGTGGACACGGTGTACGCGTATGAGTTGCAGGCGTTTCGCGCCGGAGACGGTTTCAGCGAGCCCCCAGCAGTGCCCGCGGCGATTGACGAAGTGGCGGACATGACCTTTCCCGTGGACCCGCGATTGAAGGAGCGCGCGGAGGAAGCGGCAAAAAATATTTCGCACGACTTACCGTTGACGGTGAACGATGAAGTGCTGTCGTTTTTGAATTTTTTCCAGACGCCGCGCGGGCGCGCGATCGTGGAGACGGGGTTGCGGCGGTCGGGACGCTACCGCGAGATGATTTCGCGCGTGCTGCGGGAAGAAGGCGTGCCGCAGGATTTGATCTATCTGGCGCAGGCGGAAAGCGCGTTTCAGCCGCTGGCGCTGTCGCGGGCGGGAGCGCGGGGAATCTGGCAATTTGTGGCTTGGCGCGGCAATGAATACGGGTTGCGGCATACCTGGTGGATTGATGATCGCCAAGATCCGGAAAAGGCCACGCGGGCGGCGGCGCACCACTTGCGGGACTTGTACGGGATGTTTGGCGACTGGTATCTGGCGATGGCAGCGTATAACTGCGGGCCGGGCAACGTGCAGAAGGCTGTGGAGCGCACCGGGTATGCGGATTTCTGGGAACTGTACCGGCGCAACGTGCTGCCGAAGGAAACCAAGAATTACGTGCCGATTATTCTGGCGCTGACGCTGATCGCCAAGGATGCGGCGCACTACGGGATTCACGCGGACCCGGACGCCCCGGTGCCGTACGACGTGGTGAAACCGGGGCGGGCCATTGATTTGCGGCTGGTGGCGGAGACCATCGATGTGGATGTGGAGACGCTGCACGCGCTGAATCCTTCCCTGCTGCGGCTGGCCACGCCGGACGATCCCTCGTTTGAGCTGCATTTGCCGCCCGGGAGTGCGCAGCGATTTTCCGCGGAGATTGCGGATATTCCGCCGGATAAATGGGTGAGCTGGCGGCGGCACCGCGTGGCGCCGGGAGAAACGATTTCGGCGATCGCCAAAAAATACCGCGTGACCCCGCTGGCGATTGCGGACGCGAATAACCTCGAGCACGGGGCGGCGCTCGAATCCGGAGCAAAGCTGATCATTCCCGCAGCGCAGGCGCAGTCCGAGGCCACGAGGCGGCTGGTGAGCTACCGGGTGCGCAAAGGGGATACCTTTTTGGGAATCGCGGATCGCTTCAGCGTGGAAGCCGACGATTTGAAAAAGTGGAACCGCCTGAAGGCCAACAAGGTGAGCCGCGGGATGGTGCTGCGGATTTATACCCTGGGCGGGGCGCCGGAGGCCTCGCCGGCCCCCGCCCGGGCTAGCACGCACAAGAGACCGCAGCACCGTGCGGGGACCACTTCCGCGCAGAAGAGCACCAGCCACCCGGCGAACAATTAAAAGCGGCAATTTGCGGCGTCGCGGCGCGCCAGAAGTCACGCGACGTGCCTCGCAAACCCGCGGCCGCTCGCTTCGTGCAGAATGCTTGACAAGACCGCGCGAGTGCGATAACAACGCGAAAGGCTTTTAGGCGGACCAGCAAGACCGCCGGGCCTGCGCCCGGCGAGTGTCTCTGCGCGCTGGAGCTACTTTGCCCCAGGGGAGGGTGAGATGGATTTCGAAAAAGATAATTTTGAAGAGGACAGCGAGCTGGCGCCGCTCGAAGAAGAGGAAGAACTGGGGGGTGACGCGGAAGAGATCGTGGGCGTCGAGGAAGAAGAGCTGAGCCTTGCGGATGAGGGCTCGGAAGAAGAAGCGCCGCGGTCAAAGTCGATGGGCAAGGTTGCGGCGAAGGCGGCTCCTCGCGCGGCTGCGGCTACGATTCCCGCCAAGGCGCCCGCCAAGAAAGCCCCTGCTAAGAAGGCGCCAGCGAAGAAAGCGGCCAAGAAAGCGGCCAAAAAAACGAAATCCAAGGGTAAAAAGAAGGCTGCTAAAAAATCCGTCAAGAAGCCTGCCAAGAAAAGCGGAAAGAAAAAGCGGCGGTAGCCCCGGCGAGGTGCAGTGAGCGGGAACTCGCGCAAAACGACAGCGATTGGCGTAACGCCCCGGCGCTTCCTCCCGGGGCGTTACCGTTTTTGCTGACGCGAGCGCGCTTGTTGCGCCACCGCTAGCGACGCGCAGCAGGCCGCGGCAAGAAAACGACGGAAAGCGCCCGGCCATTCCGTGGAGTCCGCAGCAAAAACTACAGGACTGGTTCGCTCCAGTTTTCCAGCGTCTCTTTCACCTTGTGCAGGAACTGATGCGCGATGGCGCCGTCCACCACGCGGTGATCGTAGCTGAGGGTCACATAGCACATGGAACGGATGGCGATGGAGTCGTTGATGACCACCGGGCGCTTTTCGATGGCACCGAGGCCGAGAATGCCGACGTTGGGCTGGCTGATCACCGGCAAGCCGAACAGCCCACCGAAAACTCCGGGGTTAGTGATGGAAAACGTGCCTTCCTGGACTTCCTCGGGCTTTAGTTTTTTGGTGCGCGCGCGCTCCGCCAGATCGTTCATGTTGCGCTGGATGCCCAGGATATTTTTTTCGTCGGCGCGCTTGACGACGGGGACGAGCAAGCCCCAGTCGAGGGCTACGGCGATGCCGATGTTAATCTCTTTGTGCAGGATGACGTTGGTGCCGTCGAGCGAGGCGTTGAGCGTGGGATAAGCGCGCAGGCCGGCGACCGCGGCCTTCACGAAGAACGGCATGAAGGTCAGTTTGGTGCCGTTGCGCTTTTCGAATTCGTCTTTCGATTTGGCGCGCAAGGTGGCGATTTTGGTCATGTCGATTTCGTCCACCGAGTACACGTGAGGAGAAACGCGCTTGGAGGCCACCATGTGTTCACCGATGCGCTGGCGCATCACGCTCATGGGGGAAACTTCGTAGTCGCCGAAATAAAGTTTTTCGCGTGGCACGGCGGATTCGAAGGAAACATGCACTTGTCCGCCGGCGGTTGGCGGAGGCGGCGGCGGAGCGGCCGCGCGAGGCGGAGGAGCCCCGGTGCGCGGCGAGGCGGAAGGTTGTGCCGGCGCTTCGTAGGCGGTTTCGAGTTGCTCTTCCGCGAATTCCTCGCTGTCGTGCGCGGCGCTGGGCGCGGGTGGCGCTGCTCCGGAACCTCCTGCGGCGATGACCGCTTCGATGTCCTGTTTGCTGATGCGGCCGCCTGCTCCGGTGCCGGTGAGGGTCGAGAGATCGACGCCGTGTTCCTTGGCCATGCGGCGCACCAGCGGCGAGCTGTGAATGCGCGCGCCATCTTTCGTGCCGCTGGGCGGCTCGTGGGAACCGGCCGGGGCAGCGGGTCGTGCCGCGGCTGGCGCGGGCACGGAGGACGCGGGAGCTTGTTGTGGCGGTTTTTGCGGCGCCGGAGCCGCGGCCTTCTGCACTTCCTGCTTTGCGGCTGGGGCGGGGGCCGGAGCGGCGGCGGAGCCAGCGGCGTCAATCACGCCCACGATGGTCTGGATGGGCACGGTCTGCCCTTCCTTGACTTTGATCTCTTTCAGCACACCGGCGGAGGGTGAAGGAATTTCCGCGTCCACCTTGTCGGTGGAGATTTCAAAGAGCGGCTCGTCGCGCTCGATCTTGTCACCGGGTTTTTTGAGCCACTTGGTGATGGTGCCTTCGAAAATGCTTTCACCCATTTGCGGCATTACGATGTCAACGGCCATGGCGTTCTCCTCGAAATCCTAGAATCTCAGAGCGGCAAGCTTCTTTTTTCCGCGCCTGCAAACACTAAAAACGGGTAGCACTCAATACCGCGCCAGTTCCTGGGCAGCGGCGAAAACTTTTTTGGCGTTCGGCAGAAAATGCTCTTCGAGCGTCGGCGCGTAGGGCACCGGAGTATCGAGAGCAGTGACCCGCATCAGCGGGCCGTCGAGGTCGCCGAAGGCTTTCTCGCACAGGATGGCCGCGATTTCTCCGGCGATGCCGCCGGTCTTGGTGTCTTCGTGGACCACCAGGCACCTATTGGTTTTTCGAACCGAGGCCAAAATGGTTTCTTCATCGAGAGGCTGCAGCGTGCGCAGATCGATCACTTCCGCTTCGATGCCTTCCTTGGCCAGCGCATCCGCGGCCTCGAGAGAAGTATGCATCATGGCGGCGTAGGAGACGATGGTCAGATGCCGGCCTTCGCGGCGCACGATGGCTTTGCCGAGCGGCACGGTAAACTCGCCTTGCGGCAACTGCTCCTTGATGCGCCGGTATAAAAATTTGTGTTCAAAGAAAAGCACCGGATTGTTGTCGCGAATCGCGGATTTGAGCAAGCCTTTCGCATCGTAGGGCGTCGAGGGGTAGACGATTTTCAGGCCCGGGGTGTGCACGAAATACATTTCCGGGTTGGCGGAGTGAAACGGGCCGCCGTGCACGCCGCCTCCGGAGGGGCCGCGCACCACGATGGGCGCGGGCGCGTTCCAGAGATAGTGTCCTTTGGCGACAAAATTGGTGAGTTGATTGAAGCAGCAGGCGATGAAGTCGATGAACTGCATTTCCGCGATCGGACGCAGGCCGAGGTAGCTCATGCCGCACGCCGCGCCGATGATGGCGCTTTCGCTGATGGGCGTGTCGATGACGCGCTCCCAGCCGAAACGCTCGAGCAAGCCTTCGCTGGTTTTGAAGGCGCCGCCGTAAACGCCGACGTCCTCGCCGAGCAGCACCACCGTTGGATCGCGTTCCATTTCTTCAAAGATGGCCTGCTTGATGGCTTCGAGAAAGGTTACCGGCGCTGCGTTGGGGTTGCCGCCGTTCGTCAGGTCTCCGTGCGCCGCGCCATGGTTCGTTTTGGCCATAAACTATCTCCGCACCTTTCCGGCAGGAGTCGCGGTCTTGCTTGATTTTTTTTTCTGGCCGGCGCGCGCGTTGTTTTTGCCGGCAGCTTTCGCGGCGGATTTCGCGGTTCCGTTGAGCACCGTCTTCGCGGGCGCACGCGGAGAAAGCTTCTCTTCGTTTTCTTCCTGCTCTTGCGCCGCGGCGGTATCGCCAAAATGAATGGGCGCATTTTTCCCGCCGGAACCTTTGCCCTTGCCGAAGCCTTCGACGCTCCAAACCGCAGCGCTGCTCGAGCGCGGCGGAGTCACTTCGCTGCGGTCGCGCTGCCATTTCGCGGCGATCTTGTGGCAATCATCGCCGGTGCAATAGACGCCCTGTTCGGCAAGTTCCGGAGGCGGCATGGGTGAAGCCTCGGCAAAGTCGCGTTCCTTTTCGAGCAACGCTTCCATTTTATTTTCGAGTTCCTTTTTGCTCTTCGCATCCAGCAACTTTTTGCCCATCAGGAATTTTTCATATTGCTCGATGGGATCGCGCTGCTTCCAGTGCTCGAACATTTCCTTGGGCACGTATTCGGCGGGGTCGTGTTGCGCGTGGCCGCGCATGCGCATGGACTTGGCTTCAATCAAGATCGGTCCTTCGCCGGCGCGTGCGCGATCCACAGCTTCCTTGGCGGTTTGATACACGGCCACCACATCGTTGCCGTCCACCACGTAGCTGGCAATACCGTAGGCCTTGGCGCGGTCCGCCAGATTTTCGATGGGAACCTGGCGCTTGACGGGAGTCGAGTACGCCCACTGATTGTTTTCAAGAATCAGCACAAACGGCGCCTTTTGCACGGCGGCAAAGTTGAGGCCTTCGTGGAAGACACCGGTCGAGCTGCCGCCATCGCCAATCCAGGTCATGGCCACAATTTTTTGGCCAAGATAACGGCCGGCCATAGCCACACCGGTCATCACCGGGATCAGGTCACCCAGCATGGAAATGGGCGAAACGATATGCAGATTTTCGAGATCGCCGAAATGGCTGGTGCCATCTTTGCCAAGCGTGGGCGAGGTGTACTTGGCCATGTGCTGCGTGAAAATGTCGCGCGGCGGCACACCCTTCACGAGGAGCGCGCCGATGTTGCGAATCATGGGCGCCAGCCAGTCTTTTTTCTCGAGGGCGTACGCCGTGCCTACGGAGATACCTTCCTGGCCGAGGCTCGAATACAGGCCGCCGACAATTTTATTTTGCCGGAAGAGCTTGACCATGGTGTCTTCGACGGCGCGATTGAGGCGCATGTAGTAGTACAGATCGAGATATTGCTGGCGCGTCAGTTCGCGTTTCATGCTTGGCTCCGTCCCGCGGCCATGGTTGCGCATTCCGCCGGGGCCGCGCTGGTTGCTTCGAGAGCGGTTAAGTCCTTGCGGAATTGCTCCAGGGATACTTCGCGCATCTCGAGATCGAGCACCGTGCCGAGGTGCTCGATCACCGCTTCGGCCACTTCACGCAAAGAGATCCCGCGCGCTAATAATTTTTCAAGGGAGGTAGCTTTGCGCTGGGCGATGCCGCACGGCACGATCAGATCGAAGTAGCGTAGATCGGTGGACACGTTGTAAGCAAAGCCGTGCGAGGTGACCCAGCGGCTGAGGTGTACGCCGATGGCTGCCAGTTTTTCCGGCCGCGAGCCGTCCGCGCCGGCGACCCAAATGCCGGTCTTGCCGGCTTCGCGTTCCGCGACCACGCCAAAATCCGCGCTGGCGCGAATCATGGATTCTTCGAGCATGCGCACGTACCAGCCAACATCGCGGCGGATAGCCGCCAGATTCACAATCGGGTAGCCGACCAACTGGCCGGGGCCATGATAGGTAATGTCTCCGCCGCGGTCCGAGTGATGAAACTCCACACCTTTTTGCCGCAGGACATTTTCGCCAGCCAGCAAATTTCCAATTTTGCCGCTGCGTCCGAGCGTGATGGTATGCGGATGCTCGCAACGCAGAAGCGTGTCGCCGATTTTCTGCTCTTTACGCAGCGCCACCACGCGCTGCTGCAGCGCATAAGCTTCCGCGTAGCCGAGCACGCCCAGGTCGACGACAGCGCAGGAATTCATTGCACCGCCTTGGCGCCGAAGCGGGCTAGATCATTCGTAAGTGAAATATCGCAAGACATTGAGCGCTCATCCGAAAATTCCAAAGCCAAACCTCAGACGTTAATCTGCAAACCGCGCACGGAAGCAAAGGCATCGCCCATGCCTTCCCACACCGTGGGATGCGCGTGCACCATGTTCATCATGTCGTCGATGGTGCCTTCAAGGTTCAGCACCGTTGCGGCTTCCGCGAGGATTTCCGTGGCCAGCGGCCCGATGATGTGAATGCCCAGCACTTCGCCGTACTTTTCGTCGCTGACCACTTTAATGAAGCCGCCATGATTGCCGAGAATGGTGGCCTTACTGTTGCCGACGAAGGGGAATTTTCCGGTCTTCACGGCATAACCGGCGGCCTTGGCCTGGGCCTCCGTGAGTCCGATCGAGCCAATCTGGGGCTCGCAATAGGTGGCGTTCGGAATGCGGGTCTTCAAGATCGGTTTCGTCGGCTTGCCGGCGATGGTGGTGACCGCAACAATGCCTTCCATCATGGCGGCGTGAGCCAGTTGCGGCATCCCCGCCACAATATCTCCAATGGCGTACAAACCTTTTTCGTCCGTCTCCATGGTGGGACCGACGTTTACGAAACCGCGTTCCACTTTAGCTTTCGACTTTTCCAGCCCGCAATTTTCCGTCATTGGTTTGCGGCCCACCGCCAGCAGCAGCTTTTCCGCCTGCAGGGATTGCGCTTTGCCGTCCCTGTCCTTGAAGGTGACGGTTACGCCCTTGGCATCCTTCTTTACACCGTCCACCTTGCTGCCCGTAAAGATTTGGATATTTTTCTTGCGGAAGGTCTTGTCGAGTTCGGCGGAAATCTCCTCGTCCTCGACGGGAACCACGCGGTCCAGCGCTTCGAGGATGGTCACTTGCGTGCCAAACGAATTGTAGATGGAGGCAAACTCGACGCCCACCGCGCCCGCGCCCACCACGATCAGGGTCTTCGGAATTGCAGGCAATTGCAGAATCGAGCGGTTGGTTAGAATGGTGGTGTGGTCCGGTTCGATTCCCGGGAGCGCGCGCGCTTCCGAGCCGCTGACGAGCAGAACGTTGGACGCTTCAATGGTCGACGTTTTGCCTTCTTTTTCTACGCTAACGCGGCCGGGGCCGTCATACTTCCCCCAGCCCTGCACGAATTCCACTTTGTTTTTTTTGAACAAAAACTCAATGCCCTTAGCATGCTTCTTGACGATCTTATCTTTGCGCGCCAGGATGTTGGCCCAGTTCACTTTTAAGCCGCTGACTTCAAATCCGAGCTCTTCGCCATTTTTGAAATGATCGTAGACATCGGCGTGATGCAGCAGGACTTTTGTAGGGATGCAGCCGACGTGCAGGCAGGTCCCGCCGAGGTAGGGATCCTTCTCGACCACCACGGTCTTCAGTCCCAGCTCGCCTGCGCGAATGGCCGCGACGTATCCACCCGGGCCGCTCCCGATGATCGCTACATCGTACTTTGCCACGCGCAATCTCCTCTCCGGAAGGGCCAAGGCCGGCAGACTGTTGACAGGGATTCAGGCCAATGATCGAGTGGATGCAGGCTGCGCGAGCCGCCCTCCGGAACCCATTTTCCCGGAAAACAGACCGCCAGGAAACCTGCGTCGCCCAACGCGAACCGCAAGCCTCCTGCAAAACAGAAATTTTACCAGCCCCTCGCCCGGGCCGCAACCTGCGCCGCAAGAGCTTAAACCGTGGCGACTGTGGGCCACTTTGAAGCGGACTGCGTAGCGATCTCTCTTTAAAGGCCCGGCTAGGCATCCCGAGAATGCCCGTGGTCCGACCGGGGAAAGCGCATCATGCCTTGTTGCTCGGCGGTCAGGGATTCCCACGTCGTGCCGGGAAGGTCTTCCACGTCGCGGCTGGCGTCTCGATACCAACGGCGAACGTAGCGGATCGTGACGAGTGCGCGGGGCACGTCGGTCGTATTGGGCGTGCCCCGATGCAGCGCCCACGGATGGCGAATCAGGACGTCACCAATCTCGAGCAGGATGGGCTGCATACGAATCTCACCATCCTCGACCGCCCGAAGCGCGTCCATCCTCGTCATGCGATGAGTGCCTGGCGCAATTTCGATAGGGCCGTGCTCCCGCGCGATCCGGACCAAGCCAAAACTGACAACTACCGAATACGCGGGGAGCGCAAGATGGGGAACCTCCGGAAAGAGCGGACGCTGATAGTCGACATGCACCCCCTGATATTCCGATCCGCGCAGAGGCACATCGCAACCCCATTGGTCAGCGACGACCCGGTCATCCATCAGCCCACGCACGATGCACAGTACGCCGTCGTCGAAGAAGAATTGTGGGGTGAAAATAGGTGGCTCGAAGGGCATGGCGAAAAAGTGGCGATGTGGGCCCCGGTTCGACGCATGGCCGCTGTTGAGATAGGTGAGCAGACGCGGCCAGAACGCCTGCCGGCACGCCTCGACGAGAGGCGGCGCGAAGTGGTTTCTGAGGATGCAAAAGCCTTGTTCTCTGACCTCACTGAGCTTTTCGTGAATTGACTCGATGGATGCCATGAAACAGGGGGTTCGATTGTCGCATGCCAAAGCCGGTTCGTCAGCCTGAGCCTTTTTCGAACACTTGAGCCTTTTTCAAAGTAGCCCGCTACGAGCCGTGGCAGGTCTCTTGACTTTTCGCCAGTACGGGCTATCGTCTCCGTTCCGGGAGATTGTGGTCGTTCGCGCTGTGCGGTCCGGAGCACACGGAGGACTTACCAACATGATTCGCAGACTTATGCACGCCCTCGTGTTTCTTTGCCTGCTCGTGTGGGTTCCCGCGATGGTTTGCGGGCAAGGCACGACTGCTGCGCAGGGCGCGCCAGCAAGAATCTACGTCCTCAAAGCGGCGCGCATGTTCGATGGGAAGAGCAATGCCATCGTAAAACCGGGACTGGTGGTCGTGAGCGGCGGCAGAATCGTAGGCGTTGGCGCAGCCGCCGCGATACCCGCTGGCGCGGAAACGATTGACCTCGGAGACGCCACGCTGCTCCCGGGGTTCATTGACGCGCACACGCACCTCACCATGAATTATCGCGAGGACTACACCAGGGCGATGCTCGACGGGCTGCAAAAAACCGTCCCCGAGAAAGCCATCGAAGCCACGGTGAACGCTCGCATCACCTTGCTCGGAGGATTCACGACCGTTCGCGACGTTGGCTCCAGCGATTTTCTCGACGTCGGCCTGCGCAACTCTATCGACAAAGGCCTCATCCCCGGGCCGCGCATGCTGGTGTGCGTCCACGCCATCGGCGCGACTGGCGGGCACTGTGACGAAACGGGATTTCGCTCCGGCGTTTTCGGAAAGGAAAGGGGCCCTGAGGAAGGGGTGGTCAATGGCGCCGATCAGGCCCGCTACGCCGTGCGGCTGGCGCACAAATATGGAGCGACGATTATCAAAACGTGCGCCACGGGCGGTGTCCTGTCGCTGGCCGATGCCGTCGATACCCCGCAACTCACGCAAGCTGAGCTTGACGCCATCGTCGACGAAGCTCACGCGCTCAAACTGAAAACTGCGGCGCACGCGCACGGAGCGGAAGGCGCCAAACGCGCCATCCGCGCGGGCATCGATTCCATCGAGCATGGCTCTTTTCTCGACGATGAAGCGCTGGACATGATGAAACAACGCGGAACGTATTACGTGCCCACGTTGATGGCGGTACAAGGGCTCTCGGAGCAAATTGCCAAGGGCATCCCGATTCCTCCGGCGATCAAAGTGAAGGCGGAAGACGCCATCGCGCACATTCATCTGACATTCCAGAGAGCGCTGGCGAAAAATATTAAAATTGGCTTGGGCACGGATGCCGCGGTGTATCCGCACGGGCGCAACGCGGAGGAATTCCACCAGATGGTCGACCTCGGCATGAAACCGCTGGACGCGCTCAAAGCCGGCACCTCGGCGGATGCGGATCTGCTGGGCCTCTCGAGCAAAATCGGTACGCTCGAAATAGATAAATTTGCCGACGTGGTGGCGGTGCCCGGCGACCCCGTCGAAAATATTCGCCAGACCGAGCATGTTTTCTTCGTGATGAAAGAAGGCGTGATCTACCGGAACGACAGCGCGGGCGGAAAATAATCGCAATGAGCGGAGCGACGGAGCGGTGCGTTTTTGCGCTGCCGGGATTTACGTTTCCAGCTTGAAACGCGTGGAAGCCAAGCGGTACAACCGCCTCCACACCAGGCGATTGATCAGCACCACCACGGTGGCCATGATTAACGTGGACGCCAGCAAAATATCGAACCGCCCCGAGTCGCTGGCGCTGGCAATGGTGCTGCCAAGGCCTGCCGTCGATACAATGCGTCCTTGAAAATGAAAATATTCGGCGACGATGCTGGCGTTCCACGCGCCGCCGGAAGCCGTGACCATGCCCGTCACGAGATACGGAAAAATTCCCGGCAGGATCAGGTAGCGCCAGCGGTCCCACGAGCCGAATCCAAAAATACTCGCGGCTTCTTTCAAATCGGTGGGAATCGCCATGGCCCCGGCGATCACGTTGAAGAGGATGTACCACTGGGTACCGAGCAGCATCAGCAGCATCGCGGCAATTTCCAACCCGCCGCGCAAGCGGATCAGAAACAGCAGAATTACCGGAAAAAGGGCCGTCGCCGGAATGGACGCCGCCATCTGCGCTAGAGGCTGTGCGATGCGCGCGAATCTTGGATTCGAACCGATGTACACGCCAACCGGGACGGTCCACAACGCGCCAAGAATCAGCGACGCGTTGACGCGCAAAAAAGTTAGCGCCGCGCTGCTCAGCAGTTCGATGTAATCTTCGCCGCGCAAATGGGAAAGTTCGAGCACCGCGTGGTACACCGCAACGCCCAACCCGGCCAGCACGACGGCGGCAAAAAAATAACCAACCGAGCGGCGCTGCTTGCGTTTTTTCGGAGCGGAAAAAGTCGCCGCGGCACGGCGTGCGCCGGTCGCAAAAGATACGGTGACCCAACTGATGACCGGGAGCAGCAGCAAGCGATACAAGCGGATCACCACGGAGGCACGGCCGATCAGCGTGAGCAACGTGGCTTGTGCCTGGTTTGCGCTTTCCACTTGCTCGAATTTAAATTTGTCAGCCCACACGATCACCGGCCGCCACACCAGTTGATCGAGCAGAACAATGACGCCGATCATCGCGGCCAGGCCCCACAAAATGGCCCGCGTGTCGCCGTGACTGGCGGCGGTTTGCAGAAATGAGCCTAGCCCTGGCAGGCGAAAATCGCGCGGGCCGAGAACGAACATTTCGCAGGCCATCAGAAAAAACCAGCCGCCCGCCACGGACATCATGGAATTCCAAACCAGGCCGATGGTTGAATAGGGCAAATCGAGCTGCACGAAGCGCTGCCAGCCGCTGAAACGGTAAATGATGGCCGCTTCCCGGAGTTCGCGCGGCTCAGTTTTTAGGGAGGAATAGAAGCTGAAGGCAATGTTCCAGACCTGTCCCGTAAAAATCAAAAGGATCGAACCCAATTCCACGCCAATCTGGCTGTGCGGGAAAATAGCCACCATGGCCAGCATCACGCCGGGAAGAAAACTGAGCACGGGAATGGATTGCAGGATATCGAGCAGCGGAACGAGCACAACTTCCGCGCGGCGCGAATTTGCGGCGATGTATCCGTAAGCCAGGGCGAAAATCAAACTGAGAACGTAAGCGACGCCGATGCGCACGATTGAATAAAGCGCGTAGAGCGGCAGAATCCGCGGGTTCTGCGAGATCTGCGCTTGTGCGGTGACCGGTCCGAGCCACGAGCGCCCGATGGCGTAAAGGCCGTATATCGCGGCGAATACGAAAAAAAAAACCGCGATATCGATCAGGAACGCGAAGCTCCAGCGCGAGCCCGCGGGACGCCGCTGCGTCGGCGGAATGGGCGTGCTGGTTTGTGCCGCGATCGCTGTCGGAGCCAAAGAGAATCAAACCTCGGTGAGCGTCAGCTTGCCGGTGGCGGCGTCGTAGTCAAAAAGTTCGGCATAGCGGCCCCACTGGATGGCGGTTTCGAGCTGGCGGCGGGATTCTTCTTCGCTGAAATGCTCGTCGAGCAGATCCCGGAAAAATTCGTCAGAAAGCGTGCGGTCGGCTTTGGCGCGCAGAGATTGCTCCATCTGGCGAAGCAGCGGAACGTTGGCCAGCGCGGTCTTGCGGAACATCGCTTTGCGCGTCTGAATATCCGCTTGCGCGAAGCTCTGGCCTTCTGGCGTGATAATGGCGTCGCCTTCTTCGACGCGAAGCATGCCGAGGAGCACCGCCGTATCAACCGTCGGAAGGAGCGCATCCACCTCCAGGCTAAGTTCGCCCGCGAGTTTGTGCAGGTCAATGCGGCCGCCGAGGTCCACAAGAATTTCAAGCAGGCCTGCAACGCCGCCGGGGCGCGTGTGCGGCAGCATGATCGGTTTGTGGGGAACCATTTTGCCGGGATGGGTTCCCGAGGTGGTAGCGACGACCGCCTGATCGTCCGGGCTGGTAAGCACGCGGTAGATATCGTCGACCAGAGAAATAAACTCGGGAGTCTTACGCTCGCGCGGATACGCCAAGTGCACCGCGATATCCGCGTGAATGTGCGCGGGATTGCGGCCGAGCACGATAATGCGATCGGCGAGAATCACCGCTTCTTCAATGTTGTGCGTAACGATGAAAATGGCACGCGTCGGGATCTTGTGTTCGAGCCAGAGTTCCAGCATTTCGCCGCGCAGCGTTTCCGCGGTCAGCACGTCGAGCGCGGAAAACGGTTCGTCCATGAATAAAACTTCTGGCTCCACAACCAGGGCGCGCGCTACTCCCACGCGTTGTTTCATTCCCCCGGAAAGTTCCTTGGGATAAGCGCTTTCAAAACCGTCGAGTCCCACCGCGTCGATGATACGCAGCGCGCGTTTGTGGCGTTCGATGGTCGGCATGCCGCGCGCTTCGAGCGGCGCTTCGACGTTTTCGAGCACGGTGAGCCACGGAAACAAGGCGAAACTTTGGAATACGATGGAAACGTTGGGGCTCTCGCCGCGCACCGGCTGGCCGTGCCAATAGACCTCTCCTGCGCTCGAGGGCGAGAGTCCCGTGAGCATTCGGAGCAGCGTCGATTTGCCGCAGCCCGAAGGACCGAGCAACGCAATGATTTTGCCGGGATAAATCGCGAGGTCCGTGGCGGAAATCACCTGAATCCGCGTGCCGTCCGGTTGCGCGTAAAATTTCTCCAGTTGGCGCGCCTCGATAATGGGCTGAGACGCTGCGGTGTCGGCGCTCGTGGCGGGTTGCGTCGAGATGTTCGCGGTGCTCATGAGAGCGTGTATTATCGCTCAACTGTGCTGCGGCGAATAGCGGGGAAGTGCTGGGCAGCGCAGTTTTTTCGGAACTGTTACAACGGCGTGAATGCGGGGAGCGGAGAGGGTTCGGGTGCCTGGCGAAACGCACTCGAGGAGCCTTCGCGGAAGCGCGAGCGGCAAGGAACATTTTGGAGAATATGAACAGTGGAGAGTGGACGCGGGCGCTGATCGTGTCGCTGGCGACGGCGCTTTTGATCGTGGCGCCGTTTTTTGTGTTGGGCGCCGCCTCCGGACACGATTTTGAATTTCACGCGTCGTCCTGGCTGGACGCGGCCGGACAGTGGAAAGAAGGAATTGTTTTCCCGCGATGGACCGAGTGGGCGAATCACGGATTCGGCGAGCCGCGATTTGTCTTTTATCCGCCGCTGTCGTGGGTGCTCGGAGCGGCGCTCGGCTCGCTGCTGCCGTGGAATGCCGTGCCTGTGGTGTTCATTGTGTTGACGCAAACGGTCGCCGGCTTGTGCGCGTTTGCGTTGGCGCGCAGGGCGACATCGCGCGGCGGCGCGTTTTTTGGCGCGGCGTGCTACGCGGCGAATCCATACGCGCTGCTTGTAATTTACATGCGGAGCGATTTCGCGGAGCAACTTGCGGCTGCGTTTTACCCGCTGTTGTTCCTGCTGGCCTTGCGGGTCTGCGGAATTCTTGCGGCGGAGAAACGCGGGCATGCCGGAGACCTTCTTGATGCGCGGCCGCCGCGAGACGCAAAGCGCGATATTGCGTTATTCAGTGCGGTGTTTGCGGCGGTGTGGCTTTCAAACGCACCCGCGGGAGTTTTGGCCAGTTACACCGTGGCTTTGCTGTTCGCCTGGGCGGCTTGGCATGAAGCGTCGCCGTGGCCGGCGTTGCGCGGCGCAGCCGGCTTGTTGCTGGGACTGGGCCTGACGGCATTTTACTTGCTGCCCGCGGCGTATGAGCAGAGGTGGGTGAGCATCGAGCAAGCGCTTTCCTCTGGACTGCAACCTGCACAGAATTTTCTGTATACGGCTACCGCCGATCCGGAACATACGCTGTTTAACTGGATTGCGTCGAGCGTGGCGATTTTGTTGATCGCGGCTACCGGAATTGCGGCAGTCTTGTCATGGCGAAAAATCGCAACTGCGGCTGAGCCAGCTTTGGCGACGGATGACCATTGGCGAGCGGATCTGAACGTAGCGATGCTCCTCGTGGCCGCCGCAGCGACGTTCTTGATGTTGCGTTTCACAGGCGTTTTTTGGCGGTTGCTGCCCAAGCTGCGTTTCGTGCAGTTCCCTTGGCGCTGGATGGCAATTCTGGCGGCCGCCTGCGCATTTTTCGAGGCGTGCGCGTTCCGCCGTGCGCGCCGGAGGTGGATCGTCGTTGCCATGGTGGGAACCTTTAGCGTGGCAACCGCGGCGCTGCTCATCCACGAAACGTGGTGGGACACCGAAGATATTCCCACACTGCGCGCCGCGATTCGGGACGGTTCGGGATTCGACGGCACGGACGAATACGATCCGCTGGGCGACGATCACTACGATTTGCCGGCGAAATCGCCCGAAGCGGCCATGCTGAACGCCGAGGATGCGGAGGAGCCGCCACCGAAAGCCGACATCCGGATCGAAAAATGGACCGCCAGTGACAAACAGTTGCTGATCACCTCGGCGGAAGCCTCGCGCGTGGCGTTGCGCTTGCTGGACTATCCGGCATGGCGGGTCGAGGTAAACGGAAAGCCGATCGCCCCGCAGCATCCGGAGGGCACCGCGCAAATGCTGGTGCCCTTGCAGCCAGGAACTTCGCAGGTTCGCGTTCATCAGGTGATGACCAAGGATCGTGAAGCGGGAGCGACAATTACCGTGCTCAGTTTAGTGGTGACCGTTCTACTGTTTCTGAGCGTCGGGCGACAGCGCCTGAAGGGCAGGGACGTGCTTGCGTAGCGCGTCGTTTTTGTATATTTTCGCGGTAATTAAGGCTTGCGCATCGCGGAATGCAAGCAACGTCAAAGATGACTCCACGACCCCCAACCCGTGCGAAGTCGTTGCTGCTGGCAGCGATCGTGCTTGCTGGTTCCGGCTTGCTGCTGCGGGCGGACGATCCCAAGGCAAACCCGGACAATACAATTCACGTAGAGTTGTCGCCACCGGTGACGCCGCAGAGCTTTGTGCGCGCGGTGCACTTTTTTGTGACGGATGTCGTGGATCGCTCCGGAAATCCGCAGCCCATGCTGCTGATGAAGAGCCGCGGCGGCTTGTTTGTCGACCGGCAGCCCACGGAGATCGTAAGGATCAGCATCATGGTATCGCTTCGTGCAGCAAATCTCCTGGCGGCTAACGAATCGGAGGCGGACGTGGTGTTGCAGCCGTATCTTTTTCACTTTGGGCTGGAGAACGGTTCGAACATGGACTACTTCGGCAAAGTGGAATTCGCGGTGACCGTGACGGATGCCAAGACCGGGGATAGCAAACAGGTTTCAGCGAACGGCACCTCCATCGCCGGACGCGGTTTCCGCAAGAAAACGATTGCGAAGAATATGAAGGAAGACATGGACGCGGCGCTCGAAGACGCGGTGACGAATCTGCTGCGCGGCTCGCAATTGCGCGACGCGGTGAACAGTTTTGGTGCGGCCGCTGAGCCGGCAGCGCCTGCCGCGGCCGCTATTTCCGGAGCTGTCGCTTCGCCTGCCGCGGCGCCGCCAAACGCGGCAAGCGCAGCGACAGCCGCGCCGGAGCATTTCGACTGGTTAATCAAGACCACGGAGGCAAAACACTTTACCCGTGCCGAGGGCGTGGAACTTTCACCCGCGTTCACCGAATATTTATATGCGGAAATTCGCAGCGAACTGGCGAAACGAAAGCATTTTGGGCAGGTGATTGGCGAAGGCGAAACGGTGAACGAGTTTCTCGACCACTCCGTGGTCGTCGACGGCGTGCTCACGGAATACAAAAAGGGAAACCGCGTGACCGATGGGCTGATTGGTTTTGGCGCCGGCGCACGCAGCCTGAAAATGGAGATCACCATGGCGCGGCGCAGCGACAACCGCAGCGTTGCGCACCTTGAAGTGCGCGTGCGGCTCACTCCGCGCATGAGCGAGCAGGTGATGGCGCGCATGGCGGCCAAGGAAATCGCCGAAGGCTTATGGAAATACCGGGAGCGGGCAAGCGGCTCGTAGAGGCATAACCATGCAGCGGGCGGGAAGATATCTTGCGTGGCGGCGCGTGCGAGCCGTTTTGGCGGCCCTGAATCTGCTTTTGCCCGGGCTTGCGCAAGCCGCAAACCGGGTGAAGCTGCACGGTTACATCACCTCGCGCACGGACGAGGGCGTGGTGATGATCCTCGATGACCAGTTGGAACTGACCCCGGCCAGCAAGATTTACGAGTCAGCAGAAAATGGCGGAAAGAAATTGGCGGCGAGCGATCTTGAGCCTGGCCAACTGGTGGAAGCCGAAGGAGTGTGGGTGGCGCGGCACAGGTTTTTTGCGGAAAAGTTGACCGTGGATTTGCGAACGTCAGAGAAGGAACAACGCGGAACGGCCTATTTGCAGGACGAACCGCCAGGCAACGGGCAGCGCGCTTTCAAAGCGGACGGCTACTGGCTGGACATTGGCGCGGCCACCAGGCGCGAGTGGAATCCCGCGAAATGTGCGGAGGACGAAAAGAGCGACGCGAGATTGTCCGGGTGTCACGTGAAATACACCGGCATCCGCGAGAGCAACGGGCGCATCGCCGCGCAGGATGTGGAGCTCGGCGAATCGGCGCCGGCGGACGCGTACAAGCTGCCGCATGATCTGACGGTGGTGCGCGGAGCGGACCCGCAAACAGGCATTGCGGTGCTCGAATTCCGGCGCCGAGAAAAAGTGCAGGCGCGGATGAAGTTGCTCGACGTGAATAGCGTGCAGCAGTATGTACAAAACCTGGGAATTTCCCTGCTGCCCGCGGGAAGCTCGGGAACCAGGCAACCTCTGCAGTTTCGTTTTTTTGTTGTGGAAGATCCGACGATCAACGCCGAGGCCTTGCCGGACGGAACGCTGCTCGTGCACACCGGGCTGCTGGGGGCCATGGAGAACGAAGCGCAACTGGCGTTTGTGTTGAGCCACGAAATTTCCCACGTGTTGCAGGTGCATTACTGGCGCGAGGTGCATGAAACGCGCGCGCAACGCGTCAGCTTGATCGTTGCGGGAATTGCGGCGGGAGCTTTCGTGGGAGACATTGGTGTTTTTATGGCGGGACTCGGCGTGGCGTCGGTCGTGAACGGTCATCAGCGCGACCTCGAAAATCAGGCCGACCGCCTGGGTTTGCAGAACGTGATCGAACACGGTTACGACGCGCGCGAAGCCGCGAAATTTTCGCAACTGGTCATCGAACGGTATGGCGAACGCTCGAGCAGCCGCATCTGGTCCAATCACGATTCGAGCCTGATGCGCGGCAGTTTTTTGACGGTGCAGCTGCAAAAAGAATACGCAGCGGATCATTTCGAAGCGGCAAAAAGGGATAGCAAAGAATTTCGCGCGATGAAGGCGGATCTCGGTCCGGTGAAGATTGAGTAGCCTTCGCAAGAGCTGCGAAGGCCCGCGGTTTATGGCGTAGCGGGGGGCGATACGACCGACAAGATTGCGAACAGCAACAGCATTCTAAATTGCTCTTTGTCGCGATAGACTGAGCCTATGATGCAAAACAAAATCAAAGCTATATGTGTTGCGGCATTTCTTGTCATTTCGCCCGCGCTTGCGCAAGACAAAACCGAAGCCCCGGCCGGGCAGCAAGCCCTGCTGACCGTCAAGGGCCAGGGCGTGCAGATTTACGTTTGCAAAAACGTAGATGGCGCCGCGCAATGGGTGTTTGAAGCGCCAGAGGCGAAACTGCTCGACGCTTCGGGTAAAGAAGTCGGCACGCATGGGGGCGGACCGTTCTGGAAGTCTACAGACGGCAGCCTGGTAAGAGGCCAAGTGCTGGTTAACGAAAAGGCGCCGGGCGCGGGAGACATCGCGTGGCTGCTGCTAAAAGCCAGCGCGCACGAAGGAAGCGGAGTGTTGAGCAGCGTCCAATATATCCGGCGGAGCGAAACGCACGGCGGCGTTGCGCCGTCGAGCGGCTGCGACACAGAGCACGCGAGCAGCACGGTGCGCGTTCCGTACAGCGCCACGTACACGTTTTATTCTGCAAAGCCTTGAAATGGGCTAGGTGCGAAGCCGCGGCTGAAATACCACGGCGTCTACGAGGCTAAGCGCAACCTCAGCGGCGGTCGACGGCGGGGTGCCGCACATCCTGGCCTTGTACGATGTAAATCACGTCTTCGGCAATATTCGTGGCGTGATCGCCGATGCGTTCCAAATTCTTCGCAACGAGGATCAGTTCGAACGCCGGGAACACCACGCTCGAATCACCCATCATGTACGTCAAAAGTTCCCGAAAGATTTGATCGCGGTAGTGGTCGATTCTGTCGTCGCTCGATAAGACTTGCTGCGCGAGATCGACGTCCCGCCGCACCACGGCGTTCAGCGCCAACCGCACCTGTTCCTCAGCGAGTTCGCTCATGCGTGGCAGATCGACGTACGGTTTCACGCGCGGGTGGCGGAGAATACGCAGCGCGCCTTGCGCAATATTGACGGCCTGATCGCCGATGCGTTCGAGGTCGTTATTGATGCGCGAGACCGCCAGGACAAAACGCAGGTCCGCAGCCATCAGCTGATGCAGCGCCAGAAGTTGCACCACGCGATCATCGATCTCCAGTTGCAGCTCGTTGATGGCCGACTCTTCTTCGAGAACGCGCTTGGCCAGCGCCTCGTCGGAGTCCAGCACGGAATGCACCGATTGGTGTACCGCGCGTTCCGCGAGACTGCCCATCCACAGAAGACGCTCTTTCACTTCGTTCAAATCTTTTTCAAAATGCCGTTCCATGGCGTCCTTCCTGTGATTCCTCTGGGGCCGATTCTAGCCTGGTTGCAAAAAGCGGATACCTCGCCGCGCTCAGAACGAAGGCCTCCGCGGCATACCTCGAATCGCAGCGGATGCCGACTCTTGCGCAGCGCAAGCAAAATCATCCGAAGCGGCCGGTAATATACGCCTCGGTGCGTGGATCCGATGGCGTGGTAAACAGATGCGGTGTGGGGCTGAATTCGATCAGTTGTCCGGTCAGCAAGAATGCTGTGAAGTCGCTGACCCGTGCAGCCTGCTGCATGTTGTGCGTAACGATCACGATCGTACAGAGATCTTTTAGTTGCACCAGCAGTTCCTCGATCTTGGCCGTGCTGATCGGGTCGAGCGCCGAGCACGGTTCGTCGAGCAGCAGTACTTCCGGCTCCACCGCCAGCGCGCGCGCAATGCACAGACGCTGTTGCTGCCCGCCGGAAAGTTCATAAGCCGATTTGTGCAGGTGATCCTTCACCTCGTCCCACAGCGCGGCGTGCCGCAAACTCTTTTCCACGGCGTCGGACAGTGCGAGCTTCGATCCGTTAATACGCAGACCGTAAGCCACGTTGTCAAAAATCGATTTTGGAAACGGATTGGGCCGCTGAAACACCATGCCGATGCGCCGGCGAAGCTGCGTGACGTCTTGCTCGTGGATATCGTGGCCGTCGAGCTTGATATCTCCTTCAAGCCGCGTATGGCGCACCGTTTCATCCATGCGGTTGAACGTGCGCAACAGCGTTGACTTGCCGCAGCCGGAAGGGCCGATGAGCGCGGTCACTTTGTTGGCAGCCACGCCCAGGCTGATGTCGAACAGCGTCTGCTTGGCTCCATAAAAAAAGTTGACCTTGGACACCGTCATCCGCATGGACGCTGCGGATGGCATCTCGCGGCTAGGCAGCGAACCAGTGGGTGGAGCAATTTTGACAGGCAAGACCGACCTCACAGAGGCGTTCATGAATCACTTACCTCGGGACCGAGATACCACGGGAGAGAATCGCCCGGGCCATAATATTGATCACCAGAATCAAAATCAGCAGGACCAACCCGGCTGCCCAAGCCTGGCGGTGCCAGTCCTCATACGCCGAGATGGAGTAGTTCCATATCATGACGGGAAGCGAGGCGGTGGGCTCGTTCCATCCATGACTCCAATAGCTGTTGCCCAAGGCCGTGAAAATAAGTGGCGCGGTTTCGCCCGCAACGCGCGCGAACGCGAGGAGAATCGCAGTGAGAATGCCGCGATAAGCGGCAGGCACAATGACCGTCGCGATCGTCTTCCACTTGCTGGCGCCCAAAGCCATGGCGCCCTCGCGCAGGGTGCGCGGCACGTCCAGAAGAAACTGCTCGGTGCTGCGCAAGGTGATGGGAACCATCATGACGCCGAGCGCAAACCCACCGGCAAGAGTGGAGAAATGCTTGAAGGGATGAACGGCAATGCTAAACGCAAAAATGCCGATGACGATCGAGGGCGCGCCGTTCAGCAAATCCGCGGCGTAACGCACCACGAACGCCACCTTGCTGCCACTGAATTCCGCGAGGTACACCGCACCCAAGAATCCGATGGGAACACCAAAAAGCGTTGCCAGAAGAAGAAGCTTGGCGCTGCCGACGATGGCATTGGCCATGCCGCCGCCGGTTTCGCCCACCGGAGACGGTAGCTTCGTAAAAAAATTCCAGTTGATGGAGGTACCGCCGTGGTAGACGAGGCTGCCCAAAATGAAGAAAAGAACGGAGACGGCCACGAAAGCGCACACGCCGGTCATGCTGAGCATGAAATTGCTGACGAACTTGCGCCAGCGCAGGCGGCGGTTCATGCGTTCCCCATTTCACTGCCGCGCTGAGTTGTCGCCAGGATCAGAATGCGGGCGAGTCCGTTGAGAATAAATGTGAGCAGAAAGAGAACCAAACCAAGTTCAATCAAGGATTGCGTGTACAGTTCACCCGTGGCTTCGCTGAATTGGTTGGCGATGATGGAAGCGATCGAGTCGCCGGGAGAAAAAAGCGACGCACTGATGGTCGGAGCATTGCCGATCACCATGCTGACCGCCATGGTTTCGCCCAGCGCGCGCGCCAGCGCCAGGAAAATCGAGCCCATGATTCCGGTGCGCGCAAACGGCACCACGACCTTCCAGGTCGATTCCCAGCGCGTCGAGCCAAGAGCCAGGGCTGCTTCGCGCTGGTCGCGGGGCACAGAGAGCAGTACCTCGCGCGAGACGGAGATGATGTAGGGAATGACCATGATCGCCAAAACGATGCCGGCCGTCAGGAACCCTAAACCATAAGCCGGTCCCTGGAACAACGGCAGAAACCCTAAAGTATTTTTAAGCGCCGGCTGAACGTACTCTCGCATCAACGGCACGACGATGAAGACGCCGAGCAGTCCGTAGATCACGCTAGGAACCGCTGCCAGCAAATCGATGAAGAACTGCAGCGTGTCGGACACGCGAGCGGGCGCGAGTTCCGCGAGAAATATGGCTGCGCCGATTCCCAACGGCACCGCAAGTAAGAGGGCAACGACCGAGGTGACCACGGTTCCATAAATGAACGGGAGAGCGCCGAACTGTTCAAAGACCGGGTCCCAGACTCGGGTGACAAAAAAGGCCAAGCCAAATTTGTGGCGCGCGAGGGAGGAACCGTTCCAGAGTTCGAACACCAAGAGCGCCGTGAGGATCACGACGGAGGCTGCAAACACAAACGTGATCATCCGCGCGATTTCGTCGCCTTCGCGCAGGCGGCTTAAAAAGGAGCGCGAGCCCGCAACAGGGCCCGCGTTCGGAAGGGTTGTGCTCGCGGTTGACATTTTGCTCTATTGGATGTTGTTGAGAGCCTTTTCCTCTTTTGCGACCACTTCTTTGGGCAGCTTCGCGTAGGACAAGGCCTCCGTGTAATTCTGTCCGTCTGCGAGCATCCACTTTACAAAGCCCTTGAGGGCATCTCGTTTGCCGGCGTCTGAAAATTTCGACGGGATCAGCAGCCAAGTGAAGCTCGAGATGGGATAAGCGGTCTTGCCGGCTGCGTCCGTGATGGAGACCCGGAAATCGTCTGGCATGTTCTTCGCCGCACCCGCCGCGGCAGCCGTAACGCTGCCGAGATCGGCTTTAATGAACGCACCCGACGAGTTTTTCACACTGCCGTAGGGCATTTTGTTTTGGATCGCGTAAATCAGCTCAACGTAGCCAAAAGCGTTGGGTGTTTGTTTGACCAACCCGGACACCCCTTCATTGCCTTTGCCTCCGAGGCCGACGGGCCAGTTGACGGAAGTTCCCTTGCCCACTTTATTTTTCCATTCCTCGCTGACCTTCGAAAGATAATCCGTCCAGATGTACGTCGTGCCGCTGCCGTCGGAGCGATGCACCACAATGATATCGTTGCCCGGGAGATTTACGCCCTTGTTCGGGCCCGCGATCGCTGCATCGTTCCATTTTGTAATTCTTCCCAGAAAAATTCCCGCAAGAGCCTCTGGCGTAAAATTAAGCTCTGCGCTGACGCCGGGAATGTTGTACGTTGGCACATCGGCGCCAAGCACGGTGGGAAAATGCAGCACGGGAAAGCCGTGCTTATCCTGAAAGGCCTTCAGCTGTTCGTCGTTCATGGGGCCGTCAGACGCGCCGAAATCCACGGTGCCTTCCGTTACTTGTCGAATTCCGCCGCCGGAACCGATGGACTGGTAGTTGATCTCAATGTTCGCGTCCTTCTTGTGGTACTCCTCGAACCATTTTGAATACATCGGGTAAGGGAAGGTGGCGCCTGCGCCGGTGATTGAGAGGGCGGCTCGCGCGACGAAAAAAGTCGCTACGCCAAAAGTCATTAGGAGGATTGCTGCAATTCTTTTCATCCGTCATCTCCGCTGCAAGATTTACGTCTACCCAGTTGTCATGAGTTTGCTTCTTCTGTGTTACAGGATTGTTACAATGCGGGGTAGGATTGTTTAAACGGCAGCTGGACGTACCAGCGGTTCCGGTCTAAGTCGTTTCATGTCTGATGCATAGCAAAGATTTTTGGTCCTGCCGCGAGGCGGGAGAAATAAAAAGGGCGGCCCCCAGGAGGGCCGCCCTTTTGAGAATGAAGTGAAACCGCTCGCACGCCCCGTTTATGGGAGGTAGTAGCGCACGGACGTGAAGAACATATTGTCGTTAGCCTTCGGCGAGATGCCGGGTTCACCCGCGGTCACGCCGCCGGTCCCCGACCACGCCGACTTGGCGACATACGAGTACTGCAGGCCGAATTGGAAGCGTCCCTTCGAGCCTTGGTAGAACTTGTACCAGAAGCCCAAAGTGCCTTCCTGAATGAGGCGGATGTCGCCCGCGCAATTGGCGCCGGACGAAGGGTTGAAGTCATTGACGGGCACGCCTTCGGTGGCGCAGCCGCTATTGTTGGCGGCGAAGTTGCCGTAGCCACCGATCGAATTGAGGGTAAATTTTGTTGTGGTCGTCGCAGGGATGGCCGGCGAAGTTCCATTCGACGGGATAGCCGGTGTCTTGGTGATGGTGATGGAGTTGTAGCCCGTGTAGCCCGCGCGCCAAGCGTACTCTGCTCCGTAGTAAGCGTACCAATCGAGCTTCGGAGTGGCGTGCCATTCGAGCCGTCCGAGGCCTTGTGCGCCTCGAATAAGCGCCAATGTGCCGTCCGGACGCGCCGTTGCGTCGGCAAGCTGCGCATCCCCATAGCGGCCGATGCCGTCGCCGGCAACCGCTTTCACGCCGAAGTCCAGATGCTTGGTGAAAAGCGGCACGTTGAAGCTGGCGCCCAGCCCGCCGCCCGTGGTGCTGGTGTTGGTCGCGCCGAAGCTGCTTACCGTCGTCGGCTCCGTGGGGTTCGCGCAACTCAGCGTCGTTGGCGTGACGATGGGCACCGGAACGGTGTCTTTCGCGTTCGTGCCGACCACGCCGCAAGGATAGATGCGATCGCGGAAGAAGCTGACGATCCCGAACAGTTCGTAGTGGCCCCAACCTGGATCCGCCGCGGCCTTGAAAAGCAAGTCTGGCGCCTTATTCACCGTGTATCCGGTCGAGTCGAAAGCGTTATAGAGGCCGGCGCCTGCGCCCGGAGCATTCAGGAAGAAGTTTCCGGTGGTCGCCGTCGTCGCGCCGGAGGTGAGAATCGTCGAAGCCGCCGCCGTGTCGTTTACGGTCGTGACCGTTGAGAATCCGCGGCCGCCGATCGTGGCTTGCGGCGCTTCGACGGACATGCCCAGCGCAAATTTCCCGCCGAAGTCCTTCACTACGCGGAAGCCGTAACCCCGCGCCCAAGTCCAGCCGACGACGTAGTTCGGGTCAATCATCATCGGAGTGTTTTCTTGGCGATTGAAAATTCCCTTTTTGTTTTCCGCAGCCAAAGTCCACTGCTGACCGGCGGTGATGATCCAACCATCTTCCCACGCCGCTTGCGCGAACAATTGGCGTTGCCGGAAGACGTAGCTGTTGGTTTGCCGGTTGTTGGACGTCGTGCCTGCGCCGAGGAAGTCAGCTTCGACGTAACCGCTCAGCGTGGCCGCGCCAACCTTGCCCTGCGCCAGCATACTCAGGCGGCTCTGCCGTCCGGTGAACGCATTTTCCGTGACGTGTCCCAAATCCGCGGCGGTGAACGGAATGGCCGTGAACGGCGTGGCGATATCGCCGCCCGTAGCGTGATTGCGGAACACCGTTTCGCCCGCGAGAAAGCCGCCCGGAGTAATGTCGATGCCGCGGAAGCGGATGGATTTCGGGCCATCGTCGGAAGTCGCGAGCTGCGAGGGTCCGCCGTTGCCGGCCGGCACGGTGGTTATCAGGGTGTCATGGCTCGTTTTCAGCGCCGTCACCGACGAATTCAAAGCTACCGTGCTGCTCTTGGCTTCCGCCGAAGTAGCAACCGCTTCGGAAGCTTTGGAGTTCGCTTCTACGGCGCGCGAGTTCGCGGCCGCCGCTTCTTCGCGGGCAGCGTCGATCTGGCGGTCGCGCTTGGCCAATTCTTCCTTGAGCAACTGCAATTCTTCCTGCTGCGCTTGCAAAGCCTGGCGCAACGATTCAATCTCGGCAGCTATTTCCGCGCTGGACTTCTCCGCGGGCTTTGCCGTGGTGGTCGATTTGGCTTTGGCAGCTGGTGCGTCGGACGCTTTCGGTGTGTCGGCCAGAGCTGTTCCGGAAACGAGGAACAGCGACAGTGTAAGTGCAGCGAATTTGTTCATTGCCTCTCTCTTATTCCTTGAAAATTTTCAAACGGACGAGCTTGCTGCGAACCACCCCGCACAGGAAAGTAACGGTCCCGTCTTACAATTACATGAACCAATTGTGAATATCCTGTAACAAACGGAAATTAACAGACGTAAACCATTTATTTCTGGAGGCTTACGAATTGAACAGAAGCGGCTATAGGCCCGGAAGCGGCGCAGGTTGCACGGCCAGTGCGCTGCGACCAGAACCTGGATGCCGCGGCTGCTTTCGCCGGCTCCCAAGTGTGGCCTTCCGCCCTCGACAGCGGGGAAACTACCTACTTCGGTGCGCCCATAGTATAGGCGAGCACGATTTGCGTCAACCGATATTGATAGCGGGCATCGGTATCGGAGATGTCCGCTTCGGTCTTTTGAAGTTCGGCTTGGCTGAACTCCACAATGGAGCTCAGACCGAGGTTGTAGCGGGATTGTGCGAGGTCGAGCGCGAGGTTCGCCTGCGCGCGAAGCTGTCCGGTAACGCTCAGCCGTTCGAAAGCGCGCTCGGAATCGTGCCAGGCATCCCGCACGTCGCGCGCGATATTGTTTTGCAAATCCAGGAGTCTTTGGCGGTCCGCGGAAGTCTGTAAATCGGCGCTTTGTGCGCGCGCACTAAAAAGGAAGCCGTTGAAAACGGGAATATTGATGTTCACTCCGACCGCGCCATACCAGTTCGGAATATGGTTGTCGCGCACCGGCGCCAAGCCCACCACGCCCAGCGCGCTTACATTGGGCCGCCACAAATCATGCTCGGCATGCCCAAATGTTTCCGCGGCTTGCACGCGGTCGCGCAGCGCCAGCACTTCCGGGCGTTGCGCCAGCGCTTCGGAAATCAGCGGCAGGACGTCGAGCGGCGGAGGATTTGCCGCGGTTGGTTCTTCCACCAATTGAAAGTCCTGCTCGTCACTGAAGCCCAGCAGCGCGGAGAGCCCGGCCAGCGCCGCCTGATAATTGTTCTGCGCTTCGAGCAGCAGCAGTCGCGCTCGTGAAGCATCCACTTGCGTGAAGCTCAAGTCGAGGTCTGACCGCAGCTTCGCGCTGGTCAACGCCTGAATTTTATCCACGAGCGTTTGCCGGGCATCCACCGTTTGCTGCGCCACGGACACCAGCGCTTTGGTCTCCAGCGTATTGAAATACGCTTGATCCACCGCCAGCAAGATATCGGCGGTCGTCGCGATGGCCGTCTGGTCCTGCGCCTTGGCCTGAAATTCCGAGCTCGCCACCAAATTATTGGTGCGCCCAAAATCCGTAATCAGCTGGCTCACCGTCGCGCCGGTAGCGGCCCGCGGATAGATCACCGGATTATTCAGCGCTCCCGCCGCAACGCGGCTGCCGGGACGGGAATCGACTGCGGTCACACTCAGAAAAGCCGTCGGCAGCAGCGCCGAACGCTGCTCGCGAATATTCTGATGGGAAATCATCGCGTTGAGATTAGCCACGGAAATATTGGGATTATTTTTCAGCGCCAGTCTTTCCGCTTCCGCTAGCGTCAAGGTTTTCGCGGTGGCGGCAGCCTGCTCGGCATTGGGCGCCGGCTGCGCGTTTTGCGCAACCACGGTGGACGCCGAAAACAGATTTAGAAGCAAGACGAACAGCATCGCGGCGCGCATCAAGCCGTCACCTCCGGCGAAGCTGCTGCGCTCCTGCGGTGAATCAGCAGATAGGCCGCGGGAACCAGATACACGGTAACCACCACGGAAACCAGCAACCCCCCAATAATCGCGCGCGCCAGCGGCGCATATTGCTCGCTGCCCGCTTCGACACCGAGCGCCATGGGGATCAGCCCGAGCACCGTGGCGAGCGAAGTCATCAGAATCGGGCGCAGCCGCAATCGCGAGGCCGTTGCTACCGCCTCTTGCAACGGTTTCCCTTCGTGGTGCAAATGCCGCGCAAACTCTACGATCAAAATCCCGTTTGAAACCACAATTCCCACCATCATCACCAGGCCCATCAGCGACATCACGTTCAGCGTGGTCCCGGTAAGGAGCAGCGCGATCAACACCCCCGCCAGTCCCGGCGGGATCGCCAGCAAAATAATGAAGGGATCTTTCCACGACGCGAACTGCGCCACCAAGATCAAATACACCAGCACGATCGACAAAATCAGCCCGATGCCAAAGCTCCTAAAAGAAGCGCGCATCCCCTGCACCGAACCGCGCAGGTTCACACGCACTCCTTCCGGCAGTTTCGTGTCCTTGACAATCTTTTCGATCTGGCTCGTGATTTTTCCCAAATCCTGATTTTTCGGCGAGATATAAATATCAATCACCCGCTGCAATTGGTAGTGATCGACTTCCGTCGGCGATGGAATGCTCTTGATGTTCACCACCGTGTCCAGCGACGTCGGCTCGCTGCTGTGCGCCCCGCGCAGTGGAATCTGTTTCAGATCGGTAATGGATTTTACGGAATTTTCCGGATACTGCACCGTCAGCATGTATGGATTCCCGCTCTTGGGATCGATCCAGTAATTCGGCGCGATCATTCCATTCGAGGTCAGCGCGGTAATCACATTGTCCACCACTTCTTTTTGCGACAGCCCCAGCAAACCCGCCTTTTCGCGGTCGATATCCAAAAGCAGCGCCGGATAATCGATATCCTGCGGTATCAGAATGTCGCTCACTCCCTGCAATTCGCGAATCGGGGCCGCAATTTTTGCGGCCGTCGCGTACGCTTCCTGCAAATTATTTCCGCTCACCTGCACGTCGATGGGTGCCGGCAGCCCCAAATTAATCACCGCGTCCACTAATCCGCCAGACTGAAAATAAGTGTTCAGTTGCGGAAGTTTCTGGCTGAGCCGCTGCCGCACCCGCCGCATGTATTCGTAGCTCCCCGTTTTGTGCCCTTCCTTGAGGCTCACCTGCACAAACGCCGTGTGCGGCCCGGCGTTCGAGGTGTAAATGGCGGAAAAATCCGTGGTCAGCCCGATATTCGAAACAATGATCTGCAGCTCCCTCGGCGGCACCACGCTGCGGATAATATCCTCGACCTGCTCCACGTAATCCTCGGTGAGCTCCACGCGCGTCCCGGAAGGCGCCTTCATATTGATTACAAATTGCCCCGGATCGGTTCGCGGAAAAAACGAGACGCCCAGAAGCGGATAGAGCGCCAAACACAGCAGCGACCCGCCGGCGAGTCCGAGCACCACCGCCACCGGCCGCAGCAGCGAGGTCGCCAGCGTGCGATCGTATTTCGCCACCATCTTGTCAAAATAAATGTTGAAAACTTTTCCGATCCTCCCAAACTGCGAGATGAAGGATGCGTCTCCAACTCCTTCCTGCGCTTGGTGCAGGCGGATAAGTTTCGCGCAGAACAGCGGCACCACCGTCATGGCTACAAGATACGAAGCAAACAGCGACAAGATCACCGCCGTCGCCAGCGCCACGAACAAAAACCGGCTCACTCCGTACAGAAACATCACGGGAAAAAACACGATCGCCGTGGTCAACGTCGCCGCGAGCACCGCCAGCGCCACTTCCTGTCCGCCTTCGATCGCCGCTTGCTCCGGCGCCTCCCCCATCTCCAAATGGCGGAAAATATTTTCCAGCACGATCACCGAGTTATCGATCAACCGCGAAAACACCAGCGCCAAGCCGCCAAGCACCATGGTGTTCACCGTGCCGCCGCCCGCGCTGATCGCCAAAAACGCCGCCAGCGCAGAAAGCGGGATCGACAAAAACACCGCCGCCGTGGCCCGCAAACTGCCCAGAAAAAGCAGGATCATCACGCCCGTCAAAATCAACCCAATGGCGCCTTCGTGGATCAAATTATCGATGGCCGTCTTCACAAACAGCGATTGGTCAAACACCACGCGCGTCTTCAGCTGCTTCGGAATATCGACCAGATTCTCGAGCGCCTTGCGAATTCCATCCACCACCGCAATGGTATTCGTATCGCCGCCTTGCTTCAGAATCGGCAAGTACACCGAAGCTTGCCCGTCCACGCGCACGATGTTGGTCTGAATCGCTTGCGCATCCACGGCTTTCCCGATATCTCCGACCAGCACGCTCGATTGCCCCACAGATTTCAGCGGCATGCTGTTGATCGCCGCCGCCGAAGGCGCCTGGCTGTTTGAGTAAAGGTTGTAGTCGAACGGCCCGATTTTCACGTCGCCCGCCGGCAAAATCAAATTGCTCTCGTTAATCTGCCGCACCACGTCCATCGGGCTCAGCTGGTGCGCTTCGAGCTTCATGGGATCCACGTACACCATGATCTGCCGATACAGTCCGCCGAACGGCTGCGGCACCGAAGCCCCCGGCACATTCGCAATCTGGTTCCGAATCGTGTACTGCCCGATGTCGTGCAGTTCCGTTTCGTTCAACCCCTGGCCCTTCAGCGTGATCAAGCACACCGGCAAGCTGCTCGCATCAAACTTCAGCACCACCGGCGGCAGCGTGCCCGGCGGCAGCCGCCGCAAATCCGCCATCGCCAGGTTCGAAACCGCGCTGACGTCGGAATCCGCATTCGTCCCCGGCTGAAAATAAATTTTGATCAAGCTCACGCCGGGCAGCGACCGCGACTCGATGTGATCCACTCCGCTGGCCAGCGTAAAAAATCGTTCAAACGGATTTGTAATGTTTGTTTCAATTTGCTGCGGCGGCATCCCCGAATAAAATGTCGCCACCACCACCACCGGAATATTAATTGGTGGAAACAGGTCCACGGGCATGCGCACCAGCGTCACGGTGCCCACGATGGCGATCACCAGGCACGCCACAATAATCAGAAATGGATACTTGACAGAGAACCCGGACATTACCGAGCCTTTCCGCCGTTCGGCCGGCCCGCGTTTGCCGCGCCGCTGGCCCCCGGCGGTTCCTTCGCGGAGTTAAAATTCGCCGGCGTCGCCGCCACCTCGTGCGGTTGCACTTTTTCTCCCGCGCGGAACAGGCTGCGGTTTCCCAAAATCACGCGCTCCCCCTCGGCCAATCCCGAGACCGCCTCCACATACGTGCTGTCTTCGCTTCCGAGACGCACACGCCGCTGTTCAATCACATTTTGCGAATTCACCACCAGCACCGTGGCATCGTCGCCATTGCGTTCTACCGCCTGCAACGGAACGGTCAGCACATTTTGCTTTTCTGCCAGCGCCAGGTGCGCCTCGGCATACATCCCGGGAATCAGCTCTCCGTTGCGGTTGTCGACATCAATTTCCGTCTCCATCGTTCGCGTTTGCAGATCGAGCGAATCTGCAAACCGCGCCACTTTTCCTTCAATGTCGCGATCAAGCGCTTGCACGTGCAGCGCGACCGTCTCTCCGAGATGAATCTGCGCCGCCACCGATTCCGGAATAAACAGCACCAGCCGTAACACGGAAATTTGCGCCAGCCGCACCACCGGCACGGACTGGCTTCCGCCCGTGGTTCCCGCGGACACCAGCGCGCCCGTATCCGCCGATCTGCTGGTAATCACCCCCGCGAACGGCGCCGTGATCCGCGTGTAGTCAGACATCGCGGTCATCTGCTTCTGATTGGCCTCGGCCACTTCGAGTTGTTGCTTCGCCGCGGACAGGGCAGCCTCTGCGCTGGCCATTTGCCCTTCGGCTTCAAGATCCTTGGCTTGCGAATCGTCTACTTCCTGCTGCGCCACCAGGCCCGCACGCGAATCCGCCGCTTGCTTCAGCCGCGTGTACGCGGAGTGCGCCGCCGCATGCGTCGATTGCGCGCGCTGCAGATCGCCTTGCGCCCGCCGAATCTGTTCTTGCGCGCCGCGCACCGCCGCTTCCGCCCCAGCCACCTGTGCCGCCAGTTCCGGCACTTCGAGCACCGCCAGGGTTTGCCCTTCCTTCACGTGGTCGCCTACATCCACATAAATTTTGCGGATATACCCCGCCACTTTGGCGTGAATGTCCACGTCCTGAAACGGCTTGAACTCTCCGGCGATGATCAGCGTCGAACCCAGATTTCGCCGCTCGACGCGCGCTACCGCGGCCGTCGTTTCGCCGCCGGTGTCGCTCGCGGAGTTCGCCCGCGCGCCAGCCGCTTCGGAGTCGTCGGCGTCCGTCGATGAGTGGCTTTGCCATCGCCACACGAGCAGCGCCACAACCACGAGCGCCGCAACCATGATCATTATTTTTGTTCGCGTCATTTTTTTCTCTTACGCTCGGCCGGGAATCACCGTGCCGGGGGCCCGTCCCTGGCCCACAAAGAATCGATGGCCTATCGCCGGCGAGCGGGTGCAACGAGCATAGACCGCTCATCCTGCTATTCGAAGGAAATTTGCTTAGCGAATCGGAGGGGGGCGAAACCACAGGCTGGCCGGCAAAATTTCCGCCGGCAATGCCGCTTCAAACATCGCGGTAGCCAGCGGATGCCTGGCAGCCGAAACAACTTCTAGCAGCAACGTTACGGTGACAAGTTCAGCCGACTCGAGCACGCTTCGCCCGTTCGTGGGTGTGAATTGCTGTAGTTCAGAAGATCCTACCGTGGCGCGATGACTCGCCGCATGGCAGAAATGCAGTCCCGAAGTTCCGGAGGCCGCACCGAGAAAAGGGTTGAACAGGCAGAGCGCGGCCAGCACGAGACACACGGCCGCTTCCCACTTGGGCAAGCTTCCGGCCATCCGCGATTTAGCAAATCTCATCATTTCCCGTTTAGATGCGCTTCTACCACAATAGTTTGTGCAACTAGGATTCGTCAACCGTGCGTCCGCGATTACGTTCGCGGCGTTTCTCGAGAAGGGGGGAGAAGGGAACCGGAGCCAGGGGTGCGCCGGTCCCCAGGGTAGGACCTTTACTGAAGATCAAGCACGCTCAGTCTCGCAAGCGCCAGTCACGCGAGAATGAAGCGCATGTGAATTCTCCATGACGCCTTCCGGCGCGCCCGCAGGGTCCGTAACCTCGGGAAATCCAGGGTTTTGCGCGTTACCAGAATCCTGCGCCCCGCCCGCCCGCACGAGCAGCGCTCGCCCGTGCCGCACATCCAGCCCGCGCACCCAGAAAATGATGTCTTCTGCAATATTCGTCGCGTGATCCGCAATGCGTTCAAGGTGCCGCGTGGCCAGAATAAATTGCAGCCCTGGACTCACCACTTGCGTGTCGTGGGTCATGCGGTCAAGCAACTGTTCGAAGATGCGGTCGCGATACTGGTCCACCAGATCGTCGCTCTCGAGTACGTGCGTGGCCATGTCCACGTTCCGAAAAATCAGCGCTCCGAGACTCTTGCTGACCATCATGCGCACGGCCGCCGCCATGGCCGCGAACTCTTCCGGCAGTTGCGCCCCGGGCATCTCGCGCAGAGAAATGACCCGCTGCGCCAGGTTCACCGCAATATCCCCAATGCGCTCGAGGTCGTTGGTAATTTTGAGCGCCGCCACAATCAGGCGCAACTCATCTTCGGAAAAAGACCCGTCGCGCAGCAGCCGGATGGCGTGCTCGTCGATTACGATTTCCATTTCGTTGATGCGTGGCTCGAGCAAAAACACTTCGCTCGGCAGGTTCGCCGTCCGCTCGCTGTCCACGCTCACGATCGCATCGAGCGCACGATTCATGGCCCCTTCGACGGTGCGCGCCATGGATACGAGATAGTTCACCAGCGTGTCGTACAGCACCGCGTCAGTCGGTCGCGAAGAAGAAGTGGTCATGAGTCCTCTGGTCCCATCCGAAGGGAGAGCGCAGCAGCCGGAAAAGGCACACTTCCGCTCACTAGCAAGTGTCCAAGCTGCACATTACAAATCCTTGAAAGTCGTATGAACATCCGGCGAAGACCCTGCCCGGGGGCGCCGGGGGTTGACAGGCGCGATTCGGCCCTGCTCCTATCGTTGGCGAATCGTGGTACGGCCATCGTTTGCAAAAAGCCCGTAGCCATCCGAAGGCGGAGTCTTCATGAAGCTCAGATTGGTCCTGTTTTCGTTTTCTATCCTGCTGTCGTGTTCCTGGTCCGTGAACGCGCAGGAGGAGCGAGAGGCGCGGCGGTCGCCGCCGACGGCTGTGCCTCCTCGGGCGAAGGGCGCGAACCCGGAGTTCGGACCGCATGTGCTGATCTTCGATCCTTCGATGCCCGCGCCGGTGATCCAGAAGCAGATTGATGCGGTGTATGCGATCGAGGAACACAACGAGTTTGGAGAGCAGCGGAACGCGCTGCTATTCCTGCCGGGAAACTATTCGGTGGACGTGCCGGTGGGCTTCTACACCGAGGTGATCGGGCTTGGCGCGTCGCCCGACGCAACACAGATTGCGGGCAACGTGCATGCGGACGCCAGTCATGAGCACAACAATGCGACAACGACCTTCTGGAGGGCTGCCGAAGGGCTCTCGATCAATCCCGCGGGGGGAACAATGCAATGGGCGGTCTCGCAGGCGGTGTCGCTGCGGCGCATGCATGTGCGCGGCAACCTGGTGCTGCACCAGAATCGCGGCTGGGCAAGCGGGGGCTGGATGTCGGATTCCCTGGTGGACGGGAATGTCGACTCCGGCAGCCAGCAGCAGTGGATCTCGCGCAACAGCGACTGGAAGAGCTGGACGGGCGCGAACTGGAATATGGTGTTTGTCGGCGTGGTGCATCCGCCGGAGGGAGCATGGCCTTCGCCGCCGTTCACGAAGGTCGCGCATACGCCGGTCGTGCGCGAGAAGCCGTTCCTTGAGGTGAATGCCGCGGGCGAGTTCAGCGTGCGGGTTCCGGAGCTGCACAGCGACAGCGTCGGGATTACCTGGCGCGGCGGGGAAACGCCGGGAGAGACGATTCCGATTGCGCGGTTTTATATTGCGCGCCCGGATGTTGATACCGCGGAGACGATCAGCGCGCAGCTAGCCCGAGGCAAGAACCTGATTCTGACGCCGGGGATCTATGAACTGACCGCGCCGATTCGTGTGACCCGGCCGCATGCGGTGGTGCTGGGGCTTGGGTTTGCGACGCTGCGCCCGATGAAAGGCACGGCGGCGATGGCGACGGCCGATGCCGACGGGATCGAGATTGCCGGGCTACTGTTCGACGCCGGGCCGAGCGAGTCTCCGGTGCTGCTCGAGGTGGGGCCGCAGGGAAGTCGGGCGCGCCATGCGACGGACCCCATCACGCTGCACGATGTTTTCTTTCGCGTGGGCGGCGCGAGAGTGGGCCGAGCCAAGGTGAATCTGCAGATCAACAGCAACGACACACTGGTCGACCACACGTGGATCTGGAGAGCGGACCACGGCGCCGGTGTGGGTTGGGAGCTGAATACCAGCGAGAACGGGCTGGTCGTGAATGGAAATGGCGTCACCGTCTATGGCTTGTTTGTCGAACATCACCAGCAATTCCAGGTTCTGTGGAACGGCAATGGCGGGCGTACGTATTTCTATCAGTCCGAGATTCCTTACGATCCTCCGAACCAGGCGAGCTATACGAGCGCGCCGGGGGTGAACGGATGGGCCTCGTACAAGGTCGCGGATGGAGTCACGACGCATGAGGCGTGGGGGCTCGGCGTGTACAGCGTCTTCAAGCACCGGGATGTCAAGCTGACACGCGCCATCGAGACGCCGACGCGCCCGGAGGTACGGTTCCACGACATGATCACCGTGGCGCTCGGCGATCGCGGCGCGATCAGTCATGTGATCGACGACACGGGCGAGGCGACAGCGATCAAGCCTCGCGTGACGCCGAAGGTGACGGCCTTCCCCTGATGAGACTAAGCCCCCTCGCCCCGAGATGCGCAAGCTTCGCAGCCCAGACGGATCTGGAATTCACGACGTTTTGTTCCTCCCCCATCACCGCAAAGCCGGGTTCTCCGGGCTGAATACGCCTGCGGGATTCTCTTTCCAAATCCAGGCATGGACCAACCATTGCGTCTTAGCGATGAAGTGACCGCCTTGTTCGCGGCATTGGCTCTCACTCAATCCGTGAGGGTTTTCGAGGTGCGCCAGCACGCAAATATTTTCATGACGGTGCCAGACCGCAAGCGATTTTGGAAATGGCGGATTCAATGGCTGGCCGTCGGGCCCTTCAGGCGCATTCCAGAAAAAGCCGACGCCGGCCAGAGCGTATCCGCCCTGCGGGGCGGGGTTCTTCACGTAGAGCAAAATGGGAGGCTTCTCGATATCAAAACGGCCGGGCTCCATCGTCAGAACATAGTGGATACCCATTCCCGGCATATCTCCACCCACCCTTTCGTATCCATCGGCTTCCGCTGCATGCACGTCCTGGTATTTTGCCGTTGCTTGTCTGGCCCGTTCTAGCTCGGCCGCCGTTGTCTGCAGTTCCGCATAGGTCAGAGCCGCGCCATTTCGATGGGACGGGTGCGCCATCATGGTGCCCGAGGAGGCTTGTTCCTGACCGACAGGTGACCTCTGCGCCACCGCGATGGTTAGGCCCAGCACGAAAAAAAGAGCTATCGTTCGACGCATTGCTTTCATTTGATTTTCTCCTTCTTCCTTTCTTCTTCGCCAGTTGCAGAAAACAGGGAATCCGCAGCGAGACCTAGCCTTGGCTCGGCGTATAGTAGGCACCGCTGAGCATAGAGCTTGATCACGTTAGAGACAGTACAAAGCCGCTTCTGAATGGCGCCTGAATGCGCTGTTCAGGCGGCGTTCAGCTTGGTTCTCGTCTCCTTGCATGAGAGGGGAAAACATGCGGGTGCTGGTTGTTGAAGACGAGCCGATTCTCGCAAGGCAGCTCGCCGCCGCGCTTCGCCGCGCGGGCTACGCCGTCGACCAGGCGGCGGACGGCGAACGCGCTGACCTTCTCGGACACGATGAACGCTACGACGCCGTGGTTCTCGACTTGGGACTGCCGAAAGTGGATGGGTTGACGCTGTTGCGCCGCTGGCGCGACGCGGGGCAGGCGATGCCGGTGCTCGTGCTCACGGCGCGAGGCAGTTGGCACGAAAAGGTTCAGGGGATTGACGGCGGGGCCGATGACTACATGGCCAAGCCGTTCCGGATGGAGGAGTTGCTGGCGAGGTTGCGCGCGCTGATCCGGCGATCGAGCGGGCAGAGCAGTCCTGAACTCCGCTGCGGTCCGCTCGTGCTCGACCCGCGGTCCGGCAAAGTGACCCTCGAAGGCGCGGAGGTAAAACTCACCAGCCACGAATTTCGCGTGCTTTCCTACCTCATGCACCACGGCCAGCGCGTCGTTTCCCAGAGCGAGCTCACGGAACATATTTACTCCCAGGACTTTGACCGCGATTCGAACACCGTTGAGGTTTTTATCGCTCGCTTGCGGCGAAAGCTGGGTCCGGCCTTCATTGAGACGGTGCGGAGCTTCGGTTACCGGATGAAGGCTCACCCATGAATTGGCTGCGTTCTTTCCGGTGGCGAATTCTTCTCGGCACGGTTCTCTGGACGCTTGGACTGATCCCGCTCCTGCATTTGTTTTTCCTCGTGGTGCATGGCCAGCTTCGTTTCATGCCCCTGTGGAGCATAGAAATTTTTCTTGTTTTTGCGACTTTGTGCATCCTGGCGGGAATTTGGCAGTTCCGCGCCGGGCTGTTGCCCTTTGGCCGTCTGCGACGGCAACTATCGGGTTTGCGCGATGGTTCCGGCCACCGGATCGCGGGAACCTATCCAACGGAAGTGCAGCCACTCGTGAACGATCTCAATTCATTGCTCGAGCACCGCGAGCGGATCGTTCGGCGGGCGCTGGCGAAAGCTGGCGATCTCGCGCATGGATTGAAAACGCCTCTGGCGGTGCTGGCCGAGGAGGCCGAACAGTTCGAGGCTGCCGGCCAGCACGAAATCGCATCAACGATCAGCCTGCAAGTCGATCGTATGCGCAGGCAAGTTGACTATCATCTGACGCAAGCCCGCGCGGCCAGTCCCGGCAACGCACCCGGTGCCCGCTGTCCTGTGCTGGTTTCTGTCGAAGGGCTGGTGCGAACCTTGCAGAAAATCTACGCCGCTCGCGGGCTTCGGATGGAGGTCGATGTTTCGCCTGGACATTTCATTCGTGGGCAACGCGAAGATCTCGAAGAGATGCTGGGGAACCTGCTGGACAACGCCTGTAAGTGGGCGAAGTCCAGCGTCAAGATACAATCCGTCGAGGAACGTGGTGCAGTGGTGCTGACGGTCGATGACGATGGCCCTGGCCTGCCCCCCTCCCTGCGCGATCAAGTGCTGCAGCGAGGAGTGCGCGCCGATGAAGCCGCCCCTGGTTCGGGACTCGGATTGGCAATCATTCGCGATCTGGCCCAGCTTTACGAGGGGACGATCACCTTGGACGACTCGCCGATGGGCGGTGTGCGCGCGAGCCTCCGCTTGCCCTCCTGAGCGAAGCCGTCCCTCCCGCCACACGCGATCCGCACGAGAGAAACTCCAGCCGCTATCCCGTGGTCCTCGCGGCGCAGGGGTACCCGCGCGAAACCCGGAGTCGCCCGCGGATTCTAAAACCACTCAGTGGGTAACCGTCCGCGATCCGCCCGGACGCGCTCCTGCCTGCGTCCCCGCCGGCCGCGCCGCCGCATGCTCCGGCGCGAATTCCGGCACCGAAAAATGAAACTGCGAGCCCTGCCCAATCTCGCTGTCCACCCACAGCCGCCCGCCATGCACTTCGACCAGATGCTTGGCGATTGCCAGGCCCAGCCCCGTCCCGCCAACTTCGCGCGAGCGCGCCGCATCCACGCGATAAAAGCGCTCAAAAATCCTCGACTGATCCGTCTTTGGAATTCCAATCCCGGTGTCGGAAACCGTGAAGACCACTTCATGGTCCGTGTGCCGCGCGCTTAAGGTGATTTTTCCGCCCGCCAGCGTGTACTGCATCGCATTGTCCAGTAGATTTTGCAGCACTTCCGCCAGCCGGCGCCGGTCCGCCGCGATATCCGGAAGATCCTCGGGAACGTTCACCACCAGCTGCAATTCTTTTTCGACCGCCCTGCGCTGCGCCGTCTCGAGGCAGATGGCCACGAACTCTGTAACGCCTACGTCGCTGATTTCAAGCTCCAGCCGGTCCGCGTCCATCTTCGATAGTTTCAGCAAGTCTTCCGTAAGCCGCGCTAGCCGCCGCGAATGCTCCACGATAATTTCCAGAAAACGTCCGCGATTTTGCGGATCATCAATCGCTCCGGCCAGCAGCGTTTCAGCAAATCCCTGAATCGCGGTTAAAGGCGTGCGGAATTCGTGCGACACATTGGCCACAAAATCCCGGCGCACGCGCTCGAGCTTCCGCAAATCCGTGATGTCGTGCAGCACAATCACCGCTCCGGAAGTTGTTCCTGCCGAGACGCTCGCGACGGTGGCGGCGAAAAAATGTTGCCGCAGCGTCCCGGTCACGATTTCCGCTTCGACGCGCGGTTCTCCGCGCAGCACCTGCCGCACCGCTTCGATCAATTCCGATTGCCGCACCACTTCGACCAGCGCGCTTCCCGATTGCGGCGGCACATCGATCGCCAGAATTTCCGCAAAACCCGGATTCGCAAACACCAGCCGTTCCGATCCGTTCACCACCGCCACGCCTTCGACCATGCTGCCCAGGATGGCCGAGGAAAGATTGCGCTCCTCGGTAAGCGTTCGAATGGTTCCGTCGAGGCGCGCCGCCGTCTGGTTCAGCGACATGCCCAGCGCTTCGAGCGCGTCGCCCGTTCCGTCGCTCGGCAGCGGCCCGAAATCGCCGCTTGCCACCCGCCGTGAAAATTCCTTTAAGCGGTCCACACGGTCGCTGAACGTTCGCGACACCAAGATAGTCGCCGCTCCGGCAATAAACAGGATCAGCAACGACCAAAGCCACAGGCTGCGCCGAAAACTAGCCAGCGCGGCGTCGCTCGTCTCAAGCGGCAGCGCAAAGCGCAGGACCAGCGGCTCCCCGGAGGGCGCATTGTGGCGCACCGCGTAATACAGGAGATCCCGTTGCAACGTCACGCTGTGCCGCAGAGATTGCCCGTCTCCGCGCGCCAGCGCGTCGCGGATCTCCGGCCGGTCCGCGTGATTTTCCATCGTTCGCGCGTCCGCTTCGGAGTCCGCCAGCACTTTGCCGTTCGCGGTAATCACCGTGATGCGCACACCGGTGACCGACATTTGCGCTACCCAGTCGCGCAGACCTGGAGTGGCCGAATCGAGAGTGGACAGCGATTCTCTAGGTGGGGGATGTAACTTCGCAAAGCTGCCTACGGAGGTCAGTTGCGCCAAACCGGCCCGTTCGTAATCCCTGCGCAGCGCGCGCTCGGCAAAAAAATCCACGGCGAGCAGCGAGATGACCAGCAGCGCCAGAAATGTGAGGGCGAGTTTTGCGAAGAGATTACGCCGCACGAGTTTCGAACAAGTAGCCCGCACCGCGAACGGTTTTCAGATGGATGGGATTTTCCGGATCGCTTTCGATTTTTTCCCGCAAGCGCCGCACGTAAACATCGACGCTCCGCGGCGTCACAAAGCGATCCGTGCCCCACACCGCATCCAGCAGCTGATCGCGGGTGAACACGCGGTTCGGTCGCGAGGCTAGATAATACAACAGCCGGAACTCGAGCGTGCTCAGCGGGACCGGTTTGCCGGAATGGCTCACCCGGTAAGACGCCGGATCGATCGCCAGCTTTCCCACGTCGATGGTGCGCGGCGCGTCTGCCGGCGGCTCCGCGCGCCGCAGCAACGCTTTCACGCGCGCCATGAGTTCGCGCGGGCTGAAAGGCTTCGTGACGTAATCATCCGCGCCCATTTCAAGGCCGACTACGCGGTCGGCTTCGTCTCCCCGCGCCGTCAGCATCAGAATGGGCAGGCGGTTCAGCGAATCGTCTTTCCGCACTTCCCGGCAAATATCCAGACCGGAAAGTTTTGGCAGCATGAGATCGAGCAGCAGCAAATCTGGCGGAGTTTTTTTGAGCGTGGTGAGCCCGGTTCCCCCGTCAAAAGCCGCGGAAACCTGAAAGCCTTCGTTGGCGAGGTTGTAGCGCACCAGTTCGACGATGTCGCGATCGTCTTCAATAATGAGAACACGTTTCATGCTGAGTGAGCGTAGCGCACGGCGGCCTTGCGGAAGTGTACCGTAGGGCGGACGAATGCGATAGGCAGGTGTAGGAGTTTGATCACTTGGGCTTGGATGTGACACGTGCGATTGTCGCGACCGCGCGTGACGCGGGAATAACGTCCGTGTGAATGCCGTGTGAATGATGGCCGCAAGCGAAAACGGAAGTCATCCGCAGCGGCCGCGCGGGCGCCGGACGGGTCACTCGGCTGCGGCGGTGGTCGTGAAAGCCAGGGCGAGCAGCGTTTTTTGTTCGAGCTCGTGGGCTTTGGCGGAGCCGGTGGCGGGGCTGGCGCTGGCGCTGCGTTTTACCGAACGCAGGCGCAGGCCGCGCGCTTGCACGAGTTGGTCGAGGCGCGGCACCACGTAGAAAAATGGACCCATGTTGCGCGGTTCTTCCTGCACCCAGATGACCTCGCGCGCATGGGGGTGCGCTTCGAGCGCGGCGGTGATTTCCTTGCGCGGCAATGGATAGAGCTGGTCCAGAAAGAAAATTGCCGTGGTGTCGTCCTTGCGGCGGCGGCGTTCGGCGCGCAGCTCGTGCCCTACTTTTCCGCTGGCAATGAGGATGCGGCGCGCGTCTTGAACTTCCGTGTCCGGAACGAGCTGCTGGAATTTTGGCGCGCTGAACGCTGCGATCGGCGAACTGGCCTCGGGATGGCGCAGCATGCTCTTGGGCGTGAAGACGATGAGCGGCTTGCGCCACGGGCGCAACGTCTGGCGGCGCAGCAGGTGGAAATACTGCGCGGCGTTGCTCGGCTGGCAAATTTGAATATTCTCTTCGCCGGCGAGCTGCAGGAAACGTTCAATGCGCGCGCTCGAATGTTCCGGGCCCTGGCCTTCGTAGCCGTGCGGCAAGAGCATGACGATGCCCGAAGGAAGATCCCATTTATCTTCGGCGGCGCTGATGAATTGATCGATGATCACCTGCGCGCCGTTCACGAAGTCGCCGAACTGCGCCTCCCAGAGCACCAGAGCTTCCGGGTAGTCGCGGCTGAATCCATATTCAAAACCGACGCACGCAGCTTCGGAGAGCGAGGAGTTATAAACTTCGCAATACGCGCCGTTTTTCGCGTCGTCGCCGCCGAGGTGCGCGAGCGGCGTATATTCGGATTCCGTTTCTGTGTCGACGAGCACGGCGTGGCGCTGGTTGAACGTGCCGCGCTGCGTGTCTTGGCCGGTGAGGCGAACGGGAACGCCCGCGCGCAACAGCGAACCGAGCGCGAGAGCTTCCGCGTAGCCGTAATCAAAGGGGCGCTGGCCTTGGCCCATTTCCGCGCGCTGCTCCAAAAGTTTTACGATTTTCGGATGCACGTGAAAACCGTCTGGAACGCGCACCAGGCCGGCGCTGATTTCCGAAATTTCTTCAGGAGCCAATCCCGTTTCAACTTCGTAGGATTCCTTGAATTTACCGCGGTGAAAGGGCTGCCAATATTTCGGAAGCTTACGCAGGTGCGGCTGTTTGGTGAGTTCGTGAGCTTTGGTTTGTTCGCCTTCGTATTCGTTGCGCACGGCTTCCACGGTTTGCGCGGGGTCGATGCCGGTTTGCTGCGCGTAAATTTTCCAAAGCGGCGGATGATTTTTGATGAGTTCGTAGAGGCGCGGCTGCGTGATGGTGGGGTCATCCACCTCGCTGTGGCCATGACGGCGATAGCCAACGAGGTCGATGACGACGTCGCTGCCAAATCTGGCGCGATATTCCGCGGCCATGGCTCCGACACGCACCACGGCATCAGGATCTTCCGCGTTGACGTGAAAAATCGGGACGGATTGGCGTTTGGCAATGTCCGCGGCAAAACGCGCGGAATGTTCCTGCGCGGGCCGCGTGGTGAAACCAATCAGATTATTGACGACGATGTGGATGGTGCCGCCGACGGTGTAAGCCTGTAAATCCGCGAGATTCAAGGTTTCGGCCCAGATGCCCTGGCCGGCGAACGCCGCGTCTCCGTGCATCACGATCGGCACAACTTTTTCGTGCGCGGCGCTCGATGGATCGCAAAGAGTTTTCGCTACGCCGAGGCGCGTTTGCTTGGCGCGCACGCGGCCCATGGCGACGGGGTCCACGGCTTCGAGGTGGCTCGGATTGGAGACCAAATGGATCCCGATATTTTTTCCCGTGGTGGTGACGTAGGTGCCGGTGGCGCCCACGTGATATTTCACGTCGCCAGCGCCGAGCACGCTGCGCGGATCGACATCCTCAAAACCGGAGACTACTTCGTGCGCGGGCTTGCACGCGGCATGGGTCATCACGTTGAGGCGGCCGCGATGGCTCATGGCCATGACGGATTCGACGGCGCCGTTTTCGCCGATGACTTCGAGGATGGCGTCGAGCAGCGGGATTAAGGCGGTTACGCCTTCGAGCGAAAAGCGTTTTGCGCCGAGGTAGCGGGCCTGGAGAACTTGCTCGAAAAGGTCGGCGCGAATGAGGCGCTCGAGAATCTTATGCTGGTCGGGCTGCGGAGCGGAAGATTCCATGCGCTCGGCAATCCAGGCGCGGCGGTCCGGTTCGGGAAGGTGCATGAAGTCGGCGCCGATGGTGCCGGAGTAGATGGCGCGAGCCTCGTCGGCGAGGGCGCCCGTGAGCGCGAGGTCGGGATGCTGTTCGGGTTTGCAAAGCCCGATGGGATCGAGGGTGGCCGCGCGGTAGCCCCAGCGGCGGAAAGCGTCAAAGATGCGTTCGCGCTCGGGCGACGAGGCGGCGGAGTTTGCGCTCGGCTTAGCGGATTTAGGCTCGGCGTCGAGTGTCGAACGGTGTGCCATGGTGGGTGTCCCGTGAAAGAATAGTTTGCCACAGAATGAGACGCCATGACGGCGGGGTGAAACGGAGTTGCCGGGAGGGGTGCCCCATGGGGCCCCTTGTCGCGTCCCGCCTGCGGGAAGAACCGCGAACGGCGGGTTCCGCAGAACATCGCGTGCGGCAATTGCAGGCGACTCCATCATCCTCGTCCTGGCTGAGAATCATTGCATGAACTACAAGGGGCGGGGTATGCTGCGGGCATTGTTGCGGTTGAGCCTGCCTGTTTTCCGGACTCATGAGTGTGGAGGAGCCATTGGACAACGCTCGAGTAAGTACGCGTGTGGATTGGCTGCGGCCGAAGTATTTGTTGTTTGCGTTTATCGGGTTGATGGTGAGCTACGTGGTGGTGCATAACGAGCGATTTCTGATTACGCCCAGCGATCCCGTGTGGAAGCACTACGAGCCGTTTAAGTGGTGGTTGTTGCCGCACGGAATTGCCGGGGCTTGCGCGCTGCTGCTGGGTCCGATGCAATTTTCCGAGCGTTTGCGGAAACGGTTCACGCGGATGCACCGCGTGACGGGGCGAATTTATGTGGCGGGGGTGTTCGTAGCCGCGCCGCTCGGACTGTACATCCAGTATTTTAACGAGCGGTTTGGCGCGCCGCGCTCGTTCAGTATCGCTACCGTGGCGGATATGTCGCTGTGGATCATCACGACCGGAATGGCCATGATCTTTATTCTGCGCGGGAAAGTGCAGCAGCACCGGCAATGGATGACGCGAAGCTTCGCGGTAGCCGTGATTTTTCTCGAAGTGCGGGTCGTCGCGGGCGTTACGGGATGGGAAAACGTTCCTGGAGCTATCGAAACGATTGTGTGGATGTGCGTGGCGTTCTCGCTGCTGTTTGCGGATCTCGTGCTGCAGTGGCAAGAGTTAAGCAAGCCGCGGCCCGCGGTGGCAAAGGCGCCGGTGGTGGCGCGGCCCGAAGCGGCTTTGGCGGGCGATTGATGACTAGCGCGAGCTTCGCAGTCACCGGGCTTCGCACCTTAGCGCGAACCGCTTGAAACTCGCGGTTAGCGGCAGCCGAATTCCGGCAAGCCGCGTCGAAGAGCCGTAGGAGGTGGGTCATGAACGAAGGAACCGCGCCGTCGACATCGCCGAAAGAATCTGGGACGAGCTACCTGCCGCCGGGACTTAAGAATATCGTGCCGTATATTTTGGTGAACGGGGCGGCGCGCTTGATTGATTTTTTGAAGGCGGCGTTTGGCGCGGAGGAACGGCTCCGCATACCGCTGCCGGATGGCTCGGTGATGCACGCAGAGGTGGGTGTCGGGGATTCCGTAATTGAGTTGGGAGACGCGAACGAGAAGTTTGCGGCGCGGCCGATGACGATCCACTTGTACGTCAAAGACGCTGACAGTACCTACCGCAAAGCGCTGCAGGCGGGGGCGACGTCCCGGGACGAGGTGAGCGACATGCCGTGGGGCGACCGGCAAGGAGTGGTGCGCGATCCGTTCGGCAATGTTTGGAACATCGGGATGCCGAAGGGCTGGACGCCCGGTCCGGACGGGCCGCGCAGCGTGCAGCCTTTTCTGCATTGTTCCGACGCACACAAGATGATGGCGTTTCTGAAGGCGGCGTTTGGAGCAGAGGCCGAGGGAGTGGCGGAGTCGCCGGAAGGCAGAGTGTTGCACGCGACGGTTCGCATCGATTACGCCACGATTGAAGTGGACGACGCGGAGCGGGAGCTGACGCCGATGCCCGGATACTTCCACGTTTATTTCCGAGACGTAGATGAGGCGTACAGAGCGGCATTGCGGGCGGGGGCGAGTTCGCTCGAAGCTCCGGTCGATAAGGATTATGGGGAGCGATCCGCGATGGTCGAGGATCCGTTCGGGAATACCTGGTTTCTCGCAACGTATCTGGGGCGGTAGACGAAGAGACGAAGCAAGAGCAGATCCCTCACGTCGTTTCCTTCTGGTGGCAACCTAAACAAGGTGACAAGGTTTCCTTAGGGAGCGGGTTGCAAGCGGAGGGGAGCCCGCGAAGCGGGAGCTCGCGCACGGGCCGGGAACCAACGCGAAACAGTCCACGCTTAAAAAACCCACCATTACAACTGCTTTACGGCGGATTCGAGGCGAGTCGCCACTTCTTGGGGAGGGGTGCCCGAGGGGAAGGTGATGGGAGAGCCGATGTGCACGGTGACCTCGTTGCGGCGTGCGAGGCGGCGGTGGGCGTGCTTCATTTGGGCTACGCCGTCGAGGCGCATGGGGATGATGGGGAGCCCGAGATTCTCGGCCAGAAGGCCGATGCCCGGCCGGAATTTGGCCATGGCGCCGTCGGGAGAGTCGTTGACCACGCCTTCGGGGAAGATCAGGAGATGGTATTGGCGGTCGGCGGATTCGCCCGCGAACTCAAAGCTCTCGCGGAAGCCGGAAAATTGCGGGAGCGGGAAGACGTTGAAGAGCGCGGTGACCAGCCAGTAGCTCAGTTGGTAGAGCCAGCGCTTCGGGGGAAACCATTCTTCCGGAGGGTGGCGCATCTCGCGCAGGGTTTCGCCACCCATGGCGGTGGCCAAGCGATGGCGGAAGCGCGGCGGAAGGGCGAACAGGATCAGGCCGATGTCTGCGCGACGCGTGATGTGATTTGAAATGATCAGTACCGGAGCGTTTAGATTTTTGAGATTTTCGCGGCCGATGATTTTGGGGTGAGCGAGAAGTTGCGTGGCGGGCCAGACGAACGCGTAGTAGACGAGGAGGCGGAGGAGGCGGATGGGTTCGCGTTGGGCCCAACGCGGATAAGTGTAAGGAGCGGATGGGGCTTGCGGGTTTGCAAGCAGGTTTTCGAGGTCCGCTATCGTTTTGGCTTGCGCGAGGGCGCTCTCGTTTAGTTCCACGTGGAATGTTGCTTCGAGGTTGCTGAGGAGTTCTACGCGGTCGAGGGAGGAGAGGTTGAGATTTTGCTCGAGGTGGGCGTTGGGAGTTTGCTGGTAGCGCGCGAGGAGTTTAGTGAAGGCGGACGAGGAGGAAGCAGGGGAAGGCCAAGGCGCCGATCCAGAGACCGGCGCTCCTGGATTGGACGCGAGGACTTCCATGGCGCGCGCGGTGATTTGGGATTGCCGGGGTTTGCCGGTGCTCGTGCGGGGAAAGTCCGGGTCTGGCCAGATGAGCCAGGTGCGGATTTGCTGGTAGTCGGCCAGGGTGGCGTTGGCGGCGGCGATCGCTTGGCTAGCGGCGAGATGGGGATGTGCTTCGGCGGGATGTAGCAGCAGGACGGCACAGGGTTCGGTATTTTCTTCGCCTGACGTGCCCGCGCCGCGTTCGAGCGGAATGACCATGCAATCGCGGACTTGCGGTTGTTTGCGGAGGGCGGCTTCGAGATCGTCGGGGTAAATGTTTAGCGCGGCGGAGGTGACCATTACGTTTTTTTTTCGGCCGCGGAAGCGCAGGTTGCCGGCGGCGTCGAGCTCGCCGAGGTCACCGGTGCGGAGCCATTCGCCTTCTCGGGATTCCGGTATGGCGGATTGCGGCGAAGCGCCGGGTTTGCGCGAGGGCGGATGCCAGTAGCCGGGGGAGACGTTTTCGCCGCGGACTAGGATTTCGCCGTCTTCGGCGAGCTTGAACTCGCGACCGGGAAGAATTCTTCCGATGCTGCCTTGGGTGGCGCGGAAAGGATGGTTGAGGCTTATGAGGGAGGCGGTCTCGGTCATGCCGTAGCCTTGCACCACGGCGTAGCCCAGGCGTTTGAAGAAGTCTTCGGTGCCGGCGGGCAACGCGGCGCCACCGCAGATGAAGGCCCAAAACTTCCAGCCGAATTTTTTGTGAATTGCGCGGAAGAGCGAGGCGCGGCGGAGGAATTTTTTGTCCGCGGCGGCGGCGAAGAGCTCCGGAAAATTTTTTGGAGCGTTCCGTTCAAGGCTGTTGCGCAGGAGATCGAGGATTCTTGGGACGGCGACTAAGGCGGTGGCGCGTTCTTGTTGGATGGTGTGGAGGATGTCGCGGGGATTGCTCGATGATTCGAAAATGACCGTGGCTCCGAGGAGCGGCGGGACGAGCAGCGTCATGAACTGGCCGAAAACGTGGCTGAGCGGGACCAGCGTGGCGAAGCGCAGGGGATGAACCCAGCGCTCGTATTTGCGGTAGGGCGCAATGCCTTTTTCGAGCGGCTCGAGGTTGGCGAGGAAATTTCCATGGGTCAGCAAAACGCCGCGGGGTTCAGCGGTGGTGCCGGAGGTGAAGAGGATTTGCGCGAGGTGCTGGCGGGTGATGGGTTCGTCCGCAAGGGATTGCTCGAGGGAAAGATTTCTTTGGGCGGCTTGCGCCTTTGCGGCCTCGAAGCCATCCCGTGCGCTCCTGACAGATAAATCCGACACGTCGAGGACCGGGGCTTCGGTGGCGAGGCGAGGATGAGAAGGCGAAGAGACGATGAGTTTTACGGAGGCCTGGACGGCCACGCGCTCGGCAAATTCTGGACGAGCGGCGTCGTCCATGGGCACGGCGACGCCGCCGCGGAGCAGGATGCCCCAGAAAGCGATGAGCCATTCGGCGGAATTGGGAGCCCACAGCAGAACGCGATCGCTCGCGCGAACGTCGAGAGACTTCAGGCGCATGGCGAATTCGGCTGATTTTTCGAGGATGGTTTCGTAGGTGAAGGATTGCCGGCGATAGCCGTGAGAGTGGACTACGGCGATATCGCGGGAGTGGTGCGCGAAGTCAGCGAGGAGAGTCAGGAGATTTTCGCGGGGCATGGTTTTGTACGTCGAATGTCTCCAGCGGTTTTGATTGTACGCCGAGGGCGTCAAACGAGCGCCCAAGGGCGCACCTCGAGAACGCCAAGGCGTCGACCAGCAGCGATGGCGAAACGCGGCCGGACGCATTTCCGGCCCCATCACAGGTACTTATTGCACGGAGGGTGCCGTTTCGCTGGCCTCACATGGTCTTGAAAAGCTTGCGGGATGATTCTGGGATGTTCGGTTACAATGGTAGAGCGTCTGACTGGCGCGCACAGGCAGGAGTGCCTGCGCTACTGAGAGGTTGGATGCCGGTACCGATTTCGCAAGGATTTACGGTGGCGACTTATCTGCTGAAGCAGAAATTGCTGGGGCGGAAGCGTTATCCGTTTGTGCTGATGCTCGAGCCGCTGTTTCGCTGCAATCTGGCCTGCGCAGGCTGCGGGAAGATTCAATATCCGGCGCACATTTTGAAACAGGAATTAACGCCGGAGCAGTGCTTTGCCGCGGTTGACGAGTGCGGCACGCCCATGGTGTCGATCCCCGGGGGCGAGCCGCTCATGCACTCTGAGATCGACAGGATTGTGGAAGGTTTGGTGAAGCGCAAGAAGTACATTTATTTGTGCACGAATGCGCTGCTTTTGAAAGAGAAGCTGCACCTTTTTAAGCCCAGCAAATATTTGACCTTTTCCGTGCACATGGATGGGCAGAAAGAACACCACGATTTTTCCGTGTGCCGCGAAGGCGGGTATGAGCTGGCGGTCGAAGGCATTCGCGAAGCCGTGCAGCGCGGATTCCGCGTGACGACGAATACCACGCTTTTTGATGGCGCGGATCCGAAGAGCGTACGAACCTTTTTTGACGAGATGATGGAGTTGGGCGTTGAAGGAATGATGCTCTCGCCCGGGTATTCCTACGATAAAGCGCCGGACCAAAAGCACTTTTTGGGGCGGGCGCGCACCCGGAGGCTGTTTCGGTCGATTTTGGCGAACCGGAAAAAGACCTGGCGGTTTAATCAGTCGACTTTGTTTCTGGAATTTTTGATGGGCAAGCAGAACTACAAGTGCACCCCCTGGGGAATGCCGACGTACAACCTGTTTGGCTGGCAGAAGCCGTGTTATTTGCTGCAGGACGGCTATGCGGATACCTTCAAGGAATTGCTCGAAACGACGGCCTGGGAGAATTACGGGACGGAGTCTGGCAACGCGAAGTGCGCGAATTGCATGGTGCACAGCGGCTATGAAGCGTCCGCGGTGGACCATACGTTTAGCGGGCTTGGCGGATTGTGGGCGACGGTGAAGTCCATGCTGGCGGGCAATTACGAAGACGCGGAAGCGCGGAATATGCTGAACGAACCGGCCAAGCCGGTGCACTCGTATAATCCCTTGGTTCAGATTCAGGCGAGCGAAGCGGCCGCGCGCGGAGCGCAAATGGAAGAAACGCACGCATGAGCGCGCCAACACACGCCAAGCAGGTGGAGCAGCCGGGAGTGAAGGCGGAAATCGATCCCGACAAGCTGGAAGTTTCGCCGGGATTTGCGCATGCCAGCGTGCAGGGGTGGATACCGGAGCTGGCGACGGATGAAGATGTGCGAAAAGCGCTCGAGACGGCTTTTGATTATCGCGGTGATGTGACGGTTACGCGCAAAGATGGCACGGTCGTCGAGGGTTACATTTTTGATCGCGTCGGCGGGACGACGTTAGAAACGAGTTTTGTGCGGTTGATGCCGACGAGTGGCGGCGCAAGAATGAAAATTGCGTATGCCGATATCCGGGCATTGGCGTTCACCGGGCGGGATACGGCGGCGGGCAAGAGCTGGGAAGCGTGGGTACGTAAGTACTGGGAAAAGAAGGACGTAGGCGAGGCAGTACCAACGCTCGAACCGGAAAAGCTGGACTGATAAAGAGTGTTGTAACATTTCGTAAGCAATTGTAAATAAAGAGTTTAAGTGAGTGCGAGGGGCACGATGGGTGCCGCCCCGGGCATGGACAAATGCGCCTAGATGTAGTACTATTTTTCATAGCGTTTGTTGCTCTGGTATTGACTTTTGCCGTGTAGGAAGGGTTTCGGAGGTTGCAGCAGGAGACCCGGTTTTGCTTGGCGAGAGGCAAAGACGGAATCTGTTCGACGAGTGCTTGGCCGCGCGATGCGCGATCGAAGACACGAGGAATAGAGGACGAGCCAAGACGGCAAAGCAATTCAATGCGAGGTTGCCAGGTGAAGGAACAAGGAACGGTAAAGTGGTTTAACGCTTCAAAGGGATTTGGTTTCATCCAGCGGCAAACCGGAGAAGATGTTTTCGTGCATTTTTCCGCGATTGCGATGGAAGGCTACAAGTCTCTCAATGAAGGGCAAGCAGTCGAATTTGAAGTGAAAAAAGGTCCGAAGGGACTGCAAGCGGAAAACGTAACCGGCGTGTAGTTGGTTTTCTGTTCGAGAGCAGGACGGGGCCTGCGCAGCCGCGGGCCCTCGGTGGACTCTAAACCGCTAGCGCGATGGGCGTCACGCCGGGCGATTCGAATCAAGAAATTGATACGCGTAAAGGCAATTCAAGGAGGACGTTGTGCAGACGATGCAAGAAGGACAGACCATCAAGCACGAAGTATACGGACTGGGGATCGTGACGGCATCCGACCAGGAACGCACGGCAGTCGATTTTGATGATCACGGGCCGAAGCTGTTTGTGACCAGCATCATGACTGCGGAACTGATTGGCGAAGCTCCTCTAACGCCTCCGAAGACCAAGCGCCGGCGCAAAGCGTCGACCGTAGCGAAGGCCGCGAAGAAGGCCGCCGCCGCTGCAGCCGCCACCGCGGCAGCGTAGTTGTAACCTCTAAAGAATTCGTTTGAGATTTGCCGGCGCCGACCTTTTGGCGCCGGCTTTTTTTTGTTCGTTTGGTCGCGTCGGGGAGCCCGCGAAGCGCCGTCAAACCTTTGCGCGACGCGCTCGGGACGAACCGCCGCACTAGAAAACTAGCGTGCCGTTGCGGATTCGGTTTGCTCGAACGCGTGGTAGGAGGAGCGGACTAACGGGCCGGCTTCGACGTGGCTGAAGCCCAGGGCTTCGCCGCGCACCTTGTATTCAGCAAATTCGTCGGGGTGCACGTAGCGGACGATGGGGAGATGTTCGCGGGTGGGCTGCAGGTATTGGCCAAGCGTGAGGATATTCGTGCCTTGTGCAGCGAGATCTTGCATGGTGCGGAGCACTTCTTGAGGTTCTTCGCCGAGGCCCAGCATGAGGCCGGTTTTTGTGGGGACTTCGGGATGGGCCTCTTTCGAGCGGCGCAATAGTTCGAGAGAACGTTCGTAGACGGCGCCCTTGCGGACCTGGCGGTAGAGGCGCGGGACCGTTTCGGTGTTGTGGTTCAGAACGTCGGGGCGCGTGGCGAGCACGAGATTGAGGGCGTCCCAGTTGCCGCGAAAATCCGGGATTAAAACTTCCACTTTGCAGCCGGGGACGCGACGGCGAATCTCCTCGATGGTGCGGGCGAAGATTTTCGCGCCGCCGTCGGGTTGATCGTCGCGATTGACGCTGGTGACCACCGCGTAGCGGAGCTTCATGCGGGCCACGGCTTCGGCGACGCGATGGGGCTCGTCATCGTCGGGAGGCCCGACCGGTTTGCCGGAAGGAACTGCGCAAAAGCCGCAGGCGCGGGTGCAGATATCTCCGAGGATCATGAAGGTGGCGGTGCCATGCTCCCAGCATTCGCCCATGTTGGGGCAGCGGGCGCTTTCGCAGACGGTGTGCAGGTCGAGGGTGCGCATCGTGCGCTTGAGTTCCTGGTAGCGATCGCCGCCGAAGAATTTGACGCGGAGCCAGTCCGGGCGCGGGTGGGCATTGGGCGCGGGGATGGGAGGCGCCGGGGCGTTCGAGACGATGTGGAAGGGCGAGGCCATGCGGCGTAAGGAATGATTTTACGCGGAATGCAGGCGGGTGACAAATGGAGTCGAATGAGAAACCCGGCAGCCAGGCTGAAAGCGAATTGGGACCACCGTGCTTACGTTCAGGATAGCGCCACATTCATGCCGGAGGCATGTCGTGAGAGTCGAAGCTCGTGAATTGTTCTTCCCAGGCGTAGCTGGGGGATTCAAGCAGGCGGACGCAGCGGTTCCAGCGGAGGATGGCGTCGTCGTTGCCTGGTGGGCGAATCTTCTCGGCTTCGCCGAAACACTTGAGCGCTTGTTCAAAAAGCGGAAAAATCATGTGGGGCGGCTGGCCGTTGTGGAGCTGCGTTTTGGCGCGGCGTTCGTAAAGGATGCCGGTGTAGTAGAGCTGCTCGTAGCGCTCGGTTAACTTTTGGAAGGTTTCTTCCGCTTCGCGATACCGGTCCGGCGGACCGGAGCCGAATTGGTCCGTGATGGTGAGGCCGAGGAAGCGGAGCGCCAGCTGGTGCTTGGGATCGATGGCCAAAATATCGCGGCAGATCGATTCGGCTTCTTCGGGTTCATTGAGATAGCGGTAGAGTTCCACTTTGGCGATGGCTTCGGCGATGCCTGCTTTGGAGATGGGTTTTAGTTTGTATTCCATGGCGCTCCTTTTGGCGCGGGTGGCGCTTTGGTTGCGGCTCGATGCAAGATCACGGGTCGCAAGACCCGCCGCGACAACCGCTACTTGCCTCGGATCTTGCGAAATAACATGGTTAGCGGATCGTAGAACTCGTCCACTACGCGCTCCTTGAGCGGGATGATGGCGTTATCGGTGATGTGAATTTCCTCGGGGCAGACCTCGGTGCAGCATTTGGTGATGTTGCAAAGGCTGAGGCCAAAATTTTCTTTGAGGAGTTTGGTGCGCGACGCGCCGTCGAGGGGATGCATTTCAAGGCCGGCGATGCGCACGAAGAATCGCGGCCCTGCAAACTGCTCTTGCTTGGCGTGATCGCGCAGGACGTGGCAAACGTTTTGGCAAAGGAAGCACTCGATGCACTTGCGAAATTCCTGGCCGCGGTCAACGTCGATCTGCTGCATTTTCCATTTGGCGCCGGGGCGCGGCCGGAAGGGCGGAATTTTGGCGTTCACTTTGTAGTTCCAGCTGACATCGGTGACGAGATCCTTGATCAGCGGGAAAGATTTCATGGGGTAAACGGTGACGGGCTCGTCGAGTGGCAGCGCGTCCATGCGCGTTTTGCAAGTGAGGCGCGGACGGCCATTGACTTCAGCGGAGCAAGATCCGCACTTCGCCGCTTTACAGTTCCAGCGGACGGCGAGGTCCGGGGCCTGATGGGCTTGGATCGCATGGAGCGCGTCGAGCACCACCATACCGGGAGTGAGCGGGACTCTATAGTCGACGGGGGCGCCGGTGGCGCGGTCGCCGCGGAAGACTCTTAGGGTTACGTCGGGCATTTTTCGGAAGCCTCCGCATTTTTAACGCCTGTTGCTCGGAAAAACAAGAAACCGTCAAAAGCAGATCCCTCGCGGCGCCCGGGATGACCGCTTGCCGGGCGGCTAGGATTCGTATCTACGGTGCCACGAGGATCCATTCTGGCTACTTCTCTTCCGCGAGAATTTGTTTTAGGTCGTCGGGCATTTCGCGGACGGGAACTTCGACGAGCTTCATGGAGTCGCCATCACGGGCGATTACGTGATTCTTTTTGCCCCAGGCGTCTTCCGTCTTGGGGAAATCGATGCGGCTGTGCGCGCCGCGGCTTTCCTGGCGGGCGAGGGCCGAGCGCGTGACCGCTTCCGCGACCGTTAGCATGTGGTGCAAGTCGCGCGAGAGATGCCAGCCGGGATTGAAGAGTCGCGAACCTTCGACGCGCATCTGCGCGGCGCGGGCTTTGAATTTTCCGAGTTCGCCAAGGGCGCGTTTTAAGTCCTCTTCCGTGCGGAAAATGCCGACGAGCGCTTGCAACATATCTTGCAGGTCGCTATGGATGGTGTAGGGATTTTCGCCGGTGCTGCGCTCAAAGGGTGCGAGCAGCTGGCGTTCGGCGTCGTCGATTTCCGCCGCATCGAGCGCGGGAGTTGCCGCGCTTTTCGCATGTTCGGCGGCGGCTTGACCGGCGCGGCGCCCGAAGACCAGCAAATCCGAGAGCGAATTGCCGCCCAGACGATTGGAACCGTGCAGACCAGCCGCGGCTTCGCCTGCGGCGTACAATCCAGGCACGTTGGTGCGGCCAGTTTCCGCGTCGACGCGAATTCCGCCCATCATGTAGTGGCAGGTGGGGCCGACTTCCATGGGATCTTTGGTGATGTCGACGTCGGCGAGTTCCTTGAACTGGTGATACATGCTGGGTAGCTTGCGCTTCACGTATTCGGCGGGCTTCTGCGAGATGTCCAGAAATGCGCCTCCGTGCGGGCTGCCGCGGCCTTCTTTGACTTCGGTGTAAATGGAGCGGGCCACGACGTCGCGGGTCGAGAGCTCGAGGCGCTTCGGATCGTACCTTTCCATGAAGCGTTCGCCGTTTTTGTTGCGGAGAATGCCGCCTTCGCCGCGCACGGCTTCGGTGACCAGCAGGCCCTGAACTCCCGGGGGCCAGACCATGCCGGTCGGATGGAACTGCACGAATTCCATGTCCAGAAGTTCCGCGCCGGCCGCATAGGCGAGAGACATGCCGTCGCCGGTGCATTCCCAGGAATTGGAGGTGACTTTCCAGGCTTTGCCGATGCCGCCGGTGGCGATGACCACGGATTTGGCTTTGAAGAGAACGAAGCGGCCCTGTTCGCGCCAGTAGCCGAATGCGCCGGCGATGCGGTCGCCGTCTTTGAGCAGGCGAGTGATGGTGCACTCCATGTAGACGTCGATGCCCTGCTCGACGCCGCGATCTTGCAGCGTGCGAATCATCTCGAGGCCGGTGCGGTCGCCGACGTGGCAGAGGCGCTTGAACGTGTGCCCGCCGAAAGCGCGCTGCAGGATGTCGCCGCTATCGGTGCGATCGAAAAGCGCGCCCCACTGTTCGAGTTCGCGGATGCGGTCCGGAGACTCCTGCGCGTGTAGCTGGGCCATGCGCCAATTATTGAGGAATTTTCCGCCGCGCATGGTGTCGCGGAAATGCGTTTGCCAGTTGTCGGCGGGGTCGACGTTGCCCATGGCTGCGGCGATGCCGCCTTCAGCCATCACCGTGTGCGCTTTGCCGAGCAGCGATTTGCAAACCACGCCGACACTGGCGCCTTGCGCGAGAGCTTCTACGGCGGCGCGAAGACCGGCGCCCCCGGCGCCAATGATGAGCACATCGTTTTCGTGCGTTTCGTATTTGGAAGTAGCGGGAGAAGTCACAGGATTCGGATGTCCTTCAAGTGGCCTGAGGAAACGAGGCGGATATAAAAGTCGGTTAGGCCGACGGAAAACAGGCTCATCCAGGCCCACAGCATGTGGCGTTCATTCAAGAGGGTGACCCAACGCCAAGCGGAGTGGCTCGGAGGCCCGAAGGCGGAGCAGGAGAAGCAGTCGAGCTTGCCGCCGATAAGATGGCGGAGGGAATGGCAGGAAAATGTGTAGGTGGTGAGGAGCAGGACGTTTACGAGCATCACGAGCGACCCCGCGCCGATGCCGAAACCTTCTGGGAAGCGGAAGGCGAGGATGGCGTCGTACCAAAGGAAGCAGAGGAAGAGGAGCGCAAGGTAGAAAAAATAACGGTGCAGGTTTTGCAGCAGGAACGGAAACGCGGTTTCGCCGCGATATTTGCGCGAACCGCCTTCGCTGACGGCACAGGCAGGCGGATCGAGGAAGAAGGCACGATAATAAGCCTTGCGGTAGTAGTAGCAGGTGGCGCGAAAGCCGAGCGGGCCGCCGAGAATCAACAAGGCGGGAGACAAGGGCCACCAATGGTGCTGCGCATCGATTAAAGGAGAGTAGAAAGGGGAGATGTACGGCCCCCATTCGTAGAATTTCCCTTCGAAGGCGCGCAGGGTGGCATACAGGCCGAAGCCACCAAGGACTACGATCACCGGCAGGAGTTCGAGCCACCAACTGTCTTGCCGCTGCGTGCTGCCGAAACGCGCCACTCCGGTCGTAGATAAATCCGCCATCGGTTCACCGTGTTCCGCGCCATAGAGTAGTCAGGAAAATGAATTTTGCCTATCAGAATTTTGCGGGGAACGAAGGGCGCGCGCACTTTGCGGCGGATGGAAACTCGTTGTGGTTGGCGGAATGACGGTCGAGCAACGAGAATAAAAAGAGATTCCTCGCTGCGCTCGGCAGTGACAAATTTTTGCCTCGCGCGTCAAAAGGCCGCGTGGTACGGCAGTGAGCGTGGCGGGCTATAGCGGTTGACGGGAAGTGCGGACGAAGTCGCGCAGCACGGTGACATTGGGTCCGTAGGCGCCAAGGCGGCCCGCGTCCACGGGAAGGCCGAGGCGCTCTGCGAGTTCGAGATCAATGTTGGCGTCGTCCAGTTCCGAGAGACTGAACCCGGCGGCCGGCAGCACGCGATTGAGGCCGCTCGAGTAAACCGGGCGCGGCGGGCGGTGACGCTGCCAAGGGCGGCGCGCCAGCTCGTAAAATTGCTGCCAATCGCGTTTGTGCCAAGTAGTCATGCTCATTTCAAGTACGTGCGATGCAAGGCGTTGGATGCCGGACCGAAGTAGAAGGTTCGCTCGAGCATCTTTGTTCTACCATCCACGTTTCCCTCTAGCGGCTTCGATATAAAACCTTAAATGCTAAAAGGCGACTTGCCAGCCTTGAAAAGCACCGCTTCGAATGCACTCTTCAGCGGTGAAGATACTGCACAAATCCGCTGACCAGTGATTTTCCTCTATCGATGTTTCAAACACGTTACGTGGCGATTTGTTGCGGAAGGCGAAGCAGCGTGTGACGAGAGAACTCCGCGTGCAGGAAAAGTGCGAGGGGGGTTCGAGGAAAAACTGGCGGCACCGGATAAATCACACCGCCAGAAGAAGTTGGGGAAATGTTTACGTTACCAGCGATTACCGCGATCGCTTCCGCCGCCGCGATCGCCGCCGCGGCCACCACCACCGCCTCCGCCGTAGCCACCTCGACCGCCCCCTCCGCCACTGCCGCGGCCGCCACCGCCCCCGCCGCCCCCGTAACCGCCGCGTCCACCGCCACCCCCGCCGCGTTCCGCTTGCGGCTTGGCTTCATTGACGACCAGATTGCGGCCGCCGAAGTTTTGCCCGTTGAGGGAATTGATGGCCTTCTCTGCGTCTGCGTCGCTGGAAACTTCAACGAACGCGAAGCCGCGAGATTGGCCGGTGAAGCGATCGCGAATGAGATTGACGGCGGAAGGAGTGACACCAACCTGCGCGAACCACTCGTTGAGCTGATCTTCCGTGGCGGAAAATGGAAGGTTGCCAATGTAGAGCTTCTTCACCTGCTCACTCCTTCTGCCCGGAACCCACTTGCGAGTCGCGGAGCGCGCTGAGAGCGATGGATGGTGCGCGGGTTAGCGGAGGACGCTGCTGCGCATGACCGGCGATTCAGCGGTCAAAGGCATGGTCTCGAAAATTCCTCTGTTTTGCAATGGGAAAGAGATTGGGAAAAGGCTGCTCGGCGGCACGTGCACGGGTGTGTAACGATTTGTGCGGACGCGCCGGCATAGGAGCGCAACCTCTGTTCGAGCCCTGCGGACAAACCTTCGGCACACCGCGGAAAACAGCTTGCCCGCTGCGCTTCAGAATGCCTTCGCAGACAACTTCCCGCGGTCAGGTGCGGTAGCTGGCGTTGATGCGCACGTATTCGGCGGTGAAGTCGCAGGTCCAATAACGGGCGGAAAAGCGGCCAGCGTGGAGATCGACGACGATAGGCACGTGTTTTGCGAGCAGGCGGTTGCTGGCAGCGCGCTCGTTGAAATTGAGCGGCTGGCCGCGGCGTAGGACTGCCAGGCCCGCCATCTTAATGTCCACTTTGGCTGGATGGAAGTTGACGCCGGAACGGCCGGCGGCGGCGAAGATGCGGCCCCAGTTGGGGTCCGCGCCGGCGAACGCGGTCTTCACCAAAGGCGAAGTGGCGATCGTGGCTGCGATGCGCCGTGCGGCGTCTTCAGAAGTTGCGCCGCGCACTTCGATTTCGATGACGCGCTGCGCGCCTTCGCCGTCCGCAACGATTTGCAGGGCGAGCGAGCGGCAGACGTCTTCGAGGGCTTCCCGAAAGGCGCGGTGCGCAGAAGTATGCGCTTTGATGGCGGGCGCTCCGGCCTGGCCGTTGGCGAGCACCAGCAAGGTGTCATTCGTCGAAGTGTCGCCATCGATGGAGATGGCGTTGAAGGTGCGCGCCGTCACTTCCTGCAGAGTTTTTTGCAGCAGCGCGGGCGCGATATTGGCGTCCGTGGCGACAAAGGCCAGCATGGTGGCCATGTTGGGGTGAATCATGCCCGCGCCCTTGGCGCAGCCTACGAAATGGACGCGCTTGCCCGCCATTTTGAAGGAAGCCGAAGCGGTTTTTGGGCGCGTGTCGGTGGTACAGATGGCCAGCGATAGCTCCGCGAAAGAGCGTGCGGAAGGGCGCTGATGACGCGTGATCAGCGGCAAGGCGCGCAGAATTTTTTCAAGCGGCAGCGGCACGCCGATGACGCCGGTCGAGCAGACGAACAGTTCGTGCGCCTGGCAGGCGAGGCGTTTGGCGGTTTCCGCGACGGTGCGCACCGCGGCGGCGTGGCCCGCGGTGCCGGTTGCGCAATTGGCATTACCGGCGTTGATGACGACGGCGCGCATGCGGCCCTTCGAAGCACGCAGATTCTGCCGGGAAATAATCACCGGCGCGGCGACCACCAGATTTTGCGTGAACACCGCCGCAGCGGACGCCGGAACTTCGCTCGACAGGATGGCAAGATCAAGAGCTCCGGTTTTCTTTAGGCCGCAAGCGGTTGCGGCGAAGCGGAAGCCGCGCGGGAGGGACGCTTCTGAGAGGGCATGCTTCAAAGCTTGGGCTCCGGAAGGGCTAGCGTGGCGAACCCGGAAGCAACCTCCCGTCCTCCACGCGATTGGCGGAATTATTCTTAGCAGTGGATAACGACGCGGTCATGGTATGGCTCCTAGTTTGAGTAAACGGCTGTCTAAATCGGCGATGGCGGCGCGCACGGAATTCGGCGCGGTGCCGCCGGGAACGCTTTTCGCGGCAAGCGCGGAATTCACATTCAAGCTCGCGACAAAATCTGCGCCAAAGCTTGGCGAAATTTTCTGCAGCGTCTCAAGCGGCAGCGTGATCCAGGATTTTCCAGACTGTTCTGCCTGCCGCAGGACTTTGCCGACGATATCGTGCGCCTGGCGGAAGGGCACGCCTTTGCGGACGAGATAATCGGCGGCTTCCGTGGCCAGCAAAACAGGATTCGCGGCGGTTTCGCGAAGGCGCTCGACATGAAAGCTGGCGGTCGAAATTGCGCCGGCGGCGACGGCCAGCATGGCGTTGATTTGGTCGTGCGCGGTGAACAGCGACTCCTTGTCTTCCTGCAGATCGCGCTGGTAACCCGTGGGCAAGCCCTTCAGCGTGGTGAGCAGCGAGATTAACGCCGCGGTGATCCGGCCGCTTTTTCCGCGAATGAGTTCCCAGGAATCGGGATTTTTCTTTTGCGGCATCAGGCTGCTGCCGGTCGAATATTCGTCGGAGAGCTGGACGTAGGCAAATTCCTGCGAGGCGAAGAGGATATAGTCTTCGGCGATGCGCGAAAGATGCGTGGCGATGCCGGTGAGCGCGAAAAGATAATCGAGCGCAAAGTCGCGGTCGCTGACGGCGTCGAGACTGTTGGCGGTCGCCCTGGAAAAGCCGAGGTCGCGGGCGATGGCTTCGCGATTGATATGGAAACTATTGCCGGAAAGCGCGCCGGAACCCATGGGGCAGGCATCGGCGCTGCACGCGGCGCTTTGCAGACGGGCGATGTCGCGGGTGAGCGGTTCGGCTTGCGCCAGCAGAAAATGCGAAAGCAAAATTGGCTGCGCGTGCTGCATGTGCGTCATGCCCGCCATGGGCACGCCGAGATGCGTTTTCGCTTGTGCCAGCAAACTTTGTATCAAAGCGACGACGGCGCTCTGCGTGCTGGCGGCGGCGTCGCGGATAAACAGGCGAAAATCTGTGGCCACTAGTTCGTTGCGGCTGCGCCCGGTGTGAAGCTTCCAGCCCAGCGGCCCGAGTTCCGCGACCAGAGCTTTTTCGACAAAATGATGGACGTCTTCGGCATCCGCGCCAAACGACGCGAGCCACGCAGCATCAGAATCCGCGCGTTGGGCGATTTGATCGAGCGCTGCCAACGTCAGCTGTACTTCGTATGCGGTAAAAATGCCGATCGGTTCGAGAGCCTTGGCCCAGGCGCGATCGACAGCGATTTCGTAGGGAAGCAACCGGCGATCGCACGCGAAGGAGCGCTGGAAGGCGTCGAAGTGCGCGTTGGGCGGGGCGTCGAAGCGGCCTCCCCAGAGGCGGTCGTCTTTGCGTTCGGTGGCGGGCATATCGTGACTAGGGGTTGCTGCCTTCCGCTTTGGCTTTGGGACGAACGGTTACCGGCAGCGCGAAGAGATTGATGAAGCCTTCGGCGTCTTTGGGATTGTAGCGGCCCATGGTGAAGCTCGCCAAATCGGCGCGATATAAAGAGAAGGGCGATTTGCGGCTGGTGACGTGCAGTGTACCTTTCCAAAGTTTGAGCCCGACGGAGCCCGTGACGCGCTGCTGCGCGACGTTGAAGAAGCCGTCGAGGGATTCGCGGATCGTAGAAAACCACACGCCGTTGTAGACGAGTTCGGCGTAGCGATCGGAGAGCGCTTGCTGAAAATGCGCGGTCTCGCGATCGACCGTGAGACGCTCGAGTTCCTGATGGGCTTTGACGAGCAGCGTGCCGCCCGGAGTTTCGTAGGCGCCGCGAGACTTCATGCCCACCAGGCGGTTTTCCACCAGGTCCGTGCGGCCGACGCCGTGCCTGGCGGCGATGTCGTTGAGCCGGTTAAGAAGTTCGACCGGGCCGAGTTTTGTGCCGTTGACGCTTGCCGGAGTGCCGGACTCAAAACCGATTTCTACCTCCTCGGGTTTGTCCGGAGCCTTCTCCGGGGAGACCACCCATTGCCACATGGCTTCGTTCGGAGCATTGGCGGGATCTTCGAGTTCACCGCCTTCGTGGCTGAGGTGCCAAATGTTGCGGTCGCGGCTGTAAATGTTTTTCTTGCTTTGCTCGACCGGCACGTTGTGCGCTTGCGCGTAAGCGATGGCGTCCTCGCGTGAATCGATGTCCCATTCGCGCCAGGGAGCGATGATTTGCACGTGCGGAGCAATGGCCTTGAAAGCCAGCTCGAAGCGGACTTGATCGTTGCCTTTTCCTGTGCAGCCGTGAGACAAGCCGTCAGCGCCGAGTTCGAGCGCGATTTCCGCTTGCCGTTTGGCGATGATCGGACGAGCCATGGAGGTGCCGAGAAGATAGGTATGCTCATAGACTGCGCCGGCGCGCAGGGTGGGCCAGATGTAGTCGCGGACGAATTCTTCACGAAGATCTTCGATGGTCGCCGTCGAAGCCCCGGTGGCCAGGGCTTTCATTTTTGCGGCTTCCAGATCTTCCTGCTGGCCGACGTCGCCGATCATGGCGATCACTTCGCAGCCGTAATTTTCCTTGAGCCAGGGAATGATGATGGAAGTGTCCAGTCCTCCGGAATAGGCGAGAACCACTTTCTTGGGTTTGTTTGGTGCGCTTTTATTCACGAGCCTTACCTTTCGCGTAGAAAAAGTTCTTGCCGGCTGAGAAACAAGTCGGCAAAGTCGCAGAGCTGCCGCCATGTTCTAACGGCCACGACCACGGAGAGAAAAACGACCTTTCGACATTCCGAACAATTCGCAACTACCGGGCGATTCAGGAAAAAAGTGTCTGCAAGATGGCCTTCTGCACGTACATGCGATTTTCGGATTGATCGAGAACCACCGACTGCGCACCGTCCAGCACATCCGAGGTGACTTCCGCGCCGCGATGCGCCGGAAGGCAGTGCATAAATACCGCGTTCGGGGAAGCGAGCGCCATGAGCGCGGCGTTCACCTGATAGGGCGCAAAAACCGAGCTGCGCACTTTTTGCTGGGCCTCAAAACCCATGCTGGTCCACGAGTCCGTATAAACGCCGTCCGCGCCCGCGACCGCTTCACGCGGATCGTTGAACAATTCAATCTTGCACCTTGTTTCCTTGGCCACGCGCTTGGAGTCCTCTAACACGTCCTGATCCGGTTCGTAATTCGGCGGCGTGGCGATGCGCAGATGTACGCCGAGCCGGGCGGCCAGGAAAATCAGCGAGTGGCAAACGTTGTTGCCGTCACCGACGTATGCCAACTTGAAGCCGCGCAGGTTGCCGATTTTTTCTTGCAGCGTGAAAAAATCAGCGAGCGCCTGGCAGGGATGAAACTTGTCGGACAACGCATTGATGACCGGAATGGCCGTACTGGCGGCCATTTCATCGAGCACGCGCTGCTCGTAAACGCGCGCGACGATGCCGTGCACCCAGCGTTCCAGGTTGCGCGCCACGTCGGCGATGGATTCGCGCTCGCCGAGGCGGGCTTGGGTGTGGTCAAGGAAAACCACCGAGCCACCCATGGACTGGATGCCGACCTCGAACGTGACGCGCGTGCGCAGCGAGGGCTTTTCAAAGATCAGCGCGAGAAATTTACCGCGTAGCGTATTCGCGTAACGCGCCGGCTTGGCCTTGATCTCCGCGGTCAGGTGGAGCAGTTCGCGCGTGTCCGCGGGGCTCCATTCCGCTCCGGTGAGCAGGTCGTTCGATAACAAAAGTCGGGATGCGAGCGAAGTCGTGGTCATTTTTATTTTTTACCTCGCCGCCGCACGGACGTTTTGTGCGGGGGCCGATTTACTGCCGGAAGCTGAAAGGGAAACATGCGCCGCCACTTCCGCGAGCACCGCCGCAAATCTGCGGAGGAAATCGCGCGCTTGCGCGCGGGTGATCAGGAATGGCGGCAGCAGCCGAAGGGTGAAATCGTGCGTGCAATTGATGAGCAGGCCGCGCTCCATAGCGGCGGCCACGAGGGGAGCGCCCTCGATGGAAAGTTCCACGCCGAGGATGAGCCCTTCGCCGCGAACTTCGCGGATGAAATCGAATTTTGCGGCCAGCGCTTCGAGTCCTTGCCGAAGTTCGGCGCCGCGCCCGCGAACATTGGCGAGGAGTTTGGCGTCTTCGACAGTCTTTAGAAATTCCAACGCGGTCGCGCAGATCAGCGGGCCGCCGCCGAAGGTAGTGCCATGAACTCCTGGTGAGACGCGCGCGGCAACCTCGTTGGTGGTGAGGATAGCGCCGAGTGGCAGACCGGCAGCCAGCGGTTTGGCGACGGTCACGATATCCGGTTTAGTTGAAAACTTTTGGTATGCGAACGGCCGGCCGGTGCGCCCGAGTCCGCATTGAATTTCGTCGGCGATCAGCAGCGCACCGTGCTGCGTGGCGAGCGCCCGTGCGCGATTCCAGAAATTTTCTGTCGCGGAGTGAATGCCGCCCTCACCCTGAATGGTTTCGAGGATGACCGCGCAAACCGTATCGTCGAACTTCGCTTCGAGATTGGCGACATCGTTGAAGCGCACGAATTCGACGCCGGGAACCACGGGAGCAAAGGGCAGACGATATTTTTCCGTGGCCGTGACGCTGATGGCGCCAAACGTGCGGCCGTGGAAAGAATTGTCCATGGCCAGGATGCGATGTTTGGGCGCCGGGCCGGTGGCCGCGGAATCCGCCGGGCGCGCGCAAAGCCGCGCGAGCTTCAGCGCGCCGTCGATGGCTTCCGTGCCGCTATTGGCAAAAAAGACGCGGTCGAGGCCGGACCATTCGGCAAGTTTGCGCGCGAGCGGGCCTTGGTAAGCGTTATGGAAGAGATTGGAAAGGTGGATGGCGCGCGCGGCTTCGCGGCGAATCACCTTGGTGATGCGCGGATGCGCGTGGCCCAGCGCGTTGACGGCGATCCCGCCCAGAAAATCCAGATACTCTTTGCCCGCTGCGTCGTAAACGTAGCAGCCTTGGCCATGCGTGAAGACGATGGGCGGGCGCTTGTAAGTGGGCAAGAGAAATCTATCGGCGTCCCGGAGACGCGGATCGCCAGGAACCCGCGCGGATCGCGAAGCGCGTTTCTTGCGAACGGGCCGGGAAACGACTTGCGATTTTTTGAGGTTGCGTATCATGGTAGAGGGTGGAAGTCCTATGCCGCTGAAAGCGCCGCCTGCGCGGTCGAAAGAGGTTCGCGCAGCACGCGCGTACCGGGAATGGCAGCGGCATTCTCGGCGGCAAACTCGCCGGCGTGCACTGCGAGCAACAAAGCATCGGGCGCGGTGCCACCGACGATGCGCACATCGCGAACGTGCCCTTCAATGGCGCGCTTGGCGGCTTCGAGCTTCAGCACCATGCCGCCCGACACCACGTGGCACTGCACCAGACGCTCCACTTCCTCGCAGGTAATCGTTGACAGCACTTTTTCGCCGTCCAGCACCCCGGCGACGTCCGTCAGGTAGATCAACTGGTCGGCGGCCAAATATTCGGCGCACGCGGCGGCCATATGGTCGGCATTGATGTTGTACAGCTCGTTGTCCGAGCCGAGTCCGAGGCACGGCGCGACCGGCAAAAGATTCTCTCGCCACAGCGACGCAATAAAATCTTCGTTCAGCCCGGTCAGATAGCCCACGTAGCCCAAACCGCCTTCGATTTCGTTGTGCACCATGGGCTCCGCGGAGAAGCAGCGAGCGTCGGCCGCGGAAATACCGATGGCCGGCTGGCCTTCGGCAGAAATGGCCGCGGCAAGTCGCTTGTTGAGCAGCCCCGCAAAAACCATCACAGCCACATCGCGCGTGGCGCGGTCCGTGACGCGCAAACCCGCGCTGAACTTGCTTTCGATTCCCATTCGCGCGAGCGTCGCGGTAAACAACCGGCCACCGCCGTGCACGATGAGGATTTCGTGGCCTTCACGCGCCACGGCGGCGACCTGGCGCGCGAGATCCCGGACTACTGTTTCGTCTTCGAGCAAAGCTCCCGCAAATTTTATAATGGTTCTCATCGCAGTCCGGTGTGCTCCTCTATCCCCAGCATGTGATTCCAGTTCTGCACAGCTTGGCCCGCGGCCCCTTTGCCGAGATTATCGAGACAAGAAACGACAATCAGGCGGCGGCCCGAGGCGTCCAAGGCAAAACCCAAATCGCAGAAGTTGGTGTGCGTCACATGCTGCAATTCCGGCAACGTTCCTTCGGCGCTGATGCGCACCATCTGCCGCCCCGCATAAAATTTTCGAAACAATGTCGCGACCTCTTCGAGGCTGCGCTTTTCGCCGAGCGTCGCGTAAACCGTAGATAAGATGCCACGCGATATCGGAAGGAGGTGGGTGGAAAAGGTGAGCTGTTCGGCGAGGAGCCCGGTGTGCTGCAAAATCTCCGGCGTATGGCGGTGCGAAAAAAGATTGTAGGCTTTGAAATTTTCGTCGACTTCCACGAAATGCAAGTCCTTGCGTGGCTCTTTGCCCGCGCCGCTCGCGCCAGATTTGCAATCGGCAATGACGGAGCTTCCGCTGGCGAGCCAGCCGGCTTGCGTCAGCGGACGCAACGCGAGAATCACGCTGGTGGCGTAGCAGCCGGGATTTGCAACCAGGCGCGCTGTGGACAGCGGATTCTCGGAGGGAACCGTCGAATAAAGCTCCGGCAATCCGTAAACGGCCTCCGCAAGGTGGCGCTCGTGCGGTGTCGGGGCCTGGTACCAGGAACGGTAGGTGTCCGCGTCCTCGAAGCGATACGCCCCGCTTAAATCCACGACGCGCAGACCGGCGCCGAGCAACTCGATCGCGAGCGTCGCCGAAGCTTCATGGGGGGTAGCCAGGAATGCCGTACCCGAAGAACCCGCTGCGATGGCGTCCAGGGAACCGCCGACCGGGAGTTCCCGCACCGGAGCATTTCCCCAACCGCGAAACCTCGGGAACAATTCCGAAAGGCACTTGGCGCCTTGTGTGTCGCGAACATAAAAGACCACGGACTTAGCGGAGGGATGGCGCAATAGCAGTTGCGCCAGCTCCAAACCGCTGTAGCCGGTGACACCAAGGACGGCGATTTGGCCGGAATCTCTCATTTCACCAACGCTTCAATTTTTTTCTGCAAAGACTCGCGCGTTTTTTTGCTGGGAGTGATGATCAGCACCGTGTCGTCCCCCGCGATGGTGCCGGCGACTTCCGGGAACTTGGCGCCATCGACGGCCGCAGCCAGCGGCTGTGCACCGCTCGGAGGCGTCTTCAAAACGAGCATGTTGATCGCCGGCCGGATGTCGCGAAGAAATTCCGCCAGCGCGCGCGTCAGTTGTGGCAAAGGCGCGGCGTCCTGCGAAGCCGCGGCCGCTAGGCGATAGCCTTCCTGAGTCTTGATCAGGCGCAGCTCCTGAATATCGCGCGACAGCGTGGCTTGCGTGACCCGCAGTTTTTGCGTCGCCAGGCGCCGCCGCAGATCTTCCTGGCTGGCGATTTGCGCGTCGCTCACCAAACGCAGGATTTGTCCGTGCCGGAATGTTTTAGTCGCGCTCATTTCAAATCGTTATACAGCCCTCTGTATTTTTATACATTCCCGCGCGCGCCCTGTCAATAGCGGTTAGCCGGGCAAGCGTTGCCCTGCGGGAAAAGACCGGAAACGCACCCCATGCAGCATTCGCAGCACTCTCGTGCGCGCGACTGGATTTTATTCGAAAGGAATGTTAACTATCTCGTGCGGGTTCCATGCCCACGCCCTGCCAAATTTCGGGATGCAAGAATGAGGCGCCTGCGGTGCTTGCCGAGCACCGCCTCTGCTTGCTGCATTTCACGCTGTCTCTGGAAGCCAGTTGCGCGGAGATGCGCCGTGAAACCGCTCTGGGCAACGCGCCCCACGAGCGGCAACGCGAAATCATGGCCTTCATCACCAAGAATGGCGAAGCCCTGGCCCGCGTGGCCACCTGCGGTTTACACCTCACCGATGATCTGAAGGCGCGCATCCTCAGCACATTTCTTACGCTGATGAACCTTCGCGAAAATCTCGATCGCGCCAATATGCGCAGCTCGTTCGGGCGCATTTCGCACCCTCGCTGAACGGCTGCCCTGCGGAAACCTCAGATCCGGGGGATGCCCCGCTGTGCAACCAGCTAGGCGCCGATGTATCGCGCGTAAATGGAGCGCGCTACGGCGGGATCTTTCGAACCTTTCAAAATGGCGCGGCCATCCGCGAATACGGTCATCTCGTACGGCGGAACCCCAAACCGCAACAGAAAATCATTGTGGCGAACATTGCCAACCGCCGGCTCAAGCCGCGCGCGCAGCGCCGCCAGATCGAGTGCCCGCCCCCGCTCGTGAATTTGCACGGAGTCGCGCCCGCACAGGGTGATATGCGGCTGCGCCTCTCCCGCGAGGTAAGAAAAATCGTGCCGCCCGCAAGCGCGGCACTCCGGATTGCGCTCCCAGCGTATCGATTGAAAATGGCCGGACCACACATCGCAAGATTGCAAGCGATCCGTCAAATCCGCTTCGCGCCCGCTGAGCAGCTTCAAAGCTTCCGCCACTTCGAGCGAAGCGATCAAATTCACAATTGGTCCGAGTACTCCTATCGTGTCGCAGGTTTCTTCAAGCCCAACGCCGGTCTGCTCGTCCAGAAAACAGGCCAGGCACGCCGTCAAGCCCGGCCGCACCAGCATGGTCAAACCATAGCTTGCCACTGCCGCCGCATAAATCCATGGGCGCGAAAACTTCACGGCAAAATCATTGATCAGCAGCCGCGTCTCAAAATTGTCGGTGCCGTCGAGGATGACGTCGAACCCCGAGAGCAACTCCCGCGCGTTCCGGGCGGAAACATCGCTGATAACCCCTTCGACGTGCACGCCGGAATTCATCGCTCGCAACTTGCGTTCTGCAGCGATCGACTTCGGCAGCGCTTCACGCGCATCTTGCTCGTCATAAAGTATTTGCCGCTGCAGATTGGAGGCTTCCACAAAATCGCGGTCAATCAAGCGCACCCGCCCGACGCCCGCGCGCACCAGCAACATCGCGGCCGCAGCGCCAATCGCGCCGCAGCCCACCAGCACGGCGCTTGCGGCGAGCAGCCGCTCCTGCCCGTCCCGCCCAATCGGCGCAAACAACACTTGCCGTGAGTATTTTTCGTGAAGGGCTTCGCTCACTCCCGGGACGACCTCTCCGAAAACTCCACCGCAACCATTAAACTATAGGATAGCTCCAATGTCCGGGAGCGAGGCAACGCCGCTGTGCTACGCTTCGTCTGAGCCTTGAGACGCATGAAATGGTGCTGGGCCAATGGGTTACGGGCGGTCGCCGCGGTTGCACTCCTTTGGGGCGCCGGGGATTTGCGCGCCCAATCGCCGCCGCAAACGGTTTCGTCGGCGACCGCGCCGGTCGTCGACATTCGCGTGGTCACGGAAGATGGCCGTGTTCTCGTCGACTGTCCCTCAGGCGTGACCGTCGAAACTGGCAAACCGCTGAATCGCGCCGACGTGGGTTTAAGTCTGCGTTCGCTTTACCGCACCGGCGATTACTCTGATCTTCGCGCGGTGATCGTACCCGTCGCGGGCGGCATCCGCCTCGATTTTGTCGCCAAGGAGAATCTATTTTTTAACCGTGTGGTGATTGAAGGGCTGGTCGCACCGCCCAGCGATGCCTCGGCCGCGGCATCCATGCAAATCAATCTGGGTCAAGCCTTCGAACAAAGCAAAGTCGACGAGGGCTTGCAGAGACTGCGCGATGCCCTGCGCGACGAAGGTTTGTACCAAACGGAGGTGAGCGCCAAGAACGTCCCTTATCCCGCCACCCACCAGATGGATATCGCGGTGACCGTGAAGCCTGGTCCGCGCGCGCGGGTGGGAGAAATTCACCTGGAGAACGGTACCGAATTTCCCGCTCCGGAGCTCCTGGCGCGCGCCAAAATGAAGATGGGGAATCTCGTCACCACCGCCCGTTTGCAGCGCGCCACGGACCGCATTCGCAAATACCTGGTGAAAAAAGGTCACCTCAGCGCGCGCGCCGTGATCCGACGCGGAGAATACGACCCGGCAAAAAATTCCATTCCGATCAATCTGGATGTGACCGAAGGCCCGCGCATCCAGGTGGTGGTTACCGGCGCCAAAATTTCCAAAGGCGAATTGAAACGTCTGGTACCCATTTATCAGGAAGGCGCGGTGGACACGGACTTGCTCGAAGAGGGCAAGCGCAACCTGCGCGAGCGCCAGGAACGCCTGGGTTATTTTGATTCGCGCGTGGATTACAAAACCGATACGCAACCCACCAAGCCCAACGCCACCGGCTGGCAGGGGACGGACGAAACCATCACCTATCACATCGAACGCGGTGAGCGGCACAAACTCGCGGCCATTCAAATCGAGGGAAACCACTATTTCCCCAGCGACCTGCTGAAAGGCCGGCTGCAAATTTATGTGGGTTCCTTCGGCACCAAGGCGCGATTCAGCCAACGCTTGCTGGACGCCGACGCGCAGTCCATTCGCAATCTTTATGTGTCGAACGGTTTTCTCGATGCCACCGTGAAGGCGGAAATTCAAGACAACTACAAGGGCAAAGCGGGCAACCGCCTGGCGCGCTTCGCCATCGTCGAGGGCAAGCAAACCAGCGTGGCCGCGCTTTCCATCGAAGGTATTCACGCCTTCAAGGAAGAAGATTTGCTGGGCGTTGTCAACTCCCTGCCGGGACAGCCCTATTCCGAGACCAACGTCGCCACGGACCGCGACAATATTCTGGCGCTTTATTTCAACCAGGGATTTCCCGAGGCGACCTTTACTTCCTCTGCGGACCGCATCCCCGTCAACGGCAAGGGGGAAACGCCTGGAAAGGAAGCGCCGGTAAGCGCCGCGGAAGCCAAGACCCGCTCGCGGTTGCAGAAACGGGAAGTCCCCCAAGCCGAACCCGTGCGCCTCGTCTACCGCATAGCGGAAGGTCCGCAAACGCTGGTGCGGCGCGTACTGCTCAGCGGCCGCGAACACACCCGGGCAAACGTGATCCAGCGCGAAGTGCGCGTCAAAGCGAACGCGCCGTTGCGCCAGAGCGAGGTCGTCGAATCGCAGCGGCGATTGTATAACCTGGGAATTTTCAATCGCGTCACGATTGAACCGCAGAATCCCGACGGCACCGACCCGGACAAAGACATTGTCGTGCTCGTTGAAGAAGCCAAGCGCTATACCATCGCCTACGGGGGCGGTTTCGAAGTGCAGCGCCTCGCCAGTACCACCAATCCGGCAGGCAGCCAGCTGCAGGCCGCCCCGCGCGGGATTTTTGAAATTACGCGCAACAATCTTACCGGGCGCGCCGACGCGCTTTCCTTGCGAGTTCGCGGCAGCACCATTGAAGATCGCGTGCTCCTCGGCTACACGCATCCGAATTTTCTCAGCGACCCCAAATTCAGTTTTCAGGCCTCCGCCTATACGGAAAAATCGCAGGACATAAACACCTTCACGCAAACGCGCTACGAAGGCTCTCTGCAACTCACCGAGGTGGCCACCAGTCACACCACGCTGGTGTACCGCTACGCGTTTCGCAAGGTGGTGGTCTCCAACCTCAATTCGCACGTGCTACCCGAGGAAATTCCTCTGTTCGAACAGCCCACGCTGGTTTCTGAATTCGGCGCCACCTGGATCCGCGATACCCGAGACAATCCCGCGGATGCCACGAAAGGCACCTTCAACAGCGCCGACGTAGCCCTCGCGGACACAAAAATCGGTTCCAGCGCCAGCTTTTTGCGCCTCTTCTATCAGAACTCCACTTACTACCGTATCAACCGCAACTACAGTTTTGCGCGTTCCATCCGTATCGGAATTCTCGAACCTTATCGCGACACGGTTTCTTTGGCTTTTCCCCCGCAGCAAGGCCCGGTCCTTCCGGAGTTGATTCCGTTGCCGGAACGGTTTTTTGCCGGCGGCGGCACTTCGCTGCGGGGATTCGCATTAAATCAGGCGGGTCCGCGCGATGCGGGCACCGGTTTTCCCGTCGGCGGCCAGGCGCTGCTCGCTTTGAATCAGGAGTTTCGCTTTCCGATGCACCTGCCATTCATCGGCTCGCAGCTCGGGGGCGCAATTTTTTACGATGGCGGCAACGTATATAGCCGGCTGTCGCGGATAACGTTGCGCTATAAGCCGCCCACCCCGGTTTTCGATACTCCTACGCATTGCCAATACAATTGCACCAACGAACTCAATTATTTTTCTCACACCGTGGGTTTTGGCGTGCGCTATGCCACGCCTGTCGGACCCATTCGCGTGGACCTCGGCTACCAGATCAATCGTCCTTTGTTTGTAATTCCCGTGCCATGCCCAGCAAGCGCGCCAACCTGCGTCGTCGGTTCGCTGGGTTACCAAGGCACGCATCTTCCGAAGCTGCAGATTTTCTTTAATCTGGGGCCATCGTTCTAATGGCTACTTCCCTCCGTTGCGCCGCGCTGGTGCTGTTCGCGTTGGCTTATGGCGGGCGCGCCTCCGGCCAAGAAGTCGTGGACCGCATCGCCGCGCGTGTTGAGAACGACGTCATCCTCGAAAGCGAAGTCCAGCAATTGCGCAGCTATCAACAACTGGTCGACGGGAAGTCGGAAAGTGATGAACAGATTTTGGACCGTCTTATCGACCAATGGGTGGTGCGCACGGAGGCGGAGACGGCGCGGTTTCCCTTGCCTTCCGACGCCGACGTGCAACACAGCATGGACCGTCTGAAAAAATCGTTCGCTTCGCCTGCGGAATATGAAACCCGCAAGCAGGAGAGCGGACTTAGCGACAGCGCGTTGCGCGCAATTTCCGCTGCGCAGCTCTATCTCAGCAACTATCTTGATTCGCGCTTCCGCCCTTCCGTGCAAATCGATGCCAAAGCTGTGGAAGATTACTACCAGAATGGCGTGGTGGTTCGCGCCAAAGCACGCGGACAGGAACCGCCATCGTTAGAAGCCTCCCGCGAATTTATTCAGGAATTTCTGGTGCAGCAGAGCATCAATGAGCAGGCCGATCTTTGGTTGAAAGAAAGCCGCAGCCGTTTGCACGTAGAGAAACTCTTGCACGCCGAGACGAAATGAAGGAATTGAATCTTAAGCGCAAATGGCGGTGGCTGCGGCACGTCGCTTGGGTCGCCGGCGTCACCACCTTCCTGGTGGTGCTGGCGCTGGTGCTGTTTTTTGGAAGCGGCGCCGCCAATCCGCTGCTGCGCCGGCTGATCGTCAGCCGCATCAATTTGATGACCGGAGGGCGCGCCGAGCTGCGCACCGTTTCGATCGGCTGGCTTTCCCTGCACGCCACGCTCAAAGGTCTGGTCATCCACGGCAGGGAGCCCTCCGCCACCCAGCCGTTTTTCTTTGCCGAGGAAGTGCGTGTCGGTTTGCGTGTGGACTCTTTCTGGGGACGCAAAATTTCTTTGGATGAGTTGATCGTTCGCCAGCCAATGATGCACATTCGCGTCGGCAAAGATGGGAAGAGCAACGTGCCCGCGCCGCCGCTTCAGGCCGGCGATCGGTCGGTGCGCCAGACGCTTTTCAATCTACATGTTCGAAAGTTTCAAGTTACGGAAGGCTGGGTGCTGTACAACGATGTGAAAACTCCGCTGGCCGTCGAGGGCGGCGATCTGTCGCTCGTTCTGGACGGCAGCGGCAGTCCGGATCATCCCTTGTACCTTGGAAATTTAAATTGGCAGGCCATTCGTTTTACCGCGCTGCGTTACGTGCCCCTGCCCATGAATGTCTCTGCCAAGTTCACCTTGTGGCGCGACGGTCTCACCCTTGAGCAAGGCGTGCTCGATGCCGGCCGTTCGCATATCGACGCGCAAGCCGAGATGAACGGATTCGCAGAACCCAAATGGAGCTTCCGCTACCGCGCCTGGGCCGACCTGTTTGATGTGCGGGAAATGCTGCGCGAACCCATGGTGCCCACCGGGGTGGTCGATATCCGCGGAGAAGGCGCCTTGGAAAATGGCCAGTACAAAGGCCACGGCGATTACGCGGGACAAAATATCGCCCTTCCGTATCTGCAATTCCATACTCCGGGCCTCACCAGCCGCGGCTCCTATCAAATCGATAATCACGGACTCGTCGTGCCGGATTTTCATGCCGGGGCTTTCGGCGGACTTGTGACCGGGCGCGTCACCATGCGCTTCAGCGATTCGAGATTTCGCGCCGAAACGCACATCGAAAACGTCGCCCTGGCCGGCGCCCTCCGCGCCGCGGAAGAACCCAGCTTCCCAGTGGATGAGCTCCATTGGAGCGGCATCATGAGCGGCGATACCGTCGAAAATTGGACCGGTCCGTTCCAGCATTTCGATATCAAAGGCGAAACGCACTGGGATCCGCCGGACACCGTTCCCGCCGGCCGGCAACCGGTCACCGCGGATTTTCAGTTCAGTTGGCTCGCCGATCCCAACATTCTTACCTTCGAGTCCGGCGAATTTGTTACCCCCGTGCTGAGTGCCACACTTTCTGGAACGCTCGAGCCTCGCCATTCGAACTTAAGCCTCGTGCTTGATACCGACGCGATTCAGATGAACCGCGACTTCGTCAACATGATCCAGAGCGCCAAACCAGGTTCCATTGACGCCACGCGGATCATTTCCGGTAAATTGCACTGGGACGGCAAGATTCTCGGGCCTCTCGGCGGCCCCACGTTCGAGGGGCGCGTTCACCTCGAACACATGCAGTACGAGACCGTCGAGCTCGACGCAGTGGACGGTGACCTTACTTATTCGCCGGACCAATTGACGCTGGCCAACGGCAGAGCCCATCGCGGTCAAACCGAAATCAACATTTCTTCCGCGCTGCAACTTACCGCTTGGAGTTTCCTGCCGGACAACACCTGGCGGGCGGAAGCGAGCGTCGACAAGACGCCGCTCGACGATGTCAAACAACTTTTGGGTGCCCACTATCCTGTTGACGGCCTGCTCAGCGGCCAGTTTCACGGTGGCGGCACTCGTTCACAGCCGGCCATCACCGGGCTTTTCGATCTCGCTAACGCCACGGCTTATGGCTTTTCGTTTAACCGCCTGCGCGGACAGCTCAACATGGAAACGGACGAAATCCGCATTGCCAACGCCGAGCTCAGATTTTTTGCTCCGGGCACGGAAGCCGGGCGCGGCGCCGGCATCGTCACGGGCTCCGCCGCATATCGCTTTGCGGATAAATCGATCTCCGCTGACCTTGTGGGGGCCGGCTTGCCGCTCGAAAATTTCCAGCAACTGCAATCTGCACGTTTTCCGCTCGGCGGTCAGGTGAGCTTTCGCATCAAGCTGAACGGCCCGGCGAAAGCTCCGCAGGGGCAAGGCACCATCCGCGTGGTGGACCTGCGCGTTGGCGCGCATCCTATCGGCAGTTTTGATGGCGAGCTCAATTCCGATGGCAACACCGCGCAATTAAAACTGAATTCCGCAATGAGCACGGGAGAACTTACGGGCGACCTCTCGCTCGGTCTCACCTCTCCGTTCCCTTTGCACGGCAAGGCCTCTATCAAGGATATCGACCTCACACCGTTTCTCTTGTCGGCATTGCATCTGAAGGAGTTCAGCGGTCACGGCGAACTCGCCGGAGATGTCACCGTCAGCGGCGCCCTCAAAGAGCCGCAAGGCTTGGTGTTTGACGCGCATCTCTCGCATCTTATTTTCAATTATCAGAGTGTCCAGCTCGAGAATGTTGGCCCCATCCACTTCCGCTCCTCCAAGGAGCTCTTTGAGATCGATCCGGCAACTCTGCATGGCGCGGACACCAATCTCCAGCTGGAGGGTTCGGTGGGCTTCGGAGGCAGCCGGCCTGTGAATTTGCACTTGAACGGCGCCCTCGATTTGCGTTTGTTGACCGGGTTTTTCCCGAATGTGGATGCCCGTGGACCCGCACAGATCAACGCGGCGATTGAAAACACCATGGATCACCCGCGCATCACCGGCAAAGTGCACATCGAAAATGCTTCCGCGCGCGCCGTGGATTTCACGACCGGCCTCAGCGCCATTAAAGGTGACCTGATTTTCGACGCCAACCGCGCTTTCTTCCAGGGCCTCACCGCCGAAGTAGGCGGTGGCACCTTGAATGTGTCTGGCAGCGTCAGCTACGCGGATCGCCCCCTGCGCTACGACATCAGCGCGCGTACCGATCGCGTGCGCATCCGCTACCCCGAAGGCATGAGCTGGCTCGTTGGCGGATCACTGCGTCTCACCGGAACTCCGGATGCGGGCCTCTTGTCGGGAAGGGTTGTCGTCGAGCGCGTAAATCTCACGCAGGGCGTCGAAACCGCTTCCGTGCTTTTTTCCGGCAAGGAAGGAATCTCAGGCCCTTCGGGCGGTTCCGCTTTTCTGCGAAATTTGCAATTCGATATCACCGCGCAGTCCGCCCCCGATGCCCGCATGCAATGGCCGGGCGCAGAGCTCGAAGCGGACGCCGACCTTCGTGTGCGCGGCACTTGGGACCATCCCATCATGCTCGGGCACGTGCACATTCTCTCCGGTGATCTTTTCTTCGGCGGCAATCGCTACCGCGTTTCTCGCGGCGATATCAATTTCGCCGACCCCTTCCGGCTTGACCCGGTTTTGAACGTCGAAGCCACCACCACCATTCAACAATATGAAGTCACCCTGGACTTCACCGGCCCCTCGAGCAAGCTCTCCCTCGCTTACCGCTCTGATCCGCCGCTGCCCGCAAACGACATCATCACCCTCTTGGCCATTGGGCAAACTTCGGCAGAAGGCACCGCACGCTCCTCGGGCGCCAATCAAACCTCGGGCCTCGGAGCCACCACGCTCCTCTCGGAAGCCATCTCGAGCCAGTTGGGTGGTCGTTTGGAAAGATTGTTTGGCATTACGCGATTCCGCGTCGATCCGGGGCTCACCACCCTCGGCTCGACCACCACGGACCAGAACGTGGCCGCGCGTGTGACGGTGGAACAGCAAGTCTCGCGCAATTTAACCATCACTTATGTTTCGAACGTGGGCTCCACGCAACAGCAGGTCATCCAGGTGGAATACAACGTCACGCGCAACATTTCCGTGGTTGCCCTGCGCGATTACAACGGAACGTTCGGAATTGATTTGGTGATCAAGAAGCGCTTTCACTGAAGTTCACGCGCGGCGATCGCCCGAATGGCGCAACACTCCCGAGCGCGCGCAACTAGGGGCAGTCGATCTCTTCAGGGCTTCGGCGCATCCGCCGGACTGGCTTGCGCGGTTGCCGTGTCCGCTCCACGCTGCGGCCCACGCCGCTGGCCGATTCCGAGCCGCGCGGACTGCCCAACCTCGGGATTCAACTCCTTCACCTCTTGCAACGATTCCCTCGCCGCCTTGGCGCTCGCCGTGCGGCTGACGGCCTGAATCTCGCGGGAAATTCTCGGCATTTCCGCCGCGACTTTTTGGCCGAGCGGCGATCCGTAAAACTGCAGTAGTCCCTTGATTTCGTCGTCCGAATAATGTTTGTCGTACACGCCCACCATTTGCTCGGTCACCTGATCTGTGTCGAACTTCTTTTCGTAGTTCGAAACAAACGCGTTCACGAACGCCTGGCCCTTGTCGTTGTTCGGCACCGTCGCCAGCAACTTCTCGCGGTATTGCTCGGAAGTAGTCGTCACGCCGTCCTGCACCAAGTCGCGTGCGCCAATCAATTCCATCAACGCGCGAATATCCGCTTCTTTCACGGGGTCGATGGCCTTCACTGCCGCGGTTTGCGCCGCCCCCTGTGCCGCTTGCACCGGGTTTTGTGATGCCCCCTGAATCGCCACCAGGAACGTGCCGATGTAAATCGCCAGTAACGCCAAAGCCGCCTTCATAACTTCCTCCGCGGCCGAAATCCGTTACCCGCCGCACTCCTATTCTAGAAAAGCCCGGCGCTTGCGGTTCGTAACGCAAGGTACAGTCGTGCCGAGTCGCGTACCGTACTAGCGGACAGGTGCTCGCAAGCACGGAAATTCCCCAAAAGCCCGGCGCAGCAGGGGGGCACCCTTGTCGTCACCTGGCTCCGGCAAGCGCGCGCGGTGGCTCGCGCAACTCGCGCTGTGCTACTTTGTCTCGAGAAGTTTCGTGGCCAAACCGCGACTCCCGAACAACGCGATGGACAATCTTCTAAAATGGCGCTTGCAGTTCCCCATCCTGGAGCGTTCCACCTACCTCATCAACAATTCTCTCGGCGCCATGCCCAAGGGCGTCTACCCGTCTCTCGAAGCCTACGCCGATTCCTGGGCCGCGCGCGGCGTCCGCGCCTGGGAAGAAGGCTGGTGGGACATGGCCGTCGGCGTTGGCGACCAAATCGCTCCGCTCATCGGCGCGCACCCCGGAGAAATCTCCCTCCACCAAAACGTCACGCTCACCCAAGCGGTCATCTCTTCCTGCTTTGACCTTCGCGGGCCGCGCAACAAAATCGTAATGGTCGATCTCGAATTTCCCTCCGTGCAATATTTCTATCACGAGCAAATCCGCAACGGTGCCCGCACGGAAATCGTCCCCTCGACCGACAACATCCGCTTCGACCTCCAGAAATTCCTCGCGGCCATCGATGAAACCACGCTCCTTGTTCCGATCTCGCTCGTTCTCTTCCGAAGCTCCTACATTGTCAACGCCCGGGCCATCATCGAATGCGCTCATCAGGTCGGCGCACACGTCATCCTCGACGTTTTCCAGGGCACTGGCGTCCTTCCGATCGACGTCCACGAGCTGCGCGTCGATTTCGCCGTCGGCGGCGTCCTCAAATGGCTGTGCGGCGGACCCGGCGTCGCCTATCTCTACGTCCGCGAAGACTTGCGCACCACGCTGCGCCCCGCCCTCACCGGTTGGTTGGCGCATCAACGTCCCTTCGCTTTCGAAACCGGCGCCATCCATCGCCGCCAAGACTCCTTCGGCTTTCTGAATGGCACTCCGCACATCCCCGCGCTCTATGCTTGTCGCCCCGGACTTGAAATCCTCAATCAGGTTGGCGTGCCCGCGATCCGCGAAAAATCCATGCGCATGACCGCGCGACTGTTCGATGGCGCCAAATCGCGCGGCTGGCGCGTGAACACCCCCGAAAATCCCGCCGAGCGCGCCGGCACCATCTCCGTCGACTGCCCGCACGCTGCCGAAGTTTGCCAGGAACTTCTCGCCCGCGAAATCCTCGTCGACTATCGCCCCAAAGCCGGCGTCCGCATCTCCCCGCATTTCTACAATCGCGAAGAAGAATGCGATTTCGCTCTCGACCAAATCGCGGAAATCCTCCGCACCGGAGCCTGGAAGAAGCACGCTGCGCAGACCGCCGCCACCATGAACTAGCCAAGGGAAAGAGCTCCGGCACCTAGCTCCTGGACCTTGATTACCGGCGAACTTTTTTGGAGCCGCCGGCGTTTCTGAATTATGCTGCTCGGTATTCTCTCGCGCGCCCGAGGAGACTCTAGAGGAATGACCGACACCGGTCCCGCACTTTCCATCATCATCCCGGCATTCAATGAAGAATCGCGCCTGCCAGAGACTCTCGAAAAGATCGCCGCCTACATCAAAGCTTCTTCCCGCGACACCGAAGTCCTCGTCGTCGACGATGGTTCGACGGATGGCACCGCCGCCGCCGCCGAAGCGATGCGCGCCATGCTTCCTGCCCTTCGCGTCATTCCGAATGGCGTCAATCGTGGCAAAGGATACAGCGTCCGCCACGGGATGCTCGAAGCGCGCGGCCGCCTCGCGCTGTTCACCGATGCCGACCTTTCCGCTCCCATCGACGAAGCTGGCAAACTCCTCACGCCTCTTGAAAACGGCTTCGACGTCGCCATCGGTTCACGCGCTCTCAATCGCAAATTGATCAGTGCTCGCCAGTCGCGCTTTCGCGAAATCGCCGGGATGATCTTCAACACGGTTGTTCGCCTCTGCTTGCGTCTGCCTTTCGTCGACACGCAATGCGGCTTCAAAGCCTTCCAGCGCGAACGTTGCAAGATTATTTTCGAACAGCAAACCATCGAAGGCTTCGGCTTCGATCCCGAGCTTCTCTACCTCGCCCGCCATCACGGCCTGCGCGCCACAGAAATTCCCGTGCGCTGGGCGCATTCTCCCGGAACCAAAGTCAGCATGTTCCGCGACAGCCTCCAGATGTTCGCCGACGTCTTCATCATCCGCTCGAACGCCCTCCGGGGCCGCTACCGCCGCAAGCGCTGAACTCGTATTTCGCGGCCGAGAGAGCGCTTACCGCGCGGGGCTGCGCCCTGCCCATTCCCCCGCTCGCGTAAAGTGTGGCATCTGCTTTGCAGCACAAAGTACTTGACAGAGTCCCGGCAACCTTCTACCATTCCTCGTCATGGCCGCCACCGGTCCACTACGCTCCTCCCCATCCGACCCCATCCCCATCGACGCGCGGGTCGCCGATCACCTTCGCTATATCCGCGAAACCATGGAACAAGCCGGCGAATTCACCGGCGTCCCGGGCTGGGGTGGCGTGGCCATCGGGATCACCGCCATCGCCGCCGCGGTCATCGCTTCCCGGCAGCACAGTTCCCGATCCTGGCTCATCGTCTGGCTTACCGAAGCCTTCGTCGCCGTAGCCATCGCCGCTCCGGCCGTAGCCACCAAAGCTCGCCGCGCCCACACCAAGCTTTTCTCCGGACCCGGCCGCAGATTTATTCTAAGTTTCGCGCCTCCCCTTTTCGTGGGCGCGCTGCTCACCTTTGTTTTGGCTGGCGTCGGTCTGTTTTGGGCTCTTCCCGGTTTCTGGCTCATGCTCTACGGCACCGCCATTGTCACCGGCGGCGCATTTTCTGTTCGCGCGGTTCCCCTGATGGGTCTTTGCCAGATTGCTCTCGGCGTGCTGGCGCTTTTTGCCCCCATCGGGTGGGGGAACATGCTGATGGCCGCGGGTTTTGGCGTGGTTCACATTGCATTCGGCGTCTGGATCGCCAAGCATTACGGAGGCTGAGCAGGTTTTCATGCCCAAATCATCGGCAATTCGTCAAGACCGCACCTCCCGCCCGCGCGACGCAAAGGATTCCGACGCCCTCGCCTCGTCGCCGGGTTCTGCCCGTGCGAGCACTCGTGAGGCTGTCGCCACCGACCTCGACCGCCTGATCCACGAACGCATTCGCTTGGGCATCGTCAGCGCTCTTGCCGTAAATCGTTCTCTGACCTTCAACGAATTGAAAGCGCTGCTCAAGACCACCGACGGAAACTTGAGTGTTCACGCCCGCAAACTCGAAGAGGCCGACTACATCACCTGTACCAAGTCTTTCGACGGCCGCCTGCCGAAAACCGAATATCGCCTGGCCGCCGCCGGCCGTCGCGCGCTCGAACGTTATCTGAATCACATGGAAGCGCTCATCCGCGCCACGCGCGAGCGCTGAAAAAGGGAAATTTTTTTGCCTGTTCACTTTATAGCGCGAAGTACTTTTTGATGCGGGTCCGAGACCCGCAAGGAGATAATCACCATGCACTCTGCCCTGCTCACCGCCGCTCTCGCCGCTCCGCAACTTCCTCCCGCCGAGCCCCCGAGCCTCCACGTCGCCATCATCTCGGATGGCAACGGCCGCTGGGCGACCTCCCGCGGTTTGCCGCGTTCTGCCGGCCACCGCGCCGGAGCCGCCGCCGCGCGCAAGATCATTGCCGCCGCTCCACATCTTGGCGTGCATACCCTCACGCTTTTCGCGCTTTCGGCAGCCAACTGGAAACGCCCCGCCGACGAAGTCAGCGCCATTCTCGACGTCCTCGAGCAATACCTGCTCCTTGAAACCCAGCACTGCCTCGACCAAGGCATTCGCCTCAGCATCATCGGCCGCCGCGATCGTTTGCCGAAGTCTCTTCGCCAGCTTATCGTCGATTCCGAAGCCGCCACCGCCCGCGGCGCGCGTCTCCATCTTCGCCTCGCCGTTGATTACTCCTCCCGCGAAGCCATCTATCAGGCCGCCTGTCGCTTCTACAAAGTCACGCAGCTGTCCACCGAATCTTTCCAAGACACACTCTCGGAAATTCACCATGGCAGCTCCATGGAAGTGGATCTCTTGATCCGCACCGGAGGCGAGCAGCGCCTCTCCGATTTTCTTTTGTGGGAATGCGCCTTCGCCGAATTTGTCTTCCTCGAAAAACGCTGGCCCGATTTCACTGCCGACGATCTCGTCCGCTGCGTCCGCGAATTTCACGCCCGCGAACGCACCCAAGGCGCCCTCCCGAGCCATGCCTAGGGGCACGGCGCGGCCCGCTCCCAGCGGCAGACCCGTTCCGGTCTTCGGCCGATTCCAATTCAATCTTTCTCTTTCTTGCTCCGGTACATCGCAAAGGCCTTCCGCAAAATCCGCAGGGCCGTCTCCGTCAAACGAAAACTCTCGAGCTCCTCTTCCCGCGCGAACGCCACATCCACCGCATCCCCTCCCGCCACAATCTCCCCGCCAACCCGCTCGCAAAGATAATCGACGATCACATAGTGAAACCGGGGCTTGCGCTTGTCGCTGCCGTCCGCCTCCGCGAAAAATATGCGTTCAAAAATCTCGATCATACCGGCAACCCGCACCTCGAGCCCCGTCTCCTCCAATAATTCGCGCGCCACGCCTTCCACCAGCGTCTCTCCCAATTCCAAGCTACCCCCCGGAATCGACCATTCCCCGCGCAGCGGCTCACTTCCCCGCCGAATCAGCAGCGCCCGGTCATCGTAAATGACCACGCCGCCAACGCCGATCATCGGCCGTTCCGGATATTCGCGCGAAGACGCCATTCGAGGCTCTCTTTCCTTCCGCTGCGGTTAGGTTTACGCTTCCGCTGCCCGCGCCGGCTCACCAACAACAGTTGACTTCATCGACTGCGGTATATAATACGCTCCATGGCGCCGGCGCACTCGCTCGGCCCATCGTGCGAAGATTCCAACGGAGGATGGAGCCGTGATCCGCTGCCCGAAATGTTCCACCGAAATCGACGTCGACGAAGACGAAGTCGAAGAAGGCGAAATCTTGACGTGCCCGGAATGCGAATCTGAACTCGAAGTTTCTCAAACGCATCCCGTGCATCTCAATCGCATCTCCGACGATGATGAAGAAGAGGAAGAAGAGGAAGAAGCGGACACCGCCGAAGAAAACGGCGACTTGCTCGACGATGATGACGATGATGACGACGACGATGAGGAAGAGGACGAGGAATAGAGCGAGGAGCCGGTCTTCGTCGCGTTCCGCGATCTGGCGCTGAGCATCTCGCGCTCGGGCTCGCACATCCTATCGAATACCACCGATGCCTATGCCGTTGCTACCCACGAGAATCTTCGCCGCTACTTTACTGATAGCGCCCGCGTTCAGCGCACGCGCGCAAGAGCCGGCACCGCCTCCCGCCCCGGAGGCGCGCAGCGCTCCGCCAGTGGCCTTGCATCCGCGCGCTCCCTATGGTTTCTTGATTCACGGCACGGTCTTCGATGACAAAGCGCTTTCCGTTCCCGGAGCCGAGCTGCGCATCCGCCGCAGCGGCGAAAAAAAATATCACTGGACTACGCGCACCAATTCGCGCGGCGAATTTGCCATTCGCGTTCCCCCCGGAAATGACTACGAGCTTTTTGTGCAAGTCCGCGGTTTCGCCGATTCCACGCATCCCGTGGACGCCAAAAATGGCCTCGGCGACGAGAATGTGGTGGTCCGGCTGGAGCCCGGGGAGAAAAAGAAATGAATACACTCAGACGCTCGATGGGGTTGTTGGCGGTCCTCGCATTTCTTGCTTGCGCTGCGGTTGCGCAGAGTTCCAAGCATGAGCCGGAACTGCGCACCGTGCGCGGCCAGGTCATCGATAAAAGCGACAGTCCCATTCAGGCAGGCGTCGTTTTTCTGAAGAACACCCGCACCAATGCCGTGCGCACCTACATCAGCGACGACACCGGAAATTACCGCTTTAGCGGTCTCGATCCCAACGCTGACTACGAGCTGCATGCCGAGAAAGACGGAGCGAAATCTCAACTGCGCTCCATCTCAAGTCTCGATGGCCGTAAAGACATGGTGCTCAATCTGAAGCTGGACAAGAAAAAAGAGTGACTTGGGCGCATTCCTCCGCGATGAACCTGTCGCACGCCGGCGCTTACACGATAGAAACTACGCCGAATTCGCAACCATTTCGCGCCCCTTTTACGCATTAGACTGAGGTAACCCCTTCATGGGGGCGGTCATCCTATTCAACCGGCCTTCTTGCGCCCTGGGAGAAGCATGCGGAATTACCGAAAGAGCTTGAAACGAAGTTTGTTGGCGGCCCTCGCCCTGTCTTCCATCGCTTCTGCCTGCCTCGCGCAGGAAAAGCCGATCCCGCCGCCATTCGAGCAAACGAGCGAGTCTCCCGCCACAGCTTCGAGCGCTGCCACGCTTTCGCCGGACGCCGGTCGTATTCCTCAAGCCGCGGAAGCTGAACCCGGCGCCGCGCCGCAAAATGCCACCTCTCCGGCTACCACGCCACAAACGACAACGCCGCCTTCCTCCCCGTCGAACCAAACAGCCACCCCGCCGGCGCAGACCGCCCAGAACAAAGCGGAAAGCACCGGTCAAGCGACTTCGAAGGATCGTCTCTTTTATACCCTGCCTAATTTTCTTACCCTCGAGAACGCTGGTCAGGTTCCGCCAATGAGCGCTGGAGAGAAGTTCAAAGCCGTCACTCGCTCTTCTTTCGACCCTGCGCAATTCGCCTGGTATGGGCTGCTTTCCGGCATCAGCCAGGCGGAAAATAGCGAACCCGGTTATGGCCAGGGAGCCCAGGGCTACGCCAAGCGGTACGGCGCTGCCTTCGGCGACGGTGTCATCGAGGGGTATATGGTTGGTGCGGCCATGCCTTCCTTGTTTCGTCAGGATCCGCGCTACTTCCAGTCAGGCAAAGGCGGATTTTGGCGCCGCACCGGCTACGCGGTGAGCCGCATCATCATCACCCGCGGCGATTCTGGCAACAATCAGTTCAATGTTTCGGAAATTCTGGGAAGCGGGTTGGGCGCCGGCATCTCCACCTATTCCTATCATCCCCACGCGGACAAAACGCTGAGCAACACCGCCAACGTCTGGGGCACTCAAATGTCCTACGATGTTTTGTCCTTCTTCGTCAAAGAATTCTGGCCTGACATCCGCCGCAAAATTCACAAAAACAAGACCGACCAGCAGCAGCCTTAGCAGGGAAAACGCTCACAGCTCGATTTTACGAGGTCCCGGGTTTCCTTCACGAAATCCGGGTCGCGGCCCTCAAGCGGGCTGGCCGCCTTGCGGTTTCACCCCGGGTTGATGGGGCAAGCATCCGAGGAAGTGAAATCCGCGCCATCGCGGGCTTTTTTTGTGCGTCTGGTGCCGGCGGAGGGAATCGAACCCACGGCCTAGGGATTATGAGACCCTCGCTCTACCACTGAGCTACGCCGGCGCAAAGCAGTCCTCTATGCTACGGAGTCGCTCGCGGAAGTGTCAAGGCGGAAGTCAAAAGCGGATTGCCGCGCAAACCTCGATGCGCGCACCACGGAAGCGTCCGGCAAATGGGCAAGGTTTCGTGTTGCAAAGCGTTAGGAGCCCATTTGCGGATTCCGGACGATGCCGATCAGCGTTCCGGGCTGATGCCGATCACTTATTCCGAGCGATGTCAATCAGTGATTCCGGGGGATGGCGATCAGTCATTCCGGGGTGATCTCGATCAGTTGATCACGATCACCGGAAGAGTGATCGCGATGCCCGGAATGGTGATCGCGATCCCCCGGAACGTTTCCCACAGGGCGAAGTGACGCTGGACATCACAGAAGGCAGGCTGTTTCTCCTATTTGAGTTACGGGAGAGACCGAGTGCCAACCAGGAGATTGTCCATGCGCAAGATCAAAGAAGTGCTCCGCCTTCGCTTCGAGCTAGGGCTGGGGCAGCGGGCCATCGCCCGCGCTTGTTCTATCAGCCAGAGCACGGTTCATGAATATCTCAAGAGAGCCGAGGTGGCCAAGATTCCGTGGCCGCTGCCAGAAGGTTGGGAGCAAGAGCGAGTTGAAAAAGTACTCTTTGGAGAGCCACGGTCCATGGAGCAGTTTCCCGAACGGGTCCGTCCTGACTTTCCTGTTTTGCATGCGCAGTTACAACAGCATCCCCATTTGACGCTGCAGTTGGCTTGGGAAGAGTATCGGCAAGTGCATCCGGAAGGATACGGCTACAGCCGTTTCTGCGAGCTCTACGGGCGGTGGCGCAAGAAGCAGGATGTAGTTCTTCGCCAGGAACACCAGCCCGGTGAGAAGGGTTTCGTCGACTGGGCGGGAGCTACGATCCCGGTGCAGGATCCAGTCAGTGGCGAGATCTGGCAAGCTTCACTGTTCGTGATGGTGCTCGGTGCGAGTTCCTACACCTACGCGGAAGCCACCAGAGATCAGCAGCTGACCGCCTGGCTCAGTGCGCACATGCATGCCTTTGAATATTTTCGAGGAGTGCCGAGGCTGCTGGTTCCGGATAACCCTCGTACCGGAGTGAGTCGTGCGTGCCGCTACGATCCGGATCTCAACCCCACTTACCAAGAGTTCGCGATGCACTACGGCGTGGGCGTAGTGCCGGCACGTCCCTACCGTCCGCGAGATAAGGCCAAGGTAGAAGTGGGAGTGCAGATCGTTGAGCGCTGGATCATTGCGGCCTTGCGTCATCACCAGTTCTTCCGGCTGGAAGAAGTAAACCGCGCGATCCGGGAACTGCTCGAACGGTTGAACCAGCGACCATTCCGGAAGCGCGAAGGATCGCGCTCCAGTGTGTTTGCGTCCCTGGAACGCAGCGCACTGCGTTCGTTGCCGGCCGAACGGTTCGACATGAGCCAGTGGTCTCGCGCGCGCGTAAACATCGATTATCACATCGCCTTTGACGGCAACTTCTACAGCGTGCCTTACACGCTGGTCCAGGAGTTGATGGAAGTGCGAGCCACACCGACCACCGTAGAGATCTTTCACCGGGGACAACGTGTGGCTTCTCATCTCCGCGGTCGTGGACGAGGTCAGGTGCTCACCGAAAAAGAGCACCGGCCGAAAAGCCATCAAGCGCACCTCGAGTGGACGCCTTCGCGCATGGTGCAGTGGGCCGAGCAGATCGGACCGCACACCGCGCGACTATTCGAGAGGATCCTGGCCGAGAAGCCGCATCCGGAGATGGGTTATCGATCGTGTCTGGGCATCATCCGACTCGCCGAGCAGTACTCCGCGGCCAGGATGGAAGCGGCTGCCGATCGCGCCCTGCTGACCGGAGCGTGCCGCTACCAGAGCGTGAAATCGATTCTGAAAAACTCCCTGGACCAACAAGCTTTCAGCGCAGCCCCTTCGCTTCCTCCTCCACCAGCGCACGACAACATTCGTGGCGCTGAGTACTTCGAGTAAGGAGGAGAGCAGACCATGCTGCAACAACCAATGATGGAAAAACTCCAGGCCCTCAAGCTGCAAGGATTGCTCGAGGCCCTCGAGCGACAAGAGCAAGACGAGGCCGCGCGAGAACTGAGCTTTCTGGATCGCTTGGCACTGCTCGTCGATCAGCAGTGGAACTGGCGACAGAACCAGGCTCTCGCGCGGCGCGTTCGCGCCTCTCGTCTGAAGGGCGCCGCTTGTGTGGAAAATATCGACTACCGAGCCGAGCGAGGACTCAATAAAAGTGTGATCCGTGCATTGACCCAGGACTCTGCTTGGGTGAAAAACCACGAACACATTTTCGTGCTCGGTCCAACCGGTGTAGGCAAGAGCTATGTCGCTTCGGCACTGGCACAGAAAGCCTGCCGCCATGGCTACTCGGTTTACTACACGCGAACTGCGGCGCTGTTCCGGGATCTGAACCTAGCACGAGCCGACGGCAGTCTACGGCAACTGCTGAAGCGCCTCAACCGCATCGATGTTCTGGTGATCGATGACTGGGCGATGGCTCCGATGTCAGAAACAGAGCGCAGAGATTTCTGGGAGATCGCCGAAGATCGCTACCAGGCACGCTCCATGATTCTGACCTCGCAACTGCCGGTGTCTCGCTGGCACGAGCAGATCGGAGATCCCACACTGGCCGACAGCATCCTCGATCGGCTGGTGCACAACGCTCATCGCATCGAGATGCGCGGCGAATCGATGCGTAAGCAACGCGGCGAAAAAGGAGAAAAGTGAAATCAGTCGGCGGGCCAAAAGCTGTGGAAAAGACGGGCCAAGAACGCCCTTGGAAATCGCTTCGCGATTCCCACTTTCCCACAGCTTCAACAACAACAGCTTGACGATCGCGATCACTTTCTGCAAAATCCATCCGCCAGCGTCGCTTCGCTCCGACCACTGATCGGATCCACCCCGGAACAGTGATCGCGATCAGTTCGGAATGCCGATCGGCTTCATCGGAATCCCCACCATTCGCAACTCCCCTGGAATCAATACTTACTAAAAAGCGCCACCAAACGAAAGAGCCGTCACTCCCGTGGTCGCTATCCATTGCCAAGGAGATTCCCGAAGGTAGGGCGGGGTCGTGACAACGCGGATCTGGTAAAAACTATACGGTTCCAGCCCGGCGGTACTAAGTGGTATGGTACCGTGGTACCGTTGCTCCCACGCCCGCGGATTCTTATTCTCCCTTTGAACGAGACCCGTTAGTGGTCGGCCCGGCATTAACCCGGTTGGCCGTCAACGGACCCGTTTTGTTTCAGGTTCCTACAGTGTTCGCTTGACTCTTCCTGATGGTGAGGATAGAGTGCGTCCGGGGTCTTTCTCTACCTCGGAGGCACTTAATGTCACGCAAACTCGCAGTTGTCGCCCTAGCCATGCTCGTCCTGTTCGGGGCTATGGGCCTGAAAACGGTTGTTGCCGCGCACAGCGATGGTTCCGTAATTATGGCCAATGGAACCGCGCCACTGCCTCCAACACCGTGGAAGAATGGTACCGCGCCGCTTCCTCCAACACCTTGGAAGAACGGCACCGCACCTCTTCCGCCAACGCCCTGGAAATAAGCTAGTTCAGCGTGAAACGCTGAGCTAGTCCAGGACAGAATGGACGATCGTGCTCAGCGTGACCGGTTACATTTTATGGATTGCTGGCGTCCTTTGCGAGACGGGCGTGGTGGTGTGCGCGATTAAGAAGGGTTCCTTCCGGCGTTACCTGTTTCTAAATCTTTACATGGCCATGTCGGTAGTCATGAGCGTCGGCCGCTATGAAGTACTCTCACGCTTCGGATATTCTTCCGCAGCTTATTTGTACTTCTATTATTATTCCGACGCGGTTCTTACGATCTTGCTGTACTTTGCTCTCATCAGCCTTTATGCGCTGGTCTTTGGTGAGCTGAATGCCAGTCGCTTCGTGCGGCTCGGCGCCGTGGTTTTGCTGGCGGGAACCGCCATTTTTTCTTACGCTGTGGTCCAGCAGTCCAGCGCCAGAATGGTCACGCACTTTGTTGTTGAACTTTCGCAAAATCTTTATTTCGTTGGGTTGGTGCTCACCTATTTGCTGTGGGCCGCGATCTTGAAAATGCGGGAAACACGCGCGCAACTCGTGCAACTGGTCTTGTCCCTCGGCGTATACTTTAGTCTTTTCGCCGCCACGTATGCGCTGCGCAATCTTTATCCTTCCATGACGTCGGTGCTCTTGAGCTTGTTGCAACTGTTTGGATTCGTTCTGCCGCTCGCGTGGACTTACGCTTTCTGGAGATTCTCGACGGACGACCGCATCGTTCCCGCGCGTCTGGCGTTGGTGCCGCGATGATGGCCGCCTTTATTTTCGCGTGCTCCGTGGTTCTGCTGCTGCAGTTTTTTATTTCTTATTGCCGGTCGCTGATCGCCGCTTCGGCCAGGCAGTCGCTGTCGCGGGAAGTCCGCGACGTCGCGGGTATCGCCCAGTCGGCGTCTGGCGAAGATTTCGCCCGCGTCGTACAGCTTTTGCAGCTGTGCCCGGAGAGCCCCGAAGACCGCGCCGGCATTCAAGCCGTCGGCGCCTATTTCCGGATGCTCAATTTTGTGCGCTCCACGGTTGCCCGTGTGATGCCTTCCCTGCAGGCGTGGACCGAATTTGAGCGCGCGCAGTGCGCCTACTTTGCAGCCGTGGCCCTTGAGCGGCGCATCGCCTCCAGCCGCGATATGTTCGCGCAACAAATGGACGCGTGACGCGGCCTTTGCCCTTCGCCGCGGTCATGTCTTTTTCGCAACATTTCTAATTCCGGCTGTCCACCTCCGCAAATTCGCGTGCTATTCTTCGTGGGTACACTCCTCACCGGAGTGGAGCGTCCGCAGCGCAAAACTAACCGGTGACCAAAACCTGCTTGCTTTGCGGCGCCATACTGCCTTCGCGCGTGGGCGCCTGTTATTTCTGTGAAACTGCCGCGCTGAAGCCACCCCTTTTAGAGGAAGCGGCGACGCCTCGAACATTCGACGCGCAGTCCGCGCTTCTCGGCGAAGAAAATGCCGAGTGGCGGGATGAACTGGCGCGGCGGCTCGAAGTTTATCGCGGCCGGCGGCGCAAGGCGGAACGCCACGCGGACCAATCCCGTTTGCCATTTGAGACTGCCGCGCCTCCCCAGGTAAACCGCAACTCCGCGCGTCAAGCGGGAGCGCCACCGGGCCGGATGGAGGAGAAGCGGACGCTGGCGGCGACCGCGGAAATTTTGTCGACGTCCGAACCGCCGCCGCGAGAAGAGTTCTCGTTTACCATCGCCATTGGCCGTCCACCGAAAAAACGCGACGACGAAACGCGCATGGTCATCGACGTTTCCCTGCCGCCCGAGAATCCCGCCGCTTTGCCGGACGAACAGTTTGTTTCCGCGGCCATGGAGCGGCAAGGCTTGTACGGCGCGGCCTCCATCGAACAACGGCGGTTGGCGGCTTTGGTTGACGCCGCCTGCCTCGCGTTCGCGTACGGCGCTTTCCTGGCGCTCTTCCATTGCGTTGGCGAATTTACGGCCAGCAAACTGAGCGGTGCGGTGTGCCTGGCCACCTTCGCCATGGTCTACCTGCAATACTTTGCGCTGTTTACGGTATTTGGCGGCACGACCCCCGGAATGATGGTGCGCGGACTGCAGGTGGTCAGTTTCACGGGAGAAACTCCGACGCCGCGCCAAATGCTGTTGCGCAGCGCAGGTTACGTGCTCTCCGCGGCCACATTTTTTATGGGATTTATTTGGTCCATGTGGGATGAAGATACACTCACATGGCACGATCGCATTTCACGCACGTATTTGCATGAGACCGACGCATACGCGGAAGCGGACATTCCGGACGCCGCGCCGAGCCGCTAGCCGCGGGCCACTATTGAAGATGGCAGGGAACAAATGGCAGGGAAATCCCGCTTAGGATTTTTTTACCGCTTCATCGGAAGCGATTTTTCCATCGCGAATGTAAATAATGCGGTGCGCGTGCTGCGCGATGTCGTGTTCGTGAGTGACCACAATGATCGTATTGCCCTGGTGGTGAAGATTCTCGAACAACGTCATGATTTCTTCGCCCGTCTTCGAATCGAGGTTTCCCGTGGGTTCGTCCGCCAGCACGATGGACGGCGAATTCACCAGCGCCCGCGCAATCGCCACGCGCTGCCGTTGCCCCCCGGACAATTCATTGGGCTTGTGACTCATACGCGAAGTCAGGTCCACGCGCTCCAAAGCCTTTTTGGCTTTTTCGATGCGCTCTTCAGAAGGCGTGCCGTTGTAAATGAGCGGTAGTTCGACGTTGTGCAGCGCGGTGGCGCGCGGCAGCAAATTAAAGGTCTGGAATACGAATCCAATTTCCTTATTCCGGATGTAGGCGAGTTCGTCGTCGTCGAGATCGCTTACCAGGCGTCCGGCCAGCCAATATTTCCCGGCGCTCGGGGAATCGAGACACCCAATCAGATTCATCAGCGTCGATTTTCCGGAACCGGAAGGGCCCATGATCGCGACATATTCGCCCTTGCGAATCTGCAAGTCCACGCCACTGAGCGCGTGCACCATTTCCGCGCCCATTTGATAGGTCTTTTCGAGCGCCTCTGTCTTGATGACTACGCCGGTCTGCACCAGATCTTCACGGTATGATTCCGTGGACGTCGCTTCTAACGGCATGGAACGCTCCCCTGCATTGCTGTACCGCTCACGACGAATTAACTTTGTTGATCGTCCAGTTTTTTCGGCGCAGTATTGTCGATCTTGATGCTGGCTTGCGGCTTCAGCGTGCGCAGCGCCTTGTAACTTCCGATCACGATTTCGTCGCCCGCCTGCAAGCCTTTGGTAACTTCAATATCGGTAACGCCGGCAATGCCCGTTTCGACCGGGCGGAAGATTGCTTCCTTTCCGTGAACCACGAATACGCCCTGCACTTCATCCTTCTTTGGATCGGTCGGCGCAGGCGGAGGAGGAGCGGCCAGCGTTACGCTAGAGCTTCCGCCCTTCTTTGCGTTTTTCGCCGCTTCTTCCAAATCCTTGCGCGTGCGAACGGCCAGCGCCTGGATGGGAATAGCGACGACATTCTTCTTTTCCGCGGTCTTGATTTTCGCGGTGGTGGAAAGTCCGGGCCGCAGATTCTCGGGCGGTTCCGCCAGCGTCACCACTACTTTGAAGTCTTTTGCTTCTTGCGTGCTCGTGGTGCTCTGGGTGGTCGCTAAACCAGAACTGCGCAGCACCGCTTGCGATCCAATCTCCGTCACCTTGCCCTTGAATATTTTTCCCGGCACCGCATCGATGGTAACGTCCGCGTCCTGACCAATCTTCACGTTTACGATATCGGTTTCATCGACCTTGACTTCGGCGGTCACTACCGACATATCGGACAAGGTCATTAGGAAACTGCCGTTGGCATTCTGGATGCCGGTGACGACGTATTCCCCAATGCGCACCGGCAAATAGCTGACGATGCCGTTGATCGGCGATACGTACACGGTCTTTTGCAGAATGTCCTTGGTGTGCACCAGCACAGCCCGGCTCTGATTCACCTGGGCGCGCGCCTGCGCCAATTGCGCATTGAGCGCTTGCACGCGTGCTTCGGAGGCAGCCACCCCCGCAACGGCCGCGTCATACGCCGTCTTGCGCTGATCGTAATCCTGTTTGGGAATCAGGCCATCCTTAAAGAGGCCCTGCCCGCGTTCATTGTCCAGCTTGGCCTTCTCGAGGTTCGCGCGTTGCTGCAACAGGTCCGCTTGCGCGGCTTTGTAACTCGCCTGCGCGGCCAGTACGCCCGATTCCGTCGAATTAATGGCGGCGTCCTGCGCCTGCACGTCGGCATTGGCTTGCACGTTTTCTTGCAGCAGGAGCTTGTCGCCCTTCTTGATATGGTCGCCTTCCTTCACCAGAATTTCCGTGATGCGCCCAAACCCCTGGGCGGTTACGTTGGTGTAGGTCGTCGGCTTAATTTCTCCGGAAGCGGTTACCTGGGAGATCAACGTGTCCTGATTGGCGACTTTCGCGGTTTGCACCGTCACCACGCCCTTGTTGGCCTGATTGATGCTGACCAATACGATCACCGCGACCACCACCACAGCGGCCACGCCGATCAAAACTTTTTTCCACGTCTTCATTCCATTCCCCTTCAGACACACTCACATGGCCCGAAAGCCACAAACCCGACAAACCTATTCGCACCGGCTCACTCAACCGCGAAGCCTGGGTGACGTACTGCGCGTGATGTACCAAGAATCGCCAAACCTGCCGGGACCACCTCCCGGAAGGGCGTTCCAGCGTGCCACTCGCCAGCACCCATAGATACGGTACCGGCAGGCAAAATGTTTCGCGCCTGGTCCGTCTCAAAGGACGGCAGTCGCAGCAACAGCGTCAGATAAGCGCCAGCCTCGAGCCAGCGATGCTAGGCGTTTTCCCAGTCTGCAATGAGAGAGCTGCCCAAACGGATCCGCGTCCCAATGTTAGAAGGAAATCGGCCGAAAGGGAAGGTACCTCCAGGACCGTGGGCTCCTCGGCGGCACGGGCAGGCTCCTCGCTCGAGTAAGGTCGCGGCGTTGCATTTTGTTCGCTCCGCTTGCCGCCGTGGCCAACTCGTTCACTTGGACGCACGCCAGCCCGTTTAGTCCTGTGAACCGTGCTCGCCGCCCAAGCGGTCCCGCCATTTTTAGAGCCGCCCTAGGTTGTCAACAGGCTGGCGCGTCCTTCGGTAACGGATGAAGCTGCAGGAAGGCGGCAGCGGCGTCGCGGGCGCGTCCCGCGATTTCGCGGGGGGTCGGTCGCCCGGCAACGCCGAGCAGTAGGCTGACCAGCAAATCGCGCCAGAGCAACCCGGCGAACTGCTCGGCCAGTTCGGCGGGACGGCCCGTGACGAGCCCGGACGCCTGGGCTTCGGCCATGATTTTACGCAGGGCGGCGCGGCTGGCCTCGCGCCCTCTCGAGTTGAGCGCACGCGCCACTTCGGGGGCGTAAACCGCCTCGGCGATCGCCAGCCGGAATACAGCAATCACCGCGGGATCGCTTACCTCGTGGATGAACTTCGCTCCGAAAGAAGTCAGCACTTGCTCGAGGGTTTCGCGATTGCGCAGCACGGGCAGGTCCGCGGGTGCGTCGAGTCGCTTCGCTCTCTCGCTGATGCAGGCGATCAGCATTTCCTGTTTGTTGCCAACCAGCTCGTAAAGCTCTCGCTTTGAAACGCGCGCGCGCGTCGCGATCTCCAGCGTGCTGGTCGTTGCGTAGCCGCTCTTCCTGAACGCCCGAAAGGCCGCCGCGAGGATGCGCTCGCGTACCTTGCTTGCGTCGCCGCCTTTCTGGCGGCGTTTGGACATCGGCGTTCTAGCCATTAAACCTCTCCTGCTGAATTTGGTACCGTATAGTACCACTATCCTTATTTCCGGGCGTAACCTTTTCTTCTCGCGAGCGTCTAAAGCAGTGTGTGGTACCCGGTGGTACCAACACAGCATCTGAATTTCATCAGGAATCAAAGGAGTTGAACACCATGAACATGGCAATGTCTTTCCTGCTGCCGGCGATCGCGTTGGTTCTGGCGCCCCTGGCGCAAGGCCAGTCGACACCCCCGCAGCCCAAGATCACCGGCGTGCTGACGATCCTTACGCCCAGACCGGGGGTTACGGTCGAGCAAGTCATGAAAATCATGCCCGCGGAAATTCGTGCGACCGTTCCCCTGTATCTCGACGGCAAAATCCAGCAGTGGTTCACGCGCGGCGACGGCAAGGGCGTGATCTTCCTACTGAATTGCCAGGACGTAGCAGAGGCGCGGGCCCTCATCGAAAGCCTGCCTCTCTCAAAGGAAAACCTCGTGGACGAGCAGTTCATTCCGGTCGGTCCGCTCTTGCCGCTCGGAATACTATTGCGAGACAGCCCAACCAACAAGTGAACCCGGCGGTGTTCGGTCCGCAGTTCAGCGGACGTTGCTGCGACACAGCGGCTGGCCAGGCGCATTTGAGGAGCGAACCGAATCGATTTCGAGGAGCTCGACACATTCACGAAGTGGAAGCGCGAATTGCGCCGGAAAGGATCGATCATGCCATCTCCCGTTTTGTTCGGAATCAGTGCTGCGTTTGGCTTGGCTGCTTGGGGAGCAGTAGTGTGGCAATACATTTGGCCAGAGCTAAAGGTGCGCCCGAGCCCCGAGAATCTGAAGCCCATCCTGCTGCTGCACGGGTTCAGGTTCCTCGGATTGGCGTTTGTGGTGCCGGGTGTTGTGTCTCGAGAATTACCCGCCACATTTGCGCAACCCGTAGCTTACGGTGATTTCCTAACCGCCATTCTGGCTTTACTCGCCCTGGCTACCCTCGGAAGCTTCACGGGGACAGTGCTAACCTGGGTTTTCAATATCTTCGGAACCGCCGACTTGCTCTTCGCCTTTTACCTGGGAAGCCGCATAGCACTCCCGGATGCCCCAGGCTTGTTAGGCGCTGGCTATTTCATCTTGGCTGCCTACGTGCCCCTGCTTCTCATAACCCATGGCTTGGCGTTCCGCATACTCGTACAAACCAGGGCTGTCGCGCCGTCATCGAGCAAAGTACGGATCGCTTGAAGCGGAACGGTTTGTGGTTAGCTAAAAGCTCGTTGAACGCGTTCTTGCGGATCACCAGGATGTCCTACGAAATGCTGCCGCGGCGAGCGCCATAGGCGAGATGCTCGATACATTCGTAGCTGCAGGCTGGCCAGCCGCCATGACGTTGAGGTTTCGACTCGCCGAGGCTGTTCGCTGAAGAGGCTGGTCGTCGAATGCATCGGTCGCGAGAATGCGGTCTTCGAGTGAATAAAAAATGGTCTGTTCGGGCATTGCGGTTCGGTGCTATCTCTTTGCGTGGGGTTTCCAGCCCAAGCGTCAACACGTACTATCTGGCGGGAATATTCAGAGCTCCGCTCCCCAACCTGCTGGTGCATGTCCATGGCGCTGTTTTCTCGTTACGGATTCTTCTGTTCATCACGCAAGTCTCACTCATCACAGTTCATCTCGCGGACGTACATCGCCGGCTAGGCATGTTGGGCTTTGGCCTGGCATGCCTTATGGTGATGTTGGGCGTGCTGGTCGCCACCGACCGGCTCGTCCGGCACGCGGCAAATCCCGGCACGGAGACCGTCGAAGAAGTGAGAGCGTTCGACGCGATCCCTCTCGCCGATATGCTCAAGTTCTCTACTTTCGTGTATCTGGGTTTTCGCAAGCGAACCCATCCCGCAGTGCACAAGCGCCTGATGCTCTTCGCCACCTTGGCGCTTCTGGATGCGGGGTTCGACCGCTGGTCCATCTTCGACCCCTACCCGTTACCCGGTCGTCCATGCCGTCTGCTTCCTTCCCCTCCTCGCCGTTTTGATGGCTTACGACTGGTGGTCAACAGGTAAGTTGCAACGCGTCACGCTCTGGGCCAGTTGCTTTCTGGTGACGATGCAGCAGCTAAGACATCCCCTCAGCCACACGGCAGTCTGGCAGGCCTTCGCTACGTGGGCGCAAACTCACGCAATCTCTTGTCGCTAATTCCCACGCCAAAGACGCTAACGAATCGAGCTTCCGCCATACGCCAGGTTCCATGGCCCCTGAAATCGACGTAGTTCCGAGCGCATCGTCGGCTATACGGGAGTAATCCAGTTGACAGTTACTGACGGGGCGGCCGATACTGCCATCGGCGCATGTAGGGTGCATCGGCGCGTCGCCGAAGGGCAATGCCCACCTACGATCCCATCGTGGAGGCCTACATGCCCAATCTAGAGAACCTCAAAAAGCAAGCCAAGCTCATACTGCGTTGGCATCGTGAACGGCACTATCCCGTCGCCGCACAAATCCGCGGGCTTATGCCTCGTTTCTTAAATATGCCCGACTCGGAGATTCTTGCGGCAAACTTCAAGCTTAGCGACGCGCGAGAAATGGTCGCCAGACAACACGGCTTCGATAGTTGGCAGGCCCTGAAAGCTGGACTCTCCGCCACGTCGCGCAGAGAGAAATTGTCGTCACCCAAAGCGACGATTGTCTGTGCAGAACCGCAACTGCTCGTCACCGATATCAAGAAAGCATGCGAATTCTTCCATAAGAAGTTAGGTTTTTCGCTCGTATTCAGTTACGGCGACCCTCCGTACTATGCACAGGTGGGTCGCGACGCAGCACGTCTCAACCTTAGGTGTGTCGAGGGGCCTGTAATCGAGTCGAGGGTCCGCGATCGTGAGGAGCTGCTGTCGGTGTCTATGACCGTCGCTACGGCGGACGAGATCAAGCTATTGTTTCTTGAATTTCAGTCCGCCGGGGCTACCTTTCGCCAGACACTGAAAAAGCAACCTTGGGGCGCCAAGAATTTCATCATCAAAGATCCGGATGGGAACCTGCTGTTGTTTGCCGGGCCCGCAAACGAGGAGCCACCAAGTTGAGGTGTTGTTGATCGACCATCTATCGTCGGCAACCCAAGAACCATCCAGAAACGGGGTTCTGGGAAGCGACGCCAGATCAGTGACGAGAAGTTCTCGCCGGCACTTGATCGGTCACCGCTGGCGCGTTTATCGCGACGAACCCGGAGGCATTACTTCCGCATTAGCACTTGCTTCAATGCCACCACTCGGAGCGAATCTCCTGACCCCGAACAGCCTCAGACGAGCCGCCGGCCTCGGTGTTCTAAAAGGCGGCGTGTGGCCCCACCAGCCGATGGCATCTGCACACCTGTGACGATGACTTAGATCTGGGCCGTGCCGCCGTCGACGAAGAGTTCGATGCCGTTGACGAAACTTGAATCGCTTGAGGCGAGGAAGAGCGCGACGGTCGCGATCTCTTCGGGGCGTCCCATTTCGCCGCGAGGGATCTGAGATTTGAAGAACTCCTTCGCGTCCGGCCCGAGCGGGTCAAGGATTGGCGTGTCGATGGTGCCGGGGCTGAGGATGTTGACTCGAATTCTGCGTTCCTTGAGCTCTACCAGCCAAGTACGAGCAAAGGAGCGCACCGCAGCCTTGCTGGCGCTGTAGACGCCGAAGGCCGGGAATCCCTTGATGCTGGCGATGGATCCGTTCAAGAAGATGGAACCGTTGTCGTTGAACAGAGGCAGCGCCTTCTGCACAGTGAAGAGCGTGCCGCGCACGTTCAGGTCGAAGGTTTTGTCGAAGTGTTCTTCGGTTACTTCTTCGAGCTTAGCCAACTCGCCCTGTCCGGCGCTGGCGAAAAGAATATCGATCTTGCCCTTCTCGCGCTTTACCGTATCGTAGAGGCGGTCGAGGTCGGCTAGGTTACTGGCGTCGCCCTGCACACCGGTGGCGTTTTTGCCGATGAGTTTGACGGCCTCATCGAGCTTATCCTTGCGGCGGCCTGTGATGAAGACGTACGCGCCCTCTTTGACGAAGAGCTTGGCGGTGGCGAGCGCCATGCCGGAGGTCGCTGCTGTGATGACAGCTACTTTTCCTTCGAGCTTTCCCATGACTGTTCTCCCTTCAGGCGTGCGATAGATGAATGCGAGATCCCGCTCGCTTGTCGTAATCAGCGGCGTCTCGGGGCTGTTGCGCTGGGCCGCCCCGCATTCGCTTCCGGTGAGTAGATGCAAGGGGGCCCTGAAAAGGTTCATTAGTTCTGATTAACAGAACTATTGAACCATTTCCCCTGGATGACTACTCTAACTAGCATGCGGCCTCTGTTCCACCCATCGATTGAGGAGATTACGGTAGAAGGAATTCTCCACGCTTTGTGCGACCCGGTGCGAGTGGCCATTTATGCGGACATCGTGTCGCAGGAGTGCTCGCAGAACTGCTCGACGTTTCTCACCGTCAGCGACAAGACGATCCCTAAGTCCACACTCTCTCAGCATTTTAGGGAACTGAGAGAGGCGGGGCTGATCCGTGGTGAACGTCGCGGCGTGGAAGTCCACAATACCTCGCGTTGTACGGAACTCGAGCAACGCTTTCCCGGACTCATTCGGGCAATCGTCAACGCGCATGCCATCCAGTCGAGGGACAAAGGGCAAGGAAAGAAACGTGCCGCGCAGAGAACGGCTAGACGTGTAAGGACAAAGAAGTGAAGAACCCGACTTTTTTTCCTCGATCAATCCGACCTCCTCGTTGTGCATCGGGTATACCGGGGCGCGGCTCCTCAGAACGCTCACTCCGTTAGGTATCATCGATATCGTGAAGTCGGCTTCTCGTCGGCAATCGATTGGGTCTTTGCTGGCGCGCTTAAGGGGAGCAACGAGAGATTGTCGCGCGTAGACGCCTGCAAGGATGAGCGTCGCTCCGACACCTCTTCAATCAAAACAGTTACCTCTTCATCAGAGGGCGACTGTTTCGTCTTCGCTACGAAAAAAGGCAACCTGAGTGCTGCTACCAAAAGCAGGATATGAATGAGGCTGAGCAGCATGAACGTCGCGGTAAAGGCTCTGGAGATGCCGGTCGCCTGATGCGCCATACCCAGTCTCCATCCGAGAAAAGTAGCGCACAGTGTCGTCAGGGTGGGCCCTCCGAGACGCTGAACAATATTGAGTGAGGTCGTCGCCATCGGCAGGTGTTCTGCCTCGACCGAAGCGTAGGCAGAGGTAATGGACGGAATGCCGACCGCGCTCAAACCCATCCCGCGGACGAAGAGCGTACATAAAAGCAGGGGGAGGGACATGCCGTGGCTGGCAAGAAAAAGGAACGGCAGTGTTCCGGCCAAGGCCAAAAAGGCGCCGCCGCCCGCTACCCTGCGGATGCCGAAGCGCTGCGTCAGCACGCCGACCATCGGATACGTGCAGATCATGCCCAGTCCGAGAGGAGCCATCAACCAGCCTGCCGCGCCGGGTGATTCGCCGCACATACGGATGAGATAGATCGGGATGAGCATCTGTCCTGCGAATGAGATTCCGTTCAGGGTGAATTGCGTCAGCACCGATGCTGAAAAATCCTTTCCCCTAAAGAGCTGAAGATCAATGAGCGCATCGTCGCCCTTCATGGTTGCCGTCCGGATGAAGACCGTGAGCAGCACCAGGGCAACGAAAAATGCCGTCAAGCCGATCCGTTCGCTCACATGGTCCACACCGTAGAGAAAGAGCACGAGCCCCGGGGAAAGCAGGCAAAAGCCGACAAAGTCGAGATCTCTCGGCCGGACTTCGGCACGGTCTTCGGGAAGAAAGCGAATCGCCAGAACGATTCCCAAAAGACCGACCGGAACGTTCACCAGGAACAGCCAACGCCAGGACGCATGTTGAAGAATCGCCCCAGCGAGCACGGGCCCGAGGAGCGGTCCCAGCAGAATCGGTATTGCGGCGTAACTGTAGACGCGCGCCACGTGCCTCCCAGCGGCGCGCACTATCATCATCTGCGCCAGCGGAGCCATCAAACCTCCGCTCATTCCCTGGAGGACTCGAAAGCCAATCAGCGAGTTCGCGGACCACGCGAGTCCGCAGAGTGCCGATGAGAGCGTGAAGACCGGAAAACACCACAGATAGAGCGATCTTGCTCCGAGCTGCCCGACGAGCCAGCCATTCAACGGGAGCATGAGAGCCAGCGCCAGAAGGTAGCCGCTCGTGACCCATTGAATGGTGGCAAGACTGCTATGCAGATCAACGGCCAGGCTGGAAAGGGAGACGTTCACCACAGTTGCATCGACCTGTCCCATGAGGGACCCCAGCACCGCGACAGCAGTGATCTTCCAGACCAGTGGATCGAGTCGATCGAGTTGATTCTTGGTGTCAGGCAAGGGCGGCGAGGACCTCATGGGTCGAGCGCACGCGACAGATCCGAGGGAATATCTTCTCGAATGCGAAACGATGCTGTTCGCCATCCTGACCGGAGCAGGCGTCTTCAACGACGACAAAGCCAAAGCCGAGGCCGGTACCCTGTCGCGCCGTGGACTCTACCCCCGCATTGGTAGAGATTCCGGTGAGGACGACCGTATCGACACCGCGCGACTTAAGCTGCTGCTCAAGATCAGTTCCGGCAAAGGCGCCCCAGTGACGTTTCGTAAGCAGGATGTCGCCGGGCTGAAATCCGGCAGAAGGGGCAATCTCCGAAAGAGTGCCGGGCAGCGGTCGATTCCCCAGGTTGACCGGCTGGTCGACAGGAAGCTCGAGGAAATCGTTGAGGTCGACGCGGACATAAACGACCGGCGCACCGTGGCCGCGAAACGCTTCGGCCAGCTTTGCCGAATTGGCGACGACCCGCGGGGCTGGATGAGGCGCGGTACTCATGCCGACGATGGCATTCTGGAGGTCAATGAGAACAAGTGCTGTTTTGCGGGAATCAAGCTGAAGTTCTGCCATGGGAATCCTTAGGAAAAGATTTGTCATCGAAATCGAGGGCACCCTCGATTTCCAAGGTATAGAATATGAGGATGTCCTCGAATTTGTCAAATTCGATAAGGGTCGCCCCGCAACAGGAGCGCTCTTCACGCCGGCTCGCCAGTTTCCTCGATGCGGCGGCGGAACTGTTTGTCGAGGTTGGCTATGAAGCCACCACGATGACCGCGATCGCGGAGCGCAGCGGCTCTTCGATCGGGGCGCTTTACAACTACTTCCCGGACAAACAGGCCGTCGCCCTCACCTTGCTGGGCCAGTACGCCCAGGAGATGGAAGAGCAATGGAGGCCATTGATGGAACAGGCGGAGAACCTCACTCCTCGAGAGTTCGCGAGTCTCTTTATCGAACGGATCACTGAAATTTTTCAGGTACGTCCCGCTTATCTCAGACTGCTCGCGGCGCCGATTCGGCTGCGCCGCGACCCCGCTGCGAAGAGAGTCTTGCGAGCCAACATCGCGAAAGCCTTCCGAGCAAAGAACCCATCCCTTTCCGACGAACGGGCAGTGCTGGCTGCGAACGTGACTCTCGAGATGGTCCGAGGCTTGATGAAGCTCTATGGAGAAGCGGGCGATAAAGAGAAAGACTTGATCGTGGAAGAATTCAAGAAGGCGCTGACCCTCTATTTGGGAAGCGTTTTGGGCTCATGATTGGCCCCTTCCCAAGACGAGCGAAACGACGAAGATTCCGAAAGTATACGCGTCATTCGGCAGGAATCGCCGTTTTGTTCGCCACCCGCTAACGGCACGTGCCGGACACCAGGCGCTTCGCTTGTGGGGGTCCAACACCCGTGATATAAGTCCACGACATGCGGCAGTCTCCCGCTGGTTTTCTCGTCTGTCTTTTCTGTTGCCTTTCGATTGTCCTGTTTGCCAACGCGGGCAAGCAATCAGGGTTAGCGCAAGGCAAATCGGGAGAGGCCTTCCCCGGGAAGTCCTGGCAGCCCCTCTCTTCGTCCGAAAAGGCCAAGTGGTCCGTGGAGAAGCTGGCCGCTGCGCATGCATACGCCGATGCTGATTCGATTCACACTTCCGCGCTGATGATCGTCCAGGGCGGTAAGGTCGTTGACGAATGGGGAGACTTCGACAAAAAGATCGATTCCTATTCGGTTCGGAAGAGCCTGCTCAGCGCCCTCTACGGAATCTACTCCGCCGAAGGTGTCATCGACATCAACCAGACGCTCGAACAGGTGGGCATTGACGACTCGCCCGATCCGCTCACCAAGGAAGAAAAACAGGCGCGTGTTGTGGATTTGCTGCGCGCACGCTCTGGCGTTTACCACGCGGTAGATTTTGAGACTGCGTCCATGCAGAAAAGCCGGCCGTCCCGCGGGAGTCACGCGCCGGGCACTTTCTGGTATTACAACAACTGGGATTTTAATGTTCTTGGAACTATCTTCGAGAAGAAGACCGGATTGAAGATTGGGGATGCTTTCTATCAACGCATTGCAAAGCCTATCGGCATGGAGGATTTCCAGCCCAGCGATCTATTCTATTTTGGTGGTCCACTTTCGATCCATCCCGCTTATCATTTTGAGATTACCGCGCGCGATCTGGCACGTTTCGGTTTGCTCTATCTCCGCCATGGCCGCTGGAACGGCAAACAGATCGTTCCAGAGGCCTGGGTGGAAAGAAGCAGTCACGCCAATGAGATGGTGAAATCCGACGGAGCGGATCTCGGCGGTTACGAGTATCTCTGGTGGGTTGATTACGGTGGTGTTCATTTCCCGGAAGTCTCGCTTCCTGGAATCTATTCCGCGCGCGGTAACGGAGGTCATTTCCTTTTCATCATACCAACGCTCGATATGGTCATAGTGCATCGCACGGACAACGATCCTCCGACCAAGGATGCCAAAACCATTACCGAAGTTGCGAACCGAGCGTTGCCTGTTGGCGAGTACCGGGCACAATTCGGTCATCTCATGAAGTTGATTCTAGACGCGCAAACTGGTCATTAATCTCACACCGTCGCCTTGCTTTAGGCGGTCCTTCACATCAGCCAGCAAAACAAAAAAATGCGAAGCCTGCTCCTACGATGTGCGTGGCGCGAAAAGGCGCACGTCCGTGGGCCGGATTCTCGCGAAGGTAGGTTCACTTTGGTCGCTCCGGGTGTGGGGGCTTCGACTCGAAATCAGTGGACAGGCTGAGTTCTTTCCAGGACCTTGCTTCTTCTAGGCGTGCGAGGTCGTTTTTCTCCGCCCCGTTGTACGCATCGCTGCCGAGCAACAGTCGCAATGGAGGTTTTTTTTCCTGCGTCAGTCGCACGATCGCTTGAGCCGCCTTTTTCGGATCACCGGGCTGCTTACCGTTGTAGTCGCGTTGAAACCTGGCGGTTGCTCCAACAGTCGAGTCGTAGTCGGGATTTCCTTCGCTCAGTTTGGTGGAACTGCCGGCGAAGTCCGTGCGGAAGCCACCCGGCTCAACGATGGTTACCTTGATGCCTAGCGGCGCCACTTCGCGCGACAACACTTCTGAGAAACCCTCGACACCCCATTTTGCGGCCGAATAGGGCCCACGCCCTGGAGGCCCAATCCTTCCGCCCATCGACGAAAACTGAACAAAATGACCGGCTTTCCTTTGGCGAAAGTACGGAAGAGCGGCCTTCGTCACGATAATCGTCCCAAAGAGATTCGTTTCGATTTGTGCGCGAAAATCCGACATCGGCGTGTCTTCGACGGACGAGAGATTGCCGTATCCTGCGTTGTTGATGACGACCTCCAGCGAGCCAAAGGCACCGATCGCCGCCTTCACTGCGCTCGCCGCCGCGGACTCGTTCGTCACGTCCAGCGCGAAGAGCTTGATCTGGTCACCGTGGCGCTCCGATAGGTCATGTAGAGACTCGATGTCCCTAGCTGTCGCCAACACTCTATTACCCGCCGCAAGGCCCGCTTCGACAATCGCGCGACCCAGACCGCGAGAACTGCCCGTCACTAACCAAACTTGCGCCATTCATCCTCCTA
>CAWAEM010000010.1:0-128747 GCA_963780935.1 uncultured Acidobacteriota bacterium | reverse complement strand
TGCCCGTTAAGTGCCCAGAATATCCCGTTTTGAGAGGTTTTTACGGCTGAGAAGAGGGGCTAAGTCGTTTGAATCCGGCAGAGCCGGTTGATTGTTGGCGCGTTATGAGCCCGCGGGGGTCAGATTTGAACTGACGACCTTCGGGTTATGAGCCCGACGAGCTACCAGGCTGCTCCACCCCGCGTAGATACTATAGCGGACGGGTGGCGTGGCGTCAAATGAGTGGCGAAGACGGCGGAGGAGAGTTATCGACGCCGTATAAAAAGTAAACCGATGTAGCGCAAAAAACCTCGCGGAGTGGTCGCGAAGCGTCGGCGCGAAGTGGCGTAAAGACATCTCGTTGATGGGGGGGCGTCACCAGGTGTTGTAGGGGACGCCGTTGTCGTCGGTGAGGGCGCTGTTGGAATGGATGTCGACCATGCCGGTTCCGTTTTGATCTGGACTTAACACAACGGTGTCGAATTGCGGAACCCAATCCGGTTGTAAGGTCATAGGATCATTGGGGATGCTTCGGAGATAGCCCGCGCTGTGTAGGTCTTCGAGCGATTGCGGAGCATTTTGTTTATCGAGAGTGTAGTTATCGATGGCCTTGCGTAACTCCTGCAAATCGCTTTTTAAAACGGCCTCGCGAGATTTTCGGATGGTGGTCCGGTAATTGACTGCAGCAATTCCCAACAGGATCATAATGATCGCGATTACGATCATCAGTTCGATGAGTGTAAATCCCGCGAGCCACCAGCGCTGCGATGCTCGCCGCTCGCGACCGCGCCGTTTCGCCGTTTGTAACCAATTCTTCAAGGTGTTTCTCCCTTATCTCGGCTTGCTGAGGTTAGTCAGTATGATGCTACCTCGGGTTTGGAAGAATCTCGCGGGTCACCAATCGGAATATCTCGTTCCATTCATCGCGGTGCCAGTTGATTTCGAATAGACGTCGAAAACATTTTTGCCGTTCCAGGTGGTGGAATCGAAGTCATCAGAAATGCCGCGCAAGCCCCAGTCTGCCTTGCCGGTCGTCGGATCGACGGGGATGCTTCTGAGAAATCGAATCGTCTTGTCACCGCCGTTTACGAGGGGAAGGCCTTTCACCAACGTCTCGAGGTCCGGGGGATAATTCTGGCTGTCCGCGGGGACGCGAATCTTCTGATTGTCGGCGGCATCCTTGTAGCGATCGATAGCGTCGCGAATATCTTGCAAATTGCTTCGCAGCAATTCTTCGCGCTGGCGAATCACCGTAAACCGGGCAATCGGCAACGCTGCGGAAGACAACACCAACAACACGCCGCAGGCAATGATCAATTCGAGCAGCGTCATTCCGCGCTGCGGATGGCTTCGGCAACGGCGTACGCGGGAAGGATTGCTGTGTTTCAAAAATCGTCCGCCATGGAAGTCAGAAAGCATGGGCAACACTTAGGGTTGAACTTGTACTGCAGCTTCGCTGGTGACCAAGGGAATCGCGTGCTGCTGCGAGTCCTTGGCATTCACCTGCACGATCGAAAGATTCGAAGCGCCCGGAGTAAGCGCTTTGATTTTCAGCGCGAGCAACGTTCCACTTCCGGTGACGCCTGGAGTATTTGGTTGGCGCGTCGCGGAAATAATGGCCTGCCCCTTTTCCTTGTCGATGTGGTCGACGATAGCAATTTCCTGCGTTCCGCCGGAGAGGAAGCCACTGTGGCCGCCTTCGCCGGCGGCAAATTCGACCTCTTCAACGCTTACGACCGCAGGGTTATATTGCAACAGGAGCGGAATGGAGAAGAGGTCGGTGACATTATCGACGGCGATGGCCACCACTTTTTCCTGGCCCACCTTCAAATTGACGGTTTGCGGCTCGAAGCGCAGCTTCGCCGGCGCGCCGGATTGCGGATTTACGCCGGCAACCGTCGCGGGTGTCGCGATACCGCTGGTACCCGTTGGTGCGGGTTGCGAAGGAACGACCGGCTGCGTGCCGGGCGCGCGAATACTGCTCTCGTGCTTCACCTGGACGGAAGTTTCCGTTCCGGAATACATGGACTGCAAATTCTTCTTTGTCCAGTCTGGCAGGCGGACGATGCGCGGAATCAGCACGATCAAAACTTCGCTATTCTCCATATCATGGCGATCGTCGGAAAAGAAATAGCGGAAGAAAGGAATTTTGGCGAAGCCCGGCCAGCCGTTCAACGTCTTGGTGTCCGTCTTTTCAAATAGTCCGCCGAGAACGCTTACTTCGCCTTCCTTAAGACGAACGTCGTGTTCAATCGTCCGCTGACTGATAATGGGCTGATTGATGCCACCAATGGGAGCCACACCGGTCTGTGAAGAAACTTCTACTTTCACTTTCATACTGATTTCGTGGTTGGGGTGCACACGCGGGGTGATGTCCACGTTGACACCGACGTCCAAATATTGAAACTGCGTGTTCACTAGAGGATTGACCAAGCCACCGGCCCCGGCGGAGCCGACGCCGACGCCGGCCTGGAAGCTGCCGGTGGCAACGGGAATCTTGTCACCGATTTTGAGTTTGGCGGGCTGGCCGTCAATCGAGCGAATCTCCGGATTCTGAATAATCTTGGTGTAGGTGTCGGTAAGAATAGCGTTGGCGGTCAGCGTGGGGAGGGTCAAACTGATGTCATTGTTGGTTAAATGGCGCAGCTGGCTGACGGTGACCGATCCGTTGTTCGTGGTAGTCGAAGTTGTGCCCGTCGTAGTGGTGTTGTTCGCCGGACTAATCGAGGCGGACACGGTTTGCCCCGGCAAGATGCCCAAATCGCGCAGGCGATCAGTGCGGGCTTGCAGCACTTCCACTTGAATGACGACTTCTGGTTTGGCCTTGTCGATGTCCGCGATCATTTTACCGGCAAGCGCGACCTTGTCTGGCGTGTCGCGAACGATGATGGCGTTTTGCGAATTGACCTGCTGCAGGCGCTTGAGGTCCAGCAATTGGCGTAAACCGGTGACGATTTCGGTCAAGTCTTGCGCCTGTACGGTGTTGGAAAGATAGAAAGTCTTAACGATTTCTTCTTCGTAATCACGTCGTTTTTGTGGCTGGTCGGGGATTACGAAAATAATATTTTCAGTTACGGGCTTCCAGAAGGCTTTGGCTTGCAGGGAAACGATGTCCAAAGCCTGCTGCAGCGTGACGTTGTTCAAAGTGGTTTTGACGGGACGCGCGGCGAAGTCCGGGTCGTAAATGACGGTGATGCCGGCGAGTTTGCCAATGGTGTCGAAGACCATCTTTGCGTCGTTGGACATCGTCAATGTGATCGCGGCGTTCGAGAGGGGCTTAAGTTCGGGCGGCATCGACGCCAACGTTTGCTCGCCGGGTTCCGGCTCGGGCTGCGCGGCGGCATCGTTTGCGCGGCTGGTTTCGGCGATAGCGTCAACCGTGCGCTGCACTTCCTGTTCGGCAGCGGAACTGGCCGGGTCAATCAGCAAGGCCCGCTGGAATTCCGCAAGCGCCGTTTGTAAATCACCCTTCTTTCGCGCGGCATAACCGCGCTGCAAGTGCATCTGACCAGCCTGGAAGCGGGCTTGGTCTGTTTCGATCTTGTAGTACGCATTATTAGGATCGGCTTTTAGGGCTTTTTGGTAGTAGACGTATGCGTCGTCAAAGTCCGAGAGTGTCTCGGCTTTTTTACCTTGTTGATAATCCGATTGACCTTTGGGGCAGCCTGCTGCGAGCAGCCCGAGTCCAAGACACAAAACTACGCTTCCCCAACGCCGCATGCACGCTCCCGAACTCTCTTGCGAGCCAATCGCAAACTAATGGGCAGTCTAACACTCGGCTTAGAGGCCGTACAAGCAACTGAAGGTTGGCTGTCTTTCATCCGATAACCCCCTTTTTGACGAGAAGTGGCGCGGATTTCACACAGCAGTTATAGTTGTACGGTGTCGCATCCGCCGCAGAAATCTGATAAGTCCAAGAAGCCCGCGAAGAGCGCTAAGTCCGGCAAACCTGCGGAGTTACTGGTCGCCCAGAATCGGGCGGCGTCGTATAATTACGCGCTTCTGGATAAGTACGAGGCGGGTCTGGTACTTCATGGTACGGAAGTGAAGGCGCTGCGCGAGGGGAAAGCCAATATTCGCGACGCTTACGTGGATTTCAAGCCCAGCGGCGCTTGGCTGGTTAACGCGCACATTGCACAGTACTTGGCGGGCGGGCCGTGGAATCATGAGCCGCTCGGGTCGCGCAAGCTGTTGTTGCATCGCAATGAGATACACAAATTGCGGGTTCGCACCGAGGCCAAGGGCTTGACGGTCATACCTTTGCGCATTTATTTCCGCAACGGCATCGCCAAATGTGAAATAGCGCTGGCACAAGGTAAGAAGCAGTGGGACCGGCGCGCTGACGAACGCAAGAAAGAAGCGAATCGCGACATTGAAGATTCCATGTATCGCAATCGGAGGCGATAAAGCACCATGCAGATCACGCTGGAAACCAAGCCCTATGCAACTTTCGAAACTGATGCGCTGGTTTCGTATATTTTCGAAGAGAACGAACCGATTCAGAGCCACCTCGTGGAGATCGATCAGTCGGCAAATGGTTTGTTGAAAAAATTAGCAAAGAGCGGGGAATTGACCGGCAAGACCCTGGAATTCACGTTGATCCACGCTCCGGCGGGATTGGCCGCGCCCCGGTTGTTGCTGGTGGGAGCGGGAAAGCGCGAACAGTTTAATGGGGCGACGCTGCGAAAACTCGCCGGGGCCGCGACGCGGTTATTGAAGGGTAAGGGAGCGAAGAAGATCGCATTTCTAATTGGGGAAAACGACGCCAACGAAGCCACAGCGCAAACCATCACCGAAGCGGTGATTACGGCAAATTTTGAGACGGACAAATACAAGACGGAGAAAAAAGGCGAGAAAAATATTGATGCGATCACTATCGTGGGATTTCCGGAGTCTGGCCGCGCTGCGGGCGAGGCGGGGATTTCGAAAGGGCGCGTGATCGGCGAGGCGCAAAACTTTACTCGTGATCTGGTCAACGAGCCTTCGAATAAGCTGACGCCGCGTGTGCTTGGGGAAAAGGCCGAAGCCATGGCGCGGGAGGCGGGGCTGGCGGTGGAAGTTCTGGATGAGCGGCGCATCGCGGATTTGAAGATGGGAGCATTGCTGAGCGTAGCGCAGGGCGGGCCGGAACCGCCGCGCATGATCGTCATAACGTATGTGCCAGCCAAGGTAAATCCCAGTGCGCCGGTGATCGGGCTGGTGGGGAAGGCGGTGACGTTCGACACCGGCGGCATCTCCATCAAGCCTGCCGATGGTATGGAAAAAATGAAATACGACATGGCCGGTGGAGCGACGATGCTCGGCGTAATGCGCGCAATTGCCACGCTCAAGCCCAATGTGAAAGTCATTTGCGTGGTACCTTCCACGGAGAATATGCCGGGTGGAACCGCGCAAAAGCCGGGGGACATTCAGACGTCGATGTCTGGCAAGACGATTGAAGTGCTCAATACCGATGCGGAAGGACGACTGATTCTGGCCGACGGCATCACCTTTGCGAAACAACTGGGCGCTACCGTGCTGATCGACGCAGCTACGCTCACGGGCGCAATCGTAGTGGCACTGGCTAACATCAACGTCGGGGTGTTCGGCTCGGACCAGGCTTTCACCGATAAATTGCTCGCTTCCGCCAAAGCCGCGGGCGAAAAAATGTGGCAGATGCCGATGGATGACGAGTATCGCGAATTCATCAAAGGCAGCTTCGCGGACATACAGAATATCGGAAGCGGCAAAGGTGGCGGCAGTATCACTGGCGCGTGGTTTATTCGCGAGTTTGCGGGAGATACTCCGTGGATTCACTTGGACATTGCCGGCACCGCATGGAACGACGATGCAAAGCCGTGGCTCGCCAAAGGTCCAACGGCGGTGGCGCTGCGGACCTTGGTACACCTGGTCATGTCTTACTAGGCCTTTGCCGGCGAGGCCGGAGAGTCCGCGCGCCATTTCGGCAGGTTCGAACATCGTATCGACATGCTAATCAACCAGTTGAGATCGCGTCGCGATTTTGTGAAGCAGTCCGCGACTACGCTGTGCGGGGCAGCGCTCGCGCCGCTGAGCGTAGCGGCAGGGTGGCAATCCGAAGCGGCCGCCGCCGACTACACCCTGCACATAGTGCCTGCGGTGATTGAAATTGCGGCAAAGCACTTCGTTTCGACTGTTACGTACAACGGCCAAGTTCCGGGACCGTTGCTTCGTTTCAAGGAAGGCCGCCCGACGGTAGTGGACGTTCACAACGACACGGAGACGCCCGAACAGTTGCATTGGCACGGGCAAATGGTTTCAACGGACGTGGATGGCGCGGCCGAAGAAGGCACGCCATTTATTCCGGCGCGTGGCAGCCGACGGATCGAGTTTACTCCGCGGCCCGCGGGGCTGCGGTTTTATCACACCCACAATCGCGCCGGGGCGGATCTGCATGCCGGACAATACAGCGGCCAGGTCGGACCGGTGTACATCGCGCCGAAACAGGAAGCGGGGAATTACGATCGCGAAGTCTTCTTGACGCTCAAGGAGTTCGAACCATCGTTCAGCCAGGGTGGCGACATGGCGCAGGATTTTCTGGTGCCTGCGAAAGTAAAAGACTTGGAAGAGAGCGGCGAGTCCGCGATGAAGGCGTCTACGGCTAAAAGGATGCCACCCGGCTTCGAAGTTACTTACCGCTATTTCACGATCAATGGGCGAATGCTGGGGCACGGCGAGCCCGTGAGGGTGAAGCGCGGCGAGCGTGTGCTCTTTCACGTACTAAACGGCAGCGCGACGGAGATTCGGAGTCTGGCGTTGCCTGGTCACACGTTCAAAGTGATTGCGCTCGATGGCAATGAAGTGCCCCAGCAGACCGAGGTACCCGTTCTGTGGCTCGGCACGGCGGAGCGCATTTCGGCAATTGTGGAGATGAATCATCCCGGTGTGTGGATTATGGGCGATCTTGCGGATGACGATCGCAAAAATGGGATGGGAGTCGTTGTCGAATACGCGGGCTGCAAGACTAAACCGTTGTGGACGCTGCCAAAGCCATTTCGTTGGGATTACACGCGATTTGGAACGAGCGCAGCGGCTGTTGCGGCGGACGAAACGATCGATATGATGTTTTTTAAAGATAACGCCGCGCAGGCAGGGTTCAATCGCTGGACCATCAACGGTGCGACGTATCCGATGATGCAGGGAATCGCTCCGCCGACGTTTCATCTGAGGGAAGGGAAGCGCTATCAAATTCGCATGCGCAACGCCAGCGACGATATACATCCGGTGCATCTACACCGCCACAGTTTTGAGCTGACGCACATTGCCGGGAAACCGACTGCCGGGGTAGTGAAAGATGTGGTGATGCTGGGCGGATATCAGGAAGCCAAAATCGCTTTTATTGCCGACAATCCTGGGTTGACCCTCTTTCACTGTCACCAGCAGTTGCACATGGACTTCGGTTTCATGACGCTGTTCGATTACGTATAATCTGGTCCGCCGCCTGCGAGGCGTCCGGCGATCGAGAGGACGACAACGCGATGTTACTCAGAGCAGTGCCAGCTTCGTCGGCGAAGGCTTCTCCATCCCTTCACGGTAAATCATGGCTCCGTTTGGGACGTGTGGAGAATTTATTTCCGGGTTGTTGATTCTGGTTGGATGGTTGACACGCCTTTCGACGGTGCTCGTCGGATATGCCGTGACAATCTATTCGGCTAAGATCGTTATCTTTTCCAAGAACGGATTTTGGGCCACGCTGCACGCCTCACGCACGGACGTCAGTATGCTTCTTGGCTTGCTATTTCTGCTGATGGTAGGCGGCGCCCGGTCGCTGGACGCACGTTTCATGGAACGTCGCACCGGTACACATGCCTGAAACTCGAGCTGATGACGGCGCGGATATTTCCGGGAGCGCCCGCGTATCGCTCGGCAAACTCGCCTTGTTTTTCCTGCGGCTAGGCACCACGGCATTCGGAGGCCCCGCGGCGCATATCGCCATCATGGAAGATGAGCTGGTGCGGCGGAGACATTGGATGCCGCGCGAAAAATTTCTTGATTTACTGGGCGCGAGCAATTTAATTCCCGGCCCAAGCTCCAGCGAGTTGGCGATTCACATCGGGTATCTTTGCGGCGGCTGGCGGGGATTGCTGATTGCGGGTTCGTGCTTCATTCTCCCCGCAGCGATTATGGTCGCGGCCTTGGCTCGGCTGTACATGCATTTCGGAAAATTTCCCGCCGCGACCGCTATCCTGTACGGAGTGAAGCCGGTGGTGGTCGCGGTGATTTTGCAGGCGCTCTGGGGCCTGGCGCGCACCGCGGTAAAAAATACGTTTCTGGCGTGCATCGCGGTGATGGTTCTGGCGCTGGGTCTTCTCGGAATCCACCCGCTGCTCTTGCTGCTGCTCGGAGGGGCGGCAGCCTGCGCTACGCAAGTAAAACATGTTCGTGCTTCGTTTCATGTCCCGGCGACCGTCGTCGGTGGCGCGGCAGTTGGCGCGGCCGTGTCGTATAGCCTTACTTCACTGTTTTTGGTTTTCCTAAAAATTGGCGCCATCGTTTTTGGCAGCGGCTACGTTTTGCTGGCCTTCCTGCACAGCGATTTAGTGGTTCACCGAGGCTGGTTGACAGACGCGCAATTGGTCGATGCCGTGGCGGCGGGGCAAATTACTCCCGGTCCGGTGTTTACGACGGCTACGTTCATCGGATTTATTCTCGGAGGAATCCCTGGCGCCGCAGTCGCGACCGTCGCCATTTTTGTTCCCGCGTTTATTCTAGTAGCTGCAAGCGCTCCGCTGATTCCGCGTATCCGCAAGTCGAAAGTCGCCAGCACGTTTCTCGACGGGGTGAACGTGGCGTCGCTGGCCTTGATGGCCGCGGTAAGCTGGCAATTGGCGCGCGCGTCTTTAACGGGCGCCGCGACGATTGTTCTCGCGATTGTTTCGCTAGTGGCGCTGTTGCGATACCGAATCAATTCGGCATGGCTAATCCTGGCTGGCGCAGTTTTTGGAGCCGTCACCCGCCTTTAAGCGAGCCGTCTCGGATGCAAAGCGCGCCCGGCGCGCTCAGGTCGCGGGCTTGCGATTCGAGAAATAATTACCGTCGTTCACTCAGTTCCCCTATAACTTGTGAATTGCAAGTGATGGTATGGTATCGTGAGAAAATGCGATCGAAGAAGGAAGTTGCGAAATGGCGGTCGCGGTGCCCGCTGAATGCATCGGTGGAAATGTTAGGGGACCGCTGGTCGCTCTTGATTATACGCGACATGATGTTGCGGGGATTCCGGACCTATAAGGAATTTTCAGGCTCGGGTGAAGGGATTGCGACGAATATCTTGGCGGCGCGTTTGCGGAGGCTCGAAGCTCATGGAATTATACGCTCGGAGGAGGAACCTTCGGATGGGCGTAAATCGATCTATCTGTTGACGGAGAAAGGCATCGATCTAGCGCCGGTGCTGACGGAGATGGTGTTGTGGGCGGCCGCGCATGAACACACGGGCAATGCGCCGCTGGTGCGGTTGATGCGAAAGGACCGCGAGCAGTTTCTTGCGGACGTGCGAAAACGGTGGGAGAGCAATCGGCCAGGCACGGCCGTGAACGAGAGGTCCGCGCGGTAGATCGCTGGGCGCGCGCGTCAAATCAATAAATTCATCGCGTAGGAATGGTTTTGCCGGTGTGCGTAATCTTAGAGCGAGTGTTCGTGATGATCGGCGCAACACTTCTGCGGGTTGCGATCCTTGTACGGATCGTGCTTCCGGCCTTGGCGATGGCTCCGGACCTCGTTCGCTACATGAAGATACGGTCGATGTGGGTATCATCCCGAGCGTCGCCACCATTGGGTTATCAGCGCATGAGCTTGCACTCACGCGCAGCGTAAATGAGAGTTCCGCGATAGCTGCTTCCCATGCGGGAAGCTGGTCAAAATTTCCACGCGTTACCCAGCACATCAAAACATGGTGGGGTAGTCGCAGCGTGGTTTGAGAAGCGAAGCGCGTTTTTTGGGCGACTTGGCGAATTGTTTTGTCTGATGGTGGCCTCAGCGGTAAACAGAAATCACACTCAATATTTCTATCTTGTCACGAGGAAAACGGAAGGGCACATGCGTCGAGACGCGCCGAGGGCCGGGACTGGAAATGCTGAATATCGATATTGTAACTGGCATGAACCGTGACAGCGCCTTTCAAATTGGAGCACATTGTCAGCAAGCCTAGTGAAAAACGCATTGATTCGACGTAAAATTCGAATACCGAGAGAGGCGCATGACTATCCCCCTGTGTCCCATTCACGAAGAACCGATGAAACATGATTTCGGTTCGTGGGCCCTTAAGTTGTTGCCGCAGGAAGTGGGACCCGGCCCGCTGTTTAAGTGTGCCTGCGGGCAGTGTGGGTTACATTGGGGGCCGCAGCACGAATACTTTGAATTGCGAGATGGGAAGCCCAGATACACAAATATGCATTCGACAAGGCGCATGCGTTGCAGGGAAAAGGGGCACGGATGTTTGTTTGTCGCGGCGATAGATCGCGAAGCGAATAAATGGACGTGGCGATGCCTCCACTGCGACCGGACTTTGAGAGACTCGCCCGGCTCCTGGGTTACGCCACCAGAGTGGTAAAGGCCGACCGACAGCCGCACCCTTCTCTGCTTACATTTTCTGTACAGTGACCGCAAGCGTGGAGCTTTGCACCGCGCCGAGGTTTACACCCGACGGATTCATGCCGAGGTTCAGAGCCCAAAGCTGGTTTCCAACGCTGTCGCTGAGGCTCACTTTCACGGTGAATTCCATGCTGAGACCGAGCGAGCTGGGATTGGCAAAGAGCGCACAGTCCGCTTGACCATTGCTAAGCGGCACGCTGCCTTGAAAGCTGAGCAGGCTCGAAGAGATTGTGTAGTGAAGCGTACCCGCCACCGGCGTTCCGTCGGGATACTTAAAACTCAGTGAGAGTCGGGGACCAGACGAGCCTGGGATGATTTCAATGGCGTCGATGATGGCGGTGGAAACCACGTTGGTGAGATTCATCACGAATGCGCCGCCGTTAACAGTGATATCCGTGCCTTTGATCAGCGGCGCGTTAGCGCCGGCCTCCGCGAAGATATCCAGATTCGTGAACACGCGTTCATTTTGCAGCGAGACGTTGAACTGACGGGCCCCGGGCCTGAAAGACGCGGCATTTGTTTCGGAAAAATACATATTTACGTGGTACGTTCCGTTAGGAATATTGAAGCTGTACTGTATGGTTCCTTTTAAAGCCGTGGGAAAAGCGCGCGCCGTTTGATACAAAGCGGGATCTGCAGTTCCGGTCATCGCGTTGGGGCTCGCCACTGCCTCTCCACCGACGTAACCGCTGTCCGCCTCCCACACCTGGCCCTTCGAATCCTGGTAGGCCTGGCCCCCGCACTTCACGCGAAAGGGAGACTGAACCTGCGCGAACGAGGGCGCGGCCGCAAACAAGAAGAGTGCAATCAATCCAAATAGAGTCCGCATGAATCTTCCTCCGAAGATAATGATTCTGGTTGCGTGTTGGCTTCAAGCGGACTGAGGGGTTGGGCGCCGGCTTGTGCTTCCAATGAGAGAATGCAGTAGTAGAGAAGCGTAAACAAGTGGTCGGAGGAACTGAATTGGGCCACCGGGCGGGACATGAAAAGTACTGTACGAAGGCTGGTCCCAATTTGGGAATGGTCTTAGTGACAGCAAGATGCGCTATCGGCGAACAGGTCCGAAGTCTGCAAAACCGAGGAGCGCCGCTAGAAAAATTGCCGTGAGCAGAACCAGCATGGGTTCAAGGGGATGCCGGTAGCGCAGCGAAGTGTGCGTGATGTAGTAGACGATGGGAAAAATAATTGGAGTAATCGCGAGCGGAAACGCGAGCGGATGACGGCGCCGATATAGAAAGAAAGTCCCTCCGATCGTGCCCAGCAAGAGAAGCGCGTTCGTCAAAAAGACCACGCGCACAAGCCAAGAGTCAGTAACCATAAAATCGTTGACGGGGCGTTGCGTGCCCAACCACGTCGAGATGATCCGCGCCAGCATGAGCTTCAATTCCAATTGCGGGTGTGTGCGAATGAACAGCGTAGCTTTGCGCCACTTGTCGTGCATGTATGCGGTCTCGCCCAGCTGCGCGTATTGGCGGGCTTCGCCGTACACCGTGATGCGGGACATGGCGTTGCCGGTGTGTGGATCAAAAATGTTGTTGTTACCGCTCCACAGTTCGAAACTAAAGTTAGAGCGGAGAGGGATCAGCCTGTGAAACTGCACGTAATTGCGAACGGTCCAAGGAACACAGCACAGAATTGCCATGGCGGCAGTGAGCGCCGGGCCTCGCCAGTAATGGAAAGCCTTGAGTTTGGCAGGAACGGACAATCCGAAACGTTCTTTGCTTGGTTGGAATGCGGCCCACGCTAGCCACGGAAGAAGCAGCGAGCCCAGTGCCGCGTTGGCCATCAACGAAAATCCCCAGAAAAGTCCGTAGCCGAGCCAGCCGCGAAGCCGCTGCGAGTTGACGACGCACAACGTGGCCCACAATAGCAGCGCTGCGAGCAGGGCGGACAACGAGGTGTCCCAGATCCATTCAAAGGGCACCATGATGGCCGCGGGATGCACCGCCCACATCCAAGCTGCCAACGGGCCCACGGCCACGCCAGCGTAGCGTTTGCCCAAGTGAAAAATTGGAATGCACGTGGCGGTGGAGAACAGAATGTTTAAGAAAACGGCAGCGTTGAGCGCGGGAATGCCGAACGCTCCGAACACGCGAAAGATTCCAGCCAGCAAGAGAGGGTAGACCGGAACCAGCCACGCTGTCGGGCCAGTGTCACTGCGAAATGGTGAACTGAAACCTTGGCCATTCGCGAGCGCATAAGCAATGTTGCCGGTTTCCTGTGCGAAGGGAACCACGGCCAACGCGTCGCGCGGTATTTTGCGCTCCTGATCCCATGCAAAACTCGCGCGCGCCACAAACGCGACGGTGAGTATCAACACGAGCGAGGACAGCAGCGCAGTAAGCTTCCGCTTCAGGAACAAGAACGCGACCTCGATGGAGCGAGCGTCGAGGATATCACTCTTAGAAATCTCCAAGGGCGATCGGGAGGGTCTCCAAAAGCTTTGCCAGCAAAAAAAAAACGACTGGCAGAGTTGTTCGCTCTGCCAGCCGTCTCAACTTTTGAGAATTACGAGCTGCGGTTAGCGATGTCCGCCGCCATGCCCGCCACCGCCGCCATGGAATCCGCCACCGCCGTGGAATCCGCCGCCACCGTGGAATCCGCCGCCACCGCTAAAGTGAGCTCCGCCACCGCCGCCACGGGCAAACCCGCCACCGTGACCAACGTATCCACCCCGGCCTCCGTAGAATCCACGACCGCCGTAGTATCCGCGTCCGCCGTAATAACCGCGTCCGCCCCAATAGCCGCGACCATAACCGCCCCAGCCCCTAAACCACGGGCCGGCGCCAATGAAGACGCCGCCCACGAAATAGTCAGGGCCGTAATATCCGTAAGGGGCGCAAGCGTACGGGGCGTACCCGTAATAGCCGTAGGTACACACTGGAGCCGCGCCGTAATAAGCACCAACCGGGCCTACCCCAACACCGACGGACACCTGCGCGTGCGCGAAACTCGCTGCAAACAAACAAACACTCAATAAAGCTGCATACCTTAGATAACGCATTTCTTGGCCTCCCGGCAGCCTCGCCATCTGTTCTGCGAGCAGCAGGTTCGGGGCAATTTCAGTTCTCTGAATTCGCCCACACCTATTAAAACCACAAGTGGCCAAAAAGTTGCAACAGGCATTGTAGATGACCAAAGGAAAATCGCCCCAAATGCAACCCTATGTGATTCAATCACTTGAGTTGCCTTCAGGACCGGTACGGCCATGATTTCAAGCCGGATGGGGTGGCTCGAGATATGCCCAGCGCTCCACGATCTGTCGCTTTGCGATTCGCCAGATCACGATGCCGCGAAACTCCACCTTTTTGCCGCTCTGGCCGTCCGTTGCCGTCCAGTGGTTGCGAACCACCACCTTGTCGTCCTCCGCGATCATGTCTTCAATTTGCACATATAGATCGGGGAATTTTTTCAACGCGCCGCTGACGTACTGAATCGCACCTGCCGGGCCCGGCGACATTCCGGGAGGCACATCAGCCCCATGATCCACAAAATTTGCAGCAAAGTTTATGTTGCCAATCTGCACATTTTTTTTGTTCACGAACTCTTCGAAGTGGTTGCGGATAAATTCCCGCGCTTCGCTGTGGGTCATTCCGGTTTTTGCGTTCGTCGGTTCCACGACTTCTCCTACGCCGCTTGCGCGCGAAACTCCGCAGCAAACTCTTCCAGGAATTGATCCGCGGTGATCGGTGCCCGCCCCAGCAACCCCGTCAGCACGCCGTCCACCGTTTGACCTTTCCCATCCGCGTAGTATTCCTGCAATTCGAGGAGCGCCGTGGCCTGCCACTCTGGCATTCCCTGATCGATCATTCCTTTGCGCAGCGCCGCCAGCGGAAGATCTACGTAACTCACCGGTACTCGCGCGTGACGCGAAATCTTCTCCGCAACCTCCGTGCAGGTCAGCGCTTCCGGCCCGTTCAGTTCGTAGGTCTTGCCGTCGTGTTCGCCGCCACGCAACGCCTTGGCCGCCACTACGGCGATGTCCCGAATGTCGAGATAGCTGGTCCGCGCATTGCCCATTGCGCCGTAAAATGCGCCTTGTGCGCGCACGCTGGGCGCGTAATAGGTCACCACATTCTGCAGAAAACTGTTGGGCCGCAGAATGCAAAATTGCAAATCTGTCGCCTTCAGTTTGTCTTCCACTTTGCGGTGCCAGCCGGGGAACGATTTCGGGTAATCGCCTGCGCCCAGCGCCGAATTGAGCACCACGCGCCGTACTCCCGCCCTCGCGAGGGCCTCGATCGCGTTGCTCTCCAGCTGCACCAGCTCCGGGATTGGCGAGCACACTAGATAAACGCTCTCCACGCCCCGCAGCGCTGTCGCCAGGCTGCTCTGGTCCGCAAAATCGGCGACGACTGCCTCCGTACCCGCTGGAGCCTTAGCCGCCTCGACCTTCGATCGGTACATTGCGCGGTGCTTTTCTCCGCTTCGCGCCACTTCTTTTAGCACCGCTTTGCCCGCTGTTCCGCTGGCGCCAGTAACTAAAATCATTTTTCTTCCCCCTCAGATGGCAGTTTCAAAGGAATGGTATAACTAGGAAACGCGCGCCGGAAGTACGCACCTTTTTGTAAGCCTGGAGGACCCATGAAGACCCATCACGGCTGCCCCGTGCAAGCCACCATCAATGTTGTCAGCGGCAAATGGAAAACCCTCGCCATCTGGCATCTCGGATTCAGTCCTAAGCGTTTCGCAGAACTTCGCAAGCTGCTACCTGGCATCAGCGAAAAAGTGTTGACCTCGCAGCTCCGCGCCATGGAAGCGGATGGCATCGTGGGTCGCAGAGTTACCCACGCTTCGCCGCCCCAAGTCACCTATTCGCTTACGGGCGCTGGGGAAGAACTGATCGAGCCGATGAGCGTGCTCTGCAAATGGGGTACCCGCCACCTGGGTGTTCCGCCAAACTTGCCTCGTTATCCGAAGGGCCGCTCCAGGAAATTATCGAAGTAAAGTGCTGTTCAGCGGCGTAGAAACTCCACTCCACACCTCTGCGCCCCGTCTCTGTCGGTGAAGATGTTCGCAATCCTACCTCGTACAAACCAAGGTGTGACTCCCGGTTCATTCTTCGCGAAGGGCACCGCTATCTCGACCGGCATGCTTACCGTGTACACCTGCTCGCCACGAAAGCTCACCCCGCCTTTCGACATGTCGATACACCGCACCACTTCGTCTCCAAACTCATTTGTTCGCACGCATGCAAAGAAATTCACCTTTGCGCGTACACGGCTCCGACGCTCCGGACTTGCTGTCGCCGCCGCCGTTTCTGTCTCATTGCTCTTTGTTTCCGCGGCAGCGATGCTCGTCTTCGACTCGTTAGATACTGCTGACTGCCGATGCGTCGTATCCGTCCTGGACTGCGGCCGCAAGCTCCATCTTTCGCGCTTCCGCTGCCGCGCTCCGCTTCGTACGCGCCGCCTTCTCCGTCCGTCTCCACACCGTCAATAAGCCACACTCACCGCAATACTGCGCCAGCCCGCCATGAATCGCGCAAATGTCGTACTCATAATCTCCATTCGTCAATTCCGTCACGTCTCCGCAGCCGCTGCACTCGAGCGAAAGCGTCGCCGGCCGCTCGACGCTCGCTGTTCCCGCGGGAAAATTCGTGCGCCAAAAATGCAGCGTCGCATCCACAAACGCCACCCCGTACGCATTCATCGTCCCTTGTTGCCCGATCTCTCCTACCACGCGAATCTCCGCCTCCCGGTTCGTGGACTCCTCCCGCAACACCAATAGCTGTTCTGCCATTAATTTATTTCGCGAGAGGATTCCGGCTCCATGTAGGCTCACCACAACAGTTTGTGTTTTTTCGGTGAATACCTTGCCTTCTGAGTTGCTGCCGATCAGCAGGATAGGCACGGACAGCACAATGCGTCCGCTACGCCGGGCGCTCTGCTCTCCGGAGTGATTTACGGGATGCGTACTCTGCGTTCCGCTGGATTCCTCGGCACGCACACTTTCCGTCGCTCGAGGCTCTCCGACGCGAACGCGGTCTTCCGTCATCTTCTTGGCTTTCTGGGGGAAGGGGCCAAGTTTGTTGCTAACGCTATGCTAGCTCGACGCGCCGCGCCGCGCGCCAATTTCCGGTCACAGTTGCCTCTCCGGCACCCGCCGCACCGGGCCGCTCGCGGGCGACTGTCGCTCGGCGAATTCTAAATCAGGCTGGGCAATGGCGAGCCTAGTACGCATAGGCTTTCAAAAACACGAACACCGCCACGCCGGTGATCGAAACATAGAGCCAAATGGGAAACGTCCAGCGTGCGATGCGGCGGTGCATCGCGAACCGGCCAGTCAGCGAGAAGAAAAACGTCGTCAGTACCATCGGCAGAGCAACGACGGAAAGGATCACGTGGCTGGCTAAAACGGAAAGGTATACGGTGCGCACCGCGCCGCGGCCAGGGAAAATCGTGTCGCCGTGCAGTGTGTGGTTCAGGATGTAGCTGACGAGAAAAACCGAAGAGAACGCGAAGGCCAGCAACATGCTCGTGCGATGTGCTTCCGTCTTGTGATGTTTGATAAAATACAATCCCACGCAAAGAGCAATCGCGCACAATCCGTTCAGGAGAGCGTTGAGGGCCGGCAAAAACGTCCAACGCCCGGCGAAACCAGCTATAGCGTGATGCACGTACAGAAGCCACAGCAGAAATGACACTGCGAGGCCGCTCACTACGACGATCACTCCAACGAAGGGCCGCGGATTGATTTCAGCCTGTTCCATCGCGACTATTACATCATGAAAATCCGTCCAGAAGCCACGCACATCCTTCTCAGGCGACGACCGGAGTCGGATAATCGCCCCGATTATCGCCTGGCCCTCCCCGGATGAGGGTTCTCGGAAGCTACGTTGGCACGCCAGCAACTTCACTCGCACGCTGCCATCGCCAGCAACTCCCGTAGCCTTAAACCGGGGAAGCGAGTAATCTGCGCTTAGGCGACGTACCGTTTCGGAGGGATTTTCAATGTCGACCGCAGGCGCAGGAAAGCATTTGGACACCATGGATCACATCGCGGTCACCGTGGCCAATGTCGCGGAGACCGTTGATTGGTACAAATCGCATTTTCAATGCAAAGTGGGCTATCAGGACGAAACCTGGGCGCTCGTGGAATTTGCGAATATTCGCCTGGCTTTTGTTTTGCCGTCGCAACATCCGGAGCACTTCGCAGTTCTTGGGGATCCGAGCGCTTACGGACAGCCCCAAAAACACCGTGACGGAACGTCTTCCGTTTACATTCAAGATCCGAGCGGAAATAACGTGGAGATTTTGGCGCTTGCCACGGAGCCTGCGGCGAACAGCACGACAAAATAATTCTTCGCGAGGCGCAATTCAGAGGGCTAAAGTTCCGCGCCAGCCGCAAGTTTTTAACTTCACGCCTCGTTGCGAACCAGCACGGTGTTCGCTTCTTCCGCGGGATTTCCGCGGCGATTCGCCAAGCCTACGCCGATCAACACCAGCGCTCCGCCGAAAATCTGCGGTGCACTCAGCTTTTCCGCCAGTAACCACGCCGCCAGCAACGCCGTGAGCGGTCCTTGCGCCAGCAGACTCACGGATGTAACCGTGGCCGGCAAATGCCCCAGCGCATAGGTCAGCGCCAGATATCCGCCGAGCTGCGTGATCAGTCCCAGTGCCAATAGCGCCGTCCAGGAACGGCCCGGCGGAATGCGCAGCGAAACGCCCAGCAACAGGTTGATTGCCAGCAGGAAGAATAAGCTGGTCATCGTAGCCAGCCGGAAAAATACCAGCGTGCTGGTCGTTGCGCGCACTTGTTCCGTCGCCAGCAAATACCCCGCAAAGAATGCCGCGGCGGCCAGTGCCATCGCGTCGCCAGTGCCAAATCCCGCATGGGCGCGCAAGTCCGACCACAGAATAGCCAATGTTCCCGCCAGCGCCAGCAGCAATCCCAGCCAAAAACTCAGCGCTGGCTTGCGGCCAAAAATCATCCACGTCAACAGACCTACCAGCACCGGCGAGTAATTTCCGAGCAGCGTGGCATTGGCCGCCGAAGTTTTTAGAATGCCGGTGTTGTAAAACGCCAGATCCAGCGCAAAGAAAAGTCCGCCCGCGGAAATGATCGCGAGCGTTTTAAAGTCAACGCGCGATTTGCCGCGCCGGAAAAACCACGTGGGGGCTAGCAAAACCGCGGGAATCAGCATGCGGTAAAATGCCGACGCCGGTCCCGGCATATCCGTCCAGCGCACAAAAATCGCCGACCACCCAATGCATGCGATGCCCGCCAGCAGTGCGAGATACGGCCAAATCTTTTCTGAGGTTTTCCGTTCGTTCATCTGGGTCCGGTTTCGCTACCCCGCGCATCCTCGGGTCACGGCAGCCAGTATCGCACACGAACAATTCTGCGAAGCCGAGCAGATGACGAGCACCCGAGACAATTTGTCTGGTAGCTTCGCGCGGCATTTATTCCCGGTTAAGATTTTGTTTGCGGTCGTCGGACACTTTTTCTGTCGATTGGCATTAGCAAATGTTTTGGTCCACTTACAAACGGATTCTCGCATTCATAAAAGCGCAACAGCTTGTCTGCGGCGCGCGAAATTCCGATGCGCACCGTTTTTGAGACACGGCGCCGAACCCGTCGGTTTTTAACGGCGGCGACGTCATCAACAATCTCTCCAAGCCACAATTTCCCATCGCCACATAAATCGAGACCGTCGTGCCGCCGGTCGATTTCCAGAGCTGCCGCCAACCGTCCTGGACCGCGCGTCAAGTCCAGCAACCGCGCAGTCTTGCGATGCTGTTCCATCAGTGCGATGCCGTCGAGTGGCTCGAGCGCGCGAATCAACACCGCTCCCGCGTTGCGGTCCGGTTCGCTGGTTACATTCAACATGAAATGTGCGCCGTAATTCAAAAATACGTAGGCGTGGCCCGGCGCAAGGTACATGGAACGGATGCGCGGAGTCGGTCCGCGAAAATGGTGTCCGGCAGGATCACCCGGCGGATATGCTTCTGTTTCAACAATTCGCCCGCTCAAACGTCCCGCGGGCAAATCGTGCACCACCACCTTGCCGATCAAAAAACGCGCCAGCCGCACCGTTTGGTGTGGCAATTCCTCGCGGCGCAACCTGCGAATCGCAAAGTTCTGCGTGTTGTGAAAATTCTCATCCATACCCGGGATTTCCAAGCCGCGGCCCCGTAACACGGGTTTCGCGCGCACCGCGGATCATCCTTTGCGGGCCGCCAATAGGCTTTGATACTCAACGTTCTTGCGTATGAATGCCGCCACGTAGGAGCAGGCCGGCACGACGCGCAATCTTTCCGTACGCGCAAAATCGAGCGCCGCGCGCGTCATTTTCGCGGCGATTCCTTGACCTTCGAGCTCTGGCGGCACTTCCGTATGATCGAAAATAATTACGCCCGGCGTGCGGTGGTAAGCGAGGAGTGATTTGCGGTTCTCCGCAACCAGCTCGAATTGCTGCTGCTTCTCGTTGTGTACGACGTGAAAATTCTCAAGATGGATGGTCATCATTGTTAGAAGGGGCCGGCTACGCAGCGCTAGCGTCCTGCGGCTCGGTGTTAAAGAGCCGCGCCATCTCCGCGTGATCCATCACCACCGCGGGATCGCGCTGAATGGCGTCAAAATATTTCTTCTGAAACGCGTCGCCCGATTCCGTCGGCGTAAACATTTTGCGCGCCAGCACAAAAGATTCGCGCATGTAATCCACAGTGACCGGTTCCTTTCCGGCGAGTGTTTCGTCGATGCGCACCACAAACTCCGAAATATTGTGCAGCCACGCAAACTGCGCGTCGTCGATGACCAGGCGAAAAAGTTCGCCGGTATTTACCGCGCCATGTTCCTTCTCGTAGTCGCGGCGTTCCATATTGAGAAGCGTCTTGTGAATGCACAGCAGCGCCAGCCGCAGTGCAATCAGTTTTTCCCGTTGCGGAGAATTCTTCCCGTCATCGCCGTCAGCATTGGCATCAGGCCGCGGCGTATTGTTATCGGTTGACATAGTCTCGAGTCCGCGTGTTTTCAATCATGGTAGCGTTTCTCACCCACCGGCAGTGCGACCGCCAAGCGATTGCCCGGCGGCGGCAACGGACAAGTGGCATACGGCGTGTACGCGCAGGGGGGATTTTCCAGTTTATTGAAATCCAACACCAGTGTTCCGGGTCTCTCGAGTCCATGGTCCGGCAGCACGGTGTACAGGAATCGGCAAGCGTGATAGGTGGTGCTGGAACTTGTGGTGTCGCGCAACACGAAGAACAGCCGTATCGCCGGACTGTCTTCGACAATCGGTTCGAGCCGATACAATTTGCCTTCCAACGTAAATTCCGCCACGCCAGGAACCGGCGCGTCATACGTGGTTCCGGCCAGCGTGGCGACGCTGAGTGTTTTTGGTGGAGAGTAAGGAGTCCACTTCGCAATTACGCGATATTTAACGTCTGGGGCATACCAGTTCACGCCGTGAAACGCCACCAGCACCGGCGCCTTGGAATCTTTGACGCGTAAAGCGAAGCGGTCTGCGCGCCGAATCACATACATGTTGAGCGAACCGATTGTGAAGTGCGGCGCATCTTTGTCGCTGTCTGCGGCCACCGGAATCAGTTGTGTTTTCGCGGCCACCCCGGCAACAAAAAATTCCGGCGGGAAATCGCCGCCCTTAGGCGGAAGAAGCTGCACGGTATTGTTTTCGAGGTGTAGTACGCCGAGATGCGGCGGACTTCCGACCAAATGAATTCTATTGTCGGCTGCAGACCCGAAGGAATTATCGCCGGTTTGCAGCCAGTCGAGTCCGGTAAGCGACAGCCAGCCTGCAGGTTTGCGTAAATCGCTGACGTGCTCCTCGCGCCAGGTGGCCAGCTCGGCGGACCATTTCGCGTCCTGCGCCCGGCTGGAGCCGCCCCCTAATAAGACGCACGCTGCAAGCGGAAACAGAAAGAATCGACGCGGGAAGAATCGCATAAGAAATTATAGCCGACCATTGCTTGACGGTCGAGCTTCCGCTCCAGACGCTCGTTCCGCCGTCAACCGAACGGCGTGTCAGTCGCGTACTTAACTGAACGGACGCGCCACCTTTTTTTGTATGGCGAGGGGCGCGAGCGCGCCATTCATCCCGGCACGAGCCCCGCGCTGCGCGACGCACATCCGCATACCCGTAGATAAGCGCTCTCAATTCATTCCGAAGTATCGATTTTTAGTTTCGCATAATCCGCTTTAGGTCGCGCAACCTCCACAAAACAATCAGCATCGCGTTTTGTTTCCGCACGCGCACCGATGGCCAACGATGTGCATTTCCGTCCATCCAAGAATGGGTTTCGGCGCCCGCCTGTCAGCTCGGCAAAGCGAGCGGCCCGCAAGCTCGTCAACGGAGGAGAGAACATGAATCGTAAAGCATTCTTGAATGCCAATTTCCCTGCGCGGCCGTTGGCGGCCGCGCGGAAATTACTGCTTCGCGCCGCGTGCGGAGGCGCTGTCATACTCTTCGCGCTTTGCGCCGCGCTTCACGCACAGCGTCTTGACGGAACGCTTCGTGTGGAAGTCGCTGATGCGACCGGCGGCAGCGTCGTCGACGCCAAGGTCACGGTGACGAACGAAAGCACAAACGTGAGCATTAACACCACAGCATCGAGCGAAGGTACTTACGAATTCCCCAATCTGCTCATCGGTTCCTACAGCGTCGCGGTGGAGAAGGAGGGCTTCAAGAAGTACATCGGAAAGGGAGTAGTCGTCACGGCGAGCCAGGTTTCCGATGTAAAGGTCAACCTGGAGCTGGGGGCCGCCAGCGTGGTCGTGGAAGTTAATTCTGCAGGGGATCTGATCAAGACTACGAGTTCCGAGCTCGCTTCGAGTCTAGATGGACGTGTCGTCAATGAAATTCCCATCACCGTTCCCGGAGGTTCGGTGCTCGAATACGCCACGCTGGCGCCGAACAGCACGACCCAGCCCGGCGGAGCGTCCGGTGGTTCCGGGGGTTCCATAGGCGGCTTGCGTCCGCGATTTAATAGCTTCACCATCGACGGCGCCGACGACAACAACCAGGGTGTAAATGGACCCAACCAGCCGGTAATTCAGGATTCTGTGGCGGAATTTACCTTGCTGACAAATCAGTTCAGCGCGGAATACGGCCACTCTGGCGGCGGTCAATTCATTATCACGACAAAATCCGGCACGAATAATTGGCACGGCGAAGGCCACGAATACAATCAAAACAAGGATTTCTTTGCGGAAGACAATCTTCAGAAAGCGAACGGCGTCAAGCAGCGCTTTGACTACAACCGCGCGGGCGCTAGCGCCGGCGGGCCCATCAAGAAGGACAAACTGTTTTTCTTTGGCGCTTATGAATTCCAAAACAACGGGTTGGCAGCCGGCAGTCCGGTCATCACCGCTCCTACGGCGGCGGGTCTGGCGCAGATCAGTTCGCTGGTGCATCCTGACTCCGCCATTCAGGCCATTCTCGCTCAAACGCCGGTGGCCGCTTCGAGCAGCGGTTTGAGCCACTGCAACACTGGTGCCACTGATACGACGCCGGATTTTGCTTGCGTAACCACTTCGAGCGGCCGAGTTCCGATCGACGTTGGCACGCTGCAAGCGATTGCTCCCAGCTTCTCCAACCAGGACGACTTCATCACAAATATGGATCTCACTCTCGGTGCCCATCAAATTCGCGGCCGGTTTCTATACGATCGCTTCCGCTCGCCGGCGATCAACCCGAACCAGCCGCAACCGCAGTTTGCCGGAACCACCGCTATTGATGGCCGCAAGGTCATTTTGGGTGACGTTTGGACGATAAGCCCCCGGTTGATCAGCGATCTTCGTTTGCAATACTCGCGCATCAACGGCCCCAATAATTTGCCGCCGGCCGCTTTCGCCAATTTTCCAAACGCCGAAGTCGATGAACTGGGCATCAGTACGGGACCGAACTCCGGAGCTCCGCAGGGCTACACGCAAAATACCTACCAACTTGGAGAAACCCTGACTTACATTCGGGGAAAACATACCTTGCGAGTCGGCGGAGAGGTTCGGAAATATATTGACAAGACTATCTTCCTGCCGCGCGCCCGGGCCGAGTGGGACTGGGCTACGCTGAACTCCTTCCTTAACGATTTCGTCCCGGATGGCGGCAATGGCGCGCTACGCAACGTCGGCAACGGCACCTTTGTTGGCAACGACAATGCGTTCGCGTGGTTTGTGCAGGACGATTTCAAACTTACTCCGCGCCTGACCCTGAACCTCGGCCTCCGCTACGAATATTTCGGGGTGCCTCGCGACGCAAATGAGCAAGCGGAAAATGCGATCTCCAACGATCCCGCCATGCACCTGTTCTTTACGGCGCCGAAGCCGGACACCAATAACTTTGGACCTCGCCTCGGCTTTGCCTACGATCCCTTCGGCAACGCGAAGTGGTCGATTCGCGGCGGCGCGGGATATTATTACGACATTTACCCAACGAACTTTGAAACCAACAATCAGCCGCCGCAGGTGCAGTTTGAAAACAATCCCAACCTTACGTGCCAGGTAGCGCCGTCTACTCCGTGGTGCGCCAGCTTCCTGAATCCCGCCGACGGCACGGGCCGAGGATTTCTTCTCGGCGGAGGACTATCGCCCTTTATCACGCCTACCACGCAGGCGCTCGCTCGCGCTTTGACCGCGGGGGTGGTACCAAATCTCGTGTCCCCAAAGATTCTCAGTTGGACCTTGAGCGTTCAACACCAAATACAAAAAGACACCAGCCTCGAAGTGCGTTACCTCGGCACTCACGCTGTCAGCCTTCCGGCACAGATTCGTTTGAACGAAGTTTCCGCGTTCGATCCCAATGTTCCGGGCGGGGGACTGAAGCCATTGCCGACTTATTTTGCAAACTCTCAGGTTCCGACGACCGTTCCGCTGACTGCGCAGCGGCTGGCAGATTTTCAAAATTTCATCAACAACGGCCTGACCGCGCCGTATTCCGCGGATGGATTTTTCGGCGTGCTCACCGATGAAGCGCCGGCTGCGCAGTCTCTTTATCACGGCGGTTCGATCGACGCCATTCACCGCTTCGCCGGCGGCTTATACCTGCGCGCGAATTTCACCTTCGCTAAAACCATCGACGACGCAACCAACGAATTGAACAGCAGCTCCATCAATCCCCGGCGGCCCTTGGACGCTCGCGATCTCTCGCTCGACCGCGGACGCTCTGCCCTGGACTTCAATCGCAAAGGCACCATTTCCTGGGTCTACGATCTGCCGAGATTCGCCTCGGGCAACGCCTTCGCGATGGGGTTATTAAACGGATGGGAGGTCAGCGGCAGCTATCTCGCGGAAAGCGGGCAGCCGATTACCTTGTTGAACGGCACTGATGCGAACGCGAATGGCAGCTCTACGGCAGACCGCCCATCCTTCAATCCCTCCGGGACGTCGAACGTGCCTTCCGGCTTTAACTACGTATGCGTCAATGGTGCAGGCGCCACGAGCATTGTCGGCACGACCGCGGCCTGCCCTGGAGCCGCCGCCAACATTGTCGGTTACGTCGCCGCAAATCCGGCGTCGAAATATGTGCAGGCCGGCCTTGGCTCGAACACAAATATCGTCGGCCGCGACACCATCGACACGCCCGGACTCAACCTCTGGAACATCGCGGTTTTGAAGAGCACCAGGATCGGTGAGCGCCTCAACGTGCAGGTTCGCGCGGAGACCTACAATACCTTCAACCATCGGAATTTCAGTATCGGATTGCCCTCCAACAATGGAGGACTCGACGCTGCCACCAACCCGAATCCGTTTGACGCAGGATTAGTGCTGGTCACCGCGCCGCAGAGCTTCCTCAATTTTCATCAGTTGAGCGGCGGCAACCGCACCATGCAGTTGGGCCTCAAGCTAATTTTCTAGTAGCACGAGTCTCAGTGCTTCAGACCGCGTTGCAGGTATCTCGGGGAGAAGTGTGGCAGGAGCACTTCTCCTGTTTGATTCGTGCGGAGTCCCATTCTTCAATTTCCGGCCCCGGCGTACCGAAATCCAAGAGGCGGGGAATTGAGAACTCGACCAGGGAATGACTCGCGATCGTCGAGCCGTGTTTCTCGTACGCACGCGAACGCTTGGATCAATTTCCTGCCGAGAGGCAAGGTAGCAGTTAGTGGCGGGTGTAAAGCATCAGTGCGGCGCCAAAAAGCATTGCCGCGATCAGCAATGCAATAATGCCTGCCTTGAACCACAGGGAAGACATCGCCGATTTCGCTAACTCCATGGCGCCTTCCGTTGCCCCGGCGCCAGCTAAGCCGCTTTGCGACGTCCTTCTCGCACCGCCTGCCACATTTGGCGCATTGTTCGTATATTCGACCGGAGCGATAAAGCAGTAGCCCTTGCGCGGAATCGTCTCTACAAAGCTCGATTGCTCGGAAGAATCGCCGAGGATCTGCCGCAATTTGTTCACGGTGGTGTTCACGTTGGCGTCGTAGTTGACGCGTGAATCCGGCGGCCAGAGCCGCACGCGCAGCGCCTCGCGCGTCACCACTTCGCCCGGCGCCTCCATCAGGATTAGCAGAACCTCACAAACCTTGCCCTGCATTTTTATGCGTACCCCGCTCTTGGTGAGTTCATGCCTTGCGAGGTCCAGGCAAAACCCCCCGAAGCACGCGTAGCGGGACGCTTCGCGAGTGATTCCGGTCCCAGATTTCTTTTCGGGCGATGATTCTTCCGGCGGCGGAAAGTCGCCATTCATAATCCACCCTTGTCGTGAAGTCAGCGAACTCATCATTCGGCCTTCCTCCACTCGTTCAAGGGTCCCCACCAGGACCATCCACCGGACTTGCTTGACATGCTGTTGCGCACAGTTATATCTTGCGTGCATATACAAGTCAAGTAGAGAGGTGTCTTTTGTTGGAAAATATTGATCTCACGGGCACCGGTTATTGCGCTTCTCTCAATTTCCGCCGTACTGCTCGCGCCGTCACGAAACTCTTTGACCTGGCCTTCGATTGCGATGGCATCCGTTCTACGCAATTCACGATCCTCGTCGCCGTGGCAAAAACGCAGCCCACTTCTATTACCGCACTCGGCGATATCCTGTTGATCGACCGTACCACGCTGACGCGCAGTCTTCGCCTACTGCAGAAAGACGGTTTGCTAACCATCTCCGAGCGCGCCGCTATGCGCCAACGCTTTCTCTGTTTGACGGGGAAGGGCGAGCGAACGTTAGCAAAAGCGGTCCAGCAGTGGCGAAAAATTCAGGAGTGTTTCGTCAACGCGGTGGGGGCCGATTACTGGCTGCGGTTTCGCGGTGACCTTGAAAGGCTCGCGGGCGTCGCCGGACAACTGGAGAGTGAGTTGCCCGGTCCCCGTTCGCGACGAAAATAGCAAACCAGCCATCCGCGCTCTGGTCGCGCGGGAGTTTCGCACAGGTGCTCCAGAGCTCATTTCCGCCATTGCCACAAAATCTTCCATAGCGTTACCAGCTCTTGCATCATGCGCGGCGTTGCCAAGTCATAGAACCGGCAGCGATCCATTATCACCTTATATTTCTCCCTTACGATTGGCGGGCTGAGCAGCGACAAGCTCCGACGCAATTCACGCAGCTGCGACTCGGTCATGGCGTCATTTGGTTTGTGGGTTGAACGGTGAGCCATAGCGACGGCTTCAGCGTAGCATATTCGCTTTATGTTCGCCTATGGACGGCGAGACCGGTCACAAAAACCAGATCGCGGCCGGTTTTTTACCGTGCCTTAGATTCTCTTTGCAAGAATCAGAATCACGACAATGAGCAGGATCAGGCCGAGTCCACCGCTCGGATAGTAGCCCCAGCCAGTACTGTACGGCCACGACGGCAAAGCGCCGAGAATGAGCAGTATGAGCACGATTAGTAAAATCAGTCGGAGCATTGATTTTCCCTCAAGACGCCCGCGAATCGCAGTCTGGGCGCGCTCCTTAACACTATGGAATTTCCGCCCAGTTGAAATAGGGCTTCGCCGTTACCGGCGCCAGGAAAATCGCGTAGGCGACGGCAGCTACGGACGCTTCTCGGCCGGCGAAAGCGATGCGGGGACCGCGGACTTGGTCATTTCGGCGCCAGTGATTACCGCGTTGCGGATCTGGCCGAACAGGTCCGTGAGCGTGTTGGGGGTGTGCGGAATTAAAATCGTGTTGCTGTGATCGTTGGCGGCGATTTCTTTCAGCGTGTCGAAATATTGCGTCATCAGGACCAATTGCATCACGTCTTGCGGCGTTGAGCCGGCCACGGTCCTTGCAAAATCTTCGACGGAATCTTTCAAGCCGGAGATAATTGCTTTGCGTTGATTGGCGATGCCTTCGCCTTGCAGGCGTTTGGATTCGGCTTCTGCTTCAGCTTGCTTCACGAGCAGCAGTTTGTTGGTTTCCGCGCGCGAGACGGTCGCTTCACGTTCGCGCTGTGCGGCGTTGATGTCGTTCATCGCGGCTTTCACCTTTTGGTCGGGCACGATGTCCGAAATTAGAACTTTCACGATGGAATAGCCGTACTCCTTCATCGAGCCGTCGAGGCTGTCGCGCAAGTCGTTTGCGATGTCTGCCTGATTCAAAAACGTGTCATCGAGTTTCATTTTCGGCACGTGGCCGAGAACCACGTTGTAGACCATCGATTCGATCTGCTTCACGGGGTCCGTCAATTTATAAAATGCAGCCTCCACCGCCTCGGGCATCACCTTGTACTGGATGGATACGGGGATTTGCACGAAGACGTTGTCTTGCGTTTTGGTTTCCACCTGCACATCGAACTGCTGCACCTTGAGGCTCATGCGTTTCACGACCGCCTCGATCATGGGGGTCTTCCAATTCAATCCCGGACCGGCGACGCGCGCGAATTTTCCCAGGCGCTGCACGATCGCTACTTGCGCGGTTTCCACGGTGAAGAAAGAACCGAGGAGTGCGAACAATGCAAAAAGCGCCAGTAAACCGCCAAAGAGTAAGAGGATAGTTCCGGTCGCGTCCATGTGGATCTCCTTGGTTACGGCGCGTGGCTCCCTAGAGGCAGGGCTGCGCGTATTGCGAAATACAAACTTGGAGATAGGTTGGCGGCATTCTACAGGACAAGGGCGTATTTGCGGTTGAAATTCCCGTACCGGGCAAAAAGGATAACGAGAAAACGATTTTTGGAAAGCGCGCCGCATCCGTTGGGAAACTGGCGTCCCGGGACGCAGCGAGGATATACTCTCGGCACCAAATTGCTGGGAGCGGCGCTCGCTGCTAGCGGCGCGACGAGGATGCGCCGCGTAGAAGTAGCTAAAACTGCGGCGCTCGCGATGCGCTAAATCCTTCAGGTGTTCGGGGGAGTTCATGAAATCGATTAACGGCATGCGTAATTGCAGAGTTGTCTTCCTTACAGTGCTCGCAACCTTAGGAGCCGCTGAGCATGTAAGGGCGCAAAACGCTGCACCACCCGCTGCCACTCTGCAGAACGAAACGCCCGAACGATTCGTGCCGCGCACGGATGGCTTCGATTATGTACGCCGCGACGTGATGATCCCCATGCGTGACGGCGTCAAACTTCACACCGTAATCTTGGTTCCCAAAGGAGCCAACCGCGCACCGATCCTTTTAACGCGGACGCCGTACAATGCTACGGACCTCACTACCCACACAGAAAGTGCACACCTCGGTCCGATCCTCGACGGCTACGACAATGCGCTGCCCGTGATTCTCGAAGGCGGATACATTCGCGTGGTGCAAGATGTTCGCGGCAAATACGGCTCCGAAGGCCAGTACGTCATGAATCGCCCGCTGCACGGCCCGCTGAATTCCACCTCGGTCGACCACGCCACGGACGCATACGACACCATCGACTGGCTGGTGAAAAATATTCCAGAAACGAATGGCAAGGTGGGCATCCTGGGAATTTCGTACGACGGATTTTTACCCTTGATGGCGCTGGTGAATCCGCATCCCGCGCTGAAAGTTTCCGTGCCGATGAATCCCATGGTGGATGGCTGGATGGGCGACGATTGGTTTCACTACGGCGCTTTCCGCGAGCAGAATATGGGCTACATCCTCGAGCAGGAAGCGACGCGGGATAACAAAATCAAATGGTGGACTGGCTACTTCGACGACTACGACGCTTTCCTGCAATCGGGATCCGCGGGCGAAATTGGCCGCCGCCACGGCCTCGAACAAGTTGGCTTCTGGCGAAAAATTCTGGAGCATCCGAGCTACGACTCGTTTTGGCAGCAGCAGGCCATGGACCAGATTCTCGCCGCGCAGCCGCTCAAAGTTCCCGTAATGTTAGTGCACAGTTTGTGGGATCAAGAAGACATTTATGGCGCGATCGCTGTTTATAAAGCGATCAAGCCGAAAGATGCGGACAACAGCAAAGTGTTTCTTGTGCTGGGCCCGTGGCATCACGGCCAGGAAATCGAAGACGGCAGTTCGCTCGGCGCCATACAATTTGACAGCAACACATCTCTCTACTTCGAGCGCGAAATTCTCCGTCCTTTTCTCGACCAATATTTGAAAGATGGCGCGCCGAAGGCGGATGTGCCGACGGTCAGCGCGTTTGAAACAGGGACCAACACATGGCGCCGGCTTTCCGCATGGCCGTCGGGTTGCTCTTCGGGGTGTTCCGTTCGTGCCACGCCGCTTTATTTGAAAGCTGGCTTGAAATTGAGTTTTTCGGCCCCGATGGCGGGCGATGCTGCGCCCGATGCGGAATTCAATGAGTACGTCTCTGACCAACGCGAAGCCCGTGCCGTATCGCGCGCGGCCCACGCGCCCCATGGGTTACAGCAATGGCCTCACTTGGCCGCTTTGGCTCGTCGACGATCAACGCGAAGCCTCTGGACGTTCCGACGTCGTTGCGTACGTCTCGGATGTTCTCTCCGCGCCAGCAAAAATCAGCGGCCAGCCCATCGCCAATTTAATAGCCTCCACCAGCGGAACAGATTCCGACTGGGTGGTCAAAGTGATCGATCTCTACCCCGACGAAGTCGCCGGCGCGCCCGCCATGGGTGGTTACCAGTTAATGATTTCCGCCGATATTTTTCGCGGCCGCTATCGAGAGAGTTTTGAATTTCCTAAAGCCATCGCGCCAGATAAACCGTTCCTCTACAGATTTGCGTTGCCCACGGCGAATCACGTCTTTCTTCCCGGCCACCGCATCATGGTGCAAATCCAATCCAGTTGGTTTCCGCTGTACGATCGCAATCCGCAAACTTTCGTGCCCACTATTTTTTGGGCCCAGCCTGCGGACTACCGCCGGGCCACGCAGCGCATCTATCACTCTCCGAGCCAGGCCAGCTTCGTTGAACTGCCGCTGGTCACCGCGCCCTAAGCCAGCATCTACATCTTTAAGATGATTGGATCCTGGTTCACGGGAACAATCACGCGGACATCCACCCAAGTGAGGCGCAAGCCATAGCGCTTGCCAGACCGCGGTCGGTGGTGCCGCCTGCGCAGCTTGTAGCGTTTATAAATAACGTGAACATTGCGCTCATTTTTTGAAGAAAACGTCGTTAACTCACTGGGAGCCGACTTAAGCTCTTCATATTCAACTGTTTCAGCGACCCACAGGCGCGTTTCCGGTCATCCCAAAACTGGTACCTCTTGCCCACCCTTCCTACACTCTTCCCTTGATTGCCAGTCTCGCTGGGGTCACCTAGTATGACGGGCGACCCAGACTCTCGGTTCACACTGCTCGCAAATGGTGAGTCGGCACTTAGTCGGTACTCAGTCTGCACAAGGAGATTCAATTTATGAAACGATTTATTGCTGGTTGCATGACCCTGGCGATGTGCGCGCTACCCATGGTGGCGGCAAACGATGAAAAGATTGAGGATCGTTTGCGCAATAGCGGTACGGTATTGCGCGAAATCCTCAACATTCCAGATGATATTCCGCAAGACTTACTGGGTAAGGCGGAGTGCGTCATCGTTTATCCGTCCGTCCTGAAAGCCGCCTTCGTGGTTGGCGGAAGCTACGGCCGCGGCGCTATGACCTGCCGTACCGGCGAGCATTTCAACGGCCCGTGGAGCGCGCCTTCGATGATGGTTCTGGAAGCCGGCAGCGTTGGGTTCCAAATCGGCGGCGAAGCCACGGACTTCGTCCTTCTCGTCATGAATGATCGCGGCGCGCACGCCATCCTAGAGAGCAAAGTGAAGCTCGGCGGCGACGCCACGGTGGCTGCGGGCCCTCTCGGTCGCGATGCTGCGGCCTCCACCGACGCCACGATGCGCGCTGAAATCCTCACGTATTCACGCGCGCGTGGGTTGTTCGCTGGCGTTTCTCTCGAGGGTGCAACTATTCACCCAGACAATGAAGCCAACGAACGCATCTATGGAAAGAAAGTCTCTGGAATCGACATCGTCCGTCATAACGCCGTGCAGACGCCTCCTGCAGGCGAGGAACTCGTCCGTGCCTTGAATCATCACGCTCGCAAAGATACCTCCGCGAGAAACAATTAGCCCCGATCAAGCGAGGTTCCCCCTCGCACGGGTGCCGCTCTAGCGGCAGATTTCTCGCAGCGAATAAAAAAGGCGGACGACAGTCCGCCTTTTTTATTGAGGTTGTCCCCCGCGCAGCCTGCTCAGACGAGCGGAGCAGCTCTTACGGCTGCGCCGTTACGACCGCGACCGGCTCGTCGTCCGGATGAAACTGCGCAGCCTCTGTCGAGCCCGCCAGCGCCGTCGTCGAAGAGGTTCCGCCGGAGATGACCTGCGCGATCTCATCGAAATATCCCGTGCCCACGAAGCTCTGATGCTTCACCGCGCGATAACCTAACTCCTGTGCCGCGAACTCTTCCTGCTGCAGCTTGGAATACGCCGTCATCCCGGCTTGCGCATAGCCGCGCGCCAGATTGAACATAGACATATTCAGCGCGTGAAATCCCGCCAGGGTCACGAATTGGAATTTGTAGCCCATCTTGCCCAGTTCGTGCTGGAAATTCGCAATCGTCGCGTCGTCCAGTTTTTTCTTCCAGTTGAACGACGGCGAACAGTTGTAAGCCAGCAGCTTGCCGGGGAATTTCGCGTGAATGGCTTCCGCAAATTTGCGCGCTTCCGCCAAGTCCGGCGTGGACGTTTCGCACCACAGCATGTCGGCATACGGCGCATACGAAAGCCCGCGGTTGATTGCCGCATCGATGCCGCCGCGAAATTGGAAAAATCCCTCCAGCGTACGCTCGCCATAAATGAATTCACGGTCGCGAGGATCCGCGTCAGAAAGCAGCAAGCCCGCGGAATTTGCGTCCGTCCGAGCGATTAAGATCGTCGGCACTCCGCATACATCGGCCGCCAGCCGCGCCGCCGTCAATTTTTCGATAAATTCCCGCGTGGACACCACCACTTTCCCGCCCAGGTGCCCGCATTTCTTTGCCGAAGAAAGTTGATCTTCAAAATGCACTCCCGCCGCTCCCGCTTCGATCATGGCCTTCATCAATTCGTAAGCGTTCAGCGAACCGCCAAATCCTGCTTCCGCATCCGCTACGATCGGCGCGAACCAATAGGTCTGTTTGGCCTTGCAATTTGCGTCGCCACCCTCGGTTTTGCGTTCTACCGATTCAATTTGATCGGCGCGTTGCAGCGCGCGATTCAGCCGCGCCACCAGTTTCGGGGCGGAGTCGCACGGATATAGCGACTGGTCCGGATAAACATCGCCAGCGGAGTTGCCATCCGCGGCCACCTGCCAGCCCGAGCCGTAAATCGCCAGCAGCCCGGCTTGCACCATCTCCGTGGCCTGATTGCCGGTGATGGCTCCGAGCGCGGGCACAAAAGCATTCTTGTGCATCAGTTTCCATAGCCGCTCGGCGCCCAGCCGCGCCAGCGTGTATTCAATCTGCACCGAGCCGCGCAAACGCAGCACGGCCGCCTGGGTATAACTGCGCGTGATGCCCGCCCAGCGCGGATTGCTGTTCCAGTCCGCGGTCATTTTGTTGCTCGCGCCGTTGCCGTTCGTCGGTGCCATAAATGCTCCTCCCAAGAGACTTCGTTACCCTGGCCTATTCCTAAAAACCGCACGCCAGCTCCGCAATGAAAAGCGCAAAACCTGCGGCGCCGCAACGCTATGCGGGACTGAATTCACCCCGCCGGATCATCTCTTCGCTAAGCCGCCGCGCCTCGCGAAGTGTTTCACGCAGATTCTGATCCGCTTTCGCCGCCGGCTCTTCCAGCAAGCGATTCAGCTCTTCGTCAAACAATGCCTGGACACGCTCCGGCGAATGCGCCGCTGGTTTGCCGTCGTCATCTAGGATGGCCACCTGCGAAGAATGCCGCATGCGCTGCGCGATCATCAGCCGGTAAATCCGGTCCGTCGCTAAATCTTCCATGTAACCATCGAGCAAGCTCGCTCCGCGACCCTGCAGCACGCCATTGCGATAGCGAATCACCGTACGGATCGCCGCGCGCGTTCCCGCCAGCGTATGTTTTCCGACGCCCGCGGGCTGGGGCCGCAAATCGGCACGCACATCCGCATTCGCCGGTCGCGAATTCAACTGGTTCGGGGCAGGGAATTGCCGCACCGCAATTTCATTCTGATCAGGGTGCCCGGTCCACGCGCCATCCATCAGCGAATTTGCCTCGTTCTTTTTGTCCTGTTCGAGAACTTTCAGCGCCCGCGAATTCAGTTCCGCGTCTTCGCGGCTTGGGTACAGCGCTGTCATGCCGCCAATCGCCAGCATCCCGTGTTTGTGGCAAATCTCCGGCATCAGTCGCCGCAGATTCTGAAAAAACGCCACGTCATGCGGAATCGTGTTGCGGTCCGGCAACACCCACGCGGGATTCTCCAGGTTGAAATGGATCAGGCTGGCCATGTAATCCCAGCGTCCCAAGTTCAGTCCCAGAATGTGTTCGCGCAGATTCCACGCAAACTCTTCCATCTGAAATGCCAGCGGATGCGATTCGACCAGCGCCATGCACTTGATGGAGTCGGCCGGCAGATTTTTCGCGTGCGCCATCATCTCGAACAGGTCGCGCCACCACAATGCTTCGTCCGCCGATTCCGACTTGGGAATGTAAAAGCACAGCGGGTGTCGCAGCGCGGCAAAATCCACCTGGTAAACGATCATGGCCACATCAAACAGCGGCGCTGGAATCAACTCGTCGCGGAAGATTCCCGCTTGATGCAAATGCAATCCGCGCGGCCGCGTAAAAATCACCGTGGAGCTCTGGTTGATGCCTACCGTTTTGCCCCGCTTGCGGTCTTCGTACGTTAACTTGCCTGCCAGCGCTTCCAGAACATTCTTGATGCCGCGGTTCACGTGCTCCCAGGTGTTCGCCGTGGAGTCTTCGAGGTCCAGCATCACGCCCGGCGCGCCGGAGTTCAGCATCTTCACGACCAGGTCCGCATCATCCGCCGGTCCGGTCATTTGATTGCGCTGGTCCGCGCACCATGCCGGTAATTTCACACGCCACGGCTCGATGGTGGCCATGCCGGCTGGCAAATACGTTGGCAGCTTGCCGGCATGTGCCGCACTCAGCGCGTCCTCGCGGCGCGCAATCAGCGTTCGCTGCCGAGGCGTCAGTGCGGTGTGCAGCGCCGTCAAAAAATCAACAAACCCGGCAGGCAAATCGCGCGCCGCGTCAAATCCCTCCGGCGCGGAGTTGACGGGCATCAACCGATTCGCGAGTTCGGCGGCGGTCAAGTTGGCCCCCTGCAAGTTGGAAGGAGTGGTCATAGACGAAGTGTTTTTCGCGTTCGGTGCACCGGGTGCGCTCGCCATGGGAATGTTCACCGTCCTTTCGCAGTAATTCGGATCTTCACCGCGGCGCGCATCTTCCTGGTCGACGGGAAGGCCGCGGGCACGCAGTGATGCTGGCAATCAAAGGGCCACGCCAGCGACACAAGCCGTGCCTAAAGCCAGTGTCTGCAAGACTATATGCCCGCAGGCCGCCGCGCCGCTACGTTCTGGCCCGCGAACTCGCGCCTTTGGCAAAATATTTTCCCGCCCGGGAGGAGAATTTTCCTGCCCGCGATGCGTGTTCAGTATATTGAACAAGTGTTCAGCCGGCCTCCAGCGGAACTTGTATCAAAAACCTCGCTTGGCGCGCAAGCCGATGTTCAGTATAGTGAACAAGTATTCTGTTGGCCGAACACAATCACCGATTGGGTGCGCTTTCATGGTTGACCAAATCCCCAGCACAGCCACTGCCGTCGAGCGCGCCCTCACCATCCTCGAGGCCGCCGCACAGCGCCGCGAAGGCCTCACCAATTCTGAAATTAGCCGCCGCTTGGCCATTCCCAAGAGTTCCGCTAGCTACATTCTTCGCGTGCTCGACCGCCGTGGTTACCTTCGCCGCGACGCCGCCACCGGCCGCTATCGGCTCGGTCTGCGCTTATTGAGTCTCGGCAAAGATGCCCAATCGAGCGTGGATCTTTCCGAAATCGCTCTGCCCTACATGCGCGCGCTCGTTGAAAAAATTCATATGGCCGTACATCTCGCAGTGCTCGATCAAGGTGAAGCCGTCTACGTGGAAAAAGTGGAAGCCGCGGGCTTTTTCAAGGTGAACACCTGGGTGGGCCGCAGAATGTATCTTCATTCGACCAGCGTTGGCAAAGCGCTGTTGGCTTGGATGCCCACCAGCGAAGCCGAAGCCATCCTTCGCGAGCAAGGGCTCAAAAAACGCACACCCAAGACCATCACGAGCGTGCCGCGGCTGGTCGCGGAGCTCGAGCGCGTGCGCCAGCTTGGCTACTCCGTGGACGACGAAGAAAACAGCCTGGGCGCGCGCTGCGTCGGCGCGCCCATACTTGATTCCAGCGGCGCGGTGGTTGCCGCGCTGGGCGGCAGCGGGACGCTGGCGCAAACCGACGACGCCAACCTCGCCAGAATTGTCGAAGCCCTGAAAGACGCCGCACGAAAAATCTCTCGCCAGTTGATCAAGTCGGGTGGTGCCACGGGCACTAGCTGAGATTCCGAGCTCCAGATACCGCTCCCCAAAATCTGCACCGCCAGCTACTTCGCTCCTGGCGCCACCGTCAGCTCATTTTTAACGCTAAAAACATTGGGCACGCTGTTTGCGCGAATATTTGCGAGGTTTCTGTCGGCTTCGTTATCCACGATTCCCACCAGCGTAACGTTGCCGTTTTTCACAATGATGTGAAGTCCGGCCACCGCGGAGTAGCCGTATTTCGACAGGCTCGGTTCGCTGTAGATGGCGCGATATACCGCGCGCCGTATCTCATCATCCATCGGCGAAACCGGCAACACTTCAATGTTGTTCACCACCGCGCCGATGCCCGGAATACTTTTCACCGCGGCTTCCGCGTCGGATTTTAGAGTGGGGCGGACCACCTGCCCCTCGAGCGTCACCGTGTCGCCGTCCACGCGGTACGCCAGGTTGTCAAAGACCGAATAGTAAGGAAGGAGCAGCAGCTGGTGGCGAACTTCCTTGATCAGATTCTGCCGCTCCCCCTGTTGCGACTTGTTGTCGCGTGGGGCAGCCGTGGGCAGCGCCGCGAAAATTAATAATGGCGCCGCAAAAGCCGCGCTTAAAGCGAGGGCCCGAAGGGGTAGGGTGCCAACGACAGTGGGCATTTGGAAACCTCCTTCTGCGTGTGGAATGGGATACCACGCGGTTGGATTCGGCTGCACGCAGCTTCGGGTGCACCATTTCGCTCGGGCCCCTCCCGCTAGACTTGCGGCACGGTCAGCAAGGATGACGAGCGTCCCGCCGCTCGGCGAGTGCTAACATACCCGTTATGCTGCTGATAGCACATCGCGGAGCCTCGGGACATGCCCCGGAGAACACTCTGGCGGCATTTCGCAAAGCGGTTTCGCTGGGCGTCGGGTTTATTGAAACCGATCTGCAGTTGACGCGCGATGCCCGTTTTGTGGCCATTCACGATGACACCGTCGACCGCACCACCAACGGCCACGGCGCGGTTCACGATTTGACGTTGGAGGCGATCCGCAAATTGGATGCCGGCTCCTGGTTTGGCAGCGAATACGCCGGCGAACGCATCCCCACGCTCGAAGAAATTCTGGAATTCTCCAAAAAGAACGACGTCGTGTTTTACCTGGAATTGAAACCCGGCGGGTCTTGGGGCGGCGAACACGCGCTGATCGGTGCGTTGCGTGAATCAGCGGAAATTGCTCGTACGGTGGTCATTTCTTTTGACGGCGCCATCCTCGAAGCGGTCCGAAAAATCGAACCGACGCTCATGACCGGATTGCTTTACGACGGCCAACTTGCCGATCCACTCGATAAAGCCGTCGAAATTGGCGCGCGCCAACTGGCTGTGCGCGGTGACCTGGTCACCCCGGCGATGCTGATGCAGGCGCGCAGCCGCGATTTGCAGGTTGTCTGCTGGACGGTAAATCACGGCGCGCATATTCGCCTGCTGATGGACGCCGGAGTGGACGGAATCATGAGCGATTACCCGGACCGGCTCGTGGCCGCAAACAAGAAAAATAGCGAGAAATCCCTCTCTTACCGTCCATCTTTGTAGCGCGGGCCGAGCCTTGCGGTTCCGGGCAGAACGACCGAAACGTTACCAGCAATCCGGCAGCGCAATCCCGCAACAATCAAACAGCCTTTTTGCACCAGAGCGGAGAACTCGGGCGCAAAAAGGCGCTTGGTTCGACCCGTGTTCAGTAAAGGCCACTCAGTGGTCGTCACCACCGTCATCCCGTGGTGCAAACGCTACCCCACGAAACACTTCGCCCGCTTTCGCCGAGCGGATCGTTTTGAAGTGGCCGATCCGGTCATCCTGATCGTTGGCTCCGTCGCCTGGCGGCAGCGTGGTGGCGCTCAGTACATCGCGCACCTTCACCAGTTTGTTCGGATCGGCGCCCGTGTCGCCATTCGCGCTGATCGTCGAAGTAATCGCATATACCGTCACGGTACCGTCGTGATTGTGCCGTCCGGTAATATTCCGGCATCCGCCCGTCGCGGGATTGAGCGCCGCGGGATAATTCGTCACGCCGTATGGCACGCCGATGTTCAAACCATCCTGCAAAACGTACAGCATCGTCCACGATCCGTTGACCAGGCTCCATTTTTGCAGTCCCGCCGTTGCCTGCGATTGCGTGTCCGCGACATTGCCGTTCACGGGTGGCGACACAAAGTTCCCGTCGCCTTCATCGCAAACGTATAGCGTCGTCGCGTTGGCAAACCAAATCCCGAAGGGAAAGGACGTGCCGGTGCTTGCCAGAGTGTTCGGAAACCCCGGCAAAATGGTTATCGGCACCGCAGCCAATTCTGCCGCCGTACCCGTCGGCAGTGTTCCCGCGCTGCCCACTTGATAAACCGTATTGATGCCGTTCCCGCCGCTGCCTTTCGTGACGTACAGCGTATTGTTGAAAATGGTCATTCCCCGGAAATTGGTGTCTTTGCCCGGCTTATCCTTGCCAAATTGTAGCCGTCCGATCATGCCAATGTTTGGCGGCACTGGCGGCGTTCCGCCGGGCTCGAGCAGTTCCGACCCCGTCGCATTGATCAACGCGATGCCGGCGGGAGTCGTGTTCAGCTGGCCCTTCGGGATGTTTCCGCTGTTGTCGTTTCCCACCATGTAATACCAGCCGTTGCCGGCCTTGATTGCCGCGCGGCCATTGTCTCCGCTATACGCATTGCCGTCCGTGATATCGAGGCGCCCGTCGCCGTTTACCTCGGCCACCGCGCGGTAATATGCCGTGGGAACAACGGGACTGCTCACGTAACTCGTAATCACCGGATTCGTCGGATCGCAGATCGCCGGCGTGTTGGACGCCGAAACGTCGATCAAGTTCGGCGCGGTCGGCGAAACCGGGTTGCCTCCGCATCCCGGCCCGCCTTGATAGGCCATGAAGGTGATGGACTTTCCGTCGATCGAGCGATTCAGCGCCAACTCCGATTTCGAGCTGAAACTGGTGACCATCTGATCGGTCGGAATCGACAAGCTGCCCAGAAACCGTCCGTCGGTCGTCAAATTATCGAGAAAAATCGGCGAGCTCACGCCAAAGCTGCTGTCCGTCCCCGAGTTGCTCCAGACGTTGTGCGAATCATTCAGGTTCGGGAACTCTCCATTGTCGGAGGCCACACCGCAGGCAACCGAAACGACCGTCGTTACGCCAGGTGTAGTCGTGGGCACAGCCACATCGTAGCTGCCGTTAGGGCCGCCAGGGCAACCGTGCGGCAGAACTTCGCCGATGGTAACGGTTTCCGCCGTTCCCACGTACACGCTGCGGCTAAGCACTAAACTATCTCCTTGAAATTTGAAATGTTTGGAATGCTCGTCGTCGTTCGCAGCGAGGCCGCTGACAAACACACCCGCCAAGCCAAAAGTTGTCGCAACTCCCAAAATTGCCAGAATGCGCCGATTTTTCACAAAAGTAGCCCTCCAAGCCACACGCATCCTGACATAGGCAATGAAACGAAGCTTTGCCGTTTCGTTAAGACTCCGTGAACGAAATATTGCAAAAAACCGAGAGACTTATCGCGGGAAAATTGACCGATGCAAGTAGCGCAGGACGCGAGCCCCGCAGGTGACACACTCGTTACAGCGTTTTTCCCCTCGGCATTTGTTCATGCAGTGCAGCGAACTGCGCGACGCTGAGTTGTTCAGCGCGCGCGTCTGGCCGCAGTTCCGCCGCGCTTAACGCGTCACGCACAATGGCCGGAGCGGCCAGCGACCGGAGATTATTCACTAGCGTCTTGCGCTTTTTTGCGAAGCACAATTTCACAAAATCGAAAAATCGTTTTTCGTCCGCAATCGCCAGCACCGCGCGCGCTCCGGGAAAACGCAAACTCACCAGCGCCGAATCCACTTCCGGCGGAGGCGTAAATGCCTCCGGCGGAATCTCCAGCGCGATATCCGGGCGCGAAAAATATTGCGTGATCACCGAAAGATACCCGTAATCGCTGATTCCCGGCGAAGCCGCCAGGCGCAACGCAACTTCGTGCTGAATCACAATGTGAATTTCGTCCAGCAAATCGCTCGCCGCAAAAAGCCGGTGCAAAATCGGCGAAGTCACGTAGTACGGCAAATTTCCATACACGCGCACCCGTCGCCCATTCGCGATTGCCGCCAGATCCAGTTCCAGGATATCGCCGGAGATCACCGTAAGATTCGGATATTGTTTCGCCAAGCGTTGCAACCCGCTGATCAGCGGCGCGTCAATCTCCACCGCATAGACCGGTGCTCCGCTGGCCGCCAGGTGCTCGGTCATCTCTCCGTGGCCCGCGCCAATTTCAATCCAGCAAGAATTGTCGCTTCCCGGGCGCGCCCCGCCAATCGTATGCCGCGAAGCGCCGATGGCCCGCGCAATCTGTTCGCGGCATTCAAGGTCCGAAAGAAAATGTTGTCCCAGCCGTTGCCGAGCCATGCGTGAGTTTAACAAACCACGTCGGCCAGCCCAGCGAAAATACAAACTGCCTGTCCGTTTATTTTTCAGCATCTCCCTTCTTCCGCAGCACTCCCGCCGAAAACGCCGTGATCACCAACCCGATCGGAAAGACCTCCATGAACGTCATCGCCACATTGATCACCGGATTTGCATACATCTTCTTGAACTGCTCGGCTTGCTTCGCCGCCTCGGCCACCTTCTGCTGGCTTGCTCCAGACGCCTTCGCGCGCTCCACCATATGCGCCGCGTACTTGTCGGCGAATCCGGGCATCAGCCTGTAGTAGACAATCTCCCAGGTCCCCACGTAGCACGCGCTGGAAATCAACGTAATCAGGATGCCCACGGCAAACCCTCGCGCAAACGTCAACCGTCCGCCGCCGACATTCTCCCGGTACGATCGCACGCCAAAGAAGACCATCAGCGCCGAAAGCACGATCCCGGTGTAGCCGAGGATCTCCCCTTTTTCCCACCCGATGCGATCCGCGAACGGGATCGCAACCAGCATCAACGTCGCGGACATTGCGCCGGAGATCAGTCCAAACACCAGCACCGTCTTTCTCATGGAACTCACCCTCTCTTTTCCTGTGAAATCTCGTTTCACGGTGGCAAAAGTGTAGCGAGCAACGCGCCTGATGTCGTCACACTTTAGGGTGATTTTTGGCTGCGGAACGAAAATTCATTCTTTTGGACGACTCGGCGCAAGTTGAGCTGCTGCAGCAGGACTTGCGGGTGGGCCCGACGAGAAGGAGGGCGTCTCACGGAATCAACGCGGTAGCCTTGCCGAACTGCACCGCCTGCGTGCGCCGTTTTGCACCCAGCTTGTCAAACAGCCGGCTCGAGTGCGTCTTTACGGTGTTTTCGCTGACAAACAGCCGCTCCGCAATCTCTCGATTGCTCAATCCGCCGGCAATCAACCCCAATATTTCCAGTTCCCGTGGCGTAATTCCAAGCTCCTTCACGCGCGCCTCGTTGACTACAAAAGGTTCCGCCGGCACCACTTCCTTAATAATCACCGCCGGCTTTTTCCGAGTCAGCGTCTGTCCCAGCCAGATCCCCACTCCGGCAAATAGCGCCGCCACCAGCGCCCCATAAATCTCGAGCGAATGCGCAATCACCAGGAAACGGTATTCCGTCAGCTTCAGCACCGCGATCAGCACGCCGCCACACAAGCCGTAAAGCACAATGTCTCGCAGCCCGTGGCGCCGCCCGTTCACCCCGAACTCTTTCGTCGAGCTCACAACCGCCATCATATCTGAAGACCACGCCAGGGGAACTCCCAGAATCAGGCGCGCGCTACGTTTCCACGTCGGCCAGCGACTCTGCCCCGTCGCCCTTGTCGTCAACCGGCCATCGCTTAAACGCGAGATCCAGAGCCCAAAATAGGCGGCCGGTGGACAAACAAGGTCAGCGACCAGAGAGGACTGTGCCCCGTGCGTTAGAGGATTCTGGCGACAGGAACAGCGAAGAACAGGATCACGAAGGCCGCCAACAAAATCCATGCGTCGAAATCTCTAGAGTATTCCAAGAACTGTGCCACAACTTCCTCCGCGCATCGCGTGCCTTCGGCAACCGCGAGCAGCTTAACAGAGACCAGACCGGGCGATTCATGAATTCACTTATGTTCCCGGCGCCGCATACCGGGAGCTATACTTCTGCCCGTGCAACCTGATCAAGAAATTATCAATCGCTGGAGCGGTTCGGCGCCATATTGGGAAAAACACCGCGAAATCATCCGCCAGATGTTTGCGCCGATTACGCAAGCGCTGGTCGCGGATGCGGAAATTCGCCCGCAGCACGCGGTGCTCGATGTTGCCACCGGTCCCGGCGAGCCTGCGCTGAGTGTCGCCGAGATCGTCGGCCCGCAAGGACGCGTTGTGGGTATCGATCCAGTCCCGGAAATGGTGGCCGCCGCGCGCCGCGCCGCCCACCATCTCGGAATGAAAAATGTACATTTTGACGTCGCTTTTGCCGACCATTTGCCATTTCCCGCGGACACTTTCGACGCGGTCATCAGCCGCTTTGGCGCGATGTTCTTTCCCGCACCCGCCGAGGGGATTCGCGAATTGTTGCGCGTGCTCAAGCCAGGCGCGAAGTTGGCGCTGGCTGTCTGGCACTTTGCCGAACAAAATCCCTTTCACTTTGCACTGTCGCGGATTGTGGATCGTTACGCCGCTTCGCCGCCAGTTGCTCCAGACGCTCTCGACGCTTTCCGCTTCGCTGAGCTTGGCAAATTGCGCAAAATTCTCACGGACGCTGGCGCGCAGGCGACCGCGGAACGCTTGCTGCAGTTCACCATAGAAGCGGCGATCTCTATCGAAGACTTCCTGGCCTTGCGCCTTGAAATGTCCGACAAGCTTCGCGAAAAAATCTCCGCGCTTTCGCCACATCAACTGGTCGAATTGAAACGTCAGGCCCTCGAAGCTCTCCGCGAATACTCCACAAACCGCGGACTGGGTTTCCCGGCGGAGGTTCTCATCGTAAGCGGAGTGAAACGCCAAGGCTTCTGAGATACGTACTTCTCTTGCGACGCATCTGCACCCGCCAAAGGAATGCCGTTTGACTAATCGGGAATTGACCGATTCGCGGAGGCCATGTTGCAGAGGCGTCTCACCGTTCCGCTCTGAGGTGTAGTCTGTGGACAAGGCAACGCTGGAATCCTATTGGGCGACGGTCCAGGTTTTGCTGCGCTGAGAGGCCCATACAATTTCATTCAGGCGACGGTCGTCATAAATGGAGGAAGTATGTTGGCGAGAACAATTCGCGTACTTATCGTTCTGTTCCCCCTCTTTGCGGTAGCCGTCAGCGCACCGCTCGCACGCGCAGAAGACCGCGGCAAACCACTGATTGGCTTTTCCATTGAAGCCATGAAGGGAGAACGCTGGCAGACGGATCTCGATTCCTTCGAGGCGCGCGCCAAGCAGTTAGGCGCGGACGTGATCTTTGCCGACGCTGCGGGAGACGACGATCGTCAGTTTCAGCAGGTCCAGGCCATGATCAAGGCCGGTATCAAAGTGTTGGTCTTACTGCCGCACGATACCGTGAAAGCCAGCCGCATGGCCGACGCCGCGAAGGCCGCCAACGTCAAAGTCGTCAGCTACGACCGTTTGGTTCAGAACAGCGATGTCGATCTCTACATCAGTTTCGACCGCGTGGAAATTGGCAGGATGCAAGCGGAATTCCTGGTGAAAGATGCGCCCAAAGGGAACTACGTGTTGATCGCGGGCTCTCCGAATGACGAAGGCGCCAAAACCTTGCACGACTCACAGATGAAGGTTCTACAGTCGTATGTGGAACGCGGCGACATCAAAGTGATCGCAGATGGTTATATCCAAGATTGGGTGCCCACCGAAGCATATCTTTTTATGCTGAAGGCCATGGATTCTGGCCACGGCGACATCGTTGCCGTGCTCGCTTCGAATGATGGATTGGCCAGCGGCGCGATTCAGGCTCTCCGCGAACATCATCTCGCCGGCAAAGTGGCAGTTTCCGGACAGGATGCAGATTTGGCCGCGGTGATTTGCATTGCCCAGGGCAGCCAAGCGATGACCGTTTATAAGCCCATCGCAAGCGAGGCGGAATCCGCCGCGGAAGAGGCCGTGCGCCTGGCAAAGGGCGAAAAACCGCACGCCGAGAACATCACGAACAACGGCAAAGTAAACGTACCGACGATTCTGCTGAAGCCCGTGCTCGTGACCAAGGCCAACATCAAAACCACGGTCGTCAAAGACGGCTTCCAGAAATTAACGAGCATTAACCTCGGACTACCAGACGACCAGCAGATCAAGTAGAGTCCTTTCCTGTCGAGGGCAAAGCTTGGGTGTAAATGCAGGTCATCGGCCGACAGATCGCGAAGGCACGGGAATGACTTGTAGAAAAATCAAGATCATGCAGACTCCGATGGCCAGGATGATGAGCGTCGGTGCCCAAAAACTGAAGGGATGCTCGGTGCGATCGAAGCCGCCCGGCGGGCACCCCTTATAGTGGCCCTTTCCGCTTATCAGACTGAAACCCGCCCACGTTAGGGCGGCAAGCCCCAGCATTAGAAATGGCACGGATCGGCCTCCTCACGAGACCACAGCTTATCGTGTTCCGCTCCAGGTCGCGGAGCGAAGGTCGAATCGTTTCTTATTCCTTACGCGCTCGTGCGGAGACTTTGCGGCGCGATTGTTCGGTATCTTCTGAGACTTGCTGCCCATGATATAAACGGAGCCTCCTGATCGGACAAAGTCGCAGAAGAAGCGCCCCTAGAAGGAGGGTATTGATGCGCGATCCAGAGGTTGCTCTTCCCCTTGCCGCCTCACGGCGAAGCTTTCTTCAGTCCCTCTCTCTCGCTGCCACGGCCTCCTTCTTCTCCGAACCGCGGTTGGCACCGGCCGCTGCTCAGGAAGCTGCGGGCAACAAAGCTCCGGAAGCGGCAGGGCTTCCTGAAAAGGGGCTTGATGAAAAGCGTATGCGCGAGCTGGCCGCGTGGACCGCGCTGACCATGGAGACACCGAACCCGGTGCCCTTCGGCGCGGAGATCTTCGACACCGCGCGGGGCGAAAGCCTGATGCGCGCGGCCAACGCCGTGCGCGCAGCAAACGATCCAAGTGCCCACGCCGAGGTACACACCATTCGGCTGGCATGCCGCAAGCTCAACTCGCATTCGCTCGCCGGCTACACGCTCTACACCACCTGCGAGCCGTGCGCGATGTGTATGGCCTGTGCGCTTTGGGCCGGCCTCGACCGCGTGGTATTTGGGGCGACGATTACGGACGCCGCCCTTTTCGTCCGTCAAATCCGGGTTCCCGCGCTCGAGATCGCCATGCGTTCCGACATGAAATGCGCCGTCACGGGACCCGTGGCCCAGGATGTGTGTCTCGCACTCTTCACGAATCCGACCATGCAGAAGGCCTTCAAGACGTGGAATTCCCCAGAGCTGTGACAAGCACCGCATCCTCGGAAAGCCGGCGCCGCCTCCCTCATTGGTCTTATCTAAGAATACTGAAATTACTGTCGGCGTCGGACCGTCTCTGAACAGCTCCATACGCACCGGAGACTATTAGGACCACGCCTAGCAAGCTCGCGAGAAAAGATATCGAACACAGGCTTTCATAGTGCTGGTTCCACCTGTAGAAATCATCGTCGCTGGCTGTTATGTACAGACGGGGCCTCAGCGATCCCAAACAACCAGTGTCCGACAGGATCTCTATTACAAGATCGTATCGGCCCGGTTTTCCTTCAAAAGTTCCGAGGAACGAACCAATCGTTACATTCCTGGGTGCCGCGCTTTGCTCCTCAGGCTGGCGATAAACCGGAAGCCCAGCGAGGGAAGTTATTCTTCGCGTCGTCAGTGCGACGCCATTGCACGCGAGATTGCCGGGTTCGGCCCGGACAATGTTGATGGAATAGAAGCCGTGGGCATTTATAACGAATGGACCCGTGCTGACGGTGCCCCGAGCCAAGGAAATCGGGATATTCACCGCCCGGAGCGTTCTCGTTTCGACCCAGCGTTTCCCGCCGCAAAATACAACGCCAGCCGCGACGAGGAGTCCGAGACCCACGCGCGCGGCCGAAAAGAATCGCATTCCTATTCAGACGCCAAACTCGCCGCAATGTTCCCGGCTTCCGCAAATATCTCGAAACGTTCCGGCAAAGGCGGTACGAATATTGAGCGAATTTGCTGCGGGTTATTTTTCGATTTGTTCGACGGGATTGATTTCCCACCAATGACTTCCGACTCGCGCGTCATATCGCGTAATTCCGTCTACGGTGATCGGCTTTCCCACCTTGGGTGCGTCGCAGGGAATTTTTGGTATGCATTGAGCCACGACGCAACGCGCTCGGTCCATCCCTTCGATTCTAGGGGTTTCGCAGATGCGAATCGTCACGTCGCCGTCGTCGCGCTTGGCAACGTCCGTGACAAAGCCGCTCAAAGCCGCGTGGCTGGACATTTTGTCCGTCCAGCGATTCGGATCCTCGCTTACGAGCTCGCCAATCGACAAGTCCGCGTAGGGACGTTTGGGCTGTTCTGGGGCTTTGACGGGATGGGCGACGGGCGCGGGACTCGAATTTTTCTTAGACTTTTGCGTAGCGGTTTGCGCGGCCGCCCACAACGTCGGGAACGCCATAACGAAAAGAAAAAGCAGCATCAGGGTTTTTCGCATTTGGACCTCACCGGAGCTTTCAGCCAGGGATAAGCCGATGATAGATGATGCGAAAAGACAGGACAGCAAGTCGTGGTGTGCGGCACCCAAACGGTTACTGTCCTCTTGGCCAAGTCGATCGACGCGATTCGCCCTGAACCTCGTTTCCCGGCGCCGCTCCGCCGCGTGGGTCTTGAAGAAACGACGGAGAGGAATTGGGCTGCTTGCCGACAGAAAGATCGCGTCGCTTGACGCTTTAGCGCGGGTTGGTTAGCGTAACGGCATGCTTGCTCGTAGCGAGGCAACTCTTGAGAATACTTTTTGTGGCCTCCGAAGGCTTGCCCTTTTCTAAGACTGGCGGGCTTGCCGATGTTGTTGAAGCTTTGCCGAAAGCGCTGGTGGCGCAAGGGCACCACGTCGCGGTGCTGCTGCCGCGTTATCGTGGAACTAAGGTGGATGGCACCGTTTTTCCCAGCGTCACCATCCCCATGGGCGGGCGCCTGCGCTTTCCATCGATCGGTGGCGGGGCGGTCGTCAATGGGGTGCGCTACTTTTTTGTGGAAGATCCCGAGTATTTTGATCGCGACGGGATTTACGGCACCAGCGCAGGAGAATTTCCCGATAACGCCGAGCGTTACAGCGAACTCTGTTATGCGGGCATCGAAGTCGCCAAGCATGTCTGGCCTCCGGATGTAATTCATGTGCACGATTGGCCTACCGGATTGTTGCCGGTTTTGCTGCGCACCGTTTACGGCGACGATCCGCTGGTGCGCGAAATTCCGACGGTTTTCACCATCCACAACATGGGCTATCAGGGAGTGTTTGGCCGCGACGTGGTGCAGCGCGCGGCAATTCCCGCCGCCACCTTTCATCCCGGCGCGCTCGAGTACTACGGTAGCGTCAATTTTCTGAAGGGTGGACTGGTGTTCGCGGACTATCTCACTACCGTCAGCCGGAAGTACGCGGAGGAAATTCGCACGCCGGATTATGGCCATGGACTTGAAGGCGTAGCCCGCGGGCGCGGCGACCGGCTCATCGGAATCCTGAACGGCGTGGACTACACGGAGTGGAATCCGGAGACCGATGCATTTATCGCGGGAAAATATTCCGCCGCCAACTTGCAAGGCAAACACGCTTGCAAACTGGATTTGATGAAGGCCTTCGGAATTTCCGCCGGACATGGTGCGAAGCCAATCATCGGAATTGTTTCGCGCTTCGCTGACCAAAAAGGTTTCGACTTGATCGCCGAGCGCGCGCAGGAATTGATGCGCGAAGACTTGTCTCTGGTGGTGCTGGGTACCGGCGAACGCCGCTACGAGGAATTGTTCCGCGCCATGGCCGCGGCATTCCCCGGCCGCGTGGGCGCGCGCATCGCCTACGACAATACGCTGGCGCACAAGATCGAAGCAGGCGCCGACATGTTTTTGATGCCTTCGCGCTACGAGCCTTGCGGACTCAACCAAATTTACAGCCTCAAATACGGTACCGTGCCAATCGTTCGCGCTACCGGCGGACTCGATGATACGATTGAGAGGTTCGACTTGGAGCACGGCACGGGGACGGGCTTCAAGTTCGCGGAATATTCCGGGGCAGCCATGATGGTTGCGGTGCGCCAAGCGGTGCGATTCGGCATCGACGAGAGCGTCTGGAAGCGCATCCAACTGAACGGCATGGCCAAGGATTTTTCCTGGAAAGTTCCGGCCGGCGAATACGCGAGGCTGTACGAAGCGGCGTGGGTGTCGCGGCATCCAGGGGAGGCGCCGCCGAGGACCGCGGCCGCAAGCCATATATAAGGGTATCGAGCGGGGTACGGATCGACGAAGGCGGCCGGCATCGAAAACCGGGGCCGCGCGGGACGAAACTAAACGAGTTTGCAATCATCTAATTCATCTGAACGAGGAGAGAGAAGCGGGGTGCCGCAAGGTAACCTGCTGAGGACAAAGAACATGGCAGACAACATTCAAGCAGCTACGGACGGAAATTTCGAAGCAGAAGTTTTGACGGCCAGCGCTTCACAACCAGTGCTGGTGGACTTCTGGGCCGAGTGGTGCCGTCCATGCCACATGCTGGCGCCGACGGTCGCGGAAATCGCGCAAGATTATACCGGCAAACTGAAAGTCATGAAGCTAAACGTCGACGAGGCGATGAATTCCGCCGGCAAATATCGCGTGCAGGGCATTCCCACGCTGCTGCTGTTCAAGAACGGCCAAGTGGTCGAGCAGATCGTCGGCGCGGTACCCAAGGATCAAATCACCAAGGCCGTCGACCGGCATTTGGTGTAATTCGATTCCGAATCGATTCGAAGCCCGTTTTAGACGATCCTGAGGCGTGTCGCGCGTGGCGCGATGCGCCTTTTGTATTATTGTCGCTTGGTCACCACGCACTCTGTAGCCCGCTCGAAGCTCTTGGTTGAGGGAACTGCTTGGAAACGGTAGTGTGCAATTTGTGCGGTTCGGAGAAGTACCGGGCAGTGTATTCCATGCCGGACCGGATATTCTTTCGCGATGAGTTTTTCACAGTGGTTGCGTGCGAGCGGTGCGGCTTGGGTTTTCTGAATCCGCGGCCGACCGCTGCGGAAATCCACAAATACTACCCCGCCGCATATTTCGAGAAGGACCCCGCCAAAAACAACGCGCGCTATTTGCAGCGCCGTTTTGCCCGCGAAGCCCGCTATCTCGCGCCCATCGAACATCCGGGAGATGCAGATGGCAACCGCGAAAAGCGATTGCTGGATGTGGGTTGCGCTACAGGAGATTTTCCACGGTTCATGATGGCTCGCGGATGGCGCGTCGAAGGAGTGGAAGTTTCCGAAGTGGCGCAAGGGATCACCGATTTTCCGGTGCACACCCAGGAATTCCAAAATATTCCCGTGAACGAACCAACCTACGATGCGGTGACAGCCTGGGCGGTGCTGGAACATGTGCACGACCCGATGGCGTATTTCCGAAAGGCCTCCGCGGTGCTGAAGCCAAATGGTTTGTTCATATTTCTAGTGCCCAACTTTCAAAGCGTGGCTTCGCGTGATCTTTTTTGCGAGGACGTTCCGCGCCACATTTATTTCTTTACGCGCGATACGGTTCGCCAGTACCTCGCGCAGACAGGATTCGCGCTCGAAAGGGAAGACAACGGGCGAAGCATCTACAAACTCGCGCCATATAACTGGCTAGGTTACACGCTGCGTTCGCGTTTGTTGGGACGGAAATATACCTACCAGGATGTGCCGCTGACGAGCAAGGAATTTCGGCGCATTCACAAGCTGCCGCGCGGACTCATGACTTCACTAAAGTATGCCGCGTATTCGCCGCTCTCCGTGATCGACAGAATGCTGTGGCCGATTGTGGAGACCGGGCAAATGTGCATCAAACGGTATGGCGTAAGCACCTACGTTGCGAGAAAAATCTAAATGGCAAAATCAACAAGCAAAAGCAAAGTCGCAAAAACAAAAAGCAAAGCTGAAAGCGCAAAAACGAAAAGCAAAACTGCAACTGCAAAAGGCAATGCGCGAACTGACGGCGTCTCGCGATGCAGCTGGGCTAGCAACGAATTTAATATTCCTTATCACGACGAGGAATGGGGCCTGCCGGAGCATGACGACCGGCGCTTGTTCGAGATGCTGATTCTCGAGGGCGCGCAAGCGGGATTGAGCTGGGACACGGTGCTCAAGAAACGCGCGCGATACCGCGAGGTGTTTGATGGTTTCGACCCGGCTATAGTGGCGCGGTACGACGCGCGCAAAGTGAAGGCGCTGCTCGCGGATCCTGGAATTATCCGTAATCGATTGAAAATTGCGGCGACCATCGATAACGCACGAGCGTTTCTGGCGGTGCAGCGCGAGTGCGGATCGTTCGACGCGTATGTTTGGCGATTTGTGGGCGGCCAGCCAAAACGCAATGCGTGGAAAGCGCATCGCGGGTTGCCGGCAAAAACCGCTGAATCGGATGCTCTTAGCAAGGACTTGCAAACGCGGGGATTTCGCTTCGTGGGGTCGACGATTTGTTACGCGTTCATGCAGGCGGTGGGGATGGTGAACGATCACCTGGTCGATTGTTTCCGGTATCGCGAGGTACAGGGCGTTTCAGGTTGAAATCGCGGAGCGCGTTGACGGCCCCTTTTCGGTAAATGTTGCGAGTGTTTTGCCGCAGCACATGCGCCGAGTAGACGAACCGCGGGAACGCGTTGTCCCTTGACTTGGCCAGCCGCCGCTTGCTGTTTACTCATACCATCGAAAACGGGCTAAACGTACAGGAATGGGCATTACTAGAGATAGCATTACAGCGAGAGGACTGGACACCACGGTATGTTTTAAAATGCCCGAGCCTAACTCAAAGGTCAGCATTCTCGTTGCAGACGATTCCGCGATCTCTCGCAAGCTGATCGAGCATTCTCTGTCTGGCAAAAATTATTCGCTACTGTTCGCGAAGAGCGGCCAAGAGGCTATTGAACTCTTCACCGAACACGACCCGGCGATCGTGATTGTTGATTGGATGATGCCCGATCTGACGGGTATCGAAATTTGCCGGCACGTCCGCTCCGCGCAGAATTCGTACACGTATATGATCATTCTGACGGGGATGTCGCAAAAAGCAAGACTGGTTGAAGGACTGGAGGCCGGGGCTGACGATTTTCTGACCAAGCCCTTTGACAATGATGAGCTTGTCGCGCGAGTGGGAGTCGGGACAAGAGTCGCGCAGCTGCATCGAGAACTGGAAGCGAAGAACCGGCTTCTTAACGAGCTTGCCGTAACCGATGCGCTGACGACCTTGCCGAACCGCCGCGGAATCGAAGACTGGGCCAATCGGCAACTCAGCGGCGCCGCCCGCTATGGTTTCACCTTTTGGCTGGTGATCGCTGATTTGGATAATTTCAAGGCCATTAACGATCAGTTCGGACATCAAGCAGGCGACGCGGTACTCATTCAATTTGCAGATTTGTTGCGCCGGAATACGCGCCGCAGCGACATCTGCGGCCGCATCGGCGGCGAAGAATTTCTCTTTGTGCTGACGCACAGCTCGGCTGAAAACGCCCGCATGGTGGTGGAACGCATCCGCACGGATTTCAGCGAAATACCTTTTAATTTCGATGGCCGGGACGTCGCGATTTCGGCGAGTTTCGGGGTTGCTGAATACAAACTCGATGCGCACCAGACATTGAGCGAGTTGGTAGGGCAGGCTGACATGGCGATGTATGAAGCCAAGCGCTCCGGGCGAAACCGCGTGGAATTCAGTACGAGTGCGGTTGCCGGGAAGTAAGCTCCAGAAATCAACGCGCGTTCCAACCTGCTGGAGGAAAGGCGATCGGCCAAAAGCGGGCATTCGGCTCATCGAATTCGAACGCAATCTTGAATTGGCTCTCGGACGGGCCCGCAATGCGCACCACGCGGCAACCGCATGATTTTCCGCTCCGCGGATTGGTCAAGGTAATTTTCTGATTGACAGCCACGCTGACCGGAGATTCGAGTAAGCCGCCATGGGCATTCACCATCAGTGTGAAGGCCTGCGTCTGAAATGCTTGTTTTTCAGGAGGTGCGGACGAAAGCAAAACGTTAATCTGCAAAAAGACTCTTTCGCTTCTTCGCCTGTTCGCTCCATGGTCAGCCATGCGCCGCCCCCGAGGATGCTGCGACACCCTGCACACCACAGACTACACCGCCTGGATACTATAAAGGTATAGGATATAACAGGTACTACGGTTACGTCATTCCTTGCGTCGGGAACTGTGCTCGAACGGGCCAGGCAAGGGAATGATTCGCAGCTGATGAACGAAGGTTTGCGGCGGCATATGCGGCGCGGGGGCGAACTGCTCGAGGTCGCGTGGCCGGGGAGAGTGGGCGACCGTTCCCCCCCATGCCGATTCCGGCGCGCCGCTTCGGCGCCGTTTTGCTGAATGACCGGGACGGAGGCGTTAGAGGAACCGCCGTTCGTTACGAGCACCGTTCCGCTGCTGTCGGTAAGGGTCGCAGCGAATTGCACGATTAGGGAGTCGCTGACGGGCTGGATGGAGCTGGTCAGATTGCGGGATTGGCTGGCCGCAAGGGATACCGAGTTGTCGGAAGGATCCGACGTTCACTACCGCGAGTTCCTATTCTGGACTCGAACGAGGCGCCAAGACCCTGCTCGCTGCAGGCATTGCGCCGATCCAGGATTTTATTTTATTCAAGCGGGATTCGGAGAAGGCCACGGGATCGAGGCAGTGCAGGCTGCGCATGTTATGGAAGCAATAAACGATGACTTTGGCGCGCAGCGTGTAAGGCGGTGAGGGCAGCGGCTGACGGGTACAGTTGATGTAGCCGGTGTGGACGACGGAGTCGGGCGGATCGCCGAGGAGAATGTCGCCAACGCTATAGTCGACCGATTGCTCAACCCCTGATTTGCAGACTCCTTGAAAAACTGGGCCCAATGCGAGGATCTCGCCAACGAATAGGAACCGCTCATGGTCGTGCCGCGCCGCGATCCCGGGAGTGCCGAGGCGCTTGTGGATGTCGGAGAGCACGGTTTCGTCTTGAGCTCCCAGGCGGACAACGGCGAGGAGCGAGAGAAGCGTTAGACGTAGAGCGAAGAAACTGCACTTCATGCGCGTGAGCCTTGGCCGGATTGTACACCGGGTGTGCCGACGCGCTGCCCTGCGTTGGCAAAAAATAAGGCTGCGGTTTGGTGGTGCAGGGCCTGACAGTTGCTGACGGTTGCTTGCGTTGGCGGTGGGGCGGGCGTACGATTCGGAGTTGTGTTTCTAGAGATTTTTCGAGTGTGGGTCCGCGTGAGGGCGAAGAATGAAGAGTGTCGTCGTGGTGGGGGCGCAGTGGGGGGACGAGGGGAAAGGCAAAGTCGTCGATTATTTGGCAGGGTCATTCGATTACATTGCGCGCGTTGCTGGGGGGCATAACGCGGGGCATACCGTTATTATTGGCGAGAAAAAATATGTGTTGCAGCTGATTCCTTGCGGGATTTTGCGACCTGGGCGGCACGCGGTGATCGGGACGGGAGTGGTTGTGGATCCGGCCGCGCTGGTAGCGGAGATTGAGACGCTGGCCAAGGCGGGAATTAGCGTGGCGGGACGGCTGCATATTAGTAACCGGGCCCATTTGATTTTTCCATATCACCGGGAATTGGATAAGGCCGCGGAAGGTGCGCGGGGCGCCGATAAAATTGGCACGACGTCGCGGGGGATTGGCCCGGCGTACGAGGATAAGATGGCCCGGCGCGGACTGCGCATGTGCGATTTGCTGGAGCCGGAACTGTTTCGGAAAAAAGCGAAGAGCGTGGTGGCGGAAAAAAACCGGCTGGCGAAGGGCGCGTACGGGGCGGACATTGATTTTTCGCATGAAGTGGACGAGACGCTGAAATTTGGGGAGAAGATTCGCGAATATATTTGCGATACGGCGGAGATGGTGAATGCGGCGCTGGATACGGGGAAATCGGTGCTATTTGAGGGCGCCCAGGGGACGATGCTGGACATCGATCACGGGACGTATCCGTTTGTGACATCGTCAAGCGCTATTTCTGGCGGGGCGACGACGGGAGTGGGAGTGCCACCAACGAAGATAAAACACGTGTTGGGAATTTCAAAGGCCTATACGACGCGCGTCGGAAGTGGACCGTTTCCGACGGAAATGCCGGATTTGGACGCCGCAGAATTGCGCGCGCGCGGCAAAGAGTTTGGCGCGGTGACCGGCAGGCCTCGGCGGTGCGGGTGGCTGGATTTGGCGATGCTGCGCTACGCGAAGATGTTGAATGGGATTGATTCGCTGGTGGTGACGAAGCTGGATGTGTTTGATACGCAGCGGGAGATTCAGGTTTGCGTGGGGTATAAATATAAAGGGACGCCGCTGCAGGAGATGCCGGCGCTGGCGGAAGAGTATGAGCATGTGGCGCCCGAATATAAGACGCTGCCGGGGTGGAGCGATTCGTCGACGTTTGGGGTCAAGGACGGAGCGAAATTGCCGGGGGCGGCTACGGAATATTTGAAATTCATATCGGAATTTTTGCAGGTGGAGATTGGGATGATTTCCACCGGGCCGGAGAGAGATGCGACCATTGTGCCGGAGGGGACGATTTTGGCGAGATGGCTTTAAGGCGGCGAAGTATACAGGAAATGAAGGACGTGCAGTAATAGCAAGGGAAGTAAAAGGAAGTAAAGGAAGTCGCGATGCGGATCTGAAGATCTGCATGGGAAAGATTCGAAGGCGTAAGGTCCGAGGTCGCGCCAGCACAAACAACCAAATCGAACCGCACAAAACAGAACAGATCCTCTCCATGATTCGTTATCAGACGGCGCGGCAGATTATTCTTGAAAAAATCGGGGAACGGGGCGCGGCGCTTGCCGTCGAGAGCGTGAGCTTGGCGGACGCGTTGGGGCGGGTGTTGGCGGGGGAGATTTTGGCGGATCGGGATTATCCGCCGTTTGATCGGTCGACACGGGATGGATTTGCGCTGCAGGCGGCGGACGCGGCAGCTGGGTCCGAACTGGTTTGTGTGGGAGAGATCAAGGCCGGGGATATACCGGTGCCGCTCGAGTCGCCGGGAACCTGCGTGCAGATTATGACTGGGGCGGCGGTACCGCTTGGTGCGGACGCGGTGGTAATGATCGAGCACACCAAGAGGAACGGTGAGCGGGTAACGTTCGAGCGCGCAGCGCGCGTGGGACAAAATATTGTGGCGCAGGGGAGTGAAGCTCGCGAGAGCGTCGCGGTGCTCTCGGCGGGGACGCGGATGGGTTACGCGGAGATTGCCTTGGCGGCGCAGGTTGGGGCGACCTCCTTGCGATGTTTTAGGCGTCCGCGGGTGGCGATTTTGTCTACTGGAGATGAGATTTTGACGGCGGAGTTGACGCCGGGGAGGTTTCAGATTCGAAACAGCAATGCCTACTCGCTGGCGGCGCAGGTGAGGTTGGCGGGGGGCGAAACGGTGTTGCTGGGAAATGCGGCGGACCGCGAAGTAGATTTGCGGGAGAAAATTGCGCAGGGTTTGCGCGAGGATTTGCTGGTGCTGTCAGGCGGCGTGTCGATGGGGAAGTACGATTTGGTGGAGAAAGTATTGCATGAGATGGGTGCGGAGTTTTTTTTTGACGCGGTGGCGATCCGCCCTGGGAAGCCTGCGGTGTTTGCGGTATGCGGGGGGAAGCCGGTGTTCGGATTGCCGGGGAATCCGATTTCGACGATCGTGACGTTTGAATTGTTCGTGACGCTGGCGCTGGACCTCTTGAGCGGGGGGCCGGGGCGCGCGTTGCCGCTGGTGCAGGCGATTTTGCGTGAGGATTTGCAAGAGAAAGCGGGCATGACGCATTTCTTGCCGGCGCGTGTCGAATGGCGGGATGAAACGGCGCTGGTGCGGGCGCTGGCCTGGCAAGGGTCCGGCGATATTGCGGCGATGGCGAACGCGAACTGTTTTTTAGTGGTGGAAGCGGAGACGGAGCGGGTGGCGGCGGGAACGAACGTGCGGATTTTGTTGCGTAAGGATGTGGTGTGATGGCCAAGCGCGTGCTGGCGAAGAAGGGGCCATCAGCGAAGCTATCGCACTACCGGGACGGCGCGCGGCTGAATATGGTCGACGTCTCGGAGAAGAAAGTGAGCACGCGAACGGCGGTGGCCGAGGGATTTGTGCGCATGAAACCGACGGTGGTGCGGGCGGTGCGAGCGCTGAAGAATCCCAAGGGGAATCCGCTCGAGGTGGCGCGGATTGCGGGTATCGCGGCTTGCAAGAGGACGGCGGAGTGGATACCTCTTTGTCATCCCTTGGCGCTGACGCACATTGATGTGACTGCAACGCTGTGCCAGAATGGCGTGGCACTGCGATCGAGCGTCACGACGGCGGCCCAGACCGGCGTGGAGATGGAAGCGCTGGTGGCGGTGAGCGCAGCCGCCCTGACGGTCTACGACATGTGTAAAGCCCTCGATAAAAGCATGGAAATCACGGACATTGTGCTGGTAAAGAAAACGGGTGGAAAGAGCGGGGAGTACCTGCGCGCTCCTGGTGTGCGGGTATCGCCGGCCTATAAGCGGCGTGCAGGGCGCGGCCGATGAGCGCGGCAGCCGGGAAGAGCGTCAAGTTGCTGGTGGCGGACGACAATCCGATGGTGCGCGAGCTGATCGTGCGGAGCGTGGAAGGATTCTGCGAAGTGGCGGTGGCGGCGGATGGCGCGGATGCGCTGCTGCGGGTGATCGACGAGCCGCCGGACGCGATCCTTTGCGATTATAAAATGCCGGGTCTCGACGGGCGGCAGCTTTTTGACAAGCTGCGCGGGCGAGAAGCTACCCGTCATATTCCATTTTTATTCATGGCGAGCCGCGCGGATATCGAGGAACGACTGCGTCCCATGGTGGACGGGGTGGAAGAGTTTATCGTGAAGCCATTTCTGGTGAAAGATTTGGCACGGGTAACGAAGAAAGTGGTGGACCGGCTGCATCTGGAAAAATTGCAAAAGCAAGCCTCGCGACCGGGAGTGATCCAAGGGCGGCTCGAAGAGATGAGCATGATCGATTTGATGCAATCACTCGAGATGGGGCAGAAGTCGTGCAGGCTGATTGTGCAAAACAACGGGGAACGCTGTGAACTTTATTTCGCGAGCGGGCAATGCCGGGACGCGAAGATTGGCGCGACGGTGGGTGATGACGCAGTTTACAAAGTAGTGTTGTGGACCGCAGGAGACTTTGAAATTGACTTTAATGCGGCGAATGCTTCCACGCGAACGACGACCACGCGGAATACGACGGGTTTGTTGATGGAAGCGATGCGCTTGATGGATGAAGCAAACAACGCCGCGGCGGCGGTAGAAACACCGTGAGAGTTAGAGAGTTCTCCGAGTAATGCGCGTGGCGGTGGTTACGGTCAGCGATACCGTGGCGCGGGGCGAGCGGGAAGATGCGTCGGGACCGGCAGTGGTGGCGGTTTGTCGTGGTTTGCAATGGGAAGTGATTTCAACTCAAATTGTTTCCGATGATTTGGCGGCAATTCGCGAAGCGTTGCTGGCGCTGGCGGACGCGCATCTTGTGGATGTGATTCTTACTTCGGGCGGGACGGGGTTGGGGCCGCGGGATAACACGCCGGAGGCTACCGCGGCGGTTGCGGAGCGGGCGGTGCCGGGGATTGGCGAGGAGATGCGGCGGATGGGCCGAGAGAAGGTTCCTACGGCGGCGCTTTCGCGGGCGATGGCGGGGACTCGCGGGAAAACGTTGATTGTGAATTTGCCGGGAAGTCCCAAGGGCGCGGCGGAGTCGCTTGAGTCGATTGCGCATTTACTGCCGCATGCCGTCCAGGTGTTGCGTGGGGCGCGGCACGATTAACGCTCAGTTTTGGTAACCCGCGGATGGCTACGAGGGTCACTTGGCGAGGGCCGACCCGCTCGCACTAATTTCCGGTTTGCGTGGGCAAAGGCGTCATCTTGTAGTGAAGCTGGATGATGGTGATGCCGAGGAAAGAGATTTTGTGGTCGGTGCGCAGAACGCCCTCGGCATCCACCGAGACGTGGAAAAGTTCGTGTAGCGTTTTGACGTAACGCACGCGGCGATGATCGGGGCCGCTGGCGACAATGCGATAGAAGCCGGAACGGCCGAAAGCGGAGCCCGAGGAGTCCAGGCCGAAGGAGCCGTCGCTATGTTGCACGGGGGCGAGATAGACATTCGCGGTGCCGCGGCAGGGGAAGGTGACCTTCACGCAAGGATTTTCTTCGCCGGGAACACGGACGGTGGAGTACAAGCCTGCGTAGATGACATGGCCGGAAGATTTCAAGCGGCGCAGCCAGCCGGTGTATTTGACGGCGCTGGTTTGCGGATCGACGAGCTGGACGATTTGGCTGCTCATGCCGCGGGATACTTCGAGTGATGAGATGGGAAAGTTGAGCTGATCCATGCGGCGGCTAATAAACTCGACGAGCAGCCATAGGAAAAAACGGCCGGTGAGAGAAACTTCGGTCCAGACGTCGAGATGGTATTGCGCGGCGTGCTCGTAAAAGTGGCGAATTTCGGGATGAATCGCGGCGGGATCGAAGGACGGTCCGCGAAGAGCGTTGAAATTGGGAATGAGGCCGGCGGAGGGGACAACGCGCGGCTCAAGGTGCTCGGCTCGCGCGATGCGCTCGTAGATGGCCGTGCCGATGCGTCCTTTTTCGCCGAGGGGAGCCTCAAGCCAGCGTTCCTCCCCGTTGCGCATGCGCTTGCCAGTGAGGCGCACCCACACGTTGATGCCTTCTTCGAGGAAGAAAGAGACGACGGAGTAGATCGCTCCGAGAAATCCGCTGGGCCGGGAAAAGGTTGCGGAGTCCGCGACGTTTGGGCCGGAAGCGGCCGGATTTGAGGAGAGGGGCATGAGTGTGCGGACCTATTGTGACATTGCTGCGGCAGCGTGCCCGCGTTTGCCGGCAAGTTGTGTCCCGGTGATAAGCTGCGGCGGCGCGCGGGATTTATGAAACTTGGATTGACCGGACGGCGATTCGCGTCAACAATACGGACACGATGACAACCACTCTAGCGCACGCTCCAGATTCCAAGAAGAAATTTACCGGTAAGAAATTGGCGGCGCTCGGAGCCGGCAAGCTTGGCGGCATATTATTGCGCGCGTACCTCAGCCAGGGATTGTTTGCGGCAAAGAATGTTTCGGCGACGGTGAAGCACGCGGAGAAGGCGGAAGCGCTGGCGAAGGAGTTGGGGATTTCGGCGACCACGGATAATCGCAAGGCGGTACGCGGCGCGGACATTGTGTTGCTGGGATTGAAGCCGCAGGCGATGGGCGAAGTCTTGCGGGAGATCGCGCCGGAGCTGAGCGAGAAGACGCTACTGATTTCCGTTGCGGCGTCGGTGCCGACAAGTTTTATCGAACAGCACGCGGGAGCCAAAGTGCCCGTCGTGCGCGCGATGCCAAATACCCCGGCGCGCGTGGGATGCGGGATGACGGGAATTTGTCGCGGCGCGCATGCGGGACGCGAACATCTCGAGATGGCCCAGGCGATGTTTGACGCGGTCGGGCGCACGGTGGTGGTGGACGAAAAAAATATGGACGCGGTGACGGGACTTTCAGCGAGCGGGCCGGCGTTCGCTTACATCATCATGGAATCGTTTGCGGAAGCGGGAGTGAAGGTGGGATTGCCGCGCGACACGTCGACGCTGCTGGCGGCGCAAATGCTGAAGGGCGCCGCTAGCGTGGTGCTCGAGACGGGGGAGCATCCGGCGGCGTTGAAGGATGCGGTGACGACGCCCGCGGGGTGCACGATTGACGGGATTATGGAGTTGGAGGAAGGCAAGTTGCGGGTGACGTTGATTAAGGCGGTGGTGAAGGCGACATCGCGGGCCGCGGAATTGTTGTTTGAGAAGTAAGGGCGCAGTTTTTATAAGCGGTAGCTTTTTCACTCCCTTCTGATTGCGGCTTGGCTGGCCGGGCGCAGGATTGTATCCTGAAGCTCGCGAGGCAACCGCTGCATGGCCGCTGGAGTTCCACCGAATGACCCTTCGTCAGAAGCAGAGAAGGTCCGCGAGACGACGCGACGATCAAACAGTCAAGCGGCAATGGCATTAGAGCTCCCGTTCGTGGTGATGGGAGCGATTGCGGTGGGAGCGGTAATGGGTTATTTCCTCGATCACTGGCTGCATACAAAGCCGATTTTGATGTTGGTATTCGGCGGTTTCGGCTTTGCCGGCGGCATCCGGGAAGTGATCCGGCGCGTTGGCAGCGGTTAAAGCGATGGCCGCGGCGCAGGACAATGGTGATTTGGCGCGGGGGCGCAGCACGGAACGTTTGATCGCGTGGCTCACGTTGCTGATCGGGTTAGCGTCGGCGGGCACGGCCCTGTTGCTAAGCCATCGCGATTGGGCGGCGGGGTTGGTGATCGGCGCGGCGCTGGCGTGGCTCAACTTCCGGTGGCTGGCGCGGGGACTCGATGCTCTGGTGAACCTGTCTACCGCGCAGGAAGGCCGTGCAAAACCGCAAGTGCCGCTGAGCACGTACTTTACGGCGCTGTTCCGCTACGCCTTGATAGCGCTGTGTGTGTATGTTATTTTTAATTATCTACACATTCCCCTTGGCAGCTTGATTGTGGGATTGTGTGCTCTGGGAGCCGCGGCTATCGCGGCAAGTGTGTACGAAATTTTGCGTCCGGCGGCGTAGTGCGCGGACGCGCTTCGGGCGGAGTCACTCGATCGATGGAACATCACGTAAGCGTGTTGACGCAGTTCGTGAACCAATCTCTCGGACGCTTTGCGCTGGCGCTGCTGGCCTTGCTGCATATCCAGCCGAGCGATCCCGCGCACCCTATTCCGGAGCAGGTGGTGATGGGGCTGCTGGTGCTGTTGTTGGGCACGGTGATTGCGTTGATTCTGCGGTCCAGCCTTTCCGTTGAAAAGCCTGGTGCGCTGCAGCAAGTTGCGGAATTGCTACTGACAAATCCTTTGGGATTCGGGATCCAGGACCTGCTGGAGGAGAACGTCGGGCACGCGGGCGCCAAGCACGTGGCCTGGGTGGGATCGATCTCGCTATTTATTCTGGTCGGGAACTTGTTCGGGATTTTTCCCTTTCTGACCGCACCGACGGGAGTGGTTACCGTGCCGCTGGCATGCGCGGTCATGACCTTTCTGTACTTTAATTTTCAGGGCGCGCGGCATCACGGCGTGATGGGGTATCTAGGCACTTTTGCGGGATCGCCGAAGACGCTGGGTGATTGGGCGCTGGCGATTTTGCTTTTTCCAGTGGAAATCATCAGCACCACGGCGCGGCTGCTTTCGTTGACCGTCCGCTTGTGGGCGAATATGTTTGCCAGCGATCTGATCTATGTAATTTTTCTGAGCCTATTGACGGGTGGCGCGGTGTTTGGCTGGTCTAAGTCCCCGGTGCTGGGCGTGATCTTGGGCATTTTCCCCGCGTTGATTCCTCTGGCGTTTATCGCACTGCACATTTTCGTCTCCGTGGTGCAGGCCTATGTTTTCACGGTGCTGCCGGCCGTGTATTTGGGGCTGGCCACCGCGGACGAGCACTAAAACGAAATTTGCCGGAGCACGTTGCCGGCAATTTGCTGCTCCAGCGTGAGCCCGGCTGCACGGTGTCCGGGAACCACCTCCTGGCGGCAATTTATAAGGAGGCAGTAAATGAAGAAAGTGATGTATCTGATGAGCGCCTTGGCGGGCGTCCTGCTGATTGCCCCTGCGGCATTCGCACAGACAGAGCCAGCGGCGGCAGGCGGTGGCAAAGGCTTGACGGCGTTGGCGGTGGCCCTCGGCATGGGCGTCGCGGCGTTCGGTTGCGGTCTCGGACAGGGACGCATCGCTTCGGCTGCGTGCGAAGGCATGGCGCGCAATCCGGGAGCAGCCGGACCGATTCGAGCGGCCATGATTCTTGGGTTGGTGTTCGTCGAGACGCTGGTGCTATTCACGCTGGCCATGCTGGCGCTGAAGACGTAGGGTTTTTTCGATCGGGAATTATGGTGGCCCGGGAGCTTGCTTCCGGGCTTTTTCTTGGTATGCACCGCGTGTTCGGCAGCTAGCGGGTGAAGACGACCGCTCCCCTGTCCCGGTTTTAATAGAGGCCGAGAAGCCCCCGCAAGGCGCTACTGGTGCAAGCCGCCGATGAGCGTGGGCTGCTGGATGAAATTCAGCACTGGGGTGGGGTAGAGACCGAGACCGATGGTGGCGATCGCGGTTACGACGAGGACGATGGTGATGGCGAACGGAAATTTTGCGAGCGGCGCGGCTGCGAGTTCGGCGCTCGGTTCGTGCATATACATCACGACGATGAGGCGGAGATAGTAGTAGGCGCCGATGATGCTGTTGACGGCCATAATTACGGCGAGCCAGACCATGTGGGAACTGAGCGCGGCGTTGAAGATGTAGAGTTTGCCGAAGAACCCGGCGGTGACGGGCAAGCCCAGCAAAGATAGCAGGTAGAGGCTGAGGATGGCGGCGATCCACGGCTGGCGCTGGCCAAGGCCCGCGTAGTCTTCGAGCGCGAGATTTTTTTCTCCGGCGCCACCGATTTGCGAAACGATGGTGAAGGCTCCGATTTTCACGAGCGCGTAGCTGACGAGATAAAAGAGCACCGCCGCGTAGGCTTGCGAGGCGCCACCGTTGAGGTTCGCGGACATGAAGGTTACCGTGGCGAAGGCGACCAGAATGTAGCCGGCGTGCGCGATGGAGCTGTAAGCCAGCATGCGCTTGACGTTGCTTTGCACCAGAGCGCCGAGATTTCCGGCGAACATGGTGAGCACTGCGAGGATCCAGAAGGCCCAGAACCACAGGTGGGTGGCGGCGGGAACGCTGGCGAAAATGCGCAGGAGCAGCGCGAAAGCGGCAGCTTTTGGCCCCGCAGAAAACAGAGCGGTAACGGGAGTCGGAGCGCCTTCATAAACGTCCGGAGTCCAGATTTGAAATGGCGCCGCGGCGACTTTGAAGCCGAGGCCGATGAGGATCATGGCGAAGCCGAGTTTTAGAAGATTGCTTTGCGGGTCCGCGCCGGACATTTGATCGAGCATGGTCGAGCCGGTGGCGCCGTAGACCATGGCGATGCCATACAGAAAGAATGCGGTCGCGAAAGAGCCGAGCAGAAAATATTTCATCGCGGACTCGCCGGACTTGATTGATTCGCGCCGATAACCGGCGAGCACGTAGCTGGCGATGGAACTCATTTCGAGCCCTACAAACGCGGTAAGCAGTTCTTGCGCACCGGACAGGACGCCCATACCCGCGGTGGCGAAGAGCAGCAGCGCAAAAAATTCGGGAAATTCGAGATTTTCGCGTTCGAGATAAGGACCAGCCGCGAGCACCACGAGGAATGCCACCACGCCCACCAGCAAGTGGAAGAAAACGCTGAAGGAGTCCGACTGAATCAGCCCCTGGAATCCCGATCCGGGAAACGCGCCAGCTACGGGAGACAACGCCGTGCCGGCTGCCGCTCCCAGGAGCGCGAGAAACGTGAAGAACTGACGGCTTTTGACAAACGGCTGCAGGAGCATGATCAGCGCGCCGAATCCGCACCAGGCTACTTCCGGCAGAACGCGGTAAAAGTCTTCGGGGCTGGGAAACATTTAGCGGGTTCCGCGCCTTTCCGTGGATATTTTCTTGACGAGGTTTGGGGAGATTGCGGCGGCGTTTGCGGCCGGCGCGTGGACTTCCGTCGCAGGCTTTTGGATTCCGGGGGCCGCACCTTCATAAACGCGCTGCGGGTTTACGTCGTCGATCACCGTTTGCGAAGCGGCGGCGGTGCGGCGTGTGATGTACGTGGAGCCGACGCCCATCCAGAGCGTCACCACGGCCATGGTCACCAGGATCCAGCGTTCGCGCGCAGAGGCATCAGAGAGTGTTTTGTTTTTCTCCACGGTGATTTCACCGAAAAAGACGCGCTGATAGGACCAGAGCAGGTAGCAGGCGGAAAGAATCACGCCGAGCGCGGCCCAGGAAGCCCACTGCCAGTGCGTCTGATAGGTGCCGAGCAAAATCAGATATTCGCCGACGAAGCCATTCAGAATTGGCAAACCCAGCGAAGAAAGAGCCACGAACAGAAAGAACGCCGCAAGCTTCGGCATGGGGGTAGCCAGGCCGCCGAACTGGCTGATTTCGAACGTGTGCCGGCGGTCGTAGAGCATGCCGACGAGAAGGAATAAGGCCCCGGTGGAAATACCATGCGCAAGCATCTGGTAGACAGCGCCCTGCATGGAAATATTTTGAAATGCGAAAATTCCCAGAACCACAAAACCTAGGTGGCTGACGGAAGAATAAGCGACCAGTTTTTTGAGGTTGGGCTGAACCATGGCGACGAGCGCGCCGTAAATAATTCCGATGATAGCGAGGACGGCGATCCACGGTGCGGCGCGATGCGCGGAGTCCGGAAAGAGTGGCAAGCAAAAGCGCATCATGCCGTAGGTGCCCATTTTGAGCAGCACGCCCGCGAGCATCACGGAGCCTGCAGTGGGCGCTTCCACGTGCGCGTCCGGGAGCCAAGTGTGAAGAGGGAAGAGCGGCACCTTGATCGCGAAGGCCACAAAAAACGCCAAGAACAGCAGCATCTCGTCCCGCGGCTCAAGGACGCGCGTGCCATCCGCCAGCATCTTTTGAATCGTCGGCAGATCAAAAGTGGCCGTGAAGTTGTACAGCCAGATGATGCCCACCAGCATCAGGATCGAGCCACCCATGGTGTACAGCACGAATTTGACAGCGGCGTAGATGCGCCGCTCATGTCCCCAGATACCGATAAGGAAGGCCATGGGGATGAGCATTACTTCCCAGAACAAGAAGAAAAGGAACAGGTCGAGCGAGAGAAAGACGCCAATGACGCCGACTTCCAGCATCAGCAGCAGTACAAAAAATTCCTTTACGCGATGGCTGATGCTGCTCCAGGACGCGAGAATGGAAATGGGCGTAAGGAAAGCGGTCAACAGCACGAGAAACAGGCTGATGCCGTCGACGCCGACGTGATAGTTGATGGGGGGACGGTGAATCCAAGGGTGCAGCTCTTCGAGCGCGTAGCCCTTGATATCGATGGGCACGTACTTGAGCAGCAGCAGGGAGAGCGCGAACTCGGCGACGGAGATTGCCAGGGCGAGGCGTCGAATCCATTCGTGATCGTCGCCGCGCAGCAAAAGGAGCAGCAAGCCGCCAATGGCCGGAAAGAAAATCAGAACGGTGAGCAAGCCCGGCATTAGCGCACCATCCCGACGGTTGCTGGCTTCAGGTACGGCCAGAAAATGACCGCGATAATTACGATGGCGCCGATGACCACCCAAACGGCGTAGCTGCGCGTGTTTCCAGACTGCGTGTGCCGGCTGACATCGCCAACTTCCCGCGCGCCGTGGGCGATGCCGTTCACCGCGCCGTCGATGATCTCGACATCCACGACTCTCCAGAGGATGTTGCGCGAAAGCCACATAAGCGGTCCGACCACCACCGCGGCATAAATTTCATCGATGTAATATTTGTTCCAGAGTGTTGTGTAAACCGGGCCAAGCGATCGGGAGATCCTCTCGGGTTTTTGCGGTTGCTTGAGGTACAGCCAATAGGCAATCGCCAAACCGAGTAGCGCGGAAAAAACAGCGACGCCCGCCAGGACCCACTCGACCTGCTGCGCCGCAGCTTCATCGAAACCGGGGGGAACTTCGGCATGACCGAACACTGGACTGAGGAACGCGGTGAAATAGTCCGTGCCGCCCCACAGCGCGGGCGCGGCGAGCCATCCGCCGACGATGCTGAGCAGCGCAAGGATTACGAGCGGGCCGAGCATGCTCCACGGCGACTCGTGCACGTGGACGTGGTGTTCGTCATAGCGCTCTTTGCCGAAGAAGGTCAGGAAGATCAGGCGAAACATATAAAAGGAAGTAAGCAGCGCCGTGAACAATCCGAAGCCGTAAAGAACGTGGCCGCCGCCGGGCTTGTTGAATGCGCTGAGCAGGATGGAATCCTTGCTGAAGAATCCTGCGAGCGGAGGAATGCCCGCGATAGCCAGCGTGGCGACCAGCATAGTGGCGAAGGTCCACTTTATTTTGTTGCTGAGGCCGCCCATTTTCAGCATGTCCTGCTCGCCGCCCATGGCGTGAATCACGCTGCCCGCGGCGAGGAACAGCAGCGCCTTGAAGAAGGCATGCGTCATCAAGTGAAAAATGCCCGCGGAAAACGCGCCCACGCCGCAGGCCAGGAACATGTAACCGAGCTGGCTGACGGTGGAATAGGCCAAGACTTTCTTGATGTCGGTTTGCACCAAGCCGATGGTGGCCGCGAAGAATGCGGTGGCGCAGCCGATGACCGCGACAACCACGAGTGCGGTTTCTGAATGTGCGAATAAAATGTGTGAACGCGCGACTACGTAGACTCCGGCGGTAACCATGGTGGCCGCGTGGATCAAAGCGCTGACCGGCGTGGGGCCTTCCATGGCGTCAGGCAGCCAGACGTATAACGGAAGCTGAGCGGATTTGCCGCAAGCGCCCATGAAAAGCAGCAAGCCCGCGATGGTGAAGGTGCCGAATTGGCCCCAAGGTTCGATCGGCCAATTGTGCTGCGCCACGGACGTGAAAAGTGTGTTGAAGTCCAGCGAGTGAAACGTGCGAAACAGCAAGAACATTCCGAGCATGAAGCCGAAGTCGCCAATGCGATTGACGATGAAGGCTTTTTTGCCCGCGTCCGCGGCCGATTTGCGCAGGAAATAAAAACCAATGAGGAGATAGCTGGCGAGCCCGACGCCCTCCCATCCGACGAATAACAAGACGTAGTTGGCAGCGAGTATCAGGATCAGCATGAAAAACATAAAGAGATTCAGATACGAGAAAAAGCGGTAGTAGCCGCCTTCATGCGCCATGTAGCCGGTGGAGTAGATGTGGATGAGAAAGCCCACTCCGGTGACGACCATCAGCATGACCACGGTGAGCTGATCCATCTGCAGGTCAAAGCCTGCGCGAAAGAGCCAGCCGCCGTGCACTAAATCGGGCACCGCAATCCAATCGAAAAACTCCTTGTGCACCAATACTTGGCCAGAAGCGAAAAACTCCCGCACGGCCTCCAAAGCGCAGGCGAAAGAAAGGCCTGTGGCACCGAGCGCCACGCTGTTGACGATTTTATTCGGCCACTTGGCGCCCAGCAGACCGTTGATGGCCGAACCGAGCAGCGGCAGCAGCGGGATAATCCACAAACAGTCGAGCATGGGATAGGTGGGCATTAGAGTTTGAGCAGGTCCACGCGCTCCACGTTAAGCGATTGCCGATGGCGAGCGATCAGGATAATGATTCCGAGGCCCACTGCGGCTTCCGCTGCGGCCACGATGATCACGAATAGCACAAAAACTTGCCCGTCCAGTTTGCCGCTGGACTGGCTGAAGGCCACGAAGGCGAGATTTACGGCGTTGAGCATCAGTTCGATGGACATGAAAATGGAAATAATGTTGCGCTTGAAGACGAACGCCAGGACGCCCAACCCGAACAGAACCGCGCTTAGCGCCACATAGTAGGTCGTGGGAACCATACTCAATTCTCCCTATGCGCGAGAACGATCGCGCCCAGTATGGCGATGAGGATCAGGAACGACGTGAGTTCGAAAGGGTACGCAAAATTCTTGAAAATCATGGTGGAAAGTGCGCGCGTCGACGAAAGTGCGCCAGGAATGTCACCGTTGCCAGAGGTGACCTGAGCCAGTCCGGCGGAACGCGCCACGGTGGCGCCGATAAAGCCGGTCAGCGCCAGGGCCAGAAGGATGCCAGGGAAGCCTGCCAGCTTCGAAATGCTGGTGTGTTCTTCCAAACCGGCATTGAGCAACATGATCACGAAAACGAACAGCACCATGATGGCGCCGCCGTAGACAATGATTTGCACGGCGGCGACGAATTCCGCACCCATTAAAAGATACAGGCCGGCGAGCGCCACCATCACTACGATGAGCGAGAGCGCGCTGTGAATGGGGTGCTTTTGGAAAATCAGGCTGAGCGCTCCAGCGACCGCGAGTGCGGCTAGCACGAAGAACACGACCAGCGGTGCATTCATGGCTTGCTCCGCAGCAGGATAAAGAACGCCGTTAGGATTACGTTGACGATGGAAACCGGCAGCAGCAGCTTCCAACCGAAAGCCATGAGCTGGTCGTACCGGAAGCGGGGAAGCGTGCCGCGCATCCAGACGTAGACGAAGAGAAACACAAGAATTTTGCCAAGCAGCCAGAAAGGGCCCTGAATAAAGACATTGATGAACTGGAGTGGCGGCAGCAGCAGCGCCACGCCAATCAATGTAAAGACTGTTCCAAGACCGGGCAGAATGATCTTGCCGAAAATTGTTTCGTACCGAATACCGTCCCAAATAATCCATAAGCCGGCTGGTATAAGCAGCAGCGACGGCAAGTAGTAAGTAAATGTCCAGGACTGCGGAAAGGGAGACAGCCAGCCGCCGAAAAAAAGGATCGAGCACAAGCAGGATACCGTGATCATGCTGGTGTATTCAGCGATAAAGAACATCGCGAATTTGAAACTGGAGTATTCGGTGTGAAAGCCGGCTACGAGCTCGGATTCTGCTTCCGGTAGGTCGAAGGGCACACGGTTGGTCTCCGCGATGGCCGCCACGAAGAAGCAGAAGAATCCCAGAATTTGCGGGAAGGGGCCGGAAAAAATATTCCATCCGAGGAAGCCAATACCCCAAGCCGGATGCGACTGGGCGTTGATGATCTCCGTCAGGTTGAAGCTGTTGGCCATGAGAAGCACGCCCACGACGGAGAGCGTCAGCGCCAGTTCGTAGCTGATCATTTGCGCGGAGCTGCGCAATCCGCCAAGCAGCGGATATTTGCTGTTTGAGGACCAGCCAGCCAGCGCCACGCCGTACACCCCGAGCGCGGTGATCGCGAACAGCACCAATAGCCCGATGCTGGGATTCGCGATATACAAATAGACGTTGTGACCAAACACGCGAATGGGATCCGGGCCGAAGGGAATTACGGCGATGGAAGTAAGAGCCAAGCCCAGCGCCAGAAGAGGTGCGAGAAAATAGACGAATTTATCGACGCCCGCCGGCGTGGGATCTTCTTTCAACAGAAACTTTGCGCCATCGGCCAGCGGCTGCAGCAATCCGTGCGGGCCAACGCGGTGAGGCCCCCAGCGCGATTGCATGTGCGCTACGACTTTACGCTCGAACCATGTCAGGTAGGCGTTGACAGTCAGCACAATAAACATCAGCAACGCAATCTTAATCAGCGTGATGATGATTTCGGCGTGTGCGGATAAGAAGTCCATAAGGATTAGGATTCCGCCTTCGCTTCGGGCAAAGATTCCATCATGGTGCAGAAGCGCCCCAGGGTGCCGCTGGTGAAAAGAGTGTCTTGCGCGGAGCGGATTAGCCCGACGGGGACGTCGTAAGGCGCTTGGCCATTGCGCGCGAACTGCACGCGCGTGGGTTCGGCCCCGCCGGTGAGCAGGCCGGCGGCTTCCACGTGGTAGCCGGGAACTGCTTTGCGAATTTCTTCGAACACGGCTGCCGGCGTTTTGTAATGAAATGCCTTGCCGATGCCGACTTTTTCGAGCTGGTGCGACAAGATCCGCAGAAGATCGAAGTCCGTGCGTGGTCCCATCACTTCAGCGGCTTTGTGAAGCAATTGAATTTCGCCGGAAGTATTGGTCACCGTGCCGTCTTTTTCGTACGCGGACGCGGCGGGGAAGACGATGTCTGCCTGCTTCGCCGTCTCGGTCATGAACATTTCATGCACGATCAGCAGATCGAGCTTGCCGCGTCCAAAACCCAGCGTTCCGAAGTGCGCGAGCGGATTCGCGCCCATCACGTAGAGTGCCTTGAGTTTTCCGGATTGCGCAGCTTCCACCATTTGCGGGGCCGTCAGGCCGTTCTTCGACGGGATTACGCCGCCCCAGAGTTTTTCAAAGCCCTCACGCGCGCCGGCATTGTCGATATACGCGTAACCGGGCAAACGATCCGCCAGCACGCCCATATCTGCGGCGCCGCGAGAGTTGGCGTAGTCCGCGAGCGCCATGTAGCGCACCATTCCTGGCAGCTTCGAGCCAAACGCGGTGAGCAGCGCGATGGCCGCACCGGAAATTTCGGCGCCAAAAACAACGGCGACATCAGACTCTTGCTCTAACGCGGCTTTCAGCAGGACGAGTTTCTCCACCAATTCGGGCTGCAGCTGGCCGTCTTCATGCGCGAGGTAGCGCAACGCCGCAGCTTCTTGCCCGGCCGCCACCTTCACAAACTGCGTGGCTTTGCGTTCGAGCTTGAGGTCGGTGGAATTCAGGATAAAAAGTTTGCTGCTGAAGTGTCGAATGCCCGCGCGAATCTGCCAGCCGACCAGCGGATTCTGATTCGTGGGATCGTTACCGACGAGGAGTACGGCTTTCGCTTGATACAACTGCTCCATAGTCAGGAGTGCCTCGTTGGCGCGCTCGCCAAGCGCGGTCACCAGGCCGGTAAAGTCCGCGGTGCGATGATGATCGACGTTGTTGGTGCCAAACGTGGCGCGCGCGAGGCGCTGGAATAAATAATTCTCTTCGTTCGACGTGCGATTCGAGCCGATAAATCCAATCGCGTCTTTGTTTCCGGCATCGTAAACGGCTTTTAGCTTTGCCGCCGCCGTCTGCGCCGCTTCTTCCCAGGATACGGGATAAAGTTTGTCGCCCTTGCGCACCAGCGGCTGCTTGATGCGTTCCGGATGCTGCGTGAAATCAAATCCAAAGCGCCCCTTCACGCACAGAAAATCCTTGTTGATTCCGGACATGTCGCGATTATTCGCGCGCATAATCTCATGGTTGCGCACGCTGAGCGTGGTCTTGCAGCCGTTCGAACAGTGCGTGCAAATCGTCGAAACATATTCCATTTCCCACGGCCGGGTCTTGTAGCGATAGGTGCCGCTGGTCAGCGCTCCCACCGGGCATATATCAATGCACATGCCGCACTCTTCGCATTCGAGGTGATCTTCGCGGTTGGGAATGATAATGCTGTTCGCTCCGCGCATTCCGACGCCCAGGGCTTTTACATCCATGCCTTCATCGCAAACGCGCACGCAACGGAAACACAAGATGCAGCGCGGCGCATCGTAGTACACCAGGTCCGACCATTTTTCTTCCGGGCGGTGAATTTTTTCTTCGACAAAGCGCGAAGTATCCGCGCCGTAACGAAACACCATGTCCTGCAGTTCGCATTCGCCGCCCTTATCGCACACCGGGCAATCCAGCGGGTGATTGGTCAGCAAAAATTCCAGCATGTACTTGCGGGCGTTGCGTACTTGCTCGGAATCGGTTTTGACCACCATGCCTTCCGTGGCCACCAAGGTGCAGGCCGTCTGGAGCTTCGGCATTTTTTCCACTTCCACCAAGCACATACGGCAGGCCGCCTGCAGGGAGAGTCCCGGGTAGTAGCAGAACGACGGGACCTCGGTACCGATGCGGCGTGTCGCCTCGATTACCAGCGTTCCGGAGGGGACCTGGGTGTCCCGGCCGTTAATGTTCAGAGTTACGAGCTTCTGTTCGGTCTTCTGTTCGGCCATTACCTGGCACCCAGCAGCGCGTCAGCGTTTTTGTATGCGCAACGCCCTTGCAAATGATCCTCAAACTCGCTGCGAAATTTTTCGACGATGGAAATCGTGGGCATCGCCGCGGCGTCACCGAGAGCGCAAAAGGTTCGCCCAAGCATGTTCTTCGAAAGCTCCAGCACGTTGGTAATGTCCGCCGAAGTTCCGTAACCTGCGTGAAAGCGGTCCAGGGTCTTCGTTAACCACGCGGTCCCCTCGCGGCAAGGAATGCACCATCCGCAAGACTCGTGCGAATAAAAATGCATTACGCGGCGCGCCATATCCACCATGCAGGTGTCTTCGTCCATCACCACCATGCCGCCCGAACCCAGCATCGATCCGGCTTTCGCAAGGGAATCGTAGTCCATCGGGATATCGATCTCGTCGGCCGTCAAGAATGGACAGGAGCTTCCGCCAGGAATTACCGCCTTCAACTTCTTGCCGTTGGGAATTCCACCCACTACTTCATAAACAAATTTCTTCATGTTCAAACCGAGCGGCACTTCGTAAATCCCCGGCTTGACCACGTGGCCGGAAATGCACAGCATGCGCGTTCCGCCATTTTTCGGCGTACCCAGGCCCGCATAATGTTCGCCGCCCACGCGGATGATGGCCGGCACGGAACTCAGGGTTTCCGCATTGTTGATGACCGTCGGGCAGCCGTAGAGTCCAACCACGGCAGGGAAGGGCGGTTTAATTCTCGGATACCCGCGCTTGCCTTCGAGCGACTCCATCAGCGCCGACTCTTCACCGCACTCGTAAGCCCCGGCGCCGGTATGCGTGATCAAATCAAAATCAAAGCCCGAACCCAAAATATTTTTGCCCAGATATCCGCGCTGATAAGCCTCGCCAAGCGCGACATCCATGATGTCCAGCACGTAACGATATTCGCCGCGAACATAAATAAATCCCTGGTGCGCGCCAAACGCCCGGCCGGCGATGACCATGCCTTCGATCAACTGGTGCGGATCCAGCTCCATCAGCGGACGATCTTTGCAGCTGCCGGGCTCCGATTCATCCGCGTTGCAGATCAGGTACTTCGGCTTCGGCGACTCTTTCGGCACGAATGACCACTTCATCCCCGTCGGAAATCCGGCTCCGCCGCGCCCGCGCAATCCGGATTTTTTCACTTCCTCGATAATCGCGTCGGGGGTCATCTGCTTCAGCGCTTTGTCCAGCGCCTGATAACCTTCATTCTGCAAATAGGTATCGATGTGGCGGGAATTCGGAATTCCCCAGCGCTTGCTGATCAGGGGAATCTCGAGCGGGTCGCGGGGATGCAACGCCCCGGACGTCAACGCCTCCGGATCGGCCTTGCGCCCGGCATCCAGCGTCTCGATAATGCGGTCAAATTTCAGCGGCGTCAGGTTCTCGTAAAAATCGTAATTCACCTGCATCGCAGGCGCTCCGGTGCACGCCCCGATGCATTCCACTTCTTCCAGGGAGAATTCGCCGTCGGAGGTCGTCTCTTTATTTCCAATATTCAGGCGTTTCTTGGCGCGCTCGAACAACTCGTTTCCCCCGCGCAACATGCACGCCACGTTGGTGCACACCTGTACGTGGTTCTTGCCCCACGGCTTGCGGTGCAGCATGGAGTAATAGGCCAGGGTCTCCTCGACTTGCACTTCCCGCAAATCGAGCCGCTTCGCGATTTCCGTGACCATCTCGTCGCTGACGAATCCAAACTCATCCTGGGCGTAGAGCAGCATCGGAACCAGCGCGCTGCGCTTCACCGGGTAAGCGTTCTGCAACTTCTCAAACTTCGCCGTAAGTTTCTTCGAAAGTTCCATAGCCTTTATGAAGTTCCCGTCACGCCGAACTGTTCGCCAACCAACCGACCCTGCATCCGAACCCGGTCAAAAAATTGTCAATCCCGAGCGAAGCGAGGATCGCGCTTTGCTCAACTCCTGCAGCAATTACCGGTCGACATCTCCGAGCACAATATCAATCGTTCCGATACAAGCAATCACATCTGAAATCAATTGGCCTTCGATCAGCTTCGGCAATGCCTGTAAATTCACGAACGACGGCGCCCGGAAATGCACCCGCAGCGGTTTCGCCGACCCATCACTAGCCACAAAACATCCGAGTTCGCCGCGCGGCGACTCTACGGTCACAAATACTTCTCCCGGAGGCGGCGCAAATCCTTCGGTAAAAATTTTGAAGTGATAAATGAGCGCTTCCATCTCCGTCTTCATCTTCTCGCGCGCCGGTGGGATTACGCCAGGAACCTCCGCGCGAAAAGGCCCATCATTCGTAATCTTGCCCATCGCCTGCCGCACGATCTTCAAACTCTCGCGCATTTCCGCCACGCGTACCATGTACCGCGCAAAGCAATCAGACTCCGTGCGCGTGGGCACATCAAACTCGAATTCCTCGTAACTTGAATACGGGAACATCTTGCGATTATCGTACGCCAGGCCGGAAGCGCGGATCGTCGGGCCGGTCATGCTCAACGCCAGGGCATCTTCCGTCGAAATATAGCCAATGTTTTGCGTGCGTCCCATCCAGATGCGGTTCTTGGTCAAGAGAGTTTCGTAATCATCGACGCGGCTGGGCATCATCTTCAAAAACTTCTCTACCGCCGCTCGCCAGCCCGCCGGCGGCTCGAGAGCGAGCCCGCCGATTCGGAAATAGCTGGTCATCATGCGCTGCCCGGCAAACAACTCAAAAATCTTCAGGATCTCTTCGCGTTCGCGGAAACAATACAGAAATACCGACATCGCGCCCAAATCAATGGCATGCGTTCCCAGCCACACCAGGTGCGACGAAATGCGCTGCAGCTCGACGAGCATCACGCGCACGTACTGCACGCGTTTTGGCACTTCTATCCCGAGCAATTTCTCCACCGCCAGGCAATACACCAAATTGTTTCCGAGCGGATTCAAATAATCCATGCGATCCGTCAAGGTAATCGCCTGGGAATACGTTTTGTCTTCGCAGGACTTCTCAATTCCCGTATGCAGATATCCAAGATCGGGAACCGCTTTCACCACCGTCTCGCCATCGAGCTCCAGCGCGATGCGCAACACCCCGTGTGTCGAAGGGTGTTGCGGGCCCATATTCAAAATCATGGTTTTTGCAGTGCCAATCGGCGTGTCAACCGTAGTCATGGGGTGGACTTTCTAAACGCCGGGATATACGTGGAAGGCACATCGCGAAATCCCGTCACCGGAAAATCGCGCCGCAACGGGTGACCTTCCCAATCGTCAGGTAGCAGAATCCGCCGCAAATCAGGATGCCCCGTAAAGCGAATGCCCATCAAATCAAAAATTTCCCTCTCCAGCCAATTCGCGCCCGGCCACACCGGTACCAGCGAATCCACGACGGGAGAGCTCCCGGAAAGCTTCACTTTCAATCGCACTTTGTCGCGGCGGGGAATCGAAACGAGGTGGTAATTCAGTTCAAAGCGCGGTTCCATCGGAAAGCGGTCCACGCAGGTGGCGTCGGTGAGCAGGTTGAACCGCAACTCGGCATTGCTTTTACAGACCGCCGCGGCGTCCAGCAAGAGCTCCCGCGGCAGCACAACAGTGGTTTCCCCGCGGAATTCCAAAACCTCTAAGACCGCTTTGTTGTTCCACGCACGCAGCTGCTCGACTACAACATTAGTCTTCTGGCTAGTGTTCTCGCTCACGTCTTGTTTGCTTTTCCCGAAAGGGGTGTGCGCGCTAGCGGTGCCAGTCTAGCGCGCCTTTCTTCCACAAATACAGGTAGCCAACCAGCAAAATCGCGATGTACAGCATCATCTCGAAGAAGCCGTTCCAGCGCAAATCGCGAAACACGAAGGCCCACGGAAACAGAAAAATCGCTTCCACATCGAACAAAATAAAGACCATAGCTACCAGGTAAAACCGCACAGAAAAGGGCTGCCGCGCATCACCTGTCGGGATCATGCCGCATTCATAGGCTTGCTGCTTGGCGCGATTGGGACGGCGCCAGCCAACCAGGATGGACGCTGCGGTCAGCGCACTGGCCAGAAATACCGCCACCAGCAGGTGTAAAAGAAGCGGAGCGTATACTTGTATGCCGGAATCGCTCATGGCGAAGGGTTATAATAGCGATTCGACCTTGCGTGGTCAAATGATTCGCGAAAATAGCGCGATAAACAATCTTTTGTACTAGGGCTTTTCTGCATACTTGGGTGAGAGCGGACAAATTCTCATGCTGTTTGGTCACAACACGAACATAAAGGTCGGCGCTACCACCTACCATGTGCAGACCGAAGATCGCGGCGTGGCCTCCGCGCTCATCGATACCACCGTTTATCACAACGGCCGCGTGATGCATCGCCGCACCAACAACTACCACGATTTGCTGCCGCTCAACCCCGACCGCGAGCAAGCGCTTCGATTGCGTTTGAACGACCAGCACCGCGCGACTCTTGAAGATGTTCGCTCCAACGTACTCAACCTGGTCCCGGTAAACCCTCCCGAAACGCCCGCTTCTGGTCCGCCACAGCCCGCTCGTCCGGCTGAAAATCACGCGAACCCCCCGCCGGCGTTGCAGTCCATGCTGAAACTCGAATTGCGCAACGCCCACAACTGGCTTTCCGGCAAGCAGGCCCGCCTCGAAATCGCCGTGCACACCGGGGACGGCGAGCCGCTGCCCGGCGCTAAAGTGATCGCGCGCATCGAAGGAGCGGCAGCCGCCGAAGCGCATTTCGGGGAAACGGACGTAGCAGGGACCACGGAGATTCTCTTCGCCATGCCGCGATTGTCCGGCGGCGAAGCGGCGCTGGTGATCGAGGCGCTGCACAATGAATTGCACGGGCGCTCGCAGAATGAAGCGCGGGCAAAAATCCGCTTTGGTCTGCGGACCAAGCCGCGTTCAGCGTAGCGTAACAGCCGAGATCCTATCGGAATTGCCGCGCCGGATCTCGCGACATACGGGAGAGTAGGGATGGTTGCGGAACTGCAAATTACCGTGAACGGCCAACCTCGCGCCACAAAGTCCGGCGCCACGGTTGTGGACCTGCTTCGCGACCTGGGCTTGGAGTCGGGCCGTGTCGCCATCGAGCGCAATCGCAATATTCTGCCCCGGCCCGAGTGGCCAGAAACTCACATCGCCCCTGGCGATCGCTACGAAATCGTGCATTTTGTCGGCGGCGGCTAGTCATCTGGGGCCTCAAGAGGCTGCTGCGCCTGGCTCGCGTCGACGCATCGCTCAGCGCGGTTTGTTGTTCGTGCCAAATGCGCTGGCTGGCGGATGCGCTACGTCCTGCAACGCCTTGGCCCGCAGGCGGGCAGCTGCCGCTTTCGCAGAGTCCCCCGCCGCTTCGTACAATTCGCCGAGCGCAACCCAGCGCTGGGCATTTGCCGGGGTCCACTTCACCGCAATTTCCTGTTGCGCCAGCGCGCTCGGCAAATCGTTCAACGCGCGGTATCCCCGCGCGCGTCCTTCCGCAAGTTTGGCGTTAAACTCCGCGCCAAATTCCGACGAGTCGTTCGCATAGGGGCTCAAGCGCTCGGCACGAGCAAAGGCTGCAAGGGCTTGCTCCGGTTCCTTCATCGCCAAGTACAATTGTCCGAGAGAGCGATAGCGATCATAGGCCATTGGCGAAAGCGAAGCAGCGTTTTTGACGGCGCGCTCGGCGTCCGCGTAGCGATGTTCTGCGGTGTACAAGTGCGCCAGCGCGAACCATCCGCCATCGCTCGGATCACTTCTTAAAGCGCGCAAGTATTCCTGTTCCGCTTCGCTAAAGTGATTGTTGGCTTGCAACAGCTGCGCCTTCACCAAATGCAAGCTGGGGTTTTCTGGGAACAGCGCCTCCGCTTCCGGAAGTTCGCGCTCCGCTTCGGCATCGCGCGAGAGCAAAAAATAGATGGAAGCGGAGTTCATGAGAAACGTGAAACGCTCGGCGCGCCCGCGATAGGAATTTGCTGAAGCTCCTGGCGGAGGCGCAAGCACGGCCGTTTCGCAAGGCTTTTTGAGTTTCGTCAGCCATGCTCCGTTCTCCGGGCGATTACGCAAGAACACCGCTCCGGTATCGTCGAGATAAACCAATTTCCAATTCGCGTTTTGGCAATAATCTTGTAACGGAAAGCTTCCTAGCCCGGCGTAACGTGAAACCGGAAAAAGTATGGTGTTCAAGTTCCACTGCTCTTCCGCCGTCCGCCACCCCGGCGAATCTGGCGGCAAGGACACCAGATTTCGCTGCTCCGTGAAGAGTTCCGTGCCAAACGGCATGTAGCGGCCGTCCACAAAATCGCGATACTGCGGACCGAGCTTCCAGGTCACGTAACCGCCCAGTGTGTAATCGTGAAAAAGGTTCGCGGGTAATTGCTCGTTCAAGATAAACTCCGCCGCGCGTTCGGGAAACCACCACGAAGATCCCGCGCCGAACAATGTGATTTGACCGCTGTCCACGTAGTAGCGCTCCGTCACCAGATCCGTGATGCGCGTTCCCACGAGAAGCAGCGCGAACAGCACTATAACGACCGGAATAGCGGAAGAGAGCCGGCGCGGAAGAAGTTGCTGGCGGGTGACCGGTTTTTCTTCACTGCGTATTTTCGGGGTCGGAGTCTGGGCCTTCAATTCAGGAAAAATGTTTCCGCCGACCACCACCACCACCATTGCAAATAGCGTTTGAAAGCGAATGTGCTCGATAGAAAAATACATGGCCGCGGCGAGCAACAACGCTGGACCCGGTTGTCTGCGCCAGAAACAAATAAGAATCGCGGCCGCGGCAATCACCAACATCCACCAATCACTGCTGGCAGGATCGCGCGGAGAAACAAATTGCCGCCAGCTCGCCGCGTTGAAATGCATGGCCGACCATTCGCCAATAAATGCGCTGTGCAGCTTGTTCACCGCCTGCTGACGCCGAACGGCCGTGAAAAGTCGCCAGCCCCACGGATTCAGCAACACCGCCGCGAAAGACGCCGCGAGCCACGGCGCCGCGCTGCGCAACCGCTGCAGCGCAATGCCCCGGCGTTCCGCAAAAGCCGCATCGCAAAGCGATAGAAAAATACCAGCGCATAAAAGCCCCAGCCCCGCGACAAATCCCAGGTGCAAGTTCGCCCACAACGCAAGAAGAATCGGCAGTACCCAGAGGTGCGTGCTTCTGCCCTGATAGTGGCGCCAAACGAGGGCCAAGAGTGCCGCAAAAAATACGGTGGTAAAAAGTTCCGCACGCGGCGTGGTGCGAAACGCAATCGCCGGCACCGCCAAAATCGCCAGCACCGCGGTGATTCTTTTCCCGGTCGTCAGCAACAATCCCACGGTGGCCATCGCCGCGGCTGCGTTGAGCCAAGAAAGCGCTGCGAAGCCTTTTGCGACATAAAGCAAATAAAAAATCACGCCAGAGAGGACCGGATAAATCCACTCCGTTCCTAGCGCCGTATATGAAAATATTTCCGTGCGCGGAATGGCGTGATGTTCCACCACATACCGTCCGGTAGCGAGTTGCCAACCAAGATCGAAGTCAGCGACCGTCCGCAACCCGGCGAGGAGCGCGTATGCGAGTGCCAGAAAAACCAAAATAATCCAAGCGACGTCGCGGGAGCCTGCCTCCAGCGAAGAATGTCTCCCGAAAAAACGGAATTTGGCCATTGCGCGCGATGCTACTTCAAATTCCCGGCAGGATGTGGCCCATTTTTGCTTTTTTGGTTTGCAGATATGCGCGGGAAACGCTCGAGATGCGCGGCTGGCACGGCACGCGTTCGACGACGCGAATCCCCGAGTCCTCAAGCTGGCGAACTTTCTCCGGATTATTGGAGAGCAGACGAATTTTCTTCGCGCCCAGCTGCTTCAGAATTTGCGCGGAAAAATCATAGTCGCGCGCATCCGCGGCAAATCCCAATTTCTCATTCGCTTCGACCGTATCCATTCCGCCGTCCTGCAATTCGTAGGCACGCAACTTGTTCATCAGCCCGATGCCGCGCCCTTCCTGCGGCAAATACAACAAAATACCGCTCGGGGCAACGGCGATTTTCTTCAAAGAAAGCTCCAATTGTGCCCGGCAATCGCAGCGCAGCGACGCCAGCACGTCTCCCGTCAGACATTGCGAATGAATTCGCACTAAGGGCGCGCCTTTCCCCTGCAAGTTCCCCCGCACCAGCGCGACCGCTTCTTCCTCCGGTCCGCGCCCGGCAAATCCGTGGATCGTGAATTTCCCGAAGCGTGTGGGAAGTGCTGCGTGCGCCACTTCTCTTATCGTGGGAACGCCTGTTCTTTTTTTTCGCCGCGTTTTATTCTTCATGGAGAAAAAAGAGTATAGCAGCCGTTGCGCACCGCGGGTACTTAACCGCATTCCATCGCGCTACGCTCCGCGTTTTTGCCTTCTTGACCCATTTCATTTCTACAACGCCATCGACACCTTTACTTCGCTCCAGTCTCTGCATAGCATTAAACTCGAATCGACACCCCAATGGACGCCACGACCTCCGTTCGCGATTTGCTGTTCACGTTGTTGCTGAAGGTGGGCGTGGCGGCGTCCATGGCAGCCCTCCTGGCGCGCTGGAACACCTTCCGCCGGGTCCTATTCACGGAAGAGCGCGACCCCGACCAGAAATTAAAACTGATGTTGTTCATGACGCCCCCGCTGATCGTTGGCGTCACCTTGCGCTTGGTCGGGTACCAATACCGCTTCGCCGACTTATCCCTCGAAGGCGCGTTTTTAATGGGTCTCCTCGGCGGCCGTGTCGTGGGGCCCATCGGCGGCGCTATCATTACCATCCCCGCGCTGATTTTCCACGAGTGGCTAGCCATGCCGGCAGCCTCCTTCGCAGGACTGCTCGGCGGGCTAATCCGCCAGGCCATCCCCAACAAAGAGGATTTGTGGAATTTTGGCCCCTTTACATTCTTGAATATTCCCAAAGCGGTGGTGCGGCTCATGACCCGCGCCGAGCTATTCTGGGAGATGGCCCCCCTGATGGCTTGCGTAGGTTTAGAAATCGGGCGCGTCGCTCTCGTCGCAGCCACCAAACCCAAATGGCTCTTCGCAATTGATCCGCACTGGGACTGGTGGCTCGGACTAACGGTGATTGCCACGCTTATGTCCGTCGCCGCCCCGCTTAAAATCTGGAACAACACGCGCGTCGAAATGAACCTCGAGCGTCACCAGCAACTCCTCCTCAAAGCCCGCATGGACGCACTCTCCAGCCAAATCAATCCGCATTTCCTGTTCAACACGCTCAACACCGTTTCTGCTCTGATTCGCTTCGATCCGGACACCGCCCGCGGCGTCGTCCTCAAACTCAGCAATATCCTCCGCCGGTTGCTGCGCAAACACGAAACCTTCGTGCCCCTGCGTGAAGAGCTCGAATTCATCGACAATTATCTGGACATCGAAGTCGCGCGCTTCGGCCGCGACAATCTCGACATCATCAAGCAACTCGACGACGACACCCTGGAAACGTTTGTCCCCAGCATGCTGCTGCAGCCGATCGTCGAAAATTGCTTGAAACACGGCCTGGCCCCCAAGCTCGAGGGCGGCAAAATTCAGTTGCGCACCAAGAATCGTGATGGCCGCCTGCACATTGAAATTGAAGACAATGGCGTCGGCATTTCGGAGGAAAAGCTACCGCACGTCTACGTGGAGGGCATCGGCTTAAGTAACGTGCGCGAGCGCCTGCGCGTTCTCTACGGCGCGGATTTTAATTTGGAGATCCAAAGCCGCCCCGGAGAAGGCACCATCATTCGCATCGACATTCCCGAGATCGTGGCAACGATGCAGGCCGTTGGTTGACCCCGGCGCCGCGTCGCGCAGCCGCGGGCTCTTAGCTCGCGCCCGCCGGCAAAGCACCCGGTTTGCCGTTATCTGTACCTGATAAGCACGTTTTGTCACTTTTGCGCTCAATCGCCGCCTCGGCCCTCTCATAAGTGCCTTAGTGTCAAAGACTTAGCAACCAACCGATTGGCCTCTCAAATGCTCTCCTACTACTGTTCAGGGTACGCGGCCCGCAGCTACGCAACCCAGAATCTGGAGTCCCAGTATGGGGAAATTCTCTCGGGCCACCGCCCTCATCGTTCGCCTCCTGCTCGCCGCTGTCTGCGGATATATTTGCCTCCCCGCTGCCCGCGCTCAGTCGCCCGCTGACCTCTCTGGCCGTTACCAATGCGTCCAGGTTCGCGCACACAACAAAGTTCAGCCGTGCACTGCCGCCCCCCTCATTCTCAAACACGACGGGCGCTTCGAATTACGCGGATGGGAAGGCAGTTATCTCGTCAACGGCCAGTGGGTCGAACTCTCTGACGCACTGCAAAAAGCCCGCGCCAGGATTGAACCGGGCCACAAGATCGCCCTGCGCTATTATGGAAAAAATGGGTTGGTCGAAATAATCTATGAGCGGCGCGTCGCCGAACTCGGAAAGACTTCTCTCAGTTGAGCGCCATCCAGGTAAACGTTCACATCGTTTTGCTTGAGGAATTGCCCGCTTCGCCGGATTGCGAACTGAACGCTCGCATCGTCATCCTTCGCGACAGGCAAGCCGGCGAGCTAGCTTCGAACAACACGACTGCCGATCCCGAGCAGAAAAAATAAATACCCGCCGCGCGGCTTGCCCAAGCCTTACTTGTTCGATGCCGCCGTCTTTTCGAGGCCCGGCGCCACCACTGGCTGCAAGAATGGCATCATCGCCCGTAGCTTCGGTCCCAGTTGTTCGATCGCCAGCGTCTGCTCGCGTTGCCGCGTAGCCAGAAAATTCGGGCAGCCCTTTTCGTTTTCTTCAATCCACTTCTTCGCAAAGCTGCCGTCCTTAATTTCCGCCAGCAGTTTCTTCATCTCATCCTTGGTCTGTTGCGTCACCAACCGCGGGCCGGCCGTATAATCGCCGTGCTCTGCCGTATCGCTGATCGAATAGCGCATATAACTCAGCCCACCTCGATAAATCAAATCCACAATCAGCTTCAACTCGTGCATACACTCAAAATACGCCACTTCCGGTTGATACCCCGCATTCGTCAGCGTCTCGAATCCCGCCTTAATCAACGCGCTCACTCCGCCGCACAAAACCGCCTGTTCGCCAAAAAGATCCGTCTCCGTCTCTTCCGTAAACGTCGTCTCCAGCACTCCCGCTCGCGTGCACCCCAATCCTTTGGCATAAGAAAGCGCCAATGCCTTTGCCTTGCCCGAAGCGTCCTGCTCAATCGCAATCAGCGCCGGCGTTCCGCCGCCTTCGGTAAACACTTCTCGCACGCGATGGCCAGGCGCTTTCGGCGCAATCATCGAAACGTCCACTGACGCCGGCGGCTTGATGGTGCCAAAACGAATATTAAATCCGTGCGCAAACATCAGCGTCTTCCCAGCCTTTAAATACGGCGCAACGGATTCCCGGTAAATTTTCTGCTGTTTGGTGTCCGGCGCCAAAATCATAATCACGTCGCCCCACTCCGCCGCTTCCGACGGAGTCACCACCGTCAAGCCGTCTTTCTCCGCCTTCGCTTTCGAAGCGCTGCCCGGTTGCAACCCCACGCGCACTTCCACTCCGCTGTCGCGCAGATTCAAAGCGTGCGCGTGCCCCTGCGATCCGTAGCCGATGATCGCCACTTTCTTTCCTTGAATCAGGGAAATGTCCGCGGAATCGTCGTAATAAAGGTTTGCCATCAGTTTCCTTTCAGTATTGGTGACCGTTTTAGCTCTGGCTTAAAATTGTCGTCGCGAATTCTCTAAACGCTCTTGCCCGCTGTTTCCGCCGCCTCAAGCGCGCCCGGCGGCTGCAGCAAATCTCCGCCTCGCGTCATGGAAATCCGCCCGCTGCGTGCCATCTCCAAAACTCCGAACGGCCGCAATACCTCGAGCAAACCGTCAATCTTGTCCACTGTCCCGGACACCTCGATAATCAACGAGTCCGGCGCCACGTCCACCACCCGCCCGCGAAAGACCTTGATCAATTCCATCAAGTGCGGCCGGTTCTGCTGATCCGCTTTCACCTTGATCAGTGCCAAATCCCGCTCCAGCAGCGACCGCTCCGAAATGTTCTCCGCCAGCAGCACATCCACCAATTTCTCCAGGCTGGCCTCCAGCCGTTGCGCGCCCTTGGTATCCGTATGCGCCACGATGGTCATCCGCGCGATCTCTTCATTCTCCGTCGGGCCAACGGTAAGCGAGTCGATATTAATCGCCAGCCGCCGCGCGAGCGAAGACACGCGATTCAACACCCCGGGTTTATTCTCCACATACGCCACCAATGTTTGCATCTCATCCCCACGCCGGGCACGGTATACGGTGCCGGTCTTTTCTTGCTCTTCTAATTCGCCTCTACGGCTCCGTCGCCGTTTCCACCAGCGGGCTCGGGCTATTCGGCCGTCGGATCATTTCGTGCAAACCAGCCCCCGCCGGCACCATCGGGTAAACCGAATCCTCCTGCTCTACGCGAAAATCAATCAACACGGTGTCCGTCGAAGCCCGCGCCCCGCGTATCGCGTTCAAAGAATCCGTCCGATTGCTGACGCGCTCCCCGCGAATTCCAAACGCATTCGCCAGCGCCGCAAAATCCGGCGCCACCAAAGGCGTGGCAACATATCTCTTGTCGTAAAAAAACTCCTGCCACTGCCGCACCATGCCCAAGAATCCGTTGTTCACAATAGCGATCTTGATGTTGATCTTCTCCTGCACAATCGTCGCCAGCTCGCACATGGTCATCTGGAATCCGCCGTCGCCGACCACCACCCACACCTCAGATTCCGGCTTCGCAAATTTCGCCCCAATCGCCGCGGGCAGCGCAAATCCCATCGTCCCCAATCCGCCGGATGTAATAAGCGACCTGGGCTGGTCGTGATGGTAATACTGCGCTTCCCACATCTGGTGCTGACCTACGTCGGTGACCACAATCGCTTCGCCCTTGGTCTCTTTCCAAATGTCGTTGATGACATGCGCTGCGTACAAATGCCCGTTGTCCGGCAAGCTCTGGATATCCCGCACCGCCGAATCGCCTTTCAGTTCCGCGATGTGCCGCAGCCAATCGCCGTGCTCCCGCGTAACGATATGCGGCAGCAGCATCTCCAGCACTTCTCGCGCATCGCCTACGAGCGCTGCGTCCACCGGCACGTTTTTATTTATTTCCGAACGGTCAATCTCGATATGAATCTTTCGCGCCGTCTTTGCATACGTCCGCAAATCCCCCGTCACGCGGTCATCAAACCGCATCCCCACCGCAATGAGCAAATCCGCTTCCTGAATCGCGTGATTCACCCACGCTTCGCCGTGCATCCCCATCATGCCCAGATTCAATTTTTCACTGGCAGGGAAGCACCCGATCCCCAGCAGCGTCATCGCCACCGGGATATTCGCGCTCTCTACAAACTCCGCAAAGGTCTTCGTCGCCCCGCTCACCAGAATCCCGTGCCCCGCCAAAATTAACGGGCGCCTCGCGGTATTCAGCAATTCGACCGCGCGATCGAATTCCACTTGATTGTGATTTTTTCGCAAACGTTTCGGCGGCAGTTTCGGAAGAGAAGCGTCCCAGTCAAATTCCGCCGAAGCCTGCTGCGCATCCTTGGTGATATCCACCAGCACAGGACCCGGACGTCCGGTATTCGCGATAATGAACGCCTCGCGCATCGTGCGCGCGATATCCTCCGCGCGAGATACGATGACGTTGTGCTTGGTAATCGGCATCGTGATCCCGGTGATGTCGATCTCCTGAAACGCATCGGACCCCAACAGTTTGCTCGACACCTGCCCCGTAATGCACACCACCGGCGACGAATCCAGCATCGCCGTCGCGATCCCCGTCACCATATTCGTCGCGCCCGGCCCCGACGTGGCCATCGCCACGCCCACTCCCCCGCTGGCTCGCGCATACCCATCGGCCATATGCGTCGCGCCTTGTTCGTGGCGCACCAGCACGTGATGCAGTTTCGATTTCCCCAGCGCGTCGTACACCGGCAAAATCGCTCCGCCCGGGTAGCCGAACAAATCTCGCACTCCCAATTTCGTCAGCGACTCACAAAGTATTTCCGCACCCGTCAGCTTCATAGCGTCCTTCCCAATTCCGATGCGCTGCCGCTTTTTCCAGTGCCCGCGAACGACGGCGGCACCACGGTAATCGCGCCGAGCGAACTCGAAGACACCAACAACGCGTATTTCGCCATCACGCCGCGCGTGAATCGCGGCGCCGGCGCTTTCCATCCCGCCATCCGTTGCTGTATTTCCGCCTCGCTCAATTCCACCTGCAGTCTCCGTCCCGGAATATCAAAGACAATCACGTCTCCGTCCGCCACCGCAGCGATCGGACCGCCATTCGCGGCTTCCGGAGCCACATGTCCGGCCATCAACCCATGTGTCGCGCCAGAAAATCTTCCATCCGTTAGCAACGCCACCGAGTCTCCCAGCCCCGCTCCCACCAGCGCCGCCGTCACCGCCAGCATCTCTCGCATGCCCGGACCGCCCTTCGGTCCTTCATACCGAATCACCACCACATCGCCCGCCTGGATCGTTCCGTGGTCCACCGCGGCAAATGCCGCCTCTTCGGTATCAAACACCCGCGCGCGGCCGCGAAAATTCTGAACGTCGTGTCCCGCCACTTTCACCACGCAACCTTCTGGCGCCAAATTCCCCTTCAAAATCACCAGCCCGCCCGTAGGTTTCAGCGGCTCCTTCAATTTCCGGACGACCTCTTGTCCCGGCGTTTCTTTCGCCGCTCGAGCTTCTTCGCCAAGGGTTTTTCCGGTGACCGTAAGAGCTTCTCCGCGGAGCAATCCTGCTTCAACCAGGCGCTTCGCGACCAGCGCAGTACCGCCTGCTGCGTATAAGTCTGTAGCGACAAATCGTCCTCCAGGTTTCAGGTCCGCGAGAATCGGCGTGCGCGCGCTAATCCGGTCAAAATCGTCAATCGACAGCTTCAGCTTCGCTTCGTTCGCAATCGCCAGCAAATGCAGCACCGCGTTTGTCGAGCCGCCTGTGGCCGCCACTCCGGCGATCGCGTTTTCCAGCGCCACCTTCGTAATGATTTTCGAAGGCGTCATATCGCGTCGCAAAAGCTCCAAAACCATCTCCCCGGCGCGCTTGCCTGATGCCGCTTTCCCCGCGTTCGTAGCCGGCACGCTGGAAATTCCCATCGGAGCAATCCCCAAAAACTCGCACACCAGGGCCATGGTGTTCGCCGTATATTGTCCGCCGCACGCTCCCGCTCCCGGGCATGCCGCCGTTTCCAGCGCGCGCAGCCGCGCATCCGACATCCCGCCGCTGGCATGCTGCCCGATCGCTTCGTACACGTCCTGAATCGTGACGTTGTGTCCTTCAAATTGCCCGGGCGCAATCGATCCGCCATATAAAATCAGTCCAGGGATGTCGAGCCGCGCCAGCGCCATAATGCCGCCGGGAATCGTCTTATCGCAGCCCACGAGCACGATCAGCGCATCAAAAAGATTTCCCCGCGTCACCAGCTCAATCGAATCCGCAATCACTTCGCGGCTGATCAGCGAAGCGCGCATACCCTCGGTGCCCATCGTGATGCCGTCGGAAATCGAAACGGTGTTGAATTCGAGCGGCGTCCCGCCCGCCGCCCGAATTCCGTCCTTCACATGCGCTGCCAATTCCCGCAAATGATAGTTGCAAGGCCCAATCTCAATCCACGTATTCGCCACCCCAATGAGCGGCTTCTCAAAATCCGCATCCTGCAATCCGCAAGCCCGCAGCATCGCCCGCGCACCTGCACGGTGCGCTCCGTCGACCAGCATGTGACTGCGCGGTTTTAATTTCGTTTCCGTCACGTTCTAACTCTCCCGGTGTTGTCCAGCCTTATGTCGCGTCAATCTGCGGGTTCCTACGGGCGCTTCCGACTCTTGGGCCTTCCGCAGCCTAGACACAAAAGCCATCACCCGACTGCGGATGATGGCCCGGAAACTCCACGGTGTCGCTTGGCTAGGCCGCCATCCTCCGCCCGCAACTTCCCGCGCCATGAGGGTCAACACGACCGTCCCCCCATCAAACAAGCAGCATGCCGCCCCATCGTAAATCAGTCCAATTAATACTTCTGTGCCATTAAATAAGAATAAGTTATCGCCACACGCACCCTCAGCAAGCCTTATGGTAAACCACCGCGAGGGAACATTCACAAATCCGGTCGAGACGAACGCTCCTTTTTCGCAAAATCCACACTTGCAAAAAGCACTCGGTGCTCCGCACGGGCGCAAGCTCAATCCATGCGAAGAGCACGTAACCACCGAACGCAACCAGGGAACTTTCACTCGAAGCGCAAGGAATTGAAATACGTACGGGAAATCAGTCGAGAAGCCCGCGAAGGTAACTTCGCGCATGCGGAAAGCGTCTTTATCCTCAGAGCGTTACGTCACATGGGCAAAGCGAAGGTCGCGCCAGTATAGGAAGGCTTCGATCATGTCAGCGCCAGAACTCCGCCGCGAAGCTGCGCCGACGCCAGAAAGCGCATCTATCCATATAATGTGACACGGTTCACGAGTACTGTGAGAGCGGTTCATCCGGGAGAACCCATGCACCTTTGCCCAAAGCTACTACTGGCCTTCGCCGCCCTAACCTGCGGCGCGTCAGCCACGGTCCGCGCGCAAGACGTACCGGCTGCAGACTCCGGGCAGCCGTCCGCGCGACACCAGCACGTGCAAGGAGGCGACGATAACGGCCCACGCCCGGTCTTCGGCAGAATCGCTGCGATTCAAGATAACGCCATCCGTATCACGGACATAAACGGTGCCGACGTAACGATTAAAGTGACTTCACAAACCGAATTTCGCAAAGACCGCCAACCCGCCGCGCTGAAGAATTTCAAAGTGGGCGACGGCATCATCGTGCGCGGCGAAGAGAATTCCGATCATACCGTCACTGCCAAAGTGATTTCCGGGCGCAGCGCAGAGGGAGGCCCGAACGGAGGCGGCGGCCGAGGCGGCCGCGGCTTCGGGGGTGGCGGACCCATGGGAACCCTCGGCAAGGATTTCGTCGTCGGCGAAGTGCAATCCGTTGAAGCGCCTAGCCTTACGGTAATCCGCACCGACAAAGTGAAACAAACCTTCGAACTAAACGAAGAGACCTCGCTTCGCAAGGGCCCGGATAGCGTTACCATGGCCGACATTCACGTTGGCGACCACATTTTTGCGCGCGGCGCCTTGCAAGATAACCAGTTCGTGCCGAAGTCCATCGTGGTCATCGGACCCGAGCAATGGAAGCGCATCCAGGACGCCGGCGTCGCGGAAACGGCGGGATCTGGCAAGCACAACAGCGCCGGGGACACGCAGTCCAAGGCGCCGACGGGGCCACAGAATTGAATCGTGTGCGCGCTGCATTTTCCCTCGCGCTAATTTTGTGCGCCGGCTCGATAACGCTTGCGCCAAACGCGCGCGCGCAAGCGGCGCCGCAAACCGCAGCGTCGCAGGATGCCGCGCCCGAGAGTAAGCCAGCTTCGCCGCCTTCGTATCAAATTACGGGTAGCGTGCATTCAGGCAAGACCCCGTTGCCGGGCGTCGCTGTTACAGCGGCAAATACGCTGACGGGGAAAAAGTTTTCTGTGGTCACCGCGAGCGACGGGACGTTTGTGTTTGGCGGCATTTCGCGAGGACGTTATGTGGTGCGCGCGGAATTCATGGGATTCGCCGTCGCCACGCAAGAAGTGGTGCTGAATCCTGAAAACGCCTCCGCGAAGGTGCTCGTCGAAATGCTGCTGGCTTCGCGCCAGCAACAACAAACTGACGTTGTTTCCAGCGCGCTCACCGCCGCGGGTCGCGGATTCCAAAGCCTCGCGCTGGACAGCACACTCTCCGCGCTCGCTGGTGCGGGCGGCACCGGCGCTGGCGGAGGAACCCCTTCGAGCCCCGGGGATATTTCTTCGCTCCCGCTCAATGGAGTCGGCGTTGAAGGACCGACCGAATCGGTGAGCATCAATGGCGCGCAGGGCAGGACGCAGGATTTCGGCGTCGGAAACGAAGATGAATTACAGCAGCGCATCCAGGAGTTTCGCGAGCGCGCGCAACGCGAAGGCTTGCTCGGCGGCGGGCCGGGAGGCGGAGGAGCGGGCAACGGACCAGGCGGTGGATTCGGCGGCGGCGGTGGGGGCGCAATCATTGCCATGGGCCGTTTGCCGCAGGGATTCAACGTCAACCAACCGCACGGAGTTTTGTATTTCAGCGACGACAATGCTTCGCTCGATGCCGCGCCTTACGCGTTGCTCGGTCGTGAAAGTCAGAAAGCAAATTACAATCAGGCGAAATTCGGCGCGTTCATCGGCGGCCCGCTGAACATTCCGAAAATCTTCAATGGCGGGAACAAAACATTTTTTACTTTTGGCTGGAACGGTTCCCGCGGCAACAACCCATTCGATTCCTTTTCTACTGTTCCAACACTCGCGGAACGCTCCGGAAATTTCTCCGCCGCTACTTACAACAATGGAATGCCCGTGCAGATTTATCAGCCCGGCACCACGCTACCGTATGCGTACAATGGCCAGCTCAACGTCATTAACCCCGCGCTGATCACCCCGCAGGCGCAAGCGCTGCTGCAGTATATTCCGCTGCCGAACTCTCCGGGCGAATCGCAAAACTTTCACTACGTGACTGCGGCGAATTCCACATCGGACTCCATCAGCTTGCGCCTGATCCATAATTTCGCGGGCAGCGGGCCGGGTTTTGCCATTCCCGGAGGCGGCGGTGGCGGAGGAGGTGGCGGCCGGCGCGGCCCGCAGAACAATATAAATTTCGGCCTGAACTGGACGCGCACGTCAACTAATTTGGTGAACGCCTATCCGTCCCTGGCAGGCGCGACGAATACGCAGGGATTGAACGCCAGCGGCGGATGGACCATTGGCAAGGGCCGGACTTCCAACACGTTCCGCGTGAACTACAATCATAATCACGTCTCTACTACAAATCTTTATTCCGGTGTTCTCGATGTCGCGGGCAATGCAGCCATCGGTGGCGTCTCACTGCAGCCCTTCGACTGGGGGATTCCCGGCATCAGTTTCAGTTCTTTCGGCGGACTCAGCGATCCCACGCCGCGCCGCGAACTCGATCAAACGTACACCATCTCCGACACGGTGGCCTGGCACGGCGGCAAGCACAACTGGCGATTCGGCGCGGACTATCGCCGTATTTTGCAGAGTTTCCGCTCCGCGAAAAACGCCGAAGGCAGCTTTATTTTTACGGGATTCGCTACTGCTCTCGGCAGCAATCCGCAAGCGAATCCCAACACCGGATCGGACTTTGCGGATTTTCTGCTGGGACTTCCGCAGGAGACCAGCATCCAATCGGTGCTCTCGGGCACCGACGCTTTCAATTTCCGCGCCAACGCCTACGATTTTTTTGCGCAGGATGATTGGCGCTGGCGGCCGAACCTGACCATCAACGCCGGTCTGCGCTACGAATACAACGGCCCGTACACGGAGGCAAACAACCGCATATCCAATCTCGACGTTGCGCCGACTTTTTCTGCAGCCTCGCTCGTGCTTCCCGGCGGGACCGGGGCGTTTTACGGAAACTATCCCAACTCGCTGATTCGTCCGGACCGCAACAATTTCGCTCCGCGCATTGGAGTTGCCTGGAAACCGCCGGCGAAATTTTCGCCGAAGACCGTGGTGCGCCTCGGATACGGCGTCAATTACAATCTCGCGCAGTATTCCACCATCGTGCAGAATTTTGCGTTCCAGCCTCCTTTTGCAGAGACCGCTACAAACACTAGCGTCGCGCCGGGCGAGTTGACGCTCGCAAACGGCTTCCCGCCGATCAATCCGAATGCCGTCACCAACAACTACGCCGTGAACCCCGACTACCGCCTGGGGTACGTGCAGATCTGGAACGTCAACGTGCAGCGCGAAGTTGCCGGAGGCGTGGTCATCAACGTGGGTTACAACGGCGCAAAGGGCACGCACCTCGATCTCGAGCGGGCGCTGCAAATTCCAGGCGTCGAACCGTTCATCTACGAGTCGTCGGAAGGGAACTCGATCTTGCATGCTGGTACATTTTCCGCGCGCAAGCGTTTTGCGAAAGGCCTCGGGATTGGCGCGACGTACGTTTTTTCCAAGTCGATTGACGATGCCTCTTCGATCGGCGGCAACTCCGTGGTGGTGGCGCAAAATCCCTTCGATATTTCCGCCGACCGCGGACTTTCAACGTTCGATCAGCGCCATAAGTTTACCGGCAACTGGATTTACCAATTGCCGCTTGGCGAAAACCATCGCTTCGCGCAAACCGGCGTTGCCGCGCATCTTCTCGGAAACTGGCAGTGGAGCGGCGACATCACGATCGGCTCGGGTTTCTACTTCACGCCCCACCTGCTGGGAAACACCGTCGATATCAACCGCGGCGTCAGCGGCTCCCTGCGCGCGAACTACGTTCCCGGGCAGCCTATCGGCGTGGCGAATCAGAGCGCCAGCCAATGGTTCAACACCAACGCGTTTTGTTCGCCGCAAACGACTGCAGACCTACCCGCCGGAACGCTGCCGACTTGCGTGAATCCTTCCGATTCACAGTTTGGAGATGTTGGCCGTAACATTATCGAAGGCCCGGGGCAGTTCACCATGAACATGTCGATCAGCAAGACTTTTCCGATTAAGGAATTTCGCGCGCTGGAATTGCGGCTCACCGCGAACAACGTTTTTAATACCGTCGAATACACGGCGATCGGTTCGGTGCTCAATTCGCCGACGTTTGGCGAAGTGACGAGCGCGGGCACGATGCGCCGGGTCACGATGTACGCGCGTTTTCGATTCTAATGAAAAGACGAATGAACATTTCAAATCCCAGCCGGCGCGCACGGATGTTCTTGACCGTGGCGCTCGCGGCCATGGCTGCGTTTTGGCAATGGTCGACACCGGGACTGGCGCAGACGCAAGATTCTTCCGCTGGCAGCGCGCAATCGCAAAATAGCGGTTCGGCGCAGAATTCCGCAGCAACGCAGAATACCGCACCGATTCGTGTGAACACAGAATTGGTCCTGGTGAACGTGGTGGCGCGCGATAAAAGGGGAAATCTTGTACGCGACTTGAAAAAGGAAGATTTCACCCTCCTTGAAGATAACAAGGCGCAACGAATTTCCACTTTCGATTTTGAAGATGTCGATTTGTTGCAAACCGCAGGGGCTGGCGAAAATACGGTGACGGGTACGGCGGACGAGAATGCGCCAGGGAACCTGTTGCGAGGCACCGGGCCTTCGGCCCTGAAGGCGCGGGACCGGCGCCTCATGCTGATGTTTTTTGACTTTAGCGCCATGGAGCCGGAACAGATTGACCGCTCGGTGGACGCCGCGAAGACATTTATCCAAAAGAAAATGCAGCCGGCCGATATGGTGGCGCTGGTTTCGCTGGTCACCAATCTTCACATCGACCTGGATTTTACAGATGACCGCGCGAAAATCCTTGCCGGGCTGACGGCCTACTCGTCCAGCTCGGGTCAAGGTTTTGATAACGGGACCAGCGGAACCGCGGAAGGCACCGCGGAAAGCAGCGGCGCCTTCACCGCGGACGACACGGATTACAACACGTTTAGCGCAGACCGGAAATTACTGGCGCTGCAATCGATCATGCAGGCGCTGGGGAAAATCCCGCAGAAAAAATCCATCATCTATTTCAGCAATGGCATTACGCAATCGGGCGTCGACAATGAATCCGCGTTGCGCGCCGCCACCGCTGCCGCGGTCAAAGCCAACGTCTCGATCTACCCCATGGACATTCGCGGACTGCAGGCTTTTCCTCCGGGAGGCGAAGCGCAGTCCGCAAGTTTGCACGGGGTGGGAGCGTATTCCGGGCAGTCCGTGCTGAACGACCTGAGCGGGAATGCCAGTTCGCAGGATACGCTGGCCACGCTGGCTTCCGATACGGGCGGCAAAGCGTTCTTTGACTCCAATGATTTCAGCGGAGTTTTTTCGCAGGTGCAGAAAGATAGCTCCGCGTACTACGTTCTCGGTTTCACCAGCGCAAATCCCGCGAAGGACGGAAAATTCCGGCGGCTGCGCGTGCAAGTCAGTCGCCCGGATTTGAAACTTGAATATCGCTCCGGCTATTACGCAGGCAGAGACTTCCTGCACTTGAACCGCGCGGACCGCGAACAACAGCTAGCCGACGAAATGGCGTCAGAGTCGCCGCAGACGGATGTGGCACTGTTCGCAGGCGCCGCGTATTTCCGGAAAGATGATTCGCATTATCAATTACTGGTATCACTGGTGATACCCGGTTCGCAGATTCCTTTTGTGCAGCAGAAAGACCGCGACAACGCGACCATCGATATCATCGGAGAGGTGCGGGCGGGCGGGAAATTCGTCGTCGGAAACCTCCGCGATACCGTGAAACTGGCGGTTGATACCAGCCAGCAAGTGCGGCGCAAAAACGTTCAGTACAACACTACGTTTCAACTCGCCCCGGGAAGTTATCACCTGAAATTTGTAATAAGAGAGAATCAGACCGGGCGGTTGGGCACCTTTGAGACGGATGTGCAGGTGCCGGATTTACGCAAAGTGCCGCTGAAGATGAGTTCCGTGGTATTGGCCAGTCAACGCGCCGCGGTAACCGGCGGAAAAAGGAACGGCGTACATTTGCTGGCGCAGGACCAGAGCGAACTAGTTCCGAACGTCACGCACGTCTTTACGCAGGATCAGCATCTTTATTTGCAATATGAAATATACGATGCGGCACGCAACAAGGGAACACGGTCGCCGGCAGCGAGCGGTGCATCGACGGAAGCGCAGCCCGCAGCGCCAAAAACAGCGAACGGCGGGGTGCGCGTGCTTTCCAGCATTGAATTTTTGCAGAACGGAGCCAAGGTCTACGAGTCCAAGCCGCTGATCGTTAGCGAAGTGACCGCGCCGGACCGCAAAGCGGTAATTTTTCAGCTGGACATTCCATTGCAATCGCTGAAGCCCGGATTCTACACTTGCCAGCTCAACGTAATCGACGATGTGGCGGGAAATTTCGCGTTTCCGCGCTGGCCGATCTTGATTAAAGCCACGACGCCGGTCGCCGTCCCGGCTCCAACAGCCGGAAAATAGTCACTCGTCTGTTTCGTGCGTGACGATGTGGACGTCGACCGCGGGTGACTCGCGCAGGAATCGGTGCACCACCGATAGATATAAATATTTGCGCCAGTCATGTAACGGCGCGCGTCCAAAGATCACATGGGTAATGTGTTTACTGCGCACAAATTCAGCAATGGTGTCCGCCACGCTACGGCCCTTCAAACGGATTACTTGCGCGCCCAGGCTTTGCGAGAATTTAAAATTCGCAGCCAGCGCGTTTTGATTCAAGTCCTTGGCGCCAAATTCGCGTTCCACATGCACCACGTAAAGTTCCGCGTCCATGCGGCGCGCCATGCGAGCGCTGCGCGCGATCAGGTATTGTCCGGAGGGATTTGCGGAGATGCACACGGCGATGCGTTCGCGGACCGCCCAATTCTTGCGGATGTCCTGGTCTTCCATGTACGTTTCCAGGCTGCGGTCCACTTGTTCGGCCACCTGGCGAAGCGCCAGTTCGCGCAGGGCGATTAAATTGCCGCGGCGAAAGAAATTGCTCAGCGAGCGCTCCACTTTTTCCGTGCTGTAAACGTCGCCGCGTTTCATGCGCGCGTGCAAGGCTTCCGGAGTCAAATCGACCATCACCGTTTCGTCGGCGGTCAACGGCACCCAGTCCGGAACCGTTTCGCGCACGGAGATGCCGGTAATGGAGCGCACGATAGGTGCGATGCTTTCGATGTGCTGGATGTTCAGTGTGGACATCACATCGATTTTCGCCGCTAATAATTCCTGTACGTCTTCGTAACGTTTGCGATGCTTGCTGCCGGGGATATTGGTGTGCGCCAACTCGTCGACCAGCACCACTTGCGGATGGCGCGCCAAGATGCCGTCCACGTCCATCTCTTCAAAAAGCGTGCCCTTGTATTCCATTTTGCGTCGAGGAACGACCGCGATCTGCGTAATGAGTTCCTCGATGCCTTTGCGACCGTGCGTTTCCACGACGCCGATAGCCACATCTTCGCCACGGCTTTTGCGGCGGATGGCCTCGCTGAGCATGCTGTAGGTTTTGCCGACACCCGGAGCGTAACCGAGAAACAACTTGAATATTCCACGGACCTTTTGCGCCGGCGAAGCGACGGCCAGCCAATCTTCTGGTTTCTTGGGCAAGCTTGCGGTTCTCCCTGTGAAGGATGTTGCCGGTGTTAGAAGCGCCTGCTGTAGAATAGCGCGATGCAGAGGTTACTTGCCGGCCGCGCCGTCGGACTAGCCGCTTCTTTTTTTATCGTCGCAGGCATCACCCTGGCGTATACGCGATTGGTTAGCGTGAACCAGACGACCGTGGCGCTGTCGCTGCTGCTGGCGATTCTAGCAGTTTCAGCGGTGTGGGGAATGACCGTCTCGGTGATTATGTCCGTGGGCTCCATGCTGGCGTTCAACTATTTCTTTCTGCCGCCCGTGGGCAGATTCACGATTGCCGATCCGCAGAATTGGGTGGCGCTGGGAGCGTTTCTCCTTACTTCCATCGTGGGCAGCCAGCTTTCCGCGCGCATTCGGACCGAGGCGGATGAAGCGCACAACCGGCGGCGCGAAATCGAGCGGCTCTATAAGTTCAGCCAGAAACTGCTGGGCGAAGGCAATGTGCTGCAGTTGATGAACGCCATTCCGGATTACATCGTGGAAAGCTTTGAGGCGGGAGCGGCGGAGCTGTTTTTGCCGCTGAAGGATAAATTTTATCGCTCGGGATTTGGCGCGGCGCATCTCGATGAAGAAAGCATGAAGAGTGCGTTTGCGCGGGATGAGTCCCTGAGCCAGCCGCACTTGTCGCTCTATTTTATTCCGGTGCGGCTGGGGGTGCGGCCGATTGGCAGCCTGGGAGTTTCCGGAGCGCGATTGTCGCGGCAAACGCTGGACGCGGTGGGCAGCCTGGTGGCCATTGCCATTGAACGCGCGCGCGCGGTGGAACAGCTGGGGCAAACGGAGGCGGAGCGCCAGGGCGAGCGCCTGAAATCGGCATTGCTCGATTCGATTACGCACGATTTTCGTACGCCGCTGACCTCGATGAAAGCCGCGGTGACGAGTTTGCTTTCGTCCGACCCCGTGGCTCCGGCGCAAAACCACGAATTGCTTTCGATTATTAACGAAGAGTGCGATCGGTTGAATCACCTGGTGGAGGAAGCGGCGGAGATGGCGCGGCTCGAAGCCGGCGACGTGGAATTGGATTTGCAGCCGCATGCCATCCAGGAAATTATCGACGCATCGCTTGCGGAACTGAAATCGTCACTGACCGGGCGGCCGGTGGAACTGCGGGTGAGCGCGAATTTGCCGCCGGTGGCAGCGGATTTTGACCGCGCACGCGAGGTGCTGGTGAAATTGATCGACAACGCGAACCTTTATTCGCCCAAGGGCCAGCCCATCACCATTTCCGCGGAGTCGCAAGGCGATGCGGTGACCACCAGCGTTGCGGATCGTGGCCCGGGGATTGACGATTTCGAGCAAGGCATGGTGTTCGATAAATTTTATCGAGGTAAGGATCAGCGCTATCTGGTGCGCGGTACGGGTATGGGATTGCCGATCGCGAAGGCCATTGTTACCGCGCATCGCGGGAGCGTGGCGGTGACCAGCCAGTTGGGTAAAGGTTCGGTATTTTCGTTTACGCTGCCAGCAGCCCGCGCCGCGGAGAGTGCGCGATGAAGGCCGCGAATATTCTGGTGGTGGATGATGAACCGCAGATTCGGCGAGTGTTGCGTTCCACGTTAACCGCGCAGGGTTATGTGCTGACAGATGCGGCTTCGGGCGAAGAAGGCGTGGAAATCGCGCGCAAGATTAAGCCCGAATTGATTTTGCTCGATGTGAACATGCCGGGGATGGGCGGCATTGAGGCGTGCCGCGAGGTTCGGCGGTTTTCCAGCGCGCCCATCATCATGCTCACGGTGCGGAACGCGGAGCGCGACAAGGTGGCGGCGCTTGATGCCGGCGCCGACGATTACGTGGTGAAGCCTTTCGGGATTGAAGAATTGCTGGCGCGGATTCGCTCCGCGTTGCGACGGTATTCCGCGGATGAAGCGCTGCCGCCGTTTACCTCGAAAGAGATGAGCATCGATTTTGAGTCCCGCATAGTGGTGGTGCGCGGCGAAGACGTGCATCTTACGCCGAAGGAATTTGAGGTGATGAAGCACCTCGTAATCAATCAGGGGAAGCCACTTTCGCACCGGCGATTGCTGCAAGCGGTGTGGGGGCCGGACTATGGGGAAGAGACGGAAAATTTGCGCGTGGTGATCAATCAGCTCCGCAAGAAAATTGAGTCCGATCCGACTCATCCAAAATTTATTTTGACGGAGCCGTGGGTGGGTTACCGGTTTCAACCGCTGAAGGCGGCTGGGCAGAAAAACCTGGCTTCGAGAAGCGGTTCAAAGAAATCCTGAATATTGGCGCCCTTGGCGCTACCGGGGTCTTGTCCTTCAGGCGGCCTCGGCGTCTCGCGGCGCTTGCACTCCCCAAACCGTTTGTCCACATGCAAAAAGTTGTTGCATCCAGCGCCGACTGGCGAGAGACTGCATCGCACGGCGTCGCGAAAGACGCCAGCTAAATCGTTTTAATAGTCGGTGCTCGCATGGTCAATCGCTGCGTTGTAACGCTCGCTATTCTGCTGGCTTCCGCTGCCGGCGCGCTTGCGGCGCCTAAATCCGAGAACGTTTGCACCGGCGATCCCCACCATCCGCAACAACTCTTCAACGGCAAAGATTTGAGTGGCTGGAAGCATGTTGGACCTGGATCGATGACCGTGGAGGAGGGCCTGATCCATACGCACGGAGGGATGGGTTTGCTTTATTGGACCGGCGGAAAAATCGGCAATTGCCGCATTCACGTGGTGTACAAGATGCGCGATGAAAATGACAACTCTGGCGTTTTCATTCGTATTCCGATTGAGCCGCGCGAAGAATGGATGCCAGTGCACTACGGTTTTGAAGTGCAGATCGACAATCATCCGGAAACTTCTAACGAGGACAGTTATCACTCGACGGGCATGCTCTATTCGCTTACCAAGCCGCTGGCGCAGGCCTGGAAGCCCGGGCCCGAGTGGAACACCATGGACATCACGATCGACGGACCGCGTACGATTGTCGAATTGAACGGCGTCAAAGTTACAGATTACAAGGATGGCGATCCGGTTCCCGAACGCAAATTTGATTTTGAGCCGCAGCGCGGACCGCGGCCGGATTTTGGATTTATCGGTCTGCAAAATCATAGCGACAATGACATTGTGTTTTTTAAGGAAGTCTCCATTCAGCCGCTGAAGAAGAAAGCGGCGGAAAAAACCGCCTCGCCGGGCAATTATTAAGTCGAGCGCGGCAATTCTTGCAGCGAAAGGAATCATCGTGAAAACGAAAAAGGACTTGTCGCGTCGTGAATTTTTGCAGACTGGCGCGGTAGCTGCCGGTAGCCTGCTGGCGGCACGGTCGGGCAAGGCCGGTAACACCGTGCTGCTTGATCCGCATCCGCTGGACGCGGCGGCGCAGGCGGTGTCCGCTAGCGATCGCGTGCGGTTCGGAATGATCGGTGTTGGCATGCAAGGCTCCGGTTTGTTGACGAACGCCATCACGCTGCCAGGGGTGGAGTGCGTCGCGGCGGCGGACCTTTATGACGGCCGTCACACGCTGGCGCGTGAAATCACGAACAATCCAAATTTGCCAGTGACGCGGCATTATCAGGAATTGCTGGATCGCAAGGACATTGATTGCATAGTGGCGGCAGTTCCGGATCACTGGCACAAGCGGGTGGTGGTGGACGCGTGCAACGCGGGCAAAGACATTTATTGCGAGAAGCCGATGTCGCATACCGCGGAGCAAGGCTTCGACATGGTGGCGGCCGCGCAAAAAAACAGCCGAATCGTGCAAATCGGTTCGCAGCGAGTCAGTTCCGTGCTGGGAGCCAAAGCGCGGGATTTGTATCGCGAAGGCGCGATCGGCGACGTAGAAATGATCGAACTCACGCTAGGCCGCAACGATCCCACCGGCGCGTGGGTATATCCGCCGCCGCCGGGACTCTCCCCGGAAAATCTTGATTGGGATACCTGGCTGAACGACGCACCGAAAATTCCTTTTAATAAGTATCACTTTGCGCGCTGGCGTTGCTGGAAAGAATACGGCACGGGTGTCGGCGGTGATTTGATGGTGCACTTGCTCAGCGGCATGCAGTTTACCCTGGGTTGGAACGAACCGCCCCGTTCGGCTTGCGCGTTAGGAGGAATTTTCCGTTTCCCGGATGGCCGCAAAATGCCAGACATTCACGCAGTGCTGTTCGATTATCATGGAATTCCCGTGTACGTGCGCCTCGGACTCGGAACGGAAACTCCGGAACTTGCACGCTTCATGGGTCCGAAGGGCATTTTGGATGCGGGCGAATTTGAAATTCGCCATTCTCCGCAGCGCGGCATCGACGTTAGCCCCAGTTACTATGCGCAGGGATTCCCGCAAAAAATGCGTGATGAGTATACGAAGCAATGGCACGCCGAGCACGATCCCGCTATCGGCACGGAGCCGTTCCTGGCGGACACCATTTACAAGGGCTGGGATTGGGACGATGTGCGGCCGCACTTGTGGAACTTTTTTCAGGCCGTAAAAACGCGCAAGCCGGTGGTTGAAGACGCGGTGTTCGGGAATCACGCCGCCATCGCGTGCCACATGGCCAATGAATCGTATTTCCGCAAGAAACCGGTGTTCTGGGATGCCGCTTCGCGCAGCATCAAGAGCTAACCGATCGGCGTAAGGGCCGCGGCGTACGCGAGCAAGCGCTCGTCCGCGCCACGCGCGGCGATAAGTTGTACGCCGACGCCCGCGGGAGCGGGTAACGTGACGACCGGTACGCCGGCCAAACTGATCGGCGTTGCATAGCGCAGGATGCTCCGTCGAGTCGCGGTGTGATCGATTCCGGCCAGAAGTTCGTTCATCGGGGCGCACGGCGCGATCAGGAAGTCATGTTCGTGTAGAAGTTTATCCATGCGCTCGCGGAAAATCGCAAGCCGCTCACGGAACCCCGCGATTGCAGTTTCGCTGAGCGACTGTCCCCACGTAAGCCGTTCTGCAATCGCGGGCGCAAAGTGGGAAAAGTCATTGCCCGTTTGCGCAGCGTGATAGGCCGCTGCCTCGCGCGCCTGAATCGGCGCGTAGATATCCATGGCCTCTTCCCAGAACGCCGAATCGAAGGTTGCGACCGCCGCGCCGCGTTTCGTCAGTTGTGTGCGCCACTTGTCCCATCCCTCCCGTGCGGCGGTGTTGCAATCGTGCAGAAATTCCGGAGCGGCGCAGCCGATCCGAACGCGCATCTCCGGCGTGGTGATTCTTCGCGAGCGCAATCCGAACAGCGCGTCCGCCAGCAATGGACCATCGCGCAAATCGCGAAACAGCCAGCCGATGGTGTCGAAGGAGGGCGCGAGGTGGACTCCGCCGCGCCACAGATCCCAATCGTGGGCGAGTTGAAACGATGCGCGATAGCCGGCGAGTCCGCAGAGGGCCGCGGGGACGCGAATCGATCCTCCAGTATCCGTGCCGATCGCCGCGAGTGCCGACCCTTCCTGCAAACTGGACGCCGCACCGCTTGACGAGCCGCCAGTTAGCAACTTTGCATCACGTGGCTGCACGCTGTCGCCGTAATCGGGATTTTCTCCCGTGATTCCGTAGGCCAGTTGATGCAGGTGCGTCTTGCCGGTGATCACCGCTCCTTGCTCCCGCAATCGCGCCGCCAAGCCAGAGTCTTCGCGCGCCAATCCGTTCTGAGCAGCGTAAAAACGCGAGCCGCAGGAGGTAGGGAAGCCTGCCAGGTCAAAGCAGTCTTTGATGGAGACCGGCAGACCGTACAGCGGCGGCTTGACGGAATTGCGATATCGCACATCGAGCGCGTCGGCTTCACGAAGCGTCCACGTTCGATCGATCGAGATATAAACATTGTGGCCGGCGTTGCTATTGGCCTGCTTTAGAGCCTGCTCGGCGAGTTCTCGCGGAGTCGCGTGGCCCGCAGCGAGAGAAGCGAGTGTTTGCTGCAGCGGACTGGAATCAGAGAACATGCGCAACATTCTATCGCGAGGAAGCGGCCGATCATTAGGACGAACCCTGTTCTTGTTTCTTGCGGTTACCGAACCAATACCAAGCCAGTCCCGCAGCGAGATACGCCAGATAGATTAGAGGCAGTTTGCCGTACGGGCCTTCCGGAACTGGATATAAATTACCGATGAGCGCCAGGGCCATTGCCGTGGCGGCGAGCCACGGAAGAATGTGCGCCCCGGGACGGAAGACACCGTGGAGCCGCAAGTAACTTGGAAGAGCGATGCTCACAAGCGCGTAGGCAACAATGAAGCCATAGGTCGCAAGCGAGCCGAGCCAGCCATAAATGTCTAGGCCGCTGGCGCCCCGCCCTGCGAGGATCGCGACCGGCACAACTGCGGCGACTCCCGTCACCAGGATTGCACGACCGGGCGTTTCGTTGCGAATGTGCGTGGCGCGCAAATGACGGTGCGCCAAACCAGTGTGCGCCATCAAAAGCAGCACGCGGGCAGCGGCAGTAATGCAGGCGAGCGTACACGCGAACAAGCTGACCACCGCTCCGATGTCGATGAAGATTCCGAAAATAGATACGCCGCCGACGGTGGCCAAGACGTGCATGGGCGCTTGGCTTGTTCCGAGGTCCTGCCCCGCAATGTGGAAACCCAAAACTTCCGTGTACGCGCAAAGCACGAAAAGGGCGCCCGCTAGCAATGCGCTTTGAATGACAGCGCGCGGAATCGTCTTGAGGGGATTGCGAGCTTCCGCGCCAAGCGTGGTGGCACTTTCAAACCCAACAAAACTGAAGAGGGCGATCACCAGACCGAGCCGCAGCCCGCCGCCGGTCATCGCGCGAAGGTGAAGTTGGTCACGGTCGACGTGCCAGCCGTAACGCGCCAGCACCAGGGCGACGACAATGAGAATGGCGGCGACGGAAAGAACCTCCATCCACAACATCAAACGCGCAGAAACCTTAATGTCGCGCCAGGCGATGGCCATGCAGGCGCCGCCGGCCAAAATGGCGAGAAGTCCCGTGGAAGCAAAATGCCCGGTCAAATCGCGAATCAGCAAGTTGGAATAGTGAAAGAAACCACCGATGACTCCGCTCCCGGTTGCGACGTAGGCGAGCAGCAAACTCCAAGCCGAGGCCGCCGCGAGCCAGGGCGGAAGAGTGGCAGCCGCGTAGGTGTACAGCGATCCGGGAGACGAAGAGTAGCGCGCGAATTTCGTGATGCACAGAGCCACCAGTAAGACGGCGGCAGTCGCCAGGAGGTAGGCCAGCCAAGTGCCATTCCCGGCGAGCGCGCAGACGAGGGGAATGGCCGCCACGGGAGCGGCGGTTGGCGCGATGGTGGAAACGGACTGCGCGAGGGTTTCGAGTGGAGACAGCGCTTCACGCCGCAGGCCATAGCCTGGGTTCTGAGGATTTTCTCTTGCCGCGTTTTCCATTCAGGGAAAAATCCTCTCCGTGACCGCCACTTGCATCGAAGGAACAAGCGTCATTTTACAAATACGTCCTGGGCGGACATTTCTTTGCGGGCGCCGGCCGTCGGCGACACGTGTGGCGGCGGCCCATTTTCATGACTGCAGAAACTTAAAATTGCGATTCAAATTGCTGGAGCCGCTTCTCCAGTTCCCACTGCTGCCGAGCTCTCTCGTTCGAACGAAGAAACGCGGTGCACGCCGGACTCGGTTTTTCCGCGCCGAGCTTCTCGCGTGAACACGCTGCGGCAACACTGCGGAAAACGTCGGGAGCCTTCCACAAACTTTCGCCGGGAAGAAAACTGTGTTCGAGGCTAGTCCGCACCATTTGTTTAAGGTCCGAGTAATGCAGCCCATAAGTCTGCACGGCACGGACGTATTCATGCGTCAAATCGATGCGCGAAACGCCTTCATCATCTGTGGCGAGCGCCACGGGGACGCCGAACTGCCAGTAGATGGCAAACGGATGATCTTTGCCGCTGATGCCCAGAATTAGATCGTTGCTCGTGAGACTGATTTCGACCATGACGTGCTTGGCAGCCATCTCTTTCAAGAGTTCGTGCGGGTGATTCTCGTACATGACATCTACTCCGTGGCCGATGCGTTCCGCGTGAGCCTCTTCGACGGCCAACCGAATGTGGCAGCACAAGCCTTCGTAGGGAACGAGGCCGGGCGCCAACTCTCCAGCGTGCAGCGCGATGTGAACCGCCGGATAGACAGTGTGCAGATACGCCAGCATCCGCATGTGCAGCGCGTAGTCGGACATGGACACGTACCCGTCTTCGGGCATGACGTAATTAATGCCGACGAACCGCGGGTCGACGAGCGCGGTCTCGAATCCCAGCACGGTTTGCGCAAAAACAATTTCTTTCGGCAAGCCGCGCAGCACCTGATAGAGGAATCGAATCTGTACCCTGCAGGCCGGTGCGGCGTCGGCGCCAGCGCAGCGCTCGCGCCGCCCACGATCTGCTTCGGCTTGATCCAAGCCTTCCCGCGTGGCAGGGATATCGTCGCGCAAACGGTGCGCCAGAAGTTGTTCGCGAAGTTGCGCGAAATCTTCGGTCCAGGAAACTTGGCCGGCGGCCGCAGCTGCGTTCTTGAACGCGGGTGTGTGCATCAATTCCAAATACTGCTCGTTTTGCGCAGCAGCACGCGCGGCGACTTCGTCGAGCAATTCTCCAAAGTGTTTGTGGTCGGTTCCTCCGAATTTGCCGAAGGTGGCAAAAAAGTGATCGTGGCCAGTCACTCCAGGCGCTGGTTGAAATCCGCGCATGGAGAACGCGTCAATCAGCGAGTCGTATAGTTCTTGATTCGTCTGTGTCTGCGCTGCCGGAACCTGGCCCTGGGCGCAGTTCGGTTCTTCGGAAGCGGTGACCGCAACGCCCTCGGGTTTGGCGAATGAATGCGTCGCCAAATCTACACAGAGATGATCCTCGATTGCATCATGGATCCAGGTCTCGGCGTAAATCGCACCGGAGAGATGGTTGTGCAAGTCCGCGCCCTTTGGCATTTTCAGGAGCAGCGCGCGCAGCGCAAGGGGATTGGCTTTCGCGCCGTCCAGGTTGCGATCTGCAAGCCGCTCGGCAGCGGACGGTTCGGACGTCGAAAGAGGGTGGGAAGATTGTGCCTGCGCCGCGCCGCAGCATGTCAAAGAAATGACGAGAATGGGCATCGAGGCGCGCCAGAACCCTCTACGGGAGGAAATCATGCTTATTCGCTCGCTATCGCTAGTAAGTTATCGGCAACTCGCGGGAGTTGCCCGTTTACGGGGAAGAGCATATCAGGGAAAAACCGTTGTACGATATTTCTAGCAAATGTTTACGCCTGCGGTTCTCGATCATTTTCGCCAGCCACGCAACGCCGGCGAACTGCCAGACGCCACGCATACCGTCGAAGTGAGCAATCCGGTTTGTGGCGACGTTCTCCGCCTGGCGGTTCGCATGGAAGCCGGGCACATCGCGGAAGCGCGATTCTTGTGTCGCGGCTGCACGACCGCGATTGCGGCGGCCTCCTACCTGGCAGAACAGCTGCAAGGACGTGCGCCGTGCGAAATGGACTCCATCAACGCGCACAGTATCTCCTTAAGTCTGGGGAATTTGCCGCCCGCAACATTTCATGGTGCACAATTGGCAGAGAGCGCGTTGCGCGCACTTCTTGTGGAGCTGCGGAAAGGTTGAATTGCAGCGCTGCGCTAAGATAGTTTCGCCTGGAATTTTGCGAGCGCGTCGACGTCGTTCAGGTTGAGCAGGCAGCCCTGCTCATCGGTTTGCACTTCCGCGATTTCGTTCGCGTGCGCCCACACCACTGCCCGTGCACCTTTGTCGAGAGGCGCTGCCAATAATTCCGAGTAGAGCGCAGCGGAGAAAATCACCGGGTGTCCACGGCGCCCTTCGTAAGAAGGAACCACGACCAACGATTGTGAGGAATAAAACGCCGCTATCAGACTGTCCACAAGGCTGGCGCTGATCAGCGGATGGTCGATGAGGCAGAGCAGCATGCCGTCAGTTCCTGGCGGCAGGCTTCGCAGCGCAGCGTGAATTGATGTGAGTTGGCCCTCCTCCCAGTCTTCGTTGCGAACGATTTCATCGGGGCGAAGCTTGACGGCTGCAGCGATTGGTTCCGCGTCCGCTCCGAGCACCACGCGGCGCACCCCAATTTTTTCATGAACGGTGATTTGCAGAAAATGTTCGAGAAACGGCTGTCCCTGGTAGGGCAGCAGCGCTTTTGGCGAGCCCATGCGGCGCGAAGCGCCACCGGAGAGAATCACGGCCGCGAGCATGCTCCCGCTTTCAGCGCCCGGTCAGGGCCGGGCGGCTTTCGTAATGCAATTTTTTGTGGGCGTCGGCGCTTGCCGCGAGGCCCGCTTCGCCCCCGGCAACCACTCGCGCACTACGCCGTACCGCGATCAACTCCGCCAGTATGCTGACGGCAATTTCTTCAGGTGAGAGCGCTCCAATGTTCAGGCCCATCGGCGCGTACACGCGCGCAAATTCTTCCGCGCTATAACCTTCCCGTTCGAGCGCCTGATAAACGGACAGCACTTTGCGTTTACTGCCGATCATGCCGACATAGCGCGCTTGGGTGCGGACGGCCCAGGCTAGCACGCGCATATCGTCCTTGTGGCCGCGCGTCACGACTACCAGGTATGACGAATTGTTTGGCGCGATGGATTCGAATGCTCCTTCGTAACTGGTCACAACTTTCTCGGCCATCGGGAAGCGCTCCCGATTTGCGAACGCCTCGCGGTCATCAATGACCGTTATGGCGAATCCTGTTGCGAAAGCGGATTTCGCCAACGCCATCGAGATGTGACCGCCGCCGAAAAGGTAAAGCATCGGTTGCGGCAAGATCGGTTCGACGAAAATTTCCAGCGTGCCGCCGCAAATAAGCCCGCTGTCATATCCGGCGTCGTGGTTTAGGTTGAAAACCATCTTCTGGGAGGTCTCATTTTCCATTGCGATTCGCGCCGCGGCCCACACGTCGGCCTCGACACAGCCGCCGCCGATGGTCCCTGCGATACTGCCGTCCTCCCGCACCAGCATGCGAGAGCTTTCGTAGCTCGGGATGGAGCCGTTGCTGTGCACAATCGTAGCCAAGGCTCCGCGCTGCCCGGCGCGCCGCATTTTCACGATTTCTTCGAAAAGGTCCAAAAGTAACCTCGTTCGTCAGCCTACGGCGCACCCCCGGCGCTGTCAATAGCGGCCGCGTCTGGCTTGCGCGGGTTGTCCGGACGGATGCCAGAATCCACGTGGACACCGATAACTGTACAGTCTCCATCTCCTCAGGCCGCGACCGTTCCTTTGGACCACGCATTTTGTCGATGCACGAATGCCTCGGTTCGCGGAAACCCTATCCTTGTCCCTGGAAGGCCGAACAAAGTGGCCGCGTTCCTTTGACTTAGGGCCGCCCTAGACGCCTGCGACAACTGGTAGGACCACTAGTCCAATTGCCTTGCAGCCGGGCGGCAATCACTTTCTCTGATGCGAGCTATCAACGATTTGCTTGACACCGCGCAAGATATGGTGGTATAGCCGCTATACCGTTTCGTTGTGTTCTTCGTGGGGGAGGGTGTTCTATGAGCTCAAAAGCGACCCAATTTCGTCTTATGAATTTCGTGAGGCATGCGGCGGCGGCCCGGATGCTGGGCTCAATGCTGGTGTTACTGCTCGGATGTACGCCACTGCTTGGCCAAGGCAGCACCGGACAGATCGCGGGCAACGTTTCCGACCAGTCCGGCGGCAACATCTCGGGTAGCACGGTGGCGATTACCGACGTGAAGCGGGGTGTGACCAAGACGCTGGTCACCGACGACTCCGGTGAGTACGTTGCTCCAGGATTGGATCCTGGGATTTACACGGTTCGGATTGAAGCGAAGGGCTTCAAGGTCTTTGAGCGCCAGAACATTTTGCTGGAAGTCGCGAAGGAAGTACGCATCGACGCGGTGCTGCAGCCGGGCGCGAGTTCGGACGTCATAACGGTTACAGAGGATGTGCCGCTGGTGGACGCGGCAACCGCGACTCTGGGCGGCACGCTCAACAATGAAGTAATCAACGATCTCCCGTTGAACGGCCGGAATTATCAAAATCTCCTGACATTGCGGCCCGGGGTAATGATTTATCCCGGAGGGGGGCCGTGGACGCAGAGCACCAACGGAATTCGTCCTGAGGAAATGAGCTATATCGTTGACGGCTTGCCCAACGACGAGCAGTTTCAGGGAACCAGCATCACGAATGCCGCCATCGTCATCGGAGACTCCGGAACGATACTTCCGATCGACGCAATCCAGGAGTTCAATACCCAAGTAAATCCCAAAGCGGAATTCGGTTGGAAGACCGGCGCAGTGACGAGCGTTGGCTTGAAATCGGGAACCAACGAATTGCATGGCACTGCGTATGCTTACGGTCGCTCAGATGCATTTGATGCGCGCAATTTCTTCAATTCGTCCGACCAGCCAAAAGTGCCGGTGGAGCTGGAGCAGTGGGGAACCACAGTTGGCGGCCGGATTATTCCTGACAAACTCTTTTTCTTCGCTGGCTACGAGCAGCAGAAATACTCAGTAGGTAGCTCGTTGCCGATTACCGTGCCGACGACTGCGTCGCTTGGCGGGGATCCGGTGAACAGCATTCCCGATGCTATCGCCGCGATCCAAGCGGCGGGCGGCGCGCTTGGAACGTTAAATCCTGCGAGCCTCGCTTTGTTGGGATGCCCGACGACGGCGCCGTTCACGCCTTGCACCGGAGCTTTGTTCGGAAGCAATCATCAAACTGCGACGGCATCGAATCCGATTCCGACCGGTGAAAATCCGACATACCCAAATACAAATTTATCGCGAAACGTTCTCGGCAAGATTGATTATCATCTGAGCGATCACCACGCTATCAGCGGTTCATATTTTTTTGGCAACGACGCCTTGATCGGTGAAGATACGCCCTACACCAACGTCGCTTTCTTGACTCACGTTCATTCGCGTGCGCAATTGCTTGCTACTCATTGGGCGTGGACGCCAAGTTCGGTGTGGGCCAATGAACTCCGGTTCGGTGTTACGCGCTACACGCTGAGCATTACTCCCGGAGACCAAAACAAGTCGGCTGCTTCTTATGGTCTATTCACCGGCGTAACGAATCCGATTATCGGGGGCTTGCCAGATATCGGCATCGGCGGTTTCACGACCGCAGGAAATTTCTTCAGTTTCCCGAAATTTGCCGGGCCGGACAACACGTACGACGTCGTCGACCAAGTTTCGCATTTTTTTGGCAAGCATGCGCTCAAGTTCGGTGGCGAACTGCGAGACATGAAAGTGACGCAAGCGACTTGGCGCCGGGCCCGCGGACAAATATCATTTGGGAGCCTGGAAGATTTTTTGGTCGGAAACCCCAGCGGCGCCAAGCTATTGGCAACTACTCCAGACCCGACGGTAGGCTCGCCTGAGCGCCACCTGACCCAGTGGGGTTACGCAGGATTTATTCAGGATGACTGGCGCGTTAGGCCGCGCCTGACGCTGAATCTCGGTCTGCGGTATGAATACGCGACGCCGCCGTCGGAAGAGCACAACTTACTCGGCAATTTCGACCCCAACCTCGGGTTGGTCCAGGTCGGCAAACAAATTCCTTCGATCTACAAAGGCGACCATACAAACTTCGCTCCACGGCTGGGCGTAGCCTGGGACGTCACGGGACATGGGACCACGATTCTGCGCGCAGGAGGCGGCATCGCTTACGATTTAATCACCATGAACACCTTCCTCTCGCAGCAGAACACAAATAACGCGCCGACCTTGGGAGTGGGTGTTATTCCGACCGGCGCGACGATTGTCGTGAACGGGGTTGCGACGCCGGGTACTGGAACGATTTTGACGACCGGACTGAATATCCCTGGATCGTCGCTCAATTGGCCGGGGAGTTCGGGTGGACCTTTCATTTTCCCGGGGAATCTTTCAACCGCCGTGGAATGCGGCGATGGCGTTGGAGGTGATCCAGGGCCTTGTTCGATTTTGGGATTCGACCGCAACTATAGAACTCCGTGGGTTGGAATATGGAATCTTGGGATCCAACATGCGTTTTCAAGTCAGCTCTCCGTGGATGTTGCCTATGTCGGCGATCATGGGGGCAAGCTGCTGGGAATTCGTGATTTGAACCAGCCGCCACCGACAGCAGACGCCAGCGGCGTTGGAGCTTTTGCCACGAAGTTTCCTTACTTGGCGGTGATCAACCAGCTTTCCAACCTTTACAGGTCAAACTATAACGGTCTTCAGACAACGTTGACGGTTCGCAATTACCATGGCATTGGCTTGCTGGTCGGTTATACCTATTCACACGCTCTGGATAACATGTCATTCAACTGGAACCAGTATCTTCCGCAAGACAGCTTGCATCCGACCGCTGATTACGCGAGCAGCGATTTTGACATTCGCCATCGCTTTACCGCGAGTTTCACGTATGCGATTCCCGGCAAGAAGACGTGGGGGCAACTATTGGAAGGCTGGCAATTGAATTCCATCGTAACCCTACAGAGTGCTCAGCCGTGGAATGCCTTTGATCAGAACGACAATTTTAGCAATACAGGAGAGGCCACCGATCGATGGGATTTGTTCGGAAGTCCATCGGACTTTCAATCTGGCGGACCAAATTCGTTTATCCACTGCTCGAGTGGCAACTCCGGCGGATGTTTTCAGACTTTGCAGGGAGGCGCCGTAACAAAGGTCTTTTCTGACGCGCAAACTGCTGCGTTTTGGGCCGCGTGCACCGCGAAGGCGCCCGATGCCGGCACGCTGGGGACTGCCGGCTGCTATGTGAGCTTTAATGGAAAGTCGGTTCTTACGCCTCCGACATTGGGAACATTCGGCACGATGGGGAGAAACGTGTTTCGGGATACCGGGTTTCATAACGTCGATTTCTCGGTCACCAAAGCGTGGCGATTCAAAGAAAGGCTCACCGCGCAATTTCGGGCAGAAATGTTCAACGTGTTTAATCACCCGGCGTTCGCCAACCCATGGGACGGCACCAGCGGTTACGGTCCAGCCAACGGCTTTTCAGACCCGTCTTCTCCCGGACACTTCGGTTGCGGCTGCGCTACGCCGGATTCCGCTTCAGCGAATCCCGTGCTTGGTTCCGGCGGAGCGCGCGACATTCAGCTTGGTTTGAAGCTGATTTTCTAACTGCGGAGGGTGTTTTCTGAAGTGAAGGCCGGACCCAAGTCCGGCCTTTGCCTTCGTGTGCCGAGCATGTTCGATAGTTTGGAAGTGAAAGTCCTCTACCCATCCGATGGAGGAGAAGGGTTAGTGGAGCGCAAGGGTGTCACCGTGAGGTAGGTCTGGAGGAGCGTGGAGCAAAGATACGGACCGATGGACAAGAACTGATTTGCGGCCTATGGCGTCGGACGGTGACTGCTCCCCCCGTCCCGATTTCCGCTCTACGATGGCAAAACCACAATGGAACACACCATGATCCAACGAACCGTGACGCGAATGACTGGTCTGATTGTTGTGGCGCTTCTGATGCTTAGTGTTCTGGCGCTCCGAGCGTCTGTCGACGCAAATCCTGCCGTGCACATATCGGATCAGAATTTTGTGCAGGCGGCGGCGAAACTCGACGCGACAGCGATTGGTGCGCTGCTGGATGCGGACTTTACATGGACCGATATGGACGGGAAGACGTGGACGCGCGATGAGGTTCTCAAAGGGCCGCCTGCACCGTTGCTTGGCGACGAAAGCGGCGCGAACGTAAAAGAGCTGAGCTATGGTGACGTCGACACGATTATTGGTAGCCGCGGAAGGGTTCACGTCCTGCGAATCTGGGTGAATCGCGCGCAGGGCTGGCGATTGTTGGTATACCACGAGGTGAAGCAGCTCGATGCGCCGTCCGGAGTGGCGGGAACCGGAGTAACAACGTGCGAAAATCCTTGCAAGACGGTGCCATTCGAGCCGAAGAATGAAGCCGAGCGCGCCATCATTACGTCCTGGCAGGCACTCGAGACCGGGGTTACGGCCCACGACTCCGCTGCCTGGGCTCCGCACATTGCCGATGAGTTTGTGCAGATAAGTTCCAACAGCGATCATCCGATTGACAAAGCCGGGCGCATGGCGACCCTGGATAAACAGAAGGTGAGCGGAGTCGGGTCGGCGCCATCGCCGTTGGTCACAGCGCAGATGTTTGATTTCGGAGACGCTGTGGTGATGACGTGTCTACATCAGCCGTACAAAGGGAAAGCGGTGCACGTGAGTCGCGTATGGGTTAAGCGGCACGGACAATGGGTGATGTCGATTAGTTTTCAGACCACCATCCAGTCTTCCACCGCGAAATAGGTTCAAGCCTGATCGACCACGGGATTCTTCAGGGTTCCGACACCTTCCACGTAAATTTCGACTTGGTCGCCCGCCACCAGCGGACCTACGCCTTCCGGAGTGCCGGTAGCGATCAAATCACCCGGATAAAGGGTCATCACACTCGAAATGTAATGGATGATGGCATCCAGATTAAACACCAAGTCCAGCGTTGTGCCATGCTGACTTAATTTTCCGTTGACGCGCGTTTCGACTTTTACGCCCTTCCACGGATCGATCTCGTCGGTGACAATCGGCCCCACCGGGCAGAAAGTGTCGAATCCTTTCGCGCGTGCCCATTGGCCGTCCGTCTTTTGCAAGTCGCGAGCAGTGACGTCGTTTACCGCGGTATAGCCGAGGATATACGGGCGCACGCTCTCGCCAGTTTTCAAATTGCGGCAATCCTTACCGATGACAACCCCCAACTCGCCCTCGTAGTGAACCATCGCGGAAAGTTTTGGCCGCACGATGCTTCTGCCTGGAGCGAGCACCGACGACGGCGGTTTGAAAAAAATCAGCGGTTCTTTGGGAACTTCGCTCCCCATTTCAGCGGCGTGTGCGCGATAGTTGCGACCGATGCACACAATTTTTGTCGGATGCACCGGCGCGAGCAACGCCGCGGAGCTCAGGGCGACAGGCTCGATGCGCGTCGGCCGCGGGTCATCGCTCTGCTCCGGCGATTCGCGCAGCACATGCGTGATGTGGTCGACGCCGCCTTGCGGTTCGATGAGGCCATAAGCGGGGGTCCCGTGGCGCTCGAAACTGCAATAACGCATGTGAAGACTCCTCAGATCGCGTGCAAAACAGCGCACAGATATAATGACAAAATCCCTTTCCCCGCCCTTACGCGCTTTGGTACAGCTTGGTCAGCACAAATTCGCGATGGCCCAGAGCCTCCGCGCACGTTAGGCGCCCGTTGCACGTCCGAATCATGATGTCGATGAGCTGGTCGCCCGCTTCGTCAAGCGTCATTTCGCGTCGCAAAATTCCGGAAACATCGAGGTCGATGTGTTCGACCATGGTGCGCGCGGTCTTGGGATTTGCGGTGAGCTTAATCACCGGTTCAATCGGATTACCGATGACGTTACCCTGGCCAGTAGGGAAGAGGTGTACCACAAATCCGGCCGCAGCTTGCAGCGTTACGCATTCGGCCGCCGCCGACGAAGTGTCCATGTAATAGAGTCCCGGACCTTTCGCGGGAGCTTCCGCCGGTTTCAAAACTTCGATGAATTTTGTTTTTCTCCCGATTTTTTGCAAATTACCAAATGCTTTTTCTTCGATCGTCGTTAAGCCACCGGCGATGTTTCCTTTGGTCGGCTGCGATTCAGAGAGGTCGCTGGTCTTGTGCCGGTCGATAACTTCCTGGTACGCGTTGAAAGCGTCCATAAATTTTTGCTTTATGTCTGGGGTGGCGGCGCGGCTGGCACAGACAAGCTCCGCTCCGGTAAGTTCCGAAGTTTCGCCGAAGCAAGTCGTGGCGCCGAGCGGATCAAGCTTATCAATCAAGTTGCCAACGGTCGGACAACTCGCCAGTCCGGAGGTAGTATCGCTCTCTCCGCATTTTGTGGAAACAAAAAGCTCGTCGATCCGGCAACTCTCGCGCTGCTTTTCAGAAGCCCATTGCACGAATTCGCGCGCCTTACGCGATGCCGAAGCAATCGTACTAATGTCTCCGTGGCCTTCGATCGCCAAGCCAACCACCGGCTTGCCGGTCCTGGCGATGCCATCCACCACGCGACTCGTCCAGCTAGGCTCGATGCCAATCACCACGCAGGCAGCCACATTGGGATTGCAACCCGTACCGATGAGCGTACGGAAATGCAATTCGAGGTCTTCGCCGAATTGCAGCCTCCCATATGCGTGAGGAATGGCCAGCGTGCCCTTAATGTTGTTGGCGACCGCTTCCGCGGCGGCGTTCGAGAGGTCATCGAGCGGCAAAATCACCACGTGGTTGCGAATTCCCACGCGACCGTTTTCGCGGCGATAGCCAAAAAATTCGTGACGCCCCATCGCTACCACCTTTTCGTTTTCAGATTGTGGACATGCACGTGGCGGCCTTTGGCAACGTCCGCGACAATACGTCCGACGTCGTGGCCGTACTTCAAAACCGTGTCGCCAACCTTGAGATCCCGCAGAGCAATTTTGTGCCCCAAGGGCACCGCGTCGAGAGACTTCAACTGAATCGTCTCGTCCGTCTCCATAATCCAGCCGGTCACGTCGCTGCCCGGCTGCACATCTTCAACCACCACCACGCCGACGGCGTCGTCTTTGTCATGCACGATAAAGTGCGTAGTCATCTGCGCTCCTAATACCGACGACGGTAACGGAAGAAAATTGTCACAAACTTTGCTGCGCGTCTTCCAGTAAACGCATGACTTCCGCAGCGGCATTGGTGACCTCGTCACGCAACAGCGACTCCGCAAGCTGCGAATTGCGATTTTTGACGGCCCCCAGCAGCAAGCGCAACGCTTGCAAGCTGTCTTTTGACCGTTGCTCCGAGCGCAAGGGATGGCTTATTCCGACCGCTCGCCAACGCCAGATACGAACGTGCAACGCGCCAAGCATCGAGGAAAGCGTCTCGCTGGCCGCTCCGTCAAGAAGTATTTCGTAGAAGCGGTTCTTAGCCGCCAGAATTTGCTCGCTGTCGCCATCAGCATACGCTTGCTCGGTAGATCGCAATTCAAGTTCTAAACGTCCGATGCTCAACTCACTGGCATTCTCTACAAAAAGGCGAGCGGCCAGCCCCTCAAGAACCGCGCGAATCGAATATAAATCACGCGCCTCGTCGCGCGTTAGTTCGCGAACGATCGGTCCCTTGTTCGGAACGATCGCTACGAGTCCTTCGGATTCAAGTTGGCGAAGCGCCTCACGAATGACGGTTCGCGACACGCCCATCATGGCGATAAGTTCGCGCTCGACGAGACGCGCCCCGGGCCGTAACCGGCCGGCGATAATGGACTGGCGGAGTTCGTCGAGGACCTGCCGGCGCAAAGGTGCAGCGGAACGCGGAACCCAAGAGACCGGAGATGAGGGTAAAAGGGTTGACTGATCCATATTCTCGTAATACTGTACTACTGCAGTGCGGCATTTCGCAACCATCCTTTGTAGCCGAGCCCCCATTCTTCAAGGAGCTTGAAATCTCATGGCAGGTACTCCGGTGAAAGTCGGGATTGTGGGATTGGGACGCTGGGCCAAAGTCTTGACGCGTGCCGCTGCTCATTCAACTGCCCTCAAGATAGTCGCTGGGTATAGCCGCTCGGAAGAAAAACGCTTAGCGTTTCAGCGTGAGGTTGGCGTGGACGCCGCCCCCGGCTTGGATGCCTTGCTGGCAAACCCCGAGATAGAGGGCGTGATCCTAACGGTTCCGAACGAACAGCATCTCCCGGTGGCTCTCGAAGTTGCCAAGGCCCACAAGCACGTCTACACCGAGAAGCCCATCGCCAGCACGCTCGAAGACGGGCTGGAAATTGCTTCCCTGGAACAAAAATACGGGATCACGGTGACGGTTGGCCACAGCGCGCGCCTGATGGCCGGCATTCGGCAGATTCGTCTGATGATTGAAAGCGGAGAACTCGGCCGTGTGGCGTTTATCGAGGCTAACTTCTCAAATGAGCGTGCGTTGGAGCTTACGCCCAAGACTTGGCGCTGGTACAAAGACAAAGCGCCGGGCGGCCCGCTCTCGCAATTGGCAATACATCAATTCGACGTCCTGCACTATCTTGGCGGGGAGGTGGTTGAAGCGAGCTCGATGGCTTCAAAGCTTTCGCCGGTAGGTGCCGAGGTCGACGATCAATCGATGACTCTTTTGAAGTTTGCCGACGGCAAGGTTGGGTACGTCGGCTCTTGCTGGACCTCTCCGGGGATCTTCGCGGTGCGCGTGTTTGGTTCGCAGGGACTGATGCACTACGAAATCGACTTTTCCACGTGGGATGATCCCAGCAGGCTCCACGAGACTTCGACGCTGTATATTCAGCGCGGCAAGAGCGGTTACGGAAGCCGCGAAGAGATAAAGGTTCCCCCGAGCGATATGTTTCGCACCGAACTGGAACTCTTCGCCGAAAGCTGCCGCAGCGGCAAGCCTAATGAACTGACGGCGTATAACGGAAACGTTGCAGTCGCCATGGTGAACGCCGCGCTGAAGTCCGTCGAACGCAATGGTCAAACCGTGACGATCGCGGAAGTGCTCGAGTCGGCGCGCCAGCGAATCGCGCAAAAGAGCCGCCATGCTGGCTAGCCGGTATTTTATCGATTTAACGCAACCGGAGATCGCGGCGCAATTGAAAAAAAATCCGCTCGTGATTCTGCCGCAGGGGAGTGTGGAGCAGCACGGACCACACGCTCGCGCGATACCGAGCCTCCGAATAACGTCGGCGTCGCCGGCCAGAATGAGATCACTCTCGGGGTGATCTCAGTCGACAACAACCAGCCCAACGCAATTTGGATGTGGATGGCCCTCGACAATCTTCGTCTGACGGCGCAAAACGCAGCCATGGTGGTCCGCGATGTCACCTAACACGGGCTTCAGTCTCTTGGCCTTAGCTATGGTCTCACTCAGTTCCTGCGGCTATCACGTCGCGGGCAAGACCAACCTGCTGCCCACCGCAGTTCACACGATAGCGGTCCCCGCATTTGCCAACGGAACCACGGTCTACAAACTCACTGACCAGCTTACCGAAGCCGTCACCCGGGAGTTCATCTCCCGGACCAAATACCATATCACTTCCGATCCGGGTGCAGCGGATGCTACGCTGCGGGGCTCGGTGAATTCAGTGTTCAATTTCCCCACGGTATACGACCCGGTGACGTTTCGGGCCGCCAATGTAGAGGTCCACGTGAATCTTAAAATTCAGCTGGTGGACCGGTCCGGTAAGGTGCTGTTCGATCGCCCGGGCATGGAAGTGCGCGAACGTTACGAGGTCAGCGTTGACCCGACCGTTTACTTCGACGAGAGTGAGTTCGCCATGCGGCGGCTCAGCCAGGATGTCGCCAAGACCGTGGTCAGCGCTATCTTAGAGAACTTCTGATGAATCCGGCACAGTTTCTTGGCGCTATGAAGCGAGGTGCGCCGGCGCCCGTGTATCTGTTCCTCGGCTCCGAAGGCTATGACCGTCGGCGGTGCAAAGACGCGCTGCTCAATGCGCACCTGACACCGGAGGAGCGCGTCGAAGGCTTGACGAACTACGATCTTTCACAGCACACTGTGGCCGAGGTCATCGACGATGCCAGGGCGCTTTCCTTGTTCGCCAGCAAGCGGTTGATTATGGCCTCGAGTGCTGAAGCGGCCATGCCAAAGGGATCGAAGAGCGACGAGGATGAGGAGGGCGGCGGAGAATCGAAGGGCAGTTCGGACGTGACACCGCTGGTCGACTATCTGCGCAATCCCACCCCCGGTGTGGTGGTTTTGTTCGAGGCAACGCGCTTCGGCTTGGAAGGCGAAGACAAGAAGAAGGCCGAACGGGTCGCAAAGTACTTCTCGGCCGTGAAGGACGTGGTGGAATTCGCGCCTTACTCTCCGGACGACGCGCGGCGGGAAGCGCAGTCCATCGCCAAACGGCTGGGTGTGATCATCGAGCCGGCGGCGATGGAGTTGTTGGTCGAGGCGCTGGGCGCCGATATGGCCAGGATCGCCACGGAACTGGAGAAACTATCCTTACTTGCTCCCGATCGTGCCATTACCGAAGACGATATCCAGACGATGGTTCCGGACGCCCGCGCCTCGACGATCTTCGCGCTGGTGAACGCGCTGGGCCGGCGGGATCGTGCGCGGGCCCTCGCAGTGCTCGATACACTATGCCGCGACGGCGAATACCTGCCGCTCGCCCTGTCGTTTCTGTCGTCGCAATTTCGCCAGGCTCTGATCGCACGCGAGGCCAACCTGCGATCGTCCCAGCAGATTCAGGGACACTTCACGAAGATGGGTGTCCCCATGTGGGGCTCGCGCGCCGAACAGGTGCTGCAGACCGCAAGCAAGTTCTCGCGCGACCAGCTGGAACGGGGCATGAAGCTGATCTTCGAGACCGATCGGGACCTGCGCAACGCCCGCCCCGATGACCGCATTGTGATGGAGAATTTCGTGGTGAAGCTGACCGGGTAGCGGCTCAAATCCAAAAATGAGGCGGTCACGTACACTTATCTTGGTGGCGACTCGGAGCAGCGCGGACAGAATGTTGCTGGAAGTCTTCCTTTATCTTCAGATCCTGGACGTGATGTCGACCCTCGTCGGCTTCAGCCTGGGCAACATGGAGGCGAGTCCCTTCATTCGTCTGTTGATCCGCTGGGGGCCGGTAACCGGCCTTGTCTGCTCCAAGCTGGTCGCAACAGGATGTCTGCTCGTGTGCATTCTCCTCAATCGATGGGCGTTTATTCGTTGGATTAACTATTGGTACGCGGCGCTGGTGACCTGGAATCTCTACATCATTCTAAGGGTGCTGAATTCGTGAGTTGCGTAGCTTTGTGGTTGCTGGCCTTCTGGCCGGTGCCAACCGCTCCGCGCCCACGACCCGATATGACTCCGGTTGAGGTCGTCGAGACGGTCACCGCCGCCCTTAGGAATTACAACTCGCCGATTTCCAACGCGGGTGTGTTCACAGCCTATCGTTTTGCCTCGCCCGCGAACCACGTCGTGACAGGCCCCTACGGTCATTTCATGGGGCTGGTGAAGAGCGCCGATTTTGCGCCACTGTTGCACAACTATCCCGCGGAGTTCCGCGCCATCGCTATCAACGGAGATCGCGCGGAACAGATCGAGACCGTGCATTCGGACCGCAGTCATGTTGCCGCGTTCAAGTTTGTCCTGAGTCGCCAGAAGGAAGGCCCCTGCCACGGCTGCTGGATGGTGGACGGTGTCAGCCTTCAGAAATGAGTCGCCACTGTTTATCCTGCCGGCGACTCCAAAGTATTCCGCGCACTCGGCGAAACGGGTCGCCTCAAATCCAGGGTGAGCGGGAAATCGGGATTCTCTTCCATCACTGGCAGCGGCATCGGCCCCGGGGTGTGGCCGAAACCGAAGAACCGCGCCGTGCGCCGCGCCTCGGCTTCGTTGGCGTTCACCGGGAAAGTTTCGTAGCTCCGGCCGCCGGGATGCGCCACATGATAGGTGCAGCCGCCGATCGAGCGTCCGGTCCAGGTATCCACCATGTCGAAGACCAGCGGCGTGTGGACCGGGATCGTCGGATGCAGGCAGGTCGGCGGCTGCCAGGCGCGATAACGCACGCCCGCCACCCATTCGCCTTGCGTGCCGGTGGAGTGCAGCGGAACGCGGCGGCCGTTGCAGGCGATCACATAGCGGTCGTCGTCAGGCCGCTGACCTTCACCTGCATCCGCTCGACCGAGGAATCGACAAAGCGCGCGGTGCCGCCGCCGGCCGGCTTCTTCGCCCAGCACGTACCAGGGCTCGGTCGCCTGGCGCAGTTCCAGCGTCGATTCCGGCGTGCGTCACGCGCCCGAAGACCGGATAGCGGAATTCGAAATGCGGCGCGAACCATTCGGCCTCGAACGCGATAGCCGGCGCGCGTTCAGATCGTCGAGCACCTCGCGGAAATCGCCGCGCGACGAAATGCGGCAGCATGAAACAGGTCGTGCAGCCGCGTGCCCCAGGCGACCGGGCTGCGCTGTATACGGCTGCTTCCAGAACCAGGCGACCAGCGCCCGCACCAGCAACTGCTGCGTCAGGCTCATCCGCGCGTGCGGCGGCATTTCGAAGCCGCGCAGTTCCAGCAGGCCCAGCCGGCCGGTGGCCGTATCCGGCGAATAGAGCTTGTCGATGCAGAACTCGGCGCGGTGGGTGTTGCCGGTGACGTCGACCAGGATGTGGCGGAAGATGCGGTCCACCAGCCAGGGCGGGACACGCGCCTTCGCCCGGATCCGGGATCTGGCTGAACGCGATCTCCAGTTCGTAGAGGCTGTCGCGGCGCGTTTCGTCGACGCGCGGCGCCTGGCTGGTGGGGCCGATGAACATGCCGGAGAACAGATAGGAGAAGCGACGGATGATTCAGCCAGTAGGCCGAGCATGCTGCGCAGCAGATCGGGACGGCGCAGGAACGGGCTGTCGGCGGGCGTGGCTGCCGCCGAGCACGATGTGGTTGCCGCCGCCGGTGCCGGTATGCCGGCCGTCGAGCATGAATTTCTCCGTGCCCAGCCGGGACTGGCGGGCCTCCTCGTAGAGCGCGGTGGTGTTGCTCCACCAGTTCGCGCCCAGTTGTGCGCGGGCTGGATGTTGACTTCGATCACGCCGGGATCGGGCGTGACCTTGATCGTGTTGATGCGCGGATCGTAGGGCGGCGTGTAGCCCTCGATCACCACCGGCATGCCGAGGTGCGCGGCGGTGTCTTCGATGGCGGCGAGCAGATCGATATAATCTTCGAGCGTCTGCGACGGGCGGCATGAAGACGTGCAGCCGGCCGTCGCGCGGTTCGACGCACAGCGCGGTGCGCACGATCCAGGGCGCGGATTCGCCGAGCGCCGGCTTCCGGTCGCGCTTCGCTGGCGATCGTGCTCGCGCTGCAGGACCGGGTCTGCGGGCGACATCGCGCGGCGGCACGGCAGCGGCCCGCGCTCGACCATCGGATCGACTGCGGGATGATCTCGCGGCGCGTCGTCGGGCGCGACCCAGGGCAGCTCGGCAGCGGCAGGCGCAAACCGACCGGCGAATCGCCGGGCACCAGGAACAGGTGCTGGCCGCGCAGCATCCACAGGCCGGTCTGCCATTCGGGTCCGTTCTTGCCGATGCCGCGCTGCAGCGGCAGCACGTAACCGACGGCGTATTCGAGGCCGCGTTCGAACACCTGGCGCAGCCGCTCGCGCTCCTGCGCGATCTTCCAGGTGGTTGTCGAGCGGATCGACATTGACCGGCAGCTGCCGCTCGCTGCTGCAGGTAGTAGAGCGGATCCTCGAAGGCCGGCATTGACGTAGTCCGGATCGACGCCCAGCCGGCGCGCCAGGGTCTCGGAGAAACGCTGCGCCTCCATCGGACCGAATCGGTGCTTGCCGGCTCCTCGCGCGCCAGAGATTCGTGGTCGCGCCACAGCGGCACGCCGTCCGCGCGCCAGTAGCAGGCCAAGGCCCAGCGCGGCAGCGGTTCGCCCGGATACCATTTGCCCTGGCCGTAATGCAGCAGCGCGCCGGGGCGAACCGGTCGCGCAGCCGCTCGATCAGGTGCTCGGCCAGGATGCGCTTGTTCGTCGGCCCAGCGCGGCGGTGTTCCATTCCGCGCCGTCCATGTCGTCGATCGAGACGAAGGTCGGCTCGCCGCCCATGGTCAGGCGCACATCGCCGGTCTGCAGATCTGCGATCGACCTGGTGGCCCGAGCGCCTCGATGCGCTTCCATTGCTCGTCGGTGTAGGGCATGGTGACGCGCGGGTCTTCGTGGATGCGCGTGACGCTCATTTCGTGGATGAACTCGACTTCGCACGGGTCGACGCCGCCGGTGATCGGCGCGGCCGAGGCGGGATCGGGCGTGCGCGGCCAGCGGATATGGCCTTCGCCGGCGAACAGGCCGGAGGTCGGATCGAGCCCGACCCAGCCCGCGCCGGGCAGATAAACTTCGGACCAGGCGTGCAGATCGGTGAAATCGGCTGCGGGCCCGGCGGGCCCGTCGAGCGATTTCACGTCGGCTTTCAGCTGGATCAGATAGCCGGAAACAAAGCGCGCGGCGAGGCCCAGATGGCGCAACATCTGCACCAGCAGCCAGGCGGTGTCGCGGCAGGAGCCGCTGCGTAGCTCAGCGTCTCTTCGCGGCGTCTGGATGCCGGGCTCCATGCGGATCAGTAGCCGATGTCGCTGTTGACAGCCGCTGTTGAGATCGACCAGAAAGTCGATGGTCCGGTCGTTTCGTCGAGGTCGATGCGACTCGACCAGCGCCTGCGAGCTTCGGGCCGGCCGGCTCGGGCTCGAGATAAGGCGTCGAGTTCCTCGCGCGAGCGCGGCTTCGTAGGTGAAGGGAAATTGCTCGGCGTACGGCTCGAGGAAGAAGTCGAACGGATTGATCACCGCCATTTCGGCGACGAGATCGACTTCGACCGGAAATGTCGGTACCGGTTCCGGGAAGACGACGCGCGCCAGGTAGTTGCTCTGCGGGTCCTGCTGCCAGTTGATGAAATGCCTTGCGGCTCGATCTTCAGCGAATAGGCCGTGATCGGCGTGCGGCAATGCGGCGCGGGGCGCAGGCGGATGACCTGCGGCGAGAGCTTGACCAGGCGGTCATAACGATAGGTAGTCTTATGATGAAGCGCGACGCGAATCGGCATATAATGTTGGAGTATCCAGCGAGGTCTTCATTATACAAGTGACCGTCGTGGACACTGTAGGATAGACCATCGCCTTTTGTGGGCTCTGTCTAACTGGGCATCTCAAAAGGGACAGATTAAAGCCTGTCTCAGGACGCTACAATCCTTGGTAAACAAGAATCCGTAAAATTGTATCCCTGAGTACGCTAGGGGTATTCTTGCCCTCTGGAGGATTGTGAGGAGTAGACCCTTCAGGCTGAAAACTCCGTACATAGATTCGTAAAAAGCGTGAAAGGCGCAAGTGTAGCGAAAAAACACGTACTATGTGTCACAATGGGGTTGAGCAGCTATGACTATTGGGATAAAGTGTAGGAGTTGCTCGCAGGCCCGAGCGTCCCGGAGCCGTAGACTACTTTATCTCGAGGTTAATGATTTGGCCTTTTATAGACCGCAATTATCTCTGATCTTTCCAACCGTTCTTATACCCGTTGACTCCGTTTGTTGTTACTCACAGCAATCTACCTTCCAAATGTCGCTGATGTCTCCGTCCGCCGCCGGAAGCGTCTTCAGCTCCATTGGAATCTATGCCGACATCGTCGAGACCCGCGACGAAAGCTATCTCAAAGCTGTCGAGCGGCTCGAGACCGAAAAGGAACACAAAACTTTTCAACCAAGCTCCTCGGATCTTTTGATTGAACAAGCTGAAGAAAGATTCCAATCGGGTCGGAAGCTTTATCGGGTAAAGGATTCAGACCACGCCCGCAGTGAGTTTGATGCCGCGGTGGATCTGATGATTCAGGCTTCTGCGAATCCTACCAACCGGACCCTCTACGAAAACAAGCTAGACGAGATGGTGGATTCGATTCATCACCTGGATCTCGCGGGACTCGGAGCGGAAGCACCAACCGAGGAATCGCAAGCCCAATTTGATAAGGCCCCCCTCGAAGATATCCTTGAAACGACCTTCCCTGTGATCCGCGTCTGAAGTCCAAAGTCTCCGAGGAATTGCATGCCACCACCTCGGGGCTGCCTCTGGTCATGAACGACGCCGTGCTCGGTTACATCAACTACTTCAACGGCCGAGGGCATTCCACGCTTGTCGCCGGGCTAGAGCGTGCCGGCCGCTACAAGGCAATGATCCAGAAGGTGCTGGCCGAAGAGGGCGTCCCTCAGGAACTGATCTATCTGGCGCAGGCAGAATCCGGGTTCCTGCCGCGCGCCGTATCCTACGCTGCCGCAGGCGGGATGTGGCAGTTCATTCAATCGCGCGGAAATCAGTACGGCTTGGGCCAGACCCCGTATTCCGATGAGCGGTATGATCCTGAAAAAGCTACCCGTGCGGCCGCCCGCCACCTGAAAGATCTGTACGCCGAATTTGGCGACTGGTATCTGGCGATCGGCGCTTACAATTGCGGACCGGGCGGAATCGAGCGCGCCATCGAGCGTACCGGTTATGCCGATTTCTGGGAACTTCGCGCGCGCGGCGCAATCCCGGCTGAAACCAAGAACTACGTCCCGATCATTCTCGCGATGACGATCATGGGCAAGAATGCCAAAGAATACGGGCTCGACAATGTCACACCGGAGTCGGCGGTCGAGTACGATACGGTGGAGATGAGCGCAACTACGAACCTGGCGCTGGTCGGGGACCTGACGGACGCTCCCATCTCGTATCTCATTGAGCTGAACCCTGCTTTGATCAAGAACATGGCTCCCGCCGGTTATAGCCTGCATGTCCCCAAGTCCACTTCCACAGCGCTGATTGCGGGTCTGGACAGCATTCCGGCTGACCACCGGCTGGCCTGGAGAATGCATCGGGTTGAGACGGGCGAAACCCTCGCCGTGATTGCCAGGCGGTACGGTGCAACCACCAGCAGCATCATCTCCGCCAACCATATGGCGGGCGCGGAAGATCCGGCGCCAGGCGACCACTTGATCATTCCGGCGGCTTATAAAGAACCGCCCGCGCCCAAGTCAACGCTCCGCAGAACGAGTTACCGGGCGCGTCCCCGGACAACCACCACCACGAAGCCCACGGCTTCTGTGGCCAAGCCATTCGCAGTTCCAGTGCACAAGACCACGGCCACGGTCGCACAATTGCACAAGCCACAGCCGAAGTCGTAGCTCCCTCCCGAGCGATGATCTTCTCCACGGCATAATGAAACATTGCCATGAAGAAGATCATTCTCGCTCTGGGCCTTCTTAACACGGGTCTCTTCGCTGCGAACAAGCCAATTCAAGTCAAAGTAGTGGTGATCGCCATGTTCGAACGCGGCGAAGACACCGGCGACACCCCGGGCGAATATCAGCTTTGGGTGGAGCGTGAACATCTCGACGAGGTGCTTCCGATGCCTGCCGCCTACCATCACGTTCGCATGAACAAGGACGGCGTCCTGGGCATGCTTACGGGTGTGGGCACGGCCAAGGCGGCGGCCTCGGTGATGGCGCTGGGCTCGATCCGCGCTTCGATCTCTCCAAAGCCTACTGGCTGGTCGCGGGGATCGGCGGTGGCGACCCCGCGGATGTTTCGCTCGGCTCAGCCGTGTGGGCGGACCATATAATCGACGGCGATCTGGCGTACGAGGTCGACGCCCGAGAGATCCCCGACGACTGGCCCACCGGCTACGTGCCCCTTCGTAAGGGGAAGCCCTATGAACTACCCCTCAAATCGCCACTGGAAGGCGAACTCTACACGCTGAACCCCAACCTGGTGTCATGGGCTTTCAACCTGACCCACTTGACGCCGCTCCTCGACTCTGAAACCATGCGCACGTCCCGCGCGCGCTACACAGACTTCCCCAACGCCAGAAGCCCCCCTTCGTGGCCCGCGGCGATACGATGTCATCCAGCACCTTCTGGCACGGAGCAAAGTTTAACGAGTGGGCCAACGCCTGGACCCGCTACTATACCGGCGGAAAGGGCAACTATATGATCGCGGCGATGGAAGACACTGGGACGCTACAATCTCTGACACTGCTGGCCAATGCCGGAAAAGTGGATCTGCAGCGCGTGATGGTGCTTCGTACGGTAAGCAATTTCGACCGTCAGCCACCCGGGGTATCGGCGGTTGACGATTTGACCAACCTGGTCTCGGGCAATTATTCAGCCTACCTGCCGGCCCTCGAAGCTGCACAGATTGTTGGAGATAAGGTCGTGCGATACCTGGTCGACCACTGGCGGGAGTGCTCGGCCGTGATTCCGTAACGTACGCACCTGGGCTCCAACCACGGCCAAATTCATTCAAATTCCTCCTCCTGCTCCAAATCCGGCCGATAAGGTATATGTGAAGGCCTTTTTCCGCCTGTCCTCTGCCTGTTACCCGCTGCCGGGGTCTGGCTCAGACCGATCGAGCACGGGTGGTGGAAAGCATCGTCCCGTGGCTGGTTTACAATTCGTACGTGCTCGTCGGCCATCGAACTACAGAACCTGGGCGACCGGGAGGCAGCAGCCGAAGTCGAGGCACACAAGACCAGCGGCGCCCTGGTTCCGCTGGTGGGCACAGCGGCAATAACGTGCGCCTGAGCGCGGGTGAGCGTACCGGGTACAAACTGCAATTGGCCGGGGAGACTGACGGCGCCTGGGTGCGGGTCCGCGAAAAGGTCCCATCGCCGCAACTCTCTCCCGTCCTGGCGGTGAGCGGGGTGGCCGAATGCCTCGCCGGCGACAAGCTGAATACTGCCGATCTGGACGTGGCCGGCTCTACGGAACCCCTTGTTCTCCGGCGACGTGAAGGCCGGAGACGATGGCATCATCGCGCTTATCAATGCCTCCGACCGGCCGGCGTCGGTTTGGGGATGCTATTCGTCCGGCTCGCTGTACTCGGTTCCACGCAGCGATCGCCAGGCCGAACTGACGCCGCTTTGTTCGGAGGCATCCGGGAACTCGTCCCGCCGTTCGGAACACGGCAGTTTCCCGTAGCCCGCGGCGGGAACTCCCATTTCTCACTGATGACGCGCGGCGACTCGATTGTCCTCCAGATGCTGCGGCCGTCGGCGACCGGCGCGAAGACGTATCATGTCGACTCGACGATTTCGTTTGGGGAAGAGGTCCCGGCCGATAGCATGACCTAAACAACGGTGTTCCACGGATTGGCGGACGCAATTTTCCCTCGCAGTGCGCTCCAGGCGAGGTTCGCCAGGAAGATGAGCTGGACGACGGCGGTGAAATAGGCGGCGTAAGTGATCCACCGGTGAAGCGGCATCAGCGGGGCCAGGAAGTCGAACGTGGTGAAGTCGGCGTAACGGCGGGGATTGCCGGCGAAGCCCGCGAAGTGCATGGGCAGAAAAATAGCATAGACTCCGATGAACGTCAGGTAGAAGTGCAACTTGCCGAGCGTCTCGTTCATCATGCGTCCGAAGAGCAGCGGGAACCAATAAGCCGTCGCAGCGAAGATGGTGAAAATCCCGGCGACGCCCATGATGATGTGGAAATGCGCCACCACGAAATAAGTGTCGTGGAAATACTGATCGAGGCCGGGCTGGCCGACGACGATGCCGCTGAGTCCTCCGGTCACGAACAGCGAAATGAAGCCCAGCGCGTAGAGCATGGGAGAAGTCAGCTCGATCTGGCCGCCCCATAGCGTCGCCAGCCAGTTGAATGTTTTCACCGACGAAGGCACCGCGATGGCGAGCGTCAACACCGCAAACGCCAGCGACGAATAAGGATTCAGGCCGCTGATGAACATGTGGTGCCCCCAGACAAGCATGCCGAGCACGGCGATGGATATCGTCGCGATCACCATGGCGTTGTAGCCGAAGATAGGTTTCTGCGAGAAGACCGACAGAATCACGCGAGATCGACGCCGAAGCCCGGGCAGAATCGCCATGTAGACTTCCGGGTGTCCGAAGAACCAGAACAGGTGCTGCCACAGCAGGGCGATCCGCCGCCGCCCGGGATGATCTCGTCGCCGACGCGCAGGCCCGCGGGGACGAAGAAGCTGGTCCCCGCGATGCGGTCGAGCAGGAGCAGAATGCCGGCCGGCAGGAGCACCGAGAACGAAAGCAGTCCCAGGATGGCGGTGACGAACCAGTTCCAGCAGGTGAGCGGCATCTCCATCAGGGCCATGCCCGGCGCGCGATGGTCGATCACGGTGGCGATGATGTTGATGGAGCTGAGCAGCGACCCGACACAGAAGATGGCGATGCTGACCAGCCAGAGCGTCTGGCCGAGTCCTTCGCCGGGGCCGGTAATGGCGCCGAGGGCGCTGAGCGGCGGATAGGCGGTCCAGCCGGAGAGCGGTCCGCCGCCGGGTCCGACGAAAGAGGCGATGAGCACCAGGAACGACGCGCGCGATGGTCCAGAAGGAGAGCGCGTTGAGGCGCGGATAGGCCATGTGCGTTGCGCCGAGCTGTTCCGGCAGCACCAGGTTGGCGAAGGTTCCCATGGGCGCGGTGGTCAGCACGAAGAACACCATCAGGGTGCCGTGGAGCGTCAGGATGGAGAGGTAGAGTTCGGGCGTCATGACGCCGCTGGGCGCGCCGGTGGGCCAGAGGCTTTCGAACCAGCCGACCTTCGCCTGCGGATTACCAGGTGAAAACGCATGATCAGCGACAGCACCTGGCCGGTCACGACGGCGATGAGCGCGAGGAAGAAATAGAGTCTCGCCACGGCGCGATGGTCCGAGGAATACCATCGCCGCGCGGGCCGGGTGGTTAGCGTGGACTCGGGTTTTTCTTCCATCGATCGTAATCCGCGGCGGGCATCACCAGCATGACCGCGTGCATCTGGCTGTGCCCCAGCCCGCATAACTCGGCACAGGCGATTTCGAATGCGCCGGTGCGGTCCGCCCGAAAGCGAAACGGAATGTCCATGCCGGGAACGACGTCCTGCTTGACGCGCAACTCGCGCACGAAGAAATCGTGGACCACGTCGCGCGACTTCAACGTGAGGACGATGTCGCGTCCGACCGGCACGCGCAGCGTCGATACTACGATATCGTCTTTGCCCGCGGGGTCCGACGGATCGAGGCCCAGCGGATTGCCGCCGGCGTCGCTGATCAGATCGAGCCGGGTGCGGCCGTACTTTCCGTCGGGTCCGGGATAGCGGAAGTTCCAGGCGAACTGGTGCGCGTCGACTTCGATGATCTCCGCGCCGGGAGGCTCGGGTCCGAGGCGCGGGACAGTGAATACCGGCATCCCCATCAGGGCCAGGCCGAAGAACAGGAGCGCGGTGACGGCGGTCCAGAGGATTTCCAGGCGTTGGTTGCCGGAGAACGTTGCGGGGCTTTGCCGGTGCGTGCGATAACGCAGCAGGATGTAGATGAGCAGGATTTGGACGGCGAGGAATGCGAAGCCGGTGAGCCAGAGGGTTCGCGTTGAATTGCGCGTCGAAGGCGGAGGCCAGGGCTGAGATGGGCGCGGGGAAACCAGGCCGGCGGCGCGGTGAAGAGCCAAATCGCCGCAATTACCAGGGCTGCGAGAAGTGCGACGAAAATCAAATCCCAGCATACGATGCCGGGCCTCAGGCGTACCCGTAGCCGGTCAGGCTTCCGGCCCACGATTCGGCATC
>CAWAEM010000009.1:0-69957 GCA_963780935.1 uncultured Acidobacteriota bacterium | reverse complement strand
TTCGCCAATGCGTACGTCGAGGGCTAAGATGGAAGGGGGGCGCGATATGGCAACATTCCGGAGTATTCCCATCTTGGTTCTCTTACTGTTGGTCACAGATGCCGGCGCGGCGCCGCCGTCGCCCCAAACAGTGGATCTTCGTGCGCCCGATGGGATCCTGCTGAAAGGAACGTATTTTTCCTCGGGAAAACCGGGACCGGGAGTCTTGCTGCTGCACCAATGCAACCAACAACGCAAGTTGTGGGATGTGCTTGGCGAGCGCCTCGCTTCGCTGGGGATAAACGCCCTCACTATCGATTATCGTGGTTTCGGCGAGAGCGGCGGCATCCCGCACGATAAGCTGACGCAAGAAGAAGAGGGCAAAATCCAAACGGAGACTTGGCCTGGCGATATCAACGTTGCCTTCCAGTATCTGCTGGCCCAGCCCGGAGTAACTCCCGGGCGAATCGGAGTCGGGGGCGCCAGTTGCGGCGTTAACAATGCAATCCGATTGGCTCGCCAGCATCCCGAAGTGAAATCGCTGGTTCTGCTCGCAGGGCCGACCGACCGCGAAGGACGCCAATTCCTGCAAGCATCGAAGGACCTACCAATATTTACATCCGCAGCCGACGATGATGCGTTCGGCCCGCAGGCTTTGTTGATGCAGTGGTTCTTCAGTCTTTCGGGAAACTCCGCTAGCCGATTCGCGCATTACGCATCTGGCGGGCACGGGGCGGAAATGTTTGCGGTACAGAAAGAGCTGCCCAGCGTAATCGCGGATTGGTTTCTAGCCACGCTTGAAAATAAGCCGGAGAGAGCGCCGAAAACGAGCGGCCGGGCCATGGATCCGCGAACGTTTCACGATTTGGAACTGATTGACCTTCCCGGTGGCGCAGGAGCGGACCAAGTTGCGCAGGGGTTACCCTTAGGTCGCCACGACGGCTCCGAGGCGGCTTTCCTTCCGGAGTTCATCGTCAACATCATCGGCTACGAACACATGCAAGCCGGAGATAGCAAGGGTGCGGTGGAAATTTTAAAACTGAATGCGATGGCGTACCCCACTTCACCGAACGTATACGACAGTCTGTCGGATGCCTACCTGGCAGACGGTCAAAAAGACCTGGCGTTGCGGGAAGCCAAGAGAGCTGTCGAACTACTGGCCAACGATACGGTGGACGCGGAACAACGTCGCAATGATATCCGCGAGAGCGCCGAGCAAAAGATAAAGCAACTTACTGCGGCTAAGCCATAGAGCGGAAGCATTTGTCGGGCGCCTCGAGCTCTAGCAAAGGCCTCCCCGATGATCTGCCCCGTCATCAACGCGGCAGTGGTGCCGCGCGGAATGGACGCGTCTCCGAACCAGCTGGAGCACCTGCTACAGGCTTTCAGCGCGCGGACTACAGGTTGTCCTGCATGGCAAAAATGGGGGTAATCTCTGAACATGCCTTTCTTACATCGAGGCGGCATTCCTTTGCAAAACGACGATTCTGCACTTCTCACGACTCCGCAGGCTCAGGTAGAAGTCGAAACAACGGTTGTAGAACTTCCTCGTCCCCCCTTGGAAGACCTTACGATTCCGAAAGAAGGGCAAATTCGCGAGGGTTCGCCACATCCGCGAGGTGCGACGTGGGACGGGCGAGGCGTGAACTTTGCGTTGTTTAGCGCGCATGCGACGAAAGTCGAATTGTGTCTCTTCGACGAGACCGGCAAGGATGAATTGCAGCGGATTGAGCTGCCCGAATTCACGGATGAAGTCTGGCATGGGTACCTGCCAGGACTGCGCCCGGGGTCGGTGTATGGATTTCGCGTGCATGGACCGTACATGCCGGAAGAGGGGCATCGCTTTAACCATCACAAATTGCTGCTGGATCCGTATGCGCGGTCGCACGTGGGGTCGCTGCAGTGGGATGACGCGTGTTTTGGGTACACGATTGGCGCGGAGAATGCGGATCTTTCTTTTGATGAACGGGACAGCGCGCCGTTCGTGCCGAAGTGCGTGGTGGTGGATCCCGGATTTCGTTGGCGGCCGAGCACACGGCGGCACAGTGCGGTGCCCTGGAACGAGACCGTCATCTACGAATTGCATGTGCGCGGATTCACCAAGCGGCATCCCGCGGTGCCGCGGAAAAAACGTGGAACGTTTGCGGGGCTGAGTCAAAAGCCGGTCATTGAGTACATCAAATCGCTGGGGGTGACGGCGGTCGAGCTATTGCCGGTTTACACGTTCGTGAACGATCGACGGTTGCAAGAAAAAAAACTGACGAACTATTGGGGGTACAACACGATCGGGTTCTTTGCCCCGGACCCGCGATATGCCGCGGATCCGTTGAACAGTTTGCACGAATTTAAGGAGATGATCGCGCGATTTCATGACGCGGGAATCGAGGTGATTCTCGATGTGGTGTACAACCACACGGCGGAGGGCAACGAGCTGGGACCGACTCTTTCTTTCAAGGGAATTGATAATTGCAGCTATTACCGGCTGATTCAAAACAACAAGCGCTACTACGTGAACGATACAGGCACGGGGAACACGGTGAACCTATCGCATCCGCAAGTGATTCAAATGGTAGCGGACAGTTTGCGGTACTGGAATCAGGAAGCACAGGTGGATGGATTTCGTTTTGATCTGGGAACGGTGCTGGCACGGGAGTACGGGGGATTCGATCAGCAGAGCGGATTTTTAAAGGTTTGCACGCAGGACCCCGTACTGTCGACGGTGAAGCGGATTGCAGAACCGTGGGATTGCGGGCCGGGCGGATATCAGGTTGGTGAATTTCAACCGGGTTGGGCGGAGTGGAATGATAAGTTCCGCGACACGGTGCGAGATTTCTGGAAGGGTGGATCGTCGGTCGGAGAGTTAGTAAAGCGGTTGAGCGCGTCGGCGGATATTTTTAACCGGCGGGGGCGCAAGCCGTGGGCTTCGGTAAATTTTGTGACCGCGCACGACGGCTTCACGATGAACGACCTCGTAAGCTACAACGAAAAACATAACGAAGCGAATGGGGAGGATGGAAAAGACGGTATGTCGGACAATCGATCCTGGAATTGCGGGGTTGAGGGGCCGACGGAGGATCCGGAAATTAACCGGCTGCGGGAAAAGCAGATGCGGAACATGTTTGCGACCCTGCTGCTGGCGCAGGGGCTGCCGATGATTCTGGCCGGAGATGAATTTCACAGGACGCAGGGCGGTAATAATAACGCGTACGCGCTGGACAACAACGTTAGCTGGGTGGATTGGTCATTGGCGCAAGCGCACAAGGATACTATCGATTTTGTGCGGAGCTTGATCGAACTGCGGAACCGATATGCGGTGCTGCGGCGCAACCGGTTTCTGACAGGCGCTTACAACGAAGCGCTGGGCGTGAAGGATGTTACCTGGCTGCAAGCGTCCGGCGCGGAGATGACCGAGGAGGCTTGGACAGATCCTCGAATACGGTGCATCGGAATGCTGCTCGATGGACGAGCACAAGCGACGGGAGTGCGCGAGCGGGGAAGCGACGCAACGATGCTGCTGGTTTTGAACAGCCATCATGAAGAGGTAAAACTTGTGTTTCCAGCGGCGATCGATGGACAGGGTTGGCGGCTCGAGCTGGATACCAGCGATTCCGTGCAGGTGGACCGGGTATTCAAGCCTGGTGAAATGGTGGAAATGTACGGCCGCTCGGTGCGGCTGTACGCGATGTGCTAGGCTGCGATTTCCCGCTGCTTGAAGCCCAGGACTCCAGCGATGTTTCCGACCGCCACGTACCGCTTACAGTTCGGGAAAAATTTCGGTTTCGATGACGCGGCCGCGGTGGCGCCGTATCTGGCGAAGCTGGGGATCAGCCACGTGTACGCGTCGCCGTATTTGCAGGCGCGTCCGAACAGCGAACATGGTTACGACGTAATCGACCACAATGCATTGAATTCGGAGTTGGGCGGCTACGATGCGTTTCGGAGGATGACCAGTGCGTTACGCGAGCACGGGCTGGGACAGATTCTGGACTGCGTGCCGAACCACATGGGCGTGGGAGGTGCGGACAATCCCTGGTGGCTCGATGTGCTCGAGTGGGGAAGGGAATCGAAGCATGCAGCGTGGTTTGATATTGATTGGGAAGCCCATCCGGAATATTTGAATGGCAAGCTGCTGGTGCCCTTTTTGGGCGAACAATATGGAGCGGTGCTGCAATCGGGACAGATCGAACTGAAATCTGACGCGGAACGTGGAGAATTTAGTGTTTGGCTTTATGGGACGCACAAGTTGCCGGTGTCGCCGCTGTGCTATGCGGAGATTTTGGGCAAGACGACAATCGAGTTGGAGAGGATGGGAGACGAATTCTCGGCGGTGCAGAATTGGCGGCCGGATATGCCGGGACGCGCTGCTGGTTTGAAGGCGCAGCTCGCGGAATTGACGGCCAGCAACGATGGCGTGCGCGCGGCGCTAGAAGCGAATGTCAAATCGTTTCGCGGAAATGCGGGGAGTTTGGATTCGTGGAGTAAGTTGGATGGGTTGATACGCAAGCAGCACTGGCGAGCGGCGTACTTCCGTGTGGCGGCAGACGACATTAATTATCGAAGATTTTTTAACATCAACGAGCTGGCCGGGATTCGCATGGAATTACCGGAAGTTTTCGAGCATACGCACCGGCTGGTTTTTGAACTACTAAGGGATGGAACGCTGCAGGGGCTGAGGATCGACCACGTGGATGGGCTGTTCGACCCGATGGGATACTTGGAACGGCTGCGTGCGAGAGGCGGAGCAGAGTGCTATTTGGTGGTAGAGAAAATCTTGGGGCGTCATGAAAGTCTAAGGAATGAATGGCCGGTGCAGGGAACGACGGGGTATGAGTTCTGCAATCAGGTGACGGAGTTGCTGGTAAATCGCAGCGCCGAGGAAACGCTGACGACGTTTTACCGTGAGTTTACGGGTGAAACGCAGGAGTTTCCCGCCATCGTGCGCCAATGCAAGATTAAGATCCTAGAAAACGAAATGGGTAGCGAACTCGAAGCGCTGGCAAGAGATGCGGTGCGCGTGGCCCGGCAAAACCCCCGCACCACAGACTTCACGCAAAATATTTTGCGGCGCGCGCTGAAAGAAATCATCGCTTGTTTCCCGGTGTATCGGACTTATGTAGATGGTGCGGCGCGCAACGAAACGGACCGGAGATATATTCACTGGGCGATTGCGCAGGCCACGAAGAACGAGGAAGAGATTGACCAGAGCGTGTTTGAGTTTTTGGAAAAATTGTTGGGAGGGGAACTGGCAGAGGATGCGGGAAGCGGTTTTAGCAGGACTTCCGTGGTGCGATTTGCGATGAAGGCGCAGCAAACGAGCGGGCCGGTGATGGCGAAGGGACTGGAGGACACGGCGCTCTATCGATACAACCGGTTTGTGGCGCTGAATGAAGTGGGGAGCGCGGCGGGGGAATTCGGAGGGTCGCTTGCTGCGTTTCACAAAGGAAACCAACAGCGAGCGGAAAGCTGGCCGGCAACGCTGCTGGCGACGGCCACGCACGATACGAAGCATGGAGAAGACGCGCGGGCGCGGCTCGCTGCCGTTTCTCTTGTCGCCGACGAATGGACAACCAAGGTGGCGAGTTGGAGCCGGATCTTGCGTGCGAGACGCGGCGACGTGGAAGGCACAGCGCCGCCTGCACGAAATGACGAATATCTTTTTTTTCAGAATTTAATTGCCACGTGGCCCGCGGAATTGACGTTACCGCGCGCTCTCGATGACGAAATTCTTGGCTGGTATGCCGAACGATTGCAGGCGGCGATGATCAAGGCGATTCGCGAAGCGCGGGTGCGATCGAATTGGATCTCGCCAGACGAAAAATATGAACTAGCGGTGTCCGAGTACATTCGAGACGCGTTGAATCGAGAGAGGTCCGAAGCGTTTTTTGAGAATTTCCTGCCGTTTCAGCAGCGTGTGGCGCAGATGGGCGTACACAACTCGCTGGTACAATTGGCGTTGAAGATCACCTCGCCGGGCGTGGGCGATTTTTATCAAGGATGCGAATTGTGGGACTTGCATTTCGCGGATCCGGACAACCGGCGGCCAGTGGATTTCGGAAAGCGGTGCGGGTTACTGCGGGAAATTGAGGGGCAACGGGCGGCTAATCGCGCAGAACAATTCGCGGAGTATTTACAGAACTGGCACGACGGGCGCGTTAAGCTGGCGCTGAGCACGACGCTTTTAAGATTTCGTAAAGAGAATGCGGCGCTGTTTGCAAGCGGGGCTTACGAGCCATTGCGAGTGGGCGATGGGAGCGAGGAAAGCATCTGTGCTTATTCAAGAAGCGCAGGGCAGGAAGTCTGCCTAGTGGTGGCGGCACTGGACGGGCGGTTGCAAGCAAACGATTATCGGGAATGTAAAATCGATTTGGGGGCCCGCGCGGCTGCGGCGCGCTGGCGAAATGTTGTCACGGGAGTCTCTTTGTACGCCGTTTCGGACTTGCTGCCGGTCGAGGAAATCCTTTCAGACCTGCCCGTCGCAGTCTTAAGTCCGATTTGGTGATCTCCGGAAACTCCCACTACAGCCTCCACGGTATTGTGGGAATTGTTTGAGTTGCTATCCAATGACTGCTGGATTTGAACGTTCCTAAGCAAGCGGGGTCCCATGGCAAACCAAACTGGTGCGGCAAAAGGAAAGGAAAAAGAGGCAGTTTCGTCTGTTTTCATCGAGCAGGACCAACAACTGTTATTTGACCGCTTGCGCAGCAGCATAGAGCGTAGAGCTTACGAATTGTATCTGGAAGGAGGCAGTAGCGGGAACGATCTTGCGAATTGGCTTCAGGCGGAATCTGAGATGCTCGCGCGGGCCCCGGAGATTCGCGAGTTATCGTCGTGGTTTACGTTGAATATTCCAGTTGCGGGGTTCGCGCCGGCGGACGTCAAGGTGGCCGTCGATGCACATTGCGGCCTCGTGGCGGGAGAAAATCGCCAGTCCCGAGGAAGAATGAACGCGGAAGATGACAGAGATTCCCGAGATTCGTTTTTTCTCATTGCCAAGTGGCCCAAACCGGTGGATCCGAAGACGGCCACTGCTTACGTCAAAAACGAAACGCTTACGCTCACCGTGAAGCGCGCCATGCAGGCGCAATAAACCGGCTAGTTAATGGCGCTAAGCATCGGCAGGTTTTGAATTTTGTACCCATCGGAATGCGGCTAGCTATCGTTCCACGCTCATAAATGACGGATTCTTTCCCATGGTGGTATCCCGTTGGCGCGCAGGTGCGCGAAGGCGGGACCGCGTTTCGGGTGTGGGCGGACATGCACAAGACGGTTTCCGTGTTGACGAAGGGCGGAGAGCATTCGTTGGCGGCGGAAGGCGGCGGCTATTTTTCGGGAAACGTTGCGGGAGTTGGAAATGGGGACACCTATTCCTTCCAAGTGGACGGGGAGGGGCCGTTTCCCGATCCTGCTTCACGATTTCAGCCGAAAGGTCCGCATGGCCCGTCGCAAGTTGTCGATGCGGATAGATTTTCGTGGACAGATCAACGCTGGAAAGGCATTCGCCTTGCCGGTCAAGTAATTTATGAATTGCACATCGGGACGCTCACGCTGGAAGGCACGTGGCGTTCGGCGATAGAAAAGCTCTCTTTGCTCGAGGACCTGGGCATCACGGTTCTTGAAGTAATGCCCGTGGCGGATTTTGCAGGAGTGTTTGGCTGGAGTTATGACGGCGTAAATTTATTTGCACCGACGCGAAACTACGGCTCGCCGGACGATTTTCGAGCATTCGTGGACGCAGCGCATGGCCTCGGCATGGGCGTGATTCTTGATGTGGTTTACAACCATTTAGGGCCGGATGGAAATTATGTAACAAAGTTTTCCGAGAATTATTTTACGAAGGATCACACCACAGACTGGGGGCCGGCGATCAATTTTTACGGCGCAAATTCCCGGCCAGTGCGGCAATATTATTCCGCGAATGCTGCGTACTGGATCAAGGAATTCCATCTAGACGGGCTGCGACTGGACGCCACGCAAAATATTTACGATACATCGGCGGTGCACATTCTGGCTGACGTTGCGCGAAGCGCTCGCCAAGCGGCGAAATCACGCGAGATTATTCTGGTGGCCGAAAATGAATCTCAGGAAACGAAGCTGATTTTCCCACAAGAGGCGGGGGGTTACGGGCTTGATGCGATATGGAATGATGATTTTCATCACTCTGCAACCGTAGCGATGACGGGAAGCCGCGAAGCGTACTTTAATGATTATTTGGGCTCACCGCAGGAAATAGTCTCCGCGATCAAATACGGATTCTTGTTTCAAGGGCAGTGGTACGGTTGGCAGAAGCAACGACGAGGAACCAGCACGCTTGGAACAAATCCCGCGGCCATGGTGGCGTATCTGCAAAACCACGATCAAATTGCCAATTCGGCCCGCGGCCAGCGCGTTCATCAGCTAACGACACTCGGCCGCTATAAGGCGATGACCGTCGTGACCCTTTTGGGTCCGGCGACGCCCATGTTATTTCAAGGACAGGAATTTGCGCCTTCGACGCCGTTTCTGTTTTTTGCCGATCACACGCCGGAGTTGGCCGCATTGGTTCGTGCGGGGCGAAGAGAATTTCTGAATCAGTGGCGAAGCTTGTCGCAGGGTCAGCTGGAATACGACGATCCCTGCGCAAGGGAAACATTTGAGAAGTGCAAATTGGATTTTAGCGAACGCGAAAAGCACGGCGAGGTTTACGCACTGCATCGCGATTTGCTGCGGCTGCGCAAGAGTGAACAGCTTTTTTCGCGGCAAGACCGGCGGTTGGACGGCGCGGTGCTGGGTCCGGAAGCCCTGGTGGTGCGTTTTTTTTCCGAAGGATTTCAAGATGACCGCCTACTGGTCGTCAACCTAGGTACGGAATTGAGGCTGAATCCTTCACCCGTGCCATTGCTGGCGCCTCCGGCGAATAGCGAATGGGTAGTGCAGTTGTCGACGGAGGATTCCAAGTATGGCGGGAATGGCACTGCTCCCCTCGATTCCGAGTTGAACTGGATCATTCCTGGACACGCAGCGGTGCTGCTGAAGCCCGGTAACCCGAAAGCTGGCGGGAAAAAATCATGAGCGGCATGCTGCTTCGCGTGGCCCACCGGAAGTCCGCATCGGATGCGCGCGAGAGCTTGCTCGAAAAGGAATGGCTGGTAACCAACGGCCTGGGAGGCTATGCATCGGGCAGTCTGGCGGGCGTGATCACGCGCGGTTTCCACGGTTATCTGGTGGCAGCATTGCCGACGCCCCTGGGGCGCATCATGATGTTGAACGATCTGATCGAGAACGTGGAAATTCCGGATGGAGTGTCCGTGCAATTAAGCGGAGAAGAGCGCGTGAACGCGCCGCTGAAGGCGCATGGCGCAGAATACCTCGAAGAGTTTCGGCTGGAAGACGGCCTTCCTGTATGGGTCTTTCGTTTCGGAGACGTAGTGCTCGAAAAACGCGTGTTGATGGTGCATCGCCAGAATACCGTGCATGTGAGCTACCGAATGACGGCGGGTAGCGCGATTCATTTGACGCTGCGTCCGTCTGTGAATTTTCGGCCGCATGAAGCTGCGGTGAACACGCCGCTTGGCGGAAACTATGCTTTTACCGTGGTTGAAGATACTTTTGAAATCACTTCGCAAACGAATATCCCGCCCCTGCGCCTGATGCTTTACGGGAAAGATAAATCGCTGACGATGGATCGCACGAGCATTCATGAAGTGGTTTACCGGATAGAAGAAAGCCGGGGCTACGCGGCGCGCGGTGATCTGTGGAGTCCAGGTTATTTTTCCGTGGTGCTCACGCCGGATGATCCCGTGACGCTGGTAGCGTCGGCGGAGTCGTGGGATGCCGTGCGCGCGGTTACGCCGCAATATGCGGACGGCGCGGAAGCGCTGCGGCGCAAGAGGCTGTTGGCGAGAGCTGTGAACGTGCCGGCGGCAAGTTTCGCGGCGGAGCTGGTGCTCGCCGCGGATCAATTCATCATTGTTCCGGAAGGGCGCAGTGAGGATACGCTGCGCGCCAGGGCTGCGGGCGACGATGTGCGCACGGTGATCGCCGGTTATCCGTGGTTTACGGATTGGGGCCGCGACACGATGATCGCTCTGGAAGGCTTGACTCTGGCGACGGGCCGACATGTTGAGGCCGGTTACATTCTGCGCACTTTTGCGCATTACGTGCGCCATGGATTGATTCCCAACATGTTTCCAGAAGGCCGCGACCAGGGTTTGTATCACACCGCGGACGCGACGCTGTGGTTTTTTCACGCGGCCGCCAAGTATTTGGAAGCTTCCGGAGACAAAGTTTTGCTGCCGCAACTTCTGCCGCTGTTTGAGGAAATTATTGAGTGGCACCTGCGGGGAACGGATTTCGGGATTGGCGTTGATCCGAAAGACGGATTGCTGCGACAGGGTTCCGAAGGTTATCAGTTGACGTGGATGGATGCCAAGGTGGAGGGGTGGGTGGTGACGCCGCGGCGAGGCAAAGCCGTGGAGATCAACGCACTGTGGTACAACGCGCTTTGTCACCTCGAAAGCTGGCTGAGACACTACGGCGATACCGCGAAGGCGGAGAACATCGCAGGACACGCCGCACAATGCCGCGATTCCTTTCAAAAGCGGTTTTGGTTTGCGAATGGCGGCTATTTATACGATGTGGTGGATGGCGAGAACGGCGACGATGCGGCGCTGCGACCAAACCAGGTGTTTGCCGTGTCGCTCGACTATCCGGTTCTAGCACAGGAAAAGTGGGAACCGGTATTGTCGCGGATTGCAAAAGATCTGCTGACTCCCGTGGGGTTGCGATCGCTTGGACCGGCCGAGAAGGACTACAAGCCGAAGTATTATGGAAACTTGCGCGATCGCGATGCTGCTTACCATCAGGGAACAGTGTGGCCGTGGCTGATTGGGCCATACGTCGATGCGTGGCTGAGAGTACACCCCGACGAGCCCGGTGAGGCGGAGAAGCTACTTTCGGCGTTTGAGCGCCGCCAAGCAGAAACTGCGGTGGGCTCGATTGGCGAAATATGCGATGCGGAGACGCCATATACCTGTCGCGGGTGCGTGGCGCAAGCCTGGAGTGTATCTGAGGTTTTGCGCGCTTATGTAAAAATCGCTGCAATGAAACGAAATCGTGAAGCGCGCAAGAGCGACTAAAGCGAATATGGGTTCCCGGTGAACATGGGCCGAGCCAGCGGGATTCTGCTGCACGTCACCTCTCTTCCAGGTGAATACGGCATCGGCGACCTGGGGCCAGAGAGCCGGAGGTTTGTCGACTTCTTAGAGGAAGGCAAACAGAGACTCTGGTGTGTGTTGCCGCTCGGCCCCACGGGTTCTGAGAATTCGCCGTACCAATCGCGTTCGGCGTTCGCGGGGAATCCGTTGCTGATTAGTCCACAGCTTTTGGTGGAAGCTGGATACATCGCGAAGAAACAATGGCAGGCGGTTCCGCGATTTTCCACTTCGCACGTGGAATTTCCGAGGGTACGACAATACAAATACGGCTTGTTGAGAAAGGCGTTTTCGCAATTCTCAGAGACCAGAGAGTATTCCGCATTTGCCACCAGGAATCACTGGTGGCTGGAGAGTTTTGCAACGTATATGGCTTTGCGCGAAGCCAACAAAGGAGTGGCGTGGACGGACTTCGCAAAAGAGAGTAGCTGTCCGCCGGAAGAAATTCGTTTTCACAAATTCACGCAATATGAGTTTTTTCGCCAGTGGGGTTTGCTGCGCAAATATTGCCGCGCGCGAAATGTTGCGATTATGGGCGATATGCCGTTCTACGTGGAACACGACAGCGCCGATGTGTGGAGCAATCCGCAGCTGTTTGACCTTTATCAGGATGGGCGGCCGCGCACGGTGGGAGGTGTGCCGCCGGACTATTTCAGCCGGAACGGACAATTGTGGGGAAACCCGACATATCGCTGGCGCAAATTGGAGGAGACAGGATTTAAGTGGTGGGTAGATCGTTTCCGAATGGCGCTCGAAACGGTGGATTTGCTGCGTCTAGACCACTTTCGTGGATTCGAATCGTTCTGGAGTGTGCGCGCCGGGCTGGCGACTGCAAGAGAAGGACGCTGGGTAAAAGGACCTGGCGCCCGGTTGTTCAAGAAAGTGCTCAAGGAACTCGGTTGCGTTCCTTTCGTGGCGGAAAATCTTGGAACAATTACGCCGGCGGTCGAAAAATTGCGGCGCCAAGTTGGATTTCCGGGGATGGCAGTGTTGCAATTTGCGTTTGGCGAGGACGCGACCCACCGGCCGGACCATTACGTGCACGATCTCATAAGCTATACCGGAACGCACGACAACAATACCACGCGGGGTTGGTGGGACGATTTGCGCCGTACGGCGGCGAAGAAAAATCATCCTGCGGAAGCGGCCGCCGTGCAGCGCGTGAGGTCTTACTTGCAGTCGGATGGCCGGGAGATCGAGTGGCGGTTCATTCACGCGATTTTGACTTCGGTTGCGAACATCGCTGTGCTTCCTATGCAGGACCTGCTGGGACTCGGCGCGGAAGCCCGGATGAACATGCCGGGAAAGGCGAAAGGGAATTGGGGATGGCGTTTTGCGTGGAAGCAAATTAACAATGCGATGGTTTGCCGACTGCGCAATCTAACGGAAGTTACCGGGCGCTAGGGCGTGCTCGCGATTTTGCGCTGCCTCTAGCTTGCGATTCTCCGCGCACTCCGAGAAGGTGCGGTGGTGTCCGCCGCAGCGCGCTTGCGTTTACCATCCGCTGCCGCTTGCTGCAGGCTTTTTTTCAGGGCATCCATCATATCGATGACCTTTGCGCGCTTGGGAGCAGCCTTCTCGGCAAAAGTCCTGCCCTTTTCCTTGGATTCCACAAGAGCTTTCAGTTGTTCCTGAAAGGTGTCGTGGTATTGCTGGGGCTTGAAATCTTCCGACAAGCTTTCAATTAATTGCTCGGCTAATTTGATCTCTTGCGGCTTAATCTGCAGATCTTTTGGTTTTTGTCCGTATCCTTCCACGTCGCGAATTTCGTTCTGGAAATACATGGTGTGAATGGTGATTCCGTGATTTCGCGGGCGGATAAAAACGGTGTATTCGCGCTGGTGCATGGTGACTTTGGCGATGCCAACCATTTTCGTATCCTCGAGAGCCTTGAGCAGCACCTGATAAGGCTTGTCGACGTCTTTTTCCGGCAACGCCTCGTACGAGGAATCGAGGTACACGGGATCAATTTGCTCCTGTTTAACGAAGGCGAGAATTTCCATGATTTTTCCGGACTTCGGCGTGATTTTTTTCAGGTCCTCCTTGTCTACGAGGACGTATTGGCCTTCTTCGAATTCGTAGCCCTTGACCACTTCGTCGCGATTGACGATACGGTTGCAAGTCGGGCAAAACAGCGGCTGCTTCAAGCGCGTGTGACACTTGTTGTGTAACTGGTGCAAATACGTACGCTGCCTGCGCGCCGCGGGATACATACGAATGGGAATGGTCAACAGCCCAAAACTCAATGAACCTCTCCAAGTTGCAGACGCCATGGCCGGCCCTCCCAATCCAGCATTGTTGCAAAGCCTGGGTCCTGAGCAATCAGGTGAAGTCCCTATGCCAGACCCCGGGTAACGATGGCTGCATTCTACGGCAACTTCACGTTTGTGGTGACCCTGCTGATCGGGTTGCGAGTATTTTTGATGGGACAGGTTTCCGGAGAAAAACCGCAACATATAATGAACCTATGAGCCCGCTAGGCGAATACCGGCGCAAACGCGATTTTTCGAAGACCGCGGAGCCAACAGGAAAAATTGAGGCTGCCTCGAAAGACCTGTTTGTCGTGCAAAAGCACGCGGCTACCCGTTTGCATTACGATCTACGGCTGGAGCTGGATGGCGTACTGAAATCGTGGGCCGTTCCGAAAGGACCGTCGCTCGATCCGAACGACAAGCGGCTGGCCGTTGAGGTTGAGGATCATCCGCTTTCGTACCGAAATTTCGAAGGCACTATTCCCAAAGGAAACTACGGCGCCGGAGAAGTGATCGTCTGGGACACCGGAACGTACCAGACGGTCGGCTCTGCGAGTCCACAGGACCAATTGCACCGCGGGGAATGGAAATTTGAGTTATTCGGAAAGAAGCTGCGCGGCGGATTTGTTCTGGTGCGTCTCAAACGTTCCGGGGAAAAAAAAGAATGGCTGTTGATCAAGCATCGCGACGAAGCCGCGCGCACCGGCTGGGATGTGGAGTCGGAATCCAACTCCGTGCTTTCTTCGCGATCGCTGGCTTCAGGATCGGCGAAATCCATCAGCGAAGCCACGGATAAAATGCCCGCGGGAGCGGTCCGCGCGGAATTTCCGGAAGGTTTGCACGTCGCGCTTGCGGAACTGGGCAAGAAACCATTTAGCGATCCGCGTTGGTTGTTCGAGGTGAAGTGGGATGGCGTGCGCGTGCTTGTCTATGTGCAAGGCTCTACGGTCAGGGTTTTCTCCCGCAGCGGCCGGGAAGTAACCAAGGAATTTCCAGAGCTACAGGAACTCTCGAGTCAAATGCGAGCTAACACTGCTGTTCTCGATGGCGAAGTGGTGGTTCTCGATAGTCAAGGGCTAAGCAATTTTCACACGCTGCAAGATCGCCTCGGAGTGGAAAATCCATCGTTGGCGCTGCGCGAAAAGGCTCCGATCAGCTGCTACTTTTTTGATCTGCTGTATTTGCAGGGATTCGACGTACGCAAAGTGCCGCTGTTGGAGCGCAAGAAGTTGCTGAAGAATGCGTTTCTGGCGAACGAGATATTTCGCTATTCGGAGCATCAAGTGGAACACGGGGAAGCGCTTTTTCGCGAAGCGCAAAAATATGGCGTCGAGGGAATCGTCGCGAAAAAAATCGACAGCCTGTACTCTGGAAATCGTACGCCAAACTGGATAAAACTGAAGGTGGTGAACGAAATCGATGCGGTAGTCGCAGGTTGGACGGAACCGCGGCGCAGCAGAAAATATTTCGGCGCACTGGTGCTCGGCCTCTACGAAGGAAAGGAGTTGAAATTCATTGGCAGCGTAGGAACCGGGTTTCCGGAAGCCGAGTTGCAACGGCTGTCCAAATCCTTGGAAGCGTTGGAGGCGGAGAGGTCGCCATTCAAGAAGACGCCGAGCTTGCAGGAGCGCGTGCACTGGATACAGCCGGAGTTGGTGGCGCGGATCAAATTTGGCAATTGGACGCGCGAGTCACATTTGCGGATGCCGGTATTTCTTGGTCTTCGCAACGATCGGCAAGCGTCCGAATGCACTTTCGGAGACGCCAAGCCCGTAACAATGCAACCTTCGCCTCCCGCGAAAGCGCTGAAGCCCAACAAGCGTAGCGCGGCCATGGCGGAACCAGGGACTCTCAGGGGCTCTTCATCGCGGAAAAAAAATTCCGGAGAAGGAACCGCCGTCGCGGAGAAGATACGCAGTTCGAAGACAGACGAGCCTTCGCTAAAAATTAACGAACATACGCTGCGCTTGAGCCACTTAAGCAAAATTTATTTTCCCTCGCCGGGAATCACCAAAGGAGACTTGCTCGCGTATTACGCGGAAGTTGGCGGGTACCTACTGCCGTTTCTGCGCGACCGGCCTCTCGTATTGCGGCGTTATCCCAATGGACTTTCCGGTAAGCCGTTTTTTCAAAAGGAGGCGCCGAAAGGGCTGCCGGAATGGATGGCCACCACCAAGGTGTATTCCGACGAGCGCGAAGGGACTATGGAGTACGTGATGGCGGAGAACCTGGAATCGCTTCTGTACCTCACAAATCTGGGTTGTATCGATCATAATCCCTGGTCGAGCCGAGCGGAAACTCAGGAGAGTCCAGACTATCTTTTCTTCGACTTGGATCCGACCCCAGAGACCGATTACTCGGTGACTGTAGAAATCGCTCGCGCGATTCACAAATTACTGGTGACCATAGGACTGCGCTGCTTTTTGAAAACTTCGGGAGCTACCGGCTTCCATATTTTTGTGCCTTTAAGACATGGGTATCGCTACGAGGACTCGCGGCGTTTCGCCGAAATCGTGACGCACTCGTTGGGGCCGGCGATTCTCAAGAACGTGACGATGGAGCGCACGGTGAGCCGCCGGCCCAAAGGCAAAGTGATGATCGACGCATTGCAGAATGCTCGGGGAAAACCACTCGCCTCGGCGTACAGCGTGCGCGCGACGAGTGAGGCGACTGTATCTACACCGATTACGGAGAAAGAACTACGGGCCGGTTTTGATCCCCTGCAATTTACGCTGAAGAGCGTGCCACGGCGCATCGCAAAAATAGGAGACTTGTGGTCGGATTTTTTTGATATCCAGCAGTCTTTGGAGGCCCCTCTGGGGCGGCTATATGAGATGGCGAAGGGCAATCTCGATCAGCCTGGGTAGCGCAGTCTTTTGCAGTCTTTTCGGTATTTTGGCCGGTCCGCCCGGCGCTTTCGGCACTTGCGACCTCCACCCCGGGATTGCGCTAAGCGATTCATTCTTAAACCGTTCTAAGCTCCTTGAGGCGACGTGAGGTCGTGTCAGTTAACGCAAAATACAGGGTTTCCTGTATGTTCTTCGTTGCGGTCGTAAAGTTACATAACGCCATGTGTATAACCGCTTTTAGCGGCGGCAACATGTGTATTTCCGGGGGTCGCCGCCCTTCACGACACCTGCGCCAAGAGTCTAGCGCCTCGCGCACGAATATCGGTCCGTATGATTTCTCGTCGAGTCTGATTCGCGGTGGAGAGAGTTCTCGGCGCGCTGATTCGTCGCGACGCATTCGAAGATTTTGCCCGGGGACTTAAACCGGCGAGTTAAGGCCGTCACAGCGACGCCGTGCCTCTTCGCGTTGCTGTCGGCAGTTTGATTTTCGAATTGGGAGCCCAGCATGAAACGCAGTGAACAGAGCGGCGCAGTCGCGCCAGCAGTTCAACCGAAAGCAACGCCGGCGGCCAAGAACAACGGCCACAATGGTGGCGGCGCAATTTCGCAAGCCGACCTTGGCGCAATTCTCGTGGGTTTGCAGACCATGCGCGATGGCGATTTTTCCGTGCGTTTGCCGGCGGTCTGGACAGGAGTAGGCGGCAAGATCGCCGATACTTTCAACGAAATTGTAATTGCTAACCAGCAGATGGCGCAGGAATTAAAGCGCGCCGGCCAGGTGGTCGGTAAGGAAGGCAAGACCAAGGAACGCACGCGGTTTTACCGGCCGCGTGGCGCCTGGGGAGAGATGGAAGTGTCGGTCAACACACTGATCGACGACTTGCTGCGTCCGACGACCGAAGTCACGCGCGCGATTGCCGCGGTCGCACAGGGAAACTTGGCGCAGACGGTGCGGCTGGACGTTGATGGCCGCCCCCTGCAAGGCGAATTTTTGCGGCTCGCGAACATTGTAAACACCATGATTCAGCAGCTCAGCGTGTTCACCGCAGAAGTCACGCGCGTGGCGCGCGAAGTAGGCACAGAGGGAAAACTTGGCGGACAGGCAAAAGTGCCAGGAGTCGCCGGAACCTGGAAAGACCTGACCGACAACGTAAACCTAATGGCCAGCAACCTGACTGGCCAAGTGCGCAACATTGCGGAGGTTGCCACCGCCGTGGCGAGCGGCGATCTTTCCCGCAAAATCACCGTGGACGTCCGCGGAGAGATTTTGCAGCTGAAGGAAGCCATCAACTCGATGGTGGATCAACTGCGGTCTTTCGCATCGGAAGTGACGCGCGTGGCGCGCGAAGTCGGTACCGACGGAAAATTGGGCGGCCAGGCTGTGGTGCCGGGCGTGGCGGGCACTTGGAAAGATCTCACGGACTCTGTGAACGCCATGGCCGGCAACCTCACGGCGCAAGTGCGCAACATCGCGGAAGTGACCACCGCGGTGGCGCGCGGAGACTTGTCTCGCAAGATCACGGTGGACGTGAAAGGCGAAATTCTCGAACTGAAAAACACCATCAACACGATGGTGGACCAGCTGAACGCGTTTGCCGGAGAAGTGACCCGCGTGGCGCGCGAAGTAGGTACCGAAGGGAAACTGGGCGGACAGGCGCAAGTGCCGGGCGTCGGTGGCACGTGGAAAGATTTGACCGACAACGTAAATTTTATGGCCAGCAACTTGACTGGTCAGGTGCGCAACATCGCAGAAGTAGCGACGGCTATCGCGAGCGGAGACCTTTCCCGGAAGATCACGGTCGATGTGCGCGGCGAGATTTTGCAGCTTAAGGAAACGCTGAATACCATGGTGGACCAGTTGAATCGGTTCGCCGGAGAAGTCACGCGCGTGGCGCGCGAAGTCGGCAGTGAAGGCCGTCTCGGCGGTCAGGCCAACGTGCCCGGCGTGGCCGGCACTTGGAAAGACCTTACGGACTCCGTGAACTCCATGGCCGGGAATTTGACGGCACAAGTGAGAAACATTGCAGAAGTTACCACCGCGGTCGCGAAAGGGGACTTGTCGCGCACCATCACCGTGGATGTGAAGGGCGAAATTCTAGAGCTGAAAGACACGATCAACACGATGGTGGACCAGCTCAACGGGTTCGCCGGAGAAGTTACCCGCGTGGCGCGCGAAGTGGGTACGGAAGGGAAGCTTGGCGGACAAGCCAGAGTGCCTGGAGTGGCGGGAACGTGGAAAGACTTGACGGACAACGTGAACTTCATGGCCAGCAACCTTACTGGTCAGGTGCGCAACATCGCAGAAGTAGCGACGGCGGTGGCACGCGGCGACTTGTCTCGCAAGATCACCGTGGACGTGAAGGGCGAAATTCTCGAACTCAAGAACACCATTAACACCATGGTGGACCAGCTCAACGCGTTTGCCGCGGAAGTTACCCGCGTGGCGCGCGAGGTGGGAACGGAAGGCAAATTGGGCGGTCAGGCACAGGTGCCGGACGTAGGCGGCACTTGGAAAGACTTAACGGACAACGTGAACTTCATGGCCAGCAACTTGACTGGCCAGGTGCGCAACATCGCGGAGGTTGCGACGGCGATTGCCAGCGGCGACCTTTCACGAAAGATTACGGTGGACGTACGCGGAGAGATTTTACAGCTGAAAGAAACGCTCAACACCATGGTGGAGCAGTTGCGTTCTTTCGCTGCAGAAGTCACGCGCGTGGCGCGCGAAGTGGGCAGCGAAGGCCGCCTGGGTGGCCAGGCGAACGTGCCAGGCGTCGCCGGCACCTGGAAAGACCTCACCGACTCTGTAAATTCCATGGCGCTCAATTTGACTGCGCAAGTGCGCAACATCGCGGAAGTCACCACGGCAGTTGCCAAGGGCGACCTTTCGCGCAAGATCACTGTGGACGTGAAGGGCGAAATTCTCGAACTCAAGAACACCATTAACACCATGGTGGACCAGCTCAACGCGTTCGCCGGAGAAGTTACCCGCGTGGCGCGCGAGGTGGGAACGGAAGGCAAATTGGGCGGTCAGGCACAGGTGCCGGACGTAGGCGGCACTTGGAAAGACTTAACGGACAACGTGAACTTCATGGCCAGCAACTTGACTGGTCAGGTGCGCAACATCGCGGAGGTTGCGACGGCGATTGCCAGCGGCGACCTTTCACGAAAGATTACGGTGGACGTACGCGGAGAGATTTTACAGCTGAAAGAAACGCTCAACACCATGGTGGAGCAGTTGCGTTCTTTCGCTGCAGAAGTCACGCGCGTGGCGCGCGAAGTGGGCAGCGAAGGCCGCCTGGGTGGCCAGGCGAACGTGCCAGGCGTTGCCGGCACCTGGAAAGACCTCACGGACTCTGTAAACGCCATGGCTGGCAACCTCACCGGTCAGGTGCGCAACATTGCGGAAGTCACCACGGCAGTTGCCAAGGGCGACCTTTCGCGCAAGATCACCGTGGACGTGAAGGGCGAAATTCTCGAACTGAAAAACACCATCAACACCATGGTGGACCAGCTCAACGCGTTCGCCGGAGAAGTCACGCGCGTGGCGCGCGAGGTCGGTACAGAAGGCAAACTGGGCGGCCAGGCGGAAGTGCGCGGCGTGGCGGGAACGTGGAAAGACCTTACAGACAACGTAAACGTGATGGCCGCGAACCTCACGGAGCAAGTGCGCGGAATCGTGAAGGTGGTGACGGCTGTCGCGGATGGCGACTTGACGCAGAAACTCACCGTGAATGCCAAGGGCGAAGTTGCCGCGCTAGCGGAAACCATCAACAACATGACGCGTACTCTTGCGACGTTTGCCGACCAGGTGACTACGGTGGCGCGCGAAGTCGGTGTGGAAGGCCGCCTCGGTGGACAAGCGAACGTGCCCGGCGCCGCTGGAACTTGGAAAGACCTTACCGGCAACGTCAACCTTCTGGCCGACAACCTCACGAACCAGGTGCGCGCCATCGCCGAAGTGGCGACCGCCGTAACCAAGGGCGACTTGACGCGTTCGATTCAGGTGGAAGCGCGCGGTGAAGTTGCGGAACTCAAAGACAACATCAACACCATGATCGACAACCTGCGCCTCACGACGGACCGCAACAAGGAGCAGGACTGGCTCAAAACGAACCTTGCTCGTTTCACCGGCATGTTACAGGGTCAACGTGACCTTGCTACCGTGGGACGGTTGCTGCTTTCAGAACTCGCGCCTCTTGTAAATGCCCAGCAAGGCGTGATCTACCGCATGGAAGCAGACGATTCCCCTGGTATGGTTTTGCTTTCGGCCTTTGCGGACAACGGCGAAAACGGCCACAAGAAGCACCTCGAATTGGGCGAAGGCCTGATTGGGCAATGTGCCGCGGAAAAACGCCGTATGCTGATCACCGAGATGCCGCAGCACGCTGTACCTATCCGTTCCGGTTTATTCCAGGCGGTGCCCCGCAACGTGATCGTGCTGCCTGTGCTGTTTGAAGATCAGGCCAAGGCCGTTATCGAATTGGCTTCTCTGAGTGACTTCACTGCGTCGCAGCTGGCATTTCTTGAGCAGCTCACTTCGAGTATCGGAATCGTGCTTAACAGTATTGAAGCTACGATGCAGACGGAAGGGTTGCTCGAACAATCACAACAATTGGCGACGGAGCTGCAAACGCAGCAGAGAGAGTTGCAGCAAACCAACGAACAGCTCGGGCTAAAGGCTCAGCAGCTCGCCGAACAAAACGCGGAAGTGGAAAGAAAGAACCAGGAAATCGAGCAGGCCCGCCGCGCACTGGAAGAAAAAGCCAAGGAACTCGCGCTGACCTCCAAGTACAAATCTGAATTCCTGGCCAACATGTCCCACGAGTTGCGCACCCCGCTCAACAGCATCCTGGTCTTGGGCCAGCAGCTCAGTGAAAACCCCGAAGGCAACTTGTCGCCCAAGCAAGTGGAGTTTTCGCGCACCATTCACGGCGCGGGAACCGATTTGCTCAACCTGATCAGCGACATTCTGGATTTGTCGAAGATTGAATCCGGTACGGTGTCCGTGCAGGCGGAAGAAGTCTTCTTTGCCAGCTTGCTCGAGATGATCGCCCGCCCGTTCCGCCATGAAGCGGAGAACCGCAAGCTGACCTTCGAGACTCATCTCGACCCCGCGCTCAGCCGTAGCTTGGTAACCGACGCGAAACGCATGCAGCAGGTGCTGAAGAATCTGCTCTCGAATGCGTTCAAGTTCACCGAACAAGGCCAAGTTCGTTTGTCGGTCTTGAAACCGACAAGCGGCTGGACACCCGACCATCCTATTCTTAGCAAAGCGGAATCGGTGGTGGCTTTTGAAGTGTCGGACACCGGCATCGGCATTCCCGTGGAAAAGCAACGCATCATCTTTGAAGCCTTCCAGCAAGCCGATGCGGGTACCAGCCGCAAGTACGGCGGAACTGGGCTTGGTCTCGCGATCAGTCGCGAGCTTGCCAGTCTGCTCGGGGGCGAAATTCAACTACGCAGCGCCACCGGTGCAGGTAGCACCTTCACCTTGTACTTGCCACAAATGTACGTTGGCCCGGCGACGGGGAGCCAGACGCATATGCAGTACGCGGCGCAGGCTCTCCCTGCGCCGCGTACTGTGGCGCAGGTTCGCGAAGTAGAACGCGTCGCCGATGATCGTGAAACGATTCGTCAGGGTGACAACATCTTGCTGATCGTTGAGGACGATTCCCACTACGCGCGTATTCTTTTCGATCTCGCCAAGGATACCGGATTCAAAGTACTGGTGGCGCCTACCGGCTCCGAGGCACTATCCCTCGTTCGGGAATTTCAACCCGCCGCTGTCTCGCTGGACGTTTTCCTGCCGGATATGCTTGGCTGGACAGTGCTCAATCATTTAAAGCAGGATCCCACAACACGCCACATTCCCGTTCAGATTTTGACTTTGGATGAGGACCGTCGGCACGGCCTTTCGAGAGGCGCGTTTGCGTTCTTGACCAAGCCCACGACTTCCGAAGGGCTGGAGTCAGCGTTCTCCAAAATCAAGGAATTCGCATTACCTCGCCGGAAACGCCTGCTAGTGGTGGAAGACAATCTTGCCGAACAGTACAGCATCCGTGAACTTCTGGGGCACGACGATATCGACATGGAAGTAGCCGCTTCCGGCACGGAAGCACTGCGAGCGGTTCGTGAGCAATCGTTCGACTGCATGGTCCTCGATTTGCGCCTGCCCGATATGTCCGGCTTCCAGGTCTTGGAGCACCTCAGCGAATCGGAGGAGGCTCGCGATTTACCCGTGGTGGTTTTTACGGGCCGCGAACTTTCCCTCGAAGAAGACATCCGGCTGCATGAACTGGCGCGCAGCGTGGTGGTGAAAGACGTGGAGTCTCCCGAACGCCTGCTGGACGAAACCTCGTTGTTTCTCCATCGCGTCATTGCGGATTTGCCTCCCGAAAAGCAGAAAATGCTGGATCGCTTGCACCATTCAGATGAAGCGCTGGTCGGCAAGAAGGTTATGGTGGTCGACGACGACGTGCGCAACATCTTTGCGTTGAGCAGCGTTCTCGAACGACGTGGGATGACGGTGCTTTCGGCGAGCACCGGTCACGAAGCCATCGCGCTGCTGGAGTCCACCGCGGATATCGCCATCGTTCTGATGGATATCATGATGCCGGAAATGGATGGGTACGAAACCATGCAAGTCATCCGGCAAAATCCCGACTTTCGCCGCCTCCCCATTATCGCTCTCACCGCCAAGGCTATGAAGGGGGACCGCGAAAAGTGTCTGGAAGCCGGCGCTTCGGAATACCTTGCGAAGCCTGTGAATACCGAGCAATTGCTTTCTGCGCTCCGCATGTGGCTGCACCGTTAGGGAGATGAGCATTTGAATTTCGAGGCATTCAAACGAGGCAATGGCGCGATGAGTATGTCGGCTCCTGCAAGCCCGGTGAACATTCTGATGGTGGATGATCAACCGTCGAAATTGCTCAGCTATGAAGTAATGCTGGGCGAACTGGGAGAAAATTTAATCAAAGCCACCTCGGGCCGCGAAGCCCTGGAATTGCTCTTGAAAATAGATGTCGCGGTTGTGTTGATGGATGTCAGCATGCCAGAACTGGATGGTTTTGAGCTGGCGGAATTGATTCGGCAGCATCCGCGCTTCCAAAAAACTGCCATCATTTTTATTTCCGCTGTTCACCTGACCGACGTGGACCGCTTGAAGGGGTACGCGCGCGGAGCGGTGGACTACATTTCGGTGCCGATCATTCCAGAACTGTTGCGGGCAAAAGTCAGTGTATTTGCCGAGTTACATCGGCGCGCGCGACAGCTTGAAGCGTTAAATCATGAACTGCGTCGTCTTTCGCAAAGCTTGATGACCGCGCAGGACGAAGAGCGCCGCCGCATCGCTCGCGAACTTCACGATGGCTTGGGTCAGGATCTGACCGCCGCCAAAATGATGCTCGGTTCGTTGTTCCAGGTGCACCAAACTCCCGAAGCGAAAGACCAAGCAGCCAGAGAAGCCAATCAGATGATGGACCAGGCCATCAAGCAGATTCGCACCATGTCGCACCTCCTGCACCCGCCGCTGCTTGATGAAATGGGTTTATTTTCCGCCCTTCGCTGGTACGTCGAAGGTTTCGCCAAGCGCAGTGGCATAGCGACCACCTTGGCAATTCCCCACGAATTTCCCCGTCTCACCGCAGACCTGGAAATCGCTATCTTTAAAATTGTCCAGGAGTCCCTGACCAACGTGTTTCGGCACGCCAGCGCGCAAAACGCGACCGTCAGTCTCGAAGAACGCGACAGCCGCGTGTTCATTTCCGTCGCCGACAATGGTAAGGGGCATTGATAATGGATTGGCGCAATTGCAGCCGCGCAGCTATGGCGTGGGAATCAGCGGAATCAAACAGCGCGTTGAGGAACATGGCGGCCGGCTGTTGCTGCGAAACGGCAATCCCGGGACTATTGTCGATGTGATTTTCCCGCTCAAATATACCCGCAACCCGTCAAACACGATGAGCACTTCGAGCACTTCCCCCGCATCTTAGCGGTCGCCGGGTGGAGCGAGGAAAAAATGCTTCACCCATCTCAACTGCCCGATAGATCCGCCTCCACTCATTAGGAATTCGCCAGCAAAATCCCCAATACTCACTTCAGCAGCATATCGATTTGTTGCCGCAGTTCCGGGAGGTTCGATTTGGGTACCACCGCGTTCACCCCGGAAGTCGCGACTTCCCTCGGCTGCAGCAAGTCGGCATGGCCCGTAAATAGAATGATCGTCAGGAGCGGAGAGTAAGCGCGGAGTTTCCGCGCAGTCTGCAATCCATTCATGCGCGGCATCGCTAGGTCCAAGATGATGAGGTCCGGATTGAGCTGCGGCGCTTGTTCCAATGCATCTACGCCGTCCACTGCTTCGCCGCAAATTTTGAATTCGGATTGGTTCTCGAAATAGTAGCGCAGCTGTTTACGTATCATCTCGCTGTCGTCGACAATCATGATTGACTTCGTCACGCGTACCTCGGTCTCGAGTGCTCGTCCATGAAACTGGACAGTACCACTCTCTTCGGAGTATTCCACGTTGTGTGTGAACCCGAAAATCGGGTCTTCCATCGACCAGCCCTTAGATAGTTCGGGCGTGCCAGAGCGGAATTGTTGAAACAAGAATCGCAGTTTCTATAATTTACGGATTTCCGAATCTACGGTTCTTGGTCTGTCCAAGTAAGAGAAATTCCCGATGGTGTGCGAACCTTGGGCATCGTAGCTTCGGGTCTAGACTGCGGCGCTCCACCGGCGCCGCCTGGGCGGCCATGTCCCACTGGGAGTGACTGCACACGGTAACCCGTGGCGGGCCTTTGCAGTTTGACCGCTTGGGAAGTTACCCGTGGCCGCTTTTCATATTCGCCGTTCCGGGCCGCTCACGATAGCTTTCCCGCAGAGGTTTACCGTAAATAATGAACATCTCTACGCAATACTCCCGATAGTGGCTGCCTGCAGTCAGCGCCTATTCTCCGTACGCTGGCCCTGGACCTTGGCGTGTTCGAGAGCGCAATTTCTATTTGTGAGGGGAAAAAATGAAATTTCTTAAATTCGTCTGCTTAAGCGCGCCACTGCTGGTGGTTGGCAGCATCGCAGCTTGTTCTGACAATAATGCAAAATCACCCGACGTAACGGATAGCGTCCGGAAGAGCCTCGACCAAGCTGGCCTCAAAGATGTTAGCGTCAGCCAGGATCGCGACAAAGGCGTCGTCAGTTTAAGCGGTACGGTGCCTTCTGAAGGAGACAAAGCGCAAGCGGAATCCATTGCGAGAAATTTTGCCGGCTCGCAGGTGGTCTCTGACCAGATCTCTGTGCGTCCCCCGGGCGATGAAGATGTGTCCAAGAAAGTTGATTCAGATCTCGACAAGGGCATCGAGAAGAATCTTCACGCCGCGCTCCTCAAGCGCCACCTCGCGGATGACGTCAAATACGATGTTAAAAATGGCGTGGTCACGCTGGACGGCAAAGTCCGTTCGCAGTCCGAACGCGCATCGGTCGAAAAGCTAGCTAAAGGTGTGCCGAATGTGAATGAAGTTGTAAACGAATTGGAAGTCAAAGGCCAAAAGGCCACGGCTTCGAATTGAACGAACTGGTGCGGCCACGCAAGCGGCCGCACCACGTTATTTCAGCAATTCTCTATTCATGCGCGGGAGCTCAGTCCGCGAGTTTTAGTTTTTCGAGGTACGTGTTGTATGCAGACTGTACTGCGTTTCGCTCTGGACTCGCGTGTTGCAGCAGAGAGATGAACTGGTCCATCGCCTTGTCGATCTGTTCAAAAAGCGCGTGGTTGGTTTTGGAAAGGGCCATATCACCGCCATAGTCTTCCGCCTTATCCCAGGTGCGCTCGAGGACGCGGGCCAATTTTGCCGCTGTCGGGCCCTCGCCTTTTTGCGATGCTTCGTAAGCGAGCTGCGCCAGAGCCCGGTAGGGTCCCATCTTCGTATCGTCGACGCCGGACGTCTGCGGCAGGCGTTTCTCTTGCGCCTGTCCGAGACCCACGGCCATACATCCGGCGAGTAACGCGAGACTCAGAATGCCGATCATTCTGTTGTGTCTTGTTCGAAAAAAAATCACAGTTCCTCTCTCCTTTTGTCTCGCTGGCTTTCAGAGCGCGCCCATCGTACAGCGCAATCCGCCCATTTCAGCCACCCTTCGTTGCGGTTAGCTCCAAAAGAGTACCCCGGGGCGCGAGATCGATTCCTGGCCCTGGCCGCGACAATGAATTCTACTTTTGACCGGCACAACCGTCGCTGACCGCAGTGAGTGTGTTGTTCTGCGCTGCCAGTTCGCAGGAGTAATCAGCGCCACGCGAATCGAGATACTTGTATCTCTGCGAACTTCGTTGGCCGCTATGCCCTGTCAAATTAAACGAGGAATCGAATTGCAGGGTATCCGTGGAGCTCACTTCATTTTCGGCGGTGCTTACGAAAAACGGCTCCAGGACGTCGTACTTGAACTGTTGCTGCGAGGTGGTCTGCAGACTAAGGGAGCCGTCAGAGGCAAACACCTCGCTGATATTTAGAGTGAGCGGATACTGAAATGTTTGCAACGTCGAAAAGAACTGTGGTCCGTTGCGTGTGATAGTGCGCGATTCCACGCTGGTGTTTTGCGTGATGTCCTGGTCGTACTTGGTGGCGTTGATCGTAAAATTCTGCACGTTGCTGAAATTGACCTGCTGATGGACGTCCGTGTCTACCCGGCCGTGCGAAGTCCGTACGTAACCCGCAACGTGGAAGGCCCGCGCCGAGGTCACGCTGACGGAGCCCGTGACATCTCCTGCAGTGTCGGTTTGCAGATTTTCGACAACGCTGGGCGTGGGCGCAGCGCCAACGGTATTCGCTGTGACCGCGCCGGTCACTTGCGAGGAATTATGATCTTGAAAGACCAGCAGCGTAGCCGTAGCTAGAAAATAACTATCCGCGTTGAACACACTCACCGCAATCGTGTGCGGCATTCCGTTGCTCAGCGATCCTGCGAACGGCGTCAGATCGATGCGGTATGGCACAAAGTTAAGCGTTTGCACTCCAGGAATGGGTTCCCAAAGATAGGGATCAATGCCCCCGGTATAAATCCACGGATAAACCGGCGCAACACCCGCAGGCTGACCGTCCACGCTGATCTCTGCCTCCCGAAATCCCGTGGCGCCGCAGCTTTGCAGTTCGCTCGCAACATCGTTAGGCACGCAGCTATACCAGAACTCGTCGTTTGATTGGCTCTGCGTAATCACGTCAAGGTACGCGCGCTCGACATTAGCGGGCAGTGTGAACGTTTCAGCGAGCTGATCCGTGGTCTGAAATAAACCACGCGCACCGCCGGCCGCGTTTGGCAGGGGATAAACGGCGTCGGCCACAGAAGCGTCACGGCGAGCTTGATCCGCGTCGTGATGTCCCTGATAAAACTCCAGTGTGGCGCTCCCCGAAATAACGCCGGTATACGTACTGTTCACCAGATTACCGAGATCCACTTCGCCGGACTGCGTTGTCGTGAACAGGGCACTGTAGTCCGTGACGTCGCGCTCCACGTGCCAGGAAGGGCTCAGGGTGCTGCGCGGCTCAGGCGTGGTGCCGTAATAAAGATTGACGTGTCCGAGGAATACCTGCGCGGTCCGGTCAAACTGTCTCCCGGCGGTGACGTTAAAGTCGGCAGTGAACACGACCTTTTCCCAAGGTCCCGGACAGCCAACTGGGGGAGTGTAGGAGTAGTTTTTCGCCGAGAAGTCTGCAAATTGCACGCCCGAATAGAGCTGAACAACGCATGCCTTACCGTGAGGCCGCGGCACGGTAGGATCCGCAGTCACGGTGTTCTGTGAACCGACCACGGGAATATATTGTGCCAGCGCTGGGACCGAGAGGAGGGCCAACGCGCCAAGCGCACTGACACAAATGGGGGTGCGAGCGAAGAAGCCGCCTAATTTCATAAAAACGCTCCTCAATGGAGGAAAGGATCGCGAAACGGAGTCGAAAGTATATTGCACAGTACCCGCTCGTGGAAATAGAAAACGATCGCACGAAGGTCGTGTCGGAGAGGCGCTTGTTAGCTGAACAGCATGGCCTTCGTTTGTCAGCGGCAGAGGTTCTCTCTGGGCATTGCTGAGGGTCAGGACATTTAGTACAGCCCGCTATGTGGCCGCTGGAAAAAACGGCAGGCCAGAGAGGGCCGGCCGGCACCCGCCCATACGAGCAGAAGCTGCTCGATCCGGTCTCCGCGTGGAAACAAGGACCTCGTCGAAAGCATTTCCCGGACCAACGCTAGATGCGGCGGCGAACAATAAGTAACACGTAATAAATGAGTTAGGAGCCAACGGAATCCTCGGAACCATGCCTGATCCGGGCTCTCGCTTTGCTGAACGCCTCGCCGTTCCGCGGGACATCTGAGTCTGTTAACGACCATTCATACGGAGAACAGGGTATTGATTGCGTAGGTTTGCTGGCCGGATACTTAGCGCCGGCACCGACTGCTAATTCTTGCGTGGGTATCGGGCCAATCGTAGACAAAGAGTTCTTTCATGTTCAGACCAAACTACCTTTCAAATCTGAAATCTCGGTGTCCAGAATGTGGCTCGGACAGCATTTACAAATCGCACCGGCGTGGTTTCTTGGAAAGAATGGTTCTCGGATTGACCAAGATGCGGCCCTATCGCTGCCGTGAGTGCTACGAGCGGTTTTACGCCAAAGAGCATGATCTCGCCGGCAAGGCTGCGATATCCCGGCGCCACGCAGACGAAACGCACCAACAAACTGGCGGCTTGGAAACCCTGACTGCACAGCCGCGTTCCTAGAAACGATAAAATGTGGCCCCTAGCCTTGCGGGGTCGCGGCATTGCCGCCGTCTCGGAGTTTATTTGCTAGAGCAGGTCGATCATCAAGGGCACTGCGCTGGCAGCGCAATCGGTCAGATAGTTCGCCGGTCCAAAGAAGAATGTCGAGTAGCCGGCTGCGTTCGAGATTCGTCATTCTTTGACAAACGATCGCGCTTCGGCCTTCGACGCGACGATCAAAACTTTCAAGATACTCGTAAGCCTTTGTCAGGAAATGCGTAAGACACAAATCCTGCCCATGCAAGAGTGCCGCGGCGATTTTTTCGCAGCTACGCACCTCGCAGTTTCGCATAAATTTCGCTTCCGTATTTTGTGTTCGTTCAACGACCATACTTACCCTGACCTCCAACTCCCACGTTTTGTTTCTAACCCTCGTCGCAATCCCTACTAACCCGTGAATACGGCAAGTTAAGCGACGTGGATGCGGCGGATGTCGGCGCCTCCTGCTGTGATCGCTGCTGACAAAATTGCAATTTGCGAGTGCATGGTCTGCACGCGTAGTTTTCTATCCATGTAAGGATCCAAGAGTTTGCTGACGCATAAGACGCTCTCTGGCGGCAGTGAAATGCTGGAAACCCCATGCCAAAAAGTCAAAACCGTCACAAGGCGCTGCTCCTGCTCAGACACCATAACGGCGCAACCGGCGAAATTCGGAGCGCCCTCGAACGTGGCGGTGATCGCCGCGGAAAGAGAATCCCGGATTTGGCCAGCGTGATTGGGTTTAGCTACAAATTCAACGCTAAGGACCGTATCGAACGAGGTACTCGACGCACTGGAAGGCTTTGGCGAAGAAAATTGGGAAGACGAGAGTTGCGTCGAAACGCTCTTCGTCGCTGTTCGGGGCCTCGAGTCATAGCTTGCTACCATTCCGCTTCCCGCTGCTCTCCAACCCGCACTGCCAGATTCAATAGCCACGCAACCCTCCGATGGTCCTTCGACCCCGTCCCACCGAAGTGGGTAGGCGCGTCCTCTCAGTCTCGGCAAATCAAGCCGAGGCCGGTTCGGGGCAGAGCGGACGCGCCCGGTGGGGCACGCGGGGACGGGGAATACTTTCCCGCGGGTAAGGACTCCCGACTACCTTGGGGTGCCTACTCGGGATAGTGCTGCTTGCCGACGATTCGTATCAACGTGGGATTAAAAAGTAGGATAGAAGAACGACGTGGTAGGTCATGCAACTTACGTTTGATTGCCCAACCTTGTGCGTACGGCTATACTTCCGTGCAAATACCTGAGGACCAGGCGTGGAGTTCTTCGAGTTTGACAAGGAATATGTGGAACGGCTGCGGGAGGGCGATGCCGAGACCGAACGGCATTTTGTGGCCTATTTCGACCGATTACTGCGTATCTTATTGAGGGCAAGAATGTTACCTCCAGATAAAGTGGAGGATGTGACGCAAGAAACCTTTCGCCGGGTACTGGCGGCGCTGCGAAGGGACGGCGCCATTCGCCAGCCCGAGCGCTTCGGATCGTTCGTTAACTCCATCTGCAAGAACACTTTATATGAACGAGAGCGGGCCGGGCGGCGCACCGAGCCGCTCGACGAGGCGCACGCAGAAATCGTCGATCACGTGGTAGATGTGCATGAAGCGCTCGAGAGGCAGGAGTCGTGTGCGCAAGTGCGCGTGATTCTGAAGACCATGCCTAACAAGGATCGCGAACTGCTCCGCGATATTTTCTTCCTTGAGAAAGACAAGGATGAAATTTGCCGGGAAAAGGGTGTGGACCGGGAATATCTGAGAGTTCTCGTGCATCGGGCTAAGACGCGGTTTCGCAGCGAGTTCGAGACGAGAACGGTTCCAAAACGGGAACGAAGCGAAAGGAAATAAATGGCCCGAGGCGAATGAAACGAAATGACCCTCAGAACCACTAACTACCGGTAGAGGAAAATGGATCACAACGAAGCCATAAAATTGCGGGCGGCCGAGAGATACGCGCTAGGGGAACTCCCCGAGGAAGTGCGCGACGCCTACGAAGAGCATTTCTTCGATTGCGCCGAATGCGCAATGGATATGAAGGCGGTGTCGGCGTTTGTCGATGGAGCCCGCGACATTTTTGCAGAGGATGCCGAGGGGGCTGAGCGAGACCCATCAACCGAGGCTGCGCGTGCCAGACCATCGCGAGATTCGCAGTTTCGATGGTGGAAGGATTGGTGGCAGCCACTAATTGCCGTGCCTGCGTTTGCGGTGCTGCTCGTGGTTATCGGTTATCAGAATCTCCGCACCATTCCGGCCCTACAGCGGTCCGCGTCTGGCTCCTCCATGCAAGTGCTGAATAGCTATTCGCTAGCTACGGCAAACTCCCGCGGCGCGGCGGCGGTGAACGTTGCGGTGCGGCCGGGAGAGAATTTTGCCTTGGATTTCGATATCCCACCCACCAAGGGCTTTCCCCAATATCTCTGCCAATTGCGTGAGGCGTCGGGCACGGTGCTCGAGCAAGTGCGCGTCAGCGCCGAACAAGCCAACAAAACTGTTGAGCTTTTCATTTCTGGGGGTATCATGCACGCGGGTATGTATACCGTCGTTATCGCTGGAGACCCGGATCAGAGCGGCCAGTTCCGCGAAGAGAACCAACTGGCGCAGCTCGGCTTTGAAGTTTCCGTCGCAAAATAAATTTCCAGGCAGATCAACACGTTTCCCGTCACATCGCCTTTTAAGGAGCAGCCGATGGATGATGTCAAGCGGACGTTTCACTACAACGCATGCGCGCATGCGTTCAGCGGGCAATTCACGAGGCCCATTCAACACGACATTGAAGTGCAGGCACCCGTAGCGCTGCCCACCACCGGCGGCCACGGGAATTCGCGAATAGAGAATTTCCGTGTGAAAGAGTTTGCGTCGTTCAAGGCGGCGTATTCGCACGTCTCGGGCAGCGAACATAAAGACGGCGATAAGGTGTTTCACACCACGCTGGCAACGGCGACCATCGAGGGGTTGAATATCCTGGACGTGATTACCGCGGACCGCGTGGTGTCCCGCGTGTCGTCGTTCTGGGTGAATCCGGAGTATGAGTCCCACTTTTCTTTTTCCGGTAGCCAATTTGAGAACCTAAAGATTGCCGGCCATCCGGTGAAGGTGGAATTGAAGTCGCGGCTGATCGCCGAGTTGCCGAAGTTCTCCGACGTGAACAAAGAGTTGGCAAACGACGAAAAGTTCCGCAAAATGGCCCAGGATTCTTATCCATCCGCAAACTACGACGTGACGAAGCATAACGGGGTCATTTTTTGTTCACTCGCGACAGATATGTCCGCGGAAGCGCCGGGAGTTACGCCGAAAGGGCATGTGTTTCAGGTACCGCACTTTGGGAAAGTGTTTCTGGCGGAAGTATTGTTAGAGCCGTGGCGACGGACGCTGACCATGATTCGCGTGGAATTGGGCTCGCCGGTTGGCGGCATCGGAATCGTTGCTCAAAGCGGAGCCAACGGAAGAACCTATCCGCCACCCCCTCCTCCCCCACCTGGACCATCGGGCGCCTAGGACTCCTTTTAGTCGGCATCCTTTTGGTATCAGGTTGCTCAGGGCCAAAACCCCAAGCTGCGCAAGTGCCGCAAACAGGCGACAAAACTGAGTCGCGTCAGCAGCCGCTAACTCCGATCGCAGTTCAGAGACATATTATAGATAAAATTGGCCGCGGCGACTTCGAGGCGGCATTGCAACAAGCGGACGCCGCCGCGCAGAATTATCAGGGCCGCGACGCTTACTGGCACTGGCAGTTCCGAATACTAGGTGCGCGCACGCAAATCTATCGTGGGCAATTTCCGGATGCCATCGAACGACTAAAGCAACCGCTTCCTCCAGAACTCGAGTCGGGAGATGTGGCAGTACTGCGAAAGATGATTCTTGCAAATGCGGAAGACTACTCGCAGCGGTTCGAGGCCGCAGAAGCTGATATGGCTGACGCCGAGCGACTATCCGCGGATTCGCCCCCAGAAATCGTTATGCAGGTCATGCAGACGCGTGGTGACCTTGAGATCAGTCAGAAAAGATACGCCAGAGCAGAGGCTGCTTTTCGCAAGGTGCTGGAGATCTCGCGGACGCAACACGTGGCGGTGTCCGAAGCGGCCGCGTTGGGAAGTCTCGGCGATGTGAGCATGGGATTGGAACATTATGATGAGGGCGCAGACCGCTACAAAGCCGCGCTCGAATTGGCAAGATCAACGGGAAAGCTATCATCGTTATCCACCACGTTGGGCAATATTGCTTGGAGCTACGACGCCCTGGGGGATTACGAAAATGCGAAGGATTTTTATCAGCAGGCGGAAGAGGCGGCATCCCGCGCTGGTCAGAAAGCGGAGCGCATCAATTGGTTATCCAGTCTCGCGTTCGTGTATAGCGAAACGGCGGATTATGTTCGAGCCGAGACATTCGCGGCGCAAGCACTCACACTTGCGCGTGAACTCGGTGACCCGTTATCCATCGTTCAATCGCTGAACGCTTTGACGGAAATCGCGCTTGAGACCGACGCGTTGACGGTAGCGGAGCAGTACAATCGTGAGGCTCTCGCAGCCGAGGCGCGAGGCTTCGATCACGACGAGGTCACCAACTCGCAACTGGATACCGGGCGCCTGGCCGAACTGCGTGGCCATCTCGAAGAGGCCGAACAACTGTTTAACCACATCGGCACAGACCCGAAGGCGAAGAGTTCATCGCGCTGGGAAGCGCAGGCACGGTTAGCGTCAGTCTATCGTGCAGAAAAGCGTGGCAACGACGCTGAGCGGGAATTCAGGTCATGTCTGAGAAGCGTGATGGCTGCGCGTAAAACGGTGCAGCGCGAGGAGTCGCGGCTTTCGTTTATGTCTGGAGCAATTCGGTTCTATGGCGAATACATTAATCTTTTGACTTCTGAAGGTCGTCCGCTCGAGGCGCTGCAAGTTGCGGAGACCAGCAGAGCGCAGACGCTGGCAGAGGGTCTGGGGTCGACGAGGAAGCTCGGAGCGGATGCTGTTTCGGCAATCGAATTGCAGTCGTTATCCAAAAGGCTGAACAGCACACTGCTTTGTTACTGGCTGGCACCAGGACATTCGCACTTATGGGTGATTACGCCCCGGAAGATCGGGTATTTTCCGCTCGCCGGATCGCAAGAGATTGATCGCGCGGTAAAAAGTTATCGCGAACCGCTACTCGAATCTCGAGATGCGTTGCATCCAGTAAACCGCGACGGAACGAAACTGTACGCCATGCTGGTCGCACCCGCACAGGACCTAATTGCGAAGAGCACGCAAGTGGCGATTTTGCCGGATGCCAGTTTGTACGGGCTGAATTTCGAAACGCTGATTGTTCCTGGCGAGACACCACACTATTGGATTGAAGATGTCTCGATCACCACGGCCAGCTCGCTGACGTTGCTGGCGGCCTCCATAATGCGGCAAACTTCGGCGACGAAGAAACTTTTGCTGATTGGAAATACCGAGGAAGCCAGCAGCGAATTTCCGAAACTGCCACAAGCGTCCGCGGAAATGCAAACCGTCGAACGGTATTTCGCGGAAGGTGACCGAGATGTTTTGGAAGGGAAAGAAGCTACGCCGGCGGCCTATCTTTCGCGCAATCCGCAGCGGTTCGCGTATCTACATTTTGTGACGCACGGTACCGCTAGCCTTACGAAGCCGATGGAATCCGCGGTAATCCTCAGCCCGAGCGCGGATAATTACAAACTTTACGCGCGGGATATCGTGGCGCACCACCTAAATGCCAACCTCGTTACGATTTCAGCCTGCAATGGCGCCGGCACACGGGCGTACTCGGGAGAAGGTTTGGTGGGTCTCGCCTGGGCATTTTTGCGCGCCGGAGCACATAACGTCATCGGCGCGCTGTGGGAAGTGAATGATCGTTCTACGCCGCAATTGATGGACGTCCTGTACGACGGATTGAGCAAAGGCAAGCCGCCGGCGGCAGCCCTGCGCGATGCAAAATTATCGTTCCTGCATTCCGGAACGGTCTATAGCAAGCCCTATTACTGGGCCCCGTTTCAACTATACGCAGGTTCCTGAAAGCTTGCCGCAACTCGAGAGCGCCGGTTTTTGGGATTTCCAATGGCGCCGGACTCATCTTGGTTAAGCGCCACTCTTTAGAGCGGTCAACAGGTTTTGGCCGTTCGGTGAACCCAGCCCTGTGCAGGCATCCCATCCAGGTCCCGCATTGTATTTGCCATTGTTGCCTACGGTTATGTCGTTGAAAGCGTTAGCGCTTGCTGGAATCGCGTAAATCAGGGGGTTCAGGAATCCTACGGGCTTTCCCAAGGATTCGTTGAGCCGCGCGACCAGGCCAGCCCACAGCGGCGCCACAGCACTGGTGCCGCCGACGGGTGGCACGCCTTGAGCCGCATCGGGAAAACTTTGGCCGTCGCAGAGGACCTGATAGCCAGAGTCTGGAGCTGCGTCTCCGGCAACGTCTGGCACGCCGCGCATGATCGGACCCGCTGGATCGACGGCCTTTTGTTTGTCGTCGGCGGTCTGGTAGCTGGGCAGCGGGAAAAAGCGGCTGACGCCGCCGCCAGTTCCGTCGTTCGGTCCATCATTCCAAACCACTTCACTCGAAAGCGAGGTCGCGGTAGCGGTGATGTGCGTTCCGCCGCACGCCAGCACATTCGGGCTGGAGGCGGGGAAGTCGACGTGCGTTTTTTTGTCCCAGTTAGGATCGTTGGCGGCAAAGTCAGCGGAGCCGCTGTCACCCGCGGCGACGCAAACGGTCATGCCAATTTGTACCGCTGCCTGCAGGATTTGATCAAACTCCGATTGAAATTGCGCGGAAGCGGTCTCTTCCGGGCCACCCCAACTGATGGAGACAATGTTTGGCTTGTTGACGTTGTCGTGCACGATGGCGCTGATGGCCCCAAGAAAACTTTGGTCGGTGGCATCCGGCGCGAAGTACACGACGATGTTAGCGCCGGGAGCGATGCCGCCAGCCACCTCGATGTCGAGGGCAACTTCCACGTCAGGATTATTGTTTGCAAATGCGTCGGTGCCGGGATTATTCATGCCGCCGCCTGTGTAACTGGCAGTGGAAACCTTTGGCGAATGGACGCCGATCTGCTGGAAGTAAGTGGCGAGGTCGGAAGTGTGATAGCCACCGCCCAATTCAAGAATGGCGATGGTTTGGCCGGTGCCGTCGGCGGCTGCGAAATTGTAGAGTTTTGAGAGTTGCAGCGGCGAAAAGCCTGCTGGAACGGCCGCCGCGGCGTGAGGCTTTCCCACGTTGTGCCCGCCGGCAGTCATAGCTTTGGCGGAGTCTGGTCTGCGGATGCGAAAATGCGGCTTCGCGAAGGGCCGATTGTCGAGACCAGTAATGCTGGTGACGATGCCGCTGAGGTTCTCTGGAATATGAATGTCGCCTTCGCGCCCGCGATAGTTGCAATCGTGCGCCTGATACATTTTCAGGTCGACGCCGAAGGCGCGATTGTAATTTTGTGGCGTGCCGGAAAGAATGACATGGCGCTTGCCGGCATCCGCATCGATCACTCTTAGATTGTTCGCCGCGGCGAACGCTTTCACTTTTTCAATATCGGCGGGCAAAGCGCCGTGCTTGTTGGCGAGTTGCTCGCGCGTCATGTAAGTACGATTTTTTAGCTGGGTGCCGGCCTGCTGACTCGCAGCGGGCAGCGGAGTTTGCCGGCGCAGCATCACGGTGATTTGAAATTCGCCGGAGGGAACTTCGCCGGAGACTTTAGCAGAGGGTAAACGGTGTTTGGCGCTGCCTTTCAGAGGAACTTGTTTTTCGTTTGGGGACATGCGAACGCTCCTTGGCGTCTGGGTCGCTATGCGTGGGATGCATCCAGGATGCGGATGGTGGCGCAGAATATTGTGGCGGTGCCATATGCCGCACCACGGCCAGGCCAGGCGGCGGTAACGGGTAGTGGCGTAAGTTCGCGAATCGTTGCAAAGGTTGGGCGAATTTTAGTGGAGATTGCTGGGCTTGTGCCGCGGTCCTGGCGATCTCCGCGAAACGCGATGGGCACTCGCTATTGCTTGTCGAGGAGGAGTACCGGAGAATATGAGGTTCACAAGCAAGGCGTTTTGCGGATAAAAGGCCCGCGGAAGGCGGAGAAGCGAGTGGAATGGTGACGGTCACCGGGGACGCGTTTGGCAAACGAAAGATCGCGTATTTCTCCATGGAGATTGCGCTGGAAAACGCCATGCCGAGCTATAGCGGCGGGCTGGGTGTGCTGGCCGGCGATACCATTCGCGCCGCCGCAGACTTGCGCCTGCCGATGGTGGCGGTTTCGCTCCTGTATCGCAAAGGATTTTTTGTGCAACATTTGGCCGATGATGGCAGCCAGAGTGAAGAGCCCGTCGAATGGCGCGTGGAAGATTTTTTGGTGGAAGAGAACGTGTGGGCCAGTGTAACGATCGAGGGGCGAAAAGTGGAGCTGCGCTGCTGGCGGTATGAAGCCAAGGGCGTGCGTGGTTATCACGTGCCGATTTATTTTCTGGATGCCGATTTGGAGGCGAATGCGGAGGCGGATCGTAGTTTGACGGGAAGTTTGTATGGCGGCGACTCGTATTACCGATTGTGCCAGGAAGTTTTGCTGGGAATCGGCGGCATACGCATTCTGCGGGCGCTGGGTTACGAACAGTTTGAGCGCTATCACATGAATGAAGGACACGCCGCGTTGCTTTCGCTGGAATTGCTTGCGGAAGAAGCGCGCGCGGCGGGACGCAAGCGCATTCGCGGGGAAGACATTGATAAAGTGAAAAGCAAATGTGTGTTTACGACGCATACGCCAGTGCCGGCGGGCCACGATCGCTTTCCGATGGCGTTTTTGACACGCGTGTTTCCGAATCAGACGGATTTTCTGGATTTGTCAGACGTGGCGTCCGCGGCGCTGATGAAGCGCGTGCTGCAAGTGCAGGAACCATACGCGGATTTGCAAGTGGCGGCGGAAAGCGGCGCTACTTTAAACATGACCCAGTTGGCGCTCGGATTGACGACCTACGTGAATGGCGTGGCCAAGCAGCACGGCGTAACCTCGCGGCAAATGTTTCCAGGCGTTCCGATCGAAGCCATCACCAATGGTGTGCATGCGGGAACCTGGACTGCGCCTTCGTTTCATCAATTATTTGACCGCTATGTTCCGGACTGGAAGGAAGACAATTACAGTTTGCGTGGAATGCTCGCGGTACCGCCGGAAGAAGTGTGGGCCGCGCACTTGCTTGCAAAACACGAGCTTTTCGAGTTGGTGCGCAAGAAAACGGGCATAAAGCTAAATCCGGAAATATTCACTATCGGATTCGCGCGGCGAGCGACGGCTTATAAGCGCGCAGATTTGTTGCTCTCAGATTTGGATCGTTTGCGGCAGATTGCCGCACATGCCGGAAAATTTCAAATTGTATATGCGGGAAAAGCGCATCCGAATGACGGGGGCGGAAAGGATTTGATTCGGCGAATTTTTCAAGCAAAAAAAGCGCTGCGCAAAACCGTACCAACGGTTTTTCTCGATAACTACAACATGGAAGTGGGCGCAAAGATGACCTCCGGTGTGGATTTGTGGTTGAACACACCGCAATTCCCGCTGGAAGCTTCTGGAACGAGCGGGATGAAGGCCGCGCTGAATGGCGTTCCAAGCTTGAGTATTTTAGATGGTTGGTGGGTCGAGGGACACATTGAGGGAATTACCGGGTGGTCCATTGGAGAATTACGGCGTGGGCTGCCGGGTGAGCCGCCGATCGATAATCGCGCGGAGGCGGATTCGATTTATCACAAACTGGAGAGTGCGATTTTGCCGATGTTTTATTACGAGCGGCGAAAATTTATTGAAGTGATGCAGCATGCCATTGCAGTGAATGGCTCATATTTCAATACGCAGCGCATGGTGCAGGATTATATTGCGAACGCATACATTCGCTAGTGCTTCCGCAAACGGCCGTTTCAGGTCAGGCGATTTTTGTACACGGCCATGCCGACGGCAGCGTCCATCCCGAGGCGCGCTAGAGCTTCGATTTCGCTGCGCGCCTTGATGCCCCCGGCGGCGATGATGGGATGCGTAGTGGCGGCGCGGAGTCTGCCGAACCACGGAAGATTTGCCCCAGTCATCGTGCCTTCGCGATCCACATCTGTGCAAAGAAAAGCGCCGCAATACGGCTCGAGTTGCGCGAACACTTCTTCGGCAGACCATTTCAGCCTGCGCCGCCAGCCGTGAATCGTGATTCGGGAGTTTGCGGTGTCCAGCGCGATAACGATTCTCTCGCGCGGAATTCTTGCATTTAGGCGGTGCAGCAGCGAGCGATTGATCTTGCCCTCGTTGAAAACGGCGCTGCCCACAATAATTTGTTCCGGTTCCCACGAAACAATTTTTTGCGCGCGAGCCACGGAACGGATGCCGCCGCCGATGCGGACTCGCATTTTGTAAAAATCACGCGCTTTGCAGCAAAGGTCGCGGACCAGCGATTCGTTGTTCCCCGTTCCAGTCGCCGCATCGAGATCGATGATGTGCAGCCATTTGTAATTTTTGAATTCATCGAGTTGCCGGAAAACATCGGGAACCGCAAGTTCACGCGTTTTTCCGTGGATTAACTGCACGGCTTGGCCGTCCTGCAAATCGATGCACGGTATCAACACGGATAGCGCACCTCGACTTGTTGGGCGCGGAGGAATTCTTTCAGGCCACGGATGGATTGCACGCCATCGTGAAAGATAGAGGCGGCCAGCGCTGCGTCGGCTTGGCCTTTCTGAAAAACCTCCGCAAAATGTTCCGGAAGTTTTGCACCGCCCGAAGCGATTACCGGAACGTTGACAGCGGCGGTGATCGCGACGGTTAGCGGGATGTCGAAGCCTCGCTGCGTGCCGTCGCGATCGACAGAGGTGACGAGGATTTCCCCTGCACCGCGTGCGACGCCGGTGCGCGCCCAGCTGACAGCGTCCATCGCGGCGGAATCGCGGCCTCCGCGCACCATCACATCCCAATGATCGTCCGTAAATTTAGCGTCAATAGCCAGCACTACCGCTTGCGTCCCAAATTCGGCAGAGAGTTCGCTGAGCAACGCAGGCCGTTCTACCGCGGCGGTATTCACGGTGACTTTGTCGGCTCCGGCGCGAATCACAGACCGTGCGTCCTCGAGCGAGCGGATCCCGCCGCCAGCGCTGAGCGGAATGGCAAGTTCCGCGGCGACTTTGCGAATGGTTTCGAGAAACGTTGGTCGCCGATCGCGTGCGGCGGCTATGTCCAGGACAATCAGTTCGTCGGCGCCTTCGGAATTGTAACGTGCGGCGAGTGTTGCGGGATCGCCGGCGTCGCGCAGGCCGACGAAGTTTACGCCCTTAACGACACGCGAACCGTCCGTGTCCAGGCACGGAATGATGCGATGAGCGAGGCTCATGCTGCCAGCCTCAGGAAATTTTCCAGCAACCGTGCCCCGCTAGCGCCGCTTTTCTCCGGATGAAATTGCACACCGAAGATATTTTCATGCTCGAGAATGGCGATGAATTCAGCGGCGTGATGGCAAGTTGCGACAGCGTTGTCTGCGTTTCCGCCTGTACCTGTAGCGACAGCGTATGAGTGCGCAAAATAAAAATAATCGTTTTGCGAAATTCCGTCGAGGAGCCTTGATTCACGGCGCGGGGTAATCGTGTTCCATCCCATGTGCGGGAGTTTGCCGCTCGCCGGAAGCATCGTCACGCTACCGGGGATAAGTTGCAGACCGGAAAGCTCGCGAGCTTCTTCGCTCGATTCAAAGAGCGCCTGCAGACCAAGGCAGATGCCGAGAAACGGCGTGCCGGAATTTATTTTGTCGAGTAATGGCCGGCGCAGAGACTGTTCATCGAGGGCCCGAATCAGCGCGGCGTAGTGGCCGACGCCAGGCAGAACCAAGACGCTCGCGGCAGCGATTTGCGCCGGGGTGGTCGCGCCTTCAGATTCCACGCCAAGGCGCCGAAAAGCGCGTTGCACCGAGACGACGTTTCCCGCACCGTAGTCGAGCATGGTCACATTCACGAGGTTCTCCGCTCGGGAGGCGAAATCACAAAAGTCCTTTGGTGCTGGGTAGCACGTTGCGAAGCCGCTTGTCTCGTGAAACCGCAAAGCGCAGCGCGCGCGCGAATGCCTTAAAAAGCGCTTCGATTTGATGATGGGAGGAACGTCCGTAAAGACACCGCAGATGCACGTTGGCTTTCGCAGACTGCGCAAATCCTAGAAAAAAATCTTCCAGGAGTTCACTTTGAAAATCGCCGACGCGCGATGCTGCGATCTTTGCCTTCACCACGCAATGCGGGCGGCCGCTGAGGTCGATAGCGGCGGCTGCAAGTGTTTCATCCATGGGCATTAAAAAATATCCCGCGCGCAGAATTCCTTTTTTGTTGCCCAATGCCTTCCTTACGGCTTCTCCAAATGCGATGCCCACATCTTCGACGGTGTGGTGCTGGTCGACGTCCAGATCTCCTCGTGCTGCGATCTGCAAATCGAAAGCGCCGTGGCGCGCGACGAGATCAAGCATATGATCCAGGAATCGAATACCGGTCGAGACGTGCGATTTTCCGCGGCCGTCGAGGTCGAGCTTCAGCCGGATGTCCGTCTCGTTGGTCTTGCGGTGAATGGTGGCTGTTCTCGGCATCGTCTTTCTCAATTGGGTTTTTTCCAGGATCGCGAGATGGCCTGCAACAAGCGGCGCATTTCTGGGGCCGTGCCAATGCTAATGCGTACGAACCCCGGCGCAATTTCTTTGGTGCGCTCGCGCACAAGAATGCCTTTTCGCGCCAGACGAGCAAACAGCGACGGTCCAGTTGGCCCGAAATCTGCAAGCAGAAAATTTCCGAAGCTCGGAAAAGTCTTGACGCCAAGCTTTGTCAATTGCGTAGCGAAGCTTTCGCGCAGCAGCACTGTCTGCGCTACATGACGGCGAATCGCGTCACGATTCTTGACTGCAGCTTCCGCCGCTACGAGCGCGGCGATATTGATTGGGAACGGCGGCATCGCGCGTCGTAAAAGTTCCAGCGAGTTTTTGCCGGCGATGACGGCGCCCAGGCGCAGCGCAGCGAGACCGGCGGCTTTTGAGAAGGTTCGCACGACGAACAGATTCGGGAACCTGTGAATCCAAGAAACAACAGTCTCGCCGGAAAACTCCGCGTAGGCTTCGTCGATGACCACCGCCGTGTGCGATGCAGCCTTCAATATGTTGCGCAGGGCGTCAAATGAAAGCAGCGTTCCGGTGGGATTGTTGGGATTGGCGACGAACAGCACCCGAGGTTTCGCGGTAAGCGCGGCAAGCGCTGCGTGTAGGGGAAACCGCATCTGCGAGTCGTATTTGAGAACCTCAATGTGCGCGCCAGCGATCTCTCCGTAATACCGATACATCGGAAACGTGGGCTCGCAGATCAGAATGCTGCTACCCGGCTCGACAAAGGTGTCGAAAAAAACGCGCAGAGCATCATCACCGCCGTTCGTCAGCAGTAACTCTTCCGGTTGAACAGCAAAGTGCCGGGCAATGCGCGCGGTGCGCAACCGATACTCCGGATACATTGCCAGTTCTTTGGCGGTGATTTTGGCGAGCGCCTTCCGTACCGCAGCCGAACACCCCGTGGTGTTCTCGTTGAAATCCAGCCGCAATTTACCGGCTCGTCCTTCGGCCGGCGCTTCATAAGTCCGCCGATTCAAAATCGCCTTCCGCACTGGCAAGCGGACCTTCATCGGCGGACCCTCACAGCGTTGCGATGAGCGAGCAAGCCTTCAGATTCTGCAAGCGTTTCCACGGTATCAGCGAGCCGTCGGAAACCATTTCGCGTGATGGTCTGGACGCTCGTGCATTTCACAAAATCGGCCGCCGAGAGCCCGCCGCGTTTGCGCGCCCAGCCGCCGGTCGGGAGAACATGGTTGCTGCCGGTCGCATAGTCGCCGAGCGGCTGTGCCCCCCACGGACCGATGAATATCGTTCCGGCGGAATGAATCTTGCGCAAAAGCTCCGCTGAGTCTTCCGGTAGGCTGAGGTGTTCGGGCGCGAAACGATTAACAAATTCGCAAGCGTGCTCTAACGAGTCGGTAACGAGAATCGCGCCGGCGCGTTTCGTGGAGAAATGCGCCATACCGAGCGGCAATTCGCCAAGTTGCCACAGAACTTCACGTTGCACCTGTTGCGCTAGTGCGCGTGACGTGGTGACAAAAAAGCTGCCCGCATCTTGCGCATGCTCTGCCTGCGCCAGCAGGTCAGCCGCGATCCAGCGCGCGTTGCCTTGCGCCGCCAAGACAATCGCTTCGGTCGGCCCCGCCGGCAAGTCAATCGCGCAATCACCGCTCACAATCTGTTTCGCGGCGGTAACATACTTGTTGCCGGGTCCGAATATTTTCTCCACGCGCGGAATGGACTTTGTGCCGTACGCCAGAGCCGCGATTGCCTGCGCGCCCCCCATGCGCGCTATCTCCGTAATTCCGAGCACGTGCCCAGCCGCGAGTAACGCCGCATTCGGTTTAGCGCAGACCGCGACGATGCGCGGAACTCCCGCCACTTGCGCTGGAACCGCGGTCATCACCAGCGTCGAAACCAGCGAGAAATGCCCGCCCGGAATGTAACAACCGATCGCTTCGATTGGCGAAACCCTCTGGCTGATCTTCACTCCGCGTTCGGATTGGCACGACCATGCGCGCGGGAGCTGTTTCTCCGCGACGCTGCGCACGTTCCTTGCGGCTCGCTGAATCGCGTTTACAAATTCAGGACCTACTTGCCGTTCCGCTGCGCGAATCTCCGCCTTGGAAATCCACACGCCTTTGCGCGCCAAATTCGTATCGTCCAGCTTCTTCGTCCACGCAAAGAGCGCCGCATCCCCGCGTTTTCTCACGTCGGCAACGATTTCGCTGGCCACGCGCTGAGCCTCGATATCCTGATGCGCGCGGCGAGCCAGCAATGATTTCTCGATGCGCGGTGTGAGTTTCAGTATGCGCATCACAGCACAATCTTGTTCAGCGGATATTCCACAATGCCTTGCGCCTTGGCGGCCTTCAGCTTCGGCAGAATCTGCCGCACCACCGCTTCTTCGATAATCGTATTAACCGCCACCCACGAAGGGTCGCTCAAATTGGAAATGGTAGGGTTCTTGAGCGCGGGCAAGACCGCCAGCACCGCCGCCAGGTCGTCGCGATGCACATTAAGCAGCAAACCAACTTTACTGGCCGCGGCCATCGCGCCCTGCAGCATCAGAATTAAATTGTCTGCTTTCTCTTTTTTCCAAGCATCGCTCACGGAAACTCGATTCATGATGAAAACCGTGGCGGATTCCAGCACCGTGTCGACCACCCGCAATCGATTCGCTCGCAAAGACGAACCAGTCTCCGTGACTTCGACGATGGCGTCGGCAAGCTGCGGAACTTTTACCTCCGTGGCACCCCAGGAGAATTCCACGCGGGCTTTTACGCCGTGCGTCGCCAGATATTTTTCCGTAATGTTCACCACCTCCGTAGCGATTACCTTCCCTTCAAGGTCGCGCGGTTGCCGCATTGGAGAGTCTTCCGGCACCGCAAGCACCCAGCGCACGCGCGCCAATCGCTGTTTGGCGTAGACGAATTCCGCCAGTTCGGCAACTTGTGCGTTAGTTTCGACCACCCAGTCATGGCCGGTAATGCCAGCGTCCAGCGCACCCGATTCCACGTACCGCGCCATTTCCTGCGCACGCACCAACAGGCATTCAATTTCCGTGTCGTCGATACTTGGCACATAGCTGCGTGAACCGAGTGAAATCTTCCATCCCGCGCGCGCGAAAAGGTCGATAGTCGCGTCCTGCAAACTGCCCTTGGGGATGCCTAGCTTCAGCTTTCTCGGAGCCGTAGACACAATTTCGCTCATTGCGTTTTCTCCGATTTGTAAACTTGTTGCGGTTCGAAAACCTGTTCAGCATTCACAGCAAGGGCTCCGTCGCTACCGAGTGTCCGGAAAAAGCATGAGCGATATCCTTCGTGACAAACCCCAGGACCAACCGCCTCGACGCGCACCAGCAGCGCATCGCCGTCGCAATCCACGCGCACTTCCCGAACTCGCAGCACGTGCCCACTGGATTCACCTTTTTTCCAAAGTTTGTTCCGCGAGCGGCTAAAGAAAACGACTTCGCCGGTTTCGCGCGTTTGCGCCAGCGAAGCTTCATTCATGAAGCCGAGCATCAGCACTTCGCCGGTGCGGTGATCCTGAATAATCGCCGGTACGAGGCCACCCGCCTTTGCAAAATCGATCTTCACAGCGTGCTCCTTGTCATGCCCCTCGTGCGAAAAAGACCCCTGAAAAACGAAAAACCCGCCGAAGCTTAATGGCGCCGGCGGGCTGAAAAGTGTGTTGTTAGCGAATCGCTATGCACACCCCAGCGCGCGCGGCGTATGGCCGTGATGGCGGTGGTGGCGGTGCGCGCAGAGTGTCGATGCGGCTTTCATATCGAAAGGTAAAAGTAAACGAATTCCGCGAACCTGTCAAACCTCTTTTGCCGATCGGTCCGGCCGCTCCTTTAGCGGGTCTCGCCGCAGCCAACGACACTTCACCGCTTTGTATGGAAGTGCCGTCTTGGCGCCGCTGCCGAAGTCAGTTATTGCGCTGCTTGTTCTCGCCGCGTCCGTTACGGCCGGACGTTCCGCTCTGTCGGCTCACGGCCTCGGCAAGCCCGCGAGCGCTGCGGCACTTTGGTCGCTAGGCTTCCGCCGGATATGGGTAAGCTGCGTGTGGTTTGACCGGCAGGCCCGTCGCATCAGCACACGGGTGCGGGCCTCTGGTTGTTGTACGTTTTTCCCGCCGAAACTGCGAAAGTTGTCCAACGCACGGTGGTGAACTAGCCATCGCAATTATTTGCTGCTGTAATTCATGGTCATCTTCAGGTCAACCGCCACGCCCAGCTTACTGTTCGGCAGTTCTTCCACCCTCACAACTTCCGCTACATATTCGCAGTTCATCGCATCGTGCGGCGAAGCGAAGGGGAACGTCACAAAAACGCGCATACCCTTGTAATAGCTTTTTCGGCGCGACAGGAAGTAAATCCCTTCCTTGGAAACATTCACGCTAACGATTACGTCTTCAAAATGCTCATCGCGCGGCTCGGACGGGCGCACCCGCACTGGCCGGGCCATTTTTACGCGACGGCTGCGGCGTTTGTGCGGATAGGCGTTCTCGTCCATAACGGCGCTTCTTCTTGGATCGGCTTGCATATTCAATATTCGCTTTTGGGCTTGAAACGTCAACCCTCTGCCTGGAATCTGATACTGCACGGGGTACGCCAGACGCAAAGCAAAGAGAGGCTCGCCATGACGGACAAAGTGCACAAAGACGAACGCGAATGGAAGAAACAACTCACGCAGAATCAATACTATGTGACCAGACAGAAGGGCACGGAGCCGCCGTTTACGGGTGAATACGAGGCCACGAAGACCCCCGGCACATACCAGTGCGTCTGCTGCGGTCAACCCTTGTTTCATTCTGAAACAAAGTACGCCTCAGGCTCGGGTTGGCCTAGTTTCTACGCCCCCGCGACGGAACAAGCCATTGAAAAAGAAGGGGATACAACTCACGGAATGCGCCGAACGGAGGTCAAGTGCAGCCGCTGCGAGGCGCACCTCGGTCATGTCTTCGACGATGGCCCCAAACCAACAGGTCTTCGCTATTGCATCAATTCTGCCGCGCTGAAGCTTAAGGAAGACTGAACCCGTGAGGAGTGTTTTTCGGCGAGGCCTCGAAACCAAGGCCCCAAAAAACCCAAATTGGCCGCTACGCTGCCGAGCAGCAGGCCACCGCCGCCAGTTCCGCAACGCGGTCGCGCTCCCAAACCGCAAGCAACAGCACCTTGGTACCGGTGGGATATTTAAAAACATAATAAACGTTGCTGGCGCCCTCGATTTCGAAGAAACCCGGCCGGCGCACGTCCGGGCGGGCTGGCGCATTGCTGTTCAGCAACAGGCGCAATTCCGCGAGCTCTTCCTGCGAGTGCTCGCGCAGATCTTCCACGATGGGCGGTCGCTTAGAAATTGTAATCATAAGAATCTCCGCCATGTTCAGCTTAGCGTGCCTCTCACCAGTAAAGACGTAAAAACTCGGCAAATGTTTCATGAAATACAACGCCCGTGGCAAAAAATAGCTCCCGCCGATTCGCCTAAAACCACCGGCAAGACCCGCTGGTGACGTTTGTTCGATGCCCTGCAATGCTCTCAGGTCACATAAATTTCACCTCTTGCTGACGCTCAGAACACGCCGAAAAAGGTGCCCTGACGCGTCTTTTTGCATCGGGTACTTGCGCACATGCCTCTTCTTTGAGACATTGTTCAGCACACAACTTGCCCGCAAGATGGCGCATGGAGAATGGAGCGGTTACAGTGCCTAAGAAGGTAACGAGCAAGAAAAAGAACGCAAGCGGGTTCGGCAAAGACCGCCGCCGCAAGCATCATCATTTTCTCGTAACCGTGTTTTATGCCGATGGCGAAAAATTCGGGCGTGTGTATACGGACAAAGAAAAAGCGGATCGCTTCGCCGAGCGGCAAAGACGTTCTCCAATCGTGAAGTCGGCGCGCATCACCCTGGTATCGTAAAAAGAAACCAAAGCTGTTGTCGCAGGAAGTTTGTAGAATGGATCACCCGTGCGCGGCAGGTGTTCACGCGGCACTTGTCGGCCGCGCGCAGCGCATGTTATAAGAGAAGGGTCGTTGGGCGGCCTTAGTATAGTGGTAGTACGGAACCTTGCCAAGGTTCAGGTGTCGGTTCGATTCCGATAGGCCGCTCCAGAATTTTCAAGCACTTACAGACACTGCCTCTGGAATGCGGGAACAACTCCGGCAACAACTCCGGGAACAACTTCTGCTTTTCTTTGCTGGCCAGATCATTTCCACGACCTTTTGATGAGCCGTTCGCTTCGCTGGCGTCACGGCCTGCGCGTATACGTCCAGCGTTAATCGGCTGTTCGCGTGCCGCATCAATTCCTGCGCCGTTTTCACATCATCCGCAGTGCTTCTGAGCAGTGTCCGCTAGAGTTCTGCGGAAGGTGCGCCAGCCAGTCCGTTTGAATATTCCCAAACGCTTTACGGCAGGCTAACAAAACATTTCATCAAAGTCTCTGGCCAATAGGGCTGCGTCCGTTTCATCTTTGGACTGGCAAAAATCCAGTCATCAGATCCCGAATACGCTGTGATTTTTCTCCACGCCCGCAATTCAGCGGCGAGAGTGGCGGCCATCGGCACAGGCTTTTGGGATGATTCGGTTTTCATGTCGCCCAGATGCTGATGGACGACGGCACGTACGGGATGTAATTCGCCGGCACTGAAGTCGACATCAGCCCACTTAAGGCCCATCGCTTCTGAGACGCGAAGCCCCGTGGCGGCCGTCAAAAAGACGAGCGCGCGTTCAGGGTTCTCGAGTTCGGAAAGAAGTAGTTTCAATTCTTCCGAGCTGAAAACGTCGGGAGTTTTCTGTCGTTTTGCACTTTGGCGCACGTCGGATCCGTGATCATCCAGTCGTAGCGGCAGGCGTGTGCGACGTGCATGGTATTCCGGAGCTTCGCCTTCGTGGCGTTTGCGAGCTATAGGCTCCGCAACCAAGTCTCAACTTCAACGATCTTGACATCATGGATTCTCGCAGCTCGCCACTTCGGCAGGATGTGAGTTTTGGCGCAGCCTCGCCAAGTTCGCTGTGTAGAAAAAGCCTTGTTCGGAAGTTCTTTCTGTTCGTAGTGCTTGACCAGTTTCTCGACGGTCACCGGCACTGCGGAACCTTCCTTAATTTACGTGGATTGTGCTGAAGGTTACGTGGAAGCGCGACGGACCGAGACGCCAAATAAGAGTTGCCGCAAGAATCTGAAGTGTTTTGTTCCCACCGATTGAATGCTCAGCGAATCTCACGTCGGTCCGTACTTTCTTCGCACGTTAACAATTAACTTGACACTTACACGGCACTATTAGATAGTGCCGCGCAATTCCTTCCTCTTTCGGGAAGAACGACGCTCGTCCCACGCGCTCGCACCGGCCGTTCTTCCAACCGGTATCGTGGACTCACTGCCTCACACCGGAGAACTCATGTCCGCATCGCGTATTTTTCTTCGCGCATTCCCAGTGAATATACTTCTCCTGGTTTTGGGGTCCGTAACTCACGGCCAAATCACGGGGACTGGAAACGACCAGGCGACACCCACGCCTGGTGCAGGCCATGACTACATCAAGATGCTCTCGGAAACGGTTCAGCCCGCCAGCGGTCAGCTCAGTATCCGTATTGACACGCCTACGCGACCTGGACGCGGAATGACGATACCGTTCGCCTACCTTTACAATTCGGCTGGTGTGCATCACGTGGTAACCACGTTTGCGGGTCACGGCGCCTGGGTCACCGACATTGGCGACACGACTGGCTCCGGATGGTCCGATACATTGCCGAGACTCAGCGCTACGCAAGCGGTCGCATCGCAAAACTTTCCGGGGCCGCCGTCTTACACGGCGACATGCACGTACTACACAAATTATGTTTTTCAGGATGCTTCGGGCGCACGGTATGTCCTCGCCCTTCAGACCGCACAGTCCAGCGATCCAACCGCAGCCACGAAATGCAATCAACTAACAGGTGCTCCGAGTAACGTCCTGTCCGCCACCAGTGACTTTTACACCGCCGCAACTGTCGCGCCTCAGCCCGACATCGTTCCGCCGGCGCCGACTCCCGTTACCGTCTCTGGCCCTGACGGAACGGTATACCAATTCAGTGCATTACCAATGATTTACGACGGATGGACCGTCTTTTTTCGGGGAACCGCCTCCATAGAAGATCGTAATGGAAACTTTATCGTGCCCAGTTCGGCTATACCGTACACGGTCACCTCTACGAATGCTCCATTTCAGAATTTCCCGTTTAGCTATGTCCGTACTGATTCGAGCCCCAGTTCCTGTTTTGGAATCTTTGGTGGCACAGGCAACCTGAGCGTCACGCAATCTCTGACGTTACCCAATGGGAAGTCATACCAATTCCAATATGACCCGGTGTATGGCTACGTAAATAAGATCATCTACCCCTCCGGCGGGTACGTCAGTTACACCTGGGGTATAAATCCGCTGTCCGAATCAACGGGAATCCCCGGAACCCCTTCCAACGGCGGAACTTGCTATTACAACTACGATTCACCGGCCATCACACATCGCTATGTTAGCTTCGATGGTGTGACCGTCGCACAGCAGCAGGATTTTGCCTACACCACAACGTGGGGAGGTTTAAACGGCGGTTGGGCCAGCAAACAGACGACTGTAACGACCCGCGATCTTGTTCGTGGCACAAGTTTTCAAACCGTTTATAACTATGCCCCTGATTTCAACGGCCCGGTAGGGCAGGGGGCGGTCGAATCCTCTGTGGTGTACAAAGACTTTGGCGGCGCGACGCTCAGGACCGTCACCAAAGGCTGGCTGGATCCGTATCTCTTAACTTGCGAACTCACAACCCTCGACTCCGGGCAGATTTCGGGTACTTTTTATTCCTATGGCCCAGGCAGTCAAATTACGGACAAAAAGGAATACGACTACGGCCTGATCACATCCACTAACGGATGCTACAGTTTGGGCTACCCTGAATCTACAGCCCCTGCTGGGATCACACCCACTCGCGAAACAGTGACCAACTACCAAATTTTTCCACCCGTCGCCGCGTTTCCGCAGAGCCCCACCATCCTCGACAAACCCGCATCCGTGATCACTTATGGTGCGGGCACGCGGATTGCCGAAACCGACATCGCATATGACCAAGCGTCCGTGGCCCCAGTTTCTCCTACAGCTACCAACCACGACGAGGCTAGCTACGGTACCAGTTACAATAATCGGGCCAACGCCACGAGTGTGATAGCGCAATGTTTTAATGGATCCTGTGCCGGAGGCAACCCAACCGCCAAGTATACCTACGACGAAACAGGCCAACCCCTTACGATGGTCGATCCGTGCGGCAACACCACCTGTGGCGACGTGGCCGGCTCAAACCACACCACGACCTACTCTTACGCAGACAGCTACACCGTTCTTTCCGGTGGCCAAAATGTCAGCTACAGTCCCACCTGCAGCCCTAGCCCTTGCAATACAAACACTTTTCTCACCAAAACTACCAATCCCTTGGGCCACACGCGCAGCTTCCAGTACGACTACAATATCGGGCAACTCACCTCCTCGACAGACGCCAACTCCCAAATCGCGAAGTTCTTGTACAATGATCCGTTAGCTCGCCCGACACTGCTTAACTATCCTGACGGCGGCGCCACCAGCAATTCCTATAACGATTCCCCGTATAACTCGTCCACTCCATCCCCAAGTGTACCACTGCGAAAGCGATAGCCTCATCCACAAATGTCACCTCGCTCGCGGCTTTCGATGGCCTCGGCCACACTGTAAGGTCAGTGCTCACTAGCGACCCTAACTGCGCCACCGGCGACCGCATCTACACGACCTACGACGGCCTCGGTCGTGTCGATGCGGCCTCCAACCCATATTGTACGACCAGCGATTCCACGTACGGCTTGACAACTTACACGGTCGACACCCTCGGCCGCATGACGCAGGTCACTCGTGCGGACGGCTCCGTCGGACTAACTTCCTATGTGGGTAACTGCGCCACCGTGACCGATGAGGCGGACAAGATGCGCAAGAGTTGTTCCGATGGGCTAGGCAGGCTCATCGAGGTGGACGAGCCAACGGGTATCCCCATAGCTGCCACGTCGGGTTCCGGCACGATCACCATCGGCGGCGGCCCCGATCAGTCCACTTCAGTCAGCTACACGTGCGGGCCCGATGGACAGTTGTGCTGGAGGACTGTGTACGATAACGGTTCTATCTCTGTCATCGTGAATGGGTTTACCGCCTCCGCAAGCTACTCTCAGGCTTCCAACATAGATCGATCACCACAGCCTTAGTAGCTGCTCTGAACGCCAGCGGTTCCCCCGTCTCCGCCTCTTCCGGCGGCGGTGGAGTCACTATCACAGCCAACACCACCGGCACAGCCTCCAACTATCCTGTCTCGGTCTCGGTGTCCTATCACTCGCAAGATTTTCACTCCCCATCATTCTCCGCTTCTGCCCGTCTATGCTCACAGGGGACACGAATGCCAACTCGCGACTCGGCACCAACCTGGCCATAACTCTCTACGCTTACGATGCGCTCAACAATCTTCTCAGCGTGACGCAAAAGGGCGGTAGCACCGATTCCACACAGTGGCGAAATCGCACCTTTGCTTACGACTCTCTTTCCAGGCTCACCAGTTCCACCAATCCGGAATTGAATACAGTCTCCTCCACCGGAACAACTCTTGCCACCACTTATGCGTACGACGCGAACGGAAACCTCAGCAGCAAAACCTCTCCCGCGCCCGATCAGACCGCCGCGGCCACCGTCACACTTTCATATTGCTACGACGCCCTAAATCGAATGCTCAGTAAGGCGTACACCGCGCAGTCCTGCCCGATGAGCTCACCAATTGCGGCCTATTCTTACGACCAGACTAGCTACAACGGCCTCACCATTACCAACGGCATCGGCCGCCGCACCGGCATGAGTGATACGGCAGGTGCCGAAGCCTGGAGCTATGACGTGATGGGGCGCGTCCTCACAGATCGGCGCACTATGAACGGCGTCCCCCCCAAGAACACCACGTACGCCTATTTGCCTTACTTGGACGGTTCCATTAACACCCTCACCTACCCAAGCACCCGCGTCATGACCTACAGCACCGGAACTGCCGAACGGCTCCTTTCCGTGCAGGACAATTCCACCAGCGTCTACTACGCCGCGAGCGCCCGTTACACTCCGGCTGGTGCGCTCTCCTCTCTTGCAAACGGCGCGAGCCTCACATCCACGCTTTTCTTCAACTCCCGCCTCCAGCCCTGCCGCATTTCGGTCAAGAACAGCGGCTCTGCTCCATCCAATTGCGGCGATACCACAAACAAGGGCAACGTGCTCGATTTTACATACGGCTTCAATCTGGGCTCGGCAGATAACGGCAACGTGGCGATCATCACCAACAATCGTGACAATACCCGCTCGCAAAACTTCACCTATGATTCTTTAAACCGCATCTTCACCGCGCAAACCCAAACCACTGGCGTCACCATTCCGAACTCCAATTGCTGGGGCCTGACCTTCGGCTACGATCCGTGGGGAAATCTATTACAGTCCAGCACCACGGGTCCCACCGGCTGCGGAGAGCCGCAGCCTTCAAATGTTACCGTGACCGCAGCCAATCGCATCTCCGGCTACTGCTACGACTCTGCTGGAAACTTGCTCGACCAAACCACCTGCCCTGCAAATTCGCCTCACGCCTTCGCGTACAATGCCGAAAACCAATTGACCTTCGCGGGCGGGGTGACGTACACCTATGACGGCGACGGCAGACGCGTGCAAAAGTCCAGTGGCAAACTCTACTGGTACGGTATGGGCAGCGAACCACTCGACGAAACTGACCTCACCGGGAACACTAACAACACCACCTTCAACGAGTACATTTTCTTTGACGGCACGCGCGTCGCCCGCCGCGACTACCTGAACAACGTTAACTACTACTTTGCCGATCGCCTCGGCACTGCCCGCGTCGTTACCAACGCCGCTGGCACCATTCTCGACGACTCCGATTTCTACCCCTTCGGCGGAGAACGGTCCATCTTGTCCTCCAGCGGAAACACCTACAAATTCACCGGCAAAGAACACGATGCCGAATCCGGCTTGGATGATTTCGGCGCTCGCTACTACTCTTCGAGCCTGGGTCGCTTCACCATCCCAGACTGGGGAGCCACCGCTATGAACGTCCCCTACGCCGACTTCGCTAATCCGCAATCTCTCAACCTATACAGTTACGTCCAGAATAATCCCCTGAGATCCACGGATCCGAGCGGCCATTGCGTCGTTGATGGCGAAACGCATGGCTGGGTGTGGTGCGCGGCTCATTGGTTCGGGCTCAAACAAACAAAGAAGGAGCAAGCAGAATACAGGGAGGCCCTCGCGGATTATCAAGCGTTTCGTCGCTCAGAGATCGCGGCGGGGCGCCCCGACCCAGAGCTGATGATGTTCCTTGCGATGAACGCTGGGATCGTTGCGGTTTCGGCCGCTTCAGAAATGGGAGGAGGCGAAGAAGGCGCAACGCCCGGAGAAAGTGCTGCGAGCCAAGCAGCGACTGAAGCTGGCTGGGTTAGGGTAGGCCGCTGGATGAGTAAGGAAGAACTTGCACAAATGGAGCAAAATGGTGCAGCGGTCGAAAGCCAAACCCTCGGGGGTTCACGAGTGGCGCTGCCAGCCAGCCCCAACGCCTATAAGGACGCTCCCTCCGGGAGTGTCTATGTCGAGTACGACGTTCCGGCAGCGAGCGTAAAGTCAAGTAGTGCTGGGCAGGGGAGAATTCCCGGGTCTAACAGTCCCGAAGCTCGTTTGGCAGCCCAAAAAGGCAAACCCGGACCGGCGATGCCTCCAGTGAAAAATATAAAGGTGGTAAAATCAAATTGAGAGAATATCCATTAACGCTCGGCGAGGTAGTCTCCTGGCTTCGCTCAAAGCAGCGCGCCCTAGTTGGCTCGTGTGTGACGCTCAGTGACATTCGGGAAAGAACTGAGCACTTGCCGGCTGTGGCTGCAAACTTCAACGGAGTGGGGACATTGGGTGAAATCGATGCATGGGCCTCTGGCGAATTTGACTTCCATGTCCTGCGCGCCTCAGACGGGAAGGACATTTTTTTTCGGCGGGTGAAGGTTTCAGTAATCGGCGTCGACCTCGACAGCGCCTATGCAGAATTTCTTCGAGCCATGGAGAACGGTGGCGCGGCGCACGCCTAACCTAGAAACCCGGCGAAACTCCGGGGACCATGTCTAACGAAGTCGGCCCGTGTCAAGAGCGATTCCACGAGGTTTTTGATTCTCGTGTAGACACCCGTGCATGCGTGCATGAGCGTTGCAGCAATTTGCGCGGCGAGCACCTTGCCGAGGACTCCAACCAGATTGCTCGGTCCATGTCACTTCCTCGCTATGGTGCGGCCAGAGTTCGTTCGAACTAAGTACGTATAAGTAACTATTATGTGTGATAAACTAACTTGCCCCGCTGTCCTTCCCCGTGCTCGCCCTCTCCCCGCCTCGTCTCAGAGCCGCGCTATCATCCTCATTTTAGGAATCCTAAACTCAAGTCACCGCGTGAAGACAATGAAATCCAAGTCTCAACAAATTTGCAGTTCCGGTAAGGAAAATACGGTGCCGCGTCGCATCGGGTACGCAACGATCACAGCAGGTTGGAGCGCGCATTCAGCCCTCTTCCAAAATAATGACAATTTCACTTCTCTGCGGTGTCTAATTGCTTGAGTTCAAAGCATGCGTCTTCGATTTCTTTGGTTGTTTGCGCTTGCATCAGTGATTCTCATGGCGAACGAGCAGAAACAGGTTCCCAATTGTTGCGAGCCTTAGTCTGAAAAACTCTCTCAATCAAAGGTAAAGGCACTGGTGAAACAGGCAGGACCGATTCACGCTCCATACTGCGCGGACATGCTTCACATCAGCGGAACCGTTGTCTTGGCGATTTCTGCCGACCCTCAGGGAAATGTTGCATGCGTGCAGACGGTTTCGGGTCATCCGCTTATCATGGGGGTTGCGATTGATTCCGTCAGGCGGTGGAAGTTCGAGCCATACACTTCTCGGGGGTTAGGAAAACTTTCTGTGGTCAGGTAGCAGTCCGTTTTCAAGCCAATGAGTACGGTGTGAAATACAAAATAATCTAGGCCTTTCAGGACGTCGTCAGCAGCGACTGATTTTCAAGGTGTTACTTTTGCTGCCATTGGAATGCGCGAGGCCACACTTACCTTTGGAAACCGCAAGTCTCGCGGTCGCGGTCTCCGAGTTCTCCGAGTTCTTCTTGACTATTATAGCCAAAATGGCTAAAATGGCTTTTCAGAGGTAGCCGACCATGTCGCGAGGCCGCGTTCTTCTGGTCGACGATCAGCCATCAATCCTAGCGTCCTACGGCCGTGCGCTTGCTCACGCCGGATTTGAAGTGATCGAGGCGAGTGGCGGCGACGAAGCTTTCCGGCGTCTCGAAAGCGCTCCGTTCGATGTCGTTCTTACAGATCTTCTGGTTCCCAAAATCAGCGGTCTCGCTTTTCTGGAAAGACTGCATGCGTTTTCTCCCGAATTGCCCGTGATCGTGATGTTCGATAAGCAGAGCAACGAGATCGCGGTCGAGGCCGCGGAACTGGGAGCCCTGCAGTCGCTCGTGAAGCCCATCGGTCCCGCTTTGCTCAAGCGAACGGTCGCCAATGCCTTGCGCACGCGAAGGGTGCGGCAGGACGCAGCCCCTGCCTTTCGCGGCCGGCAGGGAGAAGCCCTCACGCCCATCAAGATTACGGCGACGGAGGCCAAGAACCAGATGGGCCACGTGCTGGAGACGGTTATGCAGGGCGGCGTGGTGCTCATCACCAAACGCGAGACTCCCAAAGCGGCCGTGATTCCGATGGCAGAATACGAAAAGTTTTCCCGTGCGACGGAGGCGAAGCTCAACGCGTTGAGCGGCGATTTCGATGCACTTCTTGCGCGAATGCAGACGGAAGAAGCTCGCGCGGGAATGGAGACAGCGTTTGACGCGACTCCAGAGCAGCTGGCCAAGGCCGCTGTAACCTTTGCGCGCAAGCGTGCCTGACGCTGCTCAAACTCCGCGCATTTATGTCCTGGCGGGTGTGAATGGCGCAGGGAAGAGCAGCGTTGGCGGGGCGATGCTGGAGGCAGCCGGCGCCACGTTCTATAATCCGGACACGGCCGCGCGCGAGTTCCGCGTGAAACTCCCCGAAATCGGCCAGGAAGAAGCAAACGGATTGGCTTGGCAGGAAGGCCGCCGACTTCTTGAGAGAGCCATCGATGAGCGCATGGACTTTGCTTTTGAGACCACACTCGGTGGAAATACAATGGCCTCCTTACTTGAAAAGGCAAGCTCTGCGGGAATGGAAGTACGAATCTGGTATGTAGGCCTGGAAAGCGCTGATTTGCACATCGCTCGTGTGCGGTCCAGGGTTGCCACGGGCGGGCACGACATCCCTGAGGCTAAGATACGTGAACGGTACGCCCGCAGCAGGATGAAGTTGATTGAACTCCTGCCCCACCTTGCCGAGCTCAAAGTTTTTGACAACACCGAAGAAGGTGATCCACAAAAAGGACAAGCTCCGTCACCCAGACTACTGCTGCACTTGAAATGGGGCAAGATCGTGAGTTCAGCTGAGCTATCCCTTGTGCCGCCGTGGGCGAAGCCCATCCTTCAAACGGCGATCAAGTCGTCCGGGAAGACGTAACCGGTCAGCGCAAGAAGTGAGGAAGCTAGGCGGCGCAATCGCCGTGGATACCTCGAGGATTCGCGAAGCGGCGCTTCTGAAGGTTTCGACGCTTTTCCATGAGCAGAGCGTCAGATCCCGGATGCAGGCTCGCCGTTCATCCGAGCAGGATCAGTCATGATTCAATCGCGTTTGTAACAGTTCTCTATCGGTATAAGCTCGCGATGGTTGATGGCCACGGCACGTAGAACAATCCTCGATTGTAACAATTAGCGATGAATCCAAACTAGACGTCAAGACTCCTCGCTTTTTTTGGCGTCATTTCCGAGTAACCGGAAAGATGACCTGGACAAGTCTCGCCACATCTTCACGGAAGTGCCGCCAGGAGCTTGTGTCGAACATCGGCGCGATTTCGGACTTCAACGTAGAAAATCTTTCTCGCGACTATGTCAACGAGCGTGGGTCTCCAAAAGAAAGAACACCCGAAACAACAACAGGCTTTGATGGCGGCAAATCGAATCGCTGCTAGCTCGATGTTAGTCTTCGAGCGGTTTGACTGAGCTTTTAATCCATTCAACAGTCCGATGGAAACGACCTTCTTTTTGGCCGGCGGAGCCGTTAAGAAAAGCGTTGGCTTTGAGCGGCTCGACGTCGAGAAAATATCCGTTAGCTCGAAGCATGGAGTCCGTTAACAAGAAAGCGACTCGCTTGTTGCCGTCTACGAATGCTTGATTTTGCGCCAAGGATTCCATTAGAGCAGCGGCTTCCTCGAAGATGTCCTGGTAGTATCCGGTCTGCGGACGGAGGACAGCGGACTCCAGCAATCCTCTGTCACGGATACCGTCGAGTCCGCCGTATTCCTGAATCACCAACCGATGTGTCGCGATTGCTTCAGCCACGGTTGGGAAGATGCGGGGCACTACTTCGCCAACAGCTGAAGCAGCTTATCGTTCTTCTTCATCGACTTTCTGACGTGCGCCATGAACTCCGGGCGAACAGTGTTCTGCGTCGGAGCGACGTACCGAATATAGTGTTCTGCAGCTTGCTCCAATACGTAGGTGGTCGTCTGACCATTGTCGTCGGCCAGCTTCTTGAGTTTCTTATAGAGAGCCGTCGGCATATTAAGCCCGACCTGTCTCGTGGCACTCATAAAAGCCTCCTAGTGAATAGTGCCAAGAAAGCCTTTAAATATCAAGATCAATCTAGATTGACCTAGATGTAGCTATGCTCCCCAGCCATGGCGGCTCTCCCTGCGTGGGGTGACTCGACCTCTGCGCCCTCTGCGGCATAGAAATGACCCTCAATCATTGGGGACACGCGCCGCCCTTCGAGATCCATAATTTTACCTGTGCCACGAAGTGCTCCGACGACATTGGCACCGGAGCCCGCCCTTCGCCGGGATTCCAACCCCACAGTACGAGCGGCGTCTGCATGTGTTCCACGATCTGTTCTGGAGAACGATCGCCATTCTGCTTAGGGTCGAGCATCAACTTACAAAGCTGCCGATCTGTCAATCCTTCCCAAATCATCGGTTGGCTAGGAGAAGGCAAATGCCAATCTGGGGCTCCCGGAGGCATGTGTCGACCAGCAAGGTTGCGGTCCTGATGGCACGTACCGCACGTCACGGTGTGAGTTCCGTGTCCGTCCGGACCGCGGCGGACGCGCATGGAGTGCGGGTGACTGTCGTCGCCTTGCCTGGGGAAGTCCCCGCTCGAATGACAGTTCATGCAACGAGGGTGGCGCAGAACGGGAAGGATGGATTGGAACGCGGCGGCCGAACTCTCAGCATCACGCGCCGGATGGTGCACCGTGGCTCTTTCGTCGCTCTTGCTTTTCGGAACTCCAGCACGCGCAATCGGGAAGGATTCCTTCCAGTTGAGCACGCATAAACAAAGCAAGCACAAAAATCCGACGGCTAGCCGGCGTTCGAAATGCTTCACGCAGTTCTATCCTTCCGAGCAGCCTCAAGCGCCATCTTAACGCGCTCGGGGGTGAATGGCACATCGCGCAGCCTGGCTCCCGTCGCGTCGAAGACCGCGTTCCCGATCGCCGCGGGTACCACCGTAATGGAAGTCTCTCCAGCGCCGAGGGCGGGCACGCCTTCGGGTGCGACAAAGACGCACTCTATTTGCGGCATTTCGTAATCGAGGTAGAGGCTTTTGTAGGTTTGCCAATCGATAGAGGTCACGCGCGACTCGTCCCACATCACTTCTTCCACCAGCGTCCGGCTCATACCTTGCAAGATGCCGCCCTCCGTCTGATTTCTGAGGCCCTCCGGATTCGAAATCGGCCCGCAGTCAACGGCGACGACAAAACGCTTCGGTTGCACCACGCCGCTTTCGAGATCTACATCGACGTACGCAATGAGCGCTGCGTACCCGTTCGTACCCTCGTAAGCGACGCAAGCCACTCCTCGTCCGCTGGCGATTCCCGATGGTGGCAGACCTGCTTTGGGTGACGGGCGGGCATCCCACTTGGCGAGCTCCGCCGCGGCTTGCAAAACACCGATGACCCGCGAATTCTTCAGATGCTGCAGACGATAGGCCACAGGATCCGCCTTAGCGCGCGCGCAGAGCTCGTCCATGAAGCATTCGTTGGCAAATGTGTTTTGAATTCTGAGAGGCGAGCGAAGCGGGCCGGTAAAGAAAGGAGACCGCACGGTATGCGTAAGCGCCCGTTCACGGACGACCGTTCCTTCGGTTCCGCAGCTGCCATCGATGCAGCCTGCGAAATATGCGGGAACAACGTTGTTCTGATTGCGAAGTTGTCCCTTTGGAGGTTTGGCGGGGGCCGGCTGCAGTGATTCGGGTTCGTAGCCCAATAACATTCCGGTGATCAGATTTCCTGGCTGATCGTAACCGGTCCGGTTTCCGAGAGCCGCAACCCATGCTTCGCGGTCCCAGGCGGCGATTCGTCCGTCTTGCGCAATTGCGGCCCTCTGTTCCACCACGCACGCGGAACCGTAATTTTCCCAGGCCATTTCGTCCTGCCGCGAGAATTGCAGTCGGACAGGTTTGCCTACGGCTTGCGAAAGAATTGCCGCTTCAAACGAAACGGCGTCGGCTCCGTTGAGACCGTAACAACCGGCGCCCCGCACAAAGACTACGCGGACATCGTCGGGCTTTAATCCTAGAAGCATGGCTACAACGCTGCGTGTCGGATATACCGATTGGGTCGCGGACCATACGGTCGCCTGATTGGCCTTAACATCGGCTACGGCGCAAGACGCGCCGACAGATCCATGCATCTGGTACGGATAACTGTAGGTAGATTTGACGATGATCTTTGCTGCTCCAAGGTGCGAGTCAACGTCCCCCGAGTCCACACTAAGCGCGTCTCGCGACGGCTGCGTCCGCATAGACTTGAAAAAGTCTTGCTGCCTGGGAAGACTTGGACCGGGATTCCACTGTACCGCCAGTTGCCGGGCGGCCATCACCGCTTGGTGCTGCTTTACCGCGACAACGCCGACAAAGTTCTTTCGAACCACGACCTTCACAATTCCGGGAAGATTTCGGACCGAAGCCTCATCGACGTTTTCAACCGTGCTGCCCATCCGCGGAGGGCGAACGACACGCGCATGCAACATTTCGGGAAGCCGAACGTGATGGACGAACTCGAACGTCCCTGTCATGAGCGACGCCCGGTCAAGCGACGGAACAGGTTTGCCAAGAGTCGTCCACTGCCCCGGAGATCGGCGTCTCGCGGATTTGTTCAGCGGCAGATTAAGGTACTTTCCTTGCACCAGTTCCGCGTAACTGACGCGGCCCCCGGTTTTGTTGGTCACCACTCCATCTGATACGTTGAGCGTATCCACTGGTTCCGCAAATCGATCCGCCGCAAAATTCAGCAAGGCTTCCCTCGCCGTAGCCGCAGCGAGCGCCAGGCTTTCGTCATTGAAGTTTGTGGGCGTCGATTGGCTTCCCGAAGTGGTTCCCTGATCTGGACAAACAGCAGTGTCGCACTGCACTAGTTTTACGCGAGAGATCGCAACACAAAGTTCTTCGGCTACTAGCTGGGTTTGCGCGGTGAAAATTCCCTGACCGAAGTCGCATTTTCCTGTGTAGGCAGTAATCGACCCGTCGGCATCTACCGCCAGCCACGAACCAAGTCGATTCGGGTCGATGTGCGAAGCATGGGTCGCAAATGGGCCTTGCGCGCGGAAAGCTCCAGGCAGGAACGACGTCGCGCCGAATCCTACGATCAGGCTTCCCGAGTTCTTTAGAAAGTCACGACGAGACAGAGTCATGCTTTTTGTTCTCAGCATACTTTCGAATCGCACGCAGCATACGGGTATGCGTGAAACACCGGCACAGAACTCCGCCAAGGGCTTCGCGAATCTCGGAGTCGGAGGCCTTCGGGCTGTGGTCGAGCACGGCCTTCGCGGTGAGAATCACGCCACTCAGACAGAATCCGCATTGCGCAGCTCCCTCGTCGATAAACGCTCGTTGCAGAGGGTGCGGATTTTCCGGCGTTCCGAGACCTTCCAGCGTGGTCACCTCGTCGGATCCGACCGCCCGCACGGGCATGACGCAGGAGCGAACCACTTGCCCGCGCAAAATGACCGTGCACGAACCACATTGCGCCATCCCGCAGCCAAAACGGGGACCGCGAAGCCCAAGTTCGTCGTTAAGGACGAATAGCAGCGGTGTCTCCGGATCGATCGAAAGATCATGCTTTTGCCCATTAACGATTAACGAGATTTCCTGCACCATTTCTTTTTTTGACTCGTTCTGGGGCTAGATTTGCCACCATTGAGCACCGCAATCTTAGCTCACATCGAGGTTCCAACTCGAGAAGAAATCGAGAACAAAACTCCCGATACCGTGCTCATTCGTCCTCCGCTTTTTCCCCCGAACGATACGTTGAGGAACCCGCCGCCGCGGCGCGCGATTTTCTCGGCGCCGCAGCCGCATCCTCGGAAGCCTGTGCGTTGATGGATTCAGAGAGTTCCGTCAATTTCTCGTCCGTTTCCTTTTCTTCTTCCAGGGTTGTTTCGAGCAGATCCTCCGCCGTCGACTCCCCTAACAGACCGGCCCAGCTCTTCACGCATCCATAAGCGGCGATTTCGTAGTGCTCGACGCGTTGCGCCGCCGAAATCAGCGCCGCATCTTTCACGCCATTCGCGAAGTCTTTGTCCATCAGGTCATCACCCTCTTGAAGCAAACCAATCATCCCGGCGCATCTCTTGCCGGCTGGTTGTTCGCCCATCGATTCAAGAATCTGGCGCAGCCGGTCCACATGCGTCTTGGTCAACTCCAGGTGTTCCGCGAACGCGTTGCGCAGCTCTGCCGAATCTGCCGCCTCGGCCATCTTCAAAAGCGCCTGCACTAGACGGTTTTCGGCGTCGAAAAGGCCGCGAAGTTCTGCAACATACAACTCTCGGAGAGTCAGTTCCGCCATTGTGAGCTCCTCAAAATTGATCGGGCCGCTTTCGCACACTAAGCGCGCTCTTCTCGCCGGTCCATACAGCAAGCTTCCGATGCGGCCCTAGAATATGCAGAAAAAAGAGCACCGTGAAAAATCCTCGCATGTTCTCGGAATCCGGGTTGCTTATCTGCCGCGCTTTGTTTTCCGCGGCGCGAGCTTTGCCGGCCGCGTTCCACGTCTTTCAGACCCGGCTACCGGAAGGTAGTGAAGCTCCTCACCACTCGAAACGCAGCGCAACAGCAACCCGCCGCGGCTCATGTCGCCTCGTCCGGCGAAGGCTTCCGGGAAAAATAATCTTTCGCGAAAAGCTTCCAGCAAGGGTTCCACGTATTTCGGCGTCGCCACGCTGCCCAGCAACACAATTTGCGTATCGTCGCCCACACTGTCTTGCAGCCTCGACAAATCCCGTTCGAGCGGTTCGCGATAATCGCGATTTTTGGCGTGCAGCGGCGGGGCGGAAAGTTTTTTCAAGTCATGCAACGTGACGATGGCCCCCGGGAGCATCAATCCCGCGCCCGCCGTAATGATGTACACTCCTGGCACGTTTTCCGGCGGATTCTGGAATCGTTCTGCATACGCCAGTTTGCCTCGGAAGTACAAGCTGCTCACAAACCGGTAGACTTCCCCCAGTGGCGCACCCGCTCCGCGCAGTTTCCGCGATAAGGTGGATGTGCTTTCGGCGTTAAATAAACGCTGCGCTCGTACGCCAGAGCTATTCGCCGGCGAAAGCAGAAAAACCCGGCGACGCTCAAGTCGTACCAACGGCGGGCGCTCGTCGCCGGTTCCCAGCGAATGCCCATGGAGAATAATTCGCTTCTCTGTCATATCCACTCTCTCGAGCAACTCCTGCCAGCGTATCCAACTTTTGCCGCCTACATTGTTCAACGTAAGCAAAAGAACGCGCGCTTGCTGTCTAATGGAGTTGGCGGTGCCTGAAGGAATTTGATGCCACGAATCCCTTTTCGAGTCTCGCCCATGCTGGCCACCTTGGTCGATGCTCCATTCACCCGCCCGAATTGGGTTTTCGAAGAAAAGTATGATGGGGTGCGGATGATTGCTTACAAAGAAGGTCCGCGCGTCACACTCTTCTCGCGCAACGCTATCGATCGCACCGCGCGCTACCCGGCAATCGCAGCCGAAATAAGCCGTCTGAAACCAGCGACTCTTTGCCTGGACGGCGAAGTCGTCGTATTCGATCGCAAAAAAACTTCGCGTTTCCAATTACTGCAGCAGAGCCGCGGCCAAACGCAGTTCGCAATCTTCGATTGTCTCTACCTCGACGGCCGCGATCTCCGGACGGAAGCGTTGTCCGTCCGCCGCGTCTGTTTGGAACACGGCGTCCCCCGTTCCGCACCGCTGCTTTTGTTGTCCGCCCGGCTTGCCGACGATGGTATTCAGGCCTTTCAAATTGCTTCGCGCCGTGGCCTGGAAGGTATCGTCGGTAAAAATCTCTTGGCCGGATATGCCGAGCGCCGGTCCACGGAATGGCTGAAGGTAAAAGTCCACCAGGAAGAGGAATTTGTAATCGGCGGCTTCACGCAACCAACCGGCTCGCGCCAACATATCGGTGCGTTGCTGTTAGGCGTCTATCCGGCGGCTTCTGAAGGTGATTCACGAAGCGCTTCGCAGCCTCAAAAACTGCAATACGTAGGCAAAGTCGGCACCGGCTTCAACGACGCCGCTCTCTCCGCGTTGTCGCAAAAATTCCGCCGCCTCATTCGTGCCAAGTCGCCGTTCGCTTCCCCCGTCCGCGAACCGAGCGCCACCTTCGTCTCTCCGCAACTGGTTGCCCAGGTTTCTTTCACCGAATGGACCTCCGACGGCAAGCTGCGCCATCCCGTATATTTGGGCTTACGCGACGACAAAAACCCCGCCGACGTAGTGCAAGCGGAGTTTTGACAAAATGCCGACCAAGTCTGCCTTGCCAGCCATCTCCAATCCCCGTAAAATTTTCTGGCCCGAAGAAGGCTACACCAAGCAGGATCTCGCCAATTTCTACCGCGACAGTTTTCCTCTCCTTCTTCCTTATATTAAGGACCGCATCCTCACCCTCGAGCGCTGCCCCGACGGAATGACCGGCAGCTGCTTCTACCAAAAAGAAAAACCCTCCAGCATGCCCCGCGGCACGCCCACCAAGCGCATCGCCAACGCCACCGGCTCGCGTAAAGCTACAAATTATGTGGTTGGCGGCTCGCTTGCCACGCAAATGGCTTTCTGCAGTCTTGGATGCATCCCGGTCCACGTCTGCGGCAGTCGCGCGAAGTATTTTCCGAAGCCAGATTGGGTGTGCTTTGATCTTGATCCGCAGTCCGGCAGATTTGCTGACGCCGCGCATGCTGGCGCGCTCGTCAAGGCCGCCCTCGACAAACTTAAACTTGACAGCTACCCGAAAACTTCCGGCAGCCGGGGCTTGCACATATTCATTCCGATTCGCGTCGGCTTGCAAGCCAACGCGGTGCTGAAATTTGCGGAGGATTTTGTCGCACGCCTCGCTGCAGCCTATCCCCATCAACTAACCGTCGCCCGCTCCATCGCGGATCGCGGCGCAAAAGTCTATCTCGATCCCTTCCGCAACGGCGCCGTGCAAACCGTCGTCAGTCCATACTCCGTGCGTAGGAAACCGCATGCCCCCGTTTCTACTCCGCTGGCTTGGTCCGAAGTGAAACCGGATCTTGATCCCGCGGATTTCAACCTTGGAAATTTCTCTCAGCTCAAACGCAGAGATCCGTGGAAGGATTTTTTTGCCGACCGCCAGGATTTGCAGGCGGCAATCGTGCGCTTGAAGAATCTTTAACGCCGGTTTCTAATACCCAGCAGGAGAGGCCCGTCATGTCCCTGGAAAAATACCGCCAGAAAAGAAATTTCAATGTCACCGCTGAGCCTTCCGGACCGGCTTCACCGTCCGCATCCGCGAAAGGCCCCTTGCTTTATGTCATCCAAAAGCATCGCGCTTCCCAATTGCACTATGATTTTCGTCTCGAACTCCATGGCGTGTTGCTTTCCTGGGCCATTCCCAAAGGTCCATCCTTGGACCCTGCTGTCAAACGATTGGCCATGCAGGTCGAAGATCATCCTCTCGAATACGGCAGCTTCGAAGGCGTCATTCCCGAAGGCGAATACGGCGGTGGAACCGTGATGCTGTGGGATACCGGAACGTGGACACCCGAAACCGCCGATCCACAAGCCTCGCTGCAAAAAGGCGATTTCAAGTTTTCTCTGGCCGGAAAGAAATTGCGCGGTTCGTGGGCGTTAATCCGCACCAAAGGATTCGGCAGTCGCGCCGATAAGTCTTGGCTGCTCATCAAACATCGCGACAAATATGCCTCGAAAAAAGACATCACTGCTGACGCGCCCCGCTCCGTCCTCAGCCATAAATTCCTTGCCGACATTGCCCGCGAGGGCGGCGGCGACGTCGAAAAAGCCGCCACCGGCGACCCTTCCGGTCGCACGCCAAAAAATACCGGAAACCGCGCACGCACCCGAAAAAAATAAGCGTGTCGCATCAACCTTCACCGTTTGTTCATCCGTTCATCCACGCCCGTGATTTGTGCCTTCGCTCGTCCGTCGCGCGTTAAAAATCACGCAATTCTGCCGCTGCTGGAATAAATGGTGCCGGCCTTCGGTATATACACACGAAACCCTCGCACCAGCGGCGCGGATTCCCCCCGGAGTCTTATCCGCGCCGCCCTTCCTAAGCGTCAATTTGGCTGCGTGGGTTGATGAAGGGCATAGCCCATCGCATCACTGGGCATCGAGGCAAATAACTTGAACGAAGGATTCCTTGGCACGCAGGCTCCGCGCTATGCGGACGGCGTTCTGCTCCTCGAGTTCCTCATGGGCGGAGGCCTGGTCATTGGTGCGGCGCTCGCGCGCCAGCGCCGCTTCCGCGCCCACGCCTGGTGCCAGTCGGTGATCGTCCTGCTGAATTTTGGCGTAATTGTTTTCACCATGCTTCCTTCCTTCCGTGTCCATGTAAGCCCCAAAATTCCCTGCAAACTCGGCAAAGCCTACTACGCGCTAGCCACGGCCCACGCTGCGCTTGGAACGGTCACCGAAATCGCTGGCTTGTACGTCTTGCTGTCAGCGGGCACACACCTGCTCCCGGAAAAATTCCGCATCACTCGGTACAAGCCCTGGATGCGAACGGTACTTCTGCTGTGGTGGCTGGTGCTCCTGTTTGGACTGGCAACCTACGCTCGCTTCTACGTCCCCCATTTATTCCGGAAATAATCGCGCAATGTGCCATCAGCCTTTCATTTGTTGCGGCTATGGCGGGAATAAATCACTGAGAAATTTGGTTTATGTGTTTGAGTTCGCCGACGAATGAAGATTCTGCAACTCCAGATAAGGAGTTCCATGGCCGAATATCAGATGACTTTAGTGGACCGACAACGAATCGCCAGAGGCACCATGGCCTTTTGGTTTGATACGCACCGCTCCAGCTTTGCATTCCGGGCCGGTCAACATGCCGATTTTGCCTTTGCAGATCCCCGCACGCAAACCGAAGGCGATCCTCTACGCACTTTTTCTTTCGCCAGCTCTCCCCGCGACAAACGGCCGCTCATGATCGCCATGCGCATGCGTAAGACGCCCTTCAAAACCGCCTTGCAAGCCGCTCCTTTAGGCACCAAATTCATGGTCAGCCGTCCCCGTGGATCCTTCACCCTGCATCGGGACATCGCGCGGCCCGCCGTGTTCCTAGCCGGCGGCATCGGCATTACCCCCATTCGCAGCATTCTTCTCCAGGCCGCCCAGGAGCGGCTTTCACACAAACTATTCTTGTTCTATTGCAATCGGGAAGTCGATGACGCGGCGTTCTTGGACGAGCTTGAAGGTCTAGCGGTACGGAATTCCAGTTTCACGCTCATTCCAACGGTAACTGGGAATAGGACGCTGGCCTGGCCGTATGAGAAGGGGCGCATCAACGCCGCGATGCTTACCCGCTATCTTTTCGGGCTGAGCGAACCTGTCTATTACGTCGCCGGACCCTCGGGAATGGTCTCTGCGATGACCGGCATTCTCACTTCTTCGGGCGTCAGCGAAGACGATATCAAAACCGAAGAATTTGGAGACTATGCTCCGCACCAAATTTCGCAGTCTTTTTTCGCCGTTCCTCGCGCCTGATGAACGCGCCGAAATAATCGCCCGAAGCGGTTCTAGCACCTGCATTTTCGTGCTCAAGGAGGAACAAAATGGTCAAGCTATCGCGAACTCTCTGTTTGCTGGCAGTGCCAGGCTTTGTCGTTGCCGCCGGTGCCGCCCATTTCGCGCGTATTTCGCAAGCGCAGCAGTCCGCGCCGGAACAGCGCGTAAAAATTGTTGATGTCACTGCCAAAAAATACGAGTTCGCTCCGTCGCCGATTCGCGTGCCGCTGCGGACCGCCATACAATTGAATATCACGTCTCTCGACAAGACCCACGGCTTCAAAATGAATCTCTACCCTGATGGCGCGGCTGCCAAGGGCCAACCGGGACTGCTCTTCACTTCGGATGCGGACTGCTTCAAGATCGAACCTTCAACGGCAACGCTGGTGCAGTTCGAGGCTCGCACACCGGGCACCTATTCGTTCCACTGCTGCAACCGTTGCGGCTTAGGCCACGGCGGAATGAAGGGCCAGCTCATCGTCGAACCATAGTCTCTGCACTCACTGTCCCTCTCGCCCTGCGGAGTGCGGCCAGCCTGCCCGGCTCAGATTCTGTGTTTTGGCGGAGCCGGCAGCTCTTCGTTAAAGCCAAAGTTCTGCGCAAGCCCCTCCGGCATCTTCCCCGTGCTTGTTCCCCGTTTCCGTTTCCACAAGAGCGCTTCCGCGGCACTCGGCAAACGCGAATTCCGTGCACCGTGCGCTGAAATTCGCTAGAATTCGCAGTCACTTCTTTTCTCTCATGAATAAACTTACGATCGCAGTAGGGAGTAAACGCGGCCCGAAGATGGCAGCGGTAACCCAAGCGCTCGCGGAAATCGCGCCGCTTTTTGGCGACGCTGTGCAATTCGAGGTCGTTGGCGTCGAAGTGGCAAGTGGCGTTGGGCACACGCCGGCGAGCAGGGCGGAGCTGATGCGCGGCGCAAGGCAGCGCGCCGAAGCTGTCCAGCGCGTGGCTCAACAGAATAACGAGCGCTGGGACTATTTCGCCGGTCTCGAAGGGGGTCTTGACGTTGTCGCGGAACATTCGCAGCATCCCGTTTCGCCGGGTCCCGGCGACTTTCCGCCCCGCGTTTTCCTCGAAAGTTGGGCCTACATCAGCGATGGCCGCGTCGGCCACTATGGCCGTTCGGGCAGCGTGGAGATTCCCGAAGCCCTGGCCCACGAAGTTCTCGAAAAGGGCGTCGAATTGAGCGTCGCCATCGACACCTTGGCCGGTGCACGCGGCATTCGCGATGCCCAAGGCGCCTGGGGCGTTTTGACGCGCAATTTGATTTCGCGCCAGGAGGCCTTTCGCGTTGCTGTCATCGCCGCCTTCGCTCCTTTTTATAGCGGAGAAATGTATGGCCGCCTGCGGCAATCTATGAAAGCGTAGTGGCGGACACCAGTCAATTTTGGCAGCCAAGCTCGGAGGAGCCAGCGTGGATATCGTGAAGGGCAACATGGGCTGGATCGAAGTGGTGGTTGGCCCGATGTTTTCCGGCAAAAGCGAAGAATTGATCCGCCGCTTGCGTCGCGCGGAAATTGCGCGCCAGCGCGTGCAGATCTTCAAGCCGGTGATCGATGCGCGCTACGCCGCCAATGAAATCGTCTCCCACTCCGGCCTCGGAATTCCTTCTGACAATGTCTCCAAAGCCTCCGAAATCATGGACAAAGTGCAGTCCCGCACCGAAGTCATTGGCATCGATGAAGCGCAATTTCTCGGCGATGAAGTCGTTGAAGTCTGCACCAAGCTCGCAAATCTGGGTAAGCGCGTGATCGTCACCGGACTCGACACGGACTATCTCGGCCGCCCCTTTGAACCCATGCCGCGATTGCTCGCCGTCGCCGAAGAAATCGTCAAGCTACTCGCCATTTGCGTGCGTTGCGGAAATCCTGCCGTGCACACGCAGCGCTTATTCGACAGTGACGAACTGGTGGTCGTCGGCGCCGGTGGAATGTATGAAGCGCGCTGTCGTCGCTGCTTTGAGCCGAATCCCGCGTTGGCGCAAGAGAAACGCGAGGGACCGTTGTTCATGGTGCGCAACCGCGTTCCCTCTGCCGGTGGTACGACGTAGAAATTCGGTTCTGGATTTAATCGGTCACAAATTGTTTTTTTACGGGTGATTATGATCATCGAAGCGAAAGCGCCGACGCGCGTGGATTTTGCCGGAAGCACCCTGGATATC
>CAWAEM010000008.1:0-300214 GCA_963780935.1 uncultured Acidobacteriota bacterium | reverse complement strand
CACGGACCACACTTGCCGACGGGAACAGACATTTACGCGTCGAATGTAATCGCGCACGCTGTTGCCGAACACATGGACGGCTTAGTACTGCCCGGGGGACCCCTGGGCGTTACGCCATTACACATGCCCTTTGAAGGCACGATTACGCTCAAGCCCGATACTTACATGCGTGTGGTCGTCGAGACCTGTGCGTCCATGGCGCAGCACGGCGCAAAATATCTACTCATTCTGAATTGGCACGAGTTGAACATCCCGCCGCTCGGCGTTGCTGCTGAAACTTTGCATCGCGAATACGGCATGACCGTGCTCACGGTGCAAGCGTGTTTCGTGGCAGATGAAATGTTCGGAAAGGAATGCGGCGGACTGACGCACGGTGGCGAAATCGAAACTCTCGCGGTGCTGGCCTATCGTCCGGATTTGGTGCATTTGGAGCGTATCGACTACTCTTCCGACCATGCCCACGGCAGGAAAATTGACGGATTGCGTCGCACGCGCAGCTATCAACCCGTTTTAAGCGACGTTCGGTCCATTGCGCCGACAGGGTGGTACGGCAGTCCGGAACGTGCCACGGTCGAGAAAGCGTGGCGCATGGTCGGCGAAGTATCCGGTGCCATCGCCAAAGAATCTGCCCTGATTTTCAAGCAACTGGACAAGATTCAAGGCGGCATCGGTGAACTTACACAGCTAAAGAGAACTCCAGAATGACGCGTGCTTTCGAGCAACCAGATGCACCTAAACTGAACCTTCCCGGACGCACGGCGCTTGAGCTCGTTTCCGGAGCCCGCGGCTCGCGCGGCGTAACGCTGCGCCTCGTGGAAATTCCCGTCGGTGCAGACGGTGAAAGTCCTCGCGCTCGGCATCAACACCACAGTTTCGAAGAATGTATCTTCGTCCTATCTGGTCAGGGCACCACGCACGCGGACAGCGGCGATTATGACTTGCGCGCCGGCGACACGCTCCTCGTCTCGCCCGGCGACAAACACGCCACACGCAATACCGGCGCAGAACCGCTGCGGCTGCTCTGTTTTTTTCCAGTGGCCGACATCGCCGCGGGCACTGAGGAGCCGCGCGCTGACGCGGAGGGTTCCACACCGTTATGAGCCTGGACGTGTTGTGCTTGCGGCCCGCTGCGGATTTTGCGCGCGTGGGCGCTCTTCCGCCAGCCTCTTTGCAAATTGCATATCGCTCTCCCGAAGATTCCGACGCTCCATCGTTGATGAAGCAAGCGCAAGCCTTGGTCATCCCCGCGGTGGGCCCGAAAATTCCTCTGACATGGTTTGAGAACACTACCGTGCGATTCGTGCAAGTCACGGGCGCTGGCTTGGATCGCTTAGATCTGGTAAGACTCAAACAACTCGGAATTCCGGTTGCAAATGTTCCGGGCGGTAGCAATGCCGCCGTTGCCGAATACGCCATAACCACCGCATCGCTTCTTCTACGCCGCTTTGCCTGGGCCGACGCTGAAATTCGCGCCGGGAACTATCGCGCATTTCGCGCACGCCTGCTAGCGGACAATCTATCCGGGTTGGACGGCCTTACCGTGGGCGTAGTCGGACTCGGCAGCATTGGGCAAGCCGTCGCGGACGCTTTCCGTCGCATGGGCTGCCGTGTCTGTTACTACGACCCGGCGCTGCGAGACGCAACGCACGCGCGCGAAATTGCCGCTGAGCCGATGGAGTTGCACGAACTACTGAAAATCGCAGACGTGATCACGCTCCACGTGCCGCTGATACCTGCGAATCGCGGCCTGATTGGTGCACGCGAACTTTTGGCCATGAAACCGCACGCGGTGTTGATTCAAGCTTCGCGCGGAGGAATCGTGAGCGAAACAGCCCTGGCGGGGAGTTTGCAGTCCGGGCACCTCGGAGGCGTAGCTATCGACGTATATGAAAGCGAACCTCCTGAACCGCAGAACGTTCTGCTTTCCTTAGAGGGTGAAGCCGCGCGCCGCATCCTGTTCACGCCTCATATCGCAGGCATCACCAGGCAATCGGCGGCGTTTTTGTTCCGCGCCGCGTGGCGTAACATCGAGCGCGTGCTCCTCGGCGACGAGCCGCCAGAGAATTGCGTTCCCTGAAATGCCTTGTCGTAAGCGGACTGGCGGCTTTTAGCTGCGCCCGCCCAGAGGGAATCGAGTGAGCAGATTACCGTCGACATCCCGGCGCCCGTGGTATCGCACTCTCTACTTTCAAGTCCTACTGGCTATTTTGTGCGGTACTTTGATTGGCCATTTTTTCCCTCGTGCCGGTATCGCATTAAAGCCGCTTGGCGATGCCTTCGTGGCCCTCGTCCGTATGATGATTGCGCCGGTCATTTTTTGCGTGGTGGTGCACGGCATTGCTTCTGTAGGTGACTTGAAAAAGGTCGGGCGCGTTGGCATAAAAGCACTGGTGTACTTCGAAGTAGTTTCGACACTCGCGCTGATCACCGGTATTCTGATGGCCACGCTTTTTCATCCCGGCCGCGGCTTGAACATTGACCCTGCCGCGCTCGATCCGAAGTCCATCGCGAACTTTGTTGGGCGGGCCAAAGACGTCGGCGTCGTTCCGTTCCTCGTTAACATCGTGCCCAAGACTTTTGTCGACGCCTTTGCCGGCGGCGACGTCCTACAGGTGCTCCTCATTTCCGTGCTTTCAGGACTGGCGGTTTCTCGTTTAGGGCAAGTTGGCGAACGTCTCACCCGTGGGCTCGGCCTGGTCACAAAAGTTGTGTTTGGCATGATCCGTATCATCACCAAGGCTGCGCCCATCGGGGCGTTGGGTGGCATGGCTTTCACCATAGGCAGCTACGGTGTGGGTTCGCTTTCGAGTTTACTCAAACTGATTGGCACGTTCTATCTAGCCAGTTTTGTTTTTATTCTCGTGGTCCTCGGCGCCATCGCCTACTGGATGGGCTTCTCCATTTTTCGCTTCATTGCGTATATCAAGGACGAACTCTTGATCGTTCTGGGCACGAGTTCGTCAGAGTCCGTGCTTCCAGACATGATGCGGAAGCTGGAGCGTCTCGGCGCCCCTCCCACCGTCGTTGGCCTGGTGTTTCCGACGGGCTACAGCTTCAACACCGACGGAACAAACATTTATCTAACGCTCGCGGTCATGTTTCTCGCGCAGGCTACCAATACGCACTTGGCGCTTGGTCAAATGCTCGGCATTTTGCTGTTTGCGATGGTCGCTTCGAAGGGTGCATCCGGTGTTACCGGCACGGGCTTCGTTACGCTGGCGGCAATCTTGACGGCCCTGCCCGCCATTCCCATCGAAACCCTGGCTATTCTCGTGGGTATCGACAAATTCATGAGCGAATGTCGCGCCCTGACGAACGTCGTCGGCAACGGTGTGGCGACGCTGGTTGTAAGCCGTTGGGAGGGCGAGTTGGATCTTCCGAAGATGCGCCAAGCCATGGAGCACTCCGAAAAAAATAGTGATTCCGAGCCTGTCTGATACTTGCTGGGAAGCAAATCGTCTTAAGGATGCGCAGACACTGACGGTGTGACATCCAAATTACGCACCAGCCACGGAATGATGACCTGCCGAAAAATCACCGGATCGGGCCATACTTTCACCTGCCGCCCCAAATGGCCGCCCTGCGGGTTGATCCAAGCTTCTTTTGGCACATCACCACTGCTGAGGAGTAGATATGCGTCGGAGATCGGAACCTGGGTGTCCAGCGCCCCCGCAATGATCAACATTGGCGCGGTCGGCTTACCCAAAAGATGCTGATAGATGAGCGACATTTTTGGGAAAATGACCGTCAGGTCGTCGATGGTATTCGCTCCCTCGTAAATCGACATCAGCGCAGGTGCCAATCCAAATAAATACTCGCGGTTACCCAGCGTCTTCTGAATCACAAAATCCTTTTGAAACGGGGCATCCACCAGCGGAGATTGCACTACCACGGCCTTCAATCGCGCACGCTCGAGAATCGCCAGTTTTGTGGCCCAATAGGCGCCGAAACTTTGTCCGTCCATGCCGATGCGCGTTTTGTCCACTTCCGGCCGGTTCTGCAAATAATCGACCACCCGCGAAAACATTCGTTCTGCCGTTTCGCTCGCTTTGATCGGCGCCTGGCCAGTCCCGGGAGAATCGATTCCGATAAATCCGATTCCATAAGGCAGAATCGCTCCGAAATTCTCGGTGAGGTCTTCCTTGCGGCTGTCGAGACCGCTGATAGCGATTACCACCGGCACCGGCTCCTTGGTGTTTTTCGGAAGACGCAAATAGCCGACAATTTCCTTGCCTTCAAATGGGATATGAACGACTTCCAACGGAGGATCTTGTAATCGCGCGTGCGCCAGAAATGCTTCCAGCGCTTTTGCGTAAGCGCGTTGCTTGCCTGCGGACGCGGGCACCGGCCAGCGCCCGAAGGAATAGAGTCTCCACGCACGCACGTACAGCGCGCTGGCTTTGGCTGGATCCGTGGCTTCCGCTGCCTTCGCCTCCGCCATAAAGCGGTCCGCGACCGCGCTGAATCCTGCCGCCCACTCATCGTTGTCTGTGGAGTTGATCTTCGCAAAAGCTTCCCGCACGTCCGCCGGATCGAGTCCAATCAGCGGATACATCCCATTTTCTGACCGCTTTATCGCTTCGGTCTTTATTTCATCGATGGTCCGTTCCTTCTGTTGCGCAGTGGCGGTCGCGGCGATCACCGCTACCAACGCCGAAAACGTTAGGATCCGATACATGTTCTGAACAACGAGTGGTCGCTTCATTCATTCCCCTTCAATTTCGATTTTGCCGCGGCATAATAAGAAGCGTCGTAATATTTATCTGCCGCCGGCGCATGGCCGCCCCATTGCCCTTCCACCTCGGCGCGCAACTTGAGCACATTGGTAAATCCAGTCACGTCGAGTTGCGCATCCTTTTCATATCCTCCCGGCCTGGTCATCGCGAATTCGTAAGTCTCCGCAGCAACTTCCGGCGCCAAGTGCGATTCCTTGATCATCAGGTCGATCACCTGCGTCTTATTGGCGGGATCCATCAACCACCGCTGCGCTTCGACGATCGCCGCAAGATAACTGGCAACCAACTCGCGATGTTCGCCAGCCCATTTCCGCTGCACAAAATATCCTGCCGCCTGGTACGGCCCGATCATCTCCTGCACCGTCCCGAGACTCACCAAGCCCGCTTTTTTTGCGAGCAGGGAAGTGGGCGGCCCAAGCATCGACCCGGCATACTCCGGATGTTCGCGCATGGCCACCAATCGTTGCGGCGTGGTGCCCACCGGCTTAATCTCATAATCTTTCCCGGCCTGCAGCCCGTTAAGCGCCAGAATCTTCTTCATCTGCAGTGCGTAGGCCGTATTTGGCGCATCCACGATCACCGTCTTTCCGCGCAAATCCTTCAGTGATTTAATGTCCGGCTGCACCATCAATTCGTTCTGCGACCCTTCCCCGCCCATCACGATCACCACATCCACACCCGCGAGTTCGACGAGGGCTACTGCGTTATCCACCGCGGCGTACGCGATGTCGGCGCCGCCCTCCTTCAGCGTGGCACGCAGCTGATCCGAGTTCGGCATGTTTTCCGAACGAAGCGTGACGCCGTATTTCGTAAACGTTCCATGCATTTCTGCCACCGCGACCGGCAGCGGTCGCCCCAACAGTGTCACCAGGCGAATCGCTTGCGGTTCGGAGCTCTGCGCCCGTAAGAAACTCGGACTAACCAGCACGGAGAGGAACAGCGACAATGCGCAGCAATACGGCGCGGCGACGGTTTTCAAGTGAATCTCCTCGAATCCAGCACTGCAAAATCAGAATGCGCCGCGTGCGGCAAGGACGCATGCCTTGAAGGCGATTGCCGCTGTCCGGCCGGGACCTTCACGGCGCTCCTTCATTCAACTTGTCCAGCGACCACTCCGTTACCGGCGTCGGATCGAGTACCGGTTTGCCAAGATTGGGGCAACTCAGCGCGTACAGTCCCGTGTCCGTTGCCGCCCAAATAATATTGCGGTCCCATTCTACAAAGACGTTATCAACCGTTCGGTCGTAGCTCCCGAATTTTTGCAAATCTCCGCCTTGTGGCGGAACGAAATAGGCGACCTCTTCTGGATGGTATAGATCCCCAATGTCGTAGCAACGCAATCCAGCAATAAAATACGAGTACGCGATAAATTCCTGTCGCGGTTTTCCGGGCGCCTTCAGATGTGGCGGATTGTGCGCCCCAAATCGGCCGCGCTTAAAACAAAAGTCACGATACGGGGCTTCGGGCGGCGGTACCGGGCGGGGAAGTTGCGCTACCGCCACCGGATGATGCTCGTCCCGAATATCGATAATCCAATTCGGCAGATAAATCTGGTTGCAGTCAGAGTTGGTCGTTTCGCCGTTCGTGAGTACAAATCCGCGCTCTAAAATTCCGCAGTAAATGGTGTGAAAGGCGATGCCCATTCCCGAATACTGCGCGGGAGGCTCGAAACGCCCAATCTCTCGCTGATTCTTCGGATCGGAAAGGTCCAAGATAATAAATCCATTGCAACCAAACGCTCCGTAGCCGCGCGTGCCGCCGTCTTCCAATTTCTTGGGCACATAAACGGGTCCGTGCAGGCCGGCAAACGGCGTTTGATCGCCCGCAACCCTCGGCGGAACCAGTTTCGACCATATCCACTTGTTATATTCCGCTTCCTCGCCCTTGCGCGATCCCGGCACCCACCACATCGACACTTCTTTCGGATTACCGGGGTCCGAGGCATCCACGATCATGTTTCCGTTTACCAATTGGCGGAAATAGGAAGGCTGGTGAATAAACGTTTCGTCGGGCGCGGTGTCCAAATATGCGTATTTCCCGCCATCGTAATAATTGCGATGTGTCCCTTGACCCGTTGCCCCGGTGCTGAATTCAGACAACTTCACGATTTTCGCCGGGTCCGTAACATCGTAAAACCGCACCCCGCGCAGCCCTTTGAAGTTCTTCCGCTTGTCGTCTAAATGCGGATCATCGTATTTACCCATCGGCGCTTCCGGCGTTGAGTCGGTGATGGGTGTTTGCGCCCCGGTCATCAGAATCCACTTCTTAAGTTCCTTGTTATAGGCCACTTGAACCTGGTTACCCTGGAAGCCACCTTTGTTGTGGACTTGCGGTTTTCGAATATCGCTGATGTCGATCACGTCGCCCTGCTGGAACAGGTAACGGCGATTTCCCGCGGACATCAATTGCATTTTGCCGTTGCGCACCTGACCCGGCATGAAATGAGCGAGTATTTCCATATTGTGGATATACATACGCCGATCGAGATACGAGATGCTATTCGGCGTGGGATGTCCGTGGTGGTCTCCCCAAGCGTTAAAACCGGACCCGGCAAGTACCGCGCCCGCTCCGGCAATGCGCTGCAGGAACTGCCTGCGCGTGGATTCCGTCTTGGATTTTGCGTTCCGAACCTCTTTGGCTAGCTCGGCGGTTCCGATTCCAGTTTTTTCCAATGGAAAACTCCTCCACTACGCAACAAAGACTCAAAGATCCACTCGAATGAGAGCAAAGCGGTATGACCGCTGTACCACCATATGATTCTCGGTGTCAACATTTTTCTCGTCCCTATCAATAATTCCGATTCATAATTTACCTTTTTGCGCGAGTCGGGTATAGTGGTAGGACCTTCTGTGCGCGTTCCCCGGTTGCGCCCCGCAATCGGAACCCCGAGGTTGGTGCTGGCTCGATGACTGCTACTCGATTTTCGGCGCAAGTTCAATTCCGCGTCGTTATTGGTTTCGCCGCGCTAAGTCCCGCAGCCAGACCCCGTTGCGACCTAAGACGGGCGAAACATTATGCATTTCAAAAGCCTGTTTCCAAAGGCCGGAGCTGACATGGCTATTTCTACCACCAATCCCGCGACCGGAGAGGTGCTCAAGACTTTTGCATCCCTCACCGATCAGCAGGTGGACGCGAAAATTCAACTCGCCAGCGAAACCTTCGCGAAATTTCGCGCTTTGACGTTCGCAGAGCGCGGCCGCATGATGCTCAGGGCCGCGGAAATTCTCGAGCAGGAGAAGAACGACCTCGCTCATTTGATGACCCTCGAAATGGGCAAAACCCTCCGCTCCGCGGTTGATGAAGCGGTCAAATGCGCGTGGGCCTGCCGCTACTACGCAGAGAATGCCGAGCGCTTTCTCGCCGACGAAGTGGTCGCCACAACCGCGAAAAAGAGTTTCATCCGCCACCAGCCCATGGGTGCAATTCTTGTCGTGATGCCGTGGAATTACCCCTTCTGGCAAGTCTTCCGTTTTATCGCGCCCGGCCTTATGGCTGGAAACGTTGGCTTGCTGAAACACGCTTCCAACGTTCCGCAATGCGCGCTAAAAATCGAAGAAATTCTTCTTCGCGCAGGTTTTCCGAAAGGCGCTTTCCAAACACTTCTGGTTGGCTCCGACAAAGTCGACCGCATTCTTGCGGATCCCCGCATCGCCGCAGCCACTTTGACGGGCAGCGAAGGGGCGGGCGTCAAGGTTGGCGAGGGCGCCGCCAAGCGCATCAAGAAGGTTGTTTTGGAACTTGGCGGCAGCGATCCCTTCATCGTGATGCCAAGCGCGAATCTAGCAGACGCTGTCAACACGGCCGTCAAAGCCCGGACGTTGAACAACGGCCAGTCGTGCATCGCAGCCAAGCGCTTTATTGTCCATGAACAGATTGCCGATAAATTTGAAAAAGACTTCGTAGCCAAAATGGAAAACCTGAAACTAGGCGACCCATTCGATGAAAACACCGAGGTCGGGCCGCTGGCCAACGAAGACGCCGTCACCTCGTTGCACGCCGATGTGCAAAAAAGTATCGATGCGGGCGCAAAGCTTCTGACGGGTGGCAAACCCGCGAACCTTCCGGGATTCTTTTACCTGCCAACGGTGCTCACCAACGTTCCGAAAAACTCGCCGGCCTATGCTGAAGAGTTCTTCGGCCCGGTGGCCTCGCTATTCCGTGTAAAGAATATTGACGAAGCCATTCACATCGCCAACGACACCCGCTTTGGTCTCGGCGCCAGCGCTTGGTCGAACGATCTCGAGGAGCAAGAGCGCTTCATCAACGATCTCGAGGCCGGCATGGTTTTCATCAACCAGATGGTCGCTTCCGATCCCCGCGTGCCGTTCGGCGGCGTAAAGCGCTCAGGGGTCGGGCGCGAATTGAGTACCTACGGCATTCGCGAATTTGCGAACGTGAAAACGGTGTGGATAAAGTAGGGTCGAAGATTTCCGATTGGTGTTGTGGAAGGGAATTGTGATATGGTGGTCGTACCAGTAGACCAGTGTGACGCGCTTATGTACTGCTGCAAGTACATCTCTACCGCATCTCGCGCTCCTTACCTGCGCGACCCTTTTGCCTTACCGCCTTTCGGCGAGGTGTCCCATGTATAAACTCGTGCAAACCTCGCGGCTTTACGAACAGATCGTCCAACAAATCGAAGAATCCATCCACAAGGGAGCGCTCAAGCCCGGCGATCAACTTCCCGCTGAACGCGAGCTTGCCCAGCAATTCGGTGTCAGCAGAACGGCCGTCCGCGAGGCGGTCAAAACCCTTCACGAGAAGGGACTCGTCGAGGCCTATCCTGGCCGCGGTACCTTCATCACGAACGGGACCTCGAATTCTGTACGCCAATCGCTCGACCGCATGATTCGTGCCGGACAGGCGGAAGGCACTATTCACCTTGCAGAAGTTCGCGAAATTCTTGAGCCAGAAATCGCCGCGCTCGCGGCGACGCGTGCGGACGAAGAAAATATCGCCGCCATGCGCGAAGCTTTACTCGTTATGGATGACGCCAAAAAGGATCCACAAGCCTTCATCGAGGCCGATCTCGACTTTCACTTGGCGTTAGCAGAAGCCGCCTCTAACCCGCTGATTCTTTCGTTGATCGATTCCATCATCGGCGTTCTCCGCGAACAGCGTATGGGCATTTTCTCCGTGGATGGCGGCCCCGAGCGTGGACAATATCACCACAAAAAAATTCTCGAAGCCATCGAACATCGCGATGCCCTCGGCGCCCGAGAATCCATGCGCGCCCATTTACGCCAGGTGCGCGAGGATTCGCAGCGCGCTGCCGGCGAAGAAGGTGCAGGTTTCACGAAGCTTTCGTTATAACCGAAGAAGGGTGCAACGCGCTTACGCAGCGCAGTCCGGCGCCGACGCCGTTTGAATTTCTCAGGAGCTCAGCACGCATGGCGAATCTAGGTTTCATCGGACTTGGAGTGATGGGCGGCGAGATGGTAGACCGCCTTCTCGCCAAGGGTCACACCGTCACTGGCCACAACCGCACCCGCGCCAAAGCCGAGTGGCTGCTTAAGAAGGGCATGAAATGGGCCGACTCGCCGCGTGAAGTCGCTGTTGCCGCCGACGTAATCCTGTCCATGGTTACCAACTCCGCCGCCCTCGCTGCCATCACGGAAGGTCCGGACGGAATTCTCGCGGGAATTTCCCCCGGCAAAGTCCTCGTCGATATCAGCACGGTAAGCCCGGCGTTCAGCAAGGAAACCGCCGCAAAGATTCGGGCGAAGGGCGCGGACATGGTCGACTCGCCGGTTTCGGGCAGTGTCATCACCTTGCAGCAGGGCAATCTCTCCGTAATGGTTGGCGGTCGCGCCGAAACATTCGAACGCATCAAACCCATCCTTCTCGACATCGGCCCGAAGGTCACTCACGTAGGCGAAAACGGCTTGGCCCTCGTCGTCAAAATTGCTACCAACCTCAGCCTAGCGGTGCAAATGATGGCCTTCTCTGAAGGCGTGCTGCTCGCGGAAAAGAGCGGCATCAAGCGCGAAGTTGCCGTCGAAGTCCTCACGAGCAGCGCCATCGCTTCGCCAATGATCAAGTATCGCGGCCCCTTCGTTCTCAAACTTCCTGCCGAAGCGTGGTTCAACGTCAACATGATGCAGAAAGATATGCTCTTGGCGCTCGAACTCGGCCGCCAGCTCGACGTGCCCATGCCCACCACCGCTATTTCCAACGAATTCTTAACAGCTGCTCGCGCCATGGGACTCGTCGAGGAAGATTTCGCGGTGATGTTCGACGTCTTGGCGCACATGTCCGGGGTAAAGCGATGACTACCACTGCCGACAAACCGAAAACCGATGCCGGCATCACTCTAGAAAAGGAAAAAGGCCTGCGCATGCACCGGCGCATGATTATGATTCGGCTTTTTGAAGAACAGGTGAATGAGCTTTACACCCGCGCGCTCATGCCTGGCCTCGCGCATCTCTACGTCGGAGAGGAAGCCGTAGCCGTGGGCATTTGCGAAGCGTTGCGCAGCGACGATTACATCACCAGCACCCATCGCGGCCACGGCCACTGCGTAGCCAAAGGCGCGTCGCCCGACCGCATGTTCGCTGAACTGCTTGGCAAAGAAGCCGGCTATTGCAAAGGGAAGGGCGGCTCGATGCACATCGCCGATCCCGCCACGGGAAATTTGGGCGCCAACGCCATCGTTGCGGGCAGCGCGGGCATCGCCACCGGCGCCGCATTTTCTGCAAAACACAAAGGCAAGGGTCAAGTCGCGGTCTGCTTCTTCGGTGAGGGCGCGCTGGGCCAGGGCGTCGTTTACGAAGTCATGAATTTGGCAGCGCTCTGGAAGTTGCCGGTCATCTACGTTTGCGAAAACAACATGTACAACGAATACACGCACTTTTCCGAAACGACGGCCGGCGATATTTTGACGCGCGGCCCAGCGTTCGGCGTCCCTTCAGAAAGTGTCGACGGCCAGGACGTCGGCGCCGTTAACGCGGTCGCCAGCCGCCTCATCGAGCGCGCGCGCGCCGGCCATGGTCCCTCCTTCCTGATGGCCATGACCTATCGCTACACCGGACATCACGTCGGCGACATCAGCCGCGAGTATTACCGCTCTAAACAAGAAGAACATCACTGGAAGACCAAACGCGATCCCATCAAACTCTTCGCGGAGAAATTAATCAGTCAGGGTATCGCTGACGCAAAATCGCTGGTCGCACTCGAAGACGAAGTCCGCGCCGAAATGAAAGCTGCGGTCGATTTTGCGATCGCCTCGCCCTATCCCAACGCCGACAAAGTGGAGCAGGACGTTTATGCCTGAAGTCGCCGTACGCGAACTGACTTTTGCGCAAGCTATCCGCGAAGCTCTAGCCGAAGAGCTGCGCCGCGACTCCACGGTTTGCATCATCGGCGAAGATGTCGCCGAAGCGGGCACCCCGTTCAAGGTGCTTTCCGGACTCGTCGAGGAGTTCGGCAAAGAGCGCATCATCGACACTCCAATTTCTGAAGCTGGCTTCACCGGCGTCGGCGTCGGCGCTGCCATGACCGGCATGCGCCCGGTCATCGACATCATGTTCGGCGATTTTCTTACCCTCACCATGGACCAGATGGTGAACCAGGCCGCCAAAGTTCACTACATGTCTGGCGGCAAATGGAAAGTCCCCATGGTGCTGCGCACCACGCTCGGTGCCTCCCGCCGTTCCGCCGCACAGCATTCGCAGTCTCTGCACGCCTGGTTCAGCCACGTGCCCGGATTGAAAGTTGTTTTACCTTCGACCCCCTACGACGCCAAAGGCTTGCTCAAATCCGCCATCCGCGACGAAAATCCTGTCGTCTTTTTCGAAGACAAAATGATGTACAAACTCAAGGGGCCGGTACCTGCCGAAGACTACACGATCCCCTTCGGTCTCGCCGACGTGAAACTCGAAGGCGAAGACATCACCCTCGTCGCTACGAGCAGCATGGTACAAGTCGCGCTTGGCGCCGCCGTTATGCTTGAAAAAATCGGCATCAGCGCCGAGGTTATCGACCCGCGCACCATGTGGCCGCTTGATGAAAAGGCCCTCATCGCTTCCGCCAAGAAAACCTCTCGCGCCTTGGTCATCGACGAAGGCTACGAGCGCTATGGCGTCACCGCGGAAATCGCTTCCGTCATCGCCGAGGGCGCTTTCTTCGATCTCGAAGCCCCGGTAAAACGCATGGGCGCGATGCACGTCCCCATTCCTTTTTCGCCGCCGCTCGAAGACGTTACCGTGCCAACCGAACAAATGGTTTTTGAAGCCGCAAAAAAGCTTTGCGGTAGAAATTGAGCATCAGAAAAACGGGAGGCCCTTCGTGGCACTGAAAACGTACGGCCCGATGGCAGTCGATTGGGAAAATCGCATCGATTTCGACCGCTTGCGCACAGAACGCCTGGCGCGTGCCAAGTCCCTGCTCGCCAAATCCGAGATGGGGGCGCTGCTTTGCTTTGATATGAACAATGTGCGCTACATCACCTCCACGCACATCGGCTCTTGGGCGCAAGACAAAATCAGCCGTTTCACGCTGCTTCCGCAAAACGACGAACCAATCCTGTGGGACTTCGGCTCCGCCGCCCGGCACCACCAACTGAACTGCCCGTGGCTGGGTGATCGCTCGCGTTCCGGTATCCCCTTACTTCGGGGCGCTATGTCCCCGGAAATGGGTCGTGCCGAAAATGTAGCAAAAAAAATAAAGATCGAACTCGAAATGCGCGGCTTGCACAAACAGCCGCTCGGGGTCGACGTAATCGAGCCGCCCATCCTCTTCGCCCTGCAACGCGAAGGCATCACCGTCGTCGACGGCCAGCAACTCATGTCCGATGCTCGCGTCATCAAAACGCGCGACGAAATCTCGCTCCTCAATCACTCCGCGATGATGGTCGACGCGGCTTACGACGAACTCTACCGCGCCATGAAGCCCGGCTTCAGCGAAAATCAAGCCGTCGGCCTCGCCAGCAAAGTTCTCTACGATATGGGTTCGGAATACGTCGAAGCCGTGAACGCCATCTCCGGCGAGCGCTGCAGCCCGCACCCGCACGTTTTTTCCGACCGCGTGCTGCGTCCCGGCGATCCCGTCTATTACGACATCCTCCATTCCTACATGGGCTATCGCACCTGCTACTACCGCTGTTTTTCCATTGGCTACGCTTCGCATTCCATGATTGACGCCTACAAACGCTGCCGCGATTATCTCGACGCCGCCATATCGCTCGTAAAACCCGGCCGCACCACCGCGGAAATCGCTTCCGTTTGGCCGAAGGCGCAAGAGTTTGGATTCCCCGACGAAGAAGCCGCTTTCGCCTTGCAATTCGGTCACGGCATCGGCCTGGCCATCTGGGAAAAGCCCATCATCAGCCGCATGGTCTCGCTTGAACACTCGCATGAAATCAAGCCTGGCATGGTTTTCGCTCTCGAAACGTTCTGGCCCTCGACCGACGGCTGGAGCGCCGCGCGCATTGAGGAGGAAATCGTCGTCACCGAGACCGGTCACGAAGTCATTACGCGCTTCCCAGCCGAAGAACTGCTGGTCGCCGGCGCGCACTATTTCACCGTGAACGGACCGCTCTCGAGGACGCGCGAATCAGAAGCGGCTCCCAGCAAGCGTGTCGTCGAAATGGTGGAAGCCAGCGCGAAAAAAGAAGGAGTGGGCGCCACGGACTAGTTTCCCGTCGGCCGACGAATCCCTATGGCGATTAGCGTTGTGATGCCCGCGCTCGAAATGGCGCAGGAAACTGGCAAGCTTCTGGCTTGGCGAAAAAAGGAGGGCGAACGCACCGTTAAAGGCGAGCCGCTCCTTGAGATTGAAACCGACAAGGCCGTCGTCGAAGTCGAAGCCACCGCCGACGGCATTCTTGCCGGTATAAAGTCCCGTGAAGGTGACGTCGTTCCCGTAGGCGCAGTCATTGCGTGGATCGTCCAGGCTGGCGAAGCCGTCCCCGCTGAAAGCGCCTGGTCTTCGAACGCGGGCACCGCAGCCCGTGCGGTCTCTGCTGGTGCAGATTCTGCGTCCGCGCATGCAGCACCAACCGCGGTAGCCGCTCGAACGGAAAGTCCTGCTCCAAAAATTTCGCCCAAAGCCCGCCGTCTTGCCAAAGAACAGGGCATCGACATTCGCCTGATCACGCCCACCGGACCAGACGGCACGATCACCACGGACGATGTTCTTGCTTATTCCGCGGCGCCGCCTGTGCCATCTGCCCCGCGCTCCTCCCCATCTGCCGCTGCTGAACCTCTCAGCCAAATCGCTCGTATCATGGGCGAACGCACCACGCAAAGCTGGACCACCGTCCCGCACTTCTTCGTCCGCAGAGATCTCGACGCCAGCGCCATCGTTACACTCCAGAAAAGCGCTGCCGCCGAAGCTGATAACTCCGGCGTGCGCCCCTCCATCAATGATGTTCTCGTCGTTTTAGTTGCCCGCGCCCTGCAACAACATCCGCTGCTCAACGCCGAGTGGACCGGCGACAACATGCGCCTCAATCCGGCAATAAACGTCAGCATCGCCATGGCCGTTAAGGATGGGGTCGTCGGCGCCGTCATCCATAACGCCGACAAAACATCGTTGACCGATATCGCCAAGCAACGCCGCGAACTTTCTGACCGCGCACGCTCCGGAAAGTTGCGCCCCGCCGACATTACCGGCGGAACCTTTACCATTAGCAATCTCGGTATGTTTGACGTCGATTCCTTCACCGCCATCATCACTCCGCCGCAAGTCGCCATCCTCGCCGTCGGGAAAATCGCCGATCGCGTCGTCGCTGTAAATGGACAGATCGTCGTACGCCCCGTTCTCAGCCTTACGCTTTCCAGCGATCACCGCGTCGTGGACGGCGCGCGCGCCGCCGAGTTTCTGAACACCTTGGCAGCCGCGATTCTGAATCCCGGTCGCGCTCTCGCGTGACGCCACCCATGGACGCGCGGACAACGCACTTGGAAATCCCCAACCCGGCCGCGCCGCCGTCCCGTCCGACACGTAGCGCCCCGCCTCGCAAAGGCCCGTTCTACACCAGCATGTCGTTTCAAGTCCTGGTCGCCATCGTCGCCGCCATCGTTCTCGGATATCTTCGGCCGGCCACCGCCGTCGCCATGAAGCCGCTCGGTGACGGTTTCATCCGCCTCATCACCATGATCATCACCATCATCATTTTCTGCACCGTGGTCACCGGCATCGCCGGCATGGAAGACCTGAAAAAAGTCGGACGCGTTGGCGGAAAAGCGCTTTTGTATTTCGAAGCTGTCTCCACCCTGGCTTTGTTGATCGGCTTGATCGTCGGCAACCTCGTGCACCCGGGCAGCGGCTGGAATGTCAATCCCGCCACCCTCGATCCGAAAGCTATCGCCGAGTATGCAGGCCAAGCCAAAGCGCAAAGCGTCGCCGATTTTCTCCTGCACATCATCCCCACCACGGTCACCGACGCCTTCGCCAAAGGCGACATCCTGCAAGTCCTTCTTGTCTCCATCCTGTTCGGCTTCGCGCTCTCCGCCGCCGGACCACGCTGCAAACCGCTGCTCGATTTTGTCGAATCCCTGAAAAACGCCGTCTTCGGCATCGTCAAAATCATCATGAAGTTCGCGGCCATCGGCGCGTTCGGAGCTATGGCTTTCACGGTAGGGAAGTACGGCATCAACGCCCTCGGCCCGCTTGTGAAATTAATCGGCATCTTCTATCTCACCTCCATTCTCTTCGTGCTCATCGTCCTCGGGCTGGTCGCGTGGCTCGCCGGCTTCAGCATTTTTCAATATCTCAAATACATCAAAGACGAAATCGTTCTGGTTATCGGAGTCACCTCCTCGGAAGCCGCTCTTCCCACGTTGATGGAAAAAATGGAAAAGCTCGGCTGCTCCAAAGCCCTGGTTGGCCTCGTGGTTCCCACCGGCTACACCTTCAACACCGATGGCACCAGCCTGTACATGACCCTCGCGGCATTATTCGTCGCGCAAGCCACCAATACGCATCTCACCTTGCTTCAGCAACTCACCATTTTCGCCGTCGCCACGCTCACGTCCAAAGGCGCTAGCGGTGTGCAGGGTGCCTCCTTCATCGCGTTAGTTGGCACGCTCACGGTCGTACCCACAATCCCGGTAGCCGGAATGGCCTTACTCCTCGGCATCGACCGCTTCATGAGCACCGCGCGCGCGCTCGTCAATATGATTGGCAACGGCGTCGCCGCCCTTGTCGTCGCCCGCTGGGAGAAAGAACTCGACGCAGAAACGTTACGCAAAAACCTAGCCGCCTAAAACTTACAGGAGGAAAATTCATGCCACCTACGCCGCGCTTGCGACCCCTCGAAGATTCCGAAGCCACCGAAACGCAACGCCTGCTTATTGAATCCGCCCAGGCCAACGGCGCTCCCGATCCGCTTTGCGCCAGAATCTACGCTCGCTCCGAAGCCGGCCGCAACTGGCTACGCATGTGGAACGAACTTCTCAACGGTGGCATTCTTCCCATTCCGTTGAAAGAATGCGTCCGCGTCTTAATCTCCACAAAACATTTCTGCGGCTACTGTTCCACCGTGCGCTCCAACATCGCCATCGCCCGCGGGCTCACCGAGGAAAAAATCCTTGCCACGATGGACTTCGAGGGCAGCCCAACGTTCGACGAACGCGAGAAAGCCGCCCTCCGTTTCGCCACGAAATTCAAGGAGGGCGACGCGGCCATCGATTCCGACGCCGTGTACGACGAGCTGAAAAAACATTTCAGCGAAGAAGAAATTATCGAGCTGGCCTTGCTCTGCGCGCAAACCGATGGCGTGGGCAAGTTCGCGCGCTCCCTGCAGATGCGTACCTGGGAAGAAGCCTGCAGCATGCAACCGATGTTGCGCGCCCGCATGAAAAAGCTGGCCGCTAAATAAACCTTCATTCGTCCGAATGATGGTCGCTGAAAGGAGCAGCACTCGTTGATGTCCGACCGGTTTGACATCGTGGTCGCAGGCGCCGGGCACAACAGTCTGGTGGCTACCGCCTACCTCGCGAAAGCGGGCTATCGCTGCCTCGTTCTCGAAGGCCGCCCTATCCTCGGTGGCGGCGTCAAATCCGCTGAGCTCACCCTCCGCGGTTTTATCCACGACGTCTGCTCTTCCGCGCACAACGGCATCCACGGCAATCCGCTTCTGCGCAACAATGAACTGAAACTCGGCGACTACGGGCTTGAATACATTTACCCCGATCCCGTCTTCCACATGCCGTTTCCCGACGGCAGTTACCTCACGCAATGGCGGGATCTCGACCGCACCTGTGCGGAATTCGCCAAATTTTCCAAAAAAGACGGCGAAGCCTATCGCCGCATGATCGCCGAATACGAATTCGTCAAGCCGCTCCTGAACGCCAACACCTTCACTCCCATGGGGTTCGGCAAACCTCTCAACGATCGCCTCAACGAAATTCCTCACGGAAAACTTTGGCAGCGCCGCCTCGCCATGTCCGCATGGGAAATTCTTCGCGACACCTTTGAAGACGATCACTGTCGCGCCTTTATGACTGGCTGTCCGCACGCGCTGCAGCCTTTGCAAGATTCCTTTACCGGGCGCGTCGCCTATCTTCCTCTCCATCAGCAGCGCGAAAGCCGCCCCCTCCCCAAAGGCGGTTCCGGCGCGCTCACAGACGCGCTGGTTCGCTTCATCGTGGCGCACCATGGCACAGTTCTCCCCAATAAGTGGGTCAAGCAGCTCATCGTCGAAAATAAAAAATGTGTAGGCGTCGAATGTCATGACGGTTCCGCCTACCATGCAGATAAAGCGGTCCTCTCCACCATCCACATCAAGCAGCTCGTCGACATGGCGCCGCGCGATCTCTGGGGCCAGGATTTCATCGACGGCGTTGACACCTGGCAAGCTGGCCTTACGCTCTTCGCCACAAATTTCGCCATGAAAGAACCGCCAAAGTATGCGGTCGACGGCGGCACGCTCTCTCCGGTCCACTCTGGAATGATGGCCGGCACCGACCGTGCGCTCCGCATGAGCGTCGACTATGTCAACGGCGACGTTAATCTCGACCATCCACCGCTGCACATCATCTGTTGCAGCATCGCCGATCCATCACGGGCTCCCCGCGACATGCACACCGTCAAAATCGTCGCCTACCAGCCGTACGCCTTAAAGGAAGGCCCACAGCACTGGGACGCCATAAAAGAAAAAGTCGCCGACGCCAACCTGAAGTATCTGCAAAAATTTTCGCCCAATCTCACCGACGACAAGGTTCTGGCCCGCACCATCGAAAGCCCGCTCGATCTTGAGCGCATGAATCCTCACAACTGGCACGGAAGTTGTCACGCCGGAGCTTCCGGACCTTCGCAGTCCGGTCCGCTCCGCCCGATGCTCGGCTGGGCGCAGCATCGCATGCCCATCCCGGGGCTCTACCAAACCGGGGCCACCACGCATCCTGGAGGCTCTGTCACCGGCGGTCCGGGCCGCAACGCCGCCACCGTCATGCTCAAGGATTTCGGCACCACGATCGAAGAAGTTGTGAACCAGACTTAAGTTGCGCGGAGTCGACTAAAAAGCGAGGCACACCATGAAAACGATCACCCGCCGCGGATTTGTAAAGACTGCCGCACTTGCTCCGCTAGCTGCCACTCCCTTCGCCAGAGCCGCGGCGCAAACGCCAGACAAAGATCGCTTCGACATCGTCGTCGCCGGCGGCGGCCACAACAGTCTCATCACCGCCGCCTATCTCTGCAAAGCCGGCTACCGTTGCCTGGTTCTCGAAGGCCGCCCCAAAATTGGCGGTGGAGTAAAGACCGCACAATTAACCCTGCGCGGTTTTCACGATGATGTTTGCTCTTCCGCACACCAGTTTCTGCAAGACAATCCCATGATCCGCAATAATGAACTCCGCCTCGGCGACTACGGCCTCGAATACATCGATCCTGATCCCATTTTCCACGTTCCTTTTCTCGACGGCAGCTACCTCACGCAGTGGCGCGACCTCGACCGCACCTGCGATGAAATCGCCAGGTTCTCGAAAAAAGACGCCGCTGCCTACCGCACCATGCTCGCCGAATTCGACGCCATTAAGCCCATCCTGATGTCCGGCAGCTTCACGCCCATCGGTTTCGGCAAGCCTCTCAACGATCAACTTGCCGCGCAACCTCGCGGCAAACTCTGGCAGCGCCGTCTCGCCATGTCCGCGTGGGAAATCATTCGCGACACTTTCGAAGACGAACACACCCGCACCTTTATGGTCTACATGGCGCACCTCGCCGCTGAACCTCCCGACGCTCCCTCTACCGGCCGTCTCGCCTACGGCACCGCCCGCCAGCAACACTCCGGCCGGCCCATCCCCAAGGGCGGCTCCGGCGAACTCACGCAGGCCATCGGTCGCTGCGTTGAAGCTCACGGCGGCGTAATCCTAACCAACAAATGGGTAAAGCAGCTGATCATCGAAAATAAGAAATGCGTCGGCGTCGAGTGCAGTGACGGCTCCTCGTACCGCGCGGACAAAGCCGTCCTCTCCACCGTGCACATTAAGCAGCTCGTCGACATGGCTCCCCGCGAACTCTGGGGTCAGGATTTCATTGATGGCGTCGACACCTGGCAAGCAGAAAACGCCATGGTCGTCGCACACTACGCCACCACCGAGCCTCCGCGCTATCCCGTGAAAGGCGGCACCATCTCGCCTGTCGAATCGGGTCTCCTCGTGAATTCCCGCCGCGCCCTTCGCTTTGGCTACGACGACGCCCGCGGAGAAGTAAACCTCGAAGATCCCCCGCTCCAAGTCATCTGCTGCAGCGTGGCCGATCCCACACGGGCGCCTGCGGGAATGCACACCCTGAAGGTGACCGGCTGGCAGCCGTACGATTTAAAACAAGGCCCCGAGCATTGGGACGAAATTAAATATCAAGTCGTCGACGCCAACCTAAAATTCTTGCAAAGGTATTCGCCGAACTTGACCGACGACAAAATCCTCGCCCGGTTCGTTGAGAGCCCTCTGGACCTCGAACGCATGAATCCCCATTTCTGGCACGGTAGCGCCCACGCCGGCGCGCAAAGCGCTTCGCAAGTTGGCGCCATGCGCCCGATGCTCGGCTGGGCGCAGCATCGCATGCCCGTCGAGGGTCTATACCAAACCGGCGCCACGACCCATCCGGGCGGGTCGGTCACGGGCGGGCCCGGCCGCAACGCCGCCATGGTCATGCTCAAAGATTTTGGAACCACGATCGAGGCCGTGGTGGCGAAATCCTGATCCTGCTTCAGAGTTTAAACGCAGTTCAGTCTGCGAGGAGAGCCGATACATGCAACGATGCAGAATGCTTCCGATAATCGTCGCCAGCGCGGTAGTCGTGACTGCCGCTTTGCTTTTCCTTGGCATGCGCGGCAGCGCCCAGCAAGCCGCGCCATCTCGGCAAACCATCAGGTCCAGCGTCCCAGATAATCCCAGCCCGCATCCCGCGCCCGAACAACCCATCCCCTACAGCCATAAACAACATTTGGCTTTCGGCTTGGCCTGTAAAGACTGCCACGTCAATCCCGAGCCCGGCAAACTCATGACTTTCCCGGACACTGCGCGATGCATGCAGTGCCACGTCACCATCGCCAAAGACAAACCCTCCATCCAAAAACTCGCCGAATATTCCAAATCCAATCAGCCCGTGCCCTGGATTCGCGTTTACAAACTTCTCCCTGGCATCGCTTGGACGCACCGCGCGCACCTCGGCGCCGGAGTCAATTGCGAAAGCTGCCACGGCCAGGTCCGCGAGATGGCCACCATGTCCGAAGCCACCAGCGTGATAACGATGTCCGTCTGCCTGACCTGCCATGAACAAAATCACGCCAAAACGGAGTGCGAAACCTGTCACAAAAATTGATGGATGTGTCTTAGAGGCGCCGGAAATAGAATGCCCGACGCTATCGAGCTTGCAGTAAAAGGCCAAAAAACATGTGGTCCAGGGCGTAAGAGCCTAAGCGACGCCTCTGCGGCGAGTCCGCTTTAGCCCTGCGCGGTGACGGTCTCCGAACCAGCCATCAAAATCGGTTGCACGATCTCTATGACCAGCGTGACGAACTCTTCTGCCGGGATCCGCTTCTCGCAATTCACCCATTGCTTTGCCGCGCCATAAATCGCCCAACTCGCAGCAGCCGCAATCGTCTCCTCCGGAATCCGGCGCGCCGCCGGATGCCGCTTGAATCCTTCCGCCAAAAGCTCGCGAACCTGATCGATCACCGTTCCCTCGAGGAACGGTTCGAACTGATGCTGTCGCGAAGACAAGGACTTCTGCGTCTCCACCAAATAATCGCAAACCGCCAAGATAATCGCGCGAAACGCCGAGGGGCACGTCCCATCAAACGTCACATTTCGCTGCGTCAACAGCTCGAGAAAGCTCACCCGGATCCACTCTTCCAGCAATGCAAACTTATCCGAGTAGTGCGCATAGAAAGTCGCACGGTTCACCGTCGCCGCTTCCGTAATGTCCTGCACAGAGATCTTGTCGAACTCTTTTCCTTCCAGCAGCTTGCGCAGCGCTTCCTGTAAAAGCTTTCGCGTCCTGCGGATACGGGGATCTAATCGCTCACAATCGTGGCCAAGCATATCCCCTCCTCACCCGACCATTATAGCAGATTCTAGCCTCGCGTTGACTAAGCGACAGTGGTTGTGTTACCGTATACAACAGTTGTTGTCTATGCTGCATCTGATGATTGGAGGCTTCAAACATGTCCACCTTGCTGAAGATCGATTCGAGCCCTATGGGCGACCATTCTGTTTCGAGAAAGCTGACCGCCAAATTCGCCGATTCTTGGCTCAAGTCGCATCCCGGAGGCGCGGTCATCACCCGTGACTTAACTTCCTTGAATATCCCGGTCGTCAATGCCTTCTGGGTCGCCGCAGCCCATCAACCCGAAGAGTCCCTGACTCCCGAACAGAAGAAGACCCTCGCCATCTCCGACTCCCTCATCGCCGACCTCCAGAAAGCCGACGAATACGTGATTGGCGTCCCCATGCACAATTTCGGCGTTCCCTCCACGCTCAAACTCTGGATCGACCAAATCGTTCGGGGCGGCAAAACTTTCGCCTATACCGCCACCGGTCCCCAAGGCCTGCTCACCGCCAAGAAAGCCACCGTACTCATCGCCAGCGGCGGCGTCTACGAACAAGGCACCGCAATGGCTTCCTTCAATTTCGTCGCGCCGTATCTGCGCACGCTTTTCGGTTTTCTCGGCGTCACGGAGATGAACATTATCGCCGCCGAGGGAACCGCGCAACTCATGACCGGCAAAGTCGACCCCGTCGCCTTTCTGGCCCCGTCTCTTGAAAAAGTCCACACCCACGCCAGCTTGTAAACTGCAGGAAAAAAATTCCATCGAAAGGATATGTCATGAAAATCGTAGCCCTGATCTCTCGGTTGCTTCTTGGTTTCATCTTCCTCGTCTTCGGCCTGAACGGTTTCCTGCATTTCATTCCCATGCCGCCGCCCACCGGCATAGCCGCCCAGTTCTTCACCGCCATTTTCATTTCGAAGTACTGGGTGGTCATCTTCGCGCTTCAGTTGCTTGGCGGCGCGCTGCTCTTGGTCAATCGCTACGTGCCCCTCGCGCTGGTGGTCCTTGGTCCGATCATCGTCAACATCTTTTTCTTCCATCTTCTAATGGCGCCAGCGGGATTGCCTCTCGCCATCCTCGTGGTCATACTTTGGACCATCGTGGCGGTGCGCAACAAACGCTACCTCGCCGGCCTCTTCGTGCCGGTATCGGATTGACTCGTCCGTTCGCAGGGCGGCCGCAAAATACTCTGTCTGCGGCCGCCCGCAATCTGCTCCCAGAAGCCTGTGTCCTAATCTGCGCCGCGCTACATCCAACAGTTACATAATTCTCGAGGTCCCATGGAAATAGGAATCGACAGCTTCGCCATCACCATCTCCGACCCCATCACCGGCGTCACCCTTACGCCGCTCGAACGCATGCAAAACATGCTCGAGGAAATCACGCTCGCAGACCAAGTCGGCCTCGATGTCTTTGGCATTGGCGAGCATCATCGCGCCGAATTTCTCGATTCCGCTCCACCCATCGTCCTCGCCGCAGCCGCCACGCGCACCAAGAATATCCGCCTCACGAGCGCCGTCACCGTGCTCAGCGCCGCCGACCCCGTCCGCGTCTTTCAGGAATACGCCACGCTCGATCTCATCTCCAATGGCCGCGCTGAAATCGTCGCCGGCCGCGGTTCTTTCGTCGACTCGTTCCCGCTCTTCGGCCTGAAACTCGAAGACTACGATTCGCTCTTCGCGGAAAAACTCGAACTCCTTTTGGCCATCCGCGACCATCCCGTCGTCACCCTTTCCCATCTGGGTGGGCGTCGGCGGAACTCCCGCCTCGTTTCTCCGCGCCGGCATCTTGGGCCTCCCGCTCATGGTCGCCATTATCGGTGGCGAGCCGCACCGCTTCCGCAAACTCATTGATCTCTATCGTGAGGCAGGCCTGCGCGCCGGCCACAAAGAGGAACAGCTTAAAGTCGGCCTGCACATGATCGGCTTCCTCGGTGACACCACCGCGCAGGCTGCCGACGATTTTTTCCCCGGCTACGCTCACACCTTCACCGAAATTGGCAAGGAACGTGGCTGGCCGCCCACCACGCGCGCCCAGTTCGACGCTCTTCGCGGCCCCAAAGGCGCTCTCCTTATCGGTGACGCCGAAACCGTCGCCAAAAAAATCCTCTACGTCAACGAAGCCCTCGGCGGCATCTCCCGCCTCACGTTCCAGATGGGGGTCTCCACCGTCCCCCACAAAAAAATGCTCCGCGCCGTCGAAATCCTTGGCAGGGAAGTGGCTCCCCAGGTCCGCAAATCCCTAACCGCAACCGCTATCGCCTAGGGTGGCATAGACTTCCGTCTGTACCCGCCTTCGCGGCCCACCCGTCTCGCCACTGCCCGACTCTTACCCTTCGGACCAGTAGTTCCGAACCACGCCGTACGCTAGTCTCTCCCCACTCGAAGTGGTTTCCGCGGAACGAAGCGAGGTCTCCGTGTACTGCGAGCATTGCGGACTACAAATTTTTCCCGAGCGCCCGGTGTGTACCCGCTGCGGCAAGGCGCCCGCCTATGAGTGGATTCAACTTGTCAGCTTGGCCGTTCTGCTCCTCGCGGTGATAGGCAACTCCGTGGCAGGCGTGTTCCTGCTTCCGAAATTATCTGCTGCTCACCCGGCCACGCTTTTTTTTCGCGCCTGGCTCTGGCTCGACCACCAAGGCGCGCTCTACGGCTGGATGCCGCTGGCCGCCGCCCTGCTCGCCTGGGAATTCTTCGTCTGGCGAAAATTTCGCCGCAAAAAACGTGAGACTAAAATCAAGGGCTGGATCAGCCGAAAAATTCTCGCGTTCGTTCTGGCCGCGGGATTCGCCCCCATACTTCCGTGGTGGGTTCCCGCGAGTCAACCCTCCGAGCGCACCCTCGCCACGCTGGCGCACTATCCCGGGCTGCCCAGCGCCATTTCCTGGGGCGGCGTTCTCATCGTGGCCATCGTTCTCTGCGTCAAAGGCGAAACCCGCAACTGTCTCCTTGGCAAAGGCAAAGCCCTCTCCCTCATCAGCCTCGGCGCCCTCGCCCTGTTCCTCATGTGCGCGCTCCTCGGATGGTCCCTCAGCTAAGCGCAAACCCGGGCCATCGCCGCCCGGTTCGTTAAACCTCACCGCGCGCCCGCTTCCCCGAAGGGAAAGCCGGCGGCATTTTTTGCGGCAGACATATTGGCTCTTGCACCAGGCCAAGTTCTGCTAGAATTGGCTCAGGGTGAGAGACAATGTTGCCAGTCCATCTGCAGCCCGAGAGCCACGTTCCCCTCTACGTTCAATTGCGCGACCAACTGCGTGCCCTCGTGCATGCTGGCGACTTGCGCCCCGGCGATCGCATCCCCGCAAGCCGCGAGCTTGCCAACATGCTCGGCGTGCATCGCACCACGGTAGCCAATGCCTACGCCGAGCTTGAATCGGAAGGCTTGATCCAGGGGCACGTGGGACGCGGAACATTTATCCGCGGCAATGGCAACGGATTGAAAATCTCTCCGCCGGCGCCCCCCGTGCTGGACGGTACGCGCGGCATTCGCTGGGAATTGCTGTTCGCCGACGAACGCGGAGAAGAAGTGCTCAGCCGCTTGACGGCCACCGCTCCGGACGACACCTTGTCTTTCGTGATGGCCCGGCCCGCTCAGGAATATTTTCCCATCGAAGATCTGCAGACCTGCGTGAATGCCGTACTGCGCCGCGAAGCGGTGGATGTTCTCAATCTAGGCCCGTCCGATGGCTACGCGCCGCTCAAGGAAGCGATTCTCGAGCTCCTCCGCAAAGAAGGCATCGTTGCTAAAGATGAGAATCTGCTGATCACCGACGGCTGCCAGCAATCGCTCGATTTGATCAGCAAGGCCTTCGTGCGTCCCGGCGATGCGGTCATTCTCGAAAATCCCGCGTATCCCGGTGCCGTGGCGATTTTCAGCGGTGCGCGAGCGCGTTGCCTCTCCGTGCCGGTGCGCACGCATGCCGAGCCCGGCACCGCTCTCGGCATGGACATGGAAGCGCTCGAAGCCACGCTGGCGGCGAATCGCGTGAAACTGATCGTGGTGACCCCCGACTTTAACAACCCCACGGGAATGTCTTTGCCGCTCGCTTCGCGCCGTAAGCTGCTCGAATTGGCGGCGCGTCATCAAGTGCCGGTGGTCGAGGACCATATCTACGGGCGCTTGCATGGACATGAGGAACGCGTGCCGTCGCTCAAACAAATGGATCGCGCCAACCTGGTGATTCACATCGACAGCTTTGCGAAAGTGGCTTTTCCGGGACTCCGCGTCGGATGGATCGTGGCGCCCGCGACGGCCATCGAACGATTGCGCGTGGTAAAGCAGAACACCGACATTCACACCGATCAGCTGGCGCAAGCCACGCTGGCGGAATTTCTGCGGCGCGGCATGTTCACGCGGCACGTCGCCAAAATGCGCAAGATTTATGCGCTGCGGCTGGCCGCCATCGATGAAGCGCTGCGCAAGAATATGCCCGAGGGTACGCGCTGGACGAAGCCCGAAGGCGGGATGTGCTTGTGGCTCGAATTGCCTCTGGGCTTTGACGCCAGCGAACTGCTGATTCACGCCAAGGAGCGCGGTGTGCTTTTTGCGCCTGGGCGGTATTTTTATGTGCAGAGCCCGCAACCGAATACCCTGCGCTTGAGCTATGCCGCGCTCAACGAGAAAGAAATTGCGCGCGGCGTGGCCATTTTGGCGGAATTGTTGAAGGTCGAGATGCGCAAGCGGCAACGTGGCGTGCGCCGGGCGGAAAGTAGCCGCGTGGCGCTGGTCTAGGAACGAATGAAATGGCGGAAACGCAGATCGGATTGTGCGTGAGCGAAAATATTCGTTTAGCGCCGAACCCGGCGAACAAATGTTTTGGTTGTGGCGGCGCCAACGATGCGGGAATGCGGTTGACGTTCGAACAGGACAACGAGAATCGCCGCATCGTCGGAAAATTCGTGCTGGGTGACCGCTATCAGGGCGGCGGCGGAATGCTCCACGGCGGGATCATCGCGCTGCTGCTCGATGAAGCCATGGGAAAAGTTAGCCGCTTTCGCGACGCTCTGGCGGTAACCGCGGAGATGAACATAGATTTCTTGAAGCCCATTCGCGTGGATCAGGAAATTGTGGTGGAAGCCTTTGAGACCGCGCAGCGCGGCAGAAATTTGTTTCACATGGGCGAGATTCGCGACAGCGCAGGCCAGGTGTTGGCGCGCGCGCGCGCACGGTTCGTGATTTTGGGGACGAAAGAGAAGACGGCTTAGGATGGCGAGTTTCGATCGTTAGAAACAGGAGACGCAACATGGACGGGAAAAAAATGAATGGCAGCGCGAAAAATGGCGGCAAATCGCCCACGGGCGGCTCGAACGAATGGCGCGTCAAAGTCGGGCTCGCGGAAATGCTCAAGGGCGGCGTGATTATGGATGTCACCAACGCCGCCCAGGCGGAAATTGCCGAAAAGGCGGGCGCCTGCGCGGTGATGGCCCTCGAGCGCGTCCCTTCGGACATTCGCAAAGAGGGCGGCGTCGCCCGCATGGCCTCCATCAGAGTGATTCGCGAAATTATGGCTACCGTCACCATCCCGGTGATGGCCAAAGTGCGCATCGGCCATTTTGCCGAAGCGGAAGTATTGCAGGCGCTCGAAGTCGATTTTATCGACGAGAGCGAAGTACTGACTCCCGCCGATGAAGAAAATCACATTTGGAAGCATGATTATCGCGTACCGTTTGTTTGCGGCGCGCGAAACCTGGGAGAAGCGCTGCGCCGCGTGGCCGAAGGAGCTGCGATGATTCGCACCAAGGGCGAAGCGGGCTCCGGCAACGTCGTGGAAGCCGTGCGCCACATGCGCACGATCGTCTCCCAGATGAAGCGCCTCACCACCATGCGCGACGATGAACTAATGCGCGAAGCCAAGGAACTTGGCGCGCCGCTGGACCTGATTCGCGAGGTCGCCAAGACCGGAAAATTGCCGGTCCCGAATTTTTCCGCTGGCGGCATCGCCACGCCTGCAGATGCGGCCTTGGTGCGTAGACTCGGCGCGGAGGCGGTGTTTGTCGGCTCCGGCATTTTCAAATCCAGCGATCCCGAAACGCGCGCCAAAGCCATCGTGAAAGCCACTACCCATTTTGAAGACGCCAAAGCCGTGCTCGAAGCCAGCGAAGAATTGGGCGAAGCCATGCCCGGTCTCGATGTCCGCCAGATGGATCAGAAAGACCTTCTCTCGACGCGTGGCTGGTAAGACTCTTTCCCTGGCGCCTGCGACAATGCCAATGGCTTATTCCGGGCGGAGCGAGGCATCTTTCGGCATCGCGCGTCTTTGGCGCGATGCATCCGCTTTTTCTAGCCCGCATACGAGCGCACGGAGAAACGAGTGAAGATCGGCATCTTGGCAGTACAAGGAGATTTCGCGGCGCACGCCGCGATGCTTCGCCGTCTCGGCGCCGAACCCGCCGAAGTGCGCACCAAAGATGACCTCGCCGCTTGCGACGGCCTGATTCTTCCCGGCGGCGAAAGCACCACGCAACTGCAGTTCTTGCACGAAGAAGGCTTGTACGACGAGATCAAAAATTTCGCGGCGCGTGATAAAGCGGTATTCGGAACGTGCGCGGGAGCCATCTTGCTCGCTCGCGAAGTATTAAATCCTGCCCAGGATTCGCTGGGAATTCTCGATATGACGGTGTCCCGCAACGCCTACGGCCGCCAGCTGGCCAGCGATATTTTCTTTGGATCGTCGCAACTCGCCGCAGAACCCATGGAAATGGTTTTTATCCGTGCACCGATCATCGAGCGCACGGGACCGGGCATTGAAACGCTGGCGGAGTTTGCCGGGAAACCCGCGCTGGTCCGGAAAGGCCGCATTATGGCCGCCACGTTTCACCCGGAATTAACGGACGATCCCACCGTGCATGAACATTTTCTGAAACTTGCCGCTGCCTGAGTGCACACGAAACCCGCGCGCCGAATCTTGCTATCATGGCGGGGAACCGGCTCATCACGACGTTTTTTTTGAGAGGAGCAGATTTGAAGCGCGAACGAACCAGCGTGTCTCAGGAGGATTATTTAAAAGCCATCTGGGAAATGCTCGAAGAAGATCATATTCCGATCAGCGCGCGGCTGGCGGAAGAATTAAACGTCACGCCTCCCGCGGTCACTGCCGCGCTAAAACGCATGACCCGCGACGGTCACGTGCGCGTCGATCGGCATGGAAAAATTTCGCTGACCGCCAAAGGCCGGGGCGTTGCCGAAAAACTGGCGCTCCGCCATCAACTCGCCGAAATGCTGCTCACCGAAGTCATCGGCCTTTCCTGGGCCAAAGCTCATGATGAAGCGGAACGCCTCGAGCACGCCATTTCTCCAGAAGTCGAAGCCTTGCTCCTGAAGCGCTTTGGCAGCAATAAGACCTGTCCACACGGCGTGCCCATGCGTGGTGGAATCGCCAAGCTCCGGCGCAGCGGCGCGGTCCTGCTCGCCGACTTGCGCGCTGCCGAAAAAGCCGAAATTCTTTGCGTGTACGAGAAAGACGCGCAATTTCTCGAATTTCTGGAAGGCTTGCGTTTGCGGCCATCAACCACCGTCGAGGTTTTGCATCGCGAATATGACGAAACGATGACTCTGCGCGCGGCCGGAAAAATGATGCACCTCGGCAAGCCTGCTACGAGCAGGATTTGGGTCCGTCGCCTCGCCCCGTAAAACATTTTGAGAATTTCGTATGTTTTCGAAGAAGCTGGTCAGGACTTAGGGCGCTGCTCCAGCAATTCCTGCAATCGCGCGTAGCCGGCGCGGCTCACCGGCAAGCGCGTGCCATCGCACAGAATCGCGATCTTGCTATCTTTGCCGTAGGGCTCGATACGCGCCACGCGTTCGAGGTTCAGCAGGTACGAACGGTGAATCCTTACGAACGATTGCGGGTCGAGACACGCCTCCAGGCTGGCTATGGTCTGCTGTTTTAGGTGTTTTTTGCCGCCGGACGCGAGAGCCACGTAGTCATCCTGCGCTTCCGCGTAGTCCAGCTTGGCGATCGGAATGATGGTGACGCGCGTTCCGTCCTTGACCACCAAACGCTCCAGAAATTGTTGCGGTGGCCGCGCGGCTGCGGCTAATTCTGGCCCATTCGGCGATTTTGTGCCGATGCGGGCCTTGGCATGCGCCAAAGCCGCCTCAAAGCGGTCGCGTCCGATGGGCTTCAGCAGATAGTCGACCGCATGTACTTCAAATGCGCGCATGGCGTATTGATCGAAAGCCGTGGTGAAGATCACGGCAGCGTCCGTGTCGATCAATTCCAGCACGTCAAATCCGGAAAGCTTGGGCATTTGCACGTCGAGAAACAACAGCGCTGGTTGATGTTCGGCAACTGCTTTCACCGCTTCGATGCCGTTGGCGCATTCGGCAAGAACTGCAATCTCCGGGTGCGATGCGAGCAACTCGCGAATGGCATGACGCGCGAGCTGCTCATCATCGACAATAATGGCGCCCGTTGGACGGTGCGCAGCGGTCATCGCGGCTGCTCCTGTTCCATAACTTCGCTGGCCAGCAGCGCCGAAGCTTCAAACGGCAAAGAAAGTTGCACGCGGAAAGCTCCGTTTTCGACCGTCACGCGCATATCCGATTCATTACCGTAACGTGCTGCCAGCCGCTGGCGAACATTGGGCAGGCCGAGGCCCCCGCGGCGAGCCTTTGCCGCATCGAGGTCGCAGGTGTTTTCAATGACAATCGCCAAACGGGAGTCCATGCGCCGCGCCGTTATGCTCACCGTACCGCCGTCCAGCAGGCTCGCGATGCCATGAGTCACGGCATTCTCGATCAGCGGTTGTAGCAGCAGCGGCGGGATAAGCGCGGCTCGGCACCCTTCCTGAATGTTCTCGCGCATTTCCAGCCGGGAGCCGAACCGCACTTTTTCAATTGCCAGAAAGCGTTCGAGTAGTTGCAGTTCTTCTCCCAGCGAAATGCTGGATTTTTCTCCCAGTCCCAGGGTCATGCGCAGGAACTCCGCCAGCAAAATGCACATTTCGCGAGCTTTCGCAGGGTCAATGCTGGTCAGCGCATTGATGGAATTGAGACTGTTGAAGAGAAAATGCGGATTCACCTGCGCTTTCAGAGCTCTCAGTTCGGCGTCGCGCGTCAGCACCGTGGCTTCCATCAGGCGCTCCTGCGCCTCGCGCGAAGCTTCCAACGACAAAATGGCATAGAAATATCCGACCGCCAGCAGGTAGAGCAGGAAGCCGGCGGCAAAGAGCACCGGCAGTTGCGCGGCGTAGTGAACTTCGAGCCCGGCGAACGCCGGAAAGCGCGAAAATCCCGCGGCAAGAATTTTTACAAACTGCACCCACAACAAGCTTGCCAACGCAGCCGCGGTCGCGTGCGTCAAAATCAGGCGAGTAGCTTCGGTCCGTTCAAGAGGAGCGCTCTTGCAGGAATACCACGCCGAAAGACATATGAACTGGTAGACCAGGCTCAGGGGCGCTGCCAGCACCGCGGCTTCCGTCCATGTAACACTTCCGCCGCTGTGCAGGAGGTACGCAACCAACAAACTCAGCGGAAGCCAGGTCAATAGGTAGGTGCTGGATCGGCGGCTACGTGTGAGTACGGGATGCATCGCAGGATCAGTTCTTGATTTCCACGCCGCCAAAGAGGGCCACGCCCCGCAAGATTAAGATCTTTCGCGGCGCCGCGCCAGGCGCGTCGGCCGGATCGTTGTATTTCGAGCCCTTGGTACTGTCGACGTACCCTCCGAAAATTCCTTGCCCGCGGGCTACGATCTCCCACGTTTCCGGAACGCGAATTTCGCAGCCGCCGCACATCGCGTTCACGTCAAGCTCCGCTTGCGCTTCGGTTATTTCCGCCTGCCGCAAATCGATCTCGATTCCGCCAAATATTGCCGTGATGCTACCGCCCTTGAAATTCGCGCTGGTCACGCGGCGCTCCACGCCGCCAAACAGCACGAACTCGTTCAAGGAATCGCGTAGATCTCCGGTGCCGGCCACGCGGTGCGCTTCGAGCGTGGACCACATGACCATCAAACCAGCGGAGATAATCATGACGGGCCACAACATATTCCAGCCAAAATGCGCAATGCCCAGCGAGTTCAACTCCAACATGCCGCCCAGTACGATCAAAATAGCGCCCTTCACGCGCCCTTGCGGCGAACTGACGGACAGCAATCCCGCGAATACCAGCAGCATCGGCCAAAAACGATACAGATGAGAAACGGAGATGATCCCCATGTTGTCCAGCAAGAACGCCAAACCGATCAGCACAATCACGGCTCCGCCGGCAAAGCCGCCGCGCACGTCGCGCTGTAAACGCTGGCTCACGGGCGCACACCCTGCGCGACCGTTGCAGAGTGCTCGCCCGTCGATCCCTGATGCATAAACTGCGGAAACAGGCTTTTACGCAAGAGTAGCGCTCCCAGAAATATGGCTGCTATCGGCCAGAAGGATACCAAGAACCGCACAAAAAAAGAGAATCCCGGCGCCGGATCGAGCGCCACATCCTGAAACAGCCGCGCTATCGCCAGTCCGGTGGCCGGCAGCGTGCCAATGGCGTCCGAACCGTACGCAGAAAGAAGTCCCGCGAAGCGCTCGGCGCCGGACTCGATGCGGAAGTACGCGAGTGCGGCGCCAAAGACCAGCAGCGCAGTGCCGCTGATATTTCTGACGGAAAAATTGCCGTTAGGAAGATTGCTCATGATGGCCTCGCCTTGCTGGAACGTTTTTCACCAGCCAAGCGTAGCGAGCGCAAGCCGTCCGCGCATCGGCGATTCGGCGGATACCCCTCATTTACCGGTGAACGGCGGTTGGCAGCAGGCAGACACCTCATCTTGCGCCGGCAGCCCGGCCAGGCTCCCACTCGGAATAAGGACCACCTTGCAAAACGCTTGAATTCGCAATAGGGTAGGCCCACACAGGGTGCGGGTAAGCGTGGTTCCCGCGGGAACGGTCTTGCGAGGAGGGCCGAGATGAAACTTTCTGCTGACGGAGCAGATCGTACAAAAAACAAGCGCGCACATTGGCTGCTCTACGTGGTGCTGGCGATCGCTGGCGGTTCGCTAACCTTCGTCGGCGCGCGTGCGCAACAGAAGGCCACGGACGACGCGGCCTTTCGCAAGCTGACGGACGATTATTGCGCAGCCTGGAGCACCGGAAATGCCGACGCCCCGGCCAAGTATTATGGGAAATCCGAGGGCTTGGTCTTTTACGACGTCGCGCCATTTTCCTATCACGGCTGGAACGAATATCACACCGGCGTTCAAAAAGAATTTTTGGAGGGCGCGGCCAGCATCAAGCTCACCGCGGGCAAGGATTTGAAAGTTTCGCGCCGCGGCATGATCGTCTGGACCACCGTTCCGATGCATCTTTCGGAAAAAACCAAAGACGGCAAGAACGTGGAACTGGATTTGCGCTACACCGGAATTTGGGAGAAGCACGGGGCAGGCTGGCAGCTGGTGCACGAGCACATCTCTGCGCCCGCGGGGAGTTGACTGCCGCGCTTGCGGCATTCTTGCATTATGCTGAATTCGCTGCGCTACTACTGGATTTCCGCCAAAGGCTATCGCCTGGCGCCCTGGAACAGCCCGTACCTGCAATGGCGTTTTGAGACTTACGCCGGAAGTGACGCCGCAAACATGACGCGAAAGAAATTCATCAGTTTGGCCTGGAAGCATCGCGCCGGCTTGCGCAGATTCGCAAATTGGGCGGCGGAACGGCGCAAGGCGCAATCCCGCAAGAATCCGGTCCTGTAAAATACGGTTGCCGATTTTTTCTTTAGCCGGAAATTCGGACAAAGCATTCTTCGACGCGCGTCGCGGCCTCCTCCGGCGAACCCCTTTGGTTGCCAAGGAGCTTCTCGAAGTCCAGGTCCGGAAAACCGCGCGCGGTAACGCGGCCCCGCAGATGTTCGCGCAGATCGCCGGCCGTTGCCAGATGTGCGCCCGTGGTAACGGCGCAAATTTCTTCAAAGATCACGCGAGATTCGATTCCCGTAAGTTTTTCCTTCGGCAATCGCGCACAGAATTCGCGTCGAACCGTCGCGGGCAGGTCGAGTTCGCACAAAGCCTGCAAAAATTCCCATTCTGCCTGCGTGCCAATGTTGGTGCTCATGAATTCGCGCGGTGAAACGGGAGGGAATCGACCTTATTTCGTTGGCGACCGAAGCCCGGCGGATTGTTCCGCAGGCTGGCCCAGCGAGCCGCGAATGAGCACTTCGATCCGCTTCCAGAGAACCGGGTCGCATTCTATGGCGATGTGCGACTTGATGAACACGCGTTCATACCACGGATAGGAATGGCATTCCGCCGGCGTTTCCTTGTAGCTGTAACGGAAATTGCCGAGAATGGTCGTGTGCTCCGGATCGGCCGCGCGAATTTCGTTTCTCCCGTGCAGCATGCCGTCGGGCTGAAAAAAGTTTACCGCCCGCTCCACGTTTCCTGGAATGATTGCGTCGTTCTGTGAACGCTTCTGCACGCTGTCCACCTGAATGGTCAGCAGCACCGGGATTCCATCCTTCTTCAATTCATTCGCCAGCGTTACCACCGCAGACGCGCCCCAACTGTGACCATACAGCACAATCTTTGCGCGTTTTTTTTCCTCCGGCGAAAGACCGCTCGTCGGTGTGGGGGCCAAGAGCTGCAGAATTGTTTTGTGCGCGTCTTCAAAGTTGCGATTTGCAAATACCTGAATGTAGGAGCCCTCCGGATACGACGCACGCAAGCGATTCGCCACGATTAGCTCGTTCCGGCTGGCGTCATCGGAGGCTACATTTCCGCCCATAAATCCAATGACGATCGAAGGCGGGATCCGCATATCTTCATGCGGCGCGGCTTGAGGAAGCGCGGAGGAACCGCCGCACAGAAACATCGCAACGGCACCGGCCACCTGGAGCCTCTTGGCCGCTGCCCTCCGCAAACAATTCGCGGCCATCCTGGCTTCGCCGAGCATCAGAAAAAGACGCATTAGTAGGTTAGAGTATCCTTCCAGACTGCTGGTTATACTCCAAGGAGCACGTTAAATGCCAGAGCGGCGTCGGGTGGTCATTCTGGGCGGCGGATTCGGCGGGCTCGTCGCCGCGCAAAAACTCAAAAACGCCCCTGTCGACGTCACGTTGATCGACCGCCGGAATTTCCATCTTTTTCAACCCCTGATGTATCAGGTAGCCACCGGCTCGCTTTCGCCCGGGGATATCGCGGCGCCGATCCGCGGCGTATTGAGCAAACAGAAGAACGTCCAGGTCCTGCTGGGCGAAGCGGTTGCGCTCGATCCGAATGCCAAGCGCGTTGCGCTGCGCGATGGCGGCACGTTTGCCTACGATTGGCTGATCGTTGCCACAGGTTCGCAAACGTCTTACTACGGTAAGGATTCCTGGCGACAATGGGCGCCCAGCCTGAAATCCATCGAGGAAGCCACGGACATTCGGCACAAGATTTTGTACGCATTTGAAGAAGCCGAACGCGCCGCCACCCCGGAGGAAATCAAGGCGTGGCTGACGTTCGTAATCGTGGGCGCGGGAGCCACGGGCATGGAACTGGCCGGAGCGCTGGCGGAAATTTCCAACGAAACCCTGCGCCACGATTTTCGCCACATCAATCCGCAGAACGCACGAATTCTCCTGGTCGAAGGCGGCGATCGCGTGCTGCCGTCGTATCCGGCGGCGCTTTCGGCGAAGGCGGAAAAGCTAGTGACAAAACTGGGCGTCGAAGTGATGAAAGGCGTGATGGTCACGGACATGGACGGAAAAGGTGTGACCTTCAAGCGCGGCAATTCGACCGAGCAGCTCGCAGCCAAGACCGTGCTGTGGGCTGGCGGAATCGCCATGACGGCGTTCGCCAAGCAGCTTGCCGCCAGCACCCGTTCGGAGACCGACAAAATCGGGCGCATCACCGTGAATCCGGACTTGACGGTTCCCAACTATCCGGACATTTGGATTGTCGGCGATTTGGCGCATGCGGTCGACGAACATGGCAATGCGTTGCCAGGCGTCGCGCAAGTGGCGATTCAGGGGGGCACGTACGCGGCAAAATGCATTCGCGCGCGGCTCGCAGGGAAGCGCGAGGTAAAACCGTTTCACTATTTTAATAAAGGGGATATGGCCGTCATTGGACGCGCCGCAGCCGTCGCCAATATTTTCGGGCTGCAAATCTCCGGACTATTGGCGTGGCTGATCTGGTTATTCATCCATTTGATTTACATTGTGGAATTTCAGAGCCGCGTGATGGTGTTTATGCAGTGGGGATTCGAGTATTTGACGTTCAGCCGCGGCGCCCGGCTGATTACCGGCGCGGCAGCGACGGACGTGGTTGAAGGCAGGCAGTTGGTAACAACCGAGTCGTCGTTTGATGCCGAGCACGCCGCGAAGCGTGAGTAGCGGCGCGCTGCGCCGCGGACATCGGCTGGCGCTTCGGTAAATGGCCTGCTCTGTGGTTCAATATTTTCATGACTATCGCCGAAGTAAAGCCAAAAGAGTTAATCGCGACGATCGATGCGGTTGCTGCGCAAGCTTCCTCCGCTGAAGAGTTGATGACCGCGATCGTGGCGTTGTTGCACGAAAAATTGCCGAAATACAACTGGGTTGGCTTTTATATGCTCGAAAAAGACGCTGAACCTTCGATGCTGGTGCTCGGTCCCTTTCGCGGAGCGGCAACGCCGCACACGCGGATTCCGCTGAACCAGGGAATCTGCGGAGCTGCGGCGACGAGCGGAGAAACGGTGGTTGTGGATGACGTCAATTCCGATGCGCGGTATTTGGCGTGCTCGCTTGAAACAAAATCAGAAATCGTGGTGCCGATTTTTGTGAATGGCAAAGTTGTGGGAGAGCTGGATATTGATAGCCATGAGCAAGCCGCATTTGGACCGGAGGATCGCAAACTGTGCGAGCACGCCGCGCGCGTGGCCGGGGAGTGGATGGCGCAACAGGCATGAACAGAGCCTTGATCGTAGTGGATGTGCAGCGGGATTTTTGCGAGGGCGGAACGCTGGCGGCGTCTGATACGCGGTCGCTGCTCGCCCCGCTGCAGAGTTTTATTGCCGAGGCGCGCGATGCAGGCGTGAAAATTGTGTTTACGCAAGATTGGCATCCCGCGAACCACAGTTCGTTTGCGCGAAATGGCGGGCCGTGGCCGGTGCATTGCGTGGCGGGAACGCGCGGCGCGGAGTTGATGCCGCCGATTGAGGCGGGCGCGGGAGACTTGGAAATTCGCAAAGGGCAGGAAGTGGATGGCGCGGGATACTCGGGTTTTGAAAATACCGGCTTGCAAGCGAAATTGCAGGAGTTGAACGTGGAAGCCGTGGCGGTGTGCGGGGTGGCGACGGAATATTGCGTGCGGGCCACGGCGCTCGACGCGAAGCAAGCGGGATTGCAAGTGGCGGTGCTGACGGATTTGATTCGGCCGGTGAGCGCCGCAGCGACGGTACCGACGCTGCTAGAGTTGGCTGGACTGGGGATTGCGCCGGCCGTATCGCAGTCCTGGTTGAAAGCTCCGAAATAGGGATGTGCGAGTTGCTATCGTCCGCCGGGTGTTTTGCGCCAGGGTGTGCTCGTAGAGGAGTCGGGAGGGATTTCGCGCAGACCCGTGCTGATTCGGAAAAGATTTGAATGGTTTGAGATGTTCGCGAGATCGCTGAAGCCGCAGAAGGAGTCGCCTACCCTTTGCGAAATTCGCAAAGGGTAGGCCCCCCCCGAGAGAGTTCGAGGCATCTTGCAGTGCGCCGGGCAATTTTTTCAAAAAGGCGTTGAAGCCTTTAAAAAGGGCACGGTGTTGCCGCTTGTGGAAGGGCGGTGGTGTTCGGATAACTGTACGCGCCGCCGATGGCGTTTGAAGTGTTTCCGATCTCAAACCACTGCAGCAGCGCCTCGGTTTGCGGGTGGTACTGATACACTTCATGCTTTTCGTGGGTGACGATGGGCACGGTGGCATTGGGTAAAACTTCGACGGGATCTCCGGTTTCGAGGTTGGCCTGGCATGAACCGGCGATGCCCGGGAACTGCCACGTGGGTACGATGTTGTTGCCGAACGGATCGTTCAACGCTTCGGATGTCTCGTGCGACAACGCGGTCACGTCCTGGAAGCCACCACCGAAGGTCCCCGGGGAGATCCAACTGGCAAAAGCGTAAATCCAGCGGGGCGTGGGCGTCACGGTAGGATCGAAAATGTATTCGTGGAAACCAAGAACGCAGCAGCTCAAGTCTCCTTGTTCATCCGCAACCGAGAACAAGAAAGTGTTGGGATAAACGTGATAGTTGATCGCGCCAGTAGCGAAGTTACCGGCATTGATGTCGGTTACGGCTTGATTGAAATCGAGAACGTTAAATAGAAGATCCAGTAAGAACACCACGGTGCTGCCGTCTGCAGCGGTTTGCGTGAGGTAGCCCGGTACGGTGATGATCGTGCCGTCGGCGAACTGCACTTCGACGGTTGCGGGGATCTGCAGGGTAGCGCGATTGACGACGCTGGGGCTCAACAGTGTGTGCCAGTCCTCTCCCATGGTGTTGAAGAATTCGGCGCGCTGTACGGCATCCCCGAACTGCGTGTGTCCCACAGAGTATTCGGCGTTCCGGAAGTTAGGCGAATCCTCGGTAAGATCCTCAAACGGCCCGAAGGGCACGTTGGCGAAAACGCTGCCGTCCGCCTTCAGCAGTTGCAGGGACACCGTCGTCAAGTTGGCCGGAATCGTTGTGGTGCCGCCCAACTGAGGCGAGTTTCCGATCATCACGAAAGGAGAAACGGTGGTGAATCCGTCACTTTGATAGAAGTCGATGGACGGTGCCGGGGAGGCAAATGCGCCGGTAAAGGTTGGCACGGTGTCCAAGCCGACGATACTCGGACCTGCGCTGCCATGACCGCCGGGTTTGTCGGCGGCGTTCTTATGCGAGGCACCGCCGTTGCCGGAGTTCGCGTCGTTGACAAAGAGTCCCCTGGTGCTGGTTGCGCCCTTGGGCAGTATCAGCCGGATCGCAGAACTCGGCGGATGGACGGAATTAATGTTGATACTGGACATCTTGACGTATCCCGGCTTAAACACTTTTAGCTGAGGGGGCGGGTTCTGGCCGAAGGTTGTTGAGGCCACGCAAACCACCAGCAACATTGCGATAAACAACAACGTCAAACGTGCTGTCAGCTTCATAAATATCTCCTGAGGGCGTCGTTGGGATATGGGAGCGAGAGTAATCTACACTGAAGAAGGGCGACGTCAAGGAGTTTTTGTTTCCTGCGCTGGAAATTAGCGGCCCTATAAACACAAGCCCGTGCGTAAACACACTAAAATCGCTCGGGGCGAAGCGCTCTTTTACGCCTTGCGCATCCAGACGCCCCAGGTGACGGGGCCGGCTTGTGCGTCGGTGATGGGGTGGCCGGCTAGCTTGAGGGCCAGCTTGATCTGGCCGTGATGGTAACCTTCGTGCCAGATCATGTGCTGGAGGAACAGCATCGGGTGGTCGTAGTGAAGGTCCATATCCCGGCCGGCTTCCACTTTGTTCTTTACCGCCGCCCGCACAACGGCGGCGCTGTGGTTGAGCAGCTGCGCGATGCGATCAGGGTCGCGCTCCGCGACCCACTCTTGCTCGGGCAGGCTGTTTGCTAAGCCCGGGGCGAACTCGGGAGCGTCCTCGGAGACGAAGACAAGTCGCACATAGTGGATGTGCGTGAACATCTCGGTAACCGACGGACTGGTTTCCATCACCCGGGCCTCGAGTCCGCGGTTCGGGAGGGCACGGAGCAGGTTGACGAGGATGGTGTTGTTGCGGTCCCAAGAGTCGAGAAGAGCCTCGAGCAAGCGTTGATTTGGCACGTCCGGCATATCCACACTCCGATTCGCTGAGGCGAAAAGTGTAGCGCTGTTTTTCGTTAGACGAATAACACGAATTCACTTGGAGTGAATCCGGTCTAAGTGGCCTTAAACCAGCTGCTTGGCAGGGCCCTTCCGCGGAGAGCTTTGGGCTACGACCCAGGCGGCAGAGGTGATCGCCCATGAGATGAAGAACGCGGTCCACGACAGGCGCGTTCGCGGGGCGGAGAGAAGTGCCAGTCCCCAAACGAGAAGGGTAAACAGGGTAAGCATGCCCGCTTCCGCCCACGCGGCGACGCGTGGCAAGACCGAGAACAGCACGCCGAGACCGCAGGCGATTTGGCCTGCGCCAGTCAGGTACGCCCAGCCAAAACGATAAGGAAGCCAGGCGGGCACCAGTTCAGCAGTCTCCTTCACGTACACGAAATGTGAGAGTCCGATCGGTATGAGAGAGACCGCAAACAGTATCCGAGCCGCGCGGATGCCGTGTTCGCTCGCGAGGAATGCTAGCGGCGATCCTGCTCGGAGCCGGGCCAGATTGGCAAACAAAATCCATCCTCCGGCCAGCAGCACCGCAAGCTCGCCGAAACCGAGCCAAACGGCTTCCATTTGCGGTGCGACTATCAGCGCTGGCACCTTGAGCAGGAGCCAGACGATGAGATAGGGGAAGAGGATACGGACCGACCAGGCCGCCGCGACCCGCAGAAGGAGCCCAACACCGCCAAGTAACATGATGAGGCCGGATGCATAGGCGAGAACCGTCCGGCCTGGTACCCAGGCTGCGACGGGTTGCCACACCAAGGCGAAATCGCCATATGTCAGCGCAAGGATCCCGAGGCCGATCATCCCGATGGCAAAGAGCGTCACTGCCGGTTGTAGGTTTCGCGTCATCGGATTCCGACCCTATTCAAAAGCAAGATTTATGTCAATTCATTGGTGAAGTTCTGGGCATTGCGATGGTGCCCCGTTTTTCGAGGCATTGACGTTACCGCGTTGTTTTTACAAACTGTGACACTGCACCGTGGGGCGTAACCTATTTCTTTATGACGTTTGCCAAACGACTTCGTGAGGGAGTACGACGCGGAGAAATCACCTGCAGTGTGCGGATCTGGACGCGCGCGCACGTGAGAGTCGGCGCACGGTACCGGATGGGGGAAGGCGAGATTCAAGTCGATTCGATTCAACCGATAGGGTTTCCCGATATTACTCCCGAACTAGCGCGCGAGTCTGGATTCCTTGGCGTTCTGGACCTGCTCAAGGTCGCGAAACACGGTCGAGGTGAGAATATTTACTTAATCCGGTTCCACTACGTGCGACCGCGCGCCAAGCGGCGCATTTAAAAACAAACTGTGAATCCGACAGGTTTTATTGACAAATAAAACTACCAAAGCCTCTAAGTGCTGTGGCAGCTGGGCTGCTTCTGTTATGCAGCCAGCGGTCGGCGAACGCGACATCGGAAATCATGAACCGGGCCGTTAGCGGCGTGAGGAACTCTGTTGCCTGTTCATCCTTTCGACCTTCATCCTCTCTTGGACATGCTGGTTTCTCGCTCCCACTCTGCCCGCGCCGGTCTGTATATCAAGATAAAGGAATCGTCCTGGCACGGCATTTCAATTTTTGCGATTCTTACTTTTCTTGGCGGCTCGATCCGAGAATCTACGAAAGCGTCGCATGAAATGAACCAGCGAGGGTGAGAGGTGGATAGGCCGTTGTGTGGGGCGACGATCCTGCGTAGAATGCGCGCGGTTGTTGCGCGAGGTGATGTGTGATGGATCGGCGAGGGTTTTTGGGTGCGGTGGCGGGAGCGACGGCCACCGGGATGGCGGGGACGGCTCGAGCGCTGGAAGCGCCAGCGCTGCGCGGGGCCTGGGAGGCGGCTTTTGCGCAGGATGTGCCGCAGTTGCCGGGTGCCGCGCTGTACGCTCGCGACGAGGAAAAGTATTGGGAAGAATTGCGGAAGCAATTCTTGATCCCGGCGGATGAAATTTACCTCAACAACGGCACCGTTGGGTCGTCGCCCTTGCCAGTATTGCGCGCGGTGTTCGATGGCTATAACGAGACGGAAAAAATGGCGCAGAGCGATCCGGAGGACTATCCGATTTGGGGATATGGGGCGTGGAACGAATTTCGCGATCCGCTGGCGGAATTTATTGGGTGCACGCGGGATGAGCTGGCGCTGGTGCGCAACGCCACGGAAGGGAACAGTTACATTGCGAACGGGCTGGATTTGAAGGTGGGCGATGAAGTGTTGATGACCGACCAGGAGCATCCAGGCGGCGAGCAGCCTTGGAATTTGCGCGCGAAGAGACATGGAATTGTGGTGAAGAAGGTGACGCTGCCGAAGCCGGTGCCGGATGCGGCGACGGTGCTGAATCTATTCAACGAGGCGATTACGCCGCGGACGCGGGTGATTTTTTTCAGCCACATCACGACAGTGACGGGAGTGGTGTTGCCGGCGAAAGAGTTGTGCGCGCTGGCAAGGTCGAAGGGGATTCTGTCGGCGGTGGATGGCGCGCACGTGGTGGGGATGATGCGGCTGAACGTGCGCGAGCTGGGCTGCGATATGTATACGTCCAGCCCGCACAAATGGCTGCAGGCGCCGAAGGGCAGTGGATTCCTATACGTGCGCGACGAAGTGATCGATCGCCTCTGGAACACGATTGTAACCGCGGGATGGGATGAGCCGAAACTGCGCGCAGAGCGTTTTCAGCGCATCGGCAGCTCAAACGTTCCGGCGCTGTGGGGGATGCGCGCGGCGTTGCAGCTGGCGGGCGCGATCGGCATGGAGCGGATTGAACGGCGGCATCGCGCGTCGGCGGATTTTATTTTGCGGGAGATGGTCAAGCGCGGAGCGGTATCTTGGGCGTCGCCGGATGCGGCGCTGCGGTGTGCGATTGTGTCGGTGAACGTGGCGCCGATCCAGATTGCGGAGATTGAGAATTGGATGTGGAAGACGAAGAAGATCCGCATCCGCGGAGGAGCGCCATCGAAGATACGGCTTTCGACGCCGTATTATTTGTTGCGGAAGGATGTGGATAGATATCTGGCGGCGTATGACGAATACCGGGCGATGAAAAGCTAAGGGCGGCAGGCGGTCAGACCGCCTTGCGGGAGGCCAGGGAGTAAAGAAAGAGCAGGACTCCGGCGGCGACCAAGGGGCAGCCGACCATCAGGAAAAACAGGAAGGCGAGGGGATGAATCAGCGGGAGCGTGGACATTTGCAGGAGCAGGCCTGCGACGATAAGCAGGCCGGACCAGCGGATGGGACGCTCGATGGTTTCGGTCATTTGGCGGTTCCCTTGGGTGTCCAAAAAATGGCGTCTTTCAGCGTGCTGACGTCGTGAACGGTGTCGTGGCAACCACTGGAGATGCAGGAGAGCTGATTGGAGGCGGCCTGCGCGAGCATGCCGGGATTTTTGTGATGCGAGGAAGCTTCCTCGTAGGCGCGCATGCCGGCGTGACAGTGGAGGCATTCGCGGTTGTTGTAAGGGGTGTAGAGCTTGATGTCCTCGGGCTTCGGAATGGTGCCGAAATATTCGACGAGGACGTGGTGGACGCCCCGCCATTTAGCTTTGTAGTCGCCAAAGAGGGTGTAGTCCGTGTGGCACGTGAAGCAGGCGTGGTCCGGGGGGACAAAATGATTTTGGAAGTGCGTAGCGGGGAGGTAGCTTTTGTCGTCGACGAAGAGGCTGTGGCCGAAGTCGGCCATGACATGGCAGGAGAGGCAAAATTTGGTGGAGGTGGAGCGCTCGAGGTGTTCGTTGATGCCGGCCCATACGGCGAGCGCCGGGAGAACGCAGAGCGCCACAAAGGCCAGGATTTTGCCGCCCCGCGCCCTGGTGAGTTGCGGGCGCACGGCGATCAGCAAGCCGAGAACGGCGGCGATGGCCATGAATAGCATGAGGATGATAGGTGTGCTGTTCATGTGGATGGCATAAGTTGAAAATTGACGGCGACCGTGGCGTGCGTGAGGCCTGCGCCGCGGATATTTTATTCGGCGCGACTTGTGACGCGCGGACTACTACTTGCTGAGCGTCCGATAGTAGGTGACGAGTTGCTTGACCATGTCGCCGCCCAGCTCTTTTTCGAAGCCGTCCATGTCCTTGCCTTTGCCTTTGGACACGATCTCGAGCATTTCGGCTTCGCTGAGCTTCTGGACTTCCGGCGATTTGGCGCTTTTCACTTTTAGCTTGCGGCCCTTGGCGGTATTGCCGGCGCCGTCCTGGCCATGACAGACGGAGCATTTATCGAGGTACACGTCTTGCGCACTGGCGGCTGGCGGCGCCGCGGCGGGATGGGCACGGGAGCGGGGAACGCCGGTCGCGCCGGAAACTAGAACAAACGCGAGACCTGCGCCTACCAGCAGCACGACCATGTTCGGAAGCTTTGTCGATCGATTCATTTTATTTTCCTCCAATAATTTGTTCATGGCGAATATGTGTCTAAAAGCCTTTCGTCCACTTAATGGTGAGCAGGTTCGCGCTGAAATTGTTCACCGCAACGATCTGCTGGATGTAGTAGGTGCGTTGCAGGTCGATGCCGAAACGACCGGCTTTCGGCAGGTCGTAGTAGACGGAGCCGGTAACAAGCGGCCAAGTGACCGGTCCGTAGGCCGGGGGTTCGTTGTTGACCGCGCCGCCGCTGCCGCCGATGGCGCCGACGCCGCTGGAGCGGTCGAAATTGCCGGAGAGGCGCAGCCCGAAGTGTTTCGTGGGCTTGGCTTCGATGCCGCCGGACCATACGCGGTTGAGTTCCTGATCGCGCAGGAGCGCCGCTAACGGCGTGGTGCCGCGGGCGTACAGGACGTTGCCTTGGGCGTAATCACTTTCGTAGCTGAAGCCAGCGAATAGGGAGAAGCGCTCTCCGAGTGCATAAGAGATGGTGATGGCGTTGGCGCGCACATTGTTTTGGAAATTGGTGGCGAGCAACTTGTTGTTGGCGATGGTGACTTCATCTTCGAGGGAGAGCTTTTCCGTGGGGCGATAACGAAGCATGACGCGCCCGCCTTGTTGCGTGTGCGGTGTGATGGCGGTGTAGGAGGCGCCGCTGTCGGTGGTGTGGAAGTCGCCGCGAATGCTGATCGCGCGCGAGGGCTCAAAGCCGATGCGGATAACCGGCGAGACTGTTTTGGTGCGCAGGGTGGTTGCCGGATCGGCCACGCCATCGGTGAGAGACTCGACATCGGACTTCATTAACTGAATGCCCGGGCGAATGATCAGGGAGGGGAGCGGCTTGAAAACCATGCTGAACGTGAGGTCGTTTAGTCCGTCGCGCCAGATGACGTCGGTGGAGGTCGTGGTGGCGATCGTGCCGTTGAAAAGGCTGGCGAAATTTCCTATGGAACTGCTGGTGAAGCGGGAGTAGCGGTAGTCGAGATCGAGGCTCCACCAGTCGAATAAGTGAACTGTGAGGCCCTGGCTGATGATGTTGTTGGGTTCGCGGACCGTGGCGCTGGCGCTTTGCGACACGGTGTACGGCGATTGTACGCCCGCGGCATTCGGGGCGATGCCATTGAAAGCTTGATCGAAAGTTACTGGACCGGAGTAGCGGTAATAGATGTCGCCGCCTCGCCACTCAAGCCTGCGCGAAGGTTTCCCGAGGAAAGAAAACTCGCTGATGGGCGTGGTGGACTTGCGGAACTGCGACCAGGAGAGAGTGGTGAGCGGCTCAAGGGTCGAACTGGCGATGGGGTTGATGCTGAGTTCGGCGGCAGCGATGGGAGTGAGGTTGATGTTCTCTGTATAGGTCTGATAGCCGATGCTGTAATGGAAGGTCCAATCCTTTACCGTGAAATCGACGCCGCCGGTGAAACGATTGGTGTAGTCATTGAGCGGGGCGTACAGGGCATAAGGATTAGCGCGCGCGAAGGTACCCCAGTAGCCCGGAGAGCCAAGAAAATCCAGCGAGCGGGTGGTCAGTGTGGTGCCTTCGTCGGAAGGGCGGTAATAGTTGAAGCGGAAGCGCAGGTTGTTGGTGGCGTGCAGGGTGAGATCCACGGAACCGAATTTGCGCACCGTGGCCCAGTTGTGATTGCTGGTCAGGCCGGTGGAAATTCCCGTGGTTGCCGAGGCGATGGGCAGCACCACGTTGTCGTTCTGGTTCCAATAGTAGTAGCTCTGGCGCCAGTCAACACGCAGGTCGTAGATCTTGCGCTTGGAAACCGCGAATTGCACGGTAGGGAACGGGTCGCCGCCGAGGCTGGTCATCTGCAGAGAAAAGGAGTCCGCGAAAGCATTCTGGGCGTCCCGCGATTCGCCGTATAGATTGAAATCCAGCAGCCGGAAACCTTTTCCGAGATCGAACATTTCCTGGAACTGCGGCTGATAGCCTTTGACGTCTTCGAAGCGAAATCCTCCGGTGGCCGAGCCAGCAATCGTAAAGTCGCCCAAGATGATGGGCGTATGCTCCGGATCTTCCTGCGTCCTCGCGAATGGCGCAACCAGTAGCAGCGACGCCAACGACAGCAGAAAACGCGCGCCGCGTTTCATTCCTGGGGTCATAGAATCATCCCTCATCGCAGAAAGTTCACGTCCAGGTTCGACCCGTGGATGGCGACATGGCAGCGGACGCATTCGCCGCTCGTCTGGAATCCCAGCCGGCTGTGGGGCACGGCGGCCTGCGAATGGAACCCAGTGTGGCATTGCAGGCAGAGCTGGCGGCCTTCGCGGCGTACCAATAGCATGTTATTGCTGCTGCCATGCGGGTTGTGGCAGCTGACGCAGCCTTCGATCTTCACCGCGGGGTGCTCAAAGACGTACGGCCCGCGCTTCTCGACGTGGCACTTTACGCAGGTTTCCCAACCGGGATTATTTAGGCTGACGAAGTTTTCCGTGCCGTGCGGGTTGTGGCAGTCGGAACACTTCATCAATCCTTCGGGGACGCGGTGATGCTCGGGCAAGGCAAACTGCGCCTGCACCGTGAGATGGCAGGCGTAGCACAGCGCGGGTTCGGAGCGCTTCAATAGGCTGTTGTGCAGCCATCGCGTCTCGTCGGCCAGTTGCGGAAGTTGGAAGAAATTGGCCTGCGCATAACTCAAGAGACCTTTGCTGTGGTCTTTCACTTCATCGACCAGGTGCGCGGAGTGGCACTGATTGCAGGAGATGCCATGCCCAGCGTGTTCCGAGTGCGCGAAAAACTCTTGTTGCTTGCTGGTGTCGTGGCAGGTCAAGCAGCGCGCCGCGTTTTCGTCAGCGGAACCTTTAAAGGCGAACAGAGGGTGATCGAGCAAGGCCTTCGCGGTCGCCGCGTCGTCGCCGTGAGCCGACTGGATGGCGTCGGCGTGGCCCTTCGCGGGGCCGTGGCAGGTCTCGCAGCCGTGAATATAGTCCTTGCCAGGAAAAGCCAATTTCGCGTGGCCGGTCTTCTCGTATTGCAGCGCTTCGCTTTTGTGGCAGTCCCGACAGCGCTCCGGGCCGGCAAATTCGCTGGCGGGCGCGGCAAATTCCGGGGTGCGGCTGGCGACCGAAGGGCCTTGGGCCGCCTCCGGGCGTTTTTGGGCGAAGCTCGTCGTGGCGGCGCACACGAATGCAACCGCGAGGAGACCTATGCGGACGCAAGTGCGCTTGCGGTCGACAGCGCCAGCAGGAGATCGTAGTCGCATTTTCAGAACACGCTCCTACCAAGAAATTGAAGAGCGTACGACGCTTTTACATTCACCCATGTCGCTCTCAAATGATGCGATGTATCGCCCGGTAGCGGGCATTGCGATTCCCGTGGTTGGAGCAAGAGTGGTGCCATACCCATCCATGGACTGCACACCTATGCAATCAAGAGATAATTTAAGTATAAAAACCGTTACCCCCTGCGCCATAAGGATTTACGTGCCGCGAACGACTGCAAACGTTCAGCCGGTAAGGCGAAAGGGAGTCCAGTGAGGCGTCGGTGTCTAAGGACTACCCGGCACGTTTTTTCCGGAATGGCTTTGTCGTGGCCAGCGTTCCCGATTTGGCAACCAACCTGTGCAACCACTTCGAACTCGGAGCCATCTTGGACGTTTTTTTGCCCCAAGAACCCCCAGTGACTTTAGAGCGACGCGGCGGGTCGCTTCTGTTCAATAACGCACACTCTTGAAAATAAAAGAGGAAAGGCCGAGCGAAACCGGGACAGCCGAGCGCACCGCGGCCAAGGTGATGAATCTGTATCAGGGTGACATCGGGTAAGGATCTTGCCAAAGTCTACTGAAAAGTGAGTCTAGCGATTTCGGCGGGTTGCTTGGGATTGCTGGACGGGGTTGGCCAAAGTTTTACGCGGCGGCCGTTCCATTGTTCACAGCCGGGAACAGCTCCGTTCGAGGAATTCGCGAGAACAACTTTGGCGACATCGGCGATGTGGTATTCGATTTCGCCGCTGTTGGCAATGAGCGCGAAGGCGATCGTGGGGCTCTTGGAGCAATCGACATCGGCTAAAACACCGTCGATGCCGGCGACCGCTTGATACGCAGCGGCCGGGCGATCCGAGCGTGTCGCGGAGGATGCGCCGTCAGAGCTTGTCGCTGCCCCGTTTGGCGCGGATCGGCGTTGAAAAACGATGGTTCCGGCGGGGTTGGAGGCCGGGGTTTGCGCGGCGCTTCCGTCGTCACCTTGTGATTTGTGTTCCGCGACCATGCGAACCGTGGATTCCGCCATTTGCCGTTCGGACGGCGTAAAGGCGGAAGCGAGCAGCTTGTCTGCGAGGACCTTGGCGTCGGCATCGCGATTGTTGGCGAGCAACAGAGTGATGAGATGGGCGGCGTATTGCGGTACGGTGGGATCGAGTTTAACGGCTTGAATGCTGGCGCCGATGGCGGCCTTCTGTTTGTCCGGCGATACGGAATAGACGTTGGCGAGCGCGTCGCAAGTGGGCGCGAAGTTGGGATTGAGTTGATGACTCTTTTCAAGCAATGCGGCGGCCTGGTGCAGGGAATCGCCTTCGCCAGCGCTGCCGGACATGAGAACGCCGTGTTGCAGCATGCTGGTGGCTGCGAGATAAGGGGAAAAGAAACTGGTGTCGCCAAGGCGAATCGCTTCGCGCGTTTCCTTTTGCACAGCTTCGGCGTCGCCCTTGCGATAGTAAAAGTAACCGAGAGCGGAGTGTGTGAAAGGAAGACTGGGATCGAGTTTGAGAGCTTCGTCGAGCAGCGGCTTGGCGGCCTCCAGTCGATTGTGATGCGCGAAGAAATCTCCGCGCAGCGCGAGGACCTCCGCGGGAGGAAGCGGACGCGCGGTAGCCTGTCTGTCCGCCGCTTCGGCGGAATTCTTGACTACGCCGTTATAAAAATTTCCCAGCCGCACGTAGGTTTCCAGTACCTGGCCAAACTTTTTTAGATCGCCGAAGGTCTGGCGGGCGGCGGCGAGTTGATCGTGGTTGGCGCCCCAGGCGGCTACGAATTGTGTGAGGAGGTTTTTCTGGCGCGCTTCCGGCGAGAGCATGAGGTAATGCACGAGCGCCCAAGACTCGGCGTAGAAGATGGAAACACGATTGGATTCGTTGTAATAGGGAGAAAAGCGATCGACGGCGAGCAGTGTTTCAATCGGGAGGGGGCGGTTTTGCTGCAAGACGTAAAGGGTACCGGGATCGACGACGCCGACGCGAGATTCCTTGTCCCCGATGATGGCGTTGCCCAGATACTCGGCGAGGCCTTCGTCGAGCCAGGTGGGAACGTTGGTAAAATTCAGATGAATGAGCGCGTGCGTGTATTCATGATAGAGCGCGTGGTAGGGATTGTTGCCTTCGGCATCCAGCTGCAAAATCACGTAATGCTTCTCGAAACCCTGCTGGTACATGCCCGCGGCGTGCATGTGGCCTTTGACTTCCCACTGTTCGGGTAGCAGATCCTTCATGCCTTTTTCATTCTTCGCAGCGATGATCACGACGGGCTGCGCGGGATCAATGCGCAACTGCGGGAACGCGCCATGGAATAGGGCGCGGATCTGTTCAAATTGATCGGCGATTTTGCGTGCGTCTTTTTCGCCGGCGGGGGTGTCCACAGTGAAATGCGCGCTGCGCACCTCGATCCACCTGTCGTCGGCTAAGGACGGCGATGGGAAAAGCGTCGAAAGGGCGAGCAACGACAAGGCGGCAGTCAGGCGGAAGGATAAGCGCATAGTTACGGTTTGTAGATGACGGCAATGCCAGTGTCAAGTCAACTTCGGGGGCGGGTGTTCTTTTGCTTGGATCAGATGCGCGGTTCTTGGCGGCGCAGGCGACGGTGGCGAATTACGGCGGCGCGGCGGCCGAGAGCCACCAGGTATTGCCGGCGCACCAAGCGGTCGAGTCGGGAGCGGTGTGGCGATGGAGCGAGCGGACGTTGCGGGCGTCGCCGCGTTTGAAGGCTTCGGCGAGTTTGGCGCCAGTGGCGTCGTCGCGGGCGCCGGTGCAGTGGATGAAGATGGCGGCAGAGAGGAAACGCGCGGACAAAATCTCGGTGGGAGTGGCAGAAGCGTCGGGTGAAGCGTTTTGTGATCGCGTGATCAGCAGCATGGCGCCGGGGCCGGGAGCGCCGCCGGGACCGTCGGAGGAAGTGAGCGGGAACAGCAGGCGGCCGTTCGTGCGGAGCGCGTCGAGCCAGGTGTCGAGTGGGCCGGTAGCGCCGGCACTCACGTAGATGACGTCGGATGGTGGGAGCGGGCCGTCGGAGGCGTTGCGATTTTCGACCGTGACGTTGGGAACGTCGGCGAGATTCGCGGCGGCGCGCGCGGCGAGGTCTGCTTCGATTTCGTAGGCGATAACCGAGCCGGTGTGGCCGGTGAGCTTCGCTAGGATTGCCGTATAGTAGCCGGTGCCCGCGCCGATGTGCGCGATGGATTCGCCGGGTTGAATATTTAGGGCGGCGAGGCACATGGCGTGAAGGACGGGTTGGCCATTGTTGATGTGGCGCTCGGGGGCGAGCGCGACGACAACGTCTTGGTATAGGAAGGTGGGGTCACTCGTGGGAGTTTCCACGAGATTGCCGCCGGCAAAAATTTTCCACGGGCCGGGGCCGACGAACTGTTCCCGCGGCGTCGTGGCGAAAGCTTCGCGGAGGCGGTCGTTTTTGGAGGCGTTGGCCGCGGAAGTGACAAGTTGCGCGAAAAAATCGCGGTGGGATTTCGCAGATTCCATTTACTTAGGATAGCGCGTCTGCGCGGATTTTTGGCTGCGCGGCGCAGGCGGAAAAGTTAGAGAAAAACGATGCCTGCGGGACGCGAAGGCCTTCGGAGGCGGCTAGTTTGGCTTGTTTCACGTCGAAGGTGTAGAAGACTTCCGTTTTCAGAGCGAGCGCAACGGCTACCTGCAGCGAATCCCGCGTCCCGCGTTTTCGTGCGGCGGTCGCCGAAATTGTAATAGACTGCGAGGCTGCGGCGTTTCGCGGTTGATGAAGAATACCCTGGCTCGACTCTTTTATGACCAACGCAATGGAGCGTGAACCGCGGTGGCCGGCGTTTGTGGCGATGCTGGCAGCGGCGTGCCTGTACTTGGCGTTGCCGGAGCCGCTTTCGCTGGGGCCGAGCTGGTCGCTGCTGGCGATTATTTTTGTGTTGATGATTCCTATGGTGGTGTCTTCGCATCGCCGCCGCTACGATGTGGCGCGAGTTTTGACATTTACCGCCAACGGCGTGATCACATTGGCGATGATCGCCTCGCTGGCGATCTTAATTCTCGGGATTACGCGGCACACGCAATCCCCGCAGGCACTGCTGCGTTCGGCTACGGCTTTATGGTTCACCAACGTTCTGGTATTTGCGCTGTGGTATTGGAAGCTGGATGCCGGCGGGCCGCTAGGTCGCGAAGCGTCGCGCGGCAAACTAGATAGCTCATTTCTATTTCCGCAGATGATGGGTCAAGCGGGCTTCGATGCTTCCTGGTCGCCGCGTTTCATGGACTACTTGTTTCTGGCGTTTAACACCAGCACGGCGTTTTCTCCGACAGACACGGCGGTGCTGTCGCGGTGGGCCAAGGCCGGAATGATGGTGCAATCCCTGATTTCGCTCACCATCGTGGCGCTGTTAGCAGCGCGCGCGGTAAACATTCTGTAACGAGCGCGCCCGCACGGCTCGGGCGATGCGCCTTGCCGATGCAAAATGTGGCACACCGTGCCTGAGAAGCATTGCGTGCCGCTGCGCGCCCGTGATAGTTTCGCGGCCTAGAGAAAGCAAGCCGCGACGCCCGATTGGCATGCGCCGCGCGAGGCCAACATTTGGCGGCAGAGCTGCTAAAAATTGATCCGGCGCACCCCGACCCGGTGCAGTTGCGGTATGCGGCACATTTTTTGGAACGCGGCTGTGTGCTGGCGGTTCCCACCGACACGGTGTACGGATTGGCGGCAGACCCCTTTAATCTGGCAGCCATTGATGAAATTTTTCACGTGAAAGGCCGGCCGGAGGTCCGCGGACTGCCCATTCTTGTGAATTCCATGGATATGGCGCAAATGCTGGCGCGTAGCGCGCCGCAAAATTTTTTACGCTTGGCAAAGGCGTTTTGGCCGGGCGCGTTGACGTTGGTGGTTGATGCGTCGCATCGCGTGCCGCTGAAAGTGACTGCCAACACGCGGAGAATCGCGTTGCGTTGGCCGCATTGCAAAGTGCTGGAGTCGCTGATTGAAGAGTTTGGCGGACCGGTGACGGGCACGAGCGCGAACATTTCCGGGCATCCCGTGTGCCCCAGCGCGGACGACGTGCTGGTGCAGCTTGGCGCGCGATTGCCGCTGGTGCTGGACGCGGGAGAGACGGGTGCAACGCTGGCGTCGACGATCGTGGAGTTGCACGGCGACACTTGGAAAATTGCGCGGGAAGGTGCCATCACCGCGGCGGATATACAATCGGCATTGGGCTAGCGGCGCTTTTTCTGGCCAACCGTTCGCTCGTATAATTTCCGCCGGCGCATGGAGCGCCGCGCTGCACGGCGCGCACTACTCCGAACCGGCTGTAGAACTCGGCGACGATAGCGTGGCCAGGAAATCGAAGTCGCCCGTCGGAGAGAGATTTACTTCGCCAAGCGATCGGCGATGCACAGAAACGGCGTCCACGAACCACAGCGGGAAAATCGGTAAGTCGCCGGCAACAATCTTTTGTACCTGGCTGCAGAGTTGTTTTCTCTTTTCTTGATCCATTTCAATCTTAATCTGCGCATCGAGCGCGTCGACATCGTGATTGCGATAACGGCCGCGATTTCCGCCATTGGGTGGGATGCGCGTCGACGAATAGACGTAATCGAAAATGTCGGGATCGTTGTTCGCGCCGACCCAGCGCAGCAGCGTGATTTGAAAGTTTCCCTTAATGGAGTCAGAGAGTAGTGTGGCAAATTCGAGCGGACGAATTTCCAGATCGATTCCGACCTGGCGCCATTGCTGCTGCAGCGCGGCCCCGATCAGGCGGGCTTGTTCTTCGGTGGAAGTCTTGAGCAGTAAATGCAGGCGCACACCCTTTTCTTTTGCCGGGAAACCCGCGGCATCCAATAATTGGCCGGCACGCGCAGGATCCGCAGCGTAGTGCGTGACGTTCGGCTCGTAGGCCCAGTGCGTTGGTGGCAAAACGCCTTCCGCGATTTGCGCCTGTCCGTGTAGCAAATAGCGGATCAGCGACTCACGATCCGTGGCGTAGGCGAGCGCCTGGCGAACTTCGCGGTGCGCGAGCAGCGGATCAGCAAGGTTGAAACCCAAGTAATTTACGTTCGTGCCAGTGCGTTGCGTGACTGCGAGCGCGGGCTGTTTGGCGAGCACGGGAATCATGTCCGGCGACAGGGAACTTATCTCGATGTCGGCAGAGCCTTTGCGAAGCTCCAACCCGCGAACGATGGCGTCGGGAACGACGCGCACGTGAATCGTTTCGAGCGGCGGCGCGCCGCCGAAATAATTCGGATTGCGCGCGAGGATTACGTCATCGTCTTGCGCCTGGCTGACGAATCGGAATGGCCCAGTGCCGGTAAGATGCTGCGCGAAACTGGCATCCGCTTTCGCCGGGACAATGCCAATGGCTCCGCGGCAGAGATTCCACAAAAAGGATGCGTCCGGTTCCTTCAGGTGGACAACCACGGTAGCCGGGTCTGGCACTTCGACGCTCGCGACGGAAGCGAAGTTGCCGCGTTTCGGCGAATGATTCGCAACGTCCTGAATGGAATCGATCGTAAATTTCACATCCGCCGAAGTCAGCGGCGAGCCATCGTGAAATTTTACATTTGCCCTGAGATGGAAAATGTAAGTGAGAGGATTGGGCGTTTCCCAGGATTCCGCAAGATCGCCGTGCAGAACCATCTGATTGTCGCGCGAGACCAGGCTGCTGAAGAGCAAGCCATCCAAGTGCTGCGACTGCGCATCCGTAGCAAATCGCGGATCGAGATTGGCGGGATTGGATTCGATCAGCAAAGTCAGCGCGTGAGGATCGCGGCGAGGGGACGATGCGCAGGAAAAAAGCAAGAGCGAAGTAACGAAATAACGAAGTGAGGATAAAACAAAACCCACGGATTGGCGCGGCGTTGTCTTAGGCCGGAGGAGCATAGGAGATCTTACCGAGAATTGCCGGTCCGCGGGCGCCGGTTGCGGTCGGCATGTTCGAAGGGCGCTGATGCCAGGTTTCGTACGCCAGAAGCGCGAAGGCGTAAGCTTCTTTGGCGTCCTCCGGCACACCGAGTTGTGACGACGGCAAGATTTCGATATCCGGTAACGCAGCGGCGATCTGCGCGACGATCAGAGGATTTTTTACGCCTCCGCCGGAGACAATGAGCTGCGTGATTTTATGCTTGGGCAGCACGAAGCGGTTCAGCGCGTCCACGATTGAGAGACTGGTGAAAATCGTAACGGCGCGAAGTATGTCGTTCGGTTCAGCACGGTGCTCGCGGCCGAGCGCCAGCACGCGCTTCGTGTAGTCCCGGCCGTAATATTCGCGGCCCGTCGATTTTGGCGGTGGCACCTTCAAGTAAGGATCGCGAAGCAAATCATCGAGCAGCGCGGGTAACCTGCGGCCCTGGCTCGCGAGCCTGGCGTTGCGATCGCAACGCGCGAGGCCCTTCGTGAAATGAGCAACCAGAGCATCGATGAGTATGTTAGCGGGGCCAGTGTCGAAGGCAAAAACGTCTGACGGTTTGGCCGCCGCTGGAATGACCGTGACGTTGGCAATGCCGCCGAGATTTAAGGACACGCGGCCGAGCGTTGCGTTTCGATACAAAAGATAGTCGGCATAGGGAACGAGCGGCGCGCCCTGCCCGTTCACCGCGATATCGGCGGGACGAAAATCCGCGATGGTCGTGATGCCGGTGCGCGCGGCGATGACACTGGCTTCTCCGATTTGCAGCGTCGAGGCGATGGCGCGTCCAAGATATTTTACCGGGCGTCCTTGGTGGAAAATGGTTTGGCCGTGACTGCCAATCAGCGAAATTTGTTCGGGCGCTACGCGGAATGTCCGGCACGCCGAAAGCACTGCCGCCGCGAATATTTCCCCGAGCCGAACATTCAGTTGGCTCAACTCTCCGGCGGTAATGGCCTGCTGTTCCGCGACGCGCAAGATTTCCTTCCGAATAGCCGGCGCAAATTTCATCGCTGCGTGTCCCAGCAATTGTGATTTTAGCTTTGGCGGCGCTCCGGAGATTTCCGCGAGTGCCACATCGATACCGTCCGCGGAGGTCCCAGACATTACGCCGAGCACCAGCGTGGAGCGCTTGCGTGGGCGCGTAGTCATAGAATTTGTTTCTTCAGTTCGGAGAGGAGATTCAGCGCGTCGATGGGTTTTAGTTGATCGAGGTCCGCGTCGCGGAGTTTATCGAGAATCTGGCGATCGAGCGGAGTGAAGAGAGCTTGCTGGTGGCCATTGCCGTTAGCCGAAGCGGCGGCGCCCGGCGTGAGCGTTTCGCTTAATTCGTGCTCGCTCTGCTCGTGTTTCTGCAGCACCTCTCGCGCGCGTTCAATTACGCTGCGCGGAAGACCGGCGAGGCGCGCGACCTCAATCCCGTAGCTCTTGTTCGCGCTGCCGGGCTCTACGTGGCGCAGAAAAATAATTTCGCTAGGGGTCTCTTTCACTGCGACGTGCACGTTTTTGACGGCGGGCAACAGATCCGCAAGCTCGGTTAGTTCGTGATAATGCGTGGCAAAAAGTGTGCGCGCCCGCGTGTGTTTCTGCAGATGCTCGACGACGGCCCAGGCGATGGACAGCCCATCAAAGGTGGCCGTGCCGCGACCGACCTCATCGAGCAACACCAAGCTGGCCGGGGTGGCGTGATGCAAAATGGCCGCGACTTCGCTCATCTCCACCAAAAACGTCGAACGCCCGCGCGCCAGATTGTCGCTCGCACCGATGCGCGTAAAAATGCGGTCGGTAATCGGCAGCTTGGCCTGGCGCGCCGGAACGTAGCAGCCCACCTGCGCGAGAATCACGATCAGCGCGCTTTGCCGCAAATAGGTGGATTTTCCGCCCATGTTCGGTCCGGTGATGAGCAAAAGCTGCTGCCGGCCCTGTTCGAAAAAAAGATCGTTGGGCACAAAGCGCTCACCCTTTTGCCGCAGCAATTCCTCAATCACCGGGTGCCGCCCGCCGACGATCAACAATTCGCCGGTCGAACTAAATTCCGGGCGAATGTAGCCGCGATCCGCCGCCAGTTTTGCAAACGAAGTAAGCACATCGAGCTGCGCCACGGCCGCTGCGGTGCCACGCAGACGCAGCGCTTTACCGGCAATGTCCGAGCGAATCTCCACGAAAAGTTTGGATTCAATTTCCTGGATATGCTCATCAGCGGCGAGAATCTTGCGCTCGTATTCTTTCAATTCCGACGAAGTAAAGCGCTCTGCATTCACCAACGTCTGCTTGCGTTCGTAGTCCGCGGGCGCCAGCGCCAAGTTGGCTTTGGAAATTTCAATGTAATAGCCAAAAATATGATTGAAGCGAATTTTCAGCGAGCCGATGCCGGTGCGCTTGCGTTCGCGCTCTTCCATCGCGGCGATAATCTGCTTGCTGTGCTGGCTGAGGTTGCGCAACTCGTCGAGTTCGCCATCGTACCCCGCGCGAATAATGCCGGGATCGGTCGGCAGCGCCGGCGGCTCATCGGAGATCGCGCGTTCCAGCCGCTCACGCACATCGGCCAATTCATCAAGCTCGCTGTGCAATTTACGCAGCAGTTCGCTGCCGCCCAAGGGAGGCGGTGTCAAAAACTTCTTCAGCACCGGCAGCTGCGTCAGCGATTTGCGCAGCGCGACGATCTCGCGCGGCGCGGCGAGGCCCAGCGTGATGCGGCTAGTCAAGCGTTCGAGATCCAGAATTCCCTTCAATTCCTTGCGAATTTCGCCGCGCACCATGGTTTGCAGGAGCAGATGCGCGACCGCGCCCAGACGTGCTTCGATGGCGTCGCGATCGATCAACGGGCGCAAAACCCACGAGCGCAGCAAACGAGCACCCATGCCGGTTACGGTCGCGTCGATCGCCGCGATAAACGTCGTCGGTCCGCTGCGACCGGCTTCTTCCGTAAAAATCGGCGCGGAAATCTCCAGATTGCGCACCGAGACGGGGTCGAGCACCATGGCATCGTGCTGTTCGTAATAGCGCACGCGATCCAGATGGCGCAGCGCTTCGACGCTCGGCGCGTCATTGCCATGCGCGGAATTCTCCCGCAGGTAATGGATGATGGCGCCGGCCGCGCAAAGCGCTTGCGGGTGGCCGTCCAGGCCAAAGCCCGTCAGTTCCGCGACGCCAAATTGTTCGCGCAACACCCGTTCGGCATAGTCGTGCTGAAAAATCCATTCATCGAGGCGCGATTCGACGCCACCTACGCCTTCGAGCACCGAGGTTTTCGCGGTGTCAAAAAGCTGTTGCGGCCGCGGCAAAAGAGTTTCACGCGGGCGCAGCAGTTGCAGTTCATCGCGCATGGATTCCGCCGCCAAGGGCCCGCAAAACTCCGTCGCCTGAAATTCGCCCGTAGAGAGATCGACGTACGCGAGGCCGACCGGCGCGCCCGAGAAATGTTTGGAGACCGCGGCAAGAAAATTATTCTCCTTGCTGTCGAGTACCGCGACATCGGTTGCCGTTCCGGGAGTGATGACGCGAACAACTTCGCGACGAACCAGTTTCTTGCCGGGTCCGGGCTGCTCCATCTGGTCGCAGATGGCGATTTTGAAACCCGCGCGAATCAACCGCGCGATGTAACCCTCCGCTGCGTGATACGGAACGCCGCACATCGGGATGGGCTGGCCCTTTTCTCGATTGCGCGAGGTCAGCGTGATTTGCAGTTCGCGCGCGGCGATGATGGCGTCTTCGTAGAAAAGTTCGTAGAAGTCGCCGAGGCGGAACAGCAACAAGGCATGCGGATAACGCGCTTTCACGGACTGATACTGCTGCATCAGGGGAGTAGTGGCTTCGCTCATGGTCGCGCACGCTTCATGCGTGAATGCCCAGCTGCGACAGCAGAAATGCGTAGTCCAGCGCAATTTCGCGCAGATAATCGTAGCGGCCGGAAGCTCCGCCGTGCCCGGCGCCCATATTTGTTTTGAGCAGTAGCGGCCGCTGATCCGTTTTGAGGGTGCGCAAGCGCGCTACGTATTTTGCCGGCTCCCAGTACATCACCTGGCTGTCGTTCAGCCCGGCCTTCAATAGCGTGACGGGATATTCGTGGGCCGCAAGATTCGTATAGGGGCAGTACGATCTCATATAGAAATAATCGCTGGAAACCTGCGGATTGCCCCATTCTTCGTATTCTCCGACGGTGAGCGGAAGCGAAGCGTCCAGCATGGTGTTCAGCACATCGACGAAGGGCACGTGGCTGATCACGATGCGAAACAGATCGGGGCGCATGTTGGCGACCGCGCCCATCAGCAAGCCGCCGGCGCTGCCGCCCTCGATCACCAGTCGTTGCGGATTGGTGAAACGGTCAGCGATCAAGTGTTCGGCGGCGGCTATGAAATCGGTGAAGGTATTCCGCTTTTTGTCGAGACGCCCGGCGTCGTGCCAGGGTTTGCCAAGTTCACCGCCGCCGCGAATATGCGCGATGGCGAAAATCACTCCGCGATCAAGCAGGCTAAGGCGATTCGAATTGAAGCCGATAGGCATGGAGAGTCCGTAGCTGCCGTAGCCGTACAGCAGGAGGGGCGCGGATGCATCGCGCGGCGTGTCGCGGCGGTAGGCGATCGAAATGGGAATCGCGGTGCCATCGGGCGCCTTGGCGTGCAACCGTTCGCTGGCATAGTGTGCGGAATCGTAGCCCCCAAGAACTGGCTGCTGTTTGCGTAAGATGCGTTCGCGGGTGCGGAAATCATAGTCGTAGACCGAGCGCGGCGTAATGAAGGACTCATACACAAACCGGACATGCGTGGCGGAAAATTCCGGGTTGGCGCCGAACACCACGTTGTAAGCGGGCTCGGAAAATTCTAGACGGTGCGAATGTGCCAGGAGTCGCGGGGCAGGTACCGACGACGGACGAACGAAATCTCCGGTCATGGCAGCGCCGGAATTCGGCGCCCAGTCCGCCGGCAATTCAACGATCCGCAAGTGTGGCAAACCGTCTTCGCGCTCCAGAATCGCCAGATGCCTGGCGAAAACTTCGATGCCGTTCAGCATCACGTGCGGGCGATTGGGAATCACTTCCCGCCAGTTTTCGCGGTCGGGATTCGCGGTTGCGGCTTGCACCAGCCGGAAAGTACGTCCGCCGGAATTCGTAAGAATAAAGAAGACTCCCCCGGTCGACGGGCTTTCGCCGCGCGGGTGGTGCTCGACGTAGTATTCGTGTTCGTCTTCGCGCGCGGCGATCAAAGCAAAGGCGCCCGTGGGATTCACGGCGGCGAGAAAGCGGACTTCGCTGGTGGTGTGGCTGGCGGAAGTCAAAATCAAAAATGCGCCGCTGCTGCTGCGTTCGATTTCTATGCGGAAGCGCTCGTCTTTTTCCTCCAGCAAAAGCGCATCGGGCTCGTTCGCGCCGAGCACGTGGCGGTAAAGCTGATGCGAGCGCTTGGTGGTCTCATCTTCGACGGTGTAAAAGAGCGTGCGGTTGTCGGCCGCCCAGGCCGTGCTGGTGGCGCGTTCGATGCGCTGCGGAAGCGTTTCGCCGGTTCGCAAATTCTTGACTTGCAGCGTGTATTGGCGAAAGCCGGTTACGTCGGTCGCGTAAGCCAGCAATTCGTTGTCGTCGCTTATGTCGAAAATCCCAAGGCCGAGGAAGGAGTGACCTTCAGCGAGCGCGTTTAAATCGAGAAGGACTTCTTCGGGCGCGTCCGCCACATTGGGCACGGATCTCGCGGCAAGCGTTCGATCGGCTTCCGGGGTTGCCGCGCGTTTTCGGCCATGCAGGGGATATTGTTTGCCCTCTTCCGTACGTGTGAAATAGTCGTAGCCGCGCAGGCGATAGGGCACGGAAAGGTCGGTTTGCAAAATTCGACCGAGCATTTCCTGGTACAGGCGTTCCTGGAACGGTTCCGTAGACCGCAGGACAGCGTCGGTATACGCATTTTCCGCGTTGAGGTAATCGATGACCGCCGGATCGTTTTTTTCGCGCAGCCAAGCATACTCATCGATGCGCCGATCACCATGAATGATATGTTCGACGGGATGGCGACGCGCCACGGGCGGCTGAATCGCCTCTCCGCCGGTTGCGCTCAGCGCTGATTGCACGGCTGAACCGGCGTCGTTTTCCGAATGCGGGCTTTTGGTCATTGATAGGTGGAGACGAAGCGCTGATTTCCCTGAGCTGCTCGCCTGACGAGCAATATCTGACGCGTTCGTTATACTAACGGAAGTCGGCGACGGCGGAAAGCGCGGTGCCGCGGAAGCTGCGAAGCCGTTATGGGAAGAGAAACAGAAATCAAGCTGGCGATTTCCGACGAAAAAGCGCTGCGCCGCGCTTTGCAGAAGTTGAAGGCGGTACCCGTGTCCAAGACCTCGCCGCGTGTGCATGAATTGAATGTTTTGTTCGATACCGAAGATGGCGCGTTGGCGAAACGCGGTCAGTTGATGCGCATTCGCACGGAAACCACGGAGCCGCCGCGCAAGGCAGGCCGCGCGAAAAACAAAGCGAGCGACTTGAAACAACGCGTGGTTTTGACTTTCAAGCGGCCGGTGGACGGCGAAGAGCCGGTGAGCAAGCCGCATGGCGGCGGCCGCTACAAGGTCCGCGAAGAATTGGAGCTCGAAGTAAGCGACGGCGGAACGCTGACCAAGATTTTCGATGGATTGCGTCTCGATGGGTGGTTTCGCTACGAAAAATACCGCACGACGTACAAGCTGGGAGCGGCGAAAACGTGGGGCAAGGAATTGCTGGTGGAGGTGGACGAGACGCCGGTAGGGACTTTTGTGGAACTCGAAGGGCCGGCGGAGGCTATCGATAAGGCCGCCGAGGCCCTGGGCTTCTCGAAACGCGATTACATTTCGAAAAGCTATCTCGAATTGTATGTCGAGGAATGCCGGCGCCGCGGGGAGCAGCCTCGCCATATGCTGTTTGCCGCCGCCAACCGCAAGGGGAAATGACTGCGGCATCTAGAAAAATCGCCCCAAAGTGGCAAAATTCCTCGCTAACTTCATTCTTCTGTTGACAATCCGCGGGCTCCCGGCTTATGACTACAACCGGAGTAAAATTTTCACTCGATGATTTTGACGAGCGAATACGAACCTGGGCCTAGAAGCGCTGGCAAGCTTCATCGCCTTGCGCCCGGCGGCGCAGGGCGGCAACTCTGGGCACGAAGTTTGAGAGTGTCTGAGCGGCGGCGCGTTACGCGGATGCGCGCTGTCGGGTGGCATGGGGCGGCTCCAGGCTAACGGTAAGTCCATGTGTATGTGGTGCTTGCCCGCAGCCGAGACGTTCGGCGGCGGGTTTTTTGTTTGCCGCGCTGCAAACCGCACGGGGAAAGGAGGAAACGTGGAACTGTACGCAACGGAATTGATGGGCTCGCTGGCCTACGACATCGACGGCCATTTCGTCGGGCGCGTGCGCGAATTTTTTATTGAGCCGGCCGAGCAGTCCAACCGGATTTCGCACTATTTGCTGTCGCGCGGACGCTTTCAGCCGCTGGTGGCGCGGTACGACCAGATCGCGTCGGTCGAACCGGGCAACGTGAAGTTGAACGTCAGCGAACGGGCCCTCGAAGTGTATCGCCCGAACGAGGCTTGGCTGGCGGTGCGCAAGGATTTGATGGACCAACAGATCATCGACACGCACGGGCGCAAGGTGGTGCGCGTGAACGATGTGGACCTGACGGAACTGCGCAACAACGGCAGCATGGAATTGCGCGTGGCGCAGGTGGACGTGGGGCTGCCGGGCGCGGTACGGCGATTGCTTCAGGGCGTAGTGTCGCCCGCGATGATTCGCAAGCTGCAGCGCGGGCTGCCGCACAGCACCATTCGCTGGGAGTTTGTGAACTTGATCGAGCCGGATCCCTTGCGGCGCGTGAAACTGCGCATCACACACGAAAAGCTGGAAGATTTGCATCCCGCGGATTTGGCGGAACTAATGGAACACCTTTCCGCAGCGGAGCGGCAGGGAATCATCGCCTCGTTAGACGAAGAGACGGCGGCGGAAGTGCTTGCCGAACTGGACCAGCGGCTGACCACGCAGATTGTTGAAAAACTGGAGCCCGGGAAAGCCGCGGACATTTTGGAAGAGATGGCGCCGGACGCGGCCGCGGATCTGCTGGCGGATCTGCCGAAAGAAACGTCGGAGGAATTGCTGGATGAAATGCCGGGACAAGAAGCGGACGAAGTGCGGGAGTTGATGGCCTTCGATGTTTCGATGGCCGGCAGCATGATGAACCCGGAATTTGCGTTTGTGGGCGAAGGCGCAACGCGAGACGAAGTGCTGTCTTGGCTGCGCGGACAGGATTTGAATCTCGACCAGCTGGACACCATCGTATTGCTTGACAAGGAAGCGCAATATTCCGGCACGGTGACGGTGGCGCGCCTGTTGCTGGCGTCGCCGGAGCAGGAGATGAAGGAACTGAAAGCCGAACCGCTGCTGAGCCTCGGACCGACCGCCGACAACGAAGAAGTCTTTGAGTTGTTTGACAAATATAATTTGCGGACGCTGACGATCATCGATGAAGGGAACCGTCCGATTGGAACGATCACCGTGGATGATGTGGTGTCGCGACTGGTGAAGAAATAAACGTGCGTGAAGTAGCGAAGTAAAGAAACAAAAAAAACAGAAAGAGAATCCCAGCGGCGATGAACTGGCAAGCCATTGCGGAGAAACTGGAGGGGGCGCGCGGGCGCGGCACGGACCTGCGGATGCGCATCCGCGGATTGCGGCGTCGCTTGACGCTGCTGATGGCGGTGGTGGGCCCAGGGCTGATCACCTCCAATGTGGACAATGATGCTGGCGGAATTTCGACGTACACGCAGGCCGGCGCGCAGTATGGATATGCCTTGCTGTGGTCGCTGATTCCCATGACGATCGCGCTGTACGTCACCGAAGAGATGTGCGCGCGGATGGGCGTAATCACCGGAAAGGGCCTTTCCGATCTGATTCGCGAAGAGTTTGGATTTCGCTCCACATTTTTTGTGATGTTCACCGGGTTTTTTGTGGATCTGGCGAACGTGGTGGCGGAATTTGCCGGGGTCGCCGCGGCGATGCAGATTTTCGGTGTGAGCAAATATATCGCCGTGCCCATTGCCGCGATTTTGGTGTGGTCGCTGGTGATTCGCGGAACGTACCGGCAAGTGGAAGTGATTTTTCTGGTGGCCTGCGCGTTTTACGTGACCTATGTGATTTCCGCGGTGATGGCCAAGCCGGACTGGATTTTGGCGGCCAAAGGCGTGGTGATTCCGAACCTGCATTTCGAGTCTGGATATTTTCTGATGTTGACGGCGCTGGTGGGCACCACGATTGCGCCGTGGCAATTTTTCTATCTGCAGGCGGGATTTGTGGAAAAGAAAGTGGGCCCCCGGCAGTACGGGCAAGCGCGCGCGGACGTTTTGATCGGCAGCATCAGCTGCATGGTGATCGTGTTTTTTATCATTGTTTGCACGGCGGCTACGTTGCACGCTTCCGGCCTCATGAACATTACGGACGCCGCGCAAGCAGCCAAGGCGCTGATTCCCTTGGCGGGGCGTTGGGCCGGAATGTGCTTCGCTTTCGGATTGCTGAATGCTTCGCTGTTTGCGGCCAGTATCCTGCCGCTTTCCACGGCGCACGTGATCTGCGAAGGATTGGGATTTGAAGCTGGGATCGACCATAAATTCAGCGAAGCGCGGATTTTCTACGGGCTGTACACGGTGCTGATCGCGGTGGGTGCGGGAATTATTTTGATTCCCAGCGCGCCGCTCTGGAAGATTCTGATTTTCTCGCAAGTGGGCAACGGAATCTGGTTGCCGGTGGTGGTAATTTTTATTTTGCTGCTGGTGAATCGCCGGGACTTGATGGGCGAGCACGTGAACACGCTGACCTTCAATATCGTGGCCTGGGTGACGGCCATCGCCATGATCATTTTGACGCTGGTGCTCGTGTACACCTCGATTTTCCTGCCGGGAACGCCAGGCGGATAAAAATTCCGCGGATCTTCGGCGAAATGCCCGCAGCACGCTGCGCCAAAACCGAGGCATTGCTTGCGGCGGAGGGCACGGCATGCCGTGCCCCAACCGAGAGCAGGGGAACGTACGGCGCCGATCGGGAGATCGGCGTTCCGAGGTGGTGCATCCCAGGACAACCAGGGATTGCGCGGTTGGCGAGCGGTGTGTTAACTTTGCGCCATAAAGAGGAAATGCCGGAAAACTGATTTGTCTGCGCCTTTGCACAAAACGCTCGAAGTGCCCGCACTCGCCTCGCTCGGCCCGGTGACGCCGGAAGAGTCGCGGCTGCTGGAGCTGCTGGACTTGCAGCGGCTGCCGCGGCACGTAGCGGTGATTATGGACGGCAACGGGCGCTGGGCCCAGAAGCGGCATTTGCCGCGCATCGCGGGGCACCGCTCGGGGACGCAAACGGCGCGGTCGACGATCGAAACTTGCGCGCGGCTGCATATCGAGGCGCTGACGTTGTACGCGTTTTCGGTGGAGAACTGGCGCCGGCCGAAGGCGGAGATCGATTTCCTGATGCAGCTGCTGCGCGAATATTTGCGGCAAGAGATGCCGCTGATTCAGAAAAATAATATTCGCATGCGGTTTTTGGGGCGCATCCACGAGTTGCCTGCGGGCGTGCAGAACGATGTGCGCGAGGCCATGGAGAAAACGGCAGGGAATCAGGGAATGACGCTGTGCGTGGCGCTGAATTACGGCGGACGCGCAGAAATTGTGGACGCCGTGAACGCGATCCTGGCCGAGGAACGCACGTCGCTGGCAGCGAGCTTGTCGCATCGCGTGACGGAAGAAGAGTTGGCGCGGCATTTGTACAGCGATGGATTGCCGGATCCGGACCTGCTGATCCGCACGAGCGGGGAGATGCGCGTCAGCAATTTCCTGCTGTGGCAGATCGCGTACGCGGAAATTGTGGTGACCGAAACGTTGTGGCCGGACTTTAATCGCACGCGGCTGCTGGAGGCGCTGGTGGAGTTTCAGAAGCGCGAACGGCGGTATGGCGGAATCCGCGAAGGCGGGGGTCCGGAAGAGCAGCCTGCGCGAGTGGCGGGCGAGTAAGTCCTGCGGAGAGTCCCTTCTAAGTCTGCATTTAGGTGGTCATCGGCGGCAGCCCCACCCGGTGATTCTTTGAAAGTACATTCCATATTTGAGACTATCGGCGGCAGATGCACGCGCGGCTGCGTGCCTGGAGGTGGCGAATGACGACGGCAAGGGCGCGGGAAGGTCGAAATTGGGGCGTTTATCTGTCGGCGGTCGCGCTGGTGGCGTCGCTGGCGGCATATAGCCGCAGCGGGGTTCCAAATCCCTTGGCGCAGAGTCCGGACGATTGGAAGGCGGAGCGGCAGTATCCGCCGCTGGTGTTCAACAGCATGGCGTGGCTGGACTGCTCGATTTCGTCCAGCGCGAACGGCAAGCAAGTGATGACGACAACCTCCGGGCAGGGATTTTCGTTTGACGCGGTGATGCTGCCAATCAAGAGCAGCAAACTACAGTTGATTAGCCAGAACGGGCAGAACGGAATGAAGTACAAGTTCGACTCATTTCCGAGCACCGCAGTGAAGGCGCGCTTCACAGGGCTCGGCGACGGAATGATTACGGAAATGAAATCGGAGGTGGAGGTGGCGGTGACGCGGTTCGCGCAACCGGGCGGAGCGGGAACGGCGATTCATTTTACGGCGGCGGATATTGCGGCAGATTCGGCGTATGTGGAATTTACCGGCGTGTTTGTGCGCGACAGCGATCACAAACCATTTCCGTTTCGCGTACTGTTCGGGAAAGTTAGAGATGGGAGCGGGACGGTGATTCCCGTTGATACCGCACCGGACACGAAGATCATGAGCAAGATGGTGAGGCTGGGGAGCGTGAGGTTTCCGGTGACGGTAACGACGGCGCTGTATGAGGCGGAAGATAATGTGGCGAAGTTGAAGGCTCCGTAGCTCGGAAGGCGGGCAAGACCAAATTCGCACTTCGGGGAGACTCGGTTCATGGGGAAATTTAGGGTGGGGAGTTTTTCGATTTCGGTGGATGGGTATGGTGCGGGTCCGCGGCAGGATCGGGAGAATCCGCTGGGAGCGGGCGGATTGAGTTTGCATCAGTGGTTTTTCGCCACGCGGACGTTTCAGAGGATGCATGGGCACGACGGAGGGCAGAGCGGCGTGGATGAAGATTTTGCGGCGCGTTCATTCAGGAACGTTGGGGCGTGGATTTTGGGACGGAATATGTTTGGGCCGATTCGCGGGCCGTGGGGGGACGAAAGTTGGAAGGGTTGGTGGGGAGAGAATCCGCCGTATCATGTGCCGGTGTTTGTATTGACGCATCATGCGCGCGCGCCGATCTCGATGGAGGGCGGGACGACCTTTTATTTTGTTACTGGTGGCATGAATGAGGCGCTCCAGCGCGCGAAGGAGGCGGCGGGAGGGGAGGATGTACGGCTCGGGGGTGGGGTGGCGACGATTCGGCAGTATTTGAGCGCCGGGCTGCTGGATGAGTTGCACCTGGCGATTTCCCCGGTGGTGTTGGGTGAAGGCGAACATTTGCTGGCGGGGATTCATTTGCCGAATCTGGGTTACGAGTGCGTGGAGTTTGTTGCCGGGGAGAATGCTACGCATGTGGTGTTGAGCAGGGTTGCCTAAGGTCCTAAAGCCATGACCGAAGTGCCAAGGTGGTTTGAGCGGAGATTTGAGTTTTCGTTTCCGGTGGAGGTGTGGCCGAACCTGTGTGCGCGGTTGCGGGGCACCCCGGCGCGGTTGGAAGAGCTGGTGCGTGGGCGGGAGCACGAAAGGCTGATTCGGAAAGAAGGCGGGGCGTGGTCGGCGCAGGAACATGTTGGGCACTTGCTGGACCTTGAGGAGCTGTGGCTGGCGCGGGTGGAGGATTACGTGGCAGGCCGCGAGTTGCTTGCCGTGGCGGATTTGAGAAATCGGAAGACGGATGAGGCGGGGCACAACGGGCGGGCGGTGGAAGAGATTTTGAGAGAGTTTCGCGCGGGTCGAGGAAAATTGCTGAAGCGGGTGGGGGAATTGGATGCGGGGCTATTTCGGCGGGCGATTCCGCATCCGCGTTTGAAGGTGCCGATGCGGATGGTGGATCATTTGTATTTTGTTGCGGAGCATGACGATCATCATTTGGCGCGGATTTGGGAGATGGTAAACGCCGCGCTTTAGCGTGCCAACCTGGCATTTCCACCGACGGCCGGAGGGAACTCCCGCCCGTTGCGAAAAACCGCAAGGACGGCCATCCGGCGTCGCATTCGCTGGTGATGCCACCAGGACCTCTCCCGTCCAGCTAGAAGAGCTTCAGTTTTTTGGCCATTTGGCGGATCGTCGCGTACTCCTCATCGCTAGCAGCGACAAATTGTTGGGCGCGCAGGATCTTCAAAACGGAATCGTTTTCCCCAGCCTTGAGGGTTAGGAGCGCGCGGACAAATTTCTCGCGCTGCGCTTCCGGGACGCTCTTGCGAGCTACATAAACGTAGTCGACGAAGGGTTTTGAGGTGTGGAACACGCGGACTTTGTTTTTGTCAATTTTTCCGCTGGCGATCATGGAGCTAAAAATCGTTTCGTCCAAAGCTCCAGCGTCGGCGGCTCCGCTTTCGACGAGCGCGGCGGTGAGAGGGTGGCTACCGCTGTAACGAAATTTGAAATCGGTGGCGGGATCGATTCCGGCTTCGAGAAGTTCGCGATAAGGGATGAGGTGGCCGCTGGCAGAGTTGATATCCCCGAATGCGAACTGCTTCCCCTTGAGGTCAGCGAGTGAGTGGATGGAAGAATTTGCGCCGGTGATAAAGACGGAATGAAACTGCAGGTCCGAAGAGCGCTGGACAAGCGGAACTACTCCGCTGGCAGCGCGGGCGCGAACGTACATCACAGCACCAAGACAGGCAAAGTCCAGCGAGCCGTCCGCCAAGCCGGCGAGAGTGTCGCTGTAGAGAGCAGGGGTGACGAGAGTAATGGGCCGTCCCAGGGCCTTGGTGAGATAGGCCTGGAGAGGGGCGCGCTCTTCGGTGGTCAGTCCGTCGGGGACGAGAGCGATTCTGACAGGTTCGTCGGCAGGTTTCAGCGGAGCGGCCAAAAGCAAGCAAAGCATGGCTGCGATCAGAGCGTGAGACCGGAGAAAAACTCGTCGACTTTTTGAAAGCGATATCATTTTGGCTGAATATAGCACACGGCCTGTGCGTTAGCTGCCATTTGAGAGCGCTACGGCCGCCGACCGATTAACCCTGCGACGCGGGTATGCGGGTTCGTTGACTTGGTGTGGGGCGCTGATTAAGATTGGCGCACCTTATGACAGAACAGCAGTCGCTACCCGGCCAGACCGTTTCTCATTACCGCATTATTGAAAAGCTTGGCGGCGGTGGAATGGGAGTGGTGTACAAGGCGGAGGATTTGCGCCTGCGCCGCTTCGTCGCGCTGAAGTTTCTGCCGGATGATGTGGCGCAAGATGCGCAGACGCTGTTGCGATTTCAGCGCGAGGCGCAAGCGGCTTCCGCTTTAAACCATCCAAACATCTGTACCATTCACGACATTGGCGAAGAGAACGGCAAAGCGTTTATTGCCATGGAATATCTCGAGGGGAAAACGCTGAAGCATACGATTGCGGGGCGTCCTTTGGAGATGGAGACGTTGCTGGCACTGGCGATTGATGTGGCGGATGGGTTGGATGCGGCGCATGCGAAGGGAATTGTGCATCGGGATATCAAGCCGGCCAATATTTTTGTGACGGAGCGCGGCCACGCGAAGATTCTGGATTTTGGACTGGCGAAAGTGGGGATGTCGTCGAAGGTTGGCGCGGGCGGCGGGAATACCTTGGGCACGGTGGAAATTGACTCCGCGCAATTGACGAGTCCGGGATCGACGCTGGGGACGGTGGCCTATATGTCTCCGGAGCAGGTGCGCGGAAAAGAGTTGGACGTGCGGACGGATTTATTTTCGTTTGGCGCGGTGTTGTACGAGATGGCAACCGGGGCGCTGCCGTTTCGCGGCGATACGTCTGGCGTCATTTTCCGCGAGATTTTGGATGGAACGCCGACGCCGGCGGTGCGCCTGAATCCGGCGGTGCCGGCTGAGCTGGAAAGGATCATTGGGAAGGCGCTCGAGAAAGACCGGGATCTGCGGTATCGCACGGCGGCGGACATTCATACGGATTTGAAAAGGTTGCGGAGGGATACGGATTCGGGGAGGGTGCGGGCGTCCGGGAGCGGATCGGCGCAGCAGATTTCCGAGGCAGCGGGAGCAGGTTCGAGCGGGGTGGTGAATATAGGTAGTGCCGCAAGCGCGGGGAGCGGGAATCGAAGTGGAACGGGCGCAGTGCCGATGGCCGCGGAAGGAAGCAAGAAATTTTTGCTTGCGGGAATTGCAGCGGTGGCGCTGCTTGCGGCGGGAGTCGTGGCGTATCGCTTTCCGGGCGGAGGGAAGACGGCTTCGAATGAGCCGATGAAGATTACGCAGATCAGCCATTGGGACAAGCCGATGGACAATGCGACGCTGTCGCCGGATGGGCATACCGTGGCGTTCAGTTCGCAGGCGAATGGTGTGGCGCAAGTGTTTGTCATGTTGGCATCAGGGGGCGAACCGCTACAACTGACAAAGGATGAGGGGGAAAAGGTGGTTTCCAGCTTTTCTCCGGATGGCACGGAGATTTATTATTTGCGGGTGTTTGGGAGAGACGAGAGCTGGGCAGTTCCGACGCTAGGAGGAAATCCGCGGAGGATTGTCGCGGGGCATGCGGTGGCACCTTCGCCAGACGGCAAAGCGATTTACTTTACGAAAATTGGCAAGCGGGAAATTTTTCGGGCGAATCGCGACGGCATGGGGGAAGAGCAGGTGCTGGCGCTGGACGCTTCGCCGCTGCCCATCGCGCGGATTCTGCCGTATCCTGACGGGCGGCGTCTGTTTGTGGTCACCGCGAACGGCGTTTCAGCGCTCGAGCAGTTTCGCGTTTACCTGGCCGATTTGGATAACAAAACCGCTGAATATCTCGGGGAAGTGAAAGGCGAGCCACGGGACGTGGTGTGGGGTGAAGCGGGGAAGTACGTACTGTTCAGCAAGACCGTGAACGGGCTGACGAATATATGGAAGTTCACTTTGCGGGATAAATCGCTGGCGCAAGTGACGTTTGGGACGGGACCGGATGCCTGGCCGATGCCCGATCCGTCGGGAAAAGGCATATACGTGGTGAGCGGGAAAGATTCGGGACTACTGACGGCGTACAACACCAAGACCAAGCAGACAAAGGATATCGCGGCGGAGAATGCCACGCAGCCGGCGATTTCGCACGACGGCAAGCGGGTGATGTACATCACGATTCCAGCGAAAGATCGCAATGAGCTGTGGGTTGAAGATATCGACGGCGAGAACAAAGTGAAGATCGCGCCTTCCGGAACGCTTGCGACGGCGACGTGGGCCAGCGACAATTTTCATTTTTCGTTCGTGTCCGAGGAAGCAGGGAAACCACCGCAGATTCATATGGTGGGCGCGGACGGCAGCGGAATACGCACGATCGATTGGACGCGTGGAACGCTGCAAAACGTGATGTGGAGCGAGGATATGAAGGCGCTATACATCAATAATGTAGAGCTAGGGGCCACACGAACAGCGGGCATTTGGCGACAAAGTTTGGATGGGGGCGAGCCGGAAGAATTGACCGCGGATTGCGGGTGGGCGTTCGGAGCGATGCCCGGGGGAAACTACTTGCTGACGGAAATTGCCCGCGGGGAGAAGATGGGAATCTACGAGTTTTCCGTGGCGCAGCGGACGTGCGCGCCGCTGGTTTCTGGGGTGGTGACGTTTGGCCTGGCGCCTGCGCCGGACGGGAAGTCGTTTGCGTATGCGGTGCCGGGGCCGCGGGATGTGAGTATCTATCGGCAGAATTGGCAGAACGGGAAAGTGGTGGGGACCCCGCAGGTGGCGGTGAAGCTGCCATTTGCGTTTCCTCTCGTCAGCGGCGGGAATGCGTACGATTTTACGGGGGATTTGTCGACGGTCATTTATGCGCGTCCCAATGCGCATGCGGATTTGTATTTGCTCACGCAAAAATAAAATAAAGACGAGAAGCTCGAGTAGCGAACCGAAAAAACCGGAGAAGTGTGTCTGGGTGGGCGCTGGCGTGCGATAGTAGAGGGTCTCGCGAAGGGAAAACTACGGATGACTTGGAAGAGAGTGGTAACGGCGGCGGTGCTGATACCGCTGGTGGTGGGCCTGGTGTTGTGGTGCGCGACGTGGGTGGTGGCGCTAGGGGTTTCGATATTTATTGTGTTGGCGCTGCTGGAATATTTTGCGTTGGGTGAAGCGATTGGGTGGCGGGGACATCGCGGGTGGACGATTTTGTGCGCGCTGGTGCTGGTGTTTTTGCAGTGGATGCCGTCGGTGGTGCGGGTAGGAGATTTTGGAAGTTATAGCGTGCCCGGAGGGTTGGCCTGGCTTGTGGCGCATATTTTTCCACGCGCCGAAGATGGATTATTTTTATTTGTGATGGGCTTGGGAGCCGTGGTTTTGTTCACGAAGCGACCGCTGGTGGAGACTTTGCCGGCTGCCGGGATCAGTACCAGCGCGTTGCTGCTGGTGGCGTTTCCGTTGACATATGCGGTGCGCTTGCATGGGTGGGGCGAGTATGGACCGTGGCTTTTGCTTTTTGCGTTGGTGATTACCTGGGCGGGGGACACGGGGGCTTATTTTGCGGGCCGGGCGTTTGGGAAGCATGCCCTGGCGCCGCATCTTTCGCCGAAGAAAACGTGGGAGGGGAGTTTTGCCGGGCTGGCGGCGTCCCTGATTGCGGCGGTATTTTTTCAGCGATGGCTGCACGCGCCGATTCCTTACTTGCTGGGGATGGCCTTGGTGGCAAATGTGGCGGGGCAGGCGGGGGATTTGCTGGAGTCGGCCTATAAGCGGAGTGCGGGAGTGAAGGATTCGGGAGACTTGTTGCCTGGGCATGGCGGGGTGTTGGATCGAATTGATGCGTTGATCTTGGCGATTCCTGTTGTCTGGTATTATTGGATTTTGAGTTATTCGCCGCCGCGGAATTAACCGGGCGGCCGCTGCTGATTCGTGCTGGGAAAGCAAAAGCAGCCCCTTCGCTGCGCTGGGTCGACAAGTTTTTTGGGCGGGCGTGGGCGACGAAGCCTCGCGCGGCTGCTTCAGAAAAGAAAACTGATTCGTGAAAAAACTAGCGATATTAGGTTCCACCGGGTCGATTGGACGGCAGTGTTTGTCTGTCGTGGAGTCGATGGCCGGGGAGTTTGCGATCGTAGCGCTGGCGGCGGGCTCGAACATCGAAGAACTGGCCGGGCAGATTGCGCGGCATCGGCCCGAGGTTGTGTCGGTGGGAGACGCAGGTAAAGCGGCAGAGTTGACGGACAAGTTGCGCGCGGCGGGCGTGTCGCCCTTTCCCGCGATCCATCACGGGGCTGAGGGCATGCTAGCTGTGGGCACGCATCCGGCGGCGGACATTGTGGTGTCCGCAGCGGTGGGCGTGGTGGGGTTGCCGGCGACGTATGCGGCGGTGAAATTGGGCAAGTGCGTGGCGCTCTCGAACAAGGAAGTGTTGGTGGCGGCAGGGGAGCTGGTGATGGCGGCGGCGAAGCATGCCGGGCAAGAGTTGCTGCCGGTGGATAGCGAGCACAACGCGGTGCATCAGTGTTTGCGCGGAGGAACGTGCGGGGAAGTGCGGCGGCTAGTGTTAACGGCGAGCGGCGGCCCGTTTCGCAAAACGCCCTTGGCTTCGTTGGCCGCGGTTACGCCGGAGCAAGCTTTGGCGCATCCGAATTGGCGGATGGGAAATCGCATCAGCATTGATTCTGCGACGATGATGAACAAGGGATTTGAAGTGATTGAGGCGCGCTGGTTATTTGGCGTGCGGCCGGAACAGATCGACGTGGTGGTGCACGCGCAGTCGACCGTACACTCGATGGTGGAATTTGTGGACGGTTCTATTTTGGCGCAACTGGGGCCAACGGATATGCGCATGCCGATACAGTATGCGTTAACCTATCCGGAGAGAGTGGCATCCAACCAAGTAGCCCTGGATTGGACCAAGCTCAAGCGGCTGGATTTTGAGAAGGTGTCGACCCGGCGCTTCCCGTGTTTGAAATTGGCGCGGGAAGCGATGAAGAACGGTGGGGCTTCGCCTTGTGCCTTGAATGCCGCGGATGAAATCGCGGTGGCGGCGTTTTTGGAGCGAAGGTTGCCGTTTTTGGGGATACAGGAAGTGATTGCGCGAGTTCTCGAACGGACGCCGCGGATGAAATTTTCGAGTATGGACGATGTATTGGACGCGGATTTGGAAGCGCGGCGGATGGCGAAAGAGGAAGTCGGGAAATTGGCGTCTAAGGCGGCAGTGGCGAATTGATGAATCCGAGCGCAGTTGCGGGCCGTAGTTCATAAGGCGGATTCAGGAGAGACGGAAGCATGGGCGTGCTGCATTTGGTGGTGGGAGTCGGATTGGTCCTCGGTGTAATGATTTTGATTCACGAGTGGGGACACTTTGTGATGGCGCGCATTTTTAAAGTGCGCGTGGATGTGTTTTCGATTGGATTTGGGCCGCGGCTGTTTGGATGGAAGCGCGGGGACACGGATTATCGGTTGAGCGCGTTGCCGCTCGGCGGATATGTGCGCATGGCGGGGCAGGATCCATCAGAGATTGATTCGGTGGACCACAAATGGCTGCCGGGCAGCGACGAAGAGAAAGCGCACGAAAAATCAGAATCGGCGAAACAAAGCGACGAATCGCGCGGGTCGCAGGTGATGAAGGCTGGTTGGGCGACGGACGAGTTGATGAGCAAGCCGCGCTGGCAGCGTGCGCTAATATCGGCGGCAGGCCCAGCTGTGAATTTAGTGTTCCCGGTGTTGTTACTGGCGGTGTTTTTTTCGATAACCGGGGAGCCGTATCCGGCTTATTTGAACCAGGCCATGAAGATCGTATCGATCTCCTCGGACAAAGACGCGCCGAAGAGCGATTTGCGCGTGGGCGATACGGTGCGGTCGATCAATGGGGTGCCGGTGAGCACGTGGGATCAGGCGTATAAAGCGATTGAAAAAGCGGATCCTAATGCGCCGCTGAGTTTGCAGGTGGAAGAAAACGGGGCAACGCGCACGGTGACTGCGCCCGTGAAAAATCCGGCGTTCGGGGAGCTGGCGCTGGGGCATGCGCCGATTCTGCCAGTGCTGGATGAAATTGCGCAGGGCTTGCCAGCGGATCGCGCGGGGCTCCGCGACGGGGACGTGATTGTCGGGGTGGATGGGCAGCCGATTCACTACTGGGGACAGTTCGTGGATCGCGTGCGGAATTCCGGCGGGAAGAGTCTGGCGCTGGATATTGAGCGTAAGGGTCAGACAATTCATACCACGGTCACGCCCATGCTGAATCCCACAGACACAGGCGAGTCTACGTATCAGGTAGGCGTGGCGGTGAAAGACGACACCCTGTACCGGCACGTGCCGGTGAGCCAGGCGATTCGCGACGGGGCTTCGCGAACTGGCGTGATCATTTCGAAAACAGCGGGCACCGTGGGGATGCTGTTTAGCGGGAAAGTCTCCATCAATCAGTTGCAGGGTCCCGTCGGAATTTCTCATGCGGCGAAACAGGCGGTGGATCGCGGACCGTTGGCGGTGATTTCGTTGATGGTGCTGATCAGCGTCAATTTGGGAATTCTCAATTTGCTGCCGATCCCCATCCTGGATGGCGGAAATATTTTGCTGCTGGGGATTGAGGGGATTTTGCGGCGTGATTTGAGTTTGGCTTTTAAAGAACGATTTGTACAGGTAGGACTGGTGTTTCTTTTGGTGCTCTTCGCGATTGTTATGTATCATGACGTTTTGCGGCGGCTTTCGGCCCACTCCTGAAGCGCGTGCCGCATAGCGGAGAGCGAAGTATGGCAGTGAGCGTACCGCATAACGCGGCGCACCGGGCGTCCACCGGGGAGCGCATCAACACCGCAGAGACCACCGGGCGGCTGCAAAAGACTGTGGCAGAACGTGGCTTGCGGATGACGCGGCAGCGACGCGTAATACTGCAGGTCATGGATGACGCGGAGCAGCATCTCGATGTCGACCAGATTCTGGAGCGTGCGCGCAAGATTGATTCGGATGTGCACCTCGTAACCGTTTACCGCACGATTGACCTCCTCAAAAAACAAGGATTGATTGATGAGCTGGACCTGCTGCATTTGCGCGGGGACCGGCATTACTACGAGAGCCATGGGCCGCGGGATCATATTCACGTGGCTTGTTTGCGGTGCGGGAAGGTACGCGAGTTTGAATCGCGGCTGTACGAGCAATTGAAGGAACAGATTGCGCGGGATTTTGCTATGAAGGTGACCGTGTCACGGACGGAAGTGGGCGGGTATTGCGCGGAGTGTTTGGCGGCGGAAAAAACCAAGAAGAGCGTGTCGTAGGTTCAGATTTACATCTTGGCAAGCTGCGCTAGAGCAGCGTGCTGCACCGCTACAACTTCTAAAGGCCATTTAGCTACGGTTGAGGCATCAGCGGGACGGGTGTGTCTGCGCCGGCTTGGTGAGCGCGGGTGCTGCGGAGAAGGTTGAAGAAGTGTCGGGCGATCGTGATGTCGCGGGCGATTTGCAAGCGCAATTCTTCCGGGTTGCTGAATTTCTTTTCCTGGCGGAGTCGCTTCCAGAATTGGACTTGAATGCGCGCGGGCGTCTTTTCTGGGGCCGTATCGAGTAGATGCGTTTCCACGGTCATCGATTGGCCGTTGAATGTGGGGCGCATGCCGATATTGGTTACGGACCGCACGCTTCGCGACAGGCCATCGAAATAGGTGCGGGTGATGTACACACCGCGGCCGGGAAGCAATTCCTGCTCGGGAACTAAATTCAGCGTGGGAAAAGTGAAACGCCTGCCGTTGCCGGTGCCGCTGACCACTTCGCCGGTGAGCACGAAGGGACGGCCGAGGAGACGCGCGGCGTGCGTGACATCGCCGCCCATGATTTCGCGTCGCACAATAGTGCTGGAAACAATTTCGCCGTGGAATTGCACCGGCGGAATGATGGCGACTTCGAAATTGTGCCGGACGCCGAGTTCGCGGAGGAGTTGTACGTCGCCGGATTGGCGATGACCGAAGCGGAAATTTTCTCCGACAAGAACGGTTTTTACCGAGAGATCGCGAACGAGGATTTGTTCGACGAAGTCGTTGGGGGCCAGCCGCGAAAGCTCGTGCGTGAAAGGCAGCACCACAGCAGCTTCGAGGTTTAGAGCCTCAAACCATTCCATGCGTTGCTGATTGGTGGAAAGGCGCAGCGGGGCGGACTCCGGGCGCAGTAATTTTAGAGGCGCTGGATCGAAAGTGAGCGCCGTGGCGACGGCGCCGGATTCGTGGGCGCGTTCAACGGCGGCGCGGAGGATGGCTTGGTGACCGAGGTGAATGCCGTCGTAGTTGCCAATGGCGAGAGAGCTGCCGCGCTTCGTGGACGCGTAGGTGTCATGCCATACTCCCGCGGAGTCGAACACCCTCAGATTGGCGCGCGTGGAATTTTCGTTAGCACTTTGCTCGGCAACGGCACCGTTCGCGGAGAGAAGCGCTGAACGTTTGTGAACGGGAACCTCAATTTGCAGGCCATCGTAGGCTAACTGCACATGCGGGTAGCCGAGCTTGCGCAGACGTTCATTGGTTTCGGCGTGGCAGAGGTCGTGGGCGATGTGCGTGAACCAGGCGCGCTTAGGTTTCAGGCGGTCGATGAGCGCCAAGGCTTGCTCCACGGTCTGGTGCATGGGATGAGGCATGTCGCGCAAGGCGTCGATGATCAGATCGTTAAGGTCCTCGAGAAGCGTCATCGAGGATTCTGGGATGGTGCTGAAGTCCGTGAGGTACGCTGCGGCGCCGAAGCGGAAGCCTAAGACCTCCATATTTCCGTGTACCAGAGGGATCGGAGCGAAGGTGGTGTCGAGAAGCTCGAAGGGGCCAGCAAGGACGTGCAAGGTAACGCTGGGGATGGTGCTGAGCGTGGGCTTTTTATCGAAAACGTAGGAAAAGGCGCGGCGCAGCGTGGCGAAAGTTTCTTCGTTGCTGTACACGGGGAGCGCGGATTTTTGGCGGATGTTGAAAGGTCGAATGTCGTCGAAACCCAGGATGTGGTCGGCATGGCCGTGGGTGAGCAGGATGGCGTCGAGGCGATCGAGCCCGGCGCGCAAGGCCTGCTGGCGGAAGTCGGGAGTGGTGTCGATAACGACGTTTTGATTGTGGCGCGAGAGAAGCAGGGAAGGGCGCAGACGATTGTCGCGGGGGTCTTTGGAGCTGCAGACGCGGCAGTGACAGCCGAGTGTGGGCACGCCCATGGAGGTGCCGGAGCCAAGGACGGTGATTTTTATGGAAGCGGCGGACATTGGTTTCAAAGGATGAACAGTAAATTCTAGCAGTTAATTGAGGAAGCGAATGCGTCGGTGGGAGCAACTTTTTTCGAAATGCAAGCGTCCCTGGTTGAGCAAGCGCACCGGTCACATTCGAAATGAGGAGGCTGGGCATCTAGAAGGAAAGCGGCAAGCCCGCCGCACCCCAAAATCTAGGGGCGCGCTTTGGCTTTGCCCACGGCAACTTGCTGAGCCTGTTTGGCCAAGGCTTGATTGACCTCGAGATAGGTCATTTTGAGTTTGCCCAGCAGATCGATCAGGAGATTGTCATCTTCCGGCGCCAGGTTGCCCGCGGTTTTTTCGTGCAGCGCGTCGAGCATATCGATTAGCTCGCGGGCGGCTTCGGGATCGATCATGGGTTGGCCGGTGCGCGGGTCGGTGTAGCCGCCGAGAACCATGGCGGCATTGCTGCCGAGCATGCGAACGAGATTTTCAAAAGCCGGCGAGCGCTTAGGAGCGTCGGCGGGTGGCTGCGGGGGGACCAGCTCCGGACCCGGCGCTGCGGCGGGTTTCGGCTTAGCGCTTTCGCGTTGCGCTTCGAGCGTGGCTTCACGAGCTTCGAGTTCGGCCACTTCAGGCCGCAATTCCCCTTCCGATGTGAAGGGACGGCGATCGATGACGCGGAAACCTTCATCCTGCTTGGGTTCGTTGTGTTTTTCGTCCGACAAGGGCGGATTCCTCAGCTTTCTAGGTACCGTTAAGTTTATCATGGCTGCGAATCAGCGGCGTGGTCCCGATCGGGGTAGCACCATTCTCCACGCTGAACGACCCGATTTGCCCCACACTTCGAGGATGAAGCCGTCCGAGTGCGCGTCATCCACGTGATGATCCGTAGATCTAGTTTGTATGTAGTCTTGAAATCCTCTTGCGTCGTGGACGGTGTCCGGGAGACCAAATCAGCGTCTCGAAATCGAAGACAGATCGATTTGAACAGGCCAGTGCTCGTGAATGGTGAATCGAGAGCCAGACCGCCCACTTGCTCAAAAGGCGGAGCCCGAAGTACAGTGGAGCGTCAAACAATGAATTTGAGTCGCGCGATATAGATGCCCTTTACCCGCCAGAAATCTTTCAAGCGAAAAAAGCGTAAGAGCGGAGCGTCCCACACGAGCGCGGGCAAGGAACCGCCCGCGGGGCAGCCTGTTCCCGCTGACGTTGGGGAATGGTTTGAGAAGCTTGTCGCGGTGCAGGCGCGGTTGCGGGCGCCGAAGGGGTGTCCTTGGGATCGCGAGCAGACGCATGAAACCCTGCGGACTTACTTGATTGAGGAGGCGTATGAGGTGCTCGACGCGCTCGAAGCAGGCGACGACTTAAAATTTGCGGATGAGCTGGGGGATTTGCTGCTGCAGGTGCTGTTTCATGCGGACATAGCGCGGGAAGATGGGCGATTTGACGTGGTGGACGTGATTCGCGCGATTCACGACAAGATGATTCGGCGGCATCCGCACGTTTTTGGAGATGTGACGGCCAGGAATTCCGCGGAAGTGTTGCGGAATTGGGAGCGGATTAAAGCTGCGGAACGGGCGGATGACAGGGCTGGAAGAGGGAAGGCAGACGCCGGTGATGCAACGATGGAGCCGGCGTCGCTGCTGGAGGGGGTTTCGCGCGGGTTGCCGGCTACCCTCGAAGGGTTCCAGTTGACGCGCAAAGCGGCGCGTGCGGGATTTGACTGGGAAGATGCACGCGGGGTGATTGAAAAAATTCGCGAGGAGATTGGCGAATTGGAGCGGGCGCTGCCGGGGGCTGGCTCGCGGGAGGCGGAAGAAGAGCTCGGCGATTTGCTGTTTGCAGCGGTGAATTTGGCGCGCTTTTTGAAGATTGATCCGGAGCTCGCTCTGAAACGCGCGAATGGTAAGTTCGTTTCACGTTTTCATGCCATGGAGGGATTGGCGAGACAGACTGGGAGCGCGTTTGCCGAGTTGCCGCGAAATGAAATGGAGAAGCTCTGGGATCGCGCTAAAGAGATGGAGAAGCGTGCGTCGCGCGGGGCGCTGCCGGAAAAAAACCGCGCAGGTCGCGGCGCAACGTCATGAGCGCGGCGATTGAAATACGCAGCTGCCACGCGCTCGAGGAGTTTCACGCTTGCGTTGAGCTGCAGCGCGAGATTTGGGGTGAAGCGGATCTGGAAGTCGAGCCCGCCACGATGTTTGTGGTGGCCGCGCATACGGGTGGGCAGGTGATTGGTGCATACGAGGGCGATGTCCTCGTCGGTTTTGTTCTAGCGGTTGCGGGAGTGCGTGCCCGAACTTCGTACCTGCACTCGCACATGGCGTGTGTTCGAGCGGGCTATCGCGATCAGGGACTGGGGCGAAAGTTAAAACTTTTTCAGCGCAACGAGGCGCTACAGCGGGGGATCGGCCTGATCGAATGGACATTCGATCCGCTCGAAGTGCGAAACGCCCACTTCAACTTCAATCGGCTCGGGGCGATTTCCAGGAAGTATCTGCCGAATCTCTATGGCGTGACCACCAGCCCGCTGCATCGTGGGCTACGAACGGACCGGCTGCTTGCGGAGTGGCGTCTCGAGGATCCCGGCGTCATAGCCAAGATCGCCAGCGGCGCAGGTGCGGCAAGGACGTATTCGCCGGGATTCGCGTCGAAGGACGTCGATAGCCGGCTAATCTCCGTGCCCGCGAGTGTCCCTTACGATGTTGGCGGCGATCTTTCCGGGGCTGCCGCGCTGCAAGACCGGCTTCATGCCGAGTTCATCAAAGCTTTCAAAGACGGATTCGTTGCGGTGGCGACCGACGAGAGTCCCGCCTATGTTCTTACGCGGGCCGACCGAGTGTGTCCGTGATGCGCCTCCACCAAATGAAACTTCGTGAAGTGCATCTGCAGCTCGTTACGCCGTTCGAGACCAGTATGGGCGTTAACTCGGCGCGGCGAATTTTGCTGGTCGAAGTGAATGTCGATGGAACGACAGGATGGGGCGAGTGTGTGGCGGGGGAAGACCCTTACTACGGTCCCGAGACGGTCGAGACGGCTTGGATCATTTTGCGGGACTATCTCTGGCCGATATTGAAGGGGACGGAATTCGCCTCGGCGGCAGATGTCTGGGAGATGCTGCGGCGTGTTCGCGGGCACGAGATGGCTAAAGCTTCGCTGGAAGCTGCGATCTGGGAAGCGGAGGCGCGCAAGAGAGCCATTCCACTTTCGCAATTGATCGGGGGGACGCACAAACACATCGCGTGCGGTGTTTCGATTGGTATTAAAGCAACGCTTGAAGAGTTGGTAGCGGCGGTCAAAAAAGAGTTAGGCGCGGGTTACCAGCGCATCAAGATAAAGATTAAACCCGGTAAAGACATCGAGCAGGTTAAAGTGCTGCGTCAGGAATTTCCGGGAATCAAATTAATGGTTGATGCTAACTCGGCGTATCGCCTGGAAGACTGGCGGCAGCTGCAGAAACTTGAAAGCTTTTATTTAATGATGATCGAGCAGCCCCTAGGCTGGGACGATCTTTACAGTCACATCGAATTGCAGCGACGGCTGGAAACACCGATTTGCCTCGACGAGTGTATCCATACCGAGGAACAGGCTAAGGCGGCGATTGATTTTGACGCGTGCAAGATCATCAATATTAAGTTGGGGCGCGTCGGCGGCTATACGGTGGCGAAGCGTATTCACGATCTGGCGCAACAGGCGGGAATGCCCGTTTGGTGCGGCGGAATGCTGGAGAGCGGGATCGGGCGGGCACACAACATCGCGCTCTCGACGCTGCCTAACTTCTCGCTGCCGGGGGATGTCACCGCCAGTAAGCGCTATTGGGCGGAGGATATTATCGAGCCGGAAGTGGTCGTGAATCGGCAGGGCGTGATTCACGTGCCCGCCGGGCCGGGAATGGGCTTTGCGCCGCGGTTGGACTTGATTGAGAAGTTGACGGTGCGAGCGGAGATGTTGGCGTAGCCGACGCATCACCTGGCCGACACCAGGGCACAGGCACCTTTCGGGTGTGAGCCAGAGTGTCTGCGCTGCGACGGCACCGATCGGTTTTTGCGGAGGCGGTACATTGGCGGGGACTCCTTTACGAAATGGCGGGGCGGCAGCGCGGATCGCGGTGATTCCCGGTGATGGCATCGGCAAAGAGGTGACGCCGGAAGCAGTGAAGGTGATCAAGGCTGTCTGCACGCCGACAAAACGGGCGATTGAACTTGTGGAGTTTGATTGGGGCGCGGATAAATATCTGAAGGAAAGCATTAGCTTACCCGCCGGCGCGGTGGAAATGCTGCGCGATGAGTTTGACGCGATTTTATTTGGCGCGTTGGGAGATCCGCGGGTGCCCTCGAATCAGCACGCCGCGGATATTTTACTGGGGTTGCGATTTCAACTGGATCTTTTCGTGAATGCACGGCCGGTGGAGCTATTTCACGAGAAATTTACGCCGCTGCGCGGGCGTGGCGAGCAGGATGTGCACATGATGGTCTTCCGGGAGAACACGGAAGGCTTGTACGTGGGTGTGGGCGGGTTCTTCAAAAAGAATACGGCGGACGAGATTGCGGTGCAGGAGGATGTAAATTCGCGCAAGGGCGTGGAGCGCATCATTCGCTACGCGTTTGAGTATGCGCGGCGCATGGGCCTGAAGCGTGTGTGCATGAGCGATAAATCGAACGCCATGACTTTTGCGCACGATTTGTGGCAGCGCGTCTTCAAGCAGGTGCGCGCGGAGTATGCGGAGATTGAGTCGCGCCACTTATACATTGATACGCTGGCCATGGAGATGGTGCGCGATCCGCGGCAGTTTGACGTTATCGTGACGTGCAATTTGTTTGGCGACATCATCAGCGACCTGGGCGCGCAGTTGGCCGGCGGGCTTGGACTGGCGCCGTCGGGAAATATTCATCCGGGCGGGACCTCGCTGTTTGAGCCGGTGCATGGCTCCGCGCCCAACATTGCGGGCCGGGGCATCGCGAATCCGCTAGGGTCGGTGCTGGCGTCGGCGATGATGCTTGAGTACTTGGGCTGGCAGGCGGAAGCTGGGGCGCTGCGCGCCGCGGTGAAAGCGGCAGTCCATGAAAATTTTGTAACTGTCGACCTCGGCGGCGACAAGGACACCCGGCAGGTGGGGACCTGGCTGGCGAATCGAGTCAGCAGCGCAGCTTAGCAGACAATCATTGAGAGGCCCGTACCCGGCCGCCGCGATAAAGATAATTTCCCAGTCCTTTACTTGCAACAGGACGACCCGCCCCTGCGGTGCATCGACGCCCGCTCGCGAGCTATTGCTCGAGTGTATGTCTTGGTTACGATTTCCACCCCGGGAACGACGGCGACGATCGTGTCGCGGGAAGTTCGTCTTATCGCTTACGGAGGAAGGGAGTAAGCATCATGCCCAATAGGAAGCCGCCGACGTGGGCCCATACGGCTACGCCGCCGCTGGCGGATGCGGACACCGAGCCCACCGTGGTAACCGCCTCCAGAAATTGGATTACGAACCAGTAGCCGAGAATGAATAGCGCGGGGATAGGCACCAGGAACACAAAGACTAACGTCAGGATGCGCTCGCGGGGGAACAGCAAGGCATAGGCCCCCATGACCCCGGAGATGGCGCCACTGGCGCCGATGGCGGGGATCGCCGAGCCCCAGTTGAAGAAGACGTGTAGCAAGCCCGAGCCGATGCCGCACACCAGATAGAAGATCAGGTAGGGGATGTGGCCGAAGGTGTCCTCGATATTGTCGCCAAAGATCCAGAGGAACAGCATATTGCCGGCAATGTGCAGAAGGCCACCATGCAGGAACATGCTGGTCAGTAGCGGCAGAAAGGTTCGCTCGAAACCGAGGTGGCCGTTGAGGAAGGCGGGGAAGCGCGCCGGGATCGTGGCGTTCAACATGACGAAAGATTCATAGGCGCGCGGCGTCATGGTGAGCTGGAGGTCGAGCTGGTAAATAAAGACGGCGATGTTCGTGAGAATCAGCAGGATGTTGACGACGGGGAAGGAGCTGCGGGGAGTCTCGTCTTTGAGAGGGATGAACACAAGGGCCGCTCGCAGGGTAACGAAATTTGCACAGGTTGGGAAGTGGGTGACGGGAGCGGAGTCCGCACAAAGAGGTGTCCGATAATGAGGACCCCGGGAAAAGGCTGGTTAACAGAATAATTTTGGCCGAAAAACCCGCGAAAACGCCGCGATTTGATCGGAGTGCTGGGATGCCCGGCTATCCGCGGTTTGCTGGTATAGACTCCCTCCTTCGCGGTATCGACGAGATTTCCGCCGGTCTTGGTCGTTCAAAAAAAAACGCACAGAATGAATTCTGTGCCACTGGCATTGCGCCGGAGCGGCGCGTGTGTTAAAAAACTTAACTCTGCGTTTGCAGGCCAACTGGACAGAAGCGGCAGGTTGTTCGAGTTTGCGTCGGCGCGCCGACTGTGTACATGCCCGCCAGAGAAACGGAAGCCATCATTTTGCGGACGTTCCCGCTGGGCGAAGCAGACCGGCTGGTGAGTTTCTTCGGCCGGGCGTCAGGCCGCATGCGTGGGGTGGCGGCGGGGGCGCGCAGCGTGAAGAATCGCTACGGTTCGACGCTGGGCGTCATGTCGCATGTGCAGCTTTGGTATGTTGAAAAGGAAACGCGTGAACTGGTGCGCATCCAGCAGGCCGAGCTGCTTGAGTCATTGCACAAGTCGCAGAGCGATTACGCGCTAAGCACCGGTCTAGCGCTGGTCAGCGAAATCTCCGAGGCGGTGCTGCCGGAGCATGAAGTGTCCGAGTCGATGTTCCGCCTGATGCTGCTGACGGCTCGGGAAGTGGAGCGCAGGTCGGACTGGACGCTGCCGCTAACGTATTTCGCATTTTGGACGGTCCGTTTGGGCGGGTGGCTTCCGCGGTTTGATCGCTGTGCGAACTGCGGAAAAGAGTTTCGCGGAGATGTCGCGTACGGTGCCGGTTGGAGCGACGGCTTATTCTGCTCTGACTGCAAAATGCCGGGGATGCGCCTTTTGCACACGGAAGCGCGAAAGCTCGCGGAACGCTTCACCAACACGAGCTTGGATAAAGTAGAACTTGAACATCGAGCGAAGCCTTTTGAAGTGGAACTTCAGGGAATCTGTTTGGATTGGATTGAGCACCATACCGAGAAAAAACTGGGAACCAGGGGAATGTTGGAGCCGATTTGAAATCTCAAGTAAAACCTGAACATAAAATGAAGGGATTGACCTTTCAAGATTTGATTTTGAAACTGTCGCATTTCTGGGTGAAGCAGGGCTGCGTACTTCAACAACCCTATGACGTTGAGGTTGGAGCGGGCACGATGCACCCGGAGACTTTCTTGCGGGTGCTCGGACCAAGCCCCTATCGGGTGGCGTTTGTGCAGCCGAGCCGCCGACCGGCGGATGGGCGCTATGGAGAGAATCCCAACCGACTTTATAAACATTCGCAATTTCAAGTAATACTTAAACCCTCCCCAATCGACGTGCAAGACCTCTATCTGCGAAGCCTCGAGGCCATCGGCATTGACTTGAAGATTCATGACGTGCGATTTGAAGAAGACAATTGGGAATCGCCAACGCTCGGCGCTTGGGGAATTGGATGGCAAGTGCTGCTGGACGGATTGGAGATTACACAGTTCACGTACTTCCAGCAGAGCGGTGGAATTGACCTGGATCCCATCTCCGTGGAGCTAACCTATGGGCTCGAGAGGATCTGCGCGTTCCTGCAAGGGGTCGCGAGCGTCTATGACGTGCGCTGGTCGGCGGACAAAACGTACGGCGATATTCGCCTGATGGAAGAGCAACAGTTCTCTGAATATAGCTTCGACCGCAGCGATGCGCTGGCGATCCGCGAGGAGTTTGAGCTGCACGAGAAGCAAGCCAAGGAATTACTGGGAGTGTACAAGACGGCCGAGCCTGCGGCGCGCGTGCGGTTCCCGCTGCTCGCGGCGTACGATCATTGCCTGAAGTGCTCCCACCTGTTCAACTTGCTCGATGCGCGCGGGGTGATCTCCACGACGGAACGGGCAGCGTTGATGGCGCGAGTACGCTCCGTGGCGTGCCGAACGGCAGCGAGTTATCTCGAACAGATTGGCGGACCGGCTGTGCGCCGCGAGGTGCGCGCATGAAGGCAGCGGGGAAGAGTGCGGCCGGCAAGGATAGGAAGGTTGCGGCGGACCACCGCGTGGAACTGTTACTTGAAATTGGCTGCGAAGAGATTCCGGCGGGTATGCTTCCCAAAGCCGAAGAAGATCTGAAAGGCAACCTCAATAAGTTGCTGGCCGCGGAGAGCTTTACGGACGGCGTCAGCGTGGAGACGTTCAGTGCGCCGCGACGGCTGGTGGCGCGGGTGCGTGGTTTACTGGCGAAGCAGGCGGATGTGGAGAGCGAAGTCACGGGCCCGCCGAAGTCAGTCGCCTTCGATAATGTCGGCGCGCCGACGCGCGCCGCAGTGAGTTTTGCCGAGAAGCAAGGACTGCCGCTCGCGGCTGCCTACCTAATACAAACGCCCAAGGGAGAATACCTGGCCGCTAAGACCGTCAAGCGCGGAAGATCGGCGGAGCAAATCTTGAATGATATCTTGCCCAGGGCGATCCACGACATGGCGTGGCCGCGATCCATGACCTGGACGGGTATTGACGGCGCTCGATTCATTCGGCCCATTCGCTGGATCGTCGCGGTTCTGGACGGAAGGCCTTTGCAGTTTTCCTACGGCGGCGTTCCGGCAGGGAACAGAACACGCGGACATCGATTCATTGGCTCGGACGATCTTCTTGTCAAGAATTTCGCGGACTACGAGAGCCGTTTGAAAGCCAATGGCGTGATTGTCCGACCGGCACTGCGCGCCGACAAGATCGAGTCAGAGCTCGCTGCGCACGCCCGAAAGAGCGGACTGAAGATTCATGAAGACGCGCACCTCCGCCGCATGGTCACGTACTTGAATGAGTTTCCCACGGTGATTGCCGGGGAATTTGACCCGGCGTTTCTGGCGCTACCGGACGAGATCCTTGTGACCGTGATGCGCGATCATCAGAAATATTTCGCGCTGGAAAAACGGGGCGGGGAGTTGGCGCCCCATTTCTTGGCGGTGATCAATTTGGCAAAGGACGCCAAAGGCGTGGTACGGGCGGGGCACGAGCGAGTGCTGCGCGCGCGCTTTGCAGATGCGCAATTTTTTTGGAAGGCCGACCAGAAATGTCGGCTCGCCGACTACCTGCCGAAGTTGGACAAGGTTACCTACGAGTCGCGGCTCGGCAGCTACCTCGACAAGGTAGAGCGGGTCCGTGCAACTTCGCGATGGCTCGCCGAAGGGTGGTGCAATCTTGGTATTGCGCAGGCGCATGTGCTCGATGCGGACCGCGCCGCGGAGCTCGCCAAGTGTGATCTGGCTACCGAGATGGTTCGCGAGTTTACGGAGCTGCAGGGAATTGTCGGCGGGCTCTATTCGCGGGCACAAGGCGAACCGGACGAGGTTTCTGACGCCGTCTACGATCACTATCGTCCCGTGGGCCTTGAAGATCCTATCCCGCGCAATTTGACGGGTTGCACGATCGCCATCGCGGACAAATTGGATTCCATCGTGGGCTGTTTCGCCGTTGGCGTGATCCCGACCGGTTCCAGCGATCCCTACGCGCTGCGGCGCGCCGCGCTGGGAATCGTGAAAATTATCCTGGAGCGAAAGCTGCCGGTTTCGCTTTCGCTGGCCATCGGCGCCGCAGCCAGAATTCTGCTCACCCATAAACCGAAGCGCGGGATGAGCCCGCAACAGGAAACACAAGTTCTCGAGTTTCTACTCGATCGTGCACGCTTCGTGTTCAAGGAGCGCGAAGGATTTGCCTACGACGAGGTGAACGCGGTTTTCCGCGCGGGAGCTGACGACCTGGTTGATGCACAGAAACGGCTGGTGGCGTTGAAGTCCATTCGCAAGTCGAAGAACTTTGAGCCGCTAGCGGTGTCGTTCAAGCGCATTCGCAAGATTCTGGAGAAAGCGAACTTCACCGCGGTTGAGACGCAGCACACCAACCCCGATCTTTTCGAGCACGACGCGGAAAGAGAGTTACACCGTGCGGTAAGGGACACAGCGGCAAAAGTACAAAACGAAAAGCGCGCCGGGCGCTACCAGGAGGCCCTCGATGCGATCGCCGGACTGCGCAAGGCGGTCGATCGCTTCTTTGAAGGAGTGATGGTGATGGCGGAGAACGAAGCGGTACGCAGCAATCGTCTAACGCTGCTTTCGGAGCTGCTGAAAGAATTTACGACGGTGGCGGATTTTTCCGAGATCGCGGCGGAGGAGCGCCGCTAGGTAGTTAAAGTAACACCAGAGAATGTACGTTTGTCGGCGTGCCGACATTGACGAGATAGGAATTCTTAGCAAGAGCAGTTCAAATCGCAAACGAGGCATAACGTGAAAAAATGGGTGTATTACTTTGGCGCAGGCAAAGCAGAGGGCGACGGAACGTGGCGCGAAGTACTCGGCGGCAAGGGCGCCGGCTTGGCAGAGATGACGCGCATCGGGCTTCCGGTACCGGCCGGTTTCACGATCTCTACTGAGGCTTGCGACTACTACTACAAGAACGGCAAGAAATTTCCGCCCGAGTTGAAGGAGCAGTTGGTGGAAAACGTCGCGAAGCTAGAAAAGGTAACGAAGAAAAAGTTGGGTGATCCCCAAGCGCCCTTGTTGGTCAGCGTGCGCTCTGGTTCGGCGCGCTCGATGCCTGGGATGATGGAAACAATTCTGAATCTTGGCCTCAATGATCGCTCCGTGCAGGGTTTGGCGGGGTCAACGAAGAACGAACGCTTTGCCTACGACGCCTATCGGCGCTTTGTGCAGATGTACTCCACCGTTGTAATGGAGATGCCCAAGGAAGATCTCGAACATCGGCTACGGGCGATGAAAGAGCGCGTGGGAGTAAAAGAAGACACAGCGGTTCCGGCAAGCGGATGGAAGGAACTGGTTGCGGAATACAAAGCTTATTTCAAACAGAAGACCGGTCAGAACTTTCCCGACGATCCGATGGAGCAGTTGTGGGGAGCGATCGGCGCCGTGTTTGGTTCGTGGATGGCGGAAAAGGCGGTCACTTATCGCCGCGTTGAGAAAATCACCGGATTGCTCGGTACCGCCGTCAACGTCGTGCAGATGGTCTATGGGAACACGGGAGAGAATTCCGGTACGGGCGTGTGCTTCACGCGCAATCCCTCTACCGGCGAGAAGGAGTTCTATGGCGACTATCTTGTCAACGCGCAAGGCGAAGATGTGGTGGCAGGAATCCGCACGCCAATGCACTTGAAGGAGATGGCCAAGGCCATGCCCAAAGTTTATGGGCAGCTCGAGAAAGTTCGAGTAAAACTTGAGAAACATTATCGCGATATGCAGGACATGGAGTTTACGGTTGAAGAAGGAACGCTGTACATGTTGCAGACGCGAACCGGGAAGCGCACGCCCACTGCGGCGTTTCGCATGGCCGTCGACATGGCGGACGAAAAATTGATCACCAAAGAGGAAGCGATCCAGCGCATCCAGCCCGCCGACATCGAGCGGCTCTTCTATCCGGTGATCGATGCAAAAGTCGATCGAAAATCGCTGACCAGCAAAATCATCACTCACGGTATCGACGCGGTGCCGGGCGCAGCCGTCGGCAAGGTCGTTTTCTCAGCACACGACGCGGAGTCTTGGGCTGCCAAGGGCGAAAAAGTGGTTTTGGTGCGGCGCGAAACCAGCCCGGAGGACGTGGGCGGTATGGCGGTGGCGCAGGGAATTCTGACGGCCACAGGAGGCAAGACCAGTCACGCAGCAGTGGTTGCTCGCGGTTGGGGTAAGTGCTGCATCGTTGGCGCGGAAAAACTGCAAATCGACTATGCCGGAAAGACCATGACGGCGGGGGGCAAAACCGTTAGAGAAGGCGAGTGGATCACGCTTGATGGCGGAGAAGGCGTTGTTTACGAGGGCGATATGCCGCTGGTCGTACCTTCTCTGCCGAAGTCCTACGAGATATTGATGAAGTGGGCCGACGGCGTCCGGCGCTTGGGCGTGCGCACCAACGCCGATACGCCGCAGGACGCTCGCAAGGCTCGCGAATTCGGCGCAGAGGGTATCGGACTCTGCCGCACCGAGCACATGTTCTTCACGGACTTCGAACATCCCGAGAAAAGCCATGACCGCCAGCGTGCCATCCAGGAAATGATCCTTGCCGATACCAAAGAAGCGCGTGTGAAAGCGTTGGATAAGCTTCTTCCATTCCAACGCCGTGACTTCATCGGAATCTTTAAGGCCATGGACGGTTTTCCGGTCACGATTCGCTTGATTGATCCTCCGCTGCATGAGTTCGTGCCACACGAACGCCAGAAGCAGGAAGAACTAGCGAAGGAACTTCACCTGGATGTGGAAGTCGTAGCGCAGCGCGTGCGGCAACTGCACGAGTCAAACCCGATGCTCGGCCATCGCGGCTGCCGCCTTTCCATCACTTATCCAGAGATTCTTGAAATGCAGGTGCGAGCCATCATTGAAGCAGCGCTGGAATGCAAGAAGCAGGGTGTTAAAGTATTGCCTGAGATCATGCATCCCCTGACTTTGGACAGAAAAGAAATGCAAATTCTTGCGCAGGCCACACGTAAAGTAGCGGATGAACTGATCAAAAAGTCCGGCACGAAACTCGAATATCTGGTGGGGACCATGATCGAGCTGCCGCGCGCCGCGTTGCTGGCTGCGGAGATCGCCGAGGTTGCGGAATTCTTTAGCTTCGGCACCAACGACTTGACGCAAACCACCATGGGCCTCTCGCGTGACGACGCGGGGAGATTCCTTCCAGACTACGTGGACGAGAAGAAAGCGGGCGTCTTTGCTGCCGATCCGTTCCAGTCCCTGGACACCAAGGGCGTGGGCATGCTGATGCGCTGGGGCATCGAACGCGGTCGGTCGACGCGGCCAAAACTGAAAGTGGGCATTTGCGGGGAGCACGGGGGGGATGCGGACAGCGTCAAGTTCTGCCATGAAATCGGTATGGACTACGTCAGTTCTTCGCCGTTTCGTGTGCCAATTTCACGGCTCGCGGCTGCTCAAGCAGTGATTGAGGATAGAGCCAAAGCGAAAAATAAGTAGCGACGTTCGTGAGCGAATGCGCCGCGCTAAGTTAAAGTAAGACTTTAGTGAGCGTGCGCGCCTGAAGGAACCTCGCGTGGTTGAAAATCCGGGGAGCTCAAGTTGCACTTCACTCGTCGGCGTGCAGACATTTCCTCGGCTGCTCGCCGATTTCGTTTTAGGTTGGCATCTTCAGGAAGAAATAGAGTCCGAGGAAAAAGAAAATAATGTCTGGGGACCACCCTGCCAAAAACGGCGGCAGCTGTCCGATGCCGCCCATGGCCTGCAGCAGCTCCGCCAGTGACCAATAAATAATGCCCACGGTGACCCCGATAGCCACTCCGCCCACGGCGCCGCGCGTTCCGACCAAGAAGGCGAAGGGAATCGCCAGCAGCATACTCACAGGCGCAATCAACGGAAATGCCAGCTTGCGGTGCCATTGTACGGTGAGCGCCGAAACGTCGTAACCGGCCTGTTGCAATCCGCTGATGTAATTGCGCAGATCGCGCCAGCTCATCTGAAAGGCTTGCAGGAATTCGCGGTTGAAGTAGGAAGGCGGCTCGGTCAATTCGGCCAGGTCGCGCACGCGGAATTGCTCGTAATTGGTGATGGTGCCGCCAGAAAAATCTCGCACCCAGCCGCCCTCAAGGATCCACGTTTTCTGCGAGGCTGACCATTGCGCGCGCTGGGCAAACACGCGTCGCTTGATCTGAAATGTTGCCGGATCAAGCTCCAGCACGCTAAGGCCGCCAAAAAGATTTTGCGTAGGCTCAAACACGTCATAGTTATAAATCTTTGAAGACTCGCCAAAAATCCAGCGTTGCGGCCGCTGATACGTTTGCGGCGGCCGCCCTTTGATTTGGTTACGCAAGGCGTCTTGCCGTTGATTCGCGTAGGGAAGATACACATCGTCGAGGATGATCAATGCGCCTGCCAGCAGTACGCCGGCTAGCAGTAGTGGCACCGCCAGCCGATATAAGCTTACGCCGCTGGCCTTGATGGCCACGATTTCGTTGTTCTTGCTCATGGTGCCCAGCGTCACCAGCACGGCTACCAAAGCGCCGAGCGGCGCCAGGTTGTACAACAAATAGGGCGTTAGGAATCGGAAATAATTAATCACGATCACGAATGCAATGCGATGACGCGCGATATCGTCGAGCAACTCAAAAAAGGTGAACGCCTCAAAGAGGAAAACGAATGCAGCCATCAGCAGCAGAAAATAGAAGGAGAAGCGGCGCAGCAGATAGATATCCATCAAGCGCGGAAAGCTGCTGCCTGACGGCATGACGCCTTCAAAGGGCACCGAGCGATCCTCAACGGCTGCTTTCGCGGAAGCCGCGCGGGCGCGAGCCAGGGCTCTGCGGCGCCGCGTGAGGCGCACCCACATCGTGAGCCGGCGCAGCCACGACAGCCAGCCGCTTTCCCCGCGAAATTGCTCCATGCGCGGCAGCATCACCAGGCCCATGACCGCCAGCAGGGCATTTGCGAACCAGATTCCCAGCGATGGCGGCAGCGAACCTTGGCGCGATAAACCCGCTCCCACGACGAACAGCAGATAGTAGGAGGCGATGATCACCACGGCGATCAGCGAGCCTGCTGCTCGTCCGCCGCGCCGCGGCTGCGCGCCGATCGGCACCGCGACCAATGCAAAAGCAAAGCAAGCGGCGGGGAAAGCGAATCGCCTGTGCAGTTCAACGCGGGCTTCGCGCCATCCGGGCCCCTGATCGCTCACCAGCTCGCGCCAGCCGCGCTCGGGATTGCTCAATTGCCGCGGCGCGCCCGAATCGAGCGCGTTAAATTCGATAGGCCAGTCGCTTTGCCCGAAAGCCGTGACGGAATAATGATTGGCATCCACGCGCGAAAATTCGTGAGTGGTGCCGCCTTGCAAATGCAACTCCAGCTTGCCTTGTCCGGGGTCAGCAATCACGATGGCGTTTTCCGCCAGCGTTAAGCGCGCGCCGCTCTCTTCGTTGGCCTCGGCTAGAAACACACCATGCCATTGCGTGCCGCTAGCGGAGACGTCGTTGACGTACAGCACCAGGTGCGGAAAGCGCTCGTCGAACACGCGAGGTTGCACTTGGAAGGAAATTTGCGAGGAGATGAGATCGAGCTCAATGCGGCGCAGTGATCGCAGCGCCAGCGGAGACAGCCAGATAGTGAATGCCAGCGTGATCACAAATCCCGAAAACGCCAGCACTCCGACGGGCAGCAGAATTCTCCGGCGGCCGATCCCAAGAGCCGTGAGCGCGATGATTTCGCTGTCCGCGGACATTCGCCCCAGCCCGAGCAGTACGCCGATCAAGATCGCCATGGGCACGGTGAAGGTGAAAACGCCGGGGAAGATACACAGGAAAAGTTTCAGGACTTGCGAGCCGCTGCCGCTGTGGCGGACAAACAGCTCCATCAGCCGCACCAGTTGCGGCACGAAGAAGACAAACGTGAAGACCACCAGCCCCAACAACGCGTGGCGGAAAACTTCGCGGACAATATAGCGGTCCAGGAGGCGCATGGAGGAATTGGTGAGTGTAGCATGCTTGCGGAAATTGCCGCGTAAACACGGAAGACAACGCACTGCGCCCCATCCGAACTCGACACAAAGCAGGATCTCAACAACGGAAGCGCGGCTTGAAGAAGGTGGGCACGGAAAACGTGGATGCAATGTAGAATCTAAGAAAAGGATGACCGCTGTAATCCCGCAGTGTGTCACGGTGTTCGATAAAAGAGGAAGCGTCAACCGCGCCCACGATGAGTCGAGTGAACCTAGTTGTACTTTGGCACATGCACCAGCCGCAGTATCGCGATCCAGAAACTGGTCGCTATGTTTTGCCATGGACGCGATTACACGCGTTGAAAGATTACTGGGGCATGGTCGAGGTGCTCAGGGAGTTTCCGCAGTTTCACGCCACATGCAATGTTGTGCCGTCGCTGGGGATTCAGCTCGAAGAATACGCCAGCGGAAAATTTAATGAACCATGGTTCGCGCTGGCCTTCAAAGATAGCGGGGAATTGAGCCGCGAGGATAAAGCCGAGATTCTGGCGCGCGCTTTTCAGGTGAATCACGAAAGATTGATGTCGCGTTTCCCCCGTTTTGTCGAGCTTTATGAATGGTCGCGGCCGGCGGGCGGAGCGCAAGCGCTGGTCACCTTCACGCCGCGCGATTGGCGCGATCTGCAAGTGCTTTCGCAACTGGTGTGGATGGACGAAGTGTGGCTGCAAAAAGATCAAGCGGTCAGCACCCTGGCAAACAAGGGAAAGGATTTTTCGGAGTACGACAAAGCCGTTTTAAAGGGACGACAACTCGAGTTCCTGAAACTGGTACTGCCCGCCTACCGCGACGCCGCCAAAACCGGGCAGATTGAATTGAGCACCACGCCGTTCTATCACCCGATTCTTCCGTTACTTTGCGATTCCGATATCGCCCGCGTCGCAAACAGTTCAACGCCGCTGCCGCGCCGCGCGTTTCGCCGGCCGGAAGATGCCCGAGAGCAGCTTCGCCGTGCCCGCGAATATCACGAACGAACCTTTGGCGTGAAGCCCGTCGGATTGTGGCCGTCCGAAGGCTCCGTCTCGGACCAGGCATTGACCATCGCGGTCGAAGAAGGTTTCAAATGGTTTGGCACGGATGAAGGTGTTCTGGGCCGCACGCTGAATGTTGCGTTTTTCCGCGATGCCAACGGAATTCCTGCCAATTCCGACCGCTTGTACAAACCGTGGCGTGTGCAATTTGGCGAAAAGGCGATCACCGGACTCTTCCGCGACCATCATCTCTCTGATCTCATCGGTTTCGTTTACAGCCGCATGGACGCGCGCGCTGCCGCGGTCGATCTTCACGGCCGCTTGCGCTATCTCGCAGAGTGCACGCCAAATCCATCGCCGATCACGATTTGCTTGTTCCTCGATGGAGAAAACGCCTGGGAGTATTACGCCGGCAACGGCCGGCAGTTTCTTCGCGAGTTTTACGGCCTTGTGCAGGGCGACCCGGATTTCCGCGCGCTCACCGCGAGCGAAGCTGTCGCCGCCGCCCCGGAAACGCCTACCGCCACCGGCATTTTCCCCGCATCGTGGATCAACGCCAATTTCGACGTCTGGATCGGCCACAGCGAAGATGTCGCCGCGTGGGAGTTGCTCTGGGACGCGCGCGAAGCGTATGCGCGAGCTGCCGCAATGCATGCCGAAGGCCGCGAAGGCGCTCCTACCGCGACAGGGCTGGCCACCGCCAAGGAATCCTTGCTCGCCGCCGAAGGCAGCGATTGGTGCTGGTGGTACGGTCCCGAGCACAGCACCGCGAACGATGCGGAGTTCGACGCGCTGTACCGCAAACATCTCACGAGCATTTACCTGGCGCTCGGTCAAGAAGCTCCGGACGAACTGGCCAAACCTATCAAGCGCCAGCCCGAACACGCGTTGCAGATCGCTCCGGCAGACCTCTTGAACATTAAGGTCGACGGACGCGACACTTCTTATTTTGAGTGGCTGAGCGCGGGGCTGTATTCCCCGGAACGCCGCGGCGGTTCGATGCATGGCCGCGTGTATTACCTTCATGAACTGCGTTATGGGTTTGAGAAAGAGCGGTTCTGCCTCCGTGTCGATCCTTTCCTCGAGGCTCTGTCCGAAATCGAAGGTCCCGAATTTCGCATTACCATCTCCGCTGCGGACGAGATTGCGGTGGTCGTCAGGGTCGCTCGCGGCCGCGTCATTGAGTTCGCAGTCGAGCAGGGGCGTGCCTGCATTCTAAATCCCAAAGAATTTGTTGAAGTCGCTTTCGAACGCATCCTCGAAGTAGCGGTCCGTAAAGACAAACTCGGGCTGGCAGGAATAACCAAACTAAAGATCAGTGTCGCGCTTTGGCACGGTGGCTTGCCGGTTGACGTCCTGCCATCTGAAGCGTCTCTTGAAGTTCCGCTCGGCGAAGAGAATGCCGCCTGGCCCTTCGAACCAGCGACAACGTAGACTTCCATGAAACCCTTAAGTGTTACTTGAAGAGCTTGATCGCGAGCTCTTGCGGATTGTCTCCTACCGGGATCATCGTCAGTAACCCTGGATTGTCCGTGCTGATTCGAATCACGGCTAAATCCCCAGAGCCTTGATTCACCACGAGCAGCAAACTCGGGCGCTCCTTCGAATCAAACGCCAGCACACCCGGTCCTCGCCCCGCCAAGATCGGCCGTCCGACCTTGCGGTTGTAAATATCTACCGGCGCGATGCGGTCGGCGGCATTGTCGGAAACAAAAAGTTCACTGGAGTCCGGCGAAAGGAGTCCATAGGTGGGCGCCGAGCCCAGCAACACATAATCGCCTACCTCGTGCGTCCACGCGTTGATGGCTTGTAACCCGTGCGATTCCGGCGAAATTATGTAGAGTTCGCCGCCGTCCGGCTTGAGGATCATCTGCGTTGGCCTTCCAGCCAGCTGCAAATTCGTCAGCAGCACCCGCCGCTTCAAGTCGACCACGGAAATGCGCCCTTCCGTGCGGCTCAGTACGAAAGCTACCGAGCCATCCGGCAGCACCGCGACATCTTCGGGCTCCGCGACCACGGAAACTCGCGCCAACTCGGCAAGCGTCGTCGCGTCGTGAATCCCCAGTGAACCGTCACGTCGATTCACGACCAGCACGCTTTTGCCATCCGGGGTAACGCGCGCGAGCACCGGCTCCGCTCCGGTTCTGGCTCGCCCCAGCACCGCGCGTGAGGCGCAATCCATTGTCAGCAACGTATCGCTGCCCGAGGACGTGGTATACGCCTTCGTACCATCGAGTGAGAAATCCACCGCGTACGGCAGCGGCCCCACGCTGATCCGCGCGCTCACCTGATTCGTTCGCGCGTCCATCACCCACAGGTAGCCGCCATACGCACTCGTTCCCCAGATTTCCGCCCGCGTCGGATGCGCCCGCAGTCCTGACGGATGTTGCCCTACATCCACCCGTGCCACCGTATTGAGTCTTACCAGGTCCACGACGGCGAGAGATCCGCTGGCGTTCGTAACATACGCGTGCAATTTCAAGCCCGGCCGGAGAAACGATGGCCGATGTTCGCGCCACAATTCCGCGATGCCTCCGACCAGCAGCACCACCACCACAAAAATTACGCGAAAATTTCGGAAGGGCCTCATCTCGCAGGGAATTCTAGTTCACAACGCGGTGCAACACGTGCGCAATCTGCCGCGCTTCGTCCATCAACTCCGCAAACTCTTCAGGCACAATCGACTGCACGCCATCGGACCACGCCTTATCCGGCTCGTGATGCACCTCCACCAGCAAGCCGTCCGCCCCCACGGCCACCGCCGCACGCGACAGCGGCAACACTTTGCTGCGCTTCCCTGTTCCGTGGCTGGGATCCACCATGATCGGCAAGTGGCTGCGTTTTTGCACCGCAGGCACCACCGCCAAATCCAGCGTGTTGCGCGAGAAATCAGAGAATGTTCTTACGCCGCGCTCGCACAATATCACCCGGTAATTTCCCTCGGACAGCACATACTCCGCCGCCATCAAAAATTCATCCAGCGTCGCCGACATCCCGCGTTTCAGCAGCACCGGCTTCTTTGCACGCCCGGCACGCTTCAACAAAGAAAAATTCTGCATATTCCGCGCGCCAATCTGAATGACGTCCGCGTATTCGTCCACCAAATCGAGCGACTCGTTATCCACCGCCTCGGTAATAATCCCAAATCCGAATTTCTTGCGCACGTTTGCCAAAATTTTCAAACCTTCTTCGCCATGTCCCTGAAAACTGTAAGGCGAAGTGCGCGGCTTATACGCTCCGCCGCGGAACAATTTGACGCCCGTGGGCGCCACGCGTTCGGCAATCGCAAAACACTGCTCCTCAGTCTCAACCGCACAAGGCCCGGCCACCATGGCCACATGCCCGCCGCCCACCAGCACATCGCCCGCCGGCGTGGCAATCGTCACCACGGTATCTTCAGCCTTGGCGTCGCGGCTCACCAGCTTGTACGGCTTGCTGACCGGGATGCACTCAATAACTCCCGGCAGCGACTCCAGCACTCCCAAATCTAGCGACCCTTTATTCCCAGTAATCCCAATCGCTGTGCGCAGCGCCCCCGGAATCGGATGCGCCTTGAGCCCCAGCGCCTCGATCCGCTCGCACACCGCCCGTACCTGCTGCTCCGTAGCCGCCGCCTGCATCACCACTAGCATCAATCGCTCCACGTAACGAAACGCACATTCACGGCCGTCAAATTCCGTGCCAACCGAACACACCAACTCTACGGCATCGCCATGCGAGCAGCAAACCCCGGCGGGCCTTCCATCGTGATTCGTCCATCGACCCTTCGAGGATTTCGCGGACGCGAGGTTACGCAGTCACCCACCGAATGCGAATCCTGACAAGAACAACGAAAAACAAGGAGAAGCACTGTCGAACTTATTGCGGCAAGTTTGCCGCCGGGTGGATAGGGGTCATCTGGGCAGGGCTGGTTGTGAGTCACCCAAGAAAGGGAATCGGCTTCCGGCGTTTCCATTCGGATTGGAGGTTCCGTTGTAGCTCACATTTGCCTCGCAAAAGCTTCTCGGCGGTGAAACCATCGCAGCTCTTGCTTCGAGGCTGCTGGCACCTGAATTCAGAAAGGGAATGGTAGCGAGTGAGTCTGCACGCGGGCGCGACCGCTCGAAACGAGCAGTCGTTCATAGCACGGTTTCCCTCCTGTGGTACAATCAGTAGTTTAAGACAAGGACATTTTCTTGCTAGGCACACCTGAACAACCTATCGCCGTCCTCGACCAGTTCGATCCCGAGGACGAGTATCGCCCCGAGCCCGAACCCGAACCGCAAGCCCCCGCCTGGATGAACGGCAGCCTCCGCCTCGGGATTCACACGAGCATCGCCGGCAGCTACCTAAATGCCCTGGAATCAGCAAGAAAGCTTGGCGCCAACGCACTGCAAATTTTTTCCGCCAGCCCCCGTATGTGGCAAGGTGCCGTAACTCGCATTCCCGACGTAGACGCCGCCGCTTTCCGCGCCAAGCGTGCCGAATACGGCTTGGGCCCCTTGGTGATTCACGCAAACTACCTGATTAACCTCGCCAGCGCCCAGCAAATGCTGCGCGTGCGCAGCATTCAGGCCTTCCACGACGAGCTCGTCCGCGGCGTAGCCCTCGGCGCCGATTTTCTGGTCGTCCATCCGGGCGCATGCGGAGAATGCTCCATGCCCTTGGCCATCGCCAACGTCATCGAATCCGTCAAACAGGCCTGCCGTCGCAATCCCCTTGGCAATCTGCGTATTCTCATCGAAAACACCGCAGGCATGGGCACCGCCATCGGGTCGCGACTCGAAGAAGTCGCGGAAATCCTCCACGGCACACGCGATTTGCCCGTCGCCGCTTGCTTGGACACGGCGCACCTGTTCGCCGCGGGCTACGATATCAAAACCGAAAGCGGCCTCTCCGCCACCATCAGCAAGATCGAAAGTACCATCGGCATCGACAACGTTCCGGTCATCCACATCAACGACTCCAAAATCCCGTTGGGCGGCCGCGTTGACCGCCATGAGCATCTCGGCAAAGGCAAAATAGGCGCAGAAGCTTTTGAGCGCATCTTGAAACATCCACGCCTCAGCGCCGAACCGCCTGAGGGAGCCCTCGGCCGCGCGTTCATCCTGGAAACTCCCATCGACGATCCCGGCGACGACCGCCGCAACGTCGCCGCTCTCTGGGAACTCGCCGGACTGAAAGACAGCGCGCCTGAACCCGAAAAGGGCTTCTCGATGCTTACTGCCAAGCTCAAAGTGAAAATGGACGCCCAACGCAGACAGCAAGCCAGCGCCAAAAAGAAAATCGCCAACGCGCTCGAAGCCCGCGATGAAGACCGCAAGCCCGAACCCAAAGCCGTCGTCACCGCTCCCTTCAGAAAGCCCGCGGCTATCTTGACCCGCAGAGTTTCCACCGCGGCTCTGAGCAAGCCCGCGCCAAAAAAAGTGGCGGCCAAGAACACCGCGAAAAAAACAACGCGAAAGAAGGGATAGCTCCGCGTGGCGGAATCAACTCCTCAGCCCACCTACAAACCGCGAGAGATTGAAGCCAAGTGGCAACAGCGGTGGGAAGCCGCGCGCGTTTTCGAAACCGAAGCCGACCCCGCTAAACCGAAATACTACGTCCTCGAGATGCTGCCGTATCCGAGTGGCACTCTCCACATGGGACACATGCGCAACTACACGATCGGCGACGTCGTCGCCCGGGTAAAGCGCATGCGCGGTTGCAATGTTCTCCATCCCATGGGCTGGGACGCTTTCGGCCTGCCTGCTGAAAACGCTGCCATCAAAAATAAAACGCATCCGCGCGAGTGGACCAACAAAAACATCGCGGAATTTCAGCGTGTTCTTCGGCGCTTCGGCTTCAGCTACGATTGGCGCCGCGAAATCTCCACTTGCGAGCCGGAATACTACCGCTGGAATCAGTGGTTCTTCTTGCGCATGCTCGAACGGGGCCTGGCCTACCGCAAAAAAAGCCGTGTCAATTGGTGTCCAAAATGTTGCACCGTCCTCGCCAACGAGCAAGTCGTCAACGGCTATTGCTGGCGCCACGAGGACACGCAAGTCGAAGTTCGCGAAATCGAGCAATGGTTCTTGAAGACGACGGCGTACTCCGAACAACTTCTCGATGATTTGAAACTACTCGAAGGCACTTGGCCGGAGCGCGTAATCACCATGCAGCGCAACTGGATCGGGAAATCCCAGGGGGCGCGCATAAATTTCGCGGTGAGCGATATGGAGGGCAGGGAATCCGTCGAAGTCTTCACCACGCGCATCGACACGGTTTACGGCGCCAGCGCCATCATCCTCGCGCCTTCGCACCCGTTGGTGGCACGCCTCATGAAAGATTCTCCGGTGCGCGCGGAAGCCGAAGCGAAGCTCGCGGAAATTCGCAGAATGTCGGTAAAAGCAGAAGACCTGGCCACCGTGGAAAAAGAGGGCTTTTTCACCGGACGCCACGCCATCAACCCCTTCAGCAATTCGCAAATTCCCATCTGGGTCGGCAATTTTGTGCTGATGGAATATGGCACTGGCGCCATCATGGCGGTCCCCGCGCACGATGAGCGCGATTTTGAGTTCGCTACAAAATACAAATTGCCCAAGCCGATAGTGGTCGTCAAAGAAGTTGCGCTGACTTCCAAAGAAGAGACCGCCAAAGCCGAGCACGCGGAAAGAGAAGTGCCCCCGCCAGCTCTGACGGAAGCGTTCACTGAATACGGCATCAGCGTAAATTCCGGCCCCTACAGCGGCCTTGAGACCGCGGCCGCCATCGACAAGATGGCCGCCGACGCCCAAGCTCGCGGTTTCGGCAAGAAAGAAACCATTTTCCGACTGCGCGACTGGGGCATTTCCCGCCAGCGCTATTGGGGCACGCCGATTCCGGTGATTTACTGCCCGAAGGACGGCATCGTCGCCGTTCGAGACCAAGATCTGCCCGTAGTTTTGCCTCCCAATCCAAAACTCACCGGCGAAGGCGAATCGCCCTTAGCCGCCACGCCGGAATTCGTCAACACCAGCTGTCCAAAATGTGGCGGCCCAGCCAAACGCGAAACCGACACCATGGACACTTTCGTCGACTCGAGTTGGTATTTCTATCGCTACTGCGATCCGCACAATACGCAAGCGCCCTTCGACAGCAAGAAAGTGAAGTACTGGTTTCCCATCGATCAGTACATCGGCGGCATCACCCACGCCATCCTGCACCTCTTGTATTCGCGCTTTTGGTGCAAAGTCATGCGCGACCTGGGCCTAATCGACCACGCCGAACCCATCCAACGCCTATTCACCCAGGGCATGGTGCAAAAAGGCGGCGTTGCCATGTCCAAGTCCAAAGGCAACGTAGTAGGCGCCGAGGACATGGCCGAAAAATACGGCGCAGACACCGGCCGCCTCTACACGCTCTTCGCCGCACCCCCAGAGAAAGATCTGGAGTGGAGCGAAGAAAGCATCGAAGGCTCCTGGCGATTCCTGAACCGCGTCTTCCGCCTAATCGCCAAGCACGCTCCCGCACTTCGGGAGACCAAACATTGGGACCTCAACCCGCATGGAATGTCCGATACCGAGCGCGCGTTAATTCGGACAACCTATCAAACGATGCGGCGGGTCACTCAAGACTTCGAGACTCGATGGCATTTCAACTCTGCGATCGCTCAAATCATGGAATTGACGAACGAGATTCACGCAGCAGAGCCTCTTGAAAAGGAAGTTCGGCCCGAAATACGCAAAGAGATTTTGCAGATTCTGACGCTGCTGCTTGCCCCCATGACGCCGCATATTGCTGAGGAGATGTGGGAGATGCTGGGCAATACCGGAGGTCTTTCGCATGCTCCGTGGCCGGTTTTGGTCGCCGAACAGGAGGAGCTTGCAAAGAACGACGAGGTAGAAGTTGTTGTGCAAGTCAACGGTCGGGTGCGCGGGAAGTTAAAGCTCCCAGCGGGCACAGCCCAAGATGAAGTAGTAGCCGTGGCAAAGGTCGAAGCGAGTGTCGTCCCATACCTGACCGGCAAGCGTATTGTAAAAATTATCTTTGTCGCAGACAAGCTGGTGAATTTAGTAGTGGCTTAGGATTCTGCAGTCAACGCGCTGACTGTCATTGCGAGCGCAGCGAGGAATCCGTTTTGTTGCAAAGTTTATCCGGCCCGATCATCCGGCGCAGCTACAGGAAGACTCAGGGAGGCTACAATGTCCACCGGAGCTACCATGCAAACACCACTCCCGAGACCTAACTCCGAGCGCGGTGGCGTAGTTGTTCTCGACTTCGGGGGCCAATATACGCAACTGATCGCGCGTCGCATCCGCGAACAACAAGTCTTCTCCGCCGTGCTCCCATGCAACTCGTCCTTGGAAAAGATCAAAGAATTCGCGCCCGCCGGCATTGTCCTAAGCGGCGGCCCCAGTTCCGTGTACGACCCGCAAGCTCCAAAATGCGATCCGCATGTCCTCGCTGCAGGCGTCCCAGTCCTCGGCATCTGCTACGGCATGCAATGGATCACCCACACTCTCGGCGGTAAAGTAGAAAACGCCGGCCGCCAGGAATACGGCCGCGCCAGCCTCGACCGCATTCCCGCTTCATCGCAGCCAGAGTCCGAACTATTCCACGGCGTCCCGCAATCCTTGCGCATCTGGAACAGCCACGGCGACCATGTCCACCGCCTCCCGGAAGGTTTCTGCGCCACCGCAAAAACCGCCAGCGCCATTGCCGCTCTCGAACATCCCGGCAAAAAAATCTACGCCGTGCAATTCCACCCGGAAGTAAATCACACCGAGAGCGGCACGCAAATCCTACGCAATTTCCTTTTCCGCGTTTGCAAAGCCGAACCCAAATGGAGCGGCGCTGCCTTCATCGAAGAAACCACGCAGTCCATCAAAGAAAAGGTCGGCAACAAATGGGCCATCTGTGCCCTGAGCGGCGGCGTGGATTCCACCGTCGCCGCCGTCCTCGTTCACCGCGCCATGGGCGACAAACTCACCAACATCTTCGTCAATACCGGCATGCTCCGCAAAAATGAATTTGCCGAGACGCTCGAGATGCTCCGCGACCGCCTGCACCTCAAAGTCATCGGCGTCGACGCCTCCGATCGTTTCCTCGACAAACTGCAAGGCGTCAGCGACCCCGAGCAAAAGCGCAAAATTATCGGAAGGGAATTCATCGCCGTCTTCGCGGAAGAAGCGCAGAAGTTGCAAAAAGGCGAAGCTCACGGCGAGATTGGCTATTTAGTACAAGGCACGCTGTACCCGGATGTCATTGAATCCGTATCCGTTAAAGGCCCTTCTGCCACCATCAAGACGCATCACAACGTTGGCGGCCTCCCCGAAAATATGCCCTTCGCACTCATCGAACCGCTCCGCGACCTCTTTAAAGACGAAGTCCGCCGCATCGGCAAGGACTTGAGCTTGCCAAGGGAAATATTGGCGAAACATCCCTTTCCCGGTCCTGGCTTGGCAGTTCGCTTGTTAGGGGAGATCACCCGCGACCAGCTCCTCACCTTGCAGGACGCCGACGCCATCGTCACCGAAGAAATTCGTCGCGCTGGCCTCTACGAACAAGTGTGGCAAGCCTTTGCCGTCCTGCTCCCCGTACGCAGTGTCGGCGTCATGGGCGACGGTCGCACCTACGGCCTCACCGTAGCCGTCCGCGTGGTGCAAAGCGATGACGCCATGACCGCCGACTGGGTTCGCCTTCCCGGCGATGTACTCGAGCGCATCTCGACCCGCATCGTCAACGAAGTCCGCGGCGTTACCCGCGTGGTCTACGACATCAGTTCGAAACCGCCAAGCACGATTGAGTGGGAGTAATGCGGAATATCTGCAGGAAGGGAATTCTTTACGGCTTTACTGGACCGGTAGCGAGGCCGCACGGGTTGGGGCGCGCGGCCCACTTATGATTGCGGAACCAACGGCGAACCGTCTAGCGGTTGGCCATCTTTTGCAACATATACAAAACCAATTTGCGATCTTCTTCTTTCGCCTTGCTCAACAAGCGACGCACCTTGTTGAGAAAACGCGCGTCTTTGCCGGCACTGCCCCACGCGATGTCGTCCGACGACTTACGCTTTGGCAGGTTCGGCAGTTGTGGCGGCTCTTCACCGTCGTAAAACAACTGGTAGAGTGGAGACTCGAGAGCACGCGCCAGCTTCTCCAATGTCTCAATAGCCGGTACGGTATGGCCATTCTCGACACGAGAAATGTAACAGCGGAGCAAACCAGTGCGCTTTTCGATGTCACCCTGGGAGAGTTTCTTTTCTTCGCGCAGGGCGCGAAGACGATCACCTATAATCATGCAGGCATTATTCCATATAGATATGTTCTGAGCAAGTATAAACTTGCCATCACTCGCTTGCAATCATTGCGATACCCTGAAAATATCCGGGAACTAATCGTTTAGCGGAGCGTAACCAAAACACCGTGCCAAACGTCCCAAAACTAGCGGCTCAAAGCTTGCCGGTTCCGCCGGTGGTCGCGGATTCGCGGGTTGACCTGCCGGTGGCCGCTGCCGACGACCGCGAACTTGTTCGCCGCGCTCAGAACCTCGACAAGGAGGCTTTCGAGGAGTTAATCAGGAGGCATCAGCAGCGCGTCTTTGCCGTAGCCGCCAGAATCTTGCGGAAGCGCGAAGACATCGAAGACATAGCGCAGCAGGTTTTTATCAAGGCCTACTTTTCGCTGAAGCGCTTCGATCAGCGCGCGGCTTTCAGCACTTGGCTCTACAAGATTACGGTTAACGAATGCTGGGATTTATTGCGAAAAAAGAAAGTCCGCCCGCTGCTCTACGAGGGAGATCTCAGCGAAGAGCAATCCCGGCAGGTCACCGTCGCAGAGGGTATGCAGCAGAGCTCCGAGCCGGACGTTCTCGACCGGCTGGAGGCCCGCCAGCGCGTCGAACGGCTTCTGTCTGGCTTAGACGAGCGAGACCGCCTCATGCTGATCATGAAAGAGGTCGAGGGGCTGTCCATCGAGGAAATCGGCGAAGTAATGGAAATCAACGCCAACACCGTCAAGGTAAGATTATTCCGGGCGCGGCGCAGAATCGTAACTTTGGCGCGTCAGCAGGCGAAGTAAGGATTTTTTGCGAAATGTTTTTGCGTTAAGGTTTTGCGTTAGCGTTTTTTTAGTTTTTTCGTGCGCCCTACGCCGCGCAGAAGGAGGCTTTGCGAATGAAAAGCCTGCTTGAACAACATGGCAGTATTTGCGATCGGTTTCAGGATTGGCTCGAGGAATCCAGCGACTCCCGCGCGCCTTTGACCGCGCTCGAAAGCTTTCTGGCCACCGCCCCTGCGGACCTGCGCGAGCACGCGCAACTTTGCTCCGACTGCCACGACGCGGCCGCGGATATCGTGTCACTGCGCCTACTTTTGCAGGACCTCGGTCCGGCCTCCGAAGCGGGGCCGTGGTTTGCGCCGCGCGTCATCAACGCCATCGTTGCGCGCGAATCGCAATTGTCCCGCGCCGTGGGCATCTGGCTCGCGGTCCCTAAATTTGCCTCGCGCTTGACCTGGGTTGCTGCCACCTTGCTGCTCGTTAGCGGCGCCTGGCTGTACGAGCGCCCGGCCTCCGTATCCCCGCCGCAGAGTGCTTCCGCTTTTGCCTCTGAACACCTGTTCGATCCGCCGTCGCTCCCCGCCAGTAACGACGATGTATTGGTTAGCCGCAACGAGAAAAATCAATGACGGAGAATCCTCCCGCGATGGAGCCTACGTCCGAATCGACTACCGCGACGCGTACTGCTGTGCTGTGGATCGCCGCGGTTTTTATTCTTGGCGCAGCCTTGGGGGGTGTCGCGGGCTACTTGGTGGCCCATCACCGGTTAGTGTCGCAACCGGTGGTTTTGAGTGACGACGCCAAACGCCATCAGAAGATCGCGGACTTGACCAAGTTGCTGAGCCTTACGCCCGATCAACAAACCCAGATCGACGCCATCTTCATCGACACCCAGACGCAGTTCCAAGCCGCTCACAAGCAAGCTGACCAGCAGATCGAGGCCGTGCGGCAAAAGGCCCGCGAGCGCATCCGTGCGGTGCTGACCACGGAGCAAACCCCCAAGTTTGAGGAGTTCCTGCGCAAGCTGGACGCCGACCGCAAGAGCCGTCCTCCCGCGCCACGCTAACGTTTTGCTGTGGGCGCCCCCCTCATTGCTCGTCGCGGGGATCGTTCGCTCGGTCGCAACGCTCTCATCACACTTTCACAATCAACTTCCCGGTATTCGCACCAGTAAACAACATGTTGATCGCTTCGGAAACGTTCTCAAGTCCTTCGAGCATCGTTTCGCGATCCTTGATCTTCCCGAGCATCTTCCATTGAGCCAGCTGCATCACGCCTTCCGTGAATTTTGCCACGTAATCGATGATCAGGAAGCCCTCGACGCGCAGGCGTTTCACAATAATGGTCGAAAAGCTTTCCAGCGCGGGGTCCTCCTTGGCGTAGCTCGAAATCAAGCCGCACAGCACCACGCGCCCGTGCAGGTTCATGCGCCCCAAAACCGCATGCATCACGTCGCCGCCAACATTTTCAAAATCGATGTCGATGCCTTTCGGCGTCGCCGCAGCTAATTTTTCTTTCCAATCTGCATGCTTGTAGTTGATGACCGCGTCGAAGCCGAGCTCCTCGAGCAGCCATTTGCATTTTTCGTCGCTCCCCGCGATCCCCACCACGCGGCAGCCGTGAATCTTCCCGATCTGGCCGGCGATGCTCCCGGTAGCCCCCGCCGCGGCGGAAACCACCAGCGTTTCGCCGCTTTGTGGTTTCGCAATGTCCGTCATGCCGAAATAAGCGGTAAGCCCGGTGACGCCCAGAACGCCCAGAAACGCGCTATCCGGAACAGACGGCACCAATGGAATTTTTTGAAAGTGGCGGGCCTCCGCGGAATGGATCGTCAGGTATTCCTGCAGTCCAACCAAGCCGAGTACTTTATCGCCTTTTTTGAACTCCGGAGTCCGTGATTCGACGATTTCCGCCAGGCCGAACCCGCGCATCACGCTGCCCAGCGGAATCTTCGGCAGATAACTGTCGCGATCTGCCATCCACACGCGCATCGTCGGGTCGATGGACAGGAATTTCACGCGCGCCAGCGCCTGGCCGTCTTGCAATTCGCCAACCGGCGACTCCGCAAGTCGCAGGTCGCCGGGAGCGCAAAGCCCCGAAGGCCGTGCCTGCAACAACAGTTGGCGATTGGTGGTGGCCGTCGTCATCGAAATAGCTAAAAGGGGATATCCTCGTCGGAAATTTCCGGCCCGGCGCCACCGCCGCTCGGATGCGCGCTGCCGCCGAAGTCCTCGCCTCCGCCTCCGCCTTCAAAATCGTCGTGGCCACCGCCGACGGCGGCCGCACGAGAAGCACCTCCGCCAGCGGCGACGCCGTCTCCGCGCCCGCCAAGCATCCGGAAATTCGTGGCGACAATCTCAAAACTCGTCCGTTTCTGCCCTTCCTTATCCTGCCATTCGCGCGATTGAATGCGCCCTTCAATAAAAATCAGCGAGCCTTTTTTGAGATATTGCTGGGCAATTTCCGCTTGCTTACCCCATACGACGATTTTGTGCCATTCGGTTCGCTTTTGCCGTTCGCCATTCTTATCTTTGTAGGTTTCGTCGGTAGCGACCGAAAAATTCGCGACCGCTTGCCCGCCCCCGGTAAAGCGCGTCTCCGGATCGCGGCCCAACCGGCCAACCAAAATCACTTTATTCACTGACATCGAACGTGTCCCCCCTGCGACCGCGACGATAGCAGAAACCTGCTGGAAGCGCAAAACGCGAGCATTTCCCGAAAGGCGCTTGGTTAGCAGAGTGGTGCGACGGAAAGATCAGGAATCATACGAAAATGGCGGACGCGCGAACGTGGCCACGGAAAACCCGAGATCTAGGACCGTCACGCCGCCCGGGGTCCGGCAGTATGCCAGTTCGCGGCTTCCTCGCCCTCGATTCGTCCGGCGTGTTTTCGACGGTGGCCGCTTTCAGGCGACCGCCATTGCGCCAACAAGAAAAGCAAGCACCGCTTGCCGCGCTAAAGCCCGTCTCGAAGAGCCTGTTCGGACGGACAGTATTCGCCAGTACGTCCGGCCTATTGTGAAGAATTCGCGGGACCGCCAAGATGATAGCCGCGCTGCGGTGTGGCAGCGCTTGCTTAGCGGTGCGTTGGTTACTCCTCTCTATACAAAGATGACTCTCCGTAGCGAATTATTGCTTTGGCGAAACATGCTTAGGAGTTGATGGGCGATATGGGGACAAGTCCTACAAGTTCGACAGTGCAATGGTTTATGCGGCCAGACCGCACCCTCGGGAGCCTGCCGGTCGCTCTGGAAGTAGCCGTCGAAGTGAGCGGCACGCGTGCCGCATCGGACGCTGCAAAGCGCGAGCTCTTCAGCGAGAATACCAGGACAACGCTGGTATTTGAGGATGGCGCTGTTGTACGGCTATCCGCATCCGTGGAAGTCGGGCAGCTACTTTTTCTGAAAAATGTCACGTCTCAACAGGAGATCGTCGCGCGCGTACTGCGTCAGCGCGGCCTAGGCGCGGCTACCGCGTATGTGGAGCTCGAATTTAGCGAGGCGGTTCCCGGTTTCTGGGGCGAGTTGCCAGCGGTTGAAGAAGAGCGCGCAACCGGGCCGGCGTCGCTCGAGTTGGCTGCGGCCACGCAATTCTTGGCGGAAGAAGCAGCAGAAGAGCGATCATCGCCGGTCGCCAAGCTCGACGACGGCGAAATTGCGCGGCTGCGCGACGAGATCGCCGGCCTGCGGCAGCAGATGACTTCGCTGCTCGAGAGCGGTGGCAAACCGCCGGCCCCCGGCGCTCCGCCTCCCGATCTCGCCACAAAATTATTCGCGGTTGCTGCAGCAGACGCCGCCAAACCGCGCGTCGAGGGCGATTCGCAGGACGGCTCCCACAAAGCCCGCGAAGAGAGTGTGGCTGATGATTTTTTCGCCACCGCGGCGCTGGAAGAGAGCGGTACCGCAGCATCCGCGGAAATCGTCGAGAAGGCGCCTGCGAGGCCGCTCCTCGCAGGACGGATTTCACTTCGCTTCGTCGCGGCGAGTCTGCTGCTGGTCCTCACCGGCGCGGCTTACTACGAGGGCTTCTTTAAGAGCCTGGCACCTCGTGGCGCATCGAATGTCGCGGCGCGGCCGCCGGTCGGGACCGCTGGCGGAACGTTGCGAAAGAATGCGTCAGCGACAGCCGGGGCGGCCACCCCGAACGATGGGGCGCTGGCAAACGGAAACGCCACATCTTCCACGCCCGGGGATAAGACGAACAGCGCAGAAGAGGCGGCACGACGAAGTGGAGATCGCGCGGCGCCAGCAGACGAGTCCATACCGAAGCAGGACGCCGTTTCGCTTAAACCGGACCACCATCGCGATGAGCTGGTGGCAAAAGTCGCCAGCGCCAGCCCCGGCACCTCGAGCACCGTCGAGATCGCGGACGAGGAAATCGCTCCTCCCGCCCTGCTAAAGGCCGCGAATCCTGTGGCACCGCCCGAGGCGGTGCGGGATTTTGTTACCGGAGACGTTAAATGCGACGCTCTTGTAGACGCAAAGGGGAAAGTGGCGTCAGCAAATGTGCTTTCCGGTCCGGCACCGCTGCGGCAGGCCGCGATCGAGGCGCTGCGGCTTTATCAGTACAAACCGGCGACGAAAAACGGAAAAGCCGTGCCAGCCCACGTAGAAGTAACTCTGAAATTTTGGTACGAGCCGTAAAACATGGCCTTTGACAATGCCGCTGCGCGACGTCAGCGGCCGGCGGCCTTGGCGTCCATCGGAGCGTCGTGCAGCGCGTGATAATCAGAGGTGCATTCCACGTTCAGGTTGCGGGACAGTGGAAGCGCGCGGGGATAGCTTTCGTTAATAAACTTGATCAGGTTTTCTCGGATATAACAGCGTAAGTCGAATGTGTCACTGCCGTTTTTCGCGCTAACCAAGGCGCGCAGTTGCATGGTGGTCTGCGTCACGTCGGTTACCTGCAGTCCCCACGCCTTGCCGTCCCACAGTTTGGTGGTTTTCAAAAGCCGCAAAAGTTCCTGGCGGATTTCTTCAACCGGCGCGGTGTAGTCGGTGTAGATCATTACCGTACCCAGAAGATTGGCGCTCGTGCGCGTCCAGTTCTGGAATGGCTTTTCGATGAAATAACTAAGGGGAACGATCAGCCGCCGCAGATCCCAAATCCGCACCACCACATAGCTGGAGTCAATTTCTTCAATCCAGCCCCATTCTCCTTCCACCACCACCGCATCATCGATGCGAATGGGCTGCGATACCGCGACTTGCACGCCCGCGATAAGGTTGGTCAATGTGGTGCGCGCAGCCATACCGACGATGAGTCCAGCCAGTCCCGCCGACGCGAGCAGGCTCGTGCCGATGTGACGGACCTCTGGGAAAGTCATCAGCATGATCGCGAGTGTGACAATGGTGACCATTACGCTGACGGTGCGCTGCAGCACGGACGTCTGCGTGCGGATGCGCCGTGCGACGAGATTGTCGTCGACGTCTATCGTGTATCGATTTGTTACGATATCCGCCAGCGTCCGAATCAGGATGATTACGCCCCAACCCATGCTGGCGATGCTGCCCAATCCCAAAACGTGCTGCAGAATGGCCTTCAGGTGTGCAGGCAGCGGCGCAAAAGGCAGCGCAAGTACCAGCGCGAGCAGCGGAAAGATAACGCGCGCCGGCGTTTTCGAGCGATTGACGAAGGGCAGATTGTGCTGCTCACCTTTGCGCTGCGCAAATCGTTCTACCAGGTGGTAGAGAATGTAGTGCGCCGCCAGTGCGAGAACTGCAGCCCCGCAGAGAACCGCTGCCGAAATTAACAAACCGCGCGTATCGCCCCAAAAGTCCTGCATCGGTACTCCTCTGTAACACCGAGTATCTGCCGGCAGCGGCTTTAAGACCGCGCCTGCCGGACCCACAGTCAACGCCCGTAAGTTAGATTCCGGGGATCGCAAAAAAGTGGCGGTTTTTGCGTTTTCTTCTCGTAAACCTCCTGTAACGATTCTGTAGTCTGCGTCACTACCTGATGGACTATTCCCGCCGTCATTTTGCGGAAAGCGACCAGGAGTGTTGAATGACCAATATTTACGCCGTAAGATTTGAGGTCGATGGAGCCAGAGCAGAAGTGATTTTGAACGCATTGAATCAAGGCGATGCCATTCGCAAAGCCGAAGAATGGTTTTCCCGGAAACGCTCGCATTCGGTCCCGAGATTCTCCGCGCGGCCACTATCCTCCGTGATAATTTGCGGCGAGGAACAAGAAATTGTCTACCAGCCCTCCGCGTCAACGCTCGGAGTGTTCGCACTCGCCGGCCACTGCCGCACCTAGCGCGCAAACGAAATCGACCAAAAGCTTGCCGCGAAGAGCTCAAAATGCGACGAACAGTTGTGCGCGAAATCGGGAAACAAAGCAGACAGCGGCGGTGTGCTGCGAAGTTACCGGCGGTAACGAGGAGAAAAAACGGAGGAGGTGCAGCGGGCCGTAACAGCAGTACAAAGCGAACAAGGTTTAGTGGGCGGGGCTGGCGGAAGACGCCGAGACCGTGGCGCCCAATTCTTTCAATTTTGCGCGGGCGCGGTGATCCTCGTCAGAGTTGGCGAAGCGCTTGACGACTTCGCGGAGTTCCTTGATGCCCGCCGGTTTCTGATTCAAATCGATCAGCGCGAGGCCCTTTTTCAGATGGGCGCTCGCAAGTTTAAAGCTCTTCGGATAGTTGGTGATCACCTTGTCGTATTCGACGATCGCTTGGTCGTATTGTTTTTGCGAGTAGGCGATTTCGCCGAGGTAAAACTGAGCGTTCGAGGCGAGATCGGTGTCGCCGTAATATTTCAGATAGTCCTGGAATTCCGAGCGCGCCAGGTCGTATTTGCCGCTGGTGATGTCGCGCAATCCATTGGAGTAAAGCGTGTCCGCGGAAGGAGCAGGGCCGCCCGGGGCTACGGACGAGCCGACCGGTCCGCCGGCGGATGGGGGATTGTAGGACGCGCCGGGGCCGGGACTCGAGCCGCCAGAGCCGCTGGGAGCGCCGCCAGACATTTTGGCGTCAAGGCTTTGCACGGTATTTTGCAGATCCACAAGTTGCTGGTTGACTTTGCCGAGACGCGATTTAATTTCTTCGAGATTGTCGGAGAGGCCCTGGACTTGCGTGGACATGGTGTCCAAGCGTGCTCCGGAATTGGCTTGCACGTCTTGCACGGATTTCTGCACCGAGCTGATGGTGGCATTCAGCTTGCCGACGTTGTCGTTGGATTGCTCGACAAGCGTTTTCATGACCGTGTGATCCTGGGTCATTTGTGTGGCGAGATCTTTCTGGCCTTGCAGCAGGGAAGTGACGTCGTGCTGCAGGTCAATGATTTCGCGAGAAACGGCGCTGGCAGGACGCGGCCCGAGGGAACTGCCCACGAGGACGCCGGCAAGGGCAGCAGCAGTGAAAATTGCAATGTTGCGAAGACGCATCAAAAATCCTCCTCGATGAGCCGAACGGAGCTCTGGCGGCAGGGCCGCTTGGGAAAGCCAAATTTGCTGGGTGGCCTTCCCATTCTACTTTAAAGGGAGAGTGACGCGCGGGCAAGAGTGATTGGGCGGGGCGAGAAGGAAACGCCGGGTGCGCGGGAACCGAGCGCAAGCATGAAGAAGGGATTCTGCAAATCGCAAACCTCTGGCTTGAAGAACCCATACGATCCGAATCAGATTCTAAAGGGGTTGCAGGGATATTTTGCAAGAGTTTGATTCTGCGGGAGTTAAAGAAGAATCCGCAATTTTGGTTCGGCAAAGCGGCCGTGCGAAACGTGCCGAGGCGCCAAAAGCAGAACGAGTTACACGACTTCTTGAATTGCAAAACGGGCGAAAGTGGCTGAAAAGAAAGAATCGCGATTTCTGAAATGAGAAGGGAAGGCGCGAATCGAAGGGGGGACGGCTCCAGACGGTGTTCGTGTCGCGCGCAGAAGAGCGCGCTGCAAGAGTGCCTGTGCTACGGGCCGGGGATGCGACCTTCATAGCGCGCTGGCGTATTGTAAAGAGATATTACTGCATGGTATTCGGGACTAGGATTTGGTGGGGCGGTAGTTCTTGCAGGTGCAGCCGGGAAAATAGCAGCGTTTGGGGACCTTGGGGTCGAGGTGTTTTGGGTAGTGGATGGATTTGCCGTGAGAACAGCGGCATGCCTGTCGGAGCGCCATGCCTTACGATACCACGCAGTAACGCTAATGCATATATTGAGTCGAAGCGATGCCTGCCAAACACGGAAAGGGTCCGAACCGTCAAGAACGCGAACGACGTCCTGGCCCGGCAGACGCGTCATTGCATCGCGCTTCGTCAGAGTCGTGTTATAAGTTTCGAATGGCAAAAATCATCGAGCAATGGTTGTTGTTCAAGTACGTTGGAGGGGAATTCACGCCTTTATCGAAACCCTTCAAAACAAAACACCGTGCGGAAAAAGAGCGCTTGAAATATGCGGAGCGTGAACGCAAAACGATCGGGCTGGGGGTGATCCGAATTAAGCGGTAGACGCGCGCTTCACGCGATACCGTTGTGATTGCCGCGCGGTGCGTGAACCCCGTCCCGCCATTCCACCCCCCATGTTCATCAAGAGGCGGTTGACGAAATGGCTACAAAGCCTTAAACATTAGATTTTGCTTATATCTATTGTACGTGAAGTACAGTTACGCTCTGCATGTTACACCCAGCCTATCTTAATGCATTCTTTGCCGGCCGAGAGCGGCGGGATGGGGAGTTTTATGCTTGAGAAAGTCGAGTCAGGTGGCAGCTTCACGGCTGACTTGCCTGGAAGAGAAGCGCGGCGCAGCGAGCGTGTGATGCTGAAGGTTCCACTGCAACTTTCAGCGCGATTGCCGACGGGCCAGCGAATCCGCATTGAAGTGATGACCTTGGTGGTGAATGCGCATGGCGGGCTGCTGGATGTGGGAATGGAGATTGAGGCGGGGCAAAGGGTCATGTTGAACAACCGTCGGAGCCCGGAACTGGTGACCGCTACGGTGCTGCGGGTGGAGAATACGGAGCTCGGGCGGTATTTCGTGGCGTTTGAATTCGAGTCTCCGGTGCACGATTTTTGGCCGGTGGATTTTCCTCCGGATCGGTCGTGGCCGGATTAGAAGTTTGGGCGGCGAGTCGCAGCCGGGCACGCTGTGCCCCCTACGGAGTGCGGCGAGACAAGATTTGGCAGTAACGCAGAATTGGCCCGGACTTTCGCGGTTGCGAAGCGTCCGGGCCAATTTTTGTTAGCGAGGCAAAAATATCCGGACGCGGAACGCCCGCTATTTTTAGTTGGCTTTTACGAAGTGGCCGCGGCGGTTTTTCTGCCAGCAGTCTTCGTTGGACTCCGAGCAGAAGGGCTTTTCTTTGCCGAAGCTGACGGTGGAGAGGCGGTCGGCAGCGATGCCTTGAGAGACGAGATATTGCTTGACGGCGGAGGCACGGCGGTCGCCGAGGCCGAGGTTGTATTCGGTGGAGCCGCGTTCGTCGCAATGGCCCTCGATGGTGACGTGCAGGGATGGATAGTTGCGGAGGAATTCGGCGTCGTGAGAGAGAGCTTCGCGAGCGTCGGCGCGAATGTCGGCTTTATCGAGATCGAAGAAGGCGTCGCGAATTTCGCGATTGAAGAGCGCATCGGTCATGTTGGAGCTGGTGCCGGTGTCCGTGGGCGGAGCGGGAGTGGAGACGGTGATGCGTGCGCTCGCGTTGGCAGAGCCGCCGGGACCGGTAGCGGTGACGGAGTAAGTGACGGAATCGGAAGGCGTAACCTTGCTGTTGCCCTCGGCGTTGACCTGGCCGACATCCGGCGTGATGGTGAGTTGCGTGGCGTTGGTGGAGGACCAAGTCAGCGTGGAAGAGTCACCCTGGTTGATGGAAGTCGGATTCGCAGAAAGCGTAACGGTGGGCGCCGCAGGCGGCGGCGTATAGGGAGTTACCGTGGGCTGCGTCTTGGGTTTGTTATGGCAGCCAACCGTGAAGGCCGCAGCGGCCAGCGTAAGACAAAAAAGGGCCCGGCGATGCGATCGCGTGACCTGAATCATTGCTATTCTCCTCGACATTAGGATCCCTTTCGGATATTTGCCGGTGGCTAGATGCTACCACCAGTGGGCACTATTCCGGGCAATATCTCGTATCACGATACATTATACATCGTACGAGAAAGGCCCAGGAAAAATTTTTAGACGCGCGTTGTGGCGCAACGATCATCGCGGCGACCAGTTGGGCGATTCGTTGTGGCCGGCGGTAGTGATCTGACGGGCTTGCGAGCCGTCGGCGAGCATGGTCCAGATTTGGCGCGAGCCGCCGCGCGTGGATTCGAAGACGAGGTGGCGGCCGTCAGGAGCCCAGCTGGGGCGCTCGTTGCGGCCGGAGTCGCGCGTGATTTCGATGATGCGGCGGGTGGCGACGTCCATGACGTAGATGTCGTAGTTGCCGGAAGGGCGGCGCCAGCTGAAGGCCATGAGCTGTCCGTTGGGCGCCCAGGCGGGATCGATCAGGTAGCCTTTGTCGGGAACGTCGAGTTCGGTGTTGTCGGTGCCGTCGGCGTTCATCATATACAGTTTGGGAACCCCACCGCGGTCGCCAACGTAGATGACGGTTTGGCCAGTCTTGGGATTCCATGTTGGAGAGGTGCACACGGCGCTCGAAAAGGTGAGGCGTTTCGGGTGGCCGCCGCTCGAATCGGAGACGTAAAGTTCAGGATTGCCGGCCATGGAGGAGGAAAAAATAATTTGCGAGCCGTCGGGAGACCAAGCGGGCGTGCTGTTGGTGCCCTTATAGCGCGGGAAGGAGACGACCTTAGCGGAGTCCATGGAGTACATGCAGATTTGCGGCCCGGTGACGCGGTTGAAAGCGGCGAAACAGGTGAAAGCGATGCGCGAAGCGTCGGGAGACCAGCGCGGAGTGAGCGCAATGGAGTGGAGGCTGGTGAGCGGATGTTGATTGGAACCGTCGTAGTCCATGGCCCAGATTTCTTTGGTGCCGTTGCGGCTACTGACGAAAGCGATTTGCGTGCCGGCGACGCTGGGGAGCCCGCCGGAGAGTTTATTAATGATTTCGTCGGCAAACTGGTGCGCAAAGCGGCGGACTTGCGTGTCGGAGGGCGTGCCGCGATAAATTTTGCCGATGACGGCTTGGCCGTTCGGATTGCGGACATCGTAAAGCCAGGCTTGTATGTCGACCTCGGCGGGAGATTCGACGACGTTGCCGAAGGCGACCATGTTGGCGTTGGCGGGAGGATTGGTCCAGTCCATGTTGCGAAGCTCGGGCGGAACGGTGGGAGAAATTGTTGGATACATGCTGGGGCTGACGAGGTCGAGGATGCCGCTGAATTGGAGGTCGTCGCGAACCACCTCGGAGAAGAGTGCGGCGTGAGCTTTGGCGGCGTCGGCGCGCGGGCCGAAGTCGGCGACGGCGATGCGCGGCTTGGAAGTATCGCCGAGGCCAGTGCCGGCGCGGAACCAATCCTGGGCGCGCGTGCTGGCAGCGAATGTCAAGAAGCATGCGAAAATGAGAAAGCAAAACTTGGACAATGACTTCAAGACGACCTCCGTGGACGTTGGAGAATGCTTTCGTGAAGCTGAGACCGGCTGCGGAGCCTCGTCATCGCGTGCGCTCCGGGAAATCCCATATCACATCAACGCTCGTTCCCGAATAATCGTTGGGCAAAGCGGGCAGAGGATTGGAAGCAATGATGGCACGCAAGCCAGCATTATCCCAGGACTGATTGCCGCTGGACTCGGTGATGCGAGCGTTGTGGATGGAGCCGTCGCGCGCCACCGTGAAAGAGACTGAGCAATGCAGCGTTTTGGAGTAGCGCACCGCGGCGTCGATGGACATGGGGTCGTGATTGGGATCGATGCGACGGCGCACGGCAGCGACATACCAGCCGTAACGCGAGGCGAAGTCTCCACCACCTTGACCTTGCATGGCGACGCCGGCGGAGGCGCCGGGGTTTTGCGAGTAGCCGGTGGGAATGTCGGGGTTGCCGCCTTTGCCGTAGGGGATGGCATTGGTGGGAGGCGGAGTTTTGTTTTCGAAGACCTTGGATTTGCGGGATGGCGGAAGAGGCTTATCGTGTTTGAATTCGGGGAGTTTCATCACGTCCGGAGGAGTTTGTTCAAGCTTGGGCGGCTCGATTTCGTGAAGGCCTTGGGTGGGATCGACGACCTGGCTTTGCGTGGGAATGATGGGGCGCGGCATGGGAATGCCGGCGGAGCTGACGAGGTTTACTTTGGTGCCGCCGAGGTCGCCGCCTTCGCCAGCCCATTGATTGCCGCGGAATTGGAAATAGATGGAAGCAGCGATGGCGAGGAAAACGGTAGCGTGGAGCGCGCCGGAATAGACAAGAAATTTTTTGAGACTAAATTCTTCGTCGACGCTGGAGAAGTCCGAATTGGCGTAGGCGGTGTTCATTGGGCGGCGCTCAACGGGTTTTGGCGCGATCGGTGATGGGCTCGGTGACGATGCTGATGTTATTGATGCCGGACTGGCGCAGGGAATCGATGACTGTGGCAAAAGCGCCAAAGGGCACGGTTTCGTCGCAGCGCAGGAAAACGGCGTCCTGCGGTTGTTTTAGTTTGGCGTGAATTTTGTCGCCGAGTTCGTGGATGTTGACCGGTTCGTTGCCGAGGTAAATGCGCTGCGCTTTATCGAGGGTGACGACCAGGCGCTGCTCGGTGATTTCGCGGATGGTTTTGGTTTTGGGGACGTCGACTTCGATGCCGGACTGCAAGATGGGCGCGGTGATCATGAAGATGATCAGCAGCACCAAGACGACGTCGATGAACGGGACCATGTTGATCTCGGAGAGCGACGTTTGCGTTTGTTTGACTTGCGGCATCGTTGGTTGGCGGCGGTTTTACGGCGGCGCCGCGAAATTTCAGCCAAAAGTCTTTTCGATTTGCGCCGCGACTTCCATGGCAAAAGTGTCGAGTCGGCCCGCGAGATCGCGGATGCTCTGCAAGAAATGATTATAGAAGATGACGGCGGGAATGGCGGTGGCTAATCCCGCCGCGGTAGTGAACAGCGCTTCGGAAATACCCGGAGCGACTGCACGAAGACTGGCGGAGCCGGCGGCACCGAGGCCGGAGAAAGCGTCGATGATGCCCCAGACCGTTCCGAAAAGACCGATAAAAGGCGAGACGGAGGCAGTCGTGGCGAGCCAGGACATGCCCTTTTCCGCACGGCGAACTTCCTCGGCCGAGGCGAGCTGCATGCTGACGTTGACGGCGGTGAGGCTGCGCAGTTTCCCGTTGGAGGAGGGATTTCCGGTTCCCGCGCCAACCTGGCTTTGCAATTCGCGGAATCCGGAAGCGTAAACGGATGCGAACGGCGAACCCGCGGATGCCAGAGCTTGCGGATTGGCGACGCCGCGCGTGGCGCGGAAGATACGCAGGAACTGGTTGCTCTCGCGCCGGATGCGGCCGAAGAAACCGAGCTTCTGGAAGATCATAGCCCAGGAAACGATGGAAAAAATCAATAACAGAGCGAGGACGCCGCGGGCTACCCAGCCCGTTTGGCTTAGGACGCTGCCGATGTCAGTGAACAGTAAAAGTGAGAACAGGAAAATGATGTACCCCTCAGTGAAAGAGTGTTGAAAAAATGGTACGAATACCCGATTTTAGGCCGTTCGCCCGGCTCTTGCGTGCTGCAGGCGAATTCCGTGCGCGAATTTTAGTGACTTCAGAAACGTAACATACGCTTGCACGGCGCGCAACGAAACGGCGTAGCAAAGTTTTCGATGCCGGGAGATGAGAAAACTGCAATACCGCTCTCGCGCTGGATATTGGATGCGCCAAGCAGATCAAGTAGGTGCCGCAGAGCTGTGATAAACTGCGCGAGAGATGGAGAAATCGATTCACGTAACGCTCGAATCGCTGACCGGCGCGCCCGTGGCGGAAGCCAAGCGTCCGGCGGAGCTGCACCACGGAGCTGGCGGCGCCGGAACGTTTTTTCTGGAAACGTTTGGCTGTCAGATGAACGATCATGATTCGGAGAAAGTGGCGGGGGTGCTGATGTCGCGAGGATATCAGCAAGTGGCCACCCCGAGCGAAGCGTCCGTGATTCTCTACAATACCTGCAGCATTCGCGAAAAAGCAGCGCAGAAAGTGTTTTCGCGGCTGGGAGAATTTCGCGGAACGTCAGACGCGGGCAAAATCATCGGCGTGCTGGGCTGCGTGGCGCAACAAGAAGGCGAAGAGATTTTTAAGCGCGCGCCGTGGGTAAGCCTGGTGTGCGGGTCGGCCAGTTACCGCAATTTACCGGACATGCTGGACAAACTCGAAGCGGGAGAGCGGCGCGTTACCGGGCTGGACAACGATACCGACGAAACGTTTGAGACAGAAATTACGCGGCGCGATAACCCTTTTCGCGCATTTCTGACAATCATTGAAGGCTGCGATAAAGCTTGCTCTTATTGCGTGGTGCCCTTTACGCGGGGACCAGAGCGGAGCCGCGCGAGCGATTCCGTGCTGCGCGAGGTGCGGCAGCTCGCGGAATTGGGCTACTCCGAAGTGCAACTGCTCGGGCAGACCGTGAACTCCTATGCCGATCCGACAGCGCGCAAGATGAAATTCTCCGAATTGCTACGGGCAGTTGCAGACGTCCCGGGGATCCGGCGCGTGCGTTACACGACTTCGCATCCGCGAGATTTTACGCCGGATATCGTGGAGGCGATGGACGCAGAACCCAAACTTTGCGACCACGTGCACCTGCCGGTGCAATCGGGATCGACGGAAATATTGCGGGCCATGGCGCGGACTTACACGCGCGAAGAATATCTAGAGAAGATTGCTTTGATTCGCGGGGCGAAACGAAATATCAGCATTACGACGGACATCATTGTGGGTTTTCCAGGCGAGATGGAGCAGCACTTTCAAGAGACGCTGAGTTTGCTCGAAGAAGCGCGCTTCGATGCGCTCTTCGCTTTCAAATATTCACCGCGCCCGAATACGCCGTCGCTGGCGATGAACGATCCGATTCCGGAAGAAGAAAAGAGCCGGCGCCTGGCGGTATTGCAGCGCGTGCAAAGCGAGATTCAGTCGGCGCGACACGCAAAAATGATCGGGCTGACGATGGAAGTGCTGGTGAGCGGGAAGTCGCGCCGAGAAAATCGCTGGTCAGGGCACGCATCGTCCAATCGCGTGCTGAATTTCACTTCTCCGGCGCAGGATTTGCTGGGGAAGTACGTGGATGTGCGCGTCGTGGATGCGGGACCAGCAAGTTTGATTGGCGAGCACGTTATCTAGGTTTGCAAAAAACGGTTGCAGCATCATGGAGGCCCCAATGGAAGTCGAGATGAAGATACGCGGGCTGATGATGGATCCGGTAACGAACATGCCGATCGTGGTGCTGAAGGATGTGCAGGGGCAGGCGATACTGCCGATTTGGGTGGGGGTGTATGAAGCCAACGCCATCGCTTTGGAAATTGAAAAAGTGGAAACGCCCCGGCCCATGACGCACGATTTGCTGAAGAATGTGTTTCTGGGACTAGACGTGCGGGTGCAGAAGATCGTGGTGAACGATTTGAAGGACGATACGTTTTACGCGATTATCTGGGTGGAGCGCGAAGGACAGATGATGACCATTGATTCGCGGCCCAGCGATGCGCTGGCGCTGGCGTTGCGCATGGATTGTCCGATATTTGTGGACGAAAAGGTTTTGAAGAACGCGAAAATTTCCAGTGCGCTAACAGAGAAGAGCACCAACGAACAGCTGCGCAATTATCTCGAGGGATTGTCGGACGACGACCTCGGGCGTTATAAGATGTAATTGCAATTTTTTGCCCGCCGAAAAACTCCGCCGCTTCAGACCCCCGCGTCTACCAGCGAATCTACTTTGCGGGACCACACCAGCAGCAAGACGATTCCAATCAAAATTAACGCGAAGCTCAGGCCGGACCACAGTCCAAGCGCGCCCCAGTGCCGCCCGAAGCAGAGCCACGCCCCAAGTGGGAGCCCAATGATCCAGTAAGCAGTGAAGTGACAGAGCATGGGGGTTCGTGTGTCGCCCGCGCCGCGCAAGGCGCCCGTGGCCACGGTTTGCAGACCATCAAAAAGCTGGAAGGCGGCACCGGCGGCGAGTAATGCGAAAGTGCTGTGGATGATGACTTCATCCGGCGTGTACACGCGCGCGATCCATCGCGGAAAGATGAGCAGCGCGGCGCTGGCGCAGACCATGAAAGCTGCGCCAAGGAAAATAGCGGTGCCGCCGGCATGGCCCGCGCCCACGGGATCCTTGCGTCCGATGGCTTGGCCTACGCGGACGGCAGCCGCCGATGAAATACCTAGCGGCACCATGTATGTGAAAGCCACAGTGTTGAGCGCGATCTGATGACTGGCGAGAGGAACGGCACCAAGCCTGGCAATCAGCGCGGTGGTCAGCGCGAAAACGCCGCTCTCCAAGGTGAACTGCAGGGCCGCGGGATAGCCGAGCGTGATCAGGCGCTTGATACGCGGAAGATCGACGTCGACGGGGGTCTTGAGAAGTGCGGTGCGGTGCCGGCGGTCGTACCAGAGCAAGTAGCCGACCAGAACACCGGCCATGTACAGGCGTGAGAATGCCGTGGACCAACCCGAACCGACGGTGCCCATGGCGGAAAAACCGAAGTGGCCGTAAACCAGCGCGTAGTTTCCGGCGATATTCACAAAGTTCGCGGTCACCAGCGCGAAAGCTACGGGCTGGACCATGTCCATGGCTTGCAGGCAGCGCCGCACCGCGAAATACAACAGCAGAGGCAAGAGTCCGACGGTGAGCGCCTTGGCGTAAGGAATCGTGAGCGCCAGAACCCCGGGATCAATGTGCATGCCACTCAGCAGATACGGGAGGGCCCAGATAGGCGCGCCGAGAAGAGGAGCGAGTACGACGCTCATGTAGATGCCGTTGACGAGAGAACGGTGGCAATCTTCACGCCGTCCCGCACCGAAGGCTTGCGAAACCAGCGTGTCGAGTCCCATCAGCAGCCCGCCGCCAAACAGCGCCAGCACCATGAAAATTCCCGAGCCAAGGCTGACCGCGCCGATGGCGGCGGCGCTGTTGGGCAAGTGCCCGACCATTACCGTGTCGACGATGGCCATGCTCATCCAGCCGAGTTCCGCCAACACCAGCGGAAAGGCTAGCCGAAGCGTCGGGCGCAGCTCTTTGCGAAGAATGGAAAGGCTGAGCATGGTTGCTGGAGTTCAGAAAGTGTAAGCGGAGGGGACAAAAGTGGCAAATCGATCCGATGCGCGACGAAACAGCGGGCTTGATTGCGGGACGCGAGATCCGAGGGTAACTGGTGGACCATTTGCTGCACGAAGTCCCATTGACGGGATCCTTCGGGGTAAATAGGCTCGGGAATACTCAAGTTGCATGACCTTTGCCTAGCCCGTTGCGCGCGTAACGACGACGGAGGAGATCGCCGTGCCATTTCTGGATGCCACAAATTTTGCGGAGAAGATGAGCCACACGCGAGCGGTCGCGCGCGTGAATTCCCGGTCGAATATCGCCGTGGAATGGCGCGAAGACGGAAGGTCGTTTCGCGCCGAAGGCTTCACGGTGGATGTCAGCGCCAAGGGCTGCCTGGCAATCGTGCCGCAGGGATTCGCGGTGGGGCAGCGCATGCGGGTTGTGAACCTGTTGAACCAGAAATGCTGCGAGGCGAAGCTGATCTGGCGGGGCCATGAAGGGCGCCAAGGCTGGGAACTGGGGCTGGAATTGGTCGATCCGCCCGAAGAGATTTGGGGCATCGAGCTGTAGGGACGCGCCGCGGGAGATAGTTTTCCACCGCATGTTTTCCTGCCAAACACACTTTTTCCTTGTCAACGAGCGTGTGACGGTCGTACAGTTGGCCTAGTAATTGGGGGACTTCTGCAGGACGCACCCACATATATTTATGCGATTGCCGGAGCGGGCCGGCGAAACCCAGTGCACGCGGGAGGCAGACGCCCATGACTGCCGTTATCACCGTAGCCAATCAAAAAGGCGGAGTTGGCAAGACCACCACGGCGATCAATTTGTCTGCGGCCTTGGCGAATCGCGGAAAGAAAACGTTGTTGATCGACCTCGACCCGCAAGCCAACTCCACAATCGCGTTTTTTCATGCCGGCGATATTGCCTCTTCCATGTTCGAAGTGCTGAGCGACGCGCGTGCGACGATGGACAGCGTGATAAAGCCGACCAAGGATCCCTTGCTGTTTGTGGGGCCAGGTCGTCTGGCTTTGGCGAAGCTCGAACAAGTGCTGGCCGGGCAATTCGACGCGCCGTATCGGCTGAAGGATTCGCTGGCGCCGATTCTGAAGAATTTTGACTACGTGGTGCTGGATACGCCGCCCTCGTTGGGAATCTTGACGGTAAATGCGCTGGTGTGTTCGACGCATTTGCTGGTGCCGATTCAAGCGGCTTATTTTGCGATTGAAGGCACGGACGATTTGCTCGAGACGTACGAGCGAATTCGTGCGCGGCCCAATCCGGGATTGAAGGTTTTGGGCGTGGTCATCACGCTGTTTGATAAACGGACGAACATCGCTCGCGATACGCACGGGCAGATCCGTTCGGTATTTGGCGAGGTTTTGTTTAAGACGAAAATTTCCAAAAACGTGCGGCTGGAAGAAAGTCCCGCGTACAAGGAAACGATTTTGACCTTTGCGCCGAAGTCGCCGGGCGCGCTCGAGTACAAGAAACTAGCCCTGGAGGTTATCCAACGTGTCGAAGAGAATGGGCTTGCCCGTCACGCTGAAGATGCGGCATGACGCGCACTACGTCGAATCACTGACGAGCTACAGCGGTGCGGCGGTGGGACGCATGATTCCGGTGGAGCAGATCCGTCCGAATCCCGATCAGCCGCGCAAGGCACTGGGAGATTTGCGGGAGTTGTCAGACTCCATTCGCGAAAAGGGCGTGCTGGAGCCGCTGCTGGTGCGCTTTGTGCCACGCGAAGATTGCTTCTACATTATTTCCGGGGAGCGGCGATATCACGCGTCACGCGCGGCGGGGTTGCGGGAAGTGCCGTGCATCGAGAAAACCGCCGACGATGCCGAGACGCTGGAAATCGGGCTGATCGAAAATATTCAGCGCAAGGATTTGACGGCCTTTGAAGAAGCCGACGGGTTGCACCGGCTGGGCACGCAGTTTGAATATACGCACGAGGATATCGCGCGAAAGATTGGAAGGGCGCGATCTTCCGTGACGGAGACGCTTTCGTTGCGCAATATCCCGGATGCGCTGCGCAAGAAGTGCATCGAGCATGGGATCACGTCAAAGTCGCTGCTGCTGCAAATTGCTCGGCAGCCCACCGAAAAGAAAATGCTGGAGATGCTGCAGCGAATCCTGCAGGGTGGATTGACGCGCGACGAAGCGCGGCGCGAACGCCGGGAGGAGCAGTCGGGTCCGCAGCGGCCGCAGCCTTTTATTTTTCATTTTGAACCGCAGAATGATGCGTTCAAATTTCGCATTCAGTTTAAGAAGAGCCATGTCTCGCGCGATGAATTGATTACCACGCTGCGCGATATCCTGGCGCAGCTAGAGGGCACTTCGTCGCCCGCGCGTGCGGATGGGGATGATTCCAGCAGTAATTCGAAAGCGGATTACACCGCGGCGTAACTTCGGGGACTACTGATCGTTTTCTACTTTGCGGCGCGTGCGTCGGGATTGCTTGCACTCAATAGCGCAATCTAACAGCGGCATGTTCGAATTTACTCCTCATCAAATGCAGGTGCTCGAGCAGCTTGTGGCGGCGGGTTTCCGGCCGATCGCGATTCCTCCTTACGAGAGCGCGTTGTGCATGCGGCGCGAAGCGTGCGCGGTGGTGCTGGCTCCGGTTGCGAATGGTGGGTTCAAGATACTCGCCCCGCCATCCATATTGATTGATGGACACTTCGCGGTGCGGTTGAAGCGTGCCGGGGGAGATGTGTTTGTCTGGAAACAAACGGAACTTCCCGCGACTCCAGAGCGGCTGGCCGATTTAAATGATTTTCGACAAGAGTTAAACGAAATATTGAGTTTGCCCCCTGCGATATAACCGCGGCGATTTAGTTGCGTGAGTCTGGTTCCGGGATGGCGGGCCCACCGACCAGACATTTGCACTTGCGCGGCACTCCCGGCACACTGAGTGCTCATGGATACGTACGATATTTTGTGCATCGGGGCGGGACCGACGGGATTGGCTTGCGCTATCGAAGCGAAGCGCGCGGGAATGCGGGCGTTGGTGATCGACAAAGGTACGCTCTGCAATTCGCTGTACCACTATCCGCTCAACATGACGTTCTTTACCACGCCAGAGTTGCTGGAGATCGGTGATTTGCCGATGAGTAGCTTTGGCGAAAAACCGACGCGCGTGGAGGCGTTGAAATATTACCGCAAGACGGCGGAGTTCTATGCGCTCGAAGTTCGCATGTTCGAACGCGTAAAGTCCGTGGCGGGCCACGTCGGTAACTTCGAGGTGGTGGCGGAGTCGCCGGAAGACCAAGAGCGAAAATATCGCACGAAACGCATCATCATCGCGACTGGATATTACGATTTGCCGAATGAGATGCACGTGCCGGGCGAGAATCTTCCGAACGTTTCGCACTACTACACCGACCCTTTCGAATACTGGCGCCAGGACGTCGTGGTGATCGGCGGCAAAAATTCCGCGGCGATCGCGGCGCTGGAGCTGTACCGCAGCGGCGCGAATGTCACCTTGGTGCATCGCGGAGACCGCCTGAGTTCGAAGATCAAATATTGGATCAAGCCCGATATCGAAAACCGTTTGAAGGCGGGGCAAGTTGCCGGACTGCTGAACACCACCGTCAAGGAAATCATGCACGATGCCGTGTTGGTGCAAACGGCGGAAGGGCAGCGGCGAGTTTCCGCAAAGCATGTGTTCGCGCTCACTGGCTATCATCCGGATTATCGTTTTATTGAAAGCCTGGGCGTGCGACTCGATCCCGTTACGCGAAAACCTGAGATCGATCTGCATTCTTTTGAAAGCAATGTTCCCGGAATTCATCTCGCCGGCGTAGTCATTGGTGGGCGCGATACTGGCGAAATCTTTATCGAGAATGGACGTTTCCACGGGAAGCTGATCATTGAAGCGTTGACCGGGGCGGCGCCAGGTGAGAAGAGCGACGCACACTCCGGCACCATTGTGGGTGGCTCGCCGGGTTCTGCGAATGCGAATTAGCGGCAGGATTTGCCGGGGCAAACTGGCTTTGTTAAACTCCTAGCCTATGGCATCGATCATTCGCGAAGTGGGAGAGACGTTCGGCGCGCTGGTGAAGGGTTTCAGCGTCACTTTCCGCAATATGTTTACCAAGACGGTTACGGAGAATTATCCGTACGAAAAGGTACATTTCCAGCCCCGTTATCGCGGTATCCACGTTCTGCATCGCGATGAAAGCGGATTGGAAAAATGCGTGGGTTGCTTTCTGTGCGCCGCGGCCTGCCCGGCAAACTGCATTTACATTGAAGCCGCGGAAAATACTGACGCCAACCGTATCTCTGCCGGCGAGCGTTACGCCAGCGTTTACAATATTGACTATTCGCGCTGTATTTTCTGCGGCTACTGCGTGGAAGCCTGCCCCACGGACGCTATCACGCATGGTCATGGCTTTGAATTGGCCACCTATGACATTAATTCCATGGTGTATCGTAAGGAACAGTTGTTAGAAACAATCTCTCCGGCGTCCGCGGGAAAGTAGTTTTCGTCAACCCATTCCAGCAGCTGCCGCTCGTGCAATGTAGAAACCCGGAGAGAATCTGGATAGGGAGCAGTCGCCTGCACGCCCCCTCCCACACCACCGTCAAATAATCCAATCATTCGCCGAACTTGTCGCCGAGGCGCAGCGGCTTACCGGCTTCGGCGCTGGGCACGCGCGTGTTGGTGGCCAGGCGGTAAAAATGGTCGAAGCGCTCGGCGGGAGACCATGCCGGCAATTGCGCGCGGCGCAGTTCGCTGAAGCGTTTTTGGAAACCGACCAGGTCGGCGCCCGTGTGCGCATCGCGCGCCGGAACCGGACACCGCGCACACGGGTTGCTGCCTTCAAAACGTACCTCGCCGACGCGGAAGCGCACCGTACCGTTCTGATCCTCGGTGAACAATTGGTCTTCCCAGAACGCCGGCGCGCCTTCAAATTCCAGGTTGGCGCGAAAACGCAGACGCACTTCGTCGGCGGTTAGCGAAAACCAGTTCGCGACCGTTTCAACGCTCGCGGTGGAAATAATTGTGGGGCCGCTGGCGAGCGCGTCATCCGGAAAACCGTCCGCCGAATTGCGCACCATAATCTGCTGCTCGAAATACGCGCTGAACCATTGCGCGGCGCGTTCCGTATCGGCAGGGAAGTCCAGTTCCGCGACGAACATGTTGCGGCGGTCGCCCGGAACGGACAGCGTTACTTTGCTGAGATCTGGCGCATATGCCGCGCGAATTAAGTGCATGGCCGCGGTCCGTTTGGCATTCACCCAGCGCCCGTCGAGCGAAAAAAGCGCCCAAGCGCGATCGTGCTGCAAGCCGCCGCTCGGCCCGATGCGCGTTTCGCGAACCTCGATGGGGTCGAGCGACTTGATGGGATGAATACGAATGCGCGCGAGTCGCGGAGAAATTTCGTTCACGCCGTTAGTCTAACGTGAAACTAGGGCGCCTCGCACGCGTCTTTGCCGCTGAAAAAATTGTCTGGGGGCGATTTGTTTCCAACTGCGCAGCTTTCCAGCGCGTGATTTCCGTTGCATCATTCGCCAGCAATGATTGACAGCACGCCATGAAACAAAGTATTTCCGCCATCACCGCGAGCACCACAGATACATGCGATCAGGGCGCACTCGGTCTTGACAGCGCATTCGTGGCAGCGTATCAGAGTAGGGCAGCCGGCACACGACACCAATCGTGCGGCTTCCAACATGTGCGCGAACCGCTTCGCCGCTCATTTCAAGTTTGCCTTCGGTGCGCTCCTTTTTCTTTCGCTGGCGCTGCCTGCCAGTACTTTCGCTCGCCCGGGCGAATCAGACAAAAAAACAGAAAAAGCAAAGCCAAAAGAGGAAAAGGGCGAAGCCAGCAATAAACCGGAAAAGTCAGCTCCCGCCGAAGCCACAACGGACGAGAAATCGCCGGTGGTGCTCGCGGGGCAGGTTTCCGAGGATTCCGCGGGGCCGCACGGCATCATTCGCTTCTGGCTCACCGTGGACAATCGCTCTTCGAGCGCCCTAACCAACATCCAGTTGACCCAGCCGCAGGTTCCAGGGTTTCGTCTGACGCGCCTGTGCTGGCCGGGCCTGGCGGGAAATCGCTGCGTCGATGTGCCGCAAGATTCCGACGGCTCCCGTGCGGATCGCGACCAGCTGTCCGCAACACGGCACATCTTGCAAGACACGCTGGCGCCAGATGAGTCCGTCAGCGTTTGGGGCTATCTGGAGGCCGTCCACGTCGAGCCCAAGCAGAACGCTTTTCTCACCGTAAGCTGGGATGGTCCAGGCCATTCCAGCAAGACCATCGGACTGGGGGACATCGAAAGCCTGAGCCGGTTGCGGGCCTTGTTCTTGCTCTTCAGCAATCGCTGGGAGTGGAGCTTCCCGGTAGCCATCGCGATCGTTTCTTACTTGGGAGGTCTGTGGGTCAAGCGCCGCGAGAAAAAACGCAAAGCCAAAGCCGAGCAGCTCAGTTATCAGCAGCGCACCTGGACCTTGATGCTCAAGCAGGCGCAGAGCGTCGGAATCAAATATTACACTCCGATGAGCGGCAGCCTCCTGGCACTCCGCAACGAACTCGAGCAGTACCTCGTCAATAAAAAAAATTCCGCGATCTTGGCAGAAGCTTGCTATGACCTGTTGATGTTTCAGCGCAGGTTGCGCTCCGCACAAGATAATGTCGGCGGATACTATTTCAAAAATCGTCAGGGAGAATCGTTCGCTGACCTCTTGTTCCAGAAGCACCGCGCTTTGCTCAACTTTGATGCCGCGCTGCGCACGAAATTTTCCGCCGCCAGCCTCGGGATGAAACTCGACACCACGTGGGCCGAATTCTCACAAGCTATGCACAGCCCCGCGAGCGCAATTCATCCCTTCTGGCTGGCCTTCCAGCCGCATATGGCCACGCTCACAGACGACACATTAAATCGGGAACTTCGCGTTCTCGATGCTTACTCCGGGCTGCTCCAATACGAGGTGAATCGCCCGCTGCTGTACTGGTATGGCAAATTGCAACCTATCGAGTTCAAGTACAAAGATGCGCTACCCTCCCGCGACGTTCTGTTGGAATGGAAATCTTGGAAGAAGCTTTTGCAATTATCAGACACTGAGATAGCACAATGCGAAGACTGGGGCAGGGAATACCTGCAAGGCGCCGAGAAGGAAATCGTCGTCGAAGTCGCAGAAAAAACGCTGGTCCAGCGCACAAAGGATTTGTTCAAAAAGACTTGGCGGTTCTTGGCGGGATCCACACCGGCGGCCACACCTAACCCTTAAGTTAGGCGTTACTTTCGGTCTGGGGTCATCGGGGTTGCCATAGCATCCTCCGGCAGCGACTTACGGAATTCATTATAACGCATCACCAGTGGAATTTCCACCGCTTGTGATCATGTCGCACCCAACACCATCCGCACGCCTCACCGATGGGTGCGTCGCCCCGTCGCAATGTGGCGAACGCAACACCGTCTATCCGCTCGGGCTGGAGCCACCCGACTCTGTCTTCGCGCCGGGGCCGCGGCACCGCCAAAGAAAATTTCGTCGTCTGGGGCGCTTGGCCGCCGCGCTCAAATCAGCGCTAGCAGCGATTTTACAGCCCGATCGGCCGAAGCCGCAGACGCGAGAAGGAAGGACCAAATATCCACAGATCGCAAGAAATACCAAAGAAAGCGTTTAACGACGCGTCCCATAAGTAATATTATGTTAACTACGAAATCAGTCTGTCCAACCCTGCCTGTGCAAGCCCTGTGGATTTCCTGAAGCCCGGCTTCCAAGCCACTTCTCTCTCGGAACCGCTTGCTAAGATTTTCTGGGGTAGTTACTTGGTGCTGGCGCCGGCTTTTTGGTGCGCCAGCTCGTATTTGATGTATTGCTCCAGCAGATGCGGATCCGCTCCGACGATGCGCCGCCCATTCACAAAAATCGTCGGCGTACTCTGCACCTCGAGCTCCTTGCCATTGGCCACGCTGGCGTCCACCGAGGCGGTAGCTTCCGGACTGGCCAGGCAGGCCTTGAAGACCTCCGGGTTAAGCCCTGCCTGTCCCGCAAAGTCGTTCATCTTCTCCCAGGCATTCCCGGCGGAGATGAGCTCCTGGTTGTCGTATATAAGGTCGTAGACCTTCCAAAAACTTGCCGGATTCTGGTTGTAGGCGCAGCGCCCGGCTAAAGCCGCCGTCCGGGCCCATGGGTGAATTTGATCGAGCGGATAGTCCATGAACACCAGCCGCACCTGCGGGTAATTCGGCAGCATACCGCGCATTACGTCGTGCAGGTTGCGGCATACCGGACACTCAAAGTCCGAATACTCCACCACTGTCACCGCAGCCTTGCTCGGACCGACCGACGGCGCTTCTTTGGTCTTCATTTCCGCACGCGTCTCGGCCAGTGGATCCTTCGTCAGGTCCGATAACTCTCCCCGAAACAAGTATTTTCCATCCTTGCTGACGTAAAACTTCCCGGTCTCATCATTGCCGTCCACCTTCACGGAAACGTCGGAAACCAGCAAGCCAGCGATCGGCGTTTCCCGCGGCTCAGAAACGTGCACTTCCACGTCCGGGCCAAAGGCGTACAGGTGACGCAGATACGCTTCCAACGTTTTTGGAATCTGATTCGTGTCAGCGCCCCCGCCAACCATGGGGGCCGGCACCGCGGCTTGCTGCGCGCGAGCGGGGCGTACAATCAATCCCGCTGCCATTGCCAGGAGCGCCATCGCGGCAATCCATGAATTCTTCACGCGCCACCTCTTTCTCAAATTGCTTTTATACATCATCAAGGCTTGAAGCGTTGTGCGATGGGAAATGGCCGGCCAAAGCCAAACGCTCGAGAGGTAATCTTGAGGCCGGGCGCTGCCTGCTTGCGCTTGTATTCGTTGCGGTCCACCAGCGTGGCAATCTCGCGCACCAGCTTCAAATCAAACCCATATTCCTCCACAATCTGCTCCGGGCTGCGCAGCTCCTCGATATACGCCTTTAGCACGCAATCGAGCACCGGATAGGGAGGCAAGGTGTCTTGATCCTTCTGATTTGGCCGCAACTCCGCCGAGGGTGGCTTATCAATGGTCGACTGGGGGATGACTTCCCTCTCGCGATTAATCCACCGCGCCAGTTGGTACACCATCTGCTTCGGCACATCCGACATCACCGCAAGCCCGCCGGCCATGTCGCCGTACAACGTGCAGTAACCTACCGCGAGCTCCGATTTGTTTCCCGTGCTCAGCACCATCGAGCCAAACTTGTTGGAGAGCGCCATCAAATAATTGCCGCGCACGCGGGCTTGCAAGTTTTCTTCGGTCACATCCGGCGGCAGATCCCCAAACGCCGGCGCCAGCGCTTTCGAGTAAGCATCGAACACTTCGCTGATCGAAATCGTCAGGCACTTAATCCCGAGTTGCCTCGCCACTCCGTACGCATCCGTTTTGCTACCCTCTGACGAAAAGGGACCCGGCATGGAAACCCCCAGCACATTTTCCACGCCCAACGCGTCCACGGCGATCGCCGCCACCACAGCGGAATCAATTCCGCCACTCAAGCCGATCAACACCTTGCGAAACCCGCATTTACGCACGTAATCGCGCGCTCCGGTCACCAGCGCCGCGTACGCGTAAGCAATCTCTTCCTTCGGCTGCTCGTGGATATCGCCTTGCCCGGTCACGGTATCGAACATCACCAGGTCTTGCGCAAAGGCCATCCCTTGCGCCGCCACTTTGCCATCCGCCGTCAGCGCCAGGCTTGCGCCATCAAACACCAGGCTGTCGTTCCCGCCGAACTGATTCACGTATACCACCGGCCGCTTGTGCCGCAAGGCAATCGATCGCAGCATTTCAAATCGCAGCGTGCGTTTGTCCAGCGTGTACGGCGACGCGGAAATATTGATCAACACGCTGGTTCCCTGCTCCACAATTTCCGTAATAGGGTCGCGCTCGTAAAGTTGTACGGGCCAAAACCCCACGTCGTTCCAGGCATCTTCGCAAATCGTAATGCCTAAAGTTTCCGCGCCAAACCCAAACGTGCTCTGTTTTTCTGCTGGCTGGAAGTACCGCGATTCGTCGAAAACGTCATACGTCGGCAAGAGCATCTTGCTCTGCTCGAAGATCACTCTGCCATCGCGAATCAGTGCTGCTTTGTTGGCCACAGCTTTTCCGTGGTGGTTCTTGACCGCGCCGGCGTATCCGACAATCGCCGGCAACGGCATGGCCTTCGCCAGTGCCTGTAATTCATCGTGATTGCGTTGGATAAAGGAAGGACGTTCGAGCAAATCCTGCGGCGGGTATCCGCACAGGCAGAGTTCGGTAAACACCGCCAAATCCGCGCCACGTCGCTTAGCCTGCTCCGAAAGCTCTAAAATGGTGGCAGCGTTTCCGCAAAAATCGCCTATGGTGGGATTAAATTGCGCGAGAGCTATTTTCATGCTGGCTCTTCAGCATACGGAGGGACTGCCAAGATTGCAAACCGCGTCATCAGGCCCTTCATCCTCAATACTTTAGGGCATGCAGGCAAAAAAAAGGCTCTTGAACGATACGATCAAGAGCCTCGAGAACTTGCGATGGTCAGCGTAACGAGCGCCACCTGCCAATCTTAAACGCTAAACGAACTGCCGCAGCCGCAGGTGCTCTTGACGTTGGGGTTGTTAAACTTGAACCCCGCGCCTTCCACCGTTTCGATGTAATCGATTTCCACGCCTTCCAGATACATGGAGCTCATCTGGTCGACGGCCACTTTCAATCCATTAAAATCGACCACTTCATCGCCATCGTTGGTCTGATTCTCAAAAGCCATGTGGTACTGAAACCCAGAGCAACCGCCCCCGACAACGGCAACGCGCAACGCCGTAGGCACCGGTGTCTGCATGCTCATGATTTCCTTGACCTTGGTGGTCGCAACAGGAGTTAGACTGATCATAATTCTTTCGGCCTCCGCCTTAGGGCAAACTAACAGTCCCAGTATAACAAAGTTCCAAAAGCGGTGCACATCTCTGCTTTCCACTCCGTGCTACCACAGAGAGGCGGCGCGCACCAGCAAACGACGCAACAGCGCCTTCGATGCCCTTCGACAATCGCAAGCCGCGCACCTACAATAAGATGCGCTATGAGACATAAGGTCACTTTAATCGCCGGCGAAGGCATCGGTCCGGAAGTCGCCGCCGCTACACAACGCATCCTTGAAGCTTCCGGCGTGCTGATCGACTGGGAAGTCATCGAAGGCCGCACCGATAAATCGAACGAGCAAGGCCAGCTCGTCAACCAAGCCGCCGTCGATGCCGTGCGCAAGAATGGCGTGGCGCTCAAAGGTCCCATGGCCACCGCTATTGCCGGAGGCGCACCTAGCGTAAACGTCGCGCTGCGCAAAGCGCTCGATCTCTACGCCAACCTGCGCCCGGTAAAGAATTTGCCCGGCGTGCCCTCGCGTTACGAAAATGTCGATCTTGTGCTCGTCCGCGAAAACACGGAAGACCTGTACTCCGGCCTCGAACACGAAGTCGTTCCCGGCGTGGTCGAGAGCCTGAAAATCATCACCGAGCGCGCTTCGACCCGCATCGCCCGCTTCGCCTTTGAATACGCTCGCAAATTTGGCCGCAAAAAAATTCACGCCATCCACAAAGCCAACATTATGAAGCTTTCCGATGGCCTGTTCCTCAAATCCATCCGCGCCGTGGCCGAGCATCACAAAGAAATCGAATACAAAGAAATGATCGTAGACAACGCCTGCATGCAGATGGTGCTCAACCCGCAGCAATTTGACATGTTGCTGTTGCCCAATCTCTACGGCGATGTGATGAGCGATCTCTGCGCCGGCCTCGTCGGCGGCCTCGGCGTGGTCCCCAGCGCCAACATCGGCGACGAATGCGCCATGTTCGAAGCCGTCCACGGCACCGCCCCAGACATCGCCGGCAAGGGTCTCGCCAACCCTACTGCCCTGCTGATGAGCAGCATCTTGATGCTCGACTATCTGGGCGAGCGCAGTGCCGCCCGCCGCATCGAAGCCGCCCTCGAAAAAGTCTCTCGCGAAGGCCGCCATCTCACCCGCGACCTCGGCGGCACCACTGGCACCAAAGAATTCACCGACGCCGTAATCGCCGCCATCCAACCTAACTGACGCGATTCATCGACTGCCTGTCTCGATCGCGGAGTTGTGATGTAAACCGAGATTCACACGAGTGATCGTTACGCCCATTCGCATAGGGCTAGGCTGGCCGCGAGGGCCAGGCGCGGTTAGAAGGCGCCATTTCGTCACGAATTCGATATGCGGCTTTAAGGGTGCTCGGGTCGGATGCCCTGGCGAGATCGGCGTCCGTGTTACGCGACGCTCCGCAGTGGCGGCTGCGATTAGCTTGGCGCTTGCTGCGCTGATGTATCGGGGCGGAGGGCGATTAATCCCTGACGCAACTCACAACTCCAGAATTTGGGTTTGTATAGCGATGCTCTCCTGCTGGACATGGTGCGTCGCGCTGAGCCTTTTCGTCGGCCCCTCTCTGTTTGTCGGCTCCTCTTTGTTCATCGGCACCTCGTTGTTCGTCGGCGCCTCGTTGTTTGTCGGCCCCTCTTTGTTCATCGACCCGCCTTTGTTCGTCGGCCCGTCTTTGCTCTTCCGCTTGGCGTTGATCTCCATCGTGGCCCGGATCTCCGGTCTGGCCCGTCGCGCCTGTCTGCCCCTGTGGTCCAGGGGGCCCTGGCGTTTGGTTCGCGGTGCATCCGGCGATAAATAGAACTAGTGAGCACGCACCCAGGACTAGAGATGTTTTCAGTTTCATTGATTTCCCCTTCGTAGTGCCGTTCGACTCCGAACGCCGCCACCGCAGATGACTGTACACAACGAGGATGATACGCACGCTTCACCGGTCGGCGCTGTTCGAATCCGCACAGGTGATCAAAAAAACGTCGAGCGCGGGAAGGAATCTGGGCAGTTCATCGAATCCCAACCTGCTTCAGCTTCGGGCTTTGCAAGCTTTCGCGGATTCTGGCGGAAACACACTCGTTCTGGGATTGCCGAACGGTTCCCTTCCATTGGTTAGCCGGGGTGAAAAGGTCCCGCAGCGCAAGGAACCTAAAGCCGAGGACTAGTTCAAGCGCTAACGTGGAATTTTATCGTACGCCATCAAGCCCAGCAGGATGGGGATGTGCATTACCGTGGCGTGCATCAGCCACTTGGCGCGCACATTGGTGCGACTGCTGGCCGCCCACAGACACACCTGAACCATCGCGGTACTCGTGACCAGCGCGCCAAAGAAATAAAGAATCCCCGCCAGACCCATCAATGCCGGCAGCAAACTCACCGCCACCAACGCAATGGCGTAGAGGATAATTTGACGGAAGGTCCGCGTGCCCTTTGGATCGACCACCGGCAGCATCAGAATCCCCGCACGCGCGTAATCTTCGCGGTACATCCAGGCAATCGCGTGAAAGTGCGGAAATTGCCATACAAACAGAATCGCAAAGAGCAGCCAGGCGCCGCGGTCCAGCGAACCAGTCGCCGCCACCCACCCAATCATCGGCGGAATCGCCCCCGGAAACGCACCAACAAACGTGGCCCACACCGTTCTCTTCTTGAGTGGCGTGTACGCCAGCAAATAGCTCAAGCACGTCGCGATGCCCAGTCCCGAAGCCCACCCCCCGGCAACAAAATAAAGATCCAGCGCGCCGGCAATCGAAAGCGCAATACCGAACAGCAAAACTTCTCGCGGCTGCAGCAACCCGCTCGGCAACGGCCGCGAAGCCGTCCGCCGCATATAACGGTCGGAATCCCGCTCAATGTAATGATTCAGCGCCGCTGTGCCCGCGGCAATGAGCATCGTGCCAAAAATCGTGTGGATCATGTGCAGCCAATTCACTGGGCCGCGCACGCCCATGTAATATCCCGCGGCCGTGGTCATCAGCACGAGGAACGAAACGTCCGGCTTGGTCAGCGTAACGTACGCACTGGCCCGCGCCGAAAGCGTCAGCTCCGCGGTGCGCACCGTGCTCATGCGATCTCCGCCTGGCTCACACGCCGGCCCTGTGCAGCCGCCTGCCGGCCCTTGGCCGGAATCAAGCGGTAGCAGAGCAAAACAATCAGCACAGAAAACGCGAACAAAATGGCGCCCAGGACTGTGTGGATCACTGTCAGCGTTACCATCACCGGCATCGGCTGCGGCGCATTCGCCGTGCTCAACCGCGACCAATACGCTGCCAGCCCCAGCAAAAACTGCAGGCCAAAGATTGCGTGCAGCAACACGCGCGCCCTCGAAAGCTCCGGCGAATTTCCAAACCGCTTGCGCAGCACGACCGCCGTCCAAATCACCACGCCCAGCACAATCAGCGCGCCAGCCATGTGCGGCCAGATCGGAAGATACTGATGCCGGAATCCCGCTCCCAAAATCACCTGCAAATAAATCACCGTGGCATTGATGATCGCCACGGTATGCATCGGCGGCGAACCAGCGTCCTCCAGTTGCAGCCGTTCGGAAACCCACCACTTGCTGGTAAACACCGCAATGCTCAACACTGCCGCAAACACTATCTGCGCAAAGCATGCATGAATCACCGGCAGCCAGTAATGCAACAATTGAATCACCACCTGGCCGCCAAGAATTGCCTGAGCCAAAACTCCACCCACCGCGATTACCGCAAACCATCGCAACCAGCGCCGCTCTTCCGCGCGCCACACCACGACCGCAAGAACCACCGTCAATGCCGCGAGCACACCCGCAATCATGCGATGCCCATGCTCGTAAAAAACTCCGCCGGTCATTTCAGGGAAAAACTTGTGGAAAGAGAGCGGCCAGTCCGGAACCGCCAGCGCCGCGTCATTCGAGGTAACCAGCGCGCCCGCGATAAACAAGAACACCGTCCAACACACCACGAACACGGAAAATTTGTGCACACCAGGATGGTAGGTAGCCGTCATGCCGTAAGTCCCGTCGCGGATTATACCCTAAGAAAAACCAAACTCGCCTCAAAACATCATTCTGGGGCGGCCGCTAAAATCTTTCGTTGGCGCCACCCGCTTCCTTACATTCGTAAAATTCGACGGCTCAAACCCAACTGAGCCGCGTCAGAAATTCGTCGATTGCGGCCAGGCACTCCGGCTCGTCCAGTAGCGGTATGTGTCCCCGGTCGGCCACAGTCACCGCGACCAAGTCCGGCTTCTCCCGTCGCATCCGCTCAAAGGTCGCCACACTCAGGAAATCAGACAACGCGCCGCGAAGTGCGAGCATCGGCAAGCCGCTCAGCTGTGCCCATTCCGGCCACAAATCGCGCCTGGGCGGCGCCGCGCGCACCGCTTCGCCAACCTGCGGGTCGCACTCTTGAACAGGCGTCCCGCTCGCGTCTTCGCGGTAGCTGCGGCGTACCAGTCGCGCCCAGGTCTCGTCCGAGAGCCCAGGCCAAGCCGCCTCAAACGAAATTCGGAGCTGCGCGACCGCTTCTTCCCAATTTCGCACCGGCGGTAGTTTGCCGGCATAAGTTCGGATTCGCGTCGCGCCCACCGGATCGACTTCGGGCCCGATGTCGTTCAGCACCGCTCCAGCGACGCGCCCCGGCAAAAATCCCGGCATCAACATCGCCAGCAACCCGCCGAGCGAGGTGCCAATCACAACGAATCGCTGCGCTCGGAGTCCATCCACCAGTTCAGCGATGTCCGAAAGATAGGTGCGCGGGTGGTAGTTCTGCCACACAGGATCGCGCTCCGATTGGCCGCGGCCGCGCAGGTCAGGGCAGATCACGCGGTAGCGCGCGCTTAAGTGCCGCGCCAGGTCTTCGAAGTCCTTGCTGTTGCGCGTGAGTCCATGCAAACAGAGGATCGTCGGCGCGTTAGGACCGGCAGCGTCATAAACCCGGCTGTACAGGCTGAGCCCATCTTTCGACAACCACCGGTGCGCGCGAAAGGTGGGCTCTGCCGTCATAACGAGCGTGCCGCCGCGCCGCTAGAATTGACGGTTGCTGCTCGGCCGGGATCTCCGGCCCCATCCACCGCAACGCCCGCGGCCCGCAACACCAAATCCTTCAGCGCGCCAATAAATAACGGTGAATCCCCCACCGCCGGCATCATGCGAAACATCTCCACGCCAAATTTCTTCGCTTCGATGCGCGCCTCGATGTTGATTTCGTGCAGCGTCTCGATATGCTCGGTCACAAACGATATGGGCACCACCAGCATCTCTTTTACGCCTTCGTGCCCCAATCGCTCGAGCGTAGCGAGGAGCGGCGGTTGCAGCCACTTCGACGGCCCCACGCGGCTCTGATAGCAAAGCAAATGCCTCCGCGGCCAACCGGCATATTCCTGCGCACCCACCTCGCAAGTCAGCCGCACCGTCTCTTCAATCTGCCGCGGATACGGGTCGCCCTTTTCCACCAAACTCATCGGCAAACCATGCGCGCTAAACACCAGATGGATCCGTGAACTATCCGGAAACTGCCGCAGCATCGCACCAATACGTTGCACCAGCGCTCGAACATACAGGGGATGATCGTAGAACGCCGTCACCGCATGCTCCGGGAGCTCCGCCTTCGGCGGCCCATAAACACGGCGAAATTCTTTCGTACTGCTCAAGGTCGTCGCGTAGGAATAGTGTGGATACAGCGGCAGCAGAACCAACTCGTCCAGCCGTCCGGCTTGTCGCAGCGTCGCCACCGCCTCCGCGGTAGAAGGCCGCCAGTAACGCATCGCCACCACCGCCACGGGATCGATGTACGGCGAAACCGCCGCCACCAATCGCACGCGTTGCCGTTCCGTCAGCGTGGCAATCGGCGACCGCCGCCCAATCATCGCGTAACGCCCTGCCACCGGAATCGCGCGCCGGTTAGAAATTAATTTTGCCAGCGGCCACCGCAAAAATCCCAGCGCGCCCAGGGGAATAATGTCGGGATCCAAAAACAGATTCATCAGAAACGGTTCCACCGCCTCCAAGGAATCCGGCCCGCCCAGCTGAAACAGCACGATTCCGACGCGCTTCTTCCCCGCCACGCTATTTCCCTCGATTTGCTGCGGCACTCGCATCAACGGGACGCGTCACGGATTCTTTCAGCCTTTCCAAATCTTCGCGCAGCGCCGCTGCACGCCGCGCCACGGTCACGTAGTACACAAAAAAAATCGCCCAGGCCATCAAATATGCCGCAAACACACTATTTAAGTTCTTCACGCCGCCTCCGCTTCGCGCCGCACAAGTTCCAGATCGCCGCGCATCGCTTCCAAGCGGTAGCGCGACTGCATCAGCAACACCATCAGCGCCAGCATCGGCACCCAGCAAAACAACAACACCCGCAGCATCGTGGGATCGAGTCCTGATCCCGGCCCCCCCATAATCACCGGCTGTGGATGCTGCGTGCGCCACCAGCGAATCGACCCAAACACCAGCGGCACATCAATAAACGCGAAAATTCCAAACAGTGCGCTCAACAGCGCCCGGCGCTCCGGTTCTTCCACCAGCGACCGCAGCATCAAGTACGAAACGTACAGCAGCCACAACACCGCCGTGGACGTCAGCCGCGCATCCCATGTCCACCAGATCCCCCATACCGGCTTCGCCCAGATCGGTCCAGTCACGAGGCACGCCGTCGTGAACACCAAGCCCACTTCCGCCGCCGAGACTCCCAGCCAATCCCACTTCGCGTTGCGCTTCAACACGTACGCCACGTTAGCCACGAAGCACACGAAAAAAGCCACCAACCCGGTCTCCGCGCACGGCACATGCAGAAAAATAATGCGGTAGATCACGCCCTGTTTGGAGTCCGTCGGTGCAACGAAAAACGCCGCATACGCCGCGGCTGCCAGCAACAACACCACGACCGCCGCGCCCACCGCCTGCTTCTTCATGCCGCTATTCCTCCAAAAGATAGTCGCCGAAAAGCCATAGCGCCGTCAAAAACACCACGTCGAAAATCGCTACGAACCCAATGCCCTTCCATTGCATGAACGGCTCAACGTCCAGCAACCCTGCGGTCACTTGCGTGCTCGCCACCAGTACCGGCGTCAGCAGCGGCAGCAGCAAAAGCGGCAGCAGCAATTCTCGCATGCGCGCCTGCGCGGAAATCGCCGACAGCGCCGTCCCCGCAATCGAAACTCCCAGGCTCCCCAGAAAAAATACCAGCAACAGCCGCCCGAACACCGGCAACACCGGAACGTTGTACAACACCGAAAACACCGGCAGCATCAGCAGCTCCGTCACCAGCAGGAACAGAGTGTTCGCCGCCAGCTTCGCCAGCAAAATCGCAAACGGATCGGAGACCGCCAACCGCAGCGCGCTCAGCGTATCGTTCGTCTGCTCGCGCAAAAAGCACGGCTGCAGCATCAGCGACGCCGCGAACAAAAACGCCAGCCACAACAGCCCCGCGCCAAACCGCCGCGACTCCGCCGCAGTCGGATCAAACGTAAAACTGAACAGCACAACCACCATCAATATAAAAATAACCGTGGTGGTCAGTAGTTCCCGCGAACGAAATTCCGTCCGCAGTTCCTTCCCGAGCAGCACACCGGTATTCGATAGCAAGCTCATCTACGCGCCGGCAAACGTCAGAATCGAACGCATTCCCGCGCCATCGCTGGCATCCGCAACGACCGCCCCAGCATCCAGCCGCACCGCGCGCGTCGCCACTTCAGAAATAGCCGACTCGCCATGCAAACTCATCAGCATCGTGCAGCCAGCTGCGCGCAGGCTCTGCAAATGGCCAGCCAGCCACGCCAGTCCCTCCGGATCGAGGCCCGTTCCTGGCTCATCCAGCAACAAAATCTGTGGCCTCTCCAGCAGCGCCCGCGCAATCGCCACGCGCTGCCGCATCCCGCGCGAAAATGTTCGCACCAGCGAACTTCGTCGCTCCGTCAACCCCACTTCGCGCAACAACGCCGTAACATTTTCGCGCGCATTCGCAATCCCCTCTAACCGCGCAAACAACACTAGATTTTCCTCGGCAGTCAGTTCGTCGTACACCATCGTAGAGTGCGCCACGTACCCCAGGCGGGGTTTCCGGGAAGGATCGCCAGCAATGTTGGAAGAAAATCTTACCGAACCAGCCGACGGCCGCACCAACTGCGCCGCAATTCGCAACAGCGTCGTCTTCCCCGACCCGTTACGCCCCGCTAGCGCCACGCATTCGCCGGCGCCAACTTCCAGCGACACTCTGCGCAGCGCGAAGAGTCCGCCATATCTTTTTTCGATGTGCTCGAATCGAATCCCGGCCGTCGCGGGGTCCGCCGCGTTCTTCAAGCCGCTTCACCAACATGTACTTGTCGGCGCTTATGCAAGGCTCAGCCTCGTACCAGATCACGCAAGACTTTTTCCGCGCGCGCCCGTTCGCTCGTGTATTCTTCCTCGGAAATCGTCCCAGCTTGACGGCGCAATTCCAGCCGGAACAGTCGCTCCTTCAGACCATCGAGGCTGTTCCCAATTTCCGCGTCCACGCCGGCCAAAGTTCTTGCCACGGCGGCGTTCGTGGGAGCCGCCGCCTGCGGAACCGCGATCGCCGCCCCATTCCCGCCTGCCGGAACCGTCGCCGCCGTCACTGGCTTGCGCCCCAGCGCAAACGCACCCAGCGCAAAAAGAAACGCAAACCCGACCAGCAAGGGCACCTTCAACGCATCCAGCCGCCCCGGCACCACTTGGATATTCGCTCCAGATGGCGCTTCGCTCGCCCGCGCATCCGCTGCATCCTTCGGCGTCTCTCCGCCATTGCTCGCATCTTGCGGAGGCGGCGCGGTGCCGGAGACATTCACCGCCACCGCGATACCCGCCGGCACATTCTCGCGCCCATAGATATTCATCCCTTGCTCTTGCCCGCCGAGCTGCAGCCCATCGCCGCTGACCTGCATGGTCGGCGGCGCCACCACCAGCAGCCGCGACGCAGCATAAGTCATCGGCACTTTCACCACCGCGGAATTGTTGGCATACGGCATCTCGTACGAGTACCGCACGGTGCTGGCGCCCGGCCGGAACGCGTACGCAATGGCCATTCCATTCTTCGTCTCTAGGGGCGCCTGTACCACCGGCATTCCCGCGGGACCGGCCGCCGCCACCTGCTGCAGCTTCGCACCTTCCGGCAGCTTGAATTCAAAATTTCCGCTGGCTTTAAAGTAAGCCTTCGGAGGCGTGGAATTATTTTCCACCGAATATTCTTCTCCCACGATCAACGTGCTGCCATTCGGCTGAAAAAACACCACCCGCGACGGAATCGCGATGGTCTTCGCGTCCTGCGAAGGCTCGAACACGCTCATTTCGATTTCGCCCTTGCCTGGAGGCGCCGGCTCATGAAAATTAATGCCGTTATACACCGCCCGTACCAGCATCGGTCCAACGCCCAGCCCTGGATTGTCAAACGTGAATTTCCCCTGCCCGTCCGTCTTGGTATTCGCCACCGGCTGCATTCCGCCTTGCAGCTGAATCAAGATCACTTCAATACCCGCCGCTGGCTTCCCGGTCGTACCGTTCTTGACCGTGCCGTGCAGCGTGCCCGCTTCGGCCAAGCCGGGCAGCAGGAAAGCCAACGCCAATATCGCCGTCCATCGCAAAACCTCGAACGCGCGAGCGCGGCTCACGAATTGTTCCCCCCCGCCGCACTCTGCCGCGGCCCGCGCGGCCTCCGCGTCTGCGCTTCCGTCACCTGATCGATTTCCGCCAGCACCATCGCCGCTTCGTTCTCCATGGAAATCTTCATCGCCTCGTAATCGCTTTCGGAATATTTTCCCGCGCGATATTCAAATCGCAAATCTCGCAAATTATCGTAAATCGTGTCGCGCCGTTCCATCAGTTGATCGAGTTTCGTGCGGTGCGGCGCCAGGTCCGAGGCGTCCGGTTGAATGTAGAAAATAAAAAGCATCGTCGCCGCGGCCAGCCCCAAACACGCGCCCAGCACCGCCCAGTCGCTCGGCGGCACCGCCGCATCAGCCGCCAAAAACCGCAGCCCGGTAAATACCCCCAGATACAACATCAATCCTGCGTCTCCCGCGCCGCCTGCGCGCGCGCCCGCGCCATCGTCTCCGGCGAAATCTCGCTGCTCGCCGCCGGCCCGCGGACCACCGAAGGCGGCCGCTTGCGCCATCGCGATATCACGAACAGCACCAGCAGCAATCCCGCAAACAATGTTGCCGCCGGCAAATACCAAGCCAGCAGATTCAACCCCGATTTTGAGGGCTCAGAAAGCACCGCCGTCCCAAATTCCGCCACAAATCCTTGGATAATCGACGTTTCCGAATCTCCTCGCGCGATCGCCGCGTCCAGCGTCTTCAGCATCCCGGCAGAATTGCGGCAGCCGACATGATTGCATTGCGTCAAAATTTGTTTGCAATCGCACAGCGGAGTCCCGATGCCACACAAAAGCTTCCCGCCAATTTCTTTCGCGCGATCTGTCTGCTGCGCTCGCAGCGTCGCAGCAACCGCGCCAAGCGCCAGCATCCCGCCCAGCACAAACCCGATAATTCTTTGCGCCCGGGGCCCCATCGTCAGTCGTGCCCTTCTCGCATCGCCGGCGTTGGACTCACCGGCTGCGCCAGCGCCCCGCCCGGCGCCACCTGCCGCGACGTCCCCGGCACCGCCGCCAGCACCAGCACCGCCTTACGATTCGGCAGCAGCGCCACGAGGGTCCCCAGGACCACCACTGCGCCGCCAAACCAGATCCATTTCACGAGCGGATTCAGATACGCGTGAATCACCGGCATCTGCGTGTCTGGACTCTGTCCCGCATACACCACATACAAATCTTCTTTAAGCGTCGAGTAAATCGCCACCATGGTCCCCGGCTGCTCGCTCGTCGGAAAGTGCCGCCGCTCGGGATACAGCATCATCATCTCTTTGTTGTCGCGCAACACTTCCACGTTCATGCGCTCTGCCGTGTAATTCCTCTCCGGCTTGCTGTCCATGCTCTGCAGCAGCAGCGTATACTGCCCAATCTGCATGGACTGCCCGGGCTGCATATCTTTCTGCACATCCTTGTTAAACGCCACGCCCGCCAGCCCGACGAAAATCAGCACCATGCCCATGTGCACGATGTATCCGCCATAGCGCCGCGTGTTGCGCATCGTCAAATCAATTGATGACGCCAGAAACGTCGCGCCCGACCGTGCACGAATCACCTTCGCCCCGCGATAAAACTCCATGCTGATCGTCGCCGCCACAAACACGCACAGCGTCAAACAAATCAGCGAATACATCTGCCGGAAACCCAGCGCAAACGCCACGCCCCCGCCCAGCAATCCCGTCATCAACGGCCATGCAAAGTTTCGCCGCAAACTTTCGAGGGAAGTCTGCCGCCAAGCCAACAGCGGTCCCACGCCCGTCAGAAACAGCAGCAGCAGCCCAATCGGAATATTCACCTTGTTAAAGAACGGCGCGCCCACGCTGATGCGCGAGCCGGACAGCCATTCCGAAAACACCGGAAACAATGTCCCGGACAGCACCGCAATGCACGAAACCAGCAAAATTAAATTGTTAAACAAAAAGCTGGACTCCCGCGACACCATGGCATCCAGCTGATTCTCGCTCTTCAGATAATCGCGGTTCTTAAAGTACGCCGCCAAGCAGGTCAGGAGAATCAGTAAAATAAACCCAAGAAACCAGTTTCCGATACTCGACTGCGCAAACGCATGCACCGAACTCACAATCCCGCTGCGCGTCAAAAATGTTCCGGTAATGCACAACAGAAACGTGATGAATACCAGCCACACGTTCCACACTTTCATCATTCCGCGCTTCTCTTGCATCATGACCGAATGCAAAAATGCCGTCCCTGTCAGCCACGGCAGCAGCGACGCATTCTCCACCGGATCCCACGCCCAATATCCGCCCCAGCCCAGCACCGCATACGCCCAATGCGCGCCCAGCAAAATCCCGCACGTCTGGAATCCCCAGGCGATCATCGTCCACTTGCGCGTCAGGTGAATCCATTTCTCTCCTGGATACCGCGCCAGCAACGCCCCCAGCGCAAACGCAAACGGGATGGTAAATCCCGTGTACCCCGAATAAAGATTCGGCGGATGAATCACCATCTCCGGATATTGCAGCAGCGCGTTCAACCCGTTGCCATCCGCCCGCGTTACCAGATTCATCGCGCCGCCAGCTCCCGGCACCGCTAGCGCTTTAAACGGACTCGCCACGAAATTGTTCAGTGTCAAAAAGAAAATCTGCACGCCCGCGAGCACCACACCCACATACGGCATCAGCTCGCCATTCTTATTCCGGTACGCCATCAACGCCGAAAAAACGTAGATCGCCAGCAGAAAGCTCCAGAACAACAGCGAGCCTTCCTGTCCCGACCACAGCGCAGCTATTTTGTAAAAAGTGGAAAGATCGCGGTTGCTGTGCGACACCACATACGCGCTGGCAAAATTGTCGCTGAAAAACAAGTATTCGAGGCTAAACGTCGCGACGAAAATCAGCACGCAGGTGGCAATTCCCGCCTGCCGCGTGCTCTTCACGAGCAGCGGATGCCGCTCCCATATCGCGACAATTCCGCCGACAAACGCATAAACCGCACAAATAAATGCCAGGATTAACGCGAATGATCCGAATAGATCCAAGAACCGCCAGCCTCTCCGCCGCCTAAATCCCTAACCAATTCACATGCTGCCGCGTTGCGTCGATTCCGCCGGTGCACCAGATGGGGCTAACGTCCCGCCCGGCGCCGCTTCATATTTCGAGGCGCACTTTGCTTGCACCACTTCGGCAACAAATCGCCCGTCCGGCGCTAACGTTCCCTCAACCAGCGCCTGCGACTTATCCACAAACGTATCCGGCAGCGGATCGCTTCCCGTATAACTTACCGCCAGCGTCTTCCCTTCGCCTGCGAGTACAAAATCCACGCGGCCGGAAAGTCGCCGAATCGTCCCCGGTTCCACCGTTCCGCCTACGCGCATTCGTCGCGCGGCCGCCGCTCCGTGTAACGTCGGCAGTTCCGCAATCGTGTGGTAATAGGTCTTGCTCTCACCGTATCCCATCCACGCCAGAAATCCCAACGCCACCACGATCACGCCGATCCCCATGCCAAATTTTGCTCGCTTTTTCACACACGAACTCCCGCGTTCCACGAATCCCGAACGCCCTAGAGCCGCAGTCTACCACACCTGCAGAGCCCTATTTGCTATCGGAAAGGTACATGTACCCGCATGGCAGGCAGCACAGGAACTCACCGCGCGGCCCCCACAGGACTCGCCAGCGCAGCGCGCAATCGTTCCATCGCTTCGTACCGTTCATCCAGTTTGAATGCTTGTCCGCCATCCAAAATGATGGCACAACCCAACTCCTGCTCCGTGAGCCTTTCCACCACCAAATCCATCTCCGCCCCCATCGCCGCCACTCGCTTCGGCTTAATCGACCGCCGAATCCGCAGCAGCGTGTTGCCCACGCGTCGCTGCAGCAACTCCGCGAAAGCCGCGCCGCCCGTCGCTTCTAGCGGGCATTCCAGGACGTGCGCCACAAATATTCCGGCGCGTTGCAACTCAAGATGAATCGCCTCCGCGCTCTTCCCCGCCGCGGCAATTCCCGCCAGCCGCAACACTCGCTCCGCCTCCCCGCTAAACTCGGCAGCGTCCGCATACACAAACTCGGCATCCGCCAACGGCATCACCGCCCCCAGCAACAGCGTCTGCACATGCAGCGGCCGGTACCGCGTCGCCCATTCTAGCCGCCGCAGCCGCCGGGCCACGTGCTCCGCCGACGCCGCCTGCCCGCACCCGTCGCAAATAATTTGCGCTTGTATCATGCTCATCGAATGTAGTGCACTCCGCCACGGAGCGCAAACCCTGCCCGCAATTTACGAACCTCCACGCCATTCATTTTCGACTACCGCGCCCCGCAGGTCGACGTCCTCGAGATTCCGGGTGAAAGCCGCGCAATTACGCGTTAAAATGCTGCCGAAGGACATTGCCGCGGCCTTGCGCTGGTCTTCGAGACTACCGAGAGCTGTGGCGGTAAGAGCCGTCAATCCGCTGGGCTCATTTTTGAACTCCTCGGATTGCCGTCATGCATAAGTTGCCTGCGGTTAGGAGGAACTTATGGTTTCCATCTGGTTCGCAGCCTTAATCCTCGGCATTCTGTTTGCCATCCTAGGTGCCCAAGGCGCCGCCTGGAAATTACTCAACGTCACCATCATCCTCGGCTGCATGGCCCTAGGCCTCGGCATCGGTTACGCTGCGGGTCTGGGTAGTGTAAATTTTGGCCGCGTCTCGAACGCCGCCATCCCTTTCGCCGTGATCTTTGGAGTGGTGGCGGCCACCGCCTGCGTCGCGCTAAATGTCTCACGCACCAAAGCCTAACTACATCGGCAATTCGTTCTTCGGTTCAGGTGATCTTTCGGACTGGTACGACCAAAAGTCCATGCTGGCCGCGAGCGCCCGGCGATGATATGTTTCCGCTTACCGGAGATGCGTATGTATCCCGCCGCTTTGCTTCGCGCCGCTGTGATCTTTGCGCTAGCCTCATCCGAGTCTCCTGCGCGCCCTGAGCAACCGCAATTTCAAGTCGAAATTCAAGACAATCAAAACACCCACACCTATACCGTCACCAATCAAGCCGCCACGCCCGTCTCCGCCTTTGTCGTACGATATTCATCCGCAACGCAGGTTCAAGGAACGGAGCAGTGGGATTCTGTGCTTCTGGAACAATCTCCGTTACCATCCGGCGCACACATTTCGCGCCCGTTGCCTCATCCCGCCGGCGCCCCGTTCCCCGACCACATGGAAGTCATTGGGGGCATTTGGGCCAATGGCGACGCCTTCGGCCAACCTGGATCAGTGCCCCTCATCCTCGCAGGCCGCAAATTACGCGCGACTCTTCTTGAAAACGTCGCGAGTTTTCTTCAGCACGGCCTTGATGAGAACTGGACCTACGCCCAATTCGTCCAGGCTGTCGAAACTATGCCAGATTCGCCTGCGGTCCTCGCCATACGCTCTACCCTCAACCCCATCAATCAACGGAACGCCGAATACCCAGAATATCTAAGAAACGTCATCAACTACATGATCGACAGCTTCACCGGCCAATCCATACGTATACGCCGGGCAAAACCTTCCCTCGACGGTCCGCTTATCTCCTAATCGCGCGCCCTTGTCAGTATCAAAGCGAGAATTCCACTCACCGACGCGCACCAAAGCGAACCGCTGCCATCGTAGACCGAGCTTCGTGGACAAACCGCCAAGAATTATTTCGTGAACCTCCAGCGCCTAGTTGCCCGTGCTCGCGTCCACTCGCAAAAGCATCCCCGTTCCCCCCGCTATTTTCAGGTCTTCTTTGTCGGAAGCCAGGACGATCACTCCGACAGGTTCCGTGCGGCCGGCGTGCGCGATGCTGACGTGCTCCATCCCGTACGTCCCGCAAGCGTCCGCGGAAAATACCCACAACGCCTGCGGACTCTTATTGCCGTCCCGCTCGCCTCGACACTTAGTGCCCTGCTTCGCTCTGACGTATCCCAAGACCCCATCATTAACCTTCTTCCCGACGATTTCATTCGGGTTCTCCCCGCTCGTTACCGGACCGCCCTCTCCATACACCACGTCCCCGCCGATCTGCACCGTCGTCAACCAGCGGTACACCTCGGTCTCGCCTGTTCCGCTCGGAGGGACTTGCGCCTCGGCAATTCGCATGAACCCCGCTATCGCTCGCAAATTCGTGGAGATCGCTATTGTCTGGTGCGCCGTCACCACTCTGTCGAACTGCAGCGAGACGTGGCCTGGCGCCCCGGCACTCCCCGCCACCTTTTCGACGATATGACCCACAACCTTCGTTCCCGCCGCTATCCTCGCGCCCCCCGCCAGCGGCACGTCCTGCATAATCCTTCCCGTGATCACTTGCCCCGCCTTGGCTTTTCCAGACGAGATCGTCGCGTTCAATCGCACCGGCAAAATCGTCCCCGCCGGTATCCTAAACTGGCCGCCGCTATCACCGACCGAATCGCCCGCCGCGGAGTGAACGGCCTTAGCTTCGTCCTTGCGTTCCCGACCATCACCCGGGGCCGCTAAAAAGACGGCGCACAATAACATCGCCGAGAGCAACCATCCCGGTTGCAGAAAATTGCTAAAAACATGTTTGCTCAGGTCCATACTCCAATTTTAACGCCGGACGCAAGACGGCGCCACACACCCCTCGCCGGAGACTAGATGCCATGATATGGTTCGTCCGACGGAGGCGCCTTAGCCATATGAACGACCGCGTCCCTCTGTGCGCCTCACTCGTCCTTGTCGTTCTTTTCTCAGCGCTTCACCCATGCCCAGCGCTTGCCGAGCAACCGCAACTCCTCATCGAAATTCAAGCCGACGAGAACCACCCTACCTATACCGTCACGAATCTCAGCGGCAAACCGATAACCGCCTACGTCACGAAAAACTCTCGATGGGATTCCGTTCTATCCGGAGAATCTCCCATACAATCTGGCGCTCATCTAACCCAGAACCTCGTTCACATTGTCGGCTCACCCCTCCCCGACCACATTGAAGTCCTCGCTGGTATCTGGGTTGACGGCGAAACGTTCGGGCAACCCGAAAAGGTGCAAGCCATACTCGACAGTCGAAACAAGATGGCGCTCGATTACGAAAGCGCGGCCAAATTGTTGCAGCAGGGCCTCGATGAGAATTGGAACTGCAACCAATACCTCGAGGCCGTTGATCGTATGCCGACTTCCGCCGCCACTCACGGCCTAAAGTCGACCCTCACCGCCGCGCAGAAGAACTCGATTAACGAAAAGCAGCTAGGCCACCTTATAAACACCATGCTCGATACCTTCATCGGCAAATGTGCACGTATCCGCCGCGCAAAACCCACTACAGGGTCCGCTTCCTAACTTTCTCAGCGTCAATTCCTTGTTGCTGTTTCCTACAACCGCAGTGCGGCAGGGCCGCAAGCAATCTACAAAATCGCCGGGAATCGCCGCGAGCTTCGGAGGCAGGGCCACGCTGTAAGCGAGGCTGATTGGCAGGCAGACTACAGAGCAAACACACAGTTGACGGATTGAGTCCGCAGCCCGCGCGACTTCGCCACTGGAGGAGCAAATTCTTGGGCGGCCGTTTTGGACGCTCGTCCTCGTCCAAGAACCGCGTCAGTGGACACAGCAATCACTGTTCTGCAAGGAGCATTGCTGCAATCGGCGGCGTACGCTGGGAACTAGCCCCACCGGGGCTGCTCATCGAGGCTGATACCGAGCGCGGTCTTGCCGACCACTTCGTGCGTAAGAAAAGCATTGGCGGGATGAATCCTGCCAAGACGCGCATCGCGCAGCAAGCGCTCGTATCCTGCCGAGCGAAAAATACCATGGCCGCCGGCAATATCGAGGCCGAGATCGACAACGCGCCAGGATCCCTCGACCGCGTGGTATTTGGCGGCGAAGATTTTTGAAGGCCATTCGGGGCCGTAATCCACTCCTTTCGACCAGTCCTCCGCGATGCGATCAAGATGCGGCCCGATGGACTCAAGCTCAATCACCATTTGCGCAACGGCGTGCTGGATTTCAGGATGGTAAGCCATTGACCGGGAGAGAGCGAGAGAACTCTTGCTCTTCGCAGCAGCAACGCTCTTGTCCAGAGCGCGCAGGGCCAGACCGTAATAAACATTGGCGAAGCCCATCAGCGCCCAGGCAAACACAGAGAGGACAAATGCATCGATTCCAGCGCCCCCGGCCGGAACGACACGCGCAACGTACCGATCTGGAATAAAAGCGTTCTCGAGGACCGTGTCATCGCTGCGCGTGGCGCGCATGCCGAGAACATCCCAGGTTTCCTTGATAATGTAGCCGCTGCTATCGCGCAGCATAAACGCGTGGACGACCTTCGGATGGGTAGGGTCGCTTGTGTCCATTCCGTGGAGGCCAAAGCGCGTCCAGACCGGCGTCAGGCTACCGAACTGCTTGCGGCCTGTGAAGCGATAGCCGCCGTCAACGCGTTCGGCTTTCGCCGTGGAGAAAAGCACCGGAATATCGTTGCCACTCTCGGCGTGACCGGCTGCGAAAATTTCGCCTGTGGCGGCATCCTTGAGCATCCATTCGAGGGAAGTATCTCCGCGACGCCAGAGATCGGCGGCGACTCCGACCCAATAGAGATGCATATTCACAGCCAAGGCGGTCGCGGGCGCATAGTAGGCGAGCCGGCGCTGGGCACGGCACGCCTCAGCGAGACTCAACCCTGGACCGCCAAATTTCTCCGGAACTGGCATGACCAGATACTTGGCTGCGCGGAGCTCCTGGAAATCTTGATCGAAGAATCGATTTTCGCGGTCGTAGCTCGCGGCCCGGGCATCGAAGCGCCCCAGCATCTCCTTGGTGAGACCATGCCCGTTCGAAAGCTCGGACCCAGCACCGCGTGTTTTTTCGGAGCTTCGACCGTCGCCTGACGGGTTGGGGAACGTCGCTTCGGGAATTGTTGCCATGCGTTTTTCCTCGCACTTGGAATTCAAGTTTTCCACGACATTCTACAATGCAAACCCGGCTGAGCAGCCGCCTACTATGGTTGGCCGCTCTGTCCAAGCTCGCATACTAAGGCCGCGCTTCGTACACGATGTTGAAGGGTGTCTCCGTCGCCCGGCGAAAGCGAGTAAAGCCGGCCGAGGTCACAACCTCTCGAATGCGCTTCTCGCCCGCCTGCGCGCCCAGACAGAGTGCGACTTCCTGTGATCTCGAACAAGGGGTGCAGAGTAATGTTGAGAACGAGTAGTAAACGCGCCCCACGGGATTCAGGTTGTCTTTCAACTGATCGTTCGCGAAGGGTTCGACGATCATCCACGTGCCGTCTTTGGCCAGGGAGCGCCGAACATGCGCAGCGGCACCCACCGGATCGCCCATGTCATGCAGGCAGTCGAAGACCGCTACGAAATCGTAGTCTTTGCCGGGAAATTCCTTGGCTTTCGAGACCTCGAAACTAACCCGGTCAGCAACTCCTTGCCGTTTGGCAGATTCGCGTGCCGCCTCGATCGACTTGTCGTGGTAGTCGAATCCGAAAAACCGTGAGTTGGGAAACGCTTTTGCCATCAGCACGGTCGATGCGCCTTTCCCGCAGCCGACATCGGCGACGCGAGCGCCGGCTTCGAGCTTCTGTTTTACGTCGTTGAGCGAAGGTATCCACGTGCCGACAAGGTTGGCAGCGTAGCCGGGGCGGAAGAATTTTTCGCAACCGTGAAATACGCCGTCGTCGTGTTCGTGCCAACCCATTCCAGCGCCCGTACGAAAGGACTCCGCTATGCGAGGCACGGCAGCCAGAGAGCCCAGGGCGAGTTCGAAAGCTCCCGGCAGATAAGCCGGGCTGTCATCTTGGGCGAGCGTGAAGGCCTGTTCTTCCGTCAGGCTGAATTTGTTCGTCAATTCGTCGTAAATGACGTAGCCTCCCGCCGCCTGTGAGGCCAGCCATTCGCGCAGATAGCGTTCATCGGTCCCCGTTTTGGCGGCTAGCTCTTCCGGACCCATGGGGCCGGCAGCCAGCGCCTTGTAAAGGCCGAGTTTCTCGCCGATCACCACCATGCCGGCGTGGACCGCGGCGCCGAGATCAGTGACGAATTGTCCGATAAAAGCATTCAGTTTGTTCATATCCAGAGCCGGAATTGGTGCTGTACCCATTGGTGATGCCTCCTATATTTGGACTTTTCTTCCGAATGTCCCTATATAAGAAGACGGGAAATGAGATCCGAAATAGCAACGGGGTTCGGCAAAAGTCGGAGAAATTGTAAAGGCCGCATGGGGAAGAGGACCTCTTGGGCGGCTGCAAATAACGGTGTACCCTATCGGGACCATGGCGGATATGGGGCTGTCTTCTAGCCACGAGGTAACGCAGCTGCTCAGGGCCTGGACTGCCGGGGATCAAGACGCCCTTGAAAAACTCACGCCTCTCTTGTACGAGCAGCTACATCGGGTGGCGCAACGCTACATGGCGGGGCAACGACCTGGGCATACGTTGCAAACGACAGCTCTGGTGAATGAAGTCTACTTGCGGCTTGTGGATTGTAGCCGAGTCGATTGGCAGGATCGCGCACATTTCTTAGCTGTGTCGGCGCGGCTGATGCGCCGTATTCTTATCGATTTTGCCCGTTCGCGTGGCTATCAGAAACGAGGCGGTGGTTTAGTTCACCTGTCGCTAGACGACGCGCCGACGGTATCAAACGAACCCGACGCAGACATTGTGGCACTGGATGACGCATTAAAGGCCTTAGCGAAGGTTGATGGCAGAAAGAGCAAAGTCGTAGAACTCAAATTCTTTGGTGGATTGAGCATAGAGGAAACTGCTGAAGTCTTGAAAGTATCGACTGAGACAGTAGTACGGGATTGGAGGTTGGCAAGAGCCTGGCTGCTGCGTGAGTTGAGCGGAGAAGCCTGAAGTATGGATTCTGAACGTTGGCATCGGGTGGAAGAGCTGTTTCAACGTGCCTTGGAACTCGAAGAACGCCTTCGCGTTCAATTCGTGGAACGCTCCTGCGGGGACGACGCAGTGCTGCGTCATGAAGTGGAGACATTGCTGGCTCAGGAGAAAAAAACTGAGCATTTCATTGACTCGCCCGCGCTGGAGATGGTGGGTAAACTGGTAGCCGCTGAAGCCGCCGCAGGAGAAATTGGAACCGAACTCATTGGCAGCACAGTTTCCCACTATCGCATCGTTGAAAAACTCGGCGGCGGCGGCATGGGTGTTGTTTACAAAGCTGAGGATCTAACCCTCCGCCGTTTCGTCGCGTTGAAGTTCCTGCCGGATGATGCAGCCAACGACCATCAGGCACTCGCGCGTCTGGAGCGCGAGGCGCAGTCCGCCTCCGCACTGAACCATCCCAACATCTGCACGATCCATGAGATTGGCCGCCATGACGGCCAGTCTTTCATCGTCATGGAGTTTCTGGATGGCGTCACACTGAAACATCGGATCGCGGGAAATCCGCTGGAGACCGAGTTAATTCTGTCGCTGGCGATCGATATTGCCGACGCCCTGGATGCCGCCCACGCCAAGGGAATCATCCACCGCGACATCAAGCCAGCGAACATTTTCATTACCATACGCGGGCACGCCAAGATTCTGGATTTTGGCTTAGCCAAAGTCGTGGCGATGCTCGGGAAAGTGGGAAGCACCCAAGGCACGCTGGGAGCAACGGCGACCTTGCAAGATCACCTGACCAGCCCCGGCGCGGCTATCGGCACCATTTCCTATATGTCGCCAGAACAGGTCCGCGGAAAGGATTTGGATGGTCGCACTGACCTTTTTTCTTTCGGAATTGTGCTCTACGAAATGGCGACCGGGAAGTTGCCCTTCCCCGGGGAAACCGCAGGAGTAATCTTTGACGCGATCCTCAATCGTGCAGCCGTGGCTCCTGCGCGGTTGAATCCAAACCTGCCGGCTGACTTAGAGAGGATTATCAGTAAATGCTTAGAGAAAAAATGCGAATTACGCTACCAGCATGCATCCGATGTCCGTGCGGATTTGCAGCGGCTCAAACGCAACACCGACTCAGTCTCATTGCCAATTCGCGCGGAGCGCTTCCACGATATTGAGGTTCCGGAATCGACAGCGGGCGCGATTTCCGCACTTGGGAAGCCGGGTGGAAAGATCATGGACCTGCCGGTCCCTCGGACTTCGCTTGTTGGCCGAGAGAGAGAACTGCGAGAAGCCGCTGAATTCCTGCTCAGCCCGAATGTTCGGCTCCTAAGCTTGACCGGTGCCGGCGGCGCAGGGAAAACCCGGCTAGCCATCGCCGTAGCCGAGGCGATCGCGTTCCATTTCACAGGTGGGGTTGTTTTCGTTGGACTTGCCGCCATTACACATGCAGATCTGGTTGCAGCAGCACTCGCCAAGGCACTCGGGATTCAGCAGGTTGCCAACCGCACAATACCGGAGCTCATCGGTGACTACCTGCAGCAATCAGGGCCATTCCTGTACGTGCTCGACAATTTCGAGCAGGTGCTTCCTGCCGCAGCCGTGGTAGCCGAGATATTAACGGCTTGCTCGACTCTCAAAGTGCTGGTCACCAGCCGCGAGTGTCTGCGTGTATATGGAGAACAGGAATTTCCCGTGGCGCCGCTCGCACAGGATGCAGCCGTGCAATTATTTATACAGCGGGCAATCGCGGCTCGGCCTAGCTTTTCGCTGACTGTCGAAAATTCGCCTGCGATTCGAGACATCTGTTTACGCCTGGATGGTCTACCCCTGGCAATCGAGCTGGCGGCGGCGCGTACCAAGCTGCTGTCGCCGATCGCCATCCTGGAGCGACTGCAAAGCAGACTGCATTTGCTGACTGGCGGCGCGCTTGATTTGCCCAAGCGGCAACAGGCGCTCCGCAACACCATTGACTGGAGCCACGGCCTCCTAAATGAATCTGAGCAAAAACTGTTCCGGCGCTTTTCCGTGTTTACTGGAGGCTGCACGTTAGAGGCTGCCGAAGCCGTTTGCAACACGGGCCGCGATCTGGGGATCGATTTATTCGACGGCCTGACCTCATTATTTGATAAGAGCCTGGTCCAGCGCATCAACCAGCACGAACCGGAAACCCGTTTCAGAATGTTGGAAACGATTCGTGAATACGCACTGGAACGTCTTGTTTCTTGTGATGAAGATGCCGCAACGCGACGAGCACATGCCGCGTATTGCCTGGTGCTCGCGGAGGAAGGCAATCCTGAACTGAGCCCGGATGAACGCGCGGCGTGGCTGGAGCGATGCGATCTCGAAATCGACAACTTCCGCTCAGCTCTCGATTACCTCTTTGACCATCACGATCTCGACTGGGGCTTGCGGCTCTGCATGGCGTTGTTTCGATTCTGGGACATGCGAGAACATCTGACCGAAGGCCGCGCCAGGCTTGAGACGATCCTGCGCCTGGCGGATTCGGGATACGCAAAACAACGGGCGCGAATCTGTATTTTTCTAGGCGCGCTAGCGACCGCCCAAAGCGACTTTCCCGCTTCGGAACGATTCATACAGCAAAGTCTTTCGCTGTATGAGGAGTTAAACGACCGTTGGGGAATCGCGGCGTCGCTAAACGCCCTTGGAATCGGAGCGCGAGATAGCGGCGATTACCAGGCGGCACAAATTTATTTCCAGCGCAGTCTGGCGGAATGGCGCACTCTGCCCGATCAGTTGTCGACCGCTCGCTGTCTGCACAATCTGGCGAATATCGCAAAGATCCAAGGCGACTATTCGCGTGCGCGAATGGGGCTCAGCGAAGCGACGCAAATTTTTCAGGAAGTCGGAGATGCCAGTGGGGCTGCCTGGTCTCTCAATCAGCAAGGCGACATAGCCCGGGCACAAGGTGACCTGGAGATCGCTCGTGACTTCTACGAACGCGCACTTAAGGCCTTTCGTGCAGACGGGGACCGCTGGGGTTCCGCCCGCTCGCTCGCAGACTTGGGCTACGTTTACTCCGAACAAAGACAATATGACGAGGCACATGCCACGTACCGCGAAGCTCTCGAACTGTTCTCCGAGCTGGGACACAAGCGGGGCGTGGCGCGTTCTCTGGAAGGCTTTGCGTGTCTGGCCGTCGCCCGAGGTCGCGCCGCACGTGCGCTGAGGCTGGCTGCAGCGGCCGCACACATGCGCCAACTAATTAGCGCCCCCTTGCCTCAGGCAGAGCAGTCCAAACTTGATCGGACCCTGTCATTTGCATGGGACTCACTCGAAGACGCGGAAGGGAAAAGCGCTTGGGCAGAAGGCTCGGCCATGGGAATCGACAGCGCCATCCAATACTCGCGGCGAGAATCCTAAGTCGCTATCTCAGATTCACAGGGTCAATCATCCGGCGGACTGCCGAAACCCGATCGGCTGGAACCCCCGCGAGGCGAGCGTGCTCCCGAATGCTGTTCTCGTCGGGCGCGAGGTACACGCAGTAGACCTTATCCTCCGTCACATAACTATGAAGCCATTGGATCTGCGGCCCCATTCCTTCCAATGTTTCCAAAGAGCGCAGAGAGATATCGCGGAGTTGCGTGTCCGACAGCGATCCAGCTCCCGGGATTTCGCGTTCAATAACGAACTGCGGCATATTGGCAGCAGTGTACCACGGGCAAACATCTACTGCTAAACGGCGGCAGTGAAGAAGTAGCATCTGCCGAATCGCCGCTGCTCCATACTTCTCGATCCGCAGCAACCGTAGCCGCTCTTCCAGCACACGAATCCGCAGTTCTGCGTACTGCTCTTCCAGCGCAGTTTCTTCGATGACGATCCAGAGTGCTAAAGCTCAAACCTCGACTCTGGCAAAACTCGCTTCGCCGTTTACCGCTGCTCGCAAACTCCACTACCAACTGCTGAACTTCCGCACGAGTACGTCGCTTGGGCGCTGACAGCTCTGTTTTTGCGGTCATCCGGGTACTACAACACTCACCCCGCGATTCGAACAGCGGGTTGGTCAGACGCTTACTTCCAAAGCCCTCCATTCCCACAATCCATGCGCAAATCCACGGTTTGCCACGCACCGCCGCGAGATTTATTTCTGAATTGGAACGAGACCTCATTCGCTCAGAATGAGTTACGAAAAAAGCAGGGTGGGGATGGGCCGAAAACGCGAGGGCTGCGAGAATGATTTAATGCTCGATTGAAGCAATGAGCTTAAATTGAACCAAAGGCAAGAGAACTACGAAGTTACGGTAGTATCCGCGGGCAATTTCGCCCGCAAACACCACCGCAGCTCCTGGCTCAACTCCGAAATCTCCATCCCCGGCATCACGATGAACTTGCAGCTCAGCATCTCGCGCGGCTCTTCATCATCCGGCAATTGGCAGGTCACCCGGCAGTATTGGCAGTCCTGATTCCAGCAGAAACGCCCGTAGGGTATCGTCTCCGGGCTAATAAATTGAAAGCAGCGCAACAGCGAATTCCGTTCCGGTACCTGAAACTTCTTGCCATAAATGCTGATCTCTACGAGCTTTTCGTAAGGCCGAAACGGTTCCGACATGATGAGCACTGTCCTAGCGTGTACCGGTGGCCGCAAACGCGCTCTTCCCGCACACATTGACCCTTGCTCACTCAGAATAAAGCCTGCCCTGCAGCACAACAATGGCAGGTCTTCACCAGCGTTGCGAAAGGGGTACGGGGTCCACCACCACGGTTCCGCTCCGAGAGGGCGTCCGGCGTCCGTGGCCTTGTTCCTGGTTGCGTCGCAGGGATCGCGCGTGCGGTCATTGCGTCGCGAACGCTCGCAACCACTAACTCGCGAGAATGTCGAAATATTGCCCCATCGTGCGGAACTTCTCGTAGCGGTTGTCGAGCAGTTTCTTCAGCGGCTGGTTGGTCAGCGCGATCAATTGCCGGTTCAGCACTTCGTCGAGAAATGCCGCCGCGGCCGCATGGTCGTTATGCGCTCCACCTTCCGGCTCCGGCACAATTTCGTCGACGATGCCCAGCTCTTTCAAATCCTTCGCCATAATTTTCATGGCAATCGCCGCGGTTTCCGCCTTCGTGGAATCCCGCCACACAATCGACGCGCAGCCCTCCGGCGAAATCACGGAGTAAAAACTATTTTCCAAAATATTCACGCGGTCCCCAATGGCCACCGCCAACGCGCCGCCAGAACCGCCTTCGCCCGTCACCGTCACAATGATCGGCACCGGCAGCCGTGCCATTTCCCGCAAGTTGCGCGCGATGGCCTCGCCCTGTCCGCGTTCTTCAGCGTCAATCCCGGGATACGCCCCCGGCGTGTCAATCAGCGTAATGATGGGCCTTCCAAATTTCGCCGCCAGTTGCATCACGCGCAGCGCCTTGCGATAGCCCTCCGGCTTCGGCTGGCCAAAATTGCGCACCAAGCGTTGCTTCGTATCGCGGCCTTTCTGATGACCGATCACCGCTACCGGACGCCCATGATATTTCGCCAAACCCGCAATGAGCGCTTTGTCGTCTCCAAATGCCCGGTCGCCATGCAACTCCACAAAATCCGTAAACAATAATCCGATGTAGTCCAGCGTATACGGACGCTGCTGATGCCGCGCAATCTGCGCGCGCTGCCACGGCCCGAGGTGCGTGTAGAATTCGCGCCGCAGTTCCGCCACCTGCTGCCGGATGCGCTCTACTTCCGCGTCCGCGGTCTCGTCGCTAGCGAGGCTGCGCAACTCTTCCACTTCCCTTTCCAGGCGGTCGATTTCTTCCTGGCGTTCGCCGCGCGGCTTGGCTTCTCGATTGTTCTGTTTGGCGCTCATAACAAAATCGTACGCGAGATGTTCGGGCCCAATTATTATGCCGCGGCCTGGTCGCCGCGCACTCGCGCCACGCCATCCACCAGTTCGGGCGTCACGCGCACTTTCTGCTGCGATGGCAACAGTGCCACGGAACCATCCTCCGACACCAACTCAAAGATCACCGGCGTCGTCCCCGGCGAATCGGCGAGCACTTGTTCCAAATCCGCGAGCAGCGCCTCGTTCAGCGCGCCGACATCGAGCCGCACGCGAAATTCCGCGGTCGCCGCCTTCTCCGGCATCTGGTCGAGCCGTCGCGCTTCTTGCAGCGATAGCCGCGTCCCCGCTTCTTCCACCTGAATTTTTACTTTCAGCAGCAGCGGGCTTCCCGGTTTCAGCATCGCTTCGAGCCGCGTGAAGCTTTCCGGAAACGCCAGCAACTCCTGCACTCCGGTCATATCCTGAATCGTATAAATTGCCCAGCGCGCGCCCTTTTTCGAGCGCATCGGCCGCGAACCTACGATCAATGCCGCCACCGCGATCTCGCGACCATTGCGCTGGCCCTCCACTTCGCTCAGCGACACCACTTTTAATTCTTCCAGCCGGGAAGCATATTTTTCCAGCGGGTGCCCGGAAACATAGAAACCTAGCATGGCATATTCGCTGGTCAGCCGCTCTTCTTCACTCCATTGCGGCGCATCGCGCAACTCAAAAGGAGCAATCGTCGGCGCCGAAGCGCCGCCAAACAATCCGTGCTGTCCAGACTCTTTCGTCCGCGAGGCACGTTGCAATTCTGAAACCGCGTCATCCACCGAAGCCATCATGCTCTCGCGCGCGCCCAGCGAGTCCAGCGCTCCGGACTTAATCAGACTCTCAAAAACGCGCTTGTTCAGAAAACGTGATTCGATGCGTTCGCAAAAGTCGTACATCGTGCGAAATTCGCCGGTAGCCAATCGTGAGTCGCGGATGGCTTTCGCGGTGTTTTCGCCGACATTCTTGATCGCCGCCAACCCAAACCGGATGGCTTCGCCCACCGGCGTGAAATACAAATCGCTTTCATTCACATCCGGCGGCAAAATCGGAATGCTCATGCCGCGCGCTTCGTTAATATATTTCACGGTCTTGTCGGTGTTGCCGGCTTCCGAAGTCAGCAGCGCGGCCATAAACTCCACAGGGTAGTGCGTCTTCAAAAATGCCGTCTGGTACGCCAGCAGCGCGTATGCGCAAGAGTGCGACTTGTTAAATCCATAGCCTGCAAACTCTTCCATCAAATTAAAAATGCGTTCCGCTTTTTTCTCGTTGATCTTGTTGGCCGCGCAGCCGATCATGAATTTAGCGCGTTGCGCCGCCATTTCCTCCTTCTTCTTCTTGCCCATGGCGCGGCGCAAAATATCCGCTTCGCCCAGCGAAAAGCTCGCCAGACGGTTGGCAATTTGCATCACCTGTTCCTGATACAAAATCACGCCGTATGTTTCCTGCAGAATCTCCTGCAATTGCGTTAGCTCGTAGGTGACTTTCGTTTTGCCATGCTTGCGGTTAATGAAATCGTCGATCATGCCGCCCTGAATCGGTCCGGGACGATACAGAGCGTTCAGCGCCGTTAAGTCTTCAATGCGCGTCGGCTGATAGCGCCGCAAGATGTCGCGCATGCCATGCGACTCAAACTGAAAAATCGCAGTGGTGTCGCCCTTGGCGAAGAGTTTATAAGTATCCGCGTCGTCGAGCGCCAACTTGTCGATTTCCATTTCGATACCGCGACTCTGCTTCACCATGCGCACCGCATCGTGCAGCACGGTCAGCGTGGTCAGCCCAAGAAAATCCATCTTGAGCAGTCCGATACGCTCCAAACCGTTCATGTCATACTGCGTCGTTATTTCATCGCGGTTCGTCTTGTAAACGGGCACCAGATCCGTAAGAGGTTGCGGAGAAATCACCACGCCCGCGGCGTGCGTGGAAGCATGCCGCGACAGTCCTTCGAGGCGCAGCGCCACGCTCATTAGATCTTTCAGCCTGTCGTCATTATCGATCGCCGACTTCAACAGTGGCGCCTGCTTTAGCGCGTCTTCCAACGTGATGCCCAGCGTAGTCGGGATCAGCTTGGCGATGCGATCCACTTCGGCGTACGGAATATCCATGGCGCGGCCCACATCCTTGACCGCCGCTTTCGCCGCCATGGTCCCAAAGGTGATGATCTGCGCCACGTTTTCGCGACCATATTTCTGCGTCACGTACTCGATCAGTTCGCCGCGCCGCCGCATGCAGAAGTCGATATCGATGTCCGGCATCGAAACACGTTCCGGATTCAGGAAGCGTTCAAACAGCAAATTGTATTGCAGCGGATCCACGTCGGTAATGCGCAGGGCGTAACTCACCAGGCTTCCAGCGGCTGACCCTCGCCCCGGCCCCACCGGAACGCCCTGCACTCTTGCATAGTGAATGAAATCCCACACAATCAAAAAGTAGCCTTCGTAGCGCATCTTCTTGATCATCTGAATTTCCGACGTCAGCCGCCGCTCATATTCAGAAAGCGGATTCGCCAGCGCGCCTTGCTTGGCCAGCGCTTCGAGAAATGGCACGCGCGTCGCGAATCCTTCGCGCGCCACTTTCTCAAAATAACTTCCCGGAGTGTGCCCTTCCGGCACCGCAAAGGTCGGAAACGGATTCGGAATCGGCGCAATCTTCACGTTGCACCGGCTGGCTATATCGACCGTGCGACTGAGCGCTTCGGGGATTTCTCCGAACACGCGCGCCATTTCCGCGGCGCTCTTAAAATAGAATTGATCGGTCTGGAATTTCATGCGCCGCTCGTCGCTCATGGTTTTGCCGGTCTGAATACACAGCAAAACCTCCTGCGCGTGCGCGTCTTCGTGATGCAAATAGTGGCAGTCGTTGGTAGCCACCAGGGGAATGCCGGACTCCTTGGACAGCCGCACCAGATCCGGATTCACGCCTTTTTCAATCTCCAGGCCTTGGTCCTGAATTTCTAAAAAGAAGTTGTTCTTTCCAAAAATATCGCGCAGCCGGTAGGCGTTCTCTTTCGCGAGATCATATTTCTTGTCGACCACCGCCTCGGTCACCGCGCCGCGCAAGCACGCAGACAGCGCAATCAGTCCCTCGCTGTGCTTGGCGAGAAGGTCGTAGTCGATACGCGGCTTGTAATAGAAACCTTCCAGAAACCCGGACGACACCAATTTAATGAGGTTGTGATAGCCCTCGAGCGATTCCGCAAGCAACACCAGATGGTTGTTTCCCCGGCCGCCGCTTTCCGCCTCTGCGCGGTCCTGCGAGCCATTGGGCGGACCGCTCTTTTCGCCGCGGTCGTGCCGGCTGCCCTTGGCCACATACACTTCGCAGCCGATGATGGCCTTCACGTCGCGCTTGCTGGCCTCGTGGAAGAAATTTGCCGCGGCAAACAGGTTGCCGTGATCGGTGATGGCCACCGCCGGCATCTTCTGGCGCGACGCTTCGTCCAGGAGCTCCGATGTTTCGCAAGCTCCATCCAGTAAGCTGAAGTCTGTGTGAACGTGCAGGTGAACGAACTGCGGTTGCCCCATGAGCTTCAATTCTAAAACTCTTGCGCGAGAATTGCGACTCGCATTCTCGCGTTTTCCTCAGGAATTTTTTTCAGCCCAATGAAGCAATGCGGAACGACTATCTCTTTCCCGCGGCCTTCTTTGCCGGCGCGGCGCTCTTCCCGGACTTCGCCGGCGGCTTGGCCGCCACTTTGCCGCCTCCGCCCTTGTGCGCGCCTTCCGAACGCCGCGCGGCGATGCCCGCGGAGTGCTTGTGCTTGGCTTCCGCGCTGGCCGCGGCGTGCGCTTTCTCTTCCGCCTTCGACGGTTTCCTTTCTTTTTCCTTTTTCTTGGGCTGTTCTTTAATCCCGGACAACTTGCGCAGCATCTTTTCGCGCTCTTCCGGGGTCTTCCCGCGTCCCGTCAATTGCAGGGCGAACATTTGTTCCACAATTTCGTCGAACTTTGCCCCGCGTTCCATGCCGAGCGCCTGCAATTCTGTGCCGACCACGGGCAGCGCAGAACGCATCGGCCGCCACTTGTGCAAGTACGCCTTAATTTTAGAAAGCGCTGCGGAATGGTTCGATTCCGCCAGCAGATAGGCAACCTGTTCCGTGGGTGTCTTTTCCAGAAATCTGTAGGCCTCAATGGGCGCTTCCAGCTTGCGGTTGGTCAGTTCCTTTTGCACCGCCAGCGCCTTCTCTTCAAAATTCAAAACCACGTCCGCTTCGGCGCTCTTAAAGCCGGCCTTCGACAAGGTGCTCGATAATTCGCGGTCCTTCAAGCGCCCCAAGATCGCCAGCAACATTGGCGAGGCCAGGCGCGGACGGAATCCCGCCATCATCAAATCTTCACGCACCTTCACAAGCCGGCCAATGGCTTCGTAGTCGGGATGTTTTTTGGCTAGCAGCGGGCTGACCGCTTCCATCAAATCATGCTCTTCCCAAGCTTTGAGGCCGATGCTCGGGCGCTCCTCGCGCGCCACGTCCCGCAATTCCCCGCCGGCATCTTCGGGCGCAATGGTGTGGTGCAAATCACGCTCGATGGCCAAATCAAACCACTCTTGCGTGCGCGCTTCCACTTTGAAGCCCATGCGCGACGCAAATCTCAACACGCGCAGCAAGCGCACCGGTTGATTCGTGAAACTGTGGATCGTCAAGGCCCGCACTTCGGCTCGTTCGATGTCAGAAAGGCCGTTGGTGGGATCGAGCAGCAACCCCCGCGAAGCGGGGTTCAGGGAAATGGCGATGGCGTTCAACGAGAAATCGCGCCGGCGCAAATCTTCCATGATGGTCGACCAGCGAATCTCCGGCCGCGTTCCCGGCCGCACATAGTGGTCGTCGCGCGCCGCGGAGATGCTGCCCTCGACTTCTCCGGCGAACAAAATTTCCACGTGGCGCAATTTGTCGTCTTCAAGAAGGATTTTCGCGCCGCCCTTTTCGAGTTCCCGCGCCAGCTTTGACGGATTGCCTTCAATCGTGAAATCCAGGTCGCGCAACGTCGCACCAGTTACCAGGTCGCGCACCGTGCCGCCTGTCAAATAAAGATTAAAACCCAGCGCCGACGCCAGCTCTTGCACGCGCATCATGGCCGCGCGCTGCTCGGGCGAAAGACGGCTTTCCAACAAAAACATATAGTCTGGCATTACTCTCCCTCTGCTTTCGGATGTCCGGGGCCGCCGGCATCCCCCTCTAACTGCGTGGCCTGCCGCGCTTCATGCGCGCGGGTGATGCGCTTTGTAAATCTGTTTCAACCGCTCTTCCACCACATGCGTATAAATCTGCGTGGTAGAGATGTCCGCATGTCCCAGCATGAGTTGCACGGAACGCAGATCCGCTCCGCGTTCGAGAAGGTGCGTGGCAAAACTGTGGCGCAACATGTGAGGCGTCAGCGCTACGCGCAATCCCGCTCTCCGCCCGTACGCCGAAAGAATTTTCCACACGCCCACGCGGCTCAAGCCCTTTCCACGGCGGTTCAGAAACAGCGTAGACGCCGGCTGCGCCTTGCCGAGCAGCTCCGGGCGACCTTCGCGCAGATATTTGTCGACCATGGACAACGCCTTTTTGCCGACCGGCACCAGCCGCTCCTTATCGCCCTTGCCGATGCACCGCACGCAGCCGACTTTGCTGTCCAGGTCGCTGACGCGCAAACTGATCAACTCGGAAACGCGCAGGCCCGTGGAATACAGAACTTCGAGCATGGCGCGGTCCCGCAAGCCCTGGGCAGTCTTGCTGTCCGGCTGCAGCAAAAGCCTTTCTACTTCTTCCAGCCGCAAATACCCGGGCAGCGACCTGCGAATCTTTGGCGATTCCAGATTGATGGAAGGATCGGTCTGAATTAACTCCTGCATTTGCGCGAAGCGGAAGAAATTCCGCAGCGTCACCAGATTGCGCGCCACGCTCTTGCTCTCCAGCTTTTGCCGGTACAAAGCGGCGAGAAAATCAACCAGGTCAGCGCGGCCGACCGCCTCCAGGGCGATTTTGCGGTTTTGCGCAAATAACTGAAATTTCGCAAGATCCTGCCGGTACGCGGTGACCGTATTGGGAGAGAGTCCCTTTTCCACCTTGACGTGCGTTAAAAACGCCGAAACTGCCGCTGAAAATTCCATTTTTACGATCCCGAAAATCCTTCTCCCGCTGCAGGACGATTGCGCAACGCGATGCCGTATACTTCTTCAATTTCATGGAGCTTGAAAATCCAGGCCATGGCCAGATAAATCACCGTAGCGCCGGAAATCAGGGCTCCGAAAATCAGCAACTGCACGTAAAACTGCGAATGAATGGTGAACTCCGTGTAGCGCGCGCCAAACCAGCAAAACACACCCATCACCAGCGAGCACATGCCGATTCTGGCGAAGGAACGGAAAACCTGCATGGTGCCCAGAGCGCCATAGCGCAGCCGGAAAACCGCGAAGAGCGCGAAAAAATCGAAATAACAGGAAATCGCCGTGGCCAAGGCCGGTCCGCCGTTTTGAAAACGCCGGAAAAAAAAATCGAGAAAAATGATGTTCAGCACGATGTTCATCACCAGCGAAATGCCCGCCACGATCACCGGCGTTTTGGTGTCGTTCGCCGAGTAAAACGCCGGCACAATTAATTTGACGCAGGCCAGCGCCGGCAGCCCCAGCGCGTAGTACAAAAGCGCGCGCGCGGTCAGGCGCGTGGACTCCGCCACGAACTGCCCGTGTTGAAACAGCACGCGAATAATCGGCTCCCGCAAAATCACCAGCCCAATTGCCGCGGGCACGGTAATAAACGCCACGATGCGCACGGCAAAGGTCAGCGTTTTCTTGAGGCCTTCAAAGTCCTTGGCCGCCGCCTGATGCGACATCATCGGCAAAATCGCCGTGGCTACGGCAATCGCGTAACCGCCCAGCACCAATTCCATCACCCGGTCCGCGACGTACAGCGCCGCCAAACTTCCTCCAGGCATGCGCGCGGCGGTCGAAAAATACGTGTCCACAAAGAAATTAATCTGTCCGATGCCGATGCCAAAAAACCTGGGCAGCATCAACCGCGCTACATCGCGGATTCCCGGGTGCAGAAACGACAGGCCGAATTTGAAGGTCATCCCCTTGCGCACCAGGGACGGCACCTGAATCAAAAATTGTAAAGCGCCGCCAATCAGCACCCCCACCGCGAGCGACACCGCGGGGTCGTCGAAATACTTCCATACCGCGCCGATGGAAAACACAATGATGGCGATGTTTAGAAACACCGAGGTTGCGGCGGGCAAGCCAAAAATATTGAAGCAATTCAAAATGCCCATGGCCAGCGCGGCCAGCGACACGAAAAACAAGTACGGAAAAATGATGCGGTTCAGCGTGATAGCTTGATCGTACGCCACGCTGTTGCCGGAGGACGCCGTGAAGGTGTGCACCACCGCGGGCGAGAAAACCATGCCCATGACGGTGATGATGGCGACCAGGAAGGCCAGCGTCCAAAACAGGTGATTCGCAAAGACCCACAGCTCTTGTTTGGACTTTTCCCGCATGTACTTGGTGAACACCGGGATGAAGGACGAGGTCATCGAGCCTTCGCCCACTAAACGCCTGAAAAGATTGGGGATACGGTAGGCGAGTACGAAGGAGTTGGCGGATAACGAGGTGCCCAGAAGAAAGGTGATCCGCTGGTCCCTCACGTAGCCAAGACTGCGGCTGACCATGGTGACAAGGGTGATGATGGAAGCCGACTTCAGGATCTGCTTCTTTTCGGTCAACGGGCGGCACTCCGGGGCCTAACCCTAATGAAAACAATGACTTGACACGGAAAACGGGCTTAACATAACATGAAATTTGCCAATTGGCAAATTTTGTCCTTCGCGCCCCTGGGACACGCGAAAACTTGAAAACCCGCGCCGCAGCTTCCACGCACAAGAAGGTCGTGATCGCGCTTGCCGATCGCAAAACTCTGCGCGGCTATCTGAATCCTGCGCGACTCGGACAGATTGATCCCATCGATTTGCTGACGCCCGATGGCGCGCATCAGGAAGTTGCTCTTGCTTCGGTGCGCAGCGTTTATTTTGTGCGGAACTTTGACGGCGACTTTGTGCCTGAGCGCAAAGCGTTTTTGAGCCGGCCCAAGCTGGACGGGTTGTGGCTGCGGCTGCGTTATCTCGATGGCGAAACGCTGGAGGGCGTGGTGCCCAATGATTTGCTTTCGTTTCTCGATAACGGCGTGCAGATTACACCGCCGGATTTAAATTCCTCCACCGACCGCATCTTCGTCCCGCGCTCGGCGCTTTCGGAAGTGACCGTGCTGGGCGTCGTGGGCATTGCGCGGCGCAAGCCCACGCCTCCACCCGCCGCTGTGCAACCGCGGCTGTTTAACGAATAAAATTTATCGTTGGCGTTGGCGCGCTGTACTTCGCACTTTCAGCATGCGAGACTCGCGCTGTTGGGCGAGGAGTGAGGTCATGAAACTTTCGGAAGTAGCCAGCAAGCTCGGATGCCGGCTCGAAGGCGATGGGGACGTTGACATTCGCGGCGTGGCGGGGATCGAAGTGGCCGCGTCGGGCGAGCTCACTTTTCTAGCCAATCGGCGTTATGCTCCGCTGCTGAAATCCACGCGCGCGTCCGCGGTCTTCATCGAAGAACGCGTGGTTTTAAACCGGGAAGAGGGCGCGCCGCCGCTGGCCGCTTTGCGCACAGGAAATCCATATTTGGCGTTCGCCAAAGCCATGGAATTTTTTTACCAATCGCCGCGTTATGAGCCGGGAATTCATCCGACGGCAGTGATCGCTCGGAGCGCGCGCATCGGCGACGGCGTACACATCGGTCCCTACTGTTTTGTCGAGGAGCACGTGGAACTCGGGCGCGGTTCGGTGCTGCACAGTTTTGTTTCGATTTATCAAGGCGCGAAAATCGGCGAGGAGTTTTTTGCGCATGCGCACGTTTCCGTTCGCGAAAATTGCCGCATTGGCAATCGCGTCATTTTGCAGAATGGCGTGGTGATTGGTTCGGATGGTTTTGGCTTTGCCAAGCAGAAAGACGGGACCTGGTACAAAATCGCGCAGTCTGGCCCGGCGGTCATCGAAGATGACGTGGAAATTCAGGCCAATTCCACCGTGAATCGCGCAACCATCGGCGAGACGCGCATCCGGCGCGGCGCCAAACTGGACGATCTCGTGTTAGTGGGCCACGCATCGAAAGTGGGAGCAAACACGCTGCTCTGCGGACAAGTGGGCCTGGCGGGTTCTACCAACGTCGGCGACAACTGTATTTTTGCCGGCCAATCCGCCAGCTCCGGCCACCTCTCGGTTGGCAACGGAGCCATCGTCACCGCGCAAAGCGGTCTGCCGGGCGACGTCGAACCAGGCGCGATTCGCTCCGGTTCGCCGGCCATCGACAATCGCCTGTGGCTCAAGGTTACCGCCGCGATCAATCGCCTGCCGGAACTGCAAAAGCGCGTCAATCAAATGGAGCGTGAGTTGGACGAATTAAAGTCCGCCGCGCCCGGATCGTTCGCGTCCGAAACCTAGCCGCAGGTGCGCCGTTTGCCGGGGCGCAACCTGCTGCCGCCGTTTGCGAAAGCCGCCTCCTCTGTGCGGCCGGGAACTTATGTTACGCGCCCCGTAATTGGCGCATCCGATCCCGGGAACCCCGCAGGTCGCTGCTCCGGCGGCAGTCCTGCCGCGAGCGCATCGTGCATCGCTTGATTCAACGCATCGCGTTGCGCCATCGAATATTTCGAGGCGTCGATCGGCGGCAAAAACTCCACGAGAATTTCGCCGGCATAAATCTTGAGCGACTTCTTCTTCATCACGCGGTGTGCCCCCGAACAGGCCACTGGCACAACCTGCACTCCCGCATTGATGGCCATCATCGCCGCGCCCTTTTTGAAATCCTGCAGACGCCCATCAGGACTGCGCGTGCCTTCCGGATAGATCAGAAAGGATTGGCCGCCGCGCAACGCCACGGTCGCTTTATCGACGCTGGCAATCGCCGACTCCCGCGATTTGCGATCCACAGGGATAAATCGCGCGGATAGAAACGCCGGGCCCACAATGGGCCAGCGAAATAAGGACTCCTTCAGTAAAATCGCGATACGCCGCGGAATAGCGCCGACCACCGCCGGCGCATCCGCGGTGCTGGTGTGGTTGGCCACGAACAAGCACGTACCGGGCGGAATACGTTCGGCGCCCAGAACGCGCACTCGCACCCCAGCAGCACGCACAAAAAACATCACACCTTTAATTCCCGCCCAATAAATCGGATCAGGATTTTTCGTCAATAACGTGTAAACAATGAGTGGAGGTCCAACGATGAGAATGTACAGCGACAGAAAAATCGCGACAAATATGGCGCGCAGCATAAATTTCTAGCGCGTCGCCGCGCCGCTGGTCGTTCCGTGCAGCCATCCCTCACGAATGCGCCTTGCTGCGTCGCTCGGATGGGGCATTTCTGCAACTTCGTATCGCACGTCGCGAACTTCGCCCAAGTGGAATTCCACATCCATTTCTTTTTCATCGCGACGGACGTGCAAGCGCAGCGTGTTCCCCGGCTTCTGCCCGGAAACCCAGCGCTCGACGCGCCGCGGCATATCTCCGCCGTTCCACGAGATAATGATATCGCCCGCGCGCAATCCGGCCGCCGCCGCGGTCCCGGCGGAGTCCACGCTGCCGGCGATCACCGCGCCACTGGGGTCGCGATCTGCCAAAAACCCTAACACCGCACTGTGGTGTTCGATCTGCCGCAACTCCATGCCCGCCAGGGCAAGTACTTTCTCATACGGCAACCGCTCGGTTCCCGCAACATAGCGTGCGAAAAACTCCTCGAACGAACCGCCAGCAACCTTTTCCGCCGTTAAACGCACATCCAGACTATCGCGGTAGGTTTTCCCGGTTTTCGCAAATTCCATGTTCATCGCGCGCATTACGTCGTCCAAACTCTTCTGGCTCCCGCTGCGCTCGCGAATCAAAATATCCAGCAACACGCCAAGAAGTTGCCCCTTCGTGTAGTACGAAATGCTCTCTTCCCCGCGATTGTACAGCGCATATTTCTCGAGCCATGCATCCAGGCTGGATTCTTCCGCGCTCTGCCATTTCCCCGCGGAGCGCTCTTCCAATTCCGAAATTTGCTGGCTCAAATCCTCGTACAACTGTTGTTTTGACCACAAACCCGAGCGTACCAAGGTGTATGCACCATAGGTGCTGGTGACGCCTTCGGCGAACCACAACGCCCGCGTGTACTGTTCTTGCGTGTAATCCACGGGCTCCAGCGATGCCGGGCGGATGCGCTTTACATTCCACAGATGGAAAAACTCATGCGCCGCCACGCCGGCCAGAAATTCATCGGAAGGCACTGAAATGGCCGTCGAATTTGCGTGTTCCATTCCGCCGCCGGCCCGTGCCGCGCCTTTTCCGATGTGCAGCAAAAATGTATAGCGATCGAAGGGAGCGCCGTCCATGAGCTTTAGCTCGTAGCGGCAAATCCGCGCCAACTCTTCTTCCACGCGGGATCGTTTCCAGCTGTCGCCATGGACCACTACGCGAATTTCCGGCGTAATTCCCGGCAGCACAAACTGTTCAAATTTTCCGGCCTCGATTGGCGTATCGGCCAGCGCATCATAACTCCGTGCCAGGCTGCAAGACTGCCGCGCGCCAGCCATATCTTCGGCGTCCATCGTGGTGCGCCATTCGGCCGGAAGGTCCCTCAGGCACACGCGCGCGTCTTCGCTTCTGCGATCGCGCGCATACAACAAAATCATCGCCGGATTAATAAACGCGTGTTCGCCATTCAGTTGCGCAGCGTACGGTCCCGATTCATCCCAGTACGTGCTGTAGCGGACGGTAATTGCTCCGTTCCCGCTGATGCGCCACGTTTGCTTGTCCAATTTTTCAATGGCCACCGGAGCGGCTCCAACCGACGCCTCGACGCGCCCCACGTGGGCGCTAAAATCGCGGATCTGGTATAGCGCGTTCCACGCCGGTAGCTGTACGATCACCTCGCCGCTCACATCGGGAATATTCATTTCTACATGAAAAAGATGCTGCTCGGGATGCGCCGCGGAAATCGTGTACACAATGGTTGCGTGTGTCGCAGCGCCGGAAAATAGCACCGCGGCCAAAAGCGCCAGCGCGTAAAAACTCTTGGAATGGTTCCCGGCGGAAAGGATCACCTGCCGCTAGCCTCGGCAGGAACCGGCGCACTCGTTCCCAGTTTCTTCACCAGCTTGTCGCACAACCCGTCAAAACTTCCGTTGGACATCACCAGCAGTACATCGCCCGGCTTCGCTTCCCGCGCGACGAATTCCGCGATTTCTTCCGAACTGCCAATCGCTCTCGCATCTCGTCCGAGGCCGCGCACGCTCTCGGCCACTGCTTCCGGGTTCATGCGATTTTCATCGCCCAACTGTCCGGCGCGAAAAACCCCGCCAAGCACCACGCGGTCCGCCAGAGCCAAGGATTCCGGCAGCGTCTCTTCAAAAATCTTGCGTCGCATCGAATTGGAACGCGGCTCAAGGATCGCCCACAAGCGGCGTCCGGGCCAGCGTCCGCGCGCTGCTTCAATCGTTACGCGCACCGCCGTAGGATGGTGCGCGAAATCGTCGACCACGGTCATGCCGCCAATTTCGCCCTTCACATCCATACGACGCTTCACACTGCGAAACGTTGCTAACGCTTCAGCGATCGCGTCGCGCGGAATGCCGCGCCTTTGCGCGACCACCGTTGCCGCCATGGCGTTCAGAACGTTGTGCCGCCCGGTGGCCGCCAAATGAAAATTCCCCACCCACTCGCCGCGATGTTTCACAGCAAAGCGCATGCCATCGCCCTCGGCAACGACCCCGCTCGCAACCCAGTCGTTCTGCTCGCCAAATCCAAACGTCTCCACCTGGCACAGCGCTTTTTCCGCCACGCGGCGAAGTGCCGGTCCGGAAGCCTCCGTGTCGCCCCAAATCACCACGCCGCCTCGGCGCGGCACCAAATTTACCAGCCTGCGGAACGCCAGCTCATACGCTGCAAAATCCGCATAAATGTCCGCGTGATCGTATTCGAGCGATGTGATGATCAAATCGTCCGGGTGGTAGTGAAAAAATTTCGGCCCGCGGTCCCAGAACGCGGTCTCGTACTCGTCACCTTCCAGAATAAATTCCTCGCCGCCACCCAGCCCGTAACTCTTGCCAAAATTCTCTGCCACTCCGCCCACCAGGAAATTCGGCTTGCGCCCCGCCGTCGCAAAAATCCACGCCAACATCGCGGTAGTGGTGGTCTTTCCATGCGTGCCGCTGACCACAATCGAATGCCGGCCCGGCAAGAAAATCTCTTCGAGGATTTCCGGCAGCGAGCGGTACGGAATTTTGCGGTCCAGCACTTCTTCGAGTTCCGGATTCCCGCGAGCGATAATATTCCCGATCACCACGAGATCCGGCGTTTGCGCCAAATGCGCCGCGTCAAACGTATCGAAAAACGGAATTCCCAAACTCGCCAGCAGCGTGGACGCCGGCGGATAGACTCCAGAGTCGGAACCCGTTACGCGATAACCGTGCTCTCGCAGCATACCCGCCAGCGGCGCCATCGCCGATCCGCCAATGCCGATCACGTGCACCTGCTTCACCGCCGTCATGCGGTCACCGCCGGCTCCAAAATCTCCAGCATCCCTTCTCCCCTGGCGCTCAATTTTCCGTCCACTCCGAGCGGCACGGTGAGCATCGCGCGCATGGTGTGTCCAACCGGCGCTCCAAAAACCACCGGAATTCCGAGCGGGGAGAGAATTCTGTGGCACACATCGCGCACCGTGGGACTTCCCGCCACGGGAGCTTCGCACTCCGGGAAATCTCCCAGCACCATTCCACGCACCGCCTTGAATTTTCCCGTCTGCAACAAATGCATCAGCGCGCGATCCACTTGCCACGGTTTCATTCCGCGGTCCTCCAACAACAAAACCGCGTCGCGCGTGTCGAGCTCCCATGGCGTTCCGAGCGTTGTTTCGACCAGCGTCAGGCATCCGCCGAGAATTTTCCCCTGCGCTTCGCCGCCAACCAGCGCTTCGCCCTGCAAATCCAACGACCATCCCCCGTCCGTCTTAAACAACGCGTTGACCAGCGAGTCCTCATCGTAACCCTTCGCCGCGCCCGCTCCCCCATCGAGTCCCGCGGCAATCATCGGACCATAGATGGAAACCCATCCATGCTTCTGCCAAAGAAAAATCTGCAGCGATGTCAAATCGCTGTAGCCCAGCACGCTTTTCGGCTGGGCAAATTCTTTAATCTCTAGCCCGTTCAACAGATAGTTGGATCCATATCCACCGCGCACCGCCACCAGCGCCTCAACGTCCGTGCGCGCGAGCGCATGCAAAAACTCCGCCCTTCGTTCCTCGGTGGTCCCCGCAAAAAATTCATGCGGCTCGCGAACGGCGCCGTCGCTCACGTGCAATCCAAGTCGTCGAAGTTCCGCTATCCCGAGTTCAATCCGCGGCGGGGCTGCAGGCGACGCCGGACCAATCGGCGCAATTACGCTGCCCGCGCGCAAAGCATGAGGCTTGCGCGCCGTCGCGCCCGCCGCAACTGGCGCAGGGGATCCGGTCGTAGCGTTCATCCGTTCTGCCTCTCCACCGGAATCATCTCCAGCGTCACGCCGGGCTTCGTCAACGCCGACAACAATTTTTCCTGCTGCCGGTGTGTAACTTCCGCGTCAAACTGAATCACGCTTTTTCCGGGCGGAGCGACGCTTCCGCCCGGCCCCATTCCTGCCATGGATACCTGAAAATTATCCAGCGCGATTTTAAACTCGGTAAAAATGCGATGGACGTCGGCAACCACATCGGTCGATACATCGCAGGAAATACGGAACAACATATAGCGCGGCTTCAGGTTGAACCATTCCTCCACATAAACAAAAAGAATCAGCGCCGCCAGCGTCGCCAGACAGCCGATCCCAGACACCGCATAGAATCCGCCGCCAGCTCCCATGCCAATCGCCGCTACGGCAAAAATTGTCGCCGCCGTCGTCAATCCCACCACGCTTCCGCGTTCCCGCAGGATCGCGCCCGCACCTAGAAAACCGATTCCCTGCACAATGTTAGCGGCAATTCGTGTCGGGCTGGAATCGCCGGTCGCTCGTGCGATCTCAATCGACAAGACGGTGAACAACGCCGACGCCATGCACACGCAAAATCCCGTGCGCATGCCCGCCGGTCGCCGCCGGTAGCTGCGCTCAACGCCAATAGCCGCGCCCAGCATCCCGGCCCACAACAGCCGGGCCACAATGGTGCTCAGTGGAAGCATATCCCCCGCGCTAAAATCTTCGCCTTTGCAGGATTTTAGGACACTACAGTTTGAATTGCGTGAGTTTCGCGAAGTGCCGTGCCCTGCCGTGTATCTCGCTGCGCTTTAGCGTGCGCAAGCGGTCCAGCCCGAATTTTTCCACCGTAAAGCTGCCTAAGACCGAACCGTAAACCATCGCCCGCCGCAATTCGAGGTCGCTCTTTTTTCCGGTGCTTGCCAGATAACCCATGAATCCGCCCGCAAAACTGTCCCCGGCACCGGTTGGATCGTGCGGTTCCTCGAGCGGAAATGCCGGTACGCAGAACACGCCGCGCTTATCCACCATCATGGCGCCATATTCGCCGCGCTTTACCACCAGCGTCGAAGGGCCCATTTTGAAAATGTGCTTGGCCGCCAACAACAAGTTGTGTTCGTTCGAAAGTTCGCGGCATTCGGAATCGTTAATCATCAAAATGTCCACGTGCTTCAGCGTCTCGCGCAGTTCGCCATTGCTGCCGGAAATCCAGTAATTCATGGTGTCCAGCGCCGCCACCTTCGGCCGCACCTTCACCTGATGCAGCACGTCCCGCTGCAAATCCGGGGCAATATTTGCGAGGAAGACAAATTGCGATGTTTTGTATTTTTCCGGCAGCTTCGGCTTGAAGCCGGCAAAGACGTTCAGCTCCGTCGCCAGCGTGACGCGCTCGTTCAAATTCTCGGAATATTTTCCCGCCCAAAAAAAGGTTTTCCCTACAGCCCGCTCTAGTCCTTCGGTGTCGATCGGCCGCCCCTTGAAAATCGCCGCATCTTTCGATGTAAAATCGTCTCCCACAATTCCCACCAGATTCACGGGCGTGAAAAAACTGGCGGCTACGGCAAAGTATGTTGCCGCTCCACCCACCGCGCGGTCCACTTTCCCGTACGGACTTTCCAGTGCATCAAACGCCACCGATCCCACTACCAGTAAAGACAATGTATTCTCCCCCGGGAACTCAGTTTTGAATGTATTTGTCGATGATTGCCGCCAACTTTTTCTTCGTCGCTTTCGGCACGATCTTTAGATCCGTGATCAGCGCATGCTGCAACGCAGAACCACATTTGCAGGCGCGTACCGGATGCAGCGCGCGCACCGCTTCGCGCAACACGCTTTGCGCGTTGCCCGCATTCTGCTGCAACGTCGCCAAAATCTGCGCGCCCGTGACGGACTCGTGATCTGGATGCCAGCAATCATAATCGGTGATCATTGCGATCGTTCCGTAGCAAAGTTCTGCTTCGCGCGCCAGCTTCGCTTCCGTCACGTTGGTCATGCCGATTACTTCGAAATGCAGCTGCCGGTGCATCGTCGCTTCCGCAAAGGTTGAAAATTGCGGCCCTTCCATGCAAATGTATGTGCCCTTGCGATGCACCGGCACTGCGCAATGCACGCTCGCGTCCGCAAGCGCCGCGGAAAGTTCCGCGCATGTGGGGTGCGCAAACGAAACGTGCGCCACCAGCCCCTCGCCAAAAAATGTGGAAATGCGGTGCCGCGTGCGGTCCACGAATTGATCCGCCACTAAAAATTCTCCCGGACGCAGATCTTCCTGCAGCGAGCCCACCGCGCTCACGGAGATAATCCGCTCGACGCCCAGCAACTTCATCGCGTAAATATTTGCGCGATAATTAATTTCTCCCGGCAGAATCCGGTGCCCGCGTCCATGCCGCGCCAAAAACGCCACGCGCTTCCCTTCCAGGGTGCCCACCACAAACACTTCACTCGGATCGCCGAATGGCGTCTTTACCTTCACTTCTTTCGTGTCGCTCAATCCGCTCATCGCGTAAAGTCCGCTGCCGCCAATAATTCCAATTCTCGGCCCGTCCTCCGCCGGACTCTTACGCGCTTTGGTTTTTTCCGCCGCCATGCATCGCTCTCCAAAAAATCCGCCTCCCAATACTCAGGAGTTCAAGTCCACCGGAACGAATTCCACTTTTCGCTCATGCTCGTGCAAACTACCCGCCGGGTACTCGGCGTCGTGTCCAAACGCCACCAGCCATTTTTCCTGAACTATCCGCGCAACCCACGTCCGCTTGGTCTCCAAAGTCCGCAGCGGATACAAGTCGTAGCTCATAATCCAGGGCAGCGGCAGGTGATGCCGCGTCGGAATCAAATCAGCTACCGCCAGCAACGTCTTGCCGCCTCCGCTGATTTTCACCGCTTGAATAGTAGCATTGTGCCCAGGAATGCATATCGCCGCTACGCCCGGCAAAAGTTCCTTCTCATCTCCGGGTTCGTCCGTTCCATCCAGCAACCGCCACCGCCCCGCCTCCGTCACCGGCGCAAACGCATGCGGAAAATAACTCGCGCGGTCGCGTTCCGTCGGATTCTCGGCATGCTCGAGTTCCCCGCGTTGCACCACATACTCCGCGTTCGGAAACGCCAACTCATCGCGACCGTCCACCCGCCGCGTATTTCCGCCCGCATGATCGAAATGCAGATGCGTGTTGATCACCACGTCGATATCGCCAGGCTCGAGTCCGACGTTCGCGAGCGATCCCCGCAAAGGGTCGCCCTCCTCAATTCCATAAATATTTCGCAACTTCGCGTCCCAAGTAGTTCCGTTCCCCGTTTCCACCAAAACATTCTTGCCCGCCACCCGCAGCAGCAAAACATTTCCCGCCAGCCGTATCCGGTTCCGCGCATCCGCCGCAATCTTTTTCTCCCACAGCGGCTTCGGCACCACGCCAAACATCGCTCCGCCGTCCAAATAGAAATTCCCGCCGTGCAAATATCGCACTTCAATCTCGCCAAAATACATCCGCGCTAACTCCGCAAACCGCTCTTCGCCACAATTTCATTCACCGCCGAAAACGGATCGAGCCGCCGTGCCGCCACCTCTCCCGCCAGCCGCGTCAACAATCTCTCTCCTTCCACTCCGCCTAGCGCGCGCTGCAGCACCCGCGACTCCACCAGTTCCACCAATCTCTTCTTCCAGTGTTCCAAATGTTTCCGTTCGCGTTCCCCGCTCGCTACAAAATGGGTGCGAAATTTATCTATGGTCTCCGCCAGCACATCGACGCCGCGATTCTCCGACGCCACCGTTCGCACCACCGGCGGATGCCACCCGTCCCGCGGCATCACCAGCGACAGCATGGCATCCAGTTGCTGGTGCAAGCGGTCCGCACCCTCGCGATCCGCCTTGTTCAAGACAAAAATGTCCGCAATCTCCATCAACCCAGCCTTCATATTCTGAATATCGTCGCCCATCCCTGGCACCATCACCACCAGCACGCAATCCGCCAGGCGCACAATATCAATCTCATCCTGCCCCACGCCTACGGTCTCGATCAGCAACTCCTGCTTCCCCGCCGCGTCCAGCAGCAGCGCCACCTCCGCCGTCGCCCGCGCCAACCCTCCCAAAAATCCCCGCGTGGCCATCGACCGTATAAACATCCCTGCATCGCCCGCGTGTCCCTGCATGCGAATGCGATCCCCCAAGATCGCTCCTCCGGTATAAGGCGAAGTCGGATCCACGGCAATCACGCCGACGCGCTCATCGCGTTTGCGATAAAACGCCGCCAGCCGGTCGACGAGCGTACTCTTTCCCGTCCCCGGCGCTCCAGTCATCCCCGTCAAGTAAGCTTTGCCTGTTGAAGGAAACAGCAGCCGCAACAATTCCTCGGCCTCCGGCCCATGATTCTCCACCGCCGTAATCGCCCGCGAAATTGCACGCACGTCTCCCGCGCGCACCAGCCCAGCCCATTCTTCAACGGGAATGCTTGGCATCGACGTGACCCGGTCTCTTTGGAACTGTAACGTAATTTCCGCTGCGCACTGGAGTAGAAAATGCGCTGTCACCGGATAGACTCTACTTCTTTCCGACTTATAATGCTGCGCATGGATTCCCCTCAAGAGCATACTGACTGGGCTTCGATTCGCCTCGATGGCCAGGATCCCTACCTGCGCCTGCAGTCCGTCACGGTCTTTGTTCGCGATTTAGACTGCAGCCTGCGCTTCTACTTGGGGCAACTCGGTTTCCATCTCATCTTCGACGGCTACACGCAGCCCGGTGGCCGCTGGGTCACCGTCGCTCCGCCCGACGGCGCCGCCAACCTCACACTCGTCGCGCCGGAGCCCGATTCTCCGCAGTACAAGCTCATCGGCCGACCGACGCAAGTCTCCTTCGTCACCGACGACGTACTCGCAAAATACCTCGAATGGACCAAACGCGGCGTGCGCTTCAATTTCACCCCGCGCCTGAAGCGCCTCAAAAACGAGCTCCGCGCTTCGCCCGCGCACGCGCCTCATCGCAGTTCGGCTGGCGACGATCCCGCAGCTCACCCTGAAGATCACGCACCGATTTGGGGCGGCGTCTTTACTCGCTTCAAAGATCTCGACGGCAACTCTTTCGCCCTGGTCAGCTTCGACGACGTCACCCAAGCGGTAGAAGCGCAACGCCGTGCCGTCGCGGAAAAATTGGACGCGGAACGCCGCGCCGCGCACGAACTCGAAATCGCCAAAGAAGTGCAATCCCGCTTTTTTCCGCAGTCTCAACCGATTCTGAAGACCCTCGAATACGCCGGGGCTTGCCATCAGGCGCGCGCGGTAGGCGGCGACTATTTTGACTTTCTACCTCTCGGCGGCGAGCGCCTCGGCTTGGTCATCGGCGACATCTCCGGTAAAGGCATCGCCGCGGCGCTGTTGATGGCCAATCTCCAAGCCAACCTGCGCAGCCAGTGCGCCATCGCTTTAGACCAGCCGCAACAGCTGCTGCGCTCTGTGAATCGCCTGTTTTGCGAGAACACCACCGACAGCGCTTTCGCCACGCTCTTCTTCGCAGAGTACGACGGCGCCAATCAGCGCTTGCGCTACGTCAATTGCGGCCATCTTCCCGCGCTGCTTCTGCGGTCTGACAACACGCTCTTGCACCTGCACTCGACCGCCACCGTGCTCGGCCTGTTCAAGACTTGGGATTGCGAAATCGGTGACGCGCAACTGTTTCCCGGCGATTCCTTGGCTCTCTACACCGACGGCATCACGGAATCCTTCAATCACGCCGACGAACAATTCGGTGAGGACCGCCTCGCCGCAGCTCTCCGCCGGCACCGCGACCTCTGTCCAGAGTCCCTCCTCGCCGCCGTCGTCGACGAAGTCCGCCAATTCAGCCCGCTCGAACAACACGACGACATCACCCTCATCATCGCCAAGTGCTCCGCCGCGTAGGCACGGGGCGGAAGTTAGCCTGAATTCGGATGTTCATGATTGCTGGCTCTATGTTCACGCAGTGATAGACGGTAATTTGGGAGGGAAGGTGAATGTAACCATTATCACCGCCAACCAGCGCGAGTTTGCACGCCTTGCCGCGCTGCATCCATTCTCATGGCGGGTCGTTGAGACCGCTCTCACGTAAGAGTCACTTTTTGCCGAGTAAGGACCGCGCAATCACCAATTTCTGAATCTCGCTGGTTCCCTCCCCAATCGTGCACAGCTTTACGTCGCGATAGAACTTCTCCGCCGGATAATCCTTAATGAATCCATACCCGCCGTGGATCTGCACGCACTCATTGGCTACCCGCACCGCCACCTCGCTCGCGAACAATTTCGCCATGCTCGACTCCCGCGTAAACCGCACGTCCCCGCGATCCGCCAGCCACGCCGCCTGGTATACCAGCAGGCGCGCCGCCTCCACTTCCGTCGCCATATCCGCCAATTTAAACTGGATCGCCTGAAACTCGCTGATCGCTTGCCCAAACTGTTTCCGCTGTTTGGCATACGCGACCGCCGCGTCCAGCGCGCCTTGCGCCATTCCGAGCGCCAGCGCCGCAATCGAAATCCGCCCGCCATCGAGAATCTTCAGACTGCCCGTAAAGCCTTCGCCTTCCGGCCCCAGCATATTTTCCGCCGGCACCCGGCAATCCGTAAAAATCACCTCCGAGGTATCGCTCGCGCGCATTCCCAGCTTATTTTCTTTCTTCCCGGGCCGGAATCCCGGCATCCCCTTTTCCAAAATAAACGCGCTGATGCCATGCGAACCCTTCGACTTGTCCGTCACCGCCATGGCCACGCAATAATCCGCATAATGCCCGTTCGTGGTAAAGGTCTTCGCCCCGTTCAACACCCAAAAATTCCCTTCGCGCACCGCGGTCGTTTTCGTTCCGCCCGCATCCGACCCCGCCTCCGGCTCCGTCAGCGACCACGCGCCAATCTTTTTTCCGGACGCCAGCCCCGACAAATATTTCTTCTTCTGCTCGGGAGTGCCAAACTTAAAAATGTGATTGCTGCACAGCGAATTGTGCGCCGCCACAATAATTCCAACCGACCCGTCCACACGCGACAATTCTTCAATCACCAGCGCGTATTCGGCATACCCCAGCCCCGCCCCGCCATACTCCTCCGGGAAAATCACCCCCAGAAGTCCCATCTCCGCCATCTTCGGAACAATCTCCGCGGGAAAATGCGAAGCCTCATCCCACTCCATCACGTGCGGCCGGATCTCCCCCTCGGCAAACTCCCGCACCGACTTCTGCAACGCCCGCTGCTCATCGCTATAAGTAAATTCCACGCGAGTAGTCTCCCGTCCCAATTAAACCGCAACTAATATCCAACAAAACTTTATCTTATACCGCCCCAATACGCACCTGTATCGCGGGGCCTAGCCGCGCGACATGGCTCGCCTCGTCCCCAATAAATCGAATGGGCAGAGGAACCAATTTTCGCGTTATGATCCTCACCTATCGTGCCTATTCAGTTTTAGCGGTTTCCCTAATCGGAAAAAGACGCGTCGGCGCAGCCCTGATAGTTCGGTGGAGTGACCGTGATTAGCTCAAGACCAGCGCGTTTGCTCATCATCGCGTTTACGTCGGTTATTGTCGGATATTTAGTGCTCCTCGTTGCTGTTCCCTTCTTAGGATTTGGCTGGCATTTGTTTCATGAACCTTTTCTTATATCCAATGGTTACCGGATTCCTGTTCCTAAAGGCTTCTACGTCAACGGAAGCGCGCTGCGACCTACGATGTGGAAACATTCCTTCGGCATTCCACTTCTTAAAAGACCCTTTGGCATGATCGGCGTCCGGCCTTTTCCGCCTGGCACAAACGTCAACCTCGGCGACGACTTTGAGAATTCTTCCGCGCCAATGATCATCGCAATGGCTCAGCAGGAAGGGCTAACGCTTCGGTCTAGGCGCGCTGTTTCAGCCAGTGCAGGCGACGCATTCTGTTTCGAATTCGCTGAGCCAATGGTGAAATTCGGAATCGTGGTGCGTTGCGCCATTGCCGGCACACCACTATTGATGATTTACGGAGGAGACCAAAGATTCTCTTCTGACTTTTATTCAGCCGTCCAAGGAATTTCTCGTGCGATTCCACCTGTAACGCCGGATCGTCCGTAAGAGGGAGCATGGGGGGCACTTTAGCTCCCATGACTTGACCAACTGAATCGCACCTGGCGTTCAACTGAAAATCCGAGCCAGGCCGAAATTGCAACGTTCTCGTAGCCCCTCTGGCGAAACCTTTCTAGCGCCCGTCATTTGCGCGGCCTGCACCATCTCCTGGCGGCACTCGGTCTCTCCCTGATCGGCATCACCCGGAATCCGCCAACCACCGGGGTATCCCCGCGATCTTCGTTACTTCCCTACTTCATTGCCTCCTTACTTCGCCCTTCCTCCAACCGTGCTACCCTCCACTCAGCATGCGCGTACCCACTAAATCCGCCCGCCCTACCAACACCGGCGCACCGGCCGTTCCGGCCAGTTCTGCTCTCCTCAGCAGCCGCGACAATCGCTGGCTCAAAGCTTTCCGCATCGCCCTTCGCGGCGGACTTCCCACGGAATCCGGCGCCGTCGGCGTCGAAGGCGTGCGCCTCACCGAAGAAGCTCTGCGCTCCGGCTGTAAAATCGTCGCCGTGCTCCTCAGCGAATCCGGGGAACGTCATCGCGAACGCCTCGCTCCTTACATTTCGCGCCCGGAAATTGCCTTTCCCGTTCTACGCACCACCGATCGCCTTTTCGAGGGTCTCGCCGACACCGAACATCCGCAAGGCGTTGCCGCCCTCGTCGAGCCGCGCCTCGCCACCTTCGACGACCTGCTGCGCACGCCGCAATCCGCGTGCTCGCCGCTACTGGTCGTTCTCGCCGGCGTGCAGGATCCCGGCAACGTGGGCACCATCTTGCGCACTGCGGCTGCGTTCGGCGCCACCGGAGCTGCCACTGCCGCCGACGGCCACAGCGGCACCGCCAGTCCCTTTTCGCCAAAAGCGCTGCGCGCTTCGGCAGGCGCAGCGCTGCACCTATCGCTGCTTCCCGGGATGTCGCTCTCGATTTTGCTGGCGCAGCTCAAAGTCGCTGGCGTCAGCACGCTTGCGTCCAGCGTTCATGAACCCGGCGGCGATGACGCTCCGCTCCTCGCGCCTTGGGAGGTCGATTGGTGCCAACCCGTGGCGTTACTCGTCGGCAACGAAGGCAACGGCCTGCCAATCGAAGTGGAACGCGGCGCGGACGCGCGCATCCGCATCCCCATGTCCAGCGGCATCGAATCGCTCAACGCCGCCGCTGCCGCCGCCGTCCTCTTTTACGAAGCCGCCCGCCAAAGAAACTCCGCAGCCGCTGCCAACATCCAAACTTCTGGCCGCACCATGCCAACGAGTTTGTTTCCGTGACCCAGCGATGAGCCTCTTCCCCGATTTGCGAATCACAACGCCAGCAAATTCCCGCGACGCGCAGCGCGACGGCGACGCCGAAATTCCCAGCGCGCAGCAGCCCCTCGCAGATCGCATGCGTCCGCGCACGCTCGACGAATTCATCGGCCAGGAAAGGCTTCTTGGCCCCGGCAAACCGCTGCGCCTGCAAATTGAAAGTGACAGCGTCTCTTCCATGATTCTCTGGGGACCGCCGGGCTGCGGAAAAACTACGCTCGCCCGCCTCATCGCGCGTTTAACGCGTTCGGAATTTATTTCCTTTAGCGCCGTCCTCTCCGGCATCAAGGAAATCAAGCAAGTCATGGCGGACGCGGAACATAAATCCCGCACCGGCCATCGCACCATTGTCTTCGTCGACGAAGTTCACCGCTTCAACAAATCCCAGCAAGACGCTTTTCTTCCGCACGTCGAAGCCGGTCACATCACCTTTATCGGCGCCACCACGGAAAATCCGTCCTTTGAAGTTATCTCTCCGCTGCTTTCGCGCACCAAAGTTTATATTCTCGAAGCTCTTCCCACTCCGCTCATCGCCGACCTGCTCCGCCGCGCCCTCAACGACACGGAACGCGGTCTCGGCAATGAAAATATCTCCGCCACGGAAGACGTTCTTTTCCGCATCTCCTCGTTCGCCAACGGCGATGCCCGCTCTGCCTACAACACGCTGGACCTTGCCGCGCGCAGCGCGCAACCGGACGCGAGCGGCACGCGCACCATCACGCAATCTCTGCTCGAAGACGTCTTGCAGCGCAAACTTCTGCGCTACGATAAATCTGGCGAAGAACACTACAATTTAATTTCCGCGCTGCATAAGTCCGTCCGCAACTCCGATCCCGACGCCGCGCTCTACTGGCTGATTCGCATGCTGGAATCCGGCGAGGATCCGCTGTATCTCGCGCGGCGCCTGGTCCGCATGGCCAGCGAAGACATCGGCCTTGCCGAACCGAACGCCCTAGCCGTCACGCTGGCCGCGAAGGACGCTTTCGATTTTCTCGGCTCGCCGGAAGGCAATCTGGCGCTCGCGCAAGCCGCGGTCTACCTTTCGCTCGCGCCAAAATCCAACGCCGTCTATACCGCCTACGGCGAAGTGCAGGAAGACGTCTCCGAAACCGAAGCCGACCCAGTTCCTCTGCATCTCCGCAACGCCGTCACCGGCCTTATGAAAAATGTCGGCTACGGCCACGGCTATAAATACGCCCACAATTACGAGGAAAAAGTCACCGACATGTCCTGCCTCCCCGAAAACCTCTCGACCCGCACCTACTACCGACCCACCGATCAAGGCTTCGAGCAGCGCCTACGGCAGCGGCTGGCGGAGATCAGGAATCTCAAGATTGCCAAGTCGGCCTCGCCCGGAGGTGCGCGATGAAACGAATGCTATTCGCGGCGTTGCTGCTCGGCCTCGCCACGCCCGCAATTCCGCAAGAGCCTCCCGCACGCCCGCGCATTTTCGGAATAGCTAAGGTAGAGTTCTACTCGTCCGACCTGCGCGCGGCCAACAAGTTCTACTCCCCGGTGCTCGGGACGATGCAGCCGGTAAACTGCCCCGGCGGCTGCGACAATCTGCCTCCAGCCCACGGTTTCTCCCCGAACGGCCTGCAGGTCATCGGCCTCGATCCTCGCGCCAAGGCCGCAGACGCCAGCCGCATCGAGGAAATTACATTCGCCACCGAAAATATCGCCGCCCTGCGCGGTTATCTCGAGTTTCACAAAATTCCCGTCACGGTGGTCAACCGTCCCGACGCTGCCGTTCCCGGCCGCATGCCCCTAACCATCACCGATCCCGAAGGTCATCGTATCTCGTTCCTAGAGTGGAGCGGTCAGCAGGCGGATCAGTCGGCGAAGCATCTACAATTGCTCGAAGTGATCCATGTCGGATTTGTCGTGCACGACCGCGACGCGGAGGACCGTTTCTACAAAGATCTGCTCGGCTTCCATGTGTACTGGCACGGTGGAATGAAGGATAACGTCGACGATTGGGTGGACATGCAAGTTCCCGACGGAACGAACTGGATCGAATATATGTTAAACGTGTCGCCAAATGCCGATAAGCGCCAGCTCGGGGTGATGAATCACGTGGCGATCGGCGTGACGGATATTCATGCCGCCTACGACGGAATGGTGACGCGCGGATTCACGCCCAAGGAGAAACCACGGATCGGCCGCGACGGAAAATGGCAGCTTAATTTGTACGACCCGGACGACACGCGCGTGGAATTCATGGAACGCACGCCAACAAAGGAACCGTGCTGTTCGTCATATCAGGGCCCGCATCCGGGCTCGCAGGTGGAAACGCAAACCAAACCGGCGGCGCAGCCCAATCCATGACCTGTTTCTGTGCCGCGAGCCGGTTTCGATTTCTGCGAAAGACTTGTGCGCTGGTTTGCGTGATTTTTGGCTGCTGCGCCATTCCCCCGGCGCGCCCGCAGGACATCGACAAGCCTGCGCAAGTGATCGACGAAGAGATTACGGCGTTTGCCTTCGCGCCAGATGGGCGCATCGTTTACGCGGTGCGCCGTCCGTACAAGACCAAAAAGTACGATCTCGAACATGATGACATTTGGGTTCTGGACGCGGGAGGAAAACGGCGAAAGATCTTTCAGGGCGATAAATTCACGCGCGGCGAACGCCCTTTTACGTACACCGTGGATTCTTTTCGCTGGTCGCCGGGCGGCCACGTGATTCTGGCGCAGCTTTTCATCACCGCGCTTGTCGACGACTCCGGTAAAACGGAAGACGCCGTCGCCACGCTGGTGCTTGAGGACGACGGCAAAGAAGTAAAACTCGGTGGCACCGATAGCTTCGTCAATCCCGCGGCCGGCGCCATGTGGCTCGCCGACAACAGCACGATCGTGTACGCAACGCCCGCGGTGAAACAAACGCCCCAGCTCTATTCCTTTCGCTACACGAACACCGCCACTGGCCCGGCAGGAAACTGTTTTGAGGGCCGCACCTTTATCAGCGTCGAACCAATTCCGCGAACCAATTCCGCCATCGCCGTGGAACGCGACAAAGCACAAAGCGGCCCTCCGCGCCTCCAGCAACTCGAATTACTCGCGCAAGACGACAAGGAACTCGCCACTCTCGACGGCTACACTGGCGGCCTGGCGGTTTCTCCGCAAGGCCACCGCGTTGCCTACTTCATCGATAACGAAGTGCTGGAACTTCGCGATATCTCTCATCCCGCGTTGGTAGCGCACTTGCGCGTGGGCTTCGGCGCCATCGTGCATTGGTCGCCCGATGAAACGAAAATCCTGGTCAAGCGCGCCCCAGAGAAAAAATCCGGCGACATCGTCTCCATCAACGTGCCAGAGCTGACGGTTCCAGCGTCCGGCAGACCAATCCCAATCCAAGAGCCTACCCTGACTCCGGTCCTGCACGGACTAGCATTGCGCGATTTTGCCATCTCCCCCGACGGTCGCTTCCTGGCAGTCGTCCCGCCCGGCAAACGCAATCTCCAGCTATTTGCTTATTCTCGATGAACGTGACCATGGTTCCGATCGGTCAAGCCAATGTTATTTCGTAATCGCCTTAGAAATGGCTTGTTGGATGCAGGTTTCGGCGTGAGTTACAAAATTCTGGTTTGCGCTGGAGTGAAAGGTGTCGATGGCAGTCATAAGACCTACGTTGCCCTCATCGATCAACTCCAGTTTGGAAAGCTTTGAAGAAGGATATCGTTCGACGATGGAAACGACCCGGGAAAGATTTGCTTCGACTAAGGTTCTGGCAGCGACTTCTGACTCGTCATCGCAAGCGCGCACGTGTCCCAGTAACTTGGTCTCCTCCTCCTTGGCCAGCGGCAGAATGGTGCGCACTTCGCGCAAGTACATTTCGAGCGAATCGTCGTTGCCGAACAGCGGTGCATGCACCGAGTCAGTGTACAACGCGGGCGACGGAATTTCAGGAAACGCCGGGCGAAAGACGCTTTGAGGCAAAATTACTTTTTACCGGCGAGGCTTTTCAGGTGGGCTACTTCGCGGACCGTGAGCAAGCGGAATTCGCCGGGGGCTACGTCGAGGGTTAGCGGTCCGAATTGCGTGCGCTTGATTTTTTCTACGAGGTGGCCGATGGACTGGAACATGCGGCGGATTTGGCGGTTACGGCCTTCGATTAGCGTTACTTCGTACCAGGGATTTTCCGCGTCTTTAAGAAGGCGGATTTTTGCGGGCGAAGTTTTTACTTTGCGGCCGTCTTCGAGTTCGATCATCACGCCGTCGCGTAATTTTGCGATGGCGGCGTCTTTCGGCTTACCGCTGATTTTTACTTGATAAGTTTTGGGGACGTGGCTCCCTGCTTTCATCAGCATTTGCGCTAACGCGCCATCGTTGGTCATGAGCAGCAGGCCTTCGCTGTTGTAGTCCAGGCGGCCGACCGGGTAGACGCGTTCGGCGCAGGACTGCATTAATTCCATGACCGTTTTGCGGCCTTCGGGGTCGCTCACGGTAGTGACATAGCCGAGCGGTTTGTTGAGAAGGAAGTAGCGGAGTCTTTGCGCGCGGACTAGCGGTTTGCCGTCCACGGTGATTTCGTCTTTTTCTGGATCGGCTTTGGTGCCTTGTTCGGTGACTACGGTCCCGTTCAAAGTGACCCGGCCAGCGGCGATGATTTCTTCGCTGGCGCGACGGGAGGCGATGCCGGCTTGCGCCATTATTTTTTGTAAGCGTTCTTGGGGCATGGTTCAAAGATGCGAATCTCTGGATTCGCCACTACAACTTCGGTTTTGGCGGCGATGGTTTGGGTGCGATATTTTTTGGCGGCGATTTTTTTATGTGGCGAAAGTCTTCAACCTCTTTTTTATCGAGCAGGCGGTAGCGGCCGCGCGGAACTCCTTCCACCGACAGCGGACCCAAACCGATGCGTTTTAATTTTTCGATGGGGTGGCGCTCTTTCATTAGCGTGCGGCGCATGGTTTCCATTTGTGCGGCGCGGATGCTTACTTCGTACCAGTAATTTGCGGCGCGTCCGCGGGTGGCGTCCGGCTGGCGCACGATTTTCATGTGTGCGCCCATTTCTTTGCCGAGGCGTTCGAGGTCAGGCATGGTGAGCATGCCTTTTACCTTGATTTGGTAAAGCTGATCAACGTGGTCCCAGTCTTTCAACATTTTGGCGGCCAAGTCCCCGTCATTGGTTAGAAAAACGAGGCCGCTGGCCGCGTACTCGAGATTCCCTACCGGGTAGACGCGTTCGGGAAGGCCGCGCAAACAATGGCGCAAAGTCTTGCGGCCTTCGGGATCGGCCATGGCGCCTACGACTTCGGGCGGCTTGTTAAGCAGTAAATAAACTTGGCGCTCGTTCGATTGCACGGGCTTTCCCGCGGCTACGATGCGGTCCTTGTCCGGATCCGCCTTTGTGCCGAGCTCCGTGACGACGTGGCCATTCACGCTGACTTGGCCGCTGGTGATGAGCAGTTCGGCGTGCCGGCGGGAGGCGATTCCGGCGCGGGCGATGATTTTTTGCAGGCGTTCTTGCATGGGCTCTTTTCTGTGCGCTGGCGGAGCGCAAAGCGAAGAGAAATCCTTCGCTGCGCTCTGAATGACGGAACTTGTTGGTGCTATTCGCCGGCAACTGCCGCTTTGGGCGCCTCGTCGGTTTCGCCGGCGGGCATGCCTTCGCTCGTGGCTAGTTTTTCTTCTTCGAGCAGATCTTTGCCGACTGTTGCCGGGCCGCGATCGAGGGCGTAGCTCGCAACGCCTTTGGAAACGTTTTCGCCACCCGAGGCTGCAGCAGATCCCGCGTCCAGGGAGCCGGACTTATTTGCGGAAACATCGGTGGAATTATCTTCCAGCTCCACAGCGGCGGTCGCGTCGAGGGCTCCGTCCGCGGCGCGCTCTTGCGGTTCGCTTGAATAGTTCTCTTCGGCGGCCGTGCCTTCGTCGGTGCCCAGCGCTTCCCGCGCGAGGGCTTCGAACTCCTTGAGGCTGGGCAATTCGCCGAGATCGCTCAAGCCGAAGCGAATTAGAAATTCTTTGGAGGTGCGATAGAGAATGGGGCGGCCCATCACTTCTTTGCGGCCCGCGGTGGTGATGAGGCGCTTGTCGAGAAGCGTTTTGAGAACACCGCTGGTATTGACACCGCGAATTTCGGCGATTTCCGGGCCGGTGACGGGCTGCTTGTAGGAGATTACCGCCAGCGTTTCAAGCGCGGGCATGGTGAGGCGGAGCGGCGGACGCAGGCTCTTGATGAAGCGGCGAACCACGTCATGATGCTGCGGCTTGGTGTAGAGGCGATAACCGCCGGCGACGGAGCGAATTTCTATGCCGCGATCTTCGGTGGCGTAGCTGGCGACGAGTTCGTCGAGGGAAGATTGCACGACGATTTTATCTTCGTCGAGCGCGACGGCGAGCTGTTCGATGGTGGCCGGCTCGTCGGCGGCGTAGATGATGGCTTCGAGTGCGGCTTTGCGTTCTTCGTTGGTCATAGGGTTTTAGCCTCGTGGTGACGGTTGCCTTTCGCGGGGAGGACCAGGCTTTGCGGCTGCAAGGCAGCGCGAAAAAGAAAAGGCAGATCCCTCACTGTGCTCGGGATGAGAGACGTGGACAAATGCGCCTATCGAGTTCTTCGTCGTCACCGGTATTCCTCATCGATGGCGCGGATTTCGCCTTTTTCGTCGAAGACCGAGTCGAACATTTTGTGTTTGCGGACGACGATGTCGCCGAACTGCGCTTCTTGCGCGAGGGCTACGGCTTGCAGCTTCACCATTTCTAGAACGGCGAGGAAGGCGACGATCATGGCGTGGCGCGAGGGGCAGGCTTCAAAAAATTGGATTAGGTTTACGGTGTTCGTGTCGCTAGCCAGAATTTGTGCGCGGAGTTGCGCGATCATTTGCGCTACGGTGAATTGTTCATGCTGCAGCTCGATGCGGGAGACTTCTTTGCGGCGATCGAGGACTTGTTGGAACACTTTTACCAGATCGACGAGCGAGACCACCAGATCGCTTTCCGTGCCTTCGTCGTGGTAGAGGGACTTGTCCGGCTTGGACCAGACATTTTCTTCGATTTGCTGCTTTTGGTAGAGGAGCTGCGCGGCGTTTTTGAATTTTTCGTGTTCGACGAGGCGCTGGACGAGTTCGGCGCGCGGGTCGCCGGTGACTTCTTCCGGTCCGGCTAGCGGATCGGGGGGAAGGAGCATTTTGGATTTGATGTAGATGAGCGTGGCGGCCATGTAAATAAATTCGGCGCTCACGTCGACATCCATTTTTTCGAGTTGGTGGAGATAGTCGAGGTATTGCGAGGTGATTTTGGAGATTTGGATGTCGTGAATGCTCATTTCCTGCTTCTTGATGAGGTCAAGGAGCAGGTCGAGGGGACCCTCGTACATCGGGATGTTTATTTTGTAAGGCGTCGCCATTTTGCTTTTTTACCGCGGTGCTAAAAGTGAAACCACGCACGACATGTCGTGCCCCTACATTAACCGTGCGAGTCGTGAACTTCCGTGGTGCTGGCGCGAATTTCGTCGATTTTGTGCTTCCAGCCGAAGACGGCTTCGCGGACGCGGATCATGGTTTTCTGCGCTACTTTGCGCGCCTGATACGAGCCTTCGTCCAGAATCTCTAGAACGCGAGCCGGATGCTTTTCGTATTCGACGCGGCGTTCGCGGACAGGAGCGATCCACTCGATTAAATGATCCGCCATTTTCGCTTTGCACTCGATGCAGCCGATGCCTGCGCTCCGGCAGCCTGCGGCGGCCCATTCGAGAGTTTCCGCGGGCGAGAACAGTTTATGCCAGTCGTAGACCGGACACACGTCGGGATTTCCCGGGTCGGTGCGGCGCTGGCGGGCGGGGTCGGTCTTCATGACTTTGGTTTTGGCGCGGATGTCGGCGTCGGATTCGCTCAGGGTGATGGCGTTGCCGTAGCTTTTGGACATCTTGCGGCCGTCTAGTCCGGGGATGCGGGGGGTTTTGGTGAGCATCACGTTAGGCTCGGTAAGAACATCTTGGATCACATAGAACTTTTTGAGATTTTCGGGCAGCTCCTGCCGTGCATTCTGAAGTCCTACTTCCATGGCTACCTTTTTAAGCGCCGTGGTCCACTCGATCCAAGCGTGGTCCGGCATCGGATTGGCTGGGCTAAACGCCCCGGTAGAAACGCGCTTATTGAGTTCGAGCCGGAGCGGTAGATTCGTTTCGCTTTTCAAATCCTCTGAAATATGAAAACCGAAATGGAAATTCGATTTCCTCACGATTTCACGGCTGAGTTCGACGTGGGAGACTTGGTCTTCTCCGACAGGCACGAACAGTGGCACATGTTCTTCGCTGTAGATCACGATGTCGGAGGTTTGCAGGCAGGGATACCCAAGGAAACCGTAGGTATGGAGATCTTTGTTTTGGATATTTTCTAGCGCTTCTTTGTACGTTGGGACGCGTTCGAGCCAGCTTAGCGGAGTGACCATCGACAGCAGCAAATGCAATTCGGCGTGTTCGGAGACGGAGGATTGGAGAAAAAGGATCGATTTTTCTGGGTCGATGCCTGCGGCTAGATAGTCGGTGGTGATTTCGATGGTGTTTTGCGCTACCGCTGACGCGTCGGCGTAGTCGCTGGTCAGAGCGTGCCAGTCGGCTACGAAATAAAAGCAGTCGTATTCGGGAGTGCCGGAGGCCGAGGTGGCGCTTTGCAGGCGCTCCCAGTTCTGCAACGCGCCGAAGTAGTGGCCGATGTGCAGGCGGCCGGTGGGGCGCATGCCGCTGACTACGCGTTTTCGTTTTGGTGCTGCCTCGATGGACAAGCGGCGATCTCCGGTTTCGTTCGCGTCGTGATGAACAGATAATTTACCACGCGGACTCGGCATTCCCCTTGCCGAGATGGGGCGCAGCATTCCCTGGAAAACTCGCCCCTTCAGCGTCAGACCAATTCAAAGACTGCGGCATTGAAGATCCGCCACTACCATTGTTTGCCAACCAGCTCCCTCGCGATGATGGTGCGCTGGATTTCGCTGGTGCCTTCGTAGATGGTGATAACGCGTGCGTCGCGATACATGCGCTCCACATCGGTTTCGCGCGAATAGCCGACGCTGCCGTGGATTTGCACGGCTTTGGCGACCACGCGATTGACCATTTCGCTTGCGTACAGTTTCGCTTTGGAGGATGCCGCGCCTATTTTATCGGGGTGCGCGTCTTTGAGCCAGGCGGCGTAATGCAGCAGGCTGCGCGCGGCTTCGATTTCCGTTTGCATGTCGGCGAGCATCCATTGGATGGCCTGGAATTCGGCGATATTTTTGCCGAAGGCGCGCCGCTGTTTGGCGTACTTCACGGATTCCTCCAGCGCGCCTTGCGCCAGGCCGACAGCTTGGGCGGCTATGCCGATGCGGCCACCATCGAGCGCGCTGAGAGCGATTTTCAGTCCTTGCCCTTCTTCGCCGAGACGACTTTCCTCGGGAACTTCGCAGCCATCGAGGACAATTTCGACGCTGGGGCTGCAGCGCTGGCCCATTTTTTCTTCATGGCGGCCGATGCGGAAGCCGGGAGAGTTTGGCTCGACGAGGAAAGCAGTGATGCCTTTGCCGCCCGCTTCGGGATTCGTCTTGGCGAACACGATGAAGATGCCGGCGACACTGCCGTTGGTGACCCAGGTCTTCGTGCCCTGTAATTTATACGTGTCTCCGTGGCGCGTGGCGCGCGCTTGGATGCCTGCGGCGTCGGAACCGGCTTGCGGTTCGGTGAGGCAGAAGGAGCCGAGAATTTCTCCGGCGGCAAGCCGACGCAAGAATTTTTTCTTTTGCGCATCGTTGCCGAAGGCGAGCAACGGCAGTTGCACGGCGGAATTGGTAACACCGAGCGAAGTGCACATGGCGGTGTCCACGCGGGCGACTTCCTCAAGCATCAGAACATAGGAAATGTGGTCGAGTTCCGCGCCGCCCCAGGCTTCGGGAACGAGCATGCCGCAGCAGCCGAGTTCGCCAATTTTGCGAATTTCTTCCGCGGGAAATTTCTCCGCGCGGTCGCGCTCTTTCACGGTGGGGCGAACTTCGCTCTCCATGAATTGCCGCACGGTGTCGCGGATTAGTTTTTGCTGGTCGTTGAGAGAAAAATCCATCGGCAGATCAGCTTTCGATGCTAACACACAGATTCTCAGCGGCGAAGGTGCTCGTGAGACGGGTAGTGGGTGAGTTTCCGGTTAGCCGACTTCCCAGGCACTTGGACGGAATGGTGATAGATTTCTGCGTATGCTTAGAGGCCGCTTCGATTGGGAACAGCCCTACCGATGGAGGACCAACCTGCGCCTCATTTTGCCCGGGTTTTTCGGTCTACTATTGGTAAAAGGCAGGAACTGCGAGGAAGTCGGCGCAAGTCATGACTGGTACAACATCGACAACGAAACCAGTGGATGCTACCACTGCCAAGTACGACGCGACGGTCAACTCTGGAAGGGTTCGGTCCTCTAAGAACTTCGTCACGCTGAGCAGCGTACAAGCCGCCACATGATTACAAGACTTATCGGGAGTTATTGCAACAACAAGCGTAGGACTCGATCTTTCTCTCTCAGTGAGCCCCTTTGAGTTTTCCAATCAACACAAAGAGGGGCAAATACAAAAACCAGACGAGCAAAGCTGGAAAAACGGCTCCAAAGACGATGAGAACAATATTGACAACACGGAGTTGTCGTTTATTGAACTCCGCGAGTTTCTTTGCGACAGTGAGCATCGCCGCAACGATGAACGCGATTGGCAGAAACCAAAAATGGGAAGAAAGCAGGATACGGGTCGGCAGAGGGAGTTCGACTCCCAAACCCGCATACAGCGTCGTGAAGATTGGAATTGTTCTAGTGAAACCGACGGCCAACCAGAGGAAATAGAGGCAGCCCACAACCACCATGAACCACGGAATCCGCGAACTCTTAGGCGAAGCTGCCGGGAAGCCAACGAATGCGGTGTCAACAGGCTGTTGCATAAAGCCTCGTGCTATTGGATCACGGTCCGGTATCCTGAATAACACATTTTTGCTCTAAAGTCCTGGCGAACGTCGAAGTGTCGCGTCTGGTACCACGAAGTGGATTCAACGCGGAACGCCTTTCGTAACTCAGGGCGGAACGCCGGGCGTAAAATCCTATACGCCATTGATAGGAAAGTCTGAGAAATCCGACGTAGCTCCCGGTTGAGCTGGCAGCGCTTACCGGAAAGTGGCTCCTAGTGCGCGAACTTCATTCGAACTGCTTTTTGTAAGCCTCCACGTGATGAGGAAAGAGTTCCACATAGGGAGGCTTAATGATTCCCCAGACCTCAATGTGAATGTCCGTCGCGCCAAGTTCAGGGCTGAAGTCAAGAATCTGAATAGAACCACTGCATTCAAGTCGCACGCCAGCGGGTGTGCTGACATAGAGTTCTGGAATCGGTACCCAGTTGTCTCGATACTTGATGCAGTGAGGTTGAATCGAATCGTAGGCACGTGTTGGCAGAAATCTGCCACCGGCAATCCCCATCGGGGGGTCACCCCCCTCGAGTTCTGTGTAGCCAATAGTTTCGTTTCCGACTTTGACTTCAAATCGCATAGAGCGTAGCGAGGAACACACCGGATATTGAAAGGGTATGTCAAACTCGGCGCAAAATCCCGATTAATGCTGCCGGTTCAGATGGTCGACGCAACACTTGCTTGGAGTTTACTCGCCGGAGTTTGGAATCCTAGGGTTTTTCGTGGGCGTTGGTTCAAGAGCAGCTCGACCTGGTCGACTGCAAGAACTACGCTTCCCATGGCGCAAAGCGGTTTTGGTGGCACGCGCGATAGAGGACCGCGCCGAATTGGAGGTGTGTCGCCGCATCATTCCAGCTGCAAACACGATCGTCTGCCGACTCACCGCGAATATCGAAACGATGCAGCAGCGGGTAAAGATGCGTGAATTACGACGGTCGCAGCGGGAATACGTCGCGCGAGTTGCGGAACTCGATGGCATCCTGGACCGCGCTCGACTGGAGGATTTTACCATCAGCAGCGAGAATCGCTCGCCGGCCGACGTTGCGCGGGAAGCCTTTGCCAGAGCTGGCTGGATTTCAGACTGAAAGCAGTCAGAGTTTGAAAAGTTCGCGGAGGCGTTTGGTTTGCACGCGGCTTACGGGGATTTCGGTCTGTTTTTTGTCGCTCATTTTTAGCATGTAGCTCGATTTGAACCAGGGAACTACTTCCTTGATGTGATGGATGTTCACGAGGAAGGAGCGGTGCGGGCGCCAGAAAGAGTCGGAGTCTACGGCGGCATTTAATTCTTCGAGGGTGCGATAGTTCGACGTGCCCTCGCAATCCTTGGCAGTAACGGAGATTAAGCCATCTTCGATGCTCGCAAAAATAAAATCGGTGGCGTCCACGAGCAGCATGCGCTGCTGCGATTTAACGAGGATTTTTACGGGCTGCGTGCTGGCGGGCTTCCCTGCTCCGAGCTGATTGACGAGCTGTTCGAGGCGGTCCGCGGGACTATCCTGCGCTTCGATTTCGCGGCGGGCGCGAGCGATGGCCTTTGAAATGCGCGCTTTGTCAAAGGGCTTTAGGACGTAATCGACGGCGTTGACGTCGAAGGCTTGCACCGCGTACTGATCAAACGCGGTGGCGAAGACCACGTGCGGAACTTTCATTTTGCGTTCGACTAATTTTTTGAGGACGCCGAAGCCGTCGAGGCCGGGCATTTGCACGTCGAGAAAGACGAGATCGGGCGCGTGCTCTTTGATGAGCGCGACGCCTTCGACGCCGTTGCGGCCCTGTCCGATGATGTTGATTTCAGGGAACGCTTTCAGCAGGAACGCGAGTTCGTCGCGAGCGGGCTTTTCGTCATCGATGATGATGGTGGTGATGGGCATGGCGCGGCGGCTGGGTATGAGTATAGGCGGTCGTGAAGCGCGCAGGCAATCTATCGCGGGAAACGGTCGGACGGCGCACGCGAAGTAGCCGTGCGGCGAAGCGGCTTATCGTCTAAAATGGCACTGCGACGCTACCAAGGAAAACATGCCCGCCAAAAAGTTGCACACCGCGAAGGTCCTTTCGAGCAAAGTGATTTACAAAGGCGCGATATTTGGCATTCGCCGTGACGAAGTGATTGAGCCGAGCGGGGTGCGCACCACACGCGAAGTGATTACGCATCCCGGGTCGGTGGTGGTCCTTCCCGTGCTGGCGGATAAGCGCATCGTGATGATCCGGCAATACCGCCACGCCGCGAAGCAATATCTGTGGGAACTCGTGGCGGGACGCATCGATGAAGGCGAGGCTCCGCGCAAGGCGGCAGCGCGCGAATTGATGGAAGAAACCGGTTACCGCGCGAAACGGTTCAAAGTCTTTCTGGATGTGTTCCCCACGCCGGGATTTTTGGAGGAACGGATGTATATCCTGCTGGCGGAAGGTCTTAGCGAGGGACAGGCGCAACCGGAAGACGACGAAAAGATCGTTGCAAAAGCCTTCACCAGGAAAGACCTCGAACAGATGCTGCGTCAAGGCAAGTTGCGTGACGCAAAATCCGTCGCGGGGCTTTTGTACTATTTTCGTTTTTTGTCATGATGCGTGTCACCGTGCCGACGCAGATAAATCGATTTTCTAGCTCGAAAATCGCGAAAATTGTTCGTTTGTAGCCTACCTGGTTCTATTGACTCTTTGTTTCAATCTGCTACACTCCGCGCGATTTATATTTTCTGCGCCCCGAGGCCTTTGCCTTGCGTGGCAGTCTGCAAAAATCGCGACAACGAGTCCCCAGAGCAGGAGGTCCTCCGAAAGTGCAAGGAATCGTGAAGTGGTTCAATAATTCGAAAGGATATGGCTTCATCGGGCGCGATGATGGTCCGGATGTGTTTGTACACTACTCGGCGATAACAGGCGATGGTTATCGGAGCCTGAACGAGGGGGATCCCGTCGAATTTGAAATTGTTCAGGGACCCAAAGGAGCGCAGGCGGCCAACGTCACGAAACCAGGTGTATAGATAACGCAATGCAATCATAAAATGGCTTGGCCGGCAGGGCGCCCTCTGCCGGTCATTTTTTTGGTGTGATGCCTGAGGTGCGGCCAACGCTTCCCGCCATGAGCGCTTTCTTGCGCCGCCGCCCGCCGGGTTTATACTGGGACGCCATGGACAACAAAACCATCTCGCGAATCCTTCGCGAAACCGCCGAATTGCTGCAGATTGACGGCGCGATCATTGGGCGCTACCGCAGCTATGAGAAAGCCGCGGAGTTGATCGCCGGAATGCACGAATCCATCGAGCAGATGGCGCAGGATGCAGAAAAGTTGACGGAACTTCCCGGGATCGGCGACCGCATGGCGGAACACATCCAGGAAATACTGAAGACTGGTGATTATGGCTTGCGGCAGAAGTTGTTGAAAAAATTTCCGGCAACGCTTTTGGAAGTGATGACGCTGCAGTCTTTGGGGCCGAAAAAGGTGGCGTTCCTGTGGTCGAATTTCAAGGCCGCGACGGTCGCGGATGTGGAGAAACTGGCGCTCGAGGGGAAGCTGCGCGATGTGCCGGGGTTTGGCGAAAAAACCGAGCAGAATATTTTGAAGGCCGTCGAGACGTTTAAGCGCTCGACCGGGCGATTTCGCAGGGATCAGGTGCAAGCCGCCGCCGCGGAGCTGATTCTGTATATCGAGAAATTCGGCAAAGGCATTGATTCGATCACGCCGGCGGGATCGCTGCGGCGCGGGAAAGAAACGATCGGCGACCTCGATTTGCTGCTGATTCTGGCAAAAGGCTTTATCGCGCAGGCGAACATCGACGCCATCGCCGAACACATTCTGAAATATCCGCGCATTGACCAGACGTTGGCGCACGGCGGCAACAAGGTGACCTTCGTGCTGGACAGCGGACTCCAGGTGGATGTCCGGCTTCTCGAACGCGAAAACTTCGGAGCAGCGTTGCTGTATTTTACCGGTTCCAAAGAGCACAACGTGAAGTTGCGCGGCCGCGCCAACGATCTCGGATACACGTTGAATGAGTATTCCTTGGCTACGCTGAAAGGCGAACGGCGCGTCGCGGGAGCGACCGAGGAAGAAATCTACGGGAAGCTCAAAATGGAATTTGTGCCGCCGGAAATCCGCGAAAACACCGGCGAAATCGAAGCCGCCGAGAATCACACGCTGCCGAAGTTGATTGCGCTTGCCGACGTCAAAGGCGATCTGCAAATGCATACACCCGCCAGCGACGGAAAAAACACCATCGAGGAGATGGCGCTGGCCGCCAAAGCCATTGGTCATCAGTACATCGCCATCACCGACCACTCGAAATCGGTAACCATCGCGAACGGCTTAAGCGAACAGCGCATGGCAGAACATATTCGCACGCTCCGCAAAGCCAATGACAAGCAGTTGGGCATCCGCGTGCTCGCGGGCGCCGAAGTGGACATCCTCAAAGATGGCGAACTGGATTATTCCGACGAGCTGCTGGCGCAATTCGAGGTGGTGGTTTGCTCGATCCACTCTTTTTTCAACCTGGAGCGCAGCGCCATGACGGATCGGATGCTCGCGGCCATCGAAAATCCTTACACGCAGATCATTGGCCACCCGACGGGGCGTTTGTTGCTGCGGCGCGAAGAGCTGGACTACGACATGGAGAAAATTCTGGATGCTTGCGCAAAGCATGGCGTGGCCATGGAATGTAATTGCTATCCGGACCGCTTGGATTTGAAAGATGTGTACCTGCGCATGTGCAAAGAGCGCGGCGTGAAGGTGGTGATCTCGACCGACGCGCACAATTCGGAAGCGCTGAAATATGTGAAGTACGGCGTGACCATGGCGCGGCGTGGCTGGCTGGCGCCGTCCGACGTGATCAACACGCTGCCGACGGAGCAATTCCTGGCGTCGCTGCGACCCAAGCCCGGCGCCGCGCGCGTCGATCCGGCGCCGGTGAAGACCGCGGCCAAGAATATTGCCACCGTCGCTAGCAAGAAAAAGGCAGCTCGCAAATAAGAGTTGCCGGTCCCGGATGCCACGCGAAACCTGAAGATAAGTGCGGAGCTAATCGCATGACCGTCAGCCAAGCCGAAAAGGGCAAACAGTTCCGCAAATTACATGACGGACCCGGCGCTTTCATCATTCCCAATCCCTGGGATGCCGGCACCGCGCGCATGCTTGCCGCCCTCGGGTTTTCTGCGCTGGCAACCACCAGTGCGGGACTGGCCTTTTCGCTGGGCCGCCGCGATGGTGAAGGACTCGTTTCGCGGGCCGAAATGATGGAACACGCCCGAGCGATCGTAAATGCCAGCGCCCTGCCGGTTTCCGCAGACCTGGAAAACGGCTTTGGCGACGACCCGAAAACCGTGGCCGAGACCATTCATCTGGCGGCGGAGGCCGGGCTGGTGGGCGGATCGATCGAGGATGCCACCGGCGACCCCCGAAGCCCCATCTACGATCCCGCTCAGGCGGTCGAGCGCGTCGCAGCCGGCGTCGAAGCGGCACGGGCGCTCTCGTTTCCCTTTACGCTCACCGCGCGAGCGGAGAATTTTCTGCACGGCCGCACCGACATTGACGACACGATTCGACGCCTACAAGCTTTTGCTGCGGCCGGTGCGGACGTGCTATACGCTCCTGGCTTGCCGGATCTCGCGGCCATCCGCGCGGTTTGCGCGGCGGTGGCTCCGCGGCCCGTAAACGTTTTGGCCTTAGCCAACACGCCACCCATCGCGGACCTCGAGGCCGCCGGAGTCCGCCGCGTGAGCATCGGTTCAGGCTTGACGAAGGTCGCGCTCACCGCGTTTTTCAACGCCGCAAAGGAGATGAAGGAGCACCGAACATTTACGTTTACCAAGAGCGGCTTGTCGTTCGCCGAGGTAAACAGCTTCATGGCCGGCAAATGACGCCATATTGGTCAGTTCATTGAACTTTTGTCCAAGCAAGCGCGTATCTCATTTAGCAGCGAGATTGCCGCTGCCGCTGCCTATCTCATGGAGGGTTCTGCTTATGAACCTGATTTCTCGGAACGGGATCGCCCGGTATACCGGTTTCTATTCTGCTTTCCTGCTTGCCGCTGCCGTTCTCGCGACAGCGGCTTTTGCGCCAGCGGCACGTGCGCAGCAAGACTATGCCAAGACCTTCAGCATATCCGGTCGCGCGCAAGTTCGCGTCGACACCAACGACGGCGCCGTACGTGTGATCACCTCGCCCGACGGCAAGCAGGTCGAATTTCACGTGTTTTACCAGGGGTACCAACTCGAAAAGGATCTGCATATCGAGTCGCGGCAGAACGGCGATTCCGTCGAGTTGAATGCCCACGTGGCCGGTCACTGGGGCATTTCCTGGGGCCACAATTCGCGCAACCTGCGCATTGAAGTGCACATGCCCAAAAACGGGGATTTACAGGTGCAGACCGGCGATGGCTCGGTGGCAATAGAAGAATTGGCGGGAAATTTGAATGTGCACACCGGCGATGGCTCGGTGAAGTCGCATGCGGTAACCGGAAACGTTGACATTTACACTGGCGACGGCAGCATTACCGTGGATGGCGCCAAGGGCGACATCCGGCTGCGCACCGGCGACGGTCACATTGAAGCGCGCGGGCTCGACGGAACGCTCGAAGCCACCTCCGGCGATGGGCACATCACCATTGCGGGCCGTTTCGACGGCCTGACGATCAAGACGGGCGACGGCAGCATTGACGCACATGCTATGCCCGGTTCACAACTGAAAGCCGGTTGGACGGTACACACGGGTGATGGCAGCGTGGACTTCGCTATTCCCGGCGATCTGCAGGCCAACATCGACGCCAGCACTCGCGACGGCCACATCAGTCTGGGCATACCCGTCACAGTTGACGGCACATTCAGCAGTTCGCAGATCCACGGCAAGATGAATGGCGGCGGCCAGTCGCTGACGATCAGCACGGGCGACGGATCCATCCGACTGAGCAAGACCTAAGAGCTTCACTCCTACAGCGCGCGAAGTTCGGGCGGGTAGTTTTTACCCATTGCCTGCGCGGGCAGATTTTGCGCAGACAGGGACGCGAGAATGTCAAATAGATGCGACAACTGTCCATTTTTTACCTCACCGCCCGGCGGTTTGCATAGCTAACTCGCTGAAAATAATGATCATTCTTTGGCAACCGCTTTGCCTGTCCTTTAGGACAGGAGCGCAACGTGATTATCTTCAGCCTTCTCGGCGCCTTGCTTGTCCTGATCGTAGTGACGGTCGTGGGCGCCATTGTGCCTGCTGACCGCTCGAGACCGCAGTCCTAAGTCTTGCTGCAAGCGCTCTTCGCCGCGATCGCGTAGCGGGCGTCAGGCGTCCTTCGTCAAACCAAGACTCGCAAAACCTCGCTTTCGGCACCGTCAGAAACAACTTGGCCTGTTGCTTCGTCTCCTGGTTGTCACCAGAAGCTTCCGCCTTGGTGACCTGGAGGCTTGCTCATGCTTAATCTCGTCTCGAACCTTCGACACGGCTTCCGCTTTCTGCGTCGCAATCCGGGGTTTTCTGCTACCGCCATCGTACTTCTGGCGCTGGGAATCGGAGCGAACACCGCGATTTTCTCGGTCGTGAATGCCGTACTTTTGCGTCCGCTTCCCTACCCAGATTCGTCTCGCATTATGCAGATTTGGCACGTGCCGCCGGCAAAGAGTTTCCCCGGCATGACGGAATTTTCTGTTTCTCCAGCCAACTACCTCGACTGGCGAAACCAAAATCATTCCTTTGAAGAGATGGCCGCTTATGGCGGCGCCGCTTTCAATATCGGCGGAAGCGAACGGCCGGAAGCCATTCAAGCAGCGGCGGTGGCCTCGGGATTTTTCTCCGTACTTCGCGTGCGGCCGCGGCTCGGAAGAACTTTCACGCCAGAGGATGACCGCTCCGGCGCTGCCCACGTGGTGGTGCTGGGCGACAGGTTGTGGCGCGAGCATTTCGCCTCCGATCCCGCGATCGTAGGACGCAACATCGTGCTCGATGGTGAGCGTTACACCGTCGTCGGAGTCACGGAACCGGAATTCAAATTTCCGAGCTGGGCCGAGCTATGGGTGCCGCTGGCGTGGAGCGACCAACAGCGCGCCGTGCGCGGGAATCACAATTACCTGGTCATCGGCCGGCTGAAAACCGGCGTGGAGATCCACGGCGCGCAAGCCGAACTTAGCGCGATTTCCTCGCGTCTTGAACAGCTCTATCCCGAGGACGACAAAGGTTGGGGCGCGACGATCCTTCCGCTTCGCGAGCAACTTGTTGGCGACGTTCGTCCCGCGTTGCTGGTCCTGCTCGGCACGGTAGGTTTCGTTTTGCTCATTGCGTGCGCCAACGTCGCCAACCTGGTGCTCGGCAAAATGCTCGCGCGGAAAAAAGAAATCGCCATTTGTGCGGCGCTGGGTGCGAGCCGCGGCGCGATTCTGCGCCAGATACTCGCGGAAACGGTTCTGCTTTCCCTGGCCGGCGGCGCGTCGGGACTGCTCCTTGCGAGTCTCGGCATTACACTGATTGTAAAACTCGCCGCCGACCGGCTTCCGCATTTCGCGCAAATCACTTTGGACGCTCCGGTACTGGCTTTCACGGCACTCCTTTCGCTGCTCGTCGGCATCCTTGCGGGTCTGCTGCCCGCGCTGCGGTTCACGCGAGCTGATGTCAACGAGGCGCTCAAGCAAGGTCAAAGCCGCAGCAGTTCCGAAGCTGGCGGCAGCAAGATACGTAACTTGCTGGTGGCATGCGAAGTCGCGCTCTCCCTGGTGTTGCTGATTGGTGCGGGACTGATGGTCCGGACGTTGTGGGAACTCAGCAGCGTCAAAACTGGCTTTGCGCCGGATCGTTTGCTGACGATGACGCTGCCCATCCCGACAAACAAATTCAGTTCGGCCACCGCGGAGATTGCCTTCTTCGATCGCGTGCTCCAGCAAGTTCGCGCTGCTGCCGGCGTAGAGTCGGCCGGCGTGATCGACGACCTTCCCCTCGATGAGGATGGTTCGCATCAACCGGTTGCGATTGAGGGGCAGCCGGTGGTTCCCATGGCCGACCAGCCTGAAGTGGATGTGCGCCTCATCAGTCCGGGATATCTGCAAACGATGCGCATCCCGCTTTTGCACGGCCGCGACCTTGCAGTCGGGGATGCGGCTGGCAGAAATCCTGCCGTGCTCATCAGCGAATCTATGGCCAAGCGTTTCTGGCCCAACGAAAATCCGTTGGGCAAACATCTCACGCTAACCTTTTACCCGAACGTGGCGCGCGAAATCGTCGGCGTCGTCGGCGATGTGAAACTGGACTCGCTCGATGAGACGCGGCCCGTAGCGACAATTTATTGGCCGCTCGAACAGCTGTTCTCTCCGCCCGCCGAGCCGTGGCGCTCTTTTCCCATGAGCCTCGCGGTGCGCACCGGCAGAGCCGATCCCATGAGCGTGGTTTCCTCGGTAACCGCAGCAATCCGTCAAGTGGACGCGGAAGCGCCGGTTGTCGACGTGCAAAGCATGAACCAACGAATCGCCAGTTCCCTCGCCCCGCAACGCTCCAATATGTTTTTACTGGCGGCGTTTGCCGGGCTGGCTTTGCTGCTCACCGCACTGGGCATTTACAGCGTGCTTTCTTATTCCGTGCGACGCCGCGTTCGCGAGATCGGCATCCGCATGGCGCTCGGCGCTTCACAGGCGGGTGTGCTGCGCATGGTGGTCACCGACGGCATGACTCCGGTCTTGTTCGGCGTGGGTATCGGTTTCGCGGCTTCGCTCGCGCTGGGTCGCGTGGTCACCTCGATGCTCTTTGGCGTCCGGGCCACGGATCCGTCGATCTTCGGCGCCGTGGCTATTTTGCTAATCGTCGTCGGGCTTCTCGCGATGATCGTGCCCGCCCTTCGCGCCACGCGCGTCGAGCCTGTGCGCACTTTGCGCGAGGAATGAGCGGAACGTCCGGCCTGGGGGAAACTTCTACGATGCCAAAAATAAACGGGGAAGGATCCGCCGAGATCGGGGCGTCCTTCCCGCGTATTTTTGTCGTCTATCTAGTTGTGGTCGTGGCAGTCGCTGTTGTCACCGTGGCACTCGTCGTCCGTATCCTGCTTCGAGGTGTCGACGAACACCATGCCTCCGGGATTGCCTAATCCCGTGACGACCGGAGTGATTATTCCGGTGGTTAGGTCGATGGTGCCGACAAATGGGCCGCCGTCCGCTGCGGTATAGGCTTCGCCGGGCGCGAACGCTTTCTTTTTCAGAGAATAAACTGTGTTCAAGTTCTTATCCGCGAACAGGATCACGCCCTCGGTGGAGGTCGTAAAGGCCGTGTCGTCAACTTCGACCGGCACCAGCCCCGCAGCGGTGCGCTGGGTAAGCGGAAGGTGCGACACCTGCTGCGCGGAGGTCCCAGGATGGGTCACGATAATCAGTTCGTCATCGCCTTGGCTGTCGAGGACGATATCACCCTCGGGGTCAAGCGTCATGGAATCCGGGTCCTGCAGGTTCAGCTGGATTGCGGCGTCGGAAGGGATGTCGATCGCGCTGGCGTCTCCCGCGAGCACCGGCTCGACTTGCACGGTATTTCCGACCAGCTTGGCGCGCACGATCGCCGGGCCGGTGTTGGGGTTCTTCGCGGGGTTTGATGCGCTGACGTATACCTGGTGTCCGATGAAGACCAGGTCGTCGTACCCTCCGCCATGCAAGGTGGGGCCAAAGGTGTACAACTTCTGGTCATGCGTCTCCGCGTTGATAATCACCAGATTCGCGTTGGCATCCTCGTTTTGAATCGCCCAGAGCTCGCGCGTGCGCGGATTGACCTTCAGACCGTCATTGTGACCCGGCACGGTATAGGTGTGCAGCACCACCCCATCTTTCGAAAATTCAACCACTTGGCTGTTCAAACCGTCCGAGCCGTCCGGCAGATGCCCGTCGCCGTAGCCGACAAAGATGTGGCCGCCCAGCACCGCGATGGAGTCCGGGGCACTTAAACCGCTGGGAGCCTTGGCAAACACTTTCAGTTCATAGGGGCCGTTCACTGTTTGGCCGGATGCCGGCGCGACAATGGCGCCGCACACCGTCAAAGCCAGAGAGACGCAGGCCAAAGAAGTAAGCTTTTTCATCGTTGAATTCTCCTCGGATTTCGCGCGGGGCCAGCAGGTATCAGGCTATGCGCAGCAGAAAACGCCGGTGTTAAAGAACGATGAACAAACCGCAACACCACGGCCCTCGCGCTGCAATTTGCAAATCTTCCGCGCTTCCCTCATTATTACTGGTTTGTTCTGGGCAAATGCAGCTTCACTGAGCTGCCGCACGTAAATCCGCACGGAAATTGCTAAGGAGTTGCATGGAAAAGCCTTCAAAGATTGCGCCTGCTAAAGGGAAACTGGGTATTTTGCTTCCGGGAATGGGCGCGGTAAGCACCACGTTTATGGCTGGTGTCGAGCTGGTACGCAAAGGAAAATCGCGGCCGGTGGGCTCGCTGACGCAACTCGGCACCATTCGCTTGGGAAAACGCACGGACGGGCGCACCCCCAAAATCAGCGAATTCGTGCCGCTTGCCGACCTTAAAGACCTCGCTTTTGGCGGCTGGGATATTTTTACCGACAACGCATACCAGTCTGCGGAAAACGCCGGCGTCTTGAACCTTCAGGATCTCGCCAAGGTCAAAGGGTTCCTCTCCAAGATCAAGCCCATGAAGGCCGCGTTCGATCACAATTTCGTGAAGTTGATCGATGGACCCAACATCAAAAAAGGAAAAAACAAGTACGACCTCGCTCTGCAAATCAAGGAAGACATTAAAAAGTTTCGCAGAACTTCTGGCGCCAGCCGTTTGGTCACCTGCTGGTGCGGCTCGACGGAGAGTTTTCTGAAGCCCAGTGACGTGCACTCCACGCCGGAAAAATTTGAAGCGGCTATGAAAGCGAATCATCCGGCGATTGCCCCCTCCATGTTGTACGCGTGGGCGTCCATCACCAGCGGCGTCCCGTACGCCAACGGCGCGCCAAACTTGAGCGTAGACATTCCCGCGATTCAGAAACTGGCGCATGACCACAACGTCGCGATTGCCGGGAAAGATTTCAAGACCGGCCAAACCCTGATGAAGACCGTTCTGGCGCCGGCTTTCAAAGCGCGCATGCTCGGGCTGGACGGCTGGTTTTCCACCAACATTCTGGGCAACCGCGACGGCGAAGTGCTCGAAGATCCCGGTTCCTTCAAGACCAAGGAAGAATCGAAGCTCAGCGTGCTTGAATATATTTTGCAGCCGGAATTGTATCCCGAGCTTTACGGCAAAATGTTTCACAAAGTGCGCATCAATTACTACCCGCCGCGCGGCGACAACAAAGAAGGCTGGGATAACATCGACATTTTCGGCTGGCTCGGCTATCCCATGCAGATCAAGGTGGACTTCCTGTGCCGGGATTCCATCCTGGCCGCTCCCATCGTGCTGGATCTCGTGTTGTTTCTCGATTTGGCGCAGCGGGCCGGCATGCGCGGCATTCAAGAATGGCTCAGCTTTTATTTTAAATCGCCGATGACCGCGCCCGGTTTGTATCCCGAACACGACCTGTTCATTCAGTCCATGAAGCTTAAAAACACACTGCGCTGGATGATGGGCGAAGACTTGATCACCCACTTGGGCCAGGAATATTACGACTAGCTCCGCTTTCGCGGAGCGGGAATTTTTGCTCTCCTCTGCCGCGGCAAGTCGGCGTGGCCGCTACGCAAATTTGTGATTTAATGAAACGGTTTTTCGGTTTGGCGGGAATAACGATGGCGCGCTACCCTAACGCTCGAATGGATATTGCCTGGTCACCACGCTGGTCCCCGCCGTTTTTTATCCCATCACAATTTGAGGAGAATCATGTCGAACGAATTGCGTAATTTCCTTGCCTTGTCGTATGACGAACTCGAAGAGTTGAACCTCAAGGCCAAAGACCAGCGCATGAAGCGCGTGGCGGCGCACAAGATTCAAGAAGAGCGCATCAAGTATCTCACCGACGAAAAGCGCATCAAGGCCGTGACCGTGCTCTTCAGCGACCTCGAAGGCCGCTTGCACATGCTCGATTACGACAAAAAATTCCTGATCAAGAGTTGGGACAATCTGACGTTCGACGGCTCCTCGATCCGCGGCTTCACCGCGCAGCGCGAAAGCGATTTGCGTCTAGCCATGGACTGGAGCGCCTTTTACTGGGGGCCTTCCGACGTTTTCGGCTCCGGTAAAGTGTTGGTGTTCGGCGCGGTCATCGACAAGGATGGTTCTCCGTACAAAGCCGACATCCGCGGCGTGCTAAAGGGATTCGCTGATGAGCTCTACGAGAAGGAAGGCTACACGCTCAACGCCGCGAACGAGATCGAAGGTTTTCTCTTTAACGGCGTGGACGCCGAGGCCCGCTACAACGAAACCGGCAAGTTTGACTACGTCAATACCGGCGGATACTACCACTCGCTGCCCAGCGACCCGCTGCGCTCGTTTATCGACACCAGCGCGGAAGTGCAGCGCGCCATGGGTTTTCAGAACGAAAAGGACCACCCGGAAGTCGCTCCCTCGCAGTTTGAGATCAACTACGGCTACGGCGAAGTAGTGGCCGCGGCGGATCAGATTCAGCTCTACAAACTGATCTGCCGCCAAGTGGCCACCAAAATGGGGCTGACCGCGTGCTTTTTGCCCAAGCCCGTCGTCGGCGTGAACGGTAACGGCATGCACACCAACGTGTCCGTCAGCGAAAAGGGCAAGAATCTGTGCTGGGACCCAAAGGGCGAAGAAAAACTGAGCAAATTCGGCTGGGCCTTTGTCGATCGTATCCTCACGCACGGAAACGACATCTGTTTGCTGCTCAATGCCAGCGTCAATGCGTACCGCCGGCTCGATCCGCACTTTGAAGCGCCGAATCAGATCAAAGCGTCCGCAGTAGACCGCGGGTCGATGATTCGCATCCCCATCGGCAACGAGAAGAGCATGCGCGTCGAAGTGCGCTCCGTGGCGCCGGATGCCAATCCGTATCTCGTGATGTACTCAATCTTCAAAACCGGAATCGCGGGCGAAACCGCCAAAATCAAGAATCTTCGGCAAGCAGAGCGCTATCTGCCGGACAACATCTACACCGCGCTGGACGACTTCCGGAAAGCGCCATGGACCACCAAGCTCCTCGGCGAGGACGTTAAGGGCCGCTACGCGGACCTCAAACAGGCCGCTGCGGATCGTTGCGCTCGCGCGCTCGGTACTTTTGTCAAAGCGCCGGAAGTTCAGTTTCACCACGAAGTCTACAACCAGTTCCTCTGGAACCAGTTCTAGACCGGTTCCGGTCGCGCAGGACTTCAGGGCGTGCGCTTTTGCGCCATCCGAAAACTTGCAAACGGCACGGACTCCCTGCGCCGCTACGCTCCGTGGGCGGCTTGCGCCTTGGCGGCCACGGCATCAAGCACGCGCGCCGAATACACCAGCGCGGCGCCGGCGTTCATGGACACGGCAACGCCCAGCGCTTCAGCGATTTCCTCTTTGTTAGCGCCGGCTTTTAGCGCGGCGTCGGTGTGAAACACGATGCAGCCGTCGCAATGCGTGGTCACCGCAACGGCGAGCGAAATCAGTTGCCGCGTTTTTTCTCCAAGCCTGCTTGTCCCCGCGTTGGCCGCTCCAAGCGTCATGTACCCGCGAACGGTGTCCGGACTCAGCTTGGACAGCTCCCCAATGCCGGCACCGAGCTGTTTCTGATAATCATTCCAGTCAAGCATCATGAGCGTCTCTCCTGTTCGGATGTGGTTGCGCCGACGGCTTCGCGCAGCGGAAGTATACCGCCGCGGGAGGGGATTCGGGAGTTAGCGCGCGTTGTGATATGTTTTCTAGTCGCGCTGTGAGCAGCGCGGCACGCAGGTGGAGGAATGGGTTCATGAAGACGTCGTACAACGGGGTAAGTATTCCCGCCGATGGCAAAGGAATTGGCTATAGCGGCGGCGAGTTGCGGGTGCCGGACGCGCCCGTCATTCCATTCATTGAAGGCGATGGCACCGGACGCGATATTTGGAAGGCTTCGCGGCGCGTGTTTGATGCCGCTGTCGCGCACGCCTATGGAGGGAAACGCCGCGTGGCGTGGTTCGAAGTTTTTGCGGGAGAGAAAGCGTTTAACGCTTTTAAGGAATGGCTGCCCAACGATACCGTCGAGGCGATTCGCGATTTTCGCGTGGCCATTAAAGGGCCGTTGACGACTCCCGTGGGCGGCGGAATTCGTTCGCTGAACGTGGCGCTGCGGCAACTCTTGGATTTGTACTCTTGCGAGCGTCCGGTGCGTTATTTCGACGGAGTTCCCTCCCCGGTCAAACACCCGGAGAAAATGGACATCGTGATTTTCCGCGAGAACACCGAAGACGTTTACATTGGCATCGAGTGGAAGTCCGGAACGCCGGAAGTAAAGAAACTTCTAGAATTCCTGAACAACGACATGCTGAAGGACGGCAAGAAACAGATCCGCTGGGATTCCGGCGTGGGTATCAAACCGATTTCGCCGACGGGAACGAAACGACTGGTGCGCCGCGCCATCAAGTTTGCTCTGGCGCATCAGCGCAAAAGCGTGACGCTGGTACACAAGGGAAATATTCAGAAATTTACCGAAGGGGCGTTTCGCGATTGGGGCTACGACCTGGCGCGCGAAGAGTTCCGTGCGGAAACGGTGACGGAACGCGAAAGCTGGATCCTGGGAAATTTGGAGCACAATCCGACGCTTACAGCGGAGCAGAATGCCGCCATGATTGAGCCGGGTCTCGAGCAGGCTCCGGAGGCCTTCAAGAAGACGGTCGTCGCAGAGGTTGAAGCGGTTCTGGGATCGATTGGCGCGACGCACGGCAAAGGTCAGTGGAAAAAGAAATTGCTGGTCAACGACCGCATCGCGGATTCCGTGTTTCAACAAGTGTTGCTGCGCGCGGATGAATACAGCGTTTTGGCAACTTCAAATTTGAACGGCGATTATCTTTCTGACGCTTGCGCAGCGCAGGTGGGTGGACTCGGGATGGCGCCGGGATCGAATATTGGAGATGGCTTTGGCGTGTTTGAAGCCACGCACGGCACAGCGCCGAAATATGCGGACAAAGACGTCATCAATCCGAGTTCCGTGATGCTTTCCGGCGCGATGATGTTTGAGTTTTTGGGATGGAAGGAAGTATCGCAGTTGATCGAGGGCGGCATCGCGAAAACCATTCAGCAGAAGCGCGTGACCTACGATTTGGAGCGCTTGATGCCGGGCGCGACCAAAGTAGGCACCGCGGCGTTTGCCGATGCGATTATTGAAAACATGAAATCGGCTGTGGCTGCGGCGCGATAGCGGCGAGTGCGTTGCTGCACCACGCCAAAGACGGATATCTTGCTGCGCTCGGGACCACCAATTCGGATTGCGACGTGAAAATTCAAAGAATACAAGATGGGGAGATGAACGGATGAGCAGGAAGAAAGTTACGGTAGTGGGCAGCGGGTTTGTGGGATCGACTACGGCGCAGCGGATCGTGGACATGGAGCTGGCCGACGTGGTCATCACCGATATTTTGGAAGGCGCGCCAGCGGGTAAAGCGCTGGACATGATGGAGTCCGGACCCATTACACGCACCGATGCCCGCGCGGCCGGTGCATCTACCGCGAACGGAGATTATTCCGCGACGGCGAACAGTGACGTGGTGGTGATTACCGCGGGATTTCCCCGAAAGCCGGGAATGAGCCGCGACGATTTGCTGAAAGCCAATTACGATGTGGTGAAGGCGGTCGTCGAGCAGATCGTAAAACACTCGCCAAAGTGCATCATCATCGTGGTGACCAATCCGCTGGACGCCATGGCGCAGGCGGCGTTCAAGGTGAGTGGTTTCCCGAAAAACCGCGTGCTCGGAATGGCGGGAGTCCTCGATTCCGCGCGCATGAGCACGTTTGTGGCGTTGGAATGCAAAGTGAGCGTCGAAAATGTGCATTCCTTTGTACTGGGCGGGCACGGCGACGACATGGTGCCGCTCCCGCGCTATTCGACGGTGGCGGGAATTCCTTTGCCCGATTTGCTGCCGAAAGAGCGCATCGACGCGATTGTGGAGCGCACGCGCAAGGGCGGCGCGGAAATTGTGAATTTGTTGAAGACCGGCTCGGCCTACTACGCGCCGTCGGCGGCCGCAGTCGAAATGGTGGAAGCAATTTTGAAGGACAAAAAGAAAATCCTGCCCTGCGCGGTGTACCTCGAGGGCGAGTACGGAATTAAAGGATTGTTCGTCGGCGTACCGGTGAAACTCGGCGCCGCCGGCGTCGAAGAAATTATCCAGATCAAGCTGACGGACGCGGAGAACGCGGAGCTGCAAAAGTCTTCGGCTTCCGTTCGTGAGCTGGTGACAGTTCTGGGAGTCTAGTGCGCTTCGCTTGTTTAACGGTCGTACTGACCGTCGTAACGCTCTGACGCACCCAGCGATATTGTCGTTATTCCGCGCGCCGCACAGCAAGCAGCGTTAGATCGTCCGTTTGCTTCAAGCCGTCGCCAAAGCTCGTCAGATCCTCGAGGCATTTCGAGATCAGTCCCGCAGCGTCGGTCCCCGTATGCCGCGCCGCCAGCGCGCGGATTCGCTGCAGACCATATTCCGCGCCGGCGAGATTCCGTGCCTCCGTCAAACCATCGGTATAGAGAAACAGAGTGTCGCCGCTGGCCAGCGTTAGCCGATGGACCGGGAATCGGGTATTGCCGAACATCCCGAGAGGTACGCCGGTCGAATCCTTCGGAGTTGCGCCGCCGCAATGAACATGAAGCACCGGAAGGTGCCCGGCGCTGACAAACTCAACCGCGCCATCGCGGGCTGCGCGCCCAACGACGAGAGTCGCAAATTGTCCGGCGAGCGTGCTCTCGCAGAAAATACGGCTGGCGTCTTCCACCATGCGATCGAGCGGAAGGCTGGCGGCGAGGCTGCGAAACGTCGCATGAAGGTGGCTCATGAGCATCGACGCAGCAACGCCTTTGCCGGAAACATCTCCGAGCATGAAAAGCAGCCCGCCTTCGGTCTCAAAGAGATCGCAGTAATCTCCACTTACCATGCCGGCCGGTTGATAGTGGTAGCGGACGTCCCAGCCTGACGGTGCCAAGTCTTGCTTAGGCAAAAGAGCGCGCTGGATGCGAGCGGCGAGGGAAAGATCGCTCTCCAAGGCGCGCTGCTCGGCGCTCGTAAGATGGTCAAGGCAGAATCGAACCAGCGGATTGGCGAGCAGTCGCTCGGCTTCGATGGTGTCGTGACATGCCTCGCAAAGCCCGAATGTTCCTTGATCGATTCTGCTCAGCGCGGCGTCCACCGCCTGCAACAGCTGAGAAAGAGAAGCATCCGCTGCGGGCGAATGCAAAGCTGCGTGAAGACGCTCGCGGCGCTGTTGAAGTTCGGAGCGCAAATAGGTTTGTTCGGCAGTGGCCATGCTACCTCCTGCCACAGATTGCGGGATTGCAGCCGGGGATTCCATCCGATTTCCTCCTTTGAATTGAGGAACGCGAGATTGGCGCAACGGCGCGGGTATCGGTCTTGACGCTTTCGGCTAGCCGTGGAGCATCAAGGAGCAAGCGATGTTGCCGCCGCTACTGATTCGTATTGGATGTTTCAATCGAGCAGGCGTTGCAAGAATTCTTGCCCGGCTCGGCGGGCACCGTATTTCTCGTCTCTTACAAGTCGAGAAGCACGGTCTCGTGTGAGGCCGCGGTGCTTCCCTGCTCCAAGCCCAGGAGCAGGCCTTGGAATTCAGCCATGGTTTCGGCGTGGGCATTTGCGGCGACGAAACGGATGGCGTCGGCGAGCGTGGCTTCCGGGAAGAAGCGGCTACCAATTGAAATAGTGCTGCGCGCCGACGACCAGGGCCAGGGTGAAAACGGCGATTAGCACTTCGCCGATGGCGCCTACCACGAAAGGCTTGAGGCCTTGCTTGCGCATGTCGCGGAAATTGGTGCGCAGGCCAACACCGGCGAAGGTTAGCAGGAATGCCCAGCGGGAAAGGTTGGCGAGGGCGGTGATCTGTTCTTTGTTGAAAACCGCGTAGGTGGCGAGGATCGACACCAGCAGGAAACCCAGAACAAACTTAGGGAATTTTTGCCAGAGGAAGGCTGCTTTGTTGGTTACCGTTTTAGCCTGGCCTTGGCTGGCCCAGTAGAAAGCGTATCCGAGAACCACGAAACCGATCATGGCGTTGCGGGTGGTCTTTACCAGGACAGCCAGTTTGCCCGCAGCGTCGGAATAAAGTGCGCCGGCGGCGGCGGTTTCCGCGGTGTTGTCTACCGCGAGGCCGGCCCACAGGCCGTAGGCGTGGTCGCTGAGGTGAAGGTAGTGGCCGATCAGCGGGAACGTGAAGAGACTCAGCGCGCCAAGAGCCAGAATGGCGGCGATCGCAAAGGACGAGTCCTCTTCGTCGGCTTCGATGGCGCCTTGCGTGGCGATGATGGCGCTGACGCCGCAGACGGCAGAACCGACCGCGAGAAGCGAAGTGAGCTTCGGCCGGAGGCCGAAAGCGCGTCCGAGGAAGAGCATGAAAGCGGTGGCACCGGCGATTTCAATGGCGACAAGAACGAGGCTGGGCCCCCCCAGCTTCAGGACGTCCCCGAGAAGGAAACGCGCGCCGAGAAGGACGATGCCAACCTTTAGCCAAAATTCGTAAGTCGCAACGCCAGCACGAAAAATTGCCGGGACGCCGACCGTGTTGGAGATAGCCAGGCCGAGCACGATGGCCCACAAAACATATTCGATATTCGGGAAGGTCCAGTGATGGGCCTTAGCGTACGCGCCCACATTTTTTTCGAGCAGTTTTCCAGCGTAGCCGATGGCGGCCAGCAGCAAGACGCCAGGAATCAGGCGGAAGAATTGCAACGGGCGATTGGCGCTTCGGATCTGCGGTAGAACTAGTGTTTCTGCCACTTTTTGATTCTCCATTTCGTATTTCTAATTTCTCCCCCTGCGGCGGCACGGAATTTATTCGGTGCGGTTTCTGGATGGCGTGGAGGCAGCCGTGCACACCTGTGGTTGTAAACCTCCGCCACTTACCACGGGATGTGCTTCAACACGCCAGTGCGAATCAGAAGCGCCGCCAACAGCGCGAAAACCACGGCCCAAGTGTCCAGAGAAATTTTCGGGCGCTTCCCGGTTGTCAAAGGTGGTTCGTTCTGCACATTCTCGGTTGTGGACATGCTCTTCTCCTAAATTACACGCAATGTTTCGCTCGAATGATCTTGCGCCACGGCGCGCCAGGCTCGTTCGCTGACTTGCTGAACGTGTTGCGAAGCTACGCGGCCAACGATCAGCAATGCGGGAGCGGGCAATTTTTCTTCGGTGGCGAGGCGCGCCACGGTGCTCCAATGGACTTGCTGCCGCGAGCCGGTGGCTTGCGAAACGATCACGCACGGCAAATCATGCGTTAGTCCGCCTTCAAGGAGGCGCGATGAAACTTCCGCATAGTTCGCGCCGGGCATATACAACGCCAATGTGGTGGTGCTCGTGACCGAGCCCCAGTCCATCAGGGCGCCATCTGTGCCGCGCGAAAACGTGGTTAGCAAGACTTGCGAGGCCACGCGGCGGTCAGTTAGCGAAATACCGGCCGCGGCTGCGGCGCCAATGGCAGCGGTGATGCCGGGAACAATGTCAAAGGACACGTTCGCGCGGCGGAGCGCGTCCATTTCTTCTCCGGCACGTCCAAAAATCCCTGGATCGCCGCCTTTCAAACGAATCACGATGGCGTGATCGGCGGCGTAGGAGACGAGCAGCGCGTTGATTTCATCCTGCGTGAGCAGTTTTTGGCCGGCGCGTTTGCCAACATCGATGATTTTGGCTTGCGGAGAAATCAGCGCCAGAATCTCGCCGCTCACCAGCGAGTCGTGCAAGACCACCTCCGCGGTTTGGAGGAGGCGGAGAGCTTTTACCGTGAGCAAGTCCGGATCGCCGGGACCGGCGCCCACGAGATACACTTTGCCCGCGATTTTGCCGGCACGGAACGGTTTCATTGCAGCGCTCCTTCGTGGCGGGCGCTTAGCGCCGGGCGACGGCGGAAGCGATCGAACATTTCGCGGCTGGCAAGGCGGTGAAGAATCACCTTGATGCGGTCGAAGCCAGTGGCTTTGGCGCGCAGAGCTTCACGCGCAGCCCCAAGTTTATCCAGCCACGCAGCGTATTCTTCGCCGTAAGACTCCTCCAACTCTTTGCGAATGCGTTGTGCGAGAGCGGGGCTTTTTCCGTTGGTCGAAACGGCGATTTGCAGATCGCCACGCTGCACCACGGCGCCATAGTAAAAATGGCAATTCTCGATGTCGTCGACGGCGTTGCAGAAGATTCCGCGCTCCTCACAGGCGCGGAAGACGGACTGATTGACGCCGGGCGCGGAGGTTGCGGCGATAGCGAGGCTGGCGCGATAGAGATCAGCTGGCGCAAACGTTTTCGCGATCCATGCCAGGTGGCCTTCGCGAGCCCACTCTGCGATTTGCGTGGTGGCGTGCGGAGCGATGACGCGAATTCTTGCGCCGGCGGAAAGCAGCCCGGGAATTTTGCTTTCAGCGATGGGACCAGCGCCGACCACCACGACCAAGCGATTCTTTAATTTCAGGAACATGGGAAAGAGGCTCATGGCTAGCTCTCCACGCTGTGCGGAACGGGCCCGGTCGAGAGATCGCGCGGAACCGGAGCGAGCGTTGTACCCGCCAACAGTCCACGCAATTCATCGTTGCTGTGGCGGGCAAAAAATTGCCGCAGATTTTCGTTTTCATTGCGCGTGATATGGAATGCCTGCAAAAGACGCTCAATGGCGTCCGGTACGTCCGTGGCGGCGCAGCGGTAGCCGACGGGACGCGCAATGGAAGCAAATTGCCCGACGCTGCCGCCGATGCAGAAGTAATAGGCGTCGACCATCTGGCCGCCGACTTTCGTTTTCTTGCCTTCGATACCGATGTCGGCGATCCAATGCTGCCCGCAACTGTTCGGACAGCCAGTGATGTGCAGCTTGACTTGCTGATCGAATCCCGGGAAGCGATCTTCGAGTTCGCCAGTGAGCCACCGCGCAAAGCCCTTCGTTTCGGTGAGGGCCAGTTTGCAATACTCCGAGCCGGTGCACGCGACCGTGCCGCGCGCGAATGCCGAAGCCCTGACCGGCAAACCGGCAAGCGTCAACGCATCGGCGACGGTTTGCGCTTCGGCGGCCGGTACGTTGGCGATCAGAATATTTTGCATCACCGTGGTGCGCACACTGCCGTCGCCGTAACGCTCCGCCAGACTGGCGACCGTACGCAACTGCTGCGGAGTAATACGCCCGCGAAGGACGGAAGCGCCGACGTACGCCAACCCCTGCTGACGCTGCGCATGAATGCCGGTGTGATCGCGATGAACGTCCAGCGGCACTTCTTCGTGTTCGGCGGGATCGAGTGCGAACCCAATAACCTGCTCGAGCTCACTCAGGAAGTGTTCAGCGGTCCAACCGTGCTGCAGGAAGAGAAACTTCAATCGGGCCCTATCACGGCTCTGGCGCAGCACTTCGCTACGGCGGAAAATCTCCGCCACGCCGCGCACCACCGGAATCACTTGCTCCCAGCGAATGAAAGCGTTGAGGCGCACGCCGAGATGCGGCTCGGTGGAAAGTCCACCGGCTACGCGCAACGAAAACCCGATTTCGTTGACGCCGTCGCGTTGGCGGCGCACGGGCGTGAGACCAACGTCATTGATTTCCGGATAGGTGCACCAGTCCCGGCAGCCGGTGATGGCTAATTTAAATTTGCGCGGCAAATTGTAAAATTCAGAATTTCCACCCAATTGGCGGTCGATTTCAAGAGCCAGCGGCGAAGCGTCGATGAACTCCTCAGCGTCAAGCCCCGCAACCGGGCAACCTGTGATATTGCGCGCCACGTCTCCGCAAGCGCCGGTTGTGCTAATCCCTACGCTCCAAAGCTTTTCCAAGACTTCCGGAAGCGACTCAATGGTCACCCAATGAAATTGTACGTTCTGGCGCACGGTGATATCGGCTACGCCGCGCGCGTGCTTTTCCGCGAGGTCTGCGATGACGCGCACTTGATCGGCGCGCAGCAGCCCGTTCGGAATACGCATGCGCAACATGAAATATGGCGTGGCCTTCCCTTCGCCATTTTTCCCGCCAGTGACCCCCGCACCGTCGCCCTGCGTGTACACACCCCAGGTGCGAAAATAGGTGCTGACCCATTCTTGCGGAATGGAGTCGCGGCCGCTGCGCGCGAACGCGCGAATTTCGTCCAGACACTCCCAAGCGTTTTTCTCGCGCTTCAAACGCTCGACGCGCTGCGCTTTTGTTTCCTTCGCTTGCAGAACCGCCGTTGCTTCGGGCATGAGATTTTCTCTCTTCGCAAAAAACAAAAGCCCACGTAACCAGGACGTCTGGCACGTGGGCTTCGGAAACTTATCTTAAGTAACTGCTAAGTCCGGAAATCACCCATGCCAGAGATGGAGAGGCGGCAACACGCAGCGTTAGTTGCACCTGCGCAATCGATCATCTGGCAGATAAAGCTCATAGCAAATCTAGGATAAGGTGCAGGGGAATACCCTGTCAACTTAGTAGGGATTCAAAGATTGCATGCAATCAATCGATATTCTCGATGAATAGCGTGCTTTTCCCAGCGGCTAGTCCATGTACTTCCATTGTTCCCAGGACGCTTGCAGGCTGATCCTCGGCTTCCGGCAGACATAAATTGTAAGATTGGACTCCTCCGGGACGGCATGCGGCGGCGAGATGAAGGAGGCCGCCTGGACGTCGCCAAAGGAACTCCGCAAACGGGATTCCGGAAAGCCGATCGCGATGACCACTTCGCCGGAGTAGCTGCCCGGGCCCCAAAAACCGTATTGATTGTGGCCGCTAATTGCTTCTGGCAGAGCAAGATGCGGACCAAAATAGTTGATCGCCGAGGCTTCACCGTAGTTGTAAGCGAAGATGGCCGCCCGGGCCTGCTCGGCCGGAGGAAGTCCCTTGTATACCGCGGCGACCGCGGCGGCTTGCTCCGGCCAGCCGAACATATCCCCGAAAAGCTGCGGCAGATCGCTGAGCGGAATGTTCTCGACGTGGACGGCTTGTACGTCCCAGAAGCGGCAATACCTAGAAGCGGCGACGACTGGCAAAACGGGCAGCGCGAGCGGCAAGGCGATCACCGCGGCCACCACGAGCGGCGTGACGATCGCCGGCAGCAACCACCTTCCGGCGCGCGGGAGGAGGTGCGATTCAATCCAAACGGCGCCGGCAGCGAACAGCATGATATAGGCTGGCGCCAGGTAATAAATCTTTCCGTGCAGTGCGATCATTTCAGCGAGCACCGTGAGGTACGCCCAGCCGAGAAATGCGTACTTCTTCCCCGCGGCGTCGCGAAATAAAAACCACAAACCTGCGAGCCAGATTGGGGCGGACAGCGGATCGGTAAGCAGCGATTGCTGCCAAATGTATTCCCACGGCGAGACGCTCGAATACTTGGTGCCAACAACGGCATGCAGGAGCGCGATGGTGGGCCAGCCGTTGCGAATCTCCCAAAGCAAATTGGGAAGAAAAATCGCGAAAGCGATGGCGGCGCCAAGCCAGATCCAAATGTGTGCGAATTCCCGGCGCGCGGGAGTGAGCAGCAGACCAACGACTAGGCCCGAGCCGAAAAAAAGCATGGAGTGCTTGTTCATCAGGCCGAGCCCGGCGATAGCGCCAAAGAGCAGCCACAAACGCCGGTCGCCGCCATTCACGATGTGCATGACCACCGCGGCAGCCGCCATCCAGAACACCGGTTCAAACGCGTTCATGGAAAAAAAATTATCGAAGGTCAGGTAGATGGGCGCCAGCAACACGGTGAGCGCAGCAAGATATTGCGCGGCTTTGCGGCCGCCCATCTCGCGAGCCATCCATCCGGCGAGCAACACTTTTGCCGCCGAACTGAGCGCGGGGAGAAAACGCAACGCACGCAAAGAGTCGCCGAGGGCGAGCCTGCTAAGCCGCGCGAGAAAAGGCGCGAGCGGCGCGTGATCGACGTACCCCCAAGCGAGATGCTGGCCGCACGCCGCATAGTAAAGTTCATCGCGAAAAAAACCGTAGCCGCCGTTGCAAACAAAATGCACGGCCACGGCCACGGCGGCCAGCGCGTACACGGACGCCGCTAGCGGCGCATGGGGTGCACTTCGCGCTGCAGCGTATCGATGCGTTTCGCCCGGCGCTGGCGGCGTCGCTTTTATGGATGGCAGTTCAAGAATCGTCGACACTGCAGCCCCAAGGCGGCGAAGTTAGAAATTAGCGGGCGGCCGCGGCGCTCCGATGTTTCGCTCGATACTGATGGACAGGGCCCAGTGTAAGTACGTAATGCAGCGCAAGGCTTTTTCTTGCGCAATGCCAGTGACTATGGATTCTTCGCAACCGGCGTCGCGGATTTCGCCGCCGGTTTCTTGACCGCGAGCGCTGGAGCACCGATGACCGTCGTGGAAATGATCAAGTCCAAATTGGGCCAGCCCTTGTCCAAATACGGCTTGCCCTGCCTCTCGATTTGCTCCTGATCGGGGCCGGCACCGGCCGGCGCGCCTTCGCCATACTCCCCGTACAACTGATCGACCACCTCCATGCCCTCGGTGACTTGGCCGAAGGGCGCGAAACCCATGGCATCGAGCCGGCGATTGTCGCCGTAATTGATGAAGACTTGCGTGGTTCGCGTGTTCGGCCCGGCGGTGGCGAAAGAGACAAAGCTGCGCTGATTGCTCTGCGTGACGGGATCGTCCTTGATGGTGGAATTGTGCCAGGCAGCGGAAACCGGCGGATATGCGCTCAAGCCAAACTGCACCATGAACGGCGGATTTTTCAGCACGCGGAAAAAATTGGAGCGATCGTAGAAGTGATGGCGCGCGAGATTGTAAAAGCGGTCGGCGCCGAGCGGCGCCCAGGCCCGCGTGACGGTGATGACGAAGTCGCCCTTGAGCGTAGTGAACTTTACTTTGTACGTTTCTGGAGCCTGCGTTTTCAGGAGCGCGGGGCGCAACAAGGCCCGGTCATAGGCCGGAGCAGCCGTGGCACTTTTGTGCGGCGCTGCTGGAGAAGCCTTGGGAGACTCCGGTGCTTGCGCCGATGCGCGTGGTCCGAGTGCCCATACTGCGGTGAACGCAAACATCGCGGTCATAAGGGTAGTTGCTGCTTTCTTCATCGCTGCGATCTCTCCATGGGTTGCGTAAAATGATTGTGTGAATATTGGGAACGGCTTCTTACACTTACGGCGCGAGACCCATAGCGCGGCTGACGCGCTCGACCTCCGCCATCACACGTAAGGTATTTTCGCCTAGAATCTTCTTTACGTCATCCTCAGAATAGCCTTTGTCGAGGAGCGCGTCAGTTATTTTCGGAACCTGTGTGGCATCCTCCATGCCGAAAGGCATGTTGGCGCCGTCAAAGTCCGAGCCCAGCCCAACATGTTCCGGACCGACGAGTTGCACCGCGTGGTCCACGTGCTCGATGATTTTAGACCAGCCGACTCGCGGCAACTCGCCGCGCAGCACGAATTCGCGCGTCAGCCGATCTCCTTCGATTAGCTCGAGACCTTCGTTGCCACGGCAGCGGTTTTGCACTTCCGCAGCGATGGCATCGTTGATCCGCGGATTGTTTTTTTCCGCGTCGCGAAATTCCTGGCTGAGAAACCCCACGTGATAATTTATTTGTATCACGCCGCCCTTGGCGGCGAGTGCGCGAATCATTTCATCGGAAAGGTTGCGTGGAGCGTCGCACAGCGCGCGGCACGACGAATGCGAAGCGAACACGGGCGCCCGGCTGACCGAGAGGACGTCGCGAAAAGTCTTGTCGCTGATGTGGGAAATATCCACGAGCAGGCCGAGGCGATTCATTTCGTGGATGACCTTTTTCCCAAACGCTGTGAGTCCGTTGTGCACCGGCGCGTCACCGCTCGAATCCGCCCACTCAACATTGCCGCTGTGCGTCAGCGTCATATAACGCGCGCCCATGGCGGCGAGCTTGGCGAGGACCGCGAGATCGCTGTTGATCATCTGCCCGCCTTCGATGCCGATGAGAACAGCGATTTTGCCTGCGCGATGCGCTGCGCGAATTTCTTCTGCGCTGGTTGCGAGAATCAGGTCCGCAGCATGATGACGCACGTGTTCGCAAACTGCGTTCACCTGCTCAAGGGCGCGCTGCACCGCTGGCGGACCTTGCACCCTGCTGGGAATCCACACCGCGAAAAAGATGGCGGAAATGCCGCCTTCGCGCAACCGCGGGATATCGATGCTGCCGCGCGGATCGCGCACCGCCAAGTCAAAATTGTTATCGAGCAGGCGCTGCGTGGTGTCCGCGTGCGTATCCACGACAATCGAATTGAAGTGCAGGACGCGGCCCCGCGAAGAAATGGCTTGGGATTTCACAGGTAACGATTCTCCGCCGATACAGCGCACCTTTTAGCGCGGCTGCAATTCCTTGCTGACTTGCTCGGCTTGCTCCATCACGCGGAGCGTATTTTCCCCGAGGATTTTGCGAATGTCGGCATCCGAATAGCCACGGCGCATCAAAGCTTCCGTGATTTTCGGCAGCTTTGACGCATCTTCCATGCCTTCGGGCATGTCCGCACCGTCAAAATCGGAGCCCAAGCCAACGTGATCGGCGCCGATGAGCTTGACGAAGTGATCGATGTGGTCGACGATTTTCTCCCAGCTAACGCGCGGCAGCTTGCCCTCCGCAACCAACTGGCTCACATAGTTGTTCTGCGCTTTTTCAAGACATGCTTCGTTGTCGCCGCATTCTTTTTTAAATTTCTCTTCGAGGCGGCTGATGTCGCCGGCGTTGGCTTTGAACGCGTCATTGTATTCCTGGCTCAAATAGCTGCGCTCATAATTGATTTGGACCACGCCGCCCTTGGCCGCCAAGGATTTAGCCATCTCGTCGGTCATGTTGCGGGGATGATTGTCCAGCGAGCGGCTCGACGAATGCGACGCTAGCAACGGAGCTTTGCTGACTTCCAGGGCATCGTAAAATGTCTTATCGCTGACGTGCGAAATATCCACGAGCATGCCGAGACGATTCATTTCCCGCACCACGGCTTTGCCAAAATCGGTCAAACCATGATGCGCGGGTTTGTCTGTGGAGGAATCGCCCCAATCATTGTTGTAAAAATGCGTCAGCGTCATGTAGCGCACACCCAGCGCCGAGTACATGCGGAGCACCGCGAGATCGTTGGCGATCATGTGGCCGCCTTCCATGCCCAGGAGCACGGCGATTTTGCCTTGCTCGCGCGCGCGGCGAACATCCGCGGCGGTAACCGCGAACATCATATCGTTGCGGTGCGTGCGCACCATGTTGCGCACGGTGTCAATCTGATCGAGCGATTTTTGCACTGCAGTGCCACCGGTAATTCTGCCGGACATCCAGATGGAGAAAAATTGTGCGTTCAGGCCGCCTTCGCGCATGCGCGGAATGTCGACGTGGCCGTCGGAGTGGCGCTCGCCAATGTCAAACTTTCCGTCGAGCAGGCGCTGCGTGGTGTCCGCGTGGGTGTCGATTACGATCGAAGAAAAATGCAGCGCGCGGGCGCGATCCGCAATTTCATCAGCGTCCGTGCGTTCCATGGAAATCGCGGCAATGCAGAACACACAAATCGCGCAGCAGATTGCACGGGCCAGGCGCATGCGGTGTCTCCCTTGAAACAAAAATCGCCGAACGAATCACGCGAGAACGGACGCGGCATAAACACAAATTCGCTGAAAGAAAGCAGCGCGAAAACGAAAAATCCCGTGCTGCGAAACTTTGCTGGTAAGTTCAGCCGACCAGCCATCCGAGCAGCGCCTGCTTCCACACATCGCGATTAATTTCCGCGAGAGACTCGGTGAGCGGGATGCCTTTCGGGCAAGCCTTCACGCAATTTTGCGCGTTGGCGCAATCTTCAATTCCGCCATGGCCCATAACCGCTTGCAGCCGCTCGGCCGCATGCATTTTTCCCGTCGGATGCATATTGAACAGCCGCACCTGGCTGAAGATCGCCGCGCCCATAAAAGGATTGTGCTCGTTCACCTGCGGGCAAACTTCCAGACAATTTCCGCAGGTGATGCAATTAGAAAGCGGGTAACCCTTCTGTTGCACTTCGGGAGAAACGCGCGGGCCTTCACCCAAATCATAGGTGCCGTCGATGGGGATCCACGCTTTGACGCGCTTCAAACTCTCAAACATAAACTGGCGATCCACCGCGAGGTCGCGCACCACGGGGAATTTCGTGAGCGGTTCAATACGGATGGGCTGCTCCAGCGCGTCGACTAGTGCCGAGCAGGCCATACGCGCTTTACCGTTGATCAGCATGGCGCAAGATCCGCAAATCTCTTCGAGGCAATTGGAATCGTAGGTGACTGGCGTAGTGGTTTTTCCGTCGTGCGTGACAGGACGCTCGGCAATATCGCGCAAACAAATAATTACGTTCATTGACGGGCGCCAATCGAGGACGAACTCTTCCCAGTGCGCCGGTTGATCCGGCGCAGCCTGGCGTTTTACGCGCACTACAACTTTTTTTCCTGCCACTGCTTCTGCCATAAGCCCTCTGCGCAACTTTGTGGGCACTACCTGCAACGCCAACCGTTTTTAACGCCTTGCTTTACCGCCATCACTTGGCCGCATCGTATCGCCGAGGCCGCGGAGCCACCTGCGATGTGTCCACCGCCTCGTAAGCCAGTTGAATATCATTGTCGATCCACTTGGCGCGCGTGGTTTTCAGCCAATTGCGGTCATCGCGCTCCGGGAAATCCGGCTTGTAGTGCGCGCCGCGCGATTCGTTGCGCTGATAAGCCCCCATGGTGATCACGCGCGCCAACACCAGCATATTGCCAAGCTCGCGCGCAAAATTCAGCGTCTGATTCGACCACTTGGTTTGATCGCTCAAATTGATTTTCTTATAGCGTTGCGTGAGCTCGCCCAATTTCCCGTACGCCGTTTCCAGATTTTTGTTGATGCGCGTCACGGTGACGTGTTCGGTCATAATTTCGCCGAGTTCCTTCCAAATGGTGATGGGGTTTTCCGAGCCCGCGCCGGAAAGGAGCCCCTGATTCAATCCTTCCTGGCGTTTGCGTTCGCTCTCAAACGCGGATGAGGAAGCCGCTTCCGCGCCACTCGTCAAGCCTTTGGCGTATTTCACGGCCGCCGGTCCGGCGATTCCGCCGCCAAAAATACAAGACACTAGCGAATTTGCGCCCAAGCGATTCGCGCCGTGATATTGATATTCACATTCACCCGCTGCGTAAATTCCCGGCACATTGGTGGCTTGGTCTTCGGCATTGATCCACAAGCCGCCCATGGTGTAGTGCATGGCGGGAAAAACCTTCATCGGTTCCTTGCGCGGATCCACGCCGATAAACTTTTCGTAAATTTCCAGGATGCCTTCGAGTTTCTGATTCAGCGTCTCAACCGGAATGTGCGTCACGTCGAGGTAAACGGCGGCTTGCCCGTCGACGCCAAGCTTCTCTTGGTACACGATGCGGTGAATGGCGCGCGTGGCAATGTCGCGCGGCACTAAATTACCGTATTTCGGATACCACTCTTCCAGAAAATAGAACCGCTCGTTTTCCGGAATGCTGCGCGCCGCGCGCTTGTCTCCCGCCGCTTTCGGCACCCACACGCGCCCGCCTTCGCCGCGCGCGGATTCGCTCATCAGGCGAAGCTTGTCTTCACCAGGAATCGCCGTGGGATGCACCTGAATGAATTCGCCATTCGCGTAGTCTACGCCTTGTTGAAACAGCGCGGATTGCGCGGAACCGGTGCAGACCACCGAGTTCGTGGAGCGGCCAAAAATCGCGCCAATCCCGCCGGTGCAGAAAATTACCGCGTCGCCCACGAACGTTTTCACTTCCATGGTGCGCAAATCCATGGCGCAGATACCGCGACTTACACCGCTTCCGTCGATCACCGCGGAAAGAAATGTCCAACCCTCAAATTTCTTCACCCGGCCTTCCGATTCATGGCGCCGCACTTGCTCATCCAGGGCGTAAAGCAGTTGCTGACCGGTGGTCGCGCCGGCAAACGCCGTGCGGTGGTACAGCGTGCCGCCGAACCGGCGGTAATCGAGCAAACCTTCCGGGGTACGGTTGAACATCACGCCCATGCGATCCAGAAGATCGATAATTCCCGGCGCGGCGTCGCACATGCGTTTGACGAGCGTTTGATTGGCCAGAAAATCGCCGCCATAAATCGTGTCGTCCAGATGCTTCGCGGTGGTATCGCCTTCACCCTTTTGATTTTTCGCGGCGTTGATTCCGCCCTGCGCGCAAACGGAGTGCGAGCGCTTTACCGGCACGATGGAAAACAATTCCACCGGAACTCCGGATTCCGCAACGCGGATGGTGGCCATCAGCCCAGCCAGACCTCCGCCTACGACAATAATTTTCGGCTGTCTCATCTGTTTAAGTAGGATGCAAAAGGATGCCAGTCAAAACGAAAACTGATCAGAATCAGAATTCCCACAACGCTGAACGTCACGCCCACCAGCACGCCAAGCTGCCCGGCAGCGCGCTGCGCCTTCACCGTTGCGGCGAATCCCCATTTGCAGAGGAAATTCCAGACGCCGACACCCAAATGGAAAGAAGAAGCGAGAATGCCAATGGCGAAAAAGGCGAAGTACAAAGGATTTTCTAGATCGCGCTCGACGGTGGCGTACGTGGACATGCCGTGCGTAAGAAAACGTTCGGTATACAAATGCCAGCCGATGTATGCGAAGGCGATCAATCCGGTGTAGCGTTGCGCCGTGTATAGCCAATTTTTCACCCACGGATATTGCGAGACGTTTGATTGCCCGCGCAGCCAAATCCACACGCCGTATCCGCCGTGAAATAAAATGGGTAGAAAAATAAACGCCCACTCCACAAACACGCGGTACGGAATGGTCTGCAAATCCGCGGAAGTCTGATTATATTTTTCCGCACTGACCAGCGCGGCGCTGTTGGACCAAAAATGCTCCGCCAGAAATGCGCCAACGGGAATAATTCCGCTTAGAGAATGCAGTTTGCGAAGGAGGTAACTTGCATCAGGCTGAGTTGCCGTAGCGGACATGCCCTCTCCGCCACAAAGCTTTCTAGCTGCCTTGAGTTAAGGTTGGGCGCAATTGGTGCGGCGCGAAGTTCCCGGAACCGGGCTCAAGTGTGTGAAAGAATTGCGGCAAAATCAGTATAAGTAGTTGCTCGCGGTGATGCAAGTTTGCACCGATTTTGCACCCTGAGCACGATGAGCACATCGTTCGCAAATTGTTTTGCCGGCTTCGGCGGCGACGGTACAATTTAAATTCGTGAGAGCAGTGGGCCGGGCCATCCCTCGCGCCGCGCCGCGATAAATACAGGAACAATGTCACGCGATGTCCACCAGCCATAGCCTTGTGTCTGAATTAGAGCGACTGGCCAGCGCTTTGGCCGACAATCAGGAAAACCGCACGCCTGAAGTTCTGCTGCCGTCGGTCGCGGAACGCATTGCGAAACATGTAGGCGTGAAAACGGAGGAACTAGCGATTCTGGGTCTGTCCACGCGTTGGAAGCATCTTTATTTCCTGGTGCCGGTGGCGCTGAAACATGTGGGACACATTCCTCTTTCCAGCAATTCCGCACTGGCGGCACGCACCGTACGCGACAAGCGCGCCGAGATAGTCAATAATTTTGCTGCAGTCCGGCATGCCAGCGTGTTTGAAGGCATAAAAGTCGGAAACGAGACTGCGGAGGCGATTCAAAAAATCATCAGCGCGCCGATTTTGGACGATGGGCGCGTCGTCGGCGTCTTGCAAATCAGCCGAAAAGGGGCAAACGCCATGAGTGCGGGTCCCGATTTTTCGTCGATCGATCTGGAAAAGGTTTTAGCGTTATGCAAACCGCTCGGGAAATTGCTGTCGCGGCTGACCGTCGAAACCGTGCAGTAAGTTCGCGGGTGTAACGCGGCGTTCATGTTCCGCGCCGCACGCAAAAAACGCGGAAACACATTGACAGTGCAATACCTTCTTGTTACTTTTCCTCAGCGGAAATTTTCCGCGGCACACCACACACGGAGGCACGAAAAACCGGCCCATGGCGTTCGTCGCAAAGAAAATATTTCTCACCAAAGGCGTCGGTAAGCATCGTGAAAGACTCTCGAGTTTTGAGTTGGCTTTGCGCAACGCGGGAATTGCGGCGTGCAACATCGTCCGCGTCTCTTCGATTTTTCCTCCGAACTGCAAATTGATTTCGCGCAGCGAGGGTTTGAAGCACATCAAACCCGGGCAAGTGGCTTTTACGGTGATCAGCGAGAACTCCACCAAAGAAGCGCACCGCTTGATCGCCGCGAGCATCGGGTTGGCGCTGCCCAGCGACAAAACCATGTACGGCTATTTGTCCGAGCATCATTCGTTCGGCGAAACGGAAGAAGTGGCCGGCGAATACGCGGAAGAACTCGCCGCAGAAATGCTGGCGACCACCTTGAACGTCGAATTTGATCCGGATTTATCCTTTGACGAGAAAAAAGAGGTCTACAGAATTTCCAACAAAATCGTGCGCACCATGCAGGTGACGCAATCGGCGGTCGGCGACAAGCGCGGACTGTGGACCACCGTGCTCGGTGCCGCTATTTTGATCGGAGAAGACGATTAACTATTTGCCGTTGGTATTTTTAGCGACATGGTGATGCAATCGCGGCGCACTCCACGCCGCGATTATTTTTTTCGGTCGTAATATTTCAGGCGTTCGAGAACTGCGCCGACGACCAGCGGCAGCGCCACCGTGGCGTCGTCAAAAACCTCCGCGAACATGCCGCCTTCTTCGCGCGGAACGAATTTCCCCCAGGAAACAGCTTCGGTGTAGGTGCTGCCGCTGAGGCCGCCCCAATGCACGGGCTCCGGGCAGATGCGCAACCCATAGTTGTAGCGTTTGAGCGGCAGATTTTTGTAGCCGCGCCGCGCGAGCAGCTCCGCGTAGACTCCGAATTGCTGAGACCAATTGCGCGGAACTCCGCCGCCAATGGTGAAAATTCCCATGCGCTTGGTGGCCAGCATGGTGTCGGCAAATTTCTCAAAGTCTTCAAAGGGATCAAAGCGCAGCAGCTGGCGTTTTTGCTGGGTGCGCGCAATCTTGTGCAGAGCAAAATCGATGCCCAGTTCGGAATCGGTGAACGCCGGGACGAATACCGGAACATTGCACTGATACGCGGATTTCAGAATTCCCCGCCCTTTCGTATTTTTGTCCAGATATTCGCCGATGCGCCGATGAATTTTCCAGCTGCACGCAACTTCCGTAGCGTCCCATTTGTCCAGAATTAAATCCATCACTTCTTCGACGTGATCGAGATTGACTTCCGGTTCCAGCGAATCGTAAACACGGTTGTAGCCGGCAACAAATAATTCCTCGTCGTTCATTTTCTCCGGGTCGTAGCGGAAGTGCGAGTGGCCGGTGGCTTCGACCAGTCCGTGGGCCATAAGCGCGCCGGTCGAAACAACGGCTTTGACGATGCCCGACTCGATGAGGTCACAAAAGATGAGGCCCATTTTGCCGACGGTAAGCGCGCCGGAAAGGGTCATTACCACAAAGCATTCTTTGTCGCGCGCCATGGCTTCCAGGACGTCGGCGGCGTCACCGATCTGGCGTCCGGTGAATGCCGTATCCGCCATGCCGCGCACCAGTTGATCGATGGTGCGGCATTTGGACAGATCAATGGGAAAGATCGGGCGGAGCTTATCTTTCACCGGATCGTGCAGCACGCGGCCGGTAACGGTTTTTTTTGGCGTTTTCGCCATCCAGGACTCCTCTTTTTGTCAGAACCGCGATTCGTGACCTTGCGAATCGTTCCGATGAGTCGCGCATCAGTTAATTATAGGAACATGCTTTTATTTCTGTGATGAGTTTTAGTACAAACGCCGCGGAAAAGAAAGATTAATCGTACGCGCGGACAATTTTTACGCTCGTGCTAAGATTAAAAACATGGCGGACAAATTCACGATTGGACTGGTGCAGATGAAATGCACCAGCAATGGCGAGGACAATCTGGCGCGCGCTATCGCTGGAATTCGCGAGGCGCAGAAGCGCGGCGCGCAGATTATTTCGCTGCACGAATTATTTCACGGCGAATATTTCTGCCGTACAGAAGATGCGGAGCTTTTTAATTTGGCGGAGCCGGTGCCCGGGCCGACGACGGAGCGGCTGGCTAAATTAGCGAAGGAACTCGGTGTGGCGCTGGTGATTTCGCTATTTGAACGGCGCGCCGCTGGCGTTTATCACAACACTGTGGCGGTGCTCGATGCCGACGGCGGCATGCTGGGAAAGTACCGCAAGATGCATATTCCGGACGATCCGCTGTACTACGAGAAATTTTATTTTACTCCCGGCGATCTGGGCTTCCCGAATTTCGATACGAAATTCGCGCGAATTGGCGTGCAGATTTGCTGGGACCAATGGTATCCCGAAGGTTCGCGTCTGACGGCGCTGAGCGGCGCGCAAGTGATTTTCTATCCGACGAGCATCGGATGGCACCCGCACGAGAAAGCGGAATTTGGCGCGGCGCAATTGGATGCGTGGAAGACCATGCATCGCGCGCATGCGATCGCCAATGGAATTTATGCGGCGGCAGTAAATCGCGTGGGCTTTGAGGGCAAGCCGGAAAAAGGCGATGCGGGCTTGGAATTTTGGGGGCATTCTTTTGTGACGGCGCCGGATGGAACAGTGATTTCCGAAGCTGGAGATACCAACGAGGAGATTCTGGTCGTGGAATGCGATCCCGCAAAGAGCGAAGATCAGCGGCGCAATTGGCCGTTTCTGCGCGACCGGCGCATCGACGCCTATCAACCGATTTTGCAGCGCTGGCTCGGCGCATAACGCTGATGGCGCGCTCCTCAGCAAGGTCGGCGAAACATTTCGAGAGCCGCTTCACGAAGGGGTCCCCGAAGGGCCTTGCGAACAATTCCGCGAAGCAGTCGACAGAAAATTTCCCGCGCGCCCTGACGACACTCCCCACGCCGTGGCAGCGGGGGTTTCGCATGCCCGCGGAGTGGGAACCGCATGAAGCCACCTGGCTCGGCTGGCCGCACGAGGTTACGGACTGGCCTGGGAAATTCGCGACGATTCCATGGGCATTTGCGGAAATTGTGCGGCATTTGTCGCGCGTGGAACGCGTGGTTTTGCTGGTGCAAGATGGCGGCGCTCAGAAACAGGTTCGCGCGATTCTTAAAAAATCCGGGGCGGCGCTGGAGAATGTGGATTTTTTCTGCGTGGCGACAGATCGCGGATGGATGCGCGATTCCGGGCCAATTTGCGTAGCGAATGATGCCGGCGAAGTGGCCTTCAATCATTTTGTTTTTAATGGCTGGGCGAAGTACGCGAATCACAAGCGCGATGCGCTGGCCGTGAACAAGGTAAATCTAAAACTGAAGCGGCAGATTTGGCAGCCCGATTACCATCGGCGACGCGTGGTGCTCGAAGGGGGCAGCATCGACGTGAATGGCCGCGGAACACTGCTCACGACAGAAGAATGCCTCCTGAGCAAGACGCAGGAACGCAATCCGGGATTTACGCGCGAAGATTATGAAAATGTATTTCGCGAATATTTTGGTGTCAGCAAAACGATTTGGCTTAAAAACGGAATTGCCGGGGACGATACGCACGGACATGTGGATGATTTATCGCGATTTGTGAATCCGAGTACGGTGTTGACCGTCGTGGAAGAAAATCGCGATGACGCTAATTTTCTGGCGCTGCGAGAAAACCTCGACATTTTGAAGGCGAGCGCTGACCAGGATGGCCGCCCACTGTGCGTAAGAACGCTGCCGATGCCGGCGCCGATTTATTTCGACGGCCAACGCTTGCCGGCGAGTTACGCGAATTTTTATATTGCCAACAAGTCGGTGATAGTGCCGACCTTTTCCGACGCAAAAGATCGCGTGGCGCTGAATACGATTGCGGAGCTTTTTCCATCGCGCGAAGTGGTGGGAATTCCCTGCCGCGACCTGGTGCTCGGCTTGGGCACGCTGCACTGCATGACGCAACAGCAACCCGCCCGCCGCTCGTCGACAGGGTGACCGCCGCTTGCGTGCCAAAAGCGGTCGGCCACTACGGCCTAGGGGCAATCCTGTATGCATTTCGGCCGTTGTGTGCGATAGACTACGGCGCTATACCCAGACTGCCCTTGCCCAGGAGGCACAATGCCCGCGCTCGTTGCTGCGTTTCTGCAAATTCGTCACAACCAAATCATCGTGGGAATCGATACCAACAACTTGATCGGCTGGATCGTTATTGGACTGATCGCTGGATGGCTGGCCGGCAAAATCTCTCGCGGGGCAGGATTTGGGTGTTTGACGGACATAATTTTGGGCATGGTTGGTTCCCTGCTCGGCGGATGGATTTTCATTAAGCTGGGCCTCTTTGGCGGGGGATTTCTGTATTCGTTGGCGGCGGCGACGCTTGGTGCGGTGATTTTGGTGATGATTGCGCATCTGTTTTCTTCTGGGCGAACTTGAAGGCCGCGGTTTGGGCGGCGTACTCCCGAGAGCAGGGAATAAATTCCGCGCCGCCGAGGCCACACGCGGTTGTTTCGTGGCACGTTTTGCTTCTAAACGTAGTTACAGTCCTTCGTTTTGCCTGACTTTTGTGGGTGGTCAGTCTACGGTGGTCGGTCGCTCGGAAGAGTTGTCTCGCTAGGCGCTCGCACGTTTTTGTGTGCATCTCCGGCGCCGCGACATTCGAATAGAAATTGGCCCGGGCGTTGGATTGATTGGGTCAGTTCCGCAGTGTGATCGAGAACTGCGCGCACGTCCCTGCTTCGCCAGCGTATCGCGGAAGTGTTCGATACACCTCTCGTGTCAAATACGAAAGCGGGAGACCTGCTTTTGCCTACTTCCCGGTGCAGTTTGCGGTGTGAAGTCGTTCGTAAAGATGTTGGAGCATCTGCGTTACACGCCAAAGAGCTGCCGCGAAGTGCTGCGCGGTGAGCTGTGATACGATTCTCGATTGCGTCTCGGAGATGACGCGTCATTGAGCAAGCCTCGGCAATCACTTTTCGCAATACCTCTCGGCGGACTCGGCGAATTCGGAATGAACATGATGGCGTTGCGAAGCGGCGACGACATTATCGTGATTGATGCCGGGATGATGTTCCCGGAGTCAGAGCTGCTGGGCGTCGACCTGGTTATCCCGGATATTTCCTATTTGAAACAGAATCGCTCGATGGTGCGCGGGATTGTGTTGACGCACGGGCACGAAGACCACATTGGTGCGCTGCAATATATTTTGCGGGACTTGAATGTGCCGATATATGGGACGCGATTTACGCTGGCCCTGGTAAAAAAGCGCATCGAGGAAGCCGGGTTGCTGAGCTCGACGACGCTGCGCGAAGTGGTTGCCGGGCGGCTGGTGGAGCTGGGGCCGTTCGAGATCGAATTTATTCCTGTCACGCACAGCACGATTGATTGCGTGGCGCTGGCGGTGCGGACTCCCGCGGGCGTGATTATTCACACCGGAGATTTCAAGATCGATCAGACGCCGGTGGGCGGACCGCCCTTTGATCTGCACACGTTTGCACGATATGGAGCGGAAGGTGTGCTGGCGCTGTTCAGCGATTCGACGAACGTGGAGCGGCCGGGATTTACACCGTCAGAACGGGCGATTGTGCCGCGGATTGAAGATTTGTGCCGGTCGGCGCCGCGGCGGGTGGTTCTTTCGTGCTTTGCGTCGTCGGTGCACCGCATTCAGCAAGTGATTGATATCGCCACGCGGGTGGGACGGAAAGTGGCGTTTGTGGGCCGCAGCATGGTCGACAACGTGGAAATTGCGCATGCCCTAGATTATTTGCGGATCCCCGATGGAATGGTGGTACGACCACAGGATATTCGGGCGTTCGATCCGAAGCGCATTATTATTTTGGCGAGCGGAAGCCAAGCCGAGCCGATGTCTTCGCTGTCGCGGATTGCCGTTGACAACCACCGGTTTGTGAGCGTGGACGCAAACGATTCCGTGATTCTGTCGGCGCGTATTATTCCCGGAAACGAAAAAGCGATTTTCCGGATGCTGGATCACATGTTCCGGCGACGGGCGCTGGTGTATTACGACAATTCGGCCGGGACGATTCACGTGTCGGGACATGCCAGCCAGGAAGAACAGAAGCTGGTGCTGCAGCTAGTGAAGCCGAAGTATTTTATTCCGGTGCACGGGGAGTACCGGCATTTGTTCCGCCACGCGGCGCTGGCAGCGCAATTGGGATGTGTGTCTGGCGAAATCTTGCTGATGGAAGACGGGCACGTGCTGGAGTTCAACGAGGATGGCGCGTTTCGGCGTGATCCGGTGGCCGCGGGGCGCGTGCTGGTCGATTCTGGGTCGCTCGAAGAGATTGAAGAGGTGGTGGTACGGGACCGCAAGCATCTTTCCGAGGACGGCGTGGTGGTGACGATTATTGCGATCGACAAGCACACCGGGAAACTCGAGTCGCAACCGGAGATCGTTACGCGCGGATTGATGAGCGACAATGGGCAGGAGTTGGTGGCCGGAGCGCGGGCGGTGGTGTTAAAGACGGTGGCGGAATCGAATGCCGAGGAAAAATCGGACTGGAGTGTTATCAAGGAAAAGATCCGGATTGATTTGAAGCGGTATATTAATAAGCATACGTCGAAGCGGCCTTTAATTTTGCCGGTGATTTTGGAGGTTTAAGCCAAATTGTTTTTGTGGTCGCGGCAAAGGCCAGGCTGGCCAACGAGAATACCCACAGTTAGGACTTTAGCGAGCTTTGCGGGTTGCCAGATCATTCTTCACGAAGCAGTGCAGCGGGATCAATGGACAACGCGCGTTGCGCTGGAATCCACGTAGCCAGCAGGCCGAGCAAGGCCATGCCGATGACCACACCAGTCAATACCAGAGGATCGCGCGGGGTTGCTTGATAGACGATGGAAGCCAGCACCCGGCTGGCCAGAATCCCGAGGAGCAACCCTGCCGTCGAACCAAAGGCCAGCAATTTGCAGGCTCGTCCCAAGGCTGCCTGTAATATTTCTTTGCGCTGCGCCCCAAGGGCCATGCGAATTCCAAACTCCCGGAGTCGCTTGCTGACGGAGTATGTGGCCATGCCAAAGATGCCGGTGGCAGCCAGCATCGCGCCTATTACCCCCAGCGCACCGAGCGACAGCGCGGCCATACGCGGAGCAAACAGGGCCCCGTCCATTGCTTGGCTCCATGTTTGAACAAACGCAGGAAGCCCGGGGTCCAGATTCCGTAGTTTGGACCTTATGGCTTCCGCCAGTTGCCGTGGATTCCCGCCCGAGCGCACCACCAACCACGTTTCCGTGGAGGGTGATTGCATGATGGGCAGAAACGTAGCCGGCCGTAATGCTTCGGCGATGTTCGGACTATATTTTCCGTCTTCTACAATGCCCACCACTTGGATGCGCGTTCCACCGTCCATCTTGTAGTACCGGCCGAGTGCGCTTTTTGCAGAGCCGAACAGTTTGTTTGCGAACAACTGATTTACGAGCGCGACGCGCGGCGCATTCTGGTCGTCACGCCATGTCAAGTCTCTGCCGGCCAACAGCGGTGTGCGCGCCGTGTGGAGGTATTCGGGAGAGATGCTAAACGTTATTGCCGCAGCGGCAATGTTCGATGGCCTCAGATCGGCGGTTTCGTCCGTAAAAATATTCGACTCGCTGCAGCAGGCGGGCTGTAAAGGTGGAATGTTAACCAATCCCACGGACGTTACCCCAGGAATCGCCTGAACCGCATCGATCATGCGTTTTTGCATGGTCGGCACGCGGTCGCCGCTATAATCGCCCATACTCAAATCTGTATCCACCAACATCGCGTTGTGGGGCTCAAAACCGAAATCGCTGCGTAGCGAACGGGCTAGCCCGCGAACGGCCACCATCGAAGAAGTAACCAACACAGCGCAGATTGCGATTTGTGCGCCGAGCAACACGTCTCGCGCGGTAAGACGCCGCGTCACCGCACCGGAAGATCCCGACTTGATCGCGTGATAGGCATCGGTGCGAAAAACCTGCTTCACGGGGACCGCGCCAAACAGGAAACCGCTGGCTGCGCTCAACAGCAAAGCGACTCCATAAACGTTGGCGTCCGGGTTCACTGGCATATTTATCGGGTATTGCGGAAATGGCTGCCACGCGCTGAGCCAATGTAACAGCGCCACGCTGCCCCAAAGCCCGGCAATGCCTCCCATGAGTGAAATGAGCAGAGCCTCGGTGAATAGTTGCCGCAAAATCCGGGTGCGGCCCGCTCCAAGCGCGAGTCTCAGAGCAACTTCCCGGGAACGATCCGCGGCACGCGCGGCAAAAAGGCTGCCCAGATTGGCGCACGCAGCCAGCAGAATCAAGGCTGCGAGGGTCATCAAGGCGGCGAGGAATGCCTGCAACGCACGGCCAAAGACCTCGCCAGGAAGACCTTCACGCACCAAGCCAAACGTCATTTGCGCATCTTGACGGGGATAGCTCTTCTGCAGGTCGGAACCAATCGAGTTCAGATCGGCAATCGCTTGTGCGGGAGTGACGCCCACCTTCAAATGTCCGATTACCGAGCCGATCCAACGGTTTCCTCGGTCACTCAGGAGATTCGCGCCGCCGGCCTGCTCCTGCTCGATGATGGGCGCAAAAAAATCCGCCGAGAAAATCAATACACTTCCGCGGAATCCAGGCGGCGTCACCCCAATGATCGTGAAAGGATGCTTATCCAACTGAACAACACGGCCCACCACGCCGCGATCATCGTGGAAATAGCTGTGCCAATAGGCGTAGGTGAGAACGATATAAGGAGCGCTATTCGGGCCATGCTCGTCGGACGGGTGGATCAGGCGGCCGAGGTATGGCTGAATCCCCAATACTTCGAAGTAGTTACCGCTAACTTGAAAGAGCCACGCGCGCGACGGATTCTTTCCGGTGTCCAGCCCCGTCTGGGAGATGTTATAGGCGGCCAGCCCATCAAAACTGTGATTGCGATTGCGGAGGTCCAAGTAATCCGGGTACGAGTGACTCAGCTCCTTATCGCTCCCGCGCTCCATTAAATAAAGGCTCTCTGCGTGAGGAACATTCAGCGGGCGCAGGATCAACCCATTCAATACGCTAAACACTACGGCGTTTGCGCCAATGGCCAGTGCGAGCGTTACTACGGCGGTGGCCGTAAATCCCGGAGACTTGCGCAACACGCGGAGGGCGAAACGCACATCGCGGAGCGAATTTTCGATGAATAATAGACGGCGCTCGGCCCGATAGTCTTCTCTGGTCGCTTCCACACCTCCGAATCTCAGCATGGCCTGGCGTCGCGCCTCGACGGGGGACAAACCGGCGCGAACATTATCGGCCGTTTGCAAAGCGATGTGTTCGGCGATTTCTTCGCGCAAACGTTGTTCATCTGGCCGCTGGGTCACGAAGCTTCTCAGACGCGAGAGAAAGCGCCTCAGAGATCTCATGACAGATCCTCCGCTTTCGCTTTGAAGAAGCGGGCGATGATTGCCGAGGTTTGCTGCCAATCCTCGGTTTCGACCTGCAGTTGCTTGCGTCCTTCGCGGGTGAGTCGATAGAAGCGCGCCCGGCGATTATTTTCTGAAGCACCCCACTCGGAGACGATAGATCCTTCTTGCTCCAACTTCAATAGCACGGGATAGAGAGTGCCTTGGTTCACAGCCAGAAGATCGTCGCTGATCTGCTCGATGCGCCGCGCGATTCCGTAGCCGTGCAGCGGCCCCAGAACATCGAGAGTCTTAAGGACCATCAGGGCCAAGGTGCCTTGGAGGACATCGGTTTTTTGTTTCATGGCGTGGCCATCTTGGTTTCCAACAGGAAGGGTGGCACAGCTCCTTTGGGAAAGCAACAGGTAGTATCTCTAAGCGCCCAGCGCTGGCCGTGTGGAGCCACGGTCCCGATATGAGGCGCAACCATTCGGTTGCGTGTGGGCGGGCGGCTGAAGTAATATGCAACCGGGAGGTTGCCTGGTATGAGCGATCGGATTGAGAAACGCATTGAGTTGAAGGCGCCAATTTCGCGGGTATGGAGGGCGTTGACGGACTACCGAGAATTTGGCGAATGGTTTGGCGTGAAACTGGATGGGCCATTTGCGGAGGGACAAGTCTCGCGCGGATCGATTACCTATCCCGGGTACGAGCATGTGAAATGGGAAGCGGTGGTCGAGAAGATGGAGCCGGAGAGGCTGTTTTCGTTTACCTGGCCACACCCGAAGTCGCTCGCGAAGGGGAAATTTCCGGCAGATTTGACGAAAGAGCCGAGAACGCTGGTGGAATTCCGGTTGGAGAAGACAGCCAGCGGCACGTTACTGGTGGTGACGGAGTCTGGGTTCGACAAGGTGCCGGAGGACCGGCGGCTCGAAGGGTTCCGGAGAAACGAAGGCGGGTGGGCAGAACAGATGAAGAACATTGAGAGTTATGTCGCGCGGCGGCCATAGGGGCGTGCCGGCCAAACGGCGGACACACGCGCTGGTGTTTGCAGCGCTGGGGGATGCGACGCGGTTGGCGCTGGTGGCAAAACTCAGCGCGGGGCAACGGCGCTCGATCTCGCAGCTAACGAAGCGGTCGAAGCTCACGCGACAAGCGATCACCAAGCACTTGCGAGTCTTGGAGAGCGCGGGAATCGTGCACAGCGTGCATGCGGGACGGGAGAGCCTGTTCGCATTCGACCGGGAACCGCTCGCGGAAGCGAGCGAATACCTAAGGTATGTGTCGGAGCAGTGGGATGGTGCGCTGGCGCGGTTAAAGGCGCTCGTTGAAGATTAAACGCCGCCAATTGCGTGGGACCGCCTCGAGCTTTTTCGGTCAGGCCCGGCTACGGTCCGTAAAGCGGAAGAAGAGCGATTGCTTGGCGACGGGAGCGGCCAATTCGTTCAGCGCCGCCATCTGCGTTTGCGAGAGCGGTGTAAATTCGCGCGCGATCTGGACGTTTTCTTCGAGCTGCTGAAGATTGTCGCAACCGACGATGACGGTGCTGACGGGATGCGTAAGTGTGAAGTGCATGGCGTCGCGCATGTTCATCACGCCGGTGCGCGTGGCGATGGCGGAGCCTTCCCAGGAATGCTGTTGCTGCTCGAGCGGAGGCGGAGTCCAAGACGACAGAAGTCTGCCGCGCGCGGGAACCTTCATGCCGATGATACCCATTTGCTTTTCGACGGCGCGGGGCAGCAATTGATCGGTGAAGCTGTGAATGTGCGTGTCGGCGGCGTTCAGCGACATGAGGATGGTATCGAAGGGGTGGCGGCTTATGGCGTCGATCAGCGCTTCGGGGCGATAGTGTCCGGTGACGCCGAGGAAGCGCACAACTTTTTGTTGCTGCATTTCTAGCAGCGCCTCCATGGCGCCGCCCTTGGCAAAGATGGCGTTTACATCCTCGGGCAAGCCAATATCGTGCAACTGCCAGAGGTCCACGTGATCGGTGTTCAGCAAGGTGAGTGACTTTTCGATCATGCGCAGAGAACCGTCGCGCGTGCGCTCTTTGGTTTTGGTGGCGAGGAAGGCGTCATGGCGGCGGGATTTCATAACGCGGCCAAAATATTGTTCGCTCCAGCGCTCCGGACCGCCATAGATGGAAGAGGTATCGAGGTAATTGACGCCGAGGTCGAGGGCGCGCTCAATGATGGGTACGGCGACGTCGAAGTTATTGGGCCGCTCGACGGCAGCCTGGCCGCCGAGGCTGAAGATGGCAACCTTGTAGCCAGTCTTGCCCAGATTGCGCGTGGGCATGGAGGCTGGGGTATGGGAATTGGCAGGAAGCGGGGGCAACGCGAAAGTTGTGGGATGCGCGAGCACACTACCGCTGGTGAGAAGCCCGGCGGCAGCGGCGCCGCTGGTCTTGAGGAATTCGCGACGACCAGAAGAGGAGAAAGTTTTCTTCACGGTTTGGACCTCCGTGTGGGCACGAAGTTGAGATGCAAACCGCCATTTTACCACGCCGCATAACCGATGGCACATGCTGTCGAATTCTGGGTAGTGGATCAGTTTCCGGTAGTCGCGTTTACCAAGAGCTGTAACCTTGCACTCACGACAATGCGCACTCATTGTGAGCTATAGTGAGCGAAAGTAACTGAGATGATCAAAATGCTGAAGCGCATTCTCCTCCCTTTTTGCACGTTGACTTTTTCGATGGGACTCGCGTTGCGGGTAGAACCTCCTCCATTCGCGCAATCGAAAGCCTTGGCGCAACCCCAAAAACCAACCTCTTCGGTTCCCTTTGTAGGGTGCGAGTCTGACGGTCAGGTCGGGGCCGTGAATGCCCCCACTGGCAAAAGCAAGACGGTACCTATATCTGCCGATTCGGCAAGCCATCTCGCCTACTACAAATCAGAGCAGGGGTTTGGTGTTCTTGCGCCGCGTGGGTGGTCCTGTTTTGGCGTGTATGGGTCCAATGGTTATGCTTTGTATGTGAGCCCCGAACGGCTCACGGCCAGTAATGTGTTTTCTAGCTCCTGGACCGGCTTTACTGGACCAACGATTGAACTTGCAGGGGAAACCGGAGACACGTCGGGAAGATTTAGCGTTGCGCGAGTTATTGCGCGTGTCTTTCCCACTCACAGGTCTTTTGTTGAGCGTGTAATCGCGGAAGGAATTGAGCCAGCAAACTCATTTCCGTTCGGCCCGTACCCAGAAGATAAGCTGACCTATCGAAGCAAGCTGATGGTTGAATACGAAACTCCGGCCAACACGGACGGATTGGGAACAAACTCAAGGTTGAAGAAAAATGCCTATCCCATCAGCGGAGCGGCGATTCTTATTGGAGATACACCAGACCTTATGCTCTTGGCTGTACGCCTCTCGCCCGACCTGACTGACCTTGCGTCACCAATCGTTCAGCAACTTGAACGGGACGCCGAACGTTCCGAGCATTGAATCAGTTTCAGGGTCAAAACAAACTCGAGCGCCTGGTAAGTTATCGAAGACTTACCCACTACCGAATTCTGCGGTTTGGGCTCTCCCTTGCATAAATGTTCGAAGCGGTGGCGGCGCGCGACGTTCCCCGATACAATCAGCGATTCTGAGGAGCGAGATTTGTCGGCTAATTCCCTGCCGTCGAACGGCCGCAGCGCAAGTCAAGCTGCGTTTATTTTCATATTTGTTACGGTGCTGTTGGACTTCCTGGCGTTTGGGATTATTGCGCCAGTCTTGCCGAAACTGATTATTCAGTTTGAAGCCGGGAACATTTCGCATGCCGCGGCGATTACCGGATATTTTGGATTTGCATGGGCCACCATGCAATTTTTGTTCTCTCCGGTGCTGGGGGCGCTTTCGGACCGGTTTGGGAGACGGCCGATCATTTTGCTTTCGTGCGCGGGGCTGGGACTGGATTACATATTTATGGCGTTGGCGCCGTCTTTAGGATGGTTGTTTGTGGGGCGGCTGATTTCTGGGATTACGACTTCGAATATCTCGACGGCGTTTGCGTATGTGACGGATGTGACGGCTCCAGAAAAGCGTGCGAAACAATTCGGGATGCTCAGTGCGGCGTTTGGGCTGGGATTTATCATCGGGCCTGCGGTCGGGGGATTGTTGGGCGGGGCGAGTTTGCGGCTGCCCTTCTGGGTGGCCGCGGGTTTGAGCTTGACGAATGCGCTCTACGGATTTTTTATTCTGCCGGAATCGCTGCCCGCGGAAAAACGCGCGAAGAGCGGATGGCATATGGCGAATCCGGTAGGATCGCTGTCGCTGCTGCGCTCGCATCCGGAATTAGCGGGTCTGGCGGTGGTGATGACGATTTATTACCTGGCGCACCAGGTGCTGCCGTCGGTGTGGGTGCTCTACGCGGTGTACCGATTTGACTGGAGCGAGAAGATGATTGGGTTATCGCTGACGGCAGTAGGGATTGGGATCAGCGTGGTGTCTGGCGGTCTCGTGGGACCTATCGTGAAGCGCATCGGAGAGCGGCGAAGTGTGCTGCTGGGGCTGGCGTTCGGAGTGTTGTCGTTTGCGGGATTTGGGTTGGCGTACCGAACGTGGATGGTTTTTGCGGCGATCCCGTTTGTCGCCCTGTGGGGGATTGCTGCGCCGGCGGTGCAATCGATCATGTCGCGGCATGTGGATCACTCTTCCCAGGGGAAACTGCAAGGAGCGATTAATTCGGTGCGGTCGATGACGGGGATGATCGGACCTCTGATTTTTACGCAGGTCTTTGCGCTGGCGATTGCCCCCCAGACTTCGCCGCATGTGCCGGGCGCGCCTTATTTTTTGGCTGCCATGCTGCTCACGACGAGTCTGCTGCTGGCTTATTTTGTGACGCGCGGAGCCGCTGCGGCGGTAGCGGCGGAGCGGACTCCTTCCTGACGTAAGGATTCCGATTTTTATTTTCGAATCAAAAGCCGATCCCTCACAAGCTCGGATAACGGCGTTGTGTTTTCTTCCGATGTGAGAAATCAGAATGACTTTTTCGATTAATGGGGGGCCTTGGGGCGCAGGACATTGAGACGATTTTGCGCTTCCGCGAAATTGGGGGCGAGGCGCACGGCGTTTTCGTAGGCGGCGATAGCGGCGGAGGAGTTTCCTTTGAGTTCGTAGGCGCGGCCCAGCCAAAGATTGGCTAGCGGAGAGGGCGCGACGTTGGCGGCTTGGCTGAAGTCGGCGATGGCGGGATCGAGGCGCCCTTGCTGGAGTTCGATCGTGCCGCGGCCGATGTAGCTGTTTTGCTCGTTGGGGTTCAGGGCGATAGCGGAATCGAATTCGGCGAGAGCTTCGGGAATACGGCTGGTTTGCAGATCGAGGACGGCCAAGTTGTTGTGGGCCTGGGCGGCTTCCGCGGGCACGACCGATGTGCGAATTGCGAGCTGATATTCAACGGCAGCTTGCGCGAATTGCTGCTGGCGATGGAGAACCGTAGCGAGATTGTAATGCGCAGAAGAAAGTTGCGGCGCCATGCGCACGGCAGATTCGAAATGCGGGAGGGAGCTTTCTAGCTGGCCCATGTTGACGAGGGCGGTGCCCAGATTGTCTTCGACAATGGCGTTGTCTGGGGTAACCGCTAGAGCGTGAGTGAAAAGGGCGAAGCTGTTTTGCCAGTAGGAGATTTGCGCGTAGGAGACGGCCGCGAAACCGCAGAGAGCGATCACGGCCGCAGGCAGTGCCAGGGCTTGCAACGCGGCGTGGGGTTCGACCAGTTCGGCGATGAGCCAGACCAGCATTACGAAAAATCCCATGAGCGGAAGGTAGGCATAGCGGTCGGCCATGGCTTGGCGGCCGACCTGGAGAATACCGATTACCGGGACAAGCGTGCCCAAATACCAGAACCATCCGGTAACGAGGTAGCGATGCCGGCGATTGTGCAAGACCAGCGCGGTGATGACGAGCAAGAGAACTGCTGAGGCGGCGACTTTCCAGAGGGCAAGGGAACCCTCGGGGTGAGGATAAAAGACGGCAAGTCTTACCGGCCAGAAAGTTTTTGCGAGATAGACAGAGTAGGAATAGATGGCGTTCTTGATGCGCTGGTCGAGGGGCAGGAGGAGGACGGAACCTACAGCGCCGCCTTGGCGTTGCGCGTACATGGTGATGGCGATGCTGGCGAGGGAGAGCAAGAGCAGGGGAATCTTTTCAAAGAACAGCTTGAGGAATGAGTTGGCGAAGGGTTGGGCGTCTTCCGCCGAGCCGGATAGAGAGAAACGCTGAAGTGGCCAGTAGTCAAGCAGCAGTAAGGCAAAGGGGAGGGTGACGATCATCGGCTTGGCCATGAGGCCGAGAGCGAAGAGGATTGCGACGACGATATATTTCACAACGGAAGGTTTTTTCGCGTAGCGGGCGTATGCAGCGACGGCGAGGAGCAGGAACAGCGTAGAGAGGAGGGATTTTCTTTCGGCGACCCAGGCTACGGTCTCCACGTTAAGTGGATGGAGCGCGAAGAGTGCGGCGGCCATGGCGCTGCGCAACAGCGCGCCGGTACCCCAGCGCAGCAGCAGGAAAAACAAAACTACGTTTATGGTGTGCAGGAGAATGTTGGTGAAATGATGGCCGGCCGCGCGGGCACCGAAAAGTTGCACGTCCGCCATGTGGGAGAGCCAGGTGATGGGGTGCCAATTGGCTTCGGCCGTGGAGGTGAAGGCCCAGGCGATGCTGGCGCGCGCCAACCCGCGCTGGACATGCAGGTTTCTGGTCACGTAAGCGGGATCGTCGTAGCCGGTAAAGCTATTTTGCAGGGCGTGCTGGTAGAGGGCCAGCGTGGCGATCGCTAGGGCCATGGCGACTAGAATTGTGGCATATCGTTCCTGAATTGCCGCTGGTTTCGCAGTGCGCGGCGGCGAAGAACCAGACTCTTTTTCGACGGCTTCCGGGACTTCCGCGCGAGCTTCGGGGCTCACTTATTCACCAGTTCGTAGTAATTCTGGCCCAGGCGATTCCCTTCCTGGTGGAAGATGCGGAAGCGCGCTAGATGCATTTTCTGAAGGCGGAACATTACCGCGGTCGCGAGGACGCCGAAACCGTACTTGACGCTGCGGCGAAAGTTGATAGAGGAGGCCTCGGCGAAATACCGGGTGGGACAGGAAATTTCTCCCATGCGGAAACCGAAGAAAATGATTTGCGCGAGCATCTCGTTGTCAAAGACGAAGTCGTCGCTATTGGATTCGAGGGGAAGGGTTTCGAGGACGCGGCGCGAGAAGGCGCGGTAACCGGTGTGATATTCAGAGAGTTTGTAGTTCATCACGAGATTTTGAAACAGGGTGAGGACGCGGTTGGCCACGTATTTGTAAAGCGGCATGCCGCCAGAGAGAGCACCTACACCAAGGATGCGGGAGCCAAGGGCGACGTCATATTCGCCGTAAGCGATCATGCCGGCAAGAGAAACAAGCAGATGAGGAGAATACTGGTAATCGGGATGGACCATGATAATGATGTCGGCGCCGCGGCTGAGAGCTTCTCGGTAGCAGGTTTTTTGGTTGCGTCCGTATCCGAGATTTTTGTAATGGACGAAGGTGAGCATGCCGAGTTCGGAGGCAAGCGATGCGGTCTGGTCGGCGCTGGCGTCGTCAACCAGAATGATTTCGTCGACGAATTCGCGCGGGAGTTCGCGATGGGTTTTCTCGAGAGTCTTGGCGGCATTGAACGCCGGCATGACTACGACGATTTTTTTGCCATTCAGCATGGGCAAGAGGCAAGCCACGCCAGTCCGGCTACGCACGATGGGTTCACGCGCGGCGACGATTACCAAAAGGGCCGATCGCGCAAACTCTCGAACGTGGCGGAGGTGGAAAGCCTGTCTTGATGATGTCGCCTGAACGGCGGTGGCGCAAGGGTTTAAGAGTGACGGTTAGAGCAACTGGTACCGGTGCCCGGTTGGCCTGGAGCGCTCGGAATTCGGGCTAGCTGCTGGACAAAACGTGGCGCGGCGTGATTCGCCGCGCCACGTCTACCGCGCCGTTTTGCTGGGCAGCTACTGCACCGTCAGAGTCACAGCGCTCGAGTGGCTGAGCGAGCCCGAGGTGGCTGTGACCATGACGGTCTTGGTGCCGGGAGGCGTGCCGCTCTGTGTCGCGGCACTGTAACTGCCGCAGCCGCCGAGAATCAGTACAGCGGCTACAACGGTCGCGAAGGCGAGTGGGGTGGCGAAGGCCATTAATCCGTCGGAGAACAAACGTTTCCGCCGGGTTCGCGCAAGGACCAATCCGAATAACCCGAGCGCAGCGAATGGACTCCAGAGAATGATCCCCATGCCGTGAGCGACCTGAGGCATGTAGCCGACGGGCTGGGTTGCGATGGTTAGTTTGGTTGTTGCGGCGGTCCCAGCTTGCGGAGTTACGGAACTCGGCGAAAAGGAACAGGTGGCGAGAGCGGGCAGCCCGGAGCAGGAAAATGTAGTTGCCGCGCTGAACCCATTGAGGCTGTCGACCGTGACCGTGAGCTGGGCGGACTGGCCGACGCTCACCGTCGCGGTGCTCGGAGAAGCGGCGATGCTGAAATCTCCGGTAGCTGGCGGCGGCGTGGTGTTCGCGGTCAGCGTTGCGAAGAGGCCGTGCTGCTCGTTCGCCAGACCCGCAGTGAAAAACAGAGTATTGGGATCGCCGGTTCCGCCAGCGCCGAACACCAGATCCCAAAGCGAACCATTCACGATCGGTTGACCGTTCGCGTCCTTAAGTTGCCCGATGAGGTTTCCGGAGGTCATGTCAAATGCGTTGATCGCGCCGTCGCCGAAATTGCCGATAAGCAAATCGCCGCCGAAAGCGCCAAATCCCGCGGGAGCGACCACCGCTCCCCAAGGAGAATTGAGGTTGCCGTTGGAGGTGATGCGACGAATGAAAACGCCCGTGTTATCAAACAAGCTGACAAAACCGTTTCCGGGAGCGTTAACGGGATCGTGTTGCGGAGTATCTTGCTTGGCGTAGGTGACGACTACCTGCGTGCCAATCACGTGAACGCCGAAAGGCGCAAAGCCCGCGGGCAGCGTCGGATCCTGGAAGGATCCGGCCAATTGGGTGAGCTTGAAATTTGAGTCATAAACTTCCAAAGCTGGGGCGCGAAAATTGGCGGCGAGAAGATAAGTGTTGGCGCCATTGGTGAGGAGTGCAAGCCCCTTATAGACTGCGCCGGCGCCGCCGATGGAATTGTCGACAGCGAGAGCCGCATTCGTGCCGTTGCCGTTCCAGCCAGAGATGGTGCCATCCTCGGTGTCAAAGATAAAAAGGCTTGGGCCAGTGGTGCCACCGGAGGTTACTGGAAACCCAGTGGTGCCGTTCGCAACGGTGCCGGTTGGCGCGGAGATGCCCGCGACACCGTTTGGCGCGGGAATTTTGACGATTAGCGTCTGGATATTCCCCTGCGCGTCGTACAGTGTGGACAGGCCACTGTTGTTGTCAGCGATCCAAAAGGTGCTACCCGGAAAGAACGATATGCCCCAGGGGTTGATCAGATTCGGATCGGTGACTTTCGCAAGACCGGGAGTATCCGAGACCAAGTTCGTCTGGGTGTAACTGTTGGCTTGGGCATGCAGAGTTGCCGCCGAAGTCAGCACGAAAAACACAAAACCGAGAGATAGTTTTAAAGCCAATCGAGACATTTTACGCTCCTAATAGTTTTAGTCCGCAATAGTTGCGAACTCTGTTCTTTGAACTTTCTGGCTGGAGCGCGGCGCCATCGGCTGCGTGCCTGCATCGCACTCTTTGCACACCCGTGATGCTAGAGAAAATTCACCCGAGCGTTGTCATGAGGGAGTAATGGTTGCGGAAGAACACCGTGAAGAAAGTAAGACAAATGTTTTACATGCCTCGGGGAATAAGGAACGGGAAGCGTCGAGGAAATTCGCTGGGGCAAAGCGCTTCCAAAATAGTCTTGAATCGGCCGGGCAACAAAGGGGCAAAACTCTCATGAATTTCCCGGATTGAAAACAAAGGACTTATGTTTTCAGTGAAACGTGACTTTTTTTGGCTGGCACCAAAGGAAGCGCCTGGAAATTGGGACAAATGTGATATTGTCAGACTTGCGACGTTGAATTGCCTGAATTCCCTGATGGGCGCCGTGCGACCCTCCCTCGACTGACTTCAGCCGATTCGAAGCCGTTAATTCCAAAACGAGAGTTTGCGGTCCAGTGGACGTGTGCTCTCGGCAGCGGCGCATCAAAATCCGGGAGAAGCGACGTGAAAAGTCTCTTTGTGGGAAACATGAATTTTCAGACGACGGAGAGCGATCTTCGAGCTTTGTTCGAGCCTTTTGGCCAAGTGACGCGCGTGCATATGGCGATGGACCGCGAAACTGGACGAGCACGCGGATTTGCATTCGTGGAAATGCCCAACGACGCGGAAGCGGCGCAAGCTATAGCGGGTCTGGATGGCAAAGAAGCCGGCGGCCGCAACTTGAAAGTGAATGAAGCGCGTCCGAAGGGCGAAGGCGGTCCTCCGCGCGGAGCGCGTCCCGGCGGGTTCGCGGGAAATCGCGGCGGAGGCGGACAGGGTCGTCCCGGCGGCGGTGGCAGGGATGGCGGTGGCGGCCGGGACGGCGGTCGCGATGGCGGGCGCGGCGGCAAAGGCGGCGGCGGACGGGACCGGTTCTCGAATGAAGATTACCGGGAATCCGCGCGGCAGCCTCGCGAACCACGCTGGTAGGTTTGATTCCCAGTTGATTTTACGCGTAGTGCGGTTCGCCGAACCGGAGTTAGCGACGCTCTGAACCTGGAAAGTCGCTCCGGAACGGCATGTCCTGAGCCGCGGAATTTTTTTGTTGCCTTTTGCAGTTGCTGAACAGGTCGCTGTTGCAGCGCGCGGCCACAACGGCGCCGAATCTATGGGCCGTATCCCTCTTCTAAGGAGCTACTTTGACCACTACCTTTCTGAAACGCCAAAAGGAAATGAAGCGCGTGGAAAAGAGCAAAATGAAGGAACAACAACGCGCCCAACGGAAATTGGACAAGGCCGCGAAGAAAGATTCCGGGCAGTCCGGGCCGGAGATCGACATGAATCCGCCGGAGCTGGATATTTTCAACGAGATTCCGGACTTTAACCGCCCGTCACGATAATCGCTGAAATGATGTATTCGCACGGAAGGGCCGCGCGATCCGAAACCGGGTCGCGCGTCTTTTTTCTTTGATGAAATTCCGATCGTGCGGTCCTAGATTTTCCTGCCGCCCAGCAATTGCAGAACGAAGAAAATCAGCGCCAGCACGAGCAGCACGTGAATGAGCAACCCGGCGATGTGATACACCAAAAAACTCACCGCCCATACGATCATCAGCAGAATTGCGAGTCCTAACAACGCTCCAGCTCTCGTAGTCACCTCGGTTGCTGACGCCCGTTCGAGATCAGCAGGTTTCTTGCTACCGCAATATAGCATCTCTCCCCGCAACGTTCCGAGGCATCTGCGGTCAGCAGCCGGTAGAAATGTGAGTCGCCAGCGGGTCAAGGCCGCACATTTCTTACTATTGCCCTCACGGCTCCGCGGGTATAGGCTTCTCCTCATCCACCCCCATTGGAGGAATATACAAAATGGCAACCGCAACAACCGCGTTTGAACCAACCGTAAAAGTCAGTGCCAACAAATTGTTGATCAATGGCAAGTGGGTTGACGCCGCCTCCGGCAAGACCTTTGCCACGATTAATCCGTCGACGGGTGAACCCATCACACAAGTCGCGGAAGCCGATGCTGCCGATGTGGACAAAGCAGTAGCTGCGGCTCGCGCCGCATTTGATAAAGGCGCCTGGCGGAAAATGTCCGCCTCGCAGCGCGGCCAGCTTATGAATAAGTTGGCGGATTTGATCGAAAAACACGCAGACGAACTGGCCGAACTGGAAGCGCTCGACAACGGCAAGCCCTACCACGTGGCGCGCGCCGCGGATTTGCCGCTGACCATCGCTTGCTACCGCTACTACGCGGGATGGGCAGACAAGATTCAGGGCAAAACGATTCCGGTGAACGGGCGGTACTTCTGCTACACAAAGCACGAGCCGGTCGGAGTCGTGGCGCAGATTATCCCGTGGAATTTTCCGCTGCTGATGCAGGCGTGGAAGCTCGGACCGGCGCTCGCGGCGGGATGCACGGTAGTGATGAAGCCAGCAGAGCAGACTCCGCTGAGTGCGCTGCGCGTGGGCGAACTGGCTCTCGAGGCGGGATTCCCTGACGGCGTTTTGAACCTGCTACCGGGTTACGGACCCACGGCGGGAGCGGCGCTGGCACGGCACATGGACGTGGACAAGGTAGCATTTACCGGCTCGACGGAAGTCGGGCACCTGATAATGAAAGCGGCGGCGGAAACGAATCTGAAGCGCGTGACGCTGGAGTTGGGCGGCAAGAGTCCGAACATTATTTTTAACGACGCAAATATGGACGACGCGGTGGAAGGTTCGCACTTCGCGCTGTTTTTCAACCAAGGGCAATGCTGCTGCGCGGGTTCTCGGACGTTTGTCGAGGAAAAATCCTATGACGAGTTCGTGGAAAAGAGCGCGGCGCGGGCGAAAAAGCGCACGGTGGGAAATCCCTTCGACAAAGCCACGGAGCAAGGGCCGCAGGTAGACCAGGACCAGTTTGACAAAATCATGGGCTATATCGAATCGGGAAAGAAAGATAAGGCGAAGCTGGTGGCGGGCGGCAATCGCGTCGGCAACAAGGGATATTTTATCGAGCCGACCGTTTTTGCTGACGTACAGGACAACATGAAGATCGCACAGGAAGAGATTTTTGGACCGGTGATGTCGATCTTGAAATTCAAGAGCGTTGAGGAAGTGGTGGAGCGCGCTAACAAGAATATGTACGGATTGGCGGCAGCCGTGTGGACTTCGGATATTACGAAAGCCCATGCCATTGCCGATGGCGTGCGAGCGGGAACGGTGTGGGTAAACTGCTATGACGTATTCGACGCGGCCGCGCCGTTTGGCGGGTTCAAGCAATCCGGCATCGGGCGAGAGCTGGGTGAGTATGGATTGGCGAACTACACCGAGGTGAAGACCGTCACCATCAAGCTATAGCGCGATCCTGCATAACTTGGAGTTGTCGTTCACAAAGGGCGAGCCGCGTGGCTCGCCCTTTGTGTATCCTGAAAAGTCTCCGTGGAGAAGACCAAGATGAATCGCTATTTGACGAATCGCTGCTGCCGCCTTGGCGCAGTCTTGATTTTATTCGCTGGCGGGCTGACCCCCGCGGCCCTCGCGCAGAACGATTCGGCCGTTGCACAGCAGCGGGCAACGCATTTGCGGCACGGGATCAATCTCAGCGAATGGTTTGCGCAGGTCTATGACCCGCGCGGCTATACGAAAGAGCATTTTGAGGATTGGACGACAGCACAAGACATTCTGCTGATCAAGCAGATGGGGTTTGACCACGTGCGGCTCAGCGTGAACCCTGCGCCGATGCTGCGGCGCCATCAGGCGGATGAACTGCCTGCGGAGTATTTGGCGTACCTGGATGCGGCGGTGAAAATGATTCTGGATCAGAGACTCGCGGTCATCATTGACGTGCATCCGGAAGAGGATTTTAAGGAAAAACTCGCGACGGATTCTTCGGCGGTTGAAGACTTCACAGATTTCTGGCGGGCGCTGGCGGCACATTATGCCAATCGCAGCCCGGAATTGCTGTTTTTTGAAGTATTGAACGAACCGGAAGTGCGCGACGCTTACCGATGGAGTGGCATTCAGATGCGATTGGCGGTGGCCATTCGCGAAGGGGCTCCGCAGAACACGATCATTGTGGCGGGCGCGCGATGGTCGGACGACGATGATCTGCTGGCGACCGAACCGTTGCACGACCGCAATGTGATCTACAACTTTCATTTTTACGAACCGCACGTATTTACTCATCAAGGCGCGACATGGGGCGACAGCTATTGGCACGCGGTGCGGGCTCTTCCCTACCCTTCTTCGCCGGAAACCGCGGAGCGAATAGCAGCAGATGTGCCCGATCCACAGAAGCGGTTGTTCGTGGTGCGCTATGGACTAGACCATTGGAACGCGGCGCGAATGGATGCGGAGTTTGCGCAAATCGAAGCGTGGGCGAAGCGTTGGAATGTGCCGATCACTTGTAATGAGTTTGGAGTCTACCGGAAGGCGGCTAAGCCGGAGGATCGCGCGGCGTGGCTGAAGGATGTGCGCGGCGCGCTCGAAAAACACGGAATTGGTTGGACGATGTGGGATTACAGTGGCGGATTTGGCGTGGTCACCAAGGCGCAAGGGCAAGCAGCGGTGGTGGATCCCGTCACGGTGAAGGCGCTCGGATTGCACATGCCCGCTGGCACGCGATAAGGGTCAACATGACGGTGGTATTGCGCGCTTACGATCCGAGCGACTTCGAGAAACTCTTCACGCTCGATCATCAATGCTTTCCGCACGGGATTGCGTACTCCAGGCGCATGCTGGCCTATTTTCTGCGGATGCCCCAAGGGAGCTGCCTCGTGGCGACAGACGATTCCGTCATCGCTGGATTCCTGATTACCGAACAAGATGGGCCGTTGGCGCACGTCCTGACGCTGGACGTCGCTGAGCGCTACCGCCGGCAAGGCGTGGGCACGCTGCTGCTAGAGCGTGGAGAGAATGAATTGACATCGCGTGGTGTGCGGGAAGTTGTTCTGGAAACCAGTGTTGAGAATGCCGCGGGTCTGGGGTTCTGGCAGCGCCACGACTATCGCACCGTAGCCGTCCGCAAGCGTTACTACCTGAGCCGCATAGACGCTTTCGAAATGCGGAAGATAATTTCGGCACCAGAAGAAATCTGACGCCCGGTTCAGCATACAATGGAGGCCGTTTTGTCCTGGAGACTGCATTGAACGATTATTTGCTATCGACGCTTTTGGGGATCATCGAAGGGCTTACAGAATTTCTGCCCGTCAGCTCGACTGCGCATTTGCGCATCGCAGAGGCACTGTTACACGTGGATTTGGCCAGTGGCTACTGGAAGATGTACACCATCGTGATTCAACTGGGAGCGATTCTTTGTCTGCCAGTGTATTTTCGCGAGCGCATCGCGAAGCTGCTGTCCACGTTTCCCAAAGACGAGCGGGGAGATCGCACGGCACTTACGCATCCGCTCGGCCTGACAGCGGTGGCGTTCGTGGTGACCGCCGTTCCTGCGTTCCTGCTAACCAAAATGATAGGCAAGCACCTGGAGAACCTTTACATCATGGGCGCGGCGTTGTTGATCGGTGGGATTGTGATGTGGGCCATTGACGCGCTGAATGCTAAATCGGAGGCGGCGGGCCCCGCCGGGTCGGGTGGCCGCATTCACACCTGGAGCATGGAGGCCATGTCGTTAGCGCAGGCGGTGTGGATTGGCGCGTGCCAGATTCTTTCGGCGCTATTTCCCGGAACATCGCGGTCCATGTCAACGATTGGGGCGGGACAGTTGGCGGGAATGTCGCGCGCGGCAGCGCTGGAGTTTTCGTTCTTTTTGTCTATCCCGACGATGGTCGCAGCCACCTGCTACGACCTTTTGAAATCGCTGCGCGGCAAGGGGGATAACCCCCTTGGCGTGTCGCAGATCGATGGTCATGGCTGGGTGGTTCTCGCCATCGGATTCGTGGTTTCTTTCATCGTGGCGTACGGGGCTGTGGCCTGGTTCATGGCCTGGGTGCGCAAACGCGGATTTGCACCTTTCGCGGTTTACCGCATCGTTGTAGGCACGGCCGTTCTGTACTGGGCCTCACACTTGCGCAATTAGCGATAGACGCAGTTAAAGGAACGACGTTATGCCAGATCTGCGCACTGCAACGCAGACTTCAAATCGCAAGCCGTTGCTCGGTGTCGCAACGGTGACGAAGATCGCACGCGTATTGCTTGTTTTGGTTTTGGCCGTTGCAGCGTCCGCGCAAACGCGAATTCCGGACACGCCCGCCGCGCGGCAGTTCGCCGCATGGCTGGAAGCCTTCAATAGCGGCGATCGCGCGAAACTGCTTGCTTATCTGCAGAAAAACTATCCTGCGCGCGCGGGTCATATCGACGGCGAAATCGGTTTTCGGAACAACACTGGCGGCTTCGCGTTCAAGAAAGTCGAACAGTCCACGCCGCAACACTTTTCCGGACTGTTAAAGGAAAACAGCTCGGATCAGTTCGCGAGATTCGACCTGGAGGTTGAGCCGCTGGCGCCCTATCGCATCAGCAAATTTGAACTGCGGGCAATGCCGCAGCCCGCGGAGTTCGCAACGCCCCGGATGAGCGAAGCAGAGGCGATCAGCGCGCTTCGTGCGCGGCTCGACCAAGACACCGCGGCGGATCGCTTCTCCGGCGCAGCGCTGGTTGCGAAAAATGGAAACACCATTTTCGAGCAGGCTTACGGGATGGCGGACCTCGCCGAGAAAATTCCCAATAAAATCACAACGCGCTTTCGCATTGGCTCGATGAATAAGATGTTTACGGCAGTGGCCGTACTGCAATTGGTGCAGCAGGGAAAAATCGCTCTAACCGATACGCTCGGTAAGTTTCTTCCGGATTATCCGAACCACGACATCGCATCCAAGATCACGATTCATACTTTATTGACGCACACCGGCGGAACTGGCGACATTTTTGGGCCGGAGTTCGACGCGCATCGGGCGGAATTGAAAACGCTGAACGACTACGTCGCGCTTTACGGCAAGCGAGGGCTGGCGTTCGAGCCGGGCTCGCGCTGGGCCTACAGCAACTACGGTTTTGTGCTGCTCGGAGTGATCATTGAAAAAGTATCCGGGCAGAGCTACTACGACTTCGTGGACGGGCACATTTTCAAACCGGCGGGGATGCTCTCGACCGGGTCGCTGCCTGAGGATCAAAACGTGCCGGAGCTCTCCATGGGATATACCCGGGAAAGCCCAACAGCCCCGTGGACACCGAACACGGACACCCTTCCTTACCGCGGCACCTCCGCGGGAGGGGGCTATTCCACCGTCGAAGATTTGTTGCGCTTTGCCAACGCGCTGACCAGTCTAAAATTGCTCGACGCCAAGCACTTTGCGTTATTGACCACCGGGAAAGTCGATACGCCGCAAGGTTCGAAATACGCCTATGGATTCCAGGACCAGAGCAGCGGCAGTGTGCGCTGCTTTGGACATGGCGGAGGGGCCCCGGGAATGAACGGCGACCTGGTGATTTGCCCGGAATCCGCATATGTCATCGCTGTCCTGGCCAACATGGATCCGCCGGCGGCGGGAAGGATTTCACAATTTATTTCCAATCGCCTTCCGGAGAAATAGGTTCCTCGACCCGGTATGCTTACACACGCACATCGAAAGATTTTTGGCTTCTCCGCGCCTCTTTGCTATCATCAGGGCGTCTTGGTTCCTCCACGCGGTGCGCGATGGCGCCTACGCTCCGCTTGTAGCACTCAGCCTTCCCCAAAATGCTGAGGAGAATGACTTGCGCTTCCTGACACCTACTGAAAATAAACGGCTCAACGAGCTGATTGGCTTTTTGTGCCTGACTTTGGCCATTTTAATGGCCTTGGCGCTGTTTTCTTATTCGCCGCGCGATGCGGCGTTCAATGTGAGCGCTTCTCCCACGGACACCCAGCATCCGGCACGCAATTGGATCGGCCCTGTGGGTTCTTACGGCGCGGATCTGTTCTTCCAGACATTCGGTTACGCCGCGTTTTTGCTGCCTATCGCGTTTCTTGTCGTTGGCTGGCGCTGGCTGCGGAGCCGGGCCATCGACTCGCAAGTGGCAACCTTGCTGGGATACGGACTGCTGTTGCTATCGCTGCCGTCGCTGCTGTCCCTAATGCCCTTTCCGGCCGTGCGCGAAGCGATCCCCGCCGGGGGATTTCTAGGAACATTGATCGCGGGAGGTCTACAGTCCGGATTCAACGTGAAGGGAGCGTTTATCGTCGCCATCGCTCTCTTTGTGACGTCGGTGTTCATGACCACGAGCTTTTCTTTTGCCGGCACGCACGCCTGGGCGAAGAGTCCTACGGGTCCGCTCGGGGCTGTCGAAAAACTGGGAATTCTGCAGAAAGCGCAAGCGCGTTGGCATGCTTGGCAGGAGAGTCGTGAACAAGAGCGTATGCGGCGTCGCGTTGAAGAGAACCGCGTGGCAGGACGTAAACCCGCTGCGCCACAGGCGGTAGGCAAAACGGACGTATTGAACGAAGGGTCGAAGAGCATCCAGTTGGCGGATGAGAGCGACATCTTCGCGAGCGATGGCCAGGAAAATGACGAGGAACGGGACACAAAGCTCTCAACCAGCAAGGCTCCGATCTTTGTTCTGGATCGCGAGCGCTCCGAAAAACCAAGCAAGAAAATTGCAGAGCCCAAGATTGCCAAGAGTCCTTCGAACTATCGCCTACCTTCGCCTTCCCTGCTGCGCGAGGGTGAAGGCAGTCAGAAACTTGACGAAGAGGAATTGAAAGCCCGGGCGCGTGCCATCGAAGAGAAATGCCTGGAATTCGATATCTCTGGCCGCGTCACGCAAATCAATCCCGGGCCGGTGGTGACCACGTTTGAGTTCAAACCGGAAGCTGGAATCAAGTACAGCCGGATCATTGGACTGACGGAAGATTTGTGCCTGGCGCTGCAAGCCGAATCGATTTTGATTGAGCGCATTCCGGGAAAATCAACGATCGGCATCGAAGTACCGAATATCAATCGCCAGACGATCGCCCTGCGCGAAATTATTGAAGCGCCTGAATTTATCGGCTCACCCAGTAAATTGACGCTGGCGATGGGCCGCGATCTGCATGGACGTATCCGCATCACGGACCTTGCGGCCATGCCGCATTTGCTGATCGCCGGATCAACCGGGACTGGCAAGAGCGTGTTCATCAACTCGCTGATGATGTCCATTCTTTACAAGGCCAGCCCTGATGACGTGAAGATGGTGCTCGTCGATCCCAAGCGGCTCGAACTGAATCTTTACGAAGGCATCCCGCACTTGATTGCTCCGGTGGTGACGGATCCGAAGATCGCTTCGAACGTGTTGCGCAATGCCACGCGCGAAATGGAAAACCGGCTGAAGCTGCTGGCGCAAAAGGGCGTCCGCAACATCGATCAGTACAACCGATTGTTCCAAAAGCCGCAGTCGCTTTCGCTGTTCGACAAAGTAGAAGAAAGCGAACACAAGCCCCTTCCCTACCTGGTGATTATCATCGACGAACTCGCGGATTTGATGATGGTGGACACCAACAACGTCGAAGAATCCATTACCCGCCTGGCGCAAATGGCGCGCGCGGTGGGCATTCACTTAATTTTGGCGACACAGCGGCCGTCGGTTGACGTCATCACCGGGTTGATCAAAGCCAACTTCCCCGCCCGCATTTCGTTCCGCGTCGCCAGCAAGGTGGACTCGCGCACCATTCTGGACGCCAATGGCTCCGAATCGCTTTTGGGGCGCGGCGACATGTTGTATCTGCCTGCGGGATCTTCGCGCTTGCACCGCGTGCACGGACCGCTGGTCAGCGAGGACGAAATTGTTCGCGTGTGTGACTTCTGGCGGGCGCAAGCCGAGGCCAAATACAACGAGAAGCTTTTGGAAGCGCCCAAGGATGAAAATGGCAATCCGGAAAGTGTTGCGGGCGGCGGCGAGGCCGATGCGGGTGAAGATGTCGACGACGATCTTTATCAGGACGCCGTGCGCGTGGTCTGCGAAGCGGGACGGGCTTCGACTTCCACGCTGCAGCGCCGCTTGCGTATCGGCTACGGTCGCGCCGCGCGGCTGATCGATCTCATGGAAAAAGACGGCATCGTAGGTCCGCCCGACGGGACCAAGCCTCGCGAACTTCTGAAAGCCCGCGCGTGGATGAAGGAGTTTGACGACTCCCAGGAATAACTGCTGCTGCAGATCAATTGGCGCGATATTCGGCATTTCATTGACAGCGATTCCAACCGCCTCTACACTTTATTAATCACGTGCCGGGGTAGCTCAGTGGTAGAGCGCCGCCCTGAAAAGGCGGGCGTAGCCAGTTCGATTCTGGCCCCCGGCACCATCGATAGGTCGCATCCCGAGCAAATTCCAGTCTCCTTTTGCGATGTAGCTTTTTCCCTTCGGCTGCATCTCGATTTGTGAGACGTGCTTCAGCAGCGCAGCGCGTGCTACCGCCACATCTACATCGCCGCCGAGTAGTCCGCGCAAGTCCTTCAGCTTCGCCTTCGCCGCCACGCGCATGGCCACCATGCGGGACTTAATAGAATCCTCGCTTGAGGAAACGATTTGTTCGGTAAGGTCGGACATCTCGCGTTCACGCTCGGCGATAGCCGCCATGATGGTCGGTGAGTGGTGGCCATCTGCCAGCGCCTTCGTCAGATTAGCCAGTTCCCTTTGGAGTGCCTGCTTCCGGCTTTCGTTCCGGGCCATCCTGCCGGCAAGTCGTTCCATTTCCCTGAGAAGTTCGGTCTGAAACTTCTCCATCACGTAGTCGACGACCTCTTCGCGCATAATGTTGTCCTGCAACCGCGCGAGCAGGACCGCCTCTAAGTCGTCACGGCGAATCCGCGACTTGTTCTTGCACGTCCCGCGTTGCCAATTCGACGGGCATCCGTAGCTCTGGCTCGTCTTGTTCCTTCCCTTCCCCCACAGTATCGTCAGGTTTGCGCCGCACCCGCTACACTTCAGCAACCCGGAGAAGAGATATGAGGAGTGCATGGACCGCGCCTGCAATGACCCGTTGGCCCGGGCGTACACGCGCTTAACTGTGGCTAGTCGCTCTCCAACCTTCTGCCACAGTTCTTCGGAGACAATTCGCTGTTCTGGGATTTCCGTCCGCACCCATTCCCCTTCCGGACGGGGGCGATAGACGCGTCTGCCTGTCTGGGGCGAGCGCACTTTCTTTGTTTTGCCCCACACAACGTTCCCCCGATAGCGTTCATTGTGCAGGATCGTCCGCACAGACGATGTGTCCCAGCCCCGAGACGCATTGCCCTTCGACGGTCTAGGAGACTGCACACCCTCTGCGTTCAAAGCCTTTGTGATGTACTTCAAGCTGCGCCCTTCAGCGTACATCGTATAGATGCGCACAATAATTTTTGCCTGCTCAGGATTGACTTCAAGTCGAACGCCATGGACAACCGGCCGACCACGCGAGTCCCGCCGTATCATGTCTTCAATTGGAACGTTGTTGTAGCCGAAGCAGCGTCCACCAGTGTGCAGTTTTCTCTTGGCCAGACCTTCAACGCCGCGAAAAGTCTTCTTCCCAAGATCGACGAGATACTGTTCGTTGATGCCGCCGTAGATTGCCGTGAGCATTCCGGCGCTCTCCGAATCGCTGTCAAAGCCCTGAGCGACGTAGACGATTTTGATGCCCGCGAATTTCAAGTCCTTGACGATGCGATCCGCGTGCCCGATGCTCCGACTGAGCCGGGAGGTATCATCGACCAGGACACAATCGAACTCCCGTTCCCGGGCAGTCGCAGCAGCGAGCATCCGGTCGAGTGCATCCCGACTCTCGCAAGCACCGGAAATGGCGGCGTCACAGTAGATGTGCTTTTCGGAGACGATCCAGCCGTTTCGCGCTGCGTACTCCCGGCATTTGCGGACTTGGTCATCAATCGAAGATGCATTCTGCTTTTCGCTCGAGAAGCGAGCATAGATCGCGCAAATTGTGCTCATAGGCTCCCGCTATAAGGAATCGTTCCCGCCCACGGAGTGTAGAGGTGGTCTAGGCGGCCTTTCAATGGCAATTTCAGCGAGAGCTTGCCGGATGAGAATAGGGATGACGGCATCGTCGAGAAATTGCTTCAGGTCTGGCTGTATTGGAGCGGGCTTGGCGAACAGTACGCGGTTAGTTGACACTTCGCGTTTGTGCCTTGCGGTCGTTGAGAACTCCGCAATTTCCATCTCCTTTTTCACTGGTGCATCAGACAGCTGGATTTTCCCACCGGACAACGCGCCCCGGACGGACGCGCGGAATTCTGGCGTGTACAGCCCAGCATCCCGTTTTTGAGTCGCATCGATTTGCCCCGCCGTCGCCATTCGTTTTTCTAGAGATTCTCTTTGAGTCTTTCGCCGCGAATTTCGCCGGGCTGAAAGATGGCAATGCGCCCGGTTGAATCGAGCACAACTTCGCACCCTGTGGCGTATGCGGTCTCAAGGCGGCCCATTCCTTTCGGTGTATGGACTTTTTTCCCGATGAGTGGGAAGAGCCGGGCGTGCTCACCCCAAAATCGCTCCGCCTCTGCGCTTCCGACCTCAGCGCCCTGTTCTTGGGCTGAGAATGCTTGTTCCTCAGGTCGTGATACTCGTTCCTCGCGGTTCGTCAGCGACTTGTGGCCGGGAACGAGAATATCGCGTTGATTTATAAGGGTTTCGCCGCTATTTTGCGATTCTCGTTCCCTTGTTCCCGTATAGGGGTCGGAACGAGGGAACGAGAATGTATACGTGAAGGGGTTGCCCTTTGCTCCGGCCCCTATGCGGTTGACGTGCCCGGCCTCGACCAGCAGTCGGAGAGCCTTCCGTTTCAAGCCGGTCTTGCCCTCCACGGCTTTCATGATGTCGGGTTCGGTCCTCGCGCCTTCAATGCTTTGCAGGTACGCCCCGATGTTCGTCGCAACTTTTTGCGCATCCACATCGGACTTCTCTGTGCCCAGCGAGAGCGTGCGCGATTCGGGGTCGAATTCGAGCAGGGTTTCATCTAGGTCCCGACAGACCCGCTGCACGGTTTGGATGGTCCTTACGGACTCGGTCCGCTTTAGGACAATCAGCGTGTTGACGATCCCGCCAAGGGCGGTACTGCCGAGAGGCGAATCTATCGCGTCGGACCTGACGTTTTTTCCAGAATGATGCGTGAGCGCCACGTGCGTGCCCGTTTCACGAGTAACGTCGATCAGGGGGCCGAGGGTGGCGTATATTTCCGCGTAGCTGTTTTCCTCCCGGATTTTGACGAGGCGGAATAGCGGATCACCAATCACCAGACGAGGCCGTCGCTTTCTGACGAGATCGCAGAGGGCCGCGATGCCGTCCGGTGGGGCAGCGGCAACATATACGTTGATCGGCTCGGTGCCATCCGCACCCATTGACCGAAAATCGCGCTTGATGTCCGTTGCGCGCTCTTCCAGCGCCAAGTAGACGCACTCCCCTTGCTTTGTAGCTAACCCGAGAAAGTCCTCGCCGCGAGAAACGCTGAGGCACAAATTCCGCGCCAGCGTGCTCTTACCGACCTTGGGTTTTGCGACGATGCAGGACACGGTGCCCGCAACTAGGAAGTTGTCCACGATGAACTCTGTGGGAATATCCGGACGGGCGAGCAATTCGGCGAGTGGTGTCAGGGGAAACCCACCCACGGCATGCGATGGCGGTTTCCATTCCGGCGTGTTCCGAATCAATTCCAACAGCGAATCGCGTGTACCGCCGCGCTCGAACCACTCGCTGAGGTCCTTTGCGCCGGGCAATTCCAAGATTTTTACCGAAGCCGCAACCAGCCAGAGCGACTCCGCCACTTGCTGCGCATGTTTGCGCCCCGGTGCATCCGCATCCGGGATTATCGCCACATTTTTTCCTCGCAGTGACTCGCTGAACGCAGGCAGCCACTTTCCAGCACCCCCCGGATTACAAGTAGCGACGAGACCATGCGCGCGGGCGGTTTCGCAATCCTTTTCACCTTCCACCACATACACTTCCTGCGCTGCCAAGACTTCCGGTAGGCGGTAAAGCACACGATGGACATCCCCCAGTTTGTAAATCCATTCACCGTTACCATCGGGCTTACGCTGCCGAAAACCTTTTGGTTCATAACGCAACACCTCGAACAGCGGGGTGCCGTTTTCATCGACGTAGGGATAAGTGGCAACGACGCGCGGCGGTCGCTGCTGATTGCTGCTCCCGTTGCCGTTCACGACCGAATCAAAAAATAAATCGCGCATGGTGAGGCCCAACGCGGCAACCACGGCTTCCGGTGAGCAGCCTGCGTGGCAGTTGAGAACCACGCCCTTCTCTCCGTCTTTCACAGACAGCGAGGCGCGGTGATCGTTGTGCAAGGGGCACAGCGCCACGAATCCGTCACCGCTGGGCACGACGCCATGCAGACCGGCCAGCACGCGTTCCAACACGGCGCTCATCGTGTGACCTCCGTACCACCTTCCGCGCCCCATTTCGCCAGTACGTCTTGCAACTGCGCTGCGCGCTCTTCGATGCTGCAAATAAGCACTTTCCGGACTCGCTCGCGCTCTTCGGCGCAGAGTAACAACTGGCCCGTCTCAGCCAATGAGAGTCTTACTCGCGGTATGCCACTCTTCCGGGCTACGGCAAACTGCGACATCCCTGATATTTCTCGCAACAACGTCAAAGCTTCCATCGCGCACCCCAGACGGCAACTGCTGCCGTCAAAAGCATGGCAGTTGACGTTTGGGTTGTCCGGCTCACGACGAATATCTGGGTGAGCCTTGTGCAAACCATTTATTTTCAATGCGAGTTATAAGGAGTTGGGGCGGAAGGCGTGAGGGCGTGAGGACGAAAGTGGTTACGTTCGGCTCGGTAGCCTTAGTTTTTGACGCAGCCGCGAGAGGTGACTTTCCAGTGGATGTTTGCACTGGCGACATCGGAGCGCGTCCAACATTGCGCCATCTCGGTGATTGTGTCTCCGCCAACGTTCGGGAACCTCGCGTTCTTCGTCATCGTATCTCCCCACAACTTTGAGGTTGGACCAGTCTGGATGTTTAGCCATCAATGCGCCAATCCGCTGGTCAAATGTTCCGCGAAGTTCCGTTGAGTGCGGCTTTACAGTTTTTGCGACAATGATCCGCACCTCGTCTAACACTTCGAGAGACGCCGTCTCCAAAAACGCACGTAAGGATTCAGCGACCGCCCGTAACGGCTTTCGAGCGCCAGACCTGTTCAAGAGTCCATTCGATATTGCGCGCATCAGGTCGCTCGGTGCCACCTGAGCAGGCCAATTTAGAAGCCAGCCGGGAACCAAGTGAGATTTGGTGTGCTCCGCCTCCCGTGATTTTATTGACGCGCAGACCCTCTTCACGTTGCGTTTGATCCAAGCCAGATCAGCGTCGATTTCCAACAAGGTCGCAGCAAATTCCTTCAATGCGGGCAACAACCGCTGGAACTGCTGATTGAGCGACCATCCAAAATCCTTCCGCATCGCCTGCGCCGTGCTCGAAATCGTGTGGCCATGCCCCCGGGGAAGCCGCTGTCGAACTTCCAGTGGTTGCTCGGCGAGTGGAATTTCCTGATTCCCAAGCCAGCACAGCAGACGCACGACGGGATGATCGTCGCTCTGGATATCAGCCAAAACAGTGTCAAATACCAACGGGCATTGGCGCAGCAGCTTCCCTGTTGCTGCCGCCGCAGCTAAATCGCGCTCGCTGGGCGTAGTTTCTTCGCGCATGGCGTTACAATGCGTCCTTCCGCTAGGGATGCGAGACTGCAGGGATTTCTTTTACCAGATTATTGGCGTTGCGGCAGCGGCGGCTGTGGAAAATTTCGCGTGCTGCGGTGCCGGTGGCGGGGTCAGCGAACGATACCGTTTTCGCGTGAAGTAACGGTACCGGCTGGATTTGGGCATCGCGACGCCGGTTCCAGCCCGCGCAAGCGTTCGGAAATCCACTTCTCCCGTAAGGCTAACCGGGAGTTGAGGCAGGCGGTCGCGTTCGTGAGGACCACAGTGTTACGGCTCTTCGTGAGGACCACAGCGTTACGGCTGTCCACAATACGCCAAACACCGCGTCATGGTGGAACCGGCTAAAAGTGATGTCTCTGCGATGCAGTAGGTAAGCGTCCGCGTAAATAGCTCCGAACATCATTCCAAAAGCTCCGAAAACCATCAACAAATATGCGGACCGGGTCGGCTGCGCTATCCATTTGGCCTTCTCTGCTCTGCGAGCAAGGATAATAGCGAAAACGCACAACACAGCTGTTGCAAATGCGAGTGCAGTGTCAGCCCAACCAACGGCGTCGCTCGCTTCCAGCCAAAACAAGGACATCAATAGGCCGGTCATTGTCAATGCAAAGAGCGCGTAATCCCAAAAGCCGCGCGGCTTGGGAAGAGGAATCATCGGCCCAAGTATAGCTCGGCGACAGATTTGACACGAGGTCTGACGTCGAAACCGAATGTGCCGAATCGGGCCGGTTCCAGCCCGCGCAAGTGTTCGGAAAAGCACTTTTCCGGTACGCGACTACACAGGAGTTTGCACGGCAAGCCTGTTCCACACGAAACCTGAGACTAGGGCGACGATAAGCACAACAATGGTGTTTTCAAGTATGCCCGTCCACACGAATCCCTCGCCTCCCCCAAAACCGCCTTCGTGAAAAAACGCAAACGGAATCCCATGCGGTGCAAAACAGTCGGAACACCCCGAGCGCCAGAAGTACGGTTTATTCGCTATGCCAAGCCCACATGTCACGAGTAAAAGGCAAATGCCGTACCTCTCGGCCCTTCTCTGCCTTGCCACCTCGCGTGTAAGGACAGCATAGGCCCACCACGCTATCGCAGCCAGTCCCGCGTCGACTGCCGCTTCGCCAGCCGCCTTCAGTGAGAGGGCGAGCGCGAACAAGGTTGCGTCTCCGCTGGCAATGTGAAACACATCGGAAACCCTCCAGACCGCCATTCCAGCCCATCCCAAAGACTCTAAGGGAAGAAACGCAAAATGCTCTTGTTGCCGAATGCACAAAAACAGCGCAGACAGTAGTGCTATCTCCATAAACCCGTAGCATCCCCAAATCAAAATCCAACGCTGCCCGCTGGTCGCCAAGCGATGCAAGCCTTTCCACTTCGCCGCTCCCCATCGGACGAGAAGCATGCATGGCAAGAGAAGGGAACCTGACAGCCACACATGAGACGCTAGGTATGTCGCAAGGTAAATAACCCACATAGAATTCGAAGTCTATGTCATCAAGAGTGTTGGCTCAACCTAATCCGTCTGGACGGTGGCTACAACCTTATTAACGCGGTTGCCGGAGAATTGGATTTATCGATGATGGAGCCACAGGAGCAGTCCACACACGGCTCCAGCCGGAACCGCGAGTGCGAGAAACCATCGGGCTTCGGGCAACCCCACGAAACCCATAAAAAGTAGCCCGATGACAATCACTAGTCCAATCGGGTGGCCAGTCCAATTCCCGGCTCCGTAAGTTCCGAAGGGAACAACTTTGGTGGGATGAGGAAGGTCGTGGGAGGCGCGTTGGGTCGCCCGATGATGAATGTCCATTGGCGGTAACACCCTAAGGAATCTATACTCCCAGAAAGCGTCGACTGCAAGCATCCGACGGCGGTTTTGAAAGGCGCGCTCATCTGTCTGATTAACGCGTAACCTGATAAGTGAAATCGGGCCGAGGGCAGTTGTCCGGTAGGTGGGCAAAGGCTGTCGAAACAAAGTCACCCAACGAGATGGAATTACTATTTAGCGTCACTCGGTCGGTCCATCATTCGCGCAATGCAGGTCAGGCCCTTGTTAAAGGACTTGCTTAGGGTTATCGGCTTCGAACAGGGCTCCACAAAAATATGTCCTCCGTCCAGCAATTGAGTCCCGCTGGATAGCCCTTCTGTTGACCATCCCATGCTACTGAATTCAACGTCATAGAGATTCCCAGATTTGTCGCCCGCAAGGCCGCCGATGATGTGAGAGTCAATGTGAAATTCCTGTGTGTCATAAAGCACGTAGAATGCCCTGTGATTCTCGAACGATTTGAGCACGCATTCAGAAGAGGGCTTCCGGTCTGTCCGAGGCCGCACGTGCCCACAATCGGTTGCCCCTTGGCCCGCTAGGACTGCCAGTCGGTTTCTAATCGGAGCGGCCTCCCGCCACTGACTGTACAAGGCCGAACCAACTGACGAGGGCAAGGACGCATTCGGGATGAGCAAAAAGCAAAACCATGCCAAAGCAAGAATCCTTGGGCTGCCCTTTCCCAAAAGCCCGAGAATCAGCGATAAACAGGCCATGGTTGCTATCACTGACAAGAGTCCCCAAACGAGACTCCCAAGCCCCTCGAAACCAACCCAGTGGACAAGTCCTTCGATTCCGACCAATCGCAAGATGCCGCTGTGTATTAAGTCCAATAAAGCAGCGAAGCTTACACACCAGAACGCAGTGAGTGAAGCCTTACGTCGCCAGCCCGGATACGAAAGCTGCTTGCCACTGAGCCATATCCAACTACCGGCGAGAGCCACACATTCCGCAATCGCAATCCCATCGCGGGAATGCAATACCATGGATGGACATCCTCTCTATCCAACATCGTATCCGATATGTTGCTGGAACAGGAATTTTCGCCTTGCAAATTGGGTATTGCCTGATTTACTGCAGAAACTGGATATGTGTCGATGCGCCGATTCTCAATGCCCGATAACGCACGAGTAAACGGAGCTTAGGGGAAACCTCATGCCCGTTTTAGAGACTCGATGCTTGGAAGATTAAATGGGCTTTTCACATCAGGTATCGAGTAGATTTCGAGTTCTGAAATCTCTCCATCTCGTGCATGAAGAATTACACCGACCTCGATACCCTCGGGCGTTGTTCCTTCAAAGTCTGCCAAGAGGTGCGATGGCCCCGTTTTTCTGCATTCGCCGTCTCCAACCGCCAAATCTATCGACGGGCAGCCGCACGTACACCCGCCAACGACCGTTATGTCTGCGATTTGTGGCGCGCACTGTTGGGCGTCTGGCGAGCCATTGCCAATCAGCCATTCGAGCAGGGCTCGTTCTTCCGAGCTGAGGGGTCTCCGTTCTGGTTGAACGAATTGCGCCATTTAGGTGCCTATACTTTCTGGAAGCCATTCCGCCTGATAGAAGCGCAAACCTGATAAGTGAAATCGGCCAAGGGCAGATGTCCGGTGGCGCGGCTACAAGGACTTGGCACTGACAGGGCCCCTCGACTCTTCGTCCGACGCCGCGACACATCGCCATTTGTCCGCTACTTTTCGGAATCCATACAAAACAGTTTCTGTGTTCGGCGTCCATCGTGAGTGAATAGCGGCCTGTTTGTGCCGGGCAGTTCGCGCAGGAATTGCCACTCGGAATATTTTAGTGTTCTTTCCGGGGAGTTTCTTAGCAAGCGTCCACTCTCGGTTCCTAAAGAGAAAAATCACTGACCAATCCAGTTCGGGAACGTAATCTTGGTAGCCGTCGGGACAAACAAAACCACCTCCCGCGTACCATAGGCTGTTGTGCGGCCTGACCCAGTGCGAGCAAACACCTACGACCATAGCCCAAGCACCAGACCGCGATTCTTCTGTCTGTCGCTGCGCCAGTTCATCCGCAAGCACGAAAAGCGCGGACCGCCACAACTCAGGGTCATCGTCCGTCACCAATTTCGGTTCAATCGCCTCAAAGAGTATCGCGCTGTTTACGATGGCCTTCACGAACCTATCTTACATTACGCAGGATGTGACCGACCAAGTTCTCGATTAACGCCGTTATTGGAAAAGCGAAAGTTGAGGGCCTCAGCGCGGTACGTTTTGCTCGCAGGGCGCTGCCCAAGAATGCGTCTGTCGCTCGATAGAACTGAAATGGGAGTACTCGCAATTCTTAGCGTCTATCGGTTTTGACCATTCCGGGAGTTGCCCGTCTATCGGGCAAACATTCTTGTGTTCCACTTTTCCGCCACAGCCACAAACGGCAAATAAACTGAGGATAAAAGCGATGCATCGGAGCAAGTGGGGAGTACTCACATAACATATTTTCTCAGACGGTGACGAGCGGAGCAACGTGCGGGTGTTTGGGCGTCAGCCGTCGGGCGGCTACGTCCAAACGCGCTTACAGACAAGCAAATTCGCGCAAAACATTTAGTAGTCGCTAAGATTATGAGGTCAGCTGCGAACAGGCAGGCCAAGGATTTTGCAGCACGAACGGCAAAGCACGTTGACCCCACGCTTTGTTTCGACAACGTAAGTTTTTCCGTTGTGCACTTCGCCCCGCGCCTCGCATGGGGCATTCCCCGCGCCGCTTACCTCACCCAGCACGTCATTTATCGTAATTTCAGAATAATCAAATGGCGAAAGCCGCCATTTCACCCAGACGCTCGGCATTCCGAAATTCTGTCCTTGAAACAGTCAAAATGTCTTGAATACAAGACCACAGAACGAGCACCGCAGATAAAACGAGTAACCTTGATTTTCAAGTGCGGGCAATTGCGGGCAGCCCTGCAAATTGCTTTCAAGTGACGCATTTATTGGGCAAATGGAATCGGGAAAAATGAGCGCGCTTGACCGGGTGACCGGCCCCGAACTGGCACCCCCCCCCCCCGCAAAGGAGTCGGAAGAAGCTCTTTATTGCAGCAAAGGCATTCGAGGAGGGATCACGTCATGAACCTGCCCCGTTCCAGAGGGGGCCTAGAGCGCCCTACCCGGCATGGGTGTGGGGTGGCCTAGAGACTCCTTTACCGCATCGGTCCAAAGTAAACGATAAGCGCACCGCGCGCACTGGCGCTTCTGGTCGATTCAGCTTAGAGCGAAAACAGATCACACAATTTACTGGCGATTCGTCCGTTTTTTTGCACTTTCGCCTTGACAACCGCACTACTTTATGTTATACAATAAGTCATGACTCGTATGGGCAGGCCGAAACTGAAAGCCAAAGAACGCCAGAGCCACCTCATTGCGTTGCGCCTCACTCCCGCCGAACACAAGAACCTCGAACGGTTTGCCGGGAAATCTGGCCTCTCGGTCAGCGCATACGTGCGGCGGGCTCTTGGATTCAAAGTGAAATGAAAACGGGGCACGCCGGTGCTATCAACACCGACACACCCCTAGTCACCAAAGGAGAGCAAGCTCCATGGCAACTACACAAAACGTACCACAGGCTCTTTCCGCCGAACTGGTAAAGGCAATTCTCAAAGAAGCCCGCCAGCATTCGACGCGCGATTGGTGTTTGCTTCTGCTTACGTTCCGCCATGCATTGAGGAGCCATGAAGCGCGAACGCTCAAGCTGGCAGATGTGGATTTGGAAGAGTTCACTATCGCTATCGCACGGGTAAAGGGTTCGCGCTCGGGCGTGCAAAGCCTCGACCGTCATCGCGGCGAGCCGATTCTCGACGAAGTGGTCGCGGTGCGGTCATGGCTCCGCGAGCGGGTGGAGGACGGCTCACGAATACTTTTTCCGTCCCAAAAGGGTGGTGCCATGTCCCGGATGCAGTTCCTGCGAGTGTTTCGCAAGTACGCGATTGCCGTAGGCGTGCCGTCCGGTCTCGCCCATCCGCACATCCTGCGGCACTCGCTTTGCTCAACAATGGCGGCGGAACATGCGGACGTATACGCGATTCAGCAACGCGCAGGCCACAAGAATATTTCCAACACGATGATTTACACCCACGTGAGCGATGAACAAGCCAGTGAATCGTGCCGGGAAGCGCTCATGACGGCGTTCGCATAAACGTTACAATCTACTTATTCTGTAACCTTTTCTTGTGATCGCCGCTCGAAAACAAACGACTTGAGGCCGCCCGAAACCGGGGCTGCCTTCTTGTTTTGTAACATTTCGGCTTGGGGAATCGACTGGCGATGCGCCTGAGACTCCGGACCACACTACTCGGATGAGTGTTTTCCGGAACGCATCCAAAGATTCATTGCAACTCCGATAGCGCCGATGACAGATAACCGATACCAGAAGCTGGGTACCTGCACTGCGAGCAAAAGCATTGTGAGTCCGACATACGTGACCCAAACTGCCAACATTCGCCGCTGAGTGGGATACCACATAGAAATTGTCGGATGGTCCTAGCGTCGCGTCCGCCAGCGTATACGTAAACGTGCCGAAACCGTGTCAGAAGCTGGACCGAATCCGGCTCAAATCCGTGCTGGTTGCGGGTCAGAACTACGCGCGCTCGGTAATCCTGCCTACGCCGTTTTGCGGGCCAATTCTAGCAACTCTCTGAGCCGAATGGCGTTTGCGGAATTTGCAACGGCGGGCTGAGGTGGCTTTTCGGCCTTCGTTGAAGTAGCCCGGGGACCGCCCGTGCGACGTTGAGACTGGTCGCCGAAACCTTCCACGATTGCCAACAATTCGCAAGCTCGCAGCCGTTCAGTAACGGTCGCCCCCGGGTCCCGAATTATACGGCGAAGTCCTAGGACAAGTGCGCGCGGCTGGCGTTTTCCGAACGGACTAAGTAATGGTCTAGGCATTCCCGGAAGTCTACACCAAATCGAAAGCTGCCCGAGGCGAGACCTGCGGCTCGCGGTTACACCGTTAAATCGCATTCCCCTTTTCGGTCAGTGGTGTTAGCATCCACCGTTCTGGGTAGATTTCCGGCAGAGCGGGAGTCGCAGTTGCCTCTCGTCCTCTCCGCAAATCGCGAGTCTCCCCTTGCACCAGCGGATTTCTTACCGCCTTAGAAACCTTGCCCTCGGACCTCCAGCCCAAGAGAGTACCTCGGCTTGGCACAACTACTCCAGTCGGCACAATTAACCATCACCTCAGTGCACAAAGCCCCCGCCCGATTCACTCGCCACGAGGACAACTCCGCATCTTGCGTCTACATCTACTTCAATGTATAATTCATGTGTTTCTAGTTTTCAGTCTTATTTGGCTACCAAACCCGACGCGAAGGGGGCCTTTATGCCGTTTGAAGTTTTTACCAGAGAATTTGTCCGAACGACGGAACCGAAAGTCACTATCACTAATCTGGGTCGTTTTTCGATTAATAACAGTGCTTCTGCATTGCTCAAAAAGAATCCAAACATCAAGTTCGTGCTTTTACTTTGGGACAAGGCTACCGGGAGAGTTGCTGTTCAGCCCGTAAAAGAAGGTGATTTTAGGGCATATCCGCTCCGAGCGTACGGACCTAAGGGAAAGAGTGGAACTGGGTTTTCGGCGGTTACTTTCCTCAATCATATCAACTACGACTGGTCTGTGACTCGTTCGTTTCCAGCTGAGTGGCTTGATAACTTGCTCGTCTTCACTATTCCTGTGGAGCATTTGACTGGTAGGCCGGTAGCACAAAATGCTGCGTTGGGGGCTTTGCGACGAAAGGACAGGGTGAAATAGGAAGGACAATGACTTCTTAATCTGCGAGTGGGGAATAAACGTTTGCGACGAGATTCCCCACTCACAGCGTCGGTCACGGCATTGCCGTGACCGCTTCAACGGAGAGATGCCTGAGTCCGGTAAAGGGCCCCACTGCAAATGGGAGGCTCTCGTGGGTAATCACGAGTCAGGGGTTCGAATCCCTTTCTCTCCGCCAAACTTTTTGATGAACTCTATGATTCCTTTCGCTTGTTCTTTCGGGCCTTGTTCCAATATGGCGATTTACATTTGGGACAAACTCTAGGCTCTCCAACGGTACTCTTTCGGGGTACCCACTCATGGGGACAGCGGGAGCATTTATACCCTTTTTGCTTGACCGTGACCATCGCCATACTATTAATAATATATTTTCGAAGAATATATTGTCAAGGAAGAGTTTAAGTAGTCTCCAGCCAGCGAGGTTGTAAGCCAATTGAAATGGCAGCGTCCAAAACCGGCCACATCTAAGGCGTTTTTTCAGAGGAGTGAAGCGGGCGATGTGAATCGAGCCAGTCATTGGGCTACGGAATGCGGGTGATGTAGTCTGCGCTCTTATTCACTTCCGTTTCGCGGTGTGCTCTCAAGAAATGCCCCTCCTGCCTCGTAAGGGCACGTAGGTAGCGGGGAAGCAATTTCAGCACAAGCACTTCGATGTCATGCATCATCTTGGGGTCGCTCAGAGCGTACCAACTGAATCGGTCCCACAACGGGCCTCTTCTCTTACTGCGCCGGGCATCAGTTACTCGTTGCCGGATGTTCCCTTTGCCCACGTAGACGGGCATAGAGCCATCGAAGAGAACGTACACGCCCTTGCCGCCTTCGGCGCTACCCGGTATGTGCCTGATGTTTTTCGTATTCCGCGCCCACATTGTTCCGTACCTGCTCACGATTTGCAGACTTATTCCTCCTCCGTGAAAGGATTAAATTGCAAGACAGTCTAACAAGGCCTCCGTTACCGTCAGCGTGTGAGACACTCGGTTCGGAGTTCTTCAGAGCTGGAAAAGACTGGAAATGAAAGGTGGCAAAGCCACCAGTCCTGCGTAAGCTGGACGCGAAACTAACAATCGCGGTGGACCCTTCGAAGCAACGGTTGCGCGAAAACCTACTTGAACGCAGGTCTGAATCCGAGCATCCAACTGGGGTCCAAAACTCATAGTGGTCGCAAAGATTTGATTCGTGAGGTTATTTCCGTTCTGCCATTTTAAACTGTCCAAAGAGTTTTAATAATTATGCCACGAAGTGAATCGGAATACGCAGACGTCGAAGAGGAACTTGTTAGACTCTTCAAGCAGCTGCAAGCTGAACTGCCACCCGAGGCGGCTTCGCTTTCTATAAAGCGTACAAAGCGAAACGGCGTAATCGTTACCCTTAATTCCAAGAATCCTGCTGCGGCCTCAATCTCGGCCCATGCCGAAAACGGTCTTGCACTAGTCGATTTCAGTTTTGGAGATTACGGGCCGACGTGGGAGCTGCCAATTGAAGGCCAAAATCCGCGTGCCTGCAAGCAGGAGGTACTTCAAGAGGTCCAAGAAATGAGCAAAGCCGTGATGGCCGGGAACTGCGAACACAAACGTGGATTCCTCAGTGTCACGGGTATTGTTCAAGTTCTAGGCCATTCGTACAAAATCACCAACATGCTCGAATTTCACCCGAAGCCACGTTTACATGGCACACGGACCTACGAATCTTACGTTTCAGAGAAGTAGGGCGTTGTTTATTTCTTGGGAGAGATTGGGAAAGAAGTAAGAATGGCTGAATGCCAGCTAAATCGCGCAGAATCGGCAGGCCACGTAAACGTTAGCGTCCTCATACCCCTAAAACGATTCAGCGGATGCGGTGAGCAGAGCCATTCCGGATAGTTGCTGCCAGACTGGCCCTTCTATTTTTTCCTGAAATTTTACCGTCCAATTGCCGTCCAAAATCGACCATTTTCACACAGGATTTTAGGAACTTAGCCGTGTAAGGCTAATTGATTCGTCAGGATTTATGGAGCGGGCCATGGGAATCGAACCCAGACACGATTTGCGCTATGTTGCTGAGAGTATTGGCTATTCCTGCCAGCTGCCGTCCAAAACCGCCCATAATCGAGTGACCGACGCTAAAAACCCTTGTCAAAACAGCTCGAATACCTACCGAGGTGATGAGACAAGAAACAGAACGGGGCGTCCACGTCCGAAGGTTGGGAAGCGCCTGTTTCGATTCGCGGGGCCAAGGATCAGTCGCTATGGATTCCCACAAGCCGATCGCCGGATAGTTTCCGACCCGACCACACGGAAGTTTGCTAGATCAGTCCTTTACAAGCGCGTTAGGAGTGATCCCGAACGGCGGACGATTCTCGTGATCCGACGATTGGATGATTTGCTGCTTCCAAAATCTGGTCGCCCGTCCCGGCAAAGTGTCCACGACGAAGCGTAACCTTGTAGCGCGCCTGCCTTGAGCGCACGACTCCCGACTCTAACAACTCCATCCATTACTTCTAGCTACTAACGTTTCCAATAAATCGGGGATTCTTTTCGCTAAAGCGGTGAACGCCGCGATCAACCCGGCCTGTCGCTTGGAGCCCGACGCCTCCGAATTCAGAGAGGGTCGCGGCAATCAATGAACTTGCACGGCATCTTCGCAGGCGGCGGTGCAGAGGGCGGCGCGGTCTCTTCGCGGCTAATTAAGCCGAAGGCGAGCAGGCAAGCCGCGAATGCCACGCAGGCTGCGAAGAGGGCCGCCGACGCGAAGCCAGCCCCATACGCCGCCAGCGCGACGGAGCGAAGCGGCTCGCGCACACCGGGCGGTGCGGCCGCCAGCAAGCCGGAAAGATCGCCCGATGTCACACGAGCAGCGGCCTCGCGCGCAGTGTCGGCCGACAGTCCGATCTTGGTGGCACCCACAACGAACCGGTCCCGCGCCACGTCGGCGAGGACGGCACCGAGTGCCGCGATGCTGACGAGGATCCCGATGAAGCGCGTCGTGCTGGCGATACCCGAAGCCATGCCAGCGCGATCCTCAGAAACCGCGCCCTGCAGGACTTTCACGGTCTGCCCGTTGAGCAGGCCGGCGCCGCTGCCGGCGACCAGCATGGCGACCAGGAACAGGCTGTATGGCAGATGGGAATCGCCAACGAGCCAGAACGCGGCATTCCCGGCGACGGTGATCGCCAAGCCGGCGGCAAGAAGCGTACGCCCCGAGTAACGGGTCGCGAGCCGGCGCGTTTCCCGCGGGGCAAGCACCATCGGCAGCGCAAAGGGGATCATTGCAAAGCCAGCCGCCAGAGGCTCAAACCCGTAGGCGTTCTGCAGGTATAGCGGAAGGAAGAAGATCATGACCTGCGCGCTCGCGCCGTACGCGATCATCGCGAGCACGGCACCGACGAACGTCCTACTGCGAAACAACCCGAACTCCACCATCGGGCGGTTCTGACGGACCTCCACAATGACGAAGGCGACCAGGAACACAAAGGCGACCCCAAGGCGCAGGACGATGGTCGGGCTTGACCATCCCGCGTTGTTCCCGTCGATGAGAGCCCAGATAAGGAGCGCGAGGCCTGCACTGAACGTGACCGTGCCGAGGACGTCGAGGCGTTTGGCGTTAGGGTCGCGAGACTCGCCGATGAACTTCAGGGTCCCGGCGACGAGGATGGCGGACGCGGGGACGTTGACCAGGAATACCCACCGCCACCCAAAGTACTTCGTGATCACGCCGCCGATGATCGGCCCTATTGCCAGCGCTATTCCGAGGCTCGCTCCCCAGAACGCGAAGGCGTGAGCGCGTTCCGCGCCGGTGAAGGCGTTCGACAAAATCGCAAGGGACGCCGTCACCAGGAAGGCGCCCCCCACTCCCTGGGCCGCGCGGGCGATGTTCAGCAGCAGCGAGCTCGTCGCCACGCCGCACGCCGCCGACGAGGCTGCGAACACCACGAGGCCGATCAGCATGGACTTCCGGCGGCCTCGAAGGTCTGCATAATTGCCTGACGCCATGAGGAGCGCGGCGTACGTGAGGACGTAGGCGCTGATCACCCACTGGACATCGGTGAAAGAGGCCCGGAGCGACCGGCCGATCGCCGGCAGGGAGACCGCCACGATATTGGAGTCGAGCATGATCAACGAAGAAACCAGGGACGCCGTCAGGAGCAGCCACGACTTCGAAGCTGCCTCGAGTTTCGATTTGTTGACTACGTTCGGCATTGGCACATCTCTCTTGGTCGCATCTCAAGGGGTTGGTGCCACGAGCGTGTCGACCCAATTGGCGCGGTGCTGGCTATCGGCTGGCCTGATACCGCGGGCGGCATTGCCGTCACCCGCGGGTAAGCTGGTAGTGAAGGCGTGGATAGTCTCCGTGCCGCCCGCATCGAGGTGGTACTGGGGCGCTCACGACGGTCGTACTTCCCGTAGTTGCGGATGACGCGAAGCCGTCAGCTTCGCGCGTTGTACTTCGCGAAGAATGACCTCAGGCCGCCGCCACGCAATCCACCTCGATGTCGAAGCCGCCGTTCCAGGCTGGGACATTGATGAAGATCCGTGCAGGAGGGTCTTTGGGGAAGAAGCGCCGATAGACCTGGTTGACGGCGGGGAACATGTCGACGGAAGTGACGTACACATTCACCTTGAGCACGTTGTCGAGCGATGAGCCGGCCGTCTCGACGCAGAGCTTCATCTGGTTCAGCACGAGTTCGGTCTGGCGCTCGATGGCTCCTGTGAAGATCTCCCCCGTCTCTGGGTCGAAAGGAGGCGCGCCCGACACGTAAATCGTGTCGCCGTGCTTTGTCACTGTCGAGGCTGGCGCCTTATACTTGTCCAGGAACGTCGCCAGGGGCTCAACGCGGATTATCTCTCGTTTCATAGCGGTTCCTCCTTTCGCGTATTTGGTCAGGCATGGCACATCTCTTCTCCTCTCTTCCCTTGTGAAAAAATCTACCGCAGCGATCTGAAGCCCGCGCGAAGCTCTTCTGAAAAGAGCTGTGGCTGTTCCCAGGCCGCATAGTGCCCGCCCCTGTCAACTCGGTTGTAGTAGATGAGTTTGGGATAGGCTTTCTCTGTCCAACTCCGCGGGGCTTGATAATTCTCGCCAGGAAAGACGCTTACCGCAGCTGGGATAGAGACATTGGCCGCGTTGTAAAGGTTGAGGTGAAGCTCCCAATAGAAACGAGCCGCGGAAACCGCCGTGTTCGTCACCCAGTAGAGTGTGAAGTCATCGAGTACGTCGTCTCGTGTCAGGTCACCTGCGGAGTGTCCATTAATCGTGCGTCTGAGTACTGCCGAAGTGATCGGTGCCGCGGGCTGGCCCCAACCGTCACCATGGTCAAAGAGCCAAGCTGCCAGGCAGACGGGCGAATCTGCCAATCCGTATAGCGTTTGCGGCCGAGTGGCCATCATTTGCGCGTAGGCACGTTTCTTCGTAAATAAATTCGTCAGCTGCTCGTAAGCATTTCTTTCGTCCGCGGATAGTCCGGATGGCGGGGGATCGCCGCACTGCAGCGCCTTCGCAACGTCGGATGGAATAGTCCCAGGGAAGTTCGTGTGAATTCCCAGTAATTCTGGAGGTGCGTGTTTTGCCATCACAGTGCAGACGCCCGCGCCCAAATCGCCGCCTTGCGCCACAAATTTTGCGTATCCAAGGCGCTTCATCAGCACTACCCAGGCACTTGCAGTGCGCTCCGGACCCCAGCCGGAGGTAGTGGGTCTTGCGGAAAAACCGAACCCCGGCAGCGACGGAACCACGATATGGAACGCGTCGGATGCATTTCCGCCGTGTGCGGTGGGATTGGTAAGTGGATCGATAATCTTCAGCTGCTCGATGACTGAGCCGGGCCATCCGTGCGTAACGATCAGCGGCAACGCATTTTCATGTTTCGAACGAACGTGAAGGAAATGAACGTCCAGTCCATCGATCTCGGTGATGAACTGCGGCACGGCGTTTAGTTTGGCCTCGATCTTGCGCCAGTCGTAGTCGGTCGCCCAATAGCGGGCCAGTTCCTGAATTGTCGCAAGCGGCAGGCCTTGCGATTCATCCGCGACCGTTTCGCGATCAGGCCACCTTGTCGAGCTGATGCGCCTGCGCAATTCGGTAAGATCCGCTTTGGGAATATTCACCTGAAATGGACGAATAGCAGTCTTGTCAGCTGCCTTCTCGCCGCCTCGTTGTGTCGTACTACTTTGGGTCATGGTGTCTTCCTTTCCAGCAGTTCTGGACTCTGCAAATGCCTCGCCGATCGTTGCTGGTTTGAACGCGACCGCCAGGCCCAACATCGAGCTCGCCTTGAGAAAGCAACGACGCGTTCTGTCGTCTGGTTCTATCGCGCTCATGTAACGAATCTCCTCGCTAACGTGCTTTCATGGTGTTTCTTCTTTTAGTGTGTTTCCCCCACAGGATTCTGGGGCTATTCCCCGCCCTTCAGAAATGCGCTGGAACCGCCTCACTCTTCGGGTCCCACCCCTTCATCTCATTGAGTTCCTCGGGCGTGATCTGAGGCAAGTGCCGGATGAACAAAACCAGGCGCCAGGTTTGCGGGTCAGTGTGCGTTCCGTGGAAGGCTGGCATGCCGCTCAAACGAACTCCATTTTCAATGGTGTAGTAGAGCTCACCATCGCTCTTGTTCTGCGCCCCGGCTGCGCGCAAGTCGGGCGGTTTCGGATAGAGGCCCTTGCCGTATATTGTCTGGCCCCCTCCGTCGTCCGAATGGCACGTGGAGCAATGAAAGGCGAAATGCTCCATGCCTCCCCGAATGTTCTCCCTTGAAGGCACGATGGGATTGCGAAGTTGGCGATATGCGGATGGCACGGCCAATTTGCGTGCCGTTGTTGCCGCGAACACCTCAATCGCTGATGGTGTCGCAAGTGCGCTGAAGCCTCGTCGCACAAGAATCAGCCCGTATCCAGCGGCTGCAACCGCAAGAGCAACCAGAATCAGCAAGAGTGCTTTCCAGGGTTTCATTTCTACTTCTCCTGTCCCGTGGCATCGTCGTCTGCCCGCCCGAAGGAGGGGAGGTAACGGCCGAAGTTCAATTCGAAGTCGCTCGGAACGCCGTAACCGATATTGCGGATCTTGGCGCGGCGCGCCTGCGCACCTGGCAAGGCCAGCAGTGGGAAGAACAAGTCGCTGCTCGACTGAAGCTCGGCAGCTGTCGGCGTCCCGAACCGATTGACCTGGGCCTTCGCCGCGGCCAGTGTTTCACGGTCGAACGAGGCCAAACGCCGCGCGAGCACATCGACAAACGAGTCAAGGTCGCCATCGTCCAGCGCGCGGTTCACCCAGCCATAGCGCTCGGCGATATCAGCATCGAAATCGTCGCCGCTCAGGACGATCTCAAGTGCGCGCGAGCGGCCGACCAAGCGCGGCAGCCATTCCAGCGCTCCACCGCCCGGGACCAGTCCGACGCCAACCTCAGGGTTGCCGAATAGGGCGCTTTGTCGGCTGGCGAAGCGCATGTCGCAGGCCAGCGCGAATTCGTTACCGATGCCGCGCGCGCGGCCGCGAATCTTGGCGATGCTCACGACGGGCGCGGACGAGAGGCGCAGCACAAAGTCGCGCCAAAGTCCCAGCGTCTCTGGCCGTTCAGCTGCCTTCGCTACGTCAAGATGCGCGACGAAAAAATCGGGATTCGCCGACTGGAACACTACGACCTTCACGGACGGGTCCGCCTTGAGCTCAGTCATTAACGCTCCCAATTCGACGATCGTTATGGGAAGGAACATGTTGATCGGCGGATTGCTGAAGGTGATCGTCCACCGGCCCGGATGGGTGCGGTCGGTGTTGAACTGCGCGTTTGCCTGCTCGCTGCCTCGCTGTGTAGCGCTGGATTGGGTCATCATCTTCTCCTCTCTTGTGAAGAAGCTCACCGTAGCGGTCGGAAGCCCGCGCGAAGCTCTTCTGAAAAGAGCTTCGGTTGTTCCCAGGCCGCAAAGTGCCCGCCCTTGGGGAGCTTGTTGTAATAGATCAATTTGGGAAACGCTCGCTCCGCCCAGCTTCGTGGAGCAGGATAGAGTTCGTCGGGAAAAACGCTCACGGCGGTCGGGACGAGGACGCCTCTGACGCCGAAGAACGAATAGCCCTTGTTTTCCCAATAGAGACGGGCACCAGAAAGCGCCGTATTCGTCAACCAAGTGAGCGTGATGTTATCGAGGACGTCGTCTCGCGTGAGGCCTTCGCTACCTCCGGCAAAGACACGCGCGATCATCTCGTAGCTGCGTGCGTCGTGATCAAGGAAATACGCCGCCAGGCCGACCGGGGAATCAGCGATTCCGTAAAGCGTTTGAGGGCGCAGCCCCATCTGGTACCCGTAGGCGATTCCCTTTTGATAGACGAACTGTACGCTCTCGTAAGCGAGCTTTTCGTCGGCGGAGAGATCCGATGGCGCCGGCGCTCCTGAGAAAGCAGCCTTGTCGACCTCGGGTGGGAAGATGCCGGGCATGTTGGTGTGAATGCCGAGCAATTCCGGAGGGGCTTGCACACCCATCAGTTCGGTGATGACTGCACCCCAATCGCCGCCTTGCGCTACGAATTTGTTGTAGCCGATGCGCTTCATCAGCACGGTCCAGGCATGTGCAATGTGCGCGGGGTCCCACCCGGTCTTGGCTGGCTTGCCGGAAAAACCGTAACCGGGCATCGAGGGAACCACGATATGGAACGCGTCGGATGCATTTCCGCCGTGTGCGGTGGGATTGGTAAGTGGATCGATAATCTTCAGCTGCTCGATGACTGAGCCGGGCCATCCGTGCGTAACGATCAGCGGCAACGCGTTCTCATGTTTCGAACGAACGTGGATGAAATGAACGTCCAGTCCGTCGATCTCAGTGAGGAAATTCGGCAGAGACTGCAATTTTGCCTCGCACTTGCGCCAATCATAATCGGTACCCCAATAGCGCGCGAGGGCCTGGACTGTCGGGAGCTGCACGCCTTGGCTTGCATCTGTGACCGTTTCCCGCTCAGGCCACTTCGTCGCGTTGATGCGCCTGCGCAATTCGGCCAGGTCCGCGTCTGAAACGTTCGCATGAAACGGACGAATCGCGGTGTTGTCGGTGGACTGTTCGGTGCTTCGTTGAGTGGCCGTACTCTCTGTCATGGTTTTTCTCCTTTAGAGTTGATTCCCGGAACATTCACATGAAAGGGCAGAATCGCGGTCTCCTGCACTGCGAGTTTCGTCATGATCTGCTCCGCCGCACCTAACTCCTCCAATGGCCCAACCCATCCCCGCCGAATGGACAGATTGAGAATCAAAGCCTTGGGCACTTCTGCAGCAGTCTTGCTTAAGACAATCCGCTCACAGAAAGAGAGCCATCTTTGGAGCAGCTCAATAGTCCCGAACGGAGGATGCACCGAACGTAGGAAGAGTGGATACGTTCCAGCCTCCTCCCAGCGCCTTGATTAGGAGCACACTCGCGCCCAATCGACGGCGCTGAATATCAATGGCGTTTCGCTCGTTAGCTAGCTCGGTGGTCTGCGCGGTGATTACCTGAAGGTATGTATCGACACCGCCCTTATAGCGATTAGTAAAAAGTTGAAGCGATTCCTCCGATGACGCGACGGCCTGCTCTTGCTGTTGCCCTTCGTTCTCGAGAATGCGCAGAGCGGCGACGTTGTCCTCGACTTCCTGGAACGCTGTCAGCGAGCTCTGACGATATGTTGCGACTGTGGCATCGTAGTTCGCGCGCGCCGATTCGGAAGTGGCGCGACGGCGTCCGCCGTCGAAGAGAGTCTGGGCGAGGGCGGGACCGACTGCCCAGAAGCCGCTCGGCCAGGTAAACCAGTTTGAACCTTGCGTGCCGGCGAAACCTGCGGATCCGCCGAGGGTCACGATGGGAAAATACGCCGCGCGGGCGATGCCGATCTGCTGATTGGCCTCCGCCACTCGGCGCTCGGCGGCGGCGATGTCTGGGCGCCGCTGCAAAAGTTCAGAAGGGAGCCCAATCGGAATGCTGGGCGGTTGGTAGTTGAGCGGCTTGGCTGCGAGGCTGAAGTCCGCGGGCGGCTTCCCGATCAGAATAGCGATGGCGTGTTCGAATTGCGCTCGTTGCACGGTGACATCCGTATCCTGCACCCGAGTCGTATCAAGCTGGGTTTGCGCTTGCGCAACATCGGCCTTTGGCGCTACGCCCCCCTTGAAGCGATTGAGCGTGAGTTGCAGGTTGTCGGTATAGGCTTTTACGGTATCGTCGAGGAGTTGCTTTTGAGCGTCAGCGCTGCGCAATTCGAAATAGTCCAAGGCGAGTTCCGCCTCGAGGCTGAGCTTTGCGGTCTCATAATCGGCAGCGGTCGCTTGCGCTTCTTCCCGCGCGGCAGCGACGCTACGCCGTACGCGGCCCCAAAGATCCAGTTCGTAGGAAAGATCAAACGGCAGCACGAAATTGCCAGTGCTCACCTCTCGTACCTTGGACGGAGAGTTCTGGGAAAAGTCGGAACTCTTAACATAGCTGGCGCTCGGCGAAGTGGAGATGGTCGGAAACTGCGCGGCCCGATTGAATCGAATCGCCGCGCGAGCTTCGCGGAAGCGCGCTTCCGCTACTTTCAGGTTCTGGTTGGAACCAGCGATTTGCTCTTCGAGGTTGTTGAGTTCCGGATCGCCAAAAATCTCCCACCAGTTTCCGCGGCTCGCCTGATCTCCGGGATAAGCGGGCTGCCACTGGTCTGACTCCCTGAATGAACCTGGCCCCCCTTCCTTAAAGGCCGGTGTCACAGGCACGGTGGGCTTGACGTATTTGGGGCCGACGGTGCAACCCTCGAGAGCTACGATCAGAAGCACTAGAAGCAGCGCGACGATGCTGGTGAGAATGAAACGCATGACAGCAAAAAAGTTCCTCATCGGCCGGGCCCACCTGCTGATTTATTACTCATGCGGACGAGCATGCCAGCAACTAGAGAGTCCGATGGATCGACGATGACGGCGTCCGTTGGCTGCAGGCCTGAAACGATTTCCACGCTATTGCCGTAATCGCGGCTAATCTTAACCGGGACCAATTCAGCTTTGCCGTCGCGAATCAGTCCGACCTGCAAGCCTTCTTTGCGGAAGATCAAGGTATTCGAGGGAATGGTCACCGAGCGAGTCTCGTCCGGTAACTTGAGGTGCACAAAGACGTAGGCACCGGGTAGGAGTTGACCGGTTGGATTGTCCACATCGACCTCGACGAGCAGCGTACGCGACGCGATGTCAATCGAGTTGGCGTTGCGGGCGAGAGTGCCATGAAACGTTTGCCCCGGGAATTCATCGAGGGTCAATGCGGCTTGCGCGCCAGCGCGTGCAGCTCGGGAGTACACCTCGGGGACCGCGACGTAGAGGCGGAGCGTGCGAATGGCGGCGATGTGAAAGAGTTCTCTCGGCTGTGTATTGGCTCCGGCATCGATGAGTGCTCCGATGTCTGTATTGCGGGCGGTGATGATGCCATCAAATGGAGCATAGACCTTTTCAAACGATTGCAGCCGTTCGAGGCGCCGCACATTCGCGGCGCTGGATTCGGTCGCCGCCTTCACTGCGCTCAGATTGCTGGCTGCCTGGTCGGTTTCCTGTTGGGACACGGAGCCTGTGCTCACAAGGTCTTGCCAGCGGCTGGCTGTGATTTTGGCAATGTTCAGGTTGGCCTGCGCGGTATCCAGATCCGCTTGAGCTTGCTGGAGTTGTTGATCGACTTCCGGGGTTTCGATCTCCGCCAGCACCTGGCCTTTCTGGACATGAGCGCCAATGTCGAAATACCAGCGCTTGAGATAACCACTGGTTCGCGCATAAATCGGCGCGTCGCTGAATGCCTGGGTATTACCAGGCAGGACTATTTCCTGCGTGGGAGCACCTTCCCGGGGAAAAACCACGACAACGGTAGGAATAGCGGCTTCTTCGGTGCGTTGTTTGAGTCGCGATTCGGTCACCACGCGCGAATAGATACCTGAGTAAATCACAAGAGCGAGAAGGGTGAGCGCGGCAGCCGCGAGAATGATCGCAGTACGCCGCCGCGGTCCGGGATGTAAACGAAATCCATGCGGACTCCGTTGCATGGTTTGCACTTCGATCGCTTCTGGTGCTGGCGTGCTCGTCATATTCCCCTCGCTCGATGTCATGATGTTCCTTTAACTCAGGCTTGCATTGCCTCGGGATTGCCCGCCGCCTGTTGTTGGACAGTCGAAGCATCACGCCGTCCGTGGAGTAAGCTGAAGACCGCAGGAACGAAAACCAGCGTGGCAACCGTAGCGAACAACAGGCCGCCAATTACAGCGCGGCCCAGCGGTGCATTTTGCTCGCCGCCCTCGCCCAACCCGAGCGCCATAGGAATCATTCCGATGATCATGGCCAGAGCGGTCATGAGCACCGGTCGAAACCGGGTGAAGCCGGCTTCGATGGCCGCTTCGACTGGGTTTCCGTGATGCAGGAGGCGTTCTTTCGCAAACGAAACGACGAGGATGCTGTTCGCCGTACCTACACCCATGCACATAATGGCGCCCATCAAGGCGGGAACACTGAGTGTTGTATGCGTGAGGAACAAGAACCCGACGATGCCAGCAAGCGCGGCAGGAAGTGCCGTAATAATAATGAAGGGATCCAGCCAAGACTGAAAGTTCACCACGATCAGTAGGTAGACGAGAACGACGGAGAAGACCAGTCCGCCAAGCAAACCGAGGTACGAGGTGCGCATCGTTTGTAGCTGTCCGCGAACGGTGATGAAGCTCCCACGCGGCAAGGATTTTCGGTTGGCATCGACAATGCGCGTGACCTCGCGGCCCACCGCACCTAAGTCGCGGCCTTGAACCGCGGCGTAAATATCGACCACACGGCGAATGTTGTAATGCGAGATTACTTCCATTTCGCTCGTCCGTTTGATGGAAGCGACGTCCGCGAGAATCTCAGGGCGAGTGGCGGTCGCTGCATTGATTGGAGTGTTCTGGAGGTCCTGCAGGGATCGAATCGAGTATTGTGGAGTTTGGGTAACCAGGTTGTAGCTGACGCCGTTATTGAAATTCAGAAAAAACATGGGCGTGATCTGGAAGCTGCCGCTGAGGGAGTTCAGCATGCTGTTGGCAACGTCGCGCTCGGTGTAGCCGCCCTGGGCCGCCTTGGTGCGATCCACCGCCACATCGAACTCCGGGTAATCAAACGCTTGTTGTATGCGCGCATCGGCAATACCCGGAAGCTGCTCGATTTCGTGCAGCATCCGGGCCGCGACTTCGCGATTGCCCTCGATATCGGTTCCCTCGATTTGGACGTCAATGGGTGCCGGCAAACCAAAGTTCAGTACTTGAGTGACGATGTCCGAGGGTAGGAAGTAAAAGGTCGTGCCAGGGTATTCACTGGGCAGAGTTTCTCGCAACCGCTGAATATAATCTGCAGTGGCGTGGTGATTTACTTTGAGGGACACCAGAATATCAGCGTCGCCTGCTCCGATGAGGCCCGATGTGCTGTGCATGAAATTGATAGGGCTGTAGGGCAGGCCGATGTTGTCCAGGATGTTGTCCGTCTCGCGCTCGGGAATCTCACGCCGTATCGAACTCTCCACAAGATCGCATAGCTTCGCGGTCTCTTCGATCCGCGTGCCGCTCTTGGCGCGGAGATGAAGGATGAATTGACCGTTATCGCTGCTCGGAAAGAAGTCCTGACCGAGCCACGGCACAAGGAGAAACGCCGCAACGCAGGTCAGAAGAAAGGTTGGGATGAAAAGCGCCCGGCGATGGACAATCGCTATGAGTAGGGAGTGATAGGCGTTCCGAACTCGGTCGAATCCGCGCTCGAACGCCCGTTGGAACCGCACCAGAGGATTCCGTGAACTGCGAGCGTCGGCCTGCTTTGCTTTCAGCAGGTACATTGCCAGCGTTGGCACTAGCGTCCGGGACAAAATATATGACGCGATCATCGCGAACATTACAGCTTCGGCGAGAGGAACAAAGAGGTAACGGGCCACGCCGGTCAGCAGGAACATCGGCAAGAACACGATGCAGATGCAAAGCGTGGATACCAGGGCCGGAACGGCGATTTGCGCCGCGCCTTCTAGGATGGCGTCGCGTTGGGAATGTCCCTCTTCGAAGTAGCGCTCGATGTTTTCAATCGTGACCGTAGCGTCGTCGACGAGAATTCCAACGGCCAGGGCCAGTCCCCCGAGTGTCATGATGTTGATGGTTTCTCCGAGAAAGCTGAGAATCATCACGGAGGTCAAAATCGATAGCGGAATGGAGATGGCGATGATCAAGGTGCTGCGCCAGTTTCCCAAGAACAACAGAATCATCAAACCCGTGAGAAACGCAGCGATGATGGCCTCGCGAATGACGCCGTTCACGGAGCCTCGGACGAAAATGGATTGATCTGCCAAAGGCAAAATCTTGAGTTCAGGGGGCAGCGTCTGCGCGACCCGCGGAAGAAGATCCCGAGTGCCTTTCACGACGTCAATTGTCGAAGCGTTGCCAGCCTTTAGGATAGTGACCAAGGCGCCGCGATGGCCATCCTGGCGCACGATGTTGGTCTGTGGCGCAAAGGCGTCGCGCGCATTCGCTACATCACGAAGATATATCGTGGAATTCCCGACGACCTTGACCGGGAGGTCATTTAGCTCGGGGACCGTCCTCGTGCTGGCGTTCAGCCTAACGTCGTATTCGAACGGACCGATCTTTGCCGTTCCAGAGGGCAAAATGAGATTCTCCTGTTGCACTGCATTGAGAACATCTTGGGGAGAAAGCCCTTTCGATTGCATTAAACCCGGATTCAAATCGATCATGACTTGGCGTTGCTTCCCGCCATATAGGAAAGGAATGACCGCCCCAGGCACCGTTACCAATTGCGGCCGCAGGAAGTTCTGTCCGAAGTCGTTCAACTGCTGTTCTGACAGACTGTTTCCGGACAGTCCCAACTGCAGAATGGGCACGCTCGAAGCGCTGTAGTCGATGATCAACGGAGGGAGGGTCCCGGGTGGCAGGAACCGCAGAATGGTTTGTGATACGGCAGTCACCTGGGCGTTTGCTGTGTCCAAACTCGCGCCTTGTTGCAGATAAATCTTGACAATGGCTTGACCGTTCACAGTGGTCGATTCGATGTGTTCGACGTTGTCGACCGTGGTGGTCAATACCCTTTCGTACGGGCCCGTGAGCCGGCCTTCTAATTCCTCAGGATTCATGCCGGCATACTGCCATCCCACCGCAATCACTGGGATGTCGATATTCGGGAAAATATCGGTCGGCATGCGCAAGATCATGACCGTGCTCAGGACCAAAATAAGCACGGCAAGAACGATGAAGGTATACGGCCGGTCCAGAGCTACTCGAACAATCCACATAAGTAAAACTCCTTAACGAGCTGGCCGAAGTTCGAGAATCGCCCGTGAACGATCCCGAACTGATCTCTTCGTTTGCAACGCCCGGGGTCCGAAGGTCCGGCTGGACTCAACATAAAGCTTCAACGTCTGGCGTAGCTTCTTGCGTCCATGAAATATTCGCGCCTTCACTGCTGCCACCGACAAACCCATGACTTGAGCGGTTTCTCCTGTTGAGAGCTCGCCAAGTTCTCGCAATTCAATTGCTTTGCGCATTCCTGGTGTTAGCTCATCTACGGCCGCGGAGAGAATTTGCTCCTGCTCTCGCTGCAGGCAACTGTCCTCAGGGTTCGGGGCCCTGTCCGGAATATCGAGGGGCAACGTAGTTTCGTCTTCCGTTTTTGATTCTGCGATCGGCACCTCGCGCGTTCCACGCCTCCTGCGCAACAACATAAGTGCCTCGTTGATCGCGATTCGCGTTAACCACGTCGAGAATAAGGAGTCGCCTTCAAACTTCTTCAAATGAAGGAACGCTTTCTGGAAGCTCTGCTGCACCACGTCTTCGGCGTCCTCCCGATTACGGGTCATGCGCTGAGCCAATGAAAAAATCTTTCCCTCGTGCCGTTGGACCAGTAGCTCAAATGCGCGAGCGTCCCCGGTTTTCGCGCCAGCAACTAACGCTGCATCTTCCTGCGCAACCAAACGATCGGGGCAAGAGCTTGCCTCATCCGCTCCGCAGATCACGTCCATGAGTTCAATTGCCATGGTGCTTCTCCTTCTCTGGCAGCATTCAAACTGCACTCGGTTTACCGACTCTTCGGAATCATGGTCCCTGCCAATACGGGCGCTAGTTGCTGTCTCGCTCTCTCGTGATCCACTCACGGATGTAGGGCGGACAGTGTCTGAGCTCAATGCCGTTTGCTTCGTTGATCGCCAGGAGCTTCATGCCCTCACGGTCGATCAACTCGAGTTCAGCAAGCTCGACGGCGACAACACTGCCGTCCTCGAGCGCGGTGCGAAGTATGTCTAGGTCCTCTCGTGCAATCCGCCCACTGATGTGCAGCACCAGGCCCTGGCCAGTCCGAAATCGATCGATTCTGAACGTCACGTCAGCCTCGCAAGGCCTGTGGTTCGATGATGTAAATAGCAAACGGTGCGCCACTCGTAAGTCGCAGAAAGTGCGCGTGATTTAGCCGTCAGCGGAGTATCGGGTGTGGGGATTGTGGTGAAGATGGTGAATGTCGTGATTCTGGCGGATCTGGTGGCGCATCAGCGAAATTTGAATTGCGTCTTATTGTGCCCACAGTTAAAGCGCGATTGCGGTGGGCGCGGAGAGCCTAAAATCGGGGCTGATAAAGCGCGTTCCTCGGCTTCCTCGGTGAAACGATTAATGTGATGGCCGTTAGCGGATTGGTGCTGGCCGGCGGTGTTGTCGCCGACGACGTCAACGTCACGATTGACAACTTCCAATCCGATTTCGCCACGCACAGTCTCTGGTACGAAGATTGCTCCTTCGAGTCACGGCTGTAGCAGTAAAAATTGAAAGGAGCAGTAAAATGACGCACAGAATTGGCAAGATCATGGTGGCGGCAATCTTCGCAGTCGTTGTAAGTGTTCAAGCAAATGCCAAAACGCATTCCAAGTCTATGGTTGTAGACTCTCCCTCGGATCTGCCAGAACTGGCACAACGCAACAGTGAGGCCATGTGCCTGTACGGGGCGGGAAGAGGACAAACAGTTCTATACCTTGAGCAGGATCAGGGCCGGACCCTCGCAATCCTCGACGTCACAGATCTGGGGGCGATTCGACCACTGGGACAAGTGTCTATTGCCGCGCCGTCGCCATACGACTTCGTCGGGATCTTGGGGAATACGGCAGTCCTCATTCAATACCGCGATCACTCTGGATTTGCGGTCATTAATTTGAAGAAATACAAGCAGCCGGTGCTGGCCGAAGCGCCTCAATTTCATCACCCTGCCGAGGCGAAACCTCTTGGATACGATGGCTTGCTGCTGGCATCTTCGACCGATCCGGTCTACCAAGTTGAAGATCCTCAAAACCAAGTCATCGATGTATCCAACCCATCCAAGCCCGCAGTGCTTGCCACTGTCGAAGGAGTGAAACAGCGCTTGGAGAGAACAGAGACAGGCACACTTTTCCTCCTGAGCAATAACGGGCTTACGGTGGTACGACGCCCGAGCGTAGAAGACGAATATAAGATCGAATCAAGTTATATCAATTAAAACTGAGTCTCCCCGCGTAAATGAATTGCTCCGGCGGCTGGCTCCGCACACTTTACGATACCAGACCGAGCAAACAGTCGAAGGCGGCTCCGAAAGTGCGCGCGATTCAATCGTCGGCGGAGAATTCAATGTGAGGATTGTGCTGAATATGGCGAATCCGGCGGCGCATCAGCGAAATTTGAATTGCGCCTTATTAATACGCAGCGCCTTGATGCGATGGTCAAGCGTGGATGGTGGAACTCCGAGCTTCGCGGCGGCGCCTGATCGCCCGGCGATTCGACCCCGACTCTCGGCGAGCGCCGCTTCGATGATCTCCCGCTCGCTTCGGGATTCGCTTTGTAACGGCGCCGGAGCAGCAAACCGCGGTTGTCGTTGCACCGGTTGTCTCGACAGCCAGGACTCGTCGACGGCAAAGACCTCGCCGGAGTTCAGAATCACCGACCGTTCGACGACGTTCTGCAGCTCACGGATGTTGCCTGGCCAATCGTAGTTCTGAAACAAATCCAACGTCTTCTTGTCGATCGACCTGAAGTTCTTGCCCGCGCGGCTGCCGTAGCGTCGCACGAAGTACTCGACGAGCATCAAGATATCCTCAGTCCGGTCTCGTAGCGGTGGCACCTCAATAGGAAATACGTTAAGGCGGTAAAAGAGGTCTTGCCGAAAGCTTCCCTTGGCAGTAGCGGCTGCCAGATCACGGTTGGTCGCCGTGATGACTCGAACGTCGACTCGGATGGTCTGTGCTCCACCGACTCGCTCAAACTCTCGCTCTTGCAAGACTCTCAAGAGCGCGACTTGGGTGTCCTGCGGAAGTTCACCCACCTCATCCAGAAAGATCGTACCGCCATCAGCCTGTTCAAACCGGCCCAGCCGACGATGTGTAGCTCCTGTGAAGGCTCCTTTCTCATGACCAAACAACTCCGATGAGATCAGCGTAGGCGCCAGTGCGGCGCAGTTCACACTTACGAAGGCACGTCCAGCCCTTTGGGATCGTTTATGGACGGCGCGAGCGATGAGTTCCTTGCCGGTGCCAGTCTCGCCCGAGATGAACACGGTGGAATCTGTGGGAGCAACCTTGGAGACATGAGACAGAGCGGTCTTCAACGCCTTTGAAGAACCAACGATTTCCTCGAACATCAACACCCGGTCGACCTCGTCCCGCAGAGCTAGGTTTTCCCGATAGAGTTGATCCTTAAGCGTTCGGATCTCTGCTTCCGCCTGCTTCTGTTCACTCAAATCGAGCGCGAAGGCGACTCCGTCGTTCCCTTTTGAGTCAATCAGCGCACCGCCCGTCAGAACAGGGACGCGAGTGCCATCCTTGCGGAAGAACTCCTTCTCATACGGCTGAACCTTCCCAGTCGCCTTTAGATCCACGCGCGCGCGCTCGTCTTGTTGGCGCCATTCGGCCGGTGTCAAATCGGTCCAGTTCACACCATCCGCGACGAAATCTTCACGGCCGTACTGCAGCATTCCCAGAAAGGCGTCATTGGCTTCCAGAATTTGTCCGTCGAGATTCCAGATGAGAACACCAACAATGTTGGAATCAACCAACCGCCTTACGCGCGCCTCGCGCTCCTGGAGATCGCTATAGAGACGCGTGTTCTCCATGGACATTGCCGCCCCCGACGCGAGCAACTTAAGGACAGCCATTCGGGCAGCCGTAAAGGCGTGAGACGTTAGTTTGTTTTCAAGGTAAAGGACTCCGAGCAGTCTCGTTTGCTTGAGTAGGGGTACGCAGAGCACTGACCGTGAGCGGTGCTCGCGAATATAGCCATCCGTTGAAAACGAGCTATGACTGGACGCATCGTGCAGGAGAACGCTTTCTTTTGTCCGAAGGACGTAGTGAAACACCGCCTCCGGTAGATCTGCGGCCGTGACGGGTGCCTGTTTCAGGACCACGTTCACGTTGTCACTGCCGGTTGTGGCCTCTGCTTCAATTTGATATTTATCGCCTCGCGGGAGAATCAAGAGACCTCGTTCGGCGCCCACGTGTTCGATTGCCGAACTCATGAGCGTACTGATTAATTTCTCGAAAACGATCTCGCCGGACACTGCTTCCGAGACTCTGATTACCGTAGCCAAATCGAGCTGCTCGACGGGTGCCACAATCGTCGCCGTGGAATCCGGGATCGACTTGTCCACTCCGAGGTGCGGATAAAGCTCCTCGAGTTGGCGAACCTTTCCGTCGGCTCCCCAGCGCAGGTAGCAGGCCCGCGCGTTTCGCAAATAGGTCGCCGCGATTTTCTCGTAACCGCGGTCTCCGTAGAAACGCCCGGCAATCTCGCTGGCAATCGCCTGGTTGTGCACGAATCCGTATTTGTGAGCCGCGCGGATGGCCTGGTCGTACAGCCCCTGAGCGTCCAACATCCGGCCCTCGATACGGGCGATCTCGGCGCCGACCAAGGCAGCGCGGTCTTCGAAGGTTTCGGGGTTGACCTCCGCCCACACTTGGAGCTGCCGGTGGTGGTCCAGCACAGAATCGAAATGCCTCGGTCTCTGCTCCTGTGTGGCGTGATCCCAGACCGCTGCATGCGCGAGCGCGCCATAGAGTCGATACTCCGCGGACTCGAACATTGTTGCCGACGTCCAAAGCAGCGATTCCGCGCGCAGCGAGGCGTCAACCGCCGACGCAAGGTCTCCAGCGAAAAAGTGCGCCTGCAGCTTTCGCGTCCAGTAATAGAACTCGGCGAACACCAGATTGGGGCTGTCGGCCAAGCGACGTTCGGTGCCGAGTTCACTGTATCCATCATGATCCAGGCACCCGAACTTCGCAGTCAGCCCGCGCAAGGTGAGGATCAAACCGAGTTGTGCTCCACTGCGCTCGATGACCATGCCGAAATGCACCCGCCTGGCAGACGCCAGGCCGTTCTCGCATTCCTTTTGCACTTCCGCGAGTGGATCGCCGGCGGCGAGACGAACCGTGACGGTCAGCAGCTCGCACTCGGCTGTCAGATACTCGATCGAAAAGACGAGCTGGTGATTACGTTCCCAGGTCTCTTCTGCAAGAAGGGCTCTGCCGGCCCGGAGATACTTGAGCGCCGAGTCATATGCTGTCGAGAGTTTCGCGCGTCGGCCTGCGACCAGATTCAGTTCTGCGACGCGCTCGCGATCGTCGACAGAGGTGATGAGATGGGAGCCCCGGTTGAGTTGATTGACGATCTCAAATATCGCCCCCTCACGTTTTTCGGGGGGCGTATGCTCGGCGAGGAGGACCCCTATGCGCAGGTGCGCCTCTGCTCGTAGCTCCTTCGGGATCAGCGAGTACGCGGCTTCTTGCACGCGGTCGTGCAGGAAGCCGTAGGACAGGGAGCCGGAGGAATTATCCGCACGGAAGATGAGGCCTGATCGCACAGCTTCCCAGAGATGGTCGTGCATGTCCTCGATCGAGCCCGAGCCCTGATACGCCATCCGCAGAATCTCGAAGTCTGCAATGCTGCCCATGCAGGCGAACTGCTGGAGTATCTTCTGGGTTTCTGGCGGAAGGCGCTTCAACTTCTCCACCATCAGCTCTACAACATTGTCCGTGAAGCCTTTGGCACGAATGCGGAGCAGGTCCCATACCCAACGCCGCATGCGGTAATCGAATGTCAGGAGGCGATCGTCCGTCAGAGTAGAAATGAACTGGATTGCGAAGAACGGGTTGCCGGTGGTCTTTTCGTGAATCAAGTCTGCCAGTGGGGCGGCGCGCTCCAGTTGACAGTGAAGGGTGTCCACAAGCAGTTTTCCTAGATCGTCGCGACTAAGTGGTTTGAGAACGATGTCTCGCACTGCCGCCCCGGACTGACGGATCGCTTCTAGTTTACGTACTAGCGGGTGGGTGGAATTGACCTCGCTGTCGCGAAACGCACCAATGAGCAGTAAGTGCTGGAGATCGTTGCGGGTCAACAGCTCTTCGAGGAGGTCGAGCGTGGCGACATCCAGCCATTGCATGTCATCGAGGAAGAGCGCGAGCGGATGTTCAGGTCGCGCGAACACGCCGATGAACCGTCGAACTACCATCTGAAAACGTCTCTGTGCTTCCTGCGGAGGCAATTCGGGCACTGGCGGTTGCTCGCCGATAACATGGCTCAATTCCGGGACGAGATTGACGATGAGCAGTCCGTTCGGATCCAGCGCCTCACGAAGTGCACCCCGCCATTTGTGCAGATCTTCCTCGTTCTGGCTGAGGAGCCGCCGGATGAGGGTCTGAAACGCCTGGGCCAGCGTGGCATACGGAATGTCGCGCTTGTACTGGTCGAACTTGCCTGACGCAAACAAGCCGCGTGGCGGCACGAGTGGTTTGTGGAGCTCATTGACGAGCGCTGATTTGCCGATGCCGGAGTATCCGGAAACCAACACCAGTTCCGGTCGGCCACCGCCAACGATGCGGTCGAAGGCGGTGAGCAGAGCGTCAACCTCGCGGTCCCTCCCGTACAGCTTCTCGGGGATCATGAGGCGATCGGGAGTGTCATGAGCACCAAGTGTGAAGTCATCGATGCACCCCTGGGACTCCCATTGGGACAGGCAGCGCCGAAGATCGCTCTCAACTCCCGCCGCTGTCTGATACCTTTCCTCCGCCGTCTTGGAGAGCAACTTCATCGTGATCGCGGAGACTGAGGCCGGCACGGTTCCTAGCCGCTCGCTCGGTGCGGCCGGTTGTCTCGCGATGTGACAGTGCACGCATTCCATCGGATCGGAGGCCGTGAACGGAAGACTCCCGGTCAGCATTTCGTAAAACGTTACTCCAAGCGAGTAAAGGTCGCTCCGGGAATCGATCGAACGGTTCATTCGTCCCGTCTGCTCGGGTGCCATATAGGCGAGCGTTCCCGCGATGAGCCCGGGAGGTTCGGGCGACTGGCGCTCGCGCGGAAGTTGGGACGCAATCCCGAATCCGGTGAGCCACGCGTTGCCAGTGTCGTCGACGAGCACATTCGCAGGCTTGATATCCTTATGTATGAGGCCGTGCTGATGGACTTGACCGAGTGTTTTTGCCAACCCGATGGCAGTGCGCAGGAAGCGAGTCAGGTCGAGCGGTTGCCCCTGGTCCCGCTCAAGAATCCGATCCAGCGGCTCACCGCCAGGGTCCTTGAGTACGAGGATCGTCCGCTCTTCCTGACGAGTAATAGCCAGAGGCTTGGCCGCCCAGGCGGGATCGAGTTCGGCTGCGAGCGAGTATTCGTGCTCGAGCCGCCTGATACTCATTAGGCGACGGCTTTTCGTAGAGAGTGCGATCGCCAGGACCGGCGAGGTGTCGTCGTGCTTTCGGCCGCGGTAAAGGGTAAAGTCCGCACTTTCCCGCAGGGGCATCAGTACATACCCCGAGGGCCCCGGGATGGGTGATATTCTTGTCGCCACGGCAGCACGACCTCGGAATATTCATTTAGACCGGACGCTAGGAGTATGTCAACAGGAACGAAATATCAATGGCCGCGTCGGCCGTAGAGTTGGTTCTATCTTTCTAACGAACTGAAAAGGGTCGCTTCATCAACAGGATTCTGCCGCCCCGGCATTCCTGATCACCTTCCGGCGTAGTCCGAACTGTCTTCTTGACAAACGGGGCAAACGGGGGCATATCCTTCTCATTTAGTCTTTCGTGCAAGGAGGTTGAAAATGGCGACTGGCGTGGCAGCACAGAAAAGTGGCTTAGCAACAAGCAAGATGATTTTGGATGGCGACTTCGACAAAATCGACTTCCGAGGAGAGCTCGTCGACGGGCACCTCGTCACAAAAGAAATTCTCGCAGACCAAGCGGCAATGGATTCTATCCCTGTAGGAATATACGTTCTAGAAAAGGATGCCACCGTCGTCAAGTGCAACAAAACTGCAATCGCGGGTTGGGGACGCACGCCGTCTCTGGGAACCTCGGAAAAGTATTGCGGGTCACACCTTCTTCGTTACCCCTCAGGAGAAGTGATGCCGCACGAACTTGCACCACCTTCCGTGGTGATCAACAACGGCGCCACCGTTCGGAACGCCGATGTGATTTGCGAGCAGCCCAACGGTAATCGTCTTCTGGCGCTCGTTAATGTCTTTCCAATTCGTAACAACGAGGACGAAGTGATCGGAGCCGTCAACATTTTCCGTCACAATACCAGCAAGACTGTTCCTGGCTTACTCCCCGAGTCGCAAGTAGTCGACTCCAGATCTGTGAGAGGAACGTCTGACGTCATGTGCGGACGCGATGCCAGCAATCGAATGTTCAGCTAGGTGAGTCTGGAGCGATCGCGTACTCGCCGATGGTCCCTTGCTATTTGAGCAATCGAACGAGCGACGCGAACGGGAGCGTGAGATGCGTGCCGCGGGACGGCTGCCCCCAGGACAGTCGCTGACGCTCAAGTGGCCGGTGCTGCATGTGGGCTCGGTGCCGCGCTTTGATCCCAGGACGTGGGATTTTCGCGTGTTCGGCCTGGTAGAGGAGCAGCTGCGGCTTTCGTGGGAAGAGTTCTCCAATCTGCCGCAGAGCGAAGTATTTGCGGACATGCACTGCGTCACGCGCTGGAGCCGGTTCGACAACCATTGGGGAGGATTGCTCGCCACAGAATTGATGAAGCGAGTGAAGTTGCGGCCGGAGGCGCGGCATGTGATGGTCCATGCCGAGAACAACTACACGGCAAACCTGCCAATCTCGGATTTTCTGCGCCCGACGACGATTTTCGCCCTGCGGCATGACGGCGAACCCCTTACGGCTGAGCACGGCTACCCGCTGCGCCTCGTGGTGCCACACCTCTATGCGTGGAAGAGCGTGAAGTGGGTGCGCGGGATCGAGTTGTTGGATCGCGAATTGCCGGGCTTATGGGAATTTAACGGATATCACATTTACGGCGACCCGTTCAAAGAGCAACGATATTCGAGCTGAACGTCGGGACGCTGGAGGGCCTAAAGTGGTGTCGAGTACCCCCCTCCATTCGGCAAATCCACTCGACCCACTGACGTCTAAACGTCACTTTGCGGCCCGACCATTCCGCCGAGCCCAAACTTCGACAATTCGTCGACACCTGAAACGCGGAAAGCCCGCAAACACCTTCGCGTCAATCGCATAACGCCAGACTCCGAACTGGCGCACCACGTGCAGTCATGGGAGTTGACCGGAATCGCCATTAAAGGAGTACGAGCATATGACCCAAAGCTCTGTTCTGCAGCCTGGCCGCGAGCAGACATCTGACTCAAACAGGCATACAGCAATTGTGCTGTCAATTCTGCTAACCGTTGGCGCCAGCCTGCTGGCGTCTAGCACGATAAGCTTTGCTCAGCAGTCCGGCATGAGCTACCACTTCTCCACGCCCATCAAGGAACCGCACTTGAAGGATAATACGCCAGCAGCGGGTGCAGTCTTAACCTCCGTACCCTCACAGATAAAGCTCGATGTTGACTTCTACGTGGGGCCAGGGGACCAAATCTCCATGTTGAAAGATGGCAAAGAGTACGGCATGGGGGTAACAGTCGTCAGCAGTGACAAGCGATCCGTGACCCGCAGCGTAGACCCGTACGCGCCCAACGGCCTGTACACGTTGAACTATGAACTCTGCGCGGAAGACGGCGAGTGCCACCCAGGACAGTACCAGTTCGCCATTCAAAAGGCCGGGAACATCGCCGATGGGCAGGCCACAGACCGACGGTTTAGCCCTCCGAAAGATGTCCCGCAACTGACGGCTCATACGCCCTTGCACGGCGCCGTGCTGGCAGACGCGCCCATTAACGTGGTCGTCGATTTCAACTACGACCGGGGTCCGGGGTCCAAAATAGCCATCCTGAAAGACGGCAAAGACTACGGTATAGGTGATTCGACGATCGACGGCCTCAGTAATCTGCATATACGGCGGAACATGACTTCTGACGCCCCCGATGGCATATACACAGTAAAATATACTTCGTGCCAGCTTAACGGAACCTTCAACGGAAGCTGCAACGATGGCACGTTCCAGTTCGCCATCGACCGGTCGAAAGCGAGCACCTTCACGGACCTGCGAGGGCAAAAAGCGGTCACCATCACCATGAAACATATTTCCTTCGACCCGAGGTATGTCATGGTGAGCAAGGGGACAACGGTTACCTGGAAAAATGAGGACGATGTCATTCATTACGTGAACACCGACCAGCACCCAGAGCATTCCTACTACCCACCGATGAACTCGAAGCAGCTGGCGAAGGGCGACACGTTCACGTTGACCTTCGACAGGCCGGGACTATACCCGTACCACTGCAGCGCGCATATGCACATGAACAACATGACCGGGACTCTGCTAGTTAAGTAAGCAACAGTCGCACATGACCCGTTATTTTAAAAAGTCTGGAGGGCGAGTGGCCATTCCTCCAATATAAACGGGGCCGGAGTCTCAGGATGTCGACATCGTTTCGTTCATTTTGAAGAGCGATCGTTTGCGCTGTGAGAACTTGAAGGTAAGGATCAGCTCCGCCGCATGGACGCCAGCGTATTGCTGATCAAAGCCCTAGGAGGGGGATGGACCGTATCCGAGCTGCCGAAAACAGCGGAACTGCACTAGTCGTAACAGTTGTTTCCGACCGCCTGTTGGCAACGATTGGCGCTATCGCAGTCCTGGTCTCCGCGTCCTGAGGTGAAAGGAGCACACGATGAAACAAGCAGACGACAGATCGCGCCGTTGCTTTCTCAAGGCGAGCTCGATGTTGGGCCTGGCAGTCGCGTTCCGACCAGCAACCATCGGCGAGGCATTTGCAGATTCGAAATCCAATACTGCTCAAAAGGAAAACACCATGGCCCAAACCAGTGCTACACACGCAGCCGACAAGAACGACTATCCGTCCGTTTCAGGTGAATGTTCCAGCAGCAGAACTCACAGAACTGCGCAGGCGTATCAACTCGACAAGGTGGCCTGATCGGGAGACGGTCACCGATGAATCGCAAGGCGTGCCCCTTGCGACAATTCAGGAACTTGCCCGCTATTGGGCGACAGACTACGATTGGCGCAAGTGCGAAGCGAAACTGAACGCCCTGCCGCAATTCATCACCGAGATCGATGGGCTGGACATTCATTTCATTCATGTTCATTCGAAACATGAAAATGCGTTGCCGCTGATCGTCACGCACGGATGGCCCGGCTCAGTCATTGAGCAGCTAAAGATTATCGATCCACTTACCAATCCTACGGCACATGGCGGGAGCGCATCGGACGCCTTCCATCTGGTGATTCCGTCGCTACCGGGGTTCGGGTTTTCCGCAAGGCCGACGACTGCCGGCTGGGGTGCCGAGCGCACTGCGCGTGCTTGGGTAGTGCTGATGAAGCGGCTTGGATACGCCCAATTTGTTGCACAAGGCGGCGACCTGGGTGCGGGCGTCTGCACGGCGATGGCCAAACAGGCGCCTCCGGAGTTGCTGGGAATTCACACCAACTTTCCGGGAACAATTCCATCCGACATTGCGAGGTCACTTCAGGCCGGCGACCCACCGCCATCCGGTCTCTCCGCCGACGAAAGCCGCGCTTACAAGCAGCTCACGGTACTGTTTACGAAGCGACGCGCCTACGCACAGATGATGGCAACGCGCCCGCAGGCATTGTATGCATTGGCGGATTCGCCGGTCGGCCTCGCCGCCTGGATGTTTGACCACGGCGATGGTTATGACCAACCGGCGGCGGCGATGACCTCGGCCGTGCTCGGGCGCACCATCAATGGATACCCCGCAGGCGACCTGACACGAGACGATGTGCTTGACGACTTTACGCTCTACTGGTTGACGAATACGGCGATTTCTGCGGCTCGCTTCTATTGGGAACTGCACTTCAGCCTTTACAACGCCGCTAACGTCTCCGTCCCTGCCGCCGTGAGCGTCTTTCCTGGTGAGAACTATCAAGCCCCGCGAAGTTGGACGGAGCGGGCGTATCACAAGCTCATCTATTACAACGAGCTCGACAAAGGCGGACACTATGCGGCCTGGGAACAGCCGAAGCTCTTTTCGGAAGAAGTTCGCGCGGGCTTCAGATCACTGCGCGCCTGAGCGGTTGAGAGGGATCGGCGCACGCGCCAAGTGAGCGCTGATCCAACGTCGCACGGGGCGAGCCGCCTGGATCGGCGGCCGCGCATGGCTCTCGGCGTCCAGATCCTGGCGAGTCCAAAGCGCAGAGGAGATGGTAATGAGGCTGTCAAGGGAAAACGGCCCTGATTAACGGTGGCAGCAGTGGTATCGAGCTCGCAACGGCGCGTCTATTGCGGTGGCTACATGGAGGTGAGCAACGAACGTGGCCGTGGCTCGAGCGGCGGTATATCGGATGTGCCCGACCGGCCAACATCGCGCGGCATGCCGCGAGCCGGATGAACGAATAGTGCTGGAGACGCGCGCATCGCCTAGTCTGGCCCGGCATGCGGCGATGCCGAGCATTCCCGCGCCGTTGGAGCGTGACGGCCGTCAGTGGAGGCAGATATGAATATGAAGCTGAATAGAGAGCTGCAAGAGCTATGCATCAACACGATCCGAATGCTGTCGGCCGACGCTGTCCAGAACGCGAACGCCGGTCATCCCGGCATGCCGATGGGCGCTGCTGCTATGGCTTACACTCTTTGGACGCAGTTTCTCAAGCATAATCCTCGGAACCCGCAGTGGTTCGACCGCGATCGTTTCGTATTGTCTGGCGGGACATGGGTCGATGCTGTTATACAGCCTGCTGTACCTTTCCGGTTACGACCTGCCCCTCGAAGAGATCAAACATTTCAGAAAATGGGGGAGCAAAGCGGCAGGTCACCCTGAGCGTGGTCTAGCGCCCGGCGTCGAGGTCACCACGGGACCACTTGGGCAAGGATTCGCCAACGGCGTGGGCATGGCGATTGCCGAGGCGTGGCTCGCGGCGCGCTATAACCGGCCTGGACACAAGATCGTCGATCACTATACGTACGCGATCTGCGGCGATGGCGATCTGATGGAAGGCATCAGTCAGGAAGCTGCCTCATTGGCCGGACATCTGCATCTGGGGAAACTCATTTATCTGTACGACCAGAATCACATTTCGCTCGCCGGAGCCACCGAAATCGATTTTACCGAGGACGTGGCAAAACGCTTCGAAGCGTGTGGCTGGCACACTCGCGTGGTTCCGGATGGCAATGACACCGAAGATGTAGCGTGCGCAATTCGCGAAGCCCAGGCCGAGGATCAAAGGCCATCATTAATCCTGGCGCGGACTCACATCGGCTATGGCAGCCCTCATAAGCAAGACAACTTCACCGCGCATGGGGACCCGCTGGGAGAAGAGGAATTACAAGCCACCAAGAAAGCCTTGGGGTGGCCGACCATGGAGAAGTTCTACCTGCCCCAAGACTCGGTGGAATATTTCCGTCAGGCGGTTCCTCATGGCGCGCAAATGGAGGACGAGTGGCGGAAGAAGTTCGACGCATACAAGCAAGCGTTTCCAAAGGAAGCCGCCGAGTTCGAGAGCATCGTCAGCGACAAGCTCCCGCAAAACTGGGACGTCGATCTCCCCAAATGGAAGCCCACCGATAAACCGATCGCAACTCGCGCCGCCGGCGGCGAAGCGATGAATGCTCTGGCCAAACACATCCCCAACCTGATCGGCGGATCAGCGGACCTGAACCCGTCGACCAGGACGGCCCTTAAGGGTCTGGGAGATTTCCAATCGCCTGAAGTGTCGGGGCCGGGAACGCTGGGTGCGGTCGGCGGGGAGTGGAGCTATGCCGGGCGGAACATTGCTTTCGGTGTTCGCGAGCACGCCATGGGAGCCGCCGTGAATGGAATGGCCGCACACGGCGGTGTGCTTCCCTTCAGCGCGACGTTTTTCACGTTTTCCGACTACATGAAGCCTGCCATCCGCCTGGGGGCCTTGAGTCATCTCAAAGCGATCTACGTTTTTACGCACGACAGCATCGGACTCGGGGAGGATGGCCCGACTCACCAGCCAATCGAGCAACTCGCCGGCTTGCGCGCGAGTTCCGGGGCTTACGGTCATCCGTCCTGCCGATCCGAACGAAACCGTGGAGGCGTGGGCTTTTGCGGTTCAACATAACGGTCCGACGCTGTTAGTGCTGACGCGGCAGACAGTCCCGCATCTTGACCGCGGCGGGGCGAAAAACCCCGGTGTCGCACACGGCGCCTATGTGCTCGCGGACGTCGAAGGCGGTTCTCCGGATGTGATCCTCATCGGCACCGGCTCCGAAGTCAGTCTCTGTGTGCTGGCGCGGGAGAAGCTGAAGAATTTCGGAGTAAAGGCACGCGTAGTCAGCATGCCGAGTTGGAGCCTGTTCGAGGCCCAGGAGGACTCTTACCGTGAAAGCGTCCTTCCGCGAGGCATCAAGAAACGCGTCACGGTGGAGGCCGCCTCACCGATAGGATGGCATCGCTGGGCGGGCGACGAGGGTGCGGTCATTGGTGTGGAGCGCTTTGGGGCGTCGGCGCCTGGCCAGGAGGTTCTTGCTCATCTGGGCTTCACGGCGGATCACGTCGCGGCTGCCGCTCTTCGCCTCTTGGGCAAAAACAACGAAGCCGATCTGGAATACGGATCTGAAGCAACGTTGGTGACGGCGTAGCGGCCAAAGTCCCTTTGCTCTCGTCTGTGAATCGACAACATTCCTGGGCAGTCGTCTGCCGGGTTGAGCTAGATCTTTCACTCGAGACCATATGGACGCGTTAGCGAGGAGATTCGTTATATGAGCGCGATAGCTTTCCGCACCGATAGACGCAGAGGCCAAAAATGCACCCACGGCCCGCAAGCTGTTCCTCCTTGACCTCATTGTGGTTCATCGCCTGCCGGAGGAACGGCGAAAGAGGCATTGTCACGACGAGGGGTGGTAGAGGCTATGCGGAAACGAATTAAGCTCAACGATGCTTGCGGTGCAGTGGCGGGCCGCCCAGCGATGTCGGCAAACCGATGGGCTGTGCTCCTCGCGGGCGGTGACGGAATTCGTTTACAAGAACTGACGCGAAGGATCTCCGGTGATTCCAGGCCCAAGCAGTTTTGCCGTCTCATCGCCGGCAGAAGCCTTTTCGAGCAGACGCGGGAAAGGATTGATCCGCTTTTCCCGCGAACTCGCCAGGTACCAGTTCTGTCACGTGCCCACGAGAAATACTACGCGGGGGCTGTCGCCGAGGCCGCGGAATCTCGGGCTCTTGTCCAACCGGAAAACCGAGGAACCGGTGTTGCGATCGCCTTGGCGAGCCTCCACATCCTGTCACGCGATCCTCAAGCGATGGTAAGTGTATTCCCCTGCGATCACTACTATGCGGACGAGGATCATTTCGCACCACGATTTTATCGGCTGAAAACTGCGCAGAGCGCCATCGGGGCTCGATCGTTCTGGTTGGCGCGGAAGCCCAGTTGCCCGGAAATCGATTATGGGTGGATTGAACCGGGTGCTGTCGTTTCGCAAACGGGAGCCGGGCCCTTATGTCGCGTGAAGCGATTTTGGGAAAAACCGCGTGAGGGTCAGGCCGCCGAACTGATGCGCCTAGGTTGCCTTTGGAATACCTTCGTCATTGTAGGCCAAGCCAGGAGCGCTTCTTGAGCTATTGCGGTCTCAGATGCCTGGAGCGGTGCTTCTGACAACGCAAGCCCTGGCGAATCTCGACGCTGAAGGGGCATACGATCGACTCCCGCCCGTGGACTTTTCGCGCGATGTTTTGGCAGAAGAAAGTGACAGATTGTTGGTATTGCGCGATCGTGACTCAGGATGGGCCGACCTTGGAAGCCCCCGTCGCGTTTTCGAGACACTAACCAGAAACG
>CAWAEM010000007.1:0-269512 GCA_963780935.1 uncultured Acidobacteriota bacterium | reverse complement strand
ATGAACCACGATAGGTACCGATAAGGTTGGCTTCTCTACCTCGATTGATAGCTCACTGCTAGCGCGTTTCTCGGGACCAATCTGGAAGCATTATTTCCGGATCGCCCAGTCATCCGGGAGTCGTGGCCATATCGAGCAAAGCTGCCGGCGACTTGTGCTTTAGAACTTGTAATTCGCTATTACCGAAAAATACGCCGTGTTCTTTCCAAGAGGCTGTGGTCCTCGAAGGTATGCCCCAACCTCATAGTACGCTGCCAAGAACCGTACGGTGGTATGTCGGTCCACATACCATGCGATGCTCAAATCCTGCGTTGCACCCACGTAGCGCGACTGCGATGGACGGCAGCGGTTGCAGCGGGCCGCTGCCATCAGCCCGTCAGCGGGAGCACGCAACCCGGAGAACGGTCCCACTTATTTTCCGTAGGCCTGGGCGATCTGGCCGACGAGCTTGGCCCAGCCCATATCCATGGCCGCGTAGACCTCGCCGGCCTCCGGTCGCGCATTGTCTCTGAGGATTTCCACTATCAAGGTCGTGTAGTCCGAAACGATGACGCCCGCCTGTAGCATGCGTAGGAGCCCAGCTTGCCGTTTGGTCTCGCTGAATGTTCCAGAAGCATCAACCGCCACATAGGCGTCGAGCCCCTTTCCCACGGCTGTGATCGCCGGAAAAGCCGCGCAGACTTCGAGCGAGATGCCGGCGAAGATGAGCTTTTTGCGGCCAGTTGCCTCGATGGCGCGAGTCACGCGCGCATCATCGAATGCGTTGACCGATGAACGGTCGATGATCTCGATGCCTGGCAGTGCTTCTACAAGTTCGGGGAACGTCGGGCCCCACATGCTGTCGCGCGCTGTCGTGGTAACGACGATTGGCAACTTCAGCGCTTTCGCAGCTTTGGCCAGGGCTACTACATTGTGTTTCAGCTCGCCGGTAGAATAGTCACGGACGCCGGTCATGAGACCGACCTGATGATCGACGAGGACGAGCGTCGCATTTTGGGAAGTCAGCGGTTCGTAGGACCGCTCTTGATTATTCATTGCATTCTCCTTTTGCGGTGGTACTGGTTTCAGCCAGCTATCCGACCGATCATTTAATTTACTTTACGTTCCGTTTTATACTAGAGCTTCACCGATGTCAATTGAATTTACGCTACGTTCCGTTAAACTTAGCTCCATGAAGAAGAACGTGCTCCCCACTGCGCGCAAAGGCCGGCCGCCAAGCGAGATGGCGGCTTCGCATGCCGCAATCATGGATGCGGTCTATACCCTGCTGCGGGAAAAGTCCGTCCGAGACTTGACTATAGAAGAGGTCGCCAAGCGGGCCAGGGTCGGCAAACCCACCATTTATAAATGGTGGCCGACCAAGGCAACCTTGGTGTTGGCCATGCTCTGCGAGCGGATGGCTCCCAATCTGGAGAAGCCGACGGCCCTGACCGCGGAAGAGTCTCTCCGCCTTCGGGTGCGGCGCTTGATCGACGCGTTCAGCGGGCAGTTTGGCAAGATCGTGGCCGGGCTGATCGCCGAGGGCCAGAGCGAGCCAGCTATACGCCAGGCGTTCTTCGACCGATGGGTTAGTCCTCGGCGGACTGCTACCATCGCCGATCTGCAGCGGGGCAAGAATGCAGGCGAATTGCGGTTAGATACAGAACCTGACCTACTGAACGACGCGATCTTTGGCGCGATCTATTATCGCTTCTTATTGGGCTCGGGCCCGTTTACCAGACGGTTCGGCGAAGAATTGGTCGAGCAAGTCATCCGTGGGCATCGCTCGGGAAACGCCCGGGGTTGATGGAAAGCGAGAGTGCGAGCTTCGAGAATGAGCCTTGTCGATGGCCGCCCATTCGGCAAGGTGTCTTCACCATCTACCGGCTTTGATGTCCCCACGCCATGCGGGCAGCGGGGTCAAGTCGACGCATGACCGCCATCCGCTAATCTAGCCGTATGATACCGAGCGGATTGTCGGCAAACCTTACCTGGGGTTACTTCCTGCTTGCGCGTATACGGTCCAAGGCGGGGAATCTAAGACGCCGATTTGATTAGCGCCCGGTCATTCTCAGCGCGCCTTCAGGTAGCCGAGCGCCTTGCAGCTTGATCTTTGAAGCGGAGCTATCGATTTCACGGAGATCGTCGGACGTAAGCTGGACTGCAACCGCTCCGATGTTCTCTTCGAGACGATGCAGCTTCGTTGTCCCTGGGATCGGCACAATCCACGGCTTTTGCGCAAGCAGCCAAGCAATCGCGACCTGAGCAGGTGTTGCCTTCTTCTGTTCTGCGAACTTGCCAAGCAGATCGACCAACGCTTGGTTTGCTTTCCGGGCCTCTGGAGAAAAGCGAGGGACAGTGTTTCGGAAGTCGGTGCTATCGAACTTCGTATTCTCGTTGATCTTGCCCGTAAGGAAGCCCGCGCCAAGCGGGCTGAACGGAACGAAGCCGATTCCGAGTTCCTCGACTGTCGGCAGGATCTCTGCCTCAGGACCTCGCCAAAATAGGGAATATTCGCTCTGAACTGCAGTGACGGGTTGGATGGCGTGAGCGCGGCGGATCGTATTGGGCCCGGGCTCGGAAAGTCCGAAGTGCCTCACCTTGCCTTCGCGGATTAGGTCCTTCAGCGTTCCCGCCACGTCCTCAATCGGTACGTCCGGGTCAACACGGTGCTGGTAGAAGAGATCGATGTAATCGGTCTTGAGCCGCTCGAGTGAGGCCTCGGCAATTAGGACCGAGGGCGAAAAAAACCATGGCGGGAAAAGCCAATAGTTAAGCCGTTGGCCGTCCGCTTTTCGTTACACATGACGTGGTTTGCTAGCTGTTTCCCGCCGTATCGCAGTCTCGTGGCGACTTCCCCGCTGTTGGCGCTGAATTCCAGCTCTTGGAGCAGTAGCACCGGCGGGCGCGACTCAGTCAACTGTCAAGCCGGGGATCTTCGCGTGGACGATGCTCCATCCTTTAATCTGGCCCTTATCATTGCGCAAGATGGACGTGCTATCACTCGGTGGCTGGCAAGTTGCTGGAATGGGTTACTCGTGACCCTCAGAAGCGTTCCAAACGTCTGCCGCAATTCAAAGACTCGGAGGTATCAATGTCATTGATCAGATATGTTCGCCTTCTGGGTGTGTTCGCACTCCTGGCCGCGGTGAGCAGTGGTAGTGCAAGGGCCCAGGATGACTGGGATAACCGGGAAATCAAACATGTTTTCGTAATCGCGCTTGAGAATCACAATTGGACTCAGCCAACCATTGTTCAGGGGGCGATCGAGCCCATTTTCCAAAACCCAAACGCTCCGTTCATCAATAGTTTGGTAAATGGAACCGGTTTGGTGTACGTGGATGGGCATCTCGCGAATGTCAGCAAGCACGTCGCCTACGCGACGGCGTACCACAACGTTCTGGCAACCCCCAGCGGAAACAATCCGAGCATCCATCCTTCTGAACCGAACTACTTATGGGCAGAAGCCGGAACGAACTTTGGCGTGCTGAACGACAATGACCCGTTTGTCGTTCCGGGCGGCACAGAACAACCGGCCGGCACCCAGCACCTGAGCGGTCTGCTGCAAGCGGCGGGCAGAACCTGGAAGTCGTACCAGGAAGACATCGACCTGCAGACGAATTCCACTGGACAGCTTATCAACTTGCCGCTGCCGGCAGATGAGTGGACGGTACCGCTTTCGAGCCTTTCGGGGATCTTTGGCCCCAGCGTTTACTTGAATGCGTACAACGATTCTTTGCAATACAACTATGCCGTCAAGCACAATCCAATGCCTTTTTTCCTGGATACCAGCGGTGGCGACAACACCACGAACACGAACCCGTTGTCTCACAACTATGCGCCCCTCCAGCAACTCGCATTCGATTTAGCGAGTGACAGAGTGGCCGACTACAACTGGATCACGCCTGACCAATACAACGAGATGCATAGCGGACTCACCGGTGGATTTGCAGGCCTAACGGGCGATGCGGCCAATATCAAGCTAGGCGACAACGCGGTGAGCCGGCTTGTTCCCCTCATCATGGCGTCCAACGCTTATAAGGACGGTGGCGTGATCATCCTTTGGTGGGACGAAACCGAATCGGTAAGCGGAGAGAATCAGAACGACTTCACGCATACGCTGGGTGAAGTTATCATCTCTCGTCTGGCACATCCCAACGTGAACGGGCTGCCGTACGCCAGCTCGGTCAACTTTACGCACTCCTCTGACCTGCGCACCATGCAGGAAATCTTTCACGTGAAAGCCACCGGCGGCTCGTCGCCATTTTTGGGTGATGCCGTCAACGCCAACGACTTGTCCGACCTGTTTGCGCCGGGCGTCATCCCGAGCAAGCCGTAAGAGATTTTCACTCACGTCAGCTCATCCACCGATCCATCCTCTTTCAGCGCAGAGATCGTAAGCTCTGATCTCTGCGCTTTTCATTTCTGCATGTTGCGCTGTTAGATTTCGTCGCTCGTCATCACTGAGCAGCGAGCGTTTCGCACTTAGGATGTGTGGTGTCCGAATCTGACCTCCCCGGTGGGCCACCATTTGGGCGCAAAATGGGCACAGAACTCTCGACTGCACCCCTTCAGTGAGACAGTTTTCGATGGGACTGCAGTTCCTGTCAGTCTTCTTCCCATCTCCTGAGGAAGCCAGGGATCTTGGGGAGGGGAAGTGCATCCAAAAGTTCCCTCACGCCAAGCAATTTTGCGATCTCCAAATGTATGCGCGCACAATCGGCGCGACGAATGCCGCCGACTACCTACCTGATTTCGGCAGTTGCCAGCTTCGGCATGAGCCGGTAGTTGGCGTGCGCGAATGGCGTAGAGCGTTAAGCGATCACTGATTGAAACTAGGCGATACGGATGGCTACCAAAATCGCTGAAAAACGCAGGAAGATATCCCCGGGAATCCTTATTGGACCCCAAAATGACCGCTGTTTTTCGCAGGCAGCGTTCTCGTCTGTATTGACACTGTATATGGGTACAGGGGAAACGGAATGCGGAACACGGAAACAATGGAACGTGGGGGCCGAGGCGTTACGATTAACCTTCGCGCGGACCATACCAAGCGTGCGCTGATTGATCGAGCTGCGGAAAGAGTGGGAAAAAACCGCTCTGAATTTATGCTGGAGGCTGCTCTCCGGGAAGCGACCGAAGTATTACTCGATCAGAGGTTGTTCATGCTCGGTGAAAAGGCATACAAAAAGTTCACGGATGCCCTTGACGCGCCACCATCAGAGAACAAGCGCCTCCAGCGCTTGATGATGCTCAAGGCTCCCTGGGAACGATGAGCGGCACAGCAGGAGACATAGGCGCGCCGGAACACCTAACCGCCATCCACGACATATCGACCTTCGATTGTGGTATTCCCGGCCTGAACGATTGGCTGAAAAAAAGGGCGCTCTCGAACGAGGAGTCCGGCGCGTCGCGCACGTATGGCGTGCGCACCGCCGGTCGGGTGGTGGGCTACTACGCGCTGGCCAACGGAGGCGTGGCGCTAGGCAGCGCACCAGGTCGAGTGCGCCGCAACATGCCTGACCCACTGCCGGTGATGATTGTGGGACGGCTAGCAGTGGAGCAAGGCTGGCAGGGTCGCAACCTCGGTAGGAGCCTCCTGCGCGACGCTGTCTTGCGGACTCTGCAGGCTGCTGAAATTGGCGGAATTCGCGCCATTTTGGTTCATGCGATATCAGAAGACGCCAAGCGTTTCTATGAGCGGAATGGTTTTAGCGTTTCGCCGGTCGATCCCATGACTCTCATGATCACGATTGCCGATGCAAAGAAGGCGCTATTTGGAAGATGAGGAAACGTACGCGATCCTACCGGAGTTCGAAAGTGGAAGTAAGTCTCTTGTGAGCGACCCCTGCCGTGACAGTTAGCGGGTTATAAGTGCTTTTGACGACATGGAAGAGCACGGACGGCACCCGAAGTCATTGGAAGTACGTCGTAGACAACGTTAATGTGTATCGCGATGTGTATCGCGAAGTTTCTGTCAATCGTACCGGGCGAGTAGTTTCCGGATTGCCCGTCAGACTCGCTCGCAATCACGTCAAACCCCCCGGAAAACGTCTCCTATGAAGTCTTTAGGGCCCCTAAAGCCGTTGCCCCACTTTGCGTCTGTGGCGGCGGTAGGCTTTGCGGCCACAATTTCGTCGAGCGATTTGCCTTGTTTCTTGAGGGTGGCCACTCTGTCGCGCGTGCCAACCAGCAGGTCGCGGTAAAAGGCGAGTTGGGATTTGTCGCCAATCGCACCGTGCCCTGGGATGACAATCATATTGTCCGTGACTTTCGCCAGGTTAGCTTCGGTAGCGCGGATCATCCCGTCGATGCTGCCGCCCGTTGAATAGTCGATGAAGGGATAGTGGCCGTTCCAGAAGGTGTCAGCGACATGGAAGATATCGGCCTCTGTAAAATGAACGGAGATGTCGCTGTCGGTGTGGGCGGGGGCGTAGTGCTTGAGGGCAATAGTCGTCCCGTTGAGTTGCACAGTTCGCTCATCTTCAAAAACTTCCGCAGGAATTGCTCCGGGGGGCGAGGGCGGGAACGTGAAGTTCCAGCCCTCAACTCGCGTCGTAGTAGAGAGGTGCTTTCGCGTGTTCACGTGCGCGAGAATAACTGCACCCGCAGAGTGCAGCCATTCGTTGCCATCGGTGTGGTCAAAGTGCCAATGAGTGTTGATGAGGTGCTCGATCGGATCGGAGCTGATTGATGCAAGCGCGTCGGTGATCTTTGAACGGGCGCCGCCAAAGCCAGCATCGATAAGGAGCTTACCGTCGCGACCGGCAAGCACGGCGATATTTCCTCCAGCGCCCATCAGGACGCTCACGTTGCCGCGGAGTTTCCGGACGGTGATAGTAGCGGTTGCGGCTGTTTTCCGAGCCGTCTGCACGAGCCCATCATCTTGAGCGAATAAATCGTGAGGAGCGAGCACCCCAACGGTAGCAGCCATGCTGGTGGATATGAGAAAGCGACGGCGGGAAATGCCGGAATCTGATTTTGTGCTCATAGTTGTCCTCTCTTCTCCTGCGCTAATGCTCCGCCGCTTGGTTGGTATGGAATTGCCCGGCCTTTGCGGGAATTCCGAAAGACCGGGCAAACCAGGCACTACGCCGCCGCCGTCGCCGCACCTTTCACGAATGCCAGCAGGTCGGCGTTGATCGTGTCGGCCTCGGTTGTGGGCATGCCGTGCGGAAAGCCCTTGTAGATTTTCAACGTGCTATTCCTCAGCAGCTTTGCCGACAGCGGTCCAGCCGCGACATAAGGCACGATCTGGTCGTCTTCGCTATGCATCACCAACACCGGCACAGTGATCTTCTTTAGGTCTTCGGTGAAGTCCGTCTGAGAGAAGGCGACGATGCCGTCATAGTGAGCCTTGGCCCCCCCCATCATGCCCTGGCGCCACCAATTCCAGATCACACCCTCAGAGGGTTTCGCACCGGGCCGGTTGTAACCATAGAACGGTCCAGCGGGCACATCGTAATAGAACTGGGCTCGGTTGGCGGCGAGTTGCGCCTGCAATCCGTCAAACACTTCCTTGGGCTGTCCGGTCGGATTTGCCGCCGTCTTCAGCATCAGGGGCGGTACCGCGCTGATGATGGCCGCTTTTGCCACCCGGCTTTCGCCGTGGCGAGCCAGGTAGTGCACCACTTCGCCTCCGCCGGTCGAGTGGCCGACATGAATGGCATCCTTGAGGTCGAGATGTGCGGTCAGCGCCGCCAGGTCGTCGGCGTAATGATCCATGTCATGGCCATCCCATGTCTGGCTGGAACGCCCGTGACCCCGCCGGTCGTGAGCAATCACGCGATAGCCACGTTGGCCAAAGAACAACATCTGCGTGTCCCAATCGTCCGCAGAGAGCGGCCAGCCGTGACTAAAGACGATGGGCTGACCTTTGCCCCAATCCTTGTAGTAAATCTGTGTTCCATCCTTCGTTGTGATTGTGCTCATGTGATCTTCTCCTTTTTCCTTTCTTGGGAATGTTGAAGGTGCTCCGGCATTAGACGTAACGCGTCCCATGGTTCAACATCAGCGAATTGACTTCGGGTGTTTCAACCCAGAGTGCGTCAGCGTACTCTGGAGCCCACGGCGCGTCAATAAGACCGACGATTCTGCGTGGATTGTCGGCGATTGGGAAGTTGAACTGTGGGAGTAGCCGGGCGCCGGCCAAACATGCAGCTCAGGCAGCCGTCATGTCATTGGTGTTTTCGTGCGAGGCAAGTGGAATCCCGGGATCAACTGACGCTGCCGCGTGAGGGCAAATCGACCGCGCACGGGACGCGAAAATGTGCTCTTTTGGGTGCTCGATGGTTTCTACGAAATCAGCTTGGCCATTGGGGCTAACAACCAGTTGTCGTGAAAACGATCCAGACGTGCAAAGTCCAAGACTGGCCCACCCAGCGCCAGCACCGGCGGATCCTCCGAGGCCAACGCCAATCGTGGACCGGAAGCTCACGGCCCGCTAGTTTTTCTTTATTGCATTTATTCTCTGCTCCAACGCCGCTAGCCTTTCGAGAATTTGCTCGAACGAGAGAGGCTTGTGTGGAAACATTTCTTGCATCTCTTGATGGTCCTTTCGAAGAATCTCGTGGAGAGCCTCGTTCGGAACGATTCGAAGGGTTCCCGGGACGGCGGTGTCATATTGCGCCCAATTCGCAGCGAAGTAGATTTTCTTGAATCGAATCACTTGAGCTAAGAGGTCAAGGGAGAGCTTCTCATCCGCGAATCGCGCTGCTGTACTCATCACAGCGACATCCGACCAATGGCGGGCCATGTGGGGTTTCAGTTTGGTTGGGTCGGGACGATGATTCTCAGCGTGTAAAAGCGTGAGTTTTTCCCAAAATGTGCGTTCAGAATCGAGGACCAGGACCGTCCCTGTTTTCTCTCGAAAGATGTCGGGAAAGTTCTCGGCAACAAACGGTGTGACAGTAGATTTGTGACTCGGCTGCTGATCGCCGCGGCCGAATTCAATCTTGATTTGCGGCTGCAAATATTTGCTGTATTCAAAAACATTCGGGTAGTGGAACAAGAGGGTCATTTCTTCGTTTTCTTCTTTGGATGGTGCAAGCTCCCATGCTTGCGTTCCAAGAATGGCCTGGAACCGGTGGTGCAGCTTGGCAAGGATATGGGAATTCACTTCCGCAGTGATGGCGGTACGTAACTGTTCATCTAAAGTTTTTCGTTTGGTATTTGTCAGGGCTGGATTGGCCATATCTCGTTCTCCGGCAAAACCCAAAGCCGCGCGGTCAATGGAGATGTCGATGTCTTCGGAGAGGCGTTCGATGAGGCCAAACACTTTGGAGAGCGATGTTCCGCCTTTGAAGCGAAGCTCGGGGATAGCTTCCAATGCGAAAAGGTGTTTCAGGGTCCAGCAGATCCAAAAGTCTTTTTCGACGGCGGTTGTTGTCGAGTTGCGGCGAGCGGCAGTTTCCTCGAAATAGGGCTGCCGCTCCGCTGGTTTACCTTTTGCGAAGTCATCCATAAGTTCGCGTCAGGCGCTGAGTTGATTTAGAACAGGCTGCGACCAAGCCGGTGCAGTCGGTACAAGCCGTCTAACGGCTTTCTTGACGGGGCGAGGAAGGTGCTTTGCGAGGGAATGGATAGAGATGCCGTGAACTCCCTCTTTCCCGAGCGTGCGAACAGCCTGAATGACGACTCCAGCCTGTGTTCCCGCACCAATCATTTTGGAGGGGGCCACGTGCTTGAGCGCGACGGTTTGGTTGCCAATTCGAACGGTGCGAGAAGGTCCTTCTGTCCAGAAGACATTCTGCATGGGCACTTGGGTTGAAAGCCCAAGTAGATTGGCAGCTTTTGCCCCGGAGACGCTGATTCGGCTCCCCGTTCTCTCGGCCATGGCCTTGGCAACGGCCTCGGGAGAGGGAGAGAGGACGCCGATTTTGGGGTGCACTTTCGGGAACTCGTAAACACCCCGAGCCAGACGACGAATCTGACCAGTCCGCTGAAGCCGAGACAAAGCCTGGTCCACAGCAGCACGGGTGCCGAGGTGTGCAAACTGTCTGGGCGTAAAGACCCATCCGCGGTGTTTTGCTCGAATTCGCTTTAAGATTGCATTGGTGGTGGAGGCTGTCATATGGGTCTCCTACGTCAGAAATAATAGCCTATTTATCTGACACTGTCAATGGCCAATATGTACCATAAACCGCGTATAATGATTGTGATACAGGAATTCTTTTAAGGCTAGTGCCACTATAGCAGAAACATCGAAAAACGACCACGAAACGCGTGGGATTTCACACGTTTCGTCATACGTACACGACGTTGCTCACACAGAACGGCGAGGATGTGAAGGTCGTGCAGTGCTTCCGTCAACTTGATTTGGCCCCTTTTGATCTTCTCTTTTGGCCCCACCCTCTGGTGATTCATCACTCTGCCCCTGGTCGGAGCGAAGCCCTGCGGCGCCCGTAGGGCGACGCGTTTAGGGCGCAGCGTAGGCCGGGGGCAGAGTGAAAGTTTTATTTGCTGCCGCCTTTTTTCTCCAGCGTTCTTCGAAACCGATACGATTCGTTTCCGGTCTCGATGATGTGCGCCTGATCGGTCAAGCGGTCCAGCATCGCCTTGCACAACCTCGCATTCGGAAACATCGTTGTCCATTCCGAGAACGGCAAGTTCGTGGTCACGATCACCGCCGCTCGTTCCGCACGTCCGGCGATAATCTGGAACATCATTTCTGCGGCAGCTTCCGGCATCGCCACGTAGGCCATCTCGTCGATCACGATCAGGTCATAGCGCGTCCAGCGGTTCGTCACGCGATTCAGCTCGCTCTTGTTCTTGGCTTCGATCAGTTCGTTCACCAACTGCGCCGCGGTGGTGAAGCGCACTCGTCTTCTCTGCCGGCAGGCAGCCACTCCCAGGCCCACCGCCAAGTGCGTCTTGCCCGTGCCTGCTTCTCCCAGAAGAATGACCGGTTCGCTGCGGCTCAAGTAGCCACCTTCGGCCAGATGCCGCACCAGAGTTGCTGGAATACACGGGACATGGGAAAACTCGAACTCTTCCAGCGTCTTCACTTTGGGAAAATGGGCCTCGCGAATCCGCCGCGCCACGGTGTTGCGTTCCCGCTCTTCTACCTCGGCCTCCAGCAATGCTTCCAGATAACTGAGATGGCTCTTTTTTTCCTTTACTGCCTGCTCGGCTACCTGCGCAAACTGTCCGCCCAAGGTCGCCAGCTGCAGTCGCTTGGCATACTGTCGAATCGCTGCTTGTTGTACCGCAATGGTGGCCGCACTCATTGCACTACCCCCGTCGCAGGATAGTTCCGCAACAACTGGTCGTAGTTCCTGGTGGTCGGTTGCGGCCGGTCGTAGCAACGTAGTGCGCCGATCTCCACTGGTTCCGGTTCTCGTCTTCCCAGGCCTTCCGCATCCAGGAGCAGACGGACGGCGTCCACATCGAAACAACTCATCTCCAGAGTCTTTTCAATCGCTATTTTCAACGATGGGTATCCATACTGGCGGCCCAGCAGCAAAACATCGATCATCGCGCGTGTTCCCGACTGCCGGCCTTGCCGTTGCTTCAACATCTCCCAAAAGCGATCAAAGCTTACCGGCCAACGTCCCTGCGCTCGCCACTGCTCGAGCGGTGTCGAACCGGCAAGCGCTCCTGGCTTCTTCGTCAGTGCTTCCAGATAGTGCTCCAGATCCAGAACCTTCTGCTGTCGGTCGAAGCAGCGTTCGTGCCGGGCGACGCACTGCCCTTGATGCCATATCTCTACGTACGTGGAATACACCTTGGCCTGCACTTCGACGCCGACCGGGAGTGGAACCGAATAGAAGTTGGTCAGCACTCGTATGCAGCCGCTGGCGTTCACATGGGGAAAGTGAACCGCTGCCAGGTCGAAGCCTTCTTCGGCCAGCGTGCGCAGATGTTCGCGTTCGGTATGCATCCCTGCGCCCACCGTCTGGGTCCGCTCGCCGATCATCCGCTGCTCATCCTGCTGCGAGGCTTCCCGCAACAGAACATTCAGCTCTTCCCAACTCGCTACCTGCGGCACCGGCACCAGATGGTTGCGGCGAAAATAACCACCTTCGCCCTCTACGCCACCCTTCTCGTGGCCTTCTCCTGGCGTACAAAACTCCGACGCAAAACCCCAGTGCGACCGGAAGGCAATGAATCGCGTGGTCTCTTCGCGCTGATATCCCCGCAAAATCTTCTTCACCGCACTCTTGAGGTTATCGTAGCGAAGCGTCGTAAATACTCCGCCGAAATAGGCGAACGCCAGCTCGTGGGCTTCGAGAAAAGCCTGCTGACTGGCGTGCGGGAACGCACGATGGAAGGCTCCTCCGCTGGCCATACTCCGCATGCAAAACAGATATGCCTTCTTTCGCTCTCCGCAGATCTCCGCGTAAGCTTCATACCAGTCCACCTGTGCTTCCGCGCCCCAAGAATACGACTGAGGAATAAAGGTCTCTCGGCGGGTTAGCCCTAACTTTATCTTCCGTTCGCGAACGTGGCGACGAATCGTGGACTCCGCCACTTCCACTTCCGGCAGCTCCGCTCGGATCCGGCACCAGATGCGATGTGCCGTATGCCGTTGCTTTCGTGGCGCCTTCTTGTCCGCTTCCAGAAGCGCATCGACGAAGGCCATCGCAGGTTGCAATTTCGGTCGCTCTCGCACCGGTGTCTTTCGCTCCATCGGAACCGCACTGAGCACCGCCTCACGCACCATGCGCCGATGAATCCCCAACTTCTTGGCAATCCCTCGAATCGTTCCACCGTCATGCTCATACTCACGTCGGATCTGCTCGAATAGCTCCACCTTGGCTCTCCTGTCCACCCGGCCTCCCTTGGGGCGACTGAGCCCGAAGCGGAGTACACGGTATCTGGTTTTCAGTAAGGTGGGGCCAAATCAAAGTATCGAATGGGGCCAAATCAGAGTATCGAAATCACGTGCAGGAACTTCTTCGTCATGCGAACAGTCGAATCACACTCGATCTGTACGCGCAAGCAGGTATGGCGAAGACACGATTGGCTCAGAGCAGGCTCGTAGGGCAGGTGCTGAAAAAGCGAGCGGCAGCGGCCTAATTGGACCCTATCGGACCCCAGACTCGATTTGCCGATTCGCGGTAAGTGCTTGAAAAAAATGGCGGGGACGACGAAACTCGAACTCGCGACCTCTGCCGTGACAGTGCAGCGTCCAGAGGTAACTAGTTGTAATTCCACGGCGCCGATCGCCACCCTTGGCGCTCTAGGGAATCCTCAGTATTGCACCCTAATTGCACCCAGATTCCTCAAGTCGCTTTCACGAATTTGCTTGTTTCGTGGCCCAAGAAAAGTGAAATGGGGCTTGGCCCTTATTCCCGAATGCGGATACGATCTACTTCGACGACGAGCAACTTCCCGCGGTACTGGTCCATCGTCGTATACATCTTTAGATACGCTGTCAGTCTGGCGATGAGTTTAGGAAGAATTTCTGGGTGGTTATGCATCTGTATCGCGACAATTCCTTTGTAGTTTTTAGGTGGATAATTAACGATATGAGAGAAGTCGCCGTTCAAGGACAGCAGAATGGCGTCGATTTCCTGAGCCTTCGCAATGACGATGGTGTCCGATGATTCCACCGGTAAGACGTCCTTCAAGCGCAAGACTTCATGATGCGCTTCTCGTAGGCTTTGGACGGTGGAGTTCGAGACACAGTGGTCAGCCAGGAACCGCAAGGCCATCAGACGACGGCCTCAAATTCGGCCAGTTCGCGGGCATAGTCCAAACATGCAGCGATTTGCTCGTGCGTGAGCTCGGGAAATTCCGCGATAATGTCTTCAGCTGTTTTGCCAGCGGCCAGGTACCCGAGCACAAGGCCTACAGGAATACGTGTTCCTTTTAGGCGTGGTTTCCCGCGCAGAATCTCCGGGTCGCTTGCAATGTGATTTTTCCAGCCGACTGGCATAGCCCGATACTAACGCGCTCCTACAGCAAAGGCAAAGCAGGGAATAGTGACAGGCAACAACGATCGAACATGCATGAAGGAATGGCGGGGACGACGAGACTCGAACTCGCGACCTCTGCCGTGACAGGGCAGCGTTCTAACCAACTGAACTACGTCCCCGCTGAAGGGTGAAGCGTCACAATGGTGGGCACTGTCCGATTTGAACGGACGACCTTTCGGGTGTAAACCGAACGCTCTAACCGCTGAGCTAAGCGCCCTTACTTGAATCATCGTACCGCATGCTACGCAGAGCGTCAACGCAACGCGACAATTTTCTCCGCGTTGCTGGACCCTCAAAATAGGGCATTTCTTGCACTTTCGATGCGCAGCCAGTAAACTCATTAACCTCTGCCGCAAAAAGGAATGATCGCACGATGCTGCTGAATCGGGAATATGTAGGCCACATGGCTTCTGAAGTCGTCAAACGGCTGGTGGACGACGGTCTGATCGAGACGAAAGCCACGGATGCCGTGGTGTTGCGTCTGCGCCAACGCATGAGCGAAGAACTTACCGTCGAGGATCGGCTCAATGAAGAGGTGCGTCAGATTCTTACCGATCATCAAGAAGAAATGCGCCGTACTAACGTCTCGTACCAGGAAATGTACAAAAAAGTGAAGGGGCAATTGGCGCGCGACCGCAAATTGATTTTGCGCTGACGCCCGGCCTTACCGCAGCGTATCTCAACCTGGCGAATCCGCAGATTTCGCCGTCACCTCGGGACCTTGGGGACCCTCGAAACAATGCGCCTTAGCCGCGAAAAAATTGTTCGCATCTCGCACCAACTCACCGATGTTCTGGTGGCCAGCGATGACGTCGAGTTCGTCGAGGACCGCGACACCATCCGGCGTCGCGTCGTCGACATCATTACCTCCACACTGCGCGAAGAGGAGAAGGCGGATCTCGAGGCGCGCAAGCGCATCACCTCCCAGAAGAAAGAGATTCTCGAGGGTAGCGAAGAGTGGGACTTACTTTATCGAAAATATTACGCTGACGAACTGCGCCGAATGGGCATCGCTGCCGCGCCCGAAGAACACCGCCGCCAGTCCACTCATTAGCGTCGCAGGCGCTTAAATAACTCTACTGCGAATCCGGGCGCCTCTTCAATGTTGGTCGATCATCATCTGTGCTATTCGGATCGGTGTTGTTCGGGTCCGTCTTGCTCTTATCGGCCTGCTCGGTCTTCGTGCGCATTGTCGGCTTGCCGGGACCACTCTGCACCTTCTTTGAGAAGAGCACGCTGCGCAGGCGGGCTTTCACCGAGTCAAACTCTGAAGTCGTAACGATGTATTCCTGCCTCGCCGGCAGGATGGTCGCGATTTCTTTTTGCGTGCGCTCGATGCGCTCTGGCGTCGGAGGGTGCGTGGAGAAGACCTTCGGAATCGTGCCGGGCTGGCGCTTCTCATCGGCTTGAATGCGCTCGAAGAACGTAACGTACGCGTTGGGGTCGTACCCTGCCTTATACATGTATTGCAGGCCCAAGTAGTCCGCCTCGCGTTCATCGTCACGCGAAAACTTCAAGAACGACACGGGTATGGCGATGTTCAAACCTTCATAGAGTGCGTATCCCGCCCACCCCACTGGTCCGAAAATCATCAGCGGGATCGTCGCGAGCTGTGCGATTTCGCCTTTGGTCATTTGCCGCGTTCCATGCCGCGCTGTAACGTGCGAGATTTCGTGCGCCATCACGCCCGCTAGTTCGGATTCTTCTTGCGCGCGCAAAATCAGCCCGCTGTTGACATAGAAAAATCCGCCCGGCAACGCAAACGCGTTTACCACATCCGAATCGATCACTTTGATCGTGAAGGGCACCTTGGCGTCAGAATTACGTACCAGATTTTGGCCCACGCGGTTGACATACTCCGTAACTACCGGATCGTCGATCATCTTCGACGAGCGTTCCACTTCCTGCGCGAAGCTCTTGCCCAGCGCAATCTCGTGTTCCAGTGAATAAAAATTCACGTGGCCGCTGACGTTGCGATTTCCGATAGCATCCACGTCGTCGTGGGAGCTCTTGGGATTGACGGTGTCCTTTTGCTGCACGGGCGTTGACGTTGGCGGATTATTTTTATCGGGAGGCGGCGGAGCCGGCTGCGACGCGGGCACCGGCGATTGTGGCGTTTGCGTCGAAGGCGTTTGACCTTGCTGCGTTCCGCCCTGCGTGGACGTTGGAGCTTGCGAACCACTGGTTTGTTGCGTCGCTGGCTGCGAGGTCTGCGCCGTACTGCTCGATGCCTGGGTCTGCCCTCCGGCGCAGGCGGGGCCACAGATCAGAAAGCCGCAAACCGTGAAAGCCGCAATCTGCCCCAAAACGTGTCGCATAAGATTAACCTCCGCCTGCCCGCGATTATACGCCTAATCGGTAGACAGATCCCCGAGAAGATGCACCCGATACTACGATGTTCCGGCCCTCAATAAGGTTTTCCAATCCTCCTTTAGAGGTTCCAGGGTATAAAGTACAATTGCCTTGCCCGTACCGTTTTCACCACGTTCTACGTTTTCTTGGAGGTTCGCCCCAAAGTGACAAGTCGCGACACCTGCTGGCGGCTCGGCCACCCGCTTCGCTGACATTGTTGACACTCCCGCTTCCCCAATCTACATTCAATATCTACCCATGAGCATATCTAAAATTCAGGGCGGCCAGCTTTGGAAGCAGAACGGAACCGGCGAAATCTATCTGGTAACTCGCGTCTACAACGAAGCCCTGAGTACCGTGGCGATGCTGCGAAAGTCTGGCGCTGAGTCCGAGCCACTGGTCCGCGTCCGCGTGGAGCGCACGTCAACGGGCCAAACCATCCCCGGATTCACGCCTGCTCAAGACGATGAAAATCCATGATCAGGCCTGGTTACGTCTTCACTCTTTAGATTCTTAGACCGATCGCACTTCCAGCTTCACAATGTCGCCTACCTTCACCATCTCTTTCATCAAGAAAGGCTCGCCATACCTGACGCCGATCAGGTGTCCTGATTGCGTCGCAAGACGATCCATTTCCGCTTCAAGCTGCTCTAGTCCCAAATACACTTTGCCCTTGTGCTCGTTTTTGCCTGGCCGAAATTGCGATTTATACGTCAAGATGGCTTTTCGGCGGCGCACATATTGCGCTGTGATGTCCACCACGAAGGTTGGCCGTACTTCGGCAAATGCCGTCGAATACAAAATTTTAAAGGGCCGGTAGGCCTCGCCCGCGATTGGCAGCTGCTTTAAACCCGCCAGAAAACAACCCTCATATCCGAGCGTCGACGCATGATAATGGTCAGGGTGGCGCGCCTCCCAGTAGGGAAGTATCACCGTTTTCGGCCGCAACTCTCGAATCATGGAAGCTAAACGCAATTTGTTTTGCCGGCTTGGCTGCACATCCGAATCCGGCACACCCAAAGTTCCGCGCCACTTTACGCCGAGGAGCTTCGCGGCCTTGGCCGCTTCGGCGGCGCGAATTCCCGGCGTTCCTCGCGTTCCCATCTCTCCTGCCGTCAAATCCAGGATCCCCGTTTTATAGCCCCGTTGCCCCATCTTGAGGATGGTTCCCCCGCACGTCAGTTCCACGTCATCTGGGTGCGCCGCTATCGCCAACACGTCCAGGGTCATAATTTTTCCTCGCTCCCCGATTCTAGCAGGCCGTAAACTAAACGCACCTTATGTCCGATCCCATTTCCGAACCTGGCGCGAAGGATGCTCGCGTGGCCCTGGTCAGCGGCGCCGCGAAGCGCCTTGGCAGAGCTGTAGCTTTGCGCCTCGCCGCAGACGGCGCGGACCTCGTCATTCACTATCGCAAGTCGCAAAAGGAAGCTCAGGAAACCGTCGCCGAAGTAGAAAAGCTCGGCCGACGGGCGTTCGCGGTTCCCGCCGACCTGACCAACGTCTCAGAAATCAAAAACCTATTCGCGCAAACGGGCGAACACTTTGGCCGGCTCGATATCCTGGTCAACAGCGCCGCCAATTTCATCGAGACGCCGTTTGCTTCCATCACCGAATCCGACTGGGATCGCGCGCTGGACTCCAACCTCAAAGCCTATTTCTTCTGTGCCCAAGCCGCCGCGCCAGCACTAAAGGCTTCACAGGGAGTAATCATCAATTTCGCCGACATTGGCGGCATTCTCGGCTGGCCCGGTTTCATCCCACACAGTATTTCCAAAGCCGGCGTGCTTATGCTCACCCGCGCTCTCGCTAAGGAATTGGCCCCGCAAGTTCGTGTCAACGCCATTGCCCCGGGCACGATCACCATGCCGGGCGATCCGCCCGAATGGCAACAAGACTTTATCAAACGTGCTCCGCTCCGCCGTACCGGCACGCCCTCCGACATCGCCGACGCCGTCTCGTTTCTCGTCAACGCAAAATTTATCACCGGCCACACCCTAATCGTCGACGGCGGGCGCATCCTTTAGTTAAGGCTTCATCTTCTGTCCAGTGAACGAACAAGTGAACGAACAAGTGAACGAACAAGTGAACGAACCAGTGAACGAACAAGCGTGCACAGTTCCGCCCCCCGGTGTATTCTATTTAGCTTATAGCCGCGATAAAATTTCTGCGGCGCTCACATCTTGGGCGCTTAGCCACCGACGAAGGGCCAGCCTCTAATGGACAACGAAACCTACACCCAATCCCAACACAACATCGAAGACGTGGAAATTCAGGAATGGCTCGAATCTCTCGACTCCGTTCTCGAATCCAGCGGCCCGGAAGTCGCCGCCGAAATCCTTGAGCGCTTACGCGCGCACGCCACTGTCGCTGGCATCGATCTTCCGTTTACCGCCAACACACCGTACGCCAACACCATCCCTGCCCGTCTCGAACCACTCTTCCCCGGCGACCAGGAGCTCGAACGTCGCATCAAGAGCCTGATCCGCTGGAACGCCCTCGCCATGGTGGTCCGTGCCAATCGCGTCGAACACAATATCGGCGGCCACATTTCCACCTACGCTTCCGCTGCGACGCTCTACGAGGTCGGCTTCAATCATTTTTTCCGCGCCCGCAGCCCGGAGTTTGAAGGCGACACCGTTTATTTCCAGGGACACGCTTCGCCGGGCATCTATGCCCGCGCTTTCGTCGAAGGCCGCCTCACTCCCCAGCAGCTCGAAAATTTTCGTCGCGAATTAAAACCGGGCGGCGGTCTCAGCTCCTACCCGCACCCGTGGCTGATGCCTGATTTCTGGGAATTTCCTACCGTTTCCATGGGTCTCAGCCCGCTGATGGCCATCTACCAGGCGCGCTTCAATCGTTATCTCGAAAATCGCGGCCTCAAGCCCGCCACCGGCGCCAAAGTCTGGGCTTTCCTCGGCGACGGCGAAACTGACGAACCGGAGTCCCTTGGCGCCATCACCCTGGCCTCGCGCGAAAAGCTCGACAATCTCATCTTCGTCATCAATTGCAATCTCCAGCGCCTTGACGGCCCGGTTCGCGGGAACGGCCAAATTATCCAGGAACTAGAGTCCGCCTTCCGCGGCGCTCGCTGGAATGTCATCAAGGTCCTCTGGGGTAGCGAATGGGATCCCATCCTCGAGCGCGACACCGAAGGCTTGCTCGTCGAGCGGATGGGCGAAATGGTCGACGGCGAATATCAGAAATTAGTCGTCTCGAGCGGTGCCTACGTTCGCGAACAATTCTTCGGCAGCGATCCACGCCTTCTCGCACTCGTTGAACCGCTTCCCGACGAAGCCCTCCGCCGCTTGCGCCTCGGCGGACACGACCCTCGCAAGGTTTACGCCGCTTACAAGGCTGCCACCGAATACAAAGGCGGCCCTACCGTAATTCTCGCGCGCACCATCAAAGGCTACGGCCTCGGCGAAGCTGGCGAAGGCAAAAACGTTACGCATCAGCAGAAAAAGCTCAACGAAGAAGAGTTGCGCGAATTCCGTTCGCGGTTCGGCGTACCTCTCAACGACAACGATTGCATCGAAGTTCCGTTCTATCGCCCTCCCGAGGACAGCGTCGAGCTGCAGTATCTTCGTGCGCGCCGCGAAGCTCTCGGTGGTTATACCCCGAAGCGCTCCGTGCGTTCCAAGCCCATCGCCGCTGACCACGACGAACTCTTCAAGGAGTTTTTCGACGGTAGCGACGGCCGCGAAGTTTCTACCACCATGGCCTTCGTCGGCATGCTTCGCAAAATGTTGCGCGACCCGGAAATCGGCAAGCTGGTCGTCCCCATCGTGCCCGACGAGGCCCGCACCTTCGGCATGGAATCGCTCTTCCGCACCGTGGGTATCTACTCGAGCGTGGGACAAAAATACGAACCCGTTGACGCCAGCACGCTCCTTTATTACAAGGAGGCGCAAGACGGCCAAATCCTCGAAGAGGGAATTACCGAAGCCGGCTCCATGGCCAGTTTTATCGCTGCCGGCACTGCTTACGCCACGCACGGCATCAATACCATTCCATTTTTCATCTACTACTCCATGTTCGGTTTCCAACGTATCGCCGACTTCATCTGGGCCGCTGCGGATATGCGCGTACGCGGCTTTTTACTTGGCGGAACCTCCGGCCGGACCACGCTCTCCGGCGAAGGCTTGCAGCACCAAGATGGCAACAGCCACATTCTCGCACTGCCCGTCCCAAATCTCCGCGCCTACGATCCCGCATTCGCATATGAGATCGCCGTCATCATTCAAGACGGCATCCGCCGCATGTACAAAGATGGCGAAAACCTCTTTTATTACATAACGGTTATGAACGAACCCTACGCCATGCCCGTGATGGCGCAGCCTTCGGAAAAGATCAAAGAAGGAATTCTCCGCGGCCTGTATCGCTTCCGTGCCAGCGAAAATAAAAAATCCAAACTTCGCGCGCAGCTGTTCGGAAGCGGCGCTATCCTCAATGAAGTTCTTCGCGCTCAAGAAATTCTCGAAACCAAATACGGGGTAGCCGCCGATGTCTGGAGCGTCACGAGCTACAAGGAACTCTACGTTGATGGCAACGAGTGCGACCGCTGGAACCGCCTGCACCCCGGAGGCAAACTCCGCGTTCCTTATCTCACGCAACAGCTTGCCAAGTCCGAAGGCGTCCTCGTCGCCGCCAGCGACTATTTAAAGTCGCTTCCGGCGATGGTCTCGCAATGGATGCCGCGCCGCCTCTGCACTCTCGGCACCGATGGCTTCGGCCGCAGCGAAGGCCGCACTGCGCTCCGCGACTTCTTCGAAGTCGACGCCCGCTTTATTACCCTCGCCACGCTCCACGAGCTTTTTCAAGAAGGCAAAATCGAGCGCAGCGTGGTCGACAAAGCTATCGCTGACCTGGGAATCAACCCAGAAAAACTTAACCCAGTTATCTCGTAGCCGGCACGCGGGCGCGGCTATCGTTCGCACGGGCGCAGCTTTATCCCGGAGCTTGCTGCCTTGGCTTGTCCAAGCGTGGGGATTATGCAATTCCGAGCATGTGCACCGACTCTGAGCGAACCACGGGAGATCGTCCCTATGCCTGCCAACCCAGTCCTCGCCATCTCTCTGCTAGTCCTTAGTCAGCTCTCTCTGCCGCAGTCGCATAGCGCATTTCTCGCACGCCTTTCCGCTGCCGCCATCGAACGCACCCACCACGTTGTGCGCTACGATTCCGCATATGTCCGCATCCCCTATCCCCATGGCGACGTTCCTGCGGACACCGGCGTTTGTACTGATGAGATTATCCGCGCATATCGGGCACTGGGCATCGATCTACAGAAGGAAGTTCACGAAGACCTCGTAAGGAATTTCTCCGATTATCCTAATCAGCGGCGCTGGCAATTGGCCCATGCCGATTCCAACATTGACCACCGCCGTGTCCCCAATCTCATGGTCTTCTTCTCGCGTAAAGGAGAAGTGTTGCCAGTCACCAATCGCGCCGAAGACTACGCACCCGGCGACCTCGTCACTTGGGACCTGGGCGGCAACGTCCCACACATCGGCATCGTAGTTGATCAGCGCGGACCTGCTACCCGCTACATGGTCGTGCACAATATCGGCAAAGGCCCGCGCCTAGAAGATGTCCTTTTCTCCTGGCGCATTACCGGCCACTACCGCTACTACGGCCCGAGCTTCTAGCCGAAAAATGCAGCCACTCCCGCGCCGCTCTAATGGTCTGCCCGGATAGTCTGATTTGTTTTTTGACCTAGAATTGGCAATTCAGGTTTCCAATGGCGAAAAAACAGAAAAGAAAAAGTCTCGCAGATCCGTCTCAACTTCCCCCTCTCGGCGATGGCGGCGAAAAAGACATTCAGGTAATCATCGAAACACCCAAGGGCAGCCGCAATAAATACGCCTTCAATCAAGAAACACGTGTTTTCGAACTCGCGAAGGTCTTGCCCGCCGGCATGACCTTTCCTTACGATTTCGGTTTCGTTCCGCGCACCTTGGGTGGCGACGGCGACCCTCTCGACGTACTCGTTCTTATGGATGAGCCCGCTTTCCCCGGATGTGTTCTCAAGTGCCGGCTCATTGGCCTCATTGAAGGCGAACAAATCAGCAAAAAGAAAACCGAACGCAACGACCGCATTGTCGCCATCGAGCAGGACAACCACAGCTATGCGAGCGTCAAGCACATCGACGATATGGGCAAGGAATTTGAGCGCGAAATCGAAATGTTTTTTGTCAACTTCCACAAGCTCATTGGCAAAAAGTACGAGATCGTCGGCCTCCGTGGCCCCGGCGCGGCGCTGCGTTGCATTCACAAGGGCATGAAGGCTGCGCGCAGTTCATAGAGTTGGGTCTCGGCAATCGTCCGCAATGCGAGAGGGGCATGATCCCGATATGCTGCAAAGGCCATGAAAGAATTGATCACCCGTTTTCTCATCGGGGGCATGGTCGTGTCTCTCTTCGCGCTCGTCAGCGACCTCTTTCAGCCCAAACGCTTCGCTGGCCTTTTTGGCGCCGCTCCTTCCGTCGCTCTGGCAACGCTCACGCTCACGATCATTTCCCGCGGGAAACTTTACGCCTCTCGGGAAGCACGTTCGATGGCCGTCGGCGCCATTGCTTTTTTCATCTATGCCTTCGGCGTACGCCAATCTTTGTTCCACCTGAAATCGCCGCCGCTTGCCACCACCAGCCTGTTACTCGGCGCTTGGCTCGCCGTTGCCTTCGGAATGTGGGCCGCCTTTCTCCGTTAGTTGCCGATGAAAATTAGAATCGATACCCGCGCCTTTCGCGACACCAAGTTGCACGAATATGCGGCACGCTTTTTCTTTGGCGGCGCGGTAACTGTCCTCGCTGGACTCATCGCTCAGAACTTTGGCCCAACCGTCGGCGGCCTATTCTTGGCTTTTCCGGCGATATTTCCCGCCAGCGCCACGCTCATGGAAAAGCATCAAAGAAGGAAAAAACTTCGCGCGGGAGTAAATCCCGGCTTTCGCGGCAGGGATGCCGCGGCACTCGATGCCGCCGGCGCCACCATGGGCTGCGTCGGCCTACTCATCTTCGCGTTGTTCATCTGGAAGCTCCTGCCGCAGCACTCCGCCCCCCTTATCCTGTCCGCCGGCACCTTCGTTTGGCTCACCGTTTCCGTCGGCATTTGGCAAATCTGCGAACACCTGTAGGTCACGGTGCCCGGTATGCATATTCCTTCGGTAATCACAAAGTCTCGCGACGATCTGACCCGCCGCTCTCCAAGATCTCCCGCGCCTTAATCCTTCCCGTCGCCAAGTTCGCCACCAACTCCCGGTTCGCTGCAAGAAAATCATATCCGCTCAATTCCTTCGGCAGCACCCAGGCGATCTTTTCGAACATTTTTCCCGTCACTTCGCCGTCCGCGATCTCCGCCGCAAAGAATCGAATCTCCAACTTATCCGCATATCCCGCGTATGTATGCTTCACGCGCGCCAACTCCACGCACTTGCGCAGTGTTGCGCCTAGCTCTTCGCGCAACTCCCGCGCCAAGGCCTCCTCCGGCGCTTCGCCCTCTTCTACTTTGCCCCCGGGGAATTCCCACTTCAGCGGAGAGCTATCAAAGCTTCTCCTCTGCCCGATGAGCAACCGCCGGTCCGCACGTTCAATCACCGCTGCCACCACAACCTTACTCAACTGGGCGCTCCCGCAACTCTATGCAAAATGCGGTACAGCTCTTTTGCTCCATCAACCAACGGCGGCCCTGGTGTATTCAGCAACTCATCGCGCACCACAAACACGCGCTTTTCACGGATCGCCGGAACGTTTTTCCAAGCCGCCACTCGGTAGGCCCTTTCTACTTTAGCCTTCGCACCCGTCGCCGCCCACGCTAACACGATAACCTCGGGCGCTGCGTCCGCGACCTCGTCGTCGCTAACACGCGCCCCGCTCTTCACCAGCATCCTTCCTCCGCACAATTCCACCAACTCTGTCACCCACGGTGGCGAACTGATTCGCGGATTCGGCCAAGCCTCGCAATAGACACGCACCGGCTCGCCAAGTTTCTTCGCCCGCACTAGACACCTCGTCCGTTGCGCAATCGTCGTAAACTCCCGCCGCATGTGCACGATCACGCGCTCTCCAGCTTTCGTCCTCCCGACAATTCCTGCTAGCATCCGCACATCGCGCTCCACGTCCGCCAGCGTCCGCGGATTCATCGCCAAAAAATTCACCGGCTGCTCCAGCAGCTTCTCCACCGCCTTCGCCTGGTACGGCACCGACCCAATCACCAGCGTGGGCCGCAACCGCGAAATCTCCTCGAGCGATCTCAGATGCCAGCAGTCTCCGACTCTCGGCAATCCTCGGACGTCCGCGACGTCCGCACACCATTTCGTTACTCCCACCAACGCACGCCGCGCTCCCACCGCGCACAATATAGACGTCGCGCTTGGTGCCAGCGACACAATCCGCATCTGTCTTAGATTTTTGGATCGTCGTCCTCGCATCGCCCACATTCCTTCGGAATAGTCCCTATGTTAGTCTCGCCAGCCGTGCTGCTCGCCATTCTCTTATTCAGCTTCAGCCAGGCTCTCCAGGCGGAAAGCCCGCAACTGGATCCCCTGACGCTACAAAAAATCGCTCAGCGCTCGGTGAACATCCATAAGAGCTGGGGCCCGAGCATGAACTCGCCTGGCGCCTCCGTCGAGATCAAAGAGATCTATCGCCGGCCGGGGGCGGGTCTACGATTCTGCCTTACTTCCAGCGGTCAAGAGGATCGCGTCCGGTACCGTGCGAGGAACATCGTGCGCTCCAACCGCCACGATCGACTGGGGGCCGGCCTCCATGCACAACCAGCAGTTCCAGCGCTGCCCCTCTGTTAATCAAACGAATCCAACAAAAAACTAATCTCGAATGGCCCGTATTCCTGCGAATATACTAGGATTTCCTGACCGTTCTGCTCGGAGGCATTTCCCATGTTGCGACCGCTCGTCGAAAGCGCCCTCTTTTTTCGCGATAAGGACACCACCTTCTTCGATCCTAAGGATTACCCCTGGGTCGCCGACGTCGAGGCCGAATGGCCGCTCATCCGCAAGGAACTTGACGTTCTCCTCCAGCGCCGCGACGAAATTCCCAATTTCCAGGACGTTTCCGTAAAACAAAACGTGTTAACCCAGGGCGAACAGTGGAAAACTTTCTTCCTCTATGGTTATGGACAGGAAGCTGAAGAAAATTGCAAGAAATGCCCGGAGACCGTGCGCATCCTTCACAAAATTCCCGGCATGAAAACCGCCATGTTTTCCATTCTCGCTCCCCGAAAGCACATCCCTGAGCATCGCGGTATGTACAAAGGCATGCTTCGGTATCATTTAGGACTAATTATTCCCGGCGCGGACGGTGCCTGCAGAATTCGCGTCGGCCAGGATATTCGCTCCTGGCAAGAAGGGAAGAGCCTCGTATTCGACGACAGCCACATGCACGAAGTTTGGAACGATACTGACGCGTATCGTGTCGTCCTCTTCGTTGACTTAGTTCGTCCGCTTCCGTTCCCGTTGTCTCTCATCAATCGTTCCATCATCTGGATAATCTCGCAAACTCCCAGCATCACCGAGCCGATGGATCGCATCCGCAACAAGCTCTACCCCACGCCCAAAGCCGCAGCTAAACCGCACGCATAACGCAGCAATCTGCCGGTTGAGTTCCACGCGCCGAAGCATCTTTGCTTCGTTGCCGTTTGCGTGCGAGAATCCATCCTTGCCATGAACGCTAGCGCCAACATGAAAGCCATCCGCTTTGCGCAGCACGGCAGCCCCGAAGTCCTGCAATACGTCGACGCTCCGAAGCCCACCATCCGCCCTAACGAAGTCCTCGTCCGGGTAAAAGCCTGCTCTCTAAATCACCTTGATCTCTGGGTTCGTCGCGGCCTCCCCGGCGTCCCCATTCCGCTTCCGCACATCCCCGGCAGCGACGTCGCTGGAGAAATTGCCGAAATCGGCGCTGATGTCACCACCGTCCGCCCTGGACAAAAAGTCGTTCTCGCGCCGGGCGTCAGTTGCGGCAAATGCTCCGCTTGCCTCGCTGGCCAGGATAACCGCTGCCGTAGCTTCTCCAATCTCGGCTACCTCATCGACGGCGGCTGCGCTGAATTCGTAAAAGTACCCGAAGTAAATTGCCTGCCGTATCCCGAAAATCTGACTTGGGAAGAAGCCGCATCCATCCCGCTGGTCTTTCAGACCGCTTGGCACATGCTTCTGTCTCGCGCCGAACTGCAGCCCGGCGAAGATGTCCTAGTCCTTGGCGCCGGCAGCGGCGTCGGCACCGCTGCCATCCAAATCGCAAAATTCTTTGGCGCACGCGTAATCGCTACTGCCACCACCGACGAAAAATCCGCCAAAGCCGTGGAACTCGGCGCAGATCACGTCATCAATCTAAAGTCCCAAAAAATCCGCGACGAAGTTCGCCGTTTCACCAACAAACGCGGCGTCGACGTGGTATTCGAACACGTCGGCATCGCCACCTGGGACGACAGCGTAGCCAGCCTTGCCTACGCCGGCCGTCTCGTCACCTGCGGCGCCACCACCGGCTACGACGCCAAGCTCGACCTCCGTCTCCTCTTCGCCAAACAGCTTTCCTTAATGGGCTCCTACATGGGCACCAAGTCCGACCTGCACAGCGTCATGCGCCTTGTCGCCGCCGGCCGCTTCCGCCCCGTCATCGACCGCCTCTTCCCACTAAAGGAAGCCACCGCCGCACACACCTACCTCGAATCCAACCAACAATTCGGCAAAGTCGTCCTCACCGTTTGATCCGATCATCAATCGCCGGGCTCCGGACTCTTCATGCGCAGGCCGGAGAGTGGATTCCTTTGACTTCCTTTTCTACGATCGATCGATACAAGGCACTCGATACGAGCACTGCGCGAAACGCGCTCGCGCCGCCGCCGAAATATTGAGACGACTTGAAGAGTGAAGGTTCTGCGTTTCCTGGTCCCGGGGGAAAACCCCGATCCTGAGGGGCTGCAATTCTAGTCCCGAATCAACTGGCGAAACCCACAATCAACGGCCCGCCAACTACATCCAAGTCTCATTCTTACTCCCCGACAACTTCCGGTCCAGCGCTGTAGCTGCGCTAATCAACGCCAAATGCGTCAACGCCTGCGGAAAATTCCCCAGCTGCTCCCCGCTCCGCGACAATTCCTCTGAAAATAATCCCAGGTGATTCGCGTATCCCAGCACATTGTCAAACATCAACTCCGCCTTCGCTACCTGTCCCGACCTCGCCAAACACTCAATCAACCAAAACGAACAAGCGGTAAACGTCCCTTCATCTCCCTCCAGCCCGTCCATCCCGCTTCCATAGCGATACACCAGCCCGCCCTCGCTCAGTTGCTCCTCCACCGCTGCCATCGTCGAAAGCCACCGCGGATCCGTCGGGCTGATAAATCGCATCAGCGGCATCAACAACACTGACGCGTCCAGTGTTTCCGAGCCCTTGCCCTGCACAAACGAACCCAGCTTCTCGCTCCAGTAATTCTGAAAAATATCCTCGTGAATGGCGTCCCGCGTTTTCAGCCATTCACCAAGCGGAGCCCCGAGCGATCTTTTCTGTGCCAGGCGGATCGCCCGGTCAAACGCCACCCAGCACATCAGCCGCGAATGCAAAAACAGATGTGGCCCGCTGCGCACCTCCCAAATTCCCTCATCCGCGCGCTGCCAATTCGCGCTCAGCCAGTCCAGCACTCCGCATATTCGTTTCCAGCCATCGTGAGACAGTCCGCCCGCATACTTCGCCGACAGATACACCGCGTCCATCAGCTCTCCGTAAATATCGAGCTGCACCTGTTTCTGCGCCGCATTCCCAATGCGCACCGGCCGCGAATTCTGGTAACCCGCAAAATGTTCGAGCGTCTCCTCCGGAATGTTCCCCGGATCGTGAATCCGGTACATGGGCCTCAGCGGCCCGCCCGGATCGCTCCGTTGCAATCCCTCAGTGACGCGCTCGCGCATCCATCCGCCAAATTTTCGCGATTCATTCGTGAACCCAAGTCGCAAAAAAGCGTACAGCGTGAACGACGCGTCCCGCAGCCAGCTATACCGGTAATCCCAATTACGCGCTCCCCCGATTCGTTCCGGCAATCCAAACGTCGGTGCCGCAATCAGCGCTCCATACTCCTGACTCGACAGCAGTTTCAAAATGAGCGCCGAACGATTCACCATCTCGCGCCAGCGTCCCTGATAATTCGATTGCGCAACCCAGCTCTTCCAAACCTGCGATGTCTCCCGCAGCAGTTCCTCAAATCGTTCCTGCTCGATACGCCCCGCTTGACGCTCCTCGCCTTCATCGGCGGCACCAAAAGAAAAAGTCGCCTTCTCGCCGCGCGCCAGCGTGAACTCCGCCACCGCATCGCCGTCCTCCGCCCGCAGCGGCACCGTGGCATACAGCGTCATCACTTCCGCGCCGTGCCCCTGCGCACGAAAAACCGCCTCAGTCTCCTCAATGCTCACCACGTGCCGCGATCGCGCATAGTTAAATCGCGGCGCACACCTCAGCCGAAACTTGATCTCCCCTTTAATCACCCGCAAATTGCGTAAAATGCGGTTCGGCGCTTTCACCCCTCCGTCCACTACCGGCATCAAGTCCGTTATTTCCGCCAACCCATCCTCGGACATAAACCGCGTCACCAGAATATTTGTGTCCGGCAAATAAGATTGCTTCGTCCGCCATTTGCCGTCGTACGGCTCAATCCGGAAACTCCCGCCCTTCTCCGCATCGAGCAACGCCGCAAACACCGACGGCGAATCAAAGTTCGGCAAGCAATAAAAATCAATCGTGCCCTCGGTACTGACCAGGGCCGCCGACCGCATATTCCCAATCACACCGTGTTGTTCAATCAGGGCAGTTTTCATGGCGAGACGCGAGTTGCGCAAGGATCTCCGAGCAGCCTACCAAGCGCCACTCGGAAAACGGATACATAGATACGTGTAGAAGCGCTCCACAAGGTCCAACCGGAAGCGCCTCTGCGCTCCGCCCTACCTTCAGAAATGCCAAAGTTTACCGCTCCGCCGATAGGTACGTTCTCGAAGTATCCAGCATTTTCTTAAAATCCAGGATCGTCTGAATCACCTCGGCGTCGCCGATCGCCGTATTGATCATCGTGTGATAAACCGCGCGGTCCGGCCACTCCACACGGAAATATTTCTGAATGAAATCGATACGTTCGCGGTCCACCGTGTCCACCAGTTGCTCCGCTTCCTTCTCGCTTTTGCCGCGCGCCAGCAGCCGCCGAACCTTATCTTCCCTTGGCGCGTACAGAAACACACGCAAGGTGTCCGCGCGGTTTCGCAGAAAATGCTGCGAACCCCGCCCCACGATGACGGAGTCCCCCGTTTTCGCGGCCGTCTGTACCACCTGCTCTGTAAACTTCAAAATGCACTCGCTATCCACCAGCTTCAGCTTGTGTGCATTCAAGCTGCCTTCATAACTCCCGCGCAAGAAAGATTTGAAAAGCCGGTAATACAACGGATCCGTCTTCTCCTCGCGATCCTCGACCACCGCCTTCGGGCAATCCGCCAGCCGCGCAATCTCTTCCGTCAGCAACTGGTCGAAAAGCTTCCAGCCCAGTTGCGCCGCCAGCAGTTGCGCGATTTCGCCGCCGCCGCTTCCGTACTCTCGTTCAATCGTTACGATCTTGATCATGGTGAACCCCGCGCCAACGATCCGTCGCGAACCTGATAAAAATTGCAAGAAATCGCTGCCGTACTCCTATTCCATTACCACGGCGCCGCCGCCGGGCTCGTTCTTCCGCAAGGCAAAGGCCAGAAAGAACATGATTCCCGCGCCTACCGCCAGCACCATAAACGTATCAACGTACGCCAAACTCGCCGCTTGTGCCTGCAAGCTCTGGTAAATCATGGCATAGGCCGTCCTCTGCGCTTCATGTACGCCCACCCCGGCGTTCGCCAAACTCTGCGACATCCCGTTCACCGTGTTCTGAAAAATCGGATTGTCCACCCGCGCGTGCTCGACAAGTCGCGCCTGATGGAATTGCGCGCGCCGCGCAATCAGCGTCGTCACCAGCGACGTCCCCACGCTGCTCCCCATGTTTCGCATGAAATTCACAATACCCGCCACCGCGTTATTCTTGTCCGGCGGAATTCCAATGTACGCCACCAGCGTAATCGGCACGAACAAAAATCCCAATCCAATCACCTGCGTAATGCGCAGTAACGTCGCGGCCTTAAAGCTGATCAGCAAATCGATGCGTTTCGTCGAATAAAACATCGCGACGGACAGCAGGAGCCACCCTGTCGCTATCAAATAGCGCGCCTGCACCTTGGTGGTCAGTTGCCCCATCAACGGCATTTCCAGCAGTAATACCAGTCCTCCCGCCGAAAGCGCCAGCCCCGCCAGCTGCGACGTATATCCGAGCAGCGTCTGCAGAAATTGCGGCATCAGCACCAGGCTGCTGAACAGCAAAATCCCCAGCGTGAACATCATCAAGTTCGCGCTCGCAAAATTGAAACTCTTGAACATCCGCACATCAATAATCGGCGCCTTCTGAAACCACTCCCAGATCACCAGCGAAATCAGGCATACGGTCGAAACGATCACCAAAGTCGTAATGAATTGTGACCCAAACCAGTCATCCTCCTGGCCCTTATCCAGCAGAATTTGCAGCGCGCCAATCCCCAGCGTCAGCAGCGCAATCCCGATGTAATCCAGCTTCACTCCGGCAGCCTTCAACTTGGCGACATACGGCGGATCTTCGACGAAGCGCCGTACCAAAAACCACGTGGCCAGCCCTACGGGAATATTGATGAAGAAAATCCATCGCCACGAGTAATTAAAAGTAATCCACCCGCCCAATGTGGGCCCAATCGTCGGCGCCATGATCGCCGTTATGCCGTATAGCGCAAACGCCAGTCCGCGTTGTTGAGGGGGAAACGTGTCCGCCAAAATCGCCTGTGCCATGGGTTGCAGTCCGCCACCGCCCGCGCCCTGCAGCACGCGAAAAAGAAGCAACATCCCGAGACTAGGCGCGATTCCGCAAAGCAAAGAACTGACGGTGAACACGGTCAAACACGTCATGAAAAAGCGTTTCCGCCCCAGCGCCCCCGCCAGCCATCCGCTGATCGGCAGAATTATCGCGTTGGAAACCAGATAAGACGTCAGCACCCACGTGCTCTGGTCGTTGCTCGCGCCCAGACTTCCCGCCATATATGGCAACGCCACATTGGCGATGCTCGTGTCCAGCACCTCCATGAATGCTGCCAGCGCCACCACCACCGCAATCAGCCATGGGTTGTATTTCGGCCGCCAAACTTCATCCATCGTAAGTGCTGCGGTGCTCATTGCAGGTACACGTCCGGCACTACGTTCATGCCTGGCCTAAGCTGGCGGTTCCGGTTCTCACCTTGCTCCAAAACGATCTTCACCGGAATTCTCTGCACAATTTTCACATAGTTGCCCGTGGCGTTCTCGGGCGGAAGTAAACTAAACAGCGGCCCGGTCGCTCCTCCAATACTGTCCACATGCCCCTTGAGCGTCTGGCCGGTCGAATCCACATGAATTTCAGTTTTCTGGCCAACCTTCATGCGCCGCAGCTGCGTCTCTTTGAAATTGGCGGTGACCCACACCTCATCGAGCGGCACGACCGTCAGCAGTTGCTGTCCGGGCTGAACGTTGAGCCCCACCACCACGGACTTGTTCACTTCGCCGGTCACGGGCGCCACGATCCTGGTATATTGCAGATTCAGCTGCGCCTGCTGCAGTGCTGCGCGTTTCTCTTCGACGTCGGCAATCGCCGCGCGCACGCGCGCCTTGGTTGACGACACCTGTTGCGGCCCCGTTTCCGCATATTGGTGATTCGCTTGTGCCTGTCCCATCCTGCTCTGTGCCTGCCGCACAAATTGCTGCGCCGCCGATTCATTGGCTTGCGCCGCTGCCACTGCCGCCGTACTCGATTTCGCCGCCGCTAACGCTGTGTCGTAAACCTGCTCCGCCACTTCCTTCTTATCCACCAGCAATTTGTAGCGACGCAGATCATCCTGGGCCTTCACATCGTTGGCTTGCGCCTCTTCCAGCTGCGAATGCGCCGCGCTCAATTGCCTCTGTGCGGCACTGATTCCGGCGTCGGCGTTGGTGATATCCGATGCGGTGAAACTCAGTTGGCTCGCCGTATTCACCGAAGTAATCGGCACCGTGATATTCAAGGATTCTGCCGTCGCCTGCGCATTCTCCAGATTGGCCTGCGCCTGCGCCAGCGCCACTTGGTAGTCCGTCGGATCGATCTCCACGAGCACCGTGCCCTTTTCCACCCACTGGTTATCCTCGACATTCACCTTCACCACGTACCCCGAAACGCGCGCGCTCACCGGATACAAATGGACGTCCGCTTGGGCGTCGTCCGTCGATTCATAACTGCTGAAGTAGCGCCACAAAAATATGCCGCCGATCACCAGTACCACCGCTACCACTAAAATCACGATGTTTCTGCGGCGCCGCGGCGCACGATAGGTTCGCGGAGCAGCTTTTGTGTCCGTCAACGGCGACGCTTCCGTGGAAGCTCCGCTGCTTCCGCCGGACACCGAACGGGATGGGTTCTCTTCGGCCATGATTTATTTTTCCTTAAAATATTCTTTGACGCCCGCTTCCGCCACGCCGATCGCGCGCGCCAGGGAGATTTTTGCAAAGTTAAAACTGTAAAGGCTGGAGATGTACTGCTCGTGCGCGCTAGCCACCGCTTCCTGCGATTGCACCACCTCTACCGTGTCCGCCACTCCCGCCGTAAAGCGGTCGCGCGACTGCACCAGCGTCTCTTCTGCCAAATCGATGTTGCTGCGCGCCACCTTCACCTGCTCTGCCGACGATTGCAAATTCAGCAGCGCCGCGCGCACGTCGGAATCGATCTGCGCGCGCAAATTATCCAGCCGTTCGCGGCTTTGCTCGAGCCGCGCATCCGCCTGCAACACTTCGCCGTGTACGCTGCCTCCCAGGAAAATTGGAATCGCAAGCGTTCCCCGCGCCTCGAAAACCTGCGTGGCCGTCGAAGGATGGCCGCCGCCCTCGCCGTAGTCCGCGCTGAACGAGAGGGACGGAAAATAACCCGCGCGCGCGGCTCTTCGCGAGAATTCCGCCGCATGCACGTCGCGCTCCGCCGCCTGGTAATCGGACCGCGCCGCGTACGCCCGCCTTTCCGCCTCTTCTACGGTAATGTCTTCGAACGGCTGGTACGGCGATTTGTCCGTAAACTCGAATTCCTGCCCCGGCGCAAGTCCAATCACTCGCGCCACCGTCAATTTTTGAATCGCAAAATTGTTCTTCGCTTGAATCAACTGCTGCTGCCGCGTCTGCAGTTCCACTTTCGCACGCAGCCCGTCGATCGCCGGCGAAGTTCCCGCGGTCACCTGATCGTTGGCTTGATCGTAGAGCGCTTGCGCTGTCTGGACTTGCGCTTCCGAGGTCTCAATCCGCGCTTCGTCCGCTATCGCCTGCAAATACGTGTATCCCACCGCGAGCACCACTAAATCGCGCGCATCCTTGTAGGAATACTCTGTCGATTTCAAACTTTCGCCTGCTGCTCGCGTCGCGTTGATCGACTTCCAATCAAATAATTGCTGCGTCACCGCCACCCGCGCGTCAAAATAAGAAAACGGTCCGACCGAAGGCGGAATGCTCATTCCCCCGATGCTTGAAAGTCCCAGTTCCCCAAGATTGATTTTTGAATCCGCCAGATAGGGTGCCGCCGAAACGTGGGGCAAAAGCGCGCTCAACTGCTCCCACCGCTGCCCCCGCGCCGCACGAATGTCGGAGTTCGCAAGTAGCAGCCCAAGATTTTGTTTCAGTCCCCGGTCAATGGCCTCGCGCAACGAAAGCGGCAGCACTCCCGGTACCAGCTTCCCGGGTACGCTGCCCCCGAACGTGCTCCCGGGAGTCCCGGGTATTGCTTGGCCTGGCGCGCTCGGACCAGGCGTTGTCTGCGTCTGTGCCACCGCCGTCGCCGCCCCACACAACAGGACGCCAACCAGCTGCAATGCGCGGCCAGTTCGGTAACTGAGCATCGAGAATGTCTCCATGACCCCGGAGTTCGCGGTGAACGCGCCCCGAGTGCGGCACATCCTAATCCGCGGGCCTGCCCCTGCGCAATACCGTTGCCTGGTTCTTCGATGCCGCAAGGAGTAAACTGGCGATGCCGTCCTTTCCGAAAACACTGCAAAATCGCTTGGACATCCCGCGCCAAGCTCCATGCACACGACAGGCGGCCGGAAGGCCTCGCTAACCGCCAGGGGTCGCAGCTAATATCCGCCATTCCAGCAGGTGTGCTACAGTTTTCTCTTCCATGCCACCACTTGGTATTTACATTCAGGTGCCTTTCTGCCAGACGAAATGCACCTACTGCAATTTCCACACCGGCGTGGTTTCATCTGTGCGCTTTGCTCCATATGTCGCGGCCGTTTGTAAAGAAATTCGCCAGCACGCCAAGTTTTATGAAACCGCGAAAATCGCCGTCACGCCATTGTTCTCCCAAACCTTCGTCGACACCGTTTACATCGGCGGCGGCACTCCCAGCTTGCTCGATCCCGCTCACATCGCCGAGTTGCTCCGCGCCATCCGCGAGACCTTTGATGGCGGCTCGCTGGAGGTAACTCTCGAAGCCGACCCGGAAACCATCGACGCCCCCAAAGTTTCGGCCTGGGCCGCCGCCGGTGTCAATCGCGTCAGTTTCGGCTTGCAGTCCTTCATCGACAAGGAATTGATCGCCGCCGGCCGCATGCATCGCCGTGAAGATATTTATCGCGCCGTTCCCCTTCTCCGCGCCGCCGGAATCGAAAACATCAGCGTCGATCTCATCGCCGGTTTGCCGCACCAAACTGCCGCCAGTTGGCAGCAGTCGCTCGACGAACTCGGTGTTTTGCATCCGGAGCACGTTTCTATTTATCTGCTCGAAATCGACGAAGGCAGCCGCCTCGGCCTCGAAGTTCTGCAGCAGGGCAGCCGTTACAGCGCCCGCGAGATTCCCGCGGAAGACGACATGGCTGCGTTCTACGAATCCGCGCAACAATATCTGCGCGCCGCTGGTTTTCACCACTACGAAATCTCCAACTGGGCCAAGCCCGGCCGCGAATCTCGCCACAATCTCAAGTATTGGCGCCGTGAACCGTATCTCGGCTTTGGCGCCGGCGCCCACTCTTTTTTCGCCGGTCACCGCTGGGCCAACGCGCACGACGCCGCCAACTACGTGCAAGCCATAGAGGGTTCGCGCCTGCCGGTTGAGCAGCACGAAATTCTTTCTGTCGAGAGCGCTCTTGAGGAAGAGCTTTTTCTCGGGCTGCGTCAACTCGACGGCGTCGATGCCGCGAAAATCGAAAGCGAGTATCACGTCGAACTCGCGCCGCGGTTTGCTCTGCTTGAGAAGCAGGGATGGCTTGAACGTCGCGGAGCGGTAGTTCGGCTCGCGCCGCAAAAATTAAGTGTCTCCAATGAAGTTTTTGTCGAACTGCTGCGCTGATCACCCGCGCAAAATCCGCCGGACCGAGCAGGGAACCATGAACACAAAAACGCTGGAAACCAACACCGTGCAAAATCTCGATCAGGATGCGCTGCGCAATTCCGTGGACCTCCGCAGCGACACGCTGACGCGACCCACTGCGGAAATGCGCGAAGCTATGGCCGCCGCCGAAGTCGGCGACGATGTGTACGGCGAAGATCCCACCGTCAACAGACTCGAGCAGCGCGCCGCGGAACTCTTCGCGAAGCCAGCCGCCCTGTTCGTTCCCACCGGCTGCATGGGAAATTTGATCGCCATAAAAATCTGGACGCACCACGGCGACGAAGTCATTTGCGATGAACGCGGCCACGTGAACCTTTACGAGCTCGCTTCGATGTCCGCGATTGCCGGGTGCATGCCCCGCGTCGCGCGCGGCGCAGACGGTATTCTCACCTGGGAACAGATCGCGGCGGTGATTCGTCCAAAAATCTATTACGATTCGCAATCCGCGCTGATCTGCCTCGAGAATACCCACAACATGGCTGGCGGAATGCTTTACACCTCCGCGCAAATCAGCAACATTTGCGAACAAGCGCACGCCGCCGGTTTGAAAGTGCATCTCGATGGCGCCAGAGTGTTCAACGCTTCCGTGGCTCTCGGCGAAAGCGTTGCGCAAATTTCGCGCGACGTCGATTCCGTAATGTTTTGCCTGTCCAAAGGTTTGGGTGCTCCCGTCGGTTCCCTGATCGTTGGCTCGCGCGAGTTCATTCAAAAAGCCCGCGTGTACCGGAAAATGTTTGGCGGCGGAATGCGCCAGGCCGGCGTGCTCGCCGCCGCCGGTTTGCTGGCGCTCGAGAAATCTCCCGCGCGCCTGCACGTCGACCACGAACACGCCAAGCTGCTCGCCAACGCCATCGCGCAAATTCCTGGTTTGCGCATCGACGCGGCAAAAGTGCGCACCAACATCCTCATTTTCGATTGCTCGCAAACCGCGCAGACCGCCGTTGCATTCTGCGAAGCGCTGGCCGCGCACGGGATCCTGGCGCAGGATACCGCACTGCATTCGGTGCGCTTCGTCACGCACTGCGACGTCACCCGCGCGGGCATCGACCGCGCCATCGCCGTACTCCGTGAAGTGGTCGCAAAAACTGTTTCTGCGAGGGCGTAAACCCTAAAACCGAAGCGGTTTTGCGCGGCAACGGGAACAAAACCGGAGCGAAGGATTCATGCAAGCGGCGAAGTGCGTTCGAGCGGGCAAAAAAGAGGCGCTCGGTTTTCCAACGGAGCGCCTGGCGAGAACGAGGACAACAACTTTGAAAGAAACGGAGCGAATGGTCAGACCGCGCGGCGGAGCCCGCAGCCGAGGGCGAGGAGACCGACGCCGAGGAGGAATAATGTTCCAGGCTCCGGCGTACTGGCGGTACCCACGGGGGCATCGAGGACGAGATCCGCGAGAGTGAAGCCTGCGCCGGTTGTAAAGGTTCCGTCTGCGTTGAGGGTGACGACGGGAGCTACGGAACCCGCAGTGCAAACTCCAGGAATCGCGACCGCGGGGAAGCTGCTGTCTGTCGGAACGGTGCTGCCGTCGAAGGGATCGCTTTCGCCACCGCATCCCAAAATCTCGGTCTGGGCAGGAGTGAAGAAAGCCGGGGGCAGCGAAAATGTGGCATTCGCTCCTAACGCATGGAGATCAACCACGTTATAAAGAGATACGTCGCCACTACCGTCGTTGGTGACAAATTGAAAGATATCGTAGGTGTTGCCATCGAAGTTGACCACGGTAGGAGTCAGGTTGAAGGATTGGCAATTACTGGTGCCATCCTCGCAACTAACAAATCCCGGATCTGGCCCGTAGTGCGAAGCACCGTGAACAGAGACGGCGGCTGCCGGGGCGGAGGCAACACCGAGTAGTACAACAGCGAACGTAACGAGTCTCGCGAGTAAACGATTGAAGCGCATGGTTCTCCTTTTGTCGATCACTATTGTCCTAAACACGCACGGCCACTTGCACGTAGGCTGAAGTGTGCATCTTCACGCCAAAATGTTGTGGGGACAGCTCGCAAGCCAATGCCTAAGTGTTTAGCGAGCACGTGCCCTACCACGTGAGGATCTCATCCAAAGGTTTGGTGCGACCTGTAAGTCATTTATATACAGGCACATATCATCACGAAGGCAAGGAGGCGGGGTCGAGCATTTCCGGGCGGTGTGCAGGAATGTATCCTATTTGACGAATTCCCATCCATCTCGTCGGCGCTTTTCCTCAATCAATGCTGCGATTGCGACCTCAAGTTCTGAGCGCTCTGGGCTCGCGAGGCGATCAAGAGATAACCCCTGGCGGTGGCGTCTTTTTGGACGGCAGAGAAGAGCGGGACGGCAGATTTCGGGTTTGCGGAAGCCGCCATTTCGGCTTGGGAGAGCTTGATCTCGAGGGTAATGCCGATCAGTTTTGCCCGGGAGGATTCGGCGAGGCTGCCCTCCAAAATTTTACGAGCTTCGGGGCCTTTTGCTTCTTTCTCCGTTAAACGCGCGTTTGTAATGGCAAGAGATAAAGCGACGACGCGGTCTTGCAAGCGGGTTTTGCTGGCGCGGTCGATTTCCGCGCGGGCATCCGGCAATTTGCCTTGCGCCAAGAGGCAGCGAGCCAGAGTGTCGCGCGCATCAGCTTCCTGGTCGACGAGTTTTTCGGAAGCAAACTCGTCGGCGGCTTGACGGGCGAGCGCTTCAGCGTCCGCGACTCTGTTGTCTTCCAAATCGAGCAACGCGGTTTCCGCGCGTGCGCCCGCGATGAAAGGGGCGGACTGCTGCTCAACGGCCAGCGCCAGCGCCTCCTCATATTGTTTCCGAGCATTGGACAGGTCCGCGTGAATCAAGAAGAGATCGCCACGGATATCGAGCGCCGCGGGCAGATTGGTTTCCGCACCCGATTCTTTGTACAACGTGATGGCTTGCAGGACGTTTTTCTGCGCGGTATCAAGCTGGCCCAATTGCGTTTGCAGGCCGCTCAGATTGGTTAGCGCGTTGGCGGCGGTGGCCTTGTCATTGATTTGCATGGCCGTCTCGAGAGACTGCTTATAGAAGGTTTCCGCCGTAAGGTAATCGCCCGAAGTTTGATAATGCGCGGCGAGGCTGTCGGTCACTCTGATGGCGCCGGCCTGGTCGCCGATCGAGCGCGCAAGTTGCAAAGCCTGGTTGTAGTCTTTGTGCGCTTCGTCGCTTTGCCCCTGCGAGTCCAGTAAGTCCCCTAGATTCTGCAAGGCGCCGACAACATCTTTTTGCGAGCCGATTTTGCGCGCCGTCTCGAGGGCCTTGCGGCGCATCTCGAGAGCCTCCGTATTTTTGCCTTGGGCTTGCAGGATGCTGGCCCACACCGTGTCGCTCCGCGCGGCGATGTCGTCATCGAACGGTGCGGAGCTATGGGAAGCTTCGCAAGCGGCTTCGCCATCCTGAAATTGCCCGAGATCAAAATCAGCGCTGCAAAGTTGCCAGTAGGCGTGCGCGGCCAGCAAGCGCGACCCTTGCTGTTTGGCTTTTGCCGCCGCCGCCGCTGCGGCATCGTGTTCTCTGTGCGCGTCAGAAAGCGATTCCGCGGCGAGCGCCACGGAAAAATCGACGCGCGGGTCGTCTTTCATCTGCGGGTCTTTTTCGAGTTTCGCGAGTGTGGCGAGAGCATCCTGCGCTTTTCCAGCGCTCGTTTGCGCTTTGGCAAGCGCCAGAGAGTAATTGGGATCGTCGGGATAAAGCACCTGCAGAGCCTGGTAAATCGCGATGGCCCGGTTCCAATCGGAATTTAATTCGTGGTAGTGCGCTTCGATGGACCGCTGCTCTTGCGGGGCGAGATTGGCCGAGAGTTCGACGGCTTTTTTCGAGGCCTCCTTGGCTTTTTGGTCGTAGCCGAGGAGTTGCCAGGCGCTGGCCAGCGCTTCCCAAGGAAGAGCGAGATTCGGCTCCAGTGAAATGCATTTTTCGAAGTCGTCCTTTGCGCCCAGCGCGTCAAAGGCGCGGAGTTTGACGAGGCCGTCGGTGTAAAGACGCAGGGCTTCCGGATCGGAGGGCAACGTCGATGGCTGTCTACCTTGCGTGGGTACGCTTGCGTCTTTTACCCCCAACCGGGTCCGCAGATCAATGCCAGCCTTTCGCAGGACGCTGGAAAGTGTGGCGAGGTTGCCCTCTTCCATGAAGCTCGAAATCGTTTCGCCCGATTCGGCCTCTTGCACCCGCAGGTCGACGCGAATACTGTCCGCGGGGTTGTTGCCCATCGCGACGTAGGTGCCGGAGATAACGTATTCGGAGCGCAAAATGCGATGAATTTTCGCCAGGGTAGCGACGCTAAAAGTGGGGGCGATAATCAGCCCGAGATCGGCTTTGGCGACGGAGACGTCTTCCGAAGGAATAGTGCGCAGCACGCCGCTTTCAAAAAGTTCCGTGCTGAGCATCTCTGACAGCGCGTCGGAGAGCCAAGCGACTTCCGGTTTGCCAAGATTCTTGAAACCCATCACCGCGACGGTGGGGCGAGCTTTTGTCGGCCAGATGGTGAGGCCGGATTGGTAGCGGCGATAGAAATAAAAGCCCGCGCCCACGAAGAGAATTGCCGCCAAGGCCGCAGCCGCGCTGCGCATGAGGCGTTTTCTCCGCGCGATCGCGTCCAGAGAGGGTTTTGGAGTGGGGCGCTTACCCCGGCCAGACCAATCCACCTCCCAGAGATGCATCTGGCCGACGCCTTTCAGTTCGAACTGGCCTTGCGAATAAAACTTGGTGTCGGACATGTGGCGCACCAGTTCGTAGGTGCGCGATGAAATCAAAATTTGCTCGGGCGAAGCCTGCGCCTCGACGCGCGCGGTGGCGTCGACGTCGGCGCCATGCCAACTGCCTTCGAAGAATTCCGGAAAGCCAGAGTGCACGCCGATGCGCAGGCGCAACGGGCCGATGGGCGTTTTGACTGGAGTGGTGGCGAGTCTTTGCTGAATGTCGACGGCGCAGCGCACGGCTTGTACGGGATCGTCAAACGCCAGAAAGAAAGCGTCGCCCATGGTGCTCACTTCCTGGCCGTGATGTGCTTGGCAGGAGGCGCGGACGAGCGCGAAGTGCGGAGTTTGCACTTGGTCGAGGTACGCCTGGTCGCGTTCTTTATTGTCGCGGCCGAGCGCGACGTCGCGTTTCGTGGCGCTCGAGCCGACCACGTCGGTAAAAAGCATGGTCAGCAGTGGCATGTGGTTGCCATCGTAGGGCAGTAGTTCCGCGAAGGTGGATAGTATTTTGAGATTAACCGCAAGTCAATCAAAGGGCGTGAAGATCGTGGCAAAATTTTGTACGTGAGAATTAGGGCGAGTGAAATTGTTGCGCCTGTGGCGCGCAGGAATTATTTTGCGGATTTCAGGGCGCCAGACATTTCCAGTTCAACGTTCACCACCGGTTTTACCTTGAGGAAAAAATTACTGGGATCCTTGATGCCCCAGCTGATGTAGGGGACCTCGAATTTTGCCGTGCCGGTCCAGTGGTCAGATTCCAGATTGGCATGAATGAGCGCCGTTAGCTCATGATCCGCGCCATGAAGAGACACGATACCGCGTAGCTTGACGTCGCAGGCGCCGATGGAAGCCACCTGGCCTTCAATTTGCGATGGATGAAAAACGGCCTCTGGATATTTTTTGGTTTCCAGAATTTCTTTGTGCATGCGGGCGTCGCGGGAATTGCCGCCGCTATCGCCGCTGGTGGCGTCCACCACAATTTCACCGCCGGCCTTGCCGGTTTGCGGATCGAAATGCACCATGCCGCTTTTCACGCTGAAGGTGCCGTGAACGGTATGCAAGGTGCTTTCGACGTTAAAGTGCACCTTGCTTTGCGCGGGATCTAGCGTGAGGACGAGTTCAGAAGGAGAGCCGGAAGTTTCTTGGGGCCGCGGTGGGCCGGGAGCCGCTGAAAGTAAGAGCGCCAGCGCGAGTACCGCGACTGCCGAGGCGCTGATCGATTTTGTAGCGGAAACTTTCATGACCGTTCCTTGGATGGCGTCAGATCGCGAGCAGTCCCCAACCGAGCTGCGCGCTGGTCGAGAGAATTTCCGCGGCAGATATCTTGCCGATATGCGTCGCGAGCAGGCGAGTGAAAAGATCGGGATTGTCTTGCAACGCGCGAATGGCGCGATTGCGAATGCGCGGATGGCGGCCGAGCCAGAGCATCAGCCGGCCCATGCGCATCGGGTGGCGGCAAATCGCCGCGTGCGCTTGCTGGTAAAGCGTCAGGTCTTGCGCAGCCATGGCGTCGGCAAGTGCTAATGCCTGCCGGAATGTTAGACGCAAGCCTTCCCCGGTGATGGCGTCAACCCCGCCGGAGGCGTCGCCGACCAGCGCGACGTTGTCGCGCTGCAAGTCTTCGAGCGTGCACATTACGGTAATGGCGCCGCGCTCGCGGCTGGCGAGCCTTGCGCCGGCGAGTTTGCCAGCCAGGTTCGGTAGCTCGCGGAGCGCGTCTTCAAAGTTGGCATGCTCGGCTTTCTCAGACAGCACCACGATGCAGATTTCTTCGCGCCCGATCGGTGTGACGTAGATCTGCGAGTGATCGCTCCAGATAATTTCCATGTAGTCGGACCACGGCTGCACATGATAGTGCCGGCGGACAGCGTGGCGTTTTTCGACGTGCGCGCCGCCGTCGAGGCCGCTCCAGCGGCGGACGCGCGAGCCTTGGCCGTCGGCCCCGACAATCCAACGAGAACCAATTTTGCCATGCGTAAGCTGCACGCCTTCGCCATCGATCGCGCGTACCGGAGTTTTCCATAGCAGTTGCACTCCGCACTCCTCAGCTCTAGCGACCAGCCGCGCGTGCAATAGCGGGCGGCGAATGCCGATGCCCGCGCCTTGCGGAAAATCAGCGGAGACGCTGGCGCCGTTTTGGGCAAAGGTGATGCCGCGGAATTTATAACCTTCGCCGGCCTTCATTTGTACGCCGAGAGGGAGGAGCGCATCGAGCGTTTCCGGCGGCATTCCCTCGCCGCAGGGCTTTTCAATAGGCGGTGCGGCGCCGTCAGCGAGGATTACGCTGAGACCTTTTTGCCGTGCGGCGATAGCGGCGGCGAGACCCGCGGGGCCACCGCCTACGACGAATACATCTGTACTCTGTTGCGAAGAGACCACTCGTCCGCCTTTCTCGCCGCTGGTATGCGAATCGCTTGAAAGCCGTTTTTTGATTCTACGAAGCCGTCTGTTTGAGGTGACTCTCGATCACGTCTGCGTTTTGTAGAATCTTCCGAAAATCCGCGCGGCTAAATGGTTACCGCGCGGCGCGCCATTCCTATCGCTTCCGTCCAGAACCCCGGAGAATTCTGCGCCAGATTCACCACGTAACAAATCCCCTCGATAAATTCGTCGAGTTGTTCCGTCGTCACCGTCAGCGGCGGCGCAGCTTTCAATACCATAAAATTATTGCCGCATATTTGCGTCAGAAATCCTTTTTCGCGAAACATGCGCATTACCATCACTTGCCCGAACATCGCAGGATGAATTCTGCGGAACGTCTCGTACAGCGCGCGCACCGCTAATTTTGTGGGCGGCGCAAATTCGATGCCGTTGAGCAGACCCATGCCGCGCACTTCTTTGACCATATCGTAGGGCGCGAGTTCCCTGCGCAGTTTGGCGCGAAAGGCCTCCCCAAGTTGCAGCGCGCGCCGGCCGAGATCTTCATTTTGCAGGACGTCGAGCGTCGCGAGGCCGGCGCGCATGGAGAGGGCATTTTCGCTGAACGTCGAAGTGTGTACAATGGCGCGCTTCAGCGAAGAATATACGGCGTCATAGAGCTTGTTGGTCATCAGCACCGCGCTGACCGGCACCAAGCCGCCACTGAGCGCTTTGGCCAGCACCACCATGTCGGGCTGCACGCCAAATTGCTGCGCGGCCAAAAACGATCCCGTGCGATACATCCCGGTTTGCACTTCATCCAAAACGAAAAGCGTTCCGTTGCTGCGGCACAGTTTTTGCGCCTGTTGCAGGTAAGCGCGCGTCGGAACGTGAATCCCGCCTTCGGCTTGCAACGGTTCGATGACCAGCGCCGCGAATTTGCCCTTGGCGATCGCGGTTTCTAGCGCGGCGGCGTCGCCGTAAGGCACTCCGTGCGTGTCTTGCAGCAGCGGGCCGAATCCCTCGCGCCAAAATGCGTCATTCATCAGCGAAAGCGCGCCGTTGGTAAGCCCGTGGAAGCTGCTTTTCGCGTACAGGATGCCCGCGCGTCCCGTAATGGCGCGCGCAAATTTAATGGCGGCTTCCACGCCTTCGCTGCCGCTGCTGCCAAAATAAACTTTTTCTAACTTTCCGCCCGCCAGTTCGCAGAGCCGTCGCGCAAGCTCCCCGGCAATCTCGGGAATATGGCTTTGCAGCATCGCCGGGCCACATTTATCGAGTTCATCTTTGAGCGCCTGTACGATGTACGGGTGATTGTGCCCGGCGTTGTGCACGCAATAGCCGGAAAGAAAATCTAGAATGCGGCGGCCATCGGCGGTGAACAGCTCGCACCCTGAGCAGCGCACATACTCCACATTCATGCCCAGCAGGTTCAGCAGCGCCACCCACTGCGGGTTTACGTGTTCGCGGTATGTGGAAGTTTGTACGGAAGGCGCGGGTGCAGGAGCTGGTGCGATGGATGTCGCCATATTTTCTCCAAGTGAGATGCGCAGCTATAGATGCAGGATGCTTGCCCAGCGGTAACGAGTAGCAGACGTCGATTCCTGAAATGGGAATTTGCGTCACGGATGCTAGCGCGACGCTGCCTGCTCCGCGCGCTCGCCGCGCACTTGAAGAGCACGTGCTAAGGGTCAACGACCAGTTTGCCCTTCATGCGATTGTGCCCGAATCCGCATACCCTCGCGCATTTCCATTCGTACACGCCGGTTTGCTGCGGAACAAAATCGAGCACTTGGTCGATGCCTTTTTCGACTTTGCCATTCTCCCCGGGATCACGAAATAACAGGCCGGGCGTGCCTTTGCCGCTGGAGCCTTCGGGATAAAGGTTCAGTTTGGCGCCATGCACGACGTCCTCGGAATGAATTTTCAGCTCCACTCTTACGCCTTTATGAACGTGAATTTCGCCCGGACTAAATTCGTATTTTTTCGCGTTAACCGTGATCGCTTGCGGTGGGGCGGGTTGGCTTTCTGGAGTTTGTGCAAGGAGGATCGCGCCGCTGGCCACCCAAATTATCGCTGGCGTGGCAAGATACCGAAACAGTTTTTGCACGACGGCTCCGAAGCGGCGTATGAAATGTCCTGCGAAGTAAGTACGAACGGATGCGCCAGGTGGCAAAGTCGCGTGCGTTTCTATCGGTGGCATCCGCTGTAGTTGGATGCCGCCGCACCTTGAAAAGCTGTGTGCCCGGCGGCGGGCGCCCTACCGGAAGATTTTCTGGTGTACCGCCGCACGCATACAGCAAGCGCGACCCGTCATCGTCGACAGCGGAGTTACCCCTTCGAAGATCCGGCTGGGGGAATGGGCGGCGAGTTCGCCCCAGCGTTTCTGCGAGACCTACTGCCCCGGCCCGCCATACCTAACCGCACCAAAACTAGTGTGGTTCTGAATATCGTAATAGCTCACGTGTGTAGCCCCCGCCGATTGCAAATCCCGGTAGAAACACACCCACGCCTTTGCATCCACATCGCACAACGTCGACATGCCCGCCGCCGTCGTCTTCGCAGGAAATTCGCCGTTGCCCATCTGCGTCTTCGGCGGAATGCCGTTGTTCGACGCCACTTCGCCATACCATTGAATCTGCGCGGTCTGCGTAAATGTCGTGGCAAACGCGGAATCGTTGATGTACCCCAGCCATTGATCGTTGAACCATCCCCACCACGCGCCTTTGTAATGCACCCAGCCGATGTACACGTTCTGCCCGACCAGCGCAGTCAAATCCATTCCCGGATAGTAGGTGCCGCTCACCTGATTCCAGTTGCAGGTGTTGTAACAAGTCTCCGCGCCATCGTCCCAGTGATAAACAAAGAGATGCGAATGCGCATCGCCCCACTGTTGGGGCGCCACGCTCCAGCCCATTTCGACGTCGTCGAGTGTGCCGCCTGCGCCGCCGCTGCCCATCACCGCGATTTCGCCAATCGAGTGTCCGCCATCACTCGGTCCGCCATCGAGGACCACCGTCGGCGCTTCGATCTGCACGGTCATGCCGCCGCCATCCGCCACCCGTTGCTCCGAAGCCGTACCGTAAAAGAAGCAACTCCCAAACCACGCCATTCCGTTGCACGGCGGGTCACCGGAACCGGTCGCTAGCCCAGAGGGCGCGTTAGGCGCGGCGCCGTCGCGCTTCCAATAAACCTGATCAAAGGGCAGCAGCAGCGCTTTGTTAACCAATTCTCGCGGCAACTTATGGGCCGGGCCGGGCTCCGCGTACGGTCCCAGCATGGGATTACCTTTAATGAAGTGCCGAGTATCCGAATGCAGCTCAGGTACTTCGCCTTCCGGACAAACCGGCGGCAGCTTCCGTGCTGACTCGATTTTTTGTTCTCTTCCGTCCAGCGGGCGAAGGACGGGCATCTCCTTGCGCGGCGGTTCTGCATCCGCGGTGCGCTTCACGCACTTCACGGTCGCCCGCTCCTCGGGTTCCGCCCAGATGGGTCTCGCGGCCAGTACCGCGCACAGCCAAATTCCAATCGCCGAAAGCAACAGCACCCGAAGCCTCATAAATCACCTCGTTTGAGGGCAGCCGCAGTCCATCTCACGAGTCGCAGCTACCGTTATTGATTTAGTGCTTTCCGGGCGCGGTTCGTTTCACGCGTAACCTGAAGGCGAGACGCCGAACAGCAAATCTATCTCTTATGATCGATTCTTTTCCTGAAGTCGTTTCCATTCCAACTCGGAAACTTCCTCAATCAGTTCTTGCATTAAGTGATAGTCGTTCACGGCTTGGCGAACGCGCTGCTGCCAGGCTTTGGGGAGACAGATTTGGGCAGCTTCCCCGCCTGGCTCTGTACGAGGTACAAAGACTTATGCAGGTCCCCTCGGGCGCAACGGCAATTGGCCTTGCCACAGGTGCCCTAGCGTTCCGAGAGCGCGCCACGAAGAAACCATTGACCGGAGGAAATCTGCGCAATGCGGGAACGGAAGTTGCGCTCGACGGCGGAGAGTCTGACGCGGTTGAGAGGGCCATTTGCCGATTGACTCCCCTCCGGCCACTCATGCCATGATTCCCGACAGCAGGGTAAGCATGCAGCCACAACCTCAGCCCGCCGGCCCGGTCGGCCTTTCCGAGCGCATCCTCTTCATTGACGTTCTGCGCGGCATGGCCCTGTTCGGCATCCTCGCCGCGAACATGCGCGCTTTCTTCGCACCCCTCGATGCCTACGGCTACATCGGCGTCCTCTTTCACAGCCGCGCCGATGTCCTGGCCCAGTTCCTCGTCGACGCTTTTATCCAAACCAAGTTCATCTCGATTTTTTCATTTCTCTTCGGCATGGGCTTCGCCATCCAAATGAGCCGTGCGGAAGCACGCGGCGCGCGCTTCCTGCGCTTCTATCCGCGCCGCCTTCTTGCGCTGGCGCTCTTTGGACTCATCCACGGCATCTTGATCTGGGCCGGAGACATCCTGCTTACCTACGCGGTCTCCGGCGCAATCCTGCTGCTCTTCCGCAATCGCCAGCAGAAAACCTTGCTTTGGTGGGCCAGCAGCTTATTCGCGCTCCCCATCGTGATGAGCACCGTCTTCCTCGGCCTGTACTTCAGCCGCTTCCGTCCCCACTGGATGGAACCCAAACCGCCGGACATGCAAAAGCTTTACGCCGTCGTCCACATCTACGCGCACGGCACGGTCCGCGAAATCCTGGCGCAGAACTGGGTCGAGTGGAAAGAACAGCTGCCCTATACTCTCTTCGCCATTTACGCCACCGGCCTTTTTCTACTCGGCATGTGGGTGTGGCGAGCCGGTATCGTCCAGCGTCTCGAGCAATACCAGCCGCTGCTAAAGCGCGTGTGCTTCTGGTGCCTCGTCGTCGGTCTGCCCCTCAATATTTTTGTCGGCGTGGTGCGAGCCGTCGTTCCTCCCGGTGTCGTTTCGCTGTGGGCTTGGGCTGCCGGACTCGTCACGCTTTTGGGAGGGCACATCTTGAGCGCCGGCTACGTATCCGGCCTCGCGCTGCTCTTCCTGCGCGACGATGGGCGCCGCATCCTGCTCCCGTTTGCCGCCGTTGGCCGCATGGCCTTGACGGACTATCTGATGCAATCGATCGTTTGCACCCTTTTCTTCTATCACTACACAACCGGCCTCCATGGACGCGTCGGACCAGCCCCCGGACTCCTTCTCACCGTAATTCTATATGCAGCGCAAGTGCTGTTCAGCAATTGGTGGTTGCAGCACTATCGCTTTGGCCCCATGGAGTGGCTATGGCGCGGCCTCACGTATGGCAAATTCCCGTCAATGCATAAGGAGGAGCCAGCCTCGCCCGTTGAAGCGGACCTGCTGACTCCTGCTTAGCCTTCGTTAACCAACTTTAGAATCAACGTCTTGGGAACCATTTCGTTGTCGCCGTCTCAACTCAAAACCCAATACCAAACTTACCCTACGAACTATTCCGGGCGCTGCGGGTTAAGAGTCTATGTGGCGTTTTCCAGGGCACACCCGCTTCCGGCCCATGTGCTTGCTCGCGCCCGTGCTCGGCCTCAAAGGAGGCATCGACTCATGCGTATCCGTTTAAGTCGTCCGCTCAGCCACACCCTGCCGCTCGCGCTACTCTTGGCATGGACCGCCGTTCCCTCGCCCGCCCTCGCCTTTCAACAGCCGGACGCGCAGGACGCTCCGCAATATCCATCTCAGGACAACTCTACCTATTCGCAGCCCCCAGACAATGCTCAGCCACCTGCCGATTATTCGCAGAGTCAAGCGAATGCGGGCTATCAGGCCTTCACTCCGGATCAGCTCGACAACTTGCTCTCGCCCATCGCTTTGTACCCTGATCCGCTGCTCGCCCAAGTGCTCGTCGCTTCGACATTTCCTGACCAAATTCAGCAAGCCGCAAACTATGTTCGCGCTAGCGGCACCGCCGGAATCGATGAACAGGATTGGGATGTTAGCGTTCGCGCCGTAGCTCACTACCCCACGGTCCTGGATATGATGGCCGACAAAATGGACTGGACCACTTCGCTTGGCCAAGCCTATGTCAATCAGTCCACTGACGTTTCCGGCGCAGTGCAGCGCCTCCGTCACGAAGCTCGCCACGTCGGCAACCTGGTCTCCACGCCGCAGCAGGAAGTGATCGAGCACGACGAATACATCGCCATTAATCCCTATGAGCCGCAGTATCTCTACGTTCCCGTCTACGATCCCGCGATCATCTATTTCCGTCGCCCGTATTGGGGACCGGCCATTAGTTTTGGCGTCGGCTTCCCCATCGGCGGCTGGCTCAACCTCGGATTTCACTGGGGCTGGGGCGGCGGCTTTGGAGGTGTTTTCTACACCGGATGGAATCCGGGCGGCTGGGGACGCGGCTGCTGGAATTGCGGCTGGATCGGGCGTAGCCGCGGATTCGTCGACTTTCATAACAACGTGTACGTCAACAATCGCTATACCAACATCAACATCAATCGCAGCGTCGTCAACCGGACGGTGAACGTCAACAATCTGAATCGTTTCAACAACGTTCACAGAAACGTGACCTACAACAACGTGCAGGCCAACAACGCCCGCGTTGCCCGCGCTGGATTGAACGGCGGCGCGCGAGGATCTTTTAACAGTGGCGCCAGAACAAATACAAACACCTTCGCTGGCAACAATCGCGCCATTGCGAACAACAATTATCGCGCGGGCCAAAGTACTGCTGTTCGCAACGATCGTCCGGCGCCTGCCAACAACTACCGCGGAACTCCGAACAATGCGCTTCGCGGTTCGGCAAGCAGCCAGTTGCCAGCTCGCTCTGCGCAGCAACAACGTCCGCAAGCGCAGCAATCGCGCCCGGCAACCCAATCGCGTCCGGCGTTTCAATCGCGCCAGTCCGCGCCGCCTCGCCAATCGGTTCAGTCGCGTCCGCCGCAGCAGTCTTCGATGAATCGCCCGGCCAGCCGTCCGGCGTCGAACTTCAACGCTCGGCAAAGCGCGCCGCGTCCACAGGCGAGCCGGCAGCCGCCACAACGTTCCGCTCCGCCGCAACGCTCCGCACCCGCCCAGCACTCCGCGCCGCAGCGGCAAGCTTCGCAAAATACGGCGCAGCATAACTCCTCCCACGGCGGCGGGGAGCGACGCAACCGGTAATCACAGTTGATCGGCAGCGAACGGAATAAAATGGTGCGCCGGGTGCAACCGAGTCCGGCGCACCAAGTTTTCTCTGGATCAATTTCGGCCGTACTCTCTAAAGGTGGTTGGGTTTTCGTTTCTATTGTGCCGGTTCAACCCGAGAGCGGCAGACGCGCCACGGTAACCGCATGCCCGCCGCACGCTAAGACCGTCCCTGGCATTGCGCCTTCTTTTCGCACGTAAGCCATCGCCAAAATGGCGGGCGGATAAAACGATTGCGCAGCGCGCGTCAGGTACCCAACTTCGGCGCCGTCAAGCAGCAAGGTTGCCCCGGCTGGAGGCACGGTCTTTAAATCGCCGGCGAAAAGCAAACCCACGCGCTGGCGGTTCACTTGGCCGCGCGAACGCACCCGCTCGACAATTTCCTGGCCCGTGTAGCAGCCTTTGCTGTAACTGATGTGGCTGTCTTGCAATCCAGCTTCGTGTGGAATTTGCTTGTCGCCAAAATCGTAGCCAAACCACGCCACGCCTTGCGCGAGCCGTTGTGCGCTCAGCGCCGCATAACCCATCGCTCCGCCGCCCAGTTCTCTGGCCGTCGTTTCCAAAATCTTCCAGAGCGCGCGCAAATCTTTTTGCGCCACAATGAATTCCGCGCTATTCGCCGAACGGCGAAGCAACCGGCAGGGAATCGCGCTTCCTCCCCGGTTTCGAATTGCGGAATCCAGCGAAGTCGCATCCGCCATTGCGGCAAAATCCGTTGCCGTCAGTTCGCGAACCGCTGCCCCGGTCTTCGGCCCTTCCAGCGCCAGCGTGCCGAACTTGTCGCTGTCGTCGGTCAGCGTCACGTCATCCATAATGATGTATTTCTCTAGCCACTCCGCGAGCCGCGTGCGAATCATTCCATAAGAAATGCACAGCAGCCGATCCGGCAGTGCGTGCGTCTCGAGTTCCGCCAGAATGCGCCCTTGCGGATTCAACAGCAGCGAAATGTTGCTGTTACCCACCGCCAGGCTCTTAATGTCGTTCGTAAGAATCGCATTCAGGTAACGCACGCGATCCGGGCCGGTGAACGTCAAATAGGCGCGATGCGTTTTATCGATCAGCGCCACGCTTTCGTTCGCAAAGCGCTGTTCTTCGCGGACCTCCCCAAAATCGTCCGGTTGCGCGGCGCCAAACCATACCCCCATCCGCGCTCCCGCGGAGCGGTGCAGTTCCGCGAGGGGCGTTTCAATGACCGTAGTTTTCTCGGAGCCTTGCATAAAATCGCAGGTTTTAGTCTAGCAAACTCGCTGCGAAATCCCGGTGTGGCTACACCGCCGTCGAAAAAAAGCCTGCCAACAGAGCGTTTCGAGTCTTCGCCGGCCACCGCGAAGATCTTTCCGCCGGGAATGCTACAATTGACGCGATGATCGACGGTTCCCCCTCTTTTGATGCCGCCAAACACGGGCTGATTCACATCTCCATTCCGGTGGGCATGCTGCAATGCAACTGTTCGATCGTGGCGGATCCGCTGACGCGCGAAGCCCTGGTGATCGATCCTGGCGACGAAGTCACGCGCATCCTGGAGCTCCTCGGCCGCCACAAACTCACGGTCAACGCCATCGTCAGCACCCACGCGCACATCGATCACGTCGGAGGCCTCGCCAAACTTCATCAATATACTGGCGCTCCAGTGCTGATGCACCGCGATGACCTGCCGCTGTACCAAGGCATGGACGTGCAAGCGGCGTTTCTCGGAATACCCATGCCAGAGTTAACGAACGTCGATCAGTTGCTCAAAGAAGGCGACACTCTGCATTGGGGAACTTTTGCCGCAAGCGTCATTCACACACCCGGCCACACTCCGGGCAGCGTTTGTCTCTATTTGCCCAAAAACGCGACGGAGGTTTCCGGCGCCGGTGCGATTTCCAATTTGTCGATTAAGGCGCCGCAGCTTTTTGCTGGCGACACGCTTTTTGCAGGCAGCATCGGCCGCACGGATTTGTGGGGCGGTTCCATGGAAGAAATCATGAATTCGCTGAGAGGGAAGCTGATGCAACTGCCAGACGAAACCGTTGTGTTTCCCGGGCACGGCGGGCCAACCACCATTGCCCGCGAGCGCGCGGAGAACCCCTTCTTAAAAAAAGACTAGCCGTCGCCCTCCTAATATTTTCAGATTCGCCCGCCCTTACTTGGCTGCTTCTTTTCCACGCTTTTTCATCTCTTCCATCACCGATTGCACCAGTTCTTTCGCGTGCACTAATTCCTGATTGATCATGCGCAAGTCCATTGCCGGCACAGCGGGATTGCGCTGGCTCGTGCAATACACCCCGTGCTGTCCCACCAGCACCAAAGCGTTGGTCATGCGGTCCAGCGAAACGGCCAGGCGGCCGCGCTCCGTGCCGTACATCTGCTCGTAGTGCTCCAGTTCATCCTTGTGTTCGTCAAATGCCGACATGATCGATGTTCTCTCGGGCGTAACTGCCGTGGCGGACGGTTGCACTTCGGGCACAGCCCGCACTCAGCAAACTTTACCGCATCGCGTGCGCGGAACATAATTTCCTCACGAACTTGGATGTGGATTGCGGCCCATAAACAACGAAGCCGCGCTGTTAGCGCCCTGTTCTCCATCATTCTCCGGGAGAGAACTGGGCTGGAGCAATCACACGATGCGACGTTCCGACCTGGTGCAGCACAAAGAAAAAGACAAAGGCGCGATCACGCGTACTACGCAGATCGTATTCGGCGAACGCCAGCATTTGCTTCGCGTTCTGGACTCGCTCGAAGGAACCAACCCCCCCATCGCGCGCATGCAGCAGGAACGCCGCGCTTTAGAAGAATTGATCCACACGCGCACGCGTGAACTGAACCACATCAATACCGCGTGGGACGAAAAAATCGGCCTGGTGCTGAGCGCCGATGCCAAGCCAGACATGCTCGAAAAGCTCGTAAAGCAGGCTCCCGAAGAAGATTTTTACTTGCTGCGCCTGATCAGCGAACATCCGCGCGCCAATTCAAAGACCTTGAATCGCCTCGCCAAGCATCCCTACGGCGCCATTCGCGAAAATGTGGCTCGCCACCCCAATGCCGACGGCTCCACGCTGACCTGGCTCAGCAAAGACCGCAGCCAACCCCTCTGGTACCTCGTGGCCTTCAACCCCAATACCCCCACCCCTCTGCAGCGCCGTCTGCGCGACCGCCTGAAGCGCCTCGGCGAATCGCAACCTTCCAAATAATCCCGAAGCCCACAAGCAAGGCCCGTGGTTTGTTTCAGCAGAGCGGTCCGGATGGTTCGATCTGCCTTCCCGAATGTCTCGGATAATCTCCGGCGCATCTCAACGGATGTTGTCGAGAAACGTCGCTGACGGGGCAAAAAATAAACTCCCGGTAACTGCGTTGCTGAAATCGAGCAGGCGGTCGTAGTTGCCAGGGGGACGCCCCACGAACATGTTCTGAAGCATCGTTTCCGTGATGCGCGGGGTGCGGCTGTACCCGATGAAGTAGGTTCCGAACTCGCCGTGCCCCGGCCTCCCAAAGGGCATGTTGTCTCTCAGAATCTTAAGTTCCTTCCCGTTTTCCTCGATCACCGTGAGCGCATTGTGCGCGAATGGCGGCTTCTCGGCGTCCTTGAGTTCGATATCGGAGAGTTTCTTGCGGCCAATAATGCGTTCCTGCGTCTCGACCGGGAGAGCGTTCCATCCCTTCATGTCGTGAAGATACTTCTGGACGATGACGTAGCTGCCGCCCGCAAAGGCGGGATCTTCTCGACCGACAATTGCCGCCTCGTGCGCGGCACCGCCGCGCGGATTTTCTGTGCCGTCGACGAACCCGATGACGTCGCGATCGTCGAAATAGCGGAAGCCGTGAACCTCGTCAGCCACCGAAACTGCCTCGCCGATGTTGTCCATGATCTGTGCGGCCAATTCAAAACAGAGGTCCGGCCGTTTGGCCCGGATGTGAAAGAGCATGTCACCCGGAGTGGAGACGGCATGCCGGCTGCCGGAGCGAATCTCCCGAAACAAATGGAGTTCGGCGGGGCGAGGTGCTCCAAAGAGTTTGTCCCAGGCGTCCGAGCCGAATCCGGCGACGCAGGTGAGTCCGGCTTCTGCGTCTCGAAATTCAACAGCGCGCACCAGCCCGGAGAGGTCCGCGCAGAATGATCGCACCGCCGCAGAGTTGTCCTGCCCCGGGCGAATGCACACGACCAGAAAAATCGCCGCGCGAGTGAGCGGGCCCACCACAGTTTGCGGAAGAACGATCTCGTTCAGTTCCTTGGGTGCGTCCATCAGCGACCTCCATTTACGATGATTTTAACTTCGTTCTCCGGTCGCGGGTTCCCCGCGACCAGCGCCGCCTTCGGCGTTGGCCTGGTTCTCCGCCGCATAACTTGGCTTTCGCAGGAGCTTCCTCAAGGTCTCCTTCTCGGAGTCGTCGAGACGGGATAACGCGTCCTCCATGCCGCGCCCGTGAGGGCCGCGATCAGCGGCGTCAGCAAATCTTTCGTGAGCGCAGCCACTACCGCCGCGAACGCCGCCACGTCAACTACGTTGCCGCGTAGAACAAATTGTTTGAATCCACTCATCATGAGCCGCCTCTAAAGGAGTTGTCGCTGCGCAGTGCTCGCCAGCGATCCCTTGGCACGCGAGCGCTATCCTATCTGCTCAGCCTAAACAAATAAACCAGGACGCCTGCTGAGACGACGGGCCATTCCTTGCGGAGGAACCGCTGGGCCGCCCTTCTGTTTTTGCTTCACGGCCGGTAACCGCGACGAAGCATGCAACTGGTAGAGTGATCCGTGAGGCACGAGAGGACAATATGCGTCCCAGAATGCTCGCTGCGGTCGTTTTGTTTGTCTTCTGGGCTTTGCTCTTTGTCGAGAGGAGTCGTTTATGACCAGAGCCCAGTACGAAGTGTTTGAAGCTCTTAAGCCCTTTTTCAGAGTTGTCCGAAAAGGCCTGCGCGGACTTGTCGACGGCAAACACTATTTCGACACGTTTGCCGAAAACGCACTCTTCGAATCTCGCTATCACTTTCCCGGCTGGCCCCCGACGATACGAGGACGCGCCAATCTGATGGCCAGCCTCGCGGGATACGGCAAGACCATCAAACTTCACTCCGGCGGCGCACTTGTCGTCCACCGCTCCCGGGATCGTCGCGTCGTAATTCTCGAGTACGAAGTGCACGGCACGATTCTTTCGACTGGAGCACCCTATGACAACAGGTTCATCTCGGTCATCACGATCGAAAACAGGAAAATCATCCGTTGGAGAGACTACATGGACTCTCTGGCTGCCTGGACGGCGTTGCGTAGTCGCGCGTGAATCCTGAAATCGTCCTCACCGCCCGCGGGGACAGATTGCTCAGCGGCAAAGCCAATCCGCGTACCGCGAGCTCGGTAGGTCTCGCATTTGACGGCGACGCCTTAGCCAAAAAGTGATATGCGGTCATGGCAGGATTTGCTGGAGGGAAGGTAAGGGTGCAACGCGACCATGGAGCGCGAAAAAGAGAGAGGCGAGCGACGATGAGAACGGAATTGCTGCGATTCAACGGCGCTGTCGAGCAGGATCCCGCTATAGATGCGTGGATGAAAAAGCACGAGGGCGAATTGGGGGCGATTGCGCATCAGTGGTTCGAGGTGATGCGAAAGTGCGGGGACGAAGTTCGGGAGCTTCTGCATGACGGCTGTCCGGTTGCGTGTTTGGGAGATGTGCCCTTCGGCTACGTGAATGTGTTCACCTCGCACGTAAGCGTGGGGTTCTTTCACGGAGCAGCGCTCCCGGATCCGGCTCGCTTGTTGCAAGGCACAGGCAAGTTCATGCGTCATGTGAAGCTCAGACCGGGAACGGTCACAAACGTCGCAGCGCTCAGCAGACTCATCGATACGGCGTACGCGGATATAAAGGCGCGGGTCGAAAACGGCTAGCTCAGAGAATGGATATCTGAACGCAACGCGACGTAGCCTGCGGGGTACTCTTGGAAAGAGCCGAGCCGTCAGGTCCGGGAGTGAATGCCCCGAAAGGAAATAAATTATGGTTGCGGAGTCCGGATACGTACCGAATACACCATTATTGGGAAGACGCCCATGGTAGGAGAAACGCAAGAACAATTTCTCGCATAAGAGCGTACATTGTGGATATGCGAATCCAATTCGCTTTGCCCCTTTTCTTCGCTTGCGTATTGCTTGCGAGCAGTCCCATCCTTGCCTCTGATTTGGCCTTGGTTGGCGCGAGGATTTATCTGTCCCCCGCTGAACTGCCTATCGACAATGGCTCAATCCTCGTACACGATGGCCATATTGCGGCCGTTGGACCGACGGCCACGATCAAAGTCCCACGGGATGCGACCGTAATTGACTGCACGGGTCTGATTGTGACTGCTGGTTTTTGGAACAGCCATGTACACATCCTTACGCCGGGATTACTTCATGCAGGGAAACTCTCGCCCGAGGAAATCACTTCTCAACTCGAAGAAATGTTCACAAGATGGGGCTTCACTACTGTTTTTGACATTGCATCCGTGCTGCAGAACACCAATCTCATCCGCCGTCGTATAGCAAGCGGCGAAGTGATCGGACCTAAGATTCTCACCGTCGGGGAGCCTTTCTGGGTCAAAGGTGGAACACCCGTTTATGTCCGGGGTTTCCTCGACGCCAACCACATCAGCATTCCTGAAGTCGAATCCGCGGCGCAAGCCAGAGGGCGAGTGCCCCAACAGATTCACGACGGCGCTGACGGTATCAAGATTTTTGCAAATTCCATCGAGCAGAACGGCATATTGACCATGCCGCTGGATCTCGCAAAGGCGATCGTGGAGGAAGCCCACCATGCGGGCAAACCTGTTTTTGCCCATGTTTCCAACAATCAAGGCATTGAAGTCGCCGTGAAGAGCGGGGTCGATATCTTGGCCCACACAACTCCCAGCGATGATCTCTGGAGTCCGTCTTTTGCCGAGCGCCTCACGGCGGCGCATATGGCACTGACTCCAACGCTGACTTTGTGGGATGTTGAAGGTAAGAAGGGCAACGCCTCATCTGACGAAATCGAGAAGGGAATGAGCAGAGCAGCCCAGCAACTGAAGGCTTTCTCTCAAGCAGGAGGGCAAGTCCTGTTTGGCACTGACGTCGGCTACATCGAAAAGGTCGACACTTCGGAGGAATTCGCGTGGATGTCCCGCGCCGGTATGAGCTTTCAGAAAATCCTTGCTTCGCTCACCACAAATCCCGCCCAGCGCTTTGGTTACTCAAGTCACAGCGGACGCATAGCGAAGGGCATGGATGCCGATCTTGTTGTCTTAGGCGCCGACCCGGCGCAAAGCGCCACGGCATTTTCACAAGTGCGTTATACAATCCGAAACGGGAAAATCATCTATTCGAAGAAGTGAAAAACCGCGAGCGTGATTATAGCGTGCGCGGCACTCTCAACAGTCTCCGAAGTCACAGCCTATGATTCCGCCCCGATTCGGTGCAGAACCGCGTCCAGAGCCTCCGAGATTCTCGTCACGAGGCCCCGTTCGACCAAGTGTTTGAGAAATTGCTCATTTGTGCCGCCGGCTGTCGCGTGTGTAGCGGCCAGCGATTGGAAACTGCGACTGGGCGCGTCGACAGCGCCAGTCGCTACCCCCAAAAAGAGGCGTGCAATGTAGTCTCTGGCTTGCGATGCTGGAACACCTTGCTGCTCCAACCAAGACGCAATCGTTTCATTAAATGCGAAATAGGACGCAATTGTCGCAGTCGTGGCACAGATTGCATCGAACTCGTTCTCCCTTTCAACGGGGAAAACAGTTCCAACGCCAGCGAAGAGTTCAAAGGCCGTCGGATCGGGGGGATAGATCGCCGTGGGGCTCAATTGTCTTGCCGCTGACGGCAACGGTACGGCCCTTGCGATTCGCACAGCAGGCGCTACGAGTTCAGACAAGCTCCGCAGCGAGAGCGCCGAGACAAGGCTGATAACCCGATGATCGGGACGGAAAGCCAATTCCGAAAGAACATCTCGCGCCGCTGAAGGCCTCACAGCAATCACGATTGTGGCGGAATGGTCGAGAACTTCCTGGTTACAGGACGCGACGGATATTCCATGGAAACGGTCCGCAAGCCCATGAGCGATAGCAGAATTGCGAGGAGACAACCAGATGGAATGGGAGGCGACGCCGGACGAACTCAAGCCAGTGACGATGTGTAATGTGATTTCGCCAGTTCCGATGAATCCCAGTTGCATCATTCTTTCCTGTCGTTTCCGAACGGAAGCGACGCTCAGATCTTAAACGATTTTCAAAAACATCAAAGTGTGTTTGTCAGCTTTTTATCCGACGACGGGAGAGAGGCTGACGCTTCGCGAATCGCCGGCAATGCGGAACTGATTTCTGAGGAATGTCGGGGAAGAGCGAGCATTGCCTCCGCAGAGCAATTCTGTCAAAACATTTCGTCAGCGGAAGCCTACAGGTCGAAAACAAATACTTCATTGGAAATGGGCACCTCATCGGCTCATCGCTTAGGTGAACCGCATACTTCTTTGCCTTGATAAGCAATCGGACGGGTCACCGCATTTTCTAAGAGTGGTACATGAAAGACCGATGTATCATTCAACATATAGCCCGCGCAACTCACGTTTACCGTGCGAGGAATTATTGGGACCGAGGAGCGGACCTTCCGAGGTTGGGTCATCCGCAAGTACACGAAATCCCATGGCAGATTGGCAAATGCGAGAAAAGCGGCCACTCCGAGGACCTCGGCCGGAGCCAGCGGGGCCGACGCTCAAAAACTACATCACGCCTGCCGGATTGCAGCGGTTGAAAGACGAGCATGTGTTCCTACTGAGGCGCGAGCGGCCCGCGGTGGTAGAGGTCGTAGCGTGGGCTGCTAGTAATGGGGACCGCAGTGAAAACGCCGACTACCTCTACGGCAAGCGACGGTTAGGCCAGATTGATTCGCGGATTCGTTTTCTCACGAAACGCATCGACGCTGCCGTGGTGACCGATCCCGCCGCTGCGAGGCAGGGCTCCGCCGCTACGCGCATCTTCTTCGGCGCAACCGTGACCTACAAGGACGCCGCCGGCCTCGAACACGTCGTCTCGATCGTCGGCATCGACGAGGTGGACCTCGACCGCGGCTACATCAGCTGGCGCTCGCCGCTCGCTAATGCGCTGATGAAGGCGAGCCCCGGCGACCGCGTGGAACTGCGCGCGCCAGCCAAGACGGAGCATCTCGCGATCATTGGCGTCGAGTACGCTCCTATTCCGATGGATCCTTTCTGCGAACCCCTGGGAGCTCAGTCAACAGCCAAGGTCGAACGCTCCTAGACCGAGCCGCCCGACTCTGAGCGTTCCACCATCTTTGTCGCCCATCAGCCATGCCGCCCTCAATAGGGTGCAGTCCAGTCCGGCCGCTTCGACGAGATCGGTATCCCTGCGCGTCTCTGCAATAAAAGCTCGGGAAACGAAGTACAATTTTCAGCTTGGCTACCTCGACGGAATTTTTTCTTGAGAAAAAACTGAACGGCGAACCGCCGGCCGTTTTCCGTGCATGGCAGTTTTTGCGCGCCTGCCCGATACGCGTTGCCCTGATCTCAATGACTTTGCTGGTGCCGTGCTTTTGGCAGCGCCATATCGAGGCCGGCGATTTGGGCAGCCACGTCTACAATGCTTGGCTCGCACAACTGATTCATGAAGGCCAGGCTCCAGGCGTGTACCTGGCCCACCAATGGCACAACGTTCTTTTTGACGTGCTCCTGCTCCAGGTCGCAAATTTCGCCGGATTTGTTGCGGCTGAAAAGATCGCCGTCGCGCTCGCCGTCCTGATTTTCTTCTGGAGTGTTTTCGCATTATTGACCGCGATGAGCGGTCAGCCGCCTTGGTTCTTGACGCCAGGCATCGCCATGCTGGCCTACGGCTATTCCTTCAGCATGGGTTTCTTCAACTACTACCTTTCCATTGGCTTAGCGTGCTGGAGTCTCGCGATTTTTCTTGCAAAGGGCAGGGCCGGAATCGACCTGCTGGTGGCGCTGGCAATTTTGCCCTTCGTTTACACAGCGCATCCCATCGGTTTCCTGTTCGTTCTTGGCGCGATGGTGTATCTGGCAGTAAGAAATATTCTTCCGGGATATTGGAAATTCTCCCTACCAATCGCTGCCGTGGCCGCTGCAGCCGGTCTGCATTGGGTTTTGGCCGCGCGTGCAAACCTTGAAATCGACTGGACCAAGGACGCGCCATTCTACGCGTTCAACGGGGCGGATCAATTGGTGCTTTACGGGGATCAGTATTCGTTGCTGGTTCGCGTGGCCATCTTATTCGGCGTGATTTGTCTGATGGTCGACGGCCTTTTGCGGCGGCGAGAGAAATTGTCCGGATGGAAAATTCTCGCGTTGCCTCTCGAATTCTACGTGGTGGCGTTTGCCATTCCTGCGCTGCTACCGGAAAATTTGCGCACCGCGCCGGATAAGGCCTGGATTGGACTGCTGACCTCGCGCCTGACGATCATCACCGCTATTTTTGGGTTGGCGGTACTTGGCAGTCTGCGACCTCGGAAATGGCACTTGGCGGGATTTGTTCTCCTGGCCGCGGGCTTCTTCTTTTTCCTGCACGTCGATATGACCTATTTGAACCTCGTCGAACGCAGCGCGGAAAATTTGCTTTGGCGCTTGCCGCACGGCACGCGCGTCATTCCAAAACTCTCGGCCATGCCGGATTCGCGCATTGAATTTGTCGGGCACCTCGCGGATCGCGCGTGCATCGCGCATTGTTTTACCTATTTGAATTACGAGCCGCCTTCGAAGCAGTTTCGCGTGCGCGCGCTGGCCGGAAGCCCGATCGCCGTGGATTCTTACGTTCACTATGAAGCCATGACTGCGGATGCCCACGTCTTCCAAGCGCGCGAATTGCCGCTAACCTTGCTCTACGAGTGCGATGGCACGGTACTGACGCGCTTGTGTTTGCTCGACCTCGCGCCAGGGCAGACCACGGAATCTGCCATTATGGCTGCACGACTGGCCGCGGCGCCCGCACCGTCGCCGATAGCGACGCAAACGCCAAATTCGACCAGCTCGTCGCCAAATCCGCGACCGTAATTTTGCGCAACGCCGCTGGCCGGCGAGTTGGGCAGTAGGATACGCGCCCGAGATTTGCCGTCAAACCATCCGCGCGAACGATAGATACTTGGAAGCACGCAAATCTTTCGCCACGCCGTGAACTTGCCATGACGACCAACAGCAAACGGGATGAATTGCGGCTGCTCATCAACTCGCGGCAGCCCATTATTTCCGTCGAAACCGCAGAGGAAGAACGTCTTGAAGCACTGCTCTTTGACGTGGCCACCGAAATGGATGTCGCCATGTTTCGTTGGAGTGTCACCAAGGGCTTGTCGCGCTTTCATGGCGAAGCGCTCTACAATTCCGATACTCCGGAAGCGGCGCTCACCAATATCGCCACCATTGCCGGCGATGGAATTTTTTTGTTGAAAGACTTTTCCCGCTATTGTGAAAACGACAAAGTCTGCCGCAGGCTCCGTGAACTCGCGGAACAATTTCGCACCGCGCGCCGCTCTATTGTTATTACCGCGGCTTCGGTAGAATTACCCGCCGATCTGAACGGGGACGTCGCGATTTTTGCGTTTACGCTTCCTACTGCGGACGAGTTTCTGCCCGGCGTGAAAGATATTCTTCGCGACGCCAACACTCGCCAAATGCTGCCTGTGGCGCTGGGCGCGGACGGCGCGCAGCAACTCGCGAAAAACCTCGTCGGCTTGCCGATGGAAGAAGCAATGCGCACGCTGCGCATGTGCGTATTGTCGCGCAGAAAAATCGACGATGGCTTGCTCGCGGAAGTGCTCACCGCTAAACGCCAAATTTTGCAAAGAGATGGCTTGCTCGAGCCGGTGAACCGCGATGCGTCTTTCAGCGACGTCGCGGGATTGCACCGGTTGCGCGAATGGATCGACAAGCGCAAGAGCGCCATGACGGCGGAAGGCCAGAAATTTGGATTGACAGCGCCGAAAGGCGTTTTGATCACCGGAGTGCAAGGTTGCGGAAAGAGTTTGGCCTCTAAAGCCATCGCCGGCCAGTGGGGCTACGAATTAGCGCGGTTGGATGCGGGAGCGCTTTTCGACAAATATATCGGCGAGAGCGAACGGAAATTGCATCGCGCGCTGGACCAGGCGCAGCAACTCGCGCCGCTGGTTTTGTGGATCGACGAAATTGAAAAAGCATTTGCTTCCGCCGGCGCGAGCGGCGATGCCGACGCCGGATTGTCGCAGCGTTTGCTGGCGACGCTGCTGACTTGGATGCAGGATCGCGAAGGCGGAGTTTTTCTTGCGGCAACGTCCAACAACATTTCCGCGCTGCCGCCGGAAATGTTGCGCAAAGGCAGATTCGATGAAATTTTCTTCGTCGATTTGCCCAGCGCAGAAGTGCGCGCAAGTTTATTCGTGCTGCACCTTAGAAAGCGCGGGCGCGATGCCGCAACATTTGATGTTGCGAAACTTGCTGCCGCCAGCGAAGGTTTTTCCGGTGCGGAAATCGAGCAGGCCATTGCCGCCGGACTTTTCACTGCGTTTGGAGCTAAGCAACAACTCACGACAGAAATTCTTCTGGCCGAAATTGGCGGCACGCAACCGCTGAGCGTGACGCGCGCCGAAGATATCCAAGCCATCCGCGAGTGGGCAAAAAATCGTGCCGTTCGCGCGGACTGAAAATTGCGCCAGCCAAGAAGAACCCGTTCGGCTTGGGGGCAAACCGAACGGGTGGGGTGTACCGCGCAGTGCGGTGCTTTTATTTATCTTGGTTGAAGGAAAGCGGAAATTCGAAAATGGTCTGGCCGACAGGAACGCGGAGAACAAGCTGTTCGGCTTTTTTGTCGCGTTCAAACCACACCGCGCCCGCGGACTTTGCTCCCGGAGCGACTTCGCTTTGGCGCAGCGCGGTGTTATGAATTTGCCGCACAGCGGAAAGATCGACGTCGTGCTTGGCGGCATTTAGCTCGGCGGATTGCGCCGGCACCAGATAATTAGGAGTTTGCGAACTGGTGAATGCGGTGTTCACGGCGACGTTTCCGGCGGAAGGTGATTTGGCGCCGTTGGAAGACCACAGAACTCCGTGGCTCACGGAGCTGGCCATTAATTTGGGATCCTGATATGCCAGCTGATGGGCGTGAGGAGCCTGCGCGAGCAGCGTAAAGTGCGAAGGTGTGACGGATACTTGCAAAACGCCGTCATTGGCAACAGCAATGTCCGCGCGCAGTTTCCAGCCGGTGTCGTGGAGCGAAACCTGCACGGTTACGCCGTCAACGGTGAGCGATTCGACGACGGAATCTTCGCTATAGAATTGATCGCTGCCGGGAGTCGCGGGCGTCCACCGGGCCACGTTATTTTCAACGGGCGCGGAAGCCGGCGGTTTGGGCGCGCGCGGCGCAGCGATAGAAGTGAGATACATGCGCGCAACGTAGCCGGTAAGGCCTTCGGCGGTGCGGACATTGGCGACATAACCTTCCGCGTCCGAGAGCACGGCGACTTCCGAGCCACACGCGAGTGAGGCGGTAATTTGCATGGGAAGAGCTTGCGAGGCGTCCGCGGTCATGGGAACCGAGGGAGAGCCGAGGCAGCGAACCCACTGCGTGGAAACTTGCGGCTGCTGCGCGTTGGCAGATGCGGCGCAAGCGAGACCGGCGGCGATACCGAAGAGCTTGAGATGATTCTTCATGATTTGGGCGAACACTCCTTCGCGCGAGCGAATCGAAGCAATCTAAAAAATTCAGCGTACGAGACACATCTTGGCGGCGGCGCGAGTACGGGTCTATAGTGCGTCGGTACCAGAGGACAGTTGTTCGATAGGACACTTTCGAGCAGGGCGAAAACTGGTACGAGGAGAAGACGATGAGGAAGTTTTTGCGGTTGGCAGGAATTCCCGCGACAGTGCTGCTTGTGGCGAGTGTGGCATGGGCACAAACGCCGGCGCCGGCAAGCGGATCGATGGAGAGCAAGCCTGCCGCGGATTGCCCGGAATGGGCAACGGCCAGTGGCCGATTGGCGACAGCGGAAAAAACATTGCAGGACTGGCCTAATCTCGGGCGCTATCGCGAGGCGAATGCCGCTCTGGCGGCCCCCGCGAAGGATGAAAAACGCGTGGTGTTTATGGGTGACTCCATCACGGATTTGTGGGCGCAGCCACGATTTGGCGGATTTTTTCCGGGGAAGCCCTACGTGGATCGCGGCATCGGCGGGCAGACCACGCCGCAGATGCTGATTCGGTTCCGTCCGGATGTGATTGCGCTGGGACCCAAAGCGGTGGTGATTCTGGCGGGGACCAATGACATTGCGGGAAATACCGGTCCGATGACGGTGGAGCAGATTGCAGGGAATTTGCAGTCGATGGCGGAACTGGCAAAGACGTATGGGATTCGCGTGGTGCTGGCGTCGGTACTGCCGGTGAGTGATTACGGGCATACCGCGGATGGGAAGCCGCTGAATATGACGGCCGGGCGGCCGCCGGCGTTAATTTTGGAATTGAATGCGTGGATCCAGAAATATGCGAAAGAGAATCACGCTGTGTATCTGGATTATTTTTCGGCGACGGTGGATGACGCGGGATTTTTGAAGAAGGAGTTGAGCGACGATGGGCTACATCCGAATGCAGCGGGATATGCGGTTATGGGGCCGCTGGCGGAAGCAGCGATTGCGAAGGCGCTGAAGTAGCTGGAGTTGACTTGGACTCTCCATTACCTCGGCGCAGGCGAAGCGGAAAGAGAACGAAGCCCCCGGATGCAAGGCGAATTCCTGGCCGTCGTTCGGTCTGGACGATGATGTTCCGGGAATCGGCGATATTGATCTTGAGCGCAACCCTCGCTCGGGGTGATCGATCTGAGGGAGGTCGACCACAGTGTGTGGTGCGGGACACGAGTGGCGAAGGGTTGCGGTTAAAGAATTCCTCAAATTGATTGGTGATTTGATGTGGGCGTGAGATTGCGATGCGTCGGGGTGTGCCTCTCGGTTGGCGTTTGCTGGGAGCGTGAACTTTTCTGATCCGTGCCTAGCTACGAAGTCGGGTTGGGCCGCAAGGTAGCTTGGTTGGATGGACGGAGGTGGGTGATGGAGGCTTTGCGATATTTATTGTTGGTGGTGGGAGTGGGGTTGTTTGGCGGGGCGGGGATTTTGCTGGTTTACGATTTGTTTTTGGTGGAGAGGTGGGGGAGGTTTTTCTCGCGGGGGAAACGCGAGGACGAGCGAGAAACGGGAACGAGTTTGTTTGGCGAGGCGGGTTCGCCGACCGGAACGACCGGCGGCGCAGCGGGTCTGACGGGAAGCGCGAGTGGCGACGCAATCCGCGGGGACAACCGCGGCTCGGGCGCGCGCGAGACCCGCGCGAGGCATCTTGTTGCGGCGCCCTTCCGGCGATCCGTGCGGTGGGGGTTGGCGGGGCGGTTGGTGGCGTGCGGCGTGGTGGCGATATTGGTGGGGGAGAGTTTTGTGGTGGTGCCGGATGGGGCGGCGGGGGTACGGGTGAGTGAGTTGTGGGGAGTGCGGCCGGGGACGTTGTATCCCGGGCTGCACTTGTTGACGCCGCTGGTGGATTCGCTGGCGATTTACGATACGCGGGAGCAGGTGTATACGACGGTGGCGTCGGAGGGGGCGAAGTTGGCGGCGGACGCGAAGACGGGGCGAGATGGTGCGGCGGGACGCGACGGCGGAACGAATGCGGATGGCGGCGGGGCGATTGGCGGGTTCGGAGTCGCTGGGACGCGCGGCGACGGGCCGCAACCCGCGAAGGCTGGCGGGGCGGACGTGCTTACCGTGCAGGCGCGGGAGGGCTTGAATATTGGACTGGCGGTAACGGTGCGGTACCGGCTGGATGCGCGGGATTTGGCGGCGATTCACCGGAATTTGCCGCGTCCGGTGGGGGAGCAGGTGGTGGGGCCGGTGGTGTCGGCGATTTACCGGCAACTGGCGCCGACCTATTTGACGCGGGAAATATTTGCGACGCGTCGGGAGGAGTTGCGGAGTAAAGCGGCGGAACTGATCGTGGCGCGGCTGGCGACGGACGGGATACTCGTGCGCGAAGTGTTGCTTCGGGATTTGGTGCTGCCGGCGGAGTATGCCAAGGGACTCGAAGGATTGCTGTTGAAAGAACAGGAGAACGAACGGCTGGGCACGGAGCAAGAGATTAAGGCGAAAGAAGTGAAGATTGCGGAGCTCGAAGGCGAGGCGCAGAAGGCGCGCGACGTCAAGGCCGCGGAGGCGGCGGCGCAGGTGCATGTGTTGCAGGCGAAGTCCGAGTCGGATGCGATGCAGTACACACTGCCGCTGAAGCAGAAGCAGATTGAACAGTCGAAACTGGAGGCGCAGGCGAGGAAGGAGTCGACGCTGCAGAATGCAGAGGCGGCGGCGCAAGCGAAGGTGATCGACAGCAAGGCGGAGGTCGAGCGGCAGAAAAATTTGTCGGAGGCAGAGGCCAACCGCATACGCGTGACGGCGGCGGCGGATTCGGAGCGGATGAAATTCGAGGCTTCGGTGCTGAAGTCGAATCCGATGCTGATTCAGAAGATTATTGCGGAGAGACTGTCGGATAAATTGCAGATCATGATGGTGCCGATTGACGGGAAAAATTTTTTCGCGAACGATGTGATGCGGTCGGCGTTTTCGGGGGTGGCGGGGAGTAAGGATAACGGAGCTGAGGAGGATTCTGGGGATTCGCCCGCGGCTAACCCCGCTTCGACTACCACGGCGCAGAGGAAGGTGCCGCGGCGGCAGTGACGGGAGAGTGACGGAACGTTGAAAAAGAAAGCGGCGTCAAGCCGCCGCACTCGAAAGAGGTTAGTGCGCGGGCTGAAGGTGGATGGCTACGGATTTTTGTGTGGCGATGATTTTTAGTACGCGAGATTTAGCGTCCCACGACATGGTTGCGTTGTCCGCGGAGACTGGAGTTGCCGCCCCGAGTCTGAAGATTTCTTGGGAGGCGGCGTCGAATTTTGTGTACGTGATTTGTTGTGAGGCGTAGGTGATGGATTGGATTACGGTGGTGGTACCGAGGAGATGGTTCTGGTTGGCGGGGGCCAGTTCGGGGGCGGCGGCCATGGCGCGAAGGTAGTGGCGGACGTAGTCGCCGTAGCCGTCGGTGAGCCAGATGTCGTCGTTGGGGAAACGGTTGGCGCCGTCGGAGTTGACGGCGTAGGTGGCCCAGTTCAGCTGGCGGATGGCTTCGGGTTTACGCAAGCAATCTTGCGTTTTCTCGCAGTAGAGGAGTTCGACGGAAGCGTAACGGGCGGTGTGACTTTGCGCGGGCTCGCGGAAGACCGTTTGTTCGTTGATGGGCGTGACGTGCCATTTGGCGAAGTCGTGGTTGGCTAATTCCTGGAGAGTCCAATTCAAAATGTCGCGCGCCTCTTGCCTGGCGCGAGGATCCCATTCGGGATGTTCGAGGAGATAGAGGGCGAAAGTGTCGGCATTGATTTCGGTGTTGGAAAAATCGATGGTGCTGACGTCTTCAAAGAAAGGCCCCCAGATGTTTGTGCGGAGAGGATAGGTTTTGAGCCAGGCGATGGTGAGCGCGGTGGCGCGCTGATATTTTGCTAGGTCGCCTTGCTCGAGGGCGAGGAGACCGGCAAAGAGGCGGAGCGTGGGAGTCCAGTTGGTGGTATAGGAGGCGGCGGCGGTTTTGCCGTTTTTGGTTTCGCGATGGATTTCGCCGGTGGTGGCGTTGACGCGGAAGGGCCAGGGGGAATTGTCGGCGTTTCCGGGCTGAATTTTTGCGGCAAGCGTGTCGGCGATATTCTTTGCGGCTTGGAGATATCGGGGATTGTTGGTGATTTTGTACAGGGTGATCAATTCGGCGCCGAAACTGCCGGCTTTGTCGGGTTGCAGGAAGCCGGGGCCCGCGCGCATGTCGCCGTCGTAGGCGCCGCCGTGGACCTGGGTGTTGTAGGGATAAGGGAGATTGGGCCACTGGGAGTTGGGGTCGGAGAGGCCGTGAGCGAGATAGTAGTCGGCGATTTGCTGCATGTTTTGGTGCAGGGCGGGGTCGCCGAGGTAACCGTAGAGAAGGTTCCAGGAAGCGAGCGCCATCGCGAGTTGGTCGCCACCAAGGCCGCGAGGGTCATCAGCGGTGGGCTTCCAGACTTGGTGCTGGAGGTAGTAGGCCACGCCGTTTTCACAATCGCGCATGTGTAACCAGAAATTCCAGACGAGGCGGAGGATGTGGTCGTAGGAGTCGGAGGGGGAATCGCTGTACCAGGGGAGGATGTTGCCTTGCGGGTCTAGACGGATTGGGTGGTAGCCGAGGGTGTCCTCGGCGCGGGAGCAAACGGCAGTGAAGAGTGGGATGCTGAAAAGGAGGAGGAGCAATCGTAGCGAAACCCGACGGCGCGATCTTGAGCGGGATTTGGGTGCGGTGCGAATCACGGTTGAGCGTTTGGGCCTGATTCTGAGCTACTGATTCTTGCATGAATCGGTAAGTTCTTCTTGCGGAATGAGAGTGCCAGGATAACGTAAAGCGCCAAATCGAGAGAGTCATCCGGCCCAGAAAGCGGGGCCCCGGCGTGTGGGCGTTCTCCGGGTTGCTTAACTTGACCGCAACAATCGCGTGGGATAGTGTGAATGGAGTTGCTCCTTGGAGTGAAAAGTCGGCGCGGGTGACCGACCGTTACGACCAATCGCGAGAAGTTCAGTGTGCTGGCGCGTATTCCTCGGGGCGCTGGCTTACGCGGAAGAGTGACGGAGGAAATCCCATCGGGCATCCGATTCCTGTCGCAGGCAGACCTACCAACTGGATGAAGCGCAGCGTACACATTTCCGGAAAAATTGAACCGTTTTTTGGCACGCTGGACGAGAACGTGCGGATGCTGGAAGACTTGCTGCGCGTGGAGACAGAGCTGCACGACAGCAAGTTGACGATTGAAGGGGCGCACGATGCGGTGGAGCAAGCGGTGCGGATCGTGGAGGAGTATAACCACGCGACGCAACGCGGGCGGGCCCTGACCAGCGAAGAAGTGAAGAGCTTGATTCGCGTGGCAACGGATAATCCGGCGGAATCGTTGAAGGGGATGTTTGAGCCGGGGCGGGCGCGATCATTTGGGAAGAAGACCGTAACGCCGAAGAATGCGTCGCAGCGGCGGTACATGGAAGAGATTGAGAAGCACGACATGATGTTTGGGATCGGGCCGGGAGGGACGGGGAAGACGTACATTGCCGTGGCGATGGCGGTGAGCGCGCTGCTGACGAAGCAAGTGAACCGAATTATTTTGGCGCGGCCGGCTGTCGAAGCGGGCGAGCGGCTGGGATTTTTGCCGGGGACCCTGCAGCAGAAGATCGATCCTTATATGCGTCCGCTGTATGACGCGCTGTACGACATGCTGGACGCGGATAAGTTGGGCGCGTTTTTGGAAAAGGGCACGATTGAAGTGGCGCCTTTGGCGTTTATGCGCGGGCGCACCCTGAATGATTCATTTGTGATTCTCGATGAAGCGCAGAATACCACCAGCGAGCAGATGAAAATGTTTTTGACGCGTCTCGGATTTCATTCAAAGGCGGTGATTACCGGCGACGTGACGCAGATCGATTTGCCGATGGGGAAAAAATCGGGATTGATTGAGGCGCTCGAAGTTTGCGGGAAGATTGAAGGAATTGGCGTGGTGCAGTTCGGCGAGAAGGACGTGGTGCGCCATAACCTGGTGCAGCAGATCATTCGCGCGTATGAGGAATGGGATATGGCGCATCCGCAACGGAGCGGTAATCTATTTGGAGCGCGTCCGGCGGCGAAGACGGATTACGCGGCGAAGGAGCCGGCGGTTGCGGAGCAGTCTGTTGCGAAATCGGTCGAGAAGGGCAGCTACGAAACGCCGCAGGGATGAGGGACGGGAATAACGAAGGCCGCGCGGCAGTGGTGTTGAATCGTCAACGCGCGGTGAAGTTGGGGATGCCTCCTTTGCAAGCGTTTGCGGAGCGGGTGCGCGAAGAGTTGGGGTTGCGGGAGAGTCTGACGATTTGTTTTGTGACGGACGCGGAAATTGCGCGGATGAATGAAGCGTTTCGCAAGAAGCCGGGTCCTACGGATGTGCTGTCCTTTCCCGCGCACGCGCCACGAGGCAAGCCACGAAAACTGGAAACGCGGTCGCGTTCTGCGCAGGTGAAGGCCGCGGGCGAGGGAAAATACTTGGGAGACATTGCGATTTCTCCGGCGGCCGCGCGGCGCAATGCCAAGGGAGACGGGCGGAATTTGCCGGCGGAGTTGAGGATTTTGATGCTGCACGGAGTGCTGCATCTTTTGGGATACGACCACGAAACCGACAATGGCACAATGAACCGGCTGGAAACTAAACTGCGGCGGCGGTTCGGACTGGCATGAAATTCTTCAACTGGGCGTTTGCGGTGCGCATCGCGCTGTTGGCGGTGGGACTGCCGATATTTTCCTACCTGACGTTGATCTATCGCGAACTGGGACGGATGAACCGGGGACGAGTGCGCGAACACCTCGAAATATTCGAAGCGGAGATCGAACCGAAACTGCGGATTAACCGGCGCAGCGGCGGGAGAACGTTTCGCATCTTAGGCCATTTTTTGCTGGCGTTTTTGGTGTTGGAGACGACGCGCGGGGTGGTTTATTTCGTGCCGGGGAAGTGGGAATCGTTTGTGGAGTTTTGCGTTTTTCTGACGCTAGAAGTTGTCATCGCCATGCATTTTATTCCGGACATGCTGCTATACCGGACTACGGGAAGATGGCTGCTGCCGCTGCTGCCGATGGTGCGCGCGGGAATGTGGCTGGTGTGGCCGGCGCGAGTGTTTTTGGAAGGCGCGGAGTCGCTGGCGCGAATTTCTGAACATGAAGTTCCGAAGACGGAAGAGCAGCGCACGGAAGAGGGAATCGAAGCGCTGGTGGAGGCGGCGGAAGAAGAAGGGATTATTGAGCCGGAGCAAGGCGATTTGATTGAACAGGTGGTGGAGTTCAGCGACAAGCGGGTGCGCGAAGTGATGACGCCGCGGCCGGACATTGTGGCGATCGCCGCTGAAGCGACGCTCGAAGAACTGCACGCGAAATTTGTGGAGATGAAGTTTTCGAAGATGCCGGTGTTCGAGCATTCGCTGGATGATATTTACGGCGTAGTGAACGCGCAGGAGCTGCTGCACATCGCGGATCAGGACTTGCCGAAGAGGCGGGTGCGGGAATTGGCGCGGCCGGCGCTATTTGTGCCAGAAACGAAAGCCGGATCGGATTTATTGCGCGAGATGCGGCAAAAGGGCCAGTCGATGGCGATCATTATCGATGAGCATGGGTCGGTGGCGGGATTGGCTACGGTGGAAGATCTGGTGGAAGAGATTGTGGGCGAGAGCGGAAACGAAGGGCCGCCGGCGCCGGACGTGATGCGCGAAACGGATGGCGCGCTGGTGATGCGCGGAAGCATGAATATTACGGATGTGGAAGAGATGCTGGGCGTGCAATTCGGCGGAGATTCGTACGAGACCGTAACGACGATTGCGGGGTTGCTGAATCACGCCTCCGGGAAAGTGCCGGCAGCGGGAGAGAAGATTGATTTGCTGGGGTATCGGTTCGAGGTGCTGGAAGCGAATCAGCGGAAGGTGTTGCGGTTGCGGATTCATAAGTTGCCGGTAGAGAAGGAAATGAAAGGGCAGCAGGCGTAATGATTTCGGGAAGCGGAAAGCCGGTCGCGGGAAGTCATAACTCATGACGGAAAAAACGAAGGGTTCGGCAGTTTTAGGACGGTCGGGGTTTGCGGCGATTATTGGGCGGCCGAATGCCGGGAAGTCGACGCTCATCAATAAGCTGGTGGGTCAGAAGATTGCGATCGTTACGGCGAAGCCACAGACCACGCGGAACCGGATTCAGGGAATTGTGACGCGGGATGAGGGACAAATTGTTTTTATCGATACGCCGGGAATTTACGACGACGCCGATTCCGCGCTGAGCCGGCAGATGATGCACGAGGTGGCGGCGGCGCTGGAGGATATTGACGTGCTGCTGTTGATCGTGGATGCGAGCCATCCGCAGACTTATATGGATGAGCTGCTGCTAACCAAAGCGAAACGATTTCGCGGGAAGACGATCTTGGTGTTGAACAAAATGGATCGCGTGGCGAAGGAAAGATTGCTGCCGCAGATCGAGGAATTTTCGAAGGCCTTTGAGTTTGCGGCCATTGTGCCGGTCTCGGCGTTGAAGGGTGGAGGGCTGGAACGGTTGCAGCAGGAGATATTGCGGTTGTTGCCAGAAGGTGAAGCGCATTTTCCCGAGGATCAGGTAACGGACCAGCCGGAGCGGTTTTTGGCGGCGGAAGTGATTCGCGAGAAGGCTATTCAGTTGACGTATCACGAAGTGCCGTATGCGCTGGCGGTGCTGGTCGAGAAATATGAAGAGAAGCGGAATTTGCTGCGCATCGAAGCGACGCTGGGGGTCGAGCGGGACTCGCAGAAGAAGATTTTGATCGGTCACAAGGGCGAGATGTTGAAGAAGATTGGTACGGAAGCGCGGAAAGAGCTCGAGAAGATGATGGGCAGCAAGATTTATTTGGGGCTGTACGTGAAGGTGATGAAGGATTGGCGGGAGAATCCGGCGCGCGTGAAAGAACTGGATTGGCACGGGCAGCTGGAGGCGCTGAGCGAATTGCAGCGCGAGCCGGGCGGGGATGGGGAGTAGACGTCCTCAGTCGCAGACTTTACCCGCGTGCATGGCTCTACGATGTTTGATCCATCAAGATGGCCGCTGCAAAACTAGATGTCCGGATGGTTGTTGCTGGCGGCGCCGCTGCCGGATACCGGGGCGGCCAGCGGGTGCATTTTGTTGTTGCGCATCGATGACCGGCGCAAGATGTTTGGTACCATCTGACATTCGCGAGCAGGAGCGAAAACATGTTTGCACAACTCATGGGGCTTAAGACGATCTCGCCCGGCGACCTCAATCAGTTGGTGCAAAAGCCGGGGGTCACAGTCGTGGACGTGAATTCTCCGCAGAGTTGGGCAGAGGCGCACGTTCCTGGGGCGGTGAATCTTGATCCAGCGAATTACGTCGAAAGTGACTTGCCGGAGGATAAGAACGCAAGCTTGGTGTTTTATTGCTCGAATCCCTTTTGCCGGAAGGCGCCGAACGCGGCTAAACGGGCCAAGCAGATGGGTTACAGCAATGTAAAGGTGATGGCGGCGGGAATTAGCGGGTGGCTTTCTGCGAAGTTGCCGACGGAGAGTCGAGCGGGTGCGGGGGCTCGGCCGTAGCCCGAAAGGTAGATCCCGCGCTGCGCTCGGGATGGCCTTTAGTAGTTTTGGGCGTAAACGCGGGCGCGGCGAAACAGCTACTCCGGTGCGGTGATGCCTAGGGATTTCATTTTGCGGTAGAGGTGGCTGCGTTCCAAGCCGAGGGCCGCTGCGGTCTGCGTCATGTTCCAGCGGTGCTCCTGTAGTTTTCTCAAAATAAATTCGCGTTCGTAGGCGCTGCGGGCTTCGTGCAGCGTGTTGTAGGGCTGGTGCGGGCTCTCGGCGGCGCCGCGGAAAAGCTCAGGCGGTAAGTGGTGCGGCTCGATGCGGGCTTGCGGACAGACGATGACCAGACGCTCGACGAGATTGCGAAGTTCGCGGACGTTGCCGGGCCAGGGGTAACGCAGCAAAACGTCCATGGACGCGTCGCTGAGTTCGCGGATCTTTTTGCCGTAGGCGACGCTGAATTCCTGCAAGAAATGGTTGGCGAGCGTGGGGATGTCTTTGACGCGGTCGCGAAGCGGCGGAACGAAAAAGGGAATTACATTGAGGCGGTAGAAAAGGTCCTGGCGGAAAGCGCCACGCGAGATTTCCGTTTCAAGATTTTTGTTGGTGGCGGCGAGAACGCGGACGTCGACGGTCATGGTTTGGCCGGAACCGATGGGCTCGATGCGCTGTTCCTCAAGGACGCGCAAGACCTTGGATTGTGTGCGCAGGCTCATGTCACCGACTTCGTCGAGGAACAGCGTCCCGCCATTGGCCTTTTCGAACTTGCCAATTTTATCTTCACTGGCGGCGCTGAAACTGCCTTTCAGGTGGCCGAAAAGTTCGGATTCAATGAGTTCCTCAGGGATGGCGGCGCAGTTTACTTCGACGAAGGGTCCTTTGCTGCGCAGGCTGGCGGCGTGCAAAGAGCGCGCGACGAGTTCTTTGCCGACGCCGCTTTCGCCATAAATTAGCACGCGGCCATTGGTAGGAGCGGTGACGGCAATTTGCTGGCGCAGAGCCTTCATAGGGACGCTGTCGCCAATGACTTGGTAGCGGTGACGGAGCTCGCTGCGCAGGGATTGATTTTCATCTTGCAGGCGGCGCTGCGCTACGGCATTGCGGACAAGCACAATAATTTTTTCGAGCGAGAGAGGCTTTTCGATGAAATCAAAGGCGCCGAGCTTGGTGGCACGGACGGCGGTTTCGATGGTGCCGTGGCCGGAAATCATAATGACGGAAGGCGGATGCGTAAACGATTGCATGCGGCTGAGAGCTTCGAGGCCATCGATGCCGGGAAGCCATACGTCGAGGAGAATGACCTCGAAGTCCTGGGCGGAGGCCCGTTCGAGAGCCTCTTCGGCGCTGGCCGCGCTCGCGACGAGATAGCCTTCATCGGAGAGGATGGAGGTAAGCGATTCGCGAATGCCGCCTTCGTCGTCAACGACCAGAACGCGGGGCTGCGGAGCGATCACGAGGATTCTGCTCCGGAGTGCTCGCCGGCGAGGGCGGGAGTGGCGTCGGCGGCGGGCAGCAGCACCAGGAAGCGCGAGCCAACGGGAGAATTATCTTCGACGTGCAAAGTGCCGCCGTGTTCAGCGACGATGCGCGCGGCGATGGCCAGGCCGAGTCCGGTGCCGCGGTCTTTGGTGGAAAAATGCGGGAGGAAAAGTTTGTCTTTGTCTTCGGGCGAGATGCCGTAGCCGGTGTCTGAAACGCAAATTTCGACAGTATCGGATTCCGAGTAGGCGCGCGTGGAGATGGAAATTTCGCGGACGCGCGCGTTTTCGAGAGCTTCGGCAGCGTTGTCAATGAGATTGACGAGGACGCTGCGCAGCAGGTTGGCGTCGGCGCGAACCGCAGGGAGGTGATCGGCGAGGATGGTTTTTACGACGACGCCGTCGAGGCGGCCGGAGAAAATGCCGAGAGCTTCGTGGACAAGTGCGTTGGCGTCCGCGGGAAGGAGCTTGGCGCTCGGGAAGCGCACGAATTGGGAAAATTCGTTGACCAGATCGGCGAGGGTGGTGACTTCTTGTTCGATGAGGCGGGAACATTCCTGGACGAGACGAGTGAGTTCGGGATCGCAGGAAGCCGGCGAGGAGGGATTTTCGCTGCGGCGCTCGAGAAAGCGCGAGAGGCGTTGCGCGGAGAGTTGAATGGGGGTGAGAGGATTTTTGATTTCGTGCGCGATGCGGCGGGCGACTTCTTGCCAGGCGGCGAGTTTCTGCGCGCGCAAGACTTCGGTGAGGTCGTCAAAGACCACAACGAAACCGGAATTGGCGCGGCGCGGACCGAGAGAGCTTACGGTAACCGCAAGATGCAAAACGCGGCCTGCGACGACCGATTCGATTTCGCGGGAGACGACGCCCATGCGGAGGGAACGGCGGAGTAATTGTCCGACGATGCGCGAGGCGTCTGGGCCGAGTAGTGTTTCAAGAGAGGTGACGTCTTTGGCGGCAGGGCCAAACATCCGCGCCACGGCAGAGTTGGCGCGCTGGATTCCGCCGCTCGAGTCGAGGGAAAGAACGCTGGCGGGAATATTTTCGAGGACCGCCTCCATCAGCTGACGGCGGCGCTCGAGTTCCTGAACAGCTTGCTGGAGGTTGCGGGTGAACTGATCGATTTGCGAGCGGCTGTCGCGGAGCTGGCCGGTCATGGAGTTGAAGGAGCGGACCAGGAGGCCGAGTTCGTCCTGCGATTGCTCCGGGACTTGATACTCGAAATTGCCGGAGGAAACCTCGCGCGTGCCTTCAGCGAGGGCTTGAATGGGGACGGTGACTTGTTTCGCGAGAAAGAGCGCGACCCAAGTAACGGAGAAGAGCAACAGCAGGGTGAAGAAAAGGAGCAGCAAAAGCATCTGGCGCTTGAGGGCGCGCAGATTTTGTTTTTGCGAATAGTATTCGCGAGTTTGCGATTGGATTTCTGCGATGCGCGCATAAAAAGCGGGGCTGGTGCGGTAGGCAGTGACGAGCGAGCCGGATTGCGGATTCGCAGCGGCTAGGGGAACCCGCGCGGCGAGATACGTTTTGCCGGCGGCTTCCCAAAGTTCGACACCGCTTTGCAGCACGCGTACCTGGGCGCCGAGAACGTTGGGCTGCGCGCAGATGGGAATGGCGCGATCTTCCGGGGGCTCGTCGCAGACTACGCCGCCGCGAATGGCTTTGCCGTCGGCGTTGAGAATCCACGCGGCGTCGGCGCCGGAAGCGAGAGCGTGTTGCAGGAATTCGTCGGTCGAAGCGGAAACATAAGGAATCGCCTGATGCGCGAGGCTGTGAAGGCGGGGGACTTGGGAATGGCCGAGATCGTTGAGGAGGAGTTGCGTTTGTTCGGAGGCAATTTCGAGTGGGCGCGGGAACCAGCGCCCCAGGGTACGGTTGAGCAAAGAATAGCTCACGAAGAACATGAAGAGGATGGGCAGAAGAGAGATGGCCATGGCGCCGACGACCATCTTGAATTTGAAACGCGCGCCGAGATGATCTTTGCTGCGCTCGGCCCACAAGCGGAGCATGGTGCGGGTGAGAACCAGGCTAAAAACCAAAAGCGCTGCTGTAATTAAGGTGGAGACGGCGTAGAGGGTGACCGCGTCGCGCCAATTTTTGGGTTCAAAGGGGACGCCGAGCGAACCAAAGGTGAACACGGCGGCGAGAAGTAACGTTAGAAAGATGCCCGCAACGACCAGACGGAGGGTTTGGCGGGGCTCGAGGCGGCTCATAAAGAGCGCTCGCGGGAGGAATGCTGCGGTTGCAAAAGCCGGCGGGAGATCGGGAAAATAGCGCCGTGGAGGCTGTAGGCATTTTTCGTCACCCGCGCCTGGGCGTCAAAAGAGGCAACGAAAATGCGGTAAACAATCATCTCTTGGCACGATAGCCACGGTTGGGGAGCAAGTCAAGAAAAGCGCCTGTTCGGATTGCCGCGCACCTGTTCTGCAGGACAGGTATTAGCCATTTCAGAACGAGAGCAGAAATTCCACGTACCGCGCTTAGCGGCATTTGCTAAGGTGAGCGATAGGTGCAAACCGGCAGGGAGTGCTGCGGATGTCCGTCCGTCTCGGCGAAATACTGATTAAGGAAAGCTTGATCACGCAGGAGCAACTGCAGAAGGCGCTCGATTTCCAGCGCGCCAACGGCGGGAAGCTAGGAAGCTGCCTGACGAAGATGGGCTTTATAACCGATGACGACATCACGGGCGTGCTGTCGCGGCAGTACGGGGTGCCGTCGATCAACCTGAAGTTCTATGAGATCGATCCGACGGTGATCAAGTTGATTCCGCAGGATACCGCGCAACGCTATCAAGTGATTCCATTGTCGCGCGTCGGTTCGGTGCTGACCATTGCGATGACCGACCCGACGAACGTCTTCGCCATGGACGATATCAAATTCATGACGGGATTCAACGTGGAGCCGGTGGTGGCGTCGGAATCGGCGATTGGCGACGCGATTACGCGGTTTTACGGCAACGGCGCAGGCGGGACGAACCAGGAAGAAATCAGCAACTTGATGAAGGATCTGGCGGAGGACGACCAGGAACTGGAACTCGCGGCCGAAGAAGCGGAGATGGACGCGGCTTCGCTTGAAAAAGCGGCGGAAGAAGCGCCGATCATCAAACTGGTGAACTTGATTTTGACGGACTCGGTAAAGCGCGGGGCCAGCGACATCCACATCGAGCCGTACGAACATGAAATGCGCGTGCGATTTCGCGTGGACGGTCAGTTGCAGAAGGTGATGTCGCCGCCGATGCGGCTGAAGGATGCAATTACCAGCCGGTTGAAGATCATGGCGAAGCTGGACATTGCGGAAAAGCGCCTGCCGCAAGACGGCCGCATCATGATCAAGTACAAAGCCGACGGAAAAAAGAAAGAGCTGGATTTTCGCGTGTCCACGGTGCCCACGCTGTATGGCGAAAAAATCGTTATGCGGCTGCTGGATAAGGAAAACCTGCGGCTGGACATGACCAAGCTGGGCTTCGAACAGGAGTCGCTAACGAAATTCGAGCGAAACATTTTAAAGCCGTACGGCATGGTTCTGGTGACCGGGCCTACGGGCTCTGGGAAAACGAATACGCTCTATTCATCGGTGTCCACGCTGAACAAAGTGGATACGAATATTATGACGGCGGAAGATCCCGTCGAATTTCAGCTGGCCGGCGTAAACCAGGTGCAGATGAAAGAGCAGATCGGCCTGAACTTCGCGGCCGCGCTGCGCGCCTTCTTGCGGCAGGACCCCAACATCATTCTGGTGGGAGAGATTCGCGACTTTGAAACGGCGGAAATCGGCGTGAAAGCGGCGCTGACGGGGCACTTGGTGCTGTCGACGCTGCACACGAACGACGCGCCTTCGACGATCAGCCGACTGATGAATATGGGTATTGAACCGTTCCTCGTGGCTACATCGGTCAACTTGATTTGTGCGCAGCGGTTGGTACGGCGCATTTGTTCGAACTGTAAGGAAGAGCTGGAAGTGCCGCAGCAGGCGCTGATCGATGCGGGATACACGCCGGAAGAAGTGAAGACCGTGAAGATCTATCACGGGAAGGGCTGCACGACTTGCAACAAAGGCGGCTACAAAGGGCGCACTGGTTTGTATGAAGTAATGGAAGTAACCGACGAATTGCGCGAATTGATTTTGGTGGGAGCTTCGGCGCTGGAGTTGAAAAAGAAAGCCGTGGAGCTGGGCATGATCACGCTACGGCGCAGCGGACTGACGAAAGTGGCGCTGGGGCAGACGACCATGGAAGAAGTTTTGCGCGAGACGGTTCTCTAAAAAAGAGGGTGGATGATGGCTGGAATTACGCTGAGCGAGTTGCTGAAGAAGATGATCGAGATGGGCGGCAGCGACTTACACATCACCACCAACAGCGCGCCGCGCGTCCGCGTGCACGGCAAACTGCGCGCTCTCGATATGCCGCCACTGACGGCGGCGGACACGAAATCGCTGGCGTACAGCGTCCTGACGGATGCGCAAAAGCACCGTTTTGAAGAAAATCTGGAGCTGGATTTTTCGTTCGGTTTGAAAAACCTGGCGCGCTTCCGCGGCAATTGTTTCAATCAACGCGGCGCCGTGGGCGCCGTATTTCGTACCATTCCGTGGGAAATCAAGGGATTCGACGCGCTGGGATTGCCGGCGGTGGTGCGCGGACTCTGCGACAAGCCGCGCGGGCTGGTGTTGGTCACCGGGCCGACGGGTTCCGGCAAGTCTACGACGCTGGCTGCGATGCTCGACAAAATCAACAGCGAACGTGAAGAGCACATGATCACGATCGAAGACCCCATCGAATTTCTGCATAACCACAAAAAGTGTCTGGTGAACCAGCGCGAAGTGCACGCGGACACGCATTCTTTTGCAAACTCGCTGCGCGCGGCGTTGCGCGAAGATCCCGACGTCGTGCTGATCGGCGAAATGCGCGACCTGGAGACGATCGAATCAGCGCTACGCATCGCGGAAACCGGCCACTTGACGTTTGCCACGCTGCACACGAATTCGGCAGCTTCCACCATCAATCGTATTATCGACGTATTTCCATCGCACCAGCAGCCGCAGATTCGCGCGCAGCTGAGCATGGTTATAGAAGGTATTCTGTGCCAGGCGCTGCTTCCGCGCACCGATGGTCGCGGACGCTCCATGATCATGGAAGTGCTGGTGCCCACGGCGGCCATTCGCAATCTGATCCGCGAAGACAAGATTCACCAGATTTATTCGGCAATGCAAACAGGCACCGGGACCACCGGCATGCAGACCTTCAACCAGGGCCTGGCCAATGCCTATCTAAAGAAAGAAATTACATTGGATATGGCGCTTTCGCGTTCGTCGAACGCCGATGAGTTGCAGGACATGATCAACCGCGGCGTGGCATCTACCCCCGGGGGCAATAAGCAACCGGCGGGCAGCAAGCGCTAACGAGTTTACGGACCGCTCGGCGGTCCGCATTTTTGGAATGGCAGAACTGAGGAGGGCATCACATGCCTGATTACAAATATCGCGGTACCAGCCGCTCGGGCTCCAACGTGAGCGGAACGATGACGGCGACCAGTAAAGAAGATCTGCGGAACATGCTGAAGCGCCAGCAGATCACGCCGACGAAAATGACCGAGAAGGGCAAGGAGTTCAACATCCCGGTCTTCGGGGGCGGCGTGAACGCGAAGGAGCTGGCGATCTTTACCCGCCAGTTCTCGGTAATGATCGACGCCGGTCTGCCACTGGTGCAGTGCCTCGAGATTCTGGCGGGGCAGCAGGAAAACAAGACGTTCCAAAAGGTGTTGACCGCCACGCGCTCGCAGGTGGAAGGCGGCGCCACGCTCTCGGCGTCCATGCGCAGCTCGCCGAAAGTGTTCGACGCGTTGTACGTGAACATGGTGGAAGCGGGCGAAACGGGCGGTATTCTCGACACCATTCTGCAACGATTGTCCGGCTACATTGAAAAGAGTGTGAAGTTGCAGCGCGCGGTGAAGTCGGCGCTCATCTACCCGGTGGGCGTGTTGGCGATCGCCGGCCTCGTCATTATTTTGTTGCTGTGGAAGGTCGTTCCGATTTTCGCAACGCTGTTTGCGGGCTTGGGTGTTTCGCTGCCGCTGCCCACGAAGATCGTAATCGGGCTCAGCAACCTGATCGGCAGCATTTTCGGTTTGGTCGCGCTGGTCGGTGTCGTGGCTATCATCTTCGGCTTGAAATTCTGGTACGGAACGTCACAGGGGAAATACATATTGGATTCCATAATTTTGAAACTACCGGTTATCGGCATCCTGATGCGCAAGATCGCCGTGGCGCGGTTTACCAGAACGCTCGGAACGCTGATCTCGAGCGGCGTGCCCATCCTCGAAGGCTTGGATATCACCGCGAAAACGGCGGGGAACGCGGTGGTCGAGCGCGCCCTGAACTCCGTGCGCAAAGCGCTCGAAGAAGGCAAATCGCTGACCGAGCCGCTGAAGGATTCGGCAGTGTTTCCCGGCATGGTGACGCAGATGATCGCGGTCGGTGAGCAGACCGGTGCGATGGACGCCATGCTTTCAAAGATCGCGGACTTCTACGAAGAGGAAGTCGACTCCGCGGTCAAGGACCTCTTAACCGCCCTCGAGCCGGTGATGATCGTGTTCCTGGGAGTGGTGGTCGGCGGCGTGGTTATTTCCATGTACTTGCCGCTGTTCACGCTGATCGGAAAGCTCAGCGAAGCGCACTAGATCGCGCCGCTGTTTTCGACGCGTCCTCTTGAGGGAAGTGGGCTGAGCGAAATGGGAACGCGCAAGCGTTCCTTTTTCGCTATGCGACCTGGTTGATGAAATGCCTGCGCGGTGTTGGGGGCGCTGGATACCGCCGAATGATCGAGCAAAATGTAACCATGCGGGAGTGGCTGGATTGGCTGACGCGCGTGCGTCTGCTGATGATCACGCTGATCTTGGCGATCGGCGTGGTGTGGCCGCAGTCGGTCCTGATTTCCGGCACTACCCGCTTCTTCCTGCCGCTGATTATCTTCTGGCTGACCCTCGCAATTCTGGAAGTGATCCTGCTGCGTACGCTGCCAGATGCGCGCTGGCACGGCGGTTTGCAGGTAGCCTGCGACGTAGTGATGATTTCCGCGCTGGTGTACGTCACCGGACTGCAGGAAAGCTATTTCATCTCGCTTTACCTGCTGGTGATTATCGTAGCGAGCATTTTGTTCTCGCGCGCGTGGGCCTTCGCGATTGTCTCGATCTGTTTGACGTTGCTCGGCGCGATGACTTCCCTGGCCTATGCGGGGAAAATTCCCAAGACCTTCACGGCCTTTCCTTCGGCAGAGAACCTGCGAATCGGTTTTGTAAGCAACTTGTTCGGATTCCTGGCGGTGACGTATTTGGCCAGCTTGCTGGCGCAATCGCTGCGCCGCAAGGGCAAGGAGCTGGAGGAAAAGCGCGAGGAGTTGCTGGACCTTCAGGACTTTACCGAAGACATTATTCACTCCATGCGTGGCGGGTTGCTGACCACGGATTTGCAAGGGCGAGTCTTGCTTCTGAACCGCACGGGCGAAGAGATTTTGGGGCATCGTTTCGCGGACATTCGCGGGCGGTTGGTGCACGAGATCAATGCGGATTTCTGGCTGCCCGGGTCTGCGGCCGACAAGGAAAAGGCTTCGCTGCGCACGGAGATTGACTTCCGCACTCCGGAGGGCAAACAGCGGTACATCGGAATCAGCGTCTCACCGCTGCGCTCGCGCGAGCCGGGACCAAGCGGCTTCGTATTTAATTTCCAGGACCTGACAGACTTGCGCCGCTTGGAACAGGAAGTGGCCACGAAGGAGCGCATGGCCGCTTTGGGCAGACTCTCCGCGGCCATCGCGCACGAAATCAGGCAGCCGCTTACGGCCATGGCCGGCGCGGTCAAGGAACTGGCCCGACTCGTTCCGCTCGAGGAAGACGAAAGGCATTTGGTGGGCATCGTGAGCCGGGAATCGGAGCGGCTCAATCACATCATCACGGATTTCTTGAACTACTCCCGGGAGAAGTCCTATGAGTTTCGCGAAGCAGACGTGCGCGTGTTGCTGGATGAGACTTTGACGCTGATCGAAAAAAAACCAGAAGTAGAATCCAAATTTCAAATTGTGCGGGCCTTCAATGGTGCGGCCATGAACGCCAAGGTAGACGCCAGCAAGATGCGGCAGGTTTTTTGGAATTTGTGCGACAACGCACTGCGCGCCATGCCGCAGGGCGGAACGCTTACGGTAAAGATGGAGCAGCGGCCGTTCTGGCTGCGCATTGCCTTCCGGGATACCGGCATTGGATTGGACGCCAAACAGAAAGCAAAGATTTTCGAGCCCCTGCAATCCAATTTCGAGGGTGGCACCGGGCTGGGGCTCTCCATCGTGTACCAGATCGTGCAGGCGCACAGCGGCAGGATTACCGTGTTGTCTGAAAAGGATCGCGGCGCGGAATTTATAGTGGAACTGCCCGGAGTGGCTTGAGGGCGGTTGGGCAGTGCGTGAGGCTTCTATGTTAGCGACGAAAACAGCGTCCAAAGAAACGGGCAGAGCGATGCCCAACATACTGATCGTGGACGATGAAAAATCCATCTGCGAACTGATCGAGATTACTTTCCGCAAGGAAGGTCACCGCGTGGAAGTGGCGCACAACGTGGAAGCCGCCAAGCGCAAGCTGGAATCGCAGATTTTCGACATTGTGATTTCCGACGTGCGCATGCCGGGTGCTGGCGGCGTGGAGTTGCTGCAATTCACGAAAGAAATTGCGCCAGAATCGTTTTTTTTGTTGATTACCGGGGTGCCGACGGTGGAGACGGCCATCGCGGCGATCAATTCCGGTGCAGATCGTTTTGTAATTAAGGACCACGAGCTGGTGGATCAATTGCGCCGCGCAGTGCGCGAAGTGTCAGAGAGTCTGCGTTGGAAAACGGAAGCAGGCTATTTGCGGCGCGAGCTGCGGCGGCTGACGGGTCTCGACAATATCATCGGGCAGAGCCCAAAGATGCGCGCGATTTTTGACTTGATCCAGACGGTTGCACCGCAGACCAGCCGCGTGCTGATCACCGGCGAAAGCGGCACCGGGAAAGAGTTGGTGGCCCGGGCTATTCACGAAAACAGCGCCAGAGCGCAGGCGCCCTTTATCACTATTAATTGTGGAGCATTCCCGGAAACACTGCTGGAGTCCGAACTCTTCGGCTACATGAAAGGCGCTTTTACCGGAGCAAATGAGAACCGCCGCGGATTGTTCCAAGCCGCGCACGGCGGGACGCTGTTCATGGATGAGATTGGCAATATGACGCTGACCATGCAGGTCAAGCTGTACCGCGTTTTGCAGGAGGGAAAAATTCGGCCGCTGGGCAGCACGGAAGAGACGGACGTGGATGTGCGCGTGATTGCCGCGACGAATAAGGATTTTGAGAAAGAGATTTCCGAAGGGCGCTTTCGCGAGGATTTATATTACCGGTTGAGCGTGATTCCCGTACATCTGCCATCCCTGCGCGAGCGCCGCGAAGATATTCCGCTGCTGGTGCGCCATTTTCTGGAAAGTTTTCGCAAGACCATGGAGAAGCCGGTGGAGGGAATTTCTCCCGAAGCGATGAAACGACTGGAAGCGTACGACTGGCCCGGCAACGTGCGCGAACTGGAAAATACCATGGAGCGCGCGGTGGCGCTCGAATCCGGCAAAGAAGTGAGTCTGGGCGTTTTGCCCGCGCGTATCAGCGGATACGAAACTTCCCTGGCCATGGCGGAGAAGAATGGTTCGCTGACCATGCCCGCGGAGGGCTTCGATTTCGAACGGCAGATGGCGGAGATGGAGCGCAAGTATCTGCAAACGGCGCTGGAAAGCGCGCACGGTGTGCGCACGCGTGCCGCGGAGCTCCTGAAGATCAGTTACCGCTCGTTCCGGCACTACGCCAAGAAGCACAATATTTAAAAGACGGAGATTTATCGCGGACGTTTTGCGTGAAAGCGCTGCTCGTTCAGCCGGAAATTTCAACGGAGCGCTGCAGCGCTGCTGTGGGTTGCAATTTTCGACTGACCATCAGAACGATTTGCGTCGCGGAGTAAACTGCGAGCAGCGTCAACGTGGGATCGATGGGATGGCGGTAGCGCGGAGTGGAAACGCTGACATAAAAGAGGAGTGGAAAGAATACGCAGATAATCAGCAGCGGAAGACAACGAATGGGTGCCGCGCGGCGCGCCAGCAGCAACCCCACTAAGGCCAGCAGCGCAAACAAATAATTCCAGCACACCGTCAAGAGTATCGGTAACGCCGAAAGATGCCAGACGTCGGCGATGGGTTCCCACGATTCCGTCCAGGTATACATGAAACGATGAAAATCGAAGCGCAGCGCGTCTGCCGGATGAGCCTTGATGAACGCAAACGCCAGCTTCTCTTTCTCCTGCATGTAGGGAACTTCTCCCATGCGCCGGTACTCCGCAGCTTCTTCAGCGTTTTCCGTCGGATGCAGCCACCAACTCCAAGTGTCGGGAACTTGCGGGTTATTGCCGAGCCAGAGCGCCACGCCGAAAGTGGACTTGAAAAGCACCTGGCCGTGAAAGACGATCTGATTGCGGATAATCCACGGAGACACGCCGATGGCAAACGCGAGCACCGCCGCTACGGGCAGCTTGATCCATGCAACGCCCAGGCGGTGGACGCGATAGGCGAGGTAACAGAGCAAGCCGGGAAGCACCGCGAGCAGCGCCGCGTTGACCAGCACGGCAACAGCGCAAAGCGCGCCATAGGCCGCCCAGAGGCCAATCTTCGGACGCTCTTCCAGCTCGTACGTTGCCCACAGCACGGCGGTGAGGGCGAGTGCTGACAAGCTGGTATCCCAGACCCACGCATTCGCAAAGTAGATGGCGCTCGAAAGGAAAGCCCAGACCCATGCGGAAAGGGCGCCGACCATCGTTCCGAAGAGCTTTTTGCCGACGGCGTACAGCGGGAAGCAGACTAACGCAGAAAACAGATCGTTGCAAACTTTGATGGCGATTTCCGAATGCAGCGTCTCAATGCCGAATATCTTGAAAATACCGGCGAGTAGATACGGATAGAGCGGCGTGGTCCAGGCGGTCGGGCCACTGTTGATGATCAGGGGGGAGCTGAAGCCCCGGCCTTCGGCAATGGCACGCGCGATGCACCCGGTTTCATTGAGGAAGGGGACATGTCCAGCCGAGTGCGGCCGGGCAGCGATGCCGGAAGCAAGCAGGCCGATGCGCAGCAAGAGCGCGGCCGCGAAAATCGTAGCCGGGTGCAGCATGAAGGTCCGCACGCGTTGCACGATGGTTGGGCTGGACAGAGGACCTGCTCCTTAGGAGGAGTTTATCGGGTAGCGGGACCCGCGGACAATGTGCGTGCACCGGACGTGTGACGTATCCGCCTGCTGGTACGGCCGCAAAAGCGTCGACCGGGTTTTGCGGGCCGACAAAAAGCGGTGACAAAAAACGTCATAATGCACTGTCTCAGGCGGGAATGGACCCCTAGGGTGGTTGGCCTGACGTCGTTTAAGTTGCAGTAATCAAATGACTTATATAAAATCGAGTCCGCGTCGCCCGTCATGGCACCCCGCTTGCAACCTAGTTTGACGTTCTTCGGAACTTCAATACTTGAGGAGACACACAGTGAAAAAGAATCAAAAGGGTTTCTCTCTTATCGAGCTTCTGATCGTTGTGGCGATCATTTTGATCATCGCAGCGATCGCGATCCCGAACTTGCTCCGTTCACGTATGGCTGCGAACGAAGCTTCGGCGGTCGGTTCTTTGCGCACGATTAACACCGCTTCGGTCACCTATTCCACGGAATATCCGGCCACCGGTTATCCCGCGTCCTTGGCAGTGTTGAAGCCAGTGGCGGCGGGCACGGGCGCCACTTCCGCGGCTGCTGACTTGATCGACGTCGTGTTGTCTGGCGGCACCAAGAGCGGCTATAGCTTCACGTTCACGACCGACGGCAAAACGCCCAGCTTGACCTATACGGACACCGCGCAACCGGTGACGCCTGGTTCGAGCGGACAGCGTTATTTCTTCACGGATCAGTCTGGTGTTATCCGTGGTAACGCGACGGCGGCTGCAACCGTTGCCGACCTCCCGCTCTAATGAGCTGAAGGTTTAACGGAAGCAGTGGCAAGACTTCGAAGGAGCACGGGATCTCAGGTCCCGTGCTCCTTCGCTTTTTATGCCCTCAGAGAGCCCGCGGCAAACCCCCAAATTTTCAGTCAAAAGTACTAGGCAAGATTGGACTTCCGCGACAAAAAACGGCGACGAAAAATGTCAGAACCGACCTGTCACGCAAGTTTCAAGGCCAGAATGGCGCTGCTCGCTTCGATTTCCAGATCTGTACCACGATGAAATCAAGGAACTTGCTTTGGTAGGGCGTCAAACAATCCGCTTGGTAGCCGATTTGCTTTTTCCACAGTGTCCCCCGGACGCCATCAATGTCTAATCGAGGAGTGCAACTGTGAAACCCAATCAGCGCGGTTTTTCGCTCATTGAGCTTCTGATCGTCGTGGCCATCATTTTGATTATCGCAGCGATCGCGATCCCGAACTTGCTCCGTTCACGTATGGCTGCGAACGAAGCTTCGGCGGTCGGTTCCTTGCGCACGGTGAATACCGCTTCGGTAACCTATTCCACGGAATATCCGGCCACCGGATATCCCGCTTCGCTGGCGGTTCTAGGTCCCGTTGCAGCAGGTGTGGGCGCCACTTCTGCGCTTGCCGACTTAGTTGACGCCGTGTTGTCTGGCGGCACGAAGAGCGGTTATAGCTTCACCTTTACGACCGACGGCAAGACGCCGAGTCTCAGCTACACAGACACGGCTCAACCCGTCACCCCGGGCTCAAGCGGGCAGAGGTATTTCTTTACGGATCAGTCCGGCGTAATCCGCGGTAACGCGACGGCGGCTGCCACCGTTGCCGACCTGCCGCTGTAAGGAGTTAACGGCCTTACACAACAGGTTTGCTCGAAACTTCGAAAAAGCACGGCCACCGTGGGTTGCCGTGCTTTTTCTATTTATGAGCTGGTCTGCGCAAGGATCGAGGGGAAGAAAAGTGCCAGGCTAGCGCAACGCGGATGACGAAGGACGGCATGGCGAGATGCCGTTTTTTGTCACTTTCCATAAGCAGCGAACGTTGTGCATCGTTGTGATTGAAAACAAATGAGATACCTGCTAGATTTCGGCAATTCCAGGTGCGAGAATGGCCCTTGGAATGCCATCTATTAAACTGGAAGAGTTAGTGTTCGGTATCGTTGTTGTAGGCTGCGGAGACGATCCATGAAGCTGCAAAAGGGCTTCTCTCTCATTGAGCTACTGCTTGTTGTGGCGATCATTCTGATTATCGCGGCGATTGCCATTCCCGCGCTAACTCGATCGCGCATGGCTGCGAATGAGGCATCCGCAGTTGCTTCGCTGCGTACGATAAACACAGCAGCCGTGGCGTACTGTTCAACTTATCCGGCCGTGGGATATCCGCCGTCGCTCGGATCCATGAAGCCGGGAGCGCCGGCAACCTCCGTGGCTGCAGACGTACTTGACCCGGTGCTGGTATCTGGCACCAAGAGTGGATATAGCTTCACTTTTACGACCGATGGCCTGACGCCGAGCCTCGGCTACTCGAACACCGGACAACCCATCCTTCCCGGTCAGAGCGGACAGCGATATTTCTTCACGGATCAGACCGGAGTGCTGCGCAGCAATGGCACAGCACCAGCAACCATTTCGGACTTGCCGATATAACCACGAAGTATCCCTTCAAGAAGCGATGAATCTTCCGGCGCGGGAGGGGAAGCTACGCCGTCGTGCAATTTCGTTCGCGCCGATCATTTGTGCTCCACAAATGCGCGGGTTCTCCAGTGAGGCCTCTTTTTTTTGCTAAACTGAAGCATGCCACTTGGAGTCTTCTCCGCAGCAATCCTGACGCTTGCAAACTTGTTCGATGCTACCTCTGCGCAAGAAATTGCGAAGCAGTTTGCTGCGCGGTACAGAGATGCGCGCACCATGCAAGCGACATTTCTAGAGCGTTATACGGAGAACGGGAGAATGACGCGCGCGGAAGCAGGCGAAGCGTACTTCCGTCGCCCGGGTAAGATGCGCTGGGAATACAATTCTCCGGAGAAGAATCTCTTTCTGGTGGACGGCAAGACGGCGTGGTTTTATGTTCCCACCGATCACACCGTGACTCGCGCGCCCGCAAAAGATAGCTCGGACTGGCGCACACCGCTGGCGCTCTTGGCGGGCGAGATGAAAATTTCGCGTGTCTGCACACGTCTGGAGATTGCGCCTCACGAAGAGCCACAGACTGCCGGCGATGCGGTGCTGTCCTGTGCATTGCGCGGTGCGCCGGCAGAAAAGGCGGCCGCCTCTAGGGCCGGCGGTTCCCAGGCGGCAAGAGACCAGCAGGAGCAGGTGTTTCTCGAAATTGAAAAAGCGACCGGGAATTTGGTGCGTGTGTTGGTGCGCGATCCGGGCGGCATCCAGATCGAATTTCAATTTGCGAATTGGCGCCTCAATGCGGACCTTCCGGAGTCTTTCTTCCATTTTGCGCTGCCGCCGGGAACCGCGATCGTTAACGGCGATGCCGGCGCGGCCAGCGGCCTTGCGCGGTGACTGAACGCCACTGGTTTTTGTCCACCCATCGGACAGCTTACGCGCAAGCGGCCCAGCGACCGATCGGCCGGTCTCGGACCGAAGTCATTACCTGCATTGGACTTTTCGCGGCACGTGGGGCTACTTCATGCTGGTCGCGTGCCCGTGTCCTTTGAGGAACGGCCAACCCCAAGCGCCCGCTCGGCATATATCTAGTTGAGGTAAACTGAAGGAGCTATGGGGGAATTTGTTTGCCGCGTGGCGGACGGTAACGGCCGTGTGTTTTCGCAGGTCGAGGCCGCCGGAAACGTTGACGAAGCCCGCCAAAAAATGGCGGAGCGGGGGCTGTACGTCTATTCCGTGGAGGCGCGCAACAGCCTGGTCAGCGGGATGTTTAATCGTTCCCGCCAGCGCCAGGTCAGCGGCTCTGACTTCCTGATCCTCAATCAGCAATTCAACACCCTCATCAAAGCAGGTTTGCCGATTCTGCGCGCTTTGGATTTACTGTCAACCCGCGCGACCTCGCCCAAGTTGCGGCCGGTAATCACGCAGATTCGCGACCGCGTGCGGGAAGGGAAGTCGCTCTCTGAAGCGGTCAGCGAAGCGGGAGTTTTTTCTAAAGTATATTCGACAGCAATTCTAGCCGGCGAAAAGAGCGGCAATCTTTCCGGAGTACTGGATTATTACATCGCGTATCAACGCGTCAGCACCGGCGTAAGAAAAAAGATTCTCGCCACGCTGGTGTATCCGGTGTTGCTGGTCAGCGTAGCGGCAGTCATCGTGACGTACCTGGTCACCGTGGTGATTCCGAAATTCGCTTTGTTATACCAGGATTTGGGAGTTGAACTGCCCACACCGACGAAAGTCTTGATCGCCATTACCGTGAACTATCGGTATCTGGTGTTGGGCGCCATAGCGGCGGCATTTGTGGGGGCCTTTTTGGTGTTCTTATGGTCGCGCTCAGAAGAAGGCGGTGCGGCCTTTGATCGCTTAAAGTTTCGCTTGCCGCTCATCGGAGACACCATGCTGAAGTTCCAGGTGGCGCAATTTTCGCGCACGCTCGCCACCTTGTTGACGGGCGGTACGCCTCTGGTTGCGGCGCTGAGCACGGCCTCAGACGCCATTACCAGCAAGCTGGTCCGTGCCACCGTTGCGCAAACCACGCAAATGGTCCGCGAAGGGGAGTCTCTGCACGTGGCACTGGCGTCCAAGGGCGTTATGCCGGATCTCGCTCTGGATATGATCGAAGTGGGCGAATCGAGCGGTGCGCTCGCCCCCATGCTCACCAGCGTGGCGGAATTTTATGAAGACGAAGTAAATCTGCGGCTGTCAGCACTGGTTTCCCTCATCGAGCCCGTTATTCTGGTATTCATGGGATTGCTGGTAGCCTTCATCTTGATTTCACTCTATCTGCCGATCTTCTCGTTCTCCTTGTCGGGAACGGCAAAGTAAGGGACTTATGGCTGCCATCGATCACAATCTCCCGCCGAGCGATGTTCCCGAAGGACTCATGAACGAGCGGGAAGTCGCTCGTAAGCTGGCGCTGCGCTATCGCTGCGCGTTTGTCGATTTAATGGAACAGCGCATCGATCCGGAACTTTTCCGGACCATCCCTGCGGATTTGATGTTCCGCTACCACTTTGTTCCGCTCGAACAGCAGAACAATTCTCTGTCGATTGCGGTGGCGGATCCCAGCCAGGTGCTGCTCAGCGACGAGTTGCCGCTCTTGCTGGGCAAGAAGTTGTCCATCAAAGTGGCCACGCCCCGGCAAATCGAAGATCTGCTGAAGCGTACCGAGCAATCGCAACGCGTTCTCGAGCAAGCCACGGAAGCCTTTACGCTGCAGGTCTCCAAAGAAGATGCGGACACCGACGAAACGATTTCCGGCGACCGCTTAACGCGGGACAGCACGCAAAATCCCGTCGTACGCCTCGTCGAAACCATTATTTTCACCGCGCTTGAGCGCCGCGCCAGTGACATTCATATTGAAGCGCGCGATGGCGAAGTAGCCGTCAAGTACCGCATCGACGGTGTGCTGCAATACGCCATGCAGAACATGTCCAAGGAGTGGCACTCCAACTTGATTTCGCGCATTAAGGTCCTCAGTGACCTGGACATCGCGGAACGCCGCGTGCCGCAGGACGGCCGTTTTCGCGTGAAATACAAAGGGCGCTTTATCGACTTGCGCGTTTCGATTATGCCCGCCAGCCACGGCGAAGATGCCGTGCTCCGCGTTCTCGACAAAGAAACGCTTTCCGAAAAGTTCACGAATTTGAGCCTCGACGTGGTGGGCTTTTCCGCCGAGGAAATGAAAAAATTCCGCCGCTACATTCGCGAGCCCTACGGCATGGTGCTGGTCACCGGACCCACCGGTTCCGGCAAGACCACCACGCTGTACGCCGCCATCAACGAGATTAAATCCGACGAAGACAAAATTATCACCATCGAAGATCCGGTGGAATATCAACTCCGCGGCATTACGCAGATTCCGGTAAACGAAAAAAAGGGCCTGACCTTCGCCCGCGGATTGCGCTCCATCTTGCGTCACGACCCGGACAAAATCATGGTCGGTGAAATTCGCGACCAGGAGACGGCGCAGATCGCCATCCAGTCCGCGTTGACTGGCCACCTCGTGTTCACCACGGTGCACGCCAACAACGTTACCGACGTCATCGGCCGCTTCATCAACATGGGCGTCGAGCCCTACAACTTCGTTTCAGCGCTGAATTGCATCATGGCGCAGCGCCTGGTGCGCGTGATTTGCAAGAATTGCAAGAAACCCAAAAAATATACGGCAACGGAACTAAAGGAAGCCGGACTCGACCCCGCCGTCTGGGGCAACGTGATTTTTGCCGAAGGCGCCGGGTGCCTTGAGTGTTCTGGCACCGGTTATCATGGACGCACGGCGATCTGCGAACTGCTGGATCTGACCGACCGCATTCGTGAAATGATCGTGGACCGGCGGCCAACTTCAGAGATTAAGCGCGTGGCGCGCGAAGAAGGCATGGTCACGCTGCGCGAAAGCGGACTCAACAAGATTCGCGAAGGCAGCACCAGCGTGAAGGAAATCAACAAGGTGACTTTCGTAGAGTAGCGAAAACAAAACGCAAATTGTGGAGCGGACGTTTTTAGCGATGGCGACAGCAAGCACAGCGACTTTTCGTCAAGGCATTTACAAGAGTGAACTCGTGCGCCGGGTGGCGCGCTGGCTCGATGCGACTCCGCATCCGCCGCTAGCTCTGGAAATTGCCCCCAATCGCGTCGCGGGAGCTCGCTGGACGCGTACGGGTTCCGTGGACGGTTTCGCCATGGAAGACTTGCCGGCCGGGGCGCTGGTGCCTTCCGCGGTGGAATCCAACATCACCAATCCTTCCGCGGTGAAAGCCGCTGTCACGAGCGTCTTCGGCCGCTTGCGCGCCAAAGATGAAGCGATTGCGTTGATTCTGCCAGATCCTGTGATTCGCGTTTTCCTCCAACATTTCGATCAGTTTCCGCGCTCGCCGCACGAAGCGTTTCCGATGTTGCGCTGGAAACTCAAAAAGAGTGTGCCATTTGAAGCCGACGAGACGCTGATTTCCTACATGCGGCAAGCCCCGCGGGAATCCGGTGTCGACGTAGTTACCGCGCTGGCGCGGCTACGCATTATTCGCGAATACGAATCGCTTGCGGAATCCGCCGGGCTGCATCCTGGCGTCGTGTTGAATTCCTCCCTCGCCGCCGTGGCGCTGCTCGACGAAGAAAAGCCTACCCTGCTGGCGCGCGTTTCTGGCGCTTCGCTCACTACCGCCATTGTGCGCGAAGGCGTGCTCTGCGGTTATCGCTGCACCGAACTGCCGGCGCATGGCAACGATTTGACGCCGGAAATGCTGCTTGAAGAAATTTATCCGGTCGCGGCCTATTATCAGGACACCTGGCGCGAAGGCATTCAGTCCGTGCGGGTTGCCGGGTTGGGAGGGCGGCTGCCGGAGTTTGTGCGCCCGCTCGAAGATGAATTTCACTGCGAGGTTCGGTCGTTGCTGCAGAGCGCGGCGAGTGCGGGCCGCTTGCCGCAGGACGCCATGCCGCTGGCCGAGCGTGAACTGGAAGGCCTCGTCGGCTGGATGCTGAACCGTGGTTAAGTTTCGCTTGCCAGTATGGGGTTGCCAGGTTTTGCGGTTCCAAGTTCGGAGTGGTAACGAATGAGAGTACGGCTAAATCTCGCCACCAAAGCGTTGCAAACACACCGGCGCTTCGTCGTCGCCGCAGGTGCCCTGGCTATGATCGGCGGTATCACGTTTTTGATTCTCGGCTGGCACGTTTATACCGTTCGCAAAGCCGACTCGGAATTTCGCGCGCAGAGCGAAGAGATTCGCCAGAAAATGGCCGCCAGCACGATCGAGCGGGATGAACTGGACCGCTATTTCAAGCAGACGGAAAACGACCGCCTGCACGACCGCTCCGTGTTTCTGAACTCCATCATCGATGCACGCAGCTTCAACTGGACACTGATGTTCATGGACCTGGAGCGCGTCATGCCCGGCGGCGTTCGCCTGATCAGCATCCAGCCGCAGCAGATGAAAGGCCATGTACTCGTGAAGCTTCGTGTTGGCGCGTCGGACGAAGAAGCCAAACTGAAATTTATCCGCGCGCTGGAAAGCTCCAAGGAATTTAGCGGCGTCGAACTGATCAGCGAACGCGCCGCGACCGCCGCGGATCAGGGCGACCGCGAAACGATCGAGCTTAACGTGGTGTATTCGAGGACTTGATGCAACACGACTTCACATTGCAGAAGCGCCTGATCATGTTCGGCGTCGGACTCTTGCTGGTGGCCGATCTGGGACTCGCCGCTTACAGCTGGCGGCTTTCTTCCTCTCCGCATACGCCGCGCCAGCAACTGGCGCGGGAATCCACGCAACTCGAACTATTGCGCGCGGATTTGCGCCGCGCCTCCGACATCCGCGCCAAGATGCCGGACATCCAGAAAGACTGCGACAAATTCGAGCGCGAGAAGCTGAAACCCGCGAGCGTCGGCTACTCCGCGGTGTCTGCCGAGCTCGGAAGCATCGCCAGCAAGTCGGCCCTGCATATTGACGATCTTTCGTTTCACCCCAAAGAAATTCCCAACCGCGGCCTGCAAATGGTGGAAATGGAAGCCACCGTGACTGGCGACTACGCGAGCGTGGTGCGTTTTCTGAACGGCTTGCAGCGGTCCGAGAGCGTCTACGAAGTCGATGGGCTTACCTTGACTGCGGATTCGCAGAGCCACGCCGGCGGCGCGTTGCGCGTGAATTTGCGCATGAAAACGTATTTCCGGGATGCGGCATGAAGCAGAAGACGCAAATCGGGGTGCTCGTCGTGCTGGTGGTTCTTGCGGGCGTTGTGTGGTATGCGCTGGGTGGCAAGCCTGGCGGGCCCGCGGGCGGACGTTTCATCTCGCAGAATTACGAACCGCTGGGAGTGGATAATCCCGCGTTGCATTGGGCCGAAATAAATCGCGCGCAAAAAACCGAATACAGGAGCAACGGCCGGAATCCCTTTAGCTTGCAGGCTGCGCCGGCGGCAGCTGCCCCTGATTCGCAAAAGCCAGCTACCGTAAACACTTCGTATCGGCGCCTCGGTCCGCAACCTCCCACACCGCCTCCGCCGCCGGTGTGGCCTGGCAACGTGGCATTTTTCGGTTACGGCACCGTTCCCAACGGCACCGCGCGACGCGCATTTCTCACCGTTGACGGCGAAGTCCTGGTCGTCGCCGAAGGTGATACGCTGCTCGGCCGTTATCGCATTGTGCAGATCAACACTGCCAGCCTGGAATTTGAAGATATTTCCACGGGCTTGCGCAGCACCAAAGCCCTCGACGCCGACAAGGGAGGCACGCCTCCCGCATGACGACGTCGCGCCATCGTCGCGCAGCGCGCCGCTCCGAGCGCGGCTACATTCTTTTGCTCATGGTGTTTTTCGCGGCGTTGCTGACCATCGCAGCCATGGCCGTTGCACCGAGCGTCCTCACGGAGGGCCGGCGGCAGCGCGAAAAGGAAATGATCTGGCGCGGCCAGCAATACGCTCGTGGCGTCAAACTCTATTATCGCAAGCTGGGGCATTTTCCCACCTCTCTCGACGACTTGACCAAGCCCAAGACCGGTTCCCTACGTTTTATGCGCGAAGCGTACAAAGATCCCATGAACAAGGAAGATGGATCGTGGCGGTTGATTTATGTCGGCGCCAACGGGCAATTGATCGGCAGCTTGAAGCCGCCGCAAAATCTGCAGATACCGGGCGCGCCGGGCTTTGGCACTTCCGCGGCCTCCGTCGCGAGCGCTAGCAATGGTTTGACCGCGGGGTCCGGCACGTCAGGGATAGGCGGCACATCGAATCAAAGTAGCTTTGGCGGTTCGGGCAGTTTCAGCTCTTCCAGCAATTCTACCGCGCAGCCTGCGGACCCCAACGTCGACCCCATGGCCAACCCGCAGGGCGACGCACTTGGGGAAACGCCCACCATTGTTGGCGGCAACATCATCGGCGTAGGCAGCAAGATCAACGAGAGATCGATCATCGTCTACGAAAAAGCCAAAAATTATCGATTATTCGAATTTATCTGGAACCCGGCAAACGACGTCGCCAATGCGGTGCAACAACTAAACGCGCCGGGGTCCGGCGGAATCGGCACTCCCATTGGCTCGCAAAGTCCGTTCGGGCAGGCGCCAGCCGCGCCAACCTCAGCACCCAGCACTGGAGCTCCGCCGCCTGCGCAGCCTCCCGCACAAACTCCGCCTCAACAATAGCTTGGCGTTTTTCTAGGTTCTGGTGACGTTATCGAAAACTTCTGCCCAAGGGACCCCTGCGGAATTGTTCCCCTAGGGAATCGTTGCGGTTAGCGCAGGCGTCGTGGCATCTGGAGTCTTCCCGGCGAATTCACCGGCGTTACGTGCGGTGTTCTCCGTGGCGGCGGCGCTTCCCAATAAATCGAGTGCCGCCAACTTGTTCTCCGTCGATTTACCGGCGGACGATTTGTTGCTCTGATAAGTCTTCTGCACCCGCCGCACATAGGAAATCGTTTCCGCAAACGGAGGCACCCGTCCGTATTGCCGCACGCGCTGCGGCCCCGCGTTATAAGCCGCCAGCGCCAGCGCCAGATCGTTTTGATATCGTTGCAGCAAGTTGCCAAGGTAACGCGTACCGGCGTCGATATTTTCTTGCGGATCGAAAACGTCGCGCACACCCAGCAGCGCCGCGGTCTGCGGCATCAATTGCATCAATCCCCGCGCATTCTTTCGCGACACCGCTTTGGCGTTGAAATTCGATTCCGCCGCAATCACGCTGCTGATTAAATCCGCGTCCACGTGATAACGCTTGGCGGCGCTCTCCACTAAAGCGCGGTAACCGCCCTTGTTCACCAGCGCAAGCGGGGGCGGAGGCGCTGCAAAAATATCCTCCGGCTCAATGCTCACCACTTCGGCAGAATCGACTTCCACCACGCCACCCGCCATCTGCAGCCGGTATTTATCTCCGATCAACTGGTAGCCGGTCACGTTGATTCGCTGGCCATTCTTGAGCACGATGTTGTCCGCGTGTGCCAAGGGCGCGGCAATGCCAAAGAGAGCTAGCGCTGCCGCCTTGGCCAACGAATATCGCTTCAAACGCACGCCGCGGCCTCCGACAACGCGAATTGCTGGATCGCCAGCGCGACGCCGCTTTCGTCGTTCGAGCCCGTTTGGTGCCAGCCAAAACATTTCAATTCCGCCACGCCATTTCCCATCACCACGGGAATCCCAGCGAACCGCAGCATCTCCAAATCGTTGTGATTGTCGCCGATGGCCAGCACCTCTTCGCGCGCCACCCCGCGCAGCGCCGCCCATTCCGCCAGCGCCACGCCCTTCGAAATCGTGGGATTCAGCACGTCGATCATCGCGAAGTTCTTGCTCTCATACACCGTAACTGCCAGCGCATACTCCGTCGCAAAACTCGCGCCGCGCAGGAGCCCTTCCGCCTCGCGAATCTGTTCTACCGTTCCAGAAAACATCACCTGAATCGGATCTTCCGTCAGGCAGGATTCCAGCGGCTTTGCTAGCCCAATAAAGTCGCGGTTGCGTGCGTAATACGCATAGCGCATGGTGTCATCCGGGTCCAGCGTTTCCAGCATCACCTGATTTTCGCGCAGCCGGTCAAAAATCAGGGCCGCGCCATTGCGCCAGGGTCGCGTCAATTCCAGCACCCGCCGCGCGGTCTCAACCGGCAGCACGTGCCGCAAGTGGGTGCATCCGTCATGCGAGCGCACCAGCGCTCCGTTGTTCACGATCATGGTGACCGGGCCGTCCAGTTCCCGCGCCACGGGCATGGCAAAGTCGTAGCGCCGCCCGGTAACGAGCGCCACCTCAATCCCGCGCCGCACGGCTTCGGCAATCGCCAGGCGGTTAGCGGCGGGCAATTGCCAGCGGCTGTCCAGCAAGGTGCCATCAATGTCCAGCGCGATCAGCTTTATCGCCATATCTCTAAGTTTACCTTGAATTGGGATGCCACAGTCGGGCTGTGTGCCGCCCAGAAACACCCCGAGCCTCGATTCGAGGTTCCGAACCAACCCGGTGCTAGGGCGCGGCGTGCTGCGCCTCATCCAGCTCAGGGTATCCGTTCGAAACGGTCTGATTTTCTATTTCGGATTTGCTGCCATGGCGAAAGGTCCAGTCGCCATTGAATGGTGGACGTGGCCGGGATCGAACCGGCGGCCTCGTCGTTGCGAACGACGCGCTCTCCCAGCTGAGCTACACGCCCACAAGCAGCAGCAAAGAGTTTAGCAGACGCAGGAACAGTTTCCAACGCCGCACCGCGCGGTACGCGTTTCTAACAATAAGGTCATCTGCTTCACGGTCGCGTGCCGCGTTACCAGTTCGAGCGTTAGCGATCGCCGCGCCGTCCGTCTAACCTTGCCGAGATTTGGTGGTGAAGGATAGGGATCGCGTTGCGGGAAACCTCGCAGCACGATTGCGCGCCTGTTCCGCGCAAAGCTACTTCAGGGGGCCCAAAAAACTGTTAGAACGAGCTCTACGGCTGGTCGAGCGTAGCTTCGCCGCTGCGTTGCGCCACGATCTTGCGTGCATTTTGATACAGCGCTCGTGCCTGTGGAATCGCTTCTTCCGCTTTCTCCACTTGCGGATCGGCAACCAGCAGCACCTTGAAACCTTCCTGTTGCCCAAACGCCGACATAAAAATTTCCTGTTTAATCTTGCGCTTGATCCAGTCCTGATTCTCCGCCATCTCCGGCTCGGTATAGCGCACATTATGCGCCGCCAGATAATCCCGGAAAGACTTCATCATCGCATCGTCCACTTCAAAGTCTTTCGTAATCGTCGGTTTGGTCCCCAGGAAATGCCGCGTAAATCCGCCCACGCCGGTTTCCGCCCCAAACAAAACGTCGTTGCGGAAAAGTTCCGTCTGGAATTTGTTCAGCTTCGGCGCCGCCACGACGATGTCCGGCGTAATTCCGCCGCCGCCTGTCACCTGCCGTCCGCCATCCGTCAACTTCACTTCCGTCGGATGCTCCGGCACTTTGCGTTCATAGTGATATTCGTAAAGTGAAATCGATTTGTAATCGCGCTGGATCAGCCGTCCGCTGGGCGTGTAATAGCGCGCGGTAGTCAGCGCCAGCCCGGTGTTTTCGCTGAGCGGCGTCACCGTTTGCACCAAACCCTTGCCAAACGTTGTTTCGCCCACCACCAACCCGCGATCATGATCCTGCACCGCGCCTGCCACGATCTCCGTCGCGGACGCCGAATTGTTGTTCACGAGGATCACCAGTGGCACGATGTCTCCGCGGTTCCCGCGCACCGCAATGTACCGTCGCTCGAGAGACGTGCGCCCGTGATGGGACACGATCAGCTGGCCCTTGTCGAGAAACATGTCGCCAACCGCCACCGCTTCATTCAGCAACCCGCCGGGATTCCCGCGCATGTCCAAAATCAAGCCGTCGAGCGACGGCGCATCGAGCTCCCGCAGCGCATCGGAGATTTCACGGTCCGTCGTTTCGTTAAACGGGCCAGGGAAGCGGATGTACCCGATGCCCGGCTTGATCCGAAACGCCAAATCCACCGAACGCCGGGGAATTTCATCGCGTGTCACGGTAAACACAAATTGTTCCGGAAATCCTTCACGCGAAATCGAGATGCGTACCACCGTGCCTTTGGGGCCCTTCAACAAATCCGCAACTTCGCTGGTACTCAATCCATCCGTGGATTTATCGTCCACTTTCATGATCACGTCGCCGGGTCGGATGCCGGCGTTGAACGCTGGCGCACCTACGTACGGAGCCATGACCACCGTGTGATTCTCATGCGGCGCAACCGTCATGCCTACGCCGTAATACTTGCCGCGTTGATCTTCGCGCAGCAACGCAAATTGCTTGGCATCAAAAAAATTGGAGTGGGGATCGAGTACCCGCAGCATCCCGGGAATCGCGCCTTGATATACGGACTTGTCGACATCGACGTTTTCCGCGTAGTTGGCCTGCACCACATCAAGCGCTTTGGTGAACTCGCGCACCGACGTCTGGTAATCGTCGCTCGACGTCGAGGTGGCTTTCACGTTGGGGCCGTAAATGCCCCCAAGAACAGCGGATACCAGCAGTACAACCACAACTAGAACGAGTCCACGGCGTTCTGGCTTCATGTGACCTCTCGGGACCGCTACGGGAGAATTATAGCACAGCGGCTTCCGTCGTTTGACACAGCCCGGTACCCTTCCTATGATGACTAGAGCATCCAAAACGGTTATCTAGCACTTATGCTGAGCATCCCGCACATGATCGTGGTGTTTGTCCTGGTCCTGGTCATTTTTGGGCCGGAGAAGCTGCCGGAGCTTGCCCGCGGCCTGGGCAAACTGATGGCCGAGTTCCGCAAGGCTTCCACCGATTTCAAGGGCGCCTTCGAACAGGAAATACGCGATATGGAGCGCCAGGCCGTGGTGGCTGAGCGCAAGAAGGCCGCCGACGCGGCTGCGGCCGCCGCTGCTGCGGCACCGTCGCAGCCGGCCACTCAAGCTACCCCAGTTGGAACGGACACGCCCCCCATCGCGACCCCAGCGACCAGCCCCGAGGGCGACACGCGCGCCACAGAGGAGCTGGTCGTAACGCCCGTGCCCGAGGCCGTCTCCCGTGAGGCCGGCCCCGGAAATATATCGGGCAGTGCCGCGGTCTCCTCAGTATCCGAAGTGAGAACCGAGCCGCCAACCACCGTCTCCGCTCACCCAACTCATGACTCTCAGCAACCAGCCTGACGCTCCCTCCAGCGACCTCGCCCCTGCAGAAGTTGCGGTAATCCCCGCACCCGCAACGGGTTATGACGCCGCGTCCATCGCCGCAAGCTCCGCCCCTGTTCTTGCAGCTCCCGAGGAACCGGGCGGCGCCATGACTTTCTTTGAACATCTCAGGGAACTTCGCAAGCGCATCATCAACTCGCTTATTTCCCTCGCCATTGGCGCCTTCATCGGAGTGTACCTTTCGAAATATCTGATCAATTGGGTTACGAAGCCCATCATCACGGCCCTGAACAACGCCAAGCAAAACCCGCATCTCTTTTACACGCACCCCGCCGGCTACCTGAACCTCTACATCACCCTGGGCGTCTACCTGGGCATCGTGATCGCCTCGCCGTATGTCCTCTACCAGATCTGGCTATTCATCGCTCCCGCTCTGTACCGCCATGAACGCAGTGCCATCTCCGGCTTCGTGGCCTCCACGTTTTTCCTGTTCGTCGGCGGCATCGCCTTCGGCTACAAAATCGCTCTCCCCTACATGCTGAAATTCCTCGTCAGCTTTCAGGGCAACGTCGGCCCCATCGAGCCGATGATCACCACCAACGACTATTTCGATCTGGTCTTAATGGTGCTCTTAGGATTCGGCATCGTTTTCGAACTTCCGATTTTGATTTTCTTTCTCTCCCTGTTCGGCATTGTCACGCCCAAATTCCTTTGGAATAATTTTCGCTACGCCGTGCTCGTCATTTCCATCGTAGCCGCCATCATCACGCCTTCGCCGGACGCCACCACCATGCTGATTTTCATGGCTCCGATGATCGGGCTATACGTCGTGGGAATCGCCGTGTCCGCCGTGGTGGTGAACAGGCGCGAGAAACGTCTCGCTTCGGAAAGAAGTGCCGCGTGAAACTCTCCTCCGTTGCTCAATCATCGAAAAACCTGGCAACCGGAAAATTGTGCACTGTTCTCGCCGCTGCCTTGTGCTTCGCCGCGGGTTTCTCCGGCTGCAACAAGTCGCAAGCCTCCGCCGAGCACACCGGAACGCCGGCAGCTGCCGCCGTGGCATCACCGGCAGGCGATCAGCCTTCCGATGATGCGCCTCCTCCCGCCAGCACCGACGGTTTCGACGGTCATCGCGCATTGCAACAAGTTGCCAAGCAAGTCTCCTTTGGTCCGCGCCCGGCCGGAACGCCCGCCCTGCAACAATTGCAGGCTTACTTAAAATCCGAGCTCACCAGCTACGGTTGCAAATTCGACGTCGACGATTTTCAAGTGGACACTCCCGTCGGGCATCGCGCCATGGAAAACATCCTCGTCAAAATTCCCGGCGATAAGCCCGGCATCATTTTGCTCGGTACGCACTACGACACCAAAATTCTTCCTAACTTCGTCGGCGCTGACGATGCCGGCTCTTCCACCGCGGTGATGCTGGAAATTGCCCGCAATCTCTGCGCCACGCGCGGGCGCTACAGCGTCTGGATCGCTTTTTTCGACGGTGAAGAAGCCACGCGATTGCAATGGACCGATGAAGACAGCGTTTACGGCAGCCGCGAAATGGCCGCCCGCCTCGCCATCAGCGGCGATCTTCCTAAAGTAAAGGCTTTTCTGTTAGCGGACCTGGTAGGCGGAAAAAAACTTCACTTCAAACGCGATGGTGCTTCGACGCTGGCCTTGGTCGACGAAGTCTGGCGCGTCGCCGATAAACTCGGCTATGCAAATATTTTTGTAAGCGAGGTCACCGACATTGGCGGCGACGACCATTATCCCTTCGTCAAACGCCGCGTCCCCAGCGTCGACGTCATCGACCTGGACACCGCCAACGACGTTCCCTACTGGCACGATCAACGTGGTACCGACACCCTCGACAAAATCAGCGCCAAATCCTTGGCTATCACCGGACATGTTTTCCTCGAGACCATCAAGGATCTGCAATCCAAATAACTTCGTCCCGTAGCGCAGCCACTCTTGCCGGCGCATTTTTGTAATCACGAAAATTCCGCCGACCGAGAATCAGCCGCCTTCGCGGTTCGCAAAGCTCCGAACGGTTCCGAGATTCCTACTCAAACCGCACATCCTCGCCCTTCTTCACCGCCGAATGTTTTGCGAACTTCTCGTCATCCCGGTAGGGAAAATCCGCGCGGTAATGGCTTCCGCGGCTCTCCTCTCTCTGCAGTCCCGATCTCGCAATCAGCAAAGCCAAATCCCGCGCGTTCCGCAATTCGAACTCCGTGCGCCCGGGCTTCAGAGCCTTCGGCAATTCCACCGCCTCCAACTGCCGAATCGCCTCCGCCAATTCTTTACCGTCACGCAAAATCCCCACCTTGCTCCACATCACCTCACGAATCGTTTTCAGCGCCAGCTCCGCAGGGGACAATTTCGCATTCTTCGCCGCCTTCATCGCCGAGTTGATTGCCGCAGTCCCAGCGGGCGCCCCATTTTTTCCTTCTCCAGGCTTCGGCGCCGGACTCCCCGCAAAGCCCGCCTTACTCCGCTTTCCGACTGGCGCATCCCGCAACATCGCCGCCCCCGCGCGCGCGCCAAACACCAATCCCTCCAGCAGGGAATTGCTCACCAATCGGTTCGCGCCGTGCACTCCGTTTGCCGCCGTCTCCCCCGCCGCGTACAGTCCGGGCAACGACGTGCGTCCCCACAAATCCGTCTTGATTCCGCCCATCATGTAATGCGCCGCGGGACAAACCGGCGCCATATCCGCCGCCAAATCCAAGCCATGCATCACGCACGTCGCGTAAATCAGCGGAAAGCGCTGACGCAGAAATTCCTCATTCTTTTTCGTCATATCCAAATAGACGTGATCGCTGTGCGTTCGCTGCATCTCGCTGACCATCGCGCGCGCCACAACCTCGCGCGGCGCCAATTCCTGCGCTTCGTTGTAGCGCTTCATAAAGCGCTCGAGGTCCACGTTGCGCAACACGCCGCCATCGCTGCGCAGCGCCTCGGACAGCAAAAATCGCGGCGCGCCTTTCACCGCCAGCGCCGTCGGATGAAACTGCACAAACTCCATATCGCAAAGCACCGCTCCCGCTTCGTAGGCGATGGCCATCCCATCGCCGGTAGCCACCTCCGGATTGGTCGTCTCGCGATAGATTTGTCCCAGCCCGCCCGTCGCCAGCAGCACGCCTGCCGCGCGTACTTCATGCGGCGAACCATCCGTCTCATCAATAAACCGCACGCCCGCCACGCGCCCCGCTTCCACAATCAATTGCGTGGTGAACGCATGCGCCCGCAAATGCAAATGCGCAATGGTATGCGCTCGTCCCAGCAGCGCCCGGCTGATCTCGCGTCCCGTCGACCCGCCATTCGCATGCAAAATCCGCGCGCGGCTGTTCGCCGTTTCCCGCGTGAATTCCAGCTTGGCGCCTCCGCGGTCAAACTCGGTGCTCCATTCCATTAACTGCGTGATATACCGCGGCCCTTCCTCGACCAGCAGCGCGACCGCTTCCCGCCGGCACAAACCTTCGCCCGCCTCGAGGGTCTCCTGTTCGTGCAGCGCAATTTTGTCTTCGTCGCTGAGCGCTACCGCCACGCCGCCCTGTGCCCAGGCCGTCGCCGAATCGCTCAAGTGCGATTTTGCCAGCACCAGCACGTTACCCGCGCCGCTCAATTCAATCGCCGCGCGCAGCCCCGCCACGCCGCAACCCACCACCACGTAATCTACCTGATGAGTTTTGTGGGAAGGAGTCATGAACGTACGACCCGCCTGGACCTGCTGATGGTAGCACGAAGGATTTGTGCGGTTCACTAGCGCGCGTCCGCCAAGCATCGCTGTCCCGCGTGTGCTACATTACAAAATGTTCCTCTAATGAGAGTTCAGCGCATCCAGGTCAAATCTTCGTCCGAAAATTATTCCGTGCTCTGCGGCAGCGGTGTTTTGCGCCACGTCGCGCCAGAAATTTCCCGCCTTGGCAAATTTTCCAGCGTACAAGTCATTTCTTCGGCGAAAGTGTGGCGCGCCATAAAAAATTCCATCCCGCGAAATTTCGCCGCGCGCACACCAGTACAAATTCATCTCTTCAATGACGCCGAATCCAAGAAAAATCTGCAAACTGTCGAGTCTCTCGCCCGCGTTCTAACCCGCGCCGGGGCAGACCGCCGTGCGCTGCTCATCGCCGTCGGCGGCGGCGTTGTCGGCGACGTCGCTGGCTTTGTCGCCGCCAGCTACCTCCGCGGCATCCCGCTGGTCCATGTTCCCACCACGCTCGTCGCCCAAGTGGACAGCGCCATCGGCGGTAAAACCGGCGTCAACCTACCGGAAGGGAAGAACCTCGTCGGTGCTTTCTACCCGCCGCGCCTGGTTCTCGCTGACCCCAATCTTCTGCGCACCCTTCCGCGCCGCGAATTCCGCAGCGGCCTCGCCGAGGTGATCAAATACGGCGTAATCGCCGACGCCAAACTCTTCGCCGGTCTCGAATCCGGCATGGAAGAAATCCTCCAAGGCGATCCCTCCTTCCTGGCCCGCGTAATTCCGCGCTGCGCCGCACTCAAAGCCCGCATCGTCAGCCGCGATGAACGTGAATCCGGCTTGCGCGAAATCCTAAATTTCGGCCACACCTTCGGTCACGCCCTCGAAAGCATCACCAACTATCGCGTCTTCCGCCACGGTGAAGCCGTCGCCTGGGGCATGATGGCCGCCGCGCTCCTCGGCCATGAAGCCGGCATCACTTCCGCGGAAGACGCCGCCCGCATCATCTCTCTGGTTCGCCGCCTCGGTCCGCTTCCGCCGTGGCCGAACGCCACGCCGCAAGAATTAATCGTGGCCATGCGCTCCGACAAAAAATCCCACTCCGGCAATTTGCGTTTCGTTCTCAGTCCCGCTATCGGCGAGGCGAAATCCTACGACGCGATCTCCCTGGACGACGTCCAACACGTCTTACGTCACGGGCCGAAACTCCTCTCCAACAAACCGTCCTCTTCCCAAAAATAAAATGCCCGCCGATACAAAATTTCCGCCCCTTGCCAACCCGGCCCCCGCCACCGGCACGCAACTTGAGGGCGCCACGAGCGAAGCCGAGGCCAGCGGCAAAGTCCGCGAAATGTTCACGCAAATCGCCCCGCGCTATGATTTCCTCAACCACGTCCTCTCCATGCAGCTAGACCGACTCTGGCGCGCACGCGTCACTGGCCGCCTTCGCCCCATCCTCGATCGGCCCGACGCTCTCGTCCTCGACCTCTGCTGTGGCACTGGCGACCTCGCGCTGTCTCTCGCCCGTCACGCCCGAGCCCGCATCCTGGGCGCCGATTTCGCTCATGCCATGCTGGTCCGCGCCAAAGAAAAATCTGCTGGCCAATCCGCCGCCAAAAGTCGACCTATCCCGTTCCTCGAAGCCGACGCCCTCCGCCTCCCCTTCGCTAGCAACTCCTTCGACGCCGTCACCGCCGCTTTCGGCTTCCGCAACCTCGCCAACTACGAGAGAGGACTCCGCGAAATTCATCGCGTCCTCAAGCCCGGAGCCGCTATCGCCATCCTCGAGTTCACCGAGCCTCCCGACGGTTTTCTTGGCAACGCGTACCGCTGGTATTTCACCAACATCCTCCCGCGCATCGGCGGCCTGCTCTCCGGCGATCCCGCCGCCTACAAATATCTCCCTGCATCGGTCTCCCGCTTCCTTCGTCCCGGCGATCTCGCCGCTCTCATGACGACGGTCGGCTACACCTCTGTGCAATTCCAAACCTGGACCTTCCACACCGTCGCACTGCACCTCGCCAAAAAATAAGCGCGCCCATGAACCCATGAAGGCGAGATCAACGGACGGGCCACGACGTACCCGCGACGTTTGACGCACGCCCGAACAACCCAGGTCTTGCGCCACTCCGCAACAACACTCCGCCAGCGACCTAGCGCAATGAACTTTGCATTGTGTTTGGGAACTCCCGCGAAAATAAAAACGACTCGGAATTACTCGTCTAGCCCCGCCGTTCGCAACTTGGCCAGCAATGTCTTCGGTGAAACATCCAAAACTTCCGCCGCCCGCGTCTTATTCCATTTGCAATCGCGCAGCGTCGCTTCAAGCAACGCCCGCTCCACGTGCCCGGCCGCCCGCGTCGTCACCTCTTCGAGCGTCCCTTCCCACTTAAAATTCTCCGGCAGCATCCCCGCTGGTAGCAATGACGCATCCGGCTTCGCCGCCGGCAGTTGCAGCGCGCCCGCGTGAATGCTCAGTCCGTCCGCCAAAATTGCCGCTCGTTCCAAAGTATTCTGCAGTTCCCGCACGTTCCCCGGCCAGCCATAATGCATCAGCCGCTCCTTGGCATCTTCGGCCAGCTCCAGTCCCGGCTTGCAAAATTCCCGGCTGAACTTTTCGAGAAAATGCTGCGCCAGTAGCAATACATCCTCGCCGCGTTCGCGCAGCGGCGGAATGGTCATCGGCACCGCCGAAATCCGGAAATACAAATCTTCGCGGAATAATTTCTGCTCCACCAACTTCTGCAAATTGCGGTTCGTCGCCACCACAATCCGCACATCAACGTCGATCGATTGCGTCCCGCCGACCCTCTCAAATCTCCGCTCTTCGAGCACCCGCAACAATTTCGCCTGGATCGCGAGCGGCAAGTCTCCCATCTCATCGAGAAACAGCGTCCCGCGATGCGCCATATCCATCTTTCCTACCTTGCGCGTTCCCGCCCCCGTAAACGCCCCGCGTTCGTGCCCAAACAACTCGTTTTCCACCAAGCTCTCGGGAATCGCCGCGCAATTCAGCGCCACAAACGCCTGCTCCCGCCGCGGCGACAAGTGATGCACCGCCCGCGCAAACAACTCTTTCCCCGTCCCGCTCTCGCCCAGCAGCAGCACCGTCGACTCCGTCGCTGCCACGCGCTGAATCTGCTGGCTCACTTCGCGAATCGCCGCATGCTCTCCGACAATCCGCGGAAATCCATAGCGCGTTGCAAACTCTTCCCGCAGCAGCAAATTTTCCCGCAATAACTCCTGCTGCCGCGCCGCCCGCTGCACCAGCAGCTTCAAATGGTCGAGGTCCACCGGCTTCTGCAAAAAATCAAAGGCCCCTTCCTTCATCGCCGTAACCGCTTCTTCGACCGACCCAAACGCCGTCAGCAGCAGCACCGGGATCGTTGCATCCGCCTGTTTCGTCTCCCGCAGTACATCCAATCCCGACGCCCCCGGCATCTTCAAATCCGTAATCACCACTTGATAGCGCCGCGCGCGTACCTTCTGGATCGCCGCCACGCCGTCCGGCGCTTCTTCGACCGTGTACCCTGCGCGCTCCAGCGCCTTGCGCAGCATCGCGCGCAGCTCATTTTTGTCTTCTACTAGAAGGAGGGGATCCATCACTTCGTTTCTACCATGAATTTACAGGCAGTTACGCGGGCACGTGGAAGCCATGTGTAGTGCTAAGAACCAGCGGCGCTAAGAACGCGTAGCGCCAAGAACCGGTGGTGTTAAGCACCGACAAAGAAGCGTGCTATGAAATAAAAGCCGTTGAATTTCACTTCAAGAAGGGCCGCCCCCGGAAGAAGACTACCGGGCCCATCCAGGATCCCCGCCGCTTTTGCGCAGTTCGTCTTCCAGATCGTCGAGACCCTGCTTCAGTTGCGCGATTTCCTGCTTCTTCGCGGCGATTTTCGCATCCTTGTCATTAATGTCTTTCCGACTGTATTGCTCGCTCAGCGCCTTCTGCGGATCCGCGTAATACTGCACCTGCGCCTTGTCTTGCTCGCGCTGCAGCACGTCTAACTCCTTCTCCGCGCGCGTAATCTGGTCGCGCTGCGTCTGAAAACGCGTCCGCCAGGCCTTCTCGTCTCCCTTGCCAGGAGCCGCCGCGGCGTTGGCTTCCGGGGAATCAGGCGTTGCAGGCTGCGCCGCGCCCGGTGCGGCGCTGGCCGGAGGCGTCTCCTGCGCCGGCTTTACGTCGTCATCGGTATAAACTTTCTTCCCGGCAGGCGCTGCCTTCTTGTTCTCCCGCGCCTTGCGCGCCGCTTCGGCCACGCTATCCCCACTGCCCGCGGGCTGCGATGTTCCTTGCGCACGGGCTGAGCCAGCGGCCAACAGACCAATTCCCAGCGTACAGAGACTTAGCGCCCAGATCCTGCCAATACCGCCAGCCTTCGTCCCTGCTATTTTTGTTCCAAGCATGGCATCACGCCTTTCGGAAAGCCGAGAAGCCCCAAGAGGCTACACGGCCTCCTGCTTCGATTCTACCGCTTCCGGCACCTCGCTGCTCAAGGGTAGCGTAACGATAAATGCTGCACCCCCTTCGGGCCGGTTGCGCGCCTTCACATGCCCGCCGTGCTGCACCACGATCTTCTGCACCACCGCCAATCCCAGGCCTGTCCCGCTGGCCTTTGTGGTGAAAAACGGTCGAAACAACTTCTCCCGCGCATCCACCGGAATTCCCGGTCCGTTGTCGAACACCGTGATGCGCTGGAAGCTGGTACTTTCTCCGCGCACCGTTTCGCCGCGCAACAGCACGCGGCCGCCGTTTGCCGCTTCCGCGCAGGCCTCCGCGCCATTGCGTGCCAGGTTCAAAAACGCCTGCCGCAGCAGCGCCTCGTCTCCCGCCACGCTGGCGAATGCTCCTTCGCACCGGATTCGGATGTTCGGCAGTGCCTCGCCGACGTCGTTCACCACCCGCTCGATCACCGCCTGCAGTCCCACCGCTTCCGTTCCGACATCCAAAGGCCGCGCATATTTTAAAAATTCCGTCACCACGTGCGTGATGTTTCGCGTTTGCTCCAGAATATTTTGCGCGTAGTCGTGCGGTTCTCCCTGGATGGTTTCCGCGCAAATCAATTGCGCATATCCCGAAATCGTCGCCAGCGCATTCTTGAATTCGTGCGCGATACCCGCAGAAAGTTCTCCTACCGCCGCCAGGTTCTCCTTCAATTGCACCTGCTGCTGCAGCGCCATCAATTCCGTGAGGTCGGAAAGCAGGCAAATCGCCCCGTTGATTTTTCCCTCGCCGCGACGAATCGGAGAAATCGTCACGCCCAGTCGCCGGTTTTCGCCTCCCGGCGCCAAGTGATGCACTTCTTCTCTCCGAAAGATTTTTCCGCTTTCCAGGCACTGCGCCACGAGTCCGCTCAGCTCGGATGTTTCACCAAGCGCCTCGGTGTACCGCCGGAAGCCCAACGCCCGGATTCCCAGCACTTGCTCCGCCGCGGGATTCGCGCTGGAAATAATCCCCGTGGCATTCACCACCACCAGCCCTGCCGGCATGTTCCGCGTAACTTCTTCGCTCAAACGTTCCGTCTGTTCCGCGCGTTCCTTCTCGATGCGGTGCAGCCTCTCCAGTTCTTTTTCCTGCTCGCGCAGCTTCTGAATCACCCCGTGCATCGAGGCGGCCATAAATGCCGTGGGATTCTCCGTTCGTGGCGCGGCCGCCAAACTGCGTTCGCGCTCCTCGCGTTCATCCTGAAAAAATCGCCGGATCAGATACAAAATGATGCCGACGATGCCGAAAAGCAGCACCGCGGCGACGATCGCCACGGTCCATGCATTCTGCGCGCCATCGGATTGCAAAGCGGCGAATATCATTCCCGCACCATCTCCGGCGAACACGCGTTTCATCGCCAGTGCTGCAGCAGTTCAAACCATGAAGATTGCATGATAAATACCACCATGAGCGCCGCGAAGCCCAGAAATGTTCCCAGCGGCAACTGATACCGCGCGGCGATCGCCCATCGCAGCTCTTTGATCCCTCCCAGCCCGCGCCGGGCCCCGCGTTCTGCCAGCTTTTCTTTCCACCGTGCCAGATACATCGCCAGGATCACGCTTACGCCAACCAGGCTTCCCAGCAGCGTGCCGATCAAAATCGTAAAAAACGCTCCGCGCAATCCGAGGAACGCGCCCACCATGGCCATCATCTTTACGTCGCCGAGTCCCATGCCTTCGCGCCCGCGCACCACCCGGTACATCGTCGCTGCGCCCAGCAGCAGCAAACTCCCGAACGTCGCGCCAATCAGCGCATCCGCCACACCCAGCACTGGTGCCGGTAGCACGCGATGAAAAATCCGTTCGCCCAGGAGAAATGCCGTTCCGTCATCCGAAGGAATAAACATGGAAAGCCCGATCGCCGCACCGAATCCCGGCCAGTTAACGGCGTCCGGCAACAGTCGCACGCGCAAATCGGTGATCGCCAGCACGATCATCAAGCATCCAAAAAAAATCCACTTGAACGTCGCCGGTGTGATGTCGAATGTCCGATAACAAGCCACAAACAGCAGTCCCGTGGCGAGCTCGATGATCGGATACATTGGGGAAATTGGCAGCGCGCAGTTCCGGCATTTTCCTCGCAGCCACAGCCATGCCAGTATCGGCACATTGTCATACGCCCGGATCGGCGTCAGGCATCGCGGGCACCGCGACCCCGGCGCCACAATCGACAACCCTTCCGGAATGCGCGTGATGCACACATTCAAGAAGCTCCCGATCACAATTCCGAAAAGAAAAAAAACAAAGGCGATCACTCTTCGACTCTGACACAGACCCCCGCCCCCCTCAACAATCCGCCGTCCCGCCGTGTCGCATCCCTAACACCACTCGGACTGCGCATCCGCGCCGCGGCTCTCCGCACGCCGCCACCGTTTTGTGGTGGCGCAGCCCGTTTCCCGAGACTCGACGACGTGCTGCGCGGTTCTTGCAAGCCCTCGTTGGTGACTTTTTCATTCGCGAAAACCTGTTCGTTCCCCGGACCGATAGCAAAGCCCTGCGAAACCACCGGCCGAAGTAGGTCTCAACGATGCAAAGCGGTAAACTGAGCTGTGCACTGGTTTGAACGTCAAATTCGTCGGTACGAACACCGCCGTTGGTCCACCGACGATAATCGCCGCGTGCAGCCCTTTGACTGGGGCCTTGAACACATCGGCGGAGATCCTCGCGATGCAGATCCCGCCGGCTTCGTCCGCCGGTACGCTCGCCAAGCCATCGAAAACAGCCACGCGTGGTTTGCCACGACTCCCGCCGATGATTACCGTCTGGACGCCGAAAATGTTCTTTCTTTTTCGAGTAGCATGCAATCACTTTGGCCGGAGAACGACGTGGTCCACGCGCGACTTTTCCCTGGCCGCGGCAAAGACGCCGCGGTCTTGGTGCTTCCGAACTGGAACGCAAAATGGCACGGCCAAGACGGCCTCTGTGAATGGCTCCAGCGCCTCGGCATCACGGCGCTCAAGCTGAGTCTTCCGTATCACAATCGCCGCATGGCCCAAGGCCACGAGCGCGCCGACCAGTTAGTCGGACCAAACATCGGCCTGACGCTGCAAGCGAACCGTCAAGCCGTACAAGATTCACGCCGCTGCTTGCGTTGGCTCGAACAACAAGGTTTCACCAAATTAGGAATTTTGGGCACCAGCATCGGCTCTTCGGTCGGCTACATCACGCTCGTTCACGATGCCGCGCTAAAGGCCGGCGGTTTCTTCCATGTCTCGACGTATTTCGCCGACGTTGTCAGCCAAGGTATGACCACCAATCACGTGTGGGAAGGCATGCGCCAGCACGTCACGGTCGACGAGCTCCGCGAATTCTGGGCGCCCATCAGTCCCATGCCTTACGTCGAACGCGGCATGGGCGCCGGAAAAAACGCCTTCATGGTTTACGGCAAATACGATCCAACCTTTTTGCCGGCACTCACGCAACAAATGCTGGCGGCTCTACGCCGGCATGGCGCCACGCCCAAAACGGTGGAGCTGCACTGCGGCCACTATTCCCTGGAGCTAGCTCCTTTCAGCTATATCGCGGGCTATCGCATGCTCACGTTTCTGCGTTCGTCGTTAGCTTAACTCGTGTGCGCTTCGTCGTCGGGTTCTTCATCGGGCTCCTCGTAAACCTCCTCGCGCATACCACGAGGATGTTTAAATCGCTCCATGAGCCCGCGCACAAATTTGGCGATCGCCAGCAGCATAAACGCAATCACCAGCGGCCCGCCCAGCAGCAACAATAGTTTTTGCGTCATGTTAATGGGGGGCGCGAAAGACGGCGTGCGGCGTCGCGCTCACGAAAGCAGCCGGGAAATTTCGCTTCCCGCTACCAGCTCCGACACCGCGGCAATCTCCGCCGCCAGCGGCCGGTCTTCCACCAGCTTGGCGGATGTTGCGCGCACCAAATCGTAAGCGCGCGTCGCCAGTGTTCCCGTTTTCAGTGGCGCCAGCAAATCGATCCCCTGGCAAGCGCACATCAGTTCAATCGCCACAATATTCCGCGAATTTTCCAGCATGCGCGCAAGCCGCCGCGCGCCGCTCATGCCCATGGAAACGTAATCTTCCTGATTGCCGGAAGTCGAAATGGAATCGACCGAGTGCGGCGTAGCCAGCGCCTTGTTTTCGCTGGTCAGCGCCGCGGCAGTAACTTGCGCGATCATGAATCCGGAATTCAAACCCGGCGCAGGCGTCAAAAACGCGGGAAGCAAGCTCGTCAAAGGATTGGTCATCTGCTCGATGCGCCGCTCGGAAATTCCTCCGAGCGTGGCAATCGCAATGGCCACCTGATCCGCGGCCATGGCCAGCGGCTGTCCGTGAAAATTTCCGCCGCTGATAATGTCTCCGCCAACACCGGCAACGCCGCTCTTGGCACCGCCCGGTTCGCGCGAATTTTCTTTCACAAAGACCAGCGGATTGTCCGTAGCGCTGTTCAATTCCACCGCGGCCATCTCTCGCGCCTGCGCCAGCGAATCGCGCACCGCGCCGTGCACCTGCGGCGTGCAGCGCAAACTGTAGGCATCCTGCACCCGCGTATCTTTTTCAGAGGAGCGATGCGACTCGCGAATCTGGCTGCCTTCGTTCAGATGCGCGAGGTTGCGCGCGGTGGTCGCCGCTCCGGTGTAGGCGCGCGCATGCATGATGCGCGCATCAAACGCTCCCGGGCTTCCGCGCAGCGCATCGAGCGAAAGCGCCGCGGCCACGTCCGCGGTGTCGAGCAAAATATCCGCCTCTGCCAGCGCCAAGCTCAACAGCGCCAGCATGCCTTGCGTGCCGTTCAGCAAGGACAATCCTTCTTTGGCCTGCAACTCCAGCGGCGCGATACCCCCGAGCTTCATCGCTTCGCCGCCCGGAATTTCGCTGCCCTGAAATTCGGCACGGCCCTCGCCAATGGCGACCGCTGCCAGATGCGCCAGCGGCGCCAAATCCCCGGACGCTCCGACGGAGCCTTGCGAGGGAATTCGCGGATGCACTTTGGCGTTGAGCATGGCGCACAAAGTTTCCACAACGATCGGTCGCACGCCGCTCAAACCCTTTGCCAGCGCGTTTGCGCGCAACAGCATCATGGCGCGCGATTCGGACTTGCTCAGCGGCGCGCCCACTCCGCAAATGTGCGAGCGCACCAAATTGACTTGTAGCTGTTTCACCTGCTCGCTCGAGATGCGCACAGAAGCGAGTTTGCCGAAACCGGTGTTGATCCCGTAAGCCGTCGCGCCGGATTCGACGAGCCGGTCTACTACTGCACGGGAAGCCAGCATCCGCGTCACCGCCGCGGGAGATAGTTCCACGCGTTCTTCAGAGACGGCGACAGCATGCAGTTGCGCGAACGTGAGATCGTTGCCGGTCAAGGCGATGCCCATGCACTTCTCCTGGTGGAGATGAATTCCGCGGCGGCGCTGCTCATGCCGGTTTGTACGTGAGATCGGCGGCGGCGGCCAAAAGATGGCGGTGGCGGTCCGGTAAATGTTTTGGACGGCCGTCTTTGCCACAAATCACGTGCGTCGATTCGGCGGTGGCCAAGAGCTGCGCGTCCGCATCGCGCCAGATTTCGTACGCAAACTTTATGCTGCGGCTACGCGATTCAGAAATGGTGGTGCGAATGCGCAGCACTTCATCGTAGCGCGCGGACTTCAGATAGCGGCAGTGCACATCCACGACCACAATCTGGCAGTCGTCTTGCGTTTCCATCTGCTTGTATTCCACGCCCAGCGCGCGCATCAATTCCACGCGGCCGATTTCCATCCAAATCAAATAATTGGCGTGATACACCACGCCCATTTGGTCGGTCTCTGCGTAGCGCACGCGTACGCTGGCGTCGTGAAAGGGGATTGGCGAATTGTTTTCGGGCTTATGGGCAGTCGTCATTTTTTCCCGTTTCGCCGGCCCATACGGGTTTGCGTTTTTCGAGGAATGACGCCAAACCTTCCTTGAAATCCGGAGTGCAGCGGATGCGCGCATTTTCGAGAATGGCGCGTTCAAGGTCGTGGTCCACGCTGTCCGCCGCTGCGGCGGTGAGCAGCCACTTCGCGCGCGTCAGGCTGCTGGGGCTTGCCGCGATCAATACTTCCGCGAGTTCGTGCGCGCGCGGCATCAGCGATTCCCCGGGGACGATTTCATTCACCAAGCCCAAAACCTTGGCCTCTTGCGCGTCGATCTGCCGTCCCGTCAAGAGCAGATCGCGCGCGCGCTTGTCGCCGATTTGCCGCGTCAGGAAAACCGAAACCAGTGCAGGCAAAAATCCGATGCGCACTTCGGTGTATCCGAATTTCGCGTCTGGCGCGGCCAGCGTGAAGTCGCACAGCGTGGCGATGCCGCTGCCGCCGGCGAGCGCCGCGCCCTGCACCGTAGCGATCAGCGGTTTGGAAAAACTCCACAAGCGGCGAAACATTTTCGCCATGCGCCGCGAATCTTCCTGGTTTTCCTGCGCCGATTGCCGCGCGATGGCCGAAAGCATTTCAAGATCCATGCCCGCGCAAAATGATTTTCCCGCTCCGGTAAAAATCGCCACGCGCGCTTTGCTGCGTTCCACTTCATCCAGCACGGAAAGAATGTCCGACATCATTTGCTGCGAAATGGCGTTGCGCTTTTCCGGGCGGTTCAGCGTGATTTTGGCGATCTGGCCTTCGTATTTTAAAAGCAGCGTGGAGTACATGAAAAATTGCCTCGTAAAGTTCCGCGCTCAGTTCACCGGAGCAGCGTGCAAATACTTCGCGCGAATCTCCGCGGTCATGGCGAGTATCTTGGTAAGCCTGCTTGAGTCTATACCCGTTTCGGCCCCCAGTTTTGCCAGCGCCGCAAGAACCTGCTCGGTGGCGATGTTGCCGACCAGATCGTCTCCGGCAAACGGGCAACCGCCAAGTCCGGTCAACGCGGCATCAAATCTGCGGCAGCCCATGGCGTATGCCGCCAGGATTTTATCCTCCGCGTCCTGCGGGCCGCTGTGCAAATGCACACCCAATTCGATGCCTGCCACGTGGTCTTTGACGCTGCTCAACACGTCGGCGACGATCTGCGGTGTGGCGTCCCCGGCGGTATCGGCCAGCGAAACGGTGTGCACGCGAATATCTTTCAGCCACTCGAGCGTTTCGCCGACAATTTCCGTGCCCCAGGGTTCGTCATACGGATTGCCAAACGCCATGGAAATGTAAATGACCAGGTCGCGCTTTGCGGCGGTTGTTTCTATTTTCAAAGTCTCCACCAGCCGGCGCGATTCCTCGCGCGACATGTTGGCGTTGGCGCGGCGAAAATACGCGGAGATGGAATACGGATACCCAATGGCGGTTACGCCGGGCGTGGCCAGCGCGCGCTGCAAGCCCTGCTCGTTTACCACAATTCCGATAATCTCCGGCGTCGCGGTGTTCTCGGGAAGGGAAGCCATCAACTGTTTCATCACTTCTTCGCTGTCCGCCATTTGCTTCACATGTTTCGGCGAGACGAAACTCACGGCGTCAATATGCTGGAATCCCGCAGCGACCAGTTCGCGCAGATACGCGACTTTCTCATCCACTGGAATTACGTCCGGCAATCCCTGCCACGCATCGCGCGGACACTCGATGATTTTTACGGGTTCACTCATGGGATTAGGTTTGCAGAACTCCGGTTTTAAATTCGCGAATTTCCGGATTGAGCGCGGCGCTTTCGAGAGCCCAGATCAGCGCATCGCGGGTGTGTGCAGGATCCACGATGGCGTCGACCCAGAGGCGAGCTGCGGCGTAGCGCGGATCGGTTTGTTTTTCGTACGAGGCGCGGACCGCATCGTGCAATTCCTTTCGCGTTTCTTCGTCAACCTTTTTGCCTTCGCGCTCGAGCTGCTTCAGCTTGATTTCCGCCAGCGTGTTGGCGGCCGCGTCGCCGCTCATCACCGCATAGCGCGCCGTGGGCCAAGCAAAGACAAACCGCGGATCAAAAGCTTTGCCGCACATGGCGTAGTGTCCGGCACCGAAACTGCCGCCGCAAATCACGGAAATTTTTGGCACCACGCTATTGGACACCGCGTTGACCATTTTAGCGCCGGCGCGAATGATGCCGCTCCATTCCGCATCTTTGCCGACCATGAAGCCGTTTACATCGTGCAGGAAAATCAGCGGAATGCGGTTCTGATTGCAGTCCATGATAAAACGCGCGGCTTTTTCCGCGGCTTCGGTATAGATTACCCCGCCAAATTCGATGCGTTTCTGGTCCGAACCGCGTGCGCGCGTTTGCACGTGCTTTTTTTGATTGGCCACGATGCCGACGGCCCAGCCGCCGATGCGCGAGTAGCCGCAGAGCACCGTTTCGCCATATTCCGCACGATATTCTTCGAACTCGCTGGCATCCACGATGCGCGCGATAATTTCGCGCATATCGTATTGCTTTCCGGGATCGCCGCTAAAGATTCCGTAAACTTCTTCGCCGGGATAGAGCGGCTCGCGCGACGGCACGTGGCTGAACGGCGAAGCGTCGCCCGCACCCATTTTGTCGACGAGCGCACGGAGTCTGGCAACACACGCATCGTCATCCGGCTCGCGGAAATCGACCGTGCCGCTGATTTGCGCGTGCATCTTTGCCCCGCCAAGTTCTTCGGCGGAACTTTTCTGGCCGATGGCCGCCTGCACGAGCGCGGGACCCGCCAAAAACAAGCCAGAGCCTTCGGTCATCAGAATGTGGTCGCACATCACCGGCAGGTACGCGCCGCCGGCAACGCACATACCCATGATGGCGGTGACTTGTGGAATGCCCATGGCGCTCATCACCGCGTTATTGCGAAAGACCCGGCCGAAATCATCGGTATCCGGAAAGACGTCCTCCTGAAGCGGAAGAAAAACTCCAGCGGAATCGACCAAGTAAATTGTGGGGATGCGATTCTCTATGGCGATATTTTGCGCGCGAATCACTTTCTTGGCGGTCATCGGGAAAAACGCGCCGGCTTTTACCGTGGCGTCGTTGGCGATGAGCATGAAGGTGCGGCCGCAAACGCGCGCCAGGCCGGTGATGACTCCGGCGCTGGGCGCGCCGCCCCATTCTTCGTACATCTCGAATGCCGCGAAAACGCTCAGTTCAAAAAAGTGCGAGCCGGGATCGACCAGTTTTTTGATGCGTTCGCGTGCGGTCAGCCGTCCTTTTTTGTGCTGCGCATCGATCGCTTTCGCGCCGCCACCCAGGCAAATCTGCTCTTCTTCATTTTTGAATTTCGATACGAGATCGATCATGCGGCGGCGGTTTTTTTCGTAGCTCGCGCCGGTCACGTCGATCGCAGTCTTCAGAGTCGCAGCTGCCACGCGGAAACCTTTCGATTTGGGTTCGTCGCATGGACCATTGCCGAAGGGCCGGCATGCGCAAACCGAATTAGTATACGGACTAATGCGCGTGGGCGCGAGGGACAGGACGACTCGGGTGGAGGTGTTCCAATCAGGTGCTGTGGGGGGAGATCGCGCAGAGAAGATGCTGTGCTATTAACAACCCTCGCCGGGAGTCTTGCGGCGCACCAAGCGAACGAACGAAATGTCGCCAGCGAGGGGTTCCGACGACCGTTCCGCCGGGGCGATGGATGTCCTCGCGGCGGCGGCTGCGAGGGCGGGCGCGGCATCCGAAATCATTGGCTCGGCTCCCCAAGAACTCGCGTCGGGCGATTCTAGAATGGCGGGTGCTGGACGGCTAAAGACGTTTTCGATGGCCTCGCCGAGGGCGGCCAGTCCATCGGGTTTGGAGAGTACCGCATCGACCCCAATGGAGGCGGTAACGGATTTGCCGATGTTCTCGCTGAAGATGGTGAAAAGGATGATGTGCGTCTCTGGTGTTAATTTTTTGATGAGCGAGGCGGCAGCGGCGCCGTTCATCCGGGGCATGGAAAAGTCAAGAAGCACCAAGTCCGGCTTGAGTGCGCCGACCTTTTCGACAGCCTCCACGCCATCTGCGGCCTCGCCGCAGACCGTTACTCCGGTTTGACGCTCGAGAAAGGTTTTTACAATGCCGCGGACCACGGCGCTATCGTCTACAACGAGTACACGTTTAGCCGATGACCCGGATACCATCTAGCGAAAGTACCGTAGGGGGAAACCACGAGAGAATACCCAAAAACCCGTAGTGATCCCTAACGGCAACGAATCAGGGCCTAGATAAAGGATTTAGTAGCGCGATCTTGCGCCGGCGAGTAAGGTGTTCCCTGTATTCTGACCGCAAGAGATATCCGGGTAGGATGTATGCAAATTCATAGGTGCCGTGTTGGCGCGAATCTTTCTGGCAGACGATAACCCCACGCTCCGCAGGCTCTTGCGAGGGCTGATCGAGGCCCATCCAGGGTGGCAAATCTGCGGCGAAGCTACGGATGGTCTTGAGGCCGTGACGAAAGCGATTGACCTCGATCCGGATTTGGTGGTGGTGGACTTCGCGATGCCCAGCCTGAACGGGCTGCAGATCGGCGAAAAAATCCTGAGCGTGTATCCGCGCCTGCCGATCGTTTTGCACACCATCCATCTGTTTCCAGCAATGACTGATGAAGCAAGAAAAGCGGGCATTCGAGAAGTGGTGGGCAAGGAAGTTACGGCCGAGCGGCTACTGGATGTGATTGAAACACTGCTGAAGGAAAATCGGAGCGGCACTGCGAAAACCTCGAGAGGCAGAGCGGAAAAGCCCGACGCCGACACGGATAACGGCAAGGACACGCCTCCCGCACTGAACTGAACAGCGCCAGCGGGTGCCTGGTGCCGCGCCCAGAAAATCCTGAAAAACCAAGAATATCTGCCGGACATGCGATGCGCTCCGCTCCGCCTGCGCGGCGGCATAAAAGCCGCTAGGAAGGCTTGGCGCAGGGCAGTAGACTTGCGGCCATGGGACAGCTGCATTTGACGCTGGAATTGGCGCGCCGCGTGGAGGCCGCGGAAGCGCAAGCGGCAATTGAGACGGCGGAATTGCTGGTGTTGCAGCAGCCGGGGAGCGCCGCGGCGGTGCAGCAGATTGCGGGCGGAACCGCGGTCTATTGCGGGCCGAATTCGCCGGTGACGCAAGCCGTGGGAGTGGGACTGGGCGTGGCGGTTAGTGAAGAGGAGTTCGACCGGCTGGAAAATTTTTACCAGACGCGCGGAGAGGCGGTGCGCGTCGAGACGTGTCCGATGGCAGGCAACTCGCTGCTGGAGCATTTTCGGAAACGCGGGTACCACGTGTCGGAATTTTCCAACGTTTTTGCCGCGCTGCTCGAGGACGATGCGGTTTCTTTTCGCGGGGAATTGCCTCCGGGAGCGGCCATTGGAATTGTGCCGGAAGAGCAACTCGATTTGTGGACGCTGACGGTGGCGCAGGGTTTTGCGGAGGAATTTCCGGTGACCAAGGAGATTCTGAACGTGATGAAGTTGTTCGGGCAGGGACCGACGACGGAATGCTATCTGGCGCTGGTGGACGGGAAACCGGCGGCGGGGGCGACGCTGGCGATGCGCGAAGGCGTGGCGGGACTTTTTGGCGCCAGTACCTTGCCGGAATTTCGCAATCGCGGATTGCAGACGGCGTTGCTGCAGATGCGGTTAGAGCGAGCGCGGCTCGCGGGATGCGATTTGGCGGTGAGCATTGCGCGGCCGGGAAGTGCGTCGGAGAGGAATATTGCGCGGCACGGGCTGCAGACGTTGTATACGCGGGCGAAGTTTGAGCGGGAGTGGAAGTGATGGCTGGCGGGTTTGGCGCTGCGCAGGTTGGATGGTGCGAAACTGCGAAAAGACAGAACGCTTGCCTCGCTGCGCTTTCTTCCGCGGTGCGTGCTAGCGGAATGACCGTTCTTAATGGGAGCTTTACGCGGAGCTATGGCTGTGGCGGGAGTTGATGAAGGTGATGATGTCTTGGGTGGAAGTGCCGGGCAGGAAAATCTCGGCTATCCCGGATTTTTTTAGGGCGGGAATGTCGGCGCCGGGGATGATGCCACCGACGAGGACGGTGACGTCGTCCATCCCTTTGGCGTGGAGCAGGGACATGAGTTGCGGGCAGATGGTGTTGTGGGCGCCGCTCAGGATGGAGAGGCCGATGACGTCGACGTCTTCCTGAACGGCGGCGGAAGCGATCATTTCCGGAGTTTGCCGCAGGCCGGTATAAATCACTTCCATTCCGGCGTCGCGGAGGGCGCGTGCGATGATTTTTGCGCCGCGGTCGTGGCCGTCGAGTCCGGGCTTGGCGATCAAGACGCGGATTTTTTTCTCAGGCATAAATTTTTAATAGCCGACGCTGAAAAAGGCAGATTCGGCTCCTATTTTTCACTGCGGCCGACTTCGCTGTTCGAGAAAATCTTATCGGTGCCAACGACTTTGCCGTCGAGTGTTCCCGGAATCAGCGTATCGTGTTCGAACTGGTGCCCGCTAGCGATGGTCACGCGATTCGTTTCAAGTGTTCGCCCCACAGCGCGCTCGTAATTGGCTTTGGCTTCGACGAGATCGGCGAGCGCGCGCAATTCGGTGCCTTGCGCGGTGACTAAGTCGCGCTGCGTCTGGATGACCAAATATACGGTGGAAGCGCCGAGTTGATATTTCTTCTGTTCGGCGTCGAAGGTTTCTTGTTGAAGTTGGCGGGCCTTTACGGCGGCGTCGACGCGCGCGCGGTCTTGTTCGAGCGCGATGAAGGTGTTGCGCACGTCGAGGAGCGCGGCGTTCTTGATTTGCAGGGTTTGCGCTTCAATCTGGCGCTGCACGATAAGCGAGCGGGCGCTGTCGGACTGGGCAGCGCGGTTCCGCAGAGGCAGCGTCAGATTGAGAGATATCGCGTAGCTGGGAAATTCGTTGCGGAAAATTTGATTTTGCGCGTTGCCGAATCCGCCGTGGCTGACGCCGGTGACGGGCGCCGTGGTGGTGACGGTCGGCTCAAAAATCGGGATTTGCACGCCGCCCGTGCCGGTGATGCTGACGGGATTGCCGTTGGCGTCGACGATGGGGGTGGTTCCGCTCGAGAAGGTGGTGACCGGCGTTCCGGTGGTGACCACGTTGCCGGCGAGACCGTTGCTGGTGTATTGGCCGGACAGCGTCAGCAGCGGGAGAAGGGCATTTGCGGTGGCTTTGACGTCGACGTCCGCATTCTTGAGATTGTAGACTTGCTGCAAAATGTCGGGTCGCTTGGTGAAGGCTTCCTTGATGGCATCCTCGAAAGAGGCGGCTTCAATGGCTTCGGGGCGCGCTGGCAAATCGAGCGGGATAATTTCAACGTTGATTAAGTTGCGCGCGAGCGGGTCTTTGGAAATAGCGTTTTTCAGAACCTGTTCGTCCTGCAACTGCGTGGTTTGCGCTACGAGCAGGTTGCCCTGGTCGGAGGCAAGTTCGGATTCCGCGCGGGTAACGTCGAGCGGGGCCATGGTGCCGATTTCGAGCTGTTTCTTGTTGTCGTTGTAAAGTTTTTGCGAAACGGCCACGGCTTGCTGTTCCACTTTGACGTTTTCGCGGGCATAGACAAGTTCCCAATACGCGGTAACGGTGCTGGTGACCGTGGTGATGGCCTGCTGCTCGAAGACCAACTCGGCAATCTTGCGATTGTTCTGGGAGATGACGATGTTGCGATGGTTGACTTGAAAGCAGCAACCGGCAAGAAGCTGCTGCGAGATGGTGGCGGTCAGCGTGCCCTGGACGGAAGGATTAAAGAGGTTGGCGGTGGGGCTGGTCGAACCGCGGGTATTATTCCACGAGGCGCTGAACGAGGTTCCGGAACTGAAAGCCTGCGCGTAGCCAAAATTAAATTGCGAAGAGTGAATTTTTTCGGCGATCAACGACGAAGACGACGTGGTACCGACGCCGGAAATAAAAGGATTGTTGATGGGGCTGTTGCCATCAAAGATCGAGACCGAGCCGGTGAGCACCGGGTCGTAGTTGAGGAACGGCAAATTGGCGCTGGAGGCGATGATGTCTTCGTTGATGGCGCCGGTGGCGGCGACGCTGAGAAAGCCGCGACCCGAGCCGCCGGACTTGGCCATCAAAATATCGGTGTCCGCGAGCCAGGGGGTGTAGCGCTGCACGGCAATGTCCAGGCTATTTTCGAGCGCCAGCTCGACGGCGTCTTGCAGGGTGAGGTGCAGCTGGCCATCGCGAATAAGCTGATCAATACGCGGCGAATTGGCGAGGTCGGGTTGCTCGATGTGGATCTGCCGAAACGCGGGGATCAGCGCAGGAAACACGTGTGGGCCGTTGGAAAAATCATGCTTCGAAAGACCCAAGGAAACGGGAATAGCAGGTTCTGGGGGCTGCGGTGCCGCGGGCGGTGGAACGGCTACTTGATTCTTCGTGACGTTGGGATCCTGTGTTCCAGGCACTGGCGTCGGCGGCGGTTCTTGGGCATAGCCCTGGGAAACCGGCCCCATGGCCACAACAGCAGCCAAGAGACCGGCCAACAGCGGTCGCGCGAACAGCTTCGTCATGGTGCTCCTCACCCTCGTTCGTTTGCCCCTCGGGGACAGACGCTACCCTCACATGTAAAACGCTAGCGGGATGGAAATTGTTTCACTTATTCGCACACGACGCCACGAAAAGGAATGGCGCTGGTGCTCCGCAATGAACTGAAACGATTGGTCAGTCTAGCAGGGGCCGCCGCGCCTTGACAACGCAGCAGACGGCGGCTAGGCTGCTGAGGTTTCGACGCTTAAAGGAGCGCGGTGGTTAGCTGGATGTTATGGTGAAGTCCGAAGAATTGCTGAAGATGTTTGAGGTGGCGGGGGCGATTCGCCACGGGCATTTTGAGTTGTCCAGCGGGCTGCACAGCGGGACGTATGTGCAGTGTGCGCTGGTGTTGCGGTATCCGCGATATGCGGAAAAACTGGGGCAGGCGCTGGCGGCGCTGTTTTCTGACATCACGGTGCAGGCGGTGGTGTCGCCCGCGTTGGGCGGGGTGATTATCGGGCAAGAAGTCGCGCGTGCGTTGCCGGAGCCGAAGCACGGCACGGGCGGTGGAGTGCCGGCAGTATTTGTGGAGCGCAACGCGGGCGGAAGCTTGTGTTTGCGGCGCGGTTTTTCGTTGCAGCCCGGCGAACAGGTCTTGGTCGTCGAAGATGTGTGGACAACCGGCGGGTCGACGCTCGATACGATTCAGGTGATTGAAGAGGCCGGCGGTCGCGTGATTGCCGTTGGTGCGCTCATTGATCGCAGCGGCGGGAAGATTGAGTTCCCGGTGGAGTCGCAATCGCTGCTGGGGCTGAATATTCCCAGCTATGACGCAGACGATTGTCCGCTCTGCCGGCAAGGCGGCGCGGCGGTGAAGCCGGGCAGCCGATTTGTGCGGTCCGCGCCATAAAACCCAACGCGCGCATGCGGTATATTAAATTGACCATCGCTTACGATGGGACCGATTTCCACGGCTGGCAAATCCAAAAAAACAAACCGACGGTGCAGGGCGAGATTATGGACGTGCTGCGGCGGTTGACGCAGGAAAATATCACGCTGCACGGAGCCGGGCGCACGGATGCGGGCGTGCATGCATTGGGCCAGGTCGGCAGCTTTCGCACGCAGTCGGCGCTATCGGCGGCGGAATTTCAGCGCGCTCTGAACGCGATTTTGCCGCCCACCATTCGCGTCATGCAAGCGGAAGAGACGGGGCCGGAATTTAACGCGCGCTGGTCGGCGCACGGGAAGATTTATCGTTACCGGATTTATCGCGGCAAAGTGGTGCCGCCCCATTTGCATCGCTACGTGTTGCACTATGCATTTCCGCTTGATGAAGAGGCCATGCGCGAGGCGGTGGCGCGATTTGTGGGGGTGCACGATTTTTCGTCGTTCGCGGCTAGCACGGGTTCGGAGGACGAAGACAAGGATCGGGCGATGGAACGCGAAATCTATTCCGCGGAACTGGTGCGCAGCGCCGATAACGAAGAACTGGTCTTCACCGTGCACGGCCGGTCGTTCTTGCGCTACATGGTGCGCAAAATTGTGGGGACGCTGCTGGATGTGGGGCGCGGGAAACTTGCTGTGGCGGACATCGACCGGCTGTTTGAGCTTAAGGACCGCTCCAAATCCGGGCCTACGGTGCCTTCGCAAGGGCTCACCATGGTTGAAGTGCATCTCGACGAATCGTACCGCGTAGAGTAGGACGTTGAACGGCTACCGGCATCAGCTGAATCAAACGATTGTCGTTGTGACGCCGTCAGCTTGAAAATTCTTCCGATCCTCGGCGGCGGACAAATGCGCACTCTCAGAGAGCCTCCGGCTATATCGGAGTAGAATGCTTCGTATGGCGGCGACGGCCATCCCGGTTGACGCGATCCGTTCCATTGATCCGGCCACAGGCCAAGTGGTTGGCCATGTTTCGGCTACTCCACTCCCGTTGATTGCCGGGATCGTCGAGGCGGCCAGAACGGCGCAAGAGGCGTGGGCCGCGAGGCCTCTTGCGGAACGCTGCGCGATGCTGGCCAAGCTGCGCGGGCGGATGCTGGCATCGCGCGATTTGCTTGCTGACGCCGTGGTTCTCGAGTCAGGCAAGCCGCGTGTGGAAGCGCTGTTCGCTGACATTTTCGTGTCGCTGGATACTGCGTCGTATTACGCCAAACAAGCTGCGACCCTGCTGCGCAGCGAACGCGTGCCGCATCATTCCTTGGCCGCGAAGACGAAAACTGGAAAAATTATTTACGAACCGCTGGGTTTGGTGGCCATCATCAGCTCCTGGAATTATCCGTTGGCCATTCCGCTCAGTCAGATAATCCCGGCGATTGCCGCGGGGAACGCGGTTGTTTGCAAGACCAGCGACTTCACGCCGCGCTGCGGCGAATGGATTCAGAAACTTTTTGCGGACGCTGGCTTTCCGGAGCGACTAGTGAACGTGGTGCAGGGCGGGGCGGAGGTAGCCCAGTCGCTGATAGCCGCGAAGCCCGACAAGGTTTTCTTTACGGGCAGCGCCGCCACCGGAAAACGCGTTGCCGAAGCCTGCGCGAGGGATTTAATCCCTAGCGTGCTCGAGTTGGGCGGCAAGGACGCCATGCTGGTGCTGGCCGACGCCAATCTGGAAATTGCCGCAAGCGCCGCGGTGTGGGGAGGCTTTACGAATTGCGGCCAGGTGTGCCTTTCCGTGGAACGGCTGTATGTGGAAGCGGCAATCGCGCAGGAGTTTCTCGCGCTGGTCGCGGAAAAAACGAAAAAACTTCGTGTCGGTCCCGGGAACGACCCCGCCACCGATATCGGTCCGCTCATTCGTCCGCAACAAGTGCCGCGCATGCGCGACTTGGTCGACGATGCGGTAAATTTGGGAGCGAAGCTTCTTTGCGGCGGGCATGCGCTTCCAGAACTCGGGCCAAATTTCTTTGCGCCCACGGTGCTTTCCGGCGTGGATAATGCGATGAAGCTTTTTCAGGAAGAAGCGTTCGGGCCAATCCTGGCGATACAAATTGTGGAAAACGAAGAGGAAGCCATCGCCCAGTGCAACGACTCCGAGTTTTCGCTGGCCGCCAGTGTTTTTACGGGAGATATGGCGCGCGGGCAAAGAGTCGCACGACGGCTCAAGGCGGGCGCCGTGATGATCAACGACGCCATCAGCTATTTCGGAATTGCCGAAGCTCCGCATGGCGGCTCGAAACACAGCGGGTGGGGAAGGACGCACGGCAAAGCTGGCTTGCTGGAAATGGTGCAGCCGAAATACATCGCCACTGAGCATCTCCGCGGGAGAGAGAAGCCATGGTGGTTCCGCTACGGCGGAAATGTGGAAAAATCCGCTACCGCATTTTTGAACTTCGAATTCGGCGCAACAATGTTCACGAAACTTCGCAACGCGCGCCAAGGCCTAAAAACCATGTTCCGTGATCACGGATTGCGCTAGAAAAAAATGCCCTCAGAGAACAATCATCGCGACTGGATTTACGATTGGAATGCGGCCACGCCGCCGCCCATCGCCCCAGGCACGCGCGTGCTCTTGAACGACGAGACTTTGCGCGACGGTTTGCAGAATCCCTCGGTCACCGACCCTTCCATCGCCGAGAAAATCGAGGTGCTCCATTTGATGGAGGCCCTCGGCATCGAATCCGTCAATATTGGCCTGCCTGGCGCGGGGGCGCGCGCCGCGGCCGACACGGAAGCGCTGGCGCGCGAAATCGCGGCGAATCGCATGCGCATCAAGCCCAACTGCGCGGCGCGCACGCACGAGAACGATATTCGCCCTATCGCGGAGATTTCGCAGCGCGTGGGCATCCCGATCGAAGCAGCTACCTTTCTCGGCACCAGCCCGATCCGGCGACTGGTTGAAGACTGGACCGTCGATCACCTGCTGCGCACCACGGAAAAAGCCGTGAGCTTTGCCGTCGCCCACAATCTTCCGTCGATGTACGTGACCGAAGACACCACGCGCACCGATCCCGCCACGGTAAAACGGCTCTATTCTGCCGCCATCCGCAGTGGCGCAAAGGCGATCGTGTTGTGCGACACCGTCGGCCACGCTACGCCCGCGGGAGCGTTCAATCTCGTAAAATTTGCCATTGACGAGGTGGTGCGGCCGAGTGGTGAGAATATTCGCGTGGATTGGCACGGCCACAACGATCGCGGCCTCGCAGTTGCCAATTCGCTGGCGGCTTTTGCGGCCGGCGCGGATCAAGTGCACGCCGCCGCTAACGCTCTCGGCGAACGCGTCGGCAACACGCCCATGGAGTTGATGCTCGTAAATCTCCGCCTGCTCAATTTGATCGATCGCGATCTCCGTCGCTTGAAGGAATATTGCGAAACGGTCGCGCGCGTCACGCACACCACGATTCCGCCGAACTACCCGGTTGTAGGCCGGGACGCTTTTCGCACCGCAACCGGGGTTCACGCTTCCGCGCTGCAAAAGGCGTTCGCGAAAAACGATCCGGCGCTGGCGGACGCCGTCTACAGCGGAGTACCTGCCCGCTTATTTGGCCTCGAACAAATCATCGAAATTGGTCCGATGAGCGGCAAGTCCAACGTCTTGTATTGGCTCGATCGCCAGAAAATCCCCGCCACCGACGCCTTGGTGACACGCATTCTCGACGCCGCAAAGAAATCTCCTCGGGTTCTATCCGACCAGGAGCTTCATGCGGTGGTAATGATGACTTCTAGCCCGCCGAGGTAAGATTTCCGCGCCGGCGATATGTTCGATATTCATAAGAACAAAATGCGCACGCGCCCTCACATCTCTCCGATGAAACCAGCCATCCTTTGGGTTATTCTCGTTACCATGCAGGCGCACTCCCTTCGCGCGTACGCTTCCCCCGGTTTGCAGGACCGCGCTCGTCGGCTGACCGACGACTCGCGGGTTGGCGCGGCGCTCGATTGGTTTCATCAAAATCTCGCGTCGATCAACGACACGCAAATTCGCCTGACGGAAATTCCCGCGCCGTCGTTTCAAGAATCGGCGCGCGCCGCCGCCGTCAAGTCTCTTTTCGAGCAGGCCGGCCTGCATGTGGAAATCGACCGCACCGGCAACGTAGTCGCCACTCTGCCCGGCGCAAATTCCGCTCCGGGCGCGGATCGCCGCGACACGGTGATGCTCTCCGCACATCTGGACACGGTGTTTCCCGCGGGCACCGACGTGCAGGTCGAGCACGATGCGAGCCGCTGGACGGCGCCCGGAATTTCCGACAATGGCACGGGCTTGGCCGCGCTGATCGCCATCGCACGCGCGCTGCGCGCCGCGCAAATTCAGCCGCAGCTCACCATCCTGTTCGTCGCCAATGTTGGGGAAGAAGGCGAAGGCAATCTGCGCGGCATGCGCGCGATGATCGCCGCGTACGGTTCGCGGCTCAAGGCGGTGATCGCGCTGGATGGTTCGAGCATCGACCATGTCACCACCAAGGCGCTGGCTTCGCGCCGCGTGGAAGTGGTGATCACCGGTCCGGGCGGCCACAGTTGGTCGGACTTTGGTTTGCCCAATCCCATCAATGCCTTGGTGCGCGCCAGCGTTCGCTTCATCAACACGAAAGTTCCCGCTTCGCCGCGAACCACTTTTAACCTGGGGCAAATCTCCGGCGGCACATCCGTTAATTCGATTCCGCACGAAGCCAGCCTCAAGGTCGACATCCGCTCGGAGAGCGATGACGAACTTGCGCGACTCGAATCCGCGCTGCGCGAGTGCATCGCCGCGGGCGTGCGTGATGAGATGGAATCCTCGCGCGATCGTTCGCGGGGGAAGCTCGAGTTCAAAGTAGATTTGCTCGGCAGCCGACCCGGCGGGGAGTTGCGCTCTGACTCGCCGCTGCTTGCTGCGCTGCGGGCCGCGGACGATTTCGTTGGCAACCAGTCGCGCGCGGAGCGCTCCTCGACCGACGCGAATATTCCACTGTCTCTCGGCATTGACGCCATCTCGATTGGCGCAGGTGGCAATGGCGGCGGCGCGCATTCGCTGCAGGAGTGGTACGACCCGGCGGGCCGAGAAATGGGTTTACAGCGCGCGCTGCTCACGCTGCTGGGCGTTTCCGGCGTGGCCCCGGCAAAATGAAAAACACAAATTACCGGCTGCTGTGCGGTTTGATTCTGGTCGCTGGGTTTAGAGTCTCGCCAGTGCACGCGCAGACATCCACGCAGGAAACGCACACCACGCTTTATCTCCACGGTCGCATTTACACCAACGACCCCGCGCATCCCTGGGCCACTGCGATGGCCGTTCGCGACGGCAAAATTATCTGCGTCGGCGAACTGGCAACGGTGATGCTCGAGTGCGCCACCGGCGACGATCCGGAAACCGTCCAGCTTAAGGGCCATTTCGTGATGCCCGGCTTCAACGATGCGCACGTGCACCTCGGCGGCGCGGCCATCGACAAACTCACCGTGCAACTGAGCGGCGTGACGAGCGTCGAAGAACTGCAAAAACGCGTGGGCGCTTCCGTCGCGCAGCATCAGGAAAACGAATGGATCACCGGGAGCGGATGGGATCAGACACGGTGGCCGGATGGAAAATTTCCCACGCGCCAGGAACTTGACGCGGTCTCGCCGAAAAATCCCGTTTTCTTGACGCACATCTCCGGACACGTGGGCGTCGCAGACACTCTGGCGCTGCAGCTGGCGGCCATCAATAAAACTACGGGCGATCCTGCCGGCGGAAAAATTGAACGCGACGCCGACGGCCAAGCCACGGGCATGCTGCTCGAAGATTCCGCAATGCACTTAGTCAAAGTGAAAATTCCGGACATGACCGAAGCGCAACTTCGCCAGGGCCTCGAAATGGTGCTGGCCGACGTCGCGCAAAACGGCATTACCAGCGTGCAGGATAATTCCGAGCGGGAATTTTTCAATTTGTATCACGCGCTGAAAGACGAAGGGAAGTTGACCGTGCGCATCACCGAGTGGCTGGATTTTGAAACGCCGCTCGCGGAGCTGCGCAACACGCGCGCCGAAGGCGGCGTTAGCGATGCGATGCTGCGCACTGGCGCACTGAAGGGCTTTCTCGATGGCGCACTCGGCTCGCGTACGGCTGCGTTGCTTGCGCCGTACTCCGACGATCCGGCAACCAGCGGCATCCTCACCGCGAACATCGAGGAATATCGCAAGATGGCCATTGAGCGCGACCGAGCGGGATTTCAAATTAATTTTCACGCCATCGGGGACAAAGCGAATCGCGCGGCGCTGGATATTTTCGAAGCGGTCGCCAAAGCCAATGGCCCGCGGGATCGCCGCGACCGCGTCGAGCACGCGCAGGTGATCGCGCCGGAAGACCTCCCACGTTTCGCGGCACTCAGCGTGATTGCCAGCATGCAGCCCAGCCACGAAACCACGGACATGCGCTGGGCCGAGCAGCGCCTGGGACCCGAACGCAGCAAGGGCGCTCACGCGTGGTTCAGCCTGCAAAAATCCGGCGCGCACCTGGCTTTTGGCACGGATTATGACGTGGAGGTGCTGAATCCCATGCGCGGACTTTACGCGTGCACCACGCGCGCGCTGCCGCCTGACAGCTCCAGCAGCTCCAGCGCAAGCGAGGGAATCTCAGTAGGCGCTGCTGGCACCGCACCCGCAAACGCAGGCGCACCAAGCGTCGCTGCCGTTCCCGCAAGCTCAGCCAGCGGCAGTTGGCAACCGCAAGAGCGCATCTCTCTAGAAGATTGCATTCGCAATTACACCACCGGCTCCGCGTACGCCGAATTCGCCGAAACTCACAAGGGTCAACTACGCCCCGGCCAATACGCCGACTTCATCATTTTGTCAGCCGATATGACAATAATCCCGCCGGCTCAATACACCTCGACCAAGGTTCTGCGCACGGTGGTTGGTGGCCGCGCGGTTTTCCAAATCCCATATTAGCTATCACCCAAGGCTGTTCGCCGGCTCCTTTTATCCTCTTTTTCATAGATTCTTTATAATTATGGATTTAGAAACGCTTGACGATTTTCTATCACCGATGGTAAACCATTCATAATTATACCTTTTAATTCTGCGTTCTTTTTGGTTCGTTTCTTGCCTATATCAGCCATAAATAAATTATTGTTTAGCAGTTGTGGTGTGGACGGTCGGCGGGAATTAGGGGTGTCCGGCAAGTCCTCAGTCTGCAGCGGAAGTTCAAAGTATATAGATTATTCCTGGCGCGGTTGCGATTTACATGAAATGGGGGATATGAAAATGCAGAAGTGTTTGAAGAAGTACGGTTGGTTGCTGGTTTTGACCTTTTTGATGATCAGCGCTCCCGGCACGCGGGCTCAGTCAACTGGGTCGACCGGCGGTATCACCGGCGGTATTACGGATGCGCAAGGCGCCAGCGTGGCAGGTGCCACCGTCACCATCTCTAACAAAGAGACCGGTTTTTCGGTGAGCCTCAACACGGGCGACTCCGGTCTTTTTAACCTTGGAAATATAGCTCCCGGCAACTATTTGGTTAAGATTGAATCCTCCAGCTTTAAGACCGTCCAAGTATCGGTCACCGTGCAGGTTGGACAGATCGTCACGGTGAACCAGTCGCTGGAGCTGGGAGCTGCCTCCTCCACTATCGAAGTGTCGGCGGCCGGTACACAGGTCAACCAAGAGCAAGCCTCCGTGCAAGACGTACTTACCGCCAAGGACATCGATCAGCTTCCCGTTAACGGCCGCAATTTCCTCGATCTAGCCACGCTCGAACCGGGCGTACAGATCCAGGATGGTTCCACCTTCGATCCCACCAAGAACGGCTACTCCTCGCTGTCTTTCGGCGGCCGTTACGGTCGCGCCGCCCGTATCATGGTGGACGGCGTGGACATCAGCGACGAGACGGTAGGTACCGTAACTCTCAATCTCCCTGAGAGCGCCATTCAAGAATTTCAAGTCGCAACGTCCACCCTCGACCTCTCCACGGAAGTCACCTCTTCCGGCACCGTGAACGTGGTCACTAAGTCCGGAACCAACGATTGGCATGGTCAGGCCTTCTATTACGGCCGCAGTAATCAGATCTCGGCACGTATTGCTCCCGAATCGCTGGACTTTGGCCGCAAGCAGTTCGGCGGCGACTTTGGCGGCGCGATCATCAAAGATAAACTGTTCTTTTTCGGCGACGTTGAGCGGACCGACCAGAGCCTGCAGAGCCCCGTGCAGTTGAATGGCGATTTCGCCGGCCTGTCAGGTAGCTTCAATTCTCCCTTCCTCGAACGCGATTATCTGGGCCGCGTCGATTACAACATCAAGCAAAACTGGACACTCTTCTATCGCTTCATCTACAACCAGAATTCCAGTGTCCGCGGCTTTAACCCCGGTGTTTACCAGCCGTTTGCAAACGTCGACCACACTCCAGCTCACGTCGTCGGCACGGACTTTTCGATCGGGCACACCACCAACAGCATTCGCTTTGAGTATCTCAAGTTCCGTAACGCCATTGCCGACGGCGTTGCGCTCAGCGGCGCACTGGATCCTATTCCTGGCATCTCCCTGAACATCACGCCGAGCGGCAGCGATTTGACGTGCCTCGCGGGCGGCGAGGAATTCTGCTCTGGCGCCAACATCCTTGCTCCCCAGAACACCTTCCAAACCGACCATCAAATCAAGTACGACGGCAGCTACAGCTTCGGTAAGCATGTTGTTCGCTACGGCATTAGCTACAACCATATTCTCGGCGGAGGATTCGCTAAGTTCTTTGCGCTTCAACCGGCGGTCACCTCCGTCGACAACGCTACAAACAGGGCCATCGCTATAGCCGGTCCGTTCCCGGGGGGAGCAAGTAATCCTGAGAACTGGCCCGTCACCACCATCCTATTCGGTAACGGTCAGGGCTTTTCCACTGAGCGGCCCCAGTTCGGTCTCCCGGCAGGCGGCCAATACGATAACCGTGTCGAGTGGTACGTTGGCGACCAGTGGAAGCTGCTGTCCAACCTCTCCGTGACCTACGGGGTTCATTACGGGCACGATACGGGTCGCGTGGACAATGATCTACCGGGTGTCGCGGCCCTCGCTCAATTCGATAACCAGTTTTACACCGGGCTCGAAAACCGTGTGCACCAGCCGGACAAGAACTTCTCCCCGGAGTTGGGCATCGCGTGGGATCCATGGAAGAACGGCAAGACGGTGATTCGCGTCGGAGGTGGTTTGTACTATGACGACGCCATTTTCAATAACGTTCTCTTTGATCGGCCCGGTCGTCTAACCACAGGTCTGTTCTTGGCCGAAGGGGCGCCCTGCTTTAACGGTTCAGCAACCGGTCCGCTTCCTGGCGTAAACGGCGGCAATCCGGTAGCGTATTGCGGCGAGGCAGTCGGCACCGCCGCAGCGCAAATCGCTGCGGATCAGACGGCTTATCAGGCCGCGGTTGCGGCAGCAGGTCCCGGAGCAAACCCCAACTTCATCGGTACCACTCTGCAAGCCAACAATCTGAACGGAATCTCTTTGATCGGTCCCAATTACGTTTCGCCGCGTTCCGTACAGATGAATGCTGGCGTCCAGCGCCAACTCCATCCGGGCACGGTGCTCAGCGTGGACTATGTCCGGAGCGTTGGCACTCACACTCTCTTGGGTCTCGACACCAACAAAGTTGGCGACGCTCGTTTCCTCAATACTGCCAATGCCACCAACGCAATTAACACCACCAACGCATCGTTCGGCTGCCCGGCAGGTCAAGCGGGCATCAGCTGCGCCATCGGCAAGGGAGCTCAGATCACTGATTACGCAGGAAATGGTTTGGATTCCGGCTACGACGCCGCTGGCGGAGCCCCTTGCCCGACCTGCGCTTTTCCCGGAATTAATCCCAACCTAGGGCAGAACGAAATGCTCTTCCCGATCGGCCGTTCGGTGTACAACGCACTGCTCGTCTCCCTCAAGTCTGAGCTGCGGAATCCCCTGCCGGGCGTGAAGCGCATGAACATCATCGCGTCCTATACCCTGTCACGATATGTCGCCCAGGTGCTCGACAGCGACTTCGTGAATAATGCTACGGACTTTAATGATCCGCTGCACTTTACTGGACCCAACGCTCTAGACCGCACCCACCAAGTGTCGGTCGGTGCCGTCATGGATCTGCCTTTGGCAACTCGCCTCGGTCTAACGACACACTGGGCTACTGCCGCTCCGGTTACTCTCACGTTGCCACAAGCCGGTACTCCCGGAGAAATCTTCCGGACGGACATCACCGGGGACGGAACCGTAGGCGACGTGGCTCCTGGCACTAACGTTGGAGCCTTCGGTCGCAGCATCAAGGTCTCTGACCTCAACAATTACATCAACAGCTATAATGCCAATGACGCCGGCAAGTTGACGCCCGCGGGTCAGGCGCTTGTGGGAGCTGGTCTGTTCACCCAGGCACAACTTGTTTCTCTTGGTGCCGTGACCCCGACGCTCGCCCTAGCGCCCGCCGGCGAGGTTGGCAACGCTCCGCTGTTCACGTTCGACGCCCACCTTTCGTGGGAGTTGCGACTCTCGAAAGTTATGCATTTCCTCCCCGAGCGCGTGATACTGGAGCCCCAGGCGGCGCTCTTTAACGTCTTCAACGTTCACAACTACTATCCCGCGGGCAACCAGATTAGCGGTGTCCTGAGCGGTGGGCCCAACACTGTGAACGGCACCACGATTGCCAATCGCTCGTCGCTAGTCACTCCGGGTTCTTCCTCCGGTGTGAACTGGTACGCCGTTCCACGTCAGGCGGAGTTCGGCGTAAAGCTCAACTTCTAATCAACGCCAAACCAATGAGCGGTAAAAACGGAGAGCGCTTAGCGCTCTCCGTTTTTACTTTGGTAGTGTTTGCTTCGAGTCGGTGTGTTCGGGTTAACGCGCCGGAGAATAATTCTTTACGTCGACCTGGTCATACATCGTTGCCGTAGCGGCGTGCGATTTTTCGTAGACCGTTATGTCCGCCTCGTGTTTTAGCGTGGTGGCGATATCGTCTAAGCCTTCGAGCAGCACTTCTTTGCGTGACGGGGCGATTTCAAACTTGTACGTCAGGCCGTAATTGTCGCTCACCGTTTGCTTGGGCAGATCGATGCCGAGTTGGTAGCCGGGATATCTTTCGGCGCGCTGAAACAATTCTTCGATTTGCGCTTCGCTCAATTCGGCGGGGAGGATGCCGTTTTTGAAGCAGTTGTTGTAGAAAATATCGGCGTAACTGGGAGCCAGGATTACGCGGAAGCCGTAGTCGCCGATAGCCCAGGGCGCGTGTTCACGGCTCGAGCCGCAGCCGAAATTGGCGCGCGTCAGAAGAACCGAGGCGCCTTTGTATCGCGGGAAATTCAGCACGAATTCTGGATTCGGTTTTTCGCCTGCCAGATAGCGCCAGTCATAAAACAGAATCCGTCCAAATCCTTCGCGCGTCAGCGCCTTCAAAAATTGTTTCGGCACCATCTGATCGGTGTCCACGTTGACGCGGTCCAGCGGCAGCACCAGCCCGCTGTGCGTAATAAATGGTTTCATTCTTAGCTCACCCTCTTGCATCGCACGCTTTCCGCGCGATAAACATCTATGAATTGAGGTAAGTTCAGTATTAGGCCGAACAATAGAGCGAAGCAACATACCGGGACAGTCCAAAGCGGCGGATGATTATGGTATCTAACGATGATTGCCAGGAGAAGCGCGACGCCTAGTGAGATCCGGCCTAAGGTCCAAGCCGACACAAAGAAAAACGTCGTCGCGGTAAACCAAACTGCGAAGCTAGCGGCCTGTTTTGGTGTGTGTTTTAGCCACATAGCTGCATGACCTCTAAGATTACTCTACCGACTCCAAAGCAAAATCACGCACATCCACAAAATGCCCCGCAATCGCCGCTGCCGCCGCCATCACCGGACTAACCAAATGCGTACGGCTATCGCGGCCCTGACGCCCCTCAAAGTTGCGATTGCTGGTGCTAGCGCTTCGTTCGTTCGGCGGCAAAACATCCGCGTTCATCCCAATACACATGCTGCAGCCAGCATCGCGCCACTCGAATCCCGCAGCCGTGAAAATTTTATCGAGGCCTTCTTTTTCCGCCTGTGCCTTGATCCCGCGCGAACCCGGCACAATCAGCGCCTGCTTGATGGTCTTGCTAACGTGCTTGCCTTCCACAAAATGTGCAGCGGCGCGCAAATCATCTAAACGCGAATTCGTACAGCTGCCGATAAAAACGCGGTCCACAGGAATATCCACGATCGGCGTGCCCGCTTTCAATCCCATATATTGCAGCGCCCGTTCCGTAGCTTTTTGATCGTTGAGGTCTTTGAAATCGTGCGGGTCCGGCACGCGCGCGGTTACGCCCGTGACCATGCCGGGATTGGTGCCCCACGTCACTTGCGGCGCAATCTGCTCCGCCTGCAATTCCACGGTGACGTCAAATGTAGCGCCCTCATCGCTCGGCAGTTGCTTCCAGCGCGCAACCGCATCCTGAAACTCTTTGCCGCGTGGCACAAACGGGCGGCCTTCGAGATAGCTGAAGGTTGTCTCATCCGGCGCAACCATGCCCGCGCGCGCTCCCGCTTCCACCGTCATATTGCAAACGGTCATACGCCCTTCCATGGACAGCTCGCGAATGGCTTGCCCGGCATATTCCACGACGTGCGAAGTCCCACCGCCAATCCCTATCTTTCCGATGATCGCGAGAATAATGTCTTTCGCCGTGACGCCCTTGGGGCGTTTGCCGTGCACCACAATGTGCATGGTCTTGGATTTCGATTGCACGAGCGTTTGCGTCGCCAGCACGTGTTCCACTTCACTGGTGCCTATGCCAAACGCCAGCGTACCAAACGCCCCGTGCGTGGAGGTGTGACTATCACCGCAGACAATCGTTTGTCCGGGCTGCGTGATCCCCAGCTCCGGACCAATAATGTGCACGATGCCCTGATTTTTGCTGTTCATGTCGAACAGCCGCACACCCGTCTCGCGGCAATTTCTTTCGAGAGCCTCAAATTGCAGCTTGGCGTCATTGTCGAGAATCGGCAGCGTGCGATCCGTCGTGGAGACCGAATGGTCCATCACCGCAAACGTAAGATCGGGCCGCCGCACTTTGCGGCCTTCCGCACGTAGCCCGGCAAAAGCCTGTGGCGAGGTGCCTTCATGTACCAGATGCCGGTCAATATAAATGATGGACGGCTGGCCCGGCGTTTCGCGGACCACGTGGCTTTCCCAGATTTTTTGGTAAAGCGTCTTCGGAATGGCGTTGTTGGTCATAATGGCAGTCGGGCTTCGGGAACCGTTCACCTTGATTTTAGCACTCCCGCTGCGCAACTCCAATAAAACGCGCGCAGAGAACCAAACTCGTCTGCGCCCGCAACAAACACGCTAGCGGTGTTATCATACGCGGCAAAACGCCATCCGGAGCTCCGCCACATGCCCGACGAAACCGACCGGCCCATATCGCAAACGCTGGAGCGCAAACTTGCCACCATTCTCTCCGCCGACGTCGCCGAATACAGCCGCCTGATGGGCGAAGACGAGGAAGGCACTTTGCGCACTTTCCGGGGACACAAGCAAGTTTTTGAATCGCTGGTGGCCATGCATCGCGGCCGCATTTTTAATACCGCCGGCGACGCCATCCTCGCCGAATTCACCAGCGCCGTCGAAGCCGTCCGTTGCGCCACGGACATTCAAGCTGCGCTGCGCACCCTGAACGACAAGCTGCCTCCCAATCGCCAGGTACGCTTCCGCATCGGCATCAATCTTGGGGATGTGATGGTACAAGGTCAGGACTTGATGGGCGACGGCGTCAACGTTGCCGCACGCATCCAAACCGCAGCGGAGCCGGGGGGCGTGTGCATCTCCGGCAGCGTGCACGATCAAATTCGCAATAAACTTTCGCTCTCCTTCCAGTCGCTCGGCGAAAGAAGCTTCAAAAATATTCAGCAGCCGGTGCGCACTTTTTCCATCACGGAAGCCGAGAGTGGCGGAACGCTGCCGTCCGCATCTTTCCAAGCAAGCGCCAAAAAAGCAGGCGCTGCGAAATGGATCGCCGCTGCCGTCGTTCTGTTGGTTGCCGGCGGAGGCTTTTGGGCCTACACCGTCAACCAGCGCAGTAAAGCGGAGCACGCCAGCGAAGCCGCGGCAAGTTCGCAGCAACGAGTGCTGCCGCTCGATGTAGCAAAATCAGGTGCGCCAAACCCCATCGCAAGTCCGCCTCAGCCATCGCCCGCAAGCGCCCCGCCGGGCGATAAAGCATCCTCTGCAACCATCACCGCGGCACCGCCGCCCATCCCGCAGCCCAAGAAAGCCGCCACAGTGCATGCGGGCGCGAACCCACCAAGCGCGCACACTCCCGCGCGCGCCCCTGCGGGCAGTGCGCCTGCTGCGCCCGTAGGGAAAAAATACGATGGCCTCTACGGCGGACCCGTTTGCTACGCCAAAACGAAGCTCGATCCAGAACGTTGCGCTCGCGGGGAGGGCACCATCAGTGGCGGCAAAATCACTGGAGACTGGATGAGCGGAGCGAACCTGCGCGTGCCGGTGTTCCTGGTCGGAGAGATTTCGCCGTCCGGCGACGTAAAAATGGAACTGCACAGCGAAAAACCCGACGGCTCCCGGCTCGCTACCATCGATATGAAGGGCACCATAAAGGATGGCGAGATTTTGGCGGACGGCGCTTTCTTGATGGGCCGCCCCGCGACTCTAAATTGGCACAAGATTTCTGCCACGCCTTCCAAGCACACTGCGTCGCAATGATGCCTGTTCACTGGAAGGATTTGTAGAAAACCAAGAAAGTTCGCAGTGTACAGACGCGCTTTTTCCTGTTGAACTGGTACTCAGTTGGAGGCGCTATGTCATTCGCACTTTATTCGGTTGGCTTCGTGATCGTAATCGGTGGCCTGATTTACGCTGCGCACTTGATGCACATCCCGGCGCACTGGATTGCGGTCGGCGCGACGATCCTGCTGGGAATCGGAATCCTGTCGGGCGTGAAGGCGACGCGTCAAAAGGATCCGTCGGCATAAACTCTCCCGCTCATGCGAACCCTGCTCCGGACCGCCACGTCACGGGGCCGCAGCCTTCCAATATCCGCTTAGCAACCCCCACTCATACCGCCGTTGTTTCCAGCTAACGCTCTGTTCGTATTCCCACCACTGATTTGGCGGAGGTGTGTAGCCTGCGCGCTCCGCGTAATCATGCGTCAGCCAATTCGGTTTCAGCAGCAGCCGGCGGCTGTTTACGGAATTGATTCCCGCGCCCTGATGACACGTCGCGCAAGATTCCAGCGCCGGAGGGTAGTTTTCGAGTTTGGCAAATTGACCTGGCGAACCCTCATCCGCGCCGAAACTATTTAACATGGAAAATTGTTTCTCTTTGCGCCCCGTCGCGCGCAATCCGGAACTCTGCGCGGAATTTTTCGCAAAGAGCAAGGGCCGGCTGAGCACAATCTCGTAAAAATCCTGCACGCTATTTTTAAACGCCTGGCGTTCGTCGTTAATCATTTCGCCGTGCGCTGCAACCGAGCGATACACGCGAATTTGCACGCTTTCCGTGATGGGCGTCGCCTGCAAATCTCCTTGATCGTCGAACAGCATCATCTGCCGCAGCAACAACACCTCGGTCCCAGCAGGGAATTGCGGCAGGTGCCGATTCTCAGCGGTCTGGTCGCGCGCCTCCTTGCCTCCATCGGTGCGCCCCATCCACGGCTGCGGAAAATCCCACACCGTGCGTAGATAGTCGTAAGTAGCTTTGCGCCCATCGGGCAGCCTGATAAAAATCAGAAAGCTGGAACGGGAAAATTGTTCGGCGTGCGATGGCGCTGCCGGTTCGGGGCCAATACCTTGTCTGCCGATCTGCACCCAAGGGCTATCGACATCGAATAAATCCGGAGGCAGAAACACGCGGTCGCGATGCTGCGGATCGTATTCTTTCGCAAATTCTCCAGACTTCACCGCCAGCTCATACGTGACGGGCAGCGCGCGAATCTCTTCCGGACGCAACCCGAGTCGTCGCATTACCTCTGCGAGCCGCGTTTGCAGCTCCCGTTTCTCTCTCTCGTAAGCTGGTTCATCAGGCAGTTCCGCCTCGCGCGCCGCCGACCAGTCGAACACCGCCCATAAGTCGCGTTGCAGTATTGCCCGCTCGACGGGATCTTGAATCAAGCGTTCGCCACGCGTACGCAAGAATTCATCCAGGATGCGCAAGATGCGCTCGTGCGAGGGCTCGCTCAGCAAATATTGCGTGTTCTGCCAGAGGGGAGGATCAAGCGCATCTGCCACCTCGGCGGTGCTCGGGATGTCTTCGCGGATATAGATCGCCGCGTGCAGCCGATTCCAAAGATGCTGCGGATTTGCATCGTAAAACGTGACGCTATCCACGCGGCCGGCTCGCAGCAACGCGCGCGTGCCCGCGAAAATTCCCAACACAAAAACAAGAAGTACCAGCGCCGAGAAAACGCCCTTCATCCGCGTACCTCACGCGCACCCCGTAACCGCCTTATTGAACATCAACTCCGCGCGAATGAACAGAGTGCCCTGCCCTATGTGTCTTGCCCCAATAATTCTGTCACCCCTTAATGGCCCGGTGAAAATGTCACCCTATGAAACAGGAGACATTTTCATTGAGTCAGAAGGAACTACAACGAGTGGCCGTGATTTCAAACTGCATCAAGGGAGATCTGACGTGCAATCAGGTCCTTCGCCGTTTCCTGCCGGACTACAATCGGCGTTTCGGTCGCGCCCCGCGCGAGACCGAAAAAGCTTGGCGTCCCGCTCCTCGGAATTTGGAGCGTATCTGTTGCTTTCTTCACGAACGTTTGGTCAGCAACGACAACGTCGTGCAATGGGATGGTCGCCGCTTTCAAATTCCGCCCCAACCAAAACGCTTCAGTTTCGCCGGGGCTAAAGTACAGCTCTATGAATCACTGGAAGGAAAAGTGGCCATCTATTACGGCGACACAAAACTCCACCACTCTGCTGGTTGAACGGAAAAGGGGTGACATTTTCATCGGGCCATTAGGGTGACATTTTCACGTTGCTATAACAGAGTGCCCTGCCCTATGGCCGGCAGCGCGCGCGTGTCAACCGCGCGTGTCAACCGCGCGTTGACTTGCTTCGTGGCACCACCTAAGATGCGGTAACTGCCTTGATCGAAGCTGATTCCATCGTCGGACACACGTTCTCCCACTATCGCATCCTCGAAAAACTAGGTGGCGGTGGCATGGGTATTGTGTACAAGGCGGAGGACACGCGCCTCGACCGCTTCGTCGCCATTAAATTTCTGCCCGAAAACCTCGCCGCCGATGCTGCTGCACTGGATCGCTTTCGCCGCGAAGCGAAAGCCGCCTCCGCGCTAAACCATCCGAATATCTGCATCGTGCACGACATCGGCGAAGAAGCGGGCCGCGCCTTTCTCATCATGGAATTAATGGAAGGCGCGACCCTTAAGCACGTGATCAACGATCACACTTTGGAACTCGACCGCCTGCTCGACATCGCCATCGACGTTGCCGATGCCCTCGACGCCGCGCACGGCAAAGGGATCCTCCATCGCGACATCAAGCCCGCCAACATTTTTGTCACCAGCCGCGGCCACGCAAAAATTCTCGACTTCGGCCTTGCCAAATTGAATCGCAACGCCGACCCCCACGACCATGCCACCGTCACCGTCGACAAAGCCCGCGATGAATTCCTGACCAGTCCTGGCAGCACCCTTGGCACCGTCGCTTACATGTCTCCCGAGCAAGCTCTCGGCGAGCCTCTTGACGCGCGCAGCGACCTTTTTTCCTTTGGCATCGTGCTGTACGAGATGGCCACCGGAGTCCTTCCGTTTCAAGGCGACACTTCCGCCGCCATTTTCGACGGCATTCTCCGCAAAACGCCAGTCTCTCCAATCCGTTTGAATGCCGGAGTGCCTCTCGAACTCGAGCGCATCATCAACAAAGCCCTCGAGAAGGACCGCGACCTTCGATGCCAATCCGCCGCCGAACTACGCGCCGACCTGAAACGCCTGCGCCGCGAATCTTCCGGCCGCAGCGTTGCGCACCCGCGTGCCGACACGGCTTCCGCGGCGGACGCGCCTTCCTCCACCGGGGCACTCATGCCGGTGCCTTCTTTCGCCAAAAGCTCTTCGAGCCATTCTCTCCCCGCGGGCTCCGCGATCGTTCCGCCGGCCGTTGCCACACCTCGATACCGCGCTGCGGGCTACGTGGCCGCTGCGGTGCTCGCCTTGCTGCTGGGAGGCGGATTTTTCTGGTTCCGCAAGAATTCCGGCGTTGCCGGAGCGAACGCCTCGGGTCGCCCCTCGATCGCCGTGCTGCCGCTAAAAAATCTCAGCACCGAATCAGACAGCGCCTATTTCACGGATGGCATGGCCGACGAAATCTCCACCAAACTTTCTAAAATCCAAGGCATTGACGTGGCTTCGCGCGATGCCGGTGCCACGCTAAAACTCGCGGACAAGAGCAGCGCCGACATCGGCCGGCTCCTAAACGTGCGCTATCTCCTCGAAGGCAGCGTACGCAAATCCGGCCCGCAAGTTCGCATCAACGTGCAGCTGATCGATTCCACCACCGGCTTCCAAACCTGGGCCGACGATTTCACCGGCGATATTCAGAATGTTTTTTCATTGCAGGAACAGGCCGCATTGAAGATCGCCGAAGCTCTCAATCTGCATCTCACGCCCCAGGAACAGCAGGCGGTGCAGCGCCGCTACACGCAAAACGCCAAAGCCTATGAAGAGTTCCTGCTGGGCCGCGCGCTTCTCGTCCATGAAGATCAACCTCAATCTTTGGAAGCTTCACGCAAACACTTCCAAGCTGCTCTCGACCTCGATCCCAATTACGCGCTAGCTCTCGCCGGACTTTCCAGCGTCGAGGGATATTACTACCGCGACGTAAAAAGCGATCCCGCGCACCTGCTTCGTGCCGAGCAACTCGCCAAGCAATCCGTGGCCATCGATCCGCAATTGGCCGAGGCCCACGTCGCCATGGCGCGCGTCCTTGGTGCAAAATTCCGCTACGCAGAAGCCGCTGCCGAATCTCGCTTGGCAACACAGGAAGAGCCAGACAACGCGTCGGGATGGGATCTATTGTCCTGGGCCTTGACGTACCAAACACCTCCCGAGCCAGCAGAGGCCGAGAAAGCGGCGCGCACGACGATTCGGCTCAATCCGAGTTTTGGCTATGCCTACTACCATCTCGGCCGCGCACTTTATCAGCAGGGACATTTTCAAGAAGCCATGGCCGCCTTTGACCGCTGCGAGGAAATAACCGGAAATTCTCTCGGTGCTGACCTCGGGCGCGCGCAAGCCCTCGGTTCGCAAAAGCGCTATTCCGAAGCGCTCGCCCGGATGGAGAAGCGCCCGCGGCAAACCGAAGTGGACAACTATTGGTTAAGCGTTTTTTACGCGGGCAACGGCGAAAAAGAGAAATCCCTGCAGGCTCTCCAAAAATCCTTTGATTTGGGTTTCCGTGACACTGCCGCCATCCACGCCGAACCCGCTTTTGCCTCGCTCCGCGATGACGCTCGCTTTAAACAACTTCTGCTCCATATGCAGCCAAGTCCAAGCGAACACTAAAGAAAACCCAAGAACACCTATTTTCAGCTTACTCTCCTTCCCATCCGTGTCCTCCGCCACGTGTCAACGCAAAGTAGAAATGTCCGCTTTTCTGCCATATTGAAATGTCCGCCATGGGTGGTTTGGAGGAGGACTTTTGTAAACTTGGGAGTGTGGGTTGGCGGTAAGTCCTGGAGGCCGTAGGCCGGAAGGACTTACCGCGCGCCGCACCGGCTCCGGGCAATGGCGCAGACGTAGATAGCGGCTCCGGAAACGCAACCAGTGAGACCCGTCCAGCCGCCGTTCGATCTCCACCTTCGCTCCACGAAGCCCGGCACAGACCTCTTCCCGCGGCACGCCCCAGCGGTCGCCGTCCCAGCTTACGGTGTGATCGTCGGCCACTTGGCGCGGCACGCGCACGCTCAGGATTTCTTCCAGGTGATGTTCGTGCCCCAACCGTCGATGGGCATTCCGAGGATGGCGTGGGGTCACTGTAAAACGCTTCTCCCATTGCGGGAGAAATTGCGTCTCCAAAAAGTGATTCGCTGCTGCCAGGCTGTCGATTCCCGTCAGGCGCATTTCTTTCACCAGACGATCCTGCAGGGTTTCGAACAGCCGCTCGATGCGCCCCTTAGCCTGCGGACTGTGCGCGGCGATCCATTCGATTCCCAGTTCCTGGAGCGCGCGCCCGAACTGCGTTCGCAGCGGGTCTCCGCGGAGTTGTTCGGCAAGCGGCTGCGGGCCGGCTTTTCGAAAGATGCTGTTTTTATCGGTGTACTGGGCCAAGGGACGTCCATAGCGTCGTAACCATCCCTCGAGGGTTCGCAGGTTCTCTTCCGTCGTGTCGTGTTCGGTAAAGCGTGCCCAGATGCGACTGGTGGCATCATCGATCAGGGCGATGAGATGGCAAGCTGGACCACGATCCTCCAGCCAGCGGAACGGAGAGCTGTCCTGCATCACCAGCTCCCCGAAACTGGCTCTACGCTCCCGCCAGACATGGATTTTTTTCACGCGCTGCGCGCGCGGTCGCCACAAGGCCGCTTTGCTCATCCACTTCCGCAGTGTCTCCCGGCTCACGAGAAAACCCTCCTGAGCCAGATGTTCGGCGGCCAGCGTGGGTCCAAAATCCGCATAACGCTGCCGCAGACGCGCCAAAATCTTTTGCTCCAACCGGGCCGGCAGCTTGCGGTTCGATGGCCGACCTCGCAGCCCGTGAACCAAGGCACGATCCCCGCGTTCGCTTAGACGCAGCAGCATCCGTCGCACCTGGCGATCGGTTACTCGTAACCGTACGGCTGCCGCCACCTGCGTCAGATGTTTATGCTTTACTTCGTGCAAGATTTTCAATCGGTCCCGCTCTCGTTGGCTCAAAGCGATGCGCTCCGTTTCCATGGGGCCCTCGGCCATCCATGAAAGCGGACATTTCTACTTTGCACAAACCGGACATTCTCATTTTGCAGCGACACGTGTCCTCCGCCACGTTGACTTCATCCCGCTCCCCAACCTAAGATGCCTTGTCACTGTGACCGAATCCCACCCCATCCTCGGCCAAACCTTCTCGCACTATCGCATCATCGAACAACTCGGCGGCGGCGGCATGGGCGTCGTCTACAAAGCTGAAGACACCACCCTCGGCCGCATGGTCGCGCTGAAATTTCTTCCCGAAGAAGTCTCCCGCGACAAAATCGCCCTCGACCGCTTCCTCCGCGAAGCCCGCGCCGCCGCCGCTTTAAACCACCCCAACATCTGCACCATCCACGAGATTGGCGAGTACGAAAACGGCCAGCGCTTCATCGTTATGGAACTCCTCAAGGGCCAAACCTTAAAACATCGCATCGCTGGCGGCCCGCTCCCTATCGACACTCTCGTTGAGCTCGGCATCCAGTCCGCCGACGCTCTCGACGCCGCTCACGCCGAAAATATCGTGCATCGCGACATCAAGCCCGCCAATATCTTCGTCACCGATCGCGGCCAAGCCAAAGTCCTCGACTTCGGCCTCGCCAAAGTCATGCAAACCGCCGCCGAAGGCGCCACCCACGGCACCGTCACCATGGACGAAGCCAACCTCACCAGTCCCGGCGTCGCTCTCGGCACCGTCGCTTACATGTCGCCCGAGCAAACTCTCGGCAAAGAACTCGACGCGCGAACTGACCTTTTCTCCTTCGGCGTTGTCCTCTACGAAATGGGCACTGGCCGCCCGGCATTTTCCGGCGCCACGTCCGCCGCGATATTCGACGCCATCTTAAATCGCGCCCCCATTGCTCCGGTGCGCCTCAATCCCGAACTCCCGGCAGAACTCGAACGTATCGTCAACAAAGCTCTCGAAAAAGATCGCACCCTGCGCTACCAAAGCGCCGCCGAACTTCGCGCCGATCTCAAGCGCTTGCAACGCGACACGGGCTCCAGTCGCGTCCAAGCCGTAGCCTCGTCGCAGGCCGCCTCTGACATTGCTGCCGCCTCGCTGGCTGGCACTCCTGGTGGTTCGGACCGCACGCCGATCCCGCCGCGCCCCGGCACTTCATCTTCCGCAAGTCCAGCGGCCTCGTCGCGCCGACGCCTATTGTTCCCCGGCATCTTCGCGGTGCTCGTCGTCATCGCCGCCATTGCCTTCGCCGCCTACAAATTTTCTCCTCACGCAATGTCTCTCGACATGCAAAACATGCGCGTCGCCCCGCTCACCCAGTCCGGCAAGGCTATCGCCGTCACCATTTCCCCTAACGGCCAATATGTGGTTTACGTTCTTGACGACAGCGGCAGGCAAAGCCTCAATGTTCGCCAGGTGGAAACCGGCAGCGACGTCCAAGTACTCGCGCCCGACGAAGTCCTATACAACGGTCTCACCTTTTCTCCCGACGGCAACTACGTCTTCTTCAGTCACTCCAATAAGCAAATCGCCGGCTACAGCGACATTTACAAAATGCCCGTCCTCGGCGGCCAGCCGCAATCGATTCTCCACGACGCCGATACTGCGCCCGCTCTTTCGCCCGACGCCAAACGCGTTGCTTTCATCCGCGGCGATCCCAGTAAATTCCAGCTCAACCTCATCGTCGCCAACATCGATGGCAGCGACGAGAAAATTTTAGCCAGTATGCCGTCGGTCACTTCCCAGGCTAGTCTCACCACCCCTGCCTGGTCTCCCGACGGCAAAACTCTCGTGCTCCCGCAATGGAAAACTTCCGGCGAACGTGCTCTCGTGGCCGTGTCGGCTGCGGATGGTTCCTCGCGCCCGCTTTATACGACGCGCAATTACACCGGCCGCGCCGTTTGGATGCCCGACGGCTCCGGCCTGCTCTTTGTAATGGCCGAACCGGCTCCCAGCGCTCCCGGCCAGCTCTGGTTCATCTCGTATCCCGGTGGGGAGGTCCACCGCGTCACGAATGATCTGACCAATTACGGCCTCTCCTCCTTGGGCCTAACACAGGATGCAAAAACCATAGCCGCGGTGCAAACCTCCATTCACGAAGAACTCTGGCTCGCGCCCGGTGCCAATTCCGATCGCGCAACGCAGCTCGCCTTTAACGGTGAGCCTCGCCGCCTCAATGGTGTTACCAACGATCGCCTCATCGTGACCGATCAAAACGGTCAGCAATTCATTTTGCATCTCGATGGCAGCGGCCAGACCCCGCTGCTCTCTGGCCATCAAATCTTGGCGTTGCAAGAGTGTGGACCCGATGGCAGCTTGATTTTTGCCGAGAATCGCGATGATACCGTAAACATTTGGAAATCCGACTTCGAGGGCGGCAACGCCACGCAGTTAACGCATTTGCCCCAAGGCCAGCGCGCGGGGGTCCCCAGCTGTGCGCCCGACGGCAAGTCTTTCGCCTACTTTCAGGCTCCCGACCAACTGCTCCAGGACATTACTGGCGCCTCACCTCCGGTAAAGCTCCCCATCCACAGCGCCGGGGGCGGCGTACGCTTCTCTCCAGACGGCAAAACCATCGGCACCATCGGTTTTGTCCCTGGCCCTCCCGAACGCATGGCTTTTGAGTTTCTCCCCGTCGGGCAAGCGGCCCCGCACTATCAATATGAAAATGTTCCCGCAGCCGCCACCTGGTTTGAATGGTCTCCTGATGGCAAAGCCCTCGACTACGCCATTCTGCGCCGTGGCGCCGCCAACGTTTGGCGCCAGCCCATCGACGGCGGCCCCTATCAGCAAATCACCAAGTTCACTACCCCCGTCCTGACCAGCTTCCGCTGGTCCCCAGACGGCAAAAATCTCTACGCCATCCGCGGCACCCACTCCGCCGACATCATCCTCCTCCGCGACACCAAATAGGCTCGTCCAACGCTTCCGAGGAGGATATAAGTACGGCAAGAATTAAAGTAGGAGACGTTTTCTCGGTTCCAATTGGTAGTGGCGTCAAGAAGGAGAAGACGATCGATACATCGGAAAACGGGAGGGGGATTATCGAATGGCGGAGATTGGTGTTGTCGTGGATCCTCCGAGCGTGGTAACGCGCCTACGAACAGGGAAGTATGATTTTGCATATCCTGGCTTCTCTTGAGGGCGCGCATAAATGCAACGATCTACTTTGGTTGCATCCGTCACATCTTCTCCGGCGCCTCGATCCCCAATAATCCCAGAGCCGTGACCAACTGCCGCTCCACCACTTCCGTCAGCCGCAACAAAAATCCCCGCTTCTGCTCGTCCGCTTCCGTCAAAATATGAAACTTGTGATAGAACAAATTAAATCCCTGCGCTAGTTGAAACGCGTACTTCGCCACGAACGCCGGTTCTTGTGCCGAAATCGCCCCCTCCACTGCCGCATCGAGCGATCCCGCCAGTAACAGCAACTCCCACAAGTCATTCCCGGAAGCCCCACCCAACAAAGCCTCCGCCGTTTCCTGTGTCACGGCAATCGCCGCCGCTCCAGCTTCCAGCCCCTTTCTTCGAATCCCACGAATGCGCACCACGGCATACTGGCAATATGGACCCGTCTCGCCTTCAAAACTCAACGCATCCGCAAAATCAAACGCGATAATCGCATTCCGCGTAAATTTTAAGAGAAAAAATCGCAACGCACCCACCGCAATCGCATGCGCCGTCTTTTTCTGCTCTTCCGGCGCCATCTCCGCATGGCGCTGCAACACCTCCGCCAACGTCGCCGTTTCGAGCTTGTCGATCAGGTCGTCCGCTTTTACGCCATGCCCCTTGCGCCCGCTCACTTCCACATACGGTTTCTTGGCTTCCTCGGGCGTCAATTCGTAACCCAATTCCGCCGCGCAACGTGGCGTCAAAGCCACAATCTCATACGCGAAATGAATCGATTCCGCTGCCTCCTTGGCATGTCCGAGCGCCCGCAACCCCTGCGCCACCACGTCCTGCAAATACGCCTGCCGCGCATCGATCACGTTGTAAACCCTGCTTGCTGCCGCCCCAAAATTTGGCGCCAAAGGATCTCCCGTTCCGCTGGTCGTTGCCCACACCGTCTCTTCCGCCGGCGCATCCTTCCATTTCGCGTATCGAAAATCCTTCCCCAGCAACCCGAATTTCCAGAGTTGATAAGCAATATCTTTCCCCACGTAAGTAACCGTCCCGTTCGACCGCACAATAATCTTGTCCTGAATATTTTCCTCGTCGGCATCGCCGCCTGGTTCCTCTGGCTCCTTTACTTCTTTTACCTCCTCGGCGTCCTTAACTTCCTCTTTCTCCGCGGGCATAATCCAGCACCCGGCCATCTTCCCGGTCGTCGCCAGTACAATCGCCCCGGATTTCTTCAACATCTCAAACGCCGCATCCCAAAACTTCAAATGCAAAATCTCGCTTTCCCGCGCTAGCAAGTCGTAATAAATCCCCAAACGCGCCATCGTTCGCAAATGGAATGACACGATCGCGTCCGCCACCACTTCCGCCACTTCCGCCTCTTCACCGCGCCCTTCTTCAATTGCCCGCAGCGTCTCCCCGCGCATTCTCGCGGCATTCACCTTGTCCGCGGCAAAAAATTGCGTAGCCTTCGCATAAATATCCCAGCATTCGTAATCAAACCGCGGCTCCCTCGCCATCATTTTCACGCTCACTGGCGTGCGCTTCTCCATCCGCAGCAACCCGATCACCACGTCCGCCACCTGCACCCCGGTATTGTCAATGTAATTCTGGATCTGCACCCGGTGCCCCACATGCCGCAGAATACGCACCAACGTATCGCCCAGCACCGCGTTGCGCACGTGCCCGATATGCGCCGCCTTATTCGGATTGATGCTCGTGTGCTCCACAATAATTTTCCGCGCCGCAGCTTCCGCTGTTTGACTCCTCTCACTCGCCACTCGCCGCTCACCACGAGCCAGTTCGTTCCAGAAAACACCGCGATCAAAATAGGCGTTGAGATAGCCGGCTCCAGCCACCTCAATTTTTGCGACGCCTTCCACCTTCGGAAGCGTGTTCGCAATCTCCTGCGCGAGTATCCGCGGCGCCTTCTTCAACCTCTTCGCCAGCTCAAAACACACCGGCGACGCCGCCTCCCCCATCTCAATCTTCGGCGGCCGCTCAAGCCCCACCGGAATATCCACGTGATACGCAAACGCGATATGCCGCACCAGAGCATCCCGCAAACGCTTCTTAATCGCCTGATACACAGTCCCTCACAAAGTTCGCAAAGCGTAACATTATACGTGCAGCGACCGACTTCAGGCTGGCTCTTTCGGCGCGACCTAACGAGAATCGGCTCGCTAATGCCGTGATCGATTTCTCGGATGAGGGGTCAGGTTCCGATTGCCTGACGAATCGGGGGCTTGAGAAAAACTGCTAAGGCCAATCATCCAGTAACTTATCAGCCATCAGAATTTATACTTATCCCGCTTCGGCCCTTCCTGATCCTTCGCGCCCCCTCGCCAGCCGCAAAAACGCCGTCTTTTGGCTCCCAACATGGCGCGCACTCTATTGAAGATCATTGCCGCCCTAACCTTTTTAGAATCAGTTACTCCCGCACCCTTTGCAAAAACACTTGCGTCAGTTTTTCGCCCACACATTTTTCGGCGGCTCGGAGGTTTGACACGCCAGCACACCGCCGATACTATCGTTTCGCTCGCTCCACAACTTTATTTTGCGGTGCCAGCCCCATCGCCCGGCGGTGGATCATTATGAAACTCGCCTATTTTGACTGTTTTAGCGGAATCAGCGGCGACATGACCCTGGGCGCCCTGGTCGACGCCGGCTGCCCCGTCGAATACCTGCGCTCGGAGTTGCAATCGCTCGACGTTCCCGGCTGGACGCTCGCCTCCGAAAAAGTCTGGAAAAACGGCATGGCCGCCACCTTTGTCAAGGTACAAACCGAAGACCGGCAAAAACACCGCAGCCTGTCCACAATTTTAGACATTCTGCAAGCCTCGAAACTCGCGCCGCAGGTTCGCGATCGCTCCGCCGCCATTTTCCAAAAACTCGGCCAAGCTGAATCCTATGTTCACGATGCACCACTCGAGAAAATCCATTTCCACGAAGTCGGCGCCGTCGACGCCATCGTGGACATCGTCGGCGCCTGCCTTGGTTTCGACGCCCTGGGCATCGACAAATTCAGCTGCTCGCCGCTCAACGTCGGCGGCGGCACCGTGAAAATGGCGCATGGCACCCTGCCAGTTCCCGCGCCGGCTACCGCGCGCTTGCTGCAACGCATCCCCACGTACTCGAGCGGCGTGCAGAAAGAATTGGTAACGCCCACCGGAGCCGCCATTATCGCCACCGTCTGTGATTCGTTCGGACCGCAGCCCGCGATGTCTGTCTCCGCCATCGGCTACGGCGCGGGTACCATCGATCTCGAACATCAGCCGAACGTCGTCCGCATGATGATCGGCGAAGTCGCCGAGAAATCCGCAGGCGCGGAAATACCCAACGCTATGCCATTCGGCTTCGACGAGGAGATCGCGGTCATTGAAGCGAATCTCGATGACATGAATCCGCAAATCTACGGGCACTTCCAGGAACGCGCCCTCACGCAAGGCGCGCTCGACGTGTACACCACGCCCGTGCAAATGAAGAAAAATCGGCCTGGAACGCTCCTCACGGTTCTTTGCAGACCCAAGGACGCGCAACCCCTGATGGATTTAATTTTCGCGGAGACCACCACCATCGGCGTGCGCACCTACAACGCGAAACGCCGCGTCCTGCCGCGCGAAACTGTGACGGTCACGACGACTTTCGGTGACGTTCGCATGAAGGTCGCCAGCGTCAACGGCCACATCCGCCAAGCCACACCCGAATACGAAGATTGCCGCAAACTAGCCGTAGAAAAAAACGTCCCGCTGCAAACAGTAATCAGCGAGGCGGTAAAAACGTACGGAGCGTTGTAGCGGCCGGTCTTCAGATCCGTACATTTTGATTCTGGTTTTGAGATTTTGCAGCTGCGATCGATGCGAAAAGGAAAATGGCCGATAAACCAAAATACTATCTGACCACGCCGATCTACTACACGAACGGCCTGCCGCACATCGGGCACACCTATTCCACGATCGTCTGCGACACCATCCGCCGCTATAAACGCATGCGTGGCTTCGACGTGGTGATGGCCACCGGCACCGACGAACACGGCGTAAACGTGGAACGTTCCGCACAAAAAGCCGGCGTTCCGGAGTCCGAATACGTCGCCAAGATGGCCGCGGAGTGGAAAAAGCTCTGGGACGATCTGGGCCTGCAAGCCGACGAATTCGTGCGCACCACGGACCTTAAACACGCGCACACCGTGCAGTGGCTCTTCAAACTCTGTCGCGAAAATGGTTACATTTATCCCGGCCATTACACCGGGCAATACTGCATCTACGACAACGCTTACGTTGACGTAAAACCCGGCGAAAATTGTCCCGACTGCGGCCGCCCCACGGAAACCGTCACCGAAGCAAATTTTTATTTCAAATTGTCGGCCTTTCAAAAACCGCTGCTCGATTTTTACAACAAGAATCCTAATTTCATTCAGCCCGAAGCGCGCCGCAATGAAGTTCTCAGCTTCGTCGAAGGCGGGCTGCGCGATCTAAGCATCACGCGCACCAGCATTCGCTGGGGCATCCCCGTGCCTGGGGAAGAGAAGCACGTTTTTTACGTCTGGTTTGACGCCCTCAGCGCCTATCTCACTGCCGTCGGTGGTCCCAGCTACGAACAGCGCGGCTATTGGCCCGCCGATCTGCATTTAGTCGGCAAAGAAATCATCCGCTTTCACGCCGTGTACTGGCCCGCGTTCTTGATGGCCGCAATGCTGCCGCTTCCCAAACAAATCTGGGCACACGGCTGGCTGCTGATGGATAGCAGCAAAATGTCCAAGTCCAAAGGCAACGTGGTCCGCCCGCGCCCCATCGTCGACGTTCTCGGCATGGACGCGCTGCGCTACTACCTGCTGCGCGAAACGGTCTTCGGCCAGGACGGCAATTTCAGTTACGACGCGTTGATCCAGCGCTACAACAGCGATCTCGCCAACGGCCTCGGCAATCTCGCCAGCCGCACTGCCGCGCTGATCAGCAAATACTTTGGCGGCAGAATTCCTAAACCGCCAGCGCTCGCCGCGCAAGACGAAGCTCTGGCCAAGGAAACGCAATCCGCCATCGCCGGCGTTTTGGAAAACTACGAGCTGCTGAAATTCAGCCACGCGCTCGACAAAATCTGGTCGGTGATTTCCGCCGCCGATAAATATCTCACCTCGGAGCAACCCTGGTCCGGCGGCGACACCGAGGCCGAACAGCAACGCCGTGCCGCCGTGCTATGGACCACCGCAGAACTCCTGCGCGTCGTCGTCGTCCTTGCGCATCCGGTATTGCCGGATTGCACCGCCAAAGTCTGGACCGTTCTCGGGCTGCCCGCCCGCGTCGGTGGACAGGATCTCGGCGCTCTGCGGTGGGGGCAACTCGCTCCCGGCACCGCGCTCGGCAAATCGCAACCACTTTTCCCGCGGATCGACAAAAAAGAAGCTCAGGAGAGAATGGAAGCCATGGAAAACGAAGAACAAAACGCGCCGTCACCGGTTGCCGCGGGCACACCCGCGGCAACGCCAAGCAGCGCCCCGGCAGGCGGTGCGACAGCCGCTGGCGGCGCTGCGGCAGGAACCGCACCGGCGGCCAGCGAGAAAATCGGCATCGACGATTTCACCAAGGTCGAGATGCGCGTCGGACAAATCAAAACTGCCGAACGCATTGTGGGCGCGGACAAATTGTTGAAGCTCACCGTCGATATCGGCACGGAAGTCCGCCAAATTTGCGCCGGCATCGCGCAATTCTACGAGCCGGAAAAACTCGTCGGCCGCAAAGTAGCCGTAGTCGTAAATCTCGCTCCGCGCAAACTCCGCGGCGTCGAATCGAACGGCATGATCATAGCCGCCGCCGTGGGCCCCGACGGCCGCCCGGTCCTCGCCGGCTTCCCCGACGAAGACGTCGAGGTCGGCGCGCGGCTCCGCTAGATTTTGCGCTCGTCCCGGTGATGGAACTGATCGATTCCCATGCGCACATTGATTTCCCGCAATTCGCGGATGACCGGGAAGCCATGTTTGCGCGCGCACAGGCAGCTGGAGTCAGGACGATTCTGGCGATTGGCACCGGACCGGGGCCGGAAAAAATGGACGCGGCGATTCCTTACGCCGAGCAGCACGATTGGATCTACGCGACCATCGGCGTGCACCCGCACGAGGCGAAACAAGTCACGCCGGAAGTTCTGCAAAAACTTTCAGAGCTCGCCGCACACCCCAAGGTAATCGCCTGGGGCGAAATCGGCCTCGATTATTTCTACGACCATTCGCCGCGCGAGACGCAGCAGCAGGTTTTTCGCGAGCAAATGGCGCTGGCGGCGCAGGCGAAACTTCCGATCATCATCCACTGCCGCGACGCGTGGCCTAACACGCTGAACATGCTCGACCAGCATTGGCGCGGCACCGGACTTGGTGGCATCCTGCACTGCTTCACCAGCACGCTCGAAGACGCGCAGCGTGTGCTCGACATGGGCTTCATGATTTCTTTTGCGGGCAATTCGACCTATCCGAAAACGCAACATTTGCGCGACATTGCGAAGGCTTTGCCGCTGGCGAACATTCTGATTGAGACGGACGCTCCGTTCCTGGCGCCGCAGGGCTTTCGCGGCAAGCGTAACGAGCCCGCCTACGTGGCGGAAGTAGCGCGTACGCTTGCGAGTGTGAGAGACTTGCCTGCGGACGAATTTGCCGCCGCGACGGCCGCGAATTTTCGGCGTTTTTTTCGCCTGTAATGGCACCAATCGGCCGCCCGCCGCGGATGTTCTCGCGGCGAAGCGTTGGCCGGTGGCGGCATGCCGTTAGCAGTTGGCAGCACGTGGTACCGTTTGCTCGTCCCTGGCGGCTGTCCGCCGCTTCACTTTTTGCGGATTGCCGTTTGTTGTTTGGCCGGAGTCACGGAGGAAAGTCATAGCGCTGTTGACCGCCAAGGAGATTTTTGACCTCGTTCGCGACGATTTAGTCCTCGTGGAAGGGGAACTCGCGCGCCAAAGCGCTGTGGCGTTTGCGCCGGTTTCCGAGGTAACGAGCTACCTGCTCGGCGGCGGCGGCAAGCGGCTGCGACCGGCGCTCCTTCTTCTTTGCAATGGCTACGCGGCAGGGAAGCGCTCTCCCGGCGCGATTCGCCTCGCCGCTGTCGTGGAACTGCTGCACAGCGCCACTTTAATTCACGATGATGTCATCGATGGAGCGGACACGCGGCGCGGGCGCCCTTCGGCAAATTCGCGCTGGGGCAATCATCGCAGCGTGCTTGCGGGAGACTGGCTGTATATGCAGTCTTTTCAGATGGCGCTCGAAGAACGCAATTTCCGCATTCTGGATGTGCTGATCGACCTGACGCAAAAAATGGTAGAGGGCGAGCTTTTGCAGTTGGCGAAAATCGGCAGTATCGACGTTTCAGAAACCGACGCGCTGCGTCTCGCCACGTACAAAACTGCTTGCCTCTTCAGCGGGTGCGCCCGGCTCGGCGCGGTGCTTGGCGGGCTCGAAGGCGAAGAAGAAGAAGCGCTCGCGGAATACGGTCGCAACGCCGGTTTGGCATTCCAACTCGTGGATGATTTGCTGGACTTTACGGCATCTGCGGAAAAACTGGGCAAGCCGGTGCTCAGCGATCTCAAAGAAGGCAAGGTTACGCTGCCGCTGATTTACGCCATGCAAAACGGGCATCGCGAAGCGCGCGAAATGGTGGAGCGGGTGTTGGAAGAGAAAGAATTTCAGACGGTTCGGCCGGAGACGATCGTATCGCTGGTGCAGGACTCCGGCGCGCTGGAGCGCACGCGGTCGCTGGCGCACGAGTATGCGAACCGCGCGAAGGCTTGCCTGAACCATCGCGGGGCGAGTGGTGACGTATTGGATTGCGAGTACGCGCGGGCGCTTGCGACGCTGCCGGATTTTGTGTTGGAGCGGGAAAACTAGCGGCGGCTTCGCATCACGCGAAGTGCGCTGGCGTGCCCGATTCGACGAAGACTCCAGGCTGCGAACGAGACAGTACAAAGAAACCTGCGTTACAGGAAGTCCGGTTCTCGATCCGGTCGGGCGATTCTCATGCTGCCTTTCAAGCTGATTTATCATCCCGAATACGATCTGAACTTGGGCCCGCACGTTTTCCCTTCGCAGAAATTTCGTTTGATCGCTGAAGAGCTGCGCCGCGAAGGCATCGCGGCCGCTGAAGATTTCCTGCAGCCGTCGCCCGCGAGCGACGAAGATACGCTGCGCGCGCACACCGTCGAATGGGTCGCCAAGTTGAAGAATGGCACGCTTTCAGCCAGCGAAGTGATGCTACTGGAAGTGCCGTATTCGCGCGAACTGGTGAACGCGGTGTGGCTAGCGGCTGGCGGCACGATTCTTGCCGGGCGGTGCGCGCTGCGCGACGGATTTGGCTGTAATCTCGGCGGCGGATTCCATCACGCGCATGCCGATCATGGGGAAGGATTCTGCGCGATTCACGACGTAGCCGTGGCGATCCGGCGCTTACAGGCCGATGGCGCAATCGCGAAAGCCATGGTCGTCGATACCGATGTGCATCACGGTAATGGAACGGCGCATATTTTCCGCGAAGATGCTTCTATTTTCACGCTGTCCATTCACCAGCTGAATAATTATCCGGCGCGCAAGCCACCCTCCACGGTGGATTTGCATTTGGACGATCGCGTCGAAGACGAAGAATATTTGGAAACTTTGATGCCCGCACTGCAGCGCGCGCTGGAAGAGTTCCGCCCTGACGTTTTGTTTTATGTGGGCGGTGCGGATCCGTTTTGCGAAGACCAACTCGGTGGACTGTCTCTGACCAAGAAGGGTTTGCAAGAGCGCGACCGGCGCGTTTTTCTAGCGGCCAGGCAACGGGGTGTTCCGGTGGCGACAACCCTGGCAGGCGGCTACGCTCGGCGCATCGAGGACACCGTGCGCATTCACGTAAACACGATTGTTGCCGCGCGCGAGGTAGCGATATCGCTTGCTTGATGTGAAGAACAGAAATGTCCAGCGACGAAAAGGCCGAAGGTCCTGGCGAATCGGAAAAAAGCAGATCCCCCGCTACGCTCGGGATGGTGGGCTGTTTCCAAGGCGGGTATTATTCGCCGGGAGCGCGTTCGGGAGCGCTGGCGGATTGCGCCGCGGCTGCCTGGTGAATGGCGTCGGACAGGTGCTTTTCGAAATCATCGTCGCCGAAGCCCTCGGAGCGAAACGCGATTTTGCCGTCACGAGCGATCACCAGAACGGTCGGGAAAGAGGTAATGGCCAGCAGGCGATCCAGCCCGTCCGCGAAATACGTGTTAATTTTTGGCTGCTCGACGGCGAGAAACGGCGCGACCAGCGACTCGTCGTCGTCGCAATTTGCGCCGAGAAATACCACGGCAGGATCGCCGCGAAACGCGAGGCTTACGTGTTCGAGGAGCGGCGCCAGCGCCCGGCAAGGTCCGCACCAGGTGGCCCAGAAGTTTACGACCAGCACTTTTCCTTTGAATGGCAGCAGAGGAAACGGCGCGCCATCTTCCGCTCTGCGCAGCGTAAAGTCGTAAGCGGTTTTCGCTCCGGCATTGCGGTTCGCAATCGGAACGCCAGCGGCCCGCACAGCTTCCTGTTTTGAAACTTCGTCAAAAACCTGCAGCAGGTAATCGCCAAAGCCGGCGTCGGAGCCGTGCGCCAGCCGCCACACGTTGCCCATCTTGTCGCGAATTTCGCGGCGACCGGCTGAACCTCTGCCATTATCGGCCAGCGCAAACGCTTCGGCATATTCCCGAAGCGCGCCAGTGGAATCTTTTTTCATCTCCGCAATTTCGCCCAGCTTTTCCGCGGCTGCTGCGCTGGGCTGAATGGCATAACTCGCGGAGAAATCCTTTGCCGCAGCGTCGGAATCCTTCAGCTTCATCGCCAGGCGGCCGCGCAGGAGCAAGACGGACATCTGGTCGCGGTGATGTTCGGCTTCCCATTCTTTCAAAGAAACGCGCGGCGAGCGCCCATCCGGAGAACTGCGTGCGATAAAATCAAGCACGCGCGTGGCGTAATTCTCGGCGCGCTTCAGCGCCGCTTCGTCGCCATTGCGTTCGAGCAGCTGAATCGCCAGCAGCGTCATGGACATGTCTTCCGGAGCAAGAGCCACGAGCCGCTCCGCGTATTCCGCGGCGTGCGCATTGTCCTGAATCTGCAGATCTGCCTCAACGAGCGCACGATAAATTTGCGGGCGGGACTTTGCGTCGGGATATTGTTTCAGATACGCTTCGAGGTTTTTCACGAGTGCGGCGCGGTCGCTGCCGGCGGCATCGATCGTCAACTGTAACTCCTGCTCCGGAGTGCGCTTTGCAGGAGGATTCGATTTTGCTGCAGGGGAGGCGTCTTGCGAGGTCGGAGGTGAGTTCGGGGCGTTCGCGGACTGCGCGTGCGCGGATGCCCCCAGGGAAGCGCTGGCCAGCAATGCAGCGAGAAGCGCCGCCGCGCAGGAAGGCGGCGTCGACAAGGTTTCTCGTAATTTAAGCGACCGAGGCATCGCGGGGAATTCTACTTGGATAGAAGGGAATTGGCGAATATTGCTGCCAGCCGCAGGCTGTCGCGAAGGGCGTGAAACGCCAGCGCGGGGACCGTCAGTTGGAGGCGTTAATGCGAATCTCTCCCGAGGTGGTGTGTATTTCCACGCGTCCGCCTCCGGTGCCAAGCTGCGCGCGCAGCGAATGTTTGCCCTGCTCTTCCACCACGATGGGAATACCTGTACGAATTTCTCCGGAAGTAGCTTCGGCCAGGAGATGAAAGTTCGCGTTTTTGGGAACATTGATCTCTACTCCGCCAGAAACGCTTCTTAGATCCCAATAAGAAGTGCCCGCGGGATTTCCAGAGATGGCCACGCGGCCGGAGATAGCGTGCGCTTTCACGTCGGAGGTAGCGCCTTGCACATCGATGGTGCCGCTGCCGGCGTCAGCGTCGACGCGGCCGCCGGGCTTCACGATTTGAATGGAACCCGCCAGGCCATTTACGCGCACATCGCCCTTACCGCCCGAAACGGCGATGGTTCCTGAGGTGCTCGAAGCGCGTACGGTATCGCCGATGTTGGTGGCTTCGACGCTGCCGCTCAGACTAATCAATTGCGCTTCGCGTTCCACGTCTTCTACGCGAATCGAGCCGGATGCAGATTGGACTTTCACGGGACCGCGCACGCCGCGGACGAGTTGCGTGCCGGAAGCGACCGTGGCGCTTACTTCCGTGTCGTGTGGCACTTCGACGGTGTAGCTGATGCTGACGTTGTGCATGCGCATCACGTCTTTGCCGATGCGCACGCCGTCCGGCGTTTGCTCGAGAGGAGGATTTGATTCCATTTCCGAAAGGCGATGCTGCGAATCCTGCATGTCGCGACCGGTGGCGCTGACGTCGCCGCGGACGTGAACCTTTCCGTCGCTGCTGCCGGTAATGTTGATGTCGCCCGAGGCGTTGGTGAGGTCGAGCCGCGTGTGCCCCGTCACCGTGAAGGTGCGATCAAAGCTGCCGTGCACCGTCGGCCCGTTCGCGCACCCGGCCGCTGCGACCAAGGCCCCGAACACGGCGACAGCAAATGCCGCTTTGCGGTGACGCTTCATGCATCCTCCATAGGTAATGCCCGTAGGAAAGGCCGCTACTCTGGCGCCCACCTTCACTAGGAATGTACGAGAAATATAAGAATTAAGTTCCGGCCGCAACTTTTATCACAGTTCGCGCCGCGTGGGGCAAGGATTCGTTGAGGGAACCCTGGCGGTAGCCCTCGAGGTCCAACGATACGTAGGTGAAGCCGGCTGCCTTCATTTGCTGCGCGATGGCGGCGGCCATGGCGGGCTCGAAGGCGCGAGGCATTTCTTCTGGCGCAACTTCGATGCGCGCCAATTTGTCGTGCAAGCGCACGCGGAATTGCCGGAAGCCGAGTTGCCGCAACGCCTCTTCCCCCCTGGCAACCAACGCCAAGCGCTCTGGCGTAACTTCGGTTCCGTACGGAAGGCGGGAGGCCAAGCACGCGGAAGCGGGGCGGTCCCAAGTAGGCAAGCCGGCGCGTTGCGAAAGGTCGCGAATTTCCGACTTGCGAAGTCCGGCGTCAAGCAGCGGCGCGATTACGTGATGTTCCGTGGCGGCGCGATGGCCGGGACGAAAATCGAGCGTGTCGTCGGCGTTTACGCCGTAGGCTACGGCCGCAAAGCGTTTTTCAGACGCCAAAGCGTCCAGCACGTTGAACAATTCGTCTTTGCAGAAATAGCAGCGATCCGGGGCGTTTGCGCGGTATGCGGGATTTTCCATTTCGCGGGTATCGACGTAGGCGTGCGGCAACCTGCAGGCGGCGACAAACTGATCGACCATGGCACGGTCATGCGCGGCGAAACTAGGCGAAACCGCGGTGACCGATAAAGCGCGATTGCTGAGAGCGCGATGCGCGGCCCACGCGAGATAGGCGGAATCCGTGCCGCCGGAAAGCGCCACGATCACCGATGGCAAATTCGCCAAAGCCTGTAACAGCGACTGCTCTTTGTCGGCAGCGCCAAGCTGCTGCCCGGCTTGTTGCTGTCGTACCGAAGCATCTGCGTGAATTTGCACCAGTGGTTTCATATGCGAATGCTTGTCTATGAATATTAATGCTTAAAATCCAAAAGTACATCTACCGTGCCATCCTTCGGCTCGGTCTGCAACCAGTGTCCCACGCCGTCATAGTGCACGGGAAGGTCGCCGAATATTTTGGCCGGATGCGTCTCGAGCTTGGTCAAAAAGTCCTCGAATACCAATTTATCAAATGTCGCGCCGGAGTCGATTAACCAGGCTTGCCGTAGGCGCCGCTCACCTTCCAGGGATAGGCCGGTCAGAACCAGTTTCCCGAAGCGATACACCGGCCCTTCTTCGATGCCCACGGTGTAGGAGATGGTCCCCGCAACGTCGTCGTAAGCGGGCGTGGCGTCCATTTTCGCGTCGAGATAACCCTTTTGTCCATATTGCTCGCGAATGCGATCCCAGCCCGCTTCGAGCTCCATGCCATTCGCTACCGCGCCGACCCTCTCTCCGAGCAGGCTGCTCAACGCGATTTCTGATAGCGCGCTGTTGCCATGCCATTGCGCGCCCTTCCAGTGATAAATCGCTCCAGCGGCGACGGGCACAAATACCGGCAAACGCTCTGGCAATTTTTGGTTGGGGTTTCCGGAGAGGCGCACTTCCGGTGGACCGAGCTTCACGCGCAGATAGCCTCGTTGCAAATAATAGGGGCGGATCTGCTCGGTTAGAAAAGTGTCGATCGCAATGCGCGAATATTCTTTGCCTTCGATTTCGCCCAGATGCTGTTGAATCAGTTTAGAGGCTGCCAGAGCTGGATCGCTGAAAGTGAGGCTGGCGATCTGCATGGCTGCGCCCTGCACGTGAAACTGCAAGACGTCGCCCTCGCCGACGGGATTGGCGATGGGCTGGTGTTCGAGGCCCACCTGCAAGCCGTGAGCGTTCAGCAGGGCGGAGACCGCACCGCTCGCCTGCTCGACGAGCGCGCCGTCGGCGGGCAAGTGACCATCGTAAAAGGAGATTTTGCTACGAATGGCTTCGGCAATTTCGGAGTCCGAAAACCACGGCATATTGTCGAAATAAACGGGCAACAATTGCGCTTCCGCGACGTGGTAAGTGACAGCGACACCGTCGTTGTGAGTTTGAAAATTGTAGGAGACGTTCGCGAACAATCCGGTTTGTAAAAGGTGATCAGCGCCAGCCTGCAATTCAGTTTTACCGACTTGCGCGCCGGGCGCGAGCCCGGTTAGCGACACGATCGTTGCTTCGGTGAGCGCTTTGTAGCCATCCGCGTGAACCTGGCGCAATGTGCCAGTGGCAGCGGGTGCAGCGGTTTGCGGGCGCGTTGGTGGTGCGCTAACCAGATGCACGCTGGACGCCAGCGCTATTCCAAAGACTGTCCGCCAAATGAGAGAACTCGTTGACCGCACGCCTTTCATTCTATCGGAAAATGCGCGAACGCCGTGAGGTTACTCGACGGTGACAGATTTGGCGAGATTGCGCGGCTGGTCGACGTCGCATCCGAGGCGCACCGCGATGTGGTACGCCAGCAACTGTAACGGGATAATCTCCAGTAATGGCGAAAGCAGTTCGGGGGCGGGCGGAAGTTCGATGATATGGTCTGCGGCTTCCCGCGCCAGATGATCCTTGGCCGTGACGATGGCGATGACGATGCCGTCGCGGGCTTTCACCTCTTTAATATTCGAAACGCTTTTTTCGTAACGCGTCATCGAGTCGGGGTCCGTCTCGTCTCGCGTGGCCAGCACGACCACCGGCAGATTCTCGTCGATGAGCGCGTTCGGTCCGTGCTTCATTTCGCCCGCGGGATAGCCCTCGGCGTGAATATAGGAGATTTCTTTCAGCTTGAGCGCGCCCTCGAGCGCGATCGGATAATGAATGCCGCGCCCGAGGTACAGAAAATCCGTAAAGCGGAAAAATTGTCGCGCCAAGGTTTCGTAAAAGCCGGTGCTGTCCGCCTGCAACACCTGTTCGATTTTGTGGGGAATACGCGTGAACTCCTGGAGCAATTTCTTGGCGTCGTCGTCCGAGAGCTTTCCGCGCACCTCGCCTAAACGGATTGCGAGAAGCAACAGCGCGGTTAATTGCGCGGTGAATGCCTTTGTTGACGCCACGCCGATTTCTGGGCCGGCGTGTGTAAGAACGGTGCCGGCAGCTTCTCTCGTGATCATCGAGCCCATCACGTTGCAAATCGCCAGCGTCGGCGAGCCTTTGCGTTTGGCTTCGCGCTGCGCGGCCAGCGTGTCGGCGGTTTCGCCGGACTGGCTGATGCACACGGTCAGTGTATTCGAGTCCAGGATCGGATCGCGATAGCGAAACTCGCTCCCGTAGTCGACCTCTACCGGCAGGCGCGCGAGCCGTTCAATCATGAATTTCCCCGCCAGCGCGGAGTGCCAACTCGTGCCGCAAGCTACGATGCGCACGTGGTCGAATTTCCGGAATTGCTCCTCGGTGATGCGCATTTCGTCGAGAAACACCTTGCCGGTATCCTGCGAAATTCGGCCAAGCAGCGTGTCGCGCACGGCGCGCGGCTGCTCGAAAATCTCTTTCTGCATGAAATGTTTGTAGCCGCCCTTTTCCGCCATGATGGGATCCCAGGTCACGTGCTGCGTGACGTGCTCCACGGCGCGCGCGTCGTGATCCATTACGCGCACGCCTTTTGGCGTGAGTACCGCGATGTCCCCATCCGCTAGAAAGAAAATCTCGCGTGTGTGTTCGAGCAGTGCGGGAATGTCGCTGGCCACAAAGTATTCACCCTCACCGATGCCGATCACCGAGGGCGGACCGAGGCGCGCCGCTACGATCTTGTGCGGATCGTTTGCGGACAACAGCACCAGCGAATAGATTCCGCGCAGCTCCTTGAGCGTCAGGCGCACGGCTTCCTCGAGCGGTGTGCCGTCTTTCGAATATCTCTCAGCCAGGTGCGCGACAACTTCTGTATCTGTCTCGGTGACGAATTTGTGGCCTTCGGCCTGCAACCGCTCTTTCAGCTCCAAATAGTTTTCAATAATCCCGTTGTGCACCACCACGATGCGGCCGCTGCAATCGCGATGCGGGTGCGCGTTTTCTTCCGTGGGGCGGCCATGCGTGGCCCACCGCGTGTGCCCGATGCCGTAAGTGCCGTCGATCGGCGACTTGCGAATCACTTCTTCCAGATTGCGCAATTTGCCTGGCGCGCGGCGAATCTCCAGTTTTCCTTCCGGCGTGACCACGGCAATGCCCGCGGAATCGTAGCCGCGATATTCCAGTTTGCGCAGGCCTTCAATGATGACCGGCACAACTTTTTTCGGTCCGATGTAGCCCACAATTCCGCACATGCGAACGTCTCCTCCAGAGGCTTTCTTAGCCTAACACGGGGTATCCAGGGCACCAGATGCGCCGCGTTTTGCGTGTGACGAATGCGTCGAGAGCGGGTGGTTATTGCATGAGTTGCGGCGGAGCGGGTTCGAGGTCATAGGCCAGCAGCTTGTCTTGCGCATCGAAATGAAATGTTACGCGCGCTGCTTCAGGCTGCAGGGTTTCCGTATTTACGTGACGCACGACGGCGACGACCGTGTGGCTGCCGTGCGCTTCTTGAAGTTCGTAACCGCGCGTATTTAAAAAGTAAGTTACGCGGGTCATGGGCGTTCCCGCGGGAAGTTCGGCGTTGAGCAGGGTATCGATGCCCTTCAGCTTCGGGTCGGAAGTATGCTCGGTGCCTTTTTTGCACGCGCCGGCGCACAAGACACAAAACAGCAAAAGCAGGGCGAACTGTCCGTAACGCAGACAATGGGCGCGGCGCGCCGCTTCTCGATAACTGGTCATAGGTTTTCTGTGTGCCTCGAGCAGCATGTCATTCGACGATCTCAAAACGATACTCTTCGATGACCGGATTGGTCAGCACTTCCCTTGAAATGCGCTCCAGCTGCGCCTGCGCCTCTTCGCGCTCCCAGCCATCGAGATTTAAAACAAAAAACTTGCCCTGCCGCACATCCTTCACGGCAGCGTACCCCAGTCCAGACAATGCATGCTGAATCGTCTGGCCCTGCGGGTCAAGGACCGTGCGCTTCGGCATCACCCACACGTGTGCTTTCATATCGCCAGTATAACATCGGCGGCAAGCGGCTTATTTGCATGCGTATTCGAAACTCAAGGCCACCAGCCGCCGCAGTTCTTCTTCGTTCAGTCCCATGCGCGCGGCGTTTTCGTATTCGCCGTCCAGCGTGGTGTGGAACATCGTCGGATCATCCGTCGAAAGCACGATGGGAATGCCGTGGCGAAAAAGCTTCGGCAGCGGATGCTCCAAGATAGTAGGCTCGCCGCCGAGCTGCACCGCCAGCGCCCCGGTGCAGACGTTGCTCGCAGGACATACTTCGAGCGGGATTTGCCGCTCCGCCAGGAAATCCATCAACGCCGGATCGTTGATTGCTGCGATACCATGGCCGATGCGTTCGACCTTGAGATGCTCGATGGCTTCGCGAATATTTTCCGGACCGCCCACTTCGCCGGCATGAATCAGACGATGCATGCCGAGATCCTCGGCGCGATCGTAGACTTCGCGAAATTGCTTCGCCGGAATACTGCGTTCGTCCCCGCCGATCCCGAAAGCCACAATTTTGTTCGAGTGGCAGCGCCCCGCGGCTTCCACCACTTCCATCGCCGCGTTTACGCCGAACTGTCGCACGGCGTCCCACACCCAGCGCAAACGCAGCCCGCGCGGCTCAAACTCCGCAGCCGCCTCGAGCAGGGCTTCAAAATTCGCTTGCGGATCCTGCCCGCGCAACTGCATCACGCCGATGGACAGCGTCACCTCGGCGTAGGTGACCCTCTGCGCCAGTAGCGCTTCGGCAAAATCGCGAACGATAAGCGCATAATCCGGCGGCTCGCGCAAGAAAGACGTTACCCATTTGAACGCTTCGATGAATTCCACAAAATCCTGATACGCGTAGCGGCGCCGCACCTCGACCTCCGTGACCTGCACGCCGTGGCGTGCCGCGATTTTCACCACGGTAGCCGGCTGCATCGATCCTTCCAGATGCACGTGCAGCTCCGCTTTCGGGAGAGCCGCGATGGAAGCGGGAATAGCGAAAGGAGTCATTTGGTCAAGCTCGTGAATTCAGCGAATCAGCGAACTCAATGCGGCAGTTGCGGCCGCCCGGCGTTGATCCACGCCGTCAGCCAATAGGAACCGGTGTCCGTCGCGGCACTCGAAAGCTGCCTGATCAAAATAGGGGCAGCCTGATTGTAAAAACGGTCGTAATACTCGTCGGTATAGGAAGTCTGACCAAGATGCGCGTTACGGTCCGCCAGCAAAATATTTTCAATCCACGTGTGCGAGGCAACGCACGCCTCAAATGCGTGGTCTGTTGGATCGGCAATGTACGCGGCATCGCTAGGGCGCATCGGAAAAAATGACGAAAAGCGATCGACGAGCGCGGTGCCAAATCTTTCATCGATTCCCGTTTGGTTGCTCAGGTGCCCGTCGAAATTATCCGTCGTATGAAAGGGATCGTCCGTCTCCGCAACGTAAAACGCCAGCAGCGCGGCGTCCGCTTTGGCATCTTCCCAGCGTCCGGCCTTCATCGCTTCTGTCAATTTCTGACTGTACACGCCCACTTGCCACGGCAGCAGGCCGTTGCCTTCCAATTTCCATTTGCCAACTTTGGAAACCGCTGCTTTGTAGTTCCGCGGGAGAGTCTCGAAAGGGAATCGCCCGTACTTGTCGAGATACAAATAATGATTGCGGCGTTCCGTGGTGGACTTGGCGATCAAACCCATCGGATCGTTGACGTGCTCCAGCAAAAAGGTGCGATTGGCATCGAAAAATCCACGAACTTCGGACGGCAGCGTGTCAATCGCCCGGTTGACCACCAGCTTTTGTCCGCCCCGCCCCCAAGCCTGGGCGTTGGCCGGTGAAAAAGCGCACACCAGTGCGCTCAGCATCGACACTTGCGCAATTTTCAACAACCGGTGGGAAAATCTTCGCGCCATCGCGCAATTCCTCTCACGCTCGAGTTGCCGTGTTCAGCGTGCTGTTCCTGCGCCCGTATGAATAGTAAAGCACCAACCCCATAATCATCCAAACAAAGAACCGAATCCAATTCATGATCGGCAGTCCGGCCATCAACAGCAGGCAGGTGAAGATGGTAATGATGGGAGCCAGCGGCCCGCCTGGCGCGCGAAAGGCACGATGCCGCTCCGGCTCGCGATAGCGCAGGATCAGCACTCCGCCGGCAACCAGCGCGAACGCGAATAGCGTTCCGATATTCGAAAGATCCGCCAGCGTTCCAATATCGAGCAGTCCCGCCGGAACACCCACAACAAATCCCGCCATCCACGTGGAAAACGCCGGGGTTTGATATTTCGGATGCACACGCCCAAAAATCTTCGGGAAGAGTCCATCTCGGGACATGGCAAACCATACGCGCGCTTGACCCAGCTGAAACACGAGCAGGGAAGAGATCATTCCCATCAGCGCCCCGAGCAGCACTACCAGGCGCACTCCGGTGAAATGCAATTTCTTCAACGTATTCACAACCGGGGCGGCATCGTCCACCAACGTGTCCCAGCGCACCAATCCGGTCAGCACCACCACCACCGCGATATACAAGATTGTGCACACCACCAGCGTTGCGATGATCCCGATCGGCAAATCGCGTTGCGGATTCTTGCACTCTTCCGCCGCCGTCGAAACCGAATCAAACCCGATGTACGTGAAAAAAACGATGGAGCCGCCTGTCAAAATCCCCGGCCACCCATTGGGCGCAAAAGGATGCCAGTTCGCCGGATGAATCAGCCGCGAAGCAAATCCCACGAACATCAGGATGGCGATAATCTTAAACAGCACCATGAAATTGTTGGTGCGCGCAGACTCGCGGATGCCGCGCACCAAGATCACCGTGAGCACCATGACGATGAGGAAGGCTGGCCAATTGAACCCGAAATGCCAGCCGGCGTCGTAGATAGCGTTGCCCTGCAAATCCTGCAGTCCGGAGGGAAGGTAAGCTGGAGAAATCCATCGCGGATTCGGATGCCAGCCAAACCAGTCGAAAAGATTCACAATGTGTTGAGAAAATCCCACGCTGACGGCCATGTTGCTGACCGCGTATTCCAGGATTAGATCCCAGCCGATGATCCAGGCGATCAATTCGCCCATGGTCGCGTACGTGTACGTATATGCGCTGCCGGCAATGGGAATCATCGCCGCCAGTTCTGCGTAACATACCGATGCAAACCCGCACACAATCGCCACCAGCACGAAGGAAAGCGCAATCGCCGGTCCGGCTCCCGGGCGCCCAAACGACGGCGAGCGGTGAATCATATATTCGAGCAGCGGAGCGTTGAGGATTGAGGAAACCTGCAGCTTCTGGCCGGCAATCGCCGTGCCGATAATCGTGAAAATGCCCGAGCCGATCACCGCGCCGATGCCCAGCGAGGTCAGGCTCACCCAGCCCAGCGACTTTTTCAGCTGGACTTCAGCATTCTCGCAATCCGAAATCAGTTGGTCGATACCCTTGCGGCGGAAAAGATCAGATGCCACTCAGACGCTCCCGGGTCAGAGCAGGCACTGTCGACCAGAGGCAGTACCCGCCAGGGATTAGAAGGTTGTTCACTGCGCCTCACTCTATCCTGAGACACTCCGTCACGCAACCGAGCGGGCCTGTTTGGCGCCAGTGTCTTAGGCGGGCTGCAGTTGTGCGTATTTCTCGATGAATTTTTTTGTGCCGCGGCCCGGGAAGCTGACCGAAACGCGGCGGTCGTCATCCTCGTCGCCTTCAACGCCCACCACCGTGCCGACGCCAAACTCTGGATGTCGCACCTTGCGACCCAGCATGGGATTCGCATCCGCCCCGCGCCGAATCGCGGGTTTACCAAACCCGCTCGGAGCCGCAGGCCGCCGCGGCGCCGGCGTTGCGGGAGTGGGCTTCCCGCGCACGCGCCGCAAAAATTCATCCGCCGAATACGAATACTCCGGATCCGGCTCATAGCGCCGCGTCGCGCCAATCTCCGCCATCGAGCCGCGCACCGTGTCCACCAGCGCGCTCGGAATCTCCGCGAGAAACCGCGACGGCAGCGACGCGCGCATTTGCTGCTCGTTGCCAAAAATTCTGCGATACAGCGCCCGCGTGATCGTCAGGGATTTTCGCGCTCGCGTCATGCCCACGTACACCAGACGCCGTTCTTCTTCGATGCCCTTTTCTTCGCTGATCGATCGCATGTGCGGGCAGATGCCTTCTTCGAGGCCCGTCAAAAAAACGTGATCGAACTCCAGCCCCTTCGTGCTGTGCAGCGTGATCAGCGTGACGCCCGGTTTGCCTTCATAGGAATCCGCGTCGCTCACCAGCGCCGCCTTATCCAGAAAATCCGTGAACGATTCGCCCGCATCCATGCTTTCCGCTACCGCGCGCGTCAATTCTTCCAGGTTTTCCAGCCTCGCCACGTCTTCCGGAGTATTGCGATCTTTTAGCATCGCCATATAACCGGTCTCGTCGAGCACCGTGCGCAGAAAGTCCGCGGGCTCCTTGCTGGCCTGCGCTTCGCACAGTTTGTGGATCAATTCCTGAAATGCGCGCAGCGGGGTAACCGCGCGGCCCGCTGCGCCTCCCGATACAAATTTCTCGATGGCTGTCCACAACGATGTGCCGTCTGCCGCAGCCGTCTCGCGCAACGCATCCACGGTCGTTTTGCCGATACCGCGCGGCGGCACATTCAGGACGCGCAGCAGCGCAATGTCGTCCTCGGGATGCATCGCCAGCCGGACGTAAGCCAACGCATCCTTCACTTCCGCGCGTTCGTAAAAACTGAATCCGCCCACTAATTTGTAGCGCACTCCGCGCCGCCGAAAAGCCTCTTCGAACGCCCGCGACTGAAAGTTTGTACGATATTCCACCGCGCAAGTCTGGTCCGAATCGTCGTCTTGAATTTTTTCCAGCGCCCCGGCCACGTACTCGGCTTCGCCTTGCGCATCGCGCGCCTCAAAATAACTCAGGTTGCTGCCCGCGCCATTTTCCGCGCTCAGCATTTTGCCCAGCCGCTCTGGATTATTCGCGACCACCGCGCCGGCGGCGTCTAGAATATTTTGCGTGGACCGGTAATTTCTCTCCAGTTTCACCACCCGAGCATTCGGGAAATCCCGCGAAAAGCTGAGCAAAATCGCTACATCCGCGCCCCGCCACCGGTAAATGGATTGATCTTCATCACCCACCACGCACAAGTTCTGCTGCGGTCCGGTCAGCAAGCGCAGCAATTCGTACTGCACGCGGTTGGTATCCTGATATTCGTCCACGTGAATATACGCAAACCGCCGCTGCCATTTTTCGCGCACCGCGGCGTTTTCCCGCAAAAGTCTCACGCTGCGCAGCAGCAAATCGTCAAAGTCCACCGCATTACTCTGCGCCAGCAATTTCTCGTAACCGGCAAAAATATCCGCGACGTGCCGTCCATCTGCGCTCACCGCCTCCGTTCGCAATTGCTGCGGCGTGTTCCCGTGGTTCTTCGCATGGCTGATGCGACTCAATACATTCCGCGGCGTCAAACTATCGTCCTCAATGCGCAACTGCGCCATCGTCAACTTCACTGCCGCGCATTGATCGTCGTCATCGTAAATCGCGAAATCGCGCGGCAATCCCGCCGCAGCCGCCTCGCGCCGCAACAATCGCGCACAAAGCGAATGAAAGGTGGACAGCCACGGCTGCGCCGGAGGAAATCCCGCGCGCAACAATAGATTGCAAACGCGCGTGCGCATTTCCTCCGCGGCCTTATTCGTAAACGTCACCGCCAGTATCGCCTCTGCCGGCACGCCGCTGGCAATCATGTTCGCCATGCGATAGGTAATTGCGCGTGTCTTGCCGGTGCCTGCGCCGGCCAGTATCAACACCGGCCCGTCAATCGTTTCCGCCGCCAGCCGTTGTTCAGGATTCAATTCGTTCAGGAGAGAAAGCATCGGCCCATTTCAAAAAAATATTCAGGAGTGTATGTGCGCAGGAATCATGGTAGCCGAGCGCATCGATGTGCGCAAATGTACAGAAAACGTCCCAGCATCCGAGATGCGAAAGCGCGGGGTATTATCGGCTCAAATCAATCTCAAAATACGTCAGGCTCCGGTCTTTTCCCATCACCGCTATATCCGGCACATACAAATGCGCCGTCCGCAACAAGTCAAACTGCCCGTCCAATTCGAAATACAGCAATCCTTCCACTGTGCTGTGGGCCGCCACCACGCTCGTCGGCACCGCCGCGTTTTGCGCCGCCGTTTGCAGCGCGACGAAATCCTTGCTCTTGTTCGTCCCCGTGGTAATCGGCAGCGGCAGCCTCCGCGTTTTGGTCGGATCCTTCGACGCCGGCCGAAGCACGGCATCCGCCACCTCGTCCGCTTTCATCGGCTGCAATTCCTGCCGGTTATCCTCATCCAACTGGAACGAAAGCCGGATGCGGTCGAGTGCCACCTTGATGCTTTCCGGCGAATCGTTGCGAATCGCCACCTGTACCGCCATCACTCCGCCGGCAAACGGCGACTTCTTCGGAAACTTTTCCTTATATTGCGCAGCCTGCGTCCAGGGCTTTGCCGAGATCGTCACGCCCTCATGCGATTCCAGCGATGAGGTTCGCAGCGTATCCTGCTGCTGAAAAGCAATATTCGTCCACGCCGTTGCTCGTGCCGCGCTGCCACCCTGGGACATCGCCGATGGCCCCCCGAGGAAAAAAACAGCCCCCGCGCACGGAACCCCGATGACTACCTTTCGCAACAGGTTATAATGTTTTTTTCTCATATTGACGCCTTCGATTCCCTAGGGAAGTGCAGGGTTGCCCTGTGCTGCGGACTGTTCGCTCGCCTGCTCGGCGGCGGCGCCCGCGAAGAGACCGGAGCCGCATTTCGTGTTTTTGATCTATAGCTTGCTGATGGGCCTCGCGGCTCTGGCGCTGACGCCTTACTGGCTCGTGCAGAGTGCGCGGCACGGGAAATATCTCGCGAATCTCGGCCAGCGCCTAGGCTTTTCTTTTCCAGGGCTCAACAAGCGGTCGACGTCCGCGCCGTCCTCCTCGCCCGGCTTGTCGCAGCAGCGCGCCATCTGGCTGCACGCTGTCTCCGTCGGCGAAGTGCTGTCCAGCGTAGCCCTCGCGCGCGAGCTAAAGGACGCCTTTCCCGAACTCCCGCTCATTGTTTCCACCACTACGCTCACCGGCCAAGCGCTCGCCCGCGAACGCCTTCCTTTCGCAGACGGCTTTCTTTATTTTCCCCTCGATTGGTCTTTCGCCGTCCGCCGGGCCTTTCAAGCCGTAAAACCCGCCATCGTCGTCATCGTCGAAACGGAAATCTGGCCTAATTTTCTTCGTCACTCGTCTCGCGACAATGTTCCCGTCGTCTTCGTCAGCGGCCGCATCTCCGATCGTTCCTTCGCGCGCTACCGGCGCTACTTCAGTCTCTTCGGTTTTTACCTGCGCCCGCTGCTGCGCCGCTCGTTGGCTTTCGCCACCGACTTTCTGATGCAAAGCGAAACCGACGCCGAACGTATCCGCGCGCTTGGCGCTCCGGCCGATCGTGTCCGCGTCAGCGGCAATTTCAAATACGATCTCGCGCTACCCGCACCCACTCCGTTCTCGCAATGGCTGGCAGCAGAAGCCGCTCGCCTCGGTCGCTCGCCCGTAATCGTCGCCGGCAGCGTGGTAGCCACCGAGGAGCCGCTTGCCTTGATCGCTTTCGGCACGCTGCAAGGAGAGTTTCGCCGCGCTTTACTCGTCCTAGCTCCCCGTAAACCGGAACGTTTCGACGCCGCCGCCAAATTTATCGAAGACAATCACAGCAAATTCGTCCGCCGTTCCGCGTTGCAAGTTGCAACCCCAGCGCAAGGCTTCTCGTCAAACGGTTCGTCCAGCACTTCCGCTCGCCTTCCCGATGACGTCACCATTCTGCTGCTCGATAGCATCGGCGAATTAGCCTCGCTCTACGGTATAGCGGACCACGCCTTCGTCGGGGGCTCACTCGTCACCTCCGGCGGCCACAACATTCTCGAGCCCGCCGCCTTCGGCAAAGTTCCCGTCTTCGGTCCGTCGATGGAAAATTTTTCAGAAATGGCCGCCCGCTTTGTTGCCGCGGACGCCGCCATCCAGGTGCCCAGCCCGGAGGACGCCGGTGTCGCCTGGATCGAGCTGCAGCGCGATCCCCAGCGCATGCAGCGCATGAGCGAAGCCGCGCGCCGCCTCGTCGCGGAAAGCCGTGGCGCCACGGACCGCGCGGTCGCGGAGATCACCGCGGTGTTATCCGCTCGAGCGCCGAAAGTTCACGGATGAATTGGGAATCGCTGCAGCGCTCGCGATTGGCGCGCATCATTTTGTGGCCGTTATCTCTGGTTTACGGCGTTGTCGTTTTAGCTCGCGTTCGCGCCTACGCCCGCGGCCAGCTCAAGCCGAATCGGCTGCGCGGCGCGGTGGTCAGCGTGGGCAATCTAACGGTTGGCGGTGTTGGCAAGACTCCCATGGTCCTCTGGCTGGCAGAAAAATTTCTCGCGGAAGGGAGGCGCGTCGCGATCCTTTCCCGCGGCTATCGCGGCACCGATGGCACCAGCGACGAAGTCGAACTATTCCGCCACCGTTTAGCCGACCGGGTGCGGTTCGGTGTCGGCGCGGACCGCTTCGCCAGCGGCTCCGCCCTCGAAGCCAGCCAGCCTGTCGACATTTTTTTGCTGGACGATGGCTTCCAACATTTTCAATTGGCTCGCGATGTGAATATTCTATTGATGGACGCCTCTCGCTCGCTTACTAACGAAGACTTGCTGCCCGCCGGATCGCTTCGCGAACCGCTCTCCGCCATGACTCGCGCGGACATCTTGATTTTTACCCGCGCCGAAACCCAGCCTGGTGTCACCGCCGCCGTAACTCATCTGAGCTCTTATCCGATATTCGCCGCCAGCACCAAGCTCCTCGGTTTTCGCCGTTTCGGCGATACCTCCGTTAATTTGCAATCCACCCAACAAATTGGCTCTGGCCCATTTTTGGCTTTCTGCGGCATCGGTAATCCCCAGGCATTTTTTCGCGACCTGGAAAACTGGCAAGTCCCCGTCGCCGCTGAAAAGGCTTTCCGCGATCACCATCGCTACACTGCTTCCGACATCCGCGCGATCGCGCGTGCCGCGGAGTCCGCTGGGGTGCGGGCTCTCGTTACCACCGAAAAAGACGCCAAAAATCTCGCCGCCGCCACCTTCGATAAATTTCCCGTGTACATCGCCGTCATCGACATCGAAATCGCGCAAGAAAACGACTTACTCTCGCTCATCCGCGCGAAACTCGCAGCCCGTGCCGGAGTGCCTTCGTGAAAATCCTGATCCGCGCCACCAATTGGGTGGGCGACGCCATCATGGCCCTCCCGGCGATTCGTCACGTGCGAGCGAAATTCCCGGATGCCCACATCGCCATCCTCGCTCGCCCCTACGTCGCGGACGTTTATCGCCATCAACAAATCGCCAACGAGTTGATTCCTTACGACACGAAGGGCGTCCACGCGGGTTTTTCCGGCCGCGAACGCCTCGCCCGGGAGCTGGGCGCACGAAAGTTCGACGTAGCCCTGCTGTTGCAAAACGCCTTCGACGCCGCGTGGCTCGCCTGGCGCGCGCAAATCCCTCGCCGTATCGGCTACGCACGCGACGGTCGCAGCCTCCTGCTCACCGACGCTATCGCCGTACCCAAGCCAGGCGAAATCCCCGCACACGAAAAGTTTTACTACTTGGAACTACTCCGCCGCGCAGAATGGTTGCCGAGTCTCACCGACGAAACATTCATCCAACTCGCCATCCCGCAAGAACACGCGGACGCCGCCGAGGAAAAACTCCGCGCTGCCGGCAGTGCACCCAATAAACTCCGCATCGCCGTCGGCGCCGGCGCCTCCTACGGCTCCGCAAAATGCTGGCCCCCTGATCGTTTCGCGGCCACATTGAACAGTTTGCGAGACCATTTGCAGGCAGATGTAATCCTGTTCGGCACTTCCACCGAATCCGACGTAAACAACGCCATCGCCGAAAAACTCCGTCACCCTCCCCTCAACCTCACCGGCCAAACCTCCATCGCCGAACTCCCCGCACTCCTCTCCCGCTGCCAGGTTTTTCTCGGCAACGATTCCGGCGCCATGCACGTGGCTGCCGCCGTTGGCTTACCCGTCGTCGCCATCTTCGGCCCCACGGATCCCTTCGGCACCGCTCCCGTCACGCTGCGCTCCACCATCGTCCAGCAAAAGCCTTATTGCAGCCCGTGCTTCTTGCGCCGCTGCCCCACGGATCATCGCTGCATGAGCGCCGTCACGCCGGATGCTGTCACCGCGGCCGCACTTCCGTGGCTCGCCTCCACAAACGGGGTGCCTTCTGTCTGACTCCCCGGTACTCCGCCCGGCCGTGTTCCTAGATCGCGACGGCACCATTTCCGAAGAACTCGGTTACTTGAATCACGCCAGCCGTTTTCGTATCTTTCCATTCGCAGCTGCGGCCATCCGCAAACTCAATTGCGCGGGACTGCCGGTCATCGTGGTCACCAATCAATCCGGCGTAGCGCGCGGCTACTTTCCCGAATCCCTGGTCCGCGAGGTGCACACTCTAATGCTGTCGCAGCTAGCGTCCGCCGGCGCGCATGTCGACGCCATCTACTATTGTCCGCACGCTTCTTCCGATGGTTGCGCCTGCCGCAAACCGAACATCGGTCTTCTCGAACAAGCCTCTCGTGAACACCATCTCGATCTGCGAAAATCCTTCGTCGTCGGTGATCGCGCCGGCGATATCACACTGGCGCACAATGCGGGCGCGCGCAGCATCCTCGTCCGCACCGGCTATGGCGAGGGCGAACTGGCCTGGCACGCAAAAAATTGGCCCGTACAACCCAATTTCATCACCCCATCACTAACCGAAGCAGCCGACTGGATTCTGGAGCAACTCCGATGAAGCGTCCCCATCGCAAGAATCGCGCCGCGAACGCCGCGCGACAGTCGGTTCAATTGACTTTCGCCGCAACGTCCGCCGACGTCGACCTCCGCGCTCTCGCTGACTGCGTCGAACAATTCTCCACCCGCACCATCGTGCTCCTCGGCGATTTCGTCGCCGACGAATTTCAATTCGGCGACATTACGCGGGTCTCAAGAGAAGCCCCCGTCTTGATCCTCCGCCACCGCGAAACGCGCCTCGTCCCGGGCGGTGGCGCCAACGCCGCCAACAACTTCGCCGCACTGGGCGCGAGAATAATTCCCATCACCGCCGTCGGCGACGACGCCGCAGGGCACGCTCTCCGCGAATATTTTCGCAGCCTCCAGGCCGACGTGAGCGGCATCCTTGTCGCCAAGGGCTGGACCACTCCCACCAAAACGCGATATCTCGCCGGCTGGGCCCACACCGCTGGCCAGCAAGTCCTTCGTGTCGATCGCGAGCCCAGCGCTCCGTTAAACGAATCGATACATGCCAAACTGCAATCCATGCTTCAAAAAAAATTGCGCCAAGCCAGCGCCTTGGCCGTCTCCGACTACGGCTTCGGTGTCGCCACACCCGCCGGGGTTCGCCGCGCGCGCGCACAAAAGAATTCCAAATTCACCATCACCCTCGACGCCCGCTACAATCTTCACGACTATGCCAAGTCCGCCGTAACCTCTGCTACGCCTAACGAAGCCGAAGTGGAAGCCCAGCATCACACGACCATCGGCGCAAATCTCAGTGAACTGCACCGCTGCGCGCAATCCACTCTAAGCGCCATGAAACTCCAGTCCCTCTTGGTCACCCGCGGCCGCGACGGCATGGCGCTCTTTGAAGCTGGCAATCGCATCACGCACATCCCTATTCACGGCGGCGCGCAAGCCGTTGACGTCACCGGCGCCGGCGACACCGTCCTCGCCGCCTACACCCTCGCGCTGGCCTCCGGCGCCACAGCGTTTGAGGCCGCGCACATCGCCAACATCGCCGGCGGCCTCGTCGTCATGAAGCGCGGTACCGCCTCGGTCTCTCGCGCCGAACTCCTCGACGCCATTCGCCGCGAACTCGTCGGCGATCCTGCCCCGCCTCCTGCAGAACGCCTCGCCTGACCATGCGCGAAACCCCCTCCAAGATTGTCACCCTCGACGAACTTCGCAGCGCCCTCGTCGAGGCGCGTCGTAGCCACAAAAAAATCGTCTTCTCCAACGGCTGCTTTGACACCCTCCACGTCGGCCACGTCCGCTACCTCCAAGCCGCCAAACGTGAAGGCGACGTCCTAATTACCGCAGTCAACGCCGACGCCACCGTTAAAAATCTAAAAGGCCCTGGTCGGCCCATCCTCGACGAACAAGCCCGTTCGCTGCTTGTCGCCGCCCTGCGCTGCGTCGATTACGTAATCATTTTCAGCGAACCGAACGTCGAGCATCTTCTCGAAGAAATTCGCCCCGACGTCCACGCCAAAGGTACGGACTACACCTCCGACACCGTCCCCGAGCGGGCCACCGCCGCGCGCCTTGGAATTCGCGTCGCCATCGTGGGCGACCCAAAGGATCACTCGACCGCCGCACTCCTCGAAGCAATTCGCAAGGAGCCCAATGCCTGAGCCGCGTTTTCTCGTTGTGCGACTCGGCTCGCTGGGCGATATCGTGCACACTTTTCCCGCCGTCGCCGCCTTGCGCGAAACTTTTCCGCAATCAGCAATCACTTGGCTTACCCATCCGCGCTGGGAAACTTTGGTTCGCAGCAGCTCGCTAGCCACAGATATCTGGGCCGCCGAAACCCGCTCTCTTTCTTCCATCCGCGAAATCGTCGCTCGCATCCGCTTGGAAAATTTCTCCACGGCCATCGACTACCAGGGACTCTGGAAATCCGCCGCACTCCCGCTCTTCGGCGGCGTCCCGCGGAGGATCGGCTTCTCCTCGCAAACCATCCGCGAGTGGGGCGTCCCGATTCTCTATACCGATCGCGTCCGCTGCGTCACCACGCACATCGCCGAACAAAATGGCGAGCTCTCGCAACGCGCCGGGGCCCGCCAAACTGTCGCCCCGTTCACCTTGCAGATTTCACCGCAAGATGACGCCAGCGTCCGTCAACTCCTCCGCGATTGCGGCATGGACCGCTACATTCTGCTAAGCCCCGGTGGCGGCTGGCGCTCTAAGTGCTGGCCGCCCGATCGTTTCGGCGACCTTTCCCGGCAAATTCGCGATACCCTCGGTCTACGCTGTGTGATCAATTACGGTCCGGGCGAAGAAGCGCTGGCCGAATCCATCAAAGTCGCAAGCAGGAGCGCCGATCCGGTCGCTTACAGCGGCACCCTCGAAAAACTGATGGCCCTCGCCCGCAACGCCCTGTGCGTCGTAGGCGGCGACACCGGACCGCTGCACCTCGCCGTAGCCGTCGGCACGCCGTCCGTCAGCATCTACGGCCCCACCGACCCCGCCCGCAACGGCCCTTTTCCAAATCCCGCCCCAGCCTTTGTAGAGGCGCGGCATGTTGCGCCCGAGCTTGCCCAGGCGCAAACCAGTCCACCCTATTCTTCATCCCTATGCGCCCCGCAGGAACTCTCGGCGAACTCCGGCGACGAGGATCCCGATGCCTCGGAAACCGCCCACCGCAACGTGATCCTCCGCGCTCCCACCGCCATCCGCGACCACAGCCGCATTGACGAAACCGACCCTGCTATCCTGAAAATTTCCGTCGACGAAGTTTTCGCCGCTGTTCGTCGCATCGTCGGTGCTCCCGCATGAGCGACTACGCCGCATTCTTTGCGCGCTGGCGCGTCCGTCTAGGCTATCCGCTGGCCGTCGCCGTCCTCTTCCTCGCCCGACCCTCTCCGCAAAGCATCGCCATCGGCGCGCTAGTCGGTGTCGGCGGCCTCTGGCTGCGCGCCTATGCGGCGGGCTATCTTCGAAAAAAGGAACAACTCACGGTCACCGGGCCCTACGCCTACACCCGCAACCCGCTCTACCTGGGCAGCGCAATTCTCGCTGTAGGCGCAGCGGTGGCCACGCGCTCGCTGTTTTCCGCCGCCATCCTTATCATCTATTTCGCGCTTGTTTATTCCATCGTGATGCGCAGGGAAGAAGGGGAACTCCGCCACTTCCACGGCGCCTTTTTCGACGCCTACGCCAAAGCTGTTCCGCTATTTTTCCCGCGTCTTACGCCCGCGCGTCTCGGCGCCGCAACCACAGCGGCCGATTCCGGCTCATTTTCCTTCGCGCAATATAAAAAAAATCACGAGTGGCAAGCGGCCGTGGGCTTTTTACTTCTTCTCGCCTTCCTGTTGCTTCTCTGGCGTCTCCGCCTCCACTAGCGTCGGCTCCGTCATCGTCCCTGGGCCGCCAGACTCCGTTGCAGGCCGATAGCGATTCCCCACGGCAAACGCCGCGGTCATCGCCACCGCCGGCAAAATCAAACCACTTTTCGCAACCTCACCAGCGTCTCGATATGAAATGTCTGCGGAAATAAATCAAACAAATCCATCGACACAATTTCATAAAACGGTCCGCTTACCGCCACGTCCGCGGGCTTTTTCGCGCTCCCCGTCAAGACCGCCAAATCCCGCGCCAGTGTCGACGGGTCGCAGGAAAGATAAACAATCTCCGGCGCTCCCAATTCCACCAGTTTCGCCGCCGCTGCCGCCCCCAATCCCGCTCGCGGCGGATCGAGCACCACGAGGTCCGGCCGCTCCTGCGGTTTCTTCAAATAATCTTCCGTGTGCTCGTTAAACGTCGCCACTTCCACGCCCGCCAGCTCCGCGTTGGCGTACAAATCCCGCGTCGCCGCCAGATTCGCATCGACGCTCACGACTTTTTGGAACGTCTTTGCCAGCGGCATGGTAAAAAATCCCACGCCCGCATACAAATCCAGCGCCAGTTCGCCCTTCGCGCCCTTCGTTACCGCCGATAAAAGCTCCTCAATCAAAAATCGGTTCACCTGAAAAAACGACAAATGGCTGACGCGAAACTTGAATCCTCCAGCCTCGTGCATCAGGAATCCCGGACCTGTCAACTCAAACCGTTCCTTCTTCTGATCCAGCAGCAAGAGACTTTCAATCCGCGGCAGCGCTGCCCGAAAATATTCCGCCAACTCCGCCGCCGGCTTGGGATACGCGTCAAACGCTACGTTCAGCGCAATTTTCTCGTCCGCGGAATCCGCGAACGCCTCAATCTCCAAAATTCCCGCCGGCAGCTTCCCGCCGCGCGCCATCTCCTGCAGCAATCCAAAGGTCTCCGCCAAGGCCGGAGACAGCACCGGGCACGCATCCACCGGCATAATCACCGAACTCTCCGGCAGAAAGTAGCCGAGCGCCCGCGGCATTCCGCTGCGTACCGCCCACTGTGCGCGATTGCGGTATCCGTAAGCCGCAGCCGCATGCGTCGCAATCTCGGCCGCGAAAGAAATAGCTCCCAGCCGCGCAAGCGTCTCCCGCAGAATCCCCACCTTCAACCGCGTCTGCTCCGCAAATTCAATGTGCTGATAGTGGCATCCGCCGCAGATTCCAAAATGCGGACAGGCCGCGTTCACACGGGACTTGGATGCCTCTTGCACTTCCACAACATTCGCCCACACCGTCTTCTTCTTCCGCGTTTTCACCTCTGCGCGCACCAACTCCCCAGGCAGCACAAAGGGTGCAAACACGGTATTTCCCTCGGCATGCCCCAATCCGTCTCCTCCGTACACCATCTTCTCAACAGAGTATCGTAACTCTTCAGCCATTAAATGATCCTGTTCCGCTTTAGATTGAATAAAAGGTGAACGGTTTGTAGGCGCCGAGGTTCAACCCGGCTCGTCTTCTTTGTGGCAACAGATCTTCGGATTCGCTGCTTCATCCTTCAGGCGACATCTTACGAAAAATAAAACAGGCTAAATCTCGGCAACCCAAACTCCTCCAGCAATCTCTTCTGCAAGTACTGTCTTTCAATGAGCGCAATCTGCTCCGCCTTCATCTTCCTCCGGTACATTGCCAGCTGCCCGTCGAGCTCCCGCCGGATCTTCACCAGCAGCTCTTCGCTGGCATCTCCCGTGACCGCTGCATACACCTTATCATCCAAAACCGTCAGCCGCCGCTCCAGCTCCTCCAAATCCAGATTCCCCGGTGCATCCATAAGCAGCGCGGCATTTTCCGCACCGCTTGCAATTTCCAAAAGTCGCGCCGCCATCTGCGCATGCGCAATCCGCAATTTCTCCGCCGCACTCCGCGCCTTCGCCACATTTCCTTTCCAATATTCCCGCAACTCCTCCACCGGAAACGCCCCGCTCGCTGCACTCTTCTTCCGCGCGGGCGCCGCTCCCGCCGCCGCTTCGTTCATCTCCTCCGCCGCTTCGAGCACCGCATCCGTGCAGTACGCCAGCGTCTTCATGGACTTCCCGGCTCCCCGGCGCGACCGCGCGTAACTCTCCACCGCCCGGTCAATCCCCTTGAGCACCGCCTCCAGCGGCACGCCCGCCTTCTGCCAGGTCTCCATAATGGCCCAGTCCAGCGGCGACACCAGCAGATGCGCCCCGCGCTTCTTCCAAAAATATTCCTCGATTTCCGTGAAGTAGTTGAAATAATTCCAGCGCTCGTAGCCGCCGAGCGCGCCGCCCTGCTCGCCGCTTTCGCGCTCTGCCACCATCCCGCCTAACGCGGCGCTTTCTTCAATCCGCTCTTTGTTTCCGCATCCGCTGCGTTTTTCCCGCGCCCATCCGCCGACGCCAAATTCTTCACCAACTCCGCATTCTTCTCCCAAATCAGCCGCAAACCCTTCAGCGTCAAGAATTCATCGGTATGCTGAATGTGTTTTGATCCCTTCGCCACCAGCCGCGCCTGCCCACCGGTTGCCACCACCGTCATCTCCGCTCGCAACTCCGCTTTCATGCGCGCCAGCATCCCATCCACCATATCCACCGCACCGTAGTAGAGTCCCGCCTGCATATGCGTCACGGTATTCGTGCCAATCACTTTTCCCGGATCCTTAATCTCCACCCGGGGCAATCGCGCCGCCCGCGCAAACAGCGCTTCCGCGGCGATCCCCAATCCCGGCGCAATCGACCCACCCAAATATTCCCCTTTCGCCGAAATGGCATCAAAGGTAATCGCCGTCCCGAAGTCCACCACGATGCACGGCCCGCCATACTCGGCAAACGCCGCTACGCCATTCACGATCCTATCCGCCCCCACCTCCAGCGGGTTATCCACCAGCACTGCCATCCCCGTCTTCACTCCAGGCTCGACGAACAGCGCCCGCTGCCCCAAATAAATTCGCGACATCTCTCCCAGCGTCCAATTCATCGGAGGCACGACGGACGAAACAATCACCCCGTTGATCCCATCGCGATCCAATCCTGCCAAGGTAAACAAATTCCTCGCGAGCACTCCATACTCATCCACCGTCTGCTGCCGGGCCGTAGTCAGCCGCCAATGCGCCGCCAGTTCCTCGCCGCGAAACACCCCCAGCACCGTATTCGTATTCCCGACATCAATCGTCAGCAGCATTCATTTCCTTTTGCGGATTGCTTTCCTGCGGCGGCTTCTCTTGTTTTCTTCAAACCCGCCGCTCTCGAATAGGGCATTCTCGCCACCCGCCACTTCCAGTTCGTAGCTCTATTTTATTACCGTCCCGAATCGTCACTTCAACTCGGTAACGTCACCCGCAATCACCGTAAGAATCTCGCCAGCCGAGCGTTCCACGCGCAACAATCCTTCCGCCGTCAACCCCGCCGTCATTCCCGTAAACGTCTCCGTTCCCGTCTCCACCCGCACTTTCTTCCCGCGCGCATAACTCGAAACCTCTTCAAATCTCTTCACCACGCCGCCAACACCCTCGCGCAACAGCCGATTGTAGTCACTCTCAAACTCCCGCAGCAAGCGCACCAAGATCTCCAGCCGTGAATAATTCCGCCCCGTCTCCGCACGCAAAGAAGTCGCTGCTCCCGCAAGCTCGGCCGGAAATTTCTCCTGATTCACATTCAATCCCATTCCCACAATCACAAATTTCACCGCGGTGGGTTCCGCATGCATCTCCGTCAAAATTCCGCCCACCTTTTTCCCCGCGATCATCAGATCATTCGGCCATTTCAAATCGACTTGTAACCCGGTAATCGCCGCCACTGCCGACCGCGCGCTGATCCCCGCCATCATTGTGAGCAGCGGCGCCTGCACGGGTGCCAATTTCGGCCGCAGCAAGATCGTCACATAGATCCCCGTCCCGCGCTCGGAATGCCACGTCCTTCCCGCACGCCCGCGCCCCGCCGTCTGCTCCTCCGCCACCACCACCGCGCCTTCTTCTTCACCCGTATGTCCCAACGCGAGCGCCACGCTGTTCGTCGAATCCGCGCGGAAAAAATGATAAATCCTCTTCCCAAACATTGTTCCGCGCAGGCCGCGCCGCAGCAATTCCGGAGTCAAAATGTCCGCCATCGCCTCCAAAAAATATCCCGTCGCCGCCCGCCCCTTCACCTTCACGCCCAATTCCCGCAACCGCGTCACCCACCGCCACACCGTCGACCGCGACACGCCAATCTCCCGCGCAATCCGCTCCCCGCTCACCACAATCGTGGCGTTCTCCATCAGCAGCGTCACCAACCCCGCCAGCCGCCGGTCGGTAACCTCGCTACTCTTTTTCTTCATCGCCATGGTTCAAAGTGAAAGTCCGTAGCACCGCGCCGGCACCCTCGCCTGCGCAGCGGAATCCTCGCCAAGCGCTTGGCACCCGGTCGCGGTCTTTCGCGGCGCTCGGTTTCCGGTCGCTACTCGCCACGAATCCCTCGCCGCTTCCGCATCGCAAATTCGCGGTCTCTAGCAACCCGCCCCCGCCAACGCTCCGAGTCTCTCTCGCAGTTTCCGCAATTCGATTTTCTGCTGCTCGAGCGTAGCCTTTAACCCATTCACAATCTTCTCCGGCGCCCGCCCGAGGAACGCCTCATCGCCCAGCTGCTTCTCCTTCGACGCAATCGCCTTCTCCAACCCCGCAATCTCTTTTTTCAGCCGCACCAACTCCGCCCCCATATCCACCGTCTCCGCCGCCTGCGCAATCCGCACATCAAACTCCGCCGACGACCGCGCCGCTCCTCCCGCCACCAATTTCTCCCCCGTCAACCGCAACTCCGAGAGCAACGCCAGCCGCACCAGAAAATCGCGATTTTCCTCCGCCACCCGCAACAACCCGGCGTCAGCCACCGAAACATCGGCCTCCACCTTCTTCTTCGGATCCAGTTTCATCTCCGCGCGGATATTCCGCACCGCGCCAATAATCTCCTGCAAAAAAATAACACTGCGCTCCGCCGCAACATTCATCCACGCGCTAGCTGCCTCCGGAAACGCATCCAGCGCGATCGATTTCGCTCCCGCCTGCTGCGGCAATTGATGCCACAACTCCTCCGTCAAAAATGGCATGAAAGGATGCAGCAGCCGCAACGCTGCATCAAACGCGGCAAACAGATTTTTCCACGAAATCACCGCCCGAGCGCGATCCCCGGCGTTCAATTCCGGCTTTACCCATTCGATATACCAATCGCAAAAATCTCCCCAGAAAAATTGATAAACGTTGGAGGCCGCCTCATGAAACCGGAATTCCTCGAGCGCCTCATTCACAATGGTGATCGTCCGCGCCAAGCGCGAAAATAGCCACGCGTCCGCCAGCGGCACGCTCCCGCCAAACGCATACGGCGCTCCCGCCCGCACCTCGGGAGCCGCCAACTCCTCCAATCGCGTTCCCCCGGCCTCAAACTTTTCCAGATTCACAAACAAGAATCGCGCTGCATTCCAGATCTTGTTCGCAAAATTCCGCGCGCCCGCCATCCGGTCGTCGCTCAAAACAATATCCGTCCCGGGTGCCGCCATCGACGCCAGGCAAAATCGCATCGCGTCCGTTCCATACTGTTGATTCAGTGCCACTGGATCGAGTCCCGTCCCCTTGGATTTGGACATTTTCTCGCCGGCTCCCGTGCGCACCAGCGAATGCAAATACACCGTCTTGAACGGCACGCGTCCCGTGAAGTGAATCCCCATCATGGCCATGCGCGCCACCCAAAAAAACAAAATGTCGTATCCCGTGATCAACGCCGTCGTTGGATAGTAAGTTGCAAAGTCCGCCGTTTTTTCCGGCCAGCCCAAAGTCGAAAGCGGCCACAGCCCGGAACTAAACCACGTATCCAGCACATCCGGATCCTGCGCCAACTCGACTGACCCGCAATGCGCGCACTTCGCGGGCGCCGTCCGCGCTACGGTGATTTTCATGCAACTCGCGCAATGCCACGCCGGAATCCGGTGCCCCCACCAAAGTTGCCGCGAAATCGTCCAGTCGCGAATGTTGTCCAGCCAGTTCAAAAACTCCGTTCGCCGGTTGTCAGGAATAATGTTGATGGTGTTTCCGCGTCCAGGCGCGTATTCCCGCACTGCCGCAATCGCCGGCGCCGCCAGCTCTTTCATTTTGCAAAACCACTGCGTGGAAATCCGTGGCTCCACCACCGTCTTGCTGCGCTCGCAAATTCCCACGGCGTGCGTATGCGGCTCAACCTTCACCAAAAATCCCTGCTCTTGCAAATCCGCCACAATCTTTTTTCGCGCCGCAAAACGGTCCAGCCCCGCGTAGGCCCCGCCATGCGCGTTGATCTTTCCGTCCACTGTCATCACATCAATTTCTTCCAGTCGATGTCGCTTGCCCACCGCAAAATCGTTCGGATCATGCGCCGGCGTAATCTTCACGGCTCCCGTTCCAAACTCCCGCTCCACCATCTCATCGCCAATGACGGGAATCTCCCGGTTCATCAGCGGCAACAAAACTCTTTTTCCAACGAGCCCCGCATAGCGCTCGTCTGCTGGATGCACCGCCACGGCCGTGTCCCCCAACATCGTTTCCGGCCGCGTCGTAGCCACCACAATCGACGCTTCGCTGCCCACGACCGGATACCGGACGTACCACAAAAATCCCGCCCGCTCCTCATGCAGAACTTCCAAATCGCTCAGCACCGTCAAGCAAACGGGACACCAGTTCACCAATCGCGTTTCGCGATAAATCAATCCCTCTTCATACAAGCGCACAAAAACTTCAATTACCACCCGCGAAAGTTCCGGCGACAGCGTAAATTTCAGCCGCGACCAGTCGCAACTTTCCCCAATCTGCTTCATCTGCTGCAAAATCGTTCCGCCGCTCTCCTCGCGCCACTTCCAAACCTGCGCCAGAAACTCCTCGCGCCCCAGCTTCTGATATTCAATTCCGCGTTCCGCGAGTTGCCGCACTACCACACGCTGCATCGAAATCCCTGCGTGATCCGTTCCCGGCAAATACAAGGTGTTGAATCCGCGCATGCGATGCCAGCGCGTCAAAATATCAATCTCCGTGTGCTCCAGCATGTGCCCGATGTGCAGCGACCCCGTCACGTTCGGCGGGGGTATCACAATCGAAAACACTTTTCCGCCGGTCTCCGCCTTCGGATCCGCCTTAAACAGTTCCTCGCGCACCCAATACTCCGCCCAACGCGGCTCAATCAGTTGCGGCTCATACCCCTTGGCGATCTCACGGCCCATAATTCCGCTCGCTCCTCGACAAAAACTTCGCCCACCCGGGACGCTAAATTGTCATTCGGATAATCTTCGACTATACGGGGAAAAATCACGCAACGTCAATTTCAGTGGCGCAGGTTTCAACCGGCACCTTTTCGCGCAAGACTTGCAGGGGAGAACACGTCGCGCCGGCGGGGCAAGCATCCAGGCACTGCGCTTTGTTTGCAAAAAATTCCGAAGAAGGGAACTACGAAGTAGAAAAACAACTACGGTTTCTTGTTCAACTCTTCCCGCACCATCGCTTCCACCACCGGCTTCAGAATCTGCCGCGTCACCGCCTGCAAGACTTCCGGACTCAAATTCGCCAGCACCCGCGCCACCAGATCGTCATTCGCCGTGCCGCCCGCGGCATGCGCCCCCGGCGAATTCCCGTTCGCCGCATTCAACACCGCGGCCTTCAGCGCGCTCTCGGCCGACGAGACCTCAGCATTCCCATGCGCCGCCCGCGCCGCTTCCGCATCAATGGCAGCCGCTTTTATTTCCGCCGCCGGTTCAGCCTGCACCGGCTCCGCTTCACTCAGCGTCACATCCGCAACGTAAGCTGTCGCCGCTTCAAATGCCGGCGCAGCTTCCTCCGTCTTCGCCAATTCCTCCGTCGCCGCGTACGCTCCACCGCCCGCTTCCACAACCGCCGCGGGCTCCGCCGCCGCAACTTCCGGAATCGTTTCGTAATAGCGCGGTTCTTCCGCCACTACCGTGCCGCCTTCAACGAAATTTCCTTCCGCGGCAGGCTCTTCCATGGGCTCCGTTGCCGGAATTTTCTCCGCTATCGGTTCTGCCGCCGTTTGCATCGCAACTGCCGCCTCAACCGGCGCTGCCGGCGCGTCCCACGTAGCCGCCAGCAAATCCTTTTGCTTGGCCTGCACTTCCCACTCCGTCGTAGCCTCAGGATCGGAGCCATCCTCGTGCGACTCGCGCGTCACGGCAAACCGGTCGATCGCCGAACTCACCGCCGCGTGCTCAATTTCCTGCGTAGCCGTCGCCGCTCCAACCGCTTCTCCCGACGAAACCGGTAGCGCGCTCGTTAACTGTTCCCGCTCCGACACCGGCGTTTCCCCCGCAACCTCCGCTGCCGACGGTGCGCCGTTCCCCGGCCAATTTTTCGCCGCGGCCTTCGCCTCTTCGCTTAATCCTGTACCACTTGTCCCCGCGGCGATCGCCGCCGCCCACGAATCCTCAGAAAACTGTCGCGCTGGCTCCGCTGCCAGCACTTCTTTCGTGGCACGCGCCGCAACTTCCGGCTGCTCCGAAATCACGCTCGCATCTTTCCGTGTCGCCGCTTCGGGCCCCACCGGGACTTCCTTCAACATCTCCCAGTTTTCACGCGCGCTCTTCCGCGACGGGGGTTCAGCGAACGCCGTATCCCGCCAATCGCTCACCGCCCGCCCAGTTCCCGCGGGCTCTTCAAGCACGTCCGCATCCCTCCGCCAACTATTTTTTGGCTCTTCTTCTTCCTCTTCCGCCACATCCACTTCTTCTTCCTCTTCCTTCGCGCGCCAATCCCGCTCCGGGGGCGCCGGCGCCATGAAGGCCGGATCCTCTTCCGCCATCTCCGAAGTTCCCAGCAAATTTCCAAACGCCAGCGGAGCTCCGCCTTCCATGGTCACGGCGGCGGGCTTGACGGATACTTCTTCGACTAACCCCTCGGTCTCCTCGATGGAAATCGCGGGCGGTGCTACGGACATCGGAACTGGCACCACCTCAGCGGGGACTACGGCAGCCACCATCTCGGCAGCCTTGCGCTCGGCGAACTTCGCCGTCTTGTCGTTTTTCGCGGTCAAAGAAACGCCGGCACGCGCCAGCGCCGCCTTTACCATGGCGATCAGCGGATCCGGCGGCACAAATGGCTTTTTCAACACGCCGTCCGCGCCCACGCGCTGCGCTTCCTGCTCATCCAAAGGATCAAACGCGCCCACCAGTAAAATCACCGGAATATGTTTCAGCGCCGGATCGTTTTTTATGTATTCACAAACTTCGTAACCATTGCGTACCGGCATAAACACATCCGCCAGCACCAAGTCGGGCAGGATATCGGAGGCTTTGCGGACCGCAGCCTCGCCATTGCCCACGGCGACGACGTCGATGCCCTGGTCTTTCAGCGCCAGGCCGACCATCTTCTGGATGTTGCTGTTGTCGTCCGCCACCAGGATCTTAGCCACCGCACGTCCTCCGGGAGAAATCCCGTGCCGCCAATTCTTACGTTCGCAGGCCCATACACCAGAAAGATTGCTTCTTGCTTCGCCCGCAGCGACAGTACCGCACAAGTATTGGAGCATCGGCGGTGGGACCCGTCAATGCGAACAGGTTGGGAGTGTGTCGGAAGTGAACACTGGCCTTAGGACTGGTGAAATCCCGGCCCAGCTTCACATTGAGTTGCCTGGGTTACAGACAGGTCGCCGCAACCCGGGCTTTAGCCGAAGGAGTAGCGTCATGGCGCGCACAGTTACCAGGGTATGAGTTTTTTCAGCCCTTTTTTCTTCTTGCTGCTGGACTCTTTACCGTCGGTCTTGGTCGTGTCGGTCGCCGGGGCCGCGCTGGCCGCGTCGCTGCTGGCCGCCGTGCCATCGTTGCTCACCGCCGCTGTCGCAGGCGCGTCAGTCCCCGAAGCTGCGCTTGCTGCTGCGGTTGCAGCATTACCGGAAGCCTCTGAAGTGCCCTCGCCGGCCGCCGGCGCAGCGGATGTCGATTCTCCGCTTGTGGCCGGCGCCGCCGTCGCTCCCTCGGCGGGCGCTGCTGTGCCGTCCGCCGGAGCTGGCGCGTCCGCGCTATTCGTGTCGGTCGCGGTCGGAACGCTTGAACCGGTTGCCGCGCCCGAGGAGCTGCCCGGCACCACCACCGCCACCACCGACTTACCGCCTCCGCCCGTCGTCAATTCCGAGTGGTTCCCGCCCTTCAAAATATCCGTGCCCGGCGCTTCGCCTTCCTGCGTCATCGTGGGCGTTCCCACCCTCGCGGATGTCTGTAGTTCGTCAATCGGCCCGGAATGAATGAGTTCGAGCGGCCGCTTGAGCAACGAGGTTTTCGGTCGCGGCGCGTTCTGGTTCGCGGTCATCCAGGCCAGCGCCGTAGGATCCGCTTGCGGAACCGGCACGTTGAAGACCTTCAATTTATATTTTGCGTCGGCCACTTTGTCAGACTTAGGATAATTGCGCACGATCTGGGCGTAATATTTCGTCGCGATTTCCTGTTTTTCACTGGTCTCGTACAAGTCTCCGAGCATCCACAGCGCTTGATCGGACTTGCTATACAGTGGGTAACGCGTGGTGATGGAGGTGAGGCGCGAAGCCGCCGCGCGCTTGTCGCCTTTCACGTAGTAATAGTAAGCGATGCGGTAGTCGCCCTCCGCCAGCACTTCCTGCACGTCGCGCAATTTTTGCTGCGCTTTATCGCCCAGCGGATCGTTCGGATACTTGCTCAAAAATGTCTGGAATTCGTCTTCCGCGGCGCGGGCTTCGGTGCGGTCGCGGTCCGGTTTGGCCATCTGCTGGTAATGCGCGTTGGCTACCTGCAATTGCGCGTACGGCGCTTCCGGCAGGAACGGGAAGAACACGATGAAGTCTTTGTACGCTTGAATCGCCTGCGTCATGTTCGCCGTGCCGCCCTCTTTGTAATAAGAGTCGGCGATCGACAGCTTCGCTTTGGCCAGATACTCGCTGTCCGGATAGGTATTGATCAGCGTTTGCAGGTTCAGCCGGCCCACTTCCTGCTTCCCATGCTTGATGTCTTCGAGGGCCCTTTCGTAGAGAATTCGGTCCGGTTCCGCGTTGTTGTCCGCACTGGTGGACTTGTTGACTTTCTTTTTCTTGTGGAGAAGCTGCGCGTCGCACTGCGTCGCGCCTGCCAGCAGAATTCCGCTCATCACAAAAAGTAAAGTTCTACGCAAACAAGCACCTCATTGTAGAGTCTCGCGTTTCGCATCTGACGCCCGCAAGGAAACCCCGGCACGCTAGGAGCGTGGCTTTTCCCCGCAGCTGTTCCGGGCCTGCGTCGAAAGAGGTTGGGAACCTCACTCGTCCGCCCTAGCGAAACCGCCCGCTGGACCCCAAGTATAACCTGAACCAAAGGCCAGGCTAGCGAAAAACTTGCCCGAAAGGACAGTGCGAAATGGCGCGGGAATCTCCGTCTCGCCGAGACCACCCCGTCCGGCTAAGCCTTTACCAGTGATGGGATACCGCGAGCGGCAAGCGGGTTGCCTCAATCCCCGGTCACCGAGCGGCACAGAATTCATTCTGAGCGCCCTCCGTCGCCCAGCGCGAGTAGTTGCTCGAGAACGTCGCGGCGAAATTTGTGAATATTCCGTAACACTTTTGCGGGTGCTTGTTACTACAATGTTGTGCCGGAGTTTTTTGGCGCTCCCGCGAGTTGTGGTGTGGGAATTTTCTTGAAGGAGTGGCGGCCCCGCCTCCATGGAAAAACGCAAGTTTCTCTTCGCATCGATCTCCGGCTTGATTGGAGATATCGCCTGGCAAGTGCTCAAGGAAGGCCACGAAGTTCGCTACTACATTGAAGCGGAAAAAGAGCGGGATATCGCGGACGGGTTTGTGCCGAAGTCCGCGAACTGGGAAAAAGACGCGGCCGAGTGGGCGGATATTGTCGTTTTTGATGACACGCTGGGGCAGGGCGCGAAGGCCCAGGCGTTGCGCGCGAAGGGCGTTCCGGTAATCGGCGGCAGCGAATATACCGACCGGCTCGAAGATGACCGCTCGTTTGGGCAGGAAGAGCTGAAAAAATCCGGCGTAAATATTATTCCGTATGAGGATTTTGATTCGTTCGATCCGGCGATTGAGTTTGTGAAAAAGAATCCAGACCGCTACGTGATCAAGCCGAGCGGCGAAGCGCAAAACGTGAAGCGGCGTCTTTTTGTGGGCGAAGAAGAGGATGGCGAAGACGTAATTCGCATGCTGGAGGCGTATAAGAAAGCGTTCGCGGATGAGATTAAAGTTTTTCAGCTGCAGCGGCGCATCAATGGCGTGGAAGTGGCGGTGGGAGCTTTTTTTAACGGCAAGAAATTCATTACGCCAGTGAATATTAATTTTGAGCATAAGAAGCTTTTTCCCGGCGAAGTGGGGCCGCCGACCGGAGAGATGGGAACGGCGATGTTCTGGAGCGAGCCGAACCGTTTGTTCAATCAGACTTTGGTGAAGATGGAGTCGATGCTGGCGGGGGAGAACTATGTCGGGTACATCGATTTGAATTGTATCGTGAACAACAACGGAATTTATCCGCTGGAGTTTACTTCGCGATTTGGTTATCCGACGATTTCGATCCAGCAGGAAGCGATGTTGACGCCGATCAGCGATTTTTTCTGGGAGCTCGCGAACGGCTTGGAGCCGAAGTGGCGGACGCGGAGCGGATTTCAGATTGGCGTGCGCATCGTCGTGCCGCCCTTTCCGTTTGATGATGAAGCGACATTTGAATCCTTTTCGAAGAATGGGGCCATAGTTTTCAAAAAGCCCAACAATGACGGCGTGCACATTGAGGATGTAAAGCAAGTGAATGGGCAGTGGCTGATCGCCGGGACGTCCGGAGTGGTGCTGATCGTGATTGGGATTGGGCAGACGATGAAGCAGGCGCAAGCCCAGGTTTATTCGCGCATTAAGAACATTATGATTCCGAACATGTATTACCGCACGGATATCGGGGACCGCTGGGGGGAAGATTCGGATAAATTGCACAATTGGGGCTATTTGCGATAGTTGGGATTCTTGCCCGGGTGGCATCAGGTTGGAAGTGCGGATTCTGAAGGAGCTTTGGCGACGCGATTGGCGGAAGTGTTGATTTTTTTGTAGCTGGGTGGCGCGGAATTCTTGCTTGAACGCTGCAGCCGCGCGCAGGGTAAGCGCACCTTGAGGAATTGCCGGGCACGATGAAGAAGTCTCCCCCGGAAAGCCATTTGTCGATTGCCGTAGCGGACCGCATTCGACTCCGCGGAAGCGATAAACAAGAAGCCTAAGCAGCAGAAGACGCGCGGAAGGCAGAAGGCGCGAGAAAGAGTTTTGACGCGTGTGCTGCTAACTGACAGGGTACGGGAGGGTGGGGGAAGTGTTGCCGGGGGTGGCGGGCGCTGATAGCGTGAACTTAGCCGTTTCGGCGAGTGCACATGGCCAATCAAATGGTGACGCCCGGCGCGACCGAGGCGGCACTGATCGAATTGAAAAGTTACAACTTGACGATCCCGATGACCTCCCTGTCGATCGGGGTCGATAATATTCATCATGATGTGTTTTTGAGTCCGCGATTCGCGCAGGCCGCGCGCGATTATCTGTTCGACCTGATCCGGCAGCGCACCAGCACCACTTTTCTTTCGGGAATTGAGTTGCGGACGACACACGGGCTGGACGGGCTGGGCTTCCGCAAGATCCTGACGGATGTGCTGCATAGTTCGCTGACGCAGGCGAAATTCCAAAAAAATATTGAAGTGGATCTGCTGTTTCGCGTGGCGCTGGTGAAATTCCTAACGCTGGAAATCGCGAATCAGTTCGCGACGCTCGTGCTCGAAGGGAAGGAGTGGGTGCGGCAGCGCGGGGAGCATTTTGAGCGCAGCCAGCAAGCGCACGTGATAAAGGCGCGACTGTCTGAGTTGCAGAGCGCGCGGCGGACGGTGATTCGCGCGGTGGGCCAGCAAATCGCGCAGGTGTTGATCGATATCGAGGAAAACATTATTTGCAAGGCGCGGCGGGCGCTCTTTGGAGATGATTTTGCGCCGCTGTATGAGATTTTGAAAAACCGGCTGGTGTTTCTGGAAGGCGGGAAGGACGACGTATTTTTTCTGGAGCATTACGTACTGCTGGGAAATTACGTGCGCGATCCGGACCGCTTTGAAGCGGTAGATGAGGTATTTCAGGAGTTTTTGAAGGAAGCGGGAGTGGCGATCGGAAGGGACCCGGCGTCAGCGGAAGCGACCGTGGCGCATCAAGGGCTGCTGACGGACGCACAAAATTTGCGCAGTGAAATCGCAGGACTCGAAGAGTCGCGGGAGGACTTGCGGAAGAAGCTGGATCGCGGCGAAAGTTTTTTGACGAAATTTCTGAATGCCGCGGATCCGGCGGAGCTGCAGAAATCGCTTCTGGACGCCGAAGAAAAACTGAAGCAGCAATCACGCAAATTGGAAGAGCTGGGGCCGCAACTCGATGCCGCGCGGCAGCGACTCGATTTTTTCGCCAAGGACTATAGCGGACGGCTGGGCGATTATTTGAACGAGCCGGAAAACGCCAAGCTGCTGTTCGATGCTTCCGCAGCGCCCGAAGCAAGCGCGCCGCTGCGGGCGCATCTGCTGACACAGTTGCTGGAGCGGCTGGAGGAGCGAGAGATTTTGTATCCGGTCCTGGCGAGTTACGAAATTCGCGCGATCGCGGCGACGTACAGTCCGCCGGTGCACTTGCAGCAATTGCGGAAAGCGGTGGTGTCGCGGGAGGAGCTGAAGAGCGTCGAGCAGCTCATTAAACAGGTGCCGGCGCGGCGCCTGTCGTTGAAACCGATCGAGGAGCTGAACCGGAAAATCCGGCGATGGTCGCGCGGAGAGATTCACGGATTCGTGCTGCGGTTTGCGAACGATTTCCTACGACTACACCGGGATTTGCGGGATGCGGAACACGTGGCGACGTGCATGGAACGCGTGAATCTGGTGACGACGGAGGCGGCGCGGGATCTATCGCGGCTCAATAACCGGCTGTATGAGTGCGTACTGCAGGCTGAGGCCAAGCCGGCGCAGGATCACGTGGTGTCACACGTAATTATCAAGGCGGACGTGCGCGGTTCGACGAAGATGACGCAGGATTTGCTGGCGCGGGGGCTTAGTCCGGCGTCGCATTTCAGTTTGAATCTGCACGAACCGGTGAAGAAGCTGCTGGACCGGTTTGACGCGAAGAAAGTGTTTATCGAGGGCGACGCGATTATTTTGGCGATATTTGAAACAGAGAGCACGCGATCGTATGCGCGGGCGGTAGCGAAAGCCTGTATTTTGTCGCGGCAGATCCTGCTGGTTTGCAATTCTTACAACGATCGAGCGGCGGCGAGCGCATTGCCGGCCCTCGAGCTGGGGTTGGGAGTGGCGTTCCAAGGATCCGCCCCGACGTATTGGACCGACGGAGAATCGCGGATCATGATTTCGAAGGCGCTGAATATATCGGACCGGCTATCGGGATGTGCGAAATTGGCGAAGCGGATGTTGACGGGACAAAAATCGCATTTTTCCGTGTTTCAGTTTTTGACGGCGCTGGAAGGGGCGACGCCGGAGGAGTTGGATGAATTTCTGGTGCGGTACAACATGAACGGGATCGAATTGAATGAAGAGGGATTTCAGAAATTGAGCGAAGAGATTTCACTGGATAGCGTGGAGACGAAACTGGAAATGCCGTGGGGCAAGTCAAACGTGACGCTGTACTACGGCGAAGTGCCGATGGGGGACACGGTGGAATTGCTGGTGCTGCGGAAGGCGATGGCGCGGGAGCTGCTGGCGGACGGGAAGATTGGCGCGCCATCGTCGCATCCATACTACGAGGTGTGTACGAGTGCAGCGCTCCACGAGTTGGTTGCGGCGCTGGTGCGAGCGCATCAAACCGTGCCAGTTCGCGCCTAGAACGCCGCAAACGATTGAGGAAAACGCACCTCTCGAGCAGAGTCAAGGAAGCGCCTCTGCTTACAAAATGGGCTCTGGGTACTTGTGGTCAACGTCTCCTCATCCCGCTTTTCAGCTTCATGCCAACAGTTTCGGCCGTAACAGATAGAAGCGCATCCTGACGCTGTCAGGCTGTTGTCTAGCGACGCGGCACTCGGGCATCACAATTCTCCAAGGCATGTACCTGGTTCCTGAATAGCAAAACCGCGCCGACTGAACGCCGCCCTCTCGAATAAATCAAGGTGGCTGCGGTCACCCCGAGCTGCGGCGCCGTCGGCGCAAGCCCGTGGACGTTGATCGCTTTTTGACTTTCGCTCCAGCGTATTGCATCGATCTTGCGCGATCGCTGACAAATTGCGACTTCGACCGCGTGTATATTCTTTTTTCGTCAAAGGAAAAATCACACCGCCACTTTCTTTGCAATAGAGTGCCCGCTCGTATTCAATACGTATTTCGTTTTGCTGGTAGTATCACTGCGGAGGCGAAAAGAGTCCGGTGACTTTCCCGGCCTTCAAAGCCGGCGATTCGTTCCTTCGCGGATCGAATGGTGGGTTCGACTCCCACACGTCTCCGCCAACTCATTGAAAAGAATGAGCTATGCGGCTGTTCTTGTTCTAAATGGCACAACTGTAGTGATTGCGAGGTTCTGCTGCTCCATTGCGGCTACGTGAAGCGTTTTATCGACGCGCACGTAGGTCTTCATGGTTGTTGTCGCGCTAGCGTGCCGCGCACGCCTACGCCTTCGTTTGCCAACTTGCTCAAGATTCCATGCCGGAATGCGTGCAACCCCACATCTTTGGTTGGTATCGATTCGAAGCCCGGTTCCTTCGACAACTTTCTGAGGATGGGTTCCGAATCTGTCCGAACAGTGCCCACTTTTTCTAAGATAGTGATACCGTTAGCCTTTCCAGCGGAGGATAACAATGGATGCCCAGCCCGATGTGAAATCCATCTACGAACGAGTTGAACATCTTGAAAAGCAGAACCGTTGGATGAGAGGGATGGGAGCCGTAGCAATCCTCGCCGTAATGGTTCTGCTCGTAAGCGGTAGGGCCAAGGTCGATACGAGAACGACCGTCGAGGCGAACGAATTTATCTTGAGGGATGCGAACGGAGCTGTTCGCGCCAAATTGGGGATGGGAGTCGCGTTCCTGATGAAAAATGGTCCGGGGTTTGTGCTGTACGACGAGCATGGGCAGGAAAGAGTTTCGGTCGCTGCCACGGACGATCAAGCCAAAATTGATGTCAAGAACGGCAATTCGATACTACCCTCGGCCTTCTCATCCATGTGGGCGGGTTTACCCGGAAAGGACGGTTCTGGTTTAGCTATCACCGGACCCTCCGGGGTTGTTCGGATGAATCTCGACGGATTGCTCGTCAGCGGGCCACAGATTGGATTGGAAGACAAGGAAGGTTACGAGACCCGTATCGGCAAGACGGACCTCGTCACTTCGAAGACCGGGACGACGCATCAGACATCGGCGGCTTCAGTCGTTATTTTCGATAAAGATAAGAAGGTGAGGTGGTCCGCACCCTAGTGCACACTTTTCACAAGACGTCGTTCTTGCTGCATTTTCTTCGTGTTCCGATTGTTCTTGTTGACCAGTTGAGGCGGCTGCAACGCATTGAGAGTAGTGGCCTTTATGTGCTCGCTTACTCTTTCGACTCCCACACGCCTCCGCCAAGTCCTTTGTTTACTTTGTCTTGACTTTAAAATTTTACTCCAATTGGGGTTCGGACTCCAATTCGTTTATATTCCTCCCAGTCCGCGGCCACCTCTGGCGGTGCGAAGGGCGCAGCAGCAGACGTGTTGCTGATCGACACGATGTTGCTTTTGGGCAGCCCGGCGGACTCGGGAAGCAAGTCACGAACCTAGCCCAACAGAAAATACACAGAGGGGGTATTTAGCGGGGTCAGGGGGAATGCTCATGAAGCTCCTTTTTTCAGACCATTGAGTAACCAGACGCCTTCCATGCCCCGACACCGCCGTCTAGTACCTTGACGTTGGTAAAGCCCTGCGCCTGATATTTCGCTGCCTGACCGACAGCGCTGGCATCGCCGGGTCAACCTCAATAGAAAATGATTTCCTGTGTCTTTGGCAGTGACGCCGCCCGTGATTGCAAGCTGGCGAAGGAGATGGACCCGTCCAGATTTAGCATCCGGCATTTGGCCTCGTCCTCATAGGCACAGACTAGTAGGGCTTGGTTTGCCTTTGTCTTTGCGTGCGCTTGTTGCACGCTGATTCGCTTGATGTCCGCCATCTGTCCTCCTTGTGCCATGCGAGTATAACGCTCTGGAGTCTCGATTGCGTGGCGAACCTTTGGCTAGAATATTAGGATTGCCGCCGATCCGAAGTCCGGGACTTTAGGCCCCACCGGGAACAGCAGCATTCTTTCTTGCATTGCGTGTTCGATGCGCGAGTTGACCGTTGCTTTCGATTGTCTTGCCGCCCTTGCTGCAAGGTTGAATGTGATCGAGAGTGCTATCTTCGAACGCATGAATCTGGTTTCCACAAAGCTTGCAAATCGGTGATTGCATGAACAGTTTTTCCCTGAACGCTAAGTCGAAGAACCTTGGTTCGAATTTTGGCTCCAATCGACTCCAATTGGGAATGGGCGGAAGCTGCAACGTCATCATTCGCCGCGACTTGGGAATCAAAAGTTTGGGTTCGACTCCCACACGCCTCCGCCAAACATTGTGTATAGAGCCCAATGATTCGTTTATGTTTTTAGAGGTAGGAAGTAAATCGTACCCGAATTGTATTCGCAGTTTTACAAAATAGCAGTGTCCGTACTTCGACTGATGTGACAGCAGGACATTGGGATGATGACATTGATCGCTTTCTTTTTTGTTGGCTGGCCGTCTGAGGGGATCAACAGGCGAATTGTTATTGAGGAGGCAGGATGAATCTCAAACACATTCGGGTGTATCTCATGGCGTGCGGCTTGGTTCTAGCTTTGCCGCCCCGCCAGGGATTCGCGCAGCAGAAACTCGGCGCGTCGAAAACAAGCGATGAGCAAACTTCCGCGGAACGGGATGGGCAGCACGATTTTGACCCCCTGATTGGGACATGGAAATTTCACCTGAAGCGCCGCCTGCATCCCCTGACAGGCTCGAATACCTGGGTAGAATCTGAAGGTACCGGCGTCTGCTACAAGATTTGGGATGGCCGCGCCGAGCTGGACACGGTCGAGATAGATGATCCAGCAGGCCACATCGAAGGTCTGACCGTGCGTACCTATAACCCTCAATCCCACCAGTGGAGGCTCTATTGGGCCAATAGCAAGAACGGAATCATGGACCCACCCCAGGTCGGCGGATTCAAGAATGGACGCGGCGAGTTTTTTGCCCAAGATACGATTAATGGCAGGACCATCCTCATTCGATATGCTTGGACGGACATGACCACGAATTCGCCCCACTTCGAGCAGTCATTCTCGGACGATGGTGGCAAGACCTGGGAAGTTAATTTTATTACGGATCAGACACGAATGAAGGATGAATCTGACAAGGCGCACTGAGCAAAGCAGACTAACTCGACACCTTTGCCGACCAATTTACGAGTTTGTTCGCTATCGATCATCGCTTTCCTGACGGTTTTTGAGGGCACTCGACATGCGAAGCAACTGAACAGTATTCTAAATCCCTAGTTGATTTTCATCGCCTTTCGTTCCATTTATGTACGGTGGGCTTGAGTTGTTCAGGAATTCTGAATCGCAGTCGGACACGTCAAACATCCGCCCGCTCCGACCCACGCCTATCCCGGAAAAAGAACGCGGCTCCGCCAATCACGATTGCGAAAAAAGCCACCACCCCAGCGAGCATTGCGAAGGCTGCAGCGTCCACACGGGCCCCAGCCACGCCAGCAAAGTGCCGAGACCAAATCGGCGCATAGCCTAACAAATTATGCGCCGCAGAATTCTCAGCCTCTGTTGAGGTCCAGGGAGCAAATCCGCAAAGAACCGCCAGTCCAATCACAAACGCAATCAGCGTCACTTGATAAAATGTTTTCATGGATGCACAGTCTACACCACTCCCTCGCTAGGGGCGGCTTTGGCGGGTCGACTTGGACGCTCCTATCGAGTCAGCCGGGCGCGGCGTTCATTGTCTGGCAGTCGTGATGATTGGCAACGCTGCTCTGGCTGTCCGGTTCCTGGTTGATTGCTGCCAGCCACCCTTTCTTTACGAACGTTTCGAAGGCTTCCCGTGCCGTCTGTATCAGCTTCGCCCTTGCCTCTTCTGGTCCACGCAGATGGTCTTAGATTCTCCCGCGGATTTGATTAATCCCGTAAAGCGAGAGAAATCAACGCGGATTTGGGCGACAGCGAACCCGTGGGTGCAAAACAGCACAGCCAGATGGAACAGCGCGTGTGAGAGTGGACAATAGGCGTTCCTCAACCGATTCCGTTGCCCTGTCCGGCAGGAGCCTTACGCAGCGAATTCATAAAACGTTGAGGAAAGAAGCGGCACTGCACGGTTCGGAACCGAATCTGTCCCGGAGGATTTTAAAATGCTTTTGCTAATTATAATCTTGCTTTTGCTGTTCGGCGGCGGTGGAGGTTACTACGGCCATTCCAGGTGGGGCACACGCGGAGGCTTAGGTGTAGTTGGCACGGTCGTGGTGATAGCGCTGCTGTTGTACTTTCTCGGCGTGATTCGGTAGCGCGCCGTGCCTGCCAGTACGTTCTGTACGGATCGCAGAAGAAGCGCACGCCCCGCCAAGGAAGGCCGGGTATGAAGCAATCGGCCAATCTACCGACTGACCATCCCGCTGCGTTCAATATTCGGGAAATTGCGAAACTGGAACAAGAGGCGCTTGCGCGTCGCACCGCCACGGAGAAGTTTAGCGACACGGTCGTCAAATCTATCGGCAGCACCTATTTCCTGCTGTTTAATCTTGTCGTGGTGTTTGGCTGGGCCGCCTTCAACCTTAAATTGGTACCAGGCGTTGGTGTCTTCGACCCGTTTCCATTCGGTATTTTGGCTCTGATCGTCTCGGCGGAAAGTGTTTTTCTCACAATCTTCGTTCTCATAAGTCAGAACCGCATGGCGCGCGCAGCGGAACGGCGTTCGCATCTCGATATGCAAATCGGGATGCTGACGGAACAAGAACTCACCACGGTGCTGCAAATGTTGCAGGCGCTTTGCGAGCACTCTGCTGTTGACGTAAAGTCATCCAGCCAGCACGTCGAGGATTTTAAGGACGCGACGGATATTCGGAAGTTGGCGAACGAGCTTGCGAAAAAGTTGCCTGACGACTGAGAACCTACCCCCGGCCTTGCGGGCATGCTGCTTTTCTGTTCGGAGCTTAGATTTTTAGACTCCGCGGGTCTCTGTTGATTTCACCGATTTCTGATGAGCTTCTTGCGACCATTGGAACGCTTTGTTGGCATGTTCGAGTGCCTGCCGGGAATGCTCGTGTCCGGTCTGATGGTCCTCTTTACCGTGATGGACGGCGGCAGCTCGGTGTGCGTGTGCAGCCAGTTCGTGAAACTCGGCAGCTCGCATATGGGACTCTTTCGGCATTGTTTTACCCCTCTCGCGTGCTTCTCTAACGCTAAGCCCTTTTCAGCAATTTTCGGGTGTGAACCTTGGTCTCACCCACCAGGACGCCTTCGCCAAATGCAAACACCGTTCGCCTGGATCTCACCCAGCCAGCGCGAGTTCGCGAATTCTGGGCACCAAGTCTTCGGAAAGCCGCATTTTGTCGAGAAACATGGTGGCCCCAATCTCTCTTGCTTTTGGCTCACCTTCGCCGGTGTCGCACACGGACACCGCTATCAATGGTGATCCGAAATTCTTCAGTTCATCCGTGGCAGTTTCGGTTTCCTCCGTCATATGTAAGTCCATGACGACGACATCGGGTTGAAATTGCTGCTTCATGTCGATCATCTGACGAAAGCTACAGGCCTCGCCGACAATTTCGATTCCAGGCTCGATCTCGAGAAGGCGACGGACCGCTTTCCTCGTCACTGGCGAGTCGTCGGCTATGAGAACACGGATCGGCACAAGACCTTCGCAAACAGCATTTCGCCGCTGCGGCACTGAAATTCCGAACTCCTTCGACCACGCTTCGGCGCACTCATGGTGTAAGTAAAGGTCGATTTCCACGCCGTACACCGGGTATTTCACGGATATGCCGTTTTCGGCTGTGACGGGGTTTTGAAAGTCTTCGCAGTGACTGCAAGGATGAGTCACGGGCTTGTGCCTCGGACTGCACCATACAGTCATCCCGGTAGGCGGTCTGTGCTGTTTTGTACACCTGGACATCGAAACGACGAGTCAGCCGATTTGCAAAATGGTACCCGTAACTGGGTATGGTAATAGTCAAAGCGCGGGAGTACGCTCCGGCAGATATGGAATTGAACAGCCGTGGCATTGTGTATCGCGCTGGGACTAACTGTTCGACAAAATGTCAACTGATAAGAATGAGGTGAATTTATGCGTGGATTTGCATTTCTGATGTTAACTGCTGTCGCTGGAATATGTTTCATGGCTAGCGCACCTAAAGCGGCGGCCCAAGGCAGCGTCACCGTCGGAGTAGAGCCCGAATGTCCCTATGGCTACTACGACGTTGCTCCTTATAACTGTGCCCCGACCGGCTACTACGGCCCAGAATGGTTTAACGGCGAAGCGTTTATAGGAGCAGGCCCGTGGTTTCGTGGCGCTGACGAGTTCCGTGGTAACGTGAATAACCGTCTCCATCCCGAACACGGCTACAATGGCCCAATGCCCCAACGTGGCGAAAAGGCCGAGCCCTCAAAGCGTATCGATAATGCGCACTTCAAAGGAAACGAAGAGCGGGATGGTCGTGGCCACGCGACTGCCGGCAAGCACTAATTTATGTTAGATCGTTACCGCTGCCGTGACGACCTTTGCACAACGTTTTGCGGACCGAAAGGCAGCTTCGGTCCGAGTTTGTCGAATGAGAGTCCGCGCCTCGACATGGCGTGTAACAGTCGCGAGCAAACTACGAAACCGATCACGATCCCGCAGACTATCAATCCGGGTCCAGCGTCGTTGAAGAAGTCGAGACGACGCGCACGCCACTAGCCTGAGCAGCGTTGTATCGGCGGTAAGTGGAATTGCAAACTGCGACGACCATGCGGCGGCGCACGCGTGGTGCAGGTACAGCTCGAGTTCCATTCCTTCGACGGGGTATTTCAGGGAAATGCCATTTTCAGGTGTGACAGGTTTACTGCCTTCTTCGCCGTGATTGCAGATGTGGGTCACGGGCTTGTGCCTCGAGCTACAGCGTACAGTTTATCTGGAAGGCGCCGCGCCCTGTTCGGCACAGGGGAAAATCTACGCGCAAACTAGTCGTGGAGGACGACGTTGAGCAGGGAACTGTGAATCTGCATTCCGCCGTTGTAATGGATGAAGCCCAGTTTGCGGAATTTGTTCATGAAGAAGTTCACTCGACTGCGAGTGGTGCCAACCAACTCTGCCAACGTCTCTTGCGATATATTGCCCACCGTTGTCTCGGGCTTTCCATCCTTACCATACTGCGCGAGGAGCAACAACGCACGTGCCAGTCGCTTTTCGGTGGAGTTGAAAAGCTGATCCACCAAATCAGACTCCACTTTCAGGTTGCGTTTCAGCATGTAAGCGATGAACCGGTCGGCAAAGTCTTTTTCTTCATGGAGAGCCCGGAACATCTCCTTTTTCTGGATAACCAGCGCGGTCGTGGGCTTGATGGCTGACGCCGAGGTGATGCGCACCGGCGAGCCGTTACTGATGCAATTTTCGCCGACAAAATCGCCGGCTTCAAGGAGGGTGATGACGGCTTCTTTTCCCTTCTCGTTGACGATACTAATTTTGACCACTCCCTGTTGGATCAAGAAAACAGAGTCGGCGAGATCGCCTTGCCGGAAGATCGTCTAGCCTTGGGCAAATTGCACGCTCTTTTTTTCGAGGTGAGCCGGCGCGAGTTGCATGCCTTCGTTGCTACGTTTCGGCGCAACTTTCTTTGTCATAGGGCGTGACCAGAAATAGCACGCCACAACAGGTGTGTCAATTCATCGGCGGTTTAGGCTTTTCCATATAAGCAACTCAAACGATTCGGCTCAAACCGGTGTCCGAAATCGCACAGCCTGCCGGGCGCATGGAATGTCATGCTGCAAGACATGCTGCCGGCAAAGAAATGAGGAACGACGTTCCGATTGGGCATTTTATAGACATGGCGCACGAGCGCGACGTGGGTGGAAAAGTTGCGAACGACAACTCGGTCGCGCCCTTCACGGGACGCCTCGATATTCCGACTCCGGACGACGCGGTCGCGGTCCTTGAAGATCCCACCACGATACGCAGCCTTCGAATTCTTATAGCGGACGATCATCCAACGATTCTGCAAATGGTCAAGCAAATCCTGACGGCGCAAGCGGGCTTTGAGGTTGTTGGGGAAGCGCGAGATGGCCAACATGCCCTAACTCTCGCCGAAGCCTTGAAGCCGGACGTGATCGTGATCAATGTGACGATGCCCAAGATGTCTGGTTTTGAGGCCGCACGGCTCATCCGGAGTCGCGTGCCGGACTCCGCCATTGTGATTCTTTCCTCTCACAAGGATCAGCAATTCATTGCCGAAGCGCGGAAGGTTGGAGCGAACGGCTACGTCGAGAAATCGAACGCGGACAAGCAGTTGATCCACGCCATCGAGTCAGCCGTGAGAGGTGAGGAATTTTTTTTTGTGGAGTGAAGACCTTCGGGATGAGATCTGCAACGACCAAACACAATCGCTTCTGAATGAGTGGAAGTGAGTTGGCGCAAGGATTCCGCCCCGTCACGCCCTCCAGCCGTTATTGCCCATCCGCAAGTTGCCATGCAATGACTCGCGACGAACTGATTCCTGGGTGGTTCCCCGGAGGTAGCGAAGCGCCGCGTCACACGCCTCAAGTCTGCTCAGCAGTTCTGCGGAAGGATGCGCCTTACATAGCCGCTGCGTTTCGGAACGAAGCGAGGATATTTTGGCAAAAAGGGGCTCGGTGGACATGGGGGACGTTCTCCACTGGATTTGTGAAGACACGATTTTATGATCGCCTCGGGGAAGGGGCGAATCGGGTAATTCCTGTAGATCCCCTTAGGAGCGGCGCGCTTCTCGAGCGCGCTCCGTGGCGGCCCGCGTTTGAGTGTTAATCCCGTTCCGCATGCCAAGCCTGGGGCTAGGCGGTCCGGCGTCGGGAGTGCCGGTTGGCTAAGGAAAAGGTGGCTCTTGGTCGCGCTTTGAACGCGTGTACTGCGGCAAGCGCGAGAGCCAGCATGGTCGCCAGGAGATAGAGAGTGGCCAGAGTTTCTAACACTTTTAAGGTGGTCTCCATGGAAAATGAACCCAAAATTTCGATGCGGTGATGAACGAGAACGGGTGCCGAAGGGTTTGGTCAGCCGAGCCGAGAACGCGAAGATGTTCAAAGCGATCTCCGCAGGGGCGAAACGCCGGCCACTCCCTGGCGGGGAGCCGTATCGAAACCGGGCGATGATCGCCGACGTGTTTGGCCAACTCTGCAACACGGCGACGGGAAATTTTGAAAGGAGAATAAATAGGCGGGCCCGATCGTTGCGTGCCGTTGGTGCCGATGGTCATGAGTGCAAGAGGCTCGTCGATGCTCCACCCCTCTCAAGCGAACGGACCGCGTGAGGTTGCTGCCGGTATAGGAGGGCAAGATGACTTGCGTGGTGGCTACGAGCCGGCTACCGCGAATGCTGTACGTGCTAGTACCCCAGAAGGAAAAAAGCGCCCTTTGCGTGTAATACCAGCGATGTTTGGAAGCTGGGTCAGAAGCTCTCTAAATAGGCAATCGCCTCGCATAACGATGCAATCACGATGGTTATGAGATAACCGCGCGATTGGCGCGGCGCCTGCACTCATTGAGGTTGCGCCCAAGCCGCGGAGACCGACGATGAAGTGCAAAGTGGACATTTTCAAGAAACTACCCGGAGGAAAGATGGTGTGGGTGCGCGCTGTGGATGGCTTGGATGAAGCGCGCGTGCAGTTGCGGCGACTTGAGTACATTAATCCGGGGGAGTATTTCATTTACGACAATCGCTTCGGTGGCGTGGTGCCGTCGCTCGACTCGGAACCCGCGATTTTTGTGCAGTAGCGGCGGTTCGTACTTCGCCCGGGAATCCGGGACGGGGCGGCGCCTTGCGCGGCAACCGCTTAGCGGCCACGATCAGCGGCGATCACCACAAACGGTCCAACTGGCCTTCCCAAGCGGCGCTCACCATGGGGGACGTTGCGCCAAAAGCTCCAGAAAAACTCCGTTGGTCCAACCGAAGCCGATTTCATTCTGGCTGTAACCTACCCGGATGCGCGTGGCCGAGGAACGCGTGACGACGTTATATTTTTCCCTGATGGTGTGATCCTTCTCAAAGTTCTGCACCACCATAGTCAGAAAATTGTCCGAGATTCGCGCGGCTTCGACGCGATACGCATAGCGACGCAAGCCCTCTACCGCGATTAACTGAATGGGCGCCCATCCGTAGGGAAAATCCCACTGCGCTTCGGATTCGCGGGTGCTCATAGCGAGGCCGCCGGGCTGCTCAAACATCGAGAGATTCTGTGCCACGCGAGCTGCTTGCGCGGGAGAAGCGGCCCCGACCCACAACGGATAAAAAGTCGCTGCGAATTCGTATTCCGAAGGAGCCTGCTTGGTGGCGTCGTAGTCGAAGTAGAGACCACGCTGTTCATTCCACAGATATTTGTCCATGAGAAACCGCCGATGCGCAGCTTTGGCGAGCCACTCGGCAGATTGCTCCGGTTGACCGAGAATTCCGCACATGGCGGCGAGGTCCACCTCCGTTTTATAGAGAAGAGCATTCAGGCATACCGGAGCGAAATGGTGCGTGCGGCCGCTGAAGCTGCCGAAACGGAAGGAGACATCGAAGCCGGATTCGCGCATGCTGCGATCGCCTTTGTAAAAATCGGCGTGTAGCGCCAGGTGGTGGACGTTTTCTTCCTCCTCCTCGTTTTGCTGCGATGTGCCCTCAGGGGACGTTGTGTCTTCGCCGAAAAATGGAAAGACCGGACCGATGGGTGGTGCCGCGGGTTCGTCGCCTTTGAGGCGAATGAGCTGCCGGGATTCGTCTCCCATGTGCTTGTCGTGGATCATGAAAAAATGCGCGACGCCGCGGTAGTAGTCGTGGGGGTTGCCCATGATTTCTGGGACGGGCCCGTCGCCATGATCGAAATAGCGAGACAGACCCGTGTCCCCGGCGAGGTGCGGGAGGGCGGTCCAGTGTTCATAGTCGCGGACGGCATAGTGGAAGCCGCGGCGTAGCCACTCGAGGTCTAGACCGCCCGAAGACTTGTCGGCTTCGAACAACGCGAGAACCATGGAGGTGAGAAACGGCGGTTGCGAACGGGTCAGATAGTAGGTGCGATTGGCGTTGAGGATGCTGCCGTAGTGGTCGAGCTCGAAAAAGAAATTCTCCACCATGCCCTTGGCCATGGCGATTCGCGAATCTCGGAGCAGGCCGAGAATGATGAAGTAGCTGTCCCAGCCGTACATTTCGTTGAATTGTCCGCCGGGGACGATATAGGGATGTTCGAGGTACAGCAAGCCTTCGTTCGGGATCGCGTGAAGATTTACGGTATCGGGTGTGGTGATGGCGCGGGGAAGCCTGCGAACGCTGATGCGGCAGCGCTTTTGCAGGTGTTCGATGGCCGCTGGTTCCGGCAAATCGGCGGGAAGATACAGGATTGGCTCAGGTGCGTCGGTCTTCGGGTCGCCGTAGGTCTCCGAGCGGGTCAGCGTGCGAGTGAGGGTATCCCAGCTTTTGGTGATGAACGCGCGAGTTTGTTCAAAATTCGTTTCGGTATCGGGCATGTGCGGTTGTGCGAGAACTCCCACCTGTCGAACCCTGCCTTTGAATTCTACGGCACGCACGCGTTCCGGGCGGAACGAAAATGCCATGAGGAGGACAAATCAAAACCGTGGCGAGCAGTTGCATAGCGCACCCGCCACGGGGGTTTAGGGGAAACTGAAAAGTCAGCTACACCCGGCCGAGCAGAAGCAAAATCAGCAGGACCAAGACGACCAGGCCGAGACCGCCGCTTGGATAGTAACCCCAGCTTCGGCTATAGCCCCACGACGGGAACGCGCCAATGGCCATGAGCACGAGAATTACAAGAAGAACGGTGATCATTTCGAGGAACCCCTTTCTGAGGTGAGCAGCGTCAACAGCGCGATTGAACCGCGATTTGGCGAGGCGTACTATCGGGGCATCCTGGTACGCAACCTAGGAGGGGATAGGTATTCGCGGGAATCAAGGCACGCCGAGGATTTCTGCACGGGGCGCCGCCAGTCGGAAACATGCTTTGCTAAGCACTAACCTCTTAGAAAAATACAGGGAAAACGGTATGTGCCTCTAAGGGAGCGGTCAGTATGGTTGGAGGCAGGGTCGGAGGAGTATGAATCTACGAATATTAGTGGCGGACGACCACGACATTATCCGCAGAGGACTCAAGCACTTACTAACGGCGCGCCCGGGATGGGACGTGTGCGCCGAGGCAAAGACCGGCCGCGAAGCGGTAGCGCTCTGCGAACAGCACAAGCCGGATGTAGTAGTAATGGACGTCAGCATGCCCGATTTGAACGGGCTCGAAGCCGCGCGCCGCATTCGCAAGGCGCTGCCCAAGACTGAAATCGTTATCCTTACGCTGCATTTTTCCGATCAGCTGGTGCACGAGATTGTGGAGACCGGGGCGCGCGCGTACATCATGAAGTCCGACGCGGATCGTGATCTGGTGGCGGCGGTCGATGCGATTTCCAATCGCCGATCGTTCTTTACGCCGCGTGCGGCAGAGATGCTGCTGAACGGGTTCCGCAAGCAGACCAAGCCGTCCGATACGCCGACCGAATACCGCAGCAGGCTGACATCACGAGAGCGGGAAATTGTGCAGCTGCTGGCGGAGGGAAAAAGCAGCAAAGAGGTGGCGCTGGCGCTGGGAATCAGCGTAAAGACGGCGGAGACACACCGCGCAAATATTATGCGAAAACTGGAGCTCCATTCGGTGAGTGAGCTAGTGCGTTACGCGGTGAAGAACCAGATTATTGAAGCGTAGCACCGACTGCAGAAGTGCGAGGCGCGTTTTGCCGAGCCAGAGATCCGGTCAACTCCGAGTAAGCCTGCAGGGAACAAGCGCCTTTTTGCGCAAGACGGAGAATAGGGATGCCCATGCCTAAAGTACTCATTGTTGATGACCATGCTTTCATCCGCCGCGGCGTGCAGGGAATTTTGAAGGAGAATCCCCAGTGGCAGTTGTGCGGAGAAGCGGATAACGGAAACGATGCAGTGCGCATGACCACGGAATTGAAGCCGGAAGCGATCGTGATGGACGTATCGATGCCGGGGATGAACGGTGTGGCGGCCACGCGAGAAATTCGCAAAACGAATCCTGGCGTAAAAATATTGTTGCTTACCCTGCATGAGTCCGCGGAATTGATGCGGAGCGCATTCCAGGCGGGAGTGAACGGATATCTGTTGAAGACGGACGCGGAGCAGGAATTGCTGCGGGCCTTGGCGGTTATCATGGAAGAGAAGACGTATATCAGCCCGCGCGTCGATGAATCGGTCGCTAAAGAAGTCCAGGCGCTGGCGAGCAAGACTTCGGCGATGTCGGAATCTGGTCCAGGTCCGCACTAGGCGGCAAGGAGGAATCATGGCGGGAGACTCCGGAAAAATTGTGGTGAGCTTTTTGGCGGGATTGGGACTGGGCGTGGGGATCGCGCTGCTTTTTGCGCCGCAATCTGGCGAGGATACGCGGGAATGGATCAATGACACGGTCGAAGATGAGGCTTACCGCCTGCGAAGAAAGGCCAAGCGCTCGATCGATCAGGTGCAGGACGCCTTTGCAAAGGGCGAACAAGCGGTCACCAAGGTCTTGAAAACCGGGAAAACGGCGCTGGACACGCTTTCCGCGAAACTGGACTGAAGTTTTTTTGTGCAGCGGGCTGCGGAACGCTGTATTTGTGTCTGCGAACGGTTGGCGTAAAATTGGGAGGCTATATGCCGGATGCAAACAACAAGGCGGAAACAAAGGCCGGAATCACGCGCGAAGGACTGCTCAAGAATCTAAACGAGGATTTGGCGCGCGAATTTCAGGCCATTATTGCTTACACGGTCTATTCGCAGACGCTTAAAGGCGCGGAGTACATGAACATAGCCGGCGAATTGGAAAAGCACGCGGGAGAAGAGCTGCAACACGCCATCAAAATCGCGAATCAAATCGACTATTTGGGCGGCACACCGGTGGTGACTGCCAAACCGGTGGTGCAGACGGATGACAATAAAGAGATGCTGCGGGCCGATTTAAACAATGAAAACGATACGGTGCGCAACTACCGGCAGCGAGTGCGAGAATGCGATGAGCTGGGCGAGTTTGCCATGGCCGAAGTGATCCGGGAAATTTTGGTCGAAGAACAAGATCACCAGATTGCGCTGGCGACAGCGCTGGGGATTGACGTACCGAATACGAGCGACGCGGCTCCCGCGAAAGCGAAGACGGCCTCGAAGTAGGCGATTCGGTCGTGCCGCTAATGCGGATTGCGCCTGGGCGCCCGATCGCCGTACGATATGAGCGCCTCGATGACGAGTTTTACAGCCTACCTTTCCAAAATCGAAAAAATATTTTCGCGGCCACCGGTGCGCCTGGGCTCGCTGGTGTCCGCACTGGTGATCCTTCTGGTAACCGGGGTACTCGCGCTTTTTACCGAAGCGGGCGTGGCGGACAGCCGCAACTGGGTGATGCATTCCTACGAAGTTCGCAGGCAGCTCGATGCGTTGCAATTGAATCTGGCCAAGGCCGGCGCAAATGCGATGAGTTATTTACAAACGAAATCGTCAATCGACGCCGAGAAATTCCACGAAAATCGCGATGCCTTGGCAAAAACGGAGAAAGAGCTTCAAGCGCTGACCTTGGATAATCCGAGACAAACAGCGCGGCTTAACGCTTTGGAGCCGCTGATTGCCGACGAGATCCTACGGTTTCAATCCTGTACCAGCGCAGCGGGCTGCGGAGTCCCCAGGGCGACGGCGCTGCGCGAATTGGGCGAGGGAAACGCCGCACGGTTAGGGCGAATTGCCACCATCATTCAGGGAATTGATACCGACGAGGACGCTTTGCTGCGGCAGCGGCTGCAGCGAATGGACAGCCTGTTTCGCAGAAACCTTTTGCTTTTGATGATGGCGTTCGGAATAGCCATCGTGTTGCTGCTTTACAATTTCCGCCTGCTCACGGAAGAGGTGGCTGCGCGAAAGGAAAGGGAAAAGCTGGAACGCGAGAACACGGAATCTTATCGCATGCTCAGCGGCCGCATCCTCGAACTGCAAGACATCGAGCGACGCAAGATCGCCCGAGAACTTCACGACAGCGTAGGGCAATACCTGACGGGATTGAAAATGACTTTGGCGCGCATCGGCAAGGATTTGGAAGCGCATGGCACCGCCGCGCGAGAGTGGCTGCCGGAAGCGGTGGAGATGGCAGACCGATCGATTCTGGAAGTACGGACCATTTCGCACTTGTTGCACCCGCCGCTCCTAGATGAGCTGGGGTTTGAGTCCGCGGCGCGGTGGTATGCCGAAGAATTTGCCAAGCGCAGCGGCACGGAAGTAGACGTCGCCGTGGCGGAGATCGTCGAGCGTTTGCCGAGAGAAATCGAGCTGGCACTTTTTCGAGTGCTCCAGGAGTCGCTGACCAACGTGCACCGACACGCGAAAGCGCGAAGGGTTAACGTGAATGTGAGCTGCAGAGATTCCACGCTGCTCTTGACGGTGCGTGATGACGGAGAAGGTATTCCCGCGGCCGTTATTCAAAAGTTTCGCGCAGGATTGGCTGCAGGCATTGGATTAGCAGGTATGCGCGAGCGCCTGGCGGATTTAGGCGGCACCTTGGAAGTGGAAAGTACAGGGGGAGGCACCACCGTGAAGGCTACTCTGCCGACGAACCACGGCGAGGGCGGCGATCGATAGAGCCGCAGATGGTCTCGCGTACACGGGGTGCGGAAGCGCCCACCCGTAGGTCTCTTGCAGGTATAAAACCGAGAAGCCCATCGTGATGCGTCCCGGCATCGTGCGGTTTGTGCAGGTTCTGGTCAGGCTTGCAGAGCCATGGTGCGATCTTTGGCCAGCGTGAGCAATTGGTTCCGCATGCGGACGCGGGCGCGGAAGATTCGTGATTTTACGGTCTCTACCGTGATGCCCATGGCGCCGGCCAATTCGCGGTTGGTCCAACCCTCGGCTTTGTGAAGGATGAACGTATCGCGAAGGGAAGGGTGCAGGCCGGTAAAGGCTTTGGTGGCGAGATCTTTGGCGATGTAGGCACGCTCCGGGTTCGGGCGGTGATCGGCAACATCCGGAATGATGGGTTCATCGTTGTCCGCGGAAGTCGTCTCGGCGTGTTTCGTGGTGCGGTCCGAGCGCGTCTGGCGAATCTTCATGAGCGCTTCATTGATGGCGATGCGCACGAGCCAGGTGGAAAATCTTGAATTTCCCTCAAATTGCTTGATGTGATTGTAAGCCTTGCAGAGCACATTCTGAACATTGTCCTCAGCGTCCTCATGGTTCTTCAGCATGCGCAACGAGACACCGTAAACTTGTTGTGAATGGCGATTCACGAGTTCGGCGAAGGCTTCCGGTTTGCCCGCGCGAGCGCGCGCGATTAGCTCCGTTTCATCGTTCTTCGGATACGGTCGGGCTTCGGTCTTGTCCATGGGAAGTCTCCTCGAAGTCTGGCGGTAGTGAAAGTTTTTGAAGACTTCCACGCAAGTTGCGCGCCGGGTTTCGTCCAGCACCAGCGGGGCTTCCAGTGCGATGACCCGTTCTCGCTAACCGAGAACGTAGGAATAGATATAAACGGCATGTTAGTTCGGGACAATACAAGGGAGGCTGTAGAGGTGAAGAACGAAGCGCGTAGAGCGAAGCGATTGTAAACGCAGAGAGCGGATGAAATTCTGGTAACCCTGAAAGATTTACGCGGGAGCAGCCGAAAATGCTCGCACGGATAACCGGCGCGCCTGGTAAGTGCTTTCCTTTCAATCGTTCAGCGTGGTACAGGAACTGCTATGGCAAGAGCTATGCGGAGCGACACACAAAAGGTTGAGTTCAAAATGAAGAGCAACACGAATCTGAAATTGGCTGCGGCGGTTCTTGCGGTGCTCCTGGTTGCTATTGCGTTTGGCGCGACGGGCGCCATGGCGATGTTCACGCGTTTCTTTTGTACGGTGTCGATCTCCATATTTGCGATCGCCTCGACGCTGGGGCTTGTCACGCGCATGCGCGCGTAAGGTCTTGGCGGTATGGTTCGCTGTTCCTGCCTGTGATTAGTTCTATCTGTACGTACTTTGTCGCGGTCCGGGTGTGGCTGCAGGGCCGCGCAGTGCGGTGGCAACGCCAGTGATGGTCTACAGCGGCTCCCACCGTGTACAATGAACGACAATTCGCTGCGTAAATTCTTAGCGAGAAGCCCATCTGAACGTGGCCGCCACCTCCGCACCGGTTCGAGCAAACTTCCAGGACGCCTGGGGAAAACGGCTGCAATCGCTTAAAAATATCCCTCCAGTCCTACGCATCATTTGGGAATCGAGCCCGGCGGTGGTCGGTGCCGGGTTGGGGCTGCGAACCGTCGTTGCGGTAATTCCGCTGGGCCTGCTGGCGGTCACGCGGCTGATTATCGATGCCGTGGTAGCACACGTGTCGCATGGGAGCGCGTTACGGCAGGATTTCTGGCTGCTGGTAGTGCTGGAATTCGCGCTGGCCGCCGTGGCCACGCTGTTGAATCGCGTGGTGGATTTTTGCGATGCACTGCTGGCCGACAAGTTCGCGCGCCATATCAGCATTCGCATCATGGAACACGCCTCGCGCCTGGACCTTTTCTGCTACGAAGATCCGAGTTTTCAGGACAAATTAGAGCGCGCGCGCGTGCAGGCGACGGATCGGCTGGGAATGATCCGTCAAATGGGGCAGCTGGTGCAGCAGGTGATCACGACCGCCACGCTGGCTGCGAGCATCCTGTTTTTCTCGCCGTGGCTGCTGATCGTGCTGGTCGTTTGCGTGGTTCCGGCATTCTTGGGTGAAAGTCATTTTGCGTTTCTCGGATACGCGCTGGCGTTTCGACTCACGCCGGTTAAACGGCAGATCGATTACCTGCGATTTCTCGGTGCCAGCAAAGACAGCGCTAAAGAACTGAAGCTTTTCGGGTTGAACAAGTATTTGACGGAACGTTTCACCGAACTTTCTGACGACGTCTATAAACAAAATGTCGGATTGGCGAAGCGCAGGCTGTGGGCCACCGCGGCGCTGTCGTTGGTGACAACTTTGGGCTACTACGGCGCATACGTTTACGTGATCTACGAAACGGTCTCCGGGAGAATGAGTGTAGGCACGCTGACGTTTTTGACGGGCGCGATCGCCGGGGCCAGCACTAACTTGCAGATGATTTTCTCGACGTTTTCCAGCATTGCGGACCAGTCGCTTTTCCTCACCGACCTGTTGGAATTTTTTGCGCTGCGACCCCTGGTAGTTTCCAAGCCCAATGCCCTGCGTGCGCCGCGACCGATCCAGGGAGGAATTGAGTTTCGCAACGTGAGTTTTGCCTACCCCGGGACCGCGCGACATGTGCTGCACAATTTGAATCTGCGCATCCATCCGAGCGAGCGGATCGCGTTGATTGGCGAGAATGGCGAAGGGAAGACCACCATCGTCAAACTGGTAACACGTTTGTACGATCCCACCGAGGGAACGGTTTTTTTAGACGGTATCGATTTGAAAGAGTACGACCTCGAGGATTATTCCAGCCAGATTGCGGTGATTTTCCAGGACTTTATGCGGTACGACATGACCGCCTGGGAAAACATCGCGATGGGCCAGATTTCAGAGCGCAAGAACCTGCCGCGTATCGAGATGGCAGCCAAAAAAAGCCTGGCGGATTCCGTAGTAAGTAAATTGCCGGGCGGCTACGAGCAGATGCTGGGACGGAGGTTTGAGTTCGGAGTGGACCTGAGCGGCGGCGAATGGCAGCGCGTGGCGCTGGCGCGCGCTTATTTGCGTGACGCGCAGCTGCTGGTGCTCGATGAGCCGACGGCTGCGCTCGATGCACGATCGGAGCATCAAGTGTTCGAACGCTTCGCGGAACTGACCAAAGGTAAAATGGCGCTGCTGATTTCGCACCGATTTTCGACGGTGAAAATGGCGGACCGCATCGTGGTGCTCGAAAAGGGACAGATCGCGGAAGAGGGGCGGCATGAGCAGTTGATGGCGCGCGGCGGGCGGTACGCGGAAATGTTTGAGATGCAGGCTTCGAGCTATCGATAGTTAGAGGGCGGCCAAGAGAGTTATTTTGCATGAATGACGAAGAGCTGATCGACGTGATGCGGCTGGGCGAAACAAATCCGGCGCCACCAATTAGGGCGGAGCCCCAATCGGCGAGGAGCGCAAACGCGGGCGCCCCCGGCGTGGCAGCCGCCACGGCGCGCGATTGGCCGGCCGGGGCGCGTGAACGCGCGGCGCAGTGGAAGCTTTCGAAAAAGTCCCTAAGAAATGCCGCGCTGGAGGCCAGGCTGGAGTCGGCGAACGCCGTGATTCTCGAAGCGGCGCAAGTCTGCGCGGGCGGCGAAGTGGATGACGAATTGCGGGATTTCTGGAGCAATCTGCGCATGCTGCGGTCGACGTACGCGGAGGTGCGCGACTCCTGGGACTCCGAGATTCCGCTGCAGCAAGTGAGCTGCGACGCAGACGCCATGACGGAACTTCCGAGGAGCTACGTTGCCGCACAAGCCTATCTCGAAGCCTTGAGTTTTCTCTTTGACGAAGACGCCCTGATCGAGTACATGCAGGTGTTTCAGGGCGAACAGTATTTTGAGATGCAGGAAATCTGGTCACTGAAGCCCATGATGCAATTGGTGGTGCTCGAAGGGGTGGCTGCGAAGTTGCAGGTAACGGAAAGTTTGCGCCTGCAAGCTACGGCCGCGCCAGCCAGCGGGCTCGCCGTTGCCGGTATTTCCTTCTCGCCGTTGATGAAGAGCCTGCACCGTTTGAGCCATACGCAGCTGAAGGACGCATTCGTCAAACTAAGCCACACGGAAGCTATTCTGCGGGAAGACCCGTCTGGCGCCTACGCGCTGATGGATTTTGAAAGCTGCGACTTGTACCGCAACGCGATCCAGGAATTCATGCTGGCCTCTGGCACGGACGAATTCGAAATCGCGCGGCTGGCCGTGGAGTTTTCTAAACAGGCGATGGGTCGCGAACATCCCAACGAACGTTCGCGGGAGCGCCGCAGCCATGTGGGGTTTTACCTTATCGGGAACGGTCAACGCTTGATGAAACAGCAAATTCGCTACCGGGCGCCGGGGTTGCGCGCCCTCGGCGAAACGTTTCGCGAAGCTCCGGAGGTATTCTACTTTTTGTCGCTGGAGTTTTTGATTTTTGTGATGATGCTGTTTGTGGTGACGGGTGTGAGCGGCACGGTGCCGATTATCGCGGCCGCGCTTTTGTTGCTGTTGCCGGCCAGCGAATCCGCCGTGGAAGTGGTGAATCAACTGGTGACTTTTCTCGTGCCCGCGCGCGCCCTGCCGCGGATGGATTTTTCCAAGGGCATTCCCGAGGATTGTTTGACCGTGGTGGTGGTTCCCACGTTGTTGATCGATGAAAAGCAGATCAAGGACCTGGTCCGCAGCCTGGAGGTGCGGTACATCGGGAACAGCGATCCGCAACTTTATTTCGCTTTGTTGACCGATCCGCCGGATTCTGCACAACCGTTCGATGAACGCGACCAGTTTATATCGCTGTGCTCGGGATTGATTGAAGGCCTCAACCGAAAATATTCTCGCGGGGGGCGCGGACCATTTTTGCACTTCCACCGTCATCGGGTTTTCAACGAGATTGAAAATAAATGGATGGGTTGGGAGCGCAAACGCGGCAAATTGCTGGACTTCAACGATTTCCTGCGCGGGCAAAATGACCGCTTTCCCGTAAAGGTCGGTGACCTCTCGATTCTTCCGCGTGTCCGTTACGTCATAACTCTCGATTCTGATACGCAACTGCCGCGTGAGTCCGCTTACCGGCTGGTGGCGACGCTCGCGCACCCCTTGAATCGCGCATCGGTCAATCCTTCGACCAATTCTGTCGATGAGGGTTATGGAGTGCTGCAGCCGCGCGTGGGAATCAGCGTGCAGTCCGCGAATCGCTCCCGCTTGGCTTACATCTATTCTGGACAGACGGGCTTGGACATTTACACGCGGGCCGTCTCGGATGTTTATCAGGATCTATTCGGACAAGGAATATTCACCGGTAAAGGTATTTATGAGGTGGACGTATTTCGCCAGGTTTTGTCGGGAAGATTTCCATCCAACGCCATTCTCAGTCACGATCTAATCGAAGGGGCCTACGCGCGCGCGGGGCTTGTTTCGGACGTGGAAATTATCGACGACTATCCGTCGCATTTCACGGCGCACAGCCGGCGCAAGCATCGATGGATTCGCGGGGACTGGCAGATTTTGCGCTGGTTGCTGCCGCGAGTGCCGGACGCGAAGGGGGCGCTGGTAAAAAATCCCCTGGACGTGGTATCGCGATGGAAAATACTAGACAATCTGCGGCGCAGCGTGATTGAGAGCGCGACATTCGTGTTGCTGCTGGCCGGATGGTTCTACTTGCCGGGAAAGCCCGCCAATTGGACCGCCGCGACCGTGGCGTTGATGCTGATTCCGAGTTATGTGCAGCTGGTGCTTTCGTTGTCGCGGCTATGGCGAGCGGATGACCGCGTCGGCTTGCTGCGGCAAACGTTCAGCGACTTCACGTCAGAACAGATCGGCGTCCTGATTACGCTGACTTTTCTGGCGCACCAAACGCTGGTGACGCTGGACGCAATATTTCGCACGGTTTTCCGATTGACGGTAAGCAAACGTAACCTGCTTGAATGGGAGACTGCGGCGCAATCAGAGATGGAGGCGAAAAAGCGCACTCCGGTTGACGTTTATTTGGATTGGACACCCATCGTTGCGTTGGCCTTGATGCTGGCCGTGTACTTATTCCGGCCGGCGGCCGTGCTGCCCGCCGTCCCGATCCTGCTGTTGTGGCTTATCTCCAAACCCGCCGCGCGGTGGCTGGACCGCCCGTTGCGAAGCGTGTCCAGTGACGTGAGCGCGGAGGATGAACGATTTTTGCGCGCCTGTGCCTTGAAAACGTGGCGGTATTTCCGCGAGATGGCGGGGCCGGAAAGCAATTGGCTGGTTCCAGACAACGTGCTCGAAGAGCCCCTGAAGGTCGCGCACCGCTTATCTCCTACGAACCTCGGCTTGCAATTCAACGCGCAATATGCGGCTTACGAATTAGGGTTCCTGGACACCGCAGCGTATCTGGAACTCACGGAAAAAACATTTGCCAGCGCCGTGAGGCTGCCGCGCGTCCGCGGACATTTCCTAAATTGGTTCGACACGACAAGCCTAACAGGGCTCGCGCCGCGGTTTATTTCGAGCGTCGATAGCGGAAACCTGGCTTGTTCGCTGTGGTGTCTGAAGCAGGGATGCCTGGGCATGGGCGGGCAGGCGATTTTGCGGACCTCGTTGCTTCGTGGAATTCGCGAACATCTGGCCATTGCCGCTGAAGAGTGCGAGTCAGCGGGCGCCGCCGCCGATATGCTGAGGGCGCTGAATGACCTGCGTAACTCGGTGGCGAAGCTTGGCGATGATTTTGTTTCGTGGTTTACCGCGCTAGGTTCCATGGAGCGGCAATTGCAAGTGATAGGCGTCGAATTGGCTGCGAATTCCAGCGCGCCCACGGCGTCGGCGCAGTGGTGGCTCGCGGAAAGCCGCAGCAAAATTGCCGACCTACAGCAGTTGGTCGAAACATTGGCGCCGTGGATGCTGCCGGAATACGCGGCGGTGCGCCAGCAAGCTGGAGAAATGCTCTATGGAAATGTTGCGGTCGGATTGACGCTGCTGGAATTGCCGGCATTCGTCAGCAAATTGCAGAAACGGCTGGAGGAATATTCCTTTTGGTCGGAGGCACAAGGCGCGCTGCAAGCGTTGCGAGATCGCTTGCCGGGATGTGTGGCGCGGTCGCAAGAAATGGTGGCACGATTCGCCGCGATCGCGGAAGACGCCGACCGTCTGGTCCGCGAGATGGATTTTCGCTGCTTGTACAACAGCAAGCGAAAAATGCTTTCAGTGGGAATAGACGTCGAGAAAAATGAGTTACTGGAAAGCTGCTACGACTTGCTGGCGTCGGAGGCGCGGAGCGCGGTATTCGTGGCCATCGCGAAGGGTGACATTCCGCAGAACAGTTGGTTTCAACTGGGGCGCGTGCACACCCATTACGCTGATCGCAATGTGCTGATCTCCTGGACGGGCACCATGTTCGAGTATTTAATGCCGATGCTGTGGATGCGCGCCTATCCGGAAACGCTGTTGGAAAACAGCATGGGTGGCGCGGTGGCGAGCCAGCGGCTGGCAGTCGAGAAGTTGGGCACGCCCTGGGGAATTTCTGAGGGCGCCTGCAGGGAAAAGAATGAAGCTGGACACTACGAATACCATGCCTTCGGGGTGCGCGCGCTAGCCGCGAAACCGGACATGCCGAACCGCCTGGTGATTACACCGTACGCAGCCTTCCTCGCCTTGAACGTCGATCCGGTGAATTCGGCGCGCGATCTTCGCGAAATGGAAAATCTGAAATGGGTCGGGCCGCTCGGCTTTTACGAATCGGCGGATTACGGCAGGCCGAAGGGCGGAGAGAAACCGTCTTGCGAAATTGTCCGCAGCTGGATGGCGCACCACCAGGCGATGAGCTTGTTGTCGGTGTGCAACTTATTGTCCGGGGCCGTCTTTCAGCGGCTGTTCCACGAAGAGGTGATGGTGGCCGCCACGGAGAGAATTTTGCATGAGCGCAAGCCATCGATGACCAGGTTCGACACGGCGGCGCCAGCCAGCGATGGTTGGGCGGCCTAGGGAGCACCCGAGGAGCGAATATTGAAAACGATCCTACGCATAACAACGAGCGATGATGGCAAGTGTGCCAAAGCGCAGCGAATGGCGCGCGCGGCGCGCACCTTCCTGCTGGCCGCGCTGGGTTGGCTGCCTTTAGCCTGCGGTCAGGCGCAGGTTGCGGCGGTGTCCTCCGAAAAGGAGAGCACCATTGAGGTGGATTTGAATGCGCCATCGCATCCTTTTCCGCATTTCTGGGAGCAGATGTTCGGCTCCGGGCGGGCGATTCTTTCGCTGCGCGAAGGCTACCGCGAAGATCTCCGCGAAGTGAAGCGCATTACGGATTTTCAGTACGTGCGCTTTCATGCAATTTTCCACGACGAAGTCGGCGTCTACGAGGAAGGCAAAGATGGCCAGCCCGTCTACAATTTTTCCTACGTCGACCAGATCTACGATGGTTTGCTAAAAAACCATATGCGGCCATTCATCGAACTTAGCTTCATGCCCAACAAGCTGAGCTCCGATCCTAGGGCGGTACACGCTTTTTGGTACAAGCAAAACGTTGCGCCTCCCAAGGATTGGAACAAGTGGGAGCAACTCGTCGAAAAGTTCACGCGCCATCTTGTCGAGCGCTATGGGCTGGCGGAGGTTTCCACCTGGTATTTTGAAGTGTGGAACGAACCGAACATCGATTTCTGGGTTGGCAATCCGAAAGAGAGTACGTACTACGATCTTTACGATCACGCCGCCGCGGCGGTGAAACGCGTCAGCCCGCAGCTTCGCGTCGGCGGGCCAGCGACCGCGCAAGCCGCCTGGGCTGATCGCTTTCTGGCGCACTGCAAGACCAAAAATATCCCCGTGGATTTCGTTTCCACGCACGTTTACGGCAATGATAAAGCCGAAGACGTCTTTGGCACGCACGAAGTGATTCCGCGGGATCGCATGGTGTGCCGCGCCGTAGAAAAAGTTCACAAACAGATCGCTGCGTCGCCGTATCCCGATATGCCGCTCATTTGGAGCGAGTTCAACGCCGATTATAGCAATCAGCCGCAAGTCACAGACAGCGCGTACATGGGTCCGTGGCTAGCCGACACCATTCGCCAATGCGACGGCCTGACGCAAATGATGAGTTACTGGACTTTCTCGGACGTTTTCGAAGAGCAGGGCGTCGTGAAGAGACCCTTCTACGGCGGATTCGGGCTGCTCGCGGAAGACGGTATTCCCAAGCCGGCCTTTAACGACTTTGCGTTGCTACATGAATTGGGCGACACGCGGCTTGAGGCAGCAAGCGATTCCGTTCTGGTCACACGTCAAAAAAGCGGCCAGATCGTTCTCGCGGTGTGGGGTTGGATCCTTCCTCCAGAAAAGCCGGGAGGAAGCGAAACGGTCCATCTCCATTTCAAAGGACTCACAGGAACGCACACGGCGCGCGTCACGATCGTCGATGATGCTCACGGCTCACCGCTGCCCGAGTACGAAAAAATGGGCAGTCCGCAATTTCCCACCGAACAACAAGTCAAGAAACTAAAGGAAGCGGGAGCGCTGACGGCCGGAAGATCGCTGAGTTTTGCGGGAGACACTCTGACGCTGAGACTCGGTCCGCATGCACTGGCACTCGTAGAAATCGGCCGCTAGCTTATGTTGAAGGCCAAAACGGATTCACGCTGCGTTCCAAGCTTGGCGGCGGAGGGGTCGCCGGCGGCGTGACGGGCGCGGTGGCTGCGGGAGCGGTCGTAGGCGATTGCGAGGCCGGAGTTGTCGCACCGCCTTCGGCGTGAAATCCCGCCGCAATCATTCCCCGCTGCACCGCGTCGTCCTTCATAAACTGTTCCCAGACAAAACCGGTGCGCAGGTTCTCCGCCATCAGTAAGGTAATTCCCACATCGATGCCGATCACATCGGAAGCGTACCAGTTTGTGAGCGGATTGAAGGCATCGACAAATCCATACTTACGAACGGCTTTGTCGCCGAATTTGTCCCGGATGGTGCGCAGCACGCGCAGCGTTTCTGCCGGTAAAAAAGGGAGCGAACCCGCCGCAGCGCACGGCACGATGCTGCCGTCCGGATGGCCCATCATGGGCGGGCCGCCCCAGACGGTGTAGCCGTGGGGCGAATCTGACGCGGAAATTCCCCACAAATCTTCGGTGTAATCCGGGAATTGGCCCGACAATCCGAGGCACCACTGCTTGTGCACGCGGGTAGCCAAAATTGAATTGGTAAAGTAGTTTGCGAAATTGTCGCGCTTGCCGCGAAAGTCAAACCACGCGTGTGAGAATTGGTGCGCGAAAAGCGGAGCATATGCGCCAATGTAACGCACGCCGTAGAAATCGAACATGGGCCGCCCCCAGGCGGCCCAAACTTCCGGGGGCAAGGCATGCGTGGGGGAACCGAGGCCCAGCAGGTACAGCATCATCAGCTCGCTGTAGGTGTCCCAGTTCGTTCCGATGAACTGATGCTCTGGTGTCCAGCCCATGGACGCAATCTTCTGGCCGCGCAGCAGCCACGCAAAGTCCGCGCGTTCATACAGCTTGGTTGCCAAATCGCGAATTTCGTCGTCGTCAAAATACGCTTTGCAGGTCAGCGCGCCGGTTAAAAAAATCGCGGTATCGATGGAGGAAACTTCCGAACTGAAGACCCGTTGCCCGGTCCGCATGTTCAGGAAGTGATAGAAGAAGCCGTGCTCGTTCGAGATCTTGGTATACATAAAGCGCAGCGTGACGCGAACCTGCTCGCGGATTTTCTGCGAGTCCGCCCAGCCGCGTTTTTCCGCAATGCACAGCGCAGTCAATCCGAAGCCGGTAGCCGCGAGGCTGGCCACGTCTCGCGCATCGCGGCCATCCGCGGCGCTGCGGTCTTTGGTGAGCCCGGTATCGGGGTGCGATTGTTCGAAGAAAAACTGTGCCGAGGCCTTGCAGATGTCTTCGAGGAGCGCATCATCGGCAGGCGCGAGCGAAGGCAGGGAGGGAACGGGAGCGTTATTGAGAACTTGCGGCGCTGCGTCCGTGGACTGCTCCGCGCCGAGCAGCGAGGGACCTAACAACAACGCGCCGCCGAAACCAGCCGCGCCGGCCAGGAATTGGCGGCGACTCTGCACTCGGGGACGGTAGCTGGAGTTTCCGCGTCGCGCCATGTCTATCTTATTTTACCGCAGGGGCATGACCTCCGTGCGGAATTGAACATTTTTCATGAAATATTCGACACACTTTTGTCTAATGCGCCCTACAGCCCGCGGCAATTCCGACTCCGTGCTCTACTGTATTCCGCCTTCGAATACCCCGTGTTCTCCTGAAGCGGCCAGCTCTCATGCATGTCGAGTTGAGATTCTCACCGCAGGATCGAAATCCAAGGGAGGCGTTATGAATTGGGATCAGATTCAAGGCAAGTGGAAACAGTCGGCTGGCGTCATAAAAGAGAAGTGGGGCAAACTCACCGACGACGATCTAACCGTCATTGCCGGCAAGAAAGATCAATTGGTGGGCAAAATCCAGGAGCGCTACGGGGTTGCCAAGGACGCGGCCGAAAAGCAAGTGGATGAATTCACTCGCAATTACCGGCCGGTGGACCCGTCTTCTGACCGCGAGACGGAAACCGAAGCCAATCGCCGCGCTCGCGGCGCCGGCAAGTCTTAACGGCTGACGAAGCTGAGCGCTTCATGAGAGTATTTGAGTCAAAGGAGGCTCGTCGCGTGCGAGCCTCTTTTCTTTAGACGGGAAGCCTTCGCGCGGCGTGCTCGGTGCCGCTGGAAAGGTAGACTCCGATGAAACACATCTCTGGCGCTACATTGATCTTGGTAGTTCTGCTGATGGTCTTGGCGATTTCCGCGATTGCCAGTGATCCATTAGTCGTGCTCTCTGCTCATGAATTTCATTTTGGCACCCAGGCGCAAGGCACCAGCAGCAGCCCGCAAGTGCTTGCCCTTGCGAACTCCGGGCAAGCTGACCTTATTATCAACAGCATCGAACTCACCGGGCAGAACAGCGGCGATTTCATGCACACTTCCAATTGCCCGATGTCACCAGCGGTGCTTCCGGCTGCGAAGAGCTGCCAAATCCAATTGGTGTTTCGCCCGCGAAGCAGCGGTCCCGAACTAACCGCGACGCTGACGATCTCCGACAATGCTTCCGGGAGTCCGCGTAGCGTTTCTCTGGTTGGCACGCCATCGGCCCCGGTTCCTGGCATTACCATCGCACCGGCTACTCTGGCCTTCGGGAATCAGCCCGTCGGCACAAGCTCTGCGGCGCATCCTATTGTCATCACTAATTCTGGCAGCGTGACCCTGAACTTAAATGCGCCGATCACCATCGCCGGACCGGACGCCACGGAATTCCGCCTGCAAAGAGCCGCAAACGCTTGTCCAGACGGCAGCGGGCAAATTCCACCGCGCGCGAGCTGTGAGGTCAACGTGCTGTTTGCGCCAGTGTCGGCGGGCGGAAAAAGCGCACAACTGGTGATTGTGGACGACGCAGCGGGCAGTCCACAGGTGGTGCCGCTCAGCGGCACAGCTGTCGCGCCATAAGCTGCTTTATCTTAATGACTTTTGTCTGCAGCGAAGCTGCCTTGCAAGAAACCTTGTAACAAGATATGTACCGTTTTCCGCCCCGGGCGACGTCCAACAGAACGAGCAGCAAAACCGCTTGCGGCGGAGCCCTGCATTTAAGACGATGGCTAGTCTGGGCGCGAGTTTATGAGGATTGTTGAATGAAGGTTCGCACATTTCGCAGGCTTGCCAAGCGCGGGCATGCCGTCATCGTGGCGTCCATTTGCACCGCTATCTATGCTTTGCCGCTCTCGACGCGAGCCCATGCGCTGCTGGCGCAGCCATCTTCCGCGCAATCCCCGGCATCCGACGCAGCCGTCTCCCGTTCTGTCGGCACCGTCAAGTCCATCTCTGGCGCGACGGTAACGCTGCGCCTCGATTCCGGCTCTGACGCTACGATTGTTGCGCAAGACTCCACAAAAATTTTGCGTGTGGCTCCTGAGCAAAAAGATTTGAAACAAGCTACGCCCATCGCGGTCGCCGATCTGCAACCGGGCGATCGCATTCTCGTTCGCGGCAAGCCCGCCGACGACGGAAAGTCTACGACGGCGCTTTCCATCATTGTGATGGCTAAAACCGACGTGGCCGCGAAGCAGGCCAAGGATCGCGAACAATGGCAGCGGCACGGACTGGGCGGCATCGTCAGTTCCGTGGATCCGGCAGCTTCCACCATCGTGATCGGCGTAACCGTCGCCAGCGAAAAGAAAAATATTGTCGTGAAAATTTCGAAAGACACCGTGTTGCGTCGCTATGCTACGAACTCCGTGAAATTTGACGAAGCGGTGCCGGCTGGTCTCGACGCGATCAAGCCGGGTGATCAGCTGCGCGCTCGCGGCGAGCGCACTCCCGACGGAACGGCTCTTGCAGCTGATGAGGTGGTCTCCGGCACCTTCCGCAATATCGCGGGCACGGTAACCAAAACCGATCCGGCCTCGGGAACCATCATCGTTCAGGATTTGGCGACCAAGAGGCCGGTAACCGTCAGAATTACCGCCGATTCGCAGTTGCGAAAACTTTCCACCCCCATCGCGCAACGAATTGCGATTCGTCTCAAAGGCGAAAGCCCTTCGGCGAGCTCTCCAAATGCGGACGCAGCTCCTCGTTCTGCGACAAGGCCTGCGGAAACCAGTGGCCGACCGGACGGCGCGGCTGATGCCAATGTGCAAGGTCAAGGCCGGCCTGGCGGAGCCGGGCGTGCCGGGGATCTGCAGCAGCTGATCGCCACGCAGCCAGCGACCTCTCTTGCGGAACTGCAAAAAGGCGATGCCGTGATGATTGTCAGCACCGAAGGGACGGACACCTCCGGCGTAACCGCCATCACGCTGCTCGCCGGAGTCGAGCCGATTTTGCAAGCCTCTCCGAACGGGCAGTCTTCCATTCTTTCGGCGTGGAGCCTTGGCGCAGCACCCGGTGGAGATGCCGGCACTCCGTGATTCCGTTGCACCCGCGCGCAACGCAGTAAACTGTAAATATCTTCCAGGAGCACGCATGAAAGCCCGGCTGGCCCCAGTATTCGTATTAGTGCTGCTTTCTATGGCGGCGGTAACCGCGCCGGTGGCGTTGTATGCACAAACCGCCACCAGCGGTTTGCGCGGACAAGTCACGGATCCTTCTGGCGCCACTGTCGGTGGAGCAACCATCCTGCTCACGACGCCCACCGGCGCTTCCATGGACACGCTTACCGACAAGAATGGGATTTACGAATTCAAGAATTTGCCGGCGGGGAAATACACCGTCAAGGCGCTGGCGCAAGGTTTCGGCCAGTTCACCCAGGAAAATGTTCTGATCGCTGCGGGGCTTGTCCAGAAATTAAATATCGCGCTGACCATCGAAGTGCAGGAACAGAAAATCATGGTCAATGACTCCAACACGACCGTGGATGTCAATCCCGCCAACAATGCGGGGATGATTGTCATCAAGGACAAGGACCTCGAAGCGCTTTCGGACGATCCCGACGAATTTCAGTCCGAGCTGCAAGCTCTCGCGGGTCCATCCGCGGGGCCAAACGGCGGACAAATTTACATCGACGGATTCACCGCCGGTCAGCTTCCGCCGAAGTCGTCCATCCGCGAAATTCGCATCAACCAGAATCCGTTCTCTGCCGAATACGACAAGCTTGGTTATGGCCGCATCGAAATCCTCACCAAGCCCGGTACGGATAGTTGGCACGGACAAGTGCAGGTGCAAGGCACGTCCTCCGATTTCAATTCCCGCGATCCCTTTCTCGGTGACGCTTCGCAGCCGGGCTATAACTCGGAGTTTTACAACGCGAGCATCGGCGGGCCGCTCAGTAAAAAGGCTTCGTTCTTTTTCAGCATCGACCGGCGCGACCAGAACAACTTAAACATTGTCAGCGCCACGGTGCTGGATCCCGCGGACCCTTCCGTCTTCACGCCCTTTTCAGAAGCTGTGCCTTTTCCGCAGACGCGCACCAATCTGGGTCCGCGCTTTGATTTTCAACTCGGTCCCAATAACACGCTGTCCGTGCGCTACCAGTATTTCCGCGACAATCAGCAGAACGAAGGGGTTGGCGGCTTCAACCTCGCCTCCCAGGCTTATAACGCCCTCGAAACCGAACAGACGCTGCAAGTAACCGATACGCAAATCCTCGGCCCCCGCACCATCAACGAAACTCGTTTTCAATATCATCGCGACGTCACCAATCAGAATATCGTTAACGCCGGCTTGCCCTTTTCCATCAACAATCCCACGGTGAACGTCCAAGGCGCCTTCATTGCCGGCCCCAACAGCACCGGCAATCAGTCTGACACTGAGAATTCCTACGAGGTGCAGAATTTCACGGCCATCACCGCGGGAACCCACTTGATCAAGTTCGGCGGACGGCTTCGCGCCACGCACGATGACAACAGCGTGACCAATAATTTCAACGGCCAGTTCACGTTCGCTTCTCTCAGCATCTACCAGCAAACGATCGCGGCGCTGCAGGCCGGTGCGACTCCGGCCATGATCCTCGGTGAGGGCCTTGGCGCAAAACAATACTCGGTCATCACCGGCACGCCGGCGCTGCGAGAAAACTACTTTGACATCGAACCGTACGTGCAAGACGACTGGAAGGTGCGGCCCAACATCACGGTGAGCTATGGTTTGCGCTACGAAGCGCAAGATAATCTCAACGATCATCACGACTTCGCGCCAAGACTCGGAGCGGCTTGGGGCGTCGGTGCAACGGGAAAGAAGGCTCCGATCGTCGTTTTGCGCGTGGGGTTTGGCATGTTCTACGACCGCTTCACGCAAACGCTTATAGAGCAACAGGAGCGGTTGAACGGCATCCTGCAAACCCAAACGACGATTGCCAGCCCGGAATGTTTTCCGGTCAGCAATCCGAGCGGGCTTTATGGACCCTCCACCTGCCTGACCGCGGGCGGCGCGGTCAGCACTCTCGGCACGCAATACCAGAACAATCCAAATCTTCGCACGCCCTACACGATGCAAACCGGCGTCAGCGTGGAACGGCAGCTAACGAAAAACGCCAATCTCGCCGTAACGTATCTGACGTCCCGTGGCGTTCATCAATACGTCACGACGAATATCAACGCTCCTGTTCCATGCGCGGGCGCTCCTTGCGACCCTGCGACCCAGCCGCGGCCCAATCCGAGCGAGGGAGATATTTATCAATACCAGTCGGAAGGAATCTTCAAGCAGAACCAGATCATCGTAAACAGCAGCGTCCGCGTGGGCGCGAAGCTTTCGGTTTTCGGCTATTACACTCTCAACTACGCCAACGCGGACACCGCTGGCCCGAATACCTTCGCCTCCAACTCCTACAATATTGCTCAGGACTACGGGCGCACTCCCTACGACATACGCAACCGTCTTTTTTTGGGCGGAACAGTTGGTCTGCCCTATGCCTTTCGCCTCAGTCCCTTCGTCATTGCCAGTTCCGGAGCCCCCTACAACCTCACCACCGGCCAGGACAATAACAACGACTCGATCTTCAATGACCGTCCAGCATTCGCGACTGGCTGCGACGCAGGCGCGCCCAAGAACTTGGTTTCCACCAGACTGGGCTGTTTTAACACCGCTCCGGTCGCGGGCGACATTCTGGTGCCTTACGACTATGGCACCAGCCCCGGCCGCTTTAGCTTCAACCTTCGCGTTAGCAAATCTTTCGGGTTCGGCGCCAAAAAAGAAGGCAGCGCCAATGCAGGAGTGGGCGGGCCGAGCGGCGGCACTTTCGGTCGTGGCCCCGGAGGAGACCGTGGTCGCGGCGGTCCCGGAGGCGGTTTCGGCCCCGGCAATCCCACAAACCGCAAATACGGATTGACCCTTAGCGTCTCCGCGCAAAATCTCTTCAACGATGTGAACGTCGCCACGCCCGTCGGTATCGTGACGTCGCCAATCTTCAGTTTTGCGAATGGGCTCGCCGGCCGGCCGTTTTCGACGACCACGGCCAATCGCCGTTTGGACCTCCAAATCCTTTTCAGCTTTTAGAGCTGCTAGGTGTGGGGCTCTGCGAACGGGCAAGACGGAACGGCAAAACAAAGGACGGCCGGCGAAAACTCCCGGCCGTCCTTCTTCTACGCCGCGCAGGTTCGACCGCCAGCGGGTGAAAGTCCCGTCCCGCCGCCGTGGTGTGGGAAGGGCGAGCAGGCAACTGCTCCCCCTGTCCCAATCACGCGACACACGCAGCGTTCGGACGTGTGGCGAAGTCGCTGCTGCGTTGAACTATTCTTCGTCGCCGTCCTGCTCGGACGCGACGGCCGTCAATGTGCCGAACAGGCCATGTGACTCCTGGTCCAAGCCGGCGGTGAAGAACAGCGTAGTGGAGGGGCCGGCCGCCGCGCCATTCCCGAACGTGAGCGACCACAGGCCGTCGATGGTTACCAGCGAATCGTCTGGATTTTTCACGAAGCCGATGAACTTGCGCGTGAAGCCGTTGAAGGCGGCGATCCAGCCGCTGCGGAAGTTGCCAACCAGGATGGTGTTGCTGAACTCGCCGAAATCGCGAGGAGTCCAGACGACGCCCCATGGCGAGTTCAGCCAATCGCCGTGTTCCAGGTGCCCGATGTGCTTTCCAGCGGGAGTATAGATTTCGACGTAGCCGTTGCCGTCGCCGCCGACGTCATCGTGGCGCGCAGCGTCCTGTTTGGCGTAGGTGACGAACAAGCTGCCGCCAATGTTTTGGATGTTGAAGGGAGCGAAGCCGGGGGGCACGCGTTGGTCGTGATCGTGGTCATCGCCGTCGTGGTCTCCGTCGGGGTTAAAGGCGTCGTCAGACAATTGCACGCGATGAAAATTTGTGTCGTAGACTTCGACGCGAGCGGCACGAAAATTGGTTACGTAAAGGAAACGCTTGCCGTTGCTGTCGGCGGAGGTGGCCCCTTTGTAGACGGCGCCGTTGGCGGACCCATTGTCGTTATTGTCGACGGCAAGGACAGCGGACGGACCGCCGTTCCAGCCGGAGATGGTGCCGTCTTCGGTGGCAAAGATAAAAGCGGCGGAGTTGCCGTTGGGAGCGGGAAGGACGAAGTCGGAGCTACCGTTAAAGACGATGCCCGTAGGAGCCGCGATCGTGCCAGCGGGAGCGTTCTTGGGCGGAGGAATCGTGACCGTGCCATTGCCGTTGATGGGGATGATGGCGCCGGCTCCGGTATAGAGGGTCGAGAAGCCGGAATTGTTGTCGGAGACCCACCAGGGACTGGTCGCACTGCGGGTAATGCCCCAGGGATTGACGAGGTTAGGGTCGTGGACCGCCGCTTCCCCCGGAATGTCCGAGACCAGGTTGGTTTGTTTGTAGTGTTGCGCGAAAGTTGGGCCGGGATGCAGTGCCACACCTACGGCCAACAACGTCGCCAGTTTGAGAGACTTGCACAGGGATTGCATCATTCCTCTTTCCTCCGATCAGAATTCGGCAGCGAAGCATCTTGCGAAGTCCCACACGCGCATCGCACGGATGCGGCCGGGAAACGCAGATTGCATCGCTCGTTAAAAAGAATTTCGGCCCCAGGCGAGAAGCAGGATACTCGGTGCCGCGATTCGGGCCGCGACACCGAGTCTCTCGCCGGGCCGGTAGCGATCATGAGATTTCGCGGAGAGACGTTCTACCCGGCGGTTGTAAACTTGTGCGCCAGGAGGGCGGGAGAAAATTTTACAAAGATTTGTCAATTCGCCGGGCGCCGTTGGCGATTTAGCGGACACGAGCGGCGAGAAAAGCGCAAGAATTCGGCCCCGCCACGTACACTGTAAAGATAATTCGTATAGAGGAATAGCGCATGAAGAAATTGCGGGTGGTAGTGTCGCTGCCGAATGACAACGCGTACCAGCATGCGCAGGGATTGGCGGCGAAAACGACGGCGCAGAGTTTGGGAATTCAAGTCGACCTATTGCACGCGCAGGACGACTCCATCACGCAGAGTCAACAGTTGCTCGAAATTATTCAAGGAAGTGGGGCGGAGCGACCGGATGCCTTTGTGGTCGAGCCGGTGACGGCGGCGGGTCTGCCGCGCGTGGCGGAAGCCGCGGTGCAGGCGGGGATTGCGTGGGTCATCAGCAATAGTGAAGTGGATTATGTGAACCGGTTACGGACGAATCCGCAGGTGCCAGTATTTACGGTGACCCAGGGACAAGGCGAGATTGGGCGGCTGCAAGGGAGGCAATTGAGCGCGCTCTTGCCGCGCGGCGGATCGGTGCTGATGATCGAAGGGCCGGGAATGAGTTCGGTGGCGGCGCAGCGGCGCGCGGGGGTGGACGGCGTTAAGCCGCGCGGCACGCAGATTACTTCCGTACGGAGCAAGTGGAGTGAAGATAGCGCATGCCAGAGCGTGAACGCGTGGCTGCGGCTGGCTACATCCCGAGCGGAAAAATTTGATTTGATCGCCGGACAGACCCACGAGCTGGCGCTCGGCGCGCGTAAAGCGCTGCAGATGGTGGAAGACGCGGAACAAAAAAACCGGTGGATGGGATTGCCGTTCATCGGGATCGGGATTGCCACGCAAGTGAAGCCGTTAGTCGATCGCGGCGTGCTTGCGGCGGCGGTGATCACGTCAGTGACGATGGAATTGGCCTTGCGCATGGTGGTGCGCGCGATTGAGACGCGCATTCAGCCTCCGGAACGCAGCGTGGTCGAAGCCTTGTCGCTGCCAGAACTGCAGAAATTGGTTCCAAAGCCGACGCTGGCCTAATCAGAAATGTTTTTTTCTCCTTGAAAACTACTCCAGGGTCAGCGGTTTCAGGTTTGCCTTTTGCAGCAGGGAATCGACGGCGGCGCGGTCTTCTCCGGAAACTTTTTTCCAGCGCGCCAGTGCGTCCTTGCTGGCGACGTCCCACAAGCGCGCCGCAGAAGTTAGATCTGAAGTGGGCGCGGCGTCCGCGCTTTCCAAAATAAAATACAACGTTGTGAGGCGACTGGCGACTGCGGAAAGGCCTGGAGGATTTTCTCGAGGAATCGTCGGTTCCAACTGGAAGGCGTGGTTCTCCGGCGGCATGGCGGTCTCCTGACTGAGATTCTCGAGAGCGGTCAGGACGCGTGGCTTGGCTGCAGCCTCCTTTTTTCGCTCGGCGATTTGCTTGTGCAGATGATTAGACTGCTGAAGCGCCGCGGAGACCTCAGCGAGTCTAGCGGCCAGTTGTGATGCCAGCGCGTACTGCTGCTGCAAATCTTCTGCGGTGGCTTTTGAGCGCGGATCGGGCTTTACGATCAAGGGCTGAAGGGTGGATTTACCGTTAACGGTCAATTTCACGGAATACTTGCCAGGCACGGCGAGAGGTCCAGCGGTCAGAAATTCCGAACGGGGCACGCCCGTGGGCAAAGCGTAGTGCAAGTCCCAAACGAAGCGATGCGCGCCGGCATCTTTTAGGAGAGGACTCGGATCGTGGACCCAGTTCATGGTTAGCGGGACAGAGTCGGGATTGGTTCGCGGCAGCTGATCGTCGCTGGCGAAGCGGCGGACCAGGTGTTCTTGCGCGTCAAAGATTTCGAGTTGGATGGGTGATGCCGGCGTTTCTTTCAAGTAATAGTCGAGAAGCGCGCCGTCGGAAGGATTTTCTGCCAACGGCTCGTCGACGGGCACCGGGGTGCCCTGATCGGAGCCGGGATGGACGCGATAAGCGATCTCTGGCGCGAAGAGATAGACGTCGCTCGCGGTGATTTGCGCGTTCATTTGGCGCAGCGAAGCAACGTCGTCCAAAATCCAGAAAGAACGGCCGAACGTGGCGACGACGAGATCGTTGTCGTGAATGACGAGATCGCGGACGGAAGTGATTGGGAGATTGCGCTGGAGAGACTGCCAGTCTTCGCCGTCGTTGAAAGAAACGTAGACGCCCTTCTCTGTGCAAGCGTACAGCAGACCCGGGCGTTCAGGGTCTTCACGGACGCAGTTTAGAAAGCTGCCAGGAGGGATGCCGCGCGAAACGAGTCGCCACGTTTTGCCGAAATCCTGTGTGCGATAAAGATAAGGATTCGCGTCTTCCAATCGGTGACGATCGACCGCGGCGTAGGCGGTGCCCGGGGCGAAGTGGGAGGCTTCGATATGGGTAACTTTGCTCCACGACGTAACTTCGGGTGGCGTGACATTTTTCCACGTCCGGCCTTCGTCTTGCGTCAATTGTATTTGGCCATCGTCCGTGCCCGCCCAGATTTCTCCTTTGTCCAGAAAAGAAGGAGCGATGGTGTAGATGACGCCGCGCTGTTTATTGGACGGCGCATCAGCGGCGGTAACCGTATCGAGATTTGCCGGAACGCCGGGATCCTCGCGGGTCAGATCGGGGCTGATGGGCTGCCACGAACTGCCGCCATCCGACGTGCGCAACAAGACCTGAGAACCGAAATAGAGGACGTGAGGATCGATCGGAGAAAAAACCAGCGGCAACGTCCAGGTGCGTCGGTAATCGCCCGGTTGCGCCATCGTGGGCGGCACCAGCAGCGTTTCTTCATCGTTCAGGTTTTGCCGCGTGACGAAGCCGCCGAAAATAATTCCGGGATTTACCGGATCGGGCGCGATATAGCCGTTTTCATCGCCGGCCTCGATTGGGCGCCAATCATGAAAATTTAGCGAACGGAATTTCCCCCGGCTGGGGATGGCTGCGGAGCCGCTGTCTTGTTGCGCTCCGTACACCCAGTAGGGGAACTGATGGTCGGCGATCACGTGGTAGAACTGGCCCGTCGGTTGATTGAACCAGGAACTCCAAGTTGCGCCGGCGTTGCGCGTCACGATGGCGCCCTGGTCGCAGCTCATGATCATGCGCTGCGGATTGTCCGGGTCGATCCACAGTTCATGGTAATCGTCGCCGCCGGGAGCGCCCTTCCAGGCTCCAAACGTCACGCCACCGTCCCGCGACCTGTATGCCGTGACGTTTGGAACGTAGACAACGTCCGGATCCTTGGGATCGACGCTGACTTCCCCGAAATACCAGCCTCGCTGCCAGATGCGTTTATCGCTAGAAACCAGCTTCCAGTTCTGCGCGCCATCGTCGGAGCGATACAGGCCGCCTTCCTTTGCATCCACGATTAAATATATGCGTTGCGGATTACTGGGAGCGATCGCCACGCCCATGCGGCCCAGGCCTTCCGACGGCAGGCCGTGGCCGCGCAGTTGTTCCCAATGATCGCCGCCGTCCATCGAACGATAGAGGCCGCTCCCTGGGCCGTTCGATGGAGGATAAATACTCCAGGGCGGGCGGCGCGTTTGCCAGAGCGTGGCGTAAACGGTTTGCTTATTGCCGGGTTCAAACGCGAGGTCGATGGCGCCGGTGTTTTCGTCTTTGAAAAGGATGCGCTGCCAGGACTTGCCGCCATCATTCGAGCGGAAAACGCCGCGCTCGGAATTTGCTCCGTAGGGATGGCCCAAGGCTGCGACGAACAGACGATTGGCATCGTCCGGATCGACCAGGATGCGACCGATTTGGCGTGTATCCTCGAGGCCGATGTGCGCCCAAGACTTCCCGCCGTCGGCCGACTTGTACATCCCATTTCCGCCAGAAATCGAAGAGCGCATATCGGCTTCGCCCGAGCCAACGTAAATCACGTCATGATTGGAAGCTGCAATGGCGATGGCGCCGATCGAAGCGACCGGTTGCGAATCAAAAATAGGATTCCAAGTCCGGCCCGCGTCATCGGTTTTCCACACGCCTCCGCCCACGGAACCCAAATAGTAGACCTCTGGTTCGCCGCGGACACCGGTTACGCCGAGGACGCGACCCGCGCGGAATGGTCCGATGGAGCGCCACTGCAGTTGTTGGAAAAATTTTGAATCAACGGGCGCTCCCTCCTTTAGCGAACTCCCGAACTGCGCGGCGGCCGCACTCAGACTGGCCAGTACCAGCACTGTTACTAGGTGTGTACCGCGACGGCTTGCGGCCATGGAAACTCCTTTGCAACGCCCGCTAAGTGATGGAAAGTCTGGGGAGTATACCGCAATGCCAAGGCAACCACGCCACGCTGCTGTCGCGACGTCGCGAACAGGCCATGCAGCAAGAGCGAACAAGTTCCTTAAGGATGGCACGGTCATGGTACCGGCCCCAGGTCTAACAATTAATTTGTAACTTTTATGGTAGCCGCGCATCCTCCTAGTGTAAGACTGGGTGCCTGCGCGAAAGGCGCGGAGCCCCGGAGGTTGCCGGAAGGTTTTTTGCACGCACGACGTGTGCGAGTGAACTAGCCCACCAGTGTGATCGACGGTTGTGGTTGCTCGTTCGAAGGGAGAGAAGAAAAATGTCAGCAAATCCCGTGTCTGTCAGCGGGAGTGTCCCGCTACCCACAGTTGCCAATCAGCCTTTCCGCCTCGACGTACCGCTGCACGAACTGCTGCAACATGCCACGCGAGAACCGTTTCCGCCACTCGCACGGGGCCCCGTAACACTTCCTGAGCCGATGTTTCCTCAGCAACCGGAGTTAATGCACGAGCTCGATGCCGCGGATATCGCCGCGCACGCGGAAGTGGTGCGCACCGGCAAACGCCACTGGCCCGCCGATCGCGTGCTGAAAACCATGCGCGGGTGGATGACGCCGTATTTCAAATCGCGAATTTTGCCCGGGGAATTCCAGCCGATCATCGCGTATCTGTTCACGGAATGGAAATGCAATCTCGATTGTCACTACTGCTGGTCTTACGACAATCGCGTGCGCGGCATGACGGAAGATACCGCGCGGCGCACCATCGATTGGCTGCACGGCACGCCGTGCCGCGTGCTGGCGCCTACGGGCGGCGAACCGCTGCTGCGGCCGGACTTTGTGCATAAGGTGATTTACTACGCCGCGAAAAAGGACTTTTGGGTATACCTGGCGACCAATGCGCGGCTGCTGCGGCCGTCCGTGACGGATCGCCTGGCCGATGCGGGCATCGCAACCATCAATTTCGCCGTCGACGCCATCAACGAGAAGCCCGGACTGCCAAAAGCTTTGGAGCACGTTCGCGAAAACTTTGACTATCTGGTGCGCCGGCAATACCGCTACGGGTACACCATGTTTTTCAACACCAATATTTGCCGCACGAATATTGATGACGTGAAACAGTTGGCGCAACTCGCGCATGACAACGGCATCTCCATCACCTTTCACATCAATGAAGCGCCGATGATGGAACAAACGCACTTCAAGCATTTCAACGAAAACGATACGTACATTCGTCCCGCGGACTTCGCCATGGTGGACGACCTGCTTGACTGGCTCATCGACAAGCAACGGCAGGGTTGGAAGATGGTGGATTCCATCCCTCGTCTGCAAAACATGAAAGGCTTCATGCGCGGGAAGGGCGAACATTGGGGCTGCCGCGCTGGCCAGAATTGGGTAATCGTTCGTACCGACGGCACGCTCGCTCCGTGTTTTCCGATGTATAACGCTAAGTATGATTGGGGTACCGCGGAAAATCCGAAATTCAATAAACAACAACTTTCCGATATGAAGCAAGGATGCGAGCCGAACTGTTTTTCAACCCTGGGCTACAACGTCGCCTACTGTTACAGCATGGCCCGCGTCGTAAAATGGCTGGCCAAACAAGCCATGCATGGCTTCCAGGGAGTAACCGGAAGTTTTGAATAGGGCAAGCGAAAAAGCAAAGTTTGCTTAACATGGACTGAAGATTCCGCGACCTCCGCAAGGGCTTCTCAACGCGAGAGGAAAAGCGGGCCATTGCCGAACTGTCCGGGTTTCTAGCGTGCGGCCTCACGCCACGCCGCGCTTCCGCCCGAGCAGGTTTCCTACCTGTGTGGTTTTGCGAGTTTCAATATGGTTGCAAAAGCGCGGAAAAAGCTTGACCGAAAGCTGTGTCTGCAGTATGTTCTGTATGTACAGAAATAGTAGAAGCGACTGTGGCGACTGTCACGGAGCGCCAATTCTTGACGGGAGCGTGTCATGACCGAACCAGCCCACCGCGAATCGCAGACTGGCTTGACCCCGGTTGCGCAAAAATTTGTCTTGCATTGGGGCGAGATGGGTACGCGCTGGGGCATCAACCGTACCGTGGCGCAGGTGCATGCGCTGCTTTTTATTTCGCCAAAACCCTTGCCGGCAGACGAAATCGCCACGACGCTGGCGGTGGCGCGTTCAAATATCAGCACCAGTCTGCGCGAACTGCAAGGGTGGGGAATTGCCCGGGTGGTTCATGTACTTGGCGACCGGCGCGATCATTTCGAATGCACCAAGGACGTTTTGGAGATTTTTCGCATCGTCTCCGCGGAGCGCAAGCGCCGCGAAATCGATCCCACGTTGCGCGTCCTGGCGGAGTGTGTCCACGATCTAAAAACGAACGCCGACGGCGACGCCTACACGCGCGAGCGTCTTGAAAGCATGCTGGAATTTTTGACCGCCATGACCGGATTATTTGAAGAGATTATGCGCATGCCCACGGGAGCGCTAAAAGGTGTGGTCAAGTTGCGGGGCAAGGTAATCACCCTTCTTGGCAACGAGAAAAAGCGCGCGTAAGAAGTCGGTGAGTCGGCAATTTACTGGCGACGGTTGAACAAATGAGGCAGCGATGATCTCCTTAGTCAGCGAATACACAGACGGAAAAGGGCGGCACGCGCGAGGCTGGCTCTTTTTTGATGCGGAGTGCGTGTTCTGCACCAGGATCGCGCGTTGGCTTGCCCCCACGCTCGAACGTCGCGGCCTGGCCCTGGCGCCCTTGCAAGATCCCCGCGTAGGTGCGCTGCTCGGCCTTTCGCACGACAAATTGATGCGCGAAATGCATTTCTTGCGTGCCGACGGTTCGCGTTTTGGCGGCGCAGATACGCTCGTCCAGTTGGCCCGTGAGATTTGGTGGTGGCGCCCGTTGGTGTGGATCGCCAAGCTGCCCGGGATGATGAAGCTGCTGCGGGAATGCTATCGCGTGGTCGCAGCAAACAGAAGTTGCATCGCGGAGCGTTGCGTGGTCGAGGGCTGCGCAGCCAAGAATTGCGTGGCCCGCACCGGGAGCGATTTGTAAATGGTTAAAGCTGGCCCACGCCGCGTGGTTCTCGCCGGTGGCAGTGGTCAAGTTGGCACGCTGCTCGCCCGACATCTCCATCTACAGGGCACCGCTGTCGTCGTGCTCGAGCGGACAAAACGGCCGGCTCCCTGGCGCACCGTCGAATGGGACGGCGCAACGCTGGGTGCCTGGATTCGCGAACTCGAAGGCGCCGACGTGCTCTTCAATCTCTCAGGGCATTGGCTTGCCCGCCACAAAATGGATGCTCGAAGCTGGCGCAGTTTTTTTGCGGACGGAGACGGAATTGGTGTTGAAGAGCCGGCGTGTAACGCCGCTGCGATTACTGCAGGATGGTTTTCAGTTTCAATTTCCCCAATGGCCCGTCGCGGCTCAAGATTTGGTGTCGCGTTGGCGAAGCGAAGCAGAACGGCCAAGCCAGTCAGGAACGCACGCGAATGCCGAACGGTCCACCGTCGGCGCTACGAAGGGCTAAGTCTCCGCGAGAACATGTTTGTAGTAGGCCTCGTATTGGGGAATCACGTCGTTGGCGCAGAACTTTTTCTTGGCGTTGATGCGGGCCGTGCGCCCCATTTCACGGCCGCGATCGCTGCGCGAGAGGATTTCGATGGCGTATTTGGCCGCCGATTGCACGTCCTCGGGCTCTACCAAATAGCCGTCGACGCCATGCTCGACCACTTCGGGCACGCCACCAACATTTGTCGCAATCACCGGAACTTCGCAGGCCATCGCCTCGAGCGCCGCCAAGCCAAACGATTCGAGCTCCGACGGCATCAGGAATAGATCTGCCAACGAAAGTTTTTCGTAGACCTGGTCCTGTTTGCCGAGAAACAACACGTCTTTAACCAGTTTTTGCTTACGCACCAGATACTCCGCCGCTCCGCGGTCCGGTCCGTCGCCAATCAACACTAACTTGGCCGGCATTTTGGCGCGCACCAGGGCAAATATTTCAATCACGTCCGTCAATCGCTTTACCGGACGGAAATTCGAAAGGTGCATCAAAATCGGTTCGCCATTCGGAGCCCACTTTGCGCGCAACGCCGGATTTTCATTGCGCGTGTACAAATCGCAATTTACGAAGTTTGGAATCACTTCCATGGGCCGCTTGATATCGAATTCCTTGATCGTCTGATTCAGCAGATACCGCGAAATGGTCGTCACGCCATCGCTCTGCTCAATCGAGAATCGCGTAATCGGCAAATAGCTGCGGTTGCTGCCCACCAGGGTTATATCCGTGCCGTGCAGCGTGGTGATAAAGGGCAACCGCCGGGGAACGGCCATGGAGCGAGCCAGCAGCGCGCTGACCGAATGGGGAATCGCATAGTGCACGTGCAGCAAGTCGAGCGATTGCGACTCGAACACTTCCAGCATCTTTGTCGCCAGCGCCAGTGTATAGGGAGGATGGTCAAACAAGGGATAGGAGGCCACCTCCACCTCGTGGAAATGAATATGCGGATCGTTAGGATTCATGCGAATCGGCGGCGCGTAGCTGATAAAGTGCACGTCGTGGTTCCGCGCAGCCAGTTCCATGCCGAGTTCGGTGGCCACGACTCCGGAGCCGCCATACGTTGGGTAACACGTGATACCGATGCGCATAATGAGTGGATGGCGCCTTCCGAATCGAGTGGTTACGATACCTCAAACCGCGGATTTGCCGCGCGCAGGCCCTGGCCTTGCTTGCACCGCTCGAATGGGCGCCGGAATCTGAAGCCTTCGCCCCATCAACTAGAGCAACTTGTGGGCAGGTTCGCCAAATGCTAAAGTCGCGCACCGCGCCCGGCACGTCCGGCACGCGCCCAAGCACCGGGACATACTGCTTAGACGCACGAGGTTCTAGAAACGTGACACGGCTCGCAGGACAAGTAGCCTTGATTACTGGCGGGGGCACCGGCATCGGGCGCGCCATCGCCTTGGCCTTCGCGCGCGAAGGCGCAAACGTCGCTGTAGCCGCACGGCGCAAAGACAAACTGCAAGGTGTCGTCGATGAAATCTCGGCGAGTGGCGGCACAGCCGTGGCGATTGCCTGCGACGTAAGCGTCGGCGCCGACGCCGAACGCGCCGTTCGCGAAACGCTAGATAATTTCGCCGCACTGCACACTCTTGTGAACAACGCCGGCACGCACAGCGACGCCACCATCGAACGCCTTTCCGAGGTAGACTGGGATCGCGTCATCGATGTAAATCTTAAGGGTCCATTTTTGATGTCCCGCGCGGCATTACCCGCGTTGCGCCGTGCTGGCGGCGGTTCGATCATCAATACGGGTTCCATCCTCGGCCTGTTAGCGATGAAATCGCGCGCCGCGTATTGCGCCGCAAAGGGCGGTCTCACCATGTTGACAAAAGCCATGGCCCTCGACCACGCGCACGAAAATATCCGCGTCAATTGCATCTGTCCTGCGCTCGTCGAGACCGATATGGTCGCCGCCCTTTTCCCGGCAACGCCCGAGGGCCGAGCGCTCCGCGAAGCGCGTGCCGCCTCGATTCCGCTCGGCCGTCTCGGCAAACCCGCGGACATCGCCGAACTGGCCGTCTACCTGGCCTCTCACGAATCTTCGTGGCTCACCGGAGTAGCCATTCCGCTCGACGGTGGTTTGTCCGCGTCCTGAGTACTTTGCGCACTGGAGAGAAAGGCCAGCCATGACGGCAGCGTCCGCCCGGGGAAAAAATATGCCCGACGAAGTGCGAAAGGCCACCGAAGACGTGCGCCAGCGCATCAAGGAAAGCCATGCCGTGCGCGGGATGGGCTTCGCCGTCGAAAGGGTAGAAGTGGGCCTGGTGATTTTCACCATGCGCGTTCGCCAGCGCCATCGCCAAATGCATGGGGTGGTACACGGCGGCATTCTGGCGATGCTGGCGGACACCGTTGCCGCTATCGCTGCTTACACCACTGTTCCGCGTGGCACCGAAATTGCCACTATAGAAATGAAGATCAATTTTCTGGAAGCCGTAGCGGAAGGAGAGATACGCGCGGAAGGACGTGTGCTGCGTACGGGAAGAAATTTCGTCGTGACCGAGTGCGAAATCCGCAATCAAAACGGATCTTTAGCCGCAAAAGCCCTGCTAACCTTTGGAGCGATGTCTGGCCAAAGCTTCGAGCGCTAAACGGTGATCTCAAATATGAGAATTCTTATTATTCCTCGCCGCCGTGCGCCGAGTCTTCGCCGTCTTTGTAAATATACTTTATAAAACGCTTAAAAATCATGAGGTTCGGATTTCCCTGGCGCGTGAGTTTGATGCAATCGCGGTCGTACCACTCAATCGTACCCTTCAGCACCTCGCCATTTTCGAGCACCACCGCCATCGGTGTGTGCGATTGCATCTGCTTCACCCAGTAGAAATTTTCCGCGTGCGTCGATTCGGGCGGAGCGGGCTTCTTGTTAGGGATCAGCCCGGGACCATTGTGCTGCGGACGCACAGGCGGAACAGACTCCTTGCCGTCCGGAAAACCAGTGCGAAACAAACGACGATTTACCATGAGCCTGCTCCTTATCTCGTGGGCGTGTACTGGTGAGATGCATGGAGCCCGTGGCGGGTTACAATACCTGGCAAGATTTCGCAGGCCAATCCCAAAAGGGAATCCGTACCGGGAATCGCCGGATGGACCTGGAAATCAACTCCCCGCAGATGTTCCGCCCACCAAGCTGGCCGCCAGCGCGTCCAGCCCCAGCTGCTTATTGAGGTTGCGCCGCGCTCCAGCGTGCAGTTGGTCGAAACCAGCGATGGCCTTCATGACCCATCTGGTGTCCACGGAATCGCTCAAATTCTGCAGCTCGCGCGAAAGCGGTAGATTGCGTAACGCGGGCGACTTGATGCGCGCAGTTAGTTCCAGAAGATCGCTCAGCAATCCGTAAAAAACTGCGATTTGCTCTTCAAACGGTGCATCCTTGTCTTTGGCGAGCGCCGCGGTGGCCGTGAAAAGTTGTGAAAAATCCTGCCCGCGAGCCGCGCGCGCGAGGATGTGCAAAGCATCCTTCCTGCGCTGCGCGGTCTGCTCGACATCCATTTCCATGGCTTGGCCCGGGCTGCCTTCAGAAAGCGCCGCCGCCAATTTATTTTGGGCCGGGCTGCGCTCGGTTTTTTCCTCCAAAATCTTCTCCACGTCCGCCTGTGGCAAGGGTGCAAAGTGAAATTGCAGGCACCGCGACACAATCGTTGGCAACAGCGTGTACGGCGACGGGGCCGTCAAGATTAGCGTCGCATTACCGGGCGGCTCTTCCAAGATTTTCAGGAAAACGTTGGCCACGTCCCAGCGCATGGTTTCCGCGCCATCTAAAATAAAAACACGCCGTCGCCCCATTGGCTGAAAGTATGCCGCGCGCTGCACCGCCCGCAGTTGCCCAATGCGCAGCATCGGACGCGCCACGGGCGTTTTCAACCTCACCGGATCAGGCACCATAGCCCAAACATCGGGGTGTGGCTGCAGAATCAACGGGGTCCGTTCGACCATCGCGGCATCCGCGCTCTCGCCGCGCTCCGCAAGGCCCTCCTCAAGAAGTAACTGCACATTCGCGAGCTGGCTAATACGCTCGCAGGTCCCGCACGCTCCGCAGAAATCGTCGGGCAAGCGTTCGCAGTTTGCGGCTTGCGCAAACATGCGCGCCAGCGTGAATTTGCCAACGCCCCGCGGGCCGGTAAAAAGCAGCGCGTGCGGAACGCGCGCACTTTTCAGCGCGCCGCGCAGCGCTTGCACGACGCGACGGTTTCCGAGAAATTCGTCGAAGCCCATTTCAACGCGCTCCTGGAAGGGCCGGCGGCGTCAGCAGCGGTTCGACTACCGCTAAAATTTCTGTCGCGATTTCGTCGGGCGGCCGCATCGCGTCGCGCAACGAATCGAAACACTGAATGGTCGCCCAGCGAGGTTCGCCGGAAAGTTGATCGTAAACTTCCGCGGCCGTCTGCATGTGATGGAGGCTCGCCTCCTGCAAATCCTGCGCCGCGGAAGTGTAGTTGCGCGCACTCTTGCGCGTGACCATTTTCTGCGCCTCGTGGGGCGGCACGCGGAGGTACAGCACCAAAGTTTCGCGCGGCAATGCATAAATCGAATATTCCAGATGGCGGATCCAGTCGAGAAATGCCGCCCGATGCTCCGGCGCCGTGCGTGCGCCCTGATGCGCCAGATTCGAACCGATATAGCGATCTGCCAGAACAACTTGCCCGTCGCGCAACGCGCTGAGCAGCGTTGCCTTCGCCTCGAAGCGGTCTCCGGCATAAAGCAGCGCGGTGAAGCGCGAATCCACAAGTTCGAGCGGACCAAACTGCCCGTCCAGAAATTGCCCCACCATCTTGCCAAACCAGGATTCGTAATTGGGGAAGCCAGTGCGAAATACGGTGTATCCGCGTTGCGCAAGCGCGTTAGCCAGCAACTCGACTTGCGTGCGTTTTCCGCTGCCGTCAACGCCTTCGATGGCGATTAGTTTTCCTGGAAACGTGGTCATCACTAGAGAAGTTCAGTCTAACCGCTGCACAACCTCGCCGCAACGTTTCGTCCGCCGCGCTGATGCTGCCCCCTGGCATGCTACGATCAAATCGGTGCGGCGAGAAATGGCGGGACGAATTGCGGAAAACTTGGCGCGTGTTGAAGCCCGGATTTGTGCCGCGGCTCAGCGTGCGGGTCGTAACCGCGAGGAACTCACGCTCATCGCGGTGTCCAAGACCCAACCAGCAGAAGCCATTCGCGAAGCCTATGACGCGGGCGTGCGGCACTTTGGCGAAAACCGCGTGCAAGAGTGGGAGGGGAAGCGCGCCCCATTGATGTCGCTTGCGGGCGCGGTGTGGCATCTGATTGGACACCTGCAAAGCAACAAGGCGGGACGGGCGGCGAAATTGTTTCACTCCGTGGACTCCGTGGATGATTTCCACTTGATCGAAAAGCTGCAGCGCGCTCGAAACGAAAGCTCGTCCGAGCCCGAGGAGGTGAACGCTGGAAACAACTCTGTCGGGAACGCGAGGCTGCGTGTGCTGCTTGAGGTACGCGTTGCGGAGGAAGAAACGAAGAACGGCACGCAGGCTGCCGAATTGCCGGCACTGGCGCAGCGCGTTATAGCGACGGAGAATCTACACTTCGCGGGTCTGATGTGTATTCCTCCGTTTTTCGAAGATGCCGAACGAGCGCGTCCTTATTTCGCAAAATTGCGGGAAGTTCGCGATGCGCTCGAACAGCAGCTCGCACGGCCCCTGCCGGTTTTATCGATGGGCATGTCGCACGACTTTGAGGTAGCCATTGCCGAAGGCGCCACGGAAATTCGCGTGGGCACCGCCATCTTTGGCGCGCGAGGCACAAAATAATTTCGCAAAAAGGGAAGGACTAGCGAATGAGCCTTTTCACACCGTTGAAGCTGCGTGAGCTGGAGTTCAGAAATCGCATTGTGGTCTCTCCCATGTGCGAATACTCAGCCAAAGATGGCCATCCGCAGCCCTGGCATTTTGTGCATCTTGGCAGCCGTGCCATAGGCGGAGCCGCGCTCGTTTTCACCGAAGCCAGCGCCGTCGAAGCCACGGGCAGGATTTCTCCTCAGGATGCAGGTATTTACCTCGACGCCCACGTCGACACCTGGCGGCCCATCGCGAAGTTTATTCGTGAGTATGGCGCGGTCCCCGGAATGCAATTAGCCCATGCCGGACGCAAGGGCAGCACCGCCGCGCCTTGGCTCGGTGGAAAAAAAGTCGCCATTTCCGATGGCGGCTGGGAACCAGTCGCACCGAGCGCCATCGCCTTCGATCCGGCCTATCCCATGCCCCGTGCTCTCACCGTTTCCGAAATCGATAGCGTAGTAAAGAACTTCGTTGGCGCGGCAGGGCGCGCGTTAGCGGCAGGCTTCGAAGTTGTAGAAATTCACGCAGCTCACGGCTATTTGCTCCACGAATTTCTCTCCCCCCTGTCCAATCGACGCACCGATGATTACGGCGGCAGCCTGGAAAATCGCATGCGCTTACCGCTGCGTGTAGCCGAAGCCGTGCGCGCCGCTTGGCCCGCCCGGCTGCCGCTCTTCATGCGCGTGTCTTCGACCGATTGGGTCGAGGGCGCATGGGATTTGCAGCAAACCATCCACTTATCCAAAAAATTGCAGGCTTTAGGTGTGGATTTGATCGATGCGTCGAGCGGCGGCAGCGTGCCTAACCCAATAATTCCCCTCGGGCCCGGCTATCAGGTCCGCTTCGCCGAAGAGATTCGCAAACAAGCCGGCATTCCGACGGGCGCCGTTGGCATGATCACGGACCCCGCGCAAGCAGAGACCATCATCGCCACCGGGCAAGCTGACTTGGTTTTTCTGGCACGCGAAATGTTACGAGACCCTTACTGGCCGCGGCGTGCGGCGCACGCCTTAGGCGTGAAAATCGAGCCGCCGGTACAGTATCAGCGCGCTTGGTGATGCGGATTGGACACGACCAAACACGGCAACCCTGCGCGAGACACGCGATGACCTACAGCCATGTTACGCATTGAACCGAACCTAGACACGGGATCCGTAACCTTCGCCGTTCGCGTACAGCCGCGTGCCAGCAAAAACGAAATTGCCGGAGAGATCGATGGCGCATTGAGGATTCGCCTGCAAGCCCCCGCTCTCGAAGATCGCGCCAATCAAGCCCTGGTGGAATTTCTCGCGCGCGTTTTGAGAACTCCCAAATCCGCTGTTAGACTCCTCAGTGGCGAACGCAGCAGGAATAAGCGCGTGGAAGTTCGCGGCGTATCGGCGCGCGAAATCGAACTCTTATTGATCGAAGAAAGTTGAATGGCAGGGCCTCTAGCAAATGGCCGTTGTCGTGGTCTGGAAAGCCAAAACCTTATGACCGCCGACATCAAACAAGTACAAAAAGATTTGCGCGCCGCCAAACTGAATGGCTGGCTGTTTTATGATTTTCGCGGCCGCGATCCGATAGCCCACAGACTGTTGCAGCTCCCGAGTGCCATGCGCACGCGGCGCTGGTTTTATTTTATTCCCGCTAACGGCTCGCCGAAAAAATTGTTGCACAAGATTGAGACCGCCGCTCTGGATACCCTGCCGGGTAGCGCGCTCTATTACGCAGGGCAAAAAGAGCTGCAGACGAATCTAAAAAAGCTCCTGAACGGCGCTAAGACTGTGGCCATGCAGTACTCGCCGAAAAATCAAATTCCCTACGTGGCGATGGTCGATGCCGGAACCATCGAACAAGTCCGCAGCTGCGGAGCAAGGGTGGTCAGCTCGGCCGATCTCGTGCAAAAGTACGAAGCCTGCTGGACCCCCGCGCAACTGGCGTCGCATCTTACGGCCGGTGCCGCCATTGACAAAATCGTTGCCGCAACCTTTCAGCGCGCCGCCGGCGCCGTCCGCGCAGGCAAGTCGCTTTCAGAGTACGAACTTCAACAGTTCATCCTGCGCGAATTTGCCGCAGCCGGGATCTCCACCAACGAAGGCCCGGATGTTGCCGTCAACGCGCACGCCAGCGACCCACACTACGGACCCACGGCGGATAATTCCGCGCCGATTCGCGAAGGCGATCTTTTGCTCCTCGATGTCTGGGGTAAAACCAAAGAGCAGGGAAGCGTTTTCTACGACATTACCTGGGTCGGCTACCTCGGCGCGAAAGTCCCGGAAAAGTTTGCGAACGTTTTCTCCGTGGTTCGCGACGCTCGGGACAGAGCCGTGGCGCTGATTCGCGATAGTATTGCTGCAGGCAAACCCCTCCAGGGCTGGCAAGTCGACAAAGCTGCTCGCGACGTCATCGAAAAGGCCGGCTATGGCAAATACTTTTTTCACCGCACCGGGCACAATATCGGCGAGTCCATTCACGGAAACGGTGCGAACATGGACGGCCTGGAGACCCACGACGTGCGTCGCCTCATCCCGCGCACTTGCACCTCCATCGAGCCGGGCATCTACTTGAGCGATTTCGGTATTCGCAGCGAGGTGAATGTTTACATCGATGAACGCGAAGCCCGCGTCACCGGAGCCGTGCAAACGGAGATCCTCGCGCTCTTGGCGTGACCGCCGGGAAGCACAGTCGCGGCAACCAAGTTACACTGAATCGTGACCCTATGACCGAACAAATCTCCGATGCAGACCCGGGCAAAGATTCATCACCCGCCACCTCCTCCGCGCCAGTTCCACCGCCGCAAGCCTCCCGCGCGAGTGGACGCGAGAGCATGGCACTGCTCATCGGCGTCGCAGGCTGGCTCATTCCCGGCCTCGGCCACGCGTTGCAAAAAATGTGGGGCCGCGCCATCACCATCTTCGCCACCGTAGCGGTCCTCGTCGCTCTTGGCACTGGCATGCGCGGAAATATTTTTGTGTCCAGCGGCGGCGACGCTTTCGACACGCTTGGCTACATTGCCGACCTCGGCACCGGCTGCTTTTATTTCCTCGCCCGCAATCTCGAAAAAACCGGCCCCGACGTCTCTCACGCCAACGGTGATTACGGCACGCGTTTTATGGCCACTGCCGGCGTTCTGAATCTCCTGGCAGCATTGCACGCTTTTGAAGCCGCACGCGGGCACAAAGCATGAGCGATAGTTCCGGAATCCACCTCAGCCACCTTCAAGCCCTTCTGTTTTTCGCTCTGATTATCTCCGTGGCCTTCGGGTTTCTCAGCCGCCGCCGCTGGCCTGATCGCATCAAATACATCCTCTGGTCCTTCATGCTTTTTCTTCTCGTGGGCTTCGGCATCGCTTGGGCCATGTATCCCTTCTCCCGCTGACCACAACTCTCAGGCGCGCCGCCAGTTCGACTAGAGCTCACCTCAAATTCTGTTGTTTCGAACGGACCAGAAATGGTTGCTCATTTCGAAACCTCTGCACTTTCCGCGCAATTCTGCGCCGCCGGTCTCCGTACGTCCATTGAAACAGCACATACAGCAGAAAATCCATGCCCAAGATGCTGAGCACCAGAAACACCGCTTGCGACATTGGCGCCTCCCACAAAAAAAGTAGAGGACGACGCGCTCGAAAGTCCTGAAGAGTTTGTCAGGAAATTGTTAGGGCGAAATACAGCACTGCACCAGAATCCCCGATCATCGCGCCGCAGGCGGCTCTTGGTCGGTGGGAATACCCACGAAGTGGCGATAGAGCGCAACGGCCCGATTGACTGCGGAAGACTCATTTCCGGCGATGAGCCAGTTGGCGCTCTTTCCCGTGCGCACCATGCCGTAGTAACTCCACACGTTGTCCGATTCCCGCTCCAAAAAATAGACGGACTGCATCTCGCCGGGATGAACCGCCGGTATACCGTGATAGCGCAACGTACCGACGTTTTCCACATTGACGATAAGCTGATCCGGCGAAGCCTTGGCAACTTTCATTCGATAGACGCCTTTGCCGGTAAGGTTGTCGACCTGTTCGAAGTACAGTGCCTTGCCCCCTTTCATTTCCTCCGGCGTGAAATCTCCTCGGCGCTCGCCAGAGCGCTCGTCACGCAACGCATGCGCGTCTTCAATCAGCGTTTGCCACCGCTTGTGCGTCGTCGACCAGTAGCGCACTCCTTTGAGCTTTGAAATCGCTCCCACATGGCCAAGCAAGTCGTCGGCTCCCGCGGTATTGCGAAATCGCGCGGCCGTTGCCACCAGCGTCGTAAAACCCACCGCAGACCAACCAGTGCACACGGGCGGATTCCAGTCGCGGCCAAACTCAGACGCGCTCCAGGCTTTCACGGCAGCCGGTTCGTCCAGCCGAGAATAGGCCGGAATGGGATCCTTCCCGCACGGCGGTTGCAAGCCAGACTCAGGGTGAGCATCCGCAATTCCGTTTCGCGGAGCCGCGGTGAAAGTCTGCAAACGATGCATCTCGCCGGCTGCATGCATCGTAGGCAGCAGCAAGACGAGGATCGAGACACTCTGGGCTATTCGCGACCACATCGAGGCATTCATTTTGGGCATTTGCCGGACCTTCGCAAATCCTATCGGTTCGCGGGCGCGCGGGTAATCCACAGAATCCTTTAGTATGCGAATCAAACGGAAGGCGTTGGCGCGCCCACGGTCACGGCTCCTCGATGGGAGCGCGTTTGTCACGCCGAGAGAGCGATCTTGACACGGACCCTGACAGGGTCCACGATTGTCTTGAATTCACTTCCTCAGATCGAGTTCTTCGAATAACTTTATCGGCCGGCCTTCGAGGTGTACTTATGATCTCCGCTTCCAACGCCGCCCCGTTGAGCGGCTCGACCGGCGCGGACGTGACGCCTGCCGACGAGCCGCTGCTTCGCTTCCAAGCCAGCATCCTCGAGCTGATAGCCACGGGCCGGCCACTCGTCCCGACCCTTACCGCGATAGCCCGCTACGTCGAATCGGAGTGCGAAGACATCCGATGTTCTATCGCATTCATTGACGCCGAACTGCGAATTCGGCCCGCATCCGCTCCAAGTCTGCCGGCAAAATATAACGGCGCTTTGGACGGCGTTCCGATTTATCCCTACATAGGTCCCTGCGGATTGGCTGCCTACCAGCAGGCCCAAGTCATCAGCCCAGATATTCAAGCGGACGACCGATGGTCGGAGGGATTCCGTTCTTTGACCAAGGAACTGGGCCTCCAGGCCTGCTGGTCCACTCCAGTGCTTGATTCTCGCGGCACGGTGATCGCTACGTTTGCGCTTTATTCTCTGCATCCCGGTGTGCCTGCCCAGATTCACCTGCGATTGATTCCCGTTGTTACCAGGCTGACGGGCATTGCCATTGAGCACCAGTTGAAAGAAGAACGCTTGCGGATATACGCGGAGATCATCAGCCGCTCCGCTGAAGCGATTCGACTTCTCGACCCCCATGGCAAAATCGTCGAACAGAATGCTGCCCATCGCGAGTTATTCAGAATTTCTGATGAGGATCTGATCGGCAAGACCCCAGCGATGGTTTTTGGTGAGGACCAATTTAGGGAAATCTCGGCGGCTATTGCCGCCGGAGAGAGTTTCCATGGCGAACTGATAGCAACGGTCGACGGGCGGACCAAAATGATTGAAGTTACGGTTTTCCCAGTGCATGGCGAAAGCGGCAAAATCGTATGCTATGCCAGTCTGAATCGTGACGTCACCAAGACCCGCCAGACGCAGGAAGAATTACAACGTTCCCACTCGAGTTTGGAAGGCCGCGTACAAGCCCGCACCTCGCAGCTCCAACAGCTCTCCGCACGGCTCATGATCGCTCAGGACCAGGAGCGCAGGCGTATCGCCCGCGAACTTCACGACAGCGCTGGACAATATCTCGCCGCCATGCAGATGAACCTCAACACCTTGCAAAGAGATTCCGTCCTTGCGGATTCCGCAAAGTCCCGGATCACCGATTCTGTGGATTTAGTTGAACGCTGCATGGCTGAAATTCGCACCCTTTCCTATTTATTGCATCCTCCCTTACTCGATGAAATGGGTCTGCGCTCCGCGATTGTTTCCTACGTGGAGGGGTTCGCTGCGCGCAGCGGAATTCGCGTCGCAGTAAAAATACCAGACGACCTGGGGAGGTTGTCACCCGAGGTTGAAACGGCGATATTTCGCGTCGTGCAGCAAAGTCTTGCCAACATCCATCGCCATTCGGACAGTCGCGTGGCGGAAATCCGTTTTGCAACGCAGACCGACCGGATAACCGTGGAGATTCGTGATGAAGGTCACGGCATACCCGTTGAGAAGTTGGCTGAGTTCCAATCCGGCAAATACTTGTGCGGCGTTGGCATAGCTGGAATGCGCGAACGAATACGCGACATGCAAGGGCAATTTGACATTCGCTCGGGCGAAACCGGGACCACGATAGCGATTATCTTGCCCATCTCGCAGACTGCCAAATCGGCTGCCAGCGCCTGAGACGGATTCTCCTCGCGCAATCCCGCGTCGGGAGCGATCGTTCTTAGCACCTCGAATTCACCGTCGAATTGACAGATTTTTTCTGCCTCTGCTATTGTCGTAAAGGCACGCCGAGGTAGCTCAGTGGTAGAGCAGCCGATTCGTAATCGGCAGGTCGCGAGTTCAACTCTCGCTCTCGGCTCCAGTTTTTCCTGCGCCGACCGCTAAACTGCCTCAAGGCCTCGTCTCATCTCTCGGACTTAACGCGCACCTGCAAATTCGCGAATTGTAGGAATCAATTCCTCATAAAGAAACGCTTTATCGAGAAACGTGACCGCCCCGATTTCCTTGGCTTTTGCCGCGCCCTCGTCCGGCGCACAAATAGACATCGCGATCAGCGGCGACGTGTAGCCTTTCAGCTCCTCCGACGCGCCTTCGGACTCTTCGATCATGTGCAGGTCCATCACTACAATATCCGGTTGCGACTGCCCTCGCAGCTCGACCATCTCACGAAAACTGCAAGCCTCGCCGACAATCTCTATTTCCGGCTCGACCACCAGCAGCTGACGCACAGCTTTCCTAATCGAAGGCGAATCATCGGCGATCAACACGCGTATCGGCATGCGTTCGTTAGCGAGACGACTTCAGGTCGCGACTTGCCATGGCTGGAGCATACTGGATGAATCCCCATACGGGTCAGATATTTAGAGATATTTTAAAAGCTCAGGTTGCGCCTGCGTTCGCAACTTTTACTTTACGATACGTTTACGTTTCGCTCCTTGTCACCTCCGATGACTCCAAGCATCCATCCCTGTCACCCAAAAGAACGGTTTCGCCGCCTTTCATGTCGTCGAATCCATAAACATAAAAATCCACTCGCACCATCAGTGTGCTGCGGAGTGCTCTCTGAAGTTTGGCATCCCCGAGCAGGGGATTGCGCGTTCCGGGTCCATCGAGCATGCATCCCGATAGATGGTTGGCAAAGTACGCCGTCGGCGGCGTCACCTCGCTCTTTTTACGGGTCCACTTGGGCTCTTTCGGGTACTTGGGCTGCGCTTCGATTCCCGTCGCCAGGCTACGCGAGTCCCGAGCTGCGCGACTTCTGGATCGTAGTTTGTTGTCTCGCGGGGCGGAAGACGATACCATGCGGCCCACTGATGCCCAAATCAAAAACTCAGTTAGCGATCCCGAACGCTCCGCAAACGCCCTTGATCCTGGGTCGAGTTCATCGGCGCGCAGGAACATTGCCCTGCCTTACGGCGATTTGTTTTCTAGCCGCGGCCTGCAGCAGCGGCCCCGGCACCTCCGGCGGCCAACCGCAAAGTTTGAACATTGCTCTAACCAGCAGCACCATCGTGGCCCAGCAGAATGGAACTCCTGCCATGGTCGGCGTGAACATCACCGGAGCTTCGACCCCGGCTGCCGTGTCCGTGAATGGGCTGCCGAACGGAACGACCGCGCAAATCATGCAACCTGCCGGCAACACCGCAAGCATCATTTTCTCCAGCAGCGCCGCCACACCCGCTGGGATGTACGCCCTGAGCGTCGCCGCCACCTCTGGCGTTTCCTCGGCCACGCAAAATCTCGGCCTGGTTGTCGCCGTTTCCGCCGCGGTCTCCAACTCCGTCGACGCCCATCAAGGTGTGAATGGCAAGCTACAGCAATTCATGTCCACTTCCTTTCAGCCTGCCGAGTGGGACTACCAATACTTCATAAACCACCCTAGCGCCGCGCCGCTCGACGCTCTCGGTCCTCAGCACATCCGCATACAAGGAGTTTCGAAGGCCGTTCCCATGACGGCAAACACCGGGAATGCCAGCGATTGGGATTTCTCCATGCTCGACGCAGTCGTGCAGCCCATCCTCGGCGCTGCGGACCACAGCCCGGAGTTCCAAATTGCCGTAGCCCCCGTTTTCATGCAGAACGCTCAAGGCCATCTCGATATCGCCAATCATCTGAGCGACTTCGTTCAGTACAGCGCGAATCTCGTGAAGTACTACAACACCGGAGGCTTCACCTGGGGCGGTCAGCTCTTCAAGTCTCCCAGCACGAACAAAATCACGTGGTGGGGCGTCTTCAACGAGTACAACATCAACGGTCTGACGCCCAGCCAGTACGTGCAACTCTACAATGCGGTCGTTCCGGCCATGCTCTTGGTCGATCCGTCGATCAGATTTTCCGCCCTCGAACTTTCCGATTTCGATTCCGGGCTGGGCGACCCGCGAAACAATCTGCCAGTGTTTCTAGCCGCCAAGAATGCTGGCGGAGTGAACGCCCAGGTGAACATCCTTTCCACTCATTTCTATTCCTCGTGCAATCAGCGGGACTCTGACACCCAGCTCTTCAGCACCGTCCCGGGCTTCGTGAACGACGTGAACTATTTCTACCAGGAGCTGCAAACTCGGCCGGATCTCGTCAGCGTTCCCGTGTGGGTCACCGAAAACAACGTGAACGCCGACTTCAACACCGGGAATGGCATGAGCGCCTGTAATCCCGGCCAAACCTTTGTTGCCGATCAACGAGGCACCAGCGCATTCTTCGCCGCTTGGCGTCCCTACGTTTTTTCGCAGCTAGGCAAGGCCGGTAACCAGGCCCTCTATCATTGGGACTACGACGCAGATCAGCAGTACGGCGAGGTAGACTACACGAGCGGGAATACCTACCTGAGCTATTGGGTGGATTTGACGTTGGGGCAAATCTTTCCTGCCGCAACGCCGCCGGACATTCTTGCTCTCACCGCCACTGATAACTCCACCGTTGAAGTCCTCGCGACGAAAAATGCCGACGGCTCGGTGGTCGTCATGGTTGCGGACCGCGCCGTTCACGCCGCTGGCGACAACAATGGAGCCGGCGATCCCCGCACGGTAATCGTAGACGTTTCCGCTCTCGGAAATTTTTCCAGCGCCTCGACCGTTATGATCGATGCGAACACCAACGCGGCAAACGGGCCAACTCCCGTTTCTATTTCCTTTTCTCCTCAAATCACCGTCACTCTCGGTGGCTATGGCGTAACCTTCCTCACCCTCAAGCCTTGATTAGCCGAACCCCGATGAGGGCGAGGTACTCGACAGTACCGACTAAAACAGTGTGCGTCGCGCGCTTGTCCCTCATGCTCCACCGTAAACGAGATCGTCCGCTTCCAATTACCAGGAGGGTATGATCGCTAGCCTCTCTCCTTCCCGCATGGCGCTTCTCTGATCTTTCCTCCTACGGATTGCCCACATTCGAAATCGTCACCGTGGTCCCGTCAAACTTCGTGAGACTCACGGTGAAGGGTTCGTTGCAGGTTCTTCCCTTGTTCCTGAGGAACGCGAGCGCCACGGCTTCTCCCAGCAAGAGCGAAGTGTCCGTATCACTCCGCCAGTGAATGCCCGCGTGGGTGCCGTGGCCGAAGCTGACGTTGTGTCCCAGCTTGTTGAGTTCACCGTTGACCGTCAGTTCTCCCGCGTCCGCCCCGGTGTACGGCAAGAGCGCGAGGCCATCCGTGCTGGAAACCGCCACGTTACGTCCTGCGGCCTCGAGCAGCGGCTGGATCAACTGGTTGCCGTCAAAGAAAAATTTGATGAGCGTGATGCACGCGCCACCCACCGTTCCGTGCCCGGTTGGATACGCCGGATGTGTCGGCGACCCTTCCGGAAACGCCTGCGGCAGCAGCCACGTCCCAAATTTCTCGAAACTCGTCTGCAGCCCGATAGAGTTTAAAACTGTGCTGTTGGGAATTACGTCCGTGAAAGCGCTCTGCCCCGTCTTAACCAGATGGACTTGTCCGCCCAAGGCTTCCGGCCGGGGACGCAAGTGCACCAGCCATTTTTGATACCACACGGCATTCAGCGCCTTGGTGGCGACTTCTCCGAAGCAGCCCGCAAAATCCGGCCCGCCAAACGTGCCAAAGCCGTTCTCCGTTTTCGAATGGATATACGGGTTTCCAGGATTCACTGGCGCACCGATCCCGGCAAGCAGGAGATACGCCGTGAAGTACGCCTGATACAGCACGTCCACGTGTGTGTACGCCGAGTAGTCCCTCCCATTTCTCAGGTAGCGCACCTGCGGATCGAACTGCAACACGTTTCCCGTCGGCTGCCCGTTTTGAATCTGCAGCCATTCGCTAAAGCTGCTCGCTCCAAAATCTTGGCCCGGCAAAAAAGTTCGCATCTGCTGGCTCAGCGGCTGCGACCCAAAAGATGTCGGCTGAATAAAAAACTGCGAAGTATACGGCCCCGCCGTTTCCCCAGGAAAATTTCCCCGGAACAATAAGTCCGGCGTCACTTGCCCCGCGCCATTCCGCGGCCCCACGTAGGTCCGCTGAGAACCCAACTCCGCGGCCGCCGTCGCCGCCAGCGAATTTGTCGCGTAATCGGTAAATGCCACATCCCGCAGAAGCGCGCCCCAGTAATGTTCGAGCAATTCCGTGCCCGACTGTGCCCCGGCAATCGGCGGCGCCGGCGGCACTTGCGGCTGCCCGAACTGCGCGTTGTCCGGCGCCTCCAAATCAAACGCATACGCCGCTTGTGGACCGTTGAGCGTCCGCGTCCCACCAACAATAATTTCCTCAAACTCCGAAAACTTCCCCGTGTTTAGCGCTGTCTTAAAACTGGAAAATGACGCCGCCGTCACCCGTCCATAAGAATCGTGCGCCAGCCCTTTGGTGTACGTACCGCCGTGGTCGGCATAGCGCCCCAAGTCGCCGTTGGTTACATTCTTCGCCGGACCCAGCAATGCGTCCGCAGCCGCTTCACTCACGCGCAGTTCGAAGGCCGCGATAAGCCGCTCATTGCTTACGCCTGCCGGAGTCGTTACGCCGTTGGCCCCGCTGAAATCATTTTGCGCTCCCGCCGCCACGCCAGGCACCGTCAGCGACCCCGCTGCGATTCCCGCCGCCACGCCCACCTGCCCCAAGAATTGCCTGCGATTCGAACCTCGGCGTTTCGCCTCCGCGGTGGCCCCGTCCTCCGGCACCACGCGTGGTACACCATTCTTCACGTCGCTCATGACTTCTCTCCTTTCAGCCTTCTTTGCGGACAAGAATTACTGGAGCGAATCGGGGAGAACTCGCAACCAAATCGCCAATCGTGCGGGAGTATACGTCGGCAAGCGCTGGGCCGCTATTTTTTTTGCGAGTTCGATCTCCGCCCGTTGCCGCGGATGCTACTCGAACCAGCTATCGCGAATCACCTGTACCGACGGCCAGTTTAGGTGCAGGCGACGTACAGGTAATGTTGCGGTAATTAAAATCCGCTGTTCACTCAGTGGTGCGTCACCGAACTGCAAAAAAATCGCGGCGCCTTGCGTATCTCGATTCTTCTTGCCGCCCGCCCCATCTGAGGTAGTCTTACCGGGCGCATTTCACAAATCCCATCGTCTCGGAGCCACCATGCCTAACTCCCGCAGGAAGTTTCTCGCTGACGCTTCTCTCGGCTTAGTCGCCACGGCTGCCACGCTGAATCTTTCCGCGGCAGCACACGGAGAAACTCCGGCGCAAGCTCCGCCGCCGAATCCCCAATCTCCCAAGCAAACTCCGCCTGCCGGGGCGCCGCCCGCCTTCGGCACCTCTCCCGCCGTCGGCCCAGAAGTCTCCTCCACCACTTTTGCCGAAGCCGAAAAACTCGTCCAGGTCACGCTCACCGACGACAACCGCGCCCAAGCCGCCTCCAATTGGCGCAACTCCATGGCCGCTCTCTACGAGCGCCGCACCGGCCCGCGCAAAATCTCTCTCGATCCCTCGGTCGTTCCGGCGACGCAGTGGAACCCGGTGCTCTCCGGCCGGCCCAAGCCCGCCGTCGCCCGCAACAATTTCGTGCGCAGTAATGCCGGACCAACTCCGCTCCCTTTGCACGACGCCGACATCGCCTTCGCCCCGATTCACCAGCAATCCCGCTGGCTGCAGCAGAAATCCCTCACCTCGGAACGTCTCACCCGCATCTACCTGGACCGCATCGAAAAATTTAACCCGCGCCTCCGCTGCATCATCACCCTCACTCGCGACCTCGCCCTCGAGCAAGCCCGCCAAGCCGACGCCGAAATCTCCGCGGGCCGCTACCGCGGCCCGCTCCACGGCATCCCCTGGGGCGGCAAAGATCTGCTTGACACCGCCGGCATTCCCACCACTTACGGAGCAGAAATTTTTCGCGATCGCGTCCCCACAAAAAACGCCGCTGTCGTCCAGCGCCTCCACGACGCCGGCGCCGTCCTTCTCGCCAAGCTCAGCCTCGGCGCCCTCGCACTCAACGACATCTGGTTCGGCGGCCAAACCATGAACCCCTGGCTCCTCGAAGAAGGCGCCTCCGGTTCGAGCGCCGGACCCGGCGCCGCCACCGCTGCCGCACTCGTCGGCTTCAGCATTGGCAGCGAAACCGGCGGCAGCATCGTCAGCCCCAGCATGCGCTGCGGCGTCACCGGACTCCGCCCCACCTTCGGCCGCGTCCCGCGCACCGGCGCCATGACCCTCTGCTGGTCCCTCGACAAGCTCGGCCCCATGACCCGCAGCGTCGAAGACGCCGCCCTCGTCCTCCAGGCCGTCTCCGGCCCCGATCCCGGCGACCTCGCCTCCGTCACGAGCCACCTCGACTTCAACGCCACCGCCAGAGTCCAGGGCCTCCGCGTCGGCTACTTTCCCGGCTGGATGAAGGAAAATCCCGCCACGGACGTCGACCGCGCCGCCCTCGACACCATAAAAAAACTGGGCATGCTCCCTACGGAAGTCTCCCTCCCCGATTGGCCCTACGACTCGCTCCAACTCATCCTCTTCGCCGAAGCTGCCGCGGCCTTTGAAGAGATCACCCTCAATCACTCTGTCGACCGGCTCAAAGCCCAGGTCCCGGACGCCTGGCCCAACTCCTTCCGGCAATCCCGCTTTCTCTCCGCTGTCGACTTCGTCCAAGCGGACCGCTTCCGCCGCAAGGTTGCGGAAGAAATGGCTCGTCTCTTCTCCGAAGTCGAACTCCTCCTCGTCCCCAGCCTCCGCGACGAAATGCTCACTATCTCCAATTTCACGGGCCATCCCTCCCTCACCCTCCGCGCCGGTTTCGTCGAGGTCAGCGAAGCCCGCTCCGACTGGGCCCCCGACCCAACCAATCCCTTACCCAAATTCAATCCACCCCGCCGCGTTCCTCACGGCATTACCCTCCTCTCCCGCCTCTTCGACGAAGCCACCCTCCTCGAAGCCGGCATCGCTCTCGAACGGGCTTTCGCCGTCTCCACGCAGCGTCCGCCACTTTTCTGAGAGCAGCGCCCGGGTTGTAGATCGGGAGCGACAAAGGCCTACAGCGAATCCTGTATACCCACCGACTGGGATGTTAGAGATACTCTGGTAGTCAGTTCGGTCCGGCGTGTTCCGCCTGCAGCGCTCCGAGGGTACTGAATGAGTACGATGAAGGCATCACCGCGGGATACCAGTTCGCCCACGTCTCCTCTCTCTCTTCCTCATCCACTTCATTCCGTTCAGTTTTACCAAGAAGATCATTCCCTCATCGAAGAACTCACTCGCCTCGTTGGCTCTGCACTCCTCAACGGCGACGCTGCGCTTATCGTCGCCACCAAACCCCATCGCGATGCCATTGCGAGCGAGCTTGCGGCGCGCGACTTCAACATTGCGCGCGCCTCCGCCGAGGGCCGCTACGTCGCGCTAGACGCTGCGGAAACCTTGTCGAGGTTTATGGTCGATAAGCTTCCCGTCGTCGGCCGCTTTAACGAAGTCATCGGCCATCTCATCGCCAAGGCCAAGAGCGCATTGAAAGTCCCTGAACCGCACATCGTGATATTTGGCGAAATGGTTGCTCATCTGTGCGCCGAAGGCAATTATGAAGGCGCCCTTCGCCTCGAAGAACTTTGGAACGCCTTGGCCGACAAGCATTCGTTTTCTCTCCGCTGCGCCTATCCCATGAGTGGCTTCCAGCACGATGCCGAAGGTGAATTCTTCTCAAAGATTTGCGGGGAGCATTCCGCTGTCGCGCCCGTCGCAGCGCAGGGGATCGTCTTAAGCGATGACGAGCAGCTCCGCATCGTCGCCAAATTGCAGCAGCAGCTTGAGGTACTCGAGCACGAAAAAGCCCTCCGCGCCAGTGAACAACGCTTTCGCCTGCTCGTTGAGGCCGCTCAGGACTACGCAATTTTTATGTTGGATGCCGACGGTCGCGTCAGCAGTTGGAATATCGGAGCCCAGCGCATCAAGGGCTACGAGCCTTCCGAAATTATTGGTCAGCACTTTTCCCGTTTTTATCCCGAAGTCGATGTTCAGGCCGGCAAGCCGCAACGCGAATTGCAGGACGCCATGCGCGACGGCCGCGTTGAGGATGAAGGCTGGCGCGTGCGCAAAGACGGCTCGCGCTTTTGGGCGAACGTCGTCATCACGGCCCTCCGAGGCGAGCAGGGCCAGCTCCTCGGCTTTTCGAAGGTCACGCGCGATTTCACGGAAAGAATGCAGGCCGAACAGGCTTTGCGCGATTCCAAGGAGAAATTGCAAGAGTCGGAAAAATCTCTGCGCGAGCTCTCGCTGCATCTTTTGCGCACCCAGGATGAGGAACGCCGCCGCATTGGCAGAGACCTTCACGATAGTCTCGGTCAGTACCTTACCGCCCTCAAGATCCGCTTGGACGCGTTTCGATCAGCGGCTGCGCGCAAACAGGCGCCGGATGTTGCGGAACTTTCCGAATGCTCGGAACTCACGAATGATGCCATCAAGGAAGTTCGCACCATCTCTTACCTCATGTACCCCCCGATGCTCGACGAGATGGGGCTCAAATCCGCCATACCCTGGTATCTCGAAGGCTTCACGCAGCGCAGCGGAATTAAGACCGCTTTCGAAGCTCCACCGGAATTCCCGCGGCTTGCCCCGGAGGTAGAGTTAGCCCTCTTTCGCGTTTTGCAAGAGAGCCTCACCAATGTTCATCGTCATTCCGGAAGCCCCACCGCTTGCGTGCGCCTCACAGCTTCGGACAAATCGGTAGTCCTTGAAATCAGCGACCAGGGCAAAGGTACGCCGCTGCGCAGCTTCAACTCCGCAGCGCCCGGCAGCCAACGCGCTCTCGGTGTCGGATTGCGTGGTATGAACGAGCGCATTCTCCAAATCGGCGGCGCTCTGGAATTATCTTCGAGCGAAAAGGGCACCACGGTTTCCGCCATCATTCCGCTAAACGATGCCCTCCCCGCTCCCGAGCGCACCGCGCAAGGTTCCTAGAAGTCGTGACACTCGCTAACACAAGTGGCATCCCGCGGGTGTTGGTAAGATTGCCCGCGCCCCTCAAAATTCTTCTCGCCGACGACAAGGTGGAGCTTTGCGGCAAGCTGATCCCGGCATCCTCGAGCTTGCTGCGCGATTTGGTGGTTCCTCTGCCGGAGTTTCCTAGTCCCCATGGAAAAGGAGCCCGTTGTGACTGAAAAAGCAGCCGTGACGCTTCCCGGAGCAGTCGAAAAAATAATTCCGCCTGCGGCCCCTACGCTGCCCGAAAAGGCCCAGATTGCCGTCGAAGGCGCTGAAGAGTTTTATCGCGAGATTCGCATCGAGAACAAATTACAAGATCCCCAAGGCAAGCCTGTCGCTCTAAAAGACGGCGCGGAAGTCGAAATTACCATCGCCGCGGATCCGGACGCCACCATCCCTAAGACCGGCTCCTGAGCTTCGCATCGTCCTAGGAATTGCCGGAACGACCTAAAAGTTCTGCAGATTCTTCAGGCCCCGGAGCGCCCGCACTAGAAAAAATATTCGTGGCCCTCGGCTACCGCATCCACAGCCCGCACCAGTTGCTCGGCGGCCTTATTCTTGTGAACGTAGCCTTTCGCTCCCAATTCCTTTGCCCGCTTTAAGAACTGCTCGTCCGCGTGCGTTGAAAGGATCACCACCGCCACCGCTGGATTCATTTCCCGGATTTGTCGCGCGGCCTCAAATCCCGACATCCTGGGCATCACCACATTCAATACCACCACGTCTGGTTTCAATGTTTCCACCAGGCCCACCGCCTCCAGTCCGTTCGTAGCCTCTCCCACCACCTCAATCCGCGGCTCCGCATCCAGAATTTGTCTGACGACTCGCAAGATGGTCGGATGATCATCCGCTATGACCACCCTGCGGGCGCGTACGCGTTTTTCGGCGGGCATCCACTCAAACCTAGACGCCCTCCGCGCCGCGCACCATACGACAACCACCCTAGAAGCCGCGGCCGAGCGCCTGAAGGTACTAGGAGCCAACATCTCGAAATTCACCGTCCTTGTCGGTCATTTGGGCACTACCTAGCCGTGCGGGCAGACGGGGGCCGGTGGACGCTATCGTGACCACTGTAGGTCAGTTGGATTTTGACTCCTCGGGCGGACGATGGTTCCTGAAACGAGCCTCTTTCGCTTCGAGCGCATCGCTTATTTCTTTGACGAGTTTCTGCAGCTTGGCGGGATCTTGTTCTACCGTGGCTCGCTTGGCTCATTCTTTCCAACGTTCGCTTCCCGGCGCACAAGAACCTCGGATTTATCGCTGACTGTGCGTTGTATCATCCGGCGCCCATAGCTGCCCGTCGGATGCAAGATCGCCTATACCCAGCGTGGCGTCAGCCCGGTGTCGGTTTTGATTCTCGTTTTGCTAGCTGCGTAAGCATTCCCGTCTATGCGCCCTTAAACTTCCCGGCCACCTCTTCATATGTCTCCACCACATAAAAAACATTACTCGCTCCATCCACGAGCATGCATCCGCTCCCCGCCACAATCCCCGCCGGCGCCTGGAAATACTCGACCGCACTCACATTGAACGAACACTTCACCTTCTCGCCCTCCGGCAAGATCCGCATCAACTCGACAAATCCCATCCCCCACCTCCATCCCGAATCTCAGTCTACCTGTGGCTGTGCACTGTTGCCGGCTCTCAGCCCTCACCGAATGCATTCAGATGCGACTAGCAGCTTCCTTAGCTTAATCCGATCCGCTCGCGGCACTCCGCACACACCAATCCCGCCAACTCAGTATGCCCACGCCGCACATGCTAGTTTTGGGATCTTTCCGCAGAGCCGGTAGCACCGGGCACTTCTGCCGGTGCGTTTCAGCCATTCGAGGCGTTTGACGAAACCGCGTGAACCTCGTAACGCAAAGCGTTTCCCGCCTCATCCACGCGCAAGCTCACTTCACGGCGCCTTGCGTATCCACCACAACACCCTGCCAATAATCCGCCAGTTCCGGTTCTTTCCGAGCTTCACCGGTTCATACTCGCGATTTTCGGACTCGAGGAGCTGCGTGCCATTCACCAGCAGGAACCGCGAGAGCACCAATCCTTGGTCTTCCTGCCATGTCACGATAATTTTTCCGCTCAGCTGTTTCGGGTCCGTTTGCGCGCAATCCACCGCCACGATGTCGTTTTCGCTGATCAGCGGACTCATCGACGAGCCGCGCACCCGCAAACAATTCGTCTGCTCCGGATTCGGGCACCACACATCCGGCGCCGCCAGCATTTCGCTTACCGGCACGGTGTCCAGATCGAGCACCGCATCGCCTGCGGCGCCGTGCGTGCCCGCGTGGACATCCAGAACCGGAATCGCCACCAGCCGTGTTTTGATCGGGATTTTCGAGATGCGCTTGTGCCCGCCGGCCGCAACAATTTCCAGCGCCGGAAATTTCGCGCTGCGCAATTCGCCATGGCCTTCGGGAAAAATGCGGGAAAGATCGGTGTTCTTAAATCCGGCGCGCGCCCAGAACCACCAGCAATCCGGTTCTCCGGCGATGTTTCCGAGCTGAATGTAACACTGCGCGGGAGGTTCGTGCGTGCCGCGCTCCCAGCGCGACAGCGCCATCGCCGAATAGTGCAGACGCGAGGCAAACGTCGCCTGCGTGAGACCCAACTGTTCGCGGAGGGCCAGGACTCTGCGGGCCCATTCCGGCAACGGCGACTTCTTGTTTGTCACGCGCCAACTACCTTTATTACATCTGCGCTAACATTTATGTTAGGCTCACACCGCATAACCTGCAACTGGTATTTCGTACGGTGAGACATGAAACGTGACAAGAGTACCACGAATGGTAATGGAATTCCAGCTGTCGCTATTTTCCGTGGCGTCTATAATCGCGTAGCCGTGAAACTTGGCGTCGATCCCTCTTACGTCAGCCGCGTCGCTCGCGGCGAACGCAACTCCCCGGCCGTGGTCGCCGCCCTCGAAGAAGAAATGTTTCTCATTCGCGATCAACTCAACAGTCATCTCGCAAAATCCAGAAAAAACGGCAAGCAGCCCGCCCCCCCGGTCCAGCAGGACATTTCTCCCGCGGATTGATTTTTAGCGCTTCTTCCGGGCCGCTTTCCGCAAAAGCGCCTGGCCAAAAAAAACAACGTAATGAAACGCAAGATTTTTCACTCTCCCGTAAGCGCGTAGCGCTTCCGCGGCATCAAAATAACTGTTTTCGCAGGTGCGAAAAAGTGTCGCTCATTTCGCAAACGGGGGAACTTTTCCCGAGCCTGCGGGAATATCTAAGCGGAGAAGTTTGTTCCGCGAATTGTTGCAGCGAACGTTTTTCGCAATGTGAGCCTTGGTAGAGCCGATAGGAATCTATGAAGCACATCACAGAATCAGCGTTGAGCAAATCCGTCCGATCTGCGCGAATCGTGCGGCGAAGGGTCTCCAGGTTGCGGAAGCCGTGCATCGTCGCGTTCGTGGCACTGCTGCTAGTTTCTAACGCGGCGCTGCGCGTTCCCGCGCAAACGGCAAATTCCCAAACGCCAAACTCGCAGAATACGCCAGCGCCTTCGCCTTCGCCGGCTCAGCAGAATTCACCCAGCCCGCAAACGCCAAGTCAGCAGAGCGCGCCTGCGCAGAATCCGAATCCGCCGCACGCGCAAAATCCCATCGCAGTGGATGTGAACTTGGTGGCGATGCTGGCGACCGTGCGCGACAAGCATGGGAAATTAATTAACAATTTGACGAAAGATGATTTTGCTCTGCAACAGGATGGCCACGCGCAAACCATAAAATATTTTGACAAGGAAACGAACCTTCCGCTGACGCTCGGTTTGCTGGTGGATACCAGCTTGAGCCAGCGCAGAGTTTTGGATCAGGAAAAAGCGGCGAGCCGAACTTTTGTGGATCACGTTTTGCGTGAAGACCGAGACAAGGCGTTTTTAATTCACTTTGACCGCGAAGTGGAGTTGCTGCAGGAGCTGACGAATTCGCGGCAAAAACTGGAAGCCGCGCTGGAGCAAGTCGGCGCGCCGCAATTTTCGCAAACGAGCAGCAGCGGCGGCGCGAACGATCCGGATAATAATGGCGGTGGAAGGGGCGGTCGCGGCGGCGGTCGCGGCGGCGGTCGCGGCATGCATGGCGGCGGAACGGTTTTGTATGATGCGATTTATTTGGCGTCCGACGAAGTGATGAAAAAACAGCCGGGACGCAAAGCGGTGATTGTATTGACTGACGGCGTAGATCGCGGTAGCAAAGTAAGTTTGCAGGAGGCCATTGCCACGGCGCAGCGCGCGGATACGGAAGTGTATTCGATTTTATTCGCGGACAAAGAGGGATCCGGTGATCACGATCACGGGGGTTTTGGCGGTCCGCGTATCGGTGGCGGAGGAATGGGCCGCGGCGGCGGATATCCGCGAAGAACGGAGGAGCCGCGTCCGGATGGAAAGAAAATCCTGGAACAGATTTCGCGGGAAACGGGCGGAAGATTTTTTGAAGTGACAAAGAAGCAGACGGTCGATCAGATCTATACGGAGATAGATGAAGAGTTGCGAAATCAATACAGCCTGGGATATGCGCCAGAAAAGGCCGATGCAACTTCCGGCTATCATAAAATCCAGTTGACGGTGAAGCAGAAGGATTTGATCGTCCAGACCCGCGAAGGGTATTACGCAGGGCAATGAGATCTACCACCGAGGATAATTGCGGCGAAAATTCTGATTTATAAAGACGAGCTTTGCTTAGGGAAGATGCGACGGACCCGTTCATCCCAAGAGGGAAGCATACTTGGTATAGATTCTTAATTGAGCCAATATGGCATTTCTCCAGTAGCTGCACCCTTCGAGCGGGCAGCGTCAGCCGCGATTGGCCGATAGCCGTATCGGCGAGGGTGCTCCAAGGCAGCATCAGACCACACTCATTCAAGCGTTTCCAGAGCTCTGTTTCTGTTGACGCGAGTTGCCGGTGAGGGTGGCTATTGCGAACTATCCACTGCCGAAGACGTTGAAAGCGGCTATTGGGGATGCGACGATGAAATCCCTTCCCAGGAACAGTCGTCTGACTGCTGAACCTACTGCTCCGCGCCCGTCTATAAGAACCTGTGGGGTCAATTTTCCTTTCGGATTGCCGACCATCGAGATACCAAGCCGCAAAAGGTGGTCCGCAAGGTGAGTCTGGATGCGCTCGTTGCGACTCTCGATCAGCATTGCCAGGGTGTACTTCGCGCTGCTCCTGATTCTTGTGGGAGGTCTCGTTGCGAGCGGTGGCCAGGCAGATCCCCATAACGCGATCCAAGGTTACGGCCTCCAATCATGGCAAGCGCCAGAAGGTCTCCCGCAGGATTCCGTGCAAGCGATCCTTCAGACACGCGACGGCTTTCTCTGGGTGGGAACAGAGAGGGGCCTGGCACGGTTTGATGGGCTCCAATTCGACGTATTCAAGGCCACTAACGACGGTGGAATCAAGATCAACTATATAGAAGAGCTGTATGAAAGCCGCGATGCGACCCTGTGGATTGGCACCCGCGACAGCGGCCTCATCGCAATGAAAAATGGCGAATTCATTGCATATCCAACGGCGAATGTCTTCGGCGGTGAAGATGTCACATCCATCCAGCAGGATCGGGATGGCAGCATGTGGATTGGCTTCAAGAGCGGCGGGCTCGGGCACTTGATTGACGGCAAGCTTACGGTTCTCACCACGAAGCAAGGTCTCTCGAGCAATACAGTTGCAGCCTTATTGTCAGCCTCCGACGGAACTTTGTGGGTGGCAACTGACGATGGCGGACTCAACCACTGGGACGGCCGACGATTCGCAGTCTTCGACACCAAGAACGGATTGCCGAGTGATTCGATCTCTTCTCTGTTCGAAGACGCAGACGGCGCTCTATGGATCGGAACGAACCGAGGTCTGGCACGATTGAAGTCCGGGAAATTCACGCTGTATACCACCAAAAGTGGGCTTTCGAACGCAGCAGTGCTATCTCTTCATGGGGACCGGGATGGCAACTTGTGGATCGGCACAAACGGCGGCGGTCTAAACTGCCTGAAGAATGGCGCGATAAGAATTTTCAATTCACATTTGGGTTTGACGAATAACGTCGTGTTATCCATCGCCGAAGACGCCGAGGGTAGTATCTGGATTGGGACTGACGGCGGTGGCCTCGATCAACTCAGAAAGGTCAGCTTCAACACTTATGGTCGTGAGTCGGGGCTGAGTGATGACTATGTGCGGACGGTCATTGGTGATGGAGCCGGGGGCTTGTGGACAGGCACGAACGGAGGGCTTAGCCACTGGAAGAACGGGGCATTTTCGAATTTCGAAGGAAGAACCGGTCTGAAAAACAACGTTGTCCGGTCGCTGTATTTGGACCATGAAAAAGCTTTGTGGATTGGGACGGATGGCGGTGGCGCGAGCCGCCTGAAAGACGGAAAGTTCACATTGTTTGGCACCAAGACCGGTTGGCCCTCAAACGTAATCATGGGTTTTGCAGAAGATGCAAACAATCACCTGTGGATTGGCACGATCAACGGCCTTGTGGAGATTGACGGAAGCACCGAGCGGACGTTTACGACGCGAGACGGTCTTTCGAGCAACATAATCTTGGATGTTGTGGCGACACCCGATGGGTTCCTGTGGATCGGTACATCTCACGGTTTGACAAGATTGGGCGCTTCCAAATTCCTTACCTACAACGCCAGTAATGGCTTCTCCGACACAGCGGTTTCGGCAGTCTATGAAGATTCGAAAGGCACGTTGTGGATCGGAACCGAGGGCGACGGTTTGTTTCGGTTGAAGAACGAAAGATTCAGCCGATATACGAAAAAGGACGGACTCAACGACGATGTGATTCCCGAAATCATGGAAAGCAACGAAGGGGATCTATGGCTTTCGAGCAACCGCGGCATCTCGCGAATCAGCAAGGCGGAGCTGGATGATTTTGCGGACGGGAAGATAGCCAGAGTGTATGCGCATGAATATGGTGTGGCAAACGGGATGAAGAGCAGTATCTGCACCACCGGAGGGCGGCCTTCGGGGTGGAAGGGCCAAGATGGAAGCCTGTATTTCGCCACCATCAAGGGCCTTGCTCGGGTTGACCCAGCCCATTTGCTCGTCAATCATCTGCCGCCGCCCGCGGTCATCTTGAGCCTGGTGGCCGACGGGCGCTCACTCGTTCCAAAGAATGGACTGAGCGTGCTGCCCGGAAAGGGCGACATGGAGATTCATTTTGCCGGCCTTAGTTTCGATGAGCCCAAAAAAGTGAAGTTCCGGTATCAACTTTCTGGAGTCGATGCAGACTGGGTGGATGCCGGCACGCGCGGGGTGGCCTACTACACCAACATTCCACCAGGCAACTACACCTTCCGCGTCATTGCTTGCAATATAGACGGAGTTTGCGATCCCCATGAAACGGCTTTGTCTTTGTCTCTGCAGCCGCATTTCTATCAAACCTATCTCTTCTATGTGCTCTGCGCCCTAGCCGCCGGTATTTGCGGATGGGGCGCGTATCGCTCGCGCATTCGGCGCATCAACGAGCAGAAGTCCCAACTCTCTGTCTTGGTGGACCAGCGCACCGCGGAGTTGCGGGGCGAGATCCTCCAGCGGGAACACACCGAAGCGGAACTGAAAAGAGCAAAACTAACGGCGGAAGCGGCCAACGAAGCAAAGAGCACATTCTTGGCGACGATGAGCCACGAAATTCGGACGCCGATGAACGGGATTCTCGGAATGACGGAATTGGTGCTGGACACCGAACTTACCCCTGAACAGCGCGAGCATCTCGGGCTCGTGCAGCTTTCCGCCGAGTCGTTGCTTTCCATCATCAACGATATTTTGGACTTCTCTAAAATTGAAGCTGGGAAACTGGAACTTGAATCAATCCCCTTCGATCTGCGCGAGAGCCTCGGTGAAACAATGAAGGCCGTTAGTTATCGAGCGCACCAGAAAGGACTAGAACTCATCTACGAGGTCCAGCCGGAGGTGCCGGAAGCGCTGCTGGGTGATCCCGGGCGAATTCGTCAGATTCTGGTCAACCTGATTGGAAACGCGATCAAGTTCACGAATTCCGGGGAGATCTTTGTGGGCATTGAGGAGGAATCTCCAACGTCGAACGGTACATCACTGCACTTTAGCGTGAAGGATACGGGAGTGGGTATACCCGCTGAGAAGCAGAAGACGATTTTTGAAGCGTTCACTCAAGCGGACGGTTCGATGGCACGCAAGTACGGTGGCACCGGATTGGGGCTGACCATCTGTACGCGGCTTGTGAAAATGATGGGCGGGAAGTGTTGGGTGGAAAGTCAGACCGGCCAAGGTAGCACCTTCCACTTCACGGTGCGGTTGTCGGCGCAGGACACGACTCGAGCTCGCCATGCCGTTCTTCAACCGGAACAGCTGCGCGATCTTCATGCGCTGATCGTTGATGACAACACGACGAATCGACGAGTCTTGTTGGGGATGCTGAGCCGTTGGGGAATGAAGCCGACAGGGGTCGAGAGCGGCCAGTCGGCGCTGAACGCCCTCGAGTTGGCGAAGAGTTTCGGGCGTCCGTTTCCCCTCATCGTGATCGATGCTCAAATGCCAGAGATGGACGGGTTTGCGTTGGCCGAATGGATCGGGAAAGACCCGGAATTGGTCGGTGCCACGATCATGATGCTGACCTCAGCTGGGCATCTGGGCGATGCGGCAAGGTGCCGGCAGCTGGGGATTTCCGCTTACCTGGTAAAACCCATTCGGCAGGGGGAGCTGTTGGACGCAATCTGCAGCGTATTGAATGAGGCACCCAGGAAGAAGAGCGTTCCCTTGGTCACCCGCCATACGTTGCGAGAAATCAAAAAGAGATTGCGGGTGCTACTGGCGGAAGACAACGCCGTAAATCAAATGCTCGCGGTTCGGTTGCTCGAGAAGCGTGGCTACACCGTAACCGTTGCGGTGAACGGACGGGAGGCACTTGCCGCATTCGAGAGAGAGTCTTTCGATGTCATCTTGATGGACATTCAGATGCCCGAAATGGACGGCTTTGAGGCCACCGCTGCGATTCGACTGAACGAAAAGTCGACAGGCGGTCACATCCCCATAATTGCTATGACTGCCCATTCTCTCGTGGGGGACCAAGAGCGCTGCCTCGCCGCAGGCATGGACGGTTATGTTTCGAAACCCATCAGAACACATCAGTTGTTCGCCGCGATCGAAGGGGTGAAGGAGTTCGAAGCCGGTCCGAGCGCACTAGGTGAAAAGACCGAGGAAATCACAGCGCAAGAAAAGAAACTATTCCAAGCGCAATCCAAGACGGAGTCTTAACGATATGAGCTTGAAGGTTATTCTCTAAGTCCCATTGATTCGGTTGCCCTTTACAGCAATCGGGCCCCCAGAAGTGATGAAAAAAGGGCCGGGCTTTGGACGCGACAGTGCGCTTTTTAGGCGCGTCTTTTTAGGAGTAACGCTGGTTTTTCTTTCGCAATAGCTAACAGTCGGAGTGCCGAACTTTGTGGTTTGCGGGAGCCTTGTTCCCAACTTCGGAGAGTTCCGACGCGGCGAATTTCGGCTGGTTTCATTGAGACGGGCTCAAAAGCCACACGTGATACGCGCATTTTCGCTTTTTTCCCTGCACGTTGCTTCTTAGCGTCAACAAACCCGGAGATCATTTCGTTGAATGGGCTGTTCTTCATCGCCCTTCCTCCCTCAGTTCACGGATGAGATTAGATAGTTTCTTTTTTCTGTTTTTCGGCCAGGTTATCCTGCTCATTCTCGTTGAAAACCATCAAATCTTTCCCACGGAAGACCGACTGTGCGGATAAGGGATTGAAATGGAGAAGAGCCTTTGCCGGGCATTTGCCAAATACACCGTGTACACTGTCTACGTATGAAAAACATTACGCTCAGTGCAGACGAACAGCTAATCGAGCAGGCGCGTCTGTTGGCCAAATCGCAGCACAAGACCCTAAATGCTATGTTCCGCGAATGGCTAGAACAATTTACAGCACGAAGCGGCGGCACGCAGGAGTTCGACGCTCTGATGAAGCGACTGAAGCATGTGCAGGCGGGGCGGCGCTTCAGCCGGGACGAGATGAATGAACGGTAGGTTCTTTCTCGATACAAACATCTTCGTATATTCCTTTGACTCAAGTTCGCCAAAGAAGGCTGCGCAAGCCAGAAAGTTAATCAGAAGTGCAATCGAAACGCGCAGCGGCATTGTCAGCTATCAAGTGGTGCAAGAATTCTTTAACGTTGCACCGCGCCGTTTCTCAAAGCCCATGAGTGGCGTCGAACTCGGATTTAGCCTCCGCAAGCATGCGCTCACTCGCCAGCCCCTGGCCGTGACAGTTAGCGGGTTTTGAGTACTTCCAGCGACATGGAAGAGCACTGACGGCACTGCTAGTCATTGGAAGTACATCATGGGAAACGTTAATGTGTGTATCGCGATGTGTATCGCGGTTACCAAACTTGGGGTTGCGGCGGGCGACCGCTGATCGGAGTTTCAAAGTTTACGCGGCCTCAATGGGTCGTCGAAACACTTGTTTCAAGAATATCCGCTGGTGTTTTCCAGTTTAGGGTTTCCCGCGGTCGAGTATTCAATTTTCTAGCCACGGTATCCAGCTGCGCTTGGCTAACTGCTGAAAGATCCTTTCCTTTTGGATAGTACTGCCGTAACAGCCCGTTGGTGTTCTCGTTGCTCCCGCGTTGCCACGGGCTTGAGGGATCACAGAAATAGACTTGTACGTCGGTGGCTACCGTGAAGCTGGAATGATTGGCAAGCTCCATCCCTCTGTCCCAAGTCAGCGAGCGACGTAGAGCAGTAGGAAGCTTGCGGACGGCCTTGCCGAGAGCATCAACAACAACCTCTGTTCGTTTGTCGGAAAGTTTGACGAGCATGACGAATCGCGATTGACGTTCGACCAATGTTGCGATGTAAGTCCCGCGGGAGCCTTCCACCAGATCACCTTCCCAGTGTCCGGGGACCGCTCGATCGTTTGCTTCTGCCGGCCGCTCTCGTATGGAAACAGCACCGATGATCTTACCGCGGTGGTGACCGCAATCCGTGGCGTGCCGCGATCGTCGGATGCGCCTCCGCGAGCGGAGATGGCCGGTCAGCTGCTTTCTCAAGGCGCCGCGCGCCTGAACGAAAAGGCTGCGGTAAATCGTCTCGTGTGACACCCACATCTCCGGGTTCCCTGGATACTGCTCTCTGAGCCAACCTGCAATCTGCTGTGGAGACCAGTCTTGCTTCAGTTTACCCGCTACGATCCGTCGCAACTCCAGGTTCTTGGCGAGCAGACAACGCTTTGGACGACGCGCCGATTCCCAAGCTGCCAAGTCCGCTGGAGCGGCTCGATAATGCGGCCGTCCGCCATGCCGGGCCACTTCCTGGCTTACCGTGGAAACGGCTCGGTGCAAGTCCCTGGCGATGTTGTGGAATGTGTAACCCGCGGCGACACCTCGCGAGATCTCTTCACGCTCACTGAAACTGAGCACTCTTGAGGAGCGGCTCCGGTGGGTAGGGGCAATGCCGCCAGTTGCCTGCAGCAAGCGGTGAATGGTCGACTGACGCCGGTCAAGCGCGCGTCCAATCCCAAGAACCGTCTCTCCCGCCTTGTACCGTCGCCAAAGCTCCTCGCGCAGTGCTCCTGTGATTTTCGGGGGACGTCCCATGCAGAACACCTCCTGGTCAAGATTAACCGAGGTGTTTCGCCGACCTGTTGAGACCACCTAGATTAGGTG
>CAWAEM010000006.1:0-1106217 GCA_963780935.1 uncultured Acidobacteriota bacterium | reverse complement strand
TGAGTCCGCTGCTCTAACCGCTGAGCTACAGGCCCTTTCAACTACTTACGGGTTCCGGCGATTCCGTTTTGCGTCGTTCTTGGGTCATTACGCATCACTCGGTCGCCGTTTTTCTCGATGTGACCCTCTCCATAGCTTCATGGTGCTAATCGGTCGAGATGATATTGTAGCGCAAGAAAACGTTGATGGTGCGATGTCCTGTGATCTTAGTCGCGGCGGCCTGATCCAACGCCGGGCTTGATCAGGTTACGACGGCTGACCGACGGAAGTCGTTCGGCAGAAGCCCACTGTATTGGTACCAGGCGTTACCAGTCCGCACTTCACTCACGCCTTGATGCCCGTCAACCGGTATAAGCATCACCACGGGGATCGTCTCCGCTCTGACGGGTCCCCCAATCCGCAATGACCAAGCCGTGATCAGTGCGGCGTTCGTGATGATGGTTGTCGCCATAGATATTTTCCGCTTCGAGCCCGATGTGACTAACACCAGTTTTCTTTGAACGGAAGCCGGAACAAAAAGTCGTTGAAGCGATGCTTCATTGTTTCCGATCGCTAATTTACACTTACGACCAGTTGTGGGATCGTTATCGCATTATCGAGGTTAGCCACGATCTTTGCGGATGCACATTGACAGCCAAAACGCGTCACCTTAACATCGCTCTCACTCAATTCGAATCGTAACGCCGCGCACAACGAGGTGAACTTGAGTCTCCGAGACTTCATTTCCAAGCAGTTTATAGATGTCATCGACTGGGTCGAACCCGAGGATGGAATTCTCGCCTACCGGTTTCCCATGCAGGACCGGGAAATCCAGAATGGCGGTAAACTGACGGTGAGGGATTCTCAGTTGGCGCTCTTTCTGAACGAGGGCCACGCCGCGGATGCCTTTGGCCCCGGTCTGTACACGTTGAACACACAGACGCTGCCCATTCTGACCTATCTTCGGAACTGGGATAAGGCGTTTCAATCGCCGTTCAAATCGGATGTTTATTTTTTTTCGTCGCGGATTCAAATCGATCAGCACTGGGGAACACAAAATCCCATCGCCATCCGCGATAAAGAATTCGGCGCGATTCGCTTGAGGGGATTTGGTATCTACTCCTACCACATCAAAGACGCCAAAATTTTCTACAACAAGATCAGCGGAACGCGCGATCTTTACAGGACCACCGATTTAGAAGGGCAGTTGCGCAATACCATCGTGGCAAAAATGACCGACGCTTTCGCCGTCAGCCAGGTTCCGTTCCTGGACATGGCCGCCAATCAGGCAGCGCTCGGAGAAAAAATCAAAGAGCAGCTGATTCCTGCCTTCGCCGACTACGGGCTGGAACTCGACACATTTGTGGTTGAAAACCTTTCGCTGCCAGAAGAATTGCAGAAGGTGCTCGACCAACGCATCAGCATGAACATGGTGGGGGACATGGGACGCTACACGCAGTATCAAGTGGCCCAGTCGATTCCCATCGCAGCCGGCAACGAAGGCGGAGGAGGAGTTGGACTGGGTGCCGGTTTGGGAGCAGGTGTTGCGATAGGACAGGCGATGATGGAAGCGGTGAAGAAAGGAACAGCCGGCACGCAAGAAAGCGGAGCAACTAGGGCGACAGCAGTGCCGACGACTGCGGCGTCCGCTGAAACGAAATTCTGTCAGGAGTGCGGGAAGTCGATTCCGAAAAACAGTAAGTTCTGTCCGGAATGCGGGAAACCGCAAGGATAGTCACATCACTGGCATGCATGGAGTTGAGTGGGTCGTCGAAGCCTGGGGATGCAAAGCGGCGTCGCTGCGAGATCAGGGCGCGCTGCAATTATTGTTCGAATCGCTTATTGCGGATTTGCAACTTCGAACGGTAGGAGCCGCTGCGTGGCATCAATTCCCGGGGAGCGGCGGAATTACGGGTCTGTGCCTGCTCTCTGAATCTCACCTTGCGTGCCATACCTTTCCAGAACACCAGTCACTTTGCTTGAATTTATTTTGCTGTGTGCCTCGCGCTGAATGGCAATTCGAACGGGAGCTGCGAAAGCGATTTGACGCAAGTGTAGTGTCGGTTCGAAAGTTGACACGGTGCTACGAAGTGCGTCCTGCCGAAGGTGTCGGCGAACAAGCGGTTGGTGAATAGGATGAATACCGTAGTCCTACGTTCGACCAGGCGCTTCAAATGACCCAACCAGTCGCGACGTGTCCAAATTGCGGCGCAAAAATAATTTTCAAATGGTCGAGCAGCGTGCAGACGGTCTGCGAGTATTGCAAAAGCGTTCTGGTCCGTACCGACGTGGATTTGAGGAAAGTAGGTCAGGTCGCGGATCTTGCGCCGGACATTTCTCCGATTCAGCTGAACACCGAAGGAAATTACCGCAACAAGGCGTTTGTGGTGATCGGGCGAATCATCTACCAATACGACCAGGGCGGCTGGAACGAATGGCATTTGATGATGAATGACGGAACGAGCGGATGGCTTTCGGATGCGCAAGAGGAATATGCCGTGTCATTTCGAGTGACTGGCTCGGCGATTAGCTCGACGCCGGACCAGAAATTGCCGGAAGAATCGCAATTGCAGATTGGACAGACCTATAGTTGGAATGGCGCAACGTACACAGTGAGCGTAATTACTCAGGCACACTTTCGCGGAGTAGAAGGCGAACTGCCTTTTCAGTATTGGGGCAAGGATGACGTAACGTTTGCAGATCTGCGATCATCCACCAGGAAATTTGCAACATTGGATTACAGCGATCCAGACCCAGCACTCTATCTGGGCGAATTTGTTGAGTTCGACGATTTGAAACTTAAGAATCTCAGGCAATTTGAGGGGTGGTCATGAGCTTGGGACCGACTCCGCCGCAGGGTCCGCAAAAGCCGCAAGTGCAGGCGTTGAACTGCCCAAAATGCGGAGCGGCGATTACTTTGCGTGCCCTGGGGCAGGCCGTATCAGTGGTCTGCGAAACCTGTCATGCAATCCTCGACGCCAAGGATCCGAAACTTCAGATACTGCAAACCTTCGAGCAGAGCACGTCGGCGGAGCGGCCGTTAATTCCGTTGGGCGCGCGAGGAAAAATTCGCGGAACGGATTACGAAGTCATTGGATTCGAACGAAGAACGATCAAAGTAGATGACATACGGTATCACTGGAACGAATACGTCCTTTTCAATCCGTATAAAGGTTTTCGCTATCTGACCGAATATAACGGGCATTGGAACGATGTAGCGATATGCAAAGAATTGCCGATGGTTGATCCGCGATTCAGCATACCGTTAGAAGCAAACTATCTCGGCGAAGTCTATAAACATTTCCAAACCGCGGATGCGAATACGGATTTTGTTCTTGGCGAATTTCCGTGGGAAGTGCGGGTCGGTGAACAAGCCAGTTTGACCGACTACGTCCATCCGCCGCGAGTTCTTTCCAGGGAAAAAATGTCTAAGGAAGTGACCTGGTCCATCGGCGAATATGCTTACGGTAAGGACATATGGAGCGCTTTCCGGCTGCCGGGCGATCCACCACCAGCGACGGGAGTCTACGAGAACGAACCATCTCCCTTCAGTGCAAACATAACGGCGGTTTGGTTGGCATTTGCCGCGCTAACCATCGGCCTCCTTGCAATGATGATTGGATTCGACTTGCCAAGTTCGACTGAACCTGTTTTTCGATCAACCTACCAACTAAATCGCGCAGCAGCGAACGGTGAACCATCTTTTGTTACCGATACGTTCCAACTGGAGGGAAAGACCTCGAATGTCGAGGTAACGACATTGGCATCGGTGCAAAACAATTGGATCTATCTGAATTACGCGCTGATCAATCAGGACAGTGGCGAAGCCTGGGACTTTGGCCGGGAGGTGAGTTTCTACAGCGGTTACGATAGTGACGGGTCGTGGTCGGAAGGCAGCCAGAGAGATACCGTGGTGGTCCCAAGTGTGCCGTCCGGACGCTACTATCTTAGGATTGAGCCGGAGGCTGACCCCAGGCTTTCCAACATCGCCTATAGCGTGGAAGTACGACGCAACGTGCCCGTAATGGCTTTCTACGGTATCGGGTTCCTGGCACTTTTGCTTCCCGCGGTTCTGATCACGTGGCGATCCGTTAGCTTTGAGCGATCGCGCTGGTCAGAGAGCGATCATCCGCCGTCGCCAATCATCAACACGGAGAGTGATGAGTAATGTTTAGAAAAATTTATCTGATTTACGGAATGCTTGTCCTGGGAACGGTTGGGGTCGCTCAGTATCGCGGCTGGAGTATGGATTCCATGAATCAGGTGAAGAATGTGCCAAAATCGGTGCGAGATAATCCTGGGTCCTATCGTTCCGTTTACAGCAGCTACCACCACTATACTGGAGGCAAATAACATGAATCTGAGTCCGGTCGCGAACGTAATCAGCGCTCTGGTGTATACGTTTCTTGGAATTCTTGTGTTCGTGATCGCGTTTATAGTCATGGACAAGGTGACGCCATATCATCTGTGGAAGGAAATCGTGCAAGAGCACAATATGGCGCTGGCCATTCTTGTGGGGGCGATGTCGATCGGAATCTGCATTATTATTGCTTCAGCGATTCACTAACCATGGGCATTCTGCTTTTCCTCACCGTACTGCTGGTTGCGGCGTGCGGGCTGATCTATGAATTGATCGCCGGCACGATCGCCAGCTACCTGATCGGCGATAGCGTCTTCCAATTCTCCACTGTGATTGGCACCTACCTTTTCGCTATGGGCTTGGGAAGCGCGCTTTCCCGATACCTGGAAAAAGGACTGATCCAAAAATTCATCTGGGTCGAACTGATGCTGGGAGTGGTGGGAGGGTTTTCGTCAGCGGGGCTGATGTGGGTGTTCGCCTTCACCGAAGGATTTCAGCTCGTTCTGTATGCGTTGGTCATCGTTATGGGCGTGCTGGTGGGCCTGGAAATACCGCTGCTGATGAGGATTGTGAAGGACCGATATTCTTTTCGTGATGTTGTCGCGCACGTGTTGACGTTTGACTATCTAGGCGCGCTTGGAGCTTCGCTGTTGTTTCCGATTCTTCTGATCCCGCATCTCGGGTTGATCCGCTCTGCATTGTTTTTCGGAGTGATCAACGCAGCGGTCGCTCTGTGGTCCACCTTTTTGTTCGCACCGCAGCTGATGGAAAAGAGAATTTTGCGAACTGGCTGTCTGGTGGTGCTGTGCGTACTGGCGGTCGGAATTGCCAAAGCCAAACAGATCACGGCAACCGCGGAAGACAATATATACGCTGATGAGATTATCCTGGCGAGAGACACCCGCTATCAGCATATCGTGCTGACACGATTTAAAGATGACCTTCGCCTTTTCCTGAATAGCCACTTGCAGTTCAGTTCGCGGGATGAATACCGCTACCACGAAGCTTTGGTTCATCCGGGGCTGGCGGCGATTCCGTTTGCGCGGACCGTATTGATTTTGGGCGGTGGAGACGGTCTGGCGGTGAGAGAAATTCTGAAATACCCGCAAGTGGAAAAGATCACGCTAGTTGATCTTGACCCCGAAATGACCAAATTATTTTCTACGCAGTCCATGCTGACGAGTCTTAACCAAAAATCGCTGTCGTCGCCGCGTCTGCATATTGTTAACGCAGACGCTTTCCCCTGGGTTGATCAGAGCACAGAGAGCTTTGATTTCATCGTGATTGATTTCCCCGATCCCACGAATTACGCGCTGGGAAAGCTATATACCACGGCTTTTTATAGAGCGGTAGCGCGGCACTTGAGCGCGCAAGGTTTTCTGGTGGTGCAAAGCACCTCGCCGATGTTCGCCCGGGATTCGTTTTGGTGTATCGCCGAAACGGTGCGGAAAGCCGGGCTGCAGACGTTTCCCTATCATTTGTATGTCCCCTCGTTTGGCGAGTGGGGTTTCGTTCTGGCCGGCACTCATGACTATGTGCCGCCGAAATCGATACCGAATGGGCTGCGCTTCTTGAGTCCTGACGGAATTCCAATGCTTTTTCAGTTTCCTCCGGACATGGCGCGGATACCGATGCCGGCAAATGAACTCAATACCCAGGTACTGGTCCGCACCTATGAAAATGACTGGAAGGATATCAGTCATTGAAAATTGGCCGGCGCAAGTTTTTGGGAACGGGCAGTGCCGCACTGATTGGACTGTCGCTAAAAAGTGAAAGAAAGATCGAAGGTTCATTCGTAAACGAAGCAGCCGCGGCAGGGCATCTGCTGCGCGATCGCAAATCGTTTCCTGCAGCGAAAGAAACCGTAAAAACTCCGATCGTTATCGTTGGTGGAGGCATTTCAGGTTTAAGCGCCGCCTGGCGCCTCAAAAAGAGAGGGTTTGAGGATTTCGTTCTGCTGGAGATGAACGAGCAAGCAGGAGGAAATGCGCGCTCTGGAGAAAACGAAATTACTGCGTATCCGTGGGCGGCTCATTATGTGCCGGTGCCTGGCACGCAAGCCGCGTACGTTCGAGAACTTTTCACGGACCTGGGAGTGCTCAAAAATGGACAGTGGGAAGACCGTTATCTGGTGTTTGCGCCACAAGAACGGCTGTATCTGTATGGACGCTGGCAAGATGGAATTGAACCCGCGGTTGGCCTGACGCAAAAAGATCGAGAACAGTTTCAGCGCCTAGAGGAAAGCCTCGCAAAGTATCGAAAGAGTGGGGCATTTACGGTGCCGCTGGAACTTGGCTATTCGAAACGATTCGCGGAGTTGGACCAGATATCGTTCGCTGATTGGTTGAAAGGGAATGGCTTCGATTCGCGTCTCTTGAATTGGTACATGAACTACGCTTGCCGCGACGATTATGGCGCCCTTGCCGGCGACACTTCCGCTTGGGCCGGAATTCATTATTTTTCATCGCGCGAACCCGAAGAAAAAGGACCGCTCGCCTGGCCGGAAGGAAATGGCTGGATCACAAAGCGGCTGTTAGAGCATGTGGGGGATAAAGTTCGGACGAGCCAAATGGTTCACCGGATTGCGGAGTCGGCGCGAGGAGTCCGCGTGTTTGCCGGGGATACCGAATATAAAGCGGAGTTTGTTGTCTTTTCAGCTCCGACTTTCCTGGGACCTTACATTATCGATGGATTCCCGAGATTAAAAGACTTCGTATATTCACCGTGGTTAACGGCAAACCTGACGCTGGAGCGTCTGCCAGCTTCTCAAGGCGCCGAACCCTCGTGGGACACCGTGTTTCTGGACTCTCCGACTCTTGGATATGTGGATGCGACTCACCAAACTCTGCGGACGCATATTGATCGAACGGTATGGACCTTTTATTGGGCGCTGGCCGATGGAACGCCGTCGCAGAATCGGCAAATGTTATTAGAGAAGGACTGGAGCTATTGGAAGGAAGCAATTCTCCGCGATCTGGAGCGGGTTCATAAAGATGTCCGTCAGTGTGTTTCACGCATCGAAATCATGCGCATGGGACATGCGATGATTCGCCCCACGGTAGGCGCAATATCGTCTGATGAGCGAATTAGACTAAAGCGGCGAGATGGGCGAATCCTGTTCGCGAACTCAGACCTCAGTGGAATTTCCATTTTTGAAGAAGCCCAGTTTCATGGGGTCGAGGCAGCCCAAGTTGCGTTACGTAGCCTTGGCGGCCATAAATAGCGAAAAGACCGTTTGCATACGAACTTGCCGTTCAAAAACCCAAATCATCTATTCATTCTCAGCGACAGGGAATGATGGGCAGCTAAGTTGTTGATTCCACGGGCAAGTCGTTTTGCCCCCGGTTCGCCCAGATTCCCATTATGAGTCCGCTGCTCTAACCGCTGAGCTACAGGCTCGAACTTTCAGTCGTTGGCAAGGTGGGCCAAGCCCTCGGACACGTCGTGTATGAAAAGTGTTGTCCAAAATGGACAATTTCATCGTGCGGCCACGATGCCGGGAGTCTAGTCGCTGGCAGAGGCGCCAATGACAAGCCGAAAACCGGCTCAAAGCCGCGTGATGTTTGGCGGCAGGTCGCTATTTTTATTGCGCGCCGTGTCAGTATATTGCTGATAATAAACATCTTAGATAGATCAACGCTACACCAGCGATACTTATGGCAATTTTGGGTTAGAAACGTCCTTTTGGCATTGCCCATATTTTGGCTCTGCGGTTGGGTGAAGATAGGCGTGTGGCTTGCACTATGAAGCTGGATATAGCTGCGATCAACAGGGGACGTACCCTGCCTTTCACGCGACTCAGTTTATATCTAGATTTGCTGGCGGGCGCCAAAAGGGAACAAAATACTCAGGGAGTTGCCTTCGGATAAAATGCTAGAAATCGTCATCGTCGGTGCTGGTCCTTATGGACTTTCAATTGCCGCACATCTTCGCAGCCGTGGTCTGCACTTCCGCATTTTCGGGCGGCCCATGGACAGTTGGCGCGATCACATGCCCAAGGGCATGATGCTCAAGTCTGACGGTTTCGCCTCAAATATCTACGATCCTGCCGGAAGGTTAACGCTTGAACAATTCTGTGCAGAACGCGGGATCGCCTACCACCCCACCGAGATTCCCGTACGGCTCGACACTTTTGCCAGCTACGGGCAAGCCTTCCGGGAGCGCCTTCTAGCCGATCTCGAAGAAAAAAATGTAGTGAGCATTTCTCAGCTTCCAGAAGGATTCTCGGTGGTCTTGGACGGCGGCGAAGAAGTGCGTACGCGGCGCGTGATCGTCGCCGTCGGAATTACGCACTTCCAGTATATTCCGGAGACCTTTGCGCATTTGGGCCGCGAATATGTTTCGCATAGTTATCAGCATCACGATTTGGAAGCGTTCCGCGGTCGCCACGTGGTGGTCATTGGGGGCGGAGCGTCCGCGATCGAATTGGCGGGATTGCTCCGGGAAGCGGGCGCTGACGCGCACTTGGTTGCGCGCCGCAAGGCATTGGTGTTCCACACAGCGCCCACGATCGGCAAGCGCCGCTCACTTTGGCAGCGCATTCGCAATCCACAATCTGGACTGGGACCTGGGCTAAAGTCGCGGTTCTTTGCCAATTCTCCGTCCCTTTTTCGCCTCTTACCGGAAGCTAAGCGACTGGAATTTGTGCGCACCGCATTAGGCCCGTCCGCCGGCTGGACCAGCAGGCAACAGGTGGTCGGGCGCGTGCCGCTGCTCTTGGGGATGACGCCGGAAGCCGCGGAGGCAGTGAACGGCAAAGTGCGGCTGCAACTGCGAGCCACAGATGGCAGCAAAGAAGAACTGCTTACCGAGCACATCATCACCGGCACCGGCTATAGGGTCGATATGGATCGGCTTAAATTCCTGAGCCCGGAAATTCGGCGGCAGATTACGATGGTTGGGTCTTCGCCGGCGCTGTCGTCGACGTTTGAATCTTCGGTGCCGGGGCTCTACTTCGCCGGATTGGTCGCCGCAAACACATTTGGACCGGTAATGCGTTTCGCGTTTGGGGCAGGTTTTGCCGCGCGTCGGATTGCGAAGGCCATGGCGAAATTGTGTGTGCGCAACGCCGCATCCGCAGAAATGGCGAATGGTGTGGTCGCCAGAGAAGAAAAGACTTCAACGCTTTAGCGTCGCATCGAGGCTTGACACACGGATGAAGAGAGAAACCATCGCGATTCACGCGGGCTACGAAGGCGACCCTACAACGAAGGCTGTCGCGGTGCCGATCTACCAAACCATCGCGTTTGAATTTGATAGCGCGGAACACGGCGCGGCGCTCTTCAATCTCGATGTGCAAGGCAACATCTACACGCGCATTGGAAATCCTACCAACACCGTGCTCGAGAAGCGCGTTGCCGCGCTAGAAGGCGGCGTCGATGCGCTGAGCGTAAGTTCCGGAATGGCCGCCATTCACTATGCGCTCGTGAACATCGCGGAGATGGGCAACAATATCGTTTCGCTGCCACAGCTTTACGGCGCTACCTATACGCTCCTGGCGCATATCCTTCCGAAGCAGGGTATCGCCGGGCGTTTTGCAGCCTCCGATCATCCGGACGACGTCGAGAAATTAATCGATGAAAACACGCGCGCGGTTTATTGCGAAAGCGTTGGAAACCCGGCAGGCAACGTCGCGGATCTGGAGGGCCTGGCCAAGGTCGCGCATAAACATGGCGTGCCGTTGATTGTCGATAATACGGTCGCTACGCCCATCTTGCTGCGCCCCATTGAGTATGGCGCGGACGTTGTCGTGCACTCCATGACCAAGTTTATGGGCGGGCACGGCACTACCCTCGGCGGCATGATCGTCGACAGTGGCAAGTTCCCGTGGCGCAAATACGCAGAAAAGTTTTACATGCTGAACAAGCCGGAGATCGCGTATCACGGCGTTGTGTACGTCGATCAGTACGGCGACGCAGCTTTTGTGGCCCGCTGCCGCACGGTTTGTCAGCGCAACACCGGTTCGACGCTCGCGCCGTTGAATGGATTTCTGCTGCTGCAAGGCGTCGAAACGCTCGCGCTGCGCGTGGAACGCCACGTCGCAAACGCCAGAAAAGTCGCAGATTTTCTGCGTGCCCATCCAAGCGTTGCGTGGGTCAATTACGCGGGATTCCCCGACAGTCCACTTTATCCGATGGCACATCGCTACCTCGGTTCAAACGCCTGCTCCTTGCTCACCTTCGGTGTGAAAGGCGGCTTTGCAGCTGGCACAAAATGCTTTGACGCGTTGCGCTTGTTCAAGCGCATGGTAAATATGGGCGACGCCAAATCGTTGGCCTGTCACCCCGCATCCACGACACACCGCCAACTGACGCCCGAAGAGCAACAAAAAGCCGGCGTCACGCCGGAAATGCTCCGCCTGAGCGTGGGCATCGAACACATTGACGATATTCTGGACGACCTCGCGCAAGCTCTGCGGCAGGCAAAAGCCTAAGGTTGTCGCTCCGGTCGCGTTTCTTGGGAGAAGTTTCATGCCATTGGTCATAAACGGCGGTCACGCCCCTGCGCACTGGACGCAGCAAAACTCGCGCAGCGGCGTGCATGCGGTCAAGAACCTCGGCGTCAAGATCGCGTTGATCAACAACATGCCGGACGCCGCGTTGGAAGACACCGAAGCGCAATTCTTCTCCCTCCTCGATGCCGCCGCTGGCGAAATTCCCGTGCATCTCCAGCTTTATTCGCTTCCAGAAGTTCCTCGCGGTGACCGCGTCAAAGACCACCTGGCAGAATTTTATCTTTCGGCGACGGATCTTTTGTCCAAAGAAATTGACGGAGCGATTATCACCGGCACGGAACCGCGTCAGGCCGACCTGCGCAACGAACCCTACTGGCACACGCTCGCCGACATTTTTGACTGGGCTGAAGAACACACCTCTTCCGCGGTCTTGTCTTGCCTGGCAGCACACGCCAGCGTTCTTCACAGCGATGGCATCAACCGTCATCCGCTCGACGACAAGCAATTCGGCGTCTTCGATTACCATCGCGTTGGTAATCACGCGCTCACCGATGGCTTGCCGCAACTCGTGCGCTTTCCCCATTCCCGGTGGAACGAAGTACGCGCAGACGCTCTAACAAAACACGGCTACGACGTACTCGACACTTCCGACGGGGCGGGCGTCAACCTCTTCGTGAAGAAACGGGGCCACAGCCTCTTCGTACACTTTCAAGGCCACCCCGAATACGGCTCGCGAACGCTGCTCAAAGAATATCGCCGCGATATTCGCCGCTTCCTGAAGCAGGAACGCGCAACTTATCCTTCGCTGCCGCACGGTTATTTCGATCCCGCCGGCACCGCGCTTCTCGCCAAATTCCGCTGCGCCGCGGAAATGAATCGCTGCGAACAAGCGCTCGCGGATTTCCCTGAATCGCAAGTGGTGGACACTCTGAAAAATAGCTGGCAATCCTCAGCTGCGCATATCTACCGAAACTGGCTGCAATATTTGCTGTCAAAGAAATCCGCGGTTTCTCCCGCAGTCCCACTCACGACCGCTATCCGCGCATGATTCCGCTGGCGCACTTACCGCGATACCATAACCGCAATGCCTGACCAACAGCTTCTCGAAATCCTCGCAAAGCTCCCGCTGCGCATCAGCGATGTCGCCAAAAAGTGGGCGGAGCAATCGCCGGAGCATCCGGCGGTGATCGAACCCTCCGGTACCTGGACCTACGCGCAACTCGAAGCGGTCATCGCTAGCACGGAAGGATGGTTGCGGGACGCTAACCTTCGTCCCGGCGACCGCGTGGTGCTGGTTTGTGAAAATTGTCGCGCTTTCGTAGCCATCCTGCTGGCATTGGCGCGCCTCGGCACCTGGCCGGTGCTGGTAAACGCCCGCGTCTCGGCTCGCGAACTCGACGAAATACGCGATCACTGTGGAGCGCGCCGCGTGCTATACACGACGGCCGTGTCGCATCACGCTCGCGAACACGCCAAGCGCCACAACGCGCCCATCGTGGAAATTCCCGACTTAGGTCCGCTCGCCGTCGGAGCCTTGAACGAAACAGTGATCCCGGAATCACTCGATCAAGACGTCGCCAATAATGTCGCCGCACTCATCTACACCTCCGGCACCACTGGCTTGCCCAAGGGCGTCATGTTGACGCACAGAAATCTTCTCTTCGTAGCTGTGGTATCCGCCGGCATCCGCTCGCTCACTCCGAACGACCGCCTCTACGGAATTTTGCCAATGTCTCACGCGGTCGGACTTTCCGTAGTTTTGCTAGGCGCATTATTCGTGGGTGCAACGCTCTATCTCTCCCCGCGCTTCGATCCCGTCGCCGCCCTTGCAACTCTAGAAAAAGACCGCCTCACTGTAATGCTAGGCGCTCCCGCGATGTTTTCCCTGCTCCTTGACTACACAAAAATGAAGGGCATCGCCTCGCGAAAATTTCCCGACCTGCGCATTATTTCCTCTTCCGGAGCGCCGCTCCACGCCGCCGTCAAAGCTGACGTGGAAAAACTCCTCGGCCTGCCGCTGCACAATGGTTACGGCGTAACTGAATGTTCGCCAAATATTTCGCAAGCCAGCGTCGAAAAGCCGCGCACCGATACCTCCGTCGGCCAAATCCTGCCCGGCGTGGAAGTGAAATTCGTTGGCAACGATGGGCATCGAGTCGCCGACGGCGAAGTGGGCGAGTTGTGGGTTCGTGGACCCAACGTCATGAAGGGTTACTACCGCGCGCCCGAAGAAACCGCCGCCGCGATCAATCCTGAAGGGTGGTTCAACACGCGCGATCTCGCGCGAATCGAAAACGGTTACCTCTTCATTGTCGGTCGTACTAAGGAGCTGATCGTGCGTTTCGGCTTTAACGTATATCCAGCCGAAGTCGAGTCCGTTCTTAACAATCATCCGGAAGTAGTGCGCTCCGCGGTGGTCGGCCGCAATGTCGCGGGAGTTGACGGCGGCGAAGAAGTGATCGCCTTCGTTCAAACGGCGGCGGGATCGGCGCTAACTTCTGCGCAAATGGCAGAGCACGCGGCGCAGCATCTCGCGCCCTACAAACGCCCCTCGCAGATTTTGCTGGTTCCTGCCATGCCGCTAACGCCAACGGGAAAGGTGATCAAGGCAGAGCTGGTAAAAAGGCTTCCGCCTGTGGCGCACAAGCCATAACCGGTGGCCACGTCACAACTCGACTTGAATTAAAGTTGGGCCGGCGGTTGCAAAACCGTCGCGCAGCGCTTTTCCGAAGGCCTCCAGAGAGGCGACGCGCGCCCCAGGCACGCCCATACCTTTCGCCAGCGACACCCAGTCCAAATCCGGCCGCCCAATCTCAAACATATCGAGCGCGCGCGGCCCGGGATCCCCGATGTTCAGGCTCGAAAATTCGCGTTTCAGCACACCGTAAACGCGATTCGCATAAATCACAGCGGTCACGTGCAAATTTTCTCTCGCCATCGTCCACAGCGCTTGCAGCGTATACATCCCGCTTCCGTCGGCAGACAAGCACAATACGCGGCGGCCCGGACAAGCGACTGCTGCTCCCACCGCCAGCGGCATGGCAATTCCGATCGATCCACCGGTATTCGCCAGCCAATCGTGCGGCCCAATACTGCTGCTGGCCTCCATCAATCCACGACCGGAAGTCATCGACTCATCGACAACAATTGCGTCGTCAGGAATCGCGGACGCAACAACCGCCGCCAATCCCGCCAAACTGATTGGCCCACTTGGTGACGAAGGTCGTTCCACTTTCGCGTGCGACGAATAATTCGCACTGGCACCGAGGGCGGTCGCGAGGCCCTCGAGCGCTGCGATGTAATCCTCGCCGGAGCTCGCCAGAGTGAAAATTTCGCAATCCGGGCTTGTTGGCACGCTGCCCTTTGTGGGGTGCGCGAAATACGAGCGCGGCGCGGTTGCCCCCACAAGAATCATCTGACGAAAATCTTTCAGCAGCGCAACGGCTTGCTCGAAAATATAGGGTATGCGTGCAACCGGTGGCGCTTTCGCGCCGCGTTCCATGCGCGCGAAAGGATATGGGGCCAGCAGCTTTGCGCCGGTAGCGGCGGCAATTCGTCCGGCCGCAGCAAGGCCGGAACCGAACAGGGCATTCCCCGCCAGCAACAAACATGCGGGCACGCCGGACTTCAACATCACCGCTGCGCGTTCCATGTTCCGCGCATCAGGCTTCCGCGGCGCAGGCATTTCGCGAAGCGGCGAAATTTCGCCGCCTTCGCTCCACGCATAATCCGCCGGCACAATCAGCGTGGCGATCTGTCCCGGCGCGGTGCGCGCGGCGACAATCGCATCCATCGCGTCCGCTCCTACCGTCGAGACGCCGGAAGAGGTGCGCAACCATTCTGAGTATGGTCGCGCAATCCCCTCAATATCCGACTTTAGCGGAGTATCGAACCGCAAATGGCGCGTCGCATGTTCTCCAACAATATTCATCACTGGCACTTGCGCCCGGCTCGCGTTGTGCAGATTCGCCAAACCGTTGGCGAACCCAGGTCCGAGATGCAGCAGCGTACACGCCGGTTTTCGCGCCATTCGCGCGTAGCCATCCGCGGCGCCCGTCGCGACCCCCTCAAACAGCGCCAACACGCAATGCATTTTTGCGGCGCCGTCCAAGGCCGCGACGATATGCATCTCGGACGTCCCTGGATTCGTAAAGCACGTCTGGACTCCCCCCTCGAGCAGCGTGCCTACCAGACTTTCCGCTCCGTTCATTCGCTCGCACCCATATTCAAACTAACGGCTTCCGCGCACCGCAAAAACGCCAAGGCGCTTCGAGCTGTCCGCAGGCTCACTTTGCTTCACGCAGATACCGCGATAGTACCGCAGCAAGATCCTCGAAATACGTGGTGATGATTCCAAAATGATCACCAGGGGTGGTCTCTACCGTAAGCGTCCCAACAAATCTGCGCCACACCGCCACCGGATCGTCGGGAAATTCAGAACTTTCGCGTGCCGTCACAAAGGCAATCTTGCCGTCATAAAAGTGCGGACGGTAATGTTGCAACGCCAAATAACCGCTGTCCCGCACGCGTTGCATTGCTCCGGTGGACCATACCCCGGTCGGCGGGAAACGCCGAAAACGCCCCCGTTCGTCTCGAGAAAAATGCGACAAGCGTTCCGAGGGACGGACAAAGTAAGCCATCGCATCCGACACCGGCAATTCCAGCATATTGGAAGCGTGGCGCATCGCTACGCGCACAGCGAGGCGCACGCGCTGCTCGGTGGGCACAAATCTCCGGTGCGGATACGACTCCAGCAACGCCAGCAGCGCGACCCGCTCGCCCTTTTCCGTCAGCCGCCGCGCCATTTCGAGCGTCACCAACCCACCCAGCGAATAGCCCACCAGGAAATAGGGTCCTTCGGGCTGCAACTCGCGGATCGCGTTGAGGTGGAATTGCGCCATGTCCTCGATACGATCGAGGGGTTCGTCCATTCCGTCAGTCCCGCGGGCCTGCATCCCGTAAATCGGATTGGGTGCGTCGATATGTTTTACCAGTTGAAAGAATTCCATCGCGCTGCCTCCCAGGCCGTGCGCAACAAACACCGGCTTTCCCGCGGTGCCTGGCCGCAGTTGCACGAGCGATGGGAGGCGCGGACTGATGGTCTGTTCAAGCAGAGACGCCAACCCCGCGATTGTGGAGGCGTGATAGATGGTGACCGGGGGCAGCTCCCGGCCACATGCTTTGGCAATTTCGTTGAACAATTCCACCGCGATCGAAGAATCGCCGCCCAATTCAAAAAAATTGTCGTCGGGAAGAATCGGCGAATGCTGCAGCAGGCGCTGCCAGATCGGCGTAAGGGTTTCGATCATGGTGGCGGTGGAATTATTCCTCGCGCTTCACATCATAGTGTCAGACAGCCGAAGCGAACACAGGAATTGCGCATTTCCTTTGGCCAGCACCTTCGCGGGAACGCAGCACCAATTACGCCGAATGCGCGAAGGTCCAATAAAGTTCGCGCGCCTTCTGATAAAACGCGCCAAATGGCAGTGTACGGTCATCGATGCGCGTGACGGGTACAACTTTGGAATAGTTTCCTGTAGCGAAAATCTCGTCGGCAGCCTGCAAGTCCCCGTACTTCAGCGTGGTCTCCGCGACGCTTACGCCATTCTCCCGCAATAGGCCAATGACACGCCGCCGCGTAATTCCGGCAAGAAACGTTCCGTTCGGAATGGGTGTGTATACCACACCGTCTTTGGCCATAAAAATATTGGAGGTTGCCAGCTCCGCCACGTTCCCGAGCATGTCGCACACCACGGCGTTGTCAATTCCGCGTGCCTGCGCTTCAAAGAGCGCGCGTGCATTGTTTGGGTATAAGCATCCCGCCTTGGCGTCCACCGGCATGCACTCTTGCGTGGGCCGCCGGAAGGGCGACAAGGTGATCGAAAACCCCTTCGGCACGCGCATCGGCGCCTCGTAAACCACCAGACACCATCGCGTGGACTCCGGATCGTGCGCTTGCACCCATGGCCCTTCTTTTTCCGCCCAGTACATCGGCCGGATATAGAGCGCCGCGCCTTTGTCGAATTTCGCGATGCCTTCCTTCGCGAGCTTGATCCACGTTTCCGTCGACACCGTTGGTTTTAAATAAAGTTTGGCCGCGGAATCATTCACTCTGGCGCAATGCAGGTCCAGATCGGGGGTGACTCCTTCAAACGCCCGCGCACCGTCAAAGACGATGGAGCAAAGCCAGGATGCGTGAGAACGCGAACCCAGAATGGGTACATTGCCATCGCGCCATTCGTTTTCAAAAAACGTCCAGGTCTTGGACCACGTGTTGTCCGCCGCCATCTGCCTGCCACCTATGCTGCACGACGAGCAAACTGCGCGGGGCGCTGTTCGCGTGCGTTAACGCGTTATCGTTTTTGCACTGCGGAGATCGCACTGTCCATGGCCTTCCGAAGCGCGGCGGCCATGTGCTCGACGAACGGTTCCACCAGCATGCCTGCCGGGTAAACCGGCAAAACCACAACTTCCTCACCACCATCGGCAAGGCGGTCCCACTTCACATCGGGCCGGTGATAAATGCGGTATTGTTTTTTTGGGCGGAAGTCCGTCACACGCCCGTGCAGGCGCTGCGGCTTATAGTACAAGCACGCGCGATCGTTAGCTTTCCAGATATTTCCCAATATCCAAGCCTCGGAGGGCACCCCGTTCCGCGGATATCCGAATCTTGCGCGCAGCATGCCCTTCCAGACCGGCAGTCGGTTGCGCAGAGACTCCATTTTTTCGTGAAAGAATTTGGACTTGCCGGAGGAATCCAGTTTCAGGAAATTCGCCGCATGGAACAACAAGCGTTCCGCCTCGTGATAAGCCCTGGCCATCACGCCCGGCACCTTGATCTGCGACCAATCCATGGTGTCGAACAACGCCAGTAGCGCAATCTCTTCGCCTTCGAGTTCGATCTGCCGCGCTACCTCATACGCAATCGTTCCGCCCATACAATAACCGCCGATAAAATACGGGCCGTGGGGCTGCAATCGCCGAATCTCTTTCGCGTACAGCGCCGCCATATCCTCGATTTTCGTGAGTGGTGCGCAAGTGCCGTCGAGTCCTTGAGATTGCAACCCATAAAAAGGCTGGTCCGCACCGAGCCGCCGGGATAGATCGCGATAGATCAAAACATTTCCGCCTGCGCCATGAACGCAGAAAAAATTTGGCCGCGAGCCCGAGGCTTGAATGGGAACGAGGGGCGACCATCCGGGCAACGCAGTCTCACGCTGCAAAACGCGCGTCAATTCTTCGATCGTGGGAGCTTCAAACAACGTGGCGAGAGGCAATTTTACGTGGAATATTTTTTCGATGCGCGCAAACAGCTGTACCGCCAGTGACGAATCTCCACCCAAATCAAAGTAATTCTGATCCGGGCCCACCATTTTAACTCCCAGGAGTTCTTCCCAGAGGTGGGTTAACTTTTGGGTCGTCTCGCTGCCGGGAACGCTCATGTGGGCTGTGGACAAGTTATTCATGAAGCCGCCGTCGCGAATCTTCGTTGAAAAGGAAAGTTCGCTCCTCCTTGGCCCGACCGTTCTCCGATTCCGGTCGGCTCACGTACATCCTGGCATTTAAAGTTCCAAGATCGACCACACTTGCTTCTGGTACTCTATCGTGCAATCCGCTGGCCGTTCTACTTTATTTGTAAGCCATTGTAAATGAATATCTTACTGGCCTAATAGCGAAGGGAATTGCTGATTTTCACGATTCCATAGGAAATGCTTTTCCCTAGACCCTTTGCCACCTTAACTTCTGAGACGCTCTCGTCTCGCAAACGTTACGCGGAGATCGCCTCTTTTTTCGCCGTACCTTCGCACCGTACGCGATCCTCCCGCATGCCTTAGAATTGCGCATGCCTGATTTCGACCAATGGCTCGCTCCATCCCCTGCGCCTGATCTCCGAGAGGACTCCGTTCATATCTGGCGCGCTGATCTCCATTGCACCGAGCCGGCGCTTCTTCACTTTGGACAAACCCTGGTCGCAGACGAAAAGTTCCGCGCGGAACGTTTCTACTTCGAGCGCGATCGCAATCATTTCATCGCTGCCAGGGGAATTTTGCGCGAGCTTCTTGGGGGATATCTCCGTTGCTCTCCCGAGACTCTCCGGTTTACGTACAGCAAGCATGGCAAACCATCGCTGTCCGAATCTGCCGCGGCCCCGGATATTCAATTCAACGTTTCCCATTCCCACGGCTTGGCGCTCTTTGCTTTCACGCGCAACCACCATCTTGGCGTCGATATTGAGCGAGTTCGCCCCGACATTGCCGCGGAGGAAATCGCCGAACGCTATTTCTCCCCCCGGGAGGTCGCCGAATTGCTGGCGCTGCCGCCATCTGCCCGCGCCGAGGGGTTCTTCCGCTGCTGGACCCGCAAGGAAGCTTACGTCAAAGCTCGCGGCGAAGGACTGCAGATCTCGCTGCAGAGTTTCGACGTTTCGCTATCGCCCGAGCAGCCCGCGCGCCTGATCAGCACGGACAGCCACCGCTGGGCCCTGCACTCCCTGCGCCCAAACGCCGAATCGGTCGGCGCCATCGTCGTCGAAGGACCAGACGTCAGCGTGCATTGCTTTGACTGGAATAAATCGACAGCGGTTGAGTGAGGGCAGCCGGGTGGGGACCTGATCGGCTGCGCCGAACTGCCGGTAAGCGAAGTTCATCCCAAGGTTTCCGTAACAAGTTCGAGCACCTGCTCAGCGATCGAAGGAGCGGCCGTAAGCCCCGGGGATTCGATCCCCACCAAATGCACGATCTGCGCAATTAATTTATCGCGCGCAATCACAAAATCGGCGAAACCGGTGCTCCCCGGCGCCACTAACTTCGGCCGCAGCCCGGAATAGCCAAGCCGCAAGTCACTCTCCGTAATCTCTGGAAGTAGCGTCCGCGCACTCTCGACGAATTCCGCGATGGACAGCCTTCCGCGCTCGTAATTATCTTTGTCTTCCACGTAACGCGCGCTGGGCCCCACGAGCACCGTTCCCCACAGTGTCTTTGTGAAGTGCACTCCCAAGGAAAAGGTATTCGCGTGCGGCAATGGGTAAACCAGCCCGTTGATCAGCGCCGCCTTCGCTCCTTGAATTTCGCAATACTCCCCGCGCACCGGATAAATCTTCCAGTCCGTGTTATCTGCCATCGCCGCCACTTCATCGGCAAAGAGTCCGGCCGCATTGATCACGCAGCGTGCCTCTGCGATTTCCACCTGCGGGTCTTCCTCGTCTCCGATTATTAATCCAACGCGAACCACTCCGCCTCGAGGTTCAAGCGACACCACCCGCGCCCGCGTCAGTATGCTCGCTCCTTGAACTGTCGCGCGCCGCGCATACGCCTTCACCAATTCTTCAGCCGAAACAATTCCTGTCGATGGCACCAGCAGCGCTGCGCTGCCCTTCACGTGCGGCTCGCGCTTCCGGATCTCTGCGGCGTCAATCACCTGCACTCCCTCGACGCCATTCCCCTCGCCGCGCGCCAGCAGTGCCGCGAGCTCGCCCACCTCACGTTCGTCCGCTGCCACGACCAGTTTGCCGGTTCGCCGGTGTGCCACACCGTGCTTCGCGCAAAACTCAAAGGTCAATCTGTTGCCACGAACACAATGGCGCGCCTTCAGCGAATCTTTCGGATAATAGATGCCGGAGTGAATTACCCCGCTATTCCGCGTGCTGGTAGCCATCCCCAGCTTCGGAAACTGTTCCACCAAAAACACATCCTGCCATTTTCGCGAGACTATTTCAGCGATGGCACAGCCAATCACACCTCCGCCAATAATGATGATGTTGGGATTCATCCGGGCGTTCGATGCAACGTTATTTCACTTCACAGCTGGCGCATAGCCAAATATCGCTTTCAATTCCAGAAAATCTTCCAGCCCCGCTTCGCTCCACTCCCGTCCATTCCCAGATTGTTTGTAACCTCCAAAACATCCCGCAAAGTCGATTCGCGCTCCATTGATGTGCACATTACCAGAACGGATCCGCTTCGCCACCCGCCGCGCTCGTTCGAGGTCTCCCGACGTAACATATCCGGACAAACCGTACACCGTATCGTTCGCAATGCGCACGGCCTCTTCTTCATCTTCATAAGCAATGATCGACAGCACTGGCCCGAAAATTTCCTCGCGCGCAATCACCATGTCGTTCCGCACGTCCGCGAAAACCGTCGGCTTCACAAAATATCCCTTGCTGATCCCCTCCGGGCGCCCCGTCCCGCCCGCCACCAGCGTCGCGCCCTCCGCGATGCCCTTCGCAATCAACCCCTGCACTTTCTCAAACTGCGCTTTGCTCGCCAGCGGTCCAATGCTTCCCTTCGCCGCAGTATCCGCTACTTTGATCGACGCCGCCGCGTGTTTCGCGGCCTCCCTGGCGAGTTCCATTTTGCTTCGGGGGATCAGCATGCGCGTCGGCGCGTCGCAAGATTGCCCAGTATTCCGGAAACAAGCCTGCACTCCCTCTTTCACCGCCGCCTCAAGGTCCGCGTCCTCCAGAATAATATTCGCGGACTTGCCCCCCAGCTCTTGCGTCACGCGCTTCACGGTAGACGCCGCCGCGGCGGCCACTGCCACCCCTCCTCGCGTTGAACCCGTAAATGAAACCATCGCCACATCGGCGTGCGCAGAAAGCGCCGCACCAGCAGTCGCCCCATCGCCATTCACCAAATTAAAAACCCCCGCCGGCACTCCCGCTTGATCCAATATCTGCGCGAAGAAATACGCCGAAAGCGGCGCCACCTCGCTCGGCTTCAAAACCATCGTGCATCCCGCCGCCAACGCCGGCGCCACTTTGCAGGCAATCTGATTCATCGGCCAGTTCCATGGCGTAATCAGCCCGCAAACACCGATCGGTTCCTTGCGCAACAGCGTGGTGCCCTTCGCTTCTTCAAACTCGAAATATCCCAGCACTTTCACAATTTCCAAAAAGTGCGCCAATCCCGCGGGAGCCTGCGCCGCCTCCGCCAGCCAAATCGGCGCACCCATCTCCTCGGAAATCGTCGCCGCCATCTCCCCGATTCGCGCTTGGTACACTTCAATGATCCGTTTCAACAACGCCACGCGCGTCTCCACCGTCGTTTCCGCATACGTTTCGAACGCGCGCTTCGCCGCCGCCACCGCCCGGTCAACGTCCGACGCACCAGCCAGCGAAATCGTCGCAATGAGTTCCTCGGTGGCTGGATTCGTGACGCCCAGATCGTGCCACTGCGCCGGATTCACCCATTTCCCATCGATGTAAAACTGCCGGCAATCCTTCACCAATTCCCTCCCGCAATCTGCTGACGGAAATCTTCGTTAATTCCCTTCCACCGGCTTTGCCGCCGCCCGCGAACCAAACCGCATGCCCGAAAAATCTGTAACTAGCAGTATCACAAACCGTAAAGTTTGCCGCGCCGCCAATACAAAAAACGCTGCCTTTCCGATGGACCGCTCTGCCGACAACTTCCACATAAATCGCAACATGCTCATTCGCTCGCGATGCGTCACGCGAATCTTCACGCCTTTCGACGCAATCAGATCGTACGTGTGCCCCTCCAAGTACGCCGACCTGATATCTTTCAGCAAACACATTCCGAGTGACAGCGGAATGGAGTGGTTCACCATCGCCTCGCTTGCGAACCACGGCAATTTTCCCACCTGCATTAAGTTCGCGAGAAACAGCGTATCCTCTGCCCGCAACGCCTGCGGGTCGAACAACCCTCCTTCAACGTCCGCCTTCTCTCTGCGAATGGCGAATCCCGCGGTGTTCAAGTAGCGAATGTAGCCGCCCGGTTCGAGCATATATTTTTGTAGCGTGATCAGCCGCAATTCCTCAGCCCGCCCAACCAATCCAGCGCAGTCTCCGGCCATGCGCAATTGGAAATAGTCATCTTCCGGGCGCTGTTCGATCGTGGAGCTTAGAGTCGCCAGACAATTTTTTTGCAGTTTGCAATCTGCGTCTACGAACACCAGCACGGAACCTTGCGCAATTCGCGCACCATGATTTCGCGCCGCGGATATTCCTTCGTGCGCCTGGCGCTCCACCCGCAAAGGGAAACGGCTGCTCCATTTGTCGATAAATTCCGGCGCAGCATCGGCGCTTCCGTCATCCACCACCACCACTTCAAACTTCGGCGTTCCGCTTTGTTCCCCCAACGTCCGCAAACACTGCTCGAGCGGCCTCCAGTCGTTGTAGGCCGCAATCACCAAGCTGAATTGCGGAGTATTCTCCCTAGAATCAAGCGCGGCCATGCGTCCCCCCGCGCTCGACAGTTCGCGCAGTTAGACTGCTGCTGTTTTTTCGCGGATACCCGTACGGGTTCATGGGTGCAGGGCGATGTCCGGCGCAGTTCTTAATATGCCGGCCTTTTCAAGCATTACCCTGATTGCTCGGGGTTGCAAGAGGCATACACCTACGCATGTTCCTAGGGTATTGGTAATGATATCCGTCATCCCGGACACCCGTTGCGGTATAAATGCCTGCAAAATCTCTATAAGCAAACTGGTCGTTGCTCCTAACAGAATCGTCAGTCCCGCCGCCCGCCCGCGTCCGTGGTCTCGCACGAAGTATAAATAGAAGAGAATCCCGAGCGGCACGAATCCCATGATGTTACGCAGAATGTCTGCGGCGTAGATCGCCGGCGGCGTTATTTCCTTCCACGGCGGCGTTAACATTTCTTTTAACGGAATCTGAAAATGTGCCGGAATGCGCAGCTCCGTTCCGCCTGGCACCTTATTCCGCGCGACGTCCCCTGCGCGTTCCTCAAACGCGTAACTTCCAATCACCTCTCCCGGCGTGGCGCTTTTCAGTTTCCCGTTCTGCGCCCACTCTCCGTAATGTTCGCGCACTTCATTCTGGTCTAGTTCCCGAGGAAATGCCGCCAGCCCGCGCAGTTCGCCGGTCCAGGTGTCATAGGAATACGGAGACGTTCCGATGATCAGCCGTCCCGCAAAATCGCTGGTGCTCAGACGATAGCCGGAATTGATTTGCGCCAGCTTCCCATTCAGGTACACCCGCGTTCCTCCGCGCGGGCCCGAAGTAATCGTCAGCAAAGTCGGCGCCGCTTTGCGGAACACGTGGTCCACATCCATTTCCGCCGCTTTCCATCGCAACTTTCCATCTTGTATATCATGAAATATCAGCAGCCCGTCTACGTACTGCCGCAAACGCAAGCCGGTCGAACGATTTACCTCGTAGAATCCCAGCATCGTGCTCACGTCTGTTTCGTTTGCCGCACGCAGGAAAACTTCCAGGCTGCAGGGACGCTCCCACAGCGGACTTAGATTGTCGAAATCGCCGGCGGTGAAAACGATCCCGTTCCTGCCAAAATGGACGCCGTTCGTTTCGCCCAGCCATTTCACTTCGTTGCGCGGCCACGGATTGAACGGCCATAGGGTCGCCGCCATGACTCCAGCCCACATCACTACGCAAGCTATGCGAAGTTTCCTCGTGCTCCAAAAAAGTTTTTTGAAGAAAGTCATCGGCTGGCAACAATCGCTTGCATCGCGGAAGTATGCACGGTTTGCGGGTGGTCTGGGGATTGGCCCGGCGTATTCTTTGTCGCAGAAGTAAACGAGCGCTTATTTCCGCTCTCGGGTGCTCGTCGAAGGGGGAGTTACTCGGAACCGCGACAGCGCCTCGCCAAGATTCTGCAAAAACGTCTCGGAATTATAGACTTCCTGGTCAATCCGCGTACTTCCTTGCGGCGTCACCTGATCCACCTCATCCAACTGGAATTCGTGCGCTACATCTTCCACGATTTTCGCCGTTACTTGCCGTTTTTGCTCCACGAACGAATTCACCAGGGAGTGTTCGCACAACAGATTCACCACGCGCGGAATTCCCAGCGAGTATAGATGCACCGCTTCCACAGCCTCTTTCCCGAATATCGGCTCGCCCGTTGCTCCCGCGATGCGCAGCCGCTCGCTAATGTAGTCACGGGTTTGCTCTTGCGTCAGCGGCGTCGTTTTGCAGCGCAGTGTAATGCGTTGCCGCAATTGCCGCAGTTGCGGCAGGCGCAGTTTTTCTTCGAGCTCAGGCTGCCCGGAAAGCACCACCTGTAAGAGTTTATCCGTCGAAGTCTCGAGATTCGTCAGCAGGCGGATCTCTTCCATCACCGGGTAGGTTAAATTCTGCGCTTCGTCCACGATTAACACCGCAGTCTCGCCCGACCGGTAGCGCTCCAGTAGCCATTGGTGCAACTTCATCAGCTGCTGGCTCTTGGTTCGCGATTCGCACACGATATCGAATTCCGAGAGCACAAAGTCGAACAGCTGGTTCGTGTTCATCCGCGAGTTAAACAGAAACGCCGTCCGCGTTCGTTGCTGATGCAGCCAATCCAGCAACCGGTTGATTAGCGTGGTCTTTCCCGTTCCGACTTCGCCCGTCAGCGTAATGAACCCTTTGCGCGTGCGGATTCCATACATCAGCCCTGCCAGCGCCTCCTCGATCTGTTGCGTCAAAAACAGAAAACGAGGGTCCGGGTTGACGTTGAACGGGTTTTCTTTCAGTCCGAAAAAGCTCTTATACATAGTCGTCGCGTACCTGCTGGTATCCTTAGCAAACCTTCCACTGATATCTTCACCGCCACATTCGGCAAGTGCTGCGGCACGGCATCCTTTCCTTCGGTTCCAGAATACGTTGCTATCTCCAACTACCTCAGCACTAAAGGCCGCGTGTGCCACTGAAAGCTAATCAGTATCTGGTGCTGCGTGTAATTCGATCCACCTGTCGTCTGTATTGTTGCTCGGTAACCCAGCGACAACACCATATTCGGTCCCCAGGGCCGCGTCGCCGTTCCCGATACATACACGGAGTTATAAGATGGAATGGTCTGATTGGCTGGCAATGTCAACGAAGCCAGCGTTCGGTTCAGCGCATAACCGACGCTGCCTTGGAGTTGCCACGCTCTTGACACTTGTCGGGTCACGCTGCCAGTAACTTGATCGGTCTCCGCGCCAACAAAGACTCCGCTGCCGCCGGTCACTCCGTGGTTGTAACCCACCGCTACCGTTCCCCGCTCAAAGCCGTACGTCAGTGTTCCTCCGCCGGAGCCCGTAACCTCGCCGGTACTTCCGGCGATCGCTACCTTGTATCTGACAATATCCGGGCCGCCGAAGATCTGCAGCGCCAGCCGTCCGGTTATTTTTCTTCCGTACGCGACATTGATTGCGTTGTCTTCGATGACTTGCGGATTTCCGACATAGCTATAGCGCCCAAACCGGTCTACCAGCCCAATCGTGTCTTCTTTTGTCAACGCGTAGTTGTAGCCCACACTGGCTCCCGCGTTGTTGCTGTCGATGCTGCCGGCATCCACGAATCTCAGGATTCCGTACGAGCCGGAGACGTTGACGGACGCGCGAGGACTTAGGGTATAAAACACTTGCGTCGCAAACGAGTTGTTGTACTGCGGCCCGACCGCGGTAAACAGCGACTGCGCGCTTTGCCCAAGTCCTGGCTGCGGTGGCGGCTGCGCGATCGGAACGCCGCCTGAGCCGAGCGGAGTCCCCGCGCCAAATCCGAAATTCGATTCCGGCAGGTAGGAAAACTGATCGAAAAATTGCAGTCTCCAGCGGTTCCACTGAAACGTTTCCGACGCCCCAAGCTCCTGGAAAGTTCCGTTCCCGACCGCGGGATTGTTTGAAAAAGATCCGCCTCCCGAATAATTCAGAGCCAGTTGCGAACTGCGTGTTGACTCGAGCAGGCTCACATTCGCCGCTATATAATTTATTGTGCTCCATCCGGACGAAGTCCCGGCATCATTCTGTATCGTATTCGCATACTGGAAGCCCGGCACCCAGTAACTGTGGGGGCTCTCAATGTGGCCCAACGTCGGGCTTTGAATTCCTGTCAGGGGTCGTGTGTCCGGCTCCAACGTGTCTGGAGAAGTTTGGTCGCCGTTGTCCCCAATCGGGGGATACGCTCGCGCCGCCGGTTTCGGAGTCTCCGGGGTTTGCTCCTGCGCATGCGCAGGTAGCGCCGCCAGGCATAACGCTGCAACAATTCCGCATCCGCTTAGCGTTTTATTCCAAGGTCTCATCATGTTTCCTTAAGGCACCACAATCACATCGCCCGGTTGCAGCGCAATGTTTTGTTCCTGGGATCGCCCGGCAAGCACTTCCTTGTAGTTAAAGGGATGCTTTACCTGTTTCCCGTCTTCCGTTCTCAGGACGTAAATGGCCTTGACCTTCGCGAATTGCGTGAATCCTCCGCTGCTCGAGAGCGCCTGCAGCACGGTCATGTTCGGCAGCAGCGGGAAGGCTCCCGCGTGCGCCACTTCTCCCGTCACATATACCCGACGGCTGTTGATCTCGCTCACGCTCACCGTCACCTGCGGGCTATTGATGAATTTTTTCAGCCCTTCGGTAATGAACGCCGAGAGTTGCCCGGCCGTCAGCCCCGCGGCCTGCACATCATTAAGCAGCGGCAACGAAATCTTCCCGTCTGGCCGCACCGGAACGGTTCGCGTAATTTCTGGCTCTTTCCACACATCAATTCTCAAAACATCCTGTGGCCCGATCTTGTATTCTTCTTCGCCACCCGTTACTTGCCCTTGCGGCGCGAGCACTGGTTTCCCGGCAGGTGTGCCGTCGCTCGGTTTTTGCCCTTGCGTTGTTTGTCTCCCGGACAAAAACAGCATAAGCGCCAGCACCACGCTTGCGGAAACACTCATGGCATCCTCCAATTAAATTTCTTCCGTTCCTGGCCCGGGTGTCCCAATCTGTTTAATCTTATACAGCAAAGACTTGTAGCTAATCTGCAACTCTTGCGCCGCGCGCTTGCGGTTCCAGTGCGTGCGCTCCAGCGCCTGTAAAATCAATTCGCGCTCCGTGCGCCGCGATGCCGCCCGGGCCGCCACTTTCAGAGAAGACACGCGCGGCTCTTCATACAAATTCATTTTCGCGGCCCCCACCGTTAAAGCCGGTAAATCGCTCAACGCCGCTCGCGCATCCGAAAACGCCACCATCTTCTTCGTCAGGTTCTCCAGCTCCCGGATATTCCCCGGCCAGCTGTGCGCCGCTAATTTCTCCAGCGTTTCCTCGCTCACCACGGGCGCCCTTTTCCCGTCACCCGCGTGCTTCGCCAGGAAATAATCAACAAACGCCGGAATATCTTCTTTGCGCTCTCGCAATGGCGGCAACCGCAAGCGCGCCCCATTCAGACGAAAATAAAGCTCGCGGCGGAAACGCCCGCTTTCTGTCCACTTCTCGAGCTCCGCCGATGTCGCGGACAGCACGCGAATTCTACCGCCGCCATTTTCCGGTTCACCATCCGGCAACAGCGCCAGCAACATTCGCTGCGACGCCAAATCCAATTCCTCAATTCCATCCAAAAACAGCGATCCCGCTCGAGTTCCCTCGCTTCCGTTCCGCAAACATTCAAGCACCTGCGCTTGCAACCGGCCGGCATCCGTCGCGCAATTAATTTTCTTCGGCGCCGCTCCAGGCGCACCAGAAAGCCGGTGGATCAACCTCGCATACACCTCTTTGCCGGTTCCACTCTCGCCCACCAGCAACACCGCGATATCCGTCCGCGCGATATTTATTACCGCCGCGTCCAGCGCTTGCATCGCCGCACCTTGTCCACACACATACCCAGCTTCCACCGGGATTTCCTTCATCTCCACCGTCATAAGCGTTCCATGGTCCAGCCGCCGTCCCGCAAATGTCCATCCGGGAACAGCCGTATTCCCTCGAGAAAGCTGCAACTCGGGCGCCACGAGAACCTCGTCGCCTCCTAGCCGTCACTCAGAAGTTAAAAGGCTTTTAATCATCAAGTTAGGGAATATCGGCCAGCGCCACCTCTATCTGGCGTTTCTCTAGTGTCCCTCTTTTCTTCCACCAAGTGGCAAAATGTTATCCATACCCTTCCCGCGTTCTCGCTCGCGCAAGCCTCCTTGACGCCATGCACCCAGCTGCGCGTAACTACCACAATCTAAATTCCTTGCATTCCAAATCCAATAATTTCCTCTTGTTCTCGAGCCCCCCGCCAAATCCTGTCAGACTACCGTCGCTCCCGATAACCCGGTGGCACGGCACAATAATAGGTATGGGATTCGATCCGTTGGCCAGCCCCACGGCCCGCACCGCCTTCAGATTTCCGATCCGCTCCGCCAACTCCCGGTAAGAGATCGTCTCGCCATACGGAATCTCTCGGAGCGCACTCCACACGCGCAATTGAAACTCCGTGCCTCCCATCGCGAGCGGCAAGTCAAACGTTCGCAACTCCCCGCGAAAATAAGCCTTCAGCTGCCTGATCACCTCCGCAAACGTCCCCGCATTTTCTAACCAGCCAACTTGCACGCCGGCGCTTCTCCGGCCATCCGCAAAACTCACCTGCCGCAGCGCGCGCTCGTCCCCCGCCAGCAGTAACCTGCCAACAGGGCTCTCCATCGTCGTGTACATCATCGCCCGACTCGAGGTCTTCTTCTTCGACCGCATCCTAGATGCCTCCGCAGAAAAGCCATTTTTCATCCTCGCACCTCATCCCATCTACTCCTTGTTTTCTCTGGCCGCATGCCGCGCCGCTTTTCACTTCCAACCTCGCCTGCGGTATTCTGTTCCGCACTTAGCTAACAGCGCGTCTTGCAAACTAAGAAACGCCATCGAGGAGTTCTCCCATGTCTGACGTTCTTTCTTCCGCCCAGGTAGTCGAGGCCACAAAATCCCTAAACTATGGCACCTGGCGCTTCCAGAAAAATTGGAATCCTCTCCACGTCATCGACGCCGAAGGCTGCTACTTTATCGACTCCAGTGGCAAGCGTTATCTCGATTTCTCTTCACAACTCATGTGCGTCAACCTCGGCCACAAAAATCCCGCCGTAATCCGCGCCATCGAAGAGCAAGCCCGCACCCTCCCCTACATTGCCCCCGGCTACGCCTCTGACGCCCGCGCCGTCCTCAGCCGTCTGCTCCTCGAAGTCCTCCCCTCAAATCTTGTGAAGTTTTTCTTCACCACTTCCGGCACCGACGCCAACGAAGCCGCCTTCAAAATCGCCCGCATGTACACGGGCAAAACTAAAATCATCGCGCGCTATCGCTCTTATCACGGCTCCACCACCGCCAGCATCGCCGCCACTGGCGATCCCCGCCGCTGGGCCATGGAACCTGCCGGCAAAGCCCAGGGCTTCCTTTTCGCGCCAGAGGTAAATTGCTATGCCTGCCCCATCAAGCACACCTACCCCTCGTGCAACATCGCTTGCGCCGACTATCTCGAGCACATGATCGTCAACGAAAGCGACGTTGCCGCCGTCCTCATCGAACCGGTTACCGGTACCAACGGCGTCTTGATTCCGCCTGCCGAATATCTCCCCAGACTCCGCAAAATTTGCGACCGCCACAACGTCCTGCTCATCGCCGACGAAGTCATGACTGGCTGGGGCCGCACCGGCCAATGGTTCGCGATGAACAATTGGAACGTGCAACCTGACATCCTCGTCACCGCCAAGGGCATCACCTCCGCCTACGTCCCTCTCGGCCTCTGCGCCACCACTGCCAAAATTGCCGCCCACTTTGACGATCACTATTTCGCCCACGGCCACACCTATGAAGCCCACCCCATGACCCTCGCTCCCGCCGTCGCCACCATCCACGAGATGCAGCGGCTCGATCTCATCAACCGCGCCAACACCGTCGGCGCCTACCTCGGCGAAAAACTCACCGCCCTCAAATCCAAGCACCCGAGCATCGGCGACGTTCGCGGCATCGGCATGTTCTGGGCCATCGAACTTGTCAAGAATCGCGACACCAAGCAGCCGCTCAACACCATGCGCGACAAGATCGAAGGCAAATCCCTCATCGTCGATCAGGTCGCCGCCGAAATGCTCAAGCGCGGCGTCGCCCTGCAATCTTGGGTCAGCCATTTCGTCATCGCTCCTCCGCTCATCATCGAAAAAAGCGAAATCGACATCGGCGTAGCCGCTCTCGACTCGGCCCTCGCCATCGCCGACGCACACCTCGCCGCCTGACGCCATCTCGAGGGTGGCACAGAATTCACGAGGCGCGTGTCAATTGCGGCCATTGACTTCCGCAACGCCAGACTTCGCTCGCCCATTCAATCCGTCTAGCATCCCCGAAAAAGTACCAACGCCTGCGCGACTTTTCTCACCCATCTCTATTCCAAATTTTCTACAGCAAAATTTTTCCACCGCTAACCTCCTCCAAACTCTACTTTTACCTTGACTCCCCGCCAATCCGAACGCTAGGCTACGCGCAATCGTTTTTTGGGGGGTAGTGCGTTCGGATGCATCGCCAGAGTTCGACGGTTTCGTCATTTTTTGTCAACAATTTGCTGTCTCCTCAGCATTCGCATCCCCGCGTAAACTCACCTCGCATTCCGCGTGTTGTAGCAATTTTTTCTTATGCCCTAATCGCCATACTCTTGCTCGCGTTCCTCTCCTTTTCCGCTTCAGCCTCCGCGAAAAAAATCATCCTCGACACCGACCCCGGTACCGACGACGCCATGGCCCTTATGCTGGCCCTCAATTCTCCCGAGCTCGACCTCCGCGCCATCACGGTCGTCCCCGGCAACGTCACCGCGCGCCAGGGCCTCGAGAATGCGCTTCGCATGGTCTCGCTCGCCAATCGCTGCGACATTCCCGTCGCCGCCGGCGCGCAGCACCCGCTCTTCCAAAAATTAATCACCGCCGAGTTCTGGCATGGTAAAAACGGCCTCGCCAACATCGAACTTCCCGCCAGCAAGTGCAAGGTCGACCCGCGCTACGGTCCCGACCTGATCATCGAATTAATTCACGCCAATCCTCACGAAATCACTCTCGTCCCCGTCGGCCCGCTCACCAACATCGCTTTGGCCCTCGAAAAAGATCCCAGCATCGTTCCCCTCGTCAAAGAAGTGATCCTCATGGGCGGCTCCATCAAAGGCGGCAACGTCAACGCTGCCGCCGAAGCCAACATCTACAACGACCCCGAAGCCGCACAAATCGTTTTCCAAGCCGGATGGCCGCTCACCATGGTTGGCCTCGACGTCGGCGACAAAACGCTGTTCAACCGTAAATACCTCGCCGAACTCGGCCGCACCCACGGCCCCGTCAACGATTTCATCTACGGTGTCGCAAAATTCCTCGTCGAACTTTCTGAAAAATTCGGCGATACCGGCTCTCCCATGTACGATCCGCTCGCCGTCGGCGTCGCCATCGACTCCGCCCTCGTCACCGCTCCCGCCATGCACGTGGACGTTGAAACCCGCGGCGACTTCACCCGCGGTGAAACCGTCGCCAATCGCCGCAACGAGGTAGAACGCAACGTTCTCCATCATTCGCCCGACGGTGACCGTTACGTCATCGAGGACATCGACAAAGTCGAGCCCAACGCCAAAGTTTGCGTTGAAGTGCAGTCTGAAAAGTTTCTCCAGATGTTTGTTGCGCGCCTGCAAGGTAAATAAGGGCGCACAGCTGGGAATTTCGAAAGGGGTACCAACCATGGGTAACCGCAGCACCGCAGCGATCTGCAGCAAGCTATTTTTTGTGTCCTTAATCTGTGCGCTGATGCTGGCTGTTTCTCCGGCCTCGCATGCTCAAGCCACCGGTAGCTTCTCCGGCAACGTTCTCGATAAATCCGGCTCGAGCATTGCCGGAGCCACCGTCACCGCCACCTCCCAAGGCACCGGCGTGGCGCGCAATTCCCAGACCGACGAGAACGGCCACTATCTCATCCCGCTCCTCCCCGTCGGCATCTACACCCTCCGCGTCGAGTTCACCGGTTTCGCCCCCGCCGAATCCAAAGACCTCCGCCTGCAAGTCGACGAAGCCCGCGAACTCGATTTCACGCTCTCGCCCTCCTCCCAAGGCACCACCGTCGAGGTCAACGCCTCGGCCGTCGCCGTCGAAACCACCAGCCCCTCCCTCGGTCAAGTCATCACCTCCCAGGAAGTCGCGCAACTCCCCCTTAATGGCCGCGATTTCGTGCAACTCGCCACTCTTACCTCCGGCGCCACCTCCGAGACTAGTCTCGGTAGTTTCTTCAATTCCAACTCCACCGCCAGCGAGGTCGCCGCCCGCGGCACCTTCTCCCTGTCCGTCGGCGGTTCCCGCCCCAACAGCACCGATTGGCTTCTCGACGGCGTCGACAACAACGAATTGACCGCTGGCGGTATCGGCACTTTTTCCTCCATCGACGACATTGAGGAATTCAAGGTTTTGACCTACAACTACTCCGCTCAATACGGCACCCGCGCCGGTCCCACCGTCCTTGTCAACACCAAAAACGGCACCAACGGTTTTCACGGCTCGCTGTTCGAGTTTTTCCGCAACACCGCTCTCGACGCCAAGAGCTTCTTCGCGCCGACCGCGGAAAAATTCAATCTGAACCAATTCGGCGGCTCCCTCGGCGGTCCCATCCAGAAAAATAAAACCTTTTTCTTCCTGGATGGCGAACGAAAAGATCAGCTCCACGCCCTCACCTTCACCGGCTTGGTCCCCACCGCCGCGATGCACACCAGCGCCGCGCAGCCTTACGCGGATTTTAGTGCCGACGCCTTCGGCAATCAGCTGCCCCCACTCACGAACCCTTACACCATCGGCGGCACCCCTTTCCAGTGCGTGGGCAGTTTCAACGGCCCTCCGACCGCGGTCAATGCCGACGGTAGCCAGGTTGCCGGCGCAGCCTGCGCCAAAGTACCGGCCGCTTTGGTTAATCCGATCGGCGCGGCGTTCATTAATTTGTATCCCTTGCCAAATACCAACAATCCCGGCTCGGCAATTAACTTCACCAGCGAGCCCGTGCGCAGCCTGTTCGAAACCAAGTTTGATATCCGCGTGGATCACACCTTCTCCAGCGCCGACAATATCTTCTCGCGCTTTAGCTACGATCAAGCTGTCTCTTACGTGCCGGGCGGCGGCGGGGCGGATTCTTTTGCGGAGGCCAGCGCCTTCGGCAGCAATCAGGGATTCCAGAACCACGCGCGCAACATCGCCATCGGCGAGACCCACGTCTTTTCTCCTAACACCGTCAATCAATTCAGCTTCGGCTATAACCGCATCTTTGACTACATCACTTCCCAAGGTACCGGCACCTGCGCTTCTGCCAACTTCGCGGGCATCGGCATTCCCTTCGCCAACTTGGGCTGCACCGGAGCCCCCGGGAGCGCGAAGTGTACGCCGGGAGCTTATAGCTGTGGCCTAGTCTCGGTATTGCTCACCAATGGAGATTTCTCCCTGGGCGACCGCGGCTACACTCCGTTTCAAGGCGGCACGGACATTTTTAGTTTCGGGGATTCTCTGGACTTGATTCGCGGCAAGCACGACATCCACGTCGGCATCGACCTTCGGGCCAATCAGATGAACGTCGGCACCGAGGCCTTCCAGGATGGCTTCTGGATTCCCCTTGGTTTTTTCTCTGGTAATCCCGTCGCCGATCTGACTCTCGGCTATACCAACATCTCCGAACACGATCAAACCTTTAATGGTCCGGTCACTGGGCGTCGCTGGAAAATCGTTCGCCCCTATGTGCAAGACGATTGGCGCATTACCAAGGATCTAACGCTGAATATCGGTCTGGCGTACAACCTGGCAACACCCATCACCGAATCTGCCGGCCGCCAGGCTGACTACATCCCGCCCACCACCGCCACGGGCGCAAATGCGGTTACCGGCGAACTCCTTGTGACGAATAAGAACGGTGTCGGCAACTCTGCCGGCGTACACATGGATTGGCAGGACCTAGAACCCCGCATTGGCGCCGCCTATAAAGTGCTGGGTAGCGACAAAACCGTCATCCGCGGCGGGTTCTCCATCTACCACGATTCCGTTTGGAGCCAGGGCGCTCAAGGCCTGTGGCAGAATCCTCCATTTTTCGCCGAGGGCGACATCTTCCAGTTCGGAGGCTGTCCGGCTGCCACTCCAGCAGGCGGTACTCCCGCCTGCTCCACGGGCTCCGGCGGCGTTACCAGCATCTCCAACGGATTTATTAATTTTGGCAACACTCCGCCGAGCCTTTCCACCTTCACTGGAACACTCTTCTACCAACCCCAGAACTTCCGGCACGGACAGGTCGCGCAGTACAACGCCAACGTCGAGCACCAGTTGCCTGGCAACATCGTTCTCACCGTCGGTTATGCCGGTTCCCACGGCGACCACATCCTCGAAGCTGGCAACGCCATCGACACCAATGGCCCTTCGGGCTGCGGGAAGATTTCTGGCTACACTCTAGGCTGTGCAGCCGGTGGTGCTCCCTTCATCTCGCCCTACACCCCTCCTGGGGGCAACGCCATTCTGGAATTTGGCGATCTCGGGAAAACCACTTACAACTCCCTGCAGATCAAGGCCGAGACCAAGTCCACCCGGCATGGTCTCTACGCCCTCGTCGCCTACACCTATTCCAATACCTATGACAACGGTCTATCCGACGGCCTGGGTTCCGAATTGAGCGCACCGTACTTCCCGCTACCCAATTGGTCCAAGCTCGATTGGGCACCTTCTCAAATCGACCTCAAGCATAACTTCACCGCCAGCGTCATCTACGACCTGCCTTTTGGCAAGGGCAAACAGTTCGGTAGCGGTTGGAACAACGTCACTGACTCGCTTCTCGGCGGTTGGCAGCTCACGCTCATCGAAAAAATCACCTCCGGCTTCGCGTTCCCGTTGATCGACAGCGTCAACAATTCCGGCGTCAGTTTCAACACTGGCGGCAATGGCAACAACAACAATCGTCCTGACCAGGTTGCGGGCTGCAACGCCTACGCCAACCAGACAAAGATCCAGTACATTAATCCGGCCTGCTTCCCCCACGCCGCGGCCGAAGAACTCGGCGACGCCAGCCGCGTTCCCGTATTCGGTCCGGACTTCGTCAACACCGACTTCTCCGTCATCAAACAGTTCAAGCTCCCCTGGGAAAATATGGGCCTGAACTTCCGCACCGAATTCTTCAACCTCTTCAACCATGCTCAATTCGGCCAGCCCGGCAACAACGTGAGCGCTCCAGGCTTCGGAGCCGTCAGCTCCACCGTCAACAACCCGCGTCTCATTCAATTCGGCTTGAAGTTAACCTTCTAGGCCGACTTTATCTCGACTTAGGGCCGGCTCCGCGACAACGCTCAGCCGGCCCCTTTTTACGTCACCAGGTTCCACTCGTTCGAACGGAGTACCTATCGGTAACTATATTTGTCTGGCAATACACGCCGCGCCGCGCTATACTTCCCTGTGACCATACCAGTCCCCTCCCAATCCGTCTTGCCCCCTTCCAACTTCCCGGCGTGCACTTTGCCGTCGTTGCCTCATGCTCCGCTCGAAACGCGACCGATCTCGCCTCGCCACCTCATTCAATATCGCTGCTCCTGCCCAACCGCCCCGGAATCAACATCTTGCGCACTCGACTCCCTCCCAACTCCCTTAGAATCACACTCTTACGCAAAACACCCGGGGTGGGGTAACGCAACCTTTTCATTTTCGCAAGTCGCCTATTTTGTTGTACTTGCCGCCGTGCTTCTTCTCGCCTGCCTTCCCTCCACCGCGCAATCCCGCCGCAAAATCATCATCAATCAAGATTGCTCCGGCCCCGGCGGCAGCAACATGCAAACTCTTCTCGTCCTCGTCCAATCCCCGCAAGTCGAAGTCTTAGGCATCACCGTCGTTAGCGGCAACGCCTGGCGCGACGAAGAAGTCGCCCACACCCTCCGCCTGCTCGAAATTATCGGCCGCACGGACATTCCCGTCCTTCCCGGCGCCACCTTCCCGCTGGTTCGTACTCCGGAAGAAGCCCGCCTCTGGCAAGACCGCTACGGCAAGGTCGGATTCGCAGGCGCTTGGGATTCCCGCTGGTGGCACGAACCGTTTGTAATTCCCGATCTCCCCGAAGGCGCGCCCACCACTAAACCTTCCACGGAAGACGCCGCGCATTTTCTCATCCGCATGGTTCACAAATTTCCCCACGAAGTCACCATCTACGAAGGCGGCCCTATGACCAATCTCGCCATCGCCACCGCCATCGATCCGCAATTCCCCGAACTTGCCCAGGAACTGGTTTTCATGGGCGGCAGTTTGCATCCGCAAACCGACAATCCGGAATTTTCCAACACCCCGCGCCACGAATTTAATTTCTGGTTCGACCCCGAAGCCGCCAACAAAGTCCTCCGCGCCCCGTGGAAAAAAATCACCGCCACCACCGTGGACATTTCCATAAAAACCAAATTAACGCCTGCCATGATCCAGGAAATTTCCGCCGCCAATACGCCTGTCGCAAAATACGTCGCGAAGTATTTTCAGCCCGGCCTCGGCTCCGATTACATGTGGGACGAACTCGCCGCCATCGCCTGGCTCGACCCCAGCATCATCACCAAACGCGACACGCTGTACATGGCCGTGGACATCGACCACGGCGCAAACTACGGCAACACGCTGACGTGGTCCGCACGCGACAAACCCAAACTTCCCGTTCGCGAAGTAGAAGTTTTAGTCGATCTGGACAAAGAAACGTTTTATCGCGAGTTTATCCGGCTGATGACGGGGCCAACTCCCGGAGCGCATCCCGCCGGAGCGCTGAAATGACTGCTCCACACTTACCAGCACGCCTCTCGCCGCACTCGACGCTTGACACTCCGCGGCCCACTGACTATAAGCAGCAGCGGCCTATTTGCGCGGCAAAGGCTGCGAACTCTGAACCCTTGGGAGACACATGGCGCACGATATACAGGTAGTGGGCATCGGGAGCTGCGGCGTGGATTATTTTGCCATCGTGCCGCGGCTGCTCGGCCCGGAAGAAAAAATCAATGCCGAACGCATGGAAATCCATGCCGGCGGAGTCACCGGAAATAATCTCACGCAGGTCGGCCGCCTGGGAGTGTCCGCCGGGTGGCTCGGGCTGATCGGCGACGACGACAGCGGCCGCCTGATCACCAAAGCCTTTGCCGACGATGGCCTCGATCTTTCCGGAATTGAAGTCATCAAGGGCGAACAATCCACCTTCGTGTGGATTCCCGTCGATGCCCAAGGCGAGCGCTGCATTTATATGTTTCCCAACGTCAACGGAAAACTTACCGCGGAGCAGGTCCGCAGTCGTTTCGCCGCGCGCATTGCCGGAGCCAAGCATTTTCACACCGAAGCTTCGCAGCTCGCTCTGCCGCCCATTACAGAAGGGATGAAAATCGCGCGCGAATCCGGCGTGCGTGTCATTTTTGATTTGGACGTGGCGCCAAGTTATTTTTCGCAAGCCGGTCTCGGCAGCGAAGAAGAACTGATCGAATCGCTAAAACTCGTCGACGTGCTGAAACCGTGCAAAGCGGCGGCCCGCGAAATCACCGGCCAGGAAGAATACGAAAAAATGGCGGAAAAACTTCTCGCCCTCGGCCCCAAAGTTGTCGCCGTCACCATGGGCGCCGACGGCTGCTTGCTCGCTGGCGGCGGCAAGATGGTTCGCGTGGCACCCTTTCAAGTAAAAGTCGTGGATTCCACCGGCGCAGGCGACGCCTTCATGGGCGGATTGTCTTTTGGCTTGCTGCAAGGCTGGGATTTCCATCGCGTCGGCACTTTCGCCAACGCTTGCGCCGCCATCTGCTGCACCAAGGTTGGCGCACGCTCGATGGGCAATCGCGATGAAGTCATAGCGCTGATTAAATCCCAGCGCCCCCGCGAAGCCGCCAATTTTTGAGCGATGCTAATCTATCGACCAGACTTGCTTCCGCGGGCCGCTCGGCGACGCAACTTTCGGTGCGTTCTAGGTCTGGGTTTGCTCGCGCTCCTGGCAGGAGACGCGGCAGCTCAGACGGTCGGAGGCTCCGTCCCGGACGCTACCGCGCGAGCTGCGGCGCGCAAGGCGTCCGCCCAGCGCCCGGCCAACACGCTTGCGAAACGGCCGCCCTTCATTCTGGTGGGGGCCGGCGATATCGCCGGCTGCGCAGAACTTGCCGGCGCCGCCGCCACCGCCAAACTCATCGAACAAATTCCCGGCGCCGTCTTTGCCGCGGGCGATCTAGTCTACGAACGCGGCACCGCAGAAGAGTTTAAGAAATGCTACGACCCGACCTGGGGCAAGTTCAAGGATCGCACCCGCCCGGCGCTCGGCAATCATGAATACGGCACCGCCGGAGCCGCTCCCTATTTCGCGTATTGGGGCGATAAAGCCGGCCCGGTCGGCAAGGGTTATTACAGCTACGATTTGGGAACGTGGCACATCATCGTGCTGAACACGAATTGCGCCGCCGGGGGACTCGGCGGATGCGCAGCCGGCTCACCGGAGGAACATTGGCTGAAACAAGATTTGGCGCAACACACGAATGCCTGCATCCTGGCGTACGGCCACCACGCACTCTTTAGCAGCGGCGTCTTCCGCTCTCACGCCGTGCATCCTGAATTGAAGGCGCTGTGGCAGGATCTCTACGCCGCACACGCCGATCTCGTGCTCGCGGGCCACGAACATTCCTACGAACGTTTTGCCCCTCAGGATCCAGACGGCAAACTCGATCCGGAAAAAGGCATTCGCGAAATTGTCGTGGGCACCGGCGGACGCAGTCACGATTTACTGGGCTTTGCGAATCCCAACAGCGAGGTTCGCGATTGGGAAACTTATGGCGTTCTGAAGCTGGCGCTATCGCCAGCTAGCTATAGCTGGGAATTCATTCCGGAGGCGGGCAAAACGTTTCGCGATTCCGGTTCGGGCGTTTGCCACAACGCGCCGCCAGCCGCGGCCAATTAGCTCCTTGGAATTTTAGGCGGAGCTGAGCACGTGAACCCAAACCTGAAAAACTTCCTCTTCATAACGTGCGGCAAACCCGCGATCCTGGCAGAGCTAGCCGGCGATTGGGCCTACGCTTTTTTTTTGGGGCGATTATTTGTCGATGTGGCAGGCGCCGCTGGCGCTCGCTTCCACCAATTTTTGCACGCCAGTCAGCGGAATCAGCAGCAGCTGCGCTTTCGGCTTATTCAATTCCTTCAGCAGTGCTAACTGTTGCGTTTTCCAATCGTCTGTAGCGCGCGCATCCAAAATCAAATAGTCCATAGCGGCCAAACCGACATTGGCGGCGGTCGCCAAATCCTGAGAAACGGGCGCAACTTCCTTCACCAAAAACGACCGCTGTGCCAGCGCCTCTAGATTCGCATCGTTATCGCGCCAGCGCGTTAAATCTGCGCGCAGCTCATTGCTGGCGCCTTCATCGCGGCATGTGGACGACAAATACTTGTCGACGGTTTCCGTGAATCGCCGGCCAGCATCGCTTTCGAGTGCCACGGCGTCCACTAGGCGATGCAGCGGGGTGGCACTCGTCGGTTCCGCAGTGGCGGTTTGTTCGCGCGCGTAGTCTTTTACGGGCTCCACAACATCGGCGAGCGTTTTCAATGCCGCAAATTCCTGCGGCGACGCCGGGCCCGCGATGCGCTGCAGCATTTGGCGATAATAGGTTTTGTGCGTTAAGCCGAGCCATTCGAGGCGCGCGCTCAGGGCGTCCAGCCGTGCGTACATGGACGCCACATCCGTGATATTTTGCGGGGACCACAAACGCTCGGCAATCGCCCCGTTCCTCGGCCAGATGCGCGAGTCCACATTTTCCGCGTTTACGTACTCCGACCACATGCACGCCTCGCCGCCGAGAATGCGCAATTTTTCATCCGGAGAGAGATCGGCGGCAGGGCCGCTCATGGGATCGACGGCGTAATGCCGCGCCGCGGACCAGCCGAGATCGAGGTAATAGCCATTGGAAAGCATTCCGCGAAAGCCCTGTTTCGCCGCGGCTGCCAATGCCGCTTGCCCGCGCCACGACTGGATCACAATATCGTGCGGCAAATCCGGAGTGAGAACTTCGTCCCAGCCAACCATGCTTTTTCCGTGTTTGGCGATCATCGCTTGCAATTTTTTATTGAAATAGACTTGCAAGCCTTCGTTGTTTTTCAGATTATTCGCGCGAATGAATGCTTGAATCTTGGGATTGGCGTCCCACTCTTTGCCGTTTACTTCGTCTCCGCCGACATGCAAGAAATGATCGGGGAACAATTTGGCCATCTCGCCGAAGAACTCATTCAAAAACTTATAAGTTTTCTCGTTGGTGGGATCGAATGCGGGATCAAAAATGCCCCAGCGGCGCTCGATTTCGTAAGGGCCCCTGCCGCTGGCTAATTCCGGATAAGCCACCAGCCACGCGGTGCTGTGCCCCGGCACATCGAACTCCGGGACCACGCGAATTCCGCGGTCTCTCGCGTATTCGATCAGTTCACGCACTTCTTCCTGGGTGTAATAAAAACCATCGGAGCCCAATTCGTGCAGCTTGGGAAATTTCTTGCTTTCCACGCGGAAACCTTGATTTTCCGAGAGGTGCCAGTGGAAAACGTTCATCTTGACGGCTTCCATACCATCGATGTTGCGTTTCAAAACCTCCATGGGCATGAAGTGGCGGCCGGAATCGATCATCAATCCGCGCCACGAAAAGCGCGGCCGGTCCACAATACTGACCGCGGGCGCAGCAAATCCCTGCGGCGTCACTGCAACGAGCTGCAAAAATGTTTGCAGCCCATGCATCGTGCCAAGCGGCGTTTCCGCGTTGAGCTTCGCGCCGCTGGCGGACACCTCCAGCGTGTAAGACTCGTCTTCGCCGAGTTCCTGAATCGGCTTGCCGCCGCGAGCGGTGTGAATTACGAGCGTTGCGTCCGGCGCAACCTTTGACGCACTGGCTTCGTGTGGCGTCAAGTACTGGGTCAAAGGCAAACCTGTTTGCTTCGCCAGTTGCTTGCGGAAGCGCTGCCCGGCCCGCTCAAGCCGGGGTTCGCTAAAGCCGGTGAACGCAAAAGAAAAAGTTTTATCGATCAGTAGCAAGCCCGCCCCGGATTGCACCTGCGATGGCATGGGCAGCAAATTGAGAGGCGGCGGTTGGGCCGCGGAAACTGCGGAATAAAAAATCGCCAAAATCAGCATCGCGATGGAAACCCGCGCCAGAGCATTAAATCGTTTCAATAAGTGCGATTTGTTACGTCGTTCCATCGGCCGGGCTCCCCTGCAGCGCTTCCTTTTCGGAACGTTGAGAATATCCGGCGCATGGCTCGCGGTCTACAATTACTTTTTGCAGAACCCCCGGCAGCAACTTTACGCCATAAGGTTCTGGGTAGCTGGGATACAATGAACCTCGTCACGCCAGCCATGAAAACCTCCGTCGCGATTTATCCCGGGTCGTTCGATCCGGTCACCAACGGCCACCTCGACCTGATCGAGCGCGGCGAGAAAATGTTTGACACGCTGATCGTGGCGGTATTGCGGAACGCGGAAAAACAGCCGCTGTTCAGCGTTCCTGAACGCGTGGAGATGCTCGAGGAAGTAACAAAACGGTGGCCGAGCGTGGAAGTCGCGATTTTCGATGGCTTGCTGGTGGACTTCGCGCGCAAGCGCGGCGCCGGCGTGATCCTGCGCGGCATCCGGGCCGTTTCGGATTACGAGTACGAACTGCAAATGGCGCTGATGAACCGCAAGCTGGAGCCGCGCCTGGAAACGGTGTTCATGATTCCCGGGGAGCCCTACAGTTATTTGAGCGCGAAACTGGTGCGCGAAATTGCGCAGCATGGAGCGCCGCTGCATGGCTTGGTTCCCACGATTGTCGAAGAGCGGCTGCGTGCCAAAATGTCTTGAGCGCGAGGCGCCCGGGCTGAGCAAGAGTCCTGCCGCTGTGTAATGCTAAAATGAATTCCTCAAAGGAGCACCCGTGCAACTGACGGAACGCATCAATCGAATTCAGGTTTCTCCCACCGCAGCGGTGATCGCGGAAGCCGATAAATTGAAGTCGCGTGGCGTGGATGTTGCGGATTTTGGCCCTGGCGAGCCGGACTTTCCGACGCCCGAGCACATTAAAAAAGCGGCGATCAAAGCGATCGAGGAAAATAAGACGAAGTACACCGCCACACCCGGCGTCATGCCGCTGCGTGAAGCGATTTGCGCCTGGCACAAACGCGAACTCGGATCGAACTACGAGCCGAAGGAGTGCATCGTCAACGTGGGCGGCAAGCACGCGATTTTCAACGCGGTTAGCGTGCTGATTCAGCAGCGCGACGAAGTTTTGATTCCCGCGCCATACTGGGTGAGCTTTCCGGACATCGTTAAATATGCTGGCGGAACGCCCGTCTATGTCGCCACGAAACCGGAAGACGGCTTCGCGGTAAGAGCCGCGGCCGTCGAAAAAGCCATCACTCCAAAGACGCGGCTGCTCATTTTGAATTCGCCGAGCAATCCCGCAGGCGGCGTGGTGCCTCCCGATGAGTTTGAGCACATTCTGGCCATCTGCAAAAAACACAATGTTTGGCTGATGGGTGATGAATGCTACTCGCATTTCGTTTATGAGCCGCACAAACCGTTTTCCATCGCCAGCGTGAAAGATTCCAAGCCCCACGTCATCATTGTTGGCTCGGTTTCGAAGACTTTTGCGATGACCGGATGGCGCATCGGGTACACGCTGGCTCCGGAAGAGCTGGTGGCTGCCAGCAACAAACTGCAAAGCCAGTCGACTTCGAATCCGACATCGATTGCGCAATACGCTGCGCTGGCCGCCATGACCGGGCCGATGGACGCCGTTCCGCCGATGCTCGCGGAGTATGCCAAGCGGCGCACGCGCATTGTCGAAGGCCTGCGCGCAATTCCGGGCGTTACCTGCGAATGGCCGGGCGGTGCGTTCTACGCGTTCCCAAATGTGTCATCATTTCTCGGCAGCGATGCGAGCACACATCCGCTGGCAAAAACGTGCACCGAGCTTTCGCGGCAACTGCTCGATAAAGCGCAAGTCGCGGTGGTGCCCGGCGAAGCTTTTGGCGCTCCCGGTTACCTGCGCCTTTCTTACGCCACATCCATCGAGCGGATCGATGAAGGGTTGCGGCGCCTCGAAAAATTCCTGACGCGCGCGGAAGTCGCCGTCTGATCCGTGCAGCCCGCTCCCACGCGTATCGAGCCGGTTTTTCGCGAGCGCATTTGGGGAGCACGCTCGCTCGCGCCACTCTATCCGGACAAAACCGATTTACCACAGCCGATCGGCGAAGCCTGGCTCACGGCGTTTGATTGCCCAATCACCAGCGGGCCATACCAAGGAAAATTTCTCGGCGCCGCCTGGCGCGAAATGCCGGAAGCGTGGCGCGGGTCAGCGATGGCGCGCGTTCCAGAATTTCCCATTCTCGTAAAATTTATTTTCCCCGCGGACAAGCTTTCCATCCAGGTACATCCGGACGATGCATATGCTTCCGCGAACGAGCAAGCTGCGGGCGGCCGCGGGAAAACGGAAATGTGGCATGCGGTTTCCGCCGAGCCCGGCGCCAAAGTTTTAATCGGGCTAAAGGCCGGCACCGCGCGTGAAGATTTTCTGAAAGCGCTGGCGTCGCGCACGTTGGAGAGCCTTTTTGAAGAGCATCCGGTCAACGTTGGCGATACTTTCTTCATTCCGCCAGGGACGCCCCACGCGATCGGCCCGGGGATGGTGCTGTGCGAAATTCAGGAATATTCGGACCTCACGTACCGCGTTTATGATTACGGCCGGGTTGACGCGCATGGCAACCCCCGTGAACTGCACATCGAGAAGGCTTTGCATGTCACCGATTTTGCGAAAACCGCGGGAGGCGCACGCGTATTAAAATCGCGGAACGAAGTTGCCGGCGCACAGCAGGCAGCGCGTCATCTCGGCGGCCAATCGAACAACCTTTTGGCGGCTTGCAGTTTTTTTTCAGCCGAGCGGCGCGACTTCAGCGCTACGGCTGATTTCCAGTCCGACCCTGCGCGTTTTGACGTGCTCACCGTTCTCAAGGGCCACGGGCAGATTACCTGGCAAACGCAGCGAGCTGCTTACGGTTCTGGTGAAAGCTGGCTGATCCCAGCGACGCTCGGCGGCTATTCGCTGCAATCGGATGCGGCGACTTCCGTAATTCACTCAACAGTGCCCGATTTGAACGAGCTGCGCAGCGCAATGGAGAGAAAAGGAATGGCGCCGCAAGAAATTGCCAGCGTATTGTTCGGTTAGCGCCACATTCATGCCTGACGAAAAACTTCCCGTTCACGCCGTCATCCTCGCCGGAGGCCGCGGTACGCGGTTTTGGCCGCGTAGCCGCATGCGCACGCCGAAGCAATTGCTGAATATCGTCGGCAAAACCACCATGCTCGAACAAACCGTCGAGCGATTGCTTCCGCTGATTCCCGCGGCGCGCCTTTGGACCATCACCAACTCGCAGCAAGCTGCCGCGGTGCGTAAGCAAGTCCCGGCAGCCGCGAAAAAACGCGTGCTGAGCGAGCCCGTTGGCCGCAATACGGCGGCCGCAATTGCACTCGCGGCGATGCATGTTCGTTACGCGGAAAAAGGCCGAGACGCGGTGCTTGCAGTGTTACCCGCTGATCACTACATCGCGCGCGCGAATGAATATCGCAAAATCGTAAGTGCCGCCCTTGAAATGGCGCGCCAAGGGGGACGCATGATCGTCCTGGGAATTCCGCCGACGCGCCCGGAAACCGGGTTCGGTTACATCGAGCGCATGGGCGAAGCACTGCGCTCGCGGAGCTTGCCGATTTTTGCGGTGCGCCGCTTTACAGAAAAGCCGCGGCAAGCGCTGGCGCAGGAATATCTTGATTCCGGCAACTACCAGTGGAACGCCGGAATGTTTTTCTGGCGCATCTCGACGTACTTGGACAACCTGAAGCAATTTCTGCCCAAGACATTTTCCGCGCTGGACAATTTGGCGCAGCATATCGGCAAGACGAGTTATGCAGCCAAGCTAAAAAAGATCTATCCGCAACTGGAAAACATTTCTGTGGACTACGCTATCCTCGAACCAGCCACGCGCGCGCCCGACACTCCCGCGGTCTTCGTGATACCCGCCGAGATTGGCTGGAGCGATATCGGCTCTTGGGCCGCGGTGTACGAACTGCTCGCCAAGAATGCGGGCGACAACGTTCTCGACGGTCCCGGCGAGATTGTGGACGCGCAAGGCAACTTTTTCTACAGCCCTACGAAATTTATAGCTGCTATTGGCGTCCGCGATCTGGTGGTGGTCGAAACGCCCGACGCGCTGCTTATCTGCCCGCGCGATCGCGCGCAGGATGTCGGCAGGATCGTAAAATCACTTGAGCGAGATAACCGCAAAGATCTGTTGTAATGACGTGTTTTGACCGCCGGCGCGGCGTTGGGCAGCCAATGCGGCTGTTGGCGTGCACGAACCCTCGCGTATAATCCACCTACATGACTTCCATCCGCTTCGGGACTGATGGCTGGCGCGGCGTCATTGCCGAAGATTTTACTTTCGCCAACGCCCGCATCGTGGCGCAGGCCATCGCGCGCTATGCGGTGCGCGGCGAAGATGCGCGCAAGGGTCTCCTCGTGGGCTACGATCACCGCTTCGCTTCCGATCGCGTGGCGGCGGATCTCGCGCACGTGATTAGCTCCACCGGAACGCCTGTATGGCTCGCCGTTAAGCCTTGCCCCACGCCGGCAATTTCGCTGCTGGTTCGCCAACGCGGCGCGGCGGGAGGCTTAATGGTCACCGCCAGCCACAATCCGTATTCGTGGAATGGCATCAAGTACAAAGCCAGCTACGGCAGCTCGGCGTTGCCGTCGATCGTTGCGCAAATTGAACAAGAGATGGCGTGGCTCGGGGACCATGCGCCTTCGCCGCTGCCGCCGCAAACAAAACTGATCCAGCCGCTGGAGCCGCGCGCGCCGTACCTCGAAACGCTGGAAAAGCTGGTCGATTGGAACCGCTTGCGCGAATCTAAATTTCGATTTCTCTCGGACCCCATGCATGGCTCCGCGGCGGGATTGTTGCGCGAGCTTTTCAATCGCAACGGCGTCGCGTGCGAGGAGATACGCGGCACGCGCGATCCGCGCTTCGGCGGCGTGCACCCCGAGCCTATCGAACCGCACATCGATGCTCTCCGCCAGGCGGTTTTAGCCGGCAAATATGACTGCGGCTTTTGCTCGGATGGCGACGGCGACCGCATCGGCGCCATCGATCGCGACGGATCGTTTATTAACCCGCACCAGATTTTTTCCATGCTGGTATGGCACCTGGCGGGAACGCGGAATCTGGCCGGCGATATCGCGAAAACTTTTTCCGTTACCAAATTAATCGACAAACTGGCCGCCAAGTTTGGCCGCAAACTGCACGAAGTTCCTATCGGCTTCAAATATATCTGCGAGCTGATGCTCGAGCAAAATATTTTAATCGGCGGCGAGGAAAGCGGCGGAATTGGCACCTGCTTGTATCTGCCGGAGCGCGACGCTACCGTCTCCGCGCTGTTCCTCGCTGAATTGATGGCTTGGCACGGGAAAACGCTGGGGCAACTGCTTGCCGCGCTGCACGCGGAGTTTGGGGAGTTTCACTACGGCCGCGTCGATTTGGACGTTACGCGTGCGCAAAAAGAACAAGCCATCGCCCATTTTTCCAGCGATGGCGTCGCGCAGCTCGGCGCCTGGCCCATCACGCGCCGCGAAAATATGGACGGTATCAAACTTTATCTCGCCGATTTTGGCTGGGTGCTTATTCGCGCCTCGGGGACGGAAAATCTGCTGCGCGTGTACTCTGAAACCTCCCGCCGCGAACTCACCCGGCAGGTGCTCGCCGCCGTCAGCGATTTAGTTCACAATCTTGAGGCGTCCCAATGAACACCGTCAATCTACGCGACAAATTCGCACGCTTTTCCGACTATTGCAACCCGCGCATTATCGGCGAAGTGAACGACTGCCAGGTGAAAGCGGTAAAACTGAAGGGTGCCTTTGTTTGGCATCATCACGAACGGGAGGACGAACTTTTTCTGGTGGTGAAGGGCACGCTGCGCATGAAGTTTCGCGACCGGGAAACGATCGTGAACGAAGGCGAATTCGTGATCGTTCCGCGCGGCGTCGAACATTGTCCGGTGGCGGACGAAGAGGTTCACATCGTGCTGATTGAGCCGAAGTCCACACTGAACACGGGAAATATCACCAATGAAAGGACCGTCGCGCACCTCGAACGCATTTAACGTTCGCGTCCCGCGCTCACAACCTAGCCATGGAACATCGCTTTTATACTCTTGACGTATTCACGACAACGCGCTTTGAGGGCAACCCGCTCGCGGTGATTACCGACGGCGACGGCCTTTCGAACGACGAAATGCAAGCCATCGCCCGCGAAATGAATCTCTCGGAAACCGTCTTCGTGCAAAAGCCCACCGACGATCGCGCGTTGGCTCGCTTGAGAATTTTTACGACGCAGCAAGAATTAAAATTGGCCGGCCATCCGGTGGTTGGCACATGGTTTTTGCTGGCGGAGCTTGGCGTGGTTCCCGCGCAAGAAGGCGGAGTCCACGTGATGCAGCAAACCGGCGCCGGTATTCTTCCGGTGGAGATTCGCTTTAAAGATGGCCGGCCGCAACGCGTGACCATGACGCAACTGGAAGCCAAATTCCGCCCCGCGAAGATCAATAAGAAAGCTTTGGCCTCCGCGCTGGGCCTGGCCATCAAGGATTTTCATCCGCAGCTGCAACCCGAATACGTCTCAACGGGAATTTTCAATCTGATGCTGCCGCTCAAGAACCGCGCGGCTCTAGCCAAAATTTCCATGAACATGACGCAGCTTCGCAAACTCCTCGGCAGTAACGCCACCATGGCCTACTGTTTTGCGCTGGCGGAAAACGGCCGCGCGCACTGCCGAGGCATGCTTCCGTGGGGGCTTTATGAGGATCCGGCCACTGGCTCGTCTGCCGGTTCGCTGGGGGCGTATCTCGTCAAGCACGGGCAGCTTACCTCCGGCCACACTTTGCAACTCTTGCAGGGCGCGGAAATGGGCCGTCCGAGCCATATCCAGGTGGAGGTCTCGCAATCCGGCAAGAAACTGGTTCCGCGGGTGAGCGGCGCCGCAGTGAAGGTGTTTGAAGGCACCATTGGTGTCTGAGATTTTTTCAAGGCCTCATGGCCCTCGCAGAAATGAAAAAGCCGCCTGCGTACACAAGGCGGTTAATCTTGTGGGTGTTTTTGCTTACAATGTGACGCGGACCGAGAAACTGCCATTCCCTATGGGCGCGCCGGATGCAATCCTTCCCGTGCGCACTGGCGCTAGGCTTCCGAGTCCGCCGCGTGTTTCTTTGCTACGACGGCAGCGACGGCCTTGGGAGCCGCCTCCTTATGCACCGCGTCCAAAATTCCGTTTACAAACGACCCCGCATCTTCTGACGAGAATTTCTTCGCCAGTTCCACGCATTCGTTCATTACCACTTTGTGCGGCGTATCCGTGAATCGCAACTCATAAATCCCCAGCCGCAAAATTGCGCGGTCAATCGCGCTCAGCCGCTCAAATTTCCAGTTGTCCGCCTTCCGCGTAATCAGCTCGTCCAGCGTGGCCAGTTCCTGGGTGGCGCCTTCGAGCAGCCGGTTTGCAAACGCCCGCGTGCTGTCCGCAGCTTTCGCACTCTTCCAGAATTTCGTTTCGAGCTTCACACAATCCTGCCGGCTCATGTCCCATTGAAACAACATCTGCATGGCAAACTCGCGGGATTTCGTTCGTAGCGACATTTATTTTTTTCGTTTCGAGGCAACGCTGCTGCGGGAAGTCTCCGCCGATTGGCTGCGAATTTTCTGCGAAAGCCTCGCCATTTCGACGGCCGCCAGCCCGCAATCGTAGCCTTTATTTCCGCCTTTCAATCCGGCACGATCGATGGCCTGTTCGAGAGTGTCACACGTCAGCACACAAAACATGACGGGTACGCCCGTATCCATTTGCGCCAGCTGCAATCCGCGCGAAGTCTCCGAGCACACATAATCGTAGTGCGTCGTTTCTCCGCGCAGTACGCACCCAATGGCCACCAAGGCATCATACCGCCCGGTCAGCGCCATTTTTTTCGCCGCTAGCGCCAATTCAAATGCTCCCGGCACATGCACTAGCTCAACAGCGTCGCTGGCCGCCCCGGCACGCTCCAATGCATCAAGCGCCGCCGCCGCCAATCGCTCGGTAATGAACCCGTTGAATCGGCTCACGACAATGCCAAAACGCAAACCCGCAGCGCTCAGTCCGCCATCCATTTTTCTAGGCTGTAATTTCCCGGTCATACAGTTCCGCGCGATTCGCCTGTTTCTCCCTACTTCTTCTGCTGCCTTCCGCTCTCACTTCCCTTTGAACTGCGGCGCCCTCTTTTCGAGGAACGCCGACGTCCCTTCGCGCATATCTTCCGTGCCACAAGCTAACCCAAACAGCGTGGCTTCCAAAAACAATCCCTCTTCTTGCGGCATTTCAAATCCGCGCTCAATGGCTTCCATCGCGTACTTCACCGCCAGCGGCGCGTTGGCGATAATTTTTTTTGCCAGCGCCTCTGCCGCGGGCAGAAGTTCCGCAGCTTCGTAAACGTGATTCACTAAGCCAATCCGCAACGCTTCTTCGGCAGAAATCATTTCGCCGGTCAAACACGATTCGTGCGCCACGCCTTTTCCGCATAATCGCGCCAATCTTTGCGATCCGCCGTAACCGGGCAGAATGCCCAACTTCACTTCAGGCTGCCCCAATCGCGCACTCTTGGAAGCCAAACGTATCGAACAAGCAAGAGCCAATTCGCATCCGCCCCCCAGCGCAAATCCATTGATCGCGCAAATGGACGGCTTCCCCATGGTCTCGAGCAAATGAAACACGCTTTGCCCAAACAACGAAAACTCTTTGCCGTTCACCGGCGTCTGCTGCGCCAATTCCGAAATATCCGCGCCTGCCACAAACGCCTTTTCTCCCGCTCCAGTCAAAATCAAGACGCGCACGGCGACGTCGTCGCGCGCTTCGAGCAGCGCCGCGCGCAACTCTTCAATCGTCCGCCGGTTTAACGCATTGAGGACCTTCGGACGGTTAAAGGTAATCCGGGCAATCCCTTCACTCTTTTCGTAAAGAATATTTTCGTAGCTCATGGCCTCGCATTTTCTTCAGTTGCACTGGTGCAGTTAAAATGTCACGGCCTTGGGATTCTTCGCATCCGCATAATCATAAAATCCCCGCCCAGACTTCTTTCCATTCCATCCCGCGAGCACCATCCTCCGGAGCAACGGCGGCGCCGCGAATCTTCGCTCGCGAAACTCCTCAAACATAATCTGCGAAATATAATAGGTGGTATCGAGCCCCACAAAATCCAAAAGCGTCAGGGGCCCCATGGGATGCCCGCAACCCAATTTCATGGAATTATCAATGTCTTCGATGGAACCCACGCCCTCTTCTAGCGCGCGAATGGCGTCCAGCAAATAAGGCACCAGCAAGCGGTTCACGATAAATCCCGTGCTGTCGTGCGCGCGCACCGCCGTTTTCCCGAGCTTCTCCGCGAATCCCACCATCTCCTCATACAACGCGGGGTCCGTCGCAATGGTCCGGACCACTTCCACTAATTTCATCACCGGCACGGGATTAAAAAAATGCAGGCCCACAAATCGCGGGGCACGCTTCGTTCCCGCGGCAATTTCGGTAATCGTCAACGAAGAGGTGTTGCTAGCAAAAATTGTAGCTGCCGGACAAATATCATCGAGCGCGCGAAACAATTCCTTCTTCGCGGGCAATTGTTCGATGATCGCCTCAATCACCAGATCGCAATCCTTCAAATCGTCAATAACCGTTGTACCGGTCAGTCGGCCACGAATTTCGCCCGAAGCCGCGTCCGTAAGTGCGCCTTTTTCCACCAGCCGCGCCAGATTTTTCTCGATACCCTTCAACCCTTTTTGCACCAGCTCCGGTGCAACTTCCCGCACCACGGTGGCAAATCCCGCCGCCGCGCAAACCTGCGCGATTCCCGACCCCATCAACCCGCACCCCACCACGCCAACCTTCTGGATCGCCATGCTTTTCCTCGTTAAAAATTTCGCGCCGGCCGAAAATCCCGGCTTCAAAGTGTACCATCGCCGAGTGGTCACATCGAAAAACGCAGGCGCCGCAGGGCGTCGCGGTTTGCGGTTACTTCCTTTTCATTTTCTTCCTTACTTCAGATTCTCCACAATCATGGCGATTCCCTGCCCGCCGCCAATGCAAGCGGTCGCCAGTCCATACCGCAAATTATTCCGCCGCAACTCATTCAGCAACGTAATCACCAACCGCGTTCCCGATGCTCCGAGCGGATGCCCCAGGGCAATGGCCCCGCCATTCACATTCGTTTTATCCCGCACTAACCCTAATTCTTTCTCCACTGCCAAATATTGCGCTGCAAAAGCTTCATTCACTTCCACGCGATCCATCTGCGCAATCGTCAATCCCGCTAATTTCAGAGCCTTTTCTGACGACGGCACGGGTCCAATTCCCATGATGCTCGGATCCACTCCCGCCGTAGCCCACGAAATAATTCGCCCTATCGGCTTCAGTCCGCGTTCCTTCGCCGCCGATTCGCGGGTTACCACTACCGCCGCCGCGCCATCCACGATCCCGCTGGCATTCCCCGCGGTCACAATTCCGTCTTTCTTGAACGAGGGCGGTAATTTCTCCAAAGTTTCCAGTGTGGTCTCCGGCCGCCGGTGATCATCCTCCGCCACCGTCACGGTTTTCTTCCCATGCTTCACATCGACGGCGATCAATTCTTCCTGAATCCGGCCGCCCTTATACGCGGCATCCGCCAACTGCTGGCTCCGCAGCGCATAGGCGTCCGCGTCGCGCCGCGTCACGCCTTTTTGCTCTGCCAATTTCTCCGCGGTGAGCGCCATAGGCAATCCGCAAAAGGTATCCGTCAACCCCGCCATCAGCGAATCTTCCAGCGCTCCGGCCCCCAGCTTCAACCCATTGCGCGCGCCGCGAATGACAAACGGCGCTTGCGTCATATTTTCCATGCCGCCCGCCAATACCATGGTCGCTTCGCCCAGCAACAGCCTCTGCGCGGCCTGCGAAATCGCTTCAATTCCCGAGCCGCACAAGCGGTTCACCGTCACCGCGGGCGTGTCCACATTCAATCCCGCTTTCAAGCCCACGTGCCGCGCGCCATACAGCGCATCCGCGCTGGTCTGCATGACGTTTCCAAAAATCGCGTGATCAATCTCCGTGACATCCGCGCCCGAACGCCGAATCGCCTCCTGCGATGCCACCGCTGCCAAGTCAATGGCGCTAACATCGGAAAACGCGCCCGTATACCGCGCCATGGGCGTCCGTGCACCCGCCACAATCACCACATCCGTCGGAAACATGAATATTTTTTTCTCCTGATAAATTGTGCTCTCAAATCAATACTGGTAACTTCCATGCAAGACGTAAAACGAGTGTCATTTCGAGCGCAGCGAGGAAGCTGCTTTTCGGTTATGGTTTTGGAGTTTGGCTTGATTCATACGCGTCTTGCTTGCATAAGCCGACCCTTCCTACGATCCTATTCCCCGACAGTAAGACGGAGTTCGATGTCGGTAACCCGAGCCAGTTCCACTTCGCGGGAACCCCAGCAGCGCCTGGCCACCGATGCGAAAAATTACGGAAATCCGTCCCCCTCCGATTGCGCAACGCGAAGTGCAAAACTCAGAAGCGTCAGAGGAAGGCCCGCCGAAGTTCTAATCCCCATATGCGGCGTTTGGCTCAAACCTTCGGCGTCTCCTGCACCACCACGGTGCCCCCGCCCCGCTTGCGCGCCTCTTCCACGGAAAATTCCGCGCGGTTGATCAAATCCGTAACAATATCTTCGCTGTCAAAATCCTGCTTGGCTACCGCTTCCACAATTCCCGCGCTGAGCGTAATATGCGTGGCGTCCCACGGCGGACGCAATCCAGACGCAGCGCGCAACAATTTATCGGCCAGGTTCTGCGCTCCCGGCAAAGCGGTGTCCGGTAAAATAAACGCCAACGACCACGATGTATATTTTATCGCCACATCGTTCTGCCGCACGATCGATTGCAGCGACCGCGCCAGTTGCTCCAAAAAGCGTTCCATCTGCGGCTCGCCGTGATTCCGAACCAGTTCCACTCCATGGTCGATCTGCAAAATAGCCAGCGATAACGGGGTACTTTGCGTCCGTGCCCGGTCCGCCTCGTTCAGCAAACAACTCAAGTACGAACTGCGACTCAGCAATCCCGTACGTTCATCCGAGACGCCCATGCGCCGCACCAGTGAACGCAGCCGCGTGTGGCTCACGCTCATCAGCATTTGGTCGCCCACGGCCTGCAAAAAATATGCTTCATTCGGTCGCCATTTGTGCGCCTGTGCGTGCCCCACGATCAACATTCCCGACGGAGCTTGCGTCTCTTTGTCCGTGATCATCACGCCCAGCGCCGTATCGAGCCCCAGTTCGCTGAGGATCGAACCTTCCGTCGCTTCCACCATCAATCCGCCAAGCTCATCCGGTTGCGCTTTTTCCATGTGTGCGAGTAAAAACACGACCTGCGCTCCGGGCGCCGCTTTTAGTCCGCTCGCGCAGAATTCCGCAGCCATCTCCGGCGGCCGGCCGGGAACGCCTACCACTGCCAGCGCACGCGTAGCGCGCAAATAGGTGCCCACCTCGTTCACCGCGGTGTTCAACATCGCGCGTGGGGTTTGTTGTCGGAAGATTTTTTGGTTGATTTCCGAGATCCTCGCCAAATCCCGCAGCGTTTCCGCGGTATAAACGCCGGTCTTCGCCACGATAGATGGCGCAGGTTCTGCGTGCACCACAGGCGCGGGCGCCGGTGCGGCAGGCACAGCCTTTTTTGCAGCGCTTGGCGGGGACCAGTTCGCCAGCTGGTAAAGGTTCGCCAGCCGCGCGTTCCGCGTTTCCTCTCCGGGGAACATCGCCGCAATCTTTTGCAGGCGCTCCGTCGCTTTGCTCTGCAGTGAATATTGTAGAAAAATCTCCGTCTGCACAATCAGATCGTCGAGTGCCTGCAGTTGCCGGGCTTCTTCGGTCACCGTGGGTGCGGGCTCCGGCGCGTGACCTTGCGCGGCGTGCGGCGGCGCTGCTGACGCCGGTGCTCCCGGGGTCCTGGCGACCCGGCTGGCCACGCGCTTCAAAAATTCGTCGTCGACTTTTCCCCGCAACGCTTCGAGGCGCTCCTGGTTCCGGTAGTCGTACGCGTCTATATCCACCAGCTTCTCGAAGGCGTCGGCGGCCTTCGGGATGTTTCCGGCCTTCAGGTAGGCATCAAACAATTTGATCAACACGTCGAAATACTGCGATTCGCGGTTCAGTTCGTTGTACAGGCCCGCCCAAAATTCCAGAATGACCGGCGACTGCGGATGCTTCGCCGCCAATCCGTCCATCTGCGCCGCAAATTCGTTTTGCTTTTTGTCGGCAAACATACGGCGCTTCAGCGTCAGCAGAATTTCCATCGACTTGCCGTCTTGGCCAGCTTCCGCGTAGCGGTCCGCAAGTTCAAACAGCCGCGTTACCCCTTCATTTTTTTCCCGCAGCAGGCGGTCCAGAACTTCCCTTGCGCGATCCAGTTTCCCCGCATGCATTAGCGCGTCGCCGAAAGTATCCAGAAACACCGGATCGCTTTCCGTTTGCGCGAAAGGCTCCAGCAACGCTGCCGCCTGCGCAGCATCTCCCGCGTGCAATTGTGCGTTCGCGTAGAGCAGCGAGATACTGCGTTCGCGCGGCGCCAGATTGTACGCCTTCCCGAGCAACTTCAGCGCATCGCCCGCCGCGCCGCTGGCGGTAGCCAATTGCCCAGCGCGCAGAAAAGCGCGTGCGGCCAGCGCCTTCTTGCCAATACGCTCGGCGGCTTCCGCCAAGCGCAATTGCCGTGCCAGATTTTCTGGATCGAGGAGCGCGATGCGCTCCCAGCAAAATAACGCGTCTTCTTCGCGCGCGGCCGTCGTGAACATCTCTGCCGCTTTTGTGTATTGCTCAAGAGCTTCCTCGCCGTGATTCTGCCGCTGCTGCAAAAATGCATAGCGCGCGATGCGTTCCGGCGGCTGCTGCAGCGGGCCGCTGCGCAAGAAACGGTTGTAAATGGCCAGCGCTTTGGTTTCGTCTTTCGGCTCGATCAGTAAATCGAATAATCTTCCGTAATAGTCTGCCGCGCGATCTGGCTGCTCCGCGCGCGCGTACAAATCGCCCAGCGCTTGCGTGGCTTCCTGGTGCTGCGGAGCTTCCGCCAACACCTCCTGGTACGCGGTGATGGCATCTTCCACGCGATTCTTTTCCAGGAATCGCTTGGCGCGATCCAGAAGTTTATTGACGTCTGCGGCCATCCGTCGCTTGCCTTTGTGTCTTGCTTGCCCTTTGTGGGCGCTGTGACGCTTGTATACGACCCTTGTAGAAGTCCGAGTGTCCAGTGCGGAATTCGCGGTAGCGCCGGCTGCGCCCGTCACGGGGCCATGCCGTCCATCGTGAATCACCCGTTTAAACTATATACTGCCTGCCAAATGCGGGCAAAAAGCCTCCGCGAACTCATGCGGTATGCGGTACGGTGCAGGAATGCGGCGGCCGGTGCGCGGCCGCGGAATTACTCAGCTTCCGGTCGCGCCACTGCCTGCCGCTCGAGCTCTTTCGACAGGCATTCGCGGCAAAAGCAACCAACTGCTTCGGTCGAACCTTCCGTAATCACCGGCATCGGCCCCCGGGGCAACTCCGCGCACCAGCAACCGCCTTCCGGCAGGCAGCTCATGGCAGCTCCGCATCGCGCGCAACGCGTTTCCATAGGTCTTGATTATGCTCCGAAACGTGCGCTACGACAGTGAGCGCCTCGCGCCACGGCATCGGTGTGGACTTCTCCGCCAGGCGCCTCTACGCGCGTAAGCTGACGGACTCTGCGATTTATGGCAAACTGATTGTTTACACGGCATGGTTTTTGCGCTGCAGTCAGCTGCTGCGGCGGTCAGGCCCGCCGGCAATTCCCGCGCGGATGTCTTTTCAGGAAAACAGCATCCAGGCGGCCAAGACATAAATGGACCCGAAATTCATACGCAATTTCTGCATTATTGCGCACATCGACCACGGCAAATCCACGCTCGCAGACCGCTTGATCGAAGCGACCGGCGCTCTAACCTCGCGTGAGATGAGCGGCCAGGAACAGGTTCTGGATTCCATGGACCTCGAGCGCGAGCGCGGCATCACCATCAAAGCCAAAAGCATCCGGCTCCATTACCAGGCGAAAGACGGTAACACCTATCGACTGAATCTAATCGACACGCCGGGGCATGTCGATTTTTCTTACGAGGTTTCGCGCGCCTTGTCTGCGTGCGAAGGCGCGCTGCTGGTCGTGGATGCCAGCCAGGGCGTGGAAGCGCAAACGGTGGCGAATACCTTCCTGGCCGCCGGTCACAACCTCACGATTTTGCCGGTCATCAACAAAATTGATTTGCCCGCTGCGCAACCGGATTTTGTCAGAGAACAAATCGAAAGCGTGCTGGCCATTCCCGCCGACGACGCTCTGCTTATTTCTGCAAAGAGCGGACTGGGCATCGAAGACGTCTTGGAAGCAGTTGTCAAAAGAGTTCCTCCGCCCACCGGCGACTCGAGGAATCCGCTGCAAGCGTTGATCTTCGATTCGTGGTTCGATATTTATCGCGGTGCCGTGGTTCTCGTACGCGTGATGGAAGGGCGGCTTGCGAACCACACCAGAATAAAATTGGTCGCCGGCAACGATACCTACGAAGTCGAACAATTGGGCACGCTCACTCCGAAGCCCGTGGCGCTCGAGGAACTGGAGGCGGGCGATGTGGGATTTATCGTCGCGAATATTAAGCGCGTAGCGGATGCGCGGATGGGCGACACAGTCGTCGAAGCGGCGCGCCCGGTTCCCGCGTTGCCGGGATTTGAAGCCATCAAGCCCATGGTGTTTGCCGGATTGTTTCCGGTGCTTGCTGATGAATACGAACCTTTGCGCGACGCGCTTGGAAAATTGCAGCTGAACGACGCGGCATTTTTTTATGAGCCGGAAAATTCCGTGGCGCTTGGTTTCGGTTTTCGCTGCGGTTTTCTTGGACTTCTGCACATGGAAATCGTGCAAGAGCGGCTGGAACGCGAATTCGGCCTAAATTTAATTATCACCGCTCCCAGCGTGCTGTACCGCGTCACGCGCGTTACCGGAGAGGTCACCGAAATCGACAGCCCGGGAAAATTTCCCAATCCGAGCGACATCGCAAAAATCGAAGAGCCCATCATCAAGGCCATGATCATCACCAGCGTGGATTCCGTCGGCGGCATTCTGCAGCTGTGCCAGGAAAAGCGCGGTGTGCAAAAAAACATGGAATATCTGTCGCCTACGCGCGTGATGCTTACTTACGAATTGCCGCTCAACGAAATCGTGCTTGATTTTTATGACCGCTTAAAAAGCGTTTCGCGCGGCTACGCTTCTCTCGACTACCATTTGGCCGGCTACAGCGAGTCTGACTTGATAAAACTCGATGTATTGGTCGGGGGCGAACCGGTCGACGCGCTGGCGCTGATCATTCACCGCGAATTCGCCTACGACCGCGGCCGCGAGCTGGTGACGCGATTGCGAAAATTAATTCCGCGTCAAATGTTCGATGTGCCGATTCAAGCGGCCATTGGCAGCCGGGTGATCGCGCGCGAAACGGTCTCGGCAATCCGCAAAAATGTTTTGGCCAAATGCTATGGCGGCGACATTTCGCGCAAACGCAAGCTCCTCGAAAAACAAAAAGAAGGCAAAAAACGCATGAAGCGCGTCGGCCAGGTGGACATTCCGCAGGAAGCTTTCCTCGCCGTGCTCAAGGTAGCGTCTTCCGACGACGAGTAGAATCGTTTTCCGCACGGAGGATTCACGCATCCTCCTTCTTTCGCACGACGGTGGTCAGTTGGCCGTGGCGGAGTTGTACGGTTACGGTGTCCCCTACATTCACACCTGCAACGGATTTGAGGATGTTGCCGGCGGCGTCGGTGGCGATGGCGTAGCCGCGCTCTAAAACCTTCAGTGGACTGCGTTCGTCGAGCTGGAGGCGGAGGCGCTCGAAGCGATCGCGCTGGGCGCGCAGGAAGCGCTCACTGCGGACGCCGAGTTCGGCGGCGTGTCTATCGAGGCGCAGCCGGAAAGTGGCAATTCTCATGCGGAAGTCGAAGGAGACGATACGCACGTGGGCGGTCGTGAAACGCTTGCGGGATTGCTCGAGACGGGCGCGCAAGCCTTGAGCGAGGCGCGAAGTCATTTCGTCGGCCCGCTGACGCTGCTGGCGCAGGAGATCGAGCGGACGGCGGAAGCCGCGGCGTCCGGCGAGCTCGTGAACGCGGCTGGCGGATTTGAGCAGGCGATGGCGAATCAGGCTGGCCATGGTGTCGCGAAGATCAGCGATGTGTTTATCGAATTCGCGCCGCGTTTGCACGACGAGTTCGGCGGCGGCGGAAGGCGTCGAAGCGCGCACGTCCGCGACAAAATCGGCGATGGTGAAATCGGTTTCGTGGCCCACGCCGGAGATGACGGCAATTTCTGATGCGGCGATGGCTCGCGCGAGAATTTCTTCGTTGAAGGCCCAAAGATCTTCGAGGGAACCGCCGCCACGCGCAAGGATCAGCACGTCGACGGACTTTCTCTGATTGAAAAATTTCAGGGCTTTAACGATTTCGGCGGCGGAGCCGTCGCCTTGCACGCGCACGGGATACAGCGTGAGATGAACGTTGGGAAAACGGCGCCGCAAGATGCGAATGACGTCACGTACGGCGGCTCCGCTGGGCGACGTGATCAGACCGATGCGATTGGGAAGCAGCGGCAGGGACTTTTTTCTTTCTGCGGAAAATAATCCTTCGGCTTCCAGATTTTTTTTGAGTCGTTCGAAAGCGAGTTGCAAAGCGCCGAGGCCGACTGGCTCGATGCTTTCAACGTAAATTTGATATTCGCCGCGCGATTCGTAAACGCTGAGCGAGCCGCGCACGGTGACGTGCAGGCCATCCTCGGGGCGAAATTTCATGGTGCGCAATTGCGTTTTGAAGCAGACCATGCGGATTTGCGCGCGGTCATCTTTCAGCGTGCAATAGAGGTGGCCGGATTGCGCTTCGCGGCAATTGGAGATTTCCCCTTCGACCAGAATGTCCGTGAAATTTTTGACCAGCAAGTCGCGCACTCTACCGGTGAGTTCGCTGACCGTGAGGATGCGGCGTTGCGGCATGAGGTTGAAAGTGAGCTGGCTCATCGGGCGTGATCCGCGAACCGAGATTCGCGGCCCGTGGTTCGTCGAGCGCGGAACTGGAGGAAACTCATCGAGTCAGGAGCTGGGGACCTGACGAAACGTTGCGCAGCATCGGCGACGTGGTCTAGGACGCTGCCGGAGGAGAGGTGCCGGAGGATGTAATTTTTGTACGTGTTTTTGTACGTGTTGAGGAAGCGGGAGTTGAAGTTCGCTTGAATGAACAGATGCATAAGTGCGGATTCTACAGGAGTTAGAGTGCCCGGGCTAGTTAGACACATGGCGACAGCGGGAAGCGTAGGCGAGACTTTGCGGTGGCCGTGCGGGAAGCTTGCTGCGCGGAAGACAGCCGTGCCTCGGAAAAGTCAAAATTTGAAGGTCAGTGTGGACCAGCCGGGGACGGGGTGGCCGTGGATGAGCATCGGGGTGAATTCCCAGTCCATGGCGGCGTCCAGAGCTGCCGCGTCGAGGATTTTGCCGGCGCTTTGCTTGATGGTGGCGGTGCGAACGTGGCCGTGACGATCGATGGAAACGTCGACGAGAACGGTGCCGCGGCCGAATTGCGGGTCGGCAGGCTTGACCTGAAGGATGGTGCGAGGTTGCACGATGGCTGGTCCGTTGTAATCTTTCGCGTCGCGAACGGAAGTGGGTTTCACGCCATCCAGGCTGAAACCGGGATCTGCGGAAGGCGCGGCGATTTGCTGGATGCTAATCGAAAGAACCGTAGCGCCGTTCTCGGAGACTTCCGTCGTATAGGGAATTTGTTTGTCATTCCATTTTGAAAAATCCTTATAGGTGCTGGTACGCGGCGCGACGTACGCGCCACGGAGCAGCCCTGACGAGTCAAACCAATAAGCCTGACCGCTGGTGGGATTGTTTTGGGCATCTACTTCTCCGCGCGCGACGCGCAGCATGGAGCCGCCCCACGGCACAACGGAAACGCCCCAATCTCCTTCGATAAATGAGCCATCGGTTATCGGAAAGAGGCCGCTTATCTGGTCGAGCACTTCGTCGAGCAGCTTCGAAGCATATTCAGAGCCGGAAAATTTGCGGTAAAGACGGTCGCCATCCTGGCTTTCGGTGATGGAGAGCTTGCCGAGAACGGCTTCCCTGCGCCAACGGGTGGACGACTGCCAGATTTCCCGATAGGTCCCGATAGATTGCTGGGGGTATTGGAAGGTGGCGTTCAGCTCGAAGGGCGGGCTGCCTTCTGCGCGTGGATCACTGAGCTGGCGGGACTTGGCGATGCGTTCAAAAAAAGTGGCAACGGGGAAATCCGCGCCGTTTGCTCCGAGCGGCTCCATTTTGGCTTGAAAGGTGAAAACCACGTCGACGTTGACCTGCACGGGAGCACCATCCACCAGGAATGGCTTGAATTTCCAATTCTTCAGCTGCTCCCTGGCGGCGTCGGAAAGAGCAACGTTGTGCGAGATCGGAGGCGCGACTTCGCGGACGACGCCTTGGCGGTCGATTTTGAGGTTTACGGTCATGAGTCCGGAACTCGGGAGAGTGTGAATGACCGGCCAAAGCGGCGCGGGAGTTTCGAGTTTAAAGTCGCGAAGTGCGGACTCTGAAACGGTAACAAAACGCATGCGGGTGTTGAGGCCGGTGTCGCTCGTAATTGCGAAAAGATCGGGCGTTTCGCGCAGCGGTTCAATGACGGTTAGGGCGGTGCGGAGTTCCACGTTTTTGTAATCCGAGGTTTGCGCATCGGTGGCGATGGCGACGGGAACTTTCTTGGGACCGAAGCGGCGATATTTGTCGAATTGGGCTTCGGCAGTGCGGGAAAAAACACTTCTGAGAGTGCTATCCGAATTAAAACAGACGGAATTCGAGATGCCGATCTGGTCAGGGCTTTTGGTGAAGGTCTTGTCCCACTTGAGACAGCGGTCACCGGCCTGCAGGTCAATCGTTAGAGACTGAAGTTCGGCGAGCGGGAGGGGATCAAGAACCTCGCGCATGGCGTTGTCCAGCCACCACGGAAAATAGTCGGAGGAATTTGTTTCAAAGTAGCGCCGGCCATTTTGAATGGCGGTTTGCGAAAAGACGGGAGAAACGATTTCACGACGCCATTTATCGGGGGCGGCCCACGAAATTTCGATGGTGGCAGAAAATTCGGAATGTTCTTTTCTGGAATCGGAAACGGTAAGTTTGGCGTGAAAAGGCTGGGAATTGGGAGCAGTAAGACTCGAAGACTCGATGTTTTTGGCGAGAAGGGCTTTCACGCTATCGGTCGGACCTTGCCCGGGAGCGCGCATGCTGAGAGCGAGCATGATGATGGCGAGGGCCAGGGTACGCATCGGCGTCGAACAGTATCAAGTGGTCAAAGGCAAAGCAAGGGCAGAAAGGGCGGGGGCGCGGCGAATGCTTACGGCAATTCGCGGTGCAAACTCAGTCGGCACCCCGGGGCGGACGTCCGCGTGGGTGACGCGGGCATTGGTGATCGGCCAATTCGGCATGGAGGCACGGCGCAAGAAAAAACGCGTGTAAGGGATTCCGAATAGCAGGAGCAGGAAGAAAATCATGCCCCAGCCAAGGGCGTCAATGCCCAAGAAGACTGGACCTATGGGCCCGGAATGGTACGTGCGGCGGGGTGTCGAAAGAACCGCGGTGTTTGGATCCCGCGCTGCGCTCGGAATGACGATGTGTTGCGGTTGGGAGACGGAACGGTTGCTCGTGTTAGACGGCGGATATGCGGCGGAGTAGATCGTTTTGTTCCGGGATGGATTCGGCGCCAACGGTGAAGGCGTCCAGGAGGTTAAGCCTTAGTGCAAATTGAAGGGCTTGGTCCTGGCGGCCGCGGAGGTCGCCTTGGCCCAGGATTTTCATGCCGATGATTCCCTTGCCTGACGCCTTCATTTGGCGGATTACGCTGATTACGGTGTCGGGGTCGGCGTCCATGTGGGAGCCGATCGGATTGATGCGGACGAGGTCGACATCAACCCAAGGAGATGCGGCGGCCGCGCGGAGGGCTTCGATCGAGTGGCAGGAGCAGCCGTGGGCGCGGATGATACCCTGGCGCTTGGCTTCTTCGAGAACGTCCATGACCGGGCGGTAGCGCGTGGTCCAATCGGATTCGGTGAGACAGTGCATCAGGAAGATGTCGATGTGATCGACGCCGAGCTCGCGGCGGAAGCGGTCAAGGTCGGCGCGCATCTCGGCGGGATCGCGAGCCCAGGATTTGGTAAGGATAGTGACTTTGTTGCGATCGACGGACTTGAGGGCTTCGGCTACGTGCGGGTGGCTGCCGTAGGAGTCGGCAGCGTCGAAGAAGTGGAGGCCCTGGTCGTAGCCGTTGCGAAGGAGGCGAGAGAGGCCGTTGATGCCGAGAGCGGTTTGATTGGAGTGGTGACCGCTTCCGACGGTGCCGGTGCCCATGGCGAGGCGGCTCGTGGTGATGCCGGTGTTGCCCAGGGTGACGCGGTCGCTGGCTGAGAATTTTTTGTCAAGCGCAGGTAAGGGCGCGGCGATGGCGAGGAGGCGGTGCGCTGCAGAGTGCGAGGCGAGGGCGGCGGCGATGCCGCGAGCGGCGTGGTGCAGGAAGGTGCGACGGCGCATGGTGGGCCCCCTTGCGGAAATCTTACATCGGGTTAGACGCGCGTTCTTTGATGCGGGTTTTGCGGCTTCGATTACGTGCCGTGCGGCGCGCAGCAATGGAAAAAGCAAGGCTGAGACGGAAAAAGTGTTTAGCGTCGGAAGTGGTTGATTAGCCAGAGGATTAGAGAGAGGGCCGCGCTGAGGATCAGGCAGGTGACGACAGGAAAATAGATGGTGGTGTGTTCGGTGCGGCGAACGATGTCGCCGGGGAGTTTGCCCGGCTTGAAGGGGAGGCGCGGGGAGAAATAGAGCAAGGCGCCGATGGCCGCGAGAAATGCCGCGAGAATCAGGAGAGTGCGGCCGAGTTCGCGGACGGGGAACATTTTTGAATTGTAGTGGATGAATGGGAGGTGGGATAGGTGGCGGCCCCGGAAAGGGCCGCAGGGCTCAACACCAATCGCCCTCCGCTAGCGTGGTTGCGGAAGTGCGCGACGGGCCGGCAACGCTCACGCCGCGCCCAGGCAGAAGTGCCGGTGCTACTGGAATTCCTGGCTCATCCAGGTTGCGAAGGCGTCGATCGATTGCGGGCGGCCCAGGAAATGGGTGACCAGGTCGTTGGCGGGCATGGCGCCGGTTTTTTCGAGGACCGTGGTGCGGTAGCGATGGGCGACGTCCGGCGCGAGAAGATCGTTGTGATTGAATTTGCTGTAAAAATCCTGGGCAATGACCTTGTCCCAGAGATAGGTGTAGTAGGCGGAGGAGTAGCCCGTGAGGTGCGTGAACGAGGCGAGTTGGTGATCGCCTTCGAGAGTTTTGTAGGGAAGGAAGCGCTTTACGTTGGCGGCAAAACTTTTTTCGATTTGCGCACGGTCGGGCGCGGTGTTGTGAAGGTCGAAGGAGACGCTGGTGTAGACGAGCTGGCCGCGGGCCCAGAGGCCGCGGCCGAAAGCGTCGGCACGATTGGCGCGCTGCACGAGTTCGGTGGGGATGGGTTCGTTGGTTTGATAATTGCGGGCGAAGGTGGCGAGGACTTTGGGATCGTGCATCCACTCTTCGAGCATTTGCGACGGAGCTTCGACGAAATCGCTTTCTAAATTGCCGCCGAATCCAGCCCACTGCTGCTGACCCTGAAAAATCCAGTGCATGAGATGGCCGAATTCGTGGAAGAAAGTGGTGACGTCGCCGTATTCCATGAGGCCGGGATCGCCAGGGGTGCCACCTGAAAAATTGCAGACCAGCGTGACTTCGGGGAGTTGCTTGCCACGCTTGCCGTCGAGGATGGGATCGGAGCTGAACCACTGATCTTTGCCGGGGCGTGGATGCATGTCGAGATAAATGCGCCCGAGTTGATGGTCGCCGTCTAGAACGTCGAGTGCGGTGACCGAGGGATCCCAGACGACGGCATCTTTGGCGGGGCGGAAGGTGACGTTGAAGAGTTTGGAGGCGACATCGAGGATGCCTTGCTGAACACGATCGAAAGGAAAATACGGACGAGCGGATTGCGAATCAAAGTTGAAAGCGGTTTTGCGGAGGAGCTCGAAATAATATTGGCGGTCCTGGATGGAAATCGCGTCGAGGTTGGGATCGTCTTTCTTGGCGAGGGTGAAAAGCATCTGGTATTCGCGATTCGCGATGGTGCGCGAGGCGGCGTCAATTTGATCGATGAATTTGCTGATGTTTTGCGCGGTGCCGGCCATCTTGTCGGCGGCGTTCATGTCTGCCCAATGTTTGTAGCCGAGAAGGTTGGCGAGTTCTTCGCGCTTTTTGAGCAGCTCCGCGAGAACATCGAAATTTTGCGGATAGGCACGGTTTTGGTAGGCCAGATACACGCGCTTGCGAAGGTCGGCGTTCTTGGCGAACTTGAGGACGGGAGTTACGTCCGGCGAATCGCTGGTGAGCGTGATGGTGCCGTCGGTGGCGGGTTTGTGAAGGGCGATGAAGTCTTCGGGGAGGCCGGCAAGTTCAGCGCGATCCTTGACGACGACCTTGAGTTGCGATTCCTGGATGTTGCGCTGAAATTGCGAGGAAATTCTGGTGATGTCGTCGCTGAGGGATTTGATTTTGTTGCGAGTCGCTTCGTCTTTATCGACGCCGGAAAGGCGAAATTCGAGCAGGGTACGTTTCACGTAGTATTGGGTGGCGGGGTCGCTGTGAGAAACGTCGATGGCGGAGAGAGCTTCGTAAACCTCGTGATTGAGCGAGAGAGCGGTGCTGACGGCGCTGACTTTTTGGACCAGCGCTTGGGCGCGGTCGCGGATGGCGGAGTCGGGGTTGACGATTTGCATTAGGCCGGACTGGTTGCCGGTGGTGTCGATTTGTTCGACGGCGTCATCGTAGGGCGCGAGCGTGTTTTCGATGGTGCGCGTGCCCTTTACGGCGAGGAGTTGGTCGATGGATTTTTGGGCGTGCGCGAGATGGTCGTTGACGCGCTGCTCGAGAATGGCGGGATCGAGCGGCTTTTCCCAAAGATGTGGGCCGTAGGGCGCGGTTTGCCCGAAGGCCGCGGGGAGAGCAGCGACGAAAAGCAGCGAGAAGCGCAGAAGGCTTTTACCGGCAGAAAAGTTCATGATTCCTCACTTTGCGAAATTGCGCAGACGCGGACCCAGGGTGTTAGACGCAGAATTGGCGATTAGATGAGTTCGAGTCCAGCAAAAAAGTAAGAGATTTCGAAGGCCGCGGTATCGCGGGCGTCGGAGCCATGGGTGCAGTTGTTGCCGATGCTGGTGCCGAGGTCGTGGCGAATGGTGCCGGGAGCGGCTTTCCTCGGGTCCGTGGCGCCCATCGCATCGCGCCATTTGGTGATGGCACCTTCAGCTTCGAGGACCATGGCGATGATTTTGCCGGAAGACATGAAGTCGGTGAGTTCACCGAAGAAGGGGCGGGCTTTGTGGACGGCGTAAAAGCCGCCGGCTTCCTCTTTGGTCAGGCGCAGGGATTTGATGGCCACGATTTTGAAGCCGTGTTTGTGAATGCGCGCGAGAATTTCACCTTGCTGGTCCGCGGCCACGGCATCCGGCTTGATGATTGCGAAAGTGCGTTCGAGTGACAAGTGAACCTCCCGAGATTTGCTAAAAGTTTCTTTTCAACGAGCCGGACGATTTCCAACGCCGTACGCCTCGATGATTCATACGCGTTGATCAGAACCCGCCCGCCATCGCCGGCACAGAAAAACCGCGGCTAGACCAGACAGCGGGATTGCCAGCCAATCGCATAGCCCGAACGGCAAGTAGTGGCGATCCACGTTGCTCCGAAGAAGCACCGTGTCGATGGCGGGAAGTGCCAAGCAAGCGTAGAAGGCGAATAACGGGGTGCGCGCAGAAACCGCATGACGCACCTTCTCGAGCCTGGTAAAGACTAAAACGAAGATGCATGTTCCAACGGCGAAGAGTCCGCCGAGAAAAACCGCAAGATCATCTCCTTTGCTCATGCCGCGGTCGTACAGATACATCGCGGCGAGACCGCCAAGAACTCCAGAAATGACGGCAAGCACGGACGAAACCACGGAAACCGCCACAAACGCCAGGCTGGGCGGCATCCTGCGATATCGGTCCACCGACTGCGTCGCAGCGGTCACCGGGCTCGATGATCTCCATGGCCGGCAGAGGGTCCACTCAGAATCAGCGATCATTTTAGGGCGGCGGCCATGGTTGAACCTAAATCCGCGGGAGTTTCCACGCATTTTATGCCGGCGGCGGACATGGCGGCGTATTTGTCTTTGGCGGTGCCTTGGCCGCCGCTAATGATAGCGCCTGCATGGCCCATGCGGCGGCCTGGCGGGGCGGTTTGTCCGGCGATAAAGCCTACGACGGGCTTTTTCACGTGGGACTTGATGAACTCGGCGGCGCGTTCTTCGGCGTTGCCGCCGATTTCGCCGATCAGAATGATGGCGTGAGTGTCGGGGTCGTCATTGAAAAGCGTGATGGCGTCGAGAAAGGTGGTGCCGATGATGGGGTCGCCGCCGATGCCGATGCACGTCGATTGGCCGATGCCGAGGCGCGTGAGTTGGTCGACGGCTTCGTAGGTGAGGGTGCCGCTGCGGCTCACCACGCCGACGTGACCTTGCTTGTGGATGCGTCCGGGCATGATGCCGATCTTGCATTTGCCGGGAGAAATTACGCCGGGACAGTTGGGGCCGATGAGCCGGGTTTTCTTGAAGTCCACGGCAGCGGCGACGCGCACCATGTCGAGAGCCGGAATGCCTTCGGTGATGCAGATGACCAACGGGATTTGGGAATCGGCGGCTTCGAGAATGGCGTCGGAAGCGTAAGGCGGCGGAACAAAGATAACCGAAGCGTTGGCGCCCGTGGCCTTCACAGCATCAGCCACGGTGTTGAAAACCGGGCGCTCCAGGTGCTTCGTGCTGCCTTTGCCGGGCGTTACACCACCGACTACCTGCGTGCCGTACTCGATCATTTGTTGCGCGTGGAAGGTTCCTTCGCGGCCGGTGAAGCCTTGCACGATTAAGCGCGTCTGTTCGTTGACCAAAACGCTCATCGCGCACCTCCCGCGAGTTGCACGACTTTTTGCGCGCCGTCTTTCATGCCGTTGGCGATGGTGAAGTTCAATTTGCTTTCGCGGAGGATTTGCTGGCCCAGTTCCACGTTGGTGCCTTCCATACGGACGACTACGGGAACTTTGAGGTGAAGATCTTTGGCCGCCGCGACTACCCCGGTGGCAAGAACATCGCAACGCAAGATGCCACCGAAAATGTTGATGAAGACGGCGCGAACACTGGGATCGCTCATGAGGATGCGGAAGGCATTTTTGACTTGATCGGCGGAAGCGCCGCCGCCGACGTCGAGAAAATTCGCGGGGGAGCCGCCGGCATATTTGATGATGTCCATGGTGGCCATGGCAAGACCGGCGCCGTTGACCATACAGGCGACGCTGCCGTCGAGCTTGATGTAGTTGAGGCCGTACTTGGAGGCTTCGACTTCCAGGGGATCTTCTTCATCGAGGTCGCGAAGACCGCGCAAGTCCTGGTGGCGAAACAGGCCGTTGTCGTCGAGAGTCATCTTGGCGTCAAGGGCCACGAGGCGGCCGTCGCCGGTGACGACGACGGGATTGATTTCGAGCATGGAGGCGTCGGTATCCATAAAGGCGCGATAGAGGGCTTGCAGGAAAGGGACGGCGTGAGTGGCGACTTCACCCGGCAGCCCAAGTCCGAAAGCGATTTTTCGGGCTTGATAAGGCTGCAGTCCGACTACAGGATTAATCGTCTCCTGCAGGATGGATTCCGGATGATCCTTCGCGACTTCTTCAATTTCCATGCCGCCGGCGGCGCTGCCCATCAAGATTACTTTTCCGGAACCGCGATCGACGAGCAGGCTGAGGTACAGTTCGCGTTTAATGTCGAGGCCTTCTTCGATCAGCAGGCGCTTGACGATGCGGCCTGCTGGGCCGGTTTGTACGGTAACCAGGTTCATGCCGAGCATGTGGCTGGCAATTTCGGCAGCTTCGTCGGGAGAATGGGCGAGCTTGACGCCGCCGGCCTTGCCGCGTCCGCCAGCATGAATCTGCGCTTTGACCACGACAATGGGAGATTTGAGACGCGCGGCGCCTTCGCGAGCTTCTTCTTTGGTGAAAGCAACTTCCCCGCGCGGCGTGGTGACGCCGTAGCGAGCGAGGATGGCTTTCGCCTGATACTCATGAATCTTCATTGCGCTTCCATCAGTGCTAGAATTTTACGGCTCTCCGAACAAAGCAGTTTACTCGTAAACCGCGAGACGGAGCAAGGCGCCGCGGGATGCCCTCATGGCCGCTACGATGACGAGATTCTGATGGCCAAAAACCTCCAGGCAAGCTCACCAACATTCCCGACAAGGAGCGCATCTGGGACTTCCTACGATTGAAGAAATTGAAGCCGGAAAATTTCTGACACGGGCGGAAGCTGGCGCGTTGATGGAGGAAGTTCTGTCCGGCCAGTTGAGCGTGGCAGAGATTGCGCGCGTGCTGCTGGCGCTGAATCTTCGCGCTGTACGCGCGGAGGAATTGGCGGGTTTTGCCGGCGCCATGCGAGCGCGAGCTACACCGGTATTTGCAGCAGGCGAAGTGCCGCCGGAGAATCTCGTGGATACGTGCGGGACGGGCGGCGACGCGGCGGGCACATTTAATATTTCCACGGCGGCGGCAATTGTGGCGGCGGCGGCTGGCGCGCGAGTGGCCAAACACGGAAACCGAGCGGCCAGTTCGCGCACGGGGTCCGCGGATGTGCTGGAAGCACTGGGCGTGCGCATCGACTTGCCATTTCCAGAATACGCGCGAGCGATTCGGGAAATTGGCATCGGCTTTTTTTTTGCGCCCGCCGCGCATACGGCCACACGGCACGCGGCTCCGGCGCGGAAACAGATTGGCGTGCGCACGGTCTTCAATCTGCTTGGCCCGCTGACGAATCCCGCGGGAGCGCGGGCGCAGGTGGTGGGCGTGGCCGCGCCGGAACTCGTCGAGGTGCTGGCAGCGACTTTGGCGGAACTGGGCGTGGACCGCGCCTTCGTGGTCTATGGAGCGGGGGGCTTGGACGAAATATCGTTGGCCGGCGAGACGCTCGTAGCGGAAGTGGGCGCGGGAAAAATTTTGCGGTATGTGGTGTCGCCAGAAACATTTGGCGTGGGACGCGCGCCGCTGCCTGCGATTGCCGGAGGCTCTGCGGATGAAAACGCCGAAATCATCCGTCGCGTGCTGGACGGTGAAGTCGGCGCTCCGCGGGACGTCGTGACGGTGAATGCGGCGGCAGCGCTCGTGGCGGCGGGGGTCGCTAAGGATTTGCGGGCTGGCGCACGCATCGCAGAGCAAGCTATCGCCTCGGGAAAGGCGCGCGGCAAACTAGCTGAGCTTATAAATTTCACAAATCGATGACCGCCGAAAGTACGCGGCGCCATCTCTGTCGTGGCAACGCCCTGCGGCAGCGAGCGCCTTCGATGCCTTAGTTAACAACTGGATACCTCCGACAAAAAGCTCACAGGAAGAGGGTTAGAAGGGAACTGCAAAGCGACGGATGGGATGAGAAGTACTCTGTGGAAAACATTGTGGAAAGCCCGGGAGAGGGCGCCGAGCAGCCCGGATTGTGTTCCGGGGTGCCGTCGGCGAGGGCTCGCCTGTAATCATATAAGTGTTTTATTTGTAATGGTTTAAGGCGAGGGATGCGCAGTTTTCTTGGATTTATGAAGGTTTTGCAACGAAAATCCCACATTCCACATTTGCACAGAATGACGATTTGGCCTTTCAAGTACTCATCGGATTCGGAACAGTTCCACGAAATCCTTTGTTTAGAGGAGAGTACCTACATTTCCTGCGCGATCGCCGGCCACGCGCCGCCGGCGAGCCGTTGACGGGTTCTGGTGTCGAGTCTATAGTGACTTTGCGGTGCAGGCAGCACACCAGAGGCGGCCAACGCCCGCCGTTCGGCGCCCATGAACCTTTCCAACGCACTCACGCTGCTTCGAATCTTCTTCATTCCGGTGTTGATCGTGGTGTTACTGACGCGGAGTCCGACGATTGAACTGTGGGGCTTCACGATGCACTTCGAATTTTGGGGTGTTTTGATTCTGCTCACGGCGGCGGCCACGGACTGGCTGGATGGTTTTCTGGCGCGTCGGCGATCCGAAGTAACTACGCTCGGAATCCTGCTCGATCCCATCGCAGATAAACTCTTGATTTCCGCGGCGTTCATCTCGCTCGTCGGAATGCACCTGGTACCGGCGTGGATGGTGGTGATTATTATCGGACGCGAATTTACGGTACAGGGATTGCGAAACATCGCGTCGGCGGAAGGATTTACGATCGAAGCTTCCGTTTTGGGAAAGACCAAGATGGTTTTGCAGGTGTGCGCCGTGGCGGTACTGATTGCCGGGGCACGGCACCCTTCGCTGCAGTTGATTTCGGGAATTTTATTGTGGCTGGTGGTGGCTAGCGCGCTGGTTTCCGCCGCGCAATACTTTTTGCGGTTCTGGGCGAAAGTGGATGATCGAATCAAACAGCGGCGCAAATTGCGCATTCTGGAGGCGCGTAAAAAGCCGCAGGATGCGGTGCCCCTATGAGCGCGAGATGAGAAGGCGCCGCAAAAAAAACGGCCCGCCAGTTTCCGCCGGCGGACCATTTTTGCTGATGAGATGAGTTGGCTATTCGATCTCCACGTAATCGCCGGAAAAAAGCTCCTGATTGGTGACGGTGACAAGAACCGTTGCAGAGTTCTTGCTGACGTTGAGCACGATGGCTTCCCCAAGAACTTCACGCGGAAGATCCTTCCAGGTGTATTTGATCGGCGAGCTGCCAAATCCGTAGAGCATGTACTGGTAACCGCTGGTTTGCGGAGCCGTTTCGCGCCGCTCGCCCTGGTGGCGAAAGACACGGACGTAGTCCCCGACTTTCAAACCCTGGGCTTCGCCCAAATTGATGTAGGCCGTGCTGTTGCGTCCGAAGGTGTCGGCGTTGTCAAATCCAATGACCATGGTGCCCACCGGTTTGCCGCTGGGGGGAGCAAAATGGTCAAATGCCGCGGCGTCCTTGTAAGGCGGAGCAGGGCGCTCGACGTACGGACGGAGAATATCGCCGCGTTGCATGTAATCGCAGGAAAAAATAACTTCGGCGACGGAGACTTTGGGCTCTACGCTGATGACGCGGACCTGGCCAGCGTCAACGTATGAGACGCCCATGGCCTTGATCAGCTTGACCTGCCATTTGAACCAGTTGACGTTGTCGGTGAGGATGTCCTTCTCGTGACGAACAACCATGAAACGATCGCCAACGCGAACGCCTTGGTCCTGGCCGCGATTGATGAAGACATTGTTTCCGCGCGCGAAAACGACCTTGGACTCCGATTCCTCGCCGGAGATGAGACGGATTTCGTCGGGAATCTTCTGCGCAGAGACGAAACCAGAGCAGTTGGCGGCGGAGTACCCAGGCTGCAGGCCCAGCGGACCAGACTGCGCGGCCGGCTGCGCCGATGCGGCAACAGAGAGAAATAACAGCGACAACGATAGAACTGCAAGTTTAGCGCGCATGCAAAACTCCTTCGAGACCACGCCCTCAGGGCCGTGCGGGAACTGTGCTTAGCGAAATTAGCAGGGGTACGGGAGGGCGTCAACGAAATGGCCGGGGGTGCTTTACACATTTGATACGGTATACTAACTTCTTGTTTTTCAGCGAATTAGAAGGGCTGGGAGGGCGATGAGTCTTTTTGGGAAGGGCTTGCAGCGGCTTTGCGCGGTGGTGGCGTCGGCAGATGCGCGCGCGATGCAACGCGACGTGCGGCGGGCCGTGCGGGCGACGCCGACCGTCGAGTTGCGCCTGGATTGGCTGCGCGGTGATCCGGAGCGCGCGCAGGTTCTGCGCTGGCTCAAGAAATCGCGCTTCCCGGGAGTGACATTTCTGGCGACTTGCCGGCGCATCGAGGGCGGGGGACGATTTTCTGGAGATGTTCAGGGAGAGCTCTACTGGCTGATGCAGGCGCGCGAGGCGGGTTGCGAGTGGTGCGACGTCGAAGTGGAGACAGAGCGCGTCTTGCCGGACAAATCGGTGCGGGCGTTTGCCGTGCCGAGGCGCGTGCTTTTGTCGGTGCACGATTTTGCGAGAACGCCGGAGTTGCCGGGGCGGTTGAATGCGGCGATGCATGGCGAAGCGGATGCGGTGAAGATTGCGGCGCTCGCGCGAAGTCTGGACGATGGACTGCGATTGCTGCGGCTGGCGAAAAAGTCACGGAATTTTGTGGCCGTGCCCATGGGCGAAGTTGGCCTGCCGCTGCGAATTTTGGCGCTGCGCGAAGGCAGTGCGCTGGCCTATGCGCCGATGGAGGCGGCAACCGCGCCAGGGCAGGCATCGTTGCACGAAATGAAGTGCTTATATCGCGCGCATAAATTGAACGCGCGGACGACAGTCTATGGCGTGATTGGGGAGCCGATCGCGCATTCGCTGTCGCCGCTTTTGCATAACACCGGGTTTGCGGTGGACGGACGAAATGCCGTGTTCTTGCCGTTTCTGGTGAAGCGGCTTGCGGAATTTCTGGCGGTGGTGCCAGAGATGGGAATTCGCGGATTCAGCGTGACGTTGCCGCACAAGCAAACGATTTTGAAATATTTGAAAGACTGCGATGACTTGGCGGCGGAAATTGGCGCAGTCAATACCGTTACCGTGCGCGGGGACGGCTCGCTCCATGGTTGCAATACAGATTATCTGGGGGTTTTGCGCGCGCTAGAGAAAAAGATTCCGCTGGCGCAAAGTCGCGTGATGATTTTTGGCGCTGGTGGCGCGGCGCGGGCGGCGGCGTTTGCGCTGGCGCGGGCAGGAGCGAGCGTAGTGATTTGCGCGCGGCGTGAAATGGCGGCACGGCAGTTGGCCAAGGCTTGCGGCGGCGAAGCGGTGCCGCGCCGGGCGCTGGTCACCGAGAAATTTGACGCCGTGCTGAACGCCACGCCCGTGGGGATGCATCCGCGCGAGGGCGTTTCGCCCCTGCTGGCGCGCGAGTTACACTGTCGAGTCGTGATGGACCTGATTTACCGGCCGCTGCAGACGGAGTTCTTGCGCATTGCCGCGCGCAAGGGGATTGCGACAGTTTCCGGAGTGGAGATGTTTTTGGCGCAAGGGATCGCCCAGTGGGAAATGTGGTCGGGGAAACGCGCACCGGAAGCGGCGATGCGCAAGGCGGTGGTGTCGGCGTTGCGAAAAGACTCGCGTGCTGGAAAAAACCCTTCGGAACATAAACGGCGAGGCCGCGCGTGATCCAGCCAACTTTTGCGGAATTTCAAAAGCTTGCCGGGCAAGGCAATTTGATTCCGGTTTACGATGTGTTTTCCGCTGATTTGCTGACGCCGGTGAGCGCTTATTTGCGGATTGCGCAGGGGGCGCGGTATTCGTTCCTGCTGGAGAGCGTGGAGGGCGGCGAGAAAATCGCGCGCTACACGTTTGCCGGAGCGAATCCGGAGGAAGTGTTTCGTTATGCGAATGGTGCGTGCGTGCTGGAGAGCGCGGAACGCATCGTATGGGAAGAGCGCGACCCGGTAACATTTTTACGAGCGCGCATGGAGCGTTTCCGGCCGGTGCGCTTGCCGGGATTGCCGCCGCTGGTAGCGGGAGCGATCGGATACTTTTCCTACGATATGGTGCGGCTGATTGAAAGGCTGCCCAAACGATTGCGCGACGATATCGGTTTGTATGACGCGCAATTGATGTTTTATCAGGGAATTTTGGCGTTTGACCACGTGCAGCATCGCTTGTGGGTGGTGCGCAACGTGCATACCGATGGCAAAGGAAGCTTACGCACAAAATACCGCGCGGCAGTACGAGAGATTGCGCGGATCAAAGCACTTTTGGAAGTGCCCGCGCCGTCAGAACACCCGGAAAAAGAATCAAAGAAGCGAAAAAAACCGGTTTCAATCACCACGTCGAATTTCCGCAAGGCGGAATATTTTGCCGCGGTTCGCAATGCCAAGGAATACATCCGGGCGGGCGATATTTTTCAAGTGGTGATCAGCCAGCGCTTTTCCGCGAAGACCGCGGCGGCGCCGTTTGAAATTTACCGGCAGCTACGCGCGGTTAATCCGTCGCCGTATCTTTTTTATTTGCAGATGAATGATGTGGCTGTGGTGGGCAGTTCACCGGAAATGCTGGTGAAAGTGCAAGGACGCGACGTGTTTTACCGGCCCATCGCGGGTACGCTGCCGCGGGGAAAAGACGAAGCCGAAGATTTGCGGTTCGAAAAACAGATGCTGGCCAGCGAAAAAGAACGCGCCGAGCACATCATGCTGGTGGATCTGGGGCGCAACGATTTGGGGCGCGTATGCGACTACGGAACAGTGAAGGTCGAGAAGTTGATGGCCGTGGAGAGATTTTCACACGTGATGCATTTGGTTTCGAGCCTGCACGGGCGCCTGCGCGAAGATGTGGATTGTTTCGATGCGCTAATGGCTTGCTTTCCGGCGGGCACCGTGTCTGGCGCACCTAAAGTACGCGCCATGGAGATTATTGAAGAGCTGGAGCGCACGAGGCGGGGGATTTATGCGGGAGGAGTTTTGTATCTGGATTTTGCGGGAAATCTGGACTCATGCATCGCCTTGCGAACTATGGTCATCAAAAATGGCGTGGCCTATATGCAGGCCGGCGGAGGAGTTGTGGCGGATTCGAGTCCTGCGGGGGAGTACCACGAGAGCGTGAATAAGGCGGGAGCGTTGCGGAAGGCGCTCGAATTGGCGGAGGCGACGGGAAATAGCACGAAACGTAAGAAGGAATCGAAGAAGTAACGAGGAACAGGGAGAGGTTTGCGGTGATTTTGCTGCTGGATAACTACGATTCGTTCACTTACAACCTGGCGCAGTATCTGGGCGAGCTGGGTTGTAATGTGGAGGTTCATCGCAATAACAAGATCTCCGTGGAAGAAATTGCGCGGCGCAAACCGGAACGCATCGTAATTTCGCCGGGGCCGTGCACGCCCCAGGAGGCGGGCATTTCGGTGGAGTTAATTGCGCGGCTGGCGGGAAAATTTCCGATCCTGGGAGTTTGTCTGGGTCATCAGGCAATCGGCGCGGCGTTTGGCGGAAAAATCGTCCGCGCTCCGAAATTGTTTCACGGGAAGACCAGCGAAATTCATCATGATGGCAAGGGTGTTTTCAAGAACCTGGAGGATCCGTTCACGGCTACACGTTATCATTCGCTGATTGTGGAGCGAAAGTCCTTGCCAAAAGAGCTGGTGATCACCGCTCAAACGGACGATGGCGTCATTATGGGTTTGCGGCACCGCAAATACAAAATCGAAGGCGTGCAGTTTCATCCGGAGTCCGTGCTGACGGAGTCCGGGAAAGAATTGTTGCGAAATTTTTTGGGATTGTAGATTGTCGCCAAAGAATCGTGTTTCGCAATTTCTCACTCACCCAGGTCAAAAGCAGATTCTTCGCTGCGCTCGAGCGAGAGTTCTTCGTTCAGTGCCTTCGTTTACGCAGATGCAGAGCGTCTGCTGCAAAGGCAAAACTGGCTATTGCCAGTTGAGGTCGGCGAGGATGGCGGCGTAGATTTCGATGCCGCGCCAGAGGTGACCGAGGCGCAGGTTTTCGTCGCTGCTGTGCTGGTGGTTGTCGGAATTGACGATGGGAACGCCAATCCATGGAATGTTTAAATTTTCGAAAATGTACATGGGAACGCTGCCGCCGAGCGTGGGAGCGACAACGGCTTGATTGGCGGTGGCGTCCTGCACAACGCGCACGAGGGCCCTGGAAACGGGCAAGTCCATCGAAGTGCGTGAAGCGCGGTAGTTAAATTCGCCTTTGGTCACGCGCGCCACGTGAGCGTGCTCCAGTCGCTCCTCCCTGGTGGGTTCTTCGCCGGTAATGAAAAAATCTCGTTTGCGAATGTAGTCGAGGATTTGCGCGTATTTCGCGTCAGGATCCTCGCCCTTCACCAGACGGACGTCGAGTGAGGCCTCGGCTTTTTCAGGAATTATGTTTTGCGCTTGCTCGCCAACGTACGCGCTGCGCAGGCCGCGAATGTTGAGGGAGGGTTGCTGCAAAAGCTCCATCAGCTTGTGCCCTGCGCCATCCGGCTTCGCAAACTGCAAATCCCGCTCGAGCTGAACGTCGTTATCGGGCATGGTAGCGAGGGCTTTCTCTTCAATCGGGCCGAGGGGAACAACATCGTCGTAGAAGCCGGGGATGATCACATGCCCGGTTTCATCTTTCATGGATGCCAGCAGGCTCGACAACTCCAAGGCGGGATTCGGCGCCCAGTTGCCGTAATGGCCACTGTGTAAGGCGCGGATCGCACCGTACACCGTGACGTCGAACCCCAGGACGCCGCGGTTGCCGAAAAAAACCAGCGGGCGGCCGCTTTGATGAACCGGTCCGTCTCCGGTGATCAACAAATCGGCATCCAGCAGATTGCGATGCAGGAGCAGCGTGCGTTCGAGATTTGTCGAGCCTGCTTCCTCTTCGCCTTCGAGGATCAGTTTCAGATTCAACGCCAGCGGAATTCCCTTCGCGTGCAGTGCGTCAATCGCAGCTAGTAGCGCGATGATTGGCGATTTGTCGTCAGAAGAAGACCGCGCGTAGATGCGCCAGTCGTCGTTGTAGATGGCCGGATGATTTACGGAATTTTCTGGTGAAGGAATTCGTTGGCCGCCAGCTTCGATGGAGTTGCTACGTAGAACGGGTTCGAAAGGTTTGCCGTCGGTCCAGGCGGAAGGGTCCACGGGCTGGCCGTCGTAGTGCGCATAAAAAATAACGGTGTGCGTAGCGCCCGGGGAAGCGAGCTTGCCGAAAACAATAGGACCACGATCTTTGATGGACAGCAAATGCGTTTCGATACCGCGGGCCTCCAGGAGTTCCACCAGATGCGCGGCATTTTTTTGGATGTTTGGAGTATCCGTAGCAAGGTTGGGAATGGCCAGAAAATCGGAAAGTTCGCGCATGATGCGGTCTTCATTGTTCATGCGGTAGTCACGAACCTCGGCGGCGACTTGCGCTGGGCTGAGACGCGAAGTTTTTTGCGCCAGGCCGTTTGGAGCCAGGGAGAAGAAAACGATCAGAACAAACACGCACGCGAATATTTTCAAAAAGCAGGCTCCTCGGTTCGCTCGGAATGACCATCCAATTTCATGCGGCTGCACCATGGTAGAGGGTAGCAGGGATTGAACCTTCGGCAAGAGAGGCGAAATCGGGAACGCTCGTCGACGGACCAAGAGACCGCGCCGAACATGATAAAGGATTCTGCGGAAGGGACGCTATCGTAAAAGGTCTTCGAGCGAGACGCGGGCGTCCGTCTTGGCGTCGCGATATTTGACGATGACTGCGCACTGTAGCGAGAGTCCCCATTTCTTCCCGACAGCGTGCGTGACGGAGCGAGATCCGGGGACGACGATCGCCGCCTCCGGAATAATCAGCGGCTGCGACTCCGTCGCCGCGTGAATCACATCGCGAACTAAATCGTAGACCGGAGTCGAACGGTTGAGAATCGCGCCGCTTCCTAGTACCGCGCGCTTTTTAACAACCGTTCCTTCATAAACGCCGCAATTGCCGCCGATCAGAACGTCGTCTTCAATAATGACCGGAGAGGCGCCCACGGGTTCGAGCACTCCGCCGATCTGCGCAGCCGCTGAGATGTGACAACGGCGACCGATTTGCGCGCAGCTCCCCACCAACGCGTGAGAATCGATCATCGTCCCTTCGCCGACGTAGGCGCCCACGTTTATAAACATCGGCGGCATGCAAATTACGCCGTGCGCCACGTAGCAGCCGTCGCGAATGCTGGAGCCGCCGGGAACGACGCGCACCCCGTCTCCGAGCGCAAGCGAGCGCACGGGAAACGTGGATTTATCGAAAAAGGGCTGTCGTGCCTCATCACATGGCGTGGAATGCGAATCGGAATCAAGTGGCGTCGCGCCAGCCATGTTCACGACGACGCCCATGCGGAATCCAATTAAGATACCTTTTTTCACCCAGGCGTTCGTGCGCCATCCTGTCGGAGAGGCAGGATCCGGCTCTGCGGCGCGAATCTCCCCGCGATTGAGGGCGGCCTTGAAACCGCTGAAGAGTTGAAAGTGTTCTTCCTCGTAATGTTCCGGCGGCTGATCAAAAAGCTTTTCAATGCGCGACGGCAGCATGCGTTCTTTCTTGCGGCAAAACCTTGCGAAGGCTCGGCCCGCCAGCGGGAAGCAAATCGCGCGCTTCGAGAACGGCGCGAATCCGCGAAAGGCTTTCCGTTTTCGGCGCGACTAGCGGCAACCGCCAGACGGGCTCGAGCAAACCCATCTCCGCCATTGCCGCCTTTACTGGCCCGGGATTAGACTCCACAAAGTTTACTTCCATCAGCGGATGATAACGCCGATGGATTTCGCGTGCCGCGGCAAAATCGCCCGCAAGCGCGCACTTCACGAGGCGGGCCATCGGCGCGGGGATTTCGTTAGAGACGACAGAGATCACGCCACGTCCGCCCAGCACCAGCAGTGGCAGGGTGATGGCGTCGTCGCCAGAAAGCACGACAAAATCATCGTCGACCATGTTCAATATCGCGGCCATCTGCGCCACGTTGCCGGAGGCCTCTTTGATGCCAACGATATTAGGAATCGCGGAAAGCCGTTGCACCGTGGCCGGTTCGATGTTAACTCCGGTGCGGCCCTGCACGCTATAAAGAATGATGGGCAGAGCGGTCGCGGCAGCGATGGCGCGATAATGTTGGAACAGACCCTCTTGCGTGGGCTTGTTGTAATACGGCGTGACGGACAAAACTCCGTTGACGCCGAGCTTTTCAAGTTCGCGCGCAAGCGAGATTACTTCCGCGGTGTTATATCCACCGGCACCCGCGAGCACTGGAACGCGTCCGGCGGACTCTTCGATGGTGATGGCGACGATGCGCAGATGCTCCGCATGCGTCAGCGTGGGACTTTCGCCGGTCGTGCCACAGGGCACGAGAAAATCGATGCCCGCATCAATCTGCCGGCGGATTAATTTGCGAAGCACGCCTTCGTCGAGCGATTCATCTCCAGAAAAAGGTGTTACCAGCGCCGTACCGCATCCTGTAAACATAAATTGCTCCTTGTAAAATTGAGTTCAGCCGCGTTTCATGGCGGCGACAACTGGCCGAGAATTTCGCGAAATTCGAAAACGCCCTTCTTGCCGACAATCCAGCGAGCTGCCTGCAAAGCGCCGCGCGCAAAACCTTCGCGGCTGCGCGCCGTGTGCCGCAAAGTGAAGGTATCGGCGACGGAATCGAAGCCGATTTCGTGTGTGCCGGGATGCGCCCCGGCACGGCTCGAGCTGAGATCGATGGGACGCGTATAACCTGCCGTTCGCATTTCTTGAGCGAGTCTTTGCAGCGTGCCGGAAGGCGCATCTTTTTTTTGTGAGTGATGAATTTCCCAGCCCCACGCGGTGTAATCCGGCTGCGCCGCAAAGAGCGCGGCGGTGTGCGCCACGGCATCCAAAAAAAGATTTACGCCGACGGAAAAATTGGCGCTCCAAACGAGGGCAGTTCCGCTTTCGCCAATCGATTGGCTGACGGGTCCAAGGTCCGCGAACCATCCCGTCGTGCCGGCAACGCAATTGATTCCAAGCGCGGCCAGGGCACGAATATTGTCGGGAGCTGCGGCGGGCGTTGAAAACTCCATGCCGACATCTACGCCTTCCAGCGTTGTGCGGGAAAGTGCTTCGTTGCGGGCGGAACTGGCGCTGGTGAAGCGCGCACGAACTTCACAACCATACTCCGGCGCAAGTTTCTCGATGAGCTGGCCCATTTTGCCGTGACCTACGATGGCGATACCGAGAGTCATGCGTGACTCCGCACGCCCGCGAGCAGTTGCGCAACCATCCGCGCGTAAATTTCCACGGCGGCGAGTAGTTCGCTTTTGGCTATGCGTTCTTCGGCGGTGTGCGCGGAATGAATACTGCCGGGGCCGAGGAGAAATGGCTGCCCCCAGGCACCGTGAAACGTTGGAATATCCGTTGTGAACGCTACAACGGTGGTGGGCAATTCTTCGAAAGCGGCGGCGAATTGCATGGCCGGAGTATGCAAAACTTCGCGAGTTTCAACGCGGCTGGCCGCAGCAGCAGCCACGGCCTGGCGAATCGCTGCTGGATCGCCGACCGTGCGGAACATGATTTCGGCGCGGGCTTCGTCAGCAACGACATTCGGGGCCCGACCGCCGCTGATGACCCCGACGTTGAGGGTCGTGGGCCCGAGAAGCGCATCGCTGGGCAACGGGATTCTGCGAATGTCCTCGAGGACGTCCAACAGCGAATGGATCGCGGAGTGGCCGAGTTCCGGATAAGCGGAATGTGCCAGCTTGCCGCGTGCGGCAAGTTCAAAACGCAACGCGCCTTTGCATCCTAGCGCCAGGCGATTTTCCGTGGGCTCGCCGTTGATAAGATAGCGAGAGCCGCGCGGATTTGCGGCAGCGGCGCGCGCCCCTGCGCTGTCGCGCTCTTCACCGACGACAAACAGCAGTGCGAAGTCCCGCTCGCCGGCGGCAAGCAGTTTCTCCGCGGCGCTGATCATCGCGGCAATGATGCCTTTGGCATCGCAAGCGCCGCGTCCCCAGATGAAGAGTTCGTCTTCGCGAGAAGGAAAGAATGGCGGAACTGTATCCACATGCGTCGAGAGGGTGACGACCGGCTGTCCAAAGGTGACGAAAAGATTGTCGCGGGCGGCCTCGGCGGGAATGCGTTCCACGCGTCCGCGATAGCGCGCGCCAAGCTGCGACAAATACGCGTGCAGGTACTCGACCACCGGTTCTTCGTGATTGGTGATGGACGCGATGTCCACCAGCGCACGGGTGAGTTCAAAAGGGTGCAAAGCAGCCCAGCATTTCTGGATGGAGAGCGAAGAAAGGAAGAACCGCGAAGAAAAATTCGGGCCGCTGCCTCTCAATAGCGCTTCATCCGAAGATTTCTCTCGCAGCGAGTGCGAGAAAAACGGATGACAGTGGACAGGCCTTAGACCTGATCCCCCAACCGCCGCGGTTCAGTGAGCGCAGCGATTTCGGCGGACAACAGCGACAAGCTGTTGCTTTTGGCTGGGCGCTTGCAGACTCCGCAAGACGCTCGGCGCAAAAGGAGTGCCCCTTTCGCTCGGACGCCCGAAACTGCTCGGAATACGCGCCCGGCTACTTATGGTCTCCGCTCCTCTACTAAGACGCAGCCAGTGTAGGAGAAGACTTACGGAGCTGTCAATGAGCGATGCCGCTCGCGCGGTTAGCGCGCGCCATGTACGCGGGTGTTAATCGGGGATTTAGATGAATTCTTGCAAGATAGCACGTAGAAACAGACTCTCCTTTCTCAGAGCTGAAGGGTGCGGGGCTATAGCGGGTTGCGTCCGGCGAAGACATGAAGACTAAGTTCATTTTTCGGGCGTCACAACCTGCCGTTTTATTATTTCTTTGCGCACTATCGTGTACGTTCCTGGCTACCGTGGATGCGTCGCCGTCTGCAGCCTGGGCACTGCCAGCGCAGAAATCCGCCGGCACGGCGGAACCGCGTACGATTGTGGGGATCGTGCTCGATGCCTCGGGCTCGAGCGTCGTCGGCGCGCGCGTAAGTGTGAAACGAGCTGATGAAACCGCGGTCGCGGAGACACAGGCGGACAAGGCGGGAAGCTTTCGCTTCGACAAAATAGAGCCTGGGATCTACCACCTGCGGGTAGATGCGGCCGGATTTCGCACGACACAAACGGAAGTTAAAGTGGGCGGAAAACCGCCCGCGCCTCTGCGAATCACCCTGGCGATCGCTTCGCATAATGAAGTGGTGAATGTTGGTGTGGACGACTCTGCACCGCAAGTGACGCCCGAAGCGGCAGAAAATCAGAATGCCAACGTGATCGACCGCGACGCACTGGACCGAGTTCCGGTTTTCGACCAGAACTACGTGGCCACCATGTCGCGCTTTCTCGATGACAATGCGACTGGCACGAACGGTGTGTCGCTGATCGTGAACGGCGTCGAAGCCAACGGACCGGGCGTCAGTCCTTCCGGAGTGCAGGAAGTCAAAATCAATCAGAATCCGTATTCCGCGCGTTTCGCGCGACCGGGACGCGCGCGGCTGGAGATTACGACCAAGGGCGGAACCCCGGCGTTCCACGGTACGGTGAATTTTATATTCCGCGATTCCGTGTTTGACGCGAGCAACGCGTTTGCCACGGTGAAACCGCCGGAGCAGCGGCGCTTCTATGAAGGCTCTTTAACGGGACCGCTGGGGCGCAATAAGCAGAACACTTTCTTGCTGACCATGGAGCGGGACGAGGACAATTTGCAGGCCGTGGTCGACGCACAAGGCGTCAACGGGCCCATTCGGGAAAATGTGCCGGCGCCCACGCGCCATTTCTTCACTTCTTTCCGTGTTTTTCACGATTTTGCCAATGGCGATCAATTCTGGATTGGCTATTCCTATGAGGGGCAGACGTTGAAGAACCAGAACGTCGGCGGATTGGTGCTACCGCAAGCGGGATACACGGACGAAAGCACAGAGCACGAAATCAACGTCAGCTACCGGCATATTTTTTCCGCGAAGTGGGTAAACCAACTGCGGTTTCTCGTTGGGCACAACGATGAGCCCCGCACCAGCGTCAGTTCCGCATCGCAGATTGTTGTAGAGGGATTGTTTACGTCTGGAGGGGCGCAGGCGGACAGCAAGCGCACTGAAGCACATTTTGACGGCACGGACTTTATGAGCTACGTGAGCGGGAAACACCAGTTGGTCTTCGGCATCGATGTTCCGGACATCAGCCGCCGCGGCGCCGACGATTTCACGAATCGCAGCGGCGTCTACACGTTTTCGTCACTCGCCGACTACAACGCGGGCATTCCCGCTTCCCTTCTGCTGCAGACGGGCCAGGGCCATTTGGTGTTCTGGGAGAGAGTGGTTGCGGGATTCGTGGAAGACACGATCCGGCTAAAACCGAATTTCTCGCTGGTCGTGGGCGCACGCTATTACTGGCAAAATTATTTTTACGATCAAGCCAGCCATGTTGCGCCGCGGCTGGGGTTCGCATACGCGCCGGCAGCGAAGAGCAAGTGGGTCGTTCGCGGCGGCGCCGGGCTGTTCTTTGACCGCAGCGGCCCGCGTCCCATCGCTGACTTGTTGCACTACAACGGGATTGACTTGTTGCGATTTGTGGCGACGCAATCGGCGCAGCCGCCATACGCCATCTCGTTTCCCGTCACACCGGCGCAGCTGGCCGCGCTACCGGTGAGTACGGTTACCCTGGATCCGCGAGCACGCTTGCCGCGCACGCTGCAATATAGTTTTGGCATTGAGCGGCAGGTCACCGCAAAAAGTACGTTCAGCGCGACGTATGTCGGGTCGCGTGGGATGGACCTGTTTCGTTCGCGGGACGTTAATGCGCCATCGCCGCCCGATTATCTCGCACGTCCCAACCCCAACCTTGGGCAAGTGCGCCAAATCGAATCCGAGGGCTATCAGAAGAGCAACGCCCTCGAACTGACGTTTCGCGGGAAACCCGGAAAATATTTCTCGGGGCAGGCGCAGTACACCTTGAGCAAGACCTACAACAACACCAGCGGGATTTTGTATTTCCCGGCCAACAGCTATTTCCCGAACGAGGATTGGGCGCGTTCAGACAACGATCGACGGCATAAATTCGATTTGCTCGGCTCGGCAGAATTGCCGGCTTCGTTCAGCTTCGGAGTGGCGCTCTCTGCGTATTCTGGAAAGCCAGTGAATGTCACAACCGGGCTGGATACGTACGGTGATGCCTTATTCAAGGCGCGGCCATTATTGCCGGATGGAGCGATGTTGCCGAGAAACACTTTGCACGGGCCGGGATTTCTGAATCTTGACGTGAACCTTGAACGTGATTTCCATCTTTTCAAGGGCAAAAAAGAAGGCCCGGCCATTACCGTAGCCCTGAATGCCTTCAACGTGCTCAATCACGTGAATGATGTGACGTATATCGCGATATCGCCGGTGCCCATCAACACGGGGTATGCGGTGCAGGCGCTCGACCCGCGACGGATTCAGCTGAATCTGCAATTCAAATTCTAAAAAGATGAACAGGACGAACCTAGAGCTGCAGCGAGGCTAACGGCGTGCGTTGATCGGCAATGAAGAGTTGACCGGAGAAGGCGCGCTCAGCGGGACGGCGACCGAGGGCTTCTTCCGCCGAGATGCGCACCACGTCAGGGTTGTTATTTTCGAGCGAGACGTGCGCGAGAATTAGAAAACGGGCGAGCGCGTCGAAAGCATCGGGATCGGAGAGATATTCGCTGACCGCGTGATTGGAAAGGTGCCCGGTGCGGCTGAGCACGCGCTGCTTGACGACCCAGGGGTACGGGCCGACTTTGAGCATGTCGAGATCGTGATTGGATTCGAGCAGCAGGCAATCGGCATCGCGCAAATGAACTTTGACCAGCTCCGGCAAGTAGCCGAGGTCGGTGACCAGAGCCATTTTCGCGCCATCTGATTTGAAGGTGAAGCCCAGCGGATCGGCGGCGTCGTGCGGGATGGCAAAGGCGTGCACATCAATGTCGCCAATCGTGAAGCGCTGGCCGGCGTGAATGGTCTCGACGCCGCGCAGGCGCTTGCCGAAAGTTTCAGGCAGGCAACGCTGCAGCGCGTCCATCGTCGGCTCAGTAACAAAGAGCGGAGCCTTCCACAGTCCCAGCATCTGCGGAAGGCCGTTGCAATGATCCGAATGTTCGTGGGTGATTAGAATTCCATCGAGGGATTCGACGGTGATGTTCAGAGCCGCCAGCCGCGCCAACGTTTCGCGTTTGCCGAGTCCGGCATCCACCAAGAGTCGGGTGCGCTCGGTCTCAAGGAGGGTAATGTTCCCCGAGCTACCAGAGGCCAGGATGGAGATGCGCAGGCTGATCGGTTTCTTCCCTTTGCGCTAAACAGATTGATTTCTCCGATGATGGCAGAGCGCCGTCGCGCCGTCAACGATGAATGAAGCTTCTGATTTTTTGAGCAAGACACTGCCTGGGGAAGCGCCGATGAAAAATAAATTGCGCCTTGGATCGCGCGCGATAGCTCAGTAAGCTCAAAAGTTTTTCAGGAGCTGGTGATTCATCCGAGGAGAATGGGCAGCAGAACGCCCAAACCGAGAGCGAAAAACCACAACGCCGGAGCTGGAGTTCCCGCAGGCCGCGTTCGCCGCAGTTCGCGCGCCGCGAAGCGCGGATCGAGCATCAACCATTTCTGGCGCCGTCGCTCGAGCAGCAGAAAAACCACGGCGGTAACCGCGCCATAGACGAGGTGGCCAATCAGCGATGGCAGCAAAGCGGACGCCGCGCTGGCGCGCCAATCGGTTTCGCCGGTAAGGAGCAACGGCAATAAAGTCATTGGCCCGAGGTACCACCAAATCAATCCGAAAAGCCAGCCCCACGGCAGGCCGAGGCTTAGCGAAGAGCCTTCGTTGCGGAACAGCAAGCCGTAGGTCATGCCAATCAGTGAGCTCACCACCAGGTGAACTAAGAAACCTTTAGCTCCCAGAAGACTGGTTTCGAGTCCGGCAACTTGCGGCAACGCGCGCGTCGCCAGCAACACCGGGCTGGCCACCAGCCCTCCGCTGAATCCTGCGACTGCTCCCCATCCCAGTGAACGCAAAACGTTCAAACCCGGGCCTTCTGGCTCGCGGTTGAGCGGATCGGATTGCACAAAAAGACGCAGCCATGCGCGGTCAATCGCGGCGTACATTACGCCGAGAATAAATCCATAAATAATGTGGCCGACCAGCGAACCGAAGAGTGCCGTTCCTTGGTCCGCGGACCAATCGACTGGTGTTCCGCTCCATCGCGGAAAAAGTGAGAGTGGTCCGAGGAACCACCAGAAAATCGCGAAGCCGAGGCCCCAACCCATGCTGGAGCCGAGGCCGCGAACGTCGGTTTGAAACAGCAGTCCGAAAGCCGCGCCAATCAGAAGCGCGATGAGAAAATGGCAAGCCGCAAGTTTTGAGCGCGAACCATTCTGCAACAAGCCGCTAAGCAAGGGATAGAATTCCCCTTCGTACATCCAGCGGCTGTAAACCAGACCGGCCAATGTGCCGGCAACTCCACCAACGACGACGGCACGCGCCCAGCGAAAATCACGCCGCGCTCCGCGCGAACGAAATGCGCCGAGAATTCCCATCGAGAGCCCCACAGGCATACCCAGGAGAACCAGACATGCGACCAGTTCAGGAAAACGTTCGCGAGCGCCCGTAGCCATGGACTCGGAATGCGCGCGCGTCAAGAGGGGAATGACGCCGGCGGGCACGAGCAACCAAACTAAAGAGGCAAATCCCAGACCCCAGATCAATCCGGCACCGGGGCTGGTGGCGCGCTTTTGGAACAGGATGGAGAAACAGAAGCCAAAGAACACACCAAAAACGGAACCCCGCAGGGGAGTGGCGCCCACAAGATGCCCGCCAAGGGCGGCGCAGGTTGCGCCGACAAGCGCAGCAGTTAGCGGCGAAATCCACTGCGGTATTTTTTGCGCCGGATCAGTTTGCTGTTCCGGCAATTCGTTTCCTTTGAACATAAATTCCTCACTTCAAATCGATGGTTTGCACGATGTCGCGCGGGAAAAATAGTTCGATGGTCCAATCGAACAGCACGCGGATTTTTCGCTCGAGTCCGGGAAGTTTTGCCAAATAAATACCACGCCACATCAGCCACGCAAATAATCCGGAAAAGCGCATGGACCGCGAACGCGCAAAGGGCACAGTAAGCTCCGCGCAGGCGGTTTGATGGCCGATGACGCACAGCGCACCCAGCGAATCGAAATGAAAACCGCTCGGTGGTTTGCCGGCAAGTTGCGCAGATAAATTTTGGGCGAGCGTAGCGGCTTGGCGTAACGCGAACTGCGCGGTTGGCGGACATGACTTGCCGTTTTTCGCGTCGGTTACGGAAGCGCAATCGCCCAAGGCCCACACGCCGGGATGATTCAGAACAGCTAGATTCGCGTCGACCTTCACCGCGCCGCGCTTGTCTTTTTCCACATCGAGAGATTTCACAAGAGCGCTAGGGGCAGTTCCGGCGGTCCAGATTAGAGTGTCGGCGGGAATTTCACCGTCGCTGAGAGTTACGATTCCGGGCTTGGCGTCGACCAGCCGCGTATTCATGCGAAAAATAACGCCGCGCGCTTCCATTTTCTTTTGCGCATAGCGGCCTAGAGTCTCGCTCAATTCCGGCAGAATGCAATCGCGGGAATGCACCAAAATCACGCGTACTTCCTTGCGGCCGAGGTTTGGATAATCGGCCAAGATGCCGTTGGCAAAGTCGTTGAGCGCGCCCGCGAGTTCCGCGCCAGCGAATCCACCGCCGGCGATCACGAAGGTGAGCAACGGTGCGCGTAATCGCGGATCGGGCTCGCGGTCAGCGCGCTCAAACATTTCAATGACGCGATTGCGGATGCGGATGGCGTCCAAAAGGCTCTTGAAGTCAAATGCAAGTTTTTCGACGTTGGCCAGCCCGAGATAATTGGAGACGGCGCCCAAGGCGAGTACCAAATGGTCGTAAGGAATTTCGCGCGGTTTGGATTCGCTGTCTGACGAAGAATTGCCTGCGAGAAAAATGCAGCGCTTTTGCAGGTCGATCGCCGTGGTACGCGCGCGGATAAATTCGGTGCGATGCAAGCTGCCGCGAAGCGGCGTGCTGATATGGCTAGGCTCCAGGCTGCTTCCTGCCACTTCCGCCAGCATCGGCGTAAAAAGCAGGGCGTTCGTTTCGCTGACCAGGGTGATGTGCGCCGCAGGATTTTTCTCCAACTCATTCTCGAGGCATTGCGCGGTGGTCATTCCGGCAAAACCGCCGCCAAGAATCACGATGTGCTGCACCGGCGGAGGAATCGGGGAAATTGCCGCGGCTTCCGGTCCCCACAGCGTGCCTGCCAAATCGCTGAACGCCTGGTGGAGCAATCCAAGAATGGCACCGTATAGCACCCAGCCAATCAGCGCGGGAAACTGCGCGCGCATGCCTTCCGCGGTCCATTCCGGCGTTTCGCCCGCGAAAACGGGAACCAGAATCACGGTGAGCAGTCCCCACAGCGGCAAGCCCAGCGCTGCAGCATTCATCAAATTGTCAGCGTAAGCGCGGCGAACCGGCCGCAAACTGAGCGAGTAAATAGCGCCAAAAACAGTGCCAAAGAGCAGGCCGAGAAGCGGGCGCCGCAACGTGAAGAGCAACGCTCCGCTGGCCAAAAGCGCCGCGAGTGACCCAATGGCAAGTCGCCGAAAAGTTCGATTCACAAGCCCACTCTTTTCATGGTCGGAGGATCCGAATATGAGGATGCGCAGCACCACCCACGCGATGCAATTTATTCTGCCACGTGAGAGTCCGAAATGACCGCTTGGTTTCAACCGACCCGGCGGCAACTGGCTTTTGAACCGAGCTTTCGGCTAACGCGATGTACACGGCGGCGGTGCGACCTCTTCCAACACGAATAAGCCAGCGGAACAAGGTAAGCAGGAATGGCCAGGAAGAAGCTGCAACGCCGCGAGTGTCCGGTCGTGGGACGAATGGTCCCAGATTCGGCCATCTCGGCGAACATGCGCAGGACTGGCACCTCTTAAGTGATTGAGCCAGATAACGCTTAGCGCTGGCCCGACTGGGCCAGGGACGTGCAATTTGCGCTAGAGTCAATGTCTATGGATATCCAACGCCCGTCAAACGCCCGCGCCAAGAAAATACGGCGCTTGGTCTACGCAATTGTTGCAGTTCTGCTGCTCGGAGGAGCGACGCTCGGCCTTTCACGGCTGAAGCCTGCTGCGCCATCGGTGGATCGCGCGACCATCTACACCGATGACGTGAAGCGCGGACCCATGCTGCGGGAAATGCGCGGATTAGGAACGCTCATCCCCGAGGATATTCGCTGGATTCCGGCGCAAACGGATTCTCGCGTGGACCACATTGTGATTCGTCCCGGCGCGGTGGTAAAGCCGGATTCAATCATTTTGGAATTGAGCAATCCGGAATTGCAGCGCGACGCGCTGGACGCAGAGTATCAATTGAAAGGTGCGGAAGCGGATTACGAAAACCTGAAAGTGCAGTTGCACAGTGAACTGCTGAATCAGAAAGCAACGGCGGCCGCGGTACGCAGCGAGTATGAACAAGCCAAAATTCAATACGGCGTGGATGAAAAGTTGCGCCAGCAGGGTCTCGGCTCGGAATTAAACGCGCGGCTTTCCCAAGTGAAGCAAGAGCAGCTGGCGATTCGCGTGGCGCTCGAAGACGAGCGCACGCAGAATGCCGTGGATTCCCTAAAATCGCGGCTCTTGGCGCAGGCGTCGCACGTGGACCAGCAGCGTGCGCTGCATCAACTGCGCCGCAGCCAGTTGGATGCGCTGCACGTACGCGCCGGCATCGACGGCGTGTTGCAACTGGTGCCGGTGGAGGAAGGGCAGCATGTAACTCCGGGAACAAACCTGGCGCGCGTGGCGAATCCCAAGAAACTCAAGGCGGAAATAAAAATAGCGGAGACGCAGGCCAAAGACGCATTGATAGGGCAAAAAGCTACGATCGATACGCGCAACGGAATCGTAAACGGCCACGTCTCGCGCGTCGACCCATCGGTACAAAACGGCACGGTGACGGTGACGGTGACGATTGACGATCCTTTGCCAACGGGCGCGCGGGCGGATTTGAGCGTCGACGGCACGATCGAAATCGAAAATCTAAGAGATGTGATGTACGTCGGACGTCCGGTGCGCGGGCAGTCCGATTCGACCATTCAACTGTTCAAGCTGGATGCGGATGGTTCGGAGGCTTCGCGCGTCTACGTGAAGCTGGGGCGCAGTTCGGTGAATACTATCGAAATTCTCCAAGGCCTCAATGTGGGAGACAAAGTAATTCTCTCGGACATGTCGCAGTGGGACAGTTTTGATCGTATTCGTTTGAAATAGCACAAAGCGCGGCAAATTTTCCGTTGGCGATTTTCGGCGCGAATTGATTCTTGCGCGGGTGCAAATGAGCAAGGTTTGGCAAGACGTGCGCTACGCCCTCCGCAGCCTGGCAAAAAGCCCGGGCTTTACGGCGATTGCGGTGCTCACGCTGGCGCTAGGTATCGGAGCGAACACCGCGATCTTCAGCGTGGTGTACGGGGCGTTGCTTTCACCTTTGCCCTATCCCGAACCGGATCAATTGGTGATGGTGTGGTCGACCGTACGGGGAAATAACAACTCGGTTTCAGCCGGAGATTACTTGGATTGGAAGCGCGAGAATTCCGCGTTTCAGGACCTGCTGGCGTTTACCGGCGGAAGTTTCAGTTTGTCGGGCTCCGGGAAACCCGAGGTGGTGCAAACCAGAATCTTATCCCCCGGATGGTTCAATCTCCAGGGCATACCCTTCTTCCTGGGACGGGATTTTCGGGCGGATGAAGGAACTGTCGGCCAGGACCAAGTCGTAGTGATGACCCACCAATTTTGGAAAGAACGCTTTGGTGGCGATCCGCAGATCATCGGGCACGAACTGCGGCTCGATGGTCATCCTTATTCAGTCATCGGGGTTCTGGCGGAGGGAATGCCAGATCGTTTCGAATCGCAATTGTTCGTGCCACTGGCATTCAAGCCCGAGCAGATTAATCACGATTTTCATTGGCTGAATGTGCTGGGCCGCCTCAAGCGCGGAGTGACCCTGCAGCAAGCGAACGCGGATATGAAAGGCGTCGCTGAGCGCGTTGCGGAAACCTATCCTCTCTCCAACAAAGGATGGGGCGTAGCGGTGGAACCGCTCAAAAACGATTTTACTAGCCGGGATACCATTAAGGATCTTTGGCTGCTCACGGGAGCGGTGGGATTCGTACTGTTGATTGCCTGTGTAAACGTGGCCAATCTGCTGCTCGCGAGGGGGACGATCCGCCAGAAAGAAGTGGCGGTGCGTGCTTCTCTCGGGGCAACGCGTGGACAGCTGTTTTCGCAATTTCTGACGGAAGGTCTGGTGCTCGCGATCATCGGCGGCACTTTGGGGATTACTCTCGCCACCTTGATCCTGCGGGTGATTTTGATTTTGTTGCCGCAGTATTCGTTGCCCACGGAAGCGGACATCCGCATAAATCTGCCTGTGCTTTTTTTTAGCTTGGCGGCGACGGTCACCGCTGGACTGCTGAGCGGATGTGCTCCAGCGTGGAGGATCTCTCAACAGAATTTGAACAACGCACTGAAGGAAGGCGGACGGTCCGTCGCCAACATTGGACGACACGGTATGCGGCGATGGCTGGTGGTGCTCGAATTTGCTTTGGCGTTGACCTTGCTTGCAGGCGCGGGACTGGCGATTCACAGTTTCTGGAAATTGACGCGCGCGGATCTCGGCTTCCGCCCTGATCACGTTCTAACTTCTTATCTTCCGATACCTGTCGAGCGCCTGTCGCAGCCTAAACAAATAATCGCCTTCTATCGCCAGTTGCTGGCCAAAGTTTCGTCTTTGCCAGGAATAGCGTCGGCAGCGGTATCCACGGGCGCGCCGATCGCCGGAACGAACGACACCATGCCATTCAGCGTAGCCGGGCAACCGGTAAATGACCTGGCATCGCGCCCCTCGGCCGGATTCGCAATGGTTTCGCCGGATTATTTTCGCACTTTCGGAATAGCAATCGCCGCGGGGCGCGGATTCACGGAGCGGGATGTTGAGGACGGATTGCCCGTCGCCATTGTCAACGAAACTTTTGCAAAAAAATACCTTGGGGGTCTCGATCCGCTCCGGCAACGGCTGGTGGTTGAACAGTTGATTCCGGGAGCCAACCGCCTCGGTCCGCCAATGGAATGGCAAATCGTTGGTGTTTCCAGAGATATCCGCAATGATTCGGTTCGCCGCGAATCTTCTCCGGAAATCGATGTGCCTTTTTGGCAAAGCCCGTGGCCTTCTGCGCGAATCGAAGTGCGCACGAGCGGTGACCCCGCCAGTGTCGCCGACAGCCTCGCCATCGCCGTGCAGTCGATGGAAACTGATCTTGCGATGTACCAAGTCAGAACGATGGATCAAATTGTCGGCGAATCTTTGGCGGGCGATCGCTTTGCAGCGTCGCTGTTTGCGGCGTTTGCCGCTGTGGCGCTGATTCTGGCGGCGATTGGAATTTACGGCGTGATGTCTTTTGCGGTGGCCCAGCGCACGCATGAAATTGGACTTCGCATGGCGCTCGGAGCGGCACAGGGTCAAGTACTGGAAATGGTGTTTCGCGAAGGAATGTTGTTGGCGGGAGGCGGATTGCTTTTGGGATTGACGGGAACATACGCGGTGGGACGAACGATGAAGTCCGTTTTGTACGGAATTTCCGCGATCGATCCTTTGGCGATTGGCGTGGTGGCGGCGATTCTGGTGCTTTCTGCCGCGCTGGCCTGTTATTTGCCGGCTCGGCGCGCGACGCGCGTGGATCCGCTGGTAGCGCTGCGCCACGAGTGATGCGCGACGATTTTTTAACGGAGAGAGCGAGAGAGAGTTAAAGAGCGATCTATGCAAACACTATGGCAAGACGTTCGATACGCGCTGCGTACTCTGGCGAAGAACTTTGGGTTCACGGCGGTGGCGATTGTTACGCTGGCGCTGGGCATTGGCGCAAACACCGCGCTGTTCTCCATTGTGAATGGCGTGCTGTTGAATCCGCTCCCGTATGAGCATGCGGAACAGTTAGTTGCCGTGTACGCGAAAACCGTGGAGTTTAAGACGTCCTCCATTTCTTACCCGAATTTTCTGGATTGGCAGCGCGAGAACAATTCTTTTGCCGCGCTGGCGGCATTTCGGTCCGATACGTTCAATCTGACCGGGGAAGGCGAAGCGGAGCATTTGCGCGGCAACATGGTAACGGCAACTTTTTTTCCGGTGCTGGGCGTGCAACCTGTCGCCGGCCGTATTTTCTCCGAACAGGAAGACCAGCTGGGTGGGACGCCGACTGCGCTAATCAGCGAAGGTCTGGCAAAACGCAAATTTGGTTCGGCGGGGGCCGCGCTCGGTCAATCACTGTCGCTGAACGGAAAACTCTATGGAGTGGCGGGCGTGATTCCGGCGAGCTTCCGCTTCGAAAATGATAACTTCGACAGCAAAGCGGAAGTGTACGTGCCCATCGGTCAGTGGACGGAACCATTGTTTCGGGACCGCAGCGCTAGCATGGGCATGGACGCCGTGGGGCGATTGAAGCCGGAAGTGACGCTGCAGCAGGCGGATGCGGACATGAGTTCCGTGGCGGCGCATCTGGCCGAGACGTACCCGGAAGTGGACAAGAATTCGGGCGTGACGCTGATTTCGTCCAAAGAAAATCTCGTGGGAGATATCCGGCCGTTTTTGTTGGTGCTGCTGGGCGCGGTGGGATTTGTGCTTTTGATTTCTTGCGTGAATGTGGCGAACCTGCTTTTGGCGCGAGCGACCGGAAGAACACGGGAGTTTGCAATTCGGACGGCGCTCGGCGCGAACCGCACAAGAATCGCGCGGCAACTTCTGACAGAAAGCGTTTTGCTGGCGCTGGCAGGTGGCGCCTTCGGAATATTGTTCGCGTCGTGGGGAACTTCCGCGGCGATCAAGATTCTTCCGGACGCGTTGCCACGCGCGGAAGAAATTCATCTGGATATGCGGGTGCTGCTGTTCACTCTGGCGGTTTCGGTGCTGTCGGGTCTGTTGTTTGGGTTGGCGCCCGCTCTGAAAACTTCTCAAGTGCAAATCTCTGAAACCTTAAAAGAAGGTGGGCGCGGCGGAAGTGGTTCGCGGCACCGCACGCAGAGCGTTTTTGTGGCGATGGAGATGGCCCTCGCCGTGGTGCTTTTGGCGGCGGCCGGGCTAATGATTCGCAGCCTGACGAATCTGTGGACGGTCGATCCGGGATTCGATGCCAAAAATGTGATGCGGTTCAGTTTTGCAACACCGCAACCGCTGGGCACGACGCCCGCGGCGATCCGTGCTGCGTTTCGCAACCTGCAGACCACGATCGGTTCCGTCCCGGGAGTGCAGGCGGCGTCGATGTCCGACGGAGCTTCGCCGTTGGAGGGAGACTCCGAGGTGCCTTTCTGGCTGGACGGAGAAGCCAAGCCCGCCGCAGAGTCCGAGATGAAAAGCACCTTGTTCTACGTGACGCAGCCGGATTATTTGAAGGTGATGAAAATTCCGCTGAAGCGCGGGAGATTTCTGACGGAAGCGGACGATGAAAAGGCGACCAAAGTGATGGTAATCGACGAACAGTTCGCGAAATTATATTTCAAGGGACAGGATCCGATTGGGCGGCGCGTAAACCTCGACATTTTGAATGAGACCGCGGAAGTAGTCGGGATTGTCGGACACGTCAAGCAGTGGGGGCTCGACAGCGACGCCCGCGCTTCGATTCAAGCGCAGAGTTATCTGGCCTTGGCGCAACTACCCGAATCTCTTTACTCGATTTTTCAGAATCGTGCGCGCGTCGTGGTGCGCTTGGACGCCGCGCCGGTGGCAACTATGGATGCCATCAGGCACGCGTTGACGGGCGTGAACAGTCAAATGGTGATTTTTGGAACGCAAAGCATGAGCGATGTAATTTCTGACTCGCTGGCGATGAAACGGTTCGTGATGATTCTGCTCGGAGTGTTTGCAACCTTGGCGCTGCTGCTGGCGTCGATCGGAATCTATGGCGTGATTTCTTACGTAGTTGGCGAGCGCACGCGCGAAATTGGAATTCGCATGGCCATGGGCGCTGAAGCAAGAAATGTTTTGCTGATGGTCCTAGGGCAAGCCGGGAAAATGGTGATGCTCGGTGTGGCCGCCGGACTGCTGTGCGCGCTGGCGCTGACTCGTTTGATGTCCAGCATGCTTTTCGGTGTGAGCCCGACAGATCCGCTAACGCTGGCGGGCGTGGCGATAGTGCTGACCCTGGTTTCTTTGCTGGCATGCTGGATTCCCGCTCGCAGAGCAACGCGCGTGGATCCACTGATCGCGCTGCGTTATGAGTGAAACGATACCGCGGAGTTCTGGGGAATTGATATGAACGCCATTTGGCAAGACCTGCGTTATGGGCTGCGCATGCTCGCAAAGAGCCCCGGATTCACGGCGGTGGCGATTCTTACGCTCGCCGTGGGAATCGGCGCAAATACGACGATTTTCAGCGTGGTGAATGCCGTCCTGCTACGTCCGCTGCCATTTCCCGAGCCGGAACGACTGGTAAGCGTCGGCGGCATCGACCTTCGCAACAATGAGCACGACCGCGCGTTGAGTTATCCGGATTTCGTGGACTTCCGCAACCAAAACCGAACGCTAGAATCGCTGGCTGCATACAGCTCGGGCGACTTGACCCTGACCAATGCCGGAGAACCGCTGCACCTGCGAACCGAGACAGTATCAGCGAAACTTTTCAGTGTGTTGCGCGCAGCGCCTTTGCTGGGACGCACTTTTACGGAGGACGAGGATCGGCTGGGAACCCGCGTAGTCATCCTAAGCCACAGCCTCTGGAGTACGCGGTTCGCGGGCGATCCGCAGATCGCGGGCAAGCCCATTCGACTCGATGGAAAGGATTACACCATCGTTGGAGTGATGCCAGCGGATTTTCAGTTTCCTCTGGACGCGCAGCCGCGAGACCTCTGGACAACGATGGCGGTGATGATGGCGCCGAGTCCGAGCGGCGACAAACCGATGACCGAAGAACGTGACGCCCATTTTATGAACGCTATCGGCAGATTGAGGCCCGGCATCTCTTTGCAACAAGCAAATGACGATGCCGCCGCAGTTGCGGCCGGCTTGGCAAAACAGTTTCCCGATTCTAACGGACATTTTGGTATCGGCATGCGTGCGCAGATTGATGCCCTGGTCGGCGATGTGCGTCCCGTTTTGCTTGCAGTTCTCGGCGCCGTGGCGTTTCTGCTGCTGATCGCCTGCGCCAATACCGCAAATTTATTGCTCGCGCGCGCCGCGGGACGCCAGCGAGAGATGGCCATTCGCGTGTCCATGGGTGCCGGAAAAAGCCGGATTCTGCGCCAGTTGCTGACGGAAAGCGTCTTGCTTTCGATGGGTGGCGGCGCGCTGGGACTACTGTTTGCAGTGTGGGGCACCAAACTTTTCGCCACACTGGCGAAGGTGCCGATTCCGCGGCTGAAAGCGACAGAAGTGGACTTGCGCGTCTTAGGGTTCACGCTGGGCGTTTCTTTACTAACCGCGATGATTTTTGGTCTGGCACCCGCAGTGCAGTCGTTGCGATTCAATCTTTACCCGTCGCTCAAGGAAGGGGGCCGCAACGCCACCGAGGGCGTGAGCCATGCGCGTTTGCGAAATCTTCTGGTGATCGCGGAAGTTTCTCTCTCCGTGGTGCTGCTGATCGGCGCCAGCTTGCTACTTGAGAGCATGTTGCATCTCGTGCATGAATCGCCGGGCTTCGACCCGCGCGGCGTGGTGACTTTCAACGTCAATCTGCCGGACGTACGTTACGGAAAGCCGGAACAGTCAATACTCTTCTATAGGCAATTGTTAGAAAAGCTGCGCAGCGTTCCGGGAGTGAAGAGTGCCAGCGGCATTCTCCCACTTCCATTATCAGACGAAGTAATTCGCACGACGTTTGAAATGGAAGGGCGACCGGTGGCGGCAAGCGACGCACCACTTACGCATTTCCGCTCGATCGGCCTGGACTATTTTGAGACCATGCGTATTCCGCTGGTTGCAGGTCGCGATTTTAACGCGCGCGACACGCGTGATGCTGCGCAGGTGGTCATCATCAACCAGGCTTTGGCGCGAAAATTCTTTCCCAACGAAAACCCCCTTGGAAAACACATCAAGCCTGGCGTCTCGGATACTGGCCCAGAAAAAATGCGTGAAATTGTGGGAGTCGTGGGGGACGTCAAACATCGCGCCCTCTGGCGCCAGCCAGATCCAGAGTCTTATGTTCCGTACGACCAAGTGGCGATTGGGCAGATGTTTGTGGTGATGCGGACAGCGGGGGATCCGTTGAGCGTATTGCCTGCGGTGCGCGAACAAGTGAAGGCGCTGGACCCGGAATTGCCGATTTACGAGGTGCAAACCCTGGATGACTACCTCGCCGCGTCGATGGCCACGCGAAAATTTATAAGCATTTTGTGCGCGATATTCGCGGCCGCGGGACTCTTGCTGGCGGTGGTGGGACTGTTCGGAGTGATGTCGTACACCGTCGCTCAGCGCACGCACGAACTCGGAGTACGCGTCGCGGTGGGCGCTGAAAAGCTCGATATCTTGCGTCTCATTCTGCGCCAAGGGATGGCCATGACCGTTGCTGGGATCGCGATAGGACTGATGGGGACTCTCGGAGTTTCGCGCGTTTTAGCGAGCCAACTCTTTGGAATTACGCCAACGGACCCCCTGACATTCATTGGAGTTGCCCTGCTGCTAGCGAGCGTGGCGCTGGCAGCCTGTTACGTGCCGGCGCGCAAGGCGACGCGCGTGGACCCCCTGGCGGCGTTGCGTTATGAATAGCGAATTTTCTGCTCGGCGATTGCTCGATGACCGATGGATCGGAGTAACGGAATGAATGGAATTTGGCAAGACGTTCGGTACGGACTGCGTACCCTGGGAAACCATCCCGGGTTCACGGCGATTGCCATTTTGACGTTGGCTCTAGGCATCGGCGCGAATACCGGAATTTTTTCTGTGCTGCAGCAAGTGTTGCTGCAGCGCCTGCCAGTTCCGCATCCGGAGCAACTCGTGCTGCTGTACTCTCCGGGTCCGAAGAGCGGACATGTCAGTTCGGATGAAGTCGACGGTTCGGAATCATTTTCCTATCCCATGTACAAGGACCTGCGCGATCAGGCCGCGGCACCTAACGGAGTCTTTTCGGGGTTGGCCGCGCGAGCAAGTTCCGCGATAAGCCTGGCGTCGCGCGGGCAGACGGAACGAGCGACCGCAGACCTTGTTTCCGGAAATTATTTTGATGTTTTGGTTGTGCGTCCGGCGCTGGGCAGAACTCTGCAGTCTGAGGACACCGTCGCCGAAGGCGGCAATCCGGTGCTTATGCTGGGATACGGCTATTGGCAGAAGAACTTTGGCGGGGACCCGCGCGTTTTGAACGAAAGCGTGTTGGTGAACAATCAAGCCATGACGATCGTGGGCGTGGTGCAACGTGGTTTTGATGGTGTGCAGCCCGGGCGGGTGCCGGACGTCTATATTCCCATCACCATGAAGTCAATCGTGGCGCCATCGGAAAACGCGCTGAATGATCATCGCAATTATTGGATAAACCTGGTCGGGCGGCTGAAACCGGGAATATCGCGCGCACAGGCGATGGCGGGAATCGCACCAACCTATCACGCGCTGCTGGCAAGCGAACTGCCGCTAAATGACCACTTCAACAAGCAGGACAAGGAGCGGTTCGCAGCGAAGAAAATCATTCTAAAGGATGGCGCGCGCGGGCGGCCGCAGCTGGAAAACGACACCAAACCGCAACTTTTGGCACTCATGGCTATGGTGATTCTGGTGCTGCTGATCGCGTGCTCGAACGTGGCTGCGCTACAGACGGCGCGAGGTGCAGCCCGCCAGAAAGAAATTGGCGTGCGATTGTCGCTGGGCGCTAGCCGCTGGCAAATTATCCGGCAATTGATCGTTGAATCCAGTTTGTTGTCGTTGGTGGGTGCGCTTCTCGGATTGGTGATTGCCAGTTGGATCAGCAGCGCTTTGGTGCATTACGCGTCTGCAAACGAAGTTGCCAACGGACTCTCGAGTTCTCTTAGTTTCCCGGTGTTGCTGTTTGCCGGTGGAATGGCGTTGCTGTCGGGATTATTTTTCGGCATCGCACCAGCGGTGCGCGCCACGCGCGTTGAATTGGTATCCACGCTCAAGGAGCAATCCGGGGGGCTTTCGAGTGGACTTACGCATGCGGGGCTCCGCAAGGGATTGGTGATCACGCAGGTGGCCCTGGCGCTGCTCCTTGTGACGGCGGCCGGCGGTTTTGTGCGTAGCCTGTACAACCTCAAACATGTCGACTTGGGACTGCAGCCTACGAGTATTCTGCAATTTTCCGTCGCTCCGTCGCTGAACGGCTATAACCAGCAACGCAGCCTGGACTTTTTTCAGCGTCTAGAAGATCGCATTTCGGCACTGCCCGGCGTGCGGTCGCTCAGCGGGGCCCAAGAATCGCTACTTTCCGATTCCGACCGCAGCAGCAACATCACGGTGGAAGGCGAATCTCCGGAAACCGCCGGCGGTCGCGACGTGATGCGCAACGCCGTCGGGATCGGCCATTTCTCGAATCTCGGTATCCCCTTGTTGCAAGGCCGCGAATTCACGCGTCAGGACGCTGCCGCCGGACCGGATGTCGCCATCGTGAACGAAACGATGGCCAAAGCTTTTTTCCCAAATGGTAATGCGCTGGGCCGGCACATGAAATTCGGCGGGCATTCCGGGGCGCTCAATCTCGAGATCGTCGGAATCGTGCGGGACAGTCACCATATGGACGTCAAAGAACATCCAAAGGCTTTCGTATACATTCCGTACACGCAGGAAAACAACATTGGGGCCCTGACATACTACGTGCGCACGTCGCGCGATCCCGCCGCGATGGCCAGCGCTATTCGCAGAACAGTGGAAGAACTGGACGCCAGCCTGCCGGTTTACGAAGAACGTACATTTGAGGAACAGATCGATCGGCAGCTCTCGAACGACCGCTTGGTAGCGCTGCTGGCAACGCTGTTCGGCGGCTTGGCTGCGCTGCTCGCGGCGGTGGGTATCTACGGGCTTTTGGCCTATTCGGTAACGCAGCGCACTCGCGAGATCGGCGTGCGCATGGCGCTGGGGGCGTCGACGCAGCGAGTGGGAAATATGATTCTCGGCGAGGTTGCGGAACTCGTTGGGACCGGCGTGGTAATTGGACTGCCCATGGCTTACGGGCTCGGGAGGCTTATCAATTCCTTGCTATACGATGTAAAGGTTTTTGAACTTTTGGGCGTGGTGATTGCGTTAATCACCTTAGGAATCGTCGCGCTTGCAGCCAGTTACCTTCCGGCTCGGCGGGCGGCGAGAGTGGATCCCATGGTGGCTCTGCGATACGAGTAACAGGTTTGGCAGCGGTTCGGGTAACGTCGAACCAATTATTTGTGAGATGAAGGAGAAGAAATGGCGGACGCGAACGGAACACTGATCAAAATGGAAGGCGTAAAGAAGGTCTTCTATACCGACGAAGTAGAAACGCATGCGCTGGAGGAAATTCATCTGGAGATTCAGAAGGGGCAGTACGTCTCGATCGCCGGCCCTTCCGGCTGCGGCAAATCCACGCTGCTATCGATTCTGGGATTGCTGGATTCGCCAAGCGGCGGAAGTTATTGGCTTAACGGACAGCCCGTTGCCGATCTGTCCACCAGCGAACGCACGCGCATCCGCAATCGCGAGATCGGATTTATTTTTCAGGCGTTCAATTTGATCGGCGACCTCACGGTGTATGAGAACGTCGAGCTGCCACTGACTTATCGCGGCACGAGCGCCGCCGAGCGCAAACAGAAAGTGCAACATTCGCTGGAGCGCGTAGGCATGGCGCATCGCTTGCGGCACTATCCGTCGCAACTTTCTGGCGGGCAGCAACAGCGCGTGGCCGTGGCGCGCGCGCTCGTTGGCGATCCGCTGATTCTGATGGCTGACGAGCCGACAGGCAACCTCGATTCGAAAAACGGCGAAGCCGTAATGGAGCTGTTGCGCGATTTGCACCGCAATGGCGCGACGATCTGCATGGTGACGCACGACCAACGTTACGCAAATTTTGCCGACCGCAACATTCATCTTTTCGACGGCCGCATCGTTGAAGAATCGCAAGAAGCGGTAGTGGGCGCCTGACGAAACGAGGATCCATTGAATACTATCCTGACCGATGTCCGCTTCGGCTTGCGCATGCTCTGGAAGCACCGTCTCGCGAGCCTCATTTGCGCCGTGGCTCTGGGCTTGGGCATGGGTGCCACGACGGCCATGTTCAGCATGGCGGAAGGCTTTTTGTTGCATCCCGTCCCGTTCAAAGAAGCCGACCACATCGTTGCGATGGTGGACACCCGCCCACAGCAAAATATCTTGATGAACGCGGTCGCGCCGGCCACATTTCTCGACTGGCAAGAGCAGGCAAAATCTTTCGATCAACTGGGAGCCTACAACTACGACGACGTAAACCTGACTGGAGACCGCGAGCCGCAGAGGGTTCAAGGTTTTTTAGTCACGGCCAATTTTTTCCAGCTACTGGGCGTACGGCCCGCGCTGGGCCGCAGTTTCTTGCCGGAAGAAGAGCAGTCCGGCAATGATCAACGAATTATTCTGAGCAACGGATTGTGGGAACGCCGGTACGCCTCCGATCCCGCCATTCTCGGCAAGCCCATTAAGGTAGACGGCAAGTCGTTCACGGTTGTGGGTGTCATGGGGAAAGGCTTCGATTTCCCAAAGACCGCGGAGGCTTGGTTGCCCTTGACTCTCGGAGCAAAAGAGAGAGCGCAGCGCGATTCGCGTTATTTCTGGGTTCTCGGCCATCTGAAACACGGCGTTTCCCAGTCCCAGGCCGCAGCTGAGATGTCCACGCTTTGCCAGCGCCAAGCCCATGATTTCCCCGACATTTATAAAGGCTGGCGGCTAAATGTGATGTCGTTGCGTGAATTTGCCGCCGGAAATCTCACGCCGCAATTCATGATACTTTTGTTGGGCGCCGTGGGCTTTGTGCTGCTTATCGCCTGCGCAGACGTCGCCAACGTGCAATTCGCGCGCGTCACCGGCCGTCAAAAAGAACTGGCCGTCCGCACCGCTATCGGCGCCAGCCGCAGCCGAATCATTCGTCAGTTGCTCATCGAGAGCGTCTTGCTCTCGCTCGTCGGGGCCGTTCTTGGCCTGTTTCTGGCCCACTGGCAGCTCACGCTGATGCTCCAGCACATGCCTCCCGATGTGGCCAAATTTATTGCCGGTTGGGACACCATTCGCTTGGACGTCGGCGCGTTCTGCTTCACCCTGGCCATTGCTGTCGCCAGCGGTCTGCTCTCCGGCGTCGCTCCCGCGCTGCTCGTCTCGCGCACGAATGTCAGCGAAACTCTCAAGGAAAGCGGCCGCGGCTCCTCGACTGGCCGTGCTCGCCATCGTCTCCGCAGCGCCTTGGTCGTCGCCGAAGTAGCACTGTCGCTCGTCCTTCTCGTCGGCGCCGGCCTCCTGGTCAAGGGATTTTACGCGTTGCTAACGGTAAACGATTATATTCATCCCGAAACGTTGCTATCCCTGAGCATGAACTTGCCCGAATTGAAATATGCTCGCAACGAAACTCGTCTCTCCTTCGACGACCGCATCTTGCAGCGTATTTCGTCCCTTCCCCACGTGCAATCCGTGGCCCTAGCGTCCGCCATCCCCTATGCAAACGGCGGAGGCGTCGACGAGGACACGTTCTCCGTTGAGGGACGTAGCCCCACGAGCCGCAGCGACTTCGCCAGCGCCTTGATTGAGACTGTCAGCCCGCCCTATTTCTCCATGATGAAAATTGCGCTGCGCGACGGCCGTATCTTCTCCGGTTCCGACGGCAGCTCGACGCTCCCAGTCGCCGTGATCAGCGAGAGTCTCGCGCGCCGCTATTTTCCTGGCCAAAATCCTTTGGGCCACAAAATCAAGCTCGGCTCCTCGGACAGCACCGCACAATGGCTCACCATCACCGGCATCGTCGCGGACGTCCACTACGCGTGGATCGAGAAAGACTACATCCCAACGCTCTACACCCTTTATAGCCAGTCGCCAATGCTGAACTCCTCCCTCTTAATCCGTACCAACGGCCAGCCGCTTTCCCTGGTTTCCGCCGTGCGGGGCGCAATCGCTTCCGTCGACCTGGACTTGCCGCTGTTCAACATCAAGCCGCTCGACACGGTAATCAGTGAATCCATCGTCGGCATCGCCTACGTTGCCGCGCTCATGGGTGCCATCGGCATAATCGCCCTGGTCCTCGCTTCCGTCGGCGTCTACGGCGTAATGTCCTACTCGGTCAGTGAACGCACACACGAGATTGGCGTTCGCCTGGCTATGGGCGCGTCACGCCGCCAAATTCAGCGCCTCATTATTGGCAGCGGGATGCTGCTGACGGCAATCGGCATGATCATCGGCATACCCGTGGCGTACGCACTGGCGTACACGCTTTCTTCGCTGCTGTTCGGCGTAACCGCTCGAGATCCTTTGGCCTTCGTTGGCTTGCCGATTGTTCTTGCTTCCGTGGCGCTATTGGCATCTTATTTGCCGGCGCGCCGTGCGCTGCGCGTTGACCCGTTGGTGGCGCTCCGTTACGAATGAGAGCGGGCGCTCCCTGCGTGCAAGCCGGTTTCGGGACGAATACCGCACTAAGGGGCTAATGTGGAACCTTTGGTTCGAATAAGAAATGTAGAAAAAGCGTATGAAGCAGGTGGCAGCAAGTTTTTTGTCCTGCGGCGTGTCAGTCTTGATATTGAGCCCGGCGAGTTCGTCACTGTCATGGGGCCCAGCGGCGCTGGTAAATCCACCCTGCTCAGTATTCTCGGCATGCTCGACAGCGTTTGGACCGGAGAATATTTTTTTAATGGCGAAGCGGTTCACAAACTCAACATTAAGAAACGCAACGAGCTGCACAAAGCCAACATTGGTTTTGTTTTTCAAAGCTACCACTTGATCGACAATCTTACGGTGTTCGAAAACCTGGAGCTGCCGCTTTCCTACAAGAATATTCCTAACAAAGAACGACAAAGCCTGGTCTGTGACACTCTCGACCGCTTTCACATCGTGGGCAAAAAGGATCTATTTCCGAATCAGCTCTCCGGTGGACAGCAACAGCTCGTTGGCGTCGCTCGTGCGGTAATTCTAAATCCTAAATTAATTCTTGCCGATGAGCCCACCGGCAATCTGCATTCCGCCCAAGGCGAAGAGATCATGCAGCTGTTCAAGAGCTTGAACGATGCCGGCACCACCATCGTCCAAGTCACGCATTCGGAAAGAAACGCAACATACGGCAACCGGATCATTCAGTTAGGCGATGGTTGGGTGATTAGCGAGAGCGGTACGGCCGCGGCTCGCGGAGCCCAATAACGGCCCCAACAACGGCCAGAGGCGCGGGGTTACGCGAATTGACGGACCACAAATTTCGATGAGCGCAATACTTCAGGAGTTACGCTTTGCCGTCCGCATGCTTGTCAAATCTCCTAGCTTCACGGCGGTCGCAGTACTCACCCTGGCATTAGGCATTGGCGCGAACACCGCGATTTTTAGCGTGGTCAACACCGTCTTGTTGCGATCTTTGCCGTTTCCGCACGAATCGGAACTCGTTGATATCTCTGCACGAAGCACGTTTTTTGATTTTCCTAATCTCGGGCTGTCGCTGCCAGACATCGCTGATCTGCGCGCCGGCAATTCTTCGTTCGCCGCCGTCACAACCTACGAAGATTCTCCAAAGGAAATATCCGGCGATGGAAATCCTCAGCGCGTCGAGAGTACCGCCGTGCCCGAAGACTTCTTCACTGTTCTTGGTATTCAACCGTTGTATGGACGAGCTTTTGTGTCCGCCGATATGCAGCCGGGCGTTCATGTAACGGTTCTCAGCAACTCATTGTGGCAAGAGCGTTTCGCTCGCGATCCCCGGGCAGTCGGACAAACCATCACACTCGACGGGCAGCCCAACAGTATCATCGGCGTGATGCCTGCATTGCCCTCGCTCGGCTTCGCCACCGATTCGGCGTTGTGGACCCCATTTCGCCCGAGTGCGGAGCAACTCGCTGCTCGCGGCAATCACGCATACGAGGTGATCGCACGTTTGAAGCCCCACACGTCGCTCAGGCAGGCGCAAAGCGAACTCGCTGCTATCTCTGCGCGACTCTCCTCAGACTATCCCGACGTTGACAAAGGCTGGAGCATTCACGCCTCATCGCTCAAACAATCTTTACTGGGCGATGCCCGCGTTCCACTCACAATTCTTTTTTTCGCCGTGGGTTTCGTGCTGATGATTGCGTGCGCTAACGTCAGCAACCTGTTTCTTGCTCGCGGATGGGCGCGGCGCCGCGAGTTTGCCATTCGCTCGGCGATGGGCGCGACGCGTGGCGCGCTATTGCGGCAGCTCGCCGTCGAGTCCGTGCTGCTGGCCTTGGCTGGCGGTGCTTGTGCATTCTTGATGACCATCTGGATCGTGCAGGTGCTACGCACAACTCTTCCCCGCGAAATTCCTCGCCTTCAGGAGATTCGCATCGATAGCGAGGCAGCTTGGTTCACGCTCGGGGTCTCGCTTTTGGCCGCTTTGCTTTCTGGACTCGCTCCCGCTTTACTGAGCACGCGACAGGACATCAACGTCGCGATCAAAGAGGGCGGAAGCGGCGCCGCTCTGCGTACTTCCGGCGCTGGCCACAATTTCTTGCGTCAATTGCTGGTTGTCGGGGAAGTCGCTTTCGCGGTTGTCTTGCTTATCGGGGCTACCCTGGCGGTGCGCAGTTTCGCGTTTCTGCTCCGGCAAGATCTCGGTTTTCGCCCCGATCACCTCGTAACCTTGAAAATAGATTTTCCCAAGTTTCGCTTTGCAAATGCCGCGCAAGCTATTGCGTTTACGCAGCAGGTGCTAGACCAGTCGCGAGCCGTCGCTGGAGTTGCAACGGCATCCGCGGGCATGGTCTTTCCCTTCTCTGACGAAGTGGCGGAGACAACTTTCCAAACCGAAGCTTCCATCAATGATGCGAGAGCGAGCGGACAAACCGCACTAGCAAATCGTGTCGCGCCGGGCTTCTTCCGCACGTTTGGCATTCCACTTCTAGCGGGCCGCGATTTCGCGAATGGGGATGCGAAAGAGAAGGCCGACGTGGTAATCGTCAACCATGCACTAGCGAGCAAATATTTCGGTTCGATGGATGTGGTGGGCAAACGGCTTTCCATGGGCAAGGAATCGGGGCAGGCTACGTGGAGCGAGATCGTGGGAGTAGTGGGGGACGTGCACGAAGCTACCCCAGGCGCCGAGAACAAGCCGCTCATCTATGCGCCGCTTTACCAAATGAAGGAAATGACGGGCGTCTATCTTGTACTTCGCACGACCGCCGACCCCATGCTCGTGGTTCCGATGCTTAAAGATCGCATCTGGTCCGTGGATAAAAATCAGCCCATCACCGCCGTACAGACCATGGACGCGCGCATATCCGAGGTCCACGCTTCGCCGAGAGCGCAAAGTATTTTGCTTGGAGTCTTTGGCGGCTTGGGCTTCGTGCTGTCCATCATCGGCGTATACGGCGTATTGTCCTATTTGGTTTCTCAACAGACCCGGGAGATCGGGATTCGCATGGCGCTAGGTGCAATGCACTCGCAGATCCTTCGCCTGGTGGTCGTACATGGCCTAAGATTGACGCTGGCTGGCGTGTTGCTTGGCGTTGCTGGCGGTTTCGCGCTCACGCGGTTTATGCGCAGTATTCTTTTCGGCGTCAGTGCCGCCGACCCACTGACCTTTGTGAGCGTCGCTGTGTTGCTTACCGGAGTGGCCGCTGCAGCGTGTTACATTCCCTCGCGTCGCGCTACGCGCGTCGATCCGATCGTTGCGCTGCGATACGAATAGGGGAGCGCATGGCGGCCTCAAGAGAGCCGAACAGCGCGCTCCGGCATTCACGAAACCTGAATGCCTGCGCCTGTCTAAGAATGCACAGTAAAATGACGCGGCTCGCTTATGGTTATGAAAACTGACAGCACGCACCGTTACCGCGTCCTATTGGCCGACGACCAGGTGGACATTCGTGACGCACTTCGCCTGCTGCTCAAGCGCGAAGGTTACGAAACGCAGGCCGTGGCTTCGCCGACGGATGCCCTCGCCGCTATTTCATCGCGCGAATTCGACGCCGTGCTGATGGACCTGAACTATGCGCGCGATACCACGTCCGGGCAGGAAGGTCTGGACCTGTTGACGCAGATTCAACTGCTCGACAGCACGTTGCCGGTGGTCGTGATGACTGCGTGGAGCAGCGTGGAGGTTGCTGTGGAGGCGATGCGCCGCGGGGCGCGTGATTTTTTGCAGAAACCCTGGGAGAATACGCGGCTTCTAGCTATTTTGCGCACGCAAATCGATCTGCGGCAGGCGCTTCGGAAAGCCTCTCGGTTGGAGGCGGAAAATCTGCTACTGCGCGCTGAATCACGCCCTACTTTTCTGGCGGAAGCGCCCTCCATGCAACCAGTACTCGAATTGATCGCGCGCATCGGTCCATCGGACGCCAACGTATTAATCACCGGCGAGCACGGCACCGGCAAGGAGGTCGTTGCGAGAACGCTGCACGCGCTCTCAACTCGTGCCGCTAAACCGATGGTCACCGTAAATGCCGGCGGCCTCTCGGAAGGAATATTTGAGAGCGAGCTTTTCGGTCACGTAAAGGGCGCATTCACCGACGCTCGCACGGACCGCGTCGGCCGCTTCGAGCTGGCGGAAGGAAGCACCCTATTTCTGGACGAAATCGCAAACGTCCCTCTGAATTTGCAGGCCAAATTACTTCGCGTGCTCGAGACCGGCGAACTTGAGCGTGTCGGTTCCTCGGCCACCCGCCGCGTAGATGTACGCATCCTTGCAGCCACGAATGCCGATGTAAATTCTGAAGCAGCTGCCGGCCGCTTCCGTCCTGATCTGCTTTTTCGCCTGAACACCATCGAGATTCAAATCCCGCCGCTGCGCGATCGCCGCGAAGATATCGGCCTCCTCGCGCACCATTTTCTCCGCGCCTATGCGCAACGCTATCGCAAAAACATTTCCAGCTTTGAGCCCGCCGCTCTCGCCGCACTGCGCGACCATTCTTGGCCCGGCAATGTGCGCGAACTCGATCACGCCGTCGAACGGGGCGTCCTGCTGTCTCCAGGCCCGCTCGTGCGCGCCGCGGATTTGGGGTTGCGCGCGCAAATGCAGGCCCCCAGCACTCGCCTCGAAGAGATGAATCTCGACGAAGTCGAGCGCTATCTGATTCAGCGCACGCTTGCCCGCCACGACGGCAACGTCAGCAGAGCTGCACAGGCTCTTGGCCTTAGCCGCAGTGCCATGTATCGCCGCCTGCAAAAACACGGCTTGGAATGACGCGACTTACTTACGAACGCCACATCCAGCTTCTCGGGCTAGCCGCCGGCTTTCCAGGTTCACTGATTGCTCTGATTTTGTTGTGGACCGGTTCCTACTCTTCGAGCACCGCCTGGACGCTGACTCTCTTGATTCTGTGCTTGTGGCTGGGATTCGCTGCGTCCTTGCAACACCGCGTCGTTTTCTCTCTGCAAACACTTTCCAATTTACTAGCCGCCATGCGCGAAGAGGATTTTTCTCTGCGCGGCCGCGGAGCCCGCAGCGACGACGCCATGGGCGAAGTAATGATTGAAGTGAATGCTCTGAGCGAAACGTTGCGCGAACAGCGTCTTGGCGCTCTCGAAGCTACCGCGCTGCTCCGTACCGTGATGGAAGAAATTGATCTGGCCATCTTCGCCTTCGATCACTCCTGCAAATTGCGCCTCGTCAATCGCGCCGGTGAACGCTTGCTGGCCCGTCCCATCCCTCGTCTGATCGGCTTCACGGCCGCCGAACTAGACCTCGCTTCCTGTCTTGAAGGGTTACCTGTGCGCACCATGGAACTTACTTTTTCCGGCGGCTCCGGCCGCTGGGGTTTGCGCCGCGTCTCTTTCCGGCAGGGGGGGTTGCCACATCAACTCGTCGTGCTTAGCGATCTCAGCCGTACTCTGCGGGACGAAGAGCGCCAAGCATGGCAACGCCTTATCCGCGTCCTCGGTCACGAGCTAAATAATTCCCTTGCACCCATTCAATCCGTGGCGCAGAGCCTCGAGAGCGGTTTGCAGGCGGCGCTGCAAACACCGGAGCTTCGCACCTCTCCCGCCACGGCTTTGCTTGACGATCTCCGCCAGGGCCTTGATATTATTCGTTCCCGCACCGAGGCTCTCGGGCGCTTCATGTCCGCGTACGCCAAACTTGCGCGACTGCCGCAACCAAAGCCGTCCGCAGTGAACGTTGCCGAATGGATCAGTCGGACCGTGAAACTCGAGACGCGCCTGGCTGTTAATCTAGAAGCCGGCCCGCCCATGACCATATCCGCCGACGCCGACCAGCTCGAGCAACTGCTGATCAATCTCATTCGCAATGCCGCGGATGCGGCTCTCGAAACCGGCGGCGGTGTACAGGTCGGCTGGGCTCGTCAATCCTCGCAATGCGACGTGTGGGTCCGTGACGACGGCCCCGGTATTCCCAACACTGCCAATCTCTTCGTTCCTTTTTTTACCACCAAGCAAGGTGGTTCCGGCATTGGCCTGGTTTTAAGCCGCCAAATCGCCGAAGCTCATGGCGGCGAGTTAACTCTCAGGAACCGCTCAGACACCAGAGGGTGCGAAGCCCGTCTTCGCCTCCCAGTCTAAGTTAAGCCTGCTTATCAATTCTTCTCCGAGCCTTGCGCGATTGACGATGCGCCGCTCCCTTGCGATAGTCCTCAAAGCGGTTAGACTCCAATAAACAATAAGGATTTCGAAGCGAAGCTTTGCGCGACGAGGAGGCGACGTGAGCGAAAGCAGTTTTCTGGTTCACTCGACGCTTGCAGCTCTTCCTTTCGTGCTCTATCTACCGGCAGTGTCGTGTACGCCAAACTTGCGCCAAAGCTGATCACTCCCGGCGACGTCTCAAGCGATCTGCGCGGCGGGCGGAAATGACAAAGTACGCAGGTCACGGCTTCTCACTTGGTGCTCGCTACCGCCAGCACCCGGGTCTTTCTAGCCGGTTATCACCGTCGCGCGCTTGTCCCCGTTCCTCCGCTGTCCTTTACGGCAAATAACCGTTTATAAGATTCGAAATATCACGATCAATTCTGCGGAATGTTTGAAGCGATCCTCGAACAACAAAAAATGGACTGCGCTCATACGCAATCCGTTAAAATCCAGTATTGCGCGATCAGATATTACAATTTCTCTATTTCTAGAACCGCGCCGGTCTCTCTGAAAAAACGCGCGTTCATCCGCGCTAGGCCTTTACTCGTTTCAATCCAGGCAATTCTGCCCCCTTACCTCACCCAGCCGCCGTTCCAGATACTTTCTCTCAATATTATTCGTTGCGAGCCGCAGCGCACGTTCATACGCTCCACCCGCCTCCGCCAGCCGTCCCAACCGCCGCAAAATATCCGCGCGCGCCGCGTAAAACAGATAGTACCTTTCTAGTTCGCCCGCATCTCCAAGCGCGTCAATCATCGCGAGCCCACGCTCCAACCCCTCGCTCATGGCCACCGCGACCGCATAATTCAATCCGATGACCGGTCCGTGCGCCACGCGCGACAGCTCCCGATACAGCCCCGCAATCTCCAGCCAGTCCGTCCCGCCAGCCTCCGCCGCCTCTGCATGCACCGCCGCAATCGCCGCCTGCAATTGAAACGGCCCCACTGCGCCCAATCCCAGCGCTTTCTTGATCAGTCCCACTCCCTGCGAAATCTGCCCCCGATTCCACAATCGACGGTCCTGCTCCTCAAGCGTCACCAGCTCGCCCTCGGCATTGACCCGCGCATCTCGCCGCGCGTCATGCAACAGCATCAACGCCAGCAATCCCAAGTTCTCGGGCTCATCCGGCAAAAGCTCGCAGACCGTGCGACCCAATCGAATCGCTTCTCCACACAGATCGCCCCGCACCAGCCGCTCGCCAGCTGTCGCCGCATAACCCTCGTTAAAAATGAGGTAGATCACCGCCTGCACCGGCTCCAGCCGGTCTCGCAACGCTTGCGCCGGCGGCACTTCGTACGGAATTCTTGCTTCGCGAATTTTCTGCTGCGCGCGCACCAGCCGCTGCGCCAGCGTCGCTTCCGCCACCAGAAAAGCCTTGGCAATTTCCGGCGTTGTCAGGCCTCCCAGGGTTCTCAGCGTCAACGCCACCTGCGCTTCGCGATTCAGCGCCGGGTGGCAGCACGTAAAAATCAGTCGCAAACGATCATCGGGATAACTCGCCGTCATTTCCTCGGTTGTAACCGCATCGTGGTGCGCCTTGTTCCTTGACTCATACTCGAGCGCATCCTCATGCGCCACTCGCGTTGCTTGTCTGCGCGCGTAGTCAATCAATTTCCGGTGCGCCACCGCCGTAATCCACGCCGCCGGTTTATCCGGGATTCCCCGCCACGGCCAACTGCTCAGCGCCGAGGCAAACGCATCCTGCATCGCCTCCTCGGCAAGTTCGAAAGAGCCGGAAAGCCGAATCAGCGACGCCACGATCCGGCCTCCCTCCTCGCGAAACACCGTTTCCGCTATCGTCTTGGCATCCTTCACGAGAACGTCATGATCGGCCGCACTTCAATCGACCCGAAGCGCGCTCCGGGAATCTTCGCGGCCATCTCTTTGGCTTCTGTCAGGTCTTTCGCTTCCACCAGGTAGAAGCCGCCCAGCTGTTCCTTGGTCTCCGCAAACGGCCCGTCCGTCACCAGGCTCTTTCCGTTTCGCACTCGCACCGTGGCCGCGGTCTTGGTCGACTGCAACGCATTGCCCCCTTTGATGGCCTGCGAATGCTGTTTGCCGAACGATTGATATTCGGCCATCTCACCCGGGTCGAAGCCCGTGGCGAACCGTTTTTCATCTTCGTAAATCAGCAGCAAGAATTGCATTGTTGTTTCCTCCTGTCAGTACGACGCCCTTCCTATCAAAAATCGACATCGCAACCCCCCCGTAAATAAGTTTTATGCCCCGTCCCCCTGCCCCGGCTGTGATGTCGCGCCGCCGTGCGACGTTGCGACGGTCGGCTGCGGGATCGCGATAATCGGGCGAATCTCTACGCACCCCTCCCCGCCCCTGCAAGCCGTTGGTATCTTCTCCGCCCAGCGAATCGCCTCATCCAGGTCCTCACAATCCAAAATATAATACCCAGCCAGTTGCTCCTTGGTCTCCGCGAACGGCCCATCGGTAATCAGCGGCCGCCCATTCTGCACCCGCACCGTCGTCGCCGTTCCCGTGGACTTCAGCGGCTCCGCCCCGCGAAAAATCCCTCGCGCCGCAGTTGCCTGCATGACCGCGTAATGCGCTTCGCGAATCCGCTCTGCCTCCTCCTCGGGCATCGTCTCCATCTCCAGCTCTTTTGAATAAATCAGCAGCATGTACCTCATCCATTCCTCCCGGTCTCTGTGACAAGCGCGCCGATTTCATTTGCCTGAATCCGCACTTCCACCGACAACTATACGACGTGCGTCCACGCAAAAATCGACACCCCCGCCACGCACCCTCCAGTTTTCTTTAAGAATTTATATTTGCGCTACGGACCGCTTCGCAATCACCAGGGCCGACCGACTGACGAACACTCCCCCGATTCCAAAACCTGTCCTGTCGGGCGGAGCGAGGGAGCTGCTTTTCTCCGCGGCTGCGCTCCAGGTAGAACCTAAGGAAGATGTTCAATCGTCACGCCGCCCCAGCGTTCCCGCAAATACTCCGCCACCAGTCTGCGGTGACAGCGTTCCGCCGTCTCTTCGCTGCACAACAAACAAGCTCCATCCAACATCTCCCGCGTTACCGAACTTTCCACCCGCCGCGCCTTCAGCAATCCCATAAACTTCTTCTCATACTCCTTCCAATCGCCCTTCTTTTTCTTAAACGCATCCAAAATCTCTCCGGTCGGCGCCAGCTGCGTCAAATGCACATACCCAATCCCGCAAATCTGCCGCGCAAAATACCGCAAATCCTCTTTCTTTGTAAATCCCGCCAGCTGCGACACATTATTCAGCCGCACATCCACCAGCCGCTGCACCCCGGCATCCCGCAACCTCGTAAAAAACACTTCCGCCGTCTTCTTCGTAAACCCCATCGTAAATAATTTCATGCCGCTCACCGCCGCATCTTCCGCAACTCCATCACTACCTGCATACGCAATGCACGCCTCCTGCATCCGATATGCGTCCTCAATCACTTCTTCCAATCCAAACCCCTACTGCTCCTGCGTACCACGCGGGAAACTATTTCGCTCCGCCATTTCGCTCCGGCCAGTCCACACGCTCGTCACCGCCGGCGGTTTCAACAACGTTTGCATCACCACGCAATACTGTTCTGTCTTCTCCCGCAATCTCGCCAATTGTCCCGCTGTCGCCTTCGGCGCTACGACGTCAAACAACACGCGTATCCCGGCAAATCCCACAGGGACATCCTTGGCAATCCCCAGCGTACCTCGCAAATCCAAATCTCCTTCCACCGTTACCACAATCTTTTCGGTCGGCATTCCCATCGCTGCCGCCACCATCTGGCAAGTAATTTGCGCACAAGCCGCCAATGCCCCCAGCAACAGATCCCCCGAACACGCCCCTGATCCCGCGCCTCCCACTCCTTGGTGCGCCTCCGCTTGATATACTGCTCTTCCAATATCAATTGAGCACAATATCGGCGCATCCGCCTGCCCGCCCTTTGCCCGCATCGTGATCTGCGAGGCCCTTTGGTCATTTCGATATTGTTCTTTCAACGGTTTCTGTAGCGTTCGCAGGTCCATGGAACCCTCGTTTTCTAAACCAATCCTTCGCGTGCTTCGATGCTCCTTGAGGGCGCTCGACGCTGCATGCTAGCATGCAGCGCACAGAGGAAATCTCATGCCAAAATTTGTCATTGAACGCGAAGTTCCAGGAGCCGGCAATCTAACCGATGCGCAACTGCGCGAAATCTCCCAAAAATCCGTCAACGTTTTGAAAGGCATGGGCCCAGAAATCCAGTGGCTCCACAGCTACGTCACTGGCGACAAGGTCTACTGCATCTATCTCGCTCCGGACGAAACCACCATCCAGGAACATGCCAAACGCGTTGGTCTTCCCGCAAACCGTGTCTGCGCCGTTCGCCGTCTCATTGACGCCTCCACCGCGGACTGAATTGTCAGTTCCCCGCTTCCGCCTGGTACACCCGAGCGATCGTTTGCATTCTCGGCCACTCTACTCCGGACCAAAACTTGCCGACGCTAGAGAAGCGTCGCCTCGGGCGTCAACACTTCGCCGATCGCTTTTTCCGCAGGCAACCCCCAGCCTTGCAACCACGCGGTCGTTCCTGCTGCATTGCTAATCGCACGCCGTGCCCCCTCCAGGCTCTTTTCGAGCTTCGCTTGTTCCGCTGGCGTTAGCGGCGCTCCAATATTTTCCCGCAACGCGGCCGCCGCTCCCGCCAGCCTCAGCGATCTCTCCGCGTGGAATTGCGCCGCCGCGGAACATGCAAAACATTCCAGCAATCGCGCGATCCCTCGCTTATGCTCCAACTCTTGAAATATTTTTATGCTCTCTCGGTACAGCGCGTGCGCTCTCGCGTACTCTCGTTGTTCCCCCTCCAGGCCGCCCAAATCCGCCAACGTCCCCGCAATTCCCCAGCGATCTCCGATCTCGCGAAAAATTACCAACCCTTCCTCGTACAATCTTTCCGCCGCAGCCAAATCTCCCTGATCCCGTGCCACATCTCCTTGATAATTGATCGACCACGCTGTTCCTGCGCGATCTCCCAGCCCACGGAAAATGCTCAAGCACTCCCCATACAACTCCCGCGCGCGCCCAAAATCTCCCTGTAATTTCACCACGTTCGCTAAATTGCTCAGCGCCCGAGCCACCGCTTTCAAATCTCCAGACTCTCTCCACAACTCCAGGCTCTCCTCAAACAGACCATGCGCCGTCGCTACATTCCCCCGGTCTCTCGCAAAAACCGCCAGCGCATTCAGCGAAACCGCCACGCCAGTCTTGTCTCCCAGTTGCCCCGCAATTGTTTGACTCTCTCGAATCAGCGCTTCCGCCGATGCGTAATCCCCTTGCTCTCCCGCGAGTACCCCCGCGGCAAAAAGCGCGCGCGTGCGTAGCTTCGTTGCTCCCGCTGCTCCAGGCAATTTCAACAGTCTCCCTAGCCGGTCGCGGCCTTCCGCAAGATATTCACGTATCTCCCAAAACCGAAACAGTGCTGTCGCCATGCGTAAACCCCAATCCGCATCTCCCGCTTCCGTTAGCCACTCCAGTGCCGCGCGAAAATTATCGTGCTCCGCCGCCATTCGGCCCAGCCATTCCGCTCCCTCCGCACTGGTCCTCTCCGCGGCTTCTTCCTCGGACAGTACCAGGCAATACGCGGCGTGCGCACGTTTCGCCGCCGCCCTCTCTCCGCTCGCTTCCAACTTTTCCAGCGCGTATTCGCGAATCGTTTCCAGCATCACGAACCGCGAATTACCATTCGGCTGCTCCACCTGCTTCGCCAGGTTCTTGTCCACCATCGACGTCATGCCATCCAGCAAATCCAAATTCACGTCGCCTTTCGTGTCGCAAACCGCTTCCCCGCCCTCAAGGTCGCAGCCCCCCACAAACACCGATAATCGTCGAAAAAGTTTTTGCTCTTCCCCGTTCAAGAGGTCGTGGCTCCAATCCATCGCCGCCCGCAGCGTCTGTTGCCGCTCGGGCAGATCCTTCGCTCCGCCCGTCAAGAGCTGTAGCCGGCTCGTCAATCGCGTCAGGATTGCCGCTGGCGAAAGCACTTTGATCCGCGCTGCCGCCAGTTCAATGGCCAGCGGTAAACCGTCCAACCGCCTGCAGATTTCCGTCACTGCTGGCGCGTTCTCCCGGTTTAGTTCAAAACCCGGCTTGGCGGCCATCGCCCGTTGCACAAACAAGGCCACCGCCGGGTATCCCGACAATTCCTCCACGCCCGGCAGCGTCCGCGTCACGGGCAATCCTAGCGACGGCACCGGAAATTCGTGCTCACCATAAACGTGCAACGGCGCTCGGCTCGTCACCAGAATTTTCAATCGCGGCCCTGCCGCCAGCATTTCCGCCACCGTGGGCGCCGCCTCCGCCAAATGTTCAAAATTATCCAGCAATAACAGCATCGGTTCTAGCATCGCGTCTCGCAAAAATTTCTTCAGTGTTTCCAGCGGCGACTGGCCCCCCGCTTCCCGTATCCCCAACGCCTGCACGATCACCGAGGCAATTAATCCCGCATCCCTCACGGGAGAAAGCGCCACAAAATGCACTCCGCCTGAAAATTTCTCCGTAAGCCCGCTCGAAACTTCCACCGCCAGCCGCGTTTTTCCGATCCCTCCCGGGCCCGTCACTGTCACCAACCGCACGTCCGCCCGCAGCAACAATTCTTTCGTCGCCTCCACTTCTCTCTCGCGCCCCACGAATCCCGTGCGTGATACCGGAAGGTTGCTCGGGCGTGTCTCCACCTGCTTTGCGGGCTTATCCAGAAAGCAATCTCGGATCGCCGCCAGTTCCCGCGCCAACTCCCGCGTGCTTCCGTAACGTTTCTCTGGCTCCTTTGCCAGACATCGTTCCACCGCCCAGCACAACGGCGCCGGCGCCTCGCGGTTCTGCATTCCAATCGACGCCGGCTCTTCTCGAGCCACCGCGATCAACGTCTCAACTACCGTATTTCTTTGAAACGGCCGTTTCCCGGTCACCATCTCATACAGCATCAATCCGAACGAAAACTGATCCGACCGAAAATCCAACTTCCGGCCTTCCAGTTGTTCCGGCGACATATATCCCGTCGTCCCCAGCACCTGCCCGCACGCCGTCAGCGATTGCGCTGTATTGGGTGCCTCCGGGTGCCCTCCGCTCGGCGGCCCATGCTTTGCTAAACCAAAATCCAAAATCTTCACCAATCCATCCACTGCCTCCATCACGTTTTCTGGTTTCAAATCCCGGTGCGTAATCCCCGCTTCATGCGCTTTCGTCAGCCCATCCGCCACTTGCGCGGCAATCTCAATCGTTTTTCGCATCGCCAGCGGACCTGCTGACATCAACTGTCGCAGCGTCTGCCCTTCCACCAACTCCATCGCGATGAAATGACTGCAGCCATCCTGCCCCAGTTCGTAGATCGTCACGATATTGGGGTGGTTCAGAGCCGAGGCCGATCGCGCTTCCTGCTCAAACCGCCTCAATCTGCCCGGGTTTTCGGAAAATACTTCCGGCAAAATCTTAATCGCCACCGCGCGTTCGAGCCGCAGGTCTCGCGCTCGGTACACTTCTCCCATTCCTCCCGCGCCCAGCGGCGCAAGTATTTCGAACGGGCCCAATTTGCTTCCTGCGGTTAACGCCATGATCTGCGAGATTATACCCTCAAGCCACCGTCATTGGCCCCGGCCGCTTCGCCTTCTTCCGTGCTTCTTATACAATTCGATCGCATCGCTCGCAACGAGGTGACCGCTTGGGTTTTCGCTCGAGGCTTCGCTTTTGCAAACTAGCCGCACTGCTCTGTCTCGCCGTGCTTGCTGCGCCCGCCCCTGCCCAGCAGCGGCGCGAACGCGAGCCCAACAGCGTCTATGCCGCCCGCCGCGCCAGACTCGCCGCGCAACTCGACGCCCCTTTGATCCTCTGGGGCTACACCGGACGCGAAGAAGTTTCCGAGGCTTACGTCTTCGCTCAGGAAGAGAATTTTTACTACCTCACGGGACACAACGAAGAAGGCGCCGGCCTCGTCATCCTTCCCGCAAAACGCACTCCGTCCGCTACGAATTCTGCTTCCCCTTCAGACCTGGCTACTTCGCCGAAATCCGCCGCATCGCCCTTCGTCCCCCCCGACATGCCTCAGGAAATTTTCTTTCTCCCCGCCAAGGATCCCGCCAGGGAAAAATGGAACGGCCTGCGCATGTCGCCCAGCGACCCCGGCATTGAAGCTCGCACTGGTTTTGCCACGGTAAGACCCTTTAGCGAAATGCGCGCCAGCGTCGAGCGCCTTGCCGCCACCAATCTCACGCTCTCCACCATCGCCGCGTACGAAAAAGAAGAAGGCGGCTATCCGCACGAAAAAGCTGTCGTTGATTGGCTGCAGCTGGCCGCTCCGCGAGCCAAGCTACGCGACGTCCGCTCCATCATCGAAGACTTGCGTCAAATTAAGTCGCCTACCGAACTCGTGTTCCTCCAGCAGGCCATCGATCTTTCCCTCGACGCGCACTTCGCCGCCATGAAAATGATGCGGCCCGGTCTTTACGAATACCAGATCGCCGCAAAAATGGTCGAAGTCCACGCCATGGGCGGCTCGGAAGCCGAAGGCTACGCGCCCATCGTCGGCGCTGGCCCCAATTCGACCGCGCTGCATTACGACAAACTCTCGCGCAAAATTCAGGATGGCGATATCGTCGTCATGGACGTCGGCGCGCAATATTCCGGCTACTCCGCCGATATCACCCGCACCATCCCCGCCAACGGAAAATTTACCCCGCGCCAGCGCGAAATCTATGAAATCGTGCTGGCCGCGCAAAACGCCGCCCTTGCCGCGCTCAATCCCGGCGCCAACATGTGCAACAAAGGCAACAACAGCGCCTACCGCATCGCCTTCGATTACATCAACTCCCACGGCAAAGATCTCCACGGCAAACCGCTCGGCCAATATTTCATTCACGGCCTCGGCCATCACATCGGACTGAACGTTCACGATCCCGGCGGCGCTTGCCAGCCTCTGCAACCGGGCATGGTTGTGACCGATGAACCTGGCATCTACATCCCGGAAGAAAACCTCGGCGTGCGCATTGAAGACGACGTGCTCATCACCGAGACCGGCAATAAACTTCTCAGCGCCCGCCTGCCCCGCTCCCCCGACGAAATCGAACGCCTCATGTCCGCCCACGAGGAAGCGCGCGAAGAGCTGCGCGGCGAGCCTAAAAACGTGCCGCATGGTCCTTCGCCGCAGGATGCTGCAGAGATTCCCGGACAGCATTGACCGCCGCAAATCGCCCCATCTATACTGTACGTTCGCGTTTGACGGCGCTTTTCCGTCAGCGTGCCTCGTGTCATTTCGCGTGCGTCATCGTGGGAGCTGTCCTGGCCCGCCGCGCCGGAATTTCCGAAATCAATTTATTCGCGTCAGGGAGCCTTCGGCCGCCACGCGGCCGCACCACACTATGAGTACCGTTAAAGCCACGCAACTCCGCCCCGGCATGGTTGTTCAGCACGAGGGCCAGCTCTACACCGTTTTCAGCGTTGACCACCGCACTCCGGGCAACAAGCGCGGTTCCATGCAAACACGCCTGAAAAACCTGCGCACCGGGGTCATGATCGATTACCGCTTCCGCGCTGAAGAATTTGTCGACCGCGCCATCCTCGACGAAGTCGAATTCGAGTACCTCTACAACGAGGGGGACGATTTTCATTTCATGAACACGGAAACCTACGAGCAAATGCACATGTCTCGCGATGAGCTCGGCGAAACCGTCTTCTACTTAATCCCCAACACCACCGTGAAAATCGAGTTCTTCGAAGAAAAACCTATCGGCGTCGACCTACCAGACACCATGGAACTCCGCGTCGTGCAAACTGAACCCACCCTGCAAAAAGCCACGGCGAGCGCGGTCATGAAGCCGGCCACGCTCGAAACCGGACTGGTCGTCAACGTTCCGCCCTTTGTCAACGAAGGCGATCGCATCAAGGTCGACACCACCGAAGCCCGCTACGTCCAGCGCGTGGAATAATCAGGGTTCAAAAATGACTGTACATTTTGGATGTGCCGGAAAAATTTAGTGCTTTGCTTTTGGCTGCCGTTGACGGATGATGGCCTTTCGGGCTTCCGCCTCCGCAGCTAATTTCAGCAGCACCGAAATTAGAAGAGGCAAGAAGGCGCCGGCCAGCGCAAGCTGCCCGGCGCCTTGATTTTTTGGAGCGCGGCGCTTTGACGCCGCTTTCGCGGCAAAACCAAGCCCGATCCAAACCGTCGAGCGCACCGTCTCCAAGTTGATCGGCGCATCACAAATGCCCTAACCGGCCGAAGTAGACTTTTTAGCGGAATCAGGAATAGGAAACACCCGCGTGAAAATAGCATCGACATAGCGCAGCTGCCTCGCTAAATCAAAGGTATGCGCCAGCGCCGCGGCATCCAGATATTTCGTGATGCGCGGATCGTTCGCGACGCGCGCGCGAAAATCGCTCTCCGATTCCCACGCCGCCATGGCGTTTTCCTGCACCGTTTTATACGCAACGTCATGCGGCATTCCATGCTCCACCAAATCCTGCAGCAGCTGCCCGGAATAAACGAGCCCGTGCGTGGATTCCAGATTGCGCAGCATGCGTGCCGGAAAAACACGCATCTGCCCGACGAGCGCGGTCATCTTCGCCAGCATGTAATCGACCAAAATCGTCGAATCCGGCAAAATAATGCGCTCCACAGAACTGTGCGAAATGTCCCGCTCGTGCCACAGCGCGATATTTTCGTGCGCCGCCAGCATGTTGCTGCGCACCACGCGCGCCAGCCCGCAAATCTGTTCGCACGTTACGGGATTCCGCTTGTGCGGCATCGCCGAACTGCCGCGCTGTTCCTCGCCAAAATACTCTTCCGCTTCGCGCACTTCGGTGCGTTGCAAATGCCGAATTTCCAGCGCGATCTTTTCCAGCAGTCCGGCAATCAACGCCAGCGAATTTAAATATTGCGCGTGGCGATCCCGCTGAATCACCTGAGACGCCACCGGCGCAGCAGTAAGCCCGAGCCGTTTGCAAATTTTCTCTTCAATCTCCGGACCGAGATGCGAAGCGTTCCCCACCGCGCCGGAAATTTTACCGACGTTCATTTGCGCGGCCGCGTCGCGAAAACGCACAATGTTCCGCTGATTTTCCGCAAACCAGTTCGCAATCTTCAATCCAAACGTGATGGGTTCCGCGTGTACTCCGTGGGTGCGCCCGATCTGCGGGGTGTGTTGATATTCATGCGCGCGCACATCGAGAACTTCTCCAAACATGACCAGCGCGCGTTCAATCAGCCGCGAAGCATCGCGCACCTGCAGAGCCTGCGCCGTATCCACCACATCATTGGAAGTCATTCCATAGTGCAGCCAGCGCGCAATCGCCGGATCGCCAATCGTTTCGCCCACCGCCATGGTGAACGCGATCACATCGTGTTTCACGCGCGCTTCCAGCTCGTGGATCCGCGCCACATCCACTTTCGCCCGCGCGCGCATCGCCGCCGCCGCTTCCTTCGGCACCTGCCCGGTTTCCGCCAGCGTTTCCGTCGCAGCCAATTCAACCTCCAGCCACTTCGCAAACTTATTGGCGTCACTCCAGACGCGGCCCATCTCTTCGCGCGTATACCGTGGAATCAAAGGACTCTCCTAGGACTAAAATCGATGATAACGCAATATGTGGGGCGGCGGTAAACAGGACATTCGCGTGTCGCACCGCACGGGTGGGACGCAAAAAGAAGTCCTGGATTCGTGACCGTTGAAAGAAAAGAATGGTCCGAAAAAGCCCCGGCGCAGCCTGCGCGGGTTCCGACAACCTAACCGCCGGGCCGATATCCTGTCTAAGTATGCGAATGACGGAAAGCACCGGTAACCCACGAGAGGGTGACGCGGAGGCCATCGAGTTGACGCTCGGCGGCGACCGGGATGCGTTCCGTGTGCTCGTCGACCGCCACAGCGCGAGCTTGTTCCGGCTGGCCTACCGGCTAACAGGCAATCGGCATGACGCGGAAGAAGTGGTGCAGGAGGCATTTTTGCGGGCGTATCAAAAACTGGAGCAGTTTGAAGCGCGCGCAAATTTTGGCACCTGGGTCTACCGCATCGCCGCCAATTATGCCATCGACCGCATGCGGCAGAAACGCGCGGACGATGCGCGGCGTGAAGAACCGAGCAGCCGCGGCGAGGATGGATTGGAGACTAGTCCCGTAAATCTCGTTCCGGACGGAACGCCTTCTCCAGAGCGGCTGGCGCAGAACGTGGAATTGCGGCGGCAGATGGAGCGCGCGCTGGAGGCATTGTCGCAGGCCGAACGCACCGCCTTTGTGATGCGGCACTGGGAAGGGTGCGGGATTGAGGAGATCGCGGAAGCGCTGAATTCGAGCGCGAGCGCGGCGAAGAACACCGTTTTTCGCGCGGTACAGAAGCTCCGCAGCACGCTGGCGCCGCTGGTAACGCAAGCGGCAGGTGTGCGAGCGATGGGAACAAAATCATGAACCATCTGAGCGAAGAAGATTTGATCAGTTATCGGGAAGGCGATGCGCAACCAGCCGCTGCCGTCGCTGCGCACCTAAAAGACTGCGAGCAATGCCGCGCTGAATTTACGCGTTTGAATGAGGAACTTACAACGGTGTTCGCCGCGCTCGACACGCTGGAGGTTCCCGACGCCGGCGAGGGCTACGCGCAACAAGTGTGGAAGGAAATTTCGCCGAAGCTCGAATCGCGCCGTGGGCGCGCGAGGGCGCGAGACGGGAAAGCACCGTGGTGGCGGGACTGGTTTTCGCCGCGGCGGTTGATCGCCGTGTCTGCGGTTACCGCTTTGGTGATGCTGGCATTTTTCGCTGGCCGCGGAACAGACAAGAACAACGTTCCGGAAGCGGCGAGCGCCGCCGGCATGCGGGAAAAAGTGCTGCTGCTCGTGGTGGGCGAACATCTCGGCCGCTCGGAAATGATGTTGACGGAACTGTCCAATACCAGCGCGCAAAGCGGCGCGGGCAAAATGATCGATATCTCCGCGGAGCAAAAACGCGCGGAAGATTTGCTGGAGGAAAACCGTTTGTACCGCGAGACGGCGCTTGAGCAAGGCGACGCCGGAGTGGCCAGCGTGCTGGATGAACTCGAACGCGTGCTGCTCGACGTCGCGCACGCGCCCGGCGAAATTTCCGGTCCGCAGTTACTGGCGATCCAGCAGCGCATCGAGGCGGACGGACTTTTATTTAAGGTGCGTGTCGTAGGCCAGGAACTTGAGCGGCGGCAACGCGCAACGCCCGCTGCAAATAGCGGATTGCAGCAAAACAGAAAGAAGGTATGAGCATGGATATTTCCTCGATGAAAACCAGCAGTTGGATGGCTGCGGGACTCATTTTGCTGGCGACCTCGGTTCCGCTCGAAGGCCGCGGTGTTGCAGCCATGCCGCGAGACGAGCGGCATTCTTTTGCGGACGTAAGCACAAAAGCCGCTGAAGCCCGGAATAACGGCACGCAAGACGCACCAGATCGCAAACAGGAAGCAGAGGATCGTGCGGAAGAGGCCCGGGATCACGAACAAGAAGCACGCGACCAGGAGCAAGAAAAGCGTGACCGAGCGCAAGAGCAGGCCGAGCGCGTGGAAGAAGCATACGACAACGGCCGCGAGGCGCTCGATGAAGACAAATTTGACCGCGCGGAACAGAAATTCGATGAAGTGGTCAAAATGAACGCTGCACAGGCGGACGCCGCTTTGTACTGGAAGGCCTATGCGCAAAACAAACTTGGCAAGCGCGCCGCAGCGCTGGCTACGCTGCGCGACTTGAAGCAGCGCTTTCCGCAGAGCCGCTGGCAAAAGGACGGCGGAGCGCTGGAAATTGAGGTGCAGCAGTCTTCCGGGCAACCAGCGAAGCCTGAAGCGCAAAGCGATGAAGAGTTGAAGATGCTGGCGATTCAAGGATTGATGAACAGCGATCCGGAACGCGCGATGCCATTGCTTGAAAAAGTCTTAAGCGGCACGGGAACGCCAAAAGAAAAATCACGAGCTATGTTCGTGATGGCGCAGAACGGTTCTCCGCAATCACGGGAAATTCTGGGAAGAATCGCGCGCGGACAGAGCAATCCGGACCTGCAACGCAAAGCCGTGGAATATCTGGGGCTTTTTGGAGGCGCGGAGTCACGCAAAACGCTGGCGGATGTTTACAGCGCCACGAGTGATAACGCCGTGAAGCGCGCAGTGCTGAAGAGTTTCATGCTCGCCGGAGACAAGGAACATCTATTCGCGGCGGCCAAAGACGAAAAGGATCCTGACCTGCGGCGCGAAGCCATACGCCAGCTCGGACTCGTACATGGAGTCAATGAACTCGAGCAGCTCTATCGCAGCGAAAATTCTCCCGAGTTGCGCCGCGATATATTGCAGGCATTTTTTCTAGCGGGGGACACCACGAAACTCGTGGACGCCGCGCAAAACGAAAAAGATCCGGAAGTGCGCCGCGCCGCGGTGCGCAATCTGGGGCTAATCGGCGGCGACGCCGCGGCCGGCGCGTTGCAGTCGATTTACAGCCGCGACACAGATCGCGCCACGCGTGAAGAAGTGTTGAACGCGCTGTTCATTCAAGGAAATGCGAAGACGCTGGTGGTCATTGCGCGCGGCGAGAAAGATCCGGAACTACGGAAGAGAGCCGTGGAGAAACTGGCGCTGATGAATTCCAAGGATGCCAGCGATTACATGATGGAGCTGCTGCAAAAGTGAGGCGGTGATGAAAACGAATCGGTGGATGCGGCAAGCAGTTCTAATTGCGAGTTGCGCGTTTCTGGCAATTGCTGCGGCTGGCTTGCGCGCGGGCCAACGGCCCGCGCAAGTTGCACTGAGTGACGGACCGCAAGTGGAAAACGCTCAGCGCGAGGCGCAAGTCATCAATGGCGGCCTTGCGGCGGCGGTTGACGCGATTGCGCAGCGCAGCGAAAAGCCGTTGTGGATCGCCTATAGCGTCGCGAGGGTGGCGGACGGACACTCGGAGTGCTGCGGGAATTTCAATGACGGCGAAGTCTGCGGAACCTGCCGGCTCGAAGGCAACGATCACGGCATGAGCATGCGTCGGAACGATTCCGCAAAACTCGAAGGTAGCGATCGTTTGCTGGTGCTGCTGCGCGCGGAAAATCACAAAGTGATGCGCGTTCGCGTGGCTTCCGAAGATTGCAAGCTGGATGCGGGTGGTTTGCGATTTCTGTGGCTGACGAATGCGAATGCGCAAGACAGCGTGCAGTTTTTGAGTCGATTTGTGCTCGACGGAAATTTCGCCGCGCACGAGCATTCGCACATGGGCGAAGAAGCGCTTACGGCGATCGCGTTGCACGCGGACGCTGCGGCGGACCGTGCTTTTGAAAAGTTTACCGCTGCGAATCAGCCCGAAGAGCTGCGGAAGAAAGCTGCGTTCTGGCTTGGCGCGTCGCGCGGGAAGAATGGCCTGGAACTCTTGCGCAAGATGGCGAAGGACGATGCTAGTCCCGAAGTGCGTTCGCAAGTGGCATTCGCGTTGTACGTGAGTCATGAATCTACGGCAGTGGACGAAATGATTCGCATGGCGCACGAAGATGAAAGTGGACACGTGCGCGGTCAAGCCTTGTTCTGGCTCGCGCAGAAGGCCGGGAACAAAGCCGTCGGCGCGATCAGCGGAGCGATTGAAAATGATCCGGAGACCGACGTAAAGAAAAAAGCAGTGTTTGCGCTGAGCCAATTGCCGAAAGATGAAGGTGTGCCGAAATTAATTGAAGTGGCGCAATCGAACCGCAATCCGGAGGTGCGCAAGCAAGCGATGTTCTGGCTAGGTCAATCGAACGATCCACGGGCGCTGCAATTTTTTGAAAAAGTTTTGACGCAGTAGAACGAAGGGCGCCGCAGGGCAGATTTTGATTTGCGATATCTCGCTAAATGAGACGCGGGCCGCGGAGGAGGCGGACCGGCAGCATAAAGATGGCGGTCAGCAGCGCGAAGACGCCGTGCACGGCGATGCCGAGGATGCGGAACGGCAGCAGAATCAGCCACACAAATGGGTAGGCGATCAGCGCAAGAAGCGCGAGCGGCCAGCAAAGGCAAAACAAAACGCACCAGAGAATCAGGCCGAGCATGGGGCAACTCCTGTCTACGGAATAACCTACACCCATATTTACGAAACGGCGAGCGGGAAAGTTCCCGCAAATTTGTAGTCCGCGAGGCGCAGGCGGCGGACGATCGATTCGGGAATCTCAGCGTCCAGAAGCATATGAGAATCATCGACTTCCGAGCGCAAAACCTTGCCCATGGCGTGGATCAGGGCGAGCTTGCGACCTTCCGTGAGCGGCATGCGGAGAGATATGGCGACCGTGGGGTCGGTGGGCATGGCCAGGTCGATCCGGCGGAGCAGCTCCGGAAGGCCTTCGCCGGTGAGGCCGGAAACCATCACCGGGTTATTTTCTGACACGCTATTTTCTGTGGCGTCGTGGTGCGCGTGGTGCGATCTGCAGTGCCGCTCGAGGTGTTCGCGTTCTTCCGGCGACAGGCAATCCACTTTATTCAGGACGCGGAGCGTCGGGCGTTCACTGACGCCAAGTTCATCGAGTATTTTGCGGACTTCGGCGTCCAGTTCGTCGTGATGCGGATTGGAAACGTCGCTGACGTGAAGAATGAGCGCAGCTTCCTGAACTTCTTCGAGCGTAGCGCGAAAGGCGGTGAGCAAGCCTTTGGGAAGATCGCGGATAAATCCTACCGTGTCGGAGACTAAGACGCGGCGATTGGACGGAAGGCGCAACGCGCGAATCGTCGGATCCAGCGTGGCGAACATGCGCGAAGAGACGAGGACCTCGGCGCTGCTGAGCGCATTGAAGAGCGTGGATTTTCCGGCATTGGTGTAGCCGACCAGCGCGACGGTGCCTAGCGGAACGGCGTTGCGTGCTTCGCGCCGCAGGGCGCGCTGTTTGCGCACATCTTCGATCGCCGATTTGATTTTGCTGACGCGGTCGCGGATGCGGCGGCGGTCGGTTTCCAGCTTTTTTTCGCCAGGACCACGGACGCCGATGCGGCCAGCGCCTCCGCCTGCTCCGCCCGAGCCACCGCCACCGCTTTTGCCGCCGAGGCGGGACATAGCAGTGCCTTTCCCGGCGAGCCGCGGAAGCATGTAATTGAGCTGCGCGAGTTCCACTTGCAGCTGGCCTTCGCGGCTGCGCGCATGCCGCGCGAAAATATCCAGGATGAGTTGCGTGCGGTCGATGACGCGGCGCTCGGTGAGTTCTTCGATGTTGCGCTGCTGCACGGGAGAAAGATTGCTATCGAAAATAATAAGTGGCGCGTGATGCGCGACGGCTTCGGCGCGAATTTCGTCAAGTTTGCCGCGCCCGACGAGCGTAGCGGGATCGGCAGCATCGCGTACCTGAAACAAAGTGGAGGCGATTTCCGCGCCGGCGCTCGTGGCTAGTTCGATCAGCTCGAGCAGGGACTCGCGGCCCTGTTCGCCCGCAGGCATGCCAGGAAAGCGCGGCGCGCGCTTCCAGCCAATGCCGACGAGCACTGCGCGTTCGGCGTTAGAAACTCTTTGCGGTGTCTTGCTCACAAACGATCAACCAAGGATGCAGGCCCAAACGCGAAGCAAGTAGAACGAAGCATGGCCCCCCATCGCCCTCGATTATACGCTCTCTGGCGCCCTCAGCGAGCCGCCGCGCGGCGACCCCGGAGCGCCGAGTTCGTTCATCCAGTCCATATTTTCAAGCAACGTGGGTTGCATCAGGATCCCGCGAATATTTTCAGATTTTCCGAGAAGGCTCCTGGATTAAGCCCACTAGGTGCTTGAGAACTGCGGATTGGAGGTTGCCGTCATCGCCGGAATTGGGGAACCAGGTGATCTGTGGTTCGCGGCGGAACCAGGTCTGTTGCCGCTTGGCGTAGTGGCGGGTGGATTGTTGGATGGCGGCGCGGGCGTCGGCTAGGGTCATTTCGTTGCGGGTTACCGCAGCTAGTTCTCGGTAGCCAAGGAAATCGAATGGTTTAGATCGCGCGGACGGATTCGCGGCGAGTAATTGGAGCACTTCGGATTGCCAGCCGGCGGCCAGCATTTGGTCGATGCGGGAGTGGATGCGGGCGTAGAGGACTTCGCGGGGGGGTTGCAGGCCAATTCTTAGGATGTGCCAGCCGGTGAGCGGGTGGCGGCCGGCTTGGTGGACTTCGGTCAAGGGTCGGCGAGTGAGGATGCAGACTTCTACGGCGCGGATCACTTTTTGCGTGTCGGCTGGGAATATGCGCTGTGCGGACTGCGCGTCCAGGCGTTTTAGGAGGCGATGGAGATAACTCTGGCCGTGCTTTTCCAGCATGGCGCGGAGGCGGGCGCGGAGTTCTTCGGAGCGCTGCGGCAAGTCCGCTAGACCTTCAAATAGCGCACGCATGTAGAGGCCGGTGCCTACCGTCAGAATAGGGAGCTTTTTTCTGGCGCGGAGATCTTCGAGAACGGCCACGGCCATTTCGCGATAGCCTCCGGCGGTGGCTTCTTCGCCGGGATTGAGGACATCGAGAAGGTGATGCGGGACACCTTGGCGCTCGGCCGGTGTTGGTTTCCCGGTGCCGATGTCAAAGCCGCGGTATTGCTGCGTGGAATCGCAAATGATGATTTCGCCGTCGAGTTGATGCGCGAGATGGACGGCCAGCGCGGATTTGCCGGAGGCGGTGGGTCCGAGGATGGCGACGAGCGGTGGCGAATGGTCATTCATGGGACGAGACGGCGGCTGGAAAGAAGCGGCTGCTCCTATAAGGTCGCGGAAAAACGTGGCGTGCGCGCACGAGCGGGATGATCAGCACTACCAGCGCGCGCAAGCGGGTGCCAGCCACTTGTTGGCGCACCAGTTTCACTTATAGGCGTCTTCAATGGGCAGATTGTACAGGAAATAAAAGCGTAGCTCGATGGACGGGCCGCTGAAGGCCGGCGGCAGCGGCTCGAAAGGATTGGAGGAGCGAATGGCGCTTACGGCGGCGCGGTCGAGGGGCTCTTTGCCGGAAGTCGCGACCGTGTTCGGGTCACCGGTGGGGACGGAACCATCACGCATGATGCGGAACTGCAGCATGACTTTCCCCTGATCGCCTAGCTGCGCGGACTGCGGCATGACGGCGTACCAGTTGCGGCGGACGGATTCGACGACACGCTTCATGTATTCACTGAAGTCCACGCCTTCGGTAGGCGTGAGAATCTCGTAGCCGTTGCCGTAGCTTCCGACGCCGGGACCACCCCGGCTGCCTAGCGAGCCGGGGGCTTTGGGTCCGGGGCCGATTACCGCTCCGGCACGGCCACCACCGGTGTTCGGGTTTCTAGCGGAGTTCTTGATGGCGTCTTGCACGCTGTTCGTATTGCTCTTCGGCAGCAGCAGACGGTTGTTGGGTTGCGGAGCGTCCGGCGTTTCAAGACGCAGGCCAGGTTTCGGAGCTTCCACCTTGGGAGTGGGGGCTTCTTCGGGTGGAGCTTGCTGCGCGGCATTGGGCTTGGCAATGGGCGCAGCGGGAAGTTCGCGTGGCGTGGGCTGCGGCGCTATTTTCGGAGCGGGTGTAGGCTCGGGAGGCGCAATCTTGCGAATGACATTGGGATCGACGTGCACGCGCGGAGCCGGCGGCTGCGGAGCGACCCGAGGTTGATTGAGTTCGAAGGCGCCCGGCGGCAGGAGAAGGCGCATTTGATTGCGGGCGATTTCCTGCTCTTCGGCGGTGGGTACGTGCGCAGGAAAAACCAAGGCGTACAGCAGAATGAGGATGAAGATCAGAAGATGGACGGTGACGGCGCCGATGAGGACAAAGTACGGCTTGATGCGATTTTCTGTTTGCTCGGGAACGACGAGCTGGATTTCGCCGCTGGTGATGATGTCCTGGTCGACGATATCCGGGAGTGAATATTGGGCCGGGGGAACGATTTCTGGGAGGGAAGAGCCGAGCGGGACGGTGACGCGTTCGTCCAGCTCGGTGGGTTGCACGGCTAAGGAGTGATCTTCTTTGACGCCGTAGGCTTCACGATTGATGTCACGGGGAACGACCACGCGCGCGGAAATGGAATCGAGCGGCAGATTTGCGGGGATGGTGGTGCGGCCGTCGAGCACGACGATGGGCAACATGGCGGGCACGAGGGTACGCTCGTCCATGGTGGTGGGCCGGCGACGCGAAGAGGGCTCCGCGCCATTCATGGCGGGAGGACGAGCGTCGACGGGAACGAGGGTTCTGGGAATCATTGCGCTCTTTTTTCTGCGGGTGCGAGTGCGCCGGCGAGTGCCGCTGGCGGTGTGCTTAGGATATTGACGCTTGTCGAGTGGGCAAGGATGCTTGCCATTACTTCGGAAGCAAGAGCGAGCGCGGCCCGCCCAGCGAGGCCGCTGGTGGCAGGCGGGCGGCGCGTTTTTACGGCGGAAACAAAGGCGTCGAGTTCGGCGCGCAACGGCTCGGTGGATGGAGCAGTCAGTTTTTCAAAGGCGAACTCGGGCTGCGGGCCGGGACGCTTGACGCCGACGCGGAGCGCGTCGCGGCGCGCGTAATCGAGCGAGATGTATTCGTGCTGCTGGAAGAATCGCATTTTGCGGACGCGTTCGGTGGAGACGCGGCTGGCGGTGACGTTGGCGACAGCACCACCCTGAAATTCGAGGCGGGCGTGGGCGATATCGACTTTGTCGGTGAGCACGGGGATGCCGACGGCTTTTACTTCGGTGACAGGCTCTTTGACGAGCGCGAGAAGAATGTCGAGATCGTGAATCATTAAATCGTAGACGACGTCGATGTCGAGGCTGCGCGGCGTGAAAACCCCGAGACGATGGACTTCAAAAAAAAGCGGACGATTGACGATGGGTTCGACGGCGACGACCGCGGGATTGAAACGTTCGACGTGCCCGACTTGCAGGATGCGATGGTGTTTTTCGGCCGCGGCTAAAAGATCGTCGGCTTCGGCAAGATTGCTGGCCAGGGGCTTTTCGATGAGCACATCGAGGCCGAGGGCCATGAGCTGGCAGCCGACACTTGCGTGAACGACGGTGGGGACAGCGACGCTGACAGCGTCTGCTTTGTTTTGCAAATCCGCGAGATTCGCGAAAGCGTGGGTGTGAAATTCATTGGCGGCGGCGGAGGCTTTGGCGCCGTCAGCATCGTAGATGCCGACAAATTCGACACTCTCCATTTCGCGATAAACGCGCGCGTGATTACGGCCGAATTCTCCGGCGCCGACGACGGCGACGCGAATTTTTGCGGATGGAACCGGGCTCGAGCTCATTTTTTGTTGGTTCCCAAGGCAGCGGTTTTTGGTTCCACAGGCGTTACTTCCGCAGATTTTATTTCCGCAAGCGCGACGGGCGCGAAAGCCTGGATGGCGATGTTCGCGGCATCGGCGAACTCGATTAATTTTGCGCGATCGAACAGCAGGGTAAGACGGGCGTCGATGGCCAGGACGGTGGCGCCAGCAGCCTTCATTTGTTCGACGGTGGAGAGGCCGACGACGGGTACGTCAAAGCGCATGTCCTGCGCGGGCTTGCTGACCTTGATGACCGCGAGGGGTTTTCCGGCAGCGAGGCGGGCGGCGCGGGAAATCGTCTCGTCCGTGCCTTCCATGGCTTCGACGGCGACGCAGGCGGAATCCGAGACCACCACGGTTTGACCGATGTCCATCGCGGCGATTTGCCGTGCGAGGGCGAGACCGTACGAAATATCGGCGGCTTCGCGTGCGTCAGGAGAGCGCTGCGTAAGCACGCCGGCTTCAGGGAGCAGGGGTTGCAAGAAAAGTGTGGAGTCGACCAGGCGGATATTTTCTTCCGCGAGAATTTTGGCGATCGCGCCGATGAGGGAGTCGGTGTTTTTTTTGGGAAGGGAAAACAGGAGTTTGGTGAGTTTCCAATCCGGGCGAATGGCGCTGAATATTTTATTGTGTTTGACCTGGCCGGCCATCACGGCTTGGGTGACACCTTCTTGATGGAGAAGATCGACGGTTTTGCTGAGTTCGCCCAAGCTGACCCAGTGAATGCGTCGCGCAAGATTTGCGAGGTCAGCGGACGCTTCTTCTTTTATGGCGATGACCGCCATTTCAATACCCTGCTGGCGCGCGCTTTCTAGAACCAGAAATGGAAAGCGGCCGTTTCCGGCGATGAGCCCCCAGCCGGTGGTGGAGAATTTTTCTGTGGAGTCGGCGTTGCGCATGTTTTCAGCGATGGCGGGCACCCTAGTTCACTTCACGATGCCGCGTTCGGCGCTTTCGATGAAGTCGATCAATTCTTTGACGTCTGGGGAATCGGCGAGCGATTTTTTCATTTCCGCGACAGCTTGCGTGGTGTTGAGTTTGGCGCGAAGCAGCAAGCGGTAGGCGCGTTTGAGGGCGGCCAGACGCTCAGGGGAAAAACCCTTGCGTTCTAAGCCGACGGCGTTGATGCCGTAGCTGGTGGTTTGGCGTTCGGTAACCACGCGGGAAAATGGCGGGACGTCTTGCGTGATGACCGTGGAAGCGCCGACGTAGGCATAGCGACCGATACGGCAAAATTGATGAACGGGAGAAAATGCGCCGACCGTGACGAAATCATCCACGGTGACGTGTCCGGCGAGCGTGGCGCCATTGGCGAAAATGGTTTGATTGCCGACGTGGCAATCGTGCGCGATGTGGCAGTAGGCCATGAACAGGCTGCCGCTGCCGATGGTGGTTTTTCCGCCGCCGCCGGCGGTGCCGCGGCTCACGGTGACATTTTCGCGAAAAGTATTTTTATCGCCGATGAGCAGCTCGGTTTTTTCGCCGGAAAATTTCAGATCCTGAGGATCGCCGCCGATCGAGCAGAACGGATGAAAAATATTGTCCCGGCCGGCAGTCGTGGGTCCCGAGAGGACGGCGTGCGGATGCACGATGCAGCCTTCGCCAAGGTGCACGGCGTCGCCGATAACGGCGTAGGCGCCGATGGTTACGCCGGGCGCAATTTTTGCGCCCGAATGTACGATGGCTTGTTCGTGGATGGCGTGCCCGATCATTTTGCCGGTCGCGCTACTTCCGCGGGTTCTTCGGAGATGGCGTCGCGATCCACCATGCGGCACATCAGGGTGGCTTCGGCACACAGGTGGCCGTTGACGGTGGCTTTGCCTTCCAGTTTGCAAAAATCGCGACGCCAGAAAACGAGTTTCATTTCAATGCGCAGCTGGTCGCCGGGAAGAACGGGGCGGCGGAAGCGGGCGTCGTCCATGGCGACGAAGTAGAGGAGTTTTTTATCACGATCGGGAATTTCGAGCAGGCAGAGCAGGCCGCCGGTTTGCGCCATGGCTTCGATAATGAGGACGCCGGGCATTATCGGTTTGCCGGGGAAGTGGCCCTGAAAATAAGACTCGTTGATGCTGACGTTTTTGATGCCGACGATGCGTTTTAGCGATTCGATCTCGACAATTCCATCAACCATCAGGAATGGGTAGCGATGTGGCAAAAGTTTTTGAATAGCCACGACGTCCATCAACATGCGTTTCTCTCCATGGCGCTGCCAGGCGCTCTGTGACACTTTACTCTGGCCTGGCAAACTTCTAATTATATAAGAAATGCCGGGGTTTGGGCGATGGTTTGCGTGTGAAGGCGGGAAGGGGGCGAGCGTCGCACTTGCATGCGTCTCTGCTTGCATCGTTCGTTTTCGGCTGGTTTGCCACCGGACACCGGCAAGAGTGCCCGGTGCTACTGGGCGGCGTGCTAGCATCTTGCCGCTATGACAACTAGCGTGGGGATGGCGGAGCTGTTGAGAGTGTTGAGGCGGCGCGCGCCGGAGATGGTGGATTGTCTGCGGCGACTGGTGGAGAGCGAATCGCCAAGTTTGGAGAAGGCGGCTGCGGACCGCTGCTGCGGAGTCGTCGCGCGGGAATGGCGCGTGCGTGGGGCCGCGGTGGAGCGGATCGCCGAGAAGCATCGCGGAGATCACCTGCGGATTGTTTGGGCGCCCGAAGAACACCGCGCTACGGGGCAATTGCTGGTACTCGGGCACTACGACACGGTGTATGCGAGTGGAACGCTGCGGTCGATGCCCTTTCGCGTGAAAGGCGGCATGGCCTATGGGCCTGGTGTTTTCGATATGAAAGCGGGGATTGTGCAGGCGTTGTTTGCCTTTGCGGCGCTGCGCGAAATGAAGGCCGCTCCGGGCAAGCGTGTGGTGTTTCTGTGGACCTCGGACGAGGAGATCGGCAGCGGGACGTCGCGCAAATTGCTGGAAACCGAGGCGCGGCGAAGCGATGCGGTGTTTGTGCTGGAGCCTGCGTTCGGGGCGCAAGGATTGTTGAAAACTTCGCGCAAAGGCGTGGGAGAGGCGGAGTTGATCGTGCATGGACGGGCTGCGCACGCGGGGCTGGCGCCAGAGGATGGCGTAAATGCGATCCACGAGCTGGCAGCGCAAATTACGCGCTTGCAAAAGTGGAACAATTTCAAGCGCGGCATCACCGTCAACGCGGACATTGTTGAGGGCGGAACGCGAACAAATGTAATCGCGGACAAGGCCCGAGCGGTGCTCGATTTGCGGGCTTTGAGTATTGTGAACATGCGACAGATTGAGAAACGTCTGCATGCATTGCGTCCTATGAACAAGCGCGCGAAGCTCGAAATACGCGGCGGCTTTGATCGTCCACCTCTAGAACGCAAGATGAGCGCCGCGTTATTTGCTCAGGCCAGGACATTAGCGGCTGAGGCGGGCGTGAAATTGGGCGAATGCTGCGCGGGTGGCGGGTCTGACGGCAACCTTACGGCGGCACTGAGAGTGCCGACGCTGGATGGAATGGGCGCGGTTGGCGCCGGCGCACATTCTTCCGATGAATATGTGTTCGTTGACGCCATGGCGGAACGGGCGGCATTGCTGGGGGCGATGCTGCTTAAAGGTTGACGCCGTTCGCGCCTTCGCTACTATTGCGAGCGGATCGGCTGCGCCGCAGCGATTCTCTTCACCGGAAGCTCGAACGAACCCAGGCGTCCGGTAGCGGAATCTCTAAGGACAAAACGCACTCGATCCGCATCCGCGGGAACCGCGTAGCTGAGGTTTAGAATTAATCCCTTAGCGGCGTTTGTCTGTTCCGCTTTTGTTTTCTGCAGTTCAAATCGCTTCACTTGTTGCCCGGTTATGGAATCTGTCTTTGAGACGACGGCGATGGCGACAGACAGGGTCGCCAGGCGGTCGCCATTTTCAAGAGTCTTCCAGGAGAAAGAATCGGAAGCGACGTACAGGCGAAATTGTGCGGGGTCGTCCGCGGACGCAAATCTTCCCGAAGCGTCGAAGACAATCTCCTTATACGCCGCAGCACTCTGCATCGCGCGCAGCAGGTCCGCGTGCAATTCCATGGTCGGTAGATCCTGGGCCAACGCAAGAAATTCAGATGCGACCCGCAGCTGAACTGCTCTAGATTTCTGCCGGGCGGCTTCCGCGAAGCGCACTTTGAGTTCATGGCGTTTTCCGTCAGCGTCTTGTGGAACAAATCCAATCTCATAGCGCCCGTGCAGTTCGCGAAGCACATGCCGGAGCTCCTTCGAGTAATCGTCGTGGAAGTTTGATAAGACCTCGCCACCGGTTTGCTCTCCGAGGAAGTGCACGACGTGCATCTGCGTGAAAGCGTCTGTCAGAGGAAGTTTCTGAATGGGGACGACGCCATTGTTTATTCCGTACACTACGGGAAGCATTCCTAGAGGTCTGTTTAAAAGATCGTTCACCTTGTCGTGGTGCATGCCGCTATGATCGCCGTAGAAGAAAACGATCACGGGCAATGCAGCTGGCGTGGCGACCACAGAGGCGTCGCGCATGCGCAAGACCACCTCGTACAGCGCGTTTTCCCCCAATGTATCTCCGATGGGAATTGCGGGACTTTTCAATAAGGCGTTCAGGGAATTTGCGGGAGCGGTGCGATCCGTGCCGGGCAGTAAATCGATGGCGCTCTTTCCGTCATCGCACCAGTGCGCAACACCGACAGTGTCCAGCGCGCCCAACTGCTGCAGTACTGGAGTTAAGGTGTCCACTTTGCCACGCAGAAATCCTGAGCCGCGTGAGACCCAGTCAAAATATGGATGCGTTTCGGGACACTGGATGACCAGCCACAAAGTAATGGGGCGCAGGGTTCCGGAAGAAGCGGAGGCGAACGAGGCGATTTTTACGGGAGCGCGGCCGTCGAAGACTTCGAAATCTTCTGGCGTCAGGCCCTCAGCTGGAGCATTGGTATGCTTGTCGGAGGCGAGAACGTTGACAAGCACCGTAGCGTGAGCTGGAAGTTGCTGCTGACTGCGGGCGCACGGGACGCTGACGACTATCGCGGCTAGCAGCATCAGCGCGGAAAAATAATACCGAGGTACCCGTCGCACCATATCCAGGGCGGTAACCCGAAATTCGCTCCGCTGAAATTTACAGGCTAAAGTCGCCGAAGCTTACAACCGAACCGATGGCGATGGCAAGGCGGAGCGCCGTGACGGCGGCTGGTTTCAGCGGACGTAATTCCTCAGAAGGAAGGCGTTAGTGGATTGCGAGACGTCGGCGTAGTCGCTGTGCAGCACTTCGCGGAGCGCGGCTTCCGTGGGCTGGCCGGCGCTGATGTGCTCGAGGATGCGCTCGATGTCGGCCATGCCGTCAGCGTCGATAATGTATTCGACGTTGGCCAAGGCCCACGAATAGGCGTAGGCGGCCTGGTCGCGGTTCAACCCCATCCAGGAACCCTCGAGGTTGCCGAGAGAAGCGGCGTGGCCATCGGCATAAATTTGCGTTAGCGCCGCGGCGTTCTGGCTGCTGCGCTGCCCTTCCATCCACTGGGCCAGACCCTCCTGAATCCAGGTAGGAGCGCGGGCTCCCGTTTTTTGCCCAACGAAGCTGTGCGTCAATTCGTGTTTGAGCACGCGGGAAAGTTCCGGGGTCATGGACGTTAAGCCCTGCACCGGCACGCGAATGCGGCCGTCGTTTAGCGCGCCGACCCAGCCGGGGGCTTTGGTAATGTCGGCAAAGGCTTGCTGCGTGTAGAGAATGACGCCGATGGAATCCGGAGGCGTGAAGTTGAGCTCCGACTCGATGGCGGCGAAATGCATTTCGAGGGTGCGCAAGACGTCGCGGGCCAAGGCGGGTTCCGCGCTGCCGCTGTATTTCAAATTAAAATGTGCGCTGACGTTTTCCTTGTAGCTTTCTTCTTCCTGTTTGTCACGCTCGGCCTTTTGCAGGGCCGCTTGCACTTCCGTATCGGGGCGAAGCGCCAGCGAGCGTTGCCATTCCTTCACCGCCTGATCCATCTTGTTCATGCCGTAGTAAGACCAACCGGCGAGTTTGGGAACGTCGGGATTATCGGGCGCGTAGCGGCGAGCCCGTTCGAGGTATTCGAGCGACTGCGTATATTCGCTCCGGCGCAGATGGAGATAGGCGACGTTCATGAGCAGCACGGGTTCTTCAGGCGCGTAGGTGAGCGCGGTGCGCTCGTCGGCCAATGCGTGTTCCGTGTCGCCCTGGGTAAGTTCAAACATTGCAGCCGTATGGTGAGCAATGGCGGCGGGCTTGGCGGCTGAGCCACCCGCGTGCGCGTCGCCTTCGAGTTTGGCGATGTAGGCGCGATCGATGGCGCCGTCATGAATAGTGCCGTGTTCGATATCGCCGCCGCCTGCGGCGGGGTCGAAGCCCGGCGGGGAGATCGCCAGGTGGGCGGCGTCGCTTCCGGGACCGCCAGGCATCGCGACCATACCGCCTTTCTCAATGTGATCGACGATGGATTTGGGAAGGGTGAGTTCGCCGGCCGAAGTTTCGTAGTGGATTTTATCGCCGGTCTCGACGACGTTGAAGGCGGTGATGCGGCGGCCGTTTTTGAGGACGATGGTGTCCGCGGAAACCGCGACGGACAGCAACATGGCGAGCAGCAACAGGAGCGACGGGCGCGCTAACGAACACACGCGCGCTGCGTCTAAGATTCTTAACGGCGTCGACCGTCGCATTACTTCATTTTACTCATCCGCGGCCCACGCAGCGCTCATGAGCTTGTTCCGCATTGCCGAATATGACTACACTCGCGGAGTGAAGTTGCGGCCGACGAGCGTGCAATCCTGTTGTTGCATTGTGCTGCTTGCCAGTTGCGTTTTCGCGCTGCCTGGCGCCCTTTGCGCAACAGAATCCCGCGACCGCGATCCCCACCAACTCTACGCTGCGCTGAATTCCGCGACCGTCGACCCCGCGACGGTCTATCGCGTAGCGGCTGAAAATCGTATCAGCCTGCACCGCGGAGACGCTACGCTGCAATTTGACGAAGGCAAGCTAGCGTTTTTTACCGCGCTGGACGGGCAAATCACGGGCGCCGTTTTTGCAGGACGCGGACACGCACTGGCCGCGCCGCGCGACCCCGTCGAAAAGCAACAGATGGGGCGATTCCTCGGCGCGACCGTTCTGGACGAGGACTTCACGACGGCGTATCTGCGCTTCACCGACCAGACCGCGCAAGAACTTCTGAGCGAGCTGCGCAACGCCGCGCTCGCTCCACAGACTGACATCGTGCTGGCCGCGCACTGGGATGAAATTCTGGCGGCGCTGAATCCGCAACATACGTTGCGCGTGCTGGAGACGCTGCTTTCACAGAACCCCAAGCCGTACTTTTACGCCGCTCTCGAAGGCGTGGTGCATGGGGCGTTCGACGTAATCTACGATCAGCAACGCCGCGAAGCTTTTGTTCTCGGTCAGCCGCGAAATGCGCGGGGACAAGCTGGCGGCGGTGTGTTTTACGACGCCTGGGTCTCTTATGCATTGCCGGGAGATACCGCGCCACAGCAGCCTTTTCAAGCTTCGCACTACGCGCTGGAGGCGAGCATCGGAACGAACAACGCGCTTGAAGGAACCGCCACGATACAAGTGCAAGCGGAAACCGCGGGCGAACGCTTGGTGGTATTCGGACTGGCGCGGGCGTTGCTCGCCGATAGCATCACCGACGAGCAAGGCCGCACACTTCCGTTTTTTCAAAACGAAGGACTCGACCTACAGTCCCGTGCGGAACGCGGCAACGATGAAATCTATGTGGTGCTGCCTAAACCGGCCGCAGCCACGCAGCAATTCAGCCTGCGATTTCGCTATCGTGGGAACGTAATCACCGACGCCGGCAACGGTGTGCTGGTGGTCGGCGCGCGAGACAGTTGGTATCCGCATCTGGGCGACGCCGCAGATTTCGCGACCTACGACCTAACCATGCGCTGGCCTCGCAAACTGCAACTCGTGGCCACTGGGGTAAAGTTGGACGAACGCGTCGATGGCGATTTTCGCGTGGCGCGCTGGCAGACGCAGAAGCCGGTGCCGGTTGCGGGCTTCAACCTTGGCGAATATGCTTCCGCGACGGTTGCTGCCGGAAGATATTCCGTGGATGTGTATGCCAATCACGAACTAGAACAATCACTGCACAGCCGGCTAGCGTCGTCGCCTGCGGACGCCGGCTCCATCTTCGGTTTCGGCCGGCTGTCCGCAGCGGAGCGTCCGGCGCTTTCTGGCGGACCATTTGAGCACGCGCCGCCTCCGAGTCCCGCCGACACTCTAAGACAACTGGGCAAAGAAATTGAAAGCTCCATCCGTTTTTATGAAACGTTTAGCGGCCCATTCCCCTTTCCATCGCTGAGCGTCTCGCAGATCCCTGGAAATTTTGGTCAAGGCTGGCCTGGCCTTCTATACCTTTCGACATACGCCTACCTGTCTCCCGAAGCGCAAAGACAAGCTGGACTTTCCGCTTCTGGTCAGGAACATTTCACGGAACTGATGCCCTATCACGAAGTGGCGCATCAGTGGTGGGGAAATGTGGTGGGCTGGTCTAGTTACCGCGATCAGTGGATCAACGAATCGATCGCAAGTTATTTGGCGCTGCTTTTTGCGGACAGCCGCCGGCCCGCGGACCACCTGATGCGTCTGTGGCTCGAGCGCTTCCGTCATTCCCTGCTCGTGAAACCAGAAAATGGAGAGCGGGCTCCCGCGGAGACTGGCGCTCTCACCCTCGGCTCGCGGCTCGATTCTTCGCGCGCTCCGCACGATTACGATGTCGTGGTGTACAGCAAAGGGGCATGGGTGCTGCACATGATTCGTGAGATGCTGCGCCAGCCTGCTACGAAAAATCCTGATGCGCGATTCACCGCGTTTCTGCAAACGCTGTCGTCGAAATACGCGTATCACGCGCTTTCCACAGAAGATTTGCAGAAAGAACTGGAAGCCGTGATGACTCCGGCGATGGACCTTGAAGGCGGCCGCTCGATGGAATGGTTTTTCGACGAGTGGATTCGCGGGACCGGCATCCCCCGCTATCATGTAGATTTTACCGCACGCAGTTCAGAGAAAGGCATTTTGGTCCATGGCACGCTGACGCAAACTGGCGTGCCGCGTTCCTTCATCGCGCCGGTTCCCATTTATGCGCGACTCGATGCGGGACGCATGGTCTTGCTCGGCACGGTAGTCGCGGAGGGCGCTAAGACCACGTTTCATTTCGTCACGCCGACGATGCCGCGCAAACTTTTGATTGATCCGGAGATGACCCTTCTTTGCGAAACTGAATGACCGTGATTTTTGCGTGGCGGGGATAGCGATTCAAACCCAATGGCTAGAAAATCAGCGACCGTTCATCTCAATTTTTCAAACAACAATTGTTTCTCGAGAAGCGGACTATCGAGACTCAATTGCGCTTTGCCGTCCTCTCCCATTTCATAACGATAGCCCAGCGGATCGACCGGCACCGCGCGCAAGATTCCTGTCTCGATGAGTTGGCTGATGCGCTCCGGCCTGCGCCCGTAGCGCTTTTCAAAAATATCTCCGAGGGCATCGAGTTGCTTGCAATCCTCGCGCACCTTCAACAATTGCAAATGGCTCAATGCGGCTTCCTTCACTTGCGGATCGCTAGCGTTCTGATAGACGTCCTGCCACAAAAAACTGGAAGTTTCGAACGATTCTCCTTCGGCTGCCACTCTGGCGGCCATCACGCGCATCCACAGGTCAGCGTGCGGCCGCTTGCTGCCCTCATAAAACGCCGCCGAGGCTTTCGCGTAATCCTTCATATCGAAGTAATAGACGAAACCGAGATCTTCGTACAAGCGCCAATATTCTGGATTAGCTTGAACGCCGCGTTCGATCAATTGGACCGCCAAATCGGGGCGGCCGGCGCCTTGCGGAGGCGGTTCGCTCAAGAACACTGCGCCAAAGCGATAGGCGGGCAGCAAATTTGGATCGAGCGTGGTGGTAATGTCTAGCAACGGCCAGAGGGAGTCGAGATGACTGTCCTGGTTGGCGTGTTTTTCGCCGTAGTATTGCACCGCGCGCGTCCAGTAAATATCCGCGAGCAGAGGAGCATATTCAAGGCTCATGATTTTCAGGAGCTTCGGGGACGTGAGCAGCAGGCTGTCTTGCTCCTGGAGCAGAGCAGCATGTTGCGCATCGATGCGGATTTGCAGCCGCCAGATCGCTGCGAAACCGAACAGCAGCCCCAGCGTCAATGCGATGACTCGTACGGTTTTCATTTTAAGTTGCGACGCGAAAAAACGATGGCCGCGGTGGTGAGCGCCACCGCACAATACAAGGCCGCATAAAGGGTATTTTGCGCAATCAGGGTACCGGGAATGGCGCGGCCATGCGAGGCCAAGGCTGTCACATCGAAATTTTCAAAGTTTGGCAACAGATACGACAACCATTTCATAAACGTGGCAGCCGCCGGTCCCGCGAGATCACTGCGCAAAGTGCGCATTTGTTGCACGAACGAACCGGCGACGTAAAAACCCGCGCTATACAGAATAGCCAGAAGCGAGGTGGTCGAACAGGAAAACAACAGCGCCAGCGCCACGACAATGGCGAGCTTCAACAAAATAAAATAAATTGCCACCAGCACAACGGTATCGGCGCGTTCGAGCTTGTGCGTCACGTACAGGAGCGCCAAGAATAGTCCCGCGGACATGGCCGCGGTATTGACCGCCAGCGTGAACACCAGCCCGGCAAACTTTCCGATCAAAAATTCCCAGCGCCGCACGGGCTTCGACAAGATCGCATAAATGGTGCGCTTATCCATTTCTTTCGAGACCAGCCCCACGCCGATGAACACTGCTATCAGCAAACCAATAAACGAAATGGCGCTGAGGCCCAGGCTGACGATTACGATTTTATCGATGCCCATGGAGATCTGTCCCACGAGCACCGCAGCCGCCATCATCAACAGCGCAAAAAATACCAGGTTGTACAGCACGCGATCGCGCACTGCTTCCTTGAAAGTATTCAGTGCCACCGCGCCGATGTGCGTCACTTTCCGCTCACCTCGATGGCCGCGGCTTGTGCACGGTCGGCGGCAACTAAATGCATGAAATACTCCTCGAGCGAGGGTTTAATTTGCGCTACAGACAAGATTTTCGCGTGCGCTGCGCGCAATTGCTCGATCGCAGCATACAACTCCGCTTCCGGCACCTGCAGTCGGTAGCGTTCTCCGGTGCGCGTAGCCTTTGCCAGCAGCGCGGAACCGGTCGTGGAGGTGGGGCTTGGCGCAGCGGAATCCGGTAGACTTGCGCGGAGTTCGAAGAGTATTTCCATCTCTTGCGCCTTGATGCCGACGATCTCGCCGGGCGCGCCCACGCCTTGCAGCTTTCCACCCACTATCACGCCCACGCGGTCACAAAGCATCTCCGCATCGGATAAAATGTGCGTGGAAAACAAAATGGTTTTTCCGGCGTTTTTCAATTCCAGAATAATGTCGCGCACTTCCCGGCGGCCCACGGGATCCAGCCCGGACATCGGCTCATCGAGCACTACGAGTTGCGGATCATGCAAAATCGCCTGGGCCAGGCCGACACGCTGCAGCATGCCTTTGGAATATTTGCGCAGCTGAATTTTTCCGGCGGTCTCCAGCCCAACCTTTTTCAGCATTTGCTGCACGCGTTCGCGGCGCTCGGTCGCGGAAAGGTCGTAAAATTTTGCGAAATAATCCAGCACTTCGGTGGCGGTAAGGTAGTCGTAAAAATAGGGCTGCTCGGGCAGGTACCCGATGTGGCGGTGCATCGCGATGTCGGTGGCGGGTTTGCCAAGCATGCGCGCGTGACCGCTGGTCGGAAAAATCAGCCCCATCAACAATTTAATGGTCGTGGACTTTCCGGCGCCGTTCGGTCCTAGAAAGCCAAACACTTCGCCGGGTTCGACCTGCAACGTCAAACCTTCCAGCGAAGTTTTCTTTTTCAGGTGAAGAAAACCGTACGGGTATTCCTTGGTCAGATTTTCAATTTCAATCGCGGGACCGGGCATGCTGACATTGTTGTCAAGCCTTGGCGGAACTGCAACCCTGCTGGAGTGCAGGTGTGCGCGGAGAGAAAATACGAAGTAGGCAACGCCTCCGGTTTTACCGGTGCTAAGAGTCGCTCGGGGTGCTGCCGATTTGCACCAACTGCGCGGCAACTTCCTGGGGCTGCGCGGCGCCGGGTTTGCGCTTGCGCAAATTGGGCTTCAAATTCTGTGGATCCCGCCAATTGTCCAAAATCGCCACCTGCTGTACGCAGGATACGGTGCAGCGCGGCGCACAAAATTTCTTCGTCGCATATTCGCGGCGCCGCATATCCGAAGTATACTCCGCCAGCGGAATTCCCGGATAGCCGCGCTGCTGCGAGCACCAATGCACCAAGCCATCCTCGCAAACGTATAAATACCGCGAACCGGAACGGCAGCGCCAAACATGCTCTTTCCCGCGCGCCACATTGTGCTGAAAATCGTTGAAGCGCGAAAAGGATCGCTTTCCCAGTGTCATCACTTTCTCAAAAATGTCGGTCTCCGCGTTACCCAACGGTTTCAACTGCCCACTATGGTCATGAATAATTCCAACAGTACTGGTAAAGCCCAAATCGACCGCGCGGTGCGCGATGGTCAGCGCATCCTGCGGATTCTTTACGCCGCTGCCCAGAACCGAATTAATGTTCACCTGAAATACCGCGTGCTGCGCCAGCATCTCCAGGCGCGAGTCCAGGGTCTTCAAACTCTTCAGCGACATCTCATCCGGAGTGACGTTATCAATGCTGATTTGCAGATGCTCTAAACCTGCCTCGTTCAACGAGTGAATCCGCGCCACGCTCAGCAAAAATCCGTTGGTGATCATTCCGGCGATCATGCCGCGGCGCCGAATGTGGCGAATGACTTCTTCGAGCTCCGGATGCATCAGCGGTTCGCCGCCGCTTATCGTGATGATCGATGTGCCCATCTGCGCCAGCAAATCCAGCCGGCGCTTCATTTCTTCAATCGGCACCGGCTTTGAAACGTCGTCATACTCGTTGCAATAACCGCAAGCCAGATTGCAACGGCGCATGGGAATGATGTGCACCAGGATAGGGTGCTTCGTGGAGCCCAGCGCCTTGCCGATCATTAGCAATTCGCGGGTACGCGTGCGCACAAAACGTAGCGTACGCTGCAAGCGTACCTTGCGAGTTGCGCTCGTTTTTGTGGGCGATGCCGCCATGATTTCCCGAAACTCTCCCGTGAAGCCTGTCCCCGTGCGGTGCCTTCAAGTATACACAATGGCTTTTCGCCGGGCTTTGAATGTGCTCTTCGAGCGGCAGCGGTTACATACGGTCAATCCATCGTCTTGATCGCCGGATGTTAGCTGCAACCGCCAACTGTCCATCTACGCGACAGGCTCATCCCACGAACGGACATTCCCGTCGCAATTCCCTGGGCGACTTACACGGTAACCGCCAATCTTTTCAACATTCTGCCGTCATCGACAAAGGCAACAAAATTGCTTCCAAGAACTGTTCCCGAGCGCTCGCTTCTGGAGGTCCGCGATGAAAAAACTCGATCGCATGCGTGAAAAGGTGAGCATCCCGCCCACGTCCGTTTACCTGTCAAAGATGCACGATGCCGGCTGGCACCTCGTGGCCCTCGAATGGGAGCGCGAAGTCGAAGTCTCCGGCGAGCAGCCGGTACCTGCCGGAGAACGCGCTAGCGAAGAGGTTCCCTTTGGCTTGCGCATCGCCTCGGACTGCCAACATCTCGAAGATGACCCGCTCGAAATCCAGACGCTGACGTTTCTCGCCGAAATGATCGTGCAGGATGTGTCGTTCCGCAGTATGGCCGACGCCCTTAATGTCCGGGACTACCGCACCCGTGACGGGCGGCCCTGGAATGCTGCCAGCGTGTTCATGCTGACGTCGCGCTTGCTGGAAATCGCGCCGCGCATCTTGGCCGGCGCTGAATGGGAAACCTGCAAGAAACAGCTCTCGCGGGTTTCCTGGAATTCTTAGCTATCGCAGATATCGCGACAATTCGAGGGACTAGTTCGATTCCGGGTGGCATGCGTCGCCGGCGTTCACAGTAACTTTCGGAGCGCCCGCATCCAGCAGAGGCAATGTCGGGACCTTATATCTCTCGAGGGTCGCGTTGATCGCCGGCAGCGATTGTTTCTGCATCTCGCGCCAATCGGCCAGATGCTTGGTCAGCCCTTCGCAAGATTCGGCAATCGCCGCTCGCGCCGTGTCAGACGGAGCGGCATCTCCGCTCTCAACCATGAACGCCATGCGGGCCAAATCGCGATTGATCGGTCCAATTCCCGGCGCTAGCTGAGTGCCGCTCTCGAGCGCTTCCACTTGCTTCTCGAAGCTTTTCAGCGCCTCCCTTGCCTCTTTCGCTGGCGCGTTGGTTTCCAGTTGTTTTTCCCTCTCTGTGACTTCCTTGTGCAAGGCATTCACTTCGCCAAACGCGTAGTAGCTCGACTGCAATCCCGCTTCGATGGTCAGCGCCGTTTTGAACTGCTGCTCCAGTTCGGTCTGCGATACGTGCACGCGAGGATCGAGGGTGATCTCGAGCGGCTGCGTAAATTTCTCGCTGCCCACCGTCAGCACCACTTTATATTCTCCGGGAACCGCCAGTGGGCCCGGCGTCTGTTCGCGCGGCGTGCCACCCACCACCGCATGATCGGAAAGGGTATATTCCACGTAATCGAGGGTATTCCCATAGTAGCTGTACAACAGCGTCAGCGGGGCATCATAATGCAGGTCCCAAACGAAGCGATTCAGTCCCGCATTTTTCGGTATACCTGCCAGCGGGGGAAACCAATAATCGGGAACGTTCTTGATGGTCTTGTCCGCAGGCGGCGCATCGCTCGAAAAGCGACGTACCGCTCTGCCGTTCGCATCCTGAATTTCCAGCGCAATCGCCGACGTCGGCGCGCTCTTCAGGTAATAATAAATCATCGCGCCGTCCGGCGGGTTCTGCCCGGCGGGAATTTCGGCCGGCAGTGGCGTCTCCTGATCGTTGTCCCAGCGGACGCGGAGGGCATCCGCCGGCCGGAGTAAATATGCATTGGCGCCAGCCATTTGCGAACTCGCTTGCCGCAGCGGAGAAATATCATCGAGCACCCACAGCGCGCGGCCATAGGTGGCCACCACGAGGTCATGGTCGTGCACCACTAAGTCGCGCATATCCGCCGTCGGCAAATTCAGGTCGAGCGATTGCCAGTGATCGCCGTTGTCAAACGAAACGTACACCGCATCTTCCGTGCCGGCGTATAAGAGCCCGCGGCGCACGGGATCCTCGCGCACCACACGTGCGATGCGGTCCGGCTTCAGCCCGTCGGTAATTTTCTGCCAGGACTTTCCGCCGTCGCGCGTCCGGTAAATGTATGGGGTCGCATCGCGCCGGGTGCTTGCCGTCAGATATGCCGAGTTCGCGTCAAAATGTGAAGGCTCAATCGTGCTCACCATCGTCTCCGCTTTCAAATCCTGCGGGGAAACGTTCCGCCATGTACTTCCGTCATCGGTGGTGACTTGAATTATTCCGTTGCCGGTCCCCGCCCACAGCGTTCCGCCAGCGACCGGCGAAGGCGCAAGCACAGTGAGGGCCCTGCTGCGGCGAGGATTCTGTTCGAGCGCCGCATCTCTCTCATCTTCATCCGAGGCAAAACCTGAATCTCCGTCGACCAACACATGCCCGCCGGCCCTTGCACCTTCCTTTTTTGCCGGCTCTTCGGCACGTACCGTCAAGTCCGGACTGATCCGCTGCCAGGTATCGCCATTGTTCATCGTCTTCATCGCATACTGCGTTCCCAAGTAAAGGGTGCGCGGATTCTGCGGAGAAAAAACCAGTGGCGGCATCTGCGCGGTGCGTTCTTCATTGTTGTGCACGAAAACGTGCACGATCTGCCCGGTAGTTTTATCAAAGCGCACCACACTTCCATACCATCCCGTCGAGTACACGATGTTCGCGTTCAGCGGATCCGGTGCGATAAATCCAAATTCAAATCCGCCAATGGAAAACCAGTCGCGATAAGTGATTTCACCATAATCGCTGCGGCTGGGCACGGCCACGGTTCCGCTATCTTGCTGCGGTGCGTAAGCCACGTAGGGAAATTGTTTGTCCGTAATGACGTGATAGAACTGGCCGGTGGCCTGGTTGTACCAGGAACTCCAGGTGGCGCCGCCGTCGAGGCTGATCGTCGCGCCCTGATCCACCCCCAAAAACATGCGTTTGGTATTTTGCGGATCGATCCACATCACGTGATAATCGTCGCCGCCCGGCGCGCCTTTGAAGGCCGCAAAGTTCTGCCCGCCGTCCGTCGAGCGGTACGTGGTGGTCTGCATCACGTGCACGATGTCCGCGTCGCGCGGATCCACATACACCCGGCTGATGTAGCCGTTACCTACGATGCGTGGATCGCTGGTGATTTTTCGCCACGTTTCTCCCGCGTCATCCGTTCGAAACAGCCCTTGCCCGCTGATGGCGAACACTCGGCGCCCGTGTGTGCCCGCCCCGACGGCAACTCCGATACGATCGAGCGGTTCAGACGACAGCCCTTTGCCCGCCACAAGGTTCCACGTGGAACCTTCGTCCACCGATTTATAAATCCAGCCATCTTGTTTTGGCTTCTCGTTGCTTTCATCCTCGAGACCAGAAAAGCGATCGCGGGGTTTCCACATGGTCGCAAAAATTTCCCGCGAATTTTCCGGATCCGCGCACATATCCGCGATCCCATCGAGTTCGTCTTTCTTCAGCGTGTGTTTCCATGTTTTTCCGCCGTCGACGGATTTAAAAATCCCGCGCTCCGCCGGCTCGGATGACACACCGATCACGGGATGGCCTAGTGCGCCGACAATAACAATGTCCGGATTGCGCGGATCCACCAAAATCGAGCTGATGTAATTCGTTTTCTCTAGCCCGATATGCACCCAAGAAAGGCCCGCGTCCGTCGATTTGTAAACGCCATTGCCGCGCGTCTGCTCGCCGGTCCCCACGTAAATAATGTTCGGATTCGAAGGCGCCAGCGTCACCGCCCCAATGGACGCCACATGCTGCTCATCAAAGATGGGCTTCCAGACGTCTCCGCCGTCGATCGTTTTCCACACTCCGCCGCCCGGCGTTCCGAGGTAATAGGTCGCCGGATCTCCGGGAATTCCCGCCACCGCGGTAACGCGCCCCGCGCGGTGCGGCCCAATCAATCGCCAGCGCATCGCGGAGTACCAGCTCGGATCTACGGTTTGCGCAGTCTGTTGCGCAAGCAAGGTCGAGGCAGAAGACAGCGTAACCACGAGCGTCAGCAAACTCGCACACCATCGAGCAATCGTCATGCAACCCTCCAGCGAAACACCAAGACTCTTCAGTTATTTTCTGCCGGGACTCTTGCCGTCGTCTGGGGCAACCACCGTGGGGTACAAGTCCGGCAGCTGCTTGTTCTGTTCGTCGCGCAATTCGGGATGAGGCAAGGGCTTTCGCGGAATCATTTTGTCGCGCATCGCCGCGTTGTAAACGAAAATTGCTTCGACCACGGCGATCTGTTTGAGGTCCGCGGGCTGCAGCCGTTCGTAGGTGTCCATATTGGAGTGGTGCGTGCGCGAATCATAATCGAGGGGATCCTGAATAAACTGAAATCCCGGGATGCCCACGGCGTCAAAGGACAGGTGATCCGTACCGCCGGTGTTGCGGTTGGTGATTGTGGTGACGCCGAGATCTTTCAACGGCGCCATCCACTGCTCGAAAATCCCGTCCACCGCCGCGTTGCCCTGCGTGTAAATGCCGCGAATTTTTCCCGTGCCGTTGTCCACGTTGAAATAGGCGGAAACTAATTTCTGCTCCGGCTTCAACTCCAAGGGCCCCGCCACCTTGCGCATATACTCCGGCACTTGCAGCTGATCAGGATCTGTAGAGAGCGGTGCGCTGCCGAAATGCTGGGCCGCATAGCCTTTACTGCCAAAGAGCCCTTCCTCTTCCCCCGACCACAACGCAATACGAATCGTGCGCCGCGGTTTGACCTTCAGTGCGTTCAGAATGCGCATCACTTCCATGGCCACGATCGAACCCGCTCCGTTGTCGGTGGCGCCCGTTCCCGCGATCCAGCTATCCAAGTGCCCGCCCACCATCACCAGTTCATCCTTCAGCTTCGGATCCGTGCCCGGAATTTCCGCCACGGTATCAAAACCATGCTCGTGGTCGCCCGTAAATTTCACATCCACATCCATCTCAACGGTCACCGGCACATGGTTCTGCAACAACCGGTACACGCGCCCGTAACTTTCAATCTGTGCGACGACGACCGGGAACGGCATCGCGGTATCCCGGTGATACGGCGTGCGCCCCAGCGCAGCTCCGTTGTCGTCGAAAATAATTCCCGTGCCGCCGCCGTTTTCGCCGTCGCGGCTCGGAACAATCACGCCCAGGACCTTTTCTCCGGCCAGAAATGGCAGTACCACCTTGGCCAGCGCTGCGCGTTTCTGCGACCGTTCCCTGCGCGCCTGCGCCTCAGCATCGCTGTTGGCCACCGGCAGCGACTCTAATTCTTTCAGGTCTTTATCGGTGTAGCGTCCGAAAAACGCTTTCTCGGGCGGCGGCACGTCGCGCATCGCTCCCAGAAACACAATCTTCCCGCCGAGCTTTCCCTTGTATTTCGCGATGTCGCTTTCATCGTTGATCACCGCGGAAACCGCTGGACCCGCCAGTGGGCCATTCGTCCCCGGCGACCATGGCGTGGCTTGCGCCACGAACACCGCCGTATCCGGCTCGGTCATGCGCACCCAGGTGTTCAGCTGCTGCCAGCCCATTCCAAACTCGCCCCAATCCTCCAGGTGCGCGTTAGCGCACCCCATTTTCGCGAGTTGCGTTCGCGTCCACGCATTGGCCTTCGCCATGTTGGGCGACCCCGTCAACCGCGGCCCAACGCCGTCCGCCAACCCACCCGCATAATCCATCACATGAGAGTGCTGCAAGCCCTCTTCGCGAATCAGGTTGTACGCGTTCAAATCCAGCGACTCCGTCGCCGGCTGCGACATCTGCGACTCATTCCACCCCCCCGCGTCTTCCGCCGTCTTCGCATTCTTTTTGTCGGTCTTCTTGTCGGTCTCCTTATCGGTGGCGAAAGAAAAGGTCGCCCCACACGCCAGCACGGCTGTCGCGACTAAAACCAGATTTCGTTTCAATGTCATTCGGTTGCTCCCCGCAGATTTTCCTCGGTGTTAGAAAGCCGGATCATTGTATGTCAATTTGCATGCCAGTCGAGCATCGCAAGCCGTTCTGAACGTCGCGATTGCTCTCCCGGCATTTCTCTTGAAGGCGAAGCTCTGGGCAAGCCCTGCGACTGCGCTCGCTATCATCTAGCGATTCGAAATACCCACATTCCGGCTCGACGAATAATCCACCCTCGCTGCGCAAACCGGATGCGAAGACGTCTCATTTCCAACCAGCGAAATCCCATCCACGAAATTCAGCACCACGGCTGAATCCGAATCGGAGCCAAAGTACGGCCGCAGTGGATCGGTCTGCTTGACGCTCGCGCATCCGATGAACCGGTTCCTCACTACCCCTTCGGTTCCGCCCGGAGCCTATACCTTCGCGCACCAAAGGTGTCACCCGCACAGTTCACCATGACTTCCGAGGTTCGGCGGCAGAGATCCCGATTGGCGTCTTTAAGATTGTCGCGAAACATTACTTGCCCTTGTGCGATGCATGCCGAGCGGAACCGTGCGACAGATACTGGGGCGGCCGGAATTCGATCGTGATGTCCTGTTGCGCTTCGACCGGCCGGTTGTTCACGAGAGTGGGCCTGTAACGCCACAGGCGGATGGCGCCCATCGCTGCAGGAAAAAGGGAGACCGAGCCGCTCAGGCGATTTACATCCAGGACTTGCCCCAGCTCTCCGATGGTGACGCGGACATTGACGGTTTCCGACGATCCATGTCGATCTCCCGGCCTCGGATAATGAGGCCAAACGAAGGAGACAAGTTCGCCAGCTTGCAATCGAGAGAGCTTGTGCGCCGGTAGAGCTCCGATCTCAGGAGAAATAAGAACAGTCATCTGCGAGGTCATCGCAAAGGAGGAGGAAGCCGCAATCGCTTTTTCCGGGAGCGTTAGGCGGAACGGTTTGCTGCCGTCGCCCGGGCCCGAGACAAGCATGGTGGACGCTGATGGCGGGCGCAACGCGACTCGCGGGGCAGGCGCGGCCTTTCGCAGAACGGATGCCGACGGCGCGCCACGGAACGGGGCCGCCGCCTCGGCTGCATGTGACGGCTGGGAATTCGCAGGCGGCGACGCCCGCGAGATCAGTTCGTCCGGGGGCAAGCCTGCGGGCGCGCCTCCCACGGAACCCACGCGTGCTGAATCTCCTCCCGTACCAAGCGATTGCGGCGCGGGCGGGCTTGCATCAGACGCTCGCTCAGTATCTGCCGCCGAAGCATTGGAAGTTCGCGAATTCGTTGCGCTCAAGCGATCACGCAGTGCCGGTTGCGGAGCATCGACAGCGGTCGTTGATTTCTGGAGTACCTGCAAACGCTTTCTGAGCTGACCGCGCCCCACGGTAAGCCCGGCGACGAGACTTAACAACGCGAAGACCAACACTGCAGCGATTTGAAATCCGGATACCTCCCACGTACCTGCTCGTAAGGGCGAATTCTCGATAGCATCCGCCCCCGCATCCGTATCGCCCTGCGCCTCGCCGTGACCACCTCTAACTTGTCCGCCAATACGGGCGAGCAGGGCACGCCGACGCAATTTTTCATCAAACTTTTCCACATACAGTACTGATTTCGGGCTCAGTATTTGCGGCGCGGCAATCCGCGATGATGCTGGAGAGGCAGCGCGAGCAGCCGGTTCAGCTGGTGACGGCCGCTCTTCCTCCGGATACTGATTCTCGATTATTTCTTCGGGCACATTTTCGACGGCTGCCGGCCGAATGATCTCGACTGGCGTCCAGGTTGACTTTGTAAATTCCGGGCTGGGCCCTTCGGACGCGATCCAATTTGCAATTTTCCCCCGGCCTTCGGCGCTCAGGTCCACGAATCGCAGGCCTGCGGCTTTGCTCGATTCCGCCAGCCACACAATCCGCGCTGAGACTTCGATGTTCGGCCCTGAGTTGGGCAGTTGAAAGCAAATGCGTGGGAAAAGCTCGTCGGTCGTCAGCGACCCGGCCCCATGAATGGCCATGCCCGTCTCGCTGATATCTAGGGCCAGACCGCCATTATTGTCGCCGAGATTCACATACGGGTGCGTGGCAAAAGTCTTGCGCATTTGACGGCGGCGCTCGCGCATGCCGTGCATCAATCCAGCCGGCGCCAGGCTTTCGGCGTCGGCGGCGTGCGCTGTCGCTTCTCCCGGTGCGGCCAGCCGCTCCGTCGCCTTCTTGCGGCGCGCGATTTCGATCAGCGTCGCCAGTTTGCCACCGGCTTTTGAAAGGGCGTCAAAAACGTAAGCAATATTTTTCGCGTTGCTCTGAAGCTGCCGAGCCGTCAGCGTAAATCGCAGGCTGTCTTCGATCTCATTTTGCTGGCCTTCCGAAAGATAATGACGCAGGCCAGAATACACAGCGCCGTTGTCGTAAGTCTCCCGCCAATCCTGCATGGCTTGGCGGCGGCGGATGGCATCCTTCTGCAATTCTTCTTCCGGCTGGTCTGCGGCAGCATGTTCGGCGAATGCGTCCGGTGGCGCCTCGGGCAGCTCGAAGGCGATATCTGCCAATCCACCGCGCATTTCCTGCACCTTGTTGGAAGTTAAGGAGGTTTTGCGGCAGACCCACTCTCCGCGCAGCTTGTCGAACTCGATGGAGGCGCGATACTCATCCGCCTCGCACTTGAATACCGGCAGCGGCTTCAGCGGCGGCCACCTGCCGCACACTACCACTCTCATCTGCGCCTGTTGCTCCGGAGATGTGAGCCTAGCAACCTTTGGCTTAGGGCAGGGCACGTCCATCGTTGTCACCCATTGTAGCCATTACAGCGCGCGGAGAATCTCTTCCGATTGACTCCCCTAATCCGCTCCGCTTGCCATGTGTAGGCACCTTAAACACCGTCGGGCGAGATTAGTTGCTTGGCTCCAATCGCCGGACCTTCGATCCGGCGATTCTCTGCGGCCACCAGATCGCTCCGTCTTGCGGACCGCTTGTCGCTCCCGCTGCTCGCCCTTGCTGCTAAACTCATAGCTGCCAAACTACGAGGGAGCAGCTCCATGACCGACACCGCCCGGCGACCTACCGCACGCACCGAATCCGATAGCATGGGCAAAATCGAAGTCCCCGCCGATCGCTATTATGGTGCGCAAACCGCGCGTTCCCTCATCCATTTCGCCATTGGCAAAGACACCATGCCCCCCGAACTGATCCGCGCCTTCGGCATCCTTAAAAAAGCTGCCGCCCTCGTGAATCAGGATCTCGGCAAGCTCTCTCCGGAAAAAGCCAAGCTCATCACGCAAGCCGCCGACGACGTCATCTCCGGCAAACTCCACGATCATTTTCCACTGCGCATCTGGCAAACCGGCAGCGGCACGCAGACCAACATGAACGTTAACGAAGTCATCTCCAACCGCGCCATCGAACTCGCCGGCGGCGAAATGGGCAGCAAAAAGCCCATTCACCCGAACGATGACGTCAACATGTCGCAATCGAGCAACGATACTTTTCCCGCCGCCATGCACATCGCCGCCGCCACGGAAACCGCACGGCATTTGCTGCCTGCGGTAAAATCCCTCCGTGACGCTCTGGAAGCCAAGCGCAAAGAGTTCGACAAGATCGTAAAAATCGGCCGCACCCATTTGCAGGACGCCACGCCGCTCACCGTGGGCCAGGAATTTTCCGGCTGGGTCAATCTCCTCGACCGCGACTCCGCGCGCATCACCGCCGCACTCGACGGCCTCTACGACCTCGCCATCGGCGGCACCGCCGTGGGCACCGGCCTTAACGCACACCCTGAATTCGCCGAACGCGCCGCCAAAAAAATTGCCGAACTCAACGGCCTCCCGTTCCGCTCTCACCCCAACAAATTCGCCGCCCTCAGCGCTCACGACGAAATCGTCTTCGCCAGCGGCGCGCTAAAAACCCTCGCAGCCTCCCTCATGAAAATCGCCAACGACATCCGCTGGCTGGCTAGCGGCCCGCGCTGCGGCCTCGGGGAGCTTACTCTCCCCGAAAACGAGCCCGGCTCCTCGATCATGCCCGGCAAAGTGAATCCCACGCAGTGCGAAGCCCTTGCCATGGTCGCCGTCCAGGTCATGGGCAACGACGTGTCCATCGGTATCGCGGGCAGCCAAGGCAATTTCGAACTCAACGTCTACAAACCGGTGATGATCTTTAACTATCTGCACTCCGTCGAACTGCTTACCGACTCCATGAACAGTTTCGTGCACCACTGCGTCGAAGGCATCGGAGTAAATCGCGCTCAAATCGACCGGTACGTAGAGGACTCCCTGATGCTGGTCACCGCTCTGGCCCCCAAAATCGGTTATGACAACGCCGCCAAAGTGGCCCACACCGCTCATAAGGAACACTCCAGTCTTCGCGAAGCCGCCATCAAACTGGGCTTCCTAACCGGCGAAGAATTCGACGCCCAAGTCCAACCCGAAAAAATGACCCACCCGTAGCGGAATTTTTTGCCCGGCCCGAGGATCACACCGAAGTAAGCGCAATAGGCAGCGTGCAGCCGCCAAACGTGCTGTCCGTGTTTGTAGGGCGGCAACTCCGGTAGGCGCTAGTCAGCATTCGTCCGGCAGAAAACCGCGCACCCTCGGGAGCTCCTAGCCGGTTCGCGCGGACGCCGTGCTGTTCGGAGGCGCTCGGCACCCCGGTTCGCGGAGGCCGCACACTGTCCGCGGAACTAGCCGGGCATCTGTTCCACGTGGTACTGCTTCAACTTGCGGTAGAGCGTTGTCTTGCCGATGCCCAGGAGGCGAGCAGCGGCCAACTTGTCGCCGCCCGTTTCGCGCAGCATGCGCAAGATGGCACGGCGTTCCAGCTCTTGGAGCGGCAACAGTTCGTCTTTTTCTGGAGTGCGTTCGCTGATCGGATGATGCAAGCTCGATGGCAAGTCGCTGAGTTGCACGGTGGGACCGCAACCCAACGCCACGGCGCGGGCCACAACGTTTTCCAGCTCGCGCACGTTACCGGGCCAATCGTAGGCGATCATCCGGCGCATGGCGTCTTCGGAAATGGTGCGCGGCCGAGCGTCCGGCGAAGTGAGCTTTTCGAGAAACGAAGTGACCAGCAGAGGAATGTCGTTTTTGCGGTCGCGCAACGGTGGCAGCTTCACTTGCACCACGTTGAGGCGGAAATAAAGATCCTGGCGGAAGGCGCCGCCACGAATGGCCGCTTCGAGATCGCGATTGGTAGCGGCGATGATGCGCACATTGAAGCTTCTGCGTTCTGTTGAACCCACGGGCTTGATTTCGTGTTCCTGCAGCGCGCGTAAGAGTTTGGCTTGCATGTCGGTAGGCATATCGCCAATTTCATCGAGGAACAGCGTGCCGCCGTCCGCCGATTCAAGCAGCCCTTGCTTGGCTTGCAAAGCACCGGTGAAGGCGCCCTTCACGTGGCCGAATAGTTCGGATTCAATGAGCGTGGGGGTCAGGGACGAACAATCGACCGGAACAAATGGCCGCTCTTTCCGGGGACTCGAGAAATGCACGCTGCGGGCCACCAGTTCTTTCCCCGTGCCGCTTTCCCCGAGGATGAGCACCGGATAATCGTGCTGGCTGACCTTACCGATTACCTTGTAGATATTCTCCATTTTTGGCGACAGTCCGATCAGCCCGCCGAATCCCGGACGGGTGCGCAGCTGCTCGCGCAATAAGCGGTTTTCGCGCTGCAATTCGACGCTGCGCGCGGCGCGTTCCAGCCGGGACTTTAATTCTTCGATGAGCAACGGCTTGGCGACATACTCGACGGCGCCAAGACGCGTGACCTCGACCGCCGAACCCACGGTCCCGTCTTGCGTTAGCACCATCCGCGCCACATCTGGGTATACGTCGTGCACACGCTTGAGCAGCGCCAGTCCGCTGGCACCCGGCAAGTGCAGATCGGCGAGCAGAATATCAACAGGCGCGTACTCAAGGAGCTCTGTGGCCTCTTCGGCAGTCGCTACCGCCAGCGTCTTCATGGCCAGTTGTTTGCCAACCTCCGTGCACATATCGCGGACCACTTGCTCGTCGTCGACGATCAGCAGAGTCATGGCAGGCATCTCCGGTCGCAGAGGCTCTTTGGGCCGAGGCTGGGTGAAAGGCAGGTCAAGCACCGCGGCTGTATCGCGATACGAGGCGGTGCACGCTTGGTCGGTCATAGTCGAAATTTCCCTTCCGCTACGGGCCCGCAAGGTGCAAATGGATGCACAGTTGATTGCCCCTCGGGTCCAAAAACGGAAACCATCGATTTACTGAGAACATATCTAGTTTAAGCATCAACAACTGAGCTTCCTCGTTTCGGAACCGCAGGTCCTGGCATCATTCGCGCATCGAATCGCAACCGTCACGGTTTGCGCCGTTTACCAATTCCGGACCTGAATTCCATTTTGCGTCGGCCATCCCCACGCGCGCGCGCCGTTCGCCAGCGGCCCGGCGCCGCCAACGTTATACTGGAGATAACATACTATTCAGTATTTCGTCAAGGCGCGGGGTACTCCGCAGGCTGGGTGGCGAGCGGCTGGCGGCTAGATCGCCAGGTTGCTTGAGAAGCTAGAGCGCCCCGGAAGCGACGAACACCGGTCACGGCTGCCCGGATCGCACGCGTGCAACCGACCTTCGCAACAGGCCTTCCGATAGCGAAGCGGCGACCAGACGGTCCTCCCCGACAAGGGCCACGCCGGTAAATGCGGCGCTGAACGCGCCAGCGTCAAGCCGTTCCCAGGTTTGCGAAGCGTCACGCGAAATGTACATGCCGCCGCCGCGCATCGCGACAATCCATAGACCGTCCGCGAAGGAATAAGCAACGGGTTCGCCGGCGGATAGCCCACTCTGCACCAGCTGCCAACGCACGCCGCCGTGGGGGGCAGGGTCGCTGCTGCCGCGATAAAGTCCTTTCGCAGTGCCTACGAGCAGCAACGGCTGAACAGTTTGTTCCGGGGTTCGCTCGGGGAGCGGCCGTTGTTTCTCCGTAGACACCAGCGGAACACTCACCCAGCGCAAGTCCTCCTGCGCGGTGCGCGCGTCATCGGCGCCGGCTCGCGCATCCGGCAACGGCAACTGCAAAGCGGCCGGGGTCCACGATTTGCCGCCATCCAGGGAGCGCACGGCGCGGCCGCCCGCCACCATCCACAAAACGTCTCTCGAAAAGTCTGACGCGTTGAGTTCAGAGGCTGTCGTGGCCATGGCCTCCGGACGCAATATCTTTTCGCCCAGGCTTCCCGACCATAGGGCTTGCGGGGTGGCCACGAACACGCGCGCGCCAACCGTGAGAATCGCGGAAATCTCGGAGGCCGTGGGAATCTTCAGCGGAGGTTTTCGTGGCGCATGACGCGAAGTTCGCAGCGGACGTGCCGGCGGGTCTCTAACCACTCGCCGCTCGGCCGCGAAGCGCAGGCCGTTCCATTTCGCGGTGTCTGCGTCATAGCGCAGCAAACCAGAGGTGGCACTGGCCAACCACCACCCGGTCTCCGTTGAAAAAATATGTACGATTTCCGCAGGGGCGCGTCCCGGCAGCGCTTGCCATTGCAAGCCTCCGTCGCTCGTTTCGAGCAGCGGGTCCGGCGCTCCGGGCAGCCATGCCAGCAGATGTTGGGAGTGCCGCGAGTCTGCAACCAGGGCGGCGGCCACGCGGTGCGAAAATCCACCATTGGACAGCGCGAACGTCGCGCCGTCGTCCGTGCTGACCAGAACGCCTTGCACTTCTGTCCCCAGCAGCAAGCGGCCTTTCTCTCCGGATGCGCTGGTGTCTGGAACGGCCAAGACAGCATTCACGACCCAGTCGCGTGGAGTGGTGCGCGCCCAGGATTCGCCGCCATCCCGCGTCAGCCATAGACCCTCGGTGGTCGCGGCGTACAGCGTGCGCGGATCACCCGGATGCTGCACGATTTCCTGCGTGCGACGCGCAGAGTAGGGGATGCCCTGCAGCTTGGTCCAGGCCGCGGCAGCGCTTTCGCTGCGGTAAATCCCCGAGCAAGCGCTGGCAAAAATTCGCGCGGGATTGGCGGCGTCGATGCGCAGGCTCATGACGTCGGAATCGTCGATCATCCCAGTGGCCACCGGAAACCAGGTCTTGCCGCCATCCGAAGTCTTCCACGGCAGATGATACGTTCCAGCGTAAATGATTTGCGGGTCGCGCGGATCGATGGCCAGGGAGTCCACGTTGCGCAGTTCGGCATCTCCCGGAGGAGAAATGCGCTGCCAAGTGCGCGCGGAATCCACGGACCGGAAAATCCCGCTACGCGTGCCGGCGACAAAAATCTCCGGTGCGCTAGCGGATTGTTCTACGGTGCGCACCATCTCGCCGGACAAGCCTGCCGGATTCCAAGTGGCGCCCTCATCGTCGCTCCGATACAGGCCGCCGCCCTCGCGAACATCCTGAAACCACGTTGCCGCCAGCAGGTCGCGATTGCGTGTGTCCCTGAGAAGTTTTTGGATTACGGCATCGGCGCGCGCGCTGACGCGTCCACGTAGCAGCCAGTGTTTTCCTTCATCGCGCGAAATAAAAATGTGGCCATCGGCCGTGCCAAGATACACAACACCGTCGGGAGCGGAGGCCAGAGAAATCACCGTTCCGCCAGGCGGCCCGACCGCTTGCCACGCACCTTCTTGCGCGACGCCGCAATTTGCGAAAGCCAATGCCAGAATTGCGCCCAAAGCAACGGGGAGCCAAAGCACGGCAGGAAATTTCCTACGGTCTAATCGATCAAACGGTTCAAGCAACCGAGAACTCCTGCACTCATGGCACACCTAAATGAAGCAGGCTCCATGAGGATGTCCTCGCGGAGCCTGCTCGGTCAGTAGCTTTTGAGCCGCGCGCAACGAACTTCGCAGCGCGCCGGCCACAACTTGTTTAGTAAGTCGCACCTTCCGGCACGAAGATGAAGTCCACGCGGCGGTTGTCTTTCTCCGCGCCCTTGGCGGCTTCGCCGGTGCGCGTCGAAATACGCGATGCATCGATGCCTTTCTCGCCGAGATACTTCTTGGCAAGATCGGCGCGAGCCGCTGCGAGTTTCGCAGCCTTGGGTTCCTTGGGATCCGCAAAGCCGACGATGACCACCTTGGCGTTGGGATCGTTCTTGAGGCGCAGCGCTACGTCGTCGCCCACGCGCTTGCAGAGATTGTCAAAGCGCGAAGCGCCGGCCTTGGTGTAGCCGCAATCGCCCACCTTGGTCGCTTGAGGCGGGGGCGGCGGCTGCTGCACGTCTACGTTCGTCGAAGCATCGGCAGTCCCTCCGCGGCCATCGCTGACCGAGCACTTCACGGTGTAACTTCCCGCCGACACGCCGGTCGAATCGAATTCGACGTGAGCTCCGCTGCCAACGATTTGGCCGCCGCTTGGCGTGTACGAGTACGTGAGGGGATCGCCGTCCGGATCGCTCGCGACAGAGGTAATTCCCGTGCGTTCGCCGGGCATGATCGGACTGCGGTCCGTCGAGCAGGTAATCGTCGGAGGCCGGTTTGGCTGCTGCTGCACGGCGATGTCCGCTGCACAAGTAGCGGTGCCACCCTTCCCGTCATCCACTTTGGCATTGACGGTGTAAGTACCGACGCTCAGACCATTCGAAGACCAGCGCGCATCGGGGCCCGTGCCGTCGACCGTTCCAGCGGTCGCCGTATAGCTGTACGTCAGCGTGTCGTTGTCCGGGTCGCTGGCATTGACGTGAATCTGCACGCTGTCGCCGGAACCAGCAAACACCGACGCGGGATTCGCCGAACAAGCCGCTACCGGCGGATGGTTCGGAGGAGGAGGAGGCGCTGCGAAGCCAAAGCGCAGCACAACGCCGGAACCCGCGCGGAAATTATTCTGCCGCGCGGAGGCGCTTACGCCCGCGCCGGAAAAATTCGTCAATAAATAATCCAACTCCGCCACGCGCCACGCCACATTCTTCCAGAGCACGAGGTCCACGCCGCCGCCGACCGCTAGCGCAAAGGTATATTGCGAACCTCCTCCGGTTACAGCGCCGCCGCCATGCGCGAAGCCCACTAGAAATTCGCCGAACGGCACGAAGCGGTCAAATCTGCGCAAATTGAGCCGCGGCCCAAACAGCAGGGTATTGAATCCGCCATCGACCGAAGCGGGATTCGTCAGCGTGGGGTTGCTCGACGCAATGGGCGTCAGATCCCGCGTGAAGGTATAACCGCCTTCTTGCCCAACTAGTCCCAGCCAGCGCGTGGGGTTGTACACCACTTCGCCGGATCCCCCATAAGAATTAAAATTCTTAAAAGGATCGCCAGGCGAGAAATTTACATACTGAAATAAAAACGCCAGTTCAAATTTAGGAACCAGCCGTCCAACCGCTTCATCGCCACTTGAAAGCGCCGCGGCGGCGGCTGGAAACGGTGTCGCGCGTGGCGGCATCGGTACAGCGAAAACATTGGAAGCCGCCGCAGCCGTGATACTCGGCGACGCTTCCGCGCCCGCACTCGCCGTAGCATTCGCGGTCGCTTCCGTGGTACTCCCGTCGCGGCCCGTGCCGCTATTTCGATCCTGCGCTAGTGCCGATCCACCGAGAAAAACACCCAGCACCACCACTGCACACCACTTACGCATCGCATCCTCCGTAAACTCTTCCTAAGTGAACCTTGATGGTATTCCGTGCCCGCCTGGACTCACCCCAAGCCATCAAACGGACCCGCCTAGACCGACATGCCCTAACTCGCCGCCATCGCAAAAGCCGACGCAACTAAGATGATCGCCGGCTTCGCAGGGTTACAGTGTTCGTTGCGCTACCTAGCGGCATTTACAGCGACGTTAGGTTATTCCAGAACTCCCTGATTCCGCAAGTAGTAGCTCGACGACCGTCGGGTCGGCAAAAGCCCGGTTTTTCGCACCGCCCCTTGGCATTTACACACAGCAAGACCCGGAGGCCCATACACTCTTTCCCGTATTTACAAGTTCTCAAGTCCTCCGGAAGTCGCGTGTTTTTGCCCCCACCGATGATTTTCCTGGCGCTCGCCGCGTGTCAGATTTGCCAGGAACACCTTGACGCAAGGTTCAAACGTAAGTACTGTCTGCACGAGAGGCAGGCCGCCCGTACAGGTTGACGGCGAAGTCCGGACTGAGTAGTCTCGCTCCACGTTCCAACCTGGAACGCGGAGGCAGTTATGAACAATCGGCTCTCGGTGCTGGTTCTCGCGCTGTTGATCGTCGTTGCCGGACTTGCGTGGGGTAGCGTGATGCAGGGCGCTTCGCACGGGAATAAGGATCTCCCGGTGCTCGCCGCGCAAGGCTCGCGTCCAGTTCCCCCGCTTCCGCCGGCAGTTTCGCGCTGACGTGAGCTAGTTCGCGTCACTCGCGGATTGGGCCCGCCGATATTGAATGCTTGGTCCGCTCGATTTTCTCGTTTGGCTGGCGGGCTTCCTCGCGGAGGTCTTTGTACTAGCGTGGGCATTTCGCGACCGCAGCCTGTGGCGTCACGGCAGCTTGCTGGCCTATGTGGCTGCTTTGGCGCTGAATGAAGTTCTATCCTTTGCGATTCTCCGCCGCTACGGTTTTACTTCCAACGAATATGTTTATTATTTTTATTACAGCGAAGCCTTCTTAACGCTGCTGATGTTCATCGCCATCATGGGCCTGTGTTCGCGAATTTTTCACGAACAGCGGCGCGATGGGAGGATTCGCGCACTCACACTCACGGTCCTCGCCGTTGTGGTGCTCTACGCCGTCGCGGTCACCGCGGTAAAACATCAACTTCTCGCCACACACTTTGCCGGTGAGTTTTGCGGCAGTCTATATTTCGCCGGGATGATTATGACGTACGCCTTGTGGGCGCTGCTGGTCAGCCGGCGCGATCCGCGCTTACGGCTGGTGCTGATCGTCAGCGCTTTTGGAATTTACTTTGGCGGACAATCTGCGATTTTTGCGCTACGCTCGCTTGCTCCAGCGCTCGCCGTGATTCGCTACTTGCCCGCCATCATGGGCGCGTGGCTGCCCATCTCCCTGGCCTACACGTTGTGGAAGGTGCCCGAAGAGGCCCGCATTCCCCTCGAGCAACTTGCAAGGGTGGGGTAAGTGCACGAACTGTTGGTCCTGTTTTTGGCGCTGGCCCTTACTTCTTACCTCTGCGTTCGGTACTGGCGTGCCCTGCTCTGGTCCGCTTCGCAGCGCGATCTTTCCGAAGCCACCCGCGAATTGGGCGCCTGGATTAACTGTCATCCCGGGGGCGGCTCGCTCGATTTGGTTTGCGCGTTGATGAAATTATGTCCGAGCCTCGAGCGCGGCGGCGACCGCAAACTCTTCTTCGTTCGCGCCTATGACGCCGTTCTCAGCGTGCCTTATCGCCTGACGGCTAAGGCCAGCGGCGAAAAAAATCGTTGGCTCGCTGCGGAACGTCGCGCTTGCAGTTATTTTGCTGCCGTCCTGCTCGATGAGCGCATCCACAAGACCAGCCGGTGGTATGCCGGGCAAGTCACCGACGCGGCGTCCTGATCGCGGCGCTACCTCTTCAAGCGCCGCTCATACTCACAAATTATCCAAAAAAAATTGCGTCACGCGCCGCATCATTATTTTGCGCGCTTGAGGATCGCTAATGCCGTGGCCCTGACCGGGGAAAGGCATGACCTCAATCGATTTGCCTGCCGCTATCGCGGCATCTAGCAGCGCCAGCGTGTTTGCAAAGTGCACGTTGTCGTCGCCCGTACCGTGCGCCACCAGCAGTTTGCCGCGCATCTGCCGTACCTTCTCTACGGGAGACGATTCCTGATAGCTTTCTTCATTCAGCGGCAGCAATCCGAGGTAGCGCTCCGTATAAATCGAATCGTAGTAATGCCAGTCCGTCACCGGAGCCCCCGCGAATCCCGCTTTAAAATCGTCGGGATCTTCGAACATTGCGTGCAGCGTCATGTGTCCGCCGTAGCTTGAGCCATAAATGCCGATGCGTTTGGCATCCACGAAAGGCAACTTCTTCAGGTACGCCGCGCCATCGCGTTGATCGGAAAGTTCCTGCGCACCGAGGCGGAAATGGATGGGCTCTTCAAACAGGTGCCCGCGACCCGCGGAACCGCGATTATCGAGCGCAAAAATAATGTAGCCTTTCTGCGCCATCAGCTCCTGCCACAAAAATTGCGCCCCTTCCCAGCTGTCCGTAACGATCTGCACGTGCGGTCCGCCGTAGGTGTACACCAGCACCGGATACTTTTTTTGTGGATCAAAATCCGGCGGCTTGATCATCATGGCGTTCAGCTGCATGCCGTCATGAGTGCGCACGGAAAGGAATTCCTCCGGCGTGAGATGGTAAGTTGCCAGTTCTTCCACTTTATTTTCGCGAATCACGGCTACGCGCGCGCCATCCGCTTTGCAAAGATCTTGGCGTGGCGGCGTCATCGCGTGGGAGTAGGTGTCGATGAATTTATCCGCGCCGGCATTCATCTGTGGATGATGTGTGCCGTCTTCCTTGGTGATGCGCGTGAACCCCGCGCCATCGAGTCCTACGCGGTACAGATGACGCTCTAGCGGCGATTTTTCCGTGGCGGAGAAATACAGCACGCCTTTGCTTTCGTCCACACCTTCGAGACCGGTCACTTCCCACTCGCCCTTGGTCAGTTGCGCCAGTTCATTTCCTGCTAGGTCGTACAGATAAAAATGGCGGTAACCGGAGCGCTCGCTGGACCACAGGAAACGTTTACCGTCTTTCAGGAAATATAAATCGCTGCCGAGGTTGATCCAATACAGATCTTTTTCATGCAACAGCACGCGCGAATTTCCAGACGCGCCTTCCACGACCAGCAAATCGAGTTCCGTTTGCGCGCGATTCAGCCGTTGAATGGCCAGGTGCTTCGCGTCGCGCAGCCAGTTCACGCGCGGCAGGTAAATGTCGGTGTCCGCGCCGGTATCCATAAGCTGCGGCGCTGCGCCGTTCAGGTTGGCCACGTATACGTGCACTGTGGGATTGCTTCCGCCGGCGATCGGGTAGCGCTCCTCGTCCGCTTCGCCGCTGTACGACGCAAAATCCACCAGCGGATACTCGTTAACCTTGCTCTCATCCATTTCCAGGTAGGCAATCGCGGAAGAATCCGGCGCCCACCAGTACGCCGTGGAAATTTCCAGTTCCTCCGGATACACCCAGTCGAGTTCCCCTTTGCGCAGTTCCTCGGAGCCGCCGACGGTGACGCTGCGTTCCTTGCCGCTGGCTACATCGACAATCCAGATGTTGTGATCGCGCACGAAGCTTACGCTGCGCCCGTCCGGCGAGATTTTTGCGTCGGCCAATTCGTCCTTGCCGGAAGCCAGCGTGCGCGGCGTTTGCGTTTTCAGGTCGAACCACGTGAGCGATTGCGGAGATGCAAAGAGCAGCGCCGCGCCTCCGGGCGCCCACTGATACTGGCTGGGCGCGATGCGGCCGAGGCCGGTCGACTGGTTGGCCTTGGCTGGAACTGTGGGAAGAATCGTGAGCAATTTTTCCGCGGCCACCAGCAGGCGGCGTTGCCCCGTCGCGGCATCCATCGCCCACAATTCTTTTTGTTCTTCTTTTCCGGAGCCACGCGATTCAAAAAAAGAGAGTTGCTTGCCATCCGGAGACCACGCCAGCCCCTCTGCCGTGTGACCGCCCAGAGACGGCTGCGAGTAAATGCGGTCCACGGTCAATTGTCCATCGGCCGCGGCGGGTGGCGTTGGTCGTTCCCGTCTCTGAGCCGTGGCGTTCATCGCGCCCACTGTGCAAAGCAAAATGACGGAGATCCATGCGAAGTCGTGCGGGACTCTAAAATTCGCAGTGCCTTTGATGACGCCAATGTTCCGAAACAAACTCATCGACCCTCCCAAGGATTTTTGAACCCTGCAGAACAGATCCGCGGGTGACCGCTAGCCGGGCGGCCAGGCAAATTCGCGGCCGCCCAGCAGGTGCAAATGCAAATGAAAAACGGATTGCCCAGCGCCGCTTCCGCTGTTAATTACCGTGCGGTATCCGGACAGCAGATTACCCTTCCGCGCCAGCTCGGCCGCCACCAATTGCAGCTTGCCGAGTACCGCTTGATCTTCCGCGGAAGCCTCGCTCAGCGATGAAAAATGTTTGCGCGGACAAATGAGTATGTGCGTCGGCGCCTGCGGCCCGATATCCTCGAAGGCGAAGACCTCTCGATCCTCGTACACGATTTTGGACGGGATTTTTTTGGCTGCGATCTTGCAAAACAGGCAATCGTCGGTCATGCATTACTCCTGCGGAAGCGTGCTGGGAATTCTTCCGGTATCGCTCGGCGGCGGCGCCGCGGACGGGCTTTCATCGAGCCGCAACACAAACGTTGCCAAACCCTCGCGCGTGCGCAATTGTTCCGCGGATTCGCGCGCCGCTTCTTCGCCGGCAATTCTTCCGGCGCGCACCCGGTAAAAGGGTCCATCGGGCGTTTCAAAGGTTTGAATCACCACCGGCCCGTAGGCCGCGTTCAGCCGCTCGCGCAAACGTTCGGCGTTGCTGCGGTCGCGGAACGCGCCGACCTGCACGGTAAAAAATCCCGCGGTGATATCCACTCGGGAAGAAATGACTTCCAGGCGGACGGGGATCACTCCCGGGCCGACGGCCGCAATTTCCTGCGCGGCGGCGTAAGAAAGATCGAGGATGCGATTCTCCACGAACGGGCCGCGGTCGGTGATGCGCACCACCGCGGTTTTTCCGTTGTTGGTATTCGTCACGCGGACTATGGTGTCGAACGGCAGCGTGCGGTGCGCCGCCGTCATTTTGTTCATATCATAGACTTCGCCGTTGGACGAACGCCGGCCGTGGAACGGCGCTCCGTACCAGGAAGCGTTGCCTTCTTCGCTGTAGCCGATGGCAGCAGGCGGTGTGGGCGTTTTGCCGCGGCGCGGCGATTTTGCAGCCGGATTCGCGTTGGCCGTTTCCGGCACGCTCGTGGAGCGCTTTGCGGATTCCGCGGTGCTCCCGGGCGTTGGCGTAGGCGGTGCCGGCGGCTGGCCGGCCACGGGATGGCGCGACGCGCAGCCGACCGAAAACAAGACGCACAGCCCGCCAAGTAAATATAAATTGCCGCGATTCCACCGGGAACGGCGCGAAAAAGCGCGAGTCAGGCCGCGCGTTTCGCGAAGGGTTGCCGTCGGGAGCATCGAGTAACGCGTGTCGGCCATTTTTTCTTGGATTCCAGCAGAAACTGCCACGATCGTTATTCGCGAAGAGCGCAAAACGGAGCTTGCTTACGCGGGAGGTTTTGGCGCGTTGGGATCGCGCGCGGCGTTGCGGGTTTCCAGCTTCGCGGCCAGCCCGTTCAATTTCTCGGAGACTTCGCGAAGAAAAATCGCGCCGCGGCGCTCCGTTTCCGGGGCCACCTCGTCTTCAATGAAACGCCGCAAGCGCGAAAGCTCTTCATCCATACGGCGGCCAAACTCTTCGAACTTATCCATGAGTGTGCTCCCTGTGGGCATTTTGTCGCGGCATATATTGCGATTCGAGACGCTGCCTTCGCTTTGTCGCGCTCGCGCCGCCGAGCGTCGGCAACCTGCGAAACTCGCGCTTCGGCGCCTAATGCAATTCGCAAATTACGCCCGGAAAAACGTGTGGGCCGGAAGCATAGCAGCGACTTGGGTATTATAGGAACGCTGGTTGCGAGCCGCAAGGAGCAGAATGGACCTTCGCTATGAATGGCAAATGCGCGTGGACAAAATAAAAAATTCGCTCCGCGGGCTCTTCGGCAGCAAGGAACCGCCGCGCCCCAGGATGTGTCCGGCGTGCGGAACGCTCGTGGGCACCACGGCGACGCGTTGCCACGAATGCGGAACCAGCTTGAATTTTTCGCTGTCCGCCGCCGGGCGCGGCGTCTCCGGTTTTTTCGGCGGCGAAACTCCGGTCACCAGCGCGTTGCTCATAGTGAACATTTTGATGTTCGCGGTCAGCCTGGCGTCGTCGGTCGAAAAAGGCTCAGGACTAAGTCTTTTTTCCGGAATCGATGGCGAAGTGCTTTATCGTCTCGGCGCTTCTTATCCTCCGCAGATTTTTGACGGACAACAGTGGTTTCGCCTGGTGACCGCGGTGTTCCTGCACGGCAGCATTCTGCATATTGCTTTCGACATGTGGGTGCTGTGGGATGTCGGGCCGGTAATCGAAAAAGTCTATGGCTCGGCGCGCTATCTCTTTCTTTACACCGTCACGGGAATTGCCGGCTACGCGCTCAGTGCGTTTCGCGGAAGTTTCTCCGTTGGCGCCAGCGGCGCGTTACTCGGCATGATCGGCGTGATGATCGCTATCACCACCAAACGCGGCGGCGCGATCATGAAAGCTGAAAAATCGCGCCTCATCTGGTGGGTGGTGATTATTTTTGTGATGGGCGCTTATCCGGGAATGCACGTCGATAATTGGGCGCACTTTGGCGGACTGGCGTCAGGATTTTTGCTCGGAAAACTTTTTGCAGATCGCCCGCCTTTAGCCGGAAACGAAATGAAGCGTGCCTACGCCTTGGGCTGGCTGGCTGCAGCGATCATCCTGGCCAGTTTTGCGCTCATGATTTTGCATGTTCGCGACGCAGTGCCGCCTATTTTTCGGGGAGGCTGAGTTTGCGCGCGATGGAAAATGAATAATGAACGGCGGAGACCACCGTGAGCGTGGCCACGGTGTACATCAAAATAGAATTGATGGTGGTCAGGCGCGCGCCGGGATACGCGGCGCCCAGCACCACCGCGAAAATCATGACGATCTGAAAAAACGTCGTGGCTTTGCCCAGAATGCTGGGCGGGAACGGGCGGTATCCGGAAATCAGCAGAATCACCACCGCAACCACCAAAATAATCACGTCGCGGCTCAATACAAAAATCATGAGCCACATGGCGATCTGGTGCTTGAACGCCAGAATTACGAAGGACGAGGAAAGCAAGAGTTTGTCGGCGATGGGATCGAGATACGCTCCGAGCGTAGAGCGCTGATTCAAGCTGCGCGCGAGCAGTCCGTCGATGGCGTCGGAAAGTCCGGCGATCACCAAAATCACCAGGGCCCAGCGGTAATGCTCGTAGGAAATAGAAACGATAAACAGCGGCAAAAAGCCCAGCCGCAGCAGCGTGATTTGGTTGGGTACCGTCCAGATGCGGCCTTGCATTGTGCTTCAGGATAACGCATTTCGCCGGGCAAAAGTTCCCGCAAAGAAGTCGGCAAATTCGGGCGAAATCGCCTCAGGCGAAATGCGCGAGATATTCGCGCAGCGTGCGGCCAGACTTGCGCTCGAAAATTTCCGCCATGGAAGGGATGGCTCCGCATGGTTCATCGAGCGCAATGCGTTCCACGCGAGTCATCGGGAAAAATACCGTTGGCAAACCGGTGCGTTCGTTTTCCGGAGCGTTGATTTCGCGCACAAAGTGATCGAAAGAGTTGAGGTCCACTCCGCGGATTGTGGTCCCCGCGGGGTTCAGCGACAACAGTTCGCCCCAGAATTTCTCCTTGGGACTGTGGAGACTTACGACAACGATGGAATGGATGTCCATGGCAATCCTGTGCTCCGCTCCAGCTTATCGCGTGCCGCGAGATTTTGGTCGCGGAGAAACCGCCGGGCGATTAACTCTTTCGCGCTTCCCGACCTGGCGCGCGCACGCGAAGGCCTGCTGCAGCCACCAGAGCGCGTCGCGGAGGTCATCTTCGCGCGTGAGTTCAAAGGTAAACCAGCCGCGGCGTTCGACACGCGTGGTGGTGCCCAGGCGCGCATCTGCCTGCGCGCGCTGCAGGAGTTCGTCCGGCATCGGGGTGAACTTGAGGATGAGTAGCCGGCCGTTGTCAAAGCTGCGCGTGCGCGGCAAAATGGCGAACAGCGCATTTTTCCGATAATAAGAGAGAAAGCCAAACATGTGTTTGGCGCGGACTGCCGGCCAAGCGTCGATTTCCGACGCCAGCAGCGCGGACCAGCGCTGCACTTCTTCAGGAGTTCGCACCATCTTGCGGCGCCGCCGAGCTGTCGATTTTCTAGTTTTTGGCATGGCCGGCTTCCGCGATTCACGCGAGCATCGTGGCCGGACCGGAGGGCGGAACGATTAGTTTCGGCTCGGTGAGCGATTGCACGGTTTCGACCGTGGTGTCTGGAGCGATTTCGCGGAGCAGCAAGCCTTCGCGGGTGATTTCGATGACCGCTAATTCGGTGACGATGTAGTCGACGACTTCGACGCCGGTGAGCGGAAGGTTGCAGCGCTTGAGAATTTTTGGTTTATTTTCGCGCGTGGCGTGTTCCATGGCGACGAACACGCGCTTGGCTCCGGCAACGAGATCCATGGCGCCGCCCATGCCCTTTAGCATTTTTCCGGGGATGGCCCAATTGGCGAGCGTGCCTTTCTCGTCGACTTGCAACGCGCCAAGCACGGTGAGGTCGACGTGTCCGCCGCGAATCATGGCGAAGGAATCAGCGGACGAAAAAAAAGCGGTGCCGGCAAGTTCGCTGACCGTTTCTTTCCCGGCGTTAATCAAATCCGCGTCGACTTGGGAGTCGAGCGGATACGGCCCCACGCCGAGCATGCCATTTTCCGATTGCAGAATTACGTCCATGCCGTGCGGGACGTAGTTCGCGACCAGCGTGGGCATGCCGATGCCCAGATTGACGTAGAAGCCGTCGCGCAATTCCCGCGCGATGCGCCGCGCGATACGTTCGCGTTTTTGGTCGTCAGTTAGCGGCATCAGGTTTTTCTCACGGTGCGGCGCTCGATGCGTTTTTCGTAGTGGGCGCCTTCCAGGATGGCGTTGACGAAAATTCCTGGCGTGTGGACTTGGTCGGGAGGGAGTTCGCCGAGTTCAACGATTTCTTCGACTTCGGCGATTACGTAATCGGCGGCGGTGGCCATCATGGGATTAAAATTTCTGGCGGTCTTGCGGTAAATCAAATTGCCCCAGCGATCGCCTTTCCAGGCTTTTACGAACGCGAAATCGCCGCGCAGGGCGCGCTCCATCACGTACATGCGGCCATCGAACTCGCGGGTTTCTTTGCCTTCGGCAACCATGGTGCCAAAGCCGGTGGGCGTGTAGAAGGCGGGAATGCCTGCTCCGCCGGCGCGCAGACGTTCCGCGAAGGTGCCTTGCGGATTCAGTTCCAGTTCGAGCTCCTTGCTCATGACCAATTGCTCGAAGAGTTTATTTTCTCCAACGTAGGTGGAAATCATTTTCTCGACCTGGCGATTTTGCAGGAGCAAGCCGATGCCGAAATCGTCAACGCCGGCGTTGTTGCTGGCGACGGTCAAGTTTTTTGTGCCTTTGCGGCGGACGGCCGCGATTAATTCCTCCGGAATGCCGCAGAGGCCGAAGCCGCCCATAAGAATGGTGGCGCCGTCGTGAAGTTTTTCAATGGCGAGATCGGCGGAGGCAACGCGTTTGTCCATGGGAACCAGAACCTTTGTGATGCCAGGGTACGCGAAAAGCGCGGACGGTAGAGTACCGTTCGCGGCGCAACATTGGGCGCAACATCCGCCGTACCTCGGGCCGGATGAGTCTACCGCAAATGTTGGCGCGGGGGCACACCGCAGCAACTCGCAGAAAATCCCTCCGCCGAGAGAACATGGATGCGTAATTCCTTTAACCGTAACCGGGGGAGTGGGTGTTTCGTGAAGGGTTGTGGTTTTTAAAGGTCGTTGAAGTCTGGGCCACGGGCGTAAGCAGAGCGGGCAGTTGCGGGCAGTTGCGAGTGCTTTGCAATGGCGGGCGGGGCTGGTAGGCTTACCAGCCAGCGCGGCTGGGATGAGCCGCTGAGCATGAGCGAGCCGACGGGTAACGCGAAAACAACGGAGAGTTTTGCGGAGTTGCTGGCGGGGGTGCGCTTGCTCGAGGGGCGCGTTTCGGCCAATGAATTGGCGAAACGCGTGGTGCGCGCGGCGATGGCGCAGCCGGGAGTCGCGGGTGCGCGGCTGTGGCGGACGGATCGGGGAAAAGCCGATGTGTGGGCAAGCGAAGGCGCGCTGCCGGCTTCGGGTCTTCCGAATGGTGTGCGCGATGAAGGTGAGGGCAAGCAGCTGGCTGCTGCTTCGGACGACCCGGCTTTGTGGACAAGCGCGCTCGGGAGCGACGATTTTCGCGTGCGCGCTCTCGAGGTGCGCGGAAGCGAAGCGCTGACGGCGCGAGTGCGCGGGCAACTGGACTATTTGGCGCGATTCGCAGCGGTGGTGCTGGCGCTGGCGGAACGGCGCGGCGCGATGGAAGAGCTGTCGTGCATTGTGGAGGCGACGAAGCGGCTGAACTCCACGCTGGACCTCGGCGAACTGATCCACATTATTTTGCAGATTGCCACGCGGCAGACGGGGGCGGAACGCGGAACCGTGTTTTTAGTGGATCCGGATCGGGAAGAGATTTGGTCGCTGGTGGGGCTGGGACTCGAGCAGCATGCGATTCGCCTACCGGTGACCAAGGGCATCGCGGGCTGGGTGGCGCGTGAGGGTTTGCCGGTGCGATTGGAGAACGCCTACGAGGATGAGCGATTCGAGCCGGAAGTGGACAAGATGTTGGGATTTCGCACGGAACGATTATTGTGCCTGCCGATTCGCAATGAAGACGGCGCCATTGTGGGCGTGCTGCAACTGCTGAATAAAAAGGAATCGTTTACCGAGGACGACGAAGCGTTTATCGATACGCTTTCGATTCACGTGGCCATCGCGCTCGAACGGGCGCAATCGCACGCGGAGCGGATCGAGAAAGAGAAGCTGGAGCGCGATTTGGAACTGGCGCGGGAGATTCAAGCGGGATTCTTGCCAGAAGCGCCGCCGGCATTCGCTGGAGTGGAGATTGCGGTAACGCACCGGGCGTCACAGCGCGTGGGCGGGGATTATTACGATTTTTTGTCGGTGCCGGGAGCGAAGGGCGATTCGCTGCTGATTGTGGTGGCGGATGTGGAAGGCAAGGGCGCGGCGTCAGCGCTGGTGATGGCCAACGTGCAGGCCACGCTGCACGCGCTGGCGGACCGCGTGGAGCCGCTCGAGAAATTACCGGCGACCATCAACCAGAAATTACTGGATGGAGGAAGAGCGTCGCTCGCGGCCGGCCGCCACACGAAATATCTGAGCATGTTTTTGGGATTGCTGGAGGCGGGGGGACGCAAGCTACGTTACGTGAATGCCGGACATGTGCCGCCGGCGCTGATTCGCGCGGACGGGAAGATTGAGTGTCTCGAAGCGGGCGGGATGATTGTGGGTTTATTTCCCGGCGTCGAGTATCAGTGCGGCGTGGTGGAACTGCACGAGGGGGACGTCATGGTAGCGTGCACCGATGGAATCACGGAAGCGATGGATGCAGCGGGCAATGAGTTTGGCAAGCCGGAACTGGCGGCGAGCGTGGCCGCAAAGAGAAGATTAACGGCGGAAGAGATTTTGGCGGGGGTGATCGCGGAAGTCGAGAAGCATTCAAAGGGCGGGATGTATGAGGACGACCGGATTTTGCTGGTGATGAAGGCGAAGTGACGAACTAGGAAAAGCGCCGGACGCCCGGTATAGCCCGCTCTGCGGGCTTTTTTATTTGCGGTAGGTGGCAAAGAAGGCGAGGACGCGACGCTCGAACTCGGCTGGTTGGTAGCCGAGGGCAGCGGTGTGGAAAGCGTGGGGAACTATCCACAAATCTTTAGGGCCGGTGGCGGCGGCGTAGATTTTTTTGCTGTGGCGGCAGGGGAGGGTGGTGTCGGCGCCGTCGCAGATGAGGAGCACGGGAAACGGGCGCGCGGCAACAGATTCTTCTGGCTCGACTTGCGCGGCGGGAAAGCCTGCGATGGATTGCGCGTGATACACCATGGTCCACGCTCCAGGCGCGAAGAGCGTCTTGCCGAGCAGCGGATATTTTTGTAGCCCGGCGTAATCGTAGGCAGCTTCGCGCAATGAAGCAAAAGAAGCTTCAGCGACGACCGCCTCGATGCGCGGATCGGCCGCCGCCGATTGCAGCGCGATGCCCGCGCCCATGGATTCGCCGAGTGCGAAGAGATGGAAGGGTGGCGGCGCCGGTGGAGGAGAGAATCCTGACGGCAAGGCTGGCTCCCTCCCTTGAACGGAGATCCGCCGGCGCTGGTCGGGAAACTCGGAGGCTAGAAATGCATCGATAATGGCGGAGGTGTCACGGTGTTCGAGCCATCCGTAGGTGGCGATGGGGCCGCCGCTGGCCCCGTGGGCACGGGCGTCCATCATCACGATGCTGTAGCCGGCGCGCAGCAGCAAGTGGGCTTGTCCGACCGTGCCGACGCGATTGTCTGCAACTCCATGAAAAACCAAGATCCACGAACCGTTGGGATTTGGCGGGCGAACTTTCCAGCCGCGGAGCGCGGTGCCGTCTGGAGCGGTGACGTTGAAGTCTTCGCGCTTCGCGCGGATCGATGCAAGATCGGCGTCTGCTTCCTTGATCAAGTCGGGCGTGAGTTCGCGGCGCAGGGGATGAAGAAACGTTGGTCCGGCCAGCCAACCGGCGACGGCGGCCAGTATTGGCGGAAAGAGGACGAGGATTAGCGCGATGCGGATGAGTCGACGCTGCATGGGCTGTGCCTGATCATAGATACGAGATGGCGTGCGGCGCCGTTCCGTTATTGTAAAGGTTCCGCATTGCATACATTCGCCTCTAGAAAACGGAGTCAGGAGCGGAAGAGGACGGATTCGCGTTGGAACATCTTGATGGCGATGAAGAGGGCGGCGGCGGCGTAGACGCAAGTGGAAACGAAGATGATGACGATGTAGTTCCAGTGGTAGGTGCTGGCGATTAATTCCTTGCAGAGCAGACTGACGTTGAGAATTGGGACGAAGGCCAGCTTGGGAGTGAGGTCGATGCCGGGGAGCATCGCGGCTACGGCGGGGATGATGACCAGGAAGGTCATGGGAGTGAGATAGCTTTGCGCCTCTTTGTAGGTTTTGGCGAAGAGCGCGATGGTGAAGAGCACGGCGGAAAAAAGGACGGCTATGGGCAGGGCCATCAGGAAAACAGAAAGCGCCGCGGTCCAATGAATTTGTAACTGAAGAGTGTCGGCGTCGGAGGCGTCGCCAGCGCGGAAGGCATGAAAGTGATCGGCCACCCAGAACGATACGGCCATGGAGGTGACGGAGAGTGCGGCGGTGGCGAGCGAAGCGCTAAGGACCAGCGAAAATTTTCCAAGGACCAGGTCGGTGCGGGAGATGGGGCTCGAGAGAATGGTTTCCATGGTACCCCGTTCTTTTTCTCCGGCGGTCAAATCCATGGCGGGGTACATGGCACCGGTCATGCACAGCAGAATGACCATGTAGCCGATCAAGCCGCCGATGGCCGCAGCGCCCACCTTTTCCGGAGGCGCAACGTTCTGCTGCATCACCTCAAACGGCTTCAGCACTGCGACCGGCAGATTTTTGGCGGCTAGCCGGTCTTTCACCACCGTGTCGCGGTATTCGTTCAACTGCTTTTCAATTTTATCCGCAGCGATCTTGGATTTCAGTTCGCCGCCGTAGGTATAGATTTTTACGGTCGCTTCCTTTTGCTGCGCCACATCGGGCTCAAAGCCCTGCGGAATGTCCACCACCGCGCGCACTTCCTTGTTGATGATTTGATCTTTCCAGTTTTCGGCGGGCGGAACGATGTCAATTTTTTCCAGTTTTTTCAGATCGGCAACCACCGCCGGGGAATCTGTGCCGCCGAGAATCATAATTTTAGGGGCTTCTTCTTTGGCTTTGCCGACCAGCATGGCGGCCACCGAAGCGAACCCGACGCTCATCACGGGAAATAGCAAGAGCGGAACGACGATGGTGGAGATGAGCGTGCGGCGGTCGCGCAGCGCTTCCGTGAGTTCCTTGCGATAGACGACACCGATGCTGTGCATGGACATCTCAGCGAACCCCTTCGGAAACGTAGTGCGGCGCGACAACGCTGACGAAAATTTCTTCCAGGTCTTGCTCGTTGTGTTTCGCCCGCAACTCAGCGAGCGTGCCTTCTGTAAGCAGTTTGCCGGACTGAATAATGCCGATGGTGTCGCAAAGCTTTTCGACTTCGCTCATGATGTGCGTGGAGAAGATAACGGTTTTGCCGCGGTCGCGGCATTCGCGGATGAAAGCGGTGATGGTGCGAGCGGTCATAATATCGAGACCGATGGTCGGCTCGTCGAAGATCATCACGGGAGGATCATGAACGAGAGTGCGCGCGATGGAGGTTTTTTGCTTCATACCGGTGGAGAGCTTGTCGCAGCGGCGGTCGCGGAAGGTGTTCATGTCCAGGCGATCGAAAATTTCGTCGATGCGTTTTTTAATAACGGGCTCGGAAAGGCCGTTGAGCCTGGCAAAATATTCGACCATTTCCTGCGCCGTGAGGCGGGGATAGAGCGCGGTGGCGGTCGAGAGGAAGCCCACGTTGGCGCGGACTTTTTGCGGATCGCCGCTAACATCGTGGCCGCAGATGATGGCGGTGCCGTCGGTGGGTTCGAGAATGGTGGCGAGCATGCGCAGGGTGGTGGTTTTTCCGGCGCCGTTGGCGCCGAGCAGGCCATAGATTTTACCGGGGTATGCGGTGAAAGTGACATGGTCGACAGCGTGGATGGCGCCGCGTTTTTTATCTTGAAAGGTCTTGCACAGAGCGCGAGCTTCGATCATGCGAAGTTCCCCTTGGGCGAAACTGGCTTCCGCGTGAAGATTGGGAAGCCGCCGGTGCGGACATGCGTTTTCGGGACTTGCAGTGTACTACGCTTGAGCGGGCGGAAAGTTACGCCGGACAGTGACGGATGCGGGAGCTGGGCGCATCCAACACGGATGGCAGCGCAGAACGGCCAGGGTCGCCGCAGCTCGGTGATCGCTAGCGGGCCTGGGAATGAATGACGCGCCGGTTTTCGCGCGAAGTTGTTAGAATAAATGCGTTTGTGACTTTCTGACGGGCCAGCACGTTACGATTCCGATTTGCGCATCCAGCAGATGCGCAGTTCATAGGACATTTTTGCAGGGGCGGCACGGAATTGCGCCGCCGAGAGTGCGCGAAGCGTCGAGGCGGTTGGCAAAGGAAAACATGGATCATCGGCTGCGAAACAGGATTTTGATTTTTCTGGTGCTGGCCGCGGTGGCGGCGTTTGTGCTGGTGCGGGTGAGCGGACGGCCGCCGGTGGCGAAGATAGTGGCGGTCGAGCCGATCCGCGAGACGCTGGTGTCGTCGATCGACAGTAACGGGAAGGTCGAGCCAATTTCGCCGTATGTGGTGCGGGCGCAGTTGGATACGTTTGTGGAGAAAGTGAGCGGAGTCGAAGGGGCGCAAGTTAAGAAGGGGCAGTTGCTGATGGAGTTGGATGTGAAAGATGCAGCGGCGCAGCTGGCGGAAGCGCGAGCGAAATTGTTGCGCGCGCGGGATGATTTGCGGGCTGCGAAAGCGGGTGGGCGCGCGGACGATGCGGCGCGGGCCACGGGAGATTTGGCGAAGGCGCAAGCCGAACGCGACCGGCTGCAAAAGAATCATGAAGCGCTGGAACGCTTGATCGCCAAGCAAGCGGCGACGCGCGACGAATTGGCGAGCAACGATTTGGCGCTGGCCAAGGCGGAAGCGGAAGTGACGCGGCTGGCCGGAGCCAAGAAAGAATTTGGGCTGGATTTGACGCTGAATTCGGGACGAGCCGCGCTGCAAGTGCAGCAGGCGCAAAGCGAGGTGGCGGCGCTCGAAGGGAAGGTTCGCGACGGGCGGATTACTGCACCGGCCGATGGCACGCTGTACTCCTTGCCTGTGAAGACGGGAAGTTATGTGAGGGTGGGAGATTTACTGGCGGAAATGGCGGACTTGCACAAAGTGCGGGTGCGCGCGTTCGTGGACGAGCCGGAAATCGGCGCCCTGCAACCGAACGAGCCGGTGAAAATCACCTGGGACGCGTTGCCGAACCGCAGCTGGGACGGGCGGACGGAAGTGATACCGAAGCAGGTGGTGGCGCACGGAACGCGGAGCGTCGGCGAATTACTTTGCGCGGTGAATAACGATGCGCTGGAGCTGCTGCCGAATATTAACGTGGATGTGCGCATTCACGCACAAGAGCGAAGGAACGTGCTCTCCGTGCCGCGCGGCGCGGTGGTGACGGATGGTGGCAAGCGCTACGTGTACGTGGTGAAAGAAAACGGCAAGACGAAGCTGGAAAAACGCGGAGTGCAAGTGGGAATCGCGAGCGCTACGAGCTACGAAATTATGAGCGGGCTGACGGAGCACGATTTGGTGGGGCTGCCGGGAGATTTTGATTTGCGCGATGGAATGACGGTAAAAGTGGTCAGCACGGATTCTTCGAACGTGCGGGGACAACAGTAGTGACGGCAAGCCGGAGTGTAGCGGAAAGATGTCATAGAGCGCTGGCGTCGATTTCCATGGCCACCATCGCTATGCTGCCGCTCGCGATGAGCAGCGGAGCGGCTCAAGCAACAGGATTGCAGGCGGGACAGCATGCCTACGAGGCAAGCGACTATGCCAAGGCCGCGCAGCTTTTGTTTGAGGCGGCGGAGGCGGAGCCGCGGAACGCGGAAATTCTGCTGCTGCTGACGAAGACCCATCTCGAGATGCAGCAATTTGACGCGGCGGTCAAGAGCGCGGAGAAGGCGGTGGCGCTCGAACCGAAGAGCTCCGCGTACCACGAATGGCTGGGCCGAGCGTACGGAGAGAAGGCCGATCATTCGTCATTTATAAGCGCGCTGTCTTTTGCGAAGAAGACGCGCAAGGAGTTTCAAGAAGCCGTGGAGCTCGATGAAAAGAACTTTGCGGCGCGTCAGGCGCTGATCGAGTTTGATTGTGCGGCGCCGGCGATGGCGGGCGGCGGTGAGGACAAAGCACAGCCGGAGATCGCGCAGACGGCGGCGCTGGATGCCGCAGAAGGACATTACGCGGCAGGAAATTGCCGGCGGCAAAAAAAAGATTTCGCGGCGGCAGACGCGGAGTTTAACAAGGCGCTGCAGGCCCAGCTGCGTGCGCCGGAGCGAGTTTTCGACATTGGAGACTACGCCGCGCGACGCGGCGAGGCGGCGATGGTGTTGGCGGTGACGGAAGCGGGGGAGAAAATTGCAAGCAGCGATCCACGGGGAAAATATTATCGCGCGGTGGCTTGGATACTGACGAAGCGAGACGCCGAAGAAGCGCAACGGCTGCTGCGCGAGTATCTGGAGCACGCGCCGATCAGAAACGGCTACCCGCGCCCGGCGATGGCGCATTATTGGCTGGGTCAGAATTTCGAAAATCAAGGCAACGCAAAGGCGGCGCGCGGGGAGTATGAGACGGCGGTAAAGCTGGATCCAAAGAACAAGCTGGCGCAGGAAGCGCTGAAGAACGCGAAGAAGGGTTGAACCGTTTGCGCCGCGGATTTACGTCCAAGAAATCATTGTGCTGTGCTGTGCTGGGAGATCGGAGTGAACAGAAAGCGGTCGCTGCTGTGAAACACAGATGATGGATTTACGCGAAACGGTGTCGGTGGCGATTGATGCGCTGCGTGCGAATAAATTGCGCGCGATGCTGACGTCGCTGGGGGTAATTATCGGCAGCGCGTCGATCGTTCTGGTGGTTACTGTGGCGTTGACGAGCCGCAAATTCGTAATTTCGCAGATTGAAAGCGTCGGCTCAAATCTAGTATGGGCGAACCTGGTGCAAACGCCGGACAAGGCGCAACCGCTGGACTACGAACTTACGCAGGAAGATATGCAAGCAGCAAAAGCGACGATACCCGCAGTGGTGGTGGTGGCGGGGACGCGTGAATTACCGATGAGCGTGGTGGTGGGCGGCACGGTTCGCCCGGTGAATTTGATCGGCGTGACGAATGGATATCAAACAATTCGGCGCCTGCTGATTTTGCGAGGTCGATATTTTGATGCGGTGGACGTGGAGTCGCGCGCCAAGGTTTGTTTGATTACCAAGGATCTGGCGGAGCGGGTATACGGGCGGGAAAATCCCATTGGAAGAGAGTTGCGCATGGGGGAGTTGACGTTTTCGGTGATCGGAGTTTTTCGCGAGCGCGTTTCGACGTTTGGGCTTTCGGAAATTCAGAAAGAGTCGGTGATTATTCCGATTCCGCTGATGAAGTATTACACCGGAGTGGACGTTCTGCGGACGTTGTTCGCGCAGGCAGCGCGCCCGGAAGATGTTGGTTCGGTGCAGCGGCAACTGGCGCAACTGCTGATCAGCCGGCATCCAGCGGGCGCGGAATATGACGTGCAAACGCTGACGGCAATTTTGAGTGCGGCACAAAGCATTTCGCTGGGGCTGACGATTATGCTGATTTTGGTGGCGTTTATCGCGCTATTGATCAGCGGAATCGGAATCATGAATATCATGCTGGTGACGGTGAAAGAACGGACGCGGGAAATCGGGATTCGCAAAGCGATTGGGGCGGCGCGGCGGGAAATTATGTATCAATTTCTGGTGGAGGCGTTTTTGATCAGCGGGGGCGGCGCGGTGCTGGGAATCTTGATCGGCATTGCGATTCCCGTGACCGCGCAGTTTCTGCTGCCGGGGAATTTGCGCGTGCCAATTTCCCCAACCAGTGTGGTAGTGGCGTTCGTGGTGTCGTGTTCGACCGGACTGTTATTTGGATATTTGCCCGCGAATCAGGCGGCGGCGTTGCAGCCGATCGAATCGTTGCGCTACGAATAATTTCGACAAATCTGTAATTGGGAATCATTTGTTTTGGGGTGCGGAGATGAACTTGCGCGGAATAACCACGTACAGCGATCGGGCGAATTCTCGCACGCGGCCTGCAATTCTCGCCGCCGTGATGCTGCTTGGAGCGAATTTGATCTCAAGTATCGCGTGTGGCCAGGAACTGCCGGAACGGCCGACTCCAACAATTGCCGCCGGCGCAAGGCTGGCGAACGCCTTGGACTTTACATCTGGCGGCGAGCAAACAACAGCCAGCGCGGGAACGGTAAGCCTGACGCTGAAACGAGCTATCGAAATCGCTCTGCAAAATAGCGCGGACATTAGAATCGCGAAGATTCAGGGCAGCTTGGCGGATCGCTCGGCGCAAATAACCAAAGCGGAATTCTTGCCGAATCTGTATGCGGGTTCCGGAGCGGGCTACACCTACGGAATTCCGGAGACGCCGGGCGGACGAGCCCCGGCGATATTCGACGTGACGTATACACAAAATATCTTCAACGAGCCTTTGCGCGGCCAGGCCAAAGAGTTGCAAGAGCAAGCGAAGGCGCAACGATTTGTTCTCGCGGATGTGCGGAGCAGTGTAATTTCGCGAACGGCGATGGCCTATCTGGAAATTGCGAAGGTGCGGCATTCGCTGGTGCTGCTGCGGGCGGAACAAGCGAGCGCGGACAAAATCGTGGATGTAACAAAAGAGCGGCAGGGAGAAGGTTTTGAGTTGCCGGTGGAAGTGACGCGGGCACAATTGACGCGCGCGCAGGTGGTACAAAGGATTTTGCAACAGGAGGGCCGCGAAGACGAGTTGCAGGTGTTTTTGAAAAGCCAGCTAGGATTGACCGACGAGCAGGAGATCGAGGTGTCTGCGGACGATTTACCGGGCGAAGCGGAGCAGGAAGGAGCGAACCTGATCGCGCGGGCCATGGAAAACAATACGGGTTTGCAGCAGGCGGAATCCGATGTGCGCGCGAAAGAGTTTCGATTGAAAGGCGAGAAACGTGGATATTTTCCGACGGTGCAACTCGTGGGTGTGTATAGCTTGCTTGGAAGGTTCAATAACTATGCAGAGTTTTTCAATCACTTTCAAGCGAACAACCTAAATGCGGGCGTGCAAGTGCAAATGCCGTTGTTCAGTGCGAGAACCAAGGCGAACGTAGGGCTGGCAACGGTGAACTTGGAAGCGGCAAAAGCCACGCTAGCGAGCCGGAAAGTGCAGGTGACCGCAGACGTGCGGCAAAAGAGCCGGCGCGTGCGCGAGAAAGATGCAGCGAAAGAAGTGGCGCGGCTGGAACTGCAACTTGCTCAGGCGAACGTGGAAGTGCTGCAGGCGCAATACGGCGAAGGGCGCGTGAATCTGCGCGAAGTGGAGCGGGCGCACCTGACGGAAAATGAGCGGTGGATGGATTATCTGGATGCGAATTTTGCGCGGCAACAAGCGGAACTGGATTTGCTGCGGATTGCCGGTCAACTGGACAAGGTGTGGCAATAAAGCGCGGATTCCTGCGCGCATTGCTAACTAAATATGTTTCCTGCTGACGATGCGGAATTCTTAGCGCACAGTCTGGCGAAACTCGAAGAGGGTTTCGCTGATCTTCCGGAATTTGCCGCGCACGTTGCAGGCGTAGCACGAATCGGCGAAGTGCTGAACCGCGCCGCCGCCAGGCTGCAAAATAACTATCCGTACTTTCATCCGCTTTACGCGGGGCAGATGTTGAAACCGCCGCACCCGGTAGCACGGCTGGCGTATGCCTTGGCAATGAACATCAACCCAAATAATCACGCGCTCGATGGCGGGCGCGCCACATCGGCGATGGAAAAAGAAGCAGTGAGCGAAATTGCCGCCATGTTTGGATGGCGGGAATTCCTGGGACATCTTTGCGGAGGCGGGACCGTAGCGAACCTGGAAGCGCTGTGGGTTGCGGGACAGTTACACCCGGGAAAAACGGTTCTGGCCAGCGATCAGGCGCATTATACGCACCGGAGAATCAGCGGCGTGTTGCAACTGCCGTGTGAGACGGTGCCTTGCGATGCGCGTGGACGAATGGATCTCGAGAAATTACGAGAAAGGTTGCAGCGCGGGAATGTTGCCATGGTAGTGGCGACCATGGGAACCACGGCGACAGGTTCCGTCGATCCATTGCCGGAAATACTCGAGCTGCGCGAACAATTTGGATTTCGCGTGCATGCCGACGCTGCGTATGGCGGGTATTATACCTTGGCCGAAAATTTGGATTTTGCGGCGAAGGCGGCATTTTCGCGAATCTCAGACGTGGATTCCATCGTAATCGATCCGCACAAACACGGTTTGCAGCCTTACGGGTGTGGTTGCATATTATTTCGGGACGCAAGTGTGATGCGTCTGTACAAACACGATTCGCCATTTACTTATTTCAGCTCCCCGGAACTCCATCTGGGGGAAATTAGTTTGGAATGCTCGCGCCCCGGAGCGGCTGCGGCTGCTTTGTGGGCTACGCAGAAACTCTTGCCACTCGTAAAAGGTGGAGAGTTTGCGCGTTCGCTCGAGCGCAGCCGGGAAGCCGCATTGCTGTTGTTCCGCAAGGTTGCGGAAAGCGAAGATTTCCTGGCTGCGTATGTGCCGGAGCTCGATATCGTGATTTTTGCGCCGCGCGCCGCAACGGCGACGGAGTCTTCTCGATTGGCGCGCCAGATTTTTGAAGCCGCGGCACGGCACGACCTGCATTTGGCGCTTGCCGATTTGCCGGTGAAGTTCTGGAGCGAGACGCGCGGTGCGATGAGCGCAGACCGCGAGACGGTGACTTGCCTGCGTTCGGTGTTGATGAAGCCGGAACACTTGGACTGGGTGGACCGGATTTGGGAGCGGCTGCAGGTTGCGAACACGGAAGCGCGCGGCGGTCATTGATCGCGTCCGACGCAGCGAATCACCGCTGAATTGACCGCGTATGCCGTTCAATGCGGGATAACACCTTTGAGCAGAAACGTTTGAGGTGAGGCGCGGAACTCGGTTAAACTATCGTCTGGGGCAATCCCTGGAGACACAGTGTTTTGGGCCGCCGCGAGCGGCGCATGGGATGGCGGTTTCGCCGAGTTGAGGAACGATTTTCTGAGGGTGCTGAATGCCGGATGTAATGAGAACGTTGCTGTTAAATCCGCCGAGCTTTGAGAATTTCGACGGCGGAGCTAGCTCGCGGTGGCCTGCGACGCGCGAGATTGAATCCTATTGGTATCCGGTGTGGCTGGCTTATCCGGCGGGGATGATTCCCGGGAGCCGGTTGCTGGACGCCTCACCGCACAAAGTGGACTGGAAGCAAACGATCGAAATCTGCAAAGATTACGAATTTTTGGTGTTGTTCACGTCGACGGTGGGTTTCGACAGCGACATCAAGCTGCTGCGCAAGATTAAGGAAGCGAATCCTTCGCTGAAGGTGGCTTTCGTCGGCCCCCAGGGACACATCAAGCCGAACGAAACGTTGATGGCCAGCGAAGACATTGATTTCGTAACACACGGTGAACTCGATCACGCCGTTACGGAATATGCGCACGGCAAGCCGATGAGCGAAATTCTGGGCATCAGTTACCGCAAAGATGGCCAAATTGTGCATACCGCGCACCGCGAACAAATGCATACCGCGGAACTCGATGCTCTCCCGTTCGCGACGGATACCTACAGGCGCGATTTGCAAATTGAACGGTATAACGTGCCGTTCTTGCTGCATCCTTTCGTTTCGTTTTACACCACGCGCGGCTGTCCGGCGATGTGCACGTTCTGCATGTGGCCACAGACGATTTCCGGGCATGCGTGGCGCACGCGCTCGGTAGATAACGTGGTGCAGGAAGTAAAAAACACATTGGAATATTTTCCGCACATGAAGGAAATATTCTTCGACGACGATACTTTCAACATCCGCAAAGATCGCGCGATTGAGCTGAGCAAGAAATTCAAACCGCTGAAATTCCAGTGGTCCTGCACGGCGCGCTGCCATAGCAAATACGAAGAGTTGAAAGAAATGGCGGATGGCGGAGCGCGGTTGTTTATTGTGGGCTTTGAATCCGGCGATCCGCAGATTTTGAAGAATATTAAAAAAGGCGCGACCGTGGAAATGGCACGCGAGTTCATGAAGAACACCAAGAAGGTAGGCATCAAAGTCCACGGTGACTTCATCATCGGTTTGCCGGGGGAAACCAAGGAAACCATCCAGAGAACGATTGATTTTGCAAAGGAACTGGATTGCGAAACGATTCAAGTTTCGCTGGCGCACGCCATGCCCGGCACGGAATTGCACACCACGATGTCTGAACAGGGCTTCTTGCGCGTCGAAGCCCTGGCCGATTCCAGTGGGCATCAACTGCCGCACATCGAGTATCCGCATCTTTCCAAGACGGAAATGATGACCGGCGTGAACCGTTTTTATGACGAATACTATTTCCGACCGAAGGTCGTCTGGCGCATTGTGAAAGAAGCGCTGTGGGACGACCACGAACGCAAGCGTCTATATCACGAAGCCACGGCGTTTCTGAAATTGCGCGCAGAGCGTTGGAAGTGGGCGCGTAACGGCGGAGATGCCGCCAAGACCATGGTTGTGGTTCCGGCGCCGCCAACGGCTTCCGGGAACGACTAGCCCTCTCCACATGAGTCACGAACGGAAGTTGCGAGTGAAGACTTTATTTATGGTCTCGCTGATGGTGGTGTGTGCCAACGTAGGAGACTTGATGCTGAAGCGCGGAATGTCCCGCATCGGCGAAGTGCAACCGTCGCTGGCGGGATTGGCGCGCGCGTTTCCCTTGACGGTCTCGAACGGAAATATTTGGATCGGAATTATTTTTTTGAGCGGATTTATGCTTAGCTACATGACCGTGTTGAGCTGGGCGGACTACAGTTACGTGATGCCGGCCGGAGCGTTTGGCTACGCAGTGCTGACCTTGCTCGCAGTGGTATTTCTGCATGAAGCGGTTTCGCCGCGGCGCTGGACCGGCGTGATTTTTATTTGCGTGGGCGTTTTGCTAGTCGGGCAGACCAAGCCGCGAACCACCGCAGTAGCCAGCGAGGCGACGGCGTGATCCGCTTCTTGTTGGTGCTGGGACTACTGATTGTCGGCAGTACCGGCGGCGAGATCGCGATTACGCACGGGATGAAGGCGACTGGCGAGCCGGAACGATTGCGGCCCCGGGAATTATTGAAATTTCTTGCGCGAGCGCTGTGCAATGGATGGTTTTGGGTTGGCGCGCCGCTGATGGCGTTAGCATTTTATGCGCTGCTGGTGCTGCTTTCCTGGGAGCCGATCAGCCTGGTGATTCCCGCTTCGGCGCTGAGCTACGTGGTCGGGACGTTCGGCGCAAAGTACGTTTTGGGCGAGGACGTGAGCGCGGCGCGATGGGCTGGCGTGGTTCTGGTTTGCCTGGGTGTCGCGCTGGTCGCCGCGGGATGAAAGGCCGGGCGTGATGCACCTGCATGCGGCGTGGCGCTATGCGGTGTTGCTGGGGGCGGCGGCGCCGCTGGCTTACTACGTTTTCGCGTCGGTGGCGGCGTGGCGGTTTTTTCGCCGGAAACGTTCACGCGAACTTCCTGAGTTTACCCCGCCGGTCAGCGTACTGAAGGCGGTGCGCGGCGTGGATTTTGCGACGTTTGAGAATTACTCCAGCTTTTGCCTGCAAGATTATCCCGAATACGAAATATTGTTTGCGGTAAATGATGCCGATGATGCGGCGGTGCCGGTCATTCGCCGGCTTATGGCAGCCTTTCCAAGGCAATCGATTCGATTGCTGGTGGACGGGGAAAATGCGGGCGCGAATCGCAAAGTAAACAAACTGGCGTTGATGACGAAGGAAGCGCGGCACGAAATTGTGGTGTTGAGCGATGGAGATGTACGTGTGGGCGTTAATTATTTGCGCGAAGTTGTGGCGCCCTTTGTCGCCAAAAATACCGGGGCGGTGACTTCGTTTTACGCGGGCGTGACGCAAAAAAACCTTGGCGCGGAACTCGAAGCAATTGGGGCAGCGAGTGATTTCTTCGCGGGAGTTTTAGTGGCGGAGTGGATGGAGGGCCTGAAATTCGCGCTGGGCGCTTCCATCGCGACGACGAAGACCTGGCTGGCGAAGATCGGCGGTTTCGAAGGTTTCGCCGATATGCTGGCGGACGATTACGAATTGGGTCGGCGAATCGCGAAGGCTGGCGGCGACGTTCTGCTGTCACGTGAAATTGTCTGGACCATGTATCCGGCACAAACGCCACGGGGATTCTGGGATCATCAAGTGCGCTGGGCGCGCACCGTGCGGCTGTGCCGGCCACGTTCCTACGTGGGACTGATTTTTACCCATGGATTGCTTTGGGCGGTGGCTGCCTTTTTTGTTTCGCCGAACCGAGTGGTGGGAATTTTCTATGTGGCGGCTTATGTGGTGATGCGTCTGGTGATGGCGTGGTTGGTGGGCGTATGGGGTGTGCGCGACAAAACGGTGCGCCAAAAATTGTGGCTGATTCCGTTGCGCGATGCTGTCAACTTTGTGGTCTGGCTGGCAGGAATGTTCGGCAACCGCGTGCGCTGGGGAGGCGTCGAATATCGCGTCAATCATGGACGAATGGCACGACCGGCGGAGCGCTCTCACGCGCCCGGAAAAATTACTGCTCCTGCAGCGCGCTGAAGCCAAGGCGCAGACGGACTCGTTGCAATGCGATGCGGGCAGCCGGTGACGAGTCGCGATGCGGTCGCTGCGTTGCGGGTCGCTGATACGCGTGATATTCTGGGTGGTGAAATAAGTGAATCGCCGGGTGGAGCGCAGGCAACAGGAGCAATACCGCCGCCTCGAATGTAAGACCAGCCGCGTCGTCATGCTCGAATCGGCGAGTTCGAAACCGTATAAATTTCGGACCTACCTTAGGCATAACAACATAACCTGTGTGATTAGCTTATTTTCGCTGAACTGTTGGGAGGTCGTCCAATTGGCAGGACTCCAGATTCTGAATCTGGCTATCCTGGTTCGAGTCCAGGCCTCCCAGCCAAATTTTAAGAAGCCGCAATTTCCCCAACAAAATTGAGGAATCCATAGCGAAGGCGGGAATTGTTACCGCCTCTGTTACCGTCCCGGACAGAAAACCCGGGTTGCTTTTTCCTTCCGCTGAGTACTATCTGGAAGGAGACGCGGTCGTGAACACGGTAACCGTGATGATTCGAGCAAGACTCAATGGGAAGTTGCTTCTTTTCGTTGTTTGCCTAATACCGTGCGCCATTGTCCTCAGGATCGTTCTCGCAAAGCAGGAGCACTCACATGTCTAAGAGGAGTATCTGGCGACCTTGACCCGTCAGGACTTGGTGGCGACGGCTGGCGAGTTGCAGTCCTTCGCAGACCTGCTTTCAGTCTTGTGATTGGATGTGAAACTTAGGCGAAACCGACCCGGTCTGGCACGTGTTTAGGCGTTCGCGTTCCGAAGACCGTCAATAGACCATCGATTGCGGTCGACGACGCTGAGCAAGATGAAAAAACACAGGGCGTAAACGAGCTGATCGCCGGCCACGGGCCAATCCTGAGCTAGGCAACTGCCTATTTGTAGCAACAGGATGACTAGAGTTCCGGCGATGAGCGCCGTACGAGTAAAAAGCCCAAGCAGTAGTAGCAGGCCGACGGAACCTTCCAGGTAGGGCAGCGCATACGAGAACGGCGGGAGAAACCAGGCTGGCACCGGAGCACCCTGCATTTGCTTCGTTATGTAAGCTAGGAACGTAGCATGACCTTCCAGGAGTCGCATTAGTCCGTGCAAAAAGATGTTTGCGCCAAAAGTGATGCGCAAGAGTGAATATGCGATTTCCGAGTTGGAGGGAGCGGTGCGCATGGGAAAGGTTTCCATCTCCCAGAAAATGAGAGTTCGTAACTACGCAAAGGTTTCAGCCTAATTCAAATCCATAAAGCCTTAGGAATTCGAGAAGGCATTAGGTCCTCCGGAAGGGGCAATATCGAAGTTCCCGCCGAGTTGGACCTTGTCATTGAATGCAGGTACGAATCAGCCTTCTGGTTTCAGCGTCCTTTCAGAAATCCGTCCACCTTACTAGACGGAAAACGGGTCGGCGTGCAGGCGGCGGGGAGTGTTTCCGCATTGACGACAAATCCGAATAGCAGGTTTGTGACAATCACAGCTTTTTCTCGAACCGGAACAGATCAGGCCGCGCATAATGACCCGAAACATCGAAGGTCATCATTTCCCGGTCAATTTGCGCCAAATCCAAATCCGAAACCAGAAGCTCTTCGCGGTCGAATACTGGATCGAGCACATATTGAGCGTCCGGACCGATGATTGCGCTGCCCCCGCGTTCGATCCAGTGGCGGTTGCCGGCCCGAAATGTCGCGCCATCCTGAAGTTCGCGTGGCAAGTCCTCCGTCGGCATCATCAGCCCGACCGCCAAAACGAAACATCGGCCTTCGAAGGCGTAATGTCGGCTGGCCAGTTGGTGCAATTCATGGACCGTGGGCCATACCGCGACATGAATGTGTTCCCCGGAATCGTGCATTGCCATGCGCGCGAGCGGCATCCAGTGCTCCCAGCAAATCAATCCGCCCACACGCCCAACGGATGTGGGTGCGGCTTCCAGTCCGCGGCCATCTCCATTTCCCCAGACCAGGCGTTCGGTGTAGGTCGGAACAAGCTTTCGATGGTGGTTTTCGAGCTGGCCATCGTCTGAAATGGTGAGCAGGGAGTTGTAGAGCGTCCCGTTTCCCGGACCGGAATCGACTCGCTCATTGACTCCGATTACTATCGCAATTTTGAGATCGCGCGCGGCCTCGCTGAGAAGATTCACTTCCTCTCCCGGCACGGTGATGCTGTTATTTCTGAGCCTGGCGAAGACGTCTTTCGCAGATGGGTTTTGCCACAATGCTGCACCCGGGCACACATCGAGCCACGCAGGGTAACCGGCCAGCCAGGTCTCGCCAAACGCTACGAGCCGTGCACCCTGCTCGGCTGCCCGCTGGATAAGATCGAGAGCCTTTGCGAGGCTGGCTCTTTTGTCCAGGTAGACAGGAGCAGATTGGGCTATGGCGACGGTCACACGCTTTGAATCGGTTCGCGATCGTCCGGTTTGCTCCGTCATGTGCGTCTTGCCTCCACGAACGGCTCACTTCGCTGGGGCCTTGAGCTAAGCTTGAGTGTATTGGCAGCCTTCACAACGGCAATACGTGGACGCTTCCGATCCCCATATTCGTAAGCCGCGGAGAGCTTGGTCGCCGTCGAACGCGCAATGCGTATGTCTCTGACCATCACAGTAAGAACTTTGCTGAATTCTCTTGTGCGAACGGCGTCAACGCCAAGGCAGTCTTCGCCTTTTCGAAGTACGGGCAGCCACCAGCCACCTTCTTCCACTGGCAACAGATGGAACATATTGATAGGCAACCCCGCAAGCAGAGACATCATTTCAAATAAGCGATGGTGCGTGTTCAGGCTAAGCACGATGTCCAGCTTAGTGTGGCCCAGAAGATTTCTCAATTCCTGGTTGGACTCGGCGAAATGGCATTCACAACCCATCTTCTCTAGAAATCCAACCGGCGAAAACAAACAGGGGTGCTCGCCCACCAGCAGAACACAGACTCGGACTCCCTCAACTGCCTGGGCTGCAGACATAGTTCTCCTTCTTGCCTGACGTTGAACGAGGCGACTGCCTTGACCAAAAATCGATGACTTGAACGTCTAGTAGGCGCCGCGTGCGTCCGCGGCGGTCCAGACTGCTGCACCGAGGAGAACGAGATCCTTAATGAGGAATTGACCAGCGTTCCCGAGGAGCGGGAGCCCGTGCGAGAATTGAAACGCTCCCGGCGTCGAGAAGAGAAAACTTACGGTGAGAAGGAATGTGATGACGGCTCCAACGCTGCCCGCGAACGAAAGTCGAGCGGAGAACGGCCGCAGGGCGATGAGCGCCGCGACAACGATCTCGATCGTTCCAATCAAGTTCGAAACCGCCTGCAGACTGAAGATATGGTAAAGCCAGAACATCAGTGGACTGCTGGCCACCAGGGGCTGAATGCCCTGCGCCTCTGCGCCTGTGAACTTGAGAATCCCAATCAAAAGAAGCGTCACGACCAAGCCGTAGCGCGAAATGTGTTTGCCCAGTTTTTCCAAGTAGGCTGAGGGCGCTATGCGATCCGGCGGCTCCACCAGCATTCTTTCCGTACTCGTCTCTACGATTTGACCAGCTTTATCCATTTCCTGGCTCGCTTTCCGGGATCGCCCGCTTGGGACACTCTTTAGACCTTATGGTGTGAAATTTCTCTTGAACCAAAAACACAATTTCCGTTTCGAAGTAATTCCCCGATTTGAAAAGTGTTCTTTACATCTTGATGAAAGGCAATTCCGCAGGATCGCGCGCCATGCGATGCAAAGCTCAGCGGGGCGATGAGAGAGTCCAAGTACAGATAGCATGATCGCTTTCTGTCTGAGCTCTCCCTCGAAATCCCCTCCGGGGGAGGTCTCTAGTTGGCTCCGGATGTTCCTGCAGTTGAGTTTTGGCGGAGTTGCCTCGCTGCGGCCTCCATGATCGCCGCCTGGGGCACCGGAATGCTGTAAACGTCGTACGCTGTTCGAATGCGGCTGAGGAAGCGCTGTTCCCCCACGCGCTCGAAACTCACCTGGGGCTTGTCGCTGGAAGCGCTTGCAACCGTGATGGCGTTTACAAATACGCTGGCATGATCATTACTGAGGACCAGTCCGCCCAATTTATCATCGGAAACGCGGCTTAGTGTATAAGTGCCCGCGGGCAACGTCTTACCGCTGACCACAAACTCGAAAGGCAGCGTTACGACGATTTCGTTCCGAGTCGTCGCCCGGGCAGCGACGCCCAACCCAAGAACGCAAGTGAGTGTGATTAGAATGCTTGCGAATTTCTTCTTCATGATTTTCTCCTTTTATAGCGTCAAGGTTTGCAATGCTGATCCGCGAGGTACCCGACCTCTGGATGTCGGGACTAACCCTTTATGCTCGTTTCAACAATCATCCTCAAAACGCCTACGGGGAGTGAGATGAGCTTGTCGTAATAAGGTTTCAGTAGCTCCACAGATACAGTTGGCGGGCGGGCTGAGGAATCGAATAGCACGGGGCGCAAGAGGGAACTTGAACTGTTTGCGCGTGCTTGAAACCTTTGGCCCGATTGCATATCTAACTTGGCGTTGACGACTTCAGTTGCGAGAAAAGACTGGGCTCGGCGATCCCATCGCGTACCGCCGTAGCCGTTGTCCCGCAAATCTAGCCCTGACAGGAGCATTGCGCATGGCCGACGTAAAACTTATAGTCCTCTACCCTCCTCCGAAAAATGTGGGGGCTTTCGAGAAAATCTATCAGACCGAACACGCGCCCTTGGCAGTCACGAAACTTGACGGGAAAAGTAAAATCGTGGCAACCAGAGTATTAGGCTCTCCACAGGGTGCGCATCCTTTCTACCGCATTGCAGAGATCTACTTTCCATCGGTGCAAGCCCTCGAAGCGTGCGCCGCGTCGGACGGCGGCAAAGAAGTCTTGGCACACGCGGTGACGATTTCTTCCGGAGGCCCTCCAATCTTCTTGGTCGCCGAGGAAGAGACTTTCACGTTCTCGCAGCCAGCGAATGCCTAGGGGGAAAACATGGTCCGTTTCAGAATGCCTGTTGCCGTATTCTTTGCCATTGCCGTTCTATGGTTCGGGTCACCTCGATACCTGCGTGCCGCAAGCGCAGCGCCAATGCCCTCAAGCGATGAAGCCTATCGTGCTCCGGTGCTGGTGGAACTGTTTACATCCGAGGGCTGCTCCAGCTGTCCCCCGGCTGACGCCCTCCTTGAGAAGCTAGACCGCGATCAGCCAGTTAATGGCGCGCAGCTGATCGTTCTCAGCGAACACGTGGACTATTGGGATGATATCGGATGGAGGGATCCCTACTCTTCGCATGAATTGAGCGAGCGGCAGAGCGCCTACGCGGCTCAGTTTGGCCAGAGAAGTGTCTTTACACCGCAGATGGTCGTTGACGGACAATACGAGTTCGTGGGCAGCGACGAACGACGAGCAACGCAAGCGATTCGCGATGCCGCGAAGGCCATGAAGAGCGCCGTCAGTATCTCTTCGAGCTCGCGGGACGAAAAAACGATAACGCTGCATATCGAAGCCGGGCCGTTGCCTCCTTCCGCCACTGCCGGTTCAGCGAGCGTCTTTCTGGCAATAGCAGACAACTCCGATAAATCGCAAGTGGACGGCGGAGAGAACGCCGGAAGAACGCTGACACACGTTGCCGTGTTGCGAAATCTCATCCGAATCGGAGCTGTCGATACCACCTCAGGCTTTTCTCGGGACATGAAAATCAATCTGGACGCCCGCAATCAACGCAACGCGAGAATTGTGGTCATCGTGCAGGAAGCATCCGCGGGAAGAGTATGGGGAGCAGGATTGACCCGGGTTTCGAACTAGCGTCGCTTAGCCCTCGTCTTCGGCGGCGGTTCCTTCACGCGCAACGGAAGAAGTCGGAAGATCTTGAACTCGGAGCAAAGATGAAAATTGTAATTTCCATGCTCGTACTTGCGGGAATCTTTGCTGCCCCAAGTGGGCAAGAAAACCCTTCTGGTACCCACGTAACGGCTGCTCCGGTCGGCCTGGAGGTTGCCCAGCCCGCGCCGGCATTTGTTCTACCCGATCAGTTCGGGCATGAGCAGTCCAACGAGACGCTTAAAGGAACGAACGGCACCGTTCTTCTCTTCTTCCGTTCTGCCGACTGGTGACCCTTCTGCAAAGCGCAGCTCGTGCAGCTGCAAAGCGCAAAACAAAGGCTCGCAGCGCAAGGCCTTAAGCTGGCGGCGATTAGCTACGACAGTCCAGGCATCCTAAAGGATTTCGCGGACCGTCACGGAATCGACTTCCCCCTTTTGGCTGACCATAACTCCGAAATCATTCGCAAGTTCAACGTGCTCAACGCCGAGGCGAAGGGCATGACCAAAGGGATGGCCTACCCAGGATTCTTCTACATCGATGCCGGCGGAGTCATCCGGGAAAAGTATTTCACTGCGAAATACACCGATCGATTGACGGCCAACAATCTCGTCGCCAAGCTTTTTCCGGAGTTGAGTGCGGAAGTGAGCCAGAGCGTCGAAGCGCCGCATCTTCGACTTACGCTGGCACAATCGGATCGCAGCGTCATACCTGGCGGCCGCGTCAGCCTCATTGCCGATATTGAGCTTCCGCCGGATGTACACGTCTACTCTCCGGGGGTCCAGGGTTACAAGCCGATTCAACTCGTCTTGCAAGACCTGCGAGGAGTTGAATTGCAACCCGTGGCTTACCCCAGCGCAAGAGTGCTGTACTTGGCAGCCATTCAGGAAAATGTCCCGGTTTTCGAGGGAAAGTTCCGCATTACGCAAGATGTTACCGTAACTCCCTCCAAGCCGGCAGATGCCGTGCGCTCCCTGGTTTCCGCGGAAAGGACAATTTCCATTGCTGGGGAGCTGAAGTATCAGGCCTGTGACAGGACGGTTTGCTACCCTCTAACCTCAGTGCCCGTGAGTTGGCAGTTGGAGATTATTCCCCTGGACCTCAAGCGGTCCTCGGGGGCTATCCAGCACAAGTAGCACGTCGCATGGCGGAGTCACGCCGATCCGTCTTGTGAAACCTTTCGACGCCTGACGAATCGCATTGTATGGAAGGTATAGGGTTCACTTGAGGCCGGGCTGCGCAACGCGTTGGAATACGTTGCTGTGCTCGCAGTCGATGGCCCGCTATCCTTTGGTGAAAATGAGCACTCCGCAATCGCAACTGCAAACGAACGAAGCGCAACTCATCAGGAGAGTCTGCGCCGGAGAGCGAGAGGTTTTCTATGAGTTGGTGCGTCCTTATGAGCGCATGGTTTACGCAACCGCGATTTCGATTTTGAAGAATCCAGCCGACGCGGAAGAGGTCGCGCAAGAAGCGGTTTTGAAAGCCTTTTCGAATCTTCCAAGCTTTCGAGGTGAGGCCAAATTCAGCACCTGGCTCGTACAAATCACGTACAACGAAGCAAAAATGAAACTGCGAAGGGCCCGTGGCCACCTTTATGAGTTCATTGACGAGCAGCAACAAAATGACGACGGAGACTATGTCCCCAATGACTTCGCGGATTGGCGACCCATACCATCGGAGGCACTCGAATCCGATGAGATAAGGAAAATAGTCCAGAATGCGATCAATTTGCTTGCCGCTATCTATCGCGAGGTATTAATCCTTCGGGATGTGCAACTCTTGACCGTGAAAGAGACGATGATGGTTCTGGGTATTTCGGAAGCTGCCGTGAAGACTCGACTTCATCGAGCGCGGCTGCTCCTGAGAGACAGCCTAGCGCCTGGGATCGACGGTTGCTGGATCAGGGGTCAAGCGTATCGGAAAGTTCGACCGTGGTGAATCGAGAAGGACACGATGAGTACAATTGAAATCAGTTGCAGCGAAGTGTGGCGGGAAATCTCCAACTATATCGATGCGGATATTTCGCCCGAGCTGCGTGAACGAATGGAAGCGCATCTTGCACACTGCGCTCACTGTTCCGCGGTCCTGGGCGGAACGCGGAATGTCGTGGGACTGATCGCCGACGGAAGGTTGTTCCGGATGCCAGAGGGGTTCAACAAGCGGCTCTATAGCAAGATTCAGGGCCTTCCTTAACTCTATTTGCCGGGCGGCAGAGCCTGTTCTGGCCGGAACGAATCCGCGACATCTCGGTTGTCCATATACATCCACAACTTCCATTCTCCTTCTTTATTTTTCCGCCAAATATCCACATAACGATCCCTGCGGTGGGCTGGGTGACCTCCGGCCGTAGGTGTAAGCGTCCAGTCGTGCCAACCGTAGCCGTAGGCCACGTCTCCCTGCAGGCGAATCTCGATAACAATCACTTCGAGCTTCGCGGTGAACTTCCCGAACAGGTCTTCCATGCGAGTCTTTAAGATTTCCAATCCGCCTCTGCCAAATTCACACGGTTGCCCGTCGGAGAAATTGACCAGATCGGGATCGGCGATGGCCAGCAGCTTGGATACATCCGAAAAATTAAAGCAATTCCGAAATTCGCTCTTGGCCACATTGATCGCATACAAATCATCCATTCCCTGTCTCCCTGTCTCCCGTGACGAATCGCAGCAATTTATATAGTTTTTAGCGCCTTCCAGTCTACCCTTTGGAGGGCTAAGACCGCTATTCCGATAGTATCCGAGGGGTACTCGCATATCTGACAATAGGCTCGGGCTTTTCACAGCGGGCATCCCTGTAACTTTCTGGCCCGCTCCGAATCACAAAGGTGCGAGAACCTTCTGGGCGTTATGTCACCGCTCAGAATTCGTGCGACTGTGCGTCTACAGCCCATGCGATAACCCAAACACGGTGCTCGAGCTTGGACATCCCGGGCCCGCAATTCCTGGATTCGATCCGGGAAGTGGCGCCACGCTCGTTGTTTTTTTCGAAACCGACTGTCCGACGTGCCGGCTTGCCGTTCCCTACCTGAACAAACTAGCCCAAGGGGCTCGGGTGATCGGCATCTCGCAAGATAACGATGTAGCGACAAACGAGTTCACACAGCAACTGGCGACAGCGTTCACGGTGCAGCGCGATCCCGGCTTTGTGCTCTCTCGCGCCTTCGAGCTGACATTCGTACCCGCACTGTTCTTGCTCGGTCCCGACGGTCGCGTCCTGCAGTCGCATTTCGGTTTCGACAAGTCCGCCCTAAATGAAATTGCGGCTCAGCTGCTGTGCCCACCTGTGGCTGGGGAATTCGACGGCGTGCCGCACAGCAAACCTGGCTGCATGTCGCGGCATCTGGAACCGCAGGTCGATGGGGAATGCGCGGCCGCGCCAGTGATCGCCTCCGCCCGTGGGGTTCCCGCTTCGATCATGGAAATTCCTGACGGCGAAGACCCATTTGAGTATTGTTTCCGAACGTTCGGCGACGGACTGCCGGTGATTCCTCCCACGCCCGAGCGCATCGCGCGCATGCTCAGCGGAGTAGCAGGGGAGCGGAGCAACGTGATTGCCCGCGTGCCGCCGTGCTATGGGGAAGCCACGGTAGAGAAGATCGCGGCGAACGCCGTGATGGCGGGCTGCGTTCCGGATATGATGCGCGTCTTGCTACCGCTGGTTCGGGCGGTTTGCGATGAACACCTCAACCTCCACGGCGTACAAGCGACCACGCACTTCGCGGCGCCGCTAATCATCATTAATGGCCCGATTCGCAATGAGCTGCGTTTCGCGTACCGCCAGAACGCTTTCAGCAATGTGGCCCGAGCCAACAGCACCTTGGGACGAGCGCTGCAATTGATACTGCTAAATATCGGGGGCGCACGCCCCGATGGCATCGATATGTCCACACTCGGGAATCCCGGCAAGTTTAGCTACTGCATCGCCGAGCACGAGGAGGCCAATCCATGGGAGCCGTTCCACGTCGAGCGTGGGTTTAACCGCCAGCAGAGCGCCTTGACGCTTTTTGCCGCGGAAGCGCCACACGGCATCAGCGAGCACACCGCGCGAACCCCCGAGCAAGTCTTGAAGTCCATTTCCTACGCGCTTGCCACCGTCTGGACCTATCGCTTGTGTCTGGGCTCGGATGCTCTGGTGGTTCTTAGCCCAGAGCATGCGCAAACCATTCATCGCGCCGGCTGGTCCAAACAGCAAGCTCGCGAGTTTCTGTTCGAGAACACTGGCGTCCCTCTGCGAGCCTATGAGGGTGCTCCCGATGTCGAAGGCAGCCAGATGGTGACAAAATTCCAGGAGATCCTGATTGATGGCGACCGTTGTTATCAGAAGTTCCGTTCGCCGGAGTCCATTCGCATCATCGTGGCGGGCGGGACTGCTGGGAAATTTTCTGCCGTGATCGGTGGTTGGGTCGCGGGCCCGCGCGGCAGCGAAATGGTCACCTACCCTATTTGAGCATGCAGGCAGGAATTTCAATGCGCGGCGGAATATATGGATGTACCGAGAATCTTTAAGGCCGGCCAAATTCCCTGAAAGGAATGAAAATGTCCGTCAAACTGATCAATCCGATGAACGAAACGCCAGTGAGAGTCTCGACTCCGCCCGCACGTTTGCGAACTCTGCAAGGCAAGACCATCGGCCTGTTGGATATCAGCAAGACCGGCGGCAACCTCTTCCTCGATCGACTGGAGCAGTTGCTCCGCGAGCAATTTCATGTAGCGAGTGTTGTGCGTACCATGAAGCCCACCTTCGCGAAACCTGCTCCCCAGGTCATTCTCGAGCAACTGCGGGGCGCCGACGCCGTCGTCGAAGCCCTCGCCGATTGAGGGTCCTGCACAACGTGCAGTTTGCACGACACGATCAATTTAGAGAATTTGGGAATTCCCGCGGTGCCCATCGCCACTGGCGAGTTTCAGACCGCTGCGCGGGCCCAGGCCGCGGCGCTGAATCGCCCGGACTTTGACGCGATATACGTGCCGCATCCCATACAAGATCAAACCAAGCAGGAGATTGAGGCTCGCGCGGACGCTGCGCTCCCCGAGATCGTCGCTCGGCTCACGCAAATTTAAGGCCTCGCGGACAAATCAGCGGTTTGGCCACGCCAAGGAAAAATTCCGATTGCGAGGGGACAGAAATGGAAATCCTGAGGACGCCGGAAGAGCGCTTTGCCAGCTTGCCGGGATTTTCCTTTGCTCCACATTACGTTGCGCATTTGCCAGGATACCAAGGAATCCGCATTCATTATCTGGACGAAGGGCCGCAGGACGCCAAGCAGGTATTTCTTTGCCTGCACGGCGAACCCACCTGGAGTTATCTCTATCGGAAAATGATTCCGGTATTTTCTGCGGCGGGCCATCGCTCCGTGGCGCCAGATTTTATCGGCTTCGGGCGGTCGGACAAGCCAGCGGATGACGCCGTTTACAATTTCACATTTCATCGTGACATGCTGCGCCGGTTCATTGAACGCCTGGACCTGCGCAATATCACCCTGGTCTGCCAGGACTGGGGCGGCTTGCTAGGCATGACGCTGCCGATGGGCATGCCGGGGCGATTCTCGCGCCTGCTAGTGATGAATACGGCCCTGGCTACCGGAGACCTTCCACTGGGCCCGGGATTCCTGGCCTGGCGCGAATTTGTGGCGACGAATCCGGATCTGGATGTAGCCAAGTTGATGGCGCGCGCGTGCGATATATTGTCGCCCGAGGAATGCGCCGCCTATGCCGCACCGTTTCCGGATAAACGATACAAAGCGGGAGTGCGACGTTTTCCCCAGATGGTGGCCGACCATCCCGATGCAGAAGGTGCGGAACTCTCGCGGCGCGCGCGGCATTGGTGGAACACGGAATGGGATGGACAGGCGTTTATGGCTATGGGCATGCAAGATCCAGTATTGGGACCTCCCGCGATGAAATACTTGCGCGAGCAGATTCGCCATTGTCCGCCGCCGCTGGAAGTGGCCGAAGGCGGGCATTTCGTGCAGGAATGGGGAGAGAAAATAGCCGAGAGAGCGCTTGAGGCGTTTCGCTGAGTGCTTTCAAGCGGCGCAAGGGCACGCAGGCTAGAGTTTCCGTCCTTGCTCCGTCAGCGTTTTGGCCTCTCGGCGAACGTCAGCCCACTTGATTCGCAGATCGAATATTGTCCCCGGCTCATTGCTCGTCTCTAGCAAGCCGAGCGCGGCAAGGACCACGCGGCGCTGCAGATCACGGTGAAAAGGCGCCCCAAAGTGATGCCCCATGGGCCAGGGCAGAAACAACGCGCGCGGAGCTTTGATTGCCTCCGTAACGTCCCGCGCCACCGTCACGGAAACCGTCGGCGCCCCGCGCGCTTCAATGGCTCTCTGGATCAGTCCCACGGACTGATGGCAGATCGGTCAAGCTGGCGCCAGCAACGCGCAATCGGCATGCTCTTCTTCCACCACCGCTTCCGCAATTCCCGCCGCCAGGGTGCGTTCAAATTTCTCCGGGTCCATGTTGTAGCCGATAAAACTGAAAAAATTGGCAGTTAGTCCGCCCAGCTGTCCTTCCTGGGACAGCTCCTGCAGCCGTTCGATTGGGAAGATCACGTTAATGTCCAGGTTCGCGTCGTCGTGAGGGTACTTCAACTGATGAATGATCAGCTCCTCATGCTTTGCCCCGGAAGGTACGCGCATAAATCGGAAATCCCCGAACGGATGGCACACATCCAGAGGCTTCTCGGTTTTCAAATGTACCCCGCAGGAGCTCACCAGCGTCAGCCGGCATTCCGTCAGCGGCTTCGCCAATCGCGCTTGCCCCACATAACTCTCTTTCCGAATCATTGACCCGGGATAGCGCTCGTTGATGGTTTGCCACAAGCCAGCTCGCAGCTGCGTACCAGACTCGCGCGGATCGGTCGCGGACAACGCGTGCTGCTTATCGGCTGCCGTCATGAATCCACCTCCCAGACCGGCGGATGAGATAAAAATGCAGGTGGTAGAACAGCAAAGCCAAAGTCGCTTCGTCCTTCTCCAGAACCTGCGCAATGAATTCGCGATCCATCGGCTGATCGCGCAGCAGGATCTTTATCGTTTCGGCCCACGACCGGTCGATTTCTTCTTTACCCACGGTTTCGTTACCATCACCCAGGTGCAAGCGCACGAAGCGCACCAGTTTCTCTACGTCGTGCTGAGCATCCGCCTCTCGCAGATATGGAACAGACACGCAGTCCTCCTCCTTGTCGCAAAAACAACTCGCAGTACAAGCCATTATAGATGTGCATGCGGAGGAAGGTTTTCCAACCCCTCCACGGATATCACTCGACAAAAATAGCTGATTCGCTGAGGGGTTTCTTGGTGATATCGGGAACCTGGGCATCTTCAGCGGGATATCCCACGGGAAGCAGCAGAAATGGATTTTCGTTGGCCTGCCGCCCCAGCACTTGGCTTAGAAATCCCATGGGACTCGGCGTGTGCGTTAAACGCCATGGCAACTAGGCGGGAAGTGGCTTTACTCGCTTCGCCCTCACGGAACCAGGAAAAAATGTGATCGCCGTATCTACCGAGAGTTTGCCCGCCCCAAAAATGAGGACAATTAGAGAGGCAATCAGGAACGCGAACGGGGCGGCAGCAATGAACTTGTCCGGATCGGAAAAGAACGATAGCAACGCCTCACGATCTCCAACAACGTAAGCCATAACCAAGTTGACGGTGAGCACGAGGGCAGTGATTCTGGAGAGCAGACCGAGTGCGAGGAAAATACCGCCAAAAAACTCGACACAGGCGATGAACACAGCCATTTGCGAAGCCATCGGCAAGCCAAGGCTGGCGAAATACTCGCTTACCATGGGTAGATGATGGAGTTTCCCCCAACCACTCTGCGCAAGTTGCCATCCCCAATAAAGCCGAATACATAAAAGAAATGGTGATCGCAGATAAGAAATTAAACCGAAGAACTGATCATGCCACTGCGTCACTTTTGTGGTCACTCTATTCATAAACTATGCCTGCACACTTTCCCGCGGGTTCTCCCGCCCTCACGTTTTCATCTGCGCAAAAACCGGCCACACGTACTCGTCCCGCGGAAGTTGGGAAATGTTCTATTTGATGAGAGAAGGACCACACAACACAGCGGCCCTCCTCCTACTCCACTGGAAGGAGATCCTTGGTCAAAACTGTGTTCGAAGTGCCTTATCCTTGGGGGGGCTTAGAGCCATCAGTCGCGCAGCCGCCTTTGCCTTTGCAAGAATTTTTGGCTTTGCAACCGTTGTCGCTTGCCTTACATCCGCCTTTGCCTTTGCAGGAGTTTTGTCCCTTGCAAGCGTGTTTTTCCTTCACCTGATCCTGGGACTGGTCCTGCGCCGAAGATCGCAACCCAGGAAGGAGGTTCGACGCTTGGATGGTCGCACTGGTACCGGCAAGCAAACCCGCTAGGGCGGCACTTGCCATCAGCACTTTCCTTTTGTTCGTCATCAGTTTTTCATTAGCTCCTATTCAAGATTTTGAGATTGGTCATGTGTTTCCGCCACTGGAATCGCCCACGAGGGTCAGCAGATGTAAGAAACGGATACGTCCGATTCAACGATCCAAGGAGGATCTCCAGTCCCAGGGATACCCAGAAAGCGGATGGGATTATGAGTCGTCGCTCAACCGTCGACAGTGTGAGTCCGTTGTTAGTGAAAGGTTTCACGATTCACCCGCAAACATTTTTCTTTGAAGATGGGTACAGAGAAAGGGATCGTCGCCTCACCCAGTCACCGCAGCCTCCGGGCGGGGTTGCAGGAATCCGTGAATCGAAGCCCACGTCGGGCGAAGCATCAAGAGTCCAGACGCCGTCTGGGCTCTTGACTGAAAATCGGGAAACACCGCTTCAGCAATCTCTCCGCCTCCCGCGCTGTTGGAAAACATCAAGGGTTGTAGGGTGAATAATCGAGTACCGTCTCACTGAAGTTTGCCGGCAGCGTCCTTTCGCGCCAATCGTCCACCTGGCATTCGACGAAGCGGTTCGTGCCGCCGGTGCGTTGTTCCTTGCGGTCACTTGACCACGCGACTTTTGCGGTACCCGTCAATTGCAGCATTCTTTCGGATTGAAAATTGGGAATCAGCATGCCGTAACGTGGATCAACCAGCAGATTCCCGAGGGTGTTGAACAGGCTGTTCCCGGAGTAGTCCGGGATGCGTAATGTGTTTCCGTCCACCACATCCACGAAGCCCGGGTTTCCGCCGCGATGAGAGGCGTCTGCTCCACGCTCGGGGTGACCGGTGGCCAGGAACAACACATCGGTTGCTGCCACCATCGAAATTTGTGGCTTGCCAAGGTTGTGGCCGTGCAAAATGCACTCTTCTTTTGCAATCTGCTCCCGCGGCTCAATCTTGATTTCTCTGCGAGTTATGTATTTCGGGCAGTTAGCGAAAGACTCTTGAACCTGAACAGTGATCGCGTCTTTGGATCGAATCGCCAGCCCGTTGACCCGCAGCCTGCGCCTGCTGGCAAGTTCGATGATCAGCACGCCGATATGTGCGTCAGCCTTGAGGTTTTCCCACAGCGGGTCCGATGCGTCATTTTCGGTGGGATCAATGGCCATCGTCAGGGACCCTCGGTCGCTACTGGGTTCAAGAAATCCTGCTTTACCCAAAACTACAGAGGCCCATCGGCGACCCGGTGTATCACGGCTGCTGACCACCGCCATTTTCTGCGCACGGATGAAATTCACGGCGCCACTCACGATTTTGTTCCCAATCATGGCGCCGTTGGATTCGCCCTGCTTCTGCTCGCCTGCCAAACGGTGAATCTTTAGGAGCTTTTTAACGATAAGTTTAGCGTCCAGGCCTCCCAGCCATTTTTTAGTTCATGATGCAGCTCTCATTCGTGGAGTTTGCTTGACGGGTCCGTACCCCGATGCTAGATTTCGCTTTTGCGCGATGAAACGTTGGGAGCAATGCACTGAGCCTGGGATCGCGGAAACGCCGCTCCAACGAAATTAGTCGTCGCAAGTTTTTGCAGTACTGCCAAGCTGCTCCTCTCGCATTTTTCCCTGCAAAATTCAGTTCACTTTCAGGCTCCTCGACATTCCCTTTTCGCGAAGGCGCCGCTCCGGCTGAATTGCATGTACACCCGCAATATCGCCTGCCACGCGGAATTGAAGCGATGCTGCGCAAAGTGCCGGCGGGATTCGACGAATTTGTCAGTGAGAAAATTCAGGATCAAGTCGCGGCAGTGTTCCGTGCGTGGCGTGAGGAGTTGCTGCGCTCTGCGCGGGATACAGCAGCGTTGGAGACGGTTCTGTCTCCGGAGTTCCTGGGTTTTTCGCCGCAGGACAGTTTCTGGAGGCCTGTCCGCGACGATAGCCTTCTTCATATTTCGCAACTAAAGGCTGCCAGCCAACGAAGGATTGATCGGACAGCATTTCTGACGGAGTGGCGTTCCACGATGAGTTCCTTCAGCAGGATAACGACAGCGGATTTTCAGGTAACGAGAATTCACGTTTCGGCCAGCGCGTCGACGGGGTCTATCGGCTCCCAGACGCTCGATACGCTTGTGCGTTTCGAAATTGTGGGCGCGGGTACGGATTTTCACCGCGAGCAACGCGTGGGAAATTGGGAATTCGTGTGGGAATTGCTTGCGTCCGGCGAATTGCGGCTGCACACATGGAACCTGCTCGACGAGGTTCGCAGCCGCGCTGTGGTTCCCGTCTTCACAGATATTGCAGAGCAAACTTTTGGCGGCAACGCGTCTTTCCGAGATCAGCTGCTTCACGGGACCGACTATTGGCGAACAATTCTCGACGGCGCGAGCGGAATTGACGTTTATGGCCACAATGGCGTTTCCGTCGCGGACATAGACGGCGATGGACAGGATGATCTTTACGTTTGCCAGCCGGCAGGGCTCCCCAATCGCATGTATCGCAATCGCGGCGGCGGCACATTTGAAGACATTACCGAAGAGTCTGGTCTGGGCGTTCTGGAAAATACGGCGTGCGCACTTTTTGCGGACTTGAATAATACGGGAAGACAGGACTTGATCGTCGTGCGCACAAACGGTCCGCTGCTATTTCGCAATCTGGGCGGCGGCAAATTTCGCGCGCAGGCGGACGCGTTTCAATTCGCCTCTCCTCCGCAAGGCACATTCACGGGAGCGGCGATTGCGGACTATGACCGGGACGGTTGGCTGGACATTTATTTTTGCTTATACGCCTACTATCAGGGCAGCAGCCAGTACCGCTATCCCATGCCGTACTTTGACGCGGAAAACGGCCCTCCGAATTTTTTGCTGCGAAACAATCGTGACGGAACGTTTCAGGACGTCACGAGGAAATCCGGCCTGGACAAAAACAATACACGGTTTAGTTTCTGCTGCGCTTGGGGCGATCATAACGGCGACCAGTGGCCGGATCTTTACGTGGTCAATGATTTTGGGCGCAAAAACCTTTACCGCAACAACGGTGATGGCACGTTCACTGATGTCGCGCGAGAAGCCGGCGCGGAAGATATCGGCGCCGGGATGAGTGTTTCGTGGCTGGATTTCGACCACGATGACAAGCAAGACCTGTACGTCGCCGACATGTGGACAGCGGCCGGCATGCGAATTTCTGAACAAGAAAATTTTCAGAAAAACGCGAGTGCCGAGGTTCGCGCGCTGTATCGGAAGCACGCCGCGGGCAATTGCTTGCTGCAGAACTCCGGTGCAGGCCCCTTCAAGGACGTCTCTCAGCGCTCTCACACCGCCATGGGGCGATGGGCGTGGTCGAGCGACGCGTGGGACATGGACCATGACGGCTTTCCAGACCTTTACATTGCAAACGGAATGATTTCCGGAGCCACGCGCGAAGATTTGAACAGTTTTTTTTGGCGCCAAGTGGTTGCGAACTCTGCGAGCGAAGCAAGGCCCAACCACGCGTACGAGAATGGCTGGAATGCAATCAACGAATTGATTCGTTCCGACGGAACCTGGAGCGGGTTCGAACGCAATGTTTTTTACCTGAACAATCGCGACGGCACCTTTTCCGATATCTCGGGCGTCGTCGGTCTGGATGCCATCGAAGATAGCCGGACATTTGCGCTCGGCGATTTCGATAACGACGGCAGACTGGAGGTGGTCCTCAAGAACCGCAACGGCCCGCAATTGCGATTCTTCAAGAATGTAATCGAGGACCTTGCTCCGGCGATCGCCTTCAGGCTTGCTGGAAAAAAGAGCAACCGTGACGCTATCGGTGCCGCCGTGACGATTGAAACCAGCGCTGGCAAACAAACGCGGATGCTGCAAGCCGGCTCGGGATTCCTGGCACAACACAGCAAGGAAATATTTTTCGGCCTAGGAGCTGCGACGGGACCGCTGCAAGCGGCGATTCGTTGGCCAAGTGGATTGTCCCAGCATTTATCCAATCTGCTGCCCGGTCACAGAGTTTGGGTGGAAGAAGGATTGCCACCGTCGCGGATCGAGCCGTTTGCGGCAAAGTCTCCGTGGACCAAAGGCTCAAACGAATCAGCTTCCAATACCGAGACTCTGCCGTCAGCGGCCGAAACGTGGTTGCTTTCGCCAATTAAAGCACCCGACTTTTCCGTTGCCATGCCGGATGGCTCCCTCGCGTCGCTTTCTGCGTTGCGCGGCAGACTTGTACTTCTTCTGTTCCGGTCTGTCGCCAGTGCTTCGAGCGATCTAGACCTCTTCGAGAAGTTTCACCAAATTTGGAACCAGGAAGGGTTGCAACTCCTGGTGATCAATGCCGATGGCCCGCACACGGAAGAGAGTAAGAAGACCGCGTCCGACGGCAGCTACGCTCCCCCGATTTTGCCAGCCTCGCCAGATTTAACCGCTGTTTACAACCTGCTGTACCGTCACACGTTCGACCGTCGTCGAGATCTAACTCTGCCTACTGCCTTTCTCATCGACAGAGAAGGATCGATCGTCAAGATTTATCAGGGAAGCGTCCGCGCGGAGCGCATCGCGGAGGATTGTAAGGTCATTCCGCAATCGGACGCTCAGCGTGTGTCCAAAGCTCTGCCCTTTCCCGGTAATAGCGCAACCTACGGTTTCGGCCGTAACTACCTGACGCTTGGTTCCGTATTTTTTGAGCGCGGCTATCTCGATCCCTCGGAAACGTTTCTGCGGCTAGCATTGCGAGACGATCCTGACAGCGCGGAGGCTAGCTACGGCTTAGGCAGCGTCTTGCTTGAGCAGAAAAAAAATAAGCAGGCCCGTGAAAGTTTTGAACGCGCCATTCAACTCCGCTCCGACTATCCCGGAACGGCGCCAAACGCCTGGAACAACCTCGGAATCCTGTCGGCCCGCGAGGGGAAATCTTCGGAGGCTGTCGGATATTTTCAACGCGCGCTGCAACTGGATCCCGCGCACCCGATCGCTCTACTAAATCTTGGAAACGTTTACAGACAGATAAAAGACTGGCCGGCCGCAAGGGAGACTCTCGAGCGCGCCCTGGCGCTGACACCTGAAGACCCCGAACTGCACTACAGCCTCGGCATGGTATTCGCGCAGCTTGACGATGCGGAGCAGGCTTTTAAGTGTCTCAAAGAAGCCATTGCACTCCGCCCCGATTATCCCGAAGCGCTGAACAATCTCGGCGTTCTTTATCTACATACCAGACGCCCAGTTGAAGCCATTAGCGCCTTTGAAGAATCGATTCGTGTCGCGCCCGCTTACGATCAGTCTTACCTCAACCTCGCGCGGGTTTACGCATTGCAGGACCAGCGGGAAAAGTCGCGCGCTGTGCTTCTAGATCTGTTGCGGATCCATCCCGAGCATGCGCAGGCGAAGCAGGCGTTGCAACAGCTTGAGCAGTAATTGCAATGCGTAATGGACCGCGTCCGTGTGGCACGTGGTTTGTGCGTTCGTTGAATTGCGCGCGAGCAAACCGGCCGCTAGAATGATTGCGAAAACATAAAAACCAGCAGCCGGAATTCTCTGCGGTCGGGGTTGCTGCTCTGTGACAGGATCAAAGTGTTGGCCAAATCGCGTCGCAATCGCGGCTTTACCCTGGCGTTATGGCTCATGGTCTGTCCCGCATCGAACGGCCAGAATAGCGCGAGCGAAGATAGCGCAGTCGTTACGGGTTCCGTCGGCGATTCGCAGGATCACGCGCTTGACGACGCAATGGTGTTCTTGGAGAACGCGAGCCACGCTAAAAAGCTGGCCACGCGCTCAGATCAGCAGGGTCATTATCGCTTTACGGCGGTACCTCCGGGAAGCTATACCGTTCACGCGATGAAACCGGGCTACGTGGAGGAAAGTGTTGGCCCATTGATCGTGCATCTGCCGAAAGTGGAATTCCCGGTTCTGCATTTGGCATTGGCGGCGCCGCCTCCAGTGAAGGATACGTTGTCCGCCATTCAATTCTCCGATGAGCCCAGTTTCACGGTTGCGGGTGTTACCGACCCGAGCAATCTTGGCGGACATGGATCGGATACCGCGCTGCGCACTCGAGAAACATTAGCCAGGGATGCGGCTTCCCTGAATCACGAGGAAGCGGGATCCGCCGGCGGCACTCCACGCGACAGCCCGAATGTTGCGGAGACGCACACGAGACTCGCAGAAATCGCGGAAACCGAAGGACGGCCGCTCGATGCTGTGCGGGAATATCAACGCGCCGCGGAGTTAGAGTCCAGCGAAGCACATCTATTCGCGTGGGGAGCGGAGTTGCTCCTGCACCGTGCGTTTGAGCCCGCCATCGAAGTTTTCGGCAGGGGGCACCTGCAGTTTCCGGCTTCGAGCCGGTTGTTGGTCGGCTTAAGTGTGGCAACTTACGATCGCGGAGCTACGGAACAGGGACTACGAATATTGCTCGAAGCGTGCGATCTTCATCCTTCCGATGCGATGCCGTATCTGTTCCTTGGAAAACTCCAGGAAGCCGAAAAAACCGAATTGCCGCGAGCAACGGAGAAACTTCAGCGCTTTGCCGGCATCCATCCTGAAAACGCTCTCGCGCACTATTATTTCGCCGTGGCTCTTGGCAAACGGAGTCCCGACCGCGAGGACTTCGCCGCCGTGGAGTCCGAACTGCAAAAGGCGATTCAGATTAATCCCCGGTTCGGCGCAGCCTATCTGCAATTGGGGGTTCTCTATTCCGCAAAGAAAGATATTCCTGACGCCGTCGCTGCATTGAAAAAAGCCATTGAAACTATGCCGCTCCCTGACGAAGCGCATTACCGTTTGGCTGAACTGTACCGTCAGAGTGGGGATACGGAAAACGCTCGCAAAGAAACCGAGCTTTATCGCGAGGTTTCTCGAAGGCGGACGACAGATGCGGAACGGAGCCACAACGAAATCCAGCAGTTCGTTTATACGTTGCGCGAACCCAGTTCAGCGCCCACAACACCCGAATCTAAACCGCATTGAATGTCGTTCGCGCTGCTACACCTCGGCATCTAGTTCGCGAAATACTTCGGCGGCCAGATGAAACGCCGTGTTGGCTGCGGGAATGCCGCAATAAATGGCGGTTTGCAGCAGCACTTCCTTGATTACGTCACGCGTAACGCCATTGCGAAGTGCCGCACGTAAATGCAGACGAAATTCGTCGCCACGGTTGAGCGCCACGAGCATGGACAGTGTAAGCAAACTGCGCGTCTGCTGCGGCAGTCCGGGGCGCGCCCAGATTTCGCCCCAAGCGTAGCGCGTCAATAACTCCTGAAAGTCGGCGCTGAAAGCATTTTTTTCCTGTAGGGATTTTTCAACGTGCGCGTCGCCAAGAACTGCGCGCCGGATTTTCAAGCCTTGCTCGTAGCGTTCACGCTCATCCATATCAGGCTCCTCCGGCGGTAAGGAAAGTGACCACGCTGCTCGTGAATCCGCTGGCCGCTTCGATGTTGACCAGGTGCGCGCCGCGCAACTCTGCGTATTTCGCACCAGGAACACTTTCGGCAAGAAACTTGCCGTCACCGGGTGGCGCGACCGGATCGCTGGCCCCCGAAATAACCAGGGTGGGAATGTTTAACGAGGCAAGGGATTCCCGCATGTCCGAATCGCGCAGTGCCGCGCAGCAGGCTACATAGCCTTCGGGCGGCGACATCTCCAGCATCTTTTGCGTGGCCCTCACCCGCTCAGGTTCGCGTGCGCGAAATTCCGGGGTAAACCAGCGCTCCACCACGGATGCCGCCACAGCTTGCATACCTTGTGCGCGAACCGTCGCGATGCGCGTATTCCAGCCGTCGGCATTGCCGAATCTCGCCGAAGTGCTTGCCACGATCAATTTGCTAAAACGCTTTGGCGTCTGAAGGCCCAGCCACAAACCAGTCATTCCGCCCATCGAAAGCCCACAGAAAAACGCGCGTTCGATCTTGAGTGCGTCGAGTAAATGCACAACGTCTCCGCCAAGTTGCTCAAACGTATACGGGCCGGGAGAAACGGCAGAATCTCCGTGACCGCGCGTGTCATAGCGCAAAACATAAAAATATTTTTCAAATTCCGGCAGCTGCAAATCCCACATCGAGAAATTAGTGCCCAGAGAATTGCTGAGTATCAGCGCTGGAGCGGTTTTCGACCCGCTGACCGCATAGTGAATTCTGTGATCCGGAAGGTCAATAAAGGGCAAGCGTTGCTCGCTTTCTGCTGCAAGAATCTAAGAAATATTTTTCGCCGCAGCCAGTACGGCGTCGATCATCTGTTCGGACGCGCCTGAGTACTTGCGAGGATCGAAAAGCTGCGCCAGACGATCGGCCGACAGGTAACCGCGGATCGCTGGCATCGCCAGCAGTACTTCGCGCAGGTGCGTGTGTGTCGCAGTTGCCTTCTCGCACGCAAGTTCTACTAGATGGTGCGCTTCAGACTTGCCAAAATCTAGCGCAAGCGCCATAACCACCGCTTCCGCATAAATCAAACCGCGAGAAGTCTCCAGATTCTCCCGCATGCGTGTGGCGTCCACTTCGAGCCCCGAAACTGCGTTTGTCAGGTAGTGCAGTGCGCCCCCGGCTAGTCCCGCAATTTCTGGCAACACTTCCCATTCGGCGTGCCATCCGCCCAGGCCTCGCTGATTTTCCTGGACCATCACCGCGAGGGCCGTGGAAACGAGTCCGGGTACACGCATTGCCGCCGATAAAACTACAGCACAGGCAACAGGATTGCGCTTTTGCGGCATGCTCGACGAACCCCCGCGGTTTTTCCCCGCAGGTTCGCGCAATTCGCCGATCTCCGTTTGCGCGTGCAAGGAAATGTCTCGCGCAATCTTTCCGAGTGTGCCGGTCAGCAATCCCAGGGTCGTTGCAACTTCGGCGACGCGATCGCGATGACTGTGCCAGGGAATGTTCGGCAGCGGCAATTCCAGCTCCCTTGACAACGCGGCCGCGACGACGGCGCCTTTTTCTCCGAGAGCCGCCAGCGTTCCCACAGCGCCGCCGAATTGCAGCACTAGCGCTCGTTCACGGAGTCTTTGCAGTCGCTCGGCGTGCCGCAGCAATGGGTCCAACCATCCCGCTACGATCACCCCGAATGAAGTTGGCAGCGCTTGTTGCAACCAGGTGCGGCCGGCGACGGGCGTGGCGCGATGCCTGTCTGCAAGCGTCGCCAACTCTGAGCATAATCGCCGCAGCTCCGGTTGCAGCGCATCGAGCGCCGCGCGTAATTGCAGAAAAAATCCTGAGTCGATTGCGTCCTGACTTGTGGCTCCCCAGTGAACGAACCCCGCCGCGCTCACGTTGTCTACAGCCACCAGCGTCGTCAGTTGCTGAACCATGGGAATCGCTAGATTGCCTGCGTTGGCGGCCTTTTGTTGCAAAGCCGTTGCGTCAAACAGTTCCTGGCGGCATTTCGATGCAATCGCGCTTGCCGCATCCTTCGGAATCATTCCGCAAGAAGCCTCAGCGCGAGCCAGCGCTGCCTCAAAGTCCAACATGCCTTGCAGCCGGGCGCCGTCCGAAAATGAGGCGCTAACAGCCGTTGATCGAAAAAGCGCATCGAACATGGACATTAAACTGTGCAAGTTCCTTTCGCAGCCATCGAATCTGCGGCAAACAATTTGCTACGGCTAGATGATATATCAGCCGAGCCGTCCGTCAGCCGGGTTCCGTTCGCACATCCTTGCGCCACGGAATGGCTTATCATGCTCGAATGCGATTGCTGCTCGTTGAAGACGATCCCCGCATTACGCGATTTGTGGCCAAAGGCCTGCGGGAGCAATCGTACGCCGTCGATATCGCCACGAATGGAGACGACGCACTGTACCAGGCGGAAATCAACACGTACGACTTGATCGTTTTAGATGTCATGATTCCGGTCCGCGATGGTTTCGCCGTCTGCCGCGAATTGCGCAAATCTGGCCAACGCGTTCCAATCCTGATGCTTACAGCACGCGACGCCGTGGCGGATCGCGTCACGGGACTCGACGCCGGCGCGGACGATTATTTGACCAAGCCGTTCGAATTTCGCGAATTGTTGGCGCGATTGCGCGCATTGTCGCGTCGTTCTGCCGAGATCCGTGCGCCGAAGCTTACGGTAGCCGATTTGGTGCTGGATACCGCTGCACAAACTCTAAGTCGCGGCGGAAACCAAATTCCCGTAACCACGAAAGAGTACGCGCTGATTGAATTTTTGGCTCGCAACGCGGGCCGCGTCGTCGGCCGTGCGGAGATCGCGGAACATGTTTGGGACGAGAATTTCGACCCTTTCTCCAATCTCATAGAGGTCTACGTGAATCGCCTGCGTAGAAAGATCGACGCTGGATCAGCACAACCCTTGCTCCATACTCGGCGCGGTGCCGGATACATCTTGGGAGGCGATGACGAAGAGAAATCCGAGCGCCCCGAGCCGCAATCGAGCCGCTCGCGTGCCATATCACGCGAAGGAAAAAACCGTGCTTAACTCCGTTCGCGTGCGCATCACCGCGTGGTATACCGCGATTATGGCTTTGGTGCTGGTGCTGCTGTCGCTTTTTACCTACACCATTTTTTGGAAGAACACCGTGCAACAGACGGACGCCGAGCTTTCTGAACTCGCTGGCGCCTTCCTAGTAACCTTTCAAGACGAACTGCAGGATATTTCTCACCGCGAACCGCAACCTACCGAGGATCTCAGCGAGTTACGCGCCGCCGCGCGCCAGGCGATGCTCGAACATCATTTCCGCGATCATCTTTTCGCAGTGGTCGATTCTTCCGGCAACGTGGTAATCAGTTCTGAAGATGCGCCGCTGGGTGTTTCGCCGCGCGGTGATTCATCGGCGGGCGCCGTATCCCGCGACTCTTTTGCCCATGAAGGTTCCATCGCTTCCCTGCTTTCGTCCCGGTCCTTCCGGTCGCTCATTGTCTCCGCCAGTAAGGGCCAGGCCTTTCAGACCGTACAAAGCGATAAGAGAAAATATAGGGGCTACGCGCGGCCCATGCTGGCCGCAGGCCGGCCGTATACCCTGGCACTTTTGCGGTCCTTGCACCCGCAACAAGAAATGCTCGAAGACGTACGAGCTTCGTTCGCGTGGGTGGTCCCCATCGCACTATTGTTGGCCAGCGCCGGCGGTTATTTTCTGGCGCGCAAAAGTTTGGCATCCGTGGTCGCCATGAGTACACAAGCAGAGAAAATTGGCGCCGCCAACCTGCATGACCGCTTGATAGTGCGCAACGAAAAAGACGAGCTCGGGCATCTTGCACGGTCGTTCAACGAACTGTTAGAGCGGCTGGAACAATCGTTCGAGAGACAGCGGCGCTTCGTTGCGGATGCTTCCCACGAACTGCGCACGCCGGTAGCCATCTTGCGCGGCGAAGCCGAAGTAGCGCTCTCGCAACCGGTGCGGCCGAGCGCAGAGTATCGCGAATCGCTGACAGTCCTACATCAAGAATCGCAACGCCTAACCCGCATCGTCGAGGATTTGTTCACGCTGACGAGAGCGGACGCCGGGCAGTATCCGTTGACGCCCCGGCATTTTTATCTGGATGAACTGGTCGCGGACTGTGTACATTCCGCCCGAACGCTGGCTAGCGCAAAACAGATCTCGCTCAAGGCCGCGGCGGAGGAAGAGCTTTCCCTCCTTGCGGACGAATCGCTGGTACGCCGGATGATCCTCAATCTCTTGGACAACGCCATAAAATATACCCCGCGCGGCGGCAGCGTTTCCATTCGGTGTTCCAAGCGCAACGGCTCTTACGCATTGCAAATCACGGATAGCGGCCCAGGGATTTCCCAAGACATGCAAGCGCGCATTTTTGAGCGCTTTGTGCGTACGGACGAAGCCCGCTCCCGCGGCGAACACGACGGCGGCGGTGCCGGACTCGGTCTGTCCATCGCGCGCTGGATTGCAGAAGTCCACGGCGGCGGCCTGGAGCTGACGAGCTCGGATGAAGCAGGCAGCACTTTTACCGCAATATTGCCCGCCAGTAGTTCCCATAAGCCCGCTAACAACTCTGACAATGAGGATAAGCCGTTATCCCGTTAATCTTGCGTTTATCCGTCAACTTCTAAGGTGGTGACGAGATGCTATCTTCGCGCAAATTGCGATTTAGAGAAAATCAGAAGGCGCGCACCATGCCCGCTGGGGCCCTGGCGGTGATGCTGTTTGCCGCGGCGGGTTCACCATTTTTGGCGCTCGCGGCGTCCGCCCAACAGCCAGCTCAACCAGCCGCGGCGGAGCACGGTGAGCCGCTCGAGGCGCCCGCGCCCAAGCCTGAAGTACAAGCCGGCGCCATCGCGCAACAATCGGCATCTGCTGCGACCCCCGCACCCCTGCGACTCACTTTGCAAGACGCCTTGAATCGCGCGCGCGCGAACAGCACTACATTCCAGGCCGCGGTTACCCAATCCGGCGTCGCGGCGCAAGACCGCAATCAGGCTCGCAATGCCCTTTTACCGACCGTCACATACAACAACGAAGCGTTGTACACCCAGACTGATCACGGGCAGCCCATCTACATCGCCAATAACGGCGGCCACGAATACGTCAGCCAGGGAGACGTTCATGAAGCCCTCGACCTCGCCGCTGTTTACAACTGGCGCCGCGCGTCCGCCGCTGCTGCGGTGGCGCGGGCGAAGGCTGAGATCGCTTCTCGCGGATTGGTCGTCACCGTGGTGCAAGGCTACTACGGTGTAGCCGCGGCAGCACAGAAGCTGGAAACTGCACGGCACGCCGCCGAGGAAGGCGAACGTTTTCTTAAAATTACCAACGACCTCGAACATGGCGGAGAAGTGGCTCATTCCGATGTGATCAAAGCCGACTTGCAAGCCCGCGAACGTCGTCGTCAATTGCGTGAAGCACAGCTTGCTTTACTGAATGCGCGTCTCGACCTGAGTGTTTTGATCTTTCCGGATTTCAACGATAACTTTGAGGTCGCCGACGATCTCCACACCCCCGTCCCGATTCCCACGCTGGCCGAAGTGCAGCAGCAAGCCGCGCGAGACAATCCTGACGTCCGCGCGGCCGTTGCCGGTTTGCGGGAAGCCGGGCACGGCGTGGCCTTTGCCCGCGCCGGATATTTCCCCGCGTTGAACTTTGACTATTTTTACGGTATTGATTCCGTCAACTTTGCGCTTCACAGCACCTTGAATGGCACCCGAATTGACAACCTCGGATCGTCGGCGTTGGCCAGCGTGACCATTCCCGTGTGGAACTGGGGCACCACGCAAAGCAAAATCAAACAGGCTGAATTGCAAAGAACCCAGGCGCACCGCGAACTCTCTTACGCGCAACGAAAATTGCTCGCCGAGATTCAGTCGCTGTACGCCGAAGCCGACACTGCGCTCAACGAACTCAGCGACCTCAGCAGATCCGCGGAACTCTCCGCGGAAAGTCTGCGGCTTATCACCTTGCGCTATCAAAACGGCGAATCTACAGTGCTCGAAGTCGTGGACGCCCAAAATACCTTCGCTGCGGCCAGCAACGCCTTCCAGGATGGCGCCGTACGCTACCGTGTTAGCCTGGCCAACCTGCAAACCTTGACGGGAGCACTTACGACGCCATGAACTGCTTGATGAATTCGCGGTCTCAGGGCCGCTTGAAGCGGCGTGCTGTCCGCGCAAACCTGCGGGGGCTCGCCCGCTTGCATGGCACGCTGCTGCTCATCCTCTGCGCGGGCTGCAGCAAAGCAGAAAAAGAAAAAGAACCGATCGTCTCCGTACAAGTGACCCCCGCGCAACAATCGAGCATCTCCCAGGTGATTGCCGCGGAAGCCGTGGTCTTTCCCGTGCAACAAGCCATCATCACGCCGAAAATTTCTTCCACCATTAAATCTTTCCAGGTGCAGCGCGGCAGCCGCGTCCGTAAAGGCCAACTGCTCGCAGTTCTGGAAAATGCCGATCTCTCCGCCGCTGCCGAACAGAGCAAGGGCGAATTCGAGCAAGCGGAAGCCGGCCATGCCACTGCCATCGGCGCCAGTATTCCGGAGCAAACGCAAAAGGCGGAACTTGACGCCGCCGCCGCAAAGTCAGCTTTCGAAGCGCAACAAAAAGTCTATGACAGCCGCAAGGATCTTTTTCAACAAGGCGCACTGCCACGGCGTGACTTGGATAGCGCCGAAGTCGCCTTGACGCAGGCGCGCGAACAGAACGAAATCGCGCAACGCCAGTTGCAAGATTTACGCCGTCTTGGGAACTCGCAAGCCATCAAGGCCGCCAACGGGCAACTGACAGCCGCGAAGGGAAGGTATCAGAATGCGGCAGCCATGCTGAGCTATTCGGAAATTCGTAGTCCTATCGACGGGGTGGTCACGGACCGCCCTCTCTATCCCGGAGAGTTGGCCGCCGCCAATCAACCGCTGATGACGGTGATGGATACTTCGAAGCTGATCGCCAAGACCCACATCGCCCAGGGAGAAGCGGCGACGCTGAAGAAGGGATTGCCTGCGGAAATTACCATTCCCGCTCTCGCAGAGCCGGTGAAAGCGCGCGTAACGCTGATCAGCCCGGCCCTCGACCCCGGCAGCACAACCGTGGAAGTGTGGGTAGAAGCTCAAAAACCTGATCCGGCCATTCGTCCCGGGATGAGCGTTCACGTTTCCATGATCGCCAAAACCGTAGCCGATGCGGTGGTAGTTCCCGCGGCTGCCGTGTTCAGAAATTCCGAAGGCGCGGATTACGTTATGATCGCAGGCTCGGACGACGAAGCGCATGTGCAGATTGTTCAAGCCGGAGTACGCACGCCGCAACTGGTCCAAATTACGAACGGCGTCAAGCCTGGCGACGCGATTATCACGGCAGGCGGCTACGCGTTGCCAGACAAAACCGCGATCAAGATCGAGAAAGAGTCAGGCCAAGAACAACCTAACGATTCCGCCGACCCGTCTGCGAAGAAACCGGACGCAAAAGAGCCAAGCGCCAAGACTCCCGCCAAGGATAAGGAATAAGCCCCATGGAGGCTCGTTCCGCTAAACCCTGGTTTCAGCGTTTTTCTTCGCCAATTCTTTTCTTAACGGTCAGCATGGCGCTGATCGGCGCGTACTTGGCTTTCACGATTCCTGTCGCTGTTTTCCCTACCACCGATTTTCCGCGCATCGTCATTGGCGTCGACAACGGCGTCATGCCGATCGACCAGATGCTCGTCACCATCACCCGACCGCTCGAAGAAGCCGTGAACAGCGTACCTGGCTTGCAGAAAGTGCAATCCATCACCAGCCGCGGATCTGCCGAAGTCGATCTCTTTTTCGACTGGAGCGTGGATATGTACCAGACGCTGCAGCGCGTCGATGCCGTGCTCGCGCGTACGCAAACAGAATTGCCGGCGACCGCCAAGGTCGAGAGCCACCGCCTCACTTTCGCGACATTTCCCATCATCGGTTACAGCGTGACGTCCGACACGGTCTCACAATCCAAACTTTGGGAAATGGCTACCTACGACCTGAAGCCGCGGCTCAACCGCCTCGATGGCGTCGCCTCGGTGATCGTGCAGGGTGGCCGCGTTCCGGAATTTCAAGTCACGCCGGATCCCGCGCGCTTGCTCGCCTCCGGTGTCACCGTCACCGACATTCTGGACGCTATTCGTCGCACGAATCTCATCGATTCGCCCGGCTTGCTCGAAGACAACCATCAACTCGTTTTGGGCTTGGTCAGCGGACAAGTACACACGCCCGAAGAGATTGGCCAGATCGTCGTCAAATCCTCCGCCGCCGGAGTTCCCATTCGCGTGGGAGACATCGCCAAAGTGGGCCCGTCCGTCGCGCCCGTGTACACCATCGTCACCGCCAATGGAAAACCCGCCGTCCTCGTCAGCGTCAATCGACAGCCGGAAAGCAACACGCTCGCCGTCGCTAACGAAGTTCATGCGCAGATCTCGGAGTTAGAATCCACGCTGCCTCCCGGCGTGCACGTGGAGCCTTTCTACGATCAGTCCACCATTGTGCGCGATTCGATCTCCAGCGTTCGAGATGCCGTGCTTCTCGGCTTGCTGCTGTCTTCCGCCATCCTGGTCTTGTTCTTGCGAGATTGGGGCACGTCGCTCGTCGCCGGCCTGGTCATTCCCGCAACTCTTTTCGTCACTTTCATCGTGCTGAAGATGACCGGGCAGAGTTTTAACCTGATGACCCTCGGCGGCTTGGCCGCCGCCGTCGGTTTGGTGATCGACGACGCCATCGTGGTCCTCGAGAATATCGTGCTTCACCGCGACGCTGGCGAAAGCCGCTCGCAGGCCATCGGCAGCGCTTTGCGTGAAATGACCATTCCGCTGATCGGCTCGACGATTACCCCTATCGTCGTGTTTCTGCCGCTCATCTCGACCACCGGCGTCACCGGCAGTTTCTTCCGCGCCTTGGCGATCACTATGGCCGTCTCGCTTTTGACTTCGCTGCTCTTGGCGCTCACCTGGACTCCCACGCTGAGTCAGTACCTGGTGAAGAACAAAAAACGCGAAAACACTTCGCCGGCAGACGCCACCGTCGGCGCCAGCGCCGATCACGACGCTTTGCAAGCCGCTGAAGAAGCGCATCTCTCAGGATTTTTCGGACGCATTGTGAACTTTTACGCGCGTGTGATGCAGTTGGTTATCGCGCGCCCGATGGCACTGCTGCTGGCGACCGTGGTCATCGTTACTCTTTCCTACGTCTGCTACAACGCGTTGAGCAGCGACCTGCTCCCGGAAATGGACGAAGGCGGCTTCATTCTCGATTACTTCACGCCCGCGGGCAGTTCGCTGGCGGAGTCGGATCGCATATTGCAGCGCATCGAAAAAATTCTTCGCGAAACTCCAGAGGTAGAAAACACTTCCCGCCGCACCGGTTTGCAGCTGGGGCTTGCCGCCGTAACGGAAGCCAACCGCGGCGATTTTACGGTCCGCCTCAAACGCAATCGCGATCGTGGCATCGATGAAATCATCAGCGACGTCCGTGGCAAGATCGAACAGAGTGAACCGGCCGCTAAAGTAGAATTCGTCCAGGTGCTGCAGGACATGATCGGCGATCTTTCGAACCAGCCTCAACCAATTGTCATCAAGCTTTTTTCACAGGACCCTCAATTGTTATCGCGGACAGCCCCGCGCGTGGCGGACGCCATCGGAAAAATCAAAGGGGTCGTCGACATACTCGATGGCATCGAAGACACCGTCAGCGGCCCAGCCGTCACCTTTAAAGTAGATTCCGCGGTTGCCTCCCGCGGCGGTTTTACGCCGGAAGAAGTCGCGGTCGATGCTTCCGCAATCCTCGAAGGCGAACCTGCCGCCACCCCAGTGGTGCAGAACGACCGCGCCTATCCCATTCGCGTGCGTTTCCCGGACTCGAATCGCACCACCCTGGAAAGCATGAGCAACACTCTGCTCGTTAGTTCGACGGGCCACACCGCAACCCTTGGCTCGCTCGCTGCGCTTTCCAAGGAAAGCGGCGAGGGCGAAATCCGCCGGGAAAATCTCCAACGCCTTGTGGAAGTCACGGCACATCTTGAAGGCTTGGATTTGGGTCGCGGCATCACCGCCGTACAAAAGGCTGTCGCCGATTTGCATTTGCCATCCAGCATCCGCGTCGAATACGGTGGCCTTTATGAAGAGCAGCAGAAATCCTTTCATGACCTCGTGGTGGTGCTGGCCCTCGCACTCGTGCTGCTCTTCGTGGTCTTGTTATTTGAGTTTCGAACCTTTAGTTCACCTGCAGCGATCCTTACCTCGGCTCTGCTGTCCACTTTCGGAGCTTTCTTTGCGCTGCTTATTACCAACACGGCTTTCAACGTCGCTTCCTTCATCGGCATGATCATGGTCATCGGCATCGTCGCCAAAAATGGCATCCTGTTGCTGGACGCCGAGCATCACTATCGCGAACTGGGCCGCTCGCCGGAAGCGGCGATGATTCAAGCCGGCCGCCGCCGCCTTCGCCCCATCGCCATGACCGCGCTGGCCACCATCGCCGGTATGCTTCCACTTGCCTTTGCCATCGGTTCCGGTTCGCAAATGCTGCAGCCCCTGGCCATCGCCGTGGTAGGCGGCGTGGTCAGCTCGATGGTGCTTTCCTTGATCTTTACGCCCGCCGTCCACTATTTCTTGCAACGCAAACCCCAGCCTTCCGACAGCTCCGCGACTTAGCCGGCCGCGCGAGCAAGCCACGCCGTTGTCTTGCACGGGCGCAGCATGCTGCGCCGCATGTCGGCGAGAGCGTAACCACGCCCCATCACGCAGGCGGAGGGGAAATTCTTTGTCGGAAGGTATCAGAGGACGAGTGCAACCGAAACAAATCAAACGCGCTGCGCTAGCGCCGGCAATAAATGCTGCTCCACCCACGGCAAAATCCACTCCGTCGCCACATCCTCCGCCATCGTCCCGGCGCTGGCGTCATGCAGCAAAACGTCTCCAGCTCGTTGCGCGCCCAACTCACTGAGCAACTTGTCAAAACGCAACCCGCCCTGGCAGAACGTGTCCCCGTACGTCCGGTCGCCCAGCGCGATTACGCCATAGATCACTCCGGCAAGATCCGGGCGCTCCGCCTCCAGGCTTGCGAACAGAGCTTGTGCATTGTCTGGAACGTCGCCGCTTCCGTAGGTCGAGGTGCAGATCAAGAACGGGGTACTCTTGTCAGCGAACACCGCAGCGTTCCGCCCGTCCATCAACACAATTTGCCCGGTATGCCCGGCTTTTTTCAATTCCGTCTGCATCTCCAGAGCCACGGCTTCGGCCGTGCCAGTCATCGTTCCTACGAGGATCCTCATTTCCACGCTCGAGCTCCTGCGACGCGACGTTAACGGCAAAACGTCTCAACCGAGTCTAGACGTTCCGCCTTACATGTATTATACTACATGTGTGGCTGTCGCTTGACAATGCTAATGCAATATAATGCTACATCGCCGCCAGCGAACTCTCTCGAGCCTCGCACTGCACGAGCCGAACCGCAAAGCGTCGATCCAACTGCCGCTGTTTATTTGCAGCGCCTCGGTAAGCGCATCCGTGACGCCCGCGCCCGGCGCGGCATGACCCGTCGCATCTTGTCCCGCGATTCCGGCGTTTCCGAGCGCTACCTCGCGCAACTTGAAACCGGTCATGGCAACATCTCCGTGCTCCTGCTGCGGCAAGTGGCGAGAGCCCTCGGTCTTCCCATCGACAGTTTTCTCCATGATGGTCCAGAGCGCTCCGATGAGCTCGTGCACACCGCCGAACTTCTCCGCCAATTGTCTCCAGAGAAATTGCGCAGCGCTCGTGAAGTTCTACTCCGTCAATTCAGTGGCGTCGATCCGGCCACGCGACGGCAACGCATCGCTATCATCGGACTACGCGGCGCGGGAAAATCCACCTTGGGAAGCCTGCTCGCCGCGCATCTTGATCTTCCTTTCATCGAACTCGACCGTGTGATCGAGCAGCACAGCGGTCTCGGCCTGAGCGTAATTTTTGACTTGTACGGACAGAGCGGATTCCGCCGCCTGGAACGCACGTGCCTTGAGGAAGTTTTCCAGCGCCATCCAAATTTTGTGCTGGCCACCGGCGGCAGCCTGGTTTCCGAAGCTGCAACTTTTGAGCGCTTGCTTACCAACTGCTTCACCATTTGGCTGCGTGCCACGCCCGAGGAGCACATGCAACGCGTCATCGCGCAGGGCGACACGCGTCCGATGTCTGAAAACCGCGAAGCCATGGCCGAACTCCAAAGCATTCTTGCCGGACGCGAACCGCTGTATCGCCGGGCCGATGCGGTTGTCGACACCAGCATGAAGACCGTGCACGAAGCCCTGGAGTTGCTGGTCAGCGCCGCACCACCAAGGGCGGCGCAAAAATAAGTCTGTTCATCGATTCGCGCGATGGTTCCGGGCACAATTTCATGCCAGCAAGGAGCACCGCAACATATGGCGAACGCCGCGAGCAGTGAAAAGGAATTAATCACCTTCGACGCGCCGCTGCGCGACCTCGCGTCGCCGTACAAACATTGGCGACTCAGCATCGACGGCCGTATCGCCACACTTTCCATGGACGTCAACGAAGACGGCGGCTTGCGCCCCGGCTACAAATTAAAACTGAATTCCTACGATCTCGGCGTCGACATAGAACTGCACAATTTGCTGCAAAGCCTCCGCTTCGAGCATCCGCAAGTTGCCTGCGTGGTCCTCACTAGCGCCAAAGACCGCATCTTCTGCGCCGGCGCAAATATTTATATGCTCGCCAGCTCCTCGCACGCCTGGAAAGTGAATTTCTGCAAATTTACAAACGAAACGCGCAATGGCATGGAAGATTCCAGCCGCGACGGCTTGAAATTTCTCGCCGCGCTCAACGGCACCACCGCCGGTGGCGGCTACGAATTGGCGCTGGCATGCGATGAAATTATTTTGATCGATGATCGCGCCAGCGCCGTCAGCCTTCCCGAAGTTCCGTTACTAGGTGTGCTCCCCGGGACCGGCGGCTTGACACGCGTCGTCGATAAGCGTCGTGTACGCCGCGACCTTGCTGACGTGTTCTGCACCAATCCCGACGGCGTGCGCGGCGAGCGCGCCAAATCCTGGCGCCTCGTGGACGAAATTGCTGTGCCGGCGCAATTCGCGAACACGGTGCGCAAGCACGCCGAAATGCTGGCCGCCACTTCATCGCGCCCGCCGAAAGCGACCGGTATCAAGCTAAATCCCGTAGAACGCAAAATCGACAACCGCGGCTATCACTACAAAAATGTCGATGTAGAAATCGATCGCGCGCAGCGCACGGTAGTCCTCACGGTTCGCGGCCCCGCCGGCGATCCGCCAACAACGCTCGACGAAATCATCGCGCAGGGCGACCGCTGGTGGCCGCTTGAAATGGCGCGTGAACTCGACGACGCCATTCTCATGTTGCGTGCCAATGAAGCTGATTGCGGCTTGTTGCTGGTAAAAACCACCGGAGCGGCAAAATCCGTTCTGCAGTGCGGCTCGCGGCTGATCGAGCTCTCCGAACACTGGTTCGCGCGCGAAACCATCGGCATGCTGCGCCGCACCTTCGCGCGCCTCGATGTCTCCTCGCGCAGCATGTTCGCGGTAATTGAGCCGGGCTCGTGCTTCACAGGACTCCTGTTTGAACTTGCGCTGGCGGCCGATCGCAGTTACATGCGGGCCGCCGAAGAAAATGCTCCGCACATCGCGCTAGACGCCACAAACTTCAGCTTGTTCCCCACCGTAACCGGCGAAACCCGACTTTCCATTCGCTGCAACGCGCAAACCGAAAAACTCGGCGAACTCGCCAAACTTTCCGGCCGCCTACTGTCTCCCCCGGAAGCTCGCGACGCCGGCTTAATCACCTTCGCCCCCGACGACCTCGACTGGGAAGATGAGCTCCGCATGGCCATCGAAGAGCGCTGCAGCCTCTCGCCCGACGCCCTCACAGGCATGGAAGCCAGCCTGCGTTTTCCGGGCAACGAATCGCTCGCCACCAAAGTTTTCGGCCGTCTCTCCGCCTGGCAAAACTGGGTTTTTATCCGCCCAAACTCCACCGGGGAATCCGGCGCGTTAAAACTCTTCGGCACCGGCAAAAAATCCCGCTTCGATTGGGAGCGCATCTAAATGACTATGAATTACCAGGACCGCATTCCAAACAACATCGATCTCGGCGCCAATCGCACGCTGCAACGCGCGCTCGAACACTGGCAACCCGAATTTCTAAAATGGTGGCACGGCCTCGGCCCCAGCGATTTCAACGCGAGTGACGTCTATCTCCGAACCGCCACCAGCGTCGACGCCAAAGGCTGGGCTACCTACGGCTTCGTGCGCATGCCCGAATATCGCTGGGGAATTTTTCTCGCCGAGCCGGAGCCGGATCGCCGCATCGGTTTCGGCGACAATTTCGGCCAACCCGTTTGGCAGCAAGTCCCGGGTGAACACCGCTCCACGCTGCGCCGCCTCATCGTCACGCAGGGCGACACCGAGCCCGCTAGCGTCGAGCAGCAGCGCCTGCTCGGCCACACCGCGCCATCGCTCTATGACCTCCGTAATATTTTTCAGGTGAACGTTGAAGAAGGCCGCCATCTCTGGGCCATGGTGTATCTGCTGCACGCCTATTTTGGCCGCGACGGCCGCGAAGAAGCCGAAGAACTACTCGAGCGCCATTCCGGCGACGCCGACAAGCCGCGCATCCTCAGCACCTTCAACGAGCCCATCAGCGATTGGCTCAGCTTCTACATGTTTACGTATTTCACCGATCGTGACGGAAAATTTCAGCTGAAATGCCTCGCCGAATCCAGCTTCGACCAGCTTTCCCGCACCTGCAAATTCATGCTCACCGAGGAAGCGCACCACATGTTCGTCGGCGACACCGGAATTTCCCGCGTCATCAAGCGCAGCCTCGAAGTCATGGCCGAACTCAACACCCAGGATCCCGTAGCCGTTCGCAACGCCGGCGCCGTCGATCTTCCGCTCATCCAGAAGTATTTGAATTTCTGGTTCAGCTCCTCGCTCGACCTTTTTGGTGGCGACTCCTCCAGTAACGCAGCTTCCTACTTCGCAAGCGGCCTCAAAGGCCGCCCAGACGAATCCCGCTTTGAAGATCACTCGGCCATCGATTCGCTCTTCACTCTCGAACTACCCGACGGCCAGAGCGGCGTGAAATCCCAGGAAATACCGCTGCGCAACGCGATGAACGAAGTCGCTCGCGACGCCTACGTAAAAGATTGTCAGATGGGCGTAACCCGCTGGAATCGCCTGATCGAACGTGCCGGTTGTGACTTCCGCATGACGCTCCCCAGCCCGCGCTTTCGCCGCACCGTCGGCAGCTGGGCCAACATCCCCACCGACACCACCGGCCAAATCATCACCCGCGAAGCCTTCGACGCCCGCATCCCGGACTGGCTCCCCACCGAATCCGACCGCGCCTTCATCCGCAGCCTCATGAAAGGCGTTTACGAAGTAGGCAAAATCGCCGGCTGGATCGCCCCGCCCGACCGCGGCGTCAACAACCTGGACATCAACTACGAATACGTAAAATTCCACTGAACCCACCGCGTGCGTGCTCGTGATGGCCCGCAGTCCGCTGTCGCGTTACCATAAAAAATATGAACGGGCCTGCGTTTCTGCCGTCATTGCTCTGGGCTGTCCAGGCCGAACTAGCGCGGGCCTATATCAATGAAGGGGCTGGGGCCGACGGCATGCCGTCACTCGACCTCTGGGCAAACCTTTTGCGGGCTTTGGACAACGCGGGCACTGATCGTCGCGAGTTGCCGGTGATCCTCCGGCTATCGAAGCGAGCGTTGCGGTCGAGGGTATCAGCAGCAATGAGACATGGATGGGTCGGGGAACTGCGCTCCGGTCGCGGCCAAGAAAAAGTGAGGTTAACCGTCCGCGGGTCGGATGTTACAACTCGATGGAAGTCGCTACAGCGTTCCGCCGAAGAGCGCTGGCGGGCAGAGATTGGCGTCAACCGGACGGACAGGCTCCGCTCCTCTCTCGAACAACTGGTCACCGCGCTTCCCCTCGAACATCCCCACTACCCGGCCAGTTATGGAGCGGCGGACGCGAGCATCACAGGCAGAAACGGACAGGATCGGCAACCAGTGCCCCGCGGTAGCGGAGATACTGTCTCGGACCTTCCGCTCTCGGCACTTGTTTCCCAAACCTTGGTTGCCTTCGCGATAAGCTACGAGGAAATGTCACCCGTTGCCTTCTCACTCAGTCGAACGGTGATTCGGCTCATTCCTCCCGAGGGGCGCACCCTCGAGGGACTCGGTGATTCTGCGGGTAGATCGGCGCTTGTCCGGCATGGCTTCCTGCGTGTGAGTGGCAGTGCTGGCACAGAGACCGTGCACCTGACCGCAAAGGGCCTCGCTGTAAGCTGCGCCTATGACGGACGTATGCGGGCAGTTGAAACAGGGTGGCGCAACGTATTCGGCGATGCGCCTATTACCCTGTTGCGACGGGCTTTAGAGGAAGTAGCCGAGGCGGCAGGCCGCACCAAAGGCGCGCAGGAAACAAGCTTGCAGTCGTCCGTATAGCTCGCCAAGCTGACAAGATTTATGCGGAGGTGCAGGATCGCGGAAAAGGGATGTCGCAAGAACGATTGGCAGAAGTTCAATCCCAAGCGGTCGGCGTCGGGCTTAGAGGAATGGTGACTAGGCTCGGTCGCCACCAGCCACACGACGAACCTTGCCCCCTTGGCGTAGAATAGATCGATCATAAATAATCAAACGGAAGGTCTTTCGCCCATGCCGCAAACGATAGCCGCGCACGCCGCCGCCGGAAAATCACGCCAAACGAAACAGCGTAATCCCACCGTGCCCTTGAGCAAGAACGACCACTTACTTCGCTGGGTGGAAAAAATGGCGGAACTCGCCCGCCCAGACAGAATCCATTGGGTGGACGGCTCGCAGGAAGAAAATGACGCCCTTTCCGCCGAAATGGTCGAGAGCGGCACCTTCATCAAGCTCAACGAAAAGCTCTGGCCGGGCTGCTACTATGCCCGCTCCGATGCCGGAGACGTAGCCCGCGTCGAAGACCGCACCTTTATCTGCTCCTATTCCAAAGATGCCGCCGGCCCCACCAACAATTGGGAAGATCCTTACGAGATGCGCAAAAAGCTGCGCGGCCTGTTCAAAGGCGCCATGCGCGGGCGCACGATGTACGTTCTCCCCTTCAGCATGGGCCCGGTCGGCTCGCCATTCTCCAAAATCGGTGTGCAGCTCACCGATTCTCCCTACGTCGTCGTCAACATGCGCATCATGGCGCGCATTGGCACCGCTGTGATCGAAGAAATCGATAAAGGCGCCCGCGTGGTTCCCTGCATGCACTCCGTCGGCGCTCCTCTCGCTCCGGGCGAAAAGGATGTTCCCTGGCCCTGTAACAAAGAAAAGTACATCGTGCATTTTCCGGAGTCTCGCGAAATTTGGTCCTACGGCTCCGGTTACGGCGGCAACGCCCTGCTCGGCAAGAAGTGTTTCGCCCTGCGCATCGCTTCCAACATTGCCCGCGACGAAGGCTGGATGGCCGAACACATGCTGATCCTCGGAGTCGAGGATCCCGCCGGTGAAAAGACCTACGTCGCCGCCGCTTTCCCCAGCGCTTGCGGAAAAACCAATTTTGCCATGCTCATTCCGCCCAAGGGTTTCGAGGGATGGAGAGTCTGGACCGTCGGCGACGACATCGCTTGGATTCGCCCCGACAAAAGCGGCTCACTCCGCGCCATCAATCCGGAATCCGGCTTCTTTGGCGTGGCTCCCGGCACCAGCAAAAAGACCAATCCCAACGCCATGGCCACGCTCGCCAAAAACACCATCTTCACGAACGTCGCGCTCACCCCTGAAGGCGGCGTCTGGTGGGAGGGCATGACCGACAAGCCCCCGGCCGAATGCCTGGACTGGCAAGGCAAGAAGTGGACTCCGGAGATCGCCAAAGCCACCGGCGCCAAAGCCGCGCATCCCAACGCCCGATTTACCGCGCCGGCTTCGCAATGCCCAACCATTGATCCCGCATGGGAAGATCCCACCGGTGTGCCCATCAGCGCCATCATTTTCGGCGGCCGCCGCGCCACCACCATGCCGCTGGTCTTCCAATCTTTCAACTGGAGCTCGGGCGTCTATATCGGCGCCACCATGGGCTCGGAGATGACCGCCGCCGCGGTCGGCACGGTCGGCAGAGTCCGCCGCGACCCCATGGCCATGCTGCCGTTCTGCGGCTATCACATGGGCGATTATTTCCGCCATTGGATCAAAATGCAGCGCTCGCTCAATGTCACTCCCAAGATTTTCCACGTCAATTGGTTCCGCAAAGACGCTGAGGGAAATTTCATGTGGCCCGGTTACAGCGAAAATATGCGCGCCCTCAAATGGATCATCGACCGCGTCAAAGGCCGCTCCCTCGGACGCGAGACCCCCATCGGCTGGATGCCGCGCTACGAAGACATGGAATGGAACGGCCTGGAAATATCTCAGGAAAAATTTGACGCTCTGCAGAAATTTGACCGCGAAGAATGGCACCGCGAAGTCATCGGCCACGAAGAGCTATTCATCGAGCTCCACGACCACCTTCCAAAAGAAATGGTCTACGAACGCGAACTCCTCATCTGCCGACTGTAGCAAAAACATTCATCCAAGCGCAGTGCGGGAGCTGCTTTTCCTGGGATCGCGAGGTACCAAGCCGGAAACTCGAAAGGCTTGCCACGCGCAGACGGCATAAGACAACATCGCCAGAATTTCTTGCATCCATTGAGGAGGGAAGAACAGGTGCCTGTGTTCGGAGCAGGCACCTGTTCGGAGAGAGGTCTTGCGTCTGTAGACTACTTAACGTGGAGATTAACTTTCGGCCCGAACTTCCACCATCCTGTATTCCCTGTAGGCCCGTAGAATGTTTCACGCAGGGAGGGTACTAGCTCCAGCAGAAATTACAAGTACCGCGAAACCCCTACCTTTCCGTATCGGCCTCATCTCGTTTCAGTCGCCTTCCGCAGCTCAGAAGTCATTGATTTCGTTATAAATAATCGCGGTCTCGATTTGGCTGGTGACGTGCCATCAACCAGCCAGCGAAACACAACCGCTACCAGCCAGGCGGGAAACGGGAGGGGCACCATGTATTCAACCTACGATATCTTCGAGCGTTTGCCGGGCGGCGAACCGATGTGGATCAAGGCCGTCGAATCACTGGAAGAGGCGCGAAATCAGATTATGCTCCTGGTCAACGGGAGCCACCGTCCGCCGGGCGATTTCTTTATCTTCGATTCCCGGCGAGGCTCTGTCGTACACCACTGAATGCCAGCGAATTTTAAAATTGCATTTAGGTTTTTCAACGACAGCAGTACATAAACCAAAAGGGCGGCAGCGTTCCTTTCACGCCGCCGCCCTTTCGCAGAACTCCTGACTTCCCTATTCAACCTGGCCTTTGCAGCCCGGATGGCCACACTTGCAGTCGATATCCGGCGTTTTTTCCATGGCCTCACACTGCGTGCTGCAATATTTATCCTTCGTCTGGCATGAGCAGTTGGGGTGCGCACATTTTTTCTCGGCCATAAATCCTCCTTCCCATTTCTCGCAGATTTTTCGCGTCCAACGGTCGCGCGCGTTACTAGGGCTATGCGCGTGCTAAATAGTCGACGCGTTACACAAACAAAATGTTCCGCCAGCCGCCGAGGCTCACGCAATCAAGCAATCGCTGTACGGGAGTTGCAGGAAGCTCTTAGGCGACCACGCTTAGAGCACGTCCATCGTAAACGCCACATACATGAGCCGCTCGTCCCGCTGAATCTGCAGCGCCACCGAAGCTCCAGCAGGCAGCGCCTTCAACGCGCCACGCAAGCGGTCCAGCGTCGTCATCGGTTCGCCATTCAATGTGCGGATGACGTCGCCGGTGTTTAGCGGCACTTCAATGCTGGCGCCCGCCGCGCGCGCCGCCACCAGAATTCCAAACGGGTCGCGCAAATCCGGCGCCATCGCCGCCACCTTTGCATCGATCTCCACGCCCAAAATCCCCAACGCCGGCACCAGACTCTTTTCCGGATCCGCCAGTGCCGCAATCTGATCCATATCGTGCGGTGTTTCCATCACCTTCACATCAAATCCCAAGCGTTGCGTCCCGCGCAAAATTTCCAGATGTACTTTGTCGCCTGTCTCTCGCGAAAGAAATTGCAGCCCCACGAACGGAAGGTTTTCCGCCGTCCGTCCGTCCACCGAAAGTAGAATGTCTCCGATCTGCAATCCCGCGGCAATCGCCGGCGTATTCGATTTCACGTCCGAAATGATCACTCCATACGTCCGCGGCAGTTTCAGCGCTGCCGCCAGTGAAGGTGTAATGGTTTGCACTCCGATACCAATCTCCGTTTTGTGCAAGTGCCCAAATTGCCGTAGCTGGCGATACGCCAGATTCACCACGCCAGACGGTATCGCAAATCCTAGTCCTTCGTTCCCCCCGGACTGCGACAGAATGAACGTGCTCACGCCTACCACCTCGCCGCTCACATTGACCAGCGGCCCGCCGGAATTCCCCGGATTAATCGGTGCATCCGTCTGTACGTAAACCATTGGCGAATCGAGATCCGTCTGCCTGGCCACCGCGGAAACCAGGCCCATGGTCACCGTATTGCGCAAACCCTCCGGACTCCCGAACGCAAACACCATCTCGCCTTGCCGCAAATTTCGGTAAGAGGCCAATGGCAGCGCCGGAAGTTTCACGCCATCGATTTTCAAGACCGCCAAATCGATGTCGCGCGCCACACCCACAATCCGCGCCGCCACGATATTACTGCGTGTGGAAAGCGCGGCGTCTAGCGAATCTTCATTGCTCATCAACGGCAGTACCACGCGCACCCGTTGCGCTCCGTTCACGACGTGCGCGTTGGTCACAATATAGCCGCTCGGATCGATCACGAATCCCGATCCGATCGCCCGCTGTCTCCCGATAATCACGCTGGTGCTACCGCGCTCGCCCTCCTCGAGCGGGCCGTATCCGGTCACCAGGATTTGCACCACGCTCGGCGAAACTTTCTTGATCAGCCCGTCCACCGCCAGGTTAATTTTGTGCAGCGTTTCGCCGGAGCTATCCGTGTTCTGGGCGCGCGTGCTGCCGCACCACGCCATCGCTATCGCAGCCGCCACAAAAATGTGCCGGGTCAGAAACTTCCGTGAACTTTTTTGCCAACGTAACAATGCAGAACTACCCATGCGCAACGCTCCTGCCGCCTCTCGCGAGGAATGGGATGCTATTCGACGCGACTTAGGGTACAACGAATGGCTGGGCAGCGTCTCAAGTACAGACGATAAGTAGCCATATCTGAACCGGCACTTCTCCGCTTAGCCTGGCCGCCGCACATGGCAAATAGTGCGACCATACCTAGAACAATTCAGCCCGAGGTTCGTTCCCCATGCCCAGACTGCAAACCATCGAAGATCGTCGCCTCGAAGAAGCGCGCACCAGAAAGAACCATTGGAAGCGCTGGGGCCCTTACTTATCGGAGCGCCAGTGGGGAACCGTCCGCGAAGATTACAGCGCGAATGGCACGGCGTGGGAATATTTTTCTCATGATCACGCTCGCTCGCGCGCCTATCGCTGGGGCGAAGACGGTATCGCCGGCATCAGCGATCGTCACCAATATATTTGCTTCGCGCTGGCCCTGTGGAACGGCCACTGCCCAATTTTAAAGGAGCGCCTTTTCGGTCTAACCGGCAACCAAGGCAATCATGGCGAAGACGTAAAGGAATGCTACTTCTATCTCGATTCCACTCCCACGCACAGCTACATGCGCATGCTCTACAAATATCCCCACGCCGCTTATCCCTACCAGCAGCTTCTCGACGAAAATAATCGCCGCACTCGCAAAGATCCGGAATACGAATTGGTCGACACCGGAATTTTTTCCGAACAGCGCTACTTCGATATTTTCGTCGAATACGCCAAGGCTGACGTGGAAGATATCCTCGTCAAAATCACCGCCGTAAATCGCGGCCCCGAACCCGCTACACTCCACCTCTTGCCGTCGCTCTGGTTTCGCAACACCTGGTCTTGGGGACGCGATGCGCGCCGTCCCGTCATTCGCAAAGCCGCCAGCATTCCCGGCGTCCAATGTTGTGAAGTGCAGCACTGGCAGTATGGCAAGCGCTGGCTGCTCTGCGAAGGCCACCCCGAATTGCTCTTCACGGAAAACGAAACCAATTTTGCGCGCGTTTTTAATTCCACCAGCCCGTCTCCATACGTCAAAGATGCCTTCCACGAATACTTAGTTCACTCCAACCGCGCCGCCGTGAACCCCCAGCAAACCGGCACCAAGATGGCCGCGCATTATCCCATCACTCTCGGCCCTGGCGAATCCAAAACCATCAAGCTGCGCCTCGCGGATGGCGATCCCCTCGCGCAATTGAGCGAAAGCTCCGGAGCCGTGGGCACCACGCTGTCTCCGGGACACTCCGACCGTTCCGACGCCGTTCCCGCCTCCAACGATTTTGCCGCCGGATTCGACGCCGTCTTCGCCGCCCGCCGTAAAGACGCCGACGATTTTTACGCCTCGCGCATTCCCAAGCATCTTTCCGATGACGCCAGAAACGTCATGCGCCAGTCCCTCGGCGGGATGCTCATCTCCAAACAGTTTTATCACTACGACGTTTTAACCTGGCTGACCGGCGATCCTGCCGAACCTACACCGCCCGCGCAGCGCTGGGAAGGCCGCAACAAAAATTGGACGCACCTCTACAACGACGACGTCATCTCCATGCCCGACAAATGGGAATATCCCTGGTATGCCGCGTGGGATTTGGCCTTCCATTGCATTCCGCTCGCGCTTGTCGATCCCGATTTCGCCAAGGAACAGCTCATTCTCTTGCTCCGCGAATGGTACATGAATCCCAACGGCCAGCTTCCCGCCTACGAGTGGGCTTTTGGCGACGTAAATCCTCCCGTGCACGCCTGGGCCGCTTGGCGCGTTTACAAAATCGAACGCCGCGTGCGCGGTGTCGCTGACCGCGCCTTCCTCGAGAAGGTTTTTCACAAGCTTTTGCTGAATTTCACTTGGTGGGTAAACCGCAAAGATCCCGAAGGCATGAACATTTTCCAGGGCGGATTCCTCGGCCTCGACAACATCGGAGTGTTCGATCGCTCCGCTCCGCTGCCCACCGGCGGCCATCTCGAACAGTCCGACGGCACCAGTTGGATGGCCATGTTCTGCCTCAATATGCTGGCCATCGCCCTCGAGCTCGCCAAGGAAGATCCCGCCTACGAAGACGTCGCCAGCAAATTTTTCGAGCACTTCGTCGGTATCGCCCGCGCCATGAACGACGTCGGCAAAAAAGGCACCTCTCTCTGGGACGACGAAGATGGATTTTTCTACGACGTCTTGCAACTCCCCAACGGCGAAGAACATTTCATGAAGATCCGTTCCATGGTCGGCCTCATTCCCCTTTTCGCCGTCGAGACCCTCGAGCCCGAAGTTATCGATCGCCTCCCCGGTTTCAAACGCCGCATGCAGTGGTTCATCGACAATCACACCGGCCTCCCTGAGCATCTCGAAAGCACGCAACGTTCCGCGCGCGGCGTCCGCCGCCTTCTTTCTCTCGTCAATCGCACGCAACTCAAACGCGTTCTGAGCCGCATGCTCGACGAGTCCGAGTTTCTTTCTCCCCACGGCGTGCGCGCTCTTTCGCGCTTTCACAAGGATCATCCTTACGAAGTCCAAGTCGACGGCCACACCAGCCGCGTCGACTATGAACCTGCCGAATCCGGCACCGGCATTTTCGGCGGCAATTCCAATTGGCGCGGCCCCGTCTGGTTTCCCGTGAATTACCTCCTTGTCGAATCGCTGCAGAAATTTCACCACTACTACGGTGAAGATTTCAAAGTTCCCTGCCCCACGCATTCCGATAAAGATGCCGACCTCTGGGAAGTAGCCGCGGAAATTTCCCGCCGCCTCACGCATCTTTTTCTGCGCGGAGAAGATGGCCGCCGCCCCGTCGCAGGGGGCGAAGAGCTCTACCAGAGCGATCCGCACTGGAAGGATCTCCTGCAATTCTACGAGTATTTCCACGGCGACAATGGCGCAGGCATCGGCGCGAATCACCAGACCGGATGGACCGGACTCGTCGCCAAACTTTTGGAACAGAGCGGTGAATAAGTCCGGCGATAATTCGGTCCACAGCCGGAGCGCGGATTCTGCGGCGGCGCTCCCTGAGGCGGAGATTCAGTTTGGCCGCGAAATTTGCGGTGACCTTCCGAGCGCGGCATCGCGCGAGTGGCTGGCCACCAACGGTCTCGGCGGCTTCGCCTCCGGCACCGTTGCGGGAAGCGCCACTCGCCGCTATCACGGCATTTTATTCGCCGCGTTGCATCCGCCCGTCGGCCGCACGCAACTCGTTGCGGCCGTCGACGAAATCGCGCACTATTCCGGCTCGGATTTCTCTCTCTCCACCCATCAGTGGGCCGGCGGATCTGTCGATCCGCAGGGCTTCCGGCTCATCGAACGGTTTCATCTCGAAGGTATGAATCCCGTGTGGACTTACGCTCTTGCCGACGCTTTGCTCGAAAAGCGCATTTGGATGCGGCAGGGCGAAAACACCACCTACCTTCAGTACACGCTGGTTCGCGCGAGCGAGCCGCTTTCGCTCGATCTAAAAGTCCTCGTCAATTACCGCGATTTTCACGCCACCACTCACGCCGGCGATTGGCGCATGCGTATCGATCCCGTCGAAAACGGCGTGGTCGTTACCGCCTTCGACGGCGCCCTGCCCTTTTACCTAAAATGCGCAAACACCTCCTGCGAAATTCACTCCGACTGGTATCGCAACTGTTTTTTCCCCGCGGAGCAAGAACGCGGCCTCGACGACCATGAAGATCATCTCTTCGTCGCTTCTTTCAACGCCAGATTATCAGTGGGTGAAAGCATCCTGCTGGTCTGCAGCACCGAAGCCAATGCGTTGCTCGATGCACAAACCGCCTCCGCCGAGCAAGAGAACCACCACGCAAAGCTATTCCAATTCTGGCAGGAAGCGCATGCCGCCCCCGAGGATCCCGACAGGGGCTCTGAACTACAGCTCGAAGACGCGCCGACCTGGCTCTGGCAACTCGTGCTCGCCGCCGATCAATTCATCGTCAAACGCACGCTTCCGGCCACCGCCGGCGATCCTGCCAAACCCGCTCTTCCCGGGGAAACCGACGGCCGCAGCATCATCGCGGGATATCACTGGTTTTCCGACTGGGGCCGCGACACCATGATCGCTCTCCCCGGCTTGACGCTTACCACCGGACGCCCGGAAGTCGCGCGCCGCATTTTACTGGCCTTCGCGCGCTTCGTCGATGGCGGCATGCTTCCTAATAATTTTCCCGACGCCGGCGGCTCGCCCGAATACAATACCGTAGACGCCGCGCTCTGGTATTTCGAAGCCGTCCGCCAATATTTTTCTGTCACGCAAGACGCCGTCACCCTGCAAAAACTTTTCCCTGTTCTCACCTCCATGATCGAAGCGCACGTCGCTGGCACGCGGTATAACATTCACGTCGACCCCGCCGACGGCTTGCTTTACGCTGGCGGTCCCGGCCTGCAACTCACCTGGATGGACGCGAAAATCGGCGATTGGGTGGTCACCCCGCGTACCGGAAAGCCCGTCGAAATAAATGCGCTGTGGATCAACGCTCTCGAAACCATCAAGCAATTTGCCGCTGTCCTGGTGCGCCCCTCGCAGCGCTACGAGACCCTCAGCGCGCATGCCGCGGCCAGCTTCTCAAAGTTCTGGAACGCCGAACGCCAATGCTGCTATGACGTCATCGACGCTCCAGAAATCGGCGCGGACGCATCCTTGCGCCCGAATCAGATTTTTGCCGTCTCCCTTCCGTTTAGCCCGCTTACCGCCAGCCAACAGAAAAGTGTCGTGGAGATTTGCGCGAAGCATCTCCTCACTTCGCACGGCCTGCGCAGCCTCGCTCCCAGCGAAAATGGTTACGGCGGACACTACGGTGGCGATTCGCGTGCCCGCGATAGCGTCTACCATCAAGGCACCGTCTGGGGATGGTTGCTCGGCCCATTCGCGCTAGCTCACTTTCGTGTCTATGGAGACCGCGCCGCCGCTCTGCGCATTCTCGAGCCACTCGGCCGGCACATTCATGCTTACGGGCTCGGCACGGTTGGCGAAATTTTTGATGGGGACGCTCCTTTCGCCCCGCGCGGCTGCATTGCGCAAGGCTGGACGGTCGCCGAGTTGCTGCGCGTGTGGCATCGCGTCGTCGCGCTACACGCCGCTTCGCGATAAATGGTCCGCAGTTCGCGTTGTCTTCCCGTTTCCGAAAACCGTATAAAAACGTATTGTCCAAACGAACCCTATGGCGTTATTCTGCCTGTTCGACGGAGAGCTACCCATGCAGAAACTTCTCTCGCCTCGTGAAACCGCCAACGTCCTGGGTATCAGTTATCCGACACTGAAGCAGTGGATTTACCAGGGAAAGATTAAGACCGCCAAGACTCCCGGCGGCCATCATCGCGTTCCCGAAAGTGAAATCGATCGCTTGTTTCCCAAAAAACTCGAACGCGGCGATCCACGCGAGCGCCGTGGCAACTTTCGCAAAATCAGCGGCCGGAACCAATTGATCGGGCGCGTCACGGGCGTCAAATTCAGCGGATTGCTCGCACAAATCACCATGAACATCGGCGAACAACACATCACCGCCATCATCACCGCGGACGCCGCCCGCGAAATGCGGCTCAAACCCGGCGAGCGCGCCGCGGCATTGGTGAAATCGACCGAAGTGATGATCCTTCGTGTGTGAACTTGCGTGTTCCCCGGCATCGGCACGCGGGGTGGAGCAATGACAATACCCTTCACGAGAAAACATCTCTCGAAATGCCTGGCGGCCGTATGGCTGTCCCTCCTGCTTTTTCCATTGTTCGCTGGGGCGCAAACGCCGTCGCCTGTTTCCGTGAAAGTTGCCGCTGCTGCGGACTTAAAATTCGCCATGCAGGACTTGGCGGCACAATTTGAGAAAAAAACTGGAACCAAAATTGATGCCACCTACGGCTCCAGTGGCAGTTTCTTCGCGCAACTTCAGAATGGCGCACCCTTTGATGTGTTTTTTTCCGCCGATCTCGAATACGCAACAAAACTCGACGCCGCGATGTTGGCCGAACCGGGAACGCTCTGCGAGTACGCAGTAGGCCGCTTGGCGCTTTGGGCTCCCGCCGATTCCAAAGTCGATATCACCAAGGACCAGTGGAAGTCGCTTCTCGATCCGAGCGTCGATAAGATCGCTATCGCCAATCCCGCTCATGCGCCCTATGGCAAGGCCGCCGTAGCCGCGCTGCAGAGCGCGGGAATCTATGACCAGGTAAAAAGCAAACTGGTTTACGGCGAGAATATCTCGCAGACCGCACAATTCGTGCAATCTGGAAACGCGCAATTGGGTTTACTTGCTCTATCGCTGGTTGTTGCGCCCGCCATGAAGAATGGCCGGACCTGGATCGTTCCCTCCACCGACTATCCGCCCATTGAACAAGGAGCGGTGGTTTTGCGCAGCTCGCAAAATAAGGCCGCTGCGTGGGGCTTTCTGGATTTTGTCCGTGGTTCCGAAGGCTCCGCAACGCTGCAGCAATACGGCTTCACGGTTCCAGCCTTCGCGAAGCCGCGCGGCACACACAAGCAGCGGTAGTTTTGGAAATCGCATCCGAAAGAGAACCACGAAACCGCAATGGAACCGCTTTGGTTGTCGATGAAGTTGGCCGCGTGCGTGGCAGCGATGCTGCTCGCGATCGGTACGCCGGTAGCGTACTGGCTGGCCTATTCGACGTGGCGCGGTAAGTTTTTGCTGGAAGCGATTGTCGCTCTGCCGCTGGTGCTTCCTCCAACTGTGCTGGGATTCTACGCGCTGTTGGCCATGGGACCGCATGGCCCGCTGGGAAAATTCTGGAACGCGCTGTTCGGTCATGGGCTGGCATTCACGTTCGGTGGCTTATTGCTGGCTTCGCTTTCTTACAGTTTTCCTTTCGCCGTTCAGCCGCTGATGAATTCCTTCGAGAGCGTCGATCCTCGATTGCTGAATGCTTCGGCCGTGCTGGGTGCCAGCCCTTGGCGGACCTTTCGCGGCGTTATTCTTCCGCTTTCGCTCCCCGGAATTGTCACCGCACTGGTTTTGTGTTTCGCTCACACCCTAGGAGAGTTTGGCGTGGTCTTGATGGTCGGAGGAAATTTGCCGGGTGTGACGCGCACCGCTTCCATCGCCATTTACGATTCCGTGCAATCGCTTGACTACGGAGCGGCCAATCGGCTGGCCCTGGTTTTGCTTCTCATCTCGTTTGTGGTGCTGTCGGTCGTGTATGCCGTCAACCGCCACGCGCGTCGCCGCTTGTGGACCCCGTGGACCGCGCACTAGCCGCAAAATTATTGGTCCGCGTGCGCAAGACGCGCAACGGTGGCAAGCATCCACCATTTATGCTGGACGTGGATATCGACATTCCCGCAGGCATCACCATTTTGTTCGGCCCGTCGGGCGCCGGCAAATCGACCTTACTCGATTGCATTGCTGGATTGGTGCGTCCGGAAGCTGGAAATATTCGCAGCGCGACGCAAGTACTCTTCGATTCCGAATCTGGTGTGAATGTGCCGCCGCATCAACGGAAAATCGCATACGTGTTCCAGTCGCTGTCGCTGTTTCCGCACCTCACCGTCGAAGAAAATATTGCCTACGGCATCACGCGGTTATCTCAGCCGGAAAGAGCCGCGCGTATCTCGGAAATTCTTGCGGCTTTTCGCATCGCGGATTTGCGCAAATGCAAACCCGCGGAAATTTCCGGCGGCGAAGCCCAGCGCGTGGAACTTGCCCGGGCGCTGGTGACCGAACCGCAAGCTTTATTACTCGATGAACCGATCAGCGGACTTGATGACGACCTCAAGAACGGAATTATTCAAGATTTGCGCGCTTGGCGTTCTGCCAGAAATATTCCCATCGTCTATGTGACCCACAGCCGCAGCGAAGCTCGCTTGCTCGGCGAACACATGGTGACGCTCCGCAACGGAAGACTCGACGGCGCGGGCGCGGAAACCCCAAATCGCGCCGAGGTCTGAATCAGCTGCGGCAGAAGTCTGCGGCTCTTTGTCGCAGCGCCCTTCGCGGGCACTGAAAACTTCACTTCGTCGGCTTCGAGCGTTTCTTTTTTCGGCGTTGCATGGATCACCACAAGGTCTCCAACCGCGATATCGGCAGCCTTCGCCGGCTGGTCAGCCTTAATACTGTGCAGAATATAAACCGTCGACGCCACGAGCTTTACTTCCGTGAATTTTCCGTCGGACGTTTTCACGGTGATCGATGAATCGCTCACCCGAGTGACCGTTCCGAGGACGTGTACTTTGTCCCCGTGCCCAAACGCCAGCGCCGCCAGCGACAACAGTAAAATGGTTGCAGAAAGTGTGGTTCGGATACGCATCGTATCCTCCGATTTCAGAATCGCACCTAGGCTCCCCTGCACGATTCAGCGAACTCGCCTTGCACCTGCTGAAAATGGTTTGATGCTGACTTCACCTTCCGCGTTCGCCACAAAATCCTATACGCGCTCCCTTGTACTTAGGCGCGGAATGCGATTGCGCGGCACGCTCGCCCGAAAGATCCTCACTTCGGAGACTTTGCTTTTCCCTTTTCGGGCGGGCCGTTCAAGAAATCATTTTCCTGCTTCTCTTCTTCGCGGTCACCCGGCGCTTTAGGATTGTTGCGCTCCATCTCTGCGTTTTCCTGCGGCGTCAGTTCCGGCAAGTGGCGCACGAACAGCACCAAGTTCCAACCATCTTCCTTGCCATGCTCTGCGAAAGAGGGCATTCCGGTGAACCGCACGCCGTTTTGAATGATCCAGAAAAGTTCACCGTCGGAGAGCTTCTGTGTGTCTGGCATCTTCAGATTGGGAGGCTTGGGATACAGTCCGTGCCCGATCATGCTGTCGCCGCTGCCGTCGTTGCCATGGCAAATGGCGCAGTGATCCGCAAAGTGCATCATCCCGTCGCGCACGTTTTCCGGAGTTGCCGACATCGGATTGTGCTGTTCACGGGCGTTCTCTGGGATTGCCAAGTGCCGCGCCGACCGCGCCAAAAGCGCCTCGAGCCGCGTAGGCGTAGCTGTTGCGCTCAGTCCGCCATGCAGCATCATCGCGGCAAGCGCGCCTCCCATACCCAGCAACACCACAACGATGATCAGAATTGCAGTTCGCAGCTTCATAAAAGTATCGACAACAATCCAACCGTCAAGCCAACACCCATGATGCCACGAAAATCGCCGCTGTCTACCGCCGCCCTGATTATCGTCGCGCGCATCGCGCGCCAGTTTCGAACGAAACATTTGGTACGATACGCGAGGCAGGTTTTCGTGAGGATTGCATCGTGAGGCAAAAAGTTTTTCTAACTTTGGACCGGGCCGTCGATGGAATTTCCGACGGCGCGCGCATCATGTTTGGCGGATTTGGCGGTTCAGGTTTCCCCAATAATTTGATCGCAGCGCTGGTGCGCCGCGGAACGAAGGACATCACCGCAATCAGCAATAATTGCGGAACACGCGAGGGCGAGCTTTCACCGCTGTTTAAGCACGGCCAAATTCGCCATGTAATTGCGGCGTTTCCCGGACCGCATTCCTTTTATTTTCAGGAACGCCACGCCAAAGGCGAAGTCACGATCGAACTGGTGCCGCAGGGAATCTTGTGCGAACGGATGCGCGCCGCCGCGGCCGGGCTGCTGGGTTTTTACACCACCGTCGGCGTGGCCACGGAAGTTGCCGCAGGAAAAGAAGAGCGCGTGCTCGACGGCAAACGCTGCATTTTGGAAAAGCCGATTTACGCGGATTATGCGTTCATCAAAGCGGATAAAGCAGACCCGCTTGGGAATCTAACGTATCGGCTGGCCGCGCGGAATTTCAATCCAATTATGGCCATGGCGGCAACCACAACGATTGTCGAGACGGAAGAAATTGTGCCAACCGGCGCCATTGATCCGGAGATCGTGGTCACACCGGCAATTTTCGTGCACCGTATCGTGCAAGCGAAAGGAATTCGCTATGCCGTCTAAAGTGCGATGGACGCGCGAACAAATCGCGCAACGCGCCGCGCGCGAACTTCCCGACGGCGCGTACGTAAATCTGGGTTGGGGAATCCCCAACCTACTCGCGGATTATTTGCCGGAAGGCATTACCGTCTATTTTCACAGCGAAAATGGAATTCTGGGGATGGGCCGCCGCGCGCGTCCCGGAGAAGAAGACTTTGATTTGGTCGATGCCATGAAAATGCCCGTAACGCTGACGCCGGGTGCATCTTTTTTCCATCAAGCGGATGCGCACCTGATGACGCGCGGAGGACATTTGGACGTCGCGGTGCTCGGAGCATTTCAAGTTTCTGAGCGCGGCGATTTGGCAAACTGGAAAGTCCCTGGCGCGAAAGGCGTTGGCGCAATCGGCGGCGCGATGGATATCGCCGCGGGAACGAAGCGCGTGATCGTGTGCATGGAACACACCACGCGCGATGGTCAGGCGAAAATTGTGCGCGAATGCACGTATCCGCTGACCTGTCTCGAGTGTGTGGACACCATCGTTACGGATGTCGCGGTGATCGATGTGACGGAGCACGGATTGTTGCTGCGTGATATGGCGCCTGGTTGGAGCGCGGAGGAAGTGCAGGAGATTACCGCGGCGCCGTTGATTCGGTAGTTCAACACTGCATCAATTCCAAAATACATGACGTTCTCGTGCGTTACATTCTGGCGGCGACGCGGGCGGCGACTTGGTCGTTGGGAGTGCGGATGATCAGCACCAGGCTGTCAGTAAGGGGGACGCCTTCGCTGGGAATTTCCACCTCATAGCTCCACTCCAATTTCTCTGGCAAATCGGTGGCACTCACGTTGAACGGAATGATGGGCCGGATGTGAAAAGCCTGCACCTTGTAATCAGAGATGGGACGAAGTTCGATGCCGCGCTTCCAGTAGAGCGACAAGCGTAGGTTGCTGACGACCGCGCGGGTCAAATAATTGCGCGAGCCGACGTCCTGCAACTTCATCGCGCAGGGGGAATCGTGAATTACGAATTGCAGCAAAAGTTGCGACGGGAATTGCGTGACGGCTTCTTTACCGCGGCGGAAGATCGTGTTCAAGCCAGGAGCGTCGATGCGCTTCAAGTCGTCGAAGAAATCGGGCGCGGTGACGCGGCCCACGACGCGAAAGCAAAGTCCGCCGGCGAGTGCGCCGTCGGTATCGAGGAAAATTCCGCCGTCGTAATTCCAGACCGTTTTCTCGCGGGCGGGCGCTGGCGTGGCCGCGGTGGTAAGCAGCGCCGCCAGAGTAAAAAGAATTGCGGTGTGGCGATAGAAAGCCATGACCCTGTTACATCGCCATAGAGGATACACCCGCTCGCCGGCATTGCCCAAGAGTGAAACCGAGGCGAGTGCTGGTGTGGCCAGTCGCACAGAATATTCTCCCCAATCAGAAAATCTGGTCAGCGACGCCTCCCCTAGGTGTCTTGTGTAACAGTATGCTGCGTAAGGAGTTGGCAGGGATAATGGCGTAAAGCGGTGTGCAAAATCTGCGGGAGTTGGCGTGGGTGAGGCGCGGAGGCGGCGACGGTTAGAGGGGCGCTGGCTGCCGGTCGGCAACAGCTTCCTGCGCGCCGCCATTCACAAAAACTGCGGGCAAAGGTCGTGAGTTCAGGAGATTTGGAGTTGTCGTATGATTCCGTGCGCGGAGCTCGGGGGTAGCTCATCGCGATTGACTCCTTGGCCACTTCGGCTCTACTAGGACAGTCATGAATGCAAGCCGGAAGATTATCCTGTCCATCAGCAGCATTGTTTTTCTTGGGATCTTCATTTTTCCGCCTTGGTACGAGACGAATGGCCAATACGTAAAACAAACTCGGGCGTTATTTCTTTTTCAGCAAGCCGGAGGCGGTACCGGTCGAATGTTATTTCGCCGGATGTGTGACGGCGCCAGCCTCCTACTTCCGCGTTGTGCTCTCTTGGCGTCCTTGGGTCGAAACGCTATCAACAATCGCTTTTATTGCAACCGGGCTGTTTCTGTTGTTTGGAACTCGTGCGGACGGAAATTCCCCCAGCATCGGGCATCCGAGGACTAGACTGGTGTTCAGCGCTCTGGTCGCGCTCGCATTGCCTATCAGTATGTCTCCGGTCGTCCTCGTAGGGACCTACGGGCTATACGTACCAATCATTCTCTTTAGTGGTGAGCACAATTGGTTTTGGGGCAGCGTATTCTTCCCGATTATCTTTTTCTTATACGCAGGTGTGGTGTATGTCGTAGCCAGTGTTGTCGTGTGGATTGCATCGCGCATGAATCGTGAGTCCAGTCCGGGTATGTAAACTCTCCTCGATGGGGCAACCGGGCGACCGCAACTGTTGCCTTAGCATTCGCGTCGCGAATATGCGCGCCATAAAAAAAGAGACAACCCGCTCGTGGCGTGCGCGCGAGTTGTCTCATGGCTGGCGGTGAATTCCGGAACGACTTTAGTCCGGATGGGCGTGGCGCCAGTTCCAATACTCGGACTGTTCCTTGCGGTTGGCCTTGGCAAATTCGTGTTCCTTACGATGGTTTTCATTTAGGAAGCGATGCCACGCGTCATTTTCGTGGTCGTCCCACTTGTGGTAGTCCTTGTGGTCGCGGTCGTAAACGCCGCGATCGTCACGGTGCTCATCTTGAGGAGTGGCTGCGGCAAAAACAACCGTGGGCGCTGCGAGAGCGGTGCTAAGAAACAGGGATGCCAGGTAGCGATGCGATTTTGTCATGTGAATACCTCCGATGGTAGGGTGGCAGAAAGGGGGCGTAAGGGGCCATCCACAGAATCTGGTATGTGCGGCGGGGAATCGCCCGGGATCGTTAAAACTCGGTCAAAGAGAACGCAGGAGTTTGTAGAGGTCGTTGGCGGCGTCGAAGTCCGCTTCGAGTTCGCGAGAGTTGAGGCGTTCGCGAAGATCGTCGAGGCGGCGGGCGAAGAGGTCGAGCTCGGCGGAGAGGATTTCGCGATTGGTAAGGATGATGTCGCGCCAGACGGAGTAGGGGCTGCCGGCTAGGCGGAGAGAATCGCGAAGGCCAGGACCGGCGAGCGTGATCGGCAGACCGTTCTCGTCGAGACGATCGTAGAGAAAACTCGCGAGAGCCACGGCAGAGAGTTGCGGAAGGTGGGAGATCAGCCCGACAGCGTAGTCGTGTTGCTTGGCGCCAAGCCAAAGGGGCCGGGCGCCAATTTTTTCGAGGAGTTTTACAAGGGCGCTGACACGTGGGTCGCGCGGATTATTCTGTTGCGGGGCTTCGCTGATCAGCGCGTAGGTTTGATTTTGGAAAAGCTCAGCGTGCGCACTGGCGACGCCGGAAACCTCTCGGCCGGCCATGGGATGCCCGCCGAGAAAAATTGGCCCGTCGGAGGCATGAAAAATTTCGGCGGCCGAGGTGGCGATGCGGAGCTTGGTGCTGCAGGCGTCGGTAACCAGCGCATGCGGAGCCGCGTGCTTGGCGATTTCCGGCAGCAAATCAAGTGTGGCGCTGATGGGCAGCGCGATGTAGATGAGGTCAGCGTTGCTGATCGCGACAGCGAGCTCCGCGTGATGGCCTTCGTCAATGGCGCCAAGCTTTTTTGCTTCGCTGACCACTTCTGCGCGGTCCCATCCGGCGATGTGCAAATCAGTGGTGAATTTTTTCAGGGCCAGCGCGAAAGAACCACCGATCAGGCCGGTGCCTAAGATCGTCACGCGCTGGATGAGGTGGGCGCTGGGCATTTTATTAGGCGGCCAGTTTATGCGGCCATGGTGCGGCCGATCGCTGGAGCGATGATACGAAGTTCGCGCATCAGCTGGTCGAACTGCGCGGGGTCGAGGGACTGCGCGCCGTCGGAGAGTGCATGGTCGGGATCGTTGTGCACCTCGATCAACAGTCCGTCGGCACCCGCGGCAACGGCGGCGCGGGCCATGGCGGCGACTTTATCGCGGCGGCCGGTGCCATGGGAAGGATCGGCCATCATCGGCAAGTGCGACAGTTTTTTAATAACCGGGATGGCGGCGATATCGAACGTGTTGCGCGTGTAGGTTTCGAACGTGCGAATGCCGCGTTCGCAGAGCGCAACGTTGAAGTTTCCGCCGGCGAGCATATATTCGGCGCTGAGCAAGAGTTCTTCCATGGTGGCGGACATGCCGCGCTTTAGGAGGACCGGCTTCCTCGTTTCGCCGAGTGCGCGCAGTAGAAAATAATTTTGCATGTTGCGCGCGCCCACCTGAAACATGTCCACATAGTCAGACATCATGGGGATTTGCGACAGGTCCATCACCTCGCTGACGGTGAAGAGGCGGTGTTTTTCGGCGGCTTGCTTCATCATCTCAAGGCCTTTTTCGCCAAGGCCTTGAAACGCGTAGGGAGAAGTACGTGGCTTGAAAGCGCCGCCACGCAGAATTTTTGCGCCGGACTTGGCGATGCTTTCGGCGATGGCGTTGATTTGCTCCGGCGATTCGATGGAGCAGGGGCCGGCGGCGATGACCACGTCCGCCGCGCCAATTTTCACGCCGCGGCCTAAATCGATGGTGGTGCCTTCGGGTCGGAACTGGCGGCTGGCTAATTTAAACGGCTGTGTGATACGCATCACTTCGCGTACGCCGTCGAGGAGTTCGAAGTCGCGATGATCGAAATCGCGATGCACGCCGACCGCGCCGAGAACGGTGTGCGATTCGCCAGTCGAGCGATGGACGTTGAACCCGCTGCCGATCAGGCGGTCGATGACTTGCTGGATTTGCGCGTCGGTCGCGCCTTCTTGCATTACGATGACCATTGGCTGAGTGCTTCCCTTTCGATTCGACGGTGGCGCCCGAACGGCACCGATACGAACAATTCAGAGTCCTGAAAAATTTAAGAAAACTCCTGCCGATCTGAAGATCGGCCCCTACAATATTGTGTCAGACGTCTTCTTCCTTCGCGGCATCGTCGTGCATGGCGTCGCGTTCGGCGGCGCGGGCTTCGTCGATGATGCGCTCGAAAAGCCGGCGGATAGCCGCGTTAGAAAGCGGACCGGGATTGGCGCGTTCGGCATTTTGCAATACTTCCTTTTCGCGGTCCGGTTGATACAGCGGCAGCTTCGCCGCTTGTTTCAACTTTCCGATTTCTAGGGCGCAACGGGAGCGCGCGTTGAGCAATTCCACTAATTTGCCATCGATCTCGTCGATGCGGCGCCGCCAATCACTGAGCGTCATGGCGCGACCTCAGTGGTGGCGCGCCGGGAAAGTCCGCTACGTGCCGCGTCTTTCAAGGCGCGCATGCGTGTGCTGAGAGCGGCTGCAGCTGCCTCTGGAGATTTTGCGCGCGCAATTTCAGAGACCAACGCCGAACCCACGACCGCGGCGTCGGCGAGGCCGCCGAGCATGGAGACGTGGCCGGGCTGCGAGATGCCGAAGCCGACGGCCAGCGGCAGCCCGGTTACGCCGCGGACGCGACGCAACAGCGCAGGCAAATCGTCTGGCATGGTTGCTTGTGCGCCAGTCACGCCAGTGCGCGAAACAATATAGAGGAAGCCGGTAGAGACGGCGGCGATTTTTCCCAAGCGTTCCCCGTCCGAAGTGGGAGCTGCCAGAAAAATCGTGTCGAGATGGTGTCGCGCGAGAACGGCGCGATAATTGGCGGATTCTTCGGGCGTCAGGTCGGTGACCAGGACGCCATCGGCCCCAGCCGCAGAGCTGGAGGCCGCAAATTTTTCCACGCCCATCTGCAGGATGGGATTGTAGTAACTGAATAGGACCAGGGGGACTTGGGAAGATTTGCGAATGCGCGCGACGAGGTCAATAACGCCTTGCAAGGTAGCACCCGCGGCAAGGGCGCGTTCGCTGGCGCGCTGAATGGTAGGGCCGTCCGCAAGCGGATCGCTGAACGGGACGCCGAGTTCGATGACGTCGGCGCCAGCCCCAGCCAGTGCCAGAACATATTCGAGGGAAGCGTCCAGCGACGGATCTCCGGCGGTGAGGAACGCCACGATACCGAGTTCGCCAGACGCGCGCAGTTCCGCGAAACGTCGGGAGATACGAGTCGAATTGTGCGGCGCGGCAGTCATTTGTTTTGCCAAAGATTAGAGCAGGCGAGTGTAAGTGTCCATGTCCTTGTCGCCGCGGCCGGAAACATTCAGGATCACCAGGTCCTCTTTGGTCATTTGCGGGATGCGATGGATGAGGCCGGCGAGCGCGTGGGCGGATTCGAGCGCGGGAATGATGCCCTCGATGCGCGCCAGTAATTTTGCGGCTGCCAAAGCTGCGTCGTCGCACACGGCGGCGTAGGAAGCGCGCTTTTCGTCGGCAAGCCAGGCGTGCTCGGGGCCGATAGCGGGATAGTCGAGGCCCGCGCTGATGGAATGCGTGCTGGCGATTTGGCCGTCAGCATTTTGCAAGACGTAAGTATAAGTGCCCTGCAGCACGCCGGGGCGCGCGCCAGTGAAGCCTTGCGCTGCGCCGAGACGCGCAGCATGTTCGCCAAGTTTGGTGCCGCGGCCGCCGGCCTCAATCCCCACCATTTTTACTCCGCTATCGCGGAGAAAATTATGGAAAAGCCCAATAGCATTGGAGCCGCCGCCCACGCATGCGAAAAGGTGCGTTGGCAGGCGTTTTTCCGCGAGTAAAATTTGCTCGCGCGCCTCTCTGCCAATCACCGACTGAAAGTCGCGCACCATCGTGGGATAGGGATGTGCGCCGAGAACGGAGCCGAGCAGGTAATGCGTGTTACGGACGTTGGTGACCCAATCGCGCATGGCTTCGTTGATCGCGTCTTTCAGGGTACGGCTGCCGGAGTCGACGCCAACGACAGTGGCACCGAGCATGCGCATGCGTGCGACGTTCAAAGCTTGGCGCGCCATGTCTTCGGTGCCCATATACACGACGCATTCGAGTCCGAGGTGCGCGGCAACCGTCGCCGAAGCCACGCCGTGCTGGCCGGCGCCCGTTTCCGCAACGATGCGCGGTTTGCCCATCTTCACCGCGAGCAATCCTTGACCTATGGCGTTATTTATTTTGTGCGCGCCAGTGTGCAGCAAATCTTCACGCTTCAGATAAATGCGCGGACCGCCAAGTTGCGCCGTCAAGCGCGACGCGAATTGCAGCGGCGTGGGACGGCCGGCGAAATCTTTCAGCAAGCCCGCGAATTGCTGTTGAAATGCCGGATCGGTCTTTGCGATTTCATAGGCCCGCTCGAGTTCCAGCAGCGGCACCATCAGCGTTTCCGGAACGTAGCGCCCGCCATAAGGGCCGAAACGGCCCGGCGCGCTGGCCGGAATTTGCAAAATGGAGCTCATGAAGTAGTGCTCTTCCCTCGCAAAATTTGCGGCGGTGCGTCCGGCGACACTTCCGGCGATTCTTGGGCCGGCGGTGTCTGCTGCTGCAGTTCTTTTTCCGCGCGACGCACTTCTTGAATAAATTCGCGTAGGCGTCCGTGGTCTTTGCGCCCGGGCTTATTTTCTACGCCGCTGGCAACGTCAACTCCATATGGGCGCACGACGCGAATAGCATCCGCGACGTTTTCGACGGTTAGTCCGCCTGCCAAAATGATACGGTGGGCGACAGCCGCCTGGCGGGCCACTTCCCAGTCGGTGGTGTGTCCGGTGCCGCCAAATTGGCCTGACTCCGCGGCATCCAGCAAAAACGCGCTCGCTTCAAGATAAGCAGCGAACTTTTCCATCGGGAAATTCTTGTCCACGCGAAACGCTTTGATCACTTTAAGCGCACGCGCGAGGTCAGACACCACTTCCGGCGATTCGTCGCCGTGCAGTTGCACGGCGTTGAATCGCAACTCCCGGTGCAACTCCGCGATTTCCGGGGCGGGAAGATTGACGAACACTCCGACCGCTTCAACTTCGTTTGGCAGTTGCGTGCGGATCTTTGCGGCATCGGCTTTGGCAATAAACCGCGGACTCTTGGGGTAAAAGTTAAAGCCCAGCGAATTGGCTCCCGCTTCGCAAGCGGCCCGGGCGTCGGCAGCATTGGTGATTCCGCAAATTTTGACGAGCACCATATTCAGATCGCCGTACCTGCAGAAGTGAGCAGTGTTTCAAGCGCCGCTCCCGGCTCCGGCGCGAGCATCAATTGTTCGCCGATCAGGAACGCGTCGAACCCCGCGGTGCGCAATTTGCGTAGATCGTCATTCGTGCGCAGCCCAGATTCGCTCACCGCAATGCACGTCTCCGGAATGCGATCGATCAATTCAAACGAGGTTTCCACACGCACGGTCAGGGTTTTCAGATCACGATTGTTCACGCCGATGATGTGTGCCCCGGCGGCCAGCGCGCGGTCCAGTTCCTCCGCGGTGTGCACTTCCACAACGGCTTCCATGCCGATCTCGCGTCCGAGGCGCAACAAATCGCGCAACAAACCATCTGGCAGCGCGGCGACGATCAGCAAAAAACTGTCCGCATCATTCGCGCGCGTTTCCCACACTTGCCACGCATCGAAGATAAAATCCTTGCGGAGCACGGGCAACGCCACGGCTTTGCGCGCGTCGCGAAGATTTTTCAGCGAGCCGCGGAAAAATTCACACTCCGTCAGCACCGAAAGCGCCGCCGCTCCGGCGGCTTGCAACTCACCAGCCAGCGCGACCGCTTCAAACGGCTCGCGCAAAACGCCACGTGAAGGCGATGCCGGCTTCAATTCCGCGATAATATTAAGACCGGGCCGCGATAGCGCCGCGGAAAAATCGCGCAGCGGAGTCGCTGCCTTTGCGCCATACTTCAGCGCGGCCTCTGGCAGCACGCTCTTGCGATGCGCGACGTCCGCGCGGCGCGCTTCGAGAATGCGGTCCAGCACTGTTCCACTTGGCAGATAGGTGGCCACGATAGATAGTTTGTATGCTAGGAGTGTGCGGGAAGCGTGTCAAATAGCGGGCCCGGCGGTACTTGTATCTGGCGCTATGCCACAGTCATCCAAAGGGCAAGCGGGGTCTGCGCTGGATAGTTCACGCAAGAATTTAAGATGCAACGCTCTTTAAGAGCAGAGGACGGCGAATGGGATTTCGGGAAGAGTATGGAACATTGCTGGACAACATCGCGCGCGAAGCTGACGTCATCGCCATGCGCTATTTTCGCACCAGCGACGTGCATGTCGACCGCAAAGGCGACGGCTCTCCGGTGACGCAAGCGGATCGCGCGGTGGAAGAAATGGCCCACGCCAAAGTAAAAAGTTCTGGCTTGTCGCTGGACGTGCTCGGCGAAGAAATGGGCGGCCGGGACGCTTCAGCGGCCAGCAATTCCGGACGCGCGCGCCTGATCATCGATCCGATCGATGGCACGGAGGAATTTTCGCGCGGCATTCCCACCTTTGGCACGCTTCTGGGCATCGAAAAGGATGGCGAAATTGTAGCGGGCATGGCCAGCGCTCCCGCGCTCAGCACGCGCTGGTGGGCTTATCGCGGGCAAGGCGCGTATCGCAACGGAAAAGAAATTCACGTCTCTAAAGCCGCCACGTTGAGCGCGTCCATGGTGTTCACCACTGGCACGGGCCCCAAGAAAACTTCCGTGATGCGCGATAAAATCCGCCGCCTGGTGGACGCGGCGCGTAACGGCCGCGCCTTGGGCGGATATTGGCAGCACATGCTGGTCGCTGAAGGCTCCATCGAAGTTGCCGTCGACCTCACTTCCATGCCCTGGGATTTGGCGCCGCTCGGCATCATTGTGGAAGAAGCCGGCGGCCGCTCCACCAACCTGCAGGGCGTGCGCAGCATTTACACGCACGCCTTGGTGAGCACCAACGGGTTGGTGCATGACGAAGTGCTCGCTCTCTTGCGGTGAGGCGTTCCTGAAGTGACAAAAATTCTGCCTCTGCCTCCTCGCGCTGCGGCCTCACCAGATCCAGAAGGCGCTTTGCATGAGCTGGACAGCGAAATTGTTGCCTGTCGAAGATGTCCGCGGCTGGTTGTGTACCGCGAAAAAGTGGCGAGAGAAAAGCGCCGCGCCTTTCGTGAGTGGGAATACTGGGGCAAACCCGTACCGGGATTTGGCGATCCCCGCGCCAAGCTCTTCATTCTGGGCTTGGCGCCTGGCGCGCACGGCTCGAATCGCACCGGCCGCATGTTTACCGGCGATCGCTCCGGCGATTTTTTGTTTGCCGCGCTGCACCTCGCGGGCTTCGCGAACCAGCCGGTTTCGCGTCACGGCCAGGATGGACTGCGCCTCACGAATGTGCGCATCGCGGCCGCCTGCCGATGCGCTCCACCGGACAATAAGCCTCTTCCGCAGGAAATCCTAAATTGCCGAAATTATCTGGAGCGCGAGTTGCAGATTCTACGACCGACAGCGCTGCTGGCCCTCGGTAAAATTGCCTGGGACGCTTACCTGGAACTCTTGAAGCAACGGGGCGCGATTCCCTCCCGTGCGGCTTATCAGTTTTCCCACGGTGCGGTCGCCAATCTGCCGGCGGAATGGCCGCGCATGTTCGGCGTGTATCATCCCAGCCAGCAAAACACGCAGACCGGAAAGGTCACCGCGGAGATGTACGCCGAAGTTCTGCTGCGGGTCCGCGAATTTCTTGCTAAGCGGTCCGAATGAAGCTGTCCGTTTGCGTGTCAGAAATTTCGGCGATAATATACTTGACTAACCAAGGCGTCTCAGGTACAGTTTGACCTAGAGAGGCCGTCATGGACAAGCCGAAAACACTCCAAGAAGCCATCCAGTACTTCGCCCATGAGCAGGTTTGCATTGATACGGTAGCCTCTCTCCGCTGGCCGAACGGCCCGGTGTGCCCGAAATGCGGCCACGGTGAGCACTACTATCTAGCGACTCAGAAGCGGTGGAAGTGCAAGTCCTGCAAGAAGCAATTCTCCGTCAAGGTGGGCACCATCTTTGAGGACAGCGCAATTGGCTTGGACAAGTGGCTTATCGCGCTGTGGCTGCTCGTAAACTGCAAGAATGGGGTCTCCTCATACGAGATTGGTCGCGATCTCGGGATTACCCAAAAGTCCGCATGGTTCGTCCTGCGTCGTCTGCGCTTGGCACTCCACATCGGCAACATGGACAAAATGGGTGGCGAGGGAAAAGAGATTGAGGCGGACGAAACCTTTATCGGTGGCGCAGCCCGCTTCATGCATTCTGAGCGCCACAAGCGCATGATGGCAGGCAATATAATGAAGGGTAAGACAGCCGTTATGGGCATTCTGGAGCGTGGTGGCGAGGTTCGCGCCCACGTGCTGGAGAGCCGTCGCAAACATCATGTGCAAAGCGCGGTGCTCCGCCATGTCAAAGCACAATCCGCCATTTACACCGATGCGCTCCACTCCTATGACGGATTGCGTGGCCAAGACTTTACCCACCAAGTGGTTGATCATGCGGAAAGGTACGTTAACGGCAAAGTGCACACCAATGGACTAGAAAATTTCTGGTCTCTGCTCAAGCGCCAACTCAAAGGAACATACATCTCTGTGGAACCGTTCCACCTGTTCCGCTATCTTGACGAACAGGTCTATCGATACAACAATCGCGGGGACAAAGAGAATCCGGTAAACGACGGCGACAGATTCACACAAGCCTTATCGCAGATAGCGGGAAAGCGGCTCACATTTGCAGAAGTGACTGGCAAGGTGGGTACTACGCATAACTAATCCTTTGCGTCTGCCGCGCGGGAAGCGGCGGCAGACTTTCTAGTTCGCTTTTGCTTTTCTTCGTCCAACTTGGCCTTAATTTCGGAATGAGGAACGGATAGAATTTTTTTCAGGGCAGTGGTAAAGGTCGCATATTCTTCCGTCTCGTTCTTGGCGGAAAGTTTTGGGTGAATCGACACGACAGTAGGAGTGTGTCGTGTCGCTTTATCAAAGTCAATATGCTAGTTTCCACGCTGAAATAATCTACGGATTAGATTGGAGTTCTGGAATGGACAAGCCGCGTCCCTATGTAACAGCCGCCATGTTTTGTGAAAAGGTTTTGGTGGAAAAAGACGAAGTAGTAAGTGTCATGCGCATGATCGACAACATGCAATATCGGCTAGAAGGCCCCGGCTTACCGGAAAATGTAAAGGCGGCCCTCAACGTCCAAGCATTGATTTCTCTAAAAGCTGGTCCGGTAGAGGGCGAACATACAGTTTCTTTGGTGTTGGAAAAACCAACGGGCGAGCGCAAGGAAGTCTTTTCGACAACTCTTAAATTCCTAACACCAGATCAAGGGCAAAACCTAATCGCAAGCATGACGATAGGAGTTGACGAAGACGGGCTGTTTTGGATGGACGTATTATTCGACGGCGAAGTGCTCACTCGCACCCCGTTAAAAATCACGCGCCAAGAAACACCCGCATCGCAGGCACCAGCATCGCAGGTGCAGACGCCATAGCAGTGGCAGAAATTCTATTTTTCTCGGGCCGAACGTACGCAACTGGATTGGCATATTCAACGATACTTAAGTAATAGCGGCCTTTCAGAAGTTCGGCCAGTTCGTTACGCAAATCAGCGGCGTTAAAAATATGGTCGTCGCGCTCCGAAAATAACAGGTGAACAGACGAGACCAGGTCCACGAGTTCGTCAGAACCATATTTGTGAACATTCCATGTGCGAGGGACAAACCAATCTTCAAAAGCGTTTAGAGACAGCTTTCCCATTGAGACGAGCGAAATATTTTGTTTTATCTCAAGAGCGTTAATCATGACCTTGCCTGCCGAAAAGCGCGTGGACTGCTGGGAAATGCGCTGTCGATTTAATCGAGCCGAATACTCTTCAAAACTCGGCACTGGGGAATTTACACTAAAAACAAAGAAGAAGATATTCAAACCAAAACCGGGATTTCCTCCCGACATCAAGTTTAGCATAGAGTGGTATTTCATCCATGCTGTCACAAAGGACCAGATGGCACATGGTCACTACTACGAAAAGGTTGATCAGACCGTTACCCCATACGACCCCAAACATATGTACTTGGACGGAATTCGCTATGCGCTACACGGCGGGACTGGATGGTGGCGGGATAGGAGGAGAGACCCCGCTTTGTTTTTCCAGCACGGCACACGCGCACGAGACATTTACATTAAGTGGCGTAAGTTCAAATGCAAATACTTTGGGAGATAGATGCTGTCACAACAAAATCCAGTCTAGTGGTGCCACAAAATAGTGCACTATTCCTAGTGTGTCTCTTGCAAGCCGTGATATAATCGCCCCGCTGTAAATGCAAAAACGCCTCACTTTTCAGGAGTGAGGCGTTGACGTCCCGTTTGTTACGGGGAAAGTGGAATCTCGAACTTCCGCTATCCTACTTGCCTTAGGGCTTCTCCGTCAACAGAAAACATTAACAGCAGGCACATGGTAGGGGTGTGCCTGCCCTTCCAGCCCAGCGGGGGCAATGGAGAAGCTATGAGTGCTTCCGTCAACTTGATTTGGCCCCTTTTGATCTTCTCTTTTGGCCCCACCCTCTGGTGATTCATCACTCTGCCCCTGGTCGGAGCGAAGCCCTGCGGCGCCCGTAGGGCGACGCGTTTAGGGCGCAGCGTAGGCCGGGGGCAGAGTGAAAGTTTTATTTGCTGCCGCCTTTTTTCTCCAGCGTTCTTCGAAACCGATACGATTCGTTTCCGGTCTCGATGATGTGCGCCTGATCGGTCAAGCGGTCCAGCATCGCCTTGCACAACCTCGCATTCGGAAACATCGTTGTCCATTCCGAGAACGGCAAGTTCGTGGTCACGATCACCGCCGCTCGTTCCGCACGTCCGGCGATAATCTGGAACATCATTTCTGCGGCAGCTTCCGGCATCGCCACGTAGGCCATCTCGTCGATCACGATCAGGTCATAGCGCGTCCAGCGGTTCGTCACGCGATTCAGCTCGCTCTTGTTCTTGGCTTCGATCAGTTCGTTCACCAACTGCGCCGCGGTGGTGAAGCGCACTCGTCTTCTCTGCCGGCAGGCAGCCACTCCCAGGCCCACCGCCAAGTGCGTCTTGCCCGTGCCTGCTTCTCCCAGAAGAATGACCGGTTCGCTGCGGCTCAAGTAGCCACCTTCGGCCAGATGCCGCACCAGAGTTGCTGGAATACACGGGACATGGGAAAACTCGAACTCTTCCAGCGTCTTCACTTTGGGAAAATGGGCCTCGCGAATCCGCCGCGCCACGGTGTTGCGTTCCCGCTCTTCTACCTCGGCCTCCAGCAATGCTTCCAGATAACTGAGATGGCTCTTTTTTTCCTTTACTGCCTGCTCGGCTACCTGCGCAAACTGTCCGCCCAAGGTCGCCAGCTGCAGTCGCTTGGCATACTGTCGAATCGCTGCTTGTTGTACCGCAATGGTGGCCGCACTCATTGCACTACCCCCGTCGCAGGATAGTTCCGCAACAACTGGTCGTAGTTCCTGGTGGTCGGTTGCGGCCGGTCGTAGCAACGTAGTGCGCCGATCTCCACTGGTTCCGGTTCTCGTCTTCCCAGGCCTTCCGCATCCAGGAGCAGACGGACGGCGTCCACATCGAAACAACTCATCTCCAGAGTCTTTTCAATCGCTATTTTCAACGATGGGTATCCATACTGGCGGCCCAGCAGCAAAACATCGATCATCGCGCGTGTTCCCGACTGCCGGCCTTGCCGTTGCTTCAACATCTCCCAAAAGCGATCAAAGCTTACCGGCCAACGTCCCTGCGCTCGCCACTGCTCGAGCGGTGTCGAACCGGCAAGCGCTCCTGGCTTCTTCGTCAGTGCTTCCAGATAGTGCTCCAGATCCAGAACCTTCTGCTGTCGGTCGAAGCAGCGTTCGTGCCGGGCGACGCACTGCCCTTGATGCCATATCTCTACGTACGTGGAATACACCTTGGCCTGCACTTCGACGCCGACCGGGAGTGGAACCGAATAGAAGTTGGTCAGCACTCGTATGCAGCCGCTGGCGTTCACATGGGGAAAGTGAACCGCTGCCAGGTCGAAGCCTTCTTCGGCCAGCGTGCGCAGATGTTCGCGTTCGGTATGCATCCCTGCGCCCACCGTCTGGGTCCGCTCGCCGATCATCCGCTGCTCATCCTGCTGCGAGGCTTCCCGCAACAGAACATTCAGCTCTTCCCAACTCGCTACCTGCGGCACCGGCACCAGATGGTTGCGGCGAAAATAACCACCTTCGCCCTCTACGCCACCCTTCTCGTGGCCTTCTCCTGGCGTACAAAACTCCGACGCAAAACCCCAGTGCGACCGGAAGGCAATGAATCGCGTGGTCTCTTCGCGCTGATATCCCCGCAAAATCTTCTTCACCGCACTCTTGAGGTTATCGTAGCGAAGCGTCGTAAATACTCCGCCGAAATAGGCGAACGCCAGCTCGTGGGCTTCGAGAAAAGCCTGCTGACTGGCGTGCGGGAACGCACGATGGAAGGCTCCTCCGCTGGCCATACTCCGCATGCAAAACAGATATGCCTTCTTTCGCTCTCCGCAGATCTCCGCGTAAGCTTCATACCAGTCCACCTGTGCTTCCGCGCCCCAAGAATACGACTGAGGAATAAAGGTCTCTCGGCGGGTTAGCCCTAACTTTATCTTCCGTTCGCGAACGTGGCGACGAATCGTGGACTCCGCCACTTCCACTTCCGGCAGCTCCGCTCGGATCCGGCACCAGATGCGATGTGCCGTATGCCGTTGCTTTCGTGGCGCCTTCTTGTCCGCTTCCAGAAGCGCATCGACGAAGGCCATCGCAGGTTGCAATTTCGGTCGCTCTCGCACCGGTGTCTTTCGCTCCATCGGAACCGCACTGAGCACCGCCTCACGCACCATGCGCCGATGAATCCCCAACTTCTTGGCAATCCCTCGAATCGTTCCACCGTCATGCTCATACTCACGTCGGATCTGCTCGAATAGCTCCACCTTGGCTCTCCTGTCCACCCGGCCTCCCTTGGGGCGACTGAGCCCGAAGCGGAGTACACGGTATCTGGTTTTCAGTAAGGTGGGGCCAAATCAAAGTATCGAATGGGGCCAAATCAGAGTATCGAAATCAATGAGGAAAATATTGACGTTGCTGATTTTTCTTTTGAGTCTCGGCATTTCTGCAAAAGCTCAAGGACCAGTCTATCGTCCGGGCGATTCGATCCGCATAACAGTGACGTTCGATGGTCCGGACGCTGATAAGTTGACTACGGCCAACATGTACCTAGAGGGTCCAGCCAGTAATTTACCTCCTGGCCAAGAAGGATTTTTGGCACAGATAAGCACGGCCAATGCTCAAAAAGTCGCGCCCGGAAAATTCACAATCTCATATCTAATACCTGAAAACCTAGCTAGCGGTGAGTACCACCTAATCGCGATAACAGGTTTTATCGGCCCGATTGCGTTCACCTATCAGGCCACGAAGGACTTTCAGCCCAAGTCATTCAAAATCGAGAATTCTAAGACATATAAACGCCCCACTGTTAAGGATGTGCAAGTACCCTAGCAGCGTCCAACGTTGAAATACATTCCATATTTACAAAAATACCTCGCTTGGTTGCGGGATAGATCGTCACAACGTAACCATCTCGGAGGCTGGAATCAACAAATTTTCCGATTTCAGTCTCCGAGAGTTTTGTTTTTCCTTTTAGCTCAAGATACCCAGCAGTAGAACTCCTACAACTACCGGTGGGCGTGATTGGCTCAGAAGGGAGCACCGTGATCTTGTCAATTTGTGGTCGGGGAGTTTCCTGACTATTCAGAAGAGGGACTGCACCTAACAGAAGAAAACCAATGCAGATGAGATTTCTTCGCACGCGGACACACTCCTATGCTAAATTTACAGGTGTCCACTGGATTTTAGGCCCGATGCCAGTCGGGCGTTGCTTTCTCTTAAATCAATTTTGCCCTGTCACGGCCCCCCACAGAGTACCTGTCTTCTCTTGGTTAGTCATCTATATTAGTGCCGAAAATTTCTGACAGTGCTCTGCTGCCTTTCTCTGACAGCGCTCTTGGGACCTCCTGGAAGCTCGCTTCCCAGCCGACCTAACTGCTCTGCCATCACTAGCGCGAAACCCTACGCCACTTTCCGGGTTGGACGGCAATGTGCATCCAAAGCACTCGATTCGCCTGAGGGGGAACATGTCTTATTTCCAACGCCGCACACTTTCCGCATTCGCCGTTCTGGCCGCCGGTCTGGCCGTCAATGTTTCACGCCTGCCCGCCCGACCGCAATCGCCTGCGCCCAGCTATTCCGCTGATGCGACGTCCCGCCACGACGGCGTCGGGCATTCCCAGTCTGACAATAGCAACGCCAACGCCACACAAAATGGCTCGGAAAACCCGGCAGACGACGGACACTTGCTCCACAAAGCGGACGGCCGACGGCAACCCGGAGTTGCCGCCGAGACGTATGCTGTTGCGCCGGGTACGAAATTCCTCGTCAGCCTCGGAGACGATTTGTCGTCTAAAGGCATGGAGGAAAATAAGCGCATTCGGGTGACTACGCTGGAGCCGCTCGAAGCCGGCAGCGGCATTTATCTTCCGGCGGGCGCGGCAATCGAAGGCCGCGTGACGCGCGTGGAGTCCGCGGGGATGGCGGGGCGCGCCAAAATTTTGCTGACGTTTGATTATATTCAAACACACTTTGGCAAATTGCCCATCGTTGCGGAAGTTTCCGGCGTGCCCGGCGACCACAGCGTCAAATCCGCAGAGCTGAAGGAAGGGCTGATCGAAGGCCGCAGCAGCACGCAGCAGGACGCAGCCGAAGCTGCCGCCGCCGCCGCGGCGCTCGGTGCGGTGAAGGGCGTCAAAGATAAAGACAAGAAAGAAGCTGCGGAAGGCGCGGCGGCGGCGGCGTTGGCCGCATATCTTGCCGAGTCCGGCCGCGGCCATGAACTAAATATTCCTAAAGGCGCAAAGCTCGAACTAGAACTGCAGCGCGCGTTGTATTTGTTGAAGGAATAGCGCTGAGGCGGAAAATTCACTTACACTCGCATCAGCGTTTTGCCTCTTGCAACTGCACGTCTTCGTATCCGTCGACCGCCGTGCGTGCGGATCCATTCAATAGGGTTGCGACCATGCGTCGGGCGTGTCATCCGAGATCCCGGCGGGATCAGTCCTTGTTCGAAGCAATACAGAGCTACTGAGAACGTGATATATGCCCCGGCCGTGACACCGAGGAGCCATTCATTAAAGAGTCTTTGTTTTCCGGCATACGCGGTGAAAATAGCCTTCGCTACTTCGACGCCAGAGATCGCGGTAATGCACCCGCGCTTATCCGATACACACCTTCCTTAAGCTATTCCGATCTTCTACCTGGTGGACACGGCTGCCGCTGCGGCTACGCTGTCGGCGTCCAATGTTAGCGGCGCTTGCAGCACCACGTCGATTCTTGCGCCGGGCGCGAGGATGGCGTCGGTACGTGGGCGATGGTGCGCAAAAGCAATGATGCAGATCACGGTAACCGCCGCGGCGATGACTGCGCCGGCAATGAACGCCGCCGGCGGTCCTTGATGCGGCAACGGAGGAAGTGGCGGCGGTTGTTGTTGCGGGTCAGCAAACATGGCGAGCAGAAAAGATGGCGGTCCCAAGGACGGAACTTCGCTGGCGGCTGCGCTGCGCGTGATTGGCGAGGCGGTTTGCGCGAATGCAGGCGCGGAACTCTCGCTGGGATTATCCAGCTGCGCTTGCGCGGTGGCGCCGGGAAGTTCCACAGCGTAGCCGTTGGCGAAGATCAAGCGCGTAAAGTGAATTTCCAGACCAATCTGGTGTGACGAGCTAGGCTTGGTGACCGAGGCGATCGCGCCTTCCGCGTACGTGCCCAGTGGAATCGCAACCGTGTTGCCGATGCTCACGGGAAAAGCTGTAGCGGCGCGCACGGAATCTCCGGGTTGCGACAGTGTTCTGCCGATGGAATTGGTGAGCACCAGGGGAATTCTGGTTCCAGCGGGAAGCGTAATCAGTTGTTTGGCAGCAGGAGCAGGCGGTTGTTGGTCGTTGGCGTAGGTGGGCGCGGGTTGCGCCGCGGACTGTGGAGCGCCCTGCGATTCGCTTGACGCCGGTTGCTGGCCGTCGGATTGTGGCGGTAATGGTTGCGAAGGTGCAGCGGGCTGCTGCGATTCTTGCACCGCGGTGTCCGCGATGGGCATGGCAGGCGTTGGCGGTGGATCTTGCGGCCAATATGAGGGGGCAATGATCAGTAGTACGACCATGAATAGGCGCATTCGTGTTCTCCTTGTACGAAATTGCGTGACCTAAATTTTTTTATTGTTGTTTGGTAGCGAGCGCTGCCGACGTACCAGGTGGTGCGGCTGGCTGGCTCTGGGCCGGGAAAGCCAGCGCATAGGTTTTTCCTTTGAACTGGATTGCCGTTACGGCGAGCGAACCATCCGTCGCGGTGTCCACACGCGACTGCGGAGATTTAGCTTCGAGCGCAGCCACGCGCGCGTGCAGCGTGGTGAGCAATTTTCCTTTTTGTATCACGCGCACTTGCGCATCCGGCCCCGGGCCGTCCCACGTCACTTGATAGCTGCCCTTTTTTAGTGGTTGACCGGCAAGTTGCACCGGGCTGCTAATCTTGAATGATTCTTTGTGAATGTCGGCGGCTTCCGAAATGATCGCGGGCGGGCCGGGGCAAAATGTACCGGGTGTCCCGGGACTGCCAGAAATAACTGTTGCGGGTGTGCCGGGCGTTGCGGGAATCCCGGGTATTACGATGGACGGCAAATCCGGGCCTTGCGAAATTACCGTGTCGGGAGTTCCCGGCGAACCGGGGGTTCCGGGAATGATGGTGTCCGGCGATCCCGGAGTGCCGGGCGTCGGTCGGCACAGCGTCGCGGAAGTCCACTGCAATTGCGGAGGCACGGACTCGCGCGCCGCGGCGGCAACCGTATTCGCGTTCAGCGTGAGCGGAGATTGCAAGGTAGTCTCAATCTGCGAACCGTTGTCGAGCAGGATGTCGCTGACGGGACTGACTTCCGCATGTACGATGGCGGTCATCGCACCTTGCGGCGGCGGAATTTCTTGCGGCAGCAAATTGCTGGCGGCCTTAGCATCGTTTACGCCCGGCGGGTTGAGGTCAAATTCGGAAGTACTCGAAAGCGGAACGGTATAGCCATTGGCAAAGATCATTTTCGTGAAATGCATCTGAAATTCCGCGCGCGGAACTTTGCGCGTGGGCAACGTGAGCGAGTCGATCACGCCTTGTACGTAGGTGCCCACCGGAATGGCCATGGTGTTATCTATGGAGACAGGAAACGCCGTGACACCGTAAATCGGATCGCCCACTCGCGCCGATTTGCTCCATACCGGACTTGTGACCGCCAAAATCGCCTTGGTGCCGGGCGGAACGGTGACGAAATATTTATCGCTGGCGTTATTTTGCTGCGACGGATTTTGTTCTGAAGGATTTTGTTGTCGGCTGCGCGGCGCCGAGGTTGCCGCTGCACTTTCCGAAAGCAAGCCAAACGAAACGAACAATACTGCTGGGATCAGTAAACGCATAAGCGCTCACCTCGAAGTTCGCACTCATCTTCTACTCATCTTCTGCTCGTCGGGGCCTGTACAAAGGACGCACCGCACGCACCGACGGTTTCACGATTTTGTAAGTACCTTCTTGAGCCCTACTCAAGTCCCGCATGAAAAAATTGTGGTTTGCTGGCCAAAGATCTACGGCAATTCACAAAAGGAACACGGAGGAAGAAAAAGGGTGTCGGAAAGGCAGGGGAAAAAAAGAGCTTGACATATTCCCATATGGGAATATATTGGAGGCATGGCAAGGGCGGCGACTACCTCGGACGTGTTCAATGCAGTGGCGGAACCGCGACGGCGGGACATCCTGAACTATCTGGCGATGCAGGAACGGTCCGTCAGCGAGATTGTGGATGCCATGGACATGGAGCAACCGTCGGTTTCGAAGCACTTGAAAGTTTTGAAGGGTGTTGGCCTGGTGGAGGCCCGGAGGGAGGGCCGGCAGATGCATTACAAAGTCAATGCTGTGGCGATCCGGCCGTTGCACGAATGGACGAGCATGTTCGAGCGGCTGTGGAAACACCAACTGCTGCGAATCAAGGAACGGGCCGAGGCCAACAATGCACAGAAACAATAATCTTGTGGAACTTCAAACGAGGAGGAAATCGTGAGTTCACCCGCACTGTCTTTAGAGGCGACAACCATCCATATACAGGAGGAAATTGCAGTGCGCGCGTCGATAGAGGTGACATTTGCCGCGCTGCTCGATCAGCTTGGACCGTACAACGAGACGCAAGTGGACAAGCCCATGCCGATGAAGCTAGAAGCCTGGCCAGGCGGCCGATGGTACCGCGACCTGGGAGACAACAACGGCCATTATTGGGGAACGGTGCAGGCGATCAAGAAGCCGACGCTGCTGGAAATCTGCGGCCCACTGTTTATGTCCAATCCGGTGATCACGAATCTTCAATATCGCCTGAAGGAATCGAGCGGCGTCACTATCATTACTTTCCGTCATCAGTCGTTTGGTCTGGTGCTCGAAGAGTATCGCAACGCAAAGAATGGCTGGGCGCACTTGCATGAACGTATGCGCCAGCGCGCGGAAGCGTCGCGGCCTCACTGAGGCCCGGCGTGGAAGTTCCGTGGGAGTTTAGAGGAGGCGAATATGTGCCCTGCATGCATCGCAAGCGCAGCAGCGATGGCCGCCGGAGCGGGATCCACGGGAGGAATTCTGGCGGTATGCATTGGTAAGTTCAGGAAATTTTTCAGCGCGAATGGTCTCGGTCTGTTTCAGAAAATCAAGGACAAATAGGAGGAGAAATAAAATGGCAACCAGTAAACAAAGTGGCTTGGAGCAACCGAAAGAGCAGCTCGCAATGAAAACCCCGCCCGTCGTCTCGCCGCAGGAATGGGAGACGGCGCGCCAGCAACTGCTCGTGAAAGAGAAGGCTTTGACGCGTTCCCGCGACGCGCTGACCGCCGAGCGCCGGCGGATGCCGTGGATGGCCGTCGAGAAGAAGTACGAGTTCGACGGGCCGAAGGGCAAGGCGGGCCTGCTGGATTTGTTCGAAGGCCGCCGTCAGCTGATCGTCTATCGCGCCTTCTTCGAGCCCGGCGTGTTCGGCTGGCCCGAGCATGCCTGCCGCGGCTGCTCCTTCGGCGCCGATCAGGTCGCGCACCTCGCGCATCTGAACGCCCGCGACACCACCCTCGCGTACGCCTCGCGTGCGCCGCAGGCTGACATCCAGCGCCTGAAAGCTCGAATGGACTGGGACATGCCTTGGTACACCATCACGGACAGTTTCGACAAAGACTTCAGCGTGGACGAGTGGCACGGCACGAACGCTTTCATCCGCGACGGCGAGCGTATCTTCCGCACTTACTTCGTCAACAACCGCGGCGACGAGGCCATGGGGAGCACCTGGAGCTATCTGGACATGACGGCGCTCGGGCGCCAGGAAGAGTGGGAGGACTCGCCAGAGGGCTACCCCCAGACTCCGCCGTACAAGTGGTGGAACTGGCACGACACATATGACGCCAACGCCGCGGTCGATCCCCGGTGGAACAAGGTACTGGAGAACGCAAAGGTGACGTTGAACCTTTAGCGACCGATGCGGCGGCGGTCGCGACTGCGCGCGTCCGAGGCGTGCTTCCGCTGGTGAGCCGAGCGCGGTTCCATACTGAATTTGCTGCTGCTTTGAAATGAATACCGGCAGATACGGGAAAAGCGATCCTATCGGCGGCCCCGCAGAGTTACTGCGGGGCCGTTGAACTTTTGGTGTCGACGACATCGCGCGACAAGCAGTCAAGCATGCGCAATTTCGGACTGCTCTCGACTCAATCCCGGGGAAAAACCGTTTTTCGAATAAGCGCCAAGTATGTGGTCACGGCCTGATTGGCGCGGTTACCGCAAACCGATCCACTACCGACTTGCCGCAAAACTTGGCAAGCGGATTCGGGCTTGTTAGAGTCAGGTGTTGCTGCCGCAGGCGTTCAGCCCAGGGACGCGCGCGGCGGTGCGAGAGATTCGCACTGGGGCCCGGCACGGATTCACACGCATAGTTCCATCCCATAGTGTTGCGCAATTGAAAGAGGCTGAGCTTCATGGCGGAAGAGACGCGGTCGGCGGTGCGGGCGATGGAAGCGCAGGAGCGGCGTGACCGCGTGCTGATTGTCGAAGATGAGGACAACGCGCGCAAGGGCTACGAACAGCTGCTGCAGCGCTGGGGCTGCGATGTACTCGGCGTAGGCACCGCGGAAGATGCGCTGGCAAAATTTGCAAGTTACCGGCCGGATAGCATCATCGCTGACGTGGAATTGCCCGGGATGAACGGACTCGATCTGCTGAAGCAGCTGGGTGATGAGTTGCTCGATGTTCCCGCCATCATCATTACCGGCAAAGGCAGCGAAGAACGCGCGGTGGCGGCGATTGAAGCCGGAGCGTTCTGGTACATCGAGAAGCCGCTGAAAGGGCCGGTGCTGCGCGCATTGCTGGATCGCGCGCTGAGCAAAGCGCGCGATGCGCGACGGCTGGTGGTGCTGCAGCGGCAATTGCGCGAAGCTGGGCGCGTGGGCGATTTGGTTGGCGCGTCAAAACCCATGCAGGACGTGATGCGCGTGGTGGAGATGGCCGCACCCAGTTCCGCATCCGTGTTGATCACCGGAGAAACCGGCTCGGGAAAAGAAATTGTGGCGCGCACGGTGCACAAGCTTTCACCGCGCGCCAACGGACCGTTTGTGGCCATCAACTGTTCAGCGATTCCAGAATCGCTGATGGAAAGCGAAATCTTTGGGCACGAGCGCGGTGCATTTACCGGGGCCGCGGAGCGGCGTATCGGCTGTTTTGAGCTGGCCGACGGTGGAACGTTGCTGCTGGACGAAATTGGCGAAATGCCCGCGCCGACGCAAGCCAAACTCTTGCGCGTGCTGGAAGACCGCAAAGTACGGCGGCTCGGCAGCAAAAGCGAAACGCCAGTGGATGTGCGCGTGCTCGCCGCGACCAACAAAGACCCCGAGACGGCGGTGGCTAATGGACAGCTGCGCCAGGATTTATATTTTCGCCTGAACGTGTTTCACATTAATTTGCCGCCGCTGCGGGACCACAAAGACGACATTCCGCTGCTGGTCGAACATATTTTGCGCGATGTCAACGCCAAGCACGGCAAGCATGTGCGCGGCGTGGGCGCCGAAGTGATGGACATTTTTATGAGCCACACGTGGCCGGGAAATATTCGCGAACTGCGCAACGTGCTCGAGCGCGCCGCGATTATGTGCGAAAAAGATTTGATTTCGCGATCTTCTCTGCCCGGAGAATTCGGAAAGACCTCCACAAAAGGACCAAGCGATTTGGCGGCCATCAAGTTTCCCGTGGGCACTACCGTGGACGCCATGGAACGCGAACTAATCTTGCAAACGCTGGGCGCGACGGGAAATAACAAGACGCGCGCCGCGGATCTGCTGGGCATCAGCCTGAAAACGCTGCACAACAAACTCAAAGAATACGGCACCGATCGCGCCGAGGCGGAGTAGCGGCCATGCAGTTGCGGCTGCGCACAAAGCTGACGCTGGTGATGACCTCGCTGGTGTTTCTGGTCGCGGCGGTTTTATCCGTGGTTTTTTTGGGGCAATTGCTGCAACAGGTACTGCAGGAAACCGACAAGAACGCCAAGGATTTGGCGCACAACGTTTTCCTGCAAGTGCAGAACGCGCTCACCGACGCCGCCGACCAGGGCATTCGGCCATCCTCCACGCTGCCCGAGGACATCCATGATTATGTGCGCCACGCGCTGGAAATAAATGAAGGGCTGCACGCGCAACTCGATGCCGCGATTCGCTCGCCCCTGATCTATGAAGTTTCCATCACCGACCAGGGCGGCCTGGTGTTGATTTCCAGCGACAAAAATGAAGCCGGCCAGTATCTGCCGAGGCGCACCCCGCTTTCGCAACTCGTGCAGCGCGGATTGTTGCATCAGGTGAAAGTGCTGCGCGGCACTTCGCGTTTGTACGAGCACGACTACCGGTTTAATTTGCGCGACCAGCCGTTCGGCGAAGTGCGCATCGTATTGTCTTCGGGTTTTCTGCTGGATGAAATCAGGGCCGGCTTGTATCGCGCGGCGACCATCGTGCTCATCGCGCTGGTGATTTCGACGCTGCTCGCGGCGGTAGTCAGTCGCGCGGCACTGGCTCCGCTGAGCGATATTTCCGCGCAACTCGACCGTATCTCCGCCGGACAGTACGATGCGCCGATCGCGGAGCATCCCCGATTTGGCAGCGGCACCGACGAACTCGGCCAGGTAAGCCGGAAGATTACCCAAGTGGGCCAGCAATTGCGTGGCGTGCACGAAATCTTCAGCACGCTGCGCGAAAACATGAATTCGGTGATGGCCGGCCTCGAAGATGGTTTGTTGCTTTTTACTCGAGACGCGCGCGCGGTAATGATCAGCCCGGCGGCTGAAAAATTTCTTGGCGCGCAATCCGGACAATTATTGGGGCGGCGCGTAACGGAAATTTTTCCGCCAGGCCACCCGCTGCGCGATGCTTTGCGTCTCGAAGGCGATGAGCTCAGCGAGATCGCTTCCGAGACGGAATTGCTGACGGCGGACGGACCGCGGCGCGTGGGCGTAAGCGTGCAAGCCATTCAAGAAGATGGTGAACGCATGGGCGCGCTGGTGACGCTGCGCGACCTGGATTCCCTTGAAAACATCAACACGCAATTGCAGGTCAGCGAGCGAATGTCAGCATTGGGCCGCATCACCGCTGGCGTGGCGCACGAAGTTAAAAACCCACTCAATTCAATGCGCTTGTGGCTGGAAAATCTTAAAGAATCGATTCCGCTCGAAGCCGAGAGCAATGCCTACCAGGCAGTGCAAGTTCTCGACAAAGAAATCGACCGGTTGGACGCGGTGGTGAAACGTTTTCTGGATTTCACGCGGCCTATGGAGCTTCGGCTGGAAGCAACGCATTTGCCAAAATTGCTCAAGGAAGTTTTGGAAATCGCGCAGCCGCAATTTCAAAAATCCAACGTGCAGGTGGCGCAACTTTTGCCCATCGACGTTCCGGAGGTGTATGTGGACCGCGCGCTGCTGCAGCAAGCGGTTTTGAATCTGGTGCTGAATGCCGTCGAAGCCATGCCGGAAGGCGGGCAACTGCGCGTGGTGCTCAGCCGCCGCGGCGACATGGCGGAAATCACCGTGGGCGATACCGGCAAGGGAATTTCTCCGGAGAATCGCCAGAAAATATTTCAGCTTTTTTACACCACGCGGCCCGGCGGCAGCGGCATCGGCTTGGCCAGCACGTTTCGCATTGTGCAGCTTCATAATGGTTCGATAGACTTCACCTCCGAGGTGGGCCGCGGCACCACCTTCCGCATCGAACTGCCGCTGGCGGCTTAGCGCATGACCGACAACCCAGTCCGGTCGGCACACTGGAAAGCTCGTGTGGCCGAGGCGCGGAACGATCGCGGCGAAAAACATCACGGCGTGATTTTTTTCGCGGTGTTGTGCGCGAGCATGCTCGCGGGTGGTTGCGCGGAGCACGGCCGCCCGAAGCTGCCGTGGAGCACGGCGAGCGTGGTGCGACCGAGAATTCCCGCGCCGTCCGGTGACGCCGCCAATGAGGAGGATGAGCTGGCGCGCGAACTGCCCGCGCAATTACGGCTGGATTTGGCGCCGCCAGAGAGTTCATTGCTGCCGCAATCTCGCCCGGCGCGGCCGCGCGTGGCCACCCCGCAACCGGCGGCCGCGGAATCGAGCAAACCGGGGAAACCCTTTGTGGTGCCGCAACTCTCCGTGGAGGAATCGGACGAAGCGCAGCAGGAGGCGACAGCGAGCCTCAGCGAAGCAGAAAAAAGCGTGGCCGCAACGCGGGGAAAAACGTTAAATGCTGCGCAAGCCGACATGGCATCAAAGATCTCCGGCTTCATCACGGATGCGCGAACTGCCGCTGCAAGCGGCGATTGGCCGAGCGCGCGAAATTTGGCACGCAAAGCGCAACTCCTGTCGCAAGAACTAGCCAAATCGCTCGAGTGAACTGCGAAATTGCGGGACGGAAGCGGTATCCACTCCAGAATCTTTCTTGTCAGTATTCATTCTGTTGAAGTTGCGTCCGCAGGCGTTTGCACACCGGTGCGCGTCGAAAGTGAACCAAATAAGTTGTGATTGAGGAACGATAGAACCGCGGGCGCACTCCTAAATAAGTTATCAAAAGCACCAGAATATTATGAAGACGCTATTTTGCAGCTTGACGGCGCTTCGCGAGCGAACCATTGAATGGATTTTGCGGCGAGCCGACGTGAAAGAGACCAACGTCGAACGGGTGCGTTAGACTGTGCGCATGAAGAGTTTTGATGTGGCCATTGCGGGAGCTGGACTGGTCGGAGCGGCCATCGCATTGGAATTGGCGCGGGCGGGGATGCGCGTGGGGTTGGTCGATCGCCAGGAGCCGGGGCAGGAGGCGTCCTGGGCTGGAGCTGGGATTTTGTCGCCAGCACCGGAGAGCGCCGCGATGATTCCGCTGGTTGCGCTGGGCAAAGCGAGCTTGGCGATTTATGCAAAGTTTGCTGCGGAGGTCGAAGAGCTTTCGGGACGGCGCGTGGGGTTTCGGCCGCATGGCACGCTGGAAACGTTTTCGTCGCGGCACGCGATCGAAGAACTGAGCACCGTCGTGGCGCTGCATCATGGACTCGGCTTGCGGGCTGAGCCGATTACCGGCAACGATGCGCGAAAACTAGAGCCGGCACTTAGCGAGAAGGTTGAAGCGGCGGTGCTGCGTCCGGACGAGGCGTCGGTGGACAATCGCGCGCTTACAACGGCCGTGCTGGAGGCGGCGCGGCGCAGCGGGGTGAGCATTTTCTCTGGCAGCGACGTGAAAGCGATTCGTCGCGAAGGCCAGCGCTGCGCCGGACTGGTACTGGCAAACGAAGAAATTTCCGCGCAGCACACGATTATCGCGGCAGGTGCTTTTTCGAGAAGCATTCGCGGAGTCGCAGTGTACGCACCGGTACATCCGGCAAAGGGGCAGATGGTGGCGTTGCGCGCGGACGCGGTCGCGATGCAACGCGTGCTGTGGTCCGAACATATCTATCTCGTGCCGCGGGATGACGGGCGGGTTTTGGCGGGCGCGACCGTGGAATATGTGGAATTTGAGAAAACACCGACGGCAGGGGCGCTGGCGAGGTTGTTGACGGCGGCGATCGATTTAGTTCCCGCGCTGACAGATGGAAAAATCGAGGAACACTGGGCGGGATTGCGCCCAGACACCCCGGATCACCTGCCGATACTTGGACCGACTGACATGGAGGGCTTGCTGATTGCCACGGGACATTTTCGCAGCGGGATTTTGTTGGCGCCGATCACGGCAAAATTGACCGGAGAGTGGATCACGCTGGGACGGACGACCACGGATTGCGAGCGGTTCAGTCCGATGCGCTTTGGAGCAACGGGGTAGGTTCGCGGCTAGCCGGAGGGATTCTTGTTGGGGACAACGTTATTTACGAATGATCACGATTCCTAGACGGATCATTAGGCTCTTTGAGAGAAAAAAGCGGCGAGTGGCGGCGGGAGACGCAGTCGAGGAGAAAAAATGCGCGTCTAAAGTTTCGTCACTCCACCTTTTTGCGATGACCACCTCAACAGCGGCGCGAGGCCCCTCGCGCTAAGCGCTCGAGGTGAACCGGCCCGCTCCAAGTTACTGCTCTCGGGTGTTGGGCGGCGTGATGGGCATGGCCTGGCCAAGATCGTGGTAATTGATTTGTGCAGCGTCGAGTTGCAGATCGTGTTCGAGGACGATGTCCAGCGTGGAACCGCGGGGGAGTTGCGCTTCCGGGCCGCGCGTGAGAAGCGTCGCGGCCAGGCCGCCGACGGCTCCGATACCTGCGCCAATGCCGGCACCTTTGGCGCCATCGGCAATGGCACCAATGCCCGCACCGGTCACGGTCGTCGCAGCGACGGTCTCAACGTCTTTGCCTTTGCCGCTAGGTCCGGTGACCTTACCTTCAGAGTCCATGGTTTCTTTCCCGCCGCTGTCAGCGCTGCGCGGAGCGGCGTTCATGTTGACGGTGTAGCCGTTCGGCAGAATCAACGTGTTGAGGCGAATGCGAAATTCGCCGCGGCCCTTGACGCGGCCAGGACGCTTGGAATCGAGAATTTCTCCGCGCAAATAGGAGCCGACGGGGACAACGATTTGATTGTTCATGGTGATGGGGAACGAGGTGCGGAGGTACACGGAATCGCCGGGCTTGGCGCTGCGGGTGGAAATGCCATTTTCGAGCATGACCGCCACGCGAGTGCCGGAGGGTAGGGTGATGTATCGTGCGGCGGCGGGTTGCGCTGCATAGACGGGAGTGCTTGGGGATTGCGCGGGTGGGGGCGCGGAGGTTTGCGGCCCTGGTTGCTGCTGCGCGATAGCGCAAGGCACAAGCGCGAGACTGAAGATGGCTGCGATCGGAAGTAACTGCGGCCGGGGTTTGTTCATGGCTTCGCTCCGTGTGCCGATGCGATGCCGGCACTTTACCAGCGGGATGCCTGACGATAGCACGACCCGAAGAAAGCCGTACTGGGTGCGTGGCTTGCGGCGGGACCTCGAGAGGAATTGCTGGACAGCAATTCAATTTAGTCGCTGAGGTCTCCGCTGATCATTCCCCCGACGAGGATAAACGGAATAGCCGGGATGGCGACGATAACTCCAGCTGCGAATATGGTGCGGCCGATGACCTGATTTGCGCTGGGCCTGAATTTCGGAGGGCCCACGACGTCGGAATAGAGAATTTTGACGGGCCTGGAGCGGTTGTTGACGCGCAGCGAGAAGGTTTCTTGGTCCGCAGTGAGGTACGTCCCTTTGATTGTGCGGTGGGATTGCAGCGTGATTATCACGATGTTGCCGTTGTGGCTCGAGAGTTGGCTTCTTAGTTTCAACGCGGCAGCTTGTGCGGGTGACGGCGGATTGGCTGCGAGCTTGCCTTGAACCCTGGCGCACGGCGGGTTCACGGGAGGCAATGTTGGCGCTGATGTCTGAACGTTAGGAGACGGGGAGACGAGCGAAACGAAGCGGTCTGATTTTTCTTCAGACCATGCGGTTGGCAGTGTGGGCGGTTCGTCTTGCGGCGACGCGGAAATGGCGGGAGCGCCTGCGCCGAAAATTAAGTGAGCTGCGAAAAGGGTTTGTAGAAGCATCATTTTCTCCCTGGCGTTGTGCGTGGGGACCGGAGGAGAGAAATGCAAACCGCGCGCCGAACAGAAAAGCCTTGGCCGTGCCATGGCGTCCGTCTCTGAACGCGTAGATTGAACGAGTTACGCCTGGACTGTGGCGCTATCGAAAAGGGGCGGCGTGCGAAGCGCTTTTGGCAGGCGCAGGATTTTTGCGTCACGTGATAGGCTCAGGCAGCAGCGGGGACCCTTCGTATAGCGAAAGATAGATGCGAAGACAGGGAGATTTGCGAATGGCTAAATTGGCATTGATTTACGGGATGCGGTTGCTGCCGGAGGAAGACCTGGGGGAATTGGGAGACGCGACGGTTACGCTAAAGAATGGGAAGACGGCGCGCGTGACCATGCATTTGATTGAAGGCAGCAAGGAGGAGATTGAGAAGACGCTGCACGAATCGATTGACGCGTTTTTTGATTTGTATCCGGAGATCTGATGAAGGCGTCGCGTAAGACCAAAACATCTCGCGATCGCGACTTCGGCTGTAGGCTAAGGGAATGGCGCGGACAACACCGCGCACAGGCCGGAGTGCCTGTGCTACTTAGCGGTTACCGAAATTTTCCGGGTCGGCGTTCGGATCGCCGAGATTATCGTTGATCAGCACCGTCGATTGGCCGGTGAGTTCGAAACGCTTGCGGCATTTGTAGCAGGCCACCAGATCTTCAAGACGCACCATGTAGGAAGTGGCTTTTGCGAACTTCCGCCGGTCTTCTTCGCTGGCCCCACGCGGCAACTCGCGTTTTTTGCGAGCCACTTTCCAGCGCACCGGAGCTTCAAATTCGCCTTTGCAACTGGGGCAAACCAGTTTGATCTTCCGGGTTTCTTCTTTTTCGTTGTAGAAAGACCGCTCGTCCATAATTATCTCAATGCAATTAAGTCGCGGGACCACGCACCGCTTCATCAATTGTAACAAATTCGAGGCCCAGGTCACGCCAGCGAGGCATCCAGTGAGTAAGGGCTTCGAGGGTGCAGTGGCGGTCGCCGTTCAAGTGTAAATGGTTCCCGTCGTGCAGGCAGAGAATGTCGCCAGTATTGAGGTTTTTTTCACGACGCTGTTTTGCGCGCGCGGCGATTGGGGCCATCCGAGGAATCAACCACTCGGTTGATTGGGCGCTCCAGTCAAAGGAGATCAGCGACCACATTACGGCTTGCATGCCCATACGGTTCGCCGCGGGAATTACCCAGGGATTTCGCAAACCGAACGGCGGACGAAACCATTTCGGCGTAACGCCGGTGGCTTCGCCGATGGCCTCGCTGCAGCTTTGCAATTGCATACGAATTTCCGCCGGGCTGCATTTGAAGAGGTTGGGATGACTTTTGGTGTGGTTGCCCAAGCTGTGGCCGCGCGCTACTGTTTCGCGCGCCAGCTCCGGACACTGGCGGACGAAGTCGCCAATCAGAAAAAATGTGGCGCGGCCGGAGTGCTTGTCGAACAGGTCCAACAGCTTTCGCGTGATGGCAGGATTCGGCCCATCGTCAAAAGTGATGGCCAATTTTTTTGCTGCGCTTGTGCGCCGCAGGCTCGGGCCAAACAGTTGCGAGGCGGGATGCGCCGAGGCGTATCCCACAATTCCGCCCGCGAGCACGGCCGCTGTCGGCGCAGCGATCAGCAACGAGTCCATGCAAACATTCTCGCATGGCCAAGGCCGCTTGCATCGGAGGAATCAAGATCCGGCGGTGAGCTGGCGGCGATTCTTCAGCTCCGCGAGCAGGCGCTCGACTTCGGTGTCGCGCTCAAGACGCACCAGGCGCTCACCCGTGTCGTCGGTAATCATCTCGACTTCGGCACTGGCAACAGCTTCGTTGTGATGAACGCGGTCCTTGAGGCGATCGAAGGTGGCACTCTTTGATTGCGTGCCCAGTTCGGACTGCGCACGGGCCGCTTTATTCATGGCTACGCTGCGGCGATGGCGGGCGAGCAGCAATTCGCGCTTGGACTTGGCTTCGTCGAGCTTTTGCTCGAGTTTGACCAGCGCACTTTTCAGCGTTTCCACCTGCGCGGATTGATCGTTCACCTGCTCCTGAAAACTCAGCGCCATGCGTTGCGCGGTTTGCATGCGTTCGATGGCCGCGCGCGCCAGATCGTCTTCCTTTTTGTCCACAGCGAGTTCCGCCTTTCTCATCCAATCTTTTCCGGTGTCCTCATGCTCACGGAATTTCTTCTCCAGCATGTGCTGGTCAGCGATAGAGACGGCCACCTGCGTTTTCACCTGCAAGTATTGATTTTCCATATCGCTGATCACCTGCTTGATCATTTTCTCCGGATCTTCCGCGCGATCGATCATGTCGTTGAGATTTGCGCGGATCAATGTACTGACGCGTTCCAATAGGCCCATGGTGAATCTCCTTTCAATAACTGCAACTTCTGTATCCCCCTGCATCGAACTTTGAATTTGCGTTCCGCCGCTAAAATCTACGTCAGAACTTACCGGCCAAGCCGGTGGCCACCAGGTGCTGCAGAAACTTCACCGCGCAGGACCAAAAGTGATGGCTCGCAAATCCGGCGAGGACAACTACGGTCGCGACTCCAGAAAGAATCAACTTGTCCTTAACGCTCATTTCCGTCTCCATTGTCAATGAAGCGCCCCGGCAGATTTTAAAATCTGCCGGGACGGAAGCGTGTTTAGGAATTTGCCGGCGGCGCGGAAGGTGGCAGCTTGGGCGCTTTATCGCCAATGCCGCGTACTTTGCCCATCAACTCCGACATTTGCATGCCGGAAAGCGCTTCGAACAACGCCGGCACTTGCGCGGCGATCGCGGTGATGTCGCCCGTCAGTTTGTGTGCGCCGGCGGCGTGCCCGTTTCCCGTCGAAACGATGGTCACTTTGTCCACTTTGCTGAGCGGCTCAGCGAGCGCGCGGACAATTTCCGGCATGCCGGTAATCAGTTTGTCCACCACGGCGGCCTGGTTGTATTCCTGGAAAGCTTCCGCCTTGATGTTCATGGCCTTAGCTTCCGCTTCGCCCTTCTTGAAGATAATTTCCGCTTCCGCTTCGCCTTGTGCACGAATCGCGGAGGCGCGGCCTTCGGCTTCGCTAATCAAGCGTTGCCGTTCGGCGTTAGCGATGGTTTCGATGCGCTTGCGTTCCACTTCCGCTTGCTTGAGCACCGTGGCGATCAGTTCGCGTTCGCGCCGCTGGATTTCGGCGTCTTGCACCTTGACTTGCGCTTCGCGTTCGACTTGCTGCACTTTCACGGCTTCGGCGACAACTTGCTGTTGCATCACGTTGGTTTCGATTTCGTAAGCCTTGTCGGCGGTGGCTTGCGCTTTCTTGGTCATTTCCAGATAACTGGCTTTCTTAAGGTCCAGATCTCTTTCGGCTTCCGCCTGCTTGGCCAGCGAGGCGGTTTCCGCGAATACGCGTTCCTGATCGGCTTGCGCTTTGGCGACCGCCGACGCGCGTTGCGATTCGGCGCGTTTGATAGCAATGTCGCGTTCCGCTTCGGCAGCGGCTACTTCCGCTACCAGCTTGATGCGCGCGATGTCCGGGCGCCCCATGTTGGTGATGTATTCGTTTTTGTCGCGGACTTCCTTAATGGTGAAGCTCACCACTTCAAGCCCCATCTTGTTCATGTCCGATGCGCACGTCGACCGCATGCGCTCGCCGACCATTTCCGGCTCTTTGACAAGCTGCTCCACGGTGAGTTGGCCGATAATGCCGCGCAGGTGGCCTTCCATCACCAGTCGAATCAGGCCTTCGCGTTGCTCCGGCCGCTTGGTTAGGAATTGTTCCGCGGCCGTCTTGATGGAAATGGGATCTGATTTGACTTTCAGTTGCGCCACCGCTTCCACGGTGACCGCGACGCCTTGCGTGGTGTACAGACTCTGTTGCGGAGCGACGTCGAAAGACATCAGCTCCAGCGACAGTTCCTTGCACATTTCCACCATCGGAAAAATGATGGTGCCGCCGCCTTTGACGATCCGCGTTCCGCGCATGCCGTAAATGATCAGCGCTTCGTGCGGTCCCGCTTTGCGAAACATCTTGGCCACCGTAGCCATGAGAACTAGCGCGGCCACCACTACCAAGCCGGCAATCACCAGCACATCGTTAGATAGCGCGAACATAAAACCTCCTCTTTTCGCCGTCCGGACTGTTTGCATCGTTCATCAGTCCGCAAAATTGTTTGGTGCCGCTGTGCATCCTGTTGCTTCGCGCCGCTAGCGCGGGCAATTGAAATCACTTGGTGAATTCTTCCCAGGGCCGCACGTACGCTATTCCGTGTTCATAGCGCTCGATCACTACTTCCGTGCCCTTGGCGATCGCCGAACCGTTTTCGCAACGCGCGCCCAGACTACGACGTGCGCCGTCTTGTTCGAAAATTACTTCGCCCGTCCCCTTTTCGCGGATCGGCATGCTCACGGTTCCCACCGCGCCTTCCAGGCGATAATCCCAATCATTCATTTCGCCGTCGCTATCGCGCATGAGCCGCGCCATGAAACGGAACACAACCGATGACGCAGCCAATCCCGCGAGCGTCGCAAATCCGAGGGCGGCCATCGCACCCAGGTGCGAATGCGTCGTCAGGATGTAACCCACGCCGCCAAACCACGCCAGAAAGGCCATCACCGTCGTGGCGTTGAACCAGGAAATTTGTCCGGCGTTTCCGCGCGCCGCACCTTTTGCAACAGACGCGCTCCCATGACCGGCGCTGTGCGCGCCGCTAACATGCCCACCCGCGCCATGTCCTCCGAGATGTCCGCCGCCGGCATGTCCGCCATGAAACGGCAGATGCATTTTGAATGGCAGGTGGATGTGCACCGCTCCCGCCAAGAAAGACAGAACGCTGAGCGAGAAGCCCACCAAGAAACACAGAAGATAAATGTCAGACCAGCTCATAAAAAGCTCCGAACATCCGCTTCAGTCTGCTGAAAAACCTAATTCTCCAAATAACCGCGCACCACCAGTCGATTCTCGTCCGCGCGACCCCGCCGGCCGGCTGGCGTCGCGTTACTTTTTTGCGGCTCCGGGCGCAATACATCGCTTAAGCGCTCGGCCAGCCCTGGTGCGCGTAAAATCTCCGCCAATAGCAACAACGCCTGCCGCGAATCCTCGTGCTCCGCTACTGCGACAAGTGCCCGCTGCAGTTCCGGGTCCGCCGCGAATTGCGACGCGCCTGCATACAGCCAGGAATCCACCTTGGCATCCGCCACGCGCAACTCCGATTGCAGCCCGCGCGAATATCCCGCGGGATCGTTCACCAGAAAGCCGGGATACACCCGGAAAAATTTCGCCAGCAACTGCTGCGTGGTGTGCGTCAGGTGCGGCCGAGCGCCACTCTCAATCTGCGAGAGGTACGCCTGGCTTAAAGTTTTTCCCACCTCGCGCTTCATGGCTTTCACCGTTTCCAGTTGCGTCATCGGGCGCCCAAGTCCGCGCAGCGAGCCTTCGACTGCGCGCAACGACCGTAATTTATCACCGAGGGTCATTTAGTTCCGTGTGTTGGGATGAATCATGATTTCACTCCACTTCACTAATTGCGATATTTATATTACAAATTGCTATTTGCTGTCAAGGACAATAAAGTGCTTGTTTTCAATAACTTATTGGTGTAAGGGGCGTTGCTAGGCTTTATTCTGGCTTGCGAAGTTGCTGCAGATCGATTCCCAGCTGCTGGCACTTCTTATACAGATGGCTGCGCTCGAGGCCCATCGCGCGCGCCACATTGGTCATGTGAAAATTGTTTCGCCGTATTTCGTTGACCAGCACTTCGCGTTCGAACGTTTCGGTGCGCTCCGCCAGCGTTCCGGCGGAGTTCCCCGCTGATCCCGCAAGCGCACGCGAACCCGCCGTCGCGCCGTCGGGCGCCGGCAGCACCGATTGCACATCTTCCGCGCTCACCGCGTCTTCCACCGCCAACAGCACCAGCCGCTCGACCACGTTGCGCAACTCCCGCACATTTCCAGGCCAGGAATACCGGCGCAACGTCGCGATGGCGCCTTCATCAAAAATCTTTTCCTTCCAGCCATTCTGCGCCGCCACCTGCCGGGCAAAATGCCCGACCAACACCGCAAAATCCTCCGGCCGTTCGCGCAAGGGTGGCAGCACCAGTGGAAACACATGGATGCGGTGAAACAAATCGCTGCGAAACGCGTTGTGCTTCACCAGTTCTTCCAGATTGCGATGCGTAGCCACCAGCACCCGCACGTTCACGGGCACGGTTTTGTCTCCACCGACGCGCTCGACCTCGCCTTCTTCGAGCACGCGCAGCAATTTCGCTTGCATGGCCACCGGCATATCGCCAATCTCATCGAGAAACAGCGTTCCGCCCTCGGCTTGCTCGAATTTTCCAACGTGCTTGGCTGCCGCCCCGGTAAACGCGCCTTTCTCGTGGCCGAACAGTTCCGACTCGATCAACTCCGCCGGCACCGCCGCGCAATTCAGTGTTATGAATGGACCCTCCCGTCTCGGCGACTTGTCGTGAATTGCTCGCGCCACCAATTCTTTCCCCGTGCCCGTTTCCCCCAAAATGCAAACCCGCGTCTCGCTCGCTCCCACACGCGCAATCTGCGCCAGCAATTTGCTCATCGCCGGCCCGCTGCCCACCAACTCGTGTTTCCCTAGTTTGCTGCGCAGTTCGCGATTTTCGTCCTGCAGCCGCGTCAAGCGCAACGCGTTATCGACCGTCACCAGCAGCTTGTCCGTTGATAGCGGCTTCTCCAGAAAATCCAGCGCTCCCAATTTTGTGGCGCGCACCGCCATCTCCACGTTAGCTTGTCCGGAAATCAAAATAATCGGCGTGGTGACACCAGCCTTTTTCAAATCTTCCAAAAACTCAATCCCGCTTTTCCCCGGCATCACGACATCGGAAAAAATCAGGTCAAACGTTTCCGTGCGCAGCAATTCCATCGCACGTCCCGCGTTATCGCACACCGTAGCCTCGTGCCCGGCCAGGCGGAACGCACGCGAAAGCGAGGCCAAGGTGTTCGGATCGTCGTCCACCAGCAGGAGATGTGCTTTACGCGGCAAGATAGATGTCCTCAAAAAATCGCTCAATAGATAGTTCTACGCGACAGCAAGCGGCGGCTTCGGCAAATCCGCTGCGGCAGATTGCACGCTCGTCTCGGTGCCGCTCACATCGATGGGCGCGTTCGTCTGCCGCTGCGGCAGTTCAATGCGGAACGTCGCGCCGCGCCCTTCCTCGCTCACCACAGAAATCGTTCCGTGATGATCGCTCACCACGGACTGCACGATCGCCAGCCCGAGCCCTGTGCCCTGCGACTTCGTCGTGTAATACGGCGTGAAGAGCCGCGAACACTCCTCCGGCGTCAATCCCTTCCCGGTATCCGCGACTTCGATGCGCACACTTCCCGCGTGCTCGGCGGTGCGCATTGAAAGCGTCCCGCCCGCAGGCATGGCATCCAGGGCGTTCAAGACCAGATTTTGAAACGCGCGATGCAACATCTCTGCGTCTGCATCGATTTCCGGCAATGGCTCCGTCAAGAAAAATTCTGGCGTGATGATCGGCTTGCCCACTTCATGAAATTGCGCTTCAAACAAACGCACCACATTGCGTAAAGATTCATTCACATTCACGCAGGAAAAATGCGGCGTCGGCATTTTTGCAAAATCGCTAAATCTTCCGACGATGGCATTTAGATTGGAGAGTTCCGCACGCAACGTCGCCGTCGACTCATTAAAAACCTCCATGAACTGTCTGGCTTCCAGCTGCCGCGCGCGCTGTAGATTCTCCAAGGTGATCTGCATGGGAAACAGGGGATTGCGCAGTTCATGCGCCAGCCGCCGCGCCAATTCGCGCCACGCCGCCACGCGCTCCGTTTGTACCAGCCGCTCCTTCTGCTCCGCCAGCGTATGCGTCATTTCATTGAACGCCCCAGCCAGCTGCGCGATCTCGTCGCGACCGCGCACGCGAATGTGCGTGTCCCAGCGCCCGGCCGCCACTTCCCGCGCGCCGTCCGCCAATTCCTCCACCGGCCGCGTGATGCGCGCCGACACCCACAAGCTCACCAGCAAACCTACGAGCAACGCCGCGCCCACTACCGCTCCCGCGATCTGAAAAATGTGCTCCGTTAACGAAACCAGCTCGCGCCGTGAACTTCCCACCAGCAACACGCCAAGCAGTTCGTTGTTTCGCCCTGGCAAGGGAATAGCGTGAAACGTTTCCGCGTCCGCCGGATTCGTCGACCAGTTCACGGTCTGCACCACCGGCTCTGGCGAACGCTGAATTTGCTCGATGACCGGCGCAAAACGATCCGCCTGCGCGGTTTCTCCATTCGCGTCGGTCAACGCCGTGGCCACAAATCCCGGCTCCACATTCCGGTAAAGCAAAGTTCGCATCCCCGCCGGCAATACCAGCGACGCCAGAAAATTCTGATCCAGACGCCGCCCACCAATAATGTAGAAATTCTTATCACCGACCGGCAGTGTGCGCACTACCGTCAGCGACAACGCTACGCCATCCGGCAGCTCTTCTTTTTTCAAAAACGCCGTCGAATCCTTCCAATCTTTTGCCCCGGTCACCCAATCGCTCTTGTACCCCACGCGCGCCGGATATTGCGCGGAAGAAATCAGCGTGCCATCGGCATTCACGAACTCCACGAAATCGAGCCCATGGTCCTGAGCCGCTCCCGTCGCATCGTGAACGTAAAGCGATGGATCGGCATTCGCCCGCGCCAGATCCAGCGCCATGCGCAGCGTGATTTCCGCGTTGGCAATATTTTCCACCTGGTGCACCACTTCTTCGCCCCGTTGCGCAAACTCCTTTTTAAACTGCGCCACCAGCGCTTCCGTGCGTTGCGCGTCCATCTCTTCAAATGCTGCTTGCGTGTAGTGCGTCACGCCGTAGGCCACCAGCGACACCGACGCCAGCACGGTGATCAGGAAAATCAGAAACAATTTGGTGCGAAAACTCATGGCTGCGCTCCCTCGGCAACGCTTTTCTTTCCCTCCAGCCAAACATCCGCCAGGTGCCACTCACCCCAGCGCTCCGCCATCCAATCGCGCACTCCCGCGCCCAGTCCAATATATTCCGGCACCACCACTAAAGGAATCAGGTCGCGCTCCGTCAACAATCGCCGTTCACGAGCGTACACCTGCTCCGCATCCGCAGCCGACGTCTCATTCTCGGCTTCGAGTTGCAGCGATGCGGTGATCGCATCGAGCTCCGCACGTCGCGACAGCGATGAATAGCGCCAGGCAATAAGCCGCAAGGCTGGCGCTTCGCCGGCTTTCGGGGAATTCGCCGGACCACTCGACAGATTTTCCCGCGCCGCAGCACGCGATTGCAGTTGCACGGAGATCCCCGCTTGCCGCGCATTGATCGCCACGCGTTCTCCGATCAGCTTCGCCAAATCGCCTCCGGCATCCACGCGCAATTTCAGGGGCTGCAGCATCGCCCCCGCTCCGGACGCGCCAGCCAACCTTTTGCCAATTTCCTTTGCGCGCTCTGCATGGTTCTCCGCGCCGAATACGAAAGCATAGCCCGATAACCACTGCGGCAGAAACGACGCTGCAGGCTCCGCTTGCCTCTGTAGCAACACGCTGGCCATTGTCGCGCGGTCCAGCGCCAGCGAAAGTGCTTCGCGCAAATCCGCTTTACCCGTGCTCCCGCGCGGCGCGCTACCGGTTTCTCCACTGACTTGCAGCCCGTAAAGCAACACCGGCGCCGACGCCCACACACGCACATTTTCCTGCTGCGCCCGCCGCACCAGGTCCGCGCTCAATTCCACCACATCTGCTTTTCCCAATTGCAAATCAACAAGCTGCCGCAGCGCTGTCACGCCCAGGTGTACTTCCAGCGCATCCACAAATGGCCGACCGGCCCAGCATTTTTCGTTCGCCAATAATTTGTATCGTGCAGTCGCCGCGCTGCTGGCCGCAGGGGCAAATTCCGCCACGAAAAACGGGCCAGTCCCGAGCAAAGTTCCGTCCGATTCTCGCCGAAAAATAAAATTGCGCCCAGACGCCAGTTGCTCCAGCAAATCCGGCATGGGCGATGAGAATTGCAAGATGACGCGCGTTCCGGACGCCGCCGTCGCCACCCCCTTTTCTGACAAGCGTTCCGCGAATAGTTCCTCTAACGCCGCGGCAACCTCCGTCGCGGTCAACGCCGAACCATCCGAAAATTGCACTCCCGTCCGCAAAGAAAATTGCCAACGCCGCCATCCCTCGTCATGCGACCAATCCGTCGCCAGCCCCGGCAGAAATCTTCCAAAGCGGTCCAGCGTGACCAGGCGTTCAAAGACTGCCGAGGCAATCTGCTCGCTGGCAGCCGAGTCCGGGGTCCCCGTTTTCCATTTCGTGGGATCGAGCACCAGCGCCGGCGCATGCAACTCGAGCACCAGGGTCCCGCCATAGTGCGGCTGCGTCGCGGCAGCCGCACCGTCGCTGCCACTAGCTGCGGCGGTTACCGCCAGCACGGCGCAAATCGTTCTAACGCCCGCAAACCATCGTAATGCGATATACCTCATAGCTCCCCGACGTTAAATTAAACACCACCGCCAGCGCCGACTTTTCATCTTCTCCGCCAGCCAGGCGCCGCAGTGGCCCTGCAAAATCCAGCGACGCCACCGACTCTTCCCTCTTCGATTCTGCGTTCACTAGCAGCAGGCGGTCCGGCTGCGTCCAATCCGATCCCGCGCTCAGCAAACGCCAGCCATTCCCGTCGCAGTTCGAACGCAGCTTCGCCACTTGTTGCAGTTCAACGTCCGACCCACGCTTTGTGCCCGTCATGCTCGACGTCGTCACCGACGACGCATTGCTCTTCACGCCGTTTCCCGCCACGCATGACATCGTCCAGCGTTCTCCCTCCGCTGCTGGGCCGCGCACCACGCAATTCAACCCTGGTAGCGCCACCGCAGTCGCTCCATCCTTGCCGGGATGCAATTCTCCCCGCAGATCCCGCGAAACGTATTTGTATGCCGGGAACGGCAATTCTTGAATTTCGCTGAGCCGCTCGTCTGCTTCCCGGTAAATCGCCACGGCGTCGGGCCTCAGCAGACAAATATTCGACGAGCTTCCTGGCGTGCCAGAAAATTCCCTCGCATCCAGAATCGTCTCCGGCTGTTGCCAGAGCAATTGCTTCGCCAGCCGCAGTCCGCTGCCCGTCGCCATTACCGGCAGGAATCCCACGCGCAGCAATTCCGCCATACGCACTTGCTCGCCGCCATTCATCAGCATACGCGCCACCAGCAAAAAATTGGTCGGCGTCTCGCGGACCGACACCTGCAGCGCGGCAATTGCCGGGTCTTCCGCGGTCACCACACGTCTCCCCAGCTCTTTCACAAACGCCGCACGCAGCACGATCGATTCCGCCTCCGGCAGCGACGAAATGTTGACCCACTCGAGCGACACCTTCTCCGGCAGTTCGCGCAACTCCGCAATCCGGCGCGCCAATCCGCGCACCGCCTCCTCCGGCGTTTGCGCAACGCACACGCCGCAGCCGCTCAGCAGCATCCATATACCTAAGAAATAACGGAGATTCGCTAGAACCATTCGCGGTGAGAACAAGAGGTTACGGATACGCACGGCAGCGATGGCCATCATAACACGCTGCACAAAATCGACTTTGAAGCGGCCGCTTTTCGAAGCTAGCGCCTTTTTCGCGCAAAAGTAAGTCGCATCACCCCAAGCGCACCGTGGTGTCCCTTCGCCGCAACAATCTCCGCAACTGCGCGGAAAGAAAAATGTCGTATCCCACCAGCGCCGCCGCGCTCCCAAACAGTCCGACTCCCAGAAACATCACCAGATATTTCAGTACCAACATCGCAGGAGTCCTTTCCCAAGCTTTCGCGAATCTCTCAGCGCGGTCGCCTGCTCAAAATAAACACTCCTCGGCACCATCACGTTGCAAACCGCCCGAAACTCTATCGGTAGAATCAGCGCTGCGCTCCGTACGCGCGCACCAACTGCGCCGTGCCGCGCGCTAAATCAATCTGCGCGACCCGTATTTTCACCGGCCGCTGCGCAGCTGGCGCTATCAAGCGGAAAATCGCGCGCAGCAACAACCAATCGAGCAACACCGCCGCGCCCACCGCCAGCAGCGTCGCCATTACCAGCGTTGCAAAGTGCATCATAGCCATCATCGGAGTCTCTCCTTGATACGCGATTGCTCTGGCTCTTCCGCTCAACGCCCGTGCCCCTGCGCGTTGTATCCTCTTCTATCGGCAACTTCGTTCAACAACATGCACAACCCGCGCCAGGCTCACTCCGCTGAAAACAAGCAGCTTGCGTTACGGCGCATTTCTGCGGTGTGGAATCAGTGCCACGATGTGTCGCTATCGCGCCGCGCAGCGCCTTCCCTATTTGGCGGCAACGGTAATCCGGCGTACTGTAGAGAGAGCAGGAAGGAAACGCGGCTTCGGCAACGCAATTCGCCGCTAGCTAGCGACATTCCTCAAGGACATACGCAAACGGTACGCTGACCGACCACTCATGAGACGCGGCCTGCAAATCGGCAGAATCTTCGGCATCCCCATTCTTCTGGATCCCAGCTGGCTGATCATTTTCGCAGCCTGGAGTTATTTGCTGTCGACGCAATTCAGGGACACATACCCAAAGTGGACGCAAAGTCAGCATTGGATTGTGGGGGTCGGTTCCAGCCTACTGTTTTTCGGTTCCGTCCTTTTTCACGAGCTTTCCCACAGCGTAGTGGCCCGCCATTACAAAATCCGCGTCATGTCGATCACTCTTTTTATTTTCGGCGGTGTCGCGCGCATCGGCCGCGATCCAGCAAAAGCGATTCAGGAATTCAACATCGCCGTCGCTGGGCCCCTTGCCAGTTTCTTTCTTGCCGCTACGTTTTCCGGCTTGCGTGCGTTGTTCTCTTTTGATGAGAAGCTTGCGGCCCTCGCCGGCTATCTCGCGTTCGCCAATCTTTGCCTAGGATTATTCAATCTCGCGCCAGGTTTTCCGCTCGACGGCGGCCGCATCTTTCGTTCCATAGTGTGGGGGGTCACCAAAGATTTCGCCAAAGCTACACGCATCGCTGGATTCAGCGGGAAACTAATTGCCTACGGCTTGATCAGTTACGGTGCGTGGTGCGCTCTGAATACGCACTGGCAGGGTGGGATTTGGCCTGCCGTAATCGGCCTGTATCTGCTGAGCGCTGCCCAGGATAGCCTGACGCAGCTCGCTTTCCGCGAAAATCTCCGCGGCCTAAGCGCCGCCGACGTCATGAGCCAGGAAGTCCCCATCATCAGTGGCGGAATTTCTCTCGAAGATTACAGCGCGGAAGTCCAGCGCACCGGCCGCCGCTTCCATCTGGTCGTCACCGACGACCGCCTCGTCGGCATGATCAACGTTCATGCCCTACACCAGGTTCCGCGCGACGAGTGGGCGCACAATTCCGTGCAAGCCGTAATGATCCCGCGCGACCGCATACTGTGGGCCTCGCAAGAAGAACCTTTGCTCCGACTCCTCGAACGCCTCATCGCCGCGGACATCAATCAAATGCCCGTTGTCAGCGGCACTCCCGGCGACGGAGCCCATGTGATCGGCATGGTCTCTCGCGACGCCATCCTCCGCGTTATGCAAGCCCGCTCCGAAATCCGGCCCACCACTCCCGCAAAACAAGCGTAAGACGCCCTCTGCCAGTGAACGCCCGATGATTTTTTGGGATTGGAACGAGTAGTCTTCGGATACTATTTCGCGGCGCGTTCCGCGGAATGAAACTGCATCAAAATATCGCTTTGCGTCTCGACCGGCCTTCCATCGACCAGCGTCGGTTGATACTGCCATTCGCGAAGCGCTCGCATCACGTCCGCCACCATCACCGCCGGTCCACTGATCAACTCCAGCCGCGCTACATGTCCGTCGCGCGCGACCAGCGCCTTCACCCGCACGGAAACTCCAGATCCCGTTTGCGCATACGGCGATTGCGGATCCACGCGAGAAACCAGTTCGCCCACGGCCACCGTGCGCTTCCGTTCAAACGGCCACAACTTATGCCCGCCCGGCAGCATCAGGGACCGCTCAATATGCATCGTCAGGCCCGGCGACTCCATCAAACGGCTGTTTGGCAACGCCAAAGTCACGCTGCGAAACCCAACCGGAGCGCGTACTTCGAGGGTCGCTCGCTCCGGCGGATTCATCTGAACGACTGGCAGCCCGAACGTCCGCGCGCCATGGGACGTTCCGTTCGGACTGATCGTTGTGCTCGGCGCACCCATAGCATTCGCCCTCGCCGCCGGATTAACATCAGTGGAAATAATCTTAGCCGGTACCGGGTACGCCTCCGACGCGTTGTTGCTTGGCTTGGCCGTTGATTTCGCAGCTGAATTCGTCGAACTCGAGTTAGCGTCCCGAGGACCTGTCGCCGTATACTTTGCGCCGCGCAAATTCGCGGCATTCGAACCAACCGCATCCTTTTCCGGAACCACCAGAGCCGCCATCGAAGCCGGAAGCTCCACGGCGGAAGACATCTTGCTGTCCCGTTTCGAAGAAGGATGTTCAGCGGTATAAAAGGTATTCTGCGCAGCAGTGTTCCGAGTTCGCTCAACAGGGACACGCGCGTCGCTTTCAGACGATGTTCGGAGCGCCGTCGCGGCCGGCGAAGCATCCGCATGGCGGCTTAAGTTTTCCGAAACCGTGGACGAGGCCGAATCCGACCCCTGCTCCGAACCCGCGGGCTCGTCCGATACTGGCGCAGCACCGGAATCCGACGCGCTGTGTTCCGACTGCGTACGCGCCGGCAAATTGCCAGCGATCTGCGGCCTCTGCGGCGCTTTCGCTGGCGAGTCCTCCTTTACCTCCGCCACGCTGGCGGCATTGCCTGGGCCTCCGAAAACGCCACGCGACTTAACATTCCCGCCAAACATCACCGCGGCCACCGAAAGTGATCCAATCAAAAATCCCCACACCGCCACTTCCATGAGGGACGCTGGCCGCTTTCGCACCGCACGCGCAGGGAGCGCTGCAGCGGCCGCCGGCGCGAGTGCGTTCCTATTTTTCGTGTTTTCCACCACCAACTCGGCACCCAGCGGCGGCGCAATCATTTCCGCATCGGCGAAGCTTCGTTCCGCTTCCCGCGATGATCTTGCAAATTCCGCGTCAATCCACTGCCGCAACGCCAAACGATCTTGCTCGCTCAACTCCAGCAACTGGATCCCCACGCGATTCGTGGACTCATCGGCCCAAACGACACGTGCATATCCGCGGATCGCGTTCGATGATGCGCCGACCGGGACCGCAATACGCGATACAAAATTGACTTTCAGTGGAATCTGCGTGGACACCAGCAGCCCGTTTTCACTGAGATTCAGCAACACTCCCTGATTCTTCCCGTCAGGGCCGATGTAAATTCGATCGCTGGGCACCACGCGAGGGTAAAATCGCCTTTCGGCCGTCTGATTCCCGGCCGCAATCAGCCTTTCCGCGGATGTAACCATTGCTTGTCTCCCGCCCAATGAATGGCGATGCCGCGAAGGCAAGGCCGCACAGGCAAAATGATTGTTCTGCTGGCTGGGAAGGTCAAACCAGAGGCTTCCGTGAGATGCACGCAAGCCGGAGAATGGCCGCACCCCGATCCGCGAGTCCACGACGCACGCGGACCCCCATCTGTCGAACACCAGAGCGATCCAAAAAGTTTCGCAGGACTTGCTCGCGAACACGGCGCTCGCCAACCTGCCGAACGCACGTCAAACTTCTCAACTGCGCTGTCCGGCGTGACAGCGAGACTTCTCTCAATCAGCTAACGGAAACATTGTTGGCGCAAAACAGATACAAGAAGCGCTAATCACCCCTAAGTTGAAATTTCGACTCCAAGCATCCGGATTCGATTTGGTCCCGCCATATTCGGGCCCTAGCTCATCAAGCAAACGGGCAAACCGACAAAGCGATCGCGGATTACCGCAAAGTGCTCGACTGCACCCCGACGATGATGAGACGAAGGAGCAAAGTGCTTCCCTATCCCTACCAAAGTAAGCAGCTTTTGATGGGTGTTCATTCCGCGAGCAGCTTCGCAACGTCAAATGACGTATCATCCAGCAATGTCCGCCCTCGACGAAATTCTTCTGACCGTTTGGCGCCAATCGCTCGTCGAAAATCTGAAAATCGTCACCGTGGAAAATGAAACCTACAGCGTGCGGACCACTCCGCGTCAACATTTGAAACAAATTGACTTCGAATTCGTCGGGCGTGCACTGCGCGGCCTAGAACAAAATCCCAATACAAAATCCCGCTGGGCCCAACTGGCGAAGAAAGGCGCCAAGGTCATGCAATTCCTCGAACACGGAAAATACGTCGCGGTGGTCGCCGACGGAAAAGTGCATCTATACTCGGAAAAATCGTAGCAGCGGACCAGCGCCTTCCCTGCCCAAGAACCAAGAGGTCTGCCAAGCAATAACCTCACACCAGTCGTCGTTCCAGATACCGCACCGTCTTCCCATTCGCCAACCGCGCGCTGCCCACTTCCGCAAATCCCATTCGCGCATGAAACGCGTCTGACCCTGGATTAGCCGGCATCAGATTCACCTCGCATCCCACCACCGTGTGCCCTATCGCTACTGCCCGCAAAAACAAGTCTTCATAAAGCGCCCGCGCCAGCCCTCGGCGCATGGCATGACCCGCCGTGATCACTCGATCGATATAGACAAACTTCCTCCAGCGTTCGCTAAAAAACGCGAAATTGGCATTCGCGTATTCCGCCTTCTCATCAAACGCGATCAAGAACGCGTCCGGACCAGCCATTCCGCGCGCATAAAACGCCATCCCCACCAACCGCCCCATCTCCTCCTCATTCACCAGCGAAGTCTCCTCCGCAAACTCGTTGTTCAGCCGACACAAATCCGCAACATCCAATTCGCACAGCTCCACAATTTCCACCTCCAATGTCGCCCTCCTTTCGCCCACCGCGCCCCGGAGAAAGATGAAGCCGAACCTAGTCCAGACGATGAACTCCGCGTTACCGCGAGAGCGCCCAAGTCGGAGTGACCGGTCACCCACCTCCGGCGTCGCGGACGCCGCTCTGTTTAGTTGTCCGACCTTTCTTGGCGCCTCAAAGCACACGCGATGAGAACATCGAGAGCGCGCTCGTATTCGAAGATGTGGCGTCCGGCCCCAGTAATGAATGTTGCTTCTTCGTCGGCGTTCGGTGACTCGAAGTGGATCCCACGCTGGTAGGAGGCGAAGTATTGAAAATAGAGCGCATGCTCCTTTAACTCTCGGCCTTCAAAACGCACTTTACCTCTGCTTCGAGTCGCCATCTAGGATGCGACACGGGCCGCGTCTCTCATCGTCGCGACTCGACGATAGCGCGGATGCCGTGGCGAGGGCGCAGCGTGATCGACGGGAGCGGGACTACGGGGTGAGCTTCAATCAGGCGGAAGCGGTAACGCTGCGCGATTGTGGCTAGCACCAGGGTGGCTTCCATTAGCGCAAAGGTGTTGCCGATGCATTGGCGCGGGCCGCCGCCGAAGGGGAAATACGCGAAACGCGGCAAGCGCTTTGCCAGGCCGTCTTCCCAGCGTTCTGGCAGAAATTCTCCTGGCGCGTCGAACCAGCGCGGATCGCGATGCATCACCCACTGCGATAGCGCGACACCCATACCTTTCCGCAACGTGTAGCCACCGATTTCGTGGTCTTCGACAGCCACGCGGGCGGTGCCCCACGCCGGCGGGTACATGCGCAGCGATTCCGTCAGTACCAGTTCCGTGTAATGCAATCTCGGCACATCGTCGAGAGTCGGAGCCCGGCCGCCCAGCAGGGCGTCAAGTTCCGCGTGTAATTTCTCTTCTGCCGCCGGATTTTGCGCGAGCAACCACCACGTCCAAGAGAGCGCGTTCGCGGTTGTTTCGTGTCCCGCGAGAAATAGCGTGATGGATTCATCACGCAACTGCTTGTCCGTCATGCACGAGCCGTCATCGTCGCGCGCCGCCAGCAGCATGCTCAGCAAGTCGCCGGCATCGTGGCCGGAAGCACGGCGTTCTCCGATAATGCGGTAAATAATTTTGTCCAGCTTGCGGATGGCCCGCGCTTTGCGAATATTTTTTGGCGTGGGCAGCCATTGTGGAATTAAAATCGCGCGCGCAAAATCGGCGCTTAATTCCAGCAACAGCTCTAGCGAGCGCCCCACTTCGTGCGCGTCCTTCGCCACGTCTGCATCAAAAAGTGTTTTGCCGACAATTTGCAGCGTCACGCGCATCATCTCTTCGTGAATGTCGCGTTCTTCGCCATCGCGCCAGGTTTCTAGCAAACGTTCCGCGTAACGCACCATGGTGCCCGCGTAAGCCGCGATGCGCGCGCGATGAAATGCCGGCTGCGCCAGCCTGCGCTGCCGCAGCCAGAAATTTCCTTCGCTGGTGAGCAGGCCATCGCCAAAGAGCGCTTTGTTCGCCAGCAACACGCGGCCTTTGTGAAATTTGCGCGCGCTCGTGACCAGCACGTCTTCGATCAGATCCGGATGATTGATGAAATAGCTGCGGAAATTAAAGTAACGCATGGCGGTAACGTCGCCATAAGTGCGCGCGCAGTGCGTGAAAAATCCCAGCGGATCCCGCGTGACGCGCCGTAATTCTCCGCCGATATTTTTCGCCAGCGAAGAATGCGGTCCCGGAGGAATTTTGCCCCGTGCCAGCGTTTTCGCGGCGCCCGTTTCCGTTGCCATGCGTGTCACACCTGCTGCGCTACCATTCCTGGTGTTCTTTGATGCTACAGCACACTGCAACTTGCGTCAGGAATTTGCGCGAACCGCGCGCAGCACAAATGCGCCGGGGCGAAACGTCACGGCGACGCGAGAAAACCCCGCGGCGCTGAGTCGTGCACCGGCGCTGGCCGGAGGAACCGGAACAAACGTGCTGCCGGTGTGCAGTCGCCGCGCGAACCAGCCGTCGGGAATTTCAAAGGCCAGAAACGATCCGCCCGGTTTCAGCACGCGGAGAATTTCCGCAAAAGCGCGGTCTTGCAAGTCCCGTGACCGCAAGTGATGCAGCACCAAGATCGCAATCGCACACGTAAAACTCTCATTCGCAAACGGCAGGGCCGCCGCATCGCCTTGCACGCAGCGCGCGTCTTTCAAGAGTTCCAAAGCGAATGCGCCGCTGTACTCGAGGCTCGTGACACTCGGGAATTTTTGGCGCAGCGCGCGAGTCGCGGCGCCCGCTCCCGAGCCAATTTCCAGGACGCGATCGCCCAGATCGGAGCCCTCCAGCATCCAGGGCAGCAGGCGATTGGCGGTAACCCCGCGCCAGAACTTTGTGCCGCAGAACCAATTTTCGAGGCGGTTCATGTGATTTTTTTGCGCCTCGAAAAGCTCCAGCGCGATTCGCGATTTCCTGAAGCAAGCAGAAACAAACAAAAAAAGAACCCCAAAACCGAAACAGCAGCACCAGCCGGCGCAATTCTGCTTACGGCAGCAGCGGGCGGATGCGGTGCAGGGCGGCAGCGAATTGATCGGCGTTGTAGGCCGAGGGATTCTCGAGTTGCTGGAAAAGTCCGTTGATGGCAGCGCGCACTTCGGCGCCGTTGGCGGGCTGGGCTTCTTTGCTGTAGGAAATATACAGCGAATCGAAAGCCATGGTGGCTTGCTCGGCAGCGCGTTCATCGGCGATAGAAATTTCTTCCGCGTCATCGCAGATGCTTTGCATCATGCGCAGGACCATGTCGCGCTGGTACGACATGGCGGCGAGACGCTCGGCGAAACGTTGCGCGATGGGCGCAGCGGCAGTGGCGGCAGAGGCGGCGGCGTTGCGATCGGGATTCAGCTTGCTCATTTCCGCGGCGACGGCGTTTAATTTTTGTTCCAAATCCTGCGCGCTGGAATCGTCGACTTGTTTGGCGAACAAACGGAACACCACGTAACGCGATGCATTCCACGCGGGATCGCCGGGGCGCCGTCCGGGGTAGCCATGCTCCTGGCGCCAGCTATCTTTCGGCATGGTCAGGGAATGGTGGCACGCGAAACAGGACAGTTCGGAGTATTCGGGCCAAACATCTTTTTTATCGTAGCGTTCGCCGCGCGCGCGCCAGGCGACGCGATCCATGGCGGCGCGAAGCTGCACGGCTTGGCCGGTGCTCCAGTCGCGGACGCCGACCCACGAAGCATCTTCGGCGGGTGAACCAGTGGCGGTCAAACGAGGAACATTCCAGTGGCGCGGCATCACCGCAGAGAAGGAATCGAGCTCGAAGTATAAATCCGGATGGCCGGCGGCAATCATTTCGTGGTCAACAAATTTTCCAGGAGTGCCAAGATGGCATTCGAGACATTTTTGCGTGCGCACGATAACGTTCCGCGTATCGACCATGTGAAATTCGCGAATAGAAGTCGCGTGTTTTTCGGCGGAGTCTTTGGCGGTGTGCTGGCCGAGCCATCCTTGCGCGGGTCCGTGGCAGTTTTCGCAGGTGACGCCTTCGGTGAGTTCAAAAGGGCGCGCGCGCAATTCCGGCGGCGGAGCGAGTGCGTGGCACGCGAGACATTTCGGCGATTCTTCGGCTTTGCCAAGTTCAAGAATTTTGGCCATGCGTTCGCCGACGTCGCCGGTGAGCGCCTGGTAGGCGCGGCTGTGTTTGTCCTTGATGATCCAGGTCGAATATTCGTTTTGCAGGATGCGGCTGCCGGCGACGGGTTTGACGCTGCCGTGGCAACTGGTGGCGGCGCAAGAGCCGGGGCCAACGTATTTGTTGGCGGAGGAATTCCCAGCGGCAGCGCCCGATTGCGCGGAAAGCAGAGACGGGGAAGCGAGCGAAATGCACAACACGGCGAGCGCGACGCGGGGATGATCGGCGATGGGCATGCGAGGACCGGAGCGGCTGGGTAGCTTATATCGTTTCGGCAGGAATGAAGTCAAGAAGCGCAGCGAGCGGAGGCGGATTCGAGCGAGAGCGGTCCGTCGGCCGGGATGCCGGTTGGGGATAGGTAAAACACCCCGAAACGGGCGGAAGTTCTCCGTCTTGCGATATAGATTTGCCATGGTCCTGGACCTTTCGCCGGAAATCGGCCGCAATACCGACGCATTGAGAAAGGGAGAAAATGCCGTGTTGGCCCCTTTTAATCGCACGGGATGTAGTCGCAGAGGAGGCTGTTCTCGGGGCGACGGCCGCGCGTCAGACTGCTGACGGAGCATCGCGTGAATTTTCCAACGGCGGAAGTGCGACTGCACGGGAATGGTTGATGCGGCGAGAGCATAGTCCGAACGAACTCCTGGAGCTAAAGTTTGCCTAGTCAGCGTCTGGGTGTTTTCGAGTCGTTGTGTGTCTGGCGGTCGACATGTGGCGCTGCGGTGACGGCAAGTTGCTGGCTGGGCGACGCTAAACGCTTTTGTGCCAGCTTGCGGCGGGTGGTTTGGCGGCTTCGAGGTGGCTACCCGGTTGCAAAGGATGCATGGTGTTGTCTTTCTCGCGGCGGCCAATGTGGCGGTCGTGGTGCACGGCGGGAATGTCGTAAACTAAATTTCTTGCTCACGCGAGATTCAGGATAACCATGGCTGGCAAACAACGTGATTCGGCACCGGCGCATAGCCGCCCTGTTTGGGCAGAAATTTCTCTGCGCGCATTGACGCACAATTTTCGAACGATTCGCGACTACGTGAACCCTGCCGGCGAGAAGCGCAAGGCGCCACGCAAAGTTTTGTCGATCGTAAAGGGCAATGGCTATGGGCACGGCGGGCCGCAAATGGCGAAGGCGCTCGAGAAGACGGGGTCGGACTGGTTTGGCGTGACGTGCACCGAAGAAGGCATCGCGGTACGCAAGGCAGGAGTGCGCAAACCGGTGCTGGTGCTTACGAGTTTTGTGGCGGGCGAGGAGCGGCGCCTGGTGGCGCATAATTTGACGGCAGTGATTCACCGTTGCGAGCAACTGGAGGCGTTAAATAAGGCTGCGGGACGAAATCCAGAAGGCAAACCAGTTTCCTTCCACTTGAAAATCGATACGGGAATGAACAGGCTGGGCATTGCGCCGGAGGATGTGGAGTGCTTCGCGCGGCGTCTGGCGAAATGTAAACATCTGAGGTTGGGCGGAGTGATGACGCATTTTGCGTCGTCGGAAGTGTTTAACGATTCGGTGGCGGGGCGGCAGACGCGCGAACAGGAAGAGCGGTTTTACACAGCGCTGGGAAAATTGCGCGCGCTCGGAGTGGATACGGGGATCGTACATCTGGCAAATAGCGCGGCGATCGCCTCGCGTCCGGAAACCTGGGCCGACATGGTGCGCCCGGGAGCAATTTTGTATGGCTACCACCCGGGATACGAGCCGATGGAGCGGCGTGTGGAGATGGAGAAGCGCATGCCGCTGCGTCCGGTGATGAGCTTGCGCTCGCGGATCATTAGTTTGCGCGAGGTGGCCGCGAATTCGGGCGTGGGTTACGACTCGGCATTTGTGGCGAAGCGAGTGTCGCGCATCGGGGTGCTGGCCGCGGGTTACGGAGATGGGTTGCATCGCTCGCTGGGGAATCGCGGCAACGTTTTGGTTCGGGGCAGGCTGGCACCAATCGTGGGCATCGTGTCGATGGATGTGACGATGATCGATGTTACGGACGTGCCGGGCGCCGAAGCAGGCGACACCGCCACGATTTACGGCACAGATGGCGAGCATGTGCTGCCGGCCAATTTTGTGGCGCGAGGCATCGGAACGGTGACATCGGATTTATTGTGTGCGGTCAGCGCGCGGGTGCCGCGGGTGTATCTCAGCGAGTGACCTTAGTTCGTGTGAATTTGAGCGATTCGTCCGAAGTCAGACGCCCGGCGAACAAATTCCCGCGGTTGAAATGCCGTTTCTCGAACCAGACGATTCGCGGGCTTCTTGTCAGCAATAGCCGGATTACATCAGGTTATGAGAGTATGTAGTGGCGGGAAGTGTACTCCCATGCTCATCCCGCACCGTCCAGGAAATGGGTGCCGAATCCTTTAGGCGGCAGGGACGATTTTGCAGTGGTGGTTCATTACTGTGAGGTCGTATGAGCTGGAACGCACCACAAGGGCGACGGCCGTCGCACGAAGCAACCCCCGCAAAAAACATTTCAAAGCGTGATGTTCCCCAGCCGAGTTCCGTCGAGACGCACGGCGCGAAGGGCGGCATGCGGCTGGGAGGATTCTGGCTCTTGCGCGGCGCGTTGCTAGTCGCTCCCGCCGCAATTTGCTACTACCTGCAGCCTTTTGCGTTGCGACGAGGAGCGGCGGCAGCGCTGGGACTGATGTTTGCGCTGGTAGTGCTGACGGTGGAATTTCCTGTGCGGCGGCGTGGGTTGGGCGAAGTGGCTGGAGCCGCGGCTGGCGCGGCGGCGGGAATACTGGTGGCGCTGCTAACCGCGTTGGTGATTTCGCGAACGGCGGGCACCGACGCGACGAAGACGAGCCTCGAATACCTTGCGCTGCTGGGCTTCGGTTATGTGGGCCTGCTGCTGGGCGCGAGCCGCGGCGAGGAATTTCTGCGTCATTCACCGGAGCTGCCGCTGGCGGTGGTACCGCGTGCGGAGCCCATGAAGATTCTGGATACCAGCGTGCTGATCGACGGACGCATCGCGGATATTTGCGAAGCGCAGTTCATGGATGGCGTGCTCGGCGTGCCGCAGTTCGTGCTGCGAGAGTTGCAAATGGTGGCGGATTCTTCCGATGCGCTGAAGCGGCAGCGGGGCAGGCGCGGCCTGGAGATTCTGCAGCGCATGCAGAAGATGCCGCAGATTGATGTGCGCATTTTGGAAGATGACGCAGCGGAAGCTGGGGAAGTGGACGACAAGCTGGTGGAACTGGCGCAGCGGACCGGCGCGAAGATTGTTACCAATGATTTCAATTTGAACAAGGTGGCGACGGTGCAAGGGATCGCGGTGCTGAATGTGAATCTGCTGGCCAACGCGCTGAAGCCGGCGGTGCTTCCGGGTGAGCCCATGCGCGTGCTGATTTTGCGCGAGGGAAAGGAGCCGAACCAGGGCGTGGCGTACTTGGATGACGGCACGATGGTGGTGGTGGATGGCGGGCGGCGATTGATCAACAAAATGGTGGACGTGATCGTGACATCGGTGCATCAGACGACGGCGGGAAAAATGATTTTCGGTCGGGTGGAAGACCGCGCGGAACAAAGCACGGCGGGAATGAAACAGGCGGCGAACCGCCAGTAATTTCGCAGCAACACACTTCTTAGAAGAGCACACGGCACCAAACCTTCAGAAGGCGGGATCCGCGTTTGCATTGGGCGCGACGCGGGCCGCATTGTTCTGGCGATGGCGGTTCAGGTACACTCGAAAGTTCGTTAACACGTGGGGGCGCGATTCTGTAGGAAGCGTGAACGACGCGCCACGGGGTTGGCGTTCTTTTATGAACCGGATTGCCGCCATTTTACCTGCCGCTGGACTGGGAACGCGCATGGGCGCGGAGACTCCCAAACAGTTCCTGGAGCTTGCGGGTACGCCAATTGTGGTGCACACAGTGCGGCGCATGGCGTCTTGCCCGATGATCACGGATATTATTGTTGCGACGCGCGGGGATGTGGTGGATTCGCTGGAAACCAGCCTGCAGGGCGAAAAATTCAAACAAAACGTCAAAGTGATTCGCGGCGGAGATTCGCGGCAGGAGTCCGTAGCCTTGGCTTTGCAACGGGTACCGGACGACACGGAAATTGTGCTGGTGCACGATGCGGTCCGGCCGTTTGTCACCGTGGAGCAGATTGCGCGCGTGATTGAAGAGGCGCGGCGGTGCGATGCCGCGATTCTGGGAATACCCGCGATGGATACGGTGAAAGAAGTGAAGCGCGCTAGCTTGCCGGAAGATGTGGCGCTGATTATCGGGACAATTCCGCGCGAGCGCGTGGTGCTGGCGCAAACGCCGCAGGCCTTTACGACAAAATTATTGAAGGATGCGTTCGCGAGCGCGGCGGCGGACGGCGTCAATGTTTCGGACGAAGCGGGGCTGGTGGAGCGCTTCGGCCACGATGTACACGTGGTGCTGGGCTCGGAGCGGAATATCAAAATCACGAAGCCCGCGGACATGGAACTGGCGAAATTTTATCTAGAACGCGAGCGCGCCAAGAAATGAACACCCGCTGCGGCATTGGCTACGATCTGCACCGGCTGGAGGCTGGCCGCAAGTTGATTATCGGGGGCTTGGCATTGGCGTTTGATAAGGGGCCGGCGGGGCATTCCGATGGAGATGTGCTGGCGCACGCGATGTGCGATGCGCTGTTTGGGGCGGCGGGGCTGGGAGACATCGGGACACACTTTCCGGATACTGATCCGAAATGGAAGGGCGCGAATAGCCTGATTTTTTTGGAGTACGCTGGAAAACTTCTCGAAGAGAAACGATTTGCCATCGAACACATCGATGCCGTGGTGATACTGGAGAGGCCTAAGCTGGGGCCACATTTTCCGGCAATGCGTGAAATTGTGGCGGTCGCGCTGGGAATCGCCGCGGAGAAGATTCATCTGAAGGCCAAGACCAACGAAGGCGTAGATGCGATTGGCCGGGGCGAGGCGATTGCTGCGTGGGTGGTCGCGACGTTGAGCGGGCGTTGATTGGGGTGGCACAGCTCGACCTACGGACAGCCCACGAAGGCTGCTACTAAAGGCAGCTTAGAATGAATTCTGCCACCGGGGCCTCACCGGTGACATTGTTAATGACATGCCTGACGGGCGAACAGAAACAAATGACGCGCGGGCGGATCCTTTTGGCGGCGCGGATGTGGCGGAGATACTGCGCGAACAAGGATGGCTTCTGCAGGAAGCAACGGGCGAGCACATGCTGTGGTGCGATCGCGTGGCGTTCTTGCTGGGCGCGCAAGTCGCGGATCGCGATGGGCTTCGCGACTTGCTGCGGCTGATTTTTCATTATGACGCCAGGGAGTCTTTGGCGAAAACCGAAAGTCACATCGTGCTTTCGCGTTACGCGGCGCGAGAAGTGCTTCGGCAATTTGCGATGGCGCTGCTGGACGGCGTGCCGCTGACGTCCGACCACTTCAGCGAGATCATTACCGCGATGAAAGGCAGCATGGACGCGCGCGGCCGGGAATTGTTTCACCCTATCCGCCTGGCGCTGACCGGGCGGTCCGGCGAAGGAGCGCTGGACCGCGTGATTTTGCTGCTCGATTCCGCGGCGGTGCTTCCCTTCGCGGTGCCCGTGAAATCCGCGCGGACGCGCGTGCTGGAATTTTGCAGCCATCTTGACTAGCGCTCTTTTCGCCGGTGCAAATCCTTGTGCCGCTTGTGGACACCTGACAGCAACAAGGGACAACGATAGACTGTTTCTCTCATGGACCGGCTCACAGGCATTCATGCGGTGCGCGAAGCGCTCGAAGCGGCGCGGCCTCTCGACCGCATCGTTATAGCCAAGGGCCGGCAGGATACGCGGACCGAAGAGATTGTGCAGCTGGCGCGGAAGCAGGGCGTGCCCGTGCGTTTTGAAGATCGCGGGCAACTGGACCGGCTGGCCAATTCGAAAGATCATCAAGGAGTGGTGGCGCTGGCGGCGGCGCGTGGAGCGTCTTCGCTTGAAGAAATCATCGGGAGCGCGAAGGCTTCGCAGAGAGGATTGATCGTGCTGCTTGATGGCGTGGAGGATCCGCACAATCTGGGTGCGATCGTTCGCACCGCGCTGGCGGCCGGCGCGCACGGCGTGGTGATTCCAGAGCGGCGTGCGGCCGGGCTCACAGATACGGTGTCGCGCGCTTCGGCTGGCGCGCTATCGCATCTGCCGGTTGCCAAGGTGACGAATCTGGTGCGCAGCATGGAAGAGCTGAAGGAAGCGGGCTACTGGCTGATCGGGTTGGATGAACACGCGGAACAGAGTTACACGCAAGTCGATTACAACACGCCGGTGGGAATTGTGCTGGGCGGCGAAGGCCAAGGGTTGCACGAGCTGACGCGGAGGCGCTGCGATTTTTTGGTTTCGCTGCCGACGACGGGGCCGGTAAAGTCGCTCAATGTTTCGGTGGCGACGGGCGTGGTGTTGTTTGAGGTACTGCGGCAAAGAGCCGCGAAGGCCAAGGATTAGCCGGGATTTGGCTATTTGTCGTATTGGATGAGCGAGAAGGTATCGAAACCGGGCAAACGCGCGCGCCCTTTCAAGAACGTCAATTCAACCGCGAAAGCCGCGCCGGCCACTTTTCCGCCGAGTTGCTCAATTAACTTGGCGGTCGCAGCGGCTGTGCCACCGGTGGCTAGCAGATCGTCGCAAATTATTACGGTTTGGCCAGGCTGAATGGCGTCTTCATGCAACTCCAATGAATCTGTCCCGTATTCGAGCGAGTAGGTGATGCTCGCCGTTTTCGCGGGCAATTTTTTCGGCTTTCGCACTGGTACGAACCCGGCGCCGAGGCGGTATGCCAGCGCCGGAGCAAAAATAAATCCGCGCGCTTCGATGCCCGCTACGATGTCAATGGTGCGGCCGTGATAATGGTCGCACAGACGATCGATCATCGAGTGGAAGCCGTTCTTATCTTTCAGCAGCGTCGTGAGGTCGTAAAACAAAATGCCCGGCTTGGGATAATCCGGCACTTCGCGGATCAGCTTTTTGAGATCCTGCATCGCAAGGGCTCCTGGTCGATCGTTGAAATTTGGTCAATGAGTGAAGCGCTCAGGCGTCTCGGGTAATCGCGAATCCTTTGGCAAAGTGGGCATCGGCCGCAGCGTCTTCTTCCTGTACGTCGCGAACACTGGCAAAGCGCGGGCCGCGTTCGAGGGTGGCGCGCAACTGGGCGAGTTGCTGCGCGGTTCCGGCTGCAAAAACTTCCACGCGGCCATCGCGCAGATTTCTTACGTAGCCGCTCAAATGCAATTTCTCCGCAGCATCCTGCGTAAAATAGCGAAAACCCACACCCTGCACGGCGCCGGATACGAAGTACCTCTTGACCTGGAGTGCATCGCTCACGAGACAAGAAATTGTAGCAGACACCCGCGGGTTTTCGCGGAGGTGGCAATTGCTGCGGTTCGCTAGTGGCAGCTGAGCTCGGCGAAAGCGTTCTGCATTGCCCGCGGCGACTAGGCTAAACTTGCTGCATCTCGATGGCGAGGCGACTTTCGCGCGCATTTGGCGCATCCAATTCACTATGCGACTCAGCGAGATCTTCCCCGGTCACCCACCTCTGTGCGCGTTTTTTCGCGTGGCCATTGTGGCCGTCTCGCTCTGTTTTCTTGGCGTGGCGCCACAGACCGCACGCGCCCAGCAACCTCCCGAAGGCCCCATGGATCCTCCGCCAGAGCATCGCGCAACGCGCATCAACACCACTCCGGAACCCGCGGAGCCACCACCGATTCCCAGCGAACAGATGATCAAGCAGCTGGCCACGCAAGAAGACTCATACCTGCTGGCACGCGGGCATTACACCTATCGCAAGACGATACGCATCCAGGAGTTGGGGCCGGATGGAAAGCCGGGCGGAGAATATACCATGGTCACGCAACCGGGGCGCGACCCCGACGGCACTCCGATGGACCGCATTATCGTGCGGCCCCATTCCACGCTGCAGTATTTGCAACTGGAGTCCGAGGACTTCGATGGTTTGAACCGCATGCCGGCGTTTGCGCTCACCACTCCGCAGCTCGCCAAATATAATTTGAAATATCTGGGCAAGGATCAGCTCGACGAGATCAGTTGTTATATTTTCGACGTGAGTCCTAAAGTAGTCGAACGCGCGCATGGCTTTTTTAAGGGCATCGTGTGGATTGACGACAAATATCTGGAAGTGGTGAAAACGTATGGCAGCTGGGTAAATGATCTGGGCGATATAAAATCCTCTCCGCAACTTCCATTCACGCTATTTGAAACGTACCGCGAATTTGTTGACGGAAAATACTGGTTTCCGACGTATGCGCGTTCCGACGAGACGTTGCATTTCAAGGACCACGATGTGTCGGTGCGCTTGGTGATTAAGTGGACGGACTTTGAGCCGCTCGGTACAAATTCCTCCGCGCCCGCGGCGGGCGCAGCGACGGCGCCAACAACGCCGTCGCCGTCCGCACCCGCAACTACCGCGCCCGCAAAGCCCCCTGTGAATGCAGCGCCAGCGAATGCGCCGCCTCCTTCGGCAAAAGCTCAGTGATCGCTAGCGAATTGCGAGGCTAGGAGTTTTGGCGCATCAAAGGATTTTCACTTCGCTAACCGCCGCAAGGCCGCAGGCAATTCAGCAAGGGAACCGAGCAAAATATCCGGCCGCGAGAGCTTCAGCCGCTTCGCGGTCGGAAACGGACCAACGATCCCGACGGTGCGGACCTCGGCGCGGCGCGCCATGTGCACGTCCTCGAGAGTGTCTCCTACGTACACGCAATCCGCAGGCGCGAGGTCCATTTTCTGCAACGCAGCTAGCAGGGGCTCGGGATGCGGCTTTTTGTTTTCCGTGTCACCGCTGCAAACGCGCGCGGAAAATGAGCGGAGCAAGCGAAACTCGCGAAGTTGTCGCAGCACGCGGTCACGGTCGCCGCTGGTAACCAAGCCGAGCGCATAGCGTTTGCCGAGCGCTGCCAGCACTTGCCGCGCGCCGGGAAGCAAACCGGGGCGGTGCATCGCGTACTGTGTGCGCCAGGCACGGTCCGCGTCGTCCCAACGGCTGCGGTGCAGGCCAGCGGCGCGATAAACGTCGTACCAGTTGGGCGAATAATGGCGAGCCAAATCCCGGAGGCCCCACGCGATTCCCATTTCTTCAAACATCGCCAGATATGCGGACGAATCGGCGTGGTAAGAATCCAGCAGCGTGCCATCCCAATCAAAGAGCACACCCAAAATTTTGTGTTTCTTGAGGGAAGGCATGACGGTAAAGGGTAGCAGAATGGGCGCGACGCAGGAGCGCAACTGCTCGCTCGAGCATGCTCAACAAGTTCAGAGCAAAGGAAATCAGCGATAGTCGCAGTGGACGCCGTCGTCGCGGCCAAATTGCAAATCGTCGAACGAGGCGGCGATACCGTACCAGTTGGGCATGGCGGCCGCGTCGACGCGCCGCACTTGCGCCCGGGTAGCCATCAACACATTGCCGCAGCCCATGGGCCGGCTGACCAGGACAATTTCGAGTTCAATCGAGGCGCCCACGGGAAGCTGCTTGGGAGAAAGAAAGTAGACACCGGTCGAGCTGATGTCCCGCGTGACCAAAGTGATGGGAAATTTTTCTCGAACACCTGCGACGCCGCGCAGGCGCAACGGCAGCTTCAGCGTCGCTCGGGGATATTCGCGATGGTCCGGCACGACGCCAATGGCGTGGGTCGGCACGCGCACGAAGCGGCGCGGCAGCGTCGGCTGAAGCAGCGGCGCAACGCGCAAAGCTGGCGTGCGTGGCAGGTCCACGGGCCCGACCGCGGCAGCGCTGGCGCGCGGATCGTTCACACTATCCATCGAAACTGAGCGGTTTGTCGCGCCCATGGCAGCCTCAGAGATGCACTTTGTATTGTTGCGGGGCCCGAACAGCAGCAGCAAATCTAGCTTGGAGCCGAAACACCCCGAACCGGCAACCAGGTGATAGTCAACGGGTTGCTAAGATGGCATTACTCGGGCAAAGCGTCATCTGTGGAAAACATAGGAAGTGTCTTAACTTCAAACACTTGGTAATGGTACCTGCTCGGTGGTCTGCAGGCTGTGGACTTCGCGATTGCTATATTTCTTGACTCGAATGGGGCAAAAAGCGAGGAAAGGCCGCGTGCTTTGCGATTCTTGAGCACCCGGCCTTTTCGCGGTGCTGTCACGCGGGGATAATCCCGCGAGGCTAGTTAATGTCCTGCCTCGAGTCGAGCTTCTTCACCAATCCATCCAGATAGCTCTTCTGATTGTCTGGCGCTTTCTCCATCGCTACCTTCATTTCCTTGGAGGCGTCGTCAAACCTCCCTTGCGACGAATAGACTCGCGCGAGTCCCGCGTGCACGAACCAGAATTCTGGGTGCTTCTTGGCGTTCTCGCGGAATATCGCAAAGGCTTCCTCGGGATGCTTTTCCGCTTGCAACTGCCGCCCGTAAATGTGCACTTGCAACGGGCTCGCCATCTCCAACGCTTTCTTTTCGGCAGCCGTCCCTTCATCCTTGCGGTTCAGCGTCAGGAGCACGCGCGACTTGGTCAGTTCATTGTCAAAGCGATCCTCGGTTTCAATGGACTTATCGGCATACTTCAACGCTTGATCCAAATCAATCTTTTCCGTCAGCAAATAATTTGCCGCGTCATCCCAGCTGTTCCAGGTGTACTGCGAAAGATTTCGCAGCTGCTTTTTCAGGCTGGCTTCCACGAGCGGGTGCACGTCCACCGACACTTTGAACGGCACGGCTAGCTTCTCCCACTCCATCTGCACGACGGTGGAGTCCGGTTGCAGTTCCGCAAACTCATAGGTCAGCGCGTTATGCATCTCCACGGCGTGCGGTTTCACATTCACGCGCAACGCATCTTCTGCCTGGTCGTAGGTGAACGATCCCCAAGACGTGGCGTTCTTCGAAAAAATAACTGTCCACTCAGTGGCGTTCGGGATCATATGCAGCCCGTATGTGCCCTTGTCCAGCGCTTGCCCTTCAATTTTCACCGGATCGGTGAAAGTGATCGTGGTATTGATATTCGCTCCCGCGCGCCACACCTTGCCATACGGCACCAGCGCATCCCAAACCTTGCGGTCCTTTATTAGCGGCCGGTGGTAAGCAATGGTGATGTCCGTCAATCCAATCCGCTGTGCCACTTCCGCGCGCTGGCTGGGATCCGGCAAGTCCAGCACAAACGACTGCGCGAGGCTAACTCCGGCCGCCGCCGCCAACACGATCCCGACCACCGCTCCCCGCATCCCCAGTCGCCACATAGGCACACCCTCCGTTCGTTTACGTCCATCACTCCATCACAATTTTTCGCAACAGGCCAACCCCGGCCATCACGGCACCTGTTTTGACGCACAAGCCTCGACGCGGTAAGCAAATCATCAGTCATGCATGAGGATATCGTTCTCTTTGAAGGAAGCGGCTCCAAGTGGGAGGCGCCTTTGAGCAACAGATAGCGGCAGACAAAGAGGGCAATGCATTGCTTGGTCTAGAGGAAGCCGTACCGGCACAGCGATCAGGGGGAAGATGACGTGCTTGGATGCGGACCAAATGGACGAACTGGACGACCTTGTTCCGAGGCCGATTCCCGGCTAGGCTTCTCCACTTTTCTCGCAAGCAGCCTGCGGAGTGAAGGAAGCGGCCAGCCCTTACCGCACGGAAGCCGCGCTTTCCAGGTGGGAAACGGCAAGCACGACACTTGCTTGCTTCGCACCTTCCACGGTCGTCTGGTAGCAGGCTCCGATGTTTACGTTTTTGCTCGCCAGTTTCTTCGCAAACTGCGCAAGCGCTCCGGGCACGTTGGGGAGCACGGCGTGAATCACGAGCTCCTCGTAGCAAGAAAATCCCTCGCGTTTGAGCGCCTTCTTGGCCTTCGCGCCATTGTCGACCACCAGCTGTATATATCCCATAGCACCCGCGGCGGAGGCATTCAGCGCCAGAATATTCACTTTCGCTGCGCCGACGATGCTGGCGACGCGGGCTAGCGACCCCGGGGTATTGTCACAGGATACGGTGAGTTGTTTTACTTTGGGCACTGGCGAGCCTCCGCAGGTGGAAGTTGCGTCATCCCAATCTTAGGCCTGGGAGCGGGACAACGACTGCAGACGTGAGTGCCGTCAAGCATGGGACAGTTCCGCCGGCTTGCGCTCCCCCACCGAAGCCAGCGCGGCTTCCATAACGTCGAGCCCTTCCGCGAACTGCTCGTCCGTGATGGTCAGCGGTACCAGGATGCGCATCACATTGTTGTACGTTCCTGCCGTGATGGTGATGAGACCGTGCTCGTAGCAGTAGTGCGCGATTTCTTTCGTTTCCGCTTCCGCAGGCTCGCGCGTTTCCCTGTTGCGCACCAACTCGATGGCGCACATTCCGCCCAGCGCGCGAACGTCGCCGATGAGCGGCCACTTTTTCTGCCAGCTGCGTGCCCGCCCCTCGAACTGTTTCCCTATGGTCGTGGCGCGCTCCAGCAATCCACCGCGCTCGATCATCTCGATCGACGCTAGCGCCGCCGCACAGGAAAGCGGATTCCCCGCAAACGTGCTGCCCAGTCCACCGACACTTGGCGCATCCATGATTTCCGCGCGCCCCGTGACCGCGGCAATCGGCAATCCGCCACCCAGCGACTTCGCCGTGGTAATCAGATCCGGCTCGATACCGTAATGTTCGATCGCAAAAAACTTTCCGGTGCGGCCCAGGCCGGATTGTACCTCATCGACGATCAGCACAATTCCGTACTTCCGACAAATCCCCTGCACGATGCTGAAAAATTCTTTCGGTGGCGCCATGAATCCGCCTTCACCGAGTACCGTTTCCACAATCACAGCGGCCACCGCATCCGCCGGAACCAGGCGCTTGAATGCATCTTCCAGGTGCTGCGCGCAGGCCACTTCGCACGAAGGATATTTCAGGTTGTACGAACAGCGGTAGCAGTACGCATAGGGAATGCGGTAAATGTCGCTGGCAAACGGCGCAAATCCTGCCTTATACGGATTAGTTTTGCTAGTCAGGGACATTGCCAACAGAGTGCGGCCGTGGAAGGCATCCTCAAAACAGATCACCGCGGGGCGTTTGGTATAGGCGCGCGCAATTTTGACGGCGTTCTCCACGGCTTCCGCGCCGGTGTTGACGATAAAGGTTTTCTTAGGGAACTTTCCTGGCGCTAGCGCGTTCAGCTTTTCCGCCACCGCAACGTACGGTTCATACGGCGTAACGCTGAAACACAAATGCGTGTATTTTTCGAGCTGCTCGCTCACCGCCGCAGTTACCGGTTTCGCGCGGTGCCCCATATTCAGGCACCCGATGCCGCCCGCAAAGTCCAGGTAGCGGTTCCCGTCCACATCTTCGATCACCGCACCTTCGGCCTTTGCGGCGAAAATTGGGGTGGAGTGATACGGCCCGCGTGGAATCGCAGCTTCGCGCCGCTTCATTAAGGCGCGCGATTTCGGTCCGGGAGTTTCGGTGCGCAAATTTATTGTCGCCATCTTCGTGTACCTTCTTGTGAAACCGAACGGCTCAGTACCAGGCAATCGGAGCTTCGTCGAGATTTACGAACACTTGCTTCGTTTCGAGATATTCTTCGATGCCCCAGGGACCGAGCTCGCGGCCGAATCCGGATTGCTTGTAGCCGCCCCACGGCGCTTCGACGTACGTTGGCTGCATGTGGTTGACCCAGATAATTCCCGCGCGCAGCGATTTCACCACGCGAAATGCCTTGTAAATATCGCGCGTCCAGACTGCAGCAGCGAGTCCGTAGGGCGTATCGTTGGCAATGCGAATGGCGTCCGGTTCGCCTTCGAACGGAATTACCGACGCGACCGGACCAAAAATCTCTTCGCGCGAGATGCGCGCCTGGTTGTCCACATCGTAAAAAATTGTCGGCTCGACGTAGTAGCCTCTGTCGAATTCTTTGGGACGCCCGCCGCCGATGGCTACTTTCGCTTCCTTCTTTCCAAGTTCCAAGTACGAGCTGACGCGGTCGTACTGTTCTTTGCTGACCAATGGGCCCATCTTGGTTCCGCGATCGAGCGGCGGACCGAGCTTGATGCGCTTGGCTTTTTCCGTCATGGCTTCGACAAACTTAGAATAGATTTTCTTCTCGACCAGGATGCGGCTGCCCGCGGAACACACTTCGCCTTGATTGATGAACACGCCGAAGAGCGCGCCGTCCACCGAGGCTTCCCAGTCGGCGTCGGCAAAAAATATGTTGGGAGATTTCCCGCCAAGCTCGAGCGTGACTCTCTTCAAAGTGTCGGCGGCACTTTTGACAATTAGTTTTCCGACGGCGGCGCTGCCCGTGAAAGCTATTTTATCGACCCCGGCGTGGGCTACGAGCGCGGCCCCTGCAGTTTCTCCGGCTCCGTTCACCACATTCACGACGCCGGGAGGTACGCCCAATTCTTCAAACCAACCGGCAACTTCCATCGCGGTCAGCGGCGTTTGTTCCGCTGGTTTCAAAACGCAGCAGCAACCTGCGGCCAGCGCCGGCGCCAGTTTCCAGGAAGCCATCACCAGCGGATAATTCCATGGCACGATTTGTCCCGCGACCCCCACGGGTTCACGCATGGTAAAACTCAAGGCATTCGCGGGAACAGGATTGACATGACCCAAAACTTTTGTGGCCATGCCCGCATAATATTCAAAGCAGGTGGCGGCGTCGGCGATGTCGTATTCGGCTTCTACGATGGGTTTGCCGGAATTTCGCGATTCGATTTCCGCGAGGTGTGCGGAATTCTGCCGCACCTTCTCAGCGAACTTGTATAAAATGCGGCCGCGATCTTGCGCAGTGGTCTGGGGCCACGGACCGGAATCAAAAGCGGTGCGGGCCGCTTTCACGGCGCTGTCGACGTCGGCAGCAGATGCCGCGGACACCTGCGCGATCACTTCTTCCGTGGAGGGATCATAAACGGGAAAAGTTTCGCCGGAAGAACTCTCCAGCCATTTTCCGTTGATGTAGTTTTTGTATTTTCTAACTTCCATCCTGCTACCGCTGGACATCACCGCCTCCAGGTCCATCTTTCCGCCGCATAAACCAGCCGCGCGACAGCGCTCTTACAGAGTTGCACTGCTCGCCGCCAGTTTTTGCGCGGCCTTTCTTCCGCCGTAGACGTAAAAGAAGAACGCCGCTAACCCTATGAAAAACAGTGTTCCGCCAAACATCCAGATTTCATATTTGCGTAACGAAGTGATTTGCTGTGCCGGAAAAAACGCCAGCGCAATGCCCGTGACCGTGGTTAGCAATCCGCTGATGCCCGCGAACAGCAGCGTGCCGCGGCTGTAGCGCCCTTGCACGAAGGCGGGATTCAGAGCAATCACCAGCAACGCCGCGAACATATAGAGGAACGGAACCAGTTGCAGGACAACGGCGAGCGAAAGCAACGATTGAAACGTTTCCTGCACGTTCGAACCGACCACGAGAAAATTAATGATAACCAGAATCATCGAAACGCTCGCGTGTACCAACAGCGCCGCAGCCGGCGTGCGGTATTTCGGGTGTACTTTGCCGAGCCAAGCCGGCAAGTAACAATCCAGGCCAGCGACAAAGGGAATTCTAGCCGAGCCGCCCAGCCAGGCCGAACCGATGCCCGCGATAGATATGCTTAATAAAAATGCGAACGGGGCGATGATCCAGGAAACCCCAACACGCGCGGCCATGTGTCCGACAGCTTGCACAATTCCCTGCAGCACACTGATGTCTTGCTTGCTCACCGCGATCAGCAATGTCAGTGTTGCGCCGATGTACAACATCCCTGAAAGAATTCCACCCCAAGCGACGGCGCCCGGCAAATTTTTGGCCGGATCCTCAATTTCATCGCCCATCACCGAAGCTAATTCCAGACCGACGAGGCCGAAACAAATGACCCCGAAAGAATTCAGCACGAAGCGCGGATTGGCGGGAATCTTAAAATCGGCCCAGGCCACCGTGGTGCCAAAGCGCAGCCAAATGACCAGACCAAGTCCGATCAGCAAACCAGCAGCAACAAACGTCCCGATCGCGCCAAAGTTATTGATCCACTTCCCCACGCCGAGGCCGACGACATTGAGCACAACCAGAAAAATCAGCAGCACCAGCGAAGCACCCAGCGCGAAAACCTTATTGTCCGCCAGAGCTTCGTGCCCCGGACCGAGCACAAACACAGAAACGCCAACGAAATACAGCATCACCGTGGGGACGTACATCATGTTGTTGGTCCAATAACACCAGCCGGAAAGAAAGCCGTGGAAGTCGCCGAAGACTTCCTTGGCCCAGAGATAAACGCCGCCTTCGCCGGGATAACGATGCGCAAGTTCAATCACCGCGATGCCTTGCGGCCAGAAAAATAAAATCAACGAAACGAGCCAGAGCCAGACGGTGACGCCACCATTGGCGGCTATGGAAGGAACCACGTTGAGATTGAAAACAGCGACAACAAAAAGAAGCACGAGATCCCAGCGCCCCAGCACGCGCCGCAAATTGGGCGCGTGAGGCGTCGTGTCTATGGCTGCGGCGCTGGCGATGTCGGCGGACAATGCGATGGCTCCAGAGTTTTTTCCCTCAGGGCCTAAAGCCCCGTTTTTTGATCCTGCGCAAAACCATTCGATCAAAGCCGGCCCCACCCGATTCGCACGGCGAGGGCTAACTGGTGCCTAGTGTCCCGCGGCGCCCACGAATGCAAGGCCACGCGCCTGTTGGGCCTTGGCAAGAGCCGGAGCGATTTCATCGAATACCGCGAGATGTTTGTCGATATCAGCTTCGGTGTGCTGCACGGAGATGGTCCACTGCTCGTCCCACCAATAGGGCTGCGCCAGGACACCGCGATTGACCATGGCGAACCAATATTGGCGCCAGAGGTCGACGTCGATTTTGGTCCAATCACGGTAATTCTTAATTTCCTTGGGATAGAGCATCAGCGCACCGTTGACGCCAGCACTGACGACGTAGGCTTGCAAGCCGGATTTGCCGACGATGGTGCGGTAGCCATCCGTCAATTTTTTGCTGAGCTTTTCCGTATGCGCATAGTTTTCGCGGGTGAGCACTTCGCGGAACGTGGCGAGACCCGCGGACATGGCTACGCGGTTGGTGTTGTAAGTGCCGCCGTGAAAAACTTTGTGGTCGCTGATCAGCGCCATTACTTTTTTGCTGGCCCCGAAAGCGCCCAGCGGCAAGCCCCCGCCAATGGATTTGGCAAGGCAGATCATGTCCGGTTTGACGCCGAAATAGTCGCTGGCGCCGCCCCAGGCAAGTTTCGCGCCCGTTTTCACTTCGTCGAAAATCAGCAACGCGCCATGGTTGGTGCAAATTTCGCGCAAGCCTTCGAGGAATCCCGGCTCCGGCAGGCACAGACCGACGTTCATTAAAATGGGCTCCAGAATAATCGCGGCAATTTGGCCGGGATTTTCCGTGAAACGGCGCTCGACGCTGCGCAAATTGTTGAATGCCGCGACAACCACATTGGCGATGCTGGATTTCGGGATGCCGCCGCCACCCGGGACGGAAGTGGGCGCTTCGGGATCTCCCCAATCTTCGGATTTGGGTTTCACGCTAACGAGCGCAGTATCGTGCAAACCGTGATAGGAGCCTTCAAATTTGAGAATTTTGTCGCGGCCGGTGGCGGCCCGGGCGATGCGGCAGGCGTGCATGGTGACTTCCGTACCGCTCGAACCGAAACGCACCATTTCCACGGGATAGCGCTTGCAGATTTCTTCGGCGAGCTCCCATTCCTGTTCATGCGGCATTCCGAAGGTGGTGCCTTCGTGAAGCTTTTGCTCGACAGCTTTGACTACCGCGGGATGGCAATGGCCGGCCATCAATGCGCCAAAGCACAAATTGTGGTCGACATATTCGTGACCATCGATGTCGTGAATCCTGCCGGCTTTGCCTTCTTTCACAAAGATCGGATAGGGCTCGTAATGCCGGTAATTGCTAGCCACGCCCAGAGGAATACGTTCGAGCGCGCGGTTGTAGGCGGTCGCGGATTTGGGCGTGCGCTTTACGTAGGTGGCAATTTCTTTTTGCAGTTCGTCGTGCATGGTACTTCTCCAAGATGGCCAGCCCCGGAAGAGGTCGGCCGACAGGTCTGTTCCCTGCGGTCAGTGTGGTGCTAACAAAACGTTTTGCGGACAGGCGAAAGCGCGGCCCTTGTGAGCCGCGCCTTCGTCCCACAAGCGTAACCGCTAAGTCCTCAGAATGCGAACTTCACCGCAAACTGAAGGAGCCGCGGTTCGCGAACTTTTTGCGCTAAGCCAAAAGTCGAACCGTCCGAGATGTTTCCGTCAACACTGTAGAATTGCGCGTGGTTGAAGACGTTGTAGATTTCGGCGCGGAATTGCATGCGAAGGCGCTCGCCAAAGGGCGTGTCCTTCACAAAGCCCATGTCCGTATTGTTGATTCCCGGGCTGCAGCAAATGGAACGCGGAGCGTTCCCGATCGTGCCGGGCGCGACAGTCGAGTTGGTGAAAAGGTTCTGGTCGAAAACAACGCCAGACAAGTGGACGCAGGCGGTTCCGGTACCACTCAGTGGACCAGTCCCGAGCGCGCAGCCGCCGACGCGGGGATTAACCGTTTTGAAGGGGGCAACCAGGTTGGGCTCGCCGGGCGCTTCAAAAAAGGTGCTGTAGAACTCTTCGATGTCGTCCGAAGACGTGATGCGGATGGGGAATCCGGTTTGTAAGGTGACAATTCCCGACGCCTGCCAGCCATCCAGCAGCTTGCCCCGGAAGCCCTCCATTTTCGGTACCGGCAGTTCCCATACATAAGAGAGAACTAGCCTGTGGCGGGCATCGAATAGAGAAGGCCCATAGGTCGAATTAAAATTGACGGGATTGAGGGAGCTCTCAAAGCTCGAAGCGTTATCGAGAGATTTGCTGAACGTGTAGGCCAACTGAAATTGCAGGCCGTGCGAGAAGCGCTTCTCGAGTAAAGCTTGGAAAGAATTATAGTTGGAGCGCGCAACAGTGTCTTCGCTGAAGATATTGGAGAACACGGGAATACCGTCCGCAGGACATTGCGCGCCGGTAAGAGGTTGGCACAAAGGCGACGAATACTTCCGCAAGCCCACAAGGGTAATGCCGTTCGGACCGACGGTCCCAGGAGCGACCACCAAGCCGCCACTGCCAGCGTTATAGGGAAGAAGCAAACCACCGTCAGGCGTACTCGGGATAACTGTGCCGGGCGGAAGGAAATAAGAATTATCCGCCGATTGCGGCCCGCAAGTTGGCAAGTTCAGAGCGGCATTCGCAGCGAACGTAGCGATAGCGGTCAGGTCATTGCACGTATTCGGATTGCCGTGATTCAAATCGTAGGAGGCAAGCAATCGGTGACCCTGCGTTCCCACGTACCCCATTTGCAATAAAATATTTCCGGGCAGCTCGCGCTTGATCGTCAAATTGTACTGGTCGGAATATTGCGGCCGCAGCTGCCGGGGAAATTCTCCGAACAGGAGAATGGAACGGAAGCTGGACCAGTCGATCAAGCTGCCACGCGGCGGATTCAGGATGCCATTGAAAGGATTCGGATTGGCCGATCCGCTCTGGGTGACAAAGGGAGTTTGCAGCAGCGGATCGCTGATGAAATTGCTGCCGCCGAAGGGCGGCTCGGCGCTAAACTGTTCCAAAACCAATTGTTCGATGGGGTTGTAGAACATGCCGTAGCCCATGCTGATACTGGTTTTGCTCGGGCCGCCAGTGAGTTTCGCGAGCCAGCCATCATGAGCGGCTGGACTCCAGTTCAAGCCCAAGCGCGGAGCAAACGCTTTGTAGTAGGTATCCGTTAGCCCCAAGGGGACGTTCTTGTCGCCCGGGAAAACCAAGCCGACGGGTGTAACGCCAGCCTGATCGCACGTGGTGACGCTGCCTGCGACGTAGAGAGGGCTTGTGGTGGGAAGAGTGCAGGGATAGATCGTGGAATCCTGCCCCGGACGGAAGGTCTGGACTTTATGGCCTATATCCGTCAGTGGGGTGTTCAATTCCCAACGCACCCCGTAATTCAGAGTGAGATTTGGCTTGAGCTTCCAACTGTCTTGAGCGAAGAGGTACACCGATGTGCTGCGAACCAGTTCACTCTGCGCGGAACCTTGGCTGTAGCTATTCGGTAGACCCAAAAAATAATTCGGATAAATATTTCCGTCACTGGTTGTGGAGTTGCTTGGAATCACCCCGCCCACGTCGTTGACGCCGCCCGGACCGAAGGTTATCGAACCGTTGACGTTGTAATAGAGGGTCTGATCAAATTTCTGGTAACGCAGGTCGGCCCCGAATTTGAAGTTATGGTTGCCTACAATCTTGCTGAAATTGTCGGACCATTGGAAGGTATTTCCGACTTGTGGCAATTGTCCCTCAAAGTTGTTGCCAACCGAAAAACCACCGTTCAGCGAAATAAACGGCAGGCCCTCTTTGCTGGCGCCAAGGTTTGGATGAATTCCATAATCGGGGTTGGTGCCGAGTGGGCCGGCAAGCGCACCGGTCAAGGGATCGGTGGCGAATAGTGGCGTATCGGAAGTTCCTGTGAAACAGATGGTGGAGACCGCGGCGCCGCAGGAATTCTGAATTAGACTGGTCTTCGTCGGAGTGTTGAAAGCGGCCTGGCCTTCTCTAAAGTAGGAAAATCGCGCCTCATTTACCGCCGTGGAACCGATCGTCCAGGTATGGGAAGTATTTACCTGCTGCGTACGAGTCCTAGTATTCCCGGGGAAATTGCCGAGGTCGCCTCCAGCAGCCTGGAATCTGGCGAAAGGATCCAGGCCATTGTCGTCATCGAAGTAATAATAGACGGCCAATTTCTGGTTTTTGTTAAGTTCGTGGTCGACTTTAATGGTGAATTGGTCGCCACGATCGCGTGCGATGGGCGCGGCTTGGTACGTCGTGGCGCCGACATTTGCCGCGGGTACGTATTGAAGAATACTGGTGGCAACGGGGTCAAAGCAACGTGTGGGGATTTGCGCGCCGGGAAAAATTGAGCTGTAGGGCTGAGGAGTACCGTTGATGACGGAAGTGAGAGCGGCATTCGAACTGGGGCTCAACACGGAACCGCAGCGAGTTTGCAGGACGTTGGCGACCGTGGCGGTGTTGAGAGTGCCGGCGAATTGAGCGAGCGGATCACCGTTTGAGAAATCCCCGCCAAGTTCGGCTGTACTGGGAACCGTGACGGGCTGCGAGGATTCGCCCTGCTTAATACGGCGCCCCTCGTAAGAACCGAAAAAGAAAGTTTTGTCTTTCCTTACCGGGCCACCGACGGTGCCGCCGAATTGGTTTTGGATAAAATCGGGTTTAACCGGATCATAGAAACCTTTGGCGTTGAGCGCTTTGTTCCTCAGAAATTCAAAAGCGCTGCCGTGCAGGTCGTTGGTGCCGGATTTGGTGACGACGTTAACGACAGCGCCAGAATTGCGGCCGTATTCAGCATCGAAAGAGTTCGTGATAACGCGAAACTCTTCGATGCTGTCGGGGGAGGGTTGCACCGCCGGGAGATTCGCAAAAAGGTCGTTGCCATCGCCGCCATTCACCGAATAGTTGTTAGAGCGGCCCCGGCCACCGTTAACGGTGACGACGCCGTTCTTATCGGAGCCAAAAAAGAGATCGTTGCCGAGTTGGGACTGCACGCCGGGCTGCAGCTGCAAGAGCTGGTAGACGTCGCGCTGATTCAGCGGGAGTTCGGTAGCGTCGCGAGAATTGACAACCGCTCCAAGCTGCGTAGAGGTCGTGTCGACAACCGGAGGCGCACCGGTGACTTCGACGGTTTCCGTGGTACCGCCAACTTGCAGAGCGATGTCCACGCTGACAACCTCGTTGAGGTCGAGCACAATGCCCTTACGCTCGTACTTCTTGAAGCCAACTTGAGTTACAGAAAGATCGTAAGTACCGACGGGTATTTCGATGAAGATGTATTCGCCATTGGAGCCCGATTGCATGTCCCGCGTAGCGTTGGTGGCTTCGTTGACTAGAACCAATTGGGCGCCAGTGATTGTGGAGCCACTGGTGTCGGAGATGGTGCCGCGGATGCGGCCGCCGGTACTTTGAGCGCCGGAAAGCGGCGCGAGGAGCGACAGCGCGGCGATTACCAACAGCAGACACGAAGAGAAGGAATGCGCCGTGCGACGTGCGCGGAACAACGTGACGACTGGCTTCATGAACCCACCCCTTGTTGCAAATTGTCGCGAAATATTTCTTTTGCGCACCACTTCTTCGAGGTTGCTTGTGCTTCCCGAACCTTACTATAATCCTGCAAACTTAGAGAAAGCCGGGACCGGTGTCAAGCAGAAAGAATTCATCTAACGCATCGAATTTATCCAACGGATCTATGCACCACGGGGCGCGTACCCTGCGCATCAGCGAGGTGGCGAGCCGCGTGGGGATTTCTTCGTCGGCGTTGCGCGCGTGGGAAACGCTGGGGCTGGTGACGCCGCTGCGCACGCAGAGCCGCTACCGGCTCTATAACGAAGCCGACGTGCGTTTGCTGCAGCGGGCGATTTTTTTACGGCGCGCGCGGGGATTGAACCCCGCGGCAATCGTGCACGTTTTGAAAAAGCAAGGCATCGTGGCGGCGGAAAATGGATCGCTGCCAGGACAGCGTTTTCGACGTTTGCGAACGCGGCGCAAACTTTCCCTGGCCCAAGTTTCGCGGGCGACGGGGGTCTCGATCGGCTTTTTGAGCGCGCTGGAACGCGGGCAGATGCGCTCGTCTGTGGCTACGCTGCGGCGCATCGCGCGATTTTACAGGACGAACATTCTTTCCTTTTTTGAGGCGGCTGCGGAGAATCCTCGGCTGGTGCGGCGCGCGCAACGGAAAATTCTAGAGACGACGCCGGGTGTACGCATGGAATTGCTGGCCTGGGGACGCACGGCGATGGAGCCACACATTTTCAAGATCAAGGCGGGCGGCGGCAGCGGGGAATCTTACACGCATGAAGGCGAAGAATTTCTGCACGTGTTGCGCGGGCAATTTGAGATTTGGCTGGGAGCCCAGGAGCATTACGTGCTGAAGACGGGGGACAGTTTGTACTTTGAAAGTTCCACGCCGCATCGCTGGAAGAATCCGGGGAGTGGCGAGACGTCGGTGTTGTGGATTAATACGCCGCCTACTTTTTAGCGTGGCGGCCCTGGCACGGCGGTTTGATGGAGGACGAATGAAACGCGCTACCACGGTTGCGGGATTGCTGGCACTGTTTTTTTGTTGCGCGGCTTGCCAGAAAAAAACAGAGACACTGAGCCTGCTGGTGTGGGAGGGCTACGCGGATACTTCATTCGTGCGCACCTTCGAACAGACGCATCATTGCAAAGTGGTGGCGTCGTACATGGGCTCGAGCGATGAACTGGTGGCGAAACTGCGCGGCGGGAGCGCCGCGAATTACGACGTGATTTCACCGTCGAGCGATGTGGCGGCGGCGATCGTGCGTAGCGGACTGGCGGCACCGCTGGACTTGAGCAAGCTTCCAGCGTACGCGCAGCTTTCGCCGAAACTGCGCGACATGCCGCTGGTGAAAATGAACGGACAAATTTATGGCGTGCCCTTTGTGTGGGGCCCTAACCCGCTGCTGTATGACGCGACAGCATTCGCGCAAGCGCCGGATTCCTGGAACGTGCTATGGGAGCCTCGACTGAAAGGCAAGGTTTCTGTGTGGGACGATCTTTCGACAGTGTTTATGGCGGCGCAGATTTTGGGATTCGATAAGCCTGCCCCCGCACAACTCTACAATTTGTCCGACACGCAACTCGATGCCGTGAAGAGAAAGTTGCTGGAGCTGAAACCGAATATTCGCAAAATGTGGAGCACCGGCGGGGAACTCACGAACCTTTTCCAAAATCATGAAATCGTGATTGCCATGGGCTGGCCGTTGATGACCAATGATTTGCGCAAACTGCATTTTCCCATTGGAGAGACCATTCCAAGAGAAAACACGACCGGATGGATCGACCATTTAATGATCACCGCGGCGAGCGGGCACAAGGAACTGGCGTCGGCGTTTCTCGAGTACATGATTGAAGCGCAAACGCAGAAAGAGGTGACCGACGTAACGCATTACACACCGGCGAATACTTCGGCCGCGCTACTGATGACGGATGAAGAAAAAAAGAACTTACATCTAGATGACCCGGACGCGTACATGCAGCGGATCTATTTTTGGCAGGATGTGCAGCGGCGCGCGAAGTACAACGAAATTTGGAATGAGGTGAAAGCCGCGCAATGAGCACTGCGATTGCGAACCCCGCGGACAGCGGAGCGCTGGTCAGCGCAGCGCTCCTCGAAGTGCGTTCCGTGGCGAAGCAATTTGGCGCGGTGAAGGTCTTGAACGACGTTTCGCTGAACATCGCCAGCGGAGAGTTCTTGACGTTACTGGGAGAGAGCGGCTCTGGAAAGACCACGTTGCTACGGCTGATTGCGGGTTTCGAACAGCCCAGCAGCGGAGAAATCTGGATGCGCGACAAACGGCTGGACGCTCTGCCTCCGTACAAACGGCCGGTCAACACGGTGTTCCAGCACTATGCACTGTTCCCACATTTGAATGTGCGCGAAAACGTTGCGTACGGGTTGCGCGTGAAGGGCACGGCGGCGAGAGAAATTTCCGGGCGCGTTGAAGAAGCCCTACACATGGTGAAGATGACGGAGTTTGCCGCGGCGCGTCCCGCGAAGCTAAGCGGCGGGCAGCAGCAGCGCGTGGCTCTGGCCCGAGCGCTGGTAAACCGGCCTCGCATTTTGTTGCTGGACGAGCCGCTCTCCGCGCTGGACGCCAATTTGCGGAAACAGATGCAGAGCGAGTTGAAAGCGTTGCAGCGCGAAGTGGGAATCACCTTTTTGTTTGTAACGCACGACCAGGACGAAGCGCTGGCGCTTTCCGACCGCATTGCGCTGTTACGCGGGGGAGTACTGGAGCAGGTGGCAACGCCGCGCGAAATTTATACGCGGCCGGCGACGGCGTATGCTGCGCAATTTATCGGACAAACGAATTTGTTGGCGGCGGAAATTCGCGACGGCTGGGCGATTTGCGGAGCGCTGCGCTGGCGGTCCACGGAACCGAACGGACCGGCGCTGTTTTCGTTGCGCCCCGAAGCGATTGCGCAAGTTTCCGCGAATTCCGCGAGTGCGCCAGGAGCAGTATGTTTTCGCGCGACGATCCGGCAACAGCTCTATGGCGGCGCGAACGAAACTTTGGAAGTGGATTGCGGCGACTGGCAATTTCTGCGCGTGAGAATTCCAGCGTCGCAGCCGATGAGCGGAGAATTTGAATTTGCGTTTTCTTCGGCGGACGCGGTACGAGTGCGGCCCTAAGAAATGTACTCTCGCAACTACAAATCGCTGGTTTCCGTGCCGCCGCTCCTGTGGGTGGGCATTTTCCTGCTCCTGCCCTATGCGCTGATGCTGGTACACAGCTTGTGGCTGGTGCGTGATGGTTTCATCGTACACGAGTGGAATCTGCAAAATTACGCGACGCTCTTTACGAATCCCGTATACCTCCAAGTGTTGCTGCGCACGATGCGCATCGCGGCGTCGGTGACAGTTTGCTCGCTGCTGCTCGGTTACCCGCTGGCGTACTACCTTTCGTTTCATTCCGGCGCACGGAAGGAATTGCTGTATCAATTGGTGATCGTGCCGCTGTGGGTCAGTTATTTGGTGCGCGGGTACGCGTGGAAAACGATTCTTGGCAGTGACGGCGTGCTAAATGGCTTTTTGCAGTATCTGCACATCACCCACGGACCCGTGGGTTTCCTGTTGTACAGCCCGTTCGCTGTGGTGCTGATGCTCACGCACATCTACACGCCATTTGTGTTTCTCCCGATTTATGCTGCGCTCGAAACGATTCCCCGGCCCCTCGTCGAGGCATCGCAGGATTTGGGTGCCAGTCCAGGCAAGACTTTTTTGCACGTGATTCTGCCGCTCTCGATACCGGGATTGCTGGCGGGGGCGACGTTCGCATTTGTGCTGTCGCTGGGAGATTTTCTAGCGCCGCTGTTGGTTGGCGGGGCATCTGGCACGATGATCGCCAACGTGGTGCAAAGTTTGTTTGGGGCAGCCTACGATTGGCCGCTGGGCGCGGCTGTGTCTGTGTGCATCTTATTGATCACGCTGGCGCTGCTTTCGATGGGCGAACTACTCGAGAAACGCTGGGCCTACAAATAAATGAGCGCTCACGAGGCAAGCCGCCGTGCTCCGGTACTCGCGATTTACGCGATTTGCGTCTTCGCGTTTATCTATCTGCCGATCGCGGTGCTCATTACTTATTCTTTCAATGGCACAGGCGTAGGCGGATTCCCGCCAAGCCATTTGACGCTGGACTGGTACCGGCAACTGTTTAATGACAGCGCGATTTGGGATGCGGTGTTGAATAGTCTGCTCGTGGCAGCGGCCAGCGTAGCGTTAGCGCTGACGCTCGGATTGCTCGCGGCGCTGGCGCTGGATCGCGCGACATTTCCCGGAAAGGCTTTGTTTCGGCGGCTGGTGCTGCTACCGCTAATTCTTCCCGGCATCATCACGGGACTTTCGCTGCTGATGTTCGCGGTTCTTGTTGGAGCACCACTGAGCCTGCTTACCGTGTTTCTAGGCCACGGGACGGCGCTGATCTCCGTGGCCACCACGGAACTGTTCGCTGGATTGCAAAAAATGGATCGCGCGCAGGAAGAAGCATCGCTCGATTTGGGAGCCACTCCGTGGCAAACCTTCTGGCGCGTCACGCTGCCAGCGCTGAAACTTTCCATCATTGCGGCGGGGCTTTTGATTTTCACGCTATCCATGGACGAGATCGCGGTGACGTTTTTTCTGATTGGGCGCGATAACACACTGCCGTTGGAAATCTGGGGACGGCTGCGACGGGGCATCACACCGGAGATCAACGCCATCTCCACGCTGATCTTTGTGGGTTCCGTGGGACTGATCGTCATCTGGTATCGCTTGCGGGCGCGCGCGTTGCGCAATGCCGAATAAGTTTTTTTGCGAGATTTTCGAAATCGAACCCGTTCTAGCTCTTGGAGGAAGGCAATGTCGCAGTCGCGCCGTGATTTCATCAAATATGTGGTGGCAGGGTCGGTTACAGCCGGTTGCCCGATCAATTCGATGTTGCGCGCTGCGCCGGACTCAGGTGCACCGGCAGCGCGCGTGGATGGCGAACATTTTGAAGTGTGCCACGAGCTTCGTGACGGGCACATGTTTGAGCGGCCGGCCCCGACAAAGCAAGTGGGTGTAGTCATCGTTGGCGGCGGCGTGGGAGGACTTTCCGCGGGCTACTTCCTCGGCGGCAAGGACTGGCTGCTGCTTGAAAAAGAAGATCACTTTGGCGGCAATGCCTACCAAGAAGATTTTGCTGGTCAGCCGTTTGCCACAGGATCAGCCTACGCTTACAAAGATGATGATGGCGACCATCTGGCCGGCGAGTTGGGCTTAAGGCTTTTGCCCGTGAATAATCCCGATCCCACAATCATCCACAAGACCTTTGTGCCCGATACGTGGAAGGCCGGTCTCGACCATCTTCCCTACCCCACCAAGGTGGTCGCCAGCTTTAGGAAATTCCGCGACGAGATTATGAAGATCGATCTGCGGGCGCGGGCCATGGAACTGGACGCGCAGCCGCTTTCCAACTTCATGACAGGTTACGCTCCGGAAATTACGCAGTGGTGGGACGGTTATGGATTGTCGAACTGGGGAGCGACGACCGCGGACAGTTCGGCTCTTACGGCGATCGGAGCGCTGCAAGGGCTGGTCAACGGCGACGACGACAAGCGCGTGATTCTGCCGGGAGGGCTGGGGTGCATAACGCACCGCCTGGTGGAGGTGATGCAGCCGAAATACCAGGAGCGCATGCTCGGTGGGGCAACAGTAATTGCGGTTGCGCCGAACGCCGACAGCGTGAACGTAACCTACCTCCATCAGGGGCAAGTGGCGACAGTCAACGCCAAGGCCGCGATTGTGTGCGTGCCAAAATTTATTGCGTCGCGCCTTATCCAACCGCTGCCTTCCGAGCAGCGAACAGCGATGCGGCACACGCGATACGCGCCGTATCCGGTGGTTAACGTGATTTTTGATAGGCCGGTTTACAACCGCGGATACGACAACTGGTGTCCGGGAAACAGCTTCACCGACTTTATCGTCGCGGACTGGACCGTGCGCAACAATCCTGGGTACAAACAGAAAAATAATATCTTGTCTTTCTACACGCCACTGCGCGAAGACCAGCGCTCGACGCTGTTGCAGGAGGATGAATGTAAGACGCTGGCGGCCAATGTCCTGACGGATTTTCAGAAATTGCTGCCCGAGTTCAACGTCGATCCGGTGGAAGTGCGCATTTATCGCCGAGGGCATCCGATGTTTATCAGTGCGCCGGGGCAATTTACAAAGAATCGATTGGTGGCGGCGCATCCGCTGGACCGCGTCTATTTCGGCAACGCTGATTCGAGCGGGCCGGAATCGCTGACCAGCGAATCGGTAAGGTTGTCAAAGATCGCCGCGGAATGGAGCGATTTGGTGCTGGCTGGCAAGCCGGGAGCAAAGGAGCTGGCGGTAATGGCGCTGACTTCCGTGCCGGTCTAAGGCGGCGGCTGGCGGACGGCTTGCCTTTTGCAAAAATCGCTAATTCGGTAAATAATGGCGCCTACGAAACGGCAATGCCAGAACGAGTAAGCATGAACAGCATGGAACCCACCGCCGCTGGCGCAGCGCAAGCAGGCGGCCCGCCGGTTAGCGAGCAAACCGACGCACTCAGCAACAGCAATCAGAGAAAAATGACTTCGCGCGCTGATCGGGCTGGTAGAACGCGACTGGCCGCGGCGAGACTTCGCAACGCCGGAATCATCGGGCTATTTGCCATGGTGATGCTGGTGCCCAAGATCGTCCATTTGCGGCGCAATGCGCGCTCGTGGTTTGCATTCCGGATAGCACTGGCCATGGTTGGGGCGTCTTTTGTTCTACTGCCGCTTGCACTATGGGACAGCTACCTACTCGCAGTGATAGGGTTGGGAATGTTCATCGCAGCGATTCTATTGCCATCGGCGAGGCCTGACACCACAGCCGACGAGAAAGCGCGCGAACTGGGAGCCTTGGTCGTGGTGAATGGTGGCGAGTACCAGCCAGGAAATGCCGCGGCAGCATGCGTGGAACTCTATACGGGCGTCGAAAATATCTGGGCGCTGGACAAACATTTTCAGCCATTGCTGGTGATTCCCGTGCGCGAACTAACTTCCGCAAGAACGGAAGGGCGCGGCGGAGAATGGTATTTACGTTTGCGCTGGGCGGATCACACCGCGGAGTTTTCTTATCGCGGGATTTTCGCCGAGCATCTGGCGCGCGTCGCGGAAAGTACCGTGCAAAGCGTGATGCGGCCGGCATTGCCGGTATTGCCGCAGCGGCGGGCAGCTAGCGCCTAGTGCGATCTGGGCCCGTTCCACTTCTCACGAAAAAATCTGGTCATATTCTCCTCTTGGGTCACGAACTATGTCAGACTAGAGGCATGGCACGCGGCTGGGAAAGCAAAGACGTGGAAGCACAAGTGGAAGCAGCGGCACCGCTGAAATCCAACATCAACATCGGCAATAAATCCGACGCGCAGATTCATCTGGAGCAGGAAAAGAAAGACCTACAACTGTCGCGAGTGCGCATCGTAAATGAACTGCAGAGCGCCACACATCCAGAGCATCGCAAGTCGCTCGACGCGGCGCTGGCGCATCTCGACAAGAAAATTGCGGAATTCGAGTAGGATTTCTTCGGAAACTCTTTCGGGCTGCCACTACTTTTGTCGGGCTCTCATTGCGCCAGTTAACGAATAAATTCTCCTGCTAATCCCCAGAAGTCGTTTACGTAGTAGTGCGACAGCACGTTTCCAAACAAATAGCAGATACCCTGGCAGGGCGGAATATCTCCGTAGATTTTTTTGCCCCTGGCGAAAATCTCGCGCAGAGAGCCATCGGTTAACAAGTTGCCAGCCACTTTGCGAAGCGGTTCGCAGGGATAAAAGACGTCGCCGTTGGGATAAATTCTGGGAAACATCGTGGGGTAACACTGAAAGTCGCCGAACCGCAACAACGTTTCGATGGTGCGCGGGGTGCCGTTGATGGCTTGCAAGCCGTCACGGCGGCGCGCGATGATTTTGTCGACGAGCGCGTGATAGCGCGCATTTTTTAACAAAGCCAGATTCGGCATCTTCTCGAGCTGCGCGGATTGTGCGGCGAAGACAAATCCCTGCTCACCACACCAATCAAGCAGGCGTTCTACTTCGCCGATATTCCACTCTTCAATCACGGTGCTGATGGTGATGCGGCTTGGATGGCCCATGCGCGCTTTGGCCATGTCGAGATTCTCCAGCACTTTGGGCAGGGCAGCAGGTTTTGAAAGCGCGTTGGTCGGATCGGTGGCCAAGGCGTCAAGGCTCACAATCAGGCCGGTGACGTGGTCTAAGATTCGCGGTTTGCGATCAAGCAGTGTTCCGTTGGTGATTAACAGTAGCGAACGGAACTTGCAATCGAGGCGTGCCCACTCGGTGAGTTCTTCGATGTCCGGGCGGAGAGTAGGTTCTCCGCCGGTGATAACCATGGAATCGGTTTCTTTGCGGATGCGGCGGAGCAAGCGTTTCGTTTCGGCTGTCGACAGTTCGCCGCTAAATACGTCTGGCTCCTTTTGCGTGCAGTAGCTGCAATCGAGATTGCATTTGTGCGTCACATAGAAGGTCACGGCATAGGGCGCTACCACATCGGTGCGCAGCACGTGGCGGCGCCAGGCATTTTTAAAATAGAGCCGGAAATTCTTGGCTACGAAAGGCGCGTGCCGCGCCATGCCGCGCAGAATTTCTCGCCGCGTCGGAGGACGCTTGGTTAACGCGCTGGCGGGAACGAAATTGGCCTGCTGCTGCAGCGGCATCTTCATGGTTTGATTATGGCTTACCGTTTTGTTTTGTGCACCGGAAGGATTGTCCGTTGGCGAAACAAAGGTACGGGAGGAGAACTCCGTGGGGATTTTGTGAGGCTTAATCCGTAAAAACCACGCCCACGGCGCTCATGCCTTCTTCCGCGCCCGCATCGATGCGAACTACGTAGCCGCGGAGTTTCATAGACTGCAGACCGTCGGAGCTGGGCGCTTCCATGGTCACTTGCAGTTCCGATTGCAGACGCGGAGCGTGCTCGAGAGAGATTAAGGCGCCTTGCAGCGAAAGGTCGCGCACCATGGTTTCTTCTTCGAATGGTTTGCCCCCCTCCGTGATGCCGCTGACCGTAGCGCGAAATTGCGCTTCGCGGCGCAACGCCGTGCGCGTGCCGGGCATGTGTGCTTGCACACGGTCGCCGGTGGAACCAAGGGTGATGACCATGCCTTCGCTGGCGGCGAATACTGAATCGAATTCTTCGCGGGCGTTGCGCAAGATGGCGTCTACCCCGCGATCCGTAGAGTCCGGGTCGTGGTGAAACAGGACCAGGGTTTTCGCGCGTGCGTCGCGAGCGGCGAGGACTCCGTCTTTCCAGCTCGAATGCCCCCAGCCCTTGCGGGTGGTGGCCATCTGTTCGGGCGTGTACTGCGCATCGTTGATAAAAATGTCGGCGTCGGCGGCAAGTTCGCGCAAACTTTTGTCGAGTTTGGGGTCGCCGGGTTCATTGTCCGTTGCATAGACCACCACGCCCGCCGGGGTTTCGATACGATAGCCGAGGCAACCCTGCGGGTGATTGAGCCAGCGCGCGGTGATCTTATTTTCGCGGATTTTGAACGTGTCGCCGCCTTCGACTTCCTTGAATTTTCGCGTGGCATTCATGGCGGAAAGATCCACTGGAAAATAAGGCATGGCCATTTGGGCTTCGAAAACCTGCTTGAGACTGTCGCGGCCCAGATACTTCGAACGAAAACTATAGAAGTGGAATTCGTTATTTTTGGTGTACAGCGGCGCGAAAAACGGAACGCCTTGAATGTGATCCCAGTGGTAGTGCGTGACGAGAATGTGCGTCTCCGGCGGGCGAGCGCCGTCGGGAGCGGCCCACCGGCTGCCCAGCATACGCAGCCCGGTGCCGCAATCCAAAATGAATTGCGTGCCATCGGGCGCGACGAGCTCGAGGCAAGGCGTATTTCCGCCGTAGCGCCACGTCGCGGGATCGACCGTCGGCGTGGAACCGCGCACGCCCCAGAAGCTCAGCTTTGCTATGGGAACCGTCATTGACCCCGTTTTATCCCGGTAAAGCTTCTTTGCGCAAGTCTGCGCGCCACGAGAGGCCTACGGAATGGTGGCAGCCGCAGCCACAAGCGTCAATCTCTTCACCGCAGCGAAGTGTCAAACTGCCCAACAAGGCACTCGAAATCCGGGGAAGGCTGCAACAGGGCTCGCCACAGGCGTACCATAGAGCTGGATGGAAACGCATCACCATAATCACGTGACTGGCCCTGTTTTCGATTCCGGCGCTGCCCATCGCCACGGTCACGCCGGGCATTGCCATCCCCCGCTACGCCCGGCGGTTCTCGGCTGGGCCATGGCGGCTACGCTTGGCTTGGTGGTGGCCGAGATCTTTGGAGGCTTGCTCGGCCGCAGCGTAGCCCTGTTGAACGATGCTGTCCACAACCTTTCGGACGTACCGGCATTAGGAATTTCGTACCTGGCGATGCGCTGGGCGGAGCGGCCGGCGGATGCCGAGAAAACGTATGGCTATCATCGCGCCGGCACGTTGGCGGCGTTCACGAATGCGCTGGTTCTGATCATGCTGTCGGGCTGGCTGGCGTGGGAGGCCATCGCGCGATTTCGCACTCCAGTCGATGTCGTTGAAAGCTGGATGATCTGGACCTCCGTTGCGGCGCTGGCTGTGAATGGTGGAATTACGTTGTCGCTCGTAAGCGGGCGCAAGGATCTAAACTTGCGCAGCATTTTGGTGCATAATTTTGGCGATGCGCTGTCCAATGTTGCCATAATCATTGGCGCGGTTGCGATTCAACTTACCGGAATGCGTTGGATCGATCCGCTGCTGGGTTTGGCGATTGGCCTGCTCGTACTGTGGTCGAGCCTCGGCATTCTGCGCGAATCCGCGCACATTCTGCTCGAAGGCCGCCCTCGGGAAATGCATGTCGAAGAAGTGGCGCGCGCGATTCTTACGGTAGAAGGCGTTTATGAGGTGCACGACATACACATCTGGTCGCTCGGCGGCGATCACCATGCCTTGAGCCTGCACGCTCGACTGCCCGACATGCACATGGACGAATGCGAACGCATTCTTTCCGCTATCCAACAAAAGGCGGCGCAAGAATTTGGTATTTCCCACACCACCGTGCAATTGGAACGTGCTGGGCTGCCAGCTCAGTCCGGCTACGTGATGCCCGAGCCGGCCAAGCCGATTGGCAAGGCGTGAAAATTACGCGGGGCTGTGGAAATTGAGGCCTCGCTGTTCATTGAATTGCTGCGTGGCATCCAAATCCAGCGCATCGCGGCCCACACTTCGCCGCAAGCCTTCTTGCGTTACGTAGTTGAGCGTGCCGTCCGACCAAGAATAAGCCACGGCAAAAAATAGCGTGCCATCCCGCCGAACGAAGACGTACGATTCGCTGGGCTTTTGCGGTGCGACGATCACGTCGTACGAGGAACCGGCTTCCAGCCCGTACCCGGGATAACGGCGAGCGGCGCTGCTGCCGTCGTTTGCCAAAACTTGGGTATCCTGTGGTGGAAGCGCGTACGGTGCGTCGTCTTGCTGGTCCGTCGCGTAGACGGGCGCATAGGGCAGCAAAAAGCCCGAGTCAAAAAACGGAATATACCCTGCACCGTTACCGAAGTGTCTGCGGCCCGCACCAGGATGCGTCGCGGCGTAATGCACGTAGTCGAACCCCAATCCTGGAGCTGCGCTGAAGTCTGACAAAAATGCGTTTTGGTCGGCGCGATTCGGCCGGCCATAAGGTTGACTGCCGAGGCGCCGTGTCGCGACTACTCCACCAGATGCGCGCGTTTGGCTTGATCGATAAGCGAGGGGAGCGCCAGGAGCCGAGCGAACACTCACCGGGCCGCTTCTGGCCATAACGTGAGGCGCGCTGGCCATGGCGCGCCCACCACCACTGCCACGCACTTGCGCTTGAAGCAACGTCGGAAGGAAAATCAGTGTTGCGATTACGGTAAGGCGGCGCATATGAGACTCCTCAGCACCAACCGCGGGCTACACTTATAAGGATGCGCCCGCGTGCCAGCAGGTTTCAAGGCCTCGCAGGAATCCAGCCCTCGCGCCGCAATGACTATCAGAATATGGCGTATCGCATTGCCACGCTTTTACCGCAAGATAGGATGTGCTATAAACGTCGAGCCGTGGAAAGCATTCCCAAGACAGCGTTGCAGAGTGTGTCGCCGAAATCCGCTTTGCCGGGGAACCTCGAAGCAGCAGTGCGCGTTGCGGACGCCACGGCGGTGCGCATGATCACCAGCCCGGTGGCGCAAACCGAAGACGCTTCACGCTATTGCCCGGTCTGCTCGCAGCGGCTTACCGCTCGCCATTGCAAGTTGCTCTGCACGACGTGCGGTTATTACATGTCTTGTGCGGACTATTACTGACCCGTTTGTGCCCGGTGATGGTTTTCACCGCGTGCCGGCGGAACTGCTCGAACCCGCTGTGTTGCGGCTGTCTCTAATCTGATAAGCTTTCTGGCTGCAGACCGGCTTTGCGCCGGAGCTGTTGGCCGACGAGGAGGAAACATCGTGGCATTGAAGATGACGAACCGCGAAGTGGATGGAGTTGCCGTGGTGGCGCTGGATGGCCGCATCGTGCTCGGCGAAGAAAGTAACGCGCTGCGCGAAAAGATTAAATCCTTGATCGCGGAAGGCAAAAAGAAGATTGTCCTCAACATGGACAACATCACGTTCATCGACAGCGCGGGATTGGGAACGCTGGTGGCCGCGCATCACAGCGCCAAATCGCAAGGCGCGGGTCTGCGTCTGTGCCACCTGGGCAGCAAGTTTCAGGAAGTTCTGCAAATCACCAAGCTGCTGACGGTGTTTGAGGTGTACAACACCGAAGCGGAAGCAGTTGGCAGTTTCGCCAAGGAATAATTTTTCGCGTCTGTACCGGCTGACGAGGAGTACGCGCCCGCGTGCTCCTCGTCGGTAATCCAGCTTCGCTATTTATCCATCCACGCGGTACATTGTTATTCCACTCATCAATTTCGGGAAAAAGTCCGTCGATTTCTGTGGCATCACTTCGCCGGACGTCGCGATTTTTACGACCGTTTCTACGTCGCAAGCGTTCAGCAAAAAAGCGATTTGCGCCGTCCCCTGGTCGACGGCGTCCATCGCAAGGCCGGCTTCACGTTCATAGGTAAGGTTGGCCTCAGCGACTACGGATTGCGGCGTGATACCGAGGGCTGGTTCCAGAATTCCTTCGTGCAACAGCACCACATCGAGCTCCCGCTGCAAGGGAGAGACATTGGGCAGCAAGCGCGCCAGGTCCGCGCCTGCCCGCAGCTTCAAAATGTAAAACGCCCGCTTCCCCGCTGCGGACGAGGGATATACGCCGATGCCCCGCTGCGGCCGCGACTGCTTCAATTGCGCAAGAAATCTTTCGCGCGCCGGCACCTGCTCCGCATCGTTCGCAAAGGGAAATTCCTCGCCGGTAAACCACGGTTCCAGATGACGCCGCACATCCGGCCAGTCAAAATCGTGCAATTGCGAAACCACGCGGTGCGTCGGCAAAATTGTCAATCCTTCGCCGCGCGTATTCACGAAGGTCATCATCGCGCGTTCATACGGCGCGTCCGGCACAATTCCTCCGGCGCGCGCGCGGCTTTCGTTCCGATAATTGAGCGCCGTTTCGTAGCGGTGATGGCCGTCCGCAATCACCAGTTTCTGGCCAGCCATGGCCTCCCGGATGGCCGCAAGCTGTGCTGGCCCGGCAATGACCCATAACCTGTGCACGACATCGTATTCGTCGCGCAACTCCGTTACAGGAGCGGCGCTCGCTTCCGCTTCCAGCAGAATTCTGTCAACGCGCTCCTCGGCGTCTGAATAGAGCATGAATAGCTGGCCGGTATGGGTCTTCGTGTGACGCAACATCTCCAGGCGGTCAGCCTTCGGGCCCGACAAGGTGTGTTCGTGCCGGAAAACGACTTTCGCGGAATAATCTTCCAGCTTTCCCGCTCCAATAAAGCCACGTCGCGTCCGCCGCTCGGAGGTCCCAGGCACCGGATATTCCTGTGCGTAGCCATAAAACGCGGGTTGCGAATCCTGCGCCACGACGTTCTTGCGGATCCAGTCTTGCAGCGCTCCCGCGGCCCGCGTGTAAACATTATTCTGCGCATTGTCCGAAGGAAAGGCGCGACCCTTTTCGACGGTAATCAAATTGTGCGGATCCGCTGCGTAATATGCCTCCTGCATCGCCGGTGAAATTTTGTCATAAGGTTGCGTCAGCAGTTTTTCAAACGAGGCATGCGCACTTTCCGGATGGTACCGGAACGCGCGAAATGGGTAGACCTGGGCCATGGATTCTCCAATGAGTTTTGTGCCAATGCGGAAAGCCCTTTATTTTACGCGAAGCAGAATAAATTGCGAAGGACGGAAGTGTTTGCACAATTTTGCGCAAATTTTCAAGGAATTTTCATTTATTGGATGCAAAGAAAAATTTCGAATTCAAACGACCGGGGCGGTTTTGCGGACTTGTTTCTCATAGGGAGCGCGTTCCAAGTACGCGACGCCAGCAAAGATCAGCGCCGCAGCCAATAGCCCCACCAGGACCGCGCCGCGCGTGGGCAAATATCCAATGAGCACGGCAGTGCCGCCACCGAACGCACCGAGCATGTACAGCATCAACACCGCGCCACGCTGGCCCAAGCCTAAATTCGCCAGGCGGTGCGCAGCATGATCCTTTCCGGGAGTGGCAAATGGCAACAGACCGCGCCGCGAACGAGAGATGGTGACCAGCGTCGTATCGAAAATCGTTGCAGCGAGAATCAGCAGCGGGGCCAGCCAGGTAGACAAGTGGCTGGCATTTTCCACGCGAAGTTTCAAGGCCAGCGTGGCCATTAAATACCCCAGAAACATCGCTCCACCGTCGCCCATAAAAATTTTGGCGGGCTTGAAATTCCAGCGCAGGAAACCGGTGGCCGCGCCCAATACCGCGGCAGCCAGCGTGGTCACCAGCGTCTGGCCGTTCAGGTAGGCAATCATCGCAAAGAAAATCGAAGCCATTGCCGCGACGCCGGCGCACAACCCATCCATGTGGTCAAGGATGCTGAAGGAAGCGGTAATGCCTACGACCCAGGCTACCGTCAAAACCACATCCAAGGTGTCGCCCGTCCGGCCGCCCAAAAGAATGCTGAACACCTGAGCGCGAATTCCACTGAGCAACAGGATTACAGCCGCCAGCGGCATGGCGACAAACAACTTAATCTGATGATGCAGCAGACCACGGTCATCCAGAATTCCCACAGCCGCAACCAGCGTGGCGCCGCCCAATATGCCAACAATTTGCGCGCGTGCAGGGCCATCAAACGCGAAGAGAATAGCCAAGACCACCGCGCCGTACATGGCCAGTCCGCCAAGAAGCGGAATTGGTTGCAAATGCACTTTGCGTGGTCCGGGAAGGTCCACCATGCCAACGCGCAACGCGAGCGCCCGCACGGGTACGGTTAACATCAGCGATGCAAAGAGAGCGATGAAGAAAGCCAGTAGGCCCGCGTCCAAAGTACCACCTTCTAGGATCAGTGAAATGGCCAAGCATGGGCTTCATGGCCACTAACTCAGTCGATAAAGCACCGTAACAGGCGCCCCTGGAGGATCAACTTGACGATGATAGCACTCATTTTCCCCCGTGACGCACCCACGATACTGCGGTCACAAATGTTATAACAATTGGGAAAACCCTGTAGTTTTTCGCCACGCCCCCGCCGAAATCCCTCAAATGCCGGCCCGCGAACTCAATTCTCGGCCTGGTGGGCGTCCTTCCCCAGTAAGTAACGGCTGACGATTGTTGCGCTTATCCGTCTGCCGTAGATCCCCTGGACTTGGTCCTAGGAGTTAATTTGGAGGCGCGTGCGCGGTCTGCCCGGATTGCGTCCCCATCCTGGGTTATTCCTGCGCACTTTGCGACGTTTTATTCCCGGGTGTTGGCGATGCGCGTCAATATTTGTTCAAATTTCTGCGCTTCTCCTGCTCTCTGATAATTCGCAGCAGCCGCTCGCGCGGCCCGGCCCATGGCGGCGAGGCGTATAGGATTAGCTTGCACCTCGCGGACGGTGGCGACCACATCTTCCGCACGATCGGGATCGCACGATACTGCAAACCCCTGGCGTGTACCGAGCGACACAGCATCGGTTTCCGAGGGCGCTACCGCCAAGATCGGTTTTCCCGCTACGAGAATTCCATACATCTTGCTGGGCACGACCACGCCTTCGAGTCCACGCCTCACGGTGATTACGTGCATATCCGCAGCCGCGAGTACCGAAGGAATTTTGCTGCTGGCGAAAAATGGCAAAAAGACAACGTTGGATATTTCCTTTGCCGCCGCGGCGATTTGCTGACTTTGCGCACCTTCGCCCACGAATACCAGACGGACGCCGTCGCGTTGCAACTCCTTGGCGGCATCCAACAGGGTGTTCCACGCTCCGTAAAAGCCCAGATTTCCGGCGTGTACCAGAACGAAACGCGCGTCCCCGCGAATTTTGCGTACCACTTCGTTGTCGACCGGCGGATCGGCGGTGGGAATCTCCGCGCCGTCCCGCACCACGGTAACCCGCGCGGCGTCGACGCCCTTGGCTACAATTCTCGCCCGCATGTCATCGCCGAGAACAATCACGCAATCCGTTCGGCGCAGCGCCCAGCGATGTAGTTCTTCCCAAACGCGCGCCAACCAGCCGGGCTTCACAAGTGACCCGCCTAGCGCCATGTCCGGATACAGGTCGCGGATGTTATAAACGTAGGGTTTGCGTTTTAGCATGGCGACAAAAGCGCCAACGATGCCTTGGAAGGGTGGATCGGTCATCGCCAGTACTACGTCGCAAGGAATGAAAAGCGCTCGCGGCACGGCCAACGCGACGTAGCTCAGATAGTTCAGCACGCGCCGCTTCATTTGAATCCTCGGATAATCCGTCGAACCCACGCGAATTATCTGCAGGTGCTGCAGCGTTTCCGATCGGGAAAACCGCCACGGCCGCCGCTCGGTTGGATCGTAGGACGGGCGGCCGCACAGTACCGTGACGGCATGCTGCTGGGACAGCGGTTCCACCATGGAGAACGCCATCTTTGCTGTCGCCGACGTGTCCGGCGGAAAATACAAATTGAGCAACAAAACGCGCATCGCGAGATTGTACAGGGAAGGTGCGCCGCTTGCGCTACGTCAGGTCGTTGACGGTTGATGAGAAGAGCGCGGTGCGTTGCCGCAGTTTAACGTGGAGCCTTCGTCTGGCACTCCGCTACTTTTTCTCCCACATTCGAAACCCGCCCAGAAATGCGTGTTCGTTGCTTCCAAGCCGGGCGCCCGTGGGCAGCTCTTTCAACTTCTTGGCGTTCCCGCCGCCAAGTACCACGTAGTCCGCCTCCAGCGCAGCCTTCAATTTAGCGGTAATTTTGGCGACCTGTTGACGCCACTTCTTCTTGCCGAGTTCTTCCAGTCCGCGCAATCCCAGATAGTCCTCGTAAGTTTTATCGTGTTTGTACAGAAGATGCGCAAGCTCCATGGGCTCGAGAATTCCGTCCACGATCATCGCCGAGCCCAGCCCGGTGCCCAAACCGAGGAAAAGCATGCGGCCGCCTTTATAGCTGCCCAGAGCTTGCATCGACGCGTCATTGATGATTTTTACGGGGCAGCCGAACGCTTTGCCAAAATCGAATCCCATCCAGCCGCCGCCCAGATTGTGCGGCTCGCGCAGCGGACGCCCGTTGATAATGGGGCCAGGATAACCGAGAGAAACACAGTCGTAGTCCCAATCCTTCGCCGCTCTCTTAGCGATCTGCACCATCTTTTGCGCCGTCATGCCCGGACCAGAAGGATACTTTCTTGGTTCTTTCTGACCCGTGGCCAGCAGCTTGATGTTTGTGCCGCCGACGTCGACCACCAACACTTTGCGCGCCTTTGTTGTCTGTCCAGGCTTCATATTCGTGCCTCCGCAACTGTTCGCGTGAACTTATTTCTTTTTCGCGTTCCTGCCAAGATGTTTGTGCGAACGGTTTCGGAAAAATCGGCGCGCGTAAGGATCAGTGGGGCAATTCCGGCAAAATCTGCTGCAAGTTTTCTCGCGCCAGCGCATGTTGCGGATTGATTTGCAGCGCCCGCTCGAGGTGGAATTTTGCTTGTGCGTATTGGCCGGACGCGGCAAGTGCGCCGCCCAGATTCGCTTCTGCGTTGGCGTCATTGGGGTTCAGCGCCACCGCTGCGCGAAATTCTGTCGTCGCTCGAACAAAATCTTGCTGCGCGGCGAAAGCCAATCCGAGGTTGTAGCGGGCGTCAAAATAGTCTGGTCGTGCGAGTGCCGCGGAAATCAGATGTTGGATGGCTTCCGGAATTTTTCCCTCTGCCAGCAGCGCCCCGCCCAAGGCATTCTCGACAGTCCCATCCCCCGGCCGCAGTCTTTGCGCCACTGCGTACTCTGCTGCAGCATCCGCAGTCTTGCCGCGCATTTGCAAAATGGCGCCGAGGTTGTAGTGCGCCTCAAAATCCGCGCCATCATTTTCGATGTGATGGCGCGCCAGCGCTTCCTGCAACTGCATTCTAGCGTCGCCCCCATCCGATCCGCCTTTCGCCAGCACCTGCAGCCACAAATGCGCCATTTCGTCGCTGGCGCGATTGCCGGCCACCACGCGGATCGGCGGATCGTTGGGATTGGCGGAATTGTCACTCGAATTGTCGTAGACGTAGCGCATCACAATCGTCGTGCCGCGCTCCAAATGCACGGGACTCGCATAGCGATACACGGCTTGCCAATTCAAATCCCAATGTGGAATGTGGATCAATGTTTTTTCGTCGCCGCTGCGCATCCGCGCCACAGCCAACAAATCCTTTCCCAAATAGTGCGCGTGCGGATAAATCGCCAGCAAATCCACGTCAACCGGCAGCGTGAATTTGTCGTTCACCTCGAAATTTTTATTGCCGGCGGGAATATCCAGTTGCTTGTCGCACTGCAACTGCAGCAATACGGGAAATTCCGTAGCCTGTTGATCGGTGAAATAGAGTCCCACGCTCGGCTGAATCTGCTCCAATTTTCCGGATGGTTGCAAATGTGTGTTCAGGATCAGATCGTTGCCCGCATCGATTCGCAGGGCCATCGTGCGCGGTTCAGCCTTCGCGATCGTCCCGGGCTTCCAAAAAAGAAAATGCCCGTCTGGATCGAATGTTTCTGACTCGATCTGCAGCTCCATGCCCGCGAAGCCCTCGCCAGGCTCCGTTTCTTGCTGGCGTACCGACTCCGAGCGGTCCACCAGCAGGTTGGCGTGGTGCACTAACCGTTTGTTCCCGGGCCTGATTTCTACCGCCTTGACCCAGCGTGTCTGCGCGACCGGCGAACGAAACACAAAATTCCAATACTCATCCGGCCTCTTCCCGTTGCCGTCCGAAAAACCGCTGTCGAGCGCATTCGCGCCTGTGCTGGCCGCCAGAACGTAGGGCTTCGCGGCTTTCAGAATCAAATCCGGCTGGCCCAATTGCCATCCCGTGGTGAACTTCGGAAGCGATGGCAAGTCCCTCGCGTCGCCCTCCGCCTCGTCAGTTTCATACCACTCACGAAACGCGGCAATTTGCTGGTCGGTAAGCCTCAGCTCATCGGTAAACGCAAAATCGCTGGGCGCGGGCAGCCAAGGCGGCATAAAACGGCGTTGCGTAACCGAGACAATTTGTCGCGCATGAGATTTCACATCTTCATAGGTCAGCAGTGAAAAAGGTCCTGCTTCGCCGGGACGATGACACTGCGCGCAGGTATGAAAAACGATGGGCGCGAGATCCCGATCAAAGGTGATTCGCGAGACTGGTTCCGCGCCTTTTCCTGATTTTGCAGATTGTCTTACACGGTCAGCTGGCGCTTCCACCGGCGAGACGGTCAGCTCCGTGGCTCGCCGTTGTTCCGCGCCGCGCAGAGCGAGCGCCGCGGCAAGCAACGCCAACACGCCGGTGGCCCTGATTCTGGAAACGATCATGGCAGGTCAGAAAGATAGCATCCCACGGCGTTCACACTGGGCAGCGTTGCAGGTCGCCCGCTCACCGCCGCCGCAATCGCGACCTCTAACTCATGCGTCGTCGGCGCCGGCCGCGCCCTTCCAAAATCCTCGAACCAGTTGTCGATGCGCCCGTGGTAAACCAGCCGACCTTTCGCATCGAATACCGCAGCTTCCGGCGTTACTGTCACTTCGCCTCGCTTGATCAAATCGCGCTGCGGATCGCGCAGCACCGGCAGCGTGTAGTGATATTCGAGGTTGTGCTTTTGAATCTCCGCTAAAGTCTCTCGTTTGTCCGGATACACCAGCCAGAAAGCCACGTCGCTAGCATGCTCCGCGCTGATTCGCTGAATTTCCGGCGCATAGCGATTCGACACCGGGCAATCCGTCCGCACGAAAATGAACACCACCACTTTGCCCGCCGAACTCTTCCATGGATCCCTCTGCTCTTTGCCGGATGCTTCGCCACTTTGCGGCAAACGACCCGCCTGCGAAATCTCGGCAAGGGGCAAGCCGGCCGTTCCTGCCGCACTTAACAGGGAAAGGAGCGACGCTGCCCAGTTCGCAAGACGCATATCTTGACGAAGTTTATGAGAGCAAAGCGCGAGTGTCCACAACTCTCGTCACCGGCGCACCGTGTCTGAACGCGCGTCTCTGTTATAGCGCACGCGGTAAACCGCGTAATCCTCGTCGCCGAGGATGCTGCCGGTAAAGAGCGCCAGCGTCTGCACACTGGGATCAATGACTGGCAAGGGATAGTTCAAAATGACCAGTACGTCTTGCTGTTCCACAAACGTTTTTTCTTTGGCAATCTGCAAGATTGGTTTCATGGGTTCGTAAAGCCTCAGGCGATCCCAAATTACGTACGAACCCATGCGGTCGCCGCGCGGATAATAAACTTCGCGATCCAGGTAGGCGGCCACCGAAATCAGCGGATAGTCGAGATCCGCCACGATAAACATTTTATCGAGATGATTCGCCCGCAAATATTCCGCCGTAGCCTTCGCTTGCGAGAACGGCACACGATAGCTGATCGCACTCGCGATACCTGCAGCCGTCAGCTGTAGCACTAGAATTGCGTAAAGCGTCGCCTTACGCTGCGGAGCGAACCAGGCCGCAATTCGATTCGCCGTACGTCCCACCGCGCCGCTCTCGGGCACTTTTCTCGCCAGCCACAAGCACGCCAAAAATAAAATAAACGCATGCCCGTCGTGACGCACATCGCCCATCACCTTCACATACTTGAAAAGGAACAGCGCTCCCAATCCCGACATGTAGGTGGTCATTACCACCGGCTGGCGCAAGAAATAAAGCATCGATATGCCCAACACCGCCACCGATAAAATCGCGGCCAGTGGCACCGCCGTCACAATATTGGTATTCCAAAAATGCCTCGACAGCGTCGGGATCGGCACAAAACTGTTCCACATCATACCCATCGCATCTAGCATTCGCTCGCGGTTAAAGCGAAAAAACCAGCCGGTGAGGTACCCGGAATCCGGTGGCGTCCGCATGCGCAGCACCGAAACGATGACCGCAACGCCGAACAATGCTGCAGTCCCCGCTAACCGCCAACGCTCTTCCCACCAAGCCGCTCGCTGCTCAACCGTCAACGTCGCTTCTGCAAAAATTCCCAACGCCAGCGCCGCCGCTAGAATCAGCGCATAAATACTGGTCTGCGCCATCAACGCCAGCAAAGACCCCAGCAGCAGGTAATTCTTGCGTGGGCCGCCGCGAAACGCCGCACAGTAACAAAACGCACACAGAATCGACAGCGCGTAGATCCGGCTGATCGTCGCGTATTCGTAAAAGAAGAAATATCCAAACGCTAGCAATATTTTCTGCGGCCGCGAAAACGGCGCATATGCCGCCAGCACATACACCGTCGCGCTGGCGATCACCAAATGCAGCATTTGCATCGCGAACGGATTTCCCGTGAATCGCGTCAGCACGTACACCAGCAAATACCAGGCGTCGGGATGCCCGTCATAACGCTTCAAATAAAGAAGGTCGCCCACAGAATGGCAGTGCCGGCACAGCGCCCATACATACAATTCATCGCGCCACATGGCGTGATGCAAAATATTGACCAGTTCTAACAACCCGAATACCGCTGCAAGCGCCGCCGCGAATGACTTTTCTTCTCGTTTTTTTGACGAATTTTCGACTGGAACGGTCTTCACCGGCTGCTGACCCTCTCTCGCCATCGCTTGCTGACAATTTCAACACATCGCCGCGATGCGTGGTGCCTGCGCGCATCGCCAGTTGTCCAAACGGGGAATCGAAAGAACGTCACACGCCGGGTGATTCAGAATCACCCACCGGGAATAGCCTTGACACCAACGCTGCACAAGCGCAGTCTTGCTTACAGCCTCAAAAAACAGCACCAATAACCGTTTCCCAGAGGTACCCATGTCTGTACTGCCCTGGATTCTCGTTGGATTAGTCGCCGCATGGCTCGCTGGGAAATATTCTCCGCAGCCTGAAAGAGTGACCGTGCCGCAAGAAAAGAAGATGTCCGGTCGATGATCGCTTCCGCCATCGTTCAGTACGTAGGGTTCAAGTCCAAACCACTCACCCGCGAATATACTTTCAACGTTCGAGAAGGCGTCGAGCAGCGCGAATTCACGCTATCCATCGAAAATGAAGCCTTCAGCAATCGCCGCGTGCGTTTTCAGGATGCGCCAGGCATCTGTTCACTGCGTCTTCATGCCGAACTGGCCGGCGAAACCGCTCCCGCGGCCGACATGCATTACTGCATTACCGGCGAGGAACTTGACGACTTTCGGGAAAAACACACTCCCAAAGCCACGCGCAATCTCTACACTCCCAAGAAGGACGACGATTTTTAGCCGCGGCACTTGCAAATCTGTTCTTTCTTTTGTGTTACCTTTGCGCCCAATCGGACAACGCCCTTCCGAGATTTGACTTGTCACCATCTCGCATCTGGGCGATGATTTAAGTGTCGGCGCTTCTCGATCGGTTCAACTAACATTTTGCGCTGCCGTTCCGCTTCGCCTCTTCGGACTCGAGGTAGGATAAAGGATTGACATGCCCATGGAACTCGATGCTTTAGAGAGAAGAATCCCCGGAGAAAAATCCATCAATTGGGTCACCACAACGGTGATGGCTTTGTTTCACGTCGGTGCCATCGTGGCGCTATTTTTTTTCACCTGGAAGGCCTTTTTCTGCGCCTTGCTGCTTTGGGTGATGTCCGGCAGTTGGGGCATCGGCATGGGCTACCATCGCCTGCTAACCCATCGAGGATACAAAACCCCTAAGTGGGTTGAATATTTTTTGACGGTTTGCGCCACGCTCGCTTTGGAAGGCGGTCCGATTTTCTGGGTGGCCACGCACCGCATCCATCACCAATTTTCCGATCGCGATGGCGATCCTCATTCCCCGAAAGATGGCACATGGTGGGCGCACATCGGCTGGTTGCTGGTCGGCAAGTCCATGCACCACGACACCACCACGCTCTCGCGCTACGTTCCGGATCTCGCCAAAGATAAATTCCACGTCTGGATTACCAAGTATCATTACGTCCCCATTATTGTGGTCGCCGCTGCGCTTTATGCCATTGGTGGCTGGCCTTGTGTTTTGTGGGGAATTTTCCTGCGCACCACCCTCGGTCTGCATTTCACGTGGCTCGTCAATTCCGCCACGCACCTCTGGGGCTCGCGCCGTTTCGTTACGCGCGACACTTCCACCAATAATTTTTGGGTCGCCATGGTCACCTTCGGCGAAGGCTGGCACAACAATCATCACGCGCATCCGACTTCCGCTCGCCACGGCTTGCGCTGGTATGAAGTGGACCTCAACTGGTACGGCATCTGGGTTCTTAACAAACTCCATCTCGCCAAACAAATTCAGCGCGCCAAGTGGACCGATCGCCGCATGACGGAAGACGTGCTCACTCCGCCACCACCGCCAAAGCACGCGTCGCAAAGCGATTTGGGCCTGGCTTCCTAAATTTCCTAAAATGTTTTTGCAGGGGCGCAGCATGCTTGGCCCTTGCTCAGACCGAGTCTTTTTTCGAAGCGCGGTCATCTGCGGCGCAAGGTCATTCGACTAAATGAATGGTTATACGGAGTGTAGCGGGGGATCAGCTTTTACAAATCTGTGCGCGGCGCAGGCCTAGTCCCTCAATGAAAATCATGTGACCCTGTCTCCGCCCGCGTAACCGTCAACGGCTCTACCCGCTCCACCTTCACCGACGTCACATTCTCCAGATTCTGCAACCGCCCCTCGATCAACAAATACGGATGATGGACCACCGCCGTATGATCCTGCTCAAAAAGCTGCGGCGTAATAATCGCGTTGGCAATCCCCGTTTCATCTTCCAAACTCAAAAACACAAATCCCTTGGCCGTCCCCGGCCGTTGCCGCGCAATCACCGCTCCCGCCACGCGCACTCGCATGCCATCCGGCAGCTTCGGCAACTCCACCGCCGAGCGCACCCCGGATTTTTTCAATGCCGCCCGGTGATACGCCAATGGATGCGGCCCCACGGTCATTCCCGTCCCTAGAAAATCCGCCACCAAACGTTCTTCTGCCGTCATCTGCAGCAAAGGCGAACCGCTCCTGCTCGCTGTTGCCTTCACCGGAACTGTCTCCCGCATTGCCTCTGCCAGCTCTTCCTCCATGCCCTCCAGCAACGGCCCCACATTTCGCGATGTCCGCTCCACTTGCCACAATGCATCTCTCCGGTGAAATCCGTGTTCCCCAGAAATAAAATTCAGCGCTCCCACTGCCGCCAGCGCCTTCAACTCCGCTTTCTGTATCCCGGGAACTCTCCGCTTCAATTCGTCAATCGAAGCAAAGTTTCTCAGCGCACGTTGCCGCGCAATTTCCTTGCCCGTTTCCGCGCGCAACCCTTTCACATACCGCATTCCCAGCCGCACGCAAAACCCTTCATCTAGTTTTTCAAGATGGCATTCCCAGTTCGACCGCGCCACATCAATCGGCCTGAACCGCAGCCCATGCCGCTGCGCGTCCTTCACCAAAGTCGCCGGCGAATAAAACCCCATCGGCTGATTGTTCAGCATCGCTGCCGTAAACGCCGCCAGGTAATGGCATTTCAAATACGCGCTGGCATACGCGATCAGCGCAAAACTCGCTGCATGCGATTCGGGAAATCCGTACAAAGCAAACGAAGTAATCGACTGCACGATGCGGTCCTGCGTTTCGCCCTGAATCCCATTCTTCGCCATACCCGCCCGCAGCTTTGCTTCCACTTCCTTCATCCGCTTCTCCGACCGCTTAAATCCAAACGCTCGCCGCAATTCTTCCGCCTCGCTGCCGCTAAATCCTGCCGCAATCATAGCCATGCGCAACAATTGCTCTTGAAATAGCGGCACGCCCAACGTCCGTGCCAACACTGTTTCTAGCGCGGGGTGCAAACATTCCGCTTTCTCTTTACCCTGCCGGCGCCGCAAATACGGATGCACCATTTTCCCCACAATCGGACCCGGCCGAATAATCGCCACCTGCACCACAATGTCGTAGAAACACTTCGGCTGCAGCCGCGGCAAGCAAGACATTTGCGCACGGCTCTCGATCTGAAACATCCCCACGGTGTCCGCTTTTTGCAGCACTCCATACACCACTGGATCGTTCGCCGGCAATTTTCCCAAATCAACTTCTTCGCCATAATCGCTGCGGATCAGCGCAATCGAATCTTCCAGCACCGCCATCATCCCCAGCCCCAGCAAATCCACCTTGATAATCTTCATGTCCGCGCAATCTTCTTTGTCCCACTGCACCACCGCACGCCCAGGCATCGTCGCCGGCTCGACCGGCACAATCGCATCCAGTTGCCCTTGGCAAATCACCATGCCGCCGGAGTGTTGTCCCAGATGCCGCGGCAAATCCTGCACTGCGGTGCACAATTCAAAAAATTTCCGGATACGCGGCTGCCTCAAATCAAATCCCGCGTCCTTAAATTGCCGCTCCAGCGTGTCATTGGCGTCGCGGTATTCCCACGCACTTACCAGGCTGGAAAGACGCGCCAATGTTTCCGCATCGAAAGAAAGCACTTTGCCAATCTCGCGCGCCGCTGATTTGCCGCGATACGTAATCACGTTCGCGGTCATCGCCGCACCCAATTTTCCATAGCGCTCGTACACATATTGAATCGCGCGCTCGCGCTGGTCTCCGCTGGGCAAATCCAGATCGATGTCCGGCCAATCGTCGCGCTTATCCGAAAGAAACCGTTCAAATAGCAACTCCATCTTCACCGGGTCCACCGCCGTAATTCCCAACGCATAACACACCGCGCTGTTGGCCGCCGATCCGCGCCCTTGCACCAGAATATTTTTCTCCCGGCAAAACCGCACAATATCCCACACAATCAAAAAATAACCCGGCAGATCCAGCTTCTCGATAAGCGCCAGTTCGCGCTCCAATTGCTTGCGCGCCGTTTCATTGTCCGCTCCGTACCGCCGCAGCATCCCTTCCTGGGTGCGCGCCCGTAGAAAACTCATCTGCGTCTCACCCTGGCTCACTGGATAGTCGGGAAATTTGTAGCCCAGATCGCTGAGCGTAAATTGCAGCCGCGCGGAAAGCTCCTGCGTATTCGCAATCGCCTCCGGCAAATCACGAAACAGTTGCTCCATCTCCGCTGGCGATTTCACATGAGCCTCTCCGTTGCGGCTCAGCAGCCGCCCCGCATTGGCGAGCACCCGGTGATGCCGCAAACACGTAAACACATCCAGTATCTGCCGCTGTTCCGGTCGCGCGTGCCGCACGCCATTCGTCGCCAGCAGTGGCAATTTGAGTTTCCGCGCGATCTCCACCGCCGCCGCATTCCGCGCTTCTTCTCCCCGGCAAAAATGCCGCTGCACCTCCACATAAACATTTCGCCGTCCAAACAGTTCGCACAACTTCGTAACGCGTTCGCAAGCCGCGCCGATTCCTCCTTGCTCGATCGCATGCGCAAGCACGCCCTCTTCTCCGCCTGTCAAACAAACCAGTCCAGCGCCGAATTCCGCCATCTCTGCCGCCGTGACGCTTCCTTCCCCCTTTGCAGACCGCAATTTCATCTTTGTAATTAACTGGCACAATTTTTGATACCCTGCGCGCGATTTCACCAGCAGCGCATATCGCCCGCCTTCTGCCGCGGTCACCTCCGCGCCGATATGCCCTTTCACTCCAGCCTTCACGCCAGCCAGATGAAATCTCGCCACGCCATACACTCCGTCGCGATCGAGCAATGCCATCGACGGGATTCCACGCTCCGCGCACAACGCAATCAACTCTTCCGGAATTGCCGCACCCTCCAGAAAACTGAACGCCGAACGCGCATGCAGCTCGCAATACATCAGTCGTATATCCCCCGCGCAAACCAGCTTTTTACCACCGCGTCGTAATACACCCGGTACCGCCGATACTCTTCTGCGGCAGTTTCTTTTTGGCCGCGCTCATTTTCCCCAAGTTTTTTTTCCTCGTACACTTGCCATCCAAATTTTTGCCGCCTATTTATTTCTGCCCGCTTGCCTGTCCCGCTAGAAAATCGAATCTCCACATCCCACTCATCCTCAATCCACTGCTCTTCTCTCCACCATTCCCCGGACGTCCGCCACGGTCCCGCAGCCTTTCGCACCTCTCCGCGCCGCCCTTGCAAAAAAATCTCCGCCGGCTGGCCTTCTCGTGAGTTCACGTGAATCGGCAGCGGTGGCCGAAACGCGCGAAAACTCATGGCCGCGGCGTTTTTTTCAAAACCTTTTTTTGATTTCCCCGCACCGCTTTTCTTTGCGGCTCTTTTTTCCGTACTCCTTCTTCCTGTACCCGCTTCCACCTCCTCTCGCACTGGCGCAAATTTCTCTATACGAAATTCCCCCGGCCGGTGCGTATCCACCACTTCCGCCGACCCCACATTCCCCTCTCCCACCACGCCCTCCAGCCGCGCCAGCGTCAGCTCCAGCTTCTCTACATCCGGAAAACTCGGCCAAAAAAGTCCGCGTTGCGCCACCCGTGGCCGCGCCGCTTCCGCCGCCACCAGCACTTTCACAATCGGCGCCCCCGGCGGACTCCCCTGCAACCGCAGCCGTAGCAATTTCAGCAGCAACTTTGCATCGCGCATTGGCACCGGCAGTTGCATTGTCCGCTCGTAAATTCCCGGCAAACTTTTGGCCCGCACCACTTCCGTGCGCACATCCAGCGCGTCTTCAAAAGCCGGCTGCAAATCAAATCGCACGCGCAGCAAACTTGCCGCCAGCGCCCGCGCCGTCAATCGCGCGCAAAGCTGATCCAGCAGCCGCCCCAGCACAAAAGACAGTGGCTCCAGTTCCTCCACCGCGTCGTCTAGTTCCATCTCCTCCTCAAAAGTAAGTTTCTGCTCCGCCACCACCAGTGCGCGCGAAGCTTTCCCTCGCGCCAGCGCCCGCAATCGCACACCCGCCTGGCCCAGCCGCTCCGAAAGTTGCAGCACCGGCAACCGCGCCAACTCCGCGCACGTGCGAATTCCCCACAATTCCAGCGTCTCCGCCATCTCCTCCTCGGGCAGCAGCACGCGAACCGGCAATCCGCCAATCCGCGCCGCTTCCTCCCCCGCCGCAATCAACGTAATCCCCGCAAACCCCCGCGCCGTAATTTCCGCTACAAAAATATTTTCCGCAATCGCCACATTCACGCGCAGCCCGCACTCCCCCGCCCGCGCCACCAGCAACTCCGCAATTTCTTGCTCCGTGCCCAGCAGCGCCGACAATCCCGCCACATCCAGCAAAATCAAATCTGCCGCGCGATCTTCCATCCGCGGCGACACCGACCATCCCACATCCCGCATCGCCGCATGCGCCGCCTTCTCCGCTGCCGCCGACCGCGCCCGAATCTCCACTCCAGCAAACTGCGCCGCATGCGCCTTCGTCATGCCCAAAAAAATCCCCGCCTCGAGCGCCCCCGCGTTCGCCGCCACCACGCTAAACAGCGGCGGCGCATTCCCATCAATCAGCGCAATCGCCCGCCCACGCAATCCCGGTTCAACGCGCACCACCGCCTGCACCGTAAATTCCGCAACGTAAATCGCCGCAAATCCCATATCGCATCGACCAAGAAGCGCAAAAAACTCCTTTGTAGGGGCGTAGCATGTTGCGCCCAGCTTGCCCGGGCGTCCGAAATTTAAAACGTCTTCGTTTTAATTTTTTGCAGAAGATTAAAAATCTTCTCGCTTCTCATCCTCATCCAAATAATTCCACTCCGTCTTTATCGCAAACTTCGTTGCATCCATCCGCTTCTCATCCATCTTCCGCGCATCAATCGGCAACACGCGACTCGCCATCGGCCTATTTCCCAGCGCCCGCCTATCCTCCATCTGCATCCGCGACCGCACCACTTCCGTCCAACTCTGCGCCCCGCTGAGCAAACATCCCGCTGCATCCCAACTATTTTTCTGCGATTCATTTTTCTGCACATATGGATGTCGCAAGTTTTTTTCTGCCGCTCCCGCTTCCCGCGCCGTCTCCCGCCACACTCCAGCTTCCCCCTCCATCCGCAACACCAGCGAAGCGCAAGTCTTTGCATGCGACTCTTCCCCCATCAACAACAGCACCGTCGCCGTCCCCTCCACCGCTCGCCGAAACCGGAACCACACATTCAGCTGCACCTGGCGCACCACGCGCGCCGCCACATCGCTCAAATCCAGCGCGATCAACCCGAATCCTCCGCCCTGAATCAGCAAGTCCGTAGCCCGCAACGCCTGCTCGATATTTTTGCAGCGCACCCACAGCAACTGCCGCAAACTCACTCCCGCCACCAGTCCCGCCCCAGGATCAAATGCGTCCCGCCCATCCACCAGCGCGCACACTTCTCCCTCGCGAGTCCGCGCCGCCATCGTCGCCAAGAGCAAACTCGTCCGCCCGCTTCCCGCCTTGCCGAAAATTTCCGTCAAGCACCCGCGCGGCAACCCTCCCGTCAACTCATCCATCTCCGCAATCCCCGTGGACACCACCTCCACCACCGACCGGTCGCGATACTCCAGCGGCCCCACCACGCGCCCCGCCAGCGCCGTCTCCACCTGCAAACGCAACGCCGCCGCCCGCTCATTCATAGCCATGAATTGCACGTCCCAAGGACATCCCGGCGGAAAAAACGAGGTAAAGGAGGAATTATATATTCGCTTTTTGTTCGCCTACGAGGAAATGATCTACCCGTGCGCTGTCTTTGTCAAGCGCCGCCTATTTTCCGGTCTTTGCGAGATATTGCAACCGGCTTGCGTGGCACAACGGCGTCACCTTACTCTACAGCATAAAGTACTTGACAACAGGAAGCGCGGGCGTATCCTAGGGCTAGAAATCGCGGGAAAGGAACCTCCCATGCAAACCGCGCAACCCACCCCCTCCAACCTTTCAAATCCCTTCTCCGAATTCCGCGCCACCCTCGCCGACGCCGCCCGCTTCTGGGAGCCTCGCCGCGTCTTCTATAACGTCATCCTCGCCGCCGTCACCGCCACTTGGGTCCTCGCCACCTGGCCGCACTTCCGCCCCGCCTTCACGCTCGAAAGCCTGCTGCAGCTCTGCCTCCTTGGTTTGATCGCCAACGTCCTCTACTGCGCCGCCTATCTCATCGACCTGCCCATGCAGCACACCCCCTTCGCCGCTTTCTGGAAACGCACCCGGGTCATCCTCTTCGTCGTCGGCACCCTCCTGGCCTTCGTCATGACCAATTACTGGATCTCCGACGAAATCTATCCCTTCGTTCAGTAGCACCGGCACTCTTGCCTGTACCGCCAAGCCGCGCAACTCCGCGCGATCCGTGCAGCCGCAACGCAGCATCCGCACCTGCATCCATCTCCAATCTCACGCAGAAAATTTCTGATGCTTCACAAACGCCCGCGCGTCCGCGGCATCAAAAAAAACTAGCCGCACTTCCCGAATCCCCTCCGCCGCGCGTAAACCCTCCTCAATTGCCCGCGAAGCCACCTCCGCCGCTTCCTCCCTCGGATAGCCATACGCCCCCGTCGAAATCGCCGGAAACGCCACCGACCGCAACCCCTTCTCCTCCGCCAACACGAGCGCCTTCCGGTAGCAAGACGCCAACCCCTCCGCATCCGGCGTGCTGCTCGACCGACAAATCGGTCCCACCGTGTGAATCACAAACCGCGCAGGCAAATTCCCTCCCGTAGTAATCGCCACCTCCCCTGTCGGCAACCCCTCGGGATACTCCGTCCGCCGAATCCCGCGACACTCCTCCAAAATCGCCGCCCCGCCCTTGCGATGAATCGCCCCATCGACTCCTCCGCCCCCCAACAACGTGCTGTTAGCCGCATTCACAATCGCATCCACATCCTGCGCCGTAATATCTCCCACCACCACCCGCACCCGTCCTCCCAAGTAGCTTTGCAATATCTCCATATCTTTCATATTCATCTCCATACGAGACCCGGCCATGATTTGCTTAACGCCAGTTCATTTGATCAATGACCAGCAGGTGGCGTTGAGCAGCAGGAAGAATGACAGTGCGGTGAGCACGCCTGCGATTTGCACCTTGCGACCTTCCCGGTACAACCGCCATATAGCCAAGCCGCCACCTACAACGAGCACCAGCAGTTGCGTCGAAAACGCAACGCGATCGTTAGCTTTACCGTCGACCCGGCAGCAAAAAGAGAAAGCCTCACTCGCGATAAAGATGCTCGCAATACTTACAACGCCGATGATCACGCCGATCCCGGCACCCATGAAAAATCCTCTGGTCTCGTCCTCGCGCGGGGGCTCAACGGTCATGGCGCGCTCCAGAAGGGAGTAGAGAAATTGGAGTCGGCGAGCCTGCAGCGCTTACCCGCAATGGGGTGAGGCGCGTGCTCTCCAAATCGTCGCGATAGAACAAATTATAAGTATCGAATGGGATGAGGCGGCCATCGGGATGGACGATGTGGATGCAGGTCTTTTTTACGGAGCGAACGTCGAAAGCGTGGGCATCTAGGAATTGCACGATGAGCACGCGAAACATGTTTTTGTAAGTGAGATGAGCCGGGGCGGAGACGGTGGGCAGGCAGCAAAGCAACTCCCGGAGAGAGGCGACGCCGGAGGCCGGGGAATGGTTGGTGGCAAATAGTTTGAAAAGGCAATCGCGGATGCCGGGCTCTTCTTCGTAGACGATGGTGTTGCGCGCGCCATTGATGAGCACATCTCGATCGACCAAGCCAGTCAGTGGAACGACTTTGCCGTCAATTTTGAGAGCGTAGGCCATCGCTAGCGAATCGGGATGGCACGGTACAGGGATCACGTCCTCGGGACGGAACACCTGGGTCTGCTCCAGAATTTTTCGGCGGACTTCCGTGAGCGTAAGTCGATCCGTGGCGGGATTGAACCTTTCGAGGCGCCCGGCATCCTGAATGGGCTGCAGAGTGACGCCGCGGACGCAGGGCTGCGTAAGCGCAAAGTCTATGACTTTGCCGATTTCACCGTCGTTGAGACCTTTCCGCAGCGTGGCGACCAGCGTGGTGGAAATCTCGTATTTGTTGAGGTGTTCGAGGGCGCGTTCGCGCACCCCCCGCAAATCGCCGCCCCGCAAATCGAGCAGCGCTTCTCGTTCGAAAGAATCGAATTGCAGGTACACCTCGAAATCTTCGATTTCCGCGAGGCGTTTGACGAACTCTTCGTCGTGCGCGATGCGCAAACCGTTGGTGTTGACCATCAGATGACGGATGGGACGCGCTTTGGCCAAGGCCACAATCTTGAAAAAATCGGGATGAAGGGTAGGTTCTCCACCGGAGAGTTGCACGACGTCTGGCTGACCTTCATTGCGCACCACGGCATCGAGCATTTTTTCGATGAGCGCGAGGGAGCGATGCGCGGTTCGTTCCGGTCCGCTGCCGGCGTAGCAGACGGGACAGCGCAGATTACACGAGTCCGTGACTTCGACGAGCGAGAGACAGGAATGCTGCTCGTGGTCCGTGCACAGGCCGCAATCGTACGGGCAGCCCCATTTTACGGGAGTGTTGTAGACCAGCGGCATTTCCGGGGTTTTGATAAACAGCTCGCGGCAGCGGCGGTAATAATCGATGTCGTCGGCTACCAGGACTTTTTCCGCGCCGTGGGTCGGGCAGCGCTTGAGCAGAAAGACGTTTTCGCCCTCAAAAACAATTTTGCCTTCGAGTTTGCGGAAACACATGGAGCAAATGGTCAGCGCTATATCGTAGAAAACGTACGGGCGAACTCGTTCCGTCACGAAACCTCCTAGGAAAGCCTTTTCCTGATCCACAGGGTGATCAGCCACACGACGGCTGCGATCAAAACAGCGAGACTGGCCAAAAAAAGGTATACGCACGCGGCACTCAGGAGAGAGTTAACGCCTTGGGGCGGCCCCAGTGAAGCGAAGAATCCAAAACAGGAAGCGGCAGCCATCAGGAAAGCGCACCCCAACGTGATCAGCGCCGCGAAATATTTTGAGCGAGGCGACGGTGGTTTTGCGGGCGAAAAATTCATTTCGTCTGGCATGAGCTATTGCAGGCCGCGCTGAAGCAAAGAGACGCGAGATCCTTCGCTGCACCCTCAAACGACGGCGTGTTCCTCCTAATTGAATCCTTGCCAGCGATTGCGATACATGCGGACGATTCCCATGATAGTGGCGACCACCAGCCAAATAATGCCGCCTACGAACGCGGCCGCCCCCACCAACATTCCCGCCACAAAGATGCGCGGCGTGGGGATCTGCCGAGTCATCGAAAAGGTCTTGTCGACGGCTGCCGCACACGATGTGAGCCCCAGCATGGCGCCCGAGAGGATGGTGAGAAAAATCGCCAGCCAGGTTTTTACGCGGCGCGAACCGTTCGCCTCAGGCTTGCGCACGATGAGCTACTCTCGCTTCCCGAAAATTTTGCCGACGAATATCAAACAAAGCGAAATTGTGGAGGCCTGCGGGAACCCGCGGCGCGCCCCCGACGGCCGAATTTCGCGATTCATGCGTGAGCCGGCGCGCGCCTGCAGTACGCCGGCCCAGCGAAGGATATCCGGGCCGGAATAGAGCAGTATGGCGATGCAGACGAACTGGATGGAGGAGAGGCCCGCGAAAATCCGGACCTCCGGTTTCAAAAAGTCGACGACCAAGCGAAATGAAAAGTAGGCGACCATAAACATTTTGAAAATGTCGCCGGGAACGTACGGTCGGCGCATGCGCGTGTGCAAAAAGCTGCCTAGCAAAATCGCGAAGACACACTCGAAAAGTTGTGTTGGATGCCGTGCCAGGCCATCGCCAAAATCAATTCCCCACGGCAAATTGGTCGCGATTCCGAAGGTGTGATCGTCGAGTCCCGTCAAGAAACATCCGATCCGGCCGATTGCGATACCCACGCATAACGGAACGGCAAACAAGTCCCCGGTTCGTTGCGTAATTCCAAGTCGCAGTTTCATGGCTTCAACAGCAAACAGCGCGCCAGCCAACGCGCCCACAATGGTCTTCCCGCCCATCAAAAATGCCAAATCGCTCCAATGCTCCAGGGTCAACCGCGGATCTTCGAACCAGTAGAGAATTTTGCCGCCAGCGACGGCTCCCATCGCCGCCGCAGCAATCACCCACCACCGGCTGGCATCGTCGAGCGCATCGCCATTCCTCCGCCGCAACCATAAATAGACGCGGAATCCCGCGGCATACGCCAACGTTTCGAACACCCAATGGGGATGTAACCGCAAAGAACCAATGGACAGATAAACAGGAAAGGCCATAGCGCCCAGTCACGCTACGTCATCGTACCCATGTCGTCAACCGTTCCTGGCTCACGAAAAGGCAACGGGCCGGGAGCTCGTGTTCCGCATCGCGACGCGAGCACGCCCTCGATGCACGGCGTTCTTGCAGCAAAGCGGTATTCACTCGCTGATTCGCCGCTCGATCCGCGGATCCGGCGCAAACCACACCACCGCAATCGCTCCGTAGATGGCCAGCGCAATCCAGGTATTCACAAACGACAACACAATCGCAGCAGCGTAAAGTCCCAGCGAGAGTTTGCCCTTGTAGTCGCGGCCCAGCGCCACGGCCAGCGGCGAATCCTCGCCGTGCAACGCGATCAGCAGCCGCGCTAGAATCACATACGCAACGCCAGTCAGCAGCAGCACCGAACCGTACAGCGCCACCGGAATCTTCGCGCGGTGATTTTCTCCCATCCATCCCGTCACCACCGGCACCAGCGACATCCAGAACAGCAAATGCAAATTCGCCCACAACACGCGGCCATTCACTTTCTGGCACGCTTGCAGCATGTGGTGATGGTTGTTCCAGTAAATCCCTACGTAAATAAAACTCAGCCCATAGCTGAGAAAAACTGGAATCGCCGGACGCAGCGCCGCCCAATCCGTGCCGCGCGGCACTTTCAATTCCAGCACCATAATCGTGATGATCACCGCGATGACGCCGTCGCTGAATGCTTCCAGCCGTTCCTTACGCATGCGCCATTCTACGTGGATTTATCGTGGATCGCGGGCAACCAAACCGCACAGTCGCGACGAACCCGCACTCGGTCATCCCTCACGAAGTGAGGGATCTGCTTTTTCTTTGGCGTGTCGAACCCGCGGCTACATCCAACTCAGCGGCGGGCGCGGTCTTTGCGCACCGCTTCATCTATCAACGCATCCAGTTCGCTGCGCGTCAGCGTTACCGGTTCATCTTTTTCATCCGCGCAATCGCTGGTGATCGGCAACTCCGCGCCGCCGCCCGGCGGTGCTTCCACAAAATACCGCGCGCGCGCGGCCATCAATTTCGCCACTTCGCGCCCCGAAAGCAATTCCGGAGTGCCGGCCATTTCCGCAGCCAGCGTAATCTTCGCGGAATGCTCGATGGTTTCCATGCGGAAAAATGCCGTCAGCAAATCCGGCGCGCAGGTCACTGCGCCATGATTGGCCAGAAGCATTGCATCGTAATGCGATACAAAGGGTTCAAGCGCCGCGCTCAGCTCCGGAGTCCCCGGTGTTCCGTAGCGCACCAGCGGAATCTGGCACAAACCAATAATTACTTCCGGCAGCAGCGCCTGATCGAGAGCGCGTCCAGCCACCGCGAACCCTGTGGCCGTGGGCGGGTGCGCGTGGCACACCGCAAAAACATCCGGGCGCATGCGGTAAAACAGAAGGTGCATGGCCAGCTCGGAAGAAAATTTCTTTTCGCCGGACAGCTGGCGCCCTTCGAGATCGGTGACCACCAGATCATCCGGAAGCAGCGTGCCTTTGTTCATGCAGGTTGGCGTGGTCAACACGCGGTGCGCGTCCAGCCGCACCGATACATTTCCTTCGCAGGCTACGATGAAGCCGCGTTCGTACATCCAGCGGCCGGTGACACAAATTTCGTGGCGGTGCTGCGCTTCACTTTTGGCGTGGCCGGGCAATACCGATTGTTCAAACATGGTTGGTAGCGGCCGAGGAGCGGGAGAACCTGTGCCGCGGAGCGGAAGCATACACATTTCGCAGCGGCCATGCCAGCACGAAAATTTAAATTACGTTGGTCTTCCGTGGCCCGCCGCCCACACGGAAAGCCATGGTCGGTCAGCTCAAGCGTAAATGCCGCGCAACCGCAGCGCGCTGGCCACACGGTCAATCGCCAGCATGTACGCCGCGATACGGTTGTTCACTTGATGAGTCTCCGCGTAGCGCACCACCTGATCGAAAGCGTTGTCCATCACGTCCAGGAGGCGTTCGTTGACTTCACTTTCGCGCCAGAAGAAACCCTGGCGATCCTGCACCCACTCAAAATAGCTGACGGTTACTCCGCCGGCGTTCCCCAAAATGTCGGGCACGGTGAAAATGCCTTTGCCGTCAATGATGGCGTCGGCTTGCGAAGTGGTGGGGCCGTTGGCACCTTCGCACAAAATTTTGGCCTGCACCTGGCTTGCATTTTTTTCGGTGATCTGATTTTCGATGGCCGCGGGAATCGCAATTTCGCAGGGCTGAAACAAAACATCGCGCGAACTCATCTTGACGCCACCGCCGGGAAAATCCGGCAAAGCTTTGCGTTGCCGGTAAACCCAATCGATTACTTGCGGCACGTCGAAACCTTTTTCGTTGTACAGGCCGCCGCCGATATCGGCCAGTCCGACAATTTTGTATCCATTGCGATGCATCAACTCCGCGGCCAGCGAGCCAACATTGCCGAAACCTTGAATCACAACGCGGCACCCTTCTTTTTTGATGCCCAGCTTGGCGATGGCGCGATTGCAGCACATCATCACGCCGCGGCCGGTGGCCTCGCGGCGTCCCGCGGAACCGCCGAGTTCGATGGGCTTTCCGGTGACGACGGCAGTCGTGGCTTGGCCAAGATGCATGGCGTAGGTATCCATGACCCAAGCCATGGTCTGTTCGTTGGTGCCAACGTCCGGCGCCGGAACATCTTTCTCGGGCCCCAGCCAATTCGACAGCTCCGCGGTGTAGCGCCGCGTCAAACGTTCCAGTTCGAGCTTGGACATTTTTTGCGGATTGCAGATGACGCCGCCCTTGGCGCCACCGAACGGAATATTTACGACGGCGCATTTCCAGGTCATCCAAGTAGCCAGGGCGCGAACTTCGTCGAGGCTGACGTCCGGAGCAAAGCGAATGCCGCCCTTTCCGGGGCCGCGCACGGTGGAATGCAGCACGCGGTATCCGGTGAAAACTTCGAGCGTACCGTTATCCATGCCCACCGGAATATAGAGCGTGATCTCTTTGCTCGGATGTTTCAGATAGTGGTACAGCCCTTGCTCGAGTTTTAGCTTCTGCGCGGCAATTTCAAATCGTGCTTCGGCGTTTTGGTAGACATTCAGTTCTTCGGGCGTGGGTACCTGCGACATGCACACTCTCCTAAAATTCGCGACATCCTTGGTGCGGCACGGCGCGCCGCGGCGCGACCAGGAAGGTCGACGCAACTCGTTCGACGCAACTTCGCCGCGAAGCAAAGCTAACCTGCGGCGGTGCCGATCGTTCATCTGAATCGCAAGACAAGCAGCGTACCTGATTGCGAGCTACCCACTCGCGGCACGTTATTTGTCCGGGCGACCAGTATACGAACGTGGAGCGCGTAGCCGCAAGGACCATGACGTTGGGAGGAGCAGTGCTTGTGAACCACCAAACGCGTAAACGCAGCGCAGCTCACGAATCGCGGGCTGCTGAATGAATTCAGCGCTATTGCAGGCGGAACTGGATGGTGACCGTGAGATGCATGGGGACGGCTTTGCCGTCGAGCGTCGCAGGTTGATATTTCCACTGGCGGAGAGCGTCCATCGCGGCCAAGTGCAGCATAGCCGGGCCGGAGACAATCTTCATGGTGGTGACGTGGCCTTCGGCGTCGACAAGCGCGTCGACTCTTACGTCGCCGCTAACGTGCTGCGTCTTGGCGAAAGCCGGATAAACCGGAGGAACGGACTTCAGTAATCTAGCGGACTTTACGTCTCCGCCGACGGGTATGGAAGCCGTAGGCGCCGCGGGACCGGAACTGGAAGCGAAAGTTGCACCAAGCGCCGCGTCGCCGGAGTCAGCAGAGTTATTGAGAGCAACATCGGCGTCGCCCAGATCGGCGCCGCCAGACTTGCGACTGACGGTCGGCGCCGAAAGATGGACTGCTCCGAGCGCCGGTTTTTTTGGTGGGGCGGCCGCGGACTTCGCGTCGGCGGGCGAGCCAACTGCTGCAGGCACTGCAGTGGCGGGTTGCACCGAGCGACCCGCGGTGGCCGCCGCGTTGGCGTTGACCGGCGCCGGAACGGCACCTGCGTCTTTGACCGCGCTCGCGGAATGCGTGCTGGAAACGTTGGTGGACGAAGGTTGCACCTGCGCATCAGCGGTCGAAGTGCTGATGCCTGGCGCAGCAACGGGAAGACTGGGCTGCGCCGCGCTCGCGCTGTGCGGAGAGCGCTGCGCGCCCCCAAACATTGCCGCGTCCTGATGCGTATACCAGTAGCCGCCGCCCGCGGCGATCAGAACGCCCGCGGCTATCGCGGCAAAAACAAGTCCCTTTTTCGACTTGGCAGCGCCCTCGGCAGGCGTTTGTTCGTCGCTGAACATCGAATTTGAGCCGAAGTTTGGCGCAGGGACTTCGAAGATTCCGGTGACGGAAGCGTCGGCGGCGGACGCGGGTTCCTCATCCACATGCAAATCTTGCGCAGACGATTCGAGTTGCGGCGCGACCGATGAGTCCTGCGTTTCGACAGACGACGCGAGGGACGACGAAGTGAGCAGTTCGCTGTCCACCTTTGTTTCCGGTGGAGTGGCGGCGTTACGAGCCAACGATTCGAGCCACACGGGAATCTTTACGGGCTCTTCGTCGAGCAGGGACTCCAACGACACGGAGGACATTTTTGCCAGAGCGGGAGTGACGTTAACGGTAGAAGACGACGCGGCGCTAGGCGCAGCCTCAGGCGTCTTCGACTGTATCGTTTTTGCTTCCAAATCGGGAAAGCTTGCCGGAGGCGCGGCGACCTCCGAAATCTGGCGGGCGAGACTTGCGAGCGTCGAGACTCCTGGCGCGGGCTGCTCGGGCGTTTTGACGTTCTGACCGAGGAAGGCCGAAAGCTGTTCTTGCAGGCGCGCGTTTTCGGCGCGCAGTGCTTCCGTGGGATCCGCGGCTAGGGGCTTGACGATTTCCGGCTTAGGCGTTTCCGGCTTTGTCGCGATCGGCACAGCATTGGAGGGTGCCGCAGGAATAGCGGGGATGGCGCGGAGTTTAGGGTCGGAAGCCCGGCGCAACAGATTCATATCGAGAGGCGCGGGAGTCGATGTAGAAGCGGCGGGCTTTAGCGGCGCATTCGCGGTAACGGCGGGTGTTGCCGAGATCGGCGGCGCGGCGTGTTGCGATTCCGGAGTGGGAATGGCGAGTTTTGTCGGAACCAGTTTCGGAGTTTCGGCGACCCCAGGCGCGTTGGGTTTGGTCGGCTCGATGGCGGTTGCGGGAATCGTTGCAGCGGGAATCGACGGCGACGAAATGGGAGTCGCGGCGACGGACGCCACGGGCGCGGCAGGAGCGCCGATCGCGGGCGCGGAAGCGTTCGGCGACGGGTGCGCGATGCGGTCGCCAGGGAAGCGCATGCCCCAAAAACCAATCACGGGCTCGGTGAATTCGAGTTCTACGTAACCGCTGACGTTGCGATAATTCTTGGACTTGACAACCTGGCAGACCACTTCTTTCTTCGTTTTTTCGTTGGTGAGAAAAAGCAACTGGCCAGGCGCGACGGAAGATTGCAAGCGGATCACGGCGCCATTGGCGAAAACGAGCACGGTTTTGCTGGCTTCGGAAAAAGGCTCGCGCTTATCGGTGCCGTCGACGGAACGCGCGCCATTCACGGTGATGGAAACTTCCAGAGCGACGGGCTGCGGCTTAGCGACAAATTCCGGCGCAGCGAGACTGCCGGCGGCCGCACGCGGCGTTACCACTTCCGGCGAAGCCGGAAGAACTTCCGTATCTTTTACAATCGTTGACATGACCCCACCCGCGAAGAAGATTTTGCCTGGCCCCGAAAGCCACGAGGAAACAGAGTTCTCGGTAACCTATATAGCTTGTTCCTGACGAGGGCGGAGCAGCCATAGTACGCGCGTACCACGAAGGAACACTGGCCGCGCGGACAGGCGGGCAACCTGTACGAAAGGCGGACGATTGCCGGGCGAAATTATTTTTTGGGCGCTAGATGGAGCGGCGGCTTGAAGCGCTCGTCGATTTCCACCTGGTAGCCGGTGACCAGTTTGTTGGTTTCGTTGGCCATGCCGATGACGGCTTGCAATTCCTTGAACATTTGCGGCGCCATGCCTTTGGCGAAAGCCGAGGCGGTGTGCGAAGCGATGCAGTATTGGCAATTGTTAGTAACGCTGACGGCGATATAGAGAAGCTCTTTGGTGAGCGGATCGATGGCCCCGGGGCCCATGATTTCTTTCAGGCTTTCCCAGGTGCGCTTGAGGAGTTGCGGATCGTGCGCTATGGCCTTCCAGAAATTATTGATCCAGTCGATCTGGCGCGTGGTCATGATGTCGTCGTAAACCGCGCGGACTTCGGGAGGGGCGTCCTCGTATTCGATAAGCGGAAAAGTCGGCATGTGGTCTCCGGAATGTGAGCGAGCGAACGGAGCTGCGTTTAGAACGTTAGCAGGCGGCGGCAAAATTGAGAAGTGATACGAATCCGCAGCATTAAAACGATATAATACGCATGTTGACGACGGGCAATTTGTGGCCGGTAGATTTCCTGAGGAGTCGCTGCTTGCCTACCAATCGTTTTTCCAAACACCATTTGACGGTTTTGCACGCGCGAAAAGTTCTGGCGAAGGCGGCAGGCCTCGCGTTGACCTGTGGCGCATTTCTTGCCGTGGGTCAAGCTCGGCAGACGATCACCATTGATGTTGCGCCCGCCAAGGCTATCTCTTTCGATCCGGATCAGGCGCTGGGAACGTCCATTGATATTTTGCCGGACACCTGGATCGACAAAGCCTACAGCCCGGACGTTCTGCAAAAATCACTTTCGGCGGGATGGGGACCGATCACCTACCGGCAGAATACGGAGTTAACGGTGGAGGTGTGGCACTGGAACGAGCACGGTACCTGGAGCGATGCGGCGCATCAGAGCGGATATTTCACCGGCGATGCCGAGCCGAAAGATTTTGCGCGGCGTTCCTATGGATTCACCCTGACGCATCGCGGAAGTACGCGCAGCGATCATGCGGAAAGACAATTTTCGCGGCTGACGGATGGCGACGCGCAGAGTTATTGGAAGAGCAATCCGTATTTGACGAAAGCGTTCACTGCTGAGGACGACGCCATCCATCCGCAATGGATCGTGGTGGATTTTGATACCGTCCAACAAATCGACGCCATCAAGATCGATTGGGCCAATCCGTATGCACGTAAATACGCGGTGCAGTATTGGACCGGAGAAGACGCCATCAACAAGCAGGGCGCTGGAACGTGGACGACGTTCGCGAATGGCGAGGTTGCCGGCGCGGCGCAAAACGGCGTGCGCAGACTTGCGGACTCGCCGGTGAAAGCGCGCTTTGTGCGGATTCTGATGACGGAGTCTTCGAATACCTGCGACACGCACGGTAGCGGCGATCCGCGCAACTGCGTGGGTTACGCGGTGAATGAAATTTACGTGGGGAACTTTACGGCGAGCGGCGAATTTGTAGATTTGGTGCGGCATGCGCCGGGGCAGTACCAGACGGCGACGTATGTGTCGTCGATGGATCCGTGGCATACGGCAGCGGATATCGAGCCCGGGCGCGTACAAACGGGATTCGATCTCTTCTACACCAGTGGAATCACAAACAAGCTGCCGGCGATGATTCCAGTTTCTCTGCTGTACGGAACACCGGAAGATTCCGCAGCAGAGCTGGCGTACATTGAAAAACGCGGCTACTCCATTGCTTATGTGGAGATGGGCGAGGAGCCGGACGGACAATTCATGCTGCCGGAAGATTACGGCGCGCTGTATCTGCAATGGGCGCGGGCGCTGCACAGCGTCGACGCAAAATTGCAGCTCGGCGGTCCGGTATTTACCGGAGTGAATGAAGATGTGCAAGCGTGGCCGGATGGCGGCGGGCGAACTTCATGGTTGGGAAGATTCATCGATTATCTGAAGGCCCGCGGAAAGCTGGGAGAATTATCGTTTGTTTCGTTCGAACATTACCCATTTCCGCCGTGTGAGGTGACGTGGGCGGACCTGTATCGCGAGCCCGAACTCGTACGGCACATTTTACAGGTATGGCGCGATGACGGAGTGCCGCGGAATGTTCCGTTGATGATCACGGAGAGCAATCTGTCTTGGGACCTGACGCAGTCGATGGCCGATACATTCGCCGCGCTGTGGCTGGCGGACAATGCTGGTGCGTTCCTAGCCAGTGGGGGCGCGGCATTTTACCACTCACCCATACAGCCAGAACCGTTGCGCCCAGGTTGCCACGGCTGGAGCACGTTTGGAAATTTTGTGGCGAATGACCGGATGGAAATACAACAGCCCGCCGCACAATACTTTGCCAGCCAGTTGATCAATCTCGAGTGGGTGAAGCATGGCGCAGGAGCTCATGAACTTTATCCCGCGAGCGCCGATGTACACGACGACGCGGGACATGAGTTGGTCACCGCGTACGCGGTGAGGCGTCCGGACGGCGACTGGTCAGTGCTAGCGGTAAATAAAGACGCTTCTAACGCGCATGTCGCCAAGATCGTAGTGGTGAACGGAACTACTTCGGCGAAGCGGCATTTTTCCGGCGCCATTTCACTGGTCTCTTTTGGCGCGGAACAATACGTCTGGCACTCGGATGGGTCGAAAAGCCATGCGGAACCCGATGGGCCGATGAAGCGGTGGACTGTCGAGGCCCTAACGGACACGACGTTCACGTTGCCGAAAGCGTCAGTCACCGTGATTCGCGGGCGATTGTCCGACAATTAATCGTGCGAGCGCCTCACCAAAGAAAAACGCCACTCCGGCTTGCTGCGCAGAGTGGCGTTTTTCTTTAGATATCGCGAAACATCCGGCGTTTTTAACGAGCGGGCTTCTTGACCGGATGCGACTCACTCGGATGCGCTTGCGGCTTAGGAGCACTCTTCGGTTGAGGCGCGGGCTTGCTGCTTTGCGCGTGCGCGGTATTTGGATTGGAAGGCGCACGATTCGAATTCGTGGCGGTGGCGGTCCTCCCCTTGCTGGCGGACGTTGTGGAATTCGCTGTATTTGGACGATTGTTGTTCGCGGTCTTCGCTTGAGCGTTCGCCGGACGGTCCGATTTTACCGCGGCGTTCGCAGACGTTGCGTGATACGGCGCGCCAGCGGTTTTGGCAGCGACTACGCCCTTGCCGGAAAATTGGCCGGGCTTTGGCGTGGCTGCGACAGCAGGCTTGCCGCCATTGACGGAAGCTTTTTGTTGCGGGTTCGCGAGCGACGTGTGCTCGTGCTGCGTTTGTTCGGACGTGGGTTGCAAGTGCTTCTCATTTGCAGCGGCTTGCTCCGCGGCCGTTGGTTGCGCAGTGGTACCGCCAGCGCCGTTAAAGCTGGCGTGGCTCGAAGTGTTGTTGACGACGACCGTTTTGTTATAGGTGTTGTTGATGACCGTGGTGTTGCTAATGTTGGTGACCGAGCGGTTATACGCGAAGACGCCGTGATCCCAGCGGCCGCCTTCAAAGCCGACGCCGCCGTATCCAAAGCCGTAATTCACTCCGCCGTAGAAACCAATGTGCGGTCCCCAGTAGCCGACGTGCCACCCATAAGCGCCGCCGACAAAACCCCAGTAGCCGGGAGTCCAGAGATATCCAGGCGTGGGAGCAAGCACCCACGTGCCAGGAACCCAATAATAATCATCCTCGCCATAAGCCCAATAACCGGGGGTCCAAATATATCCAGGCCCGGGCACCGCAGGTTGCACATAAACGGGCAAAGCGGGCGGAGCAACGTGAACTGAAATGCCAACGCCAATGCTGACGCCCTGCGCATAGGACGTCGCGGGAATCGCCAGCGCTATGAGAGCAAGAAAAAGTAGACACAAACCACGAAATGTAGACATTTGCCGTCGACCTCGCTCCTGTAGTTTTCGTGAGTTCAGACTGTGAGGTTAAACCCTCGCTGCTGCTTAAAGTTGCTGCTGGGATAGACAAAGTATGGCCGCGTGGATGTGCGTGGGCAACACCGTTTCCAGTGCGGCTGTCGAAAGAGTGAAGAGCGGCTCGCCAAAAGATTCGCAAACCTCTACAATCCCCTCGCAGTTGGTTGCATTCGCGGAGGACAATTTGAAAGCCTGGTATGTTTACGCGGTCTTGACGATTTTGACCTGGGGATTGTGGGGCGTATTTAGCAAACTGGCTTCCAACTATTCGAAGCCGAAGCAAGCGCTGCTGTTTCAAACCGCGGGCGTGCTGGCTTTTGCGGTGGTGGTCTTGTTTCTGGAGAAATTTCGCTTCGTGTGGTCGTTGCCTGGTTTTAGCTGGGCAGCTCTGGGAGGATTTTTTGCATTTATAGGATTTTTGACTTTTTTTGCAGCGCTCGATCAGGGGAAGGCCTCGACCGTGGTGACGCTCTCGGCGTTGTATCCGTTGGTGACGATTTTGCTGAGTCTTGCGTTTTTGCACGAGAAGTTGACGATCCGGCAGGGCGTGGGGATTGTGTTTGCGTTGATTGCCAGCGCACTGCTGGCCGTCTAGGTGTTACGCGTATTGCGCGGTCGTTCGCGCCACGTCGCGCCGCTCATGCGGATGCCGCGGCGGTGCATTTCCTGCAGAAACTGTTTTGGCGGGATGGCGGTCTCCGGCGGTTGCACTCCGGTCGTATGGATTGCGCCTGAAACGATCATTTGCGCGGCGGCAGAGATTGGAAAACCGGTGTCTCGTGCCACGGCGCTGAACGATGGAATCGTTGAAAATCTTGCGGTGGCGTCCAGCGACAGCACTTCGTTGCGGCCCCCGTTCTTGCCGGTGACCACTACGCGGATCGTTTCAACATCCTTCGGCGGCTTGGCCGATGGCGGGCGAGCTTTGAGTAGTTTTTCCAGCACGGCTCGTGGTGAAACTTGCGCGCCGCTCACCGCGACAGGCTTGTTCCCGAGTAGGCCAATCGCCGAGAGAAGTCTTACGGCTTCGATCAACTGCTGGTCGTAATTGATTTTGAAAAAGCTTTCCTGGATGCCCTTGGATTTGAAACTTACCGGAAGCGTAGCCACTTCGGAATGAATGGAATGGCGCATAACGAGTTTTCCGATGGGCTTGGCGAAAGTTTGGGACTCAGTTCCAGAAAACCTCTCGCATTCGCGAAAACGGCCTTTCTCGAAGGACATCGGCGGAATGGTGAGTTCGTCGAGGATGGTAGCGACGGAAAAGCCGAAGGCCAACGGGTCGGCGTAGGTTTGCGCGTCGCGGCTGCCGTTGTAAACGCGTACGGCGTGGACGCGGTCGAGCTGATCAGCCAGATAGCGGGCCATTACGTTGGCGATGCCCGGAGCGCTCCCCATGCCCAGGATCGCGAGCTTATCGATGCGCTGGAAGGCCCGGTGAAGCTTTAACTGTTCGCGCGTGGTATAGAAAAGGCCGCCGAGATCGAGGTAATGCACGCGCGCGGCTAACGCCGCTTTCATGACATCGAGGTTCCAATAGTATTGCGTGCAATTGAGGACCGCGTCGTAGTTGCCCAGGAGCTTCGCGAGGGCAGAAGCTTTCCGGACGTCGGCGAAGACCGCTCGCGCCTTCCGCGCGCCGAATTCCCGTGCCACTTTCTTTGCACGCGGAAGATCGAAATCGGCTACCAGGATCTCTTTCACCTGCGGAGATTGCGCCAGATCGTAAACCGCTGCGCAACCCATCATTCCCGCGCCGAGCACGGCAAACCTCACAAATATTCTCCTCGCCTAACAGCCCGGCTTCAATGGACTAATGTGCAGCGCGACAGTCTTGAGGTGCGTCATGTCGTCGAATGTGAAGCGGCCGCCGAGGCGGCCGTAGCCGCTGGTGGTGCCGCCACCACCGCCGAAGGGTTCGTGCGCTTCCCAGTAGTCGGTGGTGTCGTTGATGACCACGTTGCCGCTTCGCAAGCGCTCCGCAAAATAAAATGCTTTGTCGATGTCGCGGGTGAAAATCGCCATTTGCAGTCCGTACCCGGTGCCGTTGGCGAGCTCGATGGCTTGATCGTAACCGTCGACAGTGATAATCGGAACAACCGGGCCGAAAGTTTCTTCGCGGTTGAGTAGTGATTCAGAACTGACGTTGTCGACGACGGTGGGTTCAAAAAAAAACTTTGTCGCGTGGTTGGCGGCGCGCTTGCCTCCGAACGCGATGCGCGCGCCTTTTTGCGTGGCGTCAGCGAGATGGCGCTCCGTTTTTTCAAGAACCGGCAGATTGTTCATCGGCCCCATATGAATCCCTTCATGAAAGGGATCGCCCACGCGGACGTTTCTGGCTTCTCGAATCACTAGATCAAGAAAATCCTTGTGTATGCGGCGGTCGACGAGCACGCGTTCCGTGGCGCAGCAGACTTGTCCCGCGTTGAAATAAGCGCCGAAAGCGGCAGCTTTTGCAGCGCGGGGAAGATCGGCGTCTTCCAAAACAATTTGTGGACCGTTGCCGCCGAGTTCCATCAATAGTTTTTTGACGCCGGCGCGGCGCTGGATGGTGTCCCCGGTGTGCGTTTCGCCGGTGAGCCCGATTCCGTCGATGCCAGGATGGGTTACCAGCGCGTTGCCCGTCGTAGGGCCCAAGCCCGTAATCAAGTTGAACACTCCTGGCGGCAGGTCCGCTTCCGCCATGCACTGCGCCAGGAACAGTCCAGCGAGAGGAGTCTGCTCCGCCGGTTTGAAAACGATGGTATTGCCGGCGGCGATGCCTGGCCCAAAATATTCCGAGGGGATGACCGTGGGAAAATTCCACGGAGTGATAATGCCCCAAGTTCCGATGGCGACTTTGAAGGTGAAGAGCCGCTTGTTGGGATCGCGCGCGGGAATGACGGGAGTTTCCAGGCGTTTCACGTCTTCGGCGGCGATGCGAAAATTCTCCGCACTCTCCTCCACTTCCGGCAGGGCTTCGGCGAAATAGGGTTTGCCCTGTTCGAGCGAGATGACGCCCGCGATAGTTTCCTTGCGTGCGAGGATGCGGTCGGCGATGCGGTGGCAGGCCGCGGAGCGTTCAAAAGGCGGCGTGAGGCGCCAGGCGTCCCAGGCTTTGCGGGCGGATTCGACAGCGCGCGCCACATCCGCTGGGGTCGCGTGCGGAACTTTGCCGAGCAGCTGGCCGGTGGAAGGACTGTGGACTTCGACATGCTCCGTGGCGTCACTGTCCACCCATTTGTTGTCGATGAACAATTTCAGCGGCGGAAGCGCGGCAAGAAGTTCTTCTGCAGATGGTGCGCGAGCGATCATGCAAGCCTCGTTTTGGGATAGCGCCCGACAAGTTGTTTACGCGGGGCGGTCGCAGCGGGAGCAGTCTGGCACGTTACTATAAATTCGTAAAGTTCGGTTGCGGCAACAGCGTCGCTTCTAGTCTCGCGCGATCATAGAAATTGCTCGCGCAGCAGTTGCGCCAGGCGCCGCGTATTGTGCCGAATGACGCCATGTTCTTCGAGCAAATTATCAAGGATCACGCGAAACCCCAGCTTGCGCAGCGCCGGAAGATTCGCGACTACCGGCTCTGCACCCTCCGCGCGATAACGGCGCGCCACGGCGGGCGAGACGGGCTGACTATTGGCCACCACGTAGTCGATTACCCGACGCCGAGAATTTTTGCGCAGGACATGCTGCTGAATCGCGCGCAAATGGTCCGCAAGCGCATAGCCCGCAGTTTCTCCGGGCTGCGTCATCAAATTAGCGATATACACGCGCGGGGCTTTCGATTGAATAATCGCCTGCGCAATTTCGGGAATTAAAAGATTGGGCAGGATGCTGGTGTAGAGAGAGCCGGGTCCCAGCAAAATCAGATCTGCTTCGCGTATGGCCTCGACGGCCAGCGGCAGCGGACGCACTCCGGGCGAGGACAGGGCGATTTTCTTGATGGGCGATTTGCTGGCAGTGATGCGCGTTTCGCCGTGCACTACGCTGGCGTCCTCGAGCGTGGCCACCAGATGCACGTTCGATAGTGTCGAGGGAAAAATACGGCCGCGAATCGCCAGCACTTTGCTGCTCACGCGAATAGCCTCAGCGAAGTCGCCGGTGATATGGGTCAACGCAGCGAGAAAAAGATTGCCGAAATTGTGGCCAACCAAACCGCGACCGGCTTTAAAGCGGTACTGAAACAACCGGCCCAACAGCGCTTCATCCTTGGACAGCGCCACCATGCAATTGCGAATGTCTCCCGGTGGGAGGATGCGATTTTCACGGCGCAGCCGCCCGGAAGAGCCGCCGTCGTCGGTAACCGTAACGATGGCCACGAGATCGGAAATCGGACGCGCCGGTGTCGGGTGATCGTCACTGCGGCGCACGCAGTGTTCCTTCAGGCCGCGCAGTAAGGTGGACAAGCCGGTGCCGCCGCCGAGCGCCACCACGCGACAACCACGGCGTAGAATTTTCGGTGCCGAGGATTTTTTTGACATGAATCTCTATAACGCAAAAAAAAAGCGCGACAAGGCTACGCAAAGAGCGGATCGCACTGGGCGGAAGAAGTGTACCGGAAAGAGCCCCGGGAAGTGAATTTGCCTGGGGGCATTCGTAGCGCTGTCGCGAAAACAAAAGATGGCGCCCCAGAGGACGCCGCTTCAACACACCGACTCGCCTGGCCGGGGCGCATCGCGCTGCGCCGCTAGAACGAGCCGCACGAAGCTTAGCCGGAGTAGCCTTCTTTTTCCGGGTAGAGGAGTTCGGTGAAGCGCGGATCTTCCTGCAGGAACGCAAAATCTTCGTCGTTGCGCGCGTGAAAGCGATTTTCGCTGCGCAACTCGATGGCCACTTTCAAGTTGGCCATGGCGGAGTCTGCTTCGCCGGTCAAACAATCGAGCGCCGCCAAGGCGTAATGGATATGATCCGCTTTGGGCGCCGCTTTGCGCGCCTTGACTAAACTTTCGCGCGCGTCATCCCATCTGCCGATGTTCATCATGGCTACGCCGCGCTGGTAATGCTCATCAGCCGTGCGGGGATTTTGTTCGAGTGTGGGCTTCATGCGCTGCTCGGCAATATTAATGTGCATGCGCGCGCGGTCGATCAGCTCTTTGCTGGGGCCTTCGAGGACCCTTTCGAGCTCCTGCTTGGCTTTGGCAAACTTTTGCTGGTGGAATAGCGCTAAAGCCTCGTCGTAGAGCTTCAGTTGCGCCTGGACGCGCGGATCGACAAGTTCGACGCCGCCGCGCTGCGGAGGGTGAGGCGGGGGCAAAGCCTTTTTTTTCACTGGTTTATGCTCGCTCCGGGAAGCGCTCTTGGAACGTCCCGCGGAGCGCGAGGCGGGTTTATGGACTTTAGCCATGAGGCGGATGCTAGCAGAGCAGGTACCGCGCGTCAACGCGGCTACCAAACGCCGTTCTTGCTCGACGCATGGCGCCGCGGAGCACACGCCCGTGAAAGCGCGGGCCAATTCACCCGTTACCTACGAGTGCCACCGCGTAAAATAACTGCTATCCGCCAAGCCATTCTCGCGGAAACTAGCAGTGCAGTGTTTATCTGGTGACACCCGCGGCGCGGCCCCTAGCCTGCCCGTTTCGTGTGTGTTATAAAACTCTGGCCGAGATCGAGCTGACCACAAGTGCCTTTCATTAATTTTCCTGCGCGCGAAATCAATTGCAAGCTGGTGTACTACGGTCCAGGTCTGGGTGGAAAGACCGCCAACCTGCAGTGGATCTACGACCACACCGGACAAAATCAAAAAGGCAAAATGGTTTCGCTGGCCACGGAAACGGACCGCACCCTGTTTTTCGATTTCCTCCCCTTGGATTTAGGAACCGTGCGCGGATTCAAAACTCGCTTTCACCTCTATACCGTGCCGGGGCAGGTGTTCTACGAAGCCAGCCGCAAACTTATCCTAAAGGGCGCGGATGGCGTTGCCTTCGTGGCCGATTCGCAGGAAGAACGCCTGGACGCGAATTTTGAAACGATGGAAAATCTGCACGAACACTTGCGGGAACACAAACTCGATTTCGCCACGATTCCGTACGTGCTACAACTGAACAAACGAGATTTGCCAAACGCCATGCCGGTGGACGAACTGACGCGCCAACTGCAGAAAAAAGGCGAGCCGGTGCTGGAAGGCGTAGCCGTGACGGGTCAGGGTGTCTTTGAAACGCTGAAAGAACTCGCAAAACTGGTGCTTGCCGAATTAAAGAAAAGCGGGTAGTCGGTCGAAGATTCTTCCTTCTCGTACGTCGGCAGATTTACTTCCCTCGCCTGCCGCATCGAAAAGCTCAAAGGTAAGGACTCAAAACTTCAGGGCTGCCGCTTCCGTTTGGAACGTCGGAATGGCGTCGGTGAGGCGCGTCACGGTAAGCGAATCGCGCACACGGCCCGGGCCGCACACCAGGTGCAACGCGCCCTTTTCGCGCGCCATTCCAATGGCTACGCGCACGAGCGTAGAAATACCAGAACTGTCGATCTGCGTCACGTGGTTCAGGATCACGACCACTTTGTGCACGCCGCGCTGCACGATGGAGTTCAGCGCTTCATGCAATTGCTCCGCGGATTCGCCAATCGCCAGGCGGCCGCGAACGTCCACAATGGAGATATCGCCAACGTCGCGGACATCTATTTCCATCGGCGTGTGATCAGTCATGTGCTTTCGCTCGGGAATTCCGCTCAAGTGAAGTTCCTGCTCCGTCTCTCAATTCTCGCCGGACCCTGATTCTGGCCCGGAGGCACATTATACGCTGCCGGAGGTGCGTGACAAGATACGTACTGCCGCCTTGCGGGCGGGCTTTGACTTTGCTTCGACTGACACCTTGAGCCGCCGCTTTTACTGCTTCGGTCTGATGCTGCGAGCTTTTTTTGACCCGGCATTTACTCTCCGTTTCTAGCCGAAGAAAACACACGGGATACGTTACCTGCTATCACTAAATCAAATAGTGCCAATGCAAAGTTCAATCTTCGGGGCCGCTTCCCCGTGCGTATAATTTCGGTCATTGGTTCGCAAAGCTGGTTTTTGGCCGCATTGCGGTCGGGCCCATGCGATCGCTCGTGGACAAGCTCAAAGTGCATTTTGATCATCGCGACGCGCAGGATGCTTGCGCCATGAGCGCCGTGGCGGACGAGAGTCTCGAACCGGCAGCGGGTAATGAATTGACGTACTTAGAGCGCGCGGAGTGGAAAAGTTCATGATGAAACTGGAAGCGATTATTCAGCCCTCGCGCTTTGAATCGGTGAAAGATGCGCTGGTCGAAATCGGCATCGAGGGAATGACGGTCACCGAAGTTCGCGGGCACGGCCGGCAAAAAGGCCACACCGAGGTGTATCGCGGACGCGAGTACACCGTGGACCTCTTGCCGAAAATAAAATTGGAACTCGTATTACCGGACAAGCTGGTGGATAAAGCGGTAGAAACCATTTTGAAGACCGCCAAGACAGGAAAGATCGGCGACGGTAAAATATTCTTGACGCGGGTTGACGATGCCATTCGCATCCGCAACGAAGAGCGCGGGGAGAATGCACTTCAGTGAACTTCGCCGCCCGCCCCGGACTGGATCGCAGCAGCGATCCCAAGAACGAACCGCGGCTTCGCACCGCGCAGGATACGCAGAGACTCGTGACACCCGTTTCCACACTCGCTCCACAAATCGACTCGCAACGCCAGCGTATCCGTGAAGGATTTGCAGCGGGGGCCAGCGCCCAGGAGACTTTGCAAGCGTTGTGCGCGATGGCAGACCGCAGCATCCAGCAGGTGTTTGCGGAATTGCAGAGCGCTCGCAGCATGGAATCGCTGGGACTCTGCGTGCTGGCGCTGGGCGGTTATGGACGCGAGTTGCTTTTCCCTTATTCGGATCTGGATATCCTGTTCGTTTTCGGAAATGAACGCGCCGAGCGGGATTTCCGGCCGCTCATTGCGGAATTTTCCAAAACTTTGTGGGACGTGGGATTTCGCGTTAGTTCCGCCGGACGCACGCTCGAAGAATGCAAGCGCATTGAAGAAGATAATGCGGAATTCCACCTGGCGCTGCTCGATCGCCGCTACATTACAGGCGATCAGGAGCTTTTCGAGCGGTTGGATAGCAAGGTCCTTCCTGGCCCGGAACGTCAGGCTAGGCCGTTCCTTTCCGCGCAAATTCGCAAACTGACCCGGGAACGCCTGGCGCGCTACGGCAACACGATTTTTCATTTGGAACCAAATGTGAAGGAATCGCCCGGCGGCATGCGCGACTTTCAAGCGGCGGCGTGGCTGCGCCAGGTGTGCGGCGAAAAGCGCGAATTCTGGAACAGCACTGCTGCTGAGGAAGAATTGGCTTCGGGCGCCGTGGATTTCCTGAGCGCCATTCGCTGCTTTCTGCATTACAGCAATCAGCGGAACGACAATACTTTGACCTATGAGTTGCAAGCCAAGGCCGCGGAACGCGGCTTGGGCTTGCCGCCGAACGCCGCGCTGGACAACCGGCGCAGTACCGCCGAATGGATGCGCGTCTATTTCCGGCAGGCGCGCACGCTAAACCGTCAACTCTTGCGCTACATGGAACAGAAGGCGCCCGCGCAGCAGTCTTTGCGGCAGCGAATTCTAACCGCCGCGCGCGGGCCGAAAATCGATGCCGGCGACGGCAAACCTTTTGCGGCGCGCGACGGGTTGCTCGAAGTGCTGGACCAGACCGCGCTCGCGGATCGCGCCGTGCTTTTTTCGCTGTTTGCGATGGCCGCAAGAACCGGCGTCCCGCTCAGCCGCGAAGCGGAACGAACCATCGCCTACGTGATGCTGCATCCGGAATTGACCGTGCGCAACGCGCAAATTTCCTGGCCGGCCTTTCAGGAAATTCTCGGTTCTGATTTTCCCGGCGTGGCGCTGCGCCCCATGCAGCGGCTCGGATTGCTGACGGGGATTTTGCCGGAATTTGCGGTGATCGATTCGCTGGTCGTGCGCGATTTTTATCATCGTTATACGGTCGACGAGCACACCTTGCGCACCATCGAGCATTTGCAGGAACTGGCCGGCCCGCCTGACGGGCGCGGCGTGAACTATTCGTCGATCTGGAAAACCGTGGACCGCCGGGATCTGTTGATTCTGAGCTTGCTGCTGCACGATGTGGGTAAAGGCATGCCGGTGGAAAATCATGTCGCCGGCAGTTTGCAAGCGCTGGAAACCGCGGCCGCCCGCCTGAAATTGTCGGCGGACGAAAAAACGGAAGTGCATTTCTTGATTGAGCGGCATCTCGATATGTCGGCTACCGTACAGCGCCGCGATATTTTCGATCCCACCACCGTCTCGGGTTTTGCTTCCATCGTGCAAACGCCGGAGCGTTTGCAGCGGCTGTGTCTGCTTACCTATGCGGACATTCACGCTGTGAACCCGGAAGCGTTGACTCCTTGGAAAGCGGAAATGCTGTGGCAGCTTTTTGTAGCCACTTCGAACCATTTCAGCCGCACGCTGGATCGCGACCGCTTGCACGCTCTCGACGAAGTTCCTGTTCTGCAGCAGGTTCGCAAACTTACCGGTTCCGCGGGAACGGAATCGATAGAGCGCTTTCTCGAAGGCTTTCCGCGCCGCTATTTGGCGGTGCATACGCCTTCGGACGTCGCCGGACATTTCGGCTTATATCAGAAGTTGGACGCTGATCCCGTGCAGATCGATCTGGTAGCCACGCAACATGCTTATTCATTGACGCTGCTTACCGCCGACCGACCAGCGCTGTTCGCCACCATCGCCGGCGTACTGGCTGGATGGGGCATGAACATTATCAAGGCCGATGCTTTTGCAAATGCCGCCGGCGTGGTCCTCGATACCTTTCATTTCACGGATTTGCACCGCACGCTCGAACTGAATCCGACGGAAGTGGAGCGCTTCTGCAAGAGTCTGCTCGATGTGGTGCGTGGAACTTCTCCGCTGGAGGCCTTGCTGAAGAGCCGCGCCGGCAGCGGGCGGCAGCGCCCCCCAAAGGTAGAAGTAGCCACGCGCGTCAGTTTCGACGACACGTCCTCCACCCACAGCACGTTGTTGGAGATCGTCACCCAGGATCATCCGGGATTGCTGCACGAAATCGGTTCCGCGCTCGCGCGGCTCGATTGCAATATCGAAGTGGCGCTGGTGGATACCGAAGGCCAGAAGGCGATCGACGTATTTTATCTGACGTCGCAGCACAAAAAGCTCGGCGCGCAAAAGCAGGAAACGTTGCGCGAACTGTTGCAGGGCACCCTGGCCTGACAGGCTCCGTCGTCCCCCCAAAATAACCCGCGGCGAAACCGGCTGACGCACCTTGAAGTGCCGCTCGCCGATGATAGTTACTAACGCCTCTGCCCTTTGTATATAATTCCGGTCATGAATTTTGAATTCAGCGCAAAGACCATTGAATTGCGTGCGCATTTACAGATGTTTATGGATGCTCATGTGTATCCGAACGAAGCACGCTTCCACCAGGAGGTGGAACGCAACCGCTGGAAACCCACGCGCATAGTCGAAGAGTTGAAGGGCAAAGCGCGCGATGCTGGATTGTGGAATTTATTTTTACCCGCGCACGAACACGGCGCGGGCTTGACGAACCTGGAGTACGCGCCGCTATGCGAAATGATGGGCCGCAGCCACATGGCGCCGGAAGTTTTCAATTGCTCGGCGCCAGACACCGGAAACATGGAAGTGCTGGTGCGATACGGCACCACCGAGCAAAAGGAAAAATGGTTGCGGCCACTGCTGGCGGGCGAAATTCGTTCCTGTTTTGCGATGACTGAGCCCGACGTGGCGTCATCCGATGCCACCAACATCGCGACGCGAATTGCGCGCGACGGCGATTCGTATGTGATCGATGGAAAAAAATGGTGGTCGTCCGGCGCCGGCGATCCACGCTGCAAAATTATGATTCTGATGGGCAAGACCGATCCGTCTGCGCCCGCGCACAAACAGCAATCCATGATCCTCGTGCCGATGGATGCCCCGGGCGTAAGAGTCGTACGCATGCTTACCGTGTACGGCTACGATCACGCACCGCACGGTCACGCGGAAATTCATCTGGAAAATGTCCGCGTGCCAGCGACCAATATTTTGCTGGGCGAGGGCCGCGGCTTTGAAATTGCCCAGGGGCGGCTGGGTCCCGGGCGCATTCATCACTGCATGCGGTGCATTGGGGTGGCAGAACGCGCGCTGGAAACGATGTGCCAACGCGTGCAGATGCGCATAGCGTTCGGCAAAGCGCTCGCGGAGCAAGGAACCGTTCGCGCGGAGATTGCCGCTTCGCGCATCGAGATTGCGCAAGCGCGATTGTTGACTCTGAAAGCGGCGTACATGATGGACACGGTAGGAAACAAAGCGGCGCGTTCGGAAATTGCCATGATCAAAGTGGTGGCGCCGAACGTAGCTTTGCGCGTGCTTGATCGCGCGATTCAAGCGCATGGCGGCGCGGGAGTTTCGCAGGACACGTTTTTGGCGAGTGCCTGGGCCATGGTGCGCGCCCTGCGCTTGGCGGATGGTCCCGACGAAGTACATCTCGAATCCATTGCGAAATGGGAATTGGGCGCGAGCAAGAAGGCATCTGGCGCGTCGACGTGATACCTTTTTCTCGATTCAGTTCATCCCTGAGTGCGCTTTAAAACCATTCGCTTCTTGCTAGGAAATACCGATGCCTCCTCTCGTGGTCACAGATCTTCGCAAATTGAAGGAATTTGTCGGACGCGAAATCGGGGTGTCCGACTGGATGCGCATTTCGCCGGAACGCGTCGCACAGTTTGCCGAAGCCACCGAGGACCGGCAATGGATTCATGTAGATGCCGCGCGTGCGGCTGCGCAATCTCCTTATGGCGCCACGGTCGCGCATGGATTTTTGACACTCTCCTTGCTCAGCCAGTTTGTAGCGCAAGTGCTTACCATCGAAGGCGGCGTGCGGTTTGCGGTGAACTACGGATTGAATCGCGTGCGTTTCCCGAGCGCGGTGAGAGTAAATTCGCGCATTCGTGCGCGCGTTGTACTATCGGCTCTCACCGATTCCGGCGAATCGCTGGACGCCACGTTTTCCGTGACCGTGGAGAGTGAAGGCATCGCCAAGCCGGCCTGTGTGGCGGAATGGCTCGTGCGTTATTACGCGTAAGAATCATCGTGATTGCGTGATCACCAGCGGCTGGAAACTTTTCTCTTCCTGGCGTATAATCGTGGTTTCGCTCGCGACCTAGCGACGCGGCTGTAGCTCCCGCCCTGGCGGGAGGCCGTGCAGACCGGACGCGACAGAATGGAGTTCCATGAAACCCGGTATCCACCCCGACTATCACGCCGTCACCGTGCACTGTGCCTGCGGCCATAATTTCACCACCCGCTCCACCATTAAGGGCGAACGCCTCAACGTCGAAATCTGCTCCAGCTGCCATCCTTTCTTCACCGGCAAGCAAAAACTGGTCGACACCGCCGGCCGTGTCGAACGCTTCACCAAGAAATACGCCGACGCCGCCGCCAAAGTCGCTGCCGCAAAAAAGTAACGCATCGACACAGAAACGGGCGCAGCACATCCGATTGGCATGAGGATTATGTAAATCGGTCGCTGCGCCCACTTTTTTTAGTACTTCGCTGCTTCATTGCCTCGCTTTTCTCTTTCGAAGAATCCCCTGCGCCATCTACCAGCTCCGTCCTCGTGTAGAATAACCATCCAACGTGGCCACGCAATCTCCCATGTTCGAAAGCTCGCCCCAGCAACTCGTCGAGAGCGCGCCTCCGCGCGTCACCCTGCGCAACGCCTCCGCCCATCCGTTCGATTCCGCCATCGCTGCGGCGCGCACCTGCTACTCCTCGCGCCTCATCACGCCCGACGAAATTACCGACAAGCAGCGCCTCAACATCGGCGCCGCCACCTTTTACAGCGGCCATCACACTGTTTTCCAGCACGCGCATTTTGAATTCGGCCTCGAAAGCGTCAGCCGCCAGTTTGTCTGGTCTTTTCTCCACGCGCATCCCTTTTACAATTCCGAGCAGCAATCCCAGCGCTACGTTCGCATGGACAAAGTGCAAGCCTTCGTCCCCCGCCCTTCACTTTTCTTTGACGCCGCCAGCCGCGCCATTTACGAGCAATCCATCGTGCGCGCCTGGGACGCCTATCGCGAGCTTTCCGCCCTCCTCGTCAGCGACACGCGCGAAATCCTCAATGACATCTGGCACATCGGCCCCATGTCACACGCTAAGCGCATCCAGAAAATCGAGCGCTCCGCCGAAAAACGCGCCATCGAAGTCGCGCGCTACGTTCTGCCCGTCGCCGCCTTCACCGCCATGGTGCACACCGTCTCCGGCATCGTGCTCCATCGCCTGTGGCGCATGTGCTCCGCCTCCGATACGCCCACCGAGGCGCGCGAAGTCGTCGGCGGCATGGTCGGCCTTGTAAAAGAAATCGATCCGCAATTTTTCGAGCGCTTCGCCACCGAGCCCCTCGAAGAACTCCCCGAATGGAAGCACGCCAATTCGCAAGTCTCCCAAGGCGACGCCGTCGCGAAAGAATTTGACGCGCAGCTCGCCGGAAAAACTTCCAAGCTCCTCGACTATTCCCCGCGCGCCGCCCGCGTCACCGCCGACGCCTACCGCGCCGTCGCCGGCCTCACCGAAGCAAGCTGCTCCGACGCCGAAGCCATCGACCGCCTCTTAAATCCGGCTCGCAACACCTATCGCCTCGAAACTCTAAACGTCGGCGTCCACGCACCGATCATGCGCGCCCTGCAGCACGCCACCTACACCTTCGCAAAAAAAATCAGCCACACCGCCGACTCCCAGGATCAGCGCCACAGAATGGTCCCCGGCTCCCGCCCTCTGCTCACCCTCGCCGACACGCGCAAGCCTGACTACATTACGCCCGCTCTCCTGCAAAATAATCCGCGCGCCAAAGCTGTCTACGATCGCGCCATGCACGAAGCCTGGCAAGCCAAAAATGCCCTGCTCGATCGCGGCGTCCCCGCCGAACTCGCCCTCTATCTCCTGCCCAACGCCAAATCCATCCGCCTCGTCGAGACCGGCTCGCTCCTCCACCTGCTCCACAAGTGGACCATGCGCACCTGCTTCAACGCCCAAGAAGAAATCTACCAATCTTCCATGGACGAGCTGCAGCAGTTCCGCGAAGTCCACCCCGAACTAGCCCGCTACGTCGGCCCGCCCTGCCACCTCCGCGCCGGCGTCACCACCCCTGTCTGCACCGAAGGCTCCCACTTCTGCGGCGTAAAAGTCTGGCTAGACTTCCCCAACACGCCCCGCCGCATTTGACTGGATTTATAGATCCTGGAGGACGCCATCCGGTACGCTTTGGTTTCCGTGGGTTCTTTCGGTTTTTCGACGCGATCCGCAGGACTCGTAACGCGAGTGCCTTAGAGCCGCGCCGTACGCCATCACACCGGTACGTCTACGATCGCCGCGATCCAGCGCCATCGTTCTCACGCCCTGTTCCGACTCTTACGCAAAGCGCGACATCCGGCCGTTGTGACGTGCAGACGCGTTCCCGACGTCAAGGGAGGTTTGCATTTGCGGCCCGATTCGCCGCCCGGCGAGGTATGCCAATCCCTTTAATAATACGGCGCGTTCGGTACGAGCTGCGCAGCATCGAGTTGGAAGCAGTAGTCGCCTTGGGGGTGAGTCCACGAATCGTTCCCGTTGTTATTCTGGGCAGCATCGCGGTTATCACCCAACGCAAACGTCGCGCACAGTTCGTACGCGCTTCCCGATTTCACGTGATATCCAAACGGTCTGCCGCTCACTGGATCCTTTTTGTCTGTCCCGCCGAATGCTTCCAAATCCGCGGGCAGCGACTTATTGCTGCGCCATCTGTTTTGCACTTGCCGCGCAATTCGCGCCAGCGCCTGGACCCTTCGCCCATCCGCCTGCCGCAGCCGCTGGGTCCCCGGACTGCCCATTTCGCGGAATCCAAGGATCACCACAGCGATCACGACCACGGTCGCAGCAATGGTGGCGCCCATATTCCTATTCATGGCCACTCTTCGCTGGTATCGCGCCCCGCTGCAACGACCCAAAGTAATACCAGAACACCCCGCCGGACAGCACCAGCACCACCGCTGATTTCGCCACAAACCGCGCCGTAATCTCTCCACGCAGCAAATAAGTCAGAAATGAGATCAAATCACCCACCACCACGCACGCGGCAATCAGCAACGCCAGATAGGTGAGCCATTTCCGTACCGGCGACTCCAGCTTCTCCGAATGTCCCTCCAGTTCCCGCACGATATACCGCATCACGAAAACATAAATCGGAAAGGCCACAATCACGCAAGCCAGCGAATCCGCCATTTCATAGTAGCTGTTTGAATAATAGGATTGATTGGCGGGACTGAGCGGATCTTTGAACCACCGGTCGATCAACGTGAACATCACCGAACCAGCGCCAAAGATCCACGTGGCCAGCGTCGAAAAACTTAGTAAGTACAGAAACGCGTCTTTCGCCGAACCGGAGCGTCTGTAGGCAGGGACTTTTAGTCCGCTGTGGCCTTCATAATAATCCGCAAACGCCCGGTACACTTCCTGCTCCGGCCACCCGCGGCCCCGCAGCGCTCCCCGGAGAGTCTCATCGCTTGCTCCTTGCGCTTTCGCTGCCTCAAGGAACTCGTGCAATGGGCTATCGTTACTCATCGAGCGCGCATCATATCCCAGCTATCCGGCGTTCCATACTCGTAATTTTTATCGCTCGTAATTTTTATCGCAGTACCCTCATTCTCGCACGCCGCGTCATATAGGATAGCGGTTCTGAATGTCCCGCCGAACCGGGCGCTTGCAGAAAATGAGGCTTCCATGGCGGTCCTGTTTCGTGCACGCGCATCGCAGTCTCCCCATCTACATCAGTTTGGAGGTTCCTTCGTGAAAGTCGCGCTTGCACTTCTAGCTTTCCTGTTCGCCACCGCAGGCTTCGCACAGACTCCGCCCACGACCGCCTCCGCCACTGCTCCTGGCTGTGGCACCGCCGACACCAAATTCGACGTCGCCACCAACGATAAGCAACACCCTTTCGCCAAGCCCGATGCCGGCAAAGCCCTCATTTATTTTCTGCAAGACGACTCCGACTTTCTCTCTCGTCCGCGCCCCACCACGCGCTTCGGCCTCGACGGCAATTGGATCGGCGCCACGCAATCCAACTCTTACTTTTATATTTCCGTGGACCCCGGTGAGCATCACCTCTGCGGAGAATGGCAATCGTTTGTCGGCTTCGGCGTCGCACATAAGTCCGCCGCTGCCCATTTCACCGCCGAGCCCGGGGAAACTTATTTTTACATCGTGCGCGACCACTTCAACGAACGTCGCGGCCCCGGCGGGATGACCTTCTCGCCAGTGGACGGAGACGAAGCTCAGCTCCTCATGAGTAAATTCGGCTTCTGCGTTTCACGGCCCAAGAAATAATTCCGCTGTTAGAATCCTGACGGGAGTAGCACAATGCCATCCCGACATCACTTCGCAATCGCACTCTCTACCGCCGCCCTGCTGCTAGCTCAGGCTCTCCTCGCTTTCGACTCTCCACTTTCCGAAGAAGCCGTTCGCGAAGCCTATTTCCTCGGCCAGCGGCATGATGAATCCTTCGTTCACGCGCTCGACAAATACACCACCTACCTAGATCCTCCCGAGACCGGCCCGCACATTGCCTCTGTCACTTTCTTCACTCCCTTCGCTCTCCTCGTGCAATCCTCGAGCCAGCACGCCACTGGCTACAGCGCTCAGCAAGCCGCGATCGACCACCGCCACCAAAAAGAAACCGTCAAAATCATCGTGGACATCCGCCTCACGGCTTCGTATGGCCCCTATACCGTTCGCCGCACCGGCACGCGCTCCGATTCTCCACAGGGCTTTGTGCCTCGCCCTTACGATTTTTGGAAAGAGTTCAATGTACGAGTTATCTCCGGCTACCTCCCTATGAGCGCAGCCGGCGACGACAGCGCGGACGCGAAAGAAATTCGTCCCATTTCCTCGGATGGCCAACCCAACGTGCTGTGCTCCGAGGACGGCGGCTGCTCGCTCTCCGGCGCCACCATCGAATTCGAATTCCTTGCCGAGGACTTTACCTCCGGCTCCGCCACGGTAATCGTAACGCCGCCCGAAGGCGACCCCGTCTCTGTGACCTTTGACCTCGCCGACTTGCGCTAGTTTTCGACTCGCCGACAACCAAGATCAGCTTCGCCAAGTCTCTACCGGCGCCCGCCCGCCCTTCGTTGCCATATCTCCATCGCATCCCGCTGATTTGCGCCGATCGCGATCCGCTGCGCTAGCGCGACAATCTGTCCGCGCGGATAAGGTTGCAGCTCCCCCGCCGGACCCACGTGCTCTCCCGCAAATTTGTAAAATTCATCCGCGCTCGACAAAGCAATATCGGTCTTCCCGTCGCTCTGATACGCGTTCACCAGCCAGTACCAGGCATAATCTTTGTTCATGAGCGACCGTTGCACCTTCTCCTCGCCGCCTTGAAGATTCGAATAATACGCGATGCTTTTTTCGCAAGCGGCCATCGCCGCAATCAACGCGTGTTCCTCGTCGCTCCAATCCTGTTCCTCGGAATACGTCATCGCCAGTTCCAGGTATTCCGCCTGCAGCGCCGGATCAAAGTCGTTCGCAGATGATTGCAAATCGTCGATCATCCGCTGTGTCGTTTCTTCGGCCTCTTTGTACTGCTTCAATTCCCGCAAGCTTCCTACTTCGAGGCTCCGCGCCTGCTGCAGCGCCGTTAATTTCCCATCCGTCAAATGTCCCGCGAATGCTTCGGCATCTTGATACCGCGCCAGCGCTTCCGCGCGGTGCTGCGCCTGCATCAATAACGTTCCGCTCTGCATCCCCGAATCCACCAGCGCTTGGTAAGCGCTCTGCGCTTCCTCGTTTCTTCCCGCTGTCTCGCACGCTTGCGCAATCTCCGCCCGCAAATTTTTCAGCGATCCGTATTGCGTCGCATCGAGCGGTCCTCCAGATCGTTCCGCTTCCTGAAAACTTCCGAGTGCCTCGCCATACTGCTCATTTTTTTGCTGCTTCACTCCCGCGTCGCGCAGTTCCCGGAATTTCGCATCATTCGCCGACCGCAATTTCGCCGCGGCATGCACCTGCGCGTCCACCTTCGCTTCCGTCGGCCGATACACCACGTAGTGGATGAGCGCGGACGCCAGGATCGGAATCGCGAGTATCGCCACCACCCAGGTAAATATCCTTTGCATCACGGGGGTACGCCCTTTCCCTGCAATTTCGCGTTAGCGGAACCCTTCTGCGAACGCTTTTCGCGACCGGCGCTGTAAGCCCGGCGATCGAGCCATGGAGTGAAGTGTAGTAACTACGAGAATAAATCCCTCGCCACGTTCTTGCGGCCGAGTGTTAGCATTCAGTTACATGCAGCCACTGTCTGGAATTGCCGCGCCTGCGGCGGTCTCTTCGGAGTCTTCATGGCCGCTGCATCTTTTCCGGGGAGCCGCTGCTAACCGGAGCCATCGATGAGACTTAGAGTCTTGCTTCTCGCTTTGCTCATCGTCGTCGTTTCCGTAAGAATTCTTTATTGGGTTCGCGTCGCGCGCCGCACTCCAGACACCGTCCACCAAATTCCTTCCATCAAATGGACCAGACCATTTGGCGCCGTTCATCCTTTCTGGACTTCCCCGCTCTTAAGTCGCGACGGTTCACTCATCCTCGCCAGCCTCGACGGCGTGGTCTACGCCCTCGACGCGCATGGCGCTCTCGTCTGGACCTATCGCATCGGTCTTCGCGAGTCCATCGCAGGCGGCCTCCTTGAGGATCGCGACGGCAATATTTATTTCTCCACGCTCGACAAGGTGTTCTCCCTCAACAGAGCCGGCCTCAAACGGTGGGAGACCCCCTGTACACCCCCCAAACTCGCTCAAGACGATCAAGGCGCGACCTTCGACGACACTACTTTCTACACCACCTGCGGAAAAAATTTCTCCGCCTTCAACAAGACCGATGGTACGCGGCTCTGGTCCCAGCCTCCTTTCGAAGGCGAATCCGCACCCGCCTTGCTGCAAAATGGCAATCTTGTTTTCGTTCGCGACCGTCACATCATCGCCGCCGACCGGGACGGAAATGAGCTTTGGGCTTATCCTCCGGCCAACGCTGCTCCGCTCGGCGGCATTTATCCCCAAGACATTTATTTCGACTCTCCCGTCGCCGTCGCGCCAGACCAGTCCCTCTATGTCGGCTCCCGCAACAACCGACTCGTCGCGCTCGATTCTGATGGCGTCCTCAAATGGACCTTCGACGCCGGCGTGATGCAAGGCTACCGCGCTTCTCCCATAGTCGCCTCCGACGGCACCGTCTTCGTCGTCAATTCCCATGGCATGGCGACCGCGTTTTCCCCAGAGGGCACCGTGAAATGGGCCCTTCAGCTCTCCGTGCGCAACGGTATGCAAGCCACTCCTATCCTTGGCGCCGATGGCACAATTTATTTCGCCGCCGACCCCGGCCTGGTCGCCATCTCACCCGACGGCCGCAAGCTTTGGGACTTAGCTTTGTCGGGATTCGCCGCCGGCTCTCCGACCCTCGCCCCGGACGGCACCCTGTACCTCGCCACCATCGACGGCGTCCTCTACGCCGTGCAAACCGCCAGCCCAGGCCTCATGCAAAACGCCTGGCCCAAATATCAGCACGACGCTGCAAATTCCGGCCGCTTCGCGGGAGGCACCGATCGATGAATATTTTCGCTATCTGCAACAATCGCACGCAAAATCCGCTGGCGCCTCTCACGTTTTTCGCGCCAGCGCTCGCCGTTTTCCTATTCGCCGGGTGCCGCCATCGCGCCGAGCAGCCGCCTCTTGTCGATCAGCAGGAAATGCGCAGCCACGTCGTGGGCGCCTGGGCCGAATCCCACGGCACCAACGAAAATCTCCAATTCAACGACGATGGCACCCTCCAAATGGACAGCCCCCGCGAACACCACACCTGCGCGTACGATTTTCCCGATGCCGCGCACCTCCGCCTGAACTGCTCTCCCGCGGGCGCCCCGCCGACCTTTGTAACCTGGAACTTCTCCGTCAACGACGACACCCTCTCGATCGGCGACACTCACGAAACCGGCACCTACAAACGCAAGTAACCCCAATGGATTGGCGTTGCGCCAAGTCCGGCTGCACCCTAGAACGCGCAGCGCGGTCCCGTGGCTGCAAACCCCAGAATCAACGACTTCCGAAAAACCGCCAAGCTGGGTGGACGTGCCAGGTGGGGAAAGATGCAGGAGCTAAGACCGCCAGTAGAGCGTCACTGGCCCATCCATTGGGTGCACCAGGGGCTTGCCGGTTCGCCGCGACTCCAGGAGTGCAGCCTTGAGCGCGAAATACCACTTTGCTTGGCGGTCCGCATCGTCGATCAGCATCAGTTTGGGGTGGTACTTCAATCCTTCGGCTTGCTGGATCATGGTCTCCTGATCCTGACGCAGAAACTTCTTAGCGAAGGGGCGAACCACCGCCACAGGGATTGGCAGGTTATAGGCCGCCACAAAATCGATGCGGCACACATCCCGCCGCACCGGAGTCACCGTCGCGCGGCTCGAAAACCACAACTTTCCGCTGTGGATTTCTTCCAGCCGCATGTTTGGCAGGACAAAATCAATGGTGGTGGTCACAGCTTCGCCGGTCATTTTTCTCAACAACTTGTACGGCGCGCTGTTTGCGCTGGGCGTATGCGTGCTCATGCGAAAGCCATTCTCGATGGGCTCAAACTGTTTTTCTTTGGCGTGAATGCTGTGACGGCTTCTCCAAAACCAGGATTTGTGCACAAACGGGCCATGCGCGGGATCCATCAATCCGATAATTCCCTGGTCTACGTGCGACGGCAATTCGCAGTCCAGATGCGTAATCTTGTAACTCTTGCTGAATACCGGGAGTGGCGGCGCAGCAGGAATCGTTGCCGGCAAGCGCGTTCCCGCCTGCGTCATAAACACCCAGACGTAACCGTCGCGCTCTTCGCAGGGAAAATGCCCGGCGAAGATACGTTCCACTTTTAATTTGTCCTGCGAAGTCAGCGAAGGAATTGCAAGGCAACGCGCGGTGCACGCGTCAAATCTCCAGCCGTGATAGCCGCACTCCACGGCCTCGCCGTCAAATCGTCCGTAAGAAAGCGGAATACCCCGGTGCGGGCAGGAATCGCGCATCGCAAACGCGTGTCCGTCATCCGTGCGGCCGAGCACCAGCGGAATTTCCAGCAGCATCGCGGTAACCAGCTGGCGCCCGCGGATCTCGCCGCTGCGAATGGCCGGATACCAAAAGTCCCACAAAAATCCCGCATCGCTGGCCGGATTCCGCGCGGCATCTGCGTCGCTGACGGCGCCAACTGGCAGAGCCGCCACATTGGAAAATGAATCGTTCATCGCGCTCCGGCATCCTAGTATAGGCTTTCCCGCGCCCGCAACCAGTGGCACAGGCATTCTGTGCGGTTTTTAGTCGACGCACTAAAAACGACGATGAAACACCGAGAAACCCGCAATTGCACCAAACGCATTTCAGCGCTATTCTTAAACCGAGCAACATGATGTTTGCCACTTTTTATTAGCGATCTCCTCTCTCCAAATCCGCGATGGCGGATTCTCCCGTAAGGTATTTGCAGGGTCACAAAAAACCAAGGTTTCCGTCTGCATTCAATCAAGAGGAAAGAATTATGGCTGGATTTACATTATCGGAAAGACTCGACCAACTCGGCGCCCGCTACGACGATCTGACACAGCAACTGCAGACGTCTGAACTCGTTTCAGACTCTTCCAAATTCCAGAAAGTCGCAAAGCAGCACTCCGACCTCGAGCAAATCGTCGAAAAACACCGCGAGTACAAGCAGATTGAAAAAGATCTGGCTGGCGCACACCAGATGATCGCGGAAGCCGACGACCAGGAAATGAAGCAGATGGCCTACGACGAAGAAAAACAGCTCACCGCGAAGAAAGAAATCGTCGAACGCGAATTAAAAGTTCTGCTGCTGCCCAAGGACCCGAACGACGAAAAGAGCGTCATCGTGGAGATTCGCGCCGGCACCGGCGGCGACGAAGCCGCGCTTTTTGCGGCGGAGCTTTTCCGGATGTATTCGCGCTATGCGGAAACGCAAGGCTGGAAGGTGGAAGTTCTCGAGAGTTCCCCGTCTTCGCTCGGCGGCGTAAAAGAAATCGTCGCCGCCATCAACGGCAACAAAGTTTATTCCAAGCTGAAGTACGAAAGCGGCGTGCACCGCGTGCAGCGCGTGCCCGCCACGGAAACGCAGGGCCGCATTCACACTTCCGCCGCAACGGTCGCGGTATTGCCGGAAGCCGACGAAATCGACATCAGAATCGAAGCCAAAGACCTGCGCGTCGATACCTTCTGCTCGTCCGGCCCCGGCGGGCAATCGGTGAACACCACCTATTCCGCCGTGCGCATCACCCACATTCCCAGCGGCTTGGTGGTTTCGCAGCAGGACGAAAAATCGCAAATCAAGAATCGCGCCAAAGCCATGCGCGTCTTGCGCGCGCGTCTGTACGAAATGGAACTCGAGAAACAGCAGTCCGCCATCGGCGCAGAACGCCGCGGACAAATCAAGACGGGCGACCGCTCGGAAAAAATCCGCACCTACAATTTTCCGCAAAACCGTGTCACCGATCACCGCATTGGCCTGACGCTGCATAATCTGGGTGACGTGATGGAAGGCAAGCTGGCCGCACTGGTCGATGGTCTCGTCTCGCACTACGAAGCGGAGCGGCTTGAAGCAGAACTAGCCGGCGCGTAAGCAGTACGCGCCGCAAGCTGGGAAGCGCAAACGTGACCATCAAGATGGCCAACACCGAATTTTTGGATATTCGCGCTGCGCTGCAACGCGGCATCGCAGAATTACGCGCCGCGAACATCTCCGCATACACGCTGGCCGCCGAAATCCTGTTGATCCACGCGCTCGGCAGGGAACGCTCGTGGATTTATGCGCACCCGGAAGAACCATTGGCAGCTGACCAGCAAAGGACTTTTTTATCGCTGATCGCCCGCCGCGTGGCGGGTGAACCCGTCCAGCACTTGACCGGGCATCAGGAATTTTGGGGCCTCGATTTTGCAGTGAATCCCGACGTGCTGATTCCGCGTCCGGAAACCGAACACATCATCGAGGTAACGCTGGACCGCCTTGCCCTGCGCGAAGTCCGCGAAGGCCGCCCGCGAACCACCGACGGCGACGGATTATTCATCGCCGACGTTGGCACCGGTTCCGGTTGTATCGCGATCGCGCTCGCGAAAGAACTTCCGCAAGCACGCTTCTACGCCAGCGATATTTCCCGTGCGGCACTGGTGGTCGCCGGACGCAATGCCGAACAGCACAACGTTTCCGAACGCATCGTTTTTTCCCACAGCAATTTGCTGGATGGCGCGAACGACGCATATTCCATCGCGAACTGCAAGAGCGGGACGCAGTTCGACGCCGTCATCAGCAACCCACCGTACGTCGGCCGCCGCGAAGCCGAAACACTCGCACGCGAGGTACGCGATCACGAACCGCCCGCGGCGCTGTTCGGCGGCCAGGAGGGCTATGAACTTTACGGCGCGCTCATCGCCCAATCCGCGCAGCATCTGCGCGCCACCGGCTTAGTCGTGCTGGAGCTCGGTTACAACAGCCTACCCGCTGTGCAGCCGTTGCTCAGCGAACCAACGTGGACGCGAGTCAGCGTAACCAACGACCTAGCCGGAATCCCGCGCGTCATCGCCGCCGAGAGGGTTCGCTAGCGTTACTTTCATCGGCCCGAACTGTCGGTTCAACGAAACGTTCCGAAGGAAAAGGGCCACCGGCAGCGCAGGAACGAACGCCGCAATGAACACCGCGAGGGTGCCAGGCGTACCTTCGAAACCGCCACTCCCGAGTGCTCGCGCCAGCAGCGAAAAACGATCCGGATTCCAATAGCATTCGGGCGACCGACCTCACGACGAGATTCACTTCACCTGCGGTTGTAGCGCAATATTGTTCGGCGTACGCTGTCCCCATGCCGGACCTGGCCAGATTTCGCGCGAAGCACGGGCCGATGGAGACCATCGATCCGGCGGCCACGTCCGCCATTCTGCACGTGGACATGGACGCTTTTTTTGTATCGGTGGAATTGCTGGAACGCCCGGAACTGCGCGGTAAGCCTGTGGTGGTCGGCGGACGGCCGGACCAGCGCGGCGTCGTGACTGCCGCGAGTTACGAAGCGCGCAAATTTGGCATTCAGTCCGCGATGCCGCTGCGCACCGCCGGGAAACTCTGCCCGCACGCGATATTTCTGGATGGCCATCACCACAAATACACGGAGTGGAGCGACCGCGTCGCCACCATCTTGAACGGCTTTTCGCCCATCGTTGAGATGGTTTCGATCGACGAAGCGTATCTCGATTTATCAGGAACGGAACGCATGCACGGGCCAAACTTTGCCGCAGCCGACAAATTGTTGCGAAGCATCACCAGGCAAACCGGACTGCCGTGTTCTGGTGGCTTGGCAACCACACGATTGGCCGCCAAAGTTGCTTCCGACCAGGCCAAGCCCCGTGGCCTTCTGTGGGTGGCGCCGGGACGCGAAGAAGACTTTCTGGCGCCGCTGCCGGTACGCAAAATCCCGGGCATCGGCAAGGTGACGGAACGCGCGCTCGTTGCCCTGGGCATTGAAACCGTGGCGCAACTTGCGCGCGAGCCGCAAGAACGCCTCGAAAAAGTATTTGGGCTATGGGGCAACGCGCTCTATCGCAAAGCCCGCGGCGGCGATTCGTATGAGTTTGTGACCGACGCGGAAGCTAAATCCATTTCACAAAACCACACGTTCGGAGAAGACACGTCCGACGAAAACGTTATGACCGCGATGCTCAGCCACCTATCGCAAAAGGCGTGCAAGCGATTGCGCGAAGCGGGAATGGCGTCGCGCACGCTGACGCTGACGATTCGGTACGCAGGATTCGACACCTACACTCGCTCGAAAACCATGCTAGAGCCGGCGCACCTCGACGCGGACATCTGCGCGGTTTTTCTGCAGCTGTTTCGCGACCACCGCAACCGAAAACGAAAGGTCCGCTTGCTCGGCGTCAGCCTGAGCGGCTTGGGACACGGCGGAGAACAATTGGATTTGCTGGACGCGGAACGACGCGCCAAAGTTGAGAAATTGACGCAAGCCACGGATCGCCTGCGCGACCGCTTCGGATTCGCGGCGGTGCAATTCGGCGGCTCGCTGCATCGGGAAAAGAAAAACCGCGAAGGTCACTAAGACGCTCTTGAAGGTCCAAATTCCGCGCGTTGCCCGGGCGCCACGTCGAACGCTTGAACCCCTCAAATGAGGGCTGGGAGAACTACCGCCATTACCCTACAGGAAGCCGCGGTGAAGTAACTTATACTGTGCCTATGCCTGTCCCGGAAGTTCCCGTCTCGAGAATACGGCCGCGCCCGCGCTTTACAAAAGCGCGGCATTTCTGGTTTCGCGTCAGCGAAGGCCGGCAAATCGATGATCTGTGGGGTCAATTCGCCGCGGATGCCCGCGCGAGTTATGGCTTTTACGGCCGAGATGTCGACTGGGAAGGGCTGGAGGGCATGCCGAAGTGGCGGCGGCCTTTCTACATCGCCAAAGAATTTTTCTGGGCCCTGGCGCTGAAACTTTCGCCGGCACGGCGCGTGCTTCTGTTCGCCAGCTTGGTTTTGCTGTTGCTTTCCGGACCCAAGGTCCACACCGGGCAGTATTTCACGTTCGACTTCAACTTCGAGATGGCCGCTGCCGCGCTGTTGCTTCTGCTGTTGTCCCTGGAGCTGGCGGACAAGGTGACGATGAAGCGCGATTTGGAAATCGCGCGAGAAATTCAAAGCTGGCTGGTGCCTTCGGTGCCGCCCGCAGTAACGGGTGCGGACATCGCGTTTGCCACGCGGCCGCAGAATTCCGTGGCTGGCGACTACTTCGATGCGTTCTATCCGGGTGCCAAACGGGAAAAACTGCTGGTGGTGATCGCCGACGTGGCCGGCAAAAGCATTCCGGCGGCGCTGTTGATGGCGACGCTGCAAGCGAGTTTGCGCACCATTGCGGGAGACGGGGTGCAACTTCGCGACGTCGTGCACCGCCTGAATCAGTACGCTTGCGCCCACAGTCTCGATGGGCGCCGCTTCACCACCGCGGTGCTGGCAGAGTACGATTTGGCGACGCGGCGTATGACGTATGTGAATGCGGGCCATAATCCGCCAATTCTGCGCCGCGCGGATGGCACGCTGGAAAAACTTGAGGTGGGCGGCTTGCCGTTGGGAATCGAAGAGAACACCCACTTTGAAACTGCCGAGGTCCAATTCGCGCCCGGAGACGCTTTGATTTTGTATACCGACGGCGTAGTGGAAGCCTTCAACCAGCGAAACGAGGAATTTGGGAATGAGCGGTGGTGCTCGGCTATTCGCGGACTGCCGGAAATAAATGCAGAAGAAACGTTGCGTTCGCTGATGCAGCAAGTGGACGGATTCGTTGGCGCAACGCGCCAATCGGATGATATTACCTGCCTGATTTTTCGGTCCGTGCGTTAGTTGCAGTTGAATTGCGCCGCTCGCATACCAGAAAACACGGCAAACCCGCGAGGAAGTTCCCTGCCACACGCAGCTGACGCATAATTGAATTGTGAACGGGCGCGAACAAGCAAATGCGATTTGCGAAACCTTGCAGCGCCATGGGTACCAGGCGCTGCTGGCGGGCGGGTGTGTGCGCGATGTGCTGCTGGGGCGCGAACCTGCAGACTACGACGTGGCTACGGACGCCACGCCGGAGCGAGTGCTCGAATTATTTCCGGAAGGAGTGGACGTGGGCGCGCAATTTGGCGTAGTCCTCGTGCCGCGCGAGGGAATCCATACGGAGGTGGCCACTTTTCGTTCCGACGTCAGCTATTCCGACGGGCGGCATCCCGACGCGGTGGTGTACTCCAAGACGCCGCAAGAAGACGTGCAGCGCCGCGATTTTACGATCAACGGCATGCTGATGCGTCACGATACGGGCGAGATTCTCGATTACGTCGGCGGCCAATCCGATTTACGCGCGGGAGTGATCCGCGCGATCGGCGATCCGCTGCGGCGATTTCGCGAAGATAAATTACGCATGCTGCGCGCGGTGCGTTTTGCGGCGCGCTTGAGATTCGCGGTCGCTCCGGAAACATTTGCGGCGATTAAAAACTATGCCGCGGAAATCACGCAAGTTTCCGCGGAACGCATCCGCGAGGAATTAACCAAGCTGCTCACCGAAGGCGCCGCAAAACTTGGATTTACGCTGCTCGACGAAAGCGGTTTGCTGCAGGAAGTGTTGCCGGAAATCTCGAAGATGAAAGGCGTCGAGCAACCGCCGCAGTATCATCCGGAAGGCGACGTGTGGCTCCACACCTTGCTGATGCTGGAGGGACTTCCCGCAGGCGCGCCAGCCACCCTGGCATGGGGCGTACTCTTGCACGATGTGGGGAAACCTGCGACATTTCGCTCCGCGGCGGAAACCGGAGATCGCATTCGCTTTGACGGGCACGTGGATCAGGGACTCGAGATTGCCGGGAGTATTTGCCGAAGATTGCGCTTTTCGGGCGACGATGCGGAACAGATCCTTTCACTGGTGGCCAATCACATGAAATTCAAAGACGCGGAAAAAATGAGGGCCTCCACGTTGAAGCGCTTCGTTCGGCTGCCGCGATTTGACGAGCACCTCGCTTTGCACCGGCTTGATGTACTCTCCAGCAACCGCCGGCTGGAGTCCTATGACTTTGTGACACGGTTTATAGCCGAGACACCTGCCGCCGAAGTACGCCCGCAGCGCATCCTAACTGGGGACGACCTTTTGCGCATGGGTTATGAGCCGGGGCCTCAGTTTAGCGAAATCTTACGAGCAGTCGAGGATGCGCAACTCGAAGGTCAAATTGAGAATCTGCCGGAGGCCGAAAGCTACGTGCGACAGAATTTTGCGACGACTTCATCGCAAAAAAAGCGGAAGGGGTTCGAGGCTTAAAGGAAAGGTGCCGACACGGAACCGGGGGGTCCTAGCGGGCCCGTCCCTATAAAACGTTGATTGTAATGGCCTTATCGTTGATTTGAAACGCCGGGCAGATCTATATTACAATCTTAGCTCAGCGCACTAAGATTTGTTGCTAAAGGTGATTGTAGCAAATGCGACGTTTCCACCCGGGTCGCATCTAAAGGTTCATAGCATGGCTCTCAGCGTGCTTGCAGTTAGGGGAAATCATGGCTGATAAAAAGTTTGTGGTGCCAGAGATACTCGCCATCCTGCCGGTCCGGGATACCGTGCTGTTTCCGGGTGCGGTGCTGCCGTTGACCGTAGGACGCGAAAGCTCGCTGGCGCTGGTGAATGCCCTACAAGGCGAAGAGAAATTGATGGGCGTCGTCGCGCAGTTGGATCCGCGCGTCGAGGACCCATCTGCCGCGGACCTGCACAAAGTCGGGACGCTGGCCAAAGTGCACAAAACCGTGAAGATGCCCAATGGAAACGTGGTGATCTTCCTCGAGGGCCTGCAACGTATTCAAATCGTTGATCTTATTGGATTGCGACCGTATTTGCGGGCGCGGGTCGAGCCGGAGCCAGACGTGTTTGGCGATTCCGACAACGAACTCGAAGCGCTGCAGCGCAACGCGCAGGACCTGTTCCGCGACGTGGTGAGCCATTCGCCGCAGCTTTCTGACGAATTGCAATCGGTAGCCACCAATATTGACGATCCGGGCCGGCTGGCGGACTTTATCGCCGGCACGCTGCCGTCGCTGTCTACGCTATTGCGCCAGGAGTTGATTGAAACTCCCAGCGTGCGCAAGCGGCTCGAGATGCTGATTCGAGAACTCTCCAAGGAGCTCGAAGTCCTCGAGCTGCGCTCTAAGATTCACGAGCAGGTACAGGAGCAAGTGAGCCAGAGCCAGCGCGAGTATTTGCTGCGCGAACAGATGAAGGCCATTCAGAAGGAATTGGGCGAATCCGACGACGGCGCTGCCGAAATTGATGAACTGCGCAAGAAGGTGGAAGAGGCGGCGATGTCCGCGGAAGCGAAGAAGGAGTGCGAACGCGAGCTGAAGCGGCTGGCGAAGATGACCCCGGCTTCGGCGGAATACATGGTGTCGCGCACCTATCTGGAGTGGATGACTTCCTTGCCGTGGAGCAAGTCTTCCGGCGCGGAGGACATCAACATCGCCAAGGGCAAAGAGATTTTAGACGAGGACCACTACGACTTGGTGAAAGTGAAAGAGCGGATTCTGGATTACCTGGCGGTAAAAAAATTACAGCCGGGGATGAAAGGGCCGATTCTGTGCTTCGTGGGACCTCCGGGCGTGGGCAAGACTTCGCTTGGAAAATCCATTGCTCGTGCGTTGGGACGCAAGTTTGTACGTATCGCGCTCGGCGGCATGCACGACGAAGCGGAAATCCGCGGACATCGCCGGACGTATATTGGAGCGCTGCCGGGCCAGATTATTCAGGGCCTGAAGCGCGCCGAAAGCAACGATCCGGTGTGCATGCTGGACGAAGTCGATAAGCTCGGGCGGGATTTCCGCGGCGATCCGTCATCGGCGCTCATGGAAGTTTTGGACCCAGAGCAAAACGCAACGTTCCGCGATCATTATCTGGATGTGCCGTTCGATTTATCGAAAGTGCTGTTCATCGCCACGGCCAATTGGATGGATCCCATACCGGAACCGCTGCGCGACCGCATGGAAGTCATCGAGCTGCCGGGGTATACGGGTGAAGAGAAGCTGCACATTGCGCACAAATACCTGATTCCGAAGCAGGCTGCGGAACACGGAATTAAAAACGTGGAGCAGCTGGAATTCACGGATGACGCTTTGCGCGAGATCATTCACAGCTTCACGCGAGAAGCCGGAGTGCGAAACCTGGAGCGCGAGATCGCTACGATCACGCGAAAGCAGGCGCGGCGGCTGGCGGAAGGCAATCTGGAAAAGATGACGGTTACACCGGAAATCGTGCGCGAATATTTGGGCGTGCCGAAATTCCGGACAGAGAAGGAAGTCCAGGAACGCGTTAAGCGTCCGGGAGTTGCGGTAGGGTTGGTGTGGACGCCAGTGGGCGGAGACATCATCTTCATCGAAGCGACGCGGATGCGCGGCGGAAAACAGTTCACGATGACCGGGCATTTGGGCGAAGTAATGCAGGAGTCGATGACCGCGGCGCTGACGTGGGTACGCGCGAACGGCGAGAGGTACGGAATCGATCCGGACTTTTTCCGCAAGCACGACATTCACATTCACGTACCGTCGGGCGCGGTTCCGAAGGATGGTCCGTCGGCTGGCGCAGCCATGGTGACGGCACTCGTGAGTTTGCTGACGAACCGGCCGGTGAGAGATCGCCTGGCGATGACTGGTGAAATGACGCTCTCGGGCATCGTGCTGCCCATCGGCGGCGTAAAAGAGAAAGTACTCGGCGCAAAGCGCGCGGGAATTCAGGAAGTGCTCCTGCCCGCGGACAATGAGCCAAACGCGGTGGCGGACCTGACGCCGGATATTCTCGGCGACATCAAGATCACGTACGTGCGCACGCTCGATGAAGTCCTGGAGCATGCGCTATCGAAGGAGCCGGTGGCGCCGCCAATCGCGCCGCCGGAACCCAAGGGTCCGACGCCGGGCGCAGAGGTGCCCCGCGCGATTCACTGAAAACCTGTAACGCGGAATGCGCGTTCCCCTTTCGCTAACCAGAAAAGCCCGGTGAAACTTGCCGGGCTTTTTTGTTTGATTTTTGGTGCACCAGCGATTGGTTGTAGCTCAAATGAAGCCTGCTACCATGGTGCTCCGTGCCTCACTCAAAGCATTCCGTGCCGGACGTGCCCAGCTCGCTAGCTGCGCGAATCGCGGAAGCGCTGCAACGCGAGCGCGTGGTGCCGAGATTTGTGGCCTCCTATATCGAGGAGCATGGCCGATATGCCTTGCAGGTGCACGCTTCGTTGTACCGGGATTTGCTGGAACTGCTCCAGCGAGAGGCTTTGCTGGCGGCAACGGCGCGCGCTCTCGAAATATCCGCAATGGAACCGGTAACGCCAAAGCGGCAGAAGCCGCGTCCTTTGCCTCGAAAAGACGTGGCGATTTTTCGCCGAAAATTTCTTATTTCATTGACGCGGGTGCAGAAGTGGACCGCAGGAGACGCGGTGGATTTTCAAAACGATTTGCAAATGTACGAGGAGCTATTGTTGCGGGTGGAAGCGGCGCGGCGCAGGCGCAAGGCATTTGAAGCGGCGAACCATCCGTTCGTGGACCGCTGCGCCTTTTTGCTGGATTCATCGTTCCTCGAAAAAGCGCGGTTGGCGGCGAGCCGGGCGCTGGCGGATGTGGACGAACTGGCGGAACATGCGTTCGCGGAAGTTTTGCAGGGCGCGAAGAGTTCCCCGACAGTTTAAGACCGGGGTCCGGCGAGGCGGGCGTTACTTGTCCAACGAAGCGCCGGTGAACATCGCTTGGCCGGCAAGCGCGGTGCGAAAACTATAGATTGCGAGGGCGGCGATCGCCACGATGCCGGTGAGCCCCGGGCTGGCATACCAGCGAGACAAGTGAGAAGTCACGGGGAAAACAATCAGAACGTTCTGCACCACCAAGCCCACCACCAGCGCGACCAAACCAAAACGGCGTAGCACCCAAATAATGGTGAGCCACACAACGGCGGCAGCGAACAGCGTGAAATACGGATGGTCCGCGCCATTGTTGGTGATCGCGCCAAGAATTACGATTACGGATGCGGCGATCCAGTCCTTGCGCACCAAGAGCCTGGTGATAAAAAAAAGGAAAAAGACGAGCAGGCCGTAGAGCACAAAAATCAAGGTGAAGTATGGAATGTAACCCAAGGTGTGAGCGACTCCGGTGAGCGTGTTGGGAGCCAGGGTGCCGGGCGGCGGTGGCGTCTGTCCGAATAAGGGAAGAAGAAAGTTGTCGGAAGTTTCAAAGAGCGTGAGCCACACGCCGTAGACCGCGCCAATCAGCAAATCGCGACCGACCAGGGGATCGCGCAAGTCGCCGGCGATCAAGCGGGACCAGGAGATCAGCGTCTGCGGAGCATTTTTGCGGACGTACGGTTCCAGCGCGAGATACAGCAAGCTGACCAAGGCGGTCAACATACTGCCCCAGGCAAACGCGATGAATACTGCGTCGAACTCGTCTGGGGAGGCGATGTGGTGCGCGCGCAGCGCCCAACCGGTCATGAAAGCGGTAAACACAAAAATCCCGAGGCGCACAGCCCCGCGCGTGTCACTGCGATTGAGGCGAAGATTTCTGCGCACCACGAATACGCTGGCGGCGATCAAGCCGACGAACAAAGTGACGAGAAACAGCGTGGTGATTTTTTCCCGGGTGGTCTGCTGATAGGGCTGCGCGCGCGCGGGCTTGTCCCAGGGATAGACGAGATCGAAGTAGATGGGTTTGCCAAGGTAGGAAGCGGCTTCGACGCGCTCCGAGATAGTTCCAGAACCCGGCAAAGTGCGCAGCCACGCGGCGCGCGTGTCACCCCAAGCCAGCGGCGTCCACTCGGGAGCGACGCTTTTGAAATCGGAGAGCTGCAAGCCGGCGGCGGAAAAGAGCGGCTGCCAATCGGGGGGCTGTGCGGGCGCGCTGTGGTCGTTCACCTGCGGTGGAACCGCTTCAAAGTGAATCAGGTGGCCGGCGGTATCCACAGTGACCGCAGTCATGCCGCTGACATTCATTGCCGGATCAAAAGTGGTTATTTCTCCGGCCCCCCCGGAGGAATAAAAGTTAAAAGCTTTGAGTTCGCGCGGGCTCTCGCGATACCAGAAACTCAGAGAAGCGGGGCGCTCGTGCGAAACAACATCCCACCGGGAGAAGGACTTATCGTATTTCTGGATATAGTCCAGATAATAGCCGTCGATCGCAAAGCCGGACGCGGCGTCGGTTTGCGGACTCGGGTACCCAAGATTTCTTAGGATTTCTTTGGAGCGCGCGATCAGCACTTCTGGAGGATTGTCGAGCGGTGTGCGGTTGTTGAGCGAGTAACGGTCGGCAATGAAGATGGCGAGAAGCAGTCCGACGGCGACCGCGGCAAGCATGCCCGCCGCGATTTTTGGAGCGAGACCCTCTTTGGCGCCGGAAGCAGCAACCATTTCCGGCGAAGGCGTCTCGCCGGCGGCTAAGGCGGCGGCGAGTGGATCGCCTCCCGGCAACGCGGCGGCAACTTGCAGGGCGGAAGCTGGACGCTGCGACGGATCCTTGTCGAGGCAGCGAAGAATGACGCGTTCGAGAAGCGGATCAAGATCGCGCACGAGCGTCGAAGGGGCGGTGATTTGACCTTCGTCGCGGACGCGGATCAATTCCGGAATGGTGGAAGCTTCGAAGGCCCGTTTGCCCGTAGTGATTTCATAGAGAATCAGTCCCAGAGAGTAAATGTCGCTCTTGGCGGTGACTTCTTTGCCGGCCAACTGTTCCGGCGCCATGTACGCAGGGGTGCCGGCGCGAATTTCCGCGCCGTGAATGGAAGCGGCCAGGCCGGCGAGGCCAAAGTCCATGATGCGAACTTTTCCCGCGCCGTCGAGCATCACGTTGGCGGGCTTTAAGTCGCGGTGGATCACGCCGCGGTCGTGCGCAGCGGCGAGGCCGGCGCAGATTTGGCGAGCCACTTCGCTGGCCTTGTCTTGCGAAAGTCTGCCGATGCGCCGGACTACGGACGCGAGATCTTCGCCATCGACATATTCCATGGACAGAAACGGGATGCCGTCGACGTCGCCAATATCGAAGACACGGCATACGTTAGGATGAGAAACCTGGCGTGCGATGCGCACTTCAGAATGGAAACGCGCTAACGCCGAGACATCTTCAGAAACCTGTTGCGGCAGAAATTTTATGGCCACGACCTGGCTCAGTCGCAGGTCTTCCGCGCGGTAGACTTCGCCCATGCCCCCGCGTCCGGCCAGCGCCACCACGCGATACCGCTCGGCAATCATCTTCCCGGGCGCAAAACGCCCTCCACCGATGGCGTCGGAACTTGTCAGCGGGTTGCTGCTATGGCCGGACGCAGGTCCGGGCAAGGGCGAAGACGCGGGAACGGAGGAGGGTTTGCGGGGAGAAGGAGCACGAACGGTCGGCGCGATCGTTGCACCCTCAAAATCATCGCCAGCTCCCTCAAGCGTTACGTCTGCATCGATGGTAGCGTCGTCCGCAGGCGCCCCGGACCCGCCCATCGCCTTGCCACACGCCGGACAGAACCGCGCCCCGCGAGCACTTTGAGCACCGCATGAAGTACAGAACATGGAGCCGGAATTCTAACACCGCGCTGCATCAAGCGGCCAATGCTTGTATCTCGGCTGGCGGTCAGCGCGAGTTGGGTGCTTGCTCGCGGTCGACTCTTCCGGCCGGGTACAGGGGCGCATCGTCCGTCTTGGCTAGCGAACCGGCTCCACCTGCACCGCCGTCCCGTACGCCAGCACCTCCGTCACGCCTTGCATCACTTCGGTGGCGTCATAGCGCATAGCGATCACGGCGTTAGCGCCGTGCTGCGCGGCGTGTAGCAGCATCAGTTCGTAGGCATCTTCGCGCGTTTTTTCACACAGGTTGGTAAGAATCGTGATGTTGCCTCCGACGATCGTCTGCAGCGCTGCTCCAAGATTCCCGATGACGCTGCGCGAACGCACGATAATGCCGCGGACGATGCCAAAATTGCGGACGATACGGTAACCCGGCAAATCTAATCCCGATGTGACCATGCTTGAATCGACGCGACCAGCCATAGCGATACCCTCCGGTGAACTAGCGTTAACGGGTGCGATTCTACCCGGTGAAAGCAAACTTCGCGAGTGCGATTCCTCTGCTATCCTCAGCGTAACGTGGAACCTCTCTTTTATTTTCTGGCGACGCTGCAGATCGTGATGGGACTGTATCTGCTGTGGCAGGGATTGCAGTGGCTCGGGTACATACGACGACGGTCGCGCACCCACCCGGGCTTTTTTGCTCCCCGCGTGGCAGTGCTATGCCCGTGCAAGGGAATGGAAGCCGGCCTGGAACGTAATTTAGTGGCGCTGACGGAGTTCGACCATCAGAACTTCGAGATATTCTTTATTCTGGCCAGCGACACGGATCCCGCCGCCAGCATTGTGAGGCGTGTCGCGGCAAATTCGCGCGTTAAAGCGCATGTAGTGATCGCGGGAACGCCTGAAGGATGCTCGGAAAAAGTTAACAATCTGAGCGTAGCGATTCAGCAACTGACGCCAGATTTCGAAGTGCTGGTTTTTGTCGATTCGGACGGCCGGCCGGGAAAGACCTGGCTGCACCATTTGGTTGCGCCGCTTTATGATTCGAGGCTCGCGGCAGCCACCACCATGCGCTGGTTCATGCCCAACAAGAACAATCTAGCGACCGCGCTACTGGCGGCGTGGAACGCACCGGTACTGACCATGCTGACGGAAAATGGACCAAACTTTTGCTGGGGCGGCGGAACGGCCGTACGGCGAACCATTTTTGATCAAGCGGGCGTTTTGGAAGCGTGGCAAAACGCCGCCAGCGACGATTACGCCATGACCAGCGCCCTCGAGCGCACGGGCCGGCCGATTTTGTTCGTACCCGAATGCATCACGCTGTCTTTCGTGGAAACGGATTTTGCCGGACTGCTGGAATTCACGAACCGGCAAATTCTAATCACGCGCGTGTATGCGGAAAAAATGTGGGCAATGGCGGCGATCACGCACCTGCTCTATTGCGTGACGCTCGTGCTCGGAGTGATCGTGACGCTCGGAGATGTGCTTGCCACGCGTCCCGCCTTGCATCTGGCCACTTTAACGTTCTTGCCGCTTTTGCTTTCGGCGATCCGCGGAGCGATGCGCGTCATCGGCGTTTCAGAGGCGCTGCCGGGAGTGCGGAAGGAAATCAGCGCGCAATCCTGGATTTATATTGTGTTGAACGTATTCGTGCCATTCTTGTATCTGGTGAATTTCGCGCATTCTCTCGTCACCCGCAAAATTCGTTGGCGTGGAATCAGCTACGAATTGTTGGGGCCTCAGCAAACAAGAATCCTCGGATGATGTCGATCATTTCAATGATTTCCAGCGGCGGGTCGGGAACCGGCAGCGAAGGAGTTTTCCACAGGCTGTGGCGCACCCCTTTCGGGAGTGGCGCGTCGAGAACATTTTTCTCTCCGCGTGCAATTCCTACCGCTTAATGCCGGATATCAGCCATACGATGACCAGATAAGTGTATGTATTTGAGTCTCTTGTAATTAGGAGCGGATTCGGCAGAAAGTTTGCACTAGCGGTGGAGGTTCGGTGGAACGTTCGGGCACATATACACTTAGCTCCTTCCATCTTGGGCCGGCCGAAGTGGTATTCCGGGTCGCCGAGTTGCAGCTAGCCCTCAGCTTTGCGTTTTGCCCGATTGTTGCCAGGTACGCAAACTCACCTTCGAGGGGTGAGAATCTAAAATCCACAGAAGCTTCGGGTCCCGAGGCTGCATTGGGAGGGGTGCACGTGAAGTTCATCCGCAGAAATGAACATCCACATCAGCTTGTCAACAGAATGAACACGTTTCAACGCGAAACATATTTTTTCTATGAAAAAAATACGGGCGTTTCGCACTTCCATGTGGAAGCCGGTCCCGATGGCCAATTCCCGGTCGATCAGGCGGCAGGCCTGCTGGCGATGCATTGCATGATTCGGGGTCAAGCGCCTACCGATTATGTCGTGATGGTGCAGGCGGAGCCAGAGAGTCTTGACGAGTTGAACGAGAAAGCATCGAAACTCCTGCAGGCGGGACAGTCGGTTCACAGCCGGGTAAAATTGACGCGTCGCGAGGACGAAGTGCTAGGCGGTGTGGCGCGCAGCCTGTCGAACAAGGAAATCGGTGCAACGCTGAATCTTTCCGAGCGCACGGTGAAGTTTCACGTGTCATCGTTGCTCGCAAAGTTTCGCGTGCGTGGCCGCATGGAACTCGTACAGGAAGCTTCGCGGCAAACGGCGACGGGGCTGCCTTTAGGCATGCCGATCGCCACGCGCGAGGCGCGGAATTATTCCGGGGTGCCGAAGAACTTTGCGGACGCGGCGCGCAAACCGGCTATCGTTCCAGCGCTAGCCGCGAAACGGCATATGGCAAGCTGACTCGTTTCCGGTTGGCCTCATGGAAGCGAAGGGCCTGTCCGATTGGGACAGGCCCTTTGCTTTGATTTTGTATCAACGAACCGCATTCCGCGCCGCGGCATGCGGAATTATTTTGCGCTGCTGTAAAGCTCGCTGGCTTTGTCCCAATTCACGACGTTCCACCAAGCCTTGATGTAGTCGGGGCGAACGTTTTGGTATTTCAGGTAGTAGGCGTGCTCCCAGACGTCGAGGCCCAGAACGGCTTTGGCGGCTGGGCTGATCTGGTATGGCGTGTCTTGGTTGGCGGTAGATTCGATTGCTAGCTTGCCATCCTTAAGAAACAGCCAAACCCAACCTGACCCGAAGCGTCCCACGCCACCCGCCGCGAATTTTTCCTGGAAGCCGGCGAACGAACCAAAAGTCGCATTGATCGCAGCGGCCAGGTCGCCCTTGGGTTCGCCCCCTCCGCCCTTCTTCATCAGCGTCCAGAAGAGCGAATGGTTCCAGTGGCCGCCGCCATTATTGCGGACTGCGGTACGGATGTTTTCTGGGACGGCGTCGAGATGTTTCATCAATTCATCGATGGATTTCGACTGCAGTTCGGTGTGGCCGTCGAGCGCCTTATTGAGATTGGTGACGTACGCGCCGTGGTGCTTGTCGTGATGAATCTCCATGGTGCGTGCGTCAATGAAAGGCTCAAGTGCGTCGAACGAATACGGCAGTGCTGGCACGGTAAATGCCATAGATTTCTCCTCTTTTAAGATAGCGTTAGCGCGTAAAAGGCTGGAGGACGGCGTAGCCAGCTCCAGCAATCGTGCACCAACAAGACCCCGTTCGCAAAATTCGCGGCGGTTCTGGCAACTCCCAGGCTGGGCGAATCGTTTGAGCTGCGGATGGGATTATACCGTTGCCTTGTTCCGCGAGCCTAACAACCCGGCCCGGCGCATTGGTGAGCGCCTGTAAATGGCGCCAGAGTCTTCATCCGTCCCTGTCCTTGCCGAGCGAGCCACGGTAGCCAGGCTCGTTCGATTGGATGCGCGAAAGGGCCCATTGGGCAGATTCGGCTATTACGGTTTCGGGAGATCGCGAGAGGCCCTGCAGGACGGCGACAACGCGCGAATAGGCTGGGGCCCCGGGCGCTAAATCGGAGTTGCCCAGCGCGATGCATGCGTTGCGAATCAAGCCGCGCCATTTGGCGCGTCTGATGGCGCTGCCGCGAAATGTTTGACGAAACTCCTCTTCGGACATGGACGCGAGCCATTCAAGGTCGGGCGCGAAAAGCGATTGTGGCCGCCTACGAGGATTTGCCGGCCGAGAATGGCTGTCGAGAGAAAAGCCGGTCGACTGCGCGGACGGGGAAAACTCTCGCGGCTGAAACTCTCTCGCGGCGGCTATCGGAGCGCGATTGTTCCACGGGCAAACCTCCTGACAAATGTCGCAACCGAAGACGTGGCGGCCTATAGGCTCGCGAAATTCATCTGGGATGCTGCCGCGCAGTTCGATGGTCAAATAAGAGATACATCGCCGGGCATCCATCAGATAGGGTTCGTGCAAGGCGTCTGTTGGGCAAGCGTCGATGCAGCGGCGGCAACTGCCGCACAAATCCGGCGGTGGCGCGGTGCCCGCCGGCAGCGATGGTTCAAGTTCCAACGTTGTAAGAACCACGCCGAGAAAAAAGAAGGAACCCAGTTGCTGGTTCAGCAGAAGGGTGTTTTTTCCGAGCCAGCCAAGACCTGCGTACTTGGCAAGAATTCTTTCCTGGACTGGTCCGGTGTCGGCGTAGGTGCGCGCAACGAACGAATCGCCGCAGCGTTCCCGCAGTTCGCTTACCAGTGCATCGAGCTTGCCGCGAAGGACTTCATGATAGTCCGTGCCCCAGGCGTAGCGCGAAATCCAGCCGCTCGGCGATTCCTCGATGTCCGCAGACTCCGTACCGCTCGCGGAATTGGCAACGCGGATCGAGCGCGGATGCTCGGTGTTGTAGTTAAGCGCGCAGACGATGACGCTGCGAATGTCCGGCATTGCAGAACGCGGATCCCTGCGGCGCGGATCAGAAAGATAGCGCATCTCTCCCGCGTATCCGCGTGCGAGCCATTCTCCCGTATGCGCTAACTCAGGAAATTGCTGGGCGGGAGTAATGCCACAAAGATCGAATTCAAGCGCAAAAGCGCGTTCCACAATCCAGGCGGAGAGAGAAGTTTCTGGCATGCCATTGCGGAAGGGAGCCGGCAGCTTCGCGGCCGATTAAAAGCTTTTTATCGCCGCGGCCTCATCCGAGTGCACATCGAAGACGGTATACAGCTTGGTGATTTGCAGCAGATCTTTCACCTTTTTCGTCAGGTTCAGAAGCTTAAGCTCGCCGCCGCGATTTTTTACCGCAGTGTACGCCGTGACCAGCTCACCGATGCCGGCGCTATCAATGTAATCGACGTCGCCAAGATCGATCAGCAGTTTGGTGCGCTGATCGTCCAGCAATCCGCGAACCGTTTTGCGAACCAGCGCGCTGCCTTCTCCCAACGTGATTTTGCCGCTGAAATCCACCACAGTGACATTTCCCGCGTCCCGAAACGTGGCCTGCAAACTCATCTCTTCACCTATGCTTCCTGTTGGGGCGCGGCGTCGGGCCCGCCCTGACCATTGAGCGTGGAACCGGGCGGCGGCAATTTCTTGGACATGACTATTTCGGCTCCGCCGGTGCGCCCGGTCTGCACATTGAACTCGTCCATGAAAGAGCGCATGAGAAAAATACCACGCCCGGAGGTGCTCAGGAGATTTTCCTCCGCCAAAGGGTTCGGGACGGACGCAAGATCAAAACCCTTTCCTTCGTCAAGAACGTGGATAATCATTTTTTCGTCGGTCAGATCCACGGCGAGATGGATTTTTTTGTCGGGACGCTCTTGATTGCCGTAGTGAAACGCGTTAATCACGCCTTCGCGTACAGACATGCCGATGCGGTAGCAATCATCCTCGCCGAAACCGGCGGCTTCGGCGACGCGCAGACACATTTCTTCGGCCAGGTTAACGCTCTCGACCTGCGTTTGCAGCGTGACTTCCAGGTGTTGGGGGGCGGCTGCCATGCGCTCCAGTCAGATTGTACGGAAAAGTGCCTTAAAAACCGCAGTTATCCGTAACACAGCGGATTCCTACAAGTCAATGGCGCTCGGGTTCGCGGCTGCCGGCCCGCAAACCGAGCCTGCCGCTAAGACCTGACAAAACGAAAGGATATTCCCCGGCGCGTCAGGCCCAATACGAGCGATCCCGTGCCCTGTATTGGATGGCCCCAAGGACGTCTTTGGGTTCAATGCCCGTGAAGAACAATGTCCACCTCAACGAGGCAGGCGCCGGTGCCGCGATACCAATCAATGACTTAGCCAAAGGCTCTCCTGTAGTATTCTCTGGCGGTTGCTGGAATCGCGGCAAAACTTGCGCGGCTGCGCGGTATGCGGGGAGCGACATGGTGAACTACGGTACGCGGACGACTTGGAGCGCCGCCGCAATCGCGTGCTTACTTTTCCTGTTTACCCCGGGCGAGTGTCTCGCGCAAGGGTCACAGTCGCAACGGCTTACCGATCTAGGCAATCAGCGTTATCAAGCGGGGGATGTTGACGGAGCGATTGCGGCGTATCAGCAAGCGGTGAGCGTAAACTCTATCGATAGTCTGGCGTATGCCAACCTGGGCCTCGCACTGATCGATAAGGGCAATTTGCCGGAGGCCGCTATCGCTCTGGAACGGGCGATCAACTTGATTGACGCGAGCGACGCTGCTCACCCGGCGAGGGCGCCCAGCAGACCGATGGCTTACTCACTGTTAGCCGCCGCGGCCACCAACCTTGCCGTCGTTCGGTATCAACAAGGTCAGCCGGATGCGGCCCTCATCAGCGTCGATCGCGCCCTCAAATCCGCGCCAGGATATGCAGATGCCTGGGCAACGCGCGGCGTAATTCTGCAAGCTCAGGCAAAGCTGGACAAGGCTGCGACCTCTTATCGGCAAGCACTGGCGTTGGATCCGAAGCTCATCACGGCGATTCAGAATCTTGGCCTGGTGCTGCAAAAACAGGGAAAATTGGACGAGGCTCTCGCGGTGCTGCAGCAAGGTGTTGCGGTGCACCCAGGGGACGCGGATTTGCAGTCGGCCTACGGAAACGTGCTGTCGCAAAAGGGACGGTTGGCGGACGGGGTGGCAGCCTACAAACTGAGCCTCGGCCTCCGCCCGAATTCTGCCGACGCGCTATATGGCATGGGAAACGACATGCGCTATTTGGGAAATTATCCAGAGGCGCTAACGGCATTACAGCAGGCGCATGCCTTGGCGCCCACCGACGTCAGCACGACCACCAGCTTGGTTGAGCTGCTGACGGAGATGGGGCGTTCCGCGGATGCCGTCGTGCTCCTGAACACAATTCCCGAAACAGAAAGGAACAACCCTTATTTACTCGTGGCCCAGGCAACCACGCTGATTCATACCGGCAAGGCGCTTGAAGCAATTCCGGTATTGCAACGGGCCCTGATGGTGGACGCGAATTTGCCGGAGGCTACTGCGGCGCTGGCGGCACTGCAGATTGATTTGGGGAAGCCGGCGGATGGCGTAACTATGATCGAGCCAGCGCTCACCGCGCATCCGGACAATGCGGAATTGCACAACAGTTATGGACTGCTGCTTGGGGCGCAGTTGAAATTCTCCGAAGCACAAGCGGAGTTTGAAAGAGCGCTGAAGATCCGGCCCGGTTATGCTGACGCACGAGTAAACCTAGCGGCGACGCTATCTCGCTTGGACAAATTTACGGACGCCATTGCCAATTTTCAGACGGTGCTGGCTGCGGACCCTACAAATCTAAAAGCGCAGGCTAATCTGGGAGTGACGTTTCTGCGCGCGAAACGCTACGATGAAGCTTGCGCGGCATTTCGGGCGGCTATTGCGCTGGGCGCCAGCGATCCGGACATTTACGGCAACCTCGGAATTGCGCTCGGGAACGCCGGCAAGCCCAAAGAAGCGCAGCAAGCTTTTGCCGAAGCCAAGAAGCTTACGGCAACGGCCGCAAATGACAGCAATGCTAAAAAACCCTAATGCTCACCGCAAGTTTTTCAAAAACGTTAATCCATTCGTGAGGACCCACCGTTGAAACAGGGAAAAGTGAAATGGGGTGTGCTGGGCGTCGCCAGCATTGCGGTGCGAAAAGTGATTCCCGGAATGCAGCAGGGCCAGTTCAGTGAGGTCGCGGCGATCGCTTCCCGCGATCTCGCTAAAGCCGAAGCCGCGGCGCGAAAATTCGGCATTCCTAAAGCCTACGGATCTTATGCGGAGTTGTTGGCCGATCCGGAAATCGAAGCCATTTACAATCCACTGCCGAATCAGTTCCACGTGCCATGGTCGATCAAAGCCCTGGAGGCCGGAAAGCACGTCTTGTGCGAGAAGCCCATCAGTCTGAACGTGGCGGAAGCCAAGACGCTGCTTGCGGCGCGTGACCGCGCCAAGAAGAAATGCGGAGAAGCCTTCATGGTCCGCACCCACCCACAATGGCTGCGCGTGCGAGAGCTGGTGCGTTCCGGAAGGATCGGAGAGTTGCGCTCCATCAACGCCTCATTCAGCTATTTTGACCGCGAACCCTCCAGCATTCACAACAATGCCGCGGGCGGTGGAGGCGCGCTGCTGGACATCGGCTGCTACCCCGTCAACACTTCGCGTTTTATTTTTCGTGAGGAGCCCGAGCGCGTGATCGGATTGGTGGAACGCGATTCGGAAATGAAAATCGACCGGTTGACTTCCGCGATTCTCGAGTATCCCTCCGGACAAACGATTTTCACTTGCAGTACGCAACTCGTCTATTACCAGAGTATGGAGATATTTGGTACGCGCGGGCGCATCGAGTTCGAAGTTCCTTACAGCGCGCCTCTGGATGCCCCTACGAACATTTATATCGATGCGGGAGGCCCGCGCGGCAGCGCGGTGACCGTCGAGACGATTCCGGCGTGCAATCAATATACGATCCAAGGCGATGCATTCTCGAAGGCAATTCGCGAAGACGCGGAAGTTCCCGTGCCGCTCGAGGACGCTATCAAAAATATGGCGGTGATCGATGCCGTGTTCCGCTCCGGCGCTTCCGGCCAGTGGGAGAAGCCTGTCGCTTGAGCGGGCGGACCGCTTTCTCGCGCAGAAATTTCGCGGTGCGATGCCGGGACATAAGGCACCGCTTCGCCCCGGCTCTTCTGTCCCGGCCCTTCTTTACACAATCTGCTCCGGCACGTATATTTGCTTCGTTCGGATTTTGCCGTTAGCCCTCTCCGCGTGAGGTCCCGATGATTGGTTGGGTAATCCTAGGTCTCATCGTCCTGGCGGTCATATTTTTTATTGGGATGTACAACGGCTTGGTGCGGCTGAAGGTGCAGTGCGACAACGCGTGGGCGGACATCGATGTACAACTGAAACGGCGCTACGACTTGATACCGAATCTCGTGGAGACCGTGAAGGGCTACGCCGGGCACGAAAAAGGAACGCTGGAAGCGGTGATTGCCGCGCGCAATCAAGCGATGACCGCAACCAGTCCCGCCGATAAAGCGCAAGCGGAAAATATTTTGTCTGGAACATTGAAGAGCCTTTTTGCGCTGTCCGAGGCCTATCCGCAATTGCGCGCCGTCGAAAGTTTTACCTCGCTGCAGAACACTTTGGCGCAGATCGAAGATACCGTGCAGAACGCCCGGCGCTATTACAACGCCGTGGTCCGCGACCTGAACACCAAAATCCAGCAATTTCCGACAAACATCTTTGCGAACATGCTGGGATTTAAACCCCGCGAGTTTTTCGAAGTGTCTTCGGCGGCCGAGCGCGAAGCTCCCAAAGTCAGCTTTGGCTCGCCTGCCGCACCCACTGCTTGATTCGTGACCTGATGATGCGGCGAGCAAACCGGGTCTACCCTCGCGCACAAAGCAAGGCGTTATATTTTCGCGTTCTCTCCGCGCTTCTTTTGCTGCTGACATTCCGCGGTGCGGCTTTTGCCCGCGACATGGTCATTCAGAAGTTCGATTCCGAAGTGGTGGTCTCGCCGAACGGCTCCATTGATGTCACGGAAACCATCCAGGTCAAGTTTATCGGCTCCTGGAATGGCCTGTATCGCTCCATACCTGTCGAGTACGTAACTCCGCAGGGATTCAATTACAGTTTGCTGCTGGACGTGAAGCGCGTTACCGACGAAAACGGCGAGAAGCTGAGATTTGAAAGCAGCCGCGTGCGGCACTACCGCAAGTTGAAAATTTACGTGCCGGGCGCACAGAACACCACGCGCACGATCGTGATCGAGTATTCCGTCGCGGATGGCTTGCGATTCTTCGAGGATCACGACGAACTCTATTGGAATGTCACGGGCGATGAGTGGGACTACCCCATCCAATTCGCCAGCGTGAATATCGTATTGCCGAGCGGTGCGGCGAACGTCCGCGCCAATCCTTTCACCGGCGGGTTCGGTTCGCGCGCGCAAGATGCCGACGTAAACATTGTAGGAAACGGTGTGGAAGTCAAAACGCGCGCTCCGCTGCGTTTTCACGAAGGATTGACGGTCGCGGTGGCGTTCGACAAGGGCGCCGTCCGCGAGCCCACCGCCTTCGATCGCGCCGCGCTGTTTCTGCGCAGCAATTGGCCGCTGCTGTTGCCGGTGCTCGCCTTTGTCGTCATGTTCTATCTGTGGTGGACCATCGGACGCGATCCACGCCTGCGGCCAATCGCTGCGCAATACGAGCCACCTGATCAATTGACGCCGGGCGAGGCTGGCACGCTCATCGATAACTCCGCGGACATGCGCGACATTACCGCAACGATCGTGGATTTAGCGGTGCGCCGGTACGTGGTCATCGAAGAGCACGACAAGACCAGCATGCTCGGTTTGCGCCACGACAAAGATTTCAATTTTATTCTGCAGAAAGAGCGCTCCACTTGGGCCGGCTTAAAGACCCACGAACAGGTTTTGCTGAATGGGTTTTTTAACATGGGTACGGTTGGCGAGTCGGTCTCGATGTCCAGCCTGGAAAATCAGTTTTACAAAAATCTGCCGCAGATCAAGAGTGGGATTTTTCAGTCGCTCATCACCAAAGGCTATTACCGCCGCCGTCCAGACAGCGTGCGGTCTTCTTATCTGGGGATTGGGGTGGTCATTGGCATTCTTGCCGTCTGGGGAGGCACCGCGCTGGGCTCGATGTTTGGAATGCCCGCGTTGACATTTATTGTGGCGGGAGTTCTGACCGGCGCCGTGATATGCGCTTTTGGATGGTTCATGCCCGCGCATACCGAGCAGGGCGCGCGTGCCATGGAAGGCGTGCTGGGTTTTGAAGACTTCCTGAACCACGTGGAGTCTGACCGCTTCAATCGCATGATCAAAACCCCGGAAATGTTTGAAAAGTTCTTGCCGTTTGCCATGGCACTGGGCGTCGAGAAAAATTGGAGCAAAGCCTTTCAGGGAATTCTAGTGCAGCCGCCGGACTGGTACCGCGGCGGCGTGTATGGTCCGAATTTTTATCCGATGGCCTTCACAAATAATTTGAGCTACATGTCCACGCAGGCCGGCAGCGTGATGGCTTCCGCCCCGCGCAGCTCCGGAGGATCGGGTTTTGGCGGCGGGGGTGGCGGAGGATTCTCGGGCGGAGGATTCGGCGGGGGTGGCGGCGGCGGTTTCTAGGGAAAACGAGCCGCAGGCGAACGCCATGGCGTGCGGAATCGGCAGTCTTCATTGCAGTTTCGAGCCGACACCGTAAAGCGCCAACACATCCTTCAGCGTAATCACTCCTTCCAGGTTGCGGAGATTCGCGCGGCTTACTACCGGCAGCAGATCAATCTGTGCGGCACCCATGCGGTCTAGCGCGGCGGTAAGGGACTGGTCCGCGTGCACGAAAGAAACATTTCGCGCATCCAGCAATTCGCTCAGGAGCCGCGCAGCGCCGCCGCCGTGAGCAGCCTTCTCAATCGCCTCGCGGCTGATGACGCCCACCACGCCTGTCTCATCGTTTACCGGCCAAGCATCCAGCTTGCTTTCCTTGATCTTCTCGAGCGCTTCGGCGGCCGTTCGCTCCGCGCTCAAGATTTCCGTGGCTGGATGCATGGCCTGGTAGACTTGGCGCTGCCCTTCGAGGATGCGCGCTTCCGCCGTCGGCAGGTGAATGCCGTCCTGTTCGGCCAAAATTTCGTAAATTCCTTTTTTCTGAAATCTCGATGCCACGAAATAGCTGATGAGGTTGGAAATCATCAACGGCACGATCACGGCGTAGTCGCGCGTCGTTTCAAAAATCATCACCACCGACGTCATCGGAGCACGAACCACGCCGGCAAAAGCTGTACCCATGCCCACCAGTGCGTACGCCCCCGGCGACGCGACGTGGCTTGGAAAGAAATGCTGAGCGCTGCTGCCAACGACGCCGCCCAACATGGCGCCCAGGAATAAACTGGGACCAAAGATGCCACCAGCGTTTCCCGATGCGTAGCTGGTAGCCACTACGACCAGCTTCAGCACCAAGAGCACAATCATCAGCTTCAGCGCCATGCCGTTATTCAGAACATCGCCTACATATTTGTAGCCAACGCCGAGAATCTGTGGCACGAACCAGCCCAGCAATCCCACCAACACCCCGCCGGCCGCCGGCTGGAACCAGACCGTCTTTCGCGGAAAGCGCAAAAATTTTGCGCGCATCCACAGCAGCAGTCTCGTAAACGCGACAGAGACAAGGCCGCCCACCACGCCCAGCAACGCATAGATTACGAATTCTTCCGGGTGTACCACCTGGTATTGCGGCACTTTGAATAGCGGATCGTTTCCAAGCAGCAAGCGAAGTATGGCCCAGGAAGTCGCGGAAGCCAGAACAACGGAGCCCAAAACTGGGGCATGCATGTCGCCCATAACTTCTTCGAGAGAAAACAGCACGGCCGCCAAGGGCGTGTTGAACGCCGCAGCGATCGCCGCGGCCGCGCCCACCGGCACCAGCGCTTTTATTTTTTCCGGCCGCAAGCCCAGTTTTTGGCCAAGCACCGATGCAATGCCTGCGCCAACCTGCACCGCGGGCCCTTCACGTCCAAGCGGAATTCCACTCGCGAGCGTCGCGGAGGTGCAAAAGAACTTTCCCACCACGGTGCCGAGCGAAATGCGGCCGCCACGCGCAAACAGCGCCGCCTTAGTTTGCGGCACACCACTGCCGCGCGCATCCGGAAAAAACCGGTACAACAAATAGCCCATCGCAAGGGAGCCGGCAACCGGCACGAACAATCGCCTCCACGGCGCTCCGCCGACCGGATAGAGACGCGCTCCGGAGCGCTCCGTCAGCAAAATAAATGCCACCACCACTAGGCCGACGAGAGCGCCGATCAACAGCGTCAATATCAGGAACACCTGCTCCTCGCGCTCGTGCAGGAGCGCATTCCACTGCCGCGTCGGTGCTTGCCACCACGCGGATTTGACGGGTGCGACGGCTGATGCGCTCATGCGCCACGAGAGCTGCGGGATTTGGAATTTCGCGGCGCGCCGTGGGGCGTTCGCACGATAGCGCGCGACTTCACATTTCTATGGGAATGAGCTCGCGTCTTCGCCTTGACCTTGCGCCTTGCTTTGAGAAGCGCACCGATGGCGGCAACGAGCTGCGCGCCGCTGGACCGCAATTCGCTGATCCGCTGGCGCGCAACTTCCTCGACCAGCTTGACGCCGCGCGGAAGGAGCGACACCAGAACTTTTCGCCGGTCATTGCGGCTGCGTATTCTGCGGACGAAACCGTGCGCGGCAAGGCGGTCAACAAGTTCGACAACGCTGTGATGCTTCAGCATCATGCGCTCTGCCAAGTTGACAATGGTGGCATCAATATTGCCGGGAAGCCCGCGCAGCGCCAGCAACAGCACGTACTGCTGCGGCTCGAGTCCCGCAGCGCGCGCCTTGGCGTCACCTTCGCGCAAAAACCGGCGAATGCGATAACGGAGTTCCGCCAGTGCACGGTACTCTTCCGTGGTGATTCCTGCGCTCATCTCCCAAGTGTATCGCAATACGATATATACTTCCAGTCGCGCAGCGCGTTCTGTCAGCTATCAGAACATTTCGTTAGAGTTTTTTGCGGAAGGCCTTTTGCGTCTTGAAGTGCTCGTAGCCTTCCCGTTGGTAAAACCTATGTGCGCGTTCACGAAGCACGTTCGACCTTACGGACATGCTTCGGCATCCTCGCTTCCGCGCCCAGTTCTCAACAGTTTTAAGCAGCTGCGCACCCGCTCCCAGGCTTCGCTGGCCTTCCGCGACTACCAGGCCATTCAATTCCGCGCGTGTTTCGGCTTCCACAAGATAGGTGATGCTTACGTGCGCCCACCCAGCAATCGTTGCGTCCGGCATTTCCGCAACGAATAAAGCGTTGCGCGCTGCGGCCTTCAGCCGGCGGATCCGGTTCGTGATCTCCCGCGCCGTCGCCGGATATCCAAGTTGCCCACTGAGTTCCGCCACCTTTGGCGCGTCGCTGATGCGAGCGCCGCGAATAGTAAGTTTTCGAAACACGGCTTTCTTGGCCATTTCAACCTGCTTTTCTTTCAAGCCGCACCTGTACCGCCTCGCTCTTCAGTTCACGCAGAGCGTCCGCAGCTATCCATCGCGCAGAGCGCGAATTTTGCCCTCGCATGCGCTCCGCAGCGTGAATCGCCGCTTTGTTGAGACGAAGATTTCTCTTGCCGATATTTCGCTGCGCCCAATTCACAGCCTTTCTCACAAAATTCCGCTCGTCGTGCGCCTCGCGCTCGATCACGCACAAAAAACGCTCGAACTGCTCATCTCCCGCCGCGCGATCCTTATAACTTAGATACGCGGCCAGCGAGAACGCGGCGCGCTTCTGGAATTCTCCCCGCCGGCCACTCCATTCATAAACCTTGTCCCAGGCCGGCTTTGCACCTGCAAAGAGATAACAACACGTCGCATCAACCACGTCCCAAGAGTCAAAGTCACGTGCCCAGCGGTCCATCTGCGCAGCGGTGATTTTGTCCGGTTCTCCAAGCAGCGCAGCCAGGATTCTCGCTTCGTGAATTCCGGAAGACCACAGTTTATTGGCTAGTTGTTGATTTTTTCCGATGCGCCGGGCCAAGGCATGCAGCGCCGGTGTCGAGATGCCATAAGCCTTCGCAACATTTACGCCGAAACATTCCAGTTTCACGCGCGTTTTTACATCAGCAAGTTGCTTCAGCTTCCGCAGCACCGCGGTCTTCGTCCATCTTTTAGGAGCGCTCGAACGGCGTTCGGGCTTAGAACGCCTTGTCGGAATCGAGGAGGATGGTGACCGGACCTTCATTTATCAGCTCCACGGCCATGGTGGCCTGAAAAACGCCCGTTGCCACCTGGACGTCCAACGCTCGCAACGCGGCGCAAAATTCCTCGTACCGTGTTTTCGCCATTTCTTGCGGAGCCGCCGCCATGAAACTTGGTCGCCGCTGCCCGCGGGCGTCACCGAAGAGCGTGAATTGCGAAATGACCAGCGCAGCGCCGCGCACATCCAACAGCGAAAGATTCATTTTTCCATGGGCATCCTCAAAAATCCGCAGGTTCGCTATTTTCTCTGCCATGGCTGTCGCGGTTGCGGAAGTATCCTGCCGTCCGACGCCCAGCAGAATCACCAGTCCGGCGCCGATTTGCCCGGTCGTTTCGTCTTGAACTCGAACGCTGGCTCGGCTGACGCGCTGCAGCACGGCACGCATAGCTCCTCCTCCGGGATCAGCGCTGCATCCTCACGCCAAAACCTAGCCATGTTGTGACGCCGCATCTGCAAAATCACAGTTTGCAACCTGCGCTGCAGCTGCGGGCATTCTCGATGGATCAGCTACCGTCAAGCGTTACCGGCAAGTTTCCATCGGCCCGTCCGAACTTTCTGCTTGATTTTCCTTTGCCCGTGCTTCGCCGTGGCGAGTGGCAACGGCACACAATCGCGTGGCGCCGGCTGGCACTTCGGACAATAGTAGCTGCTCCGTCCCGCCACAATCGTTCGCCGTATCAGCGCCCCGCACCGGAAGCATTTGCGGCCTTCGCGTCCGTAAGCGCGGTGCTGTTTCTGGTACTCGCCCGGGTCGCCGTTGCCATCCTGAAAATCCGCAATCGTCGAACCGCGCATCAAAATCGCCCTCTGAAGGATTCCCTGCAGCACCCGCAATAATTTTTGGGTCTGCGGCACCGTCAGATTCGCGCCGACTCTCGCCGGATGAATTCTTGCGCTCCACAAACTTTCGTCGGCATAGATGTTTCCAACTCCGCGCAGCACGCTCTGGTCGAGCAACAGCGCTTTAATCCGCGCGCGCCGTGAACGCACTGCAGCAGCGAAGGCCTCCGCACTTACCAGCAGCGGGTCCGCGCCAAAGCGTTGCAACTCTTCCGGGATGGCGTCGCCCGCCAAAAAGGCGATGCGCCCAAATCGCCGCGGGTCCGTGTAGCGCAGCTCGCGCCCGTCGTCCAGCGCCATCCAAACGTGCGTGTGCTTCTCGTGCGGCTGTCCCGCGGCCCCCGCAGCCAGGTTGCCCGTCATACCCAAATGCACCAGCAGGGACGCGGCCGCCGGAGTTTCGTTCGAAGGCGTTAGCGGCGCGCCGCCTACTGCCGAAAGCCGCAGCATCATGAATTTACCATAACGCTCCACCGCCTCAATTCGTCGTCCGGGCAGCTGCAGCCGGAGCGCCGCTGGATCATCAATGAAGTCAGTTTTTCCAAGCGCCACGGACAAAATCGTCCGTCCTGAAATCGTCTTTTGCAATCCTCGCGCAACCGTCTCAACTTCCGGAAGTTCCGGCATAGTCGAATCCTAGCAAAATACGCAGACAGAAATATCCTTCGCCATGGTCGCTAGCAAACGCCGCGAGCGCGCTATTTTTTCTGATAATTCGGATACGGCGGGTGATCCGGAATCACCACGGGATTTTTCTTCAGTGCTTCGAGTGTTATCTGTACCGCTCTCTCAAGCTGTGGATCGTGACCCGCGGCGACGGACGCTGGATCATTTTCCACTTCTACGTCGGGAGCAACGCCATGATTTTCCACTTCCCAAGAACCGTGCAATCCGTAAATGGCCACGCGCGGCGCAGTCACGCGGCCTCCGTCGATCAGCGGAGGGTAGCCGTAAATGCCCACCAGCCCGCCCCAGGTGCGCGTCCCCACCAGCGGCCCGACCTTGTCCTGCTTGAACATCCACGGAAGCGCATCGCCACCCGAGCCGGACATTTCATTGATGATCATCGTCTTCGGACCGTAGATTTGTGCCAGCGGCGAGCAGAATTTCTCACCTTCGCGGGAAATTGCGCAATTGCGTAGTGGCCGCTCCAGTTCGTCGATAATATAATCCGCGATCGCGCCGCCGTGATTGTAGCGCTCATCGATGATCGCCGCCTGCTTGCCCACTTGCGAAAAATAAAAGCGGTTAAAATTTCGATAGCCTTCTACGTTCGTGTCTGGCACATGCACGTACGCCAGCTTGCCTCCGCTCAGTTCGTCCACCTTGCGGCGGTTGTCTTCCTCCCACGCGCGGTTGCGCAGCGCGAATTCGCTGGGCAGCGGCACCACGGTCACTTCACGCGCGTCCTTCCCGTCATCGCTCGGCCCCACCTTGATCCGCGTCTGCTTTCCCGCGGTATTTTCAAAATAACTGTAAATATCGATGGGCGCGCGCGCTTCGCGGCCGTTTACTTCCAGCAAATAATCCCCAACTCGAACGTCCACACCCGGCTGAGTCAAAGGCGCCTTCAAATCAGGATTCCAATTCTCGCCGTTGTAAATCCGCGCGAAGCGGTAACGTCCGTGGTCCACCTTGTAGTCCGCACCCAGCAGGCCACCCTTGACGTGTTTGGCCTCCGGAATTTCGCCTCCGCGGATAAACATGTGCCCGATCGTGACTTCTCCCAGCATCTCCTCAAACAAATAATTCAAGTCCGCGCGACCGCCCAAATTCTTCAAGTACGGCGCGTATTTATTTTCCATCGAAGTAATGTTCAAGCCGTGGTGATTCGGGTCGTACAAAAAGTCCCGTTGAATGCGCCATACTTCGTGATACATCTGATTCCATTCCGCGCGCGGATCAACATAAACTTCCATGTCCTCAAGTTTCAGTTGGCCGTCGTTGGGCGTCGGCGCCGCGCTCGTCCCCGCGATAAACCACTTCGCTCCTTGCTTGTACAGAACCTTTTCGCCATTCGCGGATACCGTGAAGGACTCAATTCCGCTGAGAAACGGTTCTTCCTTCCGTGTTTTAAAATCAAATTTCGTTGCATTCGAAAGCGTCGGCTCTTTGAAGCGCGGCACGTCCGCCACCGTCGTCACAAATAGTGTTCCGGCCTTTCCCGTGTCGAGACCAACGTAATTCCCCGTTTTGATCGGCAATGCCACGATGCGCTGGCCAATTCCCTCGAGGTCGATGGTTACTTTCACTGGCTCGTCTTTCTTGTCGTCTTTCTTGTCGCCCTTCTTGACGTCTTTCTTGTCTTTATCCTGATCCGTATCCTTGGTTTTGCCGGCGTCTTCGCCTTTATCGTCGGCCTTCGATTTGTCGGAGTCCTTCTCGCCCTTACCTTTTTCTTCATCACTCTGCGGTTCCACCGGAGAGGCGTCTCCCTTTTTCAGCACCACCGCGTACACGTTGCGCAGGACTGGATGCTGGTAACTGGATAAATCGAGCCACGCGGAAGAAAGACCGATATCCGTGCTCGCGCCAAAAAGCAGCAGCTTGCCGCCCTTGTCAAAAACCGGGAATCGCGCATCGCTCACTCCATCGGTAATTTGCGATTCTTTCCCGGTCTCCAGCGAGTATACGAATACCGCCCGCAAGTGATTCTCCAGATATTTCGCATAGGCAATCCATTTGCTGTCCGGCGACCACGTCGCGTTCATCACCGAAGTCGGATCGTCGAAACGGTCCGTCGCAACTTTCACCGGCGTTCCCTTGTCCACTTCCACGTACCACAAGTTCAATCGCTTGTCGCTGTACAAAATCTTCTTGCTGTCCGGCGACCATAGCGGACTGTAAAAATACGAAGGCGGATTGCCCAGGTTCATCTTCTTTACCGCGCCAAACCCGGACTGATCCCCAATATGCAGCGCATACTCTCCGGATTCATCGGAGAAATAAGCAATCGACTTGCCGTCTGGGGACCACGCCGGATCTCGTTCCGCCACCGCCGTGCTCCTCGTCAAGTCGCGAATATCGCCCTTATCCGCCGGCACGGTGAAGATGTCGCCATGCGCCTCAAACACCGCGCGCACTCCCGACGGAGAAATCGCCGCGTTGGAAATTTTCTCAGCAGCTTTTTCAAAGTGTGCGCGCGTGGACGGCAGGTCCCCGGCAATCGATACCTGGACCCGGCGGGTTTTGCCGCTCGCCGGATCGCAAAGATAAATCGCGCCAAATTGCTCGTACACCAGCGCATCCGGTCCAGCGGAAAGCGCCTTGAAATCCAACCCCTTGTTTTCCACCAGCTGCTTCACGGCCTTCGACTTGGTGTCGTAAGCGAACAATGAGACCGGCCCGTTGCGATCGGACAGAAAATAGACCGTGTCGCCAAACCACACCGGACGCGAATCATTGGAGTTTTCGCGGGGCAATTTTTCCAGGGTCAAATCGCTCAGCTTCACAACGTAAATGGGAGTTGTTTGTCCGCCTCGATAACGCTTCCAGGAAGTACCCTGCCACTGCATGTTCGGTACATACGCCAGCCACGCCCCGTCCGGCGAATACCAGCCTTCGGTCCCGCGCCACATCGGCAAAGCGTCCGCCGGCCCGCCCTCCACCGGCACGGTATACAAACGCGTGAAGTCCGCGTACGCTTCGCGGTTCGAAACAATCAGCACTTTCTTGCTGTCCGGCGTCCAAGCTACCGGCTCATCCAAGCCCGGATGCCAGGTCAACCGCTTCGGCAGTCCACCTTCCGCGGAAATCACGTACACATCTTCATTGCCATCGTAATAACCGGCGAACGCAATATAATTCCCGTCCGGCGAAAAAATCGGATGGCTCTCATGTCCGCCCGTGGTTAACTGCCGCGTGTCTCCGCCTTCCCGAGGCACGCTCCACAAATACCCGCCATACGTGAAGACCACCTCGGTGCGGCTCAATGTCGGCGATTGCAGCAAGAGCGGCGCATCTTCCGCCGCGCACGCCAGTCCCGCAAATGACAAATATGCTGCAACCAATACCGTCAGGCGTCCGCGCATGTCTTGTCTGCCTCCCCGCTACTCTGCGTATTTCCTTTTTTGATTTTCTTTATTGCTTTACTTCTTCGATTGCTCCGCCATCCAGAATCCCGGCTCAGCGATTTCTCGCGTATTTTGCTTCTCGGCATATTTCTTCAAGGCCGGCGCAATGGCCGCTGCTTTACCGATCACCACAAATACCAGGTTTTCTTCGGGAAAATGTTTTTGAATCGCCTGCCGCGCCATGTCCAGCGTCACCGCATCAATGCGCGCCTCGAGTTGGTTCACTTCGCCGTCGTCCAGACCGTAAAACTCGTCTCCCGCGATGCGCTGTGCCAGGTCCTTCGAGGTCTCGATGCTCGGCGGAAATTGTCCCTTGATGTAGCTCTTCGCCGAAGCCAACTGCTCCGCGGTAATTCCATCCTTGTGCAGCTTGCGCAACACGTCCAGCGTCATATCCATCGCTTGCACCGTCGTATCGTTTTTTGTGAACGTATAAATTCCGAACGGCCCCGGCTCCTTGCGTGGATCAAATGACGCGTTTGCTCCGTAGGTAAGTCCTGACTCGACGCGCAGCGCCTCGTTCAGCATCGACGTAAACCGCCCGCCGAAAATCGTATTCACCACGCGAATCGCCACGCGGTCTGGATCGCCTGCCGCAGTCTCCACATTCCCGATCGCAAAATACGTCTGCGTCGCATCCGGCTTGTCCACCAGCAGCAAACGCTTCCCCTTCGCAGGCCCGATCACCGGAATGGCCACTGGCGTCACGCTCTTCGCCGGCCACGTTCCCAGCGTATCCTCCAGTTTCTTCCGCAATTCGCCGGCATTGAACTCTCCCGCCACCGCCAAAATCGTATTTCCCGGCGCATAATTCGCCTCGTAGAACTTCACGATGCTCGCGCGATTCATTTTCGTCAGCGAAAGCTCATCGCCCTCCTCGGCCCGGCCGTAACCTCGCCCATCGTATAAGTAACCGTAGTAATAAATTCGCAAAACCTGGCGCGCCTCGTCCTTCGAACCTCGCACCGCATCCAGATTCTGCGCCAGTGATTTGTCGACTTCCTCTTGCGGAAATGTCGGCCGCAACAATGCGTCCGCGAAGAGATCGAGCCCCTTCGCTAAATCCTTAGTCAAAAATTCCGCGGAAACCGTCGTGAAATCCGCCCCCGCCCCCGCCTCAAAGGATCCGCCAATAAAATCCAGGTCCGCCGCGAATTGTTGCGCCGAACGCTTCTGCGTGCCTTTACGCAGCAGTTGCGCCGTCTCCGACGCCAGTCCTTCCTGCCCCACCGGGTCCGCTGTCGCCCCGCTCTTCACCAGCGCCGCAAAACTTACGATCGGCACGCCGTGTTTTTCCATCAGCAAAACGGTAAGTCCGTTTTTCAACACAAGTTTTTCATGCGGCGGCATCTTGATTGTCTGCGCGCAAACGCTCATCGCCGCAACCAGCGAAACAAGCACGGCCACACAAGTGCGTAAACAATTTCTCGCGGTCCTCATGGTTTTGCCTGCCCGTCATTCTCCGGAAGCAGCGTCGCTACCGTCCGGTTGTTCGCGCCAAAATACGCCTTGGCCACGCGCTGCACATCCTCTTTGCTCACCGCCGCATAGTTTTTTGCCGCCTCGAACAGTTTGCCGTAATCGCCAAAAAATACTTCGTACGTTCCTATGGTGTTGGCCCGTCCATTGATCGTCCGCATCTGCTGGTAAAACTCCATCAAACGAATATTCTTTGCCTTCTCCAGTTCCTGGTCCGTGATCACCGTAGCCTTGGCGTGCTCGAGTTCCTCGTAAATCGCCTTCTCGCACTTCTGTGGATCAACCCCTTGTTTCGGCTGCGCGAACACGATCGCCAGCGTGGGATCGAATGCCGGCTGAATTTCCGACGCTACTTCCAGCGCGATCTGGTCCTTATCGACCAGCCGCTGGTACATCCGCGAACTCTCTCCGTCGAACAGCACCGTCCGCAAGATATTCAGCGCATAAAAATCATCGTTCTTCGTTTGCGGCACGTGATAGCCGATCATCAACAGCGGCAACTGCGCTTCTTTGTGCACCACCAGCCTCCGCTCGCCAAGTTGCTCTGGTTCCACCGTCGTCACCGGAGGAGGCGGCGCATGCGACGGAATCGGCTCAATGAACTTTTCGCAAAGTTGAAATACTTCGTCGGCAGAAACATCGCCCACCACCACCATCGTCGCGTTGCTCGGCGAATAACCCATCGCAAAATGATGCTTCAGGTCGTCCATGGTCCACTGTTCGATGTCGCTCATCCATCCCACCACCGGCCATTGATAGGTGTGCGCAATAAATGCCGTGGCCCACAGCTGCTCATCGAGCACGCCGGCGTTCTCGTTGTCCACGCTCAACCGCCGCTCCGACGCCACCACTTCCCGTTCCGACTTAATCTTCGCCGGATCGAAACTCAGATTCTCGATGCGGTCGCCTTCGATATCGAAAATCAGCGGCATCGTTGAACGCGGAAACCAGTCCTGATACACCGTCACATCGCGTGAAGTGTACGCATTGTTCGAGCCGCCGTGCGCTTCCATCACTTTATCCAGGTCCCCGGGGCCATATTTTTTCGCGCCATTAAACATCATGTGCTCGAAAAAATGCGAAAGGCCGGTAGTCCCCGGCCGCTCGTTCCGCGATCCCACGCGGTAAAAAATATACAAAGCCACGTTCGGAATGCTGTGGTCGCTCTGTACCAGCACTTTCATGCCGTTTTTCAGCGTCTTCGCTTCTACCGGGAACTTCTGCTCTTGCGCCCGTGCGCCCGTGCCGACAAATCCCGCCGCACACAAACACCACGCCGCGGCGAATCGCATCCCACTCGTTTTCATGCTGTCACCTTTGCCTTGAACAAAACTTCACTGCATTCGAGCACCCCTCCATAGGGGTAAGACGCGCGCCGCGGTCTGCCGTCGCGCAGCTCACCGACCGCCACCTGCGTCCTCTCGGCTGTAAGGAATGATTTTCCGGCGCAAGGCTTGACCTGATGGACAGCAGCCGCAAACTACAGCAGCGGAATTCCTGGTGCGGACACAATCCCCGCCATCCGCAGAATATCCTGATACTCCGTTTCCGTGATCGCGGAGATAATCAACCGCACGTTCTTCAAAAATTTCACTTTTTTCAGCGCACTATTCGCGCGCAGCTCCGCCAGCGTCACTTGCCGCGGCAGTTTCTCGAACGCCCGCAAGTCCGCCACCAGATTCTTGCCCTTCGAATCATGGGGATCGGGATAGGGATCCCGCGTCACTTCCGCGATGGAATAGAACGACCGTTCGGGCGCTGAATGGTAGCAAAGCACGCGATCACCCTTGCGCACCTGCTTTAACGCGCGAATGGCATCGGCCTTCGAACTCGCGCCGTGCCACATCTCTTTGCCCTTCACAAACAGCGTATCCCAATGATAATGATGGGGATCCGCGACAAATATCCAGTAGTGACGTTGTGCAGTAGGAGTGGCCATCGAGGCTTAGGTCCGCAGCAATATACACAAGCCTCAGGCCAAAACCAATTGAAATGTGCAGCCTACAGGCCCACTGCCTGTGTGAAAGTCAGGGCGTCGGGCGCGCGCGCCGTCCGGCGGGTTCTCGGGAGCGATGGGGCGGAATCCCGGAAACAACACAACCTGGCCGAACGCGCCTCGGCTAACTAGCTAAAAATAAGTGAGTTAATCAACCGACGTTCACCAGAATCTCGTCGCCCTCGACCTGCACTTCATAACAGACTAGCCCCGGCGCCGAAGGATTCTGCACGATCTTCCCATTCGTCAGGTCAAACTGCCACCCGTGCCACGGGCACGTCACCACCGCCCCCGCGAGCTCACCTTCTCCGAGCGGCCCGCCCTGGTGCAGGCAAGTATTCTCAATGGCATGAAACTTGCCTCCCACATTCGCCAGCGCGATGGTCTTCCCTCCCACTTCGAGTTCGTGGATCGTTCCCGGCGCAATTTCACTAACCTTCGCAGCGCGAATAAAAGTCATCGCTCGTTTTTGTTCTCCCGAATTTAAACGTCCCAGAGAGTTCTCAATCTCCTTGATAAGGAGCCTGCGCGCCCTCGACCTTCGCTAACAATTCCACAAACTTCTGCTGGCGCTCGCTCTGGTCGTGCCCGCCCTCGGCATCCGCCAGCTGCGTGATATTCATCGAGCAAAATTTTGGTCCGCACATCGAGCAAAACTTTGCTTCCTTGTAGAAATCATCCGGCAAATTTTCGTCGTGCATCGCTTTCGCCGTCGCCGGATCGAGTGACAGCGCAAATTGTTTATTCCAGTCAAACAAAAACCTCGCATAGCTCAGCGCGTCGTCGCGATCCCGCGCACCTGGCCGGTGCCGCGCCACATCCGCCGCGTGCGCCGCAATCTTGTAAGCAATCACTCCCTGCTTCACATCTTCAGGATTCGGCAGCCCCAAATGTTCCTTCGGCGTCACATAGCACAGCATCGACGCTCCATGCCACCCAATCATCGCCGCGCCAATCGCGCTCGTGATGTGGTCATATCCCGGCGCAATATCAATCACCAGCGGCCCCAGCGTGTAAAACGGCGCCTCGTGGCACCACTCCATCTCCTTGTCCACTTGCTCCTTGATCTTGTCCAGCGGCACGTGCCCCGGCCCTTCGATCATCACCTGGACATCGTGCTCCCAGGCTGTTTTCGTCAGTTCGCCCAACACCTTTAATTCCGCGAACTGCGCTTCGTCGCTGGCATCCGCAATGCATCCCGGACGCAAGCCGTCGCCAAACGAAAAGCTCACGTCATGCTTCTTAAAAATTTTGCAAATATCTTCGATGTTTTCGTACAGAAAATTCTGCTTTTTGTGATGTTCCATCCAGTGCGCCATCAGCGACCCGCCGCGGCTCACAATCCCGGTGATCCGCTTGCGTACCAGCGGCACATGCTGCCGCAACACCCCAGCGTGAATCGTCATGTAATCCACGCCCTGCTCCGCCTGCTCTTCGATTACTTCCAGCATCAAGCTCAGCGTCAAATCTTCCGGCCGGCGCACCCGCGAAATCGCCTCATACACCGGCACAGTTCCGACCGGCACCGGCGAAGCCTCAATAATCGCTTTCCGAATCGTAGGAATGTCGCCGCCCGTCGAAAGGTCCATCACCGTGTCGGCGCCGTAGTGCACGGCGTGGTGCAGTTTCTTCAACTCCTCATCAATATTCGAATTGGTAGAGGAATTTCCGATGTTCGCATTGATCTTGCACTTGCTGGCAATCCCAATAGCCATGGGCTCCAAGTTGCGGTGATGAATGTTCGCCGGCACGATGGCCCGCCCACGCGCAATCTCGCTCCGCAACACCTCCGGATCCAGCTTCTCCCGCTTCCCGGCGAACTGCATCTCTTCGGTCAGTACACCTTTGCGCGCCAGATGCATCTGCGACATGTTGCGATTCCCGTTCGCCGACGCCACCTCTCCTTCGCGCTTCTCAATCCATCGATCTCGCAATGCCATAAGCCCCCCAAGTTCCCGCGCAAGCCGTCCATGGCGCGTCTCAAGCGTCCGCGCCGGCACATCTCTGCGTTCATGATGCGCCGAGAAGCTAGGATTATGTCACCCCACCTCCCGAGCAGCAACCTCACCCTCTTTGTGAAAGCGTTTCCGCCAGTGATCCTCGCAGGGCGCCTCGACACCACTGAAGATCGACGAGCGGATCGGCACCCGTTCCACGCATCGAAATAAGTTTAGTACTGAGGTACTAGAACCAAGCACCCATTCCCACGAAATATCCCACCTGCAAAAATTCCAACATCCCGGATGCGATCGGATTCTGGCAATCGCCTCAGGGCGCCGTAACTCACTGAAAGGAAAGCTCATGAAGACTATTCTCGTTGCAACCCTAACCCTCGCCGCGGTTTCCTCCGCGCTCGCCAAAGACAAACCAGCCTATGACAAGGGGGTCTTGCTGCAGATGGATTCTTCTTCCTGTGGTTACGCCGAGAAGGGCAGCAAAACCATTGCCGGCGAAATCCTCGGCACCGATGGTGAGCATAAAAAGACCCAACAAGTGCTGTGCCAGGAATACATCCTGAAGTCCGACCGCCTCGTCTACCACATCCGCCCCAACGACGACAAACACCCCACCTTGCTTCCGGTCGGCGAAACCGCGGAATTCCGCATTCACAAAGACAAAATGCTTCTGCGGGTTCCCGAGGCCGACGGTAAAGAACGCGAATACATTGTTGTCTCCGTGGCTCAGCGAACCGACGTCCCCGACCGCGCGGCGTCTGCAACCGCTGCGGCCGTCAACCAGTAGGTCCCCGCCGCCATCTGGAAGAGACTCGGGATCGCGCTCGCTTAGGCGATCCTTTTTTTCGTGGGTTTAAAAGCCAAGAACCTCCGTCCGGCCTGGACGGAGCAACATAGCAGTCGGCAATTCCGGCGGGCTTCGTTCGCAAACTCAGCAGGTGTCCCGATTTCTGAGCGCTCGCAGGCTCTGAACTGCTTCATTCAACAATCTCATTTCCCGCCCATCTGGCCACGGTTCGATCCGAGAAAGTCTTCGCTGTATCGCCTCGTTCGCGGTGCGCACCCGTCCGGGAATTTTCGCCGGATCCGTTTCATGAATGGCCAGGTAACACGCTTCTTGCCAGTCGTACAGGTACGCGTCGCTACCTGCATTTTGCTCTTGCTCGTTGGACGACATGTGCATCGCGTGCCTCCCGAGTTTGCGGAAGCTGAAGAAATTCTGCTGCCGATGAACCTGTTTTAGAATCGGAGACATGCTGTACCGCACCGCGCGAAATCCCTTAGTTCCAACGCGCAAAGCTTCGCCATGGTGTTGTCGCGTTTTTTCTAAATGGAATTCTTAAAACGAGGATTGTTCCGTCAAGCCCGCGGCAAGTTCAATCGCGCGCAAATCTCCTCCGCAATTTCTTCCGGCGTGTGGCTCACATCCACCACCAGCGCATCCATGGGTTCTTCGAGCGTTGCCAGCTGGCTCGGCAGCAGCGATTCCCCGGCAAAATGTCCGTGCCGCTCTTCAATATGCGCCCGCAACACCGCCTCCGAGCCCTTCAGGTACACCACCTGCATCTCGAGCCCGGCCCGCAACTCCTCGCGGTACTCCTGTTTCAACGCCGAACACGCCAGCACCACGTTGCAGCCTTCCCGATCTCGCCGCACCAGTTCCTCGTGGATTGCCGCCAGCCACGGCGCCCTGTCCGCATCCGTCAGCGCAATCCCACGGTGCATTTTTTCCTTATTTGCGGAGGAATGAAAATCATCGGCGTCGAGAAACAGCCAGCCCGTGCGCCGCGCCAGCGCTTCGCCAACCGTGGTCTTCCCCGACCCGGTCGTACCCATCAGCAGGACAATCACAAACCGAGTATCGCATCATCGTGAACACGATTCTACGTGACGTCAACACTTCATTCTTAGAGGTGAAAGCACCTGCAACGTCGCATGTGGGCGGGATCGATCGCCAGTTAGGCGCTACGCAACACAATCAGCGTTATTTCCGGCGGCACTCCGAGCCGCACCGGCGCGCCGACCGTCCCGATGCCGCGGTTTACATAAATCTGCGCCATGGGCGCCGCGGGATTGATATACAACGATTGGTGCCGCGCATCCCGCTCATTCTTCGCCGGCGTGAACAGCGGCCGCGCATATAGTCCCGCCACGTAATCGGTAATGAACCGCGCCGGGCTCAGCCGGTGATCCAAAATCTCCACCTGAATCTGCCCACCATGCGTGTGCCCCGCCAGCGACAACTCGACGCCCATCTCCGCCGCGCGGTTAAACGTATTGGGATTGTGCGACAAGAGAATGTTCGGCATGTCGCGCCGCAACAAAGCGTCCATTCCCGTCAGCACTTGTTGGCGATGTCCTCCCGGCGTCCGTTCCCGCTGATAGTCGACGCCAATCAGATTGAACGCCGCGCCCTTAAACATCAGTTGCGAATTTTCCTGCCGCAGCAGCTTCATCCCCGCTTCGGCAAATAGCTTTTGCGCGGCATCCTCGGCCTTGGCGTAAATCTCGTGATTCCCGTTGCAGCCCCAGATGCCCAGCGGCGCATGCAACCCGCGAATCTCTTCAACACAATCCGCCAGCGGATCTCCCGCGCCGGTAATGAAATCGCCGGTCACCACCGCCAGGTCCGCGCCCAGTTCGTTCGCCATGTCCACGGCGCGCCGCACCTGCGTTCGCGGCATGTATCCGCTCAGGTGAATATCGCTCAGTTGCACGATCTTCATCCCGTCCAGCCCCGGCGGCAATTTGGCGATCGGTATCTCCACCCGCCGTACCTGATAATTCAGCCGTTCCGCCGCATACCCGTACATCACTCCGAGGAACGGCGCGGCCCCCGCCGCCATGGTCGCCGCCCGGAAAAAATATCTTCGCGAAGGATCAGCCAACAGCTCGATTCCGGAATTCGCATCACCCGGCGCACTCGCCGCCGGAGTCACTGCGGAAGCCAGGGGGTTCTGCCGTTTTTGCGCGGCCAGCGCAGCGTTTTTGTTTTTTTGCTGCGCGCCCTTTACCAGACCGCGCCCCAGCGTCCACAACCCGTCTAGCACGCGAACCGCTTTCACGAAAAGATATCCAAAAAGCGCGCTGGTGAACCACAACCCCGCGAATACCGTGATCAGCGACGTCTTCGGAATGATGTGCCCGTGGCCCATCCGGAATCCGTCCACCATCACCAAAATGATCAACGCGAACACCACGAGATAGGCAAGCCGCGCCGCCACCCGCAGCGTGGTAACCTTCCATCGCGCGGTGGTCCGCCAAATCGCGCGATACCAGAACCGCTGCGACAGAAACAGCAGCGCAAACACGCTCAGCAAGATTGCTAGACGCAGGAAAAAGAAGCCCCAATTCACGCGAGATCGCCCTCAATTCTTATCTTCTAAGTTTAGCATGCCTGCTCGTGCACTTTTTGACAGTGACGCCGCAAGGCATCCCGGGTAACATGAGGCCCCAAACTCCGGTCCCGCGAACTTCCTTGGATTTCCGCAGGAGACCATGAAACGACCCGGCGGGCGGTCCGTCAGAATGCTCACAGCGTCCGCTGCGGCGGACGTCTCAAAGAGAGGGTAAATGAAAAATACCACGTGGTTTCTCGCATTCGGCCTGGGCGCGCTCTTGGCGGTATGCGTTGCTCCATCGGCGGCTTCCGCGGCGGCAACCGGCGCGCCGCAAGAGCAAAAGAAAGACGCATCCAAAGCCACGCCCACCGAGACTGAAATCGTTCTTTTCCAATGGAACGATATCGGCCGCAAACTCATTGCCATTGCCGAAGATTTGCCCGAAGACAAGTACGACTACAAACCAAATCCCGATTCCCGCACCTTTATCTCGCAGCTAATCCACGTCTCCGCTTCCATGTACTACTTCACGGACACCGCGCAAGGTCAAAAACCGCGCTACCCCGACGATCCGAAGCGCGACACTTTAAGAACCAAAGCGGATATCGTGGCTTTCGTCAAAAAATGCGTGGCCGACGGCACCGCGGAAATCAAGACTCTCGGCGATAAAGGCCTGAATCAGATCTACACGGACCCCGACTCCAAACAGCAAATGCACCTGTTCGACCTGGCCTACAGCCTGATGGAACACTCCGGCGAACACTACGGCCAACTGGTTGTCTATTACCGCAGCAACGGCTTGGTCCCCCCCGAATCCCGCAAGAAATAGCCGCCGCGCTAGGTCGCGCGCGTCCGCCAGCTGGTAAATATTCGTTTCCGGCTTGAAAAGGGCACGGCAAGAAAGCCGTGCCCTCCCTTTCGTCCCGATCTAACTCGCTAGATCCTCTACGACCTTTCGCAAAAAACACCCAGGCGCGGCGCAGGTTTCCCTTAGGATGACGCCGCTATTCCGGTCGCCCCGCGCTCGAGCAAAGCCGCCAGCTGTTCCGGACCGCTGGTCGGCGGCAAACAATTCTGCCCCGCGCAGACCACCGCAACCGCCTTATCCCTGGGAAGGTGCGGCACGGTTTCTCGAAGCGCGCCGGGCAAATGATCGAGCCGCGTCTCCGGCGTGACCCGCAACACCGACTTGCCGAGCCGGAACACGCGGTGGGCAGCCTTTACCAGCGCCTCTGCCGCCAGATCGTTGGCCTCTCCGGTGATCACCACGAGCAAGGGATGATTCGCAAACAACATTGCTGCTAAGCCATAGCTTGCGGCAAACAGGCCATATTGCGGCGCGATCCCGGCAAACGCCTCGAGCGTGCCGTGAGCCGCGGCAAGGTAGCGCGCATCGTCGGTCCACGCGTGCATGCGCAGCAATGCAATCGCCGCTACGGAATTAGCCCCCGGCGTTGGCGAGTCCTGAAACGGTTTACGACGCACATCCAAGCCGCCCATCGGCGGCGCATCGCGGGCGCGGTCGAAAAACCCTCCGCCGTCGCTGTCGCCAAACCGCGCCGTCGTCAGATCCATGGTATTGCGCGCGGCTGCAAAATAGCGCGTGTCCAGAGTGGTTTCGTAGGCATCCAGCAATGCCAGTGCGCCAAAAACTTGATCCTCAAGCGATCCTTCGAGGGCCGGTCCGCCGATGCGATGACCGAAGCCACGCGCTTCGCTCCAAGCTTCCGCCATCATGCGATCCAAGGTTTTTAGCGCAAACGCCCGGCATTGCTCGCCGAGCCGCGAGGCCAGCACGCGTCCCGCTTCGAGGTACGCGGAAACAAACATGGCGTTCCAGGAAACGTACATGGTCTGATCGATGTACGGAGTTTTTCGCTGCAACCTGGCGTTCCGCAAATCGCGCTTCGCTTTCGCCAGGATCAGGCGCACCGTGGATTCTTCAAGGCCCAGCGTCGGGGCAATTTCGGCAGCCGTCCGCGCAACCCACAAAACGTTTTTCCCGGGATTGTGGTGCATTTCGCCGTGCGCTTCCACATCGTAATGCAGCTCAATGATTCGCGCCTCCTGAGGATGCAGCACCGCGCGGACTTCCTCAAGTGTCCACGTGAAATAGTCTCCGTCATCGTCCAGCGAAACATCCGCATCCTGGCTGGCGTAAAACCCGCCCTTTTGCTGGTCGGAAAGTACTTCGTTCACCCAGCCGATCATCCCCTCGGCGGTGTCGCACAGCGCGGAATTCCGCGTAACTTGCCAGCCATGCAGATAATTTTTGAGCAGCTCCGAATTGTCGTAGCTCATTTTTTCAAAGTGCGGCACCAGCCAGCGCTCATCGACGGAATAGCGGTGAAATCCGCCGGCCAGTTGATCGTAGACGCCGCCGCGCGCCATCTTCTCGAGAGTTGTTTCCGCCATCGCCAGCAACTGTTTCTCTTTCGTTTGCTGGTAGCGTTCCAAAATTAAATCCACCGCCGAAGCGTGTGGAAATTTTGGTGATTCTCCAAATCCGCCGTTGCGAATATCGAAAAGTTGCGTAATCGAGGCGATTTGCGCATCCACCACCGCCGCGTCAAATTCCGCTCGCGCGCCCTTAAATATTTCCGCCTGCGCAATCGCGTCGCTGATGGAATTTGCCGCCCGTTCAAGATCCGCCCGCTTGCTGCGAAAAGAATCCGCCACCGCCAGCAGCACGCGCCGGAAACCCGGACGCCCCATCTGATCTTCCGGCGGAAAATACGTGCCGCCGAAAAATGGTTTGCCATCCGGCAGCAAAAACCCCGTCAGCGGCCAGCCGCCTTGGCGGGAAATCGCGCTGATGGCCGACTGGTAGCGCGAATCCACATCCGGCCGCTCGTCGCGATCCACTTTCACGGCCACGAAATGTTCACCGATAATTTTCGCAATCTCCGGATTCTCGTAACTCTCGCGATCAATTACGTGGCACCAGTGGCACCACACGGCGCCAATATCCAACAGGATGGGTTTATCTTCCGCCTTGGCGCGCGCGAAGGCTTCATCGCCCCACTCAAACCAGTCAATGGGCTGGTGTGCCGCGGAACGCAGGTACGGGCTCGCGGAATCCTTCAGACGATTTTCCGAGGAAGAAGACAAGGAATTCCTTTCGCAAAGAGGCGGGTCTCGGAACTGCAAAAGGTTTGCGCTCTTGCCGCGCAGCGCGGCAGTCAATCGCGCGGTGCCTCGCAAAGCTATTGTACGATGTCGCCGGAGCCTAAATCCCGCGGGTTAATGGGTTTGCGTCCCGCGAATCCTTCGTCCTGGCGGTGGTAGTAACGAATGCGGTCTTCGCCAAGCTTCCAGCACAAATAGACTTCCTGATTGTCGATAACGGACGGAAAATCCAGCAGCCCTACATCGAGATCCTTGATCACGCAGCCGGTTTCCAGAATTTTTTCCACCGCCGATTTTAGCGTGGACGTAAGTTGCTGGTGTTCGATGCGCACTTTGGCTAATTTCTCATAAGGTACCAGCAGTCCGCCCATCATCATGATGCGCGCCGACACCGCATTCAGATGATCGTCGAGCGGAGAGATTTTCTTCCGGCAAGCGATAGCTTCAATCAAAAAAGGCTCGAGGTCCTGCCGCGCGCGCTCCGCCTCCGTCAGCGTAAATAACCGCTGTGGCGGCTCCGGCGTTTCGTCTCGTTCGGATTCGTCTTCTTCGTCAGCCATGAATTTTCCGTCGCAGCCTCAGCGCACATCAAAACAGTCGCCAATCGCGTCTGCGCTCCGCGGAAGCGCACAACTCGCGAGCCCATCGTCAACTTAACATGCAGCCGCGTTCGGCGCCATCGAGTAGCACGGGCACTCCTGGCTGTGCAGAAGTCGCTGCCGTGCCGCACGCCATCAAAGAGTCCAACATCGACGACCTTCATCCGCCGATAAACACCATGGTCCGCGAAGGCGCATGAAAATCGGGCGCGTTGATGCGATGCCCTTCTTCTTTTTCCATCACTACAGAACGAATGTAAGTTTCGATATCCGCATCGGCGGCGCCCTCGCGCAAAAACCCCCGCAAATCGTGGTCATCCTTGCTGAAAAGGCAGGTGCGAAGTTTTCCATCTGCCGTCAGCCGGATCCGCGAACAATGTCCGCAGAACGGTTGCGTGACCGGCGCGATCAAACCAATCTCTCCGGGCGCGCCATCGGCGAAGCGATATTTGCGCGCGGTCTCGCTCTTTTCATGCGCAACCTGCTCGAGCGGCCAGCGCGCGTGAATCCGCCGGTACACTTCCCCCGCCGGCACCACCGCTTCGCGATGCCAGTGGCGTTCCGCATCCAGCGGCATAAATTCGATGAAGCGCATCACCACGCCGCGCTCGCGCGCGAACGCTGCAAACGGCTCCACTTCGTCATCATTCATGCCGCGCACCAGTACGGCGTTGATTTTCGCCGGCGCCAGCCGCGACAATTGCACCGCGTCAATGCCGCGCATCACGCTGGCGAAAGATTTTGCCCGTGTAATGCGCTCGAAGCGCTCCGGTTGCAAGGAATCCAGGCTGATATTGATGCGCCGCAGTCCGCTGGCCAACAAACGCTCTACGCGCCCAGACAGGAGATGTCCATTCGTAGTGATGGAAAGATCCCGCACCCCCAGAGCGTGCAAGCGCGCGATATAATCTTCCACGCCTTCGCGCACCAGCGGCTCTCCACCCGTCACGCGAATCTTCTGGATCCCCAAACCCAGAAATATTTTGGCCAGCCGGTCCAGCTCGGCCCAGGAAAGTATTTCACCACGATCGCGGTGATTTTCTGGATCCGCAGAGCGGCAATAAACACACTGAAAATTACAACGGTCCGTCACGGAAATCCGCAGGTCGGTGATTTGTCGCCCGAATTTGTCGAGAAGCGTCATAAGTGGCACGCCAGCATCAGATGCGGCGAGAAAGACGGTACAACCTGCTTGCAGCCAAAAAAAAGCCCGATCCATGAATGGATGCGGGTGCTAGCCGGAAATATGCATATTTCCGGCGCAATCGCTCCTTTCCGAACACGGGAGGCGCAAGCGTTTCCGCCTGAGGCCCTGAGGCCGCAGCACACGCGGCCATCGCCCCGCAAGCCTTGGGTTGTCTCCCGGTAGACCGGCGGGGTCGGAGTTACAGCCCTAGTCTACGCCCCCCGGCCGCTGCGGCGCAATTTTGCGCAACCGACGCAACTGGCGCCCCGCCTTTTGCGCCCGCGCCTTGGGCGTGGAGCAGAATGTGGTAGAGTTTTTGCCACGCCATGCGCATTTTCGTTCTCGGGGCCGGGGCCACCGGCTCGCTTCTCGCACAACTTCTCGAACGGCAGGGCCACACCGTGTGGTGCGGAGACCGCGACCCGGAACGAGGCCGGCGCTTTTTGGGTCAGAAAAGTCCGATTCCCATCACGGCGGTAAACGCCAGAAATCTGCGCGGCATCATTCGCGCGGCACGCGGCGCGCAGCTGATCGTAAACGCTTCGGCATCCGTTTTTAACCTGATTGTGATGCGCGCTGCGCTGCACTTGCGAGCGCATTATCTGGACCTCAGCTCACATCTCACAAAAAATCCCTTCAAAGCGGAACAATTCACGTTCGCGAAACGTTTTAGGGAAAAAAGCCGCCTGGCGATCATCAATACCGGCGCGGCGCCCGGGCTTACCAACCTGCTCGTGAAACGCGCCGCCGAAGGGCTGGACGAAGTCTTCACCGTGCAAATACGACTTTACGAAAGCACCGAGAGCGACGACCCCATTTCGCAATGGTCCCCGGAAGTGACTTTCGATGAAGCCATTTCCAACCCGCGTGTTTACCGCGATAATCAATTTCGCATGGAAAAGCGTTTCGCCGAACTTGAGAAGTTCCGCTTTCCCGAACCCATCGGCCCGGCAAACGTTGTTTTGGCCGCGCAGGATGAAGTAGCCACGCTCCCCTATTTCATTCCCATGAACAACATGGACGTCAAAATTGGTGGCAACGAGTTTGACCGCCTGCGCCGTTGGTACAAGCAAGGAAAACTAAGCAAATCGCGCGGCATCGTGCGCCAGCGATTTCCGCAAACTTCTTCGCCGCGCATGATTGCGCGCCTGATTCGTCAGGGAGTCTTGCAAAATGCGCGTTTCGCCGCGGCAGTGTTGGTGCGTGGCATCAAGCACGGCAAGAAGGAAGATCAACAGCTACTGATTCGTAGCGATTGCGCGTTCCCGACGCTGTATCAAATCCGCCAGCAGGGACGCTTCACCACGCCAGTCGCGTACGCCACCGCGCACGTCGCTGCGCTGTTCATAAAATTGTTTCCGCGGGATCTGACCGGGGTTCTCGCTCCCGAACAGTTGCCAATTGAAACACGCCGCGCCATCATTGCCGGCATCCGCAAGCACAGCGTGCGCATCACTCACCGCGTTTCGCCGCTGAAAACTTCCGAAGACGATTTCGATTCCCAGTGATTGGCCCTCAATTCGACGGCGCTCGGTGCGTTACGGTCTCGCCTCGAACACTAAATTGAAGGGCGTCTCGTTGGCGCGGCGAAACTTTGTGAATCCGCCTGAGGTGACCACCTCGCGCAGCCGTTTTTCTCCGGCTTGCGCTCCGAGTGCCAAACCAACTTCCTGCGACAACGATGCCGGCGTACACAGCAAGGTCGACGCGCCATAAAAAGCGCGTCCAACCGGATTGAGGTTTTCTTCCAGCTTATCTCCCGCAAACGGCTCCACGATCATCCAGGTGCCGTCTGACTTCAGCGTACTGCGCACGTGTGTGGACGCGCCCGCGGGGTCGCCCATGTCATGCAGGCAATCGAAAAATGTGACGAAGTCATAGTCCGTTCCGGGATAACTTTTCGCGCTCGAGACTTCAAAACGAATGCGCGGTCCGACGCCGGCATCCTTCGCGCGTTGCTTGGCGCTTTCAATCGATCCTTCGTGGTAATCAAAACCCACAAACTCAGATTTGGGATAAGACTTGGCCATCAGAATGGTCGACGCACCCAGGCCGCAACCGACATCCGCGACGCGCGCGCCGTTTTTCAGTTTCGCCTCGACTCCCTCGAGCGAGGGTATCCACGCGGCAACCAAATTCGCCGCGTATCCCGGCCGGAAAAATCGCTCGGTGCCTTCAAACAACGAATGATGATGTTCGTGCCAGCCTAACCCCGCGCCGCTCTTGAAATTCTCCGCAAGTTTTTCTTCAGCCTTCACGGCAGCGAGCGCCACTTGAAAAGCTCCCGGTAAAAATACCGGGCTCGTTTCGTCCGCCATGGTAAAGGCTTGTTCTGCACTCAAATGAAATTTGCCGGTCGCGGCATCGTAAGTCACATAGCCACCGGCCGCCTGATTCGAGAGCCACTCTCGAATATAGCGTTCTGTTGTTCCGGTCGCTTTGGCCAATTCCGCGGGCGTTTGCGGCCCGGACTTAGCCAAAGCTTTGTACAACCCGAGTCTGTCGCCGATACGAATCAGCGCTGCGGAAAACGTGGCGCCAAAATCCACGATGGCGCGGCCCAGGAATGCGTGAAGTTTATCTTGATCGATGGCCATGGAATTCCTCCTGCGGAAAAAGAGACTGGAGACTGCTCGATTTACCCCGAAGTCTAGCTCCGCAAAAGCATGCGAGGCAACCGGTTTTAGCGGAACGGGGCGGCCGCCGCCATTTTGGCTGGTTCAGCAGCAGCGATTAGGCCGCGAATAACGGCGATTCGCCTGTTCGACGTAAAATTCCGCGCGCGTCAGCTTGCAAGAAACGCTTTCGCGGGTGGCGCGCGCCGCCAGGTATCGGTCATACGAGGCGTCGCCACACCATTCCCTCAGGCCGCGCCAAAACGCGCGCAGCACCCGCGGCAAACGCCGCGCGGGATGCGCGAACTTGTTTTGCACCTTCATCAATCGTCTCCGTGTGCGACGCCAGAAAAGCTCTGAGCCCACGCAGTGGCAACATACGGCGACTCGTGCAGCGTCGCGGGGCGTTTTTTCGCCAGCAGCAAATACCATTGCACCAGCGCTTCCACGATCAGCACCAGAATCATCAACGCCAGCGCCGCGGTTACCGCGGCGTCCAAACGCTGATTAAAAATAATTCGCTGCGTGTCGGCAATTTTTGCGGCAGGAATTTTTCCGGCGGCAATCTGCGCGGTCAGAGACTGCGCAAGGGACAAAAATCCAATGCGCGTATTGGCACTGAAAATTTTCTGGTAGCTGGCAGTCATGGTCACCGTCACCAGCCAGATCATTGGCAGCACGGTGACCCACAACCAACGGATCCTGCCCATTTTGATCATGATGGTGGTCGCCAAAACCAGCGCCACGCATGCCAACAGCTGATTGGCGATGCCGAAGAGCGGCCATAGAGAATTGATGCCACCCAGTGGATCGATCACCCCCTGGTATAGAAAGTACCCCCACAGCGCAACAATGAGCGCGCTGGAAATCAGCATGCCGGGCAACCAGCTGGTCTGCGCAAAGGGTTTCCATACGCGCCCGCCGAGTTCCTGAATCATGAAGCGGCCAACGCGCGTGCCGGCGTCGAGCACCGTCAAGATAAAAAGCGCCTCAAACATGATGGCGAAGTGATACCAGATGCTGAGCAAACGCGGCCCTCCGATGGTGTTGGAAAAAATTTGCGCCATGCCTACGGCCAGCGATGGCGCCCCGCCGGCGCGATTGAGTAGCGTGATTTCGCCGACGGCCTTGGCCATGTCGTTCATGGTCGCAGCGGAAAGCGTGTATCCCCAGGAACCGATGGTCTTCGCGGCGGCGTCCGCGGTACCGCCCACGATGCTGGCCGGACTGTTAATGGCAAAATAAACGCCCGGGGTCATCGCGCATGCCGCGACCATGGCCATCACGCCCACGAAGGATTCCATGAGCATCGCGCCGTAGCCGATCAAGCGCGATTGACTCTCTCGCAAAATCATTTTCGGCGTGGTGCCGCTGGAAATCAGCGAATGGAACCCGCTGATCGCCCCGCAAGCGATGGTGATGAAGCAAAACGGAAATATTTTGCCGGCGAAAACCGGCCCGTTGCCATCGATAAATTTTGTAAGCGGCGGCATTAAGATGTCCGGACGCACCAAGAGTATTCCGGCAGCCAAGGAAAAAATGGCGCCGGCTTTGATGAACGCGCTTAAATAATCACGGGGCGCGAGCAACAACCAGACGGGCAGCGCGGACGCCGCAAATCCATACGCGATCAGCGCGAAGGCCAGCGCGACTCCGCTGAGCGTAAAAGCCTGCGCCCAGGCGGGTGAGTCCGCCACCCATTGCCCGGCAATCACCGCGAAAATAATCAGTGAGACGCCGATCAGCGACGCCTCCATCACGCGGCCGGGACGCAAAAACCGCAGATACAAACCGACCAGCATGGCGATGGGAATGGTCATGGCCAGCGTAAAGGTGGCCCACGGCGACGATTTCAGGGCGTTGACGACGACTAGCGCGATCACCCCGAGCAGAATCACCATGATCGCCAGCACCGCGATTTGCGCGATGAATCCGCCGCGCCGGCTGACCTCTTCGCGCGCCATTTCTCCCAGTGATTTTCCGTTGCGGCGGATGGAAAAAAATAAAATCACAAAGTCCTGAACGCAGCCGGCGAAAATCGCGCCAGCGATCAGCCATATCGTTCCCGGCAGATAACCGAATTGCGCGGCGAGCGTGGGACCGACCAGCGGCCCGGGACCGGCGATGGCTGCGAAATGATGGCCGAATAGCACCCACTTGTTGGTGGGGACAAAATCGCGGCCGTCGTCGACGCGCTCGGCGGGCGTGGCGCGCGTGTCGTCGAAGGTCAGCAATCGCGCGGCAACAAATGCTGAATAAAAACGAAATGCCAGCGCGTAGCAGCCCAGCGCCGCGGCTACGAACCACATCGCGTTAATCGGTTCGCCGCGGTGGACGGCAATTTTCGCCAGCGAACCGGAGCCGAGGACGGCCACTAGAATCCAGGCCGCGATGCCGAATGCGCGTTTCATTTTGTCCTCGTAGCCGGAGCCGCTGCCGGCGGCGGTACGCTATCGCTGATAAACTTCGTCAAGTCCTGCTTCATTTTGGCAAGCGAAGCCAGCTGCACGTAGGTCATGTGGCCCGTTTCGTAGTACGCGCCGCTGAGATGGCTGCGCAGGGAAGGATCGAGACCGAGATGGTCGAAAGTGTAGTCGGCGGCAAAAAATGGCGTGGCCAAATCGTAGTAACCTTTGGCCACAAAAACGTGCAGAAAGGGATTCTCGTTCATTGCCGACCGCAAATGTTCCGCCACATTGACGTAGCGATTCTCGTACGGCGCATAATTCCACGGGCGCACGCGGCCGGTCAGGATTTCATACGGCAAGTCACTGTCAAACTTCAGTTCGTTGCGGACGTAATCGTTGAGCATGCCGGCGTAGGGGCCCATGATCGCTGCGATGCTGGGATCGTACTCCGGGGTTTCTCCGGCGGCATCGCGGTCGATTCCGGTGAAGCGGCCGTCGATGCGTCCCACGGTGCGGCGCTCGCTGCGCAATAATTCCTTGGTAAAGCGCTGAATTTCTACGCGCAGGTCGGTACGGTCAACGTATTCGGGGGAAAGTCCGGTAAGGCGCGCAACCTTTTGCGCGATTTCCTTGCGTTTTGCCGGTGCGAGGGTATCGCCTTGCATCAAGGCGTCGGCGTATTCGCCGGCCGCAAATTTACGCGACTCGTCGATGGCGGCGGTGACGGGGCCTGCTTGGAGATCCGGCGGTAGTTTTTTGTGATACCAAGCGATCGCGGTATAGGTGGGCAAATATAAAATGCAGGGCAAGTCGTTGCCGGCGTCGAATTCCGCGGTCTCAAAATTCAATATCGTCGAAATTAGGATGATCCCGTTGAAATACATGCCGAAGCGTTGCTGCATGTAACTGGACAGTCCGGCGGCGCGCGTGGTGCCGTAACTTTCACCGGCAATAAATTTTGGCGAAGCCCAGCGCTTGTTGCGCGTGGCATACAGCCGGATGAAGTCGCCGACCGACCGCACATCTTCTTCAATGCCGTGAAATTGGTTGGCGTTTTCGCCGGGGACTTCGCGGCTGTAACCGGTGGTGACGGGATCGATAAAAACCAAATCGCTCGCGTCCAGCAGCGAAGACTCGTTGTCCACCAATTTGTATGGCGGAGGAAGCAGTGAGCCGGCGTCACCCATTTCCACGCGGCGCGGACCAAAGGCGCCAAGGTGCAGCCACACGGAAGCGGAGCCGGGGCCGCCGTTAAATGTAAACGTGATGGGGCGTTGTGACACGTCACTGACGTCGTCCTTGGTATACGCCATATAAAAAATGCTGGCCTTGGGCGTGCCGTCTTCGAGCTTCAGCAAAATCGTTCCCGCGGTCGCCGTGTAATTTACCACCTGGCCGCCGATCTTCACGGAATGTTTCGACGTCACGATCTTTTCTTCCGGCGTCTTCTTGTCCTTTTCTTTCTCTTTCTCTTCCTTCGCTTTGTCGTCTTTGGGCTTTTCTTCCTTCGGCTTTTCGGGCGCCGCGGGGGCAGCTCGTCTTTGCGCGAGTCCCGGACGAGCAAGCAGCAGGCTCAGCAGGGCGAAGAAAAGAACGGAATATCTGCGGTTCATCAGGCGTTGCTCCTTGAAATACTCCACGGATGGGTGCGGGTACCAGCGCGCATCCTATGCGACCGCCAAAACCACGTCAACGGTTCTGTTCTCTACCTGCGCCGCCGCCTTGCCCTGGCGTGGCAACGTTTCTTTACGCCCGGATTTGGACTATCCTGTGCGACGCCAAACGCTTCGCGGCCACGCTTTTCCGCCGACTCCGCTCGAACGAAGGGATCTATGCGAAACGCCAACCGACTATTCCTCTCCGTGTTCACTTGCGGGATTTCTTGCGAGTGCCGCGTGGCTCAATCTGCGCACCGTGAACGCGGCGCCTGCCGACGACGCCAAACCAGCGGCAAAAATTGAGCCGTGGAAACCGGAAGACATTATCTACGCGGAAACCGCGCAGCAAGCCCGCATTTCGCCCGATGCCCAGTGGCTCGTGTGGGTGAAATCCACCGGCGACAAGGACAAAGACGCGCGCGTCTCCAATCTGATTCTTTCGAACCTGACCGAGAACAAGGAAATTCCGCTTACCCGCGGCAGTGATAGCAACGGTCAGGCAGAGTGGTCGCCAGACGGCCAGCTACTCGCCTTCACCAGCAACCGCGCGCGTTTCGGCGCCAAGCCAGAAACCGCGCCGGTGCAAATCTGGCTGATCAATCCGCACGGCGGTGAGCCTTGGACGCTTACCGAACTCGCCCGCGCGCCGCAACGCATCGCTTGGCTGGACAAAGACACCTTAATTTTTAGCGCCGAGGAGGATCCTGCGCTGTATGAACAGGAGCTCAAACGCAAAAAGGACGATTCGGAAGTTGTGGATGACGCTGACCACCGGGCGCCCGTGCGCCTGTACAAAATCGGCGTGAAAGATAAAAAGATCACGCGTCTGACCACCAATACGGATTGGATCGGTAACTGGGCGGCTTCTAAAGATGGAAAATATGTCGCCGCCGTGCACGAGAAGAGCTTGCATTACGTTTTTGATCAAAAAGTTCCACCCGTGACGATCCTGCACAACCTCGGCGCCGCGACGGAGAAAGAAATATTCACCGAAGGGCGCGTACGACCCTACGGATTCTCTTGGGCGCCAGACAATTCCGGTTTTTATGCCTGGGCACCGTACTCGACCGATCCGAAATTCTTAACGGCCAGCGTCACGCAACTTTATTTTTACGACGTCGCTGCGGGCAAGAGCGCGCAGGTGCCGCTCGATTGGGAAAATGGCATCGGCTCGGGGGTGGCCGCCACGCCGGACGGATTCATCGCCGGGCTCGCGGCTGGCGCGCACTATGAAACTTCGCGCTTCACGCGGACTAAAGCCGGGGACGGGTGGGCGTGGAAACGCGCTGCGCTCGAGGGCGAGCCATCGAAAAATATCACCAACTTCGAAGTGAGCGAAGACGGTAAAACTTTAATGTATTTGTATTCCACGGCGAGCAAACTGCCGCAGATTTTTCGCGCGCACCTCGATGGTGCGAAAATCATTTCGCCCGTGCAGGTCACAAAGCTGAATGAAGGATTGAGCAAGAACCGCGCGTTCGCCAAAAGCGAAGTGATTCACTGGAAAGGCGCGAACGATGACGAGGTGGAAGGCATCCTCTACTACCCCACGAATTACGAAGCTGGGAAAAAATATGCGCTGATCACCGCCATTCACGGCGGCCCGTCGGGCCACGACCCGGACGCGTGGGCCGATAGCTGGGCGTATCCCATCAGTTTGCTGACGCAGCGCGGCGCGTTTGTTCTGAAGCCCAACTATCACGGCAGCAACAATTATGGATTGAAGTGGGTGGAATCGATTTGTTGCGGAAAATATTACGACTTGGAGACTCCGGACATCAATGCGGGAGTGGATTTTTTGATCGCCAAAGGTTTCGTCGACGCGGATCGCGTGGCGACCATGGGCTGGTCGAACGGTTCGATTTTGTCGACGAGTTTGATCACCACCTATCCCGAGCGCTACAAAGTGGCTAGCGTGGGCGCCGGCGACATCGAATGGATCAGCGATTGGGGCAACGTGATGTTTGGCGATTCCTTCGACTCCTATTACTTCGGCAAATCTCCGATGGAAGATCCCGAACTATACATCCGCAAATCGCCGTTTTTTAAAATGGATAAGGTCCGGGCGCCGGTGCTGATTTTTCACGGCAGCGCCGATACCAACGTGCCACCCGCGCAAAGTTGGTCTTACTTCCGTGTGCTGCAATACTACGGAAAAGTCCCGGTAAAATTTGTGGTGTTCCCCGGCGAACCGCACGGTCCGCGCAAACTCACGCACCAACTCCGCAAAGTGGAGGAAGAAATAGCCTGGTTCGACAAATATTTCTTCAAAACCACCAAGCCTTCCAACGAGGCGCTGAAAGAAGGTTCACCGCTCGAAACGGCGTTTCGTGGAAACAATATTGCGCGAAGCGGCGGGCACTACGGAACAGATTTTGGGACAAAAGGAAAATCGGTCTTAATCCCTGAAGTCGTGAAACGGGGAGACTTGGAAATAGGCCGTTTTGAGATGACCAACTTTCAATTCCTCGCGTTTGAACAGCATTTCCGTGCATCTCGACAGGATGAAAAAACAGAGCACGCGAACCAAACAGCTCCACGCGCGAAGACCGGGCTCACACTCGTTCCGGAGCCGGTCAATTTCGATGAGCCGGTGCACTCGATAACCATTGAGGACGGCAAGCTCTACGCGAAATGGTTAAGCGAATTAACGAAACAAGAATGGCGGTTGCCGTACGAGGACGAAGTGAGAGATTTGTATGCGAAGCGCGATGGTGAAAATACGCTCGATTACTGGGCGGGATATGCGCCGAATCCGGAGGATGCGGCGCGGCTGCGCGAGAAGGCCAAGGAGTTGAAAGGTACGGCACCACTGCTGAAAGAAGTGGGCAGGTTTCGCGGGCAGGGCAAAGATGATGAAGAACCCATTTACGATTTGGGCGGCAACGTCGCGGAGTGGGTGCTGACGCGCGACGGCAAAGGCAAAGTGATGGGTGGCAGCGCGGATTGTCCTGCGGACGCGAAGTCGAGTTGCACGCCTGCGCCGGAATACATCGGCTTCCGCGTGGTGCGCGGCCCCGCAAAACCTGCACCAGCTGCGAGTTCATCGACGCCCTAATCGCGCGGTTTCGGGATGGACAAAATCGAAGAGCCAAGCGCGCCACATTCACACGCTGCAAAAGAGTATTTCGCTTCGCGCAGGCCGGAATCAGGACCCCCAGATTGGGCCTTGCTGCTTGGCGGGCGCGGACGTAGGCTTTTGTTATGAGCGAATTTACGGCTACCGAACGGACCAAAGTGAAGCGGCACGCGGAGCGGGCGAATTATGACCGCGAAGTGGTGCATGCGATTCTGGACCAGGCGTTTGTGTGCAGCGTTGGTTTCGTGGTGGATGAGCAGCCCTATGTGGTGCCTACGAATTATGTGCGAGATGGCGAACGTTTGCTGCTACACGGCTCGGTGGCCAGCCGATTGATGAAAACGCTGGCCAGCGGTGCGCCCTTTTGTTTGAGTGTGACACTGCTGGACGGAATTGTTTTTTCGCCTACAGCCACCGGGCATTCCGTGAACTATCGCTCCGTGGTGGTACTGGGCAAGGCCGAAAAAATCGAGAGCGCCGAAGATAAGCTGGAAGCCATGCGCAAATTTGTGGAATACGTGATTCGCGGACGCTGGGAAACGGTGCGTCCGCCGAGCGAGAATGAATTAAGAGCCACCATGGTGCTGGCGGTGCCGCTGCTGGAAGTTTCCGCGAAGACGCGCACAGGTTTTGCCGTCGACAATGGCCAGGAGTACGAGACTTCCGCGTGGACCGGCGTCTTGCCATTTGCGTGGACGCCGGGAACGCCGATTGCCGATCCGCGCGCCAGGCCGGGAATTCCCGTGCCGGCAAATATTCAGAATTATAAGCGGCCGCAATAGTCAGGAATCGTTTCCACCGCCGCATTTTCTCGCGCGGCGCGCTGCAGAAAACCCGCAGGCAGGAGCGCCTGCGCTACTAAAAACGTATTCCGCAATTTCTGGGGGCCTTCTTGAATTTCAGACTGTTTGACGATCATCTTGTGTTTCGTGGGACGCGCGGAATTGGCGAACACGTTTTTCGCGCGGTGTTTTGTATGGCTGTGATTTTTGCAATGGCTGGCCCGGCGAAAACCAGCCCGGCACTCCCGATGCAGACACTGGACAAAAATGATCCGGGATTTTTCAAGAAAATGTACACGGACAAAAAGGGCTATCAGATGCCGTACCGCGTGTACGTGCCCGCAAACTACGACGCCAACAAAAAGTATCCGCTGATTTTCTTTTTCCATGGCGGAAGCGGCCGCGGGTTCAACAACGAACAACAGATCATGCATGAAAACGCCAAGGGCACGCACATCTGGACGCTGCCCGCGAATCAAGCGCAGTTCCCGGCGTTCGTGCTGGCGCCGCAATGTTCGATCGACGAGAACTGGGGCGATCCGGACATGAACGATGTAAATGCGAAACTGCAGATGGCGCTGGATGTTCTCGCTGCCGTGGAAAAAGACTATTCCATCGATAGCGACCGCATCGTGCTCGTGGGCCAGTCCATGGGCGGCCTGGGCGTGTGGGCGCTGCTGCAAAATATGCCGGACAAATGGGCAGCTGCGGTGGTGCTGGAGTCTTACGATAATTTCACGAATGAAAAAGGGATTGCGCGCGTGCCGCTATGGCTGTTTCAAGGGGATATGGATTTGACAGTGCCGGTGGATCTGGTGCGCACGATGGTGAAACAGTTGCGAAAAGCGAATGCCCGATTGCGCTACACGGAATATCACAAAATGAACAACGAAATCTGGGACCGTGCGTTTGGCGAACCGGAACTCGTGCCATGGGTGGCGGCGCAAAAGCGCGGTTCGCCCCCTGCGCCTCCCGAAAAATAGCTGTCCCTTCGCGGAGATTATCTTGCCTGTGGTCTGCGGCCAGCCGGTTTTTTCACTGATTTTTTTTTGCCTTTCTTTTTCTGCTGCCGGGCGGCGCGTTCGAGCATGCGCTGCACCATCAGGGTCACGCGCTTTTCCCGTGTGCTAGCGTGTTTGGCGGATTCCAAATACCAGAGAATTTGCCGACGGAGTGGCAGCGTGAGTGAGTTGAACGTTTTCTGTGCGCGCGGCTTCGCCGCGAGCGCCGCCGCCAAATCGCGCGGCACGACGGCGGAACGAGGCTCCTGATCGAGCATTAGGGTTACTTCAACCTCGGCGCCGGCATCGATTTTCAGTTTTCGCCAGATGCGGCTGTGTACGTGGAGGCGGAAGCAGCCACGGCCTCCAGGAACCAGCGTGCTTTTGAACGGCAACCCTTCGATGAAGCCGTGCACCGGAGGATGCTTGGCATCCTTTACGCCGGCGTTGCGCAGCGTGGCCGATACGTCCGCGGGAACGTCAACACAGCGCATGATCCAGATCTTCTGAAGCGGAGCGACGAAGATGTGTTCCTGGTCGGCGTTGGCCATGGGAAGAGAATAGCGCGCGGTCTCCGGTCAGAAAAGGCTTGCGAGGCCGGCATAAACGGTGGTGTTGCTGTGCAGGACTCTAAAGTGTGGAATCCTGCGTAACGTCAGTGGTGCGAGCCGCCGACGTCAAAGCCGCCGTGGCCTGCGTCGAAGCCGGTGTGACCCGAGTCAAAAGAGCCGTGTCCAGAGGCATCGGCCCCAGAAGGATGCGCGATGTGGTCGGCCGCGTGACAGTGGGCATCACCGCCAAGCGCCAGCAGCAATTCGGCGCCGGAACCGTTGGCGCTGGAGCCGGGAAACGGAGTGATTTTGGAAGACCGCCTTTGCGAGAGGGGCGGTTTGCGCAAAGTGGCGACGACTCCGAATAGCAGGAGCAGAACCGTGGCGATCAGGAAGGCGGCCATGATCATGGGAACCTCCGCTTGAGCCGAGGCGATTGGCTCGGCTCAACCATGAATAGCATAGTTATGTGAACGCTATGTGACTGCACAGCACGGCCGCAAAAGCCCCATCCGCGTGGTGGCCAGCCTAGTGGCAGCCGCAACCACCGCCGCAGCAGCCTCCGCCGCCCTTCGAGGGCGGCGTGAAGGATTTGGAGGTGCCGCCGGCTGTGGCGGAACTGAAGACGCTGAGCTGGATCGTGGCTTTCTTGCTGGCACACTTGGGACAAGCGATTTCCTGCTGCTTGTTGATTACGATTCTTTCGAATTCGGTTTGGCAATCGTCGCAAATGTATTCGTAGATGGGCATAGTAATATTTCCTAAAATCCTGCATTTTGATTGTACCAAACGCGTGATGGAGGTGGGCGTTCTGCTTGGATGCCGAATTCAGGACAGGTATGACGCCGGATCATTTAAGAACGGGTTCAGCACGGTAACGCCGTCGAGTTCCTGGCCAGACTGCAAATCTTCCGTGAGCAGGAAATTACAGGCGGACGATATTGCGGCGGCGAGGATGAGGGAATCCCAGAAGGAAAGTTGAAACCGATCTTGCAGGCGCCAGCCTTGTACGAGGATTTCGGAATCCATCGGAACGGGATGCCAGGCAGAAAGATTGCGGATCTCCGCGCGGGCTTGTTCGCGAGCTGATGGCCAGTTGCGAAGTACGTTGGCGTAAAACTCTTGCAGCACTTGAACGCTCAATCGGCCCCGTTTAGTGGTCCACAGCTCTGCGCGCCAGAGGCGGGCTACGGCCTGTTTTTGGGGGTTGGCATGGTCGAACGCGTAAAGCAGGACGTTGGTGTCAACGAAGACGGTAGCGGTCATGAGCTTCCTCGCGGGTCAAGTAAGGACCGGTCGATCTGAAGAAGGGCTCGCGCGCTAGGGCTTCGCGCATAGCTAGGTCATATTCTTCCTGGTCGGTCATATGTGCCCGGAGGAGGTCAGCTAACAGTCGGGAGACGCTGACATCCTGGCGAGCGGCCTCGATGCGAGCCCAACGGGCGAGAGCCTCGTCAAGGGTGATGGTTATGTTGCGAAGTTTGGAGCGCATGACACGGAAACAGTGTACCACGATTCCCGTGTATCAACAAACGGACAGGCGCGCTGACCTATTTGTATGGAAATTTACCAACGCAACGGAGCGAATATCCATTTGCTTCCTCTAAAAAAAATGGCCCCGGAGGTCCGGGGCCATTTTGGAAACTGTTGTGATCTTGCGGCGGGATGGACCCTCGCAAAATCCTCGGTTAGTCGCCGGCGACGGCTTCGGCTTGTTCTTGCTTGGCCGGGGTGATGCTGACAGGCTTGTTGGCGTTGGCGAAATTGGCCGGCGTGGCTTTGGCGATGTCGCTCACCGTGCCGATTTGCACCACCGTCGGCTGGGGCTTCTTGAGGACCAGCTCTTCGTAGATGGCACGGACTTTGGCCTGTTCGGCCAAAGCTTGCTTGCGGCGAATGCGGTCTTCCTCGCTGGCCGTGAGCGGGATATCGTGTTCGAGGTGACGAACGCGGGCAGCGTCGTTGGCGTCGATCACCAGCGAATGCTCGAAGGTGTCCAGGCTGACGGCTTTACCCTTGGCGTAAATCTCGTGTTTGCCGTGATTCTTGTACCATTCGGCAACCGTCGCGTTTTTGTGCATGTTTTCGATGATTTGGCGCCAGCCTACGCCGGTGTTGTATGCGCAGAAGGAAATTTCACCCTGTTGCGTGGCGTAAGGAATGATGCACATTTCCGTGCGGCGGAAGTCGTAGTTGAAAAGATCTTGGAACCACATACCGGCGATAAAGAGGAAATTCCAGGGATCTTGGCGGCGCTTCATGGCGTCTTCAATACCGCGGTCTGGGGAAGTGCGGCCGTACTTGGTGGTGGCCTTCTTCGTCAGGGCCCAGGTCTTGTCGAATTTCTTGAAAAGATCGTAGAGTTTTAGACCCTTCGGTCCTTCGAAAGGCTTGTAATTCTTCAAGAGGGCCATGGCCATCATGAAGTTAGAGAAATTCTTGCCGCGAGCCGCGTCGGTGATGTCCGTGACGTCTTTGGTGAGTTGCACGGCGTCAAGGAAGCGCGGAACTGGCGCCCATTCCTTGGTTTCTTTGTTGATCATCAACGCAGTGCCCACGCCGCAGTTCGGGTGGCAGCCGCAGGAGAGCGAACCCCACTGCGAATCCTGACCCTTGACCATGTCCGAGAATCCAGCAAAGGTGCTGATGAACGAAATGGGAAACCAGTCGCGGGTTGGTTCAACTTTACCGACTTGCGTGCTGACGTCTTTCGCGAGATGCGAAAGCGTGTAGCGCTGGCGCAAGCGGCGTTCAGGAGTAATGTCTTCGTCGCGGCCCGTGAAGCTGACCGGCTGGAAGCTAACGAAAGCGATTTTCTTGGGATTCTCCATCGCGAACTTCACGACGGTGCCAACCTGATCGTTGTTCACATTGTTGACGATGGTGACGACGAGCACGATTTCGATGCCGGCTTCGTGCATGTTCTCAATGGCGCGGAGCTTCACGTCAAAGAGGTTGCCGATCTGGCGATGGCCGTTGGCGTCGTTGCCGATACCGTCAAATTGCAGGTAGGCGTAGCGCATGCCTGCTTCAAAGGCTTTGCGGCAGAACTCTTTGCTCTTGGCAAATTCGATGCCGTTGGTGGCCGCTTGCACGCTGTTGTAGCCGATCTTGCGGGCGTGCTTAACGGCGTCCAAAAAGTACGGGCTCATGGTCGGCTCGCCGCCGGAGAATTGCACGGACATTTGGCGGCGCGGCTTGATCTTCAGCGCGTTATCAAGAATTTCCTGAATTTCCTCCCAGCCCAGTTCGTGAACGTAGCCGACCTGATTGGCGTCCATGAAGCAGGGGTCGCACATCATGTTGCAGCGGTTGGTCAGATCCACGGTGAGCACGGAACCGCGGCCGTAGCGCACGGTGCTCGAGCCGTGCTTGTGCAAGTCTTCGTCGTTGTGCGCGGGAATGTCGCGGCCGGGGTATTGCTTCTCGATCCAGTTGAGCCACTTGGCGTCGATGGCCATCATGTCTTCGTAATGCCCGTGCAGCGGACAGTCCTTGACCATCCAGACCTGCCCGTCGCGCTCGATAATTTGCGCTTTAATCTCGCCGATTTTCTCGCTCATCAAATCGCGCCAGTCTTTTTTGCCGGCAATGATGGCTTCGCGCGCTTCTTTGACGCACGCGGGGCACAGCGAATCGGTTTGCCGCGGGAAACCTAAAGTGGGCTTGGTCTTTTCCCAGGATTTCAACAGCGGCTTATCCGACCATTGCGGCGTGACGCTAGGATTGGGATTTTTTTTATTGAAATGCTGAATGGTGTCAAAGGTAAAGCCGGCGGTTTTACAAATCGCCCAATCGACGCTGCGGAAAATCTGTGTGCTGACACGATTCGCCATAAACCTCTAGCCTCCAGTTTCGTACTGCCTGCCAGGTTGTGCTGCTGAGCCGAGCCCGAACTGCGTACATCCCCCAAAAGGGCTCAATTCGAATAGCCAATAACGTACCACGCTCGCGCAGTCCGTTACATAAGTCTTTCGACACCTATAGTTTGAGGGTTACCAGGGAAGGACGCCAGCGGCATACGGCGAACGGTAAAAATGCGGGTGTGAACGGTAGGGGAGCGGGAGCCAGCGGTAACCAGCCCGGGGCCGCAGGATGGTTACTGGTAGCGCAAATCGAGGGAAAGAAGGGACCAGTAGCGCTATTCGTTCAACACCGGGCGAAGAACGGCTATGACGAAATGCGCAAAATGGGAAGCGCCTTCGTCTAGCTGCAGCCAGCGAACCACGCAATGATCGGCAAGGTATTTGGCGACGCGCGTCTCTGGAATTCCGAGATGATCAGCAAGCTGCGGCTTGATCGATTCCGTCCCGCGACGGCTCGCGCCGCCGCGCAAAAGATTGCCGATGGCAACGCGAAGAGTTTGACAAGCTTCGACGTAGTAGTAGCTGGTGAGGTCGGAGTCCGTGAGCACGAAGACACCCGGGCCAACTGGAGCGCTGACCGTTTCGTCGAGCTTGGCTGGCTCGCAAGTGAGCAGGCGGCGAAATTGCATTTCGAGCAAGCTGAGGCGCGAGGAGAGTCCCGGATCGCCGTACCTGCCTTTGACGCTGGGGCCGCTGAAATCAGCGGGGGCGTCCACGGGAAGTGGGGGCACGGGGCGGCGAGTCGCGAGCGGCGGAAGCCCTTCGTCGGGAACGACCTCTTCGTGCCTTCGCGCCGGAGCATGGCCAGGGCGAGTGGGCGGCCGGGAATGTTCACGGCGGGCGGGCGCGCTCCGGACCGGCTCAGTGGCGGCAGCAGGGGTGGTGGTGGCGGCGGCTCCCGAGGGAGTAGCTGAGGATTTGCGACGGTTTCGTCCGCCGCGGCGACCGCGCCTGCGCCGTTTCGAATCGGGAGCCGGAGCCGTCGCAGATTGCACTTCGCTGCTCATGGCTACCATGGACTCAAACATTTCGGCATTTTGCGTGAACGGGATTCCCGGTTCGGTCATGGTGAGGAGAGCCGGCGCAGACGCATTATCTTCTTGCTCGCGATTGGTCCCTGCCGGAACAGAAGGGAGATCGGCATTCGGGATTTCATTCGGTCCGACAGGCACTTCAACGCCCAGACGCGCGGCGGATTCCATCGCTTTCGTTTTCCAGTCCGAGCGGCGAAAGCGTGCGGCGGCGGCGGCGTACCATTTCCCGGCATCGGCGGGAGAACCCGCAGTTTCAAAATGGCGCGCCAATTCAAAGGCCACCATCGCGTCTTGCGTCTTTTCGTAAAGATTCGACAGTTGGGCGACGGGGTCTTTACTGGTGCGCGCGCGCCGGATACGAGCGGTAATCTGTTTCCAATCAGCCATACGTTGCACGGCATTGTAGCAGCGGAAGCGGAGGACGGCCAGCAAAGTCGTATTAGCGACAAGGAAGGACCTACAGGGATTTGGGTACGGATTGCTCATTGACGGGAGGCGATGGGCTGAGTATTCTTTTCTGGGTATTCGGAGACAGCGATGGCCATGGGATATGGACGTCAACTGATTGCGGTGGCGATTTCAGTCGGATTGCTTGGTGCGCCTGCCTTTTCTGCGCCCGCGCCATCAACGCAGCTGGGCATTGTGGTGTTCGCTGACCACGCGCGAGTAGGAACTGGGCCAATCTCGGTGGGAAGCACGGTCTTCGGCGGCGACAACGTAAGCACGGAATCCACCGGGTCTTTGCAGATCCGGGCCGGTGCGGCGAGACTTCTGCTGGCCAACGCGAGTGCAGCCACGCTGGCGCGCGAGGATGTTAACCCGGCAGCAATTTTGACAACCGGTACGGCCACTTTTTCTACAGCGAACTCCAGGGCTTTCACGCTGCACTTTCGCAACGCTACGATTCGCGCAAACACCGATGAACCGACGGTCGGGCAAGTTTCCGTGCTCGGTCCCAAGGAAATGGTAGTGCGCAGCACGCGAGGAGCGCTGGCGGTAACCGTAGAAGGCGAGACGCGCGTGATTCCGGAAGGTTCGGCGTTTCGCGTGGTCCTCGACCCTACGCCGGCCGAAGTGGCTGCAGCTGGCGCGCCGGCGGCGGGCGGATCTTCAGGCAGGAGCGGACCTCCAGTTAGCGCAGGAACGAGCAAGTTCGTGTGGTATGCGGTTGGCGTTACGGCCTTGGTGACGTTCTTCGCGATTCAAGAAGCGGTAGAAAGCCCGGACCGTCCATAACCAGTCAGATTTCCAAAAAGCGTCCTTTAAGATTCTGCAACAATCGTAGTGCGCCTAATGGCTTAGGCGAACCCCCTGCACGAGTGACCGCACCATCGCCAGTGCCGCGATAAAAAAGCCGAGTTCAGCCCACAGCATGGCGGGCGAGGCGTTTGCAATTTCGCGAACCTTGCGAGTCTGAAATCCCATAGCGGCGCCCACCACCGCGAATATCCAGAAGAGCGATCCCCTCAACGTTGACCCGACCAAAAAGGCCGGTAGCGGCCAGTACATGAGCACCAGGAACGGAGTTCCGATTACCCACGGCGCGACGGTGGTGCAAAAAACGGATTTGCCGCGGCTGAAACCCGGCGGAGCCCAGCGCACGAGTTCTTTTCCCATGAAGTACATGAATGCCGGCAGCAGCACAAAGCCCAGGGCCGAAAGCAGGTAACGAATCCAGCCGGCAACGTCCACGAAATTGAACGCGAGGTTGAAGTCCCCTCCAAGCGCCGATCCCGCCAACGGCCCAAGAAAAGAATAAATACCGACCAAGCACATCATAAGGAGCAACAACCCGAACGATTTCTGGGACCAGCGGCGATAGAGCGTCCAAAATGTCAGTCCCACCACGAGACTAAACAGCGGCCCAACACCGGCAATGATCGCCAGTTGCCTTGGCGTGGCTTCCGCGGGATCCGGATCGACCCACATCTGAAAAAGCGTGGAGTTGAATCCCAGAAAATAGCTGGTGATGGCGTGCACCGCTTCGTGCGGCGTTATGTTGAAGGCATAGGCCGCCAAGAAGAGCAGCGTCGGGCGCCAAGCCGCCGGCCAGGCGGTAGTTGCCTTCGATGCCTCGACGGAAGCGGACGGGCGGCTCATCACTGGTGAAGGGCGAGAGAAGGGCCGGACATTTCTAGAGACGGAAATTCTGCTGTTTATATTACGGCAATAACTTCAATTTCGACCAACGCATCTTTGGGCAGCCGCGCGACTTCAACGGTCGAGCGGGCGGGCGGCGCGGCGGTAAAATAGCGCGCGTAGACTTCGTTCATGGCGGCAAAATCATTCATATTTTTCAAGAAGACGGTGGTTTTGACGACGTGCGGCATCTTCGAGCCGGCGGCTTCCACAATGCCTTTAATATTTTCGAGCACGCGTTCCGTCTGCTCGGCAATGCCGGCGGCGCTGATCTCGCCCGTCTTGGGATCCAGCGCAATCTGGCCGGATAAAAATAAAAAGCCGTTGGCGCGCACGGCCTGGGAGTACGGGCCAATGGGCTTCGGGCCGCGATCGGTCAGGACAACGTCTCTCATGGTTTCTCTCCTTCAGGATTGCCAGTATACGGCGTTTGCAGCGGCCCGGCGGGAGATGACGACGCGGATGAGGCGTTCTGGTAGCGGGCGCGAAAATCCGCAGGGACGCCGGGATGCTTGAGCCACAGCCGGGCGAAAGCCGCGACGTTCTGGTGGGTCTCCTGCTCCAGTGCGGCGATCAGATCGTCGAGCTCAAATCCGCGGGAAGCGCGTGCGTACAACATGTGGTTCACGGCCAGGTGAAAAGGCTGGCGGCCGAAGCGGTCCTGCAGCGCGTAAAAAAATAAAAAGCTCTTGGCGCGCTGCGCATCCTTATCGTCAGCGACGCCCTTGGGAAGGTTTTCCGGGACGAGCCGCAGCGCGCGGCGGATGGTATCGCCGCGAACCTGCGGCCCGTCGATCTCTTCGCGACCGGAAGCGGCAGCGAAAATGGGAAGCAAGGAAAGCGGCTGCGTCTGTTCGTAGAAACCGGGATTGCGGCCATACCCGAGCCACGTGGCGGCGAGCGCCGGACCAGCGGTGGCCGCGAGGTTCAACGTGCCGGCGGTGAAGTCGACCATGACCGTGTCGGAGGAAACCAGTTCGGCTGATTTGGTGTTTGCTTGTGGATCCAAAAACGTGGTGACGTCCGGGCGAAGGCGCGAGAAACATCCCGCCAGTTGCGGGCATTCCACAATCCAGAAGGCCTTCAAATGCCCGGGCTGCGCGCCGAAAGTTAAATTGTAGGCGTCCACGGTCCGCGCCAATTCGCCGGTGGCCCGGCGCAGCCGCTCGGGATCGCGCGGAGCACGGCTCCAGAGAATAACTTTTTGCTTGGTGCTTGTGCTTTCGCCGGCAATATAACGACCGGCGACTACAAAAGGATAGGTGTCTTCGGCGCTTTGCAGCGCGTAAAACGTTTGCATGCGGGAAGTCGCGTGGGGCGATTTTTTAACAACGCCGCTGCTATGCACGAGAAAATCCTGCGGAACGGTAATGACGAGCTCCCACTTTTTCGGCGGAACTCCGCCGAATCCGAAGAGGCCACGCGCTTGTGGAAGTTCCGGACTCCATCCGGCGGCGGGCAGATAAAAAGCGTCGGGCGCAAAGCCTAAACCCGGGGTACCCTCTTCCGACGGCAAGATTTCGTACGCGATGTGCAGGGTGTGTTCCGCGGAAACGGTCCAAGGCTGAGCAAATTCCAAAATGCTGCCGCGCGGATGAGACTTCGACGGCTCTCCGGTAATTTCCGATCCGTCCCATTTCGTGGATGTGGCGCCAAGATGCAAACGGCGCCCCCCGGGCAAAAGAACTTCAAGATCGTGCATGGGTTGGTCGCCGGTGTTGCGCAAGTGATATTCGGCGTCGATGTGAATGGCCGGGACCGCAGGATCGAAGCGAACGTTGATTTCCTGCTTCTCGACGACGTACCCGGGGCCGAGCGGGGCCGCGCAAGACGAGAGCCAGAGAGCGCAAGCTGCGAGGAGCAGCGAAAGAGAGAGTCCGGCGTGGACGCGTAATCGCAAAACAGTTCGATTGTAGCGGGGAAACGCAGAGAGGAACAGCGCGCAATATTGCGCAATCGCCGGGATTTGCGAATTACAAAAAATCAGCGGCGGCTGTGCGCGCGAACGAAACCGGTGTTCGCATGATTGCGCACGGCTTCACGCGTGGCGACTTCTTTTTCGGCTTGCTGGTCAGTCATGCCCTGGTCGATGCGCTCGAGGATCTGCTTTTCAGACAGGCCGGTATTCTTGAGGCGGCTGATTTCCGCGCTGGATAAAGTTGGCTGACCGGCGACATGGCGAGCTACGAGATTTTGCACGGTGGCTTGCGAGAGGCCGATAAGCGTCAAGGTGATAGCTTCAGTGCTGATGGTGTCCACTTCATCTTTGCGGGCCATGGCTAAAATATCGGATTCCGAATAACCCGCTTTTACCAGATTGCCGGCGGCATCGGCGCTGGAGAAGACGTGCGAATGCACGTGCGATTCCTTTACCAGCGACAGGCAAGTCTCATCCGAGAAACCGAACTGCTTGAGCTTTGCGATTTGCGGAATCTCCGCGTCGGAGATTTTCATTTTTTTCAGCTGATCGGTGCTGTCTGACGAAAAGCCCGCTTGCTCGAGCGGAACATAGGCGGTTTCCGGACGCGAGTTGCAGCCGCCCGCCAGGAGCGCGGCTAGCAGCAGAGAACCCGCGAACAACAGGGACATGCTACGCATAAAACAATTGGAACACTAACCGTGGACGCGCAGTGGACGTGTGTTTTGGGCGATACCCGCCCAAAGGACAGGTGCGCCTGGCGGCGCGATTCAGTTCGGTGAGGCGGGGCCTTCGCCGGCCTGATACACGCGGTCGACGCCGAATACTCCAGCAATTCTGCGGATATTGACGAGGATTGTTTCCAGCTGCCGCTTATCGGCTATTTCCAAGCTGGCTTCGATGCGGGCGTTAAGTTTGTCCGGACGGCTTTCGAGATTGCGAATGTTGGAACCCGCGCCGCTAATCACCGCAGTAATATCCGCGAGCAATCCGGCGCGATCCTTGGCACGAATGGAAAGTTGCACGGGGAAGGTGGAACCGCCATCGCCACCGCCCCATTCGACAGCGATGCGGCGTTCCGCTTGATACAACAAGTTCTGCACATTGGGGCAGCTCTTGGTGTGGACGGCAACGCCGCGGCCACGCGTGATATAGCCGATGATTTCGTCCCCGGGAATCGGATTGCAACACTTTGCACGATAGACGAGCAGATCGTCCTGGCCCTTGACAACAAGGGGAGCTTCACCAAAACCCAGCATGCGCTTGACGGTCTTGACGAGAGTGGGCTTGGCGTCGGGCTCTTCGGACGTTTCCGTTTTGGCGGGCTCTCCGAGGACGCGGGAAAGAATCTGGCGCGCGGAATATTTTCCAAAGCCAACCGCAGCGTATAAGTCTTCGATTTTGGAGATGCCGTAATCGGAAGCCACCTTGAGCAAATCGGCCTCGGGAATTTTTTTCAGCGAGCGGCCAAAATGACGAGCATCGTTTTCGAGAAGTTTGCGGCCCATTTCCGTGGCCTCGTCGCGCTCCTGCACGTTGATCCAATGGCGAATTTTACTTTTGGCGTGGGAAGATTTGACAAAGCTGAGCCAATCGCGGCTGGGGCGATGGCCCTTTTGCGTGAGAATTTCGACTACGTCGCCGCTGGTGATTTCGTGGCGCAGCGCAACCATCTGCCCGTTGACCTTGGCGCCTACGCATTGATGGCCTACTTCGGTATGCACGGCGTAAGCGAAATCGACGGGCGTGGCGCCGCGTGGGAGTTCGAGGACGCGGCCCTTGGGAGTGAAGGCATACACTTCGACGGGCGCGAGGTCGACCTTAAGCGTGGTGAGAAATTCGCCGGGCTCCTGCAACTCTTGCGACCACTCAATCAGCTGGCGCATCCAGGCGATGCGCTGGTCATCGTCCTCATCGGTGGCCGGCTTGCCACTCTTGTAGCGCCAGTGCGCGGCGACGCCTTCCTCCGCGAGGCGGTGCATTTCCTGGGTGCGGATTTGCACTTCAAAAGCTTGGCCGCCATGCAGCAGGGTGGTGTGCAGCGATTGATACAAATTGGGGCGCGGCATGGCGATGTAGTCTTTGAAACGTCCGGGAACGGGTCGCCATATGTGGTGAACCACGCCGAGCGCGGCATAGCAGTTACGGTCGTTGTCGGTGATCACACGGACGGCGAGCAGGTCGTAGGCCTGTTCGAGGCCGCGCTCCTGGCGAACGATTTTGCGGTGCAGCGAATAAAGGCTCTTGACGCGAGCTTCGAGTTCCGCGGGGATGCCGTTTTCGACGAGCTTGGTGCGGATGGTATTTTGGACTTCTTCGAGGAAGCGCTGGTGAACGGGAGCTTTGTCGCTGACTTGTTTCTGCAGCGCGAGAAAAGACTCCGGCTCGAGATAGCGAAAGGCCAAGTCTTCGAGCTCGCCGCGCACGATGCCCATGCCGAGACGGTGTGCGATGGGGGCGTAGATATCGAGCGTCTCGCGGGAAATGCGTTGCTGCTTGCCGGGGTCGAGATATTCAAGCGTGCGCATGTTGTGCAGGCGGTCGGCAAGTTTGACGAGCACCACGCGAACGTCCGTGACCATCGCGAGCAGCATCTTGCGAACGTTTTCCGCTTGGCGTGTCTCTGGCGCCACCATGTTCAGGCGGCCGATTTTGGTAACGCCGGCGACCAGGTGCGCAACTTCTGAGCCGAAGCGCTCTTCGATGCGCGAGAGCGGGAATTCCGTGTCTTCGATGACGTCATGGAGCAGCGCGGCAGTCAGCGTGGTGGCATCGAGGCGCAGGTCCGCGAGGATGTGCGCGACTTCGAGCAGATGCGTCAGGTACGGCTCACCGGAGCTGCGTACCTGGTCGCGATGGCGCTCGGCGGCAATCTCGTAGGCGCGGCGAACCACCCAGGGGTCTTCGGCGGGACGATTCTTGCGGAGTTTTTCGAGCAGCTCTTCGAGGCGCACGTCGAGCTGGCGCTCGTCGCGATCGCGATGGAAGTTCAGAGGCTGGTTGCCGGAAGACGGCATGGGCCAGTTTAACGCTTAATGTTCTTGAGGAAAAGCGCCAGGAGCGGCCGGGGGGACGGACACTGAAACGTCTCTCCGGCCGAGGAGCGGTTCGCGTCACGCGCGGCGACTAACCGCCCGCAGGCTGCGGCTGGTCGGCACGTTTTTGTTTGATTTCTTTGACCTGCTCGATGAGGTCGTCGGCTTGCTTGACGAGTGCCGCACGTTCGTCGGCGGTCTCCACAGTATCGGCCTTGCGGCGGTACAAAAGGTTCAGATAGGCCATGGCATCGTCATAATCCGGGCGCAGCTGAATGGCTTTCTGGAGGTTGGCGATGCCCTCATCGATGAGTGGGCCGGCTTTGCCGACATAATCGGCGCGCAGGGCGGCGGGCAGGGGATCGGTTTCCTTAACCTGTTTGTTGATGTGATCCTTGTTGTAATCCATGCGCAACATGCCGTTGGCGCGGAAAGCCAGTGTCCAATCGATGACGCCGATCCAATAGTACGGCTCGGGATCGTTGGGCTGCAGGGCGATGTGCTTCTTGTGATAGGTCTTGGATTCTTCAAACTTGGCGGGATCGAAGGGCGTGCCGGCCATCTGGAAGAGGATGGAGCCAATGCCATCGATGGCGCTGAGATTGTTGGGATCGACTTGCAGCACTTCCTTGAATTCGTTTACCGCTTGCGTGCCAAATTTCAGATTTTCTTGCGAAGGAGCACCGGGAATATATTGCGTGGCGTAAGCGGTGGCCAGGTATAGGCGCGCATTCAGCAGGGTCGGATCGTAGTCTTTGGCCTCTTTAAAATCCTCGATAGCCGTGTCGTACTGGCCATTCTTGAAGGACTGCACGCCTTTATTCAAAAGATCGCGTGCGCGCAATTTGGCGCAGCCGGAGGAGCCGGCCGCGAGAATGAACAGCGCCGCCAGAGCCAGGCCGCGACGAAAAGTAATCGACGGGCGAAGAACCCCTAAACCCGCGTCTGCTGCCGATGATGCTTGAGTCATCGAAAGAACCATCCCTGATGTACGCGACCGCAAAACGGTCCGCGCGAGAATTCAGTTCCACCCTGCGAGGGGCGACGTTCTGAGGCCCAGAACTCTACTGCCCAGCTTCGAGCTTGGCGGTGATCAAGCCGACTTTATCGATGCCCGCGCCACGCATAACGTCGATGGCGCGCGCGACGTCCATGAACATTACATCGTTATCGCCTTTGACGAAAGCAACTTTCTCGGCACGCTCTTTAAAAATCTGTTCCATGCGGGAACCCAGTGCTTCCCAAGTTACGTCTTCATTGTTGATTTTGAGCTTGGGCTTGTCGGACTTGGGATCGGCCATCACCTGCACCACGACCGTCTTGTTATCGAGGTCCTGCTGATTTTGCTGATTCGGGTTGGGCTGCGGTACTAGCGCGTCCATGCCCTTCGGCGTGAGCGGCGTGATAACCATGAAGATGATGAGCAAAACCAGCAAAATATCGATGAGCGGAACGACGTTCATCTCCGCGATCGCGCCACCCTTGTTTTCCCCTACGGACATTCCCATGGCAATTCTCCTCTACGAACAACGAAACTTTCTGCTACCTACCGGCTTCCAATTTAGCGGTAATCAAACCAACTTTGTCGATGCCCGCGCCGCGCATGATGTCGATAGCGCGGGCGACATCGGTGAACATTACATCGCTATCGCCTTTAACGAAAGCAACTTTCTCGGCGCGTTCCTTGAAAATTTGGTCCATCCGGACGCCTAGAGAATCCCAGGTGGCGTCTTCGTTGTTAATCTTGAGCACAGCGTTATCGGATTTCGCGTCGGCCAAAACTTGTACAACGATGGTCCCGCCCATCAGGGTTACCGGATCGGTACTAGGCTGCGGAACTGAGGCTTCGAGACCCTTCGGCGTGAGCGGCGTGATGACCATGAAGATGATGAGCAAGACCAGCAAAATATCGATGAGCGGGACGACGTTCATCTCCGCAATCGATGCGCCCCGGCTTTCATCAACAGACATCCCCATGGTGCTCTCCACTTAAAATCGCCGCCTTGCGGCATGGAACCGCGCCGACTTGATCGCCGGCGCGGCCCGTTGAAACGAATGGCGAGTCCAGGCTCCGAGCGACGCCCTACCGCACGGGCGCTTCCGCGTCAATCCGCGGGAGGCGGAGGTGGCGGAGGCGGTTCGTTGGCGGTGTGTGTTCTTTCGGTCAGCAAGCCCAGCTGATCGACGCCCGCGGAACGAATTTCGTCAACCGCGGCCACGACATCGCCGTATTTGGCGCGCGCGTCGCTTTTCACAAATACGGTCTTATCGGAGCGGCTCGAAACGCGGTCCTTGATCTGGTTGCCGAGATCTTCCTTGGTGGTCTTGGTAGTGCCAAGGAAGATGTCGCCGTTGCGCGTGATGGCCACGATGATGGCGTCGTCTTTATCCGCATTCTGCATATCATGCGTATTGGTGACGCTCGCCAGGTCTACCTGCTTGCCCTTTTGCAACATGGGCGTGACCACCATAAAGATGATCAGCAGGACCAGCATGATGTCCGCCATAGGAATGACGTTTGGCGTGGACATCTGACTGCCTACCTTGGGCTTGTATCCCATGGCCGGTTACTTTTTCGTCGCGCCGCGACGGAGGATGAAGTAGTTGATCAGCTCCATGGAGGAGTTGTCCATCTCGACGTCGAAAGCTTCGACTTTATTGGTGAAGTAATTGTAGGCCCACACGGCGGGCACGGCCACGAGCAAGCCCAGCGCGGTGGTGACCAGGGCTTCCGCAATACCGCCGGCAACGGCGGAGAGGCCGGTGGCGTGGCTGGTTTCGATGCCTTTGAATGCGTTCAAAATGCCGACCACCGTGCCGAACAATCCAACGAACGGAGCCGTGGAGCCGATGGTGGCGAGCGCCGAGAGGCCGCGCTTCATTTCCGCGTGCACGATGGCTACGGAGCGCTCGAGACCGCGTTTAGCGGCTTCGATAACGTCAGCGTCGCTGACTTGCTGCGAAGCGGATTGAAACTCTGAAAGGCCGGTGGCCACAACCTTGGCAATGTGGCTCTTCTTGTTGCGTTCGGCAATGGCGATAGCTTCATCGAGCTTGCCTTCCTTCAAAGCGCCGGCGACCTGCTGCACGAAAACGCGAGACTGCTTGCGCGCCGCGCTGTACATCAGCGCGCGGTCGATCATGACACCGAAGGAATAGATGGACAGAATAAAGAGTACAACAACCACCGTGCGCGGCAGGGCGCTCATCGAGCCCCACATCGTACGGAGGTCCCACGTCGAGCCGTTCGCCTGCTGAAGCAGCATGGCGGAGTAAATGTACAGTGTAGCTACCATTCGTTTGCTCCTTAGAATTGTCTAAATCTATTCCAAATGTGATGCCGGCACGGCGCGCCCGCCCCACGACGGGATGCGCCGGACCGCCCTACTGATTCAGAGAGAAAACCACGTCGATGGTGGTGTCTACTTCGACCGGCTCACCATTGAGCAAAGTCGGCTGGTAGCGCCACTGCCTGACGGCGTCCAGGGCGGCCTGCACAAGCAGAGGATGCCCGGATTCGAGTTGCAAGGACTGTACGGTGCCGTCCTTGCCGATAATCGCGTGCAAACGCACGGTGCCAGATATACGGGTCTGGCGAGCCAGCGGCGGATAGTTGGGCTTGACTTGATTGACGAGCTTCGCCGCGGTTACGTTGCCGCCCTGCCGGATGCGCGATGGCGTGACCTTGGGAGGCGGAGGCGCGGCACCCATGCCGCCCATCACGCCACCGAGAACGCCGCCAATACTGCCGCCGGCTACGCCCCCTGGGACGCCGGGACCCGTTGCGCCCATATCTGGCTCAGCTTCTTCCTTAATGTTTTTGATGTCCTTCGGGATAACTTTGGGGGCCACCAGTTTGCCGGCCTGGATCAAATGCACCTGCGGCTTGACGTGCACGATCTGCGCGGCCACGGGAGGTGGCGGCGGTGGCGGCGGCGGTGGCGGAGCGACCAGCAACGTGGTCATCATGCCTTTCGGCAGCGCCTCGGTGTAAATCAGAGGAATCAGAATGAGCACCGCAAGAAATGTCACCTGGAAGATCATTGACACAACGACGGTCCAAGGCTTGTTGGTCTTGACCGCGGTCGAAGTGGAAACCACCATATCTTCAAACATGACCTATGACCTCCTACCAGCAGGAGCGAGCCGCCCGGAGGGCGCCTCGTTACCGCGGGTTTTGCTACCGGCTGCGGGTCCGGTGCCTGCCACCTGCCGTTGGCCGCGCCAGTTGACCCAGGCGACCACCAAGGGAGCAGCAATACCAAAACTGGAGTACGTTCCTACCACAATTCCCACCACCAGAGCAAAGGAGAAAGCGCGAAGCACCTGGCCGCCCATCAAAAACAAGACGAGCACGGTGAGGAAAGTTAAGCCGCTCGTGAGAATGGTTCGCGAAAGCGTCTGGTTAATGGACTTGTTAACGACGTCTGCGAACGATTCCCTGCGCAGCAAACGGTTGTTTTCGCGGATGCGGTCGAAAATCACGATGGTGTCATTCATCGAATAGCCCACCAGCGTGAGGAGCGCCGCGATGACCGTCAAAGAAATTTCAAAATGGAGCAGCGAGAAAAAGCCCAAAGTGATGAGGACGTCGTGAAAGACCGCCAAAACCGCCGCCGCACCGTAGACCCACTCGAACCGGAAGGCAATATATACCAGCATGCCCGCCAACGCATAGAGGGTAACGTACACCGCCTGGAGGCGGAGCTCGGCGCCAACTTTGGGACCAACAATTTCAACGCTGCGAATGGTGAACGGTCCGAGGGCGTAGCCGTCTTTCAGAGCAGCGAGCACTGGGGCGGTTACGCCGTCCACTTTCGATAAATCGTCGAAATTGGTGACGACGCCGTTAGCGTCTTTGTCGCGATACTGCAATATCTTTTTGGCCAGCTGCGGGTATTTGTCGCCGGCATTGGTGGTCAGCAACAGCGGATCGCGCTGCGTAAGAAAGTTTCCGAGCGAATTCGGCGTGGCGGCGTTGAAATCGGGGCGACTCGAGTTGTTTTGCCGGTAGATGGCGTTCAACGCGGCGAGAACCTGGGTCTTGCTCGTGTCCAGCGCCTGGTCGGAATCGCCTTCGAGGCTGATCACCACTTCGGTGGGTTTTGCGCCCGGAACAGCATTGTCGCTGATGGTTTGAATTTCGCTATTGCCCACCTTTTGCACCGCGAGCGCTTTTCGCAGTTGATCGACGTCCGGAGCCTGCGCGAAGCGGACGTCCACGTTGGTGCCGCCTTTGAAGTCGATGCTGTACGGTAATCCGCCTTTGGCGGGTCCGCCCTTCAGGAAGATCGCCGTCCACCCGGCAAGCAGCAGAATGGCGCTCAAAGCGAAGAAATACTTAGCCTTACCCATCCAATCGATATTTGGCTGCTTAAATAGCTCAATCATGCCGCTTGCGCTTCCCTTCCTTAGACTCCAAGGGGTTCGGCTTTGTTCCCAGGATGAGCAGCTCTAGAGAGAATAGAGTGGCTCTCAGATCTAACCTAGAGAACGCTCGTTTGTAATCGAGTGAACCGTGTATCCCAAGAGTTCTAGTACGCAAAAATTTTGTTAGATGCTCAATTCCGCCTGCCGGTCCATCTTCGTCAGGTGATATTGGAAAATCGTTTTCGAAATGTAGATGGCGGTAAAGACGTTGGCGATCAAACCGATGGTCAGGGTGATGGCAAAGCCCTTGATCGGACCGGTTCCAAAGAGGAACAGGAAGAACGCGGAAACCACGGTGGTTACGTGTGTATCGATGATCGTCAGAAACGCCTTGTCGAAGCCTGCCTCGACCGCGGAAGCCGCGGACTTGCCATTGCGCAACTCCTCGCGGATGCGCTCGAAGACCAGAACGTTGGAATCGACGCCCATGCCGATGGTGAGAATCACGCCCGCTATTCCGGGTAGCGTGAGCACGGCGCCAAACATGGCGAGCGCGGCGAGCAAAATAATGAGGTTGAGGATCAACGCTAGCACGGCGTTAGCACCGGAGATGCGGTAATAAAAGAGCATGAAAATCATAACGACGAGAAGGCTGAGGACGGAAGCCTGCACGCCGTGGCGGATGGAATCGGCGCCCAGTGAAGGGCCGACAGTGCGTTCTTCGAGGTATTTGATCGACGCGGGAAGAGCGCCGGCGCGCAGCACCAATGCCAGGTCATGCGCGGTGTCCTGGCTGAAGCTGCCGGTGATTTCGCCGGAGTCGTCAATGCGGCCGTTGATCACCGGGGCGGAATAAACACGCTTTTCGAGAACAATGGCCATCTGGCGACCCTTATTCTGTTCGGTGAAAGGGCCGAAACGTTTCGCGGCTTCCGCGGAAAGCGAAAAGTTCACTTGATACTGACCGGGATTGTTGGTACTGCGATTTTCCGTGGCGCTGCGCAGGTCGCGGCCGGTTATGACCGGAGCGCGGTCGAGAAGGTACCAGCCTTCGCTTTCCGTGGTGCCCGAGTTGGTTTGCGTGGTGGCGCGACCGGGTACCAGTTCCGTGCCGGCAGGAAGAATGCCGCCATGCTTTTGCAGGGCATCGGTTTCGGAAGTATAAACGGTGGAGTCTTCGACGAGCTTGAGCTCAAGTTGGCCGCCGGCCTGAATGACTTGCTTGGCGCGAGTGGGATCGCCTTCGCCCGGGAGTTGGATCAAAATTTCGTTATCTTTGCGGCCGTGGCGCTGAATGGTGGGTTCGGTCAAGCCCAGGGCGTTGATTCGGCGGTCGATGGTTTCAACCGACTGGGCCATGGTGGTTTCTTGAATTTGCGCGATGGCGCTGGGGCGAAGAGTAAGGGTATAGCCGGAGGGATCGCCCGCCGTGGGATTCATATCCCAAACGTTGCCGTATTGTTGGGTAACGAAATCGCGGAAAGCGCCAAGCTGCGCGGGATCCACGTTGTGGATGAGAACGTGCGTGTCGTCGAGACGGCGCACCTCGTCGTACGAAATATTTTTGTCGCGCAGTTGCTTGGTCAGGCGGTCGACGGTCTGATCGGTTTCCTGAGCGATAGCTTCTTGCACCTGCACCTGCAGAATCAAGTGCGTGCCGCCTTGTAGATCGAGGCCGAGCTTGATCTGTTGCGAGAAATTATCCTTCAATTGCGCAACGGAAGTCGGAAACGTGGGAGTGCCGACGAGAAAATAAACGCACAAAAAAATCACCGCAACGATAAACAGCGCTTTCCACTTCAAGTTAGGGTTCATGGTCGGAAGGTTTTACCTGGCCGCAGGGTGGGCTTATTTTGCATCTTCCGATGCCTCCACCTGGGCGATAGCCGATCGCAAAATGCGAATTTTCACCGGCGGCTCGGCGGAAATCTTTAGAATCAGTGAATCCCCGTCGATGCCGCTTACGGTGCCGTAAATGCCGCCGTTGGTAACTACTTTGTCGCCGGTCTTCAGCGCCGACAGCATCTCCTGCATCTTTTTGCGCTGCTTTTGCTGCGGCATGATGACCATCAAATACATGATGCCGAACATGAGACCGAGCGGGATGAGGAAACCGCCAAAGCCGCCACCCGCGCCGCCGAGCTGAAGCATGGTTGCCAGAATCATGAAGCTTTTTCGACCAGCCCTTCTTGTTCTTCGTGTGTGCCGCGCGGGCGGCGTCGAACGCCGGTTGGCCACAGAATTTGCCAACCGCGAGAAAATCCTCGCGCCCCAGAATCAAACCGTGTGCTCTGCTCTTGGTGTCCCGCGGAGATGCCCGGAGAACTACCCGATCGCTTGCCGAATTGCAGCGTCTACGCCGGCCCGGCAGCATAGCACGCGTGCATCGCGGATGAGAAATTCGCTAGGTTCCCGAACTCGATAGCCTCGCGGATTTGCCGCATTATGTCAAGGTAAAAGTGGATGTTGTGGTGGGTGGCCAGGATCGCGGCGGTCATCTCTCCCGCGGCGAAAAGATGGCGGAGATACGCGCGAGTATAGCGTTTGCAGACGGAACAGCGGCAAGCGGGATCGATGGGATTTTGATCTTGCGCGTAGCGCGCGTTTTTGATGAGCACACGGCCTTGGCTGGTATACAAACAAGCGTGCCGCGCGGCGCGTGTGGGCAAAACACAATCCATCATGTCAATGCCCAGCGCGACATAGTCGGCGATTTGTTCGGGGCGGCCGACGCCCATCAGATAGCGCGGGCGCTCCTTGGGCAGCAGCGCCGTGACTTCACCCGTCATTTCACACGTTACGGCATGCGGTTCACCTACTGCGAGGCCGCCGACAGCGTAGCCGGGAAAATCGATGTCCAGGAGTTGGCGCGCGCTTTCGCGGCGCAGTTCGGCGAAGGTGGCGCCTTGCACGATGCCGAATTGCCATTGTTCACGCGGGGCAGCGTGTTCGTTGGCATCCGGCGCAGATCGCCGCGGCGCGTTTTCCAAAAAATAATCGCGAGAGCGCCGGGCCCACAGCGTGGTGCGCTCTAGCGCGGACTCTGCTTTATCGCGCGGGGCCGGCGTTTCAATGCATTCGTCAAGGACCATGGCGATGTCGGAACCGAGGGCCAGCTGGACTTCAGCGGCTTTTTCGGGAGTGAGCAGATGTTCGGAGCCATCAAGATGCGAGCGGAAGCGCACGCCTTCATCGGTGACTTTGCGCAGGTCCGATAGGCTGAAGACCTGGAAACCGCCGGAGTCCGTAAGGATGGCGTGCTGCCAGGACATGAATTTGTGCAGACCGCCGAGTTTGCGGATCAGTTCATGGCCGGGCCGGAGGAAAAGATGGTACGTGTTGGCGAGAATAATTCCCGCCCCCAATTCTTCCAAGTCTTCCTGACGCAAACTTTTGACCGTGGCTTGCGTGCCGACGGGCATAAAAGCGGGAGTTTCGATGGCGCCATGTGGGGTGATCAGGCGACCGCGGCGCGCTCCGCCCGAATTGGTGTGCAAAACTTCAAACGAAAACACGATGAGATTAGCGTATCACGAGAAAATCCACGCTACTCCCACGCGCGCCACAACGTAAAGCGCCCAAGCCGCGAACGTGATGCCCAGCGCTCTCGAGAATTTCAACTTTCGGGGATTGGCGGCGGCAAAGCCTACTGCGATCAATATCATGGTCCAAAAGGAAAAAATATCGAACGAGATTCCCAATTTCATCAACCATTTTGGCGCGTCTTCGGGAATGAATGCACCGAGGTTTGTCGCTACCGGGTTCTCCAGATCGATGGTGCCACGCGGTTTCAAGAACAGCACAAGCAAGAAAATGGCGGTATTCACAATGGTCACCAAAAATGCGTGAGAGACGATGGCCATGGACGTGGAAAATTTCACATCGGCGCCCGCCAGTAAATTGAAGGCTCCAAACATGGCAACCGCGATCAGCAAAATGACCACGGCGACCGCAGGAATGCCGAGCACGTATGCCGAAATAGGAGCAAACTTCGCGATGGCTTCGATTTGCTGCTCCTTCTGCTCGGCGGACAAGTCCGCGGCCTTCGAACTCTTTTCGATCTGCTGAGCCGCATACTGGCGCCAGTCCATGCGCTGGTTGAGGGCGGTGACGGCGATCGCACTGAGGAATACCAACAGCACGGTGGGGAAGATCCAAGTGGGCGCGGCGACGATTTGCGCAAAAGTCGCTTTGGGATCAAAAAATACGCCGGTTAGCCTGGCGAAATGATTTACGGGAGCAGGTCCTTCCGCCAATGCCGTGGGATTTAGCGCCATCGAAGCACCTCCGAGGACTGTCTACTACGGGAATACGTCCGCCGAAGCGCAGAAATATCACAGAACGGTTCGGCTGTCGCTGCCAAATTCGCGGAACCAGGCCGCTGGCTACGACGGGGTCTGCATCGCGGGCAGTTCTGGAACCGCCGCCAGCAACTCCTGGGTATAGGGGTGTTGCGGGTGACGCAGGACTTGTTCGGCTTCGCCTAGTTCGACGAACTTTCCGGCGCGCATGACCGCGATGCGCGTGGCTACTTGCGCTACCACGGGAAGGCTGTGCGAAATCAGCAGATACGTCAGCGAGAACTCTCGCTGCAAGTCCTGCAAGAGCAACAGCATCTGCGCCCCCACGGAGACATCCAGCGCGGAGACGGGTTCGTCCGCGACGACCAGTTTGGGGCGCAAAATCAGCGCGCGGGCGATGCCGATGCGCTGGCGCTGGCCGCCGGAGAATTCATGAGGGTAGCGGCGCGCCGACTCTTCCGGCAGGCCCACGCGGCGCAGCATGGCAGCGCAACGCTCGCCGCGTTCGGCGCGGCTGAGCCGCGCATCGTGAATCGCGAGCGGCTCAGCGACAATTTCGCCGATGCGCATGCGCGGATTCAGCGAGGCGTAGGGATCCTGAAACACTATTTGCATGTGGCGGCGCTCCGCGCGCAGTTCGCCGCTACTCATCGCGGTGACATCGCGGCCGGCGAATTTGATCGTGCCGCTGTCCGGGTCAATCAAGCGCAACAGCATTCGCGCGAGCGTGGTTTTGCCGCAGCCGCTTTCGCCGACGACCGCAAACGTCTCGCCCGCGGCAACTTGAAAGCTGACACCAGCGACGGCGGTAAACTTCTCGCCCGCTGCTGCGAAAGCTCCGCCACCGCGGTGATAGCTTTTCCGCAGGTCGACGGTCTCCAGCAGCATTTCCTGATTCGCCATGCGCGGTTTGCAGTTTTCCTTAGCTCAGGCTGCTTTGCCTGCGACTGGAGACTATGGTTACCAAATTATTTTCAGTCATCGCGAACTTTCCGTTGCGGACGGCTCTTCATCTGCGACGAGCACGCAGCGGGCGGCGTGTTCCGTGCGGCCGCCGCTTTCAGAGGGCACTCCGTCCGGATTTTGCCGCGCAATCCTGCGCAACGAGGGCACCACGGTCACGCACTCCTCGCGTCGCCAGGCGCAGCGCGGCTCGAACGCACACCCCGGCGGAAGTTCCGTCAGTTGCGGGACCGTGCCGGGAATCGGCGCGAGTTTGCCGCGTTCGAGAGTCGGCGAGGCCGCGAGCAATCCTTTTGTATAGGGATGCAGCGGCTGCCTGAGCACCTCGTTTGCCGGGCCCTGCTCGACGATGCGTCCCGCGTACATCACCGCGACGCGGTCCGCGACTTGCGCGACCACTCCCAGGTCATGCGTGATGAAAAGCATTCCTAATTGCATTTCCCGCCGCAAGCGATCGAGCAGCGCCAGTACTTGCTTTTGCACGGTGACATCGAGCGCCGTGGTGGGTTCATCGGCGATGAGCAGCCGCGGGCCAGCCGCCAGCGCCATTGCAATCATGACGCGCTGGCGCAAACCTCCAGAGAGCTGATGGGGAAATTGTTGCGCGCGCGTTTCGGGCTCCGGAACAGAAGCGCGGCGCAGCGCTTCGATCGTCCGCTCGCGTACTTCGCGCTCCGCCAGATTCGTGGTGTGCGCGCGAATCGCTTCCGAGACTTGCGCGCCTACGGTCATAACGGGATTGAGCGAGGTCATCGGCTCCTGGAAGATCATGGCGATTTCCGCGCCGCGCACCATTCGCCATTCGCTTTCACGCATTTGCAAAATATTGTTCCCGGCGATCGGGAGAGCGTGGACCGAGGAACTGCCGGGCGCGGCAGCGCTGGAAACGCTTTCCGCGCGTGCAGCCAAACGCGCTGCACCGCTTACTTTCGCGCCCGCAGGCAGCAAACCCATCAGCGCCAGCGACAACATGGTCTTGCCGCTGCCCGATTCGCCGACCAGACCGAGCGTCTCGCCCGCCGCAATGCCTATCGAGACGTCGTTGACCGGGCGCACCCAGCCGCGCGACGTAGGCAGCTGCACCGTCAGCCCGTCGACTTCCAGCAATCCCTTCATGCTGCCATCATAAACAGGAACGCACTGACCGGGCACGCGAAAGAGGCCAACATTTCCAGGGAAGCGCGACTGCTCATCGCGCGGCGAGAGGAATCACAAATTTCAGTGCCGTGTGCGTGGGCGAAAATCCTACAACTTTCACGTCTTTCAATCCCGATTTCCTGCCCATCGCCAGCACATCCAGCTCGGTAATCGCTTTTTGTCCTTTGGGATACACCACCCACAGCCCCATGCTGCCACGCATCTTTTTCGCGTGCTTCGCCACATTGGCCAGCTCTTTTTTCGAACCTGCCGCAAAGAATATCCATTCTGCGTCGCCGGTGACCGCCTGGTGGCTCACGTTTCGCGTACGCTCGCGTAATTCGCTCCGGAACTCCTCTTGAAAGTCACCCAGCAAGGAGACCCGCGCGTCGCGTTTTAGTCCCAGTTTCTCGATGCGCGACTTTGGATGCAGAATTTTTTCGCGCCACTTGGCGGCCGTTTCTCCTAGTTCAAAGATCGCCTCGCCGTCCGGCCCTTGTACGCGCAGTTCGCCCTTCGCCGCGCCCACCGACTTCATCTCAGAAAATGGAATTTTCAAGCGGAAATCGCCGCGAAAAATTAATTCCTTCGTTTCGAGCAGCGCTTTTCCCTGCGACCTTTGGTTTCCAAGCCGCACGGTACAACTCGCTTCGTTGCCCATTTCTCTCCGCCTGGTATCGCCATCGCGCGCGGGTCCGATTTATTTGCCATCTTATTTCGCAACGCGGCGGCGCGACAACTGAATTCGTAGCCGCTGGAATAGTAAACTGTAGAGTCCCATGGCCACCGCTACCGCAAACCCTGTCAACTGGAAGTTAATTTGGGCGCAGCGCGGCTTCCGGTATTTCTTTTTCGCCATGTTGATTTCCCTGTTTGGCAGCGGCATGAATTTCGCCGGGGTGAGCTGGTACATTCTGGCGGCCACGCATTCCACCGTAAAGGTCAGCCTGCAAGTTATCGTTGTGACGTTACCCGGTTTATTTATTCCGTTCGTCGGCGGCGTGCTGATTGACCGTTTTGACCGCCGCATCCTCGGCGTGTTGCTGGACGCCGCGCGCGGAGTCGTGGTGCTCGCCACCGCGTATATCGCGTGGCGCGGGCATCTGCAGATTTGGCATCTCTACGCCATGACGTTGATCACCGGCACCGGCTCCGCCATGTACTGGGCCAACGTAAATTCCCTGGTACAGGAAGTGATTCCGCCCAGCCAATTCACGGGCGCCAATGCCGCGGTGCTGGTGGGTGTGCAGAGCGGCATGCTCATCGCCGGATCGGTGGTCGGTTTTTTTTACGATCGCGCGGGCATCTGGGGGATTCTGGCCATTGACGGCGCGACGTATTTTATTTCCGCGTACTGCTTGTATCAAATGCGCAGCGGCTACGTCTCTCCCCGGCAATATGCAAAAACCAATCGCGTGTATTCGGAAGCCACGGAAGCGACCGCCGAAGCCCTGGAAAGCGGTGCGAATCCGGAGATCGCCGAAGCTGGGCTTTCCCTGGCGATGTACGCAGATTTTAAGGAAGGCGTGGAATACCTGCGCCGCGAGCCGGTGGTGCGCGCGCTGGGCATCACGCACGCAATCATGATGGCTGGCGTGGTCAGCGCAAACGTCGTGCTGGTCGCGCTAGTGAACGATGTACTGCATGCGGGAGCGCGCGGTCTGGGATACGTCGAAGCCGGCTGGGCGGCGGGAGCGGTGACCGGCGGATTGATCGCCAGCCAACTGGCGCAGCGCGTGCGCATGCCCTTGTACGTCGCCGCGCTGGCGATTCTCGCGGTGGGCCACATGGCTACGCCGTTTGTGGCGGTTCTCGTGGGCGCTGCAACGTTGCAATTCTTGTTCGGTTTGTGCCGCTCGCTTGGAGGAGTGGTCGCGCAGTCATCGCTGATGTCTCTGGTGCCGCGCCACTTTATGGGACGCACGCAGTCCGCGATGGCCATCCTCACAACAATCATTCAGTTGTTAATGAGCGTAGGCTTGGGCGTCATCGCCGAGCGGATCAACTTGGTGGCGGGCTACACCCTGCTCGCGCTGCTGTACGTGGGAGCCACGGTGTTCGCTTCACGTGCGCGTCAACTCCTGCAATAATCGGTCTGTCAAGCGATCCGTTTCAGGAGGAGGATCCGTGCCCGGAACACGGTGGCGCCTCAGAATGGATTATTGAAGCCGTGCCCACGCGCTAGAATTGCACCCATGTCGCAATCCAACGAAGACGCCCGAGAACTCGATCGCCGCTTCGCCATACCCGGAGTGGTGCATGTCCAAACCGACCCCGGCGGCCATCCCGTGGTGCGCATCGCCACGGAGAAATGTCTCGGCGCCATGCATCTGCACGGCGCGCAAGTCACCTCCTGGAAACCCGCCAGCACACCTGAAGTCATTTTCTTGAGCAGCACGGCCACCTTTGCAGAAGGCAAGGCCATTCGCGGCGGCATCCCGATCTGCTTTCCGTGGTTTCGCGCCAAGTCGGACAACGCGAACGCTCCGGCGCACGGCTTCGTCCGCACGAAACTTTGGACGCTCGATTCCATCCAGAATGGCAGCGAAGGCGTGCTGGTGATTATGTCCACCGCAAGCGATACCGCGACAAAAGAATGGTGGCCGCACGATTTTCGCGCGAAACTCTCCGCAACTTTCGGCAACAAGCTGGTGCTCGAATTCGCCGTGAGCAACACCGGAGCTGCCCCGTTCCGTTTCGAAGAGGCCTTGCACACCTACCACGCCGTCGGCGACATTCGCAGCGCACGCCTCCGCGGCCTGGACGGCGCGGCCTACCTCGACAACACCGACGCCAATCGCGAGAAAAAGCAAACGGGGGAGCTCGCCATCGCACGCGCGACGGACAGCGCTTACCTAGGTTCGCAGCAGGCCATCGTGCTGCTCGATCCGCACATCAACCGCAAGATTCACATCACCAAGCAAAATTCCAACAGCACCGTAATTTGGAATCCTTGGGAAGACGCCGCCAACAAAATGCCCGATCTGGGAGCCGGCGAATGGCAAAAATTTCTCTGCGCCGAAGCCGCCAATATTCTGACAAACGCGATTGAACTGCATCCCGGCGAAAAGCACACACTCGCGGCGACCATCGCTTCGAGTCCCGCCTAAAAATCGTCGTCCGCAGCGAACCTCAGGATCTGCGTATTCCTCCACGCCGAGCGGTGAGTTCTCACACGCTCTGTGGAGTCTTCGCCGGATCGCTCGTCCGGATTGCCTCCGCGGGCAGCGGCGGCTTCCCGAGCAAATCGACCGCCGCCTGATAAAGTTTCGCGCGCAGCTGATAACGTTCACTTGCGCGCGTGATGTATCGCACGGAAATCTCCACGCCGCCCACGACCGGTTTCACATTGATGGCTGGGGCCGCCGTCATGGCCGTCATATTTCGCGCGCCCGCCGCGCGCTTCCATTCCGCTTCCGCTTCCTGCGCACCGGCCGACGTATTTTCTTTCACTTTCTCCGAAATGGCCGCGACCATCGGATAAGGATCCTGGCCCGCCGGCAGCACCACTTGCAGCTCATCCCACAACCATTGCCCGGACGTCGAAAAATTAAAATAATGATTTTCGATCGCGAATCCGTTGGTAAACGTGACGCGGCGGCCGGTAGGATGTCCCGAATCCGTCCAGTTGCCGGTCTCGAGCAGCACCGTGTGAAACATCCCTAACTCCACCACTTCTCCGGTGACACCGTTGATCTCCACCCAGTCGCCAAGCCGAATGCCATTTTTTCCCATCAGCACAAACCAGCCGAGGAACCCCACGATGAAATCCTTCAACGCCACCGTCAAGCCCGCGCCCGCGAGCCCGAGGAAAGTTCCGAGCTGCGACGGCGGTCCAAAAATCACCAGCAGGATCAGCAACACCGCGATAATTTGCAGCGAAACCCGGGTTACCGTATGCAGCGTCTGAATCTGGCGCCGATCCATGGAAAGCCGGCTCAGAATTCGATCCATCCAGGTGCCGAAGAAGAGTCCCACCACCGCGATAAGCAAAATGATGATCGTTCCCTGCAACGCGCGGTGCGCAATCGCCTTCTGCCGCCCCGCCACTTCCGAAATCCATTGTTCGTAGTTCGCCGCCAACTGTTTCTGATAATCACTGCGCCTCGCGAAGCCCACCAAGTCCTGCTGGTCAGAAATAATCTGCTTCATGCCGGCGAGCGCGGCCACCGACTCTTCGTGGGAACGCTCGGTTTGTGGTGCGGCGCCGCCCGTCTCGATTTTCTTCTTGGCGTGCCGCGCCAAATCCGGCGAAGCCTGCTTGGCCGCTTCAATCCGCGCGTCGAGCGCATCGTGCTTTGCCCGCAACGCTGCGGCCGCGGTTTCCGCTTCTGCCTTTGCATCCTGGAGCAGTTTTTTCTTCTGTTGCAGCGCGCTCCACTGTTGGAAGCGATGGATCAGCCCAAATTGTTCCGGAGTTGCGATCACCGTTACTCGCGGGGCCTTGTCGACGCTCTCAGACGCCGCCTGGTGTTGCTGCGCCAATTGCTCGAGCCACCATTTCGCGTCGCCCCCTGCGTGAACCAACTCCTGGCTCGCATCGTCGACCTCGTCCTGCGTCAATTCCAACTCCGCCTGCGCGGCCTCCAGCTTGTCTTCCACCGCTATTTTCTTGTTGCCGCTGGCTTTCGCTTCTTCCGCCGTCAACTGCGCTACCAACGCTTGCTGACTTGTCTGCAACTCCTGCGCTTTGTCGAGCCGCGCCTCAACCTCCTTGGCCTTGGCGCTCAGCTCCGGTGGGTGTGTCTTTAGCTCATGCTCGGCTGCCGCAAAGGCCAAGTCCGAATCATGGTCGGCCAGCCGGATCGCCTCCGCGGCAATCGCCTGCTCTTCGGCGCTGTCCGCCAGCTTCGCAAGCTCTTGCGCCTTGAGCAGCGGCGTCTGGTCCACCATGCTCTGCGCCTGCGGCCTTCCCCCCGGGGAGCTTCCGCTTGGCGGCGCCGACCCGCCGGTATGCAGTAGTCCGTAAGCGGTTGCCCCCAACAGCCCCAGTAGCGCGACCGCCGCAATCGTTTCCGTAGTTTTCATTGCGTTCCTTGAGGATCCATTTTAATACCACCATCGCCGCCAACTTAGTCTGCCAATCGGCGCTTCGCAGCGAACCCGTTAAACGCAGCCGTCCCGTGGCCACAAAGTTCACATCAAGCTACTGGGAGTTGGCCCGCCATGGCGGAGCCTCCATCGTCGCATGCGCTATTTGCGAAGCGCCCAAGCCAGTCCATCCGGCTGTTTACCAGCCGCGATTTTTCCGGTCATCTCCAGCGTCTTCACATCAATGACCGCGACATAATCATCGGGCGTGCACGCGACGAACGCACGCACCCCATCCGGTTCGATCAAAATGCCCGCCGCGCCTCGTCCAATCTTCACGCGCTTCACTTCCTTGCGCGTGGCCGCGTCAAACACCGCCAAGTCTGGCCCGCGCAGCGACGATACAAAAACCAGTTTCCCATCCAGCGTGAATTTCAAACGGTTCGCGCCTCGCACATTCGCGTCCATGGTTTGCGTCACTTTCTTGTCGGCGAGATCGATCACAGAAATTGTCCCGTCCTGCGCGTTTGCCACCCAAATCTCTTTCCCGTCCGGAGACACATCAAATCCCTCCGAGCCGTTGCCCACGCGGATCACCGTTTCCGTCCAGTTGGTTCGTTCCGCCGGTCGCCATGCGCCGCTCGGACCTGCCTGATCCTTCCCTTTTTCAATGATCGTCATGGTCCCGGAGCTTACGTTCGACGTAACCAGGCGCTCCATTTCAGGAAAAACATAGATCATGTGCGTGCGGTCTTGGCCGGTGCCCATCACCCAATCTATCGTCTTGGTCGCGGGATCGTAGCTGCCGATTACTTTCGCGCCTTCCGCCGTGAACCAAAGCTTCCCGCCCACGAACGCCAGACCGTGTGGTCCGCGCAGAGCGCCTAAATCAATCCTCGGCAGGACTTTTTGCGCCACCAGATCGACGACCGTGATCGTGTTGAGCGAGCCACCGCCATAATTCGAGATGTAAGCAGTTTTTCCGTCCGCGGACGCGATCACCTCATGCGGGTCTGGACCCGCGGGAACCTGCGCTACCACCGCCAACGTCGCGGGATTGACAATGAACAGAGCTTGCTCGCTCTTGGCCAGGACCAACAACGCCGTCTGCGGCGTTTCGGCGGCCCTGGTCACCAGCGCCGCGGCAGCACAAACTACAGCCAGCACAACAGATTGTCCATGTCGCATCGTCAATCCTCGCGAAACTATCTCAATTCTTGTGCAACTCCCGTAACCGATAAAGCGTCACACATCATTGGAAATCCAAAAACACCTCGCATAGCATCATAATCGACGGGACAGCGATGATTATGCCCAAATACTCGAGATTCGTGCTCTGGATTGGCTTGGGTGTTCTTGCCGGCGTCTTATCACCCCGGGGACAAGCGCAATCTCCGCCGAATTCTGCCCCTCCAGCAGCGGATGGTCAGCCTGCCGCCGCGGGAACTTCAGGCTCCCCCGCCGCACAGATTCCCGACCAACAGCCTTCCGGGCGCCTCAGTGGGACGGTTGTTGACCAGTCTGGAGCGGTCGTCGCTGGGGGCCGCGTTACGTTGTTGCAGGAAGCACCGTCGTCGGCACAGGAAACGCTCACGGATGCCGATGGGCGATTCGCCTTCGCGAACGTCTCCTCGGGTTCTTTCCACCTGACGATTGCCGTGCCGGGGTTCGCCGCGCAAACTTTTTCCGGAACTCTTCGCCCGAGAGAAGACTACGCCGTTCCACAGATCGCGCTGTCCGTCGCCGCTACGACCTCCGAGCTTCGGGTAACGCCCGCGCCGGTTGAAATGGCGGAAGACCAAATTAAGGTGGAAGAAAAACAGCGTGTTTTGGGTGTCATTCCAAATTTTTATGTCAGTTACGTCCCGAACGCCGTCCCCCTGACTCCCAAACAAAAATTTGAGCTGGCCTGGAAGTGGACGGTGGATCCGGTGAACTTCGGAATTACCGGCGTCATCGCGGGAATCCAGCAGTCGCAAAATGATTTCAGCGGATACGGCCAAGGTGCGGCGGGCTACGCCAAACGTTACGGCGCCGTTTTCGCTAACTCGGTTACCGGCACGTTCATCGGCAGCGCGATCCTTCCTTCGCTGCTCAAGCAGGATCCCCGCTATTTCTACAAGGGGACCGGCAGCACGCGCTCGCGCATTCTCTACGCCCTGGCCAATGCCGTGATCTGCAAAGGCGATGACGGCCGATGGGAGCCGAATTACTCGAGCATTCTGGGCAGCCTGGCCGCCGGCGGTATTTCGAATCTCTACTATCCTGCGAAGAATCGCGACGGACTGGAATTAACTTTCGAAAACACTCTCATCAACATCGGGGCAACGGCCGCTTCAAATTTGCTGCAAGAATTTGTCATCCGTAAGCTGACGCCGAAAGCTCCCGGCCGCGAATCCAAAGTTCAAAGCGCCATCGAAGAACTGTTAATCGCGCCGCTGAGGGGCGGGGAGTTGGGCGCTCCGCAATCCATGATGCTCCGCTAGGCCCGGCTTACCGTAACCATCGAATTTATTCCTCCACCTGATACCGCGCCATCATTCCCGCCTGCATATGTTCGTCAAAATGGCAGTGCATCATCCAGATTCCCGGATCGTCGGGAACCATGTCCACGGTTTCCATTTGTGCGGGCCCAAGGAAAATCACGTCGGTGCGGTGACCGCCTTGGAGCACCACGTTGCCGTGCCAATGCGGGGTGTGCACATTCAATCCCTCACCAAGCGTGACCTCATACCATCGCACGCGTTCACCTTTTTTCATTTTCATCATCGGCAGGTTGGCGTACATGTATCCGTTGATCGAAGACCTGAAGTTAGCGGTGGCAAAACCTGAACCGAAAAGGTTGAACTCCCCGAGATGATCCGTGGGCAAGATTTCCAGTTTCGTTACCCCCTTCGGATCTCCGGTATAGGTATCGATGTTGTGCTGGAGGTACCAACTGGTGTTTTCATCCACGATCATAAAGAGATTGACGAATTCGCGGTCGACGTCGGTTGGCCGCCCGCTTGGCCCGGCCGCGCCTTTTCTGCTGATGATAATTACGCCGACCAGCCCGCTCTCCACATCCTTAGGTTCGTCGGCATGCGAGTGATAGAGCCACACGATGGAGCTTGGATCGTTCGGGCCGGGCCCCGCGCGTTCCGGAACTTCCCATAGGTAAACGTGCGTCTTTCCGGGAGGAACGCCCATCTTGTCCGGCCCAGTGAAGCCATCGTCGTATCCGGAACCTTCCGAGTCTTTCGCATAAAAAACGCCGTGCGGGTGCATGCTGAAGGGATGGGTGGCGTTGTTTTTAAACACCACGCGAATGGTGTCTCCCACTTCGCCGCGCAGCACCGGGCCAAGCATTCCCAAATGCTCCCACTCCGCCGCGCGCGGTTTCAGTTTGCTGAAGCTCTCGTCCGTGTATTCCCGGTAAATCGCTTTGCGATACGTGCTACCGATGCGATGCGCGCCGCGCTCCGTGAAAATCTTGGAATACCCGGTGAACTCCATGCCCATCATTTTATCGATGCCCTGCGGCGTGTAGTTCCATTCCACTTCGTCCGCCGCAACAAAGTACGTGTGCGCCGTTCCCGCGTGGGTTCGGCGCGCAGAACTTAAGACTACAAAAAGTAAAAAGATTCCGAACATGCAAAGTTTACGCATTGGCGCGCTCCTGATCTCGCTGGCGCTTGGCAAAATTTCAGCCGCTAGTTTTTCTCGAAAGAACCGGTGGTTGTGCCGCATCATAACGCTTCTTGCGACCCGGCGACAACAGGGCCGCAGCGTGACCAGCGTGACCAGCGCGTTCCAGTCTAATCCGGGAGGAAACACGCGATTTCAGCCGGTGATTTGTTCAAGTTCCCAAAAACGCTTCAGCCCCTCTTCATCCACCGGACCAGTCGCGTCGCTGCCCATGCGCATGCAATGCCCGTCGAGATCCACCACGTTCATTTCCCGCGTCTGCCATGGCATGTTTGCCGGAGGTTGGCGAATGATCGCGCCGCTGTTCTTGTATTCTTCGTGTAGCGCGTCCACGTCTTCGAGGAAAATGGACATCCACACGCCCGATTGTCCTTGTGCTCCCTGGCATAAAAAAAGATTCACGTTGCCACGCACTACGCACCCAAACACCGGTGGATTTCCCCAGTCCCATTTCTTGCAAAAGCCCAGCTTGTTCACGTAGTAGTCGATCGATGCAGCGAAATTCTTCACATTCAAAATTGGCGTGACGGCATGGAAGGTTTGCATAGAGAACTCCAAAATTCGCGGAACGTATCCCTGCAGCAGGCAAGAGCCTAGCAAATCTGCAAACTGCAGTCACCGTTCGCCTGCATTAGGCGCCTGCATTAGGGAAGTTGTATCGCGTGGTCGTAGCCGGTTAATTCGAGGTAACCGACGCCGCTGATCGGATGATCCTGGCGGGTGCCGCTGAGCGTGACGGCGCCTTCCCAGTAGTTCGGCGATAGATTGGATTGTGCGGTCAGTTCCTGCGAGGGCAACGCGGTTTGTACGTCCAGCGAAAGGTTTAGCTTGGATATTTGGATCTTCCAACGAATCGGATAGGTGGCGTGGGTGGCCGGACTTTTCCAGGTGGTCCCGGAAGGTGTCAGCGTGAAGTCCGCCGCGCGGAGATGTGTCGTTTTTCCCTGCGCGTCGATGTACGTGCCGGAAGAATACGGGTCGCGGCCCCCGTCTTTCCGCCGGAACTGATACAGCATGAGCTCGGTGTGGTCGGTGAGTTGCATCGCCAGCCAATCCCAGCCTTGTTGCGCGGCATTCATCGCGCCGGAGAAGAATTCGTGATCCATCCACGCTAGTCCAGCCACCTCGTAGCGCTTGCCATTCACCGCGATTGCCCCGTTCGCAGCGATGCGCGTCAGCGAAATATAGTGCGAGGCATGACCGGCGCCTGATGATTTTTGGCTGATGCCATTTTCGCCTTGAATGGCCGGCGGCTTTTCAGGATGTAATTTCAGATTCAGCGCAAACGTTTTGTCGACGGCTTGCAGTTGTTGATCTTCATCCTTCCAGCTTACTTGCCAGTTGCCATTCCATATCCTTTGCGAAGCTTCGCTGGCCCCGGCAATTTCTGGCCCGCGGCGAGTCAAGCGTTCCGCATGATAAAACTTTCCGCTGTCCAGATCGCTGAGCGCAGCGTGCGCAAGGTAAAAATCCCGCACGTCCCAGGTTTTGTTTTTGTCGGCATCGCGATTGGCCGCTTGGCGGAAAAACGTGAGCTCGAAGCCAAAACGATGTCCGTCTTCCGCGGTCACGTTCCCCGTGTAGTACCACCATTCGGTTTGGTAAGCGGGATGGTCGAAGTAGTCGCGGGGGAATTTGTAGGCGTAACCACGTTGCGCGGTTTCGTAAGCTGATTGTGCGCGCCAAACTTCCGGGCACACGGTTGCGGCAAGCAGCACGAACAAGAACCCCGGCAACCCTCTACTCATCGTGCACGACCTCGAGCGGATTCAGCGTCACCGCCACTTCAGCAGGGTAAAACGCGGCAACCACCGTGGCTGCGTACACGGTCGTCAGCGCGCCCAGCAGCACCGCCACCGGCCAGTGAAAGCGGATGCTCCATCCGAACGATTGTTTGTTGATCACAAAAATCAGGATGAGCGATATTGCGAATCCCAGAACCACGCCCGCGACGTTGGCCAACAAACCCAGCAGCGCCGCCTCCACCAGGATCAATTTACGAACTTGATTTTTGCTCGAACCCAGAAATCGCAACAGCCCCAGTTCGCGGCGTCGATCGATGACCAGAGCCAACAATGCCCCGGCGACACCCATCACCGCCACGACGATGGCCACCGCTTCGAGCGCATAGGTGATTGCGAACGTGCGGTCAAAAATGCGGATTGCTTCGCCCCGCAAGTTTCCGTTTGAAAAAATCAAAATGCGGTAGTCGGCGGCAGCGCGCAGGATTTCCGCGCGCACCTGGTCGACGCTCGTTCCCGCAGCTATAAACACGGCCAGGTTCGACGGCGCCGGATCGGGAAGATAACGGAGCAGCGTATTGCGGTCCATTAAAATGGCGCCGCGCTCGCTCGAATAGTCGTAGTAGACGTCCACAATTTTGAACGACGCCTGCGCATTGCCGAGCGACAGTTTCAGCGCGTCGCCGGCCTTGACGTGATGTTTGTTCGTGAAAGGCTCGCTCACCACCACGGCCTCGGCGTCGCGCAGATCGGCAAAGACTTGCGCGGTCGGACGTCCCGAAAAAAAAGCAGAATTTTTGTCGGGCCGCGCGGTCTGTAAATCCGCGGCAGCGAGTGTCGCGGGCAGGCCATCGTACGTGATCTCGTAGGCGCGCAGCCGCTCCACCGCGGCCACGCCCGGCAAAGTGGCGATCGTGTCGGCCAATGCTGGCGAAATGGTGGGATGGCGGTCCGCGCCAGGACTCGCCGCCGGACGAATATAAAGGTCGGCGGGAAGCTGGTCGCCCATCCACCGCACCACCGTCTCGCGAAAGCTGCCGACCATGATTCCGACCGAAGTCATCATGGCGATAGCCGTAGAGAGCGCCCCGACCAGCACGGACGTCCTGCGCAGCGAAGCGCTCAGGCTGCGCGAGGCGAGCAGCGCTTCGACCCCGAATGCGCGCTTCAAAGTTTCTGAGCTGGCGCGCGTGGCGGTGGCAACGAACGCCGGAATCGCCAAAGCGGACGCAGCGATTAACAGCAGCGCCGAGAGATAACCGAAAATCGGTTTTCCCGCGACTGCTGGCGCACGCGAAGCAACCGCCGCAGCAATGGTCAGCACTGCCGCCATCGCCAGGTCGCGAAACTTGTGCACGCCAACATCGTATTCCCGGCGGCCGCGCGCCATGGCTTCGACAGGAGAGACGCGCGCTGCTTCTCGCGCCGGAGCATACGCCGACGCCACCGCCACGCCTGCGCCGATCACCAGCGCTTCGAAGAATGCAGCAGGCGTCAACGCAATGGGCCCAGGCCGGCTGCTTACGTACAGCGCATCCACCGTGAGCGCCATCAACTTCACCGCGCCGCTCGCCATGAGGCGGCCGAGCGGCATTCCGATCGCCGCGCCAGCGATTCCGAACGTCGCCGCCTCCCCAATAAATGCCGCCAAAACACTGCGGCGGCTGGCGCCCAGCGCGCGCACAATGCCGATTTCCGCGCGCCGCCGCACCACGGAAACAGAAACGGTGTTGTAGATCAGGAAAGCGCCCACGACCAGCGATATGTAGCTCAGCAGCCGCAAATTCCAGCGGAACGCCTGCAGCATGTGCCGATTCTCGTTGGTGGCGGTGCCCTGGGGCCGCACGTCGAGACCAGGCGGCAGCGCGGACTTGATGCGCTGCCGCCACTGTTCGATCGATGGACGGTCCGCAGTTTCAGAATTCGGCGATCCGGAATTTTGCTCCAACAGATTCGTCGCTTCGGAATCGGGTACTTTGATCAGGATGCGGTCCACCCGGCCAAAGCGGCGCAACGCGCGTTGCGCGGCGGAAATATCCATCACCACAGCTGCTTCGTTGCCGTGCGCATCGGGATATACGCCGCGCACGGTATAAGTTTTCACCTGATCGTTGATCAGCAAGTCGACGCGGTCGCCGAATTTGCGCCCCAGGCTTGCGCCGACATAAACACTGTCAGGATTCTCGAAATCGCGCAGCGTTTGTTGGGGATCCTGTCCGCTCGCCAGCAAGTTTGCCGAAGGCTTCGCACCAGCGTAAGCATCGCTTTCCGCGATCAAATCGATTCCGATGAGCGGAAATGTCTGCTTTGTTTCCGGCACCACGGCGTAATCTTCGACGCGCGGCGAAATGCGCAGCGCATACGGAAGCTGCGCCAGCGTGCCCACAGCGGATTCGGGAACGCCGCCTGCCGAAACCACCTCCAAATCGTTGTCCCCCGCAAGTGTTTCCATGGACGAACGAAAAGATCCGGCCGCCGCCGCCCCCGCCAGATCCATCGCCAGCACCACTGCGACGCCCAGTGCAATGGCAAATACCGTCAGCGCGGTTCGCAGCGGCTCGCGAAACAGCGGGCGCACCAGCAAGCGGTAAAAAAGTACGAGGCGTGGCATTTCAGTGCTGAATGATTTCTTCGATTCTTCCGTCGCGCAGCCGCACCACGGTATCCGCGAGCGCCGCGGCTTCCAGGCTGTGCGTGGCCATAATCGTCGCGGTATTTTGTTCGCGGGTCAGGCGCCGCAGCAGATGCAAAATCATATTGCCGGTCGCGGTATCGAGATTCCCGGTCGGTTCATCCGCCAGCAGAATGCTCGGCGCGTGAATCAGCGCACGCGCAATCGCCACGCGCTGCATTTGCCCGCCCGAAAGTTGATGCGGATAGCGGTCGCCAAAGCCGTCGAGTTCGACCGCCGCAAGCCGCGCCACAGCCGCGGCACGCGTACCCGATTTTCCCGCGAGCAGCAATGGCAGCTCAACGTTTTCAAAAACCGTCAGCGTATGCAGTAGCTGGAAAGATTGAAAAATGAAGCCGATTTTTTCCCGGCGTAAATTCGTAAGCGCCGCGTCTGGCAGTGCCGAAGTGGAAACTCCATCGATAAGCACCTCGCCGGTGGAGGGAAAATCCATGGCCCCCGCAAGATTCAGCAAGGTAGATTTACCGCAGCCGCTCCGCCCCACCAGCGCTACAAATGCGCCACGCGGAATTCCGAGCGTCACGCCGTCGAGCGCGCGCACCGGTTGCCCGTCGCTCGAATATTCCTTGGTGACATTTTGCAGCGCCAGAATGGTCATCGCGTCGATTGGCATTTCCGCGTTGCGCGCGCGCAGCTTTGTCTCGAGCGGCGAAGGAAGGCCGCACCCCGATTTGCCCGCTATCAAAAATGCGCTCAGCGCATTCTTCCCGCTTCGCCGCTCAGCGCGCGACGTGCTCCAGCGCCTTTTCGATTGCCGCAGTAATCTGCGGCGAATCCGGCGTAACGTCGGGCTCAAAGCGCGCCAGAATTTGCCCATCGGGCCCGACGAGAAATTTTGTAAAGTTCCACTGAATATCTCCGCCGGTCTGTGGATTCGCCGATTTGTCCGTGAGGAACTGATAGAGCGGCGCCTGATCCCCGCCCTTCACGCTGATCTTCGCCATCATCGGAAATTTTACGTTGTACTTCGCGGAGCAAAACTTTTTGATCTCTTCATTGCTGCCGGGCTCTTGCGACCCGAAATTATTCGCGGGAATTCCCACAATCACCAGACCGCGGTCTTTGTATTTCTCGTAAGTGGACTCCAGCGCGGCATATTGCGGCGTGAATCCGCAGCGGCTCGCCACGTTAACGAGCAACACGACTTTGCCTTTGTACGAAGCCAGCGGCGTGGGCTGTCCGTCGATGGAATTCAGCGTGAAATCGAAAACATTTTTGCCGCCGGCCATCGCCGTGGCGGCAGCCGCAAAGAGCGTAACGCAAAGCAATAGTTTGATCATTGGTATCCCTCTAATAAAGTTTTCAGCACAGCTGCAAGTTGCCATCGCAACGTCCGGCCCGATAGAGGTCCCGAAACCGCCTGGCGGCCCGATAGTAGCCACGGATATTGTAGCGGGATTCCGGCTAGCAAGCGAAAACGCGACTCGCTTACGGCGAGCCGCGGCGTGCGACGACAGGCACCGCCGCGGGAATCGGACGTTGAGACTCACCCGGCGCTGGTATAGACTGCGCCGGATGCGAAGGAGGTCTGGATGCTGATGGCCACGTCGGTGGCGGTAACCCACCGGGTTCTGGCGCCACTGGATGTTGCGATTATCGCGATTTATTTCGTGATCATATTCGGCATTGGATTTTACTTCGCGAAAAAGGGCCGAAATTCCGAAGAATACTTTTTGGCGGGCCGCAGTATCGGCTGGTTCGCCATCGGCGCTTCGCTTTTTGTTTCCAACATCTCCACCGAGCATTTTATCGGGCTCGCGGGTTCCGGAGCTTCGTCGGGATTGGCGGCGGGAAATTTCGAGTGGCTGGCTTGCCTGATGCTGTTGCTGCTCGGCTGGGTTTTCGTGCCGTTTTACCTGCGCTCGAATGTATTCACCATGCCGGAGTTTCTGGAACGCCGGTTCAACCGCAACTGCGCGAATTATCTGGCCACGATTTCCGTCATCGCTTACATCTTCACAAAAATTTCCGTGCATCTTTACGCCGCAGCCATTGTGTTGCAGCGCGTGGTTAGCTGGGATCAATGGACCGTAGCGATCGTTTTGCTCGTCGCCACCGGAATCTATACCATCGCCGGCGGGCTGGCCGCAGTGATTTACACCGATCTGGTGCAGACGATTATTTTGCTGCTGGGAGCGTTGGCGCTCACGCTGATCGGCCTCGATAAAGTCGGCGGATTTGCCGGATTGCGCGCGGTAATTCCTGACAGCTATTTCCACATGTTTCGCCCAGCCACCGACAGCGAATTCCCCTGGACGGGAATCGTGTTTGGCGCGCCGATTCTCGGGATTTGGTATTGGTGCACGGACCAAGTAATCGTGCAGCGCGTTCTCTCTGCGAGAGACGAAGGCCACGCCAAAGCCGGAACAATTTTTGCTGGATTTCTAAAAGTTCTGCCGGTTTTTCTTCTGGTGGTTCCCGGACTGATCGCTTTTGCCCTGTATCCGCAACTATTTACGACAGTAAACGGACAGGTGAGCAACGGCAACATCGCGTTTCCCTCGTTGATCGTCAATCTTCTCCCCACCGGAGTTGTCGGACTGATGATCGCCGCGCTTTTGGCGGCGCTGATGGGCGCGATGAGCTCGGTATTTAATTCCGCCTCCACGATGGTGACGCTGGATTTTTACAAAAAAATTCGCCCCGCGGCCAGTGAAACGCAATTGGTCCTGTTTGGGCGCATCGCCACCGGCGGAATGGTACTGCTCGGACTATTATGGGTGCCCTTCATCGATCGCTTAAGCACGCAATTGTGGATTTATTTGCAGAGCGTGCAGGCGTATATCAGTCCGCCCATTGCGGTGTGTTTTATTTTTGGAATTTTGTGGACCCGCATCAATGGCCAGGGCGCCATCAGTTCGCTGCTCGTGGGATTTGCGCTTGGCACGGTGCGATTCATTATGGAAGTTTTGGACAAGACACAACATTACGAGTCGCCCCTCGTTCGCCGCCTCGTGGACACAAATTTTCTGCATTACGCGATTTTTATGTTTGTGGTGTGCACCGTGGTTTTGATTGGCGTCAGCTTTATGTTTCCGGCGCCGGATCGCAGGAAATTGGCGGGACTTACGTTTGCGACGGTGGACGACAAAATCGAGACCGTCACGGTGGGCGCACCGCACTTGACGCGCGAAACGGCAACGGAGCGGAAGATGAATATTCTATTTTCGCTTCTGTTGATAGCCACCATCACCGTGCTGTGGATTCATTTCCGCTGATGCACTTTTGCTTGGGCGGGCTTAGGGACTATTTATGAAGGAATCTCTGGTGCTGGCGCTTCGGCGCAACGTTACGCAAGAAGACGCGCTGCGCGCGTTTTCCAGCGGCGTCTCGGCGCGAATGTGGCGCACGCGTTGCGGTGCGTTGCGGCGCATTGCTGAAGCCTACGTGCCGTATTGGGCGTATCGCGTGCAGTACAATATGGCGGGCGCGGCGCAAACGCGATTTTTCGCGCTGGATGCGGTCAACGGCTCCCTGGACCTTTTTGCATTCCCGCAACTTCCGCAGAGTGACCAGCTCTTCGCCATGGCAACGCGAAACTGCCTTCCCGCGCAGCTCGCTCCGGTGCGCGCCGAGGAATTACTGCGGGAGAAAGCGCTGCGCGTGATTTTCCTGCAGGGGTTCTTCAAATTGCGCGGCGGAAAAATCCAGATCACCAGAGAAGGCGCGGAATTTCACATTCCCTATTGGCTGGGATTTTATGGGGATACGCACGCGGCGAAATGCCGCGTGCTGGACGCGGTGCGGCGGCGCGTGGAAGGCGCCAAGGCGACGGCATTTTTTGAACAGTGGCTCGCGTCGTAGATTCATCCGTGATGCGACATCTTTTCTACAGCGATAAATGGCCGGAGGATTTTGTCATGAAGAGATTCGCACGCTTGCACGCTTTGCGATGGCTGACCGGTATCGCGATTTTTTGCCTTGCCGCGGCGGGCGCCGCAGCGCAAGGCTGGCAGCATATCGGCGATGTGCAAAAGGTCGCGAAGCTCGCCGACGGCATGGAACTCAGCGCGGGCGGGGCGAAAGTTCGCGTAACCAGCGTGAGCGACGGCGTGGTTCGCGTGCGCGTCGCGCCGAATGGCAATTTTCCAAAAGATTTTTCCTGGGCGGTGATTGCCGCGCCGCAGCCCGTGGAAATCAACTTCGCGGAAACGAAAAGCGAAGTACGAATGACCGCCGGAAGCATTGTGGTTTCCGTCAACAAATCGCCGCTGCTCATCCGCTTTCTTGATCCCCAAGGGAACGTTTTATTGGCCGACGAGCCGGCTTTGCCGATGGCGTGGAACGACGAGCGCATTCACATTTGGAAACACATGCCCGCGGACGAAAATTACTATGGCTTGGGCGATAAAACCGGTCCGATGAACCGCCGCAACCGCGCGTTCACCATGTGGAATACCGACGAATACGGCTGGCAGGAATCCAGCGACCCGCTGTACAAGACCATTCCATTTTTTATCGGGCTGCGCGCGGGAAAAGCGTATGGCGTTTTCTTCGACAATACCTGGCGCAGCGTCTTTGATTTTGGCAAAGAGTCGCCGGACTATTTTTCCTTTGGCGCCGAAGGCGGTGAACTGAATTATTATTTTTTCGCCGGGCCGGAACCAAAAAAAATAGTTTCCGCGTACACCGCTCTGGTAGGCCGTTCGCCGCTGCCGCCGCTGTGGTCGCTGGGATACCAGCAGAGCCGTTACACCTATTATCCGGAAGCGCGCGCGCGCGAAATCGTGCAAACCATGCGCAACAAGAAAATTCCGCTGGACGCGATTTATTTCGACATCGACTACCAGCAGAATAATGCGCCCTTCACGATCAATCGCCAGTACTTCCCCAACTTTGAAAAGATGCTTTCCGATTTTCGCGCGCAGGGCGTGCACACCATTTTGATTACCGACCTGCACATCAAGAAAAACGCGGATCCCGGCTACGCTCCGTACGCCATTGGCTCCCAGCAAGACGTCTTTGTGAGAAATGGCGATGGCAGCGAATTTGTGGGCGCGGTATGGCCGAAGGACAGCGTGTTTCCGGATTTTACGCTGACGCGCGTGCGCGAATGGTGGGGCGGGCTGTATGCGGATTTTGTGCATATGGGCGCCGCGGGATTCTGGAACGACATGAACGAGCCTTCCGTTTTTCTGCGCGCGGATAAAACCATGCCGCTCACCGTTCGCCACCGGCTCGACGACGGCACTTCGCTCGATCACCGCGCCGTTCACAACGTGTTTGGTATGGAGAACGTTCGCGCCACCTACGATGGACTGCGCAAGCTGCAAGGCGACGAACGCCCTTTTGTTTTGACGCGCGCGGCGTATTCCGGCGCGGAACGCTACTCCGCGACGTGGACGGGAGACAACAGCAGCACCTGGAATCACCTTGCCATGAGCACGCCAATGCTGATGAGCATGGGCATTTCCGGGTTTCCGCTGACCGGCGACGACATCGGCGGCTTTGCTGGATCGCCGCCCGCGGATTTGCTGACGCGCTGGTTTGAAGTGGGCGCGCTCAATCCGATTTATCGCGACCACACCGCGAAAGACACGGCGGATCAGGAACCGTGGGTCAGCGGCCCGGAACACGAAGCGATTCGCAGAAAATATATTGAACTGCGTTACCGTTTAATGCCGTATTTGTACACGGGAATCGAAGAGGCCTCGCGCACGGGAATTCCGCTGATGCGCCCATTGTTTCTCGAATATCCGGAGGCCACGGGATTTTATGGCGACAACCGCGATTTCTTATTTGGCCGCGATTTTCTTGTTGCGCCGGTCACCACGGAAATGGTGGACGCGGAAAGCGTAACCTTTCCACCCGGCGACTGGTACGACTTTTGGAACGGCGAAAAACACAACAGCGCTGCGACGCTGCGTTTGCATCCGAAACTGGAAGAAATGCCGCTGTATGTGCGCGCCGGCGCGATTGTGCCGATGCAAGCGGTGGTGCAAAGCACGCAGGAAATTCCCGCCGGGCCGCTCGAACTGCGCGTGTATCCGGGTGCCGATTGCCGCGGCGCGTTATATCAAGACGACGGACATACCTTTGCCTATCAACGCGGAGAATTTCTACGCGTGAACTATAACTGCCGACTTTCCGCGGATGCTGTAGCGGTTTCAAGCAGCGCCGAGAAAGACGGCTACAAACCTTGGTGGACGGATGTTTCGGTAACGGTTTACGGAGCCGCAGCTGCGCCGAAGAGTGTAACGCTAGACGGACAGGCGATTCGCGGAGTGCGCTACGATGCCGCCACGCACAGCGCGACGTTTGTTTTGCCGGGGAAAACCACGGCTTGGAACGTTCAGGTCAACTACTGAAACGTGCGACGTTTAATCCAAGGCAAAAATCGTTATCGATTGCGGCGGGAGATTCAGCAGCAGATTCGTCCCGTCGAAGGATGCGGCTCCTTCACCGAAAAGCGACGCGGCGCCCGCCAATCTTTGCAGCGGTGAATCCGCGGTGGGAATGCGCAATGTGCGCGGATCTTCCGCGTTGTTGAAGGCTACGACGATGTGTTCTTCCTCGGTGTCGCGCAGAAAAACGTAAGTGGAGGCGTCAGAAGCCAGGTGTGTGAGGCGGCCTTCCTTTAGCGCGGGGTGTTCGCGGCGCAGCTTGAGCAGCGACTGCACGTACGAGAAAACTTCCTGCTGCTGCGTGCTGCGGCCGGTGGGGAGAAAGGCGTTGAAGCGATCGCCGGTCCAGCCGCCGGGAAAATCGCGGCGATTATCGGGGTCGCCAGCGCCCGGCATGGCGATTTCATCGCCGTAATAGAGTTCTGGAATGCCGCGCAGCGTTAACGTCAGGCCAAAAGCGAGTTTTAGTTTTGCGATGGAGCTGCCTTCGGCGCTGGCGAAACGCGGGACGTCATGATTGGCAAAAAACGCAATGAGGTTCTCCGGATGCGGGTAGAGCGCATCCTGCCGGAGGATGTCCGGGAGTTTTCCCGCTGATGCACCGTGCAGCAAGATATCGCGCAGCGTGAAGTACGTCGGAAAATCGAAGACCGTGGAGACGCCGGAATCGATGCCATCCCATCCGCGATGGCCGCCGACGAAAAAGGAAGTTACGCGCGGGTCGGGGTGGAAAACCTCGCCAACGGTGGTGAGGTACGGATAGCTGGCGTGCAGGCTGCTGTTCCACGCGGACCAGAATTGCCGCGAAACGTAAGGAAACGTGTCGACGCGAAAACCGTCGAGGCCGGAGGTTTCCGCCCACCAGATGGCGTTTTGCAAGAGATATTTGGCAACGATGGGATTTTCTGTGTTGAGGTCGGGCAACACGCCGAAAAACCAGCCATCGGTAAGGTTGCGGCTGAGCCTGGGCGGAGCGTGCGGATCAGCCAGCGTTTCAAAGAGATCGTTGTTTTTTGCTCCGTCGGTCCTTCCGTAAAACGTTCCATCGACCGGCGAACCGGAGTTCAGGTGATGTTGCGCGGTGCCGTGAAACCAATCGGGAAGCGGCGGATCGTTGACCCAGGGATGCAGCGGGCCGACATGATTGGGAACGATATCGAAAAATATTTTTAATTTCTGCCGATGCGCTTCGGCGACCAGGTCGCAATATTCGCTGAGAGTGCCGAGGTGCGGATCCACAGCGTAAAGATCGACGGCGCTGTAGCCGTGATAACTTTCCGCCGCGCCGTTTTTGACGATGGGCGTGAGCCACAGCGTGGTGACGCCGAGTTCCTGAAGATAAAAAAGATGTTCGCGAATGCCGCGCAAATCGCCGCCGTGATAGGCGCGGGGCTTGGTGCGGTCGAAGGTAGGAGCCGATTTTTTTTCATCGCGCGCGTTGGAATTTGCCGCGCGGTCCTTTGGTTCATCGTTGCTCGGATCGCCGTTGGCGAAGCGGTCCGGCATGATGAGGTACAAAACGTCTTGCGCATTGAGCCCCTGGAATTTGCCGAGAGTGGGGGTGCGCGCGGAGATCGGTAGATCGAAGGAAGTTTCGCCGGTGGGCGTGGTGACGCGGCAAATGGCGGTGCCGGAGCGGGCTTCGGGAGCGATCTTCAGCCAGATAAAAAGATAGTCGCCGCCGGCGCTGGCTTGCGTTCGCGAAATGTGCAGCGTGGCAAGATTGCAGGTTACGCGGGTAGCTTCCAAGTGGTGTCCGGAAAGCAGCAGCATTAAATCGGACGTGAGATTGAGCCACCAATTGGGGGGCTCGACTTTAGTGACGATGGGAGCGTCGGGCGAGGGGGCGGCGGCAGGACCTTGCGTGGCGGCCGCGGAAGGTTCGGCGTTCGAGCGGGCTGCGGGAGCCGCCGGCAGCAACAACGTCAGGCAGAGGGAGAGGATGAAGGAGAGGCGCGGCATAAAGAAAATCCAGTTTGTACCATAGCAGGTCGCTGGCGCGACGCCAAAATTCGCGACAAAGGGCGCTCGAAACGGCCGGCTCCCGGGATGCGCCCTAGCGCGAAATCCGCGAAAGGTTATGACTATAAAGGGAGTTGCGCTTTGCTCCCTTTCCGTTCGTTACCTCGAGCTTGCCGCGGGATAAGTTGTCGCGACCCGGGGTTGCGGATCTTGCCATGGGCGGCGATTGCGCTATCGGGAGTTGGGGCTGGCGAAGGTCAGGGCGCCGAAGGCTGCGGGGACGTGGAAATTGGGTTCGGGGGTGTTCGTGGGGCGCCAGGCAGAGTAGCAGCGAGGCTCCGCGGCGCCTTCGACGCGAAAGAAGTTAGCTCGCCAGACGGCTTTAGGAGCGAACGGAGATACCAGGCATTTCATGGGTATGGCGAGTTCCGCGGTCCAGACATTGTCGTGCTCGTGCAGCATGGCGCGGCGGCGCAGCTCGCTCTGTAAATCTATTTTTTCACCGGGCGCGATGGCCAGGTCGAGCCACATGCCGTTGGGGCTGACTTCGAATTCGAAGTAGCGCCAGGGATCGGCGCGATTGGGCTGGAGAAAAACTTCGGCGACGTCGCGATCCCAAAGTTGATCGCGGCGGCCCGTCGGCGCGGCATCGGGAAAGACAGTAATGGTTCGATAACGGGCGCGAAATTTGAGGAAGAGCGTTTCGGGTGTCCACAGCAGGCGAACCTCTGTCTCGCGCTGCGGGTCGGGATGTTTGCCTTGCCAGTCCGAACAGAAGCGCAGAGGCCGCGCGGCTTCCCATTGCGGAGGAGACGGGAAGCCTTCAGAGTCGGCGACACCAGGCAAGGCTGCCGCGGTGGCTTCGAGGGAATTGGCTTCGATTAAAAGCACGCGATCTCCTTGATGAAAACCTTAAATCGGTCCTTAACCGAGGCAAAGGCGAATGCCCAAGGATAGCTGTTCATCGGCCGGCGGCAAAGAGCCCGACGAGAGCTCCTGGCCCAGCAAACCGTTTGCGCACCAATGCTTGCGTCTTTTCCTGACGAATAATAGACGCGTGCTAGCATCGAAAGCGAACGGAAAAGCGGGAGTTGCCAGGTCCGCGAGAGATTGCGGATTGAGAAGGGGGCGGCATGGCTAAGCCAATTGCAACCGTCGCAAGAACCGAATTTGCCACGCAGTCTGTGCGGCGCAAACCGGAAGAGTTCGAATTCGTGAAGTTCAGCGCCGCAGCCGGGGTAGCACGCATCACACTGAACCGGCCGGAGCACAACCTCTTAAACGAGGCGATGCTGCGGGAAATCTCCGACGGAATCGCGTGCGCGGGCGAACGCGAAGACGTGAAATTGCTGGTACTGGATTCGGCGTGCAAGATTTTCTGCGGCGGAATTGACGTGGGCGAATATACATCGCAGCGCGTGTTCCAGATGCTGGATGCGTTTCACGGGGCGTTTACGTCGATGCTCGATGTAGGCAAGCCGGTGCTGTGCGTGGTGAACGGACCGGCGATCGGCGGAGGCGCGGAGCTGGCGGCGTTTGGGGATTTGGTGATCGCTTCGCCAAAAGCGCGATTCGCGCAGCCGGAGATAACCATTGGGGTGTTTCCACCGCTGGCGTCGACAATTTTGCCGTATCTGGTAGGGCCGAAGGTGGCGCTGGAACTGGTGTTGACGGGTGAAGCGGTGACCGCGGAACGAGCGCTGGAACTGGGAATGATCAACCGGCTGGTGCCGGAAGCGCAATTGGAACAGACGGTGAATGAATTGGTGAGCCGGATCAGCGAACATTCCGGGCCGGTGCTGGCAGTGGCGAAGAAAGCGATTTTGAGCGGTATGGGATTGTCCCTGCGCGAGGGCATGAAAAAGTCGGCGGATATTTTCTTGAACGAATTGTACAAGCTCGAGGACTCGCAGGAAGGCTTGCGGGCGCTGGTGGAGAAGCGGAAGCCGAACTGGAAGAATCGATAGCAGGAATAAATCATTTTTTCAGGAGCTAGAGCTCATTGGTCGCCAAGCAGGTGATGCGGCGTATGAGTCTAAGCCACACAACTTTCGGGTGGTGGGGCAGTTTGAATTCTGGGGTAGTGACTCATTTTGAACTTTTGGTGGAGGTCAGTTTCCGCCTTTCCGAATCCCGTGTAGTTTGCCGAGGAGATATCCGCAAAAAAAGGCCAGTACGGCAAAAGCCGCCATAAAAATCAGTCCCACCGCTAACTGACTCATGTCCTTCTCGTCTCCAGTGAGCTGTTTCTGGCCGCAATACTAGCATTTCTTTCCAACAAAGATAAAAGTTCCTCAAGTGACCAAACGTGGTCCGCGATTCCCGCTTCCATCGCTGGCGTGACGCGAAGCGTCTGATGTACGCGGCAAAAGTACGCGGCAAAAGTTGACAGCGGGGGCAGCGGGGCATAGACTCGATTTTCATTTTGCAGGCAAGGGCAGCGGGGAAGGCCGTGAGACTCGGCCGCGGTCCCGCCACTGTAATCGGCAGAAAATGCCGGAAGCCAGGCCACCCTCCCATGCCTTCGAGACGTGCATTCTTCGCGAGAAAGGATGCGGTCGCTAGCCCCTCGTTGTCTCGTGGGGCTTTTTTGTTTTGTAGTAGGGAATTTTTTAGCGGAAATAATATTGGCATCTCTGAATAAAATTCGGCGGGCGAGGGCGGGGCTTAGGACGCTGGGAGTGCTGGCACTCTGCGTGTACGCGGCGTCCGGGCAGCTGGCAGTTGCCAAGCCGCAGCAAGCCGGCACGCCTGCGCAACCGGCGAAGGCGGCGCCAACGTACCACGAATATACAGACGAGACCGGGCGCCTGGTGAAGGTGCCGCAGAACGTGGAGCGCATCGTGTCGCTGGCGCCGAGCTTGACGGAAACGGTGTACGCGTTGGGATTGCAGGAGCACTTGGTGGGGGATACAGATTATTGCGATTACCCGCCGGAGGCGCAGAAAAAAACGAAGGTGGGCGGGGCGCAGAATCCGAGCATTGAAGAGGTGGCGAGTTTGCGCCCGGACTTGGTGCTGGTGACGAAAGCATTGAACCGGTTCGAGACGGTGCGGGCGCTGGATGATTTGAAAATTCCGACCTACGCCACGGATCCGCACACGATCGAAGATGTGGTGACGTCTACGGCGAAACTGGCCGAGGTACTGGGAGCGCCGCAGGCGGGCGTGACGCTAGCCGGAGAATTGGAAGAACGTCTGGCGGAATTGCAGCAGCGGGTGGGAGACTTGCCGGCGAAGCGAGTTTTGTTTGTGGTATGGACGGACCCGCTGATCACCGTAGGGAAAAATACTTTTATCGCCGACGCGCTACGCAAGGCGGGTGCGATTTCCATCGTGGATACGGCGCAAGACTGGCCGCAGATCAGTCTGGAAGAAGTGGTGCGCTTGCAGCCGGAGTTTTTGATTATGGCCGCGCATGACATCTCAAACAGTCCCGCGGATTTGGAAGCGCTGACGGCGCGCCCCGGATGGCACAGCCTGGAAGCGGTGCGAAATCGAAAATTTGCGGTGATTAGCGAGGCCGTGAACCGGCCGGCGCCGAGGATTGTGGCGGCGATTGAAGAGTTAGCGCGGAAGCTGCATCCTGAAGCGTTTCCGGAGAATTCGCCGGGCACACCAAATAGAGATAAACCGGAGAAGGGCGCTCCCGACGCAAGTCCGCCCGGGCCGGCGGGAAATCGGCTGGCGGGGCGCTGCGACACCGCATTAAACGAGGAAAATTCATGCAACCGCTAACGCTGCAGCGATTGCTGGTGCGTTGCGCGGCGCTGGCAGGGGTGTTGTTCGTGGTGGTGGTGGTGGCGCTGAAATTGGGAGCGGTGCCGGTGTCTCTTTACGGATTGGCGCAGGACCTGATTCGATTTGCATTTCACCGCACGAGCGCACTTTCCAGCAACTACAGCCTGATCATTTTTGATATTCGGCTGCCGCGGATTTTGCTGGGGATTTTTGTGGGCGCTTCGCTGGCGGTGGCGGGAACGAGTTTTCAAGCACTGTTGCGAAATCCGCTGGCGGATCCCTACGTGCTGGGGGTCTCGAGCGGGGCCGCGGTGGGCGCGATTCTGGCGGTGATTATTGAGCCGCATCTTGCGCTGTCGCCAGAGGTTGCGACGTTGCTGACGCCGCTCGGAGCTTTTCTGGGGGCGCTGGCGACCATTGCCGGAGTTTACCTGTTGGGCCGGCGAAATGGCGAAATCGACAGCAATACGCTGCTGCTTTCTGGAATCATTACGGCGTCGTTTTTGTCCGCGATCATTATTTTTCTGATGAATATTTTGACGAGCCGCGACCGGGGCGGAATGGCATTCTGGTTGATGGGAGATTTGTCGACGCCGCTGCAAGCGAATTTGAGCTGGGTGATCCGCGTGGGATTCTTTCTGGCGGCTGCGGCGATTTATACGACGGCGTCGGATTTGAATTTGCTGCTGGCCGGGGAAAAGGAAGCGATGCATCTGGGCGTGGATATCAAACGCGTGCGCATCGTGGTGTATGTGGCGGCGTCGATTTTGACGGGGCTGGCGGTTTCCGTGAGCGGCACGATCGGTTATGTGGGACTGCTGGTGCCGCACCTGATGCGGCTGATTTTTGGATCGGACCACCGAATTTTGCTGCCAGCGGCGGCGTTTGGCGGGGCGATCGCGGTGGTGCTGGCGGATATGCTGGCGCGCACGGTGGTGGCTCCTGGCGAATTGCCAGTGGGAGCGATGACCGCGCTGGTGGGCGCGCCGCTTTTTATCTACCTGCTGCGGCGGAGAATGACGTGAGCAGCGCGGCAAAAAATCTGGCGACGGCGCGGCACACGGACACGGCATTGAGCGTAGAACAGGTCAGCTACGCGTACTCGTCGAACCCGGCGCAGGCGCCGCTGTTTACGCTGGAAGCAACGAGCTTGCAGGCGCGGGCGGGAGAAATTGTGGCGATTCTGGGGCCCAACGCCTGCGGGAAATCCACGCTGCTGAAATTAATTGCAGGGTCGCTGGCGCCGCTTTCCGGGAGGGTGTTGCTGGATGGCGCGCCAACGCACACGATGACGCCACGAGTTCGTGCGCAGCGGATTGCCATGGTGCAGCAGGAGAGTCCGCTGCTGTTTCCCTCGCGGGCGTGGGAATTTGTTTTGCAAGGACGGCATCCATACAGCCGCACCTTGCGTTTCGAATCTGAAGAAGACATCACCATCGCGCGCAACGCGCTGGCACAAGTGGGCGCGGAACATTTGACAGATCGCTGGATGGATAAAATTTCTGGCGGGGAAAAACAGCGGGTGATATTAGCGCGGGCGCTCACGCAGCAACCGGTCCTGCTGTTGCTGGACGAGCCGACATTGCACCTGGACATTGCGGCGCAGGTGGATTTGCTGGACGCGCTGCGGCGGCTGGCTTCGGTGAATCGCTACATTGTGGTAGTGGTGACGCACGAGCTGAATCTGGCAGCGGAATATGCGGACCAGATAGCTTTGCTGCAACGCGGGCGCTGCCTGCGCGTGGGGCCACCATCGAGCGTTTACCAGCGCGAGCTGCTGGAGCAAGTGTTTCAGACGCCGCTGACGGTGGAGACGGGACCGTCTGGGCGGCCCCGCGTGAATGTGTGGGCGGGGCCGGCAGCGGAACGATCTTGAGTTTGATTTTGCCCTGGGAAGTAGTTTCACGCCGCGACGATTTTGCCGCGGAATTGAATAGCCACTAGCGGGCGCTTGCGCCCCTGACAATCACCGCAGACTTCGTGCTCGGGAAGACGGGCAACCGCAATAGGGTTGCACTCGCAAGAGAAGCCGTCGCCGCCGCGCGACTGTAAGGCGGGAAAGTAGCCGGCAGTCCACTGCAGCAAATTGTTCGTGGCGCACGATGCGACGGGCAACGCTGCGGGAAGGTTGCCGGCGTGAATTGCCGCCAAGCCAGGAGACCGGCGAAGTCTGCAGCCAGCACCGCATTGGAGATTGCGATGCGTGTGGTGGACAACCTTTGTGCTCCCGCGCGTGAGGGAGCGGAGGAGAATATGAAAGCAGCCATCCGTCGATCTTCTTTATTATTCATTTTCCTTCTCGCGGTCGAGTGTTCAACCAAAGCGCAGGATAAGTTTTTAGAGGCGCACCTTTTCGGCACGCTGGTCGATTCAAGCGGAGCGGGCGTTGGTGAAGTACAAGTCACCGCCCAGCGCGAGGGTGTCGCGGCAGCGTCGCAGTTGTGGAAGGCGGTATCTTCGAGCGAGGGAAATTACAGCCTAAGGATTCCGCCGGGACGGTATCAGGTGCGGTTCGTGCGCGATTCTTTCGTAACGCGCGACTTTGTAGTTGAGCTGGCGACCAACCAAGAACACAAACTTGATCTGCGACTCGAACTCGAGCGACTCTCGGTCAGCGTGGTGGTTACGGCGCAAGCGGAGCCGACGCTAGCGGAGGAAACCACGGCACCAGTTTCGGTGATTACCGGCAGAGAGATTGCCGCGCGGCAGTCGGTCGGATTGGCGGACGCGCTGCTGTTTTCTCCAGGCGTCGCAATTGGCCGGACCGGTGCGGAAGGCGGAACAGCTTCGGTTTTTCTTAATGGCGGAAATTCAAATTTCACGAAGGTGCTGGTGGATGGCGCGCCGATCAATCCGCCCGGCGCGGCGGTAGATTTTTCCAGCTTGACGCTGGATAACATCGATAAGGTGGAAATCGTGCGCGGAGCGGAGAGTGCGATTTACGGGACGGACGCGGTGTCCGGCGTGGTTCAGCTGTTTACGCATCGCGGAGAGACGCGCATTCCGGAATTTAGCGTGTATGGCGAGGGCGGCGATTTTTCTTCGGCGCGAGGCGGCGGCCAGGTCAGCGGATTGCTTGGCGCATTCGATTATTCGGCGGCGGCATCTTATTTCGAGACTGATGGGCAGGGGCCGAATGATGATTTCCTGAATCGAACGGTGTCCGGCAATTTCGGTTACCGGCTTAGCGACACCGATGACCTGCGTTTAACGGTGCGAAACAACGACAGCATCGCGGGGATTCCCGGACAAACGCTGTTGCAAGCACCGCTCGACGATCGCTATCTTCAGCATATCTTTGTGGCGAGCGCGCGGTGGGAGTTTGCCACCGGCAACCACTGGCGAAACCTGATTAGCGGCGGCGAATCGTATACGCGGCAGGTTGACGACGACCCGGTGTTCGGAAACAGCCAGTTTCAATACAACCGCGCGAACGTGAACGCCCAGACCAGCTACGTGCTTGCCAATCTTGCCGCCACCGCGGGCTATGAATACGAAGTCGAAAACGCGTTCCTGACATCTATCGACGTGCCGCACGCGCGGCGGAACAATCAGGCGGGATATCTGGATTTTCGATACCGTCCGATTCGGCGGATTTCTCTGAATTTCGGGGGTCGCGCGGAGGCCAACGCCAACTTTGGCACGCGCGTCGTTCCGCGAGCGGGAGCATCGGCGGTGCTGCGCTACGGAGGGGGGTTTTGGGGCAAGACGCTGTACCGTGTTTTTTACGGTGAAGGGATCAAGGAGCCGCGCTTTGACCAAACATACGGCGACAATTTCGGAGACTTTGGCAATCCATCGCTGAAACCTGAAGCCAGCAAAACGTGGACTTCGGGCTTGGAGCAAAAGTTGTTTAGGGATCGCGTCCGATTGTCCGCGGAATATTTCTACAGCCGCTTCTACAATATTGTCACTTTCGAATTTTGCACCCCGAATCTTCCACCGGCTACCGGCAACACTTGCGGTGTAACTATTCCCGGCGCCGCACCGAGTTTTGGGTATTACTTCAACACTGATCTGGCGTTCGGCCGGGGAATGAATGTTGCAGGCGAAGCGAAGTTTACGAGCTGGCTGAATTTGGCGGGAAACTACACGTTTGACGACACTCGGGTGCTTCGCGCACCGAATGCGTTTGACCCAACGGAGACTCCGGGTAATCGATTGCTCCGCCGCCCGCCGAATTCCGGGTCGCTCACGTTAAATGCGGCGTTCCGGCGCTTCAACGCGACGATGGGAGGATATTTCTCAGGGGTGCGCACGGACAGCGATTTTCTCGGTCTCGGTTATACGCGCAACCCGGGATACGCGCGCTTCGATATCGCGACCAACTATCGCGTGGGCCGCGGCATTTCGCTGTACGTGCGTGGGTCGAATCTTTTCGACAAAAAGTACCAGGATGCGCTCGGTTATCCCGCGCTGGAGCGGGACGTGGTCGGTGGAGTGAGATATACGTTCAGCGGCCGAAACTAGATGCTCGGACGAGAACCGATTCTCTTCTGCTGGAGTGGCGGAAAAGACAGCGCTATGGCGCTGCACACGCTGCAGCAGGGCGCGGATTGTACCGTCACGTCGCTGCTCACCACGGTGACAGAAGGATACGAGCGCATCAGCATGCATGGCGTGCGGCGCGAGTTGCTGGTACGGCAAGCGAAATCGCTTGGACTGCCGCTGCATGAAGTGAGAATTCCACCAGGGTGCGTGAACGCCACTTACGAGGCGCGGATGGAAGAAGCGCTGCGAATGCATTATGAACGAGGCGTTCGCAAGGTGGCGTTCGGCGATATTTTTCTGGAGGATTTGCGGGTTTACCGGGAAAAGAATCTTGCGCGCGTGGGGATGACGGCGCTTTTTCCGATCTGGAAGCGGGATACGCGAGAGTTGATCCGTTATTTCCATGCGCAGGGCTTTCGTTCTGTTGCGTCGTGTATCGACGGCAAGGTTCTGCCGCGCGGATTTGCGGGGCGCGAACTGGACGCTGCGTTCTTCGCGGATCTGCCGGCGGGAGTTGATCCGTGCGGGGAAAATGGCGAGTTTCATACATTTGTGTTCGATGGACCGATTTTCAAGAACCCCGTGCGGTTTCGTACCGGCGACGTTGTAAACCGTGATTCCTACTTGTTTTGCGATCTCGTGCCTGTGGAGGAAACTTGAAATGAAAGTTGCGCTGCCTGAGGCATCGCGTAAGAACGAAGATCTGATGCTTCGCGGGATGCTGGCGATGGTGATGATCCTCTTGGCGGCGGCCCTGCGCGTTGCTCCGCATCCGTGGAATTTAACGCCGCTGGGCGCCATGGCGCTTTTCTCTGGAGCGGTGATACGGGACCGCCGACTGGCCTTCGTCTTTCCGCTCTTAGCTTTGTTGGCGGGAGACTGGATTATCGGATTTCACATTTTGATGCCGATCGTATATGCCAGCTTCCTCGTCAATGTGGCGATCGGACTGGTTCTACGGAATCGCCGGACTGCTTGGTGGATCGCCGCAGCCACGTTGGCGGGTGCTGTCCAGTTTTTTGTTATTACTAATTTCGGTGTTTGGCGGCTGCTTGGTTCTTACTCGCAAACTCCAGCGGGACTGCTCGATTGCTATATCGCCGGCGTGCCGTTGTTTTGGAACACGCTCGCAGGGGATGCGTTGTACGCCACGGTTTTGTTCGGTGGATTTGCGTTGGCGGAGCGGCTTTCACCCCGTTTGCGGGGATCCCGTTTGCGGGGCGCTGCCCAGCCGCTGGCGTGATGCTATAATTTTCGTTTCCTTATGCCAAAGACCACACCAGAAGAGACATCGCTCTCGCCGGAGATTTTGGCGCGGTATGAGGCGGTCATCGGCCTCGAAGTGCACGTCCAGCTGCTGACCAAGACAAAGATTTTTTGCGGGTGCTCGACACGGTTTGGCGACGCGCCGAATTCGAACGTGTGTCCGGTGTGTCTCGGGCTTCCGGGGGCTTTGCCGGTGCTCAACAAGCACGTGGTGGAGCTGGCGATGCGGGCTTCGCTGGCGCTGAATTGCACGGTGCACGATCATTCACGTTTTGCGCGGAAGAACTATTTTTACCCGGACCTGCCGAAGGGCTACCAAATTTCGCAATATGAGTTGCCGCTGGCGACCGGCGGCTGGATCGACATCGAAGCTGGCGGCGCGAAAAAACGCGTGGGCATTACACGCTTGCACCTCGAAGATGACGCGGCAAAAAATCTTCACGAAGGCTTTCCGGAGTCGGATCAAAAGTCGTATATCGATTACAACCGCGGGGGGACGCCGCTTAGCGAAATTGTTTCCGAGCCGGACATGCGGACTCCGGAGGAAGCGCACGCGTATCTTACGGCGCTGAAGCAAATCTTGCTGTACACCGGGGTTAGCGACTGCAACATGGAGGAGGGTTCGTTGCGGTGCGACGCGAACGTCAGCGTGCGGTTGCGCGGCGCGAACGAGTTTGGGACCAAGGTGGAAGTTAAAAACCTTAATTCGTTCCGTTTTCTGCAAAAAGCCATCGAACACGAAATCGGGCGGCAGATTGGCGTTCTCGAAAGCGGCGGCCGTATTCCGCAAGAAACGCGATTGTGGAATCAAGTGCAAGGGCACACGGTGCCGATGCGGTCGAAAGAAAAGGCGCACGATTATCGGTATTTCCCGGAGCCAGATCTTTTGCCCATTCACGTCGGCGCGGCCTGGCGCGGCGACGTGCGGAAGAGTTTGCCGGAGCTGCCGGAGGCGAAGCGGGCACGGTTCGTGGAATCGTTCGCGATCACGCCTTATGACGCGGAAGTGTTGACCGGGTCGCAAGCGCTGGCGGATTATTTCGAAGCGGCGGTGAAAGCGGGAGCGCCCGGGAAGAGCGCGGCAAATTGGATGCAAACGGAATTGCTGCGCCGATTGAAGGATGCCGGCCGAGAAATTGACGCTAGTCCGGTTTCGCCGGCGGCGCTTGCGGAGTTGCTAAAACTCGTGGATTCCGGGCAAATTACCGGCGCCATTGGGAAAAAAGTGTTTCTGATTATGTTTGATTCGGGCCGCATGGCGGGAGAGATCGTGGCGACCGAAGGGCTGGCGCAGAGCAGTGACACCTCAGCGATTGAGGCGATTGCGCGCGACGTCATCGATAAAAATGCGGACAACGTAGCCAAGTTCAAGGCCGGCAACGAAGGCGTATTCAAGTTTTTTGTTGGCCAGGTGATTCGCGCGACGCGCGGGCAAGCCAATCCGCAAATCGTGAACGAAGTACTGCGTAAATTGCTGTCCTGATTCGCGTCTCGCGAGGTTCTGATGGCCAAGGCTGCGCTTAAGGTCGGCGACAGAGCTCCGGATTTTCAGTTGAGCGACGCGAGCGGGAAGCTCGTTTCGTTAAAAGATTTCAACGGCCAGCGGGTGCTGATTTATTTTTACCCGAAAGCGAATACGCCCGGGTGCACCACCGAAGCTTGCGAGTTTCGCGATTGGCGCGGAAAGTTTGCTAAGCAGGGCGTTGCGATCCTGGGTGTTAGCGCCGATGCGTGTAAAATGCTCGCGGGCTTTGCCGCCAAACAAAAACTGAATTTCACGCTGCTGAGCGATCCCACCCACGAAATGATTGAAGCGTACGGCGCATGGCAGATGAAGAAATTCATGGGCCGCTCGTTTATGGGCATCGTGCGCAGTTCCTATTTGATTGGGCCAGACGGGAAAATCGCAAAGGTGTGGGGCAAGGTAAAAGCCAAAGGCCACGCCGCGGAAGTCTTCGGTGAACTTTCCTAGTTCACAGGTAAAAGGCTAATTCCTGCGCGTCATCTCTCGCGGGTGCGATCAGCATGTTGTCGATGAGGCGCGTCTTTCCGAGATAAACGGCCAACAGCACGTAACAGGGACGCGCGACGCGCACCACCGGTTCAAAGGAATGCTCATCGACAATTTCCGCATAGTCAATTTTCGCGAGCGGCTCCGATGTGACGATGCGCCGCAACAATTGTTGTAACTGCAGCGCATCGCGTTCACCAGCGCGCAGGGCGTCTCGCGCTGCTTCGAGAGCGCGATGTAAGACCGCCGCTGCTTGGCGCTCTTCCGGACGCAGATAGGCGTTGCGCGAAGACATCGCCAAGCCGTCTTGCTCGCGCACAATCGATCCCAGCACGATCTGCGTATCGAGATTGAGATCGCGGGCCATGATGGCGATGAGTCGCGCTTGCTGCGCGTCTTTGCGGCCGAAATACGCAAAATGCGGCTGAACAATTTCGAACAGCTTAAGCACCACCGTGGTAACCCCGCGGAAATGGCCGGGGCGCGTGCGGCCCTCCAGGCGGTCGCTGAGCCCTTCCACATTTACGTAAGTCGAAAAACCCGGTGGATACATCTCCGCAACCTCGGGCAAAAATAGCGCAGCCACTCCGGCAGTGCCAAACTTGGCGGCGTCCGGCTCAGTCGTCCGCGGATACTTGGCATAGTCTTCCTGCGGACCAAACTGTTTGGGATTTACAAAAATCGAAGTGAACACCGGATCGCAATTCTGCAGAGCGTAGGACACCAGCGACAGATGCCCCGCGTGCAACGCGCCCATGGTAGGAACAAATCCGATGATGCGCTGCTCGGAGCGCGCTCGCCGCGCTATTTCTTTCATCCAGGCGATGGTTCGAATGATTTCCAAGGGTGGGGGACGCGCCTCAGGCCGCCGCGCCAGCGGTGGCGCGCTCGCGATAGAAATGCATCAGGTCGGTCAGCAGGGGTTGCGCGCCGAGTTGGCGGAGCAGGGTGGTAATCTGCCCGCGATGGTAAGTCCCGTGATTCACTAAATGCTGCATCGACTGCCAAAGAGGATTGCGATACACGCCAAACTTGAGCGTCTGGTATTCCATTGCGCGGTCCAGATCTTGTTGAGTCAATGCCTTCACGAAGTCCAGAAGGCCCTCTTCTTGCAGAAGCCAATGTTTGCGAAGCGCTTCGACTGTCACAAACGTTTTTACACTGGGCAATGCCGAAGGTGAACGGCCCTGAAAACGTTCGAACCAAATCCATTCCGCGCCGCAAATGTGGCCCAGCGTATCGCGCACGGAAGAGAAACTGGAACCGAGCGCTTGCGTGAACTGTTCTGCGGACAACGCAGATGCCGCATCGAGGGAGCGGTGATTGGCCCAGGCGTTGTATTCAAACAGCACGCGCATCTCTTCCGGCGACATGGCACCTCGCAAGATTTGGATCGATTATTTCGCGGCGGAAACCGGTTTGCGCACACCGGCGGATGGTCCGGCGTGATACGACTCCGCGTCCGACGGGAATGTGCCGCCACGCACATCTTCGCAGTAGTCGCGCGCTGCGCTGCGGATGATTTCGCCGACGTTGGCATATTGCCGCGTGAACTTCGCCGTATGATCGAACGTCAAGCCCAGCATGTCGTGGAGAACCAGGATTTGACCATCGCAGTCCGGGCCGGCGCCTATACCGATGGTGGGAATGCGCAGCTCCCGGGTGATTTGCGCGGCCAGCTCGCGCGGCACGGCTTCCAGGACCACGGCGAAGGCTCCTGCCGCTTCCACCGCGCGAGCATCACGCAGCAACTGCTCGGCGGTGTCAGTAGTCTTGCCTTGCACGCGGTAACCGCCGAGGGCATTCACCGATTGCGGCGTCAGTCCCACGTGTGCCATGACGGGAATTTCCGCTTCCGTCAGCCGCACGATCAATTCGAGGCGCCGTTCGCCGCCTTCAATCTTTACTGCTTCCGCGCCGGCTTCTTTGATGAAGCGTACGGCGTTGCGCAACGCTTCGGCAATATCGGTGTGATAGCTGCCGTAGGGCATATCTGCCACGACCAGCGCGTGTTGGGTGCCGCGGCGCACCGCTTGGGTGTGGCGCAGCATGTCGTCAAGGGTCACGGGCAGCGTGCTCGGGTGGCCAAGCACGACCATGCCGAGGGAGTCGCCGACGAGCAACACGTCGACGCCCGATTCATCAAGCAATCGCGCGGTGGGATAGTCATACGCGGTTAAACACGTAATTTTAGCCGCAGGCTCGCTATTTCTGGTTTGAGTTTTGCGATGCAGAAGACCGGGAACGGTAATTTTTCCAGTGCCCGCGAGAGGAAGAACGCTCATGTTGGCCTCCGGTGCCGTTCCTGAGTTACGGGATACAGCCCTGTACCTGAACATCGCCAGAATAACAAAGTTCGATGCACAAGACTAGAGTTTTCGATAGTTAGCCGGTTCTGAACAAGCAGCCGGACCCCCTGCTCACGCGTTCGTGTGGGTCGAGGAGGGCGCCTGTATCCTACCTTTCCACTGTCCACCGCGTCCGAGCCAAAACCGCGCGGCACTCAGCAGTGTGGCGTAGGTATAAAAAACGGCCGCCGCGGGAAGCGACGCCGCCCAGGCCAGCGACAATCGGTAATAGCGAACGATGGGAAGAAAGGTGAGCGACATCATGAGCCACGCCAGCGCTCCGAGCGCGCGTGGCCAGCCGCGCCCGGCAATCACCAGCAGGACGGGGGCGATGTACGTGAGCAGCAGGCCCGCGAAAGCGAAAAATAATACGCCAGGGGAATAACCGAGTTGCGTGAACGCAGTGCGCGCGATCATGTCGCGGATTTCCGCGAAGTGGTGGTAATCGCGCAGACTGACGCTCGCCCTGGTGACGCCCATCCAGATTCGCCCGCCGCTGCCCTTCACGGCGCGCGCCAGCGCGCAATCGTCGATCACGGCATCGCGAATCGCTACCAGCCCTCCAATGCGTTCCAGGCGTTCGCGGCGGATCAGCAGGCATCCGCCAGCCGCCCCGGCGGTACGCGACCTGGCATCTGCGATCCAAAGAGGAGGATACAGCTGCAGGAAAAAGTAAAGAAAAGGCGGGATGAGTGCCTTCTCCGGGAAAGTCCGGCTGCGCAGCAACACCATAAACGAAACCAGATCGAGGCGGTCCCGTTCCGCGCGGGCGACTAACCGCCGTAAGGTGTCAGGCGCATGTTCGATATCCGCATCCGTAAACCAATAAAAGTCTGGCATGGTACTTCGCACGCTCGCGGCCAGTCGTTCATTTGCGGATTCTGCTGCGAGCGGCGCAGTGCGGACGCCGTGTTGCAGCGCCCAAAGTTTCCCCGTCCACCCAGGGTCAAGAGCAGGAGCGGAAAGAATCGTTACGCGTTCTTCACCGCGGCTGCTGGCTGCGGCCGCCCGCGCCACTTCGGCCGTGCCATCGCTGCTATGGTCATCCACGACGGCAATGCGCAATTCACCGGGATACTCCTGGTGGAGCAATGCGGAAATTGTGACCCCGATGGCCGGCGCTTCATTGCGCGCCGGAATAATTACCTGGATGCGGGGCCGTCTCGCGGGAAGAGGGATATTGTTTGCGTCGCCGTCAAATTTCCGAGGCCGCCAGAAAGCGCCGCGCCCAAGAAATAAGTACGCCCAAACGGCGGCGCTGAAAGAGGCGATGAACGTAACGAAATGCGCGTGCCCTCCGGCAAGCACGTCAAGCCGTCGCCACTTGCCGCGGCGCTTCCACTTCGACGCCGCGCCAGCCGACGGGGCGTCCGCTCACCGCTTCTTTCACCGAGCGGAACAGCACCACGTACATTAATTGGCGGTAGTAAAAACGCTGCAGCAACACGGGGATCAGCAAGGTCCAGTCTTCATCGCGCTCCAGCGCAAAAGCGATCACGCAGGTGAGCACGTCGATCAGCAGGAAGCCCAGGAAAAACAACACCGAGCGCAGCAGATCGTCGGTCGTCGAGTGGAGTTGCGGAATCCACGGAAAACGCCATTTTTCCAAAGCCCAAATGGCTACGGCCCCCAGAAAAAGCAAATCGATAATTGGCGAAATCAGCGGAAGCAAAATCTGAAACAGAAAAATATTCGGCAGCGCCACCCAGCCCAGCGTTCCATATTTCGGGCGGAACAACGTGTCTTTGTGCTTCCAGAATGCCTGCAGTGTGCCGAACGTCCAGCGAAACCGCTGACGAATCAGCACGCCCGGAGTCTCGGGGGCTTCCGTCCAGGCAATAGCTTCCTCGTCGTAACTGATTCTCCAGCCCAGCCGGCGAATCGCAATGGTCAGGTCCGCATCTTCAGCCACGGTATCCGCGGTGATTCCGCCTGCGGCTTCAATCGCTTTTCTGCGCCATGCGCCCAAAGCGCCCGGGACTACGGTGATGCAGTTCAACAAATCGAAGGCGCGTTTCTCCATGTTTTGGCTGGTGATGTACTCCAGCGCCTGCCAGCGCGTCAGCCAGCGCGAGCGATTGCCGACCTTCACGTTGCCGGCCACTGCGCCAACGGTAGGATCGGAAAAATGCCGCAACAATTTACGGATGGCGTCCGGCTCGACTTCCGTGTCCGCGTCGATGGTCACCAGGATTTCCGTGTTGGCATTCGCGATGCCGGCGCTCAAAGCCGCAGGCTTGCCGCGATTCACCTGATGAATGATAAACACGCGCGAATTTTGCGCAAAATGTTCGTCGAGAAGCGCGCCGGTCTTGTCGACAGAACCATCGTCAATGACGATCACGCACAGATCCTTGAAATCCGACTCCAGCACGGATTGCACGGTCTGCACGATCACCGCTTCTTCGTTGTGCGCGGGAATCAATACGGTAACGGTTGGAGGCGGATCGGAAAGCACCGCGCGATCGGGCCGACACTTTTCGATCAGTGCGAGAATCCCAATAATCAGCGCGCGGCCGCTAACGAGCACAATCCCGACAAGGAAAATTGTGGCGATGCCCACGCGGAACCAGTGATACAAGCCAAAAATAAATCCGTCGGCGTGAGCTTCCAGCTTTTCTTGCGCCGAAAGCGGCAGCATCACCTGCGCGCGCGTTTTCCCGAGTAAGTCGGTCACCGAAACGAAAGAATATCCCCTGGCGCGAAGCAAATCGATGACTTGCGGAAGCGCGACCACGGTTTGTTCGCGATCACCGCCGCCATCGTGAAACAAAATGATATTTCCGTCGTTGGCTTGCTGCAGGACTTCGTCGACAATTTCCTGCGCGGGCGTTTGCTTTCCGTTGATCTGTTTCCAATCGTGGGGATCGATTTTCTGGCCGATGATCAGGTAACCCATGTCCTGGGCCAGCGGCAGTTGCGCCACTTCTTCCGCATATTCCGGCTGGTGGTCGATGCCGTACGGCGGACGAAACAATGTGGTCTTCACGCCCAAGGTGCTTTCAATCAAGCGTTGCGTCAAATTCAGTTCCCACTTCACCTGCGTTTTCGAGATGTCGTCCCAGCTCGGATGCGTGTAGGTGTGATTGCCGATTTCGTGGCCTTCGGCATATTCGCGTTTCACAATTTCGGGATATTGGCTGGCGTCCACGCCAATTACGAAAAAAGTGGCGGGCACGCCCTTCTGCCGCAAAATAGTGAGAATTTTTGGCGTCCATCGCGCGTCGGGACCATCGTCAAAGGTGATCGCCAATTTTTTGTTCGCCGCGCCGATCTGGTCGATGTTGTAAGAAAGCGGAATGGCATCGTATTTTTCGCTGGTGAGCAAATCAGTTGCCGGATCGTAGGTAAAACTGCGCTTCCCATTTTTCGGCGTGTCGACAAAATGCCAGATGTCGCCGTCACCTTGCAAAATCAAATCCGGACCGGGCGGCACATCGGTCAGCTTCGCACGCGCCGCATCATCCGGGCGTGTGGCGTCCCAAACCGGCCAGATGGAAGTGTCCGCAGAGCCCAACCGCCAAATCGCCGTGCCCTGCACGCCCAAGCGCTCGCTGGCGCGCAATTCGTTGTAGGCGGTAACAGCGTCCAGCATCCACACTTGGTGGATGCGATTTTGATCGTCGGAATAGGAATAGTGCGGGTTCAGAGAAGCGCTGTCGAAATCGATTTGCGCCTCGGATTCGTACGCATGCAAAAGCGCTTCCTGAATGGTAAGCGATTCCGAAGAGCCTTTCTCTTTTTTGGTCGCTACCGCCCAGTCGTACGCGTAATTGCCGATGGTCACGACAATCTTCTGCGCGGGAACTTCTTCGAGCACCTGGCGCAAGTTCTCAACGAACCAGTCCTGCGAAGCGATAGGACCTGGCGGCGAAGTGAGCCAGTGCTGATCGAAATTCATGAGCACGATAGCGTCGGCGGTTTTGCCAAAAAATTCGTAATCGTAGGCATCGTCTCGGGCAGGCAACGCGACCATCAGTTTCAAGCCCGCGCCGTGCAGTCCCGTGGCCAGTTCGGAGATGAATTCGCGGTAATGTTTCTGGCTGGTGTCCGGCACTTCTTCGAAGTCCACCACCACGCCGGCTTCGTGGGAAAGTTGCGCGTACGCTACCAGATCACGCGAAAGATTTTGCCGCGCCGTAGCGCTTGCCAGCATCTCCACCATTTCCTTGACGTGCCAGCTCACGCCGTCGTAATTATTTAGCATTCCCATCATGGGAATCTTGACGTTCGCCGATTTCATCCACTGGTGAAGTTTGTCGTCATTTAAAATCGCCAGCGCTTCGGCGGGAGTACATTTGCCGGTTTTTTGGCCGCGCTCGTAGTCCACGATGGTCATCGCGCCATCGGGGGTCACGGAGTGGAGTTGCTCCGGCATCAGCAAGTCGAAATCTTTGTAGTGTTTTTTCAGCGACGCCAAGCTGTTGGGATCCCAGCTCACGAAGAATCCGGCGCGTAGCGGATCGTAGCTAGCCGGCACGGTGCCCAGGTTCGAGACGCGACGATGACTGCCCTCGCGCGCGGGAAGCGGCTTCTTTTTCAATTTCAACGCGTGCAGGCCGGGCTTTATATCCGGCAGCAGGCCGGCCGGAAGTTCCACGCTAACCGCGATGGTGATAAAAAAATACGCTAGCAGCAGCGTGAGCAGCGCGCCGGAAATTTCCAGCGTACGCCGCGTCAGGCGCCAGCGCACGCGCTGCGCGTCATAAAATATCGGTCCGCGTTCTTTCATGGATACCTGTGGAGCAACCCGCGCTGTGGAACCCGCTACCGCCAGATGCGTTCAAAAAAATTGATTCCGCCGCGCGATTTCCGTCTGCTCAATTGCCGTACGCTATTGGCCTTGCTCCATTGTAAGATGCGTTTCGTCAATGAAGCGATTTTTCTCTCATCCCCTTGTCGCGTTGCTAGCAGGCCTGTGCCTGCGGCTTTTCTTTGTGCTGAAATTTCCCGCCGCCTCCGGCGACACCGTGTTGTACGAACAAATGGCCGCCAACTGGCTGCAGCATCACGTTTATGCCATGAACGTGGACGGCGCCGTGACGGCCGTCGATCTGCGCATGCCCGGTTACCCGGCGTACTTGATTGTGATTTATCTGATTTCCGGGAAAATTGGAACGGCGGCGCACCTGGCGGTGATGCTTGGACAAGTGCTGGTCGATTTGCTTGGTTGTGTCGCGATCGCCGCTCTGGCCGCGGCGTTAGTGGCGCGGGGCGAAAATGCGCCTGGCGCGAATCGTGTTTTCATTTGTGGGTTGTGGCTTGCGGCATTGTGCCCACTCACAGCAAATTACACGGCGGTGCTACTCACCGAAACCTTCGCCATTTTCCTGACGGCTTCAGCATTTTTATTTCTCGCGGTCTTGCTCGCCAATTTCGATGAACGGCCCTTGCGCGCCGCGGCGCAACGGTTTTCCAAGGTTCATTACGAGTGGTGGGCCATCACGACGGGGCTGGCCGTGGGGCTTGGAACGCTGTTTCGGCCGGAAACGCCGCTAATCCTGCTGGCCGCCTGGCTGGGAATGGCCGTCGTTTATATTCCGCGCCACCGCTGGAAGCCGGTGGTGGTGATTATTGCGATTACTGCTGTGGCCTGCATGTTGCCGCTGCTGCCGTGGGCTGTGCGCAACGCCGTAACGCTGCACGAAATACAATTCCTCGCGCCGAAGAATTCGAACCTCCCTGGGGAACTCGTGCCTTACGGCTTTATCTCCTGGGAAAAAACCTGGCTTTTTCGGATGAGAGATTGCTACCTGGCGGCCTGGAAATTGAATGGCGAGTCGATTCAGGTTGCGAGTCTGCCGTCGCGCGCTTTCGACAACGCCGATGAGCGCTCCCGGGTGACCGCAATTTTGGAAAATTACAACAACGACCTTACGCTGACGCCGGAAGAAGACGCCGCTTTTGCGGAACTGGCGCGCGAACGCACCGCTCGCCATCCCCTGCGCACCTATTTCCTGCTGCCCGCGGCGCGGGCTTTCACGCTGTGGTTTACGCCGCGCATCGAGCTCCTGCCGGTTTCAGGAACGGTTTTTCCATTGGCGCAATCCTGGGAAGACGACAAACTGGACCAATCTGTAACCGTGGGTCTGTTTTTCCTCAACATCGCTTACGTGCTGCTGGGAATTTGTGGTGCGTGGAAATTGTGGCGCTGGAATCCCGCGGCGCATCCGATCGTAGTCATCATGGTGCTGTTCGCGCTGTTGCGGACCGCTTTCTTGACTACTCTCGAAACTCCGGAGCCGCGCTACGTTCTGGAGTGTTATCCCATTCTGCTGGCATTCGCGGCGACGCTCTTTGCAAAGCGCCAGCGGGTGGCGGACGCGGCGCCGTAACATTTTGCGCAAAATAATCGCGGAACCCGCCTACCGCTCTTCCACCGGCTCCGGATGTATGGTCACACGATAAATCTGCGGAAATCGTTCTTTGACGCGATCTTCGAGCGCGGCAGTCACTTCGTGCACCTGGGTAATCGGCAAAGCGCTCTTCATGATGCAGTGGCAGGTGACCACGATGCGGTGCTCCACCTGGCGCACGCGGACGTCGTGGCAGTTCAGCAGTTCGTCGTATTCCGCGGTAAGCGTGTTGGTGAACTCCTCGATGGCGCGCGAAAGCTGTTTCATTTCTCCCGCCCCGGCGTCAGGCGTAGCGATGCGGCGTCCCAGCGGCTCGATGTGAATGGTTACCTCCATCGGCCCGCTGCGTAATTCGCGGACGTCGTCTTCGAGTTCACTGGCCTGACGGTGCGCGTCGCGCAGGCTCAATCGTTCATCGACTTCGAGGTGCAACTCAACAAAAAGCTGACCATCTTGCTGCAACGCGGTCACGTCGTGGATGGCGAGTCCGCGGCGTTGCGATACCGCGCGAATGGCTTCAAAAAGATGCTCGCCCTGCGGAGCGCGCGGCTCGGCATGCACCATCACATCCGCGGGCACAATTTCGCCGATGCGCTTTTCGATGGCGTCGCTCAACGCGTGCACCTGTTCGAGGCTCGCCGTGCGCGCAACGCTTACCGTGGCGTCCACAAAATGCCGGTTGCCGGCGCGGCGCACGCGTACGCGATCCACATCGAGGACTCCGTCCATTGCGGCCACGGCGCGGGCAATTTTTTCTTGCAAGCCTTCTGGAGCCACGTCCAGCAGGGCATCCAGCGTGCGCTTTCCGAGCCGCGAGCCCACCCACAGAATCACCGCCGCCACCATCAAAGCCGCAATGGCGTCGGCGTAAACCAAAGCAGGAATATTCCAGGTTTCTCCGGCCCACACCAGTCCAACGCCCGCAATCACCACCAGCGTGCTCCAGACGTCCGTCGAAAAATGCAGCGCGTCGGCTTCCAAAGCTTCGCTCAAATATTTTGCGGCGGTACGCGACAACGCGCGCGCCCGCGTAATATCGATGGCCAGCGCCACCATCAGCACGAGAATCGCCGTCAAGCTCGGTTGAATGTGCACGCTATGGAAAAACAGGCGATTGAATGCTTCGTAGATGATATACAGCGCGGTGAGCAGCAGCAGCGTAGTTTCCACAAACGCCGAAAAATTTTCGAATTTTCCGTGGCCATAGGGATGGCGTTCGTCCGCGGGCTGGTCCGAAACCCGCACGGACAAAAAGGTAATGATGGCGGCGATCAAGTCCAGCGAGGAATGCAGCGCTTCAGATAAAACGCCCAAGCTCCCGGTGCGCAAGACAAGGAACGTTTTCAGAGAAACCAGTAGTACAGCCGAGCCGACGCTCAGAAGCGCCGCGCGTTTCTTTTCCCTGGCCATTTCGCTGTGGGTGGGAGCTACCATGGGCCCGCCTAGACTACCTCAAGCGCGCAAAATATGGCGGTTCTTCCGCAGCTACGGTGATGCGAGGAATATTATCAGGGAGATAGCGCGGGAGCCGCGACGTGCCGCGAAGACTCAGCTTCATCCGCGTGGAACAAATTGCAGCGCCGCCGAGTTCACGCAATAGCGCAAACCCGTCGGCTCAGGCCCATCTGTAAACACGTGTCCCAAATGCGCCTCGCACAACGCACACTTTACTTCCCGGCGCACCGTCCCATAGCTCAAATCTCTTTTTTCGTAAATATTTTCCGCGGCAATCGGACGCCAGAAGCTGGGCCAGCCGGTCCCGGAATCAAATTTTGCGGTTGAATCAAAGAGCGCGTTGCCGCAGTCCACGCAGCGGTAAATTCCCGCCGAATACTCTTTATCGAGCGCGCCGGAATACGCCCACTCCGTGGCCCCGCGCCGGGTCACGTCAAATTGCAACGAGCTAAGCTGCTTTTTCCATTCTCCGGTGGCCTTGCGAACCTTCGCGGTTGTCACCGTTCCTTGCCGCGCGCCATCATTGCCAAATTGTACGATGTTCACCGGGCCGGCATCGTCTTGCGGATTCACCCCATCGGCGAACGCCGAGGAAGCGATGCGCTGCACGCCAAACAACAATGCGCTAGCGGCCACCGTCGCTGCGCCAAAAATCAATCCGCGCCGCGTGATTTCCTTCATCGCTGACTTCTCGCTGCGCCACTTTATTTAGCGGCGCTCAACTGCGGCGGCGCCAATATCGGCAAACGCTTGGGCTCCCCGCGCGCGCCGCGCACTTCCACTTCGGGGAACAAAATGGATGGCGCCACCACGCTGGCCGGCAAACCATTCTGCGCGGAGCCAAACGCTCCGAACGCCGTCCCCGCAAAACCCGCTACTTGGCTCTGCATGTAATTGAAGACAAAACTGTCGTTGCCGACCGCCGTCAACTTGCGCAACGAACGCGCATCCATGCCAATCAGCCGTGACCCGCGAATCAATTCTTCGCGACCATCACTCGGATACACGCGGTACATCAACAACGGCAAGCGATCGCCCGTTCCGGCCCCGCCGCCAAAGCTGGCCAGTAATTCCTGAAAGTCTTCCTGATGCAGCAGGCTGATCGAGGGATTATCCATCTCCCGCACCACCAGGCAGTAGTCCAGCTTTTCTTCCTTGCAGGCCTGCAAGAATTCCTTTTTCACTTCGCCCGGGGGGATCCCCTCGTGCGAGGTAAAAAACAGGTTGCTCATCGTCGGCGCGGCATCGCTTAAGAACGCCGCGCGCCCATGCCCGTTGGACTGGCCAAGATCCGGGCCAGGGCGCCGCGACATCAATTCGCCGCGCAGCATTCCGTTTTCCACCAGCGTCACTTTTTGCGCGCGCACGCCTTCCTGATCCACCGCGTATCCGCCTATCAGCGGCTTACCCTGAAAATCATTCGCTGTCGGATCGTCGACCACCGTCACGGTGGTTGGTAAAACGCGTGCTCCTATGCGGGAAACCCAATCGCTCTTGCCGCCCAGCCCCGTGAGCAACTGCTCCATCACCGGGCTGAACGAAATCGGCGGGCGCGCGCCATTCAACGCCGGCCCCAAAATTTCCGCCACCAGGGGAGCGGCAGCACGCGCTTCAAACAGCACCGGTCCCGTGTAGTCAGGAATCGTGGGCGCCGACCGTAACGCCATCAGTTCCGTGCCCGTCACGTTGAGTGCTTTCTTCACCGCATCCACGCCCGGCAAATCGCCCGGCCGCGGCACGTAGGTGGCATAAAAGTGGCTGACCGGGACGCCGTCATCGGCCAGCGTATTCAGCGCAGACTCGATGGAGGCGAACGAGCGGTTGCTGCGAATCTCCGTGCCCTCGCTGGTTACTAGATATTCCGTTGCGTAGACCAGGTAATACGTCACACGCGACTCATAGAGTTGCGGAAACGCGCGCAGCGCCGCCGAAGTGTCCCGGGCTTCCTGCTCCCAATTGCGGTTGCTCCAGTCCGGAGCCGCTAGCGGTTCAACGATGTGCAAGGGCTCGGCTTTGGAAAAATCATCAATATCCGTTTGCCGCGCCAGCGTCCCGAGGTACGCCTGTTTTCTCGAATACGTCTCCGCCGCTTCCTTGAAAGCCTGGTCCGTGGCAATCCACAAATCCTGGCGCAGCGAATCGTAGTCGCGGTCAATGCCTACAGAGCCCGTGGGCCCAATAAATCCGCGGAAGCCATCGTCACTTACAAAATTCGAGCTGTCGCGCTTGTAGTCGCCGACGCGCGCCGAAACGTCCATAAAACGCGTCCGCGTATGCGTTGTGGAGAGTAGCGCCCCAAAATCGCCCACGACTTCTCGCACATCGAGATCGAGCAGCCGGTATTCAATGTAATAAGGGGTGACCGGCTGCGTCAGACCGGGAATGGTCAGCGACAAACGCGATTTTGCCCGCGCCATTTCATCGCGCATCGCGTGCAGGGTCTGGTCATGGTCGTTTGGATCGTCAGCAGTTGCCGCCTGCGCCGCCACGCCGGCCAAGCTCGCCGCCAACAAGGCCGCAAACATCCATCGCGTAAGGCGCATCACCGTGCACCTCCGGTCTTGGCGTTCGCGCTATCCGGATCATGCGCCGGCGCCGGCAAAATGGGCGGCCGGTCCGTTGAACTCTCTTTCTTCTGCACCTCGAGTTCGCTGGTCAAAATTGCCGGGGAAGCCGCCGCCACGGGCACCGAACCAGACTCCGCACCGCAATACCCGTTAAAAACTTCCTGTTTGTCTCCCGTCGCGACAATCTTCGTGAGCGCCGCCAGTGGCGTTCCCACAATGTCCACCCCGCGTACCAACTGATCCGGCCGGCCGTCCGCGAATACCTTGTAAACCACCAGCGGCAACACCTGAAACGCTTGCGGTTGCCCGCGTCCGGTAAACGTGAATCCTCCGGCGATATCGTCGATCAGCAGTCCGTACGGCTTGCCTTGCTGTTTCACCAGCTCAATGAGCTTCGCGCGCAACTGCGCATCCGTCATCGTCTTGCTGCTCTCCACAATCAAATTGCCCTGGCGGGAAACCGGTGTCGCTCCGAGCTGCCGCCGCCCGTGCCCGTTCGACGTAGGAAATCCAATCAGCGGAGAACGTGACATCTCAAACGCTTTTAAGACTCCGTGGTCCACGAGCGTCACGGACTGCGCTGGCACGCCTTCATCGTCAAACTGGTAGTAACCCAGCAAATCCTGCGAACCCAGCTTCTTCATCGTGGTGTCGTCCACCACGCTCAAAAAATCCGGCAAGATCGGCTCGCCCACTTTCTTTGCAAAGGTCTGCCCCTCCGAGGCGTCTTTCTGCCGGTGCCCTTCGGCACGGTGTCCGAACACTTCGTGAAAAAATACCGCCGCAGCTCTTCCGGTCAACAACGCCGGACCAACGCTGGGCTCATTCAGCGGCGCTACAACCAATCCTTCCAGCTCTTTTCGCATGTTGGCTTCCGCCGCATACACCGCTTTATCGTCGGGAGCATCCGAAGGGTTCACCCAGTCAAAGTTGTAATAGCGATCGAGGTCCATGCCGTCGGTGGCTTTCCCCTGAATGAACAGCTCCAGGCGGTAGCGAATTTGACCGAACTGCAGTTGCGTCCCTTCACTGGTCACCTGAAATTCATTTTCCGCTTGCCCGGTAAACGTCACGATGGAATTGATCACGGCGGTCGAATCGCGAAACGCCTTGGTATAATCGCGGACTTTTTGTTCCCAAGGCTTGCGGTCCACCGCGATGGAGACTTGCGGCCCGACATAGGTATGGGCTTTTTCTTGAGAAAAATCCGGCGCTTGCCCTTCGAGCGACTCTACTTTCACTTCCTTGCCGGTCTTGATTTTGATCAGCGCTTCTTCCGCGGCGCGATATTGCCTGTCCGTTTCGAGCCAAATCGCGCGTCGCAGCACTTCCGCATCATCGTCGAGCGGCACCGGCGCACCCGGTCCGCCGTTGGGCATCTGTTTGTCGCCCACTTTGTGCGAATCATCCAGCTTGTAGCTGCCCGCACGCACCGCAACTTCCAACCAGCGGTTGCGGTCTTCGCTGCTGCTCAGCAGTGCCCCGTTGGACCCGGAAACGTTCACGCGCTGCGAATCCGTAATGGTGTATCCGATGTAGTAGGCCGGCGGAGCCTGCGTGCCAAAGGTTTTCACCGAGCGCTCCAGTTCCGCCTGCATAGCCGCCAATAACGGTGAACGTTTTGCCATAGGCGATTGCACGTCCGGCGGCGCCGCTTGCGAAACCGGCGCGCTCACCATTCCTGCCGCGCACCACGCGCCAAACAGGCCGAGCATCACTGCTGCGTTCTTGCCGAACATTCTCATCGAAGGGAGCCTCATTTAAGGTTAGACGGAACTGTGAACTAACTAGTGTACGCCACTCGCGGGAGCGTCATGAACCTCTTCTGCCGGCACAACGGCCAGCAGCGGCAACATTTCTCATTGCACAGCAGTTACTTTGATGAGCAGCGACCTCGGCGCGTTGCACGCCGGCACCGCGCCAACCTGCAAGTGACTAAGGAACCATCGCGGCCTAAGGAAGCATCGCGGCGCACAGCCGACCAAACACTCAACTCGTACAATATTCACGCGCCTTGCGAAAACTAGCCGCCACAGCCCGACAAAGCGGGATCGGTCACGCAAGTCGGCACAGGCGCTTGCTTCCCATGGCCGTGAGCTACCGCAATCGGCACCACCACCGCGGGAATCACCGCCAGCACTCCGATCACGATGGCGGTTCCTTTACCGATGTGATGCGCGTTACCGACGACCGTACCTAGGTTTCCGCCGTTATCGGTGTCTGTCGTCGCCGTCGTCAAAATCGAAAGCGTGGCCTGCACCGGCGCCGGCGGGGCGGAATTGTCGCCGGAACGAACATTCGTCATCTGCCCGGCTTTCACGACCACGCATGCGCCTGCCAAATTACAAACGCGCACCTGCCCTTCAAACACCACCACGTTCATCACGTTGTTTGCGTAATCCGTGTAAAAATCCGTGCCCACCACGCCGGCTACGCCCGCTGGCGTGCGCACTTCAAACTTGCCGTCCGGTTTGGCGATTTTCTGCGCTTGTGTACGCAGCTTGCCATAGGTGAGCTCCAGTTCCGTCTGTTGCGCGCCGGCGTCGTGTTTCACGATGCGCATGGAGGAGTCCGAGCCGACGTTCAGGACCGACCCATCGTCGAGTCCCACGCGCGCGCGCGCACTGGCCTGCGTGTTGATCTGATCCTGCCATTCCACCAGTGATTTGGCGGACGCATTGATCGTTTTGCCGCCGCGCGCGATGCTCACCGCGGGAATCACGCGCGATATTTCGCCGGCGCGTTGCCCGGCAGCTTGCGACTCTGCGGGTGGCGGCGCCGACAGGGTCATCGAGACAAGGATCACCAGGCCCAAGACCTGCGGGGACTTCGTCTTCATTAAGAACTCTCCTGAGTAGCGGGTAGTTGACTATCGTTGTTACTGGAGAGGGCCAGCTTCTGTCAATTAAAAAGCCGCCATCACTTGCGCAGTCTCTACACCCGCGCTCATCCGCGTTTTAGACTCATTTCCGGGCCCATCGCGTCCCCTGTTTTGTACTTCTACACCCCCGCATTCCGCCGCGCTTGTTTCCCTCGCGATGTCGCCGCAAACTCGCCTTATGCGTGCCCTTGCCGGTCTGCTGGTCTCCGTCGCTTTGCTTTTTGGTGTGTATCAGTTGTATTTGAAGCGCATGCCCACGAGCGATTCCGGCACCACGCCCACGCAAGCCATCAGCCTCACCGGCGTGCGCTCTGATCTTTTGCAAATTGCGCAAGCCGAGCGCTCCTACATGGCCACCAACGGCCACTGTGCTGCTTTCGACGAACTTCTCTCCTCTGGTTCGCTCACCATGACCCGGACGGAACGCGACGGTTATCGCTATTCCGCGAGCTGTTCCGGCAACGACTTCAACATCACCGCCGAACACGCTCCCGCTCCCGCCGGTTCGCCCATCCGCTATCCCAATTTGACCGTCGATCAAACCATGCAAATCCACGAGGTGGAGTGACGCCGCGCCGCACTGTTGCTGTGTTAATATCACTGTCCGATGCATTCCGTCATACCCCGGTTAGTGGAACTCCAGCGCGTGGATCATCAGGTGGCCGCTCTGCGCGCCGAACTCGACACCTTTCCCAAGCGCGTTCAGGAAGCCGACGCCAAACTTTCTGGGGCGCGCGCCGCCCTAGCCTCCGCCAAGGAAGCCCAGGCGCTCGATCTCTCCGAGCGCAAAAAAATTGAATTTGACGTCCAGCAGTGGAAGGATCGCGCAAAAAAATACCGCGACCAGAGCGGCGCGGTGAAGACCAACGAAGCTTACAAAGCGCTGCAGCATGAAATTGCCAATGCCGAATCCGAGATGGCCGCCGCGGAGGACCGCCAGCTCGCTGTGATGCTGGCCGCCGAAGAAGGGGAACGCCGCGTGCGCAAAGCGGAAGCGGACCTTCGTGAATCCGAACAAGCGGTGAATGCTGAACGCAAAAATATTCTGTCCCTGCACGCGCAAAAGAAAAAACAATTGGAAGCCGCACTCGCCGAACGCGAACGTGCCATTGCTCCCGTCCCCGAAGAGTTTCGCATTCTCTACGAGCGCATCGCCAAACGCCACAACGGTACCGGCGTCGCCGAAGCCCGCGACGGCCAATGCCGCGGCTGCGGCATGCGCGTTCTTCCGCACATTGCCGAACAGCTGCGCCGCGATGAAAACGAAGAAATCTTTCGGTGTGAAAGTTGCGGCTTGATTCTGTATACGCTTGAACCTATCGCGCCAGCAGCGGCTTCGCCGGCGCCCGACGCCGAAAATTCCGCAACACCTTCGCGATCCTGATGCCCACGACGCCCAAGCCTCCGCGCGGCACCAGCCTCTTCCCGGGCGAACCCGCCTCCGCTCCAAAAACCGCCGCGCACACCGCCAACATCGATGGCGGCTCTCGAGGCAACCCCGGACCAGCTTCCTACGGCGTCGTGATTCGTGACGCCAAAGGCGAAATCATTGCTAAGCTCAAAAAATATATCGGCCGCGCCACCAACAATGTCGCCGAGTATTATGGCTTGATCGCGGCCCTCGATTACGCGCAAGCCCACGCCATTCGTGCGCTGAATATTCAGAGCGATTCGGAATTGCTGGTCAAGCAGATGCGCGGGCAATACAAAGTGAAAAGCGAAGATCTGCGTCCGCTATTCGAGCGCGCTAAAAAAATGTCCGCCACCTTCGAGGCCTTCCGCATCGAGCACGTCTATCGCGAGCAAAATAAGGATGCGGATCTGCTGGCCAACGAAGCCATGGACGAAACTTCCGGAGCGAAAGCTTCAACCGAAAACGCTGCGGGCGCGAAATTGCCCGGTAATTCAAGCGCGGCCCCCGAGGGAAAACCCGGCGCGACGGTCACGTCTTCATCCGGCGCCAAATTAACGGCGCCGGCAAAGCCCGCGCCCAAGCCGGATACTTCCGGCATCCCGCGCAAAGTGCGCGCCCGCTTCCGCAGCGGCATTCTTTATCCTCTGGAAGACTTGGACCTCGAAGACGGCTGCGAAGTAGAAATCTATCTGCGCGCCACACCAAAAAAAGAACGCCTCTGATTTATTCGTGCAGTTTTATGGAGAGGCCTGCGTTACGGATTTTTCGTCGTCGCTTCGTCAGTTCGACGCGTTTTCCTTCACTTCAAAACATAGGACCGGTAAAGCGTGTCGCGTTGCGCTGGAATAAACCCAGCGTCCGAAATAATTCTTCGCAATTCGCTCTCATTCGTGCGATTACGCACGCCTGCCGCATACACCACATTTTCCTCAATCAAAATACTGCCCACGTCGTCAGCGCCAAACTGCAATCCGATCTGGCAAACTTTGATCCCCGGCGTCAGCCAGCTCGATTGAATGTGGTCGATGTTATCGAGATAAAGGCGGCTTACCGCAAGCGTTTTCAAATAATCCACGGCTGTCGCTTCCTGCACCTTTTTTCCCAGAGGCGTATTTTCCGGCGCGAACATCCAGGGAATAAATGCCGTGAATCCGCCGGTATCTTCTTGAATACGGCGGATACGCTCAAAATGATTTACCCGGTGCGCCAGCTCCTCGCCGCAGCCAAACATCATGGTCGCCGTCGTCCGCAATCCCAGCCGGTGCGCAATGCGGTGCACGGATTCCCAATCGTCGCTGGTGCATTTCAGCCGCGCTATTTTCCCGCGAATTTCGTCGTCCAGAATTTCCGCGCCGCCCCCTGGAATGGATTGCAATCCCGCATCCATCAGGCGCCGGATGGTATCTTCGACGCTCAATTCGCTTACTTCCGCGATGCACAAAATTTCCGGTGCGGAAAAGCAATGCAAATGCACTTGCGGAAAGCGCGACTTCAGCGAGCGCAACAGATTCTCGTAATATTCGATCTGCAAATCCGGATGCAGCCCGCCCTGCAGCAAAACGCCGGTCCCGCCCAGTTCGAGCATCTCTTCAATCTTTTTGTAAATCTCTTCGAGCGGCAAAATGTAGCCGTCCTTTGCGCCCAGCGGACGGTAAAACGCGCAGAAGGAACAATACTCCGTGCAGAAATTCGTGTAGTTAATGTTGCGGTCGATCTGGTAGGTCACCACGCGCGGATCATTTTTCTCCATGCGCTTTGCGTGCGCCGCCATTCCGATGCCCACCAAATCATCGGACTCCAGCATCTCCATCGCCGCTTGCTTGCTCAGTGCCACTTAGCGTTACCTCGCTATTTCCAGATCTATTCTAGTCCGAATGCGCTTTGGCGCTCCACATCTGCGGTTTCGCGACTGTTTGCCGCAGCGATCGCGCCTCGCCGCCCAAAACAATCTCGCGATTCACGGAGATCAATCCGAGCGCCGCGGCGCGCGCAAAAAAATGTTCTAGCCCGCGGCGATTTTCCTCATCGAGCGAGTAATCGATATTCCGCAGCAAGTAAGAAGCCAGCGCCGCCGCGGGCAATTTTAATTCCTGCTCCGCGACTTCACTGATCTGCGCGATGCGCGCCAATCCAAAATCCCGCGAAGCCGCAAAGTCCTGGTGCACTTCTTCCGTAAGGATTGCCGCGCGCCCCGCCCAAACCGCCAAAACCGCTGGCCATCCCGTGGTCCTCTGCCACTCTTCCACCATGTCGTAAATATCCAAATCGCCCGCGCCCGGCACGCCCGCGGCTTCGGCCGGGCCACGCAGCGCACCGCGACCTTCAAGCCCGTCGCGCCGCGCAATACCATCCAGAGTAATCGCCAGACGCAACGCGGGATCCCCGATCACCAGCGCGGCGTCCGCACGGCGCAGCATTTCCGGCAGATCGGGAGCCTCTTCAAAAAACCTCGGCACAATGTCCCAGGCGTCGGCGCACAAAATACGCGCCAGCGCCTGCGTGCTGCGCGAACTGCTGTCCAGCGCAATGCTGCGCACTTCCGCGATGGGTTTTTTCGCCACCAGCAACAGACTGCGCACCTGTTTTTTGGAAGCGATCGCCAGATCGGGAAGCATCGCGAGATCATCGATCCGCTGATATTCGATCGCCGGAATGATGGCGATGTCCGCTTCGCCGGTGCGCAACGCTTCGGCGCATTGCGACGGCACGGTGAAAGAAAGATCGTATTTCCCGGCCAGTGGACCGTGCGTGAATCCCCACACCAGGGGCGCGGTATTCAGATACTGCACGATGGAGATGCGAAGTTTGCTCAACGAAGTCTCATGCCTCAGCAATTTTCCAAAAGGGGACAATAAAAGTATAGCAGACGCGAATTGGCCGTAGGCGCGCCGCGCTGTGATATAAATCATTCTCTCTTTTCGGAGGTTCCGTACATGTTGAAAGTTTCTCGCGACTGGATGCTGCTCGCACTGTTTTTGCCGCTGGCCGCGATGGCTGCAGACGATGCGCCGCAATCCGCCACCATCGCGGCGAAAACCTCCGCCACCCAGAAGCTTCCCGGCTATTTCAATCTTTACTGGGATGCCAAGCAAGGCAAACTCTGGCTGGAAATCGATAAATGGAACACGGAATTCCTGTATCAGTCCGGTTTGTCCGCCGGCATGGGGTCCAACGATATTGGCCTCGATCGCGGGCAACTGGGCGCCACGCGCATTGTGCGCTTTGAACGCAGCGGCCCGAAAGTCCTGTTGATCGAAGAAAATCTGGGATATCGCGCGGTTACCGCCGATCCGGATGAACGCCGCGCGGTGCACGATTCTTTTGCCGAATCCGCGCTGGCCGGATTCGCCGTAGCTGCGGAAACCAATGGCGCCGTCCTGGTGGACGCCACTGATTTTTTTCTGCGCGATGCGCATAACATTCCGGAAACTTTGCGCCGCGCCAAGCAAGGCGGCTACCGCCTGGATCCTTCGCGTTGCGCGATCTATTTGCCGCAAACCAGGAATTTTCCGCTGAACACCGAAGTGGAATCCACACTCACTTTTTCCGGCGATGAACCGGGACCGTGGGTGCGCCAGGTGACGCCTGCGCCGGAATCCATCACCGTGCGCGAGCATCACTCTTTTGTGCAACTTCCGCCGCCCGGTTACAAGCCGCGCGCTTACGATCCGCGCAGCAGTTTTTTCGGCATTAGTTACCTGGATTACGCCACGCCGGTCAGCGAACCTATCGTGAAACGCTATATTGCGCGGCACCGCCTGGAGAAAAAAGATCCGACCGCCGCGGTAAGCGAGCCGGTGCAGCCCATCGTTTATTACCTCGATCGCGGAGCGCCGGAACCGATTCGCTCCGCCTTGCTAGAAGGCGCGAGCTGGTGGAATCAGGCGTTTGAAGCGGCCGGATACAAAAATGCCTTTCGCGTGGAGCTGATGCCTGAAGGCGCCGATTCCATGGATTTGCGCTACAACGTGATTCAGTGGGTGCATCGCGCGACGCGCGGCTGGTCTTATGGCCTAGGAGTGACCGATCCGCGCACCGGAGAAATTATCAAAGGCCACGTGACACTGGGCTCGTTGCGCGTACGCCAGGATTATCTGATTGCTGAGGGGTTGCTGGCGCCTTACGAAAAGGGCGGTGCCGTTTCGCCGAAGATGCAGGCCATGGCAGTGGCGCGTTTACGGCAACTGGCGGCACACGAAGTGGGTCACACGCTAGGCTTGATGCACAATTACGCAGCGAGCACCGTCCATCGCTCTTCGGTGATGGATTATCCACCGCCGTACGTAAAACTCGGAGCGGATGGCGCGCCGGATCTTTCCGATGCGTACGCCACGGGGATTGGCGAGTGGGACAAAGTTTCGATCACCTGGGGCTATCAGGATTTCCCGCCGCAAACGGATGAACATGCCGCCCTCGACAAAATTTTGTTGGACGCTTTTTCCCGCGGTCAGCGTTACTTGACGGATCAGGATGCGCGGCCGCCGGGCTCCTCGAGCAGCCTGGCGCATTTGTGGGATTCCGGCGCGAACGCCGTGGATGAATTGAACCGCATCATGCAAGTTCGCGCAGCGGCGCTGCGGCGATTTGGAGAAAACAATATTCGCGAAGGTGCGCCGCTGGCGACGGTAGAAGATGTGCTCGTTCCGGTTTATTTGTTGCACCGCTTTCAAGTGGAAGCCGCGAGCAAACTGGTGGGCGGAATGGACTATACCTTCGCGCTGCGCGGTGACGGCCAAACTGCCACGCAACTGGTGGCACCCGCCGAACAGCGGCGCGCGCTGGCGGCGGTGCTGGCTACCGTGAAGCCCGAGGTGCTGGCGCTTGCCCGAGTCGCTTCTGGAAATGATTCCGCCACGTCCGCCAGATTACGAACGCGGGCGCGAACATTTCAAGATTCGCACCAGCCCGGCGTTTGACGCGCTGGCGCCGGCGGAAGCTGCGGCCCAGCAATCGCTGCAATTTCTCTTCGACCCGCAGCGCGCGGCGCGCATCGTGGAATTCCACGCCCGCAACGCGGAAGAGCCCGAGCTGAAGGAAATTTTTGATGCCGTCCTGGCGGCAACCTGGAAATCCGCGCACGGCAGCGGTTACCACGAACAAATTGCCATCGTGGTGGACAATGTGGCGCTTTACAATTTGATGTCGCTTGCCGCGAACGAGCAGGCCAGCGACGAGGTGCGCGCGATCGCCAGCCTCGAATTGCACGAATTGAAAGACTGGCTGGTGGCAGAAGAGAAGTCGGCGGCCGCGCACCGCGATTCGAGCGAGCACGGGAAAGCCGTCGCTAACCGAGCGAACGCCAATGGCGCCAGTCGCGGGCGGCGGGAGGAGGCTGCTGGCGGTGAGGCGGCGGGTGGCGGTACGGGTGGAGATTTTCCCGAGCGCGCGCACTTTTTTTTTGCGGCACAGCAGATCGAGCAGTTCGAAAAGGACCCCAAGAAAGTTACGGTGCCAGGGCCGCAGCCTCCGCCGGACGGGCCCCCGATTGGAACTTTAGCCGATGATGATGATTGAGTCGCGCTTGCCGGCACGTTGGCCGCGGTGGCGTTTCGGGCGCTGCGCGGTGGCCTGAGGGGTCACGTCGCCATGCGGATTTGTTTAATGCCCCTCGGGCAACTCATAGGAGAATTTATAAAAATGCTTTCCCTCCGGAAATTCAATCACCATGGTCCCCGCCAGCCCCGCCAGTTGGCCGGTCCCCGAGTCTGGCACCACTGAAATAAGCAGCGACGGCTCGCCGCGTGTCATCGTCCCGCTATGTTGCAGCAGGAAGGATCCGCTTCGTCCATCGAGAGTTCCCGTCACCCGCTCCATCGCCACATAGCCCCCGGATCCTTTCTCCGTCATGGCGCTTAACATCTCACCTTTACTCGTCGCTTCGAGTGCCCCGTGAAACTGCTTGTCGAGTGCCATCCGCCCCAGGTTCGCACTCTCTGAAACCGCGTTATCCGGCTTCTGCGGCGTCACTTTCACCTCAAAAGCTCCGCTAGCGTGCTTGGTCATGCCTTTCTCCTTTTCGATTGTCGAACTTCCCGCCTGATTCCGCGCACTTGTTACCCACCCATAATTCGCCAGCACCGCCAGGATTGCCAAGGCCACTCCTCGCACGCCGCACCGCTGTCGCAAAATCTTCGCCATCTCGCTATCCTCGGGCTTACTGTATTTGGCGGTTACCCATCATGATTGGAAAAACGCGACAGCCTGCCGCCGAGGTCCAAGAGCTTTACGATCCCGAAGTGGGCCGCGCCCGCGGCATGTTTCGCCGCCCTTTGCCTGCGGGAAAGCTCCGGCATGTCCGCAGAAAAACTGCTCTTGATTTGGCGCCGTGGATCGCCCACTACTGGATGATTCATTGGGATTTGCGCGGCTGCGCGTCGCATGTCGCGGAAAGCCTGCCGCACCCCAATATCCACATGATTTTCGAGGACCGCGTCGCGGTCGTTTGCGGCGTGCAAACAAAAAAGTTTTCTCGGCTGCTCGAGGGCCAATCGCGGGTCTTCGGTGTCAAATTCCAGGCCGGCGGCTTCAGGCCCTTCTATGGCGCTCCGGTTTCCGGCCTCGCGGACCGCATCGTTCCGGCAAAGGAAATCTTCGGCAACGCGGTCGGGGCGCTTGAAGCCGTAGTGTTTTCTTCCCGCCCGGACAACGAAAAAATTGCCGCGTGCAACGCCTTTTTCCTCGAGCGCATTCCCCACGCGGATCCATCCGTCACCTTGGCGCGCCAACTCGTCACGCTCATTCTGGCCGAGCCGGGGATCAAGTCCGTCGACGAACTCGTCCGCCGTGGCCCTCTCGGCAAGCGCTCCCTGCAGAGACTCTTCGGAGAATATGTCGGCGCTGGTCCCAAATGGGTTATCCGCAGGTATCGCTTGCTGGAACTCGTTGAAAAATTTAACTCCGGCGGCAAACTGGACTGGCCCCAATTGGCCCTCGAACTGGGCTACTTCGACCAAGCTCACCTCATCAATGACTTCAAAACCGTCGTCGGCCACTCGCCCACCAAGTATCAAAAGCTCGCCGGCAAACGCGCATGATCGTCGCGAAAACGATCGTCCAGAGTTGCCAGGGAGCCCCGTCCCACGGTAAACCCCGTTCATGAGATAACTTCTAGCGGGACACTCCATGCCTGCCCGACCTGAATGCGTCTGCGTCACTGGCGGCACCGGTTTTCTGGGTGGCGCGTTAATTCGCCGGCTGCTTGCTGACGGCGCCATGGTCCGCGTTCTCGCGCGGAATTTGCCGCGCGCCCACGCGTTGGCTGCGCGCGGCGCCGAGGTGGTGCGCGGCGATCTGAGCGACCATGGCGCCATCGCGCGCGCCGTTGCGGGCGCCGCGGTGGTCTATCACGTCGCGGCTATGGTGGAAGCTCCCGGAGATTTGGTCGACTTTCTGGACGCCAACCGTGGCGGCACGGAACGAGTCTTTCAAGCTGCGCTGCAACACGGAGTCGGCCGCCTGGTCTACAGTAGTTCCATCGCCGTGTATGGGCTGATGCAAGGCCGCGAGTCGATCGACGAAAATACCCCCTATGACCCGCAGCCGGAACTGCGCGATTCCTATTCGCAATCAAAGATTCAGGCGGACCGCTTCGCGGTTTCCTTCGCCAGGGAAAATCATCTCTCCACGACAATTCTTCGCCCCGGCGTCATTTACGGTCCCGGCAAACCGCTCCCGCTCGGTCTTCTGGGATTCGCCGCCGGAAAAACAAATGTAATCTTTGGGAATTGCGCCAATCGCGTTCCGTTGAACTACATCGAAAATCTTGTCGATGCCTTCTTGCTCGCGGGACAGAGCAGCAACCAGGGTTTGCGCGAATATCTCGTTCTCGACGATGACGATTTGACCCTGCGCGAATATCACGCAGCGCGCAAAGAAGCGCAGGGGACACGCGCGCTGTTTTTCTCGGGAGCTCCGGTTCTCGCGGCCGCGCGTTTTGCGGAAGCCACGCGACTGGTGCGGCCCGGCGCCGGCGGATTTTCCGTGCGGCAGGTGCAGCGCGCGCTCGAGGATCGTCGCTACTCTACGCACCGGATTCGCGAGGAATTAGGCTGGTTGCCGCGCGTCCCGCTGCGCACAGCATTGCAGCGCTCCGTGCAACCGCCGGATTCCGTGCGATAGCACTCGCAGCCGCAAATCGTGTAAAATTAATTTACCAGCGTTCCGCAACGCTCGCGTCTTGCTGCTGGGGAACACGTCCCTAAAAGGTGCCACACATTTTGACGGTTGCCGCCCTCATTGTCCTTGCCATTGCTGCCATCCCGTTCATTTATTACCTGCTCGCTCTCTATAGCACGTTGCGCTATTTCTCCGTCGCGAAAAAAGAAAATCCGCCCAACAACGATTTCTTTCCGCCCATCAGCTGCTTGAAACCCATCAAGGGTCTCGACGAAGACGCCTACGAAAACTACGCCAGCTTTTGCCGCCAGGATTATCCCGAATATGAAATTCTTTTTTGCGTGGACAAAGAAGATCCCGCGCTGCCGGTGCTCGAGAAGCTCGTTCGCGATTTTCCCGATCGCCAGATTCGCCTGATCTACGGCTCCGGGCGCAACGCCATCAACGATAAAGTCGGCCGTCTGACCCGCCTGGTCGACGAAGCCAAATACGATTTGCTGGTCATCACCGACGGCGATATTCGGGTTACGCCGGAATATCTTCGCGCCATCGCGCATCCTTTCCGCGATCCGAAAGTTGGCGGCGCCACCACGCTGTATGCCTCCACGGAAGAAACAAAATTCATTCAGGAACTGCAGTCCATCGGCATGATTTCCGATTTTTTTGCCGGCATCCTGGTCGCCTGGCAACTCGATGGCGTCAAGTTTATGTTTGGCCAGACCATCGTGATGACCCGCAAAGCCAACGCCGCGTTCGGCACCTATCGCGTAAACGAAAATAAACCTGCTGACGATTTGCTGGCCGGCCGCATGGTTGCCGAACAGGGCTACGAAGTAAAACTCTTGCCCTACGTCGTGAAAACTGTCGCCGATTTCAATTCCATGCGCGATCTGCTGTACAAACGCACGCGTTGGATGACCGTCATGCGGCTGATGCGCCCGTGGGGACATTTCGGCCTGATCTTTACGTGGGGCCTGCCATGGTCATTGCTGGCCATCGCCGTCGACCCAACGCTTACCGTCGCTGCGGCTTTCCTGGGAACCTATCTGATTTTGCGCATAGCCATGGCGTGGTTCATCGGCATTCACGGAATGCGCCAGCCCGGCATCTGGCGCAAGATGCCGCTGATTCCCGTGTGGGACGCCGTAGCATTTGGAATTTGGCTCGCCAGCTTTACGCGCAGCACCATTCGCTGGCGCGGTGTGAACTACACGATTCGCGACGGAATGCTGGTGTTGCCTTCGCAAGCGAAAGCGCAGAATGCCGTCCGCTGAAACGACGCTCTGCGGCGGAACCCGCAATTTTTTTCTCCTCCGTATCCGCGCGGGGTTTTTGTGATTGCCAACGTCGCCATCGCCGGCGCTGGGATTTACGGCGCAACGATCGCCATCCGCCTGGCTGAACGCGGGCACCGCGTGACGCTCTTCGATCCCTTGGGAATCTTGCGCGCCGCTTCCGCCATCAATCAATTTCGCATCCACTCCGGCTATCACTATCCACGCAGCCCGGAGACCATCCTTGAGACGCTACAGGCCCGCGAAGAATTCACCACCGCCTTCGCGTCGGCCATCATCCGGGGCAGCAAACACTACTACGCGATTCCCCAAGAAGGCTCGCAGACTTCGCCAGATCTTTTCGAGCAGGTGATGTCGCGCTTCAACGTCTTTTTTTCACGCTGCGAGCCTTTGTGGATGAATTTTGCATTCATCGACCGCTGCTACGCCGTCGACGAACAAATTTACGATCCTGATATTCTGCGGGCCGTCATCGAATCGCAAATCGCGCGTCTGAAAATCCCGTTGGTGCAGCGCGAATTCACAAACGAAATGCGCGCCGAATACGATTTCGTCGTTCGCGCTTGTTACGGTCTGGGCCCCAGCCGCGGCATCTTCAAGCACGCGAAATACCAGGTCGCGGAAAAAATCCTGATCGACTTGCCCGCGGAATTGCGCGGCATTTCGCTGGTGGTCATCGACGGACCTTTTACCGCGTTCGATCCTTACGGCGCCGCCGGCAGGGCGCAATTCGGCTCGGCCAAGCACACCAATCACTGGACCACCACCGATCCTTTCGCGCCGGTGCCGGAACCGTATGCCGGACTCATGAACGCGCTGGAGTTTGCGCCATTCGCCGGAACGCGTTTTGCACTGATGCGCCAAGATTCAGCTCTGGCCGTTCCGGCCTCCCGGGATGCGCAATACCTCGGCTCGCGTTTCACCATGCGCGTCGTGGAAAATAATTCCGCCGAAGACCGCCGAACCCTGTTAATCGAAGAAAGCGCTCCCGGCGAGCTGCATGTTTTTTCCGGCAAGGTAGTCAGCGCTGTCAAAGCTGCGCGCTTGGTCTGCGAACGAGTCGATCGCGGCCTCTAAAAAATCCCGCCGCAAAGCTTCGAGCGCGCCATTTTACTTTGACGGCGCCGGATTGTTCGTCAGCAGCATCTTGCCGCCGCTGGTCTTCATGATTTGAAAGTTTTCCGGTCCCAAAAGTCTTTCAAATCGCGGAAGCTGGTCCACCTTCGCAACCAGGTAGTAACGCCGCGGTTGCATCCACAGCGCCTGCAACTTGGGATCGTCGATAAATACGTCCGCGACGACCGGCGCGTTCGAGCCGTATTCCAAGTTGCTCCACCGCCCATTCAAGAGCAGTTCTTGCCGGCCGGTATAGAACGCAATGGACGAAAACGTGTAGTAATGGCGATCCGCGATGATTTCGCCGGGCGCGCTTTGCAGAATCAGGTCCGCCATATCTCGCGAAGAGAGCAGCGGATCGAAGCGGATCAGCGCCAGCCGGGCGCCCTGAAAAAAAATGACCATCATCAGCGCCGCGGCGAGATAAACGCGCGGCGCGGCAAACTTGATGGTGCCGATAGCGCCGAGCAGAAAGGCGGCGGCGGCGATGGCCAGCGGTTCGCGCAGGTACGCGAAGGAATCGAGCGTCAGGTCCAGCATGTGGCCCATGGAAAGTGAATACGACTGCGGATGACTGCTGAGGGCCGCGGAAATGTCGGTGGGCGTAGGCACGTGCCGCACGGCGACCAGGATCGCGACAGCGGCCAGGCCGGCGGCCCCAGAAACGATGCCTAGCACACGCGTGCCACCGCGAATCCAACTTCCTTCCGCCGCCATCGCGGAGCCCAGCAGCAGCGCCAGCGCCGGATAACACGGCATGGAGTAATACTCCTGCGTGGTCGAGAAGGTGAAAAAAATCAAGATGAATGCGGTCCAGCAAAGCGCCAGCAAACGGGTGCGGCCGGCGCGATCAACGGGCTTGAACGAGAGGTTTCGAACCGCCGGAAGATACACGCTCCACGGAAAAAGCCAGACGAAGTGAAACAGCCAGAACCAGAGACGCGGAACGGTATTGTAATCGCGTGGATAACGCGTGTTGAGAAATCGCAGCAATTGCTCGTTGATGAAGTAGAACCACAAGAATCCGTGATAGTGTCCGGGCAAACTCCGCAAAGTCCACGCGAAATACGGAGGGTTGCGCAGTGTGGCGAGAATGTGCCAAGGCGCAGCGATCAAAAGCACGATGGCCGTGCCCGCAAAGGGGTGCAGCCTTTTCCATGCGTTCCAGGAGAATAGCTGCCGCGTGAAGAGAAAAAAAAGCAACGCCGCCGCGATGGGAAAAACGACGGCGATGAGGCTTTTCAGCAGCAACCCGAGTCCGAGGCTGGCGGCGAAAACGTAAGCCCAGGCACGTGGATATTTTTCCTCGTCGTCCAGCGCGCGCAAAAAAGCCCACATAGCCAAGGCGATGGTGAACGTGAGCATCACGTCGGGAATCAGGATGCGGGTGAACAACCACAATCCGATGCACGTGGCGATCACCAGCCCGGAGTAAACGCCGGCACGTTTGCCGAACGCCCAGGTTCCAAACGCCGCCGTCAACCAGGCCAGGCCGATTGCCGAAACCGCGATGGGAATCCGCGCCGCCCAATCGTGCACGCCAAAAATTCTAAGAGAAGCGGCCAGCAGCCAGTACACCAGCGGCGATTTTTCAAAATAGGGCACACCGTCAATGCGCGCGGTCACCCAATCACCGGAAGTCAACATGCTGTGTGCGATTTGCGCCTGCACGGCGTCCACGTCGTCCATGAGCGACGGCGGAGAGATGGTCGAGGCGAGGTAAATAGCCGCCGCGGCCAGCAACACTACGGTGATAGACACTGGGGTGGGAGAAACGCTTGAGCGTCTCTCCACAATCTCGTTGGGCAACTGAACGGCTCCAGACGCGGGAGGAACAGAGACTTGTACGCGTTTGGCAATTTTACCCCGAATTGGAAATTGCCGAAGAGTTGTGTCGGCCACGGAGCGGCACGCGGGAGAATGCGCAGGTGAGCGCGAGCGGGCCGGTGCCACGCAGCACGGTGGCAAGCCCCAGGTAACTTTTCAGCAGGAATGGGCTTGGCGTAGCACTTTCAAGCGGAGGCTACCCCAGCTCTTTACGGGCTGGGGCAGTCGCGCTTCCTGCGCTGGTTGGCGCCGCCTTGTTTAACGCTTTGTGGATCGTCTTATTTGTAGCCGCCCGAGATGGCCAGGGTTTCACCGGTCAGCCAGCCAGAGTCTTCCGAGGCCAGGAATACCGCGGCGGGCGCGATATCGTCCGGCTGGCCGACGCGGCCGAGCGGGGCTTGCGTTTCAAAGTGCTTGCGAAAGTCACCCTCGTGGAATCCGGCGCTCTCGACGCCCTCGGTGATGACCAAGCCGGGGTTGATGGAGTTCACGCGGATTTTGCGCGGGCCCAGTTCCTTGGCGAGCGTCCTGGTAACGGCGTCCACGGCGCCCTTGGTTGCGGTGTACACGGTGGTGTTCGGCGGCGTGAGCGTGCTGATCGCGGAGCTGATGTTGATGATGTTGCCGCCAGCGGGCCCGAAATGCTTTACGGCGGCTTGCGAAGTGAGGATGAGACCGAGCACGTTGAGATTAAATTGTTTGTGGAAAGAGTCCTCGGTGATGGCTTCGAGGGGGGCGAAATCGTACACGCCGGCGTTGTTCACCAAAATATCAAGCGTACCAAACGCCTTTTTCGACTCCGTAAAGAGTTTGTCGATATCCGCGCTCCTCGCGACATCGGCTTTCACGGCAACCGCCTTGCCGCCAGCTTTGGCGATTTCGGCGACGACGCGGTCGGCGCCTTCCTTGCTCGAGGCATAGTTGACGACCACGGAAGCGCCTTCGGCGGCGAGGTGCTTGGCGATGGAAGCGCCAATACCCTTGGAAGCTCCGGTAACGATTGCCACTTTGTTGCTGAGTTTCTTGGCCATGTGTGTCTCCTTAATTTCATACCTGTCGGTACCTAATATCGCGAGCGGCGTGGGCCGTCAAGGTGGATTCTTTACCGACTGGTATGTTAAGATGCGAGAAGCAGCGCAAGGATACAAGAATGTTGCGAAGGCGGAAAGTTGTTGAAAACAAGATAGTTAGGACGGTCGGACGGCCGCGGGCGTTCGATCCGCAGAAAGCGCTAGAGAAGGCGCTCGACGTTTTCTGGCGGCACGGTTACGAAGGTGCGTCGCTCGCAGAGCTGACGAAGGCCATGCGCATCAACAAGCCCAGCATGTATGCGGCGTTCGGAAACAAGCAGGATTTGTTTCGCAAGGCGCTCGATCGCTACGCCGAAACGGCCACGGACTACGTCAGAGTAGGCCTAAAAGCGCCGACCGCACGAGGCGCCGTCGAGCGGATCATGGTTGGCGCCGCAGACTCGTTGAGCGATGCGCGGCACCCGCGGGGATGCCTGATGGTGCAGGGGGCGTTGGCTTGCGGCGAGGGGTCTAAGGTGGTGCAGCGGGAGCTGTGCTTGCGCCGAGCGCTCGGAGAGGCGGCGATCCGCGAGCGGCTCGAGCGGGCGAAGTTGGAGGGGGACTTAGCAGCGGAAGCCAACCCTGCCGAGTTGGCGGGATACGTGATGACGGTAGTGCATGGCATGTCGGTACAGGCCTCGGGCGGAGCCAGCCGCGAGAAATTGCGGGGAATTGCTGAGCGGGCAATGCGCGCGTGGCCGATCGAGAACCAGGGAGCGATCAATGACGAAGTTTCGCCGCGGGATGACGCAGCTCGATCGCGGTGAAGGAATTTCCGATGATCAACTTGTTTCTGTTCTTGCGAAATGGAAGGCTCACACCGAGTAACGCAAATATCCGTCACGCCCGCGCCAGCTCTTTTTCTAAGGATTTGGCTTTACGGAACCATGGACGTTCGATGCGCTGCATGTAACGCGGGAGCGTGCGTTTTTTGGCGAGGAGTTTTTGCGTCCATTCGCGGGCTTCGGCTGGGCGGTTTTGCAGCTTTAGAAAATGCGCATAGTTGTAGAGCGTTTCCGGCGTGGTGGAAAACTGGGTGACGTTGGCGAAGAGCGGAGCGGCCAGATCGAGGCGCCCGGAGCGGGCGTACGCGTCGGCGAGCAAGCCAGCCGCGCGATAATAATCAAATTTGGGATCCTTGGCGACGACCAGTTCGAGGTCCGGAATGGCGGCGGCAAAATCACCGAGGCCCAGCGAACATTGCCCGCGATGATAAAAAGCGTGGGGCGAGTCGTTACGCACGCCGATGGCTTGGTTGAAGGCCGCGCGGCCCTGGGCGTACTGTTTTTGTTCTAAAAGTAGTTCGCCGAGTTCTTCGTAGTTTCCTGGTGAAGGATTGTCGAGAATCTGGATTTCCAGCGCTTTGATGCGCGAGCGACGCCCGAAGCCTTGAAACGTGCCGCGCAAGAGTCCCAAGTCCGGCGCCGCTTCCAGCAAAAGATAAGCGCCCGCACCGATAGCGCTGCCGAAAATAATGATGTATACCCAGTAGGTTTCCGGGCGGCGCCGCACAAAATGGATCAGCGCAACGATCTGCACGATAATTCCCCACGGATAGAAAAGATGGCTCAGACCGAACATGACCACCGTCCCCGACTAAGATGTCCTGTTTATCACGAACCGCCGAGGGCTACGAGCAGAAAGCTCGCACGCTAGTTACCGGACGTTCGGACGGGAGCACCGTGAGAACGGTTGATCAAGCGGCGGCGCGGGTGTAGGCTGCGCGCTGCGGATGGATGCAGGATTTATTTTGCGACCAGGGGGGAAAATGGCGGACGGAGCAAAGTTGAACGAAGGCTTGATCGATGGAACGCGGCGGACTTTTTTGCACGGTGCGGCGGCAGCGGCGCTGACGGGCGCCGTGGCGGCGGCCGCGCCGATGCGCGCATGGTCAAGAAGCGAGGGGATACCGGCCAGCGACATGGACGCCATCAACGCGGAAATTGCCAAGCGCCACGATGAATCGCTGAAGCGCATGCAGGATTGGATTCGCCTGCCATCCATCGCCGCTGAAAATCGCGGCATGAACGAAGGCTGCGAGATGATGATGAACATGCTGCGCGACGCCGGATTCAGCGGCGTCACAAAAATGCCTACGGACGGGCAGCCCGGCGTATTTGCGACCCTTGATGCGGGCGCGCCGCGCACGCTGGGCGTTTATTACATGTACGACGTTAAACAGGTGGACCCCTCGGAGTGGTCTTCGCCGCCGTTCGATGCGGCGTTGGTTGACAAGCCGGGACTCGGAAAAGTTGTCGTCGGACGCGGCGCGGTAAATCAGAAAGGGCCAGAGTCCACATTTCTGGCGGCGCTGCACGCGATTCGGGGTGCTGGAAAGAAAATGCCGGTAAACCTCGTTTTCGTTGCGGAAGGCGAAGAAGAAATCGCCTCGCCGCATTTTCCGCAAGTCGTTCACAAGCCAGAAGTGCTCGCGGCCATGAAAAAGTGCGACGGTGTTTTCATGCCTTACGCCTCGCAAGGGTTGAACGGCGACGTGACCATGTATTTGGGTGCCAAGGGTGTCGTGGAACTCGAATTAATCTCCAGCGGGGAAAAATGGGGGCGCGGCCCGAAACACGATGTGCATTCCAGCACCAAAGCGGAACTCGATAGTCCGGCATGGCATTTAGTGGAAGCGCTGACCACGCTGGTAACTCCCGACGGGAACGATCCAGCGATTCCCGGCTACACGGACAAGGTGCGCCCGGTTTCCGGAGCCGAGAAAAAAATGATCGCGGAAGCGGCGCGCAGACTGAAAGAGAGCGACGCGAAGAAGCAACTCGGCGTAGAACATTGGGTCCACGACGTGAGCTGGGAAGAAGCGCTTACGTTGTTGGTGTCGCGGCCGACCATCAACATCGAAGGCTTGGTTGGCGGCTATACCGGGCCGGGAGGAAAAACGGTTCTTCCCGGAAAAGCGGTCGCCAAGATGGATTTGCGTCTCGTGCCGGATATGACCGCCAAAGAAGCCTTGGCGGCGTTGAAGGCGCACCTGGCCGCAAAGGGCTTCGGAGATATTGAAGTGCATATGAGCGGCGGTTATGACCCAACCAGCACGTCAGCCGACGCCAAGATTATTCGCGTGAGCGCGGAAGTTTATCGCAAAAACGGAATCGATCCGGTGGTCATGCCGCGGCTGGCGGGATCCTGGCCTGGCTACGTATTTACGGGCGAGCCGCTGAATCTTCCCGCGGGACATTTCGGCCTTGGGCATGGCAACGGCGCCCACGCTCCGAACGAATATTATCTCATCGAATCCAGCAATCCAGCGGTGAAGGGGATGGATGGAGCGACCGCTTCGCATGTGGAATTCTTGTACGCCATGGCCTGAGGCCACGATGACCGGGCCAGACCTTCGCAAAAGCAGAAAGCACGGCCAAGCCTGAAGCGCCGGCTTTCAAGAGATCTGCGGGATGTTCCACGAGGAACATTCCGCAGATAGACTTTGTTGTTCCATCAACTTACGAGATGTCGTAATAGCCGTTGTTCGTGATAAGGCGTAGCTCGACGCCAAAGAGTTCGGAGAGGCGCCCTGCGGTGAGCATCGTGCGTTTGGTTCCGTCGGCGGCGACGCGGCCATTCTTGAGCAGAATGATGCGCTCGATTTCGGGGATGATCTCTGAAACGTGGTGTGTCACGAGCAGAATGCCGAGGCCCGACTGCGCCAGTTGGCGCATGGTGTCGCGGAGCTGGAATTGCGCGGCGATATCGAGAGCGTTGCTTGGCTCATCGAGGAGCAGGGTTTGCGGATCGTGGACCAGCGCGCGGGCGATCAAGGTGCGCTTGGCTTCACCGGAGGACATTTCGTTCAGGGGACGGTCAGCGAGATGGGCAATCCCAATTCGGGAAAGAGCGCTTTCGGCGCGATGAAGGTGTTCGCCTGAAGGATGTTGATGCGGAAAGATGCGGGTGCTGCTGAAGAAGCCGGAAATGACCACGTCGCGGCCGGTCGCCGCGGAGGTGCAGGAAGCGAGGAGGTCCGGGGAAACGATACCCAGCAAGTTACGCAGCTCGAAGATGTCCCAGCGGCGCCGGCCGAGGATTTCCGCCGACGAACCGGGCGCCGCCAAGGGGTAGCACTCACGAGTTATCGTTTTGATAAGCGTGGACTTACCACAGCCATTTGGCCCCAAGATGCAGACCTGCTCCCTGCTATCAATCTGCAGAGAGAGATCGTCCAGCGCTCGCACCGGCTCCTTGGAACGATCCGAAGGCCCGCGAAGGACGGTAACGTGGCGAAAGTCGAGGAGTGGTGGCATCTGCAGGCTGGCTGCAGTTTAACCCGGGCAGACGTCGCATGCTCGCCGGTAAGAGTACGTTTGCGACTAGGCTGCAAAAACTAAGGAGGCGAAAATCGCGAGACTTCCGCCTCCCGGGGTGGTGGGTGATGCAAAAGACACCTTGGGACGCTCAGCAGACTCTTCTACGGGGCTGCGGCCTCACCTTCGCACGGCATAAGAAATGCGTCAGGAGACGAATCACCAAGGAGCCTTCTATTGGCCGATTTTGTAGCATTGCCGAACGCGGGTGTCAATCGCAAAAACAGCCCGCTGCGCCGCTAGAGGTGGCGCTTTGAAAACACCGCGAGTCGTAACCTTTGCAGGATCAGCGAGTCCCATACTCAGTGGGCGCCGCGCGAGCTCGGCCGATGGCGTTTGAGAAACGCCGGTTGCGGTAACCCCTGATCCGTGGTGGGCCGCTAAACATCTGAACAACGAACACGAAGCAAGATGACGCACCGCGGGGAGAGAGTGTTGGATCGAAGGATGAACGGAAATCCCGACGAACGCCAACTTATCTCGCGAATCCTGGCCGGCGAGAAGGACTTATTCCACGATCTCGTTCGGCCCTGCGAACGAATGGTGTATCTGACGGTTCTCGGCATGATGAAAGACGAGGCCGAAGCCGAGGACGTCACGCAGGAAGCGATGCTGAAAGCCTACCGCGCGCTGGCATCGTTCCACGCGGAATCGAAATTCAGTACCTGGCTGGTGGCCATCGCGCTGAATGAAGGGCGCCGGCGCCTGCGCATCGCCGGGCGGACGCCCGTCGAGTCCCTCGGGGAGCAGGGAACGGAGCCCGAGGGCGATTTCACCCCCGCTCTGTTGACCGACTGGCGGGAAATTCCGCTCGAAGCGCTGGAGCGCAAAGAAGTTCGTGAGGCGCTGGTTGCCGCCGTGGGGCAACTGCCGGCGATTTACCGGCAGGTGTTCACGTTGCGGGATATCGAAGAGCTGGATGTGCGAGAAACCGCGGAAGTACTGGAAATCAGCGCGAACGTCGTGAAGGTGCGGCTGCATCGCGCGCGCATGCTCTTACAAAAGCGGCTGGCGCCGCTTTTGAAAACCGCGCAACCGGACCGCAGACGGTTCTTTTGGAGCACCTCATGAAACTCAAGTGCCAGCACGTGTGGAGTTACATCTCGGAATACATCGATGATTCGGTGGACGCCGAACTGCGCGCGGAAATTGAAGCGCACCTCGAGCATTGCGAAATCTGTTCGGCGATCCTGGATTCGACGCGGAATATCTTGATTTTGACGGCCGATGAGCGGACTTTCACGCTGCCGGTGGGATTCAGCGAACGCCTGCATGCGCGGCTGGCCAAAGAACTCGTTACCGCACAAATCGATGCACCCGGCAGTTGAGCACTTGGTGACGAAAGCTCGTAGCTGGCCTCGGTGGAGACGAACTCAGTGCACACGATGAATGAGCGGATGGGTGATCCACTCGGCAGCCAGCAGCACCAGCGTAACGATGGAAAGGATAAGTTGTATCCTCTCGGAGGCTCTCTTTTTCGCCGTGAGCGGTACACGCCGCCACTGCGCAGCGGGACGATTGCGCAGCCGCCGCACATTCCACAGTGCGTACAAGTTGAAGAGCGCCCCGAGAAGCGCGAGCGCCATCATGGGAATACGAATGGCGTCCGAGTGAAAACCGCGCGCCGGAGCATCCACACCCGCGGCGGCGGCCAGCGACGTCAGTCCAATGGCTACGCGCAATCCACTAACAGCGATGACCGCGGAACAAAAACTCTGCAACAGGGCGAAAACGAAACTCGACCAGGTGACCGCTCGGGAAGGTGCGCGAAAAGCGTCTGGAGCCTGCGAGTGTTCCGGCGTCGGCGACGCGGGATGGTGTTCGCGCGCCTGCGGCACCGGACTGCCGGGAGAATTGCCCATGCAAAATACGCTAACAGATTTTGCGGAATGGCGCAGGAACCGGTGCCGAGCGGAGGCGCTGCAGAGTTCATGAGTGAATTACGCCCCAGTCGCTTGCGGCACGCTGTCGATGAGTGAAACGCACGCCGGAACGCGTCAACTCGGAACAACCACCCGAGCGAGGTCCGACGCCGAAATGTTTGCGATCAAGAGACGTCCTGGCAAGGATCGCCGGCGGCCGACTACCCCAAGGTCTCGCCCTTCATACGGTGACCGCGCCTTCCGCGGGCTGGCGCAAGCCGCCTTCCACAATGTCCAACAACTCTGGAAACGAGACATTCTCGGTGGCCGACCACATGCGACCGTTCACCTTGCATCGCAAAGGCGGACTGTCTTCGTGCTCCACCGTAAGTTTGGCGAGTCGGCGGTCCAGGCGCTGGCGCACAATCGCAACGCCTTGTTCGGTGGCGTCCACCGCCAGCACCGCAAACTGCGCTTCGCCCAATCGCGCCACAATATCGCTGCGCCGAAAACAGTCGCGCAGAGCGGCGCTCACGTCTTTCAGGAGTTTTTTGACAGCGGGACTGCTGAGGCTTTCGCGGACGGCATTCAAGTTCTGTAGATGCACGCAGAAAAGCGCCAGCGTGCCCGCGTTGCGCCGCGTAATAAACATGGTGCTCGAACCAATCGTGAGCAGTCCGTCTCGCGTATAGAGTCTCGTCACCGGATCGCGCAGCAGGTCTGCCAAACCTTCCACGGTATTGCGCTCCAGCGCTCCGCGAAACATCCGCGAGAGTGTTGGTCCGTCCATATGTTCGCGAAGGAAGTAATCCATGGCCCCTTCAGCGAGCGCCTCTCTGGCGACTTCCTTTTGCGCGAGGTCGCCAAATAAAATGAGCGGAATGTGTGGTGCCGCGCGATGCACGCGCCGGACCATTTCCTTGTGGTGCGGCTGCGTCGTCGAAAGATCGAGCAGGATGATCTCGGGCGAGACCACGCCCAGCGTAGGTATCAGCGTGGCGACGCTGGATACGGCGGTTAGCTCCAGATGGTGCTCCGGAAGCGAGAACACCGCACGCAAGGCTTGGGCCGTCTCGCCGGTGACATCTCCCGCCATCAGGATGCGGATACTCTTTGGCTGGGCAAGAACGGCGGGGGCTTGTGCGCCCGCTGCTGCCGCGCTCGACTGCGGTATGCGAAGTGCGGAAAGAGCCATGGTCGTGTGACCTGCATAGACGGGACTGCCGAGAGCAGTCCTCTAGTTAACAAATCGGGAGAAACGGGGTTTGATCATTGTGACGCTAGGACGGGCGGAGTCAATAGGACTTGAGCAAAAATCGCATATTCGGTACGAGATGGGGACGAGGGCGCCGCCCTCAGGCGGCGAAGATCTCATTGATCTTGACGGCTAGTTCAAAGTCCAGGTTGCTCAACCCTTCCACACTGTGCGTATTCAGGTCGATCACCACCTTGTTCCACACGTTACACCATTCCGGATGGTGATTCATGGACTCCGCGACCAACGCTACGCGCGTCATATTGCCGAACGCGGCGACAAAGTCCTTGCACTCAAAAGCGCGGTGCAGCTTGCCATTGACCAGACTCCAGCCTTTGGCCACATTCATCTTTTCCTTGATTTCAGCTTCGGATAGCTTTTTGGCGGCGGGCATGGCGAGCTCCTGCGAAAAGGTGCCCGACCATTATGCGTGCGGACTGCCCGAATCGGCAACGGCGCTTCTGCCGCGCCAACCTTGTGCCACAAACCCCGGCCACCAGTAGCCAATCGCGGTTGCGCGTTTTGCGTTGCGACCGAGGTGGAGTTCCATTATCGTAAGGGGCTCGCCCGCCTGACATTGCGGGCACTGTATCGACCGGCCAGCAGAGAGACGGAGAACGAAGTGAAAAAGAGAATTCGCGCCATCCAGTACGGCGTCGGCCCCATCGGCGCGTCGATTGCGAGGCTCATGCGGGAGAAGCAGGCCATTGAAATCGTCGGCGCCATCGATAGCGATCCCGCCAAAGTGGGATGCGACCTCGGCGAAATAGCGGGCGCAGGAGAGTCCTGGGGCGTAAAAATCTCTGGCAACGCGGAGGAAGTTCTCGGTCTCTCAGCTGATATCGTGGTCCACTCCACGTCGTCGTCTCTGCCAGCTGTGATGGAGCAGTTGCTCATGTGCCTCGAAGCCGAAGCCTGTATCGTGTCAACCTGCGAAGAGCTGTCCTATCCCTATCGCACCTATCCGGAACTTTCGATGCAGCTGGACAAAGCCGCTAAAGATTGGGGTGTGGCGCTGGTGGGCACCGGCGTGAATCCAGGATTCGCGATGGACAAATTGTTGGTGACGCTGGCGGCGGTATCGCAAAAAATTTCGTACGCGAAGGCAGTGCGCATTGTTGACGCCGCCACTCGGCGCTGGCCGCTGCAAAAAAAAATCGGAGCGGGTATGACCGTCGAAGCATTTCGCGAACAGGTTGCGGCCGGCGTCATCAAGCACGTCGGTTTACCGGAATCGGTGGCCATGGTGGCGGATAGCTTGAATTTGGCGGTGGATGAAATTACCGAGACGATCGAGCCGGTGGTGGCTGCGCAGCCGGCGCGCACAAAGTTTCTAACCGTCGAAGCTGGGCAAGTCGCTGGCGTGCACCAAATCGCTCGCGGCAAGGTGCAGGGCGAAGAGGTGATTTATCTGGAGCTGCAAATGTACGTGGGTGCGAAAGAACCCGCCGATACCGTCGAATTGCGTGGGGATCCCAACATCAGCCTGGTAATTCCCGGCGGTTCCCCGGGCGATATCGCCACGGCTTCCGTAGTGGTGAATACGATTCCGGTAATTTTGGACGCTCCGGCTGGCCTGCGCACCGCGCGCGACCTTCCCATCGGTTTCTTCTCGCCGGATGCCCGGCCTTGACGCGTTAATCCCAAAACTTCATAACCGCCGAATAATCCAGATCCTCGCGCGCGGTATTCTTTACCTGCGCGTAGGTATCGTGGGCTGCCCCGGCTGCCGGCATGGTGATGCCCACCTGCTTGGCCAGTTCGAGCGCCAGCCCCAAATCCTTTAGCATGAGGCGCAACGGAAAACTGGGTTTGTATTCCGCTTTCAGCATATTCTGCGACTTGATATCGAGGAGCGGCGAGCGTCCCATGCTGGATTGCAACACTTCCACCAATTTTTCGCCTTCCAGGCCAGCCGCCGTCACGAGCCCCAGGGCTTCGGCCAGCGCCTCGACTTCCAGCGCCAGAATGGCGTTCATCGCCAGCTTGACCGTCTGCCCGGCTCCGTGCGGCCCCAGATGGAACCATTTTTTGCCCAGCACGCCAAGAATCGGCTCCGCGTCTTTCACGGTTTTCTCGTCGCCGCCGATCATAAAGAGAAGCTCGCCTTTTTTAGCTCCCCAATCTCCGCCCGTCACCGGCGCATCCAGGAAGCGCACACCCTGTTTCGTGCACGCGGCCGCGATCTTGCGAGCTAGTTGCGGCGAGACGGTGCTGTTGTCCATGTAAATCGCGCCAGACTTCAGCGATTGCAGCGCCCCGTTAGCGCCCCACAAAACTTCTTCGAGAGCTGGAGGATCGCTGACCATGGTGATCAGAAAGTCCGCATGAGCTGCCACATCCTGCGGAGACGTGCCGAGCTTTGCGCCCGCCGCCACATGCTCATCGGCCCGCGAAAGGGTGCGATTCCATACCGTGAGGGGAAATCCCGCCTTCAACAAATTCATGCCCATGGGATGGCCCATCAGGCCCAGACCGATGAGTCCGACGGAAGGTTTCACGTGACACACTCCTGTGTGAGATGTAGGCAGGCTAGGGCGGCCGCCACGCCGGATTCGCACGCTCGCTCTTCCGCATTGTTGCCTGCGCAAACCGAGCGGGCGCAAGCATTGATTGTAGCGGAATTTAGAATTGCAATACGACGGCAACCTGCGATGACCGGCCGAGAGAGAGTTATTGCGCGCGAGGAGACCTACACGGTGTGCGAACGGCTGCCGAGGGGAAGAATCGAACCCACCCGGCCAGCGCCGGCGGCGGCTCCGGAAGCGCGCGTCGCCTTATCTTCCACGGCGTCGCCCGACACGAAGCCGGTGACATTACTTGCAACAGGGTCCGTCGCCGCGCTCTCCTCGGCGGATGGCTGCGGCGCATCCTTCATCGTTTCAGCAGGTTCGCTCTTCGCAGACTCGCCCTTCTCAGGCCGTAAGGAGCTGGGCGTGCATGCAATGCGGATTAGATATTGATAAGGGATTTCCCAGCGAAAATGGTGATGCAAGCCGCGCTGTTCGCAGGTCTGCTCGAGAAAGATCGACTTTCCGGAATCTGCAACCATCACACCTGAGGCTGGAACCAGCGTATCGCTTGCGCGGTATTGCACCTCGACGCGGTGACCAAGAAATGAGGAATAGCGAGCCATTACCTTTACAGTGTCGCGGTCCGGTAGTAACAGGGTCAATAGTACGGAAGGTTTTTCTGTGAAAAACTCATGTGGAAAAGATACGGAAGATTCTCCGGAGCCTACAGCCGCAAAAGTCCTCTGCGCGGCACGGTTTGGCGTTGCAGCGGCTGGAGTCAAAAAATTGCCTTGCCGACGGCTGACTAGAAGTCGAAACGGTAACCAAGAATCATTTTCGCGATCAGATGGTCCGTGGATCGCGTTACACCTACACCGAGCCCGAAATTGATCTCCCATTTGGGTGAAACATTCAGGTCAATGGCGGGAAAAAACTGGTGTTGCTGCTGGTTGAACGGCAGGAATCCGGTGATGGGGCCCGTGGAGCCGTAATACTCCAGTCCGCCGGTGATTTTCTTGGTGAAGTCGTAGCTGAATTTCACGTTTGGGGAAAACACCACGCCTTGATTCACGCTTCCGCCATGGAACGAGCGGTCGAGCGTGGGATTGAAGGACCAATACCACCGGCCGATCTGTTTGTCGACGATGGGCCGGATTTCCCAAGTCCAGGTGTCCACGGAAAATTTCCGGCGCTGGTACCCGATTTCATTCGATAGGCTCAAACCCACCGGCCACTTCCACTTCGGAGGGATACGCACGCGCGGCCGGATGTGATCGCCCACCCATTGCACGCCAAAGCCGCTGCGCTCATAAGTGAAGATGTAAAAACCCACTTCGAACCAGTCGTTGAATCCGTGCGTGATTTCGATGGTTTCATGCTCGGCATGATTGGTGGGCAAGACGCCATCGATTATCTTCTTGCTGCCGTCGATGGTGAAGTTGCTGTGCAACTCCACCATGGTTTTTCCCGGATCCACGGTCTCCGACCCGTACACCTGGATTTCGTAGTTATCTTGCGCGTGGCCGAAGGGCGCGGCAAAAAACAAAACCAGTCCAAACAGACAAACACGGGAAAGCTGGCGGATCAACGCGGATCTCTTCCGAGAGCCAGGGTGACGACGCAGGAGGAGAAACGGATGAAGATCATAGTTCGCATTCATCCAGAACCGAGATGATAACAGGCACGACGCGGAGCCACGAAGCGCCCCATCTTCTGATGCGGCCGCTGCCACCGGCAGCTACAAGGAACAGCGAATATATCGTCGACTCACGGTTGTCTGCCGCCGGGTATGGCGCTCGGTGTCATCGGCACGTTGATTTCCCGCACCGGCAAATCGATTTCGCCAGGGCGCGCCGGCGGTTCTAGGCCATCCGTCAGCAAGAGCCCTTGTAAGGTGATCGCGTTGACCCACAGTCCTTCCAGCGCGGAAATATAGCCATCCTGCAATTGAAAAAGAGTTTGCCGGACTTTAAGCACTTGGGGATAGGACGCGGTCATCAGGCCGTACTTCCGCAGGAGAAGCTCATAAGCTTTTTGCGCGCGCGGCAGAAGCTGATTGCGGTATTCCTCGACCATAATTCGCGAAGCTTGATAGCCGCCAAAAACACTTGCCAAGCGTTCGCGCAGGGCCAGGTCGACGCGGCGGGTCTCTGCCTGAGCGCGCTGAATATCATTTTGCGCGGCCTGAATGTTTCCCTGGTTGCGATTGAAGATGTGCAGCTGTACGCCGACTTCGGCAAATCCAACTAAGCCGACAGGGCGACCGGCGACATTGAGCAATTCGCGATCCTGCGAAAGGCCGGCGCGGAATTCGAGATCGGGGATGTACTCGCGGCGGCCGCGCGCCAGTACGTCCTTGGCGCGGTCCACGCCCGCCAGGGCGATGGCCACGGACGGGCTGTCGCGCAACACGACTTCCATCGCCTTGTCCTCGTCCAGTTCAGGTAAATCTCTATCGAGATAGCCGGCTACAGTTGCCATCTCGAGGACAGGATTTCCCACGACGGCTGAGAGAGTCTGCCATTCCTGGCGCAGGGTGTTTTCTTGGAGACGTACGTCCATCTGCAGTTTTTGTTCTTCGACTTCGGCTTGCAACACTTCGCTTTCGTCCGCTTGGCCCGTGTTGCGAAGTTGACGCGCAGTCGTGACGGTTTCTCGAGCGATGCGCGCGAGGTCTTTCTTCGACCCCAGCATCTCTTGCGCGGAAAGGACGCGATAGTAGGCGATGCGCACGGCATTGGTAACGCGCAACTCCTGTTCGCGGGACTCCATCTGCGCGAAACGCACGTCGTGGGCAACGATTTTGCGATTCAGCGTCAGCTTTCCGCCGGTGATCACGGGCTGCGAGACAAAAAATCCCTGCTCGCCGCCGCCGAAGGAGCCGCCGCGGATTTCGTCCCCCGCATAACCCACTTTGGGATTCGGATAGAGTCCCGCCTGCCGTTCGCGCGCCTTGGCTGCGGCGATTTCGGCATTCGCCTGCGCCAGCGTGGGGTTCTTCTCCATCGCCATTTTTTCCAGCTCTTCGAGTTGCACCAGTTTCGCGGAGGGATTTTCCTGTTCGCGGCCGAGTCGTGGAAATTCCGGCGCCACTACGGGAATGTCTCCGTGGTGGTGCATCTCCTCCATTTCCTGCGCAAGCGGGTGCGGCGGAGCACTAGGCTCCTGGGCCGTCACGTTCGATGGCCCCGCCCCGTAGATGCAGCTTGCTATCAGCAGCAAAAACTTAGCGATGCTCTTCATTACCGTTTCTCCTGTGCTTCCGCGGTTGCAGAGTGCAACTTCATTCGTGCCGGTGTTCTGGAGCTCTGGCATCCGGCGGTTCGGCTTTTATCCCTTTCTGTTTCTGCGCGATGATCTCGTCGTATTTTTCCGCAGGCAAAACCCGCACTAGCGTCATCATGCCCATCATGTTGGCGCTCCAATTCTTTGCCAGACCGTACGTCTCCGGTTTCGCTACCGCTTCGTCCATGCCCATGTCCATGAAGGCGTCTTGCGGAAAGCCGGGAACGGAGCTGGCGTCGTTGGCGATGGGCGCATGATGGACGTGCTCGAATCCAACGGTTTTCGCGAGCGTTTGCATCTGGCTGAGGGCCTGCGGATCATTCGTGGCCGCGGTCATCACCATGCGGTCCTGCACCACCGCCCCGTTGAGCAGCAGGTCAGACATGCTGTTCATCATGTGGTGCGGAAGATGGCAGTGCAGCATCCAGTCGCCAGGATACTTGGCTTCGAATTCGATATTCCGCGCCTGCGCGACACCGACCAACACGGTGTTTTCGCGACGCCACGTCGATTCGGGAGCGCGGCCTGCTTCCGTGCCGGTCACCACGAACTGATTACCGTGCAGATGCATGGGATGGTGATCCATGCCTAGATTGACCAGGCGAATGCGCACGCGGCTGCCCAGCCGTGCGATCAACGGTGTGGTAGATGGTGCGGAAAGACCGTTGAACGTCAGCCAGTTGAATTCCATGTTCGCCGTATTGGGAACGCTGCTGTCCGGCAGGATGGCCCATTCTTGCAAGATGATCCCGTAGTCGTGATCGACATGGGGCTGGTAGGGAGTTTGCGGATGCAGAATGAACATCCCGATCATACCCATCATTTCTTGCATGGCGCCGTGCGAATGGTAAAAGTACGTCCCTTCCTGGTGTACCGTGAATTCGTAGACGAACCGGCCGCCGGGCGGAACCGGTTTCTGCGTGATGTACGGCAGGCCGTCCATCTCAATCGGGACTTCGAGGCCGTGCCAATGGATGGTGGTGGACTCAGGTAAATGGTTGTCGAAAATGATGCGCAAGCGGTCGCCTTGCTGCGCTTGAATCGTGGGACCGGGACAGCTCCCGTTGTAGCCCCATACTTCCATGGTTTTGAACGGAACGATTTGCCGCTTGACGGGTTCGGCGATCAAGTGGAACTCCTTGACATCGCCATCCATGTGAAACGGAAGATTGGGAACGTCGGGAGTCTCGACGGGAATCGCGCTCACTGCGCGATGCGCGGTTTCCTTTTTCGCTTTTGCCTTACCGCTCCGCGCGTCGCCGGCTATTTCCGCATCCCGTGCCCACAGCGCCTCGGCCGAAGCCATGATTCCCGCTCCCGCTAGCATGCTCTGCAAAAAACCTCGCCTGCTGCTCATAGAATTTCCTTTCGAATGCGAAGCCTGGACTTTATGGGTTGATTTAGTTAGGGATGGGACGGGAGCAGAGCGGTGATACAAATGTTCCGTCTGCAAAAAATCCGGACGTCGTGCGTGAGAGGAGATTTCTAGACGCGAAAGGCGACTGCAGCGGTGCGGGAACTCTCGACCGTTCGAGGTGCATCAGGGAAAATATGCGATTCTGCGGCACGGAGCAAAATGGGCTGGTGGCCGGAGCACAGATCTGGATCGCCGGATGCTGCTTGCGGCTTATCGAGCGAGAGCGAAACTTCTTTGAGCGCGTGCGCCGGGTCCAGATTTACGCAAGCGGCAGTCAGACTCTGGCCGTGTCCGGTGGCGTAAGCACACTCCACGCAATCGGCAGATCGTCGCTCGCCCGGAGTGTCTGTCGCGCCCTCGCGGCTGCTGCGCTTCTCCGCGTCGGCATTCATTTGATGATGATGATGCGCGGAAGCCGTTGCCGCCGGTGTCATGCAATGGGCCGCGCAGATCTCGGGAACCAGGGAATTGCTCCCTGCCGTTAGCAGCAGAACCACAATCCATAGCTCGCGTCGCATGAAAATCGAGTATACATCCCGACTAACGCGGGTTCAATCGTTCCGCCGGATGATGCTTCCGAAACACGGCAGAGCTTGCGCAAAGGACAACGATCAGGACAACGATCAGGCATGCGGATGCGATCTGTCGTAGATGTCCATCAACTGGCGGATGGACGCGTGCGTGTATTTTTGCGTGGTGGAAAGCGATTGATGCCCAAGTAATTCCTGAATGGCGCGCAAATCTGCGCCATCCGCCAGCAGATGCGTCGCGAAGGCGTGGCGCAGGGAATGCGGATGCACATCCCAATTGGCATTCACGAGCCGCACATATTTTTTAACGATGCGTCCCACCGAACGCTGCGTCAGCCGCCGCCCCGAATAGTTCAGGAAGACCGCCGCGACGTGCGGCACAGAGCGCCGGCTGGCTCGGGAAATCGTCGTTTGCAGGAGCAACTCTTCGCGCAGCGGCCAATATTTATCCAGCGCTTCTTGCGCTTTCGAGCCATAGGGAACGATGCGCTCTTTATTCCCTTTGCCGCGCACCCGCAGCACCCGCTCGCGCTGGTCGATGTCGCTAAGGTTCAGACCGGTCAGCTCGCTCACGCGCAAACCAGCGGCGTACAGCAATTCCAGAAGTGCGCGGTCGCGGCGCAACAGCAAGTCTTCAGGCCCGGGCGACCCGGAGGGACGGGTCTCGTTTCGCGCCGGACTCCTGCTTTCGCGCGGCGCGCCATGCGCTGCGGACTGCACAGGCGAAAGTTGATCGAGGAAAATGTTCATCTCTTCCGCGGACAGCACGCTCGGAATGCGCTTAGGCAGTTTCGGCGTCGGCACCAGTCGTGCAGGACTTTCCTTCAACAGGCTTTCTCGCACGCAGTACTTAAAAAATGACCGCAGCGAGGCCAGCTTGCGCGCGATAGAACTCTTCTGCAGCTTCTGATCATGCAGATGCGCCACGAATTCGCGAATCATGTGGTGGGTGACGCCCGTGAGCGCGGGTGGCCGCACGCCAGGAGGCGAGAGATACACCCCGAACTGCGCTAAATCTTTGCCGTAGTTGGCGATGGTATGGGGTGAGGAGTTCCGTACCGAACGTAAATAGCCAAGATAATCTTCGATGGCCTCAATCATGGGGACGGTTTTTGCCACGCCTCCCCAAGTATAGACGTGCTCCGCTGCGCATGCGCCAGGATTGCGGGGCTTGTATGCAATGCGGAAAGAGTTCCTAAACGCGTCCGAAGGCCCGAGTTAGGCGGTACACGCAGCTACCGCGCAGATAGCAGCATCAGGATTTCGCTCCGACGGGAGTCGCTTCTTCGGCCGCCGGCGTAGCGGCAGGCTCGGGCGTCAGTTTTTCCCAGTCGCAGCCTTCTTTCAAACAGGTGTAAACCATGCCGATCTTCGATTTCTTTTCCACGATGAACGGGCTGCCGCACTTCGGGCAAGGCTCGGGAATCGGCATATACGGCGTGGTGAAATCGCAATCCGGATATCGCGAACAGCCATAGAAAATTCGCGGACGTCCGCGCCCGCCTTTCCCGGCGCTGCCGCGTTTCACAAATTCACCCTCCGCGCACTTCGGGCACTTTATGCCCATGGTAATCGGCCGCGTGTACTTGCACTTCGGATACCCCGAGCACCCGATAAATTCGCCAAAGCGCCCGTGTTTTTTCACCAATTGTTTTTCACAAAGAGCGCATTTCTCTTCAAGCAACTCATCCGGTTGACGCGCAATGCGCGTTCCTTCGACCAGCCGCCGCGTCGTCTTGCAATCCGGATACCCGGTGCATGCCAGAAAAACGCCAAAGCGGCCGCGCTTGATCGCCATCTCTTTGCCGCAGTTGTCGCAATATTCGATCTTGTTTTCGTCGCCCGGCTCGGAAGCCAGCTCCGGCGCCATATCCTGAATAAAATCGCAATCCGGGTAGCGCGAGCACCCCAGGAAAAACCCAAAACTGCTGATGCGCTCGAGCAATTCGCCTTCGCCGCACTTTTCGCACTTCTTGCCGGTGGGAATACCGGCTTTGTACGAAATCATTTCGTCGCCGGCTTTATCGAGGTCCACCACAAACTTCGCCCAGAATTCGCGTACCGCGTCGCGCCACGGCAGTTTGCCCTCTTCGATTTCGTCCAACTCTTCCTCAAGCCGCGCCGTGAAGGTTACGTCGAAGATATCGTCGAAGCTTTTCACCAGCAGAACGCTCACCCGCTCGCCCAGCATCGTCGGCGTAAAGCGCCCCTGGTCTTTGCGCACGTATTCGCGCTCCACGATCGTCGAAATAATCGACGCGTACGTCGACGGCCGCCCAATGCCTTTTTCTTCCAGATCCTTTACCAGTGTCGCTTCTGTATAACGCGGCGGCGGCTCTGTGAAGTGCTGGTCCGGCCGAATCGCATCCAACCGCAAGATTTGCCCTTCGGTCACCCGCGGCAGCGCATTGCCTTCGCCTTCATCGTCTTTCTCATCGTCTTCGCGGTCCGCAGTGGCTACCGGCATCTGATATACGCGCAAATACCCATCGAATTTCTGCACCGAGCCGTTCGACCGGAACGTGTAATCCGCAGCGCTGATATCAATCATCGTCTGATCGAAAATCGCCGGCAGCATCTGCGACGCCACAAAGCGCTGCCAAATCAATTGATATAGCTTGAACAAATCGTCATCCAGATATTTGCGCACGTCTTCCGGCGTGCGCGCCGCATCCGTGGGACGAATCGCCTCGTGCGCTTCCTGCGCATCTTTTTTCGACTTGTAGTAATTCGGCTTTTCCGGCAAGTAATTCGATCCAAACCGCTCCGGAATCAGTTCCCGCACTTGCTGCAAGGCATCGTTTGAAACATGCACGGAATCCGAGCGCATATAAGTGATCAGCGCTACGGAGCCCTCCTCACCGAGCTCCACGCCTTCATAGAGTCTTTGCGCCAGCGCCATGGTGCGCTTCGCGGTGTACCGCAAGCGATTGTAGGCGGCCTGTTGCAGCTTGGAAGTCGTAAACGGCGGGGGCGCATTGCGCTTCTTCTCGCGCTGCGTAACGTTCGCCACTTCCCATTTCGCTTTGCTCACCGCCGCAACAATCGCGTCCGCAGCGGCTTGGTCCTTTACCTCTACGTCCTCGCCCTTATGCTTGAAAAGTTTTGCTTCGAACAGCGGCGGCTGCCCGCCATCCAGCATCGCGTGAATCGACCAGTACTCGACCGGCACGAACGAGCGAATCTCCAGCTCGCGCTCGACAATCAACCGCAGCGCCACGGTTTGCACACGCCCGGCAGAAAGTCCCCGCCGCACCTTGTCCCAAAGCAGCGGAGAAATCTTGTAGCCCACGATGCGGTCCAGCACGCGACGCGCCTGCTGCGCGTCTACTAAATTCTCGTCCACCTGCCGTGGTTTATCGAACGCCGCGCGAATGGCTTTCGGCGTAATCTCATTGAAAGTTACGCGGAAAATCTTCTTCGGATCGGTAGCCGGAATATCCATTTGCAGCGGTTCCGCTGCCCACTTCGATTTATACTTTTTCTTGGGCTTGCCGTTTTTTCCGACTTCTGGCTCCGCCTCTTTTCCGTTTTCCTTGACTTTTTCTTTCGCGCGGCCCGGCGCGTCCGCTTCTACATAGCGCTCCGGCCTCGCCAGCACCATCGCGAGATGCGCGGAGATCGCCTCTCCCTCGCGGTCAGGATCGCCCGCCAGATATACCGCGTCCGCGTTAGCCGCGGCCTTGCGCAGTTCGTTGATTACTTTACCCTTGCCAGAAATGATCTGCAGGGTCGGCTCAAAAATTTTATCGTCATCGAGCTGAATCGGCTTCTTGGTATAGAAGATCTCCGCCTTGGTGCCCTTCTTCGCGCCTTTTTTCGGCTTGCGTTTCTTCCGTCCAGAAGGATCTTCGCCAGGCAGACGAATCCCAATCGTCTTCTTCGGCAAGTCCATCACGTGCCCGATCGACGCTTTGACGGTGTAGTCCCGTCCCAAATATTTATTAATCGTCTTCGCCTTGGCCGGCGATTCGACAATCACCAGAGAACGTGCCATCTTGCAGTTGTAACCTCTTAATCCGCGCGATCCATCCGCAGAACGCGCAGCGTGTGTCCTGAACGCTAACTGATCGTCGCGCAATCACTAAACAATAAGGATGCGGCAATGGCCAAGGAAGATTCTTCTATGCGTCGCTGGCGGCTCGCGCGCGCGTCCGTTTCTTGCCGCTATGTGGCTCTACAGCATCGCTTTATTGAATGGTTTGCCGGGCCACCGCCGAACAATCGATTTCATCTCCAAGTCAAAAAGCGTAGCGAGAACTTCCGAAGAGTGCAAGGCGGAGCGTTCCACAATGTCCTCCACCGCCCGCTTGCGCTGCGCCGCCGCGGGTTGTGCCGCTTTCACGAGCTTAAAGGCTTCCTTTCTGAAAAGTGTTAGGTGTGATGCCTGGCGCGCGAAGGGGCAGAGAAAGAGTTTCGGCGCTACCGGGGTTCAATCATTGCTTACCGTTTCGCCGGCACCGCCTGCGCGTGCGGCAATCCAAATCCAATCTCCATCGGCGTATCCTTTAGAAATACCACGTCGCGCCCGCGCGATAAAAAATTGGAATAGATCGACACCGACGCTCCATACGCCGCAAATCCCATCGATACCGGCGTTGACCGGGCCGCGAAACTGATCAAACTCCCCGCAAACCCGAATCCCGACACTCCCGCCCCAGCGCGCACTCCCGGATCCCCCGCGGGATCCGTCGTTCCATGATCGTTGTCCGTGTGCGACGCCGCAGCCGCCAGCGCAATCGCCAGACCTGTCGATAAATATCTGGTTTTGTTTTCCGTAGCGTGAACGCCGCCTTCCTCGTCCAGTTCGAGATGCGCCGCCCGCGACACTTCCACTCCTTCGAGGCTTCCTTGCATCATTTGCGCTGTACCCTGCGGAGTTTCAATGCGTTGAAAGATGACCCGCAAGTCGCCGTTGTGATGCAATTTTCCGGCTGGTTTCGCAGACACCACTTCTCCCACCAATTTGCAGTACGCTGGAAGCACCAGTTGATGCGCCGCCGAAAACAGCGGTTCAGTCAAAATCGCCGTCACGGGCGTACCGCGCGTCGCTGTCGCCGACGTCACCTCGGAAACCAGCGAAGCGTGCAGCAGGCTTCCGGCATCGGGAGTTGTTCCGAGCGCCGCCAGTTGCGCCGACGTGCGCGTGGTACTTCCAAAATCGAGGGCTGCATCGAGCGAAGCGTTAAAATGCGTGCCCGGCTCCAAATATTGCCGCCGGTACGGCAGTTGCGAAGCCGCGTAGTGCTTCAGTCTCTGCATACGCCCTGGCGTCGTCACGTCGTTCACCGCGGAGTGCACCGTATCGTGGACTTGCCGCGTGGTATCTTCGACGGCCTTCACAATAAAATTCTCATGTCGTTCGTGATCCGCATTCCCTCCTTCGTGGCTCGCCAATCGCACCACCTGGGCGGTGCCCGCTGACACCGTGGTGTGAATGGGCAGTTTCCGTCCGTCCGGCAAATCCAATACATCAAAAGCGATCTCATACGCATGCGCTGGAGAAAAATTCCCGTTCGCATACGCCATCGTGCGCCGGTACGCCGGCACCCTTTCGATACTCGTCACCCGCCCGGTCGCGATCGTCCCCGCCGGGAGCACCACCTCATCGAAGGCGTACACCGCTTCCGTCAACCGCCCTTCGACCGGTTCTCCGATGCGCGCAATGCGCGTCCGCCGCTCCAGCACAATGCGCAGCGGCGCACCGCTCGGCACGTTCAACGCGATCGCGATCTTCGGGAAGACGCGGTTCGCCAACGCGTCCCCGCTCGTCCACGTCGGCGGCGCACACAAAGCCGGATCGCTGTCGAATTGCGGCAGCTCAGCGCATGGCGGCGCCGTCGCGCGCCGCACCGCTATCGGTGGAACATAAACTTCATCGCCTTGCTCTGGGGTTTGCGCGCGCACTGGCGCCGCCAGAAAATACAGGAAGAAAAACAGCGCGGACCACTCGAGGAACCTCACCATGCCAAGCCCTATTAGAAAACCAACCGTTCTGTACTCACGATAAATCTTCCGATGCCCTCTGTCTACCGCGTGTCGTACAGCCGTAAACAGGCTGCGCCGCGTCCTCGCGCAGTATCCCCTCCAGCGTCGCGAGAAACAACTGCGCGTCTCGTTCGCCAAATACCAGCGGGGGCCGCAGCTTCAACACATTGTGAAATGGCCCGTCTGCGCCCGCCAGAATCCCGCATTCGCGCAATCGATTCACAATATAACCAGCTTGCTGGGTGGCCGCCGCGCGGCTCGCGCGGTCCACTACCAGGTCCACTCCCAAAAACAATCCCGACCCGCGCACGTCGCCAATAATCGGGAATTTTTCCTGCAATCCCACGAGCGCCGCCTTGAAATAGTTCCCGACACGCAGCGCGTTTTGCTGCAACTTCTCATCTCGCAATACATCGAGCACCGCCAAACCCGCGGCGCAGGCCACCGGATTTCCTCCAAAGGTGCTGAAAAATTCCATCCCGTTCGCAAACGATTCTGCAATCGCCGCCGTGGTTACTACCGCCGCGAGCGGAAACGCATTCCCGATCGGTTTTCCCAACACCGCGATATCGGGAACCACCCCCTGCGTTTCAAATCCCCAGAAATGCGTTCCCAGCCTCCCGAAGCCCACTTGCACCTCATCCGCGATACAGACTCCACCCGCTGCTCTCACATACCGGTAACTCTCCGACAGATAGTTTGCGGGAAAAACGATTTGCCCGCCCACGCTCGGCAGCGTCTCTGCCATAAACGCGGCAATCTTCCGCCCCCGCGTCCCGGCTTCGTCAATGACCTCCTGCACTGCTCGGGCGTATTTTTTCCCCGCCTCCGCATCCTCGCGGCGGAATACGCCGCGGTAATCGTCTGCCAGCGGCGCTATATGCACCGATGCTCTCCGACCCTTGCCGCCCGGCCCGTTAAACTTGTAAGGGCTGATATCGATCAGCGTCGAAGTGTGCCCGTGATAAGCGTGTTCGAGCACCAGCACGTCTTCGCGGTTCGTGTGCGTCCGCGCCAGTCGCAGCGCCAGCTCGTTTGCCTCACTGCCCGAATTCAGAAAAAAACAAACCTCCAGCTGCGCCGGCAAAAGTTTCTTGAGCCGTTCCGCGTACCGCGTCGCGTTGTCGTGCAGGTAGCGCGTGTTGGTGTTCAACAGTCCAATTTGCGCCTGCACGGCCCGCACCACTCGCGGATGGCTGTGCCCCACCAGCGGAACGTTGTTGTAGACATCCAAGTACGCGCGGCCCGTCTCGTCATACAAAAACTGCTTCCACCCGCGCACGATTTTCAGCGGCCGCTCGTACGAAAGGCTCACATTCTTCGCGAAACTGCGCTTTCGCGCCGCCAGCGTTGCCTCGAGGGTTGCCGCGGTTTCCGGAAAATATTTCGCAGGAATATCTAGCAACAAATTAGGATCGGGCGAAAGCTTCGTCCATACGCCGCGCTCCGACGCCCGCGCCACCCCCGGAAAATCCGTTCCTAGTCCCAAAAGATCCGGAATAACTTGAAAGTGCAGATGCGGCGGCCACCCGCCATTTTCCTCCGCCGTTCCGAGCTGCCCGAATTCCTCGCCCTGCTGAATTTCTTTCCCAATCCTCACCTTTTTCAGGGATGCCGTCGAAAGATGCCCGTATAACGTATGAAAAGTCTCGCCGTCGTCCGTCGCATGCTTCAAAATCACCACCGGCCCATAATCAAGCGCACGGCGATTGTTCGCAAAAGCTTCCACTGTTCCCGCCAACGGAGCGTGCACCGAAGTGTTTGCCGGCGCAAACAAATCGAGTCCCAGATGAATGGTCCGCTGCTCGTCCGTGGGATTCGGAGAGGCCTGAAACAGCGGAGACGCATACAAGAGTCGCGCTTCGTTGTATCGTCCGACGCCAATCGTCGCCTCCGCGCGGTGAAGCTCCGTAGAAATGAGGTGCGAAAGCGCGGGCAATTCCGACTGCGCCGGATCAGCTCCAAGAAAAGTACTGCCCACGCTCAGGTCCAGCACGTGGACCGCACTAACTCGCTCGTTGCTGCCGAGCACGGCCGCGGCACGAGCCGCGCTCTTCCGCAAATACTCGGTAATCCTCGCGCTCCGCGCATCTTCCGCAAATCCGCAAGCCTCGCGAAACGTGTACTCCGCAAATCGCGGATTTATTTTCGCCAGCTGCTCCAGGGCGCGCCACGCCGGCGCCTCGCTTACGGTCATGTACGCATCGTCCGGCCGCAATCGTTTCCGTTCCGCGCTGATCACCACGCTCACCGCCAGCCGCATCGCCAGCAGCGGAAAGAGCACCTTTACTTCCGCTTGCGACAAACGATTCGCTCGGTGATAGCCCGCAACTACCGCCGCAGCCGCTGAAAGTGGTTCATTTTTCCCCAGCGCCGCGTAGGCCGCCGCAATCGCCGGCTCCGCCACCGTCAACCCGTAATGCATGTCCCCGAAATCAATCACCGCGCACGCTTCCCGCGGCCATCCCTCGGTTACCAAGACGTTGTGGTCATTCGCGTCGCCGTAAATCACGCTGCGCCGCAAACTCCCGAGCATTGGCGTAACTTCCGCTTCATAAAGCCGCACCACGCTTCGCACCAGCGCGCGCCGCTCATCGTCTTCAATCACCTGCAGCGCATTCGCAATCCACGCCGCGCGCGCCGAATCCCACTTCAATTCCGCATGCGCCGCCGCGTGAGTAAATCCCGCCAGCGCCGCGTCCATCTCCCCCAGCAATCTTCCCACCCCGCGCAGCAACTCCTCGTTATGCGGATTTACTTCCGCCAACATTTTCCCCGCCACGTAACTCAGCATCCACACAATGCGCCGCTCGCTGTTGCTTGCGGGAATCGTCGTAAATGTTTCTTTGTCTTTGGTGGAAATCACCCGCGGCAGTCGCCTCTGCGGCAACTTCTCCGCCAGCAGCCGCAGCGCTTGCGCCTGCATGTCAACAAACGATTCTTGCCGCGCCGGATGCATCACCTTCAAAATAAAAGCGCGTCCGTCACTGTCGACTAAATGAAAATTGTCGTCATACTCCCCGGGAAGCGCTTTCGCCGTAGCGGCAATTCCATAAATCTCCCGCGCCAGTTCCACCGCCGCCACTTCGCTCACCGCATGAGCCACGCGCGTCTCAAGAAGCATCCCGAAATGTTAGCCTTAAGCGGTTATCGCGTCCATCGCCCCATTCCCTATGCACGCGGCGGGAGAAAGGCAGCGCGCTTGCTCCGGACGGTGCATCGAGGAGACGAGTTGGCGCTGCAAAGAACGGGCCAAGTCGCGTGATGGAACCCGCTCTTCCAAGAACCCGCTCGACACAAGAACCCGCTCGACTGTCAACGCAAAGTAGAAATGTCCGGTTTTCTGCCATATTGAAATGTCCGCCATGGGTGGTTTGGAGGAGGACTTTTGTAAACTTGGGAGTGTGGGTTGGCGGTAAGTCCTGGAGGCCGTAGGCCGGAAGGACTTACCGCGCGCCGCACCGGCTCCGGGCAATGGCGCAGACGTAGATAGCGGTTCCGGAAACGCAACCAGTGAGACCCGTCCAGCCGCCGTTCGATCTCCACCTTCGCTCCACGAAGCCCGGCACAGACCTCTTCCCGCGGCACGCCCCAGCGGTCGCCGTCCCAGCTTACGGTGTGATCGTCGGCCACTTGGCGCGGCACGCGCACGCTCAGGATTTCTTCCAGGTGATGTTCGTGCCCCAACCGTCGATGGGCATTCCGAGGATGGCGTGGGGACACGGTAAAACGCTTCTCCCATTGCGGGAGAAATTGCGTCTCCAAAAAGTGATTCGCTGCTGCCAGGCTGTCGATTCCCGTCAGGCGCATTTCTTTCACCAGACGATCCTGCAGGGTTTCGAACAGCCGCTCGATGCGCCCCTTAGCCTGCGGACTGTGCGCGGCGATCCATTCGATTCCCAGTTCCTGGAGCGCGCGCCCGAACTGCGTTCGCAGCGGGTCTCCCCGGAGTTGTTCGGCAAGCGGCTGCGGGCCGGCCTTTCGAAAGATGCTGTTTTTATCGGTGTACTGGGCCAAGGGACGTCCATAGCGTCGTAACCATCCCTCGAGGGTTCGCAAGTTCTCTTCCGTCGTGTCGTGTTCGGTAAAGCGTGCCCAGATGCGACTGGTGGCATCATCGATCAGGGCGATGAGATGGCAAGCTGGACCACGATCCTCCAGCCAGCGGAACGGCGAGCTGTCCTGCATCACCAGCTCCCCGAAACTGGCTCTACGCTCCCGCCAGACATGGATTTTTTTCACGCGCTGCGAACGCGGTCGCCACAAGGCCGCTTTGCTCATCCACTTCCGCAGGGTCTCCCGGCTCACGAGAAAACCCTCCTGAGCCAGATGCTCGGCGGCCAGCGTGGGTCCAAAATCCGCATAACGCTGCCGCAGACGCGCCAAAATCTTTTGCTCCAACCGGGCCGGCAGCTTGCGGTTCGATGGCCGACCTCGCAGCCCGTGAACCAAGGCACGATCCCCGCGTTCGCTTAGACGCAGCAGCATCCGTCGCACCTGGCGATCGGTTACTCGTAACCGTACGGCTGCCGCCACCTGCGTCAGATGTTTGTGCTTTACTTCGTGCAAGATTTTCAATCGGTCCCGCTCTCGTTGGCTCAAAGCGATGCGCTCCGTTTCCATGGGGCCCTCGGCCATCCATGAAAGCGGACATTTCTACTTTGCACAAACCGGACATTCTCATTTTGCAGCGACAAAGAACCCGCTCGACTTGACACGAACGCGGCTCCGGCCTACACTACGGAGTTTTTAGATGGCCCCGGAAGCGACACTGTGGGGCGGGACGCTCATGGACAAGAAAAGGCTGGAGTATTACAAGAAGAAGCTGGCGGTACGGCGGGAAGAGTTGATGAAGACGATCGCGCGCACGCAAGAAGAAGGGCGCACGGCGGACGACGATCCGACGGTGGACCTGGCGGACAAAGCGGCGAACTCGTATACCAAGGAGTTTTTGTTCGGGATGACCAACACCGACCGCAAAATCCTGAATTTGATCGATGGGGCGCTGAAAAGGATTGACTCTGACGATTATGGGGTCTGCGCAAACTGCCAGGAAGAGCTGCAGCAGAAGCGGCTCGAAGCTGTGCCGTGGGCCAAACACTGCATCACCTGCCAGGAAAAGATGGAGCAGGGGCTGCTGTAGAGCCGCGGGCGGCCCTGCCTGTTTTTAACTTCTAGATCATTTCATGTTACAGTAATCTCGTCCTTTCCGCCGGGTGGGGGGGCGTGGGAGTGCGCTAGCTTTCGACAAGAGCGTGCCCCAAATCAATTCCGCTGCGACGGAAGACGGCGCACTGGCCCCGAGGAGGCCGGTGACGCAGCGGCCAGCGTGGTTCTTGCGGCCGATTGCCGGATCGAACGAAACGCTGCTCACCCCCGAGAAGTCCCGCCATTTCTGAGGGCGAACTGGTTTGCAGTGCGGAGTGGGGGCAAAACAGGGTGGAAAAATGAAAGAGGATTTAGTAGTTCCAGTACGTCACGCAACGCGCGGCAGAAGCGGCGCGGCGCGGTCCGTGGCGCGTTTGCCACACAGCCAGGCAGCCAAGTTGACAAGCAGCGCGTCTTACTGGTAGATGATGTATTGACGACTGGAGCGACGCTCGGCGCCTGCGCGCGAGCTTTGCTCGATTCCGGCGCAAAATCGGTACTGGGGCTGACGGTAGCCCGAGCCGCCAGAAGCCCGCGATCCAGACCCAGTCTGAGCTGACCCGAGGTACCCGCATGCGCCCTGCAAGAATGAGTGCGAGCGAAGCCCGGGGGCGCCAAACCCCCGAAGCAGCTGGAGCGGCCGTGCCCGGGAGCGAAGCACCCGCCGACAGTAGACACTACAATCCGACAATGCAGCGACGCGCGTCGCTGATGCAGGAGCCTGTGCTGGTGCTGAACGCCACGTACGAGCCGATCAACGTTACGGCGGTGCGGCGGGCCATGGTGTTGATGCTGAAGGGCGTGGCGCAAGCCGAAGAGATGCACAATGCCGAGGTGCATTCGGCAGCGCATGCGCACAAGGTGCCGTCCGTGATACGGCTGTTGGCGTACCGGCATATTCCACAGCAAAGCAGAGCGCTGTCGCGAAAAAATATTTTGCTGCGAGATCGCAACACTTGCCAGTTTTGCGGCCGCATTTTTCCCAGTTCCGAGCTGACGCTGGACCACGTGGTGCCGCGGTCACGCGGGGGACGCTCTTCGTGGGAGAACCTCGTGGCTTGCTGCTACCGCTGCAACAACGGGAAAGGCGACCGCACGCCGGAAGAAGCTGGTTTGAAACTGGCGCGCCGGCCCCGGCCGTTCACGCTGCACACCTCGAGGCAGCTCATGCGGCTGATCGGGCACCGCGACGAACGGTGGCGTAAGTACTTGTTTTATTGAGGGTTTTCCGGATACCCGAAGAAATTTAGAAAAATTCCGGGAATTAGGAAACCAAATGCAATGCGGTGCATCTAACTTATCAAAACCACTTCGAGGACACACCCCGGGAGGCAGTTAAGGCAACCCCTTAACTGCTTCTCTCCTTTTACAGCAGCTTTTTTAGCTAGCCGGCGATTCGGGAGCCTGCTTGCGGTTTTCCGGGAAGCTTTCGAGGGCTTCCTTTTCGTCCTGAAATTCCTGAAAAATTTGATGCAGTTGCGTCACTTTGAAAATTTCTTCGACCTTCGGCTTGAGGCCCACGACTTTCATTTCGCCGCCCGCTTTGATAACCGTCATATAGTTGCGCACGAGTTCGCCGATTCCGGAACTGTCCAGATAACGCAAGCCATCGAGATTCAAAATAATTTTCCTGCGGCCTTGCTGCAGAAGGCTGGTGATCGTGGTACGCAAGCCGGTGACTTCAAACGAAGTGAGGCTGCCCGTGACATAGACGAGAGAGACCTGTCCGGACTCCTTGATGGTTGCTGAAAAATTCACGTAAGCACCTTGGTTGAATGAGGTGGGATGATTTTACCTGTTGTACGGCGGCGAAAGACAGCGGGAATTCCTAAAGAGAAAAAGTAAATGAAGCCGCCGGTGACGAAAACAAAGCTTCGATTGACGCGGTGCGGGGCGTCCGCCATTTTCGCGCACCTCGATTAAACCGGAGGCGGAACACTCCTTGAGGCCGGCGGTGAGCCCGGCGGCAGATTCGACGACGCCGATTCAATTGCGGAGAGAACTAATAGATATTATTTTGTTGAAGTGAAGCGTAAAGCGCTAACACGGATGACAGGCTGCTCGAAATTCCAGGAAGGCGGCAGGTGCTCGAAGGAAATCTCAAATTCGCGGCGAGCGCCGGGAGCGAACGGCGCCGCGGCGGGATCGAGTACCGAACGGGACTCACGCAGAATCACCTGATGAAGGGTGTCGTAGAACTCGACGGTGAGTTCAAGACCAAGCAGAGTACGGTCGCCCGAGTTGACGACTTCGCCGGTGAGCGTGGTGACCTCCTGATTGAGAAAATTTTCCGCCTTGCTCATGGCGATATTTTCGATTTGCAAGTGCGGAGCGTACGCCTGCTCGGCCGGCCCGAAAAACTGCTGCACCCCGCCAGGAGTCAGATGGCGCTTGTCTGAAGTCGATGGACTCCCGTGAAACCAGGGGTTGAGCAAGATGCTGCTGGGCAATAAGAGCGCAGCCACCAGCACGAGCACTACGGCCGCGCCAGCCAGCAGAGCGAAGCGGAAGGGCGTGCGCTTGGGCGGTGGTTCGTGAGGCGAGCCGATATGCAGGTCTGCGGTCATAGGTTACGGAAGTTCGCGCAGCTGACGCGGTACGTTCAAGGAGCGCCGCGCCCAGGCCGCCCTCCGCATTATGGCAGATTTTTCTGGGGCATAACCGCGTTGCGACACCACGTAGGATGGCATGGGGAGATGAGGTGGAAAAAAAAAGAGCCTGATGGAGTGGCACAGGCTCTTCACGGCATTGTCGCTGCAGCAGAGCAGGGTTACGCGATCGCGGAAAGCAGCTTGTGGCGCGTAAATCCGGCGAGACCGAGAATACCAGAACCCAAAAGCATCAAGGAGCCGGGTTCGGGAACGGATGTGCCGGTGGTTTCCAAGGCAGCGCTGTTGGCGGTCGCCAGCGTTCCGTCGCTGCCCCTGACGAAGTCAAGAATGAAGCTGTCGTTAACGAGTCCGCCGCTCGGAAGTCCGCTCAGAGCAAACGTCGGACCAGAGCCATCAATTATGCAAACACGTACTGCTCTGGCTGGGTATGCGGCACGTTGATGACCAAACCCGCGGATTGAAAATGCAGGATTTATTTAGCGTATCTAGGTGAAATCCGGCCTGCCTGCTTCCTAAACAATGAACTTCGTTGCGCACCGTAGGGTCTCGCAATCGCCAGGCTTAGCGGCCCAGCGTGAGTCGCAAAGCCAGGGGCTCCGGCAGGCGCGCGGCACGCATACGCTCCTGCACTGCGGGGATGTCGTAGGGCACACGCCAGAACTCGATAGTGCGATGTTCGAGATCGGCGATAGCGAACGCCGCGCGGGGGTCGCCGTCGCGGGGCTGACCAACGGAACCGGGATTGAGAAGATAACGGCGGCCAGGTTCGATGCGCAGGGCAGTAAAGGATTCGGAAGGACGCGGACGGATTTGCAGGAGTTCCACACTGGAATCAAGGTAGGAAAAACCGCCTTGGTGATGCGTGTGACCAAAAAAGGTGATGTCGGAAGATGAATCAAGCAGGCCGTCCATAGCTTGCGACGGGGTGAACACATATTCATCTTCATCCTGATACGCGCCGTGGATGAGCACAATCCCGTCGGAAGGAAATGGCCCCGGGGAAAGTGCGGCAAGCCACGAAAGATGATCGGGATCGAGGGTGGCACGTGTCCAGTCCACGGCGGCGCGCGCTACGGGATTGAAGTCGACGGTGTCCATGATGCCGGAGATCGCTTTGTCGTGATTGCCGCGAATGGTGGTGGAACCGAGTTTACGAATGCTTGACGTTACTTCGTTCGGATCAGGCCCGTATCCCACGACGTCGCCGAGACAAACGGAAATATCCCAGCGCCCTTCGGCGGCGGAAAGGACAGCGTCGAAAGCAGTGGCATTGGCGTGCAAATCGCTAAGGACGAGGATGCGTGAACCAGGCATTAGCAGAGTATGGAAGAGTATAAAGGAAGCGGCGAAATGATGCACGGCGGCAACAGAAATAGATGAATTATGAAGGCGCGCATTTCTGAAAAGCGTCCTGAACAACAAAATTTTACATTCATTTGAGATGAAGTGGATGCCCGCTTGCAAAGCGAAATCAGCAAACTGCGATTGCTTAAATTTCTTTTTCGAAAACATGCAAACAATTATTCAAATCGTTCGAAACATTTACCGGGGCGCATTCGTCTATACCAGTGCAGCTAGGTCAAGGTCTTCGGGACGTGAAAACGAAAAACCCCGCGGTGGCAGCCGCGGGGCGTGCGACACGCAATCTTTCCGGCCGTTAGTGCAGGAAGTAGAGGTGTCTTCTCGGGTGAGGTTACTCGCCCGGCACACGCGTGTCAACTCCGTCCTCCCGTGGTCCCGCACAGCTGACTCGATCCAATCGAAAGGCATGGAGGTAAGTATGAAACTCAACGCTAAGTTGCGCAGCTTGGCATTGCTGGCAGCGGTGGCCCTGGCGGTACCGGTGTTCGCGAAGCCTCTGATCACCACCATCAACGTCGCAAGAATCGCCAAAGTTGGCAGAGCCGAGTTGAAGGCCGGAGAGTACAAGTTGCTGATCGACGGCAACAAAGCCACCGTGCAAAAAGGCAAGAGCGTAGTAGCGGAATCGGAGGGACGCTGGGAAGACCGCGACTCGAAATCGAGCTTTGACGCGGTTTTGCTCGGGGATGACGGCCAGGTGAAGGAAGTGCGTTTCTCCGGCAAATCAAAAGTGTTTGTCTTCAGCGAATAACGGAGCAAGACGATGCGAGTGGGCGCTTTCGACGATTCGAGCGGGAAGTGGCCGTCCATGGCCGCTTCCCTGCTCGTGAAACTTTCGGCAGAATTATTGAGGTGGCAAAACCCGGGCGAAGTAGCTGGTTTGTTGCTGCCGGCCCTCGGCTCCCGGGTGCGTTTCCGGACGAAACAATTCCTCGCGATGTTGCGCGGCGCGATTTCTCTCGGGTAGTTCCCGCCTTAACGAATCAACATACAATCGCCATAGCTATAGAAGCGGTAGCCGCTCGAGACAGCGTGTCGGTAGGCCTTTAAGATCTCTTCGCGGCCCGCGAAAGCGCTGACCAGCGCAAGCAGCGTCGAACGCGGCAAGTGGAAGTTGGTTAGCAGCGCGTTCACGACGCGGAATGAAAAACCGGGAATCATGAAGAGCGTGGCTTCGCCCGTGCCGGCCTCGATCAACTGGGCGGAACCGGATTGCGCCGCTTGCAGCGACGCGGCCTCGAGCGCGCGAACGACCGTTGTGCCGACGGCCAGAATGGGACGGCCGCTGGAGTTTGCCTCGCAGATCTGCTTGGCGGTTGACTCCGGAATTTCGTAGGACTCCGCATGCATAACGTGCGTTTCCAGCGTTGCACTGCGGATCGGCAGGAAAGTACCAAGACCGACGTTCAGAGTGAGTTCGCAGGTTTCGATGCCGCGGGCATGGATGGCGGCAAGAGTTTGCTCCGTGAAGTGCAGGCCAGCGGTCGGCGCGGCGACGGCTACCGGACGTTTGCTGAAAACCGTTTGATAGCGGGCGCGATCATCAGGCGCGTCTCTACGGCCGATGTATGGAGGCAAGGGAACGTGGCCAAGCGATTCGATGTGATGCATTACCGAGTAGCCATCCTGGGAAGTGAATGCGATGGTGCGAAGGCCGAATTCACCGCGCGATAGAATTTCCCCTTCGAGTTCACCTGCGCCGAACCAAATGCGTGTTCCGACGTGAAGTTTCTTGCCTGGTTTGACGAGAGTCTCCCAGGTGTCAGGGGCGATTTCGCGCGACAGGAAAACTTCGACCGTAGCGCCCGCGGCACCCCGGGTTTCATCGGTCCCAAGTTTTAATGTTCGCTGCTGCCCGAAGAGCCGCGCCGGAATAACGCGGGCGTTGTTGAAGACGAGTAGCTCGTCACCCTGAAGGAGCTTCGGGAAGTCGCAAAATAAGGCGTCTAGAAAGCGGCCGCCTGAACGGTCGAAAAGCAGAAGACGCGCGCCGTCGCGCCGAGGAGGCGGATATTGCGCGATCAAATCGGCAGGCAGGGCGTAGTCGAACTCTTCGAGTCGCATAAACCGATTGTAGCAGGACGCCACTGAAGTGCTGGCATGCACTAGCGAGGATAGCCAAGAAAGCGAGCGGCTCAGTGAATATCGCTATTATAATGAGCATCTTACGAACACCTTGAGAAGCGATAAAAATACTTGACAACGCTACACGCATATTTTATGATGTTCGTGTTGTTATACATAAATTCTGCTAAGAGGAACATCATGAATAATCTGAATCGCTGGGAAGGCAATCGCACCCAAGATCAGTTTGGCCGCATTTTCAGTGAATTGTTTGAACGTGCCGGGCAAGACTCGAATCTGACGACTTGGGCTCCGGCCGTGGACATTTTTGAGAACGAGCACGAGCTGGTCGTGAAGGCTGATTTGCCGGACGTGGATCCAAAAGATTTGGACATTCGCGTCGAAAACAATCTGTTGACGATTCGCGGGGAACGCAAGTTCGCAAAGAAATCGAACGAAGGAAACTACCTGCGCGTGGAGCGCGCGTACGGCTCCTTTGCGCGCAGCTTCTCACTCGCGAACACCGTGAACTCCGAGGCCATCAAAGCCGACTACCACAGTGGTGTGCTGAGCTTGACGCTTCCAAAGCGCGAAGAAGCCAAGCCGAAGCAGATCAAGGTGAACGTGGACACTTCCGCCTCTTCGCCGGAAAAGGCTGTGGCGGCGGGCGCGCGCTAAACCTCGAACGTCGATCGTGGTAAAAGGGAGGGGCTGGCGCGGGCGCCGGCCCCTTTTGTTATGGGACGCCAAAGGGCCCGGCAGAAGTCGGCAGGAGAAGAGGTAAGAAGGAAATGCTGCAATTTGAAAAAATGACCGTGAAGGCGCAGGAAGCGTTGCGCCAGGCGCAGGAACTGGCGGCGCGGCACGAAAACCAACAGATCGAGCCGGTGCATCTGCTCGAAGCGCTGGTGGCGCAGAAGGACGGCGTGGTGTCTCCGCTGCTGGCGCGCCTCGGAATACGCGCGGAGACGCTAAATCAAGAGATGGCCCGCGAAATTGCGAAACTGCCGAAAGTCACGGGGTTCAGCCAGCAGCATATGGGTAAGACTCTCAACACCGTGCTGGAGCACGCGTTCGATGAAGCGGGGAAGTTCAAAGACGAATACGTTTCGACGGAGCACATGTTTCTCGCGATTGCCGGAGCGGAGCGCGATCCCGCCGGGCAGCTGCTCAAGCGCCAAGGCGCGACTCACGAGGCCATCCTGCAAGCGCTGACCAGCGTGCGCGGCACGCAGCGCGTGACGTCGCAAAATCCCGAAGCAACTTATGAATCGCTGGAAAAATACGCGCGCGACCTGACGGATATGGCGCGGCGCGGAAAACTGGATCCGGTCATTGGTCGCGACGAAGAAATTCGCCGCGTGATGCAGATTTTGGCTCGTCGCACCAAGAATAATCCGGTGCTGATTGGCGAACCTGGCGTCGGGAAAACCGCGATTGTCGAAGGCTTGGCGCAGCGGATTGTTGCGGGCGATGTGCCGGATGTACTGAAGACCAAAAGATTGGTGGCGCTCGATCTGGCGGCGCTGGTGGCCGGCGCGAAATTTCGCGGCGAGTTTGAAGACCGCCTGAAGGCCGTGCTTAAGGAGATTACCGACGCCGAAGGCCAGATCATACTGTTCATCGATGAACTGCACACGCTGGTCGGCGCGGGAGCAGCCGAGGGCGCGATGGATGCGTCCAACATGCTGAAACCGGCGTTGGCGCGCGGCGAATTGCGGGCCATTGGCGCGACCACGCTGAACGAGTACAAGAAAAATATCGAGAAAGATCCGGCGCTCGAGCGCAGGTTTCAGCCGGTACTGGTCAGCGAACCAACGGTCGAAGATACCATCGCGATTTTGCGCGGGTTGAAAGAACGCTATGAAGTACATCACGGCGTGCGCATCAAGGACGCGGCGATTCTAGCCGCGGCCACGCTTTCCAACCGCTATATCGCGGACCGGTTTTTGCCGGACAAGGCGATAGACCTGATCGACGAAGCGGCGGCTAGTTTGCGCATGCAGATCGACTCGCTGCCCGTGGAGATCGATGAGATTGAGCGCCGCATCATGCAACTCGAGATCGAGAGGCAGGCGCTGCTGAAGGAGAAGGACGCGCACTCGAAGGAGCGGCGCGAGCAGATCGACAGGGAATTGGCGAAGTTGAAAGAAGATTCGAGCGCGCGGAAAGCGCACTGGCAAGCAGAGAAGAGCGCGATTTCCACGATTCGCAAGCGCAAAGAGCAGATCGAGCAGCTGCGCGCCGAAGAACAGAGGTACGAGCGCGCGGGAGAACTTGCCAAAGTGGCGGAGATTCGTTACGGGCAGATCGCCGCGGCGGAGCGCGACCTGAAAAAGGCGGAAGAAGAATTTGCGTCGCTGCACAAAGGCTCCCCCATGTTGAAGGAAGAAGTCGACGAGGAAGATATCGCCAAACTGGTGAGCAAGTGGACCGGAATTCCAACGGGGCGATTGCTCGAAGGCGAAGCGCAGAAGCTGGTGAAGATGGAAGACCGCTTGCGGCAGCGCGTCGTGGGGCAGGAAGAGGCCTTGTCTCGCGTGTCGAACGCCGTGCGCAGAAGCCGCGCGGGACTGTCCGATAGCAAGCGGCCGATCGGATCCTTCATTTTCCTGGGACCGACCGGTGTCGGCAAAACGGAGCTGGCTCGCGCGCTTGCGGAATTTTTGTTTGATGACGAAAAGCTCATGATTCGCATCGACATGTCCGAATACATGGAGAAGCACAGCGTGTCGCGGCTGATGGGCGCGCCTCCGGGATACATCGGATACGAAGAAGGCGGACAACTGACGGAGCAGGTGCGGCGGCACCCTTACTCGGTGGTGCTCTTTGACGAAATCGAAAAGGCGCATCCCGATGTGTTCAATGTGCTGCTGCAAATCCTCGAAGACGGCCGGCTAACAGATGGGAAAGGCCGCACCGTGGACTTTCGCAACACCGTGCTGGTGATGACCAGCAACGTAGGATCGCAGGCGATTTTTGACCTCGCCAGTAAGAGTCCGGACCGCGCGAGGAAGGAAGCCATGGATGCATTGCGCGCCGCGTTCCGTCCCGAGTTTATCAACCGCATCGACGAGATTGTGATCTTCAACCCGCTGGGCAAGGAACAGCTGGCGCGCATCGTGAATCTGTTGCTCAAGAATGTGGAGCAACTGCTCGCAGAACGGAAAATCTCACTGCAGCTCACCCCCGCGGCGATGGATCTGCTGCTCAGCGAAGGCTACGATCCTGCGTATGGAGCGCGGCCATTGCGCCGCACCATCCAGCGGCTGATTCAAGACCCGCTGGCCCTGCGCATTCTCGAAGGCACGGTGCTGCCGGGGGACGACGTGAAGGTGGATCGCGACGGACAGAAAGACGCCATGAAATTCGAACGCGTCGGCGCGCAGAAGCCCGCCGCCGTTGCGGGAGCTTGATCCGCAATCAGGACGAGCGGTAATAAAAGGAGTAGGGCCATGAAAATTCTAAAGACCGGCGCTTTGTTGATTTTGTTGAGCGTGCTGCTGGTCACCGTGGGTGGCTACATTGGCGGCGCCAATGGTATGAAGGTCGCCCTAGCCATCGCCGTGGTAATCAACGGCGTGTCTTATTTTTATTCGGACAAAATTGCGCTGGCGTCGAGCGGCGCGCAGCCGGTGACGCGGGAACAATTGCCGCGATTGTATGCCGTGATGGAACGCCTGGCGGCCAAAGGCAATATCCCGGTGCCAAAACTTTATGTGGTGCCGCAGGCTGCGCCGAACGCGTTTGCCACCGGGCGGAATCCGCAGCATGCCTCTGTGGCGGTTACCCAGGGTCTCCTCGAACTTCTGAATGACGACGAACTAGAAGGCGTGATTGCGCACGAATTATCACACGTGCGCAACTACGACATCCTGACCAGTTCTGTCGCGGCCACCATCGCCGGCGCGATCACCTACCTGGCGCATTTCGGAATGTTCTTTGGCGGCGACCGCGAGGATCGCGAGCGCGGCGGCGGGTTTGGCGCACTCCTGATGATGATTCTCGCGCCGCTCGCGGCCCTGTTACTGCAGTTGTTTCTATCGCGCACGCGGGAGTACTCGGCGGACGCAACGGGCGCGCGCATGGTCGGCAACCCCTATGGACTGATCAGCGCGCTGCAGAAATTGGGAGCGTACAACCAGCGCATACCGACAACCGCGGTGTCGCCGTCGACGGCTGCGCTATGCATCGTGAAGCCGCTTTTCGGCGGCGCGACGATGTCTTCCCTGTTCAGCACGCATCCTCCGCTCGAAGATCGCATCGCCGCCCTGCGGGAGATGACCATCGCGCCAGAGCGATGAAGCTCGGCCGAGAGCGAAGAGCGTGACCCGCCCGAAGACGGGGAAACTGCGCAGTTTCAGCCCTCGAGGAGTGTAATAGTTCCTCAGAACGAAAAGCTCTTCCTGGCAGTCTCGCGCTACTGTCTTTCAATCTACTGAAATCAAGGTACTTAAAATCAAGCGAAGAGCCTGTACGTTTGGAGTTGAAAATGCCGTACATGTTTAGCGAGCGCACGGATGCGTGATTGGCCTTTCGGGGGAACCAGCGTTATGAGCTGCCGGGACACTATCCATCTGATTTGTTGGTACTTAGAAGGAAGACTTTCGAAGACTGTAGAGACCGAAATCGAGAGCCATTTGCAGAGCTGCGATGACTGCCGGATGGTCCAAGAGGCGGCTTCGACGACGTTGGATCACTATTTTGGGGCCAGCCGGGCACTGCCAAGACGCGCGCCGTTGCGCGATGCCACGCAAGCAGCGTAAGGAATTCTTTCTAACTTATTTTAAATAAATGATTTGCTCAGCGCTGCCGCTTCGGCGCGTTTCGCCTCCCATCGAATCCAGAGGGGAATGACATCCTGGGTCACCCCGCACAGCGACCTCTGCTCCGTTCAGCAATAATTACAGTAACTGCCCCAAACGCGTAATCTTTACTGGTTCTAGTACTTTTGTTACCTGCTCGGATTGCTGGCAGGACAGAAGCTAAGTCGATGATCACAATAGCCTTAACTGCAGAATGAGGCTGTTCGAGTGGTGGAAACCAGGGTGCACTCTTCCTTGGCGTTACTCAAATGGTTATGCGGCTAGAAGTGCCGCGAGGAGTTGCGCAATGAGCGAGTTTCAAGAGCCGGTATATCAAACGACGACAAGCACACCGCGCTGGGTGGGGCTGGCCGTGGCAATTCTAGGAGCAGTTTCCCTGGCAGGACTTGGCGTGGGCTGGAGCGCCTTGAATGAGGCAAAGAGCACGGGACAGACGGCGCAGGCTTCACTGAAGCAGACAAATGACGCGTTGAATCAGCGGCTGCAGAAGTCCGAGGATGTCAATCAGCAATTGCAGAGCGATTTGAAGGTCGTCACCGACAAATTGAATGTAACGCAATCCGATTTGGACGCGGCACGCAAACAGACCAAAGCGGTAGCGGCCACCTACAACAAGAAATTGACGGGTCTGAAGTCCGATGTGAGTTCGCAATTGGCGACCAAGGCCAACGCCGACGACGTCTCGAAACTCAACGGAGACGTGACTGGCGTCAAGAGCGGACTGGACGAAACCAACAACAGCTTGCAGATGGCGCGCAGCGAAATGGGCACGCTGATCGCGCGCAACCATGACGAGATCGATCAATTGCGGCGCATGGGGCAACGCGATTACTTCGAATTTACCGTGACGCGCAAAGGCGGAGCGCAAAAGGTAGGCACTGTCTCGGTCGAATTGCGCGACACCAATACGAAGAAGAATCAGTACACCATCAACGTACTCGCCGACGACAAGAACTTTGAAAAGAAAAACCGCTCGGTGAACGAACCCATTTTCTTTTACGTTGGCGGAAGCCGCGCGGCCCTCGAACTCGTGGTCAACAAAGTCAGCAAAACCACGGCTTCCGGCTATTTGAGCATTCCGAAGGCAGCCTCCACGGCTTCGGCGAGCAACGCCGCGCCCGCGCAATAAGGCGCACCTAACAGCAAGTTTCCTCAAAGACGAAGAACAAAATGGGGGAGGATTCCTTAGGATCCTCCTCCTTTTTTTGTGCCCGCTATTTTTTACGCCTGACGGTGTCCCTCCGATTTCCTGACGCGCGGGAGCGCGTCCGGCAGCAGCCTACTGCCGAACAGTTTTGTCTCCAGCAGCATTTCCATTACGATGAGACTCGGATATGACCACACAACTTTTGCATTGCCGGCGTGCGATAACCCCCACGGCGGAAATCGCGGCTGCGGGAATTCTGATACGCGATGGCGTGATTGAAGCGATCGGGCCCCGCGAGGCGCTAACGCTGCCGACGGGCGCAGCAGAAATCTCTGCCACTGATAAAACAGCCATACCCGGATTTGTGGACGTGCACATTCACGGCGCGGGCGGCCATGACGTGATGGAAGCGACTCCGGAGGCCATGCGCGCGGTGGCGCGTACCGTGGCCACACATGGCACGACCTCGATCGTGGCTACCACGGTTACTGCGAGTTCCGCGGAAATCCTGCAAAGCGTCGCCGGCATCGCCAACTACATTTGCGCGCAGCGCGACGATGGCGTGGCACGCGCGGAAGTGCTGGGCATCCATTTTGAAGGGCCGTTCCTTAGCCCGGTGCGGCGCGGCGTACATCCCGCGGAATGGCTGCGGCTGCCTTCCGCGGATTTGCTGAAACAATTCCTGCAAGCGGCAGACGGCAAAACGCTGATCCTGACCATCGCTCCCGAACTATTGGGGGCAATACCGTGCATCGACGAGGCCCGGGAGGCCGGCGTGGTGGTAGCGCTGGGGCATACTGATGCAACCTACGAGCAAGCGCGCGCAGCGATGGCCCATGGCGCGCAGCACGCAGTGCACGTTTACAACGCGATGCGGCCTTTTTCGCATCGCGACAGCGGGGTGATCGGAGCGGTGCTGACGTCGTCGAAAGTTACCGCGGAACTCATCGCCGATGGCGTGCACGTCGATGAGGCCGCCATGCGGCTGCTGCTGCAGGCGAAAGGCGCGGGGCACTTGATTTTGGTGAGTGATGGAATTTCCGCGACAGGCATGCCGGATGGAAATTATATGCTCGGCAAATTCGAGGTGACGGTCAGCGGAGGAGTTTGCCGCAACAGCGAAGGCAAATTGGCCGGCAGCACGTTAACCCTGGACCGCGCGTTGCGAAATATCGTGGGGCTGGGTGCATCGCTGGGCGATGCAGTGCGCATGCTGACGCTGAATCCCGCGACGCTGCTCGGAACGGAGTTCAAGAAGGGTGCGCTGCGAGCCGGCGCCGATGCGGACATTGTTTTGTTGGATGAAGCGCTGCAGATTCGCGGCGTTTGGACGCGTGGCCTGCCGGTGAATTAGGGCGCGTCCGCTGCGCCAGCGTTACGGATTGACGGGAATGTTCAGCGCGGCGGCGAGCGCGTACGGATCGAAAGGACTGCAGGCGAAATAGCGGCCGGCGATTTCTAAGGTCGGGACTTTGCGCTTGCCGTTATTGGCTTTCATGACCAGGGCGGCAGCCTCGGGATCATTCTCGATATTCACTTCGCGGTAGTCGATGCCACGTTCTTTCAAAAACCACTTTGCGCGGCGGCAATCAGAGCACCAACCGGTGGTATACATCGTGACGGGACCCATGTTTCAAAACCTCGGTAAATTAGATGATGTGCCGGCGCCTAGCGTCGCAAGCTGCCAATTCAATTTTCAACGGTCCGCAGGTCGACGCGAGTGGAGTGCTAATCACGGTTTATCGCGTAAATATGGCCGCGGCGTTGCGATTTTTTCTGGCAACCTGGACACGGATCAAGGCCCGTTGCAATGCTAGTGCAGCGCGGTCCCAGTCAATATCCGCAGCGCTCGAAGCCATGCGCTCTTGCGCCCGTTTGAGCGCCGCCTCAGCGCGCGCCAAGTCGATTTCCGCAGCAAGTTCCGCGGTCTCGGCTAACACCGTAACGCGATCCGGCAGCACCTCGGCGAAACCGCGAATGATGGCGATAGGCTCGGACTCCGCGCCACCTTTCGAGTGATACGTCAGCTGGCCGATACCCAGTTCTGTGATGAGCGGCGCCGCGCCGGGTAGCACGCCAAGGTAGCCGTCCGCGCCGGGCAACTGCACTTCCACCACAGATTCGCGAAGTAGTTCGCGAACCGGCGTGACGATGATCAGTTCGAGGGCGTCCGGCAGCATTTTTCCTTAAGCGCTCGCCTTCATTTTTTCGGCCTTCTTTAACGCTTCGTCGATGGTGCCCACCATGTAAAACGCTTGTTCCGGGATGTCGTCGTACTTTCCTTCCACGATTTCCTTGAAACTGCGCACAGTGTCTTCAATCTTGACGTACTTGCCTTCAAGCCCGGTAAACTGCGCGGCCACGAACATAGGCTGCGAAAGGAATTTTTCGATTTTGCGGGCGCGCGCCACGGTGCGCTTGTCGTCGTCGGAAAGTTCTTCGATACCGAGAATGGCGATAATGTCCTGCAAGTCCTTGTAGCGCTGCAGGATCGATTTCACGCCACGTGCGACTGCGTAGTGTTCCGCGCCAACAATGCGCGGATCGAGAATGCGGGAATAGCTGGCCAGCGGGTCGACTGCGGGATAGATGCCGCGTTCCACGATCTGGCGGCTGAGATTGGTGGTGGCGTCCAAGTGCGCGAACGTCGCGGCGGGAGCCGGGTCCGTGTAGTCGTCCGCCGGAACGTAAATGGCCTGCACCGAAGTGATCGAACCATTTTTCGTGGAGGTGATGCGCTCCTGCAACTCGCCGATTTCCGTGTTGAGGTTGGGCTGATAACCGACGGCGGAAGGCATGCGTCCGAGCAACGCGGAGACTTCCGAGCCGGCTTGCACGAACCGGAAAATATTATCGATGAACAGCAGCACGTCGAGATGCTCTTGATCGCGGAAATATTCGGCAACCGTGAGACCGGTGAGACCGACGCGCAAGCGCGCTCCGGGCGGTTCCGTCATCTGACCGTAGATCAGCGCGGCGCGTGATTTTTCTGAGTTGCCGGGAACCACCACGCCGGCTTCCTGAAATTCCAGCCACAGGTCGTTACCCTCGCGGGTGCGCTCGCCGACTCCGGCAAACACCGAGACGCCGCCGTGCTGCATCGCGACGTTGTTAATCAACTCCTGGATCAATACCGTTTTGCCGACACCTGCGCCGCCGAACAAACCGATTTTTCCGCCCTTCAAAAAGGGTTGAATCAGGTCGATGACCTTGATGCCGGTCTCAAACATTTCCAGTGTGGTTGATTGATCCTCGAGCGGAGGAGCCGGGCGGTGAATGGAATAGTTGGTCTCGCTCGTCAGCGGGCCAAGTTGATCGACAGGCTTGCCGAGAACGTTCATCACGCGGCCGAGAGTCGGCCGGCCTACGGGAACAGTGATGGCTGCGCCAGTATCCACCGCTTTCATGCCGCGAACCAGGCCCTCGGTAGGCTCCATCGCCACCGCGCGCACGCGGCCTTCTCCGAGGTGCTGCTCAACTTCGGCGGTGACGTCGATGGGATTCGGCACGTTGAAGCCTTCGCTGCTGATCGTCACAGCGTTGTAAATCGCGGGAAGATGTCCCGAATCAAACTGAATGTCGAGCACCGGTCCGATGATCTGGATTACGTGACCGACAGCTGCCTGCTTATCCGCCATGCTGTTTCTCCCTAAGCGCCATAGTTCGCGCCGCTCACAATCTCAATAATTTCCTTGGTAATGGCCGCCTGGCGCACCTTATTCATGTGCAGTGTCAGCGCCTCGATGACGTCACCGGCGTTTTTCGTGGCCGAATCCATGGCCACCATGCGTGCGGCGTATTCCGCAGCGGAGGATTCGAGCATGCTCCGCAAAATCTGCGTTTCGATGTAGCGCGGCAAGAGTCTGCCGAGCAACTGCTCTTCGGGTTGTTCGTAGATGTAGTCGATGGGCGTATCGTGCTTCTCTTTTTCGTCGGGGTTCGTAGAATGCCGCGCCGCATTTTCGTCTTGAGCTCGGGCGTCTTCGTCGCGAATATCTTCAACGGGCAGCAGCTTTTCTATCACCAGGTTGGCGGTCATCACGCTTTTGAATTCACTGAACGCGATGTACACTGCGTCGATTTCTTCCTTGGCATACAACTCCGTGACTAGCGCGGAAATTTCTCGCGCCACGCTGAACTCCACGCGCGACAGCACGTTCACGTATTCGGCGGCAAATTGAAAGCCCGCTTTGCGCAGCGAATCGCGCCCTTTTTTGCCGACGGGAACGACCGTGACTTTCTTGTCGCTGTTCTTGCGAAGAAAATCGCTGGCTTTGCGCAAAATGTTGCTGTTGAACGCCCCGGCCAGTCCGCGTTCGCCCGATAGGACGATCATCAGAATGTTCTTTTCCGGACGCTTGGCCAGCAAGGGGTGCTCCGGCTCGTCAATGCGCGACATGATGGAACGCAGCATGCGCGCCAGTTCGAGCGCGTAAGGCCGCGCTGCCAGTGCGCTTTCTTGCGCTCGCCGCAATCGCGCGGCAGCCACGAACTTCATAGCGCGCGTGATCTGCTGGGTGTTTTTCACCGAGCGGATGCGGCGCCGGAAATCGAGAAGTGTAGCCATTGAAATAGTTAGGTCGCGCCGTTAGTTCTTCGCGACAACTTTAGCGGTGTTCGCCTTTTCCGCGGTGGCCGCAGTTGCCGGAGCGGCCGCTTGCGTAGCGGCCAGGAAACCCTCTTTGAAGGCGTCGACGGCCTTCTTGATTTCGTCCTTGATGCCGTCGTCGAGCGCTTGCTTTTGCGCAATGGATTTCAAAATGCCGCCATGGCTGGTTTCCACGAATTGAATAAATTCGCTCTCAAAGCGCCGCACCTGATCGATGGGCACGTTGTCGATGGCTCCGCTAGTCGCCACATACAAGCTGAGCACCTGTTTTTCAACGCTAAACGGCGCGTATTGATCCTGTTTCAGAATTTCCGTCAAACGCTGCCCGCGCGAAAGCTGGTCGCGAGTAACTTTATCGAGCTGGTCCGCGCCAAACTGCGCGAACGCAGCGAGTTCGCGGTATTGCGCCATGTCCAGACGCAAGGTGCCTGCGACTTGCCGCATGCCTTTGATCTGCGCGTTGCCGCCCACGCGGCTGACCGAGATACCAACGTTGATGGCCGGGCGGATGCCCGCATTGAAAAGATCCGCTTCGAGATAAATCTGGCCGTCGGTAATGGAAATAACGTTCGTGGGAATGTACGCCGAGACGTCGCCAGCCTGCGTTTCGATTACCGGCAGCGCCGTAAGCGAACCCGCTCCAAGTTTATCGTTCAATTTCGCCGCACGCTCCAAGAGGCGCGAGTGCAAATAAAAAACGTCGCCGGGGAAAGCCTCGCGGCCGGGGGGACGCCGCAGCAGCAAAGAGATTTCCCGATAGGCCTGCGCGTGCTTGGAAAGATCGTCGTAGAAAGCCACGGCGTGGCGTTTATTGTCGCGGAAATATTCTCCCATGGCGCACGCCGCGTAGGGCGCAATGTACTGCACCGAAGCAGGCTCCGACGCCGAAGAAGCCACGATGATGGTGTAATCCATGGCGCCGGCATCCGTGAGCGTTTTCACAATCTGCGCGATCGTCGAGCGCTTTTGTCCAATTGCGCAGTAAATGCAAATAACGTCGCCGCCCTTTTGATTGATGATGGTGTCGAGAATCACCGCGGTTTTGCCGGTCTGGCGGTCGCCGATGATCAACTCGCGCTGGCCCCGGCCAATGGGGATCATCGCGTCGATTGCTTTGATACCGGTTTGCAGCGGCTGTCGCACCGGCTGGCGATCCAGCACGCCGGGAGCAAGCCGTTCCAGCGGATTGCGCTGCTTGGAAGCGATCGGGCCTTTGCCATCAATCGGTTCGCCAAGCGGATTCACGACGCGGCCAATCATGCCTTCTCCGACCGGCACGGACATGATGGTATTCGTGCGCTTGACGGTGTCGCCTTCTTTCAATTCGGAAGACTCGCCGAGCAGCACCACGCCGACTTGCTCTTCTTCAAGGTTCAGCGCAATACCAAACATGTTGTGCGGAAAGGCCAGCATCTCACCGGCCATGACTTTGGCCAGGCCGTGCACGCGCGCAATGCCGTCGCCCACGCTGATGACGCTGCCAACCTCGTCCACGGCAACGGTCTGCTCGTAATTTTCAATCTGCTCTCGCAGAATTTTACTGATTTCATCCGCCTTGATATTGGCCATTCCTGCTCCGTCGCTTCTAAACTTTTATAAACCGCCGACCAAAAACATCGGCCATCGAAAATGCGGGCGCTTACTCCGCCGTCAGCCGCGCGCGCAATTGTTGCAAGCTGTTGCGCAGCGAGCCGTCGTAAATCGTGTCGCCCACGCGCACTAACGCTCCGCCCAGCAAATCGGGGTCGACAAAATACGCGGGGTCCACGGTTTTCCCGGTCAGACGCGCGAGCGATTTCGCGAAATCTGTTTTCTGCGCGTCCGTCAAATCCACCGCGGAAAAAACCTGTGCTTCCGCCACGCCCTGCCGCTGGCGAAGCACTTCCTCGAAAGCTTGCGCAATTTCCGGCAAATCGTGGGCGCGATGATGATCGGCAATCACAAACAAAAAGTTGCGGATCATCTTACCGAGTTCCATGCGCGCAGCGATTTTCCCCAGCACCGCGCGTTTATTCTCCGGAGAGACGGCCGGGCTCAACAAAAAATTCTGCAACTCTGGCGAACTCGCGAAAGCCGCAACAAATTGGTGCAGTTGGCGGCCCGCTGGCTCGGCCGCGCCCTGCGCCAACGCCACGTCCGCCAAGGCGTTCGCGTATTGCAGGCTCGCGGATTTCAATTGGGCCTCGTTTCAAGCGTTTTCACGAAGGCGTTGACGAGTGATTCCTGCACCTTGGGCGTGAGCTGTTTGGCGAGCAGCGATTCCGCTCCGTCGACGGCCAGCTTCGCAGCCAGCGCTTTCAGCTCGAGACGAGCGGCGCGCTCCGCGGCGGCGATCTCCGCGATGACTGCCGCAGCAATCTTCTCTTCATCGCCTTGCGTGGCCGCGCGCAAACGTTCGACTTCATTGCGAGTTTGCGCCTGGGCTTCACTTTGCAAGGCGGCGACCTCTTTTTCCAGGTTCGCGAGCTTGTGTTCCGCCTCGCGCAGCAGGCGGTCAGATTCCGCCTTGGCCTCCGTGGCTTTCGCGATCGCTGAATTGATTTTCTCGGCATTCCCGCGAAACTTCGGCGGCAGCACCTTGCCGAACAGCCATACCGCCGCGCCCGCCACGATGGCGAAATTGATCCACTTGAAAATTTCCTGTGCGGATTGCGTTCGGGCGTTGCTGGTGGTGTCTTCTTCAGCGCGCGCCGCGCCTGCGCTAAACAGCATCACGCTGAACGCGCCAGTAACCAGCAAAATGCGCAGCGCGCGTTTCATCGAACCTCGCTTTGCGAGCCTTGCGGGGGGCGCAGCGGCGTGTTCAGCAAGTGGCTGGCGATCTCCGCGGAAAGTTGCGCGGCGCCGGCTTCCACGTCGCGCACTGCAGCAACCAATTCCTTGGCGACGCGTTCTTTGGCTTCCCCGACTTGCGTGGAGGCTTTAGCGTGCGCATCTTTGAGCTTGGCGGCACGTTCGCCGAGCAATTTTCTGCGGGCGGCTTCTTGTTCCGCGTAGACCTTCGCGCGCGCCTCGCGCAGCGCATCCTGGTATTGCTTTTCGCGCTCCGCAGCGTTCACTCTGGCGCGTTCCGCGGCTTTTTGCGCGCCGACGGTTCGCGCTTGGCGCTCCGCCATCACCTTCAGCAGCGGTTTGAAAAACAAGGCACGCAGGATCAGATAGAAAACAAAGATGATAATGACTGTGGGAACCGCTTGAAGGAACAGCTCTCCCAATTGGCGCAGAATTTCCATCTAAATAGTGAAGCCAAACCTCATTGATAAGTGACCGCAGCGCGGTTAGGACGAGTCAGTAGCGACTCCGTGTTCCGACCCGGGACGGATGCCACGGTGGGAAAAACGCCACCAACTCAAACATCAATTTATAACATTCATGGAGGGTTTGCGTCAATGCGGAGTGTTTTGCGAGTTTTGCGACGCTTTGCGCCCATTTTACGATAGCTGCGCGTCGCCGCATGGTGTTCGCGCGCCGCGGCCTCGCCATTTGCGAACTGCCTACGCCGCCGTTTGCTCGCCGATTTGCGCAAATGTGATGAAGTGTCCGGCGGGGTCTTTGACGCCGATCTCGCGCGCGCCGTAAAAAGTGGTGCGCTCTGTCATATACACTTCCGCATCCGGAACTGCGCGCTTAACGGCTTCCAGATTTTCCACTTCCAGGTACAAAAATCCAACCTGTTTTCTTACCGCCGCCCCCAACTCCGGCATATCGCGGTCCACGCTGTCGTACGTCTGGTACATCAGTTCGATAGGGCCCCGCTGCAGGATCACAAAACCCAGTCGGTCGCCTTCGGGTACTTCGATCGTTTTCTGAAGTCCCAGCCGGTCGATCCAAAACGGCAGCACCGGCTCGATGGCCTTCACAAATAGGATAGGGGTAAGTTTTTTGATCATGGGCAAATCCTTTGTGGGAATTTAGCTCTTGCGAATCCATCTAGTCTTAACTAGACTAGAAGAGTCTAAAAAACATCATTCCCTGCGTCAAGGAGTTTTTTATGCCTGCCACCCGCCGCCTCGAAGATTTGATCTCCGTCGGGCCCGCCATGCTCCGCGATTTTGAACTCTTGGGTGTTCGCAATGTCTCGCACCTCGCCAAACAGGATCCCGTTCGCCTGTATCAAAAACTCTGCAAAATCACCGGCCAGCACATCGATGTTTGCTGCCTGGACACATTTTGCTCGGCCGTCGCACAGGCTCGCGATGCGCGGTTGCCAGCCGACCAATGCCAGTGGTGGTATTGGAGCCGTAAGCGAAAGGCCGCCGATGCCCGCCAAAAAGCGCAGTAAGCTCACCACACCGGACCTCGTGCTGCTGAGCTTGCTCGCGGAACGCCCCATGCACGGCTACCAGGCCAATGCAGAACTCGAACGCCGGGAAATCCGTGATTGGGCGGCCATCTCGCGTCCGCAGGTTTACTATTCCCTCGAAAAATTAACGGCCGCAGGCATGGTTCGCGTCGTCGAAGGCGGCGAAGCCGCGCTCGGGCCCGAGCGCCGCGTTTTCGAAACCACCGCCAAGGGCAAGCAGGCCTTGGCGGATTCGCTCGAGCACGCGAATTGGGCCACCGGGAGGGACCGTCCCATTTTCCTGACCTGGATCGCGCTCTCCTGGCAAGCGCGTCCTGGAATTTTCGAAAAGCAAATGACACGCCGGCGAGAATTCTTGCAATCGGAGCTGCTGCGCGAAGAAGCCACGTTAAACTCGATTTACCAGGAAACCGGCCACACGCACCATGAAGCAGTCTGGATGGTGAAGTTGATGATCGAGCAGTTCAAGACGGAGCTGAAGTGGCTCGCCGCGCTGGCAAAAGAGCACAAGAAGCGCGCGCCGGCAAAACGTCCCGCGTACGCCGAAGCCTAAGCCAAATTGAGATTGCCTGAAAATGCCACGCGGGCTTTGCCGGAGTCGGAGCGCTCGATGCGTCCAATGCGGAAAAATTTCTCGCGCCGTTTTTTCAAATCGGCTTCCACGGATTTTACGCTGGCCGGCGGAACGACTAAAATCATTCCCACGCCCATATTGAACGACTGCAACAATTCGTCGGTGTCAATCTCTCCGACCTTCGCCAGATATTTGAAGATCGAAGGCACCGGCCAGGAATCCAGATCGATCTGCGCCTTTACCCCGGTTGGCAACACGCGGGGTAAGTTCCCCGGAATACCTCCGCCGGTAATATGCGCCAGAGCCGAGAGCCATCCGCGCGCTACAAGATTTTTCAGCGCCGGGGCATAACACAAATGCGGCTTAAGCAGCTCCGCGCCTATTTTATTTCCCACTTCCGCGACGTACGTTTCTGGCTTCAGCTTCGCGACATCAAATACCAGCTTGCGCGCCAACGAATATCCGTTGGTATGCAGCCCGGACGCCGGCAGCGCGATCAGCGCATCACCCGGTCTAACAGCTTTTCCATTCAGTATCTTGTGGCGCTCGACGACGCCAACGATGAAGCCGGCCAGATCGTATTCGCCCGGCGGATAAAATCCCGGCATCTCCGCTGTTTCGCCGCCGACCAGCGCGCAACCCGCTTTGCGGCACGAACGGCTCATTCCATCCACGAGCTGCTCGACTACTTCTGGATCCAGCTTGCCCATCGCCAGATAGTCCAGAAAAAAAAGCGGTTCCGCTCCCTGCACCAGAATGTCGTTGATGCAGTGGTTCACGAGGTCGCCGCCGACCGTCGAATGCACGCCCAGCGCCATGGCGATTTTTAGTTTCGTACCGACACCGTCGGCGCTCGAAACCAGCACCGGGTCTTTCCATTTTTTAATATCCAGGGCGAAAAGCGCCCCAAATCCGCCAATACCTCCAAGAACCGCAGGGGTAAACGTGCGGCTCGCATGGTGCCGGATGCGCTGCTTGGCGTCATCGGCGACGGCAATACTTACACCTGCGTCGGAGTATTTCATGAAGAACCTAGAACGGAAGTTGTGTGAACTAAAACGTGCGAAACAATCTCTTCCAACGCACCGTGCTGGGATGCAGTAAGGCGTTGGCATACGCAAAAAAACGCTCGCGAATCTGGCCCGTGTCCCATGCGGAAGGCGAGGCGTCCAGCGACATGTAAATCATCACCGGGGTGCCAATCAGGTTTTGTCGCGGCATACAGCCCCAGAACCGGCTGTCCATGGAATTGGCGCGGTTGTCGCCCATTACAAAATAACAGTTTGCCGGAACCACATAGGGGAATTTTATGTCCGGTCCGCCGCCGGGATTTAACCCCGGTGGCGCCGGTTCCGTCGGTCCGGTGGTGTAACCTTCCACCAAGCGGTGGCCGTTGATCCACACCGAGGCATCGCGAATGTCCACGGTGTCACCGGGAAGCCCGATAACGCGCTTCACGTAGTCCGGCTGGTCCGGCGCGAACGGCGGCTTGAAAATCACGATTTGTTGTCGCTTGGGATTGCGCCACAGCGGTACGTGAACGTTTGTGAAGGGTATGCCTGCGTCGTAGCCGATGCGGCTCATGATCAGGTGATCGCCAATGAGCAGCGTGTTTTCCATGGAGCCCGAGGGAATCACGCGCGCTTGCCCAATCGTGCCGTTGATCAGCAGGAACGCCAACGCCACCCAGAACCACGCTATGATCTCGCGCTGAATCTTTGTACCGACGGGGATGTTGGCTTCCGCGGCTTCCTGCTTTTTGCGTTTCTCAGACTTCACGTTCCACCGTTACAGGCCTTTCCGCTTGCGGCAAGCCACCGGAAGTCTCGCTCATGCCCATACCCAGTGTGCCATTTCCGCTGCCTTCGCGCACTTCTAGTTGCACCAAATCCGTGGGATAGACACCGGTGTAGCACGACGTGCAAAACGCGCCGACATCGTCATGCACCGCCTGGCGCAGCGCGGACAGCGATACGTAGCCCAGCGAATCCGCTCCCAGATACTTGCAAATCTCTTCCGGCGTGTTTGATGAAGCGATCAATTCTTCTTTTGTCGGTGTATCCACGCCGTAGTAGCAAGGCGAAACCGTCGGCGGGCAGCTGATGCGCACGTGCACTTCCTTGGCGCCGGCTTCGCGCACCATGCGCACGATTTTGCGGCTGGTCGTGCCGCGCACGATCGAGTCATCGACGAGCACCACGCGTTTTCCTTCGATGAGTCCACGCACGGGGTTTAATTTTAATTTGACGCCAAAATTGCGAATCGCTTGCGATGGCTCAATAAACGTGCGGCCGATGTAGTGATTGCGAATCAAGCCGAGGTGAAAGGGAATTTTCGATTCGAGCGAGTAGCCCACGGCAGCCGGTACTCCGGAATCGGGCACCGGCACAACAATGTCGGCTTCGACCGGATGTTCGCGCGCAAGTACGCGGCCCAGCGCTTCGCGGCTGGCATTAACGGAGCGCCCGAAAATAATGCTGTCCGGACGCGCAAAATAGACATGCTCAAAAATACAGTGTTGATGCGGTTTTTGCGGCGCAAAGTGGATGGACTCGATACCGGATTTCGAGATGCGCACCATTTCGCCGGGCGCGATCTCGCGAACATATTGCGCGTTGAGCAGATCAAACGCACAAGTTTCCGAAGCCACCATCCAGGTTTCTGGCGTCGTTACTGTCGCCGGCAATTTCCCCAGCACCAGCGGGCGGAAGCCCCGCGGATCACGCACCGCGTATAACTCATCGGGCGTCAGCACCAGCAGCGAGTACGCGCCTTCCACCTGATTCAGCGCGTCGCCCAGCGCACCTGATAAATTGCGCGCTTGCGAGCGCGCGATCAGATGCACGATCACTTCGGTGTCGCTGTTGGTTTGAAAAATAGAGCCGCGATGCTCGAGCTTGCGCCGCCATTCCGCGGCGTTGGTCAGATTGCCGTTGTGGCCCAGCGCGATTTTGCCTTTGTTGCAATCCACCATGATGGGCTGCGCGTTGAGCAGCGCTTTGTCGCCGGCAGTCGAGTACCGCGTATGCCCAATGGCGATATCGCCCGGAAGCTCCGCGAGCACGGTCGGCACAAAAATTTCTTCCACTTCGCCCATCGCGCGATGCGAGTGCAATTCGCCGCCGTCGCTCGAAACAATGCCGGCGGATTCCTGCCCGCGATGCTGCAGCGCATAGAGCCCAAGGTAGGCGAGATTGGCAGCTTCCGGATGTCCAAACACGCCGAACACGCCGCATTCGTCGTGAAAGTGGTCGTCCGCGTAAGCGATTTTTTGTGTCATTGAATCTTTAGCGTTCGTTCGAGCGAATGGGCCCAGGCATCGCGCAGGGCATCGACCGGGGAATCGATCGCCGCGCGCCCCTTCGTTTGGATGCGTAAAACGCTGTCCGGCATCACGCTGCCGATTTCCGCGGTCGCCACACTGTATTGTCTCGCAGTTGCGAGAAGGGCAGCAAGTTTATCTGGCTTCACGGAAACCACTGCACGAGCCCCGCGCTCACCGAAGACCGCGAACTCCGAAGGAAATGCGCCCTCGAGGCGGACGTCCGCCCCCAATGCGCTCGAAGAAGAAGAATTGGGGGGGAAACAGGCTTCTGCCAATGTCACCGCCAACCCGCCGTCGCTGATATCGTGCGCCGATTGCACCAGGCCTTCGGTCGCCAGAGCGATCAGGCAGTCGATCAGGCGTTTTTCAGCGGTGAGATCCATCGCGGGAGGCTCTCCGGCGACAATGCCCGCGATTGTTTTCGCGTATTCACTGGAGGAAAATTCGCGCGCCTCTTCTTGCGGCACGCTATGGCGCGCCCGCTCGTTCGCGGCAAGTCCGTCGAGCAACACAATGGCGTCGCCCGCCGTGCGAAACGCGAGCTTTACGACCTTCGAGGAATCGTCCAGCACGCCGAGCACACCAATCACCGGTGTCGGATAGATCGAATGACCCAACGTTTCGTTGTAAAAACTAACGTTGCCGCCGGTAATCGGTGTAGCCAGCACGTTGCAAGCTTCCGTCAAACCGTCAATCACTTCGCTGAACTGCCGCATCACTTCCGGTTTTTCCGGGCTGCCAAAATTCAAGCAATTGGTCGCGGCAATCGGTCGCGCCCCTGTGCACGCCACATTGCGCGCAGCCTCCGCCACCGCGTGCATTGCGCCCACGCGCGGATTCAGGTAGCACCAGCGCCCATTGCCATCGGTCGAAAGTGCCAGGGCCCGTAGAATTTCGCCGCCCCCCGCCGGTGCAGCCCGCGCCGATTCCTTGATGCGCACCACCGCGGCATCCGCCGCACCAGGAACAGCAATCGTATTCGTGCGCACCATGGTGTCGTACTGCTCGGTAATCCAGCGCTTCGATGCAATCGCGGGCGACGCCAACAGCTTCATAAAATTTGCGGTAAGGTCCGTGCCTTCCGCCGCGAACGCAAACCAATCCGCCGCAGTCTCCTTGCGCACCATCGGCGGCGCCAGCGGGCGCTGATAAACCGGCCCCTCCTCGGCCAAAGGATGCGCCGGAATTTCCGCCACCACTTGGCCGCGGTCCTTCACACGCAACAGCCCGCCGTCAGTCACTTGGCCGACCACCACCGCGTCCAGCCCCCACTTCCTAAAAACATCTAGCACTTCGCGCTCGCGCCCTTTTTCCGTCACCAGCAGCATGCGCTCCTGCGATTCGCTGAGCATGATTTCGTACGGCGACATCCCGGTTTCGCGTTGCGGCACTTTGGCCAGATCGATTTCAATCCCCGTCCCGCCGCGCGAAGCCATCTCCGTCGTCGAACACGTCAGCCCCGCCGCCCCCATATCCTGAATCGCCACAATCGCGCCCGTTTGCATGGCCTCCAGGCAAGCCTCCAGCAATAATTTCTCAACAAAGGGATCGCCAACCTGCACGTTCGGCCGCTTCTGCTGCGACTCCTCGGTAAATTCCGCCGATGCCAGCAGCGACGCTCCGTGAATCCCATCGCGTCCGGTCTTCGCACCAACATAAATCACCGGATTGCCCGTGCCCCGGGCTTTCGCCAGAAAAATCTCTTCTTTCTTCGCAATGCCCAGGGCCAGCGCATTCACCAGCGGATTTTGCGAATAGCAAGGCTCAAAGCACACCTCGCCGCCAACGGTCGGCACGCCAAAACAATTTCCATAATTCGCTACGCCGCGAATCACGCCATCCAGAATTCGCCGGTTTCTCGCCGATTCATCCGCACTGCCAGTTTTCCCCGGGGTGATTTCGCCAAATCGCAACGAATCCAGAATCGCGATGGGCCGCGCGCCCATGGTAAAAATATCGCGCAATATTCCGCCCACACCGGTCGTCGCGCCCTGAAACGGCTCGACAAAACTCGGATGATTGTGCGATTCGATTTTGAACGCCGCCACCAGCCCGCCGCCAATATCCACCACGCCGGCGTTTTCGCCCGGCCCCTGCACCACCAATTTTCCGCGCGTCGGCAACCGCTTCAAATGCACTTTGCTCGATTTATACGAGCAGTGCTCGCTCCACATCACGCTAAAAATTCCCAGCTCCGTGATGTTTGGATCGCGCCCAAGAATTTGCAGCACGCGCGCGTATTCCTCGGCGCTCAGGCCGTGCTCCGCTGCAGTCTCCGCGGTTACCTTGATTTCCGTGCTAGCTGTTGCCATTCAGTTTCCCGAGAACTGCGCCTACAACAATGACGGGCTACGCCGAAGCCTTCGCCGCGCCCACCAAAGCTTCGATCATCGAATGGAAAACCACCAAACCGTCCGCGGAATCCAGTGCCGCTTCCACGGCCCGCTCCGGGTGCGGCATCAGCCCGGCCACGTTGCGTTCGCGATTGCACACGCCTGCAATATTGTGCAGCGCCCCATTGGGATTTCCTGCCGCGTCGTCCTTTCCGTCAGCGGAAGTGTAGCGAAACAAAATCTGCCGGTTGCGTTCGAGTTCACGCAAATCCGCTTCGTCGGCAGTGTAATTTCCGTCATTGTGCGCAATGGGGATTTTCAAAACCTGCCCCTTGCGCGCCGCATGCGTAAACGGTGTATCCGTTTCTTCAATACGGACGTGCACGTGCCGGCAAATATAGCGCAGCCCGGAATTGCGCATCACCGCGCCCGGCAGCAATCCGGCTTCCAGTAAAATCTGAAAACCGTTGCAAATCCCCAGTACCATTCCGCCAGACTTCGCAAATTTTTCCACCGCGCTCATCACCGGCGAAAATCGCGCAATCGCCCCGGTCCGCAAATAGTCCCCGTAAGCAAACCCGCCGGGCAAAATAATGGCGTCACAACCACCGAGGTCCGTGGCCTGGTGCCAGATCAATTCCACGGGCTTGTGCAAAACCTTTCCCAACGCATAAAAAGCATCGTGATCGCAATTGGAACCGGGAAAAACGACAACTCCAAATTTCATTGCGGTTTGGCTCCGGAGGTCATTTGGGGAATTTCAATTTTACCACAACGCCTGACCATCGATAGCCCGCCCGACGATTTTGCACCGCGTGAAATTGTAAAGGACCGGGCGCTTATGCAAGAGCCTCGCGAAATACCGGCGGTGGATTTCGCGGGCTCGGGAGCGAGATCTTTTCGCCACTTCGTCCTCTGTGGGCCGGCAGCGCCCACAGTGATTTCGCTCGAAACCATGACGCACGGCAACCAACGCATGTGCGACGCCGACCGTCAAGTCAGCGTGGCGGTGACAGATTTCAAGAGCTCCCACACCGCTTCGGCATGGCGATCCCAGGTCCAGGCTAGCGCGGTTTCCGCGGCCGCGCTGCCAATGCGCTCGCGAAGCGCGGGCTGTTCGCAGAGGAGCCGCAATAATTTGCTAAGCGTCTCCGCATCCCGTGGATCGTCGAGCACAAATCCATCGACGCCATCTTTGATCAGCGTCGAAACCCCGGCAAAGCTTGACGTGATCACCGGAAGCCCGGTAGCCATGGCTTCCGCAACCGGCAAGCCGAACGAGTCTTCGCGGCTCGGGCTCACGTAGGCGTCCGCGGCGGCGTAGAAATCCAGAACTTTGCCGCCAGGTTTCTCCCAGCGGCAACGATCCGCAACTTCAAGAGCCCTCGCCAGCTCCTCGAATGGCGCCGCCGCGTCACTCCCCACCACCATCAGTTGCAACGGCAATTCGCGAACCAAGGCCATCGCGCGCAGCAGGGTCCCCAGCCCTTTCACCTCCCAGTCATTCCCGATCAGCAACAAAACAAAAGCACTCTGCTGCAGATTGCGGCGATTGCGTGCTGCCTCCCGGTCCGCCAGGCGCTTTTCGCGCGAGAACTCCGTGGTCTCCACGCCATTCGGAATGACGCGGATATCCGTCCGCCCGAAATACGCCGCCAGCTGCGCTGCGGTACGCTCGGAAACCGCGGCTAACGCGACGCGCGGATTCGCATAAATGCGACTTTCCAGGCTTGCCAGTAACGCGTAGTAGGCTCGTCGATGCAAACGCCGAAAACCGCTGCCGCCGGATGCATCTGCATCGCTCTTTTCCAGTGAGAGTTGCCGCAAACGGTGAAAAATGGCGTGAACAACGACCACATTGGCGTCCAGGCAGTTGATGCCCGGAGAAAGCACGACGTCGAATTTGCCGCCGCGAAAAAATCTAAAGGCCCAGCGCGACCAGTGGTTGAGAAAACACCATGCCACAAAACTGAAAAGCAGCGGCCCCCCGGTCATCGGCACGACGTGCCAAAAAATCACGTCCGCTTGGCCGCGATGTCGCGCATCCCATCGCGTCACCCGCAAGTCCTCGACGCGCTGCGCGAATAAATGAATTTCACAGCGGTGATCGCGCGCCAGTCGCTCCAGCAACTCCGCGAGCGCTCGCTCGGTACCGTGCTGGCGATCCACAAACGGCGAGACTACGGCGACACGCAAGTCAGCAGAGTCCGTGGCCGGGAATTTGCAGCTTTGGCATATCCGCAGGCGCCAGAGACGCCAGCTGAATGGTCGGCATGCGGAACCGGATCCCCAGCGTCAGCCATAGGTAGGCGTTCAACAGGTAGTCCTCGCAGGGCTGGGTGTCCGCAAACGGCAGAAGCAGCACCAAGGCGCACCAATTATCGCTGAGCCGCGCGATGAACGGAAGTGTTATCCCCAGCGCCCTCGTCCTGGCGCTGCTTGCCACCGCCCCGCGCGCTACCGGTTCGCTTCACGGACATGGCGAGCTCATCATGGATATTTTATCGGCGCCAGCGAGGAACCCGGACTAGCCACGCGTGGCGCTCGCCGTTCGGCCCTGGTCCTCGATGCCGTGGTAAATCCCTGCATGCGCTTCCGCCATACGACGCGCATTGCAAAATTCACTGATGCGTTCCCGGCCGCGCTGCGCCAGGCTCGCGCGCAGCAGAGGTTCATCGAGCAGCCGCGCGATTTGCGCCGCAAGGCTCGACGCGTTGCCGGTCTCGAACGTCAGCCCCGCGCCGCCGAGCACTTCGACAAACGCGCCGAGGTCCGAAGCAACGACCGGCAGACCGCGGAACATGTTTTCGGCGACGGCAAGTCCGAAGACCTCCCCGCCGAGCGATGGAATTACAACCATCGAGGCCGTCGAAAGCGTTGATGTGACTTCCTCCGAGCTTAACCGCCCGGTGAAGCGCACCACTCCGTTCAATCGCGGATCGCGCGCGAGTTCCTCGAGCGCGTTGCGTTCCGGCCCATCGCCGACTATGAGCAAGCCAAACGATTTTTTTTCTTCGCGAAGAATACGCGCGGCGTTCAGCAACACGCGCACGCCCTTGGTGCTCACGAGGCGCCCGAGGAACGCGATCCGCGGAGGTTCGTCCGCGGGCAAGGGCGCCACCCGGACCAGCGGTTGCTCGATTCCGTGCGGGATGGTCACCACGCGCGGCAGCTCGATAAGCTGCCCAAGCCATTTCGTCGGAGAAATATTCGCGGCGACGTGTTTGCAAAGCAAGCGTCGCACAAACGTGAGCGCCCAAAGTTTCATCGAGGCGGCCCAGCCTTGGTTCGCATTGCAGCGCAAACAGACGCCGTGGTGGCCGGCCATAAAATGGCCCGGGCACGGAGTCTCTAGCGGTTCCATTAGCAATTGGCCGTTGGGGCAAATGGATTGAAATCCGTGATGTTCGACGACGACCGGTTTGCGCGCCAATTTGCCGAGCACCATGGGCATAATCGCCGTGCCCGCGACGTGCACCACATCCGAAGCTTGTATCAACTTCCATAATTGCCGATTACCGGGCTGCCGAACGACCCGGAACGGCAGTGCGCGGTCGTCAAAATTTGCCGCCGAAGTTTGCGTGACCAGCGTAACGTCGAACTGCGCTTTGCCAGAAGCGCTGGGGAGCTGCGCCAGTCCTTTCGCCAGCGACAGCACGAGTGTTTCCACTCCGCCGATGTTGGGGGCAAAAAAATGCGAATAAAGGAGCAGCTTCATTCGTGAAGTTTGGCGGAGGACGCTGGAGCATGGCCCGAAGTTGACGCTGCGTCGCCCGCGTCCGGGGCGTCACTCGCGATGCGCTCCACCGCTATTTGTACGGCTCGCACCGTGGCAGCAATATTTTCCACGGGGGACCACGTTTGCATGCGCGTAACTACCGCCGCGCGCAATCGCCGCAACTCCGCGCGGTTCGTGCTGCACTCCTTGAGAATTGCCGCGAGCGCGTTCAAATCTCCACAACGGTAAATAAATTCCGGCTTTACCGGAGCGATCAGGTCGCGTGCCGCACCCACGCGGTCGCTGGCGATCACCGGACAGCCACAGCACATGGCTTCATTCACCACCACGGCGAACGGTTCGTATTTCGAGGGTAATACCATCACGTCGGAAGAGGTATACACCGAGGGCAGTTGCGACTGATTGCTGAAACCCAGAAAACGCACGCGCGATGCGATCCCCAACTTGACCGCATCGTTTTGCAGTTGCGCACGCAACGGCCCGTCTCCCGTGATCACCAGGAGCGCATTGGCGACCTTCGCTTTCGCAAAAGCCCGCAAAAGATCGCGCGGTCGTTTCCAGGGCTGCAGCTTGGCGCAAAAAAGAATAACCAGATCTTCCGGAGCCGCTCCCCACGATTTTCTCACCGCTTCGCGATCTACCTGCGCGGATTTTTCCGTCCACCATTCGTTGTCCACCGAATAGGGCGTAAGCGTCACGCGCGCTTCCGGAATGCCCAAAGAAATCATCAAGTCTTTGGTATTCGTCGAGGGCACGATGACCTGATCGGCAAGCCCGAACAGATACGGCCACAGCAGTTTTTTGAACGCCGTCTTCCATGGCCGCCCATCGCGCGGCGCCAGCGAGGCGCTGTCTGTGCCAAATAAATACGCCGCACCCGACATTTTCGCCGCCATCAACGCGATCCAAAAAGCCGCGCAGATATATCCTGTAAAACTCAGCACAGCGTCGAACTGACCCTCGCGGATAAATCTCCACAGCGTGGGATGCCCAACACGCGATAGTTGCTCTGAAGAAGTTCCGCTCGGGAGATGCGACCAGTGATAACCGTCGAGCAACGGCACATCCCATTGTACGGTGGTGGCAAAATCCGGATCGACAGCAGCCTGCGCGCCGCGCAAACTGGAATACACCACATGCAAATCGATCGAAGGAACCGCCGCGAGGCGGCGGAATATCGGCGCCATGTACTGCACGGGGTGGGAAGCCATCGCCAGGACGCGCAATCGCCGGTTGATCACGCCGGCCTCGCTGAAGCCCGCCGCAAGTCGCGGACGCCGGAAGGGAGCGCCAAACGCGGGATAAAGAAGCTGTACATACACCGCTTATACAAGGAGTTGCCCCGCGAAAGTATACCCGGTTTCGCCGTTTCCGGGGCTGTGCTAAACTTTACCCGTTTCGTAGGGGTTTTTCGGTTCGCCTGTACGTCTCCGCAAGGTACGCCTGCCTCCGCACGTACGGCCGGCGCGAAATTCCCAATGTAAGGCCGCTTGGCGGTCAAGCAAGACAAAGAGGGATGTGATATGTCCGGGCATTCAAAATGGGCCACCATCAAGCACAAGAAGGGGGCTACCGACGCGAAGCGCGGACGCGTATTCACCCGCATCATCCGGGAAATCAGCATTGCCGCACGCATTGGCGGCGGCGATCCCGCGTCGAATCCCCGGCTGCGCACCGCCATTCTCGCGGCCAAGGGCGCCAATATGCCCAACGAAAATGTGGAACGCGCGATCCTGCGCGGCACGGGACAGCTCGAAGGCGAAGTCTACGAAGAAGCCACGTTTGAGGGTTATGGACCGGGCGGCGTGGGGATGTTGATTCAAGTGGTGTCCACGAACCGCAACCGCGTGGTCGGCGAGTTTCGCCATTTAATGAGCAAGAATGGCGGCAACATGGCGGAAGCTGGCGCCGTGGGATGGATGTTCAGCCGCAAAGGTGAAATTTCCATTGCGAAAGAAGCGGCCAGCGAAGACAAATTGCTCGACTTGGTGCTGGAAGCCGGAGCGGAAGATCTGAAGGACGATGGCTCGAGCTGGTACATCGTGACGCCGCCCGAAGCGCTGGAAAAAGTGAAAGAAGCGCTCGCGAAAGCGAATATCACCCCAGAGTCCGCGGAAATTGCCATGGTGCCGCAGAATTATGTGAAGCTCACGGGCGCGCAAGCCACGCAAATGGTGCGACTGATCGAAGCGCTGGAAGAACACGATGACGTGCAACATGTTTACGCAAACTTCGACATCGATGAGTCGGAGATTCAGGCAGCAGTCGCCGGCTGAGCGAGTCGTCACGTCACGTTTGAAGTTTGCGGATTTTTCGAGCGGCCGCTTCCATCACGAAGCGGCCGCTTTTGTTTTCGGTGGCCTTTTGAACCCGCGGTGTTAGGAAACCAGTGGCTTGGAGCGCGGCTAGGCCGTAGACTTGGGGCCATGAATTTGCCGCGGATGATGGCCAATCAGCAGGCGCGCCCTGCGTGCGGACAAGACTGCCTGCGAGTGCTCGGCGTCGATCCCGCAGCGGCTGGGCCGACGGGTTACGGCGTGATTGAAAGCGACGGGCGCAATTGCCGGTTGCTGCATTATGGCGCGTTGCGCATCGCCCCGCAGCGGCGGAAGGAATCGCTGGGCGCGGCGCTGCAGGATGTGCATGCGCTGCTGTGCAAATTGATTGCTGATTTTTCTCCACACGTTTTGGCCGTGGAGGGAATTTTCAGCGCTTTGAATGTACGCACGGCGCTGCAGCTCGCGGAGGTGCGCGGCGTGGTGCTGCTGGCGGCCGCGCAAAACTCCTTGCTGGTGCATAGTTATTCGCCGCGCGAAGTGAAGGCTTCGGTGGCAGGTTACGGCAACGCAGACAAACGACAGATGCAAGTTATGGTGCGCGCGCTATTGCACATGGAGGAAATTCCGGAGCCGGCGGACGCCGCAGATGCGCTGGCCGTGGCGCTCTGTCACTTGCAAGCGCACCAGACGCGCTTGCGGTTTGCATTGCCGGATGCGAACGGCGGCGCAAAACGGGAAAGCTCCCGGCGAAAAATAGCGCCCGGCGGTAAGCCGCCAGAGTTTGCCATCGCGAATGACGGTGCCGGCGCAGGCGCGCTGCAAAGCGCCGTGCGCATCGTGGAAAGAAACGCCAGCGCGGATCCGCGCATCATAACCCGTCGATGATGCAATATTCCCGCCACTCCCTAATCGGTGTTTGCGCCGCATTGTTTTTTGTTCTCGGGCTTTGCGCAACCGCCCAAGCAGGCTCGCTCGCGCGGTTGCAAACGCCGCAAAAAACGACACTCACGACGAGCGCGGCGCGCATCACATTTCGCCGCGTATTCAAATCGAGCACGCCGGAATTAATCGAGATTACGGTCAGCGAAGACTCCGACACCGCGACGTATGAGATCCGGCAGCTCGATGACGATCCAGGGTCCGCTCCTTTTGTGGTGGGCGCGGGGTTGCGCAGCAAAATGTTTGCTCTGGCTGGCCAGCTGAATCATTTTCAATCACTCGATCTCGATGTGCACCGCAAGATCGCCAGCCTGGGCGAAAAGACATTTCGCTGGGAGCAAGGCGCAACCGTTTACGAAACGAAATTCAACTACACGCTGAACGGCCCTGCCACGCAGCTGCTGCAGATTTTCGAGGGCTTGGCGCGGCAGCAGGAACACGCGGAGATTCTTTCTAGGCGCATGAAGTACGACCGCTTGGGTATCAATGACGCGCTGATGCAGTGCGAAATGGATTTCAGCCGCGGGATGCTGCCCGAGCCGCAGTCGCTGCTGCCCCTCCTCGATCAGATCGGCGGCGATTCGCACATCGTGGATATCGCGCGACAGCGAGCGCGAACGCTGGCGGAGCATATTCGTCACCCTAAGTAGTCTCTCCTTCCATCCGTTCCGAGGGAGACGGGCATTCGGACTGGACTTGTACGAAAATTGTCTGCTGTTCCGCAGCCACCCCCACCGCAGTTTTTTTGCGTAAACGTTGAATGTCAAATGGAGTGCGCTAGCTAGAGGCGCAAGAAGAGGTGAGCGGGCACAGCGCGGCGTGCCCCTGGGGAGTTTTGTGTCTAGTGAGTGGCGGAAATGGCTGGCTGCGGGTTCGCCGCAAGATCGCCGAGCGAGTCGAGGTAGGGAGCGCGGGCTACGCCGCGTTCGGTGATGATTCCGGCGATGTAGCGAGCGGGAGTGACGTCGAAGGCGGGATGCGCGGCGTGGACATCCGGGGCGATGCGCACGCCCTGGATGTGAGTGACTTCTTCCGCAGCACGCTGTTCGATGGGAATGTGCTGGCCGTCCGGGATGTTCAAGTCAAACGTCGAAATGGGCGCGGCAATATAAAAGGGAACGTTGTTCTCCCTGGCCAGGACGGCGATTTGATAGGTGCCGATTTTGTTGGCGGTGTCGCCGTTGGCGGCAATGCGGTCGGCGCCGGTGACGACGGCTTTCACCGCGCCCGTTTGCAGGAAGTGACCGACCATATTGTCGGTGATGAGCGTGAGTGGAATGCCGCCTTTGAGGAGTTCCCAGGCGGTCAGGCGCGCGCCTTGGAGATAGGGGCGCGTCTCGGGAACGAGGACGTGGAGTTTTTTGCCCTGTTCGATAGCTACGCGAATAACGCCGAGCGCAGTGCCGATTCCCGCAGTAGCTAAGGCTCCCGCGTTGCACTGGGTCATCACCTGGCCGTGTTGCGGCATGAAGGGCGCGCCGAAGCGGCCGATGGCTTCGTCAGTGGCTTTTTTTTCAAAATGCACGAGTTGAGCTTCGGCGACCATTTCTTTGCGAATTTGCGCGAGGCTGGCGCTCGCGGCGACGAGAGAATCGAATTTGCGATTCATGCGTTCGAGGGCCCAGAAAAGATCGACGGCGGTCGGGCGCGTCTCGGCCAAGGCCGCGCTAATTACGGCAAATTCGGCGCGAAGTTCGGCGACGGATTTAGCGGAGGAATGCTGGATCCCGAGGGCCGCGCCCATGGCGGCTGCAACGCCGATGGCTGGTGCGCCGCGAATGACCATTTCGCGGATGGCTTTGGCGACTTCGCGGTAATCGGTGTAGGTGTAGCTGATCTCTTCAGCGGGGAGTCTGCGCTGATCGAGCATAACCACGCCAGACGCGGTCCACGAGATGGGCTGTGCTACGTACATGCTTTGGGTGACCTCTCAAGAGTCTCAATAACTATAGTAGCGTTTTTTGCGCGGGCTACAAATTTGGGTGACGCCCCAGAACGCGCACAGGCAAGAGTGCCGGTGCTGCGGGCTCAGTGGCCGGGGGGCATTTGCGTGAAACCCTTCGTGACCAGAATAGAGGTTACCGCGATCATCGAGTTATAGCCCAGATGCATCAGGAAGCTAGCGAGCACGGTGCCGGTGCTGGCGCGGGCAAAAGTGAAGATGATGCCGACCAGGGTCAGCAGGCTGACAAGGCCCCAGTTCCACCCGAGCTGCGAGCCGTGCATCAGGCCAAACAAAACGCCGGTGATGAGTATGCCGCTAACGGTGCCAAAGCGGACGGCATTGAAGGCCGGCAATCCGAAAAACCCGGCGAGTTTGGAAAATTTGCCGGCGAATAAGGGATAGAGGTAGCCGCGGAAGACGGTTTCTTCAACGAGGGGAGCAACCAAGACAGCCATGGCCATGAGGAGCAGCGCGGCATGGGGACTTTTGAAGAGTTGCTCGATGGGTGCGCTTTCCGCGTCTTTGACCCGGGAGCCCGCGAGGGCCACGAAGATGGCGAGACCACTGCCCGTGGCGAAAAACATCCACGGTTTGTAGCGCCCCGCCTGGGTGCCGCTCGGAAGCTTTCGCCAACCGAGCGTGCGCCAGAAGGGAGCGTCGCGCAAGACGGCAAGCGTCATGTACAAGAAAAAAAGAACCACGGCAAACCACAGAACTTGCGTAGCGACCAGAAATGCGGGGTTGGCGGTTAATTCCTGCAATTGCTTTTGCGACTCGTGAGTGTAGGCGGCAATGCCCAAAGCAACGATGGTGGGAACCACCAGCAAGCCGGCCAATCCGGCAAATAAAAAAATCGCCAGGTGAATCCAAGACCAGGAGATGCGAAGGTCCGCGGGGAGCAGCACGGTCCTCGAAGATTCGGCGAAGGCCGGCTCGGGAGTCGATGCCACATAGGAGAGGGGGTCGCCGGACAAAGGCGAAAAAGAATCTTGCGAAGCGCCGGACGGCGCCGCAGCTCTCGATGGGCTCTGCGCGGCGCCTGTTTCGGCAGCCGGCTCGGGTGGCGGCGCGGAATTGCCTTCGAAAGGTTCCATCACTTTACGCGCCTCGATTTCACCGGCCGGCCGGCAGCGAGAGCCGCGGCGAGCAGCGGCATCATTAATTCATGGTGCCCGGTGATGGCCACGCCGCGCGAACGAGAACCCTGTTGCGGCTGGCCCGCGCCGGTGGGGCGCTTGACGACATTTTGCAGCGGCCGATAGTGCTGGATGAAGTCAAAATTTGCCGTGGTAATGTGCCGGAGGTCGATGCCCAGATTGCGCGCGACGGCCACGGCCTTGAGAAAAATTTCCGGCAAGACTACCGCGGAGCCCCAATTGAGATAAGCGCCGCCGCCATCCATTTGCGCAACCAGCGCGCAAAAAAGACGAAAGTCCTGGTGGGTGGATGCGCCGAGCGCCGCGCCGTCGGCCATGGGATGCATGTGCGGGATGTCCGTACCAATGGCCAGATGCACGGTGACCGGTATGCGCTGCTTGTAGGCCTGCAGCAATACACTGGAAGCCGCATTTTCGGTTTTTATTTTTCTGGAGGCGAGGAATTTGCCAGCGGCTTCGCCGTAGCCGATGCCGCTGAAGGTGGAGGTGACGGCAATTTGATTGAGGAAGAGGCCGGTTTCCGTGGCCATGCCAAACTCGCCGGTTCTTAAAGTGGCGTCGACATCTTCGGAAGTGCCGCCAGAGAGAGCGATCTCAAAATCGTGGACCAGCGCTGCGCCATTCATGGCGATGCCGGAAACGAAACCGCGGCGCATGAGATCGTTGACCACCGGACCGAGGCCGACTTTGATAACGTGACCGCCCATACCCCAGAGGATGGCCTTGCGATTTTTTTTGGCGCGCGCAAGAGCCGCGACCAGATAACGCAAGTCGTCAGCGGCGAGGATGGCGGGGAGGGAATCCAGAAATTTTATAAAGGAAGTGTTGGGGCCGGGAGGCTTGGCAAAATCGCCGACGCGAACTTTGCTTTTGCGGGAATCCAGAGGATAGGTTTGGATGTCGCCCAAGGTGATCGGTTGCGTTTGGTAAACGGTCATCGTGTCCGATTCACTTTATGAAGAAGATGTCTTTCGCGCAAGGCGGAAGAAAAACTTGCGGGCCGCGCAGCGACCAGCGGTGTGGGCCGGGAAAAGGGTCATTTGCCGTGACCGTTGTCCCCGTTGCCGGGCCGCGCATTGGCGCCGTTGGCGGGGTGACCGTTGCCGCCATGGTGGCCATTCAGATTCAAGACGCGAAGGAGGGCCTGTCCAGTGTAGGACTTCTTTGTGCGGGCGATGAGTTCCGGCGGACCTTGCGCGACGATGCGGCCGCCGCCTTCGCCGCCTTCCGGTCCAAGATCGATGATCCAGTCAGCTTGCTTGATGACGTCCAGGTGATGCTCGATGATGAGCACGGTGTTGCCGAGAGAGACCAGACGCTGCAGGACGTCGAGCAATTTGCGAACATCGTCAAAATGCAAGCCCGTGGTGGGCTCATCAAGGATGTAGAGGGTGCGGCCAGTCTGGCGTTTGGAAAGTTCGCGCGCAAGTTTGATGCGCTGGGCTTCGCCGCCGGAGAGGGTAGTGGCGGACTGGCCGAGAGTGACGTAGCCGAGGCCAACTTCGACGAGCGTGGCGAGCTTTTGCTGAACCTGCGGAATATTTTCGAGGAGCTTGAGGGCGTCGACGGCCGGGAGATTTAAAACGTCGCTGATGGAGTGGCCTTTGTAGCGGACGGCGAGGGTTTCGGAATTGTAGCGCTTGGCGCGGCAGACTTCGCAGGTGACGTAGACGTCGGGAAGAAAATTCATTTCGATGCGGCGCAGACCGTCGCCCTGGCAGGCTTCGCAGCGGCCGCCTTTCACGTTGAAGCTGAAACGGCCGGGTTTGTAGCCGCGTTCGCGGGATTCCGGAAGCATGGAGAAAAGTTCGCGAATGGGAGCGAAAACGCCAGTGTAGGTGGCGGGATTAGAGCGCGGAGTGCGGCCGATGGGAGCCTGATCGATTTCGATGACCTTGTCGATATTTTCCACGCCAAGAATCTCGCGGTGCGTGGCCGGAGCTTCCGAGGCGCGGTACAGCTTTTGCGCGAGGGCGCGATACAAAATGTCGTTTACCAGCGTGGATTTCCCGGAGCCGGAGACGCCAGTGACAACGGTGAGCAGGCCGAGCGGGAGAGTGATATCCACGCCGCGCAGATTGTTGGCGGTGGCGCCGAGAATTTGAATGGATTTCCCGTTGGGGCTGCGGCGTTTTTCTGGAATGGAGATACGTGCGGCGCCGCTCAGATACTGACCGGTCAAGGATTCTGCGCTCGCAGCGATCTGTTCGGGTTTGCCCTGGGCGACGAGAAAGCCGCCGGCATTTCCCGCGCCCGGACCGAGGTCAACGACAAAGTCCGCGCGGCGGATGGTGTCTTCGTCGTGTTCGACGACGAGCACGGTGTTGCCGAGATCGCGAAGTTGCTCGAGGGAGCCGAGGAGGCGTGCATTGTCCCGCGCGTGCAGGCCGATGGAAGGCTCATCGAGAACGTACAAAACGCCGCGCAGACGCGAACCGATTTGCGTCGCGAGGCGAATGCGCTGGGCTTCGCCGCCGGAGAGGGTGGCGGCGGAACGAGCGAGGCTGAGGTAGCTGAGGCCGACGGCAAGCAGGAAATCGAGGCGCTCGGCGACTTCTTCGAGAGGACGCGCGGCGATTTCTTTGTGGCGCGGGCTGAGGTCGGCGATGATTTTGTCGACGGCCGCGCGAGCCGATTGCAGCGAAAGCGCGGTAAAGTCTGCGATGGACCAATCGCCAAGCTTTACCGCCAGGGATTCCGGACGCAAGCGTTGGCCATGGCACGCGCTACATTGTGTGGCGGCCATGTATTGGGTCATCCACTCGCGGTAGGAATCGGAAGTGGATTCTGCAAAGTTTTTTTCGAGGAATTGAAGAATGCCTTGGAAGCGGAAGCCTTTGGCGCCGGCTTTTTTTGCAGACTTTTCAGCGGCATTTTTTGCGTTGGCCGGCGGATAGCCGTAGAGACAAATATTCTGAATGCGCGCGGGAAGTTTGTCGAAGGGCGTGTCCAGATTGAACTGGTGTGCGTACGCGGCTAGTTCGAGAGTACGTTTGAGTATGGCGCTGCCGGAGCCGGGACCGAGACCGCCATCAAAGAGCGGGCGAGTCCAATCGGCGATTACTTTTTCCGGGGTGAAATCATATTTCGAACCGAGGCCGTTGCAGGCGGAGCAAGCGCCGTAGGGAGAATTGAAGCTGAAGGAGCGGGGTTCGAGTTGTGGAACGGATATGCCGCAGTCCGGGCACGCTAATTTTTCAGAGAAGACGTGTTCTTTGCCGCCAACGATGGCGACGGTGACGAGACCGGAAGCGAGTTTAAGCGCGGTGGCGATGGATTGCTCGAGGCGCGCAGCGATACCTTGCTTGACGAGCAGGCGATCGACCACGACTTCGATGGTGTGATTCTTGCGTTTATCAAGCGCCGGCGTCACGTCGAGGGGAACGAGTTCACCGTTGATGCGCACGCGCACGTAGCCATCCTGCGCGAGCTTTTCAAGCTCCTTGCGCCACGCGCCTTTTCTGCCACGGACAATCGGGGCCAGGATCATGATGCGATCTTCGGGCTGGCACACTTCCGCGTTGAGGATGGCTTGCACGATTTGTTCGCTGGATTGGCGGGTGATGGCTTGGCCGCAATTGGGACAATGCGGGACGCCGACGGAAGCATAGACAACGCGAAGGTAATCGTAAATTTCGGTGATGGTGCCGACGGTCGAACGCGGCGAACGCGTGGTGGTTTTTTGCTCGATGGCGATGGCCGGGGAAAGGCCTTCGATGACGTCAACTTCAGGGCGTTCCATTTGGTCGAGGAACTGGCGGGCGTAAGCGGAGAGCGATTCGACGTAACGGCGCTGGCCTTCGGCGTAGATCGTGTCAAAGGCGAGAGAGGATTTGCCGGAGCCGGAAAGGCCGGTGATGACCGTGAGGGTGTTGCGCGGAATCTCCACGCTGATGTTTTTGAGGTTGTGCTGGCGAGCGCCGCGAACCACCAGTTTAGTCAGGCCCATGTTTCCGCAGCGCTCCCTCCACAGGAGCCCTGGCGCACAGGAGAGATAATGCGGCCAGAATAACTTTTAACATTAGCAGGATCTGCGCTGGATGGTCAAACCGGAGCGTCGGTAGCCAGAGACCGTGGGGATGTCAGGGAGCGTACGGGACGGACCTGACGCGTAATAATTCTCGGTGGTGGAGCATTTTTTTCGCGGACAAAAGATGGCAGAACATTGCAAACAAAGGGCTTAAGAGTGGCGTGCGGGTTGCAACCCAGTCACCTGTGGGGGAGGCGGGCCGAGGATCCCTTTAGGGGATTGAGGGCTGGGCCGGTTCGCTACTCCCCCTTTTCTGTTTTTCCCTTCGCTTGCCGGCATCGCCACCTAATCCAAGTCTTAGAGAATGCATCGATTCCCGATATGGATGGGAAAAGTTTTTCCATTGGGGCAACTGCGGAGGCTGCGGCTGCCCGGGGAAAGCTTCTAGACGTTGTATATGCTAGTTGCGGACGGGGGTGTGCGAAGCCCTTCCTTTTGGCGAGTCTCGTAGTCGCTTAAGGTAAGTGCCAGCATGATGCCCAGCCAAAATACGGCGCAGATGATGACGAGATGCGTGCGCCCGGGGCTGTATTTGGCGTGCATGAAGAAAAGAACGACCAAGGTGGCCTTCAGTGTGGCGATAGCGAGGGCGATGACGATGTTCATCTGGCCGAGATTGATGTAGGCGGCCCAGACCGTGGCGCCGGTGCAGATCATGAGCGCCAAGAAAATTCCCACGTACATTTTTGGCGATGCGATGTGTTCAGACACGCGGCTCTCCTCGCGCTTAATTGTGCCGGTCAATCAAATACAAAAGCGGAAACAGATAAATCCATACGATGTCGACGAAGTGCCAGTACAGCCCGGTGACTTCGACGGGCGTGTTGTAGCCGGGGCCGAAGCGCTGGGCCAGGGATTCTTTGAGCAGCCAGAGCAGCAGGCCGGCGCCGACGATCATGTGCAGGGCGTGCAGCCCGGTCATGCCGAAGTAAAGCGAAAAATAAAGTTGCGCGTGAGAATTCAGATCGGCCAGGCCGTAACCTGGATTGTTTTTGTCTTCGGCCTTGACGGCCTCTGCGATTTCTTTTTGTTCGTCTTCGAGGGCTTTGCCCGACAGGCCGCAAGCGCTGGGATTGTTGACGCAGAAAGCGATGTCAAAATTGCGGCCGGGAATCAGGTGGTGATCGTATTTCTGTTTGTATTCGACCGCTTTGACGCCCAAGAAGACGCAGCCGAGAAGCAGCGTAGCAATGAGGAATCCGGTGATCTGTTTCTTTTTTCCGACTTGCGCAGCCCACACCGACATGGCCATGGTGAGGCTGCTCATGATGAGGACCACGGTGTTCAGCCCGCCAAGTTTGAGGTCGAGAGTATTGCCGCCGACACCGAAGGCCGCGCCATAGGCGTGGCGATTGATGGTGTAGGTCATGAACAGGCCGCCGAAGAATAAAACTTCCGTGGTCAGAAAGATCCACATGCCGAGCGTGGCGGTTTCTTTCTGCTGTTCCAGCGTTTCGAACTGTCCGTAAAGCTCTCCGGTGCGTTGCACGCGGTCCTCTTTTCTTTCGATAACGGCGGCGCTAGTGGCCGCGATGTTGCCGGAGCTTTACGCTCCGTGATCCTCGTGCGCGCTGCGGCTCAATCGTCCCCGTGTGCGGGCGCAAGCGCCGGCACAGAATCGAGACCCAGTTCGGGGCGATGTTCGAAATCGTACGGCTCCCAGTCCACTTGCGGCGTAACGTGAAAATTTTCCGTAATGGGTGGCGAAGCGGTGGTCCACTCGAGGCCGGTGGCTGGCCAAGGGTTGGGTCCGGCTACCGCGCCATACTTGATAGACCACACCAGATAGGCCATCGGCAGGAGATAGCCAACGGCGAGAATGGATGCGCCGGCAGTGGACATGACGTTGAGGGCTTGAAATTCTTCTGGATAACTGTGGTAGCGGCGGGGCATTCCAAGATAGCCGAGAATAAATTGTGGGAAGAAGGTCAGGTTGAAGCCGACGAATAGAATGACCGCCGCGAGACGCGCGAGGAATTCCGGGTAAAGCTTGCCGGTGATTTTCGGCCACCAGAAATGGATGCCGCCGACGTAGCCCATGACCGCGCCGCCGACCATGATGTAGTGGAAGTGCGCGACGACGAAGTAGGTGTCGTGGAGGTGGATGTCCAGGCCCAAGCAGGCGAGGAAAAGGCCGGTTAAGCCGCCAACGAGGAACAGCCCGATGAAGCCCAGCGAGTACAGCATCGGCGTGTCGTAGGAGATCGAACCTTTATAGAGCGTGGAGGTCCAATTGAAAACTTTGACGGCGGAGGGGATGGCGACGAGATAGCTCATCAGGGAAAAGGCGATGGCGGCGTAGACCGATTCGCCGGTGAGAAACATGTGATGCGCCCAAACGAGGAAGCCGATGACGGCGATGGCGATACTCGAACCAGCGATGAAAGAGTAGCCAAAAATGGGGCGGCGGGCGAAGGTGGGAATGATTTCGCTGATTACGCCCATGGCCGGAAGAATCATGATGTACACGGCGGGGTGGGAGTAAAACCAGAAAAGATGCTGAAAGAGAATGGGGTCGCCGCCGAGCGCGGGATTGAAGAAGCCCAGGTGGAACATGCGCTCGAGTCCCACGAGCAGCAGGGTTATGGCGATTACCGGTGTGCCGAGAATGAAGATGATGCTCGTGGCGTATTGCGCCCAACAAAAGAGCGGCAATCGGAACCAGGTCATGCCAGGAGCGCGCATGGTGTGGATGGTCACGACGAAATTCAGGCCGGTGAGAATGGAAGAGAATCCGTTGATGAAGATTCCAATGACCGCGGGCGTGACGGCGGAATTCGAATAGATGCTGCTCAGCGGAGTATAAAAGGTCCAGCCAGTGTCCAGACCGCCGGTGCTGAACGAATAGAGCACGAAACAGCCGCCGATGATGTAGATGTACCAGCTCAGAAGGTTGAGTTTGGGAAAAGCCAGATCCTTGGCGCCGATCATCATGGGCACGAGGAAGTTGCCAAGCACCGCGGGAATCGACGGAATCAGGAAAAAGAAAACCATGGCCACGCCGTGCATGGTGAAAAGCTTGTTGTACGTTTCGGGAGTGACCAGATAACCGCCGGGCGTCAGCAAGTGAATGCGAATCAGCGTGGCAAAGATTCCGCCCACAAAGAAGAAAAAGGTAACAGAAGCCAGGTACAGCAGGGCGATGCGCTTATGGTCGGTGGTGAGCAGCCACGAACGGATGCCATACGAAGAATTCAGGTAGTGCTCGCGCGGCATGGTGTGTGCCGGTATTGGAATGGTCGCACTCATAGCTTATTTCTTTCCCGTGGTCGGCCAGACCCCGGCACCCGTTGCGGGAACCGGCTCCGCCTGCAGCGACTTCACGTACGCAATCAGATCGAGCGTCTGTTCCTCCGTCAATTGGCCTTGGAAAGCTGGCATAACCGGCTGGTAGCCCGCCACGATTTTCGCGGAGGGAACCAAAATTGATTCGCGGATGTAGGCATCGTCGGCGGTCACCGTGGAACCATCCGCCAAGCGCACCTGGCCTCCATAAACGCCGTTCAGGGAGGGCGCACGGCCTTTGCCGTCGCTGAGGTGGCAAGTGACGCAAGCGCGCTCAGCAAATAGTTTTTGACCGGCCAGCACGGGATTGTCCGCACCGCCTGAAGATCCCGAAAGCCAGGCGGTGTACTCGTCGGGCTCCATGACGGTGACCCAGCCGCCCATAACCGCGTGATTCGTTCCGCAGTATTGCGAACAGAAAAAGTGATACTTCCCGGTTTTCGTGGGGCGAAACCACAACGTATTGTAGTGACCCGGCACGACATCCATTTTGACGCGGAAAGCAGGGACGGAAAAATCGTGAATTACGTCTTCACTGGCCATGATCAAGCGCACATTTTGCCCGACGGGCACATGCAACTCGTTGATTTCTTTCTGGCCGGTGGGCTGCTGCAGCTTCCACATCCACTGTTTGCCGATCACATAGATGTCGAGCGTGTCGGCTGGCGCGCGGCGAAAGTCCACATAGACCACCGCGCCCCCCGCAAACATGGCCAGCGCGAGCACCAGCGGAACCAGAATCCATGCGGCTTCGAGCCGCATATCGCCGTGAATGGCCACGCCGATTTCTCCGGCGCTTTTCCGCCGAAAGCGAAACACAAAGTAGAGAATAGCGATGGTGACCGCGACGGCGAAGAACAAACACACGGCGATGATCGACAGCATCAGCGCGTCAACGTTCGGCGCGAAGTTGGAAGCTTGCTCCGGATAAAGTGGCAATTGCGACTGCACGGCTCAGTGCGCTCCTTGCAGCGACGCGGTTTCGCGGCGCCGAAAAACGAGAATGGCTATGACGATGCCAAAAACCGTCAGAATGCCAGCCAAGCGAACAATCTTCAAAATTGAAGCGCTGTAGGTCGCGGAACTGGGATCGTACTGGTAACAGAACAACAGCACATGATCGATGGGAGTGCCGATTTTCCCCGCAGACGCATCGACAAGGCCGAGGCGCATGTCGCGTCCAGGATATTCAATCCCGTAAAAGTAACGAGAGATGCGGCCGTCCGGCGTGAGAATCATGATGCCGCTGGCATGCGCGAATAAATTGGTTTTGGCGTTGAAGTTGTAGCGAAAATTCGCGGCTTTCGCGACGGTATCGATGGAATCCTGCTTGCCGGTCAGGAAATGCCAGCCGCCGGCGGTTGCCGGGCGGTTGAAATGTCCGAGAACGCTTTTCTTTTTTTCCGCCGCCATATCGGCGGATTCGCGCGCATCGAAACTGACGAAGACCACGTCGTAGTCGCGGCCAGGCGTGAACGAAAGCATGCGCAACGCGCCGACGACGCCTTGTTCCACTTGATTGCAAAGCATGGGGCAGCCGTAATAGACAAGCGCGAGAACCACCGGGCGGCCGTGGCCGAAATAGTCGCCGAGCTCGACGCTCTTGCCGGTCTCGTCGGTGAACGGCACGTCCAGCGGGACTTGCCCGTTGAGCGGCGGTTCAAATCCAACATTGCGCAACGCCGGCGGCATATTCGCCGCAGTCTGTCCGACACTGCTCGGAATGGTTTGCGCGCGCAGAGATTGGCTGCCTGCCAGGAGGAGCAGTACGGCGGCCGAAAGCATCTTGCGGGAATGAGTCATGCGCTTAATTCTTTTTCTCCGTACCCGGCGCTTTTTTCGCAGCAGGCTTGGGGGTTTCCGATGGTCTTGCCGGCGCGGAACCGGTTACGCCCTTGGCCACGATGATCTTCATGGCTTCGCTTACCGGGATTTGCGCGATTCCGGAGCTGGCATCGATCCAGCGATACTGCTCGTTGGCAGACCGGTCAGCGCGTATTTTCTCGCGGTGATCCTCTTGCGGATCGAGTTCATGCCCCGGAACGCCCTGCAAGCGAGGTTCGGGCGGGTAGGCGCGTTCTAGCATTTGTTTCTCGGTCAGGGCTTTGCGCATGGGCAGCGTCTCGGAATCGGAGTCCGCGACAATCTTGGTGGTGAAGCGCAGAATGAATATGCTCGCAGCGAACGCCAAGACGGTGGCCACCGCCAGCGAAAACAGATACCAGTAGATGGTGCGCACCTGGACGTCGCGCGGCTCGAACGTCACCGTGTCGTGGTGCGGCTCCCCGTTCGGGCGATGCTCCGGGTTGTGCGTCTCAGTGCTCATGGTGCGCAATAGCCTCCGCAAGCTTGGGATCGCCCAAGGGCAACAGCGGCTCGCGTTTTAAATTCCATGCAAAATACCCCAGCCAGATACCGATCAAAGCGATGGGCAAAACGAAGTCGAGAGCGTTAGGCAGCGCGTTGCCAGGATAAAATTCCGGCTGCGTGTACCAGTAGAGATCGACCAGGCGCATAAAAATCATCCACATGGCGACCTTGGGCAACAGGCGCTGGTTGCGTTTCAGGTCTTTAGACAGCAGCAGGAAAAAAGGCACGAAGAAGTGGAAGATCAGGACCAGGACGGCCACGATGCCCCAGCTGCTATAAAGACGCGAGCGGTAAAACGTGATCTCTTCCGGCAGGTTGCCGGACCAGATGATCAGCAACTGCGAGAAAGAGAAATACGCCCAGAGCATGTTGAAAGCAAAGAGCAGGCCGCCGAACTGCCAGAGATGGCGCTTGTGCAGAACACCCGCGAAGGGCCCGGTGCGCGCCAAGAGCACCACGATGATGACCATCAGGGCCATGGATGAGATGAGCTGGCCGGCGACGAAGAGAAAACCATAAATCGTGGAAGCCCAGTGCGGCGAGATGGACATCACCCAATCGATGACCGCGAAGCTGAGGGTAAAGACATACAAAATAATTCCGGGTCCAGCGAGCATCTTGAAACGACGGCGCAACGCGCGGTCTTCACGGTTTACGTCTTGCTGCCGCGACCAGCGATTGAAAATGAACATCAGTCCGAACCACACCAGGAAGTAAATCACCGCGCGCATGCGATAGCCGCTCGGCGTCAACCAGGTCACTTGCATCTTCGAAAGCGGAGCATTGGGATGAAGCCAGGCGCCGTAAAGATGTTCCAGTCCAAAAAAGAAAATCGGGGCGAACAATACTACCAACAGAGGAATGGTGCGCGTGGCGGATTCGAGCGGGCGGCGAATCATGATGCCCCATTGCCCGCTGGTGAGATGCTGCAACATCAGCAGGCCCAGGGAACCTAGCGCGAAGCCCAGGACGAGCATGTAGCCCATCAAATAGGCGCGGAAGAAGGCGTCTTTACTTTCCGGACTGCGCACACCAAGGAAGCACCCGAGCACCAGCGCGACGGCGCCCACCGCCAAAGCCGACATCTGCAGGCGGTTGACGCTTTCCGGCGCTCTGTATTCCTGCGCGCTCATTTCGCGGAGTCTCCTGGTGGAATTTTTTCCCGCAATTCGGCGGGCAGCTCGCTGGCGCGCGCGTGACGGCTAAGCTGCAGCGCGCGCACGTACGCGACGATGGCCCAGCGGTCGCGTGGCGGAACCTGCGCGGAGTAACCGTACATTTGTCCGAAGCCGTTGGTGATGACGTCGTAAAAATAGCCGTTGGGCGATTCGCGCAAGCGATCGATGTGGTAACTCGGCGGCCGCTTCATGCCTCGGAGGACGATCATGCCGTTGCCATCGCCCTGCAAGCCATGGCACGGGGAGCAGTAGATGCCAAAGCGTTGCTGGCCGCGTTCGAGGAGCGCCTGATCGACGGGCAGCGGGAAAGCGTTGGAGTCCTTGGCGATGAGCAGTTGATCGTTTTCGAGTGAGCCGCGAGCCACGGTATTTTCCAGAAGCGGACGTTCGGAGCGCCCGTCGCGGAAAAAATCGGATGGGGAGAGCGGGCGGTTCTTTGGCTGCGTAGCCATATCCTGACGCATGCGGTCGCAACCGCTGATAAAAAAGCATCCCGCGGCAAGGAGCGCCACGCAAAAAGCCAAGCCTGTGCACCGGGAGCTAATCATCCTGCACCTCGGTGACGTGTTGCGCGTGGAGCGATTGCAAAAATCGTGCGGTTTCTTCCAGACGAAACTTGGGATCGCTGGCCTCTATGCTGATGTAGAAGCGGTCGCTGCTGGCACGCTCCGCGAAACGACGGACGTTGAAAACCGGGTGATGCGGGCGCGGCAAGCCGTTGAGAGCAATCATGCCAAAGACGGCGCAGAGCGCAGCGCCCAGAACGGTTAGTTCGAAGGTAACCGGAATGAACGCCGGCCAGCTGTTCAGAGGGCGCCCGGCAATGTTCATCGGGTAGCTGATGACGTTGACCCAATATTCGAACCCGAAACCGCCGAGACCGCCGGCAAGTCCGCCGCAAAGCGTGATAAAGGGAACCAAATTGCGGCCGAGGCCGAGAGCTTCCGACAATCCTTCAACAGGAAACGGGGCGTACGCGTCCATCTTCTTATAGCCGGCATCGCGTACTTGCTCCGCGGCGTGCAGCAACTGGTCGACGGTTTCAAACTCGGCGATCAAACCGTAAAGTTGGGAGCGCTGTTCCATCACTCGTGTTCCTTCGAGGTGTGGGCGACCAGCTCGCGCATTTCCGCGATAGAAATTGCGGGGAGCGCGCGGGCGAACAGAAAGAGCAGGGTGGTGAAAAGTCCCAGGGTGCCCGCGAAAGTGGCGTAGTCCCAAACTGTCGCCGAGTAACGGCCCCAAGCCGAGGGCATAAAGTCGCGAGTGAGGCTGATAACCACGATGACGAACCGCTCGAGCCACATGCCGAGATTGATGATCAGGCTCATCACGAAGAGCGCGGCGACGTTGCGGCGAACTTTCTCAATCCACAGGAGTTGCGGCGTCAATATGTTGCAGAGAATCAAAGCGAAATAGAAATGGTTGTAGGGGCCGTGCAGGCGTTGTTCGACGAGGAACACGTCGAATTTGTTGCCGCTGTATTCGGCCATGAAGAATTCGAAGAAGTAGCCGTAGGCGACGATTAAACCCGTAGCCAGCATCACCTTGGCCATGTTTTCAAGATGCCGCATGGTGATGAAGTCTTCAAGGCCGTAGGCTTTGCGCAGGGGGATGGCGATGGTCAAAACCATGGCGAACCCGGAATAGATGGCGCCCGCGACGAAGTAGGGCGGGAAGATGGTGGTATGCCAGCCGGGAACAATGGCGATCGAAAAGTCGAAGCTCACTACGGTGTGCACAGAGAGCACCAGGGGCGTGGCTAATCCGGCGAGCAGCATGTACGTCGAATTATAGCGATGCCAGTGCCTTGCGGAACCCCGCCAACCCATGGCCAGGCCGCCAAAAATAAATTGCTGCCACTTGTGGGGAGCGCGGTCGCGGAGCGTAGCGAGGTCAGGGATGAGTCCGACAAACCAGAAGAGCAGGGAAACCGTGCCATACGTAGAAACGGCGAAAACGTCCCAGATGAGCGGGCTGCGGAATTGCGGCCAGATGCCCATGGTGCTGGGGTACGGGAACATGTAATAGGCCATCCACGGGCGGCCGGTGTGGATGAGCGGAAAAATTCCAGCGCAGGCCACGGCGAAGAGCGTCATGGCTTCCGCGAAGCGGTTGATGGAAGTGCGCCACTTTTGATTCAGCAAAAAGAGAATGGCGGAAATCAGCGTGCCGGCGTGGCCGATACCGATCCACCAGACAAAGTTAACGATAGCAAAACCCCACCCGATGGGGATGTTGATGCCCCAGATGCCGACGCCTTTGACGATCAGCCACGCGATGGCGATGGTCAGCACCATCAGGAAAGTGAAGGCCAGGGTGAAGCCAGCAAGCCAGCCGAGACCGAGCGGACGACGGAGAACGACGTCCGAGATTTTTACCGTGACGGAGTCGTAGGTATGCCCCGGCGCGATGACCGGCTCCAGTCGACGGATCTCCGGATGGTTCGCCGGACGCTCGAGAGGTGGTTGCGCGGCGCTCATGCCTTTTCCAACTCCGGATTCGGATTGCGCACGGCGGCGAGATACGTGGTGCGCGGCCGCGAATTCAACTCGCCGAGAATGGTGTAGTTGCGCTGCTGCGCTTTCAATTTTGCGACGCGGCTGTTCGGATCGTTCTTATCGCCGAACACGATGGCTTCGGCCGGGCATGCCGCTTCGCAAGCGGTGACGATTTCGCCGTCGCGAATAGGGCGATTTTGTTTTTCCGCTTCAATGCGCACGTTGCTGATGCGCTGCACGCAATAGGTGCATTTTTCCATGACCCCGCGGCTGCGTACGGAAACTTCGGGGTTGCGCATTAATTTCAGTTGCGGCGTTTCCCAATCCTGGAAGCGCAGGAAATTGAAGCGGCGTACCTTGTACGGGCAGTTATTCGAACAGTAGCGCGTACCGATGCAGCGGTTGTACACCATGTCGTTCAAGCCTTCAGAGCTGTGCACGGTGGCGCCGACTGGACAAACCTGTTCGCAGGGAGCGTTTTCACATTGCTGGCAAGGGACGGGCTGGAAAAAAGTTTCTGGATTGTCGAGCGATGCGTCGTAGGTCGAGGCATCGTGGGTCGGTACGGTCTCGGTCTTCGTGTAATAACGGTCGACGCGAATCCAGTGCATTTCGCGGCCGCGCATCACCTGATCCTTGCCGACGACAGGAATGTTATTTTCCGATTGGCAGGCCACCACGCAAGCGTTGCAGCCGTTGCAACTGTTCAAATCGATGGCCATGGACCACGCGGGCTTGCCGGCGTAGGGAAATTCCTGCGGTTTGTAGAGCGAATCGTCGTAGGGCGGCTGCTCATCATCCTCGTGCGCGAAATTCGGATTTTTCCTGTACTCGTCGAGCGTGCCGCTGGCAAGAATCTTGCGGCCTTCCATGTTGAAGTGGTATTGCGTGCAGGCGAGAGAATAATCGTCACCGGTTTTTTTGATCGTGCCGCCCGTGGCGGTGAACAGCGCGGTGGATACGCGCACGGCGTAGGCGTTGAAGCCTTTGTTGGTGCCCGTGTAGCCCGCGCGGCTGCGGCCGTAGCCGAGTGGCAGAACTACGACGCCGTCGGCTTGTCCCGGCAAGCGCCACGCGGCGGCAGTCACTTTGCTGCCGGAGAGCGAGATATCGATTACGTTCGAATAGACTTGTCCATGTTCGCCGCCGCGCGAAGCAAGCGAGTGGCCCAGACTCAGTTTTCGTCCGGTACTCGGGCTGACGAGGGCGGCATTGTCCCACACGAGCTTCGTCACCGGCTTCGGCAACTCTTGCAACCAGCCGTTGTTGGCGAAACGCCCGTCGTACACGGAAGGGTCGGGGCGAAAAATAAATTCAAGGTCGTCCGCACTGGCGCTTTTCGCGGGCGGCAAACTGCCGACGCTAAACTTGCTGGCGCCGGTAGCGACCGGAGGAAACGCCGACCCCTCGACAACGCCGTCGTTTAATGTTTTGCGCCAGAATTTTTCGAAGTCCAGATCCGAGCGGCCGGCTTTTAAACTTTCGCGCAGCGCGTCGTAATCGGAGACCCCCGGCTTGTCGCTGAAGGCCGCCAACACTTCGCGTGCGGAATGCGTGGCGTACAGCGGAGCGATCAGCGGCTGTATCACGCTCAGCGTGCCGTCGAAGGCGCGCGCATCGCCCCAGGTTTCGAGGAAATGCGATTCCGAAATATGCCACTGGCAATAGGCGGAGGTTTCGTCGAAGTGCGAACTTACGTGGACGGAGTTGTTTACTTTGCCGAGCTTGGAGGCGAAATCAAAATCGTGCGGCGCGGTATAGACGGGATTTACGCCCAGAATTACCAACGTGTCCACTTTCCCAGCGTCCATGTCCGCGCACAAATCGGTGATGGACTGCAAGTGATTGACGGGCTGCGCTTCGACGGGCTCGGTTTGATACACGGTTTGGCCGGCGTTACCGAGCGCGGCGTTGATGGCATGCGCCAGCGCGTGGAGTTCCGCGCTCTGCTGCTCGCCGGCAACGACCAGTGAGGAGCCGTGGTGCTTCTGCAAATCCGCGGCAACGGCGTTCAGCCAATTTTCCGAACCCGCGGGAGCTGCCGCGCTTCCGCCCAGACCTAGTTTCCCAGCAAGCGCTCGCGCGAAATTCTCAACTTCTGAGGCGCGCAGCGGCAAGCGGTGATCCGCGGTCGCCCCGGTTACGGTCGGCGTGGGTTCGACGACATACAAGCGATTCATCTGGCTGTCTGGACCGGTCAGTTTGCGGCGGCGATAAAATTCCTTCATGTAACGAACGTTGCCGGGACCACTGGCCAGAAAATCCGCGTCCAGAGCCAGGATTACGTCCGCCTTTTCCACGCGATAGACAGTGTTCAGATAGCGTCCGAACGCCAGCTTCGCGCCCTCGCGGCCGCCATCGCTGACTGCCGGTTCCCATTGATGCCACTTCGCTTGCGGATACAGCTTCAGCAAGTTCTGAATCTGGCCGGCGAGAGAAGGCGAGCTGATCGTTCCTGTTAAAATCCGGAAATTCGCGCCTTTGGACGCATTGATCGCCGCGGCAGCTGCCGACGCGCTATCGAGAAATTGCGACCAGCTGCGCATGTCCCCATCATTGGTGACGATTTGCGCGCGGTCCGGATCGTACAAATTGAGAATGGAAGCCTGCGCAAAAACGTTCGTCGCGCCCAAACTTGCAGGGTGATCCGGATTGCCCTCAATTTTTGTGGGGCGCCCTTCGTGGCTTTCCACCAGCAGTCCGAGGGCATCGGCGCCAAACGGCATTACCGTGGCGAAAAACAGCGGCTTGCCGAGGACCATGCCTTCCGGCTGTTTGACGTACGGCACCACGTGTTCGCGCGGCGGCAATCCGCAGCCGGACAGTCCCGCGAAGGCCAGCGAGGCAGCCATCAATTTCAGAAAATCGCGCCTGTCAACTCCTTCATCCCATTCCGACGGCGCCTGGCGCGGAAATTCGCGGTGCAGCAATTCTTCAAATTGCGGATCTTCGGCTAATTCCTCAAGCGAGCGCCAATACTGCTTGCCCGTCTTTGCGCGCAACTTCGCTTGCACCGCGGCCAAATCAAGCGTGGGGCCAGCGGGATGCTCGTCGCCCGCTGGCGTAGGAACCGCGGCACCGAGGACGCGCAGAGGGTTTAGCTTCGCGTCAGCTTGCCGGTCCTCGTGATGGTGTTCGTGCTTGTGCTCATCCATAAATTCGCGCTTGCTTCGCTCGTTCCTTAGCGGTGACATGTCGAACAACTCGTCAAATCCCGTACCGAGCGAATCTGGTATTCCGCGGCCAGCCGCTGGCCCTTTTCCGCCTGATCCGGACCGGGTTTCCAATCCATATCAAAAACGTCTTTCTTTTCGCGAAGATTCGCCTGCACGTTGCGGTGACAGTCCAGGCACCACTGCATCTGCAGCGTGTTGGCCTGAAACATCAGCGGCATCTGATTGACTTGCCCATGACACGTGGAGCAGCCAATGCCCTTGTTCACGTGAATGCTGTGATTGAAATAAACATAGTCCGCCAGCCGATGCACCTTCACCCACTCAATCGATTTGTCGGTGCTGTAACTGTCGCGCACGGGGGCCAAATAGCCCACATTGTTGAACAAAACGGAATGGCAGTTCATGCACGTTTTCGTCGGGGGAATGCCCGCAACAGCCGATGTTTCCACGCCGGTATGGCAATACCGGCAATCGATTCCATCATCCCCGGCGTGGTGTTTGTGGCTGAACTGGATGGGCTGATCGCGAACGACATATTGATTGGTAAAGTTCGGAGCGCGCGCGCCGCCGAGTACCACCGTCAATCCCAAGGTCGCCAGGATCACAGCCGCGAGTAGGCTGGTTCGAGCGGCAGAGTTCGCACTGCGGTGAAAAAGCTGCGGCATATCCGTTGGTTAGCGTTAGCTCCGAGATCGCCGCAAAAATAAACGTTGCGGCTCGCATCACATCGGATCGGAAAGTACACCGGATCGTCTATGACGCGATAGTGTCCACCAAAACTTTCGGGAATGCAACAAAACACCGAAAACAAATTTTGCGTTCTTGCGCATCATCCAGAAGCACGGTTGCATTCATTTCAAATGTTTCAAAACGCGGCCCGGTAGCGGAGCTATTTTCCCGATTGCGCCGATTCTAGACCTGATTCCCAAGGGCAAGTGTCACCGTCACCTGCGAACGAGTCATCCCGGATGCGCGCTTGCTACGCGGCGGCGCGAACGAATCCGCTGCGCTGCCCCTTAGACTTCCGAAGCAGTTCATTGACTACATTTTTTTTTGCGCCACTTAGGCTTTCCGGCGCCCGTCTCGTGCTATCTTATTTAGACCCTTCGCCGCCCTTCTTGCGGCGGAGCCTACCTTGTAACGTGCAGCCACACATGGCCGCCGACGCTGCTGGGGCGTGGTCCAACTGGTAGGGCACCTCACTGTTAATGAGGCCGGTGAAGGTTCGAATCCTTCCGCCCCAGCCAAATTTTTCCGAGTGCCTCGCGCGCAGTTCGGCTGGTACTCGGCCTCATGAATTCTCGCGATAGATTGACTGCCAGACGTTGAGCACCTACACTCGCCGTGCTTTTTCTTGCATTCCGGCCTTTGAGGAAAATCATGACAACCGATCTGCGCGGCAAAGTTGCCGTGATCACTGGTGGCACCTCGGGTATCGGGCGGGAAACGGCGGTGTTGTTTGCGAAAGCCGGCGCCAAAGTTGTCGTGGCCGGCCGGCGCGAGCAAGAAGGAGCGGAGACCGTCGCGCTGGTCCGCGACACAGGCGGCGAAGGCCTTTTCGTGAAAGCCGATGTTTCGAAAACGGCTGATGTGCAGGCGCTCATCAAGCGGACGGTCGAAACATTTGGAAGCGTGGATGTGGCCTTCAATAATGCGGGGATCGAAGGCATCTGGGTGCCCATCGCCGAACAAGCGGAAGAAGACTTTGACCGAGTCGTGGCGATCAACATCAAGGGTGTGTGGTTATGCCTGAAATACGAGATTCAGCAAATGCTGCTGCAAGGCACGGGCGGCGCGATCGTCAACATGTCCTCCATCGCCGGTTTAATGGGTGGGGCGGGCGCCGGCGCGTATGTGTCCAGCAAGCACGCGGTCCTCGGCTTGACCAAGACGGCCGCACTCGAAACCGCGCTCAAGGGAATCCGCGTGAACGCGGTATGCCCCGCAGTAATCGAAACGGCAATGGCCGACCGCATTTTCGGCGACCCTGCTGTGAACAAAGCGGTGCTGGCGCACCACCCCATCGGCCGTTTCGGAACATCGCTGGAAGTTGCTGAAGCCGTCTTATGGATGTGCAGCAGCAAGTCTTCCTTCATGACCGGGCACCACATCGTGCTCGACGGGGGCTTTCTGGTGGGGCCTAATCCTGCCGCCTGACGAGCGAAGGCCCGAAGCCGTCCGCAGATCCATTCGCATGAACGCAGTTGCGGGCGATGAATAAGCGCGTCTCCGGCGTCCCCTGGTTCCGTCCACCCCGTTCCTCGGATATACTTTTGCGCATCCACCCATGACGCTGAATCCCGGAACAAAAGTTGGCCCGTACGTAATCATTGCTGCCATTGGTGCGGGCGGCATGGGCGAGGTGTATCGGGCGCGCGATGAGCGGCTTGGCCGCGACGTCGCGCTGAAAATTTTGCCGACCATTTTTGCGCAAGACGCGGACCGGCTTCGCCGTTTCGAGCAGGAAGCGCGCGCCGTCGCCGCGCTCAACTACCCCAACATTCTCGCCATTCATGACCTGGGCGAACATGATGGCACGCCGTTCCTCGTCTCCGAATTGCTGGAAGGCAGAAGCCTCCGTGCCGAACTTGAAAGCGGCCCGCTCCCGCCCCGGAAAGCCATCGATTACGCCGCGCAGATCGCCCAGGGCCTAGCCGCCGCGCACGAAAAAAGCATCGTGCACCGCGACCTGAAGCCAGAAAATATCTTTATGACCCGCGAAGGCCGAGTAAAGATTTTGGATTTTGGGTTGGCGAAACTTGCCGGGAAAACCGATGGTTCGCCCGATGCCGCTTACCAAACGCTGACCAGCGCGCCTACCGAAGCGGGCGTGGTGATGGGCACCGCGGGCTACATGGCTCCCGAACAAGTGCGCGGCGCGGCAGTTGATTCGCGCACGGATATTTTTGCTTTCGGTTCGGTGCTCTATGAAATGGTTTCCGGACAGCGTGCTTTTCGCCGCGACACGGCCGCGGAAACCATGACCGCCATCCTCAAGGAAGATCCACCGGAATTGAGCGCACTGGCGCATCCGGTTTCTCCCGGGCTCGAGCGCATCATCCTGCGCTGCCTTGAGAAACAGCCGGAACAGCGATTTCAATCGGCCAAGGATCTAGCCTTCGCGCTCGAAGCTCTGAGCGGCACCACGTCAAAGTCCGCAGCAAACGCCGCGATCGACAATGCGGCTATAAAAAGCCGTAAACCGCTCACCGTTGCTGCCGGAGCCGCAATGCTTGGCCTGCTCGCCGGCGCCGGTATCGCCTGGTACCTGCGCCCCCGGCCAGCGCCGGTACCTACGTTCTTGCGTGCTTCTTTCCATAAAGGCGAAGTGATGCGAGCGCGCTACGCGCCAGACGGCAAAACGATCGTCTACAGCGCACAATTGAACGCGGAACCCGCGGACACCTACATCATCCGGGAGGATTATCCGGAATCGATCTCCGCCGGACTGCGCGGCGCGGTGCTCCTTTCTATTTCTCGGCAAGGCCAACTGGCGGTGCTCACAAAACCGCATTATTTCGCGCACACCCAGTGGATGGGCACGCTGGCCACCACGCCCATGGGCGGTACCGCTCCGCGTGAAGTCCTCGAAAATGTTGAGGACGCGGACTGGGCGCCGAATGGCTCAGATCTTGCGATCATCGATCACGACGGCAAGAACTGGCGTCTGGAATATCCGCTGGGGAAAATTCTTTTGCAGGGTGCGAACTGGATCAGCGACGCCCGCGTATCCCCGGATGGCGAGAGCGTCGCGTTCTTCCGTCATCCACCGAATGTCGACGACCGCGGCGATGTTCTGCTCATCGATCGCGCGGGGCAGACGCGCACAATCTCCGAAGGGTGGGAATCTTTGGAAGGCCTCGCATGGTCTCCGTCCGGCAAAGAAGTCTGGTTCTCCGCGGCAGACACGGGCGAACAATACTGCATTCGCGCCGTCACTCTCGCTGGCAAGGTGCGCACCGTGCATTGCGGCACGGCTGCCACGCGGATACAGGACATCACCCCCTCCGGGCGTTCTCTCGTCGCTACCGATGAGCCTCGCGTTTCCATGGTCCTGCTCGAACACGGCGGCAAAGAAGAACGCGACTTGAGTTGGCTCGACAACGCTTACAATCCGCGGCTTACACGGGATGGCTCGGTGCTTTTGTTCACCGACCAATCGGTGCTCGCGGGCGGCAACTACTCCGTGTACGTCCGGAAAACGGACGACTCGGCGCCGGTGCGCATCGGCACCGGCGGTTTTGGCGCGGACATCAGTCCGGATGGAAAATGGGTCCTGGTGGTGCTGGCCGGTGCGATGGACGGTTCGCTGCAAGTCGTGCCGGTGGGCCCCGGGCAATCCAGCGCTTTTCACTGGGACAATTTTCAGCCCGTCTGGGGTGGCTGGTTTCCGGACAGCGAACATCTCCTGTTGCAAGGCCGGCAGTCCGGAGAAAATCGCGGACTGTTCGTTACGGACCGTCACGGCACACCCCCTAAGTTTGTTTCGGCCTCGACCGCCGGACGCCCCGAGGTTTCTCCCGACGGCAACTCTGTCCTGGTCGGCGACCCGCAACGGTCCATGGGTATATTTTCAGTGCCTGCCAACACCTTCAAGCTCATTTCCGGGTTAATGAAGGACGAATCTGTGATTTCCTGGGCAACCGACACGCAACACGTTTTCTTGCAAGCTTCGACGTCCACCGGACTCAACATTTACAAGCTCGATCTCAATTCTGGGCGTCGCGAATTGTGGCAAGCGATCGTGCCCAAGGACCAAGTCGGTTTGCGGCCCTTGAGGAACGAGATTGCCATTACTCCCGACGGGCGCTGGATGTCGTATGCCTATCGCAACCAACTGAGCCAGTTATACCGGACGGACAATCTGAGGTAGGGCGACCGGCGTACTTCCGACTTTACGTGGTGCGATGCGCCGTGGCGGCTTGGCTCTTCTGCTTCGCAAATAATTCTTCCGCGCGCGCCAAAGTATCAATCTCACTGGCGGGTTTGTCCGGCCGCACGCGCACAATTCTCGGGAAGCGCAACGCGAATCCGCTTTCGTGGCGCTGGGACCGCTGCATATTGTTGAAGGCCACCTCGATCACCAGTTTCGGCTCGACGATGCGCCGGAAGCCTTGGTCGTCCACGGTGTGCTCCAGAAAAAACTTTGTGTATTGCGCGATCTCCGCATCCGTAAGGCCCGAGTAAGCTTTGCCGATGTTGAGCAGGCGGTCGCCGTCGCGCACGGCAAACGTGAAATCAGAGAGCACCTCGTGGCGCTTGCCGTGGCCGTATTCAGCGGCCGTGACCACGACGTCTAAAGTCGCGAACGGTTCTTTCAGCTTCATCCACGCGCCGCCACGCCGTCCTGGCGTATACCGCGAGTCGATGGCCTTGGCCATAATTCCTTCGTGGCCTGCGGCCAGCGCGCCACGAAATTGCGCCATAGCCTGCTGCGCTGTTTGGCAAGGTTCTGCTTCCGCCAAAGCGATGCCCTCGGCCGGCTGCCCAAACAATTTTCGCAACCGCTCCCTGCGCTCGCCGAGCGGAAGCTCGAGAAGCAATTCTCCATTTTCAAACAGCAAATCGAAGGCTATGAATTTCACGGGAATATCCAGCTTCATCCACATGTCGATCCGTTTTCGGCCCAAGCGCTTTTGCAGTTCGGTGAACGGCATAGGATTGCCGTCGCGCCAGGCTAAAATTTCGCCGTCGAGAATAAGCTCGCCGGGGAAGGCTGCTAAAGGAGCATAGAGCTCTGGAAATTCGGTCACTTCATCCCGCGTACGCGAATAAATTTTCACTTTGCCGCTGCCGTCCTTGTGCACTTGCGCGCGAATTCCATCGAATTTATATTCGACGAACATGGTCTTGGCTTCATTCTGCGGAAAAAGTTCTTCGGCTGTTTCCACCGGCGAAGCCAACATAAATCCCAGCGGATGAAACAACCGCATCGTCACGGTATTGAGTTTGCCCTGCGCCGCGAGTTGCAAAGTTTCACCGATGTCTCCGAGAAACATGTTGGCGCGCCGCACGTCGACGGCATCGCAATTGAATGCTTTGGCGATCGCTTCCTCGACCAGACTTTCTTTCGAACCAATGCGCAGGTCGCCTGTCAAAATTTTGGCGATATATTTGACGTCTCCGGCGCTCGCCCTCGCGATAACCCTTGCCAGCAGTTCATCTTTCTGCCGCTGCGTGCGCGCCGCAGAGAGTTCGCTGAACGACGTCGCGACATCCTGCAACGTCAAATCTCCCCCCACGTGAGAGTCGCGCAACAATTCTTCCGCCATGTCTCCAAGATCACCGTGCTTGCGATAAATTTTGCCAAGCCTTTCCCCCGCTCTTCCGGAGGCTGCGGCCACTGCGCGCGCGAGGCTGGATCCCCCGACGCCCGCAACCCGCTCCTCAAATTGGGGAAAGGCGCGGCCGGTGAAAAATTGCGCGGCTAGAGAAGCATCAGACGGCGGGAGCGCAGAGAACAAAGCGCTGATCAGCCGGACCTTTTCGGTTTTCTTGGTTGTGGCCGCAACGGCCTCCGCCGTTTCAACAAAACGGCGCATCGGCTGGGAAGCCGGCTTCACGACGCCTGTCGCGCGGCGGAAGCTTCGAACCGTTGGCAGCGCGCGCACCAAAACGTGGTGCGTGCATCGAACCCCTGCTTGCGCGATTCGATCGCGTTTCCGCAGCGGCGGCAGGCTTCACCGCGCCGCCCGTAGACCCAGAGATTTTCTCCGCTATCCGCGCGGCCCGTCGTACGGCGAATTCCCGAGTACGTCACAATCTTGTCGCCGGAATTGTCGGTTACATTCGCCAGCAGGAATTTTCGCGCCGTCGCCGCCAGGTTCGAAAGTTCTGAGATACTCAAAGTCCCCACCGTGCGAAACGGATGCACTCCGCAGGCGAAGCAGATCTCCGATTTAAAGACATTGCCGATGCCCGCAACCAGCGACTGCGCCAGCAGCGCTTCTCCCACCGTCATCTCCGGCCGCGCCTCGATGCGCCGCAGCATTTCCGTCGCATCAAATTCTTTCGCGAGCACCGATGGACCAATCTGATTGAAAACGCGCCGCCGCCGCAGCGAATCGGCGGTATGAAATTCCGCAATCGGCACGGTAAACGCAACGGCCTCCATCTTCGCGGTGCGCACGCTGATTCGCAGGTCCGAGCGGCGCCGCCGCCATTTTTCTCCGGGACGGTAGATATGCCAACTGCCGCTCATCAACATATGTGTTAGTAAAATCAGGTCGCCGGAAAAGTACATCAGCAACCATTTGCCATTCGCTTCCACTTTTTCGATCCTGCGGCCGGTGACGCCCGAATCGATTTCCACGCGTTCCAGTTTTGGCAGCACGCTCTCGAAGCCCGTAATGATTTCTCCAGCCAGCGCGCGGTGCAGGGTCCGCGCCGCACGAAAAATCGTGTCGCCTTCGGGCATTACGCGCTCTCCGACAAATCGCCGCTGATCTCTTCGCCGGAATCATCTACGTCCCGGGTTGGGACCATCGGAGTAATCCGGCGCATCTGATAGCCCAACGCCGTATCGATGAAGCCAGCCGCGGCGAGAAATCTCGCAAGAAAATGGTCGCGCGCCGGTGCATCATTGATCGCTCCGATTAACAGACCGCTGCGCCGACCTTGCCAGCGCACCGCCAGCGCCGCGAGTTTCCTGGCCAGCTCTCTCGCGAATTGCGTGCGCTCCGGCTCATTCTCCGGCAGAAGAATCCGCAAGCTTTGATTGCGCCGCCGCAGAAAGGCCGCAAGCATTCCGTTGATCAGGATTACGCCCGCTTCGCTGGTCCGCGACATGGAATGGTGCGCTCCATCGGCCGCCTCATTTTCAGTGCGCGGCCACGGCAGCATCGCGCCGTAAGGATTGGCTGGATCGCTCGCCGCGAGAAAAACCACTTCCGCCGCCGATGGCTCCGCTCGCAAACCGCGCAGCATATCCACTGCGGAGACCGCGGCAAATTGCGCAGCACCCATTCCGGCGACAAACATTCCGCGCCGAATCCACCCGCTGTCTTCCATCGTTTTCAGCGCAGGGTACACAGAGTTGTAGCCGCGCGGAATGTTTTCCGCTATGGCCGTCTCGCGCATCACGATTCCGTAACGCGTCAAAAGCTGTTGCGCGATGTTTGCGCTCCATTGCGTCACAGAGATCGGCGCCGTCAAATAAGAGGAAACGGGCGACCACCTTCCTTGCGCCGGCCCTCCGCCGGCTTTCCGCAAGCGCAAGCGCCGCAAATAATCCGGCGAGCCGGGTGTACTGGCGGCAATCGCCGCGTGGTCGCGCTTCGTGTCGCGCGGCCGCACGAATTCTCGCAAAGGGTGCAAAGTGTCGTTGGTGATGCGCCCAGACCACACCAATTCCCACAACGCGTCGCGCGTTTCGCCGGGGAAACCTCCGCCGAGCGCGGCATGAATATTTGCGAAAAATGAGGCGCCGGTCTTCGCCAGCACGTCCAAAATGCGCTGCGCCCTTTCCGATCGTGGTTCCGGTTCGGCCTGCAACTCCGCGGGCGGTGAAAGCAACGGAACGGATTCCGTCAGGTACAGTGCAATGCGTCCATCGCGCGCGCCGATTTGCTCCAGCCCCACCCACATCACTTCTCCCGCGGACATGACCGCGTCGAGATCTCCAGCGCGGTAGTCGGCCACGCGGGCCGGCAATATCTCGCGCTCTAATTCCGAAGCCAAAATCGCGGTTCCCTGAAGACTTTCGACGGCATCGAGCAGCGCATCTACGCCCCGCCTCTGTACCGTCACTCCCTGCCAGCGCACTGCAAAGCGCGCGAAGGTCCGTTGCTCGACAGGTTCCACTTCACGGCGCAGCCGCGCCAGGCTCTTGCGCCGAATCTGCTGCAGGATTTCCGGGTCGCACCATTCCTGATGCTGCCCGCGCGGACGAAATTCCCCTTCCAGCAATTTGCCAAGTCCGTGCAACGCCTGGAGTGAACGTTCCACAACGGCTGGCTGCAACGCATAGCGCGCGGCCAGTTCTTGCGTGGTGAACGGTCCATGCGTGCGCGAGTATCGCCGGATGATTTCGCGCAGCGGATCCTCGCTCGCCGCCAAGAATACTTCCGCGAGCCCCGGGGGTAACGGCGAGCCAATCGCATCGCGATACCGCGATGCGTATTCCACGGGTATGAATCGCGTTTCCCCAGCGACGCGCACACGCACCGCCCGCCGCACATTCACAAGTTCCTCAATCGTCGACGCTGCTTCAGCGTTCGCAGAACGCGCGGCGATCTCCGCCTGCGATAAATCGCCCAGCTTCAGCAGCAGATCGTGCACCCCATCCGCATGGTGCGCTTGAAAATCCGGATCACGCGCCTGCAATCGGTCTTCAACTTCATCAAGCGCCGCTTGATCCAGCAGTTCGCGCAAATCTGCATCGCCCAGAATTTCCTGCAGTTGCGATTGGTCGATGGATAGCGCCTGCGCCCGCCGCTCTGCCAGCGGCGCGTCGCCTTCGTAAATGTAATTTGCTACGTAAGAAAAAAGCAGCGAAGCCGCATAGGGCGAAGGTTTGTCAGACTCGAGACTCGTCACGCGGATCGCTCCACGCTCGACCGCGGCCAACAGACTGGCTGTGGCCGGCAAATCGAAAACGTCGCGAATGCACTCGCGATACGTCTCAAGCAGTATCGGAAACGAAGCAAAGCGCGCCGCCACCGCCAGCAAATCCGCGGAACGCTTGCGCTGCTGCCACAGCGGAGTGCGCATTCCCGGCCGCCGCCTGGGCAACAGCAATGCCCGCGCTGCGGCTTCGCGGAATTTTGCCGCAAACAAAGAGGTGGAGCCCAGCTGCCGGAGCACCAGTTGCTGGAATTCCGCGGGAGCGGGCAGCAACTGCTCGGGAACAATCGCTTCGTCGCTATCCGGAATGCGCAGAATAAACCCATCATCCGACCACATCGATTCGACTTCCAACCCGCGCTCCGCGCGCAACTTGGCGGTCACCGCCATGCACCACGGCGCATGCACGCGGCTGCCGAACGGCGTAAGCACGCACACGCGCCGGTCGCCAAGTTCATCGCGGCATGTTTCGATGACGATGTCCTGATCGCTCGGCAACCGCCCCGTCGCCACCGACTGATCCTCGAGATAACGCAAAAGGTTTTCCGCCGCGTTGGCGTCCAGGCTATGCGCTTCGACGAGTTTCGTGAACGCTACCGGACGCGGCAAACTCAAGAGCTCGCGCGTCATCTCCCCAATTTTTCTGCCAAACTCTGCAGGCCTTCCCGCGGTGTCACCATGCCAGAAAGGCATTTTCCCGGGCTCACCCGGAGCCGGTGACACCACCACGCGATCGTGCGAAATTTCCTCAATACGCCACGTGCTCGCGCCAAGAATGATGGTGTCTCCGGTGCGGCTTTCAAACACCATCTCTTCGTCGAGTTCGCCGACCCGCGCGCCTTTCACGCCGCCTGCTAGAAACACGCCATACAATCCGCGATCTGGAATGGTGCCGCCATTGATCACCGCCACGCGCCGCGATCCTTGCCGCGGCGTCAAGCGGTTCGCCAGGCGGTCCCACGTAATCCGCGGCCGCAATTCCGCAAATTCATCCGAGGGGTAGCGTCCCGCGAGCATATCGAGCACGCTCTCAAAGACCGAGCGCGTCAGCGCCGCATACGGCGCAGCGGAACGCACCACGCGATACAGGTCCTCTACGCTCCACGAATCAAACGCGACCATCGCCACAATCTGCTGCGCCAGCACATCCAGCGGATTGCGTGGATAGTGCACCGATTCCACTTGTCCTTCGTACATCGCACGGGTCATCGCCGCGCAGGCCACCAGGTCCGCGCGATACTTAGGAAACAAAATCGCGTTGCTCACCGCGCCGACGTGATGGCTGGCGCGCCCGACGCGCTGCATTCCGCTCGCGACCGATGGCGGCGACTCAATCTGCACCACCAGATCAATCGCTCCCATATCAATTCCGAGTTCCAGCGACGAAGTCGCCACAATCCCGCGCAGCGCTCCCAACTTCAGCCGGTCCTCAATCTCTTTACGCTGCGCCACGGCCACGCTGCCGTGATGCGCGCGCACCAGAGTCTCCCCTGCAAGATCGTTCACCGCGCCGGAAATGCGCTCCGCGAGCCGCCGGTTGTTCACAAAAATCAGCGTCGTACGATGCGCGCGTATGAGCTTCAGCAATTTCGGATGAATCGCGCTCCAAATCGACGCGCGCACCGGCCCCTGCGACGCCGCTCCGCTCGGCAGCGGATCGATTTCGTCCAGCCGCGTCATGTCCTCAACAGGAACCTCCACACGCAAATCCAATCGCTTTGGTTCTCCGGCGTCAACGATATGGATCGGTCGATACACCGGAGCGCTGGCCACAGATTCAAACTCGCGAAGTGGTTCCTCGGTGTCTGGCGACGATTCGCCGTCACCCGCGGCGGTCGAATCGACGGCAGCATCCACTCCGCCCAAAAACCGCGCCACTTCTTCGAGCGGTCGCTGCGTCGCGGAGAGTCCGATGCGCTGAATCCGCCGTCCCGCCAGATGTTCCAGCCGCTCCAGCGAAAGCGCGAGGTGCGATCCGCGTTTCGTCGGCACCACCGCGTGAATTTCATCCACAATCACTGCTTCGACCGACCGCAAAAGTTCCCGCGCATTCGACGTCAGCAGCAAATACAGCGATTCCGGCGTGGTAATCAAAATGTCCGAAGGATGCCGCAAGAATCTCGCGCGCTCGCCGGCAGGAGTGTCGCCCGTGCGAATCGCCACGCTCGGTTCGTGGAACTCTACGCCCAGTCGCGCCGCGGCCTGCGCAATCCCCACGAGCGGCGCCCGCAAATTGCGTTCCACATCCACCGCCAGCGCTTTAATCGGCGAAATGTAAACGACCCGGCAGCGCGCCGTTTGCTCCGGAGTCGGCGCAAACATCAGCCGGTTGATACACCACAGAAACGCCGCCAGCGTTTTCCCGGTCCCCGTGGGCGCCAAAATCAGCGTGGAATCGCCGCGCGCAATCGCCGGCCAGCCAAGCGCCTGCGGCTTCGTCGGACGGTCAAACACCGCGCTGAACCATTCGCGCACCGCCGGTTCGAACAGCTCGAGCCCCCGCGCGGCGTCTGCCGAAATGTCGGTTGGCTTCATAAATTCATGCTACCGCTTGCGCTGAAAAATCGCACTCGTCATTGGATGCGCGCAACCCCGCCAAGTGTTCCGCGGTGCGCACGCGCCTCGAAAACGCGCGGCACAGCGAAATCATCTGCTTCCTAGCACCACGCGACACAATCGAGATTGACTTCCCTGCGCGCAAATCTTGTAATGAATCGCAACCACTCTGATGCTCACACCATCATTTTGCCCGTGACCACCCCCGCAGACATCCCGCCGGCGCACCCTGCCTCCAAACGCCACGCCTATCTCATCGCCGCGGGAATTTTTCTCAGCCGCATCGCCGGGCTCATTCGCGACCGCATCTTCGCCCATTATTTCGGCAATTCCGAAGCCGCCGACGCCTTTAAAGCCGCGTTCCGCATTCCCAATTTTCTGCAAAACCTATTTGGCGAAGGCGTCCTCTCCGCCAGCTTCATTCCGGTGTACGCAGGCCTTCTCGCGCGCAAGGATGAAGATGAAGCGCGCCGCGTCGCAGGCGCCGTCGCATCGCTGCTCGCGCTGACCACATCCCTCCTTGTGCTGATCGGCGTCCTCGCCACCCCCATCCTGATCGACGCCATCGCGCCAGGCTTTCACGGCGAAAAACGTCAGCTCACCATCCAGCTCGTCCGCATCCTTTTTCCCGGCGCAGGCCTGCTGGTCTTCTCCGCCTGGTGCCTCGGCGTCCTCAACAGTCATCGTCGCTTCTTCCTTTCCTACACCGCGCCCGTTCTCTGGAACGCCGCCATGATCGCCACGCTCTGGATGTTCGGGAGCCGCCACGCGCAATTTCCGCTGGCGCAAATTCTCGCGTGGGGTTCGGTAGTCGGTAGCGCCCTGCAAGTAGCCGTACAGCTTCCCGTCGTCCTCGGCTTGCTCCGTGGTTTTCACTTCACCGTGCACTTTGGCGCGGAAAATCTCCGCACGGTCGTGCGCAACTTCGCGCCCGTTTTCGTCAGCCGCGGCGTCGTGCAAATCAGCGCCTTCATTGACGCCTTGCTCGCCAGCCTGCTCCCGGGCGGAGCCGTGGCCGCCCTGGCCTACGCGCAAACCCTCTACACGCTGCCTGTCAGCCTCTTCGGCATGTCCGTTTCCGCCGCAGAACTTCCCGCGATGTCCGGCACTGTCGGCGGCGACGCTGAAGTTGCCGCGGCACTTCGCTCTCGCCTGAACGCCGGCCTCCGCCAAATCGCTTTTTTTGTGTTACCGTCCGTCGTCGCTTTCCTCATCCTCGGCGACGTTATCGTCGCCGCCATCTACCGCTCCGGCCGCTTCACGCAAGAGGACGTCATTTACGTCTGGGGCATTCTCGCCGGCGCCACCGTGGGACTGCTCGCCTCCACGCTCGGCCGCCTCTACGCTTCCACGTATTACGCGCTGCGCGACACTCGCACGCCACTGCGCTTCGCCGTCCTCCGCGTCATTCTTACCACCATTCTCGGTTATCTTTTCGCATTGCCGCTGCCGCATCTTCTGCACATCGAACCGCGCTGGGGCGTCGCGGGACTCACCATTTCCGCCGGTATTTCTTCGTGGGTGGAATTCGCGCTGCTGCGCCGCTCGCTCAATCGCCGCATCGGCGAATCCGGCTTGCCCGCCGCCTATCTCGCAAAACTTTGGGCCGCGGCCTTACTGGCCGCGGGTATTGCCTGGACCGTGCGGCATTTCATCGGCCTGCACCGGCCCATTCTCGCCGCCATCTTGATTCTGGGAGCCTACGGAATCCTGTACTTCGCCGCAACCCTGCTCTTCCGCTTGCCGGAAGCTCGCGCGCTTTTTCTGCGCGCCAGAAACGTTGCTGCTTAGTTGCCGAGCTCGGCGAGCGTCGTGCACCCGCAGGAAAGCGCGCTTCAAACCGCTGCGACCGTCGAGCTTCCTCGAAGCTCCGCCGGCGCCTCCGGCTTCCGCAATTCCGTCTTCCCCCGCAATTTCTTTCTCGCCGGTTCCTCGATAAACTTAAACACCAAAATCGCTGCGGCAAAAATGATGGCAAAGCCCACCGCGATTCCTGCCGGGCTGGTATGCTGCAAGCCAGCATTGCCAAAAAAATACATCCCCATGATGTTCGAGTGCAGCAGATACAAACTGTAGCTGGCGTTTCCTAGGAGCACCAGCGGCGCCCAACGCAAAAACTTCGACCACGCCGGCTGCAGCGCCAGACCATATACGATGGCCGCAAATGCCGGCGCCAGCAGGGCCGTGTGCAGCACGGCAAACGGAATTTGCGAGGAAAACACCGCCGCCAAAGCTCCCGCGATCAATCCGCCCACGATCAACGGAGTCGCTATTCTTGCCGCGCTTTTGCCCTTTAGAAAAATCAGTCCGGTGGCCATTCCCAAAATAAATTCCGGCAATCGCATGAGGGGAAAGAATTTCATCACATTCAGCCAGAAAGCGGTCAGTTCGTCCGGCCCCATAACCTTAAGATGTTCCGGATTGCTCCAGCTATACCAGCCGGTAATCGCCAGGCTAACCGCCCAGCACGTTCCCGCCACCGCAAAAAGCCCGCGGCGCGAAAGGCCAGCCAGCGCCGGCAACAAAAATGGAAACAGAAAATAAAACAGTGCTTCGACCGACAAGCTCCACGCCACCGGATTCCACGACATTGCGCCCTGCGGCACCCACGCCTGCAGCAACACCAGCGGCAACACCGTTGCCGCCGTCATATGGCGCGCGGCCCACTGAAAAAATGGTATAGGCAGGTGCGTCGCACCATAAAAAAAGAATGGCGCGGCCACCAGTAGCGAAAATAAATATGCCGGGTAAACTCTCGCAAACCGCGCTCGCCAGAATCCGCCCGCCACCAGCGGAGCGCCCGCGTAGGTGTACACCAGGATAAACCCGGACAGCACGAAAAAGAGGCTTACGCCAACATATCCGATGGAAGAAGCTTTGCGCAGCAAGCCATCGCTGGTGAAGACTTTCATCGCAAAAGCATGGAAGAACACCACATGCAGCGCCGCAAAGAACCGCAGCGAAGTTAATTCGGGCAGACGTGGCCTGGCTGTTTCGATGTTCACGGATGAAGGCCCCCGCAACGGTGGACTCGTTGCCAGGAGTATATCCGCTGCGCAGCCCGGCGCCAATCAATTCTGAAGCGCGGACATTCTTGTTTGCTTTCGAAGACTCGGCGGAGGTTTCAACCCTGCGAGGTCGGCATACCTGCTTCCACCCATGCCCGCCATCCGCCGTCCATCGACTCCACGTTCGTATAACCCATGCGCTGCAAATTCTCCGCCGCGAGCGCCGAGCGGAACCCTCCTCCGCAATACAAAACAATTTTTGCGTTCGCGTCGGGGATGGCCTGCGCAATGTCCCGCTCGATCACCCCTTTGCTCAAATGCCGCGCACCCTTGGCGTGGCCCGCGGCAAATTCGCTCTCTTCGCGCACATCCACCAACTCCATCTTTTCGCCCGCCGCCTGCCGCCGCTTCACATCCGCCACGGTCGTCTCTTTCACGTGGCTCTTCGCTTCTTTCACCAGTTTTAGAAATTGTGCCGAATGATCCATAACGCTCCTCGGAAATGTTCCTCACAAGGAAATAGCATATCTCCGCGAATCGAGGCCCGCAACATCGCGCAACGCCACTCCTAGTTCTCGCCCTTCGCCGAAATTCCGCAAAACGTCAAATTTCGGCGAAGGATCGAGAGAGTTCCGGTTTTAGAATCCGCGCCGCGCTTCATCCGCCTCTTCTGCGAGGCGCATCAGCACGTTCACGATCCCCGTGTTCTTGCCGGTCGCTGGGTCGAGGAACAGTCCATCCTCAACGAAGCTGACCACCGAAGCCACCGCGCCTCCTTGTGCTGTCGAGGTCGGCCGGATGATCGAAACCGGACCGAGCTTTTCATTCAGAAAAAGCGTTGGCTCCGGCATGATCAGGTTGGTTTGGAATTCGTCGGCCACCGCCGCGCCCGTGGCGCCGTTGTTCGGATCGACGCCGATGTTGAGGTTCGGAAAGGTAAGATTTCCATCCGTGATATTGGTGGCATTGCCGGCCTTATCGTGCCACGTCTGGAAGTGCATGATCTCGGAACCTCCAATGCTCAGCAGTACGCGCAAGACTTCGAGGTCGTTCACCTTCTGCGCCAACGTGGGGTACAGGCTGCTGCCACCCTGCTCGATAAACGCAAAGTGGAATCCCGCGGTGTTGGCAATCGCCTGCAGGTGGTTCGAAATGTTTCCGCTGCCATCCAATACCAGATCGCCATCGTTCAGGGGAATGGCCGGATGTTGCCCCTTGGCCAGGTCCGGAACAGCGTTTTCAAATTTTCCGCCGAAGTCCGGGTTCGTCGTCGCGCTGCGGTAGCGCGTCCACCAGGAAGTATCGATGGTCAGTTGCTTCAAGTTGGTCAGTCGCCCGTTCTGCGGCACGCCGGTTACCTGGCTCGGCGGCAAAATAGCAAAACTGCTGAGGTCGATGGTCTTCGCGCCTTTCGAGGCCAGATAGTTATTCAGAAACCGGTGATGGCTGATTTCGTCATCGGTGTTGTCGGCGATGTATTGCGGCATATCGCCATCAAGCACCAGCAGCCCGGTGATGTAGGCGGGCGCCAGCCCGGTCTTGAACGGTATATCGATTGGGGAGAGACCCTGATTCGTGGCTCCGCCGAGCTCCGCATATTGGATCCACAGATCCGCTTCCACCTGCTCCAACGCGCTCAGAAACGTCAGAATCGCGATGTCGCCCTTGGTGACTCGTGAGGGGCCTTCGCCATTTTCGTCGGCAAATGCCAGGCTGTTGCCGCCCAAAAGGCCCGCGCCTATGACCGCGGCGCCGCCTGCCAGCGCACCTCTTTTTAGGAATGACCGGCGATTGGCCGGGCCCGTCATTACATCTTTTATTTCTTCCATGACACTCCTCCTGTTTCGCTCGCATTAAAATGCGACACACGAGTAGCCACGGTAAGCGCCTCCGCCACGAAGCTTGTCACGGGGAAGTCTGATGTTTGGTTTGTTGTTGTAAGATTTTTGTCGCTCTATTTCGGAAAGCCGCGCAACGGCTCGCGTCAAATTTCACTTGCCCGCGAAAGTGCAGCTGGGTATTTCAAGCTACTCCATGTCCCGCCAGTTCCGCCCCGCGCAGGTTTCCACCACCAGCGGCACGGCTAGCTTGTAAACCTCCTGCATCTCCTTGCGCACCAGCTTCTCAAGTTCTTCCTGTTCCTGTGGCGAACTCTCAAACACCAGCTCGTCGTGAACCTGCAAAATCATGCGCGCCTCAAATTTTTCTTCCATCAGCCTGCGATCGATACGGATCATCGCCAGCTTGATCAAATCCGCCGCCGTTCCTTGCAACGGCGAATTCAACGCCGTGCGTTCCGCAAAATTTCGCAATTGCACTTGCGGCGAATTGATCTCCGGAATCGGACGAATCCTTCCAAAAAGTGTTTTCGCCACGCCGGTCTTCCGCGTTTCGACCAGCACGTTATCCAGATATTTCTTGACGCCCTGATATCTCGCAAAATACGCGGCGATAAACTGTGCCGCTTCCTTCTGCGGCACATTGATCTGCTGCGCTAGTCCAAACGCCGACAACCCGTAGATAATCCCGAAATTAATCGCTTTCGCCGCTCTGCGGTGCTCTGCCGTCTGTCCGAGCGGCCCGACGCCAAACACTTCTTGCGCCGTCCGCGCATGAATGTCTTCGCCACTCCGGAAAGCGTCGAGCAGCACCGCGTCTTGCGAAAAATGCGCCATGATCCGCAATTCAATCTGCGAATAATCCGCGGAGATCAAAATCTTGCCGTGATCCGCCACAAAGGCCGCGCGAATCTGCCGTCCGAGCTCCGTCCGTATCGGAATATTCTGCAAATTCGGATCCGAAGAGCTCAACCGCCCGGTAGACGCGTTCGTCTGCGAAAAGCTCGTATGCAGCCGCTTCGTCTCCGGATGAATCAATTTCGGCAGCGCATCCACGTAGGTCGATTTCAGTTTCGCGAGCTCGCGATACTCAATCACCTTCGCCGGCAGCGGATGCCTCTCCGACAACTCCACCAGGATTTCCACGGCCGTCGAACGCCCCTTCGCTCGCCCGCGCTTCACCGCCGGCTGCAGCGCCAGCCGGTCAAACAAAATCTCCCCCAATTGTGACGGCGAATTCACGTTGAATTCCGTGCCCGCCATCTCCCAAATCTCTTTTTCGAGCCTGCGAATCTCTTTTTCCATCGCCTCCGACATTGCCGCCAGCGCCGTCGGATCTACTCCGATCCCCGCGCGCTCCATCTCCGCCAGCACCGCCGACAACGGCAAATCAATCTCTTCGTAAACCTTGGTCAGGTCCTGCACTCTTGCCTGTTCCCGCAGCACCGGCGCCAGCCTCTGCAAATAGTCCGCGCGCTCGCCCGCTCCCCCTCCGAGCATCTCGTTCGACTGCCGCATCACCACGTCCGCGAAATTGTGATTGCCGGTGGTCGGCCGCAGCAAATAGGAATAGAGCTGCGTGGCATCCTGCACTCCCGCCGCCCGCCCCGCGAGCAACTGAAATAATTTCGCGTCGTGCACAATTTTTGGCCGCTTCGCGTCCGCCAGCACCGGCAACAAGGCCTTCAGCGCCGCCCCTTCCGCATCGATCCATACCGCTCGCCCTTCGCCGGGTTTCGTCGAAACTTCGATTCCCGCAATCCGCGTCCCAAAACCTTCGGACTCGCGCTCCCCGGTCTCCAGATTCAGCCAAATCGCCAGCGGCTGCTTGGCCGGAATTTTCGCCAAATATTCTTTGAACTCCGCCGCGGTGGCCAACTGCAAGTAATCCTTCGCAATCGCCGGCCCCGTCGCAACCGGCGCGGTGGCCGTCACCGCCCCAGTCCCCAACTCCTTCAGCAGCGAATTAAATCCCAGCTCGCGATAAACCCCGGCGAGCGCGCCTACGTCCGGCGCACGCCTCGCCAATTTTTCCAGCTCCAATTTCACCGGAACATCCGTTGCAATCTTGGCTAGCTGCTTCGACATCAACACCTGTTCCCGTTGCTGCTGCAGCGCCTCCCGGTATCGCTTGTTCGGCACTTCGTCCGCGTGCGCCAGCGCGTTCTCCACGGTCCCGTATTTCTGAATCAATTCCGCCGCGCCCTTCTCTCCAATTCCTTTCGCGCCAGGAATGTTGTCGATGGTGTCTCCGAGCAGCGCCATATAATCCACCACCTGCTCCGCCGTAACCCCCAACAGCTCTTGTACTTTCGCTTCATCCACCATCACGTCGCTTTTCGCTCCGCCCGTTCCCGTCCGCAGCACCCGCACATTTCCGCACACCAGCTGCATCATGTCCTTGTCGTTCGTGATAATCAGCACATCCAGTTTCAGTTTCGACGCTTGCAGCGCCATCGCTCCAATCACGTCATCGGCTTCGTATCCGTCCATCTCGAGGATGGGCAAATGCATCGCTTCGCACAGTTTCCGTACGTAGGGAATCTGTTGCGACAATTCGTCGGGCATGGGCGCCCGGTGCTCCTTGTATTTTTCAAAAAGCTTGTCGCGGAAAGTTGGCGCGCTGGTATCGAACACGATGGCGATGTAGTCCGGCTCGTAATCCTTCGTCAACCGCCGCAAAATATTGGAAAATAGAAACGGCACTTTCGTCGGCATTCCCGACGCCGAATTCATCCGCGCCATCGGTGCGTAAAAAGCCCGGTAAATATGCGCCATCGCATCCACAATAAAAATTTTCTTCGCCGCTGTTGGCATATCGTCGAGTATAGCAAAGCAAAATCCGCAACCACCGGCTCGGCGCGCTGCGGTCTGTCCGCCAAGACAGAGAAAATCCCGCGCCAGCAGAGGTTACCTGCCCCTACAACGGTAAAGGGAGTGCGGAGCGGATGCGCCGCCGGGCCGCTGCTTACCAAAAAAAAGAGGCGCAAATCGCGCCTCCAAAAGCAGTTGAATTTTTCCGGTGAGTCTATTTCGCCACGGCGTCCGGTCCCGGCGGCGGTTGAATCACCACCAGCAATCGCGTCCCGCGCTCCAAGCGCACGTTCTTTTTCGACGACATCAGCACCGTCCCGCCCGAACCCGCCGACAGCGGCGTATAAATCCTGATCTCCGGAGCCCCCAGCGCTCCCTTGCTGTCTGCCGTGAGCAGCCCGCTCTTTGTAAACGCGCCCTGCGTCAGCGGCAACTCCATCGCTGGCGGCCGAATCATCGCATTGTTGGTGTCCTGCGTTTCCCGCGACACCGCCACCAGGTTCGTCCCGGCGTCCTCCGCACTTAAGTTTGCATCGACGGGCAACGCGCGCTCGCTCGGCGAGGCTTGCGCCCGCTTGGACGCGTCCCCCGCATCATCGCCGCCCGCGGCGGGTTCCGCGCTCTTTGCTGCCGCCGCGTTCGGCCCTACCGCAATTGCCTGAATCCCCGCATTCATCACTGCGGACTGCCCATTCCCCAATATCGCCCGGTCAAATTCGAGGAACATCGCGACGCGGTCACCGCCCTCGGCCGCCGTCGAACTCCTCACAATATGCCCTTCAATGATCGTTCCCTTCGGAAAGATTACGCTGCGCCCGTAGCGCACGGTCTCAATCGTCACGGCCCGAAATTTATCCCCAGCCTTGCTTCGCCGCGCATCAATGCTCTCAAGCAACCGCGCATTAAACGCCGTCCCCACGCTCAGGGGGCAGACCACGTCCGCAGGCGCTTTTTTCGCAGCGCCGGGCGCAGCTTTGGCTACCGGCTTTGCCGGTTCTTGCGCGCTTGCCGCGCACACCAGCAGAGCCAATCCGATCATCATTTTGACTGTCAGTCTCTGGTACATGGAAGGTGCGGAACCTCTCCGCGCAAAGCTGGCCGGGCAGCCGCCAGAGAAATATATGCACACCTATAGCCAGCTAACAAAACCATTCTATTCAATGGTTTCCGGGAACTCACCGAGCTTGAACTAGGAAGATTCGAAGTCCCAGTACTGCGGAATTACGTACTTCGCCGCAGTGCTCGAAGCCCTAGACAATCCCGAGCGGCCGCGCCACTTCCGCCAAGATGTCCGCGGCCTTCAGCAATTGCTCCCGCTTATGCCCCGCGCTGACGATCGCGCGCAACCGCGCCTTCCCTTCCGCCACCGTCGGGTAACCCACCGCGGGAGCGAACACTCCGGCCTCAAACACCTTCTTTGAAAACTCAAAGGCCTTCGCCGCATCCCCCACGTGAATCGGAATGATCGGCGTCTCGCTCACCTTGAACTCGAAACCTCGCTTCTTCAATTCGCGCTTGAAGAACTTCGTATTCGCCCACAATTTCTTCACCAGCTTCTCGCCCTCCGCCGAATCGAGCAGCGTAAACGCCGCCGCACAAGCCGCTGCGGTGGCCGGCGGGTGTGAAGTCGAAAACAAAAACGGCCGCGCCCGCAAATAGAGAAAATCGATCAAATCCCGCGACCCGCACACATACCCGCCCATCGACCCAATCGCCTTGCTCAGCGTGCCCACCTGAATGTGCACCCGCCCATGGCAATTCAAATGGTCCACCGTCCCTCGCCCGTTTCGCCCCAGTACTCCCGACGAGTGCGCATCATCCACCATCATGATGCAACCGTACTTTTCCGCCAGCCCGCACAACGCCGGCAGCGGCGCAATATCCCCGTCCATCGAAAACACGCCGTCGGTAATAATCAGCTTCTTCCCCGCAAAATTCGCGTGCTCCTGCAAAATCCGTTCGCAGTCCGCCACATCCTTATGCTTAAAAACTTTGATCGTCGCTTTCGAAAGTCGCGCTCCATCAATGATGGACGCATGATTCAATTCATCAGAAACAATCAAATCTTCCTTACCCAGCACCGCCGAAACCGTCCCGGCGTTCGCTGTGAATCCGGACTGAAATACCACGCAAGCCTCAACATTCTTAAACGCCGCAATCTGCTCCTCGAGCGCCATGTGAATTGCCATGGTTCCGGCGATCGTCCGCACCGCCCCTGCGCCCACCCCTAATCTCTTCACCGCATCCACGGAGGCCTTCCGCAGCGCCTTGTGCGTCGCCAGTCCCAAATAATTATTCGACGCCAAGTTGATCACCTCGCGCCCGTCAAACCTGCAAATCGCCTTCGGCTCTCCCTCGAGCACCCGCAGCTTCGGCGCCACCCCGGCGGCCCGCAACTCGGCTAACGCATCGCTCACATACTGCAACGCCTGATTCTTGTGAACTGCCCCGCTCGCAGCCATCCCCGCCTCACTCATAAAGAACTCCCATCAAGTTTTGCTAGTCGCAGCACACTGCCGGTCATATCCTTAGATCCCTTATTTCCCTTCCTTCATTCCCCCGGGGAACAACAAAATCTTCCCCGCCAACCCACTATTCAACTTGGCAAACGCCCCCTCGAAGTTCTCAAGCGCCGCCTGCTCTCCAAACAGCGGCTCGAGATTCAGCCGCCCCGCCTTGAGCAGCGCCGTCATCTGCACCCACGTCTCATACATCCGCCGCCCATAAATCCCCTGCACGGTGGCGCCCTTAAAAATCACATCCTGCACCAAATCGAGCGGCACATTCTCGGTGGGAATCCCGAGCAACGAAGCCCGCCCGCCCGCTCGCAACGCCGCAAACCCCTGCTGAATGGCCGTCGGATTTCCAGACATCTCGAGCAGCGCATCCACTCCGGTTCCGCCCGTCTCTCCCAAAATTTTCTTCACCGCGTCTTCCGCCGCCGGATTGATCGCCACATCCGCGCCCATCTGCAAAGCCATCGCCCGCCGCGACGCATTCGTCTCCGTCGCGAATACCGTCGAACTTCCGCAAGCCTTCGCCACGGCAATCGCCATCAACCCAATCGGCCCGCACCCCGTCACGAGCACCGTCTGCCCGGCAATCGGACCCGCGAGCACCGTATGCACGGCATTTCCCAGCGGATCCAAAATCGCCCCATAGCGCTCCGGGATTGCCGCATCCAATTTCCATATATTCGACGCCGGAATCTTCACAAATTCCGCAAACGCCCCATCCTGATCGATCCCGATAATTTTCAAATTCTGGCAGATGTGCGCTTCGCCCAGCCGGCACTGGTGGCAGTGCCCGCAATTCACATGCATCTCCGCGCTGACAAAATCCCCAGGCGCTACCGCGGTCACCTCTTCGCCTACGCTTTCCACTACCCCGCAAAATTCATGCCCCAGCGTAACCGGCGGCTTAATCCGCCCCTGCGACCACCGGTCCCACCCATAAATATGCAAATCCGTCCCGCAAATCGACGCCGCCGACACCCTTACGAGCACCTCGTGCGCACCCACCCGGGGCACCGCCACCTCGGCAATCTCCAACCCCTTCGCCGCCCGCACCTTCCGCAGCGCCTTCATCGTCGCCGTCGCCATTTCAGTGGATCTCCCACCTTCCGCGCAAACTGTCCCACTCTAGCATGCCAGTCCCTCGCCCCAGAACGCCCCAAAAGGCAAAATACCGTTTACGAATGCCATTTACCATTATACAATGGCACAAATGGCCACCAAAATATCGATCGACAAAGCCGGTCGCGTCGTCGTACCCAAGCCCGTCCGAGAAAAACTAGGGCTCGAAGCTGGCGACAGCCTGCTCATTGAATCCGACGGCGACGAAATCACGCTCCGCCCCATTCGCACGCAACCGCTCCTCATCAAGGAACACGGCGTCTGGGTCTACAACGGGGATGCATCCGACATCGACATGGTCGATTTTATCGATAAAGAGCGCGAGAAGCGTTCGCGGGAGTTCCTGGGTTGACGGAGTTCTTCGATACGTCCGTTATCGTGGCGGCTCTAGCCCGCTCTCATCCCCATCATAACTCTAGCATTCTACGCTTCGCGGCAGCAGATCCGTCGCGATCTTTTTGTGGGCTACAGACACTCGCAGAAGTCTATAGTTCACTTTCTTCGATGCCGTTGAAGCCGCAGATTCCACCCGACCATGCCTTGCTCTTGGTCCAGGAAATACTCGCGCGTTTCTCCACGGTCTCTTTGGATAAGGAGGAATATCTCGCCACCCTACAAAAAACCGCCGGTCGCGGCCTCACTGGCGGCAAAGTCTACGACGCCCTGCTGCTCGCCTGCGCCGCCAAATCCCAGGCGCAAGTCATCTACACCTGGAACCTCAAACATTTCCGTTTCATCGCACCCGACCTCGCCGACCGCATCCAAGCGCCGTGAATTCGCTTTTCAAGTCACAACCCCTTCGCGAAATACCTCATGGGGACGGTTATGTCTCCTTCTGCTATCATCCCGCCGCGCCTCTTTCGCTCGCGCAAACGAGAGAGGCCTGCTGGAGCGAGGGACCCGCAATGAGCTTCGCCACGCGCCTCAACGAAATTCGCGACGGCTTCGACCGCCCCTTCTGGGTCGCCAACATCAGCGAACTCTTTGAGCGCCTCTCCTACTACGCAGTTTTCGCTTCGCTGGTCCGTTATCTCCATGAAGTCCTCAGTTTCCCCACCGAGCGCGCCGCCAATCTCACCGGACTGTTTGGCGGACTGGTGTGGTTTCTCGCGATTTTCGGCGGCGCCATCGCCGACCGCTTGGGATTTCGCCGCGCCCTTTCTCTTGCGTATCTGATCCTTGCCAGCTCCTATTTCCTGCTCGGCTCCATCGCCGCGTCTTGGATGGCTCCGGTGCGCAACGCGGTCCCGCTCGTGGCCCTGGCTACATTTCTTTTGGTGCTGCCGCCGCTCGGCGTGGCCCTCGTGAAACCTTGCGTTGTCGGCACCACCGCGCGCGCTTCAAAGGAAAATGTCCGCAGCATCGGCTACTCCATCTACTACACGCTCGTGAATATCGGCGGCGCGCTCGGACCGTGGCTCGCCGGGCAGATCAACCAGCACGTGCGCACCGAAATCGTCTTCCGCATGGCCGCGCTCAGCGTTTTCCTGATGTTCTTCGTGGTCATTCTGCTGTTCAAGGAGCCGCAACGTTCCGGCGAAACGAAAACTGCCAGCCTCGACGAAACGCTGCGGAACTTCGGCAAAGTTCTCGCCAATCCAAAATTCATGATCTTTCTTCTGATTTTCTCCGGCTACTGGATCGTGTACTGGCAGGAATTTATTACCTTGCCGCTGTACGTGCACGACTACGTCAATTCCCGCACCGACACGGACAGCATGCTGGCGACGGGACCGCTGGTGGTCATCGCTCTCACCGTGGCCATGAGTGTGGCCACCAAAAAAATGGCGCCGTTTCGCGCCGTGCTTCTTGGCACCTTGATCTCCATGGTGGCTTTCGGAATCCTCGCGCTCCATCCCACGGTCACCGCCGTCTACATCACGCTCGTGGTGATCGCACTCGGCGAGCTAACCCAGCAGCCACGCTACTACGATTATATTTCGCGCCTCGCTCCCGCCGGGCAGCAAGGCACGTATATGGGCTTCGCGTTTTTGCCCATCGGCATCGGCGCACTGGTCGCCGGACGGGTTGGCGGCGCGCTGCTGCACCATTTCGGCGAAGTGCAGCACCAACCGCAACTTTTCTGGTGGTCCATCACCGCCGTCGGCGTAGCCACGACGCTGTTGCTTTGGATTTACGATCGCGTGGTGAAGCCGTCGGAGCCAGCACGGGAAAACGCGCATGGATGATTCCCGGGCGCGCGAAATAACCGGGTGCGTGAAATAAACAGAGCGGCAAACCGAGGGGCGCGCGGCATGTGGCGCCCGCCTTGCCAACCATCCGAGCAGAACTCTTTCCGAGAGAGGGTTTAGTTCACCAGCCGTTGCAGCGACGCCAGCGCTTGCTTCGCCAGCGTGTAGCGCGGCTCGATTTGCAGCGCTTCCTCGAAACATCGTTGCGCGCGTGCGTACATCTCTTTGCCGAGATACGCGCGGCCCAAATTGTAGTGCGGAAAATGCCGCGGCTCGTAGCGCTGCGCTTCGACGGCGCGCTCCAGCCACGGAATCGCTTCGTCAAATTTTCCGAGTTCAATCAGATAAGCGCCAATATCGTTGTAGGGATTCCCAAACTCCGGATCAAGATCGATGGCCCGGCGGCACTCCGCAATGGCATCCTCAATTTTTCCCTGAAAATGATAGGTCCATCCAAGAAAGGTGTGCGCTTCCGCTGTGGGATGCAAATTCAGCGAAGAATGATATAGCTCCACGGCACGGTCGTAATCGCCTTCCATCTGCGCCTGATACGCGTCCTGCAGCACTTCCCATGCAAGGGTCAGAGTTTCCTGGCTCATGCTTCATAGTTATCACGCGCTCTGGTACGCGTCAAAAGTACGAAGGTACAAGTCGTTCTCCCGCGGCACCTGTACCTTGTGCCGGGTACGAAGTGGAAAATGGGGTGGCATTCGTACAAAATGAAGGGGCAGCCCGTTTCGCCATTTTAAGGGGGATAGCGTGGAGCAGAGTGCACAGGGCAATTTTTCAGTTCGGGTCTTCGCGGCCGCGGCTATTGCCGCCTTGGCCGTTTCCACCGCGGTCTTGGCGCAGGATCCGCCCGCCAAAAAATCTTCGCCGGCCAGCAGCTCCAAATCATCCGCGGCGGCCGCGGCGCGCGGCAAAGAAGTCTTTGAAAAAAAATGCGCTATCTGCCATTACGCGGACAGCGACGCAAAGAAAATCGGTCCCGGCCTCAAGGATATCTCCAAGCGCGGCACGTTCACCGTCAACGGCAATAAAGTGACCGACGAAACACTGAAAACGTGGATCGAAAATGGCGACTCGCTGATGCCGCCGTTCAAGGAAGTTCTCGAAACCCCGCAAATCAAGGATGTCGTCGCGTACGTGCGCACGCTGTAATCGGCGGAGCGGAAATTTCCGGCGGAATTGTGGAGCGGCTTATCCAGAACCGCGATCTCGCATAGGTTTTTTTTCCGGCCGCGCAGCACGCGCAAGGGGAACGGCCGCCGGAAAAAGAAAACGCCTCCGAAAGCCTGGTCCAGACTTGGGGAGGCGTTGAAAATGCCGGGATCGTTACTTCAGAATGGCGTCTTTGAACGCCTTCGACGGGCGCAGCCGAACCACGGTCTTCGCCTTGATCTTGATAGCTTCGCCCGTTTGCGGGTTGCGGCCCATGCGCGCCTTGCGGTGCGCCTTCACCACGCGGCCGATGCCGGGAATGACGAATTTGCCTGCGCCGCCCTTCGATTCTTTCACCGCCAGCTTGAACAGTTCGTCAAAAAACAAGGCTGCGGTTTTCTTCGGTGAGCCGATTTTCTCGGCCATGTGGGACACGATCTTTGTCTTGCTCAAAGGCTTGGCTGCCATCTAGTGTTATTCCTCCTGAATTTTCGTTCGACGTTGGTGATTGCTCCGGTCGAACCGGAGCCAGCTGCGAGCGTACTACCCCGTTTTTACTGCAAAAGCACTCGCGCCGCAGGTGACTATAGCGAACGCAAACTGGGAACGCAAGTGGAAACAAGAAAAAAACCCTGAAAAAATGACATTTTTTGTGCGCAAGGTGTGAAAAACCGCATGAAATAGGGCTTTTCAACCGGTGCAAAACCGGAATCAAGCGCTGGCCGTGCTATTCTGGCATTTCGCACACAACAAATTCTCGAAACGACCTCGGGGGAGCGGGCATGACCACTAGCGCAAACTGGATGGAAATGGAAAAACGAACGGGCGCGGCAATGCACTTGGCGCGACGGCCCGTGGCGGTGACGTTTCTCGATACCGCGCCCGCGGGCGTTGAAAAATTCGTTGGCAGCGAGCCTTCGAGCTGCAGTTTTTGGCGATTGGCGGCGGCCGGGCGCGTATTTTACACCGTGCCGGAAAATCATTTTAACTGCGCGGTAGGAGCCTACACGCATAATATTCCGCTTTCCGCGGAGCGTGAAAAAGAGACCGGGGAAACTTTGCAATTTATGTTCGATCTCGGATACGTGAAGCCGGAAGAAGTGCCGCAGATTCCGCGCCTGGCGAAAAGTCCGAAAATCATTGTGTATGCGCCGCTCGGAGAGACGCCTGCGCCGCCAGACGTTGTGCTCTTTGCGTGTAAACCTTCGGGAGCGATGCTGCTCGGCGAGGCGGCAAATCGCGCGGGCCTCGCAAGCGGCGCGCCGGCGCTCGGGCGGCCGACGTGCATGGCGTTGCCGGCAGCCATCGCAATGGGCGCGATTCTGAGTCTGGGTTGCGTTGGAAATCGTGTGTACACCGGGCTCGGCGAAGAGGAAATGTATTTTGTAGTGCGCGGGCAAGATCTGCCGGCCGTAGCGGATGCCCTCACAACCATTGCTTCCGCAAATGCCGCTTTGCAGGACTACGCCAAGACGCGGCGCGCGGCGCTGGCCACGCTCTAGAATGAATTTTCTTGGGAGAGGCCCCGGGCCGCGAGCGCTGCAGTTCGCAGGAAAAACCAGGTCTCTCGCCAGCGCACTCGAAGTGCACCGTTCGCCTCTCGGTGCTGCCTGGCGGAACGCTAGGAGGCGGCCAGGTCAGCGTAGAAGTGAGCGATGGCTTTGATGCCGCCGAAATAATTTTCCAGGGCGATGTGTTCGTCGGGAGCGTGGGCGTTTTCATCCGGCAGACCAAAACCGATGAGCACGCAGGGGACTTTGAACGTGTCGTGCATTTGCGTGACGAAGGGGATGGAGCCGCCTTCGCGAATAAACACGGCGCGTTTGCCAAAACCCTTTTCGAGCGCGTTTTGCGCCTTTTTGAAAATGGGCGCTTGAAACGATGCGGACCACGGTTTGCCGGTGCTCAGAACGTCGAATTTGCAATGCACGCTTTTCGGCAAAAGTTTGCGCACGTGTTTTTCGACGAGCTTGGCGATTTTTTGCGGATCCTGATGGGGAACGAGGCGCGTCGAAAACTTTGCAAAAGCTTTGGAAGGGATCACCGTCTTCGCGCCTTCGCCCTGATAGCCGCCCCAAATGCCGTTCAGTTCGAGCGTAGGACGCGTCCACAAACGCTCCACGATGGAGAAGCCTTTTTCGCCGTCATAGGAGGGAGCACCGACGGCGCGTTCGAAATCTTTCTTTTTCCACGGCAGGGAATTGAGAGCCTTGCGTTCCGCGGCAGCGAGTTTGGCCACGCCGTCATAAAAACCGGGAATGGCGACGCGAAAATTCTTGTCGTGCAGCTTGGCGAATAATTCCGCAAGAATGGTCAGGGGATTGGGAACCGCGCCGCCGTACACGCCGGAATGCAGATCGCGGGCCGGCCCCGTTAATTCGATCTGATAGTAATTTAGGCCGCGCAAGCCATAGGTGATCGAAGGCACGCCTTTGGCGAGCATGGAGGTGTCGGACACCACGAGCGCATCGGCTTTCAGTTTTTCGCGGTTTTTCTGTACGTAGTCCCACAGGCTGACGCTGCCCACTTCTTCTTCGCCTTCGATCAAAACTTTTACGTTGATGCCAAGTTTTCCTTGCAAGGCCTGGATGCACTGCAAGGCTTTCAAATGGATGTGCACCTGGCCCTTGTCGTCGGCGGTTCCGCGGGCGAACAAGTTGCCGTTGCGCACCGCCGGTTCAAACGCCGGGGAGGTCCAGAGATTCAGCGGTTCCGCGGGTTGCACATCGTAGTGCCCATAAAAAAGAATCGTCGGCTTGCCGGGCGCTTCGAGGGATTCGGCGTAAACCAGCGGATGCAAGTTCGTGGGAATGATTTCAACCGATTTAAAGCCGGCTGCCTCGAGATTATCGGCAACCCACCGTGCAGCGCGCTCGACATCCGGTTTATGCTCGCTTTTGGCGCTGACGCTGGGAATACGCAGAAATTCGCAAAGCTCGGTCAAATGCTGCTCGCGGCGAGCATCAATAAAGTCAGCAAGATTCATAGGGGACGCTTAGACGTGTGAGTCCTTTCGTATAAATAGGTACGTAAGCTCGGTTACGAATGTTGCGGCTGCGGAAGGCAGAACTATAAAGATTATGAGAGCCGAGCCGCTTTACAATTCTATGATTGCCAGCGGCGATGCACAAGCAAACGGGCAAAATTTTAAGGGTATCGTTTCCGAACACCTGTCCGGGAGGGCAATTGACGGTTGCGTAGCGAGCGTTCGAACATGGCTGTATGAGCGAAGCTCTCGAGGCCACGCCGCGGCGCAGCACGCGCGTGTTTCACAAAATGAACGTGCAGGTAAAAGGCCGCAGCCACAGCGGCAAACGATTCACGGAAACCTGCCAAACGCTGGTGGTGAACGCGCACGGCGGTTTGCTGCTTCTGAAGCACGAAGTAAACGACGGCGAAATGCTGGTGGTGATCCATCCCGAAACGCTCGAAGAGCAGGAATGCCGGATCGTGTACTTGGGCGAGCCGGGCGACAAGGGGCAGCGCGTGGGCATCGAGTTTTTGACGCCGGCGCCGCGCTTCTGGGGACTTGAACTCGGCGAGAGCCCGGTCAGCGGCAGCGAAGGCTCGGTTTCCGTACACTAAACAGCAAGACCGGCCCGGCTTATCTTCCGTCGCACCATCACCAAATTAATTTGACGAAACGCTGGCCTCGGGAGCCACGCGCACCGCGGGGACGCGCCGGCCGCGATTTAGGAGCCAGCTGACGAAGCGGGCGAGAAGCAAGACGGCGACGATGGCGCCGTAGGTGAGCGGGCGAAGGACCGCGGATTTTACCAGCCAATAGTAGTGAATGACTCCGAGGACCGCGCTCAAATAGATCAGGCGGTGCAGCGCTTGCCAGCGTTTGCCGCCCAGGCGGCGGATCCACCCCGCTGTCGAGGTAAGCGCCAGGGGAATCAGCACGAGAAAAGCGGCAAAACCTACGGTAATGAAGCGTCGCTTGACGACGTCTTTCCACATTTCAGAGAGATCGAAGAATTTATCGAGCCAAATGTAGGTGGTGAAATGCAGGCAAGCGTAAAAAAATGCAAAGAGGCCGAGCATGCGGCGAAAGCGAATGAGCTCCGGCAGACCGAACATTTTTCGCAGCGGCGTGATGGAGAGGGTGATGACCAGAAAACGCAGTGTCCAATCGCCGGTCGCGTGGGTGATAAATTCGATGGGATTGGCGGTGAGGTCGTGGTGCAGGGCGCGCCAGACAACGCCGGCGATCGGCGCGAGGCACAGCAGAAAAACCGGAGCCTTCAACCACTGGTTGGATAAAAATTTGTGCACTGGCTTGCGGTGCTAGAAATTCTTCTTTAAGTCCATGCCGCTGTACATGCCGGCAACCTGATCGCCATATCCATTAAACATTAAAGTGGGGCGCTTGAAAATCTCTCCGAGCCGGCGCTCTTTCGCCTGGCTCCAGCGCGGATGATCGACGCCCGGATTCACGTTCGAGTAAAAACCGTACTCGCTGGGCGCCGAGCGATTCCAGGTGCACGGAGGCTGCGAGGCCTGAAAGCGAATCTTGATGATGGACTTGATGCTTTTGAAGCCGTACTTCCACGGCAACACCATGCGCACCGGCGCGCCATCCTGCGGCGGAAGAGTTTCGCCGTACATACCCACGGTGAGCAGCGCCAGCGGATTCATGGCTTCGTCGAGGCGCAAGCCTTCGACGTACGGAAAATCGATTCCCGCATACGAGGATTGCGGCATTTGATGGCGATCGAAATAACTTTCAAAGGCTACCCACTTGGCTTTTGGAGTGGGCTCGACAAGTTTGGCAACGACGCTGAGCGGAAAACCGATCCATGGAACGACGATGGACCAGGCCTCAACACAACGGTGGCGATAGATGCGCTCTTCAAGGGGAGCGAGCTTGAGAATGTCGTCCATGCTGAGCTTGCGGGGAGACTTCACTTCGCCTTCGATGGAAACGGTCCAAGGAGAAGTTCTAAAATTCTGCGCGTTCCTCGCGGGATCTTCTTTGTCGGTGCCAAATTCGTAGAAATTGTTGTAGTGCGTCACGTCATTGTAGGGAGTCTCGGGCTCACTCGTGCTGTAGGGGCCTTTGGTTACGCCGGGAAGCTTGGTGGTGGCGTGAGCAGTTTCGGGAGAAGCAAATTTCTTGAGGCCTTCGCCAGCGAGAGCGGCGGCGCCAGCGATGCCCATGGCGCGCAGAAAATTGCGCCGGTTGAGGTACACGGACTTGGGCGTGACATCCGCGTACGTGAGATCGGGAGTTTTTCGCAACAGCATGCTCGTGGTCCTGGCAGGCAAGGCGCTTGCGGCTCCCATGGAATAATACGCGAGAGCGGCGTTGCTGGATGCGCGCGTGGCGCACGCGGCCGCAGCTGACCCTGCAATGTATAAGACTCGGAAACCGGGCAGAGGTTACCGCGAAAAATCGCTTCGCTCAGCGGCCTTTGGCGTGTTCGCCGGCCAGGGCCATGCAGGTCGAGGCGGATTTGGCGACCAGACGGCCGGTTTCGTCGGTGACTTCGCATTCGATGTAGCCGATTTTGCTGCCGCGGCGGACTACTTTGGCATCGGCGGTGAGTTGCGCGTTCCAGACGGGGCGGAAAAAATTGATTTTCAATTCGATGGTGGTGAAGGATTCGCCCTCCGCGAGCGTGCTGGCGAAAGCCATGCCCATGGCGGCGTCGGCAATATCGCAGAGGACGCCGCCGTGCAGCGTGCCCATGGGATTGGCGTGTTGCGGTCCGGCGGCGAGAGTAACGACGCCATGGCCGTCGGCGGCGCTGAGGCATTGAAAGCCGATGAGGCGGGCTACCGCGACGTCATTGGCCTTGGCGCGGGCGCGGAAATCGGAAGGCGGTGCGGTATCAGGGGCGCTCATGTGACTATGCCTCTTTGCGACCGATTGGTCTCTAATTAAAAAGTATAGCATGCGGCTCGCGAACTTGCGCGTTGGCGGCGCTCGTGCGACAGCCGCCTTGCTTGCGCTGCGAGCCGGAAGGCGGCGCGGCGGCTAGGCCGGCATGATGAGCGGCTTGTCTTTGGGTATCGCGTCCAGCGTCGCTTTGTCGAGATTCAAGTGCGCAGCGACCAGTTCGGGCGGCGTGTGCGTCAGCCACGCAGAAAGCGCCAGATCCTGGTAGACGCTGGCTTTGAACATTTCCAGAAATTTCAGATCGGTGGTGCCGGTGTTTTCGATGTAGTGGGGAAGCGTTTTTTGGATGTAGCCGACGTCGCCGGTCTCAAAATCCATGGTGCGCGCCCGGCCGCCGGTGGCGAAAACGGTCATGCGGCCCTTGCCGGCGAAAAAGTATTGCCACTCGTCGGCGTTGGGGTGCCAGTGCAGCTCGCGAAGGCCCCCGGGCTTGAGGGTGACCACCGCGGCGGCGGTGGTGGTCACTTTGAAATTCTTGGAGTCGATGATGCGCACCTCGCCGGTGTTGTTGCGCATGACGGGGGGAGCCTGCATGGTGCGAAAGGCAAAATCGATGGGCGAAGGGCCGAGCTTTGCCGCGGCCACGCGGCGATCCTCCTCGAGAGAGCCGGGAACAGCGGCCTGGAAAATGAACAGCTCCTTCTTGGGCAGGTTGGCGAGAGCTTTTTGGCTGACGCCGAAATTCTTGGCGACCACGTCGCGCGGCGTGTGGGCCATCCAGTCCGAGAGCAGCACGGTTTCGTATTCAGAAAAATTGCCGTCGTCAAAGACCAGAAGGAATTCGCAGCCATCCGGGGCGAGCCCCTGAATGGAATGCGGAATGCCCGGCGGGAAAAACCACAGATCATTTTCCTTTACGTCGGTCACGAAGCTCTTACCGTCGGCGTCGATGCAGGTGATGCGCGCGGTGCCGTAGAGCATGAAGGCCCACTCCGCGGCCGTATGCCAGTGGAGTTCGCGAATGCCGCCGGCGGTGAGGCGCATGTCGACCCCCGCCAGCGTCTTCGAGACGGAAAGTTCGCGCTGCGTCACTTCGCGCGACCAGCCGCCTTCGTGCAGGCGTTTGTGCGCAAAGGAAAAAGGGTATTTGAAGGTCTGCACGCCGCCGGCGTCGGTGATGACGGGATTGTTCGAGTCCGGATTGGCGGTATCGAGAGCAGGATTGGTGGGCCCGGGATCGCTGGCGCTGCGATCGGTTTTGGCTTTGTAATCGATGTCCTGGGCGGCGAGATTGTCCGCGGAAAGCATTCCCGCGGCGGCCAGGGCTGCCGAACTCACGCCAAGAAACCCTCGGCGAGTAAATACGTCTTTCTCTGTTTCATTGCTCATGCCGGTCACCTTTCTGAATGGAGGTTGCTGAAGCGAAGGCGAACTGCCACCTTACGCTTGGATGATGCGCGAGGAGAAAACGGGGATACAAACGGATGGAATGATTATGGCTGGCGGGGGGTGACCCGCGACGAGGAGGCTGGGCAGAGTTGCGCATTTGCGGTAATGGCGCAAACAGCTCTGCGTCGCCCAAGTTCATGCTCGCGATCGGCGAAGCACGCGCGATCCGCCCCAGGAAGTTTTCTATCGAGCGTGCCTTGCCGCTTCTTCGATCAGCGCCGCCACTTCCTTCGGCCGCGAGACATACACCGAATGACTTGCGCCGGCGAGCTCCACCTTGTGGCTACCCGCGCGCGTGGCATACCACCGCTCCAGTTCCGGGTTGATCGTCCGATCTACCCCGGCCACCAGCGCCCAGCTTGGCTTGCTGCGCCACGCGGGGGTGGTGATCACCGCTCTGAAATTTTCGCCAAAGTTAAACACCTGCGAGCGCGCCATCCGTGCCGCCTCGTCCGCCGAAAGGTCGGCCGCGAAAAGTTCGTGAAACTGCGCCGGATCGAGATACGTGAATCCGTCCGCCGTTTTCTTAATCGCGCCAGACTTGCTGAGATCGCTTGGGAAGCGTTTTCCATCGTCCGCTTCATTCTCGCCGGCATCCGGCATGTGCGCGGCGATGTACACGAGTCCCGCCACCGATGGATCCGTTCCCGCTTCGGTAATCACCGCTCCACCATAGCTGTGCGCCACCAGAATGCACGGGCCATCCTGCAGCGCCAGCACCCGCTTGGTGGCCGCCACGTCTTCTTTAAACGCGGTCTCCGGCTCCTGCACGATGCTCACGTTGTAGCCATCCTTCAGCAAAATGTCGTAGACGCCTTTCCAGCCGGAACCATCGGCCCAGGCCCCGTGCACCAACACAATATTCCGGATGCGATGTTCGTTCTGCGCGGAGAGCGCGCCGCACGTCAACAGCAACAACACGATCGAGAGACGCGGAAACATTCTTCGCGCAACCCGCGTGATTTTCACTCTATGACTCATTTTGCCTCTCCTCTTGTATGGATGCTCCCCGGCCTGCACCGGGATATAGGAAACTGTCATCGTCATCGCGGGCCACGGACTACCTTTCTTGGGTGGGGTCTTTCTAAATATGCCTTGACACGTATATGCTCTGTAGAGTATACGAAGAGCATGGAATCCGTATTCGAGATCATTGCGGAGCCGAACCGCCGGGCGATACTGAGCCTGCTGGTCTCCTCACAACCGTCGGTGGGGGAGATCGAGCGTCAGCTTCGTATGCCGCAGCCGACCGTGTCAAAGCACCTGCGCGTACTGCGTGAGGCCGGTTTCGTCGAATCCACGGTGGACGCACAGCGCCGTCTCTACCGGCTGAAACCTGAACCATTTCAGAAGGTGGATGCCTGGCTCGAGCAGTTCCGGCGGTTCTGGTCCGATCACGTGGATGCTCTCGAACGGCACCTCGACCGGCTGGAACAATCGACACCAACCAAAGGGAAGACTAAGGAGAAGACGACGCGGCCCAAACCGCGGACGTGAACAAGGAGAAACGGAATGAAGATCAAAGTGACCAGCATTTACGTGGACGACCAGGACAAGGCGCTGCGCTTCTATACGGAGGTGCTGGGCCTTGCCAAAAAGACCGATTTCAGCCAGGGCCCCTATCGCTGGCTGACCGTGGCCTCTCCCGAGGAGCCGGACGGCACTGAGCTCCAGCTGGCTCTGAACAACAACCCCGCAGCCAAGGCGTATCAGCAGGCGATATTCGAGCAGGGCCAGCCCGCGACCATGTTCTTCACCGACGACGTCAAGGGCGACCACGAGCGGATCAAGGCCCGTGGCGCCGAGTTCACGATGCCGCCTACCGAGGTGACCGGTTCGACCATTGCGATGCTGAAGGACACCTGCGGCAACCTCATTCAACTCACCCAGCTGGCACGCTATTCACGCTAGGGGAAGAAGATGACCGATCGCGAGCAGTACACAGCGGGTCCGGCCAGCGGTGCGCAGGTCCAAAAGGACGGAGAGAAGCGGACGCTCATTCTCGTAAGAGAACTGCGCCACTCGCCGGAAAAAGTCTGGCAGGCGCTTACCGACCCAGCGCATTTGCGTGAGTGGGCGCCTTTCGACGCCGATGGGAGCCTGGGCACCGCGGGAGCCACGGTGAAGCTCACCACCGTGGGGGCGCCCACGTCGCGGATTACCGAAACAACGGTGGAGCGAGCCGACCCGCCCAAGACGCTTGAATACAACTGGGGTGGCTTCGCGTTGCGGTGGGAACTTGAACCCTTCGGTGGCGGCACCCGCCTGACGCTGTGGACCAACATCGGTCCCCGCTTCATCTCTATGGGTGCTGCCGGGTGGCACATTTGTTTCGATGTTCTGGATCGCCTTCTCTCTGGAACTCCTATCGGCCGCATCGTTGGTCCCGAGGCCAGGAAGTTCGGATGGCCTCGGCTCAACGCGGAATACGCCAAGCAGTTTGGTATAGAAAACCCTGACGGGCCGCCTCAGGCGGCGCAAAACTCGTGAGTCAATGGAGGACAAGGGATCATGAACGAAGCGACTAAGCGTTCGATTTTTCGCTGGATTCACATCGTCTTCGCCATTCCGATAGCCGGTTATATTTATAGTCCGTTCGACCAGATTCCAAACTATGCCCCCATTACTCGGTTTGTCTTCGTTCCGGTACTTGTGCTTTCTGGACTTTGGATGTGGAAAGGCCACGTCCTTCGACGACTTGTTTCAAAGAGAACCGCCCGTAAAACGACTGGCATGAAAACGGGACAAGGATTGGAGGCGTAAACATCCCATGAACCCATCGGAACGTATTGACCTGCTGATCGACGGACTCACAGACTGGCGTGGGAAAACGCTCGCGAGCGTCCGCAAAACCATCCTGGAGGCCGACCGGGAGATCATCGAGGAATGGAAGTGGATGGGAAGCCCAGTGTGGTCTCACGACGGAATCATCGCGGTCGGCAACGCCCACAAAGATAAGGTGAAGCTTACCTTTTCTCACGGCGCGAGCCTCCCGGATCCTCATAAGCTCTTCAACGCGGGCCTCCAAGGCAACGCGTGGCGAGCGATCGATCTGTTCGAGGGCGACAAGGTGAATGTGCGGGCTCTAAAAAATCTCGTCCGTGCCGCCGTTGATTACAATCAGATCAAACGGAAGAAGAAAGCGCCTGCGGGCGCTCGCGCGAAACTACACAAAAAGTAAAACCTGATGAAACGATCGCTTTTTCTCACTTGGTGCTTGACGTTGCTCGAGCGTTCTCGTGCCTACGGCGCAATATCCGCCGGCAGTTGCGGCGTGGTTATCGCGTTGAATTGGCTGAAGGTGCTGATGCCCTCCTGACCGGTCTCGGGAAGAACACGCCGCGATTGCCGCGGCAGATCGTCTTTCTCGTTGATGCACAGCGTGAAGACAAAAGTCTTTTCTTTGGGATCATGCGGCGTGTCGACCGAGATCTCGTATTCGCGGCAGGAATCGCCGCCTACGGTGAGCGCCTCGCCGCGCTTCGCGCTGCCGTCTTCGATGACCCCTGCCAAAGGCAGCGAGTATTCATCGGTGCCCAGCGGGCCGACTCCGCATTCGAAGATGGGAGCGGATTGCTGACCGGAGACCCAGCGACCGCCAATACGATTGTAGAAGGCGTTGAAATTGCGAATTTGTTCGCGAACCTCGACAACGCCGCTGTCGTTGACGGTCGAGGAGATAAAGTGCTCGAAGACCGGGCACAGGAAATCGACGTTCTGCGTTTCTGGCGTGCGGCTGGGGATGAGGCGAACGGTGTGATAGTGCCAACTCTTCACGTTGGCAAGAGCGTCGCGAGAACGCTCGATTTCACGCATGGGAGAATTTCGGCGAAAAGCCCAGGCGCCAGCAACCACCAGCAACAGCATGGCGGCTACGGCGATGATCAGTTTCGGCATGAGTTTTTCCTTTAGCCAAAGAGGCGGCGTAGAGCGTCGTGGTGTTGCCCCTTGCGGAATAAACAACGATTTTATGTGGGGCCGGAAAAACAGCAGCAGCCACCACGCGTTTACCGGGAATAGAAAAAGCATGACCATGAGAATGGGTGTCGTGGGCGGACCGGAGCTGGAAGGCAGCGTTGCCAGATAGGCCACGACGAGCAGGCTAAGCACAGTAGAAACGATGCTCCACAGGATTGCCGATTTGCGCGCCCATGGGCGCAAACGCGCGAGTCCGCGCGCCGTGAAAAAGCCAAGGATTCCAAGCAAGATCGGAATCGCCACCGCCAAGCAAATAATTCGCCATGCTTGCAGAAAGTCTGGTGCGCTTCTGTAGACGCTGACGCCGGGATAATTCCTCTTGAAAACAAGAATGGTCACGCCCACCGTGCTCGCGATAACCAATCCAGCCATGGCGAACGCCACGCTGCCAATGAAGGCGACGATCGCTGCGACAGTGATCTCGCTTGGGCGGGACGTAGACTTTGGCAGGGTCACAGCCATGGCCAATTCAGTGTGCGCGAAAATAGAAAGGACGCGGATAATTCGCGACGGACATGACCAAAACGAAACGGTCGGCGACTGGTGATTCCGGGTAGTTCCAAGGTCGGAGGATTTCCATCGCACTCCTGCCAGCTACAGCGAGGCAATCTCTCTCAGTCGCAAAATAATGGTGCCGACTCTTTCTTGGCTGGCGGCGTCGGGCGGCACATGGCCGGGGAGAGCGTCGTCGTCGGCCAATCAAGTGGTCGGCGCACGGAGCGACCCGCGCCGATATGCCGGAGCGCGAAGCAAAGCGGCGGCAGTTTATCCAAGAGCTGCAAGTCGCGTTACCGATCCATCTGATTACCGCGACGCTGGGTGAAACCTACGTCGCTGTTTGTTCGCGGACAAACCTCACGCGCTCTTGGTGATGTAACCGAAGGCCCCGAAGGTCGGCTAATCCTGCCCTCTGACCTTTGCAGCCCTGTTCAGCCTGTAGGAAGTGCTCCTTCCGCCGGCCTCTTCTTGTTCAATCACACCTGCAGCGATCAGCTCTTCGATGTCTCGAAGAGCAGTTCGCGAGGAAGTCTTCGTTATTTTCATCCACTTGTCTCTGGTTAGTTTTCCCTCGAACCCGCTGAACAGCTTATTCAGGACTTTCTTCTGCCGGTCATTCGGACGGAGATTCCTTTTCTTCAAGTCCTGCCAGAACAATTCCTTTTCGAGAGCACTGTCCGAAATTCGACTCGATTGTTCAATGGCTCGATCCAGACACCCGAGAAACCATGTTAGCCATTCCGTGATGTCCAACGATCCGGCCTGAGTCTTCTCAAGAACGTCGTAATAGCCTTTTCGTTCTTCAAGGATTTGCGATGACATGCTGTAGAAACGCTGAGCACTGCCATCCGATCTGGCTAAGTACATCTCGGCGATGGCTCTCCCAATTCTCCCGTTGCCGTCTTCAAAGGGATGAATCGTAACGAACCATAGATGTGCGATTGCGGCGTTCAAGAGCGGATCTTGCTGCTCGCTGCCGTCCAAGCACTTGAGAAACTTTCCCATCTCGCTCTCGACTCGGCTAGCCATGGGTGCAACATAGTGAATCTTGTGGCCTGACACAACCTGCATCGGACCCTGGTTGTCGTTCCGCCAGGCGCCGACTCGAAATTTGTCGCTGGTCGTACGAACTCCGGGAAACAAATGGCCATGCCAGCCGAATAGGCGTTCCTTTGTCAGCGGCTCCTTGAATTTCTGCGTCGCGTCCAACATCATCTCAACGACACCATCGACATATCGATCCTTGTGGACCTTGAGTCCTCCGACCTCCAGTCCAAGCTTGCGAGCGAGAGACGAGCGGACATTCTCTGGATCAAGGACTACCCCTTCGATCGCGCTGGATTTGATCGTTTCTTCCGTCAGCACCTTTAGTGTTGCGGTCCACTGTGAGGCAAAACCATAGCCCCGCATCTTGCCAAGCAATAGGCCCTGGCGCAATCGGACTCCAGAGAGCAATGGGGCAAGCGTCTTTGCGTCCCACGTAAATCCGGGCCAATCAACGAGTTCGTGGATGTATTTTCTCGCCATAATCTCGCCGTCAATCTCGCCACAACTGCACTATTTCTCGCACAATGCCGTCATTTATTCTCGCCATATTCTCGCCATTTTTCTCGCCAGAGTCAAGCCTCTCATCCGCATAACGAGAAACCGAATTCCGTACCGAGGCGCGCGTCGGCCGCTGCCTTATCTGTGATAAGCAGTGCCGTCGCACAACCGCCCACGAACACCAATTCTCCGAGTAGCGGCTTGAGCAACTTGGCCGCATCCGTCAGAAGTTCGAGATTAGGATTGGCCATGAGCCGACCTTAACCTGTGGACTAAATCGCGCTCACCTAGATTTCGCTCGCGCGCGGCGTCCATCAACCGCAGCTTTTCAATGGAATTGCAAGTTCTAGTTTGTCATATCGTAGCATAATAACAAGCTATAACTTGACAAAAATAGAAAACCTGTCAAGCTGTAGCTTGACAGAATTGCCATATGAAACGTGAATTCAGACAGTTACGACTCTCACAATTGGACCGCAACTTAGAGCTCGCGCGGAGCCTGCCACCTCGTCCCTGCGGAGGATGGATCTCCTCGGTACGCGAGGCTCTTGGCATTAGCCAGCGCGAAGTAGGCAAGAAAATGCGCGCATCCGGACAGGCCATCCAACAGTTCGAACAGGCTGAAGCAGAAGACCGCATTTCCATCCGCGCCCTTCGAAGAGTTGCGGGAAGCATGGGATGCGAACTCGTTTACACACTCGTTCCGAGATCCGGCTCGTTCGCGGAACTGGCGGAGCGACCGACTCGCGAGCGAGCCACGCATGACGCCAAAAGCGTCCTCCATACGATGGCGCTGGAAGACCAGAAACCAGAAAATGAGAGTCAACTGATCGCGGATGAGGCTAACCGGCGATTGAACCGCCGCAAGACACGATGAACTTCATCCTCAATCAAAAATTCTCTGGCAGAAATACTCCGGTCCAAGCCGAACAGCTCATTCCTCGCATCAGCACTCCGGGCGAGCTCAACGAGTATGAAGCCGTCAATATTCTCCGGGCTAGAGAATGGGCCTTTGACAGCCGAACGATGAAATCGACGGACCCGCTCGAAGAATCTTACATTCGCGAATTACATCGCCGCATGTTCGACAACGTTTGGAAGTGGGCGGGCACTTATCGCAAGACCGAGCTAAACATCGGTTGCGATCCCAAAGAGATCCTGCAACGAATTCCCCAACTTCTTGCCAACACGCGACGCGGGTTGGACAACAAGACTTTTCATACGGATGAAGCGCTCCTGCGTTTTCATCATCAATTGACGAAGATTCATCCCTTCGCCAATGGAAACGGCCGGCACGCACGGTTGATTGCCGATATCGTTGCCGTAAAGTATGGCCAATCGGAATTCACTTGGGGCGCCGGAACAGACCTGGTCGCCGAAGGTGGTGCGCGCACCCGCTATCTTGCTGCTCTCCGCGCACTCAACGCGAATGAAAACGACGTGAGGCTCCTCCTCGACTTTGCGCGCTCCTAATCGCGAGACGAGACTCAATGAAAATCATGTGACTCGGTTTCTACAGACCGGATAGCCACCGGCAACACACGACTCGCTTTTATCGAAATTACGTTGTCTTGATTCTGCAGCACTCCCTCGACGCGCAGGAACTTCTCGCGGTTGATCACTTTGCGGTATTTCTCGTAAAGATCGGGATTCACGATGATGTTGGAAATTCCCGTTTCGTCTTCAAGGGCTCAGGAAGACAAACCCTTTTGCCGTTCCAGGCCGCTGCCGCGCGATCACGCATCCTGCCACGCGCGTGTATTGACCGTCCGGTAGTCCGGCCAAATCAGAAGCTCGTTTCACTTGCTGCTTTGAGAGAGCCCCGCGGCAGTCGCTCAAATGCAGCAGCAAGGGTCGGGAGTGTAGCAAATTGGCCGCTAACCTACAGATTAAGTTAGAATTAAAAACGGAGGAGTGGGTGAGCGGTTGAAACCGGCGGTCTTGAAAACCGTTGGGCCCGAAAGGGTCCCGGGGGTTCGAATCCCTCCTCCTCCGCCATAGCTCAAATGTACGGTCCGAAGAGATCCTTTAACAAAACGTACCGGAGACATAGGTTACGCGGCCTCAATGGGTCGTCGAGAGGTTACAAAGTTCTTTCCTTCAGATCGACGTCGCCAAGATCGTAATTCGTAAAGCTGGCGTGCACGCTAGTAAGTCTCGGTGCCCCCTCCTCCGCCATTCACAGTTTGCACCGAAAATGATTGCAAACAACCAGACGAGAAATTATGCCGCGCGAATCCCGATGGACTGAGTCAATTCGTGTTCATTGATTCACGGTCAATGTAATCGTTCCGACCGCAAACGAAAGCGTGGCCGAAGTCGCTTGCACGGCAAACGTAACCGTCATTGCAGGGGGTGGGGGCGGTGGGGGCGGCGTGAAAGAACTATCTCCTCCGCCGCACGCGACGAAGGTTCCGGCCAGAAACAAAAATGTCACAATCGAGACGAACGTCGCGGAAGGTTTCCAACTGAGCGGTGCGGAATTGAAGAGCCATAGAGTGACCGGAGCGAGCGCGATCGGTGCACCGCAGCGCTCTATGGATGATTTGGACCTACACGCAGATAAGCGAACAGCAATTGCTTGCCACTCGGATGATGGCTTCCACCACTTGGTTCAACGGTCACGAAAACAGCGTCAATGTCTTCGAGCGTTTTCGGATCGCTGGCTTTCAAAACCCATCGTTTCTTGCTGACATTGTCTTCGTAGAAAATGCCGAGGCTAAGAGCTTGCTGCTTATCCGGTCCTCTCCGGCCCCACGCCTGAAACGAACTCGCGTTTCGGACGCCCGGCTCGGCATCGAGATCGAACGCATAAAAAATAAGCGATTTCCCCTTCGTATAGAAAACACGGCCATACGTCTTGTCCGTTCCCGCTCCGGAAACATCGCGCACATCCGCCATATAAAGTTGACGGGCGCCCATCAGTTCGCGGATGTCCCGGTCATGTGCGAGCAGTTCTGCTCCCTTGGCGAGTTCCGCATCCTTTTGCGTCAACGCCTGTTCGCGATCCCGCACAAGCTGTGTCAGTTCGTCAACTTTGGTCTCCAAAACACCTGCTTGGCGAGCATTTTCGTCGCGCACTGCTGTCATCGCCTCAATGGTCTTTTGCAGTTTCGCTAACTTTGCTTGCGCGCCTGCCAAGTCTTCGTCTCGCTTTGGGTCGCTGACGCCTTGGAGACCTGGTTGCTCGCTGCCCGAACCAGATGCCGTCACAGTGCCTGCGGATTTTAGAGCCTCGATGGCTCTGCTTTCGTCGGCCAGCTCGCGCTGCAAGTTAGCGATCACTTTGGCGTTCTCCGCGAGCCTTGCTTCGAGTTGCACCCGCTCATAGCCGGCATCGCTGGCACGCTCCTCAAGAGAACTATCGGGGGCATTCGCTGTTGACGCGGCTGTTTGCGCCACATCGGTCCCTTGCTTCACTCCGGTTTTGTAAGCGGTGATGCCCGAGGCCACCGCGAGAAGTACGGCTGCGGCGAAAGGCACCCAAATTTCTCGCCATTGGATGCGCGAGGGATGGTGCGTAAAACGCTTTCCAAGCTTCCTTTGACCCGGATGCTGATTGTTAATTCTGTCGGATTTTTCAGCTTCTTGCTCCTGATCCAAGCGCCTGAAAAACGTTCGTTCCGCATTCTCGGCAGACCAGGAACGATCTGCGGCTTCGTCTTTCGCAGCGAAGTCCTGTGCAAACGCTGCCGCAACGATTTGCGCAGCCGCTTCATACTCGTCCATCGCCTGGCGGCAATCAGCGCACCGGGCCAAATGAGCTTCGAGCCTCACGTGCTCGTCCGCGCTCAGTTCGCCAGCAGTCGCAGCGGCACAAAGCTCACGAAATTCTTCGTGCGAACTCATTCGTGAAATGCCCTCAACGTCCCTTGGGATTTCTGGTTGTAGCGCACGGACTATCGTCTGTTAAATTCGTTGCCGGCCAGATGCTTTCGAAGTTTTTCAAGACCTCGATAGTGGTGGTTTCTGACGTTGGCAAAGGACTGGCCGAGCTTCTCGGCAATTTCTGCGAAGGTACAGCCTTCAAAAAAGTGCAACCGGAACGTTTCTCGCTGATCCACGGTTAGGTCCTCGACAACCTGCTTCCATCCGGCCCTGCCGAATAGTCCCTCGACTGACCGGTCGTATTCTGTCCCCGCATGCGGTTGAATCTCAGTTTTCCCATGAACGCCTGCAATCGCTAATGCGTAAAATCCATGGGATTTTAACTGCCTTCGCCGTAAGAAAGCCTGTGTGTATGCGATTTGGAAGATCCATGAGCGGGCCGTGCCCCTCGAAGAGTCGTAGAGGCTGTGCTTTCTGTGAACATAGACGAACACTTCTTGGACCAGGTCTTCAGCTTCGGCAATGTCTCTAAGAATTCTGCGTCCGATGCTGTACAGAGTCCGCGCATATCGACGGAACAAACAACTCATCGCCTCGCTGTCGCCCTCTTTTATGCATTTAAGCAAGACTTCATCCGTGGGCTGTTGCCGGCTAGCGGCGTCGCTCGCAGTACGTGTGGAAATCGAAGTCTTACGCTCGCGTAGGGCGGGCGCGAGCAGCTTGCAGTTCGTCGCAATGGTGTCCAAATTCAAGTCCTCCCGCTGGGAGCGATAAGCTACGCATAAAAACAGGCAGAACGTATTTACTAGTTGTCTGTCGTCGTTCTGTCTGTGGACGATTTTGAATCGTATCCTCAGACTTGCCCAGATGCAACAGATTCTTTTGGCGCTTGGAAAGCGGCTTCGCGAGTTGCGAGCTGAACAAGGCTTCTCTCAAGAAGCCTTCGCTGATCATTGTGGCCTGCACCGGACCGCTATGAGCCTCATAGAGCGGGGCAAACGTGTTCCATCACTCCGAACCCTAGTGACTTTGTCGAACGGATTTGGAGTATCACTCAGCGAACTCTTGGAAGATATTGACAAGGGAACGATCAAAAAACGGAAATAGACGTCGCGTGTGCCGTGAGTCCGCGGCTGTCTGCTTTAATTTATGATTACTGCGGAACTATCAACACCGACCCCGGAGTGCGCTAACGCGATTTCTCCGGCGCTTAGCTTCGGACCAAGGAGTAGCGCGGACCAGATTCGCTAAACTGCTGTAAGGTTCGAGCCCTCGCCAGCGTAAAGGCCTTATCCCAATTCATGCAGTTGCTGCGCTTTGTATTTTTCCGCCGAACGCAGCAATTTAAGAATTTGTCGTTTATCGTTTATCGTTTATCGATAGGCCATCAATGGACAAAGCGCCGCCGGTCGCCCGGCGCCAGTTGCTACACTGGAATGAGTCATTTGCAATGTCTCCGACGACTCGCAAAATCGCGTGGCTGGTAGCGGCTTGGGTGTTTTTTGTCGCTATCTATTCAGCCATTTCATTTTGGCAACGCGGCAACCTGGCGGCCCTCTCGACTTGGGGCAATATCGTCCAGTGCATCGTGCCACTGGTCGCTAATGCTGGCCTGCTGCTGAACGCGGGAACTCCGCACTGGCGCCGCAACGTCTTCTGGATGCTGCTGGCCATGAGTTGCACGCTGTGGATGATCGGGCAGTTTCAGTGGACATACTACGAAGTCTACCTGCACCAAGCGCTTCCCAATCCTTTTCCTGGCGACATTCTCTTTTTCCTGCGCGGCATTCCGGTGATGGCCGCACTCGCCTTGCAGCCACACCGCAAGAGCGGCGAACTGCGCATGCGTTTTGGTTCGCTGGACTTTGCGCTGCTACTGACGTGGTGGACGTATCTCTACGTGTTTATCGTCATGCCGTGGATTTATGCTTCGCCCTCGGCTGGCGAATACAATTTCACATTCAACGTGGTCACCAATATTCAGAATATGGTGATCGTCGTGGGGCTCGGGGCTTTGTGGCTGAAATCGAGCGGCGCGTGGCGCATGGTGTACGCCAATCTTTTTGGCGCCACCTCGCTGTACATGCTGTCTGCGCTGATTCTCGATGTCGCCAGCGATGCCAACGAATACCACACCGGCAGTCTGTTCGATATACCGCTGCTCTCGTCGTTCTTCTGGTACGCGCTCGCTGGGTATATCGCGTACCAACACCGTGAAGCCCTGGACGCTCGCGCGGGAACAGATTTCAATGACGACGCAACATCACCAGGCGAAAGTGTCTGGGCCACGCGCATGGCCATGGCCGCGGTAATTTCACTCCCGTTGTTCGCTATATATTCGTTGCGCTTTAGCCATGACGGCCCTGCCGTCCGCGATTTCCGCTTGCTAACCACGCTGGTTGCCGCGGTTCCCCTGGCGCTACTCGTATTTTTGCGCACGCACCTGGCCGACGCGGATCGCATGCGGCTGCTGGCGCATTCCGAGCGCTCGGTCGAAAACCTGCACCGCTTACAAGCGCAAATCGTGCAATCGGAAAAATTGGTTTCTTTGGGGCAACTCGCCGCCGGAGCGGCGCACGAAATTAACAACCCACTCACGGCGATCCTTGGTTTCTCCGATTTGCTGGCGGACGACCCAACGCTTCCGGAGAAGGCCCGCGGCACCGCGGCAAAAATTCGCGATCAGGCGCGTCGCACTAAAACTTTAGTCGGCAACCTGTTAAGTTTCGCGCGCCAAGTGCCTGCGGAACGCACCCTGCTGGACATCAACACCGTGGCCACCAACGCGGTTCAATTGCGTACTTTGGATTTGCGGTCAGGAAAATCGCGCATCGAACTGCAGCTCGAGTCTGTGCTGCCCGCAGTGCGCGGCGATGGCAACCAATTGATGCAGGTATTTTTCAACATCATCAGCAACGCTGTCGACGCCATGGATGTCGGCGACGGCGGCGTCTTGACCGTTAAAACGATCCGCGACCGCGGCAATGTTTGCATTCTTTTCTCCGACACCGGTCCCGGACTGAAGGAACCGCACCGCGTTTTCGATCCGTTTTACACCACCAAGCCCGTCGGCAAAGGCACCGGCCTCGGTTTAAGCATCTGCTTTGGTATCGTCCAGGAACACGGCGGCAGGATCCTGTGCTACAACCGCCAGGAAGGCGGAGCGGTATTTCGCGTGGAATTGCCTGCGGTGCTCGCGGCTCTTCCCGCTCGCGATTCTCAACTGACGGCCGCTGCGCCGACCGTACAAAAATAAGCGTATTCCACCCATCCTATTTGTTCCCGCCGGCCTTTCACCCCTTAACTTTTCCGCTGCGCGTGCTAGAGTCTTGTTTCCATTTCCCGACGGGGTGACATGCCGGAAACCGCCATCGCTACGGAAAATCTGACGCGCACGTTCGGGGCTTTGACCGCCGTCGATGGCGTGAATTTGCAGGTTGCCGCCGGCCAGTTTTTTGGCTTCCTCGGTCCCAATGGCGCCGGGAAATCGACCACCATCAAAATGCTAACCGGATTGCTCGCGCCGACGGCCGGGCGCGTGACTTTGCTGGGCATCGATTTCGCGGCGCATCCGGTGGACGTAAAACGCCAGATCGGTGTCGTGCCGGAAGGCATGGGTCTGTTCGAGCGCTTGACTGGCGCTGAATATCTGCAATTTGTGGGCCGTATGTACGGACTCGATCTAGCCACCACGCGGCGCCGCTCGCAGGAACTCCTGGAATTCATGCAACTCGCCGATCGCCCCAAAACCATGGTTGCCGACTATTCGCACGGCATGCAGAAAAAACTGGCGCTGGCCGCCGCGGTCATTCACGGGCCGCGCATTTTATTTCTTGATGAGCCGTTCGAAGGCGTGGATGCGCTGGCCGCCGGCGCATTGAAAGCCTTGCTGGGGCGCATGACCGAGCGCGGCGTGACGATTTTCCTTACTTCGCACGTGCTGGAAATTGTCGAACGGCTGTGCAGCCACGTGGCCATCATCGATAAGGGCCGTCTTGTCGCGCAAGGCTCGCTCGAAGAATTGCGCGCCGGAATTCCCGGCGAAACGGGTACCCAGAAAACTCTCGAACAAATTTTCCTTTCGATCGTGGGACACACCGAAGGCGGCCGTCCGCCACGCGAGGAACTTTCGTGGCTGACGTAACGCTCAGCCCGGCGCCGCAATCGGTCAGTGTTGCCGAGCAAATCCGCCTGGTCGCCGGATTGCGCTGGCGGCTACTGCGCAACGGTCTGCGCAGGAAAAACAACCGCCTCGACTTGATCGGCATGATCATCGCCGGCATTTTCGGCACCGTGCTCATCGTAGGTTTGAGCTTCGCATTTCGCTTTGGCGCCGAAACTTTTGTTCGCGATCACCATACCAGTTGGCTGGCGCTGCTTTTCTGGGCGATTTTTGTTTGGTGCCAAGCATTTCCGGTGTTTGTGGCTGGTTTCGGCTCGACCTTCGAATTTCATACCCTTTTGCGATTTCCGTTTAGCAACGCGGCGTTTTACCTGATCAGTTTGACGTATGGCCTCGCGGATTTTCCCTCGCTCGCAGCCACCTGTTGGCTGGGCGCCATGACCTTCGGCGTCACGGCCGCGCAACCCGCGTTGCTTCCCGCGATGTTGGTCGTCTGCGTTCTATTTATTTTGTTGAACGTGACGTTGCAGCGGCTAGTGGCCTTGTGGCTCGAGCGATTGCTGGCCCGGCGGCGCTCACGGGAGGTGTTTTTCTCGGTCTTCATCTTGTTGATGATTTCGCTGCAATTCGTAACGCCGCTCGTCTCGCGATATGGCTCGACCGCGCGACCGTGGCTCTCGGTGCTGCGCTCCTATCTCGCGCCATTTCCCGCATCGCTTGCGGGTCATGCCGTAGCGAGCGCCGGTACGGGTTTCATTGCCGATTTCTTCACCGCGATCGCTGGCCTTTCCGTCTACCTCTTTATCTTTGGCGCCATGCTTTGGCGCCGCCTCGCCGCGCAATATCGTGGCGAAGAGCTGAGCGAGAGTTCCGCCCCGGTTCGCCGGACGGTCACGCGCCCGTCCTCGGCAGGCGCAGCAGCCGATCGCTTGCGCTTGCTGCCTCCGCAAGTGGCCGAGGTCTTTCGCAAAGAGCTGCGCTATCTGATGCGCAACGGCCTTTCTTTCGTGTTGCTGTTCATGCCGCCGCTGATGATTTTTCTTTTCACATGGCAGGGTGGAAACCGGCAGGGGATCTCCACGGTTCATGGTGGTTCGACCATGGGCTTCTCGCGTAGCAGCTTGTTCTCTGTCTTGATGGCTTATCTCGTGTTCGTTCTGATGGCGCCCGCTTACAACAGTTTCGCTTACGAAGGGCGCGGCGTGCAGACCTACTTCATGGTCCCCATACGTTTTCGGCAAATATTTCTTGGAAAAAATCTCTTGGCCGTCTGCATCGTAGGCTTTGAAATGATTCTGGCCACTTTGGTGTTTGCTTTTCGCGTAGGTTTGCCGCCGACACCCATTTTTGTCGCCACTTTGGCCGCCGTGGCTTTCACGGTTACCGGGCAATTGGCCATCGCCAACTGGTCCTCGTTGAGTTTTCCGCGCAAACTCCAGTTTGCGCAGATGCGCGGGCAGCGCCAGTCCGGTATGGCCGTGCTTGTGGCTTTTGGCGCGCAGATTACGCTCGGCGGAATCAGCGCGCTGCTGTTTTTTGTGGGCCGCTGGACGGGCGATGCCTGGCTGCCTGCCGAAGTATTTGTGTTCTTAGCCCTGGCTGCAATCGCTGGCTATGTGGCGTCGCTGGACCCGCTTTCCCATCTGGCGGAAAAGAAAAGGGAAACGCTGATCGAGGCGTTGAACAAATAGAAATTCAGCGCGAAACGACAAGCGAACTTCCGAAGCAAGAGTGAGGAAGGGGAGATGAACTGTGAATTCTAATAATTTCGATTTGCGCCGTACTGCATGCATTTTCCTGCTGACGTCCCTGGCCGCCAGTGGCGCTTTTGCACAGAGCTCCGGCGCCTCATGGTATGACTTGATGAATACACCCGCGGTCAGCGGCTACGAGCAGGAATTGGCGTCCAAGATTCGCGCGCAACTGAAAGATTTTTCTCCGAAGACCGATAATCTGGGAAATGTAATCGTGACCCTCGGCAGCGGTGCACCGCACCGCCTGATCGTTACCCCAATGGACGAACCCGGCTACGTCGTTAGCGCGATTACTTCCGATGGTTATTTGCGCGTGCAGCGTCTGCCGCAAGCCGCGCCCAACGCCGTATTCGATTTACTTCATGCCGCCCAGCCGGCAACAATCTCGACGCGTAGCGGAAAAAAAGTAGCTGGCGTCTTTGCCGGACTCAGCGTGCATTTACAGCCTGCGCGCTTAAATGCCCCGAAGATGGCGCATCCCGACGAAATGTATGTGGACATCGGCGCCTCCAGTGCCGCGGAAGTCCGCGAAGCCGGCGTGGATCTCCTCGATCCGATTTCGTTGAACCGTGAAGTACGTGAATTGGGAAACTCCGAATTTACCGCTCCTGCCATCGGCGACCACTTCGGTTGCGTCGCTTTGGTGGATTTGCTCAACGGATTGCAGGTCGGCAAAGCCAAATTTTCCGGAACCCTTACGGTCGCCTTCATCACGCAGCAATGGACCGGCGGACGAGGTTTAGACCGCATTCTGAATGAAATATCCGCGGACGAGATGATCTACGTCGGACGTTTACTGCCGCCTCGAAAGCCCAGTGGCGCTCCGTCGGCCCCGAATCCGCCGAACACGGAAGCGGCGCCGACGGTGTTCAAACCAGGCGCCGGCATTTTGCTCGGCGTAGCGGACGAAGCAGCTCCGTTAAGCGGTTTGCCGGCGGAACTAAAAGAAGTAGCAGAGGCGCAACACACTTTGTTTCACGTCGAACTATCCGCTCTTCCGCGCGTCGGCGGATACGCCGCGCCTACGCCGCTGCCGAAAAAATTCGCGCAAATTGGCGTCGCTTCCGGGTATCCAACGACGCCCGCTGAGTCGCTCAGCATGCAGGACATCGGCGGGATCACTTCAGTGCTGCATCACTACGTTGCTGGATCGTCGTTTCGTGCCGGAAAAGGCGGTGGTTACGGGAGTGGTTGTTTCGATTGCGGCAGGGAACTGTTGCAAACTTTGACCGAAACATACGGCGCGAGTGGCCACGAAGGCGCGGTTCGCGACGCGGTGCGCAATTTTTTACCTAAAGAGGCGAAAGCGGAAGCAGATACCGCAGGCGATTTAATTCTTCGTCTCGGCTCGTCCAACTCGACACCGGGCACAAAAAAAATCGTCTTCGTCGCGCACATGGATGAAATCGGCTACCAGGTCCGCTCCATCGAACCTGACGGGCGGCTGCTCGTCGACGTTCTCGGCGGCGGATACACCGAATACTTCATGGGCCACGCCGTGTTCGTGCACAAAACGAATGGCACGAGAAGCCCCGGAGTTTTAGAATTGCCCGACGGCTGGGACAAATCAGGATTCGAATGGCCGCACGGACCGCGCACCATGGATGACGCCGTCCACGTTTATCTCGGCACACATTCCGCCGAAGAAACGCAAAAGCTAGGCATCCAAGTCGGTGATTTCGTCACCATCCCCAAGCAATACCACGCACTCCTCGGCACACGCGCGAACGCGCGCAGCTTCGATGATCGCGTGGGCTGCACCGCGCTGCTCGAAGCCGTCAAAGCTTTGGGCACAAATTTGCCGGGCCGCGATGTCACTTTTGTATGGTCCACCGAGGAAGAAGTGGGGCTGAAAGGCGCCGCGAAAGTAGCCGAGCAAATGGCCAAAGAGGGTCGCCCGCCCGATTTTGTTTTTGCCATCGACACATTCGTCAGTTCCGATTCGCCGCTCGAATCAAAACGCTTTGCAGACGCCGAAATCGGCAAAGGCTTCGTGATTCGCGCCATCGACAATTCCAACATCACGCCGCGCGAATATGTGGATCGCGTGGTGCAGCTCGCCAACGAGAATAAAATTCCCGTGCAATACGGCGTCACCGGCGGCGGAAATGACGGCGCGGTATTCCCGCGCTACGGCTCAGTCGACATTCCGCTGAGTTGGCCGCTGCGTTACGCGCACTCCGCGGCTGAGCTCATCGACACGCGCGACGTTGATTCCTTGGCCAGGATCGTCGAGGTATTGGCCAGAAATTGGTAAAGCACGCTCGCGATCCCGCTCGTCGGTTGGGCTTTAGCTTCGTTCGCGCAACAGCTCAGCGTAACGCGCCGCAATTGCGCTCCACGAAAAATGTTCCTTCTGAGCAGCGCGGCTACGCGCACGGAGCGACGCGCGATATTCCGCATCGCGAAGAACGCTCGCCAGCACACGAGAGAGATCTCCCGGCGTTTCGGGCTTGTACAGCGCCAAACCAGCCTCCGTGATAGGTGGCGCGGTTTCCGCGCCGGCAAACGCCACCACCGGCAATCCACAGGCGATTCCCGCAATGGCGCTTCCGCGCCGCGTGGAAATTTCTCCGCGCACAAACAGCAGCACATCCGCTTGGCACAACGCTCTCGCGACATCTTCGGGCGGCAGCACGCCAAGCACCTGCAGTTCGACCGATGCATCGCCAAGCGCTTCGTGCAACTTTCTCTTCGCGGCCTCTGAATTGCGGCCCAAGACGGAAAGCTTCAGCGGCCCAATTTCTTGCGCCGCACCTCGCACCGCATCCGCAATTTCCCGAATTTCAGTTTGTCCTTCAGCTCCGCCGGTAACTCCGTAAACCGCAATATGTCCCTGGCCCGAAGACGGCTGCTTCTCTGCAAACGATGGTTCAGAAAAATTCGCGCCAACCGGAACGAACACAGGGCGAGACTTTTCGTTCGGACTCCACGAAACTGTTGCGAGCGGGACGGTAAAAATCGCGAGGTTGCTCTCCTCGGCCGCACGCATGACGCGCAGTTGCGACCACCGACGCACACGATCGATCAGTCGCCGTCCTCCAAACGCCTCCACATCGTGAAAAACCACCGCGATCCGCGCGCCTTTCTTTTGCAACGTTTCCAATACCCGCAAAAATCGCGACGGAAATCCGCGCTTCGACCACGCCAATGCCGTATATTGCACGAGCACCCAGGAACCTCTCCAGCCCTGCGCCTCCTGTTGCAGATCAGAAAAAGCCGCCGCCCATCCCACCTTGTTCCAGGGCACCCTGCAGATTTGCATCTCAAATCCGTGCGCAGTCAGCGCCAATGCAAGATACCTGCAATATTCCTCGATTGCATCAGTAGGCTCGTCGCGGCGCCCCAGCAGGGCAATGATGCGAGATCTGTTCATAAGGAAATGCTTATTTTAGATTGCGATCTCTTCCGTTTAAGAATTGGCAATTGTCTCTCCATGATGTTAACTCGTGCTCGGTCGCGACCTGTACTCCATACTTTCGGTCTCCTGCTTTTGTTCTCTGTTCTTGATATTCTTGTCTGGGGCTAGCAACGAATTCAGTTCGACGGAACTTTGTTCTATGCGGCTGTCCTCCGAAGCTGACCAGAAGAACTCTGCCGGAGTGACAGTTCCTCGCGCGGCCGATTCTGGAGACAGTGAGCCTAGGAGATCCCTCGCTATGCGAATTCGTCTTGGAGCTTGTGACCTGCAAATATCCTTGAAACTCAGCGTGAGGGCCGAGACAAAGTGAGCAGTGTCATAATCCACGGCGAGGGACTCGGCAAGCGCTACAATCGAGGCGCTCTTCAACAGATCGGGCTCCTTCGCGATCATCTTGGCCGCATGTTGAGGTCGCCGCTGTCCATTTTCCGCAGACCCAAAGAAGAGAGCTTCTGGGCTTTGGCGAACGTCTCGCTGGAAGTTCGCGAGGGTGAAGTTCTGGGACTCATTGGAAGCAATGGCGCCGGCAAAACAACCCTTCTTAAGATACTCTCGCGTATCATAAAACCGACCACGGGATGGGCTGAAATTCGTGGGCGTGTTGGAAGTCTGCTCGAAGTTGGCACAGGCTTTCATCCGGAGTTGACAGGCCGCGAGAACACGTTCCTTAGCGGTGCAATCCTCGGCATGGGCAAGAGCGAAATTCGGCGCAAATTCGATGAAATTGTCGCTTTCGCTGAGATCGAGCAATTCATCGATACGCCGGTGAAGCACTATTCGAGCGGGATGTACGTGCGCCTTGCGTTTGCCGTGGCAGCGCACTTGGAGCCGGAAATTCTGTTGGTAGACGAGGTGCTGGCCGTAGGCGATGTCTCTTTCCAAAAAAAATGCCTCGGCAAAATGGGCGACGTGTCGCGGCAGGGACGTACGATTGTGCTCGTGAGCCACAACATGACGGCCATCAGATCGCTGAGCCATCGGGTAGTGTGGTTGGAGTGTGGGGCCATCCGGCAAGATGGGGCAGCAACATCAGTAATTTCTGCATACTTATCCCGATATGTTAAACCCAGAACGGAACACTTCTGGCCGGAGCCCGCGAATGCCCCTGGCAATGACGTGGTTAGAATTCGAAAAATAAACGTTCGCGCCGATGGTCCGACGGAAGGGGACCAAGGTGCCGACCTTATCACCGTTCGTACTCCTCTGGTTTTGGAGTTTGAGTATTGGAACCTACAACCAGGCGTTCGTCTCAGTCTGAGCATTCACATCTATGACGAGGAAGGGACACGAGCGTTCTGTAGTTTCCCGCCGTACGACGATGTTTGGGACAGTCAATCATTTCCGGCTGGACTTTTTAGGAGCCGCTGCTACATTCCAGGTGACCTGCTGAATGCCGGAACCTACCGGGTGCACCTCTTAGTGATAAGGGATCGTTCGTACGAGGTATTTGGCATGGAAGATGGCTTCGTTTTTGATGTTCAAGATTCTCGGTCCGACGACGTGAAATGGTACGGCAAAATTCTTGGTGTCGTGCGCCCCGCCCTCAAATGGCGCACGGAACTGCTTCAGAAGGCGCACCTGGAAGGCCAATTTTCTACTTTCGAGGACTCGGCTGCCCCCGGGAGCGATGGCTGAGGTGGTGATCACAGTTACCGGCCTCAAACTTTTGCCCACCGTCTCACGCGGTAGAGTCGTCACTTAGCGGCATTCAAAACCGTTGCATAAAACGCAATTCATGAAGGGGAATCGTCCTTACCGACGTAAGCTTGGCCTTCCGGGCGCGAGCGCCGCACTCGCGCCGGATTCCCATACGCGACAACAAGATCAGGAATATCTCGGACGACGACGGAGCCAGTTCCTACGACGGTGTGACGTCCAATGGAAATGCGGTCCGATATGCTTGCGCCGACTCCGATAGCCGAGCATTCGCCGATTTCTACATGCCCACCTGCAAAAACCCCGGGAGCGATGCTTGCAAAATCGTGTAGCGCGCACTCATGGTCAATCGAGCTGCCAGTATTGAGGATGCAAAAGGCCCCAACTCGGGATCGCGGCCCCACATGCGATCCGGCGAAAATGACAGCGCCTTTGCCAACTTCAGCAGACCGCGCAACCACTGCAGATGGATGTCGGATGACCGGAAAACTGATATGCGGACACTGCTTTTCGAGGTCGCAGTAAATTTTGCGACGCCACCAGTTGTCTCCAATTCCTACAACTAATGCCTCGACGAGTTGCTCCGCGCAAATGCTGGCCGCGTCGTCGAGCTTGCCGAGTATAGAATAACCGTTCCGAACGGTTCCTTGCTTCAGGGTGTCGTCCAAGAAGCCGACTACCCGATACGCTCCTGCAAGCTCAATTGCATCGACGAGAACGGAAGCGTGACCCGAGGAACCGATGAGCAAGAGTCTTGGCTTAGAGGCACTCGGCATTTTAATCGGCGTTAATGCCGTATAGTATAGACGGGATGAGTTCATCGTTCAAAGTAAGCGTTAAACGTCAACTGTCATCTCTGGATATTTTCCGGAACGCTCGGACGCCTGACGAGAAAATCCGCGGTGGCAGCCCACACACCGGAAATTGCAAACTGCTTTTAGCGTAAATTACCGCACTGAAGGTTTTTGCCAGGAGGTAATGCTCCTGTCGATCGAGACCGGGGTGCACGGGCCATGAGAACAGGCATTTGCGTGAACATCTGCACGCCCTATGCGGGTTCCGCCAGGCGAACGGAGCCAGCTGGGTCCACCCGGCTGGTTTACCAAGGTTATAAGTGAGCGACATCTTAAGACTTTTGAGATGGGGCGTGCGTCGACTTCGTAACGCGCCCAGCTTTTGTCGCTTGACTGTCGAGCGAGGCTTGGTTGCGGCAGAAAATCTAGTCGTGCCGGACAAGGAAAGGCTCATCGTTTTGGATGACTTTTTTCCTTCTCTTGCGACGGCTTTCCGGATTGCCGAAATCAACAGCATTCTGAGTCATTTGGGAAGTGCGGTGGTCTATTCGACATGCCCGGACAGGCAGGTCTTCCAAGAATATGCGGACAGCTATCCGGAATTCGCCAACCGTGTTCGCAAGTTTCATCCGTTGCGGCGCTTGAAGGGTTCCGGGGCTTACGTCATTTTTCTAAACAACATCATTAGCTATTTAGATTACCTGGAGAGAGCACAGTTGCCGTTCGTATTTGAACTGTACCCTGGCGGCGGTTTCTACCTCGATGACGCCGTAAGCGACGCGCATCTCAAGCGCGTTGTCGAATCTCCGATGTTTCGAAAAGTGATCGTCACACAAAGCGTCACGCGCGATTATCTGTTGAGCAAGAAGTTCTGTGGAGAGAAGGATATTGAGTTCGTTTTCGGCGTGGTTGTGCTCTCAGGCGTTCTCGGACGGTCATACGGGCATCGAGCGCGCTACGGGCTAAACAAGGAAAGTTTGGATATTTGCTTTGTAGCAAACAAGTACACGCCGCCTGTTGTCTACAAGGGGTACGATCGTTTCGTTGCGTGCGCGCGTATTCTAGCTAGGCGGTTTCCGGAGGCGCATTTTCACGTGGTTGGCACCTTTACTGAGGACGATGTTGAGCTGGGTGATTTGCGAGACCGCATTACGTTCTATGGCCATCAACGCACATCCTTTTTCCCGGCGTTTTATTCTGGGATGGATCTCATCGTTTCTCCGAACATGCCCTTTGTTGCCAGGCCAGGCTCGTTTGATGGTTTTCCCACTGGCTCGTGCGTTGAGGCAGCGCTGTGCGGCACCGCAATGTTTGTGAGTGATGAACTGAAGATGAATCAAGGGCGCTTGAAAGAAGGTGAGGAGGTAGTGATCATCTCCTGCGAGCCGGAAGATATTGCCGAAACAGTTGGGAAATATATCGTCGACCCTTCACTCCTCGCCGGGCTGGCTCAAAACGGCCAGCGAGCGATTCAAGAGCTGTTCGCTGTTCAGGTTCAAATGGGGCCTCGCTTAAAGGTGCTCTCAGAACTACTAACAAGCGGACAGGGCACCATTAGTCGACAATAAAGGGGACTTTCTTGCGACCCGGCCAATTGCTAATTCGAGTTGTTTGTTCGGAAGCGATGCACTGTTCAGACGAAGCCTACTCGTAAGACGTCACGCCCCCGAACAATGGGCTGTTGGTTCTCAAGAAGGCCAGCTCACAGAGCCACAACACACCGTACTTGGGGCTTCGGATGATGTCGGTAATATCGACCACCCTGTAACCAGCCTCATCCATGATGCGAACAACTCGATTGATAGTATTTTCGTAACTGGAATTGGAAATGCTCGCCTCGACGAAGAATATTTCGGTCTTACCGAACAGATTGGAGGCGCCGGCCAAGACCTTGAGATCGAAGCCTTCAGCGTCGATTTTGACCATATCGGGCGCAGAAGCGCTTCCTGTCGAGACGATTTCGTTAAGGGTTGTGACGCGGACGGCGATGCGGGGTGCGGCTGCGTCATTCGCAGTGGGGGCGAAGGTGCTGCTATCGTCGCGATAGGAAATGGTGAAAGGAAGCATACACGAACAATCGGCTACGCCGGCGTTGATCCACGTGATTTTGCAGCCGCGATCAAGCAAGTCTTGGATGTGCAGCTTGAGATGATCCTGGGGCTCGATCAAGGTATAGACCGCACCGGGAAAAAACTCTAATGCCTTGCGTGTCCATGTACCCCGATTGGCGCCGACGTCGACGATGTTTTTTGGATCGAAGCCATATCGCTTAATCAGCGAAAAGAAAGGTTCCAAGCCGTATGCAGGTGGGGGATCATTGATGGGCTGAAGAATTTCGTTACGGACTATGCGATAGCCGAGACCTCTAAAGGTGGAATGAATCAGCTTTTTTAACACCGGCATCCCTCATCATCGCTCCACAGGTTCACGGCACAATTTGCCCCAGGAGAATATGATATCCAAGGCTTCGTCACGCGCACCAGTTTTCGGCAATGCGGCTGATGTACGTATTGAAAACACGCAGTAAATCTCTGACGCGCAAAGACGAACTGCTCCAGTTGCAATAAAAAATGGACGCGACCAAAAAGAAAAACATTCGATCAATTGTACCAAGGATAGAGGCCAATCAGCCGGATAAGTCCTCGCCGGGAAAACTTTTCAGAGTTCGCACAGCTGGTTTCATCGGATTTTGGGGCTATTTTTAGGGCCGATGCCCGCTATTATTATTTTAGCCTCCGCAAGGAGCTCCATGTTGTTTAAACAATCAGTTCTGTGGATATTTTAGGTTCTAATAGCCCGAGGTATTCGTGAATTGCCGTCGAGCCGGGCTGCTATACTGTTGTTTGCCAAATCAGAAGATCCAGATCTGCGAAGGTCGAGAGCCAACAATGAACGAGGCGAGTAGAGGTATAAAAACGTATCTGAGCGAGTTATCCGTTCTCGGGGGTCGGCCAGCTTTCGCGGAGCCGCTGCACGTCGGTCGCCCTAATGTCGGGAATCGGGATAGGTTTCTCGGACGGGTCGCGGAAATGCTAGATCGCAATTGGCTCACGAACAATGGTCCGTTCCTTCAGGAATTCGAACGGAAATTGGCGGATTCGGTGGGTGTGGCGAACTGCGTTGTCATGTGCAACGCGACAATTTCTCTCGAAATTGCGATCAGGGCACTCGGTCTCAGCGGCGAAGTGATTGTTCCATCGTTTACGTTTGTTGCTACGGCGCACGCCCTGCAATGGCAGGAAATCACCCCTGTGTTTTGCGACATTGATCCGCTTACCCACAACATCGACCCTGAACAGATCGAGAAAATGATTACGCCGCGAACCAGTGGAATTATCGGTGTCCACACATGGGGGCGGCCTTGCGATATAGATGCTTTAGAGTTGATTGCTCGCCGGCGGAATCTTCAGCTGGTGTTCGATGCTGCGCATGCGTTCGGTTGCACCTACAAAGGCAAGCCCATAGGCGGTTTTGGACGCTGCGAGGTTTTCAGTTTTCATGCGACGAAATTCTTTAACTCGTTCGAAGGCGGAGCCGTGCTTACGCATGACAACGAGCTTGCAAACAAGATGCGACTCATGCGGAACTTTGGGTTCCATGGCTATGATAACGTTATCTACTTAGGAACAAATGGTAAAATGACTGAGGTTTGCGCAGCCATGGGATTAACGTCCCTGGAGAGCGCCGACGAGTTCATAGAAACTAACCGACGCAATTATTTGCTTTATCAGAAAGAACTTGAAACTGTGCCGGGCGTCAAGCTCTTATCTTATGACGATGCTGAGCGAAAGAATTATCACTACATCGTCGGCGAAATCGACGAAACGGAAACAGGCCTAACCGCGAGCGAAATTGTGCGGGTGCTATCCGCGGAGAACGTGCTAGCTCGGAGATATTTTTCTCCCGGGTGCCACCGCATGGAACCATACAGGTCCTTTTTCCCGCACGCCGATCTGATGCTGCCTGAAACCGAGCAACTTTGTAAAAGAGTACTCGTCCTGCCAAATGGCAACAGCGTTGATGAGAGCGTGATTTCGCGAATCTGCAATATCGTTCGACTAGCGACCGCGAATACAGCTGTCGTTCGAGCAGCCCTTAATAACGACACAGCTAAACCGTCTATGTCATCCGTTATTGCGTCCAGTTCGGGTCGCGGCGCGTAGCGCCGGGTAAGCGTCATCTGAGGCCGTGTGTCAAGTCAGGCGGCGCAACGTGGGCTTCAGCAAGTTCTGAAGCGAGATACCCACGGACGCAGTTCTTCGGGCCATTTTGATGGCCTGATCCGCAATGTGTCACAACGCGTTGAGCATATAGCTCTCCGAATTGATTCCATTCAACTTTGCCATTCGGATCACGACGTCGTTGCCAATTAAGGGCAAAGTGAATAACTCTCTTTAGTACAGATATCTTTTTACGAACTCGCGATCCCTTCAACCACGGGTCGCAGCGCGTTTCCTTGAGAATACTTTATACCAAGAACCCAAAAGGACGTAGAGGGCAAGACTCGCAAGTGCGCGGCGACTATCCGAGATCCGCCATCCACCATTGCGGACGCAGGCGAAGACATGCCTCGCCGTAGCTAGGCGCTTACCTTCTTTCCGGGCGGAGAAAGAGAGAGAGAGGTACGATCGAGCCACCTGGACACCAAGAAGATTATTGAACGGATGACCCAAATGGCGATTGAGTGCCGCCAGCATGTCTGTATTCGCCTCGAGCTGACTGTCTCGATCACGGGAGGACCAGATTCCCCCTGGATGAATTCGGTATACGGCCATGCATTCATCCAAGAGTTCAATCTTGCGTTGGCCGACTACCATTGCGTGAAGTGGTAAATCACCTAACTGGAACCGGAAAAACCATGCAGGAAGGAGTGGTAAACGGTCCCATCTGTATACAACTGTGCACGTGGGAATAAAATTCCCACGAAGCAAATTTTCGAGTGTGTAGGTTCCGGCCGCGACTGGCTCAGGAGGCAACAACCCGCTGAAATCCTCCTCTTCCCGACGACGCGAGCCCGGACGCATCGGGAAGATCTGCCCGGTCTGAACTCGCCCCGCGCTCAAGCCAGAGTTTCGCTCATTTCTTACCTCGGCACGGGCACAGCATATTGCCCAACCGGGGTGCGCGTCGAGAAAACCGACTTGTCTTTGCAATTTGTCGATGCAGCTCCAATAATCATCCCCTTCCAAAATGGCCAAATAGTCGCCGCGGCAAGCCGCGAGTGTCTCAGCGAGATTCCTCAAAGCGCCAATGTTCCGTTCTCTGAAAATAACGGTGATCCGGTCAGGATAGCGCCGCTGGAATTCCAGAATTATCGCCCGCGTCCCATCCGTCGAGCAGTCTTCGCCGATAACGATCTCATATTCAAAATTCAGCCGCTGCGTGAGAATACTCTCGATCGCCTGACCGATGAATCGCTCGTGATTATAGGTGATCATCGCGACGCTTAGTTTCATATGGATATTTTTGACGAGCGGTTTTCTTGATGTAGGTGCACGACGCGTGTGGCCCTCATTGCTGGTAGCCTGGAATTTAAATGATAATCTATTCGAGGGATCCATCACTGAATTCATGTCGATTATCAGGGCGGCGAACGAGCATGCAAAGGAACGGGCTTCGATTCGCGCAATTGCGTTCCACCTTCCCCAATTCCACCCCATTCCTGAAAACGACGAGTGGTGGGGAAAAGGCTTTACGGAATGGATCAACGTTGTGCGGAGCGCACCTCGTCTCCCAGGCCACTATCAGCCTCACTTACCAGCCGACCTTGGCTTTTACGACTTGCGTCTGCCAGAGGCGCGCGCAGCTCAGGCCGAACTTGCGACTAAGTGGGGAATTCATGGTTTTTGCTATTACCATTATTGGTTCGAGGGGCGCCAGGTGCTCGAACGTCCTGTGAAAGAAATACTCGAAAGCGGGGAGCCGAATTTCCCGTTTTGCCTCTGCTGGGCTAATGAATCTTGGTCCCGCAGGTGGGATGGATCGGACCGAGAGGTGCTCCTCGAACAGCGATACAGCCCCTCAGACGATCTGGCGCACATTCGCGCTTTAATCCCATTCTTTCTGGACCGCCGCTATATTCGAATAATGGACTTCCCAATGTTTGCAGTTTATCGAGCGTCTCAATTGCCGGACCCGCAAAGGACAACCGACCTCTGGCGTCGTGAGGCGGAGAAAGCAGGGTTAAAGGGTCTCTTCCTCGTCCGGGTAGAAAGCTTCAGCGAGTCTGGTGATCCCCGGAAACTTGGATTTGACTATTCACTTGAGTTTGAGCCCCGTTGGTCGGGACTCGGGCGTTTTCAGATTTTTCGTCGAAAGTGGTGGCATCGTCACAATCTCGGAACCGGCGAAGCCGTCTTCCGCGATAACGTTGTCTACGATTACGAAGATCTCGTCGGCCGCTCCCTAACAGAACCCGTCCCCGCATATCCCCGGATACCCTGTGTATGTCCCGGCTGGGATAATAGCCCACGGCGCAAGACCGGCGCGGTCATTTTCATGAACTCGACTCCCGAACGATATGAACGGTGGTTGCGTGAAATCGTTAACCGGCAGATTGCTCTCCGCGGAACCTTTGAAACCCCTGGTATCGCTCCAGAGTCGATTGTTTTCATCAACGCGTGGAATGAATGGGCCGAAGGAAATCACCTGGAGCCTTGTCAAAAATGGGGCTGCGCGTATCTCGAGGCGACGAGCCGAGCTTTGGCGATGCAGGATCCACTTTCGGGCGCGATGCGAGCTGGTCGGGTTATGGCACCATGAAAGGCAAGACGCATCCGGGCTACTAATATTCATGTTTTGATGAGTGCTTGTCCGTCGCCATGCTAATAAGTTTGTGCAGAGCGAGGCGAGAAAGCCTTCCCAGTTTTTTCCACGCGGCGACGAGCGTTGGTCTCAACATTCTTCGAACGGCGTGAGAATCCATCGCCGTGGCCTCCCTGAGAATGGCCCACTTCAGTCGAATCGGAACGCCCCCTAGCGCGATGACCGGAGGAATCCACAAATCTGAAAGTGTTTGAAACAGTTTGCTCCGGCGAGTGTCGGAAACACTTACTTGGTCTAATAGCCACCGCACCACACGCAAGCTTTCATGAGCCAATATTCCTTGCTTGATATCTCTGCCCCGCACGGTTCCATCGTGGAATCGGAAATAATTGAGAGGTTCGCTGAGATGGAGGACCGTGCCTCTCAGGGCCATTGAGGCCCACAACTTCCAATCGCCACACAGTCGAAAACTTTCATCTGCGCCACCAACCGCATCATAGATCGACTTTCGAAAAACTACGGCGCTGGCGTTCGTAACCACATTGCGGAAGATAAAATAGTTCTTACATTCGTCGAGCCCCTCAGCACAAAAATTCATTGTCCAGTGATCTTGGTCTAGGTCCATTAGGGATTCTTCTATAAATCCATTAGAGCGGTCCTCGCTGTCAACTTTCCATGATCGGCAGTATGCAAAAACAGCAGCCGGATCAGCATCAAGGGCACCCACGAGACGCTCCAATAAGCGAGCGTCAGCGTAATCGTCAGATTCCGCAAGCCAGACATATTCTCCGCGAGCGAGGCGAACGCCCTTATTCCACTGTTTGAATGTGCTGCCGGAATTCCTGTCATTCAATTCTATTCTGATGTTCTGGTCCTTGGCGTATTCGGAAAGAATAGCTCTGCTTTCGTCAGTCGAGCAATCGTCCAAGATGATTACTTCAAAGTCTCTAAAGGATTGCCTTAGCACGCTGTCGAGTCTTTGCCTTAGGAACCGAGCATGGTTGTAACTCGGAATTACAACGCTAACTTTGGGCATCGATCTTCCATCCGCGGGCTTATCTGAAGTGCTCGCGATCTTAGGGCACCGAGATGCACGAATGATGAATTATGCGGGAGGCCTTCAATCATAGCAATTCTGTAATTCTTCGAGTTCGTCGATATGGTCCGCGAGCGTAGTCTGTTAAAATCTCTTCGCGGTGCTTGTTCTGCTAAAAGATTCCATTCCGACCCGGCAAGACACTCGGTGAAGCTCAGCGTAGTGATGCTCACGTACAATCATGAGCGATTCATCACTTAAGGGCACATTTGAGAGACGCCATTGTAATGTCCGGGTGGAAGTGGGACGCGGTGAACGTGCCCGAGCGGTTAGCGTTGGCACTCGCCGGCGCGGGAGCCCGGGTGTTGTATTGCGAGAACCCGGTATCTTTCCTGCGACCGTCCGGTCGTCCCTTGCACGAAGTCCAAAGCAATGTTTTCGTTCTGCGGCCAACATTTCTCGGTCATCGACTAAATCGAAATTCGCGATTTGCTAAGTTGCAGGCGTTCGTTCTGAGACAGCAGATCGTCCGGGCAGCTCGGCGTTTAGGCCTCAAGGATCCGGTTTTCTTTTATCCCCATGGGGAGTACTGCCGCTCGCTGGCTGCAGAAATGAAAAACCGTGGATTCGACCTGGTGCATATCTGCATGGACTATGAATTACCCGACCAACTTGACCACGTTCGTCTGTCAAATATCACTCTTGCGATCCCCGAAGCCGCATTCTTAGAACTCCGGCGTTCATTTGGTGCCAAGATTCGCAAATTGCCCCAATTTGCCGCACCGAATTTTGCGGACGCAGAGGACAGCAACGCAACCCAGTTGCAAGCAAATGAATTTTCGAACATACCGACACCGCGGCTGATTTATCTCGGCAATGTCGAAGGTCGCGTGAATCTCGAACTAGTGAAGCAAGTCCTAGATTTACATCCCGAATGGCATTTCATCTCGTTCGGGCCAACGAATCGACTGGTTCAGTCCAACTCGCACGTGTTGCCTTGGGTTCCGCAAAATGGCTGGGCAAATCTCTTGCCAGTGAATGGGACGATTGGATTTTTACCTTACGATTGCGCCGATCCTAAGAATCTTCACTGCGTGCCTCTTAAATTGTTCGACTATTTCGCGCGCGGTCTGCCGGTTGTCGGCACACCCATCACGTATTTACGGGAGTTTCCGGAATTGGTGTATGTTGGAAACACCGTGGAAGAATTGTCCGAGGCCATACATTTGGCACTTGAAGAACCTGAGGATAGTCCGAAAAGAAAGAAGAGATTGCTCGTGGCCTCGGAGCACTCAATCGACAATCTTTCTCGTATTCTCTCGCCATTATTGGCCCAGGAAGGCGTACTTTCAGGTCGCGATAGAAAAATAGAAAAGGGATAGGCCGCAGCACATGCTCGATAAGGTGTTTCGCAACGTTCTCGTCCGAAAGGCTTATGGCGCAGCGTCCCGTATCCCTTTTGTGGGAGCAGGATTGCGGCGAATTGTTAAACAGGTTATGCCTCCGGGCACGAGGGTATGGACAGCGATCACCGCAGGCTTCGGCCGCGGGCTGATGGTGAATCTGGACTCGCGTTACGAGCATGAATATGCGCGTGGCGGGCACGAGCCACTCGTCGAAAAGATATTGACGTCGCATCTTCGGCCCGGTTTGGTTGTCTATGACGTGGGTGCGCACATTGGAATTCTCAGCCTTATCGCAGCCCGTGTCGTTGGGCGAGAAGGGGAAGTCATCGCTTTTGAAGCCGACCCAGGGAATGCGGAAAGAATTGCAGAACATGCGCTCCGAAATTCGATGCCCCAAATCAAAGTCGTTCAAAATGCTGTTTGGCGAACAAGTGGGCGGTTACGATTCGAACGGGCCTCTTCGCAATCGAGCCGCAACCAGGGTTCGGTCGTAAGGGGTGCAACGAAAGAGGCCTCCGAAACGATCGAAGTACAAGCCGTATCGCTCGACGAGTTCGCGAGGGCACATCGCCCGCCTAGCGTGATTAAGGTAGATGTCGAAGGAGCCGAGGATGCTGTTTTGGAAGGCAGTGACAGTCTTTTTTCCTCGATGAAGCCGATCTTGATCTGCGAAATCCACAACGCGCAGGCTTGTCTAAATGTTACGCAATGGCTGTCCGGACGTAACTACAGTTATATTTGGCTCGAGGAATCAGAGGAATTTCCGCGCCACTTACTCGCAAAGCCGTGTGTTTCTTGACGAGCATCGTGTTCTATTGCACGACAACGATATTGTAAGACTCTTTCTGCATTGGTGTAATCGCGCTGTTCGTATTGTTGCAAAAGTTGATGGTGACCGTATTTTCACTGGCGACGTGTCCAGGCGAGATACTCAATCCAGGTTGTTCGGATGGCTTATTGACCGCGATGAGAACATCGTTTCGTAGCAGGCCCACGACCTTAAACGATTGCGCTGCACAGCTATTTGCGGGGACCGATACAGGAGAGAGTTCTACGACAAACCGCGCGTAGCGCGATAACGGTGTTCCCTTGCCCGCCGTCAATCCGGCTCTAAAATCTTGTTGATGATTCCATTCTTGCGGTACGTTTGTCGCGGCCAATCGGTTAGGGCCCGGAAAATTTGGAAACGTCTGAATACAATCCGTGCTGCACGCATGTGTAAGCTTCGCGAAGAAATCGGTCGATCCTCCAACGGATAGTCGCTGGCTACGGAGTGTGGAAACGTCTCCAGGACTGGCGGTATCCGGATACGTTTGCAGGTTAACGGCCAATTCGTAGGCTTCATTGTCGCTTATGGTCCCTGCTGGAATATGGAGCATTATCGGCGCATACGCCTCGATGCTGTGCGCGCCATCGAAATGGGCCGCAAATTGGATATAGACATTTTCCCGCGGCGTGCCGGTAACCTTCTCGGCGACCCACTGCCACTCCCATTCGCCGTCGCCCCGGTTCGGAGCGGAACTATGCGTTCCCGCGAGCATGCCTGGCGGGGCATCGTCTATACCAAATGCCAGCGCTTGCGTGTTGCTTTGAGAATATCCGTTCGCCGTGCCGGAACGTATCCACGCGCCCAGAATGTACCAGTCGCCATGCATAATTTTTTGTGCGAGATGGCCGTTTCCGGGTGTGAACCACAGGCATTCCTGGACATGGCCGACACCGTGACTTTCAGCGCGGCCGGCGTTCGTGGTTCCGTCGGGCGCCCTGATTTCGGCGGTTAGAGAGGTGTTTCCGCCATATCGACTCACTCCCCAAAGCGACGGGCGTTGAGAAGCCAAGTTGGGGAAGCGCACCGATATGGGGGAAAATGCCCGGCGCGCGGCATCTGTTTGGCCAATCAAGTGTCCGAAGACGGTCCCAGCCTGTCCTCTGCGCAACGGAGAAATACTTTCATTGGATGCGGCGAGATTATAGCTCTGAAACTGACCTACGATTGTGCAGGGGCCGCGGACGTTGACCCCTCCTATCGCGGTTCCCGCTCCCGTCACTCCAATCGCCGTGCAGTTATCAGCCAAGCCTCCGTCAACTTCAAGTGCCGGAGCGCCGCGAGGTCCGGGATCGGCAACGGTAATGTTGTCAGCCGTTACGGTTGTGCCGTTCAATGTGCCAGTCCCCGATATCCAAATCGCAGGTGGGATATCATGGGAAAAATCTCCTTCGATCGTGAAGTCCCGAACGACCAAAGCTCCTGGATTTCTGCCCGGTACGTATTTGACGCCTCCTCCGTTAACATTCGTATCGGTGACAAAGATGAGGCCATTTCCGTCGTTAACCGCTCCATCGATCAGTATTGCGGCACGATTGTCTGAGTCCGAACTCTGGCCGTAAGAGCCATTGACCAGTGAGTGTTGAATGGTTATCCAGAAACTGCTTCCCGTGATGTCCATTCCCGGTCCGGAACCAGGGCCGCCAAACAAGCTGGGATCAACATTGTCGAATGTAATCGTAGAACAGCTACCCACTCCACGCCTGTCGTGGTTAGACGCTTCTCCAACAACGATCCCTCGTAGCGGCTGAATGCCCGAAGTCGAAAACGTGACCATATTCCTGAAAACTGCATTTGCCACATTCGAGAGCCAAATAGAAGGATGATTCCTGTCGACGCCGCTTCCCGCTCTGACGCCAGATTTGCCCCCAAATCGCGAATTCGCTCCGAAACTGCTGCCGCCCACTCCGACGAAACTGATGGTGTGTTTGGCGCGACGCCAACCACGAGGAGGGTGAGCATAATTCGGATCTTTTTTCCCCATAATCCAAATACCGCATCCTGGTGGGTCGTTTTTCGTGCAGGCTTGCACTTGAGATCCCGAATAGACTCCGCCGTCTGAAAAAAATATCGTTCCGCCATCGTCGCTCAATGAATCGTAACAAGACATCAGGCTTTCCTTAGCGGTATCCCACGAGCGTCCGTCGGCGGTGTCCTGCCCTCCGACGCTCACATAGCATAGCCCTGCGCCTGGCGCGCTCGAACGCTGTGACCGGTCATCGACAAATCCCACGGAACGCGCACGTAGGGCGACTACGGACGTGGCTGCTGAACGCTGAGTGATCGATTCCGACGTCTGCGAGCCGGACTCAGGAGTTGTGCGCACCTCGTATAGCGCAACGGTGTTCATTAAACTAGCGTGACAAACTCCAATGGCGCAGAACACTGCAATGGACCAGCGGGGTCTCATGTCCAGCTCCGACAAAGTATGATAATTCCCTCGACATATTCGCAAAATGATTCGGCCGGCGCAATCAAAACGCAGACTATCCGAGCCTCGTGATTTAGCATGCCGGCAGCTCCCGGTGGTTGCGGAACAATAGAACCATCTAAGGTCGTCGCGGCGCAGTCGAATAGAGTTACCCGCGATTCCCGATTTATCGGGTGGTTGAACCTCGGGCAACCACTTCGACGCCGCGGTAAATGGAACGGTCGATGCCAAGAGTCTTTCACCTGGGTGTTAGAATTGATTTGCGTTTCTGCGTCGAGGAGAAAAACAAAAGAAAGAGAGCCAATAGGATAGCTCGGCAACAGTATTTTTAGGCATTATGGGCATCCATTATTCGGGTTCAAACTCCGGAACGACACTATGTCCATTCCCCACGACGTGATTGTGCCGCTTCCCGACTCAAAGATATCCCGCAAAAAAGCGTGGCGCGATAGTCGCGGTGTTTGCTTTCTAGTGATGTTTTGGTTCGTCGTTCTTTTTGTCCTGCTCCGTTCAACGAATTTTCTGGCTGTTGATGGGAATTACCGGTGCCTTGAGGTCTGGCATCGGCAACGTGTCTTTTTTCACGGTGCAGGTCATATGCTGTATCCCGTCAATGTTTGGTTCTGGTCAAAACTCGTTTCCGCGCCCGGATTTTCTCTGAAGACGCCATTTGCATTCCTTGCGGCCGTCGAAGTTCTGAATGCTCTCGCCGCCGCCGCCGCGCTTGGATTTTTCTTTGATCTCATACATTCCATCACGCGCTCAATAAGGATAGCCACCTACGGGACCATCCTCTTTGGCCTGTCATATGCCTTTATAGCCCAAGCAACCAACGGTAACGAGCCAATGGTTGGAGTTTTTTGGAGCTTTTTCGCGGTGTGGCTCACCGCACGTGCGGCAAGAAAGAATTCCCTTGGGGACCTCATTGGTGCTGGCGCGCTATTTGCGGTTTCTCTTGCAACTTATCAGTCTATGGCATCTCTGGCTCTCGTCGGTCTGACTATAATTTACTTCACTAGGCAGAAATCGCGGGCGCTCTATATCGGAACTTTCGCAGCTTCTGGAACGTTGTTCACCATTGTCATTTATGCTTGGATTGATTGGCTTCGAGGTATTCGATCGCTCTCTCTTATGGTTCGCAACTTTTTTGGCCATGAGGATGCAGCTGGCTTCTTCGGTATAACGATCGGCAAGGTTCTCTCTGTTCCATTGGGGTTAGCGAATGGTTTCACGCCCTTAACTCATTATTTTCAATTCACGGGTCTCCGCAATTTGACGAATGGAGGAGTTGGGTATTCACTTGCTTTCGGTGTTTTCCCCATTGTTTTTGCCGCGCTGCTCGTGGCTTTTCTGCTCGTTCCTCTGGCAAGTTGGAACTTACTGACCGAGTCCGAGCGGGTTGGATTCGTCGCCGCTTTAGTCGGCTTTTCAATCACGCTCATCCCTGTTATCTCGTGGGATCCTGTTTACGACAAATTGTTGATCCTGCCCGTCGCATGCCTTATTTTCGCCTGCAGCATTAGTTTTAATCTCGCGATCAGGCAAAAAAACGCACTCGCATGGCTTTTTGTACTGCCGATCACCGTTGTCCTCAGTAGTATTCCTTTGTTGATTCAAAATCATGTGCGAGGCACACCTGGATTGGCAGAGGTCTCTCGATTTGCCGCAAGTATCGAAGCGAGAGACTTGGTCGTTGGAGATTGGGATCCAGCGTCAACTCTGTACAGCTCAATCTGGGCTCAGCAAGACACCGACCCGCAGCATCCTTATGATTCGGTATGGGCCAACAATCCTCAGTTTTTTTCGTTCACCACCCTGGCGAATGACTACGGCATCAAGGCGTTGCCGCGACTTCTGCAGTCTATTCAGGAAACAGACGCCAGAGGTGGAAAGATATATTTCGTTGGTCTTCTAGACAAAACCGAGCGCGAATGGGAAACGGATCTCGGTCGACGATTCGGTATGCCATTCTCTGCAATGTCTATTTATCGCCAACATTCTACGCCTAAAACACCCATCCACCTTCCGAGTGGTGATGTTTTTGTAAGGATGTACGATCCCTCCGGGGGAAGAATTCCACCGTAACCGTATTTCAAACTGGCCGCAGGGCCGAGTAAGCCCTTAAAGGGACGCCGACAAGAAAGGTGAGTATTGTGTTCTGCGCAAACATTGCAAATTCCGCTCTAACCTAAACGTGTTCGAGAGCGTGAACAACGCTTCGGGCAGTGGTCCGCCTAGCGTCCGTGGCGGCGAGTCCGCGTGGTGTGAGCTCGACGCTTCTGATCGGCAGGAATGTCGGAATCCTAAACAGAAATCCAATTAGAAGCCAAAGATACGCGTTGGTCACAAAATTTTGGTAGCTCACCATTCCATTGAATGCAAATGGGAACAAAACGAGAAAGGCATACCAACCAATGACGAAGGCAATCGGAAAGAAAACTGTCCCTCGAAGTGCGCGCACAATTTTCCAGCAGCCCTTTACCACAAATATCGTCATCAATATCCAGGCGATAAGTCCAAAAATTCCAAACTCCAGAACCAAAGTTCCATACCCGTTCTCGACGGCGTTGACGGGCGAGGCCGCGTGAAAAAACTTTGCTACATATTGAACCCCTAAAGACTCCGTGCCAATTCCATATCCCAAAGCCCATCTCGGGCTACTGAAGGCGGCGACAAAATTCTCAATAGGGTATTCCAAGACACGGTAGCCCAGCTCGCTCTGGGAGCTGGTCGGTGACATCGTCTCGGTATAAAAGGCCATCCGGTCTAGGAGAGCGTCAGGGTTCAAAAGTAGAAGGAGTAAAACCCCTGCAAAGATCACGAGGGAAGTGCGCCAGAGCGTTCTCAGCACTTTGATGACCTGACGTTGCTTCCAGGGAGCGCCCCAAAGAAATGCAGCGCTGCCAATCAATAGCGATCCCCCACTCCACAGGATCGCGCCTCGGGACGCGGACAGCACGCACGCGATGGCGACGACCGCCAGCCCAGCAGCGCTGACGGCTTTTCCTTTGCTGTTCTTGAGGAGAAGATATCCCGAAAAACCGAATGCCATGAGTAAGCTCAGAGTCATGTACGAGGCGAATCGTCCATCGCTCACGAAAACCGACGTAGGACGATAAACTGTGACCCCTGAAATGGGGGCGGTCCGATACAAAGTACTCAAGTCGCGGAGTTCTTCGGAAGCGACTGCTGGATTCAGAAATGTGTGTCCGAGAATCGCTTGCGCGATTCCGAGGCCGGCAATAACGACGGCGACAAGCAGGTTAAACCAGAAGAATTTCCGCATGTCGGCTTCTGATTCCGGTAAAGCATACCCCGCAAACATCAGGGGTATATAGAAGTAGTACAGCTTTATTCCTAACAGCCCAAAAATTAAATGAGGAGAAGCAGGGTTAAACATCTGCATCACGCCGATCCAGACGAAAATCAAGAGTGGCACAATAAATGGTGGACGAAACGAAAGCGCTCTTTTGCGCAGATAGGAGGAGAAAAACGACAACATCGTAACGATGGTGAGAGCATCCTTGGCGAAATAGATCACCATGTTGTTCCCCATGAATTTGCGGACGAAATCCTCAAATAGCAGCCAGGCTAGCACGATGTACACGCCGCGCCGCCAATCGTTCAAAATGACGACTACGGTCGCGCACCCCAAAAGGGCGCCGATCGCATATACGCCTCCACTGTAGTCTTCGCCAACTATGTATTGAGAGGCTTCATAAGCAATCAAAACAGCTACGACGAGAAAAAGCGCGCTGATGAGCTGTTTCTTCCGGCCGGCCTCAAGAAAATAAGTTTGGGCAGTCAGTCTCACGCGTTAGCCTTTCTTGAGCGATATGGGCACTTTATAGGTACCACCAGTGCTCAAGATATAGTGGGCGCGTAGCGAGGATGTTCAAAGCTATGAATCCAAGCGCAATAGGTATGGCGGACAGCGAAATCAAGAATATTATACGACGTTCATCGCGTTTCTCCACGGACTGTTCCCAGAAATTCCTTCTCTCCCTAAAAACGCTCTTCGTCCGTCGTAACCAGGGCTTGACATGCGTTCTTCGTGGATGACGCAAGCCGGCGTCGCGAACCGTTTTACGCTTCTATGGCTGAAGCGCGACGAAAACCCATTCGCCCGCGTGTGAATACTTGCACAAAACTCGTCGGATTGCCGGACGCTTAAATTGTCGGTCGACAACGGTTAGAGCACGGATTGTAATTCGTCGGCGAATGTTTGAACCCGATTCCGGGGAATGAGTTCTCGGGCCACCTTACCGGCAGCAGAGCCCATCTCCTGGATCCCGGTGCGCGCATTCCATCCAGGAATTCGGAGACACCACGGAGCTGTTACATTTCCGACGCTACTGAATCAGCGTGAGAACAACAGCGGATCAGCGGATTCCTATCCAGCACAGAGAATTGTAGACGCGACAACCAGACCTATTATTATCGTACGGGCAAAAACTTTCTTCCCAATTCCCCATCGAGCTCGATGCAAATTGGCCTCTCCGATTAAGCCGAGACTGACTAACAAGGAAAGTAAAAACGATGTAGCCCGTAGCAGCCTTTATTGTTCAATAATGGTATCAAGCTCGCGAGCAAAGTCCGTTCCTGGATCTTCCGAAACCCATTTGCGGACGTCTTCCGCCGCGACGCGCCCCATTTCCATCAATGAGCCGCGATTCGTCCAAGCACGATTCATTGCGTCATCTAACAACTCGAGGGTTGGAGCCTTCGCCAAGAATCCATTAATGCCATCCCGTATCAGTTCTCGATTCCCCGCAACATCGGTGACTATACCCGCACGACCGCAAAGCATTGCTTCCACCAATGCCACCGGCATTCCCTCATACTGAGATGGCAAAATCAAGGCGTGATGCCTAGACCACAGCGTTTCGATGTCATCGACGAAACCAGTGAAATCGATATTCTTCAGATTCATCATATCGACGAGGCGGCGAAGAGTCAGCTCGTTTACACCCTGTCCCACTAGGGATATGCGTACTTGCCGGGAGCGCCAGTGAGGGAGACTCAAGACTTGAATGAGCAAATCCTGACGTTTTTGAACGATATCGAGACGACCAACACAAGCCAGAGCTAAACTGTCTTCCGGATATGAAGGCCATGCTGCCCGGGCCGTGTAACTGACATTGAATGGATTGCGGACTACTTTCGCTTGGGCTAAAGGGCTCGCGAATTGGAGTCGGCTCAAGACGAGGTTAGCTTCCGAAACGAAGTAGACAGCAGCTGCGTGTTCGTAAGCCACAGCTGCCCTAAGTGCAAATTCGTCGTCTGGCCACCAGTCTTCGGCTGCAGTTTGGGCGATAATCGCATATTTCAAGCCAGAAGACCGTGCGGCTTCCATCCAGGGAAGTCCATCCATGTTCTTGCCCTGTGAAATAACGACCAAGTCTGCCTGGGACGCAATCTGCTTTATATGACGGCGGTGTTCCCGATCTGGAATGAAATTCTGGATTGCTCGTTTTGTCAGGGAAAGTGGTGGCCGGTACACAACATGGCAGCCGAGCGCACGAAGGTTTTCGACCTGCTTAACAGGCTCGTTCCACTGCTTGACACTCACGATCACTCTCGCTCCGCGGCGAGCGAACCATCCAGCCGCAGCGCTCCATAAATATTCACTTCCGGACCAAGGGAGCCACTCATTGGCCGATAGAAACACAATCTTTCGAGTTGTTTTCGGAACGTTAGAATAATTCATGGATTCAGAGAAAAGCTGCCATGTCCAGGCATGTCCCAAATCTGTTTAAAGTCGGTGATACGGAAGATGCTTCGAGCTTATCAGAAATTAAGAGTTCGCCGAATAGGAAACAACTGCAGCACTAATCTTACGTTGTCGGCTACTCAAGTCCAGGATAGGCTTTGCCAAAAAATAAAGCGGTTCTGAGATGCGGGCGGGAATTTGCTAGAAAGACAAACAGCTTCTGGAAGTTCGGAGCGGACACAGGGCGTTCAGGATAGGGACGTTGGGACTCAAAGGACTTCTGAAACCACAGTATATCCTGAACCCAAAACAGATCTTGCGGAGGATTGCTTGGGGTTGGGATGCGTCCACCGCTCCACGGGCAGTAATGCTTCCATGGGGGTTACCGCTCCTGATCGACTCGCGGGAAAATATCGGCGAAAATATTTGGCTGCACGGCATTTACGACCTAGCGCTGACGGAGACGTTGTGGCGCCTTACCCGGCGGGATGACAGTGTAGTAGACGTCGGTGCAAACATCGGCTATTCCGCCAGCATTTTCTGTGCTCAAGTCGGAAAAAACGGAAAAGTTTACACGTTTGAGCCTCATCCGCAACTATTCCAGGCCCTGCTTCGAAATGTGGACTCCTGGAAGGTCTACCCAAATTCCGGGGAAATCATCACTCAAGAAGTTGCAGTGAGTGCGCGGAATGGCAAAGGTTGCCTTAAGTTCTTCGCCGATTTCGACCGGAACAACGGGACAAGCGCAATTACCGAAAATGTCGAAGACAATACAAAAAACGTTTTACCGGCTCGATTGGCTCGCTTGGATTCGATCATTCTGGAGGGCACTCCGATCGCAGTCCTGAAAGTTGACGTCGAAGGGCACGAGTTGCAAGTGCTTCGAGGTCTGGGAAAGCTCCCCGAGTCAAAAGTGATTCGCGATATTGTATTCGAGGAGACGAGCGCTTACCCGGGGCCAACTCACCAATATCTTCAGTCTGCGGGCTATTCTGTCTTGGGACTGGAAAGCAATTTTTAGGGCGTGCAATTGGTCCCTCCAGACCGGGTGAAGGCCAATCCGTACTTTCCCTCAAATTATATCGCTACGAGCGAGCGCGGGTTGAGGATGTTTTTCAGTCGCGGCGTTGGTTCAGTCTGGGTGGAGACAGTCGCCGATATCGTGGTTGGCGAGACTCCAGACGCGGGAAGGCACTTTCGATGCTGAAAATTCCCGGCAAGAAGCCTTAATTTGGAAAGAGCTAATACAACGAGGGAAAACCTGATTATCTTTGCGGCACGTTGCCAGAGCAGACGAGCGGCAAAAAAACAGCGCTGATAAAATGACTAACTCCTCCAGGCCCGCGCAAAACCGCAAACCAAACTGAGTGCGGGCTGAGTCGACGGTGGGTTCGAGCCGCGACCGATATGAGCCAGGCCCCGGGCGAAGAAAAAAGCCGCTCCTTGCAGCCGGTGCTGGCGCGCGCATCATTGCGATCCAACGCACAGAGCGCGTTTAGCGTATGGAAAACGAAGAGAATTGAGGCGGTATCCCTAGTTTCAGAAACAGAATTCTGTTTCCGCCGGAAATCGAACCGGACCTCGCCTTCGACGTCAATCGTTGGCATGTTCGATGTCGTCAAAGGTTTCCAGGACGCCAGTCCCACGCCACAGCCCTCGAAGTATCTGCCGGGCCGCAATAACCTCGTGAAGCAGGAACGTGACGCGGGCCGTCTGGCCCGCGCACAAGCTCATGAACTTCTTGTGACAGTGGTGTGCGGCTGAAGCCGGCACCTACGATGGCCAAAACGGTAAGCCGCTTAGACGCGGTCAGCAATGGCGCCCTCCATTTGCTGGAAGAAGAGGAGGCCGCCCGCGAGGATGGTGAGGACGGCGAAGACGCTGGCGGCGAGCTGCGCGCCGGGAGGCTGCGCGTGGCCGGTAAGGGCCCAGCGGAAACCGTCGATGACGCCGGTCATGGGGTTGAGGCCGTAGAGCCAGCGGAAACGCTGCGGGATCAAAGAGCTCGGATAGACCACGGGGGAGGCGAACATCCAGAACTGCATGAGGAAAGGGACGACGTAGCGGACATCGCGATAGAGGGCGTTCAGAGCGGCGGTCCACAGGCCGACGCCGAGAGCGGTGAGCAGAGCGAGGAGGAGGAAGGCGGGGAGCCAGACGACGTGGAGGCCGGGGCGAATGCCGTAAGAGAAGACGACGATGAGCATGACGGTGAAGCCGATAGAGAAGTCCACGAGGCCCGAGAGAACGGGAGAGATCGGCAGGATGAGGCGAGGGAAATAAACCTTGGTGATGACGCGCTGATTCTCGACGACCACGTTGGTGCAATTTTGCAGGGCGGTGGCGAAGTAGGTCCAGGGAACGAGCGCGGAGAAATAGAAGACGGGATAGGGGAGGCCGTCGGAGGGAAGCTTGGCGAGGCGGCCGAAAAATAAGGTGAAGACGCCCATGGTGAGAAGCGGCTGGATGACGACCCAGGCGACGCCGATGACGGTTTGCTTGTAGCGGACTTTGACGTCGCGCCAGATGAAGAAATAAAGAAGTTCGCGATAGGCCCAAAGGTCGACGAGGTGGAGGTCGAACCAGCCGTGAGGCGGTTCGATGCGCACGGTGACGTCTGGAGCGGTGAGCGGCGATGCTGCAGCGGAAGTGGGACCGCTGGGGAGTGGAGCGTCTGGCGGGCGTGCAGTCACCGAAGCCACAGAGGGCTACCCCTAGCGGAGGCTGCTCGCAAAGGAAACGAGCGCGTGGAATTTTATCACTCTTAGAGTACCAGAGAAGAGGAACGGGGCGCTGGTCGGCAGAGTTTATTGCGGTGCTGGTTGCTTCATTTGCTGGATGTCGCCCTCTTCAATTTGCTGCATGAGTTTTTGACGCTTGAAGAAATAGGCGTCAAGGCGGCTGGTGAGCTGGCGGGGAACCACGAAAAACTGATTGTGGATCATCTGCGGGAAAGAGATGGGGCCGCGCGCGGGAACAAGATGCGAGCCCCACTGGAACATGAGGCCACCGTTCCACAAGACGAAGGCGGCGACAACGGTGGCCGCCGGCCCAGAGATGCGGCGGGCGGGAAAGCGCAGCGCGAGGGCGTCGAAAAAGATGGCCAGGCCCAAGACGAACAGCATGGTGAGCGAGACGAAGAAGCGATTGCCGTAGGAAGAGATGCCTGCCCAGTCCGGGTAACAGGAGATGAAGAGATAAAAGGCGAGTGCGGCCGAGAGAAAGGCGCCGCCGACGGCGTGGTTGCGACGCGCGAAAAAAAAGAGGCCGATGAAGGAGAAAAGAAGAACGGGAGTCCAAGACAGCAAGCCGTGGTCGGAAGAGAAGAGGACCGCGAGGAGCACGGGGGAGCGCCATAACCAGTCGCGGAGAGGGATGTAACCGGATTCGAGCGCGTTACCGTAAATGATGTGATGCGCGATAAACGTGGGCAAAAAGCAAAGCAAAACCGTGGCGACGAACAGCAGATGTTGCGCAGCGAGAGTGGTGAATCCTGGAACGTGCGCCCGATTGGCAATGCCCGGGCCGCGAAGTAACGCGAGGTATTGCGGAACAGCTTCAAAAATCAGGATGACGAGCACCATGGCGTTGGCGTAATAGACGTCCAGCATGAGGCCGGCAAAAATGGCGAGGAACAGCCATTGCATGGATGTGCGGCCGAGGCGCGTTTCGTGCCAGTAATAGAGGAAAACGGCGACGGCAAATGCCGAGCAGGCGTGCGACCAGGAGGGATTGAAGTACATGTAAACGGGCAAGGAGCTGGCCCACCAAACGGCGAGAGTGGCGAGCAAAGCCCATAGCTGCCCGGTGTACTGGCGAGCGAGCCGAAAAGACAGCAGCAGAGCGAGGAAGCCGTAGAGGGCGGAAGCAAAAGCCATCGCTAGCCGGTAGGGAGACGAAAATCCGTCGGCGGGGACGTGCGATCCCCAAGCACGCGCCAATAAAACTCCAGCGTGAGCAACTAAGAAGAAGGGACTCCACAGTATGGCCGGACCCACGGTGAAATGATTTTCGAGATGTCCGGTCGGAGTGCGCAGCTCAGATTTGAAATTACCGTTTTCGTCAAGGCGCGGGCCGCGAAAACTGGCGTTTCCGGACCGGTAATCATTTTCAAAGTCGAGGCTGTGCTCGATGAGCGGCGCGCGGAGATACGCGTAATAGCCGACGCCATCCCCGCGCACCCAGGGATTTAATAGCGCGAGGGATAGAAAAAAGAGCACGGCGAGATACAACTCGGGGCGGCGATTCAATTGGCGCGACGATTCGGGCATCAAACTTTCTCTTCGAACGACCAGCTGCAACGATTGGCTGCGACACGATAACTTTTCTTCTGATGAATCGTGGTTCGCATGCGAAGACTTTACAGGTTAGCAAATACTGAGGCTGACAAGAAGCACCGTTGCAGTTCCACGAGGAATGTCTTGTTCATGAGCCACAGAATGAATCAGCGGGCGAGGCGCTCAGACCGCCACGTGCGTCGCGGTTTTGGCTGGGGGAGATTGCGGCCGCGGAGTTCGACTTTTGAAGAACGCGGTGACGCGGTCGATAATTTCATTCAGCGGAGTTTGCGGCCGGAATCCGGTGAGCGCATAAAGTTTGTCCACGCAAGGCACGCGGCGCATCATGTCCTCAAATCCCGGCTCGTAGGCTTTGGCGTAGGGAATAAATTCGATCGGGGAGCTACTGCCGGTGCGTTCCTTCACGAGGCGGGCAAGCCCCTCGATGGAGACTTCCTCAGTGTTTCCGACATTGACAACTTCGCCGACGGCATTTCCGGTGTCCATCAAACGAATGAGTCCTTCGACGGTGTCGCGAACATCGCAGAAACAACGTGACTGCTGGCCGTTACCATAAACCTGAATGGGGGACTGATCCAAAGCAGATTTGACAAAATTCGGGAGCACCATGCCATAACGACCGGTCTGCCTTGGTCCCACGGTATTGAAGAGCCGAACTACGATGACGGGAAGTTTCTTTTCTTTCCAGTACGAGAGCGCCAAAAACTCGTCCAAGGCTTTGGAGGCGGCATAGCTCCAGCGACCCTTGGTGGTGGCGCCCAAAACCAGATCCGCATCTTCATGAAAAGGAACATCCGTATTTTTCCCGTAAACCTCAGAAGTGGAGGCGGTTAGCACGAGTTTGCGCTTCTTGCACGCGGCTTCGAGGATCATCTGCGTGCCGTTGACGTTCGTCTCGATGGTACGCACGGGGCTTTCGACGATGAGCTTGACACCCACAGCGGCGGCGAGATGCACGACGACATCCGCATCATCGACCAGCTCTGCTACGAGCTGGCGGTTTTCAATATTGTCGAAGTGATATTGCAAATGTTTGTGAGATTTGAAGTGGCGGATATTCTCGACGCTCCCGGTCGAAAGATTGTCGAGCAGCACGACATGGTCGCCGCGATCAAGGAGCCGTTCCGCCAAATGTGAACCGATAAATCCAGCACCACCGGTGATCAAATACCGCACGTCGTCTCCTTTTAGAGTGCTTCGGAATCTTCGTCCGGCTCGTTGGGTCGGGCGGCCGTTACGGCGTGCACTTCTTCTCCCTGGTGCGGGGTGTCCATGGATTCCTGCGGACCGTAACCGTACGAATACGGGTAGTAGCGATAGGAATAGTAATAATCGGGAGCGCTCGAATCGACGGCGTTGAGGACCACGCCCAGCATTCGGCAATTCACGCTGCGCAGCAAATCGCGTGTGCGAGAAAAAGCCTCCTTAGGAGTCTCGCCGCTGCGCACTACCAGCAATACGCCGTCACATTGCACAGAGAGAATCACAGCATCCGTGGCAGCCATCACCGGCGGGGAATCGATGACAATGAATTTATACTTTGTGCGAAGCTCGGCGATGGCCTCGGTGAGTTTGCTCGAAGAGAGCAAGTCGGCGGGATTCGGAGGCAACGGACCGGTAGGAATAGCCGCCAGATTGGGAATCGCAGGGTGCGGCACGGTTACCAGGTCGAGGCTGGATACGCCGGCAAGGTAGGAGCTGAGACCGGCGTATTTTCCACCGGTCATATTGAGCAGGCGGCCCACGCCGGGCTTGCGGAGGTCGGCATCTACCAGAACGGTGCTATCGCCCAACTGCGCCAACGTAACGGCCAGATTGGCTGCGGCCGTGGTCTTGCCTTCACGGGGCAGCGCGCTGGTGACCAAAATAACTTGCGGAGGATGACCCGCCTGAGAAAGCAGCAGCGAAGTACGTAAGGCGCGAAAAGCTTCGGACATTTGCGATTTCGGGAGGTGTTGTGCCACCAGTTCAACGCGCTTCTCGTGCCCGTTAGAGGTGGCAAAACCCTGCAAGAGACCTGCTCGCTTGCCGGCGCCTCCAGAACCCGTAAACTGCGGCACAACAGCCAAGGACGGCAGACGCGAGAGATTTTCGACATCGTCCGGAGTTTTGACGGTGTTATCCATGTACTCGCGCATCAAAGCCAGACCGATGCCACCGACGAGGCCTACGAGAAAAGCCAATGCGACGTTGCGGGCCTTCGCGGGACGAGAAGGATAGGACGGAATCATCGCGGGATCCACAATGCGAATATTGGAGGAGCGCAATCCCGCGGTGATGCCCGCTTCCTTCAATTTCGTCAGCAATCCGTCGTACAGCACTTTGTTGGTCTCGGCTTCACGTTTCAGAATATTGTATTCAACCAGCTTTTCGGACATGGCGTTCACGTCCGCCTTTTGCTGATCGAGCGCCTGTGCAAGCAGCGTCTCGCGCTGGCGAGCCTCCCGGTAGTCGCTTTCGAGTCCATCAACGATGGCCTGTTTTTGCTTTTGAAGACTAGCGTCAAGATCTTTTAATTGCGCTTGCAGGCGCTGCACTTTCGGAAAATTCGGACCGTATTGACCCAACTCGTCATTATATTGGTCAGTGAGCACGCTGCGCCTGCGGATCATGTCCATTAAGCTGGTATTATTTTGCACCTGAGGAATCACATCCAGATTTCCAGCTTTGGCAAATTCGTAGAGCGATTCCTTCTTCATGCGCTCGGTCTGCGTTTCCGTCAATTGCCGGTTGACGTCCGCGAGGCGCTGCGTGGTGATATTGGATTTATCGTCCAGCGACCAAATCTGATTCTGCCTTTCGTAGGCGATGCGCGCATCTTCGGACTTCTGAACCTTCACCTTTAATTCGTCGAGTTGATCGGCGAGCCAAGTAGAGGCCTGCGTCGTGGATTCGTAACGGCTGCGGAAATTCTGCTCGACGAAAGTTTCCAGGTGGGCATTGACGATACGCGCCGCGAGCACTGGATCCGTAGATTCGAAGCTGACATCGAGCAGGCGGCTGGTGGGCACGCGGTGAACACTCAGGCTGCCGAGAAATTCACCGAGTTCCGGGGGCCGTTTTTGATTCGCCAGGCTTCCGATAGCTACCGCTTCGGAAGGGCCGGAGGGAGTTGAAAATTCCGGACGAGCGCTAAGACCGGTGTTGCGGATGGTCTGCAGCGCCAAAGTCTCGCTGGTAAGAACTTTGGATTGCGTCTCGATATAGTTGTCGAGATCCATGGCGGCATCGTAAGAATCCGCGCCTTGGAAGGGCAGAATATTGGAACTTTCGCGGTCGATTTCGATACGCGCGGTAGCGACGTACACCGGCTGCATCTTAAATGTGGCGACGGAGACAATGGTCACCACGGCGAGCACGAAGGACAAAATCAGCCACTGGTGCTTGCGGAGAATGAGCAGGTAGTCGTAAAGATGCGGCTCACGAGGTGAAAGCTCAAAGGTCGACATTCGGTCAATGTGCACGGCACCGTTTGCGCCGCCTACAACGGGTTCGTGAGCAATAATTTTGTTTTCGTCAGCCATTTTTCTCTAGTGATAAGCGACGCGGTAGAGTGCGATGCCAGTTCCCAAGGCGACACCCAGTTCGGCAGCTTTGAGGAGCGCGGCTTTGGCCTTGCTGTCCGGGACGTAAACAACGTCGCTGGGCTGCAGCTGCACATCCTCGGCTTGCCGCTTCAGAATTTTCTTCAGGTCGATCTGAATCTCGTGCTGCTGTCCTTGATCGTTTTTGCGAATAATCACCACGTGGTCGGATTTAGCCGTGGGAGTCATGCCGCCAGCGAGCGCCAGGATTTTCAGGATACTTAACTCGGTACGATCGTTCGCCAAAACGAAACCACCGGCCCGGGTCACGGCGCCCAGCACATAAACGATGCCCGCATGGGGCACGGTGACGATATCTCCGGCCTCCAAGGTAATGTTGTTCGTGGCGTCGCCCGATTCAACGAGATCGTTTAAATTGACGGTGATCATGTTGCCATTTTGCTTTGCGGTGCCTGATGAGGGCACCGACGAGGCAGGTGTCGCCTCCTGTAAGGGAGCCGGCGGCGCAGCACTCGAGGGGGCTAGAGGTGGAGGCTCAGAAGCTGCACTCGCGGACGAACTGTCCGTACCCGAATTGTTTGCGGCGGGATCTTCAGGTCCGATCGGCAGCGGTTCGGTGACATCAATAAATTGCGCTCTGGCAGGCCTGGTGATGATCACGCGGTCCCCCGCATCGTTCGAGACACCCCCGGCTTCAGCCAAAACTTCCAGCAGCGTAACCTGACGATCCGCCTGAAACACCATGGCGTGTCCGACTGCGCCCACAACCGTTATCGGCTTACTCTTATGCTCTTTTACCGTAACCGAAACCTCGGCATGCGAAACCAGGCCGTCGGCTTCCAATACTTCGGAAATTTTTTGTTCAGCTTGAATTTCCGTTAGACCAGCGATGTGCAGGCGGACCGGTACGAGCGGGATTCCGATGGTGCCGGTCTGCGTGACGCGCACCTCCCGACTTAATTCCTTAACATCGAATACCTCAATATCAACCAAATCTCCATTACCGATAACGTAATCGTGCGAACCGTTTTTCGCGGCTTCGGCCGAAAGTTCCTTGATGCGCTCGTTGGCTTGGCTGGGAGTGCCCACGATCGATTGCGCGCGTGAAGGTAGAGCCAGCACTTGCATTCCGAGCAAGCCACCAGCGACGAAAACACAACTCCGTAAGCACCGCGCAACCGGCCTCATGCGAAAACAAGTCCCCCTTGCGATTATACAGTGACTCAGGGCTGGCCGGTCACTCATTTCGACGGTGTTTGCGCACGCGGGGTTGCACCTCCGCAGCGGGATTCGGGGCGATTCGCGCGGTGGCCAGATAGGCCATCACGAAGAACAATATAGCGTTGGAGGGAATGTGCAGATTGAAATCGGCCAAGCTGTGCACGAGAAACCCCACACAACCAAGCAGCGCGGAAAACTGTAAGGTAGACGCAAACGAGCGGCTCGCAGATAACGCACGCCGCCAGCCAGTCGTGCTAAGCAGGACCAGGAACCACGCGCAGCAAAGACCGCCGGCCACGCCAGTTTCTGCCAGAGTTTCGAGGTAGTCGTTGTGCGAGTGGTTTACGATTTTGCCATCATAAAGCGATTCGTAAGGAGGGTAGACGGTCTGCAGGGTGCCGAGGCCTGTTCCGAGAACCGGATGGTCGAGGAAAATACGCCAGGTATCCGCGCGCATGGAAGCGCGTTTGCCTGAGGTGATTTCCATCGATTGCATGGCACTAAAGCGCTGCAGAATCTGGCCGACGCCCAGCCAGGAAACCAGCAACACGACAACCAAGAGCACCCCTGCGGCCGCCAACAACTGTTTTCCCCCCGAGCGACGCCATACCATCCACACCGCGAGAACTACAAGTTCAGCTCCGAAACTTACGATGCCACCGCGCGACGCCGATAGAAAAAGCGCGCCGATTTGCAGCACCGCGAAAAGCCCCACAACAAACAAGCGCTCCCGGCGCACCTTGCCGAGCAGCAGCGAGACCAGGGAAATGGGAATGAGCAGCTCCGCAAAAGCGGCAAAGTGGTTGCGATTCACGTACGGCCCAAAAGGAATGCCGCCAAAGCGCATTTCGCGAACCCAGTAAATTTTCCCGTTAAACGTCAAGTGCTGCAGGACGCCGAAAGTTGCAATGCTGAAGCCAAAAAACATGGCAAACCATGCGAACCCTTTCCAATCTTCGAGGGTGCGAAAAGCTTGCGCGGTGAGAAACAAAATGACGGCGTCAGCCAGGAACAGTTGCAATTCCGTGCGCGTTTCGTAAGCGGAGGCTGTGAGATGAAAAACCCACTGAACGATCACCACCAGCGACAAAACTACCAGCGGCGGCAAAAGTGGGGAAATGACGATCTGCTCTTCCTTAAAAAAATAGCTGCGCACGGCCCACGCGACAAATAAGAGTCCAGCGCCCGTTTCGAGCACTGCGCGCGCCCAAGTCTCCACGCCGCCGTGAGCGGCAACTCCAAAAACGAGGAGCGCGCAAATGCCGATTTTCAAAAATTTCATGGCTTGGCGGTTCTCCGAGAAGTTGACGGAGCGGGCGCCGGCGTCTGTGGAATCAGCGCTACATCGTCGATCCAAGCCGAGCCGCGAATCCGGCTATCCGGCTGATCGCTGGGCAGCCTGACGATGCAAATCCGCGCCTCGCGAGCATCCGCTTCGGAGGTCCAAGGCACTTCAATTTGCGACCACGTTTGCGTTCCGTGAACCTCAGGAGTGAATGTTGGACCGGCACCGGAAATTATGGAGCGAATGCTCAATCGCACGCCCTGGTCGGAAGTCAGATCGCGAGTTTCCACCCACGCTGACAATAGAAAGGAAGTGCGCGGCGCAACTGGCACGTCATGGCAGACGTCCGCGAAGTTAATGTCGAGCTTGCCGTCAAAACTAAGCCGTAGGGAGCGCTGGCCAGAATGTTTTTCTTTTTTGTCCAGCTGAATTCCTACACCATGCGAATTCGCGGGGAACGACCAGGCATAGCCCAAATTGCTGAAACTCGACTCGAAGCCGCCATCCCAAAGGACGGAATTGGCAGGATCACCGAGGTCGGCCAACCCGGCGAGAGCCACGCCCTGTTTCCACACGCGGCTGGCCTCGGCGATTATGTGCTGCTGGCGAAGCGTATCTACCAGGGGAGCCAGGTCGTTGCGTCCGAGGCTCGGAGCAGGCTGAAGATTGACCAGGCGATCCCATATTTGCAACGCCATCGCGGTTTGGCGTTCATCCGCCAAGTCATGGATGATGTCGATATATACGATAGGATTTGGCGGAAGTGCGTGGTCCAGCACGACTTCTAAATTGGGTTCGACGCGCAAGCTGCGCGTGAAGGCTTCCGCGCCTCGGCTAGGATCGGCAGCGACCGATTGGCGAATTTCTTCAAAAGCCTCGTCGAGCTCCCCTTGGCGCAAGAAGAAATTTCCGACGCGCCAGGAAACTTCCGCCGATAGGGGATAGGCGCGCTTGGCCTTGAGAAAATTCTCCCGAGCGTCCGCGACATCATCTTGTCCTTCATACGCCGTTGCGAGGTCGACATAGGTCTGCGCGGAATGGGGATCGAACGAAAGCGCATTTCGATAAGCAGCGATGGCTTTTTCGTTGTCGGGATTTTCGAGATTGTATTGCCAGTAGCGGCCGAGAAGGTACCAATTTTCGGCATGGCCGGGCTCGAGCTGCGTCGCTCTCTCGAGGCCCTGCAACGTTTCGGTGCTTGCGTCGTGTTCCGCCCAAGCGCTGCGGATGCTGTAAAAAGAAAGGAACAAGGCCAGCAGTCCCGCGATGCCTAGAACCGCCAAGCGCCCCCTAGATGTCGATACTTGCAGAATCATCTCGGGAGTACTCTGCCTAGACCTTATTGGAGATGCAAGTTGAAAGTCGCTGGCGCGGTCATGCTGCGGGACGGAGCGGGTTCACTTACCGCGCGGAGAATGCCGGAAGGCTCTCTTCACCGCGGCCGCGCCTGCGCACGTCGATCCCCAGGCGCTTGATCTTCTGATTCAGCGTGGAGAGCGGAATCAGAAAGCGTTCCGCGGCTTCCGTCTGGTTCCAGCCGGTGCGTTCGAGCATGTCCATAATGATGCGACGCTCAATTTCGTCCATGATTTGGAACAGCGACGGAAGCGACTGGTCCGCGCCGGCGCGGGCGCCAGGTTCACCGGGCAGCGGCGGAAGAAATTCGGAAAGTTGCAGCCGCACGCCCCGGATAATTTCCTTGCTGCGCACGCTTTCCGGAAGAAGATCGACGTCCAAGCGTTCCTGTGTGGAAAGCACCACTGCGCGCTCGACGACATTCTCGAGTTCCCGGACGTTGCCGGGCCAGTCGTAGTCCATCAGCAATTTCATCGCAGACGGTGTGAACTGGCCGACAGCTTTTCCATTCTCCAGACAGTAACGCTCCAGAAAGTGGAGCAGCAGCATGGGAATATCTTCGCGGCGCTCGCGAAGGGCCGGCAACTGCAGATGGATGACGTTGAGGCGGTGATACAGATCTTCGCGGAAACGGCCTTCGCGCACCAGGGTGAGCAATTCAACGTTGGAAGCGGCCACGATACGCACATCGACCTTGAGTTGCTCGGTGCCGCCCAGACGCATGAATTCGCGCTCTTGGATAACGCGCAAGAGCTTGGCTTGGGTTTCCGGGCTGATGGTGGCGATTTCATCGAAGAAAATGGTTCCCTGATCCGCTACTTCAAACAAACCTTTTTTCGACGCCACGGCGCTGGTGAAAGCGCCCTTTACGTGACCAAAAAGCTGTGATTCGAGTAGATCTACGGGGATAGAGCCGGTGTTCACCGGCACAAAGGCTTTGTCCGCCCGGGGCGAAGCGGAGTGAATGGCTTTGGCAATGAGTTCCTTGCCGGTGCCGCTCTCGCCGCTGATCAGAATGGTGGAACGCGAAGGCGCAACTTGCGTCACCAGGTTCAAGAGCGTTTGCATTTTGTCGCTCTTGCCGACGATGTTGGGGAAATTAAAGCGCTGCTTTAGCGCGCGCTTCAGCTGAACGTTTTCGTCGCGCAGACGCCGCGATTCCACCGCTTGCGCGACTTGCGCGAGCAATTCATCGTTGGACCACGGCTTGGTGATGAAATCCAGCGCACCGCCCTTGAACGCCGCACGCGCCATGTCGATGGACCCGTACGCTGTGATGAGCACCACGGAAAGGTGTGGATCGCGCCGGCGAATTTCGCGCAACAGATCAAGTCCGTTGCCATCGGGAAGACTGACGTCCAGCAGCAGCAAATCAAAGGGATGCTCGCCCAATTTGACGAGACCAGACTCGCCGGTTTCCGCGCTGGACACTCCGTAACCTTCGTTGGTTAACAGCAGTTCCAGTCCCTCGCGAATTTCTGATTCGTCGTCTACTACCAGTATCGAGCCCTTAGACATGAACCGCTTTCCTGACCGCCGGGAACTCTACGTGAAATGACGTGCCTTTGCCGGGCGTCGACCGCACATCTATTTTCCCCGCATGTTCTTTGATGATGCCGTAGCTCACCGAGAGGCCCAGGCCCGTGCCCCGGCCGATCGCCTTGGTGGTAAAGAACGGATCGAAGATGCGGTGAATATGTTCGCGGGAAATTCCAGCACCGGTGTCCGCGATTTCCACTTCCACGCTGCCATTGTGCGCCAGGGTACGCACTTCCAGCATGCCTCCGGCGGGCATGGCATCTCGCGCATTCAGGAACAAATTCAGAAATACTTGCTGCAGTTTGTTTGCCGAGCCGCGCACCGCGGGAAGACCAGTGCCGAGTTGCTTCACAATTTGAATTTGCGAAGTTTTCATCGGATGAGCGACCAGCGACAAAGTTTCTTCCACCACGCGGTTCACATCGATATCCGCAACTTCCGCAGCGCCGGTGCGCGAAAAATTCAGCAGGTTGTTTACGATCTCGCTGGCGCGAAATGTCTGCTTCACAATTTTTTCAATCAACGCCTGCTTGGGATCGCTTTCCGGCAATTGTTTGGCCAGCATCTGAATGTAATTGGAAATGACCGCCAGTGGCGTGTTCACTTCGTGCGCCACGCCCGCAGCCAAAAGCCCTAGGGAGGTCAATTTTTCCGTCTGCGTCATCTGTTCAGCCATGCGCTCGCGGTGCGTCACATCGTCGAACAGCAGAAGCCGTCCGATGCGTTCACCGGACTTGCTGACGAGTGGAGTGATGGAAATGTTGACCGTCAAAGCCAATCCTTGGTGCTGCAAGCGATGTTTATAGATCCCGGAAATTTGCTCTTCGTCGCCGCGGGTGGCGATTTCCGCCGCCAGCTCGACGGGCAAAATCGCGGAAAGCGACTGACCAAGGGCGTCCTGCCGCGAAACGCCGAAAAGCTGCTCCATCCGGGTGTTCCAGGATTCCACAATGCCGTTCAAATCCACGGCAAGCACGCCGACATTTAAGGACTCAACAATATTTTCGCTGAAATCTTTAAGCCGCACGATCTCGCTGGCTTTTTGCTCGAGCGAGCTGTACAGCTGCGCATTATCGAGCGCGACGGCCACGTAACCCGCGATCGTCTCGACCAGCTCCACGTCTTCGCTCGAGAGGAAATCGCCGTCGACGGTCTTCCCAAGACCAAGTACGGCCACGGTGTGCTCGCGGATGCGGCAGGGAACAAAATAGTTCAAATCCAGCTGTTCGAGAGTGCGCCGCACGCTCTCGCCCACATCTCTCGCCGCGCGGGGCGACTCAAAAAAGAGCGCCCCGCGGGCGAACTCGGGCCGGGCCGGCTCGAGGAAGCTAAGGTCCTGTGGTTCGGAAAGACGAACACCCATCGAGCGCGCGAGGCGCATTCTTCCGGGTTGCGTCGCGTCTTCCACAAAAATTGCCAGGCGATCCACCAGGAGTGTCTGCGAAATGCGATCCATCACCGAGCCAAGCATGGGATCGAAGCGCACTTCATGCGTGAGGGTGCGGCCAAATTCGATCAGCGTGCGCCGGTAGTCCAGCCGGTCGCGATAAAAGAAGCGATCGAGCCGCGATTGGATCCATTCGCGGAAAGGCTGGAAGAGAAACGCCGCGATCACGATAGCGATCATTCCGGCGACCGGGCCGGAAGTCTTGGCGTGAAAAATCTCCGCGATCAACGCCACGAGCGAGAAATATACGGAAGCCACGGCCGCGGTCGCCGCAGTGTACGCCAGCCCGCGCTTGAAAATAATGTCCACATCCATCAAGCGGTAGCGAATGATGGCGTACGCGAAACAAAGAGGGATCAAAACCAGGCTGACTGCGGAAAACTGCATCCAGGGCTGCGACTGTGCGTCGAAGACGAACGGCAAAATATAAAAAAGCGTGAAGGGTAAGCTGCCCACGAGCGTGCCGCCGGTCAACCATTTCAATTGCTGGCGCAGCACACCAGAAGGAGCTTCGCGAAAACTCTTATAAAAAACCGCGCCCGCCGCCACAAAACAGATTCCCAGAAACGCCAGCTCCAATTTCTCAAGTTGCACGCGGGATCCGAGCCAAGGCACAAAACCCAATAAGTTTTCCGCGGTACTCAAGTGGATGGCAAACAACACGAGTGGCATGCCATACACCACCGAAAGCTTGAGAAACGACCGCGCGGCGGGTTCCGTGCGCTCCGGAAATACCAGCGCGAAGTGCAGAAGCAGCGCGGGCGCGAGCAAGTGCGCCGCCACATTGGCCCAATAGATCTCCCAATCAAATGCGTCCAGCTTGCCGCTGTAGTGGAAGGAATACAGAACAAAGGAAACCAGGCAAAATACGTAAAAGTGCACCGCGCGCGGCGCGTTCCAGCGCTTGACGAAAATAAATATGCCGATGAAAAGGTACAGGAGTCCCACGACCCGCAGGTAATTCTCTATGGAGGCAGGCTTGGCCGCCGGAGCCGTGACGACGGGAGTTTCAAATTCCTCGCCATTGCGCGACAACTTGTAACGCACCTGGGTCCAAATGCCCGCTCGCCACAATCGCTGCGTAACCTGGACCGCTCGCGCAACGGGTGCATCATTGAACGCGACAAGCTGGTCCCCGGATCGAATGCCCGCGCGTGCTGCCGGCGAGTTGGGCGCCACGTTCCAAGCCTGCACGCCGTGGGTGGTATCGGACCACGCTACTCCATCGTCCGGCGATTCAAACAGGCGACGCTGCTCAAAATTCAGCAACGCAAAGGTGAACGCCGCCATGGTGGCCAAGGCCAAGACGACCGCTCCGAGACTGACACGCAAGTTTTGCTTCATGGCCGACGCAAGCTACACACCTTCACATGTCACTTAGCAGCAAACGAATGTCCATTGTTTGGTAGCTTCCAATAACCGCAAGTCTATATAATTCAACAATTTACACACTGGACGGAAGGGTGGGCCGATAATCATCCAGTTTCTAATAGGCTAGCTACAGGTTTCAAAAGGTAATTCGGAGCTCTAAAACTGTACGCTCAGGCCGCCGCGGAACGTGCGAAATGCCGGCAGCAGCGTCACTTGCCCGTCCCGGCTGCCCACCGATACGTAACCCTGCGCAAACAGGTTGTCGCACTCCGCGATGGCCTCCCAACGTCCCAGCGCCCATCGCGGCAGCGGCTGCCGCACGCCAAAATGGAAAAAAGGATCCAACTGAAAGAGCGACTCTCCGTACATATCGACATGCGAAATCGTAGGTCCGCTCACCCATTTGTACCCGGCATCTACTTTGGTCCGCAAACCCGGCAATTTGGCGCTCAGATCGGCACCCGCTGAGTGGCGCGGCACCGTGCGCAGAACGTCGCGCAGCAGGTCATCGGTATCTGCAGTGGGAATCAAAGCTCCGGCATAGGAGTACAACGTGGTCAGCTGCAAATTGTCGTTGATTCGCTCCACCCACGCGATGCGTCCCCCCCAACTGCTGGACGATCCGGCATCATAAGCAAAGCCGTTCCCGTAATAGTCTTGGAGATAATCGGCGGGCGGCAATCCGGTGCCGCGGCCATACACCGCCACGTGACTCTGATCATCGTGAAAGGCGGCAATCTGAAGCTTGCCGCGCGTTCCGAGTTTGCGCTCGGCCATGACTTCTTCATGCCATCCGCTCTCTAGCTCCGGTCGGCCACGGCGCCAGAGCAGCGCGGGAAAAGCGTCCAGTTCGCCAAGCGCCGCGGCCAGTTCATTTCCCGTGCCACGTTCGGCATTCGCGTTATCGGACGAGCCACCGTCCAAGTACGTGGGCCCCGTCGGCAAGGATGCAAAAATCAATGCGGCGTGCCAGTTCTCCGTTGCTCGAACGTCAAGTTGCGCGCGCGGCCGGATGGATGAAGCCGAGCGGCCCAACCCGACCAAAACGTATTCGCTGCCGAAACGCAGGAGTGCGCGGTCACCCAGCGCGATCGCTCCGCCTTGGTCAATGCGCACGCCACGAAACGCCGGCCCGTCTGGCGAATTCTTTGCTTCGCGCAATACCAGCGCGGTGTGCGGTCCAGCACCCAGGGTTCCGGAGGGCAGCCAAATGGTGGCAATCCCGCCACTCGGTGCGTCCTGGTCATAACTCATTTGACCAGCGAAAATCATGCGCCCTACGGCGCCAAGACTTTGGTCGTAGGCAAACGCGGTGGCCGGAGCCGGAGCAATATTGGAAGGCGAAGCCAACCGTCGCGCGCCATCCGTGAATTCCAGGCGCATGCGCACGGGCCGGGGAATGCTGTTGTCCATCCCGACGCTGGCAACTTCCACCACATTCGAATCCGTCCATTCAAGAACCGGGCGGGTTGACGGCGCCGAACGCAACACCCACTTCCAATCGTCAGGCTCTGCGCTGGAACTTGAAGGTTGCTTGCGCAAGTGGTCAAGAGAGGCAAACAGCGATTCCATCTCGATGCGGACCACGGTGGTCACATTCGAACTGATATGCACATGCTGTTCGAGGGAAGGAAGAAAACCCGCGAGCGTGACGCGAACGGTGTAAAAACCCTCGGGCAGTTTGTCACCGCTGAAAATTCCCCGCGTGTTGGTCAGGAAATCGCGCGCCATGATGAGTCCCGTGCCTTCGGCGACTACTTGCACGGTGGCGCCCATCTGCGGCGTGCCCAAAGCATCGCGCACAACTCCGGACAGCCGGCCCGAGGCAGGGCTTGCCTGCGCGAGCAAAAGGTTCGGTGCGATGGCTGATAGCAAACCAGCCAGGACCAGGGCCCCCAGAACGCGGAGGTGGTCTTCCTTCACGTGAGATTACCTCCCGGGCGTAACGTTGGCCGCTGTCTTGGTCTCCAGCGGCGCTCTGACCGAGAATTCCGCAGTGCGAGAAATCGTCTGTTTCGAAAGTGTATCCACGGCATTCACTTGCAGCGTGTACTTTCCAGGCGTCAGCGTAGCCAGCGGCAGCAAACGCTCGATGGTGATCTGTTCGCCGGTCTGCTTCATATCTTCAGACGTTTCCTTGAACTGCATGATCTGCTGCTCGCCTTTTTTCACCGTGTATTCAAGGGTCGCCGCGGATTTGTGCGTCTTGTCGTCGGGCTTCAGATTGTAGATCTGCATGTAGATGCCGAGTTTGTCCGCCGTCGTGAAGTCACCTTCGAGGCGCGGGCGCACTTTCGACGAGCCGATTACAAATTGGCCGGTGCCGATCTGTTTGGCCGGCACGTGCTCGATCTGATCCGCCAGAATCAGCGAGCTGGCTTCGAGCTTTTCATCTTCGTAGCGCGGCACGGCCAGACGCGTATTCACCACGCCCACATTGCCGCTCTGCACATCCTTGATCACCAGATCGAGTCGGTAGAGTCCCGGGCGCAACGGCACGGATTTCTGATAAATGGATTGCAGCTTCACGGACTGTTGAAACAGTGAATCCGGAAAATCACGGCTCACCGCTTCTTCAAAGGTCTGCACAACTCTCCCGGTAAGCGTGGTAATCCGGCCGAACACATTCAGCGTCGCGGAATGGATGCCGTCCTTGTTTTGGAACGAGAGCTGGGAATTGGGCACCTGCACGGTCACGGGAACCAGCACCGTGTCATTGGTCACCTTCAGAAAATCCGTCCGCCAGTTAAAGCGCAACTGATCGCGTACGATGCGCGCGGTAACAATCGCTTCGAGATCCTTGAATTTCACGTCGGGCGGGCGCTGTACTTTCGCAAACAGTTCCAGCCGATTGAATTCGTCCATGCTCGAAGGAGTTCCACCCATGGTCGTAGGCAGGTTCGTACCGTCAGAACGCGTAAAGCGGTCCGCCTTCGAAGCGAGCCCCATCTCTTCCATCAAGCTCAACCCGGCTCCTGGGACATGCAGCAACGCGTCTTTTTCAGACGGGTCCATGGTCATGTGGAATTCGCCCGAGCCGCTGGGATCCACGAATTCCAGAATGATGTTTTCGCCGATACCTTCGAGGTAGCGCCAGCGCCAGGTTTCCCACGGGTAGGTAGTCGTTGAACCACCGCCTTCTTCCATCGGCCGGTCATACGTGCCGCCTGTTGGGTGGGAGTCAATTTCATCGGGGGGGCCCCAGATGATGTACATTTTGCCGCGGTCGGTCTTCCAGCCGGGAATGCCGGAAGCGTAGTGCTCGTTCGCGTAGGCAATGCGCCGGTAATGCTCTTCTTTAAAGTCGTTGTCCGGCAAGTCCGGATTGCTGCTGCGCCGCAGCCAGAACTGCTCAATGAACTGTTCGCGTTCTTCGTTGGTGGCCAGTTGCAGGAAGGCGTTACGTTCGTCGGGCGAGATGATGTAAATCACGTCCTCGTTCAGCCATTGGCGGTATGGCGTGTCGAGTTCCTTCAACGTGCGCTTGATTTTTCTCTTCTGCTCTTTATCGAGATTCTGGTGCTTGATCTCCGCAGGCGGATCTTGCACTTGTGGCTGCTGCGCATACATCGGCGCGGTAACCAAAGCGATTGAAAACAGCGATGCGAAGACGGTGCGCGTAACCCGTACCATGAAACACCTCTACTTCCAGGACCGTGAGGATTCTACCCCCGGAATTGTTCCCCGTCAATTGGGAATCCCCTTCATTATGTGACACTTGCCCCAGACTTGGGTTGGAATGCGCAGCGAGACGATTGGTTGCCTGACGTTTTTTGACCTGAACTCGTGGACAGTCTTCAGGAGTCTTTCAAAGAGGAATCCATGAGGTTGATGCCGTGCGGCGAGAAACTCTACTGGATGCGGAGATTGTGGTTATCGGAGCCAACCAGCACGTCGAAAATGGCCAGGACGTGCCGGCGATACTCAACCATGCGGGAGAAGACGTCCCGCAATTCCGGCTCGCGCTCCGCGTCGCGGTGCCACTTGGCTAGCACCGCAGGAGGCACTTGGATATCCTGGCGCAGTTGCTCGGCGGAATGGCCCCGCAGAAACAAGCCGTAAAAGAAGGCCGCTTCCCTTTGCGGGAAGTCAAAGTCCGTCAAGACCTCGCTCGGAACGAATTGTGCGATCGACGTTGCCATAGCGAATCCGCAGTTTACAGAAAAACTTCGCGGCGTCAAGTAGGACTCCCGGTCGCCTGCCGCGTTCCAGACAACTCCATCAGATGAGGTTATGGTCCGATAAGATACGCGGTCACATAGGCCACGGACAGGAAGCCCGGGTTAACGGCGCGCCTCGTTCATACAACGCCGCGCTTGCCAAGGGGTTCTAATCGCCATAGGATGCTCACAGATGCCTAGAGATCAAAAACAAGCGACTCCTCGCTCTCTGGTCGGCAGTCGCGTCGGCTCTTTCCTGCGCTTTGGCGTCTTGCGCGGTTTGCGCTCCGTCGAAGTAAAGCCCGAAGACTTTCGCAAGCACCTTGCCGACAAGCACGGCTTGTGGGTGCCGGACTTTACACGCATGCGCGATGTACCCATTGAGCGCCTGGACGCCATTGCCAAAATCCTGATTCGTGACGCCGAGCGTTTAGCATTGGCGCAGGGCGCCGGCTTCGGGCTGGGCGGAATGATTACCCTGGTACCCGATACCGGCTTTTTGACCATCGTCACGCTGCGATTGATCCAACGCCTGGCGCTGCTTTATGGATTTGACACTTCGGACCGCGACGAACGCCTCGAAATGTGGAAGGCCGCAGCCGCCGCGGCGGGCGTTGACTTAGGGAAAGATTTCGTCGAGAAACAAATCTTAGAGAAAATGGTTCCGCGCATCGCGGAACGTTTGGCGGCGAAGATTGGCTTGGCATCGGCGGAAAAATGGGCCGCCCGGCTGATTCCGCTCGCGAGTTCTGCGGTCGGCGGCGCTTTGAATTTTACATTTGTGCGAGGCTGGGGACGTCGCGCGCAACGGCAACTGCGCGCGCGCCATGTAAACGCGCGGCCCTTCGATGATACTCGTGGTCCCCGTATCGTGCGCCAGCCGCTACTCGTATCGTAGCGAAGCGCATTCGCTGTGTCCTGAATCGCAGCAGTTCGCGTCGGGAAGTTCGCGTTGTCGGAACCAAGGAAGTTTCCACCGGGAGCGGGGAATGCCAGCAACTCGAAAGGTAATCGTGGCCGTGCTTGCTGCGGGATTTGCCATCGCGCTGATCGCGTTGCCTCAGCACGCTGCTTCGCGCACGCCGCGAAATTCGCAAGCGCAAGGTACGGTTGGCGCGGCGCCGCCGCAGTTCCTGAACGAAGAGGCTGTACCCGCTTTTCACACGCAAGTACCTCCCGGTCAACTTCCGGACACTCTCGATCCCCAGCAGTTCAGCAACTATGTTGTGCAGAACGCTTACCGCGTCGCTGCTCACGTCAAAAAACTTCTCTATCAGCAACCCTGCTACTGCCATTGCGATCAGAGCCAGGGACACGGCAGTTTGCTTGATTGCTTCGCCGGCAAACACGGCTCCAACTGCAACATCTGTATGGCGGAGGATTTTTATACCTACGAGCAATCCCGCAAAGGCAAAACTGCTCAGCCGATCCGCGAAGGCATCATCAACGGCGAGTGGCGGAACGTGGATCTTCAAAAATACAATCAGCCGCTGGCCGCAAAATAAGCTTCTGATCTCGCGCCAGACTTTCCGGGCGCAGTCTCGACCTGCTCGCGCCGGGAACATTTGCGCCTAAGCAGCTAAGAGCTGTAGGAATGTTCGCGGATCTTCTGAGGAGCGCGCGTGCAGCAAATCCGGTTTTGGCGTCTCGTCATCAGCATCGCGCTGACCATTCAGGCCTCCTCGGCAGCGGACCGCGCCAGGGCCCAAACGGAGCCGGCAGTTCCTCGGTCGCCCGCACCCGCTGCTCCAAGCTGGAAATATTTTCGTTTAGGGAACGCCATCGACAGCGCAGCCATTCCGCGCATGGGTCTGGCCTTGATGGGCGGGGGCTCCGAACAACAACTCGCTTTTCAATTTTTGTGTGAGCGCACCAATGGCGGCGATTTCTTGATTCTGCGCGCCGCGACGGAGGACGCCTACGCCAAGCAGGTCAACGCCGAGATCAAAGCCCTTTGCCCGCTCAATTCCGTATCCACCATCGTGTTTTCGAGCCGTGAGGATTCCGACGATCCCAAAGTTTCCGAAATCATCGAGCACGCCGAAACTATTTTTTTCGCGGGCGGCGATCAATCCAATTACGTGCGTTTCTGGCAGGATACCCCCGTCGCGGACGCGCTCAATCGCCACATCGCCGCCGGCAAGCCGCTGGGCGGCTCGAGCGCAGGCCTTGCCATCCTCGGTGAGTTCTCGTTTTCCTCCATGATCGATACCATTCATTCGCCCGACGCGCTGGCCAATCCGTACGGCAACAAGATCACCCTTTCTCGCGATTTTCTGCGCATACCGCTGCTCTCGGCTGCCATCACGGACACTCACTTCGTCAAACGCGACCGCATGGGCCGCCTGCTCGTTTTTATGGCGCGTATTTTGCAGGATGGCTGGGCCAGCACCCTGCGCGCCGTCGCGGTCGATGAAAACGCCGCCGTGCTCGTTGAACCGGATGGTTCGGCAAGCATCGTCGGCAAAGGTCCGGCTTATTTTCTGGAGGCCAAAAATCCTCCCGAACTCTGCCGCGCCAAGACGCCTTTGCACATGGAAGCAGTCAGCGTACATCGCGCTCCTGCGGGCACGGGCTTTAACTTGAAAACGTGGACTGGAGAAAAGGGAGACGATTACCGGCTACGGGCCATCGACGGAGGAGTCGCCGCGTCGGGTTCGAGTCATGGAATCTACTAGACGAGTTTCAGCGGCTGCCCGCACCGCCAGGCGACATCCGGCAAAAACTAGAAGTGGATTACCAGACTGCCGGCCAGCGTAAAATTATTTTGCGACTGCGAGAAAAACTGCGTGTGCAGCCAGTCGCCTTGTAACCGCGCGGAAAGTCGCGGATTGATCCGGTAATCCGCGCCCCCGCCAACTTGCGCGGCAAACGCGTTCCGGCCGCCGAACGCAGTCTGCGGCTGCTCGTGCGAAAATCCCACCAGTCCGTGCATCCACGGTTCCCAGCGCCGCTGCCGCCACGCAATCTTCGGTCCGCCCGTGAAGTTGAATAGCTTTACGTGCTCGCGATCGAAGATCGTGGGCGCGAAGCCCGTCATGAGGTTGCCTTCAATGCCCAGCCAGTCATTGGTGTAATACGCGACGGAGGTGTTCAGACCCACGGCGCTGGCGTTGAAAACCGACGAGCGGAATCGCTCCCAACTCGCTCCGAGGCCTAATTGCCACCGGTAATCATCGCGCCCGCCATATAAAAATTTCGGGTCAGGCGGCGGTGCCGGATTCGCGGGTACTGCCGGCACGGGCTCTGCGGCCTCCGAACGGACGCTGGCATCCGCCATGGGAATCACGGGAGTCGCGGGCGTCACGGAATCGGTGCTTACGGCGACCATCGGCGCATACCCGAACGCGGTGGCTGGCGGCGTTTCAGGTTGCACGCTTGGAGCCTGCTGCGCCTTGAGTGCAGTCACGCTCCCCAACATCAACACCACTGCTGCGAATAGCCTTTTCATCTCAGTCCCCTCGGCGGGCTACCCCCACGCCAGGAATAAGCCACCCACCTACGGTAAACAAGACGACGGCCATTTGTCTATGTTCTTTCGCGAACCGCCCGCGAAAAGCCAAAGAGTTGCCAAGACCCGTACACTTTCGAGATCAGTCATCTTCCGTGACGCAGATATTCATCCGTCTTGTTCAGCCAGTCTTGCCTTGGCGGGTTAAAAACGTCCAAATCCACGGTGTCTTCGAGCGCCCACGCCTCATGCGGCATATCCGGCGGGATACACAGGACCTCCCCGGCGTTTACCACAATCTCTTTGCCGTCGACCGCAAATTTCAGCGAACCTTCCAAAATGTAGGTCACCTGCTCGTTCATATGGTGGTGCAGCGGCACGTGTCCGCCCTTCTTGATCAACACGCGTGCCAGCATAATCTGCTCGCCCACCACCATTTCGCGGTCAATCTTGGGGTTGAGCTGTTCGCGCGTGACCTCCTTCCACGGGATGTGCTTCAGTTCGCCACGGGTGCTCATCGTTTTTCTCCATACAATTTCGCGGCATTGTCGTGCAGATACAGATGCGCAAACTCCAATGCTTTTTCCTCTGTGAAAGCGCCTTCGGAAACCAGTTCGGCAAGCGCCGCGGCCAAAGCCGTGCGCGAGCTGTAGGTCGCGATCCAGAAACTCTCTTCCGCTCCGAGCGCGTCGCTAAACGGGAAGGCGTCGCTGCCGAACATCATTTTGTCCGGAAACAGCGTAATCATCTGCTTCAAAACTTCTTTCAGCTGCGAAGGATAAAGAAGTTCCGATTGCAGCGAGGTATCCAGATAAACATTCTTCACCGCCGTCAGCAGCGCGGCTTCCTTGTAATACGGCCAACCGCCATGCAGCAGCACAAACTTTACGTTCCTGTACCGCGGATCGCGAAGTACATTTTCGAGGTTCAGCACGTTACCTTGCCGCAAGCTGAAATAATCGCCGATACCCACGGCGCTGTGGAAATGCACCGGCAGATGCAGCTTTTCCGCCTGGTCGATCAGCACGCGGAAAATATAATCCTGAAAAACGCGGTATTCCTCCGCGCTCGGCGTTCCGCCTCCATGATACTTCGCGTAAATCGCTTCCGCTGTAGCGCGCGGAGGATCCGTGAAATACAGTGTGCGGAAATACGCCGCTTCAAATTTGATGGCCACGCCCCCGCGCAATTTTTGGTTGTCCGCCAGCGTGCGTCGCACAAAATCTTCGTAACCCGCCAAATCCGCCGGCAATCCCGTCACACTTTCCAGTTTCTTGTAACGCCCCAGCATTTTTTCCTGCAGCGGCACGTACACGCCCATGTCTGGCGTGCTCGCCGTTTGCGACGTGTTGTCAAATGGATAGAAAAACGAATCCACGAAAAATACCCAGTGAAATCGCCGGCTATCGAGATACCCGGGCATCATCGCGCGATTCGCCAAACACGTTTCGATATTCAATTTGTCCAGGATGCTGTTGAAATATTGCTTGTCGCCCGCTTGCTCCGCCGCTTTGCTTTTGTCCGCGAGCCACTTGGCGTGCTCTGGCTTGAAATCGTCGTACGGATAATTGAAAAGCGCTTTCGCCGCCACTACGAACTCCGGATTGTCGTCGCGTACACGCAGCGTGCTGCTTTCGTCGGGCGGCGCCGCCATGGCATCCACATCGGAGTCGTCGCCGAATCCCGGATGCGCGTGATTGTCGTAGGCCGCGATCTTTTCGATTTGCGTCAATAACCGTTCGTACGTTTTCTGAAGGTCCGGCCCGGGGAATGGGCGCGACTGCGCGTGCATCGGTCGAGCCGCCACGCAACTCGCAATTCCCGCCGCCATCACCGCCAACACCTTCCCATGCAATTGTTTCATCTCTTCCCTCGGGAAAATTCCTGGATGTCGCGTCGGAACGCCATCGCCTCGCGATAAATACTTGCCCTATCTTGAAACGCTCGCGCTCCAGCCCGCCGCCACCCGCGCAATGCGCTCGAGCGCTTCCTCCAGCAATTGCGGAGCGCTCACCAGGGAGAACCGCAGATAGTTCTTGCCCTCTCGGCCGAACGCCGCCCCGGCGATTCCGGCAACGCCGCCTTCTTCGAGTAACACGCGCGCTACTTCTTCCGCGGGAAGTCCGGTTTCCTCGACATTCACCCACGCGTAAAAAGCGCCTTCCGGCTGCTGGCACCGAAACCCCGGAATCGCGTTCAACCGCTTCACAAACAGATCGCGCCGCTGACGATATTCCTCGACCATCGTTCCCACCGCATTCGTCGTATCGCGCAACGCCTCGACCGCCGCCACTTGCGTAAATTCCGCCGCGCACGTGAAGGTGTTCAGCACCAGCATATCCATCGCGTCGATCACTTCTTTTGACGCCACCGCGTATCCGAGCCGCCACCCGGTCATCGCAAAACTCTTCGAAAATCCGTCAATAATGACCGTGCGCTCCGCCATCCCCGGCAGCGCCCAGACCGACGAATACTCGCCGCTGAACAAAATCCGCGCGTAAATTTCGTCCGACAGCACCCACAAGTCATGCGCAACCGCCAGCCCGGCTAGTTTCCCCAAAACGTCTTCGCGAAACACCGTGCCGGTCGGATTGTTCGGTGAATTAAAGATCAGCATGCGCGTTTTCGGGGTGATTTTTGCGGCGATCTCCGCGATATCGGGCTGAAATTTATTTTCTTCGCGCAACGCAAAAGGCACGGCCTTCGCTCCCAGCCCGCGCGTAAACGATGGATAAATCGGGAATCCCGGATCGGGATACAAAACTTCATCGCCCGGCTCAATGAGCGCCATCATCGCCAGCGATAGCGCCATCTTGCATCCTGGCGCCACCAGCACCTCTTCCGCGGAAACGTCCAGCCGCCGCGTCTTGCGCAGATAATCCGCGATGGCCTGGCGCAGGGTGGGGACTCCGCGCGTCGCGCAATATCGATCGCGCCCGGCCGATACCGCCTCGCGCAGCGATTCGACCACCGGTGCCGCAGGATGAAAATCCGGCTCCCCCAACTCCAAATGGATGATCGATTTCCCGGCCCGCTCCAGTTCCTTGGCGCGGCTATATACCGCCAGCGCCCCTTCTCCCGTCAACTGAGCAACCCGCGATGCAATCTTTCGTGTCTGTTTCATCAGAGATATCCCAGGATGATCCTATCATCTTGAAAGTTTACTTCGCAGCGGAGGTGCGGACGGTCGGCGCAGCCCCCGCCGGAAGCGGCGTGACCGGAATGCGGAGTCCATCAATGAAACGCGGAAACATTTCAAAAGCCGCCGCGGTCAAAAACAGCTCGATCACCTCGTCCTCGCTGAAAAACCTCCGCACTTCGCCGTAAAACGCATCGTCCATCCCTCGCGCGCCCAAATGCAGTCGGTCCGCCGCGCGGAAACCCGCCCTTTCCTTTTCGCTGAATGGTCCTTTTTCAAAATCCTGCACCCCGGCGATCTGTTCGTCGTGCGCACCCTTCTTCTTCGCGGAAGCCGCATGCGCGCGGATCGCGTACTCCGACTCCTGCAAGATCGCAACACGCACCGCAACCAATTCCTTGTACCATCCGCTTAGCGCCCCGTCGCTCAGCAGCGGTTTCAAAAATCCCGCCACACCTTTCGCGATGTCCGGCGCGTGCGCCAGCACCTTGAACATGTTCGGCACCACGCCGCGTTGCGCCAGAAGCGCATCGTACATCGCCGCCGCATCCGGCGTCACCGCATCGCGTTCGAGCAACTTCACGCGCGCCTCATTCTGAGCCATACACAAGAACCTCCGCGCTTCACTCTAGCAAAAAAAGCAAGAAGCGCAGCTTTCCGGCTTTCGCCGAAAAGATCTGCGCTCTCGCAATGATGGTTTTTCCGGCCGCTTAGAACGAATACCGCAGCGAAAACTGAATCAGCCGCGGTTCCCCCCGAGTGCTGGTAATTACGCCAAAGTTGCTCGGACTTTCCACGTCCGTGGACGGTGGATTGGCAAAATTAGCGTGATTCCACATGTTGAAGAAGTCCGCGGTAAACCGCAAACCCTGCCGCTCCGTCAGATGGAAATTCTTGATCAACGAAAAATCCCAATTTTGTTCGTACGGACCGCGATAAATATTGCGGCCCAGATTCCCAAAACCAGTTCCACAGTAATTTGGATTCGTTGTGAAGCTGCAGGTGGTTGAGGGATTCGCCGGATCCCCGGGATAAAGCAGAGCCGCAGGGGTGAAATTGTTGATGTTCACGTAGCCGCTCAAACGGCTGGTGATATTGCCTGAGGTGTATCCGCTCGCCACAGTCGCTCCCGGCGCAAGGCTGGCCGTCAAGGTGGTTGTGCTGCCATTCAGGATGAACGCCGTGCCTGCCGCGGAGTCGTAAATGGAAAACGGCAGGCCGGATTGCACGATCGTGATCCCGCTCACTTCCCAGCCGCCAAGAACCGCGTGCACGATGCCCGTCGAGTGCCGCAAGAACGGCAAATCGTACACATAGCTCGCCACAAAGCGGTGCGTCCGATCGAAGTCCGAGAGGCCTCGCGAGTCGTTCAGCGTCGTCTCATCGTTAAACGCCGTGTTAAACGCGGGATTCCCCGTGGAGGTCGCATCCGTAGACTTCGACCAGGTGTACGCCGCCTGGAAATATCCTTGCGACCAGCGTCGCGACAAGGTGGATTGCAAAGCGTTGTAGTGCGAATACGCGTCGTTGGCGAAAATCTGGTAACCCCCGTATCCGTTGAGCCCCGGCGTCGGCGTGCGCGCGACGGCGTTGTCTATCGTATTGGCGGTAATCGAGTACGAAACGCCGTTCACATCCTTCACCACCACTGGATTGGTTGGCGTCGCGTTGAGAGACTCGATCGCATCGCGCGTATCACGCAAGTGCACCGCGTGCGTGCCCACGTAACCAACTTCCAAAACCCACTGGTGCCCCAGCGAATGTTGAATGGTCATGTTCCATTGCTGGGTATTCGGCACCTTAAAGTGGCGCGGCACTTCCAACACAAACAGGTTCGTCGTTCCTACGCCGTTGCATCCCGCCTGGTTCGCGTAAATGGGAGACTGCGTCGGATCATTCCCCGTAAAACCCTGCAAAACGGACAGGCAGCCCAGGAAATTGGGGCTCAACACGCCAGCGGCTGGCAAACCGTTCGGATTGGTTCCTCCGCCCGCGCAATAGGGGTTTTGCGGAGCAGGATTGCTCGCCGCGCACGGCGCAAAAAAGTTCGTCAAACTCCCCGGCGCTCCCCCGGCTCCCGCAATCGGCAAAAACGGCGCCTGAAAACTGAGTTGGTCCACCGCCCCGATGTCCTCCCGCACATAATAAATTCCGTATCCGGCGCGTATCGTCGTGGTGTGTTTGCCGAATACGTCGTACGCCAGGCCAATACGCGGACCCAAACCCGTCGAATATTGATTGTTAAAGGTCGATCCGTTTCCAGCACCCGTCAGCCCGGGAACACCCAACGTGTTGACGCAGCCCGGATAGACGAACGGATTTTCCCCCTTGAGGGTCAGATCAGATTCCAGATTGCCGATGTGACATTTTCCGTCAAGCCACGCGCCAAGCAATTCCGTGCGCAAACCCAGATTCAACGTCAGGTTCTTCGTCGCTTTCCAATCGTCCTGCGCAAACACCGCGAAGTTATTTTGTTTGTACTGGTGGTTGTAAACGCCACCGCCGCCAAAGCTGCCGGTCGGCGCACCTTCGAGTAACTCCTGAAAGTCGCTGAATCCACCGGTCTGACTCGAAAAGAAAAGTTGTCCGTTGAAAACCTGCGGGAATAATTTGTAAAGGTTTACGAATGCCATCTCCCCGCCCAAGCGGAGAACGTGCGCTCCGTGAACCCACGAAACCGTATCGACAAAATTGAAATTGTTCTGCTCCTGCGCCTGGTTCGCTTGCGGCGTTGGTCCGATCTGGAAGCCCGTCGAATTCAGCGTGAATTTATAAATACTGTCCGAGAGATTGTTCGTCGGCCGATTGATGCCCAGCGCGGTCGCCGTCACGCCCGCCGGATTGCTGTTAATCGAAGCATTGTTAATATGCACCAGCCCAAAGCGAAACTCATTCACCAGCACCGGCGAAAACAAATGCGTTTCCGTCAGTCCTAGAAAACGATCCCGCACCGGCAGGGTGTAGGGAAAGTTCAGGTCCGATTGCGCAATTCCTCCACCGAGCGATGCCTGCAGTCCTCCCGCGCCAAAGGGCTCGAACGTCACAGAGTTGGAGTAAAAAAATCGCGCCGATAATTTGTCTCCGCCGCTGTTGAACTCGCGATCCCAATTGCTGGTGAATTGATCGTCGTTGTACGTGCCGGGCTTGCTCAGGGTGAACGAGCCGGTGTTTACGCTGGCCGAGCAGTTCGTCGGGTTCACCGTGATCCCCGGCGTGCCCGCAATGGACGGAATCAAATATCCGCCGTTCCCTCCGCCAAACTGCGTGCTTTTCACATTCAGCAGCGCCAAAATCACCGGATCAATCGAAGTTAGCGGCGACGCCGCGCAACCCGCCGTCGCCGGACTGCTGAACGCCGCTTCCAGCGTCGCCGCGTCGCGCGCCGTCGGAATAATCGGCAGGCTGGTGCTGATAATCGTCCCCGGCGAGTCGCCGCTTACTTGCCGAGTTCCCTGATAGTTCACGAAAAAGAAACCGAGCTTTTCCGTCCCCGCTGGGCCGCCAAGGCTTCCGCCGAAGATATTTTGCCGGATTTCCGGCCGCGCCTGGCCCGAACGATTCAGAAAGAAATCGTTCGCGTCCAGTTTGTCGTTGCGGAAGAATTCATACACATCGCCGTGATACTGCCGCGTGCCGCTTTTCAAAATCGCGTTGATATTGCCCCCGCCGTTGCGTCCCTGGCTTGCGTCGTAGAGCGACGTTTGCACCTTGAATTCCTGAATCACGTCGGCGTTCGGCAACGGTGTATTTGTCAACTCCGCAACATTGTAATCCGTCGCGGAAATGCCCTCGATCAGATAATTGTTGTTGTCCTCACGCTGTCCGTTCACAAAAATCCGTACATCACCGCGCCCCAATTGCGTCGAAGAGTTCAACTCGCTTTGCGCACCCGCGGATAACGTTAGCAATTGCTGGAAGTTCTGCGTGGCCAGCGGCAGCGTCCGCACGGTGTTCGCTCCGACCGATTGCCCGGTGGTCGCGTCCGAGGTATCCACGCTCGTGATCTGCGCCGTAATCTCCACCGTCTCGGACACCGCTCCCGGTTTCAGCGGAATGGTAATCTTCGTCGTCTCCGTCACCCGCACTTCAATCCCCAGAGACTTGGCCTCCGCAAAGCCCGGCTTATTCACCACCACCGAGTAGGTCCCCGGCGGCAGCAGCGTCACCACAAACGTCCCGTCCGTCCCAGACACCACGTTGCGCGCCACCTGCTCGGTCCGCGCATCGATAATCTGTACCTGCGCATCCGCGATCGTGGCCCCGCTCGAGTCGTCCACAACTCCGCTAATCGCGCCTGTCGCGCCGCCCTGTCCAAAGCTCCCGCGTCCGGCAAGCAGCAACACCAAGAACACCACGCCCACGATGAATCGATAAGTCCTGCGCATTTTTCCCCTCAGATTGAATGAATATTCCGCCGCCTGCCCGCTGACCACTCCGAACCCGGTTTGTGCCCATCGCTTCTGTCATGCGACGGCTCTCCGGCCACTCCGCGTACTGGCGGCAAATTCTCATCATCGAAGCTAATCATCCGGTTTCGGCATGTCAAGAAAACTTGGCGAACAGAATTTCGATGTAGTTCATTCGTTTGACAATCTTTTGACACTTCGCCGGCTTGACGCCACTCGCCCCGCGCGAGACCATACTCCGGTAACACTCCGCGCAACGTCCCGGGCCGCCGCACCGCACCACAGCCCGCCGCACCGCCGGCTGGGGGTCAACATGTCCGTTCGCCATTCCTCGGTACTCGTCGCAGTCGCCGCATTTGTTTTGCCTTTGCTCCTTGCAACGCCGCCCGCTTCCGCCGATTTGAGCCACGCCCGCATCATTCGCCTCAGTCTCGTTGAAGGCGACGTCCGCTTCACTCGCGACTCCCACGGCGATCCGCTCGCCGATTCCAAGAATTTGTGGGAAGCCGCCACGCTAAATCTTCCTATCCGCCAAGGCTACGTCCTGGCCACGGATAGCGGCCGCGCCACCGTCGAATTTGAAAATGGCGCCATGGCCTTCCTCAACCAAAACACCGTCCTTGAGTTTTACGATCTCTCTCTCGACAACGGCTCTCGCACCACCCGCCTCATTGTTCGCCAAGGCTCCGCTTCTTTCTACGTGAATTCCTCCACCGATTATTTCAGCGTCACCGGCGGCGACTTCACCGTCGAGACCACCGCGCACGCCACCTTCCGCCTCGATAATTTTGACGACGGCAGCACCGTCAACGTCAGCGCCGGCCATGTCGAAGTCCTCCGCAAGAATCAAAACGCCGCCTCCTTGGGCAAAGGACAATCCTTCTCGTTCAGCGCTACGGAAAATTCCCCGGGAAATATCGGCCATGCCGCCGGCGCCGACGATTTCGATCGCTGGGTGAAATCCCACATCGACAGCGCCACCGCCGCCAGCAATGCCGGCTCGCAATACTCGCACTCCTCTTCTTACACCTCCGGCTACGGCGATCTCTACACCTACGGCTCCTGGTTTCCCATCGCCGGTTTTGGTTACGGCTGGCAGCCTTTTGGCGCCGGCTTGGGGTGGTCGCCCTTCGCGTACGGCGGCTGGTTCCAGGATCCCTTCTTCGGTTGGGGCTTTATCGGCAATCAACCTTGGGGCTGGCTCCCTTATCATTACGGCGCTTGGCTTTTCGAGCCGGGCATCGGCTGGGTTTGGGCGCCGGGGACGATCAATTCCGGCGGCCGAACCACTTTCCATTCCGCCACCGTCGCTTGGGTCCGCAGCAAAGCGGGCACCACCGGCTTCGTTCCGCTCCATCCCGCCGACGCTCACGGCAAAACGCCCATCAACCTAGCGCAAGGCCTGTTCACCGTCTCCGGAGGCGCCATTTCTCACGTCGCTGGCGTCACGGAAACCCAGTGGAAGACCGAAAAATCCCCTCCTGCCAACGCGCTTGAAAACTCCCTGGTCTCTGCAGCCAAGCCCGCACAAGTTTCGCGCACGCTCTTGTCTTCAACGAGCGCCGCCAGCAATTCGAGACTGACCTTCGACGCCAAAGCAAATCGCTTTACGAGCGCAAACGGCTCCGCCACGCGATCCGCTCCGACGTCGAGTTCTTCTCTCACCGCCTCGGCAAGGACCGCATCGCGGACCGCTAGCTCGCCACAAGAAGTCGCCAGCGCGCGCCGCAACGATAGCGTAGCCGCCCGCCGCACCTTCACGCCCGCCTCCGCTCGCTCCTCGAGCTTCGGCGACTCGTGGTCCGGCACGACTTCGAGCTCCGGCAAGACCACCACCACACGCTCGACGACCAGCACTGCGACGTCGTCCGCCGCCCGCTCCTCCGGCGGCCGCCATTAATTTTGCAAAAACGCGAACACGAAACGCGTCACCGCAAATGCGGGAGGACCAGCTCTTTTTTCTACGGATGTCGCACGGTAAGGAAAAACTGAAAACAACGAAGGAAGGTCACGTAAAAACGAAATAATCCTACAAACCCCGCGAAGGCTTGCCCTTAATCTTCACCGCCACCACGTTCGACGTATTGTAAAGCACCGTCACTTTATCCCCGTACTGGTATCCGCCTTTATCAATCGTCTGCTGCATCTTTTCCGACGCGCCTTTCGACAGCGCAAACGTTTGTATCGCCAGATCATTACCCTTCGCCCGCACGGTGATTTGCGCGGAATTCGCGTTCATCACATACCCTTCAAATTTCACAATCCCCGCAGGCAACGGCTTCGGCTTGATCGCATTGACGACGATCGGCACCGCCGTATCCACGGCGATCGGAATCAGCGTGGACGCCGGCGTCTGCGCCGCCGCAGGCATCGCCGCACAACTCAACATGGCAGCGAATCCGCCCAGCAAAATCCATCCGCGTTGCGCGTGCATTTTCATCTCGAATCTTTTATTCCATCTCGTCGGTTGCAATGCGCAACGACTTCAAAAATCGCACATCTTGCGGCGTCATCGTCAGCCGCTGCGCGACTTTGCGCTCGCCGTCCTGCTCGAGCGACTCCTGATCCACCTGTATCCGCAGCGACTCGAGAAATCTCCGGTCCTGCGTCGTCAAACGTGCTGCTTCAAGGGCCGCCGCATCCCGCTTCGCCAGCCCGATCGTGGCATCGAGCTTCAACACAATGTCATACCCGTGCGCGCGCACCCCGGCAATCGCACCGGTTATGCGGTCGGAATCGGACACTGTATCGTTAATCGCGTGTCCCAGCTCACGAAGCAAATTTTTCAGGTGATCGTCGAGTTGCAAGGGCATTTCTCCCCAACCGCAATTCTCATTCTAGGCCCGCGTTATCTTGGATACAAGAGACCATCGCATCGTTGTCTCCAAAGAATCACAGCCCATCCGGCCAGTCAGCCTCGCGGCCCGCTAAAACTTTTTTCTTCCGCAAACTGCTCCTAAAAACCCTCGCTATTCTCCCGCGAAACCGTCAACTGCTTCTTTGCGTTACACTTCCAGCATGCCGGCTGTTGTCACTCTCGCCACCAGCTCCGCCGAGCCGCGCCCACCCGGCGGCTTCCGCCGGCTCTGGCGCGTTCTCAAACAACTTTTCCTTGAAGTCACAGGGGCCATCTTCGCCGTCCTCGCCCTCGCCTGGCTGAATGCCGCCTTCCGCGCATGGACCCGCGACGTCGCTCACTGGCTCGTCGCTCTTCCCATCGTCGTCGCCGCCATCTTCGCTTTTTTCTCGGTCACCTCTTTCCGTCGCGCCAAAAAAATATGAGCAATCCTGAACGCAAGGAAAATCCCTCCGCGCCCTCCGCTTCCCCTTCCGAGCGCCCGCGCACCTTCACGACTCTCTCCGGCTCGCCCCTCAATAATCTCTATTCGGGCTCTGATCTCCCGAACTGGAATCCCGACGACGCCCTCGGCTTCCCCGGCGAATTTCCCTACACCCGCGGGATCTACCCCACCATGTATCGCGGCCGCTTCTGGACCATGCGCCAGTACGCCGGTTTCGGCAGCGCCGCCGAATCCAATCAGCGTTACCGCTACCTCTTGAGCAAAGGCCAGGCCGGCCTCTCCGTGGCCTTCGATCTCCCCACGCAGATCGGCATGGACTCCGACCATCCGCTCGCTCTCGGCGAAGTCGGCAAAGTCGGCGTGGCCATCGACTCTCTTGAAGACATGGAAACCCTCTTCAACGCCATCCCCCTTGAAAACGTCTCCACCTCCATGACCATCAACTCCACCGCCGCCATCCTCCTCTGCCTGTACGTCGCCGTGGCCAAAAAACAAGGCGCTTCCCTCGCAAAACTTTCTGGCACCGTGCAAAACGACATCCTCAAGGAATATATCGCTCGCGGCACTTACATCTACCCCATCCGCCCGGCCATGCGCATCGTCACCGACATTTTTGGCTGGTGCCACGCCGAACTTCCCAAGTGGAACACCATCTCCATCTCCGGCTACCACATCCGCGAAGCCGGCTCGACCGCCATCCAGGAAGTCGCCTTCACCCTCGCCGATGCCATCGCCTACGTGCAAGCCGCCCTCGACGCCGGCCTCAGCGTCGACGACTTCGCCCCACAACTCTCTTTTTTCTTCAATGCCCACAGCGATCTCCTCGAAGAAATCGCCAAGTACCGCGCCGCTCGCCGCCTCTGGGCCAAAATCATGCGCGACCGTTTCGACGCCCGCGATCCGCGCTCGCTGCTGCTTCGCTTCCACGCGCAAACCGCGGGCTCCTCCCTCACCGCGCAGCAACCGGAAAACAATATCGTCCGCGTAGCCATCCAGGCGCTGGCCGCGGTGCTCGGCGGCGCACAATCCTTGCACACGAACTCCATGGACGAAGCGCTCGCTTTGCCCACAGAAGACGCCGCACTGATCGCTTTGCGCACGCAGCAAATCATCGCCCACGAAACCGGCGTAACCAACACCGTCGACCCCGTAGCGGGCTCCTACGCCGTCGAGGCCTTAACCAACGAAATCGAATCCGGCGCCCTCGCCTACATCCACAAAATCGACGCCCAAGGCGGCGTCCTCCGCGCTATCGACTCCGGCTTCATCCAATCCGAAATCCAAAAAGCTGCCTACGAGTTCCAGCGCCAAGTCGAAACCAAACAACAGATCGTGGTAGGCGTAAACGATTTCATCACGCCCGATTCCGACAATCCCGAACGCACCATACCGACCCTCCGTATCGACCCCGAAATCGAACGCGCGCAAATCCAGCGCCTGCAATCCCTCCGCGCGAAACGCAACCAGGCCGCGACGCAAGCTGCCCTAGCCGAACTAAAGCGCCGCGCCGCCAGCGCAGAAAATCTCCTGCCCGCCATCCTCACGGCCGTCGAATCCTACGCCACCGTGGGCGAAATCTCCGACACCCTCCGCCAAGTCTTCGGCGAATACCAGGAATCTGTCGTCATTTAGAGCGCTTCGGAAAGAGTTGTCTGCGATTCGCGCCGGGTTCGTGCTCGACGCGGGTCTCTCGTACCAAGGCGCAAGCTGCGCCTCCCGCAGGGTGTAGTATTCTGGCGCGGGTTCGCGTCCCCTCCGGGTAGCGGGGCGGAACACGGAGCACTCCATGAAACTCATCCTCGCCTCCGCCTCCCCGCGCCGCGCCGAAATTCTTCGCAACGCCGGCTTCACCTTTTCGGTGATCTCCTCCGCTGTCGACGAAACTCCTTTCCCCAACGAATCCGCCCGCGACCATGTCGCTCGCCTTGCCGCCGCCAAAGCCGAACTCGTCGCCGCCCGCGCCGTCGGCCCCGCCATCGTCCTCGCCGCCGACACCGTCGTCGCCGTCGAAAATCGCATCCTCGGCAAGCCCCGCTCCGAAGAAGACGCCCGCCAAATGCTAGAAGCCCTGTCGGGGCGCACCCACTCGGTCCTCACCGGCGTCACCCTCATCCGCCTGCCGGACGCCGAGCGCATCGAATTCGTCGAGTCCACGCTCGTCCACTTCGCCCAGCTCGATCCGGACGAAATCACGCGCTACCTCGCCACCGAAGAGCCCCACGACAAAGCCGGCGCCTACGCCATCCAGGGCCGCGCCTCCCGCTACGTTCCGCGCATCGAAGGCTGCTACTTCAACGTCGTCGGCCTTCCCCTCGCCCGCGTCCAGCAATCCCTCGTCACTCTCGGCTGGACCGAATCCTAGCCGCTCACCGCGGTCGCATCCGCAGGGGTACAGGGGACGCGCTCGGGTCGGGCCGCAGGCCGTAACCGGCAACCATTCCGGCCGCCGCGACGCCCGGGAATCAATACTGTTTTCTACCTGTCCTAAACCGAACAGACAACCTCCCGGCGCGGCTTCTAATATCCAACTGCTCCGCGAAACGAATCCCCGCGCGAGGAGTGCTTCAAACGTAAAAATCGAGGAAGTAAAAAATGAAACGGTCTGTTTTTTCTTTATCAGTTCTTGCAGTAGCCTTCTCGGTGTCGGCTCCGATCGCCCAGGCTGACACCATCACTCTCGGCGCCGCCACGCCTTTCGCCGTGCTTGCCGGCTCCGCCGTAACCAACACCGGCACCAGCATCGTGAACGGAGATGTCGGGGTTTCGCCCGGCACCGCCATCACCGGCTTTCCTCCCGGCAGCGTCACGCCGCCAGGAACGATCAATGATAAAAATGCCGCCGCGAACCAGGCGCAGATTGATTTAACCACCGCGTACAACGCTCTCGCCGGCCTGTCGCCAACTTCCACGCTCACCGGAACGAATCTCGGTGGACTCACGCTGACTCCCGGCGTCTATTTCTTCGCGACCAGCGCACAGTTAACCGGAACCCTTACTCTCAACGCCGAGGGCCTGTCCAACGCTCTTTGGGTCTTCCAGGTCGGCACAGCGCTCACCACAGCTTCCGCGTCCGCCGTCTCCATAATCAATCCCGGACCCGACGATGCGCTCTATTGGCAAATCGGCAGTTCCGCCACGCTCGGCACGGGCACCGACTTCGAGGGGAATCTTCTCGCCAAAGCCAGCATCACCCTCGATACCGGCGCCACCGATAACTGCGGCCGCGTGCTCGCAGAAAACGCCGCCGTCACCCTCGACACCAACACCATCTCGATCGGCTGCGCAGACGTGGCCGGCGAAGGCAGCAGCGGAGGTCTCACCGGCGCCAGCAGTTCGGGCGGCACGGGCGGCGGGACCGGCGTTCCCGAACCCAGCACTTTCTTGCTCGTCGGATGCGGCGGCATTCTTGGTCTACTCGTCCTGCGCAGAAACGCCTAGCCCCATGCGGGCTGGCAAACATGCCTGCGCCCGTTCCCCGGCGCATGCATGCTCGTAAAAGAGCGAACACCCTCAAGCTGCAGCGTTCACCGTCGCAGCCTCTGCGTAACAAAAAAGGCGCCTCCCTCGCGGGAAGCGCCTTTTTTCTGTGTGGGAATCTGATCCCCTACTTCTTCGGCGCGGGCTTCGTTCCTGGTTGCGTCCGCGCGTTGTGCTTCTTGTTGTAGATATTCTTCGATTGCTGATTCTGTTCTTTGTTGACCTGCGCTTTCTCGCCCGCCGTCAGCTTTCCGCCGTTGGCCGCGCGGTCCGCTTTCACTTGCTGGTTGATCGCGCGCTGGTTGTTTTCGAGTTTCGCGGTTTCGCCGGCCGTCAACTGTCCGCTCTTCACGCCTTGCGCGATGCGGTCCTGCTGATTTTCCTGGCGCTGCCCCACTTCGCTCTTCCCGTAATTTTGCGTCGCGGCGTTGTGCTTGTCCTGGTAAATCTGGTTGGACAACTTATTTTGCTGCCCGTTGATCTGCGTCTTTTCCGCCGCCGTCAACTTGCCGCCGTTGGCCGCGCGATCCGCTTTCGTTTCGCCGTTGATGGCCGCTTCCTTGGTCTCGAGGTTCGCGGTTTCGCCGGCCGTCAGTTGCCCGCTCTTCACGCCATTGGCGATGCGGTCTTGCTGATTCTCTTTGCGCTGCGCGATCGAGGGATCCGGCGTAGATGCCGTGGCCGAAGTCGTACTGCTCGCCGACTGCGCCATAGCCGCTGCGCCCGCCATCAGCATCACTGCAGGCAAAATGGTAAATTTCTTCCAGTTGGGGCTCATTTTTTCTCTCCTGAGTCGTGTGGACTCGATTGCCTTGCTTCCCGGGGGCTGTGTGTTATACCCAAGTTTCCCGAGAAAGTTGTGCGGAGACTACTGTCCCGAAGTGCAGGTTTCTGCCACCTGTATATAGAAAATAAACCGGCGATTCGTGCGCCTCGCCAACCGCCCCTCCCCCAGGGAAACGGCGAACGCGCTGATTTTTCTTTCGGTTTTTCCCCCGGCCTTAGGTAACAGCGATGGTAATCGCATCGAACGCCTTCAGCGGCAATTTCGCCGGCACTCCCGGCTCCGGCACCGCGAAGTATTCGCACAAAATGGTTTTCTTGGTAATGGTCAGCCGCAAATACCCGTGCGCGCTGTCGTTGAAATTTTCCAGCACTCCTCCGGAACCTTTCATCGCGATCGGCAATGGCGTGTTATGAAAAATCTTGGAAAGCGTGTGCAATTTCGCGTTGTATCCGCCCGCTCCCGCGATAATGCACGGTAGCGATTTTCCGCCGAGCGTCCCGCTAAACCGCTGGTAGTCGTGCACGTGTCCGGACAAAACCAGATCCGGCGTGCGCCCGGCTGTCTGGCACGCGCCGTCAATTACGCTGTAGAGCGCCTGGCTTCCCGGATGCGCGCCATACGCCGAATAGAGGGGATGATGCACCGCCAGAATCAGCGCAATTCCGCTGGGTGCAGCCCGCAGTTCCGACTCGAGCCACGCAACCTGATCCGCCTTAAGCACGCCGCCTTCCGGACAATTGCTGTACAGCCCGATAAAGGTCGCCAGCGGCGTCAGCAGCGTCCAGTACACGTTGGGCTGCGTCATCGCGTCGCGCGGCGCATCGTTTGCTTCGGGCTGATGCACCGGCGCCGGCGCGCAAAAATTTCGCACGAACTCCTGCAGCGTGGTTTCTCGCGTCTGCGGATTGATGTCCCCATCATGATTTCCCGGAATCGCGAAAATCGGCGCAGGGTACGTCATGTAAGGCTCGTAAAATTCCGGAAAATAGTTCGCCGTCTCGCCGTCGTAATACACCACGTCGCCCAGATGATAAAAAAACGAGGGGTGCGAAGACGGATCGCTGGACGAAAAATCATCCTCCATATACGTCGCCACATTTTCGATATACGTTGCGGTATTCACTCCGCCGGTATCGCCCACCGCGTGCACCACCATCTGCCCGCTCGTCGCAATGGTTGCGATGGCCGGCGCCGAAAGCACGGTACCCAGCGACAAATGAAACGGCGCTTTCCCGGTCGGCGGCGGAAGCGGCTGAAAAGGCTGCGGCGGATTCTTGTTCGGATCGATCACCGTCTGGAAACTTTGCGGCAACCGCGACGCCGCAAAGGTGCGGGCATTCCCGGGTCCCGGATGATGCTTCACGCTAGCCAGCAGCGCCGCGGCATCGAGTGTAGTAATCTTCCGCCCTTTGGCAGGTTTGCCGGCGGACCGAGCGCCACGCTGGTTCGCGCGTACCTTGCGAACTTTCCTCTTGGACATAAATTTTTCTCCGATTCGCGCAGATCAGCTCTGGGAGATGAGCCGGCAGCAGCGCGCCGAGCATCCGGAGGTGGGAGCAACGATGCCCGCAAAAAAAAAACCGCCGCCACAGCAAAAATCATACCCCGCGCGAATAACCAGTCAAATTATTTTCCAGCAACAAACCGCGGCTTTGGATTTTCGTCCCGGAGCTATCACCATTGGTCTTTTTGGCGCATCCTACTGGCGACTCCATTGTTCTGGCCGGCTTTTGGGCCGTAAAAGGAGGAGCCATCATGCAAATCAGCGGGAACACGATTTTGATTACCGGCGGAGGATCAGGAATTGGCCGAGGCCTGGCCGAGGCGTTTCGCGCGGAAGGCAATCAGGTCATCATTGCTGGCCGCCGCAAGAATCTCCTGGAGGAAACCGTGAAGGCCAATCCGGGTATGAAGAGTGCGGTCCTCGATGTGGAGAGCCCGGACGCCATTCGGCGTTTCGCCGAGCAGATAAAACAGGATCATCCGGCGCTGAACGTCGTCATTCACAACGCCGGCATCATGCGGGCGGAGCCGCTAGAGGAGGGCACGGCGGACGACGCCGAAGCGATGATCACGACGAATCTCCTGGGGCCGATCCGCCTGAACGCCGCGCTGCTGCCGCTTCTTCTGAAGCAGAAAAAGGCTGCGATCCTGACCGTAACGTCGGGGCTGGCATTTGTCCCGCTGGCGGCCACACCGACCTATTGCGCCACCAAGGCCGCGCTGCATTCCTACACGCAATCGCTGCGCTACCAGCTCCGCAACTCTGCCGTGCAGGTTCTCGAGATCATCCCGCCCTACGTGCAAACGGAACTGCTCGGACCACACCAGGCCAGCGATCCCAACGCCATGCCGCTCGCAGACTACATTTCCGAAACCATGAATATCCTCAAGACCTCGCGCGACGCGACTGAAATCTGCGTGGAGCGCGTCAAACCGCTGCGCTTTGCCGAAGCCAGCGGAAACTACGACCCTTTCTTCAAGAAATTCAACGACACCATGGCGGCCGCCGCAGCCGGACGCTAGCAAGCGAAACCGTTCGGCGCCGCGTCCGGCACGGATCGCGCATCCTGTCAGGAGCCAGGAGTTGGGGGTGCGTCAGCCGGGCTGATGAAAGCGTTGTGTTTTGAACGAGGCTTCGGCGATTTCGATCGCCATGAAGTGAACGGGGTTTCTCGAGGCTGCTACTTCCGATCGTCGGTCGGCGTTGGCGGCGGCGTCACCGGAGGCGCCGCTACGGGTGGCGGAGCCGCCGGAGGAGGTGGCGGCGCGGGATTCGTCCCGGACATGCCGTCCTTGAAACTGCGAATGCCTTCACCGATACCCTTCATCACCTCGGGAATTTTGCGGCCGCCGAACAGCAGCAGAATGACTGCCAGCACCACCAGCCAATGGAAAATACTAAACTCGCCCATCACTTCCTCCACGCGCCAGATAACTCACGCGCTTGCTCTAACCTAGCGCAACGTCCAGTTCACGGCAAGCGTTCGCCGCCCGGGTGAGCCCTCCGCGGTCTTACAGAATAACACGCTCGTCGCCGGCCCGCCGGGTGACCCGCTCGCGGTCCAGATATTCAAGCAGCGGTATCGCGTACTTTCGCGTGATGCCCGTCAGCTCTTTGAAGGCCGGCACGGAGATGCGTTCACCGCGCCCTTTCCGGTATATCGAAAGCCGTTCCTTCAGATGCGCCAGCGCGGCGCGATGAAAAATCAGCTCCGGTGAGACACGCACCAGGTTTTTCTCGAGCAGCAGGATGCGCAGCAACTTCTCCGCGCGCCGCGGCTCAACGGCCAGCGATGCCAGCACTTCCTTCACGCCGGGGACGGTCAATCCCGCGGTGGCGAAGGCGCTTTCAATCTGTTCCTTGGCTTTCGCTTCCTCCGGCAGCAGCGTCACTTCCGCGCCGGCCGGCTTGACCGTTTCACCCTGCACTTCCACTTTTTTCTCGGCCGCTAGCTCGTCAAGCGCCGCGCGAAAGGTTTCCGGGCGGACGCGGCGGCCAAGGCTCACGCGCAACGCTTCACGCGAAATTCCCGGCTGCAGCGGATTCGCCTTGCGAAACGCCTCGACCTCTGCCGCAAGTTTCTTGCACACGTCCGCGAAGAACGCCGCGCCAACCACTACGAGAGACTCCTCGGAGACCATTTTTATTCCACCGCCGGCCATCCCCAGGTCCGCCGCAGCGCGCACTTCGTTTTCCGTCCAGCCGGTGCGCGCAACAATTTCTTCAAGGCTCAGGCCGGTCAGCGAGCGCTCCGTCATCGCCGTCAAAATCTCCGCCGGGCGGCCGCGCTCGAGCGTTTCGAGAAACGTCGCGCGTCCGGTGTCCCGGCGCAGGGCGCGTCGCGCCAAAGGATCGAGCACCACGCCCCCGCCGATGGTGATCACCGGCGAAAATTGCCGCACGATAAAACGGTCGCCGGGCAGCAGCAGCAACTCATCCTCGAAACGCAATTGCGCCGACGCCGCGCTCCCGGGCGCCAGTTCGTTTTGCGCGTAAAACGTAACTTCCGCGACGGTCGCTGAAGTTCCCGCATGAAAGTGCACGCGCGCTCGTTGCTTTAATTTGGGAGCCCCGGCGAGCAATTCAAGGCGTGCATCGATGCGCCGCGTGGCGCGAAATCGCCCCGGAGCGGCCAGCACCATGCCGCGCGCAATCTCGCGATGATCGATCCCTGCGAGATTTACCGCCGTGCGCTGGCCCGCGGCGGCGCGCAGAACGCTGCGCCCGCCAGACTGGACGCCGCGCACACGCAATTTTTCTTTGCCGGGAAACAGTTCCACTTCATCGCCGGACCCCACGCTTCCAGAAACGAGCGTCCCGGTCACCACCGTGCCGAATCCCTTCATGGCAAACGAGCGGTCGATCGGCAGGCGCACATATTTTTGCGTGTCCCGCGGTTCTGAAGCCAGCGCCGCCTCGCCGAGCGCGCGCCTTAAGTCGGCAAGCCCGCTGCCGCTCTTTGCGCTGACCAGAACAATCTCCGCATTCTCGAGGAATGTTCCGCGCAGAAAATCTTCGACTTCCATCCGCGCCAATCCCGCGGTGTCCTCGTTCACCAGGTCGCTTTTCGTCAACGCCACCACCCCGCGTTTCACGCCAAGCATTCTGCAAATAGCAAAGTGCTCACGCGTCTGCGGCATGATCCCTTCGCCCGCGGCGATCACGAGCAGCACCACATCCACGCCTGCCGCTCCCGCGAGCATGTTGTTTACGAATCGCTCGTGCCCCGGCACGTCGACAAATCCAAAGCGCACACCTGCGTCATCCAGAAACGCGAATCCCAAATCGATGGTAATGCCGCGGCGTTTTTCCTCCGCCAAGCGGTCCGGATGCGTACCCGTCAGCGCCTCGACGAGCGCCGACTTTCCGTGGTCGATATGCCCCGCGGTTCCCACGATCACACTTTTGAGCAAATTGTCGCTGCCTGAAGAATTACCCATGAAGAGCTGGCATCGCCGCCGCTACCATCTTACCGCTCCGGCCCACTTACTTCGCGGAGGCAATTTCGTCCACGACCGCTTGCGCCGCCGCGCGCGGATCTGCGGCCGCCAGAATCGGCCGCCCCACCACCAGGAAATCCGCGCCCGCGCGAATCGCTTCGCCAGGCGTAGCCGTCCGCGCTTGGTCGTCCTTCGTGCCGGCACTGCGCTTGCCGGAGTCCGTGGCGTCGCGGGGCCGCACGCCGGGAGTCACGATCAGAAAGTCTCGCCCGCACGCCTTGCGAATGGACTTGGCTTCCGCGACCGATGCCACCACGCCGTCGACGCCCGCTTTTTTGGCCAGCTTCGCCAGGCTCACCACGCGATCCTTGGGCGCGCCGCCAATACCCACTTCACGCATGGTCTTACGGTCCATGCTGGTCAGAATCGTCACCGCGAGGAGCCTCGGCCGGTCCTCGCCCATCGCGGAGACCGCATTCACTGCCTGTACCGCCGCCCCCATCATCGCCGAGCCGCCCAGCGCGTGGACATTCAAGAGCTGCACACCGCTTATCGCAGCGGCCGAAAGCACCGCGCCAGCCACGGTATTGGGGATGTCGTGATATTTGAGATCGAGGAATATGCCAGGGCCGAGCGCGGCTACTTCTTTCACCGCCAGCGGACCGGCTGCGGTAAACAACTGGTTGCCAATCTTGAACATACCGACGAGATCGGCGATCTGTTTAGCGAATTTTAGAGCGGAGAGAAGCGAATCGAAATCGAGGGCCACGATAAGGCTACTTCGGGGATGAGCATCAAAACTCACTGCGTGGCCCCCCTTTTAGGCGTGAAGCCTGCGAGTTGTGTCAGCGGCGCTCTGGCAGCTCCAACAGTTCCAGCCGTACCTGGTTGACACCGGAGTGGATCAGGCCGAGTTTCCGCGCGACGCGATAGGATACATCAATTTCGCGTCCTTCTTGATAGGGACCGCGGTCATTGATGCGAACAAGTTCGTATTTTCCGTTCCGGGGGTTGACAACACGCAGCAACGAGCCAAAAGGCAGATTCGGGTGGGCCGCCGTCAGGGCTTCGCAGTCGAAACGCTCGCCGTTGGCGGTCTTCTTGCCGTTGAAATCGGCGCCGTACCAACTGGCATTGCCGACCCAACTCTTGATGGGCTTGATGGGTTCACTGCGATGAGCAACGAGAGGAGCCTCCATTACCGGTGCGATCAAGAACATCAGGGGAACCCAGCGAATGGCAGCCCAAATCATGAACAATGGTTTTCGCATAGTGTGTTCTTTGTGCTACATCCATCCAGAAAACAGTAGCATTTTGGAGTCATTATGTCAACCACTTTGTGATAAAAAGTTGTCGCGTATCTCTTTAAATGTAAACGCTTTAGCTCCTAAAATGACGCTTTCAAGTCCCGCCAAAAGCGCCTCACTGGCCCTCGGGTCAGCAAAGCTGGCCGTGCCGACCTGTACCGCCGATGCTCCGACGGCCACATACTCGAGCAAATCGTCCACGGTTTCGATGCCGCCGAGACCAATAATGGGGGTATTGACGGCCTTGGCCGCCTCCCAAACCAGCCGCAGCGTGATGGGCTTGATCGCTGGGCCGGATAAGCCTCCGGTCGGATTGCCCAGGCGGGATTTTCCCGTGCGTGCGTCGACCGCCATTGCCGGGTAGGTGTTCGCGACGGTCAAAGCGTCGGCTCCCGCCTCGCAGGCAGCCCGGGCGATGATCGTTATATCGGTAACTAACGGGGAGAGCTTCACCCAGAGGGGCCGCTTGGCCGCTTTTCGGGCCGCCCCAACCACCTCCGACACCAGGGCGGCGTCGCTGCCGAACTGCAAGCCGCCGCATTTCACGTTGGGGCAGGAGATGTTCAGCTCGTAACCCGCGAGGCCTTCGGCATCTTCTAGAACGGCCAGGACCTCGACGTAATCCGCGATGGTGTAGCCGAACACGTTGGCGACGACCGCCGTACCGCAATTATGGAGCAGCGGGAGCTTGTCCTTCACGAAGGCTCGCACACCCACGTTTTGTAGCCCAACGGCGTTCAGCATGCCGGACGGCGTGACAAGAAGCCTCGGTCCGGGGGCGCCCTCCATGGGCTCGCGCGAGAGACCTTTGGTCACGAACCCGCCGAGGCGGTTCAGGTTCACAAGGTGGGAAAATTCGAGGCCGTAACCGAACGTGCCGCTGGCCGCAAGAATGGGATTCCGCAGACGCAGCGCGCCAATCTGTACGCTTAAATCGACGGCAGGAGCAGCGCTCACTTCGCCGCAAAGAATAGCACGAAGCGGACGCTACCGGTGATCGACGCGAAGCGCTGGTAGTGTCTCAGTTTGGATTTTTGTCCCTCAGCAGGGAAGGAACAGTAAGCCTGCTCCCGCAGAAAGGGCAGAACTTTATTTGAATGCCATCTTCAGCAACAGGCACATGCCAGTCTTTTCTGTATTCGAGAAAGAAACGAATGCCTCTTTTGTTTATTACCCAGAGCAGCCCAATTCCTGCTCCGTCGGGATGAGTGAGTTTTTCTAAATCTTGGCAACAATAAGTCATTCTGCCAACTCTGAGGAGCCTCTCTTGATCTCAGAAATGAAACTGAGACACCACCGAAGCGCTAGTCACTCTGGCGCGGGCGCAGCACATACATTTCGGTCTGCAGCGCTTCTGCCAAAACCTGGGCTTCGCGCGAAGCCAGCGTAATCCCGCAGAGCGCCGCGAAGGTCGGCGCGATCGCGGCGGGCGTCACCGGACGAGAATACTTCCCGGGCCGGATGCCGAAGCCCATCAGCAGAACGGGGACGTGCTGGTCGTAGTTATAAGGTGTGCCGTGGCCGGTGCCGTAGGAGCGAGCTTTCCCCGCGAGTGTGCCGTCCATGAGCCAATAGGGCTTGGGCACGATGAAGAGGTCGCCGCTGCGTCCCGGAAAGTAGCTTTCCGCCACCGCGCGGATCAGGGGATTTTGTGTCGCGGGGCGCTTGCGAACCTCTTCCGCGGTAAGAATCTCGGCGACGCCCGGCTGCGCTTCGGCGGCTTCGATTAGCCCGCGCATTGCGGCGCCATCGCCCTTCAGCCGTTCATAAATTCCTGGCGCGAAATAGATATCGCCCGCGGTGACCCGCGCGATGGATGGCTTTGGGTAATTTAAATCGTTGAGCGCTTTTTCGAGGCGCTCCTCGAGTTCGCGCAGGTGCAGTACGCCGGCATCGGCGCCGGTTGCGGCCATGTCCTCGGGAATGGGCACCACTCCGTGATCAGCGCTGAGCGCCACCACGTAGTTTCCGCGCCCTACGGTCCGGTCTAGATGCGCAAAGAGTTCGCCTAAATCGTGATCGAGGCGCACCAGAATGTCCTGGATTTCGCGGCTGCGCGGGCCGAATTCGTGTCCCACGTAGTCGACCGAGGAATAACTCACGCCAAGATAATCGGTCCCCGGGCCGCTGCCGAGATGCAGTTCATCGACCGCCGTCTCCGCCAGCCGCGTCAGATAAGTCTCCGCAAACGGACTGCTCGACCATTGTTCGTAGTATTCGGCGTCCGGCTCGCCGCTTCCGCCTTTTCCGCGAAGCGCATGGGGAAATGTCAGCTCCCAGCCGGCTGGCGCCACCGCGCCGGTGGCCTTTTCATCGTAGAGATAAGCCGACGCCGGTAGCGAGAGCGCCCACGTTTTGCCCATATCCTCTTTCACGGGATGCTCGGTGGCGTATTTTTCGACAAAAGGCGCAACGGAATAAGCGCTCGAAGTTGTCCACGCTCCGGTGGCGCTGTCAAACCACACCGCGGCTTCGGCCTTATGCCCGGCCATGGTGATGGCGGCGCGCGCTTTCAGCGAGAACGTCACCACGCGCGTCGGACCGGCGCTCTGAAATTTCAATTCCTCGGCAAACGCCGGAATCTGCATGCGCCAGGCGGAATCTCCGCCGCTCGTGGCCACGCCGCCGTAACCAATATTTTTGACCTTGGGATCGGCGGTGCACGTCACCATTTTTTGCGTGTCGCGATCCCACCACGCGTTGGCCACCATGCCGTGCGTTGCGGGGAACGACCCCGTCGAAATCGTGGAATGTCCGACGCAGGTCTCCGTTGCCGCGTAAGGAAAAGCTGCCTGGTCAAACCAAGCGCCCTGTTCGACCAGCCGCTTCAATCCGCCGTTCCACTGGCCGAGAAATTTGTCCACATAATCGCCGCGCATCTGGTCGACCACCAGCATCACCACGAGCTTGGGCCGCGCATTTTCCTTGGCCGCTGCTCTTGGGGCACGCGGCGCCGCAGTCTGCGCGGCGCTCACGAGACTCAGTGCACTCGAGGCCGCCAGGATGGCCAGGGAGCGCCCGAGCCGCAAAGCAAACTTTTCGACGCCAATCATAAAAATCTCCCGCGCTATCTAGAATCGCAGCAGTCTATCATGCTGCTTCCCGCGGAAAGGTTTCTGCAGCATGGACGCGGCGGAAATCCTTTACCTCCTTTCATTCCTTAACCTCCTTTACCTCCTCGCGCCCCTCGTCTATCATTACGCGACTATGCGTGTTGTAGAAAAAGCCCAACTGATGTCCGCCTCGGAAATTGACCGCACTTTGCAACGCGTGGCGCACGAAATTGTGGAGCGCAGCGGCGGCACCAAACACCTGGCGCTCATTGGCATTGTGCGCCGCGGGGTGCCGCTGGCGCAGCGCATCGCGCAGGCTATGCGCGGCATCGACGGCGTCGATGTGCCGGTGGGCATCCTGGACATCACGCTCTACCGCGATGACCTGTCCAAGGTTGCGCCGCAAGCGGTGCTGCGCTCTTCGGACATTCCCTTTGGCGTCGACAACATGGATCTGGTGCTGATCGATGACGTCTTGTACACCGGACGTACCATCCGCGCGGCGATGAACGGGCTCTTCGATCTCGGCCGCCCTAAGCGCGTCTCGCTCTGCGTGCTGATCGATCGCGGGCATCGCGAAATGCCCATCGAAGCGCAGTATATCGGGCGCACCGTGCAAACCAGCGCCACGGAAATCATCGAAGTCCGCCTGAACGAAATCGATAAAGAAGAACGCGTCGTGCTGGTCGACCGCGTGGAATCTTAGCCGTGCGATAATGGAGGCAACGGTTCATCCAGAGTGAAACTGTGACCTTGCGTACCCGCGACCTGCTGGCCCTCGAACCGCTCACCGCGGATGAATTATCTTTTCTGCTCGATCAGAGCAAACCCTTCCAGGAGATTCAGCGCCATCCGCTTAAAAAATTGGCGACGTTGCGCGGAAAAACCGTGGCGCTGGCGTTTTTCGAAAATTCCACGCGTACACGCATCAGTTTTAGCACCGCCGCTTCACGGCTCGGCGCGGACACCATGAACCTGCAAGCGGAGGCCAGCAGCTTGAAGAAAGGGGAGTCGCTGCTCGACACGGTGCACACGCTAAACGCCATGAAGCCGGATTGCCTGGTGATGCGCCACGCTTCTTCGGGAGCGCCGGCTTTTGTCGCGCGCCACTTGGATATTCCGGTGCTCAATGCCGGCGACGGCACGCACGAGCACCCTTCGCAAGGCTTGCTGGACGCGCTGACGATCCGCGATCGCAAAGGCACCATCGAAAATCTGAACGTTACCATTCTCGGCGACATTCAACACAGCCGCGTGGCTCGCTCCAATATTCATCTTCTGGGAAAATTTGGCTGCAAATTCACGCTGTGCGGACCGGCCATGTGGGTTCCCGAAGAACTCGAAAAAATTGCCGGCCCGCAAACCGAAATTCGCCGCGTTTTCAGGGTGGAAGAGGCACTGGAGGGCGCGGACGTCATCAACGTGCTCCGCGTGCAGACGGAACGCCAATACGAGCCAAGTATTTCCGCCGAAGATTATATTTTGGGCTATCAACTCAACGCCGAGCGTCTTCGCGGCGCGAACTCGGACGCCGTTGTGCTGCACCCCGGCCCCATGAATCGCGGCATCGAAATCACGCCGGAAGTCGCCGACGGCGCGCAGTCCGTGGTGCTCGAGCAAGTAACCAACGGTATTGCCGTGCGCATGGCGTTGCTGTATTTGGCCATTTCTGGAGACGTCGACGACGCTACGGCGCACCCCGCCGGCGAACCTCCGCAACATAATCGCCGCGCCGGCGATAAGAAGGATTCCTGACTTGAAGAGGACATTCGCAAGGGGAACTCGCGCCGGCAGAACTGCGAAGAGGGATTTATCGCATGCAGCTTATTAAGAACGGCCGGGTCTTGGACCCGGCTTCGCAAACCGACGCAGCTCTCGACATTTTGATCGACGGCGAACAGATCGCGGAAATTGCCGCGCCGGGAAAATTTCGGCGTGACACCGGCAAAGCGGAAATTTTCGACGCCGCAGATTTCATTGTCGCGCCCGGTTTTATCGACATGCACGCACACCTGCGCGAACCCGGCCAGGAATCGAGCGAAACGATCGAGACCGGCACGCGTGCGGCCGCGCGCGGCGGATTCACGGCTGTCTGTTGCATGCCCAACACCAAGCCGGTCAACGACAACGCCAGCATCACGCGCTTTATTGTGGATAAATCGCGTGCCGTCGCAACGCGCGTGTGGCCCATCGGCGCCGCCAGCGTGGGCAGCAAGGGCGAAGCGCTTGCGGAAATTGCCGCTATGCGCGCAGCGGGCATCGTCGCGGTTTCCGACGATGGCAAACCCATCGCCACCGCAAAACTGGCGCGGCAAATCATGGAGTACTGCAAATCGCTGGACATTCCGGTGATCGAACACGCCGAAGACGTCTCGCTGGCCGCCGGCGCGGTGATGCGCGAAGGCGTGACGTCGTCGCGCCTCGGATTGCGCGGCATGCCCGCGGCGGCGGAATCGGTGTGCGTCGCGCGCGACGTGCAACTCGCCGAACTGACGGGCGCCCGGCTGCATATCGCGCACCTCAGCGCGAAGGGTTCCCTCGACCAGGTGCGCTATGCAAAATCGCGCAACCTCAGAGTGACGTGCGAGGTTACGCCGCACCATTTCACGCTGATCGATGAAGACGTGCAATACGATTCGCGCTACAAGATGAATCCGCCGCTGGCCAGCCGCGAAGACCGCGAAGCGTTGCTCAACGGCCTTGCCGATGGCTCAGTTGACGCTATCGCCACCGATCACGCCCCCCACGAACCCGCGCTGAAAGACGTAGAATTCGACAAGGCGCCTTTCGGGATCCTGGGGTTTGAAACCGCTCTGGCGCTCGCGCTCGAGCAATTAGTGCACAGCGGCCGCATCCCGTTGATGCGTCTGGTGGAACTCTTCACCACCGGCCCGGCGCGGGTGCTGGGCGTTGAGCGAAAATTGGCGGCAGGCCAGCCCGCCGACCTGACCATTTTCTCGACGACGCGGGAGTGGACTTATCGTGTCAAGAACTCACCGAGCAAATCGCGCAATTCGCCCTTCGATACGCGCACCTTTAAAGGCGCGGCCGTCGCCACCATGGTCGCCGGAAAATTCACCTACAAACTGTAGCTCGTTCGCTCGCGCAGCCGCGATGGCGCCAGCGCCTTAGGGACCTTGCCTCCGCGCGCGAGCGCCCTTTTTCCGTGCGCTAAACGCAAATAGCAAAACCGCGCCATCCGCGTTGTTTTTCGCGCAAGCCGCATAAACTACCGACAAGGTCAAAAATGTCTCGCCGCTTACTGTTTTTCTTGATGTTGTTTGCCGCGTCACTCTGCGCGCCGCCGCTTTGCCTCGCGCAAACCGAATCCATCCTCGACTATCACAGCGACATCACGGTTGATCCGGACACCTCGTTGCACGTCACGGAAACCATCACGGTATTCGCCAACAACAATCAAATCCGCCACGGCATCTACCGCGACTTTCCCACCACCTACTCCGACAACCTCGGAAACCGTTACGCCGTCGGTTTCCGCCTGCTTGGCGCCACGCGCGATGGCGAGCCAGAAACGACACGCCTCGCCGACCTCAGCAACGGCCAGCGCATCTATCTCGGCCAGGACAATTTTCTGCTTCCTGTGGGCCGGCACACCTACTCGTTCGACTACCTCACCACGCGTCAACTGGGCTTCTTCAAGGATCACGACGAACTCTTCTGGAACGTCACCGGCAACGGTTGGGGCTTCACCATCCGTCACGCTTCCGCCACCGTGCATCTGCCCGCGTTTATTCCCGCGAGCGAAGTGCGGTTATCCGGCTTCACCGGCAGGCAAGGTTCCGAAGCGCGCGGCCTTACGTCCGCCACGAGTGACGACGGCACCTTTTCCTTTGCCGCAACTTCGCCGCTGCACCCGCGCGAAGGCCTCACCATTCTTTTGACCTGGCCGAAGGGTTTTATCGCCGAGCCCACGGTGCAGCAGAAATTAAAGATGCTTCTCGACGACAACCCCGAAATTCCCATCGTCGCCATCGGCTTTCTGGTTCTTCTTCTGTATTACGTAATCGTGTGGAGTGCCGTGGGCCGCGATCCGGCCGCCGGTGTCATCATGCCTATTTACGAACCGCCCGCCAATCTTTCTCCCGCGGCGATGCGCTACCTCGTGCGCATGGGCTACGACAATAAAATTTTTGCCGCCGCCGTTCTGGACATGGCCGTCAAGGGCTACCTGACCATCAAGGAGCAAGCCGGCTCTTACACGCTGTACCTCACGAACAACGTGAAATCGCGCCTCTCTCCGGACGAAACCGGCATCGCCGAAAAACTATTCTCCGGGCGCACCGAAATCTGGCTGCACAATGAAAATCACACCACCATCAGCTCAGCCATGTCTTCGCTAAAGGCTTGGCTCAAAACCGCGGAAGAAAAAATCTATTTTTTCACGAACAGCCGCTACTCGCTGCCGGCCATCGCGATTACCGTGATTTCGCTGCTCGGAGCCGTGCTTGCGAAATCCGCTAAAAACATTCCTGCCGCGACCTTTGCGTGTTTTTGGCTTTCCTTCTGGAGTGTGGCGGTGGCTGGTTTGTTGATCGCCGTGCGGCAAAGCTGGAAGTCCGCTTTCGCCGGCGGTCACGCCAAACCGTCGCTCATGGGCAAAGCGTTGTTTCTTACGCTGTTTTCCTTGCCTTTCGTGGGCGGCGAATTCTTGGGAATGTTTTTCCTCGCCAAAGCCACCTCGTTCTTCGTGGTTCTATTTCTACTGGCCAACATTCTCCTGCACGTGTTGTTTCATTATTTGCTGAAGGCTCCCACCAGTGCCGGACGCCAACTACTCGATCAGGTGCAAGGCTTCAAACTTTTCCTTGGCGCCGTCGACGGCGACCGCCTCAATCGTGCAAACCCGCCGGACCAAACTCCGCAAACGTTTGAAAAATTCCTGCCCTACGCCCTGGCATTGGACGTTGAACAAGACTGGGCGGAAAAATTTTCCGGAATTCTCGCAATCGCGGGACAAACACCCGGCTACAACTCTTCGCATTACTCGCCTGCCTGGTATTCCGGCCCGGGATGGAGCAACCTGGGCGCAGCCGGTTTCGCCAGCAGCATGGGCAGTTCCTTCACGAGCGCCATTTCGTCTTCGGCGAGCGCACCCGGCTCGAGCGGCGGAGGCGGAGGCGGTTCAGGCGGCGGGGGTGGCGGTGGCGGAGGAGGCGGTTGGTAGGAGCGCGGCTCGGGCGCGCAGGGCCATGGTCATTCCGGGCGAAGCGAGAAATGTGCCTTTTTTGGTGCGCCGGCAATGGCGCGCAACGCCAACTGAATTCTAGTGCGCGGTAGGTTCCGCCGCCGGATGCATGCCATGCTGCGGCACTTCGTGAATGCCGCGCGTCGGCGGCTCAATGCGGTGGCGGTAAAAATGATCGAGCGGCACGCGGCCCTTGCCAACCGCGTAACCATTCTCGATGGCCTTCGTGACGTAAGCTTTCGACAGCGTGGTCGCTTCGACGAGCGATCTGCCCGCCGCGAGTTGCGCCGCAATCGCCGACGCCAGCGTGCATCCCGTGCCATGCGTGTTGTCGTTCTTAACTTTCTCTCCGCCGAACACCACGACATCGGTGCCGTCAAACAACACATCCACCGCGCGCTCCATGTGGCCGCCCTTCACGATCACCGCGCGCGCCCCCATCTCCACGATTTTTCGCGCCGCGTCTTCCATGTGCGCTAGATCTTTGATCGCCAGCCCGGTGAGCAGCTCTGCCTCCGGCACGTTCGGCGTAATCACACTGGAACGCTTCAGCAATTCCGTGGCGATAAATTTAATTCCGCCGGCATCCAGCAATTCCGCGCCGCTCGACGATTTCATCACCGGGTCGTGCACCACGTGCGCGAACTTATGCGCGTCCAGAAATTCCGCCACCACCGCGGCGTTTCCGCGATTCCCCAGCATGCCAATTTTCACCGCCGCGATTTCGCAATCGTTTGCCAGCGACTCCAGTTGCTCGCGCAATTCCGCGCTCGGCGTATTGTGCACCGCGGCCACGCCCTGGGTGTTCTGCACGGTGATCGAAGTAATCGCCGCCACGCCGTAACAGCCGTGCGCCGCGAAGGTTTTCAAATCCGCCGCGGTTCCCGCGCCGCACGAGGGATCGAATCCCGCAATGGTCAGCAAAATCGGCGGCGCCGCATGCCCGTTATGGTTGTGATTGCTCATCGTGCTCCCGGTTTTTTCCGCTGGTCTCCGCTACTTCGACGAAAATAGCCGGTCACGCTTCCGTGCGCAGAAAATTCGCCCGCGCAACTGGAAAACGCCCGGCATCTGCGAATGTACGCGCGCTTTTCGACGCAAGCAACAGAAACTTTTCGCGCGGTCAGGGACCGCGATGTCCCGGGGAACAGTCTTTTTCGCGAGACGGTGAACGAGGCGTTATTTCACAGTCAGCGGAATGGCGACGTGCGCATCGGCGTTGGCGTTCGTTCCGTCGCTGGTGTTGGTTTCCGTGAACGCGTAAACCGTTACCGTGTACGGGCCTGGCGGCGTGCCCGTGTAACTCGGCGGCGGCACAACATTGCTCGGGCCGCCGCCGCACCCGGCAATCAGCGCGCCCGCAAAAACTAGTACTGCCGCGAACGTCCAGGCGTAGCGCCACGATCGAATTCGCGTGCGCTCCGCAAGCGCGCCAAGCGCCAACGCAAACAGGGCCGCGATGGCAACGAACACCCATATCCGCACCGCAGGTCTGAAAATGAGCGGTGGCACAACCGCGTTTGCCGTGGTCGAAACCGTGGCCGTCACGCTCTCCGTGCCGCTGCTATTCACCACGTGCGCGTTCCGCGAATCATTCGTCGAGACCGCGCAACTCGCCTTCGGCGCATCGGTGCTGCACGTAAAATAAACGAAACCCGTGCCTGCCGCGATCCCGGGAATAAACGTGCTGCTATCCCCGGTGGTAGCTCCCGCTGTCACGCTGATCGGCGGGGGATTCCCGAGCACCGGCGCACTCACCGCCGTGGCCCCATACTGCCGGACGTAGTCGGCCAGCAAGATTCCCGGATTCGGCGTTGCCGCGCCAGGTGTTCCGCCGAGCGTTCCCCCTACCGCCACGTTCAACAGCAGGAAAAATTTCAGATTGAACGGCCAGGTATCGCCCGACTTCAGATCGCTCGCCGTAGAGATGTAATACGGATTCGTCGGATCGTCGATATAAAACTGTTGCATGTTGGCCGACCAGATCATCCCGTACGTGTGAAACGCGGAACTGTTCGTTTGCGGATTCGGAAACGTAAAATTTCCGTTCGGTTGCACACCGTTGCCGGCGGTTGCCGCGGTGTGCAGCGTGGACCGGTTGCCGAACGGTCCCGGCCCGTTGTGCACCGCCTGCGCCCAAACTTCCAAAATATCCGTTTCGCCGCACATCGGCCACGGCGTCGTGTTGATGTCGCTTCCCAGCGTCCAAAATGCCGGCCACAGCCCTTGATTCGTGGTATCCGGCAGCTGGATGCTCGCCTCGATGCGCCCATACTGAAAATCTTCGAGACCCTGCGTCTTCATGCGCGCTGAAGTCCAAGCGCCGCCATTGTCGAGGGCCTGAATCACGAGGTGCCCGCTGCCGTCCACATAGGCGTTCGCGGTGCTGGTCGAAAAAGCCGTAGGGCAACTCGGCGGATTATTTTGCGTGCCCGGCGGCCCGCAATACGTTTCGACTTCATTGTTGCCGAATCCGCTGTTCCCCAAATCAAAACTCCACACCGTGATGTCCGGCGGCCCAGGAACCGTCGCATTAAATTCCTGGCACCATTGCGCCGTCCACGTCACCGTTCCGGCCGTGCTAACGGGAACGCCGGTACAACTCTGTGCGCCAGCTCGCGCAGCCACCGCAAGAGACAGAATCACCACCGCCAGCAGTCCTGCCAACCGCCACAGCCAACGCTTCTTGAGGCAACTCATCGTCAGTGTTCTCTTCTTTCGCAGAAAGCTGAACTCCCGAAAACCCAAGTACGAGAACTGCAGCATCGCACAGTCCATCAATAGTTTCTACCTTCCAGGAACTTTCTCGCCGCTCGCGCCATGCGTCCAGCCCCTCTCTTCTCAAAAGCATGAACAAGGACTAAGATTCCCGGCTTGGAGGTGCCCTATGCCATTCAACGTTATGACGCTGTCAAGAGTGGACATGCCGGTAAGCCAGGCGGAGGGCCTGAAAATTCTGGAACGCGATCAATTCTGCTGCAGGTACTGCGGACTCGACGGGAAAGCCAGCTTTGAAAACGCGCTGGTCATGTCCGTCGATTTCGTCGTGCCCCGCGCGCACAAGGGGAAAAAAGATCCTGCCAACCTGGTGGCTTGTTGCCGTCCATGCAACACCATCAAGGGCACGCGCGTCTACAAGACTTTCGAGGATGCCAAGAAGTTTGTGCTGGCGCAGCGCGAAGAGTTGCGCAGGAGCTGGGAAGCGCAGCACTCGCGCGCCGCGAAAAAAGCCGCTCCCGCCTCGGCTTAACAATCTGCTGAGCGGTGGAGGAGCAAAAACGCCCGCCTCGGCCGGCGCCCGCTAAAATAGTCCCTTCACTTATTGCCGGACATGCCGCCGGAGTCGCCTTCATGCGTATCGATTGAAATCAGAAAAGCGTTGCGGTCCGAGTACGAGAATTTGTGCCCTTGCACGTTAGCGCTGTGATCGAGTGAGCGGTACATTTCGAAGCCGTCATTCTTCTGGGCCCCAAAATACGCGACGTTCCTCAGTACCACGCCTTTACCATCGGCACCAGGCTCGCGCTTCAACTTCATCGACGCCATTTGACCACCGCCAAGAATGGCGCTGACCATATCTCCATCCCGATTCACCTCGATAGGAGCTTCCTGCACTTTCAATTCGCCCCATTCCAAACCGTACGTCTTGAGAATCATCGGCGCCAGGGCGTCCCGTTGTTCTTTGTTCGTGGATGGATCAAACGACACCACCGCCCACTCCCCTTTTTTGTTGGTGCCCCACTCGTCGCCCAGGTCTCCCGTGATCCAATACTTGGCCCCCGCCAGGTCCGTTTTGCCCGAGTACCCTTCGCGCACCTTCACCGCCATGTTGAACTCGCAGTGCGGATGTTCGGCATGTTTGTTGAAATAGCAGGGACAGAACAGATGGCAACTGCAGGCTTCGACGTAATCAGCCTTCATTCTCCATGCAGGCTTCCCGTCGCTCGCGGCCATGGTGATAAGAGCACAAAGACTGAAAAGGCTTATCTGCTTCCAGCTTTTCATTTCCGCCTCCTTCTTCTTTCGAAATCTCTCGAAGGGGCCCGACTCTTGATGAGCGGGATTCTACGGCGGCCAATACGCGGAGTCAACGGAGGACCCCCCTCTTCTGAAAGCACGAACAAGGACTAAGTGGACATGCCTCTGCCGCTAGCGCTTAACGTTGCGCCGCTCCACACGACGTCGCATCTTCCGCCCTACACCTGTGTTTGTTCAGATTACCGGCAAATTGCGTCCAGCTTTTTCATTGGTTTTTCAACGAACGGCGGATGCTTGAGGTGCTGCGCTTCCGTCAGTTGTTCGAGTAGCGATCCACCGTAAGGCAATGCGGCGTCCGGATCGCGCAAGTACGCCGGATCTTTCTGGGCTTCCGCCAGCGTCACAAAGTGAAAGCCTTTTTTTCTCAGCAGTTCCAGCAAATCCGGCAGCATCAGCGCGTCAAACGCGCCCATATGCAGCACCAGCACATGGCGGATGTCTCGCCCGTAAATCTGCGTCGCGAGTTTTTGTCCCAGCGCGATGTACTCTTCCGCGGCGCCGAGATAACTCGACTTCAGCCACGCGATTGCTTGCGTATCCTGTTTCTCCGTGCAGCGCGCGTACGGATTATTCCAGGCGTAGTCCTCGAAATCGAGCGTGATCTGCGCCACTTTATAACCGTGCTCCTGCAGGTATTTCCGCACGGCGCGCCTTTTTTCGAGCGTGTCGCCTTCGTGCGCAAAGGGATAGCGAAACCAGTGCCAGTCTCGCTCGCCCATCAGCGCTTCGAGCACCGGTTCATCTGCGGCCACGTCGGCTGTAAATTCCGCGACGCTATGCGCGCTCAAATCGATGTGCGAAAAAGTGTGGCTGCCCAGCGAAAATCCCGCGTCCACCCACGCTTTTAGCGCGGCCATTCTGTCCGCATCGCCAGCGATATTCTTGGCGTTCACGAACCCGTACACGTTCGGAACGCCCTCCGCCTCGAACGTGGCGATCATGCTCTTTGCAATATCCGTACGCGTCATTCCCGCGGGCATATCGCCGTGTGCCGGCAAATCATCCACGGTGACCGCCACGTCCGTTTGTTTTTGCCCGGCTGCAAGGCTGGGCAGCAAACCAAGCAGAAGGTAAGCAAAGGAACTTTTTGCGCGCACTTTGATTTTGCCTCCTGGCCTTCGCGACGGCGTGCCGTAGTTTATCGTGTTTCATTCCATCGATTGCCGCAGATCAATTGCACCGCCAGCCGCGTCGCACCTGGTCATCATCAATAGACTTGCCGTCCAGTTGCGGATTTACCGTTACGGCCGGGGCAGATCGAGCAGCATCACATTCGAACGCTCCTGCACTCGTTCGAGGACGACCTCTCGGCCGTCTGGCGAGATATCGAAATCCCGAACGTCGAAACCGGTCGGAAGGTCCGTCAACTGCCGCTCCGTTCCCGTGTCTAGATCGATCCGCCAGAGATTCTTGTGTTGAATCTCTCCCCGCAGGAACACCAGTGCCCGCTCACCCGGCAAGAATGCCAGATGGCGGGCGCCCCGCGTCAGGGTCAGCGCCGGCAAGGTCTCTGACGAAGCTCCGGCCGTCACGCTCTTGACGGAAAACGTCGTGCCGATGTCCGGTCCCGAATAGACGACGAAGCGAGCGTCCGGCGCCCAGACCGGATCGACGGAGTACTCCTTGAGAAAAACACCGGGTGCATGACCGTCGACCGGCACGCGAAAGAGGTGCGGAGTCCCATGATCGGTCACGGCCGAGATGATCGATTGTCCGTCGGGGGACCACGCGGGGGCGCCGTACAGGTCGAGCGAATCCGACACGATCCGCCCGTTCGCGCCGTCGGCCTCGATCACGTGCAAGAAGGTCTGGCCATGTTGCCGGACCGAGAATGCGATGTGTCGTCCATCGGCGGAGATAGCCGGCCCGCCAAAGATTCGCGCCCCCGCGCCAGTCCACAACTCCGTGGTGGTTCCGTTGGCGAGCCTCCAGATACTCTCGCTCGTACCCGTCGCAGAAACATAGAGAAGATAATTGGGACCGAGCCGGGGCGCGGACCCCGTGTTGGTCGTCAGCGAGATTCGCGTAGCTGCCGACACTCCAGCGGGTGAATCCGTTAAGCGCAAACGCCAGAGCGTCGTATTCGTACGCGCCAGCGTAACCGCCAGGCGGCGACCGTCCGCGCTGGCCGCCAGCGACGTGTACCGGTCAAAACCGGAGGTAAGCCGGTGCGGTATGCGACGCTCGACATCCATGCTGTACGGCCATGGTCCGGAGCCATCGGAATCACTCGCGAGGTACATGAGGGTCCGCCGGTTCAATAGGACCGGATAGCTCACGCGCCCATTGTGCCGCGTGATCTGCTCGGGCGTCTTGCCGTCGGGAGCGATACGCCAGATGTCCAGTTTGTCTGGCAGGGAACCCTGCACGAAATAGATGAAGGACTCATCCGGCGCCCACAATGGAAAGTGACCGTGAAGTCCAGCCGGCGCCTCGAAAATGGGACGCCCTTCTAGTCTTTGATTGCCGTCTGTAACAAAGAGCGGGTCTCCAGGTCCGGGCGTGTGGTACGCAAGTCGGGAACCGTCGCGCGACCAGTCAAATTCGGCCGCGCCTTCGAGGTACGGATGCGGCTCACCGCCGAGTGTCGGCACTGCCCAGATGCTGATGCCTCCGCCGCTCGCGCCGGTCTTGTCTTGTCTACGCACCCAATACGTCACGAGAGAACCGTCGGGCGAGAATCCCAGAGTGCGAACGGAAGGGTTGACAAGTTCCGGCGCGCTGCCATGCGTCAAGTTATGGAACTGTCCCGACCCCACTTGTGTTACCCACACATCCATCTGCCCGTCCCGGTCCGCGAGGAACGCCACGAAATGACCGTCGCGCGAAATCGCGGCGGCCTGCTCCATTCCATCGAAGTCCGTGACGGTCTGGAATCGCGCATCAGAGATCGGGTTTCGCCAGAAGTATTCCGTCCTCTGAAACCAGAGGCTGGCGCCAATCACGAGCGCCACTCCCGCCGCTGCCAAGGGCAAGAAAAATTTCCATCTGGTCAAAAAGGTTACGGCCGAGCGGGGTGGCGCAGGGGGGTTCGGCGAGGAGACCTCGTTGACGTTCTCCTGCGCTGCGCGAAGATTCCGGCTGCGCGACCATTCGTCCAACTCCGCGCGAGACGCATACACCGATCCCATGCGGTCATGCAGGTGCCGGTGAACGGGCATCCCCTCCCGTTTCTCCCAGCGCTGCGCCGTGGTGACGTCACGATTGAGGTATGCGGCGATTTCCTTCCACGAATCCAGCCGATCGTCGGGCGGTCTCGCGGATGGCGGCGCGCCAGGAAATGCTTCGCCCATCGCACTCTCCTAATCTGTCTGCTGTTGGCGTGAACCCGGGAGCGCGGTCGTCACCCCGCCGGGACACGGCAAAGTACGGCATTCGACGGCAAATAGGGAAAATGGCCGCGATTCAGCCCCTTGCTGTTTGACGGTACCCGGCAGGGTATTGGATGGTGTGCGCACATCTTCACCGCCGAAAGGAAATTCTGCATCAGCACATCCCTAGCGCAGGTAGGTACCAGCCCTGCTGGCCGGGGAATTTCAGCGACGAAGGCATGAATCTTAAAATCTTGGAGGTATTTCATCGTGAACGTAAAAGCTTTCTCCTGGGCAGTACGCATCGTTGCGGTCCTCTTGCTGACGATCAGCACCTCTGCTCTCGCGCAACCACCGAACAGCATGAAGTTCCGCGGGGTGCTCAATGATTTTACCCCCGCAAACGTAAGTGGCCCGTGGGAGGTTCGCGGCCATTGGTCGTTGCTCTTCAGAGGAGCATCCGGCAAGGCCGATTTTTCGGCAGCGCTGACCATGGTCCGCTCGGACATCGGCGCACTGCAGAACGGCGGCGACCTGAACAATCCTGCGAATCGCAACGCACATACGCACCACATCACTTTGGTTGACGGCGATGTTACGCCTATTGCAAACGGATTTCGAGTGACGGGAACGGCCACGATTACCGCGAACGGCAATTACCCGCCGCCCTTTGGGCCGTCTTCTACCGTGCAGATTGATATCACCGGAGGAAACCACATCGAATTCTCAAACATCGCGGTGACCTTGGGAGGCGATGCCGCCGCACATTTCGGACCATCCCCCCTCCATGGCGTGGTTCACGTCGTTCGCGATAAAGACAACGGCGACGCCGATCGCCGCTAATAAGCTCGGATGGGACCAGGCAAATGGCGGCGAGGGTGAATCCAACTCTAGAGAAGGAGATGGCATCTCGCTTTTCGCAAAGATCATTGCGAGTAGCCATACGTCGGTTGCTGCGAGAAAGGGCCGCACCGCTCAAATGGAAATAGGGAGTGGCCTCTGCTCACGCATAAAAATTGCCTGAGCGGCACACTGGATCAGGGAAAGAGGCCGCGGACCAAAGTCGCTTCGGCGACGCGGTTCACTGCCAGTATCATGGCGCCGGCGCGCGGCGGAACGTGATGCTTGCGCATGGTCTCCACCATTTCGTGAAACGCGCGCACGATCGTTTTTTGCAGGCGCGCGCTCACTTCTTCCGCGTCCCACACAATGCCTTGCTGGTTTTGCACCCATTCAAAATAGCTGACCGTCACTCCGCCGGCGTTGGCCAGAATGTCCGGCAGTACGATGACGCCGCGCCGCGCCAGAATTTCATCCGCATGCGGGGTGGTTGGTCCGTTCGCGGCTTCCGCCACGATGCGCGCTTTGATGGAATCGGCATTCTGCAGCGTGATTACGTTTTCCATCGCCGCGGGGACCAGAATGTCGCACTTCATCGTCAATAAATCGTCGTTGGAAATGCGCGAAGCGCCCGGCATGCCCACCACCGTTCCAGAACGCTCCTTATATCGATACGCCTTGAGGGGATCGATGCCGCGCGAATTGGTCACGCCGCCCCGCGTGTCGCTCAGCGCGACGATTTTGGCTTTTTTGTCGGCGAAGAGCCGCGCCGCCGTGGCTCCCGCATTGCCGAATCCCTGAATCGCAATGGTCGCGCCGCGCAAGGAAATCTTTTTGAGTTTGCAAGCTTCTTCCACCACGTGCACCAGGCCCTGCGCCGCCGCTTCCGCGCTGCCCGCCGACCCGCCAATGCTCATCGGCTTCCCGGTAACCACCGCGTGCGAAGCGCGTCCCGTAGTCATCGCGTAGGTGTCCATCATCCACGCCATGGTTTGCGCATCGGTGTAGATGTCCGGCGCGGGGATGTCCTGGTCGGGCCCGATGAAGGGAAGGATTTCGCTGGCATAGCGCCGCGTCATGCGCTCCAGTTCGCTTTTGGACATGCGCTTCGGGTCGCAAATCACGCCGCCCTTGGCGCCGCCGAAGGGGATGTTCACCGCCGCGGTTTTCCAGGTCATGGCCGAAGCCAGCGCCTTGATTTCGTCGAGCGTGACGTTGGGGTGAAAACGCACGCCGCCCTTGGCCGGGCCGCGCGCGGTGTTGTGTTGCACGCGGTAGCCGGTGAGCAATTTCACTTGCCCGTTGTCCATCTTCGTGGGGATGGCCACTTCGAGGATGCGTTTCGGCGTGCGCAAAATCTGCCGCAGCCCCTGCTCCAGCTTCAAAAACTCCGCAGCCATATCGAACTGGATCTGCGCGATGCGAAAAGGATTCAAATCTTCGCGTGGAGCGATGCGCGGCACCATCGGCGGTGCGCCAAGCGGTCGTATCGGAGCTGTGGGCTTTGCTACCGTGGCCATAGTTGTTGAATCCTTTTCTTCCTGCTGCGATTCTCGAGATCCTAGTTTCTTGCCGTAACTCTCGAGTTCAGATTTTTCTCAGTCTTTACTTGGCCGAAAAACCCTTCGCAAAAATTCCGCTTCGCCGCCGCAACCATGAACGGCCGTAAAAAATCAGCCGTTCGCGACGCGCCGCAAACTTTCCTGCGCATATTTGTCCCGGCATTCGGCGGAACAAAAATGCAGCAACTCCCCGCGGTCGCGAAACGGAATCGCCAGAGTTTCCGCCAAATGCATTCCGCAAACCGGGTCGCGAACCAGTTGCCGCGCCGCTGACTGCGGCCGACCTCCCGGATCCGGAAAATCTCCCGAAGCGACGTTCCCGTCGATTTCCGCAGCGCCGCCAGCCCCCTCCGGCTGGTTTCCCTCGCCGGCATTCTCTATCGCGCGGCCCAGCAAGCGCGCCGCCAGTTTCAAGATCCACGAAAAAATCACCACCCAAAAAACAAAACGTAAAATTCGCGCCAAAAAATTCATAGCGATCTGTCTCCACGCCGTTTCCGGCCATTCTCCTGTCGCTGCGCAGCCCGACTCGCCGGCGCGGCGACCGCAAGCGTGGCAAGCCGAGTGTATGCAACGCGAAAAGGGCGCGTCAAACGAAAACGTGTACTTTCAGTAGGTTGCGCGGCGTATCGAGCCATGGCAAATTTGCCAAGACCGCGAGAAAACCGCCCGCCAAAAACTAAGTCGCTATTTATCAATACGATAGAGAAGACCGGTTCAGGCACGGGCTCTGGCCTCGGCGGGGGCCGGAATGCGCTCGATCCCCATATAAGGACGTAAAACCTCAGGGATCAGGACGGAGCCATCGGCCTGTTGGTAGTTTTCGATGACGGCGATCCAGGTGCGGCCGACTGCCAAGCCGGAGCCATTGAGGGTGTGGACGAAGTCGGATTTCCCGGCCTTCGGTTTGTAGCGAATGCTGGCGCGGCGCGCCTGAAACGCTTCGCAGTTCGAGCAGCTGGAAATCTCGCGAAATTCTTTGGCACTGGGGAGCCACACTTCGATGTCGTAGGTTTTTGCCGAAGCGAAGCCCATGTCGCCGGTAGAGAGCAGCATGGTGCGATAGTGCAGACCGAGTTTTTGCAAAATGCTTTCGGCGTTGGCGACAAGCTTTTCATGTTCTTCGTAACTCTGGTCCGGCCTGGTGAATTTGAACAGTTCCACTTTTTGAAATTGGTGCTGGCGCAAGATTCCGCGGGTATCTTTTCCGGCGGCACCGGCTTCGGAGCGGAAGCAAGCGGTCCACGCGGTGACGTTGATGGGCAAAACATCCTCGCTGACGGTCTCGTCGCGGTACAGATTGTGGAGTTCGACTTCGCTCGTGGGCGTGAGCCAAAAATCGGTGTCGGCAATCTTGAATAAATCCTCGGCAAATTTTGGCAATTGGCCGGAGCCCATGAGGCTGGCGGTATTGACGAGGAAGGGCGGAAGAATTTCCGTGTAGCCGTGTTCGCGGGTGTGGACGTCCAGGAAAAAATTTGCGAGCGCGCGTTCGAGGCGGGCGCCCCAACTCTTGTAAACGGCAAAACGCGCGCCGGTAATTTTTGTGGCTGCGGGAAGATCGAGAATGCCTGCGCGTTCGCCAACTTCCCAGTGCGGCTTGGGCGCGAAATCGAAGGTGGGCGGCGCGCCCCAGCGGCGAACTTCGACGTTAGCTTCCGCGCCGGCGCCAACGGGAACGCTGGTGTGCGGAAGATTGGGAATGCCGAGGAGCATTTCGCGCTGGATATTGTCGAGATTGGCGATGCGTTCGTCGGATTCCTTGATTTGCTTGGAGACGCCTTGCATTTCCGCAAGCAGGGCGTCGGCGCTCTGCTTTTCTTTCTTGAGGCGTGCGATCTCGTCGCTGGCCTTGTTGCGTTTGGCTTTGAGCTGTTCGGTTTGCGTGATGAGTTCGCGGCGTTCGCGATCAAAGGTGCGGAACGAATCGAGATCGAGCGAAATCTGGCGGTTCCTGGCCATCTCGGCAAAGAGGTCGAGGTGCTCGCGAAAGTAACTGAGGTCGTGCATAGGGTTGAAGAATAGCAGATTGCGGGCGGACGGTTGGAGAGTCTGCGGATCGTCATGCCGGAGGAAGTTCGCTAGCAAGGCAGAAAATAGGGCCGATGGATTTTTGCGGGCGGATACGGTTTTTGCCGAAGCCGTTGATTCTGCCCGGATTTATCGCCGCGAATCGACGCAAGGTATGGTCGCTCATGGGGTTATAAGGGCATGCTCTGCAATAAGATGCAGGACGTCAAACACTGGTTTAGAACCGCGGTGGAAGCGGCGGCGCGGACGGCCCCGCACAAACCCGTACCTTGGTACTGGATTCTGGTACTGGGAGGAATGAGACGGGCGGGCTATCGACGCGGGAGGGGCGGACCGGCAGGATGGAAGGGTAATCGGAAGTTGAGCTTGGCTGATGGAGGTAAGCATGGTGATAACGTGTTTGCTCCTGTGCGTCGGGTTGCTGCTCGCGAGCGCAGCGGTCCGATCGGATCAGCTGGACTGAGCTTCTGGTTATAGACCCTCCATCCCCCACGCCAGAGCGGCCGGAACCCCCACCGGCCGCTCATTTTTTTTGGGCGGTCGGAAATTTCGCGCAAAGGGATTTCGACGAAGATGGAAATGGAGTCTTTAAACTGCTCGGCGCAGCAATAAAAAAGGGCGGTTCGAGGGCCGCCCTTTAAACCACATTCGAAATTTTCAAAACCACTTCGAGAACGTACCCCGCGAAAACCACTTCGATGACACACCTTACAGGAAAAACTTGGAGCAGGGGGCTGGTGCAAACCCCCTGCTCAGAATTGACGCCCCAAGCCGTGAATCGGGTCGAGGACCGATTCCGGCCACCCCGGGAAGCCAATCTTGTTGTACCGTTGTTGGCTGGGAAGAGTGCAAGCGGGGTGCCAGTGTTACGGCAGGATGAAGGTCGGGAGAAGGTAGTTGAAATCAGGATAGTTAGCATCGAAGGGATGATTCGATGAAAGCTGTGTACAACGAAATTCTACAAAATCTCACAGGTTGCGGCGCGGGATTCTACAGTCTTTTGGAGTGGACCGCACGAAGCGAGAATTGAAATAACGATATTTTTAACAGCGAGATATGAGCGATTCGAGGGGAGAAATGGAGGCCAGTTGTCGGCGGATTTTGACTCTGAAAATCTCAGAACCTGAAATCGGATGGAGAGCGGTTAGCAAACCTGGCGACGAGCCTTAGGCACCGATGGTCGAGCGAACTGCGTTGGCGATGGATTGGCTGAAGCGTTGGACATCGGATTCGTGCTGCGCCTCGACCATGACGCGAGCCAGAGGCTCGGTGCCGGAGTAGCGGAGGACGATGCGCCCGTTTTCGCCGAGGGCGGATTCGGCTTCGGCGAGGGCTTGCGCGATTTCGGGGACCGAGTCGAGGGGGGGCTTTGAGCGGACTTTTACGTTGACGATGATTTGCGGATAGTCGGTGAAGCCGACGAGCAGGTGCTCGAGGCGGCCGCAGAAGGAGACCAGCGACGCGACTTTGAGTGCGGTGAGGAGGCCGTCGCCCGCGGGGCTGTCGTTGAGGAAGATAATGTGGCCGGACTGCTCACCGCCTAGGACGCTGCCCGAACTGAGCATCTCTTCGAGGACGTAGCGGTCGCCGACACTCGTGCGGGCAAGGGCCATGCCTTCTTTGGCAAGGGTGCGTTCGAGGCCGAGATTGGACATGCTGGTCGCGACCACGCGGTTCCCGGGGAGTTGGCCGGTCATTTTGAGGTAGCGAGAGACGGCGAGAAGGATGCCGTCGCCGTTGACGATGCGGCCGGAGTCTGCGACGAACAGCGCGCGGTCGGCGTCGCCATCGAAGGCTACGCCAAGCTGGGCTTTTTCGGCGAGCACGCGCTGGCGGAGATTTTCAAGGTGCAGGGAGCCGCAGTTGGCGTTGATGTTGCGGCCGTCGGGAGCGTCGGCGATGGGGATAACGTTGGCGCCAAGATCGCGAAACAGTTGCGGGCCGAGCTTGTAGGCGGCGCCATTGGCGCAGTCGAGAACCATGCGCAGTCCGGAGAGATTGGCGCCGGGAACGATGCGCGAACGGAGAAAGCTGAGATATTCGGCGTCGAGGGATTCGTCGGCGGCGAGCGGCGGAAAATTTGCGGGGAGGGGATCGGCGCCGCTGGCGGAATCGCGGTGGCGCAGAATACCGGCTTCGAGAGAGGCTTCGAAGGAATCGGGAAATTTCATGCCCGCGTGGGAGAAAAGCTTAACGCCATTGTCGTGATAAGGATTGTGAGACGCGGAAATGACGACGCCGGCTTGAAAATCGTTTTGGCGAACGAGACAGGCGACACCGGGAGTGGTGATGACGCCGGCAAAGGCGACCTTGGCGCCCGATTTGACGAGGCCTGCAGACAAAACTGACGCGATGTGGGAGCCGGATTCGCGGGTGTCCATGCCGATGAGGACGTTGGCGGAGGGCGCGGAGTCGCCGAGAAAGTCCCCGAGGGAGCGACCTAGAGCGTAGAGAGTACGGTCGTCCAGCGGAGGGGTGCCGGGGATGCCGCGAATGCCATCCGTGCCGAAGAATTCTTTGGACATGAGGAGAGGGCCACAGATGGCCAAAAAAATTGTAGCACAGGGCTTCGCGCGTGCCGGCGCGGGGGCGACGTGCAGGCGGCAAAATGCGCACGAGTTACCGGGATAAGCAGATGGCGTGATGTGCTAGTGTGTAGCGCGGCGGGCGTGTTTTTTTCGGGTGTTGCGGTACTGGCGAATACGGACGCTTCGCGCGGGATGACAGGTTTTTTGATTTAAAACGAAATTGGGAATTCAAGGAAGAGGCACGAACGTGGAAGGCACAGAGATACCGGCGATCAGTGGAGTAGCGCGCTCGCGCGCGGGAACGACCAGCGTGCGGATTTTGGCAGCGGGCGCGATTATCCTGTTTCTTTATTACGCGTCGGGCGTTGTGATCACGCTGCTGCTGTCGATCCTGCTGGCGTATTTTTTGGATCCTGCAGTGGAGTTCATGGAGCGCGCAGGATTGCCGCGCACGATCGGCGCGATGGTGGTGGTCTTGATTTTGATTGTGGCGCTGGCGGCGGTGGGCTACGGAATGTGGTCGCGCACGGCGAATTTTGCGGATAACTGGCCGAAGTATGGAGCCGTGCTGCGGCAGGTGACGGGAAATCTCGAAGGAAAAATAAACGGGCTCGAAGGGCAAATCACGCCACAGTCTGAAGGAACGAAGACGGCCACGCCATCGGCGTCCGAGCCGGGAATGATTCGCGGGTTGATTTTACGGGTGGTGGGTTCGCTCTATGAGCTGGTTCTCGAAGTAACCTTCGTGCCGTTCCTGGTGTTTTTCATGCTGGCGGGAAAGCGCGATACCTGGCACACCACGCTGCGATTATTTCCAGCGTCGCGGCGGACGCAGGTGAAGGAGACGCTGGACGATTTGCGGTCGGTGCTGCGGGATTATCTGGCGGGAATGTGCATTTTGACGGCCATCGTGATTGCGGCTAGCAGTCTGTTTTTCTGGGCGATTGGACTCGAATACCCGGTGCTGCTCGGAATCGTTTCGGGGCTTCTGAACATGGTGCCGTACATCGGAGTGGTGCTGTCGTGGCTGCCGGCATTTCTGATCGCGCTCACGAAATTCAAGCTGGCTGGATTTTTGTTGATCGCGGGAGCGCTACTGGGCATCCATATTTTTGCACTGAATCTGGTGGCACCGCACGTGGTGGGAAAAAGGGTGCAGCTGAACGCGGTGGCGATAACGATCGCGCTGCTGTTCTGGGGATGGATCTGGGGTGGCATGGGGCTGCTGCTGGCGATACCGTTAACGGCGGTGTTGCGCGTGGTATGCGATCACACGGAGTCGCTAAAACCGTTCGGGCGATGGCTGAGCGCATGAGGCGGCGATGCGAGACAAGCTGCCAAGGCTAGTGCAGTGGATGTGATCGGTACCGCGTTGCTTCCGCGAACGACCTCTCCTCTAGGAAGGATTAGCAAGATGTTGCACAACTGCTGGCAGATCGCGGTCGTCCTGGAAGAGGCGGATGGCAGCGATTCCCGATGCGCCGGCACGCAGACAATCGGCGGCGTTTTCCGCCGTGATGCCGCCGATCGCTAAAACCGGAACGGAAACGGCGCGGCAAGTTTCAGACAAACGCGCGAGGCCTTGCGGCGGGCCATAGGAGGCTTTGGAAGGCGTCGGAAAGACCGGGCCGAAGAAAATATAGTCGGCACCGGCTGCTGCCGCGGATGTTGCTGCAGCTAACGAATGGCAGGAGACGCCGACGGTGAAATCCGCGACCAAGTCTTGCGCGGAGGACGCCGGCTGAGAATCGCTTAAGACGAGGCGTTTGGCTTCGGAAACCGGCAAACCATTTTCGCCGAGATGCACGCCGGCGGCGCGTTCGGCGATGGCGACGTCGAGGCGGTCGTTGACCAAAATGCGCGCCGAAGAGTGCGATGATTTTACAAACCTAAGCGCGGCGCGAACGAGCGAAGAGCAATCTTTCCCGGAAAGATCTTTTTCCCTGATTTGAATCCAGTGAACTCCGGCAGCGGCGGCCGTGGTGACGGTGTGAAGGAGTGCTCCGAGAGAATCCTGCTCGGAAACGCCGGCGGAAGTGCGGGGCAAGCTCTGGCGGTCCGTTACGTAGCAGAAAATCGGGGCGGAAGGCTTACTGAGGGGCACGAGGGAGGACCTGCGGGGCGCGGATGAGATTAAAGGCCAGGAGAATGTCGAGGACGCCGAGTCCGCTGACAACGCCGCGAAACGAGGGATGCAATACCACGATCATGAGAGATGGAAAATGGCTCAGAAAATAGTTCTGGTCCCAATAGCCGGACCACGGGAGATAGAGCAGAAGCGCGCCCATCTCAAAACAGATCAGCACGAACATGACACGTAGCACGCGATTCATGAGAGAGCGGAACCCGCCTAATCCGGCCAGCTAACGGTGCCGGTGCCGAACAATTCCTCTAGAGTGAGAACGAGGGCCGGAGTCAGCGACTGGGTTTTTGCAGCGCGGCGATTCGCTCGGCCACATCGCGATAGTCAATGTTCATCGCGTAGACGTGGGAAAAACTCTTAAGCGCGGCATCGTGCTCGCCCGCTGATTCCTGGGCCACACCCAAATCATACCGCAAGGCGAGAGCACTTTCCGAACCGAGGCCGGGAGTCTGCAGCGCGCGTTGATACCAGATGGCGGCCATGGCGGGCTGGCCTTTTTCTATGAAGGCCAAGCCGAGCAAGGTGCAGCATTGCATGGTGTAACGGAAAGGACGGCCCTGATCGCAAGCTTGCGCGACTTTCTGAAACTCGCTGATCGCTTCGTCGAGGAGACCCATTTCGCGGAAGGCCACGCCGAGATTGTAGTGCGTCTCGAGATCCTCGTGTTCCGCGCCCATCTCGCCGAGTTCGGCGCGAAATTCGTCGAAGACTTCCTGAAGCGGCGCGTTTTCGCCGAGGGGCCGAGCTTCCGCGTGGTGCGCAGCGCCGTTGGTGTCCGCAGAGTGCGCTGACGGCGAAGACTCAGAGAAGGCCGGAGTGAGTTCACCGAGCCCGAGTTCGCCCATTTCGCTGGCCAGGTCGGCGAGGAACTGGTCGCCGCTCGAACCGGCATGGACGGGCGGAGCCGCGTGCGGTTCCGCGGGAACCACAGGAGTTTCTGGCGGTTTCTGGTCGTAGGCCGGAACGAGAGGCTCAGGATCGAGGATGAGCTCGTAGTCCTGATCGAGTTCGAATTCGGGTTGTTGCACGGGAGACGCGGGAGCGCGCGCTGCCTGCGCGGCAGGCTCCTCGGGTGCGGACTCGGTGGGCGCGGCGGGCGCCTCAACAGCTTCCTCCGGCGCAAGCTGATCGAGACCGGGCTCTTCGACACTGCGCGGTTCGGAGTGGGCAGAAGCAGATTCTCGAGAAGCGGGCTCGGGAAGAGCGAATTCATCGGACGCCGAGGTGGTGGCGGGTTCGGAGGGTGCTGGGATGTGGGAGGCTTCTTCTTCGATAGAAAATTCTTCAAGTCCCCCGGCAGTGGGAGCTTCCGGGGAAACGGTAAATTCCTCGGAGGAGCCGGAAGCGGGATGAGAAGCATCGGGAGCCGCTTTCGCGGAGCCGTCGAGGAGCGAGGCCCATTCATCGGACAAGTCGACTTCGTGAAGGGCTTGACCGGCTCGGGGTTGCGAAGCGCTGACTTCGTCGGAAGCAGGAGGCGCGGCCAAAGCGCCGGGAACCACGGGAGATTCTTGCGGCGAAGGTTGCGCGTCAGGCACCGGAATTTCGGGCAATTCCATTTCCGGCAGCGGCGCGAGTTCGAGATTTTCGCCATCGTCAGCGGTGCCGGCAGCTAGAGGCGCGCGCGAAGGCGCGGAGAGGGCCGCCAGTTCCTCGTCGCTGAGACCGGCGGCGCGTTGAAAGCGCCGGCGCAATTCGCCAAAGCGTTCGGCGGCGCGTTCGTCACCCCGTTGCTGATGGAGTTGTTCGAGCTGCGCAGCAAGTTCGGCGGTGCGGCGATCGTCGCCAGCGCCGAGAACGAAGTCCAAAAGTTTTTCGAGCGTGGGAGCGTGGCGCGGGGCACGGCGCAAAATGGCTTCGAGCAGACCGATGGCTTTCTGGGTCAGGCCATAGCTGGCGAAAAGATCGACATCGGTGAGCGATTGCGCGATGAATTTCTGCGTATCGTCGTCGATGGGCGGCTCGGAAGAAGCGGTGGCCGGTGGAGCGGCTTCGACAGGCTCCGCAGGCGGAAGATCGGGGCGGATCTTGGGGGCCGGAGGCTTGGCGAACTCAACCTCGTGATGCTCCTCGGGAACGGCCTCGACGGCGGCCGGTTCGGGGGGCAACACACCCATTTTGCGGAGGAGGTCGTTTAGTTTGCGCTTGGCGGAATCGCTTTCCGGCTGGCGGTCGACGAGCTGCTCAAAGACTTCCTTGGCGCGATCGTATTGTTTGGCGGCAACGAGAGCGTCGCCGAGCTGCGCGAGACCATCTGGCAAGCGGAAAGAATCACTGGTGCGGCCGTAGGTGTCGACGAGCCATTCGAGAGGCTCGATGCGGTCGGGGAGGCGCACCGCGAGTTCGTTGAGGAGGCGGCCCACGGCTTCGTGTTCGCCGGCGTCAATCATGGGAATGCGGGATTTCTCGAGAATGGCCATGGCTTTTTCGCCTTGGCCGGATTCGAGGAGCGATTCAATCAATTTTTGCGTGGGGCCGAAGTTTTTTTCGTCGGCTTCAAAAACGCGCAGGGCGAGGGCCGTGGCGGGCTCCCACTTGGCATTTTTCACATAGAGGTCGAGAAGCAGTTCGGTTTGCTCGCCGCCTTTTTCGAGGCCGGGAACTTGCTCGAGCAGTTCGATCGCCAGGGCGGAGTTGCCCTGCGCGGTGGCGGAGCGGGCTTTCACGATGAGCGCGGCAAAGTTTTTCGGTTCGAGTTTGAGGGCTTTGTCGGCCAGCTTTTCGCACTCCGGATGATCGCCGCGGGCAATGGCGCGCTGGGCCGCGGAAACGTAAGTTTCGATGGCTTCGCGCGTCTGGCCCATAGCCTGATAGAGATCGGCGAGGCGGATTTGAATGCGCAGGTTGTCCGGCTCGGCGAGCAGAAGTTTTTTGAGCAAGCCTACGGCTTCCGGCTGGCGATTATTTTTGAGGTGAATTTCGGCAAGCTGCAGAAAGAGCGGACGAGCTTCGCTCATTACGCCTTGCTGCACGTAAAGGTCCGCGAGTTTTTCGAGCGGACGAATTTCCTCGGGAGCAAGTTTGGCGATGCGTTTGTAAACGGCAATGGCCTTGGTGAGAAAACCGTCTCCCACGAAAATTTGCGCGAGGCGTTCGAAATAGTCGATAGCCTGAAAGGTTTCGCCCTGGCGAATATAGAGTTCGCCTACGGTCATGAGCGTGACCTGGTCGCGAGGCTCGTACTTCAGGATCTGCTGGTATTCGCTGATCGCCTGGGGAACTTTGCCCTGGTTCAGGAGCTTTTGTGCGGCTTCGACGAATTTGCTTTTGTTATAGGCCATGCGCAAACCGGGACGTGGAGAGATGCGGCGGCATTACGGCCACAGTCTCCGTGATCAAACGTCCGAGACGTTCTCCTGAGCATTGCCGCGGAAGCTGCGGGCGCGGCAACGCCATGTTGGTACGCTAGCAGGCGGGAAAAAGACAAGTCAACGAACGTGCGGGAGGCTGTGAGCAGGCAGTTATCCCCGTGCGGGATGGGAAACTTGGCGGCGAAGACGTGGCGAAAGAGCGGAGAAAAGAATTTCCCTCCGTTTTCAAGCGAGTTTAGAGCGGGAGGGGAGTTTGCGTGGCGCCAACGGACCAGCAACGAGAGTCGCGCACGGGCGCGAAGGAGTTGCGATGGAGGGGAGAAGGGCCGTGTTCGCGGAGGGCGGCGAGGTGCTCGGCGGTGGCGTAGCCCTTGTGTTGCGCCAAGCCGTACTGCGGATAGACGGCGTGCCATTCTTCCATGCGCGTGTCGCGATGCGTTTTGGCGAGGATGGAGGCGGCGGCGATGGAGACGCTGCGGGCGTCACCATGGATCAGGGATTTTTGTTCGATAAGAACGTCGAGTTGCATGGCGTCGAGCAAAAGATAGTCGGGGATGATGCTGAGCTCCTGGAGGGCGGCTGTCATGGCCTGGCGGCTGGCTTGGTAAATGTTCCAGGCGTCAATGCGTTGGGCGTCGACTTCGGCGACCGCCCAGGCGAGGGCATGTTCGCGGATGCGCGGAGCGAGTTCAGCGCGGCGATCGGGAGTGAGTTTTTTGGAGTCGTCGAGGCCGACGATGCGGCGTTTGGGATTCAGGATTACTGCGGCGGCTACCACGGGGCCGAAGAGAGCGCCGCGGCCGGCTTCATCGATGCCGGCGATGCGCAGCCAACCCTGCTGGCGAGCTTCGCGTTCGAATCGCGTGCAACACTGGCGTGCCATCGGGGTGATAGTAGCATGCCGGCGAGCGGGCGAAATCACGCGGATCGCGTTTGCGCGCAAAAAAAGACGGGCTGCTGGCCCGTCTTTTGATATGTGTCGTTGGCGCGAAGTGTAACGGCGCGATTAGGCTTTGGCTGCGACGGTCTCTGGAGCGGCGACTTCGCGGTCGGCGCGCTTGATGCGGGCAGCTTTGCCTTTGAGATCGCGGAGGTAATAGAGGCGGGCGCGACGGACTTTGCCTTTGCCGACGATTTCGACGGAGCTGATCGAAGGCGAATGGAGAGGGAAGATGCGCTCAATGCCCACGCCAAAGCTAACGCGGCGGACCGTGAAGGTGGCGCCGGAAGCGCGGCCTTTCTTCGAGATGACCACGCCTTCAAAAGCCTGGAGGCGTTCCTTTTCCTTATCGCCTTCGCCCTCTTTGAGGCGGACGTTCACGCGGATGGTATCGCCGGTGCGGAAGTCAGGAAGATCGGTGCGCAGTTGCGCGTCGTGCAATTTCTGGATAACCGGGTTCATGTGCTTGATTCCTTGCAGACCCACTCAGGCGGGGCATGCGCTCTTTAGACAATCACTGATTATAGGGGAAATGTGGGGATTTTCCTAGACAATTTGTGCGCGCCAGCGAGTCTGCATTCTCGAGCATGGCAGCATTCTGTGCCCCTATGAGAACCGTGCGATTAGGAGGCGATGGACGGTTTTGTCGGTCGAATTATGGTGGAGGCGAAGCGGTCCATTTCTTCTTGTTGCGGGCTGAATTGGAGGAGGACGAGGTCGACGCCGACGGCCTCGAATTGCGCTAGGCGTTCGGAGACCTGTTCGGGGGTGCCAACTAAACCGCTGCGGAGGCCGCGATTGCTTACGGAATAATCTTCCAGGGAAACTTTTTGTTCTAGTTGGGTGCCAGCGAGCCACTGCTGATAGTTGGCGTAGCCCGCGGCGCTCTGGTGGACGTCCGTGATGCGGCGGAGTTCATCTTGGGCTTCGCGTTCGGTGTCGCGGATGATCGCATAGCCGGCTACGCCGAATTTTAGCGGTGGAAGATTGTGGCGGGCCCGGCGAGATTTAAGGTCAGCGATTTTTTCGGCGACGCGTTCGGGGGGATCGCCGTGCATCAGGTAGGCGTCGCACTTTTCGGCGATGAGTTCTTTGGCTGCGGGGGACTCGCCTCCAGCGTAGAGCAGCGGACGCGGCTTGGAGACCGGTTTGGGCGCGAGGATGTTGTCGTCGACGCGATAATATTTTCCCTGATAAGAAAAATTGTTCTGCTTCCAGACGCCGTCGAGGACGTCCAGCCATTCGCTGGTGCGCGCGTAGCGGTCGTCGTGCTGTTCGAACATCACGCCGTATTTGCGGGCTTCGTCAGCCCACCAGGAGGAGACGACGTTGAGCGTGAGGCGGCCGTTACTGATGTGATCGATATTGGCGGCTTGCTTGGCGAGCAACGCGGGGAGATGAAAGGTGGGGCGAACGGCGACCATTAATTCGATCGTTTCGGTTATCGCGGCTAGCGCTGCCGCGGTAGAGAAAGCGTCTAGCGATGGAGCTTCTGGGCCCTTTATGTCGTTGAGATTTAGTTCGGCAACGAGCGTGACATCGAAACCGAGCTGTTCGCTGCGCTGCGCCAGGCGTTTTACGTAGGGCCAGCTTGCTTCCATATTTTCGTCGGGGACATTGCGAAGCCAGCCGCCGAAGACGGGGAGCCAGTAGCCGTATCTCATGCAAGTACTTTCGAAGCGGCGATCGTCGCTGCTGGCGCGGAGGAGACTTTGGCGGCGCTGCGCGATTCGTGCTGGATGGCTTCGTCGATCAGAAAGTCGGCGAGGCGCGAATACGGATTGAATCCGACGATGCGCACGGGATCGGCGACGAAATTAGAGAGGGCGTTGACGTCATAGTAGAGCTGGCGGCCGGTGCGGTCGTCGATCACATATTCGAGGCCACCGACTTCCACGTTGCCGAGGGCCATGATGCGCTCCACGTCTTCGGTAATCTGGCGCGGCGGATCGTAGCCTTCGACAGTCATGCCGGTTTTCGGAGCGTCAACTGGGCAAGCGATGCGCGTGAGTTCCTCGCCTTTGGTGTTTTGGCAAATATCCGCCGGGCACAAATTAAAACTTTCGCCGGTAATATGGATTTTGATGGCGTAGAGAAATTTTCCGCCAAGAACTTCCACGCGGGTGATGATGCCGTCGCGCGCGGTGAAAGCCTCCTGAACGAGCGCAGTGGAGTCGATGCCGAAGTAGAGACGATTTTCGTTTACGGCGGCCTTCAGCGCCTCCGGCGAGCTGAAACGTTCGATGCCTGCCCCGCTGCCGCCAATATTAGGTTTGAGAACGACGGGATAGCCAATGCTGTCGGCGGCGGCGATGGCTTGCGAGGGATGATTGATGACCATGGCTTTGGGATAAGGCAAACCGAGCTTTTCAAGATTGGCGAGTTGCTGGGCTTTGGAAATTTCGTGCGCGAAGCAGCGATGACCGTTGACGACACGCAAGCCTTTTGCTTCGAGGTGCGCCAAATAATTCAGAGTGTAGAAGATCGAGTGGCCGAGGCCGCGCTGCCAGGCGGAAGGACTCATGCGGTTGAACAGCAGCGAGTATTCGTTTTCCGGCGAAGCAACATCGTAGCGATGATCGCGCGCGTGAATTTTCTGCCAGGGGACGCCGCGTTCGTCGAGTTGCTGAAAGAGCGGGCGAAACCAATCCGGATGCTCGTAATAGATGGCGATGGGTTTTTCGGGCTTACGGCCGTGCGCGGCGGTGCTCATGAGAGTTTGGCTTCCTGTTGTATCGCGAAACTAATCATCTCGTCAGATGTCCTGTTCTGGCAAGAGTTACGACCTAAATTCACTGTTTATTATTCCCAGGGAGGGTAGGGCCAGAGAAGGTCGGGGCGGTTGCGACGGGTTTTTTCCCAGGCAGCGGCGCTGCGCCATTTGGCGACTTCGGCGTGATTCCCGCCGATGAGTACTTCTGGGACTTGCCAGCCTCGATATTCGGCAGGGCGTGTGTAGTGCGGGTAGTCGAGGAGGAAGTGACCAGTCGCGAGTGGTTGGCGGCGAGATATCGAATCATTGGGCGCACCGCCTTCTGAAACTTCTGCAACATCCGTCGCGGCGTGCGCCGGATTGGAGGTTGCTGCGAAAGATTCGTTTTGCGAAGAGGCTTCGTTGCCAAGAGCGCCGGGAAGCAGCCGGGTCACGGAATCGAGAATGAGCATGGCGGCGAGTTCGCCGCCGCTGAGGACGTAATCGCCGATGGAAATCTCTTCGGTGGCGAGATGGGTGGCGACACGTTCGTCGACGCCTTCATACCGCCCGCAGATAAAGAGGATGCGATCGAGCTGCGCGAATCGCCGGGCGGTTTCCTGATGGAAAAGCCTACCAGCGGCGCTGAGCAGCACGATGGCGGTTTTGGGATCGGGTGGCAGGGGCTGCGCAGCGTCGCCCATGCTGCGGCCGAGAAGAGACTCCACGGCTTCAAAAAGCGGGGCGGGTTTGAGGACCATGCCTTCGCCACCGCCGAAAGGACGGTCGTCGACAGTGCGATGCTTGTCTTTGGTAAATTCGCGCAGATCCTGGATGTTTACGTTGACGAGTTCCGTCTCACGGGCGCGCCGGAGAATTCCGTGATCGAGCGGGCCGCTGAAAAATTCCGGGAAGATGGTGATAAGGTCAAAGCGCATGCGCTGTCAGTGTAGCCAAAGTGCGGAGCGCGTGCCACGGCCGCCATGCGGCGATCGATATAAATCAAACGTCGCGTCTCGCGACGCAACGTCAACGATCAGTACGAATCGCCGAAAAACGCGGCAGCCAGCCGGGAACGCTTCGGCGATATTCTACGTATTGCTCACCAAATATTTTGCAAAGGTGCGGCTCTTCATAGAAATGAACGAAGAGCATGGCGCCGGTGGCGGTAACCACGAAGTAGAAAAGTACGGGCAGCGACCAGAAGTAGAGGGCACGGGACGCGACGATGCAGAAGACGCCGAGGTACATGGGGTTTCTGACGTAGCGATAGAGTCCGTTGACGACGAGATTTTTGGGGGCATCGATGGGCGCGGGCGTCCCCAGTCCTTTGACTGAGAAGTCCCAGGCACACCACAGATAAACGGCTGCTCCGAGCAACAGCAACAAATAACTTAAGACCTGAGGCGCGAAACCCCCAGATGGAACTTGGGAGGACACCTCGGAAGCGCGGTGAACACGTGTGGGCAGCCACCAGCCGATGGTGAATGGAACGACGGCGGTGAAAACGGCGGTTTTGCAGAGAACGAAAAATATTCTTCCGCGGTTCATAGGTCATTCCGAGTCGTTCAGCTCGCGAAGGCCCTCGGGCAGAAGTACGTCGATGCGGCGCGCAAGAGTGTCGATGCGCGTGCAGATATCTTCGGCAAGAGGGATCAGCAACTCGGTTTCGCCGGATAGCGAGGTCGTAGGCAAATCGACAACCAGGAGCGGCGTGCCAGGGAAACTCTCGCCAGGAAACTGTACGTCGCTTACCACGCCCAGCAGGGACGGCGCTTCCGTCAAGGAGCACGGCGAAGATGAAAGAGCGGGCTTCGCGCGCGGAAGTTCAAAGACAGAGCAGCCGACAAGATCGGCGACGAAGTAATGGCCTGCAGGAAGTTTAACGCGGTACTCGATAGGAAGAAGAACGTTGAAGTTACGAAATTTTTCCGCGTCGCTGATGGAATTTACGCCTTCGAAATGAAAGACGGCCTGGCCGCGATGATTCTGGCTGAGCCAACAATTTTTTACAGCGATGGGTTGCGGCTCGGCGGAAGACTTCGCGTCGGACAAGAACACTTGCTGCAACATGGTGAGTCGTTCGGGGAAATCGGTCAGGAGCTTGGCGGCCAGTTCACCCTTGTTGCCGCGAGGACGAAGGATATGCGCGACGGTGATGAAGCGAGGATTTTCAGCCACAGCTAATCTTCGACGATTTCAAGCGTGAAGCGTTTGCGGTGCTTGACGCCGGCAGCCGCGAGTAGCGAGCGAATAGATTTGGCGGTGCGGCCCTGGCGGCCGATAATTTTGCCGAGATCCTGGGGATTTACGCGGAGCTCGATCACCGAAACAGGGGCGCCGGAGGAAGCGGTGACGCGCACTTCGTCAGGATGGTCCACGAGGGCGCGGGCGATGACGCCAACCAACTCCTTCATTGGAACACCTCCTGACCAGCGAATGGCACCTCAGCAATCTTGGTGGCCTTGCGAAAAAAACGGCCCGGAAAAACCGGGCCGCCGAAAACCGAAGCCTAATTCCAATCAGGCAATTTTTTCGCGCTTCAGAAAGCTGCGGACGGTGTCGCTCGGCTGAGCGCCCTGGCCGAGCCAATACTTGATGCGTTCCCCGTCGAGTTTGATTTCCGCGGGCTTTTTGAGCGGGTCGTAGGTGCCGACCAATTCGCGAACGCGGCCGTCGCGCGGGCGGGTTCTTTCAATCACCACCACGCGGTAGAACGGCTTTTTCTTCTTGCCAATACGAGCTAGACGAATCGTTAACACTAAACACTCCTCCTAGAGCCCTCCATTGTAGCCTTAACTGGCATGGGGCGGCAATTGAAGAGTGGGGCTTGCCGCGAGAAGGACGAGGGACCGCCCGTACGTTACCATTTTTACATCTCTGCAGTCTTACGATCGCTGAGCGGCGCGAATCCTGAGCAAACGAGGACCGGGAGCGCCGGGTACTTGGCGAAGTGTGGATCGCTGAAAGAAAGTTCGCATCGGAGGAACGCGGAGCCACGGTCCGAGATGATCTCCCGGGAGTGGCGGCATTGCGCGCAGAGACCGGCGTCCATGGTAACGGGCGACGATTTTTGTTCGGCAGCATTCATGCTGGTTCGTGCGGTGAATAGCCCACTGCGGAAATTCTCGACACCCTGCTCCGCCGCTACCGCGGAGGCGTGGACGGAGGCGGCGACGGTTCCGGCGCAGTTGGGGGTGGAGTTGAAGGAGTTGCGGGCGATGGAGAAGGCACCGGAGCCGGCGGAGTAGAAGGAGGTTGCTCCGGGGCCGGCGCTGGAGACGGCTCCGGAGCGGAGGGAGTCGGTGCCGGCGCGGGAGGTTCCTCTGCCGGTCGAGTGGTTTCCGGTCGAGGCGCAGCAGGCTCTGGTTTGCCGAAGCGCTGCGCGTCGATGTCCGCGTTGAGCTCGATTTTAGCGATGGTAATTTTCTGCATTAACGCAGTGCCGGGAGTGTCGGAATCGACTTCAAAAGCAAACTTGAGACCGTCGACATCGCGGTAGTCGCTAAAGAAAGTGACCACGTCCAGTTCTTGATTGTCGACTTTTCGTTTGCCCTGCCATTTAACCGGCAGATTATTGGTGGCGTCGAAAGAATACGTGCGCACATCACCGTTCTTGTTCGTGAGTTTCAAAAGGTTTACGGGCTTTCCGTCCACCTGGTCCTGTCCCGCCAGTTCAATGTGATTGCCTTTGCTTTGGTAATCCACGAGCGGGCCATCAAAATCGGATTCATCGGCAATATTCTCCAAGTCCTGGCCGTCCATGGGCTGCACATCTTTGTTGTGATCGCGCGCGAACGGATTGATCACCCAGCCGGCGGATTTCCCGTCGTAGACGCGCACGACGGTCTGGCCATCGATGGTGATATCCATGTGCATTTTTCCGGGGCGCACGAACTCTACGGTGAAAGGTCCTTCTGCGCCGGGGCCAAAGGAAATAGTTCCGGAAACGCGTTGCGAGCGAACGCCTTTGATTTTTTCCGCGCCGCCGCGTGCCGCGAGCACTTTGGCCACCAGATCGTCGGCGGTTTGTGCAACGGCGGCGACCGGTAACAGGCCGAGCATGGCGACATAAATTGCGAAGGTCCGACGTGTTCGGGTGATGGACGTCTTCATGATGGACTCGTTTCGCGCACGTTAAACGATGCGCAAACTTCCTAAACTAATGTTAGAAGCTCGGACGGCAGCGGTCAATTTCGTTGTGAGCGCGATCGAGACCGCCAACGATGGCGTGGACGTTGCTGCGGGGTTCCGCAGGCCCGAGTCACGCCGCTTGTTGCAGCGTTGGTGATTGGCGTATGCTCGCAACGCACCGCGGAAATCGATAAATCATTTACGCACGCGCTCTGCACTGTGCGTCTGGGAGATAGCAATGAACTCACGAAGATCAATTGTGTTATTGACGTTGTCGGCGGCTCTCGCGGGCGTGACTCAACAAGCCCGCGCGCAAAGCGAACCGGTGGCCAATCCGCTGAGCACTTCGGTGAAAAGCCAGCTCGCACGAGTCACCAAGAATATTGAGGGCGGCGCGGACGCCATGCCGGCCGAGAAGTATGGATTTAAGCCGACACCAGACATGATGAGCTTTGGGCATCTGATGGTGCACATCGCCGAGACCAATACCACGCTGTGCGCCGCGCTTTCTGGAACGCCGGCGCCCGCCGGCAAAATGGAAGAGACCGACGGGAAGGATAAGCTGGTCGCCGGGCTAAAAGCCTCTTTCGATTTTTGCTCCACCGCGCTCGCGAACGTGGATGACGCGAAGCTCGGCGAGCAGGTCGCGATTTTCGGCGGCCGCATGGTCCCTCGCGCGGCAGCGTGGCTCATTTTGTCCGGTTCGTGGGCCGATCACTACAGCGCGGAAGCGATCTATTTGCGGTTGAACGGGATCTTGCCGCCGTCGGCACAGCCGAAGAAATAGCAGCGGCGTCTCGCCGTAGCCAGCAGAGCACAGAAATTGGAGCGCCGCGTCCGCCTGCTTTACGCCACGGACGGATGCGGCGCTCATTTATTTTCTATTCGCTCGCCGATTAACCGTTGCCCAGGTACAGGACGTGCGCATACGTGCCGAGGCGGACGTTGTACGCCAGGTAGTAGCCGTCGTGGTCAGGATCCTCGTAGAGCACGATGTCGTCGCTGTCCCACAGCCAGCCGTCGGTGTAGGCGTAGTCAAAGGGCGCCACGGAGAAATAAAATCCGCCAAACCAGAAGCGGTCGCGGCCGCCGCCGCCGAGATGCCAAACATGGCCACGTCCGAACCCGCCAGTAAAGCGGCCATGCTCCCACGGATGATCGAGATGATAGTGCGGATCGTTGCGGCCGGTATCATGGCCAATCCACCGGTCGCCGTTGGCGTGCACGTGCGGTACGTTGGGATGCCCTTCTTTGTCGGCAAAGTTGCGGTTTTCCGTTGCCGGATGTCCGGCTCCGCGCACGGGCGCTGGACCGTGCGCGGGAATGTGGCCGCCTCCGACGCCGCGGGCAGCACCGCCAGCTGGCTTATCGCGCTGCGCCAAAACCGGAAGAGTAAAAGCGAGAAAAACCGCGAGAGCCCCGATCAGTTTCTTCATGGTTGCCTCCAGGAAAATGATTTTATTCGTTCTCGAGCGCCTGCGTTGGGAGACTTATGGGAAGACCCGGGATTTGCTTAGGCTGAGATGGTCCGTCCGTTTAGATGGAACTGCGCCCGTATCGGTTTCACGCTTTCCGGCACCGCGGTCGGGGACTTTGTTGAAGCACTAGACTTGCAGCACGTCGCCCTCGCCCGCCACGACCTCATACAGGACAGGGTTGACGAAAAAGCCCAGCAATAATCGCGAGATTAAGCCTGCGACGACCACGATTGCGAATGGTTTTTGTGTGTCCGAGCCCACGCCAGTGGACATAGCCGCCGGCAAGAGGCCGAGGCACGCGACGAGTGCGGTCATCATGATGGGACGTAGACGCAGCAACGAAGCCTCGAGCGTGGCTTCCCTGATGGATTTGCCCTCCAGCCGCAACTTATTGATGTAACTGACCAAAATTACCGCAGTTTCCACAGATACGCCGAGCAATGCGAGCAGCCCCAAAATACTGGAGACGCTGAATGGCGTGTGCGTGAGCTTCAGTGCGAGCAGTGCGCCGACAGGTTCCGTGAGCACGACGCCGAGCGCGATGGTGACGGGAAACTTGAAGTTTCCGTAGAGCGCAAAAAGTATCAGGAAAATCAGCACCAGCGCCAATGGGCCGATGACCAAGAACTGCGCCTTGGCGTCCAGCAATTCGCTATATTCGCCTCCCCAATCGAGAGTGTAGCCCGGCGGGAGTTGCACGTGTTTTTTCACGGCGGCCTGCCCCTCGTTGATGACGCCTTCGAGATTGCGGCCGACAATAGAAAATTGCACGCCGATATAGCGAGAATTATTTTCGCGATAAATAAACGAGGCTCCGCTGGCTTCACGAATGTTCGTGAGTTCAGAAAGCGGGATGGCCTGCCCGGCAGGAGAAGGAACCAGCAAGTCGCCGATGTCGCGGGCGCTGGACCGGTACTGCGGCTCCATGCGCACCACCAAATCGAAAAGTTTCTCGCCTTGGATCACCTGCGTGGCGGCTTGCCCGCCGACTGCTCCCTGTACCACGGCTTCCACATCCGAGACGTTGATGCCGTAGCGCGCGATTCTGGCGCGGTCGGCTTCAATGATCAGGCTAGGCTGACCCAGCTCGCGCACTACCGTAAGCTCCGTATAGCCCGCGGTCTTGTCCAGCACCTGTTTAATTTCCACGGCCTTTTTTTCCAGGACGTCAAGGTCCGGTCCAAAAATTTTGACGGCCAGAGCGCTTTTTAGCCCGGTCAGCGCTTCGTCCACGGCGTCTTCAGCGGGTTGCGTAAAATTGAAAATCACGCCGGGATAAGCGTCAAACTTTTTTTCCAGATCCGCGGACAGCGCTTCTTTGTTGTGGATGGAGCCTTTCTTCCAGGCAGGGTCGCCGTAGGGCAAAAGGCCGACGTAAAATTCGCAGTTAAAAAATCCCGTGGGATCGGTGCCATCGTCCGGACGTCCGAGCTCCGACGCCACGGTGGTCACCTGTGGATATTGCATGAGCAAGTCGCGTATTTTGGGCGCAAACTTTGCCGATTCTTCAAATGAGATGGTGTAGGGCATGGTGGCGCGCACCCACAAAGCGCCTTCGTCGAGATGCGGCAAAAATTCTCCGCCGATGAGCGGAATCAACAGTAGCGTGGCACAGAAAATTGCGGCGCAGGTCAGCAGCGTGGCCGTCGGGCGATCGAGGCACCATTCAAGACGCTGTGCATAGGAATCGCGCACCCAATCGAAAATACGGTTGGGTTTCTCCGTAACGCCACTTTTGAACCAGTAAGCAGCCATCACCGGAACTACGGTGAGAGTTAGAAGGAGTGCGCCTACCAAGGAAAAGGCCATGGTGTCGGCCATGGGATGAAAGAGTTTTCCGGCCGCGCCGGTGAGCGCATAAATCGGAAGATAGCCCGCGATGATCACCGCAACGGAATAGAAGATGGGACGATCCACGTCGCGTGCGGCTTGCAGAATCACGTCATGAAGGTTGTAAGACTGGCCCTTGCGGAGTCCGAGTTCGCGGTAAATATTTTCCACCATCACAATGGTGCCATCGATCAAAATGCCGAAATCGATGGCACCGATGGAGAGCAGGTTGGCGGCCTCGCCGGTAGCATGCAGGAAAATAAACGCGAACAGCAGAGCCAGCGGAATGGTCAGCGCGGTGATGAGCGCGGCGCGAATACTCACCAGGAAAAAAATCAAAACGACCAAAACCAAGACCATGCCGCGAATCAGATTCCACTCGACGGTGTCGGTTGTCACGCGCACCAGATCGCTGCGGTCGTAGTAGGGGTGCACTTTGACGTCCGACGGCAGCACGCCGTGGTTCAACTCGTGCGTCTTTTTTTCAACCCCTCGTAAAACGGTTTGCGCTTGTTCGCCGCGGCGCATGAGGATGACGCCTTCGACGGCGTCGTCGTTTTTCTCGTATCCGAAAATGCCCAAGCGCGGCGCGTGACCGATTTCCACGCTTCCGACGTCTTTAATCCGCACGGGAACGCCGTTCGCGCTGCCCACCACCACTTCGTCGATATCTGCCACGCTGCGAATCAATCCGATTCCGCGCACGTAGTAAAACTGTCCGCCCTGCGTGTAGAAGCCACCTCCGGTGTTGCCATTGTTCGAGGAAAGCGCGGTAATGACCGTAACCACCGATAAATGGAAATTGTTGAGTTTCACGGGATCGAGCAGGACGTGATACTCCATGGTCGGTCCGCCAAATCCGGAATCGTCCGCGACTCCGGGAACGCTGCGGTACGCGCGTTCGGCGACCCACGCCTCGATGGTGTGCAGCTCTTGCGCGCTGCGATCGGGGCTCTCCAAAACGTAGCGATAGACAAGACCGCTGGGGCTGAAAAGCGGAGCCATGCTGGGCGTTACCCCGGTGGGAAGCGAAGCATCGGCGATGCGCTGAAAAATTTGCTGGCGCGCGAAATAGGGATCCGTATTGTCTTCGAAAGTGAGGATTACATCGGAAAGCCCGTACAGGGAAATGGAGCGCATCACCTTGAGTTGCGGCGCCCCGTTCATGGCCAGTTCGAGCGGCAACGTGGTGAGCCGCTCCACTTCTTCCGCGGCATGGCCCGGCCACTGCGTAATCAGTTCGACGATGGGCGGCGACAAATCCGGATAAGCGTCCACCGGCATGCGCTGAAAAGACATGGCGCCGGCGATCACGATCAATACGGTGAAAAGCAGCACCACGAAGCGTTGCTTGAGCGCGAACTGTACGATGCGATGGATCACGAATGTTTGCCAGTTAGCATTTCCAGTCTTTCCGCCGCCACCGCGAATCCGACGTACCGCAAAGGTTCCGTCTAGTGCTCCAGAGAGTTTTTGAATTGCAGGAACAAACTGCCATCGCCGACCACCTTATCGCCTTCTTGCAATCCGCCTTCGACGCGCGTGTGACCCTCGTAACTGTCGGCGACCTTCACGACGCGGCGCGCAAATTTGTTGCCGCCGGTTTGCAAATAGACGAAAGCCACGTTTTCCGCGTCGTGCAAAATGGCCGCATCCGGAACCGTCAGGGCATCGCGCACTGCTCCCGCCTGCACGGTCGCCGTGACGTACATATCCTTCTTTAGTTTGCCGCCGGGATTATTCGTCACAATGCGCGCTTGCAGCGTGCGCGTGGTGGGATCCAACGCCGGCGCGAGGTACGAAATTTTTCCGTGGAAGGTGTCGGGGTAGCTGTCGGTGCTGATGTCTACGCTGTCGCCAGCGCGCACGTAATCGAGATCGCTTTGATAGACATTGACGAGCACCCAGACGGTGCTCATATCGGAGATGGTGAAACATTGCGTGCTGCCGGCTTGCAGCAATTGGCCGGGGCCTACCAATCGTTCCACGACTTCGCCACCAACGGGAGCCAGCACCGGGACTTGCGAGGTGATTTTGCTGTCAGCAAACTTCTCCGGATCTTTGATTCCCAAGACACGCATAGCGTCTTCGCTCGATTGCATGTCGGCTTGCGCCGCGGCGCGGTCGGATTCCGCCTGTTGCAGATCGCGCTCGGCGATGGCTTTGTGCTCGTAGAGATCTTTGGAACGCTGATAATTTTTATCGGAGAGCAGAAAAACACTCTTGGATTTGAGATACGCGGAACGCGCCGCGGAATAGTCCGGGCTGTTGACCATCAACAGTGGTTGATCGCGATGCACGACCTGGCCAGGGTCCACCAGGATTTTTTCTACCGGCCCGCCGATCGCAGAAAAGACCGGAGTGGTGGCGAAAGCATTGTAGGCCACGGCTCCGGTGAGGCGCAAAACACGCGGCACGCGCGATTTTTGCACGGTGACCACTTGCAGATGGCCCATCTGCTCCTGCGGGACGGTGAATAGCGACGCGGTGTCCTCCTTATTGTCATTCGTTGAGTAAGAAGTCATCTTGGATTCGGATTCGCCGGTGCTACCGCTCGAGCTGCAGCCCGTGAATGTGGCGACGGAGGCGAGAGTGAGCGACAGCAAGCACGTGGCCAGGCTCGACCAAATGTTTTTTTTCTGAGGAAGGCAGGCAGCGTTGTTTCTGATTCGAAAGGTCATGGCAGCATCCTCGTTCCCACGGCTTGGCGCATCTGTTCGAGCGCGGTCATATAACTGGCCAGTGCCTGGCGATAGGCGAGTTGATTGGCGCGATAGGTGCGTTCGGAATCCAAATAATCGAGCAAGCTGGCCGCGCCACGTTTGTAGGCGTACTCGCTGATGTCGCGGGATTCCTTGGCTTGATCGACGTAGCCACCTTGATATAAGCGAATAATTTCGTTATTGGCTTGGAGATTGGCGTAAGCGCTGGTGACGTCGGTGATGACTTGTTGCGCGGCTTCGAGTTGCTGCTCCTGCGCCTGGGTGATGACGTATTTCGTGCGCGCAATTTCTCCCTGATTGCGATCGAAAATCGGCAAGTCAATATTGAAATAAAATGCGCCGCTGCTCTGCCCGTTGGTGTGCGTATAGTCGAAAGTCACATTCAAATCGCGCTTGCCGTTGGCCTCGGCGAGGCTCTCCTGGCTTCGCGCCGCCACCACGCCTTGTTGTGCGGCCTGCAAATCGGGACGCGAGCGCAGCGCCAGCGCTTTCAGGTCGTCAATTCCTTCGTGAATTGGGTTGTAGCCCAGTTCACCCTCAACATCGTAATTATCCGGAACGGATTCGAAGCCCAGAAACTGCCGCAGCGACGCCAGCGCCTGTATTTTGGACAGCTTGGCCGTCGAGAGATCGCTTTGGAATTGCAACAATTGCAGCCGGATCTTCAGCAAGTCGCCTTCACTCATGTCTCCCAATTTGTAGCGTTCGTTGCTGATCTCGACGGTCTGCTGAAAACTGTCCAGATCCTGATTGGCCAGATCGATGGTCGACTGCGCCAATAGCACGGCGACGAATTGCTGCGACAAATTAAAAATGAGTTGGCGCTGGTTGTCGTTTACCTGGTCGCGCGTTTGCTCCGTTTGATCGCGCGCGGCTTGCAGGCGATGCTGGCGTTTTTTACCGCGTTCAAACAGATAACCGATGCCGAGATCGAATTGCGCTTGGGTATTGAGATAACTGGTACCAAATTCTTCGGGATGAAAGAGCGGAAAAAATTGCGAGTCCCAGGAGATGACGGGATTGGGGCGCAGATTAGCGGTAATTTCCTGCGCTTGATTCTGCAGAATGGTGGTGCGCGCGGCCTGCAACGCGTGGTCGTGTTGCAGCGCCAGGCGAATGGCGTCGTCGAGCGTGATCCGCACCGGCGGAGGCTGCGTGGTGTCCGCGCGCGGGGGTGTAGTGATCTGCGGGGGCGGTGTATTCTGCTGCGCGGCGGCGAAAACCGGCAGCAGTGCCACGCAGGTGGTGGCCACAGTAACTCCTATCTTCATGGAAACAATCCTCGTCGTCCCGGGAACGGATCGGTAGAACATCAGGGATGCGTAGGGCTAACTAGACAGATTTAGGATGCGGGAGGGGCGCGGGGCGTGGTACCGCGGGGGATTTCTGGAGCGTTCACGACCGCGAAAGCGCGCATCTCGAGCGGCTTTATCACGGATTCAAAGTTGATTTTGGGCGACGGTGTCTCGACCGCGGCGCCGACTACAGAGCAGACCGGGCAGATATGCGTGCCCGGGGATACGCCGGGCACGTCGGCGCAAAGATGCAATGGCACCCCGAGAAAAATAATCGCGAGCAGCAGACCGAATAATCGAACAGCGGGGAGGCTTCGCGGCATTACCTTGGTAAGAATCAGCTTAGGCCGGAACAGATGTGCGGTCAATAGGCGGCCGTTGCGGCGGCAAGTCACGAAGTCTGTCGGACGCCGCAAAATCGTGCGAAACCAAATGCCGCATGCCCGCGTCTAAGCAAACACGGTAGAGTGTAAGTGGTTGAAGACTGGCCTTGTAAAGCACATGCGCATCCCGCGTCTCACACTCGACGGTCACCCATTTAAAAAAGCCGTAGCGCTGTTTGCTTGCGCAGCACTGCTCTATTTCGCGTGCGGCGGGGCCTTCCTCCACGAGCACAGCAGCGGCCCGGAAACGCCCTGCCACATCTGTCAGGCGCTGCACATGCCGGCGCTGGCGGCGGCACATATTGACCTGGCGCTGACACCGTCACCGGTCACGCGACTCGACTCGATTCCGCAACAACTAGCGCCTAACTCCACCTATTCGCTGCACCGCCCTTCGCGCGCCCCGCCTGTCGCCTAATCCTCGCTTCGCTTGAAGTGCGCTCCGTCGCTCCGGCTTATCCACTGAGCCGCGCCACCGCCATTTTTCCGGCGGCCCTATCCACACCCAACCACATAGTCCTTGAAAGGGATGGAGAAAAAATGTTAACGCGTTTCCGTTTGTATTCTTTTTTGATTCTGGGATTGGTATTTTTGCTCGCGAATCCGGCAGTCAACGGTCAGTCGGGCAATTCCGGCTCCATCGAAGGCGCGGTGAAAGATCCCTCCGGCGCCACAATTGCCGGCGCTACCGTCGAAATTACCAATCCTGTGAGCGGTTATAAGCGCTCGGCCACTACCGGGCCGGACGGCGCTTTTCGCTTCACAAACGTACCGTTCAATCCGTACCACCTGGTCGCTATAGCCGGTGGTTTTGCTTCCTACACGCAAGACGTGGATGTACGTTCGTCGGTCGCTGCGACGGTGCAGATCAGTCTGAAGGTAGGCGCAGCGGAAACGAGCGTGACGGTCGAGGCTAACGGCGGAGACCTGGTAGAAAACGACTCGACATTTCACACCGACGTGGACCGCAATCTGTTCGACAAGTTGCCACTCGAGAGCGCGTCCTCGTCGGTCAGCTCCCTGGTAACGCTCGTAACACCCGGCGTAGCTGCGGATTCCAACGGACTGTTCCACGGGCTGGGCGACCACGCTTCCAACTCGTTTTCCGTGGATGGCCAGCCAATCACGGACCAGCAGAGCAAAGTTTTTTCCAATCAGATCCCTTCCGATTCCATTCAATCGCTGGAAGTGATTTCCGGTGCGCCGCCCGCGGAATTTGGTGGAAAAACCAGTTTAGTGATTAAGGTGACGACGCGCTCGGGCCTGGGCGTAACCACTCCGCACGGCAGCGTTACGTCTTCGTACGGAACATTTGGCACAGCCAGTGCGGGGTTCGATCTCGCTTACGGAACCAGCAAGTGGGGCAACTTCATTGCTCTGAGCGGCTTGAATACCGGCCGATTTCTCGATCCGCCCGAATTCACGGTCTACCATGCCAAGGGTAATGAAGAGAATTTGTTCGACCGGGTCGATTATCAGCTGACGCAAGCCGATGCGATCCACTTGAACGTAAGTTACTCCCGTTCCTGGTTCCAAACTCCTAATTCGTACGACCAGCAATATCATCCGTGCGATCAAGGCGGTCTGGCCAACCTGGGGTTCACGTGCGACGCGACCGGTACGACGCTTCTTAACCCGGTGACCGGCAATCCCCTCGGCCCCGCGGATCAGCGCTCCAAGATTGGGACGTTTAACATTGCACCGACGTGGACACGACTGATCGGCACGACCGCGGTGTTCACTTTTGGCGGGTTCGTGCGGAGAGATCAGTTCAACTACTACCCGAGTTCCGATCCTTTTAACGACTTGGCTCCGGACCTTCAAGCACAAACATTCAGTCAGGACCGCAAGCTCACGAACGTAGGCCTGCGCTCCGACGTTTCGTATGTGAAGGGTATCCACAACATAAAAGCCGGAATTACCGTGGAACACACGTTCCTCACCGAAAACGACAAGATTGGCATCGTCGATCCGACATTCCTATCCGCGTTCAACCTTCTCGACGCAAACGGCAATGCGATACCGGGGACTACCTGTCTCGATGCGGCTGGTAACCCCGTCGCCGCTCCCTGCACCATTCTGGCGCCCTTTGACCTGACGCGCGGCGGCGCACTAGCTTCCTTCCACGGCCACACAGACGTGAAGGAAGTTGGCATGTACGTCCAGGACACCATTACCAAGGGAAATTGGTCCGCTAATGTGGGCATCCGCGGAGACCTCTACAGGGGCCTTAGCCACGCAACGCAGGCCGAGCCGCGGCTGGGTGTTGCCTATGACGTTAAACCGACCAACACCATTCTTCGTGTTTCCTATGCGCGAACGCTCGAGACTCCGTTCAACGAAAATCTGGTCATCGGCAGCGAAGGGTGCGGCGACCCGATTATCCGGTTCATTGCGCCGCCTCCCAATTTGCCTTGCAACCTGGGAGCGATTGACGCGGGTTTCCGCAATGAATTTCACGCCGGCATTCAGCAAGCTTTCAAGAAATATTTCGTGGTGGACGCCGAGTACATCTGGAAGTACACGCACAACGGTTTCGACTTTGGCGTGGTGGGCGCGACGCCGCTCACCTTCCCGATCGAGTGGCAGAGGAACAAGATTCCCGGATACGCGATACGCGTCAGTGTTCCGGACTTCCACGGCTTCACCGCGCTGGTGTCTATGTCCGGAGTGGCCGCGCGGTTCTTCCTGCCGCAAGTCGCTGGCATACCCATCATTCCGGTGGGAAACAGCGTCTTCCGCATCGACCACGACGAGCTTTTCAACGAGACCACCCACGTGCAATACCAACCCTTCAAGCGTTTGCCGTGGGTCGCATTTAACTGGAGGTATGACAGCGGACTGGTGGCCGGCGCACTGCCGTGTTTTGCCGCCACAGCAACGTGCTTTAATTCGACGCCGGTGGCGGCCGGTGGCGGGGTGACCTTCATTCCCGGAACGACCACGCCGATTCCATCGGGCGATGTAGCTTTGACCAACGGCATCACCGGCATACCACTCACAGCCGATCAAGAGTTCCAATCCGGTCTCACTTGCGATGGTAAGCTTGCGGCTCCCAGCCCGCTCGGACCTGCACTTGCCGTGTGCGACGCGGCTGGGCTGGGATCCATCTACCTAAAGGTTCCGGCTCCCGGAAAAGAAAACGACGATCACAATCCGCAGCGCGTCCAGCCGCGCAGCTTGTTTGACGCCAGCGTGGGAGATGATGATCTCTTCCATGGAGACCGCTTCAAATGGAGTTTGCGGTTCACCGCCATTAACCTTGCCAATAAAACCGCGCTTTATAATTTCCTATCCACGTTTAGCGGAACCCATTACGTGACGCCGCGATCGTTTACGGCGGAGCTCGGATTCCACTTCTAAGCCGTCGTCAACGGATCACCGCCTCGCGGGACGAGTCTCTTCGTCCCGCGAACTAATTTCCATCACACCGCGAACCTGACCGCTTGCAATGACTCACCAAACCCGGTGCGGCAATAAATACGTGAAGCCGACAAAAGCCTCCCAACGCGTGGAGGTGTCGGTCAGTCCGCGGTTGAAACCGGCGTCGAATACCAGCGTCTTGCGCGCCGTGTAGCTCACGGCCCAGAGGTTCCCCACGGCATTGCCCCGCAAAAAAGGCTGGGTGAAGTGCCAGATTTCTCCGGAAAGCGTGAACTTGCCCTTCAGCGGATGCGAGATCGATAGGCTTTGTCCAGACTGCGCGCGGCGCACGTTTCCTTGATCGAGTTCGTTGAGGAAGCCGTTCGCATCGTAGTGGAATCCCCACACGTCGGCGCTAGCCAGCAGCAGAAAGGAATTGGTTGGGCTGCCCACATCGAGTTCCGGAGCGCCGCCATCGTAGGCGCGGTGGAAATAGCTGACGGCCACAGTTGGCCGCGCACCCTCGCCTTCGCTGAGCACGGCTTGCGCTCCCAGGAAGACGTCAGCCACGCCGTTCGCGCTGACTTCCTGCGCGCGGTAGTGCGCCACCGGCTCGGCAGCGGCCAGCAACTCCAGGCGCGGCAAGACCGACAGCTTGATCACTTCGTTAAGCGCGGTGCGCTCGGAAAACTCGCTGGAGTGCTCGGCCCACAAACCGCCAGTTTCAAATTGCAGATAACCCACTGGCGTAAGTGTCGCGGGAGTCGAAACTGTAGGGCGGCCGGGATTTGCTTCCGGTTCGTCGGGAGCGTCCACTTGCGCGGCGGCGGTTCGGGGCAATAGCGCGAGTGCGACACACAGAGCTGCTAGAACGAGCTTGCTCAAGAAAGCTCCCGCTAATTGAACTTGCGCGCCAGAACGGTTTTGACTTCCGCGAGCTCGGGGCGATCCGCGCCGGGTCCCGCGATTGCCGACAATTTTGCGAAATAACTCTGCGAAGTTGCTGCGTCGCCGCTGGCCTTGGCGGCTAATCCCGCGCCGTAGAGCGAATCAAAACGGTTTGGCGAATATTTCAAAGCCATGGTGTATTCGGCCAGCGCTTCCGCGGGCTTTTTCATTTCCGCGTACAGGTCCGCGAGCATTTCTCTTGCGGGCATGCGCACGGACTCCGCGCCTTCGTTTTCTTCGCGCGCCGCCGCCGCTTTTAGCTTCGCGATGGCTTCCGGCGATTTTCCTTCGGCAAAAGCGAGCCACGCCTCCGCTTCGCGCAAATCGGTGGCCTCTTCTCCGGAAACTTTGTAGCCTTCGCTGCGGTTGTGCTCTTCGCGCAGCGCCACAATCTTCTTCAGCTTCTCAAGGTCGGATCTTGCGCCTGCTGCATCGCCGCTGCGCGCCGCCCCGATCGCGCGGGCCCAATAGGTATTGTCTTGCCACAATTCCCGAATCTCCGGAACTTTCAACGAAGCTGCTTCCTTCCAGCGGTGCAACTCAAGCGCGTTGCGCGCTTCGAGGAACGCGCGATGATTGAGCGCGTCTTCCGGCGACATTCCGTGCACGTTGCTCATCGCTGCCGCGAGGTCCCGGGCTTTGGCTTCCTGACCGCTTTGCAGATACGCATAATCGAGATAGTCCATCGCGTGCGTTTGATAGTGCGCTTCGGCCATGTGCATGTCCGTGGCATGTTCGGCGGACGCGGATGCTGCGATATTCGAGGCGATATTTTCCTGCCACAAACCCAGCCGATTGAATATGTGCGACGGCATATGTATGGCGTGCGAGGAATCTGGCGCGATTTTGGCGTATGCGCGCGCCGCAGCCAATCCCTGCGGCGCGAATTCCGGCGTGTCCGCGGCGTGAATCAAATAGTGCGCGGCACCCGGACTGTTCGGCTGCGCCACAAAAATCGGGTTTAAGATCGCGATGGCCGCCAGACGATTTTCGCGCGCATTCACATCCTGCTCGGCCAACGCCACGAGCGAGAGCGCGTAGAACTCCGCGGCTTCGAGGTCCTTGGGCGCGAGCTTGTGCAGGTTCGCCATGGCCACGGAGTAGGCGCTGGCGCGCTGCTCCTGCGTTAATTTCGCGTCGTCCTGATAGAACGCAGCGGCCGCGGCGATGTATCCCCGTTCGCGCTCCGTGGACGCGTTTAGCTTTTGCGCTTCCTGCACATCTTGCCAGCCTTCTCGCAGCGTGCCGGGTTGCGGAAAATCCCAAAGCTGGTGATAGCGCGCCATCGCTTTGCCCCAATACGCCATGGCGCACCGGGGATCGCGTTTTGCCGCGTCTGAAAAAGTTTCCTCCGACTGTGTGTATTGAAAAGAATGCAGCAGCGCCAAGCCTTTTTCGAGTATGGGCTGCGCTTGCGCTTCGCAGCTCGTAGGGAAACTGACTTGCCCCAACTGATCGGTATTTCCTTCGGTCGCGGCTCGCGAATGGAACGCCAAACTTGCGGCAAGAATCGCGAGGCAGGAAGTGCTGCGGGCCATAAGACGCATACGGAACTCCTTCAAATGCAGCGATTGTACATCGTTGGATGCGTTCTCTAGGTGTCGAGTCCCACCAGCCGCATCAATTCGAGGGCGTTGCTCTTGGTGACCACGCCGTCTTGCAGACGATAATCGAACACCATCTTTCCATCCACCACTGAGTCTTGAAAGTGCATATTGCGCAAGGGCGTTCCAATGGCGTCGCCAATCGCCGTCAACGCCAGGTCGTGCGTGGTAACGATGCCGATCGCGCCATGTTTGAGCAGCGCGCCCAATAAACTTTGCGCGCCGATGCGCCGGTCTTTGGAGTTCGTGCCTTCTAAAAGCTCATCAAAAAGAAATAACAGCGGGTATTTGCTTTCTCTCATTAACTCAAAAACTCTGCGGATGTGCAGAATCTCCGTGTAGAAATTGGAGCGCCCTTCCTGCAGTGAATCGCCGCTGCGAATGCGCGTTCCGAGCGCCAAGGGCGTGAGCTCAAGCGAGGTTCCGCGAATCGGCGCGCCGGCCGTCGCCAGCACGGCGTTGATGCCCACGGTACGCAAAAACGTGCTTTTGCCGGACATATTAGAGCCGCTGACCAGAATGAAGCGCGTATCCCTATCCAGCATGGCCGAATTGCGCACGCATTTTGCCGCCGCCAGCAAAGGGTGTCCGAGTTCCTGGCCATGAAAAATTGCGCCGGAGTTTTGTTGGTCGATGAAAACTGGAAAGGGATCCGCTGGATGCTCGTACGCGTAACCCGCCAGAGAAAGCAGCGCTTCCATTTCTCCGGCGCTCGCCGCCCAAGTACGCAGTTCGCGGCCCCAGCGGCGGCGCCACGCTTCCGCGGCGTAGCCTACCTGCACGCTATAGAGAAATGGAATTTCCGCGAGGTGGCCCAGCAGACTGTGCCCAGCGTCAATCCAATAAACCAGCCGCGCCAATTCTCGCACCGCCGCGGACGCAGCCGCTGCTGGCGATTTTCCTGCCGTTGCGCCCGTAGACACTTCCGCTGGCTTGCCTGCGCCGCGCAGGTGAGCGGCCATGGCTCGCAATTTCGGCGACTTGAAGGTTTCGCGCTCGAAGCGTTCCAGCACTTGCGCGAACAAAAGCAGGCCCTCGGCGTTGCATGCCGTGCCATGCATCACGTCTTCCGCCCGTTGATGCAGCCAGCGGCGCATGACCACTTCGAGCGCCAGCACCACTAACAACGCAGCGTAATCCCGTGTCGTAAAATAAAAAATCATCGAAGCTACAGCGGCCAGCGACAAACCCAGCGCAACGCCGCGCAACGCTCCCGCGGGCAACACCGGCCCCGCCTCCGCCCAGCCAATCAGCGTTGCTGGATCAAGGCGCGCTCGCAACGCCTCTGTGGTAATCGCCAGATACTCGCGCAGGTCTAAATTTTCGCGCAGCTCCGCAACCAATTGTTGGCGTTCCAGAATTTCCCGCAGCTCCGACGGTGCGCACAACCACTCAGCCAATCGCTCTTCGCCCATGGGCAGCCGCGCCTGCGATAGCAATTCAAACAAACTGCCTTTGCCGAAAATGTCCAGGTCTTCCGCGTAGAGGTAGTTGCGTTCGCGAAAGCGTTCGCCGGCCTGGCCTGCGCCCGCCCAGCGGTCTTCGATCCGCGCAATCCCGCGCCGGTAAAAATCGCCGGCACTTTCCGCTTGGTTTTTTGCGCGCAACACAAGTTCATGCGCAATGGCCAGCGCGACATAGGCAATCGCCGGAGCAAGGAGCCAGTATGGCGGAATCAAATTCTTCGCCAGCACCAGCCATACGCCAGCGAGTTCCAGGAAAATCAACCCCAGCTTGGCGTTTCCGAGCGCGACGTGGCGGCGATTTGCAACGGCCACCCGCTGCGTGAAAGTTTCAAGACGCTTGCTGTATTCGGCCCGCGGATCCGGCAAAGTCTCCCCTCGTCCATGGCAACGCCCATATCATAGTCCGCTCGCACCGACGCGCCACGCCAAATGCGCGCCGCGGGACGAACCATTTCCGCACGCCCCGGCCACGCAGCCCTCGGCATAGGGCGGTCTGTTTCCGATAGGCACCACGATTCAAAGGAATCTCGTTTCGTTTGCTTACGTGTCGGCGGCCATCCGGGAGCGGGTCCATTAATGGCCGCCAACGCGTCAGGCATTCTTGGCGCGATCTGGCGTCGCAAAATCATAGAAGACGCGAAACAGATTGCCATCGGGATCTGCTGCGGTAAATTCGTGCAAACCCCAAGGCTTTGACTCTGGGGCGGAGAGCAATTTCGCTTTGCTATCGCTCCATCGTCGGTACAGATCGTCAACTTCCTCTTTGCTTTCCAGATTCAGCCAAGTCAACACGGGCCCCAGGTTGCCGTATTCCTTTCGACAGTCCGAGTTCGCCAAAAACACCCGGCAGTTTCCCTTGGAGATTCCTGCAAGTCCAAGTTCCTCGCCACCCCAATCCACCGTGAATCCGAGATTGTTTTCGTAGTAAGCCGCCGCATCATTGATATCTCTCACGGGTATCTCAGGAACGGCACTAGGAAACTTCGATTTCATTGCGACTCCTCCTAGGTGTGGATGTCCAACGACCGGCGGCCGCCAGGACGCTCCGAAAGAAATGATGGCCGGCCGCTGGTCCACCGCAACCCATGGTTCGACCGGCAGGATCTCGGAAGACTTTGGAAGCTGACCAGCCGATCGCCAGCGGGGCGCACGGCCCTCCCAGCATAACGCCAAACCGCCGGCACCCGGGATCGTGGGATAAGCGATTGACCGCTGGATGCTTGTCTCGGGGTCAAGAATTTCGGCGTCGGCGATTCGGCCGACCCGGATCGCCTGCCGGAAGCTGACCACCGTTATTTCCACCGATTGGACGCGCCTTCCGCTCCAACGCTACAATACCCTCGGAGCGTTCTTCGAAGCAGGTGTGGGTGCGAAAGCTGTTTGAACCAATGAAGAATCTCTGAGGTGCTGCGGATAGCCATCCTGTGTGCACGGCCTGTCCCGAGCGGGTGTCTTCGACCATCAAAGACACTCGAACGGGGCAGGAAAGCCTAACGGCTGGCTCGTGGCGCCCACCTAATATCAGAGGTTCACGGCCTAGCTCCCCACGGCTGAGCAGTTCGCTCCATTTCTCTTTCTATGCGCATACTTTTTATCGGAGATATTGTTGGTTCGCCCGGACGCCAGATCGTCCACGATCGCCTGGCGGACCTCGTCGCGCAGCGCCAGATTGACCTGGTCATCGCCAATGGCGAAAATTCCGCTGCGGGGTTCGGAATCACCCCGCGGCTCGCCGAAGAGTTGCTGCAAACGGACATTGCGGTGCTCACCGGCGGCAATCACAGCTGGGACAAAAAGGAAATTTTCGACTACATGCCGCACGAACCGCGCCTGCTGCGTCCCGCAAATTTTCCGGATGGCAGTCCCGGCAGCGGTCTCCATATGGGCACGGCGAAAAACGGCGTGAAGTATGCGGTCATCAATCTGCAGGGCCGCGTTTTCCTGCCGGCCATTGATGATCCCTTCCGCAAAGCAGATGAATTGTTGGCATCGCTGCCCCCGGATGTCGCATTTGTTTTTGTCGATATGCATGCCGAAACCACCAGCGAAAAAATCGCGCTTGGCTGGTATCTCGATGGCCGCGCCACGGTGGTCGTGGGCACGCACACCCACGTCACCACCGCTGACGAGCGTGTCTTGCCGCAAGGCACCGCTTACATCACGGATGTGGGCATGACCGGCCCGCACGCCGGCGTCATCGGCATGGATCGTGAAGCCATCGTTCGCAAATTTTTGAATGGTTTGCCGGCGCGCTTTGAAGTGGCCGCCGGGGATGTGCAGATGAACACCGTGCTCGTCGAAACCGACGACGAAGGCCCGCGCAACGCCGCTGGCCGCCTGCGCGCCCGTTCCATCGAGCGGCTGCGCCTGCGCATCGATTGAAGCACCCGGTGCGATTCCTCGCCGCGCGGCTGTATCGCAGGGCAACCCGCTTACGTCCTACATAATCAGAATGTGCAGTTCGTCGATTCGTTCGGTCACGCGAAATCGCAAAGGGCGTGGGTCTTTGAAAAATTATTTGTGGCTGTGTTTACTGGCGTGCCTTCCTTCGAGCGTTCTCGCGCAAGGCGTGGATCTGACGCCTCCGGGGCCGGAAGAGCGCGACCTGACGGCCAGTCGCCGCGTCTTTCCTGAAATCGGTCCCGGCCTGCGCGCCGTTCGCGAAGGCGCTGACGGCCGCGTGTATCTGCTCGTTTCGCCGCAGCCGGGTGTGCTGGTTTTTGACGCGCGCGGCAAAGAGGTGTTGCAAGTAGGCGCTGGACTTTCGTCCAACGCGGGCGTCAAAGCGCGGCCCGCGGCGATCGGCTTCGGTGAAGACCTTGACGTGGATGACGACGGAAAAATTTATGTTGCGGACCGCCGCGCCAACACCATTCTGATTTTTTCGCCGGAGGGCACGTTACTGCGGACGATACCAGTCAATAATCCCATTTCCGTGGCCGCGCTTCCGGAAGGCGAAGTGGCCGTCGCCACGCTGCGCGACGAGCATCTGATTTTGGTTTTTGATAAAAATGGCCGCGACATCCGCGAATTCGGCGATTCCGAACCGCTTTCCGACCGCGATGACTTGAATCGTTACCTAAGCACCGGCCTGCTGGCCGCCGACGCGCAAGGCCATTTATTTTATGCTTTTCCGTACATGCCCGAACCCGTCATTCGCCAGTACGATCGCTTCGGATTTGTGGGCCAGGAAATTCAGTACACGCCCATTGACGCGCTGCAGGTTGCGCAAGCTGCACGCAAGGAAATTCAACGCCAGGAACGCCGCCACGAGCCTCCTTACCTCAAACGCAATATCACCGGGATTGCCGTGGATCGCTCGAGCGGTGAGGCTTGGGTCGGACTGCATCACGCGCTTCTCCATTTCGACAAGGAAGGCATTCGCCGCGCCACCTACACGCTGTATACGCCCGACGGCAGCCCGCTTGAGGCCACCTCCATCCTCGTCGACAAACAGCATCTGCTTGTCGGCAACGAAGCGCAGGGCATTTACGAATTCCCTCGGCCCGATAAAGCTCCTGACAAGGCTGCCGCAGCGTCAGCCACCCAGCACACCTCTGGCGCCGAAAAAAAAGTCTCACCATGAACAAGTTTTCCTCAGGCGCTTTTGCTAACTTTTTTGCCGTTCCCGCATCCGCGAAAAAAAAATTGCGCTTTTTTCCACGAAAAGTGAGTTTGTCATCGAACTTTTGCGTAAAACGGTGTTGTGGAAAAACTGTGCACGCTGTGTGAATGCCCGCCCGACCCCTGGTGCACTTTTCTCTTGCTCCCTTCGCTTCAATCAGCGACAATCCCGCGCTGACTCATAGCGGCGGCAATTCGGCCTGCGATTCTGGTTCGGCCGCGCACGTTCGAACAGGGGCAAAGCACGACGTTTCGGCGCGGGCATATTCCCGAAGCCTGAAGAAAGATGATACGGGTCCGCTTTCCACAGTTTTTTCACATCTGTGGAAATAGCGCAGGATCTCCTTTTCTCTATCGATGACCACTGCACCTCATCCCGCTCGCGAGAACGAACCGGCCAACTCGTGGGATAAGTTTCTCGAGCACGTCAAGAGCCGCGTCAGCATCAACACGTTCACCACCTGGTTCCAGCCCACGCGCCTCAATCGCGCTGACGGCGAGAATCTTTTCGTGCAGATTCCCAGCGCGGTGTTCCGTCAGGTGCTCACACGCACGTACGGCGACATCGTCAAAGCGGTGTTCCACGAACTCGGCACGCCCAGCGTAAAAGTGCATTACGTTTGCACCGAGGAAGAGCCGGTCCCTGCAGCGCAACCTGCGGTCACCGATGGCAAGCAAGCCAAGCTCAATTTTGAGAGCAGCGATCACCTGCTCAACACGCGCTACACCTTCGACTCCTTTGTGGTCGGCAAGTCCAATGAATTTGCGCATGCCGCGGCTCGCGCCGTCGCCGAGCAGCCTTCGAAATCATACAACCCGCTTTTCCTCTACGGCGGCGTGGGCATGGGTAAAACCCATTTAATGCACGCCATCGGGCACACCATCAAAAAACGCAATCCAGCGATGCGCCTCAGTTACGTCAGTGCGGAAAAATTCACCATCGAAGTCATCAACTCCATCCGCTTCGACCGTATGATCAGCTTCCGCGACCGTTTCCACACCGTCGATGTGCTGCTCGTTGACGACATCCAGTTCATCGCCGGAAAAGAGCGCACCCAGGAAGAATTTTTCCATACTTTCAACGCGCTCTACGAACTGCAAAAGCAAATCGTCATCTCTTCCGACTGCTTGCCCAAAGACATCAACTCCATCGAAGAGCGCTTGCGTTCGCGTTTTGAATGGGGCTTGATCGCGGACATTCAGCCGCCCGATCTTGAAACCAAGATTGCCATCCTGCAAAAAAAGGCGGAGAACGATCGCTTCCCGTTGCCCAACGACGTCGCCGAATATATCGCGCGCGCCATCAAATCCAACGTGCGTGAACTGGAAGGCGCACTCACGCGCCTGATGGCCTACGCTTCGCTCACTGGCGCGAGCGTTTCCCTCGCCACCGCCCAACAAGTTTTGCGCAACATTATCGCCTCGCAGGAAAAGCGCGTCACCATCGATCTCATTCAGAAACGCGTCAGCGAACATTTCAATTTGCGCGAACAGGATCTCAAGGTTCGCAGCAACACCCGGGCCATCGCTTTTCCGCGCCAGGTGGCCATGTACATCGTCAAGCAGCTCACCACCGCGTCTCTTCCGGAAATCGGTCGGCAATTCGGCGGTAAGCATCACACCACCGTGCTGCACTCCATTAACAAAATCGAAGAGTTGCGCCGATCCGACAAGGATCTGAACCGCACCATCACGCGTCTTATGGACGCGCTGCAGTAATAAACGCGAGTTGTCTCCCGGCAATCGCCCGGTGGGCCTCGCTTCCCGCAGGGTTGCTACGGACCAGGCACTTGCGGGCTCTGGCGGTTCCATTCCGGGCTTGCTACCAGGCCCAAACACTGCCGTCGTAACTCAGAAAACGTCCGGAAATTTCTGCCGGAGGCGACGCCAGAACTTTCCTGATACCCGCTACGCTCACTTCCGGCGTGATCGCCGCGTGCGCTCCACCCATATCGGTTTTCACCCATCCCGGGCTAATCATCACCACTGAAATTCCGCGCGGCGCCAATTCTTTCGACAAGATCAGCATGGCCATATTTAATGCCGCCTTGCTGGTGCGGTACTGGTAGGCAGCGCCCATGGTTTCGACGGAACCGCCGGCGACGGCCTGCAATGAGCCCATTCCGCTGCTGATGGCCGCAATCTGTTTGCGCTCGCTCTTTGCCACATTCTCGAGCAGTGCCTCCGTGACGCGCATGACGCCCAAGAGATTTGTTTCGAGTGTATCGCCCCATGCGTCGTAATCGAGATCTCCGGCATGCACGCCTTGCCGGGGATACATCGCCGCGTTGTTCACTAAAATATCGATCGCCCGCCCGTCGAGCTGCTCCGCCAAATTTTCAACCGCGTCCTCACTGGTCACGTCCACGGCCATGATCTCGAGATGACTCTTGTGCTCCTTTGCAATTTTGTTCAGCTCCACGGCTTTTTCAGGGTTGCGCGCCGTCGCTATCACGCTCCATCCGTTGCCTGCATACTGCCGCGCAAGCTCAAGGCCTATGCCGCGATTCGCTCCCGTGACCAAAACCGTCGCCATTTTTTCTCCCCTTGAAACTTCCCTGAAATATTTTTTCGCGCCTATTGGATGTTGGCGCGAACTTTTTGTTGCGTGGTCGAGGCGCTTCGCTGTCTGTGCACAACGCCCGCAAAACCATTGGAAAACCTGTGCAGCGCTATGTGTGAACGGTACCTCGGTCGCGGCGCAAAACTAAAACTTGGCAAGTTTTCCTCGTTTCACACAATGCGCCACCTTCTCAACTAAGTGTTATCTCACGCCAACCGCGGCAGTTGCCGGCCTTTCCACAAGTCCACAGCGATCATCACAACAACAACGCTCTTTTACAAAACTTTATAGGAAAACCAAAAGCACTGATTACGAAGCTTATCGATGTGGAAAAGACCAGACGAATTTCTGAAGTTTCGCTGTTCAGCTTGCGCTTTGAAACTTCGTCGTGCACCTTGAGGCGTTTCCCACCCATTTCCACAGCGCGCGCAGTTCGCTAAACCTTAGGGCTGCCCTGGCACATCGTATCCCCCTGAGTCATTGAGGTAGTAATCCAAAAAGACTGGTGGAAGCAAGCAAAGTTCAAGCGGCGAACGAGGAGCGAGGCGTTCGATGATTTGCCAGGGGCTTTGATTTTCTTTGTGGGAGTTGGGGCGAGCCAAGTTGAAGTACAGCTGGTAGGTGTGCACTTTGGCCAGGAACTCGCCACGGCTGGAGAAGTCTTCCAGATCGAAGAACTCGTCTTCTTCGAGGCGATGTACGGTTTCGACGTCGCTCTGGTAGGTGTGCGCGGCGGGCGGGATGCGCACATGTTGGCTGTCGCCGAGGGCTTTGGGGAAATCGCCTTTGAACTCGCCGCCGTTGTCGGTCTGCCAGACCAGATCGCGCAGCGAGACGCCGTAGCGGTGCAAGTGCCGCTGAATGCGGGAAGCAAACACGGCACTGGCCGAAGCGCTACGCGATTGTGCGAAAGCCCAGAACAGCAGACCACTGCGGATTTCCCGCGCGGTGTACTGCACCACCGGCAGATGCAGGCGCTGGGCTTGCTGCCAGTAACGCGGAATGTCGTCTAAATCCTTGGTATCGGCGCTGATCTGCTGGAACAGGGCCCACTGGGCCTTGATGTGCGCGAGGTCTTGCTTGCGCTGGTATTTGCGGCGGCGTTTTTCCAGCAGACCGTGTTCGCGCCAGATGCGATCGAGCGCGTTGTGACCGATGCCCAGATCGAATTCGCGGATCAGGCGGCGGGAGCCGAAGGTGGGCAGAGTTTTGCGCAGCTCCAGCACCTGGGCTTCGACGTTGGGAGGGGTCTTGTGAGCCTGACGGTGCCGTGCCCGGGACTGCTCGCGGAGGCCAGAAGGGCCGTGCTGCTGGAAGCGACGGAGCCATTTGCGGACCGTGGGCACGGTGGTAGTGAACAGCCTTGCGGTGGGCTTGATGCCGATCCGTTTGGCGCTCTCTACCAAGCGCAGGCGATGGTTATAAGCGTCTTTCATCTCACGCACTAGATCGAAATACCGAGCGGCGACCATAGGTCGCGCATTTTAGCGGCGCCGGTTGTGGAAAAGACGCTAGGTGGAAAAGTACAACCCACTTTTCCACCTAGCTTGGGAATCCCGCCAACCCCGCGGGATTCCCACTTTCCCACAACCACAACAGCAACAATCATCTCCCCCTCGCATGCAGCAATGCCCCCAGCTCCTGCCGTCGCTTCGAACTCACACACTTCAGCGGCCGCACGGGAATACGATGTGACGGGGCTCTTCCAAGTTCGCTAAACCTTTCCCCTTTCACCAAAAACGGGTAAAGTACGTCAGCGGCAAAAGCCCTGAGGTATATGAATGACCGCAACTGGAACGGCACGCGAGGATCATCAATCGATGGAATTCAGCGTCTCAAAGTCCGCGCTTCTCACTGAACTCAGCACCACGCAAGGGGTCGTGGAACGCAAGACCACTATTCCCATTCTTTCCAACCTACTCGTCGAAGCCAAGGGCACACAAATCACCATCACTGCCACGGATCTCGAATTGAGTATCCGCACGTCTTGCGAAGCCAAGGTGAAGAAAGAGGGAGCGGGCACCATTCCCGCTAAGAAATTACTGGAGTTGGTTCGCTTGCTGCCGGAAGGCGAAATTAAGATCAAGTTGCTGGACAATCACTGGGTGGAAATTGTCAGCGACAAGAAAAAATATAAGTTGGTAGGCATGGCCAAGGAAAACTTTCCGGGGCTCCCGGCCATGCCGCACGTTTTGGTGAAAATCCCCGCCACCACCCTCGAAAGCCTGATCAACAAAACAAAATTTGCGATCTCCATGGAGGAATCGCGTTACACGTTGAACGGCGGCTTGCTAATCCTTAAACCCGACACCGTCGCCATGGTCGCCACGGATGGACATCGCCTGGCGCTCGCCGAAACTACCCAAAAACTAGCGGGCCTGAACGGCGAAGTAAAAGTCTTGATCCCCAAGAAAGCCATGGACGAAGTTGAAAAACTTTCCAGCGCCGCCGGTAGCGATGCGCAAATCGATTTCGCCAAAGATGAGAGCCATCTCTTTTTTCAGGTCGGCCATCGCCTGCTCATCTCGCGTATTCTCACTGGACAATTTCCGAACTATGAAGCCGTGCTCCCGCGCGACAACAACAAGAGCGTGGTCATTGAACGCTCTGAACTTAGCGACGCCGTCCGCCGCGTGTCGCAACTGGCCGACCAACGCTCGCACGCCGTGAAGCTCGCGGTCTCGTCGGAAGGCATCGAAATTTCCGCGTCCAGCCCCGAATACGGAGAAGCCAAGGAAAATATCGACAAGGAATACAAGGGCGATCCCATCTCCATCGGTTTCAATTCGAGCTACATGCTCGATTTCTTGGCCGCCGCCGCGGACGGCCCCATCAGCATCGAGCTAAAAGACGAACAATCCGCCGGCCAGATGCGCCCTCTCGCCGACGAATCGTACCGTTATCGCTATATCATCATGCCCATGCGCATCTGATGCTGGCAAAACTCGATGTCCGGCAATGATGCCCGGGGTCCGCACACTTCATCGCAAGATACGCCGGGAAGTCCGCTGCCGGGATTTCACCCGCGCAACAGAGCAATAACGGCAACGCAAAGTTTTCGGGGACGCTCGAAAACCCGCGCCGCCGCTTGCGAAAGTTGCGACCGTATACCCGCAGTCCTCATATCTCGTAAAATACTGTAAAAAGGAAGCTTACGGGCCATCCGGGCGTCAATTTCACTTGGGATTTTAGCCCGGATCGGTTACAATATCGTTGCTGTCGATTCGTTGTTCGGGATCACCTAAATCGGCGGCCGCCAAGTGAACGTTAGCCTTCACTTTGCTCTGCGCCAGGAGCATTTGCGGAGTTCGCTTGGAGTTGCAATTACCTTCGCGGAATTTTTCCGCGAGGGGCATGAGTCTTCGCCACGTCTCGCTGCGCGAGATGGGATGGAGCAAGCAGCCCTACGAGTTTCGTTCGCACGCGAACGGAATCACAGGGTGCGGCGCACGGAAACGACGTTCGCAGTAAACGTCCGCAACATTCCGCAGGCTCGCCAGTCTTGCTTCCATAAAACGCTTTTGAATTTATTGTTCGAGCGCATGCGCTCGGTGCGTCAATTTTGCAACCCTCGCCGGTCCCTTGCGCGAGCCAAGCACCGGAGCGAAAACAGTTCGGGAGAACAAATGGCTGAAAAAGAAATGGATCCGACCAAGCCGGGCGGCAAACAGTACGACGCAACCTCCATCAAAGTGCTGGAAGGCCTCGAGGCGGTGCGCCTGCGTCCCGCCATGTACATCGGCTCGACGGGCGAAATGGGTTTGCATCACCTAGTCTGGGAGCTCGTGGACAATTCTGTCGACGAAGCGATGGCCGGTTACGCCGACGACATCACCGTGATCATCCACAGCGATAATTCTGTCACTGTCGAAGACAACGGCCGCGGCATTCCGGTCGACATGCACAAGACCGAGAAAAAGCCCGCCGCCGAAGTGGTCATGACGGTCTTGCATGCCGGCGGGAAATTTGACAGCGACACCTATAAAGTTTCCGGCGGTTTGCATGGCGTCGGCGCTTCGGTCGTCAACGCACTTTCCGATTGGCTCGAACTGGAAATCTCGCGCGATGGCGCGGTCTGGGAACAGACCTACGAAAAAGGCAAACCCACTTCGAAGCTGAAGCAGACGGGAAAAACCAAGAAAACTGGTACGAAGACCACTTTTCATCCGGATCCCGCCATTTTTGACAAAACGACGTTCAGCTACGACACGCTGGCCAACCGTTTGCGCGAAATGGCTTTTTTGAACAAAGGCTTGAAAATCACCCTTACCGACGAGCGCACGGAAAAAACCGCGGAATTTAAATTTAATGGCGGCATCGCGGAGTTTGTAAAGCATCTTAACCGCGGCAAGGAAACGCTGCACGATTCGCCGATCTATATGGAAGGCAAGCGCGGCAACGTGGAAATCGAAATTGCGCTGCAATACAACGACACCTACGGCGAAAACGTTTTTGCGTACGCCAACGCCATTAACACGGTCGACGGCGGCACGCACCTTTCCGGTTTCCGTTCCTCACTCACGCGCACCATCAATAATTTTGCCTCCAACGCCGGCATGCTCAAGGACCAGAAAGATGAAGTCACCATCACCGGCGATGATGTGCGCGAAGGGCTCGTCGCGGTGGTCAGCGTGCGCTTGCCGCAGCCGCAATTCGAAGGGCAAACCAAAGGCAAGCTGAACAGCGACATCAAGGGCGATGTTGAACAGATCGTCAACGAACGGCTCGGCGAATGGTTTGACAAGCATTCCACCGTGGCGCGCCGCATCATCGGCAAATGCATTGATGCGGCCCGCGCGCGGGAAGCGGCCCGCAAAGCGCGCGAGCTGACGCGCCGGAAATCCGCCATGGATTCGAGCGGATTGCCGGGAAAACTTGCCGATTGCCAGGAACGCGATCCGGCGCGCTGCGAACTGTTTGTGGTGGAGGGCGAGTCCGCAGGGGGCTCCGCGAAAATGGGGCGCGACCGAAAATTCCAGGCCATCTTGCCGCTCAAAGGCAAAATTCTAAACGTTGAAAAGGCCCGCTACGACAAGATGCTGGGCCACGAAGAAATTCGCTGCATCATTACCGCGCTGGGCACCGGAATCGGCAAAAATGATTTCGACGCCGGTAAACTGCGTTATCACAAGATTATTTTGATGACCGACGCCGACGTCGACGGCAGCCACATCCGCACCCTGCTGCTCACGTTTTTCTTTCGCCACATGAAGGAACTGATTGAACGCGGGCACATTTACATCGCGCAACCGCCGCTCTATCGCGTGAAGCGCGGCAAGACGGAAAAATATATTCGCGATGAACACGCTTTTGCGCACGAATTGATGAAACGCGCTACGGAAGACCACACGGTAAAGCTCAAAGGCGGCGGCGAACTCGAAGGCGCGCGCCTCACCAATTTCCTGCTGAACGTGCAGGAATATGAAGCGGCCGCGCTCAAGCTCGGCCGCCGTTTACGCGAACCTGCGCTGGTGGAACTAATGTCTGAAAGCGGCCTCGAAAAGAAAACGGACTTCGAGGATAAAAAAGGCCTGGAGAAGCTGCTGAAAGAAATCGACAAGGCCAAATTAAAACTCGAAGGCAAAGTGAATTTCGACGAAGAGCACAGTTTGTATGAAATTCAATTTGGCCCGCCGCACAGCCAGAAGATTAACTGGGCCGTCGCCAGCACTGCGGAATACAAGCGTTTGCGCGCGCTTGCCAAGCAGATCGAAGAATTCAATCTTCCGCCATTCACCGTCGCGCGCAACGGCGATAAGGTCTCCAAAGAGAAAGCCACGGATGTTTTGAATTACGTCGTCGAAGACGCCAAAAAAGATTTCACCATTACGCGCTTCAAAGGCTTGGGCGAAATGAACGCCGAGCAGCTATGGGACACCACCATGAACGCGGATACCCGCACGCTGCTGCAGGTCAAGCTCGAAGACGCCGTAGCCGCCGAAGATATTTTCACCACGCTGATGGGCGAAAACGTGGAAGCGCGCCGCAAATTCATCGAAGACAACGCGCTGGAAGTCGTCAACCTGGATATTTAGGGGCCGCGCGATGCTGTATCAAATCGGCTGGTCCACGTTACCCGGGTTGCGCGGATTGCATTGCAGCGACTTTCGCGCGACGCCGACAACCGCGCCGGACAACGAGCGAGGTGTGGCCATCGAATTTCGTGATGAGGCGGATCGCGATGCTTTCGTGAAGCAGGCGGAAGAATATTTCGTGGCGCGCCGCTTTACGAATGCCGCGGACGCGTTTGACACGGTGAAGGTTTGGGCTGCGGATTGGGCCGCCGGAGATCGGGAAAGATGAATTCCATGCGGAACACCCAGCCTCGTCGAGACTTCGGGAGCGCTGGCCAAACCGCACGGAGATAACGCTCGATGCTAGTGGCGCTCTCCGCGCAAATGTTATTTCTGCGAACGATTTGATTGCGGCGAAACTTGCTCGTGGTCGCGCTCAGGATCTCGCGGACGTTCAGGTGGTCACTACTAAAAGGTGAAGGCGAGGAAGAATGGCGGACGAGAAGAACACATCGATTTTGCTGCCGATTGATATCGAAGCGGAAATGAAGAAGTCGTACCTCGACTACGCGATGAGCGTGATCATTGCGCGCGCGTTGCCGGATGTGCGCGACGGATTGAAGCCGGTGCAGCGGCGCATCCTGGTGGCGATGAACGATCTCGGCCTCGCGTCCAATCGCGGCTACCGCAAGTGCGCGAAGATTTGCGGCGATACCAGCGGCAACTATCACCCGCACGGTGAGGCCGTCATTTATCCCGCGCTGGTGCGCTTGGCGCAAGACTTCAACATGCGCGCGCCGCTGATCGATGGGCAGGGAAACTTTGGTTCGGTGGACGGCGATCCACCGGCGGCCATGCGGTATACGGAAGCGCGGCTCGCGAAAATTACCGAAGACATTCTCGCAGACCTCGAAAAAGAGACCGTCGATTTCATTCCGAACTTCGATCAAACGCGCGAAGAGCCGGTGGTTCTGCCGTCGCGCATTCCGAACCTGCTGGTAAATGGCGCAAGCGGCATCGCCGTGGGCATGGCCACGAATATTCCGCCGCACAATTTGCGGGAAATTGTGGAAGCTGCGATTTTGCTGATCGAAAAACCGGATACGCCGCTGAAAGAAATTATGAAGATCGTGCCCGGGCCGGACTTTCCGACAGGCGCCTATATTGCGGGACGCGAAGGGATCGAAGCGGCGTATCGCACCGGGCGCGGCAGCTTCATGATGCGCGCGAAAGCCGCGATTGAAGAAGCCAGCAAGGACCGCGAAAACATCGTCATCACAGAAATTCCTTACCAGGTGAATAAGTCGCGCCTGATCGAGCGCATCGCGGATCTGGTGCAGAACAAGAAGATCGAAGGCATTTCCGATGTGCGCGATGAATCCTCGCGCGAAGGCATGCGCATCGTCATCGAATTGAAGCGCGGCGAAGAATCGCAGCTGATCCTGAATAATTTGTTCAAGCAGACGCAGATGCAGGAATCGTTCGGCATGATCCTGCTGGCGATTGTGGGCGGGCAGCCGCGCGAACTCGGGCTGATTCCGCTGATTAAATTATTCATCGAGCACCGCATCGAAGTGGTGCGGCGGCGCACGATTTTCGAGTTGCGCAAAGCAGAGCAGCGCGAACACATTTTGGTGGGCTACCAGATCGCGCTGGACCATCTGGACAATGTGATCCGCATTATTCGCGGCTCGTCGAGCCGCGTGGACGCCAAAGAAAACCTGTTCAAGTATTTCACCGAGCAGGACGTGACCATCACGGAAAACGGGAAGTCCCGCAAACTGGAAGGCGTCAAGCTGGACGGGCGCAAATACCGCTTCCAGGGCGCGCCGGAACTGGCGGCGCTCAGCAAAGACAACACCCTGGGCCTGAGCTACGCGCAGATCGATGCGATTCTCGAATTGCAATTGCATCGCCTGACACAACTTTCCATCGACGATATTTTGAAGGAATTGAAGTCCATACGCGAGCTGATCGCGGAGTTGCAGGAAATTCTCAACAGTGAAAAGAAACTGAAGCAGGTGATTACCGCGGAGTTGCGCGAAGTGCACAAGGCGTACGGCGACGACCGGCGCACGCAAATTGTGGACAAAGTCGACGAAATCAAGCTGGAAGATCTGATTGCGGACACGGAGATGCTGATCACCGTGAGCCACGCCGGGTACATCAAGCGGACCGCGGCGGATACTTACCGGCACCAGTCGCGTGGCGGCAAGGGACGCATCGGGGCGAAGACCAAGGAAGAGGATTTCGTCGAATATTTATTTATCGCTTCGGCGCACAGTTATATTTTGCTGTTCACATCCAAGGGCCGCGTGTACTGGCAAAAAGTGTATGAGTTGCCGGAAGCGGCGGCGGCAACGCGGGGCAAAGCGATTTCCAGCCTGGTGAAATTCCAGGAAGACGAAAAACTTACCGCGTTGGTGGCGGTGCGCGATCTGGAAGTGGCGGATACGTTCGTGTTTCTCGCCACGAAAAACGGCACCGTGAAAAAATGCGCGATTGCGGAATTTTCGAATCCGCGCTCGAGCGGAATTATTGCGATTAATCTGGATGGCAGCGACGAACTTGTTGGCGCAACCTTGACGGACGGCAAGAAAATGATTTTTCTGGCCAGTCACGAAGGGCAAGCCATTCTGTTCCGCGAGACGGAAGTGCGCGCGATGGGGCGCAACGCCGGCGGAGTGAATGGCATGGACTTGGACAAAACCGACTTTGTGGTCAGCATGGACGCGGTGACGCCGGACTTTGCAATCATCAAAAACGAACACAAAATCGAAACGCAAAACCTGGAGGAGCTCGAGAACGAGCAGATCAAGGAATCGCTGACCACTTTGATGCTGACGGTGGCGGAAAAGGGTTTCGGTAAGCGCACGCCGCTCGCGGAATACCGCATCACTTCGCGCGGCGGCAAAGGCGTGGTCAACATGAAGACCACGGACCGCAACGGCTCGGTGATCGCTACGCTACAGGTGACCGAGGAATCCGACGTCATGATCATCACCCACAACGGCAAAGTGATTCGCGTACACGCGAACGAAATTCGCGAAGCTGGGCGGTCGACGCAAGGCGTTCGGCTCTTGCGGCTCGATCAAGGCGACAGCGTCGCGGCCGCCGCGGTGCTGCAAGAAGAGTCGGACGAAGAGAAGAAGTAGGTGCAAGCTGGACAGTCCGCAAGCAAAGGCAGCGGAACCACGAGTTTTTGGACCCTAGGAAAACGAAACTGCTAGGGCTGGTGAAAGAGCGAAGCCTACTTCGCTGCCGATTCAGCAATGATGGCCCACATGAGATAAAATCTTCCCCCTATGGATACCATGAAGACTTTGGTGCTGCGCGCGAGTTCGTGTCTCTTGTTCGGATTGCTGGTTTGCGTGAACTTCAATTCGGAGGCGGCGGGCCAGCGGACGAAGGCCAAGGTGGAGTTGGTGTTTGTGGGGACGTATACGAACAAGACGGTGAGCAAGGGGATTTACGCGTATCGGTTTGACGAGCGGACCGGGAAATTTTCGGCGCTGGGAGTGGGGGCGGAATCGGTCGATCCGTCATTCGTGGTCGTGGCGCCGAATGGGAAGTTTTTGTACGCGGTGAATGAGCTGGGAAACTTTGGCGGGGCGAAGAGCGGGGCGGTGAGCGCGTATGCGATTGAGCGCGGGACGGGAAAGCTGACGCTGCTGAACCAGGTGGCATCGGGCGGGGCGGATCCATGCGCGGTGACGTTCGATCAGACGGGCAAATATTTGCTGGTGGCGAATTATACGGGCGGGAATGTGGCGGTGTTTGCGGTGGGCGAGGATGGAAAGGTGGGAGCGCGGACGGCGTTTGAGCAGCATGCCGGGCACGGGGTGGATCCGGCGCGGCAGGAAGGTCCGCACGCGCACTGGATGGTGACGTCGCCGGACAACCGGTTTGCGCTGTCTGCGGATTTGGGGCTGGATGAAGTGGTCGTGGATAAATTTGATGCGGGCAAAGGAACGCTTACGCCCAATGAACCGCCGTTTGCGAAAGTGGAGCCGGGAGCCGGTCCGCGGCATTTCGTCTTCAGCCCGAATGAGAAATTTGTCTACGTGACGAACGAGATGGGGTCGACCGTGACGGTGTTTGCGTATGACGCGGCAGCGGGAACGCTCGAGGCGCGGCAGACGATCAGCACGTTGCCGAGGGATTTTTCCGGGCAAAACACGACGGCGGAGATTGTGGTACATCCTTCGGGAAAATTCTTATATGTGTCGAACCGGGGGCACGACAGCATCGCGGTGTTTGGGATTGCGGCGAAGACCGGAGAGTTGACGACGATTGGAAATTTCCCGACACGAGGGAAGGAACCGCGGAATTTTGCCATCGATCCGACGGGGCATTATTTGCTGGTGGCGAACCAGAACTCGAACGATATTGTGGTGTTCCGGATCGACGGGAGCAGCGGGGAGTTGGGGTCGACGGGGGAGCGAGTGGAAGTGCCGGCGCCGGTCGATATTGCGTTTGGCGGGGCGAATTAGGGTGGTCATCGGAGCATCCTAAGGTGGGGCCGAGGCGTGGAATTTCTGAAGAGAATTGTCGCGCGAGTGCGGTCAAACGGTTCCCAGAAGGTGGTTAAGGTCAGCATGCTTTCGGTCTGAGTCGAATCGAGCCACCGCCTCTCAAAATTGCAGGACGCTACTATTGGTCATTCTGGCGAGCGCCATCCACGGAGAACCCCATTTCGACCTCGGTACGTGCGGGGACAGGAATGTGGTCTATTCGCGCTGGGTCGAATCGCCAATGTTTAACGGCGTCTGTGGCTTTGGCCGTCAAGCCAAAAGGCGCGGCCTGTAGGACGTAGATCGACTCGGCTTTGCCATCGGTGTTCACGACGACAGATAAGACTACCTTGCCAGAAAATCCGGCAGCGCGGGCCACACCTGAATAGTCTGGTGGCCGACATTCGAGACACGTGGGCTGTGCGAAGCCCGACCTCAATATTCCAGGCTCCTGCGGAATGGCGTCGGCTTTGCGGGCGTATTGCGGCCCGGAAGTGAAGAGCATGGCGTGGAACTCTTCGGTAAGCAAAAAGCGCGTGCGTTCGTCCGCAGGTTCAAAGATGTCGGCGGCCTTGCCAATCAGACCGAATCCTACGAGTTGAGTCGTAAGGCTGAGGTAGCCGTTTTCTTCATAAAGCGTGCCAGTGATGACGCCCGTGGCTCCCAACTCGCGTCCGATCTGGAGACAAATGTTCGAGGAGTGTAAATCATTGAGCGTGGTCCAATTTTGGATCAACCAGTCTTTCAGGATCGAACGGTTCAGGACTTGAAATCCTGCCGCGTAGGAAGCGAGCGATGCGGAGAAATGATCAGCAAGAGCTGAACCTAGCTGCGACGAATTTCCGAGCGAACTGCGAAAGAAATCAATGACCAGAACTTTGGGTTCGCCCTCGTCGCTATGGGCTTCGCGAATTTTTTGCGCAGCGTGAAGCGCGACCGCATTCACAGATGCCTCATCAACATGGGTCAAGACCAATTCGCGCGACTGACAGGTTGCCGGGACAGGTAGAAACAAGGAAACGACGGCGATGAGAAAGCCGAGCGCCAAATGGAAGTCGGTGCGCCGGGTCATATCGACAAGCTATCACACTGCCTTCGACGAGTATCTCCGCGGTTCACTCTGCGGTGGACGGATTGAAGTGCAAGGCGAACGAATATCCGGGGAGCGAGACATTGAGTTTATAGTCAGCTGCCAGGTAGATGGTCGGAGTCTCGGCAGGGCCGGAGCGTTGCACGATGATCTGGCTCGGTTCGAGCCGAATGTCATGCTTACTGGCGGCGTGGATGACGGCGTCGCGGAGCTGGTCATCGGTGCTCAGAGGAACTAAGCCGATACGGGCGCCGGCTTGTGCGGCAATGTCGCGAAGGTCGTCGTGGAGTGCGGCGTTGGCCAGTTCGCAGGAAGCGACCTGCCAGACGATAACGATGACGAGAACTACGAGCAACAGGCCGAGGATGAGTCTTAGTTTCCCCATGGACAGCGTGTGAGTTGGCAGCCTACCGCGATTATGCAGTAGTTGCGGAGTTTGCGGCGTCGTGGTAAAAAGAAATCAGGCTTCTATCGGCGCACATGCCGAGAAGGAGGTGATCCCTGAGGTATCTGACGAATTAAGTTTGAACGGGGCGCTTGAGGTTTTTCACAAGCGCCCTTTTTTGTGTCTGGACGTTTTTGGGCGGCGCGAGGGTCAGTTCGCCAAGTTCATAGGCGAAATTGGATGAGGTGATTGTAGGCGCTCAGCCGGCGGCGGCCTCCGCAGACCCAGCGCCTGCGTCCGCGGTTGTGCCAGTGGACTTAGCCGAAATTTCGAGTCCATTTTTGTTCATATCGAATCGCTGCTTGCGGTCCAAGCCCTTGACGAACTCGCGGGTTGCCTTACCGACCGCTCCGGGCAGGCTCGAGGCCTCGGCTTTGAGCGTAGACTCCACGGTGCCTTCATTGCGATCTTGATAGCGAAACTGAATCTCGAAGCTTTTCATGCTCGTGATCTTCCTTTCGTGAAAAAAACGATTCGCGCAACCACATGCCGGTCCTAAGATTCGTGACGCCGCAGCCTCTCACAGCCTTCGCTGTCCTTTTCCCGCTATGAATATTATAGCCGCTCGCAAGGAAAGCCGCTCACGAACCTGGGATTGCCTCGCGAATCGGGCCGAACAGAGTCGGAGATGCGGCTCGGGCAACCGAAGCGGAGCCTGAGCCGAACACCCGTATCTCCGCATCGAGTTTGGTCGGGCGACGCGGCAAACCAAAATTCAGAAGGCGCCTGTGAGTGTTCACAGACGCCCTTTTTTGCTGGAATTTTTTCCGGACGATTGCGGCGACGTTGCGCAGCGGAGCCTGTGACTGGTCGCAGCGCGGAAGAGCTCCGCATCAGCTCGTTGCGCGAATGAAGCGCCGCGCCTACGCGCTAAGCTTGCGGCCCGCCAATGCAACGAGGGCTAAAGAGCCGATGGCGAAGAGCAGCAGGCTGGAAGGCTCTGGGGTGGAGACGGAGGAATTCACCCACGTGCCTTGGGTGTAGGCGCCATAGACGCCGCCAGGGCCGAGGTCAGCGTTGTAATCGAGAGTCCAGTCATTGACACCGTCCTGGCTGACGCCGTAACTGCAAGCGGCGCCTTCGTTACAGGTAGTGATAAATCCGCCGGAAGGGTAGAGGCCGGAATACAAGATGATATCCCAAGCCACAATCTGGCCGGCGCCGTTGGTGGTGACGGAAAAAGCGTTTTGCGGACCGTAGATATAGCCCACCGGAGCGGAAACGAAGTTCGCTAAATCGAAAATCGACTCGCCATCCGTAAACGAGAAATCTAGGACGGCGCCGTGGGGGTCGGTGGTAGTGCCAGGCGCGAGCGGGGACGCCAGCGTGAAAGAGCCGGAGACGCCGGTGAGCGCGTAGCTGGAACCGTTGTAGCCGAAAGAATTACCGGTGTACGTATAGGTGTAAGAGTCTGCACGCAATGAAGCTGGCAGCGTGAGGCAGAGCATGAGCAGACCAATCGAACACACAAATTTTGTCAGCAAATTCATAAGGCCGTCCTCTCAAAATTTTGTCGCGCAAAACATGCTCGTCGGGAACCGACGGCGTTGCAGGCTTAGCCTCTGTGGAGCAATCCAGTGGCCGTGCGTGTAGGGGGGCAGGACTCCGTATCTGCCAGTGAGTGAACAGTTTATGGAGAAAGCGGCGGGCCAGTCACCGGGAAGAGCCGAAGCCGGGAGTTGCGTCGTCCTACGGGGGAGGACGGAAAAGGATAATGTTTACCACTTCTAGGATCAACAGCGTTCGCGGGGCAGTTCCTGGATGGAAAAGGGCGGCAATATAGTTATAGTTACATAGTAATTTTTAATCAACAAAGGCGCGACCCGAGATACGGCCGGTTGGTTCCTTGGGGAAAATGAGCGGAGAACCTTGCCGCGCTTTTTCTCTGTTGCGTAAATAAATTTGGAGAATAACGCCATGAAGGCGGAATTCGTCAGGCAATAGCGACTGGCGGAGCAAAGAAATTGGCGGGGGTATGCACGGCAAACCGGCGCGCCGACTAAATCAGCCCTGAGCAGCCGCCATCGATTGACCGAAAGAGTTCACCGCAGTCGCCTCGTCCGTCATGATGTCGAAAACGGTATAGAGCTTGGTCATTTGCATTACGTCGGAGACCTTATTCGGTACGTTGAGAAGCTTCAGCTCTCCGCCCTGTTTGCGCGCGCTGACCAGGGCGCCGACGAGCGAGCCGAGGCCCATACTGTCTATGTAATCGACGCGGGCGAGATTGAGCAAAATGTGTTTATGCCCCTTGCTGAGCAGGCCAGAGATGACATCGCGCACCGAAGCGCTCTCGCCGCCAAGTACTATCCGCCCAGTAATGTCCAAAATGGTGACGGTGCCGAGTTGCCGCGCGCTGGTGGTCATGTTCATGAACGCCTCCTGTAAGGCAAAACTGTACGGCCGAAATCTACTTCAGCCGGCCGCGAAGGGCTGTGCAAAATTGGACAGCACGCATTCTCTCCGTCGCAATGACGGCCATTTGCGTTTGGCGCGGATCTGTCCGCGGGAGCTGAAGACGTTTTTTAGGTGAAGCTCCGCCAGGAGGGCGCAGGATCGTCCGCGCCGGGTTGGCAGTCCGCGTCCAGGTCGCCTTCAGGCGGTGGGGCTAGCAGATCACGCGCGGCGGTAGAGTCTTCGTCGCGCACCAGAATCTGAAACCCCGCGCCGGACCATGCCAGGTGTTCGCGCATTCCACCCGCAGTGTCAGCCTGGATCATAGCCTCTATGCCGGCATCTTCGAGTACGCCCTTGGCGAGGTCCGCCTCAGCGCGGCTGCCGTAGGACTGGACGACCACAAGTTTAGGGTGCAGCATACGCGCATTATATCCCGGGATGAGGGTCGAGCGCAGAGGAACCGCGTCGCGTAGATTTCATCATGGGTTCCAAAGCCACTTCCTTGCGCGAACTTCTAAACGGTCTTATATACGGGAACGAGAAAATAGGCTTGGAAGGCGTCTTTGCCGGATTGTCCGCTGGCTTCGATTTCCCAGTAGACGGGCGGAGCGGAAATGAGGGAGGTAGAAAGTTGGTTGGCGGGCAGGCGAAATTCCAGGGGAATGTCTCCGCCGGCATAGGCTGCGAGGCGATCGTGCGAGAGCGAGATTGCGTCTTTGTACAGTTCATAGCAGAAGACGCGGGTTTCGCGATCGCCACCGCTGGTAACCGTGACGTATCGCTCCTCGACACAGCGCAGCGTGAGAATCAGCGCGTCGAGATCCGAGACATGTCTCGGAACGCGCAAGCGAGCGCGAAGCGTGCCACCCAGAAGATAAGGAAAATTATCGTAGCTCAGAAAGCTGTTGCCGTGGCGGATCAGGTCAGCGAGCATCTTTGCCCAGCGAACCCAGAAAACCAAGCCGAGAAGGGCGAAGAGTGAGGCAAAAATCAGAAAAATCCTTGCGCCGCGGACGTTGAGGCCGACCCAGAAGAAGGGCACGAGGAAAAGGTTCCAAACGAGGGCCGCGAGCAGGCGTCCGAGCATAGCGTGGAATGCGGAGAAGGCAATACCTTCCGGGTGCCAGTGAAAATCGTACAACCAGGGTTCGCCCGGACGCCGCGCCGCGGCGCTGCGATACCGCGCCGTGCGCGCGACGCCGAGCAAGCCGTGAGTTAAGAAAAATAAACCGCCGAAGAAAAACATACCGCCAACAATGCCGATGACCCAAGAAGGAGCGTGTGCGCGAGCTGAGACGAAGCCAAAAGCGACGAGGCCGATCCACACACCGGCTGCGAAAAAGGGAAAGCCGAAAAGTGCGGAACGCCAGCCGTCAATGGCAGTGACGCTTTGCGTAGGGTGATCTTGTAAGGCAGGGGCGGCGTCCGCGTCTGGCTGCGGGTGCTGGCCGACAATCTCGACGGTCGAGTTCATGAAGGCATCCCTTGACTGTTCCTTAGCTTGCGAGGAAGGACGGACCCGGGACAATAGGACTTTGCCAAAGTGGCAATGCCAGCGCTTACAGAAAGCGGTACATGACGCAGGCGTCGGTGTAGCCGGCGACGGGGTGGAGGAAGGCTTGCGGGAGGCGGCCGACAATTTCGAACCCGAAGCTCTGCCAGAGGCGCACCGCGCGTTCATTGCTGCTGACGACAAAATTAAATTGCATGGCGCGAAAACCGTGGGCTTTGGCGCGCTCAAGAGAGTGCGCGCACATAGCGCGAGCTACACCGCGGCCGGTAGCCGATGGGGCGGTGATGTAGCCGCAGTTGGCGACGTGGGAGCCGCCGCCTTGTTGGTTAGGGCGCAGGAAATAGGTGCCGACGATTTGCGCGGTGTCTTTAGCGACGAAGACTTCGTGATTGGCGGTGAACCAATAGGCTAGAGCGGATTCGCGAGACATGTCGCGGGGCAGAGTGTAGGTGTCCCCGGCACGGATGACGGGTTCCAAGATGGACCAGATGGCGCCGGAGTCGGCGGGGAGGGCTTGGCGAATGGTCAGCATGCAGCAATGGTAAGGAATTTGGGAATTTCGGCCAAGGTGCGACGTTGTTTCCTGGGAGGTGGGTTTCGAGCAGCGAAAGAAATTCAAATCGATTTTAGGACTTCGAGGTCGCCTTCTTTTTTCGCCACTTCTACGGCTACCCCTTGAGAATGGCGCTTAAAGAGGAGATCGACGGTGGCGGAGCCGACCTGCAGGCGCTCGATGCGGAGTTCGTTGAGGTCGGCGGGGAGCGTGGGCGTCGAAAAGGATATATTTTTTTCGAGCGGTCGAATGTTCATGCCGAGGCAGGCGCGCAGGAGCAGGTAGATCGCGCCGGAAGCCCAGGCTTGCGGCGCGCACGCTACGGGATAGCGCGTGGGCCCGCCTTTGACACGGCGATGAAAGCCGCAGAACAGCTCCGGCAAGCGATAGAGATCGAATTGCAAGCAGGCTTCAAAAAGGCCGGTAAGAATGCGGGCGGCATGGCGCTGGCCGCCATAGAGGGAAAGGCCGAGGCCGATGAGGGCATTATCGTGGGGCCAGACGGAGCCGTTGTGATAGGACATGGGATTGTAGCGGGCTTCGCTGGCGGCTAGTGTCCGAACGCCCCAGCCGGAAAACATTTGCGTGGCCAGCAAGGTATCGGCGATAAGAGCGGCGCGCTCCGGCGTGGCGATGCCGGTGAAAAGTGCGTGTCCAGCGTTTGAAGCGCGCACGATGCAGGGCTTTTTCTTTCCGTCGAGCGCAAGAACGTAGAGACCGAGTTCATCGGACCAGAAAGCCTCATCGAACTTCTTCTTCAGGGTGTCGGCTTCGGCATTTAATTTATCGCGCTGCTGCGCGTTGCCCTGCGCTTCGGCGAGTAACGCTACGGAGCGCTTTGCGGCGTAGACGTAGCTTTGCACTTCGCAGAGTGCGATGGGGGCTTCGGCGATGCGCCCGTCGCTGTGAAAGACGGAGTCGGCGGAGTCTTTCCAGCCCTGCTGCGAGAGGCCGTTCGTGGATTTCTGTTCGTATTCGACGAAGCCGTCGCCGTCGACATCGCCGTAGCGATAGATCCAGGCCAGCGCGGCTTCGATATTGCTCCAAATGTTGCGGATGAAATCCAGATCGCCGGTGCGCGTGTAATACGCGCCGGCTAAAATGAGAAAGAGCGGCGTGGAATCCACGCTGCCGTAATATTTGCCGAAAGGAACTTCGCGCAGATTAGCCATTTCGCCGCGGCGCATTTCGTGGAGAATTTTTCCGGGTTCCGCGTCGCGGGACCGATTTAGTTCGGTGGCCTGGGTTTCTGCGAGATAGCTGAGCACGCCCTTGGCGATATCCGGGGCCAGCCACAAACATTCGAGTGCGGTGATGATGCCGTCGCGGCCAAAGACCGTGCTAAACCAGGGAACGCCGGCGTAGGGATAATTTTTTTCCGGGTTGCCTTCGATAAGCATGCTGAGATCGGCTTCGCAGCGCGACAGGCAATCGTTGAAACGCTGGCTGGAGGTGGTGATGACGCACTGGCGCAAAGCACCGGTGTTCACGCGCTCCTGCAAATTGTGAAAAGCCGTGGCATACGAAACCGTCGGTTTATGCTCGGCATCGTGTTCGCACTGGACGGTAATGCCGAGTAGCGTTTCGGTATTGGGCTTTAAAATGATGTCGAAGTGCGCTTGCGTTTCTGTCAAAAAAGTTGGCACAGGAGAAAAACGCAAGCGGGTGCGGCGTTCCACATTGTCAAGGCCGCAGTAGGCCAGGACGACTTCATCTCTTTTTACCGAGGTAGCGAGACGCGCTCCGTGATTTTGCCGCACGGATCCGCGTACCTCAAAAATATCGGCGAAGTCCGCGTCGAAATCCAGAGTAATCGAGACTTCCAGGTCTTCGAGTCCATAGGTCTGCAGGCGCATTTGCTCGTGGCAGCCGACGTCGTCCAAAAATTTGCAGCGAAACAAGTGAATGGTGCCGCGCGCCAAGACGATTTTCCCGTCAACCGTGCTGTCCACATTGCTGACGTCGACGGCGAGGAACCCATTGTCGTCGCGGATGGTGGAACTGAGCAGCATGGGCTCGCGGCCGTTGAGGCGGAGGGCGAAGCGGGAGAGATGGCGCGTCTCAGCATAAAAAATTCCCAACTGCACCGGACCAAGAGCTTCCAGGTTTCCGAAGCGGTCGAATACGGCAAAAGTTTTTCCGTATTTAAGGACACGAGTGCGATCGTCCGCCAAAGAAGACGTGGCGCGGACGTAAAACTGATCTTCGACCTGCAGAACATCTTTTACAGGATCATTCATCGGGTGTTTGCGGCGCGCGCGTTCGCCGGGACGCGGCAATGTCCACGCAGCACGGAGTCATATACCTTGACATAGTCGGAGGCCATACGCGTATCGGTGAATCGCGCTTCGAAGATTTCGCGGCACTGGCGGCGGCTCAATTGAGGAATTCGGGCCACTGCGGCGACCGCCTCTTTTTCGGAAGTCACGATATAGCCGGTGAGGCCATCGTCCAGAATTTCTGGCACGGATCCGCAAGAGAACGCAATTACCGGAGTTCCGCAGGCCATGGCTTCAATCATGGTCAGACCAAATGGTTCCGGCCAGTCGATGGGAAAGAGATAAGCGTAGGCATTCCCCAAAAATTCGGACTTCTCGGACTCGGTAATCTCGCCAATATATTCGATTCCGGGATTCTTGAGCAGCGGTTTGATCTGCGTCTCAAAATATTCGCGGTCCACGCGGTCGACCTTGGCGGCGATCTTCAGAGGCATGCCGGCTTTCAAGGCGATGCGGATGGCGCGGTCGGGGCGTTTCTCTGGCGAAATTCTGCCGAGGAATGCCAAGTATTTCCCGGGTTCTTCGCTGGCGTTCAGGAGCTTTGCGGGCAGGCCGTGAAAAACGTTGCCGGCCCAGTTTACGTCGCCGAGAGGTTCGCGCTGCGCAAAGGAAATGGAGACCAGCGGCATCTCGTTGAAATGCTCATAGAGAGGCTGCAAATCCGGCAAATCGAGACGGCCATGCAAGGTGGTGACATTTGGCAATCCCATATTTTTGCTGAACGGAAAATGCGTGTAGTCGGTGTGAAAGTGAATGATGTCGAACTCGTCGGCCAGGGAAATCACCTTGTCCAGCATTACAGCGTGATGGGCCAAGGGATCGACACAATCTTCGCTTAAGCGCAAGGAGCAGTCGCAGCCGGGAATCAGGCGGGCCTGCGTGATGGAATCGCCGCTCGCAAAGAGCGTGACTTCGTGCCCCTGGTCCACCAGGGCTTCGGTCAAGTACGAGACCACACGTTCGGTGCCGCCATAAAGATGCGGCGGAACACTTTCATAGAGGGGAGCGACTTGTGCGATTTTCATAGGAAAGGGCCCAGTTGTATCGCCTCGACACACACATCTTAGCGCCTGGGAACTTGAACGCCATCGGGTACACCCTGTAGCGATAATTGGGCTATCTGTTTAACATTTCTGATAATTTTTTCGATTCGCCAACAGGAGGTTCGGACGCCAGGTCCGCAGCCTGGCGCTGCGACCTCGAAAACAGAGCCGAAACCCTACAAACCCAGGGTTGTGCGCTACAATTCGTGGTTCATATTGACCTACCTCTGGAGAAAAAACATGAATGGTCGTTCGGCTCTGCGGGAATGCAATCTTTTTGTGCGCGTGCTGGTAATTGTTTTTGTGCTGTTGACGGCAGTTCATCTCCGGGCAAACGAAGAGACCGCGCCGGCGCGGGATCCCAAGCAGGCGATCGACGAGGCGTATACCGCCAAAATTAAAAAATATACTACCGACCCTTCTTTTAGTTCGCCGCTGGTCGAGTATTTGCCGGCTTCGAAAAGTGTGCCCACGCCGGAAGCGGTTCTCGGCGATGTGGCAGGCGCGCCGGGAATCTTGCCGTATGCCGAAGACGTCTACAAATATATGCGCATGCTCGAAGCAGCCAGCCCGCGCGTGAAGGTTTACTCCATCGGAAAAAGCGAAGAAGGGCGCGAGATGATCGCTGTGGCGATTTCTTCGCCGGAAAATATTAAAAATTTAGAAGCAAACCGCGCCCTGCTGGGAAAACTTGCTGATCCGCGAACCATCAAGCTGGATGACGCGGAGGCGGATCGCGTCGTGGCGAAAGCCGTGCCAGTTTATTACATCACCGGAACGATCCATTCGCCGGAGACTGGCGCGCCTACGGCGCTGATGGAACTTGCATACCGCTTGGCGGTGGATGACAGCGCGTACATTCGCGAGGTGCGCGACGGCATGATCACGCTGATTACGCCGGTAGTCGAAGTGGATGGCCGGGATCGCATGGTGGATATTTACAAATGGCACCTGGCACATCCCAAGGAATTTACTCCGCCTTTGATTTATTGGGGCAAATATGTGGCGCACGACAACAATCGCGACGCCATGGGCGCAACCTTGAAATTAACTGAAAATATTTTGAATACGTATGTGGGTTGGAAGGCGCAGGTACTGCACGATTTGCACGAGTCGGTACCATATTTGTACGACAACACGATTGGCGATGGCCCGTACAACGCATGGGTAGATCCGATTTTGACAAACGAGTGGCAGATGATTGGCTGGCGAAACGTCGCGGACCTGGGGAAATTCGGAATGCCCGGCGTCTTTGCTCACGGCGATTTTGATACCTGGTCGCCGGGGTATTTGATGTTTATCGCGGCGATGCACAACGGAATCAGCCGGCTGTACGAAACATTCGGAAATGGCGGCGCAGACACGCAGGTGCGCACGCTCCAGCCGGACGAATATTCCCGGACATGGTACCGCTCGAATCCGCCGTTGGCGAAAGCCGAATGGTCGCAGCGCGACAATAATAATTACGAAGAGACGGGCTTGCTGACCTCGCTGCATTATTTCAACGAGAACAAACGGATGTTTCTAAAGAATTTTTATTTGAAAGCCAAGCGCTCGATTGGCAAGCCCGCGGCAGAGGGGCCTGCAGCTTACGTTTTTCCCGGAGATGAGCCGCGGCCGGAATTGCAGGCGGAGCTTTTGGAAGTGATGAAAAAGCAAGACGTGGAGATTTCGCGGGCGACCAGCGTATTTACAGTAAGCTTGCCGGCGAAAAAAGTCGTGAAGAAAAAAGCTGGGCCGAAAGACGACAAGGACAAAAAGGAAGAAGCGACCAAAGAGGCGAAGGACAAAACGAAGGAAGAAAAGCCGACCCCCACCAGCCGCACGTTTCCTGCGGGGAGTTACATTATTCGCATGGACCAACCGTATTCGCGTATCGCGGATGCGCTGCTCGACTATCAGTTTTGGAGTCCGGAAGATCCGCAGAAAACGCCGTACGACGATACCGGGTGGACATTTGGGGAATTGTTCGGCGTGCAGGTGGTGCGCGTGACCGATGCCAACGTGCTGAGCGCCAAGATGGAGCGCGTTACTGAGGTTCGCCCCAAGGGCGAAGTGAGCGGCGCGGGAACGGTGTTTGCCGTGAGCAATAGCGGCGAGCCGAAAGGCGCAACGCTGCGCTACGAACTGCGCGACGCGAACATCCAGGTGGTGGAAGAGGAATTTGAAAGCGGGGGAAAGAAATTCCGGCGCGGAACGTTCGTGGTGCAAGGCGTGAGCCGCGACGAGCTGGGGAAAGCGCTGGCGGACACGGGCTTGCAGGCTACGGCGCTGGCGGCGGCGCCTTCGGTGAAAATGCATGCGGTGCGCGCGGCGCGCATCGCGTATGTGCATACCTGGCTTTCGACGCAAATGGAAGGATGGTGGAGGCTGGCGCTCGATGATCTAAAAATACCCTACGACTACATCAGCACGCAGACCTTGGGAACAACGGATTTACGTGCGAAGTACGACGTGATCTTATTCCCTCCGGTAGGCTACGAGGCGGGAGCGAGCGCCATCGTGAACGGATTGTCGACGACCTACGGGAACGCGCTGCCTTGGAAAAATACGCCGGAAACGCCGAACTTGGTGGGCAAGAATGACGGAACCGACGACATGCGGCCGGGAATGGGCTGGCAGGGACTGGCGAATTTGCAGGAATTTGTGGAGAAGGGCGGAGTGTTGTTGACGGCGACGGACACCTCCAGCTTTGCAATGGAAACCGGCATGGTGATCGGCATGAGCGGACATCACGCGGACAAAATGAAGATCGTCGGCGCGGTGGTGGGATTGCGAATGGTGGACGGCGCTAGCCCTATTGCGTACGGATACGACGAAAAAGTTTCCGCATACTGCGATAACGGGCCAGTTTTTTCCTTGAGCAGCTACGCGCACGCGCGTGGCAGGCGCAAGCTCGGAGAAGAAACGCACGCGCGGGCGACGGGACGCGGCACGGCGGACGACGAGGATTTTATCGTGGGCCGCTCGGCGAGCGCCCTGCCGGAAGAAGAGCCGAAGTCTGAGTTGTGGGAATCGCCTCCGGTGACGGACGAGCAGAGGCTGTCGTCCTGGTCGAACTTCCGGATTATTCCGGAGGGGAAACGACCGCGCGTGATTTTGCGTTATGCGGATTCCAAGGACTTGCTGATTTCCGGATTGGTCGATGATGGCGGAGAAATTGCCCAGCATCCCGCGGTGGTGGATGCGCCATCCGGAAAAGGACATGTGGTGCTATTTTCGATCAATCCGATTTATCGGGGCGAGACGCGCGGGACCTATTCGTTGGTGCTGAATACGATCTTGAATTTTGACAATTTGGATGCGGGCAAGCCCGCGGTAAAGGCCGACAACGCCGCGAAATAGTCGGCGACTAGGAAATCGCCGAGGCGCTAGCGTCCCTGGCCGAGCGGTGCCTTGGGGCCCACGGGAGAAAGCCGCAGGGCTCCGCCCTGCGCTACAAGTCCTTGGACGCGAATTCGCGTTGCGGGGGAGTTGCGCTACAATGCCCGCCATTATGGCGAAACGTTCTGCAAGGAAGAGCCGTCGAAGAAAACCCACGCGCAGCGCCGGCAAAAGGCCTTCTGCGTCGTCGGCGAAGCTCCCGAAAGAAGCGGTCACACTGATCGTTCAGCTAAAGGCGCGCGAGGGGCAGGAGTTGCTGCTCGAGGCGGAGCTGCGCGCTTTGATTACACCGACGCGCAAGGAAGAGGGATGCATCGTCTACGAACTGCTCCGTTCGGCGGACGCTCCCGGAGGATTTTTGTTTTATGAAGTGTGGGCCTCGCGGGAGGCGCACACGGCGCACACGCGCACGCAACATTTTTTGCGGTGGTCGGCGCGGAAGGATGTGCTGGCGGCCAGCCGGGATTCCAGTTTTTGGAAGAAAATCTTGTAGTGACGATGGATGGACCGCATGTAAATTTACGGAAGGTAATAGCCCGGACGGGCGCGGACTTTCAGATTTTGGCGATCTACGGTTACCGTGATTTCGTGATAGCCGGGGAACGCGGCGTCCGTTGGCGAGTAGCTTAGATTGTATTCCGCGTGGAGTTCGCTGCCGATTTCATCGATAGCCTTTTCGATGGAACGATCTTTGAAGGTGGCGAAGTGCGCTCCGCCCGTCGCTGCCGCCGCGGCTTCGAGGGCGTGCTTCTTTGCGATGTTTTCAGCGCGCTGGACGGCCCACACGGCCAGCGCGGTGATGTCGACGCCTTGCATGGCGGCGTCGTTGTCCGGAGTTTGCGGGGTTCCCGGGAACGGTGGATGGCCAAAAGTTCCCGGCGGCGTCATGGGGGATTGCGTCTCCGGCGGATGCTTGGCTTGCAATTCGCTGCGCGTAGTGGAAAGACCGACGCTGTAAATCGTGACGTTGGCGAGTTGCGCGCGGCGCAGCACCTCGCCTAGTTTTACGCTACTGCCAACGTCCGTCGCTTCCGCGAGAATCAACAAGATGCGCCGCGTGCCGGGATTGTCTGCGGCGGCTTGCGGGCGTGCCGTCAACATTTCCACTCCAACCGCCATGGCGTCGTAAAGCTTGGTGCCCGAAGTGCCTTCGGGAAGCGTGGCGATGGAGTGTTCGAAAAGGTCGCTGTTGCTCGTGAAATCCTGGAGCTTGTCGACGGAATCGTTGAAAGAGAGAAGCGCAGCTACGCCGGTCGGCCCCATGACGGTTTGCGTGATCAGCGTGCCAGTTTTGCGAACCTCGGGAAGCAATGGGGAAACGCGCGAACTGGTTTCCGCCAGCACGACCATGGAGATGGGATCTCCGCCGAGATCGAAATGCGTGATTTTCTGGAGCGTGCCGTTGTCTGTGACTTGAAAATCCGTGGCGGCCAGATCGTGAATCATTTCGCCTTTGGCGTTGCGCACCACGACGGGAGTGTTTACGAGCGTGACCCTTACTTTGATGGGCGCGGGAGGCTGCTGAATGGCTACGCCTGGAGGCGGAGTCATGGGACCCTCGGGGCCTTGGGCGGCGGAGCGCCCGGGAACATATAGAGCCAGCGACAGGAGCAGCGCGCATTTCCCCGTGGGTTGCAGCATCGTTTTCCCCGTCAATCGGCGCCAGGCACGCGTGGGTGAGTGACTGGCAGTGTACTTCATTCGACGCAGATGGGAGCGCAGGCGTTGCCGCGGGTGGCGGCGGTCTCTAGAATGATTAAGCACCGATGAGGAAAGCAGAGATTATGACCGCGCCGCGCAAGCCCAAGCCAAGTCCACAGCACGCACCGAAGCTGAAACCGCAACATGCACCGAAGCCGCCGCACGAAGACTTGGAGTTTCTGCAGAGCACCCCGGCGCGGCCGCTGCGCATCATGGCGGAATATTTACAGCCGATGATGCAACTGAAGAAGGAGAACATCGGAGACACCATCGTGATGTTCGGTTCGGCACGCATTGAGTCCCGGGAAACGGCGCTGACGCGGCTGGGGCGGCTGAAGGGCGAGAAGCTGGGAAAATTGAGCGCTGAAGAGAAAGTAAAACACCGCGCGGCGCTGCGCAGCGCGAAGAGTGCGCTCGAAATGTCCCGCTATTACGAGGAGGCGCGCGAACTGTCTCACAAAATTACCGCGTGGGCGAGTTCGCTGGGACCGAAGCCGCGGCGATTCGTGATTTGCTCAGGCGGCGGCCCGGGCATCATGGAAGCGGCCAATCGCGGAGCGTACGAAGCGGGCGGCAAGTCCATCGGACTATCCATCGAGCTGCCGCACGAGCAATTCTCGAACGCGTACATCAGCCCGGAGCTGAGCCTGAATTTTCATTATTTTTTTATGCGTAAATTATGGTTTGCGCAAATTGCCAAAGCGTTGATCGTTTTTCCCGGCGGTTTTGGAACGATGGATGAACTGTGGGAAATGATGACGCTGCTGCAGACGGGCAAACTCTCGAAGAACAACATGATTTTGATTTATGGACGGCGCTACTGGGAACAAGTGCTGAATTTTCGTGCTATGGTGCGCTGGGGAATGATTAATCCGGAAGAGTACAAGTTGCTGCAGTTTGCGGATACCGTGGATGACGCGTTTGAACAAATCCGCACGGGCATGGAAAAATACCACATGGAAGTGGATCCTTTTCTACAGGCCTACTAAACGAAACCTTGAGCTTGCTCCCGGCGCCTGCCGGCAAAATCCCAAAATCCATTGATGCGAGCGAGTTGCAGCCTGCGTGATTTCCCGAAAATTGTACGGGGATTGCTGTATGGCTTGCCCGCCAAAACCGCGCGTATATTCGCGTTGCGCCGAATTAGGAGGGCGTCAATCATATGAAAGCGAACGCAAAACATACCGGGTCCGTGAAGGCCACGCTGGCCACCGCGCTGCTTGGCGGTTTCATGATCTTCGCCGTGGGTGCGCCGACAGTGCGTGCCGACGACGACGCTTGCCAACGCCGCATTGCCCGCGCGGACCATCGCCTGCACGAAGCGGCGGAGCATCATGGCTGGGACAGCCCGCAGGCGCAAAGCCGGCGCGCGGAACTGGCTGCAGCGCGCGAGTATTGCTGGAATCACGGGCACCGCTGGTGGGATGAAGACAACCATCGCTGGCACACCGACCGCGACTGGGACGATCACGACCACGATCACCGGTAAAAGTCACCGAAGAATCATCGAGGCGCAGCGTGGTTGGCTGCGCCTTTTTCCTTGGTGCCACCGCAGTTTGCGGATGGCGCGGAATTGACGTTCGCGACATTTCCCGCGGATGGGTGTTTCATTACCTAGGACGCCAACCCCAGACCGGTTCGCAGGGCGCGCTCCACGGGAGGATGTCATGCGATCAATTTCTCAACGGGTCAACGGGTTTGTCATTAACGCTGGTTTGATGGCCATGGCCATTGGTGGATTCTTGATTTTTGGCAGCGCGCCAGCCGCCCAAGCCGACGAGTTCGACCGTCGGCCCGCAGTGCGCTACGACAATTTCCGCGAGCGCGAAGCCATCGCGCGTCGCGGCTACTTTAGTCCCCAAGCCGATTACTGGCGGCATGAACGGCGCGAGGCGCTGGAGCACCGTTGGCGCGATCGTGATGACCGGTGGCATCGTTAATAAATTGCACTGATGAAGTTTCCGGCCACTGCGGAGAGCGAGACGCAAAATCAGGAAAGGGCGCGAATGGTTATCGCGCCCTTTCCTTTAGCTAGATTCGATCGAAATGAATGAGTCGCTATATTAGCGAGTTGCGACGGCCGAGGCTTCTACCTCAATCGCGGCTGCCATCGGTTCATCCGCGAAAACCGCTTCAAAGCGCCGCGTCTCCCCCTGGTCATGCAACATCACCACCGGGACCACGCGTACAGACTGTTTGCAAGAATGGCACTGCGCGACCTCACCCTGCAAATCCTGTAAAAAACCGTCGGTGAAATGATAAAGCGAGCGCTCGCGCCGGGCATTTTTCTGATCACGCGCACCGCAGTGGGGACAGACGAATTCGACCTTGTCCTGCTGCGGATCGCGGTCCAGAGCGGCCCAGCCCGTGCGGCGAACACCCACAACTTCCGTAAATCGCCGTTCCATCGGTTGTACCTCCCAAAGATCCACGTCCACGTGAATAAGATGCCGGGGGTGTGCGGTGCGATACATTTTTCCTGCAAGTGCCTTTATCGGCGCGGACTTGCGATGGGGCCCCGGTCGTAGGCGCCTTGCGGGCGGACATTTCCGCTGCCGGGAACTTGTGGGACAGGGCGGTGTCCAAAGAAATGAGGACGCGCGCCACCCCTCACATCCCTGCGAGAGCGGCGCTGATTTTTCGGACATTACGGCGGCTGCGAAGGTAACGATCGCCAAAAAAAAGGCGAATTTCGTTATGGCGGAGCTGCGTGATTTTGAAGAATCGGCGCCGCGCAATTTTGCGCCGGGTTGAAAAATCCAAGTGCGGTGATTCCGTGGAGGTGTGTCTTGGTGAGGAACAATCGTGGTGTTGCTGCTGACGATGAAGAGCATGGCGCGAATCGGGAGTTCGCTGTTCTGCAGGGATGCCTGGTGGAAGGCGACGCGGAACAAAAGCGGCGCGAGCGGCAGATCCGCCGCAGAGCGCTGGTGATATCGACGCTGCTGCAGGCGGCGGTGCTGGTGGCGATTGTGGCGATTCCGTTTTTCGGGAGGAGCGAACGAATTGCGTTAGCCAACGTTACGCCGGTTCCCCCCTACTATCACCGTGGCGGAGAGATGCACGAGCACATTGTCGCGCAACCACAGCCGGCGGGTTCGCGCCGTACATTCTGTTTTCTTTGTCCGCAACTGCACCCTGCGACGCCGGCGGCCTTCGGCCGCAACGGTGCGACTGCCACAACAGAGGAAGCTGGCGTCGGGCCCACGGGGCCGGGCATTGATTGTTCAGGTTGCGTGCCGATCGGCGACGCGACTCCCCCGGAGCGGCCGCACATCGATCCGCAGCCGGTGAAGCTTCTTCGCGTCACGCATCTCGATCCGGCAATGATTACGACGCGCGTGGAACCCGTCTATCCTGCGTTGCCAAAACAGATGCGCCGCGAAGGCCGCGTCGAATTGCGCGCCATCATTTCGACCGAAGGGCGAATTGAGTCTCTCGAAGCAGTGGGAGGCGACACGCTCTTTTACCAGTCGGCGAAGGACGCCGTGCGGCAATGGCGTTACAAGCCAACGATTTTGAACGGAAGCGCGGTGGAAGTTGAAACCTATATCACCATCATCTACACGTTGGATAAATAAAAACCAGGAAGGGCCAGCCCTGCCTAGCCGGCCCTCTTGGCTGCACCAAAGCGTTACTTGTTGTGATTGTTAGTTTCCCTCCTTTCCAAAATTGTTTAGAAGTGGAAAACGATGCCAGTCGAGGCGCGCAAGTTGTCTTGCGTCTGCCGGCCGAAGCCTGCTTCGGGAAAACGCGTCGGCAAGTAATCAACTTCCAGTGGACGCAAGCTGAAATGGCGGTTCAATCGAAAATCGAAACCGCCGCCGAGCGCCGCCGCAAACGCGTTGTGCGATTGTGTGGTGCCAAACAAATTGGCGTTGCCGTGGGCCGCGCCAAACAGCGCCTCGGCGAAGGGATGTACGCGCCAGATGTGATGAAAGGAGACGCGCGGCCCAAATAGGTACGTGGAGGCCGTGCCGTTCGAACCGGTATGGAAAACGTTACCGTTGGTATAGCCACCGAAATCGGCAACACCGCTGAGCCACGGCGTCACGTGATAGGCCAGCGATGCGTTGCCACCATTCAGTCCGAAGCCGCCAAGGGTGTTGCTGCTGGGATTGGCGCGTAAATACGAATAACCGGCGTAGATGTCTATCTTCTCTTGATCTTGTGCTTTGGCGCTGGTTGCAAAAAACGCCGCACACGCGAGGAAAGTCACCAATAGCTTCCATTTCATAAAGGCTCCTATGAGATTTAGTTTTTCGCTAACCGGCGTAACTGCTGCTCGGTTGCGCATCTTGCGGTCGCCTCAGGCAGGAGGCAGTCATCCGCGCTCTTATTTTTCGTTGTAATAGTGATGCGTGGCAGCGCGGCGAAGTTGCAGGGGGTTGTAAAGTTTTTTTAAGCAGATGTGTCTGAAAAATCTGGCATTTACAGTGCCGATTCGCCGGAATGGCGCGCGATGGCGGTGCGCGTGGCGTCGCGAAGTTGAATCAGGCGATGCCAATCGCCGGCGTCGGCGGAGTCAGCGGAGGCCGCTCCGTTTGCGCCATTTGCACTTTGCGGATAGATCGGCGCGGACAATGTGATAGTGATGTTGCCGTGGCGCGGCAACCAGGTTCCCTCGCGAAGAATTTGCCGCGACCCCGCTAACGCCACCGGAATGATGGGAGCGCCCGTGGCGACCGCGGCTTTGAAAGCGCCGAGTTGGAAAGGGCGCACGCCGTCTTCTGAAGCAAAAGTTCCTTCGGGAAAAACAAACACCGATTCGCCGCGCTGCAAGAGTTGTTCAATTTCTTTGGATTGATTCAGGCGCGCGTCGCGATCCGCGCGATCGAAAGTGAGATGTCCCATCTGCCGGAGAAATGTTCCGACGAACGGAATGTGGCCGACTTCGATTTTGGAGACAAAACGGTAGAGCACGCCAAGACCCATCATCAGGGGCAGCACGTCAAAATAGCTAGTGTGGTTTCCGGCATAAATTTTCGCGCCGGGCGTGTTCATGAATTCCTTGCCAACGACGCGGACCTGCGTCCGCGTCAGAGCGAATAAAACCTTTACCGCGCGTGAAGTGAAGCGTCCGGCTGCGCGATGATCTTTGATAAATTGCACGATGATCCAGGAAGGCACGATCCACAAAAAGAACACCACCGCGAAATAAACGCCATACGCAATCTGCGCGGCACGCCGGGCGACATCCGCGAGCGAGCGCCCGATGTTGCTGAAAGCGCTAGCGATTCCAAGACGCGCGATTTGCAGCCATGCGGGAGCCTTCGATCTGGTCAGCGTGCCCTGCAAATAAAGTTGCTTGGTCTCTTCGCGGCGCAATTTTCCGCTGGACGTCTTTGGAATGCTGCCGATGGGCAAGAGTTCCACGCGGTCCGGAGGAAGCCCGAGCCCTTTTGACACTTGCTCGGTGACGCCTGCAACAATTGCCGCGCGGCGCGCGGTGTTGCCTTCGCGAACTTCCGCGACAACGAAAAGCCGCTCGGTGCCGCTGGCTTCGTCTTTTAGTCCAAAGGCCACGATACACCCTTTGCGAATGCCTTCGACGCGCGCGGCCAGCTCCTCCACTTCGTGCGGATAAAGATTGCGGCCGCCTTTGATGATGATGTCTTTCACGCGGCCGGTGACGAAAATCTCGCCGTCGGCACGATACGCGCGGTCGCCGGAATTCACCCATGCATACTCACCGGGGCTCGTGGCCGGTCCTTGCGGCAGCAATTTTTGCGTGGCGGCGGCGTTGCGGAAAAAGCCGCTGGTGGCCGAGGGTCCGCGAAACCACAAAAATCCTTCGTGACGATCTGGCAACTCGCTGCCGGAATCATCCACGATGCGCACCTCCATGCGCGTAACGGGCTTGCCGGCGGAAACGAAAGCGATGGCGTTTGCTGCGTCATCTGAAACGGGAACCGCTTTCCCGCGCGTCGTAAACGTCTCGCGATCGACGCGATCGATAAGCGGCGGGCGATCGAGCGGCGGAAACGTGACGCACAGCGAAGCCTCCGCGAGCCCGTAAACCGGCGCCATGGAAGCGCCGCGAAAACCGTACGGCGCGAAACGCCGTTCAAAACGCGCGAGGGTATCGGGATTTACCGGCTCCGCGCCGTTCAACGCCACGCGCCAGGAGCTGAGATCGACTCCGGCGATGTCCTTATCGGCGATTTTGCGGACGCAAAGCTCGTAAGCAAAATTTGGTGCGGCGGCTATCGTGCCGCGGTGTTTGTGAAACGCTTGCAGCCAGCGCTCCGGGCGCGTCAAAAAAGCCAGCGGGGACATTACCACCAGCGGCGTTCCGAAATGCAGCAGCGCGAGCCACGCGCCAATCAGTCCCATGTCGTGATACAGCGGAAGCCAGCTGATGCCCACATCGTCCGGCCCAAGTCGCGTGGCTTCGCCGATGGAGCGCATGTTCGCAAGGAGGTTGGCGTGCGTGAGCATCACGCCTTTGGGATCGCCGGTCGATCCGGACGTGTATTGCAGCAGCGCGAGGTCGTCGGGCTTGCGGGCGCGAGCGCCGGTGAGATGCAGCGGCAGCGCCCCGGGAATAATTTCCGAGGGTTTATCCGCGCTGGCGAGCAGCGCTTCCGCATCGATGACCGCGGTCAACGAGCGCACACGCGGTTTCAAAAGCTTGGCCACCGCTTCCGCGCGACGAAACGTGAGCAACACGCAAACCTCCGCGTTGTTCAGAATCGCAGATTGCCGCGCGGCGTACTCTTCAATGCGATCCGCGCGGAACGGCGGATAAATGGGCACGGGCACCGCGCCCGCCAGCAAAATACCGGTGTACGAAACGAAAAACGCCCGTCCCGTCGGCAGCATCAGCGCGACGCGCGAGCCGGCGTTGACCCCACGTCGCGCGAGTTCCGCTGCGCAACGCTGACCGGCGGCATACAATTCGCCAAACGTCAGTGTGAGTTCGCGCTCACCTTCTTCCGTTTCTTCGGTAATGAGCAGATGTGCGCGCTCCGCGTCATGCGTGGCGCGGTAACGGAAAAGTTCCAGCAGCGTTTTTGTTTCGTAAGCACCCGCCGCAACCGCCTGGCGGTGCATTTTATTTGCGGTGACGGAAGCGCGCAGCGCGGAGCTCGCGGCATCGGCGGGAATCTCAATTTCACCGGCGCCAAAAATCGCTGCGGCTAAATCGTCGGGCGTATTGGCTTCAGCTACAACGCGGTCCGCCAAACGAACGCCGAACGCGGTCTCGAGGCGCGCCAAAAGTTCCACGCGTTCGAGGCTGCCCAAACCAAGATCGGCATCCAGTTGCGAATTTGCGCCAAGCCGCGGGACTGCTCCGGTGCTGCCCAGTTCGACCAGCAACTCGCGCAGCACATCGAGCACGCGTTCGCGTGTCACGGCGTGATCGATTTGGGTCGTTGGAGTGGCCACAGGATTCAGCGGAGGACCGGCAGCGCAGCCTGCGACGAGCCTATCACGCGGCCAAGCGCGTTGTCATGATCGCTGCCAATCCATCTAGCGCCCACCGCCAGCGGCTTCACGAAGTGTGTGCCTTGGCTTGCTGGGGCGCATAACCCTTCGGCAACAGCGCGGTGCTCAGGTCCACGCCGGAGAAATCGACGCCCGTGAGATCCGTCTCGCGCAGAATGGCGATGCCCATGTCCGCGCCGGCAAAACGCGCGCCATCAATATTGGCCAGGCGGAAATTGACGTTGCGCAAATCCGCTCGCTCAAAATTCACGTTCGAAAGATCGCAGCGGAAAAATTCGATGCCGCTGGCCTGCGCTTCGCTCAAATTCGCCCCAGGCAGAATCGCTTCCGTTAGATCGCTATTGCGCAAATCGGCTTTGTGCAGATTGGCGCCGGATAAATCTGCGGAAGCAAGTTTTACCTTGCGCAGACTAGCCCCTTGCAGATTGGCATTGCGCAGAATTGCGCCGTTCAGATTCACGCCTTCCAGGTCCGCGTCGGACAAATCCGCGCCGGTCAGATCTGCGCGCACGCCGCCGTCCTTTCCGCGAAAGAAAAATTCGTGGGCCGCCAGAATGTCCGCGAGTGATTTGCCATTGTGCTTGATGTTTTTTGTTTTTTTCATAAGCGATGACCTGTTGCGAGATAAGGCTGCTCGTTTGAGCCGCCGAAGGATGCGCCCCTCGTTTGAAAAGATCCGTCCCAACAGACAGGGCCCCGCCGTCGAGAGGAGCGCATTCCAAACTACCAGTTTACTCAAAGTGGGCGCTCGCGCCTACAATAAGGCGATGCGCAACGCGGGCTATAACCAGGTATTTCTCGGCACAACGCGCGATTTCCCAAAACGCACGACCGCTATGCAAAGTTGCGCCGTGCGGTGTTTGCTGGTCGTCGTGATGCTGGCCGCCGGGACGCGCGGCGCGCGCGCACAACAGCAACAGCTCGAAAATGAAATTGTCGCCAACCTGGCCGGCGGCCGCGTCATTGTTCACGTCTCCCGTGAGCAGACAACCTTCGCGGTAATCGACCAGCCGCTCGAAGTGAACTCCGCGCCGCCCCGCGTGCTGAGTCTCGACGGCACGCACGTGGGCGTGCTTTTTGGCGCTGAAGAATGGCAGCTTTCCGGCGACCCGCACCCCGTGCGGCTGGACCGCAACTTTCAGCGCATCGGGAAGCAAGACCCGCGCTACCAGTCCTATAACGACCAAGCGGAGCCGGACCTTGAAATGATTGGCGTGGGATTTCTCGAGAAATTGCGTCCGCTGGTTGGTCAGCTGCACACCAAACTGCAAGTGAAGCCCGACGATCCCATTTTCGAAGTGGTGGTGATCGGTTACGCGCTGAATTACGGGCCGGAAGTCTGGCAAGTGGAATATCGTATCGAGCAGGACGAAGTGGGCGCACGCGGAAAAGATTATTGGCAGACGCGTGTGCTGCGTCCGCGCTTCACGCAACTGTATCCCCCGGAAGGAAAGCACACGCCGCGCACGCTGGTCGAAGTGCGCTTTCCCGACGACGCATCGGAACCCGAACTGCGCTCGCTGATTGAGAGAAATGATCCTCGCATCGAGCGGCTGCGCTCTTCGGATCAGAGATTCGCGAAAGTGCTGCAGGCTATTGATAAAGGAGAAGCACAGAAAGCGGTGGACCAGGATGCCGCGGATTTGCTGCGCGCGATCGTGCCGCTGCTCGCCGGGGACCGGAAGTTTGTTGTGGGGACCATTAGCGAACAGCAGGGGTTTGATTGGGTAGTTGCGCCCGACGAACCGATCGAGAAAGCCGTCGAGGACAAAAACCAGCCGCCGGAAGCCCCCACGTTGCGCCGCAAACCCAAGTCGCCGTAGACTACATAGCTATTAATTAATAATCAGTAATAACCGTGTTTTCGAAAGGCGAAAAAGCTTTCCGTACTTCCGCCACGGGGGTTAGCCCTTCGCTTCCCGCACTCTGCTGGCCGGCACGTTGCTCGGATGTGCGCCGATATCTTTGCGGTAGTGCATGCCGTCGAAATGAATCTCTGCGGCGGCTCGATAGGCCGAGGCGAGTGCATCATCGAGCGTCGCACCGGCAGCGGTCACGCCAAGCACGCGGCCTCCGTTCGTCACGAGGCCAGGGCGATGGATTCCAGGCGGTTGCAGCGCAGTACCCGCGTGCAGCACCTTCGCTCCGCCCGATTGCTCCGCTTCGGCCAGACCGCGGATGGGCTTGTTCGTTGCAAATTTTCCTGGGTAACCGCCGGACGCCAGCACCAAGCAAACGCTCGCGCCGGGACGCCATTTCCATTTTTCCGGATCGAGGCGCCCTGCGGCAGAATCCGCCAGCGCTTCCGCCAAATCGAAATCCATCCGCGCCACGATTGCCTGCGCTTCCGGATCCCCTAGCCGGCAGTTGAATTCCAAAACTTTTGGCCCGGAAGGCGTCAACATCAAACCAATATAGAGAAAACCCTGATAACGAATGCCGTCTGAAGCCAAGCCGTGCAAGGTCGGCTCGACGATCGTCGCCAGAATCGTTTCGCGCAATTCAGGCGACAGCAGATCATCCGTTGAATACGCGCCCATCCCTCCGGTGTTGGGGCCTTGGTTGCCGTCGAAAGCGCGCTTGTGGTCGCGTGTGGGTATCAGAGGCGCATAACGCTCGCCATCGGTCAGCAGGATGAACGAGAGCTCGTCGCCTCCGAGGGTCTCCTCGAGCAGCAAGCGTTGGCCGCCGGCACCCAGTTCGTTTTTTTCTAAAGCACGCTCAACGAAATCGTGCGCTTCGCTTTTGTCTTTCGCCAGAATGACACCTTTGCCGGCGCACAAGCCGTCCGCTTTAATCACTAGCGGAAAACTGACGCCATCGAGCGCGGCGTACGCTTCGCTGGCTTTTTCGTACGTTCCATAGCGCCTGGCCGTCGGCAAATTGTGGCGTTCCAGGAATTCCTTGGAGAAAACCTTGCTGCCTTCGAGTTGCGCCGCTTGCGCGGAGGGCGCAATGATCGGCCATTCGCGCTGTCGAAACGCATCACCGATACCGGCAACCAGCGGGAGTTCCGGGCCGACCACCGTGAGATCTGGTTGAAGGTTTTCCGCGAGCGCTACCAGTGCCGGCACGTTGCCCGCATCAATCGCGACGCATTCGGCTTCCGCGGCGATGCCGCCATTTCCCGGAGCGCACCAGATTTTCTCGACGCGCGAACTTTCTTTCAGCTTCCACACCAGCGCGTGCTCGCGTCCTCCGCCGCCCACCACCAGAATCTTCATTCGCCAGGCCTCGCCGCCGCTACTCCGAACGCTGTTAGCCAATGCCACGCAAAACGTCACTCCGAAACTTACCCCCGAACGATAGATGCCGCGACAAGTTGTGTCAACGTGCCGGCGGACCGCCGCGGCGTGCCCTCTCGCTAACTGCACTCACGACAACGCCGGAATTTCGCCACGTTTATCAGTTCGTCATTTACTGTTCCAACGACCAGTTACGCTGCCCGAGCCTCGCCCCGTATTCTGAAGCGAACCATCCTTGCGAACCCGTCTTCGCCGGAAGGGGTCTGTCATGCTGATTCCGCTGCGCCATGAAAATATGGAGGGCCGCCGCTGGCCGGTCATCACCTTTGGACTAATCGCCCTCAACGTCCTGATCTTCCTCGGTACCCACTGGAAAATCGAAGCCCAAGAACCAGAACGCGCCGAGGTGCGGACACACGTGCTGATTCTCGCAGCCTCCCATCCGGAGCTGAAGACGTCCGAGGACATCGAGAAGTTCGTGGACGGCGTAAAGAACAAAATCCCCGAACAAGCCTGGAATCAGATTGCCTCGACCAGCCGGCGCCCAGAGGATGCCTGGGACGCGCAGATACGGTTCGTGCAAGATCCCGAGCAGTTGCAGTCAGAGATGGATTCCCTGGAGCAGCGTTTCGCCGATATCCAGAAGAACTCCATTCTCGAAAACTATGCGTTCGTACCCGCACACCCAAAGCCCATTTCCATACTAACCAGTATGTTCTTGCATTTAGGTTGGCTCCATCTCATCGGCAATATGTGGTTCCTCTGGCTTGCTGGATTCGTCTTGGAGGATCGCTGGGGCCGCGTGATTTACCCGATTTTTTATATTGTTGCGGGGATCGGCGCGATTCTTTTCCACGCGATGTTTTATCCGTCCAGCATGGTTCCGACGGCCGGGGCTTCCGGCGCCATCGCTGCGTTGATGGGCGGGTTCCTGGTTCGCTTTCCCAAGTTAAAAATCGAGATGCTTTGGTTCGCGCTCTTTGTCCGCTACCGATTTAAGATGGCTGCGTACTGGCTGCTTCCGGCTTGGCTACTGATGGAAATTTCCGATGGCGCGCTTTCCGGGCAGACCGGCGGCGTGGCCCACTGGGCGCACGTTGGCGGATTTCTCTGTGGCGCCTTCGGGGCCTGGGTTATTGCAAAGACCGGCTGGGAAACCAAAGCCAACGCAGTGATTGAAGATAAGATTGGCTGGTCCGCGGATCCGGCGGTCGTCCGGGGCACGGAACTATTGGAGGCTGGAAAGCTCGACGAAGGAATTTCGGTTCTCGAGAAATACATAGCCACAAAGCCCGACGCCTTGGATGCTTACGTCGTACTGCGCCAGCTGTATTGGCGCAAAAGCGATCTCCCTTCGCATCGCGAAGCCACCGCTAAAGTTTGCCAACTGCACCTGAAGGCGCAGGATTCGGAACTCGCCTGGCAGGATTTCGAGGAATACAAGAACGCGGGTGGCGATTCCATGCCCGCGACGACTTGGCTGGAGCTTTGCCGCATTGCGGAGGGCCGCCAGGATTTTGACCGCGCTGTCTCCGAATATGGCGAATTGGCGCGTGCGCACCCGACGGAAAAACAGTCAATCTTGGCGCTGCTGGCGGCCGGACGCCTGGCCCTCAAACAGCTGCACCGCCCAACAGACGCGCTGCGCTACTATCAGGCGGCTAACGCTTCCAAGGTGCCGCACCTCGACTGGGAGGCGAACATTCAAGCCGGGCTTAAAGCTGCCGAGGCGGCCGCTGGCGTAGCGTACGCACCGAGCGCCCGCTCCTAGCCGCCCGGCGAAGCCGTTCGCCGAACCCATTCCACATGGCAGCTATATCGCAAAGTAGGGGTCCTGGGCGCTGAAGCGTGAGGTTTTGAGCGATTTCCGCGGGGATTTCAATTGTCGGAGCGTCGACAATTGGATATTTTGCGATTTCAGGCGTTGATTGCCGCGCGAATCGGGATGGTGACTGGGGCTGACGTCGAATCCGCGGCGCCTAACATGTGGCAGCGGCCGTCAAAAATCCCGCCAGGATCGATCACCATGCACGGTGAGTGCACTTCGCCGGTGACCACACCCTTTGCTTGAATCTCTACGCGTCCTTTGGCAAAAACCACGCCGTCAAACCGGCCGGCGATCACCACGCGATTTCCTTCAATCTGCCCTTCGACTTTTGCGCCTTCGCCCAAAATAACGGTTTGGTCGGAAATAATATTGCCCTTCACGTTGCCGTCGATGCGGAACGTGCCCTTAACCTGCAGCGTCCCTTCCATGGTGACGCCTTGATCGATAAAACCAGTCCACTCTTCTTGCGAGCCATCTCTGGAAGCGCCCGGCCATCTCCAAGCCATAAAATTCCCCCGAGGAACGTAGTATCTACTGTAGCCTTCGGCGGAGACAAGTCAACGCAGGAAAGCGCGCGAGTTGTCGAATGAATACGGGGTTTTTGCACAGGACGTCGTGTAAAGAAGGGTGCCGGCAAAATGATGGCGGGATGCAGCGCTCCGCTGGCGCTACTTCATCAAGCGGTCGTAAATGCCCATGAGCTGCGCGTCGTCGTAATACTCGAACACCAGTTGACCCGGCCGAAGTTTTGTCTTTTGCCGCAGCAACACCTTGGTTCCCAGCGCGCGTTGCAACTCTTCGAGCGCTGCGCGAATATTGACGTCGGCGTGAGCTTCCTCGGTCGCAGGGCTGGCATTGCGCACACGGCGCGCTGCCAGGCGCTCGATCTGGCGAACCGTCAGACCGCCGCGCGATGCGCGATGCGCATAGCGCATGCGCAATTGCGGGTCAGGTACCGCAAGTAGCGCCCGGCCGTGTCCTGCGGAAAGCTTGCCCTCTTCGATCCATTCTTGAATGGTTGCTTCGAGTTTCAATAAGCGGAGTGCGTTGCCGACGGTAGCCCGCTCTTTGCCGGTGCGTTCGGCCACCAATTCCTGGGTCAGATGAAATTCGTCCATCAAGCGCTCAAAGGCGCGCGCCGCTTCGATGGCGTTTAAATCCTCGCGTTGAATATTTTCAACGAGGGTCATTTCGAGCGCGAGCGCGTCCGTCACGTTGCGCACGATCACGGATACCTTGTCGAGCCCGGCGCGCTGCGCCGCTCGCCACCGGCGTTCACCGGCGATCAGCTGGAAGCGGTCGCGAACCGCGCGCACCACAATGGGCTGGATAATTCCGCTGGCCTTAATCGAGCGTGCCAGTTCCTCGAGCGCCTCCTCGCGGAAACGCGTGCGCGGTTGATAGGGGCTCGGATCAATCAGATCGATATCGACCTGGTACTGCCCACCGGCAACGAAATCCTTGGCGGGAGCGAAAGCCGCGCCCGACGGAGTCGAAGCTGGTGCGTGCTGCGGCGTGGAATGCTCTGCTGCGGGCGCCTGCGGTTCAGGCTCCCGAATGAGCGCTCCAAGCCCCCTTCCCAGCGCGTTTCGTGGCATTGGCAATGACCTCCTGTGCTAGCTGCGTGTACCCTTCAGCCCCTCGGCTGTGAATGTCATAGAAAATAATAGGTTTACCGAAGCTCGGCGCTTCCGCAAGGCGCACATTACGCGGAATCACGCTCTGAAAGACTTGCGTGCCAAAAAAGCTGCGCAGATCCGTGGCGACTTGGCGGGATAGCGAGGTGCGCTCGTCGTACATCGTAAGTAAAATGCCTTCAATTTCGAGCGTCGGATTGAGCGTGCGGCGGATACGCATCAGCGTGTCCAGCAGCTCCGATACACCCTCAAGCGCCAGGTACTCACACTGGATCGGCACAAGCACCGCGTTCGCGGAGACCAGCGCGTTCAGTGTCAAGAGGTCTAGCGCTGGGGGACAGTCGAGGAGAATGTAGCGGTATTTTTCGCCGAACGGTTTTAGCGCTGCCTGGAGCTTGTATTCGCGATTTTCTGCATTCACGAGCTCCACGGCTGCACCGGCTAGGTTTTTGTCGGCGGGCAGAACATCCAATCCCTCCACTTGGGATTTTTGCAGCAGCCGATCAAATGGCTCACCCATGATCAGCGCGTGATAGAGGGTGCGGCGAGAAGGATCCTTTGCAAACCCAATGGCAGCCGTGGCGTTGGCCTGGGAATCGCAGTCAATGAGCAGGGTAGGTTGTTCCGCAGCCGCCAAGCAAGCGGCCAAATTCACGGCGGTGGTCGTCTTGCCGACACCACCTTTTTGATTCGCTACGGCGATAATACGAGCCAAGGACACTCCCGACAGGCGAAAATTTAGCAAAGCGAGCAAATAGATGCAAGTTGTTTCACGTGGAACAATCACGCGGAGAGCTGTGGATTTCCTACGAGTGGCCCACGTGGAACAATTTCCAAGCAATCGGTCGCTGATCCTTCGCTGGCCGTAACGCCCTGAATGTTCCACGTGGAACAATTCCGGGGTACAGGTCAGTGCAAATTCGACCCGCAACGCGAAACCCTTTGCGGGGACACTTCTTTGGTGGGCGATTGGCTCGCTTGTTCCACGTGGAACAATTTGCGGATCTTCGGGCACATTCGAGCATAAAATGTTCCACGTGGAACATTCCCGCGAAGTGAGGATCTATGACTTTAGCGACGACTTTCGTGATCCGACAAGGATGAGCCGCCGCAGCGATTGCGGCACCGCAATGGGCTCACGCCAATCCCAGCCCTCAATCTTCTGCACCTCTTCGAGATCCCGGGCGCCAATCCACAGAATAACCTCTTTGCTTGCAACGCGATCTGACCCCGCCCAGGCTAGGAACGACGCAAACTCGCCCAACGCCCGCGAACAAGCATAATCAAGCGGCGCGACATCTTCAGCCACGTCTTCAAAACGATTCACGAGGACCCGAACGCCGTTAAGTTCAAGATCTCGCGAGACTTCCGCCAAAAACGTAGCCTTCTTAATGTTCGATTCAATCAAAAAGACCTGCAAATCGGGCCGCAATATCTTCAAGGGAATGCCCGGAAAGCCCCCTCCGGAGCCGACGTCGGCGAGCCGACCGTTTTCCACAGGCACGGCGATGCTCCCAAACATGCATTCGCAGAAGTGCCGATACAGTATCTCGCGCGGATCGCGGATGGCGGTGAGATTTATCTTGTCATTCCATTTCAGAAGAACACTTATATATTGTTGAATCTGCACGACTTGTCTGCGAGAAGCCGTAATCTGAAACGAAGCGAGAGCGAAGAGAATCGCCTCGTCGGTCAGCGCTGCCGGCTGCTGAGTTGACATATTAGTAACTAGTCCTGGTTGGGTTGGACGTGCTTTTCATCGGAACGCTCTCTGAGTTTACCAGATCCCCGCTCGACGAAACCGCACATTCGCCTCTCACAAGTTCCGAGCGAAATCTCCTCGCCAGATTCGATTTGACGAGCGGACGGCCCGCAGCATCCCTATAATGCAATCCCGGCGGCGCAATCTGCAGGATGCCCGCGAGGAGTTTTCTTGAAGACACAAGTGAAATTGACGGCCATGGCCAAGGCCGCTGGCTGCGCGGCGAAACTGAATCCCGCGACGCTCGATGCCGTCCTGCGCAAATTGCCGCGGCAGAGCGACCCCAACGTGCTGGTAGGCTTCGACACCAATGACGACGCCGGAATCTACCGCATCGATGAAAAACTGGCACTGGTGCAGACCGTCGATTTTTTCACGCCGATTGTGGACGACCCCCATCTTTTTGGGCAGATCGCCGCGGCCAATGCGCTCAGCGACGTGTATGCCATGGGGGGACGTCCCATTTCCTCGCTCAGCATCGTCGGTTTTCCAGAAAATGGCGACTCGGAAATCCTGGAAGAGATTATCCGCGGCGGCTTGGCGAAAATGACCGAAGCTGGCTGCAGCGTGCTCGGCGGCCACTCCATTCGCAACGAAGACATGCTTTTTGGTTATGCGGTCACCGGAGTGGTTGGTCCGCGGAGATTCTGGCGAAACGTGGGCGCGCGCGCCGGCGACGTACTTTTGTTTACCAAGCCGCTCGGCACCGGTGTAATTACCACGGCGCTGAAAAAAAATTCTGCTACACGGGAATCGCTGCAATCAGCGGTGATGGCTATGACCACACTGAATCGCGACGCGGCCGCTGCGCTGCGTGAAGTCGAAGAACTCGCCGGAGACGCTCGTCCGATCCACGCGGTTACAGATGTAACGGGTTTCAGCTTGCTGGGGCACGCGCGGGAGATGGCGCTCGGAAGCGCGTCACAAGCAATTGCGCCCACTTCGCTCGAATTTGAGCACTCCGCGTTCGCTTATTTCCCAGGAGCCGTCGAGGCTGCTGCCGCCGGCCACCTGTCTGGCGGACTTAAAAATAATCGCGCGTTTGTCGGAGATTGCGCGGCATTTGCCGATTCCGTGCCGCAGGAATATCGCGATTTGCTTTTTGATCCGCAAACGTCCGGCGGGCTGCTGATTGCCATCGCGCCGGACAGCACGCTTGCTGCTCTGGCGGTGTTGCAACGGCGCGGCGTCGCTGCGCGCAATGTCGGACGCGTGCTTGCGAAGCGCTCTCCGTTAATTTATGTGACGTAGGTTACGCGTTGCAAAGTGCGCGCGGTTGGCGCCGGCACTCTTTCCGTGGCACAGTTTTCAACTGCGAGCTCGACAAAGCGAAACCGCACAGAATAAATTCTGTGCCACCAAAGGCCAATGGATACCATCACACACGGAATTGCCGGCGCCCTGATCGGCAAAGCGATGTTTGGCGGCGACGAAATGTTCGCGTTGCGGCCGATGAACGAACGGCGCGTAATCACCTGGTCGCTGATGGTCGGCGCCATTTTTCCGGATGCCGACACGCTGCGCGACGTTTTTTCCCACAACGACTTGCTGATGATCACTTGGCACCGCAGCATCACCCATTCACTGCTATGCATGCCGGTTTTCGCCTTGCTGCTGGCGGCGTTGACCCGCGCAGTCACCCGCCGTTTTCGCTGGGAGTCGCCGTCTTTCGCGGCCCTGACAGGAATCTACGTTGTAGGAATCCTCAGCCACATACTTCTGGACCTCGTGACGACTTTCGGCACAATGATTTGGTCTCCGCTCAATTGGTCGCGCCCGGCCTGGGACTTGATTTTCATCGTCGATTTTACGTTTACCGCGCTGCTGCTGTTGCCGCAACTGCTCGCGTGGGTCTACGAAACAAAAGAGAAATGGAAGCCCCGAGCGCTGCAAATTTGGCTGGTTTCAGAATTCGTGCTGCTCGCCGTCGCGGCCATTGCGCAAGTCATTGGCACGCCGATTTCCGCGCAAAGCATCGTGTTCGGAAGTCTGCTACTCACCATTATTGTCTTTTTGCCGGCGCGCAATTTCTGGGGCCTGCGGATGGGGGTCGCGAACTGGAATCGTGCGGGCCTGCTGGTGGCATGTGCGTATATCGCGTGCGCGGGGTATGCGCACCACGTTGCGCTACAGCGCGTCAAATCGTTCGTGGCTTTTGAAAACGTCGACGCGCAATCGGTCGGCGCATTACCCTTGCCTCCCTCGCTGTGGCATTGGGACGGGTTGATCGAAACTCCGCGCGGGGTATACGACTGGCGCATGGATCTAAGCGAAAAGTCTCCCATCATCGCGAACGCTGGAGCAGCGGGAACGGGGAGCTCGCCGGCAACTGCGCCAACGACCGGCAGTGCGGCCGAGCCGACCCTGCAGTATCGTTTTTATCCGGACGCATTCACAAATTCCTACATCGCGCGCGCCCGGCAATTGCCGGAAGTGCAGAAAGTACTGTGGTTCGCGCGTTTTCCGGTTACGCGTTTTCACAAGGAAGGCGACGAGGCGGTGGTGGAGATTTCCGACGTGCGTTTTCCGCAGATGCGCGCGGACCGCCCGTCCGCGTTCACCTATCGGGTGCGTTTTGATGCCGCAGGCAAAGTGCTCGCGCAAGGCTGGGCCAAGGAATTTTCCCGCTAGCGAGGAAAATTCGGCAAAACAATAATTCAAGATTTCTTTTCGGCGGGATGAATCACTACCTGGCGTTCCTCGCCCATTCCCACGCTTTCCGTGCGCACGCCAGCAAATTCCTTCAGCGCGAGATGCACAATGCGCCGCTCGCGGGATGACATGGGATTGAGGCGAAAGGGCTGGCGTGAGGATTGCACGCGTTCTGCGGCCACGCGCGCGGTCATGCGCAGCTCTTCAAAACGCAGCGCGCGGTAGCCGCCGCAATCGATATGAATTTTTTCGTGGAAGGCCGGTTCGAGCCGCAGCGCCTTGAACGCCAGATGCTCGATGGCTTTTAGCACTTCCGCGTTGCGCTCTAGCAGCAACCCTTTGTCCGGACCATCGAGATCCGCCAGCACTTCAGCATCGCCCTCGACCCTTGCGCCGGTCTCTGAAATTGGCTGCACGTTAACACGCAGTTCGAGCCCCGACGCGCGGATAAGGTCTTCTAGAAAACGCCGCAAGGCGTCGGCAGCTGCCGCACGGTCGAGCTGACCATCGCGAATCATTTCCGGCGTCATATGGGTAGTTAGACTGCCATTCCCGGGAAATCGGTCGCAAAAAGAAGCAAACGCTTAGGATTTTTTCCCGCGCGTCAGTTTCGGCGGCGGGGGCGGCGCAGGATGCGTGCGGTTCAAATACCATTGCTGGGCAATGCCTACGACGCTGCTCGTAAGAATGTACACCGCCAGACCGCTGGAGATGGGCGAGATCATAAAAATTCCCGCCATGGTCACCGGCATGATTTTCATCATCATTTGCTGCTGCGGATCAGTGCTCGTCATGGGCGTCATTTTTGAAACCAAATACATCGAAAGGCCCATCATCACCGGCAAAACATAATAAGGATCGCGCGCGGATAAATCCGTGATCCAACCGAACCATCGCGCGTGGCGCATTTCGATGGCGTAGCGCAACGCGGTGTTCAGGCCGAACCAGATCGGCATCTGCAGAAACATCTGAAAGCAGCCGCCGACTGGGTTGATGCCCTCGCGCTGATAAACGGCCATCACTTCTTTGTTCATTTCCGCTTTTCGCGGATCGCGCATGGAGTATTTTTTAAATTTGTCCTGGATGGCCTTAATTTCCGGGCCCACACGCTGCATTTTCAGCGTGGTGCGATAGCTGGAAATGCGCAGCGGAAAGAGCAACATATTAATGACGAGGGTCAGAACGACGATGGCCCATCCCCAGTTTGGAATGTAGTTGTGAAGCCATTTCAGCGCGTGGAACAGGGGATCGGCGATAAATTCCAGCCAGCCGAAATTGACCAGGCCGTGCAGCGGCGGCGTCATTTTTTTCAGGTCGTCGTAGTCTTTCGGGCCAACAAATACGCGCAGCGCGGTGGTCGGCGCGGAGACCGCGGTGGCAATTTCGACGACGGGAATTTGCGTGTCCTGCCCGGCTACTTGCGTGGTCTCAAAGGTCTTCCAGTACCGCGTTTCCAGCGTTCCCGGCGCGGCGCCATTCGCGGGCATAAATGCCACGGTGAAATAGCGGTCTTCAATGCCCGTGAAATCTTTTCCGCCTTGCCAGATTCCGTTGCCCCATTTATCGATGCCCTCGAGCTTTTTGTGCGGAAACGTATTGATCTTGCCGCCTTCGCTGTAGTACGTCGAAACTGTTTCCGCAGGGGCGGGATTAGAAACTGTCAAATCGCCGAAGCCGCCCAGCCACGCAATGCCTGCGGTGATGGGCTTGCCGTCGATTTTTGCGGACACCTCCACGCGCGACACGTAGCTATGCTCAAAGTGGAAACGTTTGGTAATTTCCAGGTGGCCATCGCTCCAGGAAAAATCCACATCGGTCGGTGCGGAGGTCTCTGTGGCGGACGGCGTCATTTGATACAACGCGGAGTTCGCGGCAGCTTGCTCCTGCGGGTCGTCGAGAACCACAGCGAACGGCCAGCCTCCCGTTTGTTCGGCGGCTTGCGGATGCACCACGTCGAGAACGCGCGGCGGTTTAGCGTCGTCCGTGTATTTTTTGAGCTGCCAGCTTTTCACCAACCCGCCGCGGTTGGAAAACTCCACGCGGTATAAATCACTTTCGACCACCAGGGTGCGTTCCTGCGTGTCGGTCTTCGCGGCGATCGGCGCGGCCGTCGCCGCGGTGGGAGCGCTATTCTTTGCCGCGGTGATGCGCGAATCGGGCTTGCCGCCGTCGGCTGGTGGCGGTAGGGTCGCCGCCGCCGGAGCAGACGCAGTAATGCCGGGCTTTTGCGCTTGCGGCGGTTGCACGGGCGGTTTTGGCGCGAAAAATTTCGCCCAAAGCAAGATCACCGCCATGGAGAGCAGTGACGCCGCCAGAATACGCAACTCCGGCGTGAACTTATCTTTTTGCTGCATGGTCACGAATGTGCCTCTTTGTGCTCGCTTAAAATCGCGTCGGAAGAAGTGTCGCCGGCTGAGCGGGTGCTTGCGGAATGCGCATCTGAAAAGTTTGCACCGCGAAATATTCCCGGCCATTCTTCGGGAACCGGGTCAAATCCAAATCGCCGCGAAAGCGGCTGGCAACGCAGCAAGCGCTTAAACCCCAACCAGGAGCCACGCGCCACGCCGAAACGCTCGACGGCTTGATAAGTGAATTGCGAGCAAGTGGGTTCGAAGCGGCAACTGCCGGCTAGCAGCATCGAGAGATACGCCTTATAAAAACGCAATGCCAGCAGCGCGACGCGCACTGGTAGCGTTTGCGGGCGCGGATTTGCGGCAACGGAGTTCGTGGCAATCTTTGCGTGCGTATCAGTGGTAACGGGCGATTCCATGGGTTCTAGAGTTTGATGCGCTTGTGCGCAAGAAATGCTAATCGCTCGGTCCGCGGCAGCCTCAAGAAAGCGGCTTTGTCGCGCCATCGAGCAAACGCAGCAGATCCGTCGTCAAGATCGAGAACTCGGCGTGTGCCACCGAAATTTTTGGATGTATCACGATGTCCCATCCTGCCGAAATCTCCCGCCGATGCTTGCGCACCACTTCTCGAATGCGTCGGCGCATGCGATTGCGCACCACGGCATTTCCCAGAGCCTTCTTGATGCTGAAGCCGAAACGCGTTTGCGGCAAATCGTTCGCGCGAGCGAAGACCGTGAAGTGGGAACTGGAGCGGCGCTTGCCCGCCCGATAAACGGCATCAAAATCATCGCGGCGGACCAGCCGCGCCTCGCGCGGGAATCGTGAACCTGGCGACGCGGAGCCGGCAGCGGCTAACGAATTTGCCGCATCATTCGGGCGTAAGGCGATGGCGCCCCTTCTTGCGGCGCGCGGCTAGCACTTTGCGGCCACCTTTGGTCTTCATGCGCACGCGAAAGCCGTGCGTCTTCGCCCGGCGGCGTTTGCGCGGTTGATATGTGCGCTTTGGCAAAGCAATCCCCCTCTATTTCCTGAACTCGCTTCGTGCAAGTTTTTGCTGCAAGTGGTCTTTTCCGTGCGAACGATTCGCAGCCGCGGAACCAGACATAGGCCGCATCAGCGGCTGTGCAGGAATCAACTAGTGTATTCGACCGCCGCGCACATGGTCAAGAAAAGGTGGGGGTTGGAAGAGCCTACTCACATCGTATCCCCCTGGCGGGATTGAAGTGTGTGAGCGGGAGGCGGCGGAAAGAAATGGAGCAGTTGTTGTTGCGGCTGTGGGAAAGTGGGAATCCCGCGTTTTTTGCGGGATTCCCAAGCGTAGCGTCTTTTCCACAGCCGTCCGCTACGGCGCGGAAGATAAAATCGCCGCGCCATGGCTACTTCCGCCCGTTATTTCGATCTGGTGCGTGAGATGAAAGACGCCTACAACCATCGTCTGCGGCTCGTCGAGAGCGCCAAACGGCGCGGCATCAAGCCGACCGCGCGACTCTTCGCTACCACCGTGCCCACCGTCCGCAAATGGCTGCGGCGCTTTCAGCAACACAGCGCATCCGGCCTGCTCGCACTTCCACGTGCTCGTCATCACCAGGCTCAAAAAACTCCTCCTGCCGCCGAAGCGCAATTCGTCGAACTGCGCAAAACGCTTCCCACTTTCGGCGCGCGCCGCCTGATCCGCGAGTTTGATCTGCCCATCAGCCATTGCGCTCTGGAACGCATTTGGCGCGAACACGACCTGCTGAAAAAACGCCGCCGCAAATATCAGCGCAAGCAGGACCTCGCGCACATCAAAGCGTCCTGGGCGCTGTTCCAGCAAATCAGCGCCGATACCAAGGATCTCGACGATATCCCGCGCTACTGGCTGCAGGCCCAACGCCTACACTTGCCGGCCATTCAGTACACCGCCCGCGATGTCCGCAGCGGTTTGTTGTTCTGGGCCTTCGCCCAGCAACGCAGCGCTTCGGCCAGCGCCGTTTTCGCCTCCCGCATCCAGCAGCATCTGGATCGCTACGGCGTCTCGCTCCGCGATGTGGTTTGGCAAACCGACAACGGTGGCGAGTTCAAAGGGGATTTCCCTGCCGCTCTCGGCGACAGCCAGCACGTGCGCATCCCGCCCGCCGCGCACACCTACCAAAGCGACGTGGAAACCGTGCATCGCCTCGAAGAAGATGAGTTCTTCGACCTCGAAGACTTCTCCAGCCGCGGCGACTTCCTCGCCAAAGTGCACACCTATCAGCTGTACTTCAACTTGGTGCGCCCCAACTCCCACAAGGAAAACATGAGCCCCTGGCAGATCATCGAGCGCCTCGCCCCCCGCTCGCCCCTCCAACTCTGCTTGCTTCCTCCCGTGTTCCTGGATTACTACCTCAACGACTCAGGGGGATACGATGTGGGTAGGCTTCCCTAGCCTTTGCTATAACAGTGTCTTGCCCCAATCATTCTGTCACCCCTTAATGGCCCGGTGAAAATGTATCAGCCACCCCGAGCGCCCTCGAGCATCCAACCTGTGAGACTCTGGAAACGCCTACAAATAATCCAATGGCCATCCCGCTCCCCAAAATCGAAGCCCTGATCTTCGACCTGGACGGCACGCTGATCGATTCTGAGCAGGACCTGATCAATTCGACCAACGCCATGCTTTGCGAATTAGGCCGCCCGCAGCTCCCCGCACCAACCGTTTCGAGCTTCATCGGACACGGCGCTGCCAAACTGGTCGCGCGCGCCCTGGGCCCCCGCGCCGACGAAGCGCAAATCTCCGAGGCCCTGCAACTTTTCCTGCACATCTACGAAGCTCACAAATTAGACCAGACCCGCGTCTATCCGAGCGTTCCCGAAGCCCTCCAAAAATTGTTTCCCATGCCCATGGCCGTCCTCACCAACAAGCCCACCGAACTCAGCAAAACCATTCTGCAAGCCCTCGAGCTTGCAAAATATTTCCGCGCAATCTATGGCGGCGACAGCTTTCCAGCCAAAAAACCCGACCCGCAGGGCGCCATCACCATTCTCGAAGAATTCGGCGTCGCGCCAAGCGCCGCGCTTCTCGTCGGCGACTCGGACGTCGATGTAACAACGGCACGCAACGCCGGCATGCGGGCCGCCGCCGTAAACTATGGCTTCGGTGTCCACGATCGCACGGCCGTTCCCGCCGATATCTATCTCGATCGTCTCGCCGACCTCGTTCCGCTCCTCGATGTCCCGCCTTCGTAGGAGCCTTACGTTCCTCCTGAACCTTGAAGGAATGCGGCGACCAGTTCGCCGGCAGCGAGAGACCGTCCCTCACCGCTTCTCCTTGCGTTCCTGCACCGCGCTTGGCAGACTCACCCCGTGCTCATTGGCCTGTTTCCTGAACTCGACGCCCCCGGCGGCGTGCAACGCGCCGGCCGCCACATCGCCGCCGTCATGCAGGAGTTCGCCGCCAGCCGTGGCCTCGACACGCGTTTCCTCTCGCTCAACGATTCTCCCGAACTTCATCGCATCACGCTCGGAGATCGCCAATTCGTCTTCACCGGCTCGCAACGCGCCAAAACACGCTTCGCCGCCACAGCGGTCCGGGCGGCGCGGCGCCACGCCAAGCTCGTCCTGGCCGCGCATCCCAATCTCGCGCCCATCGTAGACGCCATGCACCTCGCCGCCCCGCGCATGAAGTCCATCATTTGCACCCACGGCATCGAGGTTGCCGAACCGCTCTCCATGCTCCGCCGCCGCGCCCTGCGCAAAGCCGGGCTGATCCTCGCGCCCAGCCATAGCACGGCGGAGTCCGTCGCGACCGTACAGAAAATTCCCGCCGCAAAAATTCGCGTTCTTCCGTGGGCCCTTGATCCCCAGTTCGAAGCTCTGGTCTCCGCGCAGCGGGCTCCGCTTCCTGAAAGTTTTCCGAAGGGGCGGGTCATCCTCACCGTTGGCCGCTGGCTCGCCAATGAACGATACAAAGGCATGGACACCCTCATCACCGCGTTGCCGCGTCTCCTTACCACCTGGTCGGATCTGCAGCTCGTCCTCGTCGGCGAAGGCGACGACCGCGCGTGGCTTGAAGAACTCACGGAAAAAAACGGTATCCGGCGCCACGTCCATTTCCTCAGTCATCTCAGTTACGCGGAACTCGCTTCCTGTTATGCTGCCTGCGATATTTTTGCGTTGCCCAGTCGCGGCGAAGGATTTGGCCTGGTGTATCTCGAAGCCATGGCCTTCGGCAAGCCGGTTATCGCCGGCGCCCATGGCGGCGCCCCGGAGGTCGTCACCGACGGAGTCACCGGCTACCTCGTGCAGCATGGCGACGCCATTCAACTTGCCACCAGCCTCAACGCTTTGCTTTCCGATCCGCTGCAAGCTCGCAAAATGGGCGAACGCGGCAAGGAACGCGTCGAAGGCGAATTTCGCTTCAGCGTTTTCGCCAAATCCCTGAAAAAAATCCTTCGCGAACAATGCGAATCCTGAACGTCAGCGAAACCTACGCTCCCTTCCTCGAATTCGGCGGCCCGCCCGTCAAGGTCCACGCCTTGTCCGAACGCCTCGCACGCCACGGCCATCAGGTCTCCGTGCTGACCGCCGATTGGGGGGTCGTCAAACGCTTGCCGTCGCTCCCGCCTACGGTCCGCGCCGAGCAGTCCCCTTTCGGATGGCGCCTCACCGACGACAACGTACAAGCCATTTACCTTCCCACCTGGCTTCGCTATCACGCGGTAAGCTGGAATCCCGCGGTCAAGCGCTACTGCCGCGCCCGCCTCGAGAACTTCGACGTCGTTCATATTTTTGGTCTTTACGATTTATTGGGGCCCGCCGTCGCCGGCGCCTGCCGTTCCCGCGGTCTCCCCTACATCGTCGAGCCCATCGGCATGTTTTTGCCAATCGTCAGAAATATCTGGCTCAAACGGATGTATCATTCGCTTTTAGGTGCGCGCTTGCTTCGCGGGGCCAGCGCTCTGGTCGCCACTTCCGAGCAGGAAGTCGCGGAGCTGGTGACCGGCGGTATAGCCCGCGAAAAAATCGTTCTGCGTCCCAATGGCGTATGGGTGCCTGCAGCCCTGCCCGCACCGGGAGCGTTTCGCGCCGCGCAAGGAATCGCGCCGGACGCGAAACTGGTTCTCTTTCTGGGACGTCTATCAACAAAGAAAAGTCCCGAACTGCTGTTAAGCGCTTTTGCCGGTTTGCCCGATACGCTTGACGGAGGATCCTTGCAGCTCGTTTTTGCCGGACCGGATGAAGGCGCTGTGCAGTTACGGCTCGCACGCCAAGCGGCGCAGCTCGGGGTTTCCTCGCGCGTTCATTTCACCGGTCCGCTCTTTGCCGACGCCAAGTGGTCGGCGTATCGCGATGCTGACGTTTTCGTATTGCCTTCGCAGAATGAAAATTTTGGCAACACCGCCGCGGAAGCCGTCGCCGCGCAGACTCCCGTAATCGTCACAGAGCAATGCGGCATTGCGCCTTTCTTAAAGGATCGCGCCGGCCTGGTGGTGCAACACGATCAGCAGGATCTTGGAAACGCGCTCAGTCTTTTGTTAAGCGACCGTTCGTTGTATGCTCGCCTCGCCGAAGGCTGCCTCACGGTCGCCTCTGAGCTCGGTTGGGAACAGCCCGTAAAGCAAATGGAACAGTTGTATACTGACGTCGTTCGAAATTCCGGTCGAGCGGAGTAACGCGTTGCCGAAGACTCGCCATACCGCTTTTCGCGCCACCTGGTGGACCACCAACGCCGTCCTGGCGTTCGCGTTTCTCTCGCTCATTTACTCCGCGGGATGGGAGTACTCCGTTCGCCAGTATCTGAAGGGCTTCTCCGACGCGGTCGTTCCCGCGGCCGCCTTGCCCGAACAGAAAGTCGAATTCATCCTCAGCTGGATGCGCAGCGGAGCGCCCCGCACGGTGGCCCTCAATCCCGAAGAGCTTTCCAAGCGCGATCCGGAAGCCACGCTCAACTATCAGCAACTCCTCGCGGTCTGCGGCACCGCTACCAACGCCTTTCTCAATCTTTCGCGCAGCGCCGGTTTGGAAGCTCGCCGCTTGCTCCTGCTTACCCCGGAGCGCAACGCCAAGCACGTCGTCGCTGAAGTTCACCTGGACGGCCAGTGGATCATCGTCGACCCCACGTATCGCGTCCTCATGCGCAATGCAGAGGGCCATCTGCTCACGCGCAAAGACCTGCAAAATCCCGTCAATTTCGCGCAAGCCACGAGCGTCGTGCCCGGCTATCCTCCCGCCTACAACTATTCGAGCTTCGCGCACGTCCGGCTCGCGCGCCTGCCCTTGCAAGGCCTTGGGCTGCGCCGCATCCTTGAATCTGTCTATCCCGGATGGGATGAAGCTTTTGATTGGAGCCTGCTCCTCGAGCGCGAATCCTTCTTTGTCTTGGTTACCTCCGCCGCTCTCACTCTGTTCCTCATGCTGCTGCGCGCGTTCCTCGGCTGGTATGCCGATCAGCGCCTCAAGATTCCTCGCTTCCATCTGCGAGAGCATTTCATTCGCGCGGGCGCCGCATTCCTCTCTACTCCGGAGATTGAACGCTAGCGTGTGCGGTATCTGTGGCGTCGCATTCGCTACCCGCACGGCGGAAGCCGAATCCCGCGTTCGCGCCATGGCTGCGGCCATGCTTCATCGCGGTCCGGATGAAGAAGGTTTCCTGCTGGCCGAGCCCCGGGCTCCCGGTCTCGCGCTGGGCATGCGCCGCCTCAGCATCATCGACCTTCCCGGCGGCCATCAGCCCGTTTGGAACGAAAATCACGACGTCGCCGTTGTTTTCAACGGCGAACTTTACAACTATCGCCAGCTTCGTGAACGCCTCATCCTCTGCGGCCATCGTTTCGCCACGCAATCCGATACCGAAATCCTCGTACACGCCTGGGAGGAATGGGGCGAAGACAGCCTCACCGAACTCCGCGGCATGTTCGCCTTTGCCCTGCTCGACCTTCGCGAGCGCCACGCCATCTCCCCGATTTTATTTCTCGCTCGCGATCCTCTAGGCATCAAGCCTCTGTACTACACGCAAACAAAAAACGGCTTCGCCTTTGCCTCGGAAGTTCGCGCGTTGCTCTCCGTCGATTCTTCGCCGCCGCAACTTTCCCAGGATGCGCTCACCTCCTACCTTCTTTTCGGCAGCGTGTCTGAGCCCGTCACGCTCCTTGAAGGCGTCTTTTCTCTTCCCCCGGGTCACCGCATGCTGCTCTACGTTCCGGATCGCCGCCGCACCCCGCGCGCTCGTCCCTGGTGGGATCCCACGCATTCCCCGGCGGCGCGCGATCCCAAGAAAATCTTCGACCTCGATTCCGCCGCGCAAAAAATGCGCCCGCTTCTTGAAGACGCCGTCCGTTCCCATCTCGTCGCCGACGTTCCCGTCGGCCTTTTCCTCTCGAGCGGCCTCGATTCTGGCGCGATCGCCGCGCTCGCCGGCAAAGCCCATCCCGGCATTCGCAGTTTTACCCTGACTTTCCCAGGAACCCCGTACGACGAAGCGCAGCTCGCCAGCGCCATCGCGGAACGCTGCAACACGCACCATCAGGAAGTTCCTCTCGACGGCGGCGCCATGCTTTCCCGCCTGGATGAAGCTCTCCACGCTCTCGATCAACCCACCATGGACGGCATCAACACCTATTTCGTCTCCTGGGCCGCCCGCGAAGTGGGCCTCAAAGTCGCCCTCTCGGGACTTGGCGGCGATGAACTCTTTGCCGGCTACCGCACTTTCAATGACGTTCCGCGTACGGCCAGCCTGGTTCGCACTGCCTATTTCGTTCCAGGCATACTCCGCAAAGCCAGCGCTCCGCTCGTGCGAATTCTTGCCGGTCAGAAGCATTCTCCGGACGCCGCCCGTAAAGCCGCATCCGCCTGGAACTATCCGGACCGCCTTCCGCATCCTTATTTCTTCGCGCGCGCTCTTTTTCCTCCCGGCCAGCTCGAACGAATCATCGATCCACGGTTCCGTCCGAGCACGATCAATGCCGACGGCGTTACCCTCGATCCGACTTGGCTCGGCTGGCTTGAACGTACGGCGGACGAAGCCCGCAAACTTCCTCCCGTCGCCGGCACCGCTTGGCTCGAAATGCGCACCTACATGGCGAGTACGTTACTCCGCGACACGGACTCGGTCAGCATGGCCCGTTCCCTCGAAGTTCGCGTGCCGCTCCTCGACACTCCGCTGGTTGAATTTGTTTGCTCCTTGCCGGACGAAGCCCGCCGCCGTCCCGGCGAGCAGAAAGCCCTCCTCGCCACGGCGCTCGGCGACGCCCTGCCGAGCGAAATTCTCGCGCAGCCTAAACGCACCTTCACGCTTCCCTGGGAGACCTGGCTCCGCGGCCCATTGCGTGACCGCCTCACGGCCAGCTTTGCCGCGCCCGCCCCGGCCCTCGCCCCGTTCCTCAAGCCTGACGCTCTCCATACCATCTGGGCCGAATACCAATCCGGCAAAACCACCTGGTCGCGCCCCTGGAGCCTCTACGTGCTCAACGAGTGGTGCAAATCCCACTTCGACTAGGGTTGCTCCGGGGTGGAACCAGCGAAGGGCCAATCACGCTCTTCAAAAAAAGCCACGGTTCGCCGAAACTGCGCGGCAAATAAAAAAACGCCTCTGAAGGCCTCGGAGGCGTTTTTGACGTTGCACTATTTCCGCGGGTGGTCGTTTCTTCCGGCGAGTCGCGCTGGTCTTTCTAGAGGTAATCCCGCGACGGGCCTTCAAGGAAGGCGCGCAACTTGCGCGAGCGCGACGGATGCCGCAGCTTGCGCAGCGCCTTGGCTTCGATCTGCCGGATGCGCTCGCGGGTAACCGCGAAGGACTGGCCGACCTCTTCGAGCGTGTGCTCGCTGCCATCGTCGAGGCCGAAGCGCATCTTGATTACTTTTTCTTCGCGCGGCGTCAGCGTCTTCAAGACCGAAGACGTCTGCTCCTTCAAATTCAGGTTGATTACCGCATCGGACGGCGAAACCACCGCCTTGTCTTCGATGAAATCTCCCAAATGCGAATCTTCCTCTTCGCCAATCGGCGTTTCGAGGGAAATCGGCTCTTGCGCGATTTTCAAAATCTTGCGCACCTTGGACACCGGAATGTCCATGCGCTTGGCGATCTCTTCGCTGGTCGGTTCGCGTCCCAGTTCCTGCACCAGCTGGCGGCTGGTGCGCACCAGCTTGTTGATCGTTTCGATCATGTGCACCGGAATACGGATGGTGCGCGCCTGGTCGGCGATGGCGCGCGTGATCGCCTGGCGAATCCACCACGTGGCATACGTGGAAAATTTGTAGCCGCGCCGCCACTCGAACTTGTCCACGGCCTTCATCAGACCGATGTTGCCTTCCTGAATCAAATCGAGGAATTGCAAACCGCGGTTGGTATATTTTTTGGCGATGGAAACCACCAAGCGCAAGTTGGCTTCGATCAACTCTTTCTTGGCTTGCTCGGCTTCCGCTTCGCCGCGGTGAATGAACGTCAGCGTGCGCTTCAGCTCCGTCAAGCCCACTTCGCTGGCGTCTTCGATATCCTTCAGTTCAGTGCGGCGCGTGCGCAATTCCTTGCGGGCTTCCGCCGCCACGTCGCCCTTGGCCACGTCCGCGCGCCGCTCGAGCCGCCCCGCTTCGCGCTCGAGCGATTGCAAACGCTCAACGGTCCCGCGCATTTTGTCGATCAACCGCTTTTTCTCAAACAGGTTGAAGTCGATGTCGCGAATGGCAACGGAAATTTCGACGCGCGTCCGCGCCACTTCCCACTTCGCGCGGATGTACGCTTTCTTTTTCGCTTTGGGGGTCTTGTCCAGCTTTACCGCTTGCTTCAGCGCGGTGTCGTAAAGCTTGGCGATCTTCTCGATGTACTTCAGCGTTTGCTTGGTTTTGTTGGCGATCTTCTCTTCGGTGAGCTCTTCATCGTCAAAGATAACGATCTCTTTGATGGAGCGCGCTCCCTTGCGCAAATCCTCGCCCACGGCGATCAGTTCCTTGATCACGATCGGCGACCGGGTGATGGACTTCATCACCACGAGTTGTCCGCGCTCGATGCGCTTGGCGATGGTCACTTCGCCTTCGCGCGTCAGCAGCGGCACGGTGCCCATTTCCCGCAAATACATGCGCACGGGGTCGTTCGTCTTTTCAAGCGAACCGGGAGTCAAATCGAGTTCGCTGCTGCCCTCGTCGGAGTGCACGTCGTCTTTGCGGACGTCGTCCCGCTCGCCGGGTTCGGTCGAAACTTCCACCGCGCGCGCCGCTTTCGCCGATGCGGCATCCTCGTAAATCTCAATGCCGTTGCGTTCAAATGTCGTCAGTAAATCGTCGATCTCTTCCGAGGAATGCACTTCCGCAGGGAGCGAATCGTTGACTTCATCGTACAGCAGGTATCCGCGCTCCTTGCCGACGGCGATGAGCGCCTTTACCGCTTCATATTTTTCTTCCAAACCTACTGCTGCCACGAAAACCTCCCAATCTCGTACCACACTGCAAAAACCCGAACCCATCTTACGGCGATGCCGCGCCGCGCTGCGGACAGGCTCTCGCACCTGCGCGAAAACATAACACTTACACCCTGGCTTGCTGTTTCGAGAAAATCACTGCCGAACGCCCGTTTCTCTCGCCGCGCCTGTGCCGCGTCCGGGCCCGGAACCCTGCCGGTGAACACTTCCATATAGATGCATTTTGCGATGAAAACGATACTCGCGAAACCCTATTACGCTACACGTTTAAGTCTCACTCCGTCAATGCTTTAATTAGAGGAAATCTGTGCAATTCCCGGGGACCGGTAAAGTTGCGTGAGGGGCGCGTCCCGGCGCTCCCGGCAGCACGACCTACGAGGGGTTCGCGCTTGCAACGAAACGGCGGCCAAAGTCACTACCTCCGCAGTCCGGTGTATATGAAGCGACGCGTTGCACGGCTTCGCGAGTTTTCAGAATCGGGTCTCATCCAAAGATCGGCGAGTCACGTTATCTTCTATTGGATGCCTCGCGTTACACCTTTGACTCTGCTTGGGCTATGCACATATCATCTGCAGTCACCAGTATCTAAGCACGTCCCCCAGAATCGTTCGGACGCTTCGGCACACGCATGATCGGTCAAACCATTTCCCGCTACCGCATTGTCGACAAACTGGGCGGCGGCGGCATGGGCGTGGTCTTCAAAGCCGAAGACACGGAACTCGGCCGCTTCGTCGCCATAAAATTTCTCCCCGATGAAATGGCGCAGGATCCCGCTTCGCTCGAGCGTTTTCGCCGCGAAGCGCGCGCGGCCTCCGCGCTGAACCATCCAAACATCTGCACCATCTACGAAATTGGCGAGCACGAAGGCAAACGCTTCATCGCCATGGAACACCTCGATGGCGTGACGCTGAAATATCTGATCGCCGCCGGCACGCTGGATGTGCCGCGCATCGTTGAAATCGCCATCGACCTCGCAGATGCGCTCGATGCCGCGCATGCCGAAGGCATTCTGCACCGCGATATCAAGCCGGCAAATATTTTCATCACCAAACGGGGCCACGCCAAGATTCTCGATTTCGGCCTGGCAAAGGTGGTCAACCCCAAGGTGAATCCGGGTTCTGCTGCGCCGTCCGACGCCACCGTCACCATGGGCGTGGACACCGATCACCTCACGAGTCCAGGCACCGCCGTCGGCACCGTGGCGTACATGTCGCCGGAACAGGTGCGCGGCAAAGATCTCGACACGCGCAGCGACATTTTTTCGTTTGGCGTAGTGCTGTATGAAATGGCCACGGGCGTTCTTCCCTTCCGCGGGGACACCACCGGAGTCATTTTCGCGGAAATCCTCAATCGCGCGCCGCAGTCTCCGCTGCGCTACAACCCGGACATGCCCGACGAGCTGCGCAACGTCATCAGCCGCGCGCTCGAAAAGGACCGCGAACTTCGCTATCAGCACGCTTCCGAACTGCGCTCGGAATTAAAACGCTTGCAGCGCAATTCGACGGGGCAGACTTCTGCCTTCACCGATCTGCCGGAAGAGCCGGAACCGCTGGACAGCAAACCGTCGACCAAAACCGCGGTGCGGCGCTCCTCAAAGAGCCAGCGCGTATCCGCGGTCGCGCTGAAGACCACGACGCAGGTAAAAGCCAAGACCGCATCTTCGGGAAGAGTCTCCGCCGCGCGCAACGTCGAAGAATTTGAGGAAATCGAGCTCGAAGAAGGCGCCGCCGAAGAACCCGCGCGGCAATTTCCATGGAAACTTTTGGTCGCGGCGCTCGTGGCGCTGACGTTGGGACTTGGCGGAGGTGTTTACTGGTTCCTGCGGCCGCACGGCGGCGGCAAACTGACCAACCGGGACACCGTGGTGCTGGCGGATTTTGCCAACTCCACGCAAGATACGGTTTTCGACGACACGCTGAAACAAGCGCTGGCGATTCAGCTGGGCCAGTCGCCTTTCCTCAACGTTCTTTCGGATCAAAAAATTGCCGCTACGCTCAAGCTGATGAACAAATCGCGCACCGAACAACTGACGCAGGACGTCGCTCGCGAGGTATGCATGCGAGCCGACGGCCGCGCGGTGCTAAGCGGTTCCATCGTCAGCGTTGGCAGTCAATACCTAATCGGGTTGAAAGCCATCGATTGTCAAACCGGGGATGTTCTCGCGAACGCCGATGCCCAGGCGGAAAACCGCGACCGCGTCTTGAAAGCTTTGGATAAAGCCGGCGACGACCTGCGGCAAAAATTGGGCGAATCGCTGGCGTCCGTGGAGCGCTTCAGCAAACCGCTCGACCAAGCCACTACCGGTTCGCTCGAAGCATTAAAGGCGTTCAGCGATGGCCGCCGCACTTCGCGGGAGAAAGGCGAATCCGCGGCATTGCCGTTCTACAAACGGGCGCTCGAACTCGATGGCAACTTCGCGCAAGCGTATTCCTCGATGGGCGCCGTCTATAGCAATCTTGGCCAGCCGAGCCTGGCGACTGCTGCGTACAAGAAGGCGTACGAGCTGCGCGATCGTGTCAGCGAACGCGAACGCTTCGACATCGAAACAAAATATTTCAGCAACGTCACCGGGGAGCTCGAGAAAGCGGATCACAGCTATTCGCAATGGCTGCTCGATTATCCCGGAGACTACGTGCCGCACGGAAATCTGGGCGTGAACTACATCACGCTGGGGCAATACGAAAAAGCCGTGGAGGAAATGCGCGCTTCGCTGCAGATTAAACCGAATAGCGCCGCGGCCTATGCCAATCTGATCGGGGCGTACTGCGCGCTGGGGCGCCTCGAAGACGCCAAATCCGCCTGGGAACAATCGCAAAACCGCAAACTCGACGGACCCACGCTGCGCCTGGCGCGCTATGAACTGGCTTTTCTGTTACACGACGACACCTCCATGAAAGAACAACTCGACTGGGCGGCGGGAAAACCGGGCGCGGAAGACATGCTGCTGTCCGCGCAATCGGATACCGAGGCTTATCACGGACGGCTGGGGCCAGCGAACGACCTATCGAAACGCGCGGTGGATGCCGCGAAGCACGCGGACGCCGTCGAAACTGCGGCAACCTGGCAAGCGAACGAAGCACTGCGCGAAGCAGAATTTGGCAACGGCGCTGCAGCGCGCCAAGCTGCGGCCGCGGCGCTAGCGCTCAGCGGCGGGCGCGACGTCGAACTGCTGGCGGCCTTGGCCTTCGCACGCTCTGGCGACTCCGCCAAGGCGCAGCAGCTCGCTGACAAGCTCGACCGCGAATCTCCCCTCGACACCATGATTCAGGGCTACTGGCTGCCCACCATTCGGGCGTCCATTGCCCTGGCCGGCGGCGATGGCAAGAAGGCGGTGGAGCTGCTGCGGGCGGCTTCGCCTTACGAGCTCGGCCAGCCGCCGCAATTTCAGTTCTCCACCATGTATCCGATTTATGTTCGTGGCCAGGCGTTCCTGAAGCAGGGCCTCGGTCAGCAAGCGGCCGTGGAGTTCCAGAAGATCCTTGATCACCCCGGGCTGGTGGTCAATTTCCCGCTCGGAACACTCGCGCGGCTCGAGCTCGGCCGAGCGCGGGCGCTCGGCGGAGACAAGGGCGCCGCGAAGGTCGCCTACGAAGAGTTCTTTTCCCAATGGAAGGATGGCGACGCGAGCACCGCGATCCTCAAGGAAGCGAAAAGCGAATCTGGCAAGCTGTGATGCTCGCTCGTCCACATCCTCTAATCGCCCTCAACTTACTTATTTTCAGCGATTTATAGGGATAGCGAGCCGCATGCAGTTGGCAACGGCGATCCGGAGGCGAGGCAGAACCCCTCCGCCTCCTGAATTGCATGATGACGGGAACCAATGGGGCGCAATTTTGGGGACCGAAGAACCATCATTTTGCGCATTGCACGCGCTTTTTCCGAGTACCATTACTTTCAAAATGTAACCCTTGGTACCTGCATTTTTTGTTGACACTCTCCGGGGTTGGTATACCCTATTCCCAGTATTTAATCCGTGGAGAAAGTTGTAGAGAAAAATTATGAAGAATTTTGTTCGTCCAGCCCTCCTAGCACTCCTCGTTCTCGTTTTCTCCGGCGTTGCATTTGCCGACGACATCCACGTAATTTTTGATCCCGGCGGTCCAGGGACGATTAATTTTATTACCGACACGGGTGTGACCTTGGACGCCAGCTGGGAAAGCTGCACGGCGACCGGAATTCCGTCGTCGCTTTCTTCGCATACGGCGTGCCTGGCGTTCTTTAATGAAACCGGCGGTTCGCTGACAGACATCAATTTTACGTTCACCGTGGACGCTGCTTTGGTTGGCCAGACGATTATGTGCGACAACCTGCCGGGCGATCCGCACTTGTCGAGCAACGACTGCGACTCCGTAACCGGCCCGTTGACTTTGGGTCAGATCGTCAGCGTGGACTTTTCAGGCGGCGTTCCCATCCCGAATAACGTGGGTTTCTTTGTGGCGGAAGACGGCGTGGCACTCGATAGCGTGCCGGATTTCATGACCACGGCTTACGTACCGGAGCCGACGTCGTTGACGCTTCTCGCGTCCGGCATGGGCTTGCTCGGACTGTGCCTGGTGCTCGCGAAGCGCTAGCCAACCGCGTTTCTAACTTTTCTTCAAAACTCGCTGCCTTCGGGCAGCGAGTTTTTTTTTAGGCTGACAAGTTATTGCGCTGCGAGTCTCCGCATCAGCTCCTGTTTGCGTTCGAGCAAGCCGCGCAGATTGGCTCCGGCTGGTTGCGCTTCAATGTCGCGCTGGATCTCGGCCACGGCTCTTTCCACCTGGCGGCGCTGCAAAGCCGCGACGCAGCTTTCGGCTTCTTCCCAGGAGGCTACCTCTTCCTCTTCAAATAACACCTCGAAGAGCAGACGCCGGTCGCGATCGTCGAGGGTCGCGGCGACTTCGCTGGTCGATAGCGGCTGTGCCGCGAGATTCGCGGCGATCAGCGCGGCGATAATTTTCTCCGCCTCCATTCCCTCGTAGAGACGTTCTTCCTGCAGGCGGCGCGCCAGCTCGATTTTGAAATCTTCGGCATCGGCGAGCATGCGGATCAAGCGGCGCTCCACGGGCTTGGCCAGGCGGCCCAGCAATTCCGGCTGCGCTTTCAGTTCGCTGCGGCGTTCTTTCGCGGCTTTGCTGAGTTCGGCGCGCAACACGGGTTCGTCGACGCGCAGCTGTTGTGCGATGCGCGTGGCCCACTCGGAGCGCAACAAGCGATTGGGAATTTTCTGCAAGTACGGCAGCAGAAAATTTACCGCGCGCAATTTTCCTTCGCCGGTGCTCATATCCATGCGGCGGGCGCGCGCGATCAGGTAGTCGACATAGGGCGGCGCGGCCTTCAGCAATTTCAGATATTCCTCCGCGCCCTTGTCGCGAATGAATAAATCGGGATCGGCTTTGCGATCGCCGATGGGAGGCAAGGCGAGGACTTTCACTTCAAAATCTTGCTCGAGCAGCAACGCTACGGAGCGTTCGGTGGCGGCCTGGCCGGCGCTGTCCGGATCGTAATTGACGATGACGCGCTTGGTGAAGCGCGCCAGTAATTTAATTTGCGGCTCGGCCAGGCTCGTGCCGCAACTGGCGACGACATTGCTGATGCCCGCCCGCGCCACGGCGATGGCATCCATGTAGCCTTCCACCAAAATGGCAAAATCCTGGCGGCGCAGAGCTTCTTTGGCGCGGTCGAGATGGTAGAGCACGTTGCTCTTGGAGTAGATGGGAGTTTCCGGGGAGTTTAGATATTTCGGAGTGTCGTCACCGAGCGCGCGGCAGCCGAAGGCCACAATTTTTCCGCCTTCGTTGGCGATGGGAAAAGTGACGCGGCGGCGGAAACGGTCAAAGAGGCGGCCGCTTTGATCGCGGGAAATCAAGCCGGACTCCACGAGCAATTTTTCGTCCTTGTATTTAGGGCGGAGAAAACGCAACAGGGCGTCGCCGCCGCTCGGCGCGTAGCCGATGCCGAACTGTTCGACGGCTGGTTTGCTGAGCCCGCGATCTTCGAGGTACGCCTGCGCTACGCGGCCTTCCGGGGTGCTCGCGAGCTGTTTGGTGTAAAACGTTTGCGCGGCGCGGTGCATTTCAAGAATCTGCGCGCGGTGCTGGGTTTCGCGGTGTTCTTCCGGGGAGCGCTCGCGTGCAGCGGGCAAGGCGATGCCGGATTTTTCCGCGACGATCTTCAGCGCCTCCGGAAAATCGCATTTCTCCATCTCTCTGACAAAATTGAAAACATCGCCGCCTTTGCCGCAACCAAAGCAATAGAAAATCTGTTTGACGGGAGAAACGGTGAAGGACGGAGTTTTTTCCTGATGGAATGGGCACAAGCCGCTGAAGTCTTTGCCGGTTTTTTTCAGGCGCACGTATTCGCCCACCACGCGAACGATGTCCGCCTGCTGTTTCACGCGATCCGCAAATGATCCGGCTTCGGCCACGATTCTAGATTCTACGAACCTCGACTAAATTCCCCAAGCAGGCTTGCTCACGGCGGCCCGCGCGGCTTACCGACGCAACTCTACAAACGCAACTCCACAACGGTGATCGCGCGGCCGCCGTGCTCTTCGGACTCGAAAGAGGAGCGTTCGACGAGCGGGTGGCCGCGTAGAAATTCCGCGATGCCCTTGCGCAGCGCGCCGGTGCCATGGCCGTGAATAATGCGCACTTTGCTGTGGCGAGCCAGGGCGGCTTCGTCGAGGTACTTGTCGACGCGCTCGGTGGCTTCTTCAACGCGCATGCCAATAACGTTCAGTTCGCTGGCGGCAGCGCCGCCAACCGGCGAACTCACACTTACGTTTCGCGCGGCACTCGGAGCGATTCCCGGCCCCTCGCCGGGCGCAGACGCTGCGATGCCGAGAATCTCGTCGACGCCAACTTTCATACGCAGGGGGCCAGCTTCGATTTCCGCGGAAGCGCCTTCGACGCGGCGCAACACGACGGGCTTGCTGAAGCCGCGGACGCGGACACGCGCGCCGGGTTGCAACAGTTCCGCGGTGACGGCTTCGCCGTTTGCGGGCGTGGCGCCAAGGTCGGCTTGCGATTCGGAAATGGTCTGCACGAGCGCGGTGTTCAGTTCCTCGCGCGCTTTTCCGCGCACCTCCTGCATTTTGCGGCGTGCGGATTTTTCAAGCTGGCCGCGCAGCTCGCGCTCTTTTACCGCTTCCACCACGCGCGCGACGTTTTCGTCGAAGCGCTTTTGCATCTCCGTAAAATTTGCTTCGAGTTCCTCGATGCGGCGCCGCTGGCGTTCCCGCCACTCGTCGCGCAGTTTGCTGCGTTCTTCTGCAAGCTCGCGGCGCTCCGCGGACATTTGCTGCTGCATGCGGTCGAGTTCGTCGCGGCTACGGTGTAAATAAGCGATGAGGTCGGCGGCTTCGCGCGATTCCGGCGCCAGGAGAGATCGCGCGCGGTCGATGATGCTCGAGGCGAGGCCCAGGCGTTGCGCGATGGCGATGCCGCTCGAACCCCCGGGTACGCCGACCATCAAGCGGTAGGTCGGACGAAGATTTACGTCGTCGAACTCGACGGCGGCGTTGACCACGCCGGGCGTTGTAGAAGCGTAGGCCTTCAGGCGGTCGTGGTGCGTGGTGGCCAGCACGATGCACTGTTTCGCGCGAAATTCATCGAGCAACGCTACCGCCAGCGCTGCGCCTTCTTCGGGCGCTGTGCCCGTGCCCATTTCATCCAGGAGCGCAAGCGAGTGCTCGGTGGCCGTCGCGAAAATGGATTTCAGGTTCAGCATATGCGAGGAAAATGTAGAGAGGTCGGCGGCGATGGACTGCTCGTCGCCGATGTCGACGAGCAAATGATCGAAAAGCGGAAGCACGGCGCGCTCCGCAGCCACGGGAATTGCGGACTGCGCGGAAAGCGCGGCCAGGCCGGTGGTTTTTAGGACCACGGTTTTTCCCCCGGTGTTGGGGCCACTGATGACCAGCACGCGTTCCTCGCCGCCGAGCGCCAGGGTCATCGGCACGATTTCACGATTCTCTTTGCGCAATTTATCTTCGAGGACGGGATGACGCGCGCGATCGAGGCGAAGGTCCGCGTTGCTGGAAAATTCCGGGACGGTGGCGTCGAAATCTCGGGCAAAGCGGGCGCGCGCGAAAATGCCGTCAAGGTGGGCAATTATTTCGGCGGCGGCGGCGAGCGATTCCCTGATAAGTTGCAATCTTCCGGTGAGATCGCGCAGGATGCGGAGAATTTCCGCGGCTTCGTCTTCGGTAAGCTGCACCAGCTGGTTGTTGGACTCCAGCGTTTCGAGCGGTTCGAGAAAAACGGTTTGCCCGGTGCCGCTGGCGCCGTGCACCACGCCGGGCACACTGCGGCGATTTTCCGCGCGCAAAGGAATTACAAAGCGGTCGTTGCGCAACGTGACGTAATCTTCGCCGGGCTCCGCGTTGCGCGTGCGAAGAATCTGTTTCAGCGTTTTCTGAATGGATTCGCGGGTTTGCGCGATATTGACGCGGATGCGCCGCAGCATGCTGGAAGCGTCGTCGCTGATTTCGCCTCCGGGAAGCACGCAGCGGCGAATCGCGGCGAGCACTTCACGAAAATCCCCGGCGAGCGCGGCTTGTGCGCTGAGCAAGGGAAATTTCGCGGATTCTTCACGAAATTGCTGACGCAGCCAGTTCGACGTTTCGAGCAGCGTAACGGCGTCGAGCAGCTCCTTGGGCTCGAGAACGGTTCCCGGACCGGCTATCTTTTCAAGCCACGGTGCGGGATCGGCCAGCGCGCCGAATCCGAGTTCGCGTGCGGCACGGAGCCACGCTTGCGCTTCGCGGATTAGCGCGAATTCCGATTCCAGCATTCCGCGATCCTGCGTAAAGACCAGCGCGTCCACCGCGCGGCGCCCGAGCACACTGGTGGTGCGCTGCCGCAGCAGTTCGCGGAGTTTGTCAAATTCGAGAACGTCTTCAGCAGATCGCGGCATTTTCTCCTCGAACAGCCCTCCTACCTGGACGCGATGCGCAGACTCCCGGCGGCGCGGGGCCGCGGGAATCGTTAGTGCGCCGGATGCTTGGCGGTTTTCACGGGTTTGGCCGCCGCCCACTCTTCGGCCATGGCCACGCAGAGTCCATCGAGCACCTCGGTGGCCTCATGATTTTTTCCGGCCTGATTATTTCCCATGAAGGAAAAAATCAAACGCTTTCCGCTAGCGGTTTCCGCATAGCCAGAACGCGTGCGCGCGTGCTCCAGGGAGCCGGACTTGGCGTGAATGCGGCCTGCCGCGGCAGTATTTTTCATGCGATCTTCGAGCGTGCCATCGACGCCGGCGACGGGCAACGAATCGTAGTAAAAATTGAACCATGGCTGCGACTGCGCATAATGCAAAATCGCCACCAGAGAACGCGGCGTGACCAGATCGTGACGCGACAATCCCGAGCCATCGAGTTGTACCACGTCGCCGGCGACGATTCCCGCTTCTCCATAAAAACTTCGCGGAAAATTCGCCAAATCGTCGGGTGTTTTCCAGGGACCGCCCTGCCGTGCCGCAGCGCGCAGATAGACTTCCGTGTGCAAATTCTGGCTGATCTTGTTCACCAGTTTCACGGAGTCCTTCAGCGGCACGGATTGGTGCTCGGCTAAAACAGCCGGCGCATAGGGCAATTCCACGCTTTCGTGGGTCGCGCGCGCTACCCCGCTGATTTTCACGCCGCGCGCCTCGAGCAAATTTCTCAGCAACACAGCGGCGTGAAGCGCCGGTTCTTCGAGCGCCATCAGCAAGGTTCGCGGCGGGGCGTCGGCTGGCAGCGTGCCGCTGACGACCACCGCCCGGGAGCCGGGTTCGCGCGTGAGAGTAAGATCGGCTTTTGCGCCTGCCACGGACGTGGTCACGTGATTGTTCACCGTAAAGTCCGGCGTCCCGGGAATCACTTCCACGCGAACTGCATCGCCGGGCTTCGGTCCGGGGGTGAGGATCACGCGCACGGTATTGTCGTCGACGACGATTGCGGAAATGGCGGCGCCATATTCCCAGACCATATCGTCGATTTCCCATCCGGCGGGATAACGCTCCCGCGGAAAATAGCTGTCGTCTCCGACGACATCGCCGGAAATCGCTTTGACCCCGTGCGCCACGATGGCATCTGCCATTTCCGCAAGCACGCGTTCCGGAGTGCCATCAAATTCTTCTTTCACCGCGAAGGGAAACCGGCGATTTGAAAGATTCGGGTCGCCCCGTCCGACCAGCACGACATCGCTCGAAAGCAGGCCGTCCGGCGAAAGCACCCCTCGCGTTTCGGCGGTCGTACGAAAGCGGTACTCTGGGCCGAGTTTCGCCAGCGCGAAAGCAGTGGTAAGCAACTTCATATTGGAAGCCGGAACGAAAGACTTTTCCGCGTTGCGCTGATAGAGAATTTCGCCGCTAGCGGCGTCCACCACCAGCGCTCCCCATTCGCCTTGCGCTGCGGGCCCGGCATCGATCAAAGCATCCGCGCGAACAGAAAATCTTTTGGCGCTGGGCGACGATTTGGTTTTTGATGCGCGCTGCGTTTCTGCGCCGGCCGCATGGTTGGTTCCGCCGGGGCTGGCGTGCTGCGCCCAGCATGGCGCGACAACGAACACGCTCGCGCCAAACAAGTGCGTGACTGCCAAGACCAGCCGTACCGCGATTACCCTATTCCCGCTCATGGCCCCTCTGGTTACAATAGGTATGGGGAAAGTATAGTCGAATCGCCGCGGACCACTCGATCTCGCCGCTGCCCACCGGCAACCATGCTCTATCGCACCGACATCCGCCTGCAACCGGAAGCGGAAGAACGGGCGCGGGCTGCTTCGAGCAGGATTTTTCTCGAAGTGATGTGGGCGCAAATTTAAAATAGGAGATATGCCAATGAAACACGTAAACGCCCTAGGCCTCGCACTGGTGTTGGTGGCTCTGCCCTTCACGTTATCTGCGAGAGATGACGAAAAAGAAGCCGACCGCATCCGCAACGCCGGAACGGTTGTCAAAGAGATTATGGATATCCCGGACGACATTCCACAGGATCTGATTGATAAAGCGGAATGCATCGTGGTGTACCCGTCGGTCCTGAAGGCGGCATTTATCGTGGGCGGAAGTTATGGACGCGGTGTAATCACTTGCCGCACCGGCGAGCACTACACCGGCCCGTGGAGCGCACCAGCGATGATGGCCCTCGAGGGCGGAAGCGTAGGCTTTCAGATCGGCGGAGAAGCCACGGACTTTGTGCTGCTGGTGATGAATCCGCGCGGCGCGCACTCGCTGCTGAAGAGCAAAGTGAAGTTGGGCGGTGATGCTTCGGTTGCGGCAGGCCCCAAAGGGCGCAGCGCTTCAGCGGAGTCAGACGTGACGCTGCGCGCGGAGGTGCTGAGCTATTCCCGGGCGCGCGGGCTCTTTGCCGGCGTGTCCTTGGAAGGCTCTTCGGTCCGCCCGGACGATGACGCGAATGCGCGCGTCTATGGACGGAGAATCAGCGCCGAAGACATCGTGTTCCACGGCGCGGTCAGCGTACCGGCTCCGGCGCAGGAGCTCGTGGCGTACCTGAATCGCCGCACGCCGAAGAATTTGTCGGACCCCGCGTCCTTGCGTGAATAGTTAAACTCTTGCAGTACAGCGCTTTATCTTGGCCCCGAAGATGGCTTCGGGGCCTTTTTATTTCACCGGACAGGCCTGGCCGCTGATTGCCGTGGACATAGGGTCCAATAATGACTTATAGTCAGATATGAGTAATGGTCAATAGCATGTCTTCTGCTTCTCAAACCTCGAAGCCCTCGCCGCTTGCACCGCCCGCCGGCCGCCGTGCGCGACGCAGCGCCGCCACGCGTGAATCTCTCTTCCGGGCGGCCCTCGACCTGTTTGCCGTAAAAGGCTTTGCGGAGACCACGGTCGAAGACATTACGCAGGCGGCGGACTTTGGCAAGGGCACATTCTTCAATTATTTTCCCAGCAAGGATCACTTGCTGGTGGCCTTCAGCGATATGCAGCTGTCGAAATTACAAGCTGCCGTCGAGCGTGCGTCGCGCAGTGATGAGCCGATGCCCTCCTTCCTGCGCGGTCTCGCTTTGCAAATGACGACCGAGCCTGTTCGCAACCCTTCCATTATCCGCGCCCTGCTGCTGGCGAATCTTTCGAGCACGCCCGTGCGCGAGCTGATGCGGGAGAACCATCTTCGCGGCTTGGGGCTGCTCGCGAGGTTGGTGCAGACGGGCCAGGATCGTGGCGAAATTCGCCGCGACTTGCCCGCAGAGGAGATCGCGCTGGTATTTCGTCAAACGGTCTTCGGCACGCTGCTCTTGTGGTCGGTGTATGCCGACAGCTCGCTGCCGGCGCGCATTCACGCCGCGTTCGACCTGCTTTGGAACGGAATCGCGCCGCGAGACCCGGGCGTGGCGGCCGGCGGGACGAATTCTACTTCGGGGAAAACCTAGCGTATGAACCGCAAACGCATGCTCCTCATCGCACTGATCGTAGCCGCGGCCATCGTTGCTGCCGTGCTGTACTCCGGAAAATTTCGAAAAGACGACTCGCTGCAAGGCTCGGGGACGATCGAAGCGCGCAATATTCGCGTGGGGTCGAAAATTGGCGGACGCATCGATAAGGTGCTGGTCCGCGAAGGCGACCGCGTGGCGCCTGGGCAGGTGCTGGTTACGTTTGACGACAAGGAGATGGCCGCGGAGCTCGAACAAGCGAAAGCCAACGCACAGAAGGCGGTGCGCGGTTACCGGCCGGAAGAAATTGCGGAAGCACGCGGCGCGGCTGCGCAAGCCAAAGCGGAATACGAGCAGCGGCAGAACGGTTATCGCCAGCAAGACATCGATGCAGCGAAAGCGGACCTCGATCGCGCCAACGCCGAGGAAGTCCGCACGCACCTCGACTTCAATCGCTACGAAGCACTGGCCGCGAAGGATTTGGTTTCCAAGCAGCAGCGCGACGCCGCCGAAGCTGCGTGGAAGGAAGCGCTCGCGCAGCAACAAAACGCGCAACACAAATTGAATGAATTGCAGGTCGGGTACCGGCCGGAGGAGATCGCCTCGGCAAAAGCGAAGTACGAGCAGACGCAAGCAACGCTTGAGAAATTCGAGCATGGCAACCGGCGCGAAGATGTGGACCTGGCGCAAGCGGCTTATTCCTACGACGAAGCGCGCTTTCGCGAACGGCAAGTCGTCGCGCCGACTTCGGCCACCGTGGAAGTACTCGATGTGCGTCCGGGAGATTTAATCGCGCCGAACACACCGGTCGCCACACTTCTTGAGAACGACCAGATTTACGTGCGCATTTACATTCCGGAAACGGAAATTTTCCGCGTGAAGGTCGGACAAAAAGCGGAGGTCCGGCTGGATACGACGCAAAACGAAGTGATTGACGGGGTGGTCGAACAGATCAATCAGCAAGCGGAATTCCTTCCGCGCAACGTGCAAACGCGCGACGAGCGGGTGCACCAGGTGATCGGCGTCAAAGTGCGCATCAACGATACGTCTGGCCATGTGCTGGCGGGCATGGCTGCGGACGTAAAGCTCAAGACGGGCCGCTAATCGCGATGGCGAATACCCCACCGAACGCCGCAGCTCCAGCCATTTCCGCTGAACATTTGGTGCGGCGGTTTGGGGATTTCACGGCGGTGAACGACATCAGTTTTCGCGTCGAAAAAGGAGAGATTTTCGGTTTTCTCGGCCCGAACGGCAGCGGCAAGACGACGATCATCAAGATGCTGACGGGGTTGCTTCCGCTGACGAGCGGAGAAGCAAACGTGGAAGGTTTGGATGTTCGCACGGACGCAGAAGGCGTGCGCGAACGCATTGGGTACATGTCGCAGAAATTTAGTCTCTACGACGACTTGACGGTGGTCGAAAACCTCACATTCTACGGCCGCGTTTACGGACTCTCTGCAGAACGCATGAAGCGGCGCATCGACGAGATCGTGCAACTCAACGGACTCGATCCTTATTTGAACCGGCTGGCTGCGCAACTCTCCGGCGGATGGAAGCAGCGGCTGGCGCTCGGCTGCGCGATGCTCCATGAGCCGAAGCTGCTTTTTCTTGATGAACCCACGGCGGGCATTGATCCCGTGGCCAGGCGCCAGCTTTGGGATTTGCTTTTTGAACTGTCAGGACAGGGCATCACATTTTTCGTGACCACGCACTACATGGACGAAGCCGAACGTTGCAGTCACGTCGCATACATCTACTACGGCCAGATGATCGCTGACGGCACCCCCGAGGAGCTCAAACAGCTTCCGGACGTACAGCCCGCGGGCACCGAGCGCATTGAAATCGCCACGCCGCAAGTGACGCGGGCTTTGCGATTGGCGCGGCACATCCCGGGAATTCGCAGCGCCACGATTTTTGGCGAATCGATTCACGCACTGGTCGAAAGCCACTTCAATCTAGAGGACTTGCGCGCGCAATTGCAGAAAGACGGCATCACCGTTACGGATATTCGCCCGCTCACGGCCAGCCTCGAAGATGTTTTCGTCGAGCTTACCTACAAACACCAGGCGCTGCTGGAGGGGTCGCGTGCCTAACCCCTTCCGCGGCTTCGGCGCGGTGTTCTACAAGGAGGTGCTGCACGTGCGCCGCGATCCGGGCACGCTGTTTTTTTCTTTGCTGATTCCGCTGCTGCAGATGATCGTGCTCGGATTTGGCATCGACACCAACGTGCGGCAGGTGAACACCGTGGTGTTCAACGCCGATGGACGCCAGGAAAGCCGCGAATTGATCGACCGCTTGAAAAACTCAGATACCTTTCACGTGATCCGCTACGTGGAGAACGACCGCGACCTGAACGACATGATCATCAGCGGGCGCGCCCGCGTGGGCGTTAAAATTCCCGTGGACTATTCAGACAAGCTGATTCACAACATGTCTTCGCAAGTGCTGGTGCTCATTGACGGCTCGGATTCCTCGGTGGCGGGGCAGGCGATCAACGTCACCACGGCGATTGGCCTTGACGAGTCCTTGCGCCGCGTGGTGACGGATCCCACCGCGGCATTTGCCGTGGACATGCGCCCAAAACTGCTGTTCAATCCGGATTCGCGGTCGCCAAATTTCTTCCTGCCGGGATTGACGGCGATTTTATTGCTCAACGTCACCACGTTTCTGACGGCCTTCGCGATCGTGCGTGAAAAAGAACGCGGCACGCTGGAGCAGCTTTTTGTCACGCCGGTGCGCCCGTTCGGACTGCTGCTCGGCAAGCTGCTGCCCTATTTCTTCATCGGCTTCTTTGAGCTATGCAACATTCTGTTTTTTATGCGTTTCGTCTTCCGCGTTCCGATACACGGCAACGTCTTTTTGCTGGCATTCTTGTCGCTGCCTTACATCTTCGTTTCTCTCTCCCTCGGCATGCTCATTTCGAGCAAAGCCAACACGCAAGGGCAAGCGATGCAGCTGGCCTTTTTGACGATTCTTCCCAGCATTTTCTTTTCCGGCTATATTTTCCCGCGCGAAACCATGCCAGTGATTTTTCGCGCGATCAGCTATCTGGTGCCCGCCAGCTATTTCATAAACATCACGCGCGGAATCATTCTGCGTGGCGCGACGTTCCAGCACCTTTGGACGGACGGCCTCGCGCTGTTCACCATGGGAACGCTGCTCCTCGTGATCGCTTCGCGGCGCTTCTCCCACAAGATCATCATGACCTGATGCGGGGGGCTATCCGGCGGCATGCGCGGCGGAGGGCTCGAGACTCGGCATCCCCGCCGCGCCCGCGCCATTCCATTCCAGCGACATTTGCGCGCCGGCGACCGGCCGCTGCATCTCGCCATACGGCCGGTCTGGATATGCGAATTTTCTGCGAATCTCCACCAGCCTTTGCCGCACTTTTTTGCGGTACTCGTCGGGCGCTTGGCCCTGGCGCAGGAACCAGTCCTCATATTGCTTCGCGAGGCGCGGAAATTTTTCGCGAATCGCGGGCATGAACTGTTTCGCGGAGGTCGGCTGCAAAAATAAAATGCCGGAAGCAAACCACTCGGCACCTGCTTTTTTCGCAGCTTCGGCAAGAGCCTCGAGTTCCCCTTCTCCGTCGGTAATTCCCGGAAGCAACGGGGAAGCCAGGACGCCTGCGGGTATGCCGGCTTCCCGCAACTGGCGGAGCGCGGCGATGCGTAGGTCCGGATGCGGCGCGCGCGGCTCCAGCCAGCGCGCCAGACGCGGGCGCAGCGTGGTGATGGTGATGTTGATGTACAGCGCGGAACGGTCGGCAATGCGTTTCAACAGATCGATGTCGCGGACCACCTGGTTCGATTTCGTGGTGATCGATACGCTCAGCCCCTCACGCTTCACGAGTTCCTCCAAACAGGAACGTGTCACGCCGTATTCGCGTTCGGCGGGCTGGTAAGGATCGGTGGCCGTACCGATGGCGATATGTTCCGGGTGGTCGAGATTTGGCCGCTCGCCGGCCTTGCAATATTTTTCCGTGACTTCGCGGCGCAGCAGCACATCCGCTTGCTGCTTCACAAAGATTTTCTTTTCAAAGTCCAGACCGTCCAGCTCCATGAACTCGTGGGTATAGCGCGCGTAGCAATAGCGGCACGCGAATTCGCAACCGCGGTACGGATTGATGGTCCACTCAAAGGGCACCCGTTTCGAGTTGCAGCGATTGAGGATGGAGCGCACCGGCAGAAGAAAATATTCCGGGCGCTCCGCGGATTTGCGCTTGGTTTCCGCGGGGTGAGAAATAGCTGCGAGGCGGGCAATGCCAACCAGCGGCGCGGCGGCAGTCGTGGACGGATTTACGGGACGTGGCGAATGGCCACGGTCGTTTACCAATCCATGATCCGGATGTTCTGCCGGGGGGCAACCCGGCAAAGCAGGATCCAACTGGCCACCGGGGCCAGCGAACTGGGCAAGCTCGCCAACCCTTGCGTTTACAGCTACGTCAGGGCAATGGGGAAAGAGAGATGCTGGAGCTTTTAGAACGGGGCGGCGACGGATACGGAAGCCCGGCACCGGAATGGAGAGAACTGGGGACATGGCCCACCTCGGAACGCCGCCATTGTTTCGCTTTTTGTTCGCTTTGTCAACAGTTAGTTTCGCTTTTAATTCGCTTCCATGTTCCGCCGGCGGAACCCGGGCGCCCCCGCCAAATGGGGATTCTCGGCAGAATGTTTGCCTCCTTTCTCCCGAAAACGATACCCTCAATGGTTGGAGGAATTCCTTGCATCCGGCTCAGCGAACTACGATGTACTTGCCGTTGTCCCTGGTGACACTGGCCTTGGCGACCACCTCGCTTGCGCAAAACACTTCGTCGAACCCTGCGCAAGAAAAAAAGCCCGCCGTCTCCACTGCGTCGCCTGCGCCAGCGCCGAATGCTCCGCAATCGACGCACTATCCGATCCTGCTGCTCGCGTTCGGTAGCGAGCCCTCCTGGAGTGTGCGCATTGGCCCCAAAGGCCCGGAACTGCTGCAACGTCAAGGCTATCCACCGGCGCTTCTTGATCCCTTGGAAATTGCGCGCGAAGGCACAAGCGACGCTTGGGACTATCACGCCAAGGACGCCTCGACGGGAGCGGAGGCCACGCTGCGCCTGACGCGTGAACCGTGCGCTGATGCGAATTCCCCGACAAAGTACACGTTTCTTGCGGTATTCGAGCATGCGCAGATCGGAACGCTGAAGGGCTGCGCGCGGATCGCCGCTGAACTTTTCCCCCGGCTTCCGAACCAGACCGCACAAGTGGATGCCGACGACACCACCGAGAAAAAGCCGCCGCTCCTGCCTCCGATCAGCAACGCGAAGGCGCCGGTGGCGATTGCTTACGTGACGGCGACTGGAAAAATTGTGGTGAGCCGCGCGGGCGTCAGAAAAATCGCGGCAGCGTCGGGCGCACAGCTCGCGCTATCCCACGATGGCAAACGGCTGCTGTACACGCGGCCGGATGCCAAAGGTTCCACGACGGGCGCTATCGTTCTCTACGAATTTGACACGGGGCGGTCGCGGGATTTGGTGCATGGTTCCGTTGGCGAGGCGTTTTGGTCGCCGGATGATTCGCGCATCGCGTATGTGAATACCGTCGAGCAAAAATCCGAGATTTGGGCATTCGCTGCGGACCACCCGGAAAGCGCGGCGGCGTTTTCACCGCAGAACATCGCCGCACTGCAAGGATGGACTGATACTCACACCGTGCTGGCGACTGACGCGGTGAATGCGTACTGGCTGAGTGATGAGAAGCCTGCGCAAGTTGTGGCGCTTAAGGAAATTTGCGGCACGGCTTTTCAGGCGGCCCCTTCGGATACCCTGCGCAACAATCCGGCCAATCCGGACATACTTTTGGTTTCCGCGGCGCTGGCCAGCCCACCGACCGGTGCCCTGGTAGACGCTTCTGGCTTTGCTTACGGCTTCTTTTTGTACGAGTTACGGTCAAAGCGACGCGTGGTAATGAGTCCGCCGGAGCAAAGCGCGGAGCACGCCGAGTGGTCTCGCGACGGGCTGCAGATCTTCTATGCCAAGCGAGCTGCTGCCGGAACGTTCACGACTTTCCGGTTGCTCTGGGACGGCACCGGCGTGCGGCGCTACCTGGATGGATCTGAACTCGTCGTCGGCCAATAAGTCCTATAAAGAAAGCGGTCGGACCCTAAGTACCGAGGGGTTGGCGTGCGACCGCAGGAGCGACCAACCATCGTAGCCGATACGCCGCACCTGTCCTTTAGGCCGGGGCGCTGCGCAGAGCCGCGCACTATACTCCACGGATGGGCACCGCAGTGCCAATCATCGCGCCACAAGTAGGCATCCTCGTCCTTGACGCGGATTTGCAAAGCGCGGGAGCTTTGCGGCAAATTCTGGATTCGGAAGGTTGGCGCGTGCGCATCGTTCCAGACGCCGCGATGCTGCTGACGGAATTAAAAACCGGGGAATGGTCTTTGGTCATCGCCAATGCGGCATTGACGCCGCCGAATAGCGCGGCGTTTATCACCCTGCGCGAACTTTCCGGGGTTTCCGCGGAAGATGGCGGACGCATGCGGGTGCTGTTTCTGATACCAGAGCTTACCGGCAGCCAGCACGTGGGGCCGCTCGAGGCTGCCCGGCTGCCCTACGTAGTACGCCCTTATCACCTGCACGATTTTCTCGAAAAAGTCAGCGACCTGCTCGTCGAAGTAAAAGCCATCGCCGCACCCATCCGGCAGGTGCGCTATGAGTTTGGCGGGCTTCGCAAAAAGAAAAAATCCGAGGCGCGGTCTAATTCCATGTTCGCTTCGCGCGATTCATTTTCTTATACCGACGAGGAACTTGCCGAGTATGAGAAGCAGGAAAGTGAATCTTCGCGGAACAGGCGTCCCAAACGGCTGACGGATCTCGGAAACCCGCGCGGCTAGCCCCTGCCGGCATGAAGCGACGCGTCTCCTCGTAAGAAATCGCAAACCTTCGGCGCATTCACTCAGAAGATTCCAATGCTTTTACTGCGCTCAGGTCGGAAGTGCTCTGCAGCATCTGCAGCGCAGTCTTTCCGCTGACTGGATGCGTAAGCGCGGGCGCAATTTCGGCTAGTGGGACCAGTACAAATCGCCGCTGCGCGAGTCGCGGGTGCGGCACTTGCAAATCGGGCTGATCAACCACCTGGTCGCCGTATAACAAAATATCCAAATCGAGCAGGCGCGGCCCTTTCGCGAAAGCTTTCTTGCTGCCCATGCGCGCCTCAATCGCCCGCAACTGCCGCAATAATTCCGCCGGAAGCAGGGCCGTCTCGGCTTCCACCACGCAGTTCAAGAACCATGCCTGTTGCAAGTAATCCACGGGCTCCGTTTCGTAAAACTGCGAAACGCGGGTGATGCGCACGCCCGCGTCGGGGAGCGCGGCAATGGCCACGCGCAAATTCGCAATCCGGTCCCCGACGTTCGATCCCAGCGAAAGGTAAACGATCATGGATGGGCAATCGCGAGCTGCGCGTCTTTCCTTACTTGGTTGGCGCCGGTTCTAAAACAATCTCGTCTGCCGCTTGGGAAACTCTTTCCCAAAATATTCATACGCGCGCGCCGTGGCCATCCGTCCGCGCGGCGTGCGGTCGATCATTCCGATCTGCATCAGGTAAGGCTCGTACATTTCTTCGATGGCGTCTTCTTCTTCGCTGAGCGCCGCCGCCAGCGTACCGACGCCCACCGGTCCGCCGCCATACTTCTCGATCAGCGCGAGCATTAGATTGCGGTCCACTTCGTCGAGGCCGTTTTCGTCGACACCGAGCATGGCCAGCGACTCTTGCGCCACGGCGCGCGTAATTCTCCCGGCCGCGCGGACCTCGGCAAAATCCCGCGCGCGGCGGAGCAATCGATTAGCGATGCGCGGTGTTCCGCGGCAGCGTTTAGCGATTTCTTCCGCGCCACCTTCGTCCAATTGGATATTCAGAATTTTTGCCGAGCGGTGAATAATGATCAACAAATCTGCCGGCTCGTAAAATTCCAGGCGGTGCACGATTCCAAAACGCGAACGCAGCGGTGCGGTGATTAACCCGGCGCGCGTGGTGGCGCCCACCAGCGTGAACCGGCTTAACGGGAAGGGATGAATGCGCGCGCCCGGTCCCTGGCCAATGATCAAGTCCAAGCGGAAATCTTCCATCGCCGGATACAGAACCTCTTCGACCGCCGGCTGCAAGCGGTGAATCTCATCGAGAAAGAAAACTTCCTTGCTCTCCAGTGAAGTCAAAATGGCGGTCAGGTCGCCTTTGCGTTCCAGCAACGGTCCCGCGCTGGTCTTGATCGGCACATTCAATTCGTTGGCAATAATTTGCGCCAGTGTTGTCTTGCCCAGTCCCGGCGGCCCGTACAGCAAAACATGATCCAACGCATCGCCACGGCTGCGTGCCGCTTCGATGGCGATCGCGATATTTTCCTTGACGCGCTTCTGGCCAATATATTCATCGAGCCGCTTCGGACGTACGTTGGCGTCCATGCGCAAGTCTTCTTCGACCGCCGCGCCGGAAACGATTCGCTGACCCGGTCTGTCTTCCATCATTTGCCCGCGAGCCTCATGCGCCTTTTCCTAACCTTCCCCTGCGTCGTTTACTTTCTTTTTCCGGGCGCGCTCAACGCACCTAAAGCGGCCCGCAATAATTTCTCAAGGTTCGCGTGGCCCACCGCTTTGGTCCCCGCCGCCACGGCCTCCTCGGCGGCGTGCGCGTCGTATCCCAAATTTACCAGCGCGGAAAGCACATCCGCTTCGATATCGGAAAGGGCGCCACCCGCGGCCGCCGAAGGTTTCGAAACGACGTCCGCGCTAACCGCATCCAAGCGGTCTTTCAGCTCGACGACCATGCGCTCCGCGGTTTTGCGGCCGACGCCCGGAATCTTCGTCAATCGCGCGAGATCATTTCCGCGAATCGCGGGTACCAGCTCTTCGACGCTCATACCCGAAAGAATTTTCAGGGCCAGCGACGGCCCCACACCCGAAGCCGAGATCAACATTTCAAAGAGCTGTTTTTCCCGTGCCGAGATAAATCCATACAAAGCCAGCGCATCTTCGCGCACGTGCGTGTAAACCAGCAGCGTTACATCAGTGTGCAATTCGCCCAGCGCAGCATACGTTGAGAGCGAAACTGCCACCACGTAGCCCACTCCGCCCACATCGACCAACACCGAATTCGGCCGTTTATCCGCCAACTTGCCGCGTAATTGCCCGATCATCGCACGTCAGTATTGCCGTCCCACTAGCCGCTGTCAACGCAGCTCCGGGGTATTACGCGTTGAGGGGAAAATGCTACACCCATTGGGCGGCCCATGGTTGGCGGAGCTCGTGCGAGCTCACTTGTGTACGGTAACCGCGTCAATCAGGCACTTGGTAGGCGATCCAATAAATGAGAGCGTCGTCAAAAACGCAGCATCCGAACCCAGACCTATGGCAGTGCATACACAAAATTCGCTCTACCGTATGACAATACGAAGTTTCCGCGTGAACTGAGCTTGAGCGTCGAATGTTCTAGTCCCGGTATATTCTGAGACGTGAGGATTTCGTCGTAAGAATTGAGATTCCAAATCGAAAAAGTTTCATCGACCCGCGCCCCGTACGCTTGGAAATCAAGCCAGTCAAATTTTGTCTTTATATTGCCAGTAAAGGCGAGGCAGCGGTTTCCGTCCCTGGACACGGCAACGGAATATCGGACTCCTGTTGCCCCTCCAGGGATGTTACGCACCAGCTTGCCGGTGGCGAGGTCAAAAACTCTGACTTGAGGCTCACGGTGGCTTGTGAGCTTAAAGCAACCAGATTCCGCCACCAACACGCGATCGTCTGGACTTATCGCCAGACCTCCTACTTCCAACCCTGTCTTGATTTCACGCATGACCGCACCGGTCTGTGAATCCAATGCGAAAACATCGGGGCGGTCCTTTGCACTCTGGCACGAGGGCTCGTAGGGAATATTTAAGAGCAGTAGTTTGCCGGTATGGTCCCACACCAATCCCTCGCGGGAAATCCAACCTTTCGGGGTGTCCCAACTCGTGGTGAGAGCACCGCCAGACAAATCGTAGAATTGTACTTTGCCGTATAGACTATTTCGCACCCAGAGGACGGCTACCATTTTGCCCGTCGGCGAAATCTCCATAGACCTGATTTCAAATTGCGACACGTAGGTATTTTGATGGTGCGTCTCCATAACACCAGCGGGTCTGACCAAGGAAATGGTGCGCACTTCGGTCAAGTCCGGTAAATGCAACAGATGAATCGCGTGGCCAATTAGGGCCGCTATCAATCCCCCGTCCGGGTCGAACCGGACAACTCTCAACCCGAGAGAAGGAGACGCTGCGTATCCCCCCGGCGAAGATGGAGTGTATAACCGCACATCTGGGGACGGCGTTGAGAACTTCGCTACTTGATGTTCCTGCTTCAAATTCCAGAGTTGTATCAGGTCTGAATATGGATTTTTGCCCGGCTCTGCCGCATCATTCTTTTCATAAACATCTGTCACCACGAATTGTTCATCGGGAGAAAGGTCAGCGGATTTGGTGCCCAGTGGTAAGGGGTAAGTCTTCAATTGCGTTTGTTGAGCGGGCGATTCACCCCGTACTACGTCAACGCCACCAACGAGAAGCACGAAAAACATTGCTGTAGCGGAGAAATTGAAGAATTTCATGTTTGGCACGATAACATCGTGCATGTCGTCTGCCATGCGAACCGGAAATTGTGCTGCCTCAACTGTAGCGATTGGCTTGGTTTACGCAAATGAATCAAATTGCCCCCCCGCAGCGATTGACGGTTGTCGCCCTAAGCTATCAGTTGGAGGGTTAGCCCCAGCGCTCCCGGCTGTCCCGCTGGGCTTAGCGGATGCCAATTCCCCTGAAGAACCGATCTGTTTGGCTGACGCGGCCAAAACCTAGCCCGGGGTAACGTTCCGGCTGATCTAACCTAGCCAGCGCTTTTAGCTTTTGTTTTTGATGCAATGTGAGTCCGAGCTGAGTGTTGCGTCGACCCATTGAGACCACCCGGGTTACCGGACATCCCCACCGCGTTAATTGGGCACTTGGCCACACAGAGTCCCATGTCAGGAATGTAGCCATGAACGTTCCTCCGATAATTTACTTAACCGACTGCATTAAGCGTATGTTGTGGATACTGCATCTCAGCTCCAACCTCCGCTAGAATTTAAAGGCCACCATCCAGGTTGACAGCGCGGAAGTCGTGAGGCTTCGAAGGAGACAAGTAATGCGCATCGTTTATCTGACCGTTGTGTTTGCAATGTTGGCCTTTGGGATGTTGGACGTACCGACGAAGGGACAAGCGCCTGGCGAGGCTTCGGCGGGACCTGCGAAAGTCTATCCGGATTCCTTGGTCGGAATAGAAGAGCAATTCACGGATCTCCTTGCAATTTCGCGAAGCGGCGATCAGGAGAAATTTCGCGAAGCGCTAGACTCGCTCCGCATACCGGATTCCGATGCGTGGGTCCTCGCGCATTTTGCCCCAGAGCAGGTAGGAACGGTGCGGAAGGAGTACAGCGAATCTCTGGAGAGCTCCAAGTCCCATGTGTCGTGGGTGATGGGAACTTTTGGCAAGTACCCGGACTTTGGGTTGAAAGTGCAAAACTCGTTGACGCCGGGGTCACACTCATCCATCGGAATCGAAGGACTCTTGCCTACTCTGATTTATGCGGTGAAGGTGGAGAACTATCGGTTTAGCACGACATCGAGCTCCAGTGATCATGGTCCGCCATCATGGGTGAGTTCATTCACGTACATCGATGGGCAATTCCGAATGGTGGGGGGAACCTTCCCCTTTTGGGCGGAACCCTCCAACGCCTTGAGAGGACCGATGACTCTTCCCGCCGCGACAATTCACGGTCGCAATGTGCAAGGGGCAGCTTTTCGAAAGGACACGATAGGCCCAGGAATAGATGCGATCGTCCACGTGAGGATCGAATTGGGGGACGATGGCAAGATCAAAAACATGAATGTGCTTTCTGGCGATCCACAATTTGCACCCGATGCACAAGAGTACCTGAAGAATGCAGAGTTCCCAAGATTGCCAGATGGTGCAATGTTGACCAGCATGAAAGCAGAGTGGGATATGGAAGTCGTGTTCTTTCCGCCGAACCTCTATACACTATCGCCGAAGAATTGAAGAATTGATGGGAGACACGAAATAGCCTTGGGCGAATTGACGGCCCAAAAGAACGAGCCGGATAAGTGAATCTATGCTCCGCCTCCCCCGGACTGTAGCATTTTCCCCTCAATGCGTAATACCCCGTCAACGCAGCTCCGGGTATGCGGATACAGCCGGAAAAAAGGGACCACCTCCCTGTGGCAATTGTCCGGTAAGCGCGTTATCGGGCATTGAGCCGTGCCCTCGGAGAAAATCAATCCTGCTTAGAACTGAGGCTTACAAGTTGCCCGGTGAGAAATAAGTAGCTGCAAATCATCAAGCGTGTCGCCGCCAATCGGGTCCACCAGCTTGAATTTCCATGAACGAACCGTCTTGATCGCAGCTTCGTCCAAGTGGAGCGAAAGTGATTTAACAACATGAACCTCTTTCACGGTGCCGCCCGCGTAGAGGGACACGGAAAGCAACATTTTCCCGACAATGCCCGCTTTCCTGTCTTCTTCGAAGTATGGTGGCAGTGTGAGCTCGTCGTAATCCGGCACGCCAACGACTTTGCCCTTTTTGTTTAGGAGTCGTCCAGAACCCGATACTTCGCCAAAATCAGACACCGGGCCGGGACATTCTTTGTCGAAGCCGTAGCTGACTTCCACCGGGGATGTTATCGGGGCGTGGACGGGCGCCTCGAATTGCCACTGCCTGGCACTGTCGATGGCAGCCTGGAAAAGCTCTGGGGGGCCACTTAGAGGTGTGGCGTCGGAAACTCGTCCGTTTGCACCCACCACGATGCTCAACCTGACTTTCCCCTCGATGTTTTTCTTCCGCGCTTCCTCCGGGTACGGAGCAAGCGGCGAATTAATCAGCTTAGGCAGAGGTCTTTGCTGGCCGCTATCTTGTTTCTGCGGCGGGAGTTCATTCTGCGCGCGCGCTGTAGGCTGGCCATTGGTAGCATGCAGTGCCACTGCGAAGAATAGGAACAGACGCCAAAACAACATGCTTGTCCCCATACTCCCTCCGCTATGGCATCTCAACCGTTGGCGAAAATATCTTACAGCTGCGATGGCTAATCCTCAATGTTCAAACCATCTGTTCAAACCATCTGGACGCCCTAACTCCTGTGTAGTCGGCTTACCGTAGATGTGCCGGAGCGTGCAATTTCACTTGTACGATTTCCGCGTTATACATCCAATGACTAACAACCAGCGTGTCTTAATCTGGAATTGATTGTGGTGTCGGAGTGCTGAAGTCAAAAGTCATGTCTACAATGGCGCGCTGTTGGTCTAATTTCCATTCCACAGTTTCGGGAGATGCACCAACCGGTAGGGATGATTTGTACTCTTTGTAGAAGTCTCGGACTAGATTCGGATTCACGATGCTGTATTTCGGCAGCCGCGCCCTCAGAATCGTTTCTATTTTCGGGTCCAGGCCAATCACTCGAATGTCTCCCCAGCGGTATCTCTGACCTTCGGTTATTTCCATTGCAAGTGCAACGGTCTGATTATCGTCGTCCGAAGCGAGCGATTCGTTGATAGTAAGTCCGATGAATCCCTGCTCTTGGTAGGCAGCGACCACTGCGGTGACACCGGCATGGTGTTTGTCGCGATCATATATTTCGCCGTCCTTCAACGGAATTAACTTCCGAAGAGCATCAGAATCGAAAACCGGGGAGGCCAACTGGCCGCCGACGAAACGAATCTCAATCTTTTCTAGTCTTTTTTGCTGCCCTTCGTTGACGTGAACGGTTACTAGAAGGTGAAGCAGCCCCGGTTCTCGGCGTAGCGGTTTCCATTCCTCAGAAACAGAAAAGCCTAAATATCCTTGATTCTCCCTGTCCGGCCAGCCCTCTTTCTCTGCAGTAATCACCATACTTCTCACTTCAGCTTCCCAGTCGGAATTTTCTTCCCATTTCCGTTGCTTTAACGACGTCACTAACTGCTCCCGGACCGTCTCAGGCAAAAGGGTGCCCTCCAACTCCACGACGTCGATAGCCACCTTTGGATGTTCAATTGACGATTGCGTCTGAGACATCAATGACGTTCCGACCGCAAATATAAAGCCGAACAGAACGAATTGAAAGATGCCCATGGCGTCGTAAATTAGAGCACAGTTGAGTCTGACCCCGCCTTTTATCTTGTTCATTGCTGAGTTCACTTGGCTGTGTAGCCGGGTTTCCGGAAACTGAAATTCCACTTGTACGTAAGGGTGTTTATCAAGCATGTGGAACGCAGATCAGCGGGGCACCATCGCTTGGCACTTACTCCGAAATCATCCCAATTGTCCCAAGCCAGTTTTCCACCAACACCGGCCACTCCGTAATCGGAAACTTCGAGCGTCGCAACCCAAACGCATGGCCGCCCTGCGCATACAAGTGCATTCCCACGGGAACCCCGGCGTTTTTCAGCGCAATGTAATAAACCAACGATTGCTTTACACCGTCTACGTTGTCATCCTCCGCCTGCAGCAAAAACGTAGACGGCGTCTTGTCGGTAACAGGAATTTCCGGATTCAATTCAAATTCTCTCGTCGTGTTTTCCAGCATGTGGCCCGGATAAATCGCCACGGCAAAATCCGGACGGCAACTCACTTGGTCGGCCGCATCCACGGCCGCATAAGCGCGCTTGTCGAAGTGCGTGCTGACGTCAGCCACCAAATGCCCACCCGCCGAAAATCCCAGCACGCCGATCTTGTGCGGATCGACGTGCCACTCGGCCGCGTGAAAACGGAGCAATCCCATCGTCCTCTGTGCATCTTCCCGTGCCGTCGGAGCCTTCGGATGGATGTTGCAGTTGCAGTCGTTATGCCACGCTGGTCCTGAATCGGGTACGCGGTATTTCAGCAAGACATATGTGATCCCCTTGGCCGTCAGCCAGTCGCAGACCTCCGTGCCTTCCAGATCGATCGCGAGATCAAAATAGCCCCCGCCAGGAAACACCAATACCGCTGCGCCGGTATTCTTTCCTTTCGGCGAGTACACGGTCATCGTCGGCCGCGACACGTTACCGACGCCTATGATCGGCCTCCCGGCGACCAGATCCTTGGTGTCTATCGTCGCGGTCTCCGGCCCCGGCGGCACCGCCGCAGCCGCGTCCGGCGGAGTCCCGGGCCATATTTCCATTTGCGTATGTCCAGGCGATGGCTGCCAAGTAGGCGTCTGGGCGTTTAGACCGCTAAACGTGAACAAAACAAAGACGACAAAGAGCAAAGGCTTCATCACAGTCATCCCCTCCAGAATATTCCTCAAGCCAGAGGAGGCCATCATAAACCGACTCGCCGAGTCAAAAGGAGCGATTGAATCAAGCCGTGCTTTGCAAATCAGGCGGCCAAAGTCCTGTCTAGTCGCGTTACCGGAGGTGTGAAGTAATACTTTACTTGGACGGTAACCGTTTACCATGCATGTAATCTAAGGCTATGTCACGCCGGTCACTATAGCTTGATTGGAGTTGACGGCTCGAGCAGGGCAAAGGCCGCGGCACTGCTTACATTATTTGCGGTAGCGCTGGGTCAACTGCTTGAAGCGGGGATCGGTACGTAGTGAAGAAAAGTACGGGCTCGCATCGATTGCGGAAAAATCGTGGAATCCCGCGTCGAACGCTTTTTGCAGCATGGCGAGAGCCTTCTCTTTATCGCCGCGAGCCGCATAGGCGGCGCCGATCCAGAAATAGTTGATGGCTGCTGGTTGAGCACCCTTTAATAAGGCGGCCAGAGCTTTGTCGTAGTCGCCTTGGGCCAGGTAGGCTTGCCCCAGTCCCAGGTTCGGAAAGGAGTCGTTGGGATTTAATTCCCGTGCGTGCTCGAAGGCGGCTATCGCCTCCGAATAGCGGCGCTGGAGGATCAGCGCGCGACCAAGGTGATAGTAGTTTTTGGGGTATAGGAATGGCTCCAGGCGCATGGATTCCCGTGCGGCGTTCTCCGCGCCGATAGCGTCCGGCGGCTGTTCGTACGCCAGTACCCAGGAAAGTAGATCCCAGGCATAGGCATTTTTCGGATCTAAATCGGTAGCCGTGCGGAACTCCCTCGCCGCGGCGGCATAGTCGTATTTATCGGCGTTTACCGTTCCCAGCGCCAGGCGGGTCTCAGCCAATCGCGGGTCAATCGCCAGGGCGCGCTGCGCAAATTGCTCCGCACGCTTCAGATGAGACGGATTCGTGTCGATATTGCGATAGGTCTGGCCTTCGACAAATGCCAGCCCGGCGAGGGCCGGAGCGTAATCAGGATCCGAGTGCAGCGCATCCTCAAAATACCGTCGTGCCGCTTCCACTTTTTCGGGCTGATCCGAAAACTGGACTAATGCTTCACCCCGCAAGTAGGCATCGTAGGCCTGCGGATTCTGCGTGTAGCGATGCTGGATGGCCTGTTGTTCTTGAGGACTGAGCTTGAGGTTGAGCGACTGCGCAATTTTCAGGGCAGTTTGCTCTTGCAGAGAAAAAACATCTTTCATTTCCCCGACGAAGTCATCGGCCCACACCTGGAAGCCGGTGCTTGAGTCGATCAAGTGCACGTTAATTCTCACCTGATCGCCTCCCTTCCGTACACTTCCTTCGAGCACATAGCGGACGCCGAGCGCTCTACCGATCTCTACGGCACTCTTGTCAGATCCTTTTAGCGCAGCCGCCGAAGTATGCGGCGCTACGTCGATTCCCTGAATTTTCGAGAGCTTAGTGGCAATTTCTTCCGTCATTCCCTCGCTGAAGTAGTTGCTGTCGGGCTCCGCGCTTAGGTTTTGCAGCGGAAGAACGGCAACGGACGGCTTGATGAGTGTGGCTCCCGATTGTGCCACAGAGTGTCTCCCATACCAGGCAATTGCGCCGATGGCGAATAGTAACGCCAGTACCACAACGCCTGCGAAAACGATTCCGCGCTTTGATGGCGGACGAGTCTCGGTTTGTGCGTGCACGGAAGATATTCGCCCCGAGTCCGAAGCTCGCTGGATGCGCTTCAAGTCCGCCCGGAGTTCAGCTGCTGACTGGTAGCGCATCTCTCGGTCTTTTTCCAAAGACTTTTCGAGGACATGCTCGAACGCAACCGGCAACGCTGGATTCAATCGCAGCACTGAAGTCGGTGCCCGGTTCATGATTCCATCGAAGATCACACCGGCACTCTCACCACTAAAAGGCACTGCGCCGGTTGCCATCTCGTACAAGACGACGCCGAATGAGAACAAGTCCGTACGTGCGTCCAATTCTTTGGCCCTCACCTGCTCCGGCGACATATACGCTACTGTCCCGAGAGTAGAACCGGGGCTTGTGAGGTGCTGCTCGTCGACCGCGGTCGCTGTGTTCGCGGAGGCGATTTGGCTGGAAGAACCGCGCGTTTGTGTGACTTTCGCTAATCCGAAGTCGAGAATCTTGGCGTGGCCGCGTTCGGTAACAAAAATATTGGCGGGCTTGATGTCGCGATGAACGATCCCCTTGGAGTGCGCGGCGTCCAATCCTTCGGCAATCTCAATCGCGAGGGCGAGCACGGTTTCGCTATCTAACGACTTTTCCGTGATGAGATGTTTTAGCGTCAAGCCATCCAGAAATTCCATGGCAATGAACGACTGCTCACCGTGCTTGCCGATCTCATAGATCGTGCAAATATTGGGATGATTGAGAGCGGAGGCTGCTCGCGCCTCCCGGCGAAAGCGTTCCAGAGCTTGCGGGTCTTTCGACAGTTCATCGGGTAAGAACTTGAGGGCGACAAAGCGGCCAAGCTCGATGTCCTCGGCCTTGTACACCACGCCCATGCCACCGCCACCAAGCTTCTCGACGATACGGTAGTGCGAGATGGTTTGGCCGATCATTGGAGATGCACGGCTTTTTGGAACGCTTCATCTTACGGGCGAGGCATCCGCTAGTCAACGAAGAGCGGCTCCGTGTCGCTGCAAAATGAGAACGTCCTATTTGAGCAAAGTAGAAATGTCCGCTTTCATAGGTGGCCGAGGCCCCATGGAGACGGAGCGAATTGCCTTGAGCCAACCATCTGAACCGGCAGCGTTATCAGGAGTTAGTGCTCTAACTGCGGATGGTTACTTCAGGGCAGATTTTTTTTCAGCGTCAGACTTATCCGTCCCGAATAAAGACAATGTCTTGTCAAAAGTTTTCCCTCCAACCCGCTTGTACGTGGAAGGAACTAACAACCCGAACAAGACGGCCCCGAGAAAAATAAGAACGACTGCCAACCCTTCTGTCACAAAGGCGTATACGGGTTCTCGATAAACCAAATGTCTGGTTGTATAGGCCGCCGCCACAATGCTTAATACGACTACTACCCAAAGACCCTTCTTCTTGGTTGTCAAAGATTCGCCGCAATTAGGGCAAGCAAGGATATCTCCTGACCTCTGGACCTGTGAAAGACGAATCATTTCCTTACAAACCGGACACGGCCTGGAATATCGGGACTCTGCATGGTGAATTCCTTGGTTTGTGCCAGCAGACTCGATAAAAGAGGACGCTTGCCTGACTTGATAGAGATTAGCCCCTGCCACGATGAGTGCCATCGTTAAGGGAGCCAGCAGCGAACCCGTATTGACAAAGAGAAAACCTGCTGCTCCGCCGAACGTAGCCGAGCCAAGCGCCCTTGCGACGCCGATCTGCAGGTGTAAGGCCCCATACGCAGCCGCTGCGATTAGAACTGCGACCCAGGCAGGAATACCAAGGCGAATGAGGGCCACGATGGAGAATGCGCGCCAGAATTCATCTGAAAATGAGCTCAGCGCGGTGAGTCCACACCAAGTCGCCGATGGGCCGCGCACTTCGAGGTCCTTGCGAACTTCCGCATTAGGGCGATTTCGTAGTAGAAGTTGGGCCAGACCGACAGGAAAAATACTAAACAGCATTCCCATGCCGAGCGCTACTTTCCAATTGTCCGCAGTCAATCCGGCCTCGTACGCAGAAATCGGGGAACCACGTAGTAACAGAGCGACAACCGTAAGGAGAATCAAATGCGTGGCCCAAAGCACCAACCGGTCGATACGTTGGGCCTTTAGCTGCACTTTAGGCGGCATCGGGCCCAGCCCCTGCTCGAAACCCCACCAAAAGCGAACAAAATTAAGCGGTAACAAGTGCAGGAACGGGTACAGGAGAAGCACCGAAATCGCGACGCTGAATGACATTTGTCAGTACGCCAGCTTCATTGTAACTAAATAGTTGTCCACGGCCTTGGGAATCGGCCAAGTTTAAGCGCCCGGGAAAGTGGTGTCAGCTCGACCGGTCGATGCAACACTTTGTTGAAGTTTACTGGCGGGGGTTTGAGCACTGCCCCGCGGGCATCGTACTCTGTCACTCGTAGCGTAAGGCGACTATCGGATGGTCGCCTTTCATAGTGCCAAATTGCGGAAGGTCCTGACACACGCTTACCGTCCATCTGTGGACTTTTCGGGTTAGCGGGACTTACTAGAACTTGGTGTCGATAGGTCACCGTTTTGCAATGCATGCGGAGTCAATAACCTGGTCTAGCGTATTCGGCTGTTCCCCCGGCTGCAGCCAGTAGCTTGCGGCGTAATGACCCGAGAAAATAGCTGTGCGCCAATACTCGCCGCGTTTCCTGCGTCCCCGGGCGTCCATACCGACAACATTTCCCAGGCTGTCCTTGATCCATCGTTGCTCAAATCGCTCGAAATCCAGCGAATCGCCAGGGTCGGTTATTTCCTCGGTGCTGCGAGAAATGATCAATTCGGCAGAGACTGCCTGTCCTCCTCGCGGGTATACAAAGATGTCGCTATTGTTGTTTTTCGGGACGGATTTCATTGTTTTTGGCAATGCGAATAGGATTGAAAAACCAATTCGCCTGGAAGAATTGAGTTCCCCGCAGGTAGGAATCACCCAATCTGACTGCCTTGCGTCCTGCAGCCTCACGAGAATGGGCGCTCCCCCCGGCTCCACGGAGAGAGCCAGTGGGCGATACTTTGGATCATTAAACCGAAGCTGCTGTCCCGAGTTGGAAAACGCAAATTCTCCCATCTTGTTCGTGACAGTCTTCTGACGCTCAGGAGGGGTACCCCCGAGTACATCGTCAAACACCGTAAAGCCTTCCGCTGGTCTGCCATCGATACCAATCAATGCACCTCGAAGATTGAGATTTGCAGGGGGGACAGATTCCACGTCGGAAACCTTTGTGATTACAAGTAGCGAGCAACACCCAAGGTGTCCATAGCCCCCAAAGTCCTTTTGCCCATTCGCCAGTTTCCTTTCCTCGCCCGCAAAGAAAGTACCGGTCAGCGTCGCAGTAACGGTGTAATCAGGCTTTTCACCGTGACGCGCAGCTATTAAGGCGTACAGTCTCCGGAAGCTCTCGTCTTTCTCGATCTCGTAGGAAACACCATTCACCTTGATGTCCACACCGGGCTTCCTCGCATTATCATTCACCAGTGAAGCGACGATCCCTGGTACGTCTCCGCCGAAAGCGAGCCAGATGCCCTGGTGAGTATCGCAATTCTTAATTCCTAGTGAAAAATCTTCAAAGTAAACATGGAGTGTTCCGCGGACACGAATCAGTTTTCCGTCGAAAGTCTTTGGATTCCCCGCGAGGTCGCACCCGCGCACATCCGCTGGATTTTCCTGTGCACAAACCGATCGCGGAACGCATGAGAGACCAACAATCACAAGAAATCGAAGCAATCTTTTCGACATGCGCGCGGGAGGACCCTTAGCTCGAATGCTACCAAAATTGGTTGCAGGCTTGCATCGCGGTCGCTAGCGCGGCGTTTACCGGATTTGGCGAAAAGGCGCGTGCCCCTCGATCTGACGCCTCGGCAGATCAGGTGTCCGGTTTGCAGGTCTTATCAGGAGTTCTACCCTCCGGAGCGCGATGATTTGTTTATCGTGTCAAACGCTGCGAGCGCCTCTTGTGGCCGGGCGCGGACCACGAAATCTTCTGTAAGATTCGCCCAGCGCACCTTCCCCGACGGATCGATTAGGAATTCTGCTGGTCGCGAGATGTCCGCGCCGTCGTGTCGGCCGTGCACGTGCACAAGGTCCCACCTGCGGATCACGTCCTCATGTGCGTCCGAAAGAATCGGAAACGTATAACCCTGTGACCGGCGCAAGCTTTCGGACTCCTCGGGAGAATCCACACTGATGGCGATCACTCGGATCTTCCGTGCATCGAACTCCGACAGCGCCTGCTGGAAACTCCGTAACTCGGAGTTGCAGAACGGTCACCAATATCCACGATAGAAAATCAACACCACGCCAGCTGCCCGGGCCGCGCCCTTCTCAGCGCCGAGTACACTCTCTGGGACGAATGGAGAATTCAACGCACCCGTCAAACTCACTGGGTGATTCTGCGAATCCGGCAGCGTGAAATCAGGGGCCATCTGGCCCACTCGCGGCGCGTCGTGCGAAGCGGGTAGCACATGCCGCGCGCCAATAAAAATGCCGTAGAGGAAGAATCCGCTGATTGTCAATGCCAGGACCGCGAGGACGCTGCCGAAAATTTTGCCTCGAAACAGGTCCGAATGCCGGAATGCGCGCAGAAGTCCCAAGGCGAGCAGCACCAACCCGAGCGCGATCATCGGCAGGTTCGCCCACGGAAAATCGCGAAGCGTCGGGAAGCGAACGAAAAACAGCGGATAGCTAACCACTCCCAGGAAAACCAGCAACGCGCCGGTCCACACTGCCCAGTTCCAGCTTCGTTTCATCGCTAACGCCTCTCCCCACTCCATTCGACGTATGACTTCTAATCTTGCCTACCCGGGCGCGCGGATTTAGAACTTGTGTAGCGCCCTAAGTCTAGCCGAGGAAGCGATTTCGTGAGAAGTTTTTCGCAGGAACAGAAGTCCAAATCCCGGTAAGCGCTTACCGGACGAGTGGTTTTGGGCCGAAATCCACATCTTCGGCGACCACTTATCAGAGTTACGACGTAAACCGCTCAATACGGAGGTTCTCTCGCGTGTTGGCACTGGCGAACAGAATCAAGCGTTAGCTTCGGTGGGTAGTTAACTGTCCTGAACGCGTTCCGCGTTCCCAACACAGCTATGGCTTGATCAAGGGTAAGGTCATCCCGGAGTTTGCGTTCTTCGTTCCGGTGCGGAGCTGCAACGTAGCAATCCATGTTTGGTTTACCGGCGACGTCAATTGTCAATGAGGTTTGGCAGCCGGACGTGCCTGATGCTGCAAAGGCCGCTAGCTGCGAGTCGATCTGTGATTGAAGTCGTCGGATCATGTATCGAGTCGTCATCCGGTGAAATCCTTTGAGGCTGATCTGTATCGCCTGCGCAAGCTGAAACTGGCACTCAAGCTGACGCACGAGCGCGGGGTCTGCATCCCCGCGCACCGATTCCCAGAGCCGGTTAAGAATCACAACCGAGCAGCTTTCCGGGTCTTTCGTACCGCACGAGTCATGAAGAGGCTGATTGTCGCCCCAGAGTCCAAACTGGTTTCGCATGCTGGTGCCAAAGCCCATGTACAACCTACTGCGCACCTCGTCTTTGGAGTTACGAAGAACCCATTCGCGATCTTTCGATTGTAGCCACTTGGTTTTGAGGACTTGGACGGCTTCATCGACGGTCTTTGGCTTGTCCGCGGCGGCGCTACCGGCGAAAAGCAAAACGGTGAATACTGCGGTGACAGCTGCATTCATGTTTCGCGGTAATCGTAACTCTCTCACAAGCGAATTGGCAATTGTTGGCGATAAATCTGTCGATAAAGACGTCCAAGCAATGATCGGGAAGATAATCGGCACACTAATTCAACATCGCGCGACTGTTGAAAACATTTCGTCATCGCTCTCCGCCGCTCTGTTGGGCGCACCGTTTCCCGGAGGAAACTCCCCTCGCGCACGACGGGACTTGGTCGGAGCGCTACTTCAAGACAATGGCGACGGCATCAGAATTGCTCATGGAGAGTGCGACGGACACGTCGGCATGTTGGCTGCCGTCAGCGGTAGAGGTATGGCGAGGTCATTCCCGGGTTTTCGGGAATCTTAAAAGAAACTAATTAACTAAGTTCGGGACCGCTGTCGAAAGTCTCTTGAAACGTGTCAACTCTGTTGGCGTAATCGGACACTCGAAAAATTCAGTTTTCCGGTAAGCGTCGATCAGGACTTAGGGGACGGGCTGCGGGGCAAAGGAGGCTTCCAGTGGTTGAGGAACGCGCTTATATCCTCGATGCCAATCTTCGCGGCCGATTCAAACTCGCCTTGTTTTTGGCTTGTGATCAGCGTGCTCGAGTCATCGATGACAGCTAGGCTGGGAATCCCCTTGTTGAGGGGTACTTGAAAGCGGTCGGCTAAGTCGGAGTTGCTTTTTCCATCCTCAATGTTGATATGCACGACGTGATAATTGTCCGCAACTAAGGCGGCGAGTTGTTCTGAGTGCATCGCAGTGTCGAGTACATGGCAGTCATAGCACCAATTGGCGCCGAAGATGACCAGCACTCGCTTGTTGTCCAACTTAGCCGCTGCCAGGGCCGCATCAAGGTCTTTGTGAGCGTGTTCTCCTTCGGGATAGAGGTGCGTGTTGGGTATTTCGGGCTCGGGTAAGCGCATTGCGGGCAATGGCACCGCGTTACTTCTCCGGGTGACGAAAATATGCCAGTCCTCATCGTGGCCCACCCAAACTTGCGCACATGAAACTACAGACTGATGTGACTCGCCTTTCGATTGGAATTTCAACTCGATCCGGAGCACGAGGGAGGTAACTCCGTGTTGTGGTGAGTTCTGCGCGAGGATTTTCGGAACGATTTCCCTAAGACCTGCGGGAGCGAGCCGAGACCAGAAATCCGTTTCTTCGGCGGCAGCATCAGAGATCTTTCCCTGCGGCGTTTGCGCATAGGCCCTTGGATCGTTTACATAGAACGCATTGATCGCCGCCTTGTCACCCGTGAGCACGGCAGCTTTCCAGCGGGCAAGAGGGGCGAAGGCGTCAGCGGTCTGTGATGGAGGCGCCTGGCCAACGGGCGATTGCGCGGGTGCGCTGCGCACCGCAAACAAAAGAAAAGGCAGGAGTGCAATCAGAGAAATGATGCACAATCTCGGCGATCGAATGGTCAATCTCTTCCCGGACACTGCGCGTACTCTATCACGCAAACCCTGCTAAATCCCGGTTCGTCCGGTTACTGGAGGTGTGGGTACTGTGAGCCACTTGTGCGATTTCGCTCATTAGGGGCCAGTTGGTTGCAGCGAGACTACAGCCCAATTTCTTTCATCGTCTGATGGGATATCCCAAGATGGTGTGCCAGTTCGTGTTGCACTGTTTTTCGGATCTGTTGCTCAACTCGTGCTCTATCGTCACCACAAAACTTTTCGATCGCGGGTTGAAAGATAACAACGACGTGTCTAGAACTGTCTGAACGGATTCCTCGTGTCCGGTCAATCCCAGAATAAGTTCCGAGTAGCAGATGACCTTCCGGTATTCCCATCCGCTTCTTGTCTGCCTCGGTGGGCCAATCTGTACTGACGACTACGGCAACGTTCTTCCATTCTTTGTCGAATTCCTCGGGAATCTCGTCAAGGGCTCTTGACACCATTTCCTGAAACTCTTGCTCCGAATATTTCAGCGCAGTTTTCGGCCTCGGTTGTGGCTCATCAAGTAGCCACTCCGGCGCGTTCGGGAACTCTTCAGTCGTACCGTTTTCCTCCAGCCATTTCTTTGCACTCCGGTTCCACCACCAGAAAAGTCCAAAGAGTAGAGCCACCAGCATCAAGACGAGGAATAGCCTATCGTCGTCGGAGATATGAGGAAACATGTCGGTTCTGATTTCTCCGTGAAACCATAATACTGCAATCTTCCTCTTTCACTTGTCGGTTTGACCCTCTCAATGCCTGATTCTCTAAGCGCACAATCTGGATTTCGCGTCAGCTCGAATGTCATTTTGAATACGAAGACGGTCTTTTGGCGACGCTCGGAATTGAATTATTTGCGATGCTCACCTATGGTCCGCCGCCCTTCGGAACTAACGTTGACCGATTCACCCGAGACGGTGTGCGGCTTTGGGAGGCGAACACAGTCTCATGCGGTGTCGGCTCGCGACCTTCAGAATCGGTGTTTTCTAAATGATGTTTCTGCCTGCTTTGCATCCAAGGAGCCTTTGCGTTGAATCCCGTCGGCAGCGAAAGCAAACTGTTTCGGTGGCGCTTGCTTGCGCGCGTTCTGCTGTTCTTTGTAAGCAGTGCTCTGGTGTTGGCGGCTACGGCTCCACTGGCGCAGAAAATTCCCGGACAAAAGGGAAACTTGGTTCTAGCTTTAGTGGCGGCCTGCGGAGCGTTCGCCCTAACGATGCTTTTTGTTCGTTGGGATGGGGTTCCTCTCGGGAGTGTTGGAGCCAGGCCCAGACGCGCCAGCTTGCTGCGCTTCGCGTTTGGTTTTCTAGCTGGTCTTGTTCTCGTCGCAGTTTACGCGTCAATTTCGGCCGCAGCTGGGCATGTCTGGTGGGTCCGCGCACCTCGGACCGGTTTTGCTGCCACACTGATGAGCCTTTTCACTTACGTCGCGTTATCGTGCAGGGAAGAGTTGGGATTTCGCGGCTACCCGCTACTACGCTTGAAGGGGCTCTGCGGTGTCTGGGGTGCGCAAATTATCGTTGCTCTGGCCTTCGCTGCTGAACACATGGCCGGTGGTTTGCCCTTTTCGCGCGCCATACTCGGTGCAGGCGTTGGGTCGTTGATGTTTGGCATGGCTGCGCTCGCTACCAGAGGTCTCGCCGTGCCCATCGGCTTGCACGCGGCGTGGAATTTCGGGGACTGGATTCTTGGTGGTAAAGGCTCGCCTGGTCTTTGGCAGGTGGTCGTCGAGGAAGGGCAGCAACAACGCGCTCAATTTGTTGGGACGGTTGCATATATCGCGGTAATGAGTTTGGCGACAATTGCGTTTTGGATGTGGAATCGCTCGAAGACCAAACCCGAGCCTCAGACTTAATAACTCCACTACTTCGTAGCGATTGTTTCCCGAGACTGGTTGATTTCCGTTTTCACGCTGGGAGACGCGCTCGCCCTTAAAACCGAATTAATCCGGTTTGACTTATCGTATTAAAGCGCTTAAAGTCGTCGCGCTTTCTGCGGCCCCTCAGAAATAGGCCGGCTCGATCCATCCGGCGAGCAATAAAATAAGAGGAGAGACCCGTGAAATACCGTTCCGTTGCCGTGGCCCTCGCTGCAATCGTTGCTTTTCTCTCGATGGAAGGCGTCGTGTGGGCCCAGACGGGAGCGAGTGTTTCGGGGATGGTGACGGACCAAAGGAGCGCAGCTCTTTCCGATGTCGCGGTGACCATCAAGAACGTCGACACAGGTGCAGCGCACACGATCACAACCGACGGCGGGGGACACTTTCAGGCGTCCGGCCTGCCTCCGGGGCGCTTTGCGATTCGCGCGGCAAAGCAAGGGTTCGCCGATGAAACGCGCGCGGCAATCAGCTTGAGGGTTGGTCAAGACGCCACCGTCGACATTCAGATGCACCTGAGCACTCCCGACGCCTGCACGAGCGGCCACGAGTTCGCAACCAGCGATTGCGCGCTGACCTGGCACGGCATCACGCTCTACGGTGCGTATGACATCGGCGTCGGCTGGGTCAGCCACGGCTTGCCGGAAAACGGCTATAACTATGAAGGCGAATCTCTGGTGAACCGAAACGGCAATCAGTCGCGATTCATCATCGCACCGAACAACCTGCAGCAGACGGGATTTGGCGTCAGGGGCAAGGAAGAGTTTCTGCCTGGCTGGTCCGTGGTGTTCAACGTTTCCACTGGCATCAATCCGCAGTCCGGCCTGCTCGCCAACGCGTCAGCCACCGACACCGCGAACAACGGCCTCCCGAGGGCCAGCTATTCGGAAGCCATCGACGGTGCGCGTGCGGGCCAACCCTTTAATGACGAATACTACGGCGGTATATCGTCCGCGCAGTTCGGCACGTTGACCTTTGGTCGTCAGCGCGCGCTGGGCACCGATGCGATGCTCCTTTACGATCCGGTCAGCGGCGGCTATGCCTTTTCCTACATCGGGTACAACGGCACGATGGCCGGCGGGGGCGACACCGAGAACAGCCGCTGGGACGACGCCCTGAAGTATCGCCTCAGCTATGGCCCGGTTCATTTCGGCGCGATGTATAAATTCGCCAATGGTTCTGGCGGCTGCTACTCGGCCACCGCAGGCTGGACGGCGGCCACTTGTACCCCGAAAGCGCCGCACAACGACGCCTATGGATTCGACCTCGGCGGAAACGCCGGCAAGTTCTCCGCCGACTTGGTCTACCAACATTACAACCAGGCCATCAGCGTATTGAATCCCCTGCTGGGGCCGCAGAGTCCGGCGGCGCCGTATCAGTCCACAACTGACAGCATCAATACAAACCCCATCACCGGAGCCAATCTGATCGACCCAAACAACACCGTATATGGCATTGTGACCGACAACAACGCCGTTATGGCGGCTGCGAAGTATGTGCGGGACCCGTTCAAGTTTTTTGCCGGCTACGAATACATCTGGCAGAACAACCCAAAGAACCCGCTGGGTGTTGGCGCCTCGGACCAGGGCGGTTATATATTGAGCGGAGTCGAAGACAAGAATCTTGATTCTGAAAAGTTGGTACAGATCTGGTGGACGGGCGTGAAATACACCTACCGCAGCAAAACCGACTTCACTTTCTCCTGGTATCAGCAGCGGCAAAATGACTTCCGCATTCCGCCGACCTGCTCGGCCACAGCCGGTTTCCGCAGTTCCTGCACCGGCACCCTCAACGAGGTGTCGTTCTATGCGGATCATCACTTCACCAAGCGTTTCGACGGTTATGCCGGAATTGCGTATTCCTACGTGAGCGGCGGTCTGGCCATCGCCATTCCTCACGGACCTGGCGTTCCCTATAAGTACGACAACAACCTTGCTCCCACAGTCGGTGGTCGTTTCACGTTCTAATGACTTCCGCAAGGGGCGTGGTAGCGGCGAGGGGGGTGATCCAACTTGTGGTCAGTCCCTTCCCGGACATTGAGGATCGTGCCGATTTCACTTCTCCGCGTGACTTAGCCATCCCAGTCCGACCTGAGTTACCGTGCTCAAGCGGGTGCTTCGGAGACTGGAATGTACTCGGGACGAAACTCCAGCCGGATCCCTCTTTGCGTTTCTCGTGAGCTTCCTTGGTCAGCGACGGCTGGCAAGGGAAGCAGCATAAGACGTTATATCCCGATATTCTTTTCCGATGACATCCTGTTTGCTGCGAGGTCCCAGCAACTAGGAGGGGGGAAATGGAAATCGACCTTCACGGCTACCATCCTGCTGAAATCGTATTCAACGGAGTTCTTGGAAAGATTTTGCAACAAGCTTGGGAGATGGGGGAGAGTGACCTGACGCTGATTCACGGCCATGGTCGTAGTCGTGGCATCACACCGGGATTTGTGAACACCAACACCGGTTACTTTGGACTCTGTATTCGACGGGCGTTGCGGAATGACCAGTCTCTTCGCCTGTGGATCAAGCATACGACGCTTGATTGCCGACAGATCGGACGCACTTCAATCGGACTGAAACGGAACTCGCACCCGACGAGAAAGCAATTGAACTGCCTTTGAGATGCGGGATACCTAACTGCCGAAAGAAGTCTCGTCGATTATCTCGAGTCGCTGACAGCTAGCGGAGTCCTCGACATCCGCCAGAATATATTCACCCCAAATGCGAAGAAGCCGTTGCTTGGAAATTTGTCTGAACCTAGACTGGGATGGCCTTCAGACAATTCGGGAAAGAGACGGTTGAATGCGTTTCATTTATTTCGCTGCCATTGCATTCTGTGTGCTTCTTGTCGGCTGCGATCAAGCCGCTTTGATGAAGAAATTCACGCCGCCGGAGGAAGAATCAATTGCTAAGGGCTATGTCGAGATGCTTCAGCAAGGAAAATTCGATCAGATTGAACACGACTTGGACTCCAGTCTCATGGACTCCAACGTTCGGAACACACTCTCCAAAATGGCCGCGTTTTTCCCTGCTGGGAGCCCAGAGTCGGTAAAGGTCGTGGGCGCACACATCTATCGCAACCAGCAGTCTTCCAAAGTGGACATCACGTTTGAATATCAGTACCCGAGTAAATGGCTGTTGGTAAACGTCGCGACCGAAAAGAAGGGAGGCGTTCGTACTGTAGTCGGTTTCAACGTGAATCCTATCGCAGACTCTCTGGAAAATCTCAATAAGTTCACTCTCGCTCGTAAGAGTGCGCTTCAATACCTGACACTGGCATGCGATGTTGGCTCGCTCCTGTTTACGTTCTACGTTTTTGCGTTGTGTATTCGATCGAAGGACATAAAGCCGAAGTGGCTGTGGCTGATTGTAGTCTTGGTTGGCGTCGGAAAATTCGAAGTTAATTGGGGAACAGGCGACTGGACCTATCAACTTTTCGCGATTCAAATACCATGTTTCTCGATGAGTCACCCTCCTTATGGCCTATGGACAGTAGCCGCATATGTACCACTCGGAACTATTGTTTTTCTGCAGCGCCGATGGAAAATGAAGATCACAGGTGAGTCGATTCCGCCGACGATATTTGAGTGAGAACTAACGCCTGACTAGCACAAGCCGGAACTGGACAAGTGGAATCTACTAAAAATGCAGAAAAGCCCGACAACTCTAATTGACGCGCAAACGCGAGAAGCGAGATCGCCGAAAAACCTCATGTCCGGTTTGGCGACCGTACACCCGGGAGCATAGCCGCGAACGGCATTTTTGTCAGGCTACGGAATCACGACCAGCCTGCGGGCGTGTGCTTCGCGTCCCCAGGCATTCTCGATTTCGGCTAGCGGAACACGCTCGGTCTCGATGCGCAGTGTGCCACAGGCTGCGCTGTTCATCACTTGTTCGAACGCGTCGGTGAGTATGTCCCAAGAAGGCATGCCTCCGGTTCCTAGAATCGTCAGCGCCGTGCTTCGCAGAACTGCTGCGGGCAGAGTGATTGCAGATCCAGCGCTCTCGCCCACCTCCACCAATCTGGTCTGCGACTCCCCGATCGCAAATTCCTTTCCCGTGATGGCTTTCAGCAGCGCTTCGGTCGGGCGACCCCATAGATAGTCGATAATCACGTCGAAACGCTTTTCGCCGGTCTCGCGGCGGAAGGCGGCGATCAATTCTTCATCAGGTTTGTCGAGGCGAATCGTCGAGTCGGCGCCAAGGTCCCGGAGTGTGTTCAACACCTGTTCGTTGCGTCCTGCCGCGACGACGCGTCCCGCGCCCAGGATTTTGGCGATCTGTACCGCCAACTTGCCCGTGACTCCGGTGGCGCCGAGAATCAAAACGGTTTCGCCAGCGGCCAGCTTCGCACTGTGCTTGAGAGACAGCCATGCCGACACACCGGGATTGGGAATAGCCGCGGTAGTGACATCGTCCAGTTCTTCAGGGACCGAAAAACACCCAGCTTGCCGAAGCACCGTGCGCTCGGCCATCGCGCCGTACGGCCGTCGCGCTCCTCCGAAGAACACTCGCGTACCGTCTGCGAGCCGCCCCACGCCATCCACGCCGCAAACGACAGGAAATTCGCGCGGGCTAGCGTAGTGCGTTCCGGCCGCCATCTGTTTGTCCACAGGCTTCAGAGCAGCCGCGGAGACATTGATGAGCACCTCACCTTCGCCCGGAGTTGGATCGGGAAATTCCTCAAAGCGCGGCGGTTTGCCGAGACCATGCAGTACGGCGGCACGCATCAGCCGCCTCCTTTCAGACGTTACGACTCGCAAACTCCCTCTGGGTGCTGGCGGGTATATCGAATCCATACCTCGTAGAGGACAGATTTGCCTGGCCCGAGCTCGTCAAGGGCCGAAGCTCGCCGGTCCCATACGTCAGCGGGAGTTTTACCAGAGTTGAACAACCACGTCAGCCGTGTTTTTCTTCTTCCTCCAGCTGCAACGGAAACGGCTGAGGCACAAAAGAGACAGTCCCGTGATCGGCGCACGCCGTTCTTTTTCACTCGGACGCGTTCTATAACAAGGACTCAAGGACTCCCCCGTCCCGCGCCATCAATCTCCGGGGAAGGAAAAAGGGCAGTTTCGCCCGCTCCTATCCGCGATCCCGTCACCGCAACTCCCCGAATCCCGAAACGAGGATTCCGAGATTCCGGCGCGGCGAATTCGGTCGATCGTCTGTATACTTTAATAATAATGTACTTTTTCTATTACTTCGCGTTGTACCATGCGCACCTATTTTGAGTTTTTCATTGCCGATTTCTCGATATTTCCCGCATTCTTACAGCATCGCATTCGCATCAGCTATGGAACGAGAGAGGCTGGACTTTTGCCTGGGCCGAACATCCCCTTCCGCGGCCGGCTGATTTTTGTATTCTTTGCCGTCGCACTTTTTCTTGCCCACGCTGCGACGCTGCTCGCTGCGCCGCGCCACCCTGCCCTTTCCGCTCTATCGGACCTGCTTCAGATTGCTTGTGCCCTACTGGCAGCTTTTGGGTGCATTTCCGCCGCGCGTCGTGTGGAAAATTTCGGTAGACATTTTTGGCTGCTGTTTGCGGCGGGTTTCTTCGTCTGGACCCTTGCGGGGCTGCTCTCGACGTACTACGAAATCGTGCTGCACGCTTCGATTCAGCAGCCCTGGCCCAGCGACATCATCTATTTCTTGAGCATGTCCCTGCCCTTCATGAGTTTATTCATTGACCGCGACAAGGGCTTTGAGTGGAAGCAATGGCCGCGGATCTTCGATCTCATGCAAGTCATTGTGCTCATGCTGGCGGCGTATCTCTTCACTTTCGAAACTCCGGAGGCCTGGAGGAACGGCTGGGGGCCGATCGGGCTGCTCGCTTGGATTCCGGAAACCTCGCGCGACATTATTTTGTCTTGCGCGTTCCTGGTTGCCGCCTTCTGGGGGAAAAACCGACGGGCCCGCTACTTGTTTGGCGGCATGTCTGTCTTTTTCATCATTTATCTCAGCGGCGAAACTCCTTATCTCTATCTGCAATCGACGCGCAATCTGCGCACCGGTACATTCTGGGACTTTGTCTGGAGCGTTCCCTTTCTGGTCGCCACGTTTATCGCGGTTTATTCAAATCCACCGGTCGCATCCGCCGACGAATCCTCTGAGGCCCCGGTTGAAACGCGCGGCTCCGGGCGCTGGGCTTTGGCGCACGCCGCCTCCATTCTTTTCCCTTTGATCGTGCTGCTGATGGCGGCGGGCATCGCTGAAAAACAGTTGTTCAGCGCTTTCACATTGGTGGTGTTGTCCTTCGGTTGCTCTGTCGCCAGAATTATTTTTACCGAACATGAACGTATGCGAGCTGCGCGCGACCTTGAGGAGAGTAATGCGCTTCTAAGATCTGTTTTCGAGGGAACCGGCGACGGCCTGTTCATTAAAGACCGGGAAGGCCGCTGTATCATTGCCAACCAGACGTTCGCCGAACTGTGCGGCAGCACCGTAGAGCAAATCACCGGCAAGATGACCGCTGAACTGGTAGACCCAACGGTGGCGCATTTGCTTACGGACCTCGATCAGCAGGTCATTGCCAGCGGCGGCGGCAAGTCGCTCGAACACGAACTCGTGCTGAAGGATGGCGTTCATTGCTTCCTCACCAGCGTCTCTCCGTATCGGGACGCCCATGGCGGAATCGTGGGCGTCATTGGCGTGATTCGCGACGTCACCGAATATCAGCGCATGGAAGAGCAGTTTCGACAATCTCAGAAAATGGAAGCCATCGGCACGCTCGCTGGCGGCGTCGCTCACGACTTCAACAATTTATTGATGGTCATCAGCGGCTACAGCTCCATTCTTTTCGAGGCGCTCTCGAGCGATCATAAATTGCGTGCGCACGCCGATCAGATCTTCAAAGCCGGCGAGCGTGCCGCATCGCTCACCCGGCAACTTCTTGCCTTCAGCCGCAAACAAACCATTCAGGCCGGCAAGCTGAATCTCAATCAGGTGATCGGCGCAATGGAAAAACTGTTGCAGCGCCTGATCGGCGAAAACATCCACATCTCCACGCGTCTGGCGCCTGATCTGGGTTCCGTTTTCTGCGACGCCGGCCAATTCGAGCAGGTCATCATCAATTTGGCGGTGAACGCCCGCGACGCCATGCCCGACGGCGGGCGCCTTACCTTCGAGACCAGAAACGTCGATTTGGGCGACGCCGTCGCTTCGGCCAACAATTTGAAACCAGGGCGCTACATCGAATGCGTGGTCAGCGACACCGGGATCGGCATGGACGTGAATGTGCAAACCAGGCTGTTCGAGCCCTTCTTCACCACCAAACCGATCGGCAAAGGCACGGGACTGGGGCTTTCCACCGTCTACGGAATCCTGAAACAGTCGAATGGGCACATCAGTTTTACGAGCCAGCCGGGCCGCGGAACGACCTTCCGCATTTATTTGCCGCGCACGGATTCTGCTCTACCGGTCTCCCTTCCTTCGTTCCAAGCGCCCGCGGCGCTAAACGGTAAAGAAACCGTCTTGCTTGTGGAAGACGACGCCTCCGTGTGCGATTTCATCCATGCGGTCTTGGCTTCTCACGGGTACCGCGTGCTTACTCCCAAGCGTCCGCAAGACGCAGAACTGGTGTTTGAGGAAAATGGCGGACAGGTAGATCTGCTGCTCACCGACGTGATCATGCCGGAAATCAGCGGTGCAGAATTGGCCAAGCGGCTTTCTGCGCGAAATCGGCAAATGAAAATTCTCTTTATGTCCGGATACATTGGCGACGACGTGGTTCGCCAGGGCATTCAAGAAACGGACGTACCGTTTCTACAAAAACCGTTCACGCCGCTCGCGCTGGCTCGCAGGGTGCGCGAAATTCTGAACGGTTCGCGCGTCCACGAATCTTAAATTACCCGCTGGTCCTACCGAGAGAGATCGGCGAGCACGGCCTCCGCCGCGCGCCGGCCGCTGCGCATGGCGCCGTTGATCGAGGCGTTGTCGCGATGGTCGCCCGCCACGTAAACACCGGGACGCACGCGCACGGGCCGCTCTGGCGGTTCGAGCGCGCCCGGATGTTGCTGCGGCTGTGCGTGCGGGATGCGGTAGCTCTTCAGGAACCGCCACGAGCGCGCCACCGGGCCAAACCAGTTTTTCATTTGCGCGATGATAAAGCCTCCGAGTTGCACGTCGGTCAGCGCCTGAATTCCCAGCACGGAAATCGAAATCAGATGCTTTCCGGGCGGCGCATACGACGGCGCAATCTGCGTGAGCACGGCAAAATGATTCACCGGGCCTGCGCCATCGCCATTGAGCACCAGCACCGGCTGCGCCACGGGCGGTTCATCCGCGGCGTAATAAAAACACGTCACGCTGCGCGACGCGGGCTCGGCGGCGCGCAACAGATGCGCCGCCGCGGGGCCCTCCGCTGCAATCACGATGGCGCGCGCCCGCAGGGTTTCTCCGGCTTGCAACGTGATTTCATTTTCGTCGAGCGATTCTACCTTGGCATTCAGCCGCAGCGCCCCCTCGGGAAGTTTCGCCGCGAGCTGCGCGGGAATCTCGCCAATGCCCCGCGCCGGTACTGCGATGTCGCCTTTGGAAAGCATCTTGAACACAAACTCGAACATCCGGCTCGAGGATTTTAATTCTCCGTCCAGCACCATGCCGCCGAGCAGCGGCCGGAAAAAGCGGTGGATCATCTCCTGCGAAAATCCCTCGGCCACCAAACGATCTTTGATGGAACGCTCCGGACGGCGGAATAGCTGCTCGATACTGGTGCGCTTCAGCCGCGAGCGCAGCCGCGCCATGCGCAGCTTGTCTCCCAGCGTGCCAAAATCGGAGCGCAGCGCCACGCTCCACATCCCGGGTTTTCGCCACGGATCGACCAGCTCATTCATGCGCCCTGCAAAGTAGGACATGGCGCCGGGAAAAAACGGTTTCAAATCGAGTGCAGCGTAGTCGAGCACGTTGCGCGCTTCCGGATAGGCGGTCAGCAAAACCTGAAATCCACGGTCCAGCAAAAAACCGTCCACTTCGTCAGTGCGCACGCGCCCGCCGACGGCGTCAGAAGCTTCCACGATCTGAAACGTTACGCCCGCTTCCGCCAGACAATGCGCGCAACGCAGCCCGGCAAGACCCGCGCCAACAATCAAAACATCCGCACCGGACGCCATGCTCTGCGTTATCCCTCGCGACCTCGACCACCGTTCCGAACGCCCGGAACAACCCGAGGCGAATCACATATCCTGAGGCTCCCGGCAATTTCGCGCAAGCGTGATCACCGCGAGCAGCGTAGTCCGGGATTGCTGGGCGCCCTCACGCCTAACGCGGGATTCGTGCAGCGCAAAAGAAACGTGCAGCGAAACAAAAGCAACTCGAGTAGGCCTCGCGCCGGGCATTTGCTATCCTCGGCGGACCGATGAATGCGACTACAAACGACGGCCGCGAAGGCCAAACGCCAGCCGCAGAATCTGGCGCGACCGAGGGCCTGACGGCACCGCGCGCGCAGGGCCTCGAGCGCGGTTTGGGCCTTAAAGAAGCCGTCGCGCTCAACATGATCGAGATCGTGGGCATCGGCCCATTCGTGGTCAGCGCCATCGTCATCCGGCAAATGGGCGGCCCGCAGTGTCTGCTGGCCTGGCTGGCTGGCGCTCTGCTAGCCACCCTGGACGGCTTTGTATGGTCCGAGTTGGGCGCGGCGATGCCCCAGGCAGGCGGCACTTACGTTTTCTTGCGCGAAGCGTACGGCCCGGCCAAATGGGGCCGCCTGATGTCATTTCTATTTGTCTGGCAAACTTTCGTGCAAGCTCCGCTTTCCGTTTCGTCCGCGGCCATCGGGTTCGCGCGCTACGCCGGTTACTTGCATCCGCTCACCTGGTGGCAAGCCAAGATTGTTTCCGGCGGCCTGGTGATTCTGCTGGTGGCGCTGCTGTATCGCCGCATCACCACCATCGGCAAAATTTCCGTGCTGCTGTGGGCCGGCGTCATCGCCACGATGTTGTGGCTCATTTGGGGGGGCATCACGCACTTCGACGCGCGCAAAGCCTTTGACTTCCCGCCGGGCGCGTTTCATCTTTCATGGGCATTTTTCGCCGCTCTGGGAGCCGCCATGGTGAACACGATTTATAGTTATTGGGGCTACTACAACATTTGTCATCTGGGCGGAGAAATTCGAGACCCGGAAAAGAATATTCCGCGCGGAATTTTCCTTTCTATCATCGGCATCACCGTGCTCTATATGGCGATGCAAACCAGCATTCTGGGCGTGCTGCCGTGGCGGGAAGCGCAGTATTCGCCCTTCATCGTCAGCACCTTCGTCGAAAGGCTCTACGGCGCTTCCGCCGCACATTTTGTCACCTGGATGGTGTTGTGGATCGCGCTGGCTTCGATTTTTTCCCTGCTGCTCGGATATTCGCGCGTGCCCTATTCCGCGGCGCTCGATGGAAATTTCTTTTCGGTATTCGCCAGGCTGCACCCCACAAAACGATTCCCGCACATTTCGCTGCTCATCCTGGGCGGACTGGCGTTTCTTTTTAGCATTCTGTTTCGCTTGGAAACGGTCATCGCCGCCATCCTGGCCATGCGCCTGCTCGTGCAGTTCATTGGTCAAGCCGTTGGCGTACTGCTGCTGCACAGCCGCTGGTCCGCCGACCGGTTTCCGTTCAAAATGTGGTTGTACCCTTTGCCGGCGGTGCTGACGATGCTGGGCTGGGCAGCGCTGTTCTGGTACACCGGACCGGCTCGCAAGTGGGGCCTCTTGGAAATCTTGCTGGGTGCGATTGCGTTTCTGGTCCGGGCCAAAGAAATTCGTCAATGGCCGTTCAGGGCGGCCGCGGAGACCGAAGCGTCAGCTTAAATTTTCTTGGAATCAACGGGAGGACTTGTGGGACGTCTGAAGTTACAGGGTTTCGCCGCGCTGGTCGTTGCCGCCCTGCCTGTGGTTAGTGCGCGCGCGCAATTTCCCGCCGCGCCAGGAACCGGCCAGGGCATCGCGGAAACCGTCGAAGCCATCGACAGCGCGCGCGTCACAACGCGAATTCTCTACATCACTGCGCATCCCGACGACGAATCCGCTCCGATCCTTACGTATCTGGCCCGCGGCCTGCACGCGGATGTCGCGCTGCTTTCGCTGACCCGCGGCGAAGGCGGGCAAAACGCGCTAGGCCCCGAGCAAGCTCCGCAGCTTGGATTGATCCGGACAGAGGAATTGCTGGCCGCCACCCGCGGGTACGGCGTGAAATTATATTTCACGCGCGCAAAAGATTTCGGCTACTCGAAAACCGCCGAAGAAACCGAAAAAGTCTGGGGCGACCAGGTGCTTGAGGACATGGTACGCGTCATCCGCACCTTTCGCCCCAACATCGTCATTAACAATTTGATCGGCGGCCACGGTCACCACGTAGCAGCCGGCCAGCTGACACCCAAGGCCGTACAGCTCGCCGCGGATCGAAACGCCTACCCGGAAATGGTTTCCGAACTGGGGGGCCCCGCACTCCCCGCCTGGGGAGAGGGCGGAAACGCCGTGAAGCTATTGAACGCGGACCGCGGCGCGCGGAAGTCGAATAATTGGCCGGTCCCGGTCGATGAAATCTCGCCGCTTTACGGAAAGAGTTACCGTGAAATTGCGCTGGACGCTTTTTCCAATCATCACACGCAGGGCATCACGTTGTTTCTGAACTCGCCGTTTTTGACGCTGCCTTTGGCGCTGGTCGCCGACTCGGGCGAACCGTTTGATCCGAAAATCCTGGCGGTTTCGCTGCAGGACTGGGCGAAGGATCGCGGAGTCGCGTGGACTTCTCTCGCCGAGAAAATCGAGAACGCGCTGCACACCGCACACGACGCGGCACTGCGACTCGATTGGGTAACCGCGGCAAAGAGCCTCGCGGAGGCGCGTTTGCTTCTCTCGCCGACGCTCGCCGATGAAGACTCGACAGCGGCACGCAGCGGACCGACGACGCTCACTTTTGATATTCGAAAGACCGAGCAGCGCCTTGACCGCGCGCTGCGGCTCGCTGCGGGACTGCAGGTTTCCGCGGACGCCGACCGCAGCGAACTCGTAAGCGGCGAAGAGGTGTCGATAAAAACGAAAGCGCGCTGCAGGCCGGAAGTACACTGCGAATTTGGCGCCACAAAGCTAGAGGGGTATTCCGCCCTCGCGCCGGCCTTGCTGCAGGAAACGAAACGCACGCAGGACGCTCCCGGCCAGGCGCAGCTCACCGGTGCGGTCGGGAATGCGCCGGACGCGCCGGACCCCGCCGCTTACGTTTTACCGGAGCCTCCGCCACTCGCGGTCATCGAGCAAGAAGCGACCATATTTGGTTACCAGCTTCATTACGACCAGCCGGTAACGCACATCGCGGCCACGACCGCGCACGCCGAGCGCGTCCCCTTGCGCATCGTTCCGGCCTACACCTTGGCTGTCGCGCCGCGCCAGATGGTCGACGTCCTGGCGCAACACCGCAGAGCGCTTGACATTCTGCTGCGCGTGCATTCCTACGCGTCCGCGCCCGGCAAGGTCAGCGTAAGCCTTACCCTTCCGGCCGGCTGGACCAGCAACGGACCCACGGCTCTCGACTTCGCCGGCACAGGCGACCAATACACAAAAATGACGGTGACGCCGCCGCTGCAGCTCAAAGAGGGAAATTACGTGCTTGCGGCCTTTGCGCAGCGCGGGCAAGAAAGATTCACGACGACGCTCGAACCGCTTGTTTCGATGCCCACGCTACTCTGGAGCTCTCCCGCGCAATGCCTGGTGCACGCGTTCGACGTGAACGTTCCCAAAGATCTGCGCGTCGGCTACATTTCCGCGGAAAGCGAACCCGTGCCGGAAGCGCTTTCGCAGCTTGGCATTCGCGTGGAAACGCTCGACGCGCAGGCGCTCAACTTCAGCGATTTAAGTAGATTTAACGCCATCGTCGTCGGCGTACGTGCGTATGAATTGCGCCCAGAACTTCCCGGCGCCAATCAGCGTTTGCTTAACTATGTCTCGCACGGCGGCACGCTACTCGTGCAATACCAGCGCGATTTCGCCTGGGACAAATTTCAGTTCGCTCCGTATCCCGCCAAAATCGATCCCGGCAAAGCCGGCGCTCCGCTGCCGAGAATCACCGACGAGACTTCTCCCGTGAAATTCTTGAAGCCGGCTGATCCGCTGCTGAACACTCCAAACAAGATCACGCAAAAAGACTTCGAGGGCTGGGTGCAGGAGCGCGGCCTTTATTTTTGGAGCCAGTTCGACAAAAAATACACGCCGGTTCTGGCCATGAACGATCCCGGCGAGCCCGAACTCGCCGGCGGTCTCGTCTACACGCGGTTTGGAAAAGGCATGTACATCTACACCGGCCTGGCTTTCTTCCGGCAATTGCCCGAGGGTGTCTCTGGAGCCTACCGCCTGTTCGTAAATTTGCTGAGCGCAACCACGCCGCAAAAACGGTGAGCACGCGCCACCCGAAACATTTCCGGCAGAAAGAAACCGCGGCGATCGCACTTCTCACGCCGACCTTCAGAGGTGCTATCCTCCCTGCGAAGGAGTCGAACGGCATGAATGTTCTGTGGACAAAAAAATTGTGTGCGCTGTTGTTAGGCGGCGCGGCGCTGCTTTTCGTCGCCACCACTCCGGCCAACGCGCAAAAGAAGAAAAAGACGCCCCCGCCTCCCGCGGATGCGAGTTCGGTACTTCCCCTCCCCGATGAACAGCAGGTCGATTACACCATTTCCGAAATGCTGGGCGCGTGGCAGCTCGGAGACGTGGAGCGCATGCACAAAGACTACGCTGACGACGTGACGATCGTGAATGGCATTTACGCTCCGCCGGTTTTTGGCTGGAGCAATTTCCTCGCCCTCTATCAGCAGCAGCGCACGCACCTGCAGCGCATTCGCCTCGATCGTTTAAACACCTACATCAAAGTGGATGGCAATGTCGCCTGGGCCTGTTATCAGTGGGATTTTGCGGCGACCTTCGACGACCGGGGCACCACCGCGCAGGGCTTAACGACCCTGGTTCTACAAAAGCGCAACAATCACTGGGTGATCGTCTTGAACCACACTTCCCTGGCGCCAGGCGGGCCGGAACCATCGAGTCCGGCAAGCACACCCAAGGCCGAACAGCCCGAGAAGCCTCCTTCACGTTAACTGGCGGAGGGTGCCAGCGCGCTCAGGCCGGCGACTGCGGCCTGTAACGGACCAACAAATGCGCCGAGGAGCAGGCTAAAAGTTCTTCAAGCCCTGGTAAACGTAAAGCCCGACAATCAGCAGCAGCAATCCGCCGGACGCTATGCCCGCGGTCATGATCGGTCGCGCCAACCGCGTAATGCTGGCGACCAGTTCCTGCTGTTCGCGAGCCATATAATCCTGGCCCTTGCTGATAAAAAGCTGGTCATCTTCATGGCTGGTGAGCAAAGTACGCCAGATCATCAGCGCCATGAACACAATGGTGACCACAGCCCAGGCAATCGCCAAGTAAAGCATTGGCCCTTTAAAGATGGATTCAACGGTTTCCATGTTGGCCTCCAGTGGAAAGCCGGTCCTGCAGCCCCTGCTTTAGCCCTGCTGAACCGAAGAGACACCCGAACTAGGCTAACGCAAAGAGGACCGATAGGCGGGAGTATAGCACCGTAAACCTGAAATTTCACTGATTTCTATCCAAAAAACCGATGCTTGCCGGTCCGTCCGGGCCGCGCCAGCGGCCGATAAGTACCGCTTAACCACCCGAGGTGCCGGCGCCGGTTGGCCCGCGCCGCGTTGACAAAGCCTCGGGCCGAAGTCAGAATGGAAACAGTGTTTTTCTCTGACCGCCTCACGGTCAGAGGCATTTGACGGTGCCCAGGTGGCGGAACTGGCAGACGCGCTAGATTCAGGTTCTAGTGGCCGCAAGGTCGTGGAGGTTCGAGTCCTCTCCCGGGCACCAATTTCTTCGGCAATGGCAAACAGTTCCGCAGACGACGCCTCGGCGGCGGGTTAGCCTCGCCCGAAAACAACCTTATTGCCGGGCGTTCTTGTATTTATCTTTGTCTTTTTTGTTGCCGACTTGCGCGTAGCGCCGCTCGAGCGATTCCTTCGTAAAAAGGTCCGCAGGCAGCCCGGAATTGTATTGGCAGGTAGCGAAGAACGCCTGATAAAAGCGCCGTCCGTCGCGTTCGCGCGAAATCTGCAGCGGCGTCATCACTCCACCGAGCCGCTGATAGTTCGTGTAAATCGTGGTCTCCGTGGTGTGTTGATTATACGTGGGATCGACGGAGGTAATCGTGCTGCGCGCCAGTAGATGCGAATATCGTTCTACGGCGAAACGCTGCGTCTTGTCGCTTGCGGTGTCGCGAATCTCCACCCAATCGACCTGCTTATTATCGACCAGATCCATACCGCCGTAGCTCAATTGCAAATCCTTGTCGTTGAGGTGCAGGCGCAAAATATTATCCACGTTGCGCTTCACGGCCTCTTGAAAATCCGCCACGGAAGGGGCGGGCTCCTCGGATACGCCGGTCCGGTCGAGCGTCCATCCTTCATCGCCGCTAAAGAGGTCGATGATGTTGTCTTTTTTGGAGTAGTCGATGCGGTGCTTATCCGGGTAATGCCAGTAATCCTTGAATTCGATATAGCCGTCCAGCTCTCCACCGTGGCCAAAATTCGCCCGGCGTCCGTCGCACTCGCGTTCGCGCACTTCCGTGTAGGATGGGCCGCCCAGCGCGTCGATGAGTTGCGCCAGAATCTCGCGCGCTTTCGCCGCGCTTTGCTCCGGCATCATGGTATCCGGGTTCTGTGCCGCCGCTCGTTCCGCAAGCGCACCGCTCAAGCAAAACAGAATGGCGACAATCAGAATTCTCATCCGCACAACACCGAACCCCCATTGACATTGATGACTTCTCCGGTAAGGAAGTTGGCCAAATCCGACGCCAGGAACAGGATCGGCCCCGCCACTTCTTCAGCGGTTGCCGGACGCCCCAGCGGGATCGCCGCGGCTACCATCTTCTGGCCGTTCTTGGAATTCAGCACCTCATTGGACATGTCCGTGGCCACCCATCCCGGCGCCACCGAGTTCACCAGAATTCCGTGCGGCGCGAGCTCCGCGGCCAGCCCCTTGGTCAAGCTGATAATCCCGCCCTTTGAAGCTCCGTAGTGCGTGTGCAAAGATTCACCGCGCTGCCCGGCCGTCGAGCTGATCGGAATAATCCGCCCCGATTTCTGCTTGATCATGTGCGGCACCGAAAAGTGAATGATCGAGTACACGCTCTTTAAATTCACGCGCATCATGTCGTCCCACTGCGTTTCGGTCATTTTTTCAATAGGCAGGTCTTCGGAGTTCCACACTCCCGCGTTGGCCACTACAATGTCGAGCCGCCCCAGCCGCGCTACCGTTTGCTCAACCAGTTTCTTGTTGTCCGCGTGCCGTCCGACATCCGCTTTAAACGCCTCCACGCGCGTCCCGTGCCGTCCCGCTTCCTTCTCGAGTTCCTTGGCCGCTTCCTTTGCTTTGTTGTAGTTAAAGACCACGTCGGCGCCCGCCTGCGCGAATAGTTTTACCGCCGCCGCGCCAATTCCTCGCGAACCGCCGGTAATCAAAGCCGCCTTGCCCGCCAATGAAATCATGCTGTCCCCCAGAGAGATAAAAAACGTTGCGGCAAACCGTCGCGAATCCTGATCACCGGCACGCGAGAATCCAGCCCATTCGGGAATTGTGCCCGAACCGATTCCATCGCTAACGTGATTGCGTTACGGCGCCATGCGCGACACGCACAGCAGCCACAAAATCGTGGAATAACCGTTCAGAAAATCCGTCGAGAACCATCCGCTCTGGATGCCATTGCACTCCCACCACCCAGTTCGCGTCCCCCGTCCACTCTACGCCCTCGGTGATCCCATCGGGAGCCTGCGCCGTAACCAGTAAGTTCCTTCCGGGCCTAGCAATCGCCTGATGATGGCTGGTATTGATCGCGGCCTGCTCCGCGCCATTCAACCGCGCCAAGCGGCTTCCCGTCGCGAGCTGCGCCGCATGCTCGAGGTCGCCCGTCTTGCTGCCGGCAGCCTGATCCGTCTTTCCATGGACCAGCGAGCCCGGCCTCTCGGTCGGAATGTCCTGATACAGCGTTCCGCCCAGATAAACATTTAGCGCCTGGCACCCGTAACAGATGGCCAGCACAGGCTTTCCAGCCGCGAAGGCATGGTCCAAAATCGCTGCGTCGGTGCCATCGCGGTGGGCGTCAACAAACTCGGTCTTCGCGTGTCGAGTCGTCTTGTACCGCCCTGGATCGACATCCGAAGGGCTTCCGGGGAGCACGAACCCATCGAGGCGCGAAAGCTGCTTCGCAAGCTCTGCGGCGGACTGCAGCAAGGAGATGGCGACTGCCTCGGCCCCCGCCCGCCGCACGGACGCAAAGTAATAATCCAGCTTCTGGCGATTTACGGCGCGCTCTTCATCGCTGGTACGCCACGGAATCCCCACCCGCAAGCGCACGTCGGAGCCATCAGCAGTCAAAGGAGGAGGGGTCATGGAACAAGGAATCGTAGCATTCGCCAGCACCCTCGGCAACCCATCGCGATCTCAGGTAGTGGGTCAGTTCCCGATTAGTGCTGTCAGGATCTTGGGCCTTTTCTTGGAGGCCACCAACCGCTGTCAGCATCGTTCAACAAGCGCAACCCGACAAAGCAGGCAAGCAGTACGACACTCGCAGCGACGAATGCGACGAGGCCAAGATATCGGGTTACAGGTGCGAGGAGCCAAACTCCCCCGGAGAATGCACAATTCTCGGACCGTAACCAACATTTTTGAGCTTGCTTATATGCCACACGACGGCTGCCATGTCCCTATCCGAAACTTGTTCTCATGTTCCTGCGGGTACTATGAGCCACTTGTACGGTAACGGCGTACCTTGGCATTGTGAGTGTAATCGCGATTTATCAGCAGCCACTGTTGAGCGTGACGCAATCCCGCTGGCATTTCTTTGCTGGAGCCTGACGAACGTTACTCGTTTCAGCCGTTCGGGTTCGCGCATATACTGCCAGCGTAAGCGCTTTCTTTTTGTGTGCCCATTATGAGTCTGTCTGGAGTTCCTAAATCCAGACCGCCGAACGGAATTGTCATTCACCGATGGATGGCTATCCTGCTGGCGCTATTTGTCTGTCTGATTGCGATACCACTTGCGCATGGAGCGGTTCCGTGGGCGATCTCCAAGCTGACACATCGCTATGGTTGGGTACACGGGTCGCCGGGGTTCTGGAATTTGCTCGGACTGATCCCGGTTGTCGTTGCCACGGCTCTTCTTATTTGGACACTGATCACAGGAATTGCGCATGCACCAAATACCGTGAGGCTCGGGCTGGTGCCCTCGGTCTTGATCACCGATGGACCTTATCGATTTACGCGGAATCCGATGTATGTCGCGGAACTAGCATTATGGCTGGGGTGGACGCTGTTCTTTGGAAGCCTGGCCGTTTTTCTGGGATGTATCGCACTGCTGCTAGTTGTGAATCTCGTAATTGTGCCTTGGGAAGAACGGGGTTTGGAAGCAGCATTCGGTCAGGCCTATCTTATGTACAAGAAGCGGGTGCCCCGTTGGTTGGGACAAGCCAACAACCTGAGATAGGAGCTGTAATCTAGAAGCGCTCGAGCCTGACGCCGGCCCGCGATTAAACTCCTTTTGAAGCAAAGGCTCTTCCAAGGGGATAACTGCCGTTAGAAGGCGATTACGCTCACAATCAGCCGGAAAATTGTGAAACAAGGCGCGTCCTCAGGTCATAGTGCACGGTAAGTCGTGCCAGCTCAACCGGTCGATGCAACGCCATCTAATCAGTTGATCCGCCAATACTTCCCCTGGTGAACCGATCTGTTTGGCTGACGCGGCCAAAACCTAGCCAGGGTAACGTTCCGGCTGATCTAACCTAGCCAGCGCTTTTAGCCCTGTGGCTCCTGAATCAATCGAATCGCAGCCTTTGTTAGGGCAGGTCCTAGGATTTCCAGACTAGGCGGCCGTTACTATTGGCAACTTCCTGAACGATTTTCGTAAACAATTGATCTTCCATGGCGGTGCGTTTTGTGTAGTCGACGACGTAACTAAGGGTGAATTCGAGCGAGCCTGAATTAACGACGAGCGCGACGGTAGGTTCGAGGGGAGGATTTACGCTTTGATAATCGTCGCTGACGCTTTTCCAGGAAGCGCGCGCCTCGACAAGGTACTCTCCGATGGCTTCTTTGGCTATCCTGCAAAGCATGTCGCGGGCAAACTGGCAATCGCTGGTGACGGTTAATAGGACCTTGATCTCGTCCCAAATAAACTGGAAGCCCTGGGAGTAGTTGAAAACGTAACCTTTCAAGACCGCGCTGTTGGGAATACGAGCGATGCGTCCGTTGTATAAATCCTTGCCAACCCAGTTGCCGGTTTCAATCAAGGTGGTTCGCAGGAGGCCGATGTCGATGACGTCGCCACGCGTTTCCCCGATCTGAATGCGGTCTCCGACGGCATAGAGCTTGGAAAAACCTATCGAGAATGCGCCAGCGATGCTGGCCACGACATCCTGCAGGGCGACGGCTACACCAGCGCCGATAACACCAATGGCAAAACTGAGGCGACCCAAACGGTCTTCAAAAAGAATCGCAACGAAAAGGAGAATCGAGAGGTAACCGGAATAGGCGACGAATTTACGGACTTTGTAGCGGGCATCGGCTCGACCAAAGCGGCGGGGAAGCGTCTGTTCGAGGACGTGAAAGGCAGCGTGAATAAAGATGATTCCGATCACCGCCGCGACACACTTCGCGAAGAGAGAAAGCGAAATGGCGTGTTGCAAGAAATCGTTCATACTGCCACCCACACGCTTGGCCAGAGCTCTGTGACTATAAGGCCGCGCCATGGCGTGGGACAACCGGGATTTGTGGGAATTCGCTGGTGATTGTGGAGCGGAAATGAAGGAAGAATGCGCCGCCGGGATTTGTGGGCTGGGCGGTGGGGAAGGGCGGCGCGGGTCAAGGAATGAGATTCAGGAAGTAAAGGACGTAAAGGAAGCGAAGACGGTTCACCACAGAGAGCTCAGAGAGCACTGAGTTCGGGATGAGGAATGCGGATCAGAGAAGGGGCTTGGAATGGTATTGGAAGGAGCGGAGATTGCGGAAGGCTGAAGGCGATGTAGGCTTCTCCGATTAGCGCTGTTAATCAGGACTTAGCCCGTCCAAAAGTTATGCGAGGCTGCTTTCTGCCAGGACTAGATCCTGCTTCTTTATTCGGAAGTTGGCTTCGCGCCCGGAACACGGCTTTTCAGGAATTTGACCTGGCCGTCGTGGTTGGACTCGTGTTCAGCGACATGAAACCATTTGGCGTAGTTGTTCGCTGAGAAATCGCCCTGGGTAACAAGCGACGCTAGCCACTTATCGTCGCGAGTGCGAAATTCGGCAAGGCTCTTCTCCCGGACTTGATGCAGGGCATCAAGGTAATAGTCGAGGCTGTTTCCCTTGATTGCCTTGCGTGCTGGCTCTCCGAGATTCATCGGAATGTCCCACTTTTTCTTCACTTCGTCGGACCACGAACCCCAGCTCATCCCGCCAAACGTGTTCATCTGATAGTAAGTCTCGGTGGCCGCAAGATGTAGGAGCAATGCGCCTATGGTGTTCGCCTTGGCATCCAGCAGAAAGTCAAGATCCTGCTGCGACAAGCCCTTCACGTTATGTACAACCTGCTCACGGGTGAAGGCCAGCATGGATGCCAGCGTTCCGATCTCGGGCGTGTAGCCAGGTTGCGGTCCAACAATCCATGCGTTTTCCGCAGCGTTGACTGATCCGGGAACAACCGCAAGAGCGGAGAACCCGACTGCCATTCCGAGCCCGCCCTTCAAGAAATTGCGCCGAGTGGGCACACATTCGGCTGGGGGCATAGGAGTTCCTCCATCGGAGATGCGATTTGCTGAACGGATCATACTGCGATGAAAGCAAACTGGCGAGTGAATATGGTACGACCTCAAAAATTGGAGACTGCTTAGCGGAACCCACTTTCCCGGTAACGGCGTTAATCAGGAGTTGAGACGAAATCGCCCGCGAATAATTGCACGTGTTGAGAGTTTCGGCCTAAGATGGCTCCGTTCGTGGAGGGAATTTGCGCTTTTACACCAAAGAGGAATCCGAATCGTGGCTGTCCGGCCGAGAACGAACGAAGCCGGACTTAATACCCGGAATGAGTGTAGAACGAATTAAATACCCACCCGAGCCTTATCGCTTCTGGTTCATCGCCCACTGGATTGCAACCAAACTGACCTACCGCCAGCCAGTGTTGCTATGGATTACTGAGTGGGGCATTTGGGAAAGCAGCGAGAACTGGCATTTATATTACAAGTTGCGTCAAACGTACGGCGACCAGCGTTTGCTGCACGAAGCGCCCGGCCATCTTTTTCTGGAATACGAGACAGAGGACATGGCGTCCTTCTTGCAAGTTGCCATGCTGAACGGCTGGGGAGGCTACATTCTAATGGGTGCGAACTACGTTAACGCATTCTTTAGCCACGACGAATTTATTGACTTCTTCGGCGATGAAAATGCGAATTTGGAGGAAGTGCGCGCCGCACTCGGACCAACCCAGCCAAAGGCGGAAGGCTTGAGGAAACCCAACTCCTGATAAGTCGCCAAACCGGTAAAGTTCCCTCCGCCCAAATCAACTTCGGCGGTTAGCGCGTTAATCAGGCGCTTTCATTTTTCCACGCGCTCCCACTCCTTTAAGTCGTCCACAGGGCGTGGGAGCCGACCTTCCAACCACTCTACGCACGTTGCAGGTTCAAACTCTTTGTCTTTACATTCGATAACCCACGACAGAAATTCGTTCGGACCGCCGTTCATGTAAGGGGGAGGCGAAACTGGCATGAAAAGAGTGGGCAGTCTTTCCTCTAAAGACATGTAGTTCAATACGTGGCCCAGTTCTTGGACCACCTGCCAAGCCAATTTGTGCTGAATATCAATTTGGAATTTGACCCACCAATGGCCATTCTCAAAAACTCCAGAGCCCATGTTCGGATTTATTGATGGAATCCTCGCTAGATATTCCGTCAGAGTTTTCAGTTCTGTCTCAGTTGCCATAGTGCTCGGAACAATATCCCAAAATGAGCATGAAAGATGTCTAAGATGGTCAACTCCCGGTAAGTCGGGAAACTGGACAAGTCGTCTTGGGGCGATTCCATCCGGCCCTACCAGAACTCTCACCTACCGACTCTTCGCCGCTTCCAATTTTTCGCACGCTTGAGCATTTAGATGAATGCGGAGCTTTGCCACGTACTCTTCGTCACGAACTAGTCCCTCTAGCAGGTCGCCCAAGGTCTCCTGCATCCAAAACTCGCGACTCACCGCCATTTCATTCATTACGGAGCAAAAGGATTTCAGAAGGCCACCGTCGTCTCGGCGGCGGAGCATTTCTTCGGCGAGAAGACCGGAAGAACTGTAGGGTTCGACGAGATTTTCAGCAGAGCCGAAAAGATGGGCCAGTTGAGGTAGACGGTCCCGAAGAAACTTGACGACATCTCCGGGTTCCATCATTGGAACGGGAACTGCGTCGTAGTGCGCCATCGGAGACTGACTATATCACTCTCTCGGTCAACTCCCGATTAGGTGGCAAAACGGACATGTGGTTTTTCGGCGATTTCACTTCTCCGGTTTCCGCGTTAATCAGGAGCTGACGACTGGTGAAGGGCCTTCCATGGCCACCGTAGTAGCTGAGCGGATTTGTTCAGCTACTTTTCGCAAAGTCAGCTACTTTGTCCCAAAACAGAATGACCATGCTGATGGCAGCATAGAAATAGAAAGACTGCGGAACGATACTCAACGACGCGAAGCCGTGGTTCGACGCAATACAAGCAATTGAGACAGCGATGCATATTAGAAGAAGAGCATTCGACGGATTCTTGAGCCAAACCCGCGTTATGAGTACCCAAGCAAGGAGAAAGGTAGCCCCATGCCCCGGAATGGAGTTTTTGGTTGTAATAAGCGAGTCCACGAGGACAACGAGAAACAAACCTGCCAAGGTCAATTTCCTGGCAGTAAACAACCCGTGAAGAGTTTGCTTTCCATGCATAGCAGTCACTCTTAGCAAATCATGCCGAGCGCCATCGTGGAAGCTTTAATTTAGCAAAGGGCAAGCATTTTGGGACAAGAACCTCGTAAGTCCCGATAAGTTCGGGTAATCGGAAAAGTGAAAATCCACATGGACGGAAAGCGCGTTAATCAGGAGTTACGGCGTCTTCCGACAATCCCTCGGGGAGCGGTACATCAATATGATTAAATTCCCAGAGTTTTTTGAGATTCGAGATGAAACCATCGCGTTGCCGACTGACACCGGATTCGGCAAAGTCGCATTGCGCCCAGAATAAACAATTCAGGTACACGGACTTTCGGTTGGCAGAAATCTCGCACGCAACGTCGAAAGTGCTGTAATCCCAAGCTTTCGCTAACGTCGATATTTGGGTGGCCGCATCTTTTCCTTTGAGCGCGTAGGCATCGGGCACGCTTCCAATGAAGCCCGGGCCAAAGAACCCCTCTAGGACGCGAATCCCCCGGCTGATTGCTTTATTAAATGCGTCGAGTTCTTCCGATGGAATCCAGTATTCCTGATGTTGCGATGCGCCCACAACGCGAGGAGCGAATTTGGCGATGTATCGGCTGTCAACCGCAAATTCGGTCACGAAGCCTGCGAACCCTGATTTTTCATCGCGCGTATTCCAGTCTCTCGCAATTTGTCGAGCATATTCCGCATTAGTGACCGGATAGAAGATTGGTTGATGCGGCAGACGGGGCGGGAACTCGCGCATTCCGGAATCCCAAATCAGCGCCAGTTCGTGGAGCCCTACGGGGCGAAAGAGGGTCGTAGTCATTTCTCATCTGCCGTTTACAGCGATTTGCACGGCCTAGATCGTGATGAGTTTAGCAGGAGAGGTCGCTCAACTCCTGATTTGTCCGCAAACCGGATTTGTGGTTTTTCGGCGATTTCACTTCTCCGGTTTCGGCGTTAATCACGAGTTGATGTTAGTGCCAGTCCTGGTGGGGCTTGTGTACACTGGCTCACAATCTGACATCCTGTCGTTCGGAGAAAAACCTGTGACGTTGGAACAGCTAGAAGACGCGTTGCCGAATGGGTTCCATGACGCAGCGATATTTTCATTTGAACTGGACTATGTGGCCGGGATTGCGAAATTCCATCTGAATTTATTGGTCGGATGGCCCGACGACCCAGAGCCGGAGAGTCAGGCGTATCAGGAAGCGACACTGGTCGTTGAAGGTTTATGTTTCTGTTCGATTGGCCCGCCTTACTCAACGTATCCTTTTCTTCCGAGCGGAAAACCGATTCTGGTGACCGGGGCCAAGGCAAAGGACGGTGCTCCGCCTTTCGTGCCGGATTTAGTTGCAAAACTCCCTGCTGGAAGTTGGTGTTACTGCTTCTTTGTTGACGATTGGAATGCATGCATCAATATTGCCGGCCGCGATGCGGCTGTGACATGGGTCGGCGAGAAACCTAAGCACGCAGTGTAGGAACATACTTGAAGGTCATTCTTGGGCTGGTTTCCGGTCAATGCCTTCAGTCAACACCCCTTAATGAGGACAAGCTGTGTTGCTTTGTCACCGTCAAAAATCACCATCCAGGGGCTCTTTCGGATGAAGAGCGCATCTCGGTCTTTCCAGGCGGAGTCCTGATAACAGCCTCTCAGATATGGCGATACATCTGCAGGCGTCGAGAGATAGCCAAACCTTTCTCGCAATTGGGTTCTTGTCTTACCTACAACCAACTTCTCACGGCTCGCATCGTCAATCATCGCGCCTATCGCAGTATCAAGGTTCATTCCGTAGAGGCCGTTTTTCCAGAGGACGTACTTGATGTTCTTGGGGTCGCTGTCGGATGGATAAGTCAGAGGCCCGCCGATGACAACAGCAACGAAAGGCGTGAGCGCTAGAGCCGCAGTTCTCGCAAGAGATTTTGTCATTGTTCGCCCACTTGCGAAATTCTACCTCATGAAGTTGGTCAAGTCCTGGTTAGTTGCATTATCGGTTATGTAGCTTTTGCGATAGATTTTGTAGTATGGCGCAGCGAGAACATCCGTGCTGGTGACCAACAAGGACAAGCACAGCAAAAAGTACGATGACAAGGGAGATGCTGCGCGGCGCGTCCGACGCTCTCCCGTCGAGCCTCTTAATACCCGTATTCGCAGGAGCCCGAAGCGACACAATCAAACTGTTTGTCCAGTGTGCGGCAAGGCTATTGAGAAAACAGCGTCTGGCGGAAGGCGCAAACATTCGTGCAAGCATTGCGGAGCCTGTTTGAACAGAAAATTGACATGTGCTTCGTGCGGTACAACCCGCGTCTGGCAAGGCAAACGCGGGGCCGCTTGCCGGGGATGCGGTGTGGCGTTCACGCGTTCCATAAAATAGCTGCCGAAAAATCGCCAAGCACTCAAAAACAACTAATCGTCGGCTATTCGCGGTTCAGCGTCACACCCACCGCCTCAACTGATAAGTTCACCTGACCGGACATCATCTGAATTGTTCGCTGTTTCGCCTGCGAAAATGGACGGCGCCCGCCATCTACACTTTGTCCATGAAACGGACACCGCCAGCATGAGGGCATCTGTCCGGTTGCCGCGTTTACCAAGACCTTTGCAGTCGTTAATTGGGGCGCCAGCCAAGGGCTCACGGCGAGTCCGGGGCAGCCTCTTGAGGGGGCTGTGAGCTCGCGAGGCGCTTTTGCGTGTCCGCGCGAACCTGTTTGGCGCGCAGACCATCCGGACTGTCGGGATCGAGGCGGATATAGGCGTCCAGGTCTGCCAGCGCCGCGACGTAATTCTTCTGCTTAAGATGGATCAGCGAAAGCAACCGGTAGACCAGCGGCTGCTCGGGAGCGAGAGACTTCGCATTCTGCGCGGCCTCGAACGCGGCATCGAAGTGTTCCCGATACATCTCCAGTTTGCCAAGCTCGAAAAAACCCATCCACGAATTCGGATTCAGCTCGAGGCCATGACGCAACAGCGGCTCGCCGCGGGCCGCATCGTGGCGGCCGAGCCAAAGAATGGCGAGCGCCAGCACCGCGTCCGGATAGGACTGGCTGCTGAGGTCCACGGACGTTTGCAGATTTGCTTCGGCCCGCGCAGGATCTCCGAGCGCGATGTAGGTCATGCCGATCAGATAGTAGGCTTCGTAATAGCCGGGCGCTTTCGCCACGGCGGATTCGAAATCGCGCAGGGCTTTCGGCGGGTTCTTGTCGGCATAGAGCTTTTTTTTTCCGGCATCGACCAAGTCTCTCGCGGACTGCGGCATCGCAGCTTCGTGTGCGGAGATGGTTGAGGGCGAAACGCCCGCTGCCGAACTCTTAGCGGCTTTCAGAAAAACAGAAATGCCGCGCTCGCTGCCGAAATTTACTTCCACCGGAATTTCTGCCGGTTGGTAGCCGGGCGCGGACACTTTCAGAACGAAGGCTCCCGCGTGCACGCTCACAAAGGAAAACTCGCCCGAATCGCTGGTCACGGAATCCTGCAGGCGGTTGCCGCCGCTGTCGCAAAGCCAGACGGAGGCATGGCGGATTCTCTGGTTGGTGGACTCGGAATACACGATTCCGGCTAAGTTCGCGTTCGGGCTGGCAACCGCGGGCAAGAATCCGGCAGCAGGCATCGACAGGAAAGCGGCTAATCCGCTGAACGCCATCCAGTCACGGAGCACCAACCACCTCCGGCTTTACGGGTGACAGATTCTAATCCCGGCAAAGCGATCTCGCGCGAGAATTCCCGAGTCTTGAGAAAACGACGTCATCGAGCCGTTCCACTTGCGAGCTTCTAGGCGAGCTGCAAACGCTTGACGAATTCCGCGGTGATCGCCGCCACGCGGTCCTGCGTGGCGTGCGGCAGCGGCGAACCGGGCTGCGCGTGCGGATCTCGGAGCACAATCCACAGCCCGGGACGATATACATCGTCGTCTCCGGGACAAATGGCGCCCGTCAGCTGAACAATCTCGAGCGGCGTCGGCGTGGGATGCGTAAAGTCCAGCCGGTGCGCATTTTCCGCCGCGCTTCGCGGCGCCGGAGGATGCATCAATAGATCCATCAGGACGCCGCGCGCGTCATCCACCAGGTCGCGGAATCCCTGCGACACCAGCACGGCGTCGACGTCTCGCGGCGTCGGCTGCGCCAACTGCTCCAGGTCATAATCCGGAAGCGGCTTGTTGAGCGCAATCTCTATCGTGGCGGAAGGCTGGCGTTCGTCCGGCGAAATGCGAATAGACATGGTAGTTATGTTTGTACACCAGGAGCCCTATTTGGGATAGGGGCTGCCCGCCAGAATGGCAAACACACGGTAAAGTTGCTCGGCGAGCACTACGCGCGCCAGTTCGTGAGAAAGGGTCATCGCGCTCAGCGAAATCTTCTGCTGGGCCCGCTGGCACAGCGCTTCCGGGAAGCCCTCCGCATCGCCGCAAAGAAAAATCAATTCGCGCAAACCACGGTCGCGCAGCGCGCCTAGCCATTTTGCAAAAGCCCCGGAATCAAAAGCCTTGCCCGCCGCATCGAGCAACACGGCCGTCGCGGCCCGATCCGCGTCCAGCCGTTTCAGGGCCGCCTGCAGATTGCGCACCTCCAAAACCTCGATTGCCGAGTGGTGCCCAATCCGCTTCACGTAATCCTCGAACACCGCCCGCAACTCCGGCCGTCGTGTCTTCCCGAGCATCAACAAACAGATCCGCATGGCAATGTCTCACTGGCGCAGGTTTTAGCGACTCTGGCCGCAACCCTATTTCAGCCCGTATTTTTTTCGCTTTTCGAGCAGCGTCTTCCGGCTGATCCCCAATATTTCCGACGAACGCGTAATCTGGTAGTGCGTAGCCTCGAGCGTGGCCTCGATGACCTCGCGCTCGACTTCTTCAAGTGACCGCAAGCCTGCATAAGCCGCTGCGCCCGCTGCGCGAATGTTTTCTGGAAAATCGGGAGGTTCGAGAAACATTTCCTCGCGAGGCGTCCCGTCGCTCCCCGACGGTGACGCCCCTTGCCGAAAAAATACCAGCGCCCGCTCGAGCGCATTGCGCAACTCCCGAATATTCCCGGGCCACGCGTAACCCGCCAGCATGCGCCGCGACGCATCGCTCAAGCGGACTTCCCATCGGCCGTGCACCGCGCGTACGATTCCGAGCAAATGCTCAGCCAGCGGCACAATATCCGGCCGCCTCTCGCGCAAGGGCGGCACCGCCAGAGTCAGCACATTGAGCCGGAAATACAAATCTTCGCGGAACGCTCCGCTCTTGACCGCCGCGGGCAAGTCCACATTCGTCAGCGCGATAATCCGCGCCGCGATATGTAACGTCTCGGTGCCGCCCAGCCGCTCAAACGAGCGCTCCTGCAGGACGCGCAACATTTTCCCCTGCGCCTCCGGCGAAAGCGCCGCCACTTCATCCAGCACAATCGTGCCTGAACCGCCCATTTCCAGGCGCCCCAGTTTGCGCTCGACCGCGCCGGTAAACGAACCCTGCTCATGCCCGAACAGTTCGCTTTCCACGAGATGCGGCGGAAGGCTGGCGCAATCAATTTTTAGGTAAGGAGCGTCGCGGCGCGGTCCGATTTCATGAATGAGGCGCGCCAAATGATCTTTGCCGGTGCCGCTTTCCCCGGTGATCAGCAACGTGGTCGCGGTCGGAGCTACTTTTTGTGCCAGTTCAAAAAGGCGGAGCGATGCGGGATCTTCGCAGACCCACGGCATTCGCTCCGTGGTCATGGCGCTACGGCGCTGTCTGCGGACCGCAGGTCGCCGAATGCCGCGCCGGGCTGCGGCCCGCCGGGATCGTCGGGCAGCACGAGCTTCGGAGCCGAACGCCACAAGCGTTCCAAATCGTAAAAGCGCCGCGCCTGTTCGCCAAACACGTGCACGATAAACGACCCGTAGTCGAGCAGCGCCCAGTCCGCGCTCCCGCGGCCTTCGCGATGTTCCGGCGAGCGCTTCAAATTCTTGTCCACCTGCTCTTCGATTTCCGAGCAAATGGCCTGCACTTGCGGCGTGCTGAATCCCGTGCAGATCACGAAATATTGCGTGAACGCTCCGAGTTCTTTCAAATCGAGCACGGTAATTCCCGCTGCTTTTTTACTTTGCGCGGCTTCGACGGCCAGCCGCACGCCTTGCGGTAGAGAGTGTAGTTTCAACGGTATAAGCCTTGTTTGAGTATATATTCCTCGACGCGCGCGGCGACCAGCCCGTGAATGGACTGCCCGCGATTCGCGCGCCGGCGAATGTCCGTGGCGGAAATTTCGCTAGCGACATTTTCCAGCAAGTAGACGCTCGTGCGCCGCAGGTGCGCCACCACCTGCGAAGCTGGAATATTTTCAACGTCCGCTCTTTGGTTCGGTCCCGCCAGCAAATCCGGCGGAATCACCAGCCGCAACGCTTCTGCCCGGATCCCCGGCCGGTTCGCCACAATAAAATCGCACATCCCGAGCAGCGCTTCATATTCCTTCCACATGGGAATATCCAGAAAGGCGTCGGCGCCGATAATAAAATAGACGCGGTCGCCGGGCCCGTTGTTCACATGGCGGAAATAGCGCACGGTATCGACCGAGTAATGCAGTTGCGTCCCGCTGAAATCCTCACCCGCTTCCGCGAGCGACGGCACAAAGTGCGGGTGCTCGGTAGACGCCAGCGCCACCATCGCAAAGCGGTGCGGAAAAGGCGCCAGATGCTGCTTCAGTTTATGCGGCGGACGGGTCGCAGCGACGAAGTTCATTTCGTCAAAATTAAATCGCCGGTCCGCGGCACGGGCCACCGCCAAGTGGCCGTTGTGAATGGGATCGAACGATCCGCCAAAAAGCGCGATGCGGCGAGGATGATGCTTTGCGGCAGTGCGGTGCGCTTGCGCTGTCGTCAATGCGCCTCCCGAGAGGGTTGTGAAGCGTCAAAAGTATCTTCGGATGAGTCGTCCGCCAAGTCCAGCCTGGAATCAGCCGGACGTGGAATTTTGTCCAAAGCATCAGCGATGGCGCGGACCAGTTCCCGCACCCCTTCGCCGGTGGCCGCGGAAATAGCGTGAAACTCTAAGCCGCGTTTCTTCGAGAAATCCCGCAAAGCCTCGAGCCGCGTGCGATGCGTCGTGGCGTCCAGTTTCGTCGCCACCACAATTTGCGGCTTTTCCGCCAGCAGCGCATTGAACGCCGCGAGTTCGCCCGCGATGACCTCAAAAGATTCAATGGGATCGGCGTCGGTGCCGTCGCTCGTATCGATCAGGTGCACCAACAGGCGGGTACGCTCGACGTGCCGCAAGAATCGAATCCCGAGGCCCGCTCCCAAATGCGCGCCTTCAATTAATCCCGGCAAGTCCGCTACCACGAACGTGCGGCCCACATTCGCGCCTTCCTTGCCATCCGCGTTTACCACACCCAGGTTCGGCTCCAGGGTGGTAAAAGGATAATTGGCGATCTTGGGCCGCGCCGCCGAAATCACCGAAATCAAAGTAGATTTCCCGGCGTTCGGAAATCCCACCAAACCCACGTCCGCGAGCAATTTCAGTTCAAATTTAATGTGGCGCTCTTCGCCGGGAAATCCATCCTCATGTTCCCGCGGCGCTTGATGCCAGGGCTTCGCAAAATTCTGGTTGCCGCGCCCGCCGCGTCCGCCGTGCGCCACGAGGACGCGCTGCCCGGCCCCCGCCAAGTCCGCCAGCGTTTTTCCCTGTTCATCGAGAACCAGCGTTCCGATCGGCACCTGCAAAATCATGTCCGCGCCGGAATGTCCCGTGCAATTCGATCCCTCGCCGTGCCGCCCGCGCTCGGCTTTGAATTCGCGGTTGTAGCGATAGCGCAGCAGCGTGTTGTCATTCGGATTCGCTTCGACAAAAATGCTTCCGCCGTTCCCGCCATCGCCGCCGGAAGGTCCGCCGCGCGGCACAAATTTCTCCCGCCGAAACGCCACACAGCCATTTCCGCCGTCGCCGGCCTTCACCAATATTTTGGCTTCGTCGACAAACACGCTGTAAGTCCTCTATAGAAACAAAAAGCGATCCCGGCTAGCCAGGACCGCTGATAAAAAATCGGACACTGCGCACCACGTAGCACTCTGCCGCTGCGTTAATTGACTGCTGCGCTGGTTTCCGCGTCTTGCGGCGCCACGCTGATATAACGCCCGTGCCGTCCGCGATCCGTGAATTTCACGAATCCCGTGACCAGCGCATACAGCGTGTCATCCTTGCCTTTGCCGACATTTTCGCCCGCGCGGTGTTTCGTGCCGCGCTGGCGAATCAAAATCGTGCCGGCATTCACCAGTTGTCCGCCGAAGCGCTTTACGCCCAGCCGCTGCCCGTGTGAATCGCGGCCGTTTGTTGAGGAGCCGCCGCCCTTCTTATGTGCCATGGCTTAATCCTTTTCCAGAAAATCGCGGGACGTGCCCGCAGCAAATCGAAGTTTTTGCGGAAAACCGCGTTACAGTTTGATTTCGTTGACCTTCACCGAAGTGTAGTTCTGACGATGGCCGCGGCGAATCTTATATTGATTCGTCTTCTTGAACTTCAAGACGATCACTTTCTTGGCGCGGTCTTGCTCTACGATCTTGCCCGTCACGGTCGCCTTGCTGGCGTCCGCTCCATGCAGAATCTTGTTTTCCCCGTTGTGCACCGCCAGAACCGAGCCAAAGGTAACCTCTTCACCGACTTGGCCCTCTACCCGCTCGATGCGAATGGTGTCGCCGGCCGCGACGCGATACTGCTTTCCGCCGGTCTTGATGACTGCGTACATCGTTCCTCCGAAGCTAAAGATAAACCACAAGTATAGGGCGAATACCGCTTACCGTCAATTAAGGAATGGCAATGGAAGAGCCCCGTCACATCGTATCCCCCTACGGTCGCTGAAGTGTGTGAGTTCGAAGCGACGACAGGAGCTGGGGGCATTGCTGCATGGGAGGGGGAGATGATTGTTGCTGTTGTGGTTGTGGGAAAGTGGGAATCCCGCGGGGTTGGCGGGATTTCCAAGCTAGGTGGAAAAGTGGGTTGTACTTTTCCACCTAGCGTCTTTTCCACAACCGGCACCGCTAAAATGCGCGACCTATGGTCGCCGCTCGGTATTTCGATCTGGTGCGTGAGATGAAAGACGCTTATAACCATCGCCTGCGCTTGGTAGAGAGCGCCAAACGGATCGGCATCAAGCCCACCGCAAGGCTGTTCACTACCACCGTGCCCACGGTCCGCAAATGGCTCCGCCGCTTCCAGCAGCACGGCCCTTCTGGCCTCCGCGAGCAGTCCCGGGCACGGCACCGTCAGGCTCACAAGACCCCTCCCAACGTCGAAGCCCAGGTGCTGGAGCTGCGCAAAACTCTGCCCACCTTCGGCTCCCGCCGCCTGATCCGCGAATTCGATCTGGGCATCGGTCACAACGCGCTCGATCGCATCTGGCGCGAACACGGTCTGCTGGAAAAACGCCGCCGCAAATACCAGCGCAAGCAAGACCTCGCGCACATCAAGGCCCAGTGGGCCCTGTTCCAGCAGATCAGCGCCGATACCAAGGATTTAGACGACATTCCGCGTTACTGGCAGCAAGCCCAGCGCCTGCATCTGCCGGTGGTGCAGTACACCGCGCGGGAAATCCGCAGTGGTCTGCTGTTCTGGGCTTTCGCACAATCGCGTAGCGCTTCGGCCAGTGCCGTGTTTGCTTCCCGCATTCAGCGGCACTTGCACCGCTACGGCGTCTCGCTGCGCGATCTGGTCTGGCAGACCGACAACGGCGGCGAGTTCAAAGGCGATTTCCCCAAAGCCCTCGGCGACAGCCAACATGTGCGCATCCCGCCCGCCGCGCACACCTACCAGAGCGACGTCGAAACCGTGCATCGCCTCGAAGAAGACGAGTTCTTCGATCTAGAAGACTTCTCCAGCCGTGGCGAGTTCCTGGCCAAAGTGCACAACTACCAGCTGTACTTCAACTTGGCTCGCCCCAACTCCCACAAAGAAAATCAAAGCCCCTGGCAAATCATCGAACGCCTCGCTCCTCGTTCGCCGCTTGAACTTTGCTTGCTTCCACCAGTCTTTTTGGATTACTACCTCAACGATTCAGGGGGATACGATGTGCCAGGGCAGCCCTATTAAGGAATGGCAAAATCAACCGGGCGAGATCGCGACCGGATTGCACGGCGTTTGCGCAAAAAGACGGCGCCAGAGCCAGTATAAGCGATTGCCGCGCCTGGCGATTAGTTTTGTTTCGTCGGGATTACCATCACCTTTGGCTATACTGCTGACGTTCTGGGACTTCGGAGGCCTCTAGGATGCCAAGGATCGCGCCCGCGGCCGAGTGGGAAACCCTTGTCCATAAAATCAAGACTCAGATGCCGGAAGCCTTCACCTCCGATGGCCGCATACTCAACCTTCTCGAAGGCGAATGGCGCGAACCTGGTTTCGGCCGCCATTACGAATCCGCCGTCGACGGGCGCAGCCTTGGCAAGATTCCCATGCTGGACCTCGAGACTGCCCGCCGCGCCGTCAAGTTCGCCAAGTCTGAATCCGTGTCCTGGGCCCGCGTGGACCTCGACGAGCGGCGCCGCCGCGTCGCCGAGTGCGTTGGAAAATTGCGCGAAGAGCGCGAACTCATCGCGCTGCTGCTGATCTGGGAAATCGGCAAGCCCTACGCGCAAGCTTTGACAGACATTGATCGCTGCCTCAGCGGCGTCGAGTGGTACCTTGCAAATATCGAAGGCCTGCTCGGCAAACGCACGCCCATCGGACTGATCTCGAACATCGCTTCCTGGAACTATCCGATGTCCGTGCTCATGCACGCGGTGCTCGTGCAACTGTTGGCGGGCAACGCCGTCATCTCCAAGACACCGACGGACGGCAGTTTGTACGCCCTGTCCCTGGCCCACGCCATGGCGCGCCGCTGCGGACTCCCCGTCTCGCTGGTGAGCGGTTCGGGCGGGCAACTGAGCGATGCCCTGGTGCGCAACGAGTCCATCGATTGTCTGGCTTTCGTCGGCGGAAAAACCAACGGCGGCGTGATTGCTTCGACGCTCTATGACGAAAACAAGCGCTACATTCTAGAAATGGAAGGCGTCAACGCCTATGGCGTATGGAACTTTTCCGATTGGCCAAACCTCGCGCAACAGATGCGCAAAGGCTTCGATTACGGGAAACAGCGCTGCACCGCCTACGTGCGGTACGTGGTGCAGCGCGAACTGTTTCCGCAATTCTTGGAAATGTATCTTCCGGTGCTGCGTTCCTTGCGTTTCGGAAATCCCGTGATGGTTGAATCGGAAAAAGATCCGCTGCCGAAACTGGACTTTGGCCCGCTCATCAACAGCAAGAAAGTGGAAGAATTGCGTGTGCTTTACAGCGAAGCGCTCGGCAAAGGCGCCATCAGCTTGTACGAAGCGCAAGTTTCGCAAAGCATGATTTTTCCGAACCAGGATATTTCCGCCTACGTCGGCCCGGCCGCCCTGCTGAATATTCCAAAAAATTCCAAGCTCTATCACAACGAACCATTCGGCCCCATCGATACCATCGTGGTCGTCGATCACCTCGAAGAATTGATCACCGAAATGAACGTCTCGAACGGTTCGCTCGTCTCTTCGATCGCCTGTGACGAGCCCAAAATTGCCCGCAGTGTCGCGGAACAACTCCGCGGCTTTAAAGTCGGCGTAAATACCATGCGCTCGCGTGGCGACCGCGAAGAAGTCTTTGGCGGCATCGGGCAATCCTGGAAAGGCTGCTTTGTGGGCGGCAAATATCTCGTGCAGTCGGTAACGCAAGGAGATCCCGGGGAAAAATTGCACGGCCATTTCCCCGATTACACCCTGCTTCCGGAAGAAGTTTCGGCACGCGCCTTCGCCTCGGCCAGGTAGTTCTCGGGCGCGCCGGCCTATTCACGGGGGCACATTCTTGTAGGATATGGAAATGAGCGCCGCGCCGCCGCACGCCTATTTCCTGCGCTCGGACAGGTTGGGCTTCGCCACATGGTCTTTCAAAGACTTCCCGTTGGCCCGCCAGCTTTGGGGCGACCCGCAAGTAACACAATTCTTCGGCGGGCCGTTTAACGACGAAGAAATTGCCCGGCGCCTCGAGCTTGAAATCACCCGCCTCGAAACGTACGGCTTCCAATACTGGCCCCTCTATTCGCTTCCGGATGGCGAGCACGTCGGCTGCTGCGGCTTGCGCCCCTACCGTCCCGAACAGCAAATCCACGAACTTGGTTTTCACCTGCGTCCCAAGTATTGGGGCCAGCGGCTGGCGGCTGAAGCTGCACAAACCGCGATCGCGCACTCCTTTGCGGTCCTTGAGGCCAAGGGTTTGGCCGCCGGACACCATCCGGCCAACGTGGCGTCCAAAAGAGTGCTTGAAAAGCTGGGCTTTCACTATACGCACCATGAACATTTTCGAGCCCTGAGACTTGATATTCCGTATTACTTGCTCGAGAAACCACAACTTTAGTGGCACGCTTATGCGGCACCCATACCTGCTCTCCCGCCATCTAAGGATGGAATGGGTGAATCAGTGGCTGACCATGCCGAACAGCGTTCCGGGAACGCCCCGAACGACCAGAGCAATTCGACAAACGACAAGCCAGCGCAAGCGAACCAGGCAAATGATAAGTCGAAGTTTAACTGGGTGACCGGGCGCTTCCATTGTTCGCTGGCCGCCGTTTTTAAACAGCTTCGCTTGGAAGTCGAAGGAGACGTGAAGACGCGCAACGGTCTCCGTCTGGCCAATGCCCCTTACGAATTCTCCATCGCAGACTCTGACGGCGCTTTCACGGTGAAACTCGAGGCCAAAGAGGTACAGAAGTCCGTGGTGTTCAAGCTCGCGGAACACGCCATTCTGGTGCGCGACGAGAAAGGCGAAACCAAATTCGAAATTCACCTCGCGTACAGCGACGAAGGACAATGCCGACTCCGCGTAAACCAGAAGGAACGCGAATACTGGCAGGTGCGCCGCATGGCGCTTGAGGACCTGATGTTTGCAAGCTATTGAATCTCGCGAAACCGCTCGCAGGAAAACTTGCGATCCCAGTGCTTTCGATGGTCGTGACGGCCGGTAACTAATTCCGCGCCTGCGCCTCGGTGCTCTTCTCCTTGGTCATTTCCGCAAGTTGCTCGATGGTGGTGGACGCCGGCACCGGCCGGAACTGAGAATTAATTTCCTTCTGGCGCACCGCAATGGTCTTGAAAAACAGCGCTCTGCCGTTCATTCGCACATCGAGCGTGGTTACCTGCCAGCTTCCCGGCGCCACGGCTTCTTGTTTCACGAGGAACGTCCCACCCTTATCCAAGTGTCCCAGCCAGCCTCCGCCAAATTTCACCGTGCTCACCAGCCGTCCGCTAATCTCCGCGAGCCGCTTTTGTTGGACGTCCAGCGTCAGCGAGCCTTCCATATGGTGATAAACCTCCGCCTCGTGTCCTGACGGACGGAATTGCGGATTCGGCGTAAATTTCAAGATCACCTGGTTGTTGTTCCTGCTTTCCAATCGAAACACGAAGGCATTCGGGATTAACTTCATCAAGTCCTCTGCGTGCTTAGCGTCTTCGCGTTGTCGCCGCGCTTGTCTTGCGAGTTCCCGCTTGCTCTTCACCAGATTTTCGATGCGCTGGTTTTCTGCCTCGCGCTGCTTTTCATCGAGTTCTTTGCCATTCACCGCCACCAGGCGATCGATCTCCGCGCCCTTGGCCTGGCACACCGCATACCTTTCCTGTTTGCCGTCTTTCTCTTGCAATTTTCGGTAGCACCACAGCGACTGGTCCTTCGCCTGGGCGTCAATTTCATGATTCATGGTTTCCCGCACCACGCGGCCCCAGTCTTCGGCGTCCGGGGCTTGCCCGGCCTTTGGGTCGTCCAGTGCGTAAACCGGTAAGCGGTCCGCAGAACTAGCGAGCAGTGCCGCGCACAGGAAAAACGCCATTCCGGACCTCCCGAGGAGAGTCACTCGTTGAAATGGCTGCCGCTTCGTCCGTCTGGTGGGCATCGGAAAGTCCTAATCCGCAACCACTTAACGCCAAAAACGGCCGTCCCGCGATACCGCGTTTCACTTAGTTTTCCCGCTCTTTGCATGCAGCGCGAGCCGTTGGGCGTCCCGAAGTTCGCGGTCAACCCGTGTGCGCAAGGTTCACCGTAGAGAACCGACTCATGGGATCTCGACTCCGAGCGTCATGTCTCGGGAATCTGGAAGGAGGATTCAATTACGACGGGGCGGCGCAAAAAAAAAGAGGACGGCGCGGTGTAACCGCGTCGCCCTCTTTTCGATTGACTCGCGAAGTCCTTGCTTCCCGCTCTGACTTAGGAGTAGGCGGCCCGGTTTTACCCGCGCCGCCCCTCGTAAATTGATTCGTGAAGCTACTTCTTGGTTCAGTTCTCGATTACGACTCGGTATTACCCGCTTCGCTTCTTTAGATCTGCACCGCAAAGTCTCTTGCTTCCGCCTGGCCCACCCGCAATCCGGTTTTACCCGCATCGCGCGTCGACTCGGCTGCAAAGCTCGTAATGCGCTTCCCAGTTCCGGTTCGGTTTTACCCTCGCCCGTTCTGTTCACCGCACTGCGAAGTTAGTACTTCTTCTTTCAACTCACATCTGACAAGCTCGGTTTTACCCTTGCTGTCGTCTTTGAATTGACTCGCGAAGTTTCTCTTCCCGATCAATCTGCTGCGCATCCTAAGTGCAAGACGAAATACGCGCAAGCGTTATTTCGCCGCAATCATGTGGAAATCTGTGCATGCCTGTGCAAGAATTTTTGGCGGACGCGAACGCAATTTTTCTCGAGCGCACAAAAGTCTGGCAAACCACGCGACGGGAAATGAATTTCGGAGGCCGGCGATGTCTGACGTCGTTTACGTTTCCAAGATAAAGCTCGAACGAAAAAATGGGCCATTGCGCGTCGCTCACCTGCCCGGCGAATCACAACCGGTCATGTTCAGCGTGCATGATGAAATTGCCAGGCATTACAAAGTGGACCCCGCAAAAATTGTTTCGTCCCACGCCGCGACCATCGACTACGTGATCGCCGCCACCGCCGGTTGAATGCTGGGCACTTTTGGCGGCGCGCTGGAAGCGCGACACATCGATGCAAATCACGGCAAACTCACCGCCGATGTTACCGGAGAAGTCGAAACCGAAGACGGCGTCCTGGTCATCCGCCGCATTCACGTAACGATGCACGTGGCCGCCTCGACCGAACACCGCAACACGATCGACCGCGCGCACAGCATCTACGCCATGAACTGCCCGCTCTACCGCACTTTGCACAAGGCCATCCAGCTCACTTCTTCGTATGACTTCATTGAGCCTTGAAACCCATGTCCCCGGCCTGCGCTTTCGCTCAGGAAAACCAGCGCGAGACGCGCCGTCATGGCAAGTCGCGGGCACCGCGGCCGGGTGTACAATGCCAGCATTCCCAGCTCACGGAGGGCAACCGTGATGACACTGCGGGAAATTGCGTTCAAGAGTCTTGGCAGCACATTGGTTCTGGCCTTGGCCACCAGCGTCTGCGCTTTTGGTCAAAGCAGATCAGCTCCAATAGACCCGGGCGTACGTGGCGGCCCGGCGGGTGGCGGCGCTCCGCTCAAGGGTCTTACGGCGGACGAAGTGGCGTTCTTCAACGATGGGCAGGCGAGGTTCGCTGACATCGAGACCGTGACCGGCGGCGCGAACAATGGCCTCGGTCCGCGCTTCAACTCCAACCAGTGTCTCTCGTGCCACGCGCAGCCGGACGAAGGCGGAACGAGCCCGAAGCAAAATCCCCTGATCGCACTGGCTACCTTGAATGGGGCGAAGAACACGGTGCCCTGGTTCATCACGCAAGAGGGTCCGATCCGCGAGGCGCGTTTTCAGAAAAGCAACGGAGTCAGCGACGGCTCCGTGCACGACCTCTTCGTGATCACCGGGCGAACTGACGCTCCCGGTTGCAACATCGCGCAATTCGACTTCCTGCCCGCAGGAACTCCGCTGACGGGCCAAGGTGGCAATCCGAACATTATTTTCCGAATCCCGACTCCGCTGTTTGGAGCGGGGCTCATCGAAGCGATTCCAGACTCTGCCATTCTCGCGAATATGCACTCGAACACATCGGAGAAGTCGACACTGGGCATTTCCGGACACGCGAACGCGGTCCTCGGCGGAAACGTGAACCGCAGTGCAAACGATGGCACCATTACGCGTTTCGGGTGGAAAGCGCAGAACAAGTCCTTGCTCATGTTCGCCAGCGAGGCCTACAACGTCGAGATGGGAGTCACGAACCAGCTTTTCCCGCAGGAGCGGGACGAGACGCCTGGCTGCCTCCTGAACGCCACTCCTGAGGACACGGTGAACTTCACGCCGGCCCGCTCGAGCGCCGGGAATTCGAACACCGCGGTCCTCTCCGACATCGAAGCCTTTGCCGACTTCATGCGCATGCTGGCACCGCCCACGCCCGCGCCCACGACGCCCGCGGGCGAGAAAGGACGCGCTGCGTTTGGCAAAATAGGTTGTGTGCATTGCCACACGCCCTCGTTGACCACCGGGCCAAAGATTGCGAGTGGCTCCTCGACCAGCCCGAGCGTCGCGCTTTCAAATCAGACGGCAAATCTTTACTCGGACCTTATCGTCCACCACATGGGCAAAGGCCTTGCCGACGGAATCACCCAAGGCGGCGCCGGCCCCGACGAGTTCCGGACCGCTCCTCTCTGGGGCGTCGGTCAACGTGTTTTCTTCCTCCATGATGGACGGACGACCAACCTCGTAAACGCCATCCGGTCTCACCAGAGTCTTGGCAGCGAGGCAAATAAGGTTATTGAACATTTCAATCAGCTGACGACCGAAGAGCAACAGGAAGTCATTGATTTTTTACGGTCGCTCTAACGACAAGAATGTCTGCAACCCGGAAATGTTCGAGCCGCCGCGCATCGGCCGCGGGGCTCACCACAGCGCAGCCACCGCTTCTTCCCGGAATACCGGACGAGGGCCGCCGACGTCACAGGGACGGGCGCGCGCATCGCTCGGACATGCCAATAAGCCTGCGCGCCGGATAACCGTGCTAAGGTTGATCGCGTGATTCGGAACAACAAGATGTGATTGTTTGATGCAGATTCTTGAAGCGACTCGGGAACGACCCGACGATTGGAAGACGGCTAAGCCCTCTTGGGAAAATGCCTGCGTTCCAAAAGATGGCTCTTCTCAAACCACCATTGCCAAAGCAAATAAAGCGCAGCCCCCGCCGTCATGGCCAGCGTCATGCCCACAAGAACATTCACGAATGTCCGCAGCATCATCCCGATGATTTGCAAGATCTGCAATAAGTCCATGTTGCCGTCCTTCCCTGGAATGACGGGGTTTATCCAGGCTCACGATCGCTCCGATTATCGGAGGCTCGGGGCTAAGGAGCAATGCCCGATAACCTGTATCACTGGCAGGGAAAGTCACTACCACCGGGCTGCGCTCGTACACCGTGTTAACAGTTCTTGGCCTCGAAACGTCTATGATCACGTGGAGTTTTCCCGCGCATGCTCTCCACGTCAGGAGATGGCGTTGACCTTCTCGCAGGCGGCCAGGAACATCGGCCCGTGACGGAGCCATTCGGTTCTGACGCGCATTTGGCGGCCGCTGCCCGCGCCGGCGACCGCACGGCTTTCGGACGCCTCTACGAGCGCTATGCCCGCATGGTCCACGGAGTCTTGCTGGCAAAAGTTCCCCGGGGCGAAGTGGATGACCTCGTTCAAGACGTCTTCATCAAAGCGCTCCGGCGCCTTTCAACGCTGCGGGAAGCCGCGAGCTTCCCGGCGTGGCTGGCTGCCATAGCTCGCAATTTGGCGAATGATTATCACCGTCGTTCATCGCCCGTACAGCAGCTCACGGACGGGACTCCGGACGACGCAATGAAACGCGGCAGCGTATCACCGCAGCCGGACATTCCTCTAAGCGCGATATGGGACGCACTTACGAGTCTCCCCGACGCCTACAAGGAGACTCTCATCCTCCGCCTGGTCGAGGGCATGACCGGTCCTGAGATCGCCGCACGCACGGGAATGACGCACGGCTCCGTGCGCGTTAACCTCTATCGCGGCATGGAACAACTTCGTGCGAAGTTGAATGCGAGGTTGCATGTGAAGTTTAGCGCGCGGCCGAGCGTCACGCGGGAGTTTCCGTAACTATGGACACGCCACACAACAGCCCGGAACACGAATCGCCCAGCAGCAAGCACGACTATCTCTGGGATAAATCCGGCGAGCCCGATCCGGAAATCCTGAAGCTCGAAGCGGCACTCGCAGAATTTCGGAACGCCAGCCCGGTTCCCGTATTGCCAGAGATAGCTCCGTACCGTCGGCGGATCTTTTTTGCCGGGCGCCTGCGATCCATCCCCGTCCTGTCCGCCACCGCCGCGGCCATCGCGGCCATCGTCACGTTCTTTTATTTCGCGCACACGCGAAAACCCCCTTCCACCGCCGAAGCCGGTTGGGACGTTTCGCGAGTCGCGGGATCGCCGCGCATCGGCCGCAAGATGATCACCGGCCAAGCAGCCGCAACACGTCTCGCCGTAGGACAAGTTCTTGAGACCGACGATCATTCGCGCGCCAGCCTGCAAGCAGAAGGCATCGGCCAGATTGCAATCGACGCAAGCACAAGTCTTCGCCTGCTCTCGATGGGCACAGGTTTAAAACGTGTCGCGCTCGACCACGGCACCATCCACGCTTTCATCTGGGCGCCCCCTGGCGAATTCGTCGTCGACACGCCCTCGGCCCGCGCCGTTGATCTCGGCTGCTCCTACACTTTGCAAGTCGACGCCTCCGGCGCCGGCCTCGTGCGCACGGCCCTTGGCTGGGTCGGATTCCAGTTGAACGGCCGCGAGTCCTTCATTCCCGCAGGCGCCGCTTGCGCCACAAAACCGCACGTCGGCCCGGGCACCCCGTACTTCGAGGACGCAACCCCCGAGTTCCGCTCCGCCCTCGCAAAATTTGATTTCGGGGACGCCACGCCGCAGCAACGCGTCGAAGACTTAACAACGATTCTCGCGCAGGCTCGCAAGCGCGACGCACTTAGCTTGTGGCACCTGCTTTCGCGCGTCGACGAGCCGCAACGACTCATCGTCTACGATCGCTTGCGCACGATCGCGCCGCCGCCCGCGGGCGTTACGAAAGAAGGAATCTTGCGCCTCGAGCAACCCATGCTCGACGAGTGGTGGAACGCCCTAGGCTTCGACAACATTTCCGTTTGGCGTCAGTGGGAGCGTTCCTGGGCCGGAGACCGCACATCTCTCGCCAAGTAAGCTGGAAAGAATCTCGCTGTTCTATCTCTCTCGCGATTTTTTCCTGAATATTTCATCGCAAAATCTTTCGCGGCACTTGTTAACACGGCACTCGCGAATCCCGTCTTCTAAAACGTAGTTCACATCAGCGAACACGGAGGCTTTCCATGAATTCACGATTTGCACGCGCAGCGCGCTACGTCGCCACCTTCTCGTTGCTCTTTGCGTCCTTCGCCCACGCCGGACCGCCGCTCATCTGTCATGCCCTCGAAATCGGCCAGGCGAAATCTCTACCGTGGGTGGATCTGAACGATCATCAAGCCAGCACCCGCTACAACCTGCAAAATCTTACCCGCGACACCATCGCCGCACTCGACGCAGACACTACCGTCTTGGTTCACATGGAAACCTTGCGCCGCGCCACGCTCTACGCTCGACAGGCTCCGCAAGCGGCGAAAGAGTTGCTCACTCGCTTGCACGCGCGCGCCGTAAATCCCGAAGCGCGCAACGCGGCCCTCGCATGGTTCGACGCCGGCTATCTCGCCGAAGCCTACAAGCAATGGTTCGGCAAAGACGAAGCAAACCCCGCCCGCGGCCTCGACGGGTACGCTTGGGTAACCAAAGCCATCGAGCTCCGTGGCTCCGACCCGCAAATGGAATTCGCCGCCGCGCTCATCACCCTCACGGTCGCGCCGCAGGACCACGCCGCGCACGTCCAGAAAGCGCTCGCCGGCGCAACTTCCGATCCGCTTCTCGCACGAAATTTAGCTTCCGACTTCCGCCACCAAACCATCTCAGCGCTGCTGTCCCGCGACGCGTCGCAACCGTTCAACCCATAGTCCCGCGACAGAGCCGCTTGGGGAGGCACACTCAGCCTTGCTTCCTCGGTTCCATCTCGCCGGTGTCGCAAACCTCGCAGCTTTCCGACGAGCGCCGGATTCCCATCGAGGATTCAGTGCGCGGCGCGAATCGCCGCGATATCGGCCATGATCTGTTCGAAATCCAGTTTCAGCCCAAGCTTTAGTCTCATTTCGGCGTTTCGCCGGATGTCGGCAAACGTGCGGGGACGTTTTCGGTGGGATCGCGCGATGAGTTTCGGCGGCGGACGGCTTTTCATAAATCCTCCATGATCCGGAGAATTGGTCTAACCGTTTGGATGGTTTCCGGCGTGACCTGGGGTGCGTGCGATATTTTACCGTTGTACGGTTGAAGGTGGTAGCGTCTTTACCTGTCATCTAACATGCCTACAGGCTCCCGAGGATCCTCTCACCGCAGCTCGCGACGCCGCGTTTCACGGCTGCCTGCCTCGCAACGCCAGACGGCGGCGGCCGCAGCCAGCGAGCCCGCACGGCTTGAAGACATCCTGATCACGCAGAAATTGCAGTTGCGCCGCCGGCGCAAGCCCAACGCTCATGCCGAGAACGCTGCTCTGCGCGCCCTGGCGCGCGTGATGGCCACAGCGCCCGACGAATTGGTCGACACACTGCTGCGGGCCTCTCTCGAGCTGTGCAGCGCGGGCACTGCGGGTTTGAGTCTCATGGAAACGCCTTTCGAAGGTGCACAGATTTTTCGCTGGACGAATCTGGCCGGGGCGCTTGACCGGCACGTCGGTAGGACTACACCCAGGAACTTTAGTCCTTGCGGTACGACCCTCGACGCCAACGCTCCCCAGCTGTTTGCATACCCAGGACGCCGGTTTCAATACTTCAACGGCCTGGAGCTTCCGATTGTCGAAGCATTGGTGATCCCCGTAGATCTCGGAGGCGAAATACTCGGCACAATCTGGGTTGTCTCGCACGACGAAGAGGTGAAATTCGATTCCGAAGATGCCCGCATCATGATCGGGCTGGCCGAATTCACGAGTTGCGCTCTCCGGCTCACGCGTCTTTCCGAAAAGCGCCGCGAGGCTCGGATCGAGGGCGACAGAGAGATTGCCGCGAATCGGCGCACGGAAACAGCCCTGCGGAAAACACAAGCCCGCATGGAAGTAGACATCGCCGCACGCGCCGCTCAGCTCGAACAGCTGTCTGCGCGACTTCTCAATTTGCAGGACGAGGAACGCCGGCGCCTGGCGCGCGAATTGCACGACAGCGCCGGACAGTACCTGGCCGCCATCCAGATGAACCTCAGCGCTTTGCTGCGCGCAAATTCCGGCCTTCCGGACGGCGCGCACGCGCGACTCTCGGACTCCATGGAGATCGCCAAACTCTGCACGTCCGAGATTAGAACGATGTCCTACCTGCTGCACCCCCCGCTGCTCGATGAAACAGGACTCAAATCGGCAATCACCTGGTATGTCGAGGGTTTTGCCGAGCGCAGCGGGATCCGCGTTGACGTCGATGTTCCGGAAACTTTGGGAAGACTGCCGGTTGAGATTGAAACCGCACTGTTCCGCGTGGTGCAGCAGAGTCTGGCCAATATTCACCGGCACTCCGGAAGTTTGGCAGCCTTCATTCGAATCAGCCTGGACGCCGATACCGTGCGTGTGGAAATCCGCGATGAAGGACGGGGCATATCGCCGGAAGTACTGGTCGGTTTCCACTCCGGTTCGCGGCTTCTCGGCGTCGGCATGGCTGGCATGCGCGAGCGGATAAGAGATATGGGAGGCGCCTTTGAGGTTCATTCGAGCGACAAGGGGGCGTCGATCGAAGCCACCCTGCTGCTATCCGCCAGCGCTCAATCGGCGAGATTCTAGCCCGCGCGAATACAGAGAATTAGGCATTGCTTGTTGCCTGCCCACCTGTTTCACTCGACTCCTACCCTGGAAGTGAGGGCCCTCTCCGGAGGCCCATATGATTCGCATTCTGATCGTCGATAATTATCAGCACATCCGAGGCATGCTTCGTACCTTGCTCGAAGCCGAAGCGGGCTGGGAGGTTTGCGGCGAGGCGGCCGACGGCCAGGATGCCATCCGTCAATGCAGCGCCCTCGAACCAACGCTGATCGTCCTTGATCTTCATATGCCTAAGCTCAATGGTTTCGAAGCGGCGCGGCAAATATTTTTGAGGTTTCCGCGCATGCTCATCCTGATTCTCACCATCGACGGATCTTCGCATTACGCGCTCGCCGCCGTCGCCTGTGGCGCGCAAGGTCTCCTCGTCAAGACCGACGCCAATGACAGTCTGGTGCTCGCGGTTTCGACGCTGCTTCGCGGCGAAACCTATTTCCATCGATAGTCCACCGTCGAACGCTGCGACGGGTTCCTGTTGACATTCCATGCGTCAAGGATTGCGAACGATTTTCACCGGAGTCGCGATAGGAATCGCCGTTTCTCTCGCCTTGACGCGCACCATGCAACCGCTGCTCTTCGGCGTTACGGCCACCGATCCGCTCACCTTCACCGCGGTCATCCTGCTCCTCGTTGCCGCCGCACTCCTCGCCTGCTACATTCCGGCGCGCCTCGCGGCAAAAGTAGAACCGATGGTCGCCTTGCGCTACGAATAGCACGCGGCCCGTGTTTGCTTCCTGCGCTGCACCTCGCAACCGGGCCAACCGCGAAGATCGACCTTTCCGCCGGCGTCCTGCCTGGCGGATGAATGCAGCGCCTCCTCCGCCTTCATGTAAACTAACTGTTCGTCTCATGAACATTCTCGGCATCAACGCCTATCACGGCAATGCTTCTGCGGCTATCGTCTGCGACGGGAAATTAATCGCCGCCGTCGAAGAAGAACGCTTCAATCGCGTGAAATACGCTGCGGGATTTCCTGCCGCCGCCATCCGCTATTGCCTTGCGGAAGCCGGGCTGACTCCCGAGGAAATTCATCACGTCGCCGTTCCGCGCAATCCCTACGCGCGTCTGGCGACCAAGCTTTGGTATGCCCTGCGCATGCCCGGCTTCGCTCGTGAACGCGCCAAAGTCCTCGTGAAATTCACCGGCATTCCCGAGGCCCTGGCCGCCGCCTTCGATCGCGATCCCGCAAAACTCTCCGCCAAATATCATCGCATCGAGCACCATCAGGCGCATCTCGCCAGCAGCTATTTCGTCTCGCCCTTTGAAAACGCCGCGCTGCTTTCCGCCGACGGACTCGGCGATTTCGCGAGCACCATGTGGGGTTCGGCTTCCGGGAACCGCTTGCACATCGCTGGCGCCGTGGCCTTTCCGCATTCGCTGGGACTTTTCTACAGCGCCGTCACGCAATATCTTGGTTTTCTGAAATTCGGCGACGAGTACAAGGTCATGGGTCTCGCCGCGTACGGCGAGCCGCAGCAGCTCGACGCCATGCGCGATATTGTCACCTTCGACCCGCGCTCGCGAGCCAACGGCTTCAAGCTGGCTCTTGAATATTTCACGCACCATCGTTCCGGCCCGGAAATGTCCTGGGCCGAGGCGGCCAAGACTCCCACTCTCGGCAAGATGTTTTCGAGGGAAATGGGCAAGAAACTTGGCGGGCCCGCGCGCGCGCCCGAAGCTCTGCTCGAACAGCGGCATCGCGATCTCGCGTCCGCTCTGCAAGCGCGGCTCGAAGAAGTTTACCTCGGTATGTTGCGCAAACTGGCCGCACAAACGCACAGCAAATCCGTTTGCCTCGCCGGCGGCGTGGCCTTCAATTGCGTGGCCAACGGAAAAATCTTCGATGCGACGCCGTTCGAAGAAGTCTATGTTCATCCCGCGGCCGGGGACGCCGGTCTCGCCGTTGGCGCCGCCTTCTACGTATGGCACCAAATTCTCGGCAAGCCGCGCTCCTTTGTGATGGACCACGCTTATTGGGGGCCGGGCTACACGCGCGAGGCTGTCCGCTCCGCGATGGCCGCCAGCAAGCTCGCGCAAGGCGGCTATGCCATCGCCGAACTGCCGGAAGAAGAACTCGTGAAGCGCAGCGCGGCGGTCATCGCCGACGGAAAAATTCTCGGCTGGTTCCAGGGCCGCGCCGAGTGGGGTCCGCGCGCCCTCGGCAATCGCAGCATCGTCGCCGATCCGCGCCGCCCGGAAATGAAGGAAATTCTCAATCGCCGCATCAAGCATCGCGAAATTTTCCGGCCCTTCGCGCCATCCATTCTCGCGGAGCGCACCGGCGAATGGTTTGAAAAATCCTATCCCTCTCCGTTCATGACCCTCGCCTACTCGGTGCTTCCCGGCAAACGCGAACAAATCCCCGCACCCACCCACGTCGACGGCACCGGCCGCCTGCAAACCGTCACGCGCGACGCGAATCCACGTTATTGGAAATTGATCAAAGCCTTCGAAGGGCAGACCGGCGTGCCCGTGGTGCTCAACACTTCCTTCAACGACAACGAACCCATCGTCTGCCGTCCCGAAGAAGCCCTCGACTGTTTCGAGCGCACGCAAATGGACGCCCTGGTCCTCGGCGATTTTCTGATCACCAAGTCCTGAACGCCTGGGATTTTTATTTACGAAATTCCTGCTTCGCGATTTCTGCGGCGGGAAAATTGCCGCTGCCCTTCGCGGTCAGGATAAATGTTGCAGCGTCTGCTTGACGAGATCCGCCGTCCCCGCGTACGGGTCGCCCGGACTGTCGAATTCCATGGAACAAAATCCCTTATAGTGGTGCTGCTTCAGAATCGCAAACGTCCGCTTCATGTCCACGCTGAATTTTTCGCCGTTGTTATTCACTTCCATCGCTTTCACGTGGCAAATATTGTAGGCCTCAGAAAACATCGCCTCGATCGCGTCGTACGCCTGCCGCGCGGGCATGGCCAGCAAGCTGTTCGCAAAGTCCGGCAGTGCATGCAGCCACGGCGAATGCACGGTAGCCGCCAGTTTTGCGATAAAAAATGCATCCTCCGTGACCGGATTGTCGTTCTCGAGATTCACCACAATATTTTTCTGCGCGCCGTAGTCCGCCACGCGCCGCAAACTTTCCGCCGCCCGCGCCAAATCCGGCCCGGAATCCTTCGCTTCCGCCACGTGCGTGCGCACGCTTGGCGAACCGACCGCCACCGCCACATCGATCCAGCTTTTGCTTTCCGCGACGGCCCGTTCGCGTTCCGCGGCATCCGCCGCGTAAATGCTGTGCTGGCCATCGACGGCGATATTCACGACCGAGACCTGCGCCTTATCGAAGGCGGCGCGCATCTCCGCAAGGTAGCGCGGCTCCTGCGAGACGAAATGCACGCTCCAAGGTTCGATGCGGTGGATTTTGAATTTTTCCACCACGTGCGCCGCAAAATCCTTCAGCTCCATTTTTGCGGTTTGCGCGGCCGGCGCCGCCGCGGATTTTTCCTGCGCTTCGCCGGGCGTGATGAAGTCGCGGAATGGATACGACGCAATGGCGATGCGTTCACGCGGCAGCGCGGGAAATGCGACGTGCGGACCGTCGTCAGCCGCACCGCCAAGAGCCAAGTTCCCGGCCGGCGAAAGCAACGCGCCGCCGAAAACAGTCGCCGCGTCCGAAAGAAAATCGCGCCGCGTTATTCGGCAAAAAGTCATCGCGCAACTATACACCGCCCGCGGGAATTATTTTGCGGCGGCGGCGGAAACCTCTTTTTCGATGGGCGCGCCGATCAGGTTGCCCCACTCGGTCCAGGACCCGTCGTAGTTGCGAACGTCCTTGTAGCCCAGCAAATATTTCAAGACGAACCAGGTGTGCGAACTGCGTTCGCCGATGCGGCAATAGGCGATTACCGGATGCTCGCCATTCACGCCTTTTCCGCCGTACAGCTGCTTCAGCGCGTCCACGGATTTAAATGTGCCATCCTCGTTCACCGCTTGCGCCCAGGGAATGCTGGCCGCGCCGGGAATGTGCCCGCCGCGCTGCGCGGTTTCCGTCATGCCGGGAGGCGCAATAATTTTTCCGCTGAATTCGTCCGCGGAGCGCACATCCACGAGCTGCGCCGGCGAACGCTTTTCGACCGCCGCCAAAACATCGTCGCGTTTCGCGCGAATCGCGGCGTTCGCGGCTTTCACTTTGTAGCCGGTCGCGGCGACCGTCGGTTTCGCCGTGGTCAACGGGCGTTTTTCTTCCAACCATTTTTTGCGGCCGCCGTTCATGATCAAAACCTTGTCGTGCCCGTAGTATTTCAGTTGCCAGAAGGCCCAGGCGGCAAACCAATTGTTGTTGTCGCCGTAAAGCACGATGGTGGTGTCCGGAGAAATTCCCGCCTTGCCGAGCAGCCCTTCAAATGCCTGGGGATCGGCGAGGTCGCGGCGAATCGCGTCTTGCAATTCCGTTTGCCAATTCCACGCGATGGCGCCGTCGATGTGCCCCTGATCGTAGGAGGTGGTGTCGACGTCGACTTCGACGAGGCGCAGGCCGGGATCTTTGGCGTGCGCGGCAATCCATTCGGTGGTAACCAGAGCTTCCGGATGAGCGTAGTCAGACATAGTGTTTTTCCTTCCTCTTTGCGTGGAGCGAAAAGAGTAGCGCAGGTTGCGCGCTAAATCACCCTCTTTTTAATCGGGATTCTCGCGAGGTTTGCCTGCCCCTTTCTCATGCCATTTACTCTCCTGTTTTGAACAAGTTGTGGGCTAGGAGCGGGATCCCGGTCAGGTCGCGATTTCCAGCTTGCCGTTCCTGGTCTCCCATTCAACGCGCACCAGCCAGTCAAAGTGCATCCCCTGGCTCGCGAGCCAGGCTTCGAGAGCTTCGCGCGATTCGGCGCGGAATTCGGCAAACATTTTGCCTTCAAGCATGTTGACGAGCACGCGTTCGGCGCGAGCCGGTCCGCCTTCCTGCATACGCTGCGCGAGAGTCTCCGCGCCTTGGCGGGTCAGGCAGGCAAGCGTGTGTTGCGTCAAATAGCGTGGCATGGGGAGTCCTCGTGGACCGAGCGCGAAGCATTTCAAACGGCGGCATTCGCAGCAAGCGCAGTCTAGCAAGGCGGGGAACAATTTCCAAAATGGCGATGCGCGGCGGCCCGACCATTGTAAGTTTTTCGCCTGTACGAGCAGGCAGGTTCGCGAGGGACACAAAACGGCCTGCCGGCGAAATTGCGCGGCGCCTTGCGGCTAGACTGAGGGCAAGCGCGGAATGTGTCGCGCGCTGGCCGGGAAAACGTAAACCCCAGGGTCCGCGTCGACGGAGGATGAGTATGAAATGCAAAGCGATTTTGCTCGCAGCGGGCCTGGCGGTAACGGCGGCGGCCTATGTGACGGCCGGGACCGCTGCGGCGATGCCGCAGTCGCACGGCGCGACGCTGGCCGGGGTGGTGATTGGTCCGGACGATAAGCCGGTGGCAAACGCCAGCGTCAGCTATCAATCGAGCGGCGGGAGTGCGCCGCATGCCGTTCGCACCGACGCGCGGGGACGCTTTTCGATCGGGAAATTGCGCGCGGATAATTACGACATGCGCGCGTCGAGCAAAGGGATCTTTTCAGAGTGGGAGAAAAATATAACCCTGCGGCCCGGGCAGACCAAGTCCATGACCTTGCGGCTGATCTACGCCAACGAGATGCCGAAAGTGACGCCTCCCGGCAAGCCATAGACGCCAGCGTGCGCGAGCCCGTTGCTCCCTGCTGTCAATCAGACGAAGTGCGCAGCGCCGCTTCTCGAGCGAATGCGGCGAACAACATATAGAGAGCAACTTGCATCTGGAGTTACCAGTCTGTGCTTCTGGTGCTGGACGGAGGTTTGCGATGAAGCGTACCCTAGCTGCGCTTTTTCTGGTGGTCCTGCCTGTTGCGATGCTTTCCGCGCAAGACAAGAAAAACAAGGAGACCGCGTCAGAGATTGCGGCGGTCGAGCGCGCGCACGCCGCGGGAAGCGACGATAACAAGGCGGCGGTTGAGAAGTTGCCCGTGCGACGCGTGGTGCTCTACAAGAATGGCGTCGGTTATTTCGAGCATTTGGGTCAGGTGCGCGGGAGCCAGGATGTGCACATTGACTTCACGAGCGCGCAGCTGAATGACGTGCTGAAGTCGCTGACGGTCCTCGACCTCAATGGCGGACGGATCAGCGGGGTGGACTACAACTCGGAAGCGCCGCTGGCGCGGCGGCTGGCGACGTTGCGGCTGGCACTCGGTGCGCGGCCCACGGTCTCGGAATTCCTGGGAGCGTTGCGAGGCGCGCGCGTCGAAGTGCGTAGCGGAGTAGGACCACCGATCACCGGAAAATTGCTAAGCGTGGAGCGGAAGACCCGCAATGCCACGAACTGGACGGTCGAGACGGACGAAATCTCCTTGATCAGCGATACGGGGGAAGTGCGGACAGTGGATTTAAATCCGGCGACCAGCGTGCGGATTACGGAAAAGGATTTGCAGGTGGAAGTTGGAAAGTACCTGGGGCTGATTGCGTCTTCCAGGGATCAGGATGTGCGGCGCATGACGATTTCGACGGCCGGCAGCGGGGAACGAAAATTGTACGTGAGTTACATCAGCGAGGTGCCGGTGTGGAAGACGACCTACCGGATCGTGCTGCCGACGAAGAACGACAAGAAGCCGCTGTTGCAGGGATGGGCGATCGTGGACAACACCGTGGGCGAGGATTGGAACGACGTGGAATTGTCGCTGGTCGCCGGAGCGCCGCACTCCTTCATCCAGGAACTCTCCGAGCCCTATTACGGAAGACGCCCGGTGGTCGAATTGCCGGAGAGCGTACAACTGTCGCCGCAGACGCATGCTTCGGCGCTGTCCGGCGGCAACGGACTATTGAGCGGAACCATTACGGACCCGAGCGGAGGAGCAGTCGGTGGAGCGTCCGTGACGCTGCGGGATGAAAACAACAACATCGTGGGGCAGACGACGGCAGACAGCAGCGGTCGATACGCCTTCTCATCGCTGGCGGCCGGAAATTATCGCCTGGAAACCGATTTTAGCGGTTTTAAGAAGAATGTCGTCAACGCGGTTAACGTTTCGCCGGGAGAGAACGTTTTAGATTCGACGTTGCAAGTAGGAGCGTCGACGGAGACCGTCAACGTTTCGGCGAGAGCGGGCGCGGCGCTGGAAACGGACGCCGCCGCCGCTCCGGCGAGAGGGCTGAGTCCGGTGGTGAGACGGGCGCACGTGGGCGGCAGCGGAGGACTTGGTGTTGGAAGTGGCGGAGGAACTGGCGGAGGAATGTTTCGCAGCGGTGTTCCCGGAATGAGCGTCGAAGAAGCACGCGGGGTAGGTACCGCTGCGGCGAACGGGAAGGAACTTGGCGATCTTTTTGAATACAAGCTGAAAGATCGGATATCGCTTAAAAAGAATCAGTCGGCGCTGGTCCCGATTGCGCAAACGGAGATCGAAGCCGACAAAGTTTCCTTATGGAACGGAGCCAACGATACCGGCCGGCCCTTGCGGGCGTTGTGGCTGAAAAACACCAGTGGTTTGACGCTGGATGGCGGAAGTTTCAGCGTGCTCGAAAACGATGTGTTTGCTGGAGAAGGGCTGACGGACCCGATCAAACCAGAAGACCGGAGACTGCTTTCTTACGCCACGGACTTGAGTCTTCTGGTAGAGACACAAAAAAATACCGAGCCGCAGCGCGTCACGCGCGTGAAAATCGCGAAAGGCATCTTGACGCAAATGAGCGAACTGCGCGCGAACACTTTGTACACGGTGAAAAATCAGGACGGCGCGCCACGCACATTGATCATCGAACATCCTCGGAGGGCCTTTGCGACATTGGCGGCGGGGAGCAAAGAGCCGGAAGAACGGGCGCCGGGAATCTATCGTTACAAGATTGCAGTGGCCGCGAAAGCGACGGCGACGTTACCAGTTGAAGAGATCCAGCCCCTGCAGCAAAACTATCAGCTGACGGATGTGAACGACGAGCAGATAGCCGTGTTTGTGAAAAACGGAACGATCAGCGCGGAGATGGCGGCGGCGCTGATGGGCATCACCGAACAGAAGGCGGTGGTGGCGGGATTTGAACAAGAGATGGAAGACCGGCAGGGAGATGTCGACCGCATCGTCGAGGATCAGGGGCGGCTGCGGGAAAACATGAAGGCGCTGCGGGGGAGCGCAGAAGAAAGGGCGCTGTTGCAGCGGTACACGCGGCAACTCGATGAGCAGGAGACGCAACTGGAAACGCTGCGGAAGAAAATCAAGGATACGGAAGCGCAGCGGGATGCGGCCAACGAGAAGTTGCAGAAGAGGATTGGGGATTTACAGCTCGAAGCGACCTTGTAGGCGCGAGCTGCCGCGGCGCACGCGGGCGCCACTCTTGCTGGGCGAGGGTTGTACTACAACCTGGGTACTGGGAAAGATGAGTCTGGCGGCCCATTGAGGTTGCGCGGGCGGAACGGTAGTGTTTGAGGAACGGGTTGGGGGCCGCGCGGGGACAGCGGCTCCGCAAGGGGCCGTGTGCGAGCTACCCAACCCGCCACTCTTTGCTTGGCGATCTCTTCCCTCTCCAATTACGGACAACTGTGATGATGGCCCCGGCCGCTCGCCGGGGCTTGCGATTTTTTTCGCGTGAATTTGGGCTCTCGCCGTGCATCACAAGGGCTGTGGACGATGGGAACGTCGATGTAAGTCTCATTGATTTAGTTACTTAGATCGATGTGGCGGGGAGAACTTGCATGCGTTGGCGGGTGGTGACGGATTTATCTGGCAGGCAGAAGCGCGGGTCATTAGGCCCGCGACGGCCGAGGCGGGCTACTCGTTTAGGGTGGCCACGGCGGCTGGCGCTGCTCGTCGGGCTGCTGGCGGCAACGCAGCCGATGAATGCCCGGAGTGCAGAGCTCGGGGCCGAGACGGTAGCGGCGTTCGCGCGTTACGTGCGCCTTACCGATCTGCGGAATGAAGCGGAGCTGCAGCGCGGGGCGGGATGGCTGTGGGTTGACGGCTTGCCGGAGCGCGAGCGCGACGAGGCTTATCTCGCACTGCGACGCGGCGAGGTGAGAATCAGGAAGTTGGAGACTTTGGATGGCGGAGCGCCGGTCGATTGTCCGGGAGGATTGATTCATCACTGGGTGGGGGCGATTTTTATTCCGAAAGCTGGCGTGGACGATGTGCTGGGAATTCTCGAGGACTACGAACATCACGCGAGTTATTACGCGCCGGACGTCGAGCGCGCGAAATTGCTGGCCCGGGACGGGGACAGGTTTCGGGTCTTTTTGCGATTTCGGCGCAAGAAGATCATTACCGTGGTGCTCGATACCGAGCACGAGGTGCGCTATGTGCGCGACGGCGCCGGATTAGCGCACAGCAGAAGTTCGGCGGTGCGGATTGCGCAGGTCGAAAATGCCGGGGCCGCAGACGAGCGCGAGAAGCAGCCGGGAGATGACGATGGATTTATGTGGAAGATGGAGACTTGGTGGAGGGTGGAGGCGGGGGAGGGCGGAGTTTATGTGCAAAGTGAAGTGGCGTCGCTGACGCGCGGGATTCCGGCGGGGCTCGCGTGGATGATTGGGCCCTTCGTGACGAGTATTCCGAGAGAGTCGCTGACGTTTACGCTCGAGGCTACGCGGAAGGCGGTGCTAGAAAACAAGAAGCGATAAGATTTTGCGGTTGCGCCACGCTTCGCCCCGTTCCGGTCTGCGGGCCAGCAGGAAGACAATTTTGCGGTTACTTGCGTTTTTTGCGGCGAGAATTTTTGCGCGAAGGCTTGGCGGATTTTTGCGTGGCGGCGAGTGCGCGGCGTTTTTTGGCGGCCCATCCGGGCTTGTTGACCTGGCGGCCGCGGGCTACGCCGAGAGCGCCGGCGGGAACATTTTCCGTGATGGTCGAGCCAGCGCCGACGTAGGCGCCATCGCCCACGCGCACGGGAGCTACCAGAGCGGAATCGCTGCCAATAAAAACTTTATTGCCGATGGTGGTGGGATGTTTGCTGAAACCGTCGTAGTTGCAAGTGATGGTGCCGGCGCCGATGTTGGTTTTTGTGCCAATCCTCGCGTCGCCGAGATACGTGAGGTGCATGGCTTTGCTGCCTTCTCCTACCGTGCTGTTTTTGACTTCCACAAAATTGCCGATGCGCGCGCCTCTTTTCAGATGCGCGCCGCCACGCAGCCTGGCGAAGGGGCCGATGACGACATCGGAATCGATGCGGGATTGCGCCACGACGGAATGAGCTTCGACACGGACGTCGTCGCCGAGAATGGCGTCGGCGAGCACGCTGCCGGTTCGAATGGTGCAGCGCGCGCCGATTTTCGTCGTGCCCAGCAATTGCACGCAGGGCTCGATGACCGTGTCTTCGCCGGCGGTAACGTCCGGATCGATGAGCACGGTTTCGGGCAGTTGCATGGTGACGCCCTCGTTCATGAGCGCGAAGCGTTTCCATTCGCGGAAGATGCGATCGGCAGCGGCCAAATCGGCGCGCGTGTTGCAGCCAAGGACTTCGCGGGAGTCCGGAGCGATCTGTGCGAGGACCAGCTGGCCCTCTGAGGCAAGCACGGCGACGGCGTCAGTGAGGTAGAGTTCGCGGTGCTTGTTGTTGGGCTTTACCTCGGCCAGCGCGGGCCACAAATTTTTCAGCGTGAAGCAATAGATGCTGGAGTTGATTTCATTGATTTCACGCTGGCTGTCGGTAAGCTGCGATTCCTCGACAATCGCCGAAACGGGCGCGGAGACGCTCGATGCGGATTTGCGCAGAACGCGGCCGTAGCCGCTCGGATCGGCGAGAACCGCGGTGAGAATGGTGGCGGAAGAGTTTGCGGAGCGGTGCAGGGAGACGAGAGCCTCGAGCGTTTCCGTGCGCACGAGCGGCGCATCGCCCGGGAGAACGATGGCAAATTTGGCGTTGCCTAGAGCGCGGCGCGCGACTTGCATGGCGTGGCCGGTGCCATGTTGCGGCTGTTGCAGCACGCTGATGGCGCCCAGCGGCTCGGCGACCGCGGTGACCTGCTCCGCCTGGTGACCTACGACCACCACGGTTTTTTTTGCTTTGAGCGGAGCGCAAGCGCGAAGGACTTGCTCAACGAGCGAGCGTCCACCGGCGCGATGCAAGACTTTGGCGAGACCCGATTTGAGGCGCGTGCCTTTTCCGGCGGCCAGGACAACGATCGCTAGGTCTTTGTTGGACATGGCGTTTGGTCATTCTGCGGGAGGCTTCGCGATTTGGCAACGAGGAGGTTCGAGGGGTAGTGCGAATCGTTAATCGGCGGCGGAAGCGATCTCGGCGTTGCGATGGACGTCGGAAGCCGGTTGGCGGGCATCTTCAGCGGCAGGTTCCGGGTGCGACTTGGTGGTAATAGTCCAAAGCGAAGGGTCTGCGAGGAGTTTGCTGACGAGCTGGGTGTGAAGCGAGTGGCCAGCCTTGTGCGCTTCGACACGCGCGAGAAGCGGAAGGCCAACGAGGGCCAAATCGCCGATGAGGTCGAGGGCCTTGTGGCGACCAAATTCGTCGGCAAAGCGCAGCGGACCGTTCATGACGCCATCGCTCGTGAGCACGATGGCGTTGTCGAGGGAGCCGCCGCGGATAAGGCCCATGGCGCGGAGCGGCTCGATATCTCTTTCAAAACAAAACGTCCGAGCACGCGCAAGGAAATTGCGGAAGGAGTCCGGGCTGACGGTTAATTCAACTTGCTGCTGCCCAACCTGGGGATGAGGAAAATCGACGTAACAGCAGACATGAAATTCTTCGGCAGGATAGATTCCGATGCGGCGATCACCTTCGACGACTTCGAGCGGCTTCAAAACTTGCAGATAACGGCGTTTGCGGCGGAGGCGGCGAAAACCCGCCTGCTCGAGCATGGCCATGAAGGGTTCGGCGGAGCCGTCGAGAATGGGGATTTCGATCGAGTCGATGTCGATATAGATGTTGTCGATTCCGCAGGAGTAAATGGCGGCGAGCAGGTGTTCCGTGGTGGACAGCAGCACGCCTTGTTTCATTAAGCTGGTGGCGTAGCTGACGCGCGCGACGTTCTTGCCCTGGGCTTCGATGGCAAAATGGTCGAGGTCGACGCGGCGAAAGACGATGCCGGTGTCGGCGGGAGCCGGGGTCAGACGGACATGGCCGTAGACTCCCGTGTGGAGTCCGACGCCTTCGGCGGACGATTCTCTGGCAATCGTGGATTGAAACAAGACGCCCCCAAGCTCGGTAAATGGTATCACGTTGCAGGCGGAAAATGTGGGTGTTTGTCGCTTAGTTTCAATGGGTTAACCTGGTACGTTGGGCAGTAGAGCTCTTTGGTGTGGTAATAATACATCATTTTAAAGAATTGCCGTGTCTTTTTGGACGAGCGAACCCCTCTGGCGGACCGGTCCTCGAGCAGCGGTCCTTTCAGATGGGCTACCTTTTTGCTCCCGAGGGCGTCCTATCCTGTTACGGTGATATAATCGGCAAGCAGAGTTGTCTCTAAATAAGCGGCTGAAGAATGGGTGAGGCATGAACCGAGCAGCTCGTGTTGGCGTGATCGCAGCTTCTGTCGTGATCTTTTGTTACGCGGGGATTGGGCATGTGCTGGGGCGCGCGGCGGACGACAAGGCGTACAAGTCGCTGACGGTGTACGGAGAAGTGCTGCAAAAGATTCAGCAGGATTACGTGGACGAGCCGAAGATGCGGCTGGTTACGGCTGGCGCGCTGCACGGACTTCTTGAATCGCTGGACGCGCAATCCAGCTACTTGACGCCTCCTGAATACGAAGAATACAAGAAAAAATTGCAGAATCCTGGCACCGGAGAGACCGGGCTGACGCTCAGCAAGCGCTTCGGCTATGTGATCGTAATTTCCGTATTGCCGGACAGCCCGGGAACGCGCGCCAACATTCGCAGCGGCGACATCTTCGAATCGATCAGCGGATTCACCACGCGGGAGATGTCCGTGGGACAGGCGCAAAACCTCTTGACGGGAGCGGCTGGCAGCGGCGTTAAGGTATCGGTGATTCGCCGCGGAAAATCGACCCCCGAAGAAGTAGAGCTGGTGCGCGAGAAATTAGCGCCGGCAAAGATGGTTTCGCAAAAGGCGGACGCGGACACCTTGGTGCTGCGATTGCAATCCCTCGAAGCAGGTCGGGCGGAGGAAGTTCGTAACCGTTTGCTCGAAGCAGAAAAGCAAGGGATGCGCAAAGTGATTGTGGACTTGCGGGAATGCGGGCGCGGACCGGTTTCCGAGGGCATCGCGGTGGCCCGGCTGTTTATCCCCTCCGGCACGATTGCGACGCTGCGCGGGCAGACGGTTTCGGCGCAAGTGTTTGCCGCGGAGCCTAATAAAGTGGTGTGGAAGAGTCCCGTGTCCGTGCTGACCGACGCGACTACTTCGGGAGCGGCGGAGGTGCTGGCCGCGGCGATGGTGGCCAATCATCGCGGCGACGTGGTCGGCGAGCGCACCTTCGGTCTGGCCTCCGAGCAAAAATTAATCACCATGGATAATGGGGCGGCGCTGGTGCTGACCGTCGCCAACTACTACAACCCCGGCGGAAAATCCATTCTGGAAGAAGGCGTAACGCCCACGGAAGTGGTGCACGTCGCGGCGGAAGACGCCGGAGATGGTGGCGACGGCGAAGACGCCGTGACACCCGACGATCAGAAGGAACCGGGACTCGGGCCCCGCCCGCTTTCGCCGGAAGATCCGATTTACCACAAGGCACTCGAACTCCTGAAAGCCCCTGCCGCGAAAAAGGCCGCGTAAGAGTTCGTGAGTTCGCGCGTCTTCGCGTCGTTGAAGTTCGTTTACCTCACCACCGCTTCGCGCGCGGCATCATTTCGCAAACATTTCTTTCTAGGGTCCGCCTTTAACCTTGCGTTACTGCTTTGCCTGGCGGCGGGATGCAAGAAATCGGAAGCGCCGCCCCCGGCAAAAGCTCGCCATACGGCGGTTGCAAAGGCCGAACCTGCGCGTTCTTTTCCCCGAGCAAACCTGAGGCAGGCGAAGCTGGCGATTCTGCTCGACGACCTGGGCAGCGACCGCACGGCTGCGGAAGCGATTTTTGCGCTGCGCTACCCGCTGACCATTTCCGTTTTGCCGGAACACACGCATTCTGCGGAGATTGCCGAAGAAGCGGGGCGGCGCGGATACGAGGTCATGCTGCACCTGCCGATGCAATCGGTGGGTAAAGAGCCGTCCGAGCCGCAGCAACTGCGTTTGGGCATGCCGGCGTCCGAAGTGGGGACGATGGTCGAGCGGTTCCTCAGCGAGGTGCCGAACGTCAAGGGCGTGAATAACCATCAGGGATCCGAGGCCACCGCCGACAGCGAACTCATGGCCGAATTGATGCCGGTGCTGCACGAACGAAAACTATTTTACGTGGATAGCCGGACGACAGCGGCGACCGTGGCTTTCGATACCGCGCAGCGGGATGGCGTGCCCGCGGCATTTCGCAACGTGCCGTTTCTCGATGACCAAGAAAATGTGGCGGCAATCGAGAAACAGATTGCTTTGGCCATGCGCGGGGCGAAGGAAAAAGGCGAGGCCATCGCCATTGGACATCCGCATCCCGCGACGCTGGCCGCGTTGCGAGAAATGTTGCCCAAAGCCGAGCATCTAGGGGTGCGCTTGGTCTTTGTCTCGGAGTTAGTCCACTGATCGGACCGCGGGTTCCGGGTCCGCGACGACCGCAAGAGGCGTGCTCGGTTGCGGCGGATAAAGAAAATGCACGAGAAGCGCGAACGCTCCGATCAAAACAAAACCGAACGCGCTTCCTTCCGGGCCCACGGTGCCGCCCGTCAGCCAAACCGGACCGTGAAGGGACGCGTTTGATAGATGATTGCTGAACATCCCTCCGCTGTCTGGCACGGAATAGAGAAAGGTTTCCCCGAAATCGTAGGCGGCGTGCCAGCCCACGGCCAGCCAGAGGCTTCCGGTGCGACGAAGCGTGAGGGCAAACACCAACGCGATAGCGGCGATGCCGGCTTCGCCAACCAGATTTTCGCCAGGGTTCGTGCGGTGGAGCGCGCCGAATCCGATGGCCAGAAGAAATGTCGCCGGCCAAAACCCCACGCTTTGCGCCAGGGTGTATAGCACGTAACCGCGAAAAGCGAACTCTTCAAAAAGACCGACGAACAGAAAAGCCAAGGCCCAAACGAGCCCCCAGCGCAAAATTTCGGGTCCATGCAGAGCCAGGGAACCCGGTGAGTATCCGCCGAGCGCGCCGATCAGCACCATCAGTAGGGTGATTTCGCAGAGACCAAAAAGGCAACCTTGCCAGAATAATTTTCCGCAAGCACCGGCGATCGGCAAGCCGTACACGCCGGGCGCCACATGCTCAAGGCGGGAGAGGACGAGCGCGGCTCCATAGACCACGGCGAACTGCAAAACTTCCTGGAGCAGCAGGAAATACGGCGAATCGGGCGCGGGAATCACCTGAAGTAAGAGTTCGAGAACGATATTCTTGGCGGTCCAGAGAACGGCCACTAAGGCCATGAAGAGGAGCAGTCGCAAGAGGGGAAGCGCGACGCGATGCGGGGCCGATATTTGATCTGGGAAGTCCATCGAGAAAATACGGTAGCACAGCGCTGCCGGTTCGGATCTACCGCTAAAGCAAGAAGCGCAACTGCCCCGTGCTCAGCAGGCGAACCGAGCGCTACGGATTCACTTTGGCGGACGCTGCGCCGACAATCCGGCGGGATTTCTTTTCCTGGATGAAAACCACTACGCGGAGATTTTCCTTTTTCCAATGCGAAGAAAAGTTGATGGAAGGAGCGGCGGAAAACGTCCGCTGCTTCCGGCCGTCGACGGCCGCAATTTTGGTCAACTGGCGCACCACCGCGGCGTGCGGCAAATCGTGTCCGGCATTTTCGCCGGCGCCGACTTTGGTATGCAAATGAGTTTCTGTGACTGCCAGCCACACTTCGGCAGGTTCAGAAGACGCCGCATCGAGTTTGTCGACGGTGATGCTCCACTGCTCGCGGCCGTTTGCTGCTAGCCCGGAGCCGAGGACGGTAACTCCCGCCCTCGTTTGTGCCGCGGATGCGGCGATTGTTTTCATCGCTTCCGCCGAACGGCCGCCCGCGAATTCATAGCGGCCGTCGACAACCATTTGCGGAGTGTAGGCGCCTCCGTGGGCAAACGCTTCCGCGTAGCGCTGCTGCCGTTCCGTGAACTCGACCGACGAGAACGGGTCCACCCAGCCCTGCTGGTTCCAGTAATCGACGTGTTCCTCGAGGGCCAGGATTTCCGCGCCCTCAACGGATTGCGCAGTTTCGAGAGTCGAGAGAAGGGCGTCGGCGGGTGGGCAACTCGAGCAACCTTCCGAGGTGAACAGTTCGACGACCACCGGAGCGCCGGTCGCGCCTTGCGGCGTGGGCGGCCGGTTCCGGGAGGGCGTCTCGGCGACAGCGCGGTCTGCAGCGTCGTTCCCAAGGAACGCGCTCTCTACGCATCCGAGCAGAAAAAGGAGGGTTGCAGCGGTCAGAAATCTCATAAATGGCGGGCCCCTAAACTGATAAGACTCGGGAGAACCAAAGAGGTTACCAAACGGGACCGAAGAGACGGGTAGCGAATCGATAACCTCTATGTTAATTTTAACCGGTTACCTTTTCCCACGGCTTCCAGGCGCTGGAGCATTCATGCCCGACACACTTATCTCACTCATCGGAGGGCGGTTGGCAATTGATTTTGCCAATGCCGGGTCTGCGAAGCGGCCGCTGTCTTGGGAAGAGCTGGTGTTTTTTTTGGAAGCTACGCGCGTGATTTCACAGGAACGCGGCGCACTCCTGCTCGAGTTACCTGAAAATGATCCCCAGGCGGCGCAGGGACTGCTGCAGCGGGCTTCGTCGTTTCGCGCAAGCGTGCGCGAGATTCTTCGCGCCTTGTTGCGGCGCGCGGAGCCCTTGCCGGAAGCGATCGAGTCCGTCAACGACCTGCTGCGAGTTACCGAAGGGCATGACGAACTGCGGCACGATGGAAAGCGCTGGCGAATCGAATTTGTGGCGCGGGAAGGCGGACTCGAGTGGCTGCTGGCGGCGATCGCGCGGTCCGCGGCGGAAATCCTGGCCGAAGGAATCACGGATACCCACGTTCGGGTGTGCGCCAACCCGGAATGCGGATTGTATTTTTACGACGCTTCGCGGACCAGCCGGCGAAGATGGTGCGCGATGGCGGTGTGCGGCAACCGCCACAAGGTCGCGTCTTTCGCCCGGAAGCATGCGGGCGAGCATCGCGCTGGCTGATGCGCCCGTGCCGGCGCGCAGCGCCTCTAGTGCGCAGTCTTCAGTGAGAATGTGAATTGTCGGACTATGTCAATTGAACTGAGAAGTGAAAGGCGGAAGGACCGGTTTGCGTCCGAGAATTAACATAGTGCGAGCTTGTTTCTGAAAATCACGGAAGCCTCGGCTCATGGGACGGTTAAGTTGGGCAACCAATAGGCAGGTACATTCGTCTTTCTATCATGCGGCACGCCCTTCTCTTCGCCACTATCCTTCTCGCGCCTACTTGTTCCTATGCCTGCAGTTGCATTGGCCCAAACCCCGTGTGTTCGGAGTACTGGCGGAGTCCTGTCGTTTTCCGAGGGAAGGTAGTTGAACGGACGCTCGTCTCCCACACTGAAAGGACCGTACGAAACCTGGATGGCTCAACAAGCACGATCCATAGTCCCGGGTTCTATCGGGTGCGTTTTTCCGTGTTGGAAGCTTTTCGAGGCGAGCTTCAAGAGGAAATCACCATCCTGACGAATGAGCAGAGCTCTGCCTGCGGCTTTCCATTCGAGGAAGCCGGCGAATATGTTGTCTTCGCTTTCAGTAAGGAAGGCTCGGGCGAGCTTTGGACATCGATTTGTTCTCTCACGCACAAGTTGCAAGCTGGCAAAGAAGACGCCGATCTCACGTGGATGCGCGCCTTGCGATCAGCTCCAGGCGGGGCCACGATCTATGGACGCCTAGCGCCGCCTCAGGGACTGGAGGAATCGAATCTGCCGTTTACCATCAGCGTCCGCGGGCCGGAAGCCCGTGAAGCTGTCCTGGATAGCAATTGGCAATACACGTTTAGTGGGCTGTCTCCCGGGGAATACACTGTTTCCGCCTTGATGGCTCCCGGCTTTGTGACCGCCGACCCGCGAAAGGTGACTGTAACGGATAAAGGATGTGCTCAGGTGGATTGGCCTGTTCACTACGACGGTCATGTTCGTGGGCGGATTACCGACGGGTCTGGCAAACCGCTGGATAACATCTATATGGTGCTGCAACGTCGGGACACTCATGTAGCCACAGGACTTGCTCAGGTCGCCGTGGACCAGACTGACTCAAACGGTCGCTACGATTTTCTCCGTGTGCCCCCTGGTGACTATCTAGTCTCTGCAAATGATCTAGGTCCTTCACCCACCCGGCCGTATCCGCGTGTTTATTATCCCAACGCCGATTCTGACACGGATGCCGCTGCTGTCCATCTGGGTGCTTCGACCATCGTTGAGAATATAAATATAAGCCTGCCGAACGCTTGGAAGCGGGTAGTCGTGCACACACGCGTGCTGCAACCTGATGGCTCGCCGGCAACTCAAGCTCAAGTCGATGCTCGTGACATTGACTATTTATGGTCTGGGGAGCCCGCCATGGCCACCGCCGGTCCGGATGGTCGTGCCACACTCACTGTTTACGAGGGCCGAACTTATTATCTTACTGCCACCATCTCTGGCGGTACGCAGCAGCGCTGCGCGGGCCCGCTCAAATTCACGGCAAAAGACAGTGTTATTCTAGAGCCGATCACCATCGAGCATAACTGGGGCAACTGTTTAGCGCAGCTCAGCCCTAATTTCCGGCCACCGCGCTAAGGCCGTATCCACGCAGAGGCTCAGGTTCACAGCGATTCCAAGAATGCCAGCAAGCTGTCGGTGGCGTGGAATCGACGGAACGGCGTATCCATTGGCGCAATCTTTTCAAGCGCCTTTTCCTTCATCGCGAGATTCGCGTGCACATAGGCGTTGGTGCTTTCTATACTTTCGTGACCCAGCCAGAGGGCGATCACGGCGATATCAACGCCAGCCTGAAGTAAAGCCATCGCGGTGCCATGGCGAATCACATGAGGCGAGACCCGCTTTCGCCTCAGACTTGGGCAACGGGAAACCGCTTGCTGAACTGCTTTGCGCAGCAAGAGGTGAATGGCGAACCGCGAGAGTGGCTCGCCACGGACATTGGGGAACACCAGTGCGTTATCATTCCTTCCGATTTCTCGTAACCACTCCTTGATCGCTCGGGCGGTCCGTGACCAGAGAGGAACAGACCGCTCTTTCCGGCCCTTGCCGCGCAGGTGCACGTAGCTCTTCGCCCCGAAGCTGATTTGGTCCTGCCGGAGCGAGGACATTTCTGATACACGAGCGCCGGTATTGTACGTCGTGAGAAGCAGCGTGTGATCCCGCCGTCCACACCATTTGCTTCGGTCCAGGGCAGCAAGGATCGCGTCCATCTCTTCGCGCGTTACGTATGGTCGCACCTTGGTATCCGTGCGCTTCAACGGAATCGCCAGCAGGCGTGTGGCAATACCGACACTGGCGGGGTCGCGAAGAGCCACCATGCGGCAGAACGAGTGAATTGCGGTGAGACGGAGGTTGCGCGAGCAAACTGAATTCTTGCGCTCCTTCTCCAGGCTATCGAGAAACATGAGGATTCTGTCCAGACTCAGGTCAGAAATCGACAGAGATGCCGGTTCGATACCGGTTTTTCGATGGATGAATTGCAGCAGTAGGCGAAATGTGTCGCGATAGCTCGAGATCGTCTGGGGGCTGAGTCGTCTTTGTCCAACGAGATAGTCTGTAAAGAAAATCTGGAGAAGCGGACCGAGAGAACCAATAGCTCTCATTTGGTTGCGGCTCCAGAGTTCTGCTGCCGGTCGAATAGCCGGGCGGCGGTTCGGAGTAGTTCGGGAGTGGCGGTCAGATACCAATAGGTGCTTGCTGGGCCGATATGGCCGAGGTACACCGACAGGTGCGGCAAGAGTTCCTGCACGTTTTTCCTATCATGATGCCACTGCGTGAGCCTTCTCACAGCGAAGGTATGACGAAACGAATGGAGGGATGGCCTGCGTTGGCCGGGTACGGCGCGGATTCCAGCACGCCGCAACAACCGGCCAAACATCAGGTGTTGCGAACTGTAATTCAGTTGTTTGCCCATGCGATTCGTCAGAAACACGTCCACTTGTTTTGCTCCCAGCGCTTTTGCTCTCTCGCAAAGATATTTGCGCAGATGATCTCTTGCACTAGGGTGCAGAACGACGTTCCGCGATTTGCCAAACTTCGTTTCGCGAATTACCAGATACGGCGGGTTGGCTGCGAGCTTGGCGTCCTCCAGTTTCAGTCGCAGCGCTTCCCCGATGCGCAGACCAGCGCTAGCCAATAGCCCAATCAACGTGCGGATGGTCGAGACACGGAAAGGATCGAACAGGCGTAGGCGCTGAGTTGCGCTCATCAAACGGACAAGTTCGCTCTCAGAGAATATATACGGTCTCCGCCGGGGATGCCGAAACCGGAATGGGCTTTCCGGCACTTCCGTTTCGGGCTCAAAGGTGCGCAGCTGTTGCAGAAATGCACGTAGCGTGTAGAAGTGATGCTGATCGCGATATGGATGCTCCGGGTGACTCCCGGCAGTGATCCAATCCAAGACGCAACTGGACCGAATCGGCCACGGACGGCCCTGTTCTTGCCAAAACGCCAAGAACCTCCTGAGAAGTTTCTCCTTGTACCGCAGCAGCCTGCGATGGAAGGCGCCGAAATGCGGGTTGGTCTCCGCCATCGTGCGCCGCATCACAAGGAACTGGTCTAGATAGGCTGACAGCTTCGAGAGAGTCATCGCGCACCTCCAGGCCAAGGGAGCGCAACCTCCCCGAGCGACTTCATATCCAGTTTTGCGTAAATAAACGTGGTCGAGATGGATTTATGGCCGAGTACATCGGCCACCTCCTTGAAGGATGCACCTGAGTTCACCATCTTCGTGGCGGCTGTGTGGCGGAGTGAATGCGAACCGCGATCAACGATTCCGGCGAGCCCAAAGAGATAGCGGATGGAGTTGAGGACGTGAAGGTAGCAGCGTTGCCCCGTGTATGGCGGTCGCAGCGGCTCAAATACTCTGGTCGGATGCTGCCGGCAATTGCGAAGATGAGCGACAAGAGCATCGCCCACGTCCTGAGGAAGCGGCAGGACGCGGTCGCTGTAGGTCTTCGTACATCGCACTCGGAGGTAACCGTTCTTCCAATCAATATCGCTTGAGGTGAGATTGGCGACTTCCTGTAACCGGAGTCCGAGTCGCAAAAACAAAAGCAGCAGAGCTCGGTATCGCGCGTGCCGTCGCTTCCTTCCGCGACAGGCAGCAAGAAGTGCACGAATTTGCTCCTTTGAAAGGTTTTTCGGCAAGCGAGCCTGCCTGTAACTCGTGATCTTTGGCAGACCGCCGTCCCAACCTTGCGCAATTCGACCGGACCCGGCCAGATACCGCAAAACGCTCCGCAAAATCATCAACCATGCTCTCTGGGTGTCGCGGCTCGAAAGATGAGCGAATTCCGTGGCTAAGAAATCCGCAACGTCGTTGAATCGGAGTTGGCTCCATTTCACATTGCCGTCGGGAAATCGAAAGTTGAGGAACTTGCGAACTAGGTATCCGTGCAGCTTCCGCGTCGAAACCGATAATCCGCGAAGGCGATCAAGATAATCGTCATACTCTGAGCAGAACTGTGAGACAAAGCAAGTTGCAACTACGGCACGATGCATAGCGCTTCTCCCGGCGGCCAGATGCCGCGTGGAGAAGTCTGTGCGAACTATGTCAATTGCGGCAACGTCAGAAGGCCTTAATCACCAGCTTTCTGATGGTCTTTCGCGAGTGAATTCACATAGTCCGGACGTGAACATTCTCATTTCTATGTCTCCCTCAACATAGCAGCGAATAGTTGCGAATGGCGCCGCCGGTCGCCACTCCGATGTGAACGATGGACGTCCAGCGCTCGAGGCTGTGGTGTCCGTAATGGTGAAACAGGTAGGAGACGCCCATCGAGGCGCCGGTTGCGCCCGCTTCGATGGCTGCGAAGGCGGGATGATTGTCGACGATGGCGTTGGTGAGCAAAGCCTCGTTGCGGCCGCGGCGGCGAAAATTGAGGGTGGAAGAATAATCGAGGCCGCGCGAAACGGCGACACCGGCAAAGAGCCAGCCGTTTTCCTTATCCCAGAAGCGATGCGTTTCAGCCGACTTGGCGTACGCGCCGCGCGGTTTGGCGGCGTCCGCTTGGGGCTTGGGGGCGTCGGGCGGGGAATTGCCCTGCTCCTGCGCGAAGAGCGAGCCTGCACCGAGGGTGAAAGCGAGGGCCGCAAGAGCGACGAAGCATAAACTGCGCATCAGCAAGTTCTCCCGGACAACCGAACCATTTTGTGTGAGTTGCCATGACCCGCGCAAGTTCGTGGGACGCGTTGCGCCGCCCGGCGAGGTCGCAGAGCGCGATTTCTGGGGCCCTATTGACGTATTGGCTGCTTCGGGCCAGCAGCGAATTGCCGAGCGCAGCTTGCGGGAGTATCCTGCTGTTTACCTCAGCCGGAACCGATGTTTTTACGCTGTGCGAGGGCCGAACTATGTCGTACCGACTTTTGCGAATCATGTCCTTGGGTGCGGCGTGCGGGATCACCGCTTGCGGGGTTGCCGCGCAGACCGCGCCGCAGGATTCCTCCGCATCATCCATTGCCGACGCTGCAAAGCGCGCGCGCGAACAAAAGAAAAATGCCGGTGCGCCCAGCAAAGTCATTACGGACGACGATCTGGACAACAAGAACGTGAAGCCTGGAGCGGAAGGGCTGACGGTTCCCGCGCCGCGGCTTGAAACGGAGCCGCCGAGTCCTGAAGCCGTGGCTGCCGCGGAAGCTGCGGACAAGCAGGCGGACAAGTCACCGGCGGATGATCCCCTGAAGAGCACGGACGACGCGAAGATCGCGCAGAAGAAGAAGGCCCTGGCAACAGCGGAGGACGATGTAGCGCTGGCACAACGCGAACTGGCGTTGGCGCAAGATTCCTTTTATGCAAACCCCGACTATCAGCGGGACACGGCGGGGCAAACGAACCTGACGGAACTGCAGCAAACCATTAGCGACAGACAGGATAAAGTCGCGCGGCTCAAAGCAGAGTTGGCGGCGGCCGAAGAAGCGGCCAGCCGCAAAAAAGGGGCCGCGGCCCCAGCGCCCTCGGGGCCTCCGGCAACGGCTCCCCAACCGTAAGCTTCGACTCGCCAGGCCTCCCGAGAGAAACGTCGCAACCCGTAATTTCCTCCAAACTTTTTGCTGTCTCGACTCGTACCTCATTCGAGAGCAAACACATCTGCGTGACGGAACGGAACGCATGCGACTCGAAGTACAAGCCTTGTGCAAGAACTATCGCGGGGGCGTGCACGCGCTGCGCGGCGTAAATCTTTCGCTGAAAGCCGGGGTGGTGGGGCTTCTCGGCCCAAACGGCGCGGGCAAATCCACGTTGCTGCGCATTCTGGCGACCATTACGCAAGCCACTTCCGGTCGCGTGTTGTGGAACGGGGAGAACATCGCTGATAAACCGGAGCCGTTGCGTGACGCGCTGGGCTATTTGCCGCAGGATTTCGGCGTGTATCCAAACTTGAACGCCATCGAATTTCTCGAATACCTTGCGGCGGTGAAAGGAATCGCGGCCGCCGCGGCGCGCAAGCGCATAGCGGAATTGCTGGATCTCGTGAACCTGACGGCGGCCGCGAAGCGTCCGCTGGGCGGGTATTCCGGAGGCATGCGGCAGCGCGTGGGCATCGCGCAAGCGCTGCTGAACGATCCGCTATTGTTGATTGTCGACGAGCCGACGGCGGGCCTCGATCCGGAAGAACGGTTGCGATTTCGCAATTTGCTTTCGGAATTGTCCGGCGAGCGGATCGTTATTCTGTCCACGCACATTGTTTCCGATATTGAGGCGGTAGCCAGCAGCATCGCGATTCTCGGGCAGGGCGAGTTGCTGGCACACGACGCTCCCGAGGCGTTGCTCGAGCGGCTGGCGGGTTGCGTATGGGAAGTGGTGGTAAGCAGCACGGAGTTGCCGAAATTGCGGCGCGATCATTTGGTCAGCAGCACCGCACATCGCAGCGATGGGGTGCACGCGCGAGTGGTGAGCAGTGCGGCGCCGACGCCATGTGCACGACCGCTCGAACCTTCGCTCGAGGACGCGTATCTTGACGCGCTCAGCAGGCAGCGCAATCGGGATGCCGCGCCGGAAATTTTTCGTCCGCCGTCGCCGCCCGATGTGCCCGCAGCTTCCCGCCTGAAATCGCACGCAGCTTCGCCGTCGCGGCGCGGCGGACCTGGCACGCCGGTTGCCGGCGGACCCCTAGCATGAACTTTCTGAGCGTGATTTACGCGCTAGCCCGCGCGGACTTTCTCGAACGGGTGCGGCGCTACAGTTTTTTTCTAACCATGCTTTTTGCGTTGTTTCTCGGCTACGGCGCAGCCACCGGGCGAATTTCCATCCGCATGGGCAATGATTACCGCGGCGTGTACACGTCAGCGTGGATCGGGGCGCTGGTGGCGCTGGTCACCACGGCGTTTGTTTCGCTGATCGGGTTTTACATCGTGAAGGGCTCCGTCGACCGGGACCGGCAAACCGGCGTCGGCCAGATTCTGGCGGCTACTCCGCTGTCGAGACCCGCGTATGCGCTGGGAAAATTCTTGAGCAATTTGTGTGTCTTGACATCCGTGGTCGCCGTGCTCGCAGCGTGCGCGCTGGTGATGCAGGGTTTTACGTCAGAAGAAGCACACTTTGACGGCGTCGCGCTGCTAGCGCCTTTCGTGCTGGTGGCGTTTCCCGCGATGGCGCTAACCGCGGCCCTGGCCGTGTTGTTTGAAATGCTGCCGCTGCTAAATGGCGGCGTGGGAAATGTTTTGTGGCTTTTTGTGTGGGGTGTGGGCGGACTGGGGCTCGCCGAAATTTCGGGAAATCCCCGGCTCGATCCCATGGGAATTTTGACCGTGGCAAAAAGTATGCAAGCCGCGGCAGCGAAAACTATTCCCGGATACCAGAGCGGTTTTACTCTCGGCATTGCGCCCGGTCACCCGACGGTGATCGATGCCTTGCGGTGGCATGGCGTTGCGTGGACGTCGGAAATGATTGGACTGCGAGTGGCGTGGTTCGCGGCGGCTTTGGCCATAGCGCTGCTCGCGGCGGTATTTTTTGATCGGTTTGATCCGGCAAAGGCGCCGCGGTTTTGGTTGCGCAGGCCAAAACCTGTCGCGCAAACCGCCGGGATGAACCGCAGCGCCACGCTCGGAGTCACGCCGGCGGACGAGGCTTTCTTCGGGGCTGGTTTCAATGACCACCCTCTCACTGCTGCGCCATCGCGAGAGCCGCATTTGACAGCGCTGACGGACGCCGCGCGGCGCAAAGGCTTTGGACGATTATTTGTCGCGGAGTTCGGACTCGCGGTACAAGGCCGGCGCTGGTGGTGGTACGCGATCGCGCTGGGTTTGCTGGTGGCGCAGTTTGCAACGCCGCTCGGAGCAGCGCGCGGCCCGTTGCTCGGCAGTGCGTGGCTCTGGTGCGTGTTGCTGTGGTCGGCGATGGGTTCGCGCGAATCGCGGTGGGGCACGCGCGGCTTGTTGTTTTCCTCCTCGGGGATTCTCTCCCGACAGGTGCCCGCCTGCTATTTAGCGGGAGTTGCGATCGCCGTGTTAAGCGGCGCAGGCGTCGCGGTGCGCTTGTGGCACGGCGGAGATACTGCTGGACTCCTGGGGTTTCTCGCCGGGGTATTTTTTCTCCCGTCGCTGGCTTTGGCTTTGGGCACGGTGTCCGGCACCGGCAAGGCGTTTGAAGCGATCCTGACGGCATGGTGGTACATCGGACCGATGAATCACACGCCCGGTTTCGACTTTACGGGTGCGGCCAACGGCGCGGCAACGCTGCGCTATGCCGGGATGTACGCGGCGCTTACGGCGGCGCTGCTGGCGACGGCATTCCTCGCGCGCTGGCGCCAGCTTCGCAATAATTAAGCTTCATTCGGAAAAGAGCGGAAGAAATCCACAGTTTTGCAACCGCCGCACTACATCTTGTGGTGTTTTCTCTTGACTGCCTAGATGGCACGCGGCAGAATCGCGCCTGCGTTCGTTCTTCGGGGCCGCCCAGGGAGTTTTGCATTTCGCGCTGGCACCCGCAAAGCGTGGCGCGCGCAGGAGGCTTTGCCGATGCAATATTTGCCGGGTTTTACCGTGCAGTGCATCAACGCGCTCTGCGAGGCGCGCGGCCACTGGCTACGCGCCGATGCGACCAGCCCGATCGGCAACGACGGACGGTGCCCGTGTTGCGGAGATTTTCTTCGTAATGTGCCGCCGCCACTGGGGCCGCGTTTTCGAATGCGGCCACGCGCTTTGACCGGGCGGCCTCCGCTGCGGCCTCGCCCGCGTTAGGCCATTGCTGTTAGCCGTGCTCGACTAAACCCTTTTCAATCATTTCCTCGTCGCTGAGCCACAAATCGGGGATGTTGGCGGAACCCAGCCGCAAGATATCTTCGAGCGCGCCACGAACTTCGCTGATCCGAAAATCAACGCCGATGCGTTCGAGCAACTCGATCAACGAGTGCGCGCCTTCCGCCAGCGCAGGCTTCGGGCGAGCACCTTCTGACTCCAGCCGATGATAGGTGATGACGTAGACGGCGTGGGGTCCGCTGCCGTGACGTTGAATATGCAAAAACCCCCGCGCTTTCGCCGGCGCCGCCAGCTGCGGCGCCAGTCCTGACCCCGAAGAAAGTCCGCTCATCGCCACCCTTTGCGTTTCATGCCAACCGCTAAAACAAAATTGCTTTCAGCGGTCACCTTCTAGCTGCAGCCGCTGGTGCTGCCGCAGTTTTCGCATTTGTAGCAGGCGCCATTGGGCACCATCAACATGCCGCACTCGCTGCAGGTTGGCGCGCCTTCGTGCGCATTGCTCGGTGAATTCGCGGGCAAAGCTTCCGCACGCCGCGCCACGGAACCCATGGCTGCGATGACGGGAGCGAGCGCTCGAGGAGCAACCGCCGCGCCCACGACGCCCGTTTCCGCGGGAGCCGCGCTGTTCAATTTCAAATAGTCCGCGGAGATAAAGCGCCCGCCCAGCCAGCGCGCCAGATAATCGAGCACCGAGGATACGAAGCGGATGTTTGGATTCGCGGTGATGCCGCTCGGTTCAAAGCGCGTGTTCACCAGCTTGTCCACCAGCACCTTCAGCGGGACGCCGTACTGCAAACCCATGGACAGCGTGAGTGCCAGCCCGTCCATCACGCCCGAGAGTGTGGAACCTTCCTTGGACATTTTGATGAACACTTCGCCCGGGCGGCCGTCTTCGTACATGCCGACCGTGACATAGCCTTCGTGACCGCCGACGCTGAACTTGTGGGTGATCGAAGCGCGCTCCACGGGCATCTTTTCGCGTTGCGCGCGGGCAAATAACTCGTGTTGCACCGGTTCGAACGGGAGCTGGATCGCGGGAGCTTCCGGAAGTTTCTCTTCGCTCTTTTCTTCTTTCTTTCCGCCGGCGTTGAGCGGCTGCGAGCGCTTCGAATTGTCGCGATAAATGGCCACCGCTTTCAGCCCCAGTTTCCAGGACTCCACGTAGGCATTGCTGATGTCTTCAATCGTCGATTCTTCGGGCATGTTGATGGTCTTGCTGATCGCGCCCGAGAGAAACGGTTGCGCCGCCGCCATCATTTTGACGTGGCCAGTCCATGCGATGGAACGACCGCCGCCGGCAGGAGCCAGCGAGCAATCAAACACCGCAAGATGTTCTGCGTGGAAGTGCGGGGCGCCTTCCACCTTTCCGTTTTTATCGATGTAGGAAACGATTTCGCTGGCCTGCTCCGGCGTATAGCCCAGTTTCATCAGCGCTTGCGGCACGGTGTTGTTGACGATTTTGATGACGCCGCCGCCCACGAGCTTTTTGTACTTCACGCAAGCCAGGTCCGGCTCGATGCCGGTGGTGTCGCAATCCATCATGAAGCCGATGGTGCCGGTGGGCGCCAGAACCGTTACTTGCGAATTCTTGTAGCCGTGTTGTTCTCCAAGGGCTAGCGCTTCATCCCACGAGCCTTGCGCCGCCAGGAACAATTCAGATTGCACGTGCTCCGGCTTAATGCCGCGCACCGCATCGCGGTGCATGCGAATGACGTCGAGCATCGGCTCGCGATTCACGGCGTAGCCCGGGAACGGCCCCATCCGTTCTGCGAGGCGCGCAGATTGCGCGTACGCCTCTCCGCACATCAGCGCGGTGATGGCGCCGGCCATGTCGCGGCCTTCGTCTGAATCGTAAGGCAGCGCCATGGACATGAGCAGCGCGCCGAGGTTGGCGTAACCGAGCCCCAGCGGGCGGAATTCGTGCGAATTCTCCGCAATTTTCGGCGTCGGGTAGCTGGCGAAGTCCACCAGAATTTCCTGCGCCGTGATGGTCACGTCCACCGCGCTCTTGAACGCTGGAACGTCAAAGTCTCCGCTGCTGTTCACAAACTTCATCAAGTTCAGCGACGCCAGGTTGCAAGCCGTATCGTCGAGGAACATGTATTCCGAGCAAGGATTGCTGGCATTGATGCGCGCGGTGTTCTTCGAAGTGTGCCAATTGTTGATGGTGGTGTCGTACTGCATGCCGGGATCGCCGCAGTGCCAGGTGGAGTCGGCTATCTGGTACATCAAGTCGCGGGCGCGCAGTTTTTCGTTGGGCTGTCCGTCCAGAACGGTTTTGGTCCACCAATCCTTGTCTTGTTCAACGGCGCGCATGAACTCATCCGTCACGCGCACAGAGTGATTGGCATTCTGGAAGAAGATAGAGCTATAGGCGTCGCCGTCGATCGCCGAATCGTAGCCCTGGGCGATCAGTACGTGCGCTTTCTTCTCTTCCTTCACTTTGGATTCAATAAATTCCACGATATCTGGATGGTCGATATTCAGGATGACCATCTTGGCGGCCCGGCGCGTCTTTCCGCCGCTCTTGATGACGCCGGCAAAAGCATCGAAGCCCTTCATGAAACTGACCGGGCCGCTGGCGATTCCGCCGCCGGATAATGTCTCCTTGCTCCCGCGCAACGTCGAGAAATTCGTGCCCGTGCCGGACCCCCACTTAAAGAGCATGCCTTCTGTGCGCGTCAGCCCCATGATCGATTCCATGCTGTCGCTCACAGAATTGATAAAGCAGGCGGAACACTGTGGCTTGGCCTGCACGCCCACGTTGAACCATACCGGCGAGTTGAAAGCCATTTTTTGCTCGACCAGCAAGTGCGTCAATTCGTCGCGGAAAGCGTCGCGCGAAGCATGGTCGGCGAAATAGCCGCCCTCTTCGCCCCAGCGCACCACGGTGTTCACCACGCGCGCGATGAGCTGGCGCACCGATCCCTCGCGCTCGGGGCTGCCCGGCTTGCCGTGGAAATACTTGCTGGCCACGATGTTGGTGGCGGTTTGCGACCAGTTCTTCGGTACTTCGACATCGTCTTGGCGGAAAATGGTCACGCCTTTTTCGTTCCCAATGATCGCCGCGCGCTTTTCCCATTCCACCGCGTCAAACGGCGACATTTTTCCGTCAGTGAAGTAGCGCTGGAACGGAAGTCCTTTCCGAACCGCTCCCGCCATCTCCCGGATTGCGCTCGTCTCGACTGACCTGCCGTTCAATGCTTGCTTCACCGTTGCCATTTTGTTCCTCCTACTGCTTCGGGATTTTCCCCTCGAGAAAAATCCCATCCTTCATTTTACCGCCCCGCATTCTACTTTGCAGAGCATGGGTCCCGTTGAGCAGGTACGCTCAAAAAAGCTGCCAGCGGCCGCATTGACGACGCTAGCCCGCTACCTCCGCTGTTGAGGTAGACGGCGCGGCGCGGAATTTTTACAGGTTGCGGAAGACGCCGGCGGGTCGCGAAACGAAAAAAACGCCAATGCTCTGCCCCTGGTTGGTGAAGAACAAATCACACAACCTAACGGCAAGCTGCGCGCTGAGAGGCGGGCGCGTCGCTAGTGGTGCGCGCTCGATTTTTTCGCTTAATGCCCGGCCGGTCCCGTGGAGCATCCGTCGCGCGGACCACGAACTGCTCTTCCTTTTGATTCGGTCCGCTCTGGCGCTTCCACGTCCCCCGAATCTGGAATCGAAGTATCAACGGATGTAAATTTCCTGTCAAGGGAAAAACGCTAAATGTTGTCGATAAATTTCCATACACGTCTATCTGTAGTGGTGCCCTTGCAAACTAAGGACTTGCGGCGATTCGCAACCTCGTCGCTTTGCGACTCCCGAGAAATAAACCGCATCTAATCCGGCGTGAGAGCCATTTCTACGCGCGGTTCGTTCTTTCTACTCTTTTTTCTTTCGATATTCGCGCCACGATTCGCCGCACAGCAGGCCGCGCCGGCGGTGATGCAGTCGGCGTACGGCGCGCGAATAGAAATCGCGGGTATTCCGAATGCGGGAAAAATCAACGATCATCTTTATCGCGGCGCACAACCAGCTCCTCCGGCTTTCAGCGAACTCAAGAAATTAGGCGTCACGACGGTGGTGGACTTACGCCGCGAGAGCGACAGCTCGACGGAAGCCGAGCGCAAGGCCGTCGAAGCACAAGGACTGCATTTCATGGCAATCCCCATTGGCGGGTTTTCCGCGCCCACCAACGATCAAGTGGTGACCTTCCTTGCGATTTTCCGCGACCATCCGCAAGAGAAGGTTTTCGTGCACTGCCAGTATGGCGAAGACCGCACCGGAGTGTTCATCGCTTCTTACCGTATGACGTTCGAACACTGGACCGCCACGCAGGCGCTGAACGAAATGAACAATTTTGGTTTTCACCGGCATTGGCAGCGGGAAATGCAAAATTTCGTGCGTGATTTCCCGAACCGCATGAACGCTGCGCCGATTCTGGCGCAGTTTGTCAAGACCATCGATACGCCCTCCGCGCCGATGCCGGTGCATTGAGCGCTCGCTTCGGATTGCCCGTTCCTTTTCCTGGTACGGAAGTACTATCCCCGACAAACCTTCGCTTCATTTGTATCGGCAAAGCCTTCCACTATGCTTTCTCGTGGGCGCGTCCAACGCGTTTTGACGGAGAGGTCCCCCGTGCAAGTTGGTCGTTATCAGGTTCTCGATATCATTGGCACCGGCGCCAAAAGCAAAGTGGTGCGCGGGTTCGACCCGCTGATCGGCCGCACCGTCGCCATTAAACTGCTGGCCCCCCAGGTTCGCGGGGAGGCGCAGCAACTGTTTCTGCAGGAAGCCCGCGTCGTCGGGCAGCTATCGCACCCCGCCATCATTACGCTGCATGATATGGGAATCGAAGCGTCCAGCCAGACCCCCTACCTCGTGATGGAGTATCTGGAGGGCCAGGCGCTCGACCAGATTTTGGCCAAGGGCCCGCTGCCGCTGCCCAAGGCCTGCGCCTGGGCTGCGGAGATGTCTACCGCGCTTGGCGTGGCGCACCGCAAAGGCATCATTCATGGCGACGTGAAGCCAGCCAACATCCTCACGACCGCTGAAGGCCGCGTAAAGCTAACGGATTTCGGCATGGCTCGGCTGGCGAGCCGCGACTCCATGGATAGTCCACTGCTAGGCACCCCCGCTTACTGGTGCCCGGAGCAGATCATTGGAAAGCCGCAGGATGCGCGTTCGGATCTTTTCTCTTTGGGCGTAGTGCTTTACGAAATGGTTACGGGCCGCCGTCCGTTTGACGGGGATTCGCTCCAGGCAATCTGCGGGAAGATCTTGTCCACCACGCCGCTTCCGGCGTCACAGTTCAATCCGTCCTTGCCGACGGCGCTCGACGAAGTCCTCGCCGCCTGCCTCGCGAAGGACCCAGCGGCGCGAATCGCCGACGCCGACGAGCTGGCAAATCTGCTCTACCCTTTTGCGCGCCGTAAGACCGCGGTCATGCAGGCTGCCCCGGTTGCTGCAACACTCCGCAGCCGGGCGACGCGGCTGCTACGGTCCGCTTGAGAGGCTGGCGACCGGTGAATAAGGGCTTACTAAGTGTAAATACGGGGTTTACCTTAGCTCCGTGGTTAGGGTACCGGGGTTTTCCGATTTGAGTCCAATGGGTGATGGTGTCGCGCAATCTTAACTAGCAAGCTGGACATACGTTCGGCGAGGGGCATGCTGGGAGCAACAAACTCATGACGGATCCGCGGAATCGCTACGAGATTATCAAAACCATCGGAGCCGGCGCCACGAGCCGCGTTGATTTGGCTCGCGATACCGTCATCGGCCGCACCGTTGCGATCAAGACCTTCCTGCATGGCTTGAGCGGCGACCTGCAGAAACAGTTCTTGCGCGAAGCACAGATCTTCGGCCGGCTGTCGCACCCTTACATCGTTGGCTTATACGACGTGGGAATGAACGAAGATGGCTTGCCCTATCTCGTGATGGAGCATATTGAGGGAAAAACCCTTGAGGCCACACTCATTTCCGGACGGTTGCCGCTCGAGCGCTCCGCCATTTGGGTCGCAGACCTCGCCTCCGCGCTGTCCCTGGCTCATCACAGCCAGATCATTCACGGCGACGTCAAGCCGGCGAACGTGCTTATCACCAAAGACGGCCAGGTGAAGCTAGGCGATTTCGGAATTGCGCGCTTTGCCACGCAGGTTTCCGGCTCCGGCACCGTGCTGGGCACCCCCGCCTATCTTTCTCCGGAACAAATCCTCGGCAACAAGCAAGACAGCCGGTCCGATCTCTTCTCTTTGGGCATTATTCTGTATCAGATGACCACCGGGGTGCGTCCCTTTGACGGAACCTCGGTTGGCGCCGTGTGCGCGCAAATCGTCTCTACGGAACCACCGCCGCCTTCGCACCACAATCCGGAGTTGCCACCGGCGTTCGACCACATCGTGATGCGGTGCCTGGCCAAGAATCCGGCCAGCCGCTACGCTACTGCCGAATCGCTCGGCGCTTCGCTTTATCCCTTCGCGCGAAGCAAGCCGGTCGATGTGCGTCTGCCGAATCCCTCCTGGTGGCATCGTCCGCTCGAAAAGGGCGATCTGCGCATGGCGGGGCTGGCTGCGGGCGCATTTGTGGCTTTGCTTCTCTGCGGCAGCGGTATGCGCGCCATAAGGCACCACTCTTCAAGTGCGGACGCCTTCAAGAACCAACTTGCTCCAGGACTTGCTCCCGGCGTGCGGCCGGATTCTTCGAGCGATACCAACGCCAATACGAGCGCGCCTGCGACCGGGGCGCTCATTAACATCAGCGGACCGAACGGTGAGCCTTTCGACGAAATCGCCGAGCGGCTAAAGCTGGAAAGCTCCGCGGGCCAGGCGAACGCGGTGGACGTAAATTCCGGAAATCATTCGAGCGTGATGTTCGACGGACAGGCGGGCTCGACGCAAGTCTCGCCGGCCTATGAGCAACACGCGGTGCCGGGCACGAAGCCGAAGCGCAAGCATTCCCTGGTTGCGAACTCGGCAGGGTCCGCGACCGCCGCGACGCCGCCAGCAGAAATTCGCAGCGCAGATGAGGCGGGGGCTAGCAAGACCGCGGCATCAGCTGCTCCGGCCGCGAAAGCCTCGCTGCACGTGGACGTAGTCTCCACCGTCATCGATGAAACGCTTTCGATCTACGCAGACGACGAACAGCTGCTCTCGACACCCTTGCAAGCGGCGCATGTCGGCGACACGCTGCGTTTCGAATGCCCGATCGCAATGGGAGAACACACTTTTCGCGTGGTGCTTACCCGGCCGGACAGCACTTTGCTGCTCGAAAAGAAAAACACCACGCAAATCCGCCCCGATACTTCAAACTTTCTGGGCGTGCACGTCCTAAAGCGCTCGAAACTCTTGGTGAAACGGGAAACTTCCCTCGAAGTGGTTTGGCCGAGCACCACGGCGGCTGTCACAACGACCGCGGTGGCGCAGCCCGTGGCGGCCTCCACAGTGCAATAGGGCGCCTCTGCCGGGTTTCACCGGCACAACAACCATAGCGGGTTATTCGTAACGCAGCGCGTCCACGGGGTCGAGCTTGGCCGCTTTGGTGGCCGGCCACACACCGAAAATGAGTCCGATACTCACGCTGACGATCAATCCCGCGGCGACCGCCCAAAGTGGAACCACCCCGTGCCAGTCGAGTGTCAAGCGGATCAGCAGCACCAATCCATTCACGAGGATCAGCGCGATCACGCCCCCGGCTCCGGTCAGCGTCATGGCCTCCAGCAGAAACTGCCAGGTGATGTCGCCATTGCGTGCGCCGATGGCCTTGCGCAAACCAATTTCGCGCGTACGCTCCGTTACGCTCACCAGCATGATGTTCATTACGCCGACTCCCCCGATCAGCAGCCCGATGGAACTCAGCACAATCGTCGCGACGTAGACCATCAGCATGATTTTGTGGAACTCGCCAACTTCCTCTTCCGCGGTGCCGATCGAAAAATTGTCTTTGCCTCCGTAGGCCACGCCGCGGCGGCGCTCGAGAACTTCCCGGATCTGATCCACCATTTCATTCAGCTGGCCAGGCAGAGCCTGGGCGCGCATGCTCACTTCGTCGGCATCGGGATAAATTTTGCGGAAGGTAGAGTACGGAATGAGCACGCGGCGATCTTCGTCGCCCATGCCGAAGCCACCTTTGGGCTTCTCTACCACGCCAATCACCTGAAAGTCGCCGCCATCGATGGTCACGTCCTTGCCAACCGGATGGCCTTCCGGAAAAAGCACCGGCGCGACATTTTCGCCGAGCAGTACAACTTTTTCCTTGTGCAGGTCGTCGCCTTCGCCGATAAAGCGCCCTTCGAGCGTCGCGGCATTTGCGTACACCTGGCCGAAATTCGGCTGAACCCCGCGATAATCGATGGCCGTCACTTCTCCGGCTTTGGTGCGCACACTGTGCGGGTGCATCCAGTCCGTTTGCAGGAAAGCGGTGACATTTTTCACCGCGGTGCAGCCATCGAGAAGGGCGCGTTCATCTTCGAGCGTCAGCGGTTTGCGTTGCCGTTCTTCCAGCGGCGCATCGCCGTGCCGCCCTTGATCCCATTTGGAAATAAACGCGGTATCTGAACCAAACTGCTTGATCTGCTCTTGAATGGTTTGATCGAATCCGTTGATCAGCCCGGCCACCAGCATGATCACGCTGACACCCAGCACTACGCCAAACACCGTGAGTCCGCTGCGCATCTTGTGGGTGCGTAGCGTATCGAGCGCTTGCTTCAAATTTTCGCCGTAAGCCTGTGCCATAGCCGCTCCTTAGCCGTCCGCGCGCAACGCCTCAATAGGATCGAGTTTTGCCGCTTTCATCGCCGGATAGATTCCGAAGAAAAGCCCCACGCCGGTAGACACCGCCAATGACACGATTACCGCGCCAAGCGGCATCTCCATGGGAATGGACGTCGTCGCGTGCCCGAGCGACACCACTCCGTAGGCCAGTAGCACGCCCAGAATTCCGCCCACGGTTGCCAGCACCGCGGACTCCGTCATAAATTGCAGCAGAATGTGTTTCTTCCGCGCGCCGAGCGAGCGGCGAATGCCGATCTCGCGGGTTCTTTCCGTCACGCTGGCCAGCATGATGTTCATGATCACGATTCCGCCGACCACCAGAAACACGCTGACAAGCATCACCGCAACCATGGCCAGATTTCCCGTCAAGTCGTGCCACAATTTCATAATCGAATCGGAGCCCAAAATCGCGAAATTATCCTTGGCGTCGTATGGCAGGTGACGCCAAGCGCGCATAAACATGCGCGCTTCGTCTTCCGTCGCAGGCATCATTTCCGCCGAGGGCGCTTGCACAAAAATCGTGATCCAGTCGCGCTGCCGGTGCCATTCCTTGTCGTAAGTGCCGATCGGCATCATCATGTAATTGTCTTGCGACTGCCCGAAGGCGCTGCCGATGGCTTCGGCAACGCCAATGATTTGATAGGAGTGGGTCTCCGCCCGCACGGTCTTCCCGATCGGGTCCACGTTGGGAAAAAACTTCGCCGCCACGTCCGCGCCGAGAAACACCACTTCCGAGTGGTGCTCGTCATCGGCTGGCGTTAGAAACCGGCCCTGCGCCACGTTGATGTTGCGCACATCGGCAAAATTGGAGGTCACGCCCATCACGTCGGTGTTATCCATCTTGACGTTGCCAGAGCGCACCTGCACGTTGCGATCGTCTTCCGCGGCCACCGCGCTGGCGGTCCGCATGGAAGCGCGCAGCCGCTCATAATCCTCCATCTCGATCAGCGGACGCTTCTGCGCTTTCACAAATTCATCCTGGCTCGTGATGATCCCAAAGCGGTCCACGAGAAACACATTCGCGCCGAGGTTAGCGATGCGGTCCGCCACGTAGGCGTTCATGCCGCTCACGACGCTCATCACCGTCACCAGCGTGGTCACCGCCAGGATCACTCCGAGCAATGTCAAAAAGCTCCGCAACTTGTGGGCGCGCAGCGATTCGAGCGCCAGCCTGAACGTCTCGACGACCGTGACCGTTCCTGCGCGGAACCGCGCCCAGCGCGACAACGCGACAGGCGCCGCCGCCCTTAGCGGCGGCGCCCCGGCCAAGCCATCCATGGGACCTAAACCCAATCCGTCCTCCCGTGCCAGAGCAGTCCGCAGGCAATGATGCGATCTCGTTCAGCGACGTGCGAACTGCCTGTTCCACCCGAGCGTCTGTAGGTAAAGACGAAGCTGACCCGCACTTCGTTCCTGACATTCTTGCAATGGTATAGACGCACGGACGAGGCAATCTCTTTCAGCGTTAGGGCTTAGCCCGCAACCGATGAACGCTATATTCTAGTTAATGGCTCCGATTGTAGCTAGCACGGAATGGGTGGCGCCCCGCCCCTGGCGCATTCCGCGACGCCTTCCGGCTTTGGCGGGCATCCACATCGCCATTATGATGGAGGGGGGAACCCTTTATCGGGCGGGACCGGGCTATGCAACAATTACGCAGGGCCTCGAATCGAACTAGCACTGCCCTTGCGGAGAGACCAAAGCAAATGCGTCCGTATCTAGCTATTATCATTGGCCTTAGCGTTTGTTCGCCGGTCCCCCAAGCCGCGCCGGCGGCGCAGACCGCCACCGCCGAACTGCGCGCTGATGCTGCCCCTTCGCATGCCGATCTTGCACATGTTGTCGAAAACCAGAAGAAAAACGACGCCGCTCTCGACCTTTTCGAGCGCATCGAGCGCGTCGAGGTAAAACGCAGCACTTCCGACGTCCAGCCCCCGGAGGTCAAGATCTCTCGCGTCATCCCCGCCGGGACGGGCTACGATCACATCGCGCTCGGGCCAGACGGCAAGCCGACGGACCCCGCCGCCTACCGTGCGGCCCTTGAAAAGCTCGCCAATACGCTCTCCTCGATGGTCGCAGACAGCCGGGCGCAGCGTGAAGCGTATGAAAAAATCGCTAAAAAACACAAAGACCGCGACGAGCTCATCGATGCCACTCGTTACGCCTTCATCTTCACCTTCGCGGGCCGCGAACCTCGCGGCGCAGGCATGCTCTCTAAATACCGCATGCTGCCGAATCCTACGTACAAGCCCACCTCGCGCTCCACCAGCATTTACGCTCATGTGCGCGGCTTCGTCTGGATCGACGACGAATCTGGCCAGTTGGCGCGCGTCGAAGGCGAAGTAACGGATGACATCTCCATTGGATTGTTCCTCGCCAAAGTTTATAAAGGCAGCCATTTCATGCAGGAGCGCTACGAGTTTGCGCCGGGCCTGTGGTTTCCATCCTTTTCGCAATACGATTTCGACGGGAGAAAATTCTTCTCCAGTTTTTCGCTGCACGAACGCACCTTTTATTCCAACTATCGCCGCATCGGGCCGCCCAAAGAAGCTCTGGGAGCCATCCGCCAGGAGCTCGCCGTCAAGGACGGCGGCTCGTAGCGAATAGAGCACCCCGGTTCTGACCACCGCGCCAGCCGTCTTGCGCCTCGTTATACTGAAAACCACCAGCTGAAAGTCCTCTCACGAGAGCGACTGGAGGCCTCACATGCAGCGTCCAACGGTTTTGCGCTCCATCCGACTCGTCGCCACGGCCTTCGCTATTTTCGCGCCATTTCTCTGCCTGGCAAGCGCTGCCCCCAACGCCGGATCACCACAAGCGCCGCCGGCGACTGCCGCAACGCCAGCGCCGACCGCTCCACCGGCGTCAAGCGCGCAGGACCCGCTGCCTGCCGCAGATCCAGCAGCCGCAAGCAGCGCAAAAAAGTCCAAGAAAATTTGGACCAACGAAGACGTCCCAGACATGGGACGCCCGGTCTCCGTAGTGGGCGACGGCCGCGATGCAAAAAATAAATCCGCCGCGCAGAAACCCGCGGATCCGCAATATGTCGCGACCGTCCGCAAACAACTTGAAAAACTTCGCGGGCAGCTGGCCGATGCCGACAAGGAGTTGGCGACGCTGAAAAATTTCAACGACGGCGAATCCGTAGGCACGAGCGATCGCGAGCTTCACAAAGGCTACAACTCGCAGCCCATCCTGCAGCAAATGGCCAATCTCGAAATCAAAAAGAAAGACCTGCAGGCAAAAATCGACACGCTGCTCGACGAAGCCCGCCAAAAGGGCGTAGAGCCCGGCCAACTCCGCTAAAGAATAAAAGGCGGCGGTCCCGAACGCAGCGAGGGAGCTGCTTTTTCATGCGACCTTCCTCGTCAGGTCGTTAGCTCCCTATTGCGTTGCGTCGAGTTTTCCCCGCCTTCATCAACCAGTGATTCAAATCCTTGGCTCTCGGCAAGAGCGCCAACGCGCCCAGTTCGCGAAACCGCCTCGCGCGCGCGCGAAATCCGTGCTCCCCCGGCGCGATGATCGCCATGAACGGCACGCCCGCATCGCGCGCGGCCAGCGCATCATCAATATTGTCCCCCAGATAGAGCGCTGACCCGGGATCACGATTTCCCAAAATTTTCTGCAAGCCCTCCGGATGAGGTTTGCCCCGTTTCACGTCGTCCATGGTGATTATTTTCTTGAAATGCGCGGCCCCCGCCCACTTCGCGAAGGTAAACGTAAACTCCTTGCGATTCCGGCCGGTGAACAAATCCAACTCGTACCGGCCCGCCCAAGCTGCGATTTGCCGGGCACTGATCAGCAATTTCTCATTCCGCACATTCCCCGGCTTCCCATCCGGCTGCGGCCCCCAATAAAACGTATTAAATGCTTCCTGTGCCTGTAAGTACGTCGTCGGCCGCCCCACCGACGTCGCCCAATCCGCGGTCATCCGCCAATCGTCGTTGTACCCGGGCTTGCTTTTCCAGCGATGCAGCTCCGCATACGTTACGCGTTTCCCCGTCAAATACTGCACGGTCTCGAGCGCCGACCGCCAATAGGTTCCGCGCACATCCACCAACACGCCGTCCACATCAAAAATCAATATTTCCGGCAGCCGAGCCAGCTTCGGTAATTTTTTCGTCGCCACGCACCCTCATGGAACGCAACTCGGGACGTAACACCATCTGGTGTGACGTCATTTGATGTTATGCAAATTGTTCCGGCACAGCCGGGTGGAATCCATCGTTAGCAGGTCCGCGGCGCTTCTACCAGATCTTGCACGCATTCTCGCGAACCATGGCGTCGCCCTTTTTGCACCCAAACGCCTTTGCAAACACTTCCATGTTTGAAATGGGCCCATTCCCGCGGAACCGCGCCAACGGATGCGGATCAGTATTGGTCTGCAAACGCGCCGCCTCAGCCCGCTGGTTCGTGCCCCACACCTGCGCCCATCCGAGGAAAAATCGCTGCTCCGGAGTAAAGCCATCCATCTCCTTCGGCCTTTTCCCCTCAATCGATTTTTCGTACGCCGCATACGCGATGGCCAAGCCGCCCAAGTCGCCGATGCTCTCGCCGAGGACCAGCTTGCCATTCTGGTGCAGCCCCGGTTCGGTTTCGTAGCCATTGAACTGATTCACCACGCAGTCGCCGCGCTTTGTGAAGTTCTTGCGGTCGTCCGCCGTCCACCACTCGTGCAGGTCGCCTTTACCGTCAAATTTGGAGCCCTGATCGTCAAAGCCGTGGCTGATTTCGTGGCCGATCACCGCGCCAATTCCGCCGTAGTTCACCGCGTCGTCCGCGTTCGGATTGTAAAAAGGCGGCTGCAGGATACCTGCCGGAAAAACAATCTCATTCATGCTTTGGTTGTAGTAGGCGTTCACCGTCGGCGGCGTCATCCCCCACTCCGTGCGGTCGACAGGCTTGCCGATCTTTGCGATCTGCCGCGCTGTTTCAAACTCCACGCTGCGGCGCACATTGCCGGCATAGGAGCCGCGATCGATGGCCAGTTTCGCATAGTCGCGCCACTTGTCCGGGTAACCTATTTTCACGTTAAACGCTTCGAGCTTGGCCAGCGCTTCCTTCTTGGTTTCCGCATCCATCCACGAAAGCGTTGGAATATCGGCGCGCAGCGCGGCAAGCAGGTTGTTCACCATCTCCCTGGCTCGCGCCTTGGCCGCTGGCGGAAAATATTTCTCCACATACACCTGTCCGAGCGCTTCCCCGAGGCTTCGATCCGTCGACTGCACGCAGCGTTTCCAGCGCGGCAGGATTTCCTTCGTGCCGGAAAGCTTCCGGTCATAGAAATCGAAATTCTCCTCGACGAAGGCCTCGGGCAGACCCGGCGCGGTGGCGTGGATGACATGCCAGCGCAGATAGATTTTCCAGTCAGGGATAGCCACGCTGTCCAGTTCCTGGTTCATCTCCTTGAAGAATTCCGGCTGCCGCACATTGATTTGCTCTACGGGCGGCGCGGCCACCGCATGCAGGTAACCTTCCCAAGACCAATCCGGCGTCAGAGTTTTCGCTTCCGCGAGCGTCATCAGGTTGTAGTTCTTCTCCGGATCGCGCAGTTCGACGCGCGTGCGCGAAGCCTTGGCCAGCGCCGTCTCGATGGTCAGCACCGTTTTGGCTTCGGCGGCCGCTTGCTCCCGCGCGTCGCCCGCAAGTTCAAACATTTTTCCCACGTGTTGCTGGTAATCCGCGCGCAATTGCCGCGATTTTTCATCGTCGCGAAAATAATAGTCGCGGTCGGGCATGCCCAGGCCGCCCTGGCTGGCCATGGCGATCACTCGCGTGCTGTCTTTGATGTCCTGGCCGGAGCTGAAGCGGAAAACCACGCTGGCGCCTTCCCTTTGCAACTTCGCGATGGTCGCCTCCAGCGATTTTCGGTCCTTGATGGCATCGATGGCCGCCAGTTCGCTGGCGATGGGCTGCAGTCCCGCGGCCTCGATGGCCGTTGTATCCATGCAGCTCGCGTAATAATCGCCAATTTTCTGTTCATTCGACCCCGCGGCAGCTTTGGCTTTGGCCGAGGCTTCGAGAATCGTCCGCATCGCCGTCAAATTCTGGTCCCGCAACTCTGCGAACGTGCCCCACGTCGCATATTCGGCCGGAATCGGGTTGGCCTTCATCCACCCACCCATGGCAAATTCATAAAAGTCATCGCAGGGCTTACAGGTCGTGTCCAGGTTGCTCAAGGAAAATCCCCAAGGCGCATCCGCGGCCTCTTTTGCCCTGAGCTTGCCGGATAGCATCGACAGCCCTGCGACGCACACTAGCGCGGCGCACACGAATCCTGCGAGAAGACGCCTCATCTGCATCTGGATTTTCCTTTCATGGCTCGAACCGGTTTTTTTGCAAATCCCGTCAATTGGCGCCCCCAAACTCTATATCACGGACGCCAACCGCGCCAAATCGTGGGGTACCGCTCTGATTGGGCAGGACTCCTTGTGACGCGCGGGGGCGGGACGAGCCCCGCAAGCGAAGCCCCGCTCTCGCCGGAAGCGCGACTTCCTCGCGGAAATGACTGCGCCCGCAAGCGCCGACAGGCGCGTCGTTCGCGCCGTGTGGTTGCCATCTGAGAGAGCGTTACCTGCTTTGTGCCTAGGGCTTGCTGCCAGCCGCGGATGCTGCACCTTGCGCGACGAGCAACACCTGCGTGCCGCTATCGAGGTGCACGTTCTTGCCGGCCGAAGTGATCACTGAACCCTGCGCATTGCTCGTGGCTGCTGAGTTCAGGTTGAGCCCCTCCAAACCGAAGACACCTCGGCTGTTCGACGTCAACTGACCGGCGGCGTCTAAGCCGCCCACCGCGCCCTTGCTCGTACCCGCCACGTTGGCCGCCGAGTTCACTGCGCCGCCGGCGGTTCCTCGAACATTCGACGCGGTATCGGTTACCGTTCCAACCGCCCCGCCGGTCGCGGACCTCGCGCCACCCATCACTCCTCCGCCCCCGCTTGACGCCCGGCCCCCCGCGTTTGCTTCGCCACCGCGGACAAATCATTTTGCGGCAGCGTGCTTCCCGCGGCCGTTTGCTGTGCGGCAAGCGCTTGCACGGTGACGTTGCTTAGAGCTATCTCTCGCCCGTCCTTCAACACCGCTTTGTCAAACATAATGCCCAACTCGGAGTCCGACTCGCCTTTCGCACGAGCTTTGCTCTCCGTCACGTGCCCCACCAGTTTCGTGCCCCTCGGAATCACCACCGCGCCGCCCGACTTGGTCGCCGCGGTGGTCTTCGCCATTACCACATCGCCGGGTTTGCATTTCTTGGTGTCCAGGGACTGCGAGAGTTCCGCATTCATAGTGGTACCGATTGCGAGCCCGGCAGAATTTGGCCCGGCATTCGCGGATCCCGAAACCGAGTTGTTACTCGAAGCCTGCGTGCGGCCCTTGTCCGCTTCCACGGAGGTCTGAGAATTCCCTTGCGCAGCACCCCTCGGCCCGTGTGCGCTGACTGTCGTGCCTAGCGCGGTCCCTAGAAACAGCAAAATGATCTGACGGTTCATAACCCTTGTCCCTCCCTTCGCACCACGTACGAGCCTGTCGACTCGAGCTCGCATGAAAAAAAGCTAGCTTCCCGGTACATCGTGGAGTCGGTCGCAAACCATCTTCCAAATCTTCCCAGGCGCCTAAACCATTCAAAAACCGAAAGATGCGGAAGTGACCAGCCGCAGCTATCGTCCGAAGAGCCATGCAAAACGTTTTTACCCGTGCAGGATTTACACGATTCCGGACCTCTCCGCACAATTTTCTGGCCTTATTTTCACGTACAGGATCTCCCAAAATTTGTAGCACAAGCCGTGGTGGCCTCGGCCTTGCGCGCACGTTGCCGCCACCGCGCTCGTTCTCTCTGCCCGAACCCCTGCTACAATCTCTGTTATGGCTGGATTCGGCGGCGTCGACTTCATTGATTTTGATTCGCAGCTCAACGACGAAGAAAAACTGGTGCGGCAAACTGCGCGCCAATTCGTCGAAAACGAAATAATTCCCATCATCGAAAAACACAGCCGCGAGGCGACCTTCCCGAAACACCTCGTGCCTCAGCTTGGCGAACTCGGTTTTTTCGGCGCCAATCTTCACGGCTACGGCTGCGCTGGCATGTCCAACGTGGCTTATGGATTGATGACCCAGGAACTCGAGCGCGGCGATTCCGGCTTGCGCAGCTTTGTCAGCGTGCAGGGCGCGCTGGTGATGTACCCCATCTACACCTACGGAAGCGACGCGCAAAAAGACAAATGGCTGCCGCTCCTCCAGCAGGGGAAAGCCATCGGCTGTTTCGGTTTGACCGAACCGCAGTTCGGCTCCAATCCGAGCGGCATGCTCACGCGCGCGGTCAAGAAGGGCAACAAATATATTCTGAACGGCGAAAAAATGTGGATCACCAGCGGCTCGATCGCTGACGTCGCGGTGGTTTGGGCGCGCGCCGACACCGACGACAAAATCCACGGCTTCCTCGTTGAAAAAGGCACTCCAGGATTTAAGGCCTGGGACGTCCACGGAAAATGGTCGCTGCGCGCCTCCGTCACTTCCGGTTTGTCCTTCAGCGATTGCGAAATCCCCGAAGAAAATATGTTTCCCGCGATCGCCGGACTCAAGGGTCCGCTCGGCTGCCTGAATCAGGCGCGCTACGGCATCGGCTGGGGCGCGCTGGGCGCCGCCATGGCGTGCTACGACACCGCGCTGCAATACGCAAAAACGCGCAAACAATTCGCCAACAAACCCATCGCCGCGCATCAACTCGTGCAGGAAAAACTCGCTTGGATGATCACCGAAATTGTAAAAGGCCAGCTGCTCGCGCTGCACGTCGGCCGCCTGAAAGATAACGGCAAAGTCGATCCCTCGCACATCTCCATGCTGAAGATGAACAATGTGGCGATCGCGCTCGAAACAGCGCGCAAGGCACGCGACATCCTCGGCGCCAACGGCATCGTCGACGATTACTGCATCATGCGCCACATGAACAATCTCGAAAGCGTTTACACTTACGAAGGCACCAACGACATTCACAAACTGGTGATCGGCGAACGCATCACCGGCATCTCCGCCTTTGTGTAGCGCCGCCGCGCGGGCAACCGCCCGCGGCCGTGCCTTGCTACTTGCCCGTAATCTTGTATCGTGGAGTAGCGCAGTCTCGCTCCAAAAAAATAATGATTCTGCGCGCTCCTGGAGATTGTCATGCTGCGATTCGCGCTTTTGCGCCGCGTCTTCCATTTTGCTGCGGCCCCTGCTTCACTCGCCATTTTCGCGCTCACCGTTCACGCGCAGGCCCCCCGCGCTCCGGCAAAACCCGTGATTCGCACCGTGACGGCGTTCGTGAACCTTGATCGCGCCGAATATCAGGCGCAAATTGCCGACGCCTTCAAGACTTTGCATCTGGCGCAAACGGTTCTCGAATCGCGCGGGTACGTGGTGCAAAGCCTGCGCGTCGCCACGCAGCCTTTTCCTGAATATTCCCGCGATCTGCCCGCCGGGCAGACGCTGGCGTTTTTTCAGCAACTCGACGCCCTGGCCGCGAAAGACAATCTGCAGATCTGCGTCGGGCCAGCGATGTACCACCTGCGCGACAGCGAATCGCAAGCCGAAATGCTGGGCAACATTTTGCTCAACACAAAAAATCTCAGCGGCAGCGTGATGGTCGCAGACCGCGACGGCCTGCACGCCAACGCTGCGCGCGCCGCAGCCAACATCATGCGAAAACTTTCTGAAGGCACCCCGAATGGCCAGGGCGCCATGCGCTTTGCCGCACTGGCCATGGTGGCTCCCCTGACGCCTACTTTCCCGTCGGCCTACGTCGATGGATTCGCGCACCAATTCGCCATCGCATTGCAGTCTGCGGACCTCGTCGCGAGCACCGTGAATGGCGCTCCCGACAACGCCGCGGCCAAACAGCGCATCACCGACGCGTTGGCCGCCGAAGCCTACGAGCTTGACGGTTACGCTGGCCGCGTCGACAGCGAGACCGGCTGGGCTTACGCGGGTGTCGATCTTTCTCCGGCATCTGCAAAGGACGCCTCCATTGGCGACGCGCTCGAGGGGCTTTCCGGGCATCAAGCGGGCTCGAAGGAGGCCGTCGCTGCCGCGAGTATCATCACCAGCGCGATCCGCGGTGTCAGTCTCCGGCAGATAGGCTTCGGCGGCGTGCCATTGACGGTTCTCGAAGATCGCCGCCTGGCGCAGCGCTGGAGCGAAGGCCGCATAAGCGTGGACACCTTGATGGATTACGCTGCCGCCGGAAGCACCGGACTTGACGCCGTGCCGCTTCCGGGTGACATCACAAATAGCCAGCTGGAGGTGATCATTGTGAATGCCGCGAGTTTCGCGTACCGCTCGCATAAACCGCTGGTAATCCGCTTGGTGCCGGTATCCGGAAAAACAGCAGGCGACCGCACGGAATTTGACGATCCCGCGCTCGTCAACGTCACGCTGCAGCCCTATCGTTTTTCAACGACCCCAGCGCGTACAACACCGTAGCGCCCGCGCAGTCTTAGCGGGTACTCCCGAACTCGCTTGGTCCCCAGGCCTGCCCTAAAGAACAGGCACCGATACGTCACGGGATCGTCGGTTTCCCGCTCCCGCGCCGCGCGGTTCTGCGAGACTGGTTCCAGGCATATCTCCGCAGTTCTCGGAGATTTCAACCATGTCCAACTCCTCCAGTTCCGGCAATTCGTCGTCATCGAGAACCCTGATGTGGATGACGGTGGCGTTATTTACGGGATTCGGAGTGATGATGGGTGGCGGATTGTTTCTTGCCAGCAGATTAGTGCGCGCCATGGGCATGGCTGCGGCCACCAAATCGAAAGACACCCTACATACGCCGATTGGCAACTTCCGGCTCGAAAAGGAAGATCAGGTGGGACCCGGTCTGCCGGTTTACCCGCGATCGTCGCTTGAATTGCCCGGAGACGACGCCACGGGTGAGGCGCTGCGCGAGGCACAGAGCGGGGTGGTCACCGCGACGTATCACACCGTGGACGCGCGCGATTTCGTGGATCGCTGGTACGCTGAACATCTGAGTCCTGCGTTTACCCGCCATGAAGCCGGCGAAACGCCGCAACCCGACGTTTTTCACGATGTGCGGGTTTCGGAAAACGACATCGCCTTTCTTGCGGAACGCGGCGGGCAGATTCGCATCATCAGTCTCGCGGCGGACGCCACGGGAACCACCATTACCTTGATTCAAACGCGCTCGCACACTGCGGATGCGGCACCACCCGCAGCCCCTCCGGCAGATCCGGGAACGCAAACCACTCCATAATTCCCTTTCGCGGAAAATCGAGCAGTACACAACGATCAGGTTCTAGACATCACTTCGCGAAGAACGCGGCAAACTTCATCCACTTGCGTTTCTTCGAGTTGATTGAAAAACGGCAGAGCCAGCGTGCGCTGCGCTATGGATTCTGTAACTTCAAGATCCATGCAGCGGTGAGGGACGTTGCGGTACGCGGGCTGCTGATGAATGGGCGCGAAATATCGCCCGCAACCGATTCCGCGCGCGGTCAATTCGGCAGCGATGCGGTCGCGGCCTGCACCCGCGAAGCGTTCCGCGAGCCGCACGACGTACACGAACCAGCTGATCTTGCCCTGCGCGCTTTCCATGGGCGGCAGAACCAAATGCCCATGGTGACGAAGCCGCGTCTCGTACATCTCGGCCACGCGTTCGCGCGCCTTGAGAATTTCTCTGATGCGCGCCAGTTGTGCGATGCCCAGCGCACAATTTATTTCAGAGATGCGGTAGTTGTAACCGATTTCCTGATGCGAGAACCATTCCTCGGACGAATCGCGGCCTTGATTTCGCAGCATCCTGGCACGCGCGGCGACGTTTGCATCATCGGTGACCAGCGCCCCGCCCTCGCCGGTGGTGATCTGTTTGTTGGGATAGAATCCGAAAACCCCGGCTTTCCCGAAGGAGCCCAATTTTCGTCCCTGATATTCTCCGCCGAGGGCTTCGCAAGCGTCTTCGATAATCGCGAGGTGCTGGCGCCGGCCAATTTCTAGCAACTCCTCCATCGCCGCAGGCACGCCAAAAGTGTGTACCACAATGATGGCGCGGGATTTGCGCGTCACGGCCGCGGCCACCGCCGCGGGAGCCATGTTTAGCGTTTGCGGATCGATATCCACAAAAACCGGGGTCGCGCCGACGTAGCGCACGGCGTTGGCGACAGCGATAAACGCAAAGGACGGGACGATGACTTCCTGGCCGGCAGAAATTCCCGCACTCAACAAGGCAAGATGCAAAGCAGCGGTGCCGGAACTCAGCGCAACACCATGTTTGGTTCCGGCATACGCGGCCAAGGACTGCTCGAATTCCTCGAGTTTGCCGCCGAGGCTTAGCCGCGTTGTGCGCAACACCGCCCCAACGGCATCGATTTCCGCTTCGCTGACATCGGGAGAAGACAGCGGAATGTTCATTTTGCAGATCGCACGGAATCGGCCAAAGCAGGCAAATCGGCGTGGCGCTTCATGAGCAATTCTTGCGACAGCGGAACGGCGGTAAGCACCTGGACAATTTTTTCCGCAGCGCGCCCGTCACCGTACGGATTGCTCATGCCCGCGAGCGAGGAGCGGAAACGATCGCTCATCGCGGTGCGCACGCCCGCCACAATTGCGGATGGATCGGCCTCGGCGTCGACGATGTTGCGCGCACGTTCGCGGCCTTGCTGGCGCAAGCCAACGTTCACTGCGGGCAAAGCCAGCGAAGGCGTTTCCATGATGCCGCTACTGGAATTTCCAAGAAACAGATCGGCTTGGCGAAGCAAACTCCAGTAAGTGACGACGTCAAGGTTTACAAAAACGTGAGAATTTTCGCGGATTGCTGCAAAAGCCTTCGTATCTTCAATCAAATGGCGGCTGCCAGCGTCGGCATTGGGATAGCAAAAGAGAATTTGTCCGTGGATCTGTCGAAGTGCGGAAAAGACGGCGCCGGCTTCGAACACGGTATTTCGCGCAATCGTCACGGGATGGTAGGCCACGATGGTGAGCGGTTTTTCGAGCGAGATGCCGAGGCGTACCTCCAATTCTTCGCGATGCAACAACGTACTGCGCCGCAAGTGATCGAGAGAAGGTGCGCCGGCGCGATGTACACGCCACTGTTCTTCATCCATGGCGATGATTCTTTGCCGCGCCGTTTCTGTTGAAGTGAAATGGATGTGGCTGAGCTTGGTGAGTGCGTTGCGCACCGCGTCGTCGATGGCGCCTTCGCTGATTTCGCCGCCTTCGATGTGCGCGATGGGAATGCGCAGCGCGAGGGCAACGGCGGCGGGCGCCAGCATTTCGTAGCGGTCCGCGATCAACAGCAAAATGTCCGGACGCAACGCGGCTAACGCGTCGGCCAGGCCCAGCGTGGCTATGCCAATGGTCTTCGCCATACCAACGTCGCTGTCAGAACTCAGCAAACATTCAATTCGCGCAGCAACCGAAAAACCGTCTCTCGCAATTTCTCTAACCGTCTCGCCGAATTCCGGAGAAAGGTGCGCGCCCATCGCGATTAGCTGGAGATCGACGCCGGGATGATCGGCCAGTTCGCGCAACGGCCAATAGAGATGGCTGTAATCCGCGCGGGAGGTGCTGACGACAGCAATTTTGCGTTTCACGCTTTGGCCACCTGCGCGGTTTTAGCGAGTTCCCGCAAAACGCTGCTCGGCCGGAATTCGGGCACCAGCTCGGACAACACGGCAAGGGCGTCCGGTAAATCTCTTTCTTGCACCGCGCGGTCGAGCGTCGCCATGGCGCGGTCGAATTGCTCTTCGACGATCTGCGGCCCGCGTACACGGAGGAAACGAGGATCGCAGGTTGCTTCGGCGGATTCATCAGCCTTCGTAAATTCTTCCGTGAGCTTGTCGCCGGCCCGCAATCCAGAAAAGGTAATAGCGATATCTGCGGCGCTGCGAGCAGGTGATTCTCGGATCATGCGCTCCGCCAGATGGGAAATCTTCGTCGGCTGCCGGAGCTTGGGAATAAACATTCCAGACTCGAGCGGGGCAAGCGCAAGAATCATTTCCACGGTTTCCGCCAGCGAAAAAAAATAACGCTCGGCAGCTTCGTGCGTCACGGTGATGGGGCCGCCACTGGCGATTTGCCGATCGAATAACGGTGCAACGCTGCCGCTCGAACCGAGAACATTGCCAAGCCGAATGGTTTGTGTCATCAGACGCTTGCCGGCAAAGCGTTGCACCGCCATTTCCGCAACTCGTTTTGAAGCGCCCATGATGCTGGCCGGATTCACCGCTTTGTCGGTGGAAATCAGCAGCAGGCGCGGAACCGAGAATGGTTCGGCGGCTCCTAGCAACCGCCACGTTCCGATGGCGTTGGAGCGGATGGCGGCCAGCGGATTTTTCTCCATAAGCGGAACGTGTTTGCAGGCCGCGGCATGAAAGATGGTATCCGGACGGAACTGCTCAAAAACTTCCTGGATCAGAGGAACGTCACAAATATCCCCGAGGACCGCGGAGTAGGGAACATCTTCGCGCTCGCGCAGAAGCAGATCAATTTCGTGCAGCTGGTGTTCGGAGCTGTCAAGCAGGATGAGAAAACGAGGCGCGGCCGCCGCCAAGGCTAGGGTGAGAGCAGAACCAATATAGCCGCCAGCGCCGGTAACGAGAATGCACTCGCCCGCGTGGGGGGCCGCAGATGGAGAAGGAGTGGACGTCACGGCAAATTGCGCTTAAAAAAAAATCGCGATCGCTTGGAAAAAACGTTGCGCCAGCGAACGGCCTCAAGGCCGTTCGTCTACAGCCGCCAAAAACAGGAGATCATCGACCGCCACGGATCGCGTAAAGCGTAGCGCGGTGTCCCCCCCGGTCAGTGCGAGCTGTTTGCCGTTGGAGCTTAAAGCCGGACCTGGCGCAATTCCCGCGGATGGACCGTTTTCTGTTCCGTCGCCGGCCTGCATGGAAATGCGTGAAGTCTTGGGGGTGCAACTCGTGGCGCCCAGGCAGGTGTCGCGCACGAAAATCTGCCGATAACCGCTATTGCTGGTTGCGCCCGATTGCGCTGCGGCAGCGCCGGATGCGCTCTTGCTACGCATGACCGCAACGAAAGCGACAAATCTTCCGGAAGCGCTGATGGAAGGAAGAATGCTTTCCGTTCCGGACAACGCGCCGCTCGCGTCGGTCGAAATCAGCGCAGTGGACGGCGTGCAGCCAGAAGGAGCTCCGGTGCAGGTGTCGCGCAAATAAATCTGGCGGCCGGGTCCGGGTTGCGCCGCGCTGTCCGACGAAGCTGCGGAAGTCGGGAGCAGATTCGTTGCGATCGATGAAAATGCGACGTAACGGCCGTCCGCGCTGACGGAAGGCGAATGACTGTCGGCGTTCGCGGCACTCCCGTCTGACGCGATCGACACGAGTGCTGTGTGCGGCTGGCACGCCGCGACGGCTTCCGTGCAGGTATCGCGGAAAAATATCTGCGCGTAGTGACCTTGCATTGCAGTGTAGGCCACGTAGCGACCGTCGGCACTGACGGCTGGCGTTTCCTCGGCTACCGCTTGCGCCTTGGCCACCGACGCGCCGGACGCCGCGTTAACCGTAAACGCCAATGCATTGCCAGGTCCGCCTCCGCCGGCCGGAGGAGTGCCGGCAGTGTTCGGAGGATTCACGACATTCACGGCCGCAGTGCCAGCCGAAGAGAGCAAATTCGTTGGAACGGTGGCGTTGATCTGGGTGCTGTTCACCACGGTCGCGGTGAGCATGGTCGCGGTGGACCCGACCGTCCAGAACACCGTTGCGCCATTGGTGCCGGTCACAAAGTCAGAACCCATGAGCGTCAATGCGAGCGGCAGGGTGGCGCCCGCCGTGGCATTGTTGGGGCTCAAGGATTGCAGCAGCGGAACTGGATTGGGCTGCGCGACAGGGTTAATGATGAAGTTGATGGGATTGGAGAGACCGTTATTTCCGGCGCCCGAAAAGGGATTGTGCGTGATGACGGTGGCCTTACCGGGGGTAGCGACCAACGACGCGGGGATCTGAGCGGTTACTTCGAGGACGTTGCCATTGACGTCGTCGATGTCAGTGGTGGTCAGCTTCATCCCATTCCAGGCAATGTAGGTCTGCGCGACGAAACCATTGCCACTGACGGTCAGCGTGAAGGTGCCGCTGCCGGCGGTAATGTTCGACGGAGAGAGCGTGGTGATTTGCGCGCCGGTATTATTCTGGAAGGTGTTGCCGTAGTCGTTGCAACCTGCAAAAACAAATAGCGCCACAAATGCGACAGCCAGTGCTGTCAGAAACTGCTTCATTGATACTCCTTCATCTCTCTCTGTGTTCAACTGGCGGGGACGTCCAGCGTCCATCACGCGGTCCAGTGTGTTTCTCGGCTCAGATGCAGATTTTCGCCACCGCGTTTTCCGGTGCCGGACTGATCCGCGACGGCAGACGCGAGCCTTACCTGGCATAACGGCGTTTGGCCAAGTTTAGCGTATCGCGCAAACCTTATATCTGTATCATTCTGACAGGGATAAGGTCAATTTACACTAGGCGAAGATCGTGGGCCAGTTCATTTTACTGGGTGAAGTCGATGGTCCGTTAATTCAGCGAGAGATGTTGTCTCCGACTTGATGTGCGCACAGTTTCCGTAACTCTGATATCGCCAAACCGGACGTCATGCGTTTTTCCGCGATTCCATACTTTTCCGGTTTGCGCGTTTATCTGGACTCGGCGGGCCGAAAATACCTCGCTAGGCGACTCTGAGGCTATAATTCCTGCACTTATGACCCTCATCTTGGCGACCAGTGACGTGAAAAACCGATGCTGGAAAAGACGAATGGCCGTGTTAGCGATGATGGTGGCAGCTTGCCTCAGCCAATCGGTTTCCGCCGGGGAATCGTTTGGAGAACAGCGCGTGGCGACAAGGCTTTTGAGACTAAACCTCAATTTTCCGCCGGGCACTGAAAATCCAAAAGACGCAACTGATCTGCTGTCCCGCGCCCTCCAGCAAGAGAATATTTTTGCTACGGAGTCGCCGAGCCTGAGTTTGCATGCACGCCTTGAAGCGGCCTCCGAAGGCAGCAAGGTGGCGACGGGCGACTATACCAAGCTATGGGTTTCGCCTGTTCAATGGAGGGAAGAAATCAGTTTTGCCAATTTCCATCGGACCCGCGTTGGACAAGCTAATGGTTACTGGCAGAAAAGAGACCTCGACTACCAACCGGAAGCAATTTTTCAGATCGACCAGGTGCTAAACCTCAAATCGGTTCTTGCACTGACTACCAACGAAGCGGTGGGAAAGACAAGTACCAAGAATGAGGGGGGGACGGTTCTCACCTGCATGGACGTAAATCGCGACGAGAAGCCCGTGAGGAACCTGTGCTTTGACCAGGCACAAGGCGTACTAGTCAGCGTCGCTTATCTCACTCTTCCCCGCAGCCTTGCGCCAGAGGTTAACCGGGTCGAGTACTCCGAGTTTACTCCTTGGAAAGAAAAGTTGTTCCCGAATCGAATACGGGTGCTTCGTGGCAGAAAGGTCGTCGTGGAAGTGACAGCACTAAAGCTCGCTGACCTCGCAAGCGTGAATTCACCTTCATTCGATCCGCCAAAAAATGCAGACTTTTGGCCGCGCTGCGGGGATGAGTTGCAAAAGGCGAAACTAGTAAGACATGTTTCGCCAGAGTATCCGCACGCCGCTCGAGTTAATCATGTGCAGGGCAGAGTCATATTCTTTGCTGTAGTTGAAGTTGACGGATCCCTGTCTCGAATCACCGTCATTAACTCGCCGGCAGGCGAACTGGAAAATGCTGCGCTCCAAGCGATACGGCAGTGGCGATATACACCTGCCAGCTGCGCTGGCGCGCCCGTTCGCTTTGAAACGAGTATTTCCGTTGAATTTTGGCTCGACCTCTAGTGACATCGCTCGCTTTTGCCCCAAACTGGTCCGGTAAGCTAACGTCCAGGGGAAGTTCCGGGAATCGCAATTGGCGTCTTGATGTCTTGAAGTTCAGGGGGCATGCCAAGAATGGCGTTAGTGTTCTGGCCCACAACGACCAGCCAATTGCCGCTTTTGTTTTCCGCAACTAGCGTCATCATGCCAAAACGTGGCTCGCGCCGCGTGCCATCAGGGTTCTTGTCTCCCTCAATTCTCCAACTCCAATGAACTACCGCCATATCCGGTCGCAGAAAACGAGTTGCAGTGTCGAGAACCGTGATTGTCGAGTCTTTGAATCGACCGCTCAGCAGGCGCACATGGAAGGCCTCGAAATCAGGCCTGCCGTGCAAATATGTCGTGGCAACCGTAACGAAATCGACATCCTCGGCCATGAGTTTTGCGAGCGCGTGGCCATCGTGTTTGGCCCAAGCGTCGCAAAATTCTTGCGGCAGCTTGCGCACCGCTTCTTCATCTGTTTTGGACTGAGCAAGGACGTTCGAGACTGATGCGAGGCAAAACCATAGCAAGACGGGCAGGAGGCATTTCATTGCATTCTCCTTTTTTTACGTCAAAGACGGAGAAAATTGTGCACCACCGTCACAGACATAACCTTTGCTAGTCCTGACAAGCAGGAATTGACGCCGGCCTTGATGTTAGAGTTCTCGTGAAATATGCTTCCGCTACTATGCACGCAAACACGGCAGTGCGAATTGCATTCATGTACAAAATTCCCGGGCTATTTCCCCCAGACCGTGGCTAAGAAAAGATAGCGATCGCGCTGCAGATCCTTGCCGGATTTCGATTCGGAGTTCAGGTACATCACTTGCCAGCCATCTTTGGCGCTGTAGGCCGGCCATTTCGGGAGGCTGCGGCCGTTGGGATTTCCGGTACGCGCGAAGTTTACCCAATACTGCTGCATCAAATCGCTGAGTGCGCGGTCTTCCGGTCGCCACGGAACACCCGTCTTGAAATCCAGGGTACCGAAGACGTATTCGATTTCCGCGGAATGGTAGGCGCCCAAGCCTTCTTTCTTGATATCGCTGGGGAAGGAACGATCGAAGCGGTAGCGGTAGACCGGTTTCTTGCCGGTTGCACAATCCGCCTCCAGCCAACTCCAGGTAGACCACGCGATGGAACGGTCGCCGGTGAAATCATGCAGCGAGCGTTTGGCGACAGCATCGTCCGTGGCCGGATACAGGCGCAAAAATTCTTCGACTTTGGAGCCAAAATCCTCCTTGGCGAGGGTGTTTAAACGTTCGATGGTTTGTGGATCGGTGACCGGTCCGGCGTTGGAACCGCCTTCGTCCAGGTTCCATCCGGCCAGCAGCGGAACATCGTTTTGCTTTCCCGCGGCAAAAATTTCCGATGCGGATCGTGGCAAAAAGTATCCATCCACATTGGGGCCGAGCTGAAAGCCGCGTGCGCTCGTCTTCATGGTAGCGTCGAGAATCTTTTGCGCGGAAAAAGCGCGTAATTCCTTAAGCACGCTGGTTCCAAACACAGACTCGGCAAATTCGGTGTCGGATTTCTCGCGATCGGGAAGCGATCTGAAAGGGGTGCTGTTCTTCGGAAATGCCGCACCGCTCTCCCCGATGGCTTTGCTGAATAATCCGCGAGCCAGGGGCGAAGCCATTATCGCGCTGACAGAAAAAGAGCCGGCACTCTCGCCAAATATAGTTACGTTGGCGGGGTCGCCGCCGAAGGAAGCGATGTTGCGCTGCACCCATTGCAGCGCGGCAAGTTGATCCAGCAATCCGTAATTGCCTGCTGCGTTTCTACCGGATTCTTCGGCAAGTTCCGGCAGCACGAGAAAACCGAAAACGCCCAAGCGGTAGTTCATCGAAACGACGACCACGCCGCGTCTCGCAAGAAATTCGCCGTCCTGGCGCGGTTCGGAGCTGGCTCCGGCTTGGTGACCCCCGCCGTGAATCCAGACCATCACCGGTAATTTTTCGGAGGCGTCTTTCGCCGGAGTCCAAACGTTTAGCGTGAGGCAGTCTTCGCTTTTCCCCGGATCGCGAAAGCTCATGTCGCTGAAAATCGGCCCTTGCATGCAGCGCGCACCGAAGTCCGTGGCTTTGCGGACTCCGGTCCAGCTCGCCGCAGGGGCGGGCGGCTTCCAACGCAAATCACCAATCGGCGGTGCGGCGTAGGGAATCCCCAGAAATGCGCCGACGGGGCCCTCGGTCTTGCCTTCGATGGCGCCGGTTTCAATTTCTATGCGAGGAGCCGCTTCTTGCCTGGCGGGCTGTTGAGCAGTGCAGGACAGCGCGCATGCCAGCGTGGCCAGTGCTGCGGAAAGTTTGATAGCGGTCATGCAGTCCTTTCAAAAAAGGTTGGACAGCGCGAGAAATTGGATGATCCATTAGGCGTCTTGGGTGTGCTCGCCGAACGCGGCGTGAGTGACGTGGCAGTGCTGCGTTTGCCGCGCACATACTGCTGGGAGGCGGAATTCTAGTTTTCGTCTAATTTCGCGGTGCCTTTACTTAGCGTAGTGAGCGCGTCCGAACGCAGGTATTTTTTCGCTTCGCCGTCACCTTTGAGGTACGCGTCCCAGAAAGCCAACGCCGCGGAATTCGTGTAGCGCAGAATGGCTTCGCCGCGTTCGGAATTGGAGGGTAGCAACGTACGCGAGGAAATGAACGACATGTGGTTCGCGCCTTCGATGAACAGATGGTATTTGTTTCCCTGCGGACTCAGGTCGAACGGCAGCTTGTGCCACGACGCAGTCGCCAGCATGCCGAGGTTGTCCTGTGAACCGGTGATTCCGAGGTAAGGAATGGTCAGTGACTGGAACGATTTGTCGGTTAATCCAAATTGACCAGGTCCTTGCGGCGATAGACAGAGGATGGCTTTGACGCGCGGGTCGGCAAAACTGGTCGCTGGTTTGCCGGGAAGATCAACGAGCGCGCCGGCTACGGCCTCTGCGGTGAAGGAGCCCATGGAGTGGCCGCCAACGCCAATCCGCTGGCTATCGATCTTGCCGCTCAAAGCTGGCACGCGTCTGGCGATATCCGCGAGCGAATCGAGAACCGCGGAAACGTCCAGCGGGCGGCTTTCCCAAAGCGCGGGCCGCTGCAGCGCTTCGCGCACGACCTGCGCAAAGCGGACGTTTTCGTCACCCGCAGCGCGGCGTTGCAGTCCCGAGTCTGCATGCGTGGGCTGAATGGTGATATATCCGTAGCTGGCCCAGTGGCGCGTCAGGTCTTCGCAGCAATTCTGCGAACCGCCCGCGCCATGCGAAAAAACGACGACCGGAAACTTGCCGCTGGCTTCGGGATAAAAGATGCGGATGTGGAGATCCTTTTCGCGGCCGGCGTCATGCAGCGTAAGATCACTCACCTCTGCGACGGCATAGGGGCCGGGCCGCAATTTGTAACCAAAGCGATTTACGGGCTCATCGAGGGCGGCAGCACTGACTTTCAGAGGGTTGCCGGAACCGTACGCAGGACTAGGCTGGGCATCTGTTCTTCCGAGCAGCGCTTTACGCAAGGCGGCCGGTGGATTGAATCCCGTTCCACCCGTGGTGCGGGTGACGAACCATGCGGTGACTAAACTTAATATGCAAATCAGCGAAACGTTGGTAATTTTTGCTCGCATGTGACGCCGCCGCATGCGATCTCGAGGCCAAGAAAAGGGAAGCATAGGATCAACGCCCGAATTCAGATAGCCGTCTGCTGCGCTCTGCAAACCCCGAATATCCCCAGAGAGTTGCGGTGCGCGGACTCCGAAAACCCAAAAACGCGCGGCGCCGGCTGCAAATCCGCACGGAATTGGGAGAAACGAAGTAATAAGCGAACGAAAACGCTAAGGCTGCCAGGACAGGCCGATGGACTGGACGGGACGGCCCGGCGGGGCCCTAACTCGTAGCATATAACATATTTGTTAGGACTTCGAGGTCAATTTCTTTCGCGAAGCCGGCGCACACCTGGTCGTGAGGCCCATTGCGCTGGCGCGCGCGTCAGCTATGCTGACACGTGGAGTGAGACAAGGTTCGGAACCCATGCGCCGATCAATCCAGTTCGTGACCCTGTGGCTCGTCACGCTAGCGTGCGCTTTTCCCGCGGCTTCTGATATCCCAGCGTTTTCCGCCGCAGTCTGCCCGGTGGTCTATCAATTGGACGATTCGCCGGGAGCGCGCGGATATCATTACGTTTTCTACGGCAATTCATTTTTCATAAATCGCGACGGATATTTGCTGACCGCGGCGCATGTGCTCAGCCAGTTCCGCGACGGCGGTGGGCAAGCATGCATTCTCGTGCGGCTAGCGATGGCGCCGCCGCGTTTGCTGAAAGTACAAATCATCGCCACGGATGTGCAGCACGACGTGGCGATCTTGCGCGTAACACCAAATCCGTTCGACGGTCCCTATACCGTGGCAGTACTTCCGTTGGCCGGGGAAAGAGCTGCGATTGGAGAATCCGTGGTTGCCAACGCGCTGCGCCCGGCGCGGCTCCGGGATCCCCACACGTTCGAGGTGCCCATCGAGGACCTCGCAGCGGGAGAGATCTTGAGTTATTTGTCGGTGCGATTGGACTCCGCGCCTGGCGAAAGCGTTGTTTTCAGCAAAACAAATTCAGGCACGGACATTTTCCTTTTCAGTCACGAAGTGCTGCGCGGGCAAAGCGGCGCCCCGGTGCTTTCGGCGGAGTCCCGTGAAGTTGTGGGAATTGTCGAGGGGCGCTGGCTTCATCCCGCGGGACCTCTAGCGACGCAGGGAGCGGCTATCCCGGTGACCTATGCTCTGGCTTTGCTTCGCGAACACCACATCGCGTGGGACACCATTGCGGCATCGGCGTCCCAGAAAAACTAGTTCAGCTTAAACCCCATTCACGATTGCTACGACGGCGCTCGATAGCGAAGGGCGCGCGCTTCTTGAGGCTTCTCACACCGTTGCCTTGCCGGTGGACGCGGGTGGCGACTCCTGCGCAGCGTTTAGGCAGAAGATGGGGCGTTGGAAGAAGGCCGGAAGCGCGGCCAGTTTCTCCGCAATGCTTTTCTGCGAATTCGCCTGCACCGTAACGTGGCCGAGTTTGCGGCCAGGGCGCGACGTTTTTCCATAGAGATGCAGATGCGCATCAGGAACGGCGAGGATCTCCGCGGGATCCGGCAGCTCGCCGATCAGGTTGATCATCGCGGAATGCCCGGTGGTGGCGGTGGAACCCAGGGGAAAACCGCACACCGCGCGCAAATGATTCTCAAACTGGCTGGTCACCGCGCCCTCAATCGTCCAGTGTCCGGAGTTGTGGACGCGTGGGGCCATTTCGTTGGCCAAAAGTTTTCCGTCACATTCAAACAGTTCGATCGCCAGAACGCCTACATAGTCGAGCGCTTCGAGAATGCGGCGTGCGGCGCCTTCCGCAGCTTGCTGCGTTGTGGCCGACAGGTGCGGCGCCGGCGCCAGCGAGAGGCGGAGAATGCCTTCGCGGTGGTGATTTTCGACCAATGGATAAAAAATAATTTCACCAGAACGCGCCCTAACCGCAAGGATGGAAAGCTCGCGCGTGAAGGGCACGAAACGTTCCAGCACGAAGGGAGCGGGGTCCTCGAACGCAGTGGGAAGGTGTGCGGACATTTCCGATTTGGCTCGGGAAATATCGGCGGCCTCACGAAGCAGCCATTGTCCCTTTCCGTCATAGCCCATGCGGCAGGTTTTTAGAATTGCCGGGAGTCCGATGGATCTAACGGCCGCATCCAGGGCCGCACTATTCTTGACCGCCAGAAAATCCGCGGTGGCGATACCGAGCTTGCGGAACAAATGCTTTTCGCGCAGCCGGTCCTGTGCGGTTTCCAGAGCCGAAGGCGGCGGAAAGACCGGAATGCGCCGCGCCAGCGACTTCACACTCTCCACGGGAACATTTTCAAACTCATAGGTGACGAGATCGAGGCCGTTAGCAAAACGGTCCAGCGCCTCGGCGTTGCTGAAGTCCGCGTTGACGCGCAGCGCGATGCGGCCAACGGGAGCCTCCGGAGAAGGATCGAGAAAGCGAAATTGCAGGCCCAGGGGATAGCCTGCAAGAGCGAGCATGTATCCGAGTTGGCCGCCGCCGAGAATGCCGACGTTCACGCGCGCTTTCCTCTTTTGTGGGATCGAGGCAGAGATTTTGTTGGATCACGGTGAGCCAAGACACTTTTGGTTTGCGCAGCGCGAAATCGCCGCAGCGCTTCGCGGATGTGCGGATATTTCTCGCCGAGGATGGCGGCAGCCAGCAGCGCGGAGTTAATCGCGCCGGCCTTGCCGATGGCCAGCGTACCCACGGGAATGCCTCCCGGCATTTGTGCGATAGAAAGAAGTGAGTCGAGACCCTTTAACGCCTTGGACTCCACGGGAACGCCGAGAACGGGGAGGATCGTCTTGGCGGCGGTCATGCCGGGAAGGTGCGCGGCGCCGCCGGCACCGGCGATCAGCACGGCAAGACCACGTAATTCGGCGGAGGAGGCGTACTGGAACAGCAGGTCGGGGGTGCGATGAGCGGAGACGACGTTCGTTTCATGTGGAACACCTAGCGCGGACAGGGTAAGTGAAGCGTGCTGCATGGTTTCCCAGTCGGACGTTGAGCCCATGATAATTCCCACCAGTGGCTTGCGGGTTTTCAGTGCTTTTTTCAGCTTGTTTTTTGCAGCCACGTGGATTCCCCATTCGTAACAAATAGTCGTAACGGCGGTGCCGCAAGTTTCGAAGAAGCCGCGATGCCTCGATATTAATCGCTGTTGGCGGTTGCCGGGCGATTTTTCCAGTAATAACGAAGTTCACCCGCCAGGTAGAGCGAGCCGGCGACAAAGACAGCATCGCCGGACTGCGATTCTGCCAGAACCGCCTCCAGGGCCTCTTGCGCGGAAGTGATTACGCGAAACCTGCGGGCGTGGTGGCCGCAGATTTCCGCGAGCTGCGCGGCGCTGATAGCGCGGGGATTGCGCGGCTCGGTAAAGATCACTTCATTGACGCACGGAAAAAGAATGCCGGCGATTTCATCGACGGCTTTATCGCGCATGGCGCCGAACAGCAAGCGGATCGTTTTGCCCTCGAAGTTTTCCTCGAGGAACGCAGCGAGCTCGCGGGCCGCCGATGGATTGTGCGCCCCGTCGAGATAAATATCCGGACTTGACCACAGCTTTTCGATGCGGCCGGGCCACTGAGCGTCCGTGATCCCTTCTACTATCGCGGAGTCTGGAATACGCAGTCCGTTTTTCGCCAAGTAGCGGGCCCCGGCGACAGCGTTGAGAGCGTTCTGGAGCTGAAACCTTCCTGGGAGACGCGGGGTAAGTTCCGCTCGCCAGCCGGAAGTCACTTCCGTGACTGCCGCGCGGACGCACCCCGCTTCCATTCCCATCCTGTCGATGCGATACGCGGCCGACGTGTCGATGACCGGACATTGCAACTCTTCCGCGCGCCGCAGAATCACCGCATGAGCCTCCGGGCGCTGCTCCATGGCAATCACCACGGCCACGCCGGGCTTGAGGATGCCCGCTTTTTCTGCGGCAATCTCGCGGAGTGCGTGACCTAGGAAATTCTCATGGTCAAAATCGATGTGTGTCAGGATGGCAACCACCGGCGCGAGTATATTGGTGGCATCAAGCCGGCCTCCCAGACCAACTTCAAAGACCGCAAACTCTACGTGCTCAGCCGCAAAAAAGGCAAAAGCCATGGCCGTGACACATTCAAAATACGTCGGATGGGCGCGCAAGCGGCCTTCGGCAAGCAACATTTCAATAAGACCGCGAATGTGCGTGGCGACCGCGGCAAATTCATCATCTGCGATCTCCGCGCCGTTCACGCGGATGCGTTCGTTGATTCTTTCAAGGTGCGGCGAAGTATTCAGGCCAGTGCGAAATCCGGCTCGGCGCAGGATGGATTCGAGGAACGCTGCGGTTGAGCCTTTGCCGTTCGTACCAGCGATGTGAGCGCTCGGATAGGCGCGCTGTGGATTATCAAGGCGTTCGGCGAGAATGCGGATATTTTCAAGATTGAATTTGGCAGCGGCGGCTTGCGTCGGCGCGGCGAGTTCGCGGCCCAAAGAGAGCAAGTAGCCTACGGCGGCATCGTAGTTCATGTGTGCAGGTCTCGTAACGAGGAATGCGCTGCACGAAATTTCAGATGCGGTACGCGCGGCGGAACAATTTCTTCACGAAATGACATCGGTTGTCGTAGGAAAGCACCATCTCCGTATTTGCAACGCTACGCGGTTCACGTCAGCAAGAGGTCGAGGGACGTGGCGATGAAACCTTTCAGTTCCTTGCGGGGAACCACAGCATCGAGGAATCCGTGTTCCAGTAAAAATTCACTGCGCTGAAAACCTTCCGGCAGTTTCTGGCGGATGGTTTGTTCGATGACGCGCGGTCCAGCGAATCCGATCAACGCACCCGGTTCGGCGATATTTAAATCGCCGAGCATGGCGAAGCTGGCGGTTACGCCGCCGGTGGTCGGATCCGTTAGCAGGGAAATAAATGGCAACCGCGCTTCGTCAAAGCGCGCCAGCGCGGCGGAGACTTTGGCGAGTTGCATCAAGCTGATGGTGCCCTCCATCATGCGTGCGCCGCCCGAACAAGAGACAGCGATGAAAGGCTGCCGCGTTTTCAACGCCATTTCAATGCCACGCGTGACTTTTTCGCCGACCACCGCGCCCATGGAGCCGCCGATAAATCCGAATTCCATGGCGCACATGATCACCGGCCGGCCATTCAACTGGCCCTCGGCGGTGATGATCGCGTCATTCATGCCCAGCTTTTTCTGCGCGTCCTTGATGCGCTTGGCGTAAGGCTTGAGGTCCACGAATTTCAGCGGGTCGGTGGAGGTCATGCCGGCGTCGTGCTCGGTCCAGCGTCCATCGAGAAGCATTTCAAGGCGCTGCACAGCGGACATCTTAAAGTGAAACTGGCATTTGGGGCAGACGAACAGGTTGGCTTCCAGATCGTTGCGAAACACGATAGTGCGGCAGGAATCGCATTTCACCCACAGCCCTTCGGTGCGCACGCGGCGGTCTTCCGGAGCGGTGGTCTGTTCGATCGATTTTTTTTCGCGCTTGAACCAAGCCATAGAGAATTGGTGGATGCGGTTTCGCTTCGACCCAAGGCCATCGTCACAACTTCAGCGTGCCCCGCGCCTTGCGAAACAGGGAATGCGCGCTGCTTAGTAGTCGATTCCCCGCTGAGCCAGTATACCCTTGGTGTACGGGTGTTTCACCTCTCGCATCTCGGTTACCAGGTCGGCGATTTCTGTAATTTTGGGATGCGCGTTGCGGCCCGTGCAGATCACGTGCACACGCTCCGGTCGCTTTTTTAACGCGTCCGCAACCTCGTCGGCATCGAGCATGTGATAGCCGATGGTGTAGTTGATCTCGTCGAGCACCACCAAATCGTATTTTCCGCCATAAATCGCATCGCGTCCCGCTTGCCAGCATTCCTGCGCGAGCCGGATGTCTTCCGGATCCGTTTCCGCGCCGCCGACTTTTACAAAGCCGCGACCCATGGGACGAATTTCAAACTTGTCGTCCCCAAGCATTTTGGCGGCGTCCAGTTCGCCATAGTGCCAAGAACCTTTGATGAATTGCACCATCAACACGCGCAGGCCTTGGCCCACGGCGCGAAAAGCGGTTCCGAGGGCGCATGTCGTTTTCCCTTTGCCCGGTCCGGTATAAACGATGAGCAGACCCTTCTCTTCCGGCATCGTTGCGGCTCCCGGCCTTCGCTGGTGTGCGATAAAAGCACTTCAGTGTGGGGAGTTGCCGGGAAAACGTCAAGGCGGATGGCGCCACCTCGGTTAAAGCCCTTTTTTATATTCCTTGCGCCAGGTCGAGAAACTGCGCTGCGCAGCGCGCTGGTTCCCGTAATGGGAAGCAACACAGCATTTACACTGCAGGGAATATTTGTGTCGCTGCCGGCGGTGAATCCGCCTGCGTTCAGGCCCTAGGGATGGCGGCGAAATAACGTTCCTCGAGAATGCGCCGGTGGTGTAGTTCGTGGCCGGCGGTAATGTACGCCAGGGCGCGCACGGTCACTTCATTTTTGTTGGCACTGCCGCGGCGTAGCCAGGCTTTGTCGTCGAGCGATCTGTACAGTGCCACGCTGGACGAACGCACGACCGAGAGTTCTTCGCTCAACTCCCGCAGCTCGCGCCGGTTGCTTTCCGCGGCTTTCACATAATCATCCTGTTCGAATCCCGGAAGGGTAGTCGCGTCTCCGCGCGCGATGCACAACGCGCGATACGTAAAAATTCGTTCGCAATCAGCGAGATGGCCAATGACTTCTTTCACCGTCCATTTATCGGGAGCGTAACGAAAATTTCCATCTCGCTCGCCGCAGCCCGCCAGCAGCTGCGACATTTGCAAACGCTGCGCTTCCAAAATGTGAACGATATCCACTGGGGGAACCAGCGCGACGTATTTTTCGTAAAATGCCGCGTACTCACTGGCGTCGGGTTTCGCTTTCATGGACGACGAGCTCCTTTCCATGATTATATCGTGAGCCGCTTCGCTTACGGAGCGTTCGGTCGAATGTTCCGTCCTGCGTGGTGCAGAATTGCACGCGACAGGGCGGCCGTTATACAAAACAATGGTGCACTGGCAGAACGGAGAGCGACGCAATGCGCGTGGCGTTTCAAGGCGAACCCGGAGCGTTTAGCGAAGCGGCGGCAATGCAGTTGTTGGGAGACGGCGTCGCGACGGTACCGCGCGCAACATTCGATTCTGCGTTTCGCGCCATTGAAGAAGGTGCGGCGGACGCGCTCCTTGCGCCGATTGAAAATACGTTGGCGGGTTCCGTCGTTCGTGTTTACGATCTCCTGCTCGAAAGCGCGCTGGTCATCACCGCCGAAACCATTCTGCCGATTGAGCATCATCTCATCGGCTTCGCGGACGTCTCGCTGAACGAGATTCAATCTGTCGCGTCGCATCCCATGGCGCTGGCGCAATGCGAGCGATTTTTTAACGCGCACCCCCGGGTGCGCCGCATTCCGGCCGAAGATACCGCGGGAAGCGTGCGCCAGGTTTTGAAATCCGGCGACCGCTTTGCCGCGGCTATCGCCGGAAAACGCGCAGCGGATTATTATGGCGGAACGATTCTGGCGGAAAACATTCAGGACAATGCCGAAAATTTCACGCGCTTTGTGTTGCTCAGGCCGGCGGACTCGGTTGCGCCGGCGGGAAGCAAGATTTCGCTGGCCATGCGCCTGGCGCATCGTCCGGGCGCGCTACTGTCGTCTCTCGAGCCCTTTGCGCTGCACGGCGTGAACCTGCTGAAGATCGAAAGCCGGCCCATCCACGGACAGCCATGGGAATACCAGTTTTTCCTGGATATTGAAGCCGACTCCCTGCAGAAACTAGAAGCCGCTTTAGCGGCAACGCGCGACGCGGTGAGCGAATTGCGGGTGCTGGGCCGCTACCCCGGAGCACGCGCTCGCCTTGCAAGCGCTCCCGATATTTCATCGACAAAGTAAAATAAAAGCGAGCGCGCCGCTTCCCCGTTCCCTTCTTAAGAAACAGTTCGCAGCACTAGCAATAACTGCACGCTTCATCATTCATTCCGTTGGCGCTGCGCATATCGTCCTGAATGCGGCGCAAGCGGCGGCCCAACCGCTCCGCGAGTTGGTGCCGGGCACGCCACAGCCGCGCCTTGAGCGTATTCTCCGTTACGCCGAGTTTCTTGGCCGCCTCGCCGGTTGAATAACCCTGCACTTCCCGCAGCACGAAAGCCGTCCGCAAGAGCGGCGAAAGCTCCTCGAGATTTTCGCTGATGATTTCGCGCAACTCGGTGCTGGCGAAAACCTGCTCGGGATTCGGGCCGTCGTCCGCGAAGCGCTCGGACGCCGGCAGTTCATCTTCGCGCGGCGTTTCGTCCAGCGAAACTGCGGGACGCGCTTTTGCGCTGCGCCGGCGCATCAATGCGGCATTGATAACGATGCGCGTCAGCCAGGTGGAAAATTGCGAGCGCCCTTCAAAGCGCTTCAGGTTGCGATAGGCGGAGAGCAGGCCGTCCTGCAAAGCGTCTTCCGCATCCTCGGCGTTTCCGAGCACACGCAGCGCGGTTTGAAAAAGCGGCCGGTGATAACGGCGAAAAAGCGTTTCCATCGCCTCATGGTCCCCGCGCTGGCCGGCACGGATCAACGTGTCTTCATTATTCAGTTGCAGAGTCCCAGTTGCTGCTGCCACTGCTACTTGCGTTGCCATCATTGCCCCCATTCCTTACTACGTAAGCTACCCGTTGCGAGTTACAGCAAAGTCGTGGCCGCTAGTGCACCGGCACGCTTCCGGCCGGGGCCTTCGGTTTCCGCATCAGCAAGAGCACGGGAATCACCGCGAAAAACACCACGCCCAATATTTTGAAATTGTCGAGAAACGCCAGCATCGCCGCCTGACGCTGCACGGTGGCGTAGATCATGCCGTGCGCCTGGGCCGCCGCGTTGATGACGCTCGAACCCGTTGAAACGAGTTTGGCTTGCGTGCCGCCGAGCGTGTTGCGGTAGGCGGCGCTAAAAATATTTACGCCTTCCATCAGTCGCGCTTGGTGCGCCTGCGTGCGGCGCTCGAGCAGCGTGGTCACCGTGGCAATACCGACGCTGGCGCCGATGTTGCGCGCCAGATTGATGATGCCGGTGCCCATATTGGTCTTGTCACGGGGAACAAACGCGAAGGCCGCCACGTTGATCGGAATGAACAGAAACGCCAGGCCAAAGCTCTGCAGCATACGCGTGCGCACCGCGTGACCGTAATCGAGCTGCAAATTCCAGCCGGCCATCACGAACAGTGCGGACGCCGAAATAATGCAGCCAAACGTAATCAGCAAACGCGAATCCACCCGGGACACGAGAAATCCAACCACCGGCATCATGCACATGATCACCGCGCCGCCCGGAGAAAGCGCCGCGCCGGCCAATTCCGCCGTATATCCGAGCAGCTGCTGCAAGAATTGCGGAATCAATACCGTGCTGGAATACAGCACGAAGCCGAGGAAAAACATAGCCGTCGTGGCGACTGCGAAATTGCGATCCTTTAACATCCGCAAATCGACGACGGGATTTTTCTCGCGCAGCTCCCAAAGAATTCCGCCAATAATCCCGACGACCATGAGCACCGCAAATACCCTTATAAAATCCGAAGAAAACCAGTCGTCGCGCTGTCCTTTATCGAGGATGATCTGCATACTGCCGAGTCCCAGGCTGATCAAGCCGATGCCGACGTAGTCGATCCGGAAGCCGCGCTTCACTGATTCCCGCTTCATGTGCGGCGGATCACTGACCAGAAACGACGTCAAAATCAAAGACACGATCCCGACGGGAACGTTGATATAAAAAATCCAGCGCCACGAAAAACTGTCGGTGATCCATCCGCCGAGCCACGGCCCGATCGTCGGCGCCACCACCACTGCGAGCCCATAGACCGCAAACGCCATGCCGCGCTTGGACAACGGAAACGTATCGTTCAGGATGGCCTGTTCGCTCGGTTGCAGTCCGCCACCGCCGGCGCCCTGCAAGATGCGGAACACCACCAGCACGCCAAGGCTTGGCGCCAAACCGCACAGAAATGAACTGACCGTAAACAGCGCCACGCAGGACATGTAAAAACGCTTGCGCCCCATGATTCCCGAAAACCAGCCGGAAAGCGGAAGAACGATGGCGTTGGAAACCAAATAAGAAGTCAGCACCCACGTGGATTCATCCGCACCCGCGGACAAATTTCCCGAGATATGCGGTAGCGCCACGTTGGCGATGGAAGTGTCCAGCACTTCCATGAACGTCGCGAGCGTCACCGTGAGTGCGATCACCCAGGGATTGATCGAGCCGTCCGGCATCCGTAGTTTCGAGATGAGTCTATTCTTCATTGCGTTAGCAATTGTGCGCTGTGTATCTAGGTGACTATTTTTTCTGACGCTTTATTCCGTGACGACCGTGGCATCCACGTTCATTCCCGGCCGCAAAATCGCTATGTTTTGCGAGATGGGATCGAGAACGATCTTCACGGGAATGCGCTGTACCACTTTCACGTAGTTGCCGGTGGCGTTTTCCGGAGGCAACAAGCTCAGCACCGAGCCGGTTGCGCCGGCGATGGAATCGACGTGGCCGCTGAAGGTGCGGCCGTAGGTATCGACCTTTACTTCCGCTTTTTGCCCGGCCTTCATGCCGCGAAGTTGCGTTTCTTTGAAATTGGCGGTGACCCAAACGTCCTGCAGCGGCACGACGACCAGCAAACCCTGCCCCAACTGCACGATTTGACCGCTTTCCACTTGTTTGTGGGTGGCCACGCCGTCTACGGGAGCCACCACTTCCGTGTAGCTGAGATTCAATTTCGCGGCTTCTACCGCTGCACGCGCCTGCTCCACCTTTGCGACTTTCGAACGCGCGTCCGCGGTACGCATGGTCACTTGGTTGCTGCCCGCACGCGCTGAGACAATCCCGGCGCGCGCTTGCTCCACGCGCGCTTTCGCGGCTTCGACTTGCGCCTTCGCAACGTCTACGTTGCGTTGCGCTTGAATCAATTTTTCCTGATCGGCTTGCAACGCGCTGGCCGTCGCGTCAGCGTTCGCCTTGGCCGCGTCGTACTGCTGCTTGGAAATTTCGCCCTTTTCCATAAGCGGCAGATAGCGCGCCAGGTCCGCTTTGGCGAGTTCCGCATTCGCGCGACTCTTGTCAATGTTGGCTTGGGCATACGCCAAGTCTGCGGTCTTCGCTTGCGCGTACATGGTTTCCGCGCGGTCCGCGTCCGCCTGCGCGCCGAGCAACTGTGCATCCGCGCTGGAATTTCCGCTGCTCACGTCTTCCCGCGTTCGCGGCACATCCGCGCCCGCCGACTGCGCGTCGCTCTCCGCCACATCCAAAGCGGCTTCGGCCTGATCGAGCGCCGCCTGGTAGTCGCGCGGGTCAATCTTCAGCAACACCTGGCCCGCCTTTACCGCTTGGTTGTCCGTAACCAGAACCTCCGCGACGCGACCCGAGATTTTTGCCGCGATCGGCGTGATATGCCCATCCACCTGCGCGTCATCGGTGCTTTCGCGATTGCGGTAGTAAAGAAAAAGTGCCGTGACGATCGCCAGCGCCACGATGGCACCGGCCGCCAGCATCTGCCGCACACGGGGATTCGCAAAGCCTTTGGGCGATTCTTTCTTCGGCTCTTCCGGAAAGATGGGAACTCTGGTGCCGTTCTCCAAGCCCACTTCGATCTCAATGCTCATCGTGTCCCTCACCTCGCGTAAAGCTTCTCCATCTGTCCAATGGATCGCGCGTAATCAGCGCGCGCTTGATTGAAGCGGTACAGTGCGGCGATTTGATTGTCGTTGGCCCGCGCCAGCGAATCCTGGGCTTGAATCACTTCGATGTTGTTGGCTACCCCGGCACGGAAGCGGTCCCTCGCCTGATCGACTTCTTCTTTTGAGAGTTGAATTCCCAGGTTGGCGACCTGCACTTCATTGCGCGCCGACGTCAGATTGACGAGCGCCGTCTTCACATCCAGCGCGATGGAATTGCGCAGATCGTCCTGCTGCTGCACCAGCCTGTCGATTTCGAGGTTCGCGCGTACCACTTCCGCATGAATGCGTCCGCCCGTAAAAACCGGCATGTTCACGGAAGCCGTGAAGTTGTAAGTCGATACGGCGTTATTCGGATGCGTCCCGAGGTAGTCCCAATTTCCGTCCACGCGCGCGGAGGGCAACCGGGCGTCCCAGGCTTCTTTCTTTTGCGTCTGTGCCGCTTTGATCTGCCAGACCAGCGCCTTCCATTCCTGCCGCTCGCCAAGAGCCTGTTCGATGCTGGGCTCCGCTTCCGGCTGCGGCGTATCAAAAAAACTCAGCGAATCCGCCAACTCGATAGCTTGTCGCGGATCCAAATTCAGCAACCGGCTTAGTCCAAACAGCGAACGTTCGCGATCCGCTTCCGCTTCAATCAGCCGCTGCTTTTCGTTTTGCAATTCGACGTTGGCGCGCAACGTATCGATGCCCGTGCCCACGCCTTCCTTCTGCAGATCCGCTGCCTGGTCATACAACGCCTGCGCAAGATCGACGCGCGATTGCGAAGCCTGCACATCCGCCACCGCGCGAAGAGTTCCGATGTATTGCGATACCACCAGCAAAATCACCTGTTCACGGGTGGAGAGGCTGTTGGCCTTCGACGCGCTCAACGTTTCCCGAGCGGTCTGGTAACGCCGCCACAGCGTCAAATCAAAAATCGGCGCGGCCAGCGAAGGTCCTGCGGAAAAAATCGGATACGGCCCAATGGCCGTGGGAATTTGCGAAGAAATTCTCTTGCCGCCGAATTGCGCCAGGATGTTTACGCGCTGTACTTCTTCGTTCACGCTGCCGTCCACTTCCGGAAGCAGCGCTGCGCGCGCCACGTTTTTGTCTTGTACGCTTTCGAGGGCCTGAATCACGGCAATCTGTGCCGTCGGATTCTGCTTCAAGGCCAGGCTGACAGCTTGATCCAAGGTGAGCCGTAGTACGCCCGTCGGCGCGCTCGCGGGAAGTTGACCGCGCGGAATCTGGTTCAAACGCGCAGGTGCGTCCTGCGCGCGGCTCGCTGACGCGCCAGCCGCCGCGCACAGGAAAAACAAATAAAAGATAATGTGCGATTTCTTGCCCTTCGCGGGAGCCGGTTCGCCTTCCGCCGCAGGTTTTTCCGCGCCGCTCTGTCCAACAATTTCTCGCACGATGGCCTGATTCAAGCAGCCTTCCGCCACCAAATGGCCGCCCTGCTGATGAATTTCTTTCAGCAGCACTTTTCCCGCAGCGTCGATATAGCTCACGCCACAGAGATTGACGCTGAATTTTCCTTGTGCAGAAGAGGCACGCAGGTCGCGCCAACACTGCTCGAGCGCCGCCACCCATTGGCCGGCCAGGCGGCCCTCCACGTTCAGAATGAGCTTCCCTCGTTTTTGATCCGTTGTAATCCGCAGCATAGATAAACCTGTATCTCCGTGGATACCTAGCACGCTGCCCTCCATGTGCCGGCATGCCCGAATCGGAATTAAGCGTTTTTAAATGAATGATTTACTGATTCAAGGCAAGGTTCCGTGATGCCATTATATGGTCAAACTACACTCAATTGGCAGTAAGGCACTGCCCATATAAGGGCATACCGTCTAGCATGTACACCCATGGAATGGCGGATTCTGTGCCGTCGGTTCGGAAAAGCAAAGGATCGAGTTCCGGGCAGCAAGGGTTGCAGGCGATTCGCGCGTGGCCCTAGCGGCACCCCGTGGCGACGAACCCGCGTTTGCGAGGATCGCGCTGAAGAGACTGCTGAAGCTCGCGCTTACTGCGCGTGCCGTACCGCAATCGACTGCAACTCAAAATGGGCGCCGCGCAGAAGCGCAGCAACCCCGACAAACTGCCGCGCCGGCAAATCTTTCGTCGTGAAATAGGTGCGGTACGCGGCATTAAACTTGTCGAATAGCGAAAGATCCGTGCACGAGACCTGTACGTAGGCCAGATCATCCATGGTCATGCCACCTTGGGCCAGCGTCGCCTTCACGCTGTCGAGCAAAATACGAATCTCCTCATCGACATCCGCAGGCGCTTGGCCCGTTTTCGCATCAATCCCAATTTTGCCGGAGAGATACAAGGTGTTGCCCGTAAGGATGCCGTCACTGAAAGGCAGTTGCGAACTGCTGTTCGGCAAATGTATCGCTTTGCGCTGGGATGCCGCCGGCGTTTGCGAAGAAGCGCCAAACGCAGTGACCAAACCCGCCAACACCAGGCCAATAACCGTGATCGTAATTCTGCGATCCATGAAAACCTCCGCATGCAGACAGCTGCGAAATGTGCGCGAGTTTATCCTGCGCGAACGTTTCCCACAAGGAAGAGCTTTGTCGAGGGGAGCTGGCCGCGGGTCATGCTCCCTGTGCCGCTAGAACGAAATAAATCCAGCGCGAATGAAATAAAGGGATGCGCAGCCGACCGCGATCCACAACAACACCGCCTGTAGCAGCGGCCGCCAGCCGACTTGCCGGATCGTTGCGAGCGATAGACCCGTGCCAATCAGAAAGAGCGTTGCCGTCAACCCCAGGCGCCCCAGGGTGAAAAGCACGTGCGTCAACGGCGCCAGGCTTGGAAAGTAGGTGTTCGCGACTGCCGCCAAACAAAAAAATAAGATGAACCAGGGAAGTTGCACGCGCGATTTACTGTGCTTCACGGCTGCGGTAGCGAAAGCCAGGGGTACGATCCACAAAGCGCGCGCCAACTTGACCGTCGTGCCAACCACCAGCGCCTGTGCTCCGTACTGTTTGGCTGCGCCAACCACGGAACTCGTGTCGTGAATCGCCAGCGCAGCCCACAGGCCAAACTGTGTTTGAGAAAGCTGCAATGCGCTCCCGATAAGCGGAAAAATCAGCAACGCCACGGAATTCAATATGAAAACAGCGCCCAGCGAAACGGCCATCTCCTCTTCGTCGGCATGCAGAATGGGACCCATCGCGGCAATGGCGCTGCCTCCGCAAATGGCGGTTCCCGCGGTAATCAGAAAAGAGGAATTGCCGCGCACCCGCAACCATTTGCCCAGCGCCAGCCCCAGCGCGAGCGCGAACGAAATGCTTAACGCGGTGTAAAAGAAGCCGCTGCGCCCGGCTTTCAATACTTCTTGCAGGTTCATTCCAAATCCGAGCGCCACCACCGCGGCTTGCAGCAGATAGCGCGCGGCTGTGCGGCTCTGCGCGGCGTAAGGATGCGCGAAGCCAAGTCCGAATAGGATTCCCGCGGTCAGCGCCAGCGGCGGCGACAGCCAACCGGTGAATGACACGACGAGAAGCAGGAAAAAAAGTATGCGTGCGGCGAGCGGCATGGACCGCAAGGAGAGTACCAAGCCCAACCGGAGCTGGCTACGCGAGTGAAGGCGAAGCGGCAATACCTGGCAACCCTTATCGAGGGGGAGGGGAGCTCGCAGTTGAAGCACCTGCGCCGTCCCTTGGAGCTCCCGGCGCGGCCTGCGGCTGCTCTACACGGGGCTCTGAGCCCGCCGGAGGAATTACTGGCACTGGAGGAGCCGGTGTCGCCGAAAGTTTGGCAACAATCTTGCCGGCGCGGCTCTTGCTGATCGCGCAAGCCGAATCGTAAATTCGGCACTGCGCGAGGGTAAGGTTGCATCCGCAAGTGCACCCTTCCGCATTTAGTGCGCGCAATGCCGCTAGTTTTTGCTCCGGCGCAAGCCCCGCAAAATCCACCCCTGGCAACTCGCTAGCACGATCCGCGTGCTTCAAAAAAATCTCGCCGGTATCCTCAAACGTTTCCACCTTGAACGGAATCGGCATGCCCAGCAATGCGCGAATCTCGATCTCGTAGAGTCGCGGATCCGACCAGCCCACATGTTTCTGTACCACCCGCCCCTGCGCATCCAGCACAAATATCGTGGGCAGTGCTGATATACCGCCGTACTGCATTCGCACTTCCGTGGTCGCCACTCCCACTTGGTAGTTTATTCCCGCCGCACGCACGAAACTCTTTGCATCATCCACATCATCGACGTCCACCAGCAAACTGATTATTTGCAGGCGGTCCTTATATAACTTTTGCAGTTCAATCAAGTCGGGGATTTCCATACGGCATGGCCCGCACCACGTCGCCCAGAAATTCAGCAGCACCACTTTGCCGTTCGCCGCCGCCAGCGTGAGCGGCTGGCCGTCGAGCGACGCCAATTTAAAATCCGGCGCGGTATCAGGATTGCGCACAAATTTTATCGTTGGGCGGCCATCTGCGGAGTCGGCGCCCGGCGCTGCCGAGGAAATGGTGCTGCCGGGCAGCCAGCAGGCAACCGCCGCCACGGAGAGCAGCAGACCCCGCGAAATTGCGCGCCTGCGGAACGGACTTCTCAAGGAAAGTGTCACCTGTAGAGAAGAGCACATTGGAAGGATGCTGCCAAGTCTCTGGCGTCCGCGAATCTGGAACATGAGAACCGAGTAGCTCCGCTTTACGCTGATTCCTTCGCCGACAGTTTCGCGATTCGTGCCGCCAGACTCATGGCATCCACGGGCGCGCGGACCTTTAGATCGTTATCGAAATAGACGTACACCTCTCTCGCACTACGCTTCGGACCCGCTTTATCAATAACCCGTTCCGCGTCCTGTGGCTCGCGCCCCTGCGCCCAATCCGAAACTCTCCGCGCCCAGGCATCGAGCGACCCCTCATCGTAGCCGCTGGCATACAACGCCTCCGGCCCATGCAGCCGGCAGTACATGAAATCCGCGGTCACATCCATCATCCGCGGCCACTCCACGGTATCCGCACAGACTAGCGCCACATTGTATTTCCGCAGGAGCTTCACAAACTCCGGCTCCATAAAGCTTTGGTTCCGAATTTCAATGGCGTGACGCACCGGAAACTGCCCGGAAATCTCCCATCCTTCTTCAGACTTGATCCGCAGATCGTGCTGTTGCGCCACAACGATCGCCTCTTTGCTGTCGTGCGGCAGCAGCTTAAAAAAGTTCTCTAGCAGCTCCGGTTGATATTTGAAATTCGGCGGGAACTGCCACAAAATCGGCCCCAGCTTCTTTCCGAGCAACAATAGTCCTGATGCCATAAAATTAGCCACGGGCGTCTCCACCTCGCGCAGCCGCCGTATATGCGTAATAAACCGCGGGGCCTTCACGGAAAAAACAAAATCGTCCGGCGTCTCCGCGTTCCATCGGGAAAAACTCGAAGGCCGCTGCAAGGAATAGAAAGTCCCGTTGATTTCCAGTGAATTAAGTTTGCTCGCCGCATACGCCAGCTCAGACTTTTGCGGCAGCTTCTCCGGATAAAACTTGCCGCGCCAGGGTTCATATTGCCATCCCGAGATGCCAATGCGAACTTCACCGCTTCGCGCCATACGCAACCTCAATGTTTGCAGTATTCCCATCCGCAAAAGACTTCGCAAGTCATCAAATCCGCTCGCTACCGCAAGACGCCCGCTCCAAATACAGGATAGCTTGTATGGACCGTCTTCCCCTTCTTTGGCAGCATACCCCTGCGGTGCTTACCCTCCGCGAAATTGAGGAGCGAAAAGGAAAAGCGTGACACCTCGAGAGATCGAGGTCCTAGGGCTGGGGCGCTTTTTCTTTTCCTCTTCAATACCACCCGTACAATTCACTGAACTCGTCTTCTAAGCGCATCGTGTTGAGCGTAATTCGCCCGTTGCCGGGAGCTGACATGACCACGACTGCTGATTCCACCTTCCTTGCCAACCATCGTCGGATCTTAGGCGTGTGCTGGGTGGTATACGGCATCGCGCGCGTCCTCCTCGTGTTCTGGCTGCTGGCTTTTCACATCACCGCAAAATTGATGTTTGGCGCGCTCATGACCCGGGTCCCCGATCCTTACACGCTGATGGATTCCTTCAACGTCGTTTACCTGGGAATTGTAATTTTCTCGGCGATTTGCGGGGTACTCGGAATCCTGGCGGGGCTGGCGTTGCTGGGAACCTGGTCTTCCGGGCGAACCATCGCGCTCGCCGCGGCATTTCTCTCGCTTCCGGAGTTGCCGCTCGGAGTGATGCTCGGGGTCTACACCATCGTGGTTCTGTTGCCGCGCCATGAGGCCCGCGAGCCCGAGATGGCTGTCAAGCGCTAGCCCGCAACTGGGCTCCGACTTTCACCGTCAGCGCCGACACAATTTTCGCTGAATATTCCGCTGTCTGCGCGTCGGTCAACGTCGCTTCGCGGCTCTGAAATCTCACGCGCACCAGCAACGAATATTTCCCCGCGGGCACATTCTTGCCGCGATATAAGTCCGCAGCCTCAATCGACGTAATCTCCGGCAGTCCCAGCGCGGCAATTGCACTTCTTACTTCTGAAAAACGCGTCCCTTCCGGCAGCAATAGGGAAAAATCGCGGTGTACCGCCGGAAAACGTGGCAGCGCTTCGTAGCGCCGCGTATTTTTCGTCTGATAAAACGCTTCATAGAACGGCGCCAGCGTGATCTCCGCCAGAAATACTTCCCTCCGCAGTTTCAGCCGTTCGGCAACGCGGCGCGCCAGTTGACCGGCCGCACCGATCTCTTTTTTCCCGAGCTTTATTTGGCCGCCGTTCGCGGCGTTCAGCCACGGCGCATGGCCGCCCCCTGCGCCTATCTCTTCCCAGGAAATCTCCCCCGCCAACATTCCGATCGCGTCGAGGTCGCCCTTCAGATCCGCGAACGAAAAATCTCGCGCACCATGGTAAAGATCTTGCTCGCGCTCCTCACCGGTCGCTCCCAGCGTCAACACCAACGTCTCCACGGTGCGGTCCCGCTCCAACCGATAGTGCCGGCCAATCTCAAACAACCGCACATTCTGTTGGCCATGATTCAAATTCCATTCGAGCGCGCCCGCCATGCTCACCAGCCCGGTGGCGCGCAAGACTCCGGCCTCTTCCGAAAGAGGATTCGCAAGCCGCGTGGGAGCAACGCCTGCCGGACGAAACAATTCATCACGCTCGGTCGGCACGTGCGGAATCGTCAGAATCTCCCGATAGCCCAGTCCAATCAGCCGCTCGCGTAGTCGCGTTTCCGCCGCAAAATGCGGCAGCCGCGCCGCACCCTGCCGGGCCGCCGGCAATCGCGGTGGAAATTTGTCCAGCCCATGAATGCGCGCAATCTCCTCAATCAAGTCGATCTCGCGCTCCACATCTGCGCGCCACGAAGGCTGCGTGCATTCCCACGCCGCCAGCAACGATCCCGGCGTTCCGCGATGCTCGTCTACCCGCAGCGGAAGAAATCCGAGCGCGCCCAGTATCGCTTCCGCTTCCTTGTCCGCAACATCCGCGCCCATCACCCGTAAAAATTCCGTCCGCGTCACGCGAATCTTCTTCGCCGCCCGCTTTCCCGGATAAACATCCACCGCGCCGCCCTGCAACTCGCCGCCTGCCAGCTGCAGAATCAGTTGCGCGCACCTTCGCGACGCCACGTCCGCCATCTCCGGATCCGCGCCTCTTCCAAAGCGCGTCGACGCCTCCGTATGCAACCGCAATGCTCGTGCCGCCCGCCGCACCGCCACCGGTTCAAACCACGCGCATTCGATCAAAATATTCTTCGTGGAAAATGAAATTTCCGTCTCCGCCCCGCCCATAATCCCGCCGATGCCCACCGCCCGCGAACCTTGTCCATCGCTCACGACGCACACGCCCGCCTCCAGCGTGCGTTCGACGCCGTCGAGCGTCCGCAGTTTCTCCCCAGCTTTTGCCTTGCGCACCACGATTTGATGCCCGCCCAGTTTGTCGAAGTCAAACGTATGCAGCGGGTTCCCGAGCTCCAGCATCACGTAATTCGCAACATCCACCACATTATTGATGCTGGCCACTCCCGACGCTTCCAGGCGGTCCTTCAGCCATTGCGGCGAAGGTTCGATCTTCACTCCCCGAATCACTCGCGCCGTAAATCTCCCGCAAAGTTCCGGCGCCTGAATCTCGACGCGCACATCGCTCGCGCGAGTTCCCGCAGCTGCCGCTGGATTCGGCGGAGCAAATTTCAGCGGCAATCTATAAATTGCCGCCACTTCTCGCGCAATCCCCAAATGTCCGAGGCAATCCGGCCGGTTCGAAGTCACTTCCGCTTCAATCACCGCACCGTGCTTGCCGTTTTCCACGCCGCCCACGTTCGTGCCCGTCAGCGCCAGCCGAGAAGCCAGTTCCTCCGGGCTCGCCGGCACGTCCACAAACTCCTTCAGCCAGTTGTAAACTACTTTCATGCCGTCGCCCCGCCGGCGCTCAAATGCCCAAAATAAATCCGCGTCGCGTATTCCATGGACACCTGGCCAGCATCCTCGTGCAGGCGAAAAATTCTCTCTAGTTCCGCCATCATCGGCGCATAGTTCGCGTGGTTCTCCGCCGCCGCATACGAACTGCTGCGCAATCTGCCCGCCAATCCGTTCCAATCGAACAGTTGTTTGTTCGGCAGTTCTCGCTCAAAAAATCGCGCCGTTCCAAAAAACTTTTTAATTTTTCCCGCTTCCGGATACGAATCACGCACCTTCGTGTAATCCGTGCCGTACCGCACCAGCATCGCTTCGTAGTCGCGCGCAAACGGAGTGTCCATTCGCCGGTCGTTCCACACCACCACCACCCAGCCGCCGCGCGCCAAAATACGCGAAAATTCCTGGCCCGCCGCCGCTGGTTCGAACCAGTGAAAGGCCTGCCCTGCGGTGACGAACTTCACGCTGCCCGCGCGCAGTGTCGTCGCTTCCGCGGAAGCCGCCACGCTCGTAAAGTTTTCATAAGCGCGCAAATATGCTTCGCCCGCCAATCGCATCTCGGCGTTCGGCTCAACGCCAAACACGCGGTTCCCGTTTTTCAAAAATAGTTCCGCAAGCAACCCGGTTCCCGATCCCACGTCGGCGATCGCGCAGGATTCGTCGGCGCGCAATCCACACTCGTCACGCAGCAAATCCAGCAACCCCGCTGGATATCCCGGTCGGTACCGGAGGTAATCCGCCACGCGGCTCGAGAAGCGATCTTTGGCGTCCGTGAAAGTCATCGTCCGAGGCTCTTCACTCACGGAAACTGCCTCAGAAATCGCACATCGTTCTGAAAAAACACCTGAATGTCGTCAATCCCGTACTTCAGCATCGCCAATCGGTCGATGCCAATTCCAAACGCGAACCCGCCCACCTTTTTTGCGTCGTAATTCACAAATCCATACACCGCTGGATCCACCATCCCCGCGCCAAACAGTTCGATCCATCCCGCGCCTTTGCATTTTCCGCAAGTCGCGCCCGCTGTCGTTCCGGTTCCCCCGCAAAATGGGCAAGACGCATCAAACTCCACGCTCGGCTCCGTAAACGGAAAATAACTCGGCCGAAACCGCGTCTTCACTCCCGCGCCAAAAAATTCCTTCACAAAATATTCGATGGTCCCCGTAAAATCGCAAAACGTAATATCCGCATCCACCGCCAGCCCTTCAATCTGGTGAAACATGAAAGAGTGCGTGGCATCCGGATTGTCCCGACGATAGACTTTACCCGGCACGATCACCCGCACCGGCGGCTGCCGCTTTTCCATCGTTCGAATCTGCACCGGAGAAGTGTGCGTCCGCAACAGCAGCGGCGAAGCCGCCCCCTTCGGCAGCTCCAGGTAAAACGTATCCATGTCGTCGCGCACCGGATGCCCCTCCGGAATGTTCAGAGCCTCAAAATTGTAATAAGGCGTCTCAATCTCCGGCCCCTCGACTACGGAAAATCCGATCGATACAAAAATATCTTCGATTTCCTGGAACACTTGACGGATCAAATGATGCGATCCGATTGGCCGGATCACCCCCGGCAGCGAGAGGTCGAGGCGGTCGCGCGCGGCAGCGGTCTGCTCCGCCCCCGCCTCAATCGCCGTACGCCGCTCTTCAATTTTTGCTTCCACGTGCGCGCGCAATTCATTGAGCCCCGCGCCCACGGCACGCTTCAATTCCGCTGACGCCGGCTTCAACCAGTTGTCGGTAATCAGCGTCAGCACGCCAGACTTCCGCCCCAGCCAAGCATCGCGAAACGCTTTCCACGAACTTTCATCGGAAACGCCGCCGGCCGCCGCATCAAATCGCGCGCGGACTTCCGCAAACAGCGACGCGACGCCGCTCGCATCGGCGACACCCAGGTCCGCAAGCTTTTTCGCAGCCGAGTTTTCAATAGGATTCATAGACCGTTGCAGCAGCGGATCTTTCGATTCGCACGTCCGTGCCATGACTTGGATGTAACGACAAGACACGGCGCGAACAAAATAAGAAAAGGCGGGCGAAAAAAACACCCGCCCCAAAGCCATGGCCTGTTACTTCTTCGCTTTCGCCTTTTTCACCGGTGGCGCCGCAGCCCGCGCCGTATCCGCCAGCAGCGCGAATCCCGCGGCGTCTTTCACCGCGATGTCCGCCAGCACCTTGCGGTCCAGCGTCACACCCGCCGTCTTCAATCCGTGAATCAGCTGTCCGTACGTCAACCCGTTCAATCGCGCCGCTGCTCCCACGCGTTGAATCCACAATTGCCGGTACTGCCGTTTCTTGACGCGCCGGTCGCGAAACGCATAACGATCCGCGCGATTCGCCGCTTCCTGCGCGGACTGGTACAACTTGCTCTTGGTTAGGAAAAAGCCTTTTGTGCGCTTTAAATACTTCTTGCGACGCGCACGTCGCTTGGTGCCGCGTTTTACGCGAGCCATAGGGGTTTCTCCTTTTTGGGGGAGACAAACAGGACGCGAGCACACCCCAAACCGCAAGCGTGCCGCAACGGGTTTGTCTCCGGTGTACTGCCACCGCGTTGACCGCTTCGCATTTCTGCGTGCAGTGCAATCTGCGGCGAATCGGCCGGCAGGCACCCGTGAAGCGCTGCCTGGCTCGATATTCATTCCCTCTAAATCTCAGACGGAACGATGTTGCAGGGCTTGCGCCCCGCCTTTCCTTCGATCCCGCGCGCTGTTCTAACTTCCGTTAGAAATCAGTCCGCGCGTTTACGACGAAATTCTTTACCGCGAACTGCTCATCCGTACGGCAGCATCTGTCGCAAAGTGCGGACGTCCGCTTTGCTCACCAGCGTCAGCTTCTTCAACTTGCGCATGCGCCCCGGCTTCTTCGTGCCCAGCAGGTGCCGTTTGCCCGAATGCATCCGTTTGATTTTTCCCGTACCGGTAATCTTGAAACGCTTGCGCGCTCCCCGGTGCGTCTTCAACTTTCTCTTCGGCTTCGTTGAATTCCTTGGCATTCCGTTGCTTCCTCTCGTGATTTACAAACCGCGCCGCACCAGCTTCACCGCGCGCTGCAAGTCCTGCAAAATAATTTTGAATCCCGCCCGGCCTACTGCGCTTGCCCGGCACTCACGGGTTGCCCTGGTGACTTCACCGGTCCCGCGCCCTTTTTCGGAGCCAGCAGCGCCACCAAAACGTTTCCTTCCATGCGCGCCGGCGTCTCAATCTGGCAAAATTCCCCAATCTCACCGAGCAACCGCGTCATCTTTGCGCGACCCACTTCTTGGTGCGCCATTTCGCGCCCGCGATGGAAAATCATCGCGCGCACCTTGTGTCCTTCTCCCAAAAACCGCATGATCTGATTCTTGCGAACCTGATAATCGTGCTCCGCGGTGTTCGGCCGGAACTTCACTTCCTTCAACTGCGACCCGCGGCTGCTCTTCCGCTGCTCGTGCGCCTTCTTATTCGCCTGGTAAAGATACTTGCCGTAATCCGTGATCTTGCAAACCGGCGGATCCGCGGTCGGCGAAATCTCCACGAGATCCAAACCCTTTTCCTTGGCCATGCGCAGCGCCTCAAATGGCTGCATCACGCCAAGCTGTCCACCATCTTCATCGATAACCCGTATTTCGCGCGCCCGAATTCTCTCATTGATCCGGATCCGGTCGGCCTGTCGGAAATTACGTTCTGCGATAACTCCCCCTTATTGCGTCTGAAATGGAACTCTAAATTGAGCGTGAAGGGTCGCGTGTAAAGCGCGGGAAACCCGCGCTGCGAAGTGCCCAAATCACCACACCCACGACCACAAGCACAAATCCACCTGGGACGGGCTTCAAAGTATAGCACGCCCCATCGCCCGCCCAGCAAGTAGCAAAGCCGTAGCCTACGGGCTCCTCGCGCCCCCTTCTCTCGCCTTCACCTTTAAAATTCTCACGGATGCACCCGGGGCAACGAGACTAGACAGCAAGCCATTTCGATAGGATTGGAGTACTATCTGCGCATTGAATACCGGAAGTCACGCAGACGTATGCGTGCCCGGCCCGGGTGTCGTGGAAGGCTGCCATGAGTCAAACTGGGGCCAATTCTGACGATGCGTCGAATGCTATCGAAGAGCCGCTGCGCCTCATCATTGACACAATTCCCACAATAGTCTGGCGCAAATTGCCTGATGGCTCGGCGGATTTCCTCAACCGAAATTTTTGGGAGTACACCGGCCTGCCATTGGAGGACGGTCTCGGCTGGGGATGGATGATGAAAGCGTTCCACCCCGACGACCGTTTGATCGAGGAGTGGCGCACGGCTTTGGCGGCCGGGAAACCCTTTGAGAAGGAGGCGCGTCTCCGTCGGTCCGACGGGCAGTATCGCTGGTTCTTGATTCGTGCCGTGCCCTTGCGGGACCCGCAGGGAAGCATTGCCAATTGGTATGGAATTTCGACTGACATCGAGGATCTGAAAAAGGCCGAAGATCGCATTCGCCTCATTATCGACACACTTCCCACCATGGCTTGGACTCTCCTGCCCGATGGCGCCGTTGAGTTCGTCAATAAGCGTTGGATGGACTATACGGGCCTTTCTTTGCCGGAGGAAATCAAACAGCCGGCGCGTGTAGTTCATCCCGAAGATCTTCCAAGAGTTATCGAAAAGTGGCTCGCGGACATGGCTGCCGGGCAAGCCTCCGAGGATGAAATGCGTTTGCGTCGAGCCGACGGTCAATATCGCTGGTTCCTGGTTCGCACCGCGCCTTTGCGCAATGAGCAGGGAACCGTCGTTAAATGGTTCGGAGTATCCATCGATATTGAGGACCGCAAGCGCGCCGAAGAAGCCCTCAGATCGAGCGAGCGGGAACAACGCCACATCGCCGCGCAATTGGAAGGAGAGCGCGCTCGCTTGGTCGAGGCTCAGGAGGTCGCGAAATTGGGAAGTTGGGAAGCTGAGTTGCAAAGCTTGGACGTGCTTTGGTCAGAGCAAACCCACCGCATCTTTGAGACTGATCCGTCTCGTTTCCACCCCACGCGCCCAAAGTTCCGGGAATTCATTCATCCGGAGGACCGCGAAAAAGTGGACGCCGCGTTCGTAGCGTCCCTCGACAAGCGCTCGCCTTCGACGGTCGAATATCGCATCGTCATGCCGGATGGCCGCGTCAAAATTCTCGAAGAACGCTGGCAAGCTTTTCATGATGAGACAGGAAAGCCGATTCGTGTTGCGGGCACTTGCCGCGAGATCACCGAACGCGTGCGCGCCGAGGAGGAACTCCGCCGCCTGTCCGGCCAGTTCCTGCGTTTGCACGACGAGGAGCGCCGGAGACTCGCTCGGGATTTGCACGATTCCACAGGTCAAAACCTAGTTGCATTGGCCACGATGCTCGGGCAACTCCGTCCTGCAATCCCGTTGGGCAATCGAAAGTCTCGTAGGCTGCTTTCCGACTGCAAGGCATTGGCAGACCAGTGCATCCGTGAAATCCGCACGCTTTCTTACGTGTTGCACCCACCCGTCTTGGATCAGGCCGGATTAGACGACGCGATTCGTGATTATGTGAAGGGCTTCACAAATCGCAGTGGAATCCAAGTGGAATTGCAGCTGTCGCCGCGTGTCGGACGGTTGCCACGAGATATCGAACTCGCGGTGTTCCGGGTGGTGCAGGAAAGCCTCGCCAATATCCAGCGCCATTCCGGGAGCCAGCAAGCCAAAATACGAATTGACCGCGATTCGGTTCTCAGGCTGGAAATCAGCGATCGCGGCCGGGGAGTCTCTGGCAATGTGCAAAAAGGGAAAGAGGAGTCCCGGTTCGAATTTGGTGTCGGTATCCCGAGCATGCAAGAGCGCGTGAAGCTGATCGGAGGGCGGTTTGATTTTGAGCCCAGCAGTCACGGCACCATCGTGCGCGTGACCATCCCTCTCGGAGGAGAAACAACGTGAAAAAACTCCGCATTCTGATCGCAGACGATCACGGGCTCGTTCGGCGTGGTGCTCGGGCGGTCCTCCGCTCCCGGGGCTGGAGAGTCGTCGGTGAGGCAGCAAATGGCCGTGAAGCCGTAGAAAAGGCCATTGCCCTGAACCCCGATGTGGCGGTCGTCGATATCGGCATGCCCGAACTAGATGGCGTCGAGGTAACACAGCAAATTCGAGAAGCAGTTCCCGATACCAAAGTTCTTGTCCTTACCATGCACGAGTCAGACCAGATGGTGCGCCGTGCCCTGGACGCGGGAGCTCGCGGGTATCTCTTGAAATCCGATCTAACCGAATGCCTCGCGAAAGCCGTGAAAGCCATTGCGGAGGGTAAGCGTTTCCTGACCCCCAAAGTATCCGAAATCGTTCTCGATGGATTTCTCAACCCGAGAAGCCGGCAGGAGGATGGAAAGCCCGCAGGCTCGCGAACGACGCCCCGCGAGCTTCAAATCATTCGCCTCCTGGCAGAAGGGAAATCGAACAAGGAAATCGCGCCGCTGCTCGGAATCACGGTCAGAACCGTCGAGACGCACCGCGCCAAAATCATGCTAAAGCTTGGCCTCCATTCCCTCGCCGAGCTGATTCATTATGCGTTACAAAACGAAATAATCTCGGCGAAAGCGGACAGGTAGAGTCCTGACGCGCCACTCGCGACTCTAGCCATCGTTAAAGAATGGCAACTCATTACACCCACACCTCTGTTTACGCCCGTTTGAACCGCAAGCCCCATGAACTGCAAAAAAATCCCCTTGACAACCACGCCGCAATCCACAACCATATGGTTGTGGATACTCTTAGCGCCGCCTTCGCTGCACTCTCCGACCCCACGCGTCGCGCCATACTTTTCCGCCTCACACAAGGCCCCGCCACGGTCAAGCAAATCGCCGGCCTTTTCCCTATCTCCCAGCAAGCTGTCTCCAAACACCTCGCTTATCTCGAGAGCGCCCGTCTCATCGCCAAATCCTCTCGCGGCCGCCGGCATTTCTGCACGCTCGAACCGCGTACGCTCCAAAACGTTGCCGACTGGGCCGAAGGCTATCGCGAATTCTGGGAGGCCAGCCATGAACGCCTCGACGATTTGCTGGAAAAAATGAAAGCCGCACGGGAAACCCGGCGGAAAACGCATCCCCGTCCGAACCTGCAATCAGAAAAAGCGACCGTTAAAACCAAAAGGAGACCGCAGTCATGAGCAGCAACAACAAAACCACGATCACCGCCGAACCGGGCAAACAAGAATGCCTCATTACGCGGGAATTCGACGCTCCCCGGGAGCTCGTCTTCCAGGCCTACACCGATCCGAAACTCATCGTCCAGTGGCTTGGCCCCCGTGACCTCACCATGACCATCGACAAATTCGACATAAAATCCGGCGGCTCCTACCGCTACATCCACGAACGGAAGGGACAGAAATTCGCCTTCCACGGCGTCTGCCACGAAGTCGTGGTCCCGGAAAGAATTATTCAGACTTTCGAATTCGAAGGCCTCCCGGAAAAAGGCCACGTGGCCCTTGAGACCACCAGATTCACTGTTCTCCCCGACTCCCGCACCCTTGTCACCACCCAATCCGTCTTCCAGTCCATCTCCGACCGCGACGGCATGGTCGAGTCCGACATGGAACGCGGCGTCCGCGAAGGCCACGAACGCCTCACGGAACTCCTAACCTCCATGACGCCAAAAGCCCACTCTGCAGAATCGTCAGTCTGATGGGGCCGCGGAGCGATCCGCGGGCAGGTCGCGCAGTAGGTTCGTGCCGCCCGCCGAGCTGCCCCCGCAGCCGTTCCTTCGTCGCCGCTCGCTTCGAGAGAAACCTCGCGGGCGAAAGCAAATTCGCCAAGACCTCGGAAAAAGACGACACCCAAAGCGCTGCAGAACCGAACTGCCATTGCGAACCCATCTCATCGCACACGGTTGGCGCAGAAAGGTTTAAGAATGGGTCGTCGGCTTTTCCGTGGCATAAAAGGCGCGTCAAAATGGTTCCTTGCGCAAACGACATAACTTTGGTGTCCAGGGGATAACACTTAAAAGCTTTCCAAGGAGGGATGACGAGATTCGCGAAGCGGCTAACGGGGACCTAGTCCCGTTCCTGGCATGAGGTACACCACGGCCGCCAGCGCCGCCATCACTCCAACAAAGTAGGCAGTGATCGGCGGACTACCCTCGGGCGGCACATCTTTCGTAAACAATCGATAGATGACGCCGGCAGCCACCAGCGCGAGTACGCCTTCGCGGCTAACCGCCCACAGCGCCAAACAGGCCGCAAGCAATACAAAACGTTGCGCTTTGTCGAGGGCGTTGGCCGCCTGGCCGCCGTCGAAGATCCACACGGGCGTCAAATTCAAAATGTTCAACATCCCGCTGGTGCGCGCCAAAGCCGCCCACACCCCGCTGCCTGTGTGGTACCAGATCCCGGCGCATACCGCCGACCCGATCAACCCGGCCAGCGGCCCGGCGAGACTCACGGCAGCGCGGGTCTGCCGCGTAACGCCGAGCGCCTGCCAGCGAACATACGCGCCCAAGCCTGGCAGAAAAACCGGCATGTCCGCGGGCAAGCCGCGCCTGCGAATATCGAGGTAGTGCCCCATCTCGTGAACCAGAATCAATACCACGAAGCCGATCCCAAAATAGGCGCCGAAGAGCTGCCAATAAATCGCCATGAACGCGAAGAGGCTGAACAGAAATTTAAATTTGAAAATGGCCAGCAGCAGCGTCTTACTTTTCGCCAGCAAGATCGCGATTGGCGCCAGCGGGCCCAGCTTCTTCGCCCAGGCGTGTTTTTGTTCGGGAGGAGGCGCGTGCTTCGCGGCGATTTCCAGTTTGTAGGCTTGTCCGCGAATCCATTCCGCTTGCGTGGAGTCGTGCGGCAGCAGCGGCAGCGCGCTCAGCCACACTTCTCGCGCTTGCAAGAGTTCGCCGCGCTCTTCCAAATCTTTTGCCGCCGCGGAAATGCGCACCAGGGTTTCGCTGTGAATCAGCGTGTGACACTGCGGACACGCCACCGTACCTAGCGCGATCGGCGCGCCGCAATTGTGGCAATTGCGTACCGGCTCAATGGGGAATGCGTTAGACGTCACAGCTACGAAGCATGCCTCAGCCTGCCGCGGATGGCAAAGAGGTTGCCGTACTTTGGAACGGCCCAATCACCTGCAGGCTCGGACCAGCGGTCAATTGCCAGGCAATGCGTATGCCTACAAATAAAATCACCAAGCCGATCAATCCATGGAACGGGTCCTGCAATCCCAGAAAAGGCGATGCCAAACCGAGCAGCAACAGTCCTCCCATGGCCTTCAGCAAATTCATTTTCGGTTTCGCGCCCGGAGTATCAACCTCCTCATCCTCGCTGTCTGAGGAGGCTTGAGAATTCTGCGTGGCTGGCGAATTTGGCGCGGCTTGCTGGGCGCCCGGCGCGGACGAACCATTCTGCACGCGAGCGGCACGCGATGGAGCCGGTTTGTCCGCGTGATAAAGCGCAATGGGAATCGCAGCGACGGACACCGCGGCGTACGTCAACGCCGCCGCGGCGATCTGATAGCGCCGCCCGCCAATTCCGCCGGATCCCAGCTTCATCGCTTTGCCGACCAGAAAGCCCACCGCCAGCGAGATGTAGCCAATCTCCAGGCCGGTGATGATGCCAAATCCGGCATAGATGATTAATCCCAGAATCGCTGCGCCGATTCCAAAGATAATTCCGCGCACGTAGGCGGCGTGGGTATCTTTCGGCATCTGACTCTGCACGTCCTGGGCGCATCGACGACACGCGAGCGCGCCGTTGATCCGGTAATACTCTCCGGAGATAGGCTGCTTGCATGATTTGCAAGTATCCGACGTGGAAGCATATTCGGCGGTGCCGAATTGCGGCGCTGGTCCGGTAGGTGACATGCGCGGCACGGTAACACACGCGTTATGCCGCTCCAAGCAGAATCTGCGGGCCAAGAATTGCAGCCGCGGAAACACCGTCCGCAAACACTGCTGAGCGCATCGAACCTCCGTGTTTAGATAGAGCGCATGGACGGTTCTCGCGGGAACACGCACATCGCGCGCGGTCTTGCAGCGTGGCTTTTTCTGAGCCTGAATTTTCTATTTCTGCTGACCTCCAGCGGACGCGTGCGCACCATCGATGAAGTCTCCGCCGATTTTGAAGTGGAGAGCATTGCCACGCGCGGCAGCACGGCCGTGCCACAGGCTGTCGAAAGCAATCTCTTTTTTGGAAAATACGATCGCGCCGGAAAGCCGCAGCCGCCCTACGGATTCGGCCAAGCCATTTTGACCACCCCCTGGTACGCCGCCGCGCGTTTTCTCAGCTCCGAGCTTCCGGGAATTCCCGAGGGCGGGAAAAATATCTTTCTGGATGCTGTGCTGACCGCTAGCAGCACGACGTTTTCCGCGCTGGCCGCCGCGTTTTTATTTGTGATTTTCTTGCGAATCGGAATTTCTCCAAGTAACGCGCTTCTCGCAACGTTGTTGTTCGCGCTTGGCACTCTCCATTTTGCGTATTCCGCTTATTTTTTTTCGGAACCGCAAGTGGCAGCGTTGCTCCTCGCAGCAACCCTCGTATTATTCGCCAGCGAAACCGCCGGCCCTGTTTCACTCGGGCGCGGCGCGCTCGCGGGACTGGCCATTGGCTTGGCGTTGTGGGTCCGCCCCACACACATCATCGTAGTTCCGATTTTCTTGCTGGCGATCTTCGCGCAATACCGCAAGGAGTCCATCGGCGCGTTGCTGTCCTTCGCAACGGTCGTCGGGTTTTTTGGCGGCGCGTATTTGTTGCGCAATTTTCTCTTGTTCGGCAACGTTCTCGATTTCGGTTATCCCAACGTCGCCGAAGGCGGCAAACAGATTCTCGGATTTAATACGCCGCTGCTTTCCGGCCTGTATGGTTTTTTGCTGTCTCCGGCGAAATCCGTTTTTCTATTCGCGCCGCCCCTGCTCCTGGCGATTCCCGGCCTACGCCCGCTGTGGAATCGTCGGCGCGGACTCGCGGTTTTGGCCACCGCCGGGCCCATTGCGTATTTGCTTTTTTTTTCGCGCTACACGCAGTGGGAAGGCGGCTACTGTGTCGGTCCGCGTTACATGCTGCCCGCGATGGTGCTGCTCTGCCTGGGACTCGGCCCAATACTCGAAGAAGGTTCGCAGTGGGTCAAACGCGCGGCAATCATTTTGCTCATCGCGGGAATTTTCGTGCAGCTCACCAGCATGGCCACCAGCTTCCTCGAAGACGAAGCCAATGGCAGCTACTACGATCATTTCTGGAATTTAAAAACGAACTATGCTCCACTCATCAGCCAGACGAAACTCTGGATGCACTACGCGTTTTCGCCCGCGCCCGCTGCGATTGGCAGAGGTTTCGATCGCTGGTTTCTATTTCTGGCGAAGGCTGGAATTTCGCGCGCCATTATCGCACTGGGGCTTTTCTTGGAAATTGCCGGCTTGCTGTTCTGCCTTTGGAAATTGCGCAGCACGTGGCTCCGTAGCCTGACGCAAGAATCGCCCGCGCCATCCGGTTTTTGACGCCGTCACGGCGCATCGAGAGGTCAATTTTCCGGCGCCGGCCCCGCGCATTTACACAATCGCGCGGGTGCTCGCTTCTTCCTGCAGCGCAGCGATGACTTCCGCCAGCGGCTTTGGTCCCAAATCACCCTTGGTGCGATGCCGCACGGAAACGGTTCCGGCTTCGGCTTCTTTCGCGCCCACCACCAGCATGTACGGAGTCTTCTGCATCTGCGCATCGCGAATTTTTGCCGGCAATTTTTCGTTGCGGTCGTCGAGGTGCACGCGAATGTTTTGCTGCTTCAGCGCGTTGGTGACCTGCTGCGCGTACTCCGCAACTTTTTCGCTCACCGGGCAAATCTCCACCTGCACCGGAGCAAGCCACAGCGGAAACGCTCCGGCGTAATGCTCGATCAAAATACCGAAGAATCGCTCCACCGAACCGAGCAGCGCGCGATGCACCATCAATGGCTGGTGTTTCGCGCCATCATCCGCCACGTATTCAAGCTTGAAGCGCGCCGGCAAATTGAAATCAAATTGCACGGTGCCCAACTGCCAGGGCCGCCCGATGGCGTCGATCAATTTGATGTCGATTTTCGGCCCGTAAAACGCCGCTTCGCCTTCAATCTTCTTGTACGGAATCTTCATGCGGTCCATGGTGTTAGCCAGCGCTGCCGTTGCGCGCCGCCAATCTTCCGGCTTGCCCGCGTAATTTTCGGGATGCGTCGCGTCCCAATCGGAGAGTTCCACCTCAAATTTCTCAAAGCCGAAATTCTTCATCACCGCAAACGCAAAATCCACACAGCCTTCCACTTCCGATTCAATCTGCGAAGGTGTGCAGAAAATATGCGCGTCATCTTGAGTGAAGCCGCGCACGCGCAGCAATCCGTGCAGCACGCCGCTGCGCTCGTAGCGATAGACGGTGCCAAGCTCCGCCAGCCGCACCGGCAAATCGCGGTAGCTTCGCAGCTTCGACTTGTAAATCAAGATGTGCCCAGGACAATTCATGGGCTTCAGCTGGTAGTCGGCTTTTTCCACTTCCACCGCGCCAAACATGTTGTCTTTGTAAAACCCGGTATGCCCGCTGGTCTTCCAAAGATCGAGCCGCATGATGTGCGGAGTAAACACCATGTCGTAGCCGCGCTTTTGTAATTCATCGCGCAGCCAGTTCTCCACCAAGGTGCGCACCAATCCGCCCTTGGGATGCCAAAAGATCAGCCCCGGGCCGGCTTCTTCCTGAATGCTGAAAAAATCCAGCTCCGCGCCCAGCTTGCGGTGGTCGCGCCGCTTGGCTTCTTCGAGGCGGTGCAGATATTCGTCGAGATCTTTCTGATTATAAAACGCCGCCGCGTAAATTCGCTGCAGCTGCGGGTTTCCTTCCTGGCCTTTCCAATACGCGCCGGCAACGCTCATGATTTTGAACGCGTTGATTTTCTTGGTGGAAGGAATGTGCGGCCCGCGGCAGAAATCGATAAATTTCCCCGTGGTGTAAAAGGAAACCAGCAGCTCGCTGGCTTTTTCGTCCACCAACTCATACTTAAACGGCTGGTTGGCGCGCTTGTACATCTCCAGCGCTTCAGGCTTGGGAATAAATTTTCGCTCGTTCGAAAGATTGGCGGAAGAAAGATCGTGCATTTTCTTTTCGATTTTCGCCAAATCCTCGGGCGTAAAGGGCTGTTCACGCAGGAATTCGTAGAAAAATCCATTTTCGACTGGCGGGCCGATGCCCAATTTCACGTCCGGATACAGTTCCATTACCGCTGCGGCCATCAAATGCGCCGCCGAGTGGCGGAAAACGTACAGCGAATCGGGGTCTTTTTCGGTCAGAATCTGCAACTTCACGTCGCGGTCCAGAGGATGGCGCAAATCGATGAGTTCGCCTTCCTCCTTGGCGCCGCTCTGCAAAATAAAATCGGGCTCGCCGACAAATGGCCCGTCTTTGGTAAACACTCGCGCCACCATGGCGGCGCTGCCCAGGCGCGGTGAAATGCCGTTGGCAATCTCGAGCGGAGTGGTCCCTTTGGGGACGTCCTTGACGCTGCCGTCTGGTAGGGTGACGTGTATCGTTTCCATCAATGTGTTCACCTGGAAGGAGAAAATCTAGAATATCGACGCTGCAAGATGCGGTCAAGCCGCTGTTCCCGATATGCGTTTCGCCCCGGTCCGCTACCCGTGTAAACTTCACACCCGAGGAAAACGATGCGGAATGTTTACACCCTAATTTTGCTACTCGTCTTCGCACTTCCCGCCGCTACGCAGCAAGCGCGCCAGTTGCCGCAGCCTGACGAGCGCTATAAAGCCGACGTGCTACTGGTGGTCGCGCATCCCGACGACGAAGGCGCCGCGACTCCATACCTCGCCCGCGCGATCGACGAAGGCAAGCGCGTCGCGGTGGTGTACACCACGCGCGGCAGCAGCGGCGCAAACGAAGTTGGCTCCGAGCAGGCAGGCGCGCTCGGGGAAATTCGCGAGATCGAAGCGCGCCGCGCCAACGCCTTCCTGGGGATCACGAACGTTTGGTTCCTCAACGGCAAAGACACCGCGTCGCAAGACGTTTTGCAGTCGCTCGCCAATTGGGGGCACGGAGAGTCGCTGCAAGAATTGGTGCGGCTGGTTCGCCTGACGCGTCCGGAAGTGATTCTCACTTTTTTGCCTGGAACCTTTGTGGGCGAGGACCATGGCGACCATCAGGCCGCGGGAGTTTTGGCGACGGAAGCTTTCGATCTGGCGGGAGATCCCACGGCGTTTCCTGAACAGGTTGCCGGACCCACGCGCCGCCTGGAAGTATTTCTGGAAAATTTGCGGCCGTGGCAAGCGAAGAAAATCTATTACTTCGCGGACGCCGACCGCGAAGACATTTTCCGCGGTCTGGGCCCGGAATATCCGGTAAAAGACATTTCCAAATCCAGCAGACACGCGTACTGGCGCATGGCGCTCGATTCCTTCCGCTTGCACGAAACCCAGGCAAAGAGTTTCATCGATTCGATTGCGAATATGAGTGATGCGCAACTCGAAAAACTGGCGACTTCCAATTGGGGGGACATGCAGCATTTCGTGCGCGGCCGTTCCCTGGTTGGCGGAAGCCTGACCGGCGACATTTTCGACGGCGTTACGCCGGATGCCGTGGCGTTCGCGCCGCCCGCAAGGGCTCCCCGGAGCGAGCCACCAACGCTTTTCGCAGAACTCGGCGGTCCGTGGACTTTCTACGATGATTTTCGCCGCGCGCACGGCCTGCAAACCTTGCCGCATCCCGAACCGCCGGAGATTGCGCTCGAATACGGCACCACTCTGGTCGTTCCGATCTGGCTGCACAATCCGGTTGCAGCGCCGCAGAAAATCACACTCTCCGTGGTGCTGCCAACCGGATGGACCGCCCAGAGCGGCGCGGAAACGTTACGGGTAGGCCCTAAGCAAGTTGCTTCGGCACGCCTGGAGATCGCTTTGCCGGCCGCGCCAGGCGACGGAAAAAAGACGGAACTGCAAGAAGTAACGATCAACGCCGAATCAGAAGGAAAATCGATCGGCGTAATTAGGATACGCGTGGAATTGCGGAAAAGAGCCCTGCCGGAATGAACCCGCGCGTTCCGCGAATCGAACTGACGCTCAGGCTTTCTTGCGGCGCGACGCTTCCATCTGTTCCCAGACCGCGTCGGGGAGCATCAGCAAATCGTTGAACTCGCCCGCGCCGCGCAGCCACTGCGCACCATCGATCACCACGCATTCGCCATTGATATAAGGCGCCATATCGCTGAGCAAGAATGCCGCTAGACTGGTGAGTTCTTCGTGGCGTCCGAAGCGCTTCATGGGGTTCTTGTCTTTGGCGTGCGCCTCGAATTCCTTCGAGGCCATCAACCGCGACCACGCGCCTTCCGTCGGAAACGGTCCGGGCGCGATGGCGTTAAGCCGGATGTTGTATTTCGCCCACTCGACGGCCAGCGAAGTAGTCATGGCCAGCACCCCGGCCTTCGCGCATGCCGAAGGCACCACAAAGCCGGATCCGACGTTGGCTGCGGCGTACGTAGTGGCAATATTCAGCACGTTGCCGCCGCATTTGCGCGCGATCCAACGTTTGCCAAAAGCCTGCGTGCAATGAAAGGTTCCGTTGAGCACGATGGAGACCACGGTGTTAAAGGCGTTGGGCGAAAGCGATTCCGTACGCGCGATAAAATTTCCCGCCGCGTTATTGACCAGCGAATCGATAGCGCCGAATCGCGCATCGGCTTTTTCCGCGGCAGCTTCAACGGAGGAGTAATCGCGCACATCGCAGACCGCGTAGCTGGCTTCACCTCCGGCTTTTTGAATTTCCGCGCACACCTGCTGCAACGGCTCTTCGCGGCGCCCTGCGATAAACATGCGCGCGCCCAGCGCGGCAAAATGCAGGGCCATCGACCGGCCAAGCCCGGTGCCGCCTCCGGTAAGAAAAATCGCGCGGCCTTTGAACATGTGTTTATCGAACACGGGTGACCTCGCTAGCGCGGCCGCCGGATCAGGAAAACGGCCGGAAGTATTTTCAGGGATTCATGACGGCAGGGACCGGACGGCCCTGCACTTTCGCATACTCCGCGGCGAATAACGGGCTGGCAGGAAATTCTTCGGTAAGTTCCTTCAGCAGAATTTCCGCGCGGGCGTTCTGTTTTTCGCGGCGCGAGGAAAGCGCCAGCAAGATTTTGGCAAATCCCTGCAAATATCGGCCGTTTTGCGCGGTTTTGTCCACTTCCGCCATGCCCAATTTCTTGTCGCCCTTGATACCGCCAAACCATAGGAAAAAACGCGCCGTGCCGGACAGGCAGCCGATAATATAGTTGGCCGAGCCCGGCGCCACGTATACGTCGATGACTTCCGGATGCGCGGTGAGCAGCTGTTTGGCGTAATCGTTGGCTTCTTTCATGCGCTTCAAGCCGTCGAGATGTTTTTTCTCGACGATCGTAAAATCATCGGACTCCATGCCCGCGGCCAGGGTCAAGGCAAACAACGCGTTGGGGTCTCCAGGAGAAGCTTTCAGTTTGGCGTTGGCCAGGACGCGCGCTTTGTCGATGGCGTCATGAAAACCCTTGATGCGCCCGGGATCGGCCTGGCCCTCAATGCCGTGAAGAAATTTGTCGTCATTCATGAAAAATTCGCTGGTCAGCACGCCCTGGCGGTTGAATTCGTCGAATAAATATCCGGCGGCGATAGACACTTGCCCGAAGGCCTCGTCCGGATGCGCCGCGGACCAGGCGGCAAACTTCGCGCGGGCTCCGGGAAAATCCTGTTCATAGAGGGCGCGGTAACCGTTCATCAATTCCGGATCGGTCGTAAAAGCGGGCCCTTCTTTAGCCGGGGGCGTCGCTCCCGCCGCGTCGCGCGACTTCGTCTTCGCGTGTTTCTGCAACGCGGCCGCGTCCGCGCCTGGCGAGGTTGCCAGGAGCAAAACGAAGGCCAGCAAGGCGGTCATTGCTCTGTGCATAGAAACCAATCTCCCCATCAAGGCCACAAGACTCGCCGCCTGAAGAACGCTGCGATCGCGCCTACCGCTAAAACAAGCCTGGCAGAAAACGCGGCTTGCCGGACATCGCAGCCCGATAGTCAGGATTCGCAAATAGCACGCGCTCTTCGGTCGCAAGACGCTGGCTCAAAACCATGGCGTGGGCCAGCGCTCCGACGACCGCGGTAATCCACGCCGTGTGAATCAACGGCAGCGCGATCATCTCAGCGAACACCGCCGCGTAATTAGGATGCCGGACAAAACGAAAAGGACCGGAAGTCACGACGCCGAGGCTTGTCGAATCGACCACCTGCACATTCCAGTGCTCGCCAAGCGTGCGAATGACCCACCAGCGCACGGCATTGGCGGCCGCAAAAATCACGAACATCACTGCGGCAAGCGCCGGGATGAAAGGGCGGTGGAGAAAAACAACCTCAACGGCCGCGCCGACGAGCACTGCGGTGTGCAACAGCACCATCCAGCGAAATCTTGGTTCATCGACCTTCGCGGCGCCGCGGCCGAGCATTTGCCGCTGATGATGCTTGGAGATACGCAGTTCGAGGAGGCGCAGCGCGGCGACCGCGACGAGCAACGCCAGAAACGCGATGACGCTTATGTCCATTGCAGGAGGATAAATTCCGCGCTGAAGCCCGGGCCGAACGCCGCCATCATCGCATAATCACCCGGTTTCAGCGGGCGCGTTTCGAGCCACTGCTGCAGAATAAATAATATGGTGGCGCTGCTTAGATTGCCGACCGTCGCCAGCACGTCCCAGGACGGGGTGGTGTCGCATTTCGTCAGCCCCAGCGCTTCTTCCACGTTTCCGAGCAGACGCGCGCCACCAGGATGCAGAATCCATCCTTTGATGTCTTCCTGTTTCAGGTTTTGGCGTCCCAGAAATCCATCCACGAGCGCTTTGATTTTCGCGCCGATCATTTCCGGAACGCCTTTGTCGAGCAAAATGTGGAATCCGGAATCGCGCAGATCGAAACCCATGGCGCCGAGGGAGTCCGGAAACGTATACGTCTCGGAAACCATAATCTTCGGTCCGGGCACTTTCTTGCCGGTGACAATCACCGCGGCCGCGCCATCGCCAAACAAAATGGAGGAAATCAAATTAGCCTGTGAAATGTCTTTTCGTTGAAAGGTCAGCGATGGCAGCTCCACCGCGATAATCAGAACATTGCCGCCCGGATAGGCTTTTAGATAATCGGCCCCGCGCGCAATGGCCATCGCGCCAGCGGCGCATCCGAGTTCGGTGAACGGCATGCGCCGCACATCCGACCGAAAGTCCATCAACTCGATCAGGTGGGCGTCTAACGAAGGGATCATGAAGCCGGTGCAGGAGACCGTAATGATCAGATCGATGTCGCGCGGCGTGAGGTTGGCGCGTTCGAGCGCTTTCTCCGCCGCTTCTCGGCCGAGCTTGATGGCGTGCTCCATGTACTCTTCATTGGTTTTGGAAAGCGCGCGAGGCTCCACCGTATATTCGATGGGGAAAATCGCATGGCGTTCGCGCACTTGCGCGTTATCGACGATGGACATCATGGCTTCGAGACGTCGTTCGGGAATGTCGAAGACGCGCCCCATGTAGTACTTCACGTCGTCGCGCGTGATTTTGTGCGGCGGCAGTGCCGTGGCGGTCGCCGCAATGGTGCTATACGAAGCGGTGGCGCTGGCAGTTTCTCGACTGGTCACGAAGGCTCCCTGTCTCGTCAGTGCGAATCCCGGAGAGTATCGAAAATGGCCGGGCAAGTCCATTCTTTACAGCGTCTGGGCACGCTTTATTTAGAACACTGTATACCATTCTGGGGTTGCAAGACGCGCGCCAGGAGACAATTTTTTTACACCTGGCTGGCGCGAATTTCCTGCCAGCGCCGCGGACGGCGGTTGGCTTGCAAAACTTTTTTCCGCAAACGGATGGACTTGGGTGTAATTTCCACAAACTCGTCATCCGCGATGAATTCGATGGCTTGCTCCAGGCTCAATTCGCGGTGCGGAATCAAGCGAATCGCTTCATCCGCGCTCGAAGAACGCATGTTGGTCTGTTTTTTTTCCTTGCAGACGTTCACGTCCATGTCCTGTTCGCGGGAATTTTCTCCCACGATCATGCCTTCATACACATCGATCGCCGGGCCGATAAACAGTTCGCCGCGTTCCTGAATGTTCCAGAGCGCAAACGCCGTCGATGGTCCGCTGCGATCCGCGACGAGTGCACCGGTGGGCCGCAACGCCATTTCGCCGGAATAATCCATCCAACCCTCAAAAATGGAGTGAATCAGCGCCGTTCCGCGCGTGTCCGTCAAAAGCTGGCTGCGCAAACCGATCAGCCCGCGCGACGGAATTTTGAAATCCATGCGCACGCGGCCGGAGCCGTGATTGCTCATTTTGGCCATTTCGCCGCGGCGGCTGCCCACCGTTTCCATAATGATGCCGATAAAATTTTCCGGCACGTCGATCACCAGGCGCTCCAGCGGCTCCAGCTTCTTGCCGCCTTCCGTTCGCGTCACAATTTCCGGTTTGCCCACCATCAGCTCGAAACCTTCGCGCCGCATCGTTTCGATCAAAATCGCCAGCTGCAATTCGCCGCGCCCCAGCACGCGGAACGATTCCGGCGTGTCGGTATCTTCCACGCGAATCGAGACGTTGGTGAGCAGTTCGCGCGCAAGACGGTCGCGCAAATCGCGCGACGTCAAATAGCTGCCTTCTTTGCCAGACAGCGGACTGCTGTTCACCGTGAAAATCATGGCCAGCGTCGGCTCATCGATGATCAGCGGCTCGAGCGGCATGGGATTCGCCAAATCGATCAAGCTTTCGCCGATCTGAATGCCTTCCACTCCGGCAATGGCCACCAAGTCCCCGGCTGGAACGCTTTCTGCTTCATCGCGTTCGAGTCCGCGAAACGTATACAGTTTGGTGATTTTCGTGGTGGTAATCTTGCCGTCCAGCCGGTTGATGCCCACTTCTTGCCCGCGCTTCAGCGTCCCGTTGAATACCCGCCCAATGGCGATGCGTCCCAGAAATTCGCTGTAATCGAGGTTCATGACCTGAATTTGCAAGACGCCTTCGGGATCGCCGGGCGGCTTCGGGATGGATTTCACGATGGCTTCAAAGAGCGGCAGCAAATCCTTCGATTCATCGCCCAGCTTGTTGTAGGCCACGCCATCGCGGGCGTTGGTGTACACCACCGGAAAATCGAGCTGGTCCTCGGTAGCGTCCAGGTCGATAAAAAGGTCATAAATTTCGTCCAAGACTTCCTTGGCGCGCGCATCCACGCGATCGATCTTGTTCAGCACGATCACCGGAGGCAGTTTCGCGGCCAGCGCCTTTTGCAAAACGTAGCGGGTCTGCGGCAACGGTCCTTCGCTGGCGTCCACAAGCACCACCACGCCGTCCACCATGCGCAGCGCGCGTTCGACTTCTCCGCCGAAATCGCTGTGACCCGGGGTGTCCACAATGTTGATCTTCGTATCGTGAAAGAAAAGCGCCGTATTCTTCGCCAGGATGGTGATTCCGCGTTCGCGTTCCAAATCGTTGGAATCCATCACGCGTTCGACCAGCGCTTCATTGGCACGGAAGATGCCACTTTGCCGCAGCATGGCGTCGACCAGCGTAGTCTTGCCATGGTCGACGTGCGCGATAATGGCAATGTTTCGAATGTCTTGAGTCATATGCGTAGCGTCTAGATACAAAAATAGCTGCCGTAACAACCAGCAGCCCGGACGGTTCTCCTTAGAGTCAGGCGCCTCTGATAGGCCCTGTGCAGATGGTCCTGTTGCAGACAGGATAGGGAAGCCTACCCACATCGTATCCCCCTGAGTCGTTGAGGTAGTAATCCAGGAACACGGGAGGAAGCAAGCAGAGTTGGAGGGGCGAGCTGGGGGCGAGGCGCTCGATGATCTGCCAGGGGCTCATGTTTTCCTTGTGGGAGTTGGGGCGCACCAAGTTGAAGTACAGCTGATAGGTGTGCACTTTGGCGAGGAAGTCGCCGCGGCTGGAGAAGTCTTCGAGGTCGAAGAACTCATCTTCTTCGAGGCGATGCACGGTTTCCACGTCGCTTTGGTAGGTGTGCGCGGCGGGCGGGATGCGCACGTGCTGGCTGTCGCCGAGAGCGGCAGGGAAATCCCCTTTGAACTCGCCGCCGTTGTCGGTTTGCCAAACCACATCGCGGAGCGAGACGCCGTAGCGATCCAGATGCTGCTGGATGCGGGAGGCGAAAACGGCGCTGGCCGAAGCGCTGCGTTGCTGGGCGAAGGCCCAGAACAACAAACCGCTGCGGACATCGCGGGCGGTGTACTGAATGGCCGGCAAGTGCAGGCGTTGGGCCTGCAGCCAGTAGCGCGGGATATCGTCGAGATCCTTGGTATCGGCGCTGATTTGCTGGAACAGCGCCCAGGACGCTTTGATGTGCGCGAGGTCCTGCTTGCGCTGATATTTGCGGCGGCGTTTTTTCAGCAGGTCGTGTTCGCGCCAAATGCGTTCCAGAGCGCAATGGCTGATGGGCAGATCAAACTCGCGGATCAGGCGGCGCGCGCCGAAAGTGGGAAGCGTTTTGCGCAGTTCGACGAATTGCGCTTCGGCGGCAGGAGGAGTTTTTTGAGCCTGGTGATGACGAGCACGTGGAAGTGCGAGCAGGCCGGATGCGCCGTGTTGCTGAAAGCGCCGCAGCCATTTGCGGACGGTGGGCACGGTGGTAGCGAAGAGTCGCGCGGTCGGCTTGATGCCGCGCCGTTTGGCGCTCTCGACGAGCCGCAGACGATGGTTGTAGGCGTCTTTCATCTCACGCACCAGATCGAAATAGCGGGCGGAAGTAGCCATGGCGCGGCGATTTTATCTTCCGCGCCGTAGCGGACGGCTGTGGAAAAGACGCTACGCTTGGGAATCCCGCAAAAAACGCGGGATTCCCACTTTCCCACAGCCGCAACAACAACTGCTCCATTTCTTTCCGCCGCCTCCCGCTCACACACTTCAATCCCGCCAGGGGGATACGATGTGAGTAGGCTCTTCCATGTTGCAGACAGGATTGTCAGGTGCAGTCGAGCAAATCCTAGTTTATCAGACCTTTCCGCATGCGCCTAGCAAAACGCCCCGGGGGCCCCCCCGGGTGGTTCCGGCGCTAGCTGCGAGCATATTTCTGTTCCCGCATGTCGATTTTGCTGCCGCCTACCCGACGTATAGATGAAGCCCAACAATGGCTTTTGAGGAGCAGCAAATGAACACGCCACGCACGCACTTACAAAAACCAAGCGCAACCGTCCTACCGTGCATGATAGGCATCGGCCTTTTCGTCTGCCTTGGAAACGCGCACGCTGCCGTCCAGCTTCCCTGCCCGCTCGCCAGCAGCAGCTCGACCGCGCTGCACCTGGTCGCCTCCATCGCACTGGCCGCCGTCTCGCAGACCATGGAAGCCACTATCTTCAATCAGCAGTGCATTTTGCAAAACCTGTGGCAGATGGTGGCGTCATCGTGGCTGGTGCTGGCCCTGGTCGCCGCGGCGGTATTGTTGCGCGCCGTATTTGCAGGTAAGGTCGGGGACTGATCCGCCCGGCAACCTTTGGAAAAAATAAACAACCATGTCGATTTCCATGGATTCCATTCGACGCATGGATGGCAGGGTACCGAGTTTGAACAACGAGTTTCGACAAGGAGAATGTCCATGAGAGTGATGGTGATCGTAAAGGCCAGCAAGGAATCCGAAGCCGGCGTCATGCCCACCCCGGATCTGCTTGAGAAAATGGGGAAATTCAATCAAGAACTGATGCAGGCCGGGGTATTTCTGGGCGCCGATGGCCTAAAAGCCAGTTCGAGTGGCAAACGCGTCAAATTCTCCGGCCAGCAACGAACGGTGATCGACGGCCCGTTCAGCGAGAGCAAGGAATTGATCGCCGGCTACTGGCTGTGGCAGGTCAAAACACTGGAGGAAGCCGTCGAATGGCTGAAGCGCGCTCCTTTTGACGGCGGCATGGAAGTTGAAATTCGCCCCGCATTCGAGGCTGCGGATTTTGCCCAGGCGCAGGGGCCAAACTGTCTTGAAGCGCGTGGCGGAGCGTAATCGCTGATGGGGATATCTGCGCAACGAAAAATCCTTTTGTGGCGCGTCGAATTCCCGTATCCCCGTTCGACGCGTTAGTAGAAACAAGCCTTAGCCGGAGCAGCCCGCCGGCGAGTCCGCAAGTTCGCAGTTCGCTTGTGAAGGTTAGCTTGCAAATAAAATACTTCGAAATGGAGACACACCATGCGATTCATGATGCTTGTCAAACACAAAGAGCTTTCAGGTCCGCCACCCAAGGCACTGATGGACGCGATCGACAAACTTGCCGAACAGGCGACGAAAGACAAAACCATGGTACTGGCCGGTGGCTTGGCGCCCATGGCCGCCACCACGCGCGTTCGCGTTTCCGGCGGAAGGGTCACCGCGACTGACGGACCGTTCGCAGAAGCCAAAGAAATCGTCGGAGGCTTCGCGATCTTCGACCTCAAGTCCAGGCAAGAAGCCCTCGAAGGCGCGCAGCGATTTATGGACCTGCACCGTGAGCACTGGCCGGAATGGGAAGGTGAGACGGAAGTGCGCCAAATCATGGGACCAGACGATTTCCCCTGTAAAGGCGTTTAACGCATCTTGCACGAACGCCCGGCAACGTGGTGTTATCGGTAGTCGTGACCGCTACCGATACCCACCGCGCCATCGAAGCCGTCTGGCGGATCGAGTCCGCACGTATCATAGCCGGCCTCGCGCGCATGCTGCGCGACGTTGGCCTTGCGGAGGAACTTGCGCAAGACGCGCTGGTCGCCGCCCTTGAACAATGGCCCGCATCCGGCATTCCAGATAATCCCGGCGCGTGGCTCATGGCCGCCGCCAAGCATCGCGCCATCGACCGCTTGCGCCGCAGCAAGCTGCTCGAGCGCAAGCACGGCGAGCTGAGCCGCGAGCTGCAGGCCCAGCAGGAGTTAGCCGTGGCCAATCTTGAAAGCGCCATCGACGACGACATCGGAGACGATCTCCTCCGCCTGGTCTTCACCTCGTGCCATCCGGTGCTTTCCTCCGAGGGCCGCGTGGCGCTTACCCTCCGTCTCCTCGGCGGCCTCACCACCGACGAAATCGCTCGCGCCTTTCTCGTTCCCGAGCCGACGGTCGCGCAACGCATCGTGCGGGCCAAAAAAACACTCGCCGAAGCGCGCGTGCCCTTCGAGGTCCCTCGTGGCAGCGAGCGCGCCGCCCGCCTCGCGTCAGTGCTCGAAGTGATTTACCTCGTCTTCAACGAGGGCTACACCGCCACCGCCGGCGACGATTGGCTCCGCCCCGCACTTTGCGAAGACGCGCTGCGCCTGGGCCGTATCCTCGCTGAACTAACTCCAAGCGAACCAGAAGTGCACGGCCTCGTCGCGCTCATGGAGATTCAAGCCTCGCGCTCGAGCGCCCGGGTCAGCGCGACCGGCGAGCCCATCCTTTTACTGGAACAAGATCGCAGCCGCTGGGATCAACTCTTGATCCGCCGCGGCCTCGCCGCGCTCGACCGCGCCGAAAAACTGGCGAACACGCGCGGCCCCTACACCCTGCAAGCCGCCATCGCCGCTTGCCACGCGCGCGCGCGCACGCCAGGCGCCACCGACTGGGCACAAATCGTCGCGTTGTACGAAGCGCTCGCGCAACAAACACCATCTCCAATCGTCGAGCTAAATCGCGCCGTAGCCGTCTCCATGGCTGAGGGTGCCGCCGCGGGCCTCGCGCTGATCGACGCACTCACCGCCGACCCCGCGCTCAAGTCCTACCACCTGCTGCCCAGCGTGCGCGGCGACTTGCTCTTCAAACTCTCCCGCTACCCGGAGGCGCAATCCGAATTCCAGCGCGCCGCCACGCTCACCCGCAACACTCGCGAACGCGAATTCCTGCTGGCCCGCGCGCAAGCCTGCAGCGCCGCAAAATCCCCAAGGTAAACGCTGAATCGTTGGCAGCGAAGGAATTGTCAACGTCTCTTGTTGACAAAAAAAGCTCGGGGAGAATAATCCGCCGCGCTGGACGCTCGAGACTTCGGTTTTCGGTGCTTCACTTCTCCAACAGGCTTTCCCATTTTCTGATCGCCGCACCGCAGCGATGCGGGTTGGCAGTGACGAATCATTACCCTCGCGTAACATTGACACCTGCGTTTAGAGACCCAAACATAGCAGCGGCATGAAAAAACGAATTGCTGTCACACTTCGGCGAATCCTGTGTATTCCCTTGTTGCTACTTACAGCAGCCACTACGTTCGCTCGTTCTCCGAACAGTTACCAAATCACTCCGGACAACAGCACCATGCTTATCGGCGAATCCAGGACCTTCCGCATGGTCGACCAGGACGGACGTGCGCAGACGAAAGTTACTTGGACGCTGTCGGATGTCGACGCGTTTGAATCGATCGAGGGCGATCAGGTGCAGCTCATACCCAAGCGGGCAGGCGATTTCCGGCTGGCCGCGCGTACGGACTTCGCGACCGCCGAAGCCACCGTCAAAGTCGTGGAAGGCGCGTCGTTACCGACGGGCACCGTACGGTGGTCCTCCGGAGGCAAGAAAGGATGCAGGAGTGTCAAGATCATCCCCGCGGTACCGGTGCCGAACGGACCACACCTTTTTGAGCAGAGTGTTTGTGCAGATGGCGAATACATTGCAGCGTACACGGCCGATGGTGTCCAGTTGTGGCGGCGGAAGCTCAGCGATCATGGCGCACTCGCCGAGACCGCCGGCAACAACTACGAAACCGTTGGAAACAGACTCGAGCCCCACTCGACATCGGTTTGTGATTCCGTCGCCGTCGGAACAGATCAGCAGAAGATCAGTGAACTTCTCAATCAACGCAGTTTGACCTTCCGCGAAGAGCCCGCAGGCGGCCGCATTTGGATGGTGGACGAATCCAATTCGCAATGCCAACTGTCGTTCGACGAAAAATTGGTTCTGGCGAAAAAGCACAAAGTGTTTGTCGCCGATTAAATGAGGAATTGAGGCATTTCGTGTCCAGGCTCAGTTATTTTGTATTGATTCTAGCTTTCACTCTCGGTGCGTGTTTATTCGCGCCGGAATATACCTTGCTCCGTGCGCAAGCGCAGCCGCAAGCAATAGAAGATAAAAAGCCCGCCGCGGGTCAAGCGGCGGCAACAGGTACAGTTCAGGAGGCTGCTAAAGATTCGGCTCCCACAGGTACCCCGGAGAAGGTGGCCAACAAGCCGAAGCGCGTGATTACCAACGACGATATCAAAAGCTCTCCCTACGCCGGCTTTGGAGGACTTTTTTATACGAACTCGGGTTCGATAAACGACTGCAATGAGAGTTGCTTCGATCAGGTGCGCATGTTCGCGCAACCGGGAGCCGAGAAAGCCCCAAACTGGCGCGTAACCGTGCTGCGTCAACTTGACCTGGTAAGGTCCAGCGGCGAATGGCAGGCGTATCTGCACGAACTGTACGACGCGCACAACAAGATTTGTCAGTTGACCTTCGATCAGAGCGATGAACTTCGCAGGTCCGGAAACACGCGTAACCTGGGGCCTCAGGAGATTGCGATTACCGACAAATACGACGCACAGCTGAAAGCCGCACAGTCGAGCCTATCGGCGGCGGTCGCACGGCAGACCGCGGTGCAAGGAATCTTCGCCGAGAAACCGTACGCCAATTCGTTCGCCGTAATTCAAGGAACGCGCATGCAGGGTGGTTTCTGCTCGCAGGCCCGCGTAATCTATCTGCCCTAGCGCAGCGTTACTCGAGGTGCTTCCAATATTTTCGGGCAATCGCGTCCCGCGAATAAGGTAGAATCCTGCTCCTTCACCAAAAAAACCTTGCCGCTCTCCCACGCGCGCCATTAACATTATTCTCGCTCTCAGCATTCAGGAAAGGAGCGCCATCGTGAAACCGTTCACTCGCACAACGCTCGGCGTCATCGGCATATGGTTCTCGATTTCTCTGGGAACGTCGCTCAGCGCGCCGACACTGGCCGCGCAGGAATGGTCGCAGCCCTGGGCCCGCGAGCGCATCGATAAATCGCCGCGCCACAGCGAGTGGGTCACCGTGAAGCACGATGGTCGCAGCGTGGATACTCTGGTGGTCTACCCAGAATCCAAAGACAAGCGCCCGGTAGTTCTCATCATTCACGAGATTTTTGGCCTCAGCGATTGGGCCCAGGAACTCGCCGACGAAGTCGCCGCCGCCGGTTACATCGCCGTCGCGCCAGACCTGCTCACCGGGATGGCACCCAATGGCGGCCGCACCAAAGACTTTCCCACCGGAGTCACCGAGGCCGTCAGCAAATTAAATCCCGATCAAGTCACCGCCGACCTCAACGCTTCCGCCGATTACGCGCTCAAGCTGCCCGCCGCCAGCGGCAAACTCTACGTCGCGGGCTTCTGCTGGGGCGGCGCGCAGAGCTTCCGCTTTGCCACCAATCGCGGCGATCTTTCCGCGGCCTTCGTTTTTTACGGTCAGCCGCCAGACAAAGACGCGATGTCTCGAATTAAAGCTTCCGTCTACGGCTCTTACGCTGGCAACGACGCCCGCATCGACGCCACGCTTCCTGACACCATCGCAGCCATGAAAGCCGCCGGAAAGACTTTCGAACCCGTCACCTACGAGGGAGCAGGCCACGGTTTTATGCGCGCAGGAGAAGCCCCCGACGCTTCGCCCGCCAACAAAAAAGCCCGCGACGATGCCTGGAAGCGATGGAAAACGCTGCTCGCCCAGTAATCTTCACGAGCTCATCCAGTAAGCCGGAGAACTTCAGCGTCCGTAAACCAGCACGTGGAACGTGCCCTTCATTGGTTCGCCACGCTTCCCCGGTGCCGGCGGCGGACCAAATTCCGCCGTACTCAGGAACAACTTGTGAGTCTTGGTGTCAAGGCCCATGGTCTTGGCCCCGTACTCGGTCTTGATGGTTTCCTCTTCGCTGAATTTATCGGGAGAATCCTCGTGGAACACGTGGACCAACCCCTCGCGCGTAGAAACAAAGATCAGACCCGTTTCGGGATCGTAAGCCGCGGCGTCCGCTCCCGAGGAGATCGGGAAGGACTGAATCATTTTTCCGCTGGACGAATCAAGCACCACCAGCATCTGCGGTTTGCGGCCGGCGCTGAACAGCCGGTGATGCTCGACGTCCATGGCCAGCGCGGTCGGCGCGCCCGCGGGCGCCAGCGGCCAGCGCGATTTGATCTTCATCGAGGTGGAATCGATGGCCACAAGTTCGCTCTGGTCTTCGAGGTTCACGTAGACCGTTCCTTTGCCATCCGCCACGGCAAACTCCGGTCCTCCGCCGAGCTCGATGGTTCCAACCACGCTCCCGCTTTTCGCATCAATCACCGTGGCGTTGTGCGGATCGCCGTCCATCACAAACACGCGCTTTGAGAAGGGGTCGTAAATCACGCAGTCCGCATCTTTGTCAGCCTTTGCTTCGCCGGTCACCTTGAGCGTGCTCAAATCAAAAATGATCGCCTTGCCTTGCGCTCCGTCGCTGATGAAGCCCTTTCCGAACTCGCCGGCCACCGCGACTCCATGATCCTGCTTCAAGCCGTTGATCGTGCCAACCGCCGCACCGGTGTCGCTGTCCAGCACTTTGATTTCCGTGCCATGCGAAACGTACACGCGCCGCGACGCGGAATCGACCGTGATGTAATCGAAATATTCTCGCGTGCTGCCTTCCGCTGCTCCGAAGTTATATTTCGCCAGCAGGTGATACCCAGTCGTCGCCGCTACCAAGAGTGATACAGAACCGAGTACCACCAGCAGCGCGCCAGCGACAAGCCGTGCAAACCCAGAAAGCCTCATGCGAACCTACCCTTCCGACGGAAGACCTTCCGCGCCATCGTAGCAATTCCATTCGGCTACTTAGGTCTCCGTCTTCGCCGGAATCTATAGGGTGCCGCATAAACAGAAGATAAATGGCAGCCACGCGCCTCGCGGGAAGTTCGCGCGACCTGATTCCAATCAAGCCACCACCCAGGATTCGACTCTGGAACTTTGCTGTCCTTGCGTATACGATTCCTTCGCGTATGAATCCGGACGCAACTCGTCCCTTCGTATAACGGCGCACATGCAATTCGCAGGCAAGCTAACGGCGGCCGATTTGCCAGGCGAGCGACGCGACACTCGCTCAAAGACGCACTCGCCCGCGAAGATGCTTGCCGCTTTCTCCAATTTCCTATTTCGGGGCTGCGCGGTACTGAGCGCTTTGGCGAGCATTGTTGCGATATCCCTCGTTGGCGTACTGTCCTTCGGAGGCTACGGTGCGGCCTTGCTCCTCGCGAAGGTTCGCCCCGTACGCGACGCCTATCAATTTCTATCCCGGGCTTACGACCGGCTCATCGACCGGCTCGGCCAGAGAGTTCTCGAGGACTCGCGCGACACGCCCGCGTTGCGGCTCATGCTCTCCGTCACCCTTACCGTCGTGCCCATCTTCGTATTGCAACTCGCTTTAGGGAAGCTTCGCCTTCTGCTGGTGCTTGCTTTCTATCTTTCTCTGTACGGTCTTAAGTTTCAGAGCTCCGTCAGAATGTTCAGCGCCAAACACCTGGAGGCGCACCGGCCCCACGGGTACTTTTCTGAGAAATACGATAAAGTTTTCGGCCGCTACGTCGAATTCTTTCTCGGATATTTTTATGGGGACCTTCCGGAACTGGGTCGCACCGTGCACGTCCGCCTCCACCATAAAGAGAACGGCGGACTCGACGATAACGCCTCCACCAGCCGCTACGATCGCACGAATCCTCGCGATTTCTTCTGGTATCTTGCGGACAACATTTGGACCACCCTGGGGATTGCTCCTTACGCCTACTTTAAGACCAGAGGCGATGAAAAGAATCGCAGACGAATGTTATGGGGAATCCTGCGGTACGGCATCTATTTCGCCGCGGTCTTTATTTACGACTGGAAAATCGGCATCGCGTATGTCTTGGTTCCTCTTCTCGCCATGAATTTCATCATGGCCATCACCTCGTGGGTTCAACACGCCTTCTGCGACCCGGAACATCCCGAAGATTATTTTGTATGTACCGTCACCATCCTTGATGAAGTCAACTTCATGAATGAGGGCTACCACCTCTGCCATCATCACCGCTCTGGCCTGCACTGGAGCGAGATGCCGGCCCACATGGATCGAATTCGCGACAAGATGAGACAGTCCGGCTCCCTGATCTTCCGGGATCTGGATTTTATGCAGCTTTTTGTCGAGTTGACTCTCCTCCGCAGAATGGATGTGTTGGCCGAGAAGCTTGTCCCGTGGGAGCCCATGAGTCACCAGCAGCGCCTGGCGTTGCTCGCGAAAAGAACCAGGCCTTCGAGATCCGCTTCGGATTGAGCCGTCAAACGGGACGACCGCGCCGCCTTCCTCCGGTCCGGTCTCGAGGTAAACTCTCCGCTCGTCTCGCCATCGTGCAGCAGCCCGGAAATACCTAGGAGCGACGAAGGAGCATTCATGGACTATCCCCACTTTGGCTTGCAAGGCCGCGTGGCCTTGGTCACCGGAGCGGCGCGCGGTTTGGGCCGCGCCATCTCCCTGGCTTTGGCCCACGCAGGCGCGGACCTGGCCCTCGGTCTACGCGACATCCATGCCGACGCGGGCTTAGCCGCTGAGCTGCGCGCCATGGGCCGAAAAGCTCTCCCCCTGCAGATGGACATGCTCTCGCTCGAGCAAATTTCGCGCGCCACCCAAGAGACGCAAAAGCAGTTCGGCCGCATCGACATTCTCGTCAACAACGCCGGCATCGCCCCGGAGAATCCCGCTGAAAACGCTCGCGAAGAAGATTTTGATGCCACCTTGGCCATCAACCTGAAAGGCACATTTTTCGCCAGCCAGGCCGTAGCCCGCCACATGATCCGTCAAAAAAGCGGCACCATCATTAATATGAGCTCGCAAGCAGGCTTCGCTGCCCTGCCGGGCGAATCCATCTATTGCATGACCAAGGCAGCCATCGTGCATTTAACAAAATGTCTCGCCGTCGAATGGGGCAAATACGGCATCACCGTAAACGCCGTCGCGCCCACCTTCATCCACACCCCGGGCACGGAAAGGGCACTCGCCGACCCCGCCTTCCGCGCCGACACCGTCGAACGCATCGCCGCCCTCCACCGCATCGGCGAACCCATGGAAGTAGCCGGCGCAGTTGTCTTCCTGGCTTCTCCTGCTGCCAGCCTTATCACTGGTGAAACCATCCTCATCGACGGCGGCTGGACGGCACGATGAACGCCCGCGAACCCGAATCGGCTGACAAGCATCGAAACCGCTGGCGGCAGCGAGTAACGGATTCGAGAAATGGAGACTTTTTATGAAGTACCTATGCCTGGTCTACGGTGTAGAAAAGGAAATCGCGGCCATGACTGACGATGAGTGCATCGCTTGCGACCAAGCCCTCCGAAAAGAGGGCCGGTGCCTGGCCTCCGAGGCTCTTCAGCCCGTTCATAGCGCGGTCACGGTCCGGGTCCGCAACGGCAAGATATCCGTCCGGGACGGACCTTTCAGCGAGACAAAGGAGATCTTGGCTGGTTTTTATCTGATCGACGCTACGGACCTAAACGACGCTATCCAAATTGCCTCGCAAATTCCGCCGGCTCGCGTGGGCAGCATCGAAGTGCGGCCGGTGCGGGAACTCACCAGCACGAGCGGCGAAGCAAGGCGGTTGTAGGGAGCAAACCAGAAAAGGAAATAGTGTGGCGTCAGGCCGCTCCTCCCGCGAGAAGCATGGCGCCAAGAAACAGATCTAAGAGCCAAAGCGCGAAGGCGTTCCCCAGGTGCTCATCGTATTTCTCTTGTCCGATACCTGCGAATAGCGCAAGGATTGTGCCAGCGCGAACTCCTCCGCGGCTCCGCGATGTCTCCTTCGCTCGCGACAGATACACGCGTACTCACTTCGCCATCGTTTTCTCGTCGCGTTGCCCGCATGCCCGGCGTACTGCTTCTTTCACGGCCTGCCGCCGATCGTGTCGCGAGCCGCGCCGCAAAACCGCACCGCTCCCGCGCTTCTCGGGCGTCCTTACGCCGGCAAACGCTTCAACACATCTGCCAAGCCGCGCAACCGCGCCGCGTCCGCCGGGCTCTTCGCCGCAGCCGCGCTCTTTTCGAGCGACGGCGCCATGCTCTTCAACTTTTCCACCTTGCCGCGGTTCATGTGCGAACTCTCCGCGCTTTGCATGGCCTTCTGCAAAGCCGCGATGCGCGCGGCCGGCACCGCTTGCGTCCGCGACAACTGGTCCACATAGGCTTTCGCCACCACCAATTCCGCGGGCCAATCCATCCTTTGCTGATTCTGGACGTTCAATTCACTGAGACGCACTGTTTTCGCCGCATCAATTTCGTTCTGCGTCAAAAATTTGGTTGGCGTCAATTCAAATACGTCCATCCCGCGCGCAATCTCCGAACCGTAAATAACTCCGTTGTACCAATAGGCCGACCAGAAACCCCCGAGCACCAGCATCTTCGGATCAATCGGCCCGCGATCGAAGTACGCGATCTCAAACGGCTGCGCCGGGTCCGTGAAATCCATCACCGAAATGCCGCCCTGATACCAGGCCTGCACTTCAATATCGCGCCCCGGTACCGGAATGAGCGAACCGTTGTGCGCCACGCAGTTCTCCGTATCCGATTGCGCCGCCGGCAGCTTGTAATAATTTGCAAACGTCAGCTTGTCGTCCTTCAAACGAAAAATCGCGTCCGCTCCCCACTTATTGGGATCGTTCGCGCGGCACCGCGCTCCCAGGCCGCCGCCCCATTCGTCCGTAAAGACCACTTTGCTCCCATCGTTGGAAAAGGAAGCCGAGTGCCAGTAGGAATAGTTCGGATCATTCACTGCATCCACGCGCTTCGGATGCACGGGATCCTTAATGTCCAGCAAGATTCCATTGCCTGAGCATGCCCCGGCCGCCAGCCCAATCGCCGAGTACACCGTGATGTCGTGGCACTGGTCAGTGTCCGCCGGTTTTTCCGCGCCCTTCTTGCCGTGTGTCCCGCCGTTGTTCAGCCCGTTCATGGCTCCCGTGCGTGCATCGATGAACACTCGCGGGCTGGCCGCGATCTTGGCATTCTGCGGCGCGGCAACGGGCACCTTGATCACATCGATGCGAAACAGAGCCGTGTTCGGATCTTTGTCCGGGTTCTTCTCGCCCGAGCACCCCGCCAGCTCTTCCGTTTGCCGCACAAACGATGTGCCAGACACATAGATATAAACGTTCTCTTTGTCCTGCGGATCGACGACCAGCGTGTGCGTGTGCGATCCGCGGCAGGTCTGCACCGCCGCCACTTGCTTTGGATTCCGCACGTCGGAAATATCAAAAATCCTCACCCCGCGAAAACGATCCTTCTGCGCCACCGGCAATCGGCGTTTCTTACTCTGTTCTTCCCCGGCTGGCGGCGGAGGCTCGGGTGGAAATCCTTGCGTTCCGCAATCGAGCCGGCCATTCGGCATCTCCACGGACATGAACAGTAAATTCCGGTACACCGACACATCACCCTGGCCCCCCGGGCACACCAGCGAGGTGAGCAATTTCGTATTCGCCGGATCTGCGATGTCGTAAATATTCACGCCATAAAAATTCCCCTGGAAAAGGTGATTGCCCTGAAACGCAAAATCCGAGTTCGCAAACGCCAACTGCGCGATCACCAAATGCATAGGCTTCGGAATCTTCGAAGTATTGATGCCCAGCATGCCGATCGTTTTCTCCACTTTCGGATCATCGGGATCATTCGTCCCCAGCTCGAAAGCATCCGGCTTCTTCAGCAGCATCAAGTGTTTGATGCCCAGGGAGGTTTCACCCGCGTCATACAATCCCGGGGCCAGCTTCGCGCGCGGATCGTTCGCATCCGATCCCGCCATCCCCGGCGGCAGCACCGGAGCCGGTTCCGGCGCAAAGTGATTTTCTTCTTCCGCCGGCTCCTCGCCGGGCGGGGTTGCTGGCGCCGTCGCGTGGGCATCGCCCGCCGCTTTCGGCTCTTGCATGGGCGCCTGCCCTGCCGGCGACTGCTGCTGCGCAGGCGCCCTGCTTACTCCGCAAAAGAAAAGAAGCGCGGTTAGAGCCACCTGAAGCTTTAAAGTTGACACTCGGGTCATCGTTTCTCCTCAGCTGCTTTTTTCTCGAGCATTCCTTGCATAATCTTGATCTCCGCGCGTTGCGTATTATCCGCATCGGTCGCAAAGTCAAAAATCTCGGCATCCTGACCCGCTCCCGCGGTGTCGAACAGCTCCTTCACCATCGTCAAAGCCCCCTCGTGGTGCTGAATCATGCCCGTCAAAAATAACCGGTCGAACTCCGCACCCTTGGCAGTGCGCAGCGCTTCCATCTGCTTCGCCGTAAGCATCCCTGGCATCAACGCCATCGCGTCGCCCGCCATCTTCATATCCCCCATCTTCGCTTCCGCCATCGTCGCAGCCTCCCCGCGCGCCGCCAGCCACCGCCGCATAAACTTGATTTCATCCGTCTGCGAACTGCTGATCCGCCCTCCGAGCGCGCGCACTTCGCGGTTCTCTGTGTGCGATGCAATCAGCCCGGTCATTTCGACCGCCTGCGCATGATGCATGATCATCCCCTGCATGAACTCGACATCCGCTGGGGACCGCGGCGGCAGTTCCCCTTTCGTCGTCGGCGGCAGCGTCTTGCTCGGCTTGCCCGGCGCTCCTGGCTGCACGACCACCGGCGCTCCAGCATCGCTCTGTCGCGCCAGGGTGCCGCACGGAACGAAAACCGCCGCCAGCATCGCTGCACACAGCATGGCGCCGCGCGCCACGAAAAATCCTTTCGCAGCGTAATTGCCGATCGGGCGATCAGCGCATAAATAAGATCTAGAATCAGGCCGGACAGAACAGGATGGACTTAGGATGGGGTAGTTTCTCCGGATCTTCGTGTCCCTGCAAAAGGGGCGCCGGTCAAAAATCTCCGTCACCGGTCAAGCCAACGCAGCATAGACCAGAGACACGGGTCTTAGCAACGCCGCGCGCCAGATCCCGGCATGCCCGAAGATCACCACCCGCTTCATATCCTTCCTCCATTCCCGAAAGCGCCTAGAAGATTTGCCTTTACCTCTACCGCCGCAATGCGTATAAAATCTCGCAACGCCGTTTAGGGGAGCGTCTCTTGAAGAACATCAACGTACTGCCCGCTTTTCTGTTTTTACTCGCTGCCAGCCCTCTTGCACTCGCGCAGGACGCGAAACCCGCCGAACCTCGCTCCATCGCGCAAGTATTGGACCGCGGCGTCGCCGGTGCCGAGAGCGAGTTCGTCCCGGCAACCGAGGCCATGCCCGAGGACAAATTTTCTTTTGCGCCAACGAGCGGCGAATTCAAAGGTGTGCGCACCTTCGCCGAGCAAGCCAAGCACGTCGCCGCCGTCAACTACATCATCGGCGCCGCCATCCTCGAAGAAAAACCGCCCGTCGACGTCGGCGGTGAGAGCGGCCCGGACTCCGTCAAATCCAAAGCCGAGATCGTGAAATATCTCAAAGACTCTTTCACCTACCTCCACAAATCCATCGGCACCATCAACGAAGCCAATCTCCTCAAGCCCATCAAATACCCCTTCGGAAAAGAGATGGTGACTCGCCTCGGCATGGCCACCCTAATCGTTGGCCACTGCTTCGACCACTACGGCCAAATGGTCGAATACCTGCGCATGAACAACATCATCCCTCCCGCCAGCCGCCAATAATTTAGGCAGCGCTACGCGACGGAAAGGGCTTCTCGGGTTTCGCGAACTGCCGCACACCCGGTTCCGAATAGCGGCCGGAGCCGAGGGTGCATCTTAAGGAAGGTCGACCCCGAGCGCATACAGGTCACCGCCATCCCGGGTGGAACAACGTAGCCATCAGAAAATCCGTGGTACTCCGCATCCATCACCCGCAACGCGCGAACTTTTCATCCGCACTCCAGTACAATCTCTCCTCATGTTCACCGCCATCACCCGCGCCGTCAGCCCCGCCTTCGTTAACTGCGAACTATCCTTTATCGAGCGCCAACCCATCCATCTCGCCATCGCAGAAGCCCAGCACCGCGCCTACGAAGAACTCCTGCAACATTTGGGAGTCCAGGTAATCTCCCTCCCCGCCGAACCGGCTCTCCCAGATTCCATGTTCGTCGAGGATCCCGCCCTCGTCCTTGACGAACTCGCCGTCATCCTGCCTCTCGGCACAGCATCCCGCCGCCCAGAAGCCGCTTCGCTCGCCGCCGCTCTCGCCCCCTTCCGCGAACTTGTCCACATCACCCTTCCCGGGACCATGGAAGGCGGCGACATCCTGCGCATCGGCCGCAAACTCTACGCCGGCCTCTCCGGCCGCACCAGTGAAGAAGGCGTCCGCCAGCTTCGCGCGCTCGTCGAGCCCCTCGACTACGAAGTCATCCCCGTTCCCGTCACCGGCTGCCTGCACCTCAAATCCGCCGTAACCTCCTTAGGCCACAACACCTTGCTAGCCAATCGCGCGTGGTTCGCCACGGCTCCCTTCGTCGGCTTTCATTGGCTCGACGTCTCCCCTGACGAGCCTCAGGCCGCCAATGCACTCGCCATCACCGATCAAGTCATTTTCCCCGCCTCCTTCCCCAAGACGCGAGAACGCATTGAATCCGCAGGCTTTACGGTAGTCCCCATCGACATCTCCGAACTCCAAAAAGCCGAATCCGGCCTAACCTGCTCCAGCCTCCTCTTCAGCGACTCGCGCTGCGTAAAAGCTTCCACTTAAACCCTTTAGATACCTGCCTTAACCGTTGCGACACGCACGAACCGCCGTCACGCATTATTCGCTTTCCGCCGGAAACGCACTATGCTACATTTTTCCTCGGCATGATCTCTATCTCCACCAAGCGAATGACCTCCAAGTCGTCCAAGACTACGACTACGTCGACGATTATTACGTCGACTACCTTCGCTTCCGGTGCGTGGAGAAACTAGAGAAACTAAGCCAAAGTTTCCAACCCACCGCCAGAAGCGAACCGGCGGTGGGTTTCTTCTTTAAGCCCCCCGCAGAGGCGCTCCAGCGGTTCCAGAGGAGCAGTCATGAGTTCCGAAAGTTTGCAAGAAGCCCACTTCAGTGGACGGCCTCGCGCCGCGGATGTTCGTGTGCGTAATTCCGCCCGCCGCATGGCTAGCCGCAGCAATTGCGTGGACCGCGTCGTAGCCTTTAAGTTCGGCGGCACGTCACTCCTCGGCGCGGAGCGCATGCTGCACGCCGGCCAGATTGTGCGCGCTGCCGCGCCATCCTCCCGCGTCGTGGTCATCGTCTCCGCGATGAAGGGCATCACCGATCACCTTCTCGCCATCGGCGCGGCTCTTGAAAACGGCAAAGTGGAGCTAGCCCGTGCGGAAGCCTACGGCGTCGTCAACACGCACCTCGGCGTGCTCAGCGATTTGCAACTGAGCGAAGCGGACGATTTACGCGTGCGCCGGGAAATGCAGTTCCTTTGCCACGACTTGCTGCATGAAGTCAGCGCCAGCCGTTCCCCTTCCGCGGTTGCCGAACTCTACGACCGCTTGGCCTCCTTCGGCGAGCGCCTCAGCGCGCGTCTGTTTGCCGCGGCTCTCGAAAAATCCGGACTGGTCGCGGTTCCCGTCACTTCCTCTGATTTTGTCCGCACCTGCGAAACCTTTCGCGATGCACGTCCCGATTTGCTGCAAACGCGCGAACGCGGGCGCGAAGTGCTGCTCCCGCTGCTCGAAGACGCCGTTATTCCCGTGGTCACCGGCTTTATCGGCGCCACCCGCGACGGCCGCATCACCACGATGGGCCGCAACAGCTCCGATTTTTCCGGGGCCATCATCGCGCATGTTGTGGATGCCGACGAACTTGTCATCTGGACCGACGTCGACGGCATCTTCACCGCCAATCCGCACGAAAGCGCCGAAGCCAAACTGCTGCATGAATTGAGTTACGACGACGCGCACGCGCTAGCAAAGAGCGGCGCGAAAGTTTTGCACGCCAAGGTTTTGCCGCTCGCTGCGGAAACCGAAATGGTCGTTTGGGTGCGCAATACCTTTAATCCCGACGGCCGCGGCACGCGCATCGGTCCTGCCGCGCAAGTAAGCTCTCCTCCGAAGAAAGGCGGTGCGGAATGAGCGCGGACTTCGACAGCGCCAATCAGGCCAACGGCGCGGGGAGTTCAGCGGCGGAAAGTTCGCCGCTCGGCAATCCCGCTGGTTCTGGAAACTCCGCGCGACGAAAATTTAAGGTCGGCGTTCTCGGCGCCACCGGCCTCGTCGGCCAGCGTCTCGTCAACTTGCTCGCCAATCATCCGTGGTTCGACCTCACTGAGGTTGCCGCTTCCGAGCGTTCTTCCGGCAAACGCTACACGGAAGCCGCTAACTGGCACCTCGACGGGCCCCTTCCCGAACGCGCCCGCGATCTCGTCGTCAAGAGCCTCGAACCAAAACTCGATTGCGATTTTGTTTTCTCTGCGCTCGATTCGTCCGTCGCCGGGCCAGCGGAAGAAGAGTTCGCTCGCGCTGGCTACCCGGTAGTCAGCAATTCTAAAAATCATCGCATGGCCCCGGACGTTCCGCTGCTTATTCCGGAAGTAAACGCCGCGCATCTCGACGCTATTCCGCTGCAGCAAAAAAATCGCGGCTACGACACGGGTTTCATCGTCACCAATCCCAACTGTTCGACCGCCGGCCTGGTCTTGGTGCTAAAACCTCTCGCGGACGCTTTCGGACTCGAAAAGGTTTTTGTCGTCACCCTGCAAGCCATCAGCGGCGCAGGCTATCCCGGTGTAGCCTCCATGGACATTCAGGGCAACGTGATTCCGTTCATCGCTGGCGAAGAAGAGAAAATGGAAAGCGAGCCGCAAAAATTGCTGGGCCGCTGGGATGGCGCTCGTTTCGTCGACGCCGGTCTCGGGCTAAGCGCGCATTGCAACCGCGTGCCGGTCCTTGCCGGCCACCTCGAATGCGTCAGCTTCTCGCTGAAAAAAATCGCTTCGCTCAACGAAGTGCGCGAGGCGCTCAGCACTTTTAAAATCGACGCCGCGCTCGCTGCGCTGCCCTCCGCCATTCGCCATCCGGTCGTCGTGCTCGACGAAGAAAATCGTCCGCAGCCGCGGCGCGACGTCAACGCCGGCAACGGCATGGCCGCGGTCGTCGGGCGCGTCCGCGAATGCCCCATCCTGGACGTGAAACTCACGCTGCTCTCGCACAATTTGGTGCGCGGTGCCGCCGGTGCCGCGCTTCTCAACGCCGAACTGCTCGCCGCCCGCGGCTTCTTCAATCGCCGCATCGGCATCACGGGCGACGTTTCGCCCGTCGCCGAGCAAGTCTCGCGCTAATCCGCTATCGCCATCGATTTTAGAAAAGAATTCCCGCGATCAGTTCGGCGGCGAGATTATCTTTTGCGCGACGCATTTCCTGCGTCAGCGAAGGGTCGTTCTGAACCGTGGAACTCAGGTCCACTACGAAAGCCTGCGCGCGCACGCGGCCTACCACTCTCGCGCTATAAGCATCGCTGCCGGCCTGAACGGTACAGAAGACCGCCTCATTTCCAATCGCGTGAAGGGCAGCGCTCTTTGCCGGGCATTGCGCCAAGTAAGTTGGAAATTCTTTGGAAACATCGGCCATGGTGTTGACCGCAATATGCAAATGGCGAATCGCAGCAGCTTGTTGGCGCGAAAAGTCGCACGCTCCATCGCCACGATCGTTCACGGTAACGGATAGTGTCACCGGCCCACCGAGAAACCCACCCGCCGTGGCTTCATTCATCCACGGACACTTGGTTTGGGCGTGACCCACCGTGGGCGCCAGCATCACGATAGCCAGGAACATTTTATGAGAAGTGCGCATTTTTTCAGATAGCCCCGGGCTGCGGTTTGCCCGTCGGCAACACCGCTACGATTTTTTAGCGGCCTGCAACTTTTCCGCTTTCAGAATCTTGCCGCCCTCTTGAATCACGTACAGACGATTCACTTCCAGATTGTTCACCTGGTCGACTTGGCCGCTTAACCAGCGAATTTCGACCGTGTCGACCTTGGTGGCCTGCTCCAGTCCAAAATGCATGCGCATATCATTCTGCGAAAAATAACTGCCGCCACTGCGCAATTCATCCATCTGCACCAGCGGTCTATCCGCGGTCAAAACCGTTTTCGCAGTGACGATCACGCGGCTGCCTATGCCGGTGCGATTGGATTTCACGCCCACTAGCTTGATCTTGATCCAATTGCGGTTCAGCGTGGAGTCGCAACGCAAGAGCTGTGGAATCGCGTTGATGCAGTTAACGGCAACATCCATATCTCCGTCGTTGTCGTAGTCGCCGAAAGCGCAGCCGCGCGCCGGAGCGCTTTCCATAATTCCCGGGCCGCCCAGGTTGCTGACCTCTTCAAATCTGCCATTGCGCAAATTGCGATAAAGATATTTATGTTCGGCATATTTTAAATCGGCCTTGGAAAGATCAACTTCCGGATAAACGTGGCCGTTAGACATCAGCACATCGAGCCAACCGTCGTTGTCCATGTCAAAAAATCCCACACCCCAACCAAGCAGTCGCGTATTGACACCCAGCCCGCTCGGATAAGTGCGATCTTCGAAAACGCCGTCGCCGAGATTTGTGTATAGGGAGTCCGTGTCGCCGGCGAAGTTGGTCTTTACAATATCGAGGTTGCCGCTGCGGTTGTAATCGCCAATGGAAACGCCCATTCCTGCCTGCGGTTTAGCTTCCGCAGAAAGCGCGGCGCCCGATTCGATGGCCACATCCTTGAACGTGCCGTCTTTTTGATTCAGGTACAAAGTCGCGGGCGCGGAATCGTTGGCCACATAAATGTCCGGCCAGCCATCGTTATCGAGATCCGACGCGGCAACGCTGAGACCGTAGGTGCCAATCGCCGTCCACATTCCAGATTTTTCGCTGACGTCGCTAAACCTCCCGTTTCCATTGTTGTGATACAAGATATTTTTTCCGCCCGGCAATCCCGGAGGACCGCAAGCGACGACAATGCCTTTGTACGTACACGGACCATCTTCTGGTAGCGGAGCGGTTTTGAGATCGAAGTCCACATAGTTTGCGACAAATAGATCGAGATGTCCGTCGCGATCGTAGTCCACCCAGGTGCAGCCGGTGTTCCAGCGCGTTTTGGGTCCGGGTTGCAGCAGTCCCGCGCGTTCCGTAACATCGGTGAAAGTTCCGTCGCCGTTGTTGTGATACAGAGCGTTTTGTCCGTAGTACGTGACGAAAAGATCGTCGCGGCCGTCGTTGTCGTAATCGCCGACACAGCAGGCTTGTCCCCAGCCGGTGCGCACTTCGAGGCCAGAGCCCTTGGTGACGTCGGTAAACGTGCCGTCGCGATTATTTTTGAAGAGCCGACAATGAGGTTCGTGACCCTTCGCAAATCCTTCGAGACGCCAGCCGTTCACCATGAAGACATCCAGCCAGCCATCGTTGTCATAGTCGTAAAAAGCCAGGCCGCAGCCCGTGGTTTCGAGAAGGTATTTGTTTTTGTTCACCCCACCATAAATCGTTTCGACATCCAGGCCCGAACCTTTTACAACATCCACGAAGCTCACGCCCAGCGGCGTGCCTTCGATGGGAGATTTTGGTCCAGGAGGCGGCGGAGCGGGCTTGGCGTCGTAACTGCGTTCGATCGGACCAATTTTCTGTTTCTGCGGAGTTTCCTGCGGATTCTGCGCGGTGAGCGCCAGAAGATCCGCGAACGGCAGCACCAGAGCTGTGCGGCTCAGCGAATGAAGAAATTTGCGCCGATCGGAATGCAAGAGTAAATCCTCCTCAGCTACTTTTGACCACGGCCACTGATGGCCCCAGTACTTCCGCTCGCGCCGGCAGCAAGAGGCTTCAAGTCCGTATGAATATGCCAAGGCACGCTTTCGGTGGAAATTTCCGGGTGCTTGCGCAGAAAATCCAGGGAATACGTGGGCGCCGCGGGATCAATTCTCTTGGTGGCGTACAGCGCGGCTTGTTCAGAAGCTTTTTCTTTCATTCCTTTGCGGCGATACAAGATGGCGAGATTATAATGCGCGGCCACATCGTCCGGATCGATGGCCTGCAAGGCTTCAAACTGCTCGACGGCGTCTTCGGAACGATGCTGTTGATAATAAGCGATGCCCAGTTCACGCCGTGCGTCGCGTGATTGTGGAAATTGTTCGACCACCTTTTGTAAATCGGCGACTTCCATTTCCGGATGCCCCTCGCGACGCTCTACCAACGCGAGATAATAAAGCGCGCGCGCGTAATTGGGATGCAACTCTAAAGCTTTTTCCAGCGCGGGCCGCGCCTCGTCGTATTTCTCCCATTCAATGTACGTGAGGCCGACATTCACGTAGCTGTCTTCGTAGTCTGGCCGCAATTTCGTCACCTGCTCGAACGCTGCCAGCGCGTCGGAATATTGCTGCTGATCGAGAAATCCGATGGCCGCGTTGTTCCAGCGCATCCAGTCCTGATTGTCGTTGGCCTCCGGAGCAGTCGGGCCGTTCCCGCCGGCAGTTAATTGGCGCGTGCGGGAAGCCACTTCGACCACCGGGTAGAGCGGATGATCCGCACCAAATACATTGTTTAAATAACTCTGCCGCAAGTGCCGGTAGTTCACGCGAGCGGTAAGGCTCACGGCGCCCTGCACGTCCGCGGGAATCTGGAATTGATAGCGCACCAGCGCGGAACGCCCCGACTGAATCGAATTGTCGTAAGCGACGGACTGGATGGTCCACACTTTGTGATTGTCGACGAACTCCCCGGAAATATTCACCGGGCGATTGGTGAAACTATGCGCGCGGGTGTCCAGCATGCCATCGGGCTTTAAGAAACCGCTGTGATAGATTTCCTTTCCCGTGGCATCCTTCACGGTAAATTCCACCCAGGCTTCGAACAGATCACGAACTTCGGGAATCAGCGAGTGGCCAATGTTTTTGTTCTGGATCACCACGTAAGCTTCCAGCACATCGTTGGGCGCGACAGAAAAAGGCACGGAACCCAGTGGCGCGATGAGCTGATCGTCGCCCCCCTTTTTCAGCGCAAAAATGTCCACGTTAATAAAATTTCCGGCCTGCAAAAACTCGATGGTCTTCTGCAATTGTTCGTCGAGACCGTAGTAAAAAGGCACCGCAGTATTTCCCGCCAGCCAGCGGTGAGACGAGAAGAATCCCGCTTTCGCGCCATATTCCGGCAGCTTGGCTTGCGCGCGTTTCATGTGGCAGCCCTGGCAGGTGTTGAAATCCGCGGTGTAGAAAGTCAGCGGATTGCGCTTTGAGAATTTTGAATTTTGCCACTCGTCATAAACGGTGAAAGCGCGGATAAATTTGTAATCATTGAGCGGATTCGGCAGATTCGCCTTGTGGCAGGCGGCGCAAAATTCCGGAGTGCGATAAAAAGATTGCATCACGGCTTTGGAATGCCGTTCCGGATGCGCCATGATTTCCTCATAAGGAACTTTCCCCGGAATGCGATTGCCGTTTTCATCCACCATCACCGCGGGCACGCCCATCACGTAGCCGCCGTTTCCGGCCGTAGACTGCAACCGCTGGATGGCGTGGCAGGTGGTGCACGTCAGGCCGTTTTTATCGAAGGAACGATCGACGCGCGAATCTTTCGTTAATCCGCCGGAGACCACCACCACCGGATTGTGGCAGCTGTCGCAGTGCCGCGAAAACTCGATTCCTTTGGTGCGCACCAGGATGTTGACGCTCGCGCGATAAAAAGGCGTGCGAAACGAATTCGAGTGCAGCGATTGCCGCCACTGGTGGTACGCCTCTTCGTGGCAGTGCTGGCAATACTCGGGTTCCGGAAACGCGCTGGCCGGGATGAACTCGTTGCCCACGGTGGCGGCATTGCCGGGAAGCGAAAAATTATCCTTGCCGAAATGAAAATCGTAAGTCTGGCGTGTCGCGCCCGTATAATTCTGGTCTTGACGAGTTTCGGGAGACTGCGCGCGTGCAGTAGATCGCACGGTTCCGATGAGCGAGGCAAAGCCGATCACGAAACCGGCAGCGCTTAGGAAGATTCGGCGTGGGCGAGAATTCATCGGGCGATCCCTGCATAAACCGCGTGCCGCGCGCGTCACAAACTGCGGGCACCTAGCGGCCGAACTGTTTGCGTAGCCATGCTACCGCGTGGGCCATTCACCCAGTTTGTTCCCCTCGGCTGAAAGATGGTGTCCTCTGGTATAACGCATCGCGGGTACGCTGTAAACAGCGGCATGCGGCAGAATGGTCACCTCGCCTGGGGTGATCACGGCTGCGATTTTTCCAGCTCCGTCGCCTTTTTTCGCTCGGCTGCCGCCTCTTCACTCTTGCCTTGCCGCTCGAGCGCATTGGCCAATCCGCGGTGGGCGGCGGCGTAACTCGGATCTTCGCTGAGCGCCTGCTGGTAGCGTTCTATAGCGTCTGCGACCTGGCCTTTTTGCAGCAGTGCGTTGCCGGAATTTGTGGAGACGTTGGCGCGCTGCCGGCTCATCGTCACGCGCTCCAGCTCCGCGCCTTTCTTGCGCTCGGCGGCGGCCTCCGCGGCGTTACCCTGTTGCGCAAGGACGCTGGCCAACGTGAGGTGCGAGTCCGGTTGATCCGGCATCTGACGAATGGCTTCCCGCAGCGCGTCCGCGGCTTCCGGCAGGTTGTTCATTTTGCGATAGAGACTTCCGAGCGTGGCCCAGCCATCTGCATTCTCCGGATGCAGTTTCATCGCCAGCGAGAGTTCGCGTTCCGCGTCGTCGTAGCGGCCATCCTGCATAAACAGAATTCCCAGCGTATAGTGCGGTTCGTGCGCCGCGGGATTTAGCTTAGACGCAGCCTGCAGCTCGGGAATGGCGGCGGCGTTGTCGTCTTTCAATTTCAGGGCCAGCCCCAAATTGTAGTGCAACTGAAAACTGCGGGGGTCGCGTTTGAGGCCGGATTGCAATACCTGGATGGCTTCATCGACTTCATTCATTTGCAGATAAGCAGCCGCAACATTTTCGTGTGCCGTGGCGTCGCCAGGATTCTGCTGGAGCCTGCGTTCGAGAAACGGGATGGCATCCTTGGCATTTCCAGAGAGCAGCAACGCTAGTCCCAAGCTCGCGCTCGCCTCCGCGTCTTTCGGAGCGGCTGCCAGCACCTGACGAAGCAGAGGAATCGCGTCGCCATGGCGACCGCTACGCTGCAGCACCAGAGCGAGTTGATATTTGGCGTCGAGCGAACGCGGATCGAGTTTAGAGGCGCGTTGAAATTCTACTGCGGCATGCGCGTCGTCACTGTCCGCAGCGTAGGCCTTGCCCAATTCGACGGCAACGAGCGCATTGTTTGGCGCCAACTGTGCGGCCCGTTGCAACTCTGCGAGCGCCGCGGACACTTGTTGGTCCATCAGCAGCGCGGCTCCCAGATGCATATGCGCAGCAGCGAAACGCGGATTGAGTCGCAGCGCTTCCTGAAATTCCGTCACGGCGGAAGACCACTCGCTTTGCTGCGCGTGTAGTGATCCCAGCGCGTCACGGAGTTCCGCGCTTTGCGGCGCGGCGGCGATGGCGGACTTCATCTGCGCGATGGCTGCCGCGACTTGACCCGAGGCAGCCAACGCGCGCGCGTACGAGTCATAAAAAGATGAAGGAAGCGCGTGCGCCGAATCGGCAGCGGGCGTTTCCTGCGACGCGGCGGCCACCTTGGAAAATAAAACGATAGCCTTTTTGTGCGCGCCTGTTTGCTCGTAGGCCAGCGCGAGATTTGTTTCCGCGGAAATATCTTCGGGTTTCAAGGTCAGCGCTTTTTCCAGTTCTTTGATGGCTTGCGGAAATTTTCCCAGGCGTAATTCAACGGCGGCGAGCGCCGTGTGACCCTCTTCGATGCTCGGCACCAGGCGCACCACGGTTGCAAACTGCGTCTCGGCAGTCTTGAAGTCATTATTTGTAGAAGCTGCGATTCCGGCGCGATAGGCTTGCTGCGCTTGCTCGTTGATTTCCGCCTGCGATTTTGGCGGCGCGGCGTCCTGGCTGGAAAAGCCCAGAGCTGTTGGCGCGCCGGGAAACAACAAAACGAAAATGAAGATGGCGTTCATATGCGAAGTCGTTGCAATCAGCGAGCCCGGAGAATCACTGGACGCGATAATTTTGCGCCAGCGCGCGAAACTCCGCTAGCTGAATTTCCTGCCAGCGCTCGTCACGCCCGAGTTCGTGCGCCAGTATTTGCGCCACGCGAGGCGCCATTTGCTCCGCGGCCTCGGCATTGAGGAATAGCGCGCGCGTGCGCCGCGCCAGCGCGTCTTCCACGGTGCGCGCAAATTCGCAACGAACGGCCCACACAATTTCCGCGCCGCAGTATGGCAACCCCGGATGCAGCGGTTCTCCCATCGCTCGATCGGCCGCAATTATTTTTTGAATGAATGGAGCGTCGGAGCCGTAAATCGCGAGCGCTCTGAACGGCAAATTGTGCGGTGCATAACCGTGAATGCGCAGATCTTTCGTCTCACATTGCCGCGGCGGGAGACCCGCTGCTTTCGCCGCTTGCTTCACGCAATCCTCCGCCATGCTGCGGTAGGTAGTCCATTTTCCGCCGGCGATGGTCATTAATCCCGACGCGTCCGTGCGAATGGTGTGCTCGCGAGAAAGCGCCGCGGTATTTTCATTGCGTCCAGCTTTCACCAGCGGACGAATTCCCGCAAAAACGCTCAGGACGTCCCGCCGCGCGGGTTTCTTCGCCAGATAAAGGCTCGCCGTCTTAAGCAGAAACGCAATTTCTTCTTCGAGCGCCACTGGCTCGAGCGCCACATTTTTCACAGGTGTATCGGTGGTGCCGAGCAAGGTATGGCCGTGCCAGGGAATTAGAAACATCACGCGACCGTCGCTGGTACGCGGCACGATGAGTGCTGTTTCGCCTGGCAGAAATGAGCCGTCCAGCACCACATGCGCGCCCTGGCTGGGCGCGATCATGGGTTCCGCATGGGGTTCGGCCGTGCGGCGCAGCGCGTCGGAAAAAGGTCCGGTGGCGTTGATGACCACTTGCCCGCGAATCGCAAATTCTTCGCCCGTCTCGGTGTCGCGCGCCGTTACGCCATCGATTTTTCCAGCGCGACTCTTGGTCAAGCCGGTGACTCGTACGTAATTTAAAAGCGTCGCTCCTTGTTCGACGGCGGTGGTCACCAGATTGATCAGCAAGCGCGCGTCGTCAAACTGTCCGTCAGAGTAGAGGACACCACCGCGCAATCCATGGGAATTGATATTCGGCAAACGCTCCAGCGTCTCTTTGCGAGAAAGAAATTGCGAAGGTCCGAAACCGTGTTTGCCGGCCAGCAGCTCGTAAATTTTCAGTCCGATTCCGTAAAACGGAGTTTCCCACCACTGGTACGTCGGCACCACAAAAGCAAGCTTGCGCACCAGGTGCGGGGCGTTGCGGCGCAGAATCCCGCGCTCCTTCAGCGCTTCCATCACCAGTGAAAGATTGCCTTGTTCGAGATAGCGCACTCCGCCGTGCACCAGTTTCGTGCTGCGGCTGGAAGTCCCCTTGCCAAAATCATGTTGCTCAAGCAGCAGCGTGCGATAGCCGCGCGCCGCGGCATCCACGGCGACGCCGACACCCGTAGCGCCGCCGCCGATGATAATAAAATTCCAAGGCTCAGTTTGCGCGCGGATGCGCTCTAACAGCTCTCTGCGATTCGTGGGGAACTCCCTCCCCTGTCAACATACGGATTTCAGGAGCACACCAATAAAAACTTATTATCCAAAGCTGGTTATCCCGAACGAAGCGAGGGATGTGCTTCTAGAACCGCTAACTAAATCAACTTTTGAGACTTCAGTTTCCAATTTTCCGCTTCACGACCTTTCTTTCCGGTCGCTCCCACTTTTTCGCGCGCGCCAGCGCTTCCTGCCAGCGTCCACGCAAGTCTAGCGTCTCCGCTCGCGCCATTTTCGGCTGAAACACTTTCTCCACTTTCCATTGTGACGCCACCTCCTGCGCGTTTCTCCAAAAGCCCACCGCGATGCCCGCAAGATACGCCGCTCCGAGCGCCGTCGTCTCGGTAACCGCTGGCCGCACGATGGGAATGCCCAGGATATCCGCCTGAAATTGCATCAACAATTCGCTGCCCGTCATGCCGCCATCCACGCGCAGCTCGCGCAACCTTCGCCCCGTGTCGCTCTGCATGGCATCAAGCAAATCTGCGACTTGAAACGCCACGCCTTCGAGCGCGGCTCTGGCGACGTGCGCGTTAGTGGTATCGCGGGTGATACCGATCAGCAACCCGCGCGCGTAAGCATCCCAGTGCGGCGCGCCCAGCCCCGCAAATGCCGGCACCAAAAATAATCCTCCATTATTTTTCACGGAACTAGCCAGCGCATCCACCTCGCCTGCCGAGCGCACCATTTGCAGTCCGTCGCGCAGCCATTGCACCACCGCGCCGCCGATGAACACGCTGCCTTCCTGCGCGTATTCGAGTTTCTTTCCGATTTTCCAAGCCACCGTAGTGAGCAAGCGGTTTTTGGACGGGACCGGCTTTGTTCCGGTGTTCTGCAAAAGAAAACATCCCGTACCGTAGGTGCTCTTCGTGCCGCCCGGGGTGATACACATTTGCCCGAAGAGCGCGGCTTGCTGGTCGCCGGCAATTCCCCCGATGGGAATCCCGGTCAGTCCCAGCGATGTGCTCACCTCGCTGTACACTTCGCTCGAAGAGCGCACTTCGGGAAGCATGCTTGCCGGAATGCGAAAAAGTTCGAGCAGCTCGGCGTCCCACTCGCCGCTGTGAATATTAAAGAGCAGCGTGCGCGAGGCGTTGCTCACATCGGTCAGGTGTTTCTCGCGGCTCGTCAGCTTCCAGACCAGCCAGGAATCTACCGTGCCGAACGCCAGCGCTCCGGCTTCCGCTTTCTTGCGCGCGCCCTGCACATTCTCCAAAATCCACGCCGCTTTGGTCGCGGAAAAATACGCGTCCAGCAATAGTCCGGTGCGCTTCTGAATCATTTTGAGCGCGCCAGCCTTGCGCAGCCGATCACACATTTCCGCGGTGCGGCGATCCTGCCATACGATGGCGTTAGAGAGCGGTTCGCCCGTTTCGCGGTCCCAAACGATAGCCGTCTCGCGCTGGTTGGTGATGCCAATCGACGCAACGTCGCTCGGTCGCGCTCCCGCAATGCCCAAAACTTCCGTGGCTACGCTGATCTGCGCAGACCAAATCTCCAGCGGGTTGTGTTCCACCCAGCCCGGGCGCGGATAAATTTGCTGAATTTCTTTCTGCGCCACGCCGCGAATTTGCCCGGCGTGATCAAAAAGAATCGCGCGCACGCTGGTGGTGCCGGCGTCCAACGCAAGGATGTAGCGCATGGAAGGAAAGACTCCTAGCAAATCAAAAATGAAATGCGCGCATCAGGAAACCCGCCAGCGCGCCGCCGATGAGCGGACCGGCCACGGGAATCGCCGCATAGCTCCATTCCGACCCGCCCTTGCCGGCAATCGGCAAGACGCTGTGCGCAATGCGCGGCCCCAAGTCGCGAGCTGGATTGATGGCATAACCAGTCGTGCCGCCTAGCGACAGCCCGATTCCCCACACCAGGCAAGCCACGAGAAAAGGCGCGACTCCCGAAACGTATCCGCCGCCTGCCACCGGTTTTGAAACGATCGCTCCGATTACAAAGACCAAAAAGCACGTCGCCATGATTTCGCTAAACAAGTTTGCCTTCACGTTGTGGATGGCCGGCCCGGTGCAAAAGCACGCCAGTTTGAGGCCCGGGTCCGGAGTTTCTTTCCAATGCGTCGCATAGTGCATCCATACGAGCGCAGCGCCAGCAAACGCTCCGAGCATTTGCGCGGCGATATACGGAAGCAGCTTGGAGAAATCGCCCGAGTACACCGCGTTGCCCAGCGTCACCGCCGGATTCAGATGTGCGTCGCGGCTGCCGCACGCCGTGGCAACAAATACGCCGCACATTACCGCAAAGGCCCAGCCTGCGGTAATCACGATCCATCCGCTGTTTTCGGCTTTTGATTTCTTCAGCAGCACGCCGGCCACGACGCCGTCTCCCAAAACGATCAAGGTCAGCGTACCCATGAATTCGCCCACTACCGCAGGTGCCATTCCGCCGCCTCTCGCGCAATTCTCTTTTTTCGGGAGTGCCGCAAGTACGCCGCAAAGTACGCGTGAACCGCTGCTCGGAATCTATCCGCACGAGCCGTAGTTTTGCAAGCCGCAGCGCGCGGCGCTACAAGTCTTGCAATCGCAGGCGCCGGGGAGGCCCCGGCGCGCGATTACCAGTCAAAGAAAACCGTTTCGTTCGCGCCCTGCAGGACCACGTTCCACTCATAGCGGTTTTCGCCGGGCGTCACCTGCTTCAGCAGCAAGCTCGCGCGCCGCGCCTCGGGAACCAGCGCCCAGATCGGATCTTCTGCATTCGCCGATTCGTCCGGAAAATAAATTCGCGTCACCAGATACCGCAACAATCCGCGCATGAACAAAATGGCCACAATATGCGGCGCCTGCAGTTTTCCGCCGGGTCCCGCCACACGCCCCGGTTTCGTCGTCTCGAAAGAAAATCCTCCCTGCTCATCCGTCGTCAATCGCAGAAATCCTGCGCCATCGCTCTTCGCGTTTCCCTCCGCTTCGGCAAATCCGGACCAACGGCCCGAAGCATCGGCGTGCCACAATTCAATCAACGCGTCGTTCACACCAATTCCATCTCCGTCCAAAACGCGCCCGGAGACAAAAATCTCATGCGCAGACATATCCGCACTATGCGAATCTGCGCGTCCGAGGTTCCGCAATCCAATCGTGAAAAACGGCCCGACCGTCTGCGAGGGCGTCGCGCACTTGGTCATCGCTTATTTTCCATCGGTGTCGCGTACCGCCCGCGCAACACGATATCGAACTGAAAACCGAGCGCATGCCCGGGCATGGTGCTCTCCAAATCAAAAGCCGAGATCAACCGTTCGCGCGCCGTTTCATCCGCGGTGCAATTGAAAATCGGATCCAGCCGCAGCAGCGGATCTCCGGGAAAATACATCTGCGTCACCAGCCGGCTCAGCAATCCCGCGCCAAACAGCGAAAAATGTATGTGCGCCGGGCGCCACGCGTTGTAATGGTTCTGCCAGGGATACGCGCCCGGTTTGATGGTCACGAATCGATAGCGGCCCTGCGCATCGCTCAAAAATCTCCCGCAACCCGTAAAATTGGGATCGAGGGGAGCGTCGTGCGTGTCGCGCTTGTGCCGGTAACGCCCCGCGGCATTGGCTTGCCAAATTTCCACCAGCGCGCCGGGAACTGGCCGCTCATCCTCATCCACAATTCTGCCGGACACAATAATGCGCTCTCCGAGCGGCGGCGCCGCATGTTGCGCCGTCAAATCGTTTTCCGCTTCCGCAATGTCGCGGTGGCCGAACACCGGCCCGCTCAATTCCGAAAGCGTTTGCGGAACCAGCACCAGCGGCTGCTGCGGCGCGCGCTTGCGCGTCGCGACATACGCCGGGTGCAAATATTCCGGCTGCGTCCCCGGGGGAGTTCGCCGGTAGGCAAAATTTAGGGGCTCGCGATTTTTTTCGGTACCCAACCCACCATTCCTTTCGTTAGCCAAATTGGCGATCTTTCCTCATGCTACTACCGGAACGCCCGAAGTCCGAATGCTTCGCGGCTCCGCTTCAGGAAAAAACTAATTTTGCATAGACTTCTGTTACCCTTCGGCGATGCCGCAAAGTTTGAAAGGAACGCGCCGTGATCATCACTTCTTCGTACATCGAAATGCCCGCCGCCGGCACACCCATGCGCACCTTTGTCTGCGCTCCGCAAGCCGAGGCGAAATTTCCCGGCATCTGGTGCTACTCCGATATTTTCCAGCTGACCGGCACGATGCTTCGCTCGTGCGTGCGCCTGGCAGGATACGGCTTTGTGGTAGCCGCGCCGGAAATTTACCATCGTTTCGAGCCCCCCGGCTCCGCCATTGCATTCGATGACGCCGGGCGCGATCGCGGCATGGCCGACGCCGCGAAAACTCCCGTCGCGCATTTCGACGCCGATTGCCGCACCGGGCTCGACTGGCTCGCGAAACATCCCAAGGTCGCGCCGCAGCAACTTGGCGCCATGGGTTTTTGCATCGGTGGCCATCTCGCCTTCCGCGCCGCGCTGCAACCGGACGTCCGCGCGACGGCGTGTTTCTACGGCACCGGAATCCACAACGGTAAACTCGGCCAGGACGCCGACGCTGGCTCGCTCGCCCGCGCCAAAGAAATCAAAGGCAAGTTGCTGATGATTTTCGGCAGTAAGGATCCCCACGTCCCGGAAGAAGGCCGCGTAAAAATAGAAGAATCCCTGCGCGCTTCCGGTGCAAATTACAGAATGAAACTATTCCCCGCGGAGCACGCCTTCATGCGCGATGAAGGCCCGCGCTTCGATCCCGAGGCCACCGACCAAGCCTTTGCGGAAATGATCGCGTTGTTCCGCGATATCTTTCGCGCCCCATAGTGCTGTTGCTCTGGAACGGATCAGTGGGCACAGCTTGTTCCGCGGGCTTCTGGCGCTGTTCTGAAGATCCACGCGGGGGCCACCCGCGAATTATCGGGTCGCGCTGAGCAGACGGGAAGCCGCGGGCTCGAGGTTCAAAACCACCTGGAACCACCAGTTCGGTTCATACCGAATTTGTACCGGAACGCCACGCAGCGCTCCCTTCGTACCTACAAGCAACGTGAAGTACACTTTTTTTCCGGTGATTCTGTGTGTGGTAACAAAATCGAGCTGCAATAAATCGTTGAAGGAATTGTTCGCGAACACCCCGCCCTTCGCGGCATTTATTTTAACCTGAAGGTTTTTGAGCAGTTCGACGTGCTCGACCGCCAGCGTATTCACCTGCGCATCGTGCACGTAGCACAGAGCGGCAACCCCGCTTTTGCTGTCCTCCCTGGCGTTCCCCACCACTCCGCGTTCCGGCGTGCTCTCGGCGAGCTCCCGTTCCATCAACTCGGCGACGCTGCCTAGAAAATCCCCGGGACGCGCACAGTCCGCGGTTTCAGCCAGCGACCGAATCGGCTTTTCAGACGTCTTCAGTTTTTCGATCATCAACGGCTCGGCCGCATCGTATTCGCGCAGGTTGTAGTCCTTGTCCGAGGTGAGTGGCACCACCAAGGAGAAAGCCCGCCCCGCGTCCGCGCGGCTCAAAATTCCAGTGAACACATGCTCGCCTTGTTCCTTTTCCTTCTTGAGCTCCGCCTGCATTTCCGCGGCAGATTTTCCTTTCGACGATTTCATGAAACCGAAGAAAGCGCTCGCCGTCACATCATCGACTGCCGTGTTTTCACCTCTGATGCCTACGGGCTCGGTGTGCCATTCAGCCTCCGTTCCCCCGCCCCAACGGTTGATGGCCCGCGGCGCTTTTGCCGGATCGGAGCCAAACAGCACCTGAAAGAGTTCAAGCCGGGCATCGTCCTTTGAAATGGCCCGCCGAATGTATCCGCCTCCCACGTCGTCCTTGCTCACCCAGAAAAACAGCAGCCGCACACGCACCGTCATGTCGTACTCAAACTGCACAAGATCCCGCGGCTCGCGGTGAATCCACGAAATAGTTTCCGCGATAGGCGCCACATCGGAGGCCGCAACGCGGCGCGCCGCTGGACGGGGAGACGCGTCTTCGGCGGCGATGAACACACAGAAACAGAGAAAACATCCGAGAGCAATCCCGCGCTTTAGCGTAAAGGCCCGGCCACCATTGCGGAACTGCCGGACGGTGGAGGGAAAATGCGTCACTGTGTAGGGATATCGCATACGGCTCTTACGCAACGTTGCAGCAAGTTTAAGAAATAAAATGCGTTCCTGCTCGGCATGAAGCAGGCCTAGCACCAATCTACTCGCAATCGCCGCTTCCTCGCCGATGAGTTTTGATGAATTAGCCAGGAGGCTGCTGCTGCGTGTTCTAACATCGATGGAAACTTTCTGCCGTTAACCGATACAAATCCCGCCCCGTCGAATCTGGCCTCGAGCGTGCACTGGACAAGGGCGCCATGGTCGCGCGCCACATGCCACGGAATCTCATTCCTCCGGGTGCTCCCGATCCGTCCCGGATGCGCGGGGCAGGAGGCCCGACCGTGGGCGAAGTGTTCCGGCACTTTATGCAAGACCCCGGAAAACACCTGCTCGCTCGCTGGAACTGGAAGTCCGCCGTCCTCAGCTCCCTGTTTCAATCCGCGATTTTCTTCCTTACCAATCTCACCGGCGGCCTTCACGCCGCATTTTCCGCCATGACCACGGAACTGTTGTTTCGCGGCGCCACTTCCGGCTTTTACGGCGCGGTCACCGAAGCCTTTTGCGACGCCGAACCCGCGTGGGCCGCGGCCCTTACCGCCATGCTGCTCCTGCCGCTCGCCAATGTCGCAAGCGAATTTCTGGTGCACTGGCTGCGCGGCACACCCCATATCGCCGCCAGCATCGCAGCATCCATGGTATTCACCGCGCTTTCCACGCTCTTTAATCTTTACGCGATGCGTCGCGACGTTTTGGTCGTCTGCTCTGGCCGCGCATCGTTGCGCCAGGATCTGATGCGCATGCCGCAACTGCTTTTCGATTTCGCGATTCTCGCTCCCCTTCGTGCGTTGCACATCTGTTCGCGCATGGTCGCCGCAAAAATCACGGAGCACCTATGAACGACTCCGCAACTCAACAGACCTCCAGCAACGCCATTCCCCGCGTCGCGCTGTTCTGCGAAACGTTTCAGGAAATCAACGGCGTCGCTCTCACCGCGCGGCAACTGGTGGCCTTCGCGCAGCGCCACGATTATCCATTTCTCGCCATCCACGGAGGACCGCGTGTCGCGCGATTCATCGAGGGCAGCGTAACCCGCCTCGAATTGCCGCGCGGGCCGGTTAGTTTTCGCATCGAAAGCGATCTGCGCTACGACCTTTGGTTCTGGCGTCACGCGCAAGCAGCCCGCCGAGCACTCGAAGCCTTTCGACCCGGCGTCATTCACGTCACCAGCCCCGGCGAATTCGGCCAGCTCGGTGCATATCTTGCGCACACTCTCAAAATCCCCCTGGTCGCTTCCTGGCACACGAACCTCCACCAGTTTGCCGCACAGCGCTTGAAAAAACTTTTGTGGTTCCTGCCCTCTCCGTGGTCGGAATTTTCTTCGAAGCACGCAGAACGCCTGGTCTTGCGCGCCACTCTCGGCTTTTATAAACTTGCTCGCGTCACTCTCGCCCCCACGCCCGCGCAAGTCGCTTGGCTCGCCGAAGCCACCGGTCGCCCCTCCTTCCTGATGGCCCGCGGTGTGGACACCGACAGATTTCATCCGCGCCACCGCACCGTCGAAGACCGCGTTCTGCGCCTTGGCTACGTCGGCCGCATCACTCCAGAAAAACGCGTCCGCTTTTTCGTCGATCTCGAACGCGCACTGCTCGCCTCCGGCTATCGTAATCTCTCTTTCCTCATCGTTGGCGAGGGCAGCGAACGTGCTTGGCTCGAACGTCATCTCACACGCGGCGTGTTCACCGGCGTCCTTCGCGATGCGCAACTCGCCGAGGCCTACGCCAACATGGACCTGTTCCTGTTCCCCTCCCGCACCGACACCTACGGCAACGTCATTCAAGAGGCGGCTGCGTCCGGCGTGCCTTCGATCGTCACGAGCGAAGGTGGGCCGAAGAATCTTGTTGTGCCGGGGAGCACCGGCTTCATCGCGGAAAACGACGAGCAATTTATCGCCAGGACCCTGCAACTTGCCGCGAACTACCCGCAACGACAGGAGATGGGTGCCGCCGCGCGGGAAAATATGCGTGGCGTCTCCTGGGACGCCGCGTTTCAGAAGACCTACTCCGCGTACCGGTATTGCCAGCATTTAGCCGGAAGCTCGGCGCTCGCGCGAGAGTCGCCGCTGGCGCTCGTTAGACCGGTTGCCACGAACAAGACTCGCGTCGTTTGAAATTGCTAGTACCGGAAACTCGGTTTACCCGCATCCTAATTCATAGGCCCGGGCTTTGCCGCACGGTGTTTTGAGTTATTGTTACCTGGCGCCACTTTGGGGGAAAGCATGCTCGCGGAACCCGCTCCGGAAACGAAGTCTCCGTTCAAAAATCCTCTGCTCTATTCATCGATCGCCTTCCTGATCGTGGGCGCGTACGTCGGCTGGATCTTCCTTTCGCGCTCTCTGGAAAATCGCGCCATCGAGCGCAATGCCGCGGAAAGGCGCGCCGAGATCCAACAGCGGGAAGACCGTAACACCGTGGAACAAATGGGCGGGAAGGAACTTGCCATACAAGCTTTCTACGGCAATCCAGGGATGGTGCGCCGCGGCGAAACCGTGCAGCTTTGCTACGGCGTCGCCAACGCAAAAACCGTAACGCTCGTGCCGCAGGACAATCCCGTGTGGCCTTCCTATAGCCGCTGTGTGGATGTAAAGCCTGCAAAAACCACAACCTACACGTTGACCGCCACGGATGCCGCCGGCCACGCCGTAACGCAAAACCTCGAAATCAAGGTCCGCTAAGCCTTCAAGCCGATCATCAAGCGGCGAACCGTGGCGGGGGCGCAACCCGGCGTTTTCTGTCCCGTCCTGCAGAATCGCCGCTCCAGTGCCCGCCATCACGCCGGCAATGTTCGAGCCGGCAGAGTGCCCGGGCCCTTTGAGACGCCTGGGCATCCAACTTGCCGGTTCTCCGGAGGTACAAAAACCGGCCGTCTATCATCTATAATGTTCGCTTCCGCGGGTGCCCCGCTCCGTACCGTATTTTGTGGCATCCGGGGAACCTTTGGTGCCAAGAACATGTCTGAAGCAATGTCTGACCCGCTTGCGAAAATCAAGCAGAAGCTCCAGGACGAAATCGAATCGCTTTCGCATGAGCTCAACGTGGAACTGCCGAAAGAGATTGCCGTGGCCCGCGCGCACGGCGACCTTTCCGAAAATGCCGAATACAAGTACGCCAAAGAGCGCCAGGGTTACGTAAACGCCCGCATGAGCCAGTTGAAAAAGCGGCTTGGGGATCTCGGGATGCTCAACTTGACGAATATTCCGAAGGATCGCTCCGGCTACGGATCGCGCATTGTGGTTCACGACGTACAAAAAGACATAAAGATCGAATACAAACTGGTGAGCAGCGAGGAAGGCGACGTCGAAAAGGGCTTGATTTCCACCACTTCGCCCATCGGCAAGGCTTTGCTGAACCGCAAGGTCGGCGATGAAATCGAAGTCACCACACCTGCCGGAAAAAAGGAATTTGAAGTCCTTAAGCTCGTGACCATTCACGACGATATTTAGCGGCCGCTTGTGACACTCTTTTCTGGACACTTTCACATCTCGGTGCTCAGCGCATGACTCCTGCGCTGATCGTGCACGGCGGCGCTTGGGATATTCCGGACGAAGCCGTGCCTGCTTGCAAGGACGGCTGCCGCCGCGCGCTCACCGCCGGCTGGGAGGTGCTCGCGCGCGGCGGCCACGCTTTGGACGCCATCGAAGCTGTGGTCGTGGTGCTCGAAGACGATCCCGTTTTTGATGCCGGCTATGGCTCGCACTTAAATCTTGACGGCCATGTCGAGTGCGACGCCATCGTGATGGAAGCCGCAACGCTGCGCGCCGGCGCCGCTGCGAACCTGCACAAAATCAAAAATCCCATTCGCGCGGCGCGCGCCATTTTTGACCATGCCCCGCATATGATGCTCGTGGCGGACGGCGCGGAGCATTTTGCGAAACAGCATGGCGTACCGCTTTGCCAGCCGGAAGAATTGGTCAGCGAAGCAGAACACGAGGCGTGGATGAAGTGCAAAAAGGACAGTCACGCCAGCGAGCATCACCGTGGCCACGAACAGGGGACGGTTGGCGCGGTTGCGCTCGATCGCGACGGCCGATTATTTGCCGCCACATCCACCGGCGGCACCTGCTGCAAATTGCCCGGGCGTGTCGGCGATTCGCCGCTGATCGGCTGCGGTTGCTACGCGGACGCTGAAGCTGGCGGAGTTTCCTGCACGGGCTACGGCGAAGCCATCATGAAGGTCGTGATGGCCAAGAGCGCCGCCGATTTTTTGCGCGCGGAGAATTCAGCCGCCGCCACGCATCCCAGCGCGGCGATGCGCGCCGCACAAGCCGCTGTGGAACTCTTGGCGCGGCGCACGCATGCGACCGGCGGATTGATTCTTCTCGATCGCGCGGGCGTTCCGGGATTTGCGTTCAATACTCCGCGCATGGCTTACGGTTACGTCGAACCGGGCGGGACATTTTTTGTTTCGGTTTAAGTCCAGCCCGGCTCTCGAGACGGCCCGATTCCGGCGACTCTTGACTTGGCACGATTCAGCACGATCTCTTTGACGGAGGATTTTTCTGATGAATTATCGCCGCTTTGGCCGCACGGAGTGGAAGGTCAGCGAAATTGGCTACGGTATGTGGGGCATGGCGGGATGGAGCGGCTCCGACGACGCGGAATCACTGGCGGCGCTGCAACGCTCCGTGGATTTGGGATGCACTTTTTTTGACACTGCGTGGGCTTACGGAGACGGCCATAGCGAGGAGTTGCTGGGTCAGATTTTGCGCGCGAACAGCGGCAAGCGTTTGTATGCTGCTACGAAAATTCCGCCAAAGAATCGCCGGTGGCCGAGCCGCCGCGAATTTTCGCTCGATGATTGTTTTCCCCCGGAATATGTCGAGGAGTACGTAGGGAAGAGCCTTGCCAACATCGGTGTCGCAACGCTGGACCTCTTGCAATTCCACACCTGGGAAGATTCCTGGCTCGACGATAAGCGCTTCGCGCCGGCGATTCAAAAACTTCGCGACAGCGAAAAAGTGCGCGCCGTGGGCATCAGCAGCAACCGCTGGGAGCCGGAAAATGGAATTCGCGCGGTGCGTTCCGGGCTGATCGATGCGGTGCAGGTGATTTACAACATTTTCGATCAGAATCCGGAGGATGCACTTTTCCCCGCGTGCCGCGATCACGATGTCGCGGTGATTGCGCGCGTGCCGTTTGATGAAGGCACGCTGACGGGCACGCTGACGCTGGACAGCAAGTGGCCGGCGGGCGATTGGCGCGGCACTTATTTCGTGCCGGAAAATTTAAAGGCCAGCGTGGAGCGCGCGGAAGCGTTGCGGCCGCTGTTGACGCCGGAAATGAATATGCCGGAGATGGCCCTGCGATTTATTTTGCATAATCGCGACGTCAGCACCATCATTCCGGGCATGCGAAAAATCCGCAACGTGGAAGCCAATCTTGCAGCCAGCGTCCGTGGGCCGCTGCCTGCGGCGTTGCACGCCGAGCTTCGCAAGCATCGCTGGGATCGCCAGCCCACGAAGTGGTCGCAATAGCCTTCTGGCGGCAGCAAACTCACCGCAGCAATTGCCGCATTAAGCGGTTTGCTTCAAGGCGCGCTCGACGAGGGTGAGACAGCGATCGGCTTGTTCGCGCAATAATTCTTCACGGGTGCCGCGGTCGTTCTGAATATTGTGTAATTCATCGGCGATGGCCAATGCGGCGAGTACGGCAATTTTCTGCGTATCCACCGTGGCGGTGGCATCGGCAATGGCGCGCATTTTCTGATCCACGAAGGCTGCCAGTTTTTGTACGTAGGGTTCGTCGAGTTCTCCGCGAATGGCGTAACTTTGTCCGTAGATTTCGACTTTTACCGGCGTGGTCATGGCTGGCCTCCCGGCCAAGAAGCGGCGAGTCCTATTCTATATCGGCGTTCTAAATGGGGCGGCGGATTCCCAGTTTCCGCATGCGCGCCTGCAAGGTGGTGCGTTTCATGCCGAGTACTTCAGCGGCGCCACGGGCGCCGGCAATGCGCCATGCGGTCTGGCGCAACGCGCGCAAAATGTGGGTGCGTTCGGCTTCTTCGAGGGTCGCGACCGGCGGGCTGCCAGGCGCGGAAAGCGACGGCACGAACTCGGGAAATGAAGTTTCCGCGGCCGCGCCGTTCGCGGACTTTAGCTCGGCGACCGGAACGCGCAACTCCTTGCCGGGAGAAAGAATGACCGCGCGTTCGACCAGATTTTCGAGTTCGCGTACGTTTCCCGGCCAGGAATAATGGACGAGCGCTTCCATGGCCTCGGCGGGAACGTATTCGACGGTTTTGTTCAAGCGGCGGCTGAATTTTTGCACGAAGTAGCGGACCAGGAGCGCGACATCTTCGGGACGTTCACGCAGCGCGGGAATGATGATGGGAAAAACATTCAAGCGATAAAACAAATCGCTGCGAAAAGCGCGCTCGGCCACAAGCTTCGCGAGATCCTGGTTGGTGGCAGCGACGACGCGCACGTCCACGCGCTGCGTGCGGTTGCTGCCGAGTCGCTCGAATTCCTGCTCCTGCAGCACGCGCAAGAGTTTGGGCTGCAGTTCGAGCGGCAAATCGCCAACTTCATCGAGAAAAAGCGTGCCGCGATCGGCCAGTTCAAAGCGGCCGATTTTCTGATTGATGGCGCCGGTGAATGCGCCGCGTTCGTGGCCGAATAATTCCGATTCCAGCAAACCCGAGGGAATGGCGGCGCAATTTACTTTTACGAAAGTGCGTTCGCGACGCGGGCTGAGGTTGTGAATGGCGCGGGCGATTAGTTCTTTGCCGGTTCCGGTTTCTCCGAGGATCAAGGCCGTGGTGGTGCCGGGAGCAACCAGTTCCACTTGCGCCAGCGCTTTTTTCAGCAGCGGACTGTCGCCAATAATTTCTTCGAAATTAAATTCCGTGCGAATTTCCTCTTCGAGATAAAGTTTCTCTTCGGCGAGTTTATCCTTGAGCGCGTCTATTTCCTTGAAAGCCAAAGCGTTTTCGACGGCGATGGCAATCTGTCCGCCAACCTGCTGCAGAATTTCGACGTCCGGCGGGGCAAACGCGTCCAGCTGGCGGCTGGCAAGATTGAGGGTGCCGAAGGTGTGGCCATGATTGATGAGCGGAACGCAGCAGATGGCCTGAATTCCTTCCGACTGCAAGGTGCGGACAATTTCGCTGGGATACTGATCGAGTTCCGCGCCGCGCGCCAGCAACGGAACGCCCATGGCGATGGCGCGGCCCGCGGGAGAAGAATCGCGCGGCACGATCACTTCCTGCTTGATCAGTTGCTGGCGTCCCGGAAAATCGAGCGCGTAAATTTTCAGCAAACCGGTGCCGGGATCGAGCAGCGCCAGGCTGGTGTAATCCAAGCGGATGACGCGTTCGATGGTGGCGACGATGCCGCGAAAAAGCTCCGGCAATTCGCGCGTGGTCACCAGCACGTTGTTGATTTCAAGGAGCACTTGCAAGCGGTCGCGTTCGCGGGCGAGTTGCTGCTGGAAGGCCTGCGAAGTTTCAAAATTCAAACCGTTGTCCACGGCGACGGCGACCTGGCTGGCAACGCGCTGCATGAACTGGATTTCCGATTCGGTGATGCCCTGCGGAACGAAGCGCCCAAAGCCCAGGGCGCCGAGGCGGCGCTGCGCGGAGGTGAGCGGAACGATGGCCAGCGAACGAATGCCGGCGGTACGAATTTGCCGCAGAAATTCCGGATAGCGAGAGTCCGTGTCGGCGTCCGAAACCACAAAACAGTTTTGCGTCTGCCACACCCAGCCGGAGGGGTGATCCGTGACAGAGTTTTCCGAGCCAGCCTTTTTTTCAGAGGGCTGGCGTGTTTCCAAAACGTGAAGCCGCATGACGTTGCGGACGGGATCGTGCAGCGTAAGCGCAAGAAAATCGAAATCGATTACGGAATGGAGGCGTTCGGAAAGATCGTGAAAAAGCGCTGGCAAATCGCGCTGGTGCGCGATGGCCTCGCTGACTTCGAGGAGGGCTTCAAGTTGCCGCCGGGAATGGTCGAGGGGCGCACCGGGCGCCAGCTCCAGCGGGATAATTGCGGGGTCCGCCATAGCTGAGGATAACACCGGGTTTGCGAAAGGCTCAACGGGGAGACAGCGAACAGCAAAATTTAGGGGCTGACCGGGGCGAGCCGCGTTTTTAGAGCTGCAGAGAGATGAGTTTTTTAAAGCGTTCGTAACCACAAGAAGGGATTGAGGATAGGACGGTTTTGGAATCGCAGGGAGCGCGGAAGTTGCCGAAAAACAAGGGATTCGCGTGGCGGGCGCCCGTTTAAGGAAGACCGGTTAGGACTGACGCGATGCGGGCAGCCGGGGCGGGCTTCTGCAACTTGCGGACAGTTCAACACGGTTTCTTTTAGCTCAGATTGCGTTACCCGGAACTGGGCCAGCCGGCGCTGTGTTATTGGGGCAGGCCGAGGCGCGACATCAGGCTGGCGTAGCGTGGGTCGCCGTGCAGAATGTCGAAGGCCGGGAAGCGGATGCAGGCCATCAATTCGGAGTCACGGTCGGAGTAGGCTTTCTCAAGATATTCGAAAGCTTTGTCGCGATCGCCGACGAGCGCATAGGTGACGGCGATGTTGGTGGGCGGCGCACTGTCGACCGGATCGAGCATCAGCTTCAGCAAACCTTGCGCGTCTGGGGAGAAGGATTTGTTTTTTGGCGCGCGGCTTGATTTTTCAGCTTCCTTGACAGCATCCGCGTAGCGCCCCGTGGAAGCGTAAACTTGCGACAAATAAAAATACCCGGGGCTGAAGGAAGGATCGCGTTCGAGAAGTTTCTCGATTTGCGAGGCGGCTTCGGAATAACGGTGCGCGGTCATCAGGGTGAGGCCGTAGTTCATGTTGACGATGGGCGAGAGCGGATCAAGGGACAGGGCGGTGCGAAATTCTTCGAGGGCCTGATCAATGCGATTTTCCGGCATGAGATAGAGGAAGGCGTAAAAGTAATGTGCGGCGGCGTTGTTCGGATTGAGTTCGATGGCGCGGCGAAACTCGGGTTCGGCGTCGCTGAACTGGAGCGATGAGGCGAGATAGCATGCGCGGGCGGAGTGGGCTTCGGAGAGGGAGTCGTCGAGTTCGAGCGCTTTGCGCGAGGCTTCGTCGGAGCGTGCAAATGCTTGCTTCGGGGGGATGAGCACACCGTATCCGGTCGAAACGTTGTAGCTGTCAGCGAGACCGGTGTAAGCGAGCGCATAATTCGGATCGGCGACGATAGCTTGCTCGAATAGCTTGATGCTTTTTTTGATGCCTTCCGGAGTGCGGCCGTACCACTGCTGACGGCCCTCGAGATAGAGACGATAGGCTTCGGGATTGCTGGTGCCGGCGCCGCCGAGTTTTTGTTTTTGCGCGCTGGTCATGTGCACCTGCAATTTGCTGGAGACGTCGCGGGTGATATCGCTCTGGACTTGGGTGACATCCGCGAGTTTGCGTTCGTAATGCCAGCCCCAGAGTTCGGTGCCATCGGCAGTGTTGACGAGGTCCGCTTGCACACCGAGTTGATCGCCATGTTGCGTGATGCGGCCCATCAGCACTGCGCTGACGTTGAGAGACTTGCCGATTGACTGCGGGTCTTGTTGATTGCCTTTGAAGCGGAAAACGGTGCTGCGCGCCATGACTTTTAGATTGGGCAACTGCGAAAGTGTGCCGATGAGGCTTTCGGTCAAGCCATCGCTCAAGTATTCGTTGTTGTTGTCGGAGGTGGCGTTGACGAAGGGGAGGACGGCGATGGAGGTGACTTTGTGGGCGTCGTCCCGGCTGTGGAAAACATAGAAGGCGGCGATGAGGGAGACGATGAGGAAAACAGCCAAGGCGCCGGCAACCAAATATTTGCGCGAAACGGCCGGAGCGGTGACGGAGGAAATATGGGAAGAGCTCGCCATGGCGGCGATGTTGCCGGAGCTTGCTGTGGCGGCAGCACTGGTGGAATGGCCGGAGTCCAGCTCGCGTTTTAGGCGGGCGAGATCGGCGCGCATGTCGGCGGCGCTTTGGTAGCGCAGGTTGCGATCCTTATCGAGGGCTTTGTTGATGATGCGCTCGAGCTCGGCGGGAACTTCTGGATTGAGGCGAATGGGAGGAGTTGGTGCGCCATCGAGAATAGCCTTAAAAATCATGGCGGAAGTCTCGCCGCGAAAGGGGAGCAGACCGGTGGCCATTTCGTAGAGGACCGCGCCGAAAGAAAATAAATCGGTGCGGGCGTCGAGTTCCTTGCCGCGAACTTGTTCGGGAGACATGTACGCGACCGTGCCAAGAGTGCTGCCGGGACTGGTGAGATGCTCAGCACTGACGCCGGCGGTGAGATCGCCGGCTACGGTGGCGCCGGAAGAGCCCGCGGCCGTGAAGGTAACTTTGGCAAGTCCAAAATCGAGAATCTTGGCATGGCCGCGCTTGGTGACGAAGATATTTGCGGGCTTGACGTCGCGATGCACGATGCCTTCGGCGTGCGCGGCGTCGAGGCCGTCGGCGATTTCGGTGGCCAGCGTGAGCAGCTCTTCGGTTTCGATGGGCTTACCGGCGATGCGATGCTTCAGGGTGAGGCCATCGAGAAATTCCATGGCGATGAAGGCTTGGCCGTCCTGTTCGCCGATGTCGTAGATAGTGCAGATGTTGTGGTGATTGAGCGCGGAAGCGGCCTGCGCTTCACGCTGAAACCGAGCGAGGGCTTGCGGGTCGCGCGCCACGTCTTGCGGCAGAAATTTCAGCGCGACGAAGCGGCGCAGGCGCGTGTCTTCGGCTTTGTAAACGACGCCCATGCCTCCGCCGCCGAGTTTTTCGACGATGCGATAGTGAGAAACGGTTTGGCCGATCAGCGCGGAAGAATCTGGCATTGGCTGGACATGGTAAGTGGTGGGATGCGGCAAGTCAACGAAAGCACGTTATACAGGCTCTCGCAAAACCACGAGTCAATCTGCCTCGCGCACCTCGAAATTGGCAGAGCTTACGCCACGTTAGCCGAAGCCGCCAAAGCCCGCGCGGCCTATCAGGATTTCCTCACGCTCTCGAAAGACGCCGACTCCAACATTCCCATCCCCTACCACTGCGAAAGCGGAGTACGCGAAGCTGAAATAGCGATCCGAGTTCCAAAAGAGGGTTGGCAGAGTCGGCTAACTGCTGGTTTCAAGGTTAGAGGTGTGACCTGACTCAGCTCGGAGTCCGGCCCTTGCGACAAACGCCTCCTCTTATCACGCCAAGGCCCGTCAAATTCCGGCCCGCGCTGGAACGCCGACCGGGGTCGTTTCGAAACGACTTCTGCAGGGAAAAAAGGGTGCTGGGCGCTCTTTTCCTGCCGCGGTCATTTCACTACGACCGTCATACGCATCCAAGGATGGATGCAGCACTGAAAATGATGTTCGCCCTTTGAAAGACCGGTGACTTGGAGCTGGCTGCCTTGAAGGATGCGGGTTCTGGCTACCGCAACGCTCGAAAAACCCGCGGCACACTCGGGAGCCGCGCTTTCTCCCCCATTGAGCGGCGGTATGAACCCGCCTCCGAAATGCGCAACTTTTGTGAAGGTGTGGGGCTCGCCGCCCTGGTTCACCGCGATAATCGGGGTTCCTTCGTCCACGGTCAGCGTGTCGGGTTCGAAGTCCCACTTCGGGTCGGGGGTTCCGGCAGCGGCTTCTGCAAATAATTGTGAAAACGTCGTGGTGTAGCCCAGCGGGGTATAGCCTAGCGCGACGTTCTTGCAAAAACCCGGCCCGACGTTGCTCGGGAGATTGAAGGTGGCAGGATCGCACTCGTCCAAGGCCACGACCTGTGCGGGGGTTGCGTGCCGGCCGTCATCTCCCATCATTCCGGCAAACAAAAGACAACAAGTAACTAAACCGACCTTCATAAGTGTAGTCGTCATGGTTTTCCTCTCCCTAACCAATCCTCTTGAGAATTCAGCGACGGTTGTAGGCGCGCTGGCTCACTGCGATTTACGTTGGATTGCTCCGTGAGTCAATCCTTGCAGCCTCCATCTGGCCCCAAAGTTTTCTCCATTGTTAAGCTACTGAAAACAAAGGCGTTCGCGCTCCAAGGAAACGACAATGCGGAACTCAAGAACTGTGATAGACTTCGCCGAACTTGTGGGCGTTGATATGCCTACGGCTACATCCACACCAAGCACGCGTGTACTGCGGTTCGAGAGTTTTGAGCTGGACGTTCGCGCGGGTGAGCTGCGAAAACGCGGAACAAAGCTCCGCCTGCAGGGTCAGCCGTTGCAGGTCCTGGCCGCTCTGCTAACCCACGCGGGCGAGGTGGTCACCCGCGAGGATCTGCGCTCGGAGATTTGGCCGGCCGACACCTTCGTCGATTTCGATCACAGCCTTCACAATGCGGTTGCGCGGATCCGTGAAGCGCTCGGCGACTCCGCCGAGATGCCGCACTATATTGAGACGCTTCCGCGTCGCGGGTACAGATTCGTCGCGCCAGTGGAGGGAATTCCGGCGCAATCTCCGAATCATTCCGCCCAGTCTGAAGCGCCTCTCGGCCTGAGACTTCACAAGTCTCGCGCATTCCTGGCCGCCGCAATCATCGCACTCTTCATTGTAGGCTCGGCCTTCTTCGTGACGCGCCCTCGCTTAAACTCCATCGCGGTTCTACCCCTCGCTAATTTGTCCGGCGATCCGTCGGAGGAATTCTTCGCCGACGGCTTAACCGACCAGTTGATAACCGACCTCGCGGAGGTCGGTTCGCTGCGCGTCATCTCGCGAACCTCCGTCATGCGATACAAGGGCACAAAAGAGGGTCTCCCTGAAATTGCGCGGAAATTGAACGTAGACGCCATTGTGGAAGGATCTGTCGTTCGGTCGGGTCAGCGAGTGCGCGTCACCGCTCAACTGATTCAGGCATCCACGGACCAGCATCTCTGGGCTGGGACTTATGACCGCGATCTCGGCGACGTCCTGAAACTGCAAGAACAGGTGGCGGACGCTATAGCGCAGCAAGTCCGCGCACAACTAACTCCAAAGCAGCAGGCTCAGCTTCACGCGGCTCGCGCAGTGAATCCGGCAGCATACGATGCCTATCTGAAGGGGCGTCTTTACTTTGTCAATGAATTCACCAAACCTGATTCGCTGAGGAAGGCCCAACATTATTTTCAAGAGTCCGTCCAGCAAGACCCAAACTTCGCTCTTGCTTACGCCGGACTGGCAGACTCTTACGTCTATTTGGCGTTCGCAGGAGCATTGCCCAGGGATCAGGCCTACGGGTCCGCCAAGGGGGCGTTGGCCAAGGCTCTGGCACTCGACGACAGCATCGGCGAAGCCCACGACACCCTCGGCTTGCTGAGTTCGGAGTTTGACTGGGATTGGGAAACTGCCGATCGCGAGTTCAGCCGTGCCATCGCCTTGGCACCGAGCTACAGTTGCGCGCATGAGGATCGCGCCACTTTTCTCGCCCTTACTGGCCGACGGGCCGAAGCGCTGGCGGAGATCGCGAAGATCGACCAATTGGATTATGGTTTCAGCGCGGCGCAGACGGTATCGACGACCTACTATGAGCTACGCGACTACCCGGACTTGATTGAAGCCAGCAGGAGGGGACTGCTTTTGGATCCCCAGGATTGGTTTCAGCACTATGCTCTGGGCGTCGGTTACGAAGGCACGGGAAAGCTGCAGGAAGCGATCTCTGAATACCAGAAAGCCATCGAGATGTCCGGGGGCTCGCAGGGCGCCGTAGCACTGGCACACGCCTATGCAGCCGCGGGCAGAAAAGCCGAAGCGGAAAAGATTCTTCGTGATTTGGAGCGCAAGTCAAAAGAGACCTCGGCTTCCCCGTACACGATGGCCACAATCTACGCCGGCCTCGGCGAAAATGACAAAGCATTTGAGTTCCTCGAAAAAGCGTATGCACAGAAGTCCTTAGGCACTCCCGAGTCGTTAAGCTCTGATCTGGTACTCGAGAGCTTGCGCGGTGATCCTCGTTTCCAAAATCTTCTTGGTCGCATAGGCTTGAAGAATTCTTCTTTGTCCGAGCATGAATCTAAGGTTGGCGTAGTTCCTGCCGAGTAAACTTCGTGCTTTGGTTGAGAGCCGCCTGAGAGCAGTACGTACGCCTAAGCCTAGTTCTGTCGCCCGGGTTACACCACAGCCGGGATCAAGTGCAGAGTCAAGAATTCCCCTAGCACGCCTACGTTGACTTGCGTTCTGTCCCCAACCTACGATGAGCGATAGTGACTGACTTTTCCTCTCTGATCGGCTGCACTGTCTCCCACTATCGGATTTTGGCGGAGCTCGGTGGCGGTGGAATGGGAGTCGTGTACAAAGCCGAGGACACGCGGCTGCACCGTTTCGTCGGTTTGAAATTCCTGCCTAGCGACATGTCCGACGATTCCGCCGCTCTGGAACGCTTCCGGCGGGAAGCACAAGCCGCATCGGCGTTGAATCACCCAAACATTTGTACCGTTTACGACGTCGGCGAGCAAGGCGGCCGGCAGTTTATCGCCATGGAGTTTCTCGACGGGCAGACGTTAAAGCACCGGATTTCCGGCAAGCCGGTGTCGCCGGACGAAGTGCTGGAGTTTGGGATTGAGATTGCGGACGCGCTGGACGCGGCCCACGCGAAGGGGATCGTCCACCGCGACATTAAGCCCGCGAATATCTTCGTGACAGGGCGCGGACATATCAAGATTCTGGATTTTGGCTTGGCAAAGCTGGCACCTGGGCGCGGTGCCGTGGATTTTTCGGCGATGCCTACCGTCACCGACCTCGAACAACTTACTCATCCGGGCTCGGCGATCGGCACCTTCGCGTACATGTCGCCGGAACAGGTGCGGGGCGCAGAAGTAGACACCCGCACGGATTTGTTTTCATTCGGTGTAGTGCTCTACGAAATGGCGACGGGAGTTAAGCCGTTTCGTGGCGAGACTTCGGGGGTGATTGCGGAAGCAATTCTTAACCGCGTCCCGGTGGCGCCACTGCGGTTGAATCCCGATCTTCCGCCAAAGCTGGAAGAGATCATCAACAAAGCATTGGAAAAGGACCGAAAGCTGCGCTACCAGAATGCCGTCGACATGCGCGCGGATTTGCAGCGGCTGAAGCGGCATTCGGATTCGGGGCATAGCGCCGAGGTAGCGGCCGGGGCGTCCGTGAAGTCCGCTACAAAAAGCAGGGGAATTCGAAGAGCGATGATGAGTTTCGTAGCGATATTGATCGTAATACTGGCAGCGGGCGGCTGGCTGTTTTTCTCCCGCAAGGCGCACGCACTGACAGACAAAGACACTATCGTCCTCGCGGACTTCGCCAACTCCACCGGCGATCCCGTTTTCGACGGCACACTGCGGCAGGGTTTGGCGGTGCAACTTGAACAATCTCCTTTCTTAAGCCTTGTTCCTGAGGACCGAGTCCAACAAGCGCTGCGCATGATGAGCCAGCCTGCCGATGCGCACCTGACTCCGCAACTCGCGCGAGAAGTCTGTCAGCGCACTGCCAGTGCCGCCGTGCTTCATGGTTCAATCGCAGCTCTAGGAAACCAGTATGTCCTGGGACTACGAGCGGAAAACTGCCGCAGTGGGAAAGTGCTCGATGACGAACTGGTCCAAGCCGCTAAGAAAGAAGATGTGTTGAATGCCCTGACTCGAATGTCCAGCAAGTTCAGAACGCGCGTCGGCGAATCGCTTGCCACCGTTCAGCAGCATGATGTCCCCCTCGAGGAAGCCACCACGTCTTCGCTCGAAGCTTTGCAAGCCTACAGCACCGGCTGGCAACGTAACGCCTCGGCGGGTGCCGATGCTGGTCTGCCTTTTTTCAAACGCGCCGTGGAGATCGACCCGAAATTTGCGATGGGCTATGCTGCGCTCGGGCTCTACTATGGCACGACTGGTGAGTCCGACCTTGCCGCGGAGAACAGTCGCAAAGCCTACGAATTGCGCGATCGTGTAAGTGACAAAGAGAAGTTTTTCATCACTGCCTATTATGATGGCCGAGCAACAGGAAACCAAGAAAAGGCACAGCAGACCTGCGACCAGTGGGCGCAAATCTATCCTCGCGAATGGACACCTCACACTTTCCTGTCCGGTTTCATTTATCCTGTGCTTGGCAGATATGAAAAGGCAGCGCAAGAGGGCCGAAAGGCTATTGAACTTGCTCCAGACACCTACACTGGATATTTCCTCCTTGGCTACAACTTTGTTTACCTTGACCGCCCTGCAGAGGCTGAAGACGTGCTTCGGAGGGCCTCCGAGCGAAAAATGCAAGCTCCTTTTCTGTCGCTTCTGCGATTCGATCTCGCCTTTTTGAAAGGTGACGGCGCAGGCATGCAACGGGAGGTGGCCGCGGCTCAAAATAAGCCTGGCGCCGAGGACTGGATTTCGGACCACCGGGCTTTTGCGCTGGCGTATACCGGTCACCTGCAAGAAGCCAGAAGGTGGTCACAGCGAGCGAGCGATTTAGCACGCCAGGCCGGCCATCACGAAAGGGCAGCGCTATTTGGAACCAGAGCCGCATTGTGGGAAGCCTTTTTCGGGAATGTGCGTTTGGCAGAGCGGACGGCCAAGGGTGCACTTGAGCTTGCCAAAAACCGGGAGGTCAAGTATGGCGCAGCACTCGTGCTGGCCATGGCGGGCGATGCTTCCCAAGCTCAGTCTCTGGCTAATGATTTGGAACGAGATTTCCCCGAGGACACATCGGTCCGATTCAATTACCTCCCGGCTGTTTACGCGACTCTGGCGCTGGACCATGGCGATCCTTCGAAGGCGATTAAACTTCTCCAAGTTGCCGTTCCTTACGAATTAAGCAGTCCGCGCAGCGCCACATTTGCGTATTTTGGAGCCCTCTATCCGGTCTATGTGCGCGGCCAAGCATACTTGGCCGCCCGCCAAGGTGCCGAGGCCGCCAGGGAATTTCAAATCATTCTGGATCACCGCGGAATCGTGATTGGAGACGCGTTCGGCGTGCTTGCGCATCTCGGCATGGCCCGCGCTTACGCAATGCAAGGTGACACAGCCAAGGCTCGCAAGAACTACCAAGATTTCCTCACTCTTTGGAAGGACGCCGATTCCGAGATTCCCATCTTGAAAAAAGCGAAGGTGGAGAGCGCAACGCTGCAGTAGCGTATTGCTCCTCGGTGGAAGCTCGATTAGCGCTTGCCTTCGATTGCGCGTGGAGACTCGAACTCCAGACTTCTACCGTGTCAAAGCGGCGTGATTATGTGCGGTCAATAACTTCAAAGGCGTTGGGGAGCGCTTAAGGACGTGTAAGTACGCCCAAGACCAAACTCGTGCAGGTGAAATTACAGGTGAAGAAATTCCGCGATGCTTGGGATTTCGTATTCCGAACTTGAGTGCTGAAGGAAATATGTTTACTTCGGCGGGTCGGATGTATATGTTAAGCCTCCCCATAGGGAACAGTCGCCGCCGGGGCCGTCGAAGGACAACTCTCGAAAACATTTGAAGAAAGAAGGGAAAAATGTTTGCACGGAATAGCGAGTTAAGAGTCTTGACGGTGCAGAGAGGGATGCTGGTGGTGATTCTGGCAATCGCGATGCTTGGAGTGGCGTGTGGCAGCGGAGGAGTGGAAGGAAAATATCGCGATTCGAGTGGCACGTTCAACGCGGAATTCAAAGATGGCAAGGCGTACATTGCGATGGGATCGTACGCGGTAGACGGGTCATACAAGATTGAAGGTAATAAGCTGATCGCTACAGGCGATTTTGGAATGATGCTGCCGCATACGATTGTGTTCACGATTTTGAGTGACGGCACGCTTGATCCCCCTCGCGACACGCCGATACCCCGGCTGGAGAAGGTGAAGAAGTAAAGATCGAGTGCGCGCCGTTTACAAGGTTGTCGAATACCGACCGCAGGTTCTGTGGTTGGTTCCCTGGCAGTTGCAGCGTTTTCCCGAGCACCTGCCCATTCGTTGATGATTGCGATCGTTTCGGAGGTGCCCAATGAAGGACAGATTTTGCCCTGTCGGATTCGCAGCAGTCGCCGGACTGCTTTTGGTAGGCGTGTGCGCGGCGCAGGATGTTCAGAAAAACGTCATCTATGTGTGCAATGGCGAAAAACTGTTCATCGATAGCTGCAACATGCGCGACCTTTCGGACACATCAACCTGCATGGTCGGGCACCCGGGGACAATTCTCCCGAACGGACTGATGAAGTACACGTACGAAACACGTGGTGCGTTGAAGAAATTACTGCCCACGTGCAAGCAGCCAACGGCCGCTGAGATGGCAAAGGCACAGGCGTTCGAGAAAAAGCAGAACGACCTGTACGAAGCGAATAAGAAGAAAGCAGAAGATGAGAACGACGCGATCGAGGCACGCGCGCAGCAGGTCATTACCGGCAGGAAGCCGCAAACGCCCGAGGAACGCGCCATTGCACGATGCATCACTTCTGGACGGCTTCCGGCGTCGTGCACAGGGAATGCGCTGCTGGGTGCGTTCAGCCAGATGCTGTCGTCGGTGTTGCCAACGGACGGCAACGCGGCGCAAGCCCCCGCGGCAGGTCCGGTGATGGCGGGAGTTTACCAAGGCGCGGGAAATTGGCGGTTGGATTTCATTACCGACGGAGTGCTGGTGAACTGCTCGATGCTTTCTCCCAATCAACAATTTTACAAATTGGAGTTTCAGGGCGAGCATCCGACTATCATTGTTAATACGACGCCCAAACCTCTGATACTCACGCTTCGATCGGATGGAACAATTGTCGGTCCGGGACCATTCGTGATTGATGGCGTGATCGCGACGGGTACCGCGGGAGGAACCACGACGGCCGGCCACACCGAGACGCAAACATCGACGTCGACCGAGCGGGTGAATAGCTACGAGGTGCCGCAAACGGGATCGGGCGGCGTCACCAGCGTCACGTCCGCTGGCGGCGGAACATATGATGTGACGAGAACCAATACGCAAAGTACTTATGTGCCGGGCGCAACGACGCCGTCCTACACAACATTTTCGCCGAAGCGGGTGACTTGCCCGGCGCTGAATCTTTCGTCCAAGGGGACGAGCGTCGGCCTAGAGACGATGCAAACGGATTTGCTGAAAACGATGTTTGGCGGAAGCAAAGGTGCGCCGACGCCTGCAGGGATTCGCATGCATGGAATTTACGCGGCGCAAACAGGTTTCAGCGTGCAGTTCTTTCCGGAGTCGGCGGTACTTGGCTGCGGCCCGGATGCGGCGCGAGCGTATCCTTACGCAGTGGTGGCTGAAGGAGCGAAGGCAGTAGTGCATATCAACGCGCCAGATCGCCCGCTGGTGTTGGCGATACGGTCCGATGGATCGCTGGAGCCGAGTGAGACCGGAGCTTACCAAGTGCATGGACGCACGATCGCCGGGCAAAATAATGATGACGATTTCACGTTTGCCCCGATGGAGAGAACGTGCAACCTGGGGTCGCTGACCGCAAGCAAGACGATCCCGTCGAATGGCGGCAGCATTGCAGCGACGACGGCCACTGCAGGGGGAGGAACGGCGGCTGCGGGTGCTAGTGGGCCAAGTACGTTGTCATCTGCAGCGGCACCGTTAGGAAACGCAGTGTTGAACATTTCGAGTGGATTCCCGGCGCAAGCTGGAGTGCAAAATCCGCTAGCGGGGCGACCGTTGGTATTGCTGCGAGACGACTACGATAACGCCCTGAAGAAGGGCGGCGTGGCGATTCCACCGGGCATGACCGGGCAGAAATATGTGGCGTCGATATGCGCCAGCCGCACGCCCGATTGCCAAAAGGCAATTGCAGCGATTCAAGCGAATGCTGTTTCGGCCGCGCGTGCAGATGCGAATGGTAAAGGTGCGCTGCCCGGAGTTCCATCCGGCTCGTACTATCTGATGATTTCAACGATCTACAACAAACAGATGCTGTCATGGGGCTACAAAGTAGAGCTAAAGCCGGGCGCGAACGCGATCACACTCGATACGACGAACGCGACAGTCGCGAAATAAAAGGTATCGCGCACACAACATCTGCGTTGGGTAACATCACAAAATCAAGGTGTAGTTGTGAAAGCCAGTCTTGCCTTTGCCCGCCAATTTTTCGCGCGAGTTTCATCATGGTCGTCTTCCTTGGAAGCCACCGGATTTTGACCAAAAAATAAAACGGCGCTAATCACTTGGTTGATAGGACAAATTGATTGCCGTCTACATCCTGGAACTTTGCAAACTGGCCCCATGGTTGCTTCGTGGGCGGCGCTGTGAACTCTACGCCCCGAGCTGTCAACTCTTGATGAGTGAGATCGATATCGTCCGTCACAAAAGTTACGTTCGAAAAGGTGCCGATTCGATCTTCATGGCCGGGAGGGGTGAACAGAACCACCTTGGTCTCGCTGCCCGGGATTCGCAGTTCTATCCAACGCTGTTTAGCGTCCAAAGGTTGGTCGGTCAGGATCTGGAATCCGAGCTTCTCGGTGTAGAAGGAAAGCGCTCGTTCCTGATCTCGAACGGGAATGCTCACAAATTTTATTGCCCTGATCATAAACTTCCTCCTAAGAAGATGCAGTGTAGGCGACGAAAGGCGTGTTGCAAAGCAAAATCCACTTACTATAGTAAAATCAACTGTAGTATGTATACTTATAGCAGAGGTGATTGTGTACGTTTTCGTGGACAGTTACATACTGGATGTACTTATGCGCGATCTCACCGAGCATGAAAAACGACCCTCGGCGTTTCTTGTTTATCTACATGTGTGGAGACAAAGCCTGGGCGCAGGCCATAAAGTCGCATCGTTGAGCCACCAGGAGATGTCAGAAGGCACGGGATTGTCGAAGTCCGCGGTGCAAGGGGCGGTGAAACTCCTCAAGAAGCGCAAGCTGCTCTCGGCCTCACTGAAGAATCCGACGGCGACCCCGATCTATCGAATTGAACGCCCTTGGACCCGACGTAAGCAAAGCTGAAAAGTGGTTTTCAACAGCACGGGCATCACTTACGATAGCCTGTCGGTGGAGGCGGATTTGTGTGCGGTCTATTCCCAGAAGATTCGCACGAAGCTAGTCCAGCGGGATTCGTAGGTTGCTATGGATGGGCGCTTGTCCGGGAAGCGCGTTATGAGGAACTGGCCTCTACCGTGCTAAGATTCGGCATTCTCTAGAACAAGGTATGCTCCGTGCAGCTTAACGAAATACTTCCAGCGCTGGCCCTTGAACTCGAACAACTTTTCAAGAACCAGGATGAGCCCGAACTAGCAGCGCAAGTTTCGCAATTAGCGATTGTGGACCGTTGCCGATGTGGAGACGACTTCTGCTCTTCGTTCTACACCCAGCCGAAACCCGAAGCACAATACGGCCCTAGCCATCGTTGCATTGACTTAGACGCAGCCGAAGGAATGTTGCTCGTTGACGTAGTCGCGAGAAAGATTTTCTACGTTGAAGTCCTCAATCGCGCCGATGTTCGACACAAGCTCCTGGCGGCACTTCCGTGAAGATGCAGGGAGACTTGGTATCGCGTTAATCGGGATTTGAGCGGAACGGCCATCGCCTACGCTTTGGCCACCATTTACAAGTGAAGAATTACAGGTGAAGTTTTTCGGAAATCTTGAAGAAAACTTTCTAACTTATTGAAAACGATGGTAGGCCCGTGGAGACTCGAACTCCAGACCTCTACCGTGTCAAGGTAGCGCTCTAACCAACTGAGCTACGGGCCTAAGGTGGAGATAATTTTAGCACGAGGGGTGGTGTGAGGGTGACGATTGATGAAGTGTCGAGGCGCAGCGGTCGATTGGCCTAGAAAGAGCTGCGCTCAACCGGGGATTTAGGCTGCGCAGTTTGTCGATTTATTGATTTACACCACTCGCGAGAAATCCGCCGTCTACCACGAGTACCTGTCCGGTGATGAACGATGCCGAGTCCGAAGCGAGAAATACGGCCGCTCCGACCAATTCCTCGAGCTTGCCAAACCTTCCCATGGGCGTGCGCATGAGCAGTTCATTTCCCCGCGGGGTATTGTCGAGAAGTTGCGCGTTCAACGCGGTGCGAAATACGCCTGGCGCGATGGCGTTGGTCAACACGCCGTGTTTTGACCACTCCACCGCGAGAGCGCGCGTGAGAGCGACAACGCCCGACTTGCTGGCGGCGTAGGCTGCCACTTCGTGCAAGGCCACAAAGCTGTTTAGCGACGCGATGTTGATAATTCTTCCGTACTTTCGGCTGAGCATGTGCTTTCCGAAAACCTGGCAAGCGCGCAGAGTACCCGTCAGGTTGGTGTCCAGAATGTCGTTCCATTCAGATTCCGGAAAGTCCACCGTGGGCGCCCGTTTGATCCGGCCCGCGCAATTCAAGAGAATTTCCACTTTTTCGAAGCGTTCCAGGCAGGCCGCGAGAAGGCGTTGCAAGGAAGCGGTGTCGCGAGTATCGGTGGTCACGCGCAGCGTGGTTCGCCTGCGCGATTCAATTTCGCGGGCGACTTCTTCGACGTTCGCGGCTGTTCGTCCGGTGGCGACAACATTTGCGCCGGCGTCCGCCAGGCCCAAGCTTAATGTTCTGCCGATGCCGGAGGTTCCGCCGATCACCACGGCTAACTTGCCCGACAGATCTAAGGCTGGAGACATTCGGTGTGCTCCCTCCGGAGCGCGCAGCACTGCAGAATTTTTTGCAGCATATTCGTCGAGCGGCGGCGAACGCGATCACGACAGATAGCGCGCACCAAACTCTTCCTAAAAACGATCGCGCGAGGCCCACAAACCGAGGCCGGGATTCTCGATGAAAAAAATATCTTCTCCGCTCACGCGGTTCCAGCCTTGCTTAAGCTTAAGAGGATCGTACAGTTGCAGCATCTTGTTCAACTCGGCGTAAGCGAAGCCCGCGCTTTGCACCTCTTCGCGGGTCAATTGTCCCGGGCACCAAGTAATCCGAAAGCGTCCTTCCGACGAGCCGTGGATCAAGTGCGCTGCGGCACTTAGGTCCGCAGCCAGATCTGCGTTCTCTTTCACCATCTCGAGGGTGGCCGGAGTTCCGTGGTAACCGTATTTGCGGATGAGTTTATCGATACGCGGATCTTCGCCGAATTCACGCACGCCCGGAGCCAGTACGATCAACTCTCCGTCATCGGCCATGGCCATACGCGTCCGGTAGATGGCCTTGTTTCCGAGCCACGTGCTGTGAAATTCGTGCGGGTCGAGATACACGACGGCTTTGCGAATCGGCTCGGGCATCAGGGAAAAGTTCACGTGGAAACTCAAGTCTGCCGCGGCGTGAAAACATTCCGCGTCGTCGCCTATAAACAGACCGCGCACCACCGCCGCCCCGCACGCATTGCGGCCGACGACGGTCAGCACGTAAACGATAGGAAGATTGCCGAGAAATTGGGAGGCTGCGTAATTCAGCACGCGGCGCACGGGATTATCCGCGCGACCCATGATGCGTTCCATGCCGTAGACGGCGCCGAGATAGTGACTGCGATTGATGCTGTCCGGCCCGCCGGTACCCACCAGAATATTTTTATTATAGTTAGCCATTCCGATGACTTCATGCGGCACGACTTGCCCGATGGACAGGATCAGGTCGAAATTCCCCCGGGTAACCAAGCGGTTGACCTGCGCGGGCCATTCGTAGTTGAGCTTCCCTTCCGATTGCTCGTAAATGAATTCCTTGGGCACGACGCCGAGCGTCTCGACGTCCTCGCGCCATTTGTGCACGGAAAAGAGCGCGAGAGGAACATCGCCGAACATGCCGGCGATGCGCTCTGCCGACATGGCTTTGTGCGTGCCCAGCGCAGGCAGCACAGCGCGCAGGCTTTCCCCGTAATATTCCCAGGCATAGCGCGTGAGGTCGCCAGCCCGCGACGCCATGCGCGTTTGGTCCGGAGGAACAGCGAGAACGCTCTTGCGGCTGCCAAGTTTTTGCAGCGCACCAAACAAGAATTCCCGCAGTTCGCCGGAAGTGATTTCGCGATCCGTTCCGCCTTGTGCGCAATAAAGGGTCATGCTGTCTGTTTCATATTACAAGGTGCCTGCGACTTTCTGAATGCATGTCGGCTCCGGGCTTAGCGCAGCTCATCACTCTGGTCACGCCGAGCCCGCTCTTAAAGCCGGTAAGCCCTTCGGGCAAGGCCGTAGGCGAGGTCGGAAGCAATTTCGTGCGCTTCGTCCTCGTCAAGGCGATGCTCAGCGACGAGGCGCGCCAAAAAGGAGCAATCGACGCGCCGCGCTACGTCGTGCCTTGCCGGTATCGAAAGAAACGCCCGGGTGTCGTCATTAAATCCGACGGTGTTGTAGAAGCCCGCGGTCTCCGTCGTGTACTCCCGAAAACGCATCATGCCTTCCGGACTGTCGTTGAACCACCACGCGGGGCCCAAGCGCAGGCAGGGATAGTGGCCCGCGAGTGGGGCCAATTCGCGGCTATAGGTGGATTCGTCGAGAGTGAACAGAATGATGCTGAGGCGAGACTCGTTCCCAAAGCGGCTCAACAGCGGCCTTAAGGCCTGCACGTAGTCGGTGGGAAGAGGGATGTCGGCTCCCATATCGCGGCCGAAACGCTCGAATAGCCGGGTGTTATGGTTGCGGAGGCTTCCGGGGTGAATTTGCATGACCAGCCCGTCGTCCAGGCTCATGGCCGCCATTTCGGTGAGCATTTGTGCGCGGAACAATTCTCGCTCAGCCGGTTCTCCCGCACCGGAAATTATTTTCTGAAAGAGACGATTCGCTGCATCGGGAGACAGATCCGCCGTCGCCGCCGTCGGGTGGCCGTGGTCCGTGGCGGTGCAACCGAAGGTTTTGAACTCATCCCGCCGCTGCCGCAGCGCGCACAAATATCCTGGCCAGCTGCCTGTCGGCCCGCCGGTGAGCTCTCCCAAATGCGCAACATTTTCCCTAAACGAAGGAAAATCCGGATCGACAACCGGGTCGGCGCGAAACGTCGGAATAATCCGTGCTTGGAAAGCGGATTGCCGGATCTCCGCATGATCCGCAAGGGAGTCGAGTGGCGAGTCCGTGGTCGCCAGCACTTCGAGCCGAAATCGTTCAAAAAGCGCGCGGGGACGAAACGCTGGTGTTTCGAGTTTTTCCGAGATGGCGTCGAAATATTCATCGGCGTTCGCGGGTCCCAGGCGGGTGTCCAGTCCAAAGAGCTCCTCAAAAGCGAAATCCAGCCAGAGTCTTGTCGGCGTGCCGCGAAAAAGATAGTAATGTTGCGCGAAAATACGCCAAATGCTCCGCGGATCTTGCGCCGAGGAGCCGATTCCCAGGTGCTCCAAGGGAATGCCCTGGCTGTAAAGCATGCGGAAGACGTAATGATCGGGAACTACGAACAATTGCGCGGGATCCGGAAAGGGTTCATTCGTTGAAAACCACCGGGGATTGGCGTGACCATGCGGGCTGAGGATGGGCACGCTGCTGATGCTGGCGTAGAGCCGGCGAGCGATGGCGCGCGTCGTGTGATCCGCCGGGAGCAAGCGGTCGGCATTTAGGATCGTCACTTGCGAAATGCTAAGCGTTCAGGTTGCGCGGCACAAGTTCATTCGAACGCTGCGCCATGTTAATGGACGTTAAAAGAAGTTAATATTTTGCGCAAATAGCTTTTTTCCGAATACTTACGACGATCTGTCGCTGGCTATTCCGGAATAATCTCTATGGCGCTGATCGAGGGATAGTTCACACCGGGCGTGAAATACAGTTCGATCTTGCCCTGCGCGGTCGGTTCGATATGCTCGAACGACTTGACGAGTGGCCCGTTTCCGGCCTCGCTGTAGATGTCAAAATTCTTCAAGAGCATCGAACCATTGCACGATACATCGAACACGCGGCTGCCTGCGCCACCCAGGCCGCCGTTGCGAATTCCAAACCAGCGTTCGAGAAAGTACAGCCGTACGGTGTACTTCTCCCCAGTGGCCACCGGGATAATGTAGTGGATGTGGCCGAAGCGGTGCCATTCGTAAAGGCGGGCGTCTGGCACTTTCGAGAGGTCGCCAGCGAAGCTGCTCAGGCGTCCGCCGAAAAAATAGCGGTCCCGCGTCCAATCGTTCCCTTTGGAGTCATGGTAGGAAGAGTTGCCAACCACGATCCTCACCGGGAGCATGCGGTGCGGAATTCCCGGCAAAATCTCCACGGCATTCACGAAGGATTCTGGCGTTGTGAAACTCACGTGAATCATCCCGTCCGCCGCCGGCGAGACGTCCGTAAAAACCTTCGTGGTGGCGACGTCATTGCCTGCGGCGTCGTCGACCACGTCGAAGGTAAGCGTCGGTCCGCCATTGATCGAGAACTGTTCGGTGCGGGTATTTTCTTGAAAACCGGAGGTTTCCGCGAATAAGAGGTGCATTTCGTAGATACCCGGGGGCACTGGATAACTGCACTGAATCACTCCGCGGCGGCCGGTAGAGAAAAGCTCCGGATCTTCCGTACCTTGCACGACGTGTCCGGGAGTTTCGAATTTGGCTCCTCCGGTGCAGAACCGATCCGCTGCCCAGGTGGCGCCAGCCCGGTCGATGTACGGGCCGGAATTGTTCCCCACCATGGCCCGCAGGATGTTTCCGGAGAGATTCGCGGGAACAGCGGCAGCCTCGCCAAAGCTGCCGTCCCTACCCTTTAAGGTTCGCGCGCGCCAATTCCAAGCCAGTATCAGCAGTACCGCGAAGAACAAAATCGCCGCCGCGCTGAAAACGCGAACCTTGGATTTGGGCCGGCTCCCGGGAGTTGCCAGGACGCGCTCGGCAATTTCGATTTTCAGGTCAGGTTCTTGGTGCTGCGGTTCGATGTAATCTTTCGCGGCCTCCGTCGCGTGGCCGTCGTTGGGCGCGGCACCGTTCAAAGTGTGTGAGGTTTCCCGCACAGCGAGCTTGAGATGCCCGCCATCCCGTTCTATTTCGTTTCGGTGGGTGAACTTTGGAACGTAACCGCCTGGTGGCAAACCGATGCGCACGGCGTGCTCCGCGCCGGCGCTGCGATAGTAGTCGTCGAGCCGTTTTCTGAGGGCGTGCGCCGTGACCCGCACAATGGTGTCCAGCTGTGGATCAAAATCATGCGGGCGGCCGAGGGCCTGCACGGCAATGTTGTATTCCTTGATCTCCGTCGTCGCTCCTTCGAAATGCTTTTCGCAAACGAAGGTCAAGAGCCGAACGAGATTATTCGTGCGGCCGAACATCTCGGACGAGAGGATGGCCTCGAGTTCGGCGCGTTCCGCCTCAAACCGGCTGATCGATGACTGCAAAATGGCTATCCCCCGTAGAAATAGCTCTTGCACTCGACTTTTGACGCCTATTGAGCAAAGTATACTCCAAATTCCCGGAAAGAGATGCGTCCCAGAAGAGCTGATTTTCTATGGACTTACGCTGAAAACAAGGAGCGGCGCGCCTGGCAAATTGCCGGCCAAGGCTGGGCTCATTTAGGCGTCCCGAGCGCGTGAGGCGCCCCGCTGAGCGCGACCGCTGCGCGAAGATCTCTCGAGACTCCTCCGCCGCTATTCACTGTGAATTCACCGTGAGCTAACTTCCAACGAGAGCCACGGCATTGCTCTACTCGCTCATCGATTCTTTCGATTTATCGCATTTGTGATGCTGGTGCACGTCGAGCTGCGGCGCGGCCTAGTCGAGGGGCTGCGCCGTTGAACTTACGCGTTTCAGGGGGAGTCCGCCATGAACCTTAAGAACTCGAAAAAGCATTCTCATGCACCGGCGCGCGGCAAGGCCGCACGCTACATTTCGCGCGCGGGCCGCGCCGCGGTGTTTTTTACCGTGGCGCTCTTGCTCTCGAGCGGAGCCGGGGAGTTTGCCGCTGCGCAAGATATTTTCGGCCGCATCGCAGGGACGGTTACCGATTCATCCGGCGCCACCGTCGCAAATGCCAAAATCACCATCGTCAATGAGGCGACGCAGATCAGCCGCAACACCACCGCGGACAAGAACGGCTTCTACGCGGCTGATGAGCTGCCGGCCGGAACTTATTCGGTGACCGCCGAGCAAACCGGTTTTAAGACCACCACAGAAACGGGAAATGCGCTGAGCGCAGGCGGCCGGCTCACGGTGGACTTGCGGTTGCAGGTCGGGGCCGTCACGGAGGTCGTCACGGTCACCGCGGTGGGAGATACCGTCAACACCACATCAGGCGAGATCTCGACGACCATCACCGAGCAGCAAGTGCTGACGATAGCCTTGAACCAGCGCCACTATGAGTCGCTCGTCGGTCTCGTTCCCGGCGCGGCGCTGCAGGGTTCGGGTACCAACCCGGCCGCTTTGACGGCGAATTACAACAACAGCGTTGCGGACATCAATGGACAGCGGCTCGACGGACAGAACTGGAGCGTAGACGGTGGGTTTAACCTGGACTCCGGGTCAAACAATAGTGTGTTCAATCAAGTAGGCGTCGATTTCATTCAGGAAGTGGACGTACAGTCTTCGAATTATGACGCGGAGTTCGGGCGCTCCGCTTCCGCTACCATCAACGTGGTTACCAAGAGCGGAGGAGAGCAATATCACGGAGCGGGTTTTGAGTTCGTCCAAAACAATGATTTCAATGCGGAAAACCAAGGCACCAAACTGACGAATCCGACGGCCAAGGGCTATGCCGCGGTGCCTCCATTTCATTTCAATGATTTTGGGTGGGATTTTGGCGGCCCCATTCCGCTGATCCAGCGGAAAGGCAAGCTGTTTTTCTTTGCCGGGCAAGAGTGGAAAAAGTTTCGTGGCGTTTATCCAGGATTGACGGCGGCGTCGGTGCAGGAAACGCTTCCGACGGCGGCGGAAGTGGCGGGCAACTTTACCGACGTTCTGCCAGTTGCCCCCGGAAAGCCTGGCATTACGCTTGTGCAGCCCGCGGTGATCCCCGCCGCTTGCGGGGGTGTTTTCTTCACGGCGCCCAACGTCATCAACCCCGCGTGCATCACCGGAGATGGCGCAGCCATTGCGGCGCTGTACACAGCAGCGGCGAAATTGTCAGTCGGTGGCGGGTTGCCCACGTCGATCGCGCCCGGAAACACCAGCTTCAACCTCGCCAACCCGCTCAACCTACGCGAAGATATCATTCGCGTGGACGAACATGCGAACGAAAAGCATAGTTTTTATTTCCGCTATATTCACGACAACGTAGATATCTACAATCCATATTCGACGTTCGGCGCCGCCGGGGCCCTCCCGGTAGATCCGGATTTGCGCAATCGTCCCGGGTACAACACGCAATTCGGGTGGGTCTATACGATCCGTCCCACGCTGATCAATGAATTCAAATTCAATGCCGACTGGCACAAGCAAACCACCCCAGTGCAAGGCACGGCCTATTTGAAATCCGCGTACGGTTTCCAGTTCATCCCACCGCTCGGAAGCCCCGCACAGTTTCCTGACGGGCTTCCGACCATCAGCTTTACGGGCGTCACGGGCGTTGCGACGTCTGGACCAGCAGGGGTGAATGGCCCGGCGCCGAACTACCTCCAGTCTCCCACAGCGGATATAAACCCCGCGGACAACGTGGTGTGGCAGAAGGGCAATCACACGATAAAGTTCGGAGGAGAGTTTGCGCGAAATCGTAAAAGACAGAACTCGCGCACGAATTATGACGGTACCATCAACTTTAGCGCCACAGCCGGCGCGACGACCGTCTTAAACCCCGCAGGCGCGAAGATCGGTTCTAACTCGACGGGCGATCCCTTCGCGGACGCGCTGCTCGGGAACTTTAACACTCTCGGGCAAAGCTCGGCGGTGACTGTCGGCGAATTTCGCTTTAACGATGTTGAATTGTATTTGCAGGACACCTGGAAAGTAACGCGCAGACTTAGCCTGGTCCTAGGAATGCGCTACACGTACTCGACGCCCACCTACGCGTTGGGCAATAACATTACAAACTTTAATCCCTATACGTTTAACCCAGCCCTGGACCCAACGTTTACGGGTGGTTTGGCGACCAGCAACATTAACCCCCTATCGCCGGGGCTGTGCAGCGGCCCGCTCCTGAACGTCGTGGGAACACCCGTGCTGACCATCGAGTGCAATGGATTGCAGCGCCCCGGACAAGTGCCCTCTAACCAGAAGCTGCGGGTTCCCGTCACCTCTACGGATCCTGCACTGCTGGCCGCCGTAGCGTCCGGGGGGGCGCGCGGTTTCTACAACACAGAGAACCTGCCGGCTCCGCGCGTCGGCTTCGCGTATACGCCGTTTTCTGATAATAAGACCGTGATTCGCGGCGGCTTCGGAATTTTCTACGATCATCCTGAAGGCAACGTCCTCGGTAACGGCATCAACTCGCAAGGCTATGTGCCGTGGGCGCAGTCGGCCTCGATCGCGGGCACCGACGCCGACTTGGCGGAGTTCGATTCCGCTCCGGGCGCCGGCGCGGTAGCCGCCCCAACCACTTTGAGTCTCGCTGGCGTAGATCCCCACCTGGTGGTCGCCCGCAGCTATCAATACAGTTTGGGAGTGCAACACGAAGTGCCGGCAGGTATTTTGGTTCAGGTGGCGTACGTCGGCAATCTAGGCCGGCACATCCTGCGCACGCCGAGCATCAATAACGCGACGTGGACTGAACAGGGTTACATACCGGCGTCGCCTAACCCAAACAACCAGGCGTGCCCTCCAGGCATAAATGCCACGGCTTTTCAGTGCTCTCCAGCGGGCTTCGCGCCCGCCCTTTTGTCGAAGGATCAGGTACGTCCGTATTTGGGCTACTCGAGCGTGAATTTGGCCTTGAGCGACGTTAACTCGAACTACAACGCGTTGCAGGTTAGCCTGACGAAGCGCGCGGGGATTCTCACCGCCACAGCCTCGTATACCTTCTCGAAGACCATGGGAGATGACGGCGGCGCAGCCGACGCTTACAACGAAAACCCTGAGCCGGAATGCCCGTTCACCTGCCTCGTTAGCACCGCCGCCAGCCCTGTTCTGGTCAACGGCGCGAGCAAAGCCGTGGCCGGCGGAACGCAAACCGGCGGTGTGATCGAAAGTTGGCAGCGGTATGACTACGGCAAAGTGAGCTTCGACGCGACGCACATCGTTTCCGCTACTTTCACCGTCGAATCACCCTGGGGCAAGAACCTGACTGGATTCGCGGCCCAAGTAGCAAGAGGGTGGTCGTTGAGCGCCTTGATGCACTACCAGAGCGGCGCGCCCCTCACAGCGACCGCCTCGGAAGCCGTGGGCCTCAGCGGCAACAATGTGGCCCGGCGGGCGAGTTACGTTGCCGGTCAATCGCTCGCATTTAGCGGAGCATGCTTGAACGGCACGAAGGTCGCCAACGCCATTTGCTGGGTCAATCCCAACGCCTTTGCCGCTTCGAGCCCGCTCGGCGCCGGTGACGCACCCATCGCCGATATCATCGGTCCCAACTATTACCAGTGGGACCTTTCGCTACGGAAAGCCTTTACTCTGCCTTTCCGGGAAGGTATGCGCCTGCAATTCCAGGCGGATGCCTTCAACGCCTTTAACCGCGCCAACTGGAACAATCCCACCGTGAACAACGCCGGCAACCCTTCTTTTGGGCAGATTACTGGCTCACTGCCGGCGCGTGTTTTGCAACTTGGCGGCAAATTCACCTTCTGAGCGTTTACTGCAAGCGTCCCCCACAGCGAGTGCTGAGCTTTGCTCAGCACTCACTCGTTTTGTGCACTGGATCGGGAAAAAAATGAGATCGGTTCTTTCGATGACCAATTTCTTTCGCGGTCTGACGATCGTTGCGGCTCTATTCGTCGCCGCCAGCGCTAGCCGTGCACAACTCGCCCCCTTGATCCAGAACGTCGACGCACATTCCACCACCAGCTTGGACGGCCAGTGGCAAGCCATCGTCGACCCCTACGATGTTGGAGCCTTCGACTACCGTGGCCAGCCGCTCAAGAATAACGCCGCGTTTTACAAGGACTACAAGCCGCAGTCGAAGTCCGAGCTGGTGGAATACGATTTCGACACCTCCGGCCGCCTGAACGTGCCGGGCGACTGGAATACCCAGCGCGACGCGCTGCTTTTCTACGAAGGCAGTGTCTGGTACAAGCGGTCCTTTGACTATGCGAAGTCAGCGAAGAAAAGAGTTTTTCTGCATTTTGGCGCCGTCAATTACCAGGCATCGGTCTATCTCAATGGCGAAGAACTTGGACAGCATGAAGGGGGTTTCACTCCCTTCGATTTCGAAATCACGGATCGCCTTCGTTCCGCGGGCAATTTTGTCGTGCTCCGGGTCAACGACACGCGTGCGAAAGAAGACGTCCCCACCGTGAACACCGACTGGTGGAATTACGGCGGCATCACTCGCCCGGTAACTTTGCTCGAAGTTCCCGAAACCTTTATTCAAGACTATTCCATTCAATTTGAGAAGGGTTCGACCCGCCAAATCAAAGGCTGGCTGCAGCTCAACGGACCGCAACTTCGCCAAAGCGTCACCATTCGCATTCCGGAAGTGGCGCTAACTAAAACGTTTCAGACGGATGACGCGGGACGCGTCGAATTTTCTTTTGCCGCCGACCTGACGCCCTGGTCTCCGGAAAATCCGAAGCTCTATGCCGTAGAGCTTTCCAGCGCGACCGACAGCATCTCGGACCACATCGGATTCCGCTCGATAAGTGTTCGCGGCACCGATATTCTGCTCAACGGAAAATCCCTCTTCCTGCGCGGCATCAGCATCCACGAAGAAGCGCCCACGCGTCCCGGGCGCGCTTGGAGCGCAGACGATGCGAGAACGCTCTTAACTTGGGCGAAAGAGTTGGGCTGCAACTTCGTGCGCTTAGCCCACTATCCGCACAGCGAAGCGATGTTGCGCATGGCCGACCAAATGGGCGTCCTGGTGTGGGAAGAGGTGCCGGTCTACTGGACCATCCAGTGGGAGAACCCGAACACCTTGCGCAACGCCAAGAATCAGTTGAACGAGCTGATTACTCGCGACCGCAATCGCGCCTCTCTCATCATTTACTCCGTCGCCAATGAAACGCCCATCAGCGAGCCGCGCAATAAATTCCTAAGCCAGCTGATTCAGCAGGCGCATGCGAGCGACTCGACGCGGTTGGTCTCCGCCGCGCTGCAAGCCGAGGAGAGCGAGGATGGCGGCTGGTTCACGATACGCATCAACGATCCAATCGCGAACGAACTCGACGTCATGGGCAACAACGAATACATTGGTTGGTACACGCGCCGCGTCGCGGACCTCGACGTGACGGACTGGACTTCGAAATACGACAAGCCGCTCATCATGAGTGAATTTGGCGCCGACGCTTTATTCGGCGACCACGGCGATGCGCAAACCCGCTGGACCGAGGAGTACCAGGAATCCCTTTACGTTCACCAGGTCGCCATGTTGCGACGCATTTCTTTTCTTCGCGGCGCCACACCATGGGTTCTGAAGGATTTTCGCAGCCCGCGCCGGACGCTTCCGAATATCGAGGATTACTTCAATCGAAAAGGTTTGGTCTCCGAACACGGCGAAAAGAAGAAGGCATTCTTCGTGTTGCAGAAATTCTATGAAGGTTCGCAGAACTCACAGCTACCTCAGTAACCAATTCCCCCTTTTCACCGCCGGTGTTCGGAAGAAAAGAACTTAGCTGGGGTGAATTGCCCTATTCTGGTGCGAAACACTCCTGAATTGAGGGATCCGATGCTCACCCGACGAACATTCCTTGCCACCGCAGCCTGCACGGTGGCTGCAGCACGTCTTCACGCGGGCGGTCAAAGCAAGATCCGGGTTGCCCTCGCCATTCCGAGCGAAGCGACGGGCCCGCATATGCCCGTTGATTTTGTCGGCCTGTCTTACGAGGTGCAGCAGCTCGCGGACCCAACTTTCTTTTCGGTGCAGAACAGCGGTCTGATTCGCGAGTTTAAAGCGCTTTCGTCAAGCGGTGTTCTGCGCCTTGGGGGCAACACCAGCGAGTTCGCTTACTGGAAGCCTGCGCCTAATTCTCCCGAACCAGAGCATCCTCAAGTGCGGGAGGCTGAGGGGGAGCCGAAGGCGCGCTACTACGCGGTGACGGCCGAGGCAGTCAGGAACTTGGCAGAGTTCCTCGAAGCCACGGGTTGGACCTGCCTGTACGGCATCGGGATGGGCACGAATACACCGGCACGCGCTGCGGAGGAGGGGGCCTTTGTAGCCGAGGCGCTGAGCAACCGCCTGCAGTATTTTCAGGTCGGAAACGAGGTGGATCTATTTGCCAGACACCTGCGCGACCCGAGGACATGGTCGGCCAAGACGTACCTCGAAGAATGGCTTACGCTGGCGCGCGCGATCGCAGCTCGGGTGCCCGGGGCAAAGTTCGGCATGCCTGATGTTTCGAGCAACGTGTCGTGGCTGACCGAGATTGCTGATCGGTGGCCTTCTGTTGAGGTTCCGCCCCAGCTGACAACCCTCAGTCATCACTATTATTTTGGCGGACCAGCGACGAACCCGGACGTCAACATTCCCAACCTGCTGAAACCGGCGACGATGCAAAGGGTGGAGAAAACGGCGAATATCGCAACGGCGGCAGCCAGCAAGATCGGTGCGCGTGTACGCATGACGGAAGGCAACACGTGCTATCGCGGAGGCAAGCCGGGTGTCTCCGACGTCTTTGCCGCTGCGCTTTGGTCAGCCGATTATTCGCTGCTGCTCGCTAGTAACGGCTACTCAGGCATCCATCTGCACGGCGGTACGGGCAAATCCGTGGCCGCTTCCGTGGGCGGAGCTCTGCCAGGCGACGCGCTTCTCGAAGCCAAGGGCGAAACTCCCGAACAAATGGCCGCGCATCCGCATCCTTTCTATACGCCGATTGCGACGTTTGGCTCAGAGTATCTCCTCGAGCCGGTTGCGCATGGGCTCAAGTTTGCGGGCTCGTTTAGCGGCGGAACACTGTTGAAAACCGAGTTCGCAAGGGCGCTCGAGGATGCGGGAGTCAATGCAACTGGCTACGCCGCGAAATTGCCCGGCGGCCGCACATCGGTGATCATTCTGAACAAGGACGCAATAGCGGATGTTGAGGTGGAACTCGATTTCGGTCGCGGCGTCAGCGGAGCGGTCGAAACCGAAACATTGCACGCTCCGGCACTCGACAGCCGCGAAGCGCGCATCACAACGTCAACGAAAACCGACTCGCTCAAACAGGGCAAGTGCTCCGCCACCGTTCCCCACGCAACAGGATTACGCCTGACGCTGACGTGAGCCGCCGGCACACTCCATTCATCTGCGGGCCTGCTTGAAGTCGAAATAAGCGAGGTTCATGTTGCCAAGAGTCAATATGTGTACGGTGAGAACGTTTTTCCCTTTGTTGAGGTGAACCTTGAAAAGTTGCGATGCCAGATTCCAGTGGTGCCACTGACGCCAGGCCAGCGGGTCTGCAGTATCATAGGTTGAAGCGATCTCGAGGGGCCCGGTTGCGTCCTTTCCATTCACATCGACGGATATTGTTCCGCCGCGATTCGATGTGTACAGGAAATCGGCGGCGTAGGTTCCCGCGTGTGTCACATCTACAGTGATGTTGAACCACTCCCCGGGTTCGGTCCAGCCAACATAGGGCAGGTCTGGAGGAGGAACGACCTTGTCAAAGGGGTTGTCGTCCATCGGATCTGGCTTGCGGTTAAACTTGGTGTAGGAAGTATCCACGCCCTCGTGGATACGAAATTCGTTGAGGTAGGTCCCATCGGCCGGGTTCAACTCTCCGCTGCCGTGATTCTGTGGATCGCTGTCGTGATACGCGACGCCTTCGCCGCCCAGGTCATAGTAAGCACACAAGACTCGTCCCGGTATTTTTTGTGGGCCGCCCTCGTAGCGGCTGTCATGAAAAGGCAGGCCTTTATACTGGCTCAAGAATGATTGGGAAAAAGCAATGGCCGGTAGCATCAATACCGCTACAAAGCATAAGGAAAACGCTCTCCGGCTCATTCTGCCCTCCCTCAGTCCCGATAACCTATCTTGAATTGCGCAACTCCGCCGATCCGCGGCAGCGGCGGCTCCAGTTTGTGTCGCACTTCAGACTTGGAAAAGTTCGATCCCGTGCGCTTTTCCGAGATTGCGCGAGTACTTCTTGTCTGTCCCATTGTTCCAGTGTTCGTGCACGCCAAGGCTGCGGCATCGGATGCCGTCGCGTTCAGGATCATAGAAAGTCTTTGAAGGTGGGTCATTCGCCAGGGCAGATTCGCGCAGGTAGTTATCGGCGTTCGCGATGTCCGGAAGATCGGGCCATTCCGAAGTGAGAAAATCGAAGCCGACGGAATCGATCGCTACGCCGTCAGACGACATGAAAATGCTGTTGGGCCAAGCATCGTTGAATGGCGCCATCTTCCACTTGCGATGAGGCGGACCATCCACATTGTCGTTTCCATAGAGCCCATCAACAATAAAAAGGATGGTTTTCTCGCCGAGGTCTTTATGACCCAAATAATCGGTGAACGCGGAGTAACTTGCTGAACCATCGCTCTGGTGATGGAAACCGTCGTGCGCGTTCTTGCGCCAGTCGGGATTGATACTCGTAGCGCCAAAGAGATTCTTCGCGCAAAGTGTCACCCCTGAACTCACATGCGCTCGCAACACGGCGGCGTCAATTAAGTAGGCGGCCTCAACCACCGTCGTATCGAGTCCCGTGGCGTTGTGGCTTTCAACGGAGAAAGGAATCGCGTCGGGTTTGAACTCGGCTTTGACTCGTCCATCCCCTCCGATATGGTCCACAAAGGTGACTTTGGGAAATTCATGGTGAATCTTGTCGTAGAGATCGCCCGGGATGAACCGGCTGGAATCGAAGATGGTGATCGAGGACTCCGGAACTCGACCCGGGCCGGTCAACTGCCGGACGAGCGCAAGGATCAAATGGGGAGAGGAGTTCAGGCGTTCGATCGTGCCATGATCCGTTGTGTTGTTCAGGTTCGCCTTGATCGCAATCTTCTCCCCAGCGCTATATCCGGCTTTACCTCGCCCGTGAGTGAGATTGAAATAGTGAAAGAGGGAGTTCCATGCCTGGGCGTCGCTTTTCTGATTTGTAAGACCGCGAATGGACCGAGAAGCCATGCGGTCAATAACAGACTGGTCATTGTGGGCGTCGGTCCACCACGAACCTGTGCCATCCCAGGTCACAGCCGCCGGATCGTGCGCCCAAGTCACTCGGCCGGGTACGACGCCGCGTGGAACACCTAAGGGGGAAAGCGGCTCGAACAGGGAGGGCGGCAGGTAGGTGGCAGCTGCAAGAGCCAGGGCGAATTGTCGGCGCGTCATGTCCATTTTGACTTGCTCCTCTCGCACATAGTCTTACGGTTTTGCGGATCATCGTGCCTGAAAACGCAGAAGCCGTTGCAGCCTCCTTCACAGGCAAGCACGGTCTTGCGTTGGAGACCGGCTGTGGCAGCGCGTGAACCTCGCGCCGCTCCATGCATTGTACCTGACGACGCAAGTAGCTCTATTCCGACCGCGGGGGCCCGATCGCACTCTGCAACCTTTGGAACTCTTGCATTTCACGTTGTGCGGCTGCGGTTTTGCCTTGTTTACGATACAAGTTCGCAAGTCCAAAATGTGCTTGTGCGGCAAGCGAGCTGTTTTTTTCGAGACTAGTGACCTGCAGCCAAGCTTGCTCCGCTTTCACGGCGTCGCCCGCGAGTGAGGCCGCCTTGCCGAGAGAATAAAGAGTTTCGGGCATCGCGGGCTTCAAATCGTTCGAGCGTTCTAATTCGCGGAGAGCTTCGCGCACTTTTCCCTGCTGCAGCAAAGCGCCGCCCAGACGATACGCTGCTTCAGCATTCCCAGGCTGCAATTTCCCCTCGGCGCGAAACTCCTCTTCCGCTTTCGGCCATTGTGCGGAATTGGCGTAGACTTGCCCCAGTTCCATGTGCAACCGCGGAATATCCGGACGCTGCTGCAAAGCTGCGGAAAATTCCTGGACTGCTTGCGGCATTTGGCGCAACACAAAATAATTCTCTCCCATCGCCTGGTGGGCGCGGGCCGAGTCCGGATACCCGCTGACCAGCAAGTCGATGGAGCGTTTGGACAGCAAGCCGGCTGCACGCCCCAGGTAATAGAGAAGATCTGGATCACCGGGGCGCTTCACTAGCGCCGCACGGAGACTCGCGATGGCATCCTCATAACGACCGGTCTCGATATACGCCACTCCCAACGCTTCAGCCGAATGCACCCGTTCGAGATGCGGAATGGCCTGGTCAGGGTAACCCTGCGCCAGCAGCGCAAACCCCAGCTGCAAATGCGCGGCGTCGAGATCGGCATTGAGCTCGAGCGCACGCTTGAGCGCAGGAACTGCGCAACCATAATCGCGACTCTCGAGGCAAACTTCACCAAGATCAAGGAACGCATCGACGAGCAGTGGATCGCTCTCCGTCGCCTTGCGAAATTCCGCAATGGCCACATCAAACTTCCCTTCTCGATGCGCCGCAACCCCAGCCTGCATGTGTTCTGCGCCATCGGCTGAAACGCTCTGATAGCCGAGTGCCAACCACAAAAACAGCGCTGCCCCCGTCACGGCTTCTCCGGTTCGCGTACTACCAAGAACTGATCCGCCGCAACATCTTGCAGCGTCTGGCGCACCCCAGAAGGCCAGGTTATGTCGATCTGCGCAAGCCGAGCTTCACCCAGGCCGAAATGCAACCGTTTGTCGCTCGCCGAAACATAACTTCCCGCGGTGGTGGCAAACCGCGTCTGCCCATTTACGCGCACACGCGCACCCAGTCCGTCGCGATTGCTGCGGGTTCCCCGCAAGGTGATGGAAAGCCAGTGCCGGTTGCCGCCGCGATTCATCAACAAGATCGGATGACCACCAAGAACACTTAATACTGCATCCATCCAACCATCATTGTTTAGGTCACCGAATGCCAAGCCACGCCCAGCCACCGGCACGGAAATTCCCGAATCGCCGCGCTCGAAAATGCCGTTGTGATTTAGTGCGAGGAGCGGTGGCTCCAAATAGTGCAAGGAAGGATCGATCGCTTCGACGTTATCGAGCACATGGCTTTGCGCTACCAACAGGTCTTTCCACCCATCGTTGTCCAAATCCTCGAGCCCCGCCCCCCAACCCGAGCTCCCGACCGTCAAAGCGCCGAGTCCGGTCTCGAGGCTTCGGTTCGCGAACATGCCCCCGCCCTCGTTGTGATAGAGCCCATAAATCTCCCGGGGCAATTCCGTCACCAAAATGTCAGGACGACCATCGTTGTCGTAGTCCTGAAACACGGTCCCCATGCCGGAAAGCGGCTTGCCATCCACAGACAGTGCCGCGCCGCTTTCAAGCGCACACTCCGTAAAAGTTCCATTCCCGTTGTTGCGCAGGAGATACTGCTGCATTCCGTCGTTCGCCACGAAAATGTCCGTATAGCCGTCATCATCATAGTCGGCAAAAGCCACGCCCAAGGCACGTCCCTTCTTCGCGGCGATGCCTGACTTCACGCTGACGTCTTCGAACGTTCCATCTCCGCGGTTTCGGTAAAGCAGGCATGTCGTGGGCGGAAATTCCGCGGGCGGGCAATACGTTCTCCAGGCTCCGCCGCAGGACTTGCTGTGGCGCATATCCCATTCCATATAGCGCGTCACAAAAAGGTCCAGATGTCCGTCGTTGTCGAAGTCGAAAAACCCGGCAGAGACGGACCAACCCCCGCCCGAGACGCCGGCTTTTTCGGTGACGTCGGTGAAAGTTCCGTCGCCGTTGTTGTGATACAGAATGTTCTTCCCGTAGCTCGTGATATAGAGGTCGGCGTAGCCGTCGTTATCGTAGTCCGCGACGGCGACCCCCATGCCGTAATTCCCCACTCCGGCGTTTGACAGTCCGGCTGCTTCGGTAACATCCGTGAAGCTACCGTCTTTGTTTTGGCGATAGAGGCGGTTCCAGTAGCGCGGGTTGGCGCGTTCGAATTTTTCTGCTCCCTGCTGCGCGGCACTCCCGATGTGGCCAGCGTTCACAAAGAAAATATCCAGCAGGCCGTCGTTGTTGTAATCGAGCAGGGCGACCCCTCCGGGCATCGTTTCTATCAGGTATTTTTGCGGGGTGGGTGAATTGAGGAGCGTGAAATCCAGCCCGCGCGGGAGCTTAACATCGAAGATCGGCGCCGCAGTCGCGAGCGCTCCAACTTGCAGAAAGTGGCGGCGGCTAAAGAGGCGGCGGCTAAATTCGCAGGGCATTCCGGGACGCGGCACGCTAAATTTTGCCACGGATTCGCGCCCGGCGCACGCACTCTAACCGAATCGGTTTGCCCCGCAATCCGGCAAGATGATTAGAACCCGAAGCGAAGGGCAAACTGCACGAGTCTCGGATTGCCATTGGTTGCGCTCACCACTCCGAAGTTCGGGTTGGCGGGGTTAAACGTGGTGTTCGGCGCCGCAAATTGCACACGGTTGAATAGGTTGAAGAATTCCGTCCGGAACTCGATATTGAACCTGCCATCCGGCCCGAAATAGGTTTTCTTGAACGCCGCGAAATCGAAGTTGATGATGCCGGCTTGCCGCAGCGTTGAATCGACGCGCGATTCGTTGCCAAAGTCATAAGGCCCCGGTTGCGAAAAACACTGGGTGTTAAACCATTCTCCGACGGTCCGCGGACCCTGCTTGTTGCAGCCTGAAACGACATCTGGTCTGAGGTTTCCGGTGCCCAATCCCAAGCCGAAGAGCGTGTTCCCTTCGCCATCGCTGATCTTCAGCGGAAAACCGCGCTGCAGTGTGGTGACGCCATCGACGCCCCAGCCGGCAACCAGTTTGTCCACCACTCCCGAGGCATCCGCCATGAATCGTTTGCCGTGACCAAACGGTAGATCAAGCACGTAACTGATCACCATGCGCTGGGGAACATCTTGCGAGGAGAGTGAATACTCGCCCTTCAGATTGTTCCAGTCCTGTACGTTTCCGGTTCCGCCGTTGCCGCTGCCTTCTAGCCACGACGTTAACGTGTCGGTGTTCGAAAGCAATTTCGAGTTTGTGTACGCTACCAAGAGAGTGCCGCCTCCCTGGAAGCGCTTCGTGACGGCCACCTGCAGCGATTGATAGTCGCTGCTGCAGCACCCAACTCCGGCAAGCTTAACGTCGGTATACTCCGGGAACGGACGGTCGAGCTGCCCTTCAATCAGCGTGGTCGGTCCCAAGTTTCCGGGCAAGGTGACGTTGAAAGGATAATTGCCCGCGCCAACATGTTGCGCAATCGTGACCGCTGCAGCGCCTCCCGCCGCGTACTGCTGCGCTGCCTGGGTAATTAGGCTGTCGGGTATCTGATTGATGTCCGTTTGATATTGCTGTAAATGGACACCGTGAGCGCCGGCATAAGCGACATCCGCGAAAATACCCCAAGGCAGCTCTCTCTGAATATCGAGATTCCATTGTTGAACGTAGGCAGGCTTGGCGATGGTATAGCCGTTGGTCGTCAGGGGGGTCTGCTCAAGGCCGAACGCTGAGATATTCGGTTGCGCGTTTCTTCCGACCGTGGCGTTCAAATTCGGTCCAAAAGGTCCGACAGCGGCGCAAGTGAATGTATTCGTGACGCCGCCACTCCCTGCCAAAGTGCAATCGCTCGAATTGAGGGTGCTTGCCGGATACAAACCGGCGTTATTGCTGGCAAAAAATGTGGATGTCGCGCTGTTGGTAGGATCGCCGTAGGGATTGAGGGAGAACGCCACATCGTTCGGCGCATAGAAAATTCCGTATCCAGCGCGGACCACCGTTTTCGGCGTCCAGGCGTACGCTATCCCCAGGCGCGGAGAGAACTCGTGCTCTGGAAGAGGCAGCCCGTTTCTGTTTTGGTCCGCTCCGCTTCCCACGTAGAAAAGGTCGCCTGCGCAAGAGCTTCCCGCCGTGCCGCCGCAGCCTGTCACCGCGGCGTTCGCAGCGGCCGGATTGAAATAGGTCAGCCGGTTATAGCGTTCGGAAAACGGCCCGGCCAGTTCGTAACGCAAACCGAGATTTAGCGTGAGCTTGCTGGTCGTGTGCCAGGTATCGCCAACGTAAAACCCGCGATAGGTTTCTTTCGAGGCGACGGGTGCCGACACCACAAGGGAGCCCGTTGTTTGGTTGCCGAACGCGGCGCCAGCCCCCAAACCGAAACCCAATAGAAAGTCCGCATAGTCGTTTCCGCCGGTTGCGCCAGGCGCATTCGAAGCGAGGCTCTGCGTCCATGAGCCGTTAAACGAGATCAAGCCGCCGCCGGTGTTCGTCTGCAGGTAATTGTCGAACGTCTCTTCCCACTGCAGCCCGAAAGTCAGTGTGTGGCGACCGATGATTTTGGTGAATTGCGGCGAAATATTGAATTGCGTGTCAAAGTCATTGATGGCGCTCTGTCCCTGGCTGCAACCAATGCCCGGATCACTGTTGGCAAAGCACGGCGTGAGTGGCGTGCGTTCGGCATCCGGGATGATGGAGTTGTATTCGACGGGCCAGCCTTCCTGCGACACATCGAATCCCGAATTGATCGGAGCGCGGAGATAGTGGTACCGGCTCAGACTCGCGTTTACGCTGGCGGTCCACGTCGAGCTGAGCGCATCGCTCCAACCGACGGCGACGCTCTTGCTGCGCGTCGTTTCGGCGCAGCGGTCTTTGCAAAGCCCCGTGCCATACGGATCCTGCGCCAAGCTCAGTTCCTTAAAATACGTAAATCTGCCGAACAGGTGCTGCGTACTGGTAAGGTTGTAGTCTGCCCGAGCGACGTATTGATCGATGTCGCCGCCCGTGCTGGTGCTGGCGACGAAGTTTTGCGTGCCGTTCGCGTTGTAGCCGGCTTCCGCGCTATCCGGAACGATCGTCGTATTGGTTGGCTTCGCAATTAGCTTCCCGAGCAAAAATGCCGCCGTGGTATTGATGTAGGGTTGGCCAGTGACCGGATTGTTGCCTGTCAGATTGTTATTGGCGATCGGTGTGCGCACGTTCGTCGCGGAATTCACGGTGAGAGGGTTATACAGCTGATCGGTCAAATTGCCGTTCTTATCTTTGTCCGAGCAGATCGGAATCCCCGAACCACCCGGGTCCGGAGTGGTAAAACCGGTTCGGCACAAATCGGAAAAATCACCGGCGCGTTCCGCCGTGGTCGGAACATCCGAGCTGAAGACCGCTCCGATGCGCGCGCGGTACCCTTCATAGCTTCCAAATACAAAGAGTTTGTCTCTGATGATCTTGCCGCCGCCGGTGCCGCCGAACTGATTTTGCGTGAACGGCGGGGCCTTGTTGGGTTCTCCAGCGGCCAGTTCCGAAGTTTTCAGAAAAAACTCGTTGGCATCTAACACGCGATTTCGCAGAAATTCGTAAGCCGTCCCATGCCAGGTGTCGGTACCGGACTTCGTACTGAAATTGATTACGCCGCCCGAAAACTTGCCCCATTCCGGCCCCAGATTGTTGTACTGCACTTTAAATTCGCCGATGGAGTCCTGCGTCGGCACGACCAGCGGCAGGTTGATATATCCAATATTGAGCGGTTGCCCGTCCAAATACTCGGCAGACTGGTTCGCAAACGAGCCGCCAATCTGGTAGTTACCGAGATCAAAGGGATTCTTTCCGACGATAGATCCTTGCGAGTTGCCCTGCGGAACCACGGAAGGTGACAGTGAAGCCAGGTTGTAAACGTTACGCCCATTCAGTGGCAGTTCATCGGCCTTGCGGCCGTCGATCACCTGGCCGAGCGAAGACGTGTCTGGCTGCAGTAACGGCGTCTCGCCGGTCACTTCAATCGTTTGTGAAACATCGCCGACCTGCATGGTCAAGTTGATGCTCGAAGTCTCTTGTACCTGCACGACCACGTCCGTTTGCGAGACGCGCTTAAAACCGGACTTCTCCGCGTCCACGCGGTAGTGGCCTTGAAACAAATTCGAAAATTGATAGAGACCGTCGGGACCGGTCGTTTGCGTCAGCTTCGCTCCCGTATCAACGCTCGTCAAGGTGACGGTAACGTCAGCCAAGGACGCTCCAGACGAATCGGCAACCGTTCCCGATACGGTGCCGTAGGTCGACTGCGCCGACAATCGTGGCGCAAAGATCGCTGTGCCACAGAAACAGACTGTCAATGCCAAGAACGCAACCAAAGCGAACTGAAGGTTTTTCATTTTTCACACTCCGATGCTCGACGATTCTGGATGCGAATCTGCTCCGTCAAGGCACACATCCAGAGCCCGCTCTCCGGACCAAACGAAAGCGCTCCGGACGTCACACCATTTCCTCGACGATGATGCCGAATTACCAATTAATACGATTGGATTAGCCGATGTGTACCAGCGGTGAGAATACGCGCGCTAGGAATCGCGCAGGCGCTTAGGGATGATTGGCTTCGTTCCGAAGCAACGCAAACAGGAAGGGCTTACTCGTCGGTTTGTGACTGCCACCACGCGGCTCGACCGTCACAAAGACCGCATCAATTTCCGCCAGCTGTTTCGGCTCGTCAAAGCGCATCACCCACCGGCGGTTGGTCTCGTTGTCCTTGTACAGGATTCCCAGATTCATGGGTGGCGCTTGCTCGCCTTGCGGGGTTTCGCGTTGCCCCCATACCTGGAAGGCGCTGGCGTTGACTACGCCGGGCTCGCGGTCGAGATCAAACGCGTAAAAAATAAGCGACTTGCCCTGAGTATAGAAGACCCGGCCGAAGGGTCTTTGCGTGCGGCTGGCGCCGTCCACATCAAACACGTCGGCAATGTACAGTTTTCGCGCGCCCATCAATTCTCGGATGTCTCGGTCCGAGCTCAAATACTGATCCGTGTCCTTCAACCGGCGCTCTTGGTCAGCGTTGGCCGCGGTGAGTTGTTCGATCTTTGCTTCGAGGCTCGCCGTGCGTAGTGCCGCCTTCTCGCGGTCCGTGTGCAGCATGCTTAGTTCGGCCTTTTGATTTTGATAGGTCTGAGTCACGGCCTGCAGCTCGGTCGTCAGGGCGTCCCGTTCCGCAGAGAGCGACTGGGATTGCGCGACCGTTTGCGCGTTTCTGGCCGCGAGCTGACTTGAGCGTTCTTCGAGCGCGCCTAGCGCGGCGCGCAATTTTTCGAGTTCACGTTCCTTCTGCGAGCTTTCGGCCTCGAGCTGCGCGAGTTTCTTCCGCTGCTCCGCAAGCGAGCGGTCCACGACCGCTTTCTCGGTAGCAAGCTCCTGCACGCCGGGGTCAGGAACAAACGGCCGGATCGCAGTGATTCCCGCGCTCCGCAGGCGATGCTGCTGCGCTCCCAGCCGGTAGGCGCCGAAGGCCACGAAAGCAATCAAGCACGCCGCGATCGCGGCGAGAACCGCGGGCCGGAGTGGCGGCCACCCACTGAATCGCGTCGATGCCAGGGCGTCCCGCTGCGGAGCCGCGGCGCAGCGCTGCTCTGCCTCAACGCGCTCCAACAGGCGTCGCCGCGCTGACGCTTCGTTCCAGCCGGCTGTTCCGCGGCCTTCGACATAACCCTCAGCCAAACTGCTCATGCCAAACGCGCCGAGGGCGCGATATTGCAGTAGTACCTCGCGGCACTCCGGACAGTCATGCAAGTGTTCTTCGAGTTCGGAAAGCTCGAGCGGCGCAAGACTCGAGGAAGCCGCGAGGGCGCATAGCCTCTTGAACTTCTCGTGTTCGTAGCGTTCGCCGTTATTCTTCAGCATCGATTCGTCGCCCGCAACTTCAGCACAAACACACTCTTGCGCATTCGCTCGAGGCCCCGGTAGAAGTGGTGACGCGTATTTCCCAATGGCTCGTTCAGCTTCTCGCTAATTTCGCGCAATTCTAAACCTTCGAAATAATACAACTCAAGCGTGATCCGTTGCGCGGGTGGAAGTTCCGCAAACGCCTTCTCGAGCTGCACTCGGTCGAGCTTGGCACCGATCTCCCGGTCCAAGTCCGTTCTTCCTAACAATGTATCGCCGATTACACCGACATCTGTACCAACATAAAATCCTCGACGTGCCAAGTGCGCCTTGCGGTCAAGGGCCTTATGCAGGGCTACCTGCAGGATCCAGTTTTTTGCGGTGCCTTTCGTATTGTCAAAGAGCGCGGCTTTCTTATATAGGTGAAAGAAGCACTCCTGCACAACATCCTCCGCCTCGCCGCTGTCGCGCAATACGCCCCGCGCGATCCGGAAAACGAGCCGCGCATAACGATCGAAAAGCAATTCGAGCGCGTTGCCGTCTTCGAACTTGAGGCGGGCCAGCGCCTGTTCGTCAGTCGGCTCATTCCGTTCGGCAACTGCGGGAAGCGCGACGCTCCGGTCGCGTTCCTGCGGCTGCTCCCACGGAATGGGAAATGTCAGCGCTCGGCCAGGGTGCGGGGTACTCATGGTTCGCACCTGGCAGGCAAAGAATAGCTTGGCTGAATCCTCAGCGGAACACCCCTGATTCGCCGGCCACCCCGCGGCGAACTTCTAGGAGGACCATACACCAGCTTTTGGCGGATGAGAAGATTTTTTGATGCGAGCGAGAGATTTTCCAATTTCGAAAAAAACGCAAAGGAAAATGGTACAAACCGCGGCTGGCGCTCGTATTAAAGAGGATCAGCCGAGAAGGGGGCCGTGCTCGCGCTTTAAAATAGGAACTTCAGAGCAAACTGCACCAGCCGCGGATTGGTTCCCGGCGCCGTCGCGGTTACCACGCCAAAATCGGGGTTGTTCGTGGTGCAGCAAATCGTGTTCGGCGGAGCAAACTGGGTGCGATTGAAGAGGTTAAAGAACTCGGTTCGAAACTCGAGACCAAACCGTTCGTTCCCGCCAAACCGCGCCCTCTTAAACACCGCGAAATCAAAATTGTCGATACCCGCGGACCGCAATCGCGGATCCACGCGCGACTCGTCGCCGAACGTAAAGTCCGGTGGGGCCACAAAACAGGCGGTGTTAAAACCTGCGCCCGACCTCCCGGACGCGCCTTCGTCACATCGAGGCACGACATTCGGCCGCGAACCGCCGCCAAAAAGCGTTGTGCCATTGACTTGTCCGTTCGTGAATACGAGCGGGAACCCTCGCTGGAAAATCGTGACGCCGTCAATTCCCCAGCCCCCGACGATTTTTTGCAAGGTTCCGTCGGCCCCGGACAGATACTTTTTTCCTTTCCCGACCGGAACATCGAGAACGTAACTAACGACCAGGCGCTGCGGAACATCCTGGGAAGACAAGGACCGCTCGCCGCGCAGGTCATTATTGTCTTGAATCCCTCCAACGCTGGTCTCAAGCCACGAAGTCAGCGTGTCCGTGTCGCTGATGAGCTTCGAATTGGTATAAGCGACGAGCAGCGAGCCCGCCCCGGCAAATCGCTTCTGCACGCTTACTTGCAGTGAGTGGTAAATACTGTCGTAGGAGCCCTGTCCTGCAAGCTGTACGCTCGTATATTGCGGATACGGACGCAGCAACTGACCGACGGTCGTTGTCGGCCCGGTCAGTGCTAGAGCCTGTCCATTGATGAAGAACGGATTCGGCGTGGGCTCAACCAGCGTGACATTCTGACGGGGATTTGGCAGCAACGGGTTCACTTCGGTCGCCGCTTGTGCCAGCCAGTTATCCGCGATCTGATTGATCTGCTGCGAATATTGCGACAGATGCGTTCCCTTGGCCCCCACGTACGCGATGGAAACAAAAAATCCCGCCGGTAACTCGCGCTCGAGGTCGAGGTTCCATTGTTGAACGTATCCGTTTGGATGATCGCTCGGTTCTCCTTCCGTGATGGATTGCACCACCTGCGTCAGGAACTGTTGCGTTCCCTCGACTCCGAGGGATCTCCCGGGCGGGTCGGCAATTCCCGCGGGAAAAGGCAGCAAAATCGTGTTTGCCGGATGCGTGCCATCGACCGTTCCGACGTAGGTGGTCGCCGCAGCGTTTACCAGATCGTTCAACGGGTTCAGGCTGAACGCCACGTAGTTCGGTATCCAGAAAATTCCGTATCCGCTGCGCACTACGGTATTCGCGCTCACGCTGTACGCCAGTCCGACACGCGGCGAGAAGTCGATTTTCTCGAGCGCAATATTGTTTCTATTCCCGCCGCCCACCAGAAACACGTCTCCTTTCACCGGCGGCGAACCCGGCGGCAGAAGTGTTGTCAAATAATTTGTAGCGGCCGGATCGAAATAGGAGAGGCGATTGAACCGCTCCGACCACGGGCCCTGCAGGTCGTAGCGCAGCCCGAGGTTCAGCGACAATCGGGTGCTCACGTGCCAGGTGTCGTCGAAATAGAATGCCCGATAAATCTGCTGGCCGGCCGTAAATGCCGGAACCACCGCTTGCGCAAAAAAATGATTTTCCAAATTGTTGAAATTGTCGGCATAGCCCAGCAAAAAATCTGCGAATGAGAATCCCGTGCCGGGCACTCCCGGCAAACCTGTAAAGCAGGCTTGCCCCGCTACGCAAAAATCAAATGCGCCACTGGCGACATTGGACTGCGCGTAGTCATCCCGGCCAACTTCGAACTGGAAGCCCATTTGATATTGATGACGCCCGCGCAGCATCGAAATGCTCGGCGACAGGTAAAACTGCGTGTTGCGATCTTCAATAAAGCTTTGTCCCTGCGTGCACATGATATTGTCGGCAAAGTTCGCGACGCACGGCGTCGGAGGCGTTCGCAATTCCGCCGGAATCGCCTGGTTATAACTTTCCGGCCAGCCAATCGACCGGAGATCGAAATCGGCGTTCTTGGGATTTCGGTTGTAGCTGAAGCGGCTCACGCTGGCATTGAATCCAAATACCGTCGTTGGAGTAAAGTCGTAGGTGTATCCGGCGGCAAGCGCGTGGCTGCGGTAATCCTCGGCGCAACGGTCCGCACAGAGTCCGGTCCCCAGCGGATCGATGGGCAGATCGAGCACGTCCCAATTGCTGTAACGCAAAAACATTCTTTGCTTGTTGGTAAGGTTGTGGTCGAGCCGGGCCACCACTTGATTGTGGTTTCCGCCCGTCGGAGCAGCGGTCGTGAAATTGTTCGTACTTGCGGTCGGATTATTGGCTGCCGGCCAGAGAGCGAGCAGCTTCATCGACGTGCCGTTTATCCGGCCCGCGGGAATCACATCGTTCAAAAACGGCGTTGGCGTGGCTGCGCTCCCGGGACATGCGCCCACGGCATTGACCACACCCCCGCACGGATCGTAAATTTGATCGACGACTACCGGTTTGCCGCTCGCGTCGACGCCCCGGTCATTGCAAATCCCCTTGGTAAATCCCGTCTTGCAAATCTCTGAAAAATTCCCCGCCCGCTCTTTCGCGTCCGGCACGGTAGCCGTAAACGGCTGGCTCGTCCGCAACCGGAAGCCTTCCCCGCTCACGAACCAAAACGTATTGTTTCGCCAGCCACTCCTTCGGCCCCCGGGGCGAAGGAAGTTCAGCGGCCCGCCGGCGTTCGCTCCAAACTGATTCTGCACCCACGGCGGCCGATCGATTCCCGCGGAATTAAGAAAGAAGTCATTGGCGTTGAATATTTTGTTGCGCAAATATTCGTACACTTCTCCGCGAATCGCGCTGCTCCCCATCTTCGTGCTCAAGTTGGTTACGCCACCTGAGAACTTGCCCCACTCGGGGCCCAGATTGCTGGTCTGTACCTTGAATTCTTGAATCGAGTCTTGCGTCGGGATCAAAATGGGCAGATTGATATATGCGATGTTGAGCGGCTGGCCGTCCAAATACTCTGCGCTCTCATTTCCAAACGACCCGTTAACCTGATAATTTCCCCAGCCAAAGGGGTTCACCCCGACGGGTGTTCCCGTCGAACTCCCCTGCGGCACCACGGATGCTGCCAATTCAATCAAATTAAATACGTTCCGCCCATTGAGGGGCAGTTCGTTGACCTTGCGCTGCTCGACGACGGTCCCGATGGTGGACGATTCCGTGTCGAGGAGCGGAGCGCCGCCTCGGACGGTTACGCTCTCGGACGCTGACCCAACAATCATTTCGAAATTTAGTTCGAGAACATCCTGCACATGCAGCACGAGGTCGGACTTGATCACCACCTTGAACCCCAACTTTTCAACTTCAATACGATAGGATCCGGGCGGCAGGTTCGTCACATAAAAGCTTCCGGTCTCGTTGGTGACGGTTTCATAGTGCACACGCGTGCCGGTGTTGATGACAATCACTTTCGCGTTCGTCACGACCGCCTTGCTCGAATCCGTAATAAGGCCGGTCAGTGACGCGTTTGTCGATTGCGCTGCGATCCCGGCAATGGATAGCAGCAGCGCCGCGAAAACCGCCAAGCTCCGTAATCGCCAACCGCGTAAAGTCCACTCCGTGCCAAACGCCGAGAGATCACCGGGCTTTCCAGGCTCATCTCGCATCGAGTCCATCAGACCGGGCCCTCGTACCACGTATACCAGCACTGTCAAGCAATCCATCGATGCGCGAGAAGCGCTCTTTTGCTCGTTTCGCAGGTATCGTGGGCCTACATTCGCCTATACAGCCTATATGCCTATATAAGGTTACGGAGCTTCTCCGAGATTCGCCGAAACCACCTCCAATCGTGTGGTGGGCGTCTAGGAAAGAAACTGCTTGACAACCTAATTAGTGTTATAGTTAACTATAACAGTGAGAGAAGAGGGTTCATTGAGGCTGATGGATCGCAAGCGGCCGAACCAGTGAATAACCTCCGACCCGGGATCAGGAAGAAATGAATTTCTTAAGGAGAATGCATATGAAATCCCTGCGTTTTGTGTTGTCCCTTGTTCTGATGTCGCTCGCCACCGTGGCTTTCGCGCAATCCGACGGGCACAAGATGGCTGAGCCCAAGGCTTCCGCGCCGAAATCCGAGGCGCAGACATCCTTCGATGCCATGAAAACCCTCGCGGGGGATTGGGAGGGCCCCGTGAAGACCGACATGCCGGCCGAATCAAAGGTCGACATCAAGCCGCTGCACGTCTCGATGCGCGTGACTTCGCGCGGAAACGTGCTGGTGCACGAGTTCCAGGAGGCAGGAACACCGCTAGATCCGGCAAAGTACGACCACCCCGTCACGATGTTGTACGTTGACGCTGATGCAGACCGGCTTACCCTGGTCCATTATTGCGACGCGGGGAACCGGCCGCGCATGACCGGCAAAATATCGCCGGACGGAAAGACTGTGGAATTCGATTTTGCCAATCTTTCCGGCAGCAATACCTACGGCCACATGTACCATGCGGTGTTCAACATCATCGACGCCAACCATCACACCGAAGACTGGACCTATATGATGCCGGGAGACAAACCGGTCCACGCGCGCTTTGACCTGCAGCGGACTAAATGACGGACGGCATCTCCGGAAAGGTGAACAGGATCCCTGATGGACCGTGAGTGGAACGACAGTCAGCCGATTTACCGACAACTTCGCGACCGCGTCGTCGCGATGATACTCGACGGCGTGCTCAAGGAAGGTGATCCGCTGCCGTCGGTGCGCAATGTCGCGGCCGAATATCGTGTCAATCCGCTCACGGTTCTGAAGGGCTATCAACAATTAGTGGATGAGGGACTGGTAGAGAGCAAGCGAGGTCTCGGCATGTTCATCAATACGGGCGCACGCCATCTGTTGCTGCAGGCCGAACGGCAGAGGTTTCTTGCCGAAGAATGGCCCCGGGTCCACGCAACCATTGAGCGGCTCGGCCTGACAGCGGAAGAACTGGATGCTGCCGCAAAACGCAGGTCGAAAACCGCCGAGCCGAAGCCCCGCAAAGAGGAGCGCTAAAGCCATGGCATGTATAGAAGCACGTGGTCTCCGGAAAGCGTTCGGAACAACCATCGCGGTGGATGGCATCAATTTGCGTGTCGAAGAGGGCCGCATCCTCGGATTGATCGGGCCGAACGGGGCGGGCAAGACCACGGCGCTCAATGCGATTTTAGGCCTCACCTCCTACGAGGGTGAGCTGAGGGTGCTCGGACGAGACCCCTGGACCGAGCGCGAAAAGCTCATGCGCGATGCCTGCTTCATTGCCGATGTCGCCGTGCTGCCGCGCTGGATGAGGGTTTGGCAGGCTCTCGACTACTTCACGGGCGTGCATCCGCGATTCGACCGCGCGAAGGCGGAAGGCTTTCTCGCGAAGACCACCATCGGGCGCGGCCGCAAGGTCCGGGAATTGTCGAAGGGCATGGTGGCGCAGCTGCATCTCGCCTTGGTCATGGCCATTGACGCGAAATTGCTGGTGCTCGACGAGCCGACGCTGGGCCTCGATATTTTGTACCGCAAGCAGTTCTACGATTCGCTGCTGAATGACTACTTCGATCGAAGCCGCACCATCGTGGTGACCACCCATCAAGTGGATGAGATTCAGGATGTCCTGACCGATGTCATGTTTATGAACCGCGGCCGCATCGTATTCGATTGCAGCATGGAAGAATTCGAGTCGCGCTATCTGGAAGTGATGGTGAATCCCGAGCAGATCGCTGCCGCGCGGGCGCTCAAGCCGATTCACGAACGCCAAGTATTCGGGCGCAGCATCCTGCTGTTTGATCGCGCCGAACGCCAGCAACTCGCCGCGCTTGGCGACGTGCGCACGCCGAGCATCGCCGACTTGTTTGTTGCCGTACTCAGCAATCACGGCGCGGCCGAAGGAGGGGCTCGATGAGTACTCCATCCAACACCGCGCCCGGGTCTCCCCTCGAATCGCGAGTAACCGCGCCCGCGGTCATCACCGCCAGTCGGCGCGCGTACTGGTCGGTGCGGCGCGAATTGTGGGAGCACCGATCGATTTATATCGCTCCGCTGGGCGCCGCCGCCGTTTTTCTGTTCGCTTTCTTGATTGCGTTGACGCTCAGCCCGAGGCATCGGCACGAGCCGCTCGACCTGCCGTACGAACTCGCGGCTGGTCTGATCATGGGGACGGGTTTTATCGTCGGGATTTTCTACTCCCTCGACGCGCTGTACGGAGAGCGCCGCGATCGCAGCATCCTGTTCTGGAAGTCGCTGCCGGTTTCCGACCTCACCACCGTGCTCGCGAAGTTCGCCGTTCCTCTCGTCATTTTGCCGCTCCTCAGCTTTGCCGTCGCCGTTGTCACGCAGTTCGTCATGCTGCTGCTGAGCAGCGCCGTTCTATTGGGCAGCGGCCTGGGTGTCGGGACGCTCGGAGCACGGATGTCGTTCTTGCACATGTCGCTGATGCTCCTCTACCACATTCTGACCGTTCATGGACTCTGGTACGCGCCGCTCTACGCCTGGTTGCTGCTAGTTTCAGCTTGGGCGCCACGCGCGCCGTTTCTATGGGCGTTCTTGCCTCCGTTCGTGATCTGGGGAGTCGAGAAGATTGCGTTCAGAACTTCGCATTTCCTCGGCATGCTGCAATACCGCCTGATCGGGCCGGAGCCTTCAACCACCAGAGCGCAGAGCGGAAACGTGATGGAAATGCTGTCAGCGCTCACTCCCGCGCAGTTTTTCAGTACGCCGGGTCTGTGGACCGGGCTGGCAGTCGCCGCGATATTCCTCGCCGCCGCGGTACGGCTGCGGCGGTACCGGGAGCCAATCTGATGCGCAAGAGGTCTCGGTTCAATGGTCGGCGCAGGGCAAAACGAGTGAAAACACGGCGGTAATGTCCGATTCGATGTTCAGGAGGATGGTATGGAACCCGTTACTAGTATTGACCGTTCACCGACGGAGTGCACTTCTCTCTCAACCAGTGCTCCGATTTGGCAGGACATCCTGGCGCAGGCGATGACCGGAGAAGTACTCGCCGCCATGAACTACGCCTCGCTATCGGAGATTTGTGACGATCCCGCAGAGGTCGCCGATGCGCTCGAGCATGCTGAAGGGGAGCGGGGGCATGCCGCTTCGTTCGCTGCTGAGGGCCGCAAGATTGGAGTGCACGTCACCAATAACGTCGACGCCAAGCATTGGAAGCGGCTCCGCGAAGCATTCCTGCGTTGCATCGCAGAGCGTGACTTTATCGGCTGTCTGATCGTCCAGGAGATCATGCTCGAATCCTTTGCCGTCGCAAGCTATTCGCGCGTCGGGAAGGTGGCGCCGGGCAGTCTGGGCGAAACCTTTGCCCGCATTGCAGCAGAGGAAGAAGATCACGTCGATCACGCCATGTCGATTCTAAGGGCGGAGCGAGCCGAGAACGCGCAGCGCTTCGACGACAAAGTCTACCGGCTGCATCTGGAGGTGATGACGACTCTCGCACAGATGCTGGCGAAGGAATGCAAGGATGGACATTGCGAAGTGTGCCACGCTCGCTGCGTGAAGCCATCACTCTTCGACGTCAGGCTGAGTGCAGCCGAACTTCGCGGAGCGTCGCTCGAACAGTATCTGAAGACGCTCGACATGCTGGGAATACCCGGGGAGGTAACACTTACATGGGTAGCTCAGTTGCCGATGTAGCCAGGCGAGCGCGGACGAGCGAGGTCGATTTCGCTCTGATCGGGCATCCGGAGAGTTGGAGAGCGGCTGCCGACGTACTTGCGGTGCTGCGCGGGCCGGAGCGCACGCGACTGCCGGACGATGAGATCAAGGACATTCTTCCTTGGATTCCACCCCGAGCCGTCTGCCATGTCGACATTGATTCGATCGTCGACGCAAGGGCGCGCGGCCTGTACATCGACTCGTTCATTCCTCCCGACCGTCTCGAAGCCGCTTACGTGCACGAGAACATTGTTCGCGTTCGAAAGGCGGCGGCCTGCGCCATCCAGGCTGGAGCGAAAATTGTGAGTCTCGGCGGATTCAGCTCCATTCTGATTGAGGGCAACTTCGATCAGCTTCCGGAAAAACACGATACGGTCTTCACGACAGGCAATACCTTGACAGTTGCTTTTATCGTTCAGGGCGTCCAGAAGATGTGCGCGCTGGAGGGCCGGGACATCGCAAGATCAACGCTGCTCATCGTGGGAGCAACAGGAGATGTGGGTTCCGGCTGCGCCCGTTGTCTGGCGCCTATCGTGAAGCGCGTGCTGCTCAGCGCACGCAACGTGGAGCGGCTGCGCCGGCTCGCAGCGGAGTTGCAAGACGATAAAGTACAGATCGAGGTCGCGACGGATCTCCAGCAATTCTCCGCAGAGGCCGACGTCGTGATCTGCGCGGCGAGTCTGGCGTCCCCGTCGCTTCTGCTCGGACGGATCGCGCCGGACGCCATTGTTTGCGATGCGGGCTACCCGAAGAACTTGTCTCCAACGGCGGAGATGCTTGACGCCAAAGTCTTCTTCGGAGGTCTCGGACAAATCACGGGCGGAATGAGGTTCACGCCGGATTTTCATGGAGTTCTGAATCGGCATCCGTTCCCCGATGTGGTTCATGGCTGTCTCCTTGAAGGCATGGCTCTTGCCTTGGAACACCGGTTCGTGCCCTTCTCTCGGGGAAGAGGATTCATCACTCCGGAGCGAGTCCACGAGATTGCAACAATGGCTGCACGGCATGGGATCCATCTCGCACCGCTTTACAATGCCGACGGACCCTTGGAGGACGGACTTGATGCGAGAGGGACGGGTCGAGAGGATGAGTCCATGGGCGAGAGTCCAAGTCAAACGGTCGAAACTTCTTTTTGAGATTTAGCGAAAAACCGAATGCCATCAAAGCGCACTCTTTTCGCGCGAAGTCAAATCCTGCGCTACGAATGACGCCGGCGGCGAATCGGTCAGTTCGCTCATGCTCGTTGTGCCGTGATATATATTTCTGGCGGCAACAGGAGACGAGTGCGTGGCCAAATACGTGATTCAGAGCAAGCGAGGTGCGCCCCCGCAGGGCGCTTATTCCCAGGGATGGCGTGCCGGAGATTTCATTTTCGTGACGGGCACCGGGCCAATTGACCCGGCCACCGGAAAACTGGTGGGCGATACGATCGAGCAGCAAACCTCACAAACCATCGACAATATGCTTTCGATCCTTGAGGCTGACGGCGCTTCCCTGGCGGACGTCGTCAAAGTGACCGCGCATCTGAGTGATACAAGCCTTTTCACGCGCTACAACGCGGTTTACGCGCAGCGCTTCGCGAAGCCCTATCCCGTGCGCACAACGGTCGGAAGCGATCTCGGGCACGCTCCGGGCATGCTTGTTGAACTCGATTGCGTCGCCTACGCTCCCTCAAAGACGAGCGAGAAACCTGCGCGAACATCAGTAAAGAAACGGGCGAAGAGCAAGCGCTGAAACACTTCAGCCATTTCGATTTTGGGAGTGCGGCGGCGCGTTGCCGCAGGCGGCCTAGCCGGCGTTCTTGACCATCGGCAAACCAGCCACTAACAATTTTAGCGCGCTGTCGATGCTGTTGCATCGGCTGCCCGGAGCAAGGGAGCCTCGCGCCCCCGCGCAGAAACCATTTCCATCGACTCTACCGCTCCGTCGCCTACCAACAGCGCGTGACTGAAATTATTTACCGTGGGGCAAACGTGCCTCGGCAAAAGGTAGAGCATCTCGCCCACCTTCGGCGCGGCGGCGCCCTTTGCAACCGCCAGCGGTAGGTGCTCCTCGCTCGGCCCAAGCGGCGTCAACTCCGGGTGCCCCACGACGACGCAAGTTGGCACGCCGGCGTCCGCCGACACCGCCTTATGACCGGCGTCACACGTCACGATTCCGGGACGCGGGTGACTTACGACGCGCGCCAGCACCAGCACGGCGGGCTGAGAGCCGAACTCGCCTGTCAATTGCGCTAGGCTCGTGGCGTCGCCGTACACCACGGTGCCGGGAGAAATCTGGTGCTCGAACTTTGCATTGCGAAACCCGCGGTAGGAGAGCGCTGCAGGAAATGTCGGGGTACCCGCCGTAATCACCTCGCGCACGCGTATTCCGCGGGCCTCCATCGACGCCACAATCTCCATCAGGCGATCGTACCCGCCGTGCGCCACGGCAGTGCGTTCCGGCTCGTCCACTGACCCATGATGGCCGTCATAGTAGTGCAGTCCGCGGAACTCGAGACCGGCCGCGCTGACCGCTCGCGCCAGCGGCACAACCTCGCTGCTCTGCCCTTCTCGAATGCCAGTGCGATCCATGCCGGGATTGAGGTCGAGAAAAATTCCCACGCGGCTGTCTTGCCATTGCCGCACTTGTTCTTCGTTCTCCGCCAAAACGGAAATTCGCACCTTCGGAAACTGTTCCGCGATTTGCCGTACGCGTCGCGCATTCGCCCCCATCGAGGGATACGCCAAAAGAACATCCGCCGCGCCGCACTGGCAAGCCACCAGCAATTCCAAAGTCGTCGCGCACTTAAAATTGCGCACGCCGCGTTCGACCAGCATGCGAACGGTGAAGCCCAGCTTGGCGGTCTTGGTGTGCACGCGCCAACGGCTCGCGTTGCCGCCGAGCAGCGCCGTCATCCGATCGACGTTGGAAGCGACGACCGCCGGATACACTAGGAGAGCCGGCGTCATTACATCGTCGAGAGACGACATGGCGTACCGCGGATTCCACGCAAATTCACGCGCCATTTTTTGCGCACCCATCGTGAGGGAGATGATAGCGCGCGAATGGCGGGCATAAAAGAAGTCTCCGATGCTTCTCCTTCACCGCTCCAGCCAATTTGACCGCCTCCGAACTCGGATAGTAGGCTCTGTGGACCTCATGACGCGCATCGATCCTTCCGCAGCCAGTCGGCCGGAGTCTCCTCACCTCATCCGCGGCCTCGGCCTCTGGTCGGCCACCGCCATCGTCATCGGCGACATGATCGGTACCGGCGTCTTCCTGGTCACGAGCGACATGGCCCGCGCCGTCGGATCGCTCTTGCTGGTTTTCGCCGCCTGGATCATCGGCGGCCTGATCGTCCTCTTTGGTGCGTTCTGCTACGCGGAATTGGGTGCAGCCTTTCCCAAAGCCGGCGGCAACTACGTTTACCTGAACCGGGGCCTCGGTCCTCTCTGGGGATTTCTCTTCGGTTGGATGAGTTCGTTTCTCGACCGCCCGGTAGCCATGGCTACGCTGGCGGCCGGATTCCTGCGCTTCCTCGGATTCCTCTTCCCGGTCGTAGCCACGCCCTTGTTTACCGCCCACTTCGGCGCGTACGAATTCGGCTTCACCGCCGCTCAACCGCTAGCCGCTCTCGTAGTGATCGCGGCGACCGCCGTCAACTATCTGAGCGTGCGTTTCGGCGGCAGCATCCAGGTGCTTCTCACATCGCTAAAAATGGGAGCAATTCTCTTGATCGTCGTGGCCGGAGTGCTCTTCGGAACACGGGAATCGATCCGCATGGCGCCATCGGTCGCTCCATTCGGTTTGGGAGTCATCGGCGCCGTCCTAACCGCCCTCGTTCCGGTCATGTGGGCCTTCAACGGCTTCAACGATCTTGGCGATCTCGGCGAAGAGATCGAACACCCGGAGAAGAACATCCCGCGAGCCATCATCCTCGGCTTACTAACGGTTGGCGGGCTGTATCTCCTGGCAAATGTCGCTTACTTCCGAGTCTTGCCGTTTTCGGCGGTCGCCGGATCGCAACACGTCGCATCCGACGTCGTGCAGTCCTTCGCCGGGTCTCGCGGCGCGCGATGGCTCACCATAGCGATGGCCATCTCCGCTCTCGGCGCGCTTCACGTCGTGGTTCTCACCGGCGCTCGCATCCCATTCGCCATGGCTCGCGACGGCGTGTTCTTCCAATTCGCACAACGCATCCACCCAACGTTCCGCACACCCAGCGGCTCCCTCATCTTCCTGGGTTCCATCGGCGCCGTGCTGGCGCTCAGCGGCACCTACGAAGAGCTCTATTCGCTTTTCGTCTTCGCGGTGTGGATTTTCTTTGCACTGACTGCAATCGCCCTGCTTCGCCTCCGCAAAACCGAGCCCGCTCTGACCCGCCCCTACCGTGCCTGGGGTTACCCCGTTACTCCGCTCATCTTCCTGATCGCCGCGATCGCCCTCACCGCCAACTTGTGGATGGTCCGCCCAGTCCGCTCCTCGCTGGGCCTCGCCGTGATCCTCGCAGGCATCCCCTTCTACCACCACTGGCGAAAATCGGCGCAAATCCCGCCCCAATAAATTTCCCGAAAC
>CAWAEM010000005.1:0-1026849 GCA_963780935.1 uncultured Acidobacteriota bacterium | reverse complement strand
GTTCTGCCAATCAACCCTATTTTTCTCCGAGCCTTGCCAACGATGGTTCAGGGGTGTTCACGTTTCCCTTCATCTCTCCTACGAGATCGATCTATGGGGAAGGATTCGCCGCAGCGTGACTGCCGCTCGAGAAGAAGCGCAGGCAAGTGACGCGGACCTTGAAACTGCGAGATTAAGCTTGCACGCAGAGCTCGCCGTGGACTACTTCGAAGTTCGCAGTGCCGACGCACAGGAGCAACTTCTCAACGACACCGTCGCTGCTTACAGCAAAGCCTTGGAACTGACATTGAATCGATTTCAGGGCGGGGCCGCTCCGAAATCCGATGTCGCGCAGGCGCAGACCCAACTCGACGCCGCACGTGTCGTTGCCACGGACATCAAGGTGGGCGGTAGCGTGCACAATACGAGCACGCGCTGGCGATTCTCATTGGGAAGCCGCCCGCCGCTTTCAGCCTGCCCCCGATCCCCCTCAACGTCGAGCCTCCCGCATTGCCCTCCGTACCCGTTGCTCTGCCGGCGCCGCTGCTGGAGCGGTCGTCCCACGTTGCAGCGGCTGAGCGCCGCATGGCGGCGTCCAACGAGCAGATTGGAATCGCACAGGCGGCCTATTATCCGACACTCAATCTGGCGGCCGTGGCCGGCTTTGAAGGCACCTCCCTGTTGAATTGGTTCAACTGGCCGAGCCGCTTTTGGGCGGTCGGAGCAAGCATGTCTGAAACACTCTTCGATGGTGGAAGACGCCTGGGGCTCTCACGGAGTCGGCAAGAGCAGGCTATGACGCCTCTATTGCCAACTACCGCCAAACCGCGTGGACCTCGTTTCAACAGGTGGAAGACAACCTAGTCGTTCTGCGGGACTTGAGCACGGAGTCGGTTCAGCAACACGAAGCAACGGCCGCAGCTGAAGAGTCTCTCCGCCTTTTCCAGAACCGTTATGCGGGCGGCGTTGATACCTATCTCCAGGTTGTCACTTCACAGACCACCGCTCTGGCGAATGAGCGAAATGATATCGATCTGATGAGACGGCGACTCGAAGCGAATGTGCTGCTGATCAAAGCAACTGGCGGAGGCTGGGATATCTCAGCGCTCCCCAACCTGTGAGCCGTAAGGCCACTAGGGGCGGAAGCCATCCTCTGCGAGCGTACGAAGTGAAGATATCAGTGACCGCGCGCAAGAAGGGAGCACCGCGCGAGGCGTCCATTGGGTTCAATCACAACAGATTCAACTTGAAAACAGAGACTTGAAGTGACAAACAACTGCCAGATCGCGAGGACGAGCAAGGGCTTGGGCCGCACTCTCACAGATCCGCTGCGGCTCGCTGGTCGCTCGTCGAGCCTTCCAGATGGCAATACCATAGGCTATAAGATTCTGTTTCCTGTCGATTTTCCGAGTCGATCTGTATTGGCTGCACAGCACGTTAAGATGTGGAGCGAGCACTTTGGTGCTGTTCTAAATGCATTACATATCGTCGATAATCCGGGGTACGGATCACGCGCCGTGGCGTGGCGCACCGCAGACCTAGAACTTTTCTGTCAGTATCAGTTTGGGGAGGATGCCGCTCGGGCCGTAAGTCTGTGGGGGCTCGAGAGCAGATGCACTTGAATCCTTTGTGAACCGTGAGCGAATAGACCTGGTTATGTTACCGCGAAATCATCGGAGCTTAATAGACAGGCTCTTCGGCGATTCAATAGCCGCGATACTGCTTGAGCGATGCAGAGCGTCGGTATGGATGACAGAGCATCTTAAAGAAGATCAAGCAGTAACCGTAAACCACGTTCTCTGCGCCATGCATTTCAAGCAAGATACGATGCTGGACGCACAACACATCAGAATTCTTAAGACGGTTCGACAGCTTGCGTTAACCTTTGAGGCCGACGTGACATTCCTACAGGTTGCCGGGAACGCAAAATCGGATGAATCTTGGTGTGCGGAAGGAACAAAGGCCGGATCGCATTCGTGGCTGGCGCAAGCTCAGGATATTCTGGGGGGCCCGTATTGCTCCTTAAGAGACCCGGCAACGTCATCTCCGGAATCAGAGACGCAGCTGGTCAAATTGGGGCGGATCTGGTGGTGGTGGGCCGAATGCGCCCCGAGGCCATCAGCTTTGGTCGACAAAGCCGCATTTTGAAGATCGATCACGCAGTGCGCTGTCCTGTTCTTAGCGTCTGGTAGGAGATGCCATTAGGTGTGCGGAGCCGGTGGCGATCTCTTTGGGTACATCAACTTCCAGCAACGGTACGACGTCGATTCGCGCATACTGCTGGCGCTGCCGATTCGAGCGATTTCCGTTGGAATGGTGCAGGCTTGCAGTCGACGCGCTTCGATAAGACTGGCAATTATTCAAGTACTGAGGAGACGTTCTATGGCATCCACGGAATTGCTCAACACTCATCAGAAAGCGCTCCGTATCAATCTCGATCCGACCAGCTACGGCTCCTTCGCTGAAATTGGCGCTGGCCAGGAAGTCGTGCGATGGTTTCTGGTTGTGGGAGGAGCCTCAGGGACAGTTGCTAAATCGATCTCCGCTTATGATAAGGAAGTGAGCGATGATTTGTACGGTTCTGGAGCGCGCTACGTTTCCGGAGAACGGCTCCGAGCCATGCTGGATAGCGAATGGGCCCAACTCACCAAGCAGTTATGCAAAAGTCGCGGACCGAATACTCGCTTCTTTTCCTTTGTTGATACCGTTTCTGCCCGGAACTACACCGGAACAAACGAGCCTCACGGTTGGGTCGGCCTGCGGTTCCAGCTCAACCCTGGCGGCCTACCGAACGACATCGTTCTCCATATCAACCTGCGCGATGCTTCGAACCCCCTCGAGCAAGAGGCTATCGGCATCCTGGGCGTGAACGTTGTTGATGCCGCCTTCTACCAATTGGAGACGAAGGAATCTCTGTTCGAGAACATCGCTCTGGACGTCGAGAAACGAATTGAAATTGACTACGCTGAAGTGCGTGGTCCCGCCTTCGCGGGGTCGGATCAGCGCGCGATTCTGGCTCAACTTGTGCGCGCAGGTCTTGCGGAAGCCGTCTGTTTTCTCATTCAGCGGCCCGCCCGTGCCGCCTATCGAGGTCCTCCACAAGAAAGCCATCGTGCTCGCGCCAGGATCATTCGAACACATCGATTCCCCTCGATGCGGCCATCCACAATCAATTGATGGCCTCCGGAATCCAACAACTTCGCGGAGAGCTGACGAAAAAAGATCCCGCGCCTGCCGGGTTCTTTTCCTTTTCTGCAATGCCGCTCAGGGAGGAGGAACAGCCCTCCGGGAATCTCTGACCTGCTGGGAAGGATCGATGCGCTTCAAAGGCACTGCGGTGATGTCTTGCTTTTCCGTGAACGGGAACTCTACGGCATGACCGCTTTCGTTAACCGCTACACAAAGGAACCTATCCGCTTCGTCGTTGGCCTGTCTCTGCTGGTTCGCATATGGGAATATCGCTACAAGAAACTCCCCGGCAGCTTCCTTGAACCATTGGCTCGCCTCTTGCCGCAGAACGTCCGCATCTATGCTTTTCCGATGAGCTCAAAGGACCTTGAGCAAGCGGTGCAAAGCATCTCGGCCACTCGCTGGAAGTGGACTGATGCGAACGGATGGGTCTCTGCGCGTAGCTCCATCCGCCACCGCCGCTGCAACTACCTTTACGACTATGTTCTCGACAGCAACTTTCTCGTCCCACTGCAAATTCCGAAGACTCAGAAAGGCAAGGACTAGTTGCGCGGTCCGAGTGCGAACACCACTCGCTGCGAAATAGATACCAATTGTCTTTGGTCCTGGAGGATGAGTGGAGTGCAGGGAGTTCGCGCGCTAGGCGGGAGCGAGAATTCTGCTGATCACTTAGGCATTCGCCTGGACTGGTAATTCCGCAGAGATTGTTTCACTCGGTACAGAAGGGGCCGACGCGAACAGCATGTGGAGCCCTTCGACAAGCGTCGGGTGAGCGAGAACCGCATCCCTTAGCGATATGTAAGGTAATCGTCCCATCATCGCAATCTGAACGGCCGACATGACCTCGCCTGCTCCAACACCGAAGTTCATGAAGCCAAGGATCCGATCACTATCTGTCGCAACAAGGGCCTTCAGGAATCCGCGCGTCTCAACAAGCGCGCGCGCACGGAGCACTGTTGCCATCGGAACCTTGAATAGCCGGTACGGAATGCCTTTGGTCCTGGCCTCCCTCTCGTTGAGCCCGACTCGAGCGAACTCCGGGTCGGTGAACACGCAGAATGGAACCAATCTTCCGGTGGTGACATGATTGCCGCCATTGACGTTGTCATGGAAGACATGGAAATCGTCTTCACTGATGTGAGTGAACTGGGGGTCTTCCGGCCACCTCACCGACAGCCCAGATCCCCGGGCGCAGTGATTTCGAGGCGATCGTTCACCCTCACGTAGCCACGATCGGTGACTTGAACGCCTGCTACTTCAAGTCCCAGATCTTTCGTGTTTGGGACGCGACCCGTTGCAACCAGGATGTGCGTGCCCTCTATGGCCTTCTCAACTCCGTTTTGCTCGGCGATCACTTTCACCCGTTGACCCAGACTGTCCAGACACCCTTTTGATCCGCGCATTTAGGATCGGGTTCGATTCCCTCATCCTGGAAGAGGCCACCGATAGCTTCGGTGACATCGTCGTCCTCTCGATGCAACAGCCGGCCATTCCGATCGATTATCGAAACTTTGCTTCCAAACCGGCGCATCGCCTGAGCTAGCTCCACTCCTACATAGCCGCCGCCAATCACGACCAGATGCTCGGGAACCTCATCGAGTTCGAGCGCTTCGATATGTGTGAGAGGTTGCGCTTCAGCAAGACCTGGTATCGAATCGATAGCGGCGTGAGTGCCTGTATTGATAACTACGTTTGTACCCTCGAGTTGACGCTTGGTTCCATCGTTCAGCGTCACCTCCACGGTTCTGGGTCCGATGAAGCGGCCGGAACCCATGATGAGTCCGCCCCGCTGTCTTTGTACGCGGCCAGATGGGTATCTATCAGGCTCGATACCATCTTGCGTTTGCGCTCACGGACAGCGGACATGTCGAGCTTGAAACTGTTCCGAGCAATCCCAAACTCTTCGCTCCGTCGCGCGTAGGATGCAACCTGGGCGGTGTGAATGATGTTCTTGCTCGGCAGGCAGGCAATATTCGGGCACGATCCGCCTACGTATTTCCGTTCGATCATTGCGACACGCTGTCCTTTCGAGGCGAACGTCCAGGCAATCAACTTTCCCCCGGAGCCGCTGCCGATGATCACAATGTCATACTCTTCCGATGAGGCTTGCATGGCTGGGGATGGGGAGGTGTTTTTCGCGTTAGGCATTGGAACTCCTTTCGCATTGGAAGACAGATGAGATGTGATTTCAGATTTAGATCAGGCGAGCGTGAAATGAGGCGCCCCTGTATGTTCCCGACCATTGGAGATTCCGAACCTCTGCCTCTTGGAAATGCTCAGCCTCTTCATTTTGGCCAGCAGTGTAGTCCTCGCCAAGCCCACCTTGGCCGCGGCGCCGTTAGGTCCCGCGATCACCCATCCCACCGATTTCGAGGGTTTCCACCAGCAGGGCACGTTCGGAGTCCAGCAACGTCTCAGAAAAGGACGCGATGGTTCGTACTTCCGCCTTGTGGAGCGGATTGTGAAGTACCCCATCGTTGGAAAGGATTACCGCGCGTTCGACCAGGTTCTGAAGTTCACGAATGTTTCCTGGCCATGAGTAAGAGACGAAAGAAGAAACAATCTCGGGCGGAATGTGCTCAATACTTTTGCGCAACCTTCGACCATACATATCCACGAAATGTCTCATCAAGGGCACAATGTCTTCTCGCCGCTCACGCAACGGCGGCAGCTCAACCGGGAAGACATTCAGACGATAATAAAGATCACTGCGAAAGTCATTGCGCTTTACCATGTCCTCAAGGTTCCGGTGGGTGGCAGCGACAAGCCGCACGTCCAGTTTATGCGTTTCCCCGCTCCCAACACGTTCGAACTCCTGCTCCTGTAAGACTCGCAGCAACTTGGGTTGCAGCCCGAGCGGTATGTCCCCAATCTCGTCCAGAAACAGTGTGCCTTTGTCGGCCATCTCGAAGCGGCCGATCTTTTGGGCTATAGCGCCGGTGAATGCACCCTTCTCGCGTCCAAAAAGTTCACTCTCCAGAAGGTCAAAAGGGATCGCCGCACAGTTCAATTTGATGAATGGACGTTCACGCCGTGAACTCAGATTGTGGATAGCATGCGCGATCAGCTCCTTGCCGGTGCCCGTCTCGCCGCGAACGAGTACTGTGGCATCCGTCAAGGCCACGCATTCGACCTTGTCCAGGACTGATCTGATTGCCGTACTGTCGCCTATGATTTGATCGCGCCTGGCTTCCTCAGAAGTGTTGATTAGTCTCGAATCAAGCATATTGACCTCCGGTGGATGGAGAAGGGCTCCGTTGACTGAGTATTCGTGAATTCGACGCTTTCTGAATCAACGACTCAGAAGGGGAAACGCATCAAGCTACGAAATTCACTATGCGATTGTGCCGAGGAGCGCTGACAACCCCAGATCGAGGGAATGTTATTCGTTCCATGGTTTGCCCGATTTTCCTACTTTTGGGGAGGAAGAGTGCGACAGGCGGCTTTCAGTCAACCAGCGATATACTTCCTTCCGAAAAGCCGGGCATCGATCGACCAGGCGCCAGGACCGATCATCGCCAACGTGCCGCCGAGGGCCGCCAGAATCATTGCCACCGACTCATCGCCGGCGCCTGTCAAGGCGATCCACATCTGCACGACCGCGACTAGCGCTCCCGCTGCGGGAGTCCATAAGCCTGCCAGGATGAACAATCCCAGGACACTTCCGATCAATTCCGGCACAATCGGCCCAACCGCAGGGACTCCCCCGAGCAAAGCTATCCCGTGGCAAAGCAAAGCAATGCCCAGGACTAATCGTTGAATGAGAAGGCCGAAGCCCGGCCAGCCATTCGCGAACGTCGAGAATAGTCGTTGCAAGGAACACCCTCAGGGAGCGTACCGCACTCGCAACGGCTTGGGAACGGCTGAAACTCGGAACAGCGATCATACTTTCGGGTGATCAGATCTCGATAATTCCGCGCTTAAGGCCGATTGTGACAGCATGAGCTCGATCGCTGGCGCTGAGCTTCGAAAGGATGTTCGTGACGCGGCTCTTCACGGTCGCCTCCGCAATGAAGAGTAGGTCGGCGATCTGTTTGTTGGAATTCCCGGCTGCAATCAGCTTCAAAACCTCAATTTCCCGGTCACTCAACTCATCGTCGGTGGCGTGTTCAGCGAGCTCAGCCGCAACTTCCGGCGGTATCCTCTTTCGCCCTTGCATTACCGCATGAATCGTCTCGATAAGTTCCCGATCGTGGCCCTTCAATAGATAAGCTCTTGCGCCAGCGCGTAGGGCACGAAGCACCTGAACATCGCCGCTATAGGTTGTAAGGACTATGATGCGTGCGTCTGGGAATTCAGCCAGGATACGGATCATAGCCTCGATCCCATTGAGACCAGGCATTTGAAGATCCATCAGGGTTACGTCTGGGCGATGTGATCGGAACTTTTCGATTGCTTCTTCACCGTTGGAAGCTTCGGCGACCAGTTTCATATCAGGCTCTGCGTTGATCGCAGCCGCAATGCCCTTGCGAAGAAGGGCGATGATCGTCCACGGCGAGAATTCGAATCATGCCAGGAACGCTACTCATCGCTACCTGCCCTGGGGAATAACCGGAATCGACGGCCATGCCGACGCTTCTTCGTACGCCATTGCAGCGGGAACCGTCAGCTGCACTTCAGTTCCCGCGCCTATCTCGCTCCATAAACACCAGTCGTGCCCCAATTCGCTGAGCCCGCTCGCGCATCCCCGATATGCCCCAATGTCCAGGTTGTCCGCCGTCCTCAAGGATCTTTGGGTCGATCCCCTTGCCATCATCGCGGATACGCACTCGAAGCTGATCCTGATCATAACGGATCTCCACTTCGATATGGCTGGCAGCAGCGTGCGCGAAAGCATTTCGGATCACCTCGCGAGAGATCCGGTAGACCTCATCCTGAAGCATCGGCGATAGATCCTGTTGCTTGCCTTCAACGACCACCTCATAGATCGGAGCATGCCCATTCAGTCCGTGAGCGTCTGCCAGTTCACGGCCCGTGGCCTTCAGCAATTCCGGAAGATCGCGCTGCGTGGCTGGTTCCGGGCGCAGGTCATGTATGGCAGCACGTCCCTCCGTAATGCCTTCCTCCGCCGCTTGAATTGCGTCATCTACAACCTGCATCGCGTTGTTCGCATTGCGGAGCAGCAGTTTGCGAGCCGCCTGAAATTGAAAGACCGCTCCCTGAAAACTTTGAAGCAGGGTGTCGTGCAGTTCTCGTGCGATCTGAGTTCGTTCGTTGATCCGAACTTCGAGAGCCATGTTAAACTGCCGCTCGAGTTGCTTTAGTCGGAGTTGATAGAGCATCCAAAGTAAGATGAGAACGATGAAAACGCTCAGGGCTCGAAACCAAGGTGTCAGCCACCAGGGAGGGAGTATCTCGATAGTGAGCTCTCTGCCCGGCTTGGTCCATGGTCCGTGACTAGTAGCACCTTCAACATGAAACTTATAGATACCAGCCGAAAGCGTGGTGTAGCTCGCCAACCTCTGATCGCCGCCAACCTCATTCCATTGCGGGTCAAGTCCCTCCAACATATAGCGATAACGGTTTGTAACTGGATTGGCGAAGCTGAGCGCTGAGAATTGAACAGAGAATACGTCTTGCTTATCGGTAAGCCTTATCGAATCGGTGTAGTTGATTGCTCTCTTCAATATGGAGTTGCCTCCAACCGCCACGCTCGTTCCGAATACTCTGAGGTCCGTGAGCACGATCGGAGGCACGGAAAGACCTTCCTGCACCTTATCCGGATAAAACGAAGTCGCGCCTGCAAAGCCTCCAAAGAACATCTCCCCTGAAGGGCTCTTAACGCATGCTCCCCATCCCGTTAAATCAAGCCCGGGCAATCCGTCCGCACTTGAGTAGCTCTTAAATAGTTTCCTTCTTACGTCAAAGGATGCCACACCATTGTTGGTGCTCATCCACAGGTTTCCTTGATCATCCTCGAGCACACAGCCCACTGAGTTTCCCGGAAGCCCTTCACGTCGATTGAAAGACGTGAATTGACCTGTTTTCGGGTCGAACTCGTCGAAGCCGTCCTGTGTGCCGACCCACATTGCACCGGATCTGTCGATGTGCACCGAGTTGACTCTGTTGTCGCTCAGCGATCGGGGCTGGTTCAATTCGTGTCTGTAGGTTGTGAACTCGCCAGTCGTCGAATCGAATCGCTGCAGACCGGAGGAGTTCGTGCCCAGCCAAAGCACGCCTTGGCGATCTTCAGTGATTTCCAGGTTTTGGCCCCTTTTTGGGGGTTCGGCCTGTAAGTGATAAAGCGCTCATGGGCCGCGTCAAATCGATCCAAACCATCGTCGGTTGCAGCCCAGAGAGTCCCATCGCGGTCGACGAGAAGACGCGGAATGATGTCATCACTAACGCTGTATTTGTCGGCCGTATCGTGTCGATACCTCTTGAAGCGCGCAGTTCTCCGGTCGAATCGAAAAAGGCCGTGACCGTAGGTTCCTATCCAAAGACTTCCGGAGCGATCTTCAGTGATTGCAATTACATCCGAACCTTCTCCGGGATTGCCAACGTGATACGAGACATAGCGCTTCGAGAGCGGGTCGACTTTTGTCAGAGCTTCATGGGTCCCGATCCACAATGCTCCATTTTCGTCCTCAAAGATCGCACCGACAAATGGTTCACCTTTGATGTTGGGATTTCCAAAATCGTGGCGATAACGCTTAAAGGGCAAGGGCTCTACTGCAAAGCTCGAAAGTCCCATGCCGCCCAACGCTGCCCACATGATTCCCTCACGATCAAGCGCGAGGTAGCCAATGCTGTCTTCTCCGATGCTTTCCGTGTTGGCAATGTTGTTGCGGTATCGAATGAACCTCTGGTGCTCGCGATCAAGTTTAAGCAAGCCCGCACCAATCGTTCCGAGCCATAGCGTGCCATTCTGGTCCTCGATCATCGCTGTAACGCCAGTGGGAAAGCCGCTGGCTTGATTGCTCTTATTAAAAGAAAATTCTGTGAGTGTGCTTGACTGCGTATCAAATATCGCTAAGGGGTTTCCGGAGGTTCCATATATCCACAACGTCCCTGATGATCTTCAAACAATGCAAATGAGCCCGCTGGCTCACGCAATGGATACGTGCAACAAGACTCTCCCTGTCGATCGGTCGAATTCATCCATCCCCTCGCTGTTTGATACCCAAAACCTGCCCTCCTTGTCTTCACGACTTGACCTGACGTCACTGCTACTCAAACTCAACGGATTAGCGATATCGTGCACGTAGCGCTGGCTGCGACCGGTCGTCGGATCAAATGCAAAAAGGCCAGATGGAGTAGACAACCAGAGCAAACCGCTCTTGTCCTGGCTTATGTGAACGACAAAGGGAATTGGATAATGAGCGAAGGTCTCCGTCTCGAGGTCTAAGCGATCAAGAAACTGATCGCAGCCCACCCAGAGAGCGCCATGCCGATCTTTGAACAGAGTGATTACAAATACGCCGCTCAGGCTGTTTGAATCTGCCGGATCGTGGACAAATCCCTTATAGCTATACCCATCAAATCGGTAAAGGCCGTGCTGCGACCCGAACCACAGAAAGCCCTGATCGTCCTGAACGATTGGTCCCAGTTTTGTCAGCGACAGTCCTTGCGGCGCATCAAGACGGGAGAACCTAACATCAGTTCCGTCGAGGATCGGATAGCTGATTGTTCTTGGGCTAATGCGCGCTTGGGGCACCCATCCAGAGTTCAGCAATACGACTGACGTACCTTTTGGCTGGTTTTCGCAAAAAAGAGATCTCGACACTGCCAGACAAAGTGCCAGAGACAGTAAAACCGAAGACCTATAACCAAATTTCACGTTCAACCTCGAGCAGCCCCGAACATGGTCGTCGGCCTTGGAAAACCGTTGTTGATCGTCCCAGAAATGTTAGTTCTTATTAGGCAAGGTAATAACCGGCAACAGGACCAATAACCCCGGCTGTTGGAACGTCAGACGCTCGTGTGCGGAATCGTATCGATTCCGACCCTGCAGAAGCTGTCGTTCCCCCTGAAGAACCGACCTTCCTAAGCCAATATCATACCGAACTGTGAAGCGGCGTGGTTGGAATCTGTGCAACCCGGCCGGTGAATCAGGGACGGAGCCCTTGCGATCGCTTATCCCCACCCAGGACACGAAGGCGCGCTCGGTAGCATACGATTTCCGTTCGATCATTGACACTCTGTCCCTTCGAGGCGAACGTCCAGGCAATCAACTTTCCCCGGTGCCACTGCCGATGATCACAATGTCATACTCTTCCGTTTAGGCCCTCCTAGTCGAGGATGGGGAAGGGTTTTCTGCGTTAGGCATCGAGCTCCTTTCGCATTGAAGACAGATGAGACGTGATTTTAGATTAGGCGAGCGTGAAATGAGGCGCCCCTGTACGTTCCGGACCATTGGGGATTCCGAACCTCTGCCTCTTGGAAATGCTCAGCCTCTTCATTTTGGCCAGCAGTGTAGTCCTCGCCAAGCCCATCTTGGTCGCGGCGCCATTAGGTCCTGCGATCACCCATCCCACCGATTCCAGGGTTTCCACCAGCAGAGCACGTTCGGAGTCCCGCAACGTCTCAGAAAAGGACGCGATGGGTCGTACTTCCGCCTTGTGGAGCGGATTGTGAAGTACCCCATCGTTGGAAAGGATCACTGCGCGTTCGACCAGGTTCTGAAGTTCACGAATGTTTCCTGGCCATGAGTAAGAGAGGAAAGAAGAAACAGTTTCGGGCGGAATGTGCTCAATGATCTTGCGCAACCTGCGACCATACATATCCACAAAATGTCTCATCAAGGGCACAATGTCTTCTCTCCGCTCACGCAACGGCGGAAGCTCAACCGGGAAGACATTCAGACGATAATAAAGATCGCTGCGAAAGTCATTGCGCTTTACCATGTCCTCAAGGTTCCGGTGGGTAGCAGCGACGAGCCGCACGTCCAGTTTATGCGTTTGTCCGCTCCCAACGCGTTCAAACTCCCGCTCTTGTAAGACTCGAAGCAACTTGGGTTGCAACCCAAGCGGTATATCCCCAATCTCGTCCAGAAACAGTGTGCCTTTGTCGGCCATCTCGAAGCGGCCGATCTTTTGGGCTATTGCACCGGTGAATGCGCCCTTCTCGTGCCCAAAAAGTTCGCTTTCCAGAAGGTCAAAGGGGATGGCCGCACAGTTCAATTTGATGAACGGGCGTTCACGCCGTGAACTCAGATTGTGGATAGCATGCGCGATCAGTTCCTTGCCCGTGCCCGTTTCGCCGAGGACTAGCACTGTGGCGTCTGTCGAAGCCACGCATTCGACCTTGTCGAGCACTGATTTGAGAGCGTGGCTTTCGCCAATTATTTGATTGCGTCCGCGATCGCTACCATACTCTTCCCTGAAATAAGAAGCCGAAAAAGCTGACATAACCAACCTACCTCACTGAATGAATTCCGTACCGGGCTCACGTGGATCCAACGTACTAACCAAAGCAGCTTTCGAGTTTTCTGAGGAGCCTCGCCGCTTCTATTTCCCGATTCTGCGCCACGTCACGCCAAACCATCCCTAACGTTCTCAGACTACTAATAGTTGGAATTGATTTCCATGACTGACTCCTGGTTTGGATTTTTCAACTGGTTGTCCATCGACCGCTGAGAAATTGCAATTTGCTATTATGTCGCTTCTCTTTCACCTTTGATCCACTCACGGATATACCGCGGGCAGTTGTTGATTTTGGTCCCGTTCGATTCTTGGATCGCGAGAAGCTTCACGGCCTCCTCGTCCACCAAGCGGACGTCTTTGAGGTCGAGAATCAATGCACTGCTTCTTTCTTCTTCGAGCAAGGCCCTAAGCGTGTCAACGTCATCCCCTGTGAGCCGTCCACTGACCCGCAAAACCACGAGATCCTTTCCGATTACTTGGCGTTGGATTTTGCAGGTCACTCTGAACGTCCTGGCGGCATCTTGCTGCGCTCGCATCTCTGTATTGGCAATTTTCTTGCCAATCGTAACGTTTTGAAAAAATGATGTTTAGAGATGTTACCCATTTAGCAAAGAGCTTGCGGATGATGCGAATTTTGCAAATCATGCGAATTTTGCAAATTTCGCAATCGGGAATTTCGTTCAGCGAAATTTGAATTGGAGTTTGTTGATTTTCAAGGTCTTGATGCGGGCCTCAAGAGTCGATGGTTGAATTCCGAGTTTCGCTGCCGCTCCGGATGGTCCGGAAACCCGGCCCCTAGTCGCGGCCAGTGCCGCCTCGATAATTTCCCGCTCGCTGAGGGATTCGGCCCGGCCCTTGGCGAGTGGCGAAGCTTTCACGGGAGGTACGGGAGAAACGGACTTTTTGGAAAGCCACAATTCGTCCACCGAAAAAACGTCACCAGAGCTCAGAATCACAGACCTCTCAATTACGTTCTGCAACTCGCGGATGTTGCCTGGCCAATCGTAGGACTGCAACATAGCCAGCGTCTTTTTGTCGATCGAGCGGATCTCCTTGCCTGCCTTGACGCCGTAGCGTTGCACGAAATACTCGACCAGGAGCAGGAGATCGTCCTTTCGTTCTCGGAGAGGTGGCACCTCAATAGGAAACACATTGAGTCGATAAAAGAGGTCCTGGCGGAAGGTCCCGTTGGCTACCGCGGCTTCCAGGTCACGATTCGTCGCTGTGATCACGCGAACGTCGACATGGATCGGTTTGTCCTCCACCGACGCGTTCCAATTCCCGTTCCTGCAGTACCCGCAATAACGCGACTTGGGTATCGGGCAGAAGTTCGCCCACTTCGTCGAGAAAAATCGTCCCGCCGTCGGCGAGTTCAAAACGGCCAAGTCGCCTTTGTGTAGCTCCCGTGAAGGCCCCCTTCTCATGGCCGAATAACTCCGAAGGGATCAAGTCACGGGGGATTGCAGCGCAGTTGACGCTCACGAAGGCTCGCTCGGCTCTCGCGGACTTTCTGTGGATTGCGCGGGCGACGAGTTCCTTGCCCGTACCTGTCTCCCCGGTGATTAAAACCGTGGAGTCGGTGGGAGCCACTTTGGCGATCCGGGAAAGAACGACCTTCAACGGCTTCGAGGCGCCAACAATTTCATCGAACATCGACGTCTGCTCGACCTCTTCGCGAAGAGCCAGGTTTTCCCGATAGAGTTGATCTTTAAGCGTTCTGATCTCTGCTTCCGCCTGCTTCTGTTCACTCAAATCGAGCGCAAAGGCGACTCCGTCGTTCCCTCTTGAGTCAATCAGCGCACCGCCCGTCAGAACAGGGACGCGAGTGCCATCCTTGCGGAAGAACTCCTTCTCGTACGGCTGAACCTTCCCAGTCGCCTTTAGATCCACGATCGCGCGCTCGTCTTGTTGGCGCCATTCGGCCGGTGTCAAGTCGGTCCAGTGCACACCATCCGCGACGAAATCTTCACGGCCGTACTGCAGCATGCCGAGAAAGGCGTCATTGGCTTCCAGAATTCGTCCGTCGAGATTCCAGATGAGAACACCAACGATGTTGGAATCAACCAACCGCCTAACGCGCGCCTCGCGCTCCTGGAGATCGCTATAGAGACGCGTGTTCTCCATGGACATTGCCGCCCCCGACGCAAGCAACTTAAGGACAGCCATTCGGGCAGCCGTAAAGGCGTGAGGCGTTAGTTTGTTTTCAAGGTAAAGGACTCCGAGCAATCTCGTTTGCTTGAGTAGGGGTAGGCAGAGCACTGACCGTGAGCGGTGCTCGCGAATATAGCCATCCGCTGAAAACGAGTTCTGACTGGACGCATCGTGCAGGAGAACGCTTTCTTTTGTCCGAAGGACGTAGTGAAACACAGACTTCGGTAGATCTGCGGCCGTGACGCGTGCCTGTTTCAGGACCACGTTCACGTTGTCACTGCCGGTTGTGGCCTCTGCTTCAATTTGATATTTATCGCCTCGCGGAAGAATCAAGAGACCTCGTTCGGCGCCCGCGTGTTCGATTGCCGAACTCATGAGCGTGTTGATTAACTTCTCGAAAACGATCTCGCCTGACACTGCTTCCGAGACTCTGATTACGGTAGCCAAATCGAGCTGCTCGACGGGTGTCACTATCGTCGCCGTGGAATCCGGGATCGACTTGTCCACTCTGAGGTGCGGATAAAGCTCCTCGAGTTGGCGAACCTTTCCGTCGGCTCCCCAGCGCAGGTAGCAGGCCCGCGCGTCCCGCAAATAGGTCGCCGCGATCTTCTCGTAACCGCGCTCTGCGTAGAAACGCCCGGCAATCTCGTTGGCAATCGCCTGGTTGTGCACGAACCCGTATTTGTGAGCCGCGCGGATGGCCTTGTCGTACAGCTCCTGAGCGTCCAACACCCGGCCCTCGATGCGGGCGATCTCGGCGCCGACCAAGGCAGCGCGGTCTTCGAAGGTTTCGGGGTTGACCTCCGCCCACACTTGGAGCTGCCGGTGGTGGTCCAGCACAGAATCGAAATGCCTCGGTCTCTGCTCCGGTGTGGCGTGATCCCAGACCGCCGCATGCGCCAGCGCGCCATAGAGTCGATACTCCGCGGACTCGAACATTGCCGCCGACGTCCAAAGCAGCGATTCCGCGTGCAGCGAGGCGTCGACCGCCGACGCAAGGTCTCCGGCGAAAAAGTGCGCCTGCAGCTTTCGCGTCCAGTAATAGAACTCGGCGAACACCAGATTGGGGCTGTCGGCCAAGCGACGTTCGGTATCGAGTTCGCTGTATCCCTCATGATCCAGGCACCCGAACGTCGCAGTCAGCCCGCGCAAGGTGAGGATCAAACCGAGTTGTGCTCCGCAGCGCTCGATGACCAGGCCGAAACGCACCCGCCTGGCAGATGCCAGGCCGTTCTCGCATTCCTTTTGCACTTCCGCGAGTGGATCCCCGGCGGCGAGGCAAACCGTGACGGTCAGCAGCTCGCACTCGGCTGTCAGATACTCGATCGAGAAGATGAGCTGGTGATTACGTTCCCAGGTCTCTTCTGCAAGAAGGGCTCTGCCGGCCCGGAGATACTTGAGCGCCGAGTCGTATGCTGTCGAGAGTTTCGCGCGCCGGCCTGCGATCAGATTCAGTTCTGCGACGCGCTCGCGATCCTCGACAGAGGTGATGAGATGGGAGCCCCGGTTGAGTTGATTGACGATCTCAAATATCGCCTCCTCACGTTTTTCAGCGGGCGTGTGCTCGGCGAGGAGCATCCCGATGCGCAGGTGAGCCTCGGCACGCAGCTCCTTCGGGATCAGCGAGTACGCGGCTTCCTGCACGCGGTCGTGCAGGAAGCCGTAGGACAGGAAGCCGTAGGAATTGTCCGCACGGAAGATGAGGCCTGATCGCACGGCTTCCCAGAGATGGTCGTGCATGTCCTCGACCGAGCCCTGATACGCCATCCGCAGCATCTCGAACTCTGCACTGTTGCCCATGCAGGCGAACTGCTGGAGTACCTTCTGGGTTTCTGGCGGAAGGCGCTTCAACTTCTCGACCATCAGCTCTACAACATTGTCCGTGAAGCCTTTGGCACGAATGCGGAGCAGGTCCCATACCCAACGCCGCGCGCGGTAATCGAATGTCAGGAGGCGATCGTCCGCCAGAGTAGAAATGAACTGGATTGCGAAGAACGGGTTGCCCGTGGTCTTTTCGTGAATCAAGTCTGCCAGTGGGGCGGCGCGCTCCAGTTGGCAGTGAAGGGAGTCCACAAGCAGTTTTCCTAGATCGTCGCGACTGAGTGGTGTGAGAACGATGTCCCGCACTGCCGCTCCGGCCTGACGGATCGCTTCTAGCTTACGTACCAGCGGGTGGGTGGCATTGACCTCGTTGTCCCGATACGCACCAATGAGCAGTAAGTGCTGCAGATCGTTGCGGGTCAACAGCTCTTCGAGGAGGTCGAGTGTGGCGACATCCAGCCATTGCATGTCATCGAGGAAGAGCGCGAGCGGATGTTCAGGTCGCGCGAATACGCCGATGAACCGTCGAAATACCATCTGAAAACGTCTCTGCGCTTCCTGCGGCGGCAATTCGGGCACTGGCGGCTGCTCGCCGATGACATGCCTCAATTCCGGGACGAGATTGACGATGAGCAGTCCGTTCGGATCCAGCGCCTCACGAAGTGCGTCCTGCCATTTGCGCAGGTCTTCCTCGTTCTGGCTGAGGAGCCGCCGGATGAGGCTCTGAAACGCCTGGGCCAGCGTGGCATACGGAATGTCGCGCTTGTACTGGTCGAACTTGCCTGACGCAAACAAGCCGCGTGGCGGCACGAGTGGTTTGTGGAGCTCATTGACGACTGCGGATTTGCCGATGCCGGAGTATCCGGAGACCAGCACCAGTTCCGGTCGGCCACCGCCAACGATGCGGTCGAAGGCGGTGAGCAGAGTGTCAACCTCGCGGTCCCTCCCGTACAGCTTCTCGGGGATCATGAGGCGATCCGGAGTGTCATGAGCGCCAGGTGTGAAGTCATCGATGCACCCCTGGGACTCCCATTGGGACAGGCAGCGCCGAAGATCGCTCTCAACTCCCGCCGCTGTCTGATACCTCTCCTCCGCCGTCTTGGAGAGCAACTTCATCGTGATCGCGGAGACCGAGGCCGGCACGGTTCCTAGCCGCTCGCTCGGTGCGGCCGGTTGTCTCGCGATGTGACAGTGCACCCATTCCATCGGATCGGAGGCCGTGAACGGAAGACTCCCGGTCAGCATTTCGTAAAACGTTACTCCAAGCGAGTAAAGGTCGCTCCGGGAATCGATCGAACGGTTCATTCGTCCCGTCTGCTCGGGTGCCATATAGGCGAGCGTTCCCGCGATGAGCTCGGGAGGTTCGGGCGACTGGCGCTCGCGCGGAAGTTGGGACGCAATCCCGAATCCGGTGAGCCACGCGTTGCCAGTGTCGTCGACGAGCACATTCGCAGGCTTGATATCCTTATGTATGAGGCCCTGCTGATGGACTTGACCGAGTGTTTTTGCCAACCCGATGGCAGTGCGCAGGAAGCGAGTCAGGTCGAGCGGTTGCCCCTGGTCCCGCTCAAGAATCCGATCCAGCGGCTGACCGCCAGGGTCCTTGAGTACGAGGATCGTCTTCCCTTCCTGACGAGTAATAGCCAGAGGCTTGGCCGCCCAGGCGGGATCGAGTTCGGCTGCGAGCGAGTATTCGTGCTCGAGCCGCCTGATACCATTAGGCGACGGCTTTTCTGTAGAGAGTGCGATCGCCAGGACCGGCGAGGTGTCGTCGTGCTTTCGGCCGCGGTAAAGGGTAAAGTCCACACTTTCCCGCAGGGGCATCAGTACATACCCCGAGGGCCCCGGGTTGGGTGATATTCTTACCGCCACCACAGCACGACCTCGGAATATTCATTTAGACCGGACGCTAGGAGTATGTCAACAGGAACGAAACATCAATGGCCGCGTCGGCCGTAGAGTTGGTTCTATCTTTCTAACGAACTGAAAAGGGTCGCTTCATCAACAGGATTCTGCCGCCCCGGCATTCCTGATCACCTTCCGGCTTAGTCCGAACTGTCTTCTTGACAAACGGGGCAAACGGGGGCATATCCTTCTCATTTAGTCTTTCGTGCAAGGAGGTTGAAAATGGCGACTGGCGTGGCAGCACAGAAAAGTGGCTTAGCAACAAGCAAGATGATTTTGGATGGCGACTTCGACAAAATCGACTTCCGAGGAGAGCTCCTCGACGGGCACCTCGTTACAAAAGAAATTCTCGCAGACCAAGCGGTAATGGATTCTATCCCTGTAGGAATATACGTTCTAGAAAAGGATGGAACCGTCGTTAAGTGCAACAAAACTGCAATCGCGGCTTGGGGGCGCACGCCGTCTCTGGGAGCCTCGGAAAAGTATTGCGGGTCCCACCTACTTCGTTACCCCACAGGAGAACTGATGCCGCACGAACTTGCACCACCCTCCGTGGTGATCAAGAATGGCGCCACTGTTCGGAACGCCGATGTGATTTGCGAACAGCCCAACGGTAATCGTCTTCTGGCGCTCGTTAATGTCTTTCCAATTCGTAACAACGAGGACGAAGTGATCGGAGCCGTTAACATTTTCCGTCACAATACCAGCAAGACTGTTCCCGGCTTAGTCCCCTAGTCTGTAAGTAGTTCTGACTCCAAGATCTGCGAGGGCGAGCCGTGAGGCTCACCCCTCGCCGTTTGGGGTCGAGAACTATCATCTTGATAGGTCGATTCTCGGAGTGTCGCGTACCAGAAACCCGCTATCCGGTAGTGCGTTTCTCGGGTCGCAGCTAAATTCCTGAGAGAGATACAGGCTCGGGCATTGCCCCAGTCGCTTCATTTCTTCAATCGGTCCAAGGCATCAATGTCGCGTTGGTATTTCCGTGCCAGTCTCAGATGTCGCGGTCACGCCTGCGGATGGAATAGTCTAACGATTAGGTTCGAGCAGCTGTACTTGAGACCGACTTATATCTCCAGCGTCCCGGCGTTCAGCTCGAATATCGTTCCTCTTTGAACGGGTCGCCGTAAATGTGATAGCCGTTCGCTTCCCAGAAGCCCGGCAATTCGCGATCCAACAACTCGATTCCGCGCACCCACTTCACGCTCTTCCACGCATAGAGGTGTGGCACCACGAGGCGAAGCGGGTAACCGTGCTCAGCCGTAAGGGGTTCGCCGTCATGTCGCAGGGCGAAAATTGTCGTCGGGTGCAGAAAATCCGAGAGCGGCAGGTTCGCGGTGTAGCCCTGCTCGGCATGGACCATCACATGCCGCGCCTCCGGCCGCAACTTCACTCGCTTCATCAATTCTGTGGCGAGCAATCCTCCCCAATGGTTGTCGAACCGGCTCCAGCGCGTGACGCAGTGCATGTCCGCAAGTACTTCGCTCTGCGGCAGATTGGAGAACTCTTCCCACGAAAGTCGCAACAGTTCCTCCACCAGGCCGAACACGCGAAGTTCCCACGTCCTGGGATCAAAGCGCGGCACAGAGCCCGCATGCAGCACCGGCCACTTGAGCGTCAGCGACTGTCCTGGGGGCAGCCGCCCCGCGGCACGCATCTCACGCTCCCGTTCGCGCCGCTCGTTCGATACCTCAAATAGCTCCACCCTAAGAGTATAGCGCGCGGCCTAATTGGCGCACCGGGTAATTTTCGGGGCCTGAAACGCGGTCATCCGGGTTGCGGCGGACATTAACCGAACATCGCTTAAAAGCTGGAGAACAAATTCATCAGCGCTTTTGTGCGAACCGGGAAGCCGCTCCGGCGGGCTGCTGGTTGCGATTCGACCTGTTGCGGCTAGCTCGCTGAGTCACAACCGATAATCTCAAGGTCCGCGAAGAGTGCCACAGCGAACTATCTCACTCTAGCCGTTCAGCCCGCGGACGACTTCCTTCAGAGCGCCTCTTGGTCACCATCCGACCCGAGAACGGTCGCATTAGTGCCCGGAAGTCGGCCTGTAGGAAGTGATCGATCAACGGGCGTGGGGCAAAAAAGGTTGTAGCGACTTTAACATTTTCGAATCAAAGATATGGGCTCGGGCAGAATCGCCTTGCGAGCCGAGTTTTGCTCGGTCGTCGCGGACGCTTTTCGCCTTCTCTAAGTACCCGAGCGGAGCTTGGCTATGCCTCCCACAGAAAAACTAGATACTCATCACAAAGCGCTTACTCTGAATCTTGATCCATCTAAGTTTGGTTCCTTTGCGGAAATCGGCGCTGGGCAGGAAGTGGCGCGATGGTTCCTGGTAGTCGGAGGGGCTTCTGCCACGGTGGCCAAGACCATTTCCGCATACGACAAGGAAGTTAGCGATGACCTCTACGGCTCGGGATCGCGGTACGTATCGCGGCAGCGACTGGAGGCGATGCTGGAGCACGAATGGAGCGAGCTACTGGCGCAATTGAGCAAAACGCGTGGGCCGCAAACTCGATTCTTCTCGTTTGTTGATACGGTATCGGCGCGTAACTTCGCGGGAACCAACGACCCGCACGGCTGGGTGGGTCTCCGATTTCAGACGCAGCCGGGCGGCGCTCCCAATGACCTGCTGCTGCACGTGAATATGCTCGATCCTTCCAATGTGCTTCAGCAGGAAGCGATCGGAATTCTTGGCGTCAATCTGATCTACACCGCGTTCTATGGGTTGCGCAGCGAGGAGTCCTTTCTCGAAGGCTTGGCGCAAGACGTCGTCAAGGAGCGCATCGAGATCGACTATTTGGATTTTCGCGGACCGACGTTCGAGAGTTGGGACCGCGCCGCCCTACTGGCTCATTTGGTTTCCGCGGGACTCGCCGAGGCGGTATTTTTCTCCTCGAACGGGCCGGCCGGCCCGCCAACGGAGGCTCTCAACAAGAAAGCGGTCGTGCTTGCGCCGGGATACTTCGGCCACATGGATCAAGCGCACGCGCAAGTTCACGCCAGATTGTTGGCTTCTGGTATTCAGGAGTTTCGGAGTGAGATGGGCGAAGGTCACGCGGCTCCCGCCGGTTTTTTCTGCCTGACTGTTGCTCCGCTCTCCCCCAAGGAGCCTGCTCCGGACATGGCAGGGTTGCTTCATCGCATCGAGGCGCTTCTCGCGACGGGCAGCGACGTGCTGCTGTTTCGGCAAGCCGAGCTCTATCACATGACCGCTCTGGTCAACCGCTATACCAAGTCGCCTGTACGATTCGTTGTTGGTCTCTCGTTGTTGATTCGAGCGTTTGAAGATTTTTACGGCAATCTCGAAGGCAGCCGTCTAGAGGCCTTGGGCCGTCTTTTCGCGCAAAACGTCCGTATTTACGCGTATCCGATGACCGCCGCGGATCTGCGGGAATGGCTCAGCACGGCTTCCGCGTCCGCTTGGGAATGGAGTGAGGCCAATGGATGGGTTTCCGGCACCCAACTGCGTCGCGCGCCGCCCCTTGGACACTTGTTCGCCTATCTTCTGGCCAGTAACTTTATTGCTCCTGTGCAAGTGCGCGCAGCCCTAAGAGCCGACGCTTGACCGACACATGCGAAGAACTGCTTGGTTAAGCACGGGAACGTCCGCTTGTAGGAAGTGATCTCCGCGGTTAAGAATGACGTCTCTTGAGACCTCTCCTGTCGCAGCTCGCGGCGACACCGAGTCCCGCTCGGATGGAAGAGCCGACAATATTTTCGATCAGCCTATGCTGCGCGCCACCCAAGATTCGAAATTGAAATTCGAGAGTCGGACCTAGCGTGCGATTCTGGCCCCCGGCACCATCAATAGGTCGCATCCCGAGCAAATTCCAGTTTCCTTTTGCGATGTAGCTTTTTCCCTGCGGCTCCATCTCGATTTGTGAGACGTGCTTCAGCAGCGCAGCTCTTGCTACCGCCACATCTACATCGCCGCCGAGTAGTCCGCGCAAGTCCTTCAGCTTCGCCTTCGCCGCCACGCGCATGGCCACCATGCGGGACTTAATAGAATCCTCGCTTGAGGAAACGATTTGTTCGATAAGGTCGGACATCTCGCGTTCACGCTCGGCGATGGCCGCCATGATGGTCGGTGCGGTGGCGGTATCTGCCACTCACCGTCGATGGCAAACCCGCTGAGATGGATTTCCATGCCGATGTAGTCTTTGCTGTGAAGAATTAAATCTGCGGCCTCAAGTCCCGGTAAGTCGCGAAACCGGACAAGTGCCGTTTCCGCTTTCGCGCAGAATTTCACTTGTACGATTTCGGCGTTTATCAAGACCTTGGCCGGTATGTTAGAAACAGTTGATAAACGAACAAGGCGTTGTTCAATGGATGGAATTCCGCCATCGGATAATGAGGAACGTTAGGAGGCTCAAAGCGACCACAGCTAAAATCAAAACCGCGACTATTGGTTGGTTCCAAACAAAAACGATACAAAACAAGAAAAAGTAGGCGATTGATCCGATTTGCGCCGCTCGCCATTTTGGAGTCGTCGCAAGCGGAAGCCAACCGCAGACGGCACCGGCTACCATCGGGGGATACAGAATGAGTTTTACGAACCACGGCCAATGTTCCGGGTCAGTCATCCCGGACATTATGCTCCGCGCTCCGGTACAAAAAGTAGCGAAAAGCTGCAAGACAACCAATGAGAATTATTCCGGCGCACATGTAGATTTTCACGACTTCCTAAACCACTCCAAAACACGAACCTGTGAAGTTGGCGGGTGCAGCTTTCAGTAGTGCGAGCGAGTCAACTCCCAGTAAGTCGTTATCGTACATGTGGATTTTGGCCAAAAACCACTTGGCCGGTTCGCGCGTTAATCGGGACTTGCGAACTGGACCACGATGCTGCCGAGCACCCAAGACGCATCATAGCTTTATAATCGAGTGATGAATCACGCTTTCGACCTAGATACCGAATCGCTTACCGCGTCGCTGGAGGAAGCAATAGTCTGGTGCGAGCGGCAGAAAATCGTCGGGACTGTTGACGAGAGCGAAGAAATAAAGCGTCGGAGGAACTTGGGAAAACAAGCGGGCGAGCTCATACATCGCGCTTACTCGGAACGCACTAGATTCTGGAACAGACTACTCCGACGGGACTACGTGCACAGTCGGCTGTGGCGACGTGGTAGGGAGTTGTACCGCCAAGCCGATTTGAGTTCTATCGCACCCCTTTCCGAACAACTCCGCACTACCAGACTCGCTCCGGCAAAGTCGCTTAGTGAGGTCCGGACCGAAGCGGAGCGGGCAGAAGTGGTGAGCTCGGTCGTCCTTCGGCGGTCACAATTGCTGAGCTCGGAAACGAACCCAGCAGAAGGCAAATCAGATTCTGACTTACGTGGTGGGCGGTTGCTGCTATACGCGCCCGACGAAAACTTGGCGGATGGTGCCGCGAAATATTCATCATACGGTTTCTTTGACGTTGATAATGCGCCGCCGTGGGACGCTTGGCTCGCCTTCTCGCGTGGAACCTTACTAAGTTGGGTTCCGCCTCAACTCTTGACTCTCGTTCAAAGTGGGATTGATGTGAATCCGGAATGTTGTATTCGTTGGATGAACTAGAACCACTTAGCGGGTCAACTCCTGCTAAGTCAGCAAATCGGACAAATGACTTTGATGCCCAGCCGCGTCCGCACAGTCAACGAGAGAAGAACATGTCGTAAACCACCCAGATAGGCATGCCTAAAAATACCAAACCCACGAGACGCAGCTCTAAAGCCCAGCCACACGCATATTTCTCCGGCGTTATGTGAGCGCTCCGAGGAGCAAACCATTCCGGCAACTTGAACCAAGCGACGGGTGACACGAGCATAAACGCGCCATTGGTGACGACGAGCAACCCGAGAGCAATCGCCACGATTCTAAGGGCGACCACATAGAGCAGTCGCAGCGCGTCAGTCACTCCCGGTAGTCTCCTAAAATTGATTCAAACATTTTCCACGCAAAGGTCCCCGGCTCGGCTACGTTGCGCTCGCTACTTCTTGGCCTTCGCCCACCGCTTCTTCTGCGCAGCGGATATCTTTGCGCGGGCTGCAGCCGACCACCCTGAACAACATCCTCTGCGGCGACCGAAATCTCAATCACTTCGGAATCAGTACGAACGATGTAAGTTGCGGATTTTTGGGCGTGCAAGTTTTTACATCCGTAGATGCCCACATGTTGCCTTTGCCTTCAATTCGGGTATCAGAGATTTTATCGTATTCTAGGGCCTCTTCAATCCGGCACCATTTCACCGACCTTTTATCCTTATACGGCAGCCATGAAATGGCTGTTCCAACCCATTTGTCGCCCGACTTCACCAAGTCGGCGCGTATAAAGGCAGGTGTTGACTGCAAGACTGCCGGTAAATTTACCCGTTGCACGTAGATATGTTCCCCGTCTACGCGGAGCTTATAATCACTCCCAGTCATCATCGAAGTCCAAACTCGCTCCTCCGATTCCGTCGATGGTATCGAGCCGGATTTAACCGAGCTGACGAGGGAGTGCACGGTCGAATTCGTAAGAAGGTCGATGAGTAATTTACTCGGGATGGCAAAATTAAGATTCTCGCCACCGGCAGCCTTCCATGTTATTAGTCCGGCGACTTTGTCGTCCATTGTTAGCAGGGGACCGCCGCTATTGCCGTGGGACACCGGTGCGGTTGTTTGAATCCAATGCTTACCAGATTCTTCTCTAAAACCACTGATGATGCCATCGGACACTGAATTTTCGAGACCTAACGGACTACCAATCGCGACGACGTGGTCTCCGACTGCCAATGAGTCAGAGTCCGTTAGGCTCAGTGACGGCAAGTTCTTCCCAGATACCTTTAAGACTGCAATATCATGTTCGGCGTCGTCCGCTACCACACCCTCCACTGGGAAGAACGAACCATTATTTAATTTCACCACGGCAGAGTAGGCTCCGACGATGACGTGATGATTGGTAATAATTTTTCCATCCGAAGATGCAATGAAGCCGCTACCTTGAGCGAAGGCCTTTCCCGCTTGGTCGCTTACCACCACGAGAACCACGGAATCCACGGCTGCTTTTACCACTTGGCTCACGCTGCTCTCCCGGGTCTGCGCTTGGTTACTTTCTGCTGTTAGCGTCACGAAGATCACCAACATCGCCCGCATTAGCTTCATCGTCGAACCTCGTCGGCTCGGGAGCCGCCCCGGCACGATACCATGACGGGTCTTATATGTCGTGATAACATCTGGCGGCGATGGAGGAATCATGAAGATTGGCGGCACTTCAGTACTGCTCGCCCTACTATTTCTTTTCGCATTCAATTTCGATGCTCAAAACGGAGGCGAGCGTAACTCCGGTAGCATTCCGAACGAAACTTTATCGCAATTTCTGGCAACTCTACCGAAAGGCTTGCCTGTTTACGGGACGCAGATTTATCCGCTTTACGACGGCTCGATGGAGATTGCAATACTTTCAGCAGACAAACAGGGCTGGCAGATTCGGGTTTACGGATATAGCAGGACGGGGCAATTCACGAAACATTGGACTTCCGAGCCTTTCCCTCCTGAGTTTGCTGTTAGTTCGACCGAAAACTTTCGGATGGTTTCCGCTGACCCGATTCATGATTCCACAGATATAGAATTCAGCGGATGTAAGGCGCACGACTGCGGCAACTCCTATGGTGTCTTGCTTTATTCGCCTTCCCGAAAGCAATTCTTTCAAGTCGTCCAAAGCAATGGTAAGGCAGCACTCTCTGACGAATTGAACCGTCCAGAAAACGAGGCGCTAAAACAGTACCTTATAAAAAGAATTACGACGTTTAATCGTTAGACCGGCCGAATCGTCGCCGCATTGCCGAGAAAGCACGCCCTGCCACCATCACCGAAATATGAATCTGTAAGAAGTGATACCATTCGCGTAAGTCAATCGAAGGAGACCCATGCCCTTACTTTGCGCTGTATGTATTTTTCTGTTTACGCTGCTGACGTTCAGTTCCGCTAACGCTCAAACGCAGCCAACCGCAGTGACCGTTTCTACTCCTGCAACAACTCAATCAACGGCATCCGCGAAAATTACCAATGCGCGCGTTGTGGAGATGACGACCCTCGGTCTGGACGACGACATCGTCATCGCGCGAATCAAACACGGGGCCTGCGAATTCCAATTGTCAGATAATGATCTGCTGAATTTGAAGAAGTCGGGCGTGTCCTCGAAGGTTGTTGCGGTCATGCTGGAATCGGTTCCGGCCGCTGCGCCCGTCGTAGCGCAAGAACCGAGCGACGGCAAAGTCCGAGTCTTTGTCACTGACAGCCAATCTTGGGAAACTCGCGGGAGTTCTGCAGCGGGCGGTAATAGCAACGGCTGGGGAGCGAGCAGTTCATTCTCTGGCGGCGCACGACCGCAGACCGCTGAAATTATAAAGACATTAAATCAACGATGCCCCGAACTTACCGTGACGAACAATCTGGGCAAAGCTGATTTCGTTATCGTTCTCGATCACGAAGGCGGTAAGGGTCTACTGCGTCATAGAAACAAAGTGGCTGTTTTCAGTCGCAATGGAGACGACATATTCAGCGACTCAACGCGAGAACTTGGGAACGCGGTGAAGGACGCTTGTGCCGCGATGATGAAATCCAAAAAGTAGCTACGGACTTTATGTTCCCGCCCAACGGCAACGCATTCGGCAACTGCCGACTACGCTCAATCCTGTTGGTCCAATTGGAACTTTTCCGTCAGCGTCCATCTCAATTTTGTCGATATGATTCGACAACGCAGAGCGCGCACCAGTTACATCCCGACCCAGTAAGCCTCGTAAATCCCTTAACTTGGATTTCGCCGTTGTCCGCATGGCCGCAGTCCGACTCTTAATCGAACCTCGCTCGACGAAAACATACGCTCGGTAATTCTGGAAATCTCGCGCTCCGCGATCATGATCGTCGATGACAACTGACCACTCGCCAAGACCCGGGTGAGGTTGCTAATTCGCCTTCCAGTTCGCGCTTGCGGCTTTCCTGCCGGTCCATCTCACTCGCCACGTTTTTCAATTCTCTGAGCAAAACCGGACTCAAATTTCTCCATCACGTAATCGACAACTTCCTCGCGCAAGATATTCTGTTCCAATTGCAAAAGCATCGCCGCTTCGAAGACGCAGCATAACTAAAAAAGTATCGCTATATTATACGGGACTCAATAGTGGGCTGAAGTCTTCCATCCGTTCGTGTCAACCGCACTGGGTTCACCAACTACTTCGTTTTTTATTTCCGGCCTTGAGCGGTGATCCAGCCCTTCGCCGCGAGCGAATCGATCCGAACGTCTGCGAATCCGACCGAGGCCAGTAGATCGCGATGCTCGTCAAAGGTGAGCATCTTCATCCCGCTGATCGGCGCGTACTTTTCGCACAAGCGAGACAAGGTGGTGTCCGCGCCCTTGTACACTTCTGCGATCAGGATGAACGTGCCGCCTGTTTTCAGCACACGCCGGATTTCGCGCAATCCGGCGGCGATGTCCGGCCACCAGAAGTGCGTCTCGACTCCAGTCACCAGATCAAACGTGTTGTCAGGAAAGGGGAGCTTCGCGACATCTGCCACATGAATCTCGACGCGGCCGACCCGGAGTGCGTGCGCGTTGTAGCGCCGGGACGCGGCAACACTTTCCTCTGAGTAGTCGATTCCGTAGACCTTGCCTTGCGCCGCTATAGCCGCCAATTTGCTGATGGTGCGTCCGCCACCGCAGCCCACATCCAGCACGGTAAATCGCAACTCGACGGTGGTGTGCGTCAGGCCCCAGTCGGTTAGCTTTGAGTGGCTCTTGTTCATTCGCCACAGAGTGAAGCGCCCGAAGAATCCCGTCGGCTTCTTGCATTGCGTTTCCTGCGGCGTCTTGCCGATCTTGATTACGGGCATCGGAACCTCGCGCAAACTATACGCGCCCCGCTAACTCTCGTTTTCACGCTCGCGCGACGACTTTGGTTACCTAACGGAGGTTTTATAGCACATTTGAAGTCAAGTCCTTCGATGAGAAGGCCGGTTCGCCAGCACGTACGGTGGCTTGTTTCTTACCAAGCTGAGCACGCTTATTCCCATAAAACCGTGATTATATATTCAGAACGTCCTCGTCTCAAATCCTGACGCGGTTACCGCAGAAGTAGATTCATCGATGATGGAGCCACAGGAGCAGCCCACACACGGCTCCAGCAGGAACCGCGAGTGCAATCGCCTTGCCGTCCCGCAATTCGCACGAGAAGGATGCGCTGCACTAAGGAAGTACGCTAAACTTTCCGAAGGAGATTCGCAAAATGGCCTCGAGCATCATTGTCAGCAACCCGGCTATTCTCAGCGGTGAACCCGTCTTTCGGGGAACGCGAGTTCCTTTTAAGTCGCTGACAGACTATCTGGAGCACGGACGGACGTTGTCTGAGTTTCTTGAAGATTTCCCAAGTGTAACCAGCGCCGAAGCTATCGCGGCGATCGAAGAAGCCAGAACCAGCTTGACTGCCACGTTGAAATGAAATTGCTCTTCGATGAGTGTGTCCCCAGGAAGGTCAAATTCCTGTTTGCCGAAGACGGCCATGAATGTGAGACCGTTCGAGACGCGGGATAGTCCTGAATCCACCAAGGACTATCGCGCACCACGGCCTTCGAGCTCACACTCGTGGGGACTATCGGCAGATCTGTCAGCGTCGTCGCCGTAAGCGTACGCGCGTCCAGGATCAATAACGCACCAATCAGCTCGTTTCAGAGGCGACTTTAGGATCTGAGTGCCGAGTGGATCCCGGAACCACGTTCTCGATGGCCGCGAAGAGTTCCTCCAAGTTGATCGGTTTCGACACGTAGCCGTCCATCCCGCAAGCCAAGCATCGCTCCTTGTCGCCTTGCATGGCGTGGGCGGTCAACGCAATGATTGGTAAGTGAGTGCCACTCGCTCCTTCGTTTTCGCGCAACAGCCTCGTTGCTTCGAGACCACCCATCTCAGGCATTTGTAGGTCCATCAAGACAATGTCGAAGCGCTGTTTCTTTGAGGCCTCCAGTGCTTCCCGCCCATTCTGTGCCAACACCACGAGGTGGCCTCTCTTCTCCAGCAGCCGGAGGATCAGCCTCTGGTTTACTGCATTATCCTCCGCCACAAGAAAAGAGAGAGAATGCGTTTGCTCCCGGACAGCGTGTCGAGTTACCAAAGCTCTCTTTTCCGGCATTGCTGGTTCAGGAGCTAAAACACGAAGCAAAACATCACGCAATTCCAATCTGTCGAATGGCTTGCTTAGGTACGCAGCGACTCCTAGTTTCTGGCATCGGGCGGCGTCTCCACGTTCGCCGCCCGATGTAAGAATTACAATCCTAACGTTAGAGAACGAGGGAGCCTGCCGGATCATTTCAACAAGGCGGAAGCCATCGATGTCCGGCAGGTGGGCATCGGTCAGTACCAAAGGGAGCCGGGCTCCCGAAGCGTGCCCATTCTCGAGGGCCTGAATCGCCGCCGCCGCGCTGTCGACAAGCGTTGGCATCATTTTCCAGCGGATGACCGAATCTTCGAGAATGCGTCGGTACGTTGCATTGCCATCTGCTATCAAGATTGGCATACCAGCGAGCTGAGACATGTCTAGCAAATCAGACGGTATCGCGGCGACGCCTTGGCCAACTTGAGCTGTGAAGTAAAAAGTTGAACCCTTTCCCGCTTCGCTCTCAACCCAGAGCTTCCCGCCCATCAGCCCTACGAGTTGACTAGAGATCGTCAGTCCCAACCCGCTGCCACCGTATTTGCGCGTAGTGGAAGAATCTGCCTGGGAGAAAGCTTCGAAAATCTTGTGCTGTTTGTCCACAGGGATTCCGATCCCGGTATCGCGAACGCTGAAGAGTAAGATTGTCCCGTCAAGGCCGACCGATTCCGCCTTTATATTGACCTCTATTTCTCCACGCTCAGTGAATTTGATTGAGTTACCAACCAAATTCACCAGCACTTGACGAAGTCTGGCCGGATCGCCAACGACGCCAGCCGGCACTCCCGGAGCCACGTCAAAAATGAACTCCAAGCCCTTCTGCTGAGCCTTTATCGCAAGCGTCTTGATAGCTATGGCCAAACTCTTTCGCAGATCGAAGCACAGATAGTCCAATTCCAATTTGCCCGCCTCCATTCTGGAAAAATCCAGAATATCGCTGAGGAGGATTAGGAGCGCATCAGCAGATCCCTTGACCATGTCCAGGAATTCGGACTGTTCGGAATTCAGCTCAGTGTCAAGCAAAAGGTCGGTCATGCCAATGATGCCGTTCATTGGCGTGCGAAGCTCGTGGCTCATGTTGGCCAGGAACTCGCTTTTTGCACGATTCGCCGCTTCCGCGTCCTCCATCGCCGTTACCGACTCGGCTTCCGCTCGTTTTCGTTCGGTGATGTCAACCCCGAGGCCGACCAGACAGGGTTTGCCGTCAAACATGAGTCGTTTCCCAGAAAACAAGAATGGGGTTTCGGTCTGATCCTTGGCGACGAATGCAGCTTCGACCATGGCCTCACCCACTGAAAAGACGCGCTGCATGCGCTCGGCGATGAGCCCCTTGTCCGCTCCCTTGAACAGATCCAGAACCGACATAAGAGAGAGTTCTGTGGCAGTGTAACCGGACAGATCTATGAAATTGTCGTTCCACCTTACCAGTCGTCCGTGCTCGTTGATGAGGTAGAAAATACCTGGCAGGCTCTCGACAATGCTTTTGCTGAAATCCTTCTCAGCCGAGTAGCGCCGATCAAACAGCGACGCCACTACTGCCAGCCCGAGCACCAGCAGCGTTACCGAGACGATGCGCGTCATCCCCTGTGCTGAAACGTTCACCGCGTGCGTCAGATTTGGGACTTCACCCGACGACACGAAACTGGCCGCCGCCATCCCCGTGTAGTGCATGACCGGAATGGCAGCTCCCATGACGACCGAGCTCGTAATTTTACGCCAGCCGCCTCCCCTTCTCTCCACCCTCGCCCGGAACGCTAGCCATAGAGCTACGAATGAAATAACGATCGCAAGGACAACCGACAGAGCCACAAGAGCATTGTCAAAGCGGCACATTGCGGCCAAACGCATGGCATCCATGCCAAGGTAGTGCATCGCCGCGATGCCGGCACCCATAAGGATACTTCCCGCCACGGCCCGCCATGCGTCCATAAACTCTCGACTCACGACATACAAGGCCACGGCAGAGGCCAATATGGCCGCCCATAGTGATAAAACGACCGTCGGCCAGTTATAGAACACCGGTATGGGTAGTCGGAACGCCAGCATTCCAACGTAGTGCATGGACCAGATGCCAAGCCCCATCGCTGATGCCCCGCCCATCAGCCACAGGGCTCGAACACGCCCTCGCGCCGCTGTCACTCGACCCGCCAGATCAAGCGCCGCATAGGATGCAAAAATGGAGATCACAACGGAAAGAGCCACGAGTCGCGGGCTGTAGGAACCGACAAGCGCTATATGATCTGAAAGCATGGAAGAGCACTACGGAACAGACGTAAATATTTTCGCATCCGAAGCGGCGGCGTAAGCGCGGACGGATCGCGACCGTGTTTCGTTTGTGGCTCGATCATAGGGACTCCGCGACAAATCCATTAACCATTCGGTAGGATCATAGTTTCTGGCCGCTTGGCAATCGGAACTGTGCAGAACAGCACACGAAATAAGTTCGTGTCGTGTTAAGTAACACGAACTGGCAAATCATGGGGCAGATATGGCCAGCCAGTGCAGCGTGATTGGTTGTCTAGTGGGTACCGATGCTCGCGGAGAAATCGCGCCGATAGCCGATATGTTGGGAAACGAGATTGAATCTGAACTGTTGCGATGAACCTACCGTGCGATTCTGGCCCCCAGGATTTCAAAAACAAGACTTGAGCACCCGCATAAAGACAAGTCAAGGGAGCTCGAAGCCGGGTGGCCGCGCCGCCTCGTGGTCGAATGTCAACGTGCAAAAGCATCCCGCTCTGACACCGAGCGCAGCGATGACAGAATCGGCGAACGAGCCCTGCCCCTCCTTGAGTGCGATCATAGCGGTGAATACTTCCCGCTCGTTTTCTATTACAAGCGCGTCCGTCTGAAGCATGCGCTCAACAGCCGCGGCAATTTTATGGGCTGGTAACCCGTAGGCACGGTCTAGCAGGCTGCTGAAAAATCGCGTTGAGCCAGCAATTTCTAGGTTAGTTTGAGTCATTCTTGAGTTTTTGAACGTTCGCGGCGTGATTTTTCGTGCTACCAAGTGCCCCAAAGAAGCGCTTCAGCGCCGTTCAGAGACACGACGGCCCGGACGGACTACGTCGGAACGACGCTGCGCATCAGATTCCGCATGCGCACCAGGTTGTAGGCCGCGCAGGCGAACGTGAAAATCCAATCGACTTTCAGCGTTCCGCGATGTCGCACTTTGCGCATCAACGCAATCGTTTTCAGCCAGCCAAAACATTCTTCGATGCGCTTCCTCTTCTTCTGGCTGATGACATATCCGCCCTGCCGCGTGGTGCGGCTATCAATGGCGCTGCCCCCTCTTCGCCCAAGGTTTTGCGCCACGTGCGGTGTCACCCACAGGTTCCGGCACTCGCGCACAAACTCCGCCGTGTCGAAGCCCTTGTCGCCGCCCACCGTCACGCGTCTGCTTCCCGGAAGTTCTTGCAGCATTTCCAGTGCGGCATAGCGCTCGGCCGTGCCCGTGGCTTCCCACACTCGGCTGTCCACAATTAAGCCGTTGCGATTCTCCACCAGCAGATTCCCGCTGTAGCTCAACTTGGCCTCCTTGCCCGCGCCTTTGCGCGCCATCTGCGCTTCGGGATCGCTTTTCGACTCGTGCGTTTCGTTCGAGCGCTTCTCGCCGCGATAATCGACCGTAGGATTTCCGGGATCATCCGGCGGTGAACCCTTCTTGTTCTTGGGTTGAAAACTCTTCGCACTGGCCCACGCTTCCAGCAATGTCCCGTCTACCGTGAAATGTTCGTCCGAGGCCCAGCCTTGCCCGCGGGCTTGCTCCACTACCAACGCCAGAAAGTCGTTGGCTACTTCGGCCTCCAGTAATCGGTCGCGGTTCTTGGTGAACACCGTGGCATCCCACACGGCATCATCCAAATTCAGTCCCACGAACCAGCGAAACAATATGTTGTAGTCGATCTCCTCCACCAGCATCCGCTCGCTGCGCACCGTGTACAGCATCTGCAACAGCAGAGCCCGCAACAACTGCTCCGGCGGAATCGATGGACGTCCCACCTTGGAATACATCTTGTTGAATTCAGGGGACAGTTCCTTGAGTACCTGGTCTACCATCGCGCGGATCGGCCGCAGCGGATGATCTTTGCGTACTCGCTGCTCCGGTGAAATGTAACTAAAAACGTGTCCTTGCTGCTGATCGGTTCCTCGCATGCATCATTGGACGTGCTATGCGCTGCTTTGTTACATAATTTCAGACTTTCCGCCGCTGCTATACTGCGTGCCAAGGAGGAAGAATTGAGACCAAGGGCATTCGTGGTGCCTGTGCTAGCGTTTCTGCTGTGCTCAGCATTCTCTGCTGAGTCGGAACAGGGATCGGTCTGCGTCGCGGCCGTTCCTGTTGAACCGCCATCGACCGCTGCTACTCCAGAGTTTTTTTGTGATTCGGGAAACCTCTCGCTGAAAATCGATAAGCAGCAAGCGGTCTCTTGGCCGCGCAAGGAGAGCCTCAAGATTGAGGGCTTGAATATTACTCAGCGCCATCGAGTCACGATCTTGTGTGATGGCAAACCACAACAGTCCTTTGGATTCCGGTTCTCTGATTTCAAGACAAAACAACTGTGCCTTTTTATCAACGATTTGTATCAAACCGCGCAACTGTGGGAGGAATCAAAACATTCACCATGGCGGCGCGTGTCAACGACTTTGAGACAGGTGCTCATGAAATTTAGTGAGTTTTTCATTTTGGGTCTTTCCACTTAAGAAATTCAGAGCCAGGATCGCCTAGCAACGACGATCGCCGACTCGGTCGACCCGCAGCACCCCCGCTTTTTTCCAAAGTAGATCGCTGCTGTTTCCGGAGTAGAAATCGGTTTGTTAATCCAGACTTCGCGGGGAAGGGCCGGTGGTTTGGGAGCGCTTCGTACGAAGCGCTCTGGGTGACGCTGGTAAGCAACATCGAGCACATCTTGGCGTTGCCGCAGGAAATTTTCCGCTTGACCATAGTGAACCGTCGCTGGTGTCAGCAAGCCTACGCCGGAGTGACGGTGCTCTTCGTTGTACCAGCGAAAAAAACTCTGACAGAAAGCACGACTGTCCTGGATGCACCCAAAACGGTCCGGAAACTCCGGCCGATACTTCAGGGTTCGGAATTGGCTCTCGGAAAAGGGATTGTCGTCAGAGACGTGCGGCCGACTATGCGTTTTCGTGACACCCAGATCGGCAAGCAAAAGAGCTACCGGCTTGGACCTCATCGAGGTGCCACGATCCGCATGGAGCGTGAGTTGGCCGGGCTGGATGTATTGTTTTTTACAACTCTCCTCGATCAGTCGCTTGGCCAATACCGCGCTTTCGCGATAGGCGACCATCCAGCCGGTAACGTAGCGGCTGAACACGTCCAGGATCACGTAAAGATAAAAATAGGTCCATTTTGCTGGTCCGAGCAGCTTGCTGATGTCCCAGCTCCAGAGCTGATTGGGAGCGCTGGCCATCAGCTCGGGCTTCTGGTAGGGCGGATGAAGCAACTGATCGCGGCGTTCGCGGGACTCGCCACGCTGTTCGAGTAAGCGATACATGGTTCGAATGGAACAGTGATATTCCCCTGCATCGAGCAACGTCGCATAGACAGCGGCTGGCGAGCGATCCTGGAAGCGTTCGGCGTGAAGATGCGCCAGGACCCTTTCGCGTTCTGCCGGCTGCAGTGCGCGTACCGGGGAAGGTCGCAACGCGCGCGCCACCGGGAAAGAAGCGGCACGTCTGGCTCGGTAATAGGAAGCGCGAGGCACCAGCAGAGTGTGGCAAGCAGCGCTGGTGCCCACGTCCACCGCAAGTTCGGTGACCGCTGCCATCAGGATTTCTCCTCGGGGTCCTGATCCGGAATCGGATTCCCCAACAGCGCAGCCACTTTTTTTTGGACGTCGATGATGATGTGCGCCTTACGCAGATCTTCGGTCAAGCGGGCATTTTGCCGGCGCAGTTTCTGGACTTCTTCTTCCATCGGATTGCGCTTGGACTTCGGCCCGCGTTTTTGTGGGGTCAGCGCCTCGAGGATTCCATGAGCCCGCTCTCGCCGCCAATAGGTCAGCAGAGACGAGTACAGACCTTCGCGACGGAGAAGGGCGCCAAGGCCACCTCGCGTCGTCGCAGCGACTTCGGCTTCTTGTAAGATGCGTTGTTTGTACTCGGCTGTGTAGGTCCGCCGCTTTGCTTTGGCAACTACTTCCGGGTCCGGCCGTACGCGAGTGATCGCATCGGCGCCCGCTTTGCCTGGCGCTGCACTGCGCTGCGGCTCGCTTCGCTCGCCTTCGCTCCGTTCCGCGCCAGGCAAACCCCCAGGGGAAAGAACAACACCAAGAGAATTCCCATTCATCTCTGATCTCTTCTTTCTCGCCCTACTGCTCATTAATTAAGGGTACTAAACCTGTCTCAGAGATGTTGGCACGGAGGGTGGTGCAAGTGCAGATGAACGCGAACGAATGTGTTTCTTCCCGAAGCCTCAAAGCGGAGTTTTTCCGCAACCTGCTAGGACCCAAACCGTCTCGACCATCGCCACAATGCTGACAAACCCAGGAGCTTCCTCGGTAAGGCGCCGTTCGATGATCTCGGCTGCCTTTGGCGACTGAAACGGGTCGTCTTGGGTAAGGTATCGAACGAGGATGTTGGTGTCGAGTCCGATCATCGACGCGTCGTGGGCCTCGCGACGCGGGAGGCACCTTCAATAGCAGCCTCAGTCATCTCCGCGATCGTCACCGGCCGCCGACGCCGGGATTTGATGATGCCCCGTAAGGAGGATGCAGAGAGTTTCGGCAGGAGGACCACACTGCCATCGGGATGCACGAAGAATTTGACCCGATCTCCCGGTTTCAACCCCAGATGTTCACGAATGGCTTTCGGGATTGTCGCCTGACCTTTGATGGTAATCGCAGACTCCACGGAGACTCCATTACAAGTATACAAATGTAATATCATAGCTCACAACCAGTATCAAGGCGGGGACGTGAACTACGATGAATGTCAAGGATTTCCATTTGACAAGCTGCAGCATACCCGTCCCATGGATTCATTCAAGTCGGTTTCTAGCCCTGTGCTGGAGGTGTTGATGCGTGCGGTCGCGCGAGCATCGAAGCGAAAAGTCCGCACAGGGCCGCGAACGATAGCCAAAGCCCGGGAACAGCTTTGTTGTCGGTTACGTGGATAAGATAGGTGCTCAATGCCGGAGTGAAACCGCCAAAGATGGCTGTGGCAAGACTGTAAGCCAGCGCGAATCCCGAGGTCCGAACCTCGACGGGCATAATTTCAGTGAGGAACACAACCATCGCGCCGTTATAGCTTCCATAAAGAAACGAGAGCCAGAGCTCGACAGTAAGCAGGCGGCCAAACGAAGGGTCCTTTACCAACCACAGCATGGCGGGATACGCGCTAACGATCATCAGGATGGTACACACCACCAGGAGTGGCCGGCGGCCGATGTGGTCGGAGAGCGCGCCCATGAGCGGTAACCAAAATAAGTTGGACGCTCCTACGCATAGCGTGACGATCAGACTGTCCATGTTGGAAAGATGCAGCACAGAATTGCCGAAGGTGGGCGTGTAGGCGGTGATCATATAGAAGGATACCGTCGTCATGGTGACCATCATCATGCCGATGATCACAATGCCCCAATTCGCGGTGAGCGAGCGCAGGATTTCGCCGGTCGTTGGGCGGCGCTTGCGCGCAATAAACTCGTCTGTTTCTTGCAATGACCGGCGCAGCCGGAAGAGAAATGGAATAATCAGGCATCCCAGCAGCAACGGCACCCGCCAGCCCCACTCATTCATTTTATCCGGCGGAAGTTTGGAGCTGAGAACTACACCCACGAGTGCGGCAAACATCACGGCGATTTGCTGGCTGCCGGACTGCCAACTGACGTAGAAGCCTTTGTGTCCCGGCGTGGCGATTTCGGAGAGATACACGGAGACGCCACCGAGTTCCATTCCGGCGGAAAAACCTTGCAGCAATCTTCCACACAATACGAATAGAGGGGCGAGAATGCCGATGGTGGCGTACCTCGGCATGCAAGCGATGGAAAAGATGCCGATGGACATCATGCCAAGGGTGAGCAACAGGCCCGCGCGGCGACCATGCTTATCGGTATAGGCGCCGAGTACAATCGCGCCGAGCGGACGCATCAGGAAGCCCGCGCCAAAAGTCATCAGCGAAAGCATCAACGATAAAAACGGATTGCCACTCGGGAAGAACGCCCGTCCGATGGCCGCGGCGTAGTAGCCGAAAACCATGAAGTCGTACATCTCCAGAAAATTTCCGCTGGAAACGCGAACGATGGACCAGAATTGGGATTTGCGGTCAGCGGGCATCATGGCGCCGGTCATTGAATTCCGATTGGCTCTTTCGGTGCGGATTCGGTCCTAGCGGAAAGAACGCATGTGTGAGGCTCGTCCGTTTGCGGGGCGACCGCGGAAGACAGCGAACTGGGGATGTGCCTGCTATTCAGCCGGTTCAAAAAGCTTTGCAATGGTCGGGGTCTTGTCCTTCATTTCATCGCGAACCTCGGTGGCCTTTTTCAGGAACTCCTGTTCCTTTCCTTTTTCGTTCATGAAAACGATGCCGACCGCGCCGATGGTCTTTCCGGATTGATCCTGCAGCACCATCTCCACCTCGTAATGGTCGCCTTTTTTGTTGACCTCAAGGTTCGGTTTGCCGGTATCGATGACGCGCTGGTCGTCTTCGTCCGCTTTTTTGCCGAGGCGGCCGATGTTCGAGGCGATGATCACGTTATCCGTCTTTCCCGGCGGCGTGACATGCATGGCCATGATCACCACTTCCTTGTGTTTGGCCAAGGTTTCGTCAAGGAGTTTCTGCGCGTAAATCTTTTTGGCCTCCTGCGCGGCACTGGCGAAAGCTGTAGCCACCAGCAAAACTAAAAGGAGCGGCGTAATTTTCTTTTCGGTGGTCATGTCACTCTCCTCTTTGGTGAATCGGTATCGCCCCGCAAAAAAGCGGGCGCGGTGTTTTCTTACCAAATGAATTTCAATGCAAACTGCATCTGACGGGAGAAATCGGTCGTGGGGCTAGCCAGCAAGCCCGCGTTGTTCACAGCGCCAGAGGTGGCGAAGATTTGCCGGGCCGCAGGAGCTGGCGGATTAAAGTTCGCGTGATTGGCAATGTTGAATACTTCCCAACGGAATTGAATGTTGAAAGTATCCGAAATGCGATGCACCGGGTTGTTCTTGAACAACGAGAAATCAAGATTCTGGAGGCCGGGGCCATAGACGGAATTGCGTCCGGAATTGCCCAGGAGGTTGGCGCAATAAACTTCGCCGGCGGGCGCCGGGGTGGTAGCGCCGGAGAAAGGTTTGCATTCCGCGGCCATGGACGCCGGAGCCACTGGCAGCGTGAAGCAATTCAGATTGAGGTAGTGCAGTCCGTCGGCTTTGAAGTTGGAATTGACGGGATTGCAGCCGGGAACGCGGTCCGGAAAGGCGTAGAGGTCCGCCCCCTTCAGTCCAAGCGGATCGCCGCCAATCACCGGGGTAAACGGGAGGCCGCTGGTGATGGTGTAAATGCCGCCGACCTGCCAACCGGTAGCAAAGAACTGGGGCACGCTGTTCCAATCTTTGGGACTCGGGACGAGCCAGATGGCATTGATGGCGGCAACATGGCGAATATCGAAGTCGGACGGGGCATGCCGGAGGACGGAAGAAAAGAACGGCAAGCTGGAGACGGAGTTTCCAAAGGTATCGCCGGCGATGCCTGCGGAGCCGTCATCGAGGCTCTTCGAGAAAGTATAAGAACCCTGAAACTGTATGCCGTGACTCAGACGTTTGGTCGCGGAGACGTCCAGCCCGTGATAGGTGGACGAAGTGGACCACTGCGTGGTGCTGACCTGACCACCGATGCCTGGAAACAGCCGTGTTCCCGTTTGGCCGGGCCCGGGCCAGAGATAGCCAGCGGAGGTAATTGTAGGCTGAACGTCGTTGATTTCGTCAGCGTGAAATGGCAGATGCACGCCGTGCGAGCCCACGTAGGCCGCTTCGAAGGTTAAGTTTTTGATGACTTCGTGCTGAACGTTGAGTGTCCATTGCTCCACGTAGCTGCGATGCGGGTTTTGCTCGACGAAAGCGTTGCGCAGGTTCGTAGCCTGGTTGGCCAAAGTGTAGCCAATAGTGGGAAAATCGCCGGGTCCGACGGGGGTGCTGGCGCCCTCTGTAAATGGCGCGGACAGCAGAGTGAGAAGTTCGAATTCATAGGGCAAAGGCAAAACATCGTACATACCGAACGCCCCGCGAACGGAGGTCTTGCCATTGCCGAAGGGATCCCACGCAAAGCCCACGCGCGGGGCGAAATTGCGGAGCGTGGGATTGGAGAAGTACGGCGAGCCGAGATGTGGGGCGGTCGCGCTGAAACTGGTCAGAGTGGAAAGCTGGTTGTGGGTTTCCGTTGGAACCGTGGCCATCTCGTAGCGCAAGCCCAGATTGAGCGTTAGGCGCGGCTTGACTTTGTAGTCGTCCTGTATGTAACCGGCGAATACCTTCTGCCGAAGATCGCGCGGGGTGCGGGAAGTGCCGAGCAGCGTCTGGAAGGTGGTGGGCAGATCCTGCAAAAAACTGGAGAGCGAGCCGAAAGTATAAAAGCCGTTTGGACTGGCTCCCTGCGTAAATTGATTGTCCCGGATGTCTTGAGCGAAGAACCCCATCTTCAGGGAATGCTTATTTTTGGTAAAGAATATATCGTCGTAGAACTGATAAGTGTTGTAGTGAAACTTATACGCGGAGATCGCATCAAGTCCGCCGGTGAATTGGGTAACTCCGGAGCCCACGGTGATGATGCCGACCGGCAGGCCGGGATTGAAACCGAGCGCGGTGTCACTGGCGGCGGGGTTAATCGCAGAGAGCGTGGTGAAGGCCAGTACGACATCGCGGTTGAACCCAAAGCGCGCGGTATTCACCACGGTGGGCGTGAAAATGTGGGACTCTTCGATGGCGGCCGTTTGCCGGCTGGACACATTGCCAATCTCCTTGAAGTTGTAGGCGTCGGGATTCTGCTGCGAACCGGAGTCCCATAAGTAGGTAGCAAAAAAGTTATCGGAGGCGGAGATTTTGTGGTCGAGACGACCGGTGGCGAAATCTTCGTTGGTCGCCTGCTTAGCGACGAATGCATAAGTGCCGGTATCTCCAGTGGTCGGCTGATTGGGAAGGGGAAACAGCGGGAGGTATGGCGCAACCAGGGGGCTTACCGCTACCGGGCCCGCCACGAGGATGCCGTTATGGGCGTTGGCGGAAGGCACGGTGATGGTGTCGGTCTGGCTCAGGCTTTGGCGCACGCCTTCATAGTCCGCGAAAAAGAATGTGCGGTCCTTGATGATGGGTCCGCTGAGCGACCCGCCGAACTGGTTGCGTTTGAATGGCGGCACAATGAGGTTTCCGGCTGAATCTTTCGCGATATCGAAGAAGTTCCGCGTGTCCAGCGCACTGTTGCGGATAAATTCGTAGGCTGAGCCGTGCAGCGAGTTGGTTCCCGAACGGGACGCGGCGTTAATGATGCCGCCGGAAGTCAGACCGTAATCGGCCGGGGCGTTGCTGGTGATGACGAGAAATTCCTGGACCGCGTCTACGCCGAGCACACCGCCGGTGATGCTGCCTGGGGCGCCGGAGCTGTAGTCGTTGATGCTGACGCCGTCCAGTTGGTAGTTGTTTCCCTGCGGCCGGTTGCCGCCGATACTCACATCTTCGCCAAGCCCTCGATTGGGACGGTCGTTGCTGACGCCGAGGGCCTTCTGCGTGCGCACTTGCGAGACGCCCGGTTCGAGCAGTTCAAGGGAGGTCCAGTCGCGGCCGTTGAGAGGCAACTCGTTTACGGTGTGCGAGTCAACCACGCCACGAACTTCGGAAGAGGCTAGCTCCACGTCAGAGATTTCGGCGCCAACCACGCTGACTCTGTCGGTCACCTGCCCGATCTTCATGGTCACGTTGACTTCGCGCCGATCACCGGCAAGCAAGCCGATGTTCTCGATGACGGCGGTCGAAAATCCGGGGGCGCTTACGGAAATTTCGTAGGAACCGGGAATCAAGTTCGGCGCGGAATATTCTCCATCGTCGCCAGTGGTGGCGGCGCGCTCGACGCCGGTGGCGACATTTTTGATGCTGACACTGGCGCTGGCAACCGCGCCTCCGTTCGGGTCTGTGACGCGGCCAACAATCGTGCCGCCGGCCTCTTGGGCGTGAACCGCGGCGGTGAACATCAGAACCATTACCGCGAGCGCTTCGAATGACCAGCCTAACCGCGTCATAGTAGCGTAAATCGTCCTGGTGCACATCGTCGTAACCTCCACTACTGCACTTCCATGCGCTTCTCGCATCTCCAGACGCTTGTCACGCTGCACTCTGTCGCCGGCACTGCAGTCGACGAAAAGCTTTTGCTGGGGACTTGCGCCCGCATTCAAGGCGATACGCTGTACACCAAAACCTTTGCCGCAGCCTTGGTTTCGCCGGGAGAAACAGCCGTGTAAAACCGTGCGAGCGCAGGTAGCAGCAGGCAGGTCTTCGCCCCGGCCGTGCTGCCAACGTTGGCGAGCAATTCATATTTGTCCGCCGAGTCCTGCTTGTAGATGAAGATATGCCCGTCCCCGCCAGGCACGAAAATACGCGCGGTGCCGGGGTCAAAGGCCATATCGTCTGATCGCTCCGGTCCTGGCAGGCTGGCGACGACTTTGCCGCTGTCCGAGTCCATCGCGAGCAGCAAGCCCGGCTTGCGGCAAACGATCAGCAGGCGATGATGGGGCTCGTCGTAAGTCATGGGCGAGTTGTCGGCTTGCGAACCGATGGGCCAGCGGGCGATCTCTTTCATGTTCTGCCGGTCTACGACCAATACCGCGTGTTTATCGGTTAAATTGGCGAACAGGCGGGAGCCCGAACTTTCGAGCGCGATGCCTTCCACGTGGTTGCTCTCGATGCGAAGTTCCGCGGCTTTAGCATTTTTCTTGAGATCGATGGCGACGATGAACGAGTAATCGAGAGGAACGTCTTTGCCGCCGGCGACAACGTACAGCGTTTGCGTTGCCGCATCGAGGCGCGCCGAATCAGCACCGGCCAGTCCCGTTACTTTGCCAATTTCGGAATAGTCCTCGCCACTCAGAATGCGCAGCACGCCCTTGTCGCCATCGGTCACTAGAATGTGATCAGACTCGGCCAGATAAAAAATGGCATGGGGCGCGCCGAATCCTTCGATGCTCTTCAGACGCTTGTTCGACTTTACGTCGAATACTTCCACTGTCTTATGGTCTTCGCCCGCAAGGAACACGCGGCCGCCTTGCGGATCGAACGCAAAGTGGTCGAAATCTCCGCTAAATCCCGGAAGCGGGATCGAAGCTTCCAGCTTGAGCGGCTTGACGTCCTCGGCGCGGGCAGGAAGCGTCACGGTGACCATCAGACCGAGCAGCAGCAAGACTCCGCGGGAACCGTGCGTCCACCCACCCTCTCGCACCCCTAAATTGCGTCGGGATATCGGCCGTGCAAAAGCAAATCGAATCATCTTGTGACCTCAGTTTCCGTCCGCCGCCTGACCAGCGCGGTGCAGAGCTGAAACTTGTGCGAAGAAGTGCAAACTCGTTCAAATGTTTCGCGGACTTTGCTACAGTCGCGTTATTCATCGCAATGCTCTATTCGTCACATCCGAAACATTTATCGATAACTTGCTTATTCCAGTTAAATCAGTGATTTAGAAATGTGGATAACCTGTCTGGGCTTGGCACGGATGTACAGTCGGCGTATACTCCGCTGAAAGGTGGGTACTTCGGGGCCATGAAAAGCGGCGTTACAACGGCCAATCTCGTTCGTTTTGGTCTGTTTGAGGTCGATCTCGCGACCAACGAACTGCGCAAGCAAGGACGCAGGATAAAGCTGCAGGAGCAGCCTTGCCGGATACTCGCCATACTATTGGACGACATCGGCAAGGTCGTCACGCGCGAGGAACTGAGCAAACGCTTGTGGCCCGACGGCACCTTCGTCGATTTCGACCACAGCCTCAACACCGCCATCATGCGCTTGCGCGAGGCCCTCGGCGATTCTTCCGACAATCCGCGCTTTATCGAAACGCTTCCGCGCCACGGCTATCGCTTCATTGCTTCAGTTGAGGAAGTTATCGCTCCCCCGCCGGTCAAACCACAACCGGCTGCGGAAGGCGCCCTGCAGCCTGCAAGCGCCCCCGTCACGGCCGCGGTCACCTCGCTGGTTGCGGACCGTTCCTTTCCCATGGACGTGCCTCAACGTCGGCGTCGTTTCAGCGCGGCGCGTTCCTCATTTTTTTTGGGCGCCGCCGTTACCGCCGTGTTGCTCCTGACTGTCGGCCTCACGTTGCGGCACTTTCTAAACCGCACGGCCTCTGCCAGTCCCGTCAAGCAGATTAACTCTATCGTTGTCCTTCCTTTTGAAAACCTGTCTGGCGACAACGACCAGCAATATTTCACCGACGGTATGACCGACGAATTGATCGCGCACCTCGCCAAAATCCGCTCGTTGCGCGTGATCTCACGCACCTCCGCCATGGGCTACAAAGGCACCCGCAAGACGCTCTCGGAAATCGCGCGGGACCTGGACGTCGACGCTGTGGTTGAAGGAACCGTGCTGCGCTCCGGGAATCGCGTGCGCATCACCGCCGAACTCGTGCAAGTCTCGACCGACCGGCACCTCTGGGCCGAAACTTACGAGAGCGCGCTTGGCGACGTCCTCGGCCTGCAAAGCCAGGTCGCCAGCGCCATCGTGAACGAAATTCGCATCAACCTCAGTCCCGAGGACCAGCAGCGCCTCTCCGCCACGCACAACGTCAGCACCGAAGGTTATGAAGATTATTTGAAGGGCCGCTACTACTGGAACAAACGCTCGGAAGAAGGCCTCAATAAAGCCATCTCCTATTTTCAACTCGCTACAGAAAAAGATCCCGACTATGCCTTGGCCTACGCTGGACTCGCCGACTGTTACAGCATCATCGGCTCTGCCATCGTGGGCAGCGTGCCTTCACAAGAAGTTGCTCCCAAAGCCGAAGCCGCCGCGCGCAAAGCTTTGGAACTCGACCCCGCGCTTGCCGAAGCGCACACCTCGTTGGCCACCGTGCGTTTCAATTACGACTGGGACTGGCCCGGCGCAGCCGGTGAGTTTCAGCGCTCCATCCAACTGAATCCGAGCTACGCCACGGCGTACCAGCGCTATTCTCTTTATCTGATGGCCATGGGTCGCACGAGCGACAGTCTCACGCAGATGAATCACGCTCGCGATCTGGACCCGCTCTCCATCAGCATGAATTTCAGCCTGGGCTGGCGTCAGTACATGGCTCGCCGCTATGACCAGGCCATCGAGCAACTGCACAATACCCTGGACCTCGATCCGAATTTTGCCCTGCCGCACTTGGTTCTCGGACAGGCCTACGAACAGAAGGGCGCCTACCCCCAGGCCATCGCTGAAATGAAGAAAGCCGCCACGATCTCTAACACGAGCCCCATGGTGTCGGGCTCGCTGGGGCATGTATACGGAATATCGGGTGATCGCGCGGAAGCCGAACGCATCTTGCAGCAACTGCTGCAGCAATCGAAAACGCAATACGTCTCTCCCTTTTATATCGCGTTGGTCTACGTCGGTTTGCGGGAAAACGACAAAGCCATCGACTGGCTGGAAGCCGGGTTCAAGGACCGTTCGAACGCCATCATCTTCCTGAAGGTCGACCCCGAACTCGATCCGTTGCGGTCCCTGCCCCGATTTCAATCTCTCCTTCGTCGCATGGCGTTCTGAACTGCATCGTTGGATTCCAATCCCAACATTTCCGGCTCTCGTCCACAAACTCCTGCTGCCTCAGAACTGAGGGAGCATGTGGTGTTCCACCTTCACAAGAATTACGTGACACCACAAGTCCAGCGCTTCAGAGTTCGAAATCGAGGTAGCGGACTAACAAACTGGGACGATCCCAAAACGCCTAAGCGTCTGTTTCTCCAACTTTCCGCATACACAGGCGAGAGGGTATGAAATTCGAGAACGTCAGCAGTCAAGAGTCAGGGCCCCTCAATTTGTGATTGATTTCCGGAGATTTAACATACATACTGGTTGGTATGCTGGCAGCACGTAAGAGTCCGAAACGTGGAGCGACTAGGCTGCGCGATTCTGAGCGCACCCGGGAGCGCTTGCTGCAGGCGGCATCCCGCGAGATCTACAGAACGGGTTTCCAGAGTGCCAGCCTGGACACCATTCTGGCCGTAGCTGGGGTCACCAAGGGCGCACTGTACTACCACTTCGACAGCAAGGAAGCCTTGGGACGCGCCGTCGTCGATGAGGTCATCGCCCCCGACGTCCGCGGCAAGTGGGTGCGCCCTCTACAGAACGGCAAGGACCCTATCGACGCTTTGATCGGCGCTGTTCAAGGCATACCCGTTCGCCCCGCGGATATACGGGGCGGGTGTCAACTGAACAATCTGGCGCAGGAAATGTCTCCTCTTGACGCGGACTTCCGGAAGCGACTGGCGATAATCTTCGATGCCTGGCGGGAGGCCGTTGCTTCCGTATTGCGAGAGGGCCAGACCCACGGAAGCGTTCGCCGCGACGTGGAACCCGCTGACGCCGCCGGCTTACTGATCGCGATGGTCGAAGGTTATGCGTCGCTGGCAAAGAATGCTCAGGATCCGAAAGTGATGAAAGCGGGGATCAGAAACATCGTGGTCTGGCTGCGCGCCCTGCGCGCACCGGGCAACCGCAAGCGAGGTTGATCGCATCGGCGTCTTAAGGAGCAGTTTGACACTTTTACATACCAACCGGTTCGTATTCTCGGATTAGTCAGGATCGCGATAGGCGAAGCGCTTCAAACGGCGTCATGAAAAGGAGGAACGAACGATGACAAGGATCGCAGAGTCGCGCAGGAATCTGCTCGCAACGGGAGCCTGCGCGCTGGTCGGTGCGGTGAGCCTGCCCGGACTGGCAAGGGCCAGCGCATTGGGAGGGCAGAACTTAACGAACGAGGAGGTAGTCCGGAAGTGGTACGCGGCCTGGGAGAAGAGAGATTGGGGTCCAGTGGATAGCCTGCTCGCTGACAGCTTCACCTTTACAAGCGCGGCCGGCGACGACCACATCAGCAAGAGCACTTTCAAAACGCGATGCTGGGAAACACAGATCGATTTCATTGGACACTTTGACCTGGAGCGAGTCACCGCCGGCGCGGAGGATGCTTTTGTGAAGTATCTTTGCCACACCAAGGACGGTAAATCGTTCCGGAACGTGGAGTATCTCCGAATCAAGGACGGAAAGTTGCAATCCATTGAGTGTTATTTCGGCGCACAATCCAGCTTTCCGTCAGCAGTCAGCACTGGGCAGAAGTAACCTGCGGGCCTGGCATGCAAGGCGTGGGGTGCCGATCTGCCGAAATCACCGGTGATGCTGAATGCACAACTGAAAGGCGCTCAACCAATCGACGAGTTTGTCGTTCCCGTGGGCAGGTGGACAGACGGATCCGCGGCTCGGGTTATGCCGGACCATTACACTCGTCAATCTCATTTCGAGTACCAGGAAGTCGAAACGAGAGAGCAAGGGGTTCCATCATGAGCGGCCGCGAAATTCAGGATCAGAAGGCCATGGCACGTGCGATGTTTGTTCAACAAGCTGCTCAACCTACTGCGGACGTTTCGGCTAGTTCACTGCGGGGAGCTACGATTTGCTCCACCAAGAGTAGCCCGGACTACGCCCTTGAACCGACAGCGGACGAGTTCTGCGAAGCTGCAGATACATCATTGCTTCCGGTAGTCCGAGGTGACGCTGCAAACCTCATCCGAGTCTTGCGGCAGCTCGAGGTTTTAGCAAAACGACAGGCGCCACGAATCGCGTTCAAGACAAAAAGTAGCATCCTACTCTTGGATTTAGCCGACATTTTGGCCGTGCAAGCCGAAGGTAATTACGTTTCGTTGCAACACCGGCCGAATCCTTATTTGGTGCGCGAGTCCCTCTCGTCCATGGCGGAGAAGCTCAAACCCTACGGTTTTCTTCGCATCCACCGCTCGGTCGTCGTGAATATTTCGGCCGTGGAGGAGATCCAACCCTTACCGACGGGAGAGTACAGGCTCCGTGTAAAAGGGGGGAAAGAATACTTGGTAACGCGTACATACAAACACAACCTCAGAGATCTGGCTCAACTCTGGGTAGGCTCAGAGCGGCTTTGCGGCTAAATCAGGGAATTCTAGGGGCTTTGCTTGCTGGCGGCCTGTGGCGGCTCGTCTTCCGCTCTACGCCAAGTGGGATCGGGGCTGTATTCCTGCATGGCTTTGCCGAGGGATTCGGTCTTCTTGCCGAGATCCTTCTGATAGACAATGCCATCCTCGTTTACGACAAACGTCATCACGCCGGAGGACCGGTGCACGGCTGGATAAGCGATGAAGGCGAAGCCCTCAGTCATTTTGCCGTTGACGATGTAGTTTTTTGCGCCTCCGGGCGCATGCCTCCCCTGGCCCGTCAGAATATGAAAGAAATAGCCGCGATAAGGAGTCGGCGGGCCAGCGTGGTTTTTCGCGTAGCCTTCGGCGACGGCCGAAGCAACCAAGGGCCCGATCGGGCTCTGAGGCTCACCGTCCGAAATCTTCCAGTAAAGGCCATTGTGCTGGCCTTCGTCGCTGAAGATTTGCTTGGCGTACTCGTTGTGCTTCGTCGCGTAGTAGTCCTTCTGCGCGGCCACAAGCTCCTGGCAAATACGAATGGCTGAAAGTTCGTTCCGGCCAATGCGGCGGAACAAGATTTCCATCTTTCCGGCTTCGGTGTCGAAAAACCAGGCGTTGCCTTTAATCGCGAGAGGAATCGGTGCGGGCCAATTTTCTGCGCCAATGTATAGGGTGACGGATCCGTCCGGCTCTTTTACGAAGCGGTGCATCTCCTGATACTTGCGCGCGAAATTGGTGTGGGTCTCGGCGTCCTGGGTCGGATCACCCGAAGAGACGATGTCCTGCGCAGCCGGTCCGAGAATTTCGAGCATCGTTTTTTCATCGTTATACTGCGCCGCGGCCACCAAAGCCTGGCTCGCCTCTTCTGGCGATGAAAACGTTTTCTGGCCTTTTTCCTGAGCCGCGGAAGCGGCAGAAAAGCACGCCAACAGGATTGCGAGTGCGGCCGACTTCAAAAGATCAGCCCAACCAAATTTCCAAAAGTTCGGCTTCGTTCGCCGCATATTGCGATTCTCCCGTTCTAAATGTGAGAAACGAAGAGCAACTTGATTCCCAGCGGAAGACACTCAGTGGCGGCCGCCGCCGCGAAAGCCGCCTCCACCGCCGAAGCTGGCGCTTCCGCGCGACGAAAAACCCCGCTCCTCTCCGCCGCGACCGTAGCCGCTGAAAGCGCCGGAGCGAACTCCGCTCTGACCGCGAGGCTCTGCATAGCCGCGAGCGGCGCCGCGGTCGCCGCCGAAAGGCTGCGCCCTTGCGCTGCGGTCAAGAGCGTCGCGGGTGCCTCCGCCGCGATAGAACGCGTCGCGGTTGTAAAACGTCCGGCTCGGCGAGCGATATCGCGCGTGATCGAAAACGGCGTAGTGGTGATGCCAATCGAAACCCCAGTGGTGCCAGCCCCACCCGTACCCCCCAAAAAAACCAATGCCGAAGCCAACTCCGAAGAACAGCGACGGACCGTCATACCAAATGCCCGGATAGGGATACCAACCTGGCCAGGCGACAATCGGGCCTCCGTAGACGATCCAGGGATCGTACGCGGGAACGTAGACAACTTCGGGGTCCACTGATTCGATCTCGACGTCGGAGTCCATGGCGGTCACGGTTTGTTGCGACGTGGAATTGAGATTGCCGGCTTGCTGCGCGCGGTGGCGCATCACTTGAATGACGTCCATCACCGCTTGTTCTTGATTGTAGTAGGCATCGCCGAGACACGACGTCCAAGCGATGTTCTTGTCCATGTTCCCGAGAACCGATGGAAACGCAGTGAGTGCTTTGACACTGGGATCCCAAGGCTGCTGGTCCACGGCTTGGGCTAAAGCATCGCCCTTCAAATCGGATTGCGATTGCACCCACCGGTCGGCCTCGACGACCTGTTCGGGGAACGTCGAGGCCGCCAGTATTTGGGCTAGCAGTGAATCGGGATAGAGGGCGATGGGCGCAACCAATTGCTCTAATTGCTCGGGAGTCTGCTGCATGTAAGGGGCGCCGGGTGCAGCCTGCGCCGGAGATTGCTGATCCTGGGCGTCCTGGGCGACGAGACACTCCGGGTACGCTGCGCATAACAAAACCAGTGCCAGCAAAGACGCCAAGGATTGCTGCGCGGTGCGCAGCTTCGAGAATTCTGGGGTATGTCGTTGACTGTTCACGGTGCTGGACCTTCGCTGAATTGTTTTCACCGTTCAGCTCCACTCGGTAGATGCAGGTGTCCACTTGGAAGTTTCTATTTTTTCGTTCTTGGCCACCGAAGCAGTGGCGGGAGCGGTTTCCGTACCCGTTGCGGTGCAGCACAAAATCGTCACTGGACTGCTGAGCGCAAGTTTTACTAGCGCCCGCTTTCCAGTTCTCGTCGGAAGGTTGCGCCCGTCAACATTCGGGCGAAACCTGCCAGCATCCTCTTGAGGGTGTCGAGCCTCGCGCGCTCCAATCTTTCGGAGCGCTCCCGCAGGTTGGTCAGCTCACTTAACGGAAGTATCGAGTCGAAAAAATCTGCGGAGTGGTCGAACGTGATAAACGATGAAAAACGCGAATGGACCGATAATCCAGACAGCCAAAAATCCTACGCTCAGCAAGATGACGATCTGGTGCATACGAATTCGATGCGCGAGAAGCGCACGGAATTATATTTTTTTACCATCAAACGGAGTTTAGTTTTGAACTCGCGCCTCGGATCGTGCTCTCTCGTCTGCAACGAGAGCGGCAGCCTGATTGCGGCCAGGTGTCAAATTACTGTTTGCGCCAACGGCGCTTGTCCGGTATGGAACAGTGACCGCGTCGGGACGGGCGTACCATCTAGGTATGAAGCGAGATTTGCCTGTTACGTATTGCACAAAGTGTGGCAGCACCGGTTACAACATAAAGGTCGCCGGCGGTCGTTGCTGCAAAAACAACAGCGGACAACGCTGCGAAGGCATAAACGCGATTGCAACCAAGGCACTTGATTGGGGCGAATGTGTGCACTGTCAAGCCACCGGATATTACCGAAACAAGGAATGCCCGGAGTGCAAAGGTGCGGGTTATCTATTCGTTGGACAGAGAGATACTGCGACTCCTTAAACTCATCGGCCCGCGAGAAGCACTGCCGCAAGACCGCGGCCAGGAAGTAACCTTAGCGCACAAGCAAACGCACCACCTTCGTCACGCGAGAAGATGGGGCGTTCGTTCGAACGACCTACTTAGTGCAGTTCGTTCAAGGTGTTGCTGGCGTCGTCTACATAAAAGAGCCCCCGCTGCGGGTCGAACACCAATCCGAACAGAGCGCCTGCGCCTGGCACCGGACTGCCCGAGCTATCCAACAGCTTCTTCGCCACTTGGGCACCTTTCGGCGAGAATTCGACGGCATACCCGTCATTTCCGTTGACCACCAGAATGTGGCCGTTGGGAACTACGATCAGCCCCAGAGGATCGTTCAGGCTTCCGCCATGCGCAACGGTAACCCCTGTGCCCGCGGAGTCGTGACGATGCGCGGCGTCTGGAATGGCCGCGATTCGATTGTTTAAGCTATCCGCGACATATAGGACAGCGTGGTCCTCCTGACTGCGCACCGTGCAATCATCCCGATCATCGTCGCCGCAAAGCGGGCTTAAGCCGACACCCGTCGGACCAATCACCAGCGCGGCGGGGTCGGTGCGTTCAGCAAAACCTGAGCCGATCACGGTCATCGACTCGATCCATGGCATGGTGGTTTCCGAGACTCCCAGATCAATGCGCACCACCGTTCCCTGATTCACCACCGCTCCGCCGGCCGCAAGCGTGCCATTCAAGACGTTCGTTACGTATAGTTTTGCTTCGTTTTCGTTGTCCGTCGACGTCATATCCCACGGACCACTGATCAAAGAACCGAAAAACGTCTCGACGACGTTGCCTTTGCTATCGAGCACAATTAAACATCCTGGTTGCGCAGTCGCTGAAGTCCCGTCCGTCGTTGGCAGGCTTCCAACAATGACCCAGCCGGTGCGTAACACCGCCAACGCGGTGGTCAGACCTACGCCTCCGGGACATGCTCCCGGAAGCGTCGCGGCGTTAATTTGCGCAAAAAGGCTTACCGTCCCATCCGGTGCGACCTCGACAATGGTTGTGCCAGTTCCCTGTAGGTTGGCACTGCTGTTGAAGTTGCTGATCAAGAGATGCCCCTGTTGCAGGTTTCCAATCGTTTTCGCAACCTGTACGATCCCATAGGGATTAACGTCGCCATTGGCAGGCACCGTTGATGCCACCGCACTGATGTTATGGAATTTATTTAAGATCGAGCTTTCGTCGTCCGCCACTGCGCGTTTTGCCGGCAACAAAACAAACAAAAGCGCTGCGCACATGGTGATCATTGTCCACACTGCCCTGCGTTTCATGATGACGTCTCCTTCAGCATAAGGATTGCGGTCTGTCTCGCGTTGCCTTTGACGCTCAGGACGGCCGGGTTCGCAGTCGTTAAGGGGACGAAAACGCACTATTTGGAACTGGCCTGCTAAAAAATCAAGCACTGAGATTGCAAGTGCCATCGGGAGTTTCCAAAACCTGGAAGTAGCGATTGTCAAGAATTTGTAAAATCGCTGTCTTTTTTTAGGCAAAGTCTGGAGGATTTCGCGATTGCGCAAGTTCGTTCTTTCGACACGTGCCGATTCATCTGCGCCTTACACATTTTCGCGATGTTGAATTGGTTGTAGCGGAGCTCGCCGAACAATTGCGCGAACATCAAATGCTGTTCGTGGGTGGCTACTTGGAATATGCCGGGACCCACCAGGAGCAAAACTCTTCGGAGATCTGTCTTGAGTCAAGCCCGCTAGGAAGCGGGGAGCTTCCCGGAGCACGTCCGCGCCCTGTTGGACAAACAGCCGCGCAACGGGGCGCATCAAACCCGGGCTGGCGATTCCGTGCCGGAACGCCTAATTTAGTATTCGTAGTTTTCGACCGTTTCACGCTTTTTGCCGGAGGGATGCCATGCAACGGAGCGGCTTGCGGGATGCCAGTGTGTGTGTGGGCATTCTCTGTTTATTTTCACTCACCGTCGAAGGCGCGCGTGCGCAGCAGCCCCCGCCGCCCGGCTCATCACCTAGCACCGAGCAGGGATTAGCGATCGCCGTGCCGAGGGAACTGCTTGAAAGGCTGCAAACGCAAGTTCAGGGTCTCGCCGCCGAACTGAAAGAAGTGCGCGCCGACCAAGCTGGAGAACGCTCGGAAATCGCGGAGTTGCGACGGCAGTTGACGGAAAGCAACACAAAACTGGCCTCGTTGACGAACTCGGTCACACCCGGCGCGGTGGCTCCGAACGAATCGACGTCTCCGCCTGTTTCAGCGCAAGGGAGCCGTGCCAATCCTGAATACGGATCGGACGTTGTTGCTGGACTCGAGGAAGATCTGCAGCTCGCAAACTCCAAGATTAACGAGCAAAGCCAGACGAAGGTCGAAAGTGGATCGAAGTATCGTCTGCGCTTTTCCGGCATCGTATTGCTGAACCTATTTTCCAGCAGAGGTTATGTGGACAACCTGGATTTTCCGCAATTCGCCGCGCCGGCGCCGTCACCCGCCATTGATACGCCAAATGCTTTCGGCGGTACGCTTCGACAATCGCAGATCCGCGTGCAATCGTTTGGACCAGACATCGCCGGAGCGCACACCAGCGCAGACCTAAAGTTAGATTTCGCTGGAGGATTTCCCCAGAGCCCCAACGGCTCACTCCTGGGGATCGCGCGATTGCGCACGGGGACCATCCGTTTTGACTGGACCAACACCTCCGTCGTCGCCGGCCAGGATTCGCTCTTTTTTGCGCCGCTTGCGCCGACCTCCCTTGCCTCGCTCGCCGTTCCCGCACTGTCCTATTCCGGGAATTTGTGGGGCTGGACGCCGCAAGTTCGCATTGAGCAACGTGTTGTTTTCTCCGAATCGTCCACGCTCCTGTTGCAAGGCGGCATTCTAGAATCACTTTCCGGTGATGTCCCGCAGGCGCAATACACGCGCACTTCAACTTGGGGCGAGGAGTCGAACCAGCCCGCCTACGCTGCGAGAGTCGCCTGGACAAAGCGCATTTACGGACAGGATATGACCGTAGGCGCTGGGGGATACTACGGCCGCCAGTCCTGGGGTTTCGGAAGAAACGTCAATAGTTGGATCAGCACCACGGATCTACTTCTGCCGCTCGGCCGGGCACTAGAATTTAGCGCCGAATTTTACCGTGGCAAAGCCGTCGGCGGACTTGGCGGAGCAATTGGACAATCGACTTTATGGCAAGGTTCGTTTGTAGATCCCGCCACGGAGATTTATGGTCTGGACTCGCTCGGGGGATGGCTGCAGTTGAAATTCAAACCTGTGCCAAAATTTCAGGTGAATGCCGCCCTCGGCGAAGATGCTCCGTTTGCCTCTGAACTGCGCCGGTTCGGCGGCAATCCCACTTACGAAAACTTCTTTTTTTCGAGAAATCTGACGCCTTTTGTCAATTTCATTTATCAGCCGCGCTCCGACGTTGCATTGTCGATCGAGTATCGCCGGCTGGATACGAGTATTCTGGATGGCGGAAATAGGGTGGCCAATCAAGTGAATTTCAGCGTGGGTTATCTGTTTTGACGGAGGCCAAACAACCATTGCTGGCCGCGCTGCGGAGCTGTGTCATTTTTCTTTTTTTGGGCACCCCGTCGTACAGTCAGCAGACCACCGTTAGCGCCCAGGTGGAACTTGTTAGCCCGAGCGCCGGCGAGAGACCATCGTCGCCAGGAACGGCCGCGAAGAATGAGCAGGATGTAATTGTTTGGCTAAAGCCACTTGACCGCAAGGCGGTTATCGACGCCGCCGCTCATGCTACCTCCAAGCGGCCGGCGCTGGTGCAAAAGGACAAGAACTTCGCTCCGCATCTCCTAGTGGTTGAAGTGGGATCTTTTGTTGACTTTCCCAATCGCGATCCGTTTTTTCACAATGTTTTTTCGTTGTTTGATGGCAAGCGTTTTGATCTCGGACTGTATGAAGCTGGCGCGACGAACTCCGTCCGTTTCGACCGCGTCGGGGTGAGCTTCCTATTTTGTAACATTCATCCGCAAATGAGTGCGGTCGTCGTCGCTGTGGATACTCCCTATTATGGCAAAACGGATCGTTCCGGCCGTCTCACGATCAGCGGCGTGCCCTACGGGCGTTACGAGATGCACGTTTGGTATGAGCGAAGTCTTCCTGAAGAACTGAAAGCGTTGACCCGCGCGGTCACCGTTTCCGGCGCAACGTTCAACCTGGGAACCTTGCGCATCCCTGAAAATCAAAACTTCACTCCCGCCCACAAGAACAAATACGGCCAGGACTACGCGCCGCCCCCTACCAACAGCTATGAACACCCTTAACCATCGACCAGATGACGCGACGCTGCGGCTCCGGCGAACCGCAACCCTAGGACGTGGCTTTCGCCTCCGCCTGCGCGACGTTCACGATGCGCGGCAACTCTACAAGCATGACCGTGCCGTTCGCCGACGAACTCTCAACGGAAACCGTGCCGCCGTGATCTTCAACGATCTTACTCACGATCGCCAAACCTAATCCTGTTCCGTTCACTTTGCCGGAGCTCACGAACGGGTCAAACAGCGTGCCGCGAATCGCAGCAGGAATTCCGAAACCCTCGTCCCGGACGCGGACGGCAAGGCGTTCTCCGTCAGCGAACACTTCCAAATCGATTCGTCCGGGACTATTTGTGGTGGCCTCGCAAGCATTGAGCAACAAATTGAAGAACACACGCTCGAGTTTTTTGGGATCAAGCAAAGCCTCCAAATCCCCCTTGCACCGCAGCGAGATCCGCGCTTCACGAAATTCTGGCCTGGCGCGAATCGCCTCCATCGCGCGGCGAATAATCTGCTCCAGGTTGGCCGGCTCGCGGGAAATCGAAATCCGCTGGTCGGACAATTCACGGAAAGAATCGATTAAGTCGGTCATCTGATCAGAAGCCGTCTTAATTTCCTCGTAAATTTCAGCGCGATTTAGATTCAGTTCGTGAGCTTCGTACAAAAATTCCGCATTGGCCACTACCGCCGCAAGATAATGCCGTAGATCGTGCGAAATAGAACTCGCCGCTTGAGCAATCGCCGCCAGACGTTCCGTCTCGATTCGCTGCTTCTGGGAGATCAGCAGTTGTCCGCGCATTTGTGCGAAAGAGGTGCTGAGTTCAGCGACCTCGCTGCTACCCTTCGGGACAATCGAGTACCGGAAATCGCCCTCCGCCAAAGCGCGGACACCCGCAACAAGATTATCGAGCGGTCGTGTCACGGTACGCGCCACAAACCCGAACAGCAGCCCGCCAAAAACCACCGCGCAGGCTCCTAGAATGAAAATCGTGCGGTCCAGGCGCCGCATAAAAAGATTGACCGGCGCCAATGGCATCAACACATAACAACGGATCAGCACCGGGTCGCCGGAGCGGACATCGATCGATGAGAACGCATAGTGATCTGTAGTCAGCGGGTAGTCGGGAGAGGACTGCGGCAAGTCGCGCGCCTTGAGTCGTGCCAACAGTTGGTCCTCATCCTGCCTCGGCAGCGTCGAGCCAACAACGGCGTCATTTGTAGCGATGGCCAGCTGATTGCCCGAGGCCAGTCCGAGTTCCGCCGCAATGCTCGAATCGACTTCGTAGCCCACCACAATCAACCCGAGTTCTTCGGAGGTGCTTCCCGCCCCCGCCAGGATCGGCTGAATGAAGACCCAATACAGGCGTCCTTCGTCGTACCACCAGTCCGCGTCCGCGCCGCGCTCCATCGAACGCAGCAAATCGCGATGCGCCGCATTCCGCGTCCAATCGTGGCGCGCCGCGTGCACCGCCATAACTGTCTTTTCGTTATTGGCAAGAACGAATAAGTCGCTTCCCGCGAGCTTCCAAAATGTTTCAGATCCGTCTTGGATGGTCAGCGGATCTTTCGTGGTCATCAATGCTTTCAGCGTCGGCAGCTCCGCCAGAACGGACGTGGTGCGCGCCAGTTCTGCCCCGCGCTGCTTTTGCACGTTTCCGAACGCCCGCAGTGAAGCTTGCGTGCCTTCGCGAACCTGATCGGTGATTTGACTGCCAATCGTATGATGGATGATAAGCAGCAGCGCACCCGTCAAACTGACAATGATCAGCAAGGTGGCAAAGAACAACTGCGTTCGCAGCCGAAAATGGCTCATGACGCCTGAGAAGACCGTCCGGTTTCTTTTCGGACTTGCGGGGGTTCGAGCACAAATTTATAACCTGCGCCATGGACGGTCACCAGAAATCGCGGATTGGCAGGGTCTGGCTCAAGACTTTGCCGCAGGCGCAGCACGTGATTGTCTACAGTGCGGCTCGAAGGATAGTTGTTGTAGCCCCAGACCTGATTGAGCAGTTCGTCCCGCGAAAATACGTGTCCCGGCGAAGTAGCCAGGAATTTCAGCAGCTTAAACTCCTGTACCGTCAAGGCCACGGCGGCCCCCTTCTGCGTCGCCTCCATGCTCGTAAAGTCCACACGGGCCTCGCCAAAGGTCAGCACTTCGTGCTTTTCGGATTGTTGTGCCAGCGGTGCCGCCGTTGGAGCACTGCGCCGCATGGCGCGGCGCACCCTGGCGAGAAGTTCCTTCGGACTGAACGGCTTGGTAACGTAATCGTCGGCACCCAGTTCGAGCAGCAAAACCTTATCCTTGGTGTCCGAGTTTGCGCTCAGTACCACGATGGGCACATTCGCTGCCAGCGACTTGAACTCGCGGCACAGTTCTTTTCCGGAGATCCCCGGCAGTTTTAGGTCGAGCACCACCACGCCCGGAGTTTTCTCACGAAAACTTTGCAATCCTCCGGGACCGTCCGCCGCAACTTCCACGCGCAGTGAATCGGCTTCAAACAATCGCCGCAAGGTGCGCTGCATCGCTGGACTGTCTTCCACAATTAAAACCGTTCCCATCACGTTTCACGCTCCGCGTTCCACGCCATGCCGAACTCACTCAAGAGTAACAAGACGTTTGATCTATCATACCCGCGTGCGCACATCGAAAAATAGCGAAACCCCTGCACAAATTCGCCGCAAGTCGTTGACCTAATTTCGACAGTTCTATAACAAATTGGTGACAATTTCGCGCGCGCCTATCCCTTCTGCGATTGCTAGGTTCTGCCGGAATTGAGCGAGCTACGTTCGAGGAGGGGAAGGCCTGCTTAGAGTGCGGAAGACACCGACGTGCCGGCCGCGGCGAACACCGTGGCCATTTCTGCCTGCGCGAACGACAGGAAGCACTGCACCACCGCCGGGTCAAACTGCGTGCCGCTCGATTCAACCAGCCGGCGCACTGCTTCTTCCGCGGGCAACCCGTTGCGATAAGGCCGCGAGGACACCATAGCGTCAAAGGCGTCGATTACCGACACGATGCGCGAAACCACGGGAATTTCCGTTTCCTTCAACCCGGCCGGATAACCCTTGCCGTCATAATTTTCGTGGTGGTGGAGAATATCGAGCGCGGCCCGCTCAAACCCCGGAAGGATGCGCAGTACCGCCCAGCCGTACTCCGGATGTCTTTTCATCAACGCGTATTCTTCTGCATCGAGCCGCGCGGGCTTCCGAAGAATCGCGTCGGGAATGCCCACTTTGCCGATATCATGCAGCAGCGCCGCGACCTCGAGATTTTGCAGCTCCTCTTCCGAGAGTCCCAATTCTTGCCCAACGCGCACACCCCACTCCGCAAGACGTGTGCTATGTACGCCTGTATTCAAGTCTTTTAGATCCAGAAGCTGGTTGAACGAGCAGATCACCGAATTGCGCAAGGCGGAAATCTGCTCTTCCACCTGCTTGATCCTCAGCGATTCAGCCGGGCTTGCTATCGCAGTTATCAACGTGGCGACCATTTCTGCCGTTCAAGGCGCGTCTACAGGCAGAACAAGAAGCACGAACTCTGGCTCGAACTAGAACCTGTGCTGTTCACCCATGCCGAGATCGCCTGGTAAGCGTCGAGCCGGCCATGGTTCACGTTTGGCGTCAACTTGATCGCGTGGGAAAGCGCGTTAGCCGCGTCTGACGGGCGCAAGGACGGTTTTGCTTGTAACAACAGCGCAGCCGTTCCGGCCACCAGCGGCGAACTAAATGACGTCCCCGAAGCACTTGCATAGGTGCCTCCCGGGAAGGTGCTGACGACGTATTCGCCGGGAGCGGCAATCCACACGTCCGTCGAACCGTAGTTGGAGAACGAGGAAAGTTGATCTGCATTGGAAGTCGACGCAATGCCCAGCACGCTACTGTTGAGCGCCGCGGGATATACCGGCGCGCTGGTGCTTTCGTTGCCCGCCGCCGAGACCAGAATCACTCCGTTTTGATTGGCGTACGAAACCGCTTGGCTGAGCGCTGCGGACGGCGTCGAAACATCAAAGCTCATATTCACCACGTTCGCCTGATGTTGCACCGCGTAATACAGTGCCGCCACGATGTTCGAAAGATAGCCCGTTCCATTCGACGTAAACGCTTTCAGCGGCAGAATCTTCGCGCGCGGCGCCACCAGGTGCACCAATCCAGTGGTCATCGTGCCGTGCCCAAATGCGGTGTAGGGTCCGCCATCCAAGATCGCGGCGGACGATTGATCCAGAATCGCGGCGCTCGATTGTTGCACCAGCACCGGCTGCTGCGACTGCGGACCTGCTACATCGTCTGCGTCTTGTAGTTCCGGGACGTCCAGGAATTCCGAAGCGCCCGGCTGGTTCCGCGTAAAATCATATCCCGGCAAGAGCACCGGCACGAGCACCGGATGGTTCGTGTCGACACCGGTGTCGATCACCGCTACGATTCCGGTTCCGCTCAGATTAAAGCCGCGTTGCGCGTCGTTGAGGCGGATAATCTGCGTCGCGGGTTGCACTGCGTAGCACGAGCACACCACGCTTCCGTAATACGTGACCGGAGTGTTGTTGCTCAAACCCGGAGGAACCGTCCCGAGCTTTAGCTGCGGCAGCGGCAGCAGGCGGTCCGGCTCAATGCTTTGGATGCCCAGCAAGGCCTCGAGAAGGTTAACCACCCCGTTCAGCAAATTTGACACAACGTTTCCTGTCGAGGTTACCAGGAAGGTTTGGCCGATCGGGCCGTCCAGCGATCCTTGCACCTGGCAATTTGCGGCCAGGCACAGATTGAGGATGGAAGTCAGTCCGCCGGTGGTCCTGACAACATAGCGATTCTGCGCGGCGGCTGGACGTACGCCAACGGTGGCCAACAGCGCCAGGATAACCAAACCTTGTAGAGTGCGTTTCATAATCGGGTTCCCTTCCAGGCTTCTAGAAAGCTCCTGCTTCTGGATCACTCGCCGCGAGCGAAAAATCGATGTGCAAGTATTGTCGAAAGTTCATCGATTCTCGCCAATGGTACGAGTGTGCTTTCCGAGCTAACCATCCGAACTATTTGCCTCTGGTACTTACGTACCGCATGGCAAACAACCAAAAATTTGCGTTTATACCAGGCTTGCATGGCGAACGCCTGGCACCACGTCGAGCGCATGACGCAGCGAAATTGTTATGGGCTCACCACCGCCGCCCGGTACGAATATCTCGAGGTCGCCCGAATTGACGATTTCCGCGCGAAATTCCCCAAATTCATTCGTCACCGTATAAGCAAGGTTCTCGCTGCCATCGGAAAGCGCCACCCGCACTCCCGCGCTGACCATTTCCGGCGTGCTCACGTCCATCAATTGGCCGGTAACCATGAGCAAAGCGCCGCCGGGCATAACCTCAATCTGAATATCGAGTTGATAAGATCCCGCCCGGTAAAGCATTTGTCTGGTTGCCATATTGGTCGATCTCGCGCCCTGGAGCGCGGGCTGCAGCAAACTGTCGAATAACACTTCCACGACCGAAGCTGATTTTTTCTGTCGCGCCTTCATCCCAGCCGACGCAAACGCTGATTTCACGATTCGCAACGTTCCTGCCGGCGGCTGAAACTTTCCTTCCGGCGCTGCTGTTTCGCGAACTTTTCGCCAAAGTTCCATTTTCTTCGTGCAAGCCTTGCAACTCGCCAGGTGCTTCCGCATCAACTCGAGTTTCCGATCAGCCGGCACCTGATTTACGAAATCGATCCATTCTTCACTGCTGAAGTGCTTCATCTCCGTTCCCCCTTCAAGCGCATTTGCTTCTCCGCCCCCCGGCGGGGGTGCAAGTTACCTCACCCATGGAATAAGGGACACCAGGCCCCGAAAAAGTATAGGTCGACGAGGAATTAGTTAACTCTATTGGATTCAGTGATTTTGCCGGCGAGAACAAAGGGCGCCCAAAAGTACGGGTGGGGGTTTTGCTCGCGGAGTTGTTTCATGGCGCCCTGCAGCGCGGTAGCCAGATCCTGACCTGCCACATAGTTCTTGTAGAAGCTTTCCATCAGTGCGGAGGTACTCTGATCGTGCACGTCCCACAAAGACAGCAACAACGAACTTGCCCCCGCGCAAAAAAGCCCGCGCTGGAGTCCCAGCAGTTCGTCGCCGACCGAAACGAAATTCATACCCGTGGCGCAGCCGCTCAAAGTCACGAGTTTCGACGGCAAGCGCATCTGATAAAGGTCATAAAGATTCAGGTAGCCATCGCCCATGCGTATGCAGGAGAACATTGGATTGTCCTGGCGGTAAGACCCGTGCGTAGCAATGTGCAAAAGATTGCTGGTCGATCCGTGCTCGCGCAGCACATTGACTGTTGCGTCGCCCCCCAAGAAGAGCTCCGGATACGGCAGCAGCGCCGCGACGGATTTGACCTCCGAGAGTATTTCGGGAGCGCGGTCATCCGGCACACCCATCACTAGGGAGTTGCGCAAGTTTTTGTCGACCTGTTCCTGGCAGAGCGCAAACACCGTACCGCTCGGCGCGTAGGAAACGGTATGCCGATCGCACAAATACTCGCTGCCGGCTCGCAACGCATGGAACGGCAAAAAGTGCAAAGCTCCATGCGGCACAAACACCAGATGTTTCGCGTTCAGGTGCTCGCGCAGGGGCGCCAAAAGCTCTCCGTACAACGATTCGAGGTGCCCTTGCGTCGCGCGCAGGAGTGGTTCTTCGAAACGCTGCGCATATCCCGGCCCCATACGAAACTTTGAAATCTGAAACCGGAACAAATGTAAGAAGTGCAACACCCGGGACACGACTGAAACCGGGATGATCGTAATGTTGCTCTGCGTAACCACCGCGGCGACCAGCCGTTCTCCCGTAGAGTAATACTCGATCATCGCGGTGTCCGCCGGAATCGCCGCCTGCAATCGCTGCAAAGAAAAATCCGCCGGAGCCTCCAGCGTGGCGTTTTCTCTTTCTTGCGCCGGCAATTCCCGGAGCCGTCGCAAGAGCTCGTTCTCATGCTGCACCGCTTTTTCTTGCAGTTGCTGCAGGCGTACGGGCGAATTCTCTTCCGGCCGCAACTGCTCTTGTTCAATGCGGTGGTAATACCAATTCAACTCCTCCCGCAGGTCGCGGATACGTCGAACCAACTCGCTCTGCCCCGTCTCGCCAAGCGGCATGGTCTGCCCGCTCTGAAAAATCATTTCCGTCATGCTCCGGGATTTTGCCGCTTCCATCCATCCGAAAGCCTCCTCCGCCGTGATATCACTCGCTTCACCGCTTACATACATCCCCACCAGCGCTTCGTAAACTTGCAAACGGTTCTTGACGAAGGAAATCTTCAGTTCTTCGGAATGCAACCGGCTGCGCATCGTCTCGAGCGATTTGCAAGCCTCGCGATAGGAGAGCAGCGCGGCGGCGCGGTCGCCTCGGCTCTGCGCAAGTTGCGCTCGCAGCACATGCGCCTGGTAAGCAAGCACCGGACTCTGGAGAGCTTGCATTTTGGCAAACGCCGCCTCCGTCTCGCTTGCCGCCACGGGCAGTTCCCCGACTTGCAGCGCAATCCGCGCCAGCAACAAATGGGCGAGCACCGCTTTTCCGAAAATGAGCGTGCCGTCAAAGAAATTCGCCGCTCCGCCGCACAACCGGCGTGCCTCAAAGTGCCGTCCCTCGTGAAACAGCAGCAGACCTTGATACAAGTCCAGCAGCCACGGCCATACCAGATTTTTTTCCCGCGCAAACATTTCCCGCGCTTTGCTAAACCGTTCCAGCGCTTGCACCGTCTTCCCTTGCTGCCCATAGGCCATCGCTTCATTCGCCAGCGTCTTGGCGGCCTCGTATCCCATCCCCAGCTTTTCGAAACGTTGAAAGCCCTCGTGCGCCATCTCTCGCGCTTCTTCGCTCAAGTTCAGTTCCAGATAAATCTCCGATAGATCCAGGTGACAGAGCGCCAGATGGTAAGCGTCGCCCGATATTTCGCAAGCTCTACGTGTCGCAAACAGCATTTCGATGGCCCGGCTGTACTCCCCGCGAAAATAGTAAAGATACGCAATGTTGTAGTCCGCCTGATCGCGCAGCAGCGGCATGCCGTGGCGCTCGGAAAGCTCGCGCGACTTTTGGTAGCAATCGAGTGAGCGCGGATAATCATTCAAACTGATCAGGCACATCGCCATGTTATGCAGCGTGATCGCCACCCGCTCCCAATCCGCAAATTCAGAAAGCGTTTTGTAGGCCCGCTCGTAGTGCAGCAACGCCTCTTCGAAACGGTCCTGGCGGTGGAAAATATTTCCGACGTTATTCTCGAGACTCGCGATGCGCCGTGTTTCGCCCTGTTCCGTGAAGATCTTGCGCGCGCGTTCCGAAGCCTGGAAGGCGCGGTCATACTCCCCAAGCAGAATCAGCGGCTGGATCGAGGTGCTGAGCGTACGCGCGGCTTCCTTTAGGTTTTTCAGCGATTCGTAGATGCCAAACGCTTTTTCGTGGTGTTCCACCGCCGCGCGATTGTCGCCGCTGGCGTACAGCGCATTCGCACGCGCGCGCAAGGCTAAGGCCAGAAATGGCTTGCGCCGCAGGCGGCGCGCGATGAGCATATTCGCGTCGGCCAGCGACAGCGCAGCCCGCGTGTCTACGCGAATCTTTTCAACAACAAGGTCCGCCAATCGCTGGACGACTTCGCCGCTCACCAGCGTCTTGTGACTAGAAATAAATTTGCGGCGCGCCGCGTCCGTCTCCAGCTTGGCCAATGCGGGAAACAGTTCTTCGCTGGATTCCGTCTTGGCCAAGGGAGACATTTACCGGAATCCCAACTCATCGAGCTGCCGTCGCAGCCGGTCAATGCATTTCTGCCGGACGAATCCGATCGAGCCGAGCGCCAAACCCAACTCCGTCGCTGCTTCCGCGTAGGGCCTCGGCGGCGACTCAAAAAAAAGCATTTCCATCAACCGCCGGCATTGCGGAGAAAGCGCCATCATCGCTTCGCGAAGCATCTGTTCTTCCTGGGTTTGCTGCACCAGGCCTTCCGCGACCGCCGGCGTTTCCGGAACGGGCAACTCCTCGGAATCGCGGCTTACCAGCCTTCCCTGCTGCTGCTTCCAGCGCAAACACTGATGGTGTGTCACCTGCATCAGCCACTTCGGGAGCGCTCGCGGCTCCCGCAACTCCGGCAGCCTCGCCAGTAATTCCATACAGGTGGCTTGAAACACATCGGCGGCTTCCTGCGTCGGTAGTCCGTACTTGACGGGAATCGAATAGATCAGAGCCTTGTATTTTTCGATCAACAGCGACCAAGCCTCTTCATCTCCCGAGAGGCAATCGGCCACCAGGCGCGCGTCACTCCTGACGGCTACCGCCTTCTCAACCGGTTCCGTCAGCACCGGGCTCATGGCGCGCTGTGCGCCTTTTCATCACGCAAATAAAGTTGTTCGGCGTTCCACAAAACGTAGGGCTCACGTACCGCCGGATGAAAATTGCCCACCGCGTTCTTGGCGCCCGTCAAAATGTCCGGACTCGCAAGAAAAATCATCGGCTGATAATCCGCAAGAATCTGCTGTACGCGGTCGTAAAGTTTCTTTCGCTGTTCGAATGACGTCGCCACCAGCTGCTGCTCCATCAAACCGTCGATCTCCGCTTCCCAAGGTGTCGCTGGCTTGTCTTGCGACGGATTCCACAAATGCGTTCCTCCGCTCGAAAGCCACACATTCAGATCGGAATTCGGATCGGCGTCCGGGCTGCCGATCCCCAATACGCACGCGTCGTAGTCTTTGCTCTCTTTGACGCGGTCGATCAACGAATGCAATTCGAGCGGCACCACTTGCACCCGCATACCCAATTCCTTCAAATCGTCCTGAATGATCGCCGACATCTTCAGGCGATCGGCGTTTGAAGAACTCGTTAAAATCGAGAATTCCACCGTTTTCCCGGTGGCATCCACCAGCTCCGTTTCTCCGTTTGCCCCGTTCTTCGAGGAATATCCCGCGTCTTTCAACAGCGCACGCGCTTGCGCCAAAGAGCGCGCCGGATGCGCGATCGCTGTATTCAGCCAGCGTTTGTTCCCCGGCGTCACCGGTCCCCACAACGCTGCTCCCCGTCCCTGATAGATCAGCCGCACAATCGCGTCGCGATCGATGGCTGCAGAGACGGCTTGCCGGAACTTCGCGTCGCGAAACCACTTCGCCTTGGCCATCATCTCCGGGGACGCTTTCGCCCCCAGATCATTCAGATTAAAAAACAGAAAATTGTACTCAAGTCCCGGGCCCGCGTCCGTCATCGTGTACCCTCGCGCCTGCCGCGCAAGCACCGCGAAATTCTCCGCGCCCAGCCGGCTGATCAAATCCGTTTCGCCCGATTGAAACCGCAACACTTGCGCATCCGCACTCGGTACGAAGACAAACACCAGCTCATCGGCATATGGCAGTCGCTTGCCCTGTGCATCGGCCTTCCAATAAAAGGGATTCCTGTCCAGCACCAATTTCTGGCCCGGCGTGTATTCCTTTAGCCGGTACGGTCCCGCCCCAGCCCAGGTATTCGCCGCGGAAGAAAGCGCGCCGGATTGCCCCAGCCTCCCTTCTTCGTAAGTCTTCTGCAGCAGGTGCCTCGGTAAAATGTCGATCCCATCAAACAGACGCTCTCCCGCTCCATACGGCTTGGCCAGCTGGAAGACCACCGTCGCGGCGTCCACCTTCCTCACGCTGATGGGCTTTCCTCCCACGATCAACAAATCGCGCTGCGTGGCGTGAACGTTTTCATCCAGATACGCACGCACCGTGAAAAGCACGTCGTCCGCATCGAGTGGCTGGCCGTCAGAAAATCGCAAGCCCTTGCGCAGCGTCAGCGTGTACTGCAATCCGTCCGCCGACACTTTCCACGATTTCGCCAGCGCCGGCTCCGTTTGCAAGGTCGCCCGGTTGATGTGAATCAAATCGGCCTGCGTCACGTAAGCGACTTCCTGCGAAGGCAGATCCCCGGCAATCAGCGGATTCAAAGTTTTGGGTTCTGCGCGCAATGCCACCACCACTCGTCCGCCCGGGTGGCCAATGTCCCCGGGAACGGTGAGCAATTCCTCATTCGGATTTGCTTGTTTAGGAAACGCCGCGCTTGCGGCAAAGGGTAGCAGCGCGCAAATGGCTAACCAGGCGCCAGCCTGCCAACCGTGCCAAGAAACACTTCTTACCCGATTCATGTGGGCTTGCCCTCACGGCTACACCCCTATCTTCTCCGTGGCGCTATCCGCGTGCAACGCATTCGCGAGCCCTTGGTATCCTACAAAGAACGGCACAATTGCCACCGCTGGCAAGTAAATCCACCAATACGACACCAGCACGCTATACTGCTGCAACATCGCCAGTAGATTCCCCCAACTGGGCACCGGCTCCGGAATCCCCAGCCCCAAAAAAGACAGGGTCATCTCCGCCAGCACAAATTGCGGCACCAGAATCGCCGCCTGCGTCAAAAGCACGCTGCGCGTTTCCGGCGCGATGTGGCGCCTCAGCAAATAGGCGTCGCTGGCGCCGAAACCCCGGGCGGCGCGCACAAAATCGCGTTCCTTCGCGCTCAGCACCACCCCGCGCACCAGCCGCGCCGGTCGCGCCCATCCGACCGCTGCGAGCGCCACGATCACCAGCAAAAACGCCTTCACCGGGGACACCGCCAGCGGCAAAAATGCCCGCAGCGCGAACAGCAAGTACAGCCACGGCAGCGTCAGAAATAATTCGGAGAGTCGCATCAACACCGCGTCCCGCCACCCGCCGTAAAAACCAGCGAACGTCCCAATCAAACCGCCAAACAACAACGTAGCGCCGGCTCCCAGCAATCCCGCCAGCAGGGAGATCTGTCCGCCGTAAAGAAGCCGCGAAAGTTGGTCGCGCCCAAAGCCATCCGTTCCCAAGACATACAACCGGCCGCCCTCCCCGCCGAACAGATGCCATCTTGTCGGCAAGAAACCGAGCACCTTATAACGCGCGCCATGCACGAATAATCGTAGCGGAATAATTCTGCCGGTATCTTCCTCGTATTCGTCGAACGAGCCTTCGCGAACGCGCACCGCATAAACAAACGGCCGCCAATGAAAACGCCCGCCCTCCACAGAGTGCACACGCATCGGGGCCACATAGGGATGCTCGCGGTCCTGTTCCGAGGGATCGTACGGTGCAAGAAACCCCGCAAAAACCACCAACACGTGCAGCACTCCGAGCATCGCAATCCATAGAGCGATTTGCCGCCGTTGCATCATGCTGCCCCGCCCGGGGCGCGAATCCGCGGATCAGCCCAGTACAACAGCAGATCCGCAAAGAAATTTCCCGCCATCACAAAGATCGTCGAGAACAACACTCCGCCGATCACCACATACAAATCCCGCGCCAAGATAGCTTCCAGCAGTAATGGGCCAAGCCCCGGCCAGCTCATCACGATTTCCACCAGCAGCGATCCGCTCAGCAGTGTTCCCACGCTAAACCCCAAAAGAGAAATCAGCGGATTTGCCGCGGCGCGCACCGCATAGCCATACACCAATTTTCTGCGTGAAATTCCATGGGCCGCGGCGGCGCGCAGAAACGGCGCGTCTAACGATTCCAGCATTGCCGCCCGGATGTGCCGGACGAGGATTGGCAAAGCTCCCAGCACCAGTGCGGTCACCGGAAGCGCCATGTGCGCCGCGAGATCCTGCAGTTTTTCAAGTCTCGAAAAACCCGCAAAGCCGACCGAAACCATCCCTCCTGTCGGAAACCATCCGCTGCGCGCCGCCAGAATCAATAGCCCCAGCGCAAGCACCAGTTCCGGAATCACCAGCAATGTGGCGGTAAACAGCGATACCGCGCGATCCAGAATTCCGCCGCGCCGTTCAGCACTCCAGATGCCCAACGGCAACGCCAGCCCCCATCCCAGCAGCACCGCCGTTAGCGCAACCACCAACGTATTCCGCGCACGAACCAGCAGCAGCGGCGCTACCGGAGTGTCATAAGCAAAGGAATATCCAAGCTCTCCGTGCGCCACAGAATCAATCCAACGCGCGTAGCGCATGGGCAACGGACGATCCAAATCGTACCGCGCACGCAGCTCGGCCAGCGTCGCGGGAGAAATCTGTGGATTCAACCGCATCTCATCGAGATAGTTTCCAGGCGCCAGCGCCGAGAAAATAAATGTAAGGAGGGAGACACCAAACAGGAGAAAAACTGCATGCCCGACGCGCCGCAACAGGTACCGCATTAGACCAGCTGCGGCGAACGCGCCACAGCAGTACGGCTACGGGAGGCATTTACGAGCCGTTGCGTAACTTCATGCGCCGGAGCATCCACAACGCTCCTCGCGCTTCCCCTCTCCACAATCCGCCCGCCGTTCATCACCGCGATTTCGTCGCCGAGGTGCGCAGCCATGGCCAAATCGTGTGTGATGAAAACGTAGGTCAATCCGAGGTACGCCTGCAATTCCAGCAACAAATTAGCGATCTTCGCTTGCACCGAACAGTCCAGCGCCGACAGGGACTCATCGAGAATCACAACTTTCGGCTCCAACGCCAGCGCGCGCGCGATGGCGATTCGTTGCCTCTGCCCGCCACTAAATTCGCCTGAACGATGCCCTTCTTTCGCCCTCGCGATTCCGACCCGATCGAGCAACTCGCGCGCCCGCGCGCTCTGTTCCTCCTTGCCACGCCAGTTCTGAATCTTTAGCGGCTCCATCACCAGTTCCCGCGCGCTCATTCGCGGATTCAGCGAGCTCGCGGGATCTTGAAATACCAATTGAACGGTCGGCCGCACAGCGCGCAACTCCCGCTCGTCGAGCCCGCTGACTTCCGTGCCGGCGATCCAGACTCTTCCCGAGCTCACTCGTTCCAAGCACGCCAGGCAAAATCCGAGCGTGCTCTTCCCCGATCCCGACGGACCGACGACCGCTAGCGTGGTCCCCGAATAAACCTCTAGCGAAAGTCCCGCTAGCGCACTGACCTTCCGATCGCGCGCCACCGCTCCGGCGCCAAAGCGCTTCACGACATTGTCCGCTCGCAATATCGGCTGCGCGTCCTTGCCGGCAAAATCCATCTCAGCAACCCGCCTTGAAGCACGAAACCTCATGCGCGTTGCCGACCCGAACAACCTCCGGCTCGCGCTGCGCACACACCGCCACGCGCTCCGCACAGCGCGGCTCAAACACGCATCCACTCGTGTCCGGACTTCCGCCGGGCGCTTCGCCGGAAATGACCGCCAGCTTCGTCTTGCGACCGGCTTGGTTCTCGCCCGACAGCGGCGGCAAACACTGCAGGAGGCCCTGCGTATAGGGATGGCGAGGTGCGTAAAGCACGGTTTCCGTTGGGCCGATCTCCGCCGCCTTCCCCGCGTACAACACCATCACACGATCCACCAAACCCGCCAGCAGCGCTGGATTGTGCGTAATCCAAATGACCGAAAGCTGCATCTTTCGCTCGAGCTCTCGAAAAAGTGAAATGATCTCCTGCTGTGTCTCTGGATCCAGCGACGCGGTCGGCTCGTCCGCGACGATCAACGCCGGCTCGCACGCAATCGCTTGCGCGATAAGCACCCGCGCACGCTGCCCGCCGCTCAATTGGTGTGGGTACGAAGCAGAAATTCGCTCCGTTTCGGAAGGAAAAACCGCCGATAAAACGTACTGCACTCTTTCTCGCAGCGGTCGTCCCCGCAACGGCTGGTGTGCGGCAATGACGTCGCTCACCTGAGCGTTCACACGCATCGCCGGATGCAGCGCCTGTGACGGTTCCTGGGAAATCAGCGCAATCCGCGCGCCGCGAATCTTCTCCATCGCGCGCGCCCCCGTTTTCAGTAAATCTTGCCCCTCAAAGCAAACGCTGCCCGCGGTAATCCGGCCGTTCGGGGGCAAGATTCCGAGAAGCGCGGCGGCCAGCGTACTCTTTCCCGAGCCAGATTCGCCCAGCACACCAATCGTCTCGCCGGCCCTCAGCGAAAAATTCAAACCCGCAAGCGCCTTCGCTCGCGACCCGTCCGTCGCGCCATACGACACATGAAGATTCCGGACGTCGAGAAATGGCGTCATGCGATGACCGAGAGGAGGCTTGGTGCCCGTTCCCTAGCTCCATGGTCATGCAACTGCCTAACGCCGACAAGGAACACGTCTCTCGTCGCGCTCGAATAGTAATCGTGCCGGCACTCCTGCCATTCCCGGGCTTCTTATTGTGTGGATGAAATGCTCGCCGCCGGCAGCGGGCTCGCGCTATGCCACGCGCAGTTCTTCGCTGCGAAATCGCGTGGTCGCTAGGATTCCCAGCGCGATAAAGATCACCAGCACTGTAAGTTGCGTTATTTTAAACGGTCCTTCGGTCTGTGTCGGCGCCAGCGCCTTCAGAGCCGGCACTTTCCCGAACAGCTGCGCCACCAGCACGAACACATTTAAATACAGAGCCGTCACCGACGAAATCACAAACGTGCGCCGCCAGCCGCCCGCCAGCTTCCGGCCATTCAGAGCATAAATCGCTAGCGCCAGCACGATCAGCGAAATGACACCCACCACATACGACGGCTTAAATCCATGAAACGGAAACAAGAATCCCGTCACGCTCGTCAGCACCGTCGTCCACAAAAATATTGCCGTCCAGGTCACCAGCCGCCTCGCCGACAACAGTCCCTGAACCACTACCAATCCCGCGAGAATTCCCAAAAGACTCAACAGCACGTGAAGCAATGTAAAGATCGACAGAATCATCTCCTACCTCCACTCCCTGACTTTCATCACTCCGGACCGCAACCGAGGAACCTCGTCAGCGCAAAGCGCGGCTCGCAGGCACTTCCCGCAAACCGCGCTGCGCGCAACTCTCTACGCTGAAGCCGGAATCGCCGCACCCTTCAAAAACGAGAGCAGATCGGCATTGATCTCGCCCGCGTTCGTCGCCGGCATCCCGTGCGGAAATCCCGGATATACCTTGAGCGTTGCGTTCTTGAGTATTTTCGCGGACATCAAGCCCGCCGCTGCGATCGGCACAATTTGATCATCGTGCCCGTGCATCGAGAGCCATCGCTTCGCGTGTTCACACGGGACCTCGGCGGCTCAGTTCACAATTTCCGCAATTCTCCGCCGCATTCTATGCCTGAAATGCCGCGATCGACAAATGGCTTCCCGCAAGCACTCCGCGGTGCTACGCCGCCCGTTCGACTCGCGCCTTCCCGAGGTTCCTCACACGGGGCGCACGTCGCAGCGCCATCTTTGCATGAAACAGCCGCCCTTTCGCCGCCACCACTGAGATCCCCAGCATCTGCGCCGTTTCCTTCAGCGACCGTTCCTGCAACTGGCATATCTCGACTGCCGCACGCACCCGCGGCCGCAGCTTGCGCAACGCCTCCCGCAGAATTCGCGCTCTCTCGCGCTCCACGTACCGGTCTTCCGGATTCGGCCCGCGGTCCGCAAACTGATGCGCCGGACGTTCGTCGCCAGACTCGTCGGTATCCTCCATCGGCAGTTCGCGCTGCGTCCGCCGCTTGCGCATGATCATCAACGTCGCATTAATCGCAATCCTCGTCAGCCACGTCGAAAAACTCGATCGCCCGTCAAAGCGCTGCAGATTTACGAATGCGCTCATCAGCGCATCCTGTAGCGCATCCTCCGCGTCTTCGCGGCTCTTCGTGATTCGCACCAGCGTTCGGAACACCTTTGGCGTCGCGCGCTCGCACAGCTTCTCGAAAGCCTCTGAATCTCCCCGGCGTGCTGCCGCCAGCAGCTCCGCGTAATTAAACTCGGCGGCTGCTCCGCTCCGCACCGCTTCCCGGTACGAAGGAATCTGCCGACAATACAGTTCTCTGTTCCCGACTTGCATGTGTGGTTCCCCCCATCAGCTTTTATTTCTTCCCCGCTTCCCTCTTCATCCACTCGCGAATGTAGGGTGGACAATTTACAAACTCGATGCCCCGGCCTTCACACGCTCCCAAAAATCGCACTACTTCCACATCCACGAGCGCCAGTTCGTCAAGGTCCATCACCTTGGCCCCCGCGCCGCTGTCCAGCTGTTTCTGCAGCTCGCCAAGGTCTTCGGAGCGAAGCTGTCCGCACACCTTGAGCAAGGCGCCTCTTGCCGTGGTCACCCTCTCAATTCGCAGCGTCATCGGCAGATGCCATAGCGGGAAGGGCAGCAATCGCTACGCCAACGTTAAGTTGCATATTTTGTTTGCTTTAATACCCGATGCAGCATGCCGAGATTCGGCATTTGCCGAGGTTCGGCATACAGGCTTTGGGCACTCGTGTCACCCAAGGATCGGTTCCTCCGCCGTTTGCGGCAAACGGGCGCGGCTCGCTTCTTACCTTGGAACCTGTGACGTGGGTTCAGCGAATACGGAGGGAATTACGCACCGCGACAGGCCTCATCCAGCCTGATATTTATTCCGATTGATCCCCAAACTCACCATCTTCGACTCCAGCGTCTGCCTGGGAATTCCCAGCTTCATCGCCGCCCCGGTCGGCCCGGAGATCCGTCCCCGGCACTCCGCCAAGGCCGCCTCGATTAACCGCCGTTCTTGCTCCGCGTCGAGACGGCTCAGCTTCCGGGGAAATTCCGTGGGAGCCCGCAACTCTTGCCTCGTGCTCTGCTTCAACCACATCTCATCGACCGAAAACGCTCCGTCCTCGCAGAGCAGTACCGCGCGCTCCACCACGTTCTGCAATTCTCGTATATTCCCCGGCCAGTCATACGCCTGAAACGCCTCGAGGCAGCTCTTCTTGATGGTCCTGATTTTCTTCCCGGCCTTTTTCGAATAGCGGTCGATCAAATACTCCATCAGCAGCGGGATATCGTCTGCTCGCTCGCGCAGGGGCGGAATCTGAATCGGAAAAACATTCAGTCGGTAGAACAGGTCCTGCCGAAACGTTCCCGCCGCCACCGCCGCTCGCAAATCGCGATTGGTAGCCGCCAGGATCCGCACATCCACCGGAATCGCCTGGTTGCTGCCCACGCGTTCGAATTCTCGCTCTTGCAGCACACGCAGCAACACCACCTGCGTCTCCGCCGGCAGGTCCCCAATCTCGTCAAGAAAAATCGTTCCGCCGTCAGCCGATTCGAATCGTCCGAGCCGCCTCTGAATGGCTCCCGTAAACGATCCCTTCTCGTGCCCAAACAATTCCGACGAAACCAGCGACGGCGGTATCGCCGCGCAATTCACCCGAATAAACGCTTTCCCTGCCCGCTTGGAACGCTTGTGAATGGCCCGCGCAATTAATTCCTTCCCCGTCCCGGTCTCTCCCAAAACCAGCACGGTCGTATCCGCCGGCGCCACCTTCGCTACCTGCACCAGAACCTTCTGCAGCGGTTCCGACGATCCCACAATCTCTTCAAACATCGAAACCTTGTCGATCTCTTCCCGCAGCGCCACGTTTTCCTTGTACAGCTGGTCTCTGAGCCCTTTGATTTCTTCAAACGCCTTCTCGAGCTCATGCCTCGCCTTGCGCTGCTCGGTCACGTCGATCACCGTGCCCACAAACTCAATCACCCGTCCGGCGTCATCCTTCACCGGATGCCCGATGCTGTGGACATGCTTCATCGTTCCGTCCGGCAAAATAATCCGGTAGTCAAACTCCGCGTCATGCCCACTGCTGATCGCCGCGTCCACTCGCTGCATCGTTGCGCGATCCTCCGGATGCAACCTCTGCGAAAATAATTCGCGCGTGGCGTTACCGATCGCCGGATCGTACCCGAATATCCGGAAGGTCTCCTCCGACCAAAACGTCTGCTCGCGATCCACGTCCCAAGCCCAGCTTCCCGCGTGGCTCAATCGTTGCGCCTCTGCCAGATATGCTTCCCGGCTGCTCAACGTGTCATACAAATCCTGCAACTTCCCCGCCGTTTCGTTAAATACATTTCCGAGATGCGCCAACTCATCGCGGCCTTTCACGTGTATCTGGTGTTGAAATTCTCCGCGCGCGAGGGCCCGCGATCCTTCCATCAACTCCGCCAGCGGGCCGCTGATACTTCGCGTTACCACCACGCCCAGCGTCGCCGCCAGCAGCAGCGCCAGCAGTCCACTCCCCGTCGCCAGCAAATTCATCTGCTGCTCCGCGCGCGAAATCTCCTGCGCGTCGCGGCTCCGCTCCGCAGCCACTTCCGTCTCCACCTCTCTCACTAGTTCGGAAATGATCAGCTCCATCGGTTGCACTTCGTTCGTCAGCCGGTCGTGCACCGCCACCCAGTCCCCGGACGCGGCCAGCGCGTTGATGGCCTCCGCGTGCGAAGGCAGCGAACTCTCCACCGCCTCGAGCGTTGCCAGCATTTTCGGATCCGCCGTCACTCCGGCCGGCAATCCCGTAAACACCGCGCGCGTTCGCTCCTCCTCCTCGAGCAGCGTCTTCCGCAGCGCTTCAGACTCCGTTAGCACTCGCTGCGTATCCCTCGAAGCCGTCAGCTCTTTCAGTTGTTCATGGAACGACCGCAGGTCATTTTGAAATCGCAGAACCGCAATCAACTCCTCGTCCACGCCGTTCAAGCGATCCATGCGCAATCGCACTTGGTGAAACTGCCAAAGCAGCAACCCGCGACCACTGGCCATCAACACCACGATCACCACGAACGACAGCGTCAAACGCCGCGCAATGCCGCTCCTGCCGAGCCGCAGCGCCTGTTCGATCGTAAATTCTCGTTTACGCACTGCTCCCCGCTCCAAAAAATCCCTGCATCGCGAAGCTCTGCGAGTCCCGTCCCAAAAGGAATTCCGCTTCTAATGCTGCCGGCTTGCCGCAAAACCCGTGATGCTCACTAGCTCCTTTTCCAATTCCGTCGCCACTTGCGGCGCTTTCGCTTTCCCGGTCAGCACCGCGTGCACCGCTCGCGCATAGGCTTCCGATACCTCGTCATATTTAGCCCCGGCGATATTCGAAGGCCGCGTCACCACTCCGCCGCCCTGGCCTTCCCCCGGCTTGCGCACGCTCGCGTACGCCTTCAGCAAGGTCGGCAACTCATACGTTTCGGGCCGCGGTGGCGGCTCAGAACGCGCGTATTGGGCATTCAGCCGCGCTCCCCTTTCCGTCAAAAACTTCACCAATTTCACCGCCTCTTCGCGATGCGACGAGGTCTTCGATACGCCCAGCCCAAATCCCCCCAACGTAGATACGCGCGCCCCTCTTCCTCCCGGCACGCTCGTCATTCCCGATTTGTCCCGGTAAGGCACCGCCAGCGGGTGCGTCAGAAAAAAATCCGACATCCAGCCCCGGAAAAACGCCGCTCTTCCTGTAATCCAGAACGCGTTGCTCGCATCCCATTCTTGATACGAGGTCACACTCGGCGGTGAGATCGTCCCCACCCAGCGCGCCGCCCTCTCCCACGCGCGCATGGCGTTCGCATTATTTACGCTGATCTTCCCATCCGTTTCGATAATATGCCCGCCATCTTCGTCCGCTTGCCATTCGACCCCCAGGCACGTCAACCCTTCGCTGTCCGCTCCCGGCCACACAAATCCCCAAAAATCCTTGCTTCCCTGGGCGCGCTCCCCGGCCTGGATTTTCGCCGCCATTTTTTCCATCTCATCCCAGGTTTTTGGCGGCAAAGGGTATCCGTATTTCTCGAGTAAATCCGTGCGGTAATAGAAAATCCCGATATTCGAGTGATACGGCATCGCCACCAATCGGTCTTGCACCGTGAAATTCGCCAGCACCACGGGATCCTCGGTCGCCAGCTGTGAAGCAAAGTATGGTTTCAAATCAACCAGATAATCGCTCAAAATCCCCGGCCAAATCACATCAATGCCGTATACATCCGGCGTCACGGCCCCCGTTTTAAGCAATCCTGCTGTTAACTTCAATTGATCGGGGGCCGTCTCTGGCCCGGGTATGTGCTTCACCAGGATTCCCGTCTCTCGCGTGAACTCCTGCAACGCTTCCGCCGAGAGCGGCCGTCGCACTTCGAGGTCGTGCGACCACTCGGGATCCAAAAATGTAATCGTGACAGGCTCGCGGACCGCCTTCGCGCATCCGCCGAACATCACCGCCAGCAAGAACACTCCCGCCGCTCCGAGCCGCCGCAAAAACACGCGGCGAACCCGCAGCGCGCCCGTAGGCCGACACCCCGCACTTTGCATTGCCTGGCTCATGGCTGGTTTTGCGTTTAATCTACCGCACGCAGACTCGCCGCGACAGCAAATAATCGATTCCTTCGTATGGCCTGCGTTGATTTCAACTGCCGGAATCGGCCTTCCAGTCAGACCGCCTGCGTCGCTTTTTCCCAGCTCGCGGCCGCCTTGCCGTCCTCCGCGTTCATCCGCTCCGCCACTTCCGCCACCAATTTATACGACTTCAGCCGCTCCGCCTGCCCATTCATTAATCCCGTCACGATCACTTCATCCGGCCGCGTCACCTCGATAAATTTCCGCAACCCCCGCTCTACCGTCTCCGCCGATCCCACCACCGAGCACAGCAACGACTGGCTGGCCATCGCCTTTTCCGCCGGCGTCCAGAACGCCTCAATATCATCAATCGGCGCCGGTATTTGTCCCGGCGCCCCGCGCCGCAACATCACAAAGGCCTGCTGGTGCGAAGTGAACAGCCTGCGCGCCTCCGCGTCGGTATCCGCCGCCACCACATTCACGCCCAGCGCCGCGTAGGGCCGCTGCAATTGGCGCGACGCCCGAAATCCTTCCCGATACACGCGCAACGCCTGCATCAAATCCGTCGGCGCAAAGTGCGAAGCAAACGCAAACGGCAATCCCATCTGCGCCGCCAATTGCGCGCTAAACAAACTCGAACCCAGCAGCCAGAGCGGCACGCGCAATCCCGCCCCGGGAATCGCCCGCACTTGCTGTCCAGGTTTTGCTGGCTCGAAATAACTCTGCAACTCCGCCACGGCTTCCGGAAAGTCGTCCCCGTTGGATTTGTTTTCCCGCCGCAGTGCTCGCGCTGTCGCCATGTCGGTTCCCGGGGCCCGCCCCAATCCCAAATCGATCCGTCCCGGAAACAGCGATTCGAGCGTCCCGAATTGTTCCGCAATCACCAGTGGCGAATGGTTCGGCAGCATCACTCCGCCCGCGCCCACGCGGATCGTCTGCGTCCGCCCCGCAATGTACCCAATCACCACTGCCGTGGCGGCACTCGCAATTCCCGGCGTATTGTGATGTTCTGCCAGCCAATATCGCCGGTATCCCAACCTCTCCGCATGCTGCGCCAGCTGCAAGGAATTGCGCAGCGCATCTCCCGCCTTCGCTCCCTCCGCCACCGGAGCCAGATCCAAAACCGAAAATCGCATCAGCCTGAATCCCCTCATCCGCCAAGACGCACTTGCACGGGCAGCTTCCGCTGCTCCGCTGACTGCCACCATTGGATGGCGCAACACTGAAAATTGGCACATCGAGCAGCGCCCCCCGCCCTCTCTGCGGCTCCAAGCGCCATCAACGCTTGCCAAAAAACGTCGCAAACCACTCTCGACTCCCGTAGCACTCGTGTTAGAGTTACGCAATGGCTAGCGACTACAACAAACAAGCGTGCGTCTGTGATCACGGCAAGTCCATCCACCACACCCGCAGCATGAACGGCAAGCTGCAAAGCCCCTGCAACTCTCCGGGTTGCAAATGCAAGGACTACAAACCAGCAAAAGGCTAGTGCCGCTTTTAGGAACGGTCCGAGGCGCAGCCATCGCGCACTGGCGATGTCGCGCAATTCACTTTACCGGCGCGCATGGACCGCCCTTTCGCCGGCGCGCGATAGCCCAGAACATGAATCCCACGAAACCTGCAGTGTCCGTATCTTGGCGAACCGCACTCCGCGCTGCCGCGCAAATCTTTTTACTCTTTGGTCTCGCACAGCCTGCGCTTCCCGCGCAGAGCGGCGAGCAACCTCAGGAACCGGTCACTCTTCGCGTCAACGTCAACCTCGTCCTTGTCGACGCCACCGTAAAAAACAAATCCGGTCAAATCATCGCCGATCTGCACAAAGATGACTTCGAACTTCGCGAAGATGGCATCGCTCAAAAAATTGATATTTTCAGCCGCGACGAAATTCCTCTCAACGTCGCTTTAGTCCTCGACCTCAGCGACTCCATCGGTCCCTTCCTCGGTCCTCTCCGCGATGCCGCCTCCACCGCACTCGCCGCCCTCAAGCCGGAAGACGAGGTCGCCCTCTTCACTTTTTCGACCGAAGCGGAAATGCGAGTTCCCTTCACCAAAGCTAAATCCGCCATCGCCCAGCAAATCAGCACTTTTCACGCCGGCGGCGCCACCAATATCAACGACGGCATCTTTGTCGCCGCCAAATATCTCTTAACCACCGCTCCCCAAGGCCGCCGCGTCATCATCTTGATCAGCGACGACGTCGGCACGGACGCCGGCGGTCAAGGCACTCACGACATCGTCACTGAATCCATTGCCGCCGACGCCGTACTCTACAACTTAAAAATCCCCGGCTACAATCCTCCCGCTACCCGCATCGCCGCCAGCCTGATTCCCGGCCTCGTTGACATTCGCAAAGTCATGGACCAAACGGGCGGCGAAATCTTCGACGTTCAGGACATCGCGCACCTCGACCCCGCCTTCCGCGCCCTCATCGCCCGCATCAAAACCCGCTACACCCTCGGCTACTACACCCAAGCCACCGCCGCCCTCGGCAAACCTCACAAGCTCGACCTGCGCCTCGCCTCCTCCTTCGGGAAAAAAAGCCGCGACTACTCCATCCTCGCCAAAAACAGCTTCTATGTTCACTAACTTCCGTCGAATTCCGCTAAGCCTCACTCTGCGTTTCCCTCGGAAACTTCATCACCTCTGACTCGGACGTCCGCCACCTCTGTTAAAATCTCACGCGCATGTCCGCCGCAACACCATCGCGTTTCAAGGTTGACGACCACAACGAAGTCTCCGCCCTCCTTGAAATTCCTCCCAACCCGCGCCACCTTCTAGTCCTCGCCCACGGCGCAGGCGCCGGAATGCATCACCCCTTCATGGAAAATCTCGCCGCCGCATTAGCCGTCGAACGCATCGCCACCTTCCGCTACCAATTCCCCTACATGGAATCACGCCGCCGCATTCCTGATTCCCCCAAGCTACTCACCGCCACCGTAGCTGCCGCCGTTCGCGCCGCCGCAGCCGCTCTTCCCGGCCTGCCTGTCTTCGCCGGGGGCAAGTCCATGGGCGGTCGCATGACCTCAGAAGCCGCCGCACACGGCACTCTCGACGCCGTCAAAGGGCTTATTTTCTTCGGCTTCCCTCTCCACCCTCCTAGCCGCCCCGGCACACAGCGCGCCGATCACTTGTCGAAAGTCCCGCAACCCATGCTCTTCCTCCAAGGCACCCGCGACACTTTCGCCGACCTCTCTCTCCTCCGCCCCGTCTGCGCCGGCCTCGCCTCCCGCGCCACGCTCCACCTTATCGACTCCGCCGACCACTCCTTCCACGCCCCCAAATCCGCAAACCTCGCCGATTCCCAAATCCTCGACCGCCTGGCGCGCACCACCTCCACCTGGGCCACGACCATCGCCCCGACGGCAGCTCCCTGACGTAGGAAGTTTGGTGTCGTATGATTCCGAGCGCGGAGGTTGCGGGGAAGCCAGAGCGGTTGGTCCTTTTGGGAGAACCTCTCTCCGTTGGTGCGCGTGGACGCGCTCGATTGAGAAAATTCGGGATAGCAGCAAGGATTTACGCGTGCGAGCATGGCTGTCCGATCAATGGCTCTCTCGAGCAGGGCCACGATCCCGGCCCCCGCCTGCTCGAGGAAGTGAAGGTGCAGGATTTAGTCGAATTCGCGACGAGGTGCGGGTTGATTGGGGCCGACGCTTCCGGCGGAAATCTGCGCGTTGAAATAGTTTTCGCCTTTGATGGGATGGCCGGCGAGACGGCGGAGTAGCGCGAGTTGACCGATGTGGGTGAGAGCATCCGCGACGGGGCCTTGGAGGAGTTGTGCCGGGGATTCGTGCAGCGGCTCGCATCCGGCGAGATAGTCGTCAAAGGATTTCAGTGCGGCGAAGAAACGGTTTACCTCGACGGGCCAATCTTGCGGGGTCGAATCGCGCCAGGCTTGCTGGCCGCTGGCGATGGAGAGCCCCCAATCGAAGAGGTCATTCACGTGGGCCAGGATTTTTACGGGAGTGCGCGGGTAATTGGGTATCAACAGAGTGCCGAACCCGGGCGGTGCGCCGCGCAACGCCTTTGCGCCGCGATAGGCGACCGTAGCCAGGGCGTGGCGGAGGAGGTTGCGCTCGGAATCGGGAGGGGTTTGCATGGCTGAGCGCTACCTAGAAACCTCACAAATGACGCGGAGTCGATGATCCGCGCGGCGGGTTCGACGGGCAAAGGATAAAAGAGCCCGCAAGAAACGGCAAGTAGAAATGTGCGGCGTCTACAGTAGGTCCAGCATTCAGAAAGGAAACGATGGCCGCCGATCCTAGCGGTGGAGACCAGGTGAAGCACGCGGAAGACGATTCCCGCGTGGCTGCGCCGTGGCACACCCTCGTCGTCATCGCGATCCTAGCGGCGTGGGCGTACCGAGGGGTTTTGCGAGCGGCGGAGTTGCGATCGGTCGTAGGAGATCATCGCGTGGGATTTTACGCGCAGACCATCGCGCCGGAATGGATACTGCTGGGGTTCGTGCTGTTGGGCGTGTGGCTGCACCAAGGGCGATTTTCGAGCGTTCTTGGAAAGCAGTGGAATTCCGTGCAAGAGGCCGGTCGAGACTTCGGAATTGGACTGCTCTTTTGGCTGGGATCGACCGTGGTGCTGGCGACGGTGGCGTCTCTGTTGCGTTCCACAGCGAAAAGCCGCGACGTGGAATTTTTGCTGCCGCACGGTGGCGCGGAGAAATTACTCTGGATTGCGGTGTCTGTTTCGGCAGGAATTTGCGAGGAGGCGGTGTTTCGCGGCTACCTGCAGCAGCAATTTTTGGCGCTAACCCGCAGTGCGCCAGCGGCCATTCTGATTTCAGGGATACTGTTTGGGTTGGCACACGCGTATCAGGGTTGGCGGGGCGGAGTGGTGATCGGAACGCTCGGCGTGATGCTCGGGATGCTCGCGCACTGGCGAGGAACGGTGCGCACGGGAATGATCGCGCATGCGTGGCAAGACTCGGTGGCCGGATTGTTGGGCGGGCTGATCAAACAATGACGAAAGAAAGCTACCTCTCGCCTTCCGTCGTGGATTTTGCGGTTGTACACGAAAAAAACCTGGCGGTTGGGTGCCCATTCGACCGCGTAAACATAGATGCGAACGGTGCGAAACGAAAGGTCGCCGGTGGGCATCCATCTAGCGTGACGTAAGAAACGGGAGGGGGCGCAACATGTCCAAAGAAGCGGCGGCAGCGATTCTGGTACAGACCATGTTCACGACCGATGTCTCGATGCAGCATCTGCTGATGAGTCACTCGAAGCTTGGCAACGCGGAGCCGGAGACCCTGGCAAAATTCATTGAACCGTATTACACAGCCATGCTCGAGGCGATGGATGGAGGCGAATCGGAAAATCCGGAGGGCACCGGCGGCGCGGGCGACTCGAGGCCGGAGCAAGCCAAGCGCGCAGCCGAGGCTGAAGCCGGACGCGGCGCGGGAAAGACGGGCGGCGATAAAAGGGGTAGCAGCGGTGTGCGCAGCGAGGCTGCGAAGAAGACCGGCGCTTGAAACGCGGTCTGTGCCAACGAATCGCTAACGGCCCTGGCTAGGCTCGGCGACGGATTTGGATTGGCCGATATTGAAGGCACGCTTGAAAGAACCCTTTTCGCTGTCAATCTTCTTTTGCAGCTGGAGGATCGAATAGAGCAGGGCTTCGGGGCGCGGCGGGCAGCCGGGAACGTAAACATCGACCGGCAGAACCTGGTTGCAACCCTGCACGATGGCATAATTGTTGAATACGCCGCCGCTCGTGGCGCAGGCGCCCATGGAAATGACCCACTTGGGTTCCGGCATTTGATCATAGAGCTGGCGAACGATGGGAGCCATTTTTTGCGAGAGGCGGCCGGCCACGATCATTAAGTCGGCTTGACGCGGGCTGGGGCGAAAAACTTCCGCGCCGAAGCGCGCCACATCAAATCGCGCGGCGGCCATGGACATCATCTCGATGGCGCAGCAGGCCAAACCGAAGCCGAGCGGCCAGATGGAGCTGCGGCGAGCCCAGTTCACGGCTTTATCGAGGGTGGTGAAAATGATGCCTTCGTCTTCGAGCAGGCTGCCAAAATCGTCAGGCTTGGTCAGCGTGACGTGTTTGCCTAGGGAAATACTCATGGGGCCTCGCCAGCATTAGTTTCGCACAGCGCGCGGGCTGAGACAAATCTGCCGTGCAGGCTTACCGCCCGTAATGGCGGCAGATCCCGTACTCTTTCCGCGGATCGACTATTTGCCTGCATCGCTGACCACTTTTACGTATACGCGGCGGTCGCGCGGGCCATCAAATTCGCAAAAGAAGATTCCCTGCCAGCGGCCCAGCGCTAGTTTGCCATCTTCGATGAAAATCGTTTGCGAGGTGCCAACCAGCAGGGCTTTGACGTGCGCGTCGGAATTGCCTTCGCTGTGTTTGTAGGGACCGCGATGGGGAACGAGGCGATCGAGGAACGCCTCCACGTCGGCGGCGACATCCGGGTCAGCGTGCTCGTTGACGGTAACGGCGGCGGTGGTGTGCGGCACGTAGATATGGCAACTGCCGGAGTTTACTGCGGCGGAAGACACCAGCGATTCGATTTTGGACGTGATATCAACGAATTGCGTTCGACGATCCGTTTTCACACGCAAGGTAAGCACGGCGATTTCTCCGCTGGCAGATGCATACGCGTTTTCAAGGCCACTGCACGATGAAATGGTGGCCGAGTTTTTTTGTGGTGCAATGGCGCTGTATATCATCGAGGGCGCCTGGTCCCCAGCGCGCGAGGAAAGGCAGAAATCCGAGCTCGCGAGACTGCAAACCATGATGCGGATAGAGCAGCGATTCGAGAAATTGTTGATGTGTGGCGAGCAAGGCGGATTTTTGGTCCTGCGCGCGGCCGACCTTCCGGCGTAACTTCTCAAGTTGAAAAATGATCTTGCGTTGCGCGGTGCCTACCGAACCTTTGAGTGTGAAATCCAATTTTTCGATTTGTTTGCCGAGTTGCGCCAGCGTGCGCTCGATGTCTTTTTGTTCGCGGTCGAAACGCGTGGCCAGAGTCTTTGGCACCGCGCCGCGTTCGAGACGGCGGCGAATTTCCTGCGATCCTTGCCACACATCTTCGACGCGCAATTTGTATTGGAGCAGAAGTTTTTCCGCTTTTACATCGACGAGCGTGAACCCGGCCCGCGGCAGCATCACCGGCATGCGGCCGAGCAATTTTTTATAAATGACCTCGGATTGCGCAAAATAGGAAATTTCCGCGGAACCGGCGACGTACGCCGCCGTGGGCAGCAGAAAATCTTGCACCACCGGGCGCAGCAGCGCGTTGGGGCTGACCTTTTCCGGATGGGCGGCGACCATCCTCGAGAATTCTTCGCGCGACCAGGTTTTCGCTCCCGCCTGAAGCCCGGAAGCGGCCGCCGTCACCACTTGCCGCGCTCCGTCCCCCGTATAAAAGAGCAGCGTACTTTTCGCGGTGACTTTTACTTGCGGAGCGAAACCCGCCTGCTCCAGGTCTTTTCCCCGTTGCAGCAACCCTTCGTCGAGAGCGTCGCGCTCGGCGATGGCCTGCGTATACATGGGCGCGGCGATCTTGTGGAGCCCAGCATCTAGCGGATCGAGCAAGATCAGTCCGCGATCACTGAACAGCCGCGCGAACAATTTGCCGAACGCCGTGCCATAGGTTTCGTTCGGGCCATAACTATCGCGCAAAATGTGCGCGAGGCGCGTACTTCCGAGATGCTCAAGAACGTCCGCAGCTTCGGCCACAACCTCAACGCTTTCGCCGCCGAGGGTGATGCGCCCCACAGGTTTTCCGGCATCCACGGGCGCCGGCAATTCAAAACGCCTCGACTGGCCCTGCTGAACCCAGGTGGTGTGGCGAATTTCGTCGACATCGTGATCTTCCGTGGCCATCCAGAAGACCGGCACGGCGTCCACGCCCCCGCGCGTGAGTTCCTGCGCGACTTGTACGGTCATTAGCGCTTTGTAGACGGAGTACGACGGTCCGCCAAAAAGACCAACTTGCTGGCCGCTGACGACGGCGACCGCACCCTGGGCGAGGCGATCGATATTTTCTTGAACTTTGGCGTCAGCGCCGAACGCGGTGTTCTGTTTGCGCAGAATTTCCGCGACAGCTGCGGAGCGTTCGCGCGGATGCGGTAAAGCCCGGGCTTCGCGCAGCACGGATTCCATCGTGGGCTCGTGCGCGTAAAAGGACTTCACACGAACAAAATGGTCGAGATAATCCAGAAATAGTTTGGGTTGATGCGGAAGCTGGCGGAAGGGCAGGGCGCGACAATCCATGAGCCGTTAGATGTTACGCGAGGCGAAACGTCTCATCAAATGCCATTGCAGCGAACTTGCAAACTGCGGGACCAAAATCGCAAAATCACGCGGGACAAGCGCCGACGGCGGCGGGCTCGATGGCAGCCAGCAAGCCGGCGAGCCGCTTTTTGTGCGCTTCTTCGAGAGGCAGCAGCGGGAGGCGCGGGACGCCCCCGCGATAGCCGCGCTGGTCCATGACGAATTTCACACCTGCGATACCCATCTCCGAGACCATGCCCTTAGAAGCGCGCACTAGCAGGGTTTGCATTTCCCGAGCCCGCTCGATCTGGCCCGCGCGGTGGAGCTTGTAAAGCGCTGCGCATTTTTCTGGCAATGCGCACGCCAGCGCCAAGATCGCGCCACGCGCGCCGATGGTGAGCGCCGGAAAAACCGTGGAGGCCGAGCCGACTAGGATTTGAAACGCGGGCGGCGTAATGGCGATCATTTCCGATAGAGCCTGGATATTCCCTGAACTATCCTTGATGCCGATGATGTTGGGATGCTCGGAAAGTGCAGCCACATCGCTGGGTTCGAGCGCCACACCCGTGAAGATCGGCACGGAGTACAGCATTACGGGAATAGGGGAAGCGTCGGCCACGCGTTTGAAGTGCGCGAGCTGCGCTTCCGATTTGTAAAAGGGCTTGTAGTAATACGGCGTTTTAACCAGCGCGATCTGGTAGCCAAGGTCCGCAGCGCGCTTTGTACGCACGATGGTTTCCGCGGTGGACTCCGCGCCGCATCCGGCGATTAGTTTTTTGTCCCGCCCGGCGTTCTCCTTCACCGTGACCAGCACGCCTTCCATTTCCGCGCCGCTGAGCAGCACCGATTCGCCGGTCGAGCCGAGGGCCACGTAACCGGCAAGGTCCGTCTGGTTATAGAGCAGGATGTTGTGCTTCAGGTCGCTGAGGGAGACCGAGCCATCCGCAGCGAACGGCGTGGTCAGGGCTGGAAATATTCCGGATAGTTCCATGACTAGTCTCCCGCGGCCGGGCCAGTGGTGGCCGCCACCCTTCCTTTGTGCAAATCCTGCAACGCCGCTACTTCAGTTCCTTGGTCGAGCAACGCACGAATACCGCGAGCCGCGGCGTGCGCGGCGGCCAGCGTGGTGATGCAGGGAATGTTGTAGCGGATGGCAGCCCGGCGAATGGATTTTTCGTCGTAAAAAGACTCGCGGCCGAGCGGCGTGTTGATGACCAGATCGATCTTGGCGGTTTTGACGAGGTCCACGATATTCGGACGGCCCTCGTTCACCTTGAAGACTCCCACGCTCTCGACGCCCGCGGCTTCGAGGGCCGCGGCGGTGCCGCGCGTGGCGGTCAGTCGAAACCCCAGGGCTGCGAGCTCTTTGCCCAGGGAGCCCACATGTTTCTTGTCGCGGTCGTTCACGCTGAGAAAAATGGTGCCGGAGCGCGGCAGCCGCTGCCCTGCAGCGAGTTGCGCCTTGGCGAACGCCAGGCCATAGGACGTCGACGTGCCCATGACTTCACCCGTGGAGCGCATTTCCGGACCGAGGATCGTATCCACGCCGCGAAATTTATTGAACGGGAACACCGGCGATTTCACGGCGTAAAAATCGTGGACGGCAATTTCTGCAACGCCATCGTGCCAAACGAGCGGAAGATTCATGGCGGCAAGTTTTTTTCCAGCCATCAGCCGCGCAGCAACTTTCGCCAGAGGCACGCCCGTTGCCTTGCTGACGTACGGAATGGTGCGCGAAGCTCGCGGATTCACTTCCAGCACGTAGACGGTTTCGCGCTGAATAGCGTATTGCACGTTCATCAAGCCGACTACTTTGAGAGCCAGCGCGAGGCGCTTCGTGTACTCGCGAATGGTGGCGATGATGGGCGGCGAGAGACTCACCGGAGGCAGCACGCAACTCGAATCGCCGGAGTGCACGCCGGCTTCTTCGATGTGCTCCATGATGCCGCCGATGACCACGTCGGTGCCGTCGGCAAGCGCATCGACATCGACCTCGGTGGCTTCTTCGAGAAACTGATCGATCAGCACAGGCTTGGCGGGTCCCATCAGCGCGGCTTGCGAGACGTATTCCTGCACGGTGTTTACGTCGTAGGCGATGACCATGGCGCGGCCGCCGAGCACGTAACTTGGGCGCACCAGAACGGGCAGGCCAATTTCACCGGCGACGCGCGCAGCTTCTTCGGGGATCAGCGCCGTGCCGTTGCGCGGCTGCGGAATTTTCAGTTCGTCGAGCAGGCGGCCGAAACGGCGGCGATCTTCCGCAAGATCGATGGACTCCGGCGCGGTGCCGAGAATAGGCACGCCGTTGCGCTTTAGTTCCAGCGCAAGATTCAGGGGAGTTTGTCCGCCGAACTGCACGATCACGCCCTGCGGCTTTTCTTTTTCGAAGATCGCCAGAACATCTTCCAGCGTCAGCGGTTCGAAATACAAACGGTCCGAGGTGTCGTAATCCGTCGAAACCGTTTCCGGATTGCAGTTCACCATGATGGTTTCGAAGCCGTCTTCGCGCAGCGCAAAAGAAGCATGGCAGCAGCAATAATCAAACTCAATTCCCTGCCCGATGCGATTCGGGCCGCTGCCGAGGATCATCACTTTCGGACCGCTGTGCGGCTCGGATTCGTCTTCATCTTCGTAAGTCGAGTACATATACGGCGTAAAGGATTCAAACTCCGCCGCGCAGGTGTCGACGCGCTTGAATACAGGAGCAACGCCGTATCGCGCGCGTTGCAACCTCACAGCCGCCGGCGTGGTCTTCCACATTTGCGCGAGGTTTTCATCGCTGGCGCCGTTGCGCTTGGCTTCGCGCAGCAAATCCTTCGAAGCTGTCTCCACGGTGACGCCCGCCGCGCGGCGGTTCATGGCGGTTAGTTCTTCAATCTGGTGAATGAACCACGGATCGATTTTCGTAAGATCGCAAATTTCCTGCGAAGGCAACCCGCGTTCAACGGCGGTCAAAATCCAGTGGATGCGGTCTGGCCGCGGCGTGGCCAGTTTTTCGCGCAACAGAGAATCCGGGGTGTCGTTTGGCGCGCGCCAAGGGGTGCTGGGCTCCAACGACCGGATGCCCTTTTGCAACGCTTCCTTGAAGGTGCGGCCGATGGCCATCACTTCGCCCACAGACTTCATCTGCGTGCCCAGCGTGCTATCAGCGCCGGGAAATTTCTCAAATTGAAATTTGGGTATCTTCACGACCACGTAATCGATGGTCGGCTCAAAACATGCCGGAGTCTTCTGCGTAATGTCGTTGGGAATCTCATCCAGCGTCATACCCACGGCCAGACGCGCAGCGATCTTGGCAATGGGAAAACCGGTGGCTTTGCTGGCCAGCGCGCTGCTTCGCGAAACGCGCGGGTTCATCTCGATCACCGTCATCTTGCCATTTTCCGGGTTGACCGCGAACTGCACGTTCGATCCACCGGTCTCGACGCCAACTTCGCGGATAATCGCGGCTGCCGCGTCGCGCATGCGCTGATATTCCTTGTCCGTCAGCGTTTGCGCGGGGGCCACGGTAATGGAATCACCGGTGTGCACACCCATGGGGTCAAAATTTTCGATGGTGCAGATGACCACAAAATTGTCGCGTTTGTCGCGCATCACTTCGAGTTCGTATTCCTTCCAGCCCAGCACGGATTCTTCAACGAGCGCTTCGTGCACCGGACTCATATCCAGCGCGTGATTGATGGCCTCGCCAAACTCTTCTTTGTTGTAGGCAATCGAACCGCCGGAGCCCCCCATGGTAAAAGACGGCCGAATCACCAGCGGGAACCCCAGCTGGTCGCACAATCGCAGGGCATCCTGCGCATTATTGACGAGCGCGGAATTTGGCACGTCGAGCCCGAGCTTGCGGCAAGCATCTTTAAACCACAAGCGGTCTTCCGCAACTTTGATCGCGCGTAACGAAGCGCCAATCATTTCTACTTTGTACTTTTCGAGTACGCCGCTCTCTGCGAGTTCCACCGCCAAATTGAGCGCGGTTTGTCCGCCTACGGTCGGCAATACCGCATCAGGCCGTTCGCGCGCAATAATTTCTTCAACATATTCCTTCGTCAGGGGCTCGATGTACGTGCGATGCGCCAACTCCGGATCGGTCATGATGGTGGCGGGATTCGAATTCACCAGCACCACTTCGTAGCCTTCGGCACGCAGCGCCTTGCACGCCTGCGCGCCGGAATAATCAAATTCGCAAGCTTGCCCGATGACGATCGGTCCCGAGCCGATGATCAGAATTTTCCGGATGTCCGTACGCTTAGGCATCTTCCCTCATCACCACTTCACGCCATGGCGATACAAAACCGCTTCCACTTGCTCGCGGTGCTGCAGCAGAATCGCATAAATCGCCGTGTAGTGGTCGTGTTGTTTCCACTCGATCACTCTTCGTGCGCGCTGCGCGTCCGTCAATGCTTCCATGGCTTGCCATTCCAGCATGCACACCGCGATATGGAAATAGCTGCTGCGCAATTCGCCGTCGCCTTGCGGCATACGATAATTGAGCCCCGGAAAAGTTCGCTGCAGGTCTTCGAACAGCGGCGGATCTTCGCGCTGATAACGCTCGACCAGCAGCCAGTGCCCCTGCTCGTGCACGTACGCGGACAACGCGAGGTCGTCGTTATCGAGAAAGCGCAAGTTCAGCGTCAACACCGGCATGGAATGATTGATGGCGCCGCGATCGATCTCAATGTCGCGGGTAATCGTATATTTCGCGAGATCGTATTTTTTCGCCAGCCGCTCGACTTGCTCTTTGCGCTGCTCCTCGCCCGGCCCGCCATGCTTGGTACGAACGTGCAGCTTCGGCGTTTCCGCGAGCAGCACGGGCACCAAAAACGCGATTGCCGCCGGCATCACGATGCGAGCGCGATGCGCCAGGTTCATCCGCGAGCGCCCCGCTGCTGAAACTGCGTCATCATTTTCGTGAATTCCTGAAACAGGTAGTGCGAGTCGTGCGGCCCGGGCGACGCCTCCGGGTGATATTGCACGCTAAAAAGCGGCAGCGATTTATGGCGCATGCCTTCGTTGGTGCCATCATTCAAATTCACGTGCGTGATTTCCACATCGCTCGACGGCAGCGATTCCGGATCGACGCAGAAACCATGATTCTGCGCGGTAATTTCCACTTTCTCGCTGAGCAGGTTCTTCACCGGATGATTCGACCCGTGGTGCCCGAATTTCAGCTTGAACGTTTTTCCGCCAAGCGCCAGACCGCAAAGCTGGTGGCCCAGGCAGATCCCGAAGATGGGAGTCTTCCCGAGCAGCTTGCGGATGTTTTGGATCGCGTATTCGACCGGCTCCGGATCTCCAGGACCATTGGATAAAAACACGCCGTCGCCGCCCATCTCGAGCACTTCTTCCGGGGAAGTTTGCGCCGGCACCACCACTACCTCGCAGTGATGATCAACGAGCATGCGCAAAATGTTTTGCTTGATACCGTAGTCGTAAGCCACCACGCGATGCCGGCGCGTTTCGCCGCTGGGCACCGCCGCGCCCATCTGCTCGGTCCATGGCGCGGTCGCCAGCTCGATCGAGCCCTTGTCCCAGCCGTAGGATTTTTTGCACGAGACGCGGCCGGCTAATTCTTGACCCGCCATGGTCGGCAAATGTTTCGCTTCAAAAATTAATTGTTCGGCGGGCGTTCCGTCGGTGGCCACCATGCCGCGGAGCGCGCCGACCTTGCGGATGTGCCGCACCAGCGCGCGGGTATCGATATCCCAAATCGCAGGAATTTTGTGGCGATTCAGATAAAGCTGCGCGGACTCCGCCGAGCGCCAGTTCGACGACATTTGCGAAAACTCGCGAACGATCAGCGCTTCAATGTACGGACGCGGCGCTTCTTCATCGTCGAGATTTGCGCCAACATTTCCAATGTGCGGATAAGTGAGGCAGACGATCTGCCCGGCGTAGCTGGGGTCGGTGAAAACTTCCTGGTATCCGGTGAGGCTGGTGTTAAAAACGACTTCCCCGCCGCGGCGCGTGATCGCGCCGGCCGCACGGCCGTTAAATACGCGCCCGTCTTCGAGCGCGAGAATCGCAGGTCGGTGTTGAACTTCGTTCAGCGGAGCCTCCGTCCAGAAGCAGAATAAGTTCGCTCATTTGGATTGCGCGTCCGTAATCGAAAGCGAACCGAAATGGTCGACCGGCCAATATGCAAAAACGGCGCGGCCGTAAATAAACTTGTTGGCGACCGCGCCGAAGACGCGCGAATCATTCGAACTGATGCGGTGATCGCCCATCACAAAGTAGCTGTCTTCCGGAACGCGCACCGGGCCAAAATCGCTGAAATCTTCGTAGCGCGGCGGAACGTACGGCTCGGGGACCAGCTTGCCGTTCACGTACAGCGCGCCTTGCCGCATCTCCAGAGTGTCGCCGGGGAGACCGATCACTCTCTTGATAAAGGATTTCGAGCGGTCTAGAGGATACCAGAAGACCACCACGTCGCCGCGTTCGATGGGCTCAAAGCGATAAACAAATTTATTGATGAAGATGCGCTCCTGGTCGGAGAGCAGCGGCGCCATACTTGTGCCTTCGACTTTTACCGGTTGGTAGAGGAACACGATGATGACCAGCGCTAGGCCGATGGCGATGAGCAGGTCGCGCGTCCACACACGCACTTCGCTCCGCAATGAATATTGCGGAGAATTTTTTAGCTCCATCGGTGGCGAGGTTCGCGGCGCCGGGGCTGCTGCCGGTAAAACTTCCGCGCTGCAAGAGCACGCCGACGGCGAGGAGCTCTCTGGCACTCCAGTGACGGCGGGCGGCTTCTCGTCCGTGCTGTGCATTGTGGCGACCTCGTATTTATAGCACGCCAGTTGCGGCGCGCGCCAGATTCGTTTTGGCTGCGACCAGAGAAGGAGCGTGCGGAAGCGGCGCGGGCGTGCTGCCCGCACCTAGTGAGATTGCCTGTAGGGGAGTTTTCGTTGCCTTCCGAGGCCGCAATCGACCCATCCGGGCCGGTGATCCGCCACATTGGCAGCATGAGACCCGTCAATCGGTGGTTAACGCGTAGTTCAGCGAAGCCAGTGCGGCAATCACCGCCGTCTCCGTGCGCAGGATCAACCGTCCAAGCGACGCATCCTGAAAGCCCGCCGCACTCGCCTCGGCGAGTTCGGCGTCTGTCCAACCGCCTTCCGGACCAGTCGTCAACACCGCTTGTGCGTCTTTGCGCTGCGCAAGCAGCTTGCGCATGGGCACGGCGCCAGCTCGTTCCGAAAGCATCACGCGCACGCCTGCGGCCTGCGCGGCAAACGCCGCCCCCGGCTTCGTCAACTCCCTTAACTCCGGCACTCGCAATCGCCGCGACTGCTGCGAAGCCTCCAGCAAAATCTTCCGCCAACGTTCCGCGCGCTTCTCCGCCGCCGCCAGCAATCCCTTTTCACTGCGCGCCGCCGCCAGCGGAACAATCGCGGTCACGCCCAACTCTGTAGCCTTCTCAATAGCCCACTCAAAGGCGTCAAACTTCACCACCGAAAGCAGCAGCGTCACATCCAGGCTCGATTTTTGCGAGAAGAGCTCCTCTTCGAGTGCAAACTCGATTCGCTCGCGGCTCGCAAGTTCAATTCGCCCCAGAAACACGCGCTGGCCGTCGCTCAGTTCGTAGAGCTGCCCCTCGTGCGCACGCAGCACCCGGCCCAAATGGTGGGCCGCCTCGCCTTCCATCACCGCCTTCATCCCGTCAAATTGTGAAACGAAGAATCGCCGCCGCATCTCTACACCCTATTGGCACTCTGCCGATAATGCAACGGCGGCACAGCTGCTCAAGCAGCGATTTAGCAAGGGCGACTGGTAGTTGCAGAAATGAAGACCAGGATAAGCTAGTAGACCTCGAGCCGAATACCAGCGCGAAGAAGAAAGCGATGGTTCGGAATCGCGTCCGTGCGGATGGATATGTGCGTTTTCGCTAAGCGAGCGCCATCTATCCGAAAATATCTTTTACTTTGTCGAAGATCGTCGATCCGCGCTCCGCAGGCTTGTTCTCAACTCTAAGCGTTGCCCCAAGCTGCTCCACTAATTTGCGCTGTTCGCGTGTCAGCTTCGTCGGCGTTAACACGCGCACGTGATAGTACAAATCGCCCTTGCCGCCGCCGCGCGGATCGGCCAGGCCTTTGCCTTTCACGCGAAACACCGCGTCGCTTTGCGTGCCCTCGGGAATTTTCAGGCGCTCTTCTCCCGCAAGTCCGGGAACCGGCAACTCCGTGCCCAGCGCTGCTTGCGCCATGCTCAACGGAATCGTGCAATAGAGGTCCGCGCCGCGCCGCTCAAAAAATGGGTGCTCTTTCACATCGAGCACCACATAAAGATCGCCCGCCGGCCCGCCATTCGGTCCCGGCTCACCTTCGCCGCCGACGCGCAGCCGCGTTCCCGTATCGACTCCCGGCGGAATGCGCAATTCAATGGTGCGCTCGCGTTCCATGCGCCCTAGCCCGCGGCAATCCGGGCAACGCTCTTTCACAATTTGCCCCGCACCCTGGCAGTTCGGGCACGTTCGCGTAATCGTGAAAAATCCCTGCTGATACGCCAACTGCCCGCGCCCGCCGCACGTCTGGCACGACTGCACGCCAGTTCCCTTCTTCGCTCCGGTCCCATTGCACGACTCGCAATACTCCTGGCGCGGCAACCGGATTTTTGTCGTCACACCCGCCGCGGCTTCTTCAAACGTCAGCGGCATGTCGTAGCGCAAGTCAGCCCCGCGCTGCGCGCGATTCCGCCCGCCGCCGCGCCGACCGCCGAACAGATCCTCAAATCCAAAAAAATCGCCAAAAATGTCGTGGAAATCCTGAAACACCGTGCCATCGAAACCGCCGGTGCCTCCAGCGCTCGATAAACCCGCGTGGCCGTATTGATCGTAGATCTGACGCTTCTGCGGATCGCTCAGCACGCTGTACGCTTCCGTGCATTCGCGAAACAGCACGTCCGCCTCAGCTTTATTTTCCGGATTACGGTCCGGATGATATTTGAGCGCCGCCTTGCGGTAAGCCGCCTTGATCTCGTCCACCTGTGCGGTGCGCGAAATGCTCAGCACTTCGTAATAGTCGCGTTGCTTGGTTCTGGTCATGGTCCTTGATTCCCTGTTTTCCTCAAAGATAGGCAGCTGTAAGCAACCAACTCGCGAACCTCACCCGGTAGCGACGGCTTACACCCAAAGGCCCATTCGCGCTTACGCCTCCAGGGGTGCCCACGTCTTCTCGCGAAGCTTTGAACACGCAATATTTGCCGACGTTAATTCGCCGCTTCTTTAGATGCGCCGCCCGGATGCACCGCTACGCGCACCATCGCCGGCCGCAACACCCGCCCATGAAACGCATAGCCCGGCTGGAACACCTGCAAAATCGTTCCGTCCGGATATTCCGAACTTTCCGTGCGATCCATCGCCTGATGCACGTGTGGATCAAACGGCTTGCCCAGCGGATCAATTCGTTCCGCGCCCAGCCGCGTCACATTGTCCACCAGTTGCTTATAAATCAGCTCAAATCCCTTCTGATAACTCGCATACTCCGGCTCGCGATGCGCCGCCAGCGCCTGCTCGAAGTTGTCAAGAACCGGCAGCAGCGCCTCAATCAACCGCGCGGTAGTTCGCTTGGAATCATCCGCGCGCTCCCGTTCGATGCGTTTGCGATAATTATCAAAATCCGCCTGCCGCCGCAGCAATGTTTGCCGCAACTCTTCAAGCTCGGTTGCTAACTTCCCCGCTTCCGTTTCAACTTTCGCGGCTTCCGTCTCCTTACTCTCCGCGCCCTGCTCGAGCTCTGCCACCTGCTCGTTCGGCGGATTCTTTTCGTTCCAGTTGATCACTCCCACGTGGCCACTCCCTCTGCTTCCAGATTTTCCGCGGCGCCGTGTCGGCGCCGTTCGTTGCGGTCCCTCGGACCAGGCTGGCAAACTTTTCTAGACCCCTACGGCTTACTCAGCGCCTCGCTAAAAAGCTGCGCCACGTACGCCACGGCGGTCATCGCCCGCTCATAATGCATGCGCGTGGGCCCCAACACGCCGAGCGATCCCTGCACTTCGTCGTTCCGCATATACGGAGCGCTGATCACCGCGATATTTTCTCCCGCCTGCGAGATTTCCTTCACGCCAATCTGCACGTACACCGGCTCCGGCGTCTCAATGCACGCATTCAGCATGGTCACCAGGCGGTGCTTCTCTTCAATCGCCGCCAGCACTTCCCGCAGCTGCACCTGATCCGCAAATTCCGCGCTGCCTACGATCTGCGCGGTGCCTTCGACGTGAATGTGTAGCGACAATTCATCGCCCAGCGCCACCGGATCGCACAGCGTCAAGGCACCGCTGACCAACCCTTCATACCGCTCGCGCTCCGTCGCCAACTTTTGCAGCAAATCCGCGCGAATCGATTCGAGCGTCCATCCCGAATAATGCCGGTTCAGAAAATCCGCCGTGGCGTCCAGTTCCGGCTGCGAAAACATCCGGTGCGGCCGCAAAATCTTGTCCCGCGTATTCCCGCCCGGCGAAACCAGCACCACCACCACGCGTCCGTCCGGCAGCAGCCACATGCGCGTATATTCCAGTATCGTTTTTCCGAGTGGCTGCGAAACGATAATTCCCAGCCCGTTGGAAACCTCCGCCAGCACGTGCCCCGCCCGCTCGGTAATTTCCGCTGACGTCTTCGCGCCCGCAAACTCCCGCTTGATCCAGTCGCGGTCGTCCACGGTAAGCGTCGCCTGCGATGCAATTTCCTGCGCAAAAAACCGGTACGCCGCCGCCGTCGGCACGCGCCCTGCGGAGGTATGCGGCTGGTACAACAACCCGCCGTCTTCGAGATCCGCCATCACGTTTCGAATGGTCGCCGGACTCAGAATCTCCTCAAACCGCTGTGAAATCGCGCGCGAAGACACCGGCTCGCCCGTCTCAATGTACGTGCGCACAATATCAGCCAAGATCTGCCGGTTTCGCCGTTCCTGCAGCGCGGGTGTCCTCATAGCAGCACTCTACTCCGTGCAGCTCCATTCCGCTAACCGTTCCCTCTGCGACTATGGGTAAGCGTTAGCTTTTTACGCCCCGATTTTGCCCTCCCATTTCCCGAGCGTAATCTCTTCCGGCGCATCCGTGGGGCTCTCGAAATCCAGTTTGTACCCATCAGGATCCGCTAGGACCGTCACCCACATGCCGTTTCCGACAAAAGGCTCTTGCACTTCGAGGCCGCGGGACGTGAATTGGCGGTAGAGCGCGAGCGCGTCCCGGCATTGGAAGCAGATCGACACCCCTTCGCCAAGTTTCCCGGCGGGAACATGCCCTTTTCTGAACTCCTGCAGCATCAGCGCCACGCCGTCGAGCTCCAGCCAACACCAGCGCAGCTGGCCCTCCGGAACCCACTCTTTGGTCTTGCGGAAGCCAATCCCCTCGACGTAAAACCGAAGGGATTTAGCGATATCCATCACCATCAAAAATGGCACAGCCTTTTCGACGTTGGCTCCGGTATCAGTTTCCGTCTTGGTGGCAAACGTCACGGGCGGCCTCCGACCAGAAGGTGGGGTGCAAAGGTCTCTCTTATTGTAGAAAGCGTGTCGAGACCCGTCAACATTGGCTGGAAAACGGATCATTATCCATTTGCGTAAGCTGCTTTACGGGTGCCGTGAATCCAAAAATCGCAGCAAGCGACCGGGGTGAGCTACGCAGCTACTCCGCGTTATCGATCTGCGCGCGCTGCAACCGGTCCGAATAATCGATATACAGCGTCTTCCACTCCGTAAAAAAATCAATTGCCGATATTGCCGCCTCGCGATGACCGTTCCCCGTCTGTTTCGTTCCGCCAAACGGCAGGTGCGTCTCCGCTCCAATCGTCGGCGCGTTCACGTACACAATACCCGTATAAAGATCACGCATGGCCGCAAACGCCTGATTCACATTCTTCGTATAAATCGACGCCGACAATCCGTACGGAACGGCGTTCGCCACTTCGATGGCCTCGTCAAAACTGCCGATCGGTATCACCGACACCACCGGTCCAAAAATTTCCTCCTGCGCCACGCGCATCGTTGCCGTGCAATCTCCAAATACCGTCGGCGCATGGAACCAGCCCTTGGCCAGCGGCCCGCTCTCAAGCCGGCTCCCGCCCGTCAATAATTTCGCACCCTCCGCCTTACCAATCTCCACATACTTCATCACGGTCTCGAGCTGCTGTTCATTGATACACGGCCCCATCTCAATCTGCGGATCGAGCCCATCGCCCACCTTGAGCGCCTTCGCGCGTTCCACAAATCGCTTCACAAAGTCTCCGTAGACGCTCTTGTGCACTGCCACGCGGCTAGCCGCCGTGCAGCGCTGCCCGGTCGTTCCAAATCCGCCCCAAATCGCACCGTCAATCGCCAAGTCCAGATTCGCATCATCCATCACAACGATGATGTTCTTCCCGCCCATCTCGAGGCTCACATGCTTAAAATCCGGCGCCCCCGCCTCCGCGATGATCCGCCCCACCGCCGTCGATCCCGTAAAGCTAATCACCGGCACTTTTTTGTGTCTCGAAAGCGGCGCTCCCGCTCCCGGCCCATCCCCGCTCACCAGATTCACCACCCCGCTCGGAATTCCCGCCTCCGCGAGCACCTGCACCAGGTGATACGACGACAGCGGCGTATCCTCCGCCGGCTTCAGCACCACCGTATTTCCCGCCACCAGCGCCGGCATCATCTTCCACGATGGAATCGCCATCGGAAAATTCCACGGCGTAATCATTCCGCATACGCCAATCGATTGCCGCACGCTCATGGCAAATTTATTCGGCAACTCGGACGGTGTCGTCTGCCCAAACAACCTCCGCCCCTCGCCCGCCATGTAATAGGTCATGTCGATGGCTTCCTGCACGTCGCCGCGCGTCTCCGCGAGCACTTTGCCCATCTCGCGCGTCATATCCTTTGACAATTCTTCTTTGCGCTGCAGCAGCAATTCCGCCGCGCGATACAAAATTTCCGCGCGCTTCGGCGCTGGCACCAAGCGCCACGTCTTGTACGCTTCCGTCGCCGCATCCACCGCCGCGTCGATATCCGCCTGCCCTGACGAACAAAACATTCCCACCAATTCGTCCGTATTCGCCGGATTGCGATTGTCGTAAGCCGCAGCTTGGCCGCGCGGCTCAACCCATTCCCCGCCAATAAAATTCTTGTAAACCCGAGGCGCCGCCACTGTAGCCATACTTCCTCCCCAATTTATTCGTCGGCCAGAATCACTCCGGCATTTCCTGTGCGGGATCCAAAGCGAACCGCAACCACGTGGAGCCCTCAGTCTAGCGCCCGCGGCAAAACCCGTCAAACCGATGCAGCACAAAGAAAACTGGATACAGCGCACCGCCCGCCGCCGACATCTAACCTTCATGGATCAGCGCAGGCCAAGGAACAGCATCGAGCCGCGCCAACTTTTGGCCGCGTGGGGCCGCATTCTCGGTGGCAGCGTTCCCATGCTCTCCATCGAAATTACGCGCGAATGTCCGCTGAGCTGCCCGGGCTGTTACGCCTACGGCGACGCGCACCTCGGCGGCGGAGTCACCCTCCGCAAACTCAGCGATTTTCGCGGCGAGGCACTCGTTAACGGCGTTCTCGAACTGGTCCGCAGGCACAAACCCCAGCACGTTTCGATCGTGGGCGGCGAACCTCTCGTCCGCCATCGCGAACTCGGTTGCATCCTGCCCGTCCTCGCCAAAATGGAAATCTTCACGCTTGTTGTAACCAGTGGTGTAATCCCCATCCCTGTCGAATGGATGAAACTTCCCCGCGTACGCATCGCCGTCTCCATCGACGGCTTGCCCGAACACCACGACATTCGCCGCAAACCCGCCACCTACGACCGCATCCTTAAAAACATCGCCGGGTGCGAGGTCAACGTTCACTGGACCATCACCCACCAGATGCTCACACGTCCCGGCTACCTCGAGGAATACGTTTCCTTCTGGAATGCGCGGCCGGAAACCAACAGCATCTGGGTCTCGGGTTACACTCCGCAAATCGGCGAACAAAGCCCGGAGTTGCTGCTCCCCAGTGATCGCGCAGTTCTGGCTGCCGAGCTGCCCTCCTTGGCCAAGCGCTATGCAAAACTTTTGTTCAACGAGAAACTCGCCAACGCCTTCCTGCATCCGCCAAAGCATCCCGACGACTGCCTGTTCTCAAAATTTTCCGCGAATTATTCCGCGGACCTGCGTAGCCGCGTCGAACCCTGCGTCTTCGGCGGCTCCCCAGACTGCTCGCAATGCGGCTGCGCCATCAGCAGCGGCTTGCACCGCATCCGCGGAGAAAAGGTTGCCGGCCCATTGAAGGTCGATCACTTCATCTCCGCCTCCATTAACATCGGCAACTTTGTGAACCGTTTCCGCTCCGGCACTCCCAAGACTCCGCGCTGGACCCCCCGCACCGCGCCCCCCAATCAGCCATCCCCGCTCGTACAAATCCAGTCTGGCTCGAGCGAGTAGGTCACGAGAACGTGGCGCATGGCCCCGCAAGCTCAACGGGCTGCAGACTAAGTGCGAGATCGTCGATCAGGCGCTCGAGCTGCTGTGCAAACGGAGACCCGCAGAGGCATCTTTCCCTACTTCGGTGCGGGCGTCTCGAAAGGCGATTTGAAAGTCATGCGCAGGAACCGCGGACGAGCCTTTTGCTCTGGCCGGCGTAGTCATCACCACCGATCGATCGGCCTAGTAGAGCGTCCCGCCGGCATCTTCGCCCTCGACAAGGATTTTTGCCGCATCGCTCGCCGAACCCGCTTCCCGCTCCATTTTTCCGCCAGCGCGATCTAGAGTCAGGCCGGCCACAAATCAGTTCGATCGTTCAGGCCGCCTTCTTCTCGCTTTCCTTCAACAGTCCGAGCCGCAGCAAACTTTCGGCGGTCGCGACCACCGCTTCCTCACTTGATCGCGGCGTCCATCCGAGCAGCCTTCGGGCCTTTTCATTGCTCCCGTTCTTCTTCTTGCCCAGCTCCGGTGAAATCACTTTCACCGCTGGATCGCGCAGCGCCGCCAGGCGCACCACCCAGTTCGGCAGTTCCCGCGTCGGCACTCTTTTGGCGGCCGCGCCCATATGCCTCTTCAACACCTTTGCAATGCCGGCCATCGATATGAAATCGCCGGCGACCGCCAGAAAACGTTCGCCGTTCGCCGCGGGATGCCGCAACGCGCGCAGATGCAGGTCAGCGACGTCGCGTACATCCACGACGCCGAAATAAAGCTGCGGGCACCCCGGCAAAGCGCCGTCCATCAACCGTTGCACCAGCAGAATGGACGCCGAATAATCCGGCCCCAGCACCGGCCCAAACACTCCCACGGGATTCACCACCGAGAGTTCCAGCCCCTGGCCCTCTTTGCGGGTGAAATCCCATGCCGCGCGTTCCGCCAACGTCTTCGATTTATGGTACGGCTGTAAGCCCTCGGCGTCGGCGTCCGTCCAATCCGTCTCGTCGAACGCCTTTTCCCGTTCCTTGTGGCCGTAGCCAATCGCCGCAAACGAAGAAGTCACCACCACGCGCTTCACACCGGCGTCGCGGGACGCGCGGAGCACGCGAAGCGTTCCTTCCCGCGCCGGCTTAATCAATTCGTTTTCGTCTTTTGGCACGCTGGGCGGCAAAGGCGACGCCACATGCAGTACATACTCGCAACCAGCAATGGCCTCCGGCCAACCGGCGTCGCGTTCGAGATCCGCCGCCGCAAAAGTCAATCGTCCCCCAGGCTGCGCGCCGCCTTCCGCTAACATCGCCCGCACATCGCCCTCGCGCTGCAAATTCCGCACCGTGGTGCGCACCTCATATCCGGCATCGAGCAACTGCAAAATGCAATGCGCCCCAATAAATCCCGATCCGCCGGTGACCAAAACCCTCTGCGCCATAGGAACTCCTCTCGCAACCGTCCACTCTATAGATTGCTGGACTACATGTTCCGTTATACCCGCGCATGGTTCGAATCGATTGTTGGCAAGCCGCTTTGCACGCGAAATCGTTTGCGCTTCCCGCACAGCGGTGGCCTCCACGGCGCCAGGCGCGAGCGGCGCTCCTTCCTCATGGCCTGGCGTTGACCACTTGGGCAACCGATTGATTCTCGGTGCATTCTTCCGCCGCTTGTGCTATTCTTCTCTTGCGCTTATCACTTCGGTAGTGTTGTGCGGTCCCTCTGGTGCTTCATCTGCCTTGATCTGAGAATCCCCGCCTGCAGTTTTCTCCGTACGTCATACGCGTAATCTAAAATGAGCCTGGCACAACGTGCCGTGCGCCCTCGGAACCTCGTGTGTGCGCCGGCACCAGCCAGCAAGAAAGTTGTGTAATGAATAGTTTCTCTGAATCCATGATTTCTCCGTACATGAAGGAACGCCTCGCGGCCATGAAGTTTGTCACCCCCACGCCGGTGCAGGCCGCTTCCATTCCCGTCGCGCTCGAAGGTAAAGATGTACTCGCCACCGCGCAAACCGGGACCGGCAAAACGCTGGCCTTCATGATTCCCGTGATGGAAAAGCTCTTGAAGCAAGCCACGCCCGGCGTCGGAGCCCTCGTGCTCGTGCCCACGCGTGAACTCGCGGTACAAGTCGTCGAGGTGTACAACACGCTCCGCGGAAAGCAGCTCACGCAGGCCGCCGCCGTCGTCGGTGGACTCGCCGAAGGCGCGCAATTGCAAGCCATCCGCAAAGGCGCAAAATTAATCGTCGCCACTCCCGGCCGCCTCGAGGATTTTCTCGACCGCAAACTCGTGAATTTCCGTTCGCTCAGCATCCTCGTTCTCGATGAAGCCGATCGCATGCTGGATATGGGCTTTCTTCCCGCGCTGAAGCGCATCGCCGCACTTCTCCCCAAAGAACGCCAGACCATGTGCTTTTCGGCAACCATGGAAGCCAGCGTCGCGCATCTCGTCAAGGACTACTTGCGCGCGCCGGTTCGTCTCGCGTTTGGTTCGACGAGCAAGCCCTCGGAAAACGTCGCCATGCAGGCGTTTGAAGTTTCGACGGACCGCAAGCAGGAACTGCTCGCGCGTTTGCTCACCAAGGAAACCGGCCGCGTGCTCATTTTCGCGCGCACCAAGCGGGGCACCGAACGCATTTGCAAAAATCTGCATCGCGACGGCTTTACTGCTTCCATGATTCACGGCGACCGCTCGCAATCGCAGCGCCTTTCCGCGCTCGCGGCGTTTCAACAAGGCCGCGTGAAAATTCTCGTCGCCACGGACGTGGCGTCACGCGGCATTCACGTGCAGGATATCGCGCACGTCATCAACTACGATTTGCCCGACGTCGCCGAGAATTTTATTCACCGCGTGGGCCGCACCGGACGCAACGGCGGCAAGGGCGTCGCCTCCACCATGTTCTCGCGCGAACAGCGCTCGGAAATCTTCCATATGGAACGCCAGCTCGGCATCAAGATGGAGCGCCTGCTGGCCAACGATGGCACCGCCGCTCCGCACAACATGAGCAATCCAACTTCACACGCGGCAACGTCGCCCAGCGGTTCCGCGCGTCCGCCGTTTATTCGCCCCGACGTGCATCGCGGCGCTCCGCGCGAAGAATCTCGCGGCAACTCGCACGCCGGATCGCATTCAAGTTCGCATCGCGAATCGCACAGCAATTCGCACGCGGTCTCGCATACTCGTTCGCAGGCCGGCTCGCAGGACGACTCGCGCGGCAATTCTTACGAAGGCTCGCACTCGAGTTCGCACGCCAAACCGCGCGAACATGCGCGCCACGGTGCACCCGCAGCTTTGCGGCCCGGTACGCCTGGTCCGCGCTCTGGCTCCCGGGAAGATTCCCGCGACGGTTCGCGCCATGGTTTTGGCCGCCAGCGCAGCGGACGCAGCGATTCGCGCCGGCCATCGTCGTTTCGCCCGGGAGCGGGCGACAAGTACGCGAGCGGCGGCGATCCCAACGCGCGTCCAAGTATCGTGCGTTTGCCCGGAGAAGTTCTCCAGGCGCAATCCGATTAATTCCGCTCGCTAGAGCTAACGAAAACTCCGGCGGACATTTCGCTCGCCGGAGTTTTTATTTTCGAGGACGCTTTTCGCTTTGCATCGCGTTTCTTTTGAAACACTTCCTTTTGCGTCGCGATTATTTTGCATCGAAGGTTTTGCGGATGAGTTTTGGCTGCAAAGAAAGCGCATGCCAATGGCGAAAGCCGATCGGCGTTTGTCTCTTTACTGCTGAATGTCGCTCGGAAGAGACGCTGCGGAAGTGCGCGGAGCGGATGATGGAGCGGGCGCTGCGATACCGGCGGTGGTCGAGCCGAGTCCCAATTCGTTGAGGGAACGCGCGTCGAGTTTGCCGCTCGGATTCAAGCCGTGCGCGGCTTGAAATCTGCGCATGGCTTCGGTTGTGGAATCGTCCCACTTTCCACTGGGCGTGCTGTTCAACGCGCCGTTTTTTGCCAACGCTTCCTGGATTTCCGTGATGCGCTGTGGCGTTGGCGTCATTTGTCCGCGCTGGCGGCCAGCCTTGCTGGAGCGTTTGCTGGATTTCTTGCCGCCGGATTTTGTGTTGTTGGATTTTGCGACGCTCGACTTCCCTGCCCCTGGGGAAGTTTTCGCGGGAGTTTTTCCGGAGGCGACCGCCTTTGCTGTTGCAGAGTTTTTTGCGCTGGAATGGTTTGCCGTCGGAACGCGCGCAGCTGCGGAAGACCTGGCTCCCGCGGAGGCTTTTACGCCGTAAGTTTTCACGCCGGAATTCCTATAAGCTTTTGTGCTGAAATTCGTGGCGTTGGAAGTCTTTCTGCGCTGCGCTGTGCTGGCGGAAGCCGGGTTCACGCCGAGCGCAAGCACGACGGTGACGAGGAGCAGAAATCCGGTTGCGCTGGGCGCCTTCATGTTGTTGGCAATTCCTGCTACAGACGGAAACGAGGAACCTTCACGTATTGTCCGTGAGATTCCTCGTTCGCGCTAGCTATTAATTACCGCTGGTTTTCTGCCGGAACAACACCAGGCAGGAACACCGTCAGGGTGCGGTCGGCATCCGCCTTGCGGATGACCTTGAACACCACGTTGCTGCCGGGCTTCAGTTTCGCCACGGCGCGGCGGTATTCGTCGACGGTGGTGACGGGTTCGCGATTCACTTCCGCGATCACGTCGCCGCGGCCGAAGCCGAGATCATCAGCGAAACTGGCCGGTTCAACTTCCGAAACCAGCACGCCTTTCACGTTGTTCACGCCGAGCTGACGCGCACTGTCCGGAGTCAGCTCTCGCACGTGCAAGCCAAATTCGGGCGGAGCTGTTTCACCTGGCTGGTCGCCCATGCGGCCAGCGGCGTTGGGGAAAACGCGTGTGCGGTCTTCAACCGTCGCGGTGGTTTCCTTTTGCGCGCGGTCGCGAACGTAGTTCAGTTTGATCTTGCTGCCGATCGGAGCCATGGCAATGGGGTTGACGAGGTCGTTCCCGCTCTTGACAGGCTGGCCGTTGACTCCCGTGATTACGTCGCCGCCCTTCAGTCCGGCTTTTTCCGCCGGGCTGCCGGGTTCGACGCCTTCGATGACGACGCCGTACGGCGCGCCGAGTTCCTTGAGGGTGATGGCGTTGGTGCCGAGATCTTCCTGGAAGCTGACGCCGATGGAACCGCGCGTCACGCGGCCCTGTGAAATGATCTGGTTATAAACGTTGATAGCCGTGGTCGAAGGCAGCGCAAATCCGACGCCTTCATAGCCGCGGCTGCCGGTGATGATGGCGGTGTTGATGCCGACAACTTCGCCGGCGAGGTCGACGAGCGGGCCGCCGGAATTTCCGGGGTTAATGGCTGCGTCCGTCTGAATGAATTTCTGGAACTGCCGTCCGATGCCGCCGCGATCTTTCGCGCTGATGATTCCCGCAGTGACCGTAGCTTGCAAACCGAAAGGGCTGCCGATGGCGAGAACCCAATCGCCGACTTGCACACCGTCCGAGTTGCCGAGTTTGGCGGTCGGCAAGTCTTTGCCGGCGTCAATCTTTACGACCGCGAGGTCCGTGTCTTCGTCCACACCCACAACTTTCGCGGTGTATTTTTGCGTGTCGCCGCTGAGCTGCACTTGAATTTTGGTGGCTTGGTCAACGACGTGATTGTTGGTGAGGATGTAGCCGCGCTTGTCGACGATGACGCCGGAGCCGAGACTGCGCTCGGCTTGCGGAGGCGCATCTTGTCCGCCGCCTTGCCCTTGGAAGAAGCGATCAAAAAAATCCTGCATCGGATCATTCTGATCGTCGCCGGGTTGCGTGGGCTGCATGCGATGGCGCCGCGAAACCTTGCGGTCCATCACTTGCGTGGTGGCAATATTGACGACTGCGGGTTCCACGCGCGTGACGATGCCAGAAAATGAACTTGAAGAAGGAATCGGGTCGGGAACGGCAAGACGCGTAGCGCTAGTGCCCGCAAAATTCAGGGCTTTCATTGCGGAAACGCGGCCGGAAACGACCGAACCGATCATAATACCGGCGGCCAGGGTGACCGCCAGAAAGATTCCCGTTAATGCTTTGCGCCTGCGCGCCCAACCTACCAGATCCTTGACTTGCTCGCCCATCGTAAAGCTCCTATTCCGATTGGGACTACATCCCGTTGCCCCTGAATTATAACACCCCGAAATGCCACCGGTTGCACAGCAAATGATTTGCGCCAGGACGATAACTGTCCATTTTGACGCGGCAGGGGACTGTCCGCGTGGCCGGGTCGCTTGCTGCCAAGAACGCTCTGTTTGCTTTGACGCGGGTAAGCGGGAATGTGTTGTAACTTTTTTATACTACGCGGCCGAAAAAATCTGGAAGCCGGAGGAACGCGCGGGTGCGGGAGACGCAAAACTGGGAGGCCCGAAGCCGCTCAGCGGGGCTGGACTTCGACAGGACTCGGGAGGTGCACGGTGCCGCGCATCAGTGCTCCGACGGTGAGGTCCTGGCCGTGCTGGATGTAGCGGTCGAGGATGCCGGGTTTTTGCCACTCGAAGCCCCAGGCGTCTTCGACAGCGACGATGGTGTACGTGCCGGGAATCACGCCAGCGACGCGGAAGGTGCCGTCGAAGTTGCTTTGGTCGCGGCGGAAGAGTTCGAGGTGGCTTTGGAGGTTTCTGGGGATGAGCGCGACCATCACACCCGCCAAGGGCCGGCCATCTTTTTGCACGAGGCCTTCGATAGCGACGTTGCCGGAGGTGACCGAGGCGGTGAGTTCGAGGGTGGCGCCAGGGGTGACGGTGAAATCGTGGCCTACGGTTTCGTCGAGCCCGGAAGAAATGCGGGCGACGGCTAGCGGTTTGCTCCGCGACGAGACGTGCAAGGCGTAGGTGCCGGCAGCGACGTTACTGAAAGTGGCCTGACCGCTCGGATCGACGGACTCGAACCCTATGGCGCGTCCGCGCGGTCCGACGAGCGCGGCCATTAGATTGTTCGGAGCGGGATCGCTGCCCAGCAACTTGACGGTGATTGTGACGGTGGACAGGGGCTGGCTGTGCGAACCGTCGAATTCCTGTCCATCGCGGCGGAGTTCAACGCCTTCGGACTGCTGCGATGCGGCGGCGTTCGAGTAGTTCACCGTGACGTCGTAGCGTCCGGGGGCAAGACCGGAAAGTTCGACGTGCTCGGGCGTGCTAGCACTTTCCGTTGGAACGTTTTCGATGGAATCAAAAACGCGTTTTTGGAGGAGCGGACGGGGAAAAGAGCTCGAATTTTCCAAGGGATTTTGTTCGAGCGGAAAAACCATGTGCAAGGCCGGAGCGCCGGTGAGACGGACGTCGATTTCGGGTTGATCGCCGCCTTCGAGGGTGATGGCGGTAGCCTGGTCGGATTCGGTGGCTGCGACGTAGTAGGTGGTCGGATAGGCGACATCGAGGGAGCTCGGGATGCTTGAAGGAGAGCCGCTCTTGCCGGAGGGAGGATGAACGGCGAACCAGGGCTTGGCGTTGACCGCGACGAAGTACGTGCCCGGGCGCAGGAGGATAAAGTCATAGTAACCGCGGTCGTCGGTCGTCGACGAGCCGGCACGAACGACGCGGGTCAGGCCGAAGTCGGGACTTTGAAAAAAAAGGCTTACGCGCGCGCCGCGAACGCCTTCTCCGAACTCGTCGTAGACGTGGCCGGTGAGTGCGGCCATAGGCATCAGGCGAAGTTCGAGATGATCGGTGACGAATGCCGGGCCAGTGACGATGGCGGTCGAAAAAGCCTCGTGCTGCTCGTAGGCGGCGGGAAGGAAGCCGCGTTTTTGTCCCTGCAAAGAATATTTCCCGGGTGGGAGATCGGTAAATTCAAAATGGCCGTCTGCGCCGGTGATGACGGAGATGGATTCGGCGCGATTCACAACGGAAACGAGAGAAATGCGGGCTTCGGCTAAGAGCTCGCCGGTGCGAGCATTTACGACCACGCCCGCGATGCGGAACGGCCGCGGCGTGAGGTCCGCGGCGCGCGATGGATTTGCGTTTTGCGGAGCAGACGTTTGGCCCGCCGCTTGTGCGTACTGCGCCGGGAACGATGCCAGCGCTAACGCCGTTACGGCGATGACGCTACGCAGAGGCATTATTCTTCCGCCTCATCGGGAACGACCTTGAGTGTCAGGTGCAATTTTTGTTCGGGAGCGGCTTGGAAGATCTGGCCGTAGGAAGCAAATTGGGAAACGATTTCTGCGCCACCAAGGCTAAGTTCCGGATGTTGAGAGGCGAAGATAAGCGCCAAATATTCACCGGGCGGCAATTGCTCCACGGTAAAGGTGGAGTCCGGACCGGTACCGGTTTCGCGAAATTGGCCGGAGCTGCCGGTGGTGGGAACGAAATAAACGAAGCGCGGCAGCCTGAAGCTAGGGACCCCGCCTCGCAAGAAGGGGGGCACGTTGTTATACGCGCGGGAGTCGGCGGCGTTGGCGCTATCTTCCATCGTGCCGTCGATGTGGGCGCCGTCATCGCGGAGCGTGAGTTCAAGTGGGTACCCAGCGCCGAGACTGATGAGCAGGGGCTGATGCAGGACGTCTACGCCGCCGTAGACTGCCGAGAAGAGGTAGCCGGCGCGCGGTGAAACTTGCAAGGCGTACTGGCCCGGCACGACGTCGGGAATTTCTAAGGAGTCTGGCTCTGCGCCGGACTGTGCGACCAGTGTGTGGGCGCTCGAGAATTCTTCGGTCGGGACCAAGATCACTTGCGGATGATTTCGCCGGGCGTGCACGAGCGAGTTACCGTCGCTCTGATCCTCAGGAGCGCTCTGTGTAGATTTGAAGATCTCTGACAGGTGCACTGCGACGGAACTGCTGGGGAGCAGGTTGAGCGCGGGACCGTCCACTGGGGCGCCGCGCACGACAAGTGTAGTGGTGCCATAGGCGAGCGGCTTACCGTATGCCGTTGCGCTCACGGTGTACGTCCCGTCGGGCATGGATCCGACGATGGCCTGCTCGGAAGCGTCGTAACCTAACGAAAAGCCTGGGCCGGGATGTGCGAGGGGAAAAACGGTGACGCTTATGCGGTTGGCGGCGCCGTTGGCCACGGGAATCTTCACATTGTAATAGGGCTTGCGGCTGACCGCGATGTTGGCCTGGACCGTTTCGCCGGGAGCAACGCGGATAACCGCCGCCGACGAAAAGTCGGAAGCGTTCGGGAAGAACGTCGCGGGGTAGCCGAAGAGTTCCTGATTGCGCGCCATCGGTTGGAAGTCACGGTCAAGCTGTTCTTGCGAACAGAGTTTGTAAGTTCCGGCGCTAAGCTCCCGGAAACGAAACTCACCGTTGACCCAGGTGCTGAAGGTGCCGGCCTGCTCCCAATGTTCCTGGCCGTCGCGAACTTCGCGACGGAAAAGAAGCAGATGAAATCGCAAGACGCTGGTCAATGCGGAGGCGCTGACTTTGCCGACGATGAGTCCTTGCGGTTCGAGATAGATGGTTACGGGTTGTTCGGCGGTAGTCGCGGCATCGAAGGATCCTGATCCATCAGCGAACCCTGGTTTGCGCGCGGAGAAGGAAAACGAAAGAGCGGTGTTCGCCAGCCTCTGCGCAGCTTGCGTGTCCCCAGAAGCGAAATGATGCATGTCCTCGTCCAGCTGATTTTGCGAGATAGGTAATTTTAATTCGAAGCGACCGCGGTCATCCGTCAGGGTGGCGAATTTCTCGTCGGAAGTGTAGACGAGGGCGCGATGAATGGGGGCGTGGGTAACCCTGTTAAGGACCACCCCGTGCACGGTGATGGGGTCGTCGGCCGCGCCGGCGGCACATTTGATCGGGAGCGCAGAACAGGAAAGGAACGCCGCAATGAGGACCGGCGACGAACGGATGAATGCCTTACTGGGCACTAGGCAACCTCGCAAACGATATGCTGCCGGGAAGTATATACGACACCCGGAATCGGACGATTGGTTGTCACGCTTGCCTCGTCCGTGTTGGTTATAGAAGGGCTAGGACAAGTCGACGGATTAGGCTACTTTCTCCCCGCGATTTCCCGGCCTGCGAAAAAGGGTCCCTGGGCACCTCGTAAACAACAGATTATAAGTAACTTACTTTCGAATGAATGTCGAAGGACAGTGGCGAGGTTGCCAACAGTACTAGATCCCGGGTACGGGAAAAACAGTGGTTTTGCCTAGGACAGGGGTCCGGTGCAAATTGAAGCAGATGCTCCATCGAGTTTTCTTGGCTTCCCTTCCATACTGAATTCACGTTAAGCGCGACGCCCGACGAAGCTAGCGCGACAAACCGAGACGCGAAGGAGAACTCACAAGATGCGAAGCAAACAACAAGGCCAAAAAGGTTTCTCACTGATTGAGCTGCTGATCGTGGTGGCCATCATTCTGATTATTGCGGCGATTGCCATACCGAACCTGTTGGCGGCGCGAATGTCCGCGAATGAAGCGTCGGCGGTCGAGTCCATGCGGACGCTGAACACGGTTTGCGTGACGTATTCTTCGACGTATGCGATCGGCTTTCCCGCGTCGCTGTCGAATCTGGGCCCGGCGGCGGTCCCGAGCTCGGCGGCCGCGGACTTGCTTGACGCCACGCTGACGGCGGGCACGAAGAGCGGCTACAACTTTACCTACGTGGCGGGCGCACCGGCTGGCGACGGCCTCGTGTATACGTATACGGTGAACGGCGATCCTTCGACGCCGGGACAGAGCGGTCAGCGGTACTTCTACTCGGATCAAGGCGGCGTGATCACCTTTGCTTACGGCGCGGAAGCCGGGCCGACCGATTCGCCGCTGAACTAAGTTGCGTTTGAAGTTGACGCGAAGGTTTGGCTGTCGGGCCAACGCACTCATGGCAAAATGAATCTTGCGGCCACCGTCTGATGTCCTCGACGGTGGCCGTTGTGTTTCGAGTCGACAAAAGAAACGTCCAGTTGCGAACGGTGGCGTTGCGAAAGCGGACAGTGCTGAGGCGGGCGGATGACCGGGGCGGTAACGAATTCAACGACTTAGAATAGATCGGTAAGGCGAGGGACGTGCACGATGCCTGCGTGGGGAAATTCGTTTGCCTGGGGTGGGGACGATGTACACGCTGCTGCGAGACTTTCGCTACGCGCTTCGGCAACTGTTTAAGACGCCAGGATTTACGCTGACGGCGGTGGTCTCGCTGGCGCTGGGAATCGGCGCAACGACAGCAGTGTTCAGCGTCATCTACGCCATCCTCGTGAATCCTTATCCGTATGCGGCCCCCGACCGCATGGTGCACATGCGGCTGAAAACGCCATCCGGGCAAGATCGATATTTCGGACTGACCGCAGGACAATGGCAGGAAATTCGCAAGTCGCCAGTCGTTGAAGATGCTTTCCTCGAAGACGACTGGAACCTGACGGTGACTGGCCAAGACTTGCCGGAAGACGTGAACGGCGTGGTCTTGTCGTCCAACGCTTTTAATTTTTTGGGGGTACCGGCAGCGCTGGGGCGCAACTTATTGCCCTCGGACGCGATCGACGGGCAGGATCCGCAGCCCGTGGTGGTTTTAGGCTACAAATTCTGGCAACGACACTTTAACGGAAACCCCGGAGTGATCGGGCAAACGCTGCAACTCGTACGAAAGAATTACGCTATCGTGGGCGTGGCGGCGCCGCGCTTCACATGGGGAGACGGCGACGTATATCTGCCGGAGAAGATCACGCAGGATTTGGCGCGCACTTATTACGTGGGTGTGCGACTCAATCCTGGAATTTCGCACGCCGCGGCTGACGCGGCATTGGGCCCGATGATCGAACAGTTCGCGAGGCAAACGCCAAAACACTTCCCTTCGGAAAAGTTTGCATTCCACGTGATCGGTTTGAATGAGCAATTCCTTCGCGACTTGGGAGGGACGCTATATCTGCTGTTTTGCGCCGTAGCGCTGCTGCTGGCGATTGGATGCGGAAACGTGTCGATCCTGCTGCTGGCCAGGGGGGCGGCGCGGCAACAAGAGTTTGCGGTGCGCGCGGCCGTAGGCGCTACGCGAGAGCGGCTGATCGCGCAACTGCTTACGGAATCACTGGTGTTGTCGATCACGGGCGCCGCGCTCGGAGTGCTCTTGGCGTACCGCGCGCTGGCGGTAATTGTGGCGATGCTGCCAAAGTATTCGTTTCCTCACGAGGCGGCGATTCAGATTAATTCACCGGTGCTGGCGTTCAGCGTGGTCGTGGCGCTGCTGACGGGGATTTTGTTTGGAATTTTGCCGGCGCTGCAGTACTCGCGCCCGAAAATGGGTTTGGCGATGCAAGCGGGCTCGCGGCGCGTCGCGGGAACTGCGCGCGGTCGCGTGATGAACCATCTGCTGATTGCCGGGCAAATTGCGTTAACGCTGGTGATGCTGGCGGGCGCGGGCGCAGCGATGGAGGGATTCCTGCGGCTGATGCACACGCGGCTCGGCTATGACCCGCACAACGTGATGTCCGTGGGGATTCCGGTGCATGACAACACATATAAAACGTGGGCAGAGAGGTCTACTTATTTCGAGCAGATTCGGGAAAAAGTGGCCGCCGTGCCCGGTGTGACGATGGCGGCGATTTCGACCAATGCGACGCCGCCTTCGAATGGCTGGCAAACGAGCGTTGAGATCCTGGGTAAATCCGCGAGCGATGAGCAAACTGCGCGCATTAACTTCGTTAGTCCGGAATACTTTGCCGTGCTGCGCATCCCGATGGTGCAGGGCGCGGTCTGGGATGAAACGCAGAATCACAACGCCGCGCACGTAGCGGTCATTAACGAAACGATGGCCAAGCGGTATTTTCCAGGCGGGGACGCGCTCGGTCACTCCTTCCGAATTCCGGATTTGAAGGACGAACCACCTTTCGAGCTCGCCGCAACGGGAGCGGATGGCTGGCTGCAGGTGGTCGGGGTGATCGCTGACAAACGCGACGACGGACTGAGCAAGCCAATCCTGCCAGAGGCGTTCCTGCCCTTTACGCTTTCGATGCATATGTGGACGCAGATTTTGGTGCGTTCGGAAGTTTCGCCGTTGACGCTGCTGCATGCGGTGGGCCTGCAGGTCAACTCGCTCGATGCGGATCAGCAAGTCAACGCTGGGGTGCAAGACTTGGAGCACTGGATCAGCGGACAGCAGGAGTGGGAACGCGAGCACTTGGTGGCGTGGCTGTTTGGCGCGTTCGCGGTGCTCGCGCTGGTGCTGGCGGCGGTTGGATTATATAGCGTGGTTTCTTACACGGTGGCGCAGCGGACCAACGAGTTTGGTATTCGCACCGCGCTCGGTGCGCCGCGGTTGCACATTTGGCGGATCGTGTTTGGATCGATGGCGGTTAGCGTGGGCAGCGGTATGGTGGCTGGCGCGGCGCTGACGCTGGCGCTGAACCGCGTGCTCGCGCGCTGGGCGGAGGGAAGTTCGCGGGAGCCGTCCGTGCTGCTGGCGGTCGTATTTCTGCTTGCATGCGTCGCGGCGCTGGCGTGCGCCGGGCCGGCGCATCGCGCTTCTGAAGTGGATCCGATGACCGCGCTGCGCGTCGAGTAGCAGGGTGTGCGCCTCGAAACCCACACGAGGGGTTTTTGCCTCACGGCTCGTGCACGAAGAAGATCGCGAGTCGTGATAAATTTGCAGTCCCAGCCGGCAAACCAGCGGATCAAGGTGGGTGGCCATGACATTCCTGACGCGTACGCTTTCCGTGTTGGCTGCAGTACTTGTCGCCGGCGCCGCGATGGCGCAAACGCCTGCGAAGTTTGTGCCGACAGAGGCAGATTACGTCGCGCAAAACTTTACATTTAAGTCGAGCGAATCGCTTTCAGAGTTGCGGCTGCATTACCGGACGCTGGGTAAGGCGGAGCGGGACGCGCAGGGGCACGTGGTAAATGCGGTGCTGATTCTGCACGGCACGGGAGGTTCCGGCGCACAATTTCTGACGCCGCAATTTGCGGGAGAGTTGTTTGGTCCGGGGCAACCGCTGGACATTACGAAGTACTTTGTTATTTTGCCGGACGGAATTGGGCACGGGAAATCGTCGAAGCCGAGCGACGGGATGCACGCCCATTTTCCTGCTTACGATTACGCGGACATGGTGGCGGCCGAGCATTTGCTGGTGATCGAAGGATTGCACGTCCAGCATCTGCGATTGATTTTTGGGACGTCGATGGGGTGCATGCACGCGTTTGTGTGGGGCGAGACGTACCCGGATTTTATGGACGCGCTGATGCCCATGGCGTGCTTGCCGGTACAGATCGCGGGGCGCAATCGCGTGTGGCGCCAGATGCTGATGGATGCGATTCGCGAAGATCCCGCGTGGAATGGCGGAGAGTATAAAGAGGAGCCGAAAGAGGCCCTGCGTACTGCCGAAGACCTTTTGGTGATTGCCGGCAGCGCGCCGCTGGTGATGCAGAAAACGTTGCCAGATCGCGATGCCGCGGACAAATATGCGGCAAGTGCGGAGCAGCGGGCCCGCGAGCTCGACGCCAACGACTTGCTTTATCAAGTGAACGCCTCGCGCAATTACGATCCTGCTCCACAGCTTGAGAAAATTACGGCGCCCGTGATGTGGATTAATTCCTCGGACGATTTCATCAATCCGCCGGAACTAGGAATAGCGGAACGGGAGAGCAAGCGGCTGAAAAATGGCACGTTTGTGCTGCTGCCCATCAGTGAGTTAACGCACGGACATTCGACCCATACCTGGGCGGCGGCTTGGAAGCCCCACCTCGAGGAACTGCTCGAGAAGTCCAGGCGGTAAAAGCTTCTAGATCTGAGACGTTTGGCGAGAACGACCTTTTCTTTTCCAATTCGTCGAACAAATTGCGGAGTGCTGCGTATGAACAGATAGGCGCAAGTGCCTCGAGGGCGCCCTGGAGCCAGCTTGTCGAGACCGCGGGATGCGCGCATTGGGGCGCGCCCGCCGGAGGCGCCAGAAGGGGGTAACCATCCATGGGCACCATGGGACAGGACATTCGTTACGCGCTGCGCAACTTAAAGAACAGCCCGGGCTTTGCGGTCGTCGCCGTACTGACCTTGGCGCTGGGGATCGGGTCGTCCACGGCGATTTTCAGCGTGCTCGAAAATACCTTGATGGAACCCTTTCCGTATCCAGATGCGCAGCGGTTCATGTCCATCGACATCCACGATACGGAACGGAATGAGCAGGGCGGCCGCGGGGGATTCAGCGGTCCGGAGTTTTTGGACTACGTCGAGAAAAATCATTCCTTTGACCGGGTAATCGCCGCCGACCGCGTGGACGTTTTGTACCGCTCGAGCGAAGGCACGCAACTGCTCCGCGGGACCTATGTGACGCCGGGAACCTTTGAATTTCTGGGCATGCCCGCGCTGCTCGGGCGCGTGCTGCAGCCGGCGGACTATGAACCCGGAGCGCCGCCGGTTTTCGAGCTGCGTTACAAAACCTGGGTCAGCCAATTCGGCGCGGATCCGAAAATCCTGAATACCACGTTGATCTTGAACGGCACGCCGCGCACGCTGGTCGGGGTGATGCCGCCACGTTTTGGCTGGTGGGACGGGGACTTGTGGATTCCGGATAAGCCCAGCCGCGCGGTTGCGAGTACGGCGGTCGCAGGGGCGTTTCCTCGTTTTTGGTTTTTGCTGGGGCATTTAAAGCCCGGGGTCACCTTGCAGCAGGCCGAAGCAGATTTCACGGTGCTGGCCAAGCAGCTTGCACCGGTGTACCCCAAGGACTACCCGAAGCACTTTACGGTCGAAATGCAATCCCTGGCCGACGGGGTGGTGGGAAAGTTCCGCACCACGCTTTATATCGTGCTGGCGGCGGTGGGGCTGCTGCTGCTGATCGGTTGTGGGAACGTGGCGAATCTGTTGCTGGCTCGAGCGACCACCCGCGAAAAGGAATTTGCCATTCGCACGGCGATTGGCGCGAGCCGCTGGCGGCTCGTCGGGCAATTGCTGGTGGAGAGTTTGATTTTAGCGCTGGGCGGGGCGGTGCTCGGAACGTTGCTGGCGTGGGGCGGATTGAAGTTTTTGGTGGCGCTCATGCCGCAAGACACGATTCCGGCAGAGTCCGTGATCCGGCTAAACGGACCCGTGCTCGTGTTTACGCTGAGCGTGGCGGTGTTGACGGCCCTTATTTTCGGACTGGTGCCCGCGATGCGCGCGGCGCGCAAAGATTTGAACCAGCCGCTGCGCGACAGCGGCAAAGGATCGCGCGGCGGGTTTCGGCACGGCAGATTGCGCGACACCTTGGTGGTGCTGGAGGTGGCGCTGTCGCTGACACTGCTGGTGGCGGCGGGACTTTTGATGCGGAGCTTCGTGGCACTGCGCGAGGTGCACCTGGGTTTGCAACCCGACCATATTCTGGTGGCGAGATTGCCGCTTCCCGTCGACCGCTACAAGACGGCGGCGCAGGTTTCCGGATTCTACCGGCCGCTGCTGCAGCGATTGAAGGCCTTGCCGGGCGTTGTCGATGCGACCGAGACGAGCACGCTGCCGCCCTACGGGGGAATTAACAGCGACATCGAAATCCCCGGAAAATCGCACCAGGAGAAGTGGGACGCCATGTTCCAACTGTGCAGCGAGGGGTACTTTCCCGTGCTGAAGATTCAGTTTCTGAGCGGCCGCGCCTTCAGCGAAGCGGAAGTGAACGACGCGCGCAAGGTGGCGGTAGTGAATCAGACGTTCGTGAAAAAATATCTGGGCACAGATAATCCTATCGGCAAACAGGTGCGCATTGCGCAGCTAGCGGAGTTTGAAGACAAAGTGGCAGATCCGGCATTTGAAATTATCGGGCTCGTCGCGGACGTGAAGAATCGCGGGCTGCAGGATCCGGTGCAACCAGAGATCTGGGTGCCCTACACAGTGACGGGCTCGGCGTTTCGCGGCGTGCTGGTGCGTACCGCGCAAGATCCGCTAACCATGTTGGACGCGCTGCGCCACGAAATTTGGGCCACGGATTCGAGTGTGGCGCTTACGTTTACAGGGTCGCTCGAAGGCTACATCCGGCAATTCTCTTACGCGGGGCCGCGCTTTGGGTTTTTGCTGATGGGGATTTTTAGTTGTATCGGGCTGATCCTGGTTACCGTGGGAGTTTATAGCGTCCTAGCGTACACCACCGCGCAGCGCACCCAGGAAATTGGCATTCGCATGGCGCTGGGCGCGCAGGGCTCGGAAGTGCAGGGCATGGTCATCGGCATGGGGCTGCGGCTGGTAGGGATTGGTGTGGTGCTGGGAGTGCTAGTCAGCATCGGGTTGGGACGAGTGGTGGCCACGCAGTTATGGGGCGTTTCCGCGTACGATCCGTGGACTCTGAGTTGCGTTCCGGCGTTGCTGCTCGCGACGGGAGTGATTGCGTGCTGGTTGCCGGCGCGACGGGCCTCGCGGGTGGATCCGTTGATCGCGTTGCGCTATGAATAGCTGTCTGTCGGCTGCCCATGGCAGCGCGCGACGATTGCGAATCAAACGGTGCGCGGTTACGACAAGCGTGTAATGCCGGGAAAATTGTCGAAGCCGGAATCGAAGCTCAGGATACGTTCGATGCCGTGCTGCTGCATGACCGCCAGATGCACCGCATCTCGCGCTGACAGATTCCGGTGTCCCATCACAATCTCTTTTGCTCGTTCCACTGCGGCCCGTTCAACGGGCAACACCTCGTCGGCGACCCCGAGCAAAGCGTCCAATGCAGGCTGAATCGATTCGCGCCGATTGATAGACACATAACGGTGCAAGATCTCCTGCAACACCTCCGCGTCGGTAACCAGCCGCTGCCGTTCGTTCACTAGTTTCGCGAGGAGCCGCAGCGCGACGGCTTTTTGCGCCTCCGCAGCGCCCACGACATACATGGGAATATTGGAATCAATCAGAATCAAGGCAGAGGGCCGTCGCCATACCCGCGTTCGATCTCCGCAAGCATGGTTTCAATGTCCGGGGCAGGAAAGTCGTGCCGCGCCGCCGCGCGGAGTGCCGCGAGCTTCTTGGCCACGCCGTCGCCTGGTTCTTCCCGGCGTGCCGCCGCGAGCGCTGCCCGCACCCACTGGGCAATCGAGACACCACGGGCCCGCGCAATGCGCCGGATCTCGCGGTAATCGGGATCCTGCAGAATCACTTGGAGACGCTTAGCCATGTAATGAGTCTATATGACTCATTGGCATGAGTCAACCTTTCAAGGTGACATTCCGGCATGCGTCAAGCCGCTTGACAATGCTCCGGTTCTCAAGCATAAATAGGAAGCTGCTGTTGCGGCACACGTGGCGATTTAGGGCAACTTGCTCCACGTAAAAAACTGCTAAAGAGCTGTAGAGCTTCCCAGATGAATTTCTGAGATTCCCTCCGAGCACTTTGGCACGGAGGGTTTTTTGTTTATCCCCCTCCTTTTTAGGCCCTAAATCTCCTGCGAACGGAATCTTTGGTTAGGGGAATTATGTCTGAACGGTATGAACTGCGCTGTCGGGAGTGCGGCAAGGCTTGGGGCAATGCTCCGCGATCTTTCTGTGATGATTGCTTTTCCTCCCTGGAAGTCTCCTTCGATTATGAAGCGGTGAAAAAGGTGGCGCGGCGCGAGGCGCTTGCTTCTCGTCCGTTCGATATGTGGCGGTATGCGGAATTGCTGCCGCTTCCGGAAAATTTCGCGCCGCCGAACAGCGTGGGCGGAACGCCGCTGGTGCGCTCGCGCCACCTGGCAGAACGCTGGGGAATCTCTAATTTGTATTTCAAGAATGACGCGGTGTGCTTCCCTACTCTCTCTTTTAAGGATCGCGTGGTGGCGGTGGCGCTGGCGGCCGCGCGGCGCTTTCAGTTTCAAACCGTGGGCTGCTCGTCCACGGGAAATTTGGCGAACGCCGTCGCGGCGCAGTCCGCGCAACAGGGTTTTGATGCCTGCGTGTTCATCCCCGCGGACCTCGAGCCGGCGAAGGTTTTGAACACCGCCGTGTATGGCGCGCGCATCGTGCGCATTCAGGGCAATTACGACCAGGTGAATCGCTTGTGCGCGCAGATTGCCGACCGCTTCAAATGGGGCTTGGTCAACGTGAACCTGCGTCCCTATTACGCAGAGGGTTCAAAGACGCACGGCTTTGAAATTGCCGAACAGCTCGGCTGGCGGTTGCCGGATAACGTGGTGGTGCCGATGGCCGGTGGCTCGTTAATCGGCAAGATTGCTAAGGCGTTTCGCGAACTGGTGACGCTCGGATGGGTGGAAGACAAGCCCGTTAAATTTTTTGGCGCGCAAGCTACGGGATGCTCGCCCATTTCGGACGGCGTGAAACGCAACCTGGCGCGCTTTGAGCCGCAGAAGCCGCAAACGATTGCGCGTTCGCTGGCCATTGGCAATCCTGCCGACGGGCCGTATGCGATGAAATTGATCCGCGAATCCGGCGGCTGGGCGGAAGATATTTCCGATCCGGAAATCATCGCAGCGATCCAGCAACTTGCGGAAACGGAAGGCATCTTCGCGGAGACTGCCGGTGGAGTCACCGCGGGCGTCACCGAAAAGCTGCTCGCGCAAGGGCGCATCGAGCGGCACGAAACGACGGTAGTGTGCATCACGGGCAACGGACTGAAGACCACCGACGCGCTGGTTGCAGAGTATCCGCTCGCGGAACCCATTCCGCCGCGCCTCGAAGCCTTCGAAGCGTTGCTGGACCAGCAGTTCGCAGTAGCCGCTGCCGCCAAAGGAGCCGCCTGAGCATGCCGATTATCGTAGAAATTCCCACGGCGTTTCGCCGCTTTACCGATGGCGCGCCGAAGATGGATTGTTCAGCGGCCACGGTCGCTGCAGCGCTCGATGAACTCACCACCCGCTTTCCCGCGCTCTCTCGCCACGTGCGCGACGAGTCCGGGCAAATCCGCCAATTCCTGAACGTTTATTTAAACGATGAAGACATCCGCTTTCTGGGCGGCGAATCCTGCACCCTGAAAGAAGGCGACCGCGTACTGCTGGTGCCGTCGATAGCGGGCGGCTCGGGCCGGTGAACCGCGCACCAGGTGCGCTGGCGCTGGCGATCTCAGATTTGCGGTTCGCTCGATCACGCGCGCAAACCGCTCCTAGGCATTTGCGCGAGCCTGCAAGCCCGAGCTTCCCTACATCTACCGGAGCTTCGCTCAGTCGGCCGAAAACTTGATGGTATGGAGCGGTAGCCAGGACGCGGACGCGCGCTTCTCCGCCCTTATTTTTTTGCCGTTCGGTTTGGCACCCTTCTTGGTCGGTTTGCTTGCTTTTTTCGTGGCCATGTCTCCTCCTTAGCGAATGCTAGTACATTTACGTTTCGTTTTCGGAACTTGCACGACACTTGGGCCCGGAACTTTCGCGAAGCCGATGGATGCCGCATCAGAAAAGACCGTCGCTGATCGACCACCCCATCAACTACTTCCGGGGGTTAATCGTTCCGCGGCATTTTCGTGAGCCGCAATGGCAGGCCATGGGCATACTCGACGGGCCAAACCGATAATCGAGTGTCAGTTCCTGGCCTTTGCGAATCACCCGCTTACTGAACAAATCAATGCGTCCGTTACTCTTCCGAGCATATAAATTGGGATCGCAGCTGTGATTAATAAATTCCGCTCCGCTTCCGCCGACTGAGCCGTCGATGGCATATCTTCGATTCAATTGCGCCATATATACGCGCTCGGAGCACCTCGCCGCGCCTTTGGCGAATAAGATACGCCGTACGCGGGAGATTGCGGTCCGCATCGTGACTTTCTCGCCGGCGTACTCGACCACCTTGCGCCGCGCGGGAATGGTAACTTCGGCAAATACTCCTCGGCGGTCGATCCTAGAAGAACGCACGCTGAGGACAAACGGGGTAAATCGTGAATCGATGTTCAACGGCGAAATCTCTCGCAGTATCGTTGTTCGCTCAACCCCTCAGCTTGATGAATTCGACCGCCGACAAGGACGAGCGCTTCTCCGCCTTGATTTCCTTGGCTTTCGGACTCGCGCCCTTCTTGACCGGCTTGACTGGTTTCTTAATTGCCATACGTTTTTCCTCCATAGCAAGTTTTTGAGAACCAACGCACAAACAAAATGCAGAACTGCAGTAATGCAAAAAGCATCTTTACTCTCGCGGAGTCTACTCCCATCCAGGATGGGACGACAGCCGTTTTTTTTTGCGGGCTGCGGGCTGCCATTCTCCGGTTGAAGAACTCCGGCTGACGAACGAGAAGAGCACGCGGGCGGCCACCGATCGAGCCTCGTTAGCCAGGTCCAGGGGTTCAGAAACGCAGGCTTTAGCGGTTTCCGTCAAAAGTTCCTTCCGGCAATACGCGGAGATGGTTAATTTTTAACTTATGTATGTTTAATATTTCACCGGCATTCCGCTTCGCGCGGCCGGAGCGTCTACGGGCCGCGCGACACGACAGATCACTTTAAACGCTTAACGGTCTTTCCGTTTCGCGGTAAGCTCTTGCTGAACAAATTATCGGGGGATTTTATGAGCGAACCGTCTTACGAAGAACTAAAGGCGCAACTGGAAGCGTTGAAAAAACAGTCGCCTGGAAAGCGCAGCGGCGCACTGGAATTTCGCGTAGGGGAAAAGGGTGGCGTCAGCGTGTACGGCTTGGGCCGCTTTCCGGTCACGCTGTATTATGAACAATGGATTCGGTTGTTGGATATTTCCGCCGACCTGCGGGCTTTCCTCGACGAAAATAAGGCAGCCGGCAAACTGAAACTCAAAGAGTCGTAGGCGCTTAAATCAGCGAGACTCATGCGGAGCGTTTGGCGCCCAAAGGAGTGCGGCAGCCCGCTTCTTCTGCTGGAGACTGAAAGCCGCCGGCTATGAGCGCACGCTTCCCCGATGATTCGATGACTATCGTATCGATTTCAAGGTGCCTTGATCGGCGTGCAGTCGCTGGTTTGGTCGTCCGTGGAACTCCTCCACCCCGTCGTCGATCTATCCGGTGCTGTCGTTTGCCCGCCCAAAGCCGTCGTTAAGGCTTTGCCCGAAGGTGTTATCGGGATTGGCGCCGTTCGCTGAATGCTGGATCTCGTTGTGGATCTCGACATGCGGCCTGGTATCGCTGAATTCATCCTGCCGTAACAATCCCTGCGCTATAAAAACCCGTCCCCTATTCATGCGACATTGCCGTTCCGTATCCGTTCGTGACACTGAGGAGAATTATGGTCACTGTTACAACCCCTCCCGCCCCCGTTTCCGATGCTCCGCCGGTACGGGAGACGCACGGCGTCCATGCCAAATTGTCAAAGGGTCCCGGCAAGACCGGGATGCTCATTTTTGGAGTGGTGCTGGTTATCGGCATCATCTACATAGGCATCAGCTTATCGCACGATTTGATCTCCCTGCAGGGCGGCCCGATCCTGCCTTATATCCTGTTGGGAGTAGCGCTGTTTGTGGCGCTGGCGTTTGAATTCGTCAACGGTTTTCACGATACGGCGAATGCCGTGGCCACCGTGATTTACACGCACTCACTGGACCCGCAGATTGCGGTCACGTGGTCCGGTTTCTGCAACTTTATCGGAGTGGTGCTGTCCTCGGGCGCTGTGGCCTTTGGGATTGTGTCGCTGTTGCCGGTCGAGCTAATTCTGCAGGTGGGCAGCGGCGCGGGCTTCGCCATGGTGTTCGCCCTGTTGGTGGCGGCCATCCTCTGGAACTTGGGTACCTGGTGGTTTGGCCTGCCGGCTTCGAGTTCGCACACCATGATTGGTTCGATTATCGGCGTGGGCATCGCCAACCAGCTGATGCAAGCGCGCAGCGGAACCAGCGGCGTCGACTGGGGGCAAGCTGCCAACATCGGCAAGTCCCTGGTGCTTTCGCCCATCGTGGGGTTTGTCGTGGCCGGGCTGCTGCTGTTGACCATGAAATCGATCATCAAGGATAAGCAGCTTTATGAAGCGCCTAAGGGCAACGAACCTCCTCCCTGGTGGATTCGCGGCCTGCTGATTGTCACGTGCACCGGTGTGAGTTTCTTCCACGGTTCCAACGACGGGCAAAAGGGCATGGGCCTGATCATGCTGATCCTGATCGGCACGGTGCCTACCACGTACGCCTTGAACCACGCGGTGACAGCATCTGAATCGCAAGATTTTATTGCAGTTTCCGAGCAGACTGCGACGTCCCTCGATAAGTACGTGCAAAACAGCGCGGCGATCGGGGATCCGCGCGAAGAGCTAACGGAATACATTCGTACCAAAGAATTTAAACCCAATACCATGTTGGCGCTGCGCGAGATGGTCAATGGCATCGGCACCGAACTGGCCATCTTCAAAGAGCTTTCCAAGGTTCCCAACACCGAAGTGCGCAACTTCCGCAACGATATGTATGTGGTGGGGGAATCGATCCGCTTAATGCTCAAGTCCGGGGTTCCCCAGATCTCGACGGCAGATGCCGCCATGTTGAAGAATTACAAGGCGAAACACATTGACCGGGCCACGCGATTTATTCCGCTCTGGGTGAAGGTTGCCGTGGCGCTGGCTCTCGGGTTGGGCACCATGGTCGGGTGGAAGCGCATTGTGGTCACGGTCGGAGAAAAAATCGGCAAGAATCATCTGACCTACGCGCAGGGTGCGGCTGCGGAGATCACCGCCATGGCTACCATCGGCGCCGCGGACTTTTACGGGCTTCCCGTCAGTACCACGCATGTCTTGTCTTCGGGTGTCGCGGGAACCATGGCGGCGAATCGCTCGGGCATTCAGATGTCCACGGTGCGCAACTTGGCTCTGGCGTGGGTCTTGACGCTGCCGGTGGCCATGATGCTGTCGGGATTTTTGTTTTGGACGTTCCGCCAGATTTTTTAGCGGCGAGCGAGATGTATTTTTGAAAAAAGAAGGACGCGGAACACCGTGCCCTTCTTTTTTTGCGAGTAAAAGATGGCTCGAGAGCCGTACCGGCGCCGAGGCGAACAGAAAGCGAAAAATCCTTGACTTTCGTCTTTTCTTCGCTATAGTGGCTGACGGTAGAGGAAACGGGAAACGGACGTCCCACTGGCTCCATTGCCTTTCGGCTCTCACGAGTTGCTGGGGCGTCCGTTATAACCGTCGCAGCGGTACAGCGCTCCTCTGCGAGGAGCCCTCCCACAATGGACCTGTCGGTTGGAAATGTGTTCCCTGCCCCATCCGTAATCGGACGTTTGCAAAATCAGATTGGGCTTATCGAGCATGCGGCGAGGATTGCGGCGCGCCGTGCCACAAGTTGGTTGTCGCGTACGGGCGTGTGGCGCGGTGTGAGATCCGAAGAGACTCCGCGCGGCTCGTGCCTGCCGCGTGAACTCGGACGATTGCAGAACGAGATGCTGCGCCGGACCGGAGTACGGATCGCGTTAGGCGCGGGCAGTTCGCAAGTTGTGGCCGGGACGGCGTCTCGCGCAGCCGGGCACGGCGCTCCACAGGTCGTGGCGGCTGGCCGGGAGCGCGCGTTTTTGGCGCCCTTGCCGTTACAAAACCTTTACGGACTGCCTGACGGAACCTTGCGAGTCTTGCGCGCCAGCGGCATGGTGACGATTGGAGAATTGCAGAGGGTACCCAAAGCCGCGCTGCAGGCGGAGTTTGGCAATGCGGAAGGCTTACGCTTGTGGAAGAGCGCCAGAGGAATAGATAGTCCCACAGACAGCAGGCAGGGGCCATTCCGGGCGGAACCCGCTGCTGACTCCGAGGCGCTGTCGAGCGGAGCGCTGCGCCAAAGAACCCGCCCGCGAGCCTCTTTGCTACTGCGCGGCGGCTTCCCTCGACATTGCGAAATTGCCATCCAAGATGCTCAGGAGAGCCAGCGGACTTCCTTCTAGGTAGCACAAGCGACAACCAATTCACGAGCGACAGTTGCGAGGCGCGCCGCAGCGGCAGCATACTCGCATCGATGGGCCTTCTGAACGAACATCAAGCAGCAATTCGCGTGCGGCGTGGATTCCTCATTTGGGCGATGCGCTGGGGAGCTTTGCTGGCGTTCGCGCTCGGAATCGCTGTATGCCTGCGCGCCGACGAAATTCGCCTGAAGGATGGCAAGAAACTCTACGGCGTGATCGTGGCCTTCGACGACAACATGTTCAAGATCAAGACCGACTTTGGTTTTGTGCTCGTCGAAAAGAACAAGATCGCCGCGATTATCCCGACAGGGTCTGAGAATTCGGAAGCCAAAGCGGAAAATAAGCCTGCCGCCAAGAAGGATGCTGCCGCGACAGCAAAAAGAGCCTCCTCAGCCAAGTCCGGTGCAGATGCGGCGAACGCTGAACCGACAGCAGGCGCGGGCACAGTTGCCCCGCCGAGCACAGAAGTGAGCGAGAAAGTGCCGGACCCGGCAGTCGCCAAGCGAGAGAAGACTGCGGCGGTTCTGGCGGGCGGAGCGGCCAGGCCGGAGGCCCCGGCGGTGGCGAAAACCAAGGTGCTCGCGCCCGCGTTGCGCGCGACGAATGCCGCGCTGCCGAACAATAGTGCCACGGTGCTGGCGGCCTCCGCTGCCCCTCCCGCGCCTCCCAAAGAGTCCGATGGCACCCGGGAAGAAATTCGCGGCAATCTGTACATAAATCACACCAATAACTTTCGCCTTTTCAAGGCGCCGAGCTGGAATCTGATTGAAGACGCTCGTAACGCGCTGCCGAACGCCATCGTGGCTATGGGCACGAACGACGAATCAACGTTGCTGGTCGTCGGGAAAGAAAAGACCAAAGAGCCGCTGGACGCGGCAGCGAGCGGTGTCGAAAAGCGCGTGCGCGATGTTTACCAAAATTACCGGCAGATCTCCCGCCGCGCCACCACGGTAGGAGGGTTCCCGGGAATTGAGGTGCGCTACCGGGGCATGGCCGACGAACACGATTGGTCGGGAACTCTGGTGGTACTGTCGCGCGGTGGCGACATTTTTACCATCTTGGGAATGACGTATGCGGATACCGACCTGATTCAGATCCAAGAGAATGTAATCGCCCACGCCATCGCCAGCCTGGATTTCTCGCCAATCAACTGAACCAGCGCAGCGTCGCTTTACGGACTGGGAGCGATGCGATAGCGCTAAAGACCCCGCATGACGTCCGCCTCCGTTTAACTTCCGCCGCCGTCCATGTTCTCGTGACCTTTGCGATGCTCGCGAATCATGCCAATCAGCGCTTGCGCCGCGCGCGGCAGGCTGCGGTCGCGGCGGTAAACTAGACCCAGTTCGCGGAATAATTCGACGCCTTCCACGTTAACGAGCTTCACTTCCCCGGCTTTCACCTGATCGCGCGCGAAACTTTCGCTGATCAGGGAAACGCCCACGTCGGCCGCGACGAACCGCTTGATCATGCCGATGCTCGGCAGTTCCATGGTCACTTGAATGCGCGAGCGGTACGGACGGAATAATTTGTCGAGCACTTGCCGCGTATAACCTGTGCGCGGGAAAATCTGCGGCTGCGACGCCACCTCTTCCAGCGTCACTTTGCCGCGATGCGCCAACGGATTTTTTGCGCTGACCATGAAGCGCATGCGGTCCTTGTAAATGTGGTGGACTTTCAGGTTGGGCGACTTCGTGGGTAGCGTGACAATCCCCACGTCCACGGTGCCGTCCTCTACGCGCTGCAAAATCTTGTGGCTGAAATTGCGATAAATGCTGACGTGCACCAGCGGATACTTGCGCTGAAATTCCGCAAAAATATCCGGCAGCAAATATAAACAGGTCGCTTCGTTCGCACCGAAAACCACGCGGCCTTGCACCAGATCGCCGCGATCCGCCACTCCTTGCACGGACTCATCGCGCAAACGCAGCAATTTCTCGGCGTATTCAAACAGCACTTCACCCGCGGGGGTAAGTTCGACGGATTTCGCGGAACGGTCCAGCAGCTTCGCGCGATACGCCTGCTCTAACTGGCGGATCTGCGCGCTAACCGCGGATTGTGAGCGAAAAACTTTTTGCCCCGCGCGCGAAAAACTCTTAAGTTTTGCAACGTAGACGAAAGTAGCGAGTTGGTCGAAATCCATGGGCAGAGTGCTCGGCGGGAATTATAGCGGATTCTGCCCGCCGAGTGGGTTGCGAATTGCGTTCCTTTCAAACGCGCATCTCCGCGGGAGAGCGAAGATCAGCGGGATTTGCAGCCAAAATTGTCGAGCGTTGCGGCAGCGCTTCGAGTTGCGGACGCCATGTGGCCTCGATGGTGCCTTGAAAATGTATGGGCTGCACGCGCAACAGCGGAAGCTCGCTTCGCCGCGCCAGCAACCGCGCAGCACAAGGGCTCCCCGTCAAATCCACGTGCGCTTCCAAAACTCGCCGCAACCATACCTCTTCGTGGTCGGTAATTTCAGACAAATTCACGAAGTCGCGATGCACCACGTCTTCACTGGAGGCGCGCAGCACATACGCAAGCCCTCCCGTCATGCCGGAGCCAAAGTTCATCCCGACGGAGCCGAGAATTACCGCCACTCCGCCGGTCATGTATTCGCATCCGTGCTGGCCAAGACCTTCGACCACCGCCAGCGCTCCGCTGTTGCGCACCGCAAACCGTTCGCCCGCCCTTCCCGCGATGAACAGCTGGCCGGAGGTCGCCCCGTACAATACGGTGTTGCCCGCCAGAATATCGCCACGGCGCGACGCTGCGGAGCCCGCCGATATGCTGATCATTCCGCCGGACAGCCCTTTGCCAACGTAATCATTGGCCTCGCCAGTAAGTTTGAGCGTGAGGCCTGCAGCCAAAAAGGCGCCGAAACTTTGTCCCGCGGAACCATGAAATTCGCGGCTGATTTCCGTCTGCAATTCGTGACCCTGGCTGCGGCGGCGCATGAGTTCGCCGCTGATCCCCGCCCCCACGCTGCGGTCGGAGTTATGAATGGGCTGCGATTCGGGTTCAAGCCCCAGAGAGCCGCTGAAGTGCATGGAATCTTCGAGCGCCGCCGCGTGTACCGTCGGCGTTTGCTGCGGTGCCACGCGTAACGACGACGAAATCGGCACGACCATCAGCGGATCCATGCCGGACCGCGCGCCCAGCCGATCGTACCAGCCAGTCAATTCGCCGAGCGAGCGGACGCCAAGTTGCGCGAGGCGCACGCGAATTTCGTCAGCGAGCGCACGGAAATACGCCACCACCATTTCAGGCTTGCCGTTGAAACGCGCGCGCAGTTTTTCATCCTGCGTGGCGATACCCACCGGACAAGTGTTCAAGTGGCATTGCCGCGCCATCACGCAACCAATGGCCAGGAGCGACGCGGTGCCAAAGCCAAACTCATCGGCCCCTAAAATCGCCGCCAGCACAATGTCCCGCGAAAATTTCAGGCCTCCGTCGACGCGGAGAGAGAGGCGTGAACGGAGGCCCGCGCGAACCAGCGTGTCATGAGCTTCGCGCAATCCAATTTCCCACGGCAGACCGGTATTTTTGATGGACGTGAGCGGCGAAGAGCCTGTCCCGCCATTGTGCCCGCTGATGGTAATCACGTCGGCGCCGGCCTTTGCCACACCGGCCGCAACAATACCAACGCCGGACCCCGAAACAAGTTTCACGCCGATGCGCGCGCGCGGATTCACCGCCCGCAAATCATGGATGAGCTGCGCCAGGTCTTCGATGCTGTAAATATCGTGATGAGGCGGCGGGGAAATCAGCGGTGTTCCGGGTGTGGCGTGGCGAATTCGCGCGATGTACTCTGTCACTTTTTTCGCCGGCAGCTGCCCGCCTTCTCCGGGCTTCGAGCCTTGCGCCATCTTGATCTCGAGTTCTTCGGCGTGCACCAGGTAATCCGCGGTAACGCCAAATCTTCCCGAAGCCACTTGCTTGATCTTGTTCGCGGCGTGCGGTTCGTGGCGATAGATTTGCGGGTCTTCCCCGCCCTCACCGGTGTTGCTGCGCGCGCCAATCGAATTCATGGCCTCCGCCAGCGTGCGGTGCGCTTCCGCGCCCAGCGAACCCAGAGACATTGCCTGCGTGCTGAAGCGCTTCAGAATTGCTTCGCTGGACTCCACTTCCTCAAGCGGCACCGGCGCATCAGGCGTGGTCTCCAGCAGGTCGCGCAAAAAAATGGACCCTTGCTGTTCGGCCAGTTCTTCAAACGCGGAAAACTTCTTCGCTTCCGGCGCCTTTACAAAGGAATGCAAGCGCCGCAAGACTTCCGGCGAATTGGCGTGCAGTTCCGCACCCTTGCGGAAGCGATAGAGTCCGTAGTCCGCCAGATCGTCAGCAGCTCCCGAAAAAGCCGTGGTGTGCATGCGCAAATAGTCAGACAGCACGTCGTCCAGCGATTTCTGCCCCGGAAAATCGGCGGCATCTTCAAAAAACTCGTCGCACACGTCCACGGCGAGCCCTACAATTTCAAACAGATGGCTGTTGCGGTAACTGGCCAGCGTCGAAACGCCCATCCTCGCCAAAACTTTACGCAACCCGGCGTGAATCGCCGTGCTTACCGCGTCCACGGCGCGCGGTTCCAGCGCCACAATCTCGGGAGCCGCGGCAAATTGCAGCGCCAAGCTGGGCATCACCGCGCTTGCACCGCAAGCCACCAGCAACGCCACGTGATGCGTATCAAACACCTGCGCCGACTCCACAATAAGCGGCACGTCCCACCACCCGGCGCGCACCATCGCTTTCCAAACCGCAGCGGTCGCCAGCAACGCGGGCAGCGGCGCACGCTCCGCGTCGATCCCGCGATCGGAAAGGAGGAGGAGCCCCGGACGCGCGCCACTGCTCAGAGGGGTAGTTGAAAGCTGAGCAATAGCGTGGCGCGCACCCGGAACTCCCGTACTGGCGGGAAAAGTCAAATCGAGTTGTGAAACGGAACTGTCCGCGGCTCCCAGTTGCGCCAAGAGGCTAGCAAGTTGCGCCGCATTGATGACCGGACCGGGCAGCGTGACGCCATCCCGCAGGTGAACTTCGAGCGACATCACATGCGCCTCGCGCAACGGATCGATCGGCGGATTGGTCACCTGCGCAAATCGCTGCTTGCAGTAATCCCACAGCGTGCGCGGCAACGCCGAAAGAAACGCCGGCGGCGCGTCGTCTCCCATGCTCCAGTCCGCTTCTTTACCGTGCGTCAGCGACGAAAATAAAATTTTGTATTGATCGTCCGTCCAGCCGGCGGCGGTCGCCACGCGCTTGGGATTTTCCAGCGGCGCCGCGGGCGCCGCATCCGGCACGAAAACCTGCGCTGGACCAGCGGAGTTTTCATGGTTGCGGCTCGCCAGCCTTTTCAAAATCTCCCGCCAGCGCAGAAACACGCCTTTTTCCGGATGCACCAGGATCATTTCGCCGGGGCCAAGCTTCTGCCGCTCGGCAATCCGCGATTCCTCGAGATCGATCAGTCCCGTTTCCGAACCCGCCATGATCAATCCGTCGTGCGTCACCGTGTAGCGCAGCGGCCGCAGTCCATTGCGATCGAGCTTCGCGCCCACGTAATTTCCGCCAGAAAATACGAGCGCCGCCGGACCGTCCCACGGCGCGCCCTCGCGAGAAACCGCGCGCAACGCCCCCCGCACCGCGCGCGACAAATACGGATCCTTCTCAAACGCCGGCGGCACCAAAGAAAGCATCGCCTCATCCGGCGAATATCCCTCCAGCAATTTCAACTCGAACGCATTGTCAAAACTCGCAGAATCGCTAACGCCGTCTTCGAGCGCGTGGAACCACTCGTCCACCTGCAATCGCGACCGCAGCTCCCGCTCTTTCGCGCGCGTCCAGCGCCGGCTGGAAACGATGGTATTGATTTCCCCGTTGTGCGCCACGTACCGGAACGGCTGCGCCAGTTGCCAGGAAGGCTGGGTGTTCGTCGAATACCGCTGGTGAAAAACCGCAAACGTAGCCGCGAACGAGGAGTCGCGCAAATCTTCGTAAAATTGCGGGAATTGCCACGGCGTGAGCAGTCCCTTGTACACGACGGTCTGCGAAGAAAGCGAACAGATGTAACATCGCGGCGGCAGCACCGACTCGATGCGTTTTCGCAAAAACGCCAGTTGCCGCTCGAAACCCGCGCCAGGCTTTTCCGCCTCCACGTAAAACTGCCAAATCTCCGGCATGCTCTCGCGCGCGCGGGCTCCCAGCGATCGCGAATCCACGGGAACGCGCCGCCAACCCAAAACCTCCAACTCTTCGGTTTCCGCCGCGGCGTGAATCGCCGCCCGCGCATGAAACGCGAAGGGCGACGCCAGAAACGCAAAACCCAGGCCGAACTTTTCTGGAAGTTCGAGGCCCTGCTCTTTAGCACGCGCCCGGAAAAACGCTTGGGGCAGCGAGGTGAGCAATCCAGCGCCGTCGCCGCTGGCGCCGTCTGCGTCCACACCTCCGCGATGCGTCAGGCGCTCGAGCGCCGTGAGCGCGAACTGTACGATGTCATGGGAGGGAGTGGCGCCAAGTCGCGCGACAAATCCCGTCCCGCACGCATCGTGGTCCGGGTGACCCCAATTGGGGTGGCGAGCCATACTCGGTTATAAGTGCACACGAGCGGCCAAGTACAACGCAGAATTTCAATTTGCCGCATTGGTTTTATTGCGAGCAGAAAACCATGCCAGAAAGGGCTAACCGCGCCCTTGAGGAGCGCCGCGAGGCACCCTTCAGCAAGGCGCGCCTTTGGCGCAATGCCTCGCTTCCCGCGCTTCCTCGGGACCTAGGACCTCTGCCTTTTGATTAGGGAATCCGCGCGGCTTCCGATTCTTGCAGCAGTCTAAAATTTCGTGGCTTCCGAGAAATGAAAATCGCTGATTTTCATCGCCGGCACCACCATTTCAAACGCTTCTTCTCCGCTGGCCCGCACCGCTGGGCCCAGCATCTCCACATTCTTCAGCGCTTCGAGCAGCGATTGATTGAAACGGAAATTTCGCACCGCGGAAGTCACGCGGCCTCGTTCCACCAAAAACAGTCCGTCCCGCGTCATCCCGGTCATAATCTTTTCGTAGGGATCCACTTCGCGGATATACCACACGCGCGTCACCAGCAGTCCACGGTCGGTGGTGGCGATCATTTTTCCCAGCGAATCATTGCCGCCAGCAAAAACCAGATTCATCGGCGCTTCGCCATATTCGTTGGGCAGCATGAATCCGTGACCGGTGGGATTTTTCTTGGCGGCTTTCGCTGCGCGCCGCGAATAAACCAAATTTCGCGGCACCCCGCGATCGACCAGCAGTACGCGCTCGCGAGGCATCCCCTCGCCGTCATACGGCGCACCGAGTTGCAACGGGTGATAGGCATCGTCAACGATCGAAATGTTTGGGCCAAAAATCTGTTTGCCAAGCCGATCGTTCAGGCAGGAGCGCTTGTCCGCGAGCGCGGTAGCCGCAAAATCGTAAAAGAGAAATCCGACGAGATCGAGCGCGGCGGCCGGTTCGAGAATTACGGTGTACCGGCCGGGAGCCAGTTCCCTGGCGTTGACCGCCAGATGAGATTTTTCGCTCGCCTGCCTGGCAAGAGCTTGCGGGTCAAAATTCCGCACGTTCGCAGCGTTCGCTTTCGCCCAACTCGCCGCCGGCCCCTCCAGCATGGTGATGGAAAATTCCGCGTGCGTTTCGCGATACGCCGCAAAAAGCCCTCGCGAATTGCCCATCGCCGTCTGCAATTGCCCGGTCGCAAAAATTCCTGCAGCCACTTGACCCTTTTCGACCGCAAGATCGCAAGCACGCCGGATCGCTTGCGCACGGTCCGCCGGAGTGATTGTGGCGGTGGATTTTGCAAACCGCTCGACCTTCCGATACTTTTGTTTTCCCGGGAGCGCGAGCAGCTGCGGGTCCGCCGGCTGGCTCGCCGCCAGTGATAGCGCCGAGTGCACGGCCGAACGCAAGGAATCTTCATCCAGGCGGTTCGTGGTCACGCGCGCCGTTCGCCCTTCTGCAACCGTGCGGATGGTTACCGTAAATCCATGTTCAGAAACATTCTGGTGAATCGCGTTGTTCGCGAATCGCGATAGATCGTCCAGCACCTCATCCACATGGACTTCGGCGGCTTCCGCTCCGGCGGCTTTCGCCAGACGTAAAATGTTATCAATCACCCCGCGCAGCAGCCGCACATCAGACAATGCGAGCGCCGCCGGCCGCGAGACCCGCCCGTTCTTAACTCGAGACTTGCGCGGCGCGCTCATTGTTCGGAAAACGCCGCTCCAATCTGTACGTTGCGAAAACGCGACGGCGAAGCCCCGTGTCCTGTGCCCATCGTTTGCATCGGCTGGCCCTTCCCGCAGTTCGGCGTGCCCCACAGCGTCCAGTGCTCTGCGGAACAAATGGCGTCGCACGAATTCCAGAACTCCGTGGTGATACCGCCGTAACTCGGATTCTTCAGCATGCGCACTTTCTTCCCGCCCCTAATTTCCCAGGCCACTTCCGTGGAGAATTGGAATTGATAGCGCCGGTCATCGATGGACCACGAACGATTCGTCTCCATCAAAATCCCGTCATCGGTATCCGCAATCAGCGCATCGAAATCCCAGGAACCCGGCAGCAAGCTCACATTGGTCATGCGAATGATTGGCAAGCGGTTCCAGCTTTCCGTGCGCATGGTTCCGCTGGAACGCTCGAGCCCGATTAAATGAGCGGTCTCGCGATTCGATAGATATCCGCGAAATTGGCCATCCCTAATAATGTCGGTGCACTGCGCGGGGACTCCTTCGTCATCGTATGCAAAACTTCCCAGCCCCGGACCGTGCGCAATGCGCGCATCGGCCACCACGTTTACGATGTCCGAGCCATATCGCAAGTGGTTCAGCTTATCCAGGGTCAGAAAACTGGTCCCCGCAAAATTCGCTTCTTCGCCCAGCACGCGGTCGAGTTCGATCGGGTGCCCCACGGATTCGTGAATCTGCAATCCAAGCTGGCTGCCTCCCAGAATCAATGTCCCGGATTTTTGCGGGCACTGCGCGGCCGAATGCAATGCCACCACCTCTTCCGCGATGATTGGCGCATGCTTTAGCAATTCCAGCGATTCCACTAACTCATAGCCGCCCAGGGCATGTTGCCCGCCAAAACTGTTCGGATAAGACCGTTTCTGAATCTCTTCTCCTTGAAAGGCCGTGGCCACTATGCCGCAGCCGGAAATCACTTTGCGCTGGTGAATGCGCGAACCGATGCTCGACGCAAACCACGAATCAATCTTGCGAAATTGCATATCCGTTTCCGTCAGCGTCACGCCCTTCACGCGTCGCATTTCCGCATCGGCGGCCAGCAGCAACGCCAGTTGCGACTCGAGCGGAATCTCAAACGGATCTCTCTGAAACGGACTCTGCCAGCTGTCGATAAAAGCAACCTCGTCCACCATCAGCACATCGCGCCGCTTCGCCAGCGCCGAAGCTTTTGCAATGGACACCGCTTTGGCCGCGCACGCCGCCGCACCCTCGCGCGTCAGCCGATCCGTCGAGGCAAATCCCCACGCCCCGCTCGCAAGAACGCGCACGCCCAGACCGATCGACTCGGTCTGCGCCAGCGTCCCGATCTGCCCGTTTTTGGTCGTCAAATCGCGCTGCCGCATATGCATCAAACGCACATCGGCATAGGTCGCTCCGCGCCGCCCCGCTACATCTAAACAATGTGCCGCCAGATCCCACATATCGGTAATTCACCCGTTAAAGACATGCCAGAAAAAAACCGGGGGCACGATGTTTTGTGCCCCCGCGAAACAATTCAAATGACGCAAAGGGACGAACTACGTGCCTTCTTGCCACGACGCCAGATAATGCACCTGCTCCGGCGTCAATTTGTCCAAGTTATGGCCCATCGATTCCAGTTTGAGACGAGCAATATCCTTGTCCAGATTCTCCGGCACCACGTAAACCTGCGGCTTCAGACTCTTGTAATTCGCCCGCAAATATTCAGCGGAAAGCGCCTGATTCGCAAAGCTCATATCCATCACCGAAGCTGGATGCCCTTCCGCCGTTGCCAAATTCACCAGGCGGCCTTCGCCCAGCAAGTAAACTTTGCGTCCGCCGGAAAGAACATACTCGTCGACCAGCGGCCGCACTTCGCGCTTCCCGCTGGACAGTTTCTCAAGCGCAGGAATATCAATTTCCACGTTGAAGTGTCCGGAGTTGCAAACAATTGCGCCGGTCTTCATTTTTTCAAAATGTTCGCCGCGCAGCACGCTCTTGTTTCCCGTCACGGTGATGTAAATGTCGCCTTCTTTCACCGCTTGTTCCATGGGCATCACGCGGAATCCATCCATCACCGCTTCAATGCCCTTCACCGGATCGATTTCTGTGACGATCACGTCCGCGCCCAGCCCCTTGGCGCGCATCGCTACGCCGCGTCCGCACCAACCGTAGCCGGCTACGACCACTTTCAATCCCGCGATCAACACGTTGGTTGCGCGAATCACGCCGTCAATGGTCGATTGACCCGTGCCATAACGATTGTCAAAAAAATGCTTGGTCATCGCGTCGTTCACCGCGATGATCGGATACTTGAGCGTGCCATCCTTGGCCATGGCGCGCAATCGAATCACGCCAGTCGTGGTTTCTTCCGTTCCGGCGATTACATCCGCCACCAGGTCCGTGCGCTTGGTCAACAGCATGGTCACCAGATCCGCCCCGTCATCCATCGTGAATTGCGGTTTGTGATCGAGCGCCGCGCGCAAATGCGTGTAGTAGGTGTCGTTGTCTTCGCCCTTGATCGCGTACGTGGGTATGTTGTAGTCGCGATTCAGCGAGGCCGCCACCTCGTCCTGCGTCGAGAGCGGATTCGAAGCGCACAACACCGCGTCTGCGCCACCATCGCGCAACGCGATCATCAAGTTCGCGGTCTCGCTGGTCACGTGCAAACAAGCAGAAACGCGCAAGCCCTTCAGCGGCTGCTCCTTCACAAAGCGCTTGCGGATCGATTCCAGAACCGGCATTTGCTGCCCGGCCCATTCAATCTTGCGCTTGCCGGCATCCGCCAGCGCCAAATCCTTGACGTCGCCTTTTTTCATTTCTGCTGTCGCCATCGAGTTGCTCCTCGGTAAAATTTTTTGCTGCGAACCGTGTTCGCGGATGGAAAGTCAAACAGGCAACCGCCCGGTCGAAATTGCACAGCGTGGCAGTCTAAAAACTTACAGCTAGCGTCGCGCCGCCACTTCCGCCGCGGCTGTTTGCGTCGGCGCACCCAATCCCGCGGCCTTGCGCAACGCTTCCGCGCGGTCCGTGCGCTCCCAGGTGAAGCCCGGGCCGGTGCGTCCAAAATGTCCGTACGCCGCTGTCGGTTTATAAATCGGGCGCCGCAAATCGAGCGCTTCGATAATTCCCTTGGGCGTCAGCAGGAAATTCTCGCGCACCAGCGAGGTAATCCTCTCTTCTTCCACGGTCGCGGTGCCAAAGGTGTCGACCATCACGGAGACCGGCTCGGCCACTCCAATGGCGTACGCCAATTGCACTTCGGCCTTGGTTGCGAGTCCCGCCGCTACCACGTTTTTCGCGATGTAGCGGGCCACGTAGCAAGCGGAGCGGTCGACTTTCGATGGATCTTTTCCCGAGAACGCTCCGCCGCCGTGCCGCGAGTATCCGCCGTAGGTATCTACAATAATCTTGCGGCCCGTCAAACCGGCATCGCCCATGGGACCGCCAATCACAAAACGTCCCGTCGGATTGATATGGTATTTCGTTTTGGCGTCCAGCATTTTCGCGGGCACGATCGGCTTGATGACGTGCTCCATGATCGCGTCGCGCAAATCCGCGGTGGAAACCTTCTCGCTGTGCTGCGTGGAAATGACCACGGTATCCACACGCACGGGGCGACCATTCTTGTATTCAATGCTGACTTGGGATTTTCCATCAGGACGGAGAAAATCGACTTTTTTGTTCTTGCGGACTTCCGAGAGGCGTTGCGTCAAGCGGTGCGCCAATTGAATCGGCATGGGCATCAACTCTTCGGTCTCATCGCAGGCAAAGCCAAACATCAAGCCTTGGTCGCCCGCGCCGCCGGTGTCCACCCCCATGGCGATATCCGGGGACTGCCGTTTCACGGTGCACATGACCGCGCAGGTATACCCGTCGTAGCCATAGGCCGCATCGTCGTAGCCGACGTTGCGAATCGTCTCACGCACCAGCTCGTCGTAATCCACGTGCGCCGTGGTGGTAATTTCCCCCGCCACCACCGCCAAGCCCGTGGTCACCAGGGTTTCGCACGCCACGCGCCCCTTGGGATCCACCTTCATCACTTCATCGAGCACCGCATCAGAAATCTGATCGGCAATTTTGTCCGGATGACCTTCCGTCACGGATTCGGATGTAAACAGAAAATTTCTTAGTGCTTCGCTCAAGTCGAACGCTCCTCTGGGGTTGCCGCACGTATCTTTCCTTCGGCCTTGGCCAAAGTCATGACTTCACGCAGACATGCCCGTACACAGTTCGTATTTATAAGATACGCTCAGCCCATACGTAAAAAGGGCGCGAAAACGCCGAGCGTTTAACCTTTCAAGCCTACCATCCCGCCTCGTCAGGAATCAACGCATTGAAGCGAATGGGGTTATCGACGGGTTAAGCAGCATCCTTGCCCATTGGACGGAACCTCCACGCGCGGCAGGAGCTGCTGAAAACCTGATCTTTTGTCCTTTTTTCCCGGAAGCAAAACGTGCGCGAGCAGCAGAGCTGTAAAACCGCCCGGACTTCCCGATTCAGCCTAACGAGGGCCCAGCCTGGGCGTTCCGATGTCCGTCGGCTTCCGCCGCGGGGTCAAACCTTTCAAACGGCCCATCACGTAGAGCTGAATCGCGTTTAACTCCTCGAGTGCCAAGCCGACGAATTCGACGCCCATACTTTGCGATCCTTCTTTGCGCGCGACCCGAGCGACGATGCGCAAGGGGGCCTGGGCATCCGCGAGCTTGAACTCCAGCGCAACTTCCTGCCCAACCGCTCGGTCGACCGCGGGTTGCAGCAGCATGCCGGCTTCACTGATGTTCAAACTTCGCAAGGAAACCTGGCCCCCATCCCACTTACAGATGACGTCCGTAAACAGCGGCAGCCGGGCTGAGTGCCTTTTCCCTTTCCAGTTGTCAGAATCCATGGCGGCCAGCATCGGAGCGAGGTGCCGCGCGGTGATCGGCTTGGTAAGAACGAAATTGGCGCCTTCGCCGAAAGCCGTCCGCAAGCTGTCGATGGCCCCGGTGGCGCTTAGCATAACGATGGTCGTCTCGCGGTTCGGGTCGGAGTTGCGGATTCGGCGGGCCAGCTCAATTCCTTCCATTTGTGGGGAACCCATGCCAACGAACACGACGTCGAAGCGCTGCTCTTCCGCCCGATGCCCGGCCTTGTGAGCATCATCGTAGGCGAATACGGTGTGTCCCAAGGGCTCCGACAGACACTTAACGAGTGTCTGGCTCCCTTGTTCGTCGTCGACCACCATGATTCTCAGTGACATTGCTTGGCCTTGGTGTTTCTGATCTGCGCGAGATTGGCCTCTTGGGGGACCGTTCTACTTGAGAGTACTCTCGAGCCGCTGCGCGCCGCGAAGCACTTGTCACCAGATGTCCAAAGAGGAAGCCCGCTCTGCCTAAATTTTCCAGAAGCGTCCGAGTGCGTTGTTATTCCATGATCTCCAGGCAAAAATTCTTGAATCCGCCGGGCGATTCTTTGTCGCGAATAAGCCGCGGAACCAGGCAGCCTCGAGCAGCGTCCAATCGGCGAGGGGAGCAAGCACTGCTCCAAAAAACGAGATGCAACGCCGCATCGAAATCGACGCCGCCCGCGGCCTGATGCTGGTCTGGATGACGCTGACGCACATGCCCACCATGCTGACGCCGTGGGTCAACCAGCCCTTTGGCTACATCTCTGCGTCCGAAGGCTTCATTTTCCTTAGCGCGCTCTTCACCGGGTTCATTTACGAACGGCTGCTCGAACGCAGCGGCCCCGGGGTCATGGCGTCCAAACTGCTTGGCCGCACGCTGCGGCTGTACCAGTATCATGTGGCGCTGCTCTTTGGCGCGTTCCTGATTGCGGCGCGTTTTGCCGTCAACGGCCATCACCAGGCGCTTTACTATTTGTTGGACTTCTACTTTTCTGCGGGCCGCGCACGAGCGGTCACCGATGCTTTGCTGCTGATCTATCGACCTCCTTTGCTGGACATTATTCCCCTGTACCTTATCTTCTTGCTGCTCTCGCCGCTTGCGCTGCTCGTTGCGGACAAGCTCGGCTGGCGCATTCTGCTCGCCTGCGGCTTCCTGATCTGGTTCCTGGCGCAATTCGGCCTGCGCCAAGGACTCTACGGATTCGCGACACACCACTTTCACCTGGCCATCCCGCTGAGTGAAATGGGCGCTTTCAATCTGTGGGCTTGGCAATTCATGTGGATCATCGGCTTGTGGTGCGGGGCGCGCTGGGCCAAAGGCAATTTGCGCGTTGAAGCCTGGGCGCAGCGCGTTTGGATTCCGTGCGGAGGAGTTGTGGCGGCGTTGCTGGCCGTGCGATATGCCGAAATCTGCGGCGTCGTGAATCTTGCGCCGTATGCAATCGTCTTTGACAAGTGGCATTTGGGCGCGCTGCGTTTGCTCGATTTCGCATGCATCACCGCGGTGCTGGTGCGTTTTCAGACGCTGCTGCGGCCGCTGGCGGTGCGGCCGCTGGTGTTACTGGGTCAGGCTTCGCTGCAAGTGTTCGTGACACACTTTGTGTTCTGCTTCATCGCGCTGGGCTGGATTGGCAGCGACCCGCGCCTTTATGGCTGGAAGCAATTCGCCATGCTGGGCGTCACGTTCGCGGCGCTGCTGCTGGTCGCGAAAATCTTTGGCAAACCGGATGCGCCGCCTGCAACTCCGACCGAGCAACGCGCCTCGCCAGCGCCGCCGAAACTTCCTGCGCCCGTGACCGAAACTCCGGGAGCAAGCTGAATCGCGTGGCAAACCGCGCAGGCCGTCAAGCGCGGACGCCGATACTCCCCATGAGCGGTCCCCGTTTTTTGCGGCATCCCGGGAGTGAATCACCGCAGTTTGGGCGTTTGTCGGCTCTCTTTCCGCGAGCCATGTGAAGACGACGACTGCGGGATTGCGAGAATGGTGCGCCGGAGCATCCTGGTGATAGGGGCTCGCTTGCCAGCAGCGGTTCGCGCTGCGAGTTATTGCTTGACAAGGCTGGCGGGAGGAAGTATTCAGCAGCACGACACAAGGGCTTCGGGGCCCGGGTGTGCGCATGTGGGGCGTCGCGCGCGTGCCGACCGAGGCGCAGTGTGGCGAGCCTTTGCAGGGGTAGCCGTGCGGCGCAAAAGGCCGCACATTCTTGGAGGAACTCTGTGACTTGGACGCAAGTTTACGATCCGCTGGGACATTGGTGGCTGTCGACGATTGTGGCGGCGCTGCCCGTGCTGGTGCTGCTCGGACTGCTCGCGGGATTCAAGGTGCGAGCGCATTTGTGCGCGGTAGCCGGGGCGGCGACGGCAATTTTGTGCGCGATACTTGTGTTTCATATGCCGGTGCAACTGGCGACGGTGAGTTTTGCATACGGCATGGCGTACGGCTTGTTAAAAATCGTGTGGATCGTGGTGGCCGCGGTGTATTTGTACGACATCACGGTGGCGACCGGCCAGTTTGAGATCATGAAACATTCGGTGGCGGGAATTACCGCGGACCGGCGATTGCAACTGTTGCTGATTGCGTTTTGTTTTGGCGCGTTTATCGAAGGGGCGGCGGGATTTGGTACGCCGGTGGCGATCGCCGGGGCGTTCATGATCGGACTGGGCTTTAAGCCTTTTCACGCGGCCGCGTTGAATTTGATTGCGAATACGGCTCCGGTGGCGTGGGGCGCGATTGGCACGCCGGTGCACGCCTTGGCGGCGGTGACGGCGCTGCCGGAGAGCGATTTGAACGCCATGATTGGCCGGATTCTTCCCTTCACCGCGGTCATTGTGCCGTTCTGGCTGGTGCGCGCGATGGTGAGCTGGACGGAGACCTTTGAAGTGCTGCCGGCGATTCTGGTGGTGGGGCTTTCGTTCGCGGGGATGCAATATTTCTGGTCGAATCATATGGACAGTAACCTGGTGGACATCATGGCGGGAGTGGTGTCCATGGTCGTGACGCTGGCGTTTTTGCGAGTTTGGAAGCCCAAGAAGATTTGGAGATTTGAGGACGAACGGGAAGAGGACGCAGCGAAGCTGGAGAGAAAGGAAGCGGTGAAGCATTACACGGGAGCGCAGATTGCCAAGGCTTGGCTGCCGTTTGCGGTGCTCTCGTTGTTTGTCTTGATGTGGGGGCTGCCGAGCGTAAAGACGGCGATGGGGAAAGCGACTACGCCGGCTTTCAAGAGCGGCGGATGGGAAGTGCCGTATCTGCACAAAGCGGTGTTTCGCGCGCAGCCGGTAGTGGCGAAGCCGACGGCCGAAAATGCGAAATTTGATTTCAATTGGTTGACGGCCACGGGAACCGGATGTTTTCTGGCGGCGCTGGTGGCGGGGGTGTTGCTGGGACTACGTCCGGGTGCGATGTTTAAAATTTTTGGACAGACCGTCTACCGGATGAGGTTTGCGGTGATCGCGATGGCGTGCATGCTGGGGCTAGGCTACGTGACGAGATATTCGGGAATGGACGCCGTGCTGGGACTGGCGTTTACGCGAACGGGCTGGCTGTTTCCGTTTTTCGGATCGTACATCGGATGGCTGGGCGTGGCGCTGACGGGCAGTGATACATCGTCGAACGTCTTGTTTGGTGGATTGCAGAAAATTACGGCGCAGCAATTGAATTTGAGCCCGATATTGATGTGCGCGACGAACAGCGCGGGCGGCGTGATGGGCAAGATGATTGATGCGCAGTCCATTTGCATCGCAACGGCGGCGACCAATCAGGTGGGAAATGAAGGCGGAATTTTTCGGTTTGTGTTCTGGCACTCCGTGGCGCTGGCGGCGATTGTGGGCGTGATCGTGATGCTGTATGCGTATGTGTTTCCACAATTTATTCCAAACGGTTTGACGTTTATCCACTAGCGCGATGGACGGCCGAAAAGTTTGCGCCCGCGGCGAACACGGACCGCTTCTGCGGACTCCATAAGAAAAATAGGCGGCGGCTATCCCGGATAGCTTGCCGAGATGTATTGATGCAAGGTTTCGATGGTTGCTTCATGCTCGGAGACAATCCACTTCACCAGATCGCCGATGGACAGGACGCCGACGACCCGATGATTTTGCATCACCGGTAAGTGGCGGATGCGATTGTTGGTGAGGATGGACATGCACTCGTCGACGGTTTGCTGCGGCGTGACGAACATGACGGGGCTGCTCATGATTTCCTTGACCAAGGTAGTCTTCGAGGCGCGACCCTGCAGGATCACTTTGCGGGCGTAATCCCGTTCAGAGAGGATGCCTTCGAGGCGGTCGCCGGTCATCACCAGTAAAGCGCCGACACCTTTTTCAGCCATTTTTTCGACGGCTTCGTAAACGGTGTGTTCCGGAGATACGCTCCACACTTCAGAGTTTTTGCGTGAAAGAACGGAACTGACTAAGCCGGTGGGTTTTACCATGGCGCACCCCTTCTAGCGAGTAACGAGCGGGCTGGTCCCTGGAATCGTGGCGATGATAGCCCCGTGAGGAAAGCGAAGTCAATGTTACTTAGCAAGAATCACGAGGAGAGGATGTCGTTGCCCGTGGCCTACCGAACACCGCTTTTACGGTTTGGACAAGGTTGGCGGCCAAGTCCAATTTGAGCAGGGAGCCGGATGCGCCGGCTTGCGGAGAAGGCGGCGAACCAGGCGATCCGATTCGTGCGTGATCAAGATGAACCCGCGAGCTGTCACATCTGTTAAATACTATGTGATGTTACGTTTACGGTACGTATAACACGGTATTGCGCGGCGGGCGCTGAAAATTTAAAGATTACCGCGGGGACATCCGGCGCGCTGCGGACGGTTCGTGCCGCAGGCCATTGCCTCTCTCCCGAAATCCTGGCCGCAATTCAATTAAGGGGACCCACTATGTGCACGGTGCTGGTCGTCGACGACGACCGATCTTTCCGCAAGATTCTGTGTGATTTGTTTGATCGACGAAGTGGATTTGATGACTGTGTGGAAGCGGGCAATGGCGCGGAGGCGATTGCCCAGGCTAAGCGGCTTTCGCCAAATTTGGTGATCGTCAATTCGTCAACGCCGGCGCTGAACGGATTGCAACTGGCGTCGCGACTGAAGGCGGCGATGCTGGAACTGCCGATTTTTCTGTTTACCGCGGACTACAATTCGTACATGGAGAAAGAGGCGTTGTCTTGTGGAGTAACCGCCGTGTTTGGAAAGGGCGACGATTTGACGACGGTGGTGGCAAACGCGCGGGCGGTGTGCGGATTGGCCTGAAGTGGGTTTCGGGTGGCGGCCGTCGTTAGAGGATCGCCAGGGTCAATATACGGACCCATCCCGCGAGCAGCGACAGAAAGCGGATTCCCCGCCGCCTCGCGATGACATTTTTCTGGTTAGAAGGTGGTCGTGAGGCGCAGAGCGTAGCTGCGGGGCGGGGCGATGGCGTTGCCGGAGAAAAGGCCGGCGAAGTCGATGAGATTTAGCCGGTTGTTGAGGTTCATGACATCGGCTTGCGCGTGAACCGCGAGCTTGTCCGATTTATAGAGTTCGGCGCCGGCGGAAAGATCGATGGAAAGATTTGGTTTTACGCGATCACGTACGAAGTTGACGCGATCGACGACCTGCTGTCCGTATTCGGCAATGGCATTGGCGATGGCGTTAGGTTGAGAGCTGTCGAATTGCGTGGGCAAACCACTGCCATAATCGGCGCCGATGGCGGCCCACAAGCGAGCGGTGAAATCATAGCGGGCGCGCGCGCGCAGGGAATTGCGCTGGTCTTGCGAGTCCCAGAAGCGGCCAACGGAAGATCGCACGGCCGTGGCTTCCTCGCCAAGAAATAAACCTCCGGTAACCGGGAAAGAAACCGATCCAACAATATACGAGTAGCTGAGGAAGGCGTTCCAGCCGTGCCAGTGCGGAAGCTCTATTTTTGCTTCGGCGCCGTAAAGATCGGCTCTGGCGAAAGTGATGGGGAAGCTGATGCCGGTGTCGAGGAGCTGGTCGTCGTCGAGGAAATTGTTTACGCGACGGTCGAAGACGTTAAGGTCGAACTTGACGGAGTCGAAGAGACTTTTCGTGGCGCCGAGTTCGAAATAGTTGCCATGCGAAGGCTGTACCGGGAGGCGGAGAAAATTGGTATTGAGCGAAGCAAGCAGGGGTGAACTGGAGAGAAGAATATTTTCAAAAAAAGGAGTTTGAAAAACGCGGTCGTAAGAAGCGTGGAGAACAAGATTCGCGGACGGAAAAAACCGGGCGAGGGCGAGGCGTGGGCTGAAAGCGTTCTTGTTGACGAGGAGTTGGTAATGGTCCCAGCGGAGACCGGCGCTAGCGGTCCATTTGCCGAGACGAATCTGGTCCTCGACGAACGCCGATTGTTCGAGATCCCAGGCCTGGTGTTCTGGAAAGGTGAAATGGACGGGGCTGAGAGGATCGAACTGCGAGGGATCGGTGATGTCATAGCGGAAAGATTCGTGGAGGCGAGTGGAGTCGACTTCCACGCCGGTTTTCCATTCCTGCCGGCCGCGGTGGATAGAGAGAGCAGATTTGACGTAGGATTCGCGGAAGCCGCGATTTTGAAAAGCGATGATGGGAGTGGAAAGCGGGTTGGAGTCGAGAGATTGCGAATCGTCGCGGACCATGGCCCGGAAATCGGCCAGGATGTTGGAGGAAAAAGTGTGCTGGTAGGAGGCGAGGCCGAGGGTTTCGAAAATATCCCGATCCTGGCGCTGCCCGGCGGCGTGCTGGACGAGTTCGTTGGGGATTTCGAAGCGCGAAAGTCCGTGGCGGATTAAAAAGCTGATGCGGTCTTTGTTCGAGAGATCGCGCTCGTAACGAATGGAGTAATCGGAGTTGGTGCCGGTGTTCGTGAAATTCTGGAGAACGGGGGGATTGAGATAGCGGGCGGTGGCCGAGCCGTCGACGGTAACCGCAAGGAGGTTTTTATCCCAGGTATATTGTCCAAGGAAATAGCCGTCGGCAGTGGCAAAGCTGCCGCCGGAAGCGACGAATTTGCCGTGGAAGCCCTGGCGATTGTCGCGGGCGGTTTCGACCTCGATGACGCCGCCCAATTTGCGGCCATACTCGGCGGGAAAGCCGGCGGTGTAAATCGTGAGGGATTGCACGTCGTTGCCCTCGATTTCTACGCCGAAGCCGGGAGAGCGGTTATCGGTGAGAGGAACGCCATCGACGACGAATTGAGTTTGATACTCGGAGCCGCGGGGGTGGAGGACGGCACTGCCTTCAAAGAGCCAGCCGGGCTGAGAATTAACGAGGTCGACGAGGGAGCGGCCGGGTAGCGACGTGGCGCGATTTTCGATGGCGTCGGGGCCGATGCGATTGATAGAGCCAGAGACATAAGGATCGATGAGGGTGTCCTGATCGTGGACAACCACCGAAGTGCTCGGTGAGGCGATGGTCAGCTTGGCGGTGTATTCGGTGGGAATGGCGGAACGGATTTCGATGGAGTCGTCTTTGGATGCGAAGCCTTCGCCAACGATTTCGAGACGGTACAGACCGAAGGGAAGGTGCTTGGCGATGACGTAGCCGTTCGAGTCCGAATCATAGTGGGCGCGGAAGTGGATCGCATCAGAGATCAGGGTCACGGAGATTTTGAGGCCGAGTCCGGCGGGATCGGTGACCTTGAGGCGGAGTTCGCCCGAGTTACTCTGCGCAAACAGAGAGATGGTGGACAAGAAAAAGAGAGCGAGGAGGCGCCAGAGTGGCCGCAAAGGGCTGGAGTTCGCAACGGACATAATGCGAATACCAGCTTATTACAGACCAAACTTCGTTTTTCAGGCAAAGCGGCAGGTAGTGCGAGGATGGAAACCGGCGGTATCTGAGGCGCTAGCAACAAACGTCGCGCTGACGTTTGCCCGAGGCTTAGGAGATTTGCAAGGGAGGACTCTTTTTCAGGGAGCGCCAAGGCGCAAATGCGCGATAGAATCTGCGGACGAGAAATACAGGAGAATGGGAATGACCAAACGGATGGCAAGTCTGCTGGTGATGCTGCTCGCGGCGTTGAGCGGTGCGCGGAGTTTGCGGGCGCAGAAACTCTCGACGCATTGGGAAGAATTGACGGGCCCGGATTTTCGCAACGCGGTGGCGCAGGCGAAGGGAACGTGTTTGCTGCCGTTCGGGATCCTGGAAAAACATGGAGCGCATTTGCCGCTGGGAACAGATTTGCTGGACGTGCGATATGCGGCGCTGCATGCGGCGGCAGAAGAGTATGCGCTGGTGTTTCCGGAATATTATTTTGGACAGATTTCGGAGGCGAAGCACGAGCCGGGGACCATGGCTTACAGCCGGGAGATACAACTGGCGCTGCTGCAAGAGACCACCGACGAGATGGCGCGGAATGGATGCAAGAAAATTTTGATAGTAAACGGGCACGGAGGGAACGAGAGTCTGCTTCCCTACTTCGCGCAAACGCAATTGGATCGCGCGCACGATTACGTGGTGTACATCCAGTGGGGCGGATCGAACGCGGTGAACAATCCATTGCACACGGACAAGCTGGACATGCATGCGGGACAGTCGGAGACCTCAAAAATGATGGTGGCGCGACCGGATCTCGTGCATGTGGACCGCGCGAAGCAGGAATCGGGAGCGGATTTGGATCGCGTGCATCTTCCGGAAACGGTGTATGCGGGAATTTGGTGGTACGCAAAATTTCCGGACCATTACTCGGGAGATGGCGGACTAGCCAGCAAAGAGCTCGGCGAGGCAGACATGAAGACGTGGATTGGGACCATCGTGGAGTCCATCCGCGCGGTGAAAGCGGATGATGCGAGCCTGCGATTGCAGAACGAATTTTATGAGAAGAGCAAGCATCCGCTGGAGACGAAACAATAGGAGCGTTTTATCAAGCACCCGGTCCGTGCGGTCCAACACGGAAGCGGAAGCGCGACTTTGCAATGTTGGACACGAGATGACGCCGCCGCAATTCGCTATCGACCTCTCTTCAGGAGTGCCCCTCCCCACTACAGGGACTTCAGGAAGGCCACAAGGTCGCTCCGCTGCCGGTCCGTCAAGCCGAGACTGAAACGCGTCTGGTAGAAATCAACCACATCCTCCAGCGTCGCCGCAGAGCCGTTGTGAAAGTAGGGCGCCCGTCCCGCCAGTCCGCGAAGAATGGGTCCTTTGATCTTGCCGACGTGGTCGAATCTCCCGTCAATCAGCGCTTGCCCCAGATCGGTCGTCGTCTTGCAGCTGTTCGTCGGAACGCCGGTCAAAGGATCTTTTTTGCACACCGTGATTTGCGGCAAGTACTTCAAATCCAGCCCGCCCAGGTTGACGAACGGCGACGCGGGACTTGGGTCTCCAGTACCGATGTCCAACGGCGTGGGGAAGGAGTGGTTGCCCACATTCGGCGTATCGTGGCAAGTTCCGCAGGTTCCTTGCAAAACCGGAATTCCACCCGCAACAAGGCCGCCGGCCGCCACGTCATCGTTGATCCCCGCGACGCCGCTAATCGGGATTTGCAGAGTGTTGAAGAGTTGCTCCCCGCGCGCGATCGACTGACGCGCAGCCGCGAAGTCGTTGTAGTACCCGCCGCTTGACTCCGTCCATGAGTTGTAGAGGTTGAAAATGTTGGACGTAAACTGGCCGTCTCCGGGAGTGACGAGCCCGCCGGGCTGCTCGAGAGCCGGCACCAGTGGGTGCACGCTGGAATTGATGGTGATGAAGAAGGGCTGAGTGGTAAGCGGCTCCGGTCCGCCGTTCGCTCCCTCTTTATTCAGCAGGCCCGCTCGCAAGTCAAATAACTGCGCCGTAAAAAGTTGCATCTCAAAATTAACGATTTGCTGTTGCTCCGCAACGGTGGGCCTGCTTCCATCGCCCTGCGCGTGGGTGACCGTCGCATCCACCGATTGGTGGGCCAAGTCGCTCGTCAGGGAAGACGGATAATTGTTGTAGAGGATCTTTGTCGTTCCCGTCGCCGGAGTGGATTCCCGCCCGTCAAACATCACCGCGCTCAGAAAAGAAAGATTCGTGGTCGGCAGCGGCCGCCGGTACATCGAAATAACGTCCGTCGCATTGCAGCCGTACGGATTATTGACGCTCATCACCTGGTAGTCCGCGGTTGCAGGAACATTGATGCCAATGCGAATAAGGCCTCTGCTTAAGAGCAAGCTATAAGCCTCGCGGCGCTCTTCGAGAGTCGCAACGTCCGCCGTCGGGCAATTCGCGCCGTCGACCGGGCGGAAAATCGGGTCGGTGCCTGCGGTGGCGGTGAAGCGGGCCCGTAGGTGCGGCGGCGTGATCGAGAACGCATCGCTCGGTTCGTGGCAGGTGACGCACTTACGGCCGTTGGAGCCCATATCTTGGAAAAACGGATTGCTAGACATGTCCGTCGGTCCACCGAGGTTCATCGTGGCAAAGGCGCCGTCCGGATCGCCGAATACCTGAAACTTCGGAATTATGGAGCTAGAAGATTCACTGAACGCAAGTGCCGTCGCGCTCGCAACGAGCAACGTCGCGATGGAGGCGACGCACAAAGCCTTGCGGAGGCGGTCGAGCCTTCTCACGCGTGCCGGCTTCCGAAGGTGGTCTTTGGGCGGTACCGCAGAGTTGCAATGGACCAGCATAGGTTTTTTCCTTTCGAGGGCAGCATTCTCACCAGAGACTTGGATTTGCGGCGACGTTCTGTTTAGGAACGGCGCGCTGGGTCCGCCTGCGGGCGACTGCTTGGTTGAAGATCGCGGGCTTCGGAGGTGTCGTGGCCAGTACCCTCTTCAAGGAAGGGTTCTCGCACGACCCGGACTTTCCTGGCAATGCAGGCGCTCTGCAAATCTAATTAAAAAAAGGTGAAGGGCTAACCTACTCATTCCAGGGAAGATTTGCACTTGCTGCCGTTCTGAAACGCGGTCTATATTGTGCGCACTATGTAATACTCGCGGTGCTTATTGCCCATGGAACTGCAAACGATACGATTTGGCCCGTACGAACTTCATGCGGCTTCCCGGGAACTCTACAAATACGGGACGAAGGTCAAGCTCCGCCCTCAACCCTTCCAGGTTTTATCGATATTGCTCAGACGCGCTGGCGATGTCGTGACCCGCGAACAGCTTCGTCAGGAACTCTGGCGTTCGGATACATTTGTGGATTTCGAACACAGCCTGAATACCGCGATTAAAGAGCTCCGCGGCGTTCTGAATGACTCCGCGACGGAATCGCGGTTTATCGAAACGCTTCCTAAACTTGGCTATCGCTTTATCTTTCCGATTGAGAATGGAACACCTGCTGGCCAGTCCATCGCCATTGCCGTAGGCGTAGAAGTCCAAGCCACCGAGCAGCCGGTTCTGGTCGAACCCGCCCAAGTGATTGTTACTCCTCAGGCGCGAAAATGGACTTGGTTCTCCCTCGCCGCCACCGCGGTCGTGGTTTTCGGAATGGCGATGGCCGTCGCAAGGATGGGGGTTTTTCGACATTCCGCAAGCGGAGCCGCTTCCGCAGCCCTCAAACCCCGTCCTTCCATTGCCGTCCTGGGCTTCAAGAATCTGTCACGGCAACCGGACGCAGACTGGATGTCCGTGGCAATGGCCGAAATGCTGGGTGCGGAGCTCGCTTCCGGGCAGCAAATCCGCGTCATTCCTAGCGAAAACACCGCTCGCATGAAGCTCGACCTCTCACTTACCCCTGCGGATACCTTTGCCCAAGACACGCTGGCCAAAATTCACAATAATCTCGGGACAGATATGATCGCCACCGGCTCCTATCTTGTTCTTGCCAGCGGATCGACGACCAAGCTCCGGATTGTCCTGCAAGTTCAAGACACCCACACGGGTGAAACCATCGCGGCGATCACTAAAGACGGCGCCGTATCCGACCTGCCGCAACTTATCTCCGCAGGTGGAGATAACTTGCGCCGCACGTTGGGTATCGGCCCGCTCTCCGCCGCGGCCACGCAGGAAACCCGCGCCGCCGTCCCCGCCAATTCCGAAGCGGAACGGTTTTACGCGCAAGGGCTCGAAAAACTGCAAGGTTTCGATGCGCTCGCTGCTCGCGGCCTGCTCGAGAAAGCTGTTGCCGCCGACCCCAATCACGCCCTTTCTCACTCTGCGCTTGCCGAAAGTCTCCACGCCCTTGGCTATGACCAGAATGCGGAGGCCGAAGCAAAAAAGGCTCTCGATCTCTCCAAGAATCTCTCGCGTGAGGAGCACCTCTCCATCGAAGGCCGCTATCGTGAGCTCACTCATGACCGGCAGGGCGCCACGGACACGTATCGCACCCTTCATGATTTCTTCCCCGACAATCTCGACTATGGCTTGCGCCTTGCACGCGCCCAAATTCATGCCAATCACGCCGCGGAAGCGCTCAACACTATCGCCGCCCTCCGCAAACTTCCCGAACCGATAGGCACGGACCCTAATATCGACATCGCGGAAGCCGCGGCGGCTGAGCGACTCGGCGACATGAAGCACAGTCAAAAAGCTGCCGCATCGGGAATTGCACGCGCGCAGGCCATCGGAAGCGGGCTCTTGCTGGCCAGCGCCCTAACGAGCGAATCCTGGGCCTGGTCCAATCTCGGCGAATTCGATAAAGCCATTGCCGATGAAACTCGCGCGAGAGAACTCTTCACCGCCGCCGGAAACTCCCGCGAAGCCGCCATTGCCCTTCATGGAATTGGGATGTTTCAAGACTTTGAAGGCAAACTCGCGGAAGCACAAAAAGCTCTGGAGGAAGCACTGGCGGAGTTCCGCCGCTTAGGCGCTCAATGGAATATTGCCTCTTGCTCCCACAAACTCGCCGAGGTGCTTCAGGATGAGGGCGATCTCGAGCAGGCCAAGCGCTATCTCGGAGAGTCTCTTCAAATCGACCGCTCGGTCAAAGACACACGCGCCATGGCTTCCAATCTCGATGATTTGGGGAGCATCGAACTAAGTCTTGGGAATCTTGCCTCCGCTCAACGGATGAAAGAAGAAGCCATTGAGGATTTTACGGCCGCCGGAGACAAGCGCGGCCTGTCCATAGCCTTCCTGAATCTCGGTGAAGTCCTCTATCAGAAGGGGGAGTTGCCAGCCGCCAGGGAAAAGTGCCAACAAGCGATCGCCAACGAGCGAGAGAACTTCCTGAAGAGCTTTCTCGCGTATTCCCTGCTCGGCCTTGCGGAGATACAGACTGCTCAGGACGAGCTCAACGACGCTCTCACATCGGCGCGGGAATCCTTGGCGATTCGCGAGGAAACGAACGAAGAGGTTCACTCCGGGGAGAGCGATGTGCAGCTCGCGGTCATCGCCGTCGCGCAATCCAAGCCAGCAGACGCTGAACCTCTGGCTCGAAAAGCCATTGCCACTTTCGAGCAGCACCATGCTGCCGGCTCCGCGTCGCTCGCTTACTCTGTGCTCGCGCGTTCTCTCGCCGCTCAGGGAAAGCTGGCCGACGCCCGCGCCGCTGCCGATCGCGCTGCCGCTCTTGCGCGTCAGAGCAGCGATCGCATGATCCGCATGACGGCCGAGCTTGCGGAAGCGGAAGTTGACACCGGCACCGGCAAAACAGACGAGGGCGAACGCATCCTAAACGCCGTCCACGATCAGGCGAAACACGATGGCTACGCAGTCTTCGAGCTCGAAGCGCGGCTTCTTTTCGCCAAGGCCGAGCTTGCGTCCGGCAAGACCGCAGCGGCACGCGCCCATCTGGACAAACTGGAAGCAGATGCGCGTGGCAAAGGCTTTCTACTCATCGCTCGGAATGCGCAAGGAGCCGGTCACCGATAGACTCACGGGCGTGATCGAGCACTGGGTTGACCCCAGTTACCGATTCTCCAAAGCTTTTATGCTTTGCTCTCCACCGCATTCAGAAAAAGCCAAACACCCGCACTGACCAATAACTCCGGTGTGTCGGATTGCCGGACATTTAGATCGGGCCGATTTCACATTACCGGTAAGCGCAACTGCGGCTGCTGCGAAGAATAGGCTCCGGTTTAAGGTGACCGCGTTAATTATTTTCGAAACCAATCAAATTGCGAGGCCCCATCTTTTATAAGGTGGGATTCAGGGCTAGAGATTAGCGGCTGCGACGGAGTTGTTCGATCCAGCGATTCAGAACTTCAACGTACTGGGAATCGACGTCGAGAAATTCCACGCCCATGCCGATGCGCGGCTTGACGATGCGCACAACGCCAAAAGCTTCGACGGTTTGATCTTTGCGTTTAAGCGTTACGCGCGTGCGGGAATTCACGGGGAGCGGCTTGCTGGTACATATGAAGCACCCGCCCAGGGAGAGATCCGAGGTTACGCCGTCGGTTCGCGTGCCCGAGGCGAGTTCAAGCAACTCGGCATCGGCGGCGAAAGGATAGCGGATTGCATAACGGCGGTCGCGAATCGCCTCTGCGCTCAGGTGACGATGGGAAACTCGGTCTTCCATGGAGATCACGTTGCTCATGTTGGGCTGGATGCCTGGACGGTTATGCCACGTGAAAAAGGCACATCTCGTGATACCAGTGTGCCCGCAAGGCGGAAGCGAAGCGACGCGGAAAATGGGGTGGTGAACCGAAAGGGTAACAGGTGGCCGGCACGAGTTCCAAAACGTTTTTTTCGCGGACCCAATATTGCGAGGAACGACAAGTCAAAACGCGAAATAGCGGCCAGCATCGTTGCCTGCGTGGTAGCCTACAGAAAGTAAGGCATTTAGCGGCGTGGCAAACATGACTACCGACGGATATCGCCAAAGCGACCGCGTGAGTTTTCGCACCTCCGTGGAAGCGTCTTGGTTCTCGAGTGCCGGCGAGACGATCAAACAGACGGCGCAAACGGTACTCGTGAGCCGCAATGGCGGAGTGCTGCGGCTGCCGGAGTGTCTCGCTGTAGGTCAGGAAATGATCCTGCGCCGGCAGAGCGAAGGCGACGAATGGAAGTCCACACGAGCGCGCATCGTGGCGGAAATCGACCGCGATACGGAGGGCTTCATCTACGCCATTCACTTGCTCGAGCCGCGCATGGATTTCTGGGATATCGAGTTCCCTGCCCCACACAAATCGGAAGAGGCGCTAGCGCGGCTGCTGATGGAATGCAGCTTCTGCCAGCGGCGCGAAGTGGTTTATTTGAATGAAGCGGACGTGAAATCGTTTGAGATCCGGAAATGCGTGGCGCGGCATTGCAAGCTCTGCGATTCACCAGCGATCTGGATTGAGGCGGTGCCGGATGTCAAGGCGGCGGAGGGTTCGCCAACGAGGCTCGCAAAAGAGGAAGAACGGTCAGCGCCGAGAAGGACGCGGACGCGAGTGAAAGCGCGAGTGCTGGCATGCATTCGACGGCGCGGATTCCAGGAGGAAGTGGCGGTGTGCGAGGATTTGTCGAAGGGCGGGATCAGCTTTCGCAGCCGCAATGAATATCCGGAAGGGACGCGGGTGGAAGTGGCGGTACCGTTCACGCCGGGAAGCAGCGCCATCTTCGTGCCAATACGAATCGTGTTTTCGGCGCCGATTGTTTCGGCGGGGTTGTTCCGACACGGTGCGGCGTATATCAAACCGCCGATCGATTTCGGGGACTAATCGAGTTGTGGGAATTGGTATTTCTGAACGCAGAATTTTGATTTTCTCGCCTGGCAGTTAAATCCAAGAAATCGAGTCACGCTAAGGAAGCTGGCGTTCGGAACATTCTCTCGGGACCGCGATAAAGCCGCGGTCCTCTCGAAGCGATTGCGCTAGCTGACGGTGGCGGCGGCGTCTCTTTCGCGGCGTCGGCGATGGAGATAGTGCATGGCGATGTTCAGATAGACAGCGCCACACGGCGTCTCCAGACAGATGACCAACGCTTCCGTATCCGCCGTGCTGACCAGGCCTTCCTCGTTCATGTGAATTTCCGGCGGAAAAACTTTGAAGCGGAAACCCTGATCGTTGAGCAGGGTAACGGAATTGCCGATGACCATGTTGGCGAGTTCGCAGACCGTTTCGCGGACGACCTGGTCGCTGGCGGCGACATCGGAGCCGGCTAGCTGCGTGGCAATCTTTACGGCTACTTCCGGGGAAAGATCGAGAATGATGCGTCCTTCGATGTCGCCCTTGATGGCGATGAGCGCGGCAACGCCTTTGCGGCGATAGGCGTTTTCGTCCATGGAGAGATCGCCGATGGTCGCTGGAGACTGCAAGGATTCGGAGATCACGGCATCCGCCGCGTCGATGAAGGGCTGAATGAGTTCCATGCGCATTAGCGTGACTCCCCGGCGAGAGTCACGGGCAGACCGGCGGGAATGCCGGCAGCGGCGGGATCGTCGCTCAAGACATAGCGTAAGATCTCGTAGAGAACTTCCGGTTTAACCGGCTTCTGAACGAAATGCTTGGCACCCTTCTGCAGCGCGGCCAGAATATTCTCCTGGTAGCCAACGCTGGAGACCATGATGATGCGCGCGTCGGGATGCTGACGAACGATGCGTTCTACGGCTTCGATGCCTTCCATCTGCGGCATGGTAATGTCCATGAGCACGACGTCAGGCGCGATGCGGTTGAACTCGGCGATGGCGGTGAGTCCGTCGCCGGCCTCGCCGGCGACTTCGCCGCCGAACATCTCAATCATTTTCATGAGATTCTTGCGCGCGAAGACCGAATCGTCCACAACCAAGTAACGCACCGGGCGATTGTCTTTTCTTAGTAGAGCCGCAAACTGTGGCATAACCTTCTCCTCTTCCTCATGACGCCTTAACGGCGCTGCGAGGAAACGGGCGTCTTATCAAATTTTTCGTTCTTGTCCTGATTTTCCTGATGATCGAGCTTCTCGCCGGCGGAACGATCGAGCCCGCCATGCTGAATCAAGAATGCAGCCAAACCGTCCAAGGGTATGATCTTCGCCGCATAACCTTTGCTGATCGCGGCGCGAGGCATGCTGGCGACTACACAGGACTCTTCACTCTGCGCGACGGTCATACCGCCCGCAGTTTTAATGGAACCAAGGCCTTCGGCTCCATCTTCGCCCATGCCAGTCATGATTACGCCGATCGAAGAAGGTCCAAATTCCTGGGCCACGGAGCGGAACAGAAAATCCGCGGAGGGCCGATGTCCATTGACGTGGGGCGCGTCGGACAGCACTGCCATATCGCCGCGCGGCATGCGGCGAACGGTGATGTGGCGGTTGCCAGGGCAAACCAGCACACGTCCGGCCAGCAGCAGGTCTCCGGAACGCGCTTCCTGCACGAAAAGCGGCGAACACTGGTCCAGACGGCGCGCGAACATATCCGTGAAGCCTTCCGGCATGTGCTGAACAATCACGATGGCGGAAGAAAAATCAGCGGGAATCTGCGAAAGAAGAAATTGCAAGGCGTTTGGACCGCCGGTGGAAACGCCGATGGCGACGATGCGTTTCGGAGGCAAAGCGGCGCGGCTGGTCTTCTTGACGGCGAGCGGACTCTCGACGACTTCGTCGGCGGGAAGTTTGCGGACCGAAGCGCGCCTGGCGACCTTGATCATGCTGATGAGCGGCTCGGCAATGGAATCGAGATTGCCGGATAGCGCGCTGCTAGGCTTGGCAATAAAGTCCACGGCGCCGAGAGCGAGAGCTTTCAGCGTAAAGCTTGCGCCCTCCGTGGGAGGCGTGCTCAGCACGATGACCGGCATGGGAGCGCGGCGCATGATCATGCGCAGAGTTTCGAGGCCGTCCATGCGGGGCATTTGCAAATCCAGAGTAACTACGTCGGGACGCAGTTCCTCGATCTTTTTCAGCGCGAACGAACCATCCATGGCCGTACCCACGACTTCGATGGAAGGATCGCGAGCGAGGATGGACGGAATCAGCTTGCGCATCAACGCCGAATCATCAATGACGAGAACGCGAATCCGTTCGCTCATGCGATGGCTCCGAGAGGGGAAGTGCGATTCAGCCGCGAAAGGACAGCAGGCACGTTGAGAATAAGGACTACGGTACCGTCGCCGAGAATGGAAGCGCCGCTGACAAGGTCACTCGAAATGATTTCCGTCGGCAGGGCCTTGATAACCAACTCTTCTTCTCCCACCAAACTATCGACGACCAGCCCAAAGCGTTTTTCGGCGGCGCCGATAACGATTACGAAATTTTTGCGTTTCTTGCCGGTTTGCGGCACCACGGCGTGAATCTTGGCAAGATGATCGAGCCGGATAAGAGAAAGAATCTGTTCACGAAGGCGCAGCACCTCGCGCCGATCCACGCGGCTGATGTCTTGATCGTCGACCCGAGTGATTTCGACCACCGAGGAGAGCGGAATCGCAAAAAGCCGGCCGCCCACGCGGAAGAGCAAAGTTTGAATACTGGCGAGCGTAAGGGGCGCACGAAGCTGGATGGTGGTGCCGAGACCTTTTTGCGTGGAGACGTTCACCGTACCTTTTAGACGTTCAAGGACGGTGCGGACGACGTCCATGCCCACGCCACGGCCGGAAACGGAAGTGACTTCGGCGGCGGTGCTGAAACCGGATTCGAAAATCAAATTCAAGGCGTCTTGTTCGGTAAGGCGCGCAGCCTCTTCCGCCTTTAGCAGGCCCTTTTCTACGGCTTGCGCGCGGATGCGCGGCAAATCGATGCCTTTGCCGTCATCGCGCACTTCGATGACCACCTGCGTTCCTTGGTGGTAAGCGTTGAGGTGCAGCGTCCCGCGAGCAGGCTTGCCGGCCGCGACGCGTTCGTCGGCGGGCTCGATGCCGTGGTCGACAGCGTTGCGGACGAGATGCATAAGCGGCTCGGCAAGGGCGTCGAGAATGCCTTTGTCGAGGTCGGTGTTCTCGCCGGCCAGTTCGAGGGCCACGTCTTTACCGCATTGTTTGGCGACGTCGCGCACGACGCGAGGAAAGCGCCGGAAGAGTTGTTCGACGGGCACCATGCGAATTTTGAGCACGCATTTGTGTAGCTCATCGAGAACGCGCGTCTGAAATGCAACGGCATCGGCCAGCTTGGCACGCACAGGATCGCGGGCATGGCGCTGCTCGATTTCCGCGAGGGCGCGATGCAGCATGGACTTGCCGATGATGAGTTCGCCCACGAGATTCATTACGGCGTCAATGCGGGACGAGTCCACGCGCAGAGTGCTCTCGGCAACCGCCGCGACTGCGGCGCCTGCGCCGACCGGCTGCGCAGCGGGATCTGCGGTTTCTGATTCAAGGGCGGGCGCCGCGGCGGCGGCGGCTTGCGCCTCCAGAAGGTCGGCGAGCAGTTCGTGCTCGGGCGTTTCCGGAGAGGCGGCTTGTTCAACGCGAATTTCCGATACCACCGACGGAATCTTGCAACGCGCGGCGACGGTTTCGACGGATTGCAGGCTGGCCAGCGCGGCTTCGACGATCTCGACCGAAGCAGCGGCTGCGTTGTCTTCCGGGCGCAACGCGATAACCGTTCCCGTGGCGTGCAGGACGTTGCGAATCAACTGGAAAGCAGCGGCGCGCATGAGGCTATCGGGGGCAACGCGCAAAGCGATGTTGTAAACGGGCTCGCCGCGGTGCTGCGCTTCGGCGATCATGAGCTGTTCGTATTCTGTCCAGGCAAATTTTGCGGCGAGCGCTGGTTGCGGAGTATCGCTCTTTGGCGCATTCGCGGGCGCCACCGCCAATGCGCGAGCGCGCTGGCGCAGAAGTTCGAGGGACGGCGGCTCGGTATTGTTTTGCGAGGCGCGCAGGAGTCCTTCGAAAGAATCGGCGACGGCCAGCACCACTTCGGCAAGCTTTGCGCCGTGGGCCAAAGCCACTTGCGGCGTAAGAATATCCTCGATCTCGTGGGCAAAGTCGCTAATTTGGTGGAAGCCGCAAGCCGCGGAGTCGCCCTTCAAGGTGTGCACGGAGCGTCGGACGCGGCGCAGCACCTCTTCGTCGGCGGGGCGAGCTTCGAGTTCGAGGCCAGCCTCATTAAGAGCCTGGAGAATTTCCGCGGCGCTTTCAAAGAACAGCGCGCGGAGTTCCGCCCCGCGATCCTCGGGGAAATAGTTCACGTGGCCGCCTCGACGCGCTGATACGCGGTGCCGTTATTTTCATGCACCATGCGGAACTTCTGCGTGAGCCCGAAAAGACTTTCTGCGTGGCCTACGAAAAGATAGCCGCCGGGATTCAAGCAATTCCAGAACTTGTCGATAAGGCGCTTTTGCTCGGCCTCGTCAAAATAGATCATGACGTTACGGCAAAGGATGATGTCGTTGCGCCGCGGGAGGAATTCGGTCTTAAGATTGTGAAAGTCAAACTGGACGAGCTCCCGTAATTGCGGTTTGACGACGTACTTGTCGCCGGATTTTTCGAAATAGCGCAGACGCGTGGTGTAGTCAACGGGTTCCATCTGCTGCTCGGTATAGGCTCCCTGCTGGCCGACGCGCAAGATAGCGTAGCTGATGTCCGAAGCGACCATCTCGAGCTTCCAGGGCGGCGGAATGATCGGCTTGGGGGTGGGCATTTCAAAGGGCAGCGGATTACGCAAATAGTAGTAAGCCAGGGCGTCGCTGATGAGCATGGCCACGGAATAAGGCTCTTGCCCGGAAGAACAACCGGCGCTCCACACGCGCAGGTTGAAATCGCGGCGCTCCTGCTTTTTCTTCAGCAGGTCTTCGAGAACTGTTTTCTGCAGCAGATCGAGCTGCGGGCGATTGCGAAAGAAGCTAGTCTCGTTGACGGTGAGATTCTCGAGTAGTTGCGCGAGTTCCGCTTTTCCTTCGCGGCTGGTCAGCAAGCGATAGTAGCTGTAGAAGGAGTCGAGCTGGCAGACCTTCAGCCGCCGCTGCAAGCGGTCTTTCAGAAAATGGGAGCGGCGTTCATCAAAGAACATGCCGCATTCCTGATAAACGAGCGTCTGCAACAGCTTGAGCTCAGGTTCGGTGAGCTGAATCGGGATGGTGAGTGTTGCCATATTGTTTGGCGAGCTAATGCGCAGGCGGAGCGTACGTTCCCGGAACTAGGGAACCGGCTCTAGCGTGCCGCGGCGACGGGCTCGGCAACCTCCTCGAGACGTTTGTATTCCGGGCGATGCAAGAGCCGTGTGATGTCGAGAAGAATGATGAGGCGGCCTTTCAGCTTTCCGACACCCACGACGTAGCTGGACTCGCCTTCGGCGAAGACCGAGCTGGGGGCTTCGATGTCGGCGGGCGGGATCTTCAGGACTTCAGAAGCGGCGTTGACGATCAAGCCGAGCAATTTGTTGTCCAGTTCCACGACGAGAATGCGGTTCTTTTTGTCCGGCAGAATGTCCGTCTGTCCAAAACGCTTGCGCAAATCCATTACCGGAATGATTTTTCCGCGCAGGTTGATGACCCCTTCAATGAGGTCGGGCGCGCTGGGCACGCTGGTGATTTCCGGGACGCGCACAATTTCGCGCACCGAACCGATGCGGACACCGTAGGTTTCCGTGCCGATGCGAAAGCCGACGACTTGGAGGTCTTTGTCCACGGTTCTCCGAGCCGTCACGTGCGGGCCAATTCCGCGTATTCGAGTTCTTGCGCCGCAGAGGGGCCGGCGGTACGACGGCTGCCGCGCTGATCGGAATACTTGCTGCCGCGCGGGGCAACGGCACGATCGAGCACGAAGCGATCCATGCTGTCGAGAAGGTGGCGGGAAAGTTTGAGCATCTGCTCGGCGGCCGCAGAAAGTTCCGTGGAGCTCGAAGCGGATTGCTGCACGAGTTCGCGCATCTTGTCCATAGCGCGGACCACCGCTTGCGCTCCGGAAGCTTGTTCCTCGACGGCAGAATTAATTTCCTGGGTGATTTCGGTCAGGCGGCCAGTAGCCTTGGCGATTTGCGAGGAGCCGACGGACTGCTCGGCGGTCGCGGCGCCGATTTCCTGCGAGAATTTGTACACCTCAGTGACCACGTTGGAAATCTTGTGCAGCGCGGTGCCGAGGTCGTTGCCGAGGTTGAGGCCTTCTTCAACAATGCGCGTGCTGCGGTCCATATTTTCCACCGCCTGGCGGGCTTCGCGCTGGATGCTTTGGATGAGGTCGGCGATTTCCTTGGTGGATTGCGTGGACTTTTCCGCGAGCTTGCGAACTTCGTCGGCGACGACGGCAAAACCGAGACCATGTTCGCCGGCGCGCGCGGCTTCGATGGCCGCGTTGAGGGCGAGAAGATTGGTTTGTTCGGCAAGATCGTCAATGACTTCGATGATTTTGCCGATGTCGTCGGCGCGGTGGCCAAGGACGTTGATGATTTCCGCGGAGGATTGGATCGCTTTGTTGGTTCGATTCAAGCCATCGGTGGCTTTTTCCATGGTCTGGATGCCGGTGCTGACTTCTTCGCGGGAACGGTTGGCGATGTCCAACAAGACTTTGGCGGTGTCCGCGACGCGCTGGATGGAGGTGACCATCTGATCGATGGAGGCGGAGGTCTCCGCGACACTGGAAGCCTGCACTTGCGTATTCTTGACGACGTTTTGCACGTTAATGCTCATCTCGTGCATGGTGCTCGTGACTTCTTCGATGGCGGAGGAAGCCTGGACGCTCACTTTGGCGGATTCATCCGCGGCGCCAGCGACTTGCGTGGAGCCGGAGGAGACTTGGCTGGCGGAATCGCGTGTGGTGCGCACGAGAGTTTGCAAGCCGTGGGACATGCGCACAAAAGCATTGCCGAGAGTGTCGCGCTTCGAGCGGGGAACCACTTCGACGCTCAGGTCGCCTTCCGCGACGGCCATGGAGACAGCGGCCATTTCCTTGAGGTACGCGACCATATTGTTAAACGTGGTAGCTAAGGCGCCGATTTCGTCGTTGCGGTGAATGTCGATGTTTTGATCGAGGTCGCCGGAGTCGCCGATTTCCCGCGTCACGGTGATGAGGTGCGTGAGCGGCTCGGTAATGGAGCGCGCGGTAAAGAAAGCGGCGATGCCGCCGAAAAGCAAGGCAAGCAGCGTTCCGCCAACGGTCACGAAGGTTGAAAGGGTGCTGGCGCGAGCGGCGGATTTCGCCGATTCGTCGGAGTTCTTACTGATTTCGACAGCGCTTTGATCGAGCAACACCGAGGATCTGGTAAGCCAGGAGCTCGGATCCTTCTGCAAATAGAAAATCTGCAGGTCGGAAACGGTGGCGTCGCCCGAATCGACCTGATGGCGTTTGGCGAGCAAGGGCTTGGCAAAATTGTCAGCCCAACTGGCTTCGGTGGTCTCCACTTGCATCATGCCGCTGCGCAGTATTTCGGTGGAAGATTGTGCTTCGCCGCGCTTGATCAAATCGGAGACGGTGGCGAGACCCTTGTTCACTCTTTCTTCGTCACGGGGATCGCCGCTGAGCAGGAAATTGTTCAAGTCCAATCGGTTGAGCATGATCTGATAGCGGACGGATTCGATGGTACGGACGCCATCAAGCGCGGTAAGAGCGTCAGCGCGTGCGGACTTTTCCTTCAGCCCGGCGAAGACGTTCACCAGCAGCAGGAGCATCAGCATCGCCAGAACGGCTCCGAAACCCGAATAGAGTTGCTTACGAATAGTCATTGCAAAATGCCTCCACAAACGCTGGCGATACTGATTTCTTCCGTGCTGCGGACCTTAACTCCGCTTTTGTGACCCCGCGATGCCGAAATCCGTGACAACAAATCGGGCACTAGCTGCTACTCGCGGAAATCGAACTCCACGATTTGCGTCGTTTCTTCAGAAGCGCTAACGAATTTCCAATCCTTGACGACGTCCTGACAAGCTTGGACGAGAATAGGATGGCCGCCGATGACGCGGGTGCTTTTCACGCGACCATCGGGAGTAATGACAATTTCAAGTTTGACCTTGCCGACGACGCCCATGCGGCGGGCGAGCTCCGGATAGACGGGCGCTGCTTTGGTCTTGGCCTTTCTTCCGTTCTCGCTCGTGGTGGCTGATTGCGCGCAGGCCGAGGTCGTTGCGAGCGTAGCCGTAATGGCGACAGCTGCCAAATATCTGTTCCACTTGCCGATCTGCATCGCTGCTCTCCCTCTGTCGAAAAAAACAAGATTACCCCACCGAGGAGAAGGCACGTGGGCTGCCATGGTCGATGGCTCGGAGGGACGGGCGGACCGTCGAGCGAAATAGACTTTAAGTAAAAGAGAACTGGGGACTTACGAGGGAACCAGTGCAGACGAAAATTTTCGTAAAGGGTTGCCTTGCGTCTCAGCGAGCGGCGCAAACGGTCGATCATCTCAGGGTGAGACAACCAAACGTGAGACCCGGTGAACGATGGAGCAACGCCGAACCGCAGCACGATTGACTCACATTGAGACGAGACGATAGCGTAGAGTGGCGTAGCGCACGAGTTTTTAGGTCGTGCGCGCTCCGCTGCCTCTCTATGCGTAACACCAAAACCAAGGTCCCGGCACGTACGGTACATCCGCGCCTTAAGATCGCGCCGTCAACGGCGGCGGCGAGCGACCATGCCGAGGAACTTATGGCGCTGGCCGTAGAGGCGGCCCGTTCACGCCATCTCCCAGAGTTTCTCAATCGCTTCGCAGAACGCTCGGCGCACATGCTGCAGGCGATGTGGGGCGGCGTAGTGGTGTTCCGCGGCAGGGACACGGAGGTTTTCGACGGACGAGTTGCGACGGCACGCCAGTCCCCGGAGCGGAAATGGCTGTTCGCCTGGGCTCGCGAAGCGCGCAACAACATCCAGGTCCGGGCGCTGCAGGACGGAGAGTCCGGTTATTTTTCTAACGTCGCCAGCGAACTTCCCGTCGCGCTCCTGCTCGTGCCGATCACCGCGAGCGATGGCGAGAGATTGGGGACGCTGTGTCTGGCCAGTTCACGCACGCACCTGAGCGCCGGTGAAAAGCGGCTGTTAGAGGCGCTGGCTAGCCATGCCGCGCTGTCGCTCGAGAATTTCCGCCGATTTTCGCAATTGGAACGATCCAAGCGGCAATGGGTGGAAGACATCGACGCGATCAGTGACTACATCGTGGTGCACGATCGCGCGTGGAATATAGTGCGAACGAACCGCTCCCTCGCGTCGCACCTCGGGGTGCCTCCGGTGGCGCTGGTGGGCGAGGCGATGATTAGTTTGCGGCAGATCGCGGAGACCGGCAGCGCGCTGCCCTGCCCTTTTTGCCGAGACACGCAACAATCGCGGGAAGAGTACGTGGCGGCGTCCGCGGAAAAGATTTTCTTGGTCTCGACATCGCGGACGACGGGAGTTTCTGACGATGACTCCCGCACCATCCACGTTCTGAAAGACATAACGGATCGCCGCGAAGCGGAAAGACGCTATCGCGAATTATTTGACAGCATTCAGGAAGGACTGTTTTTTGCCACGCCGGAGGGGCGGTTCCTGGATGTCAACGATGCGATGGTGCGCATGCTGGGTTATGGCTCGCGCGAAGAGTTGCTGCGGGAGGATGTGAGCACGCACTTGTATCCGGCGCCGGAATCACGCGAACGGTTTCTGATGGCACTGACGAAGCGCGGAGCGCTGAGAAATTACGAGGAGACACTGCGGCGCAAGGACGGCACGCTGCTACATACCTTGCAGAATATCTCCGGAGTGCGCGACGCGCGCGGACGAATCATGCAGATTCGCGGCCTGATGCTGGACGTCACCGAGCAGAAGACCTTTCAATCGCAGTTGCAGCGCGAGAGGGATTTCAACCAGAAAATCCTGAACACCACGCAGAGCATGATTTTGGTGCTGGATACCGCAGGACTCATCAGTTATGCAAACCGCCGTTGCTACGAGGCGGGGTATCAAGAGGAAGAGTTGATCGGCCACCGTTTGATGGACTGGGTGGACGCGAGCCACCGCGAAGAGTTCGAGGCGGCGCTGGAAACCACGGCGCACGGCCAGCAAGTGGAAAATATCGAACTGCCTGTGCGCCGCAGCGACGGATCGATGGGGCATTTCTCCATTAGCTTGAGCCCCATGCGCGACGAGCAAAATGTGGTGAACAGCGTGGTGGTGGTGATGACGGACATCACCGACGCGGCGCTGCTGCAAGCCAAGCTGGCCCACAGCGAGAAGATGGCCACCATCGGCCGCCTGGTTTCTGGGGTGGCGCACGAGGTGAACAATCCGCTGGCGGCGATTTTAGGATTTACGGACTTGCTGCTCGAAAATCCCAACGTGCCGGCGACCGCGCGGGAAGATCTACAGATCATTCTGCAGGAGACGCAGCGCACTAAGGATATCGTTCAGGATTTGCTGAGTTTTGCTCGGCAGCGGCCGGTGCAGCGCGAATTGGTGCAGCTGAATCAGGTATTGCGGCAGACCATTAAATTGCGAAGTTATGACTTTGCCAGCCACGGCGTCGAGGTAGCGGAAGACTTTGAAGAAGGACTGGCGCCGGCGCTCGGAGATGCGCAACAGTTGCAGCAGGTCTTCCTGAATATTTTGAACAACGCCTACGACGCAGTGCAGGAATCCGGACAACGCGGCCACATTAAAATCTCGACACGGCGCCGCGGACCTTCCCTCGAAGTAACGATCGGCGATAACGGCACAGGCATCGGAGATACGCAAAAAATCTTCGATCCCTTTTACACCACCAAACAAGTTGGCAAAGGCACGGGATTGGGTTTGAGCATTTGTTACGGAATCGTGCGCGCGCACGGCGGAGAGATCCAGTGCTGGAACAATGAAACGGAGCCGGGAAGCACTTTTTTGGTGCGCGTCCCCGTAGCTACGGAAGCCAGTGCGGCCGCCGTCGGAAAAGAAACCGCCCGATGAGCACGCTCTCCGAGGTGCAATGTCTGGCGCCCATTCTAGTGATCGAAGACGAGCGTTCAGTGATAGCTTTTCTGCGAGCAGCGCTCGAGCGCAGAGGCTACCAGGTGGAGAACGCCGGCTCGGGCAGGGACGGACTGGAGTTGCTGAAAACGGGTACCTACGGCGGCGTGATTTCCGACATTCGCATGCCAGGCTCGGTGAACGGGGCGGAAGTGCACGCGTGGATTCAAAAACACCGCCCGGAATTGGCGACGCGGATCATTTTGATCAGCGGGGACACCGCGAATAGCGAAACGCAATCGCTGCTCGAACGCAGTGGCACCCCGTGCATCGAGAAACCGTTTCGCGTGCAGCATTTAATTGCGGTGGTGGAGAAAACCTTCGGGAAACCATGAGTCACGACATGAGAACGCGCTTGCTGGTGGTGGATGACGAACAAAGTATTCGCCGCTTGTGCATGACCATCGGAACGACGCTGGGATTTGTGTGCAGCGAAGCGGAAAGCGCGGAAGTGGCGCTTTCGCGGCTGGACACCGAGGCTCCAGATCTGCTGCTGACAGATTTGAAGCTGCCGACAAAATCTGGCGTCGAACTGCTGCAACAGACAAAGACGATGTTGCCGCACACGGAGGTCGCCATCATGACCGGGCACGGCTCGATCGAGTCGGCCGTGGATGCCATGAAATTAGGCGCGTACGATTACATTGAAAAGCCGTTTCGCGTGGAGAAGATGCGCTTGCTGCTGCAGCGCATGGCGGAAAAAGTCCGTCTGGTGACGGAGAACGAATTTCTGCGCGAGCGCGTGAGCACGGAAGAAAATCTGGACGGGATTATTGGAACCTCGGCAAACATTCAGGACGTGCTGCGGATGATCGGCCGACTGAAGGATACGCGAACCCCGGTCCTGATTTCCGGCGAAAGCGGAACGGGCAAGGAGCTGGTGGCGCGGGCCATTCACTTCCGCGGAGCCTTGGCAAAGACGCCATTTCTGGCGGTCGATTGCGGCTCCCTGGTGCCAACGCTGATGGAAAGCGAACTGTTTGGCTATGAAAAGGGTGCGTTCACGGGCGCCATGAAATCGAAAGCCGGGCTATTTCAAGCCGCGAACGGCGGAACGATTTTCCTCGATGAGATCGGTGAGCTACCACTGGAGATGCAGGCCAAATTACTGCGGGTGCTGCAGGAAAAGGAAGTGCGTCCCGTAGGGAGCAACGAAACGGTGAACGTCGATGTTCGTGTAATTGCGGCCACCAACCGCGACCTCGAACAGGCCTATCGCGCTGGAACTTTCCGCAAGGATCTGTACTTTCGTTTGAACGTCGTGACGGTGCATCTGCCCTCCTTACGCGACCGCCGCTCCGATATACCCATGCTCACACACCATTTCCTGGGCCGCTACGCTCAGGGAGCGCAGATGCAAGTAACTGCCGCGGCCATGAAGAGCCTGCTGCAATATGATTGGCCCGGAAACGTTCGCGAGCTGGAAAATTGCGTGGAGCGCGCAGTGGCGCTCGGCGACCGCCAGACCATTGACGTTTCGGACCTGCCGCCCGCCATTCGCGCCGAACAGTCGGGCGCCTCAAGCAGCATCGTGCCGGACGCCGCGGCGCTTTCGACAACCGCTTTAGCCGAAATGGAGCGCATGACAATATTGCGGGTATTCGAACAGGCCAACGGTGATAAGGCGTTGACCGGCAAAATGCTTGGAATCAGCCGCGCCACCCTCTATCGAAAGCTGAAGCGGTACAACATTCTGGCAAAGAGCGAAGGTGGGATCCCGGAAGCAGGCGCAAAAAGCGCCGGGCAATCGTCCTGAGTTCTGGCGGACACGGCGGCTTTGGCGCGTCTTCCGACCGGCAAAAAATGTCAACACCGAGACACTCCGTGGCTGGCGCGAGCTTTGCGCTGAGACGCAAACGTTTCAGCCTGAGACGCGGGAACCTGACGCCATCGTTAGAGAGATTTTAACCCCCGTACTTTCTTCACTTTCCAAGAGCGCCCCCGCGGTCTCCGCTTTGGAGCACAGCGTGCAACTCTCCCATCGGCACACTCCGTCTTCTTGGCCGTACGCGCGTTTTAGTTGTTTCGCGGATGTGCGAGTGGAAACGGATCGCGGCGAGCCGCGTGACGGTGGCCCGCGAGAGTCTTGGCGCGGACGAAGCTGCGACACCGCAGCAAGCTGTAACTGCGTGGGACATGAGGGAACGTGGGACGGTCTAACGCGACGCTGGCAACGGAAGAAATACAGAACTGTGCGGAGCAATTGTCGCGATTTTTTCCGAGCGCAGTCGCTTTGCGGCTCCAAGTGCAAGTAACGGCGATTCGGCCAGGCCAAGGACGTTTGCGGGAGGCGACGGTGGTGGAATTCGGCGGAACAGAACACGCCATCTTTCTATCGACGTTGCCGCTCGAATTCGCTGATCGCGTGAAAGTGGAAAGCTCCGAACGACGCGGTTCGGCTGAGGCCAAAGTGATCGCCGTGCAGTACCACGAAGGGCGCAAGGCCGTAGCTGTCCGCTTCTTGCACGGGCCTTGCGATTGGGTGACACAGCCGTGAACAAAATGATTACGACGCTCAATCTTTCGGCGCCATCGCGCAACGAGGAGCCGCGTCTGGCGCAGTGGGAAGAAACGCGTTCCGTCTTCCCGATTTATCTGGCGCTCGCAAAGCAACTAGCCATCGACATTCCGATTCCCCAGGCAAAACGCAACCTGCCCGAAAAGCCGGAAGCGGAGTTATTCACGCAAGTTCAAGAATGGCTCGACGCCATGGATCAACGGGTGCTCGTTCACGAACTGCGGCACCTGCTGCAGATGACCACGTTGAACGCCAGCGAATCCGGACTGCGTGCATTGATCCGGCGCCATCTGCGCAAACCGACCAAGAACCATGTGGATCGCGACAAGATTGACTTTCTGCTGGTGCAATACTTCGCGTTATGCGCGCCGGCAAAGATTTACCACAAGCAGATCGAACCTGCGGACGTAGCGCTGGTGATGAAGCCGGTGCTCGGCGACGCGCCCGCGCCCGCTGCGCCGCTGGCCTGGTGCGAACCGCTCGAGAAAATGATCATGCAGCTGCGCGAACTTCGCAGCCTGGGTGCAATGACAAAGACCGATTTCATCGCGCAGGGCCGCAAGGTGAAAGAGGCCGCAGGAACCAGCTTCTACGAAACCTCGGCGCTGCTGGCCTTCATCCGCTTTAACTTTCTTCTGCGACGCACGCTGATCGAACTGATGCACGCGGATCTCATCGCCATTCGCGCCGCACTCACGCAGCTGGATTCCGCAGGAATCGCGCTAATCGACTGCACGCATGCCGGGCTCGGTGCCGCGGAATCATTGTCAAAAATCAAGCAAATGGCAGACGACTGGAAGCAGCCATTTCAAAAGGATTACACGGAACGTTCGGTTACCCAGGCCTTTGAGAAATTGCTGGGGCTGCGAACCGATGTGGACAAGGCGCTCGTCAAAGCTACAGGGAAATCCAGCATCGTGACGCCGGTCGCGAAGGTGCCGCCGGCTCCTCCAGCATCCGCAGCGGCGGCGGCAAACAATGAACGCTCCGCCGAAAACGGAGCCGCAAAGATTGATATTGCGCCGCTCGATTTTGAATTGTGCCTCGAACAGATTTGGGAACAACTGATCGCCACGCCGCCCTCGCGCGGACGCACGATGACCACGGTAAAAGTGGAAGGCGCGCGGATCTTGATGTCCTCGTGGGAGGTCGCCGCATTTGTGAGCGAAGACGGTCCCGCCGCGGAGGATTTGCGCCGCGCCGTGGTAGCGCGCGCGTTGGTCACCACGGCACTCGAATCCGCCAAGGCCACGGGAAATGCCACAGCACTCGATCGTGCGCTGCCCATTGCACGCATCGAAGTGACGCGACTGCAAGAACGCGTGGACGTTGCAAAACAAGCGAAAGATACCGAAGCCGCCGTAAACCTTGGAATCAGCACCAAGCGGCTGCTATCCGCGCTGGACGAAGCGGAAAAACTTTAAGAGACCGCGGTAGTTGCGCGGGCTCGTGGATAAATTTTAGGAGCAGTGCTTCCTTGCGAAACGCCAACGTACTAATTCTTACGGATGACGCAGAGTTCGCGCGATTGCTGACGGCCTGCTGGCAAACGGAAAGACAAGCGCCGCGCGTGGCCGTTCTGAGCAGCGACCTGTGGCGAGCACACGATGCTCCGCCGCACGATTTGGTGGTGGTAGGACCGATGCGCGACGGAAAGGCTGCCGGCATCTTGCGGTCGCTGGAGCCTGCGGCCGCCGTGATTCTGTGCGCACCTGCGGATTCCCGAGAATTGGGGCAGCTTCGCTCCAAATATCCGCGTCTCTTGCACGTTCCCCTGCGCGATGACTGGGCGCAGACGCTGACGATGGTCGCTGGAGAATCGCTGCGTCGCACCGAAGCGGTGCGGCTGGCGCGGGAGGCAGAACGCCACGCGCAGCGCAATGAACATCACGCTACGCTCGGACGCTACATGATGGACATGAAGCACAGCGTGAATAACGCGTTGACCTCCATGCTTGGGAATGCCGAGCTGTTGCTGCTCGAACCCGGACAGCTATCGGCGCAGTCCCTGGCACAGATTAAGACCATCCACAATATGGCGCTGCGCATCAACGAAATCATGCAGCGTTTCTCATCGCTCTCAAGCGAGATGCGGGAGTCTGAGACGGTATCTCAAGCTGAGAATCAGGAAGCGCCGATGCCGTCGGGAAGTCGCCGCTAACCGCGCCGCCTTGGCTGCAAACTACTAAGAATCAATAGCTTAGCTTTTACCGCACGGATGCCCACCGCCGCTCTCTTTCTGGCGGCCCACGTGCACCTCTGTTCTACGGATAAATCTCTGGAGTCAAAGCCTGTGCTAAAAAAGGTTCTCATCGTCGACGATTCGCCCGCGCAAGTGAAGATCTTGCATGGGCTTCTCGAGCGCGAAGGCTACTCTCCCATCGATTTGAGCGACCCGCGGCGCGTCGAGGAAACCATTACCAACGAGCGGCCCAAGTTAATTTTGCTGGATGTGGTGATGCCGGAGCGCAATGGCTTCCAGGTCTGCCGAGAGCTGAAGCGCAGCAGCGAGTTTAGCGCCATCCCGGTGATCCTGGTGACTTCAAAGGATACGCCGAGCGACCGGTACTGGGGCGAGCAGCAGGGCGCGGACGGATACGTGACCAAGCCATTTACGCCGGACGAACTGATGCGCGCGGTGAAGAAATTCGTATGAACCAGGACTTTCATCTGAAGGCCGTGACCGGCGATGCAGACGTTCCGGATTTGCTCGAGGCGCTTGGACCGCTCGAGGAGTCATCCCCGGAATCGCAATACTGCGTTTTCCGCAGCGGGCGCGAAAGATTCTGCCTTCCGGTGCTGGACGTCGAAGAAGTGCTCGAATGGCCGCTGCTGACCAGAGTGCCGCTGGGTCCAGCGTATCTGGTGGGAATTTTCAATTTGCGCGGTGCCATTGTTCCGCTGATCGACATAGCGATGACCGAGGGCCGGCGCGCAGGACTTTTGCCGAAGCACGTGGTGGTGGCGCTGTTGCCCAGAGGAGACTCTCACGAGGTTATACGTCTGGGGATCGCCGCGGATGAGGTGATTGGCACGTATACGGTCAGCGCGGACGATCTTCTCGACCAAGCGCCGGAAAATGTGCCGCATTGCGTTGGAATGTTGCGTCACGACGACCGGCTGGCTTTGCTGATCGACTTGCGGCGACTTTTGGAAGCTTTTCCGGGACCGAGTATCTGAAGAGCAGAGTTCTGCCGGGAGCGCACGGTTCGAAAACGGGCTCCGGCCAGTGATTTTTGGAGGAAGGCATGAAATCGCGATTGAGTTCGACAATATGGACGCTCGCTTTGGCGACCGGGAGCGTGTTGGTCGCCGTCCTGTGGATGGCCTACAACGCTGGACGGCAGTCCGGCGGCGCCGGGCTGTTTGAGAGCAATCCGGGTACGACGCTGTTGATTTTTGCGGCGTTGCTGGGGGCGGGAACGGTGGCACTGCTCGCGTGGCAACTGAGCAGCCGCTTCGTTGGTCCGGCGCAGGAGCTGGCGGAATTTTCCGAACGCCTGGCGGCTGGAGACCCTCGCGCACGTGCGGAAGTCGCCACGAGCGATGAGTTTGGCTACATCGCGGACAACCTGAATCGTGCGGTCACGCGCGTTTCGAAAGCCAACAACAACCAGGAAGCCAGCGATTCGCTGCAGCGCAGCATCACGGAGTTGCTCAACGTGATCAATCAAGTGGCGCGCGGCGATCTGACCATGCGCGGCAAAGTGACGAACGACGCACTGGGCAACGTAACGGATTCCATTAACTACATGCTTGATAACTTCATGAAGGTACTCGAGCGCGTTCGCAAAGCGGCGATGGAAGTCACCGCTTGCTCCAACAATATCTTGGTGGCCGCCGACGAAATGCAGGCCGGCGCTACACAACAGGACCAGGAAATCACCAATACCTCGAGCGCCGTGGAAGAACTGACGGTATCGATGAAACAGGTATCGAACAACGCCGAAGCCAGCGCGGAAGCGGCACGCCGCGCTCTGGATGCCGCGGAACAAGGCAACCGCGCGGTACGCGACACGCTCGAAGGCATGCAGCGCATCCGCGCTTCCGTGCAAGCTACCGCCAAGAAAATCAAGTCCCTGGGCGATCGCTCGCTGGAAATTTCGGAAATCATCAACGTCATTAACGACATCACGGAACAGACCAACTTGCTGGCGTTGAACGCCGCCATCGAAGCGGCGCGCGCTGGAGAGGCGGGACGCGGATTCGCGGTCGTTGCAGACGAAGTTCGTAAGCTCGCGGAACACAGCCGCAGCGCCACCAAGGACATCGCGGCACTGATCAAAGCCATTCAGGCGGAAACAAACGAAGCGGTGGTGGTCATGGAAGAAGGCACGAAGGAAGTGGAAAGCGGCGCCACGCTAGCGGATCAGGCGGGACGCGCTCTTGACGCCATCTCCAACGTCGTGCGGCAGTCTGCCGAACTCGTTCAGGAAATCTCGCTGGCTTCCAAACAGCAGGTGCGCGGCACGGAAGGCGTAGCGCACGCCATGCAGATTATTTCGAGCATTACGCGACAGACCTCCCAGGGAACGCGTGGCACGGTGGCTACGGTTAGTCAGCTGGTCAAACTGTCAGACCAACTGAACGAAGCACTCGCACAATTCCGCGCGGCGAAAGCGGCGGCACAGGCGGGGGAAGAATCGGAACGACTCGTGCCCGCGGGCGCCAGTCGATAGAGGATCACTTCCGCATCCGGAGTAGTCCGTAGTCCGGGTGACCGGCGTGAGCACGATGAGTCCAACCCAGGGAATAGTGCCCGGTCTGAGCGAACACGAGTTGAGCGAGATCCGTATGCTGATTGAAGAGCGCACGGGAATTTGCTTCGACGCGTCTCGCGCGCGATTTCTGACGACGCGCGTGGAGGAACACCTGCGCGAGAAGGGCTTCGAGCGCGGGACGGACCTGCTGCGGGCGATGCGCAAGAGCAATCTGGAATACGAAACATTGCTCGAACGACTTTTGACGCAGGAGACCAGCTTCTTCCGGTATCCCGGCGTGTACGAGGCGTTTGAAAAGCGCGTGCTTCCCGAGTTGCACGTAAAGAAATTTTGGACCAACCCGCGCACGTTGCGGATTTGGAGCGCGGGCTGTTCGACGGGCGAAGAGCCTTATTCGATTGCCATGACCGTCAGCGACTCTGGCTCCTTCGCGGACTCCTGGAATGCGGAAATTCTAGCCACCGATGTGGGCAGGCTGGCGCTGAAGCACGCGGAACGCGGCCTGTATACAGGACGCGGCGTGAACGGGTTGAGCGAGAAACAACTGGCTACGTACTTCACAGCGACGGGCTCCGGGCAGCAAGTGAAATCACGGCTGCGAAAAATGATCACGTTTGCGCAGATGAATCTGGCGGCCGCGGTTTACGTTGGGCGCATGGACGTTATTTTTTGCATGAACGTGATGATTTATTTTTCCGAAGAACGGCGCCGCGCGCTGGTGCAGCGCTTCTACGAAACGCTCGAGCCGGGCGGTTACCTTTTCCTCGGCCACTCTGAGTCAATTTCTAAAATGCCGGTCAAGTTTCAAGCCATCGTGTTGAACGATTGCATTTTGTACCGCAAGCCCACCGCAGAAGAAGCGCTGAAGGCCGCGCTCGTGACGGAGGGTCGCGCATGAACACGCCGGACCGCGAAGCCGTCGAGCTGTTCTTGCAGGAAGCTGCCGAGCACCTGCAGCATCTGCGCGAATACGTCGGAGTGCTGCAAGACCACGATCCGCGCCGAGAAGACATCGAGCGGCTGTACATCTCCGCGCACACGCTCAGCGGCACCTCCGCAAGCTATGGTTACCCACGATTTTCGGAAGTTGCGGCCAAGCTCGCGCACGTCTTCCAATATGCGTTGAACGCTTCGCTGGGCGACGATCTGCACGGCCCACTGACCGAGTTTTTGTCCGACGGCATTTCGCTGCTGGAAACCGATTTGCTGGAAATCAGCGATACCGGAAACGAGACGCTCGACGATATCGCGGCCTTCAAGGACCGCTACCGCTTCGCATTCCCGCCGGAATCGCCGCGCGCCAGCTTCCCGGAGCTTGACACCTACACGCAGCAGGATGCCGCTTCCCGTGTTCCCCCGGAGCTGGAAGCTGCCGCGGAAACCGGATCCTATTTTGATTCGCTGCCCGCAGACGAGGAAGTAGCTGACGAAATTCTCGAATTTTTCCAGCCTGAAGCCGAGGAACACCTGCAGATTGTCAGCGATTGCCTGATTTCTCTCGAAGGATCCAATAATCCGGAAGAGATCAACAAGCTGTTTCGGGCGATTCACACCGTCAAAGGTTCAGCCGCGCAAGTCGGACTGAAGCGGCTGGGCGCGATCGCGCACCGCGTGGAAGATTTGATTGGCCGTTTGCGTGATGGTGAGATTGAGCCATCGCCATCGGTCGTCGATATCTGCCTCGAGTCTGTGGACATCCTCAAGAAAACCTTGCACCGGCAATGGACGGACGAAGTCGAGACCCGCACGGCGGTCGATTCCCTGCTTGGTCGCATTGCGGAATTCGCTCCAATGGATGCCGAAGAGCTCGAAGCGACCATTGATGCGGAAGCTGCGTTGGCAAAAGACCCCAAAGAAACAGAAACGTCGGCGGTACCGACGCAAGCTGCCACTCCTGCACTTGCCAAAAAAGCGGCGAAAGCCGCGCCGGCAAACGCAACCCCGGCGAAATCGGTACGCATCGCTCTCGAGCGGCTCGACCGCATGATGAACACCGTTGGTGAACTAGTGATCAATCGTACGCGCATGGTCGGTCGCGTGGACGAGCTCGAGAAATTGGTGGATACGCTCAGTTTTTCCAAGGAACGGCTGCAGGGGAAAGTGGCGGAATTCCAGGACAAGTACGAATACACGCGCATTAATTCTTCAAAAAACAACAGTGGCCCATGGAATTCCAACAACTCGCCCGAAATACTCAACAGCGTGGCCGCCGGCGATACCTCGTTCTGGTCAGAATTTAGCGATTTAGAAATGGACCGTTACGACGATTTCAGCATTTTGTCGCGCTCCATGGCGGAAATTTCTGCGGACGTCAATGAAGTGCTTTCGCAATTGCAGGGATTCATCGGCCGCGTGGAAGGCGACATCGACGAATTCACGAAGTTAGCGCACCACCTGCAGGACGAATTTACGGCAGCGCGCATGGTGCCCATCGGAACTCTTTATTCGCGCCTTTCACGGGCAGTTCGCGACGCAGCGAAGTCTTCGGGCAAAGACGTGGACCTCGATCCCTCCGGCAGCGAGACGGAACTCGACAACAATATTATTCAACAAATCTCCGATCCCCTGGTTCACCTCGTTCGCAACTCTGTGGCGCACGGAATTGAACGAGCGGAAGACCGCGCCGCCAGCGGCAAACCTCTGACCGGCAAAGTTTCCCTGCGCGCCTACCATCGCGGCAATCACATTTATATCGAAGTGGAAGACGACGGCCGGGGCATCGATTACCAGCGCGTCAAACAGAGCGCCGTCGAGCGCGGTCTGGTGTCTACGGAAACCGCCGACCGGCTCTCCGAACGCGATCTGCGCGAAATGCTCTTCCATCCCGGCTTTTCCACTGCGTCGGTGAAAACCGAACTGGCAGGCCGCGGTGTCGGACTGGACGTGGTGCGCGCCAACCTGAACGCGTTAAATGGCGAAATCGAAATTCATAGCGTCGCTGGTCAAGGTACGAAGTTCACGCTGAAAGTGCCGCTGACACTGATCATTTCTCCGGCGCTCTTTGTGCGTTGCGGGGCCGCGAGTTTCGCTCTGCCTCTCGGCGTAGTGGAAGAAATTCGCAGAATACGCGCCGATGAGATTGAAGACGTCGGCGGCAAACTGTTGACCAAGATTCGCGATGTCGTCACGGAAGTGATTCGTCTGGACAATTACCTTGGACTGCCGCCGCTCGAATCGGTTAACGGCTACTTCCACATGGTGGTGGCCAACGCCGGCGACCATCAAATCGGTCTGGTCGTCGAGGAAGTTCTGGGCAAAGATGAAATCGTAATTAAAAATCTCGGCGATTACCTGCGCCGCGTAAAGCTCTTTCCCGGAACGACCATTGCGCCCGACGGCAGCTTGATTTTACTGATAGATCTGAACCGTATGGTCGCAACAGAACTTGGCGACCGCCGTGCCCTGCAAGCGAGCGCCAGCGCGGCTCGCGTCTTCGCGCCTGGTTCCGCGGCCGTAGCCCGCGGCACGATCCCGATGGAAGCGATCGACAAGGTACAGCAAGAGCGTCTGATCATCGTCGCGGACGACTCCATCAGCGTGCGCAAGTTCGTGGGACGCATGCTCGAGAAGAACGGCTATCGTGTGAAGCTGGCGGCCGACGGACTGGAAGCCGCAGAACTGGTCGCGCAACACGGCTGTCATTTAGTGATCACAGACCTTGAAATGCCGCGCATGACCGGCTACGAACTGATGGCGCAACTTCGCCAAGGCGGCTCGACGCGACGCATTCCGGTGCTGGTGGTGACTTCTCGTGCTGGAGCCAAACACCGCAACCGCGCGATGAAAGAGGGCGCTGCCGCATTTTTAACCAAGCCTGTGCAGGAAGATCAGCTCATCGCCACGGTTGAAGAACTTTTGGGAACGGAGGTCACGCGTCCGGCTGTACCGGTAGCGTAATCGACCTATGGCCCCTTCCGTCGCCAAAAAATTCCGCGTGCTGATCGTCGACGACTCCGCATTCATGCGAAAGGTGCTCGAAACCATTTTCAATGCCGACGACCAGTTACAGGTTGTCGGCCACGCGAAAGACGGCCGCGAAGCTGTCGCGCTAGCCGAGTCCCTGAAGCCTGACGTGATCACCATGGACATCAACATGCCCCACGTCGATGGGCTGCAAGCCACGGCGGAAATTATGACCACCAATCCGCGGCCGATTGTCGTGGTGAGTTCAGAATCGCGCGAAGGCGCGGATAGCACCTTGCGCGCCTTGGAACTGGGCGCCATCGAATTTGTCGCCAAGCCCACGAGCGGAGTCGATCTGGACATGCAGAGCGTGCGCGAAGAGCTGCTGCGCAAAGTACGCATGGCGGCAAAAGTTCGCGTGGTTCGCACCGCTTCTCGCGTGGCGTCAACCATCCGCAACGCTCCGGCGGCGACCCGTCCGAGATCCGCGGAGAGCTTCCCGATGTCCGCGTCTACCTCTGGCCTCGACCAGCGCTTCCCGGTGGTTGTGCTGGGAGCTTCGACCGGCGGACCAGCAACTGTTATGCGCCTCGCGCCAGGATTCACGGCGGATTTTCCGGCAGCCGTCATTCTCGTTCAGCACATGCCCGCGGCATTCACGACGCAATACACCGCGCAGCTCGCCGAGTTTACAAGCATTCGCGTCAAGGAAGCCGAAGCGAACGAACCCCTGCGTCCCGGCACACTGTATGTCTGCCCGGGCGGCCAACATCTGCGAATCAGTCCAACCGGCCGGTTGCAACTCGATGGCACCAGTGGGCGCGTCAACGGCTACCTGCCGAATATCGACGTCACCATGGAAAGTGTCGCGTCTTATGCAGGCGCCATGGGCATCGCCGCCATTCTAACGGGCATGGGCAACGACGGCGCGGCCGGATGCCAGGCGATCAAACGCGCCGGCGGATTGGTGTTAGCGCAAGACGAAGCAACCTGCGTCATTTTCGGCATGCCCTTTGAAGCCATCAAAGTGGGCGCCGTTGATGAAGTTCTCGGCATTGACGACATTTATCCAGCGATCGAAAAGCGCGTAATCGGTATTTCGCGCATCGCGCCGGTCGGAGTTCGCTAATGTCCCTTGCGGCCCGCACAAAGCCCCAGACTCTCAAGTCCGAGCAGATCATTCTGTTTCGCGTCGGCGGCAATCTGTTCGCAGTTTCTTCCGCTTCCGTGCAGGAGGTTCGCAGCGTGGACAGCCTGGCGGGCGCTGCCGCTGAAATAAAAGATTCCGGTGTTCGCAAGGTGCGTCACGTGTTGCAGCGCGACGACAAAACCCTGTTCGTCGTGAATGGCACCATGCACTTTGGTTTGCCTTTGACGCCCGGCACCTTGATTTTTATCCTGCGCCAAACGCGCACGGCCCTGTTAATCGACGGTATCGAAAAAATGGGCAGTATGACGCGCCTGCAAGCCTTGCCGCTGGCTTTCCAGCACGAGGAGCGTCACTGGTACCGCGGACTAACGGCGCTGGACCAGAGCGTTGTGCCGGTCGTCAACCCCGAGGGGTTTTTGACTGCCGAAGAGCTTGCCCTACTCGAGCAGTCCCTCTCGCTGCGTTCAGCGGCGGCCCGCGAAACCCGCGCGCAGGGCGGCCAACCGCAATGAGCGCTGTCGCCGAGCTCGAACTGCAAGCTATGGTGTTGTTGCGTCTCGGTGATCGCCGCTTTGCGATTCTTGCGAAGCAAATCGCCGAGCTCGTGGCGCCCAGCCGCATTCACAAATTTCCCCATCGCACACCGCTGGTGGAAGGCGTGATTTTGCGCCGTGGCCGCATCGTTCCCGTATGCGAAATCGCGGAAAGGCTCCTCGGCAAAAGGATCAGTTCGTGCCGTTTCTACCTCATCGTCAATCGCCGCTACGAGACGCACGCCGAGTGGGTTGCGCTGCCCGTCACGGGAGAATGCGAGCTCATCAGAGCAGAGATCACCGCCGCAAGCGAATCGGACGCTCCGCACGTGGCCGGTTGGATTTCTCATGATGGCGAGGTCATTGAAGTTCTCGACCTCAAGGAACTCACCAGCGAGCAGCAAGTCTTGCCGCCGCCGCAAACGCCTCTCCTCGTGGAGGCCTTTCTATGACGCTTCCCGGACGCGCCGCCAAGATCCTGTTGATTGATAGCAACGTGTACTTCGCCAAACGTCTCAGCGACGCGTTGAAGCGTGAAGGATTTGAAGTGGTCACCAGCACCCAGGCAACGTTTGCGTTGACGGCGCTCGAGTACGACACCCCCGCAGCCATCATCTGCGCGACCAACATGCGCGAAATGGGCGCCCTCGACATCGCGCGGATTCTTCGCGCCGACGCCAAGAACAATTCTCTCCCGCTCATCGCTCTCGGCGACGGCAGCCAACGCGCCCTCATGGAGGCCTTCCAAGCAGGTTGCGACGAATACATTGACCGTCAGCGTGCACCGGGCGTGATTGCCGGACACATTAAGCAGATCATTCTCAGTAAAGCGGAGGGTTTCCAGCCTACACAAATGCTGGCTGCGGCCGACACCAGTCTTAGCGGAAGTCTTTCTCACCACGATCTTCCCGGCGTCATTCAGATGCTTGGGCACGCCCATCAGACGGGAGCACTGCACATCAACGCTGGAGAAACTGACGCCCTGCTATTCTTCGATGCCGGCGAAATCACCCACGCCGAATGCGGGCAATTCTTTGGTGACGAAGCAGTCATCCACATCTTGAAAAACTGCGTTCATGGCGGCGAGGGCGTGTATAAATTTGTCTATGGCGCCACTTCCACGCAGCGCACCGTCCTGCGAACCGCCACTGATTTGATGCTTGATGCCATGCGGGAATACGACGAAAGCACGCAGGACCAGCCCGAAACTCTGGCCGACAAGGAAGTGTCATGAGCGAATCCATGCTGTTGCCTACACCAGGCGAATCAGAGCAGAAGCGGTTGCCGACCGTGTATTTCATCGATGACAGCGCCACCATGCGCGAGGTCATCAAGATCGCCTTTCGGCGTGAAAACATTAACGTCGTCACCTGCGGCGACGCTCGCTCTGCGCTAGCGCAGTTCGAACAGAATCCTCCGGACGTGGTGATCACCGACGTGATCATGCCGGATCAGGACGGCTATTCGGTTTGCAGTGAGATCAAGCAACATCCCGAGTTTGGCCACATACCCGTGGTGCTGATGTCCGGCGTGGTTAACAAATCGGTGGCGGACAAGGCCGTTTCCGTAAAAGCCGACGAGCTGATTCGCAAACCCTTTCAGCCCCAGGAACTGATTTCGCGCGTCAGAAGTTTGCTGAAGCCCCAAGGCGCGGAATCTACCGAACCGGAAAAGTCTTCGACGCCTTCGGTCACGCTGAATCAGCTGTTTGCTCCGGCACCCGTGGCTCCCGTGCAACGCATCCCCTCGCCCATGCCGCCTGCGCCGGCGCCTTCGCCCATGTCGCCAGTCGAATCCGCGTGGCCGCGGGCTCTCGCCGACGCCTTCAGCCCCAGGCCAAATATTCCGTCCGCCGCGCCTCCGCAAGCTGCCGTGCCGCCGCAAGCCCAAGGTTTGCGACCCGCGTCTTCGCAACCCGACGCGCATAAACTGCGCGCCGAGATTACTTTTCTCGATGCGCTCGTAAAAAAATTGCAAACAGAGCTGCAAAACGAACGCCAGTACAACCAGGCGCTCGAGGCGCAGATTCGCGCGCTCACGCAAGGTGATTAAGTTTCGAACGCGGCGCTGGCGCCCATCCCGCAGTTGACGAACGACCGGCAGTCCCTTTAACGTGTCTTGGCCTGCGATTTGCTGTTCAGGGGAAACCGCGAGTATGGGCAAGCCTACGAATACCGCCATGACGCGCCGCGAATTTGCGAAACGGGCGGCCTTCGCCGGAGCGGCCGCAACTTTCGTTCCGACGGAAGTTCTTCCGCAGGCGCCCGCGCCAGCTCCGCCACCGTCCAGCCCTCCGGAACTGACGCCGGCAAGTAAATCAGAGGCCGACTCCCGCGTCCAAACGATTCTCGCGCTGTACGCCAACCGTTTCTCGGAATCGCAAGTCGCTGACCTGCGAAAAATATCGGCATCTACCCAGTCGTCGCTCGATCGTTTGCGCGCTTACAAAATTGAAAACTCCAACGAACCTGCTCTCTACCTGAAACCGCTCGTCGAACGCGAGAAAAAACCAGCTACAACCACCCCCGTTGTGCGGCCCAAGCCCGCGCCAGCAAAACCTTAAGGAGCCCGATGCCCGTCGAAGAACTTTTTTTTCTTCCGATCACGGAACTTGCAAAACGCATTGCCTCCAAGAAGCTTTCTCCGGTTGAGCTGACGCAGCTCTACTTGGACCGCAGCAAAGACCTCGGCCCGCAATTTAACGCCTACGCGCGCTTGACCCCCGAATTGGCGATGGAGCAGGCCACCGCGGCGGAAAAGGAAATTCATCATGGGCACTATCGTGGACCGCTGCACGGAATTCCTTACGCCGCGAAAGACTTGCTCTCGGTAGGCGGCATTCCGACCACCTGGGGCGCCAAGCCATTCGAAAATCAGGTCTTCGATTACGACGCGGCCGTCATCGAACATCTCCGCCGCGTGGGCGCCGTTCTCGTCGGCAAAGCCTCCATGATCGAGCTCGCAGGCGGCATGGGCTATCGTTTTGCTTCTTCATCTCTGCAAGGAGCCGCGAAAAATCCTTGGGACAAGAACTGCTGGACGTGCGGTTCCTCCTCCGGGTCCGGCGCTATCGTTGCCGCTGGCTTGGCAGCGTTCGCCATCGGGACGGAAACCTGGGGTTCCATCATTTGCCCTTCGGCTTTCTGCGGAGTAAGCGGTCTGCGGCCCACCTACGGCCGCGTCAGCCGCTTCGGCGGAATGGCGCTCGCACCTTCGATGGATAAAATCGGCCCCTTGGCCCGCTCCGCCGAAGACTGCGGCCTCATTTTTGCCGCCATCGCTGGCCACGATCCGCGCGACCGCAGCACCGTACCCATCGACCGAGGGGCGTTCACGTACTCTCCCTCCATGGACTTCAAAGCCAATTCGCTACGCCTAGGTTGGCTGACCAACGCTTGGCCGGCCATCGATCCGGAAATCGGAAAGGTGGTCGCTGTCGCGGAGAAAGTTTTGCGAAAGTTTTCCCCCGGCATGCGGGATGCCACGCTTCCCACTGGCCCTTGGGAAGACGCCGGCAACGTGGTGGTTTCCGTAGAATCCGCCGCATCCTTTCGCGACTTGATCCGCTCTGGCAAGGCCAGCGAACTCGCCGATCCTCTAGGGCAAGTCTCCGGCTACGTCAACGAACAAATTTCGGGCGCCGATTACGTGCTGTCGTCCAAGGTTCGCGAAATTCTTCAGAAGAAAATGGACGCGCTGTTCGAATCATTCGATGTCCTGGTAGCCGCATCACAGCCGACAGCCGCTACTCCCATTGAGATGAATCTTGAAAGCGGCCCCGATTACCCGGATCCGCTCGGCGCGATTGGAAATCTCTGCGGCCTTCCCGCGCTTTCCGTTCCCTGTGGATTCACATCCAAACATCTACCGGTCGGATTGCAATTTGTAGCCCGTGCCGGCGACGACCTATCCGCAATTCAAGCTGCCAAAAACTTCCAGCAGCGCACGGACTGGCATCGCAAACATCCTTCGGTTGCCGCAAAATAGGCAGACTTCGCAATTTCTAGCGTGGATGGGTGTCTTAGAACAACTCGCGCACGGTTCGCAGTAACGCGCCGCGGCTGAACGGTTTGGTCAACAATTTTGCGGGACGCTCCCCCGTAAGTGATTCCGTAGCGGAATGTTCGCTGTAACCGGACATATACAACACTCGCAAGTCGCGCCACTGCTGCTGTAGCCGCGCCGCAAGCTCCTGACCGCGCATTCCTGGCATCACCATGTCGGTAATCAACAAATCGATCTTGCCTTCGTACAGCTTCGCGATTTGCAGAGCTTCCTCGCCGTTCTGGGCCTCCAGTACCGTGTAGCCACCGGACTCCAGAAATTCTCGCGCCACTTCGCGCACGTCCTGTTCATCCTCAGCAAGCAGCACTGTCTCGGTGCCGCGCGGCGTTTCCGCGAACATTTGCGGAACGCCAGGGACATCCACGGGTTGATCGACTCGCGGCAGATAAATCTTGAAACAGCTGCCTTTGCCAACCTCGCTGTACACCCAGATAAATCCCCCGCTCTGCTTCACGACTCCGTACACGGTGGCCAGTCCGAGCCCCGTGCCTTTTCCCTGCTCCTTCGTAGTAAAAAACGGTTCGAAAATATGCGCCTGCGTCTCGGCATCCATCCCGGTACCGGAATCTGAGACCGCAAGCAAAACATAACGCCCCGGTTTTACGATGGGGTGCGATGCACTGTAGGAAAGATCTAACTCCGCGTTCGAGGTCTCAATCATTAACTTTCCGCCGCCGGGCATGGCGTCACGCGCATTCACCGCCAAATTCATGATCACTTGCTCCATTTGGCTGGCGTCCGCCCGAATGGTGCCCAGCGCCGCCGATGGCCTGATTACGAGTTCCACGTCCTCGCCAATCAGCCGCGGCAGCAAGTTGCCCATATCCTGCACAATGGCATTCAAGTTCATCACCGTGGGCTGCAGCACTTGCATGCGGCTGAACGCCAGCAGTTGCCGCGTTAACGTCGCCGCACGATCCGCCGCGCGGTCGATGTGCTCAATCTTGCGCGACACCGCGTCGGATGGCGAGACTCCGTTCAGGAGCAATTCCGTGTGTCCCTTGATGACCATCAGCAAATTATTGAAGTCGTGCGCCACGCCGCCCGCCAGCCGCCCCACCGCTTCCATCTTCTGTGCCTGCCGCAACTGCTGCTCCAGTGATTGCCGCTCGCTAACATCTTGCGCAACCATCAAGCGCACCCTGCGCCCTGCATAATCCAGCTGGTGCGAAATAATTTCCGCGGGCACCGCCTTGCCATCCTTCCGCAGCTGCTTCCAGTGAGCTTGATACGGTCCGTTGCCGGGCCACGTTTGTAGTTGCGCCTTGAAGTCCGCGCGTTCCTCCGGCAAACGGATATCCAGCATGGTCATCGATTCAAATTCCGCAGCGGTATATCCGTACTGCAAAACAGCCGCTTCATTCACTCGCAGAAATCGCAGCGTCTCGCTGTCAAAAACCCAGGTGGGAAGCGGATTGTGTTCAAAGAGCAGGCGCAACATGGACTCGCTCTTGCGCAACTCTTCTTCCGCGCGTCGCCGTTCAATGGCCAAAGCGATGTGGCCGCCTACAGAATCAATGAATTCCAAATCGCGGAAATCGTAAGCTCGTTCGTTCTGATAGTGCTGCACCACGAGAACCCCGATCGTCGCGGTTGGGGTCTTCAGCGGCACTCCCAACCACGACGGTGATGGCGAACCCACCAGTTCTACTTCGCCAATTTCCACCAGCCGGTCAAACTCCGACTGCGGGATCAGCGTCGCCTTCCCCGTGCGGAACACGTACGCCGTGCAACTCCGCCCCACTCTCTGCGGCGCAGGCGCGGTATCAAACTCATCCGCAAAAAACGGGAAATGAAAACTGTCTTCACTCACATCATGCAGCGCGACGAAACAATTTTCCGCGTACAACACTTTCTTGAGCGCCTGGTGAATACCGCTCAACAGTTGATCCAGATTCGCGGTTTCATTGAGGGCGTGCACCACTTCGGAAATCACCTGCCGCTCCGCCTCCATTCGTTGCAGTTCGGTGACGTCCACATACGTCACCACAATGCCTTCCACCGCAGATTCCTTCCCTGCCATCTGCGCCATCACTTCGAACCACCGGCACACGCCGTCCCGCCCGCGCAAGCGGCATCGTCCAGCGGACGTCCCCGCCCCGGACACATGACATTCCGCAAGTAAATTGCTGTGGACCTTCCGGTCGCTTTCGTGAATCAGGCTGTGGATGTCGATTCCCGACAATTCCTCGGGCGCGTAACCTAATACTCTCGAAAAACTGGAGTTGGCAAAGAGGAAGTTACCTTGAGGTGTGAGAACCGCGACAAGTTCGCGTACCGCATCAACTAACGCAAACATCTGTCCAGTGTCGGCGAGCAAGCTCTGTTCGAACGGGGCGCGCTGTGGCATTACGCTTAGCTGCCTGCAAAACCGCGATGGTGCCTCTTCCCGCCATCCCTGGTATTGCAGCCTCCGCTTACAAACGTATTTTTACGACGACCCGAACTGGCCGCAAATTCTGCAGCCCCCCTATCATACGGGAATCGCACGAATGCAACAGACGTGTTAGATCGACTGCTGCCAAACGGACACTGTACCACAGGACAGCAGACCGGCCCTCCCGAGGCCAGCAGCGTAGGCTCCTTCCCCGTAACGTGCTACGCTCCACTTTTTCCACCACCGTGAATATCCACGTCCGACGTGGAAACGTCGCTCTTTAAAGGAGGCATTTTGACCATGGACGCAATCTGGCCGGTGCATTGGCAGGTCATCTGGAAGGACATGTTTGTTCTCGGGCTGCCGCTGCTCGAGAAAATCTTGCGCCCGGTAATCGTTTACGCGTTTCTCGTGGTCGGTCTTCGGCTCTCCGGAAAACGCGAACTTGTCCAGCTCAATCCTTTTGATCTGGTCGTGCTGCTGACGCTTTCCAATACCGTGCAAAATGCCATCATCGGCGACGACAATAGCGTCAGTGGCGGCATCGTCGGCGCAACTTCCCTGCTCGTTATCAACTATCTCGTCGTACGCTTTTTATACAGCCATCAAAAAATTGACCAATTTGTCGAAGGACGATCGGATATTTTGGTGGAAAATGGCCAAGTTCGAACAGAACATCTAAAGCGCGAACTGATCACCATGCCGCAACTTGAAGCCGCCGCGCGCAAACAGGGATTCGATACGCTGAGCGAAGTGCAAAAATGCATTCTCGAGCCCGGCGGCACTTTAACGTTCATCGCCAAGAAGCCCGCTACCGAGGATCTGCGCCATCAGGAGCTGCTCACCCGTCTGGAAACTCTCATGCGGGAAGTGGCGATGTTGCGCGGCGGTCAACCGCCAGTGGGCGCTTGATTCGTTTCGTGAAACAGAACCTCTTGGTACGGCTCGCGCCAGCTTCCATTGCAAACCGCGCCTAGCTCAAAAAAACTCCAGTAACTCAGTGCAGCAAAAAGCCTCGGAGCGCGGCCAATACGCCCAGAGCTCCGATGGCGATTCCTGTGAACCAGAACAGCTTGCGCTTCGTCAGCAGCGTCATCGAACAGATGACCAACCCAATTTCGAGTAAGACTTCCCCCGTGTCGAAGCGGTCTTCGCGGTGCCCATAAAGGTCGCGTTCCGTTTCGAGCTTCTTGGCTTCCCCGCTGATTTCATCCTTGTCCGCTTCATATTTTTCCGCTGCCTTCACGTACTTCTCCCGCATCGTCTCGGTCTTTTCTTTATCCGCGGGAGCCAGCGAACTGAGCAGGTCCGCGTTGCTCTGCATTTCATGCCAGCGGATGTTCTTCGCCTGGTAGTAAGCCCATTGGTCCGTAGCCTTCGCCTGCAACAACAATTCTTCCGTTGCCGCGCGGTGCCCCATCAGCGTGGCCACCGCTCCCAGCACCGCCAGTATGGAAATCGTCACGGATACCGGCAGCACCAGCGGGTTGTCGCCGTGTTCCTCATGACCTTCTGGCAATTCGAATTCAGCCATCTGTCTTGTCTCCGCTTAAAAGTGGAATTACGCTCCGTCCGCTACCGCTTTCAATGAGGCGGCAGCCGCGGCCACGGTGCGATCGATATCTTCCGTGGTATGCATCGTGGAAATAAACGCCGCCTCAAATTGCGACGGCGCAAGAAATAGTTCGCGGTCGAGCATCTCGCGAAAATATTGCGCATAGCGCTTGGTGTCGCACCGCTTGGCGTCCGTGTAGTTGCGAACATGCCCCGGGGTGAAAAACACCGTCGCCAGCGAACCCATGAAATTCACCTGCGCCGCAACACCAGACTCTGAAATCGCGCGCCGCAACCCGGCGACCAGACGTTCCGCACGTCGATTCAGTTCGTCGTAGATCCCCGGCGCCCTGAGCTCCTTCAGCGTTGCCAGCCCCGCAACCATCGCCAGAGGATTTCCTGCTAGGGTCCCGCCCTGATAAACGGGACCAAGAGGCGCGACATGATCCATCAAATCGCGGCGTCCGCCATACGCAGCCACCGGCAGCCCGCCACCAATAATCTTTCCAAGCGTTGTCAAATCCGCATCCACTCCAAGCACTTTCTGGACGGCGCCATAACGCAGCCGAAATCCGGTAATCACCTCATCTATGATCAGTATCGCCCCTTCCTGCTGCGTAATCTTCCGCAACCCGGCTAGAAAACCTTCCGCGGGCAACACCACTCCCATGTTCGCCGCTACCGGCTCGACAATTACCGCCGCGATTTTTCCCTTGTGCTCCGCGAACAATCGCTCGACGGCCGTCAAATCATTGAAAGGCGCGTTCAACGTCAACGCCGCCAACGCTTGCGGCACTCCCGGGCACTCCGCAATTCCGAGCGTTGCCAGTCCAGATCCCGCCTGCGAAAGAAAACTATCCGCATGCCCGTGGTAGCAACCCTCAAACTTTAAAATGTAGTCGCGGCCCGTAACTCCGCGCGCCACACGCACCGCGCTCATCGTCGCTTCCGTGCCGCTAGAAACAAAACGTACTTTCTCCATGGTCGGAATCGCGCGATTGATTTCCGACGCCAGCTCGACCTCCAATTCCGTCGTGACCCCAAAACTTGTCCCCCGGCTCGCTTGCTCCGCGACCGCGGCAGCCACCGCCGGATGCGCGTGTCCGAGAAGCAGGGCTCCCCAGGAGCAAACGTAATCCAGCAACTCGTTCCCGTCCGCATCGTACAAGTACTGCCGGCTTCCGCGCTCAATAATCAGCGGCTCGCCGCCCACCGAGCGAAATGCCCGCACCGGGCTGTTCACCCCGCCCACGAGCACTTTCTCCGCGCGCGCAAATATCTCCCGCGACCGCCACCGCTCCTTCTTGATGTTTGTTGTAGGTGTGCTCATCTCGGAGAGTAAATTATCACGTCGCCAGCCACCGCGCGACGTCCTTGGCATGGTACGTCAAAATAATATCCGCACCCGCGCGCTGAATGCCGGTCAGAATCTCGAGCACCACGCGTTTCTCATCCATCCAGCCATTCTGCGCCGCCGCTTTCACCATCGCGTACTCGCCGCTTACGTTGTACGCCGCCACCGGAACATGGCATGCATCCTTCACCTGGCGAATCACGTCCAGATACGACAGCGCAGGCTTCACCATCACCATGTCCGCGCCTTCTTCCAAATCCATGGCCACTTCCTTCAACGCCTCGCGCGCATTCGCCGGATCCATCTGGTATCCGCGACGGTCGCCAAATTGCGGCGCCGATTGCGCCGCTTCGCGAAACGGGCCATAAAAACCCGAACAATATTTCGCCGCATAAGAAAGAATCACCGTATCCGGAAACTTGTTTTCGTCCAGAATCCGCCGAATCGCCGCCACTCGCCCGTCCATCATGTCCGAAGGCGCCACGATGTCTGCTCCCGCGCGCGCAAAAGAGAGCGCTTGCTCCGCCAGAATCGCCACCGTCTCATCGTTCAGCACTTCGCCATTTTCGAGCACGCCGCAGTGTCCATGGTCCGTGTACTCGCACAAGCAAACGTCCGTGATGACCAGCAGCTGCAAATTCGCTTTGCGAATCGCCGCCACCGCCCGCTGCACGACGCCCTGCGCGAGCAGCGAACTGCTTCCGCGCGCGTCCTTCGTCTCCGGCAATCCAAATAGCAGCACGCCCGGAATTCCCAGCGCTTCCACTTCGCGGCACTCTTCGACAATCTGATCCACCGATTGTTGAAACACCCCCGGCATCGAAGCGATTCCCTCGCGCACCTTTTCGCCCGGGCAAACAAACATCGGATAGATCAGTCCGGCCGTCGTCAGCCGTGTTTCGCGCACCAGTCCGCGCAGCATTTCCGTCTTCCGCAATCTACGCGGCCGATGCACCGGAAAACTCATGATTTTTTCGCTCCCGCAAGAACCTTTCGTTCGCCATTCGCAAAATGGTCGTTCAAGACTCGCACTGTCCCGTCCACACTTGCATCTTCTGCGATCACAACTTCGCGCACGCCAGCCTCACGATAAGCCTTAGCGGTGATCTCGCCTATCGCCGTGAATACCGTCACGCCATGCAACTTCGCACCGCCATCGGGGCCGAGCAGCTTCACGAGCTCTTGCACTGCGGACGGACTGAAGCACACCACCGCATCAACTTCTCCCGCCGAAATCATCGCCAGTGCTTCTTCGTTCCCCGCCGCGGCGCTCTCCGTCCGGTAGGCAACCGCTTCGACCGGCTCGCCCCCGACGCTGCGAACCGCAGCCGGCAGCTCCGCGCCCGCCCGGTCACTCCGCGGCAGCAAAACACGCCTGCCGCGCAATCGCTCACCGAGCTCGCGCACCAGCGAAACTCCGTCGTGCGACTTCGCTGCGTAATGAACCCGCAATCCCGCGTCTGCGGCCGCTCCTTCGGTCGCCGGTCCAACCGCCGCGATCCGAATTCCGGCATTTTCCGCCAGCAATCCCGCGCAAACTCTTTTGCTCTGTTCCGCGACTGGACCGACCGCATTTTGACTGGTAAAAAGAATCCAATCCCCTGCGCGCAGGCTTTTCAGTCCGTCGTCCAGCGCCTCGTGGTCTCGCGGCGGACCGATCTTGATCAGCGGGAACACCAGCACTTCCGCGCCGCAAGTCCGCAACGCGAGAACGAGCGTTTCGCTCTGCGCCAAAGCGCGCGTAACCACGATCCGCTTTCCCGCGAGCGCGCCTTGCTTCACCTCACCCACGCTGTCGCCCCACTGCTTCCAGAATCTCGAGCGCTCCCGCATCCCGTAGCTGCCGCGCCAAAGCCTCGCCAAGCGTCGCGGCGTGCTCGGCTGGCCCGCTCGCGCGCTCCTTAATGTATCGGCCGCCATCGACGGAGCACACGCACGCTTCCATCACCAACTCCCCGCGCTCGATCCGCGCCCACGCTCCGAGCGGCACCTGGCATCCGCCCTGCAGCGCCGCCAGCAGCGCGCGTTCTGCAATAATCGCCGTGCGCGTTTCCAAATCATCGAGCTTTCCCAGCACGTCCGCGATCTCTGCGTCTTTCAATCGCGTCTCTACCGCGATCGCGCCCTGTCCGACTGCGGGCATGCAAACGTCCGTCGAGAGCGTCTCCGCAATCCGTTGGCTCAATCCCAAACGGTCCAGTCCCGCTTTCGCCAGCAAAATCGCTTCATACTCACCGCTGTCTACTTTTCGCAGGCGCGTATCCACATTCCCGCGCAAATCGCGAAAATCCAGATCCGGGCGTACATGCAGCAGTTGCGCTCGCCTCCGCAAACTCCCTGTCCCGATCCGCGCGCCCTGCCGCAAGTTCGCCAGCGTCACTCCGCTTGCGGATACCAGGCAATCCCGCACATCCGCCCGTTTGCACACCGCGGGAAAGCAGAGCCGCGAAGGCGTGTCCGTGGGAATGTCCTTCACGCTATGCACCGCCAGATCGATGCTCTCATCGAGCAGCGCTTCTTCGAGCTCTTTGATAAAAATACCCTTCCCGCCAATCTCCGCGAGCGGCGCTGCCTGCAACTTATCTCCAGCGGTCTTGATAATAATGATTTCCGCATCGACGCCAGCAAGCGCGAAAAGCTGCTTCCGCACATTCTCCGCTTGCCATTTCGCCAACAAACTTCCGCGCGTTCCAATCCGCAGCGCCTTCACGGCTTCTCCTTGCGGGATAAAAACATGTCGCGGAGCGCTTCAACATTCTGGATCTTGCGCCGCAACTCTTTCTCTCCGCGCAGTTGCTGCGCCGGCTCGATCAAAAGTTTTTCGAGAAGTTCGCCAACCATCCCGTCAAACCGTTCGCGGTCTTCGGCACTCAATTGCCGCATCCCGGACAGACGCTCCTTCAAGAATTCCCTCCGCTCCTGCTGCACGCGTTCCCGCAACGCGTTCACCAATCCAACCAATTCGACGCTCGCCTGCCACGACAGAAATTTTCCGACATGCTCCTCGACAATCGTCTCGGCCTTGGGCATCTCCGCTTCCCGCGCGTTGCGGTTTTGCTGCACGATATCCGCCAGGTCATCCAGGTTATATAAATAAACGTTGTACAACTCTGCTGCCGAAGCCTCGATATTCCGCGGCACTCCCAAATCCAGCAGAAACAGTGCGCGATTTCCCCGCGCCGCCATCGCGTGTTCCAGCACTTTCCGCAACAGCACCGGCTCTTCGGCCGCAACCGACGCCACAATCACATCCGGCGCTTGCAAAGCCGCATCCCAAGCTCCCCACGGCACCACCGTCCCGCCAAACTCTTTCGCTACCGCCTCCGCGCGCTCCTGCGAGCGATTCATCATCGTCAACTGCGCAATCCCGCGGTCCCGCAGCTGCGAAACCACCAACTCACTCACTGCACCCGCACCGAGCACCAGCGCGCTGCGTTCCTGCAGCTTGCCAAAAATCCGCTCCGCCAGCTTCACGCCCGCCGACGCCACCGACATGGGCCGCGTCCCCAGCTCCGTCTCGGACCGCACCCGCTTCCCCACTTCCAAAGCGCCTTGAAACAAGCGATTCAACACCGGCCCCGTGGCGTGCTGTTCGTGCGCCACGCGATAGGCCTCGCGCACCTGTCCCAGTATTTCCGCCTCGCCCAGCAGCATCGAATCCATCCCCGCCGCCACGCGAAACAAATGCCGCACGGCGTCGCGGTCGTAGTGGTGATACAGCGACGCGCTCAGCACATCGTGCTGCACCGCATGAAACTCGCTGAGAAACGTCGAAAGCCCCGGCGCGCTCTCATGCATTGATTCGGGCGGCACTCCGTAAACTTCGCTGCGATTGCAGGTTGAGAGAACCAGCGTCTCTTCGAGCAGGCCCCGTGAGCGCAACTCATCCGCTGCGCGGCGCGCTTGTTCGTTGGTGAACGACACCCGCTCGCGCACCTCGACCGGCGCCGTCCGGTGATTGAGTCCTACGAGGACAATTTCCATACCGATCGCCGCATCTCCCAACGCCCAGCTCCGCGCCTGTCGCTAAAAATACCGGTGACTCTGCGACAGATAAAAATTCACCACGGTGAAACTTAAAATCACCACCACAAAATTAAACACGCATAGCTTCGAAGCCCGCGCCCCGCGCCACGCCGCCGAACGCGCCACCCAAAAATAGGCGGCATACAGCAGCAGTACCAGGAGCGTAATCACATATTTCGGATCGTAGTACCAGAATTGCCCATGCAACCGGTCCACCCACACGAATCCCAGCGTCGTCCCCGCGGCAATCGAAAGCAGCCCAATCAACACGCTCGAGCGGCTCATCCGTTCGAGCAAATCGAGCGGCGGCAATCGCCACACCACGTTCCCCAGCCGTCTGCTCCGCAGCAATCGCTCCTGCGCTAGAAACATCAAGCTCAATACAAACGACAACGCAAACGCCGCATACGCCAAAATACTCAGCGTCACGTGCAAGGCAAACACCGGCCCATGCGCCGGCGGTGGCGGTGTCCGGTCGGGCGGTGCCAGATGCGCCGCCAGAAACACCACCAGCACAATCGACAGGACAAACGCCCCCACCGACCGCTCGCGGTGAAACATCTCGAGCACCAGGTACGTCAGCGCCAGCAACCACCCAAACAGCGATAGTGACCCATACAAATCGTGGTACGGCACGGTATGCAACCCCCGCGACCGCTCGAGCAACGCGAAATAATGTCCCACGATCCCCGCAAGCAGAAACAGGGTCGCCACCCGCCCAATCAGTTTCTTACCGGTATTCAGGAATCCCAGGTACAGCGCCAAACTGACGCCGTATGACAGCACCGTAAGTATCAGAAACGCATGGCTCATAACTTGATTCGCTAATGTCAGTGAAACTACGAGTATAGCTTACCCGCTAGCTTTGGCAGGAGTCCGCCATCAGCCTCTGGCCGATGGAGACGGCTCCGGCCGCTGCTTCGATTGCTACCGGGTGGAGCGAACCAGTTCCCGGGGCCGGATCAGCTCCCTTCTGTGGACCACCACCTTTCACAGCGCACCCGGTCAAGCCGACTTTTTCAGGCACTATCGCCCGGACCGCGTTTTCGCAGTAGAATGCCGATCAGCCTGGATCACCGATGAGGTTATCCGCGCCGCGGGCGGTTCGTTGGAGGCAGCTGAGTGCTACGCGCTGACGTCCCAACAACAGATTGGGGTCAACGCAGTCAGGGAAATACAGAGAGGAGAATGGAATGCCGCTTCAAAATAACTACTTTGCAGACTATCAACACCTAAAACTGACACGCGATGGCAAAGGCGTGCTGGTTGCTGAATTCCATACCAACGGCGGACCATTCATCATGACCGCGCAATCTCACACAGAATTTGTCGATGCCTTCTACCGGATTGGGCAAGATAGGGAGAACAAGATCGTAATCCTGACGGGCGCAGGTGGGGAGTTCATTACGGATGTCGATTGGTCCTCTTTCGGCGATGTCACCGATCCCGGCGTCTGGAGTCAGGTTCACGACGAAGGCGTTCAGGTTTTGGAAAACATAGCCAACATACGAGTGCCGGTCATCGCGGCTATCGAGGGGCGTGCCCACGTGCATTCAGACTACGCGCTACTTGCCAGTGTAATTGTGGCGGCGGATAGTGCGACCTTCCAGGATGTGGCCCACTTCTCCGCGGGCGTTGCGCCCGGCGACGGAATCTTTACCACCTGGAGTTATCGCGCTGGAGCGGGACGCGCGGAGGCGTTCCTGCTGAACCCCCAGCCGCTTCCGGCGCGTACCGCTTACGAATGGGGAGTGGTTGCCGAAGTTGTGCCGAGCGGTCAGGCGCTCAGCCGGGTGCGGGAACTCGCCGAGTTGTACCTGAAAGCGCCCGAAGTGACGCGCCGCAACACGCGCATCCACTTTATTCAACCGCTAAAGGAGCGCATTGTGCGTGAAGTCGGCTATGGATTGTCGCTCGAAGGAGCTTCGTCGGCCGATCTCGTGAAGTCGCTGAAGGCCAAGAGTGAACCCGTTGCTCGCAAAGCAAAATCCGCATAAAGAGCGCCATCGGTCGTGAACACGATCAGCTCCTCCCATTGGCTACGTGCATAGTTCACTGCTTCCGCCATGGGATGCTTCGGCAGCAACTGTTCTTTCCAGATCCGCAGCAGAACTATCAGGCTGTGGATGCGTGTGACGAATGAGTCCAAAACCAGGGCCTTACTTGGGGCCACAAGTCCCGATTCAATTTTTTACCGGAAGCTGACGCGAGCAAAGCGAGAGCGGTTCTGCGGCAATGCTTCAGCGGATTTGCTATCCTGTCCGCAGCAGAACAAATGATTCCAAGCTCTGAAGTTCTCACTCGCAAGGAACTTTTCCTCCGCGCCTGCCGGGGGGAAGCCGTCCCGCGGCTCCCCGTCTGGATGATGCGCCAAGCCGGCCGCTACCTCCCCGAGTACCGCGCCATGCGCGCCAACCGCCCCTTCCTCGAAGTCTGCAAAACGCCCGATCTAGCCGTTGAAGTCTCGCTGCAGCCGTTCCGCCGCCTCGGCGTCGACGCCATCATTGTCTTCTCCGACATCCTCATCCCCGCCGAAGCCATGGGCCTGACCCTCGAACTCGGCGACGCCGGACCAAATCTCCCCGAACCCATCCGCACTCCCGCCGACGTCGACGGCCTCCGCATCTTCGATCCCGAAGTCGAAACCCGCTTCCTCAACGACGCTATCCGCCAAATCGTCCGCGAAGTCGGTCCTGACGTACCCGTCCTAGGTTTCGCGGGCGCGCCCTTCACGCTCGCCTGTTACATGATCGAGGGCAAAACCAAAGAGGGGTTCGCCGCCGTAAAAAGCTTCCTCTACCACCAACCCGCAGCCTTCGAGAATCTCCTCGCTAAAATTGCCCAAGCCACGATCGGCTACCTGAAAGCGCAAATCGCCGCCGGAGCCTCCGCCGTCCAGCTCTTTGACACGTGGTGCGGCGAACTCACCCGCGAAGACTACGAACGCTACGCTCTTCCCGCCGTAAAACGAATCATTTCGCAAATTGCCGGCGAAGTGCCGGTCATCTACTACACCAAGGCCTCCAGCCACCTGATCTCCGCCATCGCACGCTCCGGCGCCGACGTTCTCAGCGTAGACTGGCGCATCAATTTGAGCGAACTCCGCAAATTTATCGGCTCCAAAATATCCCTGCAAGGCAATCTCGATCCCGCCATCCTCTTCGGTCCAGAGGAAAAAATCCGTAGCGCCACAAAAGCGATCTCCGCCTCGCTGAACGGTCACGGCCACATCCTCAATCTCGGTCACGGCATCCTGCAACACACACCCGTCGAAAACGCCCAGCTCTTCATCGAAACCGGCCAAGCGTTTCATTTCACAATTCCTCCGCCTCCCGTCCCCATTCGCGCTGAGGCTCGTCAATGACCCCTGCCAACTCCACCAACGTCCTCGACCAGCTTCGCGTCAGCGAAGACTTCCTCGCAAAATACAATCGCCCTGGCCCGCGTTACACGAGCTATCCCACCGCTCCCATCTGGAACGATTCGTTCGGCCCCAACGACCTTGAGCAAGTCCACGCCGAAGCCAACGCAGCGCAAAGCCCCGTCTCCCTCTACATGCACATCCCCTTTTGCGAAAGTCTCTGCCTCTTCTGCGCCTGCAACGTGATCATCCAGAAAAATAAAGCCGTTGCCCCGCCTTACGTCGACATCCTCAAAACCGAAATCGCGCGCGTCAGCAAAAATATCGATCGCTCGCGCGAAGTCGTGCAATTCCATTGGGGCGGCGGCACTCCCACCTATCTCACTCCTGCGCAAATCGACGATCTCTTTTCCTATACTCGCGAACACTTCACCTTCTCGCCCGAAGCCGAAATCGGCATCGAAGTCGATCCCCGCGTCACCTCCCGCGACCATCTCGTCGTCCTTCGCCATCTCGGCTTCAACCGCCTGAGCATGGGCGTCCAGGACTTCCACCCCGAAGTCCAGCAAGCCATCAACCGCATCCAGCCTTTTGAACTGACGCGCGATCTCATACTCGCCGCACGCGACCTCGGCTTCGACAGCATCAACGTCGACCTCATCTACGGCCTCCCCTACCAATCCGCCGATCGCTTTTCCCACACCGTCGACCAAATCATCTCCCTCGCTCCCGATCGCATCGCCCTCTTCAGCTACGCCCACGTCCCCTGGCTCAAAAAACAGCAAGGCGCGTTCGCCACGCATCTTCCCGAAGGGATGCAGAAATTCGAAATCTTCCGCACCGGCCTGGCCAAATTTATCGACGCTGGTTACCTGTACATCGGCATGGACCACTTCGCGAGGCCCGGCGACGAGCTCGCCATCGCGCAAAACAATCGCACCCTCCACCGCAATTTCCAGGGCTACACCACCAAATCCGGCGCCGACCTTTACGGCATGGGCATTACCGCGATCAGTGGCATTCAAAATTCCTACGCGCAAAATCATCGCGACATCCCGAGTTGGCAAGCCGCTGTCGCCGACCGCGGCATTGCCACCATGCGTGGCTACCGCCTCTCGGCGGACGACCGCCTCCGCCGCGCCGTCATCTCCCGCCTCCTCTGTCATACCGTTCTCTTCAAAGACGAAATCTCCCGCGAATTCGCCATCGACTTCGACTCCTATTTCGCAGACGCGCTCGAAAAACTGCAACCCGCCCTCGACGACGGCCTCCTCACCATCGCCAAAAACGAGATTCGCGCCACTTGGCTCGGCCGCATCTTCATCCGAAACCTCGCCATGGCGTTCGACCCCTATCTGGAAAAACAGCAGCTCGACCCCAAACCACTTTTCTCCAAGACGCTCTAATCTCATGCCACCCTTCGCGGCGGCCAAATCATGAGTCCTCTCGTCGCACCCTCTCCCGCCTCCACCCTTCCCGCAACCGGCTCGCTCGTCCCTGCCATCGTCATTGGCGCTGGCATGTCCGGTCTCACCTGTGCCTACTCCCTGCGCAGCCGCGGCCTCGACGCTCACCTATTCGAATCTGCGAACCGTCCCGGCGGCGTAATCCAGTCCCTCCTCCACCAGGATTTTCTCTTCGAACTCGGCCCGCAAAGCTTCACCATCACCGATTCCCTCTCGCAACTCATCCGCGACCTGAATATTTCTGCCGAACTTTTGCCCGCGCCGCCCAAGCTTCCTCGTTTCTTGTTTCTCAACGGCCAGCTCGTTCCTGCACCCCTCAGCCCGCCAGCCTTTTTCACCAGTTCGCTCTTCAGCGCCCGCACGAAACTCAGCATCCTCCGCGATCTCCTTGGTAACACCAAACCCCCGTCGCCCAATGCTCTCGGCGACGAATCCATCGCTCACTTTGTGCGCCGGAAATTCTCCGCCGAACTCCTCGACAAACTCGTCGGCCCATTCGTCGCCGGAATCTACGCCGGCGATCCAGAAAAACTCGCCCTTCGCAGCGCCTTTCCGCAACTCTACGAAGCCGAGTCCTTTCACGGCAGCATCCTCCGCGGAATGATTCGCGCCAGAAAAAAAGCCTCTACTCCCCACACCCTCGCTACTTTTAAAGCCGGCATTCAGGCTCTTCCCGACGCTCTCGCCAATCATCTCGACCACGCTGTTCATCTCGGAGTCGCCGCCACCGGCATCTCCACGAACACCTCTGGCCGCGGCCGATACCTCGTACACTTCCGCGATGGGAGCGCTGACTCTTCCGAACAATCTGTCTCCCTGCGCACCGATCGCCTCATCCTCGCCACGCCCTCCGATGTCTCCAGCCAACTCCTCGCCGCTCTCGATCCGGAAATCGCTTTCCTCCTCGCCGCCATTTCGTACGCTCCCATCGCCGTTGTCTCTCTCGGCTATCGCCAGTCCGCGCTCAAGAACGATCTCCGCGGGTTCGGCTTCCTCGTCCCCAGAGGTTCGAGCATGCGCATCCTCGGCTCCGTTTGGAACTCTGCGATCTTCGACGGTCGCGCGCCGGACGGCACCGTTCTCCTCACCAGCTTTGTCGGCGGCACCACGGATCCCCTAAACACAAAACTCTCGCTTCAGGGCTTGCAACACCTGGTCCATAGCGATCTCAAACGCATTCTGGACCTCTCGGAATACTTCATCATGGCCCACGTGCACGTCTGGCCCCGCGCCATCCCGCAATACGACCTCGATCATCACCGCCGTTCGCAGCTCCTCGCCCAGGCTCAGAAACGACATCCCGGACTCGCCCTCGCTGGAAATTACCTCGACGGCCCCGCCATCGGCTCGGTGGTTGACCGCGCGCGCAAACTCGCCGACTATATCCTGGACGGCCCGCCGCAATAGCCGCTCGTTCATCCGTTAACTGCTGCTTTTCGTATAGTTAGCAGTAAGGGTACGGCGCGGCAGGCGTCCCAACTTTTTCACAAAGTGTTCTTAGCCGCCTTCATATCAAAGCAGAGCGACGAAGCGTCGCGCGATTCGACGCTTCTGCACCGCCTTTTGCAGAGGGATATGCGCGCTTTCGAACAACTCTATGATCGCCACTCCCGCCTCGTTTACGGCTTGGTCTTCCGCATCGTCCGTCAGGCCGGCACCGCCGAAGAGATTGTCCAAGACGTCTTCCTGCAGCTTTGGCGCAACGCCGCGCGCTACGACACCTCGCGCGGCCCGTTCCTCCCGTGGCTGCTCACCATGGCGCGCAACCGCGCCCTCGATACGCTTCGCCTCAAGAGTGAGCGGCAGCGGCGCCGCGAAGATCAAACCGAAGAGCTGCCCGCGATTTGTGCCGCTCCGGCTTTTGAACAGCAGCTCGACGACAAGCGCCGTGTATCGCAAGTCCGCGACCTCCTGACCAGCCTGCAGCCGCAACAAAAGCGCGCCATCGAGCTCGCCTATTTCGAAGGCCTCAGTCACACCGAAATTGCCGAGACGCTCAAAGAGCCGCTCGGAACCGTTAAAAGTTGGATTCGCAATGGCCTCCATCGCCTGCGGGAAGGGTTGCAATCGGCAACGTGAGCACCACCGACCAATTCGGCGAACTTCTCGAAGCCTACGCTCTCGGCGCGCTGGACGCTCCCGAACGTGCCGCGCTCGAAGCTCATCTCGCCGGCTGCCGAGAGTGCACCCAGGCGGTTGCCGAAGCGCGTTGGCTCGTCTCGCAACTGGCCTATTCCGCTCCCGACGCCGCGCCTTCCGACATGCTTCGCGGCCGCCTCCTGCAAATCGTCCGCGCCGAAGCCGGAAGCCATCGCGCCATTTCTCCGGCCAGCAAATCCCCAGTCCCTTTCTGGATGTGGGCCGCCGTAGTCGCTCTCCTCATCGCCGCCATCTACTCGGCATGGGATGCCCGCCGCTTGCAAAATCAAGTGCGCGACATCCACAACCGCGCCGTCGCTGAACTCGCCAAACGCGAAAAGATCGAACAAGAACTTGCCGAAGTCCGCCGCGAAGCCACCATCCTGGCCGACCCTGCTTCGGTAAAGATTGCGTTGGCCACCAACGATCCGCAATCAGTGCCTCTTCAAGCGCAATGGCATGCCGCGTTGGGTATCGTGGTGACCGGGCAAAAAATCCCGCAACCGCCCAGCAATCGCGTCCTGCAACTCTGGCTAATCCCCAAAACTCCCGGTCTGAAACCGATCCCCTCGCAAGTCGTCCGCCCGGACGCCAACGGCAACTTCGTCTTGTTGGTCGCGGCCCCGCCAGAACAAATGGCCAACACCAAAGCCCTCGCCGTAACCGAAGAACCCGCCGGCGGCAGCCCCCAACCCACCACCACCCCGAAATGGGTCGGCGCTATCACCTGATTTCCACTGGGTTGGTCCTGCCTTAGAGTAGCGAAATACCATCGTTACGGAGGGCGCGCGCGACATTCCCGCGTTCCTTCCATGAGCGATTCTCTTGGGTAAACGGAAGCCTGCACTTGCACGCGATTCTATCTATTTTTTATTCCTCGCCCGCAGCTCCAGCCGCGCCGTCCGCCGCTCCGCAGCCTCCGCCCACCTCTGCTTCTCCTCTGCCGTCTCGACAATCAGCGGCCGCACGGCCTTCGGCGACTTCGTCTTTTCATCAATCGCCACAAACGTCACAAACGCCGAGGTCGTATGCTTCTGCTCCCCGGTCAGCACATTCTCTGAATAAACCTCCACTCCAATTTCCATCGACGTCGTAAACACGCGGTTTACCTGCGACTTCAAAATCACAATCTCTCCGAGGTTCACCGCGTTCCGGAAATCGATCGAATCCACCGATGCCGTCACCACATAACTGTTCGAATGCCGGCAAGCCGCCATCGCCGCCGCAATATCGACGAGATGCATCACATGCCCGCCCAGCAATTTCCCCAGCGCATTCGTCTGCGCAGGCAAAACCACTTCGGACATTTCCGACCGCGACGCGCTCACCGGTTTTCCCGGCAACGTACTTTTCTCCATCATCATTTTCTCCCGCTGTATAATACAAGCCGCGATGCCCGAACCCAAGAAAACCCGCCGCCAGCTCCTCGAAGAATTCCTTACGAAAAAGCCCGACGACGCCTTCTCCCGCTATGGCCTCGCCCTTGAGTGTTGCAACGCCGGCGACACCATCGCCGCGGACCTGCACTTCCGTACCCTCACGACCGATCACCCGGAGTACATCCCCGCCTACCTCATGTACGCCCAGATGCTTTCCCGCATATCCCGTCCGGGCGACGCGAAACAGGTCCTGGCCAAAGGCATCGCTGAGGCCGCAAAAAAAGGCGATACCCACGCCAGCTCAGAAATGGAAGCCCTCCTCTCCGAACTATAGCTGCTAGCCGGGGCTGGCATTCCGCTCGCCGCTTGTCCCTGCGAAGTTCCGTGATGAAGCGACCAGTCGCGCGGCATAAAAATCAAGGTTGGCCCGCGAAAAATCCAACTCGACCCGCGCTCTTTCTCCCCTTCTGCTATCATTTAGATCGAAGCATGCGGCCAGAACGCATCCCGCTGTTCCCCTTGAACGTCGTTCTCCTTCCCGGCGCAGAGCTTCCTTTGCACATTTTCGAGCCCCGCTATCGCGAGATGGTTCGGAACGCTCTCGAAAACAAAACGGAGTTTGGCATGCTCCTATCGCTACCCAAAGGCCTCGCTCGTTTCGGCTGCACCGCTGAAATCCTGGAAGTCCTCAAGCGCGAAGACGACGGCACCATGGACATCCTCACCGTAGGTCGCGCACCCTTTCGCGTCCTCGAACTGTTCACCGAATATCCTCTCCTCGAAGGCCGCGTCGAATATCTTGCCGACCGCGAGCCGGCGCCGGCCACGCCCCTTCGGACGGAACTCCTCGAACTCTACGAGACCTGCTACACCTTGGTCTTCGGCGACTATCCCAAAAATCTCGACGGCGATCCTTGCACCACGCCGTCCTACCTCATCGCCGGCGCGCTGCCCATGGAATTGCGCTGGAAGCAGCAAATTCTCGAATTGCGTTCCGAGACGACCCGCCAGGAGAGATTGCTCGCGTACCTTCGTGACTGGGCTCCGCATCTACAGAAAGCTGCGACTGTTCGCGAGCACGCCGCCGGCAATGGCCACGGTTTAAACTGAACCTGCATCCAACTTGGTACGCACAAATCTTATGCGCAGCCGCGTGGCGCGCAGAATAGGGCCCGAATACAAATGACCACCCTCCATACCCCAGCGCAGTCTCCGGTGCATCCGAAGCCGCGCACCATCGGTGAGCTCAAGCGCATCCCCGACTTCGATTCGCACGGCGCTTCGCGCTCCGTCAAAGATGAAATTCGCCGCAATCTTTTGCGCTCCATCGAAAAGGGTGAGCGGCTTTTTCCTGGCATCCACGGCTACGAAGACACCGTGGTCCCGCAAATCGTAAACGCCCTGCTCTCGCGCCACAATTTTATTTTGCTTGGCTTGCGCGGCCAGGCCAAAAGCCGCATCCTGCGCGGGCTGATCGATCTCCTGGACGCCGAAGTCCCGGTCATCGCCGGCTGCGAAATCAATGACGATCCCCTAAAACCCATTTGCCGCGTCTGCCGCGAACGCATCGCCTCCGAAGGCGACGCTACCCCCATCTTCTGGATGCCCCGCGAACAGCGCTACGTCGAAAAACTTGCCACTCCCGACGTCACCATGGCCGACATTATCGGCGACGTCGATCCCATCCGCGCGGCGCGCGGTGGCCGCGATCTTTCCGACGAACTCACCATCCACTACGGCTTGCTGCCCCGCGCCAATCGCGGCATTTTCGGCATCAACGAATTGCCCGATCTTGCCGGAAAAATCCAAGTCGGCCTGTTCAACATCATGCAGGAAGGCGACATCCAAATTAAGGGTTATCCGCTGCGCCTTCCGCTCGACGTCCTGCTCGTCTTTACCGCCAATCCCGAGGATTACACGGCGCGCGGCAAAATCATCACTCCGCTCAAGGATCGCATCGGCGCGGAAATTCGCACCCACTATCCTTCCACCGTCGTCGAAGGCATGGCCATCACCAACCAGGAAGCCTGGGTTACCCGCCATGAAAGCCAGGGCGGCCGCAAAATCGAAGTTCCCGAATATCTACGCCAGGTCATTGAAGAAATCGCCTTCCAGGCGCGCGAAGATAAACGGGTCGACCGCCGCTCCGGCGTCAGCCAGCGTTTGCCCATTACCACCCTCGAGAGCGTGGTCAGCAGCGCCGAGCAGCGCGCGGTGCGCAATGGCGAAGCAAGTTCCGTCGCGCGCGTGGCCGATGTATACGCTGCGCTTCCCGCGATCACTGGCAAAATGGAGCTCGAATATGAAGGCGAACTGAAAGGCGCTGACTTCATCGCGCGCGAATTAATTCGCACCGCCGTCGGGCGCGTTTTCTCCAAAAACTTCGGCGAAACCAATTTCCAACCCGTCATCCAGTGGTTTGAAGCCGGCGGCGAACTAAAATTGCCTGAACACTCGACGACCGCCGACCGCCACAAGCAACTTTCCGGCATCCCCGGTTTAAGCGAGCACGCCACCCGGCTCGGCGTCGACGATCGCAAAAACCACGGCGCCGTCGCGGCCGCCTCCGAAATGATTCTCGAGGGGCTGTGGGCCCATCGTCGTATCGGCCGCAGCGAAGAACGCGGCTACTACGCCGAAAAACAGCGCCAGCCAGAGCCGCGCGAACCGGGCAGCAACCGCCCCCCGCGCCGCGGTCTGAACTAGTCAGCAGAGCCTTTGCGGAACAGCATCAGGGGCCGAAGGACAAGGGAACAAAAATGAAATTCATCCGCTACGGAAAATACACCGGCGAACCCGCAGACGCCATTGACCTTGAGGAACTCGTAAAACGCCTTGGCGATTTCTTTCTGCAGAGCGGTTTCGAGTCGCAATATTACGGCATCAACGAAATGGAGCCAAGCCGCTCCATGGAAGCGCTCAAAGAGGCGATTCTGCGCGCGCTGCAAGAAGGCGCTCTCTTCCCCGAAGACGCCATGAACGAGGAACTCCGCAACAGGCTGCAAGATCCCGGCGCCCTGAACGATCAGGAGGTTCGCGACTTGATCGAAAAGCTGATGGAGCGCCTCAGCCAGGAAGGTTTCATCAATCCCATGCAGCCCCCGCAGGTCACTCCGCCGAACACCACTTCGGCCCGCGGACAAGTCGGCGGCGCGCAAGAACGCCAGCAGGAAGTGCGCTTTGAAATCACGGACAAAACCATCGACTTCCTGGGCTTTAAAACGCTGCAGGATTTGCTCGGCTCGCTCGGCCGCAGTAGTTTCGGCCGCCACGATACGCGGGATCTCGCCACGGGCGTCGAGTCCGGCGGCGTTTCCCGCCCTTACGAATTTGGCGACACGCTCAATATGGATATTAGCGCCACGCTTTTTAACGCCGTGCGGCGCGAAGGCGCCAAAGTTCCCATTGAGATGGACTATTCGGACCTGATGGTTCACCAGTGCGAATATCACAGCTCGTGCGCCACCGTGGTGCTTCTCGATTGCAGCCACAGCATGATTCTCTACGGCGAAGACCGCTTTACGCCTGCCAAGCGCGTGGCCATGGCCCTCTCGCATTTGATTCGCACGCAATATCCCGGCGACACGCTGAATCTCGTGCTTTTTCACGACAGCGCCGAAGAAGTTCCGCTGGGCGAGCTCGCGCGCGTGCAAGTCGGCCCGTATTACACCAACACGCGCGAAGGTTTGCGCATGGCGCAACGCATTTTGCTGCGCCAGAAAAAAGATATGCGGCAAATCGTGATGATCACCGACGGCAAGCCCTCCGCGCTCACGCTTGAAGACGGCCGCATTTACAAAAATGCTTTCGGCCTCGATCCTTTTGTGGTCGGCCAAACGCTCGAAGAAGTGAATAAATGCAAACGCGCCGGGATCATGATCAACACCTTTATGCTCGCCAGCGATTACAGCCTGATCAACTTCGTCCAGAAAATCACGGAAATGTGCAAAGGCAAAGCCTACTTCACCACGCCCTACAATCTCGGCCAATACCTGCTGATGGATTACATGCAGCGCAAGACCAAAAACATTCACTGACGCGCCGTTTGCGAACGGCGTCGCGCCGCCTCACTTTTCCTGCGGGTGCCCGGTGAGGTAGACTCGCGCTATGGCACTCTTGCGCCGCTTTGCGCGCTTGCTGGGAGCTAGCGAATCCATGACCAACATTGCCGTGGGAGGCATTGCTCCCAACTTTTCCCTGAAGTCTCTCGAAGGCAAAGAATATTCGTTGGCGGCAGCGATGAAACGCGGGCCGGCGGTTGCGGCGTTTTTTAAAGTCTCCTGCCCCGTGTGCCAGTTTACGTTTCCGTTCCTCGAACGGATTTACAAACGGTATGGCGGAGACGGCGTCACGTTTCTGGGCATCTCGCAAGACAACGCGCGGGACACCCAACGGTTTGCGGAAGATTACGGCTGCACTTTTCCGATGCTGCTCGACGAAGCCGGTTATCCGGTTTCGAACGGCTATGGTTTGACGAATGTTCCCACGGTTTTTCTGATCGACACGGACGCTACGGTGCGCGTGGTAGGCAGCGGATTCGACAAAGCCGCCCTCGAAGCGATCGCGACGCTGCTTGCGGAAAATCAGAAGCAGGCGCCGGCGGCGCTATTTCGCCCCGATGAAAACGTGCCCGACCACAAACCTGGTTGAGGATCGAAAAACTAGATCCCGGTCGGGATCCTCGCTGTGGCGAAGAACCACCCGCGGTTCGGATGAACTTTGTCCCGCTCCGCGCGTCCGGTTCTTGCACCCCTTGATCAGAACAATTCCGGTTCGAGCTCTTTTTTCCTGTGTTTCGGTGGACGCAGCCGCTTGTCGGCGATTACGCGGGTGGTCGAAGGCGCTATGCCGGATTTTCTGGCGCGGCGGCGCGCTTCTTTTGCGGGGTCAAGGATTTTCTTTTTTCGTTTCTTCATGACGCGGCCCGCTCGGCCGGCCCCGTGAGGGCGTCGGCGTTGCCTGGCTGGGGGGCAGCATGCTTTGACCCCTCGAGGGCGGCGGCACGGGTGACTTCTTCGATGGCGCGCCAGGCCTGGTCGATGGCCTCGTTGGTGTAGGCAAAGGCGCCGGCGTCGGAATTGGCGATGTGGATGTTGCCGAACGGAGCGCGGCCAATTTCGCAGGGCGATTGTCCGGCCGGCCACACGGGATCGTAAAGCGAATTGTATTCGTACGCGTAACCGTGCGGCCAGCGATTCACGGTGATGGATTGAATATCGCTGGCGGCATCGAAGCCGCCGGGTCCCAGCATGCGATTCAGCTGATCGCGAATATTCCGCTCAAACGTTGCAAACGTCATCGAATAAAGCTTGTTGCGGCCGGCGCGCTGCTGATCGCGCGCAGGAAGTCCCGGCGAACACGGGACATGCTGCAGGTGAACGACGCAGGGCTGGTCTGACGCCTGCGGGTACTCGTAGCCGCCCATGCTCACGGGAAAATCGAGTGTCACCCCGTCAAAGAAACTCCCCGGGCATTCCGCGCCGCTGATTTGCAATTTCTCAAATGGCCCGCGATTGCGAATCTGTACGTTGGTGTACACCAGCGGAACTTTGACGCCATAAGCCAGCCCATCTTTTTGCGCTTGCGGCATTTCCGGACACAGATACGGGATAACGACGTTCCAGCACGCGAGAACGCATCTTGCGGCGCGCACGGAATGCGCTTGCCCGTCACGCACGTAAGTAACTTCGACGTGGTCCGCGCCGCCGCCGTTGTTTGCGCTGCGGTTTCGCGCGTGCACCGCTGTCGCGTTCAAGCGAATGCGCACCGGAGAATTTTCCTGGTCGAGCTTTGCGTAATCCATCTTTGCTAGAACGATGTCTTCCATGGTGTTTCCCGGCGCGCTGCCGGGAACGAGCGAGCGCACCAGCAGTCGCGCGATGGAAGCGTTGCCGTCGGGAAAGTGGTAGATGTAAGGCTCCTCACCCTGGCGCGTGATCTCGAGGCCCATGCCCGGACCGTAGGGACCCGAGAGATCCATGCCGGCAAATCCCGGATGCGAGCCGAGCTTCGCTAAGTCTCCGGCGGGTACGGCGTCAATGCCTACGCCATACAATCCATAGGTGCTTTTCTGAAAAAACGGAAGGGTCCCCGGCAGGATTTTCGCGTTACGCAGCAGAAAATCCTGGTAACTGGTTTTCGCCAGATAGATTTTCTTCTGTTCGCGATCGAGGGCCGGAAGATAGTCCGCCTTTTCCGTGTACAGCCGCGCGATATCCGCCTGAATTTCTTTTGCCAGCGGGGTCTTGGCAAGAAATTCCGGCCACGAAGGTTTTCCGACGCCCGCGATCAAGCGGTCCGCGCCAAAGGTTTCTTTGTCGAAAAATGCGCCGCGTGACAAACCGCGCGACGAGAAAAAGTTGCTGTCGTAGTATTTTGCAAACCGCTGCGGCTCGATGCCCAGCGCGTGAAACAGCTGCTTCGCTTCAGAGCTGTAAAGATTGGGTCCGGCGATGGATTGCGTGCCGCCATAACCGAGCAGCAAGCGGCCGCCGGCCGCAAATTCATTTCGTTTGGCATGCCCGCCAAAGTCATCGTGATTATCAAGAATCAGGATGCGCGCTTTGGCGCCGGCACGCTGGCGGTAAAAATAAGCGGCGGCGAGTCCGCTGATGCCTCCGCCGACCACGACCAAATCGTAGTGATCAGCGTCCGGCGTCGCGGCGATCCAGGTCTTGCCGTCGCGCATGGCGTGCGCCACTTCCCATGAGCCATCGTGGCTGCCGCGCATTCCGGTTTTTGCCGGCGGGTAGTTTGCGCCATTCTCGCCTCCGCCTTGCCGATCAAGCGGTTCCGGAATGCCGAACGCCGAGGACCAGCCGCCTGAAGGTGCCGCTAAGGCCGCGCCCACGGTTACGGCAAAGCCGTTCAGAAAATCGCGGCGATTGATCTGGTTGTGCATGCCCAAGTCGCGGTCTTGTTTTCTGTGGCTCAACAATGGCTCCGCAGACCCGTGGCGCAAGGCTGCTTGGCGGTCTAGAACACTCTCGGCGCGCTGCGCCGACGAGCTTACCCCAGGAGGCGGGGAAAGCGAAATGGAGGACGATAGGCAGCCACTTCGGGAATCTCTCGGGAGCCTTCAAGGACGCAAGCCGGTGCCGCGCGACGGCTCTCGAATTTCGCAGCGCCGCGATCGCGGCGGGCTGGTCTTAAAGGACGGTGATGCGGCGGCGGTCTTGGCCCAAGTGTTCGAGGCGGATCTGAATCTGCGGCCAAGGGGAGATGAGCGGGAAGCGTTCTGACCATTCGAGGATGGCGATGGCCGGCGTGACAAACATGTCTTCCAACCCCAGGGTTTCGAAATCGTGGAAGCTTTCGATGCGATAAAGGTCGGCGTGATAGACCTTTTTCGCCTTGCCATACACGTGGACGAGGGTGAAGGTGGGACTGGTAACGTCTTCTTCGTCGGCAGCCCCGAGTCCGGCGACGATGCCTTTGGCAAGGGTAGTTTTGCCGCTGCCGAGATCGCCACTCATCAGCAAGAGGACAGGGGCGCTTAAGCGCCTCGCGAATTCCCTGCCCCAGGCGGTGGTTTCTTCGGCGCTGGCGGTGACGATTTCTTCAGCCACGCTGGCGGAGCTCCTCGAGAAGTTTGGCGCGGGCGTGCGGAAGCGCGTCGACGAGTTCGCTCGAGAGCAGGCCGGAAATATCGGTTGCGGCGGTGGCCAGTTCGGCGGCTTTGCCGTGCAGATAGACGCCTAGAGTAAGAATGCGCAGCCAGTCATCGGTGCGGAATTGCGCGGTGAGCGCGGTCAAAAATCCTGTGAGCACGTCTCCGGAACCGCCTTTGGCCAAGCCGGGATTTCCAGAGGTGCTGATGAAACATTTTCCGTCGGGAGCGGCCACGACGGTGTGAAAACCCTTCAAGACCACGAAGGCGTTCCAATCGCGCGCGGAGTTACGGGCGATTTCGAGGCGCTCGGCTTGCACTTCTTTGGTGGACTTGCCGCAGAGGCGCGCCATTTCTCCGGGATGCGGGGTGACGGCGAGGAATTTTGCTTTACGATCGCGCAGCGCTGAGGCGTTTCCCGCAAAGGCGTTCAGCGCGTCAGCATCAAGGATCAGAGGAATTTCTGATTCGCGAACTACCTTGCGAATGAATTCCTGCGTTTCCGGTTCGGTTCCCAAGCCCGGACCCATACCGAGTACGGTTTTCTTTTTCAGAATCTCCGCGAAACGCGGAATATGCAGATTGCGCGAAGCGGCGCTCCCGGCTTCCGTGGCTTCGAGGGGCTCGGTCATATATTCGGGATGGGCCGCAGCAACGATGGAGATGATGGGCGAAGGCGTGGCGAGAGTGACCAAGCCGGCGCCGCCGCGCAGGGCCGCGCTGCCGGAAAGAATGGCGGCGCCACTTTTGCCGAGCGAACCGGCGATCAAAAGCGCGCTACCGTAGATTCCTTTGTTCGAATCCCACGCACGGACGAAAGGGAGATTGGCGAATTCGTGGGGCTCCGCCCACCGCAATTCGCCTTTGGCAATTTCTTCGACCAGCTCGCGCGGCGAACCGATTTGCACGACTTCGAGGGCGCCGCAATGCGCGGCATGCGAGGATTCGAGCTGTCCAAGTTTTGGGGCGGTGAAGGTGACGGTGCGATGCGCGACGACGACGGGGCCCTGCGGCGGCCCGCCGTCCGAAGGAAGGCCGGAGGGAGTGTCCACAGCGAGAATGAGCGTAGGAGTTGCGGCGGTGGCGTTTTCCGAGATGCGATTGAGATCTTCGATGGCGCGGGCCATCACGCCTTCCGGAGCGCCGCGCAGGCCGGTGCCGAGTAGCGCGTCAACCACGATTTGCGCGCGGCGAAGGGTGGGAAGTTTTTTTTCCCAAGCCGCGGTATCGGAAATGAAGGTAATGTTGCCGCCGGCGTGCTGCCATTGCTTGAAATTCTGGGCAGCGTCGGTGTCATTTTTTGGTTCTTCTGCGAAATACCAGACGTGGGGATCGTGTCCGGCAGTTTTGAGATGCCGGGCAGAGACGAGGCCGTCGCCGCCGTTGTTGCCTTTGCCGCAAAGCACGACGATGCGGAGACCGGCGGGCGTCCTGCGCAAGCGCAGCACCGCGTCGGCGACGTGTTTGCCGGCAGCTTCCATGAGTTGCAGGCCGGAGACGTTCCCGCGCTCCATGGTGAGGCGATCGACTTCGCGCATTTCCGCTGCGGTAAGGGCTTTCATGGGAGTTGAAAAAGAAGCCGATTCCTCACTTCATTCGGAATGACAAACGAAACCACCTACAACATCCAGCCGCCGCTCACGTTGACAACCTGGCCGGTTACGTATTCGGCCTCCTCGGAGGCAAAGAAGGCGACGGTGGAGGCGACGTCTTCGGTGGTGGGCGGGCGGCCGATGGGAAAACGGGCGTCGCGAATTTTGCGGGCTTCGTCGATGGTCAATTCGTTTTCATCGATGCTCGAGGGATTGACAACGTTCACGGTGATGCCGTTTTTCGCTTCTTCGAGCGCGAGTGAACGGGAGAGTGCGACTACGGCGGCTTTGGCGGCCGCATAAGCGGAAATTTTTGCCTGACCGAAGGCGCGCTCCGCGCCCACCGCGCCCATATTGATGATGCGGCCCCAGCGGCCTTTGCGCATATGCGGAAGAGCGGCACGGGTGACGTACACGACGGTCATCAAATTGGAGGCAAAAATATTTTTCCAATCGTCGAGAGAAGACTCCGCGAGGGTCCCCCAGCGGAAGTCGCCGACGTTGTTGACGAGCAGGTCGAGGCGGCCGAAGCGGTCGACGACGGTTTGAATCAATTGTTCGGCGCGGGCGGGATCGGAGATGTCCGTTTCGACGGCTACGCAATCGCCGCCAACGGCTTGCATCTGGCGGAGGGTTTGCTGCGCGGCGGCCTTATTGGAGCGGTAAGCGATGGCCACGCGCGCGCCGTCTTTCGCCAAGCGTGCAGCGATGCCGCGGCCGATGCCGCGACTGCCGCCGGTGACTAGCGCTACTCGATTGCGCAACGACATGCGTGCCTCATCCCGATCAGTTTTCAGCCAGTATAGCCTAAGCCGAGCACCGGGCACATTTTGCGGGAGGCAAAGCGATGCAGGTGGGTTGATTTTGGACGTAGCGGATGGGTGAAGAGTGCGGGCCAGTCATGCTTAGCAATGGGTGCAAGAAATGGGCGGGAGTCCGTTCTATCAGATATAGCCTAACAGGGAGAAATCATGCGCGCGACTCATCTTTGGAGAGCATTGCTGCTAGCGAGTATGTGCTGCGCCGCCGCGCGCGCGCAAGAATTCCCTTTGCAACAGGAAGGACAATTTCTAAATCCACCCAACCTAATGACGCAGAGCGACAAGATCCTGACGGGTATGACCATCGGCAGCGTCGCGGGCTTTCCTTTTAGCGCCGGCGTCGAAGCCGAGAGTATTCACTACCATGCGAGCGGAGAGGTGGTGACCCTGCGCTTTCAGAGCAAAATCTATCGTGACGCAAAAGGGCGCACCAGGTTGGAGTGGAACATGAAACCCGTGGGGGAAACGAACGCGGGCGGCTGGTTCATGATTGACATTTTTGATCCCACAACCAGGATGAGCATTCGCTTGCAGCCGGCGGGCAAGACGGCTTCGCAGTGGCGGGTGCCGGCACCCGGCGAAGCGCCGGAACATGTGTGTAAGCCTTCCGACCTTCCCGACATGGATCCAAAGCTACTAGCGAATCTTGTGGTATTGGCTCCCAAGGTGGCGCAAGACGAAGTGGGGAAGGAAGTGGTTGACGGCATGGCGGTGCGGCATGGCCGCGAGGCCTTGACCTATCCAGCGCGAGCAAACGGGAAGAATTCGTCGCTGGATCGCGTGACGGATTACTGGTTCTCGCAGGAACTACAGTTCTACGCGCTGGTGAAACGGAGCGGTCCGGGCAGGTCGCAAAACGCGATACGGCTTACGAATATTTCGCGGAACGAGCCGGACGCGGCGTTGTTTGCAATTCCTAAAGGCTATACGGTTTCGCAGCCGGCGGTGTGGGATGGCGATTGCAAACCGAAACTGCTGCTGTGAGGCAGAGCGAAAAAGCACGGCCGCAAATAACTATTTCAGACGGGCGACGATGACGGTCATGTCGTCGGCTTGTTCCGGAGTGCCCGCCCACTCTTCGACGCTGGCCATCAGGGATTCGGCGACGGCGAGCGGGGCGCCGGATTGCACGCGAACGGCGGCTTGTTCGAGGCGCGGGATGCCAAACTCTTCGCCGTAGACATTTTCCGGTTCTACGAGGCCGTCGCTGTACCCGATGAGGAGGGCGTCGGCCGTCACTTTGACAATTCCCTCTTCGTAGCGATAGTCCTCGACCACGCCGAGGACCATGCCCCCTTTGTCGAGATGCTTTACGCCGTCGTGACAGATCAAGAAGGTCGGCAGATGGCCGGCGTTGCAATAGCGAAGTTCGCGGATAGCGGAATCGTAGACAGCGATAAAAAAGGTGGCGAAGCGGTCGTCGCCCGTGTTGCGCACGAGATGGATGTTGAGGCGCGAGACCAGTTCGGCAGTGCTGAGATTTTCGCTGCCGGGGGCGAGCATCTGACTGCGGAGCGCCGCTTGCAGGCTGGCCATGAGCAGCGCGGCGGAGATTCCCTTGCCGGAAATATCGGCGATGGCCACGGCCACGCGTGTAGGGCTAAGCTGAATGAAGTCGTAATAATCTCCACTGACGGCACGAGCGGCTTTGCAGATGGCTTCGATGGTGACGCCGGGAACGTTGGGCAACTGGCGCGGGAACAGCTGATTTTGCACTTCACGAGCGATGGAGATTTCGTTTTCGAGGCGTTCCCGGCGCGTTTTTTCGTCGATGAGATTGTTTACCGAGCCGGTCATTTCGTTGAAGGATTCGCCGAGCATGCCGATCTGGTCGAGACGGTCGACGCGCACACGATGGCTGAAGTCGCCGGATTTGATGTGGCGCGTCGCGAGGTACAGGTCGTCGACGGCGGTGGTGATGCGGCGCGTCAGGACGATACCGGTGAAGAGCGCGGCGGCCTCGATGAGCAATAGCGCGACGACAGCGATGATGAACGGCAGGAGATAGATGACGCCGAGTTCGCCGATCGAAACGAAAATACGCGCGTTGAGGGAAGAGGGGCGCGCGTTGAAAGAAGCGACTACCGGCCACAGCCGGTGAACGCCTTCGCCTTCCTTCATGTACACAGCTTCAAACTTCGAGACACCGTTGACGATGGGGTCGAGCCAGGCGGCGGCCGGCTGCAGCGCACGGTTGTGCGCGGTGACGCGGCGGACAGAGAGGTAGCGGACGTCCCCGATGGGATAGAGGACACCGTTGGGGCGGCCGCTATCGTAGCGCTCCAGAATTTCAAGGTGCACGACGCCGAGGTCCGGCGCAAGGGTGGCGAGAAATTCGGGGGTCACGGGAACGCGAAGGCTGATCACGCGCAGACCGTGCGGCAAGTCCACGGCGCGCATGCCCACAAGCGAAAGGCGTTCGCCCTGCTGAATCAATCCGGCGAAGCGGCGGGCTTCCGGCCCGGCGACGGCATGCAACAGCCGGGGATTATCGTCGTATTCGATGATTAAACCCGGAAGATCGCGGTCGTAGACGGCGTGTTCTTGCGCCGCCACGATCTCTTCGGCGGTTTGCGGCGGAACGCCGGGAGTGACGCTCTTGAGAGCGTTGGCAATTTGTTCGGCGCCGTCGGAAACCATTTCGATACGGTGTTGCAGATCTACGTAAAGAAGGTAACCGCCCAGTTGGGTGTAGAGAATTCTTCCGGAAAAAACCGCCAGAGCCAAAACCAGTACAACCGGGACCAGCGCGATAAACAGGTAGGCCACGATCAGGCGGTTGCGCAAGCGCCAGAGCAGGCGGGTGCGCCACCAACCAATCATGCGGACGATCATGTAGATGGCGGCGATGACGCCGAGAAATTTTATGAAATTGAGGCCGTTGCCGCCGCCGCCGAGCAGGTAGGCGATGGCGCCAATCAGGAAAAGCACGAAGGCGACGAGGTCCAGGCGCGAGAGGCGGCGCCAGAAAGCGTTTAGATTGGTGCGGAAGTCGGTCATCACCAAGTCAGCAAACTTCTACTGTACTGTACCTGAACATGCTTGGCGCGCAGAGAAGAACCGTATTAAAAAAGGTGGCTCGACTTCGAAATGGATTCGAGCGAACTATTTTGTAGGATTACGCACGTGGCTATGTTTCACGCCGTAGGTGAAATAGATGATCATGCCGATCACGAGCCAAACGACCAAGCGAACCCACGTCAAGGCTTTCAGACCGGACATGAGCCCGATGGAAACGAGCATTCCAAGGATCGGAATCACGGGAACCCACGGCGTGCGGAAAGGGCGCGCCAGATCCGGCCTGCGCACGCGCAGGATCCAGACACCCGCACAAACGATCACAAAGGCCAGCAGCGTGCCGATGCTGACGAGTTGGCCGAGGTCGCCAATAGGAACGACCGCCGCGACAATCGCCACGCACAGACCTACGATGGCGGTTGACTTATAAGGAGTGCGAAAGCGCGGATGAATTTCGCCAGCCCACTTCCATAGCAGGCCGTCGTGCGCCATCGAATAAAACACGCGGGATTGCCCGAGGAGCATAACCAGCATAACCGTGCTGAGGCCCGCGAGCGCGCCGGCGTTCACCACGTAACTACCCCACTTCACGCCAGTTTCGCGAATGGCCAGGGAAACGGGAGCGCCGATATTCAAGTGCGAATAGTGCACCATGGCGGTCAGCAATCCGCACACGACAATGTACAGAATCGTGCAGATGGTCAACGAACCAAGAATGCCAACGGGCATGTCTTTTTGCGGATTCTTTGCTTCTTGCGCCGCCGTCGAAACGGCGTCGAAACCGATATACGCAAAGAAAACGACGCCAGCACCCCGCAGCACGCCCGACCATCCATAGGATCCAAACGTTCCGGTGTTTGGCGGAAGGAAGACCCGCCAATTTTCATGGGCGATTTGCGGGTGCTTGAGGAGAAACGCGGTCGCTACGGCGATGAACGTAAATACCGCCGCCAATTTCACAAACACGATGCCGGTGTTGAAATTCGCAGACTCTTTGATGCCCACAATCAGAATAATCGTGACGGCAATCACCGCGAGAAAGGCCAGCAGGTTGAACTTGGCGGTGGCCATCGGCAGAGAAGCCAGCTGGTCCGGGGTGAGGTCCACAGTGACTAGCGGCGACCATCGCCCGTCAAAGAATACCCACTTCGCTCCGGGAACATCGCAGATTTGCGGCGGCAGGTTGATGCCGTAATCCTGCAGGAAAGCGATCAGCGTGCTGCTCCAGCCGCTGGCTACCGTGGCGGCTCCGAACGCGTACTCCAGAATCAAGTCCCATCCGATAACCCAGGCAACGATCTCGCCGAGCGTAGCGTAACCATAGGTGTAGGCCGAACCAGCTATCGGAATCAGCGAGGCGAACTCGGCGTAGCACAGACCGGCAAACACGCAACCAACCCCGGCGAGCACATACGAAAGCATGATCGCTGGGCCGGCGTAGAGCGAGGCTGCCGAACCGGTGAGCACGAAGATTCCGGCTCCGATGATGGCCCCGATTCCGAGGGTCATCAGATTGATCGGACCGAGTGCGCGCTTGAGGGCGTGCTCTCCGGTCGCACCGGCTTCTCTCATTAGTACATCGATCGGTTTCGTCGCAAATAAGGGGTTGCCCACGCAACTCCTCCTTGTGGGGGATGGATCCCGGTGTCAACTTTACTGCCAAATTGGTTTGCCCATTCTAGGCGAGCGGCGAGCGCCGTCCTAGAACTAAATCACGTGCGAGACGCAACTGCGTAAATCACGGACGGGACGCGGAGGCACGCCTCGACCATAGCCAATACACGGGAACGCCGAGGAGCACGATGACGAGGCCGGGCCAGGCGGTTTGCGTGCGGTAGAAAAGCAGCACGCAAAGGATGGCGGATGCCAGAACGATGTACACGAGCGGCAAAACCGGATAGAGAAACGTGCGGTAGGGGCGGTCGGCGTTGGGGCGTTTCAAACGCAGCACGATGACGCCGGCAACCGTCAGCACATAGAAGATCAGCACGGAAAAAACCACATAGTCGAGCAGGTTGCTGTAGAGGTTCCCGTAGGTGACCGTCCCGGCGGCGTCGACGTTGCGCGTGCGCAGGGTGATCAGTACGGCCACCCACAGACCTTGAAAGACGAGCGCGGTGGCCGGGACGCCTTTGGTGTTTAGCTTGGCCATGCCCGCAAAAAATAATTTGTCGTGGGCCATGGCATAGGGCACACGCGCGCCGGCGAGAATGAGGCCGTTGTTGCAGCCGAAGGTCGAAACGATAATCGCGCCGGCCATCATGAGGGCGCCGGCGGGACCGAAGATGGCTTCGAGCGCGGCGGTGGCTACGCGATCGTCCGGCGCGTTCTGAATTTGCGCCAGCGGCAAGGCGCAGAGATAAGCGAGGTTGGCCAGGACGTAGAGCGCGGTGACGATCAGGGTGCCGAAGGCCATGGAGAGGGCTACGTCGCGTTTGGGATTTTTCAGTTCGGCGGCGGTAAAGCCAATGTTGTTCCAGGCGTCGGAAGAAAAAAGCGAGCCGACTTGCGCGACGCCGAAGGCGACGATCAGCCCGAAGGCGCCGCTTGCGGCCGTGATGGTCGGCAGGAACTGCCGGAAGAAATTGGCGCCGGGCTCGATGGCGACCGGATTGCGTATGGCCCACAGCCGCGAAAAATTATCGGCGATGGCAGCGTGATTGTGGGCTACAAAGACGCCGAGGAAAATCAGGCCGAGGAGGGCCAGCGTCTTGGCGGTGGTGAAAATGTTCTGGATTAACTTTCCCAGGCGGACGCCGAGGGTATTCAAGAAGGTCAGGAACAGCACCATGACGATGCCGACGAGTTGCTGCACGGAAAGGCTAACGGCGTATTTCGAACCGAGGGCGATCGGCGCGACAATCCAGGTTTTCGGCGAGACCGCGGGAAACAGCACGCCGAGATAGCGTGCAAAGCCTACGGCTACCGCAGCGATCGTGCCGCTCTGAATGACCAGGAAGAGCGTCCAGCCGAAGAGAAAGCCCCAGAGCGGCGAGTACGCTTCCCGCAGATAAATGTACTGGCCTCCGGCGCGAGGGAACATGCCGGCCAGTTCGCCGAAAGAAAGCGCCGCGGCGATGGTCAGCGCCCCGGTGAGAATCCAGGTCAGAAGCAAACCGCCGGCAGAGCCCGTCTGGCGGGTAATATCGGCTGACACGATAAAAATTCCTGAGCCAATCATGGAGCCGACGACGATCATGGTGCCGTCGAAGAGGCCGATGGCGCGGACGAAACCTTTTTCGCTGGGCGGCGCGGCGGAGGTGGTCGGGACGGCTTCAGGCATAGGGGTAGGATTCAGCTCCGTAAAACGTCGGGCTCCCGTGACGCGATTGCCGGAGGCGGGTTTCCGAGCAGTTCCAAATATTGGGCGGCGCGCGCAGCCGGTTCGGGGGCTTGCAAAATGTCGCTGATCACGGAAACGGAATCTGCGCCCGCGGCAATGACTTCTGCGGCGCGCTCCAGCGTTATTCCGCCGATGGCCACAATCGGCTTGTCGGTCAAGCGGCGCGCTTGCCGCAACAATTCAAGACCAACCACGGGATCAGGGTTTTCTTTGGTTTGCGTCGCAAAGATTGGCCCCACGGCAATGTAGTCCGCAGTGGTCTTTGCGGCGCGCGCGAACTGCTCCCGGTTGTGCGTGGAAACTCCCACAAGTTTCGCTTCGCCAATGACCACCCGCGCCTGTTCGACCGCGAGATCTTCCTGGCCGACATGCACGCCGCTGGCGCCGGCAAGATTCGCAACGTCCGCGCGATCGTTCACAAAAAACGTTACGCCCTGCGGACACAGCAGTTCCGCCAAGCCGCGCGACTTCCGCAGCAATTCCCGCGGGCTGGCCCGCTTGTCGCGGAATTGCAGCAAGCGCACTCCGGCCGCCGCCAAATTCTCCGCGCAGACTTTTTCAGATTGCTTTAGCAATGCTGCGTCTAATATCACATATAGACGGGGTAGGACAAGGCGCATCGATTTTTATTTTCCCCGGTTTACTTGGCGGCTTATTTGCCGTTGCTGCCCAATAATTTTTCGATGAAGTGGGTATCAAAGCGGCCGGCGGCAAAATCAGGGTCCATCAGAATACGCCGCTGCAACGGAATGGAGGTCTTAATGCCCTCAATCACGAACATTTCGAGAGCGCGCTTCATGCGCCCGATAGCCTCGCCCCGGTCGCGGCCTTTAACCACCAGCTTGGCAATCATGGAATCGTAGTACGGAGGGATCACCGCGTCGGCATAAGCCGCGGAATCGACGCGGACCCCCGTGCCTCCCGGAGCCTGAAACGTGGTGATGCGTCCGGCCGACGGCACGAACGTTACGGGATCTTCCGCGTTGATGCGGCACTCAATGGCGTGGCCGGAGAAATGAATTTCTCCCGCGGCATCTTCCATTTTTTCGCCTGCGGCAATCCGGATTTGCGCCTTGATCAAATCCACGCCAGTAAGCAATTCCGTCACCGGGTGCTCCACCTGAATGCGCGTATTCATTTCGATGAAGTACATTTCTCCGTCTTCATCCATCAAAAATTCCACGGTCCCGGCATTGGTATAGCCAATTTTGGTGAGCGCCTTCACGACCTTGGCGCCGAACTCCTTGCGGCGCTTGGGATCCATCGCCGGAGAAGGCGATTCTTCCAGCAGTTTCTGGTGGCGGCGCTGAATCGTGCATTCGCGCTCGCCGAGATGAATTACCTTGCCATGCTGGTCGCCCAGCACTTGAAATTCGATATGCCGCGGATGCTCGATGAATTTTTCCGCGTATACATCGGGGTTGCCAAAGGCTTGTTGCGCTTCACTGCGCGCCGTCTCGTAGGCGTTCAGCAATTCTTCCTGCTTGCGCACGATGCGCATGCCGCGCCCGCCGCCGCCCGCGACCGCCTTCAAAATCAAGGGATACCCAATGCGTGTCGCTTCCTTGCCGAGTTGCTCCTCGCCTTCCACGATTCCGGCGCTGCCCGGCACGGTGGTGAGTCCCGCGGCGGTAATTTCCCGGCGCGCGCGATCCTTCTCGCCCATCATCTCGATGACTTCGGGCGTCGGACCGATGAAGGTGATCTCCGAGGCCTCGCAGACCTTTGCGAAATTGGCGTTCTCGCTGAGGAAGCCGTATCCGGGATGGATGGCATCGACGTTTGTAATTTCCGCGGCGCTGATGACCTGCGGAATATTCAGATAGCTTTCGCTGCTGCGCGGAGGACCGATGCAAACCGCTTCATCGGCAAAGCGCACGTGCAGGGAGTTGCGGTCCGCTTCCGAATACACCGCCACCGTGGCGATGCCCAGCTCCTTGCAGGCGCAGATTACCCGCAGCGCGATTTCCCCGCGATTCGCTACTAGAATTTTCTGGAACATAGAGGGCTGGCCGCTTATCGCTTGCGGCTCGGGCGAACTCCAAACAACGGCTGACCGTATTCGACGGGCTGGCCGTTTTCGACGAAGATCCGCACGATTTCGCCCGTCGCGTCAGATTCAATTTCGTTCATTAACTTCATGGCTTCCACGATGCACAGGGTTTGCCCGGTGGTCACATGCGAACCGACCTTCACGAAGGCTTCCGAACCCGGGCTCGGCGACTCATAAAATGTTCCGACGATCGGAGATTTCACAAGATACAAGTCCTCGCTCGAGCGCGACTCGGCAGGAGCTGACGACGCGCCGTGCCCGGAACTGCTTGGCTGACCGGCGCCGGAAGCCGACGTGAGGTGCGTCGCGCCGCTATGCGCCTCACCGGGTACGATAATCTCGGGGACGGAGGAGCGCTGCGCGACCACGGCGTTAGCGGTCGGCTTGCGCAGCCGGATGCGCAGGTCCCCACGCGAATACTCAAATTCCTCCAGATTATGCTCGGTCATGAAGCGGAGCAGTTGCTCGATATGTTCCATCTCGGAACTTGCAAAGGGTGGGCTGCTAACCTCTGGTTTTGAGGGCTTTTTACGTTTCATGCCTGTTTTAGATCTCGGTGAAATCCCGCGAAACGCGGGTCAATACTTCGCTGCGATTCTCGTGCACCGCCACATCATCTTCAATCCGGATGCCGCCAATCCCCGGAAAATACACTCCGGGCTCGATGGTCACAACGTTTCCAGGCTCGAGAACCTTGGTTTGGCCGCGCGCCAGGCGCGGATCCTCGTGGACTTCCAAGCCCAGGCCGTGGCCCGTACTGTGAATGAAATAGCGGTCCAGCCGATGCTTCCCCAGAACGTCGCGGGCCGCCGCATCGATGGCCCCGCAACTCGCCCCGTTCCTGACCGCCGCGATGGCCGCCGCCTGCGCTTCGCGAACCGCTTGGTACCAACCGCGCACGCGTGACGGCGCCCGGCCCACGAAATACGTCCGGGTGATGTCGCTGCAATAGTGCGCGAGTATAGCACCCAGGTCTAGCACCACCAACTCATTTTTCCTCAATCGTTTGGCCGTAGGGCGAGCATGCGGCAGCGCGGCGCGCGCACCGAACGCTACGATGGTTTCAAACGCCGGACCCGAGGCGCCGCGCGTTTTCATTTGGTATTCGATCTCTGCGGCAACCTCGAGTTCCCGGATCCCGGGCTTGAGCATCTGCGCGGCAGCCGACATCACTTCGTCCGCCAGGAGGGCTGCGCGGCGCATTACCGCCAGTTCTGCCTGGTCTTTGCGCATGCGCAGGGCGGCCACGAGTCCGGGAAAGGCTTTCCAGGTCTTGCGCCGTCCGGCGGCCTTCACCACGTCGCCATGCTGCGCGACGGTCAGCTGACCCGAGTCAAAACCGAGCTTCCGGCCAGGCAGTGCTGCGAGCAATTTTCCCAATGCGGAGAACAGCCCTCCGGCTTGCGGAACGATTTTGACGCCGGAAGTTTCACCCGCGGCGTGCTCGAAGAAGCGGCCATCGGTCAGCAACACGGCATTCCGGCTGCCCGTCGCCGAGATCACCAGCGCGCCAGATTCTCCGGTGAAACCCGTCAGGTAATACCAGTCCGGAGGATGGGTAACCACCAGCGAGTGGATTCCCTCGCGGCGGAGCCGCTGCTCTAATTCGTGCCGGCGCTTTGCGAATGTTTTGCCGATCAATGTGCTGGGTTTCCTGGAGTTGGGGGACCAAACAGAAAGAGGAGACCTTGGTCTCCTCGATTCTGCCCGAACAGTTTCGGTGGCCAGAGCCTACGAGCAACTCTCGACCCGGACCAAGACGTTATCCCGGGATGATGCGTGGCGTCAGGAAGAACAACAATTCTTGCGACGACACGTTGACCGAAGTTCGCTTAAAGAGGTTGCCGATCAGCGGCAAGTTGCCGACAAACGGTACCTGTTGAATGTTGACGGTCTGTTGGGAAACGATGATTCCGCCGATGACCACGGTGCCGCCGTCCGCGACGAGTACTTTGGTTTCCGCGGATTGTGTATCGAGCGCGGGAATTCCCTGCACGCGGGGGATACCGGTATCGATTTGCGTGTTTTCAACGAGCACGTCCATGAAAATGGTTCCGTCGGCAGTGATTTGCGGCGTCACTTCGAGCTTCAGCACCGCGTCGATAAACTGTACGGAAATGGTGTTATTGATGGTGGTCTGGATGGGAATTTTGGTTCCCTGCTTAACCGTAGCCTTTTCGTTGTTCTGCGTGACCACGCGGGGCTTTGAAAGCAGCTTGCCGACGCCTTTGGCCTCTGCCGCAGTGATGTAAAAGTCGATGGCGAAGTTGGGCGAGCGGTGCGAGAAGCCGAAGCCGCTCGTCGGCGCTCCCGCGGGGAAGTTGGTGTTCAACGGAAGGCCGCTGGTGATGCCGTTTCCGGAACCGCTGGTGCTGCCGATGGTGATCGGCGAAGCCGGAATGCCGGAGCCGGTGGTTACACCGCTGCCGCCGACCGCAGGCGAGCCGCCAAACAGCGAACGTCCGCCGGTGGTAGTGCCCGCAAAGCCGAGTTCCGTGCCGATATCCTGAGCGAAGGAACGCGAAGCGGCCACAACGCGCGCCTCGATCTCCACCTGCTGCGACTTGCGATCCAACTGGTGGATCAGGTTATCGACCACGGGAATCACCTGCGGAATATCGCGAATGATCAACTGATTCGAACGATCATCGGAAAGAATGTCGCCGCGCGAAGAGAGAAACTTTTTCAGAGTGTCGCGGAGCGAGGAAGCCTTCGAATAGTTGAGTACCCGGGTGACGGTAACCGGCGCGGTAGCGTCTGCTTGGGCTTTCTCGAGGTCGCGACGCGAATCGGCTTCGCGCTTGAGCGTATCGCGGGTCGCGATGCGCAACACGTTGCCGCTCAGCTGTTTGTCGAGACCGTTGTTTTGCAGCACGATGTCGAGCGCTTGATCCCAAGGAACTTCGTCGAGCACGATGGTCAGCGTGCCCTTCACCGCAGGGTCGAGCACCACGTTCAAGCCGCTGATTTCGTGAATCAAGCGGAAGAAGTCGCGCAAATCCACATCCTTCAAATTCACAGAGATGGGTTCACCGCTATATTTTCCAGATGGCGTCACGGGCGCCGTCTGCGTGGCCAAGGTGGTCGCCGCGGAATTGGCCTGTTGAACCGCCTGCTGCGCCGCTTGCTGCGCGGAGCCTTCCGGACGTGCCGGCTGGCTGGCCCCGCCAAAGGATGCCAAGAGGACTGAGGGCTGGGTCAGTTCGCTGGGCAACACGAAGCGAGGGGCGGAAATCTGTAAGGGCTTGGCAGAACGCGCCGCCGTGGTGCGCGGGCTGGCCGTAGCATAGTGAAACTCCGGACGGCCGTTCTTTTCCGTCGAAGAACGCGTCGGCGACATCGGTTGCGCGTCAAAGGAAACGATCACCGCGGCGCCTTCCCGCGAAATCTGGTATGGCGCGGCAGACGTCAGGTCCACCACGATGCGCGCGATGTCCGGGCGATATTGCCCAAGCCGCACGCCACGCACCGGCGCCGAAATGCCGGGAATCGAAGTCTTGTCCACCTGGAGGCGGGCACCCGCGAAATCTAGCACCAAGCGTTCCGGATTCTGCATGCGCGCGGCACGCACCTCGAGTTTTCCCTCGCCTTCGACGCGCACCGCAGCGCGCTCCGGCGCTTGCGTGATGGCCACGCTGGAGATCACTGTGGGGGCCGCCGTCGCGCCAGCGGGCTCCGGAGTCTGCGCCAGCACTGGGCTAATCGCCAGGGCCATGCTCGCGAGGATCAAGCAGCCATACCGTAGGGCCGGCCGAGTCGTCTTCATTGCTGTTCTCCTGCACTCGAGTAAAGTCGTTTATTCACTTGGCGTTCCACAGGCTTCCCGAAAGCGTCCTTGCCCACTTCATGGAACGAAACGCCATCCATCGCAATCTTTTCCACTTTTCCGTCGTACAACTGATCGCCTTCGCGCAAAAAGTACGTGCGCGACTGCGGATTCGAAACCATGGCGATCATGCCGTTCGCAGAGCGCACCACGCCATCGAGGCGCAGCGTGCTGACCTGCAGCCCGGCCTTGCCTGGCGGAAGATTTTTCGCATTCGCCGCTTGCGCCTGCTGGCGCCCGACGAGCGACTCGAAGGGATCGCGGCGGCCGCCTTTGCTTTCGCCTTCCGCCGCCGATTGTGCATCGCCGTCGGCGGGCTTGGCCGCATCCTTGGCGGCCGGCTTCGCCGCCTTTTTTGCCGTGGATTTTTTCGCGCTGGCCACCACGGGTTTGGCTGGCGGCACAGCGGGCTTCGCTGCTTGCGCCAGCAACCCTGGTGCGGTTGCCGCGAACAAAATCCCTAGGATGAGAGTTTTGACTAAACGCATAGTTCGCTCATTCCCGCTTAGGGTTTTCCAGCCACTGTGCCCGGAGTCTTGGCCCCTGTTGTGGGAGCCGGACTCAAGTCAGCTGGCTTGGTGAAAAATGTGGTGGCCGTAAACACTCCAGACACCGTGGTTCCCGGACGCACGGGATATTTCGTTCCGTGGCTCGAATCCACATCCGAGAACGTCAAATCTCCCACGTTGATGATTCGCGAAAGCCGGCTTAACCTTCCGAAAAAGTCCAGAATGTTAAAGTACGGTCCGTCGGCTTGCACCTCGAAAGGCATTTCGTAGTGATATTCCTTGGAGACAACGGCCTGGGCCGTCAACCGGCGCAGTTGCACGTTTGAGGCGCTCGCGGCTCCCTGCAGCAGGCGGATGAATTCGTCGGTGTCTTTTTCTTCCGGCACGATGGTTTTCAGCGTCTCAAGCTGCTTCGACAGCGCATCCATCTGCTGCTTCAGTTCGCCGTAGCGCTGCTGGTAAACCTGGAGTTGCGCCACTTCTTGCGTCAGCTTGGTGCGTTCGACGACGGCTTTATCCACCTGGTCCCGCTCGCTGGCGACCGGAGAAAAAGGCACGTACACGCCGACCAGCACGAGGACCACGGCAATGGCCACTGCCACCAGCACCTGCATGACTACCGACATGTCTCGAAACGGATTGGCCATGGCTCGCCCCTAACCTTTCTTGGCCGGCCGCGCGCCCGTTGCCGCCGGAGCCGGAGCGTTTGCCGGTCTGGCCTGCGTAGTGGGTGGCGGAGTAATTTCGGCGGTGATCTGGAACGTAAACGTCTGTACCGCCGTGCTTCTTTCGTCTTGTTTCGATTCTTTAATTTCCACTTTCTGGAAATAGCCGGAGCGCTTCATGGCGGTGATGAAATTCGCCACGGAGTTGATGGAAGCCGAGGCTCCTTCCATGGACAACGTGGGGCCTTTGCGCGTCAATGTCGTGAGCCACAGATTTTCCGTCCGCGACACGGTGTTCGCCACCATGTCCAGCAATTCCTGGCTGCCGGTGCGGTCCCGCTGCAATTGCTCAATCGTGGAAACCCGCTGCTGCAATACGATGCGTTGCTTGTCAAACGCTTCCACCTGCTGCTTGGTTTGTTCGAGCGACGCCTTCTGCGCGCGGAGGCTCTGAATGCGAGTTTTTTCCTGGTTGAGCTGGCCTTGCCACTGGAAGTACATGTACGAGAGGAAGAGCACGCCCAGTACAACTCCCGCGCCGATGAAAAGCGCCGGCAAGGCTGCGCCGGTATCCACCGGGCGCCTGGCCGCGCGGGGTCGAATTTGTCCGAGAAGGTTTATGCGGATCATGGCTAGTCGAAGCTCCTCAGCGCCAGCCCCACGGCAATGGCCAAACGCGGCGCCATCTCCCGAATCTGGTCGTCACTATGCTTGCTGGGATTGATCAGTATTTTCCGGAACGGATTCAGTTCTTCCACCGGCATGGCAAACTCTTCCCGCAGCAAGTCCACCAGGCCGGGAACACGCGCGGTGCCGCCGGCTACGACGATGCGCTGGATATTCTCGCCGCTCGCGGTGGCGCGGAAAAAGTCAAAGGTCTTTTGGATTTCGAGAGTCAGGATGTCCGAGACGCTGCGCAAAATCTGCTGCTTCTGGTCGTCGGTGACACTCGGGAGGGCTTCGCCTTTTTTCAGACGCTCGGCGTCCTCAAAGCTCAAATCCAATTCTTTCTGCAGCGCGTCCGTATATTGGTTGCCGCCCACGCTGACGTCGCGCGTAAACAAGGGCACGCCGCCGCGCACGATGTTGATATTCATGACGCTGGCGCCTACGTTCAACAGCGCCACCGTCTGTCCCGCGTCCGGCTCGTAATTCACTTCAAAGCAGTTTTGCAATCCGAAGGCGTCGATATCCACCACGCGCGGCGTCTTGCCCGCCTGCGCCAGCACGTTGGTGTGGTTCAGGATTTTGTCTTTCTTGACCGCCACGAGCAGCACGTCCATCTGCGAGTCCATGGACTCGAGCAGCTGATAGCTCAAATTCACGTCGGCGATGTCGAATGGAATATGCTGGCTGGCTTCGGAAGGAATTCTGTCGTACAGCTCTTCTTCGGTCATCAGCGGCAAAGGCACGCGCTTGACGATCACGGAGTGGCCGGAAACGGAAGTCGCAACATCTTTGGTCTTGATCTTTTGGGTATCGAAGATTCGAGTGATGGCGTTGGCCACTTGCGGCGCATCCATGATCGCGCCGTCCACCACGGTGTCCTGCGCTAGCGGCTCCATGCCGTAGCTTACGAGCTCATAGCCGGCCTTCGTGGACTTCAATTCGACCGTCTTGATCGAACTGGAGCCGATATCGAGCCCCACCAGCTGCTTGTTCTTCCCGCCAAAAAAACCCATATGCTGGCCTTTCCCCTCTCGCTCGCGCTGACTAACGACGCCGCGCGTGCGCCTGGCTCATCTTGCGTTCCATCCAACGGTCCAGGATTGTTTTACGCAGTTTCCAACGGTTCCCCAGCTTAAACGCAGGTATTTCACCTTCCGTGATGTATCGGTACAGAGTGTCCGGAGAGATCCCCAGATACTGCGAGGCCTGCCGTACATTCATAACTTCGCGAGATTCCATCACGGCCGACTTCACCCCAATGCTCATGGTGCCAGTGCTGAATTTGCAACTTGCGCACCCCAAGTGCTTTGCCGAACGATGCGAGATGCGTTCCGTGGAAGTGTTTATGACATCCGGGCGCAGTGACCGTCAAGGGATTCTCTACCTCAGTTGTCCTAAGTATAGGGTCTATCGTAGGCAATTCGGGGTGTATTGCCGGTAGGTGCTAGCAGATATTGTGTAACAGGGATGCGGCTACCACAACATATTGCGCTTTTTGGTGCTTTTCGTACCTGTCCCTCGGGACGGTAATCGTTTGCCATCAGTTCCGTTCGTCGTTTGCGGGCAGTCTCCCCGTTCCGCGATTCTCGCTCCGCGCTTGCCGCGTTTCGCTCGCCCCCGGCTTGCCCCTATACTTGGGCCGCACCAGGAACCTTTTCCTGCGTCATGCACCAGGAAATTACCGGAGGTTTTCCATGTACCGCTCGCCACTCCAGCTCTTACCCTCGGTCGCGCTGCTCATCGCGGCCGGCGCCCACGTGCTGCACGCCGCGGATTCGTCGGGCTTTCTCGCGATCGTCAACCAGCGCGAACATTCGGTCACTCTCTTTGACCTTCGCGCACAGTCGGCGCGCGGCGCCGCAGAAGTCGGCGTAAACGGCCACGAAGTGGTCATTTCGCCCGACGGAAAATCTGCCTACGTGCCCATCTACGGAAACTCTGGCGTGGGCAGACCCGGCACGGACGGCCGCACCATTGACATCATCGATCTCCACACGCGCGCGCTCGCTGGTCATATTGACCTCGGCAAACCGGTGCGACCGCATTGTGCAAAATTTGGGCCGGACGGTTTGCTCTACGTTTCCGCCGAGCTGGCCAACGCTGTTTTTGTCGTAGATACCGCGGCTCAGAAAGTTATCGCGGAGATTCCCACGGGGCAGGAGCAATCCCACATGTTTGTCATTACGCCCGACGGCCATCGCGCCTATACCGCAAACGTTTCGAGCGGCACGGTCAGCGTCCTCGACCTGCAGAAACGCTCACTGATCAAGATTATCCCCGTCGCAAAATCCGTCCAGCGCATCTCCCTTTCGCCCGACGGACGCCACGTTTACACCCACGACCAGAACCAGCCGCGCATCGCCGTAATTGATACGGCCACCGACAAGGTCGGCAGCTTCATCGCGCTGCCCGACACCGTTTATTCCTCAGCCGTGACCCCGAACGGCAAGCTGCTGCTCGCAAACGCCCCCTCCGGGAAAATTTTCGAAATCGATTTAACATCTTCAAAAATAATCGCCACCTTCGACGTTCCGCCCTCGGCAGGAGAATTAATCATCGCGCCGGACGGCGCCCGCGCCTACCTAAGCTGCCCCACAGCCGGCAGCATCCAAATTCTGGATCTGCAATCAGGGAAATTAGCGGAACCCATTCAGCTGACTCCCGGTGTGGACGGCCTGGCTTGGACGCCTGCTTTGTAGGGGCGCCGGCCGCGGCTTGCCCGCGGGCACACCACGTCGCGTGGGATCTATAACCCGAGCGACTTCCACAGGCCCGCGACCCGCACCTTGGTCGCCTCATCCATCAAAATCTCATCCGGCCAGGGACGCGAGAATCCCTCGCTCGCCCATTTCCGCGTAGCATCGATCCCCATCTTCGAGCCATAGTCCTGTATCGGTGTAGCGTGATCCAGCGTATCTGCCGGCCCTTGCGTAAACTGCGTATCGCGCTGCGGATCAATGGCGCACAGCGCTTTCCACACGACTTCGCTGTAGTTGTGCACATCGACGTCGTGGTCCACCACCACAATCACCTTGGTAAACATCGCCTGCCCCAGCGACCAAATGGCGTTCATGATTTTCCGCGAATGACCTGGATAGGCTTTCTTAATCGCCACAATCATCAAATTGTGAAAAATTCCCTCCGCGGGCATCGCGACATCCACAATCTCCGGATACTGCATTTTCATCACCGGCAGAAACACGCGCTCCACCGCGTAGCCCATGAAGTAATCTTCTTGCGGCGGCGGCCCCACGACGGTCGTTAAGTAGATGGGATCCTGGCGATGCGTTACGCACTCGACGTGAAACACCGGATACTCACCCTGCAGCGAATAAAACCCCGTGTGATCTCCGAACGGTCCTTCCGTCCGCATCTCATTCAAATTCACGTACCCCTCCAAAACAATCTCGGCGTTCGCAGGCACTTCAATGTCGTTCGTCTCGCTCCTGACCATCTCAACCGGCTCTCTCCGCAAAAATCCCGCAAACATCATTTCATCGAGATCCGGCGGGATGGGCAGCATCCCCGCCAGGGCCGTCGCGGGATCGGCCCCAATGGCCACGGACACCGCAATGCGCCCCTCGGGATTCGCCGCACGCGCCGCACGAAAATGCGCCGCACCGTGCTTCTGCGTCTGCCAGTGCATACCGGTCGTCCGTTCGTCGTACACCTGCATGCGGTACATTCCCACGTTGCGCTTCCCGGTCTCCGGGTTCTTTGTAAACACCAGCGGAAATGTGATGAATCTCCCGCCATCCTGGGGCCAGCAGTGCAAAATCGGAAAGTCAAAGAGGTTTACGTCGGCGCCCTTGCGAACGACGTCCTTGCAATCGCCCGTTTTCACGCTCTTCGGGAAAAAAGAGCCCAGTTCGGCTAGTTTCGGCAACATTTTCAATTTGTCGAACAACCCCTGCGGCGATTTCATATCCATAAATCCGCTGATGCGCGCCGCGATCTCGTCGAGCGAATCCACTTCGAACGCCAAAGCCATCCGCGACACGCTGCCAAATGTATTCACGAGCAGCGGCACTTGCGATCCCTTCAGTTTCTCAAACAGCAGCGCCGGCCCTACGCTGTTCGCCTTCCGCGATGCATCTCGCGCGACGAGCTGCGTAATCTCGGTCACCTCGAGCACGGGATCCACTTCCGCACGGATGCGCTTCAACTCCCCGCTCTTCTCCAGCTTTTTGACAAATTCCCGTAAATCCCGATAAGCCAAATTCACCTCCGCCAAGCAGCACAGACATTCTTGACCGCGGGCGCGCTCGCCGCCAAGAACGACCGCGCCAGCCAGCAAAACTCTAGCACGTTCCCGCCATCCATCTTTTAACGCAACCCTTCGCCACACCGCGCCTAACTTCCGGCAAGTCCGCAAAATCTGCCCGAGAGAAACCGTGTGACCGATGCCCTGCGTTGCGACTCCAATGAGCGTGCACAACCCGCGCGAAAGCAATACCTCCACAAAGGAACCGGCATGGACCTGACACTAGATCCCAAAACCACCGCCCTCGTGCTGATCGACTTGCAAAACGGCATCGTAGCGCGTCAACTCGCCCCGCACAGTTCCCAGGACGTGATCCGCAACGCCATCCAAATCGCCGACGCGCTCCGCGCGCGCGACGGCGCCGTCGTCTTCGTCCACGTGCTCCTGAGCGAAACGGTCTCTCTTGCCGTAGACGCTCCCATGCCGAGACCCGTCGGCAGCATTCCGCCGCAAGCCTCGGAACTCGTTCCAGAAATAAGATTACAACCCGGCGATCACGTCGTGGCCAAACGTCAATGGGGCGCCTTCTACGGAACGAGTCTCGAGCAACACCTCCGTCGCCGCGGCATCCGCACCATCGTTCTCGGCGGCATCGCCACGAACTTCGGTGTTGAATCGACGGCGCGTGCCGCTTTCGATCGGGCCTACGAAATCGTCTTCGCAGAAAACGCCATGTCCACACTCAGCGCCGAAGCCCATACCTTTGCCACGCAAAACATCTTTCCGCGCATGGGCCGCGTGCGTAGCACCGAACAAATTCTTGCCGCCTTCTCTTAGCGGGAGCCCGCCTTTCTCGAGGAACCAATCAAAAAGAGGCGTGGAACTCGGGTTACTGACGGAACTGCTAGGAGGCTGCGGTTTTTCGTGTATTGGTTTCCTGGTTCCCCGCCGTAAGATAGCCGCGCGGTTCTGGGTAAAGATTTTCGACGCAAGGAGAGGACTCCACTTCAGTTTCCTCCCAGTCTCGGGACGTGAGAAGCGATTCGCAAGGAGAAACAATGCAAAAGCGCAAACTTGGAAAAAGCAACCTGGAAGTCTCAGCTCTTGGCTTTGGCTGCATGGGAATGAGCTTTGGCTACGGCCCAGCCGGAAACAAGCAGGAAATGATTTCCGTCCTGCGCGCCGCCGTCGAAAGCGGCGTGACGTTTTTCGATACGGCGGAAGTTTACGGTCCCTTCACGAACGAAGAACTGGTCGGGGAGGCCCTCGCTCCCTTCCGCAAGCAGGTGGTCGTCGCCACCAAGTTCGGGTTCAAGCTGGATCCGAGCACCGGCAAACAGGCCGGGCTCGACAGCAGGCCGGCGCACATCAAGGAAGTCGCAGAAGCCTCGTTGAAACGTCTCCGGACCGAGGTGATCGACTTGTTCTATCAGCACCGCGTCGACCCCGACGTGCCCATCGAAGACGTTGCGGGGGCAGTGAAAGAGCTGATTCAGCAAGGTAAAGTGAAGCACTTCGGACTGTCCGAAGCAGGGGTAGAGACCATCCGCCGCGCGCATGCCGTTCTGCCAGTCACGGCGCTGCAAAGCGAATATTCGCTGTGGTGGAGAGAACCTGAAAAGAAGGTCGTGCCAACGCTCGAGGAGCTCGGCATCGGATTCGTGCCCTTCAGTCCTCTGGGAAAGGGCTTCCTCACGGGAACGATCCGTGAAGATACGCAATTCGACGCAGGCGATTTCCGCAACATCGTTCCTCGCTTTACGCCGGAGAACCGCAAGGCGAATCAAGCGATGGTGGACCTGCTGGGCGGATTTGCGGAACGGAAGAAAACAACACCCGCGCAAATCGCGCTCGCCTGGCTGCTTGCGCAGAAATCGTGGATCGTCCCCATCCCCGGAACCACCAAGCTGCATCGGCTCAAAGAAAACGTCCAAGCCGTTAACGTCGAACTTTCGCCCGGCGATCTCCGCGAGCTAGACAGCGCTGCCGCAAAGATCGCGGTGGTGGGTGCTCGGTACCCGGAAGAACTGCAAAAAATGGTGGGCCGCTGACCGGCAGCCGACGCTTTCTCCTGCGCACGTGCCGAAGCGACGGGGCGGAACGCCCCGAGCGCGCTACAACTCGCCGATATCTTCGTTCCACACCGCTGGATTTTTCCGCATGAAGTCCGCAAGAAGGTGCACGCACTCTTCGGATTCAAGGTCCACAACCTCGATTCCGAGAGACCGCAGCCAATCAATACCTCCTTGAAAATTGCGGCTTTCTCCGACCACCACCGTGCCAAATCCGAATTGCCGCACCAGTCCGCTGCAATACCAGCACGGCGCGAGCGTGGTCACCATGATGAGTTGGCGGTAGGAACGCTGCCGACCGGCATTGCGAAACGCATCCGTCTCGCCGTGCAGCGAAGGGTCGCCCTGCTGCACCCGGCGGTTGTGGCCGGCGCCCATAAGAGTTCCGGCGGCGTCAAAAATGGCCGCGCCGATCGGAATGCCGCCTTCGGCCAGCCCCTGCCGGGCCTCCGCCAGCGCCACGGCCAGCATTGCAGAATAGTTGGGTGCGCTTTTCACGCTTCTTTTATACTTTGCGAGATGGCTTCGCGGCTAGCGCATTCCATGAAACGGCAATGAAACGGCAAGCTTACATTTCCGAACGCGTCGTGACTCCCGAGGGAATCGTGCCCGCCGCGGTGCTTGTGGACGGCGAAAAAATTCTCGCGGTTGTCGCGCCGAACGAAATTCCTGGCGATGTCACCCGCCATGATTTTGGCGACGCGGCCCTTCTTCCCGGTCTGGTTGATTCGCACGTGCACATCAACGAACCCGGCCGCACGGAATGGGAAGGATTCTTTACCGCCACGCGCGCCGCAGCCGCGGGCGGCTACACGCTGCTCGTGGACATGCCGCTCAATTCCCTGCCCGCCACCACGACGCTGGCGGCGCTCGAGTTGAAACGCGCGGCAGCGCGCGCGCAATGTCGCGTGGACTGCGCGCTGTGGGGCGGCGTGGTGGCGGATAATCAGGCGCATCTTGACGATCTCGCCGCCGCAGGCGTGCCGGGATTCAAATGTTTTCTGATTGATGCAGGTATTGACGGGTTTTCCATGGTCAACGAAGAGGAATTGCGCCGCGCACTTCCGATCGTCGCGCGGAGCGGGTTGCCGCTCTTGGTACACGCCGAACTCGCTGCTCCGGTCGAAGCTGCGACGGCGCGGCTAGCCGCGGCGGATTGGCGGCGTTATGAAACTTATTTGCAGTCGCGGCCAGACGAGGCAGAACTCTCGGCGATTGATCTGTTGATCGGGCTTTGCCGCGAATACAGATTTCGCTTGCACATCGTGCATCTTTCGACGAGCCGGGCGCTCGAACAGTTGCGCGCCGCGAAATCGGAGGGATTGCCCATCACGGTCGAGACTTGCCCGCACTACCTGCATTTCGCCGCGGAAGAAATTGCCGACGGCGCGACGCTGCTAAAATGCGCTCCGCCGTTGCGCACGCGCGAGAACCGGGAAAAATTATGGCAGGGTTTGCGCGATGGCATCATCGACTTGGTGGCCTCCGATCACTCGCCATGCCTTCCGGAGATGAAGCGCTGCGATGAAAAGGACTTTCAAAAAGCCTGGGGCGGAATCGCCAGCGTGTCGGTGGCGCTTCCCGTGACCTGGACTGCGGCGGAGAAACGAGGATTCAGCCTCAGCGATATTGCGCGATGGATGGCGGACGAACCAGCCAAACTGGCGGGCTGCGGCGAACAAAAAGGCAAGCTGGCGGCGGGTTATGATGCGGACCTCCTGGTGTTTGCGCCCGAGGAAGAATTTGTGGTGACGGAGGAAAAGCTCCACTACCGGCACCGCGTGTCGCCGTATCTTGGGGCACGCTTGCGCGGCGTGGTGCAGAAAACTTTTTTGCGCGGGCAGTGCATTTTTGACGAAGGCGAATTCCCCGGAGAAGCGTGCGGAAAAGAAATTCGCCAACCAACCGCGGTGTCGCCAGGGTGAACCCATTGCGAGACGAGCACATTGTCGGAGCCGCCGTGCCGCGCAAGGAAGGGCGCGACAAAGTTACCGGCGCGGCCCGCTATGTGGACGACATGACGCTGCCGGGAATGTTGTACGGAGCGACAGTGCGCAGCCGCGTTCCGCGCGGACGAATCAAGAAAATAGCCTTCGCTGCCGGCGTCAACTGGGACGAATTTGTGATCGTGACAGCGAAAGACATACCCGGGAAAAATTGCATCGCGCTGATCTTAGAGGATCAACCGTGCCTCGCGGCGGAGTTTGTAAATCATCAGGAAGAACCGATCCTTTTGCTGGCACACGCGGAACGCCACAAATTGTGGAAAGCCGTGGAGGCGGTGGACATCGAGCAGGAAGAATTGCCCGCCGTGTTGTCCATCGAGGACAGCGAACAGCGGCGCGAAATCATTTGGGGCGCGGACAACATCTTTAAGACTTTTTTGATTGAAAAAGGCCAGGTGGACGATGTGTGGGCGAAGGCGGCGCACATTGTGGAAGGCGAATATTTTACCGGCGCGCAAGAGCAGTTGTACATCGAGAACAATGGAATGATCGCTGCTTACGACGCGCAGCACGGGATCACCGTATGGGGATCGTTGCAATGCCCGTATTACCTGCATAAGGCGCTGATGGCGCTGTGCGGGTTGCCGGAAGAAAAAGTTCGCGTGGTGCAGATGGAAACCGGCGGCGCATTTGGCGGCAAGGAAGAATATCCATCGATGATTGCGGGGCACGCCGCGCTGCTCGCGAGGAAATCCGGGCGCCCGGTAAAAATAATCTACGACCGCGCGGAAGATATGGCGGCGACGACCAAGCGGCATCCTTCGCGCACGCGACACCGCACGGCGCTCGACGCGAACGGAAAAATACTTGGCGGAGAAATCGAATTCACGATTGACGGCGGCGCGTACGCCACGCTGTCCTCGGTGGTGCTGTCGCGCGGAACGATTCACGCTGGCGGCGCGTATTACTGGCCGAACGTGCGCATTCGCAGCAAAGCGGTGGCCACAAACTTTCCTCCGCACGGGGCGTTTCGCGGTTTTGGCGCGCCGCAAAGTTTGTTTGCGCTGGAACGGCACATGGACCGCATCGCGCAAGTCGTGGGAATTTCTCCCGTGGAAATTCGGCGCCGCAATTTTTTGCGGCCGGGGCAAACGACCACCACCGAACAGCTCGTGGGCGCGGAAACGAATCTCGAACATTTGCTGGATCGCGCGCTAGAACTTTCGCAGTACGAAGAAAAGAAAAAACATTTTGCGCTCGCCAACAAATCCGGAAGCGTGAAACGCGGAATGGGGCTCGCGACCTTCTTGCACGGCGCAGGATTTACCGGCTCCGGCGAAAGATATCTTGATTCCGTGGCAGGAGTTGAGGCACGCGCGGACGGCAGCGTGTGGGTTCTCGTTTCGAGCACGGAGTTTGGGCAAGGCACAAATACCGTGTTGTGTCAGATTGCGGCGGAGGCGCTCGGATTGCGATTTGCAGACGTGTCGATCGCGCAGCCGGACACGGCGGCGGTGCCAAACAGCGGGCCCACGGTCGCTTCGCGCACGGTGATGGTGGTTGGAAAACTGGTGCAGTCCGCCGCGCTCGGGTTGCAGCAGACGCTCGTGGGTGCCGGACTCCTCGGCGAAAAATCTACACCTGAACAGTTTCGCGCGGCTTGCGCTGAATATATCGCTAGACGCGGAGCGTTGCGATCGTATGCGCGCTATCGGGCACCAAACGATGTCTTCTGGGACGATCAAAAATATCGCGGCGAAGCGTACGCGGCGTTTGCGTGGGCGGCGTACGTGGCGGAAGTGGCGGTCGACCTTACAACGTACGGTACCACGGTGAAAGATTTTGTCGCACTGCAGGAAGTGGGAAAAGTGCTGCATCCGCTGCTCGCCGAAGGGCAGATCGTTGGCGGCGTGGCGCAAGCGATTGGTTTCACGCTGTACGAAAAGGTGCTCTGGCGAAACGGGCGCATGGTCAACAACCAGATGACCAATTACATCATGCCCGGCTCGACGGATTTGCCGCCGATCCGCGTGTACTTTGAGGAATTTGGAAACCCGCACGGCGCGTACGGCGCAAAAGGAATCGGCGAGTTGCCGATGGATGGTCCGGCACCGGCGATCATCAGCGCGCTCGAAGACGCCACCGGAGTTCGCGGCTCGTTTATTCCATTTCTGCCGGAAGATCTGTTTGCCGCGATGCGCGAGAAAGCCGATCCGGAAACGGTAACCACCGAAGCGGGCGACTTCGCGTGATGGAACCGGAAAAAACAAGCGCGAGTTCGCCCCTGTCGTTTTCCGTGAACGGTGAAACGCGCCGCGCCACCGCGCCTCCGATGAGTCGCTTGCTGGATGTGCTGCGCGATGAATGGGGACTCACGGGAACGAAGGAAGGTTGCGGAGAAGGCGAGTGCGGTTCTTGTGCGGTGTTCATGGACGGCGTGCTCGTAAACAGCTGCCTAGTGCCGGTGCTGCAGGCGGCAGGGACGAACATCACGACCATTGAAGGCATTACGCAGGACGAACAGTGGCGCGAGGTGCAGGCCGCGTTTCTCGAGTGCGGCGGAGCGCAATGCGGGATTTGCACCCCGGGGATGGTTCTGGCGACGGTGGAATTGCTGCGCAAGAATGCTTTGCCTACGGACGAAGAGATTCGCGAAGGCCTCGCCGGGAATCTTTGCCGGTGCACCGGATACCTGCATATTCTTAGAGCGGTGGCTGAGGCGGCGCGGAGAAAAACAGCGCGATGAGAGCGGATCCCGAGGCCTACGAATGCGTTGCGCCGGGCAGTTTACAGGAGGTCGTAACCCTCCTCGCGGCGGCGCCTGGCGCGTGGGTGCCGCTGGCGGGCGGGACCGACGTGATGGTTTTGTACGCCGCAGGAAAACTTGCCGCGCGGAAATTTGTGAGTATCTGGAACTTGCCGGAATTGCGGCGAATCGTCGTCCTGCCGGACGAAATCATGATGGGCGCCGCGTGCACGTACAGCAGTCTGCGACAGCACGGTTTGCTGGAGCGCGAGTTTGCGATGCTGGCGGCGGCCGCTTCGTGGACGGGTGGAATTGCCAACCAGAATCGCGGGACGCTGGGCGGCAATATCGCCAATGCTTCGCCCGCCGCGGATTCCCTGCCCGCGCTGCTCGCTTATGACGCTGAGTTGATTCTTGCGTCGGTGCGCGGCGACCGGCGAATTCCTTACCAAGGTTTTCATCAAGGCTATAAGAAAACGGCGATAGCGCCGGACGAATTGATTCGTGCCGTGTGTTTGCCGCGGAAGTTCTCCGGATATTCTTCCTATACGCGCAAGGTTGGCGCACGAAGCTCCCAAGCGATTGCCAAGGTGTGCGTGGCCGCGCTCGGAAAGTGTGCGCACGGCGTGATCGAAGATGTTCGGGTGGCGTTTGGCAGCGTCGCGCCGGTGCCCTTGCGGCTGGTAAAATTGGAGGCCGCCCTGAAAGGCAAGGAAATAGGCGGTGAATTGCGCGACATGGCGCGTAAATTGGTGGCAGCGGAGATTGCGCCGATCACGGACATTCGCTCGAACGTGGAATATCGCGTGGCGGTGGCGCAAAATCTGATGGCGGAATTTCTCGAACAACTCGCATCGAGCGCGAGCCGCGCGTGAAGGAATTACTTGCGCGCTGGAACAAACTGCCAGCAGCGGCGGCCATGGCGGAGATTTTGCCGTGCTGTGGGTCGCGAGCCTGGGCGGAAGCTCTTGTCGCGCGAAGGCCCATCCGGGACGAGGAGTCCTTGTCAGGTGTGTCGGAGGAAATCTGGCGGCAACTACCGGTTGCCGATTGGATGGAAGCGTTCGGGAGTCATCCGCGGATTGGTGAATCGGCGGCAAGCATTGCCGCGACCGAGAAATCGAAAGCGTGGTCTACGGAGGAACAGGGAAAAGTTTCTGAATCCGCCGATGGGGTAAAATCGGCGCTCGAACAGGGAAATCGCGAATACGAAAAACGGTTCGGGCGGATTCTCATCGTATGCGCCTCCGGAAGATCACCCAGTGAAATTCTGGAGATTCTGCGGCGACGGCTGCAAAATGACGATGCTACCGAACTGCGCGAAGCGGCCGACGAGCAACAGCGCATCACGCAGATTCGATTGAGAAAGTGGCTGAGCGAATGAGCGGCATTTCAACACACGTGCTGGACACTGCGCGGGGCAAACCAGCTGCCCGCGTGCCCTTGCGTTTGCACCGGCAAGATTCCGCCGGCAGCTGGCGGCAAATCGGCGCTGGCGAAACCGACAACGATGGGCGCTGCGCGGAATTATTGCCGGACAACGAGCGCTTGCGAGAGGGCGTTTACCGCCTGACGCTGGACACCGCGAAGTATTTTGCAGCGCAGGATATTGCCGGGTTGTATCCGGTCGTCGAAATCACCTTCACAGCGCGCGCGGGCGAAACGCACTTTCATATTCCCTTGCTGTTGAGCGCAAACGGTTATACGACGTACCGGGGAAGCTGAGCGCATGATCAGCCTGGAAGAAAACAAGTACGGAAAATCGCGCGTGCGCCTGGTGCGCGTCAAGCGGCGCGCCGAAGAACACGATTTTCGCGAGTGGAACGTGGAGATTCTGGTACGCGGCGATTTTGCGAGTTGCTTCGAGGCCGGCGACAACCGCCAGATTCTGCCCACCGACACGATGAAGAATACGGTTTATGCGCTGGCGCGAAATTCAGCCGCCGCTGGCATGGAGGAATTTGCGGCGGAACTGGTCGATTTTCTCTTGCGCCGGAATCCGCAAATTTCCGGCGCGGAAGTTAGCCTGGAAGAAAAAGCATGGGAGCATCTTGCTGTTTCCGGGCGATCGCACCCCACGACATTCTTACAGACGAGCGGGGAGCGGCAAACCACCACGGTTTCTCGCGCGCAAAACAGCGGAGCCACCGTGATTTCCGGCTTGGAAAACCTGGCGATCATGAAGACCGCGGACTCCGGCTTCGAGGGATTCAAGACCGATTCGCTCACCACGCTTCCGGAAACCGCCGATCGTTTGTTTGGCACCGCGATGCGCGCGCGGTGGACCTATGTTGCGACCGCGAGCGATTTCGCCGCACTGCGCAAAAATATTCGCGACACGCTGCTCGAGGAATTTGCGAATCACCAAAGCAAATCCGTGCAGCACACGCTCTATGCGATGGCGCAGGCCGTTTTGGAAGCGACACCGCAGGTGCAGGACATTGAACTGCGCATGCCGAACAAGCACTGCCTGCTGATAGACCTCTCGCGTTTTGGCCTGGACAATCCCAACGAGATCTTTGTGCCGGTGGACGAACCGCACGGTTACATCGAAGCGCGCATTTGCCGGAAGGGATGACGGGTGCTTACGCGAGCGGAGATTACGGCAAAAGCGGACGAGGTGATCGCGCGCTGCAGGAAACTAGCGAGCTTCAGCGAGGATTCCGGGAGTACGCGACGAACATTCTTGTCCGCCCCAATGCGGGAATGCCATCGCGAGCTGGGCAGCTGGATGTCCCGAATTGGAATGAAGGTCTCGGTGGATGCCGCGGGAAATCTTCGCGGTTTTTATTCGGGGAGCGCGCCCGAAGCTCCCCGACTTGTTTTGGGTTCGCATTTGGACACGGTGCCCAACGCAGGCGCATACGACGGAATTCTGGGCGTAGTCGCTGCGATCACGCTGATCGAAACGCTTGGCGCTCAGAAACTTCCGTTCGCTGTTGAGGTGTTGGGCTTTTCCGAAGAAGAAGGTGTGCGCTTTGGTGTGCCGTTCATCGGCAGCCGGGCGCTGGTCGGGAGGCTTGACGGTGAAGTATTAGATCGACGCGACGCGCAAGGAATTTCCGTGCGCGAAGCCATACGACGATTTGGACTAGATGACAACAAAATCCCGCAAGCGGCCTTGCCGGACGACGTGTTAGGTTACGTGGAGTTCCACATCGAGCAAGGTCCACAGCTCGAGGATCTCGGTCAGCCCCTCGCAGTGGTTGAAGCGATCGCGGGGCAAAGCCGGCTGGAGCTTACGTTTACAGGCTGCGCGAATCACGCGGGAACGACGCCGATGAATCTGCGCCGCGATGCGCTGGTTGCTGCCGCCGAATGGATCGTGGCGGTTGAAAACGCCGCGCTTGCAGTGGGCGGACTGGTTGCGACGGTGGGAATGATTTCCGTGAAACCCGGAGCAACAAACGCGATTGCCGGAGAAACCTGCGTGAGCCTGGATGTGCGCCACGCGGTGGATGAAGTTCGGAGCGCGGCTGTGCAAAATTTGACTCGGCAGGCGGAAGAGATCGTCAAACGGCGGGGATTATCGGTGCTCGCGAAGCAATCGCTCAATCAGCCAGCGGTGGCCATGGACGATTTTTTGACCCAGCAAATTGCGCGCGCGATGCGCGCGTCCGGTTGCGCAGCGCATCGCCTGGTGAGCGGCGCGGGACACGACGCGATGATCTTGGCGGAACGCGTTCCTGCAGCGATGATTTTTCTGCGGACGCCAGGCGGAGTCAGTCATCATCCGTCGGAGACGGTGTTGGCGGAAGACGTTGCGAAAGCGTTGGCGTGCGGGGAGCAATTGCTGCAGCAACTTGCGGCGTCATCGGAATTTCTGAAAAGGACGTGCCGTGCATAACCTTGGCCACACGAGAAGCTCGCAGCAGCGCGATCACATGTTGACGACTCCGGACACGTTCGTGCGCATCGTGCTGCCGGGGATGAAAAATGCCGAAGCGATCGTGCATGTTGGACCGGCACTCGGCGCGAGGTTCGCGGAGTATACGGCGGAATTTGCCGGAGGCGGAGAACTGGGCGGCACGGCTGCGCAGAGATTTTTGTATGTGGTGGAAGGCGGGGTAACGCTGGAGGCCGGCGGTGGCAAGAGCGATATTGCGACGCGCGGATTTGCCTACGTGCCGCAGGGAATGGCACATCGCGTTTGCGCCGCGCAAAAGAGCCGCGTGATTGTGATTGAAAAAGCGTATACAGGATCGCTGGGCGCGGCCGCGCCGACCCTGTTCGTTTCGAGCGAAGACGCGGTTCCTTCTGAAGCGCTCGACGGCGACAGCGCTTTGCAGGTGCAGCATTTGCTGCCCGACGAACTGGCGTTCGACTTCGCCGTGAATTCGATGGTGTATCAGCCCGGGGCCGCGCTGAGCATGGTGGAAATGCATGTGATGGAGCATGGGCTGATGATGCTCGAAGGCGGCGGAATCTACCGGCTAGGTGATTGCTGGTATCCCGTGACGGCGGGCGATTTTATCTGGATGGGCCCGTGGTGCGCGCAATGGTTTGGCGCGATCGGAAAGGTTCCCGCGAAGTATTTGATTTATAAAGATTGGAACCGGCATCCCCTGGAAACCCCGCAAAAATGAAGCTGACGATCGATCGCGAGCGATTGATTTCTGAAATTGAAACGCTGGCTGGATTTACCGACGCCGAGGCGCCAGCGGTAACTCGCGTGGTGTTTACAGCGCCGGATTTGCGGGCGCGCAAATGGCTGATCGAGCGATTTACAGAGGCGGGACTCGAAATTCGGCAGGATGCCATCGGAAATATTTTCGCGCGGTGGGTGGGTTCGGCGGCAAGTGACGCAGTTGTGGGAACGGGCTCGCATGTCGATGCGATTCCGAACGCCGGGAAATACGACGGCGTTGTGGGCGTGCTTGGCGGGCTCGCGGCCATCCGGGGGCTGCAGCGCAGCGGATTTCGGCCCCGGCGTTCGATCGAGTTGGTCATGTTCACGAGCGAAGAGCCCACGCGATTTGGGATTGGGTGTTTGGGCAGCCGGATGCTTTCCGGCGCGCTTTCTGCCGAAGCGGCGGCAGCGCTTGTAGACGCGGACGACGAACCGCTTGAAGCGGTGACGGGAAAAGCCGGGTTCGGCGGCGCTCTAGGGGGCGTGCGATTGCCAGAGAATTACTATCGCGCCTTTGTGGAATTGCACATCGAGCAAGGGCCGTTGCTCGAACGACAGAAAATTCCGCTGGGCGTCGTTACGAGGATAGCGGCGCCAGCGACGTTGCGGATTACGGTCGAAGGATCGGGAGGGCATGCCGGCGGAGTGCTGATGCCGGATCGCCGGGACGCGCTGTGCGCGGCGGCGGAATTCATTTTAGCCATAGAAAATAGTGCGCGCGCGAGCGGAGCCGTTGACACCGTAGCTACCGTCGGAACGTGCGATGTTTTCCCGGGGGCCGTGAATAGCATTCCTAGCCGTGTGCGCTTCAGCGTCGACTTGCGCGATACAAATTTGCCGCGACGCGACGAAGTGCTGGACAGGATCGATGCGAGCATGCGGAACATTGCGAAAAAACGGCAGGTGGCCATAGAATCGCAACTTCTTCACGCCGATGCTCCGGCCGATTGTGCGCCGGAGGTGATCGGCGCGCTGTCCGATTCCTGCCGCAAGCACGGCGAAGCATTCGCTCCCATCGTCAGCCGCGCGTATCACGATTCACTTTTTATTTCGCGCATCGCCCCGGCAGGCATGCTGTTTATCCCTTGCCGCCATGGTTACAGCCATCGGCCGGACGAGTACGCTTCGCCCGAGGATATCGCAAGGGGAACGTTGATTCTGGCGGAGACGCTGGCGAACCTTTCGAGTTGAGAACTTTTGACGGTGGAAGAGGCAACTTGGGCCAAAACGATGAATCTTCCGCAACGCTGATGCGGCGCGCCATTGCGTTGGCGCTCGGAAATGTCGGGTCCGGCGGCGGCCCATTCGGAGCTCTGATCGCGAAAGGCAGCCGCGTCGTCGGCGAGGGCGCGAATAAGGTGACACGAACGAATGATCCTACGGCGCATGCGGAAATCGTCGCGATTCGCGCAGCATGCCGCGCGCTCGGAACTTTCCAGTTGACCGGATGCGATCTGTACACGACTTGCGAGCCTTGCCCCATGTGCCTGGGCGCGATTTACTGGGCGCGTCCCGCGCGCGTTTTCTATGCGGGCACGGCAGCCGATGCCGCCAGCGCCGGATTCGACGACGCCTTTATCTACGACCAATTGAAGATACCCCAGCATGCCCGGCGTATCCCCATGGAAGAATTGCTTCGCGATGAGGGCTTGGCCATTTTCCGGGCTTGGGCCGCCAAAACCGACAAAAAAGCTTATTGAGGGCGCGCGCTGCGTCGCGCAGACCAGCGGCTTAGTGTAAACTTTTCGCCTGCCATTGGTTTGGGGGCCGCCGCACGTTCTGCAGCTTGGGGTAAGGAGCGAAATGCCGCGAATCGTCAGATGCGCCTTGATTCAAGCGACCAACGCCGAGTCTCCGTCGAGTCCGCTCGAAAAAATCAAGCAAGTGATGATCGACAAGCATGTCGCCATGATTCGCGAGGCCGCAGCTTCCGGTGCGCAAGTTGTGTGCTTGCAAGAAATTTTTTACGGCCCGTATTTTTGCGCGGAGCAGTCTATACGCTGGTACGACTTCACAGAGCCGGTGCCCGACGGGCCAACGACCCAGCTGATGCGCAAACTGGCGGCGGAACTGCGCATGGCGATCATCGTGCCGGTCTACGAAGTGGAAAGCGAAGGCGTTTACTACAACACCGCGGCGGTGATTGGGCGGGACGGCTCGTATCTCGGAAAATACCGCAAGACGCATATTCCGCATGTGGCGCCGGGATTTTGGGAAAAATTTTATTTTCGGCCGGGAAACCTGGGCTATCCGGTGTTCGATTTGGGATTCGCCAAGGTCGGTGTGTATATCTGCTATGACCGGCATTTTCCGGAAGGCGCGCGCGCGCTGGGACTAAATGGCGCGGAAATTGTGTTTAATCCGTCCGCCACGGTCGCGGGCCTCAGCGAATATTTGTGGAAACTCGAGCAACCGGCGCACGCGGCGGCCAATGGATATTTTATCGCCGCTATCAATCGCGTAGGCACCGAAGCGCCGTGGAACATCGGCGAATTTTACGGTTCCAGCTACTTCTGCGATCCGCGCGGACAGATTTTTGCGCAGGCTTCGCGAGACAAAGATGAAGTGCTGGTCGCCGATCTCGATCTCGAGCTAATTGCTCAGGTGCGCAAGACCTGGCAATTTTTCCGCGACCGCCGTCCCGATATGTACGAAGTTCTTGTGAAGCCCTGAAGCGGGAGCAGCCCTGGAGCCACCAGTGTCTTTTCTGAAGACGCATACGGGAAATCCGGAACTCGCGGAGCGCTTTCCGGAAGTACATCCGCCGCTGGACGCGCAGTCAGCGCTTCTCGAAGCAAATCGCTGCCTCTATTGTTTCGATGCGCCGTGCTCAGAGGCTTGTCCGACGCATATTGACGTGCCGCGGTTCATAAAGAAGATTTCGCAAGGCAATCTGCACGGCTCGGCGGTGACGATCCTCGATGCCAACATTCTCGGTGCCAGTTGTTCGCGGGTGTGTCCAGTGGATGTGCTTTGCGAAGGCGCTTGCGTCTACCATCGCTACAATAAACATCCGATTCAGATCGGTCTTTTGCAACGGCATGCCATGGATGCGTTTTTTCAAAATGGCGCGGCGCTGCCAAGAACCGGCGCGCCGGATCGCCAAGCGCGCGTCGCGTGCGTGGGCTCAGGTCCGGCTTCGCTGGCCTGCGCGGCGGAACTTCGCTTGCGCGGCTTCCAGGTGAAAGTATTTGACCGCCGTGCTTTGCCCGGCGGCCTAAACACCCACGGCGTCGCGGAATACAAATTGCGCGCGGCGGACAGTCTTCGCGAAATCGAGATGATCAAGGGTTTAGGCGTCGACTTCGCGTACGGGACCAGCATCACCGGAGAAGCGGAAGTGGCGAAGCTTGAAAAAGAGTACGCCATCATTTTTATCGGCGTGGGCCTCGGAGAAATGCGTACGCTCGGGATTCCGGGTGAGCAACATCCCGATGTCGTCAACGCGCTGGAATTTATCGAGCGCTACAAGACTGGCGGAAATTTGCGCGTGGGACGCAACGTGGTGGTGGTTGGCGCGGGCAATACGGCGATTGACGCCGCGCGCGCCTCGGTTCGCTTGGGCGCGGAAAACGTGCATATCCTCTATCGCCGCGAAGAAGAAAACATGGCTGCCTTCAAATTTGAGTACGAAGACGCCAAACGTGAAGGCGTGAAGTTTCACTGGCGCACGCAGCCGGTAGCCATTCGCAAATCCGCAGCGCACCACGGAATTGAAGCCATGGAATGTTCTCGCGTCAACGTGGTGGCGTCCGCTGATGGTCAGAAAATGGAATTCGTGCCCGATTCTTCGTTTGAGCTTCGTTGTGACATGGTGATACCGGCGATTGGACAATCGCCGCTACTCGAATTTTTGCAGGCGTGCCGCGGCGTTCGTAGCGAGAAAGGCCGCGTGGTTGTCGACCGCGCCACCGGGCAAACTTCGAATCCCCAGTATTTTGCGGGCGGCGACTGCGTTAACGGCGGCCGCGAAGTTGTTGACGCCGTGGCGGATGGCAAACGCGCGGCACTGGCGATTGCGAAATTGCTGGAGGCCGCGCATGCGCAAAAATGATTCTGCGCCCGATCTCTCGGTGGTATTTGCCGGGAAAATTCATTCACCCAATCCTTTCTGGCTAGCTTCCGCGCCACCAACGAATTGCGGCGAGCAAGTGATGCGCGCGTTCGATGCGGGTTGGGGAGGCGCCGTTTGGAAGACGCTCGGCGAACCCATCACCAACGTTTCGTCCCGCTATTCATCCGTCGATTTGAACGGCCAGCGTATGATGGGGCTCAACAACATTGAGTTGATCACGGACCGCCCGCTCGACGTAAACCTGCGCGAAATTGCCGCCGTCAAGAAACGCTACCCGAAGCATGCGGTGATCGCGTCACTGATGGTCGAATCCAAGCGCGAAGCATGGCACAAAATAGTGCAGCAATCGGAAGATGCCGGCGCCGATGGCTTGGAATTGAATTTTGGCTGCCCGCATGGCATGAGCGAACGCGGCATGGGCAGCGCGGTCGGACAGGTTCCGGAATACGCGGAAATGATCACTTCGTGGGTGAAAGAAAAAGCGCACACGCCGGTGCTCGTGAAGCTTACGCCGAATATTACGGACATTCGCACCGTGGCGCGCGCGGCAAAACGCGGCGGAGCCGATGGGCTTTCGGCAATCAACACGATCAATTCGATCACCGGGATTGACCTCGACACCCTGGTTCCGCGGCCCAACGTGGACGGGAAATCCTCACACGGCGGTTATTGCGGACCAGCGGTGAAACCCATCGCCCTAAACATGGTGCAGCAGGTGCAAAGCGATCCGGACGCGGCGCTTCCTCTCTCGGGCATCGGCGGCATTTCCGATTGGCGCGACGCGGCAGAATTTATCTTGCTGGGCTGCGGAACCGTACAGATTTGCACGGCGGTGATGCACTACGGGTATCGCATCATCGACGATTTGACGGATGGGCTGGCCAACTGGATGCAGGAAAAGGGTTTTGCGCGCATCGCGGATTTTCAAGGGGGCAGCTTGGCGAAGGTCGAGGAATGGAAACACCTCAACCTCAATTACAAAATCGTCGCGCGCATCCATGAAGAAAAATGCATCGGCTGCGAACTTTGTTACACCGCTTGCTGGGACGGCGCGCACCAGTGCATTCATCTGGATCGCGCCGCAAGCCACAACGGCAGCGGGCACGCGGGTTCGGCGCACGTGACTCCGGCAATGCATGAAGCACACAGCAGAGGAGTCATCTCCGTGACGCCGATTCCGAAACTCGATTACGCGGCAGGGGATCGCCACGCCAAAGAGCCCTATGCGACTCCGCTCGCGCGCATTCCGCGCGTCGATGAAAACGAATGCGTGGGCTGCAACCTGTGTTTGCTGGTTTGTCCTGTAGAAAATTGCATCACCATGGAACGGGTAGACGTAAATGTGCCTGCTCAGTCATGGGAGCAACGAACGGCGGCGGCTCCGCAAAGGACGCAAAATTGATGGGATTGCTGATAAAGAATGGCACAGTGGTCACCGCCGAAAAATCTTTTCCGGCGGACATTTTGATCGAAGGCGAAACCATCAAGGAAATACGCTCGGGAATCCCCGCGGCTCCCGGTGACAAAGTCCTCGATGCCTCCGCCATGCTGCTGCTTCCCGGCGGCATCGACCCGCACACGCACTTGGATATGCCGTTCGGCGGCACGCAATCGAGCGACGATTTTGAAACCGGCACGCGCGCGGCAGCGATCGGCGGCACCACCACCATCGTCGACTTCGCTATCCAAGGCCGCGGCACACGCATGCGCGATGCGCTGGACACCTGGTGGAAGAAAGCCCAGGGCAAAGCGTGCATCGATTACGGCTTGCACATGATCGTCACCGACCTTGGCGGCGCAGGCCTCGAAGACATGGACGACATGGTGCGCGAAGGCGTCGCCAGCTTCAAACTTTTCATGGCCTATCCGAACGTGCTGATGGTTGACGACGCCACTATTTTTCGCGCACTGCAGCAAACCGCGAAAAACGGTGCGCTTATCTGCATGCATGCGGAAAACGGCAGCGCCATCGATGTGCTCGTGCAGCAAGCGCTGGCGGAAGGCAAAACCGCTCCCGTCTATCATGCGCTGACGCGACCCACGCTGGCGGAGGCGGAAGCTGTGCATCGCGCCATCGCGCTCGCGGAGATCGCCGGCACTCCCGTTTATATCGTGCATCTTTCCTCCGAGGACGCGCTGAACCAGGTGCGCGAGGCGCGCAGCCGCGGCATCCCGGCCTTTGCGGAAACTTGCCCGCAATATTTGCTGCTGTCCATTGACGATATGAAACGTCCGGGCTTTGAAGGCGCGAAATATGTTTTCACCCCGCCGCTGCGTGAAAAACCAAATCAACCCAAACTGTGGGACGGTTTGAAGGAAGACAATCTGCAAGTTGTCTCGACGGATCATTGTCCGTTCTGCTTTGAAGATCAAAAAGTCCTCGGCAAGGATGACTTCACCAAAATTCCGAACGGCGGTCCCGGCATCGAAAACCGCCTGCAACTGCTCTTTCATCACGGCGTAAATCAAGGAAAACTTTCGCTCAACCGTTTTGTGGAAATCGTCTCCACCGCACCCGCGAAAATTTTCGGCATGTACCCTAAAAAAGGCACGCTTGCTGTGGGCAGCGATGCTGATGTAGTGGTGTGGGATCCGCAAGCCGACCACCTGATCAGCGCGAAAACGCACAACATGCGGGTGGACTATTCCATGTTTGAAGGATTCCGCGTGCGCGGCAACGCACGGCAAGTTTTTTCTCGCGGCGATTTAATCGTGGAAAACGGAAAATTCCTCGGCAAGCCGGGCCGCGGCTCTTACCTGCGGCGCGCCGCGCGCGGCGGTGCCTGGGCGTGAGCACGCGGCAAGTTGAATCGGCCCTGTACAACGAAGACCTCGCGCCGATTCCGCCAGAAAAGCGCACCTGGGGTACCTACAATTACGCTTCGTTGTGGGTGGCGATGAGCGTTTGCATTCCGACATACATGCTGGCGAGCGGCCTCATCGCCGGCGGGATGAGCTGGAAGCAAGCCATCGGCACCATCCTGCTTGGCAATCTGATCGTCCTGGCGCCAATGATCTTGAACGCGCACGCGGGTACAAAGTACGGCATTCCCTTCCCCGTTTACGCGAGGGCTTCGTTCGGCGTACGCGGCGCCAATGTTCCGGCGCTGCTGCGCGCCGTCGTAGCCTGCGGATGGTTCGGCATTCAGACCTGGATCGGCGGCCAGGCTATTTATTCTATGCTGCAGGTGCTCTGGCCCGCCGCGGCCACGCACGCCGGTGTTTCCTGGATCTGCTTTTTCGCCTTCTGGCTGCTCAATATGCTGGTCGTCTGGCGCGGCATCGCCACCATAAAATTCCTCGAGGGCATCGGCGCTCCGTTCATGCTGGGAATCGGGCTGCTGCTTTTATTTTGGATTACCAGCAAAGCCGGCGGCTTGGGTCCCGTGCTCAGCACGCCAAGCAAGTTCAAAACCACCGCTGAATTCATGCGCTTTTTTATTCCATCGCTGACGGGCATGGTGGGCTTCTGGGCTACCGTGGCGCTCAACATTCCCGATTTTACGCGTTACGCAAAATCGCAGAAAGCGCAAATGGTCGGCCAAGCTCTCGGCCTGCCCACCGCGAGGACGCTTTACGCGTTCATCGGCGTCGCGGTAACTTCCGCCTCCGCGGTGTTGTTCGGCACGGCAATTTGGGATCCCGTGGTGTTGCTCGGCCGCTTCCATCAACCGATCATCGCCTCCGTCGCGCTCGTCGCATTGGTCATCGCCACGCTGAACACCAACGTCGCCGCCAACGTCGTCTCTCCGTCCAACGATTTCTCCAACCTGAATCCGCGACTGATTTCCTTTCGCACCGGAGGCTTGATCACCGGAGTGATCGGTATCTTGATGATGCCGTGGAAGCTGCTTACCGACTTCAACAGTTACATTTTCGGCTGGCTGGTGGGTTATTCGGGCTTGCTGGGGCCCATCGCGGGAATCATGATCGCCGATTATTTCGTCGTGCGCCGCAGCAATCTAAAACCCGACGAACTCTATCAGCGCGGCGGCGCTTACGAATATCACAGCGGCGTAAATTACCGCGCGATGCTCGCCCTGGCCTTGGGTATCGCCATCGCGCTCGTCGGGCTGGCCGTTCCGGTTTTGCGTTGGCTGTACGACTATGCGTGGTTTGTGGGTTTCTTTACGTCCGCCATCGCGTATTGTTTGCTCATGCGCACCGCACCGCTCGATGTTCAACAGGCGGTGAAGCAGTTGTAATCTCGCAGAAAAATCGCCAACCACTTCACTTGCTACGCCGCCTCGCCTTTTACGAACGTCTTCCCGTGCTCCTCCGCCCCGAACCACAGCAGCACGCCTAGTACGCAAATCGTAACGATCTCAAATCCCGCGATCGCCCATTGATATCCCACGCGATCGCGCAACGCATATTCGATCGTGTTGGTCGGCGACGCAAATAAGATTCCCAGCTGGTAAGCAAGTCCGGGCATCAGCCCGCGCGCCGAATCGGCGGCCAACTCATTCAAATGCACGGGAATCACTCCCCAAGCGCCCTGCACGCCGATCTGAATCGCAAACGCGCCCATCGTTAGCAGCGCCAGTCGATTGCTGAACGCCCAAATTGGAATCACCGCCAGCGCTACCGCCAGCGCCGCCATCATGCTGTGCCGCCGGCCGAGCCGTTGCGAAAAATATCCAAAAATAACCGCGCCCACCACCGCGCCAACGTTGTAAATGATTGCAATGTTGGCGCTCATAGACTTCGCCACACCGTGCACTTCCTGCAAAAAGTCAGGATAAAGATCCTGTGTGCCGTGCGACAAGAACATCATGAAGGTCATCAGCACCACGAGGTATGCAAACCGCTTCCACTGCTTCCCTACCACTTTCAACACTTCGCCGGTGCTCGCGACCTTGTGTTCTTTCCAAGCTTGCGACTCCGGCACCTTGGTTCGAATGTACAGCGCCAGCAGCGCCGGTACCGCGCCAATCCAAAACATGGGGCGCCACCCCCAATGCGGCAGCAAAAACCGCGTGGCCATCGCCGCCAGCAGATAGCCAATTGAATAGCCGCTCTGCAGAATTCCGCTCAGGATGCCGCGCCACCTTCGCGGCGCAGCTTCCATCGCCAAGGAAGCTCCCACGCCCCACTCGCCACCCATGCCGATGCCGAACAGCGCCCGCAAGATGAAAAATATGGTGAAATTCGGCGCGAAGCCGCACAGCAGCTCAATCAACGAAAAATAAATTACGTTGCACATCAGCGGAATGCGCCGACCGTAGCGATCCGCGAGCAATCCGAACAGCACCGCGCCGACCGGCCGCATGGCCAGCGTGGCGGTGGTGGTCAACACAATTTCTTTTTTGCTAACGCCGAATTGATGCGCCAGGGTGTCGAACAGAAAAACCACGATGAAAAAATCAAACGCGTCCAGCGTCCAGCCAAAAAATCCCGCCAGTACGGCGTGATGCGTTCCGGATGTGCGCGTTGGTTCAGATCCGTTCACGCTACGTTTCCTGCCACGTAGTCGCGTTGCTCACCAAACGCCAAATCGTGACGCCGCAAGCGACCGCGATCGCTCCGAGGATTCCGCCGGCCTGGTATCGCCCAAAACAGAGTTCGCCGATTGCGAAGAGCGTGGAATAGACGAGCACACAGCCGACGATCCAACTCAGCAAATTGCGTCCGAGGTCCCGAGTGACCGGTTCGTCGCCCGCCAATTGCGCGACGGGCTTCCAGCCGGTGATTTGTGGACGCACTTTGCGATAAAACGGGATGAGAATCTCCATCGGCTCCGCGGACGCGATAAAGGTTGCGATCAGCCACACCAGGGTCGTAAATCCGGTAGTGCACAGCGTGGTCTTGGCAAAAATCACCGGGTCGGAACCGGAAAAAGGTTGCGGCCGGCCCATCAGCGCCATCCACAACGAGGGAAAATGCAGCGTCAGCGTCGCTGCCATAGCGGCAATCATCGCGGCAATTTCACTCCACGCGTTCACGCGCCACCAATACCAGCGCAGCAAATAGACGCCGCCCGTCCCTGCGCCGAGTTCCAGCACGATTTTCCAGCCTTCGCTGACCGATTGCAGGTTCCATGCCACAAATGCCGCGGCCAACACCAGGAAAACCGTGGCCAACTGCGAGGCGCGCACGTAATGCGCTTCGCTTCCCTTTTTGTTCATGAATCGCCGGTAAAAATCCTCCACCAAATACGAACTTCCCCAGTTTAGTTGCGTCGCCACCGTGGACATGAACGCCGCCATAAATCCCGCCAGCAAAATTCCCAGCAGTGCGTGCGGCGTCTGCCGTGTAGCCACCAGCATGTAACCTTTCTCCGGCTGCGCCAATCCCGGATACAAAACCACCGCCGCCAGCGCCGTCAAAATCCAGGGCCAGGGCCGCAGGGCATAGTGCGCCAAATTAAACCACAGCACGGAAAGCAAGCCATTGCGTTCATCCTTCGCGCTGAAGATTCTTTGTGCGATATAACCGCCGCCGCCCGGCTCCGCTCCCGGATACCAAAACGCCCACCACTGCACCGCCAGGTGCACCACAAACGTAATCACCGGCAGCGTCCATAGCGCTTCACCGGTAATCCCGCGGGAAAAATCAGGCAGCAACGCGGTAATATCGCTCGCGCCCGGACCAACCGCCGCGCGCTTCGCCGCCAGCGTTGCCAGCATCTGCTGCATTCCGCCCGCCGCGTGCACGCCATACCACGCCACGCCAATCACGATGGCCATCTTCAACACAAATTGAAAAAGGTCCGTCCACAAAACGCCCCACAGCCCGCCGAGCGAAACATAAATTCCCGTGAACGGCATCAGGAAGAAAACACAAATCGCCAAAGCCTTGGCATCGCTGACGCCCATCGCCGTGCTGATAATATTCACCATGGCTTTGGTGACCCACCCAAGAATCAGGCAGTTCATCAGCAAGCCCAGATACACCGCGCGAAATCCGCGCAGGAACGCCGCAGGCTTCCCCGAATATCGCATCTCCGCGAATTGCACATCCGTGATTAGACCTGACCTCCTCCACAATCGCGCAAATAAAAACACCGTCATCATTCCTGAGGGCAAAAAACTCCACCACAACCAGTTCCCTGCCACGCCTTGCGTGTACACCAAACCGCTCACCGCAAGCGGCGTATCCGCGGCAAAGGTTGTCGCCACCATCGACGTGCCCGCCAGCCACCACGAAACGTTTCGCCCGGAGACGAAATAATCCTCCGTACTTTTTCCCGAACGCCCGCGAAAGTACAAACCCATCGCCAGCGTCACCAGCAAATATCCAAAAATGGCGGCCCAATCAGCAGCGGTTAAGTGCAAAGGTGTTCGCTCCTTCGTTCCAAATTTCTGAATTATGAATCGTAAAATAGATCTCGCGGGTTAAATCCCGCAGTGTTCCGGAGCCGGGCGCTGGCTGCGCCTTCAATGGGAAATCGGCGCACGCGCAGCTTTCCCGGGAAACGTTCCCTCGACGAACTTCCCGTCCTCGAGCACTGCAACGCCATTCACGAGCACAAACTGTATTCCATCGGAATATTGCAACGGCTCTTCAAACGTAGCCTTATCGATAATCCGCTGCGCATCAAACACCGTAATGTCCGCGTCGGCGCCCACGCGAATGCGCCCTTTGTCGCGAAACGCCGGTGCGCGCTTTTCCAGTCTCTGCGCCGGCAGTAACGTCATCTTGCGCAGCGCGGTCATGAGATCCAGCGTCTTCTCCTCGCGCACGTAGTGACCCAGCACTCGCGCAAACGTGCCCTGTCCCCGCGGATGAATCTTCGGTCCGGTGATGGGCATGCCATCACTGGCGATCATAATCATCGGATTCGCGATCGCCATCCGCACGTCTTCTTCCGGAATGCTAAAGATCACCACCGTGCCGCCCGTCTTGCGGTATTTCTCGAACGTTTCCGCCGTCAATCGTTCTCCGGTATCTGTCCATTCCACGTCGCGGAACGAGATTCCCTGGCGATCCTGCCATCCCGGATCAAACACCGCCGATTCGAGCCGTGTGCTTCCGGCGGTGTAGGGATAACACTCGGTCGTCACATCGAGGCCGCTTTTCCGCGCGCCTAGGACGGCGGCGATCAGTTGCGGCGTATCGCGCAAGCCCATGCTCGTGATGTGCACGACGTGCAGCGGCGCTCCCGTCACGGCCGCCGCCGCAATCACTTCTTCTATCCCGGCCAGACCGTTCGCCGGTTCTTGCACCCCGGCATATCGCAAGTGCACATGAACCGACGCGTGGTATTTCGCGGCCACGCGAAACACCTCGAGGATCTCTTCGTGCGAGGCTGCCTCGGTATAATTGATTCCCATTCCCACGGCAAGCGCGCCGCGTTCGAGGCCGTGCTCTATCTGCCGGCGTATCTCCGCGATTTGCTCCGGCGTGGCAGGCTTGTGCGCCGCGTCTCCGCTCGGCAGAAAAACGCCAGGGTCGCCGATGACTTTCATGCGCACAGGAATATGCCCGGCGCTCGCGCCAAAGTTAATGAGCGCTTTCCCTTCGCGTTGCGCGTACCAGCCGTCGACATCTGCGACGCCGGCCTCCAACTCGAGCGACGTGGTCACCCCATCGTGCGCCGCAAACTGATAATTTCGCGGCTCCTGTCCGTGCTCGTGCAAATCAATAAATCCCGGCGCCACCACCAGGCCCTTCGCGTCAATCACCGTTTTTCCATTCAGCGTCTCGCGGGAGATTGCTCGAATCTTGCCGCCGGTGATCCCCACATTGCGAACCGCATCCAGTTGCGACTCCGGATCCATTACGCGGCCATTCGCGATGACCACGTCAAACGTTTCAGTTTGCGCATTTCCGCGCGATATCGCGGCGAGCGCCACAGCCATTCCAAGAATTCCACACACCCACGCCGCGGGACGCCGTTTGCCGATCATCCGAAAACCCTTTGTCATGTTTTGCCGACGCTAAGTCTCTTCACTAGATGACTCGCTGTCAAAGGTTTTCTGAAACGATTTAATAGCGGATCATGGCGCTACGCGCAGCGCGGGTCGCTGCAGTCTTGTCTGCTGTTTCTGAGTGTTCCGCGAAAATTGTTTCTCAACAAAGAAAAACCCGGATCGCTGGGGGGAGCGACCCGGGTGGGGGCACAGCATGAGGGGGGCCTGGGGTAAACTCGTGTCAACTGGCAAACGTTTCTAGTGCACGTGCTGCGTAGCCAGCACGCAAATCTGCCGCAAATCCTCGTACGTAAAAAATATCTCGTCCTGTCCGTTCGCCGACTCGCGCACTCCCAATCCCGATTCGCTCGAGAGTTCGCGCAACTCCTGTTCTGAAAGGCCGAGCAGCAGCGCCGCCCGGCGATGCGTTACGTATTTGTATTCCTGTGTCTTCATCTTCCTCTCCCTCGAGACCTTCCGCTTATCCACGCTTCACTAGGCCGCCGGAAACAACGCCATGCCATCTTTCTCCACCGCCAAAATCATCGCCTTATAAATGTCGACGTCCCAGCCTTCGCCGATGCGCATTCGCACCGTCTCTTCGCTGTCTCTGAGCAGCTTGCCGCGCAGCGGCACCTTGATGTCTCCCAGCGCCACCTGCAGCACAACCGACTGTCCGACCCACGGCTGAAACGCGTCTATCATGTTGCTCCCTCAAGCCCCAGATGACTGCAACATCGTGCCGTGAGAGAGAATCGCGCAGCGTACCGCCGCTCACAATGGTACACAGAGGGTACGCCCCTGGTAAGAACGTACTAGTTGAAGCCCGCACAAAACTTTTTGCCGTTTCCCGCACCTTAGAACTCCAAGATTTCCCGGCTAACCTCGTCTCTCGTCGAAGTACATCAGTACTGCTCAAACAGGACGCCCGGCCCATAGGGAATCCATCTGCACTGGTACAAACTCCCCTCATGCACCACAGCCCTCACACCCCATTGTCGCCGGTGAGATCGCACGACACCCCCTCGTGCGACTCATCGGCCAGGCCAGGGATTGCCCTCGCTCTCGGTGGCGGCTTTGCGCGCGGCTTCGCGCACCTCGGCGTGCTGCAGATCCTCGAAGAAAATCACATTCCCGTCTCCCACATCGCAGGAACCAGCGTCGGCAGCATTCTCGGCGCGGCGTACGCCAGCGGCGCACCGCTCGAGCGCATCATTGATACTTGCCAGAATCTTCGCCTTCGCGACATCGCGCGTTGGCGCGTCTCGCGCTGGGGCCTGGCCACGAATCATTGCCTTGGCCAACTGATCGAGCGCGTCTTCGACTCCCGCCACTTTGAAGACTTGCGCATCCCCATGGCCGTAGTGGCCACGGACCTCGCTTCCGGCGATCCTGTGGTCTTCAGCCAGGGCCCGCTCGTCGACGCCATTCGCGCCAGTTGCGCGTTTCCCGGCCTGTTTGAACCCGTGCAAATGGGCACGCGGCATCTCGCCGACGGCGGATTGGTCGCTCCGGTCCCCACCGTTGCCGCCCGCGGCCTGGGCGCCACCTCTGTCTTGGCCGTTTCCGTGGGTATGCACGACGGCCATCGCGGCGCTCCCACCAATATTTTCCAAGTGGTCAGCCGCGCCGTCAGCGCCGCGCAAAAACACCAAGCTGAACTTTGGGAGCGCCACGCCGATCTGGTCCTTCGCCCCGATGTACAGTCGTTGGCCTGGGACGATTTCGACCGCGCCGACGAAGCCATCGCCGCAGGCGCCGCAGCAGCTCGGCACGCGCTGCCGCGCATCTTCAAATTGCTCGAAGCCGCCATCCCAGCTCCCATGATTCTCAATCGCCGCATCGAGAGCCGTTCCGAAGTTTGGCTCAGCGAGGTCGCCCAGTGATTCGCTTCTCGGCACTAGTCTCCCTGATTTGCATGATGGCTCTCATCTGGCATGAATGCGGAGAGAATCCCGCCGTTTTCTGCTACCGTATTACGCACGGCGCTTTCAAGTCCGCGCGTGCTCGCGTTTTGGCCCCGGTGCCGATCTCTTCTGTGTCTCAAAGGACCCGTTCTGCGTGCTCCATTCGATCTTCCACTTCCTCCGCGCTCTTTATAATCCCGAAGGACTAAAAGAACTCATCCGCTGGGGCGGCGCTCCGCTTGTCTGCGTGATCATCTTTATTGAAACGGGATTTTTCGTCGGTTTCTTTCTCCCCGGCGATTCCCTGCTGGTCACCGCCGGCATCTTCGCCGCCGCCGGCGTCATTCCATTGCGCTGGATCTTGATTCCTGGAATCCTTTGCGCCATCGCCGGCGATCAGGTCGGCTATTGGATCGGCCGCGCCGCCGGCAACACTCTGTATACCCGCAAGGACTCTTTTTTATTCCGCCGCAGCCATCTCGAGCGTGCGCGCGCCTTCTACCACAAGCACGGCGGCAAAACCGTCATTCTGGCCCGTTTCGTTCCCATCGTTCGCACCTTTTGCCCGCCAGTGACTGGCGCAGCTGCCATGTCTTATCCAATGTTCGTGGCCTACGACATCTTCGGCGGCTTGCTCTGGGTAAGCAGCATGATCCTCGGCGGCTACTTTCTTGGCCGCCATGTTCCGAACATCGAGCATCGGATTCACTACGTAATCGCGGCGGTAATTCTGCTTTCCATCTCGCCGGGCATCATCGGCATCCTCCGCTCGCGCCGCTCATCTTCGCCTAAATCCACTCCCGCCACCGCCGCCAACTCCGGGAACGCTTGAGCCCTCATGGCCCCCGCAAAAATCCGCGCCATCATTTTCGATATCGGCCGCGTCTTGGTCCGCATCGACGTCCGCCGCGCCATGGCCGGCCTTGCGGAAAGCATATCCCTGTCCCCTGAAGAGATTTGGTCCGCTCTCGAAAAGCACCCCACCTGGCTCGACTGGCAAGAAGGCCGCATGACCCCGCACGACTGGCATCGCAGTGTCGCCCAACGCTTCGGCGCGAATCTCACCTTTGAGCAATTCACCGAGGTCTGGAATCGCGTCCTCGACCCGCAGCCCCTGCTCGACGACGAATTTCTAGGCAGCCTCGCCAAAAGATACCGCCTCTGCCTGCTTTCCAACACCGACCCCATCCACGTCGCCCATCTCGAGTCCACTTACAACTTCTACCGCTTCTTTCCGAATCGCATCTATTCCTACGCGGTTGGCGTCAGCAAACCCAATCCCCTTATCTATCGCGCCGCTCTCGAAGCCTTGAAAGTCGACGCAAAAAGCGCGCTGTACATTGACGACGTCCCCGCGTACGTCGAGGCCGCCCAGCGCCTCGGCCTCTCGGGCATCGTTTTCCGCTCGCCCGAACAACTCGCGCGCGATTTGGCCATATTCGAATCCCCAGTGTGAGCCAATCTCAACAACTCCTTGAGGAACTGCAATCTCCCGTTCACGACTTTGCACTCTTACACGTAAACTTTGCGCGGACTAGTACCAGGTCAACTATCGATGCTCCCCTAGAAACCACTGTAAACAAACCGTTTAGCCCCATGCCGGTGATCCTGCCCATTGGCGCACGGCATGCTAATTCCTCGTCCGGGTGCGGGAATACAAGTTCTTTTAGTTTAAAATACCGTTAAGAGGAGATCGCAAAGCCATGGAAGAAAGAATTATCGAGACTCATTCAGCTCCAGCCTGGCAGTTGCCGGCCATCATCGTCTTGGGAATTATCGCCATCGGAGGGCTCGCTTTCGGCTACAACGCTTCATCGAAGCTCGACAGCACGCAGCAATCGGTCGCCAGCCAGCTTAAAACCGAAGAAAGTTCCGTGCAGCAAGACGTCTCGTCCTTGAAGGATCGTCTGGCCCAGGATGAAAAAGCCAACGCCGACCTTCAGGGCGACCTCAAAGTAGTCACCGACAAGCTCAAGATCACGCAAGGGCAATTGAAAAAGGCTCGCACCGAGGCCGCCAAGCTCAATAGCGACACCACCGAAAAACTCACTGCCCTCGACAGTTCCGTCCACTCCGAACTGGCCACCAAAGCGACCTCTGACGACGTAAAGCAAGTGGACACCAAAGTCGTCGGCGTGCGCACGGATCTCGATTCAACCCGCGACGACCTCAAGATGGCGCGCAGCGAAATGGGCACCCTGATCGCTCGCAACCATGATGAAATCGACCAGCTCCGCCGCCTCGGCGAACGGGATTACGTTGAATTCACCATCGCCGGCAAGAATAAGCCGCAGAAGGTTGGCAACGTCACCGTCGAACTCAAGGGCGTCAACCAAAAGAAGAATCAATACAGCGTCGCCATGACCGTTGAAGACAAGCGCTTTGACAAGAAGAATCGCGCTCTCAATGAGCCCATCTTCTTCTACACTTCCGGAACCAAAATTCCTGAGGAAATCGTTATCAACAAAGTGTCCAAGGACACCATCAGCGGCTACGTGAGCGTCCCCAAGGCCAACACCACCGCGCAAACCACCTCGTCCACTTCCGGCCGCTAGCCAGAAGCAATCCGTGCTGTGAAAAAGGGAACGCTTTCGGGCGTTCCCTTTGCAGTTTCCTCGTCGAGCTGTCGTCGATAGCTCCGGTCCGCAGTTGCTCCCGCTCGTAAGGTGTCCCTACTAACTTCTTTCTCTTTCCCTACGTTCTCCTGCGTATGGCGCGCCGCTGCTCTGGCTTTTCTAATGAACTCGCGCACTTCTCCCGTCTACGCCCAGACGACCGGGGTAGCGTTTCATGAATAAAGATTGCAAATCTTTGCAGATTCAAGTTTCTGGCATTGCAAATTTCGCAAAACGGAGAGTCCCATGAATTCCAGTCGCCTCAGACACTTATATATTGAAGAACTGAAGGACATCTACAGCGCGGAAAATCAAATGGTCAAAGCCCTGCCCAAAATGGCCGGTGCTGCGACCTCCCCGGATCTGAAAGCCGGTTTCGAAGAACACCTCGAGCAGACCAACGGGCACATTACCCGCCTCGAACAAATCTTCAAAGCTCTCGGTGAAAGCCCCAAGGGTAAGAAGTGCAAGGGCATGGAAGGCCTCGTCGCCGAGGGTTCTGAACTGATCGATGAGGATCCCGCTCCAGAAGAGCTGGATGCTGGACTCATCTCCGCTGCCCAGCGCGTCGAGCACTATGAAATCGCCGCGTACGGCAGCGTCGCCACATTCGCCAAGCTCCTTGGCGAAAACCACGCCGAATCGTTGCTCCGCCAGACCCTGGCCGAAGAAAAAGAGACCAACGAGAAGCTCACCGAGCTTTCCGAAGCCATCAACGTCGACGCAGCCAACGCTTCCGGGGACGGCCAAGACGCGTCTGCGGCCCGCAAGTCGACGTCGAAGGCTAAGTCAGCTCGTGCCTAAAGGTTTTCCCGGGAAAAGCTTGAACCAGATGAATCGGCAGCATAAATCAAAGGAGGTTTAAGAAATGATGGGAAATTATCTGAAGTTCTCGCGCGTGCTTATCCCGTTGGGCTCCTTAGCATTCGCGGTTTCGCTCATCGCCTTGCCCGCGGCGCGTCTGCAGGATCCTCAAGCTCCTGCGGATAACACCACCCACAACAAAAACCAGGATCCGCCAACCGCGGATCAACAAAAGATGAATCCCGAAGACCGCGCCACCACACAAAAAATCCGCAAATCCATTCACGACGACAGTAGTCTTTCAACCTACGCCCACAACGTGAAAATCATCACGCAAAATGGCAAGGTCACCCTGCGCGGCCCGGTGCGCTCTGAGGAAGAAAAAAACAACATTCAATCCAAAGCCGCCGCCATTGCGGGAGAGGAAAACGTCGTCAACCGTCTGAAAGTAGCGCCGCCTTCGAATTAGTCAGGGCTTCATCCATGGCGTAAACAGGCAGTTCATTTTTCAACTCAAAAAGGAGAATGCAAAATGTCGAGCAACAAGAAAGTTGGAGTTTTCGGAATTTATTCCACTCGTGTAGCCGTTGAAAATGCCACCGAATCGCTGATCCGTGCGGGCTTTCCCTCCACGGACATCTCCGTTCTTTTGCCGGACAGCCTCGGCGGCACGAAAGATATGGGTACCGAGAAGGCCACCAAAGCCCCAGAGGGCGCGGCCGCTGGCGCTACCACCGGCGGCGTCATCGGGGGCGCGCTTGGCGTCCTTGCGGGCATCGGCATGCTCGCCATACCTGGCCTCGGCCCCTTTATAGCCGCTGGCCCGATCATGGCCGGCCTCGCCGGTCTCGGCGTCGGCGGAGCCATCGGTGGCGTCACCGGTGCTCTGATCGGGCTCGGCATTCCCGAGTTCGAAGCCAAGCGATACGAAGCCCGTCTGCAAAAGGGAGGTATTCTCCTCTCCGTCCACTGCGACACTTCCGAGGAAATCAAGCGCGCCAAGGAGATCTTCGAGCGCACCGGCGCCGAAGATGTTTCTTCAACCGGCGAAGCCTCGGTGGATACCTCCGAATCGAAGCGCGAAGCCGCCGCTCGTAAAGCCGCCGGCTCTCGTGGCAGCTACTAAACGGGTAACGCGGGCCACCCGCTAGCGTCGCCTGACAAAAAGGGGAGGAGGTCACAGACTTCCTCCCCTTTTTTTTGTTATCCCGCTCTCTTCATCAATTCTGCGGCACTTCGGGAACAGCTTCGCCGTCCTTCCGCGGATCGGAGGCCGCGTAGTTTACCTGCGCGGCAAAATCCCGCAGCACCGCTTGCCCGCCGCCCATATCGCTCGAGTACGCGCCCTTCAGTTCGATTTTGTGCCCCTTGGCAGCGAGTTCGTTGCGCACGTTTTGTGCAAAGCGATTCTCCATTTCCACATCGCACCCGCCAAAAGTCTTCTTCGTAAAACGCGGAGCCTCCATCGCCGCTTGAATATTCATCTTGAAATCCACGATATCCGCAATAAATTGCGCGTGCGCTTGCGATTGATTCCACCCGCCCATGATCCCAAACGCCATTCGCGTATCCCCCTTTTGCGCGAATGCCGGAATAATGGTGTGCAGCGGCCGTTTTCTTCCCGCCAAAACGTTGGGCGAAGAAGGCTCGAGGCTGAACAGTCCGCCGCGATTGTGCAGCGCAAAACCCGCGCCTGCCGGTACGATGCCCGAGCCAAACGCCGAGTAATTGCTCTGAATCAGCGACACCATATTCCCGTCGCGATCGACCACGCTCAGATACGTGGTATCCGCGCCGCCTGCGATAATCCCGGGAGCGACGTCGCAGTTCGCCTGTTCCGGATCGATCAGCTTCGCGCGCTGCACCGCCCATTCTTTCGAAAGCAACGTAGCCACCGGCAGATTTTGCTTGTGTGGCTCGCCGATATATTTCGCCAGATCGGCGTAAGCCAGGTTTTTCGCTTCGATCATCGCATGCAGCGTCTTTGTGGATCCGAACGGCATCTCTTTCTGCCCCAGCGGCAGGGTCTCCAAAATGTTTAGCATTTCGAGGGCCGCCAGCCCTTGCCCGTTCGGCGGCATTTCGTACACCGTCCATTCGCGATACGTGCTCGAGATCGGCTCCACCCATTCCGCGGAAAATTCCGCGAGATCCTGCGCGGTCATCACGCCGCCGTGCCGCTTCATGGCGTCCAGTATTTTTGCCGCGATGGGCCCTTTGTAAAAAGCGTCGCGTCCGCCATCTGCAATGGCTTGTAACGATTGCGCGAGGTCTGCGTTTCGGAAGATTTCTCCCGTGCGCGGGGCGCGGTCCGCCGGCAGATACGTCTTGGTGGCCGCATCGTCGGTCCGCAAGTGGTCGACTTCGAGGTTCCAGACCGCGGCGGTCATTTCCGGGACAGGGAACCCATCCTGCGCAGTGCGAATTGCCGCGGCCAAATCTTCCGCGAGTTTTTTGCGCCCAAAGCGCACCGCTAATTTTTGCCAGCCCTCGACGGCGCCTGGCACCGTGACCGTGTTGATGCCTTGCTGCGGCATGTCCCGGAGCCCCTGCTTGTGCAAGAATTCCGGTGTCAAAGCCTTCGGAGCCCAGCCGCTGGCGTTTAGCCCATAAAGCTTGTTGGCTTTGGCGTCGTACACCATCACGAACAGGTCGCCGCCGATTCCATTCATCATCGGCGCCACCACGCCCATCACCGCGTTCGCAGCGATGGCCGCGTCCACCGCGTTCCCGCCGTGCTCCAAAATATTCACGCCGGCTTGTGCCGCCAGCGGCGACTCCGCCGCCACAATTCCATTGCGCGACACCACCATGGACCGCCCCTGGTTGCGATCCTGCGCAGACGCTTGTGGAGCGCGAAATACCGCAAAGAAGACCATGGAGGCCAGGGCTAGCCCCCATGCGGCCCGTCTCGAGAACCCACTTTGCGGGGCGGACCATTTAGAGCGCTTCATCGGATTCTTGACTCCTGTAGAAATCGGCTGCGCAGTCCGTGCTCATCTGCTTTTCTTCGCGCGACTAGGCACTCTAACCTGACGCGTATGCACTCGCAAGCTTGCGCCGGCACTGGCACCCACCGCGCTTGTACCGAATACGCTCTGCCCGCATCGAATAACTTGCGCTCCCCCGTGTGTTCGGGCTCGGTTCGAGGGCGTTTGTTCGGTCGAGCTAAGAAATTCAAGGAGGATTCATCATGGTCAGCGTAGGACTCTACGTACGTTTAGAAGCAAAACCCGGGAAAGAAGCCGAGGTGGCGCAGTTTCTGCGCGGCGGGCTCCCCCTGGCGCAAGCCGAACCCGCCACCATCACCTGGTTCGCCCTGCAAATGGGCAAATCGACGTTCGGTATTTTCGATGCCTTTGAAAACGAGTCCGGCCGGCAAGCGCATTTGAATGGGCAAATAGCCGCCGCTCTGATGGCCAAAGCCTCCGAGCTGTTCTCGCAACCGCCGGCCATCGAAAAAGTAGACGTGCTCGCCGCGAAACTCGGGAAATAGTCGCAGTCGGTCCGTTTCCTATTGCGCGTCTTAGAGCGGCGCCTGCGCCCTCCGCAATCTGGTCCCCTTTTCCGCCTCCTCGCGTACAATTGACCGGAAAAAGAGGGCTCTGATGAACAACACCGCTGTACTGCTCGTGCAGTGTCCCGATCGCAAGGGCTTGGATGCCACCATTGCCGAATTCATCTACCGCTATGACGGCAACATCCTGCATTTCGAACAGCATCAGGCGGGAGAAGAACGTTACTTTTTGGCTCGCGTCGAATGGGATCTGGCCGGCTTTCGCCTCGACTTGAAAGATTTTGACGGCGCGTTTGGTCCGGTGGCCCACAAGTTCGGCATGAACTGGTGCATCGCGCTCGGTGATCGCCGGCCGCGTGTGGCCATTTTCGTCTCAAAATACGATCACTGCCTCGTCGACCTCCTCTATCGCCAGCGGAACGGCGAACTCGCGTGCGATTTCCCGCTGATGATTAGCAATCACCCCGACGTCCGCGAGCATGCCGACTTTTATGGTGTGCCCTTCCACCTCATCCCCATGACCAGGGAAACCAAGGCGCGAGCCGAAGCGCAGCAACTCGAACTGTTGGCCGCCCATAACATCGACCTGGTTGTGCTAGCCCGTTACATGCAGGTGCTTTCGGCTGATTTCATCAACCAGTTTCCCATGCCCATCATCAATATTCATCACTCCTTCCTGCCCGCCTTTATCGGCGCAAAACCGCATCACCAGGCCTACGACCGCGGCGTTAAACTCATCGGCGCCACTGCGCACTATGTCACCGAAGTCCTCGATGATGGCCCCATCATCGAACAGAGCATCGCGCGCATCTCGCACCGCGATTCCTTGGAAGACCTGGTGGAAAAAGGCCGCGACCTTGAGAAAATGGTCCTCTCCCGCGCCGTTCGCTGGCACATTGAAAATAGAATTCTCCTCTATAACAACAAAACCATCATCTTCGAATAGCCTTCGCACGTGCGCCCGCGCGGGACAGCGGCGGCACTGCGCCATAAATCAGCGGCCGCGAACGAAAAGCCTCACTTCTTTCCAAGCGGAAGCGTTATGTCGCTATCTTGCCACTAGCGTGCATGAGTCGAGGAACGTAAACTGGGATCCATCGTGATCGAGCAGAAAATCAATGAATTTTTTGGCGATGCCGAGTCTACCGGCTTTGGAACGGGCTGGTGGAGTGGGATTTTGTCGGCCTTTTTTGGATTTCTTTCCTTCGGAGGCGTCTTGTGCCTGCATTTTCCGCAGCTACTAAGCTCTCCCGAACTGCGCCCTCATTATCCGATGCACACCATGCGCGTTTTAATCCAGTGCCTCATCGTGGCGGCAATTTTATTCGGAATCATTTCTTCGATTAAGCGCAAGAAAAAGACTTTGGCGCTGACGGGAATGTTGCTGGCCATCGCGGCGACGGCTTTCGGCGGAGCAAGCGTACAGATTAACGACACCTTGCGCGGCGGGCCCGCCATCGGCCTGGACTGGTTTTTGCTTGATTTGTTGTTGATGGCGCTGATCTACGTGCCACTCGAAAGACTCTGGCCGCAGTACCCAAAACAAGGAACATTCAGAAACGAGTGGACTTTGGATGTGGTTTATTTCATGTCCACGCATCTCCCTCTGCAAATTCTATCTTTCCTGGTCTTGTTGCCCGCTACGCAAGCCACGAAATACTTGGGCGTTCCGGTTGTTCAACAATTTATCGCCCGCATGCCTTGGTTTTTGCAATTTTTTCTGGCCGTTGTGGTTGCCGACCTTGCCGAATACTTCATTCACCTGGCTTTGCACAAAGTGCCTTTTCTGTGGCGTTTTCACGCCATTCACCATTCTTCGAAGGCCCTCGATTGGATCGCGGGCTCGCGCTCCCACTTTGTAGACGACACACTGGTTCGCGGATTTATCCTCGTTCCCATGATGCTGGGATTTTCGCAATCGATCATCTTGGCGTATTTGGTTTTTGTGACCATTCACGCCACCTGGACCCATTGCAATTTCGGTCCCAATGCGAAATGGCTTGAAAAGTACTTGGTGATGCCCAGATATCATCACTGGCACCATACTTCTCAAAAAGAAGCCATCGACAGGAACTTCGCGATTCATTTTCCGTGGATTGATAGAATTTTCGGAACTTATTACTATCCGGACGAATGGCCGGAACGTTACGGCCTGGCGGGCGAAGAAATTGCCCCTGGCTTTCTCAGGCAGACCATTGAACCATTTACAAAAAGGAAAAGAACGCCCTAAAATTCCAGCGCGCCCAGGGGAACGTCCGCGGGCAACTCTGCACCCTTTTTCGTGGCCTGAACCAGGCCAAGATATTTCATAAGTTTGACCGTTGCAAATCCAAAATCGTATTCAGATTTGTCGTGGCTCAGCCGCAAGAGCCTCGGATAGTGGTGATGATTGTTCTGCAAGCAAGCGCTGAAGGTCGCCGTTACCGGCAGCCACTCGCCAATGTTCATGGCGTTGTCTTCTTCATCGTGATATCGGCGGTATCCAAAGTCCCGCGTGTGGGTCCAATAGTTTTGCACCATATTTACCCACGCTGCAAAAACTCGTATTCCCACCCACATCACCAGCGCAAACTTCAGATCTCCAACCAACTTCCACAAGAGATAGAAACTGAAGGCTTGTGCGAGTATTGCGAAAAACGGGTTCGCAACCACGCGAAATGTCCGCGATTTTAAGATCTTGTCGCCCGCCAAATTTTCATTACATTGATACGGCATGAGGCAGAGATACAGGGTTCGCCAAAAACCATCGCCGGAAAGTTTGTTGGGATCCCCGGGGTGGTCAGCGTGCAGATGATGCAGGCGATGGCGATTCACCCAGGCGATCGGATCTACGTACAGCCCGAAGACGTTGTTCACGACCGTGACGCCTTTTATGAACCATTCCTTGTAGTCGAGTGAGCGATGAGCGATTCCCAAATGAAGAAGATCGGCCAAATACAACCCGCCAAGAAACCAGCAAAAGATAAAATAAACTCCGCCGATCAACATTCCAGTCCAAGGTCCCAAATGAGTTGGGGCGGAATACATACAAGCCAGCATGTAGAAACAAATAATCGAGTAGCCTGCGACATTGTATATTTTCATGATGGCTCCGCGCGGAGGACTGATTCAAACATAAATCGCAGCGCCTTTCAAACAACAAGGCAAAGCAGATAAAGCCTTTAGCCCGCAGTTCTTCAACTGCCGGAGTATTTTGCCGCGGCCACGGAATCCCGTGCCGGACTATCGCGCGGATCGGGAACTGCCCCGACTATCCATACTCGCCAGTATTGCCTGCCTTGCTCGCAAACTCGTAGAATCGCTGTTCACCATGAGGCTTACAAGCTAGACTCTGGCGTACTTCATTCTTACTCCTGAGGCGATGAATTGGCCGAAGACCGCACGCGAACCTCCTCGCTTTCGCCGAGCAACGCACCTGCCGGCGAGGAGGATAAACGCTTAGCCGCAAGCATCAATGATCTGCTGGTCGGCCGCAATGCCGACCCCTTTTCGTTGCTCGGCCCTCACCCCGTTTCCGGCGGATGGGCCATCCGTTTTTTCCTGCCTTGGGCTGCGGAAGCCAGCATCTCCCTGCACAGCGCCAACGCCGAACGCGCCCCCGTGTCCATGCCCAAGATGGTCGACGCCGTAAAGCTGCGGCCAGAAGGCTTTTTCGAAGCCTCCTTTCTGTCGAACCAAACCACCGCGCCAGCTCCGGCAAGCTATAAAATTCATTGCCATACCTACAGCGGCGAGACCTTCGAAACTTACGACACCTACGCTTTTCCCTATTCCATTAGTGAATTTGATCTCTATCTCATGGGCGAAGGCCGCCACTACGACACCTACGAAAAACTCGGCGCCCATCTCACCACCCACGAAGGCGTCCGCGGCACGCATTTCGCCGTTTGGGCGCCCAGCGCCCGCCGCGTCAGCGTCGTCGGCGATTTCAATCGCTGGGATGGCCGCGTCAGCGTGATGCGTCCGCGGGGTTCTTCCGGAATCTGGGAACTCTTCATCCCGGAGCTTGCCGAAGACGCTGTCTACAAATATGAAATCATCGGCCCCTCAGGCCACATGCTTCCGCTCAAAGCGGACCCTTACGGCTTCCGATCTGAAGTTCGTCCAAGAACCGGGTCCGTTGTCGCCGATCTCGGCGCCCACAAGTGGCAAGACTCCGATTGGATCGCGCACCGCACTTCCAAGAAATGGCTCGAAGCCCCCATCTCCATCTACGAAGTGCACCTCGGCTCCTGGCGCACCGTTCCCGACGACAAGAATCGCTGGCTCACCTACCGCGAACTTGCCGATCAGTTGATTCCTTATGTGAAAGAACTCGGCTACACGCACATCGAATTGCTCCCAATCATGGAGCATCCCTTCGATGGCTCCTGGGGGTACCAAACGCTCGGCTACTACGCGGCGACCAGCCGTTTCGGCAGCCCCGCCGACTTCATGGAGTTCGTGGATCGTTGCCATCAGGCCGACGTAGGCGTCTTCCTCGACTGGACGCCCGCCCATTTTCCGCGAGACGCCCACGGCCTCGCGCAGTTCGACGGCACCCATCTTTACGAACACTCCGACCCGCGCCAGGGTTCCCATCCCGATTGGGGCACGCTCGTTTACAACTACGGTCGCAATGAGGTCCAGAATTTCCTAATCTCCAACGCCTTATTCTGGCTGGACAAATACCATATCGACGGCCTCCGCGTGGATGCCGTGGCTTCCATGCTTTACCTCGATTACTCACGCAAGTCCGGCGAGTGGGTTCCCAACAAATTCGGGGGCCGCGAAAATCTCGAAGCGATCGACTTTCTCAAACGTCTGAACGAAGTCGCCTATGAGCGCTTTCCGGGAATCTTAACCATCGCCGAGGAGTCCACCGCATGGCCCAGCGTCTCTCGCCCCACCTATCTCGGCGGCCTCGGTTTCAGCTTGAAATGGAACATGGGCTGGATGAACGACACCCTCAAATATTTTTCCGCCGATCCGGTGCACCGCAAATACCAGCACAACAAGCTCACCTTCTCCCTGATTTACGCATTCACCGAAAATTTTCTTTTGCCCTTCTCCCACGATGAAGTGGTGCACGGGAAAAATTCTCTCCTTCACAAAATGCCCGGCGACATGTGGCAGCAATTCGCCAACCTCCGCCTGCTGTACGCCTACCAGTACGCGCACCCCGGGAAAAAACTTCTCTTCATGGGCCAGGAGTTCGCGCAGCGCCACGAATGGACTGAAAAACACAGTCTCGACTGGCACCTGCTCGAATACGCCGATCATCGCGGCGTTCAGCAACTCGTCGGCGACCTCAATCGTCTTTACGCCGCGGAGCCCGCCTTGCACGAAGTCGATTTCGACTGGCAGGGCTTCGAGTGGCTTGATGCCAACGACGCCGACAACAGTATTTTGTCGTTCATCCGCCACGGCAAATCCCCCGATGACCTGCTCGTCGTGATCATGAACGCCACCCCGGTTGTTCGCCGGGGCTATCGCATCGGCGTCCCGCGAGAAGGCACGTATCGCGAGATCTTCAATAGCGACGCCGCCCGTTACGGCGGCTCCAACGTCGGCAACGCCGGCCGCGTGGACGCTCAGCCCGTCAACCACCTCGGGCGCCCCTTTTCGTTCGAGCTGACTCTCCCCCCGCTCGCCGCCGTCTATCTGAAATGGATCCCACGGGATTAATCTAGCGAATCGACCGAATCTGGTAAATCGAGCGAACGGCGAGGATTGCCCCACGCGCTCCCCGCGGCCGAGCCCGAGCTCCCCGAGGGTCGCAGCAAATGCCTGCCCATGAATAAGCCCGAAGAAAGCTGCAATTCGAGCTTCGCGTCCAGGGAAAAAGTTGTCTACCGAGATGATTGTGGCGGCAACGCGAAGTCCCGCTCGTGTCGGTTAGTCTCGCTCGCCGCCCGTCTCTCGCATTTTCGGATCTACCTTGAAACCCCCTGGCTGGGGAGAACCGGTTACCGCCTCAGCCCATCGAGGACTGAGCTGCTTCCGTTCCATTATGGACCCGAGTTCCTTTTCTGAAGTAAAAGCAGGGGCGCAGATCATGCAGTCGAGTCAGGCTGGCCGCCAGCATGTTGCAAGAAAGAGGGTTATAAGCGCGTCTCCTGCTCGCTTAGGCCCTTCATATGCACCTCCCATATGGAGGCAGTCCGTTGCGGTGTGCGATGGGTTCGCCAATGAGACGCATAGCGGTTTTGTCGGTGGTCGCAGGAGCAATCCTATCTTGTACAGACTTGCGTGCACAGGTCCGTCTATCGGTCCCAGAGGATCATTCGATCTTCAACCCACCAATTATCGTTGGCGTTTCTAACGTCCAATCCGGACCGTCGCGATCGCTCGGCCAGAACTTGCTCCGCGGTTCGGTTGCCTATTTCGAGTTGTCCAACGAGCGAGGTGGAATCTACGGTCGGAAAATTTCCATCGTGCTCAAAGACGACAAGTATGAACCGGACCCAGCCGTTCAGAACACCAACGAACTGATTGAAATAGAGAAGTCCTTTTTCCTATTCGACTATGTGGGCACGCCAACGCTTACTCGTATCCTGCCGCTGTTGAAGTACTACGAGAAGGAAAAGATCGTCAACATCGCACCGTTCACCGGAGCGGACCCTCAACGCAAGCCTCCTTACGACAAGTTTGTATTCAATATTCGTGCGTCGTATCGCGAAGAAACGCGCGCTTTGGTCCGCTACTTATATGCCAAAGGCTTTCGACGAATTGGATTTATCGGACAAGCGGATGCGTACGGGAAGAGTGGCGAGATCGGCGTCGCCGAGGCGCTCGCAGAACTAAATCTCAAGCCCGTGGAGATGGTCTCTTATAGACGAAACCAGCCGTTTGAAACGGATATGACCGCCCAGGTAAGACTCCTCCGGCAGGCTGGCGCCGACGCGGTGATTGCCGTGGGCGTCTACGGACCCTGTGGTGCATTTATCCGCGACGCGCGCATTGCTGGGTGGGACGTTCCCGTGGCGAACGTCAGCTTCGTGGGTGCAGAAGTCTTGCTCAATGAATTGCAAGAGGCTTCAAAGAGAGTTGGAAGGGATTTAACGGCCAACCTCATCAATAGCCAGGTTGTGCCATCCCCCGACGATGCGCGCTACCCGCTTGTCGCTGATTATCGCGCCCACCTTGCGCCCGAGAACTATGGTTTCGTGACTCTAGAAGGGTGGCTAAACGCGGTCGTGGTCACTGAGGCGCTTCACCGCGCAGGTCCTTCTCCGTCGCGAGAAGATTTCATTCACGCTATGGAATCCTTGCACGGCTGGGATCCCGGTTTGGGCGTAAGTCTAGAATTCTCCGTCACCAACCATCAGGGGTGGCACCGGGTCTGGCTGACTCGAACGGAGAAGGGACACTGGGTGCCGGAAGATGCGCCAGAAGAAGCAAAATGAAAAGCATCTCGAAAAAACTGACGACGCTGCAACTTGTTTGTGCCGTGCTCGTCGTGGCGGTGCTGTATACACTTATGAACCGGCAGCTATCGCAGCGTATGACAGAGAATTTCATGGCCCACGGCGACGTCGTTGCCGCCGCACTGGCGAAATCGGTTGAGTCTGCTTTGGTCAATCGAGACCTCACCTCGGTACAGTCCGCACTGGACGCAACGCTGAGCATTCCGGATGTTGACTGGGCCTACGTAGCTGGCCCACAGGGGCAGGTACTTGCGCATACCTTTGTTCCGAAGTTTCCGGAAGCTTTGCGGGAGCAAACACAGAGTCTGAAGGATCGAGCTCTGATCACTCTGCCTGGAGAGAAGCAGCCGGTCGTGGTTTTCAGAATGCCCGTCCTGACCGGAATTGTGGGAACGGTCTACGTCGGTTTCAATAGGACGAAGCTCGTTTCTTCAGTTCACACCATGGAGTTGGTCATCCTCTTAAGCATCGCCGTCGTGATGCTAATTGTCACCGCGGCATTCTCCGTCGTGATCCGGCGAATCGTCGCACCGGTTCGAGCACTGACAGAAGCCGCGGACAATCTGCGACGCGAAGGGTACGTAGGATTTCAGGATCTTCCGGTCGTCTCCAGCGACGAAATAGGCCTCCTGACTCGCGCGTTCAACAGCATGGCGGGAGAGATTCGCGGACAGCAAGAGATATTGGAAGCTCGTGTCCGGGATCGTACCCAGGACCTTACGCGGGCAAATACTGATCTGGCCGTTGCCAAAGAAGCCGCTGAAGATGCCAATCGGGCAAAAAGCACATTCTTGGCCACCATGAGCCATGAAATTCGCACCCCCATGAACGGCATCCTCGGCATGACGGAATTGGTTTTGGACACCGACCTCACGACTGAGCAGCGCGACTCGTTGGCCCTCGTCAGATTGTCGGCCGAGTCATTACTGACGGTTATTAACGATGTCCTGGACTTCTCCAAGATCGAAGCTGGCAAGTTGGAGATTGAGTCCATTCCTTTCGATTTGCGCGAAACCTTGGGCGAAACCATGAAAGCGTTGGGCCTCCGGGCTCACCAGAAAGGACTGGAATTGATTTACGAAGTGCAGCCCGATGTCCCTGAGGCAGTTCTCGGTGACCCTGGGCGCATCCGGCAGATCATCGTCAACCTCGTCGGAAACTCCATTAAGTTCACCGAGCGTGGGGAGATTCTGCTGTCTGTGACACGAGAAGAAGAGTCTTCCGATGGCGTTTCATTGCACTTTGCCGTGAAAGATACGGGCGTCGGCATCCCCGCCGATAAGCAACAACTAGTGTTTGAACCGTTTTCCCAGGCGGACGGCACAATGGCGCGCAAGTACGGCGGCACGGGTTTGGGACTTACAATTTGCACAAGACTCGTTGGGATGATGGGCGGGCGTATCTGGGTCGAAAGTCAATCTGGTCAGGGCAGTACGTTCAACTTTACGATCCAGCTGGCGATCCAGAGCGCGCCTTCAGCGCGTCCAGTGCCTGTTGAGGCGGAAGAGTTGCGAAGCCTGCCCGTGCTAATCGTGGATGATAACTTTACGAATCGCCGTGTCCTTCAGGGAATGCTAAACCGGTGGGGTATGAGACCTACGGCGGTCGAAGGAGGCCGCGCGGCACTTCAAGCACTCGAAATTGCGAAGAGTACCGGTCGTTCATTTCCTCTTATCTTGCTAGATGGGCAGATGCCGGAGATGGACGGATTCACCCTAGCAGAGATCATTCAGAAGGATTCGCAGCTAGTGGGAGCAGCAATTATGATGCTCACGTCGGCGGGGCATGTAGGCGATGCCGCGCGCTGCCGGGAGCTTGGAATCTCGGCATACCTCGTCAAACCCATCCGCCAGGATGAACTGCTGAGCTCGATTCGCCACATATTGCAGAAAACCGCCGAGTTGAAGCCCGTTCCCCTCGTGACCCGGCATACTCTGCGCGAGACTCAAAACAGAGCGCGAATTTTGCTGGCGGAGGACAACGCCGTGAATCAAACTCTTGCTGTCCGCCTTCTCGAGAAACGAGGTTATGTCGTGTCCGTCGCGGGAGATGGTCGTGCGGCGGTCGCGGCGCTGGAAAAAGATAGTTTCGATCTCGTGCTCATGGACATTCAGATGCCAGGTATGGACGGTTTCGAGGCTACTGCCGCGATTCGGAAAAAAGAAGAGCGCACCGGCGGACACCTTCCGATTATTGCCATGACCGCCCATGCGCTGAAGGCCGATCAGGATCGATGTGTTGCTGCTGGTATGGACGGCTATGTTTCCAAGCCTATCCGCACCGCTGAGCTGTTTTCCGCAATCGAAGGCTTATTGGCAAACAAAGGCTCCACTCTGCCCGGCGACCACGCCAACCTTCCCGATCCAATGGTCAATCGAAGTTAACAAGTGCACTCCTCTAACCGAAGGAATGGAGCGGGAATACATGTTTCTGGGATTTCAACTTAATTCGGATCGCCGACGCCCCGCAAGATTCCTTGGAACATTCCGCTAGCCCCGCGCGTATTCCTATCAGACGCCGCTAAACTATCGGCGCCACTCAACAAGCCGGACCCCAGGCCACCGCGTGGCATGGACCGCAACGGACGAAGGAGGCAAGCTGTGCAGATACAAAATTCTCTAAAACTGGTAAGACGAGTTTCCCTGGTGGCCGCCACGGCGCTGCTGATTTCTCCTTTGACCCCCTCGGCCGTCGTCGCGCAATCCACCGCGGACAGCAATCAATGGCTGCACGTGCGCGTCGTGAGCGCGGATTCCGGTGGCGAAACCGTGTGTGTGAACCTGCCGCTGGCCCTGGCGGAGAAGGTGCTTCCCGCAATCAACAAGAATCAGCTGCACAACGGGAAAATAAAGTTCGACAAGTTTGACACCCTCAATGCCGACGGTGTGGATCTGCACGCCATCCTCGACGCCGTGCGCAATTCAAAAGACGGAGAATTCGTCACCGTAAACGGCACGGACGAAGATGTGCGCGTCGCCAAACAGGATGGCTTTTTGCTTGTGCACGTGACGGAGAAATCGGGACGTATGCATCATCACGGCACAGACGTGAAGAAGAACAATGAAAAGAATTCGTCCGAAAAAGAGTCCGCAGAAGCGGCCCCGCACACTGTTTCGCACGTGGAAGTGAAAGTGCCCATGAAGGTTGTTGACGCGTTGTTCTCTGCCGGCAAGGATGAACTGGACATCGTCGCGGGACTGCGGGCGCTGGCCGCGCAAGGCGACACGGAACTGGTTTCCGTGAAGGACGAAGAAAACACCGTGCGCGTGTGGGTGGATTCGAAGAACACTCCAACGCAGACGGGAGCAACGCGATGATTATGCTCGCTAAAGTCGCCCTGGGTTTCGCCGGAACGCTAGCCGTAGCCGGCGCCTATACCTTCCGCGAAGGCGTACTGCGCGTCGACGTCGACGAGTATCGCGATGGCGGCTCGCATGTGCACCTGTGGCTGCCGGCGGCGGCGGTTCCCATGGTAATGGATGCCGTACCGCGCCGTCACTTCATCGAAGCAGCGCAGCAAGCCCAGGAATGGATGCCGGTAGCACGCATCGCAATAAAGGAACTGGCCAAACTGCCGGATTCGACGCTCGTCGAAGTGCAAGACGGTCGCGAACACGTGCTCATCAGCACGCAAAACGGCGCCATCAAGATTGACGTCACCGATCCTGAAGAAACCGTGCACGTCGTCTGCCCGCTCGCCACCATCGAAGACGTTTCGTCGATCATCGAACGCTCCGTCAATTCAGGCGATCCCGGCGCCTGAAGGTGCCGCTGAGATCAGGAGATCAACGAACCCGGTTCGATTTCTTGGTTGGAGACCGGCGCCGGCCTCTTACTCTTTTTTCAGTTGCGCCACTTCTTGCCCAACTGGTTGGCGCATACCTCCCATTTGTCTTTCCATAATGGGGCGGAGCGCCTCATGGCTTCTGCCAGGTTCTAAGCGAGAACACGCAACACTCATTGCTTTCTCTGAGACCACGACGGTTCAGAAGATCTGAAAAGGGGAACATGCTTGAGTTGGTTATGATCGGCAAGTCGGGAAGCCAGTCGATCTTCGGAGAACTCACAATCTCTCCGGTGCGCAACTGTTTTACTATAGATGCGGTCTTCGTTACCTCTCCTCTTTTAATCGAAAAGGTCTGAAGCACGCTCCAATCACCAGGTAAGACGTTAATTAAGCGCGACAACTTGGCGAGATCACCTTGACCGTCAATCGAGTAGTGATCGTAAACGGTCCAGTCGCCCGTTTGATCCGTTTGGGTCAAGTCAATTTTTGTTAGCGCGTCATTCGAATAGGTCAAAACGGCTACGTTTTCACTTCTAAGGCTTTGGACCCTTGCTTTCCAACTCGCCTCGTCGTTGAACGAACACCACTGCTTCTTTTGGGTGTCCTCCAACAAAAAGACCCGCGAAGATTTCATTTTACCGAAAACGAAAGTCGGCTCCAGAACGCATAAAGTAATCAAAGCAATCGAGCCCACGATGTTCACAATTCTCATCGTTCATCTCAACTGCCACAATCTGCAAGCACTAGGCTTCCTCCGCTTCTTTCGATGGCTGAAAGTAAATTTCCTCGAACAGCGCGTCTTTTTTCCAGCCGCCGCGTTGCAGAATGCCGCGACCATTTTCGACCATGTTGGGATGGCCGCAGAGATAGCCGGTGGTCTCCGCCGGACGCAAACCCCACACATCGGTGTATTTGCGAATAAGGTCGTCGACGCGGCCGGTTTCGCCCGTCCACGCGGTGTCTTCCCACGGCCGGCTCACCGTGGTGGCAAACTTGAACCACGGAACTTCCGCGGCAATCTTCTCCAGCTCGTCGCGATAGCCAAATTCCCAGGAACGGCTGCCGCCTTGCAAGCAATAGAGCTTGTGGTCGCCGGGCATGGCGCTGTTCCCTTCCTTGAAGTCGCGATAGAGCGTGCGCACGTAGCTGACGAACGGCGCAATACCCGTGACCGTCGAAAGGAGCAGGTGATGTTTGCGGCCGCTGCGCAGATCGAGGGTGAAGCGACCCTTGGAAATCTTGCGGCAAAGCAGCGTGTCACCGACTTGCAGTTTGTAAAGGTGCGGAGTGAGCAGCCCTTCCGGGACCAGTTCGATGAAAAACTCCAGGGTGTTCTCGTAGGGCGAGGAGACGATCGAATAGGCGCGCTCGAGCCGCTTGCCTTCAAACTCCACGCCCAACGTCGCGTATTGCCCGGCAAGAAATTTAAATGGCCCTCCGGGATCGACACGCACCAACCACAAGTCATGGGACAAATCGCGCCGCTCCAGAATGCGCGCCTCAAAATGTTTGTCCATCGGCAATTGCATCAGGGCTTCTCCAGAAATGCGTCGCCTATTTGACCACAAAAAACATCCGACGCGGAACTTCCGCGGTTTCGCGTATTTTCACTTTCTTGCGAATGCGCTGCCGCCGGCGCAGCTATTCGTAAGCCAGAGCGACGACGGGATCGTAACTGGCAGCGCGTAAGGCAGGGTAAACCGCGCCGGCGGCTGCGCCCACCAGCGCCAAGCCAATCGCGGAAAATATCCAGCTCGGGGAAATCAGCACGGTCAGGCCGGGACTGGTTTCCTTGAGGATGGCTTGCGTAAGAAAAGTCAGAAGAATTCCGAGCGTGGTGCCCATCACGGCGATGATCAGCGTTTCGCCGAGCAGCATGCGGACGACCGCGAAACGCGTAAAACCGAGCGCTTTCAAAATGCCCACCTCGCGAGTGCGCTCCATGACCATGGTGTGCATGTTCAGAAGCACCACCAGGAAGCTGATGACGATGCCCAGCCACACCATGGTCTTGGTGAAAGGCTTCAGCTGCGGAAGGTTGGAAGAGGTCATCAGCGAAACGTATTCGGATAGCGAGCGCACGCTGCTTTGCGGCATCATTTTCAGAATTTGCGCGCGTGTGGCTTCCGTGTCGCCCTTGCTGCGCACATAAAACATGGAGACGCGCTGTTCGGCGCCGGCAATTTCTTGTGCGGTGCGGATGGGAATAAAAAAGCGCGCGCCCTTGCCGTGCGCGACGATTCCGGTGACGGTAAACGTATGATTCAACAGGGTGATCTGGCTGCCGACTTTCAAGTGGCGCTGCTGCGCCATGATGTCGTCGGCGATGGCCTCATCGGGCGCGGCAAAGGGACGGCCCGCGCGATACAGGAAACCGCGGCTCAACGCGTTGAAGCGCTGGTAGTCGATGCCGTAAATCATCATCAAATTCTTGGGCTCGGTCAGGATCACCGTGGGAGCTACTTCATCGACGCCAGGAAGCGCGGCGATCTGATCGCCAACGCTCTCTTGCATCACGGCGCTGGAAAACGCGAAGAAAATGGAAGAGTTAGGCGGCTGTACGAGGATGTCCGCGCCGACGCCTTCGACGCGTTTTCCCCATTCGGAAATCACGCCGGAGGTGAGACCCACGATCATTAAAACCAGAATGACTTGGATGGCGATGGCGATCACGCTGAGCAGGCTGCGCAAAGGACGCGCGGCAATGCTGCCGAAAAACATCTGCACCAGAGAGAATGGCCCGCTAAAAGTTTCGTTCACTCGAAGAATTATACTTGGAACGCGCGGACGATGCGAGCGAGGCGCTGGTCACCTTGGTCCCCGGCTGTGCACGGCGGATGCCGAAGGGCGCACCAAATATTTCTTGCCGATTAAGTTTTCAACACAAGTGTTGAAAACCGTGTGGAAATCAACCAGCCGCGGCGGGTAACTTCCCGCGCTGCAACGTTCTTCACCGCTTTGCACCTTTTCTGTGCAAACACACGCCGGCGACAAATTTTTTGGGACGCGGCAAGAGCATTTTCATTTTTTTGGGGCGGAAATCGAATTTGGGAGTAGAATTGCCGCCAAAAAATTCCGCGCAGCAGAAAATTCCCGCGAAACTTTTTATTTTTTCCAGGCGAGAAAGAATTATTTGCTACGCGCTTGCTTTGCGAAATGCCGGCGTTGCGGCCGCGCACAGAAGAATGCATGTTGCGTGCGAAGAATCCTGGGCGCTGCGATTTGCGTCACGCCCGCGATGGATGGCCGGTAAAAAACTGCTAGTACCACTTCGGAGGCCGGTCGAGATGGATCTTGAACGTTTGATTCGGATCGGTGATGTCGTACCAGCGGCCAAAAGATTTCCAGCCATCCGCGACGACCTGAATGAGCACACGCCCCGGCGGCGCGTTCGGAACATGCGCCACACCTTCGTGCCCCGTCTTTACGTTCAACTCTAACTTTTTGTCCTTCAACACTTTGCGCTCTTCGACATATTTCACATACACGCTGGCATTTTCAACGGCGACATTTTTTTCGCCACCGCTGACTTCGATGGTGATGCGGCTGTTCGCTAGAGAGCGCGTCTCCGGGACATCTTGTTTTGAGGAAGGCCGTTGGTCCTGCGCCAAGGCGACTCGCGGCGTGATGGTCGCGGCGAGCGCCGCGCACAATAACAGCCCAGCGCGTGTTCTCGAATAAACTTGCATGGATGATCCGACCTTTATCCTGTATGCGGAAGTGGCGTGCGGTCAAGTCCCGTCGTCTTTTGTTCTGAGGAGTACGATGCCACACGCTGCGGATACGCTGCTTGGCGAACGCGCCGACACGCGCTGCGCACACAACGACAGCAATGATTTGACGGCTCCAGGCTGCTGCGGTACCGTTTCAGCCATCCTCTCTACAAGCAGTTCGGGGAAGCTGCAGCATCCTCTGTGACAATTTCGCAGCCAGCGGCTGCCGTACCAATCGCTAAGGAGAGCAAGATGGGTTTTGCCACCAACGCCATCCACGTCGGCCAGGAGCCAGATCCGGCCACCGGGGCCATCGTCGCGCCGATCTACCAGACTTCAACCTATGTGTACGACGAACTGGGGAAAAATAAGGGCTACGACTACGCGCGCACCAATCATCCGAACCGCAAAGCGCTCGAAAGAACCATGGCCAAACTCGAAGGCGGCCACAGCGCATATGTTTTTTCTTCCGGGATGGCGGGAATCGACGCTGTGTTTCGCATGCTGCGGCCGGGCGACCATGTGGTGCTGTCGGAAGCGGTGTACGGCGGGGTGTTCCGCCTCTCGACGCAACTGCTGGTGCACTTCGGATTGGAATTTAGCTTTGTAGACACTTCGTCGCCTGATTTGGTGCTGGCGTCCTTCCGGCCAAATACGAAAATGCTGTACGTCGAAACGCCGACGAATCCGACGATGCGTGTCACGGACATCGCGGCGGTGGCCAAACTCGCGAGCGGCCGCAACGTTACGGTCGTGGTGGACAACACCTTTCTAAGCCCGTATCTGCAGCGCCCGATCGAACTTGGCGCGCATATCGTGGTGCATTCCATGACCAAATATCTCAACGGCCACAGCGATTCGACGGGCGGCGCGGTGGTGCTGACGCGGCCGGAAGATGCGGAAAAAATTTATTTCATTCAACGCTCCGCGGGGGCGGGATTGGCGCCGATGGATTGTTTTTTGGTGTCGCGCGGAATCAAGACGCTGGCGGTGCGCATGCTGCAACACAACGCTAACGGCATCGCGGTAGCCAGGCATCTCGATGCGCATCCCAAAGTTCGCAAGGTGTATTACCCGGGGTTGCCCTCGCACCCGCAGCATGAGATCGCGCGCCGCCAGCAGCGCGGGCCCGGCGCGATGCTGTCATTTGACCTCGGAACGCTCGATGCGGCGCGCCGCTTCCTGAATCAGGTAAAGCTTTGCGCGCTGGCGGAAAGCTTGGGCGGCGTCGAAACGCTTATTTCGCTGCCGGCGCAGATGACGCATGCCTCCATGCCGCCCGAAGTGCGGGACCGCGTCGGAATTACCGAGGGATTGGTGCGCTTATCGGTGGGCATCGAAGACGTGGAAGATATCAACGCTGACCTCGATCAAGCGCTGTTGTACGTGTGATTTAGCAACGACTCGCCGGACGCGCCCCGTGGCTACGCGAGCGATCCGCGGACCCATGCCAAATACTCCGCAAGCCCGCCGTCGACGGGCAGGGTGATGATTTCCGGAACGTCATAGCTGTGCAGCCGACGAATTTCGCTTCGCAGCTCCGGCACACGGTTCGCCGTGGTTTTGATCACCAGCAGATATTCCCGGGCCGCGGTGACTTTTCCCTTCCACTGGTAAATGGACTCGACCGGAGCCCGGACGACATTCACGCAGGCGGCCAGGCGTTTCTTCACCGCGCTGCGGGCGATGTCGCGGCCCTCCGCGAGAGAGCCGACGGTAACCAGGATGACTTTGACCTTCGCTGCTCGTTTCATCGAAAACTCCCTGTATGGTCAAATGCGCGACTTTCTGGCAACTATAGACTCGCCGTTTGTAAGCTTCGGCGATCAGGCTAGAATGTGGAGCTATGACTGCCTCTTCGACTAAGTCTCCGATTAAGTTTGGCACTTCCGGCTGGCGCGGGCTGATCGCGGACGATTTCACCGTTGCCAACGTGCGGCTGGCGGTGAATGCCATTGCCGAGCATGTGAAAAGTACGTGCGCCAAACCAACGATCCTGGTGGGTTATGACCCGCGATTTTACTCCGAAGAGTTTTCGCAGCTGGCGGTCGACATATTGCAAGAACACGGGATTCGCACGTTGCTTTCCGAGACGTTCTGCCCGACGCCGGCCGTAGCTTACGAGATTATGCGCAGCCATCTCGATGGCGCCATCAACTTTACGGCCAGCCATAATCCGGCACAGTATCACGGCCTGAAGTTTTCTTCGTCGGACGCCGGGCCGGCGCTTCCGGAAGTCACCAGGGATATCGAGGCGCGCGTCCTCAAGTCGATCGAAAACGGCGGTGCGGCGAAAGCCGCGGCACGCGGCGCCAAGCACAAGAACACCGAAAAGATCAATTTGCGCGGGCCCTACCTGAAGCGGCTTGAAGAACTGGTGCGCTTTGAAGTGCTGCGAAAAGCCGAAGTGAAAGTCGTTGTGGACGCGTTGCACGGCTGCGGCGCCGGCTATCTGGACCGCGCGCTGGCGGACCACGGAGTTTCCGTGCAGGCCATGCGCACGGAGCGCGATTGCCTTTTCGACGGCACCGGGCCGGACGTTTCGGAAGAAAATCTCGCGCCGCTGCGCAAGGCGGTCGAGGGTTCGGGATTCGCGGCGGGATTGGCGACGGACGGCGACGCGGACCGCTTCGGAATCGTGGATCGCGATGGCACGTGGATCCAGCCCAATCATATTCTGGCGCTGGTGTATGACTACATTGTGGAAAGCCGCGGATGGAATTTGCCTGCGGCGCGCAGCGTAGCGACTTCCCAGATGATCGACGCCGCGGCAAAAGCTCGCGGACAATCCACTTATCAGACGCCGGTGGGATTCAAGTACATCGGGCAACTGATTCGGGAGGACAAAATCGCGCTGGGCGGCGAGGAAAGCGCCGGGCTGACGATTCGCGGGCATGTGCCAGAGAAAGACGGAATCTTGGCGTGCCTGCTGGTGGCGGAGATGATTGCCGCGCGGGGGGCATCCATTGGCGAGCAGTTAAAAGCAATGTTCAAGAGATTGGGGCGCGAGTTCTGGCCCATACGCGAAAATCTGCATTTGAGCGACGAACAAAAGGCAAATGCGATCGAGAAAGTTGCGGTGGACAGTTCGACACTTCTCGGACGCAAAGTGGTATCCACGGACCGCACCGACGGTGCAAAATTCGTATTCGAAGACGGGTCTTGGATGCTGGCGAGACTGAGCGGCACGGAGCCCTTGCTGCGCTTGTACATTGAGGCGGAAAGCGCGGCCGCTTCCGCGAAGCTGGCGAAAGAAGCAACCGACTGGATTTTGAAAGATTGAAGAGCATGGATTATAACGAGCAATTTTCGAAGCTGTGGCGCAGATATGGGCGCGGCGTCTTGGGCGTGCTGATCGCGGTGCTGGTGGTGCACGATGTGCTGGGTACGCACGGATTTTTGGCGATGCGGCGGACGCAAAATGAAATCGATACGGTGAAAGCGAACCTGGCTCGATTGAACGAGGAAAACCAGCGGCTCGCGGAGCGCGTGCACGATCTCCGGACAGATCCGCATGCGATTGAAAAACTGGCTCGCGAGAGTTCCCTGCTGGCGAAGCCCGGCGAAGTGATTATCAAGATTCCTCTGAACCAGCAGTCTAATCGGGATCAGCAGCCGTAGCTGCGCCTTTCGAACTCTTCGCTACGACACGACGTCCGGGACATTTGGAACGGCTAGAGTTTCGCTTGAGAAGCTCTTGCTGCGTTGCCGCTGCTTCCATCTCGTGCGGAGCACGGAAAGCCCCAGCATGGCCGCGAGGATGACCAGCAATCCCAGGGTGGCGGCGACGATGCTGCTGCGCTCTTTCGGCAGGATCGATAAGCGGCCGTAGACAAATTCGACGTGCGCCCAGTAAACCAGCAAGGAGGTTTGTCCGAGTTGAATGGCGGGGCTGAAACCCTTCATGGCCCAACCCCAGCGGCACCACGCGAACGCCGCGAGCAGCAGGATCAGCAAAAGACCGCAGCGCATCAGGAAAAAGAGCGGGTTGCTGTGCCAGTAGTCATAATTTGCATAAAAATGGAATGGCAGAAGATCGAGAAGCAACGACGAGACGCAGGCGCCAACGCCAAGCGCACCGAGCACGGCCACGGCGCGCGTGTCGCTGCGTCTGGCAAAATCCGAAAGCAGAAAAAATCCTACCGCCAAGCCGAGAAACGCAAAGCCTACCCAGGGGAAAATCGGGAAGATCCACGGCTGGGGCGCGCCGTAGGTGTGCACACCGTCGATGTAAGATTCGATGGGCCAGGGTAAAAATTGGGGACGGTACCTGGTCCAGAGCAGCGGGGTAGCCAGCGCGATGGCTGCTGCGAGCAGCACGCTCGTCACCATCGTGACCAGGCGCGCGACGATCGCATTTCCTGCCGCCGACGACACCCAACAGACGGCGCCCATGAGAATCATGGCCAGGCCGAGAATGTTCAGTACGTCCACGCGCAGGAGATCGCTCCACGGGGCTTTGGGATAGCCGAGCACAAATTCCTGCAAGCGAAACAAAAAACCGGCGCCGTAAATTGCCGCGCCGCGCAACATGGTCTGTCGCGCGACCACGCCGCGGTCTACGCCTTTCTGCCACAGGCGCTCGGTGACCAGGGCAAAAGAGACTCCGCACAAAAATAAAAAAAGGGGCGCGGGCATGGTGTCGATCAGCTGCGAATACCGGTAAAATCGGCCGCCGCGCGCCCAGGGGCCGAGCCAGGCATCGTAGCAATGGCCTTGAAACATCGCGAGGCAGGCGAAACCGCGCATCCAGTCGATGTAGGCGAGACGGCGATTTTCCGGCCGCGCCGCGTTGCTCGCCGTATCGGTCTGTATTTTTTCGGCCATCGTGTGGGTCCGCGTTTTTTCTCCCGCGTGGCTGCGCTACAATTTCGTTCCTAATTCTTGCCCAGCGACCGCCAATTCGGCGCCCTGCCTCTTCTCTGCTTGTGGGGATTATTATCCCTGGCGGCCGCGTTATATGGCGCTTGGCTCGGATACGGCGGCCGGGAATTTGCGGCCACCCTCACCACGTTCATTTTACTGCTTTTGGTCATGCTGCTGTTCGCGGCGCGTGGGGCTGCAGAGGCCTGCGCCCGGCGGCTGGGCCCGGCGGCCGGCATTTTGCTTGGGGCGAGCCTTCTCTTTGCATACCTGATTTTTGGCGTGGGGACAAATACGTTTGCGCTGACGCGCGCTGCTGTTGTGGTGGGTCTGGTCTTCATTCCGCTCGGGTTGGCGTTCTCTGCCGAAAACAAGCCTCCCGGAGCTTGGCAGGATTTTGTCATCTTGGCCGCCGTGTGGGCGGCCGTAAAGTTTTCTCCGGCCAAGTGGCTGTGGCCGTTTCCTGGCGGCAAATTATCCTACATTTTCACTGTTTTGCTGATGGTCGATGTGGGTATCGCCGTATTCCTGCTGACGCGTCGCGTGGCGGGCACCGGTTACCTTGCGGGCTGGGGAGCGCGCTCGAGCGTTTACGTTGCCGCGAGTTTTCTGGTCTTTCTCGGCATCGCCATCCCGCTCGGATTGGCGGTGCACTTTATCGCTTACGCGCCGCAATGGCGTTCGGCTGCGTCATTTCCGGCGGTTGCGCTCGGGATTTTGATTTTTACGGCGTGGCCCGAAGAATTCTTGTTTCGCGGCTTGCTGCAAAACATGCTGTCGCGCTCGTGCCGCAGCGAGTTTGCCGGATGGTGCGCGGCATCCGTGCTCTTCGGACTCTCGCACATCACCAACGGGCATTTTCCTAACTGGCGCTATGCGTTGCTCGCGACGATAGCGGGATTTTTCTATGGCTGGACGTGGCAGAAGACGGGATCGATTTTCGCTTCGGCGATGGTGCACGCGATGGTCGATGCCAGCTGGCATTTTTTCTTTCGCACGCCGTAAGGGGAGCTGCTATGGCAGAAAGAAATGGCCAAGCATTGCAAGCTGCGTTAATCTCACGCTTGTTCGCAGGTCTGGCGCAGTCATGCGCGCGCAGCGGCCGGTAAACACTGGGATAACCTCGTTTCCCGAGCGGCTTCGCGCCAATCCTGTGATTCGAGAATCACGCTAACGAGATCAGGCTTAACGACCCATGCTCCCAAACGATCAGCCTTCCGACAAATCCATCGCCACGATGGAAGATCAACTGAACTTCGCGTGGCGCAATTTCGAAGACCAGCAAGCGATCATTCGGGCTGCGGACTTGAAAGCGGGGTATCTGGTGACGTTCCTGCTGTTTTTCGGCGCCAGCACCATTCCTTTAGGCGAAGAAGTGTTTCGCAAATTAGTGTGGCAGGCGAGTGAAGCAGGAATTGTCGGCGGGTTGTACCTGATCACTTATGCCGGGCTGATACTCGGCTTTGTGTGGTCGCTGTACCTCATTTCGCAAGTCTTGGTGCCGCGCATCGCCAGACATCACGAGTCGCCGCGCCAGGGATCCGAATTGCTGTACTACGAACACGTGGCACGGCACGAAGACAGCCAACAATATTTCGCGGCGGTGGCGAGCGCCACGCCGGATCAACTGCTGCGCAACGTAACGGATCAGGTCTTTGAGCTGGCTCAGATTTGCAAAGCAAAGGTCGACAATTTGCGCCACTTTTCAAAATCCTTCAAGTGGACGCTGGCCGCATGGCTCGTGAGCACGGCGCTGGGATTTTGGATTTCGAGCTGGAAGTAAGGGTATTCCTAGCGCACCACGCCGGTCAGCGGGCTGGATGCGGCGGCATACAGGCGCTTGGGCATGCGGCCGGCGAGAAAACTTTTGCGGCCGGCGATGGTTGCGTCGCGCATGGCTTCGGCCATCAATACAGAATCCTGCGCTTCGGCGATCGCGGTGTTCATCAGGATTCCGTCCGCGCCTAACTCCATGGCGACCGCGGCATCGGACGCCGTGCCTACTCCGGCATCGACGATCATGGGCACCGAGGTGATGCGTTCGCGCAGAATTCGCAGGTTTGCGGGATTTTGCACGCCCATCCCGGATCCGATGGGCGCGGCGAGCGGCATGACCGCGGCAGCGCCGGCGTCTACCAATTTTAGCGCGGCGATGAGATCGTCATTGGTATACGCGAGGACTACGAATCCTTCTTTCACCAGCACCCGCGTGGCCTCGATGAGCTGTTCGGTGTCCGGAAAAAGTGTCTGCTGGTCGCCGATGACCTCCAGCTTCACCCAGTTCGAGAGACCGACTTCGCGGCCAAGACGGGCGGTTCGCACGGCCTCGTCAGCGGTGTAACAGGCGGCGGTATTCGGCAAGATAAAAATCTTTTCGCGGTCGATAAAGTCCAGAAGCGATTCCTTGGACTTGTCAGTCAGGTTGACGCGGCGTACGGCAACCGTGACCATGTCTGCGCCGGAGGCGGCGTGCGCGCGCGCCATTTCCTGGAAGCTGCGGTACTTCCCGGTTCCCACAATCAGCCGGGAGCGGAACGCGCGACCTGCAATCACCAATTCGTCAGCCATAAATGACTCCAGCTAGATTCTAGCCCCTGGCGCATGCGCGCAACAAATCCCACGGCGCTGCGGAAGCGCGTCGCGCAAAATCGCGGGAGAACCTCGATACTGCAAAAGACGGATGATAGAATCGCAGTGAAACTTCGGTGAGGAGATCGGAGGCGGTGCATGGAGTTTACCCGGCGCAAGGCGCTCGCGGGACTGGGACTGGCGGCGCTCGAGGCGCTCACGCCACCGCTGGTCAAGAAAGCGGGCGCGTCTACCCGCTTCGGCCAGACGGCGGAAAAAATCGATGCGCCATGCCCGTTTCGGCTGGCGGTCATCAACGATGAGATTTCGCAGGACTTTGAAAGGGTGTGCCAAATCGTTTCCGGCGAGTTCGGGCTGCGCTGGATTGAACTGCGTTCCATGTGGAATAAAAACGCCACGGCGTTGAATCCGAAGGAGCTCGGAGACGCGCGGAAAATTCTCGATGAACACAAATTGCGCGTTACGGACATTGCCAGCCCGCTATTCAAGACGGACTGGCCCGGCGCTCCTCGATCATCGCAAAGCGAGAACCGCGACCAATTCAAAGCCGACTTCGATGCCGGCGCACAGGATAAGCTGCTCGAACAGTGCATTGCGCTGGCAAAATTTTTTGCAACCGACAGGATTCGCTGCTTCGATTTTTGGCGCCTGGACGATCCCAAGCCCTATCGCGCCGCCATCAACGCGAAATTGCAGCAGGCCGCGGAACGATGTGCGAAAGATGGATTGATCCTGCTGCTCGAGAACGAAATGACTTGCAACACCGCGACCGGCGAAGAGTCGGCGGCGATATTGAAAGCCATCCCCAACAAAAATTTCATGCTGAATTGGGATCCGGGGAATGCCGCGGCGCTCGGAAGCACGCCTTACCCGGACGGCTATCAATGGTTGCCCAAGGAACGCATCGGACACTGCCACTCGAAGGATGTGGTGCGCAAGCCGGACGGCAAGTATGACTGGGCGCCGGTGGGCGGCGGAATTGTGGATTGGGTTGGCCAACTGCAGGCTTTGCAACGCGATGGATTCCGCTTTGGCTTGAGTCTCGAAACGCATTGGCGGGGCGCGGGCTCGCCGGAAGCGTCTACGCGAACGAGCATGGATGGACTCAAAAGGTCGCTGGCGAAGGCTGGCATCGCTTGCTGATGGCGCGCTATGCTAAGCGCTGCCGCGAGCGGCAAAGCGAGCTGTAACCAAAAGGTGCGGGAAAACAGATGCTTACAAGACGCGAGTTTATTGATGCATTGGCGGTGGGCGCGGCCGGGCTGGCGGTGGGATCCACGGCAAAGAGCTACCGCCAGATTCTTGGCTCGAACGACCGGCTCAACTTTGCGGTGATCGGTTTAAATGGCCGCGCCTACGCGCATCTTGCGAGCCTTAAAGCGAATAAAGGCGCCGCGCGCATTTCGCATGTTTGCGATGTGGACAGCACGATACTGAGAAAATTCGCCGATGCCACGAAGCAGGAAATGGGCGAGCCGGCTGCCACGGAGAAGGATTTTCGCAAAGTACTCGCACAAAAAGAGGTGGACGCCATCACCATCGCGACGCCGGATCACTGGCACACGCCGATGGCTATCGCGGGGTTGCAGGCGGGCAAGCACGTTTATCTCGAAAAGCCGTGCAGCCACAATCCGGCGGAGGGCGCGCTGCTGATCGAGGCGCAGCAAAAGTACGGCAAGCTCGTGCAGATGGGCACGCAACAGCGGTCGTCGCCCCACACGATTGAGATCATTGGGAAGATCCACGAGGGGATTATCGGACGGCCGTATTTTGCGAAAGCCTGGTACAGCAATGTGCGCAAGTCGATTGGTACGGGAAAGGAAGTTCCTGTCCCGGCGGAGCTCGATTGGGACCTGTGGCAAGGCCCGGCGCCGCGCCGCCCGTACAAGGACAATGTTCACCCCTACAACTGGCACTGGTTCAAAATCTATGGCACCGGCGAGTCGCTGAACAACGGAACGCATGAAGTGGATGTTTGCCGCTGGGCGCTGGGCGTCGACTATCCGAAGCGGGTGACGGCGTCCGGTGGCCGGTACCACTTCAAAGACGACTGGCAATTTTATGACACGCTGGTGACCAGCTTTGAATACGACGACGCCATGCTTTCCTGGGAAGGCAAGAGCTGCGAAGGAATGAAATATTACGGCCGGGACCGCGGCGCGACAATCATGGGCGCGACGGGCAGCGTGCTCGTCGATCGCGGTGGCTATGAACTGTACGACCTGAAAGGAAATAAGCAAAAAGAGTTCAAGGTACGCGACGCTGCAGCATCGTCTGACTTGATCGGCCGCGACTCCATGACCGATTTGCACTTCGCTAACTTTATTGCGGGAATTCGCAAAGGCGAGAAGCTCAATGCGCCTATTTCCGTCGGCAACGTAGCGGTCACCATGCTGCAGCTTTCTAATATCGCGTGGGAACTGAATCGGGAGCTTCAGCTCGACCCGAAAGACGGGCGCATCCAAGCCGATGCGGAAGCGATGAAGAGGTGGGGACGCGAGTACGAGCGAGGCTGGGAACCGCGCGTGTAAGGCGGTCCGCGAGTCGCGCCCGCCCGCGCCGGACGAAGACCAGGAACGAACGAGCGATGGATGCCTATGAAAAACACAGTGACGCGACGCGATTTCTTGGGCTGGGGTACGGCGGCAGCTGCCACCCTGGCCACTTCGCATGGAGTGTTCGGACTTTCCGCAAGGCGCGCCTCTGCCGACGACACAACGGCAAACGAGGCGGGGCCGATTCGCCTGGGATTGGCAAGCTACACCTTCCGCAACTTCAGCCGCGCCCAGTTGATCGGCTCCATGAAGCAACTGAGAGTCACCGCGCTCAACACCAAGGACACCAAGGACCACCTTCCCATGGACCCGCCGCAGGAGTCCGCAGCGCTCGCCGACTATGCCGCGGCAGGCATCACGCTGCACGCCGCAGGGACCATTTATTTCGACAAAAATGATGAAGCGGACATTCGCGGCAAATTTGCATACTGCAAACGCGCGGGCATCGGCGTGATTGTCGCTGGCGACCCCACGCCTGAGACCTTGCCGCAGGTTGAGAAATTCGCGAAAGAATACGACATGCGGATTGCCATCCACAATCACGGCCCGGAAGACAAACTGTGGCATTCGCCGCTCGATGTGTTAGCGGCAGTGAAGGACATGGATGCGCGTATGGGATGCTGCATTGACGTCGGGCACACCGTGCGCGCGGGAACCGACGTCGTCGAGGCCATCCACGCCGCTGGTTCGAGGCTCTTCAACGTCCATATGAAGGACTTGCGCGATTTCCACAGTAAGGACAGTCAAGTGGCGGTAGGCGAGGGCCGGATGCCCGTTAAGAAAATATTCGAAGCCTTGGTGGCGATCAACTACCCAGGTTTCGTCGACCTCGAATACGAAATCGCCGCGGATGATCCTATCCCTGGTGTCAGCAACAGCTTCGCTTATATGCGTGGCGTTCTGGCGGGTTGGGCTGCCGCAGCGCGGCGTCCCAAACGTTTCGCTACCTGATGGTAAATTCATCGGCCGTGGCGGCGAATAGTTAGGCATCTTGTGTAGGTTGTGTAAAATATCCGTAGGGTCAATAACACCATGGGTGATGAAAGCACCAAACGCGCGGCAGAGGAATACTTGGCCGCAAAACTTTCCGAAGAAGGACAGATTCACGAAGATCGCCTGAATGCCGAAGCGGCGGTGGCCTTTGCTAACGCAATGTGGAGTGGTATCGGGGAGACGATCCGAACGAAGTGCCGCGAGTGGAATCACGTGACGGGCGAGCAGACCTTTACCTGCAAAGAGACCATGCTGGGCGATCTTCGCGTGTGGTGCGCCGGAAAACCGCACCAGATGACGGTGCATTACGACTCGGGCAAGCGTTTGGTAACCATCAAAAACACAACGCGGCCCGAACACGAGCCGGACATGATCCTGGGAATCGAGGGATACGCGACGGGGTCGGGGCGCGGCGCGCGGCTGGTACGAAATGAACAACCCGCCAACTTCGATGCTTTGATTTTGACGCAGTTGCGAATTTTGGCGGGGCTCGATCGCCAGGCCAAAATTTAGGCTGGCCTCTCGGCCCCGCAAAACCCCCGGCGCCAACGAAAAACAGGCCTTGCCTCCCGGCAACGCCTGTTTGCTTGGTCTGTTTGCTTGGCTGATTGCAGCGCGGAAGGAATTCCGGCAGCCGCCTTTAGCGCAAGATTTCATCCCGGATTGCTGAGCTGATCCTGGTGCGCCGCATACTCCTGTTCGAGCATCGTTCGCCGCACGACGTATAGTCCGTCCGCCGTCATCAGGAACGTTGTGCCGGTATCTTTGTTGGTGAGTTGCGCGCGGACTCCTTCTACATCGAATGCCCGGGTTGGCTGCTGCAGATTGGCAACGACGGCGACCGCCCCGTAGGCGTTGGGACGCTCGTCATCGTCGACGCTGTCTGCGCGCTCGGCGGCAGTCGGAAGGGTCAATGCCTGTCGCGTCTTGATCGCCGGGGCGCTGGCCTTGTGCAAATCCAACACCGCCTCGCTCTGGCTTTCACGGAACCGCACGGTCTCCGCGTGATCTCCCGAAGCCGCAACAAAATCGAACGGGCCCGAGGCATCCAAATGGATCGAGCCTTGCGCCTTGATATCGCTCGGATCGCTCACGTCAAAAATCGCCAGCCGTGCACCACGGTCCTGTTCGACATAGAGAAAGGTTCTGCCATCGCCGGTCTCGTGCAGGAGCATCGCTTCGCCATTTTGGCGCGCCAATTCGGGAAGACTCTGTGGGCTTGCCAAGATGATTTTGGTGCCGTCCGGAGTGGTCATGGCCTTCGGTTTCGGCTTGGCTTGAACTGCTGGCGCAACCGTGATTCCAGCGGTGATTATGGCGACGGTGATGGTCGCACGGCGCAAAGTTTTCGTTAGATTACTGGTTATGTTCTTCATGGATTTGCCTCCGCAAAATTCCTAGCCTGCGCTGGATTTTCGATTCGCCTTACATCGTGCGGCTGTCGATTGCGCTTTTGGCTATCTGCCCATAAAGACCGCGGCACAGCGTTTCTTATTCCCGCGGGTAACTTGCCGGCCTGGACCGTTTCGAGCACTTCCCTTCCGGCAAGTACGCGCTACAATGTGCGGCGCTGATGGGAAAAGCGTGGGCATGTTCCTGTTTGCGAGCGTCCACGTTCCCGCAGGAGACTCTCCGAATCGCAAACGAAAGGATCGCTATGCACACTCCTCAAGAACAGAAGGTGTCCGGGGGGCAAGAGGGGCCTATGGTCCGGCTCGGTCTGCGGCTGGCGAATTGGAGTGAGCGGTGGTTTCCGGATCCGTTGATTTTTGCGCTGCTGGGAATCGTGGTGGTTTTTCTGGTGGGCTTGTCGCTACATCAGAGCCCGGCAAAACTGGCCGTTCAGGGCGGCAAGAATTTCTGGACCCTGGTGCCGTTCACCATGCAGATGGTGATGATTATTATTGGCGGTTATGTGGTGGCCTCGACGCCGCTGGTGTATCGCGCGATCCGCGCTTTGGCGGGACTGCCGAAAACGGCGCGGGGCGCGATCGCACTCGTGGCGCTTTTTTCCATGCTGACTTCGCTCATTTCCTGGGGGCTCAGTTTGATCTTCAGCGGGCTCTTTGTTCGAGAGCTTTCGCAGCGCGTGAAAGGAATGGATTATCGCGCGGCCGGAGCGGCGGCGTATCTCGGGCTCGGAGCAGTGTGGGCGATGGGATTGTCCTCGTCCGCGGCCATGCTGATGGCGACGAAGTCCGCGATGCCGCCGTCGCTGTTCAGCATCAGCGGGCTGATTCCGCTGACGCAGACTCTCTTTTTGTGGCAGAGCGTTGTTACCACCATCATTCTGATCGCGCTGTCGGTGGTGATCGCGTATCTCTCCGCGCCCTCACCGGAGAATGCGCGGACTGCGGAGTCTTACGGGATCGAGTACCGTCCGCTGCAGTCGACGCTTGAGCCGAAGTCCAAACCGGGTGAATGGCTGGAATACAGCCCGTTGCTGACGATTCTGGTTGCACTTCTGCTTTGCTGGTATCTCGTGGACGTTTTTCGAACGTCACCGCAAGGGGCCTTGGCGGCGTTGGACCTGAATACCTACAATCTCCTGTTCATCACCGTGGGACTTCTGCTGCATTGGCGGCCGAAGCGTTTTATGCGCGCGGTGGCGGAGTGCGTTCCGGCGACCGGTGGCGTGCTGATCCAGTTTCCCTTTTACGCCGTGATTTTCGGAATGATTGTGGGAACCGGGATTGCCGATGCGTTGGCGAAGCTGTTTGCTTCCATCAGCACGCACAATACGTATCCGTTGCTGGTGGCGGTGTACTCGGCGGTGCTTGGCGTTTTCATCCCGTCCGGAGGAAGCAAATGGGTGATCGAAGCGCCCTACGTCTTGCAGGCAGCCAATTTGCATCAGGTGCATTTGGGTTGGGTGGTGCAGATTTACAATGCAGCGGAAGCGCTGCCCAATCTGATCAATCCGTTCTGGATGCTGCCACTGCTCGGAATATTGCGATTGAAAGCCCGGGACATTGTGGGATACGGAATGCTGCAGCTGATGGTCCACGTTCCGGTGGTGTTTTTTCTGTGCTGGCTTTTCGCGCGCTATATTCCGTATTTGCCGCCGGTCAAATAGCAGTTCGCCGAAACGCCTGCGCGCATTTCAATCTGCGGCGCGCGGGTGTAAACTCGCAAAGTTTCCAAAATGCCTGCGGAGGGTTGCCTCATGCGTGTTCGGACGGGTTTGCTTTCGGTCGTGGTGATCGCATTCATGATGATGGCGATGGGGGCGCGGGCGCAGAAAGATGGCGTCGTTGATATTCCCTACACAAAATTTGTTCTCGGCAACGGCCTTACGTTGATCGTGCACGAGGACCACAAAGCGCCGATCGTCGCGGTGAATATGTGGTATCACGTGGGCTCTGGCAACGAAAAACCAGGAAAGACGGGATTCGCGCACCTCTTTGAACATTTAATGTTCGGCGGCAGCGAACACGCCAAGGGCAGCTACATCGATGTGATGGAACGCATCGGCGCGACGGACTTGAACGGTACGACCAACACCGATCGCACCAATTATTTTGAAGATGTTCCGACGTCCGCGCTGGACCTGACGCTGTGGATGGAATCCGACCGCATGGGCCACTTGCTAGGTTCGCTGGACCAGAAAACCCTGGATCTACAGCGCGGCGTGGTGCAAAACGAAAAACGCCAGGGAGAAAATCAGCCGTACGGGGTCACGCGACAACTGCTGACAAAGAATACTTATCCCGCGGGCCACCCCTATTCGTGGACGACGATCGGAGACATGGCGGATCTTGACGCGGCGTCGATGAGCGATGTGCAGGATTGGTTCAAGACCTACTATGGCCCGTCGAACGTGGTCATCGTCGTAGCCGGAGACGTCGACGCCAAGACCGCCAAGGAGAAAGTGGAGAAATATTTCGGGGATATTCCCGCTGGTCCGCCGGTGGCGCACCAACAAGTGTGGATCGCCAAGCGCAGCGGAACGCACCGCGAAGTCGTCGAGGATCGCGTGCCGCAAGCGCGCATCTATAAGGTGTGGAACATTCCGGAGTTTGGCAGCGCCGACGGCGATTACCTCGACATGGTCAGCGACGTCCTGGCCAAAGGGAAAACCTCCAGACTGTACAAGCGGCTGGTCTATGACGACCAAATCGCCACCGCGGTCGTCTCTTACGCGGATACCAATGAAATTGCGGGGCAATTCGCCATTCAGGTGACGGCGCGTCCCGGACTGCCGGCCGATAAAGTGCAGGCGGATCTGGACAAAGTGGAAAAAGAGATTGATGAGGAGCTGGCGAAATTTCTGAAAGATGGCCCGACACCCGAAGAACTCGAGCGCGTAAAAATTCAGGATGAAGCCGCATTTATTCGCGGCGCGGAACGCATTGGCGGATTCGGCGGGAAGTCCGACATTCTGGCAAGCAGTCAGGTTTATCTCGGCAGCCCAGACGCCTACAAAATCAGCGAGAAGCGCGTCCACGGAGCTGCCGCGGAAGATTTGCGCGAAGCGGCGCGGCGCTGGCTGAGCGACGGCGTGTACATCTTGGAAGTTTTGCCCTTCCCGGAGTACCAGACAGCTTCCGCCGGGGCAGACCGCTCCAAAATGCCGGACGCGGGGACTCCGCCGGAGCTGAAGCTGCCCAAGCTGCAGAAAACAACTCTTGCGAACGGGCTTAAGGTGGTGCTCGCCGAGCGGCACGACTCGCCGATTATTAACTTTTCCATGATCACTGACGCAGGTTTCGCCGCTGATCAAGCGGCTTCTCCCGGCACCGCGAGTTTGACGACCGCGTTGCTGACCGGCGGAACAAAGACGCTCGACGCGCTGCAAATCAACGACAAGCTGGAAATGCTGGGCGCCGAGTTAACCGCCGGTTCCAATCTGGATTCCTCCATCGTCAAACTTTCCGCGTTGAAAGCCAAACTCGATCCGTCACTGGATCTTTACGCCGACGTGATTCTGCACCCGGCCTTTCCGGAGGCAGATTTCAAGCGGCAGCAAAAGTTGCAGCTGGCGACCATCAAGCGCGAAGAAAATACGCCCTTACAGATGGCGCAACGCGTGATGCCCGGGTTGCTGTACGGCTCAGGGCATGCGTATGGCGGTCCACTTTCAGGTTCCGGGAACACAGAAAGCGTCAGCAAGCTGACCCGTGAAGACCTGATGAAATTCCACAGTATATGGTTCCGGCCAAACGACTCGACCCTGGTGATCGTCGGCGATACCAATCTGGAAGAAATAAAGCCGAAGCTTGAAAAGCTTTTCGCGGAATGGAAGTCTGGAGACGTCCCCAAAAAGAATATTGCGGCAGTTTCGCTGCCCGCGAAATCCACCGTGTATATCATGGACAAACCCGGCGCCGGGCAATCCGTGATTTACGTAGCAAACATCGCCCCCCCGACGTCCAATCCGCATGAAGTGGCGATCGTGGCAATGAACGACGAACTGGGCGGCACCTTTGGTTCGCGCCTGAATATGAACCTGCGCGAAGACAAGCACTGGAGCTACGGCGTGCGCACGGTGCTCGTGAAGGCGCGCGCGCAGCGACCGTTTACGTTTATCGGGCCGGTGCAAACGGATAAAACCAAGGAATCGTTGGTCGAAGCCAACAAAGAGCTGCGCGGAATTCTGGGCGAGAAACCCGTCGTGGCCGACGAGCTGGCGAAGACGCAGGCCAACGAAACTCTGAAACTACCCGGCTCACGCGAGACGCTCGATGCGCTGGAAGCCACGATTGACGATCAGGTGCAATATGGTCTGCCTGACGAATACTATCAGACCTATGCCGCGAAAGTTCGCGCGCTGACGGTACCCGACGTGGAAGCGGCCGCCAAAACGGTCGTGCATCCTGACAACTTCATTTGGATCGTAGTTGGCGACCGCGCCAAAATCGAGCCGGGAATTCGCGAATTAAACTTCGGCGAAGTGCACATTCTCAGTCCGCAAGGCAAAGTCGTGCAGTAGCAGAAACGCGCGCCAGCACAAAAAAATACCGCGATGCTTTCGTTTTGCTGACGAGCATCGCGGTGCTTTTCCCTAGCGCCGATAGCGCAACTACTCGGGTTGCGTGGATGCGGCCACCGCTGGATTGCGCAGCGGGACGACCGTTACGCTGGTTAGCACCTCGCTCAAGCGGTCAAATACCTCATCGGCATCGACGTTTACGCGGGAAGAGTTGGCAGAGAGCTTTGTCGTGGTGAGATTCAGCGCAAATTCATAACAAGCGTCGTTCTCGTAGACGTGGTAATACCTTTCCTGGCTCGAGCGAACCGCGTCGGCGGCACCGTCGCTCGCGTCGTGGTCCGCCTCGTCAAAGTCGATGGCGCCGACGGTAACCTTCGAAGGTTCGAGCGGCGGGGAGCTTTCATCTTCGGGATTGCGAAATTGCGAGCACGCACCCGAGGATACTTGGCGGTTTACCCGCACCGTCAATGAAGCGGATTTGAAGTCGCTTCCTGGATAGAGCGTTGCGGGAATACTGATCGTCGCCAGCGATACGCCGCCTGGCTCGCTAAACGTTGACGGCACGGCCGGCTGTCCCGATAAATTCAGATTGGCGTTCTGCCCGCGCCGCAGCACGTAGGTGCGCGGGTATTGCAAAGCCAAGCCATATTTGTGGCTGACGTAAACGGCCGGCGTTCGCTCCTTGGCGTCGGCGTTCCGCGAGATGGGTTCGGTGCCCGCGGCCGCGCCGCCGGACGCAGCGGAATGAGGCGTGGTCTTGCCCAACGCATCTATTTTCGCGCTGCCGCGCAAGAATTCCGCTTGCCGCGCGCGAGAAGCCTGGCCGAATTGGGTTACCGCGATCGCCGAAACAAACAGTGCGATGGAAATGGCAATCGTTCGCGCTCGCAAACCACGGGGTGCCGACGATTCGTCGTCGTAGTGAAAAATAGGCTCATCCGATTTTGTGTTTGGATGCTCGTTCCGGTTATCCGGATCGTGCGAGATGTTCGTTGGCTGATCTTGCGACATGGCGTCCTCCTAGAGCAACGCGTAACACTGTCGCAACCGGTCAGCCAACCGTACAACACTGATTACATGACAGTTAGATGGAAGCAAGGCAAGGAACACTGCGGCGCAAAACACACACCGTGCCGCGCTGAACGCGGCCCCTAGAGGCCAGACGGCAGAGGTCCTATTTTTCCGTACGCGTCAAACCGGCATCGTGGGGGCGCACTTGCGCGGCATCCGCGTACAGGCTCTCGATGACTTCGCGGTACTTTTGCTCCACCACGCGGCGTTTCAGTTTGAGGGTAAAGGTCAAGCTGCCATCGTCAAAGGTAAAATCATTGGCGAGCAACGCAAAACGCTTAATCGTCTCGTACTGTGCGAGGTGCGCAGTCAGGCGTTTCACCTCTTCTTCCATCAACGCGATTACGAAGGGATGCGCCACCATTTCGGCGGCGGATGCAAACCGCAGATCTTGCGCCGCGGCTCGCGACGCGATGGTGATGCCGTTCGGCACGATCAGCGCCACAATAAACTTCCGTTTGTCGCCGAGAACCATGGCATTCAAGATGTAGGAACTGGTCTTCAAGGCGTTCTCAATGGGCTGCGGCGCCACGTATTTTCCGCCGGCCGTTTTCAGCAAATCCTTTTTCCGGTCGGTGATAAATAAATAGTTGTCTTTGTCGAGATAACCGACATCTCCCGTGTGAAACCAACCTTCAGAGTCCATTACTTCGCGTGTGGCATCGGGATTTTTGTAGTAGCCCTGCATCACGCACGGGCCTTTGGCAAGAATTTCGCCGTCTGACGCAATCCGCAGTTCGACGTTGGGAATCGGCCTCCCGGAACTGCCCACGCGATTTTTTGGATAATTTGAGGTTAAGACCGGCGAGGTTTCCGTTAAGCCATAGCCCTGATAAATCGGCACTCCCAGGGCCCAGAAAAACTCCGCCAATTCTTTCGACAGCGGCGCCCCGCCGGAAAGCACCACGCGAAGGCGTCCACCGGTTCCGGAACGGACTTTTTTGTAAACCAGTTTGTCTGCAAGCATCCATTGCAGTTTCAGAAGAGGATCCGCCCGTTTTTCGCCGGAGCGCCAGGGAGCTGTTTTGCGCGCTACCTGCATCGACCAATCGAATATTTTGCGTTTTGCTCCAAGGTTCTTACTTCCCTGCTCCATAACACGCGCGTAGATTTTTTCAAACACCCGCGGCACGGCGGCCATCACCGTCGGACGCAATTCGAGGAGCGCCTGTGAAACGAGTTCGACGGCCGGCACGTAAGCCACACTGATACCGGTGAACAGATAGACGTAGTCGAGCATGCGCCCGTAGACGTGCGCCAAGGGGAGGAATGACACGGCCAAGTCCGTCGCGGTGTTTAGCTCTAAATCGCGGCAGGAATCCGCAACATTCGAGCAGAAATTCGTGTGCGTGAGCATCACGCCTTTTGGCTCTCCCGTCGTCCCGGAGGTGTAGATAATGGAGGACAACTGCCCGGGCAGGACCTGCGATGCGCGCATGCGGTACGAAGCAATATCCGAACCTCCGGACCCAGCGATCAAGGTTTCATAGCGCAAGGTGTCTGAGGGCACGAGTTCGCCGGCATCGGCGACGATCACGTGCTCCAATTCCGGCAGCTGCATGCGCACAGCCAGCAATTTTTGTAACTGCTCGGGGCCCGCGACGACCGCCACCCGCGCTCCGCAGTGGTTGAAGATGTAGGTCATGCGTTCCGGCGACTCGTTGAAGTACACGGGCACAGTGACCGCGCCGGTTCCGGTAATCGCAAAATCTGCGGTATGCCATTCCGGGCGGTTCGCGGCAAGAATCACCACGCGGTCGCCCGGCTTGACGCCCAGTTCCACCAAGGCCGAGGCCAATCCCGCAACCCTCCGCAATAGCTCGGCTGACGAAAGGGCCTCCCATTTCTCGAGGCCACGGAACATTTGTGCCCGCGGATTGGCGCGTGCATCCACGGCTTGCAGCAAGCGGGAAGGAAGGGTGCCGTAATTCATCGGGATTCGTTGACTTTACCGCAGGGCCTCAACGAGCGCAATCCGCCGCATCCCGTCCGTTGTTGCTGCGGTCGCGGCTGCCCGAAAGAGCACAACGCTCAAAGAATCCAAGGCCTGCGATTGGCGGTCCATTTTCGGTGGAGCTAAAATGATGGTGAACAGAAAGGAGGGCATCTTGCCCAACACCAAAACCTCTTCGCCGTCGGCGCAAAAGAACCGAGCGGCAAAAACCGCCCCGACGCGTGAACAAATCGCATTGCGCGCTTACCATATCTTCCTGGAACGCTGCGGAGCTCCCGGCAACGAATTTGAAGACTGGACGCGCGCGGAACGCGAGTTGCTGGAGACTTCGAGCAAGCCACGCCGCAAGGCGGCGCCCAAATCCAAAGCGGCCTGAAACTGCTGCGTGCGCGCCTGATCACGCAGTCATCGCAATCCGGCAAAAAAATTCCCGCACTGCTATCCGACGATTGCAGTGCGGTTTTTTATTCGCCCCAGCTAGTCGATCGTGAGTGTCATGCTCGTCGACGCTTTGATGGATGAGTCCGCGGTGTCCGTGCCGGTGATAGTGATGGTGTAAGTACCCTTTTGCGCATTGGTCAGGGTCGAGGTAGTGGTAGAGGAAGCCGACGAGTTGGTGTTCGAGCAACCCGAGATTTCGCAGCTTACGACCGTAAGCAGTACTAAGGCGCCGATCGCTCCCAGTTTGCGGGACGCAAAAGCCAGCAGGCCGACAAATACCAGCCCGAAGGCAGCCATTCCGGCTACGAGTGGATGACCGCTCACGGGACTCGCGAGCTGCGAACTGGATGCTAGCAAAGCCGCCTCTTCGGTTCGTGAAGCGGGCGACAAAAAGCCGCCAGCCCGGTGATTCGCGCCGGAACTGCCGACTTGTGCAACGTTCGCGCAACCCGCCGAACTGGTCGAGATCGTCAATGTCGCGGACACGGCACTGGTTCCAGATACGGCGAGGCTCGGGAGCGAAAAACAAAGATTGGCTACAGCGGGGCTGCTCGAGACGGTGAACGCGATCGTCCCGGTGAAGCCATCCTGAGGAGTGGCGGTGACGGTCGAAGTCGTCGAACTACCCGCAGAAACCGTGGCCGCTGTCGCCGTCAGGGTAAACGATTTGCCGGAGGTGCTCGACAAACTGGACCACGCCGTTAAGAGGTTATAAAAATCTAGGGAACCTAATCCGCTGGCTTCGTCGTAGCCGGTGGTCGCCGAATACAAGGTAAGAGCGGCGGTTCCACAATAAGTTGTGCCGGCGGTGCACGCGTTGCTGCCGCTGGTGATGTCGTGAAATGCGGAGGCATAAGTCGAGGAGTTTGACGCCAAGCTGTAAAGCATGGGATTCGCCACGCCCTGTCCGCTCGAATTTAGCTTCTGGTTTATGATGGCGACCATTCCGGCGAAGATGGGCGCGTCAAAGCTGGTGCCTCCCGCCACTGTCAAATTCTTGTCGTTGCTGTCGCGAAATCCGTTCGCGCAGCTGCCGGTGATACCCGTCTCTTTGCTGTCGCTCGAGCAGTACAAAAAGCCGGCGTTGTTCGGAGAAGCCGTAAGCGCGATATCCGGCAGCAAGCGGAAATTGCCAGCTGGGATGCCCGGGACGCCGGTTTGCCAACTGGGCCGCGCAGTAAGGCTGCTGGCACCTCCGCCGCCTGCGGAAAGCCCGCTCGAACTCGAATCATCGTTCCACACTTGCTCCGGAATGTAGGACTTGGCTGAGCCAATGATGTCCGTTCCGTTGGCGGACTCCCAATAGGTTGTGTTTGTCGGGGCCACGTCGGCTGTCGGAAATTCGGTGCCGCCCATGCCGGTTACATACTGGCTGCTCGATGGGAAATCCACGGCGAGCGCTTCCTGTGCCGCGATGGACTGATCTGTGTTGCCATAACAGTCGGTGGAACCGTCGTCGCCGTCGGCACTGACAATCGTTTGCCCTTGCGCAGCCGCTTGCGCTAGCGCTCCGTTCATTGAGGAATATTCGCCGGAGCCGAGGTCTGACTCGCAGGAGCCGTAACTGATGGTAATCACCGGAGCAGTCCTTGCATCGATGGCATAAGTCAGCGCATCGAACACGCTAAAATTTACGCTGCTCCCAACGTAAACGAAATAAATGGTTGCTCCTGGAGCGATGGCGCCGGAGTATTCGAGATCCAAATCCGATTCCGATTCGTCTCCGGAAGTGACGACGGCAGTTCCGGAGCTTGGCACGAGAATTTGCGTGGGGTCTTTCTTCGGCAAACCAGCCGCATGCTGAAAGTTCTCGATGTCGGAAACCACGATCGAGGACTGCCCGACCACGGCGATCGCTTGCCCGCTTCCGTTGAACCCTGCGTTGTATGCGGGAGTGATGTCATAGATGGTGGCTATGTCTTTGGGCGACAAGAAATGATTGCCGGTTTGGCTGGAAGTAAAGTCGGGCCTCAGCGTCATTTGCGGCGAGCGGTACTTTACGTGAGGTTTGGGACGGAACGTTGAAAGATTGGACACCGACTCGACGAGCGAAGAGACCGCAGCGGGAACGGAGAGGTCGGTAGACGGCGCAAAGTGTCTCGTGCCGTCGAGCGCGTAATAGTGCATCTCAGTGCCGAACGCGGACTCGACTTGTGCCGCAGCGCCAGAGAAACGGACGCGGTTCTTGGCGGGCGAGCGACCCTCCACGGTAAAACCCTGTTGCTGCAGCCAGAATTCCACTTTGGCCAAATCGGCGTCGGATACTCCGAAGCGCGCTGCAAATTGCTCCGGCGTGAGCCACTTGTGGTATTGGGATGATTTGGGATCCTGCTGCGCCACAAGTAGCGCTTGCAGGTCTGCTTCCTGCGCGGCGGAGCGTTTGAATACCATGCTCATACCGGATAACGGCGTAGCTGAGGGAAGGCGCCCGGCGTCGAACTCTGCGCGGGCCATCGGCGGGTGGGTTCCCGGGATTACCGCGCGTTGCGCGTTGTCGATTTCCTCAATGATGCGCGGCGCTGGCGCTTGCGCGTACACGTTTCCCGCAAAAAAGAAGGTTGCAAGCGAAGCGGCGCCCAGCACGCTTTTCCGCGCGATAACTCTCAAATTGGTATTCATAACCGTCCATGGGGGGTCGAATGCTGGGTTTCGACGCAGGATTACATAACCTCTCAGACCATTGGATTGTCTCAGATGGCTTTGGAGTTGTAAGTAGTACTCGGCAAGAATCGTGGGGACGGAAAAAATCATCCTGCCTTAACTTATCGGATTTCGCTAAGAGCCTATTCAACAATGCCTTACAGCTTCTTTGCAGGGCGGTGCGCGCGCGGACGCACGTTTAGCCTAGCTCGGAGATCTTTCTTTAGAGCGAGCCGGCTCCGCAGCGGCGGAAGGATGCCCATGTGTAAAGACCCGACAGCTGCGATACTATGGGCATGGTGATGAGCTGCGGGGAGTACCGAGCATGAGCACGATTACCGAGGCGCTTCCCGGCGCCTCGCACCCTCAGGGCCTCTCTAGGGGACCCTTCCGCGCCGCACGTGGGACGCAAATTTCCTGCAAGGGCTGGCAACAGGAAGCGGCGCTGCGGATGTTGATGAACAACCTTGATCCGGAGGTTGCGGAAAAGCCGGAAGACCTGGTGGTATACGGAGGCACAGGCAAAGCTGCCCGCAACTGGGAATGTTTTCATGCCATTGTTCGTTCGCTGCGGGAACTCGCGAACGACGAAACGCTGCTGATTCAATCCGGCAAGCCGGTGGGGATTTTCCGTACGCACGAATACGCGCCGCGCGTGTTGCTCTGCAATTCCAACCTGGTGGGCTATGCAAATCATTGGGACAAATTCCGCGAACTCGATCGCGCGGGATTGATGATGTATGGGCAGATGACGGCGGGCAGCTGGATTTACATCGGCACGCAAGGAATTTTGCAGGGTACGTACGAGACGTTTGCGGCTGCCGCCAAGAAACATTTTGGCGGAGATCTGGCCGGCAAATTGGTGGTTACCGGCGGCATGGGCGGCATGGGCGGAGCGCAGCCTCTGGCGGCAACCATGAACGGGGCAGCATTTTTAGGAATTGATGTGGACGCCGAACGCATCAAGCGGCGCGTCAAGACCGGGTATTGCGACGTGATGGTGAACAGCCTCGACGAGGCCTTGCGCATACTGAAGAACGCGGTGCGTAAAGGTGAGGCAACGTCTGTCGGCTTGGTTGGCAATTGCGCCGACGTGATTCCGGAATTGGCCAAGCGCGGCGTGGTGCCGGACTTGCTTACCGATCAGACCAGCGCACACGATCCGATTGGCGGATACGTTCCAAACGGCATGACCCTGGATGCCGCGGTCGAGCTGCGCAAGAACAGTCCTGACGAGTACAAAAAATACTCCATGGCGGCGATGGCTGCGCACGTCCAGGGCATGCTGGATTTGCAGAAGCTGGGCGCGGTTACGTTCGATTATGGAAATAACATTCGCACCTTCGCTTTTGAGCAGGGCGTAAAAAACGCCTACGATTTTCCGGGGTTCGTGCCGGCTTACATTCGTCCGCTATTTTGCGAAGGCAAAGGGCCCTTCCGCTGGGCCGCGCTGTCCGGCGAAGTTTCCGACATTGCGCGGACCGATCAACTGGTGGTCGAGATGTTTCCCGAGAACGCGCACCTCGCGCGGTGGATCAAGCTGGCGCAAAAGCGCGTCAAATTCCAGGGTTTGCCGTCGCGCATCTGCTGGCTGGGGTACGGCGAACGCGACAAATTCGGGCTCGCGCTAAATGATCTGGTCGCGAAGGGTGAATTAAAAGCGCCGATCGTTATCGGACGCGACCACCTGGACTGCGGGTCTGTCGCATCGCCCTATCGCGAAACGGAAGCCATGCTCGACGGCTCCGATGCCGTCGCGGACTGGCCATTGCTGAACGCTCTGCTCAACACGGCCAGCGGCGCATCCTGGGTTTCGATCCACAACGGCGGCGGGGTGGGTATTGGTTATTCGCAGCACGCCGGACAAGTGACGGTGGCCGACGGCACAAAGGAAATGGCCGCGCGTATCGAGCGCGTGTTGACCAACGACCCGGGCATCGGAGTCGTTCGCCATGTCGACGCGGGCTACGCCGAAGCAAAAACATTCGCAGAAGAACACGGCATCAGAATTCCCATGTCGGGGCACGCCTAATCGCTGCGCCCGTCGCTTGCGGACAAAAAATACGTGAGCGAAACCCTTCTTATCTCCGGCGCTTCCCAGCTGTTGACCCTGCGCGGACGCGGTGCGCGTCGCGGCGATTCCCTTTCCGATGTGGGAATCGTCAAAGACGGGGCCCTGCTGGTGCGGCGCGGGCTGGTCGTCGCCGTTGGAACACGGAACTATGTCGAGGCCTTGCCGGAGTCGCGATCCGCGGAGAAACTCGACCTCGGCGGACGAGTGGTGTTGCCTGGGTTCGTTGATTCGCACACCCACCTCGTCCACGCCGCCAGCCGCGCCGAAGAATATGAACTGAAAATTGCGGGCGCGAGTTATGAGGAGATTGCGCGCAAGGGCGGGGGAATTCTCAATTCTGTAAAGAAACTCCGCTCGGCAACGGACGAAGCGCTGCGGAAGCGCGCGCTTCACGCATTAGAGGAATTCGCGAAGCACGGGACTACCACGATCGAAGCCAAAAGCGGATACGGCCTTGATCTGGCCAGTGAATTGCGGATTCTGGCATTGCATCACAGCGCGACGCTCGGACGGGCGGGCGTTGCAATTGTTTCCACGTTTCTTGGCGCTCACGCGGTGCCTGCGGAATACCGGGGCAAGTCCGACGGCGCGGAGCGGTACATCCGCATGCTCACGGAGGTTTTGATTCCGGAAATTGCGGAACGGAAGCTCGCGGAATTCTGCGATGTATTTTGCGATCGCGGAGCCTTTACGCGCGAACAATCGAAGCGCATTTTGCAGAAGGGGCGCGAGTTCGGCATGACGCCGCGCCTCCATGCCGAACAGCTTTCGCGCACCGGCGCCACGCAGCTCGCGGTACAACTCGGCGCCGCCAGCTGCGATCATTTGGAACACGTAAACCGCGCAGACATCCAAGCGCTGGCAACGTCGCATACCGTGGCTACGCTGTTGCCCGGATGCGATTTTCATTTGGGCCTCGCGAAATACGCACCGGCGCGGGCGTTGATTGACGCGGGCGCAATCGTGGCGCTGGCTACCGATTACAATCCCGGGACGAGTCCAACGCTGAGTATGTCCATGATCCTTTCCCTGGCTTGCACGCAGTTGCGGATGACGCCCGCCGAAGCGATCACCGCTGCGACCATCAACGGCGCTTATGCCTTGCGTCGCGAAGAAAAAATTGGCTCTCTTGATGTAGGCAAACAGGCGGACTTTGCGGTCTTCGATGTGGCGGATTACCGCGAAATTCCCTATTATTTCGGCGTGAATACTTGCGTGCAGACTTTTAAATGCGGACGAATCATTTATGGCGGTGACGCGAATCACCCGTAGCGAGTTCTCGTTCGCCATCGCTGCGGGCGCGGTTGTCAGCCAACGAGCCACAAAAAATAGCGCGTTAGGAATCGAACCTCTCTATGACCAGACTGATTGAATGCGTGCCGAATTTTTCCGAAGGCCGTGATCCCGCGAAAGTGGACGCCATCGTCGGCGCTATGAGCGCGGTACCCGGGGTGTATATTCTCGGCCGCGAAATGGACGCCGATCACCATCGCTGCGTGGTCACCATGGCGGGCGAGCCGGACGCCGTCGGCGAAGCGGCAATTCTTGGCGCCGGCAAAGCGCTGGAGTTGATCGACCTGAACGAACATTCCGGCGCGCATCCGCGCGTCGGAGCGACGGATGTGATCCCGTTTATTCCCATTGAAGGCGTCACGCTCGACGATTGCGTGGCCCTGGCGCGCCGTGTTGGTGACGAATTGTGGAAGCGCTATCGCATCCCGGTCTTTTTCTATGAAGCGGCAGCGACGCGACCGGACCGCGTCCATTTGGAAAATGTGCGGCGCGGGCAATTTGAAGGTTTGCGCGAACAATTAAAGAACAACCACGACCGGCAACCTGACATTGGCGAGCCGAAGCTCCACCCTACTGCCGGCGTAACAGTCGTCGGGGCACGCAAGTTCTTGGTGGCCTACAACGTAAATCTGAGTACCTCGGACGTCGCCATAGCCAACAAAATTGCCAAGGCGATTCGTTTTTCGTCCGGCGGCTTCCGTTACGTGAAATCCATGGGGGTGGAGCTCAAAGCGCGAAATCTGGCGCAAGTTTCCATCAACCTGACCGATTTCGAGCAGACTCCCATGCACCGGGTTTATGAAACGGTGAAACGCGAAGCCGCCCGCTACGGCGTCACTCCGGTGGGCAGCGAAATCGTCGGCCTGGTGCCAAAAAAAGCGATTGAGATGGCCGCGGATTTTTTTCTGCAACTGGAAGACTTCTCTCCCGCGCAAGTCTTTGAGAACAAATTGGCGGCGGCGCTCGCCGGAGCTCCGCTGGACAGCGTTGAAAATACAAAATTAGCGAGACTGGCAAGGCCTTTTCTTGATGCGGTCGCCGAACCCTCGGCAACTCCGGGAGGGGGAAGCGTGTCGGCATTCGCAGCCGCCGCCGCGGCAGCGCTCGGTCAAATGGTCGCAGGACTTTCGCGCAAGAAAAAATCGCAAACCGCGTTTGTGGATAAACTTTCCGGCGAACTCGATGTGTTGCGCAAGACGGGAGACGCCCTGATCGCTGCGATCGACCGCGACGCCAACGCCTATGACGCGGTCATGAAGGCGTTCAAACTCCCGCAATCGAGTGGCGAAGAAATCAAAGCGCGCCATGAGGAGATCCAGCGCGCCACGCGTGGCGCCGCGGAAGTGCCCCTCGGGGTGGCTGAACGGGCCGTTGCGCTTTTCGAACAACTGGGACAACTGGAGGCTATCGCCGCCGCATCCATGCGTTCAGACTTGCAGGTGGCGCGTTTGATGGCCGCCGCCGGAGCGCGCGGCGCCCTAGCGAATGTGGAAATCAATCTGGATGGAATTACCGACGCCGTTTATGTCCAGTCGATTCAGGCCAAGGTCGCGGAAATTCGCGAAAAGCTAGCCGCCACGCCTATCGAATCTGCGGCAACGAAATAGGTTTCTCCCGGCTTATTTGAAAGGAACACGACATGGGATTTCGAATTGCGAACTATAACCGGAATGGCGCCGGCGCATTCGCAGTAGCGCTGATTCTGGCCGCCGCTTTTGCGCTACCTAAGACGGCGGCAGCCGGCACGCTCGGCTCCGACAAGCTGGCCCTGTTTCCGAAGGATACCGGCGAAATCGGCTATGCAGACTTGAAGAAGGCCCGCACCATGAAGTGGTTTCCGCAACTGCAGGAGCAGATGCTCCCCGCCAACTTCAAGCAGTTTGAGAAATTTCTCGCTGCCGCGGGCGTCGATCCGAACACCCAGGTGGAAGAACTCGCGTGGGGTTTAGTGCCGGAGGGCATGACCGCGAAAACGGAAGAAGCGGGGTCTGCCGCGGTGCCCACGGCCGAGCAAGTGGTTGGCGTAGCGCTCGGAAATTTCACGCCCGATACCACGCAGAATTATTTCAAGCAACAAAAATTGTCCACCTTTGACGTCCACGGTTTCACGCTGTACGCCTTCGGAACGGGCGCTGGTTCGAACGATCTCTTTTTTCTCTATTTTGATTCGAGCACCGCCGCTTTCGGCAACCGCAAAGTCCTCGAAAAGATGATTGACGTGCACTTTGGCCAGCAAGACAGCCTGTTGCGCAACGAAAAATTGTTTCCATTGATCAACGAGGCCAACGGCTCGGGGCTGGTGTGGACCGTTCTTAATCCCGCGTACACCCGTTTGGCCATGCAGCAACTGGCTCCCGAGGTTCAACAATTTCCGGACGCCGCCAAGCTCATCATGCGCATGCAAAACATGATTATTTCGGTCAACGCCGACAGCGGCATTGACGGAAAGTTTCAGGCGATTTGCGGTTCGGTTGACGATGCCAACGCCATTGGGCAATTGCTGCAGGCAGGAATGCTTTACAAGCGCTACCAGTCCAGCAAGGACAATCCCGACCTGGCGCAACTGCTCGACCAGCTCAGCGTTACGCCCGCGGGCGACCGCGTGGTGCTGCGCATGAGTCTTTCCGATGCGCAAATGACTTCGCTGATCCAGCACAATACGTTCGCGCTCAAGATGTAAACGCGGCCCCCGTCAGACGCTGGGCGCAACCGTTCCAATATATTTTGTCAGGCGGGTGACCGATTCCCCGCCGTGCGCTTCGTATTGCACGCGGTCAACACCGCCCAATCCTCCGCCGCCCGGCGAGCCAGCCCCTGCACGCCCGCCGCCCGCGACAACATCGAGGCCCATGGCCGGCCCGTCCTCTCCACGATGCGTGATGGCGACTTCAATGCGGTTCGCGTATTGCGTTAAGGAGACTGACAGCAAAGGATTTTTGTCGGATAGATATTCAAAAGCGCTTACGCACGCAGTCCGTGTTGCTTCCTGCAATTTCGCGGCGGCGTCCGCCTCCATGCCCGCGGTGTCCGCAAGATAACGAGCCACGCCACCAGCGGCCGCTGCCAGCCGTGCATCGCCATTCATGCGCAGCGTAGTGCTGATCTTGACGTCAGTTTCCACGGTTGTTCGCAAGTGAGACATCGCAAGCTTCCCGGCATTCCGGGCAGTAATACAATCCGTCCGCACAAAGCCTCACGGCATGTTGCCCTTTGCAGATCGTGCAATATTTTTCGCACGCGCAGTATTCTTCGGTCTTACCGCACTGATCGCACATCACGGGACCCGGCATGAAGGCCCTCCCAGCAAACTGTACCTGAGCGCCTTCCTGGCATCAAGCCGCGTCATCCTCGCATTTGCCGCTTCTTTGACCCTGGTTGGAGGCGCGTGTTAGTATCACTTTCTGCCTGAGTACACAGGATGGATTCCATCACCACTTCTCTTACATCGGAATTGCGCAAAACCGCTCTGAACGCGGTACATCGCGGCCAGCGCGCTAAGATGGTTAATTTTGGCGGATGGGACATGCCCGTCGAGTATCCCGGGAGCGGCGGACTGGTCGCGGAACACAAAGCTGTGCGCAACGGCGTGGGGATTTTCGATGTGAGCCACATGGGCGACATTCGCGTCCGCACCGGCCGCGCCCCCGGAGGCGCGCTTGCCGCGGTGCAGCATATCAGCATGAACGATGCTTCTAAACTGGCCATCGGACAGGCACACTATTCGGCGATGCTTTACCCGAGCGGCACGTTCGTCGACGACGTTATCGTGCATCGCCTCGGCGAAGACGATTTTCTATTGGTCATTAATGCCGGAACGCGCGAGAAGGATATTCAGTGGGTTCGCGATAACACCAGGAATTTCGATTGCGTAGTCGAAGAACTCAGTGACGCTTACACACAGCTGGCGATCCAGGGCCCCCGGGCTGCCACGGTGCTGCAAAAACTCACGGACACCGATCTTGCGCCCGTCAGGAATTATTGGTTCACCCACGGCACGGTTTGCGAACTGCCAAACGTCCTGATTGCGCGGACCGGTTACACCGGAGAAGACGGATTTGAAATTTATGTTCCGTCGGACGCGGCCACAAGTGAAGGCGTGTGGAACGCCGTGATCGCTGCCGGCGGGGAATTTGGAATTATTCCTTGTGGACTGGGGGCGCGCAATACGCTGCGCCTTGAAGCCAAGATGGCGCTGTACGAGCACGAAATCAGCGACAAAATCAATGTCTGGGAAGCGGGCTTAGACCGTTACTGCAAGATGGAAAAGGATTTTATCGGCCGCGCGGCACTGGCATCCGCCAAATCCGCAGGCCTGACGCGCACGCTCGTGGGTCTCGAAATGATCGAACGGGGAATTGCCCGCGATGGCTATTGCTGCTGCGACGCGAGCGGCACGCCGATCGGCGTGGTCACCAGCGGCTCGCCATCGCCGACGCTGGGCAAAAATATAGCGCTGGCTTACGTTCCGCCGGCTTTGTCCGCGCCCGGCTCGATCGTTTATGTGGAAATTCGCGGACAGAAATATAAAGCGCAAGTTGTGCCCACGCCGTTTTATAAACGGACTCGGAAAACGGCGGCGGCGCCAGTTTCCTAATTTTTCTCAACCAGGATCGAGAGGACGAAAATCATGGCTTTCCCGGCAGAGTATAGCTACACGAAGGAACACGAGTGGGTAAATGTGAAGGATGGCGTCGCGACCGTTGGCATTACGGACTACGCGCAGCACGAGCTTGGCGACGTGGTGTTTGTGGAATTGCCGAAGGTTGGCTCGACGGTAACCACGGGAAAATCGTTTGGGACCGTAGAGTCCGTCAAGGCCGTCAGCGAAATCTATGCTCCGGCGTCCGGCGAGGTGCTCGAAGCCAATCTTGATTTGCAAGCCGCGCCAGAAAAGATCAATACCGATCCGCACGGAGCCGCGTGGCTCATCAAGATCAAACTCAGCGATCCTTCGGAAATTTCCAAATTGCTGAACGCCGCTGCTTACGAAGCCTACGTCGCGGAGAAGACCAAGGAAGCTTCCGCTTAATGCGCTATCTTCCGAAAAGTCCCGCCGAGCGCGCGCAAATGCTTGCCGCCATCGGCGTAAAATCCACGGAAGAACTTTTTTCGAGCATTCCGAAAAAATACCGGCTGACAAAACCTCTCAATTTGCCGGGGCCGCTTTCCGAAGCGGAAATCATCGGCTATTTCAAAGAGCGCGCTGCGGAAAATTCCACGGGGTATAGCAGCTTTTTGGGCGCCGGAGTGTACAACCACCTGCGCTCGGTGATCACCGATACCGTTATCCAACGGGGGGAATTTCTCACTTCCTACACGCCGTACCAGGCGGAAATCTCGCAGGGCACGCTGCAGGCGATTTTTGAGTTTCAGACCTTAATGTGCCAGCTTACCGGGCAGGAAGTTGCCAACGCTTCGATGTATGACGGTTCGACAGCCACCACCGAAGCGGTGCTGATGGCCGAGCGGCTTACCGGCCGGCAACGCGTGCTGGTAGCGCGTTCGCTGCATCCTGAATATCGCGAGGTGCTTAGAACCTACGCGCGCAATTGCGGACTTACCCTTGAAGAAATTCCTTGCGCAAAGGACGGCGGTCTCGACGCGAAAGCGTTGCAGTCCGCCTTGCGCGGTGACGTTGCCGCGGTGGTCGTGCAATCGCCGAACTTTTTCGGAGTCGTCGAAGGCGTTCCGGAGCTGGCCGACGCGGTTCACGCTTCGGGCGCTTTGTTAATCGTGGCCGTCGCGGAAGGGGTCTCTCTCGGTCTGCTGAATCCTCCGGCGGAAGCGGACATCGTCGCGATGGAAGGCCAGAGTTTTGGCCTCGCGCCGAGCTACGGCGGACCCTTCGTCGGCGTGCTGGCCACGCGCGATAAATTCGTGCGTCAGCTTCCCGGCCGGCTGGCTGGAGAAACGACGGACACGGAAGGACGCCGCGGCTTCGTGCTCACGCTGGCCACGCGTGAACAACACATTCGGCGCGAGAAGGCCACGTCCAACATTTGCACCAATCAGGCCTTGTGTGCGTTGGCGGCTACCGTACATCTCACGCTGCTCGGCAAAGAAGGCTTGCGCGAAATGGCGCTGCAAAATCTCGCAAAGGCGGAATTTGCGGTTGCCGAGCTCGAGAAAATTCCTGGCGTACGGCGCGCCTTTTCCGGTGCATTCTTCAACGAATTTACCGTGGAGCTCCCGCGCTCGGTGAAACTGGTCAATGCGCAATTGCTGCGTGAAAACATTATCGGGCCCTACGTCCTCGGCACTGCCTATCCGGAGCTGACGAAAAATGCTCTGGTGTGCGTCACGGAGACCACCACGCGCGCGCAGATTGAGAAATTTGCCGCGGCGCTCAAGCGCATCTTGGAGCAGCCGCTGTGAGCGCTCCTTTTTATGTCACCGTTGGAAAACTATGAACACGAAAATTAAAAAAGCGACGCGCCACACCAACCAGAATGAAGGTTTAATCTTTGAAAAATCTTCACCGGGCAAGCGCGCGTTCGAGCTTCCTCCCCTGGACGTTCCCGCCGCCGATCCGGCCAAGTCTCTGGGCAGCCGCCACCGCCGGGACGGCGTAAAGAATTTTCCGGAGGTGAGCGAGATTGAAGTACTTCGCCACTTCACGCGCCTCTCCACGTGGAATTACGCCATCGATCTGGGCATGTACCCGCTGGGTTCCTGCACCATGAAATACAATCCGCGCGTCAACGAATTCGTCGCTCGCCTCGAAGGCCTGGCTACCGAACATCCCTATCAGCCGCAGGAATTGTCTCAGGGCTGCCTGAAGATTCTCCGCTTGCTCGAACAATGCCTTCTGGAAATCACCGGCATGGACTCCATCACACTGCAGCCGGCGGCGGGGGCGCAGGGCGAATTGACCGGCCTTCTTTTAATCCGGGCGTATCTTGAAAAGCAGGGGAATCCGCGCAAAAAAGTTTTGGTTCCCGATTCCGCGCACGGCACGAATCCCGCAACCGCGGTGATTGCCGGCTACGAAGTCGAAAATATCAAATCCGAATCGCACGGGCAGATCGATGTGGAAAAACTCCGCGAACTGGTCACCGAAGACGTTGCGGCGCTGATGATCACGAATCCCTCCACACTTGGAATTTTCGAACAGCGCATTCCGGAAATCGCGGAAATTCTCCATGCCAAGGGCGCTCTGCTGTATATGGACGGAGCGAACATGAACGCGCTCACTGGTGTGACGCGACCCGGCGATTTCGGCGTCGATGTGATGCACCTGAACCTGCACAAAACGTTTTCCACCCCGCACGGCGGCGGTGGTCCCGGCACGGGCCCGGTCGCCATGAAGAAAATTCTCGAACCATTCCGCCCGGTTCCCGTGCTACTCGAAAAAGAAGGCGGGCGCCTGGCACTCGATTCCAACCGCCCCGATTCGATTGGTCGCGTCAAAGCTTTTGTGGGCAATTTCGGCCTGCTGATCCGCGCTCTCGCCTACATTCTGGCTTACGGCCCTGGCGTGCGCGAAGCCACCGAAGACGCGGTCATCAATGCAAACTACATCCGCAAGCACCTCGAAGGCAGCTTTGATCTGCCCTATTCCCTGCCCTCCATGCATGAAGTGGTTTTCAGCGACGCGCTGCAAAAGAAAAACGGCGTCAACACGATGGATATCGCCAAACGCCTGATTGACTACGGCTTTCATCCGTACACTACGGCGTTTCCGCTTATCGTTTCCGGAGCGCTGATGATTGAGCCCACTGAATCCGAATCCAAGGAAGAGTGTGACCTCTTTATCGACGCGATGCGCTCCATCGCACAAGAAGCCGCCGAGAATCCCACGCTGGTCAAAACCGCGCCGCATACCACGCGCGTTCGCCGCCTCGATGAAGTCGGCGCGGCCCGCAAGCCGATACTCCGCTGGAAGCCGGATTCCGAGCCGCACACGGCGCTACACCATGCCACGAGAATTCCTCATGAAGCACCTACGCCGACCATCTGATTTTTTTTCTGAGCACACCATAAGCGCGCGCTAAGCCTGTTTTCCTTTGCGCCTGCGATGGTCTTTTCCCAAGTCCCCGCGGTCCGGAAATGCAAGCACCATGACGCGCGCGCTCGTCGCCTGGCGCCCTGCGCTCTGATACCTCAGTTTCTTTAACGAGACAGCAATCTCAATTTCTCGGCACCGTAACAACGCGCTCCTATGCTCTTCCGGGGCTGTCTCTTCCCGAAACCGCACGCGTAAATAAAAGGAGAACCACGTGAAACAAAGATTGCTAGCTATTGCTCTCTCCGCTGGACTCATGAGCACGACGCTTCCCGCGCCAGCCCGCGCGGACGACGAATTTGGCAAAGGTCAAATCAAACGCGTGTTATTGGTCAGCATTGACGGAATGCACGCGGTGGACTTCATCAACTGCACAAACGGCATCAGTTCGATCAACAACGGCGAACCTTACTGCCCGAATCTTCTCGCCCTGGGCAAGCGCGGCATCAATTACGTCAGCGCGAGCACTTCCAAACCCTCCGATTCCTTTCCCGGCCTGACCGCGATCATCACCGGCGGCAGTCCGGCAGTAACGGGCGTTTATTACGATGTGGCGTATTCCCGCAACTATGACGCGCCCGCCACAACCACCGGCAATGGGTTGGGAGCTGGCCCTTGCACTCCCTACGGGGCCCCGACCGGAACGACCACCGAGTACGAAGAAGGAATCGATATCGATAAGACCAAGGTCAATGGCGGAGCTCCTGGCGCGGCCTTGACCGACGGCGGAATCAACTCCATCGATCCCAAAAAACTGGTTCGCAATCCGAGCAAGGGCTGCGCGCCGGTTTACCCGTGGGAATTCGTCCGCGTAAACAGTATCTTCAGCGTCGTGCACAGCGCGGGCGGATACGCGGCGTGGTCCGACAAGCATCCGGCCTACTCCTCCGTTTCGAGCGGCATCGGGCCGTCAGCGCTCGACGACTTCTACGCCCCGGAGATCAACTCGAACGTGGTCGGCCTGCCCGGTGTTACCACGCCGACCGGTATTTCCTGCGCCCAGGTTCTCGATCCGACTTCCGATATCACCGCCTGGACAAACAGCTTCCAGAATATCCAGTGCTACGACACCTTGAAGGTCAACGCCATCCTGAATGAAATTGATGGCAAGGACCATCTCGGCCTGCGGAAAACCAAGGTGCCCGCCCTGTTCGGCATGAACTTCCAGGCAGTCAGCGTCGGCCAGAAGCTGATCGAAGCGAGCAACAGTGTGACCGGCGGATATCTGGATGCCGCTGGCACTCCGAGCGCCGCGCTGCTGAATGAGATTCAGTTTGCGGATGCGTCGATTGGAGCGTGGGTCAAGGAATTGAAGAAAAACCACCTGTACGACAGCACGCTGATCGTGATTACCGCAAAGCACGGTCAGTCTCCGATCGATCCCAGCCTATATAGGCCCCAAACGAAAATCGGGACTTCGCCGGCAACCCTGCTCGATAATGCGGGATTTATTCCCGAATCCGAAGCTCCTTCGAACCCGACCGGTATCGGCCCAACCGAGGATGACGTCTCGCTGATTTGGCTGAAGGACTCCTCGGAAACCTCTGCGGCCATCCAGATTCTCGAACAGAATGCCGGCCCCACGGGTATCGCACTGGGCCAGTTCTACTACGGCCCGTCGCTGGCCCTTAACTTCAACGACCCGACGGTGGACCCGCGGACACCCGACATCATCGTCACGCCAAATGTGGGCGTCACCTACTCCGGGAGCACCGCGAAGCAGGCGGAACACGGAGGTTTCGCGCATGATGACACGAATGTCATGCTACTGCTCTCTAACCCGCAATTCGACGCCAAGACGGTGACTGCCCCCGTGGGCACCGCTCAGGTAGCGCCCACGATCCTCAAGGCACTCGGTCTCGATCCAGAAGCACTCGATGCCGTACGGATCGAGGGCACCCCCGTGTTGCCGGCAGTGCAGTTCGGAGACCGGTAGCGACGAAGCAGGCAAGGACGGAGAATGGGTGCCGGGTGGACCTGGCGCCCATTTTTTTTTGTGTTGGAGTTGGAGTTGGAGTTGGAGTGGTTGCGGGGAGTCCCATCGGCAGACACCGGCCTATGGACGCCCCGAAGCGCGCGAAGTGTTTATCGCGCCATGCGCGGCATCGGTTCCGGGCCAGCCGCACTCGTCGGCGCTTCGACCGTTTTGCCGTTGCGCGCTTGCGTCACGCGCACCGCAGCCGGTTCAAGTTTGCGCACCGGCACAGCCAGGTTTTCGCCTTCGCGTACGAAGGTCAGGCGGTCCTGTTCGGTATTCCAATCGATGCACACCAGGTCGCCCAGGTGCACTTGTTCGGTAGCCAGTAAGTTCGCCAGCGGGTACACAATGTGCCTTTCAATGGCGCGCTTCAGGTGACGCGCTCCATAGCGCTGGTCGGTTCCCTCTTGCAGCAAAAAGTCGCGGCCTTGTCCGGTTACGCGAAACAGAAACTGCCCCTTGGCGGTTTCGAGCACGCGCTGCTGCACTTGCCCAAGTTCGATCTCCAGCACTTGTTCGAGTTGCTCGCGCCGCAGAGGATGAAACACCACTATTTTGTCCAGCCGGTTCATGAATTCCGGAGAGAATTTGCGCCGCGCGGCTTCCACCGCCGTGCGCTCCACTTTCTCGTCAATTCCCGCGGCAGGTTTGTCTTTCGGTTGAATAAAGCCCATGCCGCCTTGCATCATTTCTGTGATTTCACCGCCGCCGAGGTTCGAGGTCAGGAAAATCACCGTCTGCGAGAGATCCACGCGGCGGTTATCTCCCAAGGTCAGCGTCGCCTTATCGAGCATGCCCAGCAGCAATTGCCAGAGCGCGTCCGAAGCCTTTTCAATCTCATCGAACAGCAAAAAGCTTAGTTTCAAATCGTCGCGGTGGCTCGCAGCCAGCGACTCCTGGGTAATCAGGGGATGGGTTTCGCGGTGCCCGAGGTAGCCTGGGGGCGAACCAATCAATTTCGCGATTTCGTGAGAGTGCTGAAATTCCGCGCAGTCTACCTTGATAATCGCGCGCGGATCGCCAAACAGAATCTCCGCAGCGGCTTCGACGATGCGCGTCTTGCCCGAGCCCGTGGGACCGAGAAACAGCAGGTTTCCGACCGGCCGGCCCGGCGAATTTAGGCCCGCGCAGAACACCTGGTACATATCCACCAGGGACTGTACGCCTTCCGCCTGTCCCACAATCTTAGCCCGCAGCGATGCCTCAAAATCCCGGGTATTCGTACTTCGGATCGTCGGATCCAATTGCTGTCGGACTGCAGCTTTCATGTTGACCGTTCCTTCTAACCGTCCAGCTCCCCAGACGATCGACACGTCTCAACAACGCACCCGATATGAGATTGTGCATGGCAAGTGCCATTCCCGCGTAAAAGTAGAGCTCTCTTAACTTCGCTTGCAATCAATCACTTACAGCTTCACAAATTCCCGATTTCGTCTCACGCGCTGAGACTCTGTTTCATTCGCGTCCAAAGTGAGAGCGCTGAACCACTTTGTGTCAGCGCGCGAACGACAAAAAGGGGCGCGTTATGGAGCGCGCCCCTTTCCGTTTCGAAAATTCTTCAAGTTGTGCTTTAGGAATTACCGCGATCGTTCTTTTTTCGCGCTTGCGGTGCCACGGCAGGAATCTCCGCGGGCAACGCCGCTTTCGCTTTGCGTCCTTCGAGCACCACTTCGGTCGGCGCATCGGTGACGCGCCCGTCGGTCGCTTCCTTGACCGCCGCAGCTTCTTGGAGCGGGGCAGGGGTTGCGCCGACCAGGGCGCCTTCGCCTTCCCGCACAAAGGTCAAACCATGGTGCTTGCCGTCCCAATCGATGCGCACTAAATCGCCAAGGTGTACCTGTTCGGTCGCCAGGAGATTGGCGAGCGGATAGACGACATGGCGCTCGATGGCCCGCTTTAGATGCCGCGCTCCATAGCGCTGGTCCGTGCCCTCGGCCAGCAGGAACTCCCGCCCCGATTCCGTGACGCGAAACAAAAACTGGCCCTTGGCGGTTTCGAGCACGCGTTCCTGCACATGACCGAGTTCGATGGCCAGCACTTCCTCCAGCTGCTCGCGCTTCAGTGGATGAAACACCACCACCTTGTCCAGCCGGTTCATGAATTCCGGCGAAAACTTCCGACGCGCCGCTTCGAGCGCCGTCCGCTCCACCTTTTCATCGAGCGCGTCGGTCGGCTTATCTGTCGGTTGAATAAAGCCCATGCCGCCCTGCATCAATTCCGTGATTTCTCCCCCGCCCAGGTTCGATGTCAGGAAAATTACGGTCCGCGACAAATCCACCTTGCGGTTGTCGCCCAGCGTCAGCGTGGCTTTATCGAGCATGCCGAGAAGCAGTTGCCACAGCGCGTCGGAGGCTTTCTCAATCTCGTCGAACAGCAGAAAACTGAGCTTCAATTTTTCCGAATGCGAAGCTGCCAACGCTTCCTGGGTAATCAGGGGATGCGTCTCGCGGTGTCCCAAATACCCCGGAGGCGAACCAATGAGCTTGGCGATTTCGTGAGAATGCTGAAACTCCGCGCAATCCACCTTAATGATCGCACGCGCGTCGCCGAACAAAATTTGCGCCGCCGCTTCCACCATGCGCGTCTTGCCGGAGCCGGTTGGGCCGAGGAAAAGCAGGTTGCCGACGGGCCGTCCGGGCGGGTTCAGTCCGGCGCAGAACACCTGGTACAAGTCGACCAGCGCTTGCACGCCTTCGGCCTGTCCCACGATCTTCGAGCGCAGCGCGGTCTGAAAGTCCACCGTCTGCACGCTGCGTTTATTTGGATCGAGTGAAAGGATCATCTCGCTCATGACCGCCTCCTAGTGTCCCAAGACACCATGGGCCACACTTCCGAATCGTCCACGCCCGCGGTCAAACTGGTCGAGCTTGACCTGGATCGTCGATTGCAATAGCCGCAACTGCAAAAGCAGCTCCTGCGCCACAATCGGTGATTCGGAAATTTTTAGGAGCGGCGGAAAAAGGTCCGCCAGATCGAGATTCAGCGCACGCAAGGTGCGAACCAGACTCTGAACTGCGGGAGAGTTGGGATCCGCGAGTTCCATCTGCTCATTGAGCCGACTGTTCAGTTCTTCGCGCAACGCTTTCCAGTTCAATTCCACAAACGGATGCTTCTTTGATACCAGACGTACCACTTCGTCCGTGATCCGCGCGCGCGCTCCGAGCCGTGCCAGATGAATTTGCCGCACTTTTCCTCCCTGGCGCACATTGTGCACCAGAAAGAACGCTTTTCCTTTGCGGCGGACGAAGGCCATAAACCCCACTCCTGTCCAACTTTACCTGTAGTGTACCTTTCTTCCACTACAGGTACAACAACAAACTCAGGCTCAAACACTTTGCTGCTTATGAGTAACGAGCACGCTGTTGTGCTTTGAAGATACGCAAATTTGCTACGATTTTTCTATGCGTTTTTTCGCTCCGTTCCATTCATTTCTCTCATCCTCAATTTCTTCGCGCTCCCCGCTTCCTGTTTGATTCGCGGAACGTCTTCCTCGGATCCTGCCGCGTCCCGCCTTCACCGTATTAAACCCGGCAGCCGCCAATTCCACTTGCGAGGAATTTCGCGCGCTTCTACCATGCTCGGCGGGCGCTTCGGTGCCGCGGCGCCGTCGCTAAAAGAGGAGCTTGGCTATGTTGTGGGATCCCGTCTATGCGCTGGTCAAAAAAATTCCGCGCGGAAAAGTACTGACGTACGGCGCGCTGGCCAAGGCCACGCGCCTCCCTGGCGGCGCGCGCGCTGCCGGCCGCGCCATGGCTGCCTCGCCTAGAGGCCGCGCCATTCCTTGGCATCGTGTCGTGGGAGCGGGCGGGAAGCTGTTGATTCGCGAGCCCTATGCCTCGCTGCAAAAGAAGCTCCTGGCCACCGAGGGAGCAAAACTCGTCGAGTCTCGCGTAGACCTGAAAAGCTGCGCCTGGCTTCCCCCCGCCACGCGCCCAGCGAAACAAAAATCACTCGCTAGGCGTAAGACCAGTAGCCGTGCGCGGAAGAATTTTCGATAACCTTGCTGAAGACTCGCGCTTCCCTGCCGTGCCGCATCCGAACCTGCGGTATGCTATACGTTCTTTGACCATGCCCAACTCCATCCTGCAGGTAGAAAACCTCGTCAAAAGCTACGGCGACGTACACGCCGTGCGCGGCGTCAGTTTTAACGTCGCAGAGGGCGAGGTCTTCGGCCTGCTCGGGCCGAACGGCGCAGGAAAAACCAGCATCGTCGAAATTCTCGAAGGTTTGCGCGATCCGGACAGCGGGCGCGTTTCCGTCTGTGGCCTCGATCCGCAACGCAGCCCGGAACAGCTCAAACACCAGATCGGCGCAGCGCTGCAATCCACTTCCCTGCCGGACAAACTTCGTGTCATGGAAGCGCTGCGCCTGTTCTCGAGTTTCTACAAGCGCCACCGCGATCCCGAAGAACTACTGAAACGTTTCGGCCTGGTCGAAAAGCGCAACGCCTTCTACAGCCAGCTTTCCGGCGGCCAGAAACAGCGTTTAGCCCTGGCGATGGCGCTGGTGAACGATCCGCAAGTTTTGTTCTTCGACGAGCCCACCTCCGGCCTCGATCCGCAGGTGCGCCGCGAAATTTACGACATCGTCGAGGAATTGAAGCGCGAAAAGAAAACGATCGTCATGACCACGCACTACATCGAGGAAGCCGAGCGTCTCTGCGATCGCGTGGCGATCATCGACCACGGCCAAGTCATCGCGCTGGGCTCCCCGCGCGAACTGAAAGCTCGCAGTGGCGATAAAACGCGCGTGGAAGTCCGTCTGGCGCGCCCGGACTCCCTTGAAACGCTAAAGAATCTGGATGGCGTCACGGAATGCCGCGAGGTCAACGGCACCTATCTTTTGCAGGCGCAACGCCCACCGCAAGCGATCGTTTCACTGGTTAAATATCTCGAAGTTCAGGGCAATGAACTGCTCGGCCTTGAAATTTCCACGCCTTCTCTTGAAGACGTCTTCATCGAACTCACCGGGAGGAGGCTGCGCGATTGACCAATTTTCTGACGCTCACCCGCATGCGCGTGCAACTGACGCTGCGCAACAAAATGTTTCTATTTTTCAGCGTCATCATGCCGTTCGGCTTTTTCTTTCTGTATGCCGGCGTTTTCGCCAAGGGCAATCCCCGTGGCGTGCAGTATCTCCTCGGTCCGGTCATCGCCCTCACGGTCATGGGCAGCTTCTGGGGACTGAGCGCCGCCCTGGTCATGTTTCGCGAGCAGGGCATCCTCCGCCGTTTTCACGTCACTCCCGTAACGCCTGGTGACATGCTGGCCTCCAGCATCGTCGCGAATTTCGTGCTCACCATGCCCACGGTGATCGTCGAGTTTCTCTTCGCACGTTTCGTTTTCCACGTAAATCACTTTGGCAATCTCGGGACGGCTTTTCTTTTGATTGCTCTGGGCACCATGGCTTTTGCGTCGCTTGGCCTGGTCGTCGCCAGCGTCACCAACACCATGCAGGAAACGCAGGTCATCAATCAGCTCATTTGGCTGCCTCTGATTTTCCTTTCCGGCGCCACCGTTCCGCTTGTTGACTTGCCCCGCGTCGTGCAGCGCGTTGGCCTCTTCCTTCCCGCCACCTACCTGGTGACCGAATTGCAAGACGCCATCTATTGGGCCGCAAAACCCTGGAACCGCGACGTTTTGATCGCCGTCTCTTCGCTCGTTTTGTGGGCCTGCTTAACCTTCTTTTTGTCCGCGCAAATCTTCCGCTGGGAGCCGGAAGCCAAGATCCCGCGCCGCGCCAAGCTTTTGGTCGTTGCCACGGCGATTCCCTTTGTGCTTCTCGGAGTCTGGGAGAACAGTTCGAGCCGTACGGTGTCCAAGGCAAAAGCGATGGCCGAATCTGTGGCTGCTCCTGCTGCCGCAAATGCTCCGGCGAAATCGGCGCAGTGACCGCCCAGAATTCCGCGCACTTCACGCTGGCAATGCGCGGTCCCCTGTCGCACCCACCAATTTGGTTCGCCGCTGCGCGCACGCTACCGCCCGGCTTAGATTGACGCTCTTTGTTGCCTGCCGTATTCTGAAAATGCCGCGCATTGCGCGCCGGCATTTTATTCAGGAGCAGCCATGGCCATTCCGAAGACTGAAAAAATCTGGCACAACGGCAAGTTCATCAACTGGGACGACGCCACGCTCCACGTACTTTCCCACGTGGTCAGCTACGGTTCGGCGGTCTTTGAAGGCATTCGCTGCTACGAGACCAAGCAAGGGCCTGCAATTTTCCGGCTGCGCGAACACATGCAGCGCCTCGTCAACTCCGCAAAAATCTATCGCATGGATCTGCCCTTCACCGTCGAGGAATTCTGCAACGCGGCCACCGAATTGGTCAGCCTCAATCAACTGAAATCCTGCTACGTCAAGCCTATCGTTCTCCGCGGCTACGGCGAAGCTGGCGTGAATCCCCTCAATAATCCCATCGAAATCTACATGGCGTGCTGGTCTTGGGGTGCGTACCTCGGCCCTGACGCGGTGTCCAAAGGCGTAGATGTCGGCGTTAGCTCTTGGACGCGCATCGCACCAAACACGCTGCCCGCCATGTCCAAAGCTGCTGCCAATTACATGAATTCGCAACTCATTCGCATGGAAGCCACTTTCAATGGATTTGCTGAAGGTATCGCGCTCGATTCCTCCGGCTATCTCAGCGAAGGCTCCGGCATGAACGTGTTTCTCGTGCATGAAGGGACGTTGTACACTCCGCCGCTCGGCGCCAGCGTGCTGCCAGGAATCACTCGCAACGCCGTGATCACCCTCGCCGAAGATATGAATATCCCGGTGAAGGAATCCGTCATCCCCCGCGAAATGCTTTACATTGTCGACGAAGTTTTCTTCGTGGGCACCGCCGTCGAAGTCACGCCCATCCGTTCGGTCGACCACATCGTGGTCGGCAAAGGCGTTGCCGGCCCCATCACCAAAAAAATCCAGGAAGAATTTTTCGCGCTAACCAGCGGCAACAAGCCCGACCGTCATAACTGGCTAACGCCCCTGCGCGCCCCGGTCGCCGCCGCTCGCTAGTGCCGGGGCGCGGCGCGCTGCGCCCGAGCCTCCCGGCACTACTCGAAAGTTCCGAAGGAGCACTGCAATTTTCGTGAATCCGCGAGCGCGTCTAAGACCCGACTCGAACACGGAGATCTTTTGGCACAAAAAACAGGGTCAAGAAAGCTCCTACCATCAAGATCCCCGCGATAATGTATAGAGCCGCGGATTTATCGGCGGAAAAATGCTTCGCCCAAACGGGAATATTGGGCCCGACAAAACCGCCTAAGTTTCCTACCGAATTGACAATGCCAATTCCGGCTGCCGCCGCGGTCCCCGCCAAAAACGCCGACGGCAATGGCCAGAACAGCGGCATGGACCCGATCACCCCGAGCGTACCGAACGATAGAAATACAATCGCCAGGATCGGATTGGACGCAAAGACTCCGCTGCAGACCAAACCGGCCGCTCCCACGGTTACGTTCAGGACGTAATGCAGCCGGCGCTCGCCCGTTTTGTCAGAATGCAGGCTCAGCAGAATCATTCCGATCACGGCGACACCGTAGGGTATCGCCGTCACGAGACCGACCTCGAGATAGCCCTGAATCCCGAACGCTTTCACAATCGTCGGCAGCCAAAAGGTAATTCCGTACAATCCAATCATCAACGTAAAATAAATCGCGCACAGAACCCATACTTTCGTGCTTTTGAAGGCATCGATCAGCCTGTTTTCCGTCTTGTGCTGATCTTCCGCCACCAGATTCTTCGCGAGCAGCGCCTTCTCTTCGTCGCTAAGCCAGCGCGCTTCTTCGATGCTGCTGTTCAAATAAAAAATCACCCAAATTCCGACAACTATCGAGGGAATGCCTTGCGCCAGATATAGCCATTGCCAGCCTGCCAGGTTCATCACCCCACCCAGCGAATCCATGATCCAGCCGGACACCGGATTGCCGATCACCCCGGACGCCGCAATCGCCGCAACAAACCAGGCCGTGCGCGTCGACCGCATCCGCGACGGATACCACAACGTCAAATAAAAAATCACTCCAGGGAAAAATCCCGCCTCCGCTAACCCCAGGATGAATCGCATGGCGTAGAACGACCATTCACCCCGCACAAACATCATGCACGCCGAAATGATTCCCCAGGTAATCATGATTCTGGCGATCCACATGCGCGCCCCGAATTTCTTGAGCAGCACATTGCTGGGCACTTCAAAAAAGAAATAGCCGATAAAAAAGATACCCGCGCCGGTTGCGAACGCCGCATCGCTCAGCGACAAATCCTTAAGCATTTGCAGCTTCGCAAATCCTACGTTCACGCGGTCCAAATAAGCCAGGATGTAGCAAAGGAAGAGAAATGGCAGCAGCCGCAAGTCCACTTTGCGGTAGGTCTTTGCCGCAAAGTCTTCCGCGAGTTCCATCATGGGGAGCGCCTCCGTCCGCCAACCCTCAGCCAAACTGAAATTTCCGCCCTCATCCTATGCCTTCGGGCCGCTGCCAGACAACGACTTTGCCGCTCCAGCGGGGACGAGAAGCATCCCGTCTCACCCTGGACACCCAGGATTGCTAGCGTAGCAACCCTGGCCCTTTTGCCCGGTTCTTTCTTCTTCATATTTCTGTAACATTAGAGGTTCCAAAAGAGGCGTTCCGCGTTTCTCGACAAAGTGTTACGCTCAGCCGCATCGCTAGGTCGAGGTCTTCGCAACCGCTGCGCCTGGTGACATGGAATTGCCTATGTTTCGTGCGCAATATCTGAGGGACGTCGCAATCAACCTCGCGCTGGCCGCGGCCTACTTCCTTTCCGGGGAGCTGGGCCTGCATTTTGCGCTGCTGAACGCCACCGCCACCGCCATCTGGCCCTGCGCGGGGATCGCGCTCGCTGGCCTGCTCATCTTCGGTTACCGCGCGCTGCCCGGAATTTTCCTCGGTTCCTTCCTGACGGCAATGACCACGCCTGACCATGTTCTCACCGCATTCGGCGTGGCCACCGGCGGCACCCTCGAAGCGCTCGCGGGCTGCTATCTTGTCAACCGTTTCGCGAGCGGCAAACAGGCTTTTGAACGCGCCCAAGACATCTTTAAGTTTGCGCTTCTCGCGGGTTTGGCGAGCCCTGCGATCAGCGCCACGATCGGTGTGACTTCCACTTTTCTTGGCGGCTTCGTCAGCCCCGCCGCGTACGGCTCCGTTTGGTCCACTTGGCTCCTCGGGGACGCGGCTGGCGCTATCATCGCCACCCCTTTGATCCTGCTCTGGGTGGAGAATCCTTCGATCAACCGCAGTCGCAAGCACTTGGCGGAACTTGCGTGTTTGTTCGGAGGCCTGGTCTTCACCAGTTGGATCGTCTTTGCCGGCGGCTTCCACTCCGTGCTGAAAGACTATCCGCTCGAATATCTTTACACTCCGTTTCTCGTGTGGGCCGCTTTTCGCTTTGGCCGCCGTCACGCCGTCACCGCCAATTTTGTTCTGGCCGCCATCGCCACCTGGGGTACCGCCAACGGTTTCGGCCCTTTTTCGCGTTCTTCGCTCAATGCCTCGCTTCTGCTGTTGCAAGTGTTCATCGGCATCATGGCCGTCACGACCCTGGCCCTCGCGGCGGAAGTCACCGAACACAGACGCGCCGACGAGCGCGTTCGCCAGCTCGCAGTCACCGATCCACTCACCGGCCTAGCCAACTACCGCCGCTTGCTGGACGCCCTGGATCTCGAAATCAAGCGCTCCGAACGCACCGGCCGCCCCTTCGCCATTCTTCTGCTGGACTTGGACGGCCTGAAAATTCTCAACGACGCTTATGGCCACGTGGTTGGCAGCCGCGCCATCTGCCGCCTCGCAAACACCCTGCTTGTTCATTGCCGGGAAGTCGATCTTGCCGCGCGCTATGGTGGAGACGAATTTGTTCTGGTGCTTCCTGAAACAGAAATGGAAGCCGCGCTCCAGGTCGCCCAACGCATCTCGGAGCGCCTCAAAAACGATGGGGAACTCCCGAAACTTTCCGTCAGCACCGGCGCTGCGGTTTATTCCGGCGACAGTCAGTCGCTCGACGAGCTGCTCAGCGCCGCCGACCACGCCCTTTATCGCGAGAAAGACTCCTTTAAATCAAAGCAAGGGTCGAAGATCTAGGAACTGCGTTCTTTGACCCGCTTTAGCCGAACAATGCTGGCTTCCCCCACGGCTTACAGCTAAAATCCACGTTCGCGCCGCTGCAGCTTTTTTTGCGCGCCGCTGCGCTTGGGAGGATTCTGGATGTACCACACGTCGCAAAAATTGACGGCCGAATTTCTCGGCACCTTCGCTCTGGTATTTTTTGGCGAAGGGGCAGCGTGCGCCACGCAGTACATACACGGAAGCCTCGACGTGAACCTGCTCATCGTCGCGCTGGCGCACGGCTTGGCCATCGCAGCGTTTTTCGCGGCGCTGTCCGGGGTATCCGGCGCGCACTTCAATCCGGCAGTCACCATTGGCTACTGGGCTACCAAGCGACTAAACACTCTGGACGCGGTGCTCTATTGGGCCGCGCAAATCGGCGGCGCGATCGCTGCTGCTTATCTTTTGCGCGCTATGTTGCCCGAGGAGGCCTGGCGCAACGTAGCTCTCGGTACGCCGCAGCTCGTGCGAGACTTTCCCAAGTGGGCCAGCATGTCCCTTGAGGCCCTCGCCACCTTCTTCGTAGTTTTCGTTTTTTTCGCCACCACTCATGATGATCGCAACGCTTCGAGCACAAAGTCCGCTGCCGCCATCGGCGCCACGTACGCCCTCGGAATTCTCGTGGCCATGCCCTTCACGGGCGGCGCTCTGAACCCCGCGCGCGCCATTGGTCCCTGGCTCGCGACGGGCGCGCATCTCGCCAATCAAGGCGTGTACTGGGTCGGTCCGCTGGCAGGCGGGTTCCTTGCCGGACTCCTCTATGACGCGCTTTTTTTAAGCAAAAAGCTGCCGGACTGAGCCGCTTCGCGCAAGCCCTGGCCCTCTGCAGCGTCTCCGCAGCGCGGTGTCTATCCTGATACCCACACTGGCCATACGCTCAGGTAACTACGTCGCAACCTCGTCTCTCCTCTTAATTGCCCCCTCCCATGGCGGATGCTAACGTCGCCTATTAGCTGCACCATTGCGGAGTTTACATGGCCATCAGCATTGACGATCTCCTTCGCCGGGCGGTCGAAAGCAAATCTTCCGACTTGCACCTCAAAGTCGGCAACCATCCGTACCTCCGTATCGACGGCCAGCTCGCGCCGCTCACCGACGTGCCGCGCATTACCCCGGAAGAAATGCTGTCCATGGCCTTCAGCATGATGACCAACCGGCAAAAACAAAAATTCAAGGAAACTGCCGAACTCGATATGGCTTACGGCGTCGCCGGCCTCGGGCGTTTCCGCGTGAACGTGTTTCAGCAGCGCGGCAACGTCGGCATGGTCCTGCGCGTCATTCCCACCAAGATTCGCACGGCGGAAGAGCTTAATCTTCCAACGGTCATTTCGCGTATCTGCGAAGAGCAGCGCGGCTTGGTCCTGGTCACCGGCACCACCGGCTCCGGCAAATCCACCACGCTGGCCGCCATGATCGACCGCATCAACGCCAATCGCGCCGACCATCTCATCACCATCGAAGACCCCATCGAATTTCTGCATCGCGACAAGCGCAGCTTCATCAATCAACGCGAAGTCGAAGTGGACACCGCGAATTTTTCCACCGCCCTCCGCGCCGCCTTGCGCCAAGATCCCGACGTGATTCTGGTCGGCGAAATGCGCGACCTCGAAACTATCTCCACCGCGCTGCTCGCCGCGGAAACCGGCCACCTGGTTTTCTCTACCTTGCACACCCTCGACGCCACGGAAACCATTCAACGCATCATCGCCGTCTTTCCGCCACCCGAGCAAAAGCAAATTCGTCTGCAACTTGCCGCCACGCTGAAAGCCGTGATCTCCCAGCGCCTCGTTCGTCGCTCCGATGACGTCGGCCGCGTCCCCGCCTGCGAAATCATGATCGCCACCGCGTACATCCGCGATTGCATCATCAACCCGGACAAAACACGCTTGATCCACGATGCCATTGCCGCCGGCACCAGCCAATACGGCATGCAGACCTTCGACCAATCGCTCTTCGATCTCTACACCCGCCAGCTCATCACTCTCGACGAAGCCCTGCTCCGCGCCTCCAACGCGGACGAATTCAAGCTCCGCATCCAGGGCGTCCGCAGCGCCGCCGATTCCGCACGCGAAGAGATGGAACGCCAAATGGCGGACTTCGAGCGCTTCGCCCGCAAATAGTTTCGCTGAACAGAGCGCAAATCACCCGAGCAGGATGACCCGCGCAAAGAGTTGTCACGCCCGCCTGGTCGCCGTGGGAGAAAAGCAATTTGGTGCGAACAGTCCGAACCTGGCTCGCGATCTAACCGCCGAGGCGCAAGCGCTTCGTAAGCTCGGCCGTCCCGAAGACGCCGCCAGACTTGAACAACGCATGCAGTCGCTCCAGTCGGCCCAAACAGATCCCAATTAACGCTCCGGAAGCCACCCTGATATCTTTCTCGTCGGGTCTGCGTAGAAGAGGGCAGATATCCTTTCCAAGGGAGCTTGCTTTTATGATCTCGCCGGTCACCGTCCCGCGACTCGCCGCGATTTTCTCCGTCTCGGCGGCCTTGATCCTGTCTCCATTCTTCGTAGCAACGTCTGCTTCGCAGCAGAAAAGCGCTCCTGCATCGGCTTCCGCCGACGAGAATAGCTCCTTCCTCATCCGGGGCGCCCGCGTCTTCGACGGCCAGCACCTCATCTCGACCGCCGACGTCTGGGTCGATGACGGCAAAATCAAAGCGATCGGAGCCGATGTGAAAACGCCGGAGGGCGTCCGAGTGATCGACGGCAAGGGCGACACCCTGCTCCCGGGCTTAATCGACGCGCACACCCATGCCTGGGCCGACGCCTTGAAACAAGCCCTTGTTTTTGGCGTAACCACCGAACTCGACATGTTCTCCGATTTCAAGTTTGACGCCGAAGTTCGCCGCATGGAAGCCGGAGGCAAAAATCATGACGCCGCGGATTTACGCTCCTCAGGCACCCTGGCCACCGTAGAAAAAGGCCACGGCACCGAATACGGGATCAAGATCCCGGTGCTTGCTAGCGCCGCCGAAGCACAACCCTTCGTCGACGCGCGCATCGCCGAAGGCAGCGACTACATTAAAATCATCTACGACAACGGCAGCGCCTACGGTCACGCAATCCCCACCCTATCGAAAGAAGAACTCGCTGCCCTGGTGAAGGCGGCTCACAATCGCCACAAACTCGCTATCGTGCACATCGGCTCGCAAGCCGGCGCCATCGATGCCATCAACGCCGGCGCCGACGGCCTTGCGCACATCTTTGAAGATGAACCTCCCTCGCGCGAATTCGTGAAGCTTGCAAAAAAGCATCACATCTTTGTCGTCGCCACGCTCACCGTCAACGAATCCGTCAGCGGCGCCGCCAGCGGCGAGCCGCTCGTCACCGACGCGAATCTCTCTCCGTATCTCGATTCGCAATCGGCCGCAAATCTCAAGAAGTCTTTTCCGCGTGGCGCTGGCAGTAAAACCAATTTCGCCAACGCCCTCGCCGCCGTCGCCGAACTGCACAAAGCAGGCGTGCCCATCCTCGCCGGCACCGACGCTCCCAATCCCGGCACGGCACACGGCGTCAGCATCCATCGCGAACTCGAATTGCTCGTGAAAGCTGGTCTGGCGCCCACCGATGCGCTCGCTTCCGCCACTTCGATTCCCGCGCACATTTTCGGCCTCACCGATCGCGGCCGTATCGCTCCCGGCCTTCGCGCCGATCTCCTGCTGGTCAAAGGCGACCCCACGCAGGACATTACCTCGACGCGAAACATCGTCGCCATTTGGAAAACCGGCTTCGAGGAAAATCGCGAACCATTTCTCCGCGCCGCGGAAAAAGAAAAGCAGGAAGCCGCCGCCGCTCGCAACGCTGCGCCACCGGCCGGCGCCAGCTCGGGTCTGATCAGTGATTTTGCAGACGGCACCAAGAAAACCCAGTTCGGCTTGGGTTTTGACGTTTCGACCGACTCCATCACCGGCGGCAAATCCACCGCCGAGCTAAAAATCGTCGATGGCGGACCCGGCGGCAGCAAGCACGCGCTGCAAATCACTGGCACCATTTCCGACGCCTTTGCTTACGCTTGGGCTGGCGCCATGTTTTTCCCGGGTGACGCTCCCATGGCCCCCGCCAATCTCTCCTCCAAAAAATCCCTGCATTTCTGGACGCACGGCGACGGCCGTACCTACCGCGTCATGTTCTTCACCAAATCTGGCGGCTACATGCCGGCGCAGAAAACATTTACGACCGGCCCGGACTGGACCGAAATCGTGATTCCCTTCTCCGATCTCGGCACCGACGGCCACGATATCAGCGGCATCTTGTTCAGTGCCAGTTCCGATCCCGGCGCTTTCCTCTTCGCCATCGACAACATCCGACTCGAATAACAGACCTGCTGCGCCGACGGTACTGGCGCAGCGTGCTGCTGCGCCCCCCCGTCTTGCGTAACACGTTCCATACTTCTATGCTTCCAGCATGTTCGGTACGCAGCGTAAATTGGACAGCGAAGGCGAGTTGTATGAGGTGGCCGTTCGCGCACTGATGCGCCGCGCTCATTCCGTCAACGAAATGAAGAGGCTTCTCACTCGCCGTGCCGACGATGAATTGCTCGTCAAGGTCGTTCTCGCCCGCCTTCGCGAAAACGGCCAGCTCGACGACGCCCGGTACGCCAAACAGTTCGTTCGCCAGCGCACGGAGATTCGCCGCCAGGGGAAATTCCGCATCATGCGCGACCTCCGCGCGCGCGGCGTCCCCGACGAGCACGTGAACGCCGCTATCGCCGAATCTGCCGAACAGACCGACGAGGCCGCACTCGTCCGCCAGCGCATCGAGCGCAAATTAAAGCTGACGCGCGGCGAAATAGACGACCGCAAAATCGCCTCTCTCTACGGCAGCCTCATGCGCGCCGGCTTCTCCCCAGACCTCATCCGCCGCGAACTGAAATCCATCGCCCCCGGCCAGGTCCCGGAAGTCGAAATCCCCGAATAAATCGCGCCGCAGACCGGCGCATCTTCCATCCCTGGCAGGTCGTCGAACCCCACGGCGTTTCGTTTTTGCTATACTTCGCCGCCGGATGTTCGATGGCAACGGATACCGGCAAACCCGCGCGCATTGAATCCGTCGACGTCGTCCGCGGCCTGATCATGATCCTCATGGCCCTCGACCACGTCCGCGATTTTGTCGGCGTCCCCGGCCGGAATCCCACCGATCTCGCCACCACCACGGTTCCGCTGTTTTTCACCCGCTGGATCACGCATTTCTGTGCGCCGGTTTTTTTCCTGCTCACCGGCACCGGCGCGTATCTCTCGCTCGCCAGAAAGACGAGAAACCAACTTTCATTTTTCTTGGTTACTCGCGGGCTTTGGCTTCTATTCCTCGAAGCAGTCGTCGTGCGCTGCCTCGGCTGGCAGTTCAATTTCGACTACCACCTCACCATTCTCAACGTACTCTGGGCTCTAGGCTGGTCGATGATCGTTCTTTCCGCGCTTGTCTATTTGCCGCCGGCGCTGGTCTCGGCATGCGGCCTCATCCTCATCGCCGGCCACAATCTTTTTGACTCCGTCGAATCCGACAACCCACTTTGGTCGATCCTGCACGTTCCGGCGATCCTGCTGAACACGCCGCAACACATCGTCTTGGTCGCCTATCCGCTCATCCCATGGATCGGCGTTACCGCGGCGGGCTTCGGGCTCGGCCAAATTTATAGCTGGTCGCCTGAGCGCCGCCGCAATTTTCTGATCCGCGCAGCCCTCGCCGCAATCGCGGCATTCTGCGTGCTCCGCGCCATCAACCGCTACGGCGACCCCGCGCCTTGGGCAAAACAAAAATCCGCAATTTTCACGGCGCTGTCTTTCATCAACACCACCAAATATCCGCCGTCCCTGCTCTTTCTCCTCATGACCCTCGGCCCCGCCCTGGTCTTCCTCTTCGCGGTCGATGGCCACATTCCCCATCTCCTGCGCCCCGCGCTCGTCTTCGGCAAAGTGCCGATGTTCTATTACCTTTCGCACATCCCGCTGATCCATCTCATCGCCATCATCATTTGTTTCGCGCAAAACGGCGCAATCCACTGGATGTTTGAATCCGCAAACCCCAGCCAGTTCCCCGTCACTCCCCCGCCCGGCTGGGGCCTCACCTTGCCAGGGGTCTACTGCGTCTGGACCATCGTCGTACTCGTCCTCTACCCGCTCTGCCGCCGCTTCGCCGCCCTCAAGGAGCGCAGCCGCGCCCTCTGGCTCAGCTATTTTTGAGCGCGGATTTCCCGATCGCAAATCTTGCCATGCGACTCGCCGCTTCATCCCAGCGTATTTATTGAGCTGCAGCGCGTACGACCGTCAGAGCCCTAAGCATCCGCACCCAGCGCGCCGGGCGCTTCTCGTGTGGCGCGACCAGGCGGAAAGGCCCTTGCGGCGCCGAGAGCGGCGCGCCGTCCACGGTATCCGCCACCATCATTTCCGAATCGACAATCCCTGAATCGAGTTCTGCCAAAGAAAAAACCACGCGGTATCCGTCGCCCGCCTCGGCGACCACATAAGTCGCCATCGCCGCTCCGCGCAGCTGTTCGCCTAGCGGCGCTCCCGCCCGCCGCAGCAGTTCCTCGACGGACACGCCTTCGTAGGTCTCGGTCTTCTTTTCGTGCGGGTTTACCACCGTCAGTGTCTTTCGCGGCATTTTCTTCAAATCCGCAACCGTCAGGACCAGCGGAGTCGAAACAGCGCCCGCAACGCGAAGTTCCGCTCTAACCGCGGCCGTTTGCGCCGGCGCAGCACGGAGCATCGGAACAACTTGCACCAGCACAAGAACGAGGAGAGTTCGCAAATGCGGAAGCGCGGCGCGGCGCACCGCTAGAACCTTCCCGTTCCGCTCGCTCGAGTCGCCGCGCGTTTTCGGGTTCTCCAGCGTCACTTTTCGAGCATCACTTCAGTCGACTTGATCACTGCGGAAACTTTGTCTCCGATGTTCAGCTTCATTTCTTCCGCGCTGCGCTTGGTGATCACGCTCTCGATCAGGTTGTCTCCAACGCGAATGACCACGTGAGCCATCACGCCGCCATACTCAACTTCCACTACCGTTCCGGTGAGGCGATTTCTAGCCGAGAGTGTCATGAGGCGAAGAATACGCCGGAGCGAGTGCCGAGTCCAGTAGCTGGCTGACGTCGCGCGGGCTATGTCGCCGCGCGTTCCAGGTTCTTTCGGTCCCAGTTTCCAGCGATCGCACCTGCTTCATACGTTGACTGGCAAAAATCCAGCAAATCTTTTTCCGGATTCGCGGCCGTGCGCAGGTCCTCGTACATCAGAAAATATTCGCCTTTTTCTTTGCTGAAAAAAGCCTTGCCAGGCAGCACCGCGCGGCTGTTGAACCCTGTCGGCTCCGGTGCGGCATACGCATAAAACGCCGCGTCCTTGATCACTTCGCCGTCGCCCGGCCAGAATCCCACGCTGATCACTTCGTGCGAGTACGCCTCCCTAGTGATGGCATCGGCCCCGGGCCGCTCTGGAGCACGCCGGCCGGAAAAGCGCGTTACCGCCAAATCGAAACTGCCCCAAAAAAAATGCACGGGGCTGCATTTCCCAATAAATCGCGCGCGAAATTCGCAAAACACCTTTTCCGCACTGACCAATATTTGCCAGAAGCGATGCGCGTATTCGGCATCGTACGACCTGTGCCCTTCGTCCAGCGTGAACCGCACGGGACGCGGCACCTCGACCGGCATGGTCCAAACCTTCGCATGAACACCCAGCGACTCCAGCGCGCCCATAAATTCCGCGTAAAATTCGGCGACAGTTCGCGGCTGCAACCGAAACGCTCGCGTCTCCCCCAGGCTGGTTGTAATTTCCAAACTGTGCGATACGAAGTCGAACACCACCTCGAACGCGCCCTTTTCATAAGGAATTGGCGATGTCGAGAGTCCACGCGAGCTGACATACAGTGTGGTGCCCCAAAAATGATTGATCGCCGGACTCAACGCCAGCCGCACCTTGCCCACCATCTGCGTCCACATATGTAGCGTCGCATACGTGTCTTTCCACGCCGCAAGCGGCAGCTCCGGCCAGCGCGTTTCTCCAGTCGCCATGAATCGCCTCCCGCGGCCTCGAGCAATTCGCCGTTTTTCATTGAACGACATCTCGTGAAAACCGTCAATGCGGCCACCACTGGCCCTACACCCGTTCACCGATAGACACCGAAACTTACCGCGTGCTAGCGTGTTTTAAGGGTAGGACTAGAACGAACAACGGCTCCCATGGAGTGCAGCGGTTGGTAAAAATTGTTTAGGAGCGTGGAAATGAAAAGCAGAAAAATATTATCGGTACTGGTGGCGTTCGCCGCCTTGGTTCTCACAAGCCCCCTCTTCGCGCAAAATCCGCCCCCCACGTACGCGGCCGATCAATCGCAGGCGCCTCCGCCGTCGTTCGCGCCTGAACAACTCGATCAACTGGTCGGACGCATCGCGTTATATCCGGACGCTTTGCTGTCGCAGGTTCTCGCCGCGGCGACGTTTCCCGAGCAAATTCCCGAGGCCGCTAAATGGGCGGACGAACATCACTATCTCCACGGCCAAGAATTGGCTAACGCCATTCAAGAGGATCAATTGCCTTGGGATCCGAGCGTGCAAGCTTTGCTGCCGTTCCCTTCTGTCCTCGACACCATGGCTTCCGATCAAAACTGGACCCGGGACTTGGGCAATGCTTTCTTGGCGCAGCAGCAAGACGTGATGGACGCCGTGCAACGCGAGCGCCACAAGGCGCAGCAATATGGATACCTGCGCAGCAACGAGCAGATCGTGGTCGGCGGCGGCCCGTATATCAGCATCAATCCGGTTGATCCGGGATACATCGTGGTGCCCTACTATGATCCGGGCATTGTGTTCTTTGCGCCGCGCCCCGGCTTTTTTGTGGGAGGCGGAATTCGCTTCGGCTTCGGAGTTAGCATCGGCGGATTTTTCCGGCCGTGGGGCTGGGGCTACAGCCGCTTCGATTGGGGCGGACATCGCCTGTTTATCAACGATCGGCCGTGGGGCCGTACTTGGGTCAACCGCGGCGTTTACGTGCACCCCTATGAAGGCGTCCGCAGATTCGGCCCTGGCGCGCGCGTAGCGGAACGCCATGAAGTTCATCCCCGCTCCGATCGCGAGCGTTCCGCACAGCGCGAAGGACGCCGCGTGGAAGAGGAGCACCGCGGCGGCGACCACCGTCATTAAACGGAACCAAATCGAGTGATTTCGTCTGCGCATGGAGTGAGTCGAAAGGCTTGCTCCATGTTCTATTTGAGGCCAGAGTGGCCAAACCTTGCCTCGCGCAAGTCTTTTCTTCTTCCTCGAGAATAAAATTCCTTCTCTTTCCTAGCGGTCTGGCCGTACCCCGCACGAAACTTGTGCTCCCCGGAGTGAAAACTCTTGACAAGGGTTATGGGTAAGCGCTAACTTACCGTTAGTGGATACTTACCAAGAAGCGAAGCTGGACGCGTTGGGCGATGCCACCCGGCGGGCCATCCTGGCGCGCTTGATCGATGGCCCACTGGCGGTAAGCGAATTGGCGCGCCATTTTCCCGTCAGTCGGCCCGCCATTTCGCAGCACCTCCGCATCTTGAAAGACGCCAACCTGGTGTTGGGCCGCGCTGCCGGAAATCGCCGGCTCTATCAATTGCATCCGGAAGGTTTCGAGACGTTGCGTGAATATTTCGAGCAGTTCTGGGGTCAAGCGCTGCAAGCGTTTCGCCGCAAGGTGGAAGAAGTTCCAGAAACAATTCAAGGAGTAGCAACAAAAAAAACCACGAGGAAATCACGCAAAAAGGAGCAGCCATGAGCACAGCACAACCCAGCATGCCAAGCGGAGGAACCCTGCCGGATGCGCCGGTACGCAAGAGTGTCACGGTGAAAGCCGGCCAGCGGCGCGCGTTTGAAGTGTTCACCGCAGGCTTTGACAGCTGGTGGCCGCGCAGCCATCACATCGGCAACGCGCCGATGAAGCGCGCGGTCCTTGAAGGCCGCGTCGGCGGCCGCTGCTACAGCGAGCAGACCGACGGCGCGGAATGCGACTGGGGCGAAATTCTGCGGTGGGAACCTCCGAAGCGCTTTGTGATGGCCTGGAAAATTACTCCGCAATGGCAATACCAGCCGGACTTGGCAAAGTCGAGTGAAGTCGAAGTGCTCTTCACCCCGCTAGCCGACGGTTCGACGCGCGTCGATCTCGAGCATCGCCACTTCGAGCGCCTCGGAGCGGGCTGGGAAACCATGCGCGAAATGGTCAATGCCGAAGGCGGCTGGGGCGGGTTGCTGCAAATGTTTGCCACGGAAGCGGCAAAAGCAAACAAACCGGAATAGCCCCGAACCCGGCGATACACCTGCCCCGCAGGGGCGCGGCAGAGTGGCTTTGCGGGAGCTTCGGACGTTGCCGAAAGCTTTGCTCCCGGAAAAACACTTTGCTCGTTCTCGCGGAGCGATTAGGATGCGGTGCACACTCGACCAACTCTCTCGTCGGGAGGATTTTGCGATGAAAGCGACTTGGCTGTATCGAACTGCGGCGGTGGTCTTCCTGCTGTTTGCGGCGGGACATACCTTCGGGTTTCTCAGTTTTCGCGCGCACTCCGCGGAAGGAATCGCGGTTTTTGACGCCATGAACAACGTTTCGTTTGAAGAAGACGGCAGGAGCTACAGCTACGGAAGGTTTTATCGCGGCTTCGGACTTTCCTGCAGCGTAGCCATGCTCTTCTCCGCGTTTATTGCTTGGCATCTCGGCAGTTTGGCGGCAAAGTCGCCGCAAGCGATTGGCGCATTAGGATGGGTATTCTGCGCGGTACAACTTGCCGGAGCGTACCTCAGCTGGAAATACTTCGGACCTCCGCCCGTAGTGTTTTCCTTGGCGCTGGCTCTATGTCTCGGCTGGGCGGCATGGCTCGTAAAATAAATTTAGGATCAGCCCTTGCATTCGGGCGGCGCCTGCGTGGATGTGAAGTCTTGCCCGGAAAACTCACACATATTACTCTCGGCGCGTCATGAATAATCGCTCCGTCCCCGCGAATATTTTGCTGCCGCACATTGTGTATCGAAATGTTGGCGAGGCGACTGCTTGGCTCAGCAAGACTTTCGGGTTCGTGGAGCACTACCGCTACGGGCCGCCGAGTGAGCCGCAGGGCGCGCAAATGCATCTCGGCGAAGCCTGGGTGATGATCCGTGGAGTGCGCGAGGGCGCTTCGACTCCCGCGCTTCTCGGCGCCGAGACGCAAAGCCTGACAATCTTCGTTGACGACCTCGACGCGCATTATCACCGCGCAAAATCCGTCGGCGCGAAAATCGTCGAAGAATTGCACGTCACGGAGTATGGCGAGCGGCAATATGGAGCCACGGACCTCGACGGCCACCACTGGCTTTTCGCGCAGCACGCCCGCGACGTAAACCCCGAGGAATGGGGCGCGACGCTCGCGAGCTAAACCGGTCCCTAGCAAGGTGAGTCATTCCGCGTAACTTTTAGATCCGATTCGGGAGGCTTTCGTCTCAGTGCAAAAGCGTCAGGTCGATCTGACGCTTGATTTGGTAGCGCGCGGGGTCGCCGCAGTGCGTCAGCTCCGCGTCGGTGCAATCGCGCTCCAGAACCTCCACGGGATTGTCCAGTGTCGCGGACAGTATCTTTCCGTCGCCGGCTACTTTGATCCGCACGTCGAACGTTTCCTTGCCGATTTCCGCAGAGAATTTCCCTTCGCCGCTCTTTTCAACTTCCACCCAATTGTTGGGCGTGTCCGCGACCGGCGGCTTCATCCAGTCGGCGGTCAGCTTGATTTGCGGTTCTTTGGGGACCACGTGCCGGACCACCAGGGTGGCAATTCCCTGCTCGTTCTTCTCGGCGAGCGTGAGATCGAAGTCGATGGAATCTTGCCCAAGCAAAACGTAGTTGCCGTCCGCCCAGGAATTCGGCGTGCCACGCGCAAAATAAAAATGATCTCCGGCGTGATGAAGTTGCTCTAATTTATTGGCGAGCCACAAATCGCTGTAGAACGTCAGCAAGTCCGTGATCGGGCCGATGATGGGTATCACCTGGCTGAGGTCCGGCACCACGGGGGTCGCGTTCGCATCGAGCGAAAGGATTTGCCGCAGGTTCTGCGCGGCCGCGGAAAGCGGAACGGGCCTGCCGTTCACCACGAGATTAGACCACGCGCACTCTTCGGAGAATATTCCCGCAGCGTCCTTCTTCGCGACGCAGTTCACGTCCGCTTCGTATGCGGTCGTCGAGTAGCGCCCCTTATTCGTTGCTCGCATGTGATAGCCGAGCTTTTCGCCCTCGTGGTATTGCCTTGCCAGCGAGACGGCGCTACTCGCGGCGGTAGAAACAGGGCTCCGCGCTGGCGGCGTTTGGGCTAGTCCCGAATGGGCCATCGTCAAGCCGAGAAGACCGGCCGCAAAGCAAAAAATCGAGATTTGAGGCATGCACACTCCCCGGAGCAACATGATTTCGCGGTTCACTCTATCTTTTCGGGCTTGCGTTGTCAGGATTTTTAGCGCAACGCTGAAAACTAGGTGGCGCACTGGCAAATTCTGCTAGGCTGGGGCCGAGCAGCGGTTGCGAACTAGAGGAGAGAAAAACGTGCCAGTCGTGGCGGGAGTGGATCTGGGCGGTACAGCGATTAACTATACGCTGGTCGATCAGCAGGAGCGTTTTCACATTGAGAGCCTGTGCGAGCATCCGGCGCTTTCAAAGCAGGGGCCGGAGGTGTGCCTTGCACAAATTGCGGACGGGTTGAAGATGGCAACGGCCCGCGCGGGAGTGACGCTGGACGATGTCGTGGCTGTGGGACTCGATACCCCCGGCCCGGCGAGCGCGGCGGGGCAGCTGAGCGCGCGCGGCTCGACGAATTTTGTGCACGCGCTGTGGTCGGCATTTGATATTCGCGGAAGCTTGGCGCACAAACTTGGCAAGCCGGTTTCCTATCTGAACGATGGAAATGCTGCGGCGCTGTGGGGGCACTACACGCTTTTTGGTTCGGACAGCAAGGAGACGTCCGTCTCCACAATTATCGGCACGGGAAACGGCGGCGGAATTATTCTGGACGGCAACGTGGTGAAAGGCCGCAACGGATTTGGCGGAGAGTTGGGCCACGTGCTGCTGCCTTATCAAAGCATTGCGGACACCAGCGGGCTGAAGCCGCTGTGCAATTGCGGCCGCGTGGGGGATCTCGAATCGCTATGTTCACTGACGGGGATTGAGCGAAATTTGCTGCCGTACTTCCTGCCGCGTTATCCGAATCACGAGCTGGCGAAAATGGAGCCGTCCAAGGCGGCGAAAATGGTGCGCGGCCTGGCGGATAAGGGCGACGAGCTGAGCAAAGAGATCTTTCGCGTGCAAGCGCATGCGCTGGGGCTTTTCTTCGACGAAATGGTCAATACCTTTGACCCGGATGCGCTGATCGTCGGCGGCGGCGCGCTGGAAACCAGCGCGGGTTTTCAGAAATGGTTTATGGCGGAGATTCGCGTGGGCATGCCGAACCAGCGCGAAGAACAAGTGGATATCCCGATTTACGTGATGCCCAATGGCGACACGGCTGGCGCGCGCGGCGCGGCGATCGAAGCGTTGAAACTGGCGCGGCAGAGCGGGTTGATGTAGTTCTCGCGCGACATGAAATTGCGTTCGCTTTTTCGAACGAAGGGGCTACGCAAAAACGGCATGGGTCGCCGTCTGTTTGATGCATGACCGGGACCGAGCTTCCGCAAAGTTAAGCGCCCTAAGGAGCTTTTGCAGCGCCCGTTATTTGTTCGTGGGTGGCGCCGGCCCGTTGCTGGTGCTTTACAGAGGTTTCCGGTCGTCGGACGCTGCGCATTGCGCCTGATCGCGGCACAGCCTAAAAGAGAAACGGCACGAGGCGCCGCGTGCGGCGCATGTAATTGTTGTAGGGCTCGCCGAGCGCGACGAGGAGTGCCCCTTCCTCGACCGAGATGCGGTAGGCGTAAGCCACGCCCATACACGCCAGCATGACGACCAGGCTGGCCCAGTTCCCGAGCGCGAGTCCAAGCCCTGCTAAGGTGATCAGTGCTCCGGTGTAGGACGGGTGGCGGATATAGCGGTACGGGCCCGTCTCGATGACCGTTTGCCCGGAGTGCACGGCGACTTGATAGGTGAAAAATTTTCCAAGGACGATCATGGCGTAGTAGCGGAATGCCATGCCGAGTAGCATGAGCGCGATGCCGTTGAAAAAGACGGCCTTGCGGTGCCAGGTGATGGCGGCTTGCGGAAGAACGAAGCTCAGCGCAAAGGCCAGGCCGACTCCGGTCCACAGGAGAATGATGATCAGCAGGTACGAACCGCGGTCGCGGGCGTTCGCGGAATTTTTGGAACGATGGCGGAAAGTGCCGCGCGTTTCGAACACCAGCCATAGCAGATAGGCGGTCCAGAAGGTGCTGGCGTAAAGAGGGTCGCCGCTGAATGGTAACGGATGCAAGGTTTGGGCTCGGAAGCGAGAAGCGTGAGCATTGTAACTCGTAAAGAGTCGGAGCTGCAGCGGAACAGCGGCGCAAAGCGCGGAACGAAAAAAATGGCGAAACTATGTCGTTGCTTTCTTATGCTGTTTTCGTTGACCGTGATGCTTCCGGCGCTGGCGGATACGCTGTCGGCAAACGTGCGGGCCGGAAGAAGCGCGCTCAGCAGGGCGAGCAGCAGGCCCCCGGTAAGGCCGTCTGCAATTTTTTGGACCTGGCGGCGATATAAGAGACCGCCAGTGTAATTCCACACCACGGGTGGCGAATGGATTGCGCGGTCTGCGATACTGTGGGCTTGCGATTTTGTGAATGGGCTGGTTGGTGAGGGTGGATCACTTCGATGATGACTGGGAATGAGATTCGCGAGAAGTTTTTGGAGTTTTTTGAGAAGAAAGGGCACCGGCGCGTGCGCAGTTCGTCGCTCGTGCCGCACGGCGATCCCACGCTGCTCTTTACGAATGCCGGAATGAATCAGTTTAAGGATGTGTTTTTGGGGTTGGAGAAACGGGAGTATAACCGCGCCACGACCGCGCAGAAATGCGTGCGGGCTGGCGGAAAGCACAATGATCTCGAGAATGTCGGTTTTACGAAGCGGCATCATACTTTTTTCGAGATGATGGGGAATTTCTCGTTTGGAGATTATTTCAAGCGGGAGGCCATTGCATTTGCGTGGGAGCTGGTTACGTCGAAGGACTGGTTTAAAATCGATCGCGAAAAGTTGTATGTGACGGTGTTTGGCGGCGCGGAAGTAGCTCCCCGGACGACGCTCGGCGTCGATGAAGAGGCGCGCGGATTTTGGCTGGAGCATGTGCCGGCGGAACGCATCGTGCCCATTCCGGGGCTCAAAGATAATTTCTGGGCCATGGGCGATACCGGGCCGTGCGGGCCGTGTTCTGAGATTTTTTACGATATGGGGCCGGCGGGTTCCGAGGAAGGTCACACGGATTGTAGGTTTCCCTGCGATTGCGGCCGGTATGTGGAGATTTGGAACCTGGTTTTCATGCAATTCGATCGCGATGCGTCGGGTGTGCTGAGTCCCTTGCCGAAGCCTTCGATTGATACCGGAATGGGACTCGAACGCGTGGCGGCGGTTCTGCAGGGCGTGATTTCGAATTACGACACGGATTTGTTCGTGCCGCTGGTCAAGCGGGCAGCGGAGCTTTGCGGCGTGGATTTTGCGCGCGAGATCACAGCGGAAGCCCGAAAGGGCGGTGCGGCATCGCTCCGCGTGATTGCGGATCACGCCCGGGCTACGACCTTTTTGATTGCCGATGGCGTGCAGCCTTCGAATGAGGGGCGCGGATACGTACTGCGAAAAATTATTCGTCGCGCGATTCATCACGGGCGCTTGCTCGGGATGAAAGAGCCGTTCTTGTTTGAGATGGTTTCGACGGTGCGCGCGCTGATGCAAGCGGCGTATCCGGATTTGGAAGCGTCGCAAAAGCATGTTGCGCGCGTGCTGCTGGCGGAGGAGCGGCAGTTTGGCCGCACCATTGAAGCGGCGTCCGGAAAACTGGATGCGTTGCTGGCAGAGGCCAGGAAAGCGGCAAGCGACACTGCGCCGGCGAAGCTTGCGGGCGCCAATGCGTTTCGCTTGTACGAGACGAACGGTTTGCCGCGCGATTTCATCGCCGACGCCGCGCGCGATCAGGGCGTCATTTTTGATGCGGAGGGGTTTGACGCCGCGCTGGACGCAGAACAGACGCGCGCCCGTGCTTCGTGGAAAGGCGCAGCAGCGAAAGAGGCGGCGAATCCGGCGTTTGCCAAGATTGCGGAGAATTTTAAGACCGAGAAGGAATTTTACGAGCACGGGGCAGCGTCCACGAAGGCCAAAGACTGCCGGATTGAAGCAATCATCACGAAAAACGGCCCCGTCGCCGAGCTGCAGGCCGGCGAATCTGGCGACGTGGTGCTGGATCGCACGGTGATTTACGCGGAGTCTGGCGGGCAGATGGCGGACACCGGCGCGTTTTACGGTGCGCCGGAATCGCAGATGCTCGCCGAAGTGACGGGCGCTTACTACCCAGTCGCACGATTGGTGGCGCATCGCGTTAACGCGAAGGAAACTCTGCGCGTCGGAGATCGCGTCACCGTGGCGGCGGACGCCGAGCGGCGGGCGCGGATTATTCGGAATCACTCGGGGACGCACCTGGTGCACGCGGCGCTGCGCAATATTTTGGGCACGCATGTGAAGCAGGCTGGCTCGCTGAATGCGCCGGAGCGGCTGCGCTTTGATTTTTCGCATTTCGCACCGGTGGATGCCGAAGAGTTGCGCGACATCGAGCAGCAGGTGAATGACGAGATCCGCTGGAACACGCCGGTCGAGACGCGCGTGACCTCGATCGACCAGGCGCTGGCCTCCGGGGCGCTGGCCTTTTTTGGCGATAAATATCCGGAGAGCAACGTCCGTGTCGTGACCATTCCGGACGAGCGCGCGCCCCGTGGCTTCTACTCGAAGGAGCTTTGCGGCGGCGTACACGTCAACCGCATTGGCGACGTCGGCGTGCTCAAGATTGTGGGCGAGCAGTCCGTGGCGGCCGGGGTGCGGCGCATTGAAGCGGTCACCGGCATTGGCGCGCTGGAGCATTTTCAGCAGCAGGCCGCGATCTTGTCGCAGGTGGCTTCGCAGCTGAACGTGGCCGAGGATTCCGTGTTGTCCACCGTCGAGAAAATGGCAGCCACGGTGAAGGCACTCGAGAAGGAGCTCGAAGGGCAAAAGCGCAAAAGCGCGCTGGGGCAATTGGATGACCTTTTGAGCAAAGCCGAGACCGTCAAGGGCGTGAGGGTGGTGGCTGCGGAGGTCGGTTCAGTGGACCGCGAAGGCCTCCGGCAACTGGTAGATTCGCTGCGCCAGAAGCTAGGCTCTGGGGTGGTCGCCTTGGGGATGCCAGACGGCGACAAAGTCTCTTTGATTGTTGGAGTTACGAAAGATTTGACGGGCAAAATTCACGCCGGGAAGCTCATCAAGTCGCTGGCCGAGCAGGTGGGCGGTTCCGGGGGCGGCCGGCCCGATTTGGCGGAGGCTGGCGGAAAAGACACATCGCAGCTAAAAAGTGCCTTGGCAAGCGTTCCCGGGCTCGTAGCGGGCTTGGTATAATGGGCGTGGCGCTGGGGTGTCCAGCGCGGTTGGTTTGTTCGGTTCGTTCGTCTTAGAGGGTTCGGTCGTCTTTGCACGGTTCGGGACACGGGTGTTGAAGACGTCCGCTGCTAACTATTTGGTTTTTTTTCACGGCGATGCACAGACGCGAGACAATCCCGGCTTGCTTGGTTTTGGCAACGCTGGTGGCTTTTTCTGCCCCGGCACACGCGCAAATCGCTAAAGTCACGAACGACGACGGGCGCCGGCTATTTATCAACGCGGATCCCCCCGCGGCGCTCCGGCTGGCTTCCGGCAAACCTCGCACAACCATCTACCTCAACGGCGAATCTTCTTTTGCAGGGTTTTCGCGACCGTCCATGAGCATTGACCGGGACGGCGCGGAAAAGCTGGTGCGTGAGGCGGCGGAACGCCACCACGTGGACGCCGCGCTGATCCGTGCGGTGATTGAAACGGAATCGAACTGGAACTCCGGCGCGGTTTCGCGCCGCGGCGCGGGCGGGTTGATGCAGTTGATCCCCACCACCGCGCAGCGCTTTGGCGCGAACGATTTGTTCAACCCGCAACAGAATATCGACGCCGGGGTTCGATATCTGAAGACGCTGCTGGAGCGTTATAATGGCAACCTGGACCTGGCGCTGGCGGCGTACAATGCGGGAGAAGGCGCTGTGGACCGCGCGCATGGTATTCCGGCGTTTCGCGAAACGCGGAATTACGTCCATAAGGTGCAGGACGCGTACTTCCGGCCGGGCTCTGGCCGGCTGCAAGATGCCTTCACCAACGCGCGAGCGATTCACCGCGACGTCGACGGCAGCGGGCGTATTGTCTTTTCAAACGACTGAGCGAAGATTAGTAGCGCAAAATTCCGGGATTTCTGCGAAAAATGGTACGGCGGTGAGAGGGCACCGGGGAGCATGCTGACTGGCCAAAAACATTTCCACACGGCCTTCGCCCCTTTTTCGCCGGTTTTTGCGTTGCGCGCGCTTCTCGCTTTAAGCGCCGCGTTGTTTTGCTCCTGCGCGCTGGCGGCGAAAGCGCATGCCGGCGAACCGGAAGCAACCTACTCCGTAAAAAGACAGGCAGCATCCTCGCAATTTTCGCGCGCTGAAGAACTGCGTTCCCTGCTGAACAGCAAAGCTCCGGAAAAACGCACGCTGGCGGAGTACAAGCAAGCGGTCGCCAATTACCGCCGCGTTACGCTGATCACGCCGCGCGCCCCGGAAGTGCCGGATTCCCTGCTGGCTATCGCCGAACTCTACAGCGAGATGGGCGACCGCTTTGGCCGCAACTACTACCAGTCCGCCGTCGATACCTACGAATATTTGGTGCGCGAATATCCCACCAGCAAGTATTGCCAGGATTCGCTGCTGCGCGCCGCCAAGCTGCAGCGCAATCAACTGGGAGAGTCGGCCGCGGCGAACGCGACGTACGAGGATTTTGTGAAGCGCTATCCGCGTTCCGCGCGGCGCCGCGAAGCGCAAGAAGGCTTGGCGGAGATCGCACTGCTTGAAAACAGCGAGCACCCCGCGCCGGCGGTCAACAGCCAAGCAAAGACCGCGCCGCCCTCCGCGCGATCGAATCCCGCAACCGTTACCGAAGTGGTCGAGATTACGGCGAGCCCTGCGGCGGCAATGCCCGCTGCGTTCACGCACAGCGGTGGAATGCCCAACGAGGACGCCACGGGAAATGCGCCGCGCGTGCGGCGCATTCGCGCGAGCGCGAATGGCGAGGCCACGCGCGTCACCATCGACCTTGAAGGCAGCGTGCAATATTCCTCGGCGCGCATCAGCAATCCGGAGCGCATATTTTTTGACTTGCACGCGGCGCGGCTGACGCCCGAAGTGGCGCGCGGAAATATTCAAGTGGACGGCCGGCTGCTCACCGCAGTGCGCGTGGCGCAGAATCAGACGGGCGTCGTGCGCGTCGTTCTTGACGTAAACGGCGTGAAGGATTACACCGCTTCGCTCTCTAGCAATCCGCCGCAACTGATCATCGATTTGTATGGCACGGTGGCCGCGGACTCCCCGGTGCGCAGCGCTAAACTAAAACGCGACTTGCGGATGCCGCCTCCCGTGCCGGCGACGGCCGAGAATGCGCGCGCGAATACCGCAGGCGATATCGGCACGTCGGCGGATATCGTGCTCGACGGCGCCGAGCCTGTCTCCGGAAGAGCTACGGCGTCGGTTCTGCCGCAGTCGAGGAATGGAAATCCAGCGGCCCCGGCATTTGCGCCGCCGGCTGCCGCCGCAGCAAACGTAAATGCGATGAGTCCCGCGCCAACCGAGGCGCCAAGCACCGCCGCCAGTGGCGTCTTGAACGAAAAGAGCCAGCGCGCCAAGACCCTCAAAGCCACCAACGCCAGCACCAAGCCGGATTTAATCCGCCCGGCAAGTTCACCCACGGCTACCCATGACGGTCAATCCACGCTGACGCGCACGCTCGGCCTGAAAATTGGCCGCATCGTCATCGACGCCGGACACGGCGGACACGATACCGGCACCATCGGCCCCACGGGCTTGATGGAAAAGGATTTGTGCCTGGATGTCGCGCTGCGGCTCGGAAAATTGATTCAACAGAAGCTGCCGGGCGCTGACGTCGTCTACACGCGCTCCGACGACACCTTCATTCCGCTCGAAGAACGCACCAACATCGCGAATCAAACCAAAGCCGATTTGTTCATCTCCATCCACGCCAATTCCAGCCAGGATCACGCGGCGCGCGGGATCGAGACTTACTATTTGAATCTGCGCGGCACCCCGGAATCCATGGAAGTGGCGGCGCGCGAGAATGCCACGAGCCAGCAAGGCATTCACGATTTGCAGGACGTGGTGCGCCAGATCGCGCGCACGGAAAAGATCGACGAATCGAAAGAGTTCGCCGAAGACGTGCAGGATTCGCTGTCGAAGCGCATTCAAAGGTCCGCGAAGACCGTCAAGAATCGCGGCGTGCGCAAGGCTCCATTCGTCGTGCTGATTGGCGCAGACATGCCGTCGATCCTCACGGAAATTTCCTTCCTCAGCAATCCATCGGATGAGCAGTTGCTGAAGAAACCAGAACAGCGGCAGCACGTCGCCGAAGGAATTTTTAGCGGGGTTGCCAGCTATCTGGAAAGTCTGAATAGCGTGGCTTTCAATCAGCCGGGCAAGCCGGCGCGATCCCACTCGCCCGCGCCGCCGGTTGAAGAATCCAGTAACCAAAAATAGTGGATCAGGAATAAATCGAAGACATTCGCCATTCGTTCCGGCGAACTGCCTTTGCAGGAATCCGGCCCGTGGAGGACTCCCGCGCGCGAATATCAGGAGCCTGCGCCAACCGTGCGAGGCAGGCGCAAGTGTGTCGAATGCGGACGGAGCAAAAGTTCGGTGCCTTCTCTAACGAGCGTTCGGCACGTTGCACAATTTGCGTCCGGACTCGGGGTAAGTGTGCGCTTTGCGGACACGGCTCTGCCACGGTCGGGGACAGCGGCAACTTATGCGGACCAATCGCGCTTAGGAGACGGCACGCTCCAGGCGGCCCTTCTTCGTCTCCAATAAATTGTTTATCTCTCGAATGAGTTCTATGAATTTCTGGGGGTCTTGCTCTTTAGAGGCTTGCTCACAGAGTTCTTTCCAGCGTTCGTTTTGTTGCACATAAAAACCTCGGGTTCAACGACCCATTTAACACCAATGATGCAACAACCTTCGCTAAGGGCGCGTACAGCCTTCTGAGTATTCCCCCAGTTTGCTCCGAGAAATAAGATTTCAGTGTGCATTAAGACCCCTAACTTCTCTTGGAGCGCGGACCTCGAATCCAGCGCTCCTTTTTTTTTCCTATGGGTTCATCCGGTTGACGCCGTCCTCGCCTCGTGCGAAAAGATTTCTCCCTTCCTCCGCCGTGGAGGAGTTGTGCTGCACGACGGCGGAGTGGAAATCCCCACTGACAGGAACGAGCTCCGCGAACGCTTGCGGCGAATGACCGATGAACAGCTTCGGGAGTTCGGGCGGGCGTGCGTTTACCAAGAGCGAATCTTGGTAAGCCGCCGCTGGAGCCGTTCGTGATTCAGCTTGACGAGGCGCGGGAAGAATGGAAGCGGCGGGGATTTTAGTTGCCTTCGCGCCTTGGAACGGCTTATTGAGGACTCGGGCTTATGGTTTCGTTCTCGGAACTTGGATTCGGGCCATCTCGTAAGTTTTGTCTCCCGGCGAAGCCTTGAGATAAAGGAGGGAGTGGCTTTTGGCGCAGAGCAGAATTTTGGGAGCCAAGGGGATTGAGAAGTTTTCCAAGAGTTTCCCTGACTGTCGGCTGTACAGCGCGAAAAATCCTTTGACGGGACAGAAATTTTCTTTAGTCAGTTCGTATCCCACTGCGATTGCGTCGTCAAAAACGTAGAAATTGCTTGGCAGTAAATCTTGTGTAACTGTCGCCAGCGAAATAACTCGGAGAGGATTGCCATACGAATCGAGTATTTGGACGGTGGGTTCAGGCGACGCTCGGAAAATATAAACGTCACCATCAGGTCCGACTACGGCGCGGCCATGTTCGATTGTTGGGTTCAACACGGAATAGGTGACGTACTTTCCGCCCGTCTGCTTGGTAACCTCCTCGTGTTCGTCGTCGTCGGGCAAAGATAGTGATTTTATCTGCGCGCCGTCCTTATCAAGCAATGCCACAAGAGAAGCAGTGCGTGACTCCTCGCCTGTAGTTCTCGACTTAACGCCCCCGATCACAACACGGCTGTTTTCAATTGGAACCAAAAAACTGGGGACCAATCCCCCGGGCAGTTTGATTTTTCTGAGAAACCTACCGTCGTTGGCGTAGACTGCGAGGTACCACTGATCGCTAGTTCCGAGTTGTATCGCCACGTAGACATTTCCGTGCTTGTCCACGTTGAAAACGGTCGCGATAACATCCTGCCTGCCCTCAGCCGCGCCCCTAAGGTCGATTTCATCCACTCTACCCGTTTGATGAAGCAGCGTTATCGGTGATGCCGTCCACAATTGAGACTCCTTAAGGAGACGCACGTACACCTCGGAGTCAATTTCGCAAACGGTTGTTCCCGCTACTAAGGAAGCTGGAAGGTCCGTGCCACTCCAACGGACGGATTCGTAAGGCAATACCGTGACGGAGAATGGGCGTTCCTGCATAGGGGTCGCGTGTAGACCCAGCAAAACAATCGCGATGGCGCGTATTGTGGATTTCAACGAGTGACTTCGCCTTATTAAAGTTGTAGAGGTCGATGCAGCGCGCCAATGTTCCCCCGCCCTCTCAGGGTTTTCTCGCCAGTTCTTCCCTCTACGAACTCCCCTAGCTGTCCTGGTTGCGCACCAGCGACAGGAACTCGTCGCGCGTCTGTTTATTGTGCCGGAACGCGCCGAGCATCGCGCTGGTCACCGCTTTGCCGTGCTGTTTCTCGACGCCACGCATCTGCATGCACAGATGGCGCGCTTCAATAATTACTCCCACGCCCTGCGGAGCGATCTTTTCCTCGATGGCCGTGGCAATCTGGCTGGTCATGCGCTCCTGAATCTGCAAACGCCGCGCAAACATATTCACCAGGCGGGCGATTTTGCTCAACCCGACGACTTTCTTATCCGGCAAATAAGCGATGTGCGCTTTGCCGAAAAACGGCAGCAGATGATGTTCGCACAGGCTGAAAAACTCAATGTCCTTGACCACCACCATTTCGTCGTAACAAACGCTGAACGTTGCGCCATTGAGCACCTCGTCGACGTCCTGCTGGTAGCCGCTCGTCAAAAACCGTATCGCCTCTTCGAAGCGCTCGGGGGTCTTGCGCAGCCCTTCGCGCTGCGGGTCTTCGCCGAGCTGTGCAATCATTTTGCGCACCAGGTCGGCAATACTTTCGTTGGCCGCACCGGTGCCGTTCTCGTGAAGCAATATTTCCTCGGTTGGCTTGGTCACAGATTGGGTTCCTCGTTTGCATCCCCGGCATACTCGAAAGTGTTGTTGCCCGTCTCTTCGACGCGAACGCGTTCAAGTCTTGCCTGGGGAAAATTTTTTAATCGCTCAAAAATATCCACGCATACGTTTTCGGTGGTCGGCACCATTTTGCGGAACGCGGCCACGTCTTCGTTGAACGACTTATGGTCATAATCATCCAGCACGCGCCGCTCCACATAAGCATCGAGATCCGCCAGATTTGCGATCATGCCCGTGGCGGCATCGACCGGCCCGGACACCATCACTTCCAGCACGTAATTGTGCCCGTGTCCATGCGGATTGTTGCACTTGCCATAAATTTCGCGATTCTCGTCGGCACTCAGCGCCGCGTTGTGCAAACGGTGCGAAGCAGAAAATTTATACCGCCGGCCCATCGCAACTTTCAGTTCCCCGCTCATCGCTTCACCGCCGAACCCTGCCGCGCGCTTCCGTTTCCGTTCGCCGTCGTCGCGCGGTAACAATCCGCAAAAAGATCGTCCGATTCGTACAACCGCACGCGATGCAGCCGTCCCGCCGGAATTTTCGGCTCCAGCAAATTCCAAATCACCAACGCGATGTTTTCGCACGTCGGAATTTTCCCGGCCAGCTCCGGCACTTCCACATTCAAGTTGCGGTGATCCATGCGCTGCATAATTTCGCGTTCCAGCAAGTCCTTCAAATCTTTCAGGTCCATGACCATCCCGGTCACCGCGTTTGGCTCACCGGCCACGGTCACTTCGAGCGTGTAGTTGTGCCCGTGCCCATGCGCGTTGTTGCATTTGCCGAACACGCGCCGGTTCTCTTCCGGTGAAAACGCCGGATTATCGTAGCGGTGCGCGGCGGAAAACTCGATTTTGCGAGTCAGGAATACCATGTTTTTGGGGGGCTTTTCGCGGCCGGCCCGTCAGCTTCTCACGGTAACTATTGTACCCGTCTATTGGGCGGACGTCGGTCCCGCGTCCCGGACGGTAACTTCGCGCCCCTTCCACCGCAACCTGCCCTTGCCGTACGCCCGGGAGGACGCTACCAGGACGCCAGCGTAGAGAAATACCGCGGGCACGTAATAAAGGATGAGCGGAAATGGGTATTGGTTACGCGAAAGCTCCGCGCCATAGCGCATCTGCCGCAGAATCAGCAGGATCACTCCGGCAAACAAAGCGAATGGCAATTTGATGCCGATCAGCAGGATGAGCAGCGGAATCCACGGAAAAGCCGCTTCCAGTTCCATCAGAACCGCCGGCTGCGTTCCGCCCACCAGTCGGTAGAGATTTTTCCGCCAGCCCTGCCACATGGCCGCAAACGAACGGTACATGCGTGCGCGAACAATTCCCTTTCCCGACGCAAATTGCAAACGATACCCGGCGGCCTTGGTCTTTTTCGCGAGAGCCACATCTTCCAGAATGTCGCCGGCAACTCCGGCGTGTCCCCCAATCGCATCGTACGCATCGCGATGCACCATCAGAAATTGTCCGTTTGCCGCGGCTGCAGGCGACGCCGGATCGTTCACGGCTTCGTAGGAAAATCTTCCCGCCAGACGGCAAAAAACGAACGGGATGAGCGCTTTTTCGTACCAAGACTCGGTTATTTGCTCCGGCGAAAACGAAACCAGCGCCGCTCCGGATTCCCGCGCCATCGCGACCGCACGCGCGCAGGCACCCGGCGCCAGCTCCACATCGGCATCCACGAATAACAGCCACGGCTGCGCCGCTTCCTTAGCTCCCATCGCGGCCGCGTTATTCTTGCCTACCCAACCCTCCGGTACGCCGCTCGTCTCGAGCAGTCGCAGCCGCGGCTCGACGGCCATGCGCTCGCGAACAAGCTCCCGCGTACGGTCGCGGGACTGGTCGTCCACGACAATAATTTCGGCAATCTCCGTTTGCGCTTTCAGCGAATCGAGGCACCCGCGAATCGACAATTCTTCGTCTCGCGCCGGCAAGATCACGGAAATTTGTTCGCTACTGGCCGCGTCTGTAGGCATTGTTCAAAGTTGTCGAGATGAGGTTCGATCGCACGGGACGGGAACGATCTTTTCTTGCACTTCGGCGGGACGGACCGTTTTCCGATCCTGCTCGGATGCGCTAGTATAGCACTGCATGGCTATCGCCCAGAAAATCGCGGTGTGGTTCGCCGTCGCGTTGGCAGCGGGGATTTTGGCGCTTTTTGCGTTGCCCAGTTACCGGCAAGGTGAGGATTCGCCCGCCGGAAAGACCGCGAATAATTTCGCCATGGAGCTGGGCGGGAAAGCAGAACACCTCTCCGACCTCAAAGGCAAGGTCGTGGTGCTCAATTTCTGGGCCAGCTGGTGCCCCCCGTGCGTCAATGAGACGCCCAGCATGATTCACCTGCAAAAATACATCGAGTCGCGCGGCGGTGTCGTGCTCGGCGCCAGCGTTGACGAGGACGCCGACGCCTACGCCAAGTTTCTTACGGAGCATGGGGTCAACTTCCCCACGTTCCGCGACCCGACGAAAAAAATCTCGCTCGAGTATGGAACGTCGATCTATCCGGAGACCTACATCATCGATCGCCACGGGAAAATCGCACGAAAAATAATCGGAGAGCAGCAGTGGGATTCGGTCGATATGCTGGCCTATTTTGACGCCCTGCTCGGCCAGACGTAATCTAGAAACGCACAGCAGGAGACACTACTCGTAGCGCAGCGCTTCGACCGGATCGAGTTTCGCCGCCTGCATCGCGGGCAGCCATCCGCTAACCACCCCGACCAAAATCAGGATTCCCGTCGACAGCATCATGGTCACAAACGACAGCGTCAGGTGAATGTCCACCTTCCCGGTGTCGTCCTCATAAGCCGGCCCAAGAAACGGCAGCGTCCCGATCATCGCGGTGATTCCCGCCGAAAGCAGCATGCCGATTGCGCCTGCGGCAATGGTCATCACCAGCGCTTCCAGCAGGAACTGCCAGCGAATGTGTGATTTTCTCGCCCCCAGCGCCCGCCGCAAACCGATTTCTCTCACGCGCTCTTCGACGGAAACCAGCATGATGTTCATCACCCCGATCCCGCCAATGCCCAGCGTCAACGCACCCACAAAAAACAGCAGCGCTTCAATCCCAATGGTAATGCCCTCGTAGATGGGCTTGAATTCCTCGCGGCCGAACATGGTGATGGCCCGTTTGTCGGTAGCCGAAAATCGCTGGTGGCTCGCAATGGCAGCGCGCACCTGCTGCATGGCCGGCGCTTCAAATCCCGGCGCCACGGGCTCAAAAAGCATCACGCTGGCATATTTCGTGTCCCACAAATCGCCGGCGGCCGTGTACGGGATAAATGCGGACTCATCGTCACTCGTAAAATAATTGCTGTCGGAAAATTTGGTATCCATGGCGCCAATCACCATGAATTTCACGCCATCGATGCGCACCGCTTCGCCTACCGCGGGCGTTCCGCTAAAAAGTTTCTTCCGCAAGCGCTCACCGAGGAATGCTACGCGCCGCCGCTCGGCAATATCTTCCGGCGTAATCCAGCGCCCTTCGATCGGCACTTCGTTGCGCATCTCGCCGTATTCCGGAAAAACGCCGCGAATCGCCGTATCCGAGAGCCGCTCTTCGTGTGAAATCCCCTTGAAGCGCACGGTCTCGAGCGTGACGCGCTTCACCAGCGGCGACTGCGCCTTCACCCAATCCGCATCGTCCTGGTCGAAATGCACCGCTTTGCCGGCGCGCTCGCCGCCCGCCTGTTCGCTGGTCGTTCCGGGCCAACAGACTACCGCGCCCTTGCCAAACACTTCGAACGTGTACATGAGCACGCTGCGAAATCCCGCGCCGTAGCTGAGCAACAGCGTGACCGCCACGATGCCCCAGGAAATTCCCGTCATGGTCAGAAAGCTGCGCACCGGATTGCGTCCGAGCGCGGCCCACGCCTCGCGAAATATTTCAAAGAGCATGGCGTTAGCCCCCCGCCTCAAAGCGCAAAGCTTCGATGGGATCCACGGACGCTGCGCGATTCGCGGGGTACAAAGCGGAAAGCACCGCAATCAATCCGAGTAACGCAACGGAAAGCGCGCCGAGCTTCCAGCTGGCCAGCAATCCCGCAAAAAACTGCGGCATCGGCAGGAGATTGACCAGCGCGCAAAAACCGTACGAAATAATCAGCCCGGTGCCGCCGCTGAGTGCCACGACAATGATGGTCTCCAGAAAAAATTGCCGCAAAATCGAATTGCGCGTCGCCCCCAGCGCCATGCGCACGCCAATTTCCCGCGTCCGCTCGCGCACGGACACCAGCATCACGTTCATGACGCCCAGCCCGCCGAGAAAAAGCGTGGCAATTCCCACCGCGCCCATGAAAACTTCCATGCCTACAATAATCATGCGGTTGGCTTCCGCGCCCTTGACGGTATCCCAGATGCCCGCGGCTTCCTTGTCGCGCGGATCGAAGTTGTGCAAGCGTCCCAGCGATCTCCGCAACTGCAAAACGCAATCCGGGTGGCTCGCCAGGTTCCACGGCGCAGCCAGCAGCCTGTCGACGCTGTGCTCCGGCGAAGGCGGCTTGTTCGGAAAATCCCGCTTCATCGTATCGAACGGGATAAAAATCTTCCGCGTATCCGTCCCGTCGTAACTGGAATTTTGATCCTTGAATTTCATCACGCCGATGACCGTGTAGGGTTTTTCGTTCAGCCAGATTGTGGCGCCCACGGCTTCGCGGTCGGCGAAAAGCTGCTTCTTGGTGTCGCTGCCGAGAAACGCCACGTTGCGCGCTTCAGCGTTATCTTCTTCATTGTAAAACCGTCCTTCCGCCACAGTGATGCTGCGGATTTCCGTGAAGGGCGGCAGCGAGCCTACCGTGGGAATGGTGCCGCTGTTGTACAAGCTGTGCGCCTGCACATCGTTGCCGAGCTCCGGCATCACGTATTTGCACGCTGGAGAATCCGCGGCTACTTGCTTGTAGTCGTCTTCCATCCAGCGCACCACGCGTCCCGAACGCAAACCGCCCGTTTGCATGCTGGTGCGTCCGGAAAAAATCACCATCACATCCTTGCCAAACGTTTCTTGGTTTCTCTGGATGCCCAACCCCAAACCTTCGCCCGCCGCCACCATCACGGTGATGGAAATAATTCCCCACGCGATCCCGAACATCGTCAGCATGGTGCGCCGCTTGTGCGCCCACAACGTGGCCAGCGTGTCTTTCAATAAATCCTGGAAGGACATAGATTCAGTTCACTCGTGGTTCGTCGCGCGCGGAAACTATTGCAGGATCACCTGCTGCTTCTCGTTCAACCCTTCAAGAACTTCGGTCTTCACGCCGTTTGAAATGCCCAACTTCACCGCCACCTTTTTCTTTCCGTTTTCGCCCTTGGCATCCGGCAGTTCCACCGACGCTTTGCGCTCCTTGTCATAAATCAGCGCCGCTTCCGGCACCATCAACACATTCTTCTTCTCTTCGAGTAGAATTTCCGCGTTGGCGCTCATGGAAGCTTTCAGCTCTCCGGTCGAATTGGCGATGGAGACGCGCACCTCAAAAGTCGTCACGTTATCCTTCTCCTTGCCGAGCGGCGAGATCTTGGTTACCTTCCCTGTGAATTTTTTATCCTTGAACGATTCCACCACAATCCTCGCCGGCTGGTTCAAATACACTTTGCCGATATCCGCTTCGTCCACCTTCCCCTGCACGTACACTTCGCTGACATCTCCGAGCGTCATGATCGGCGTGGCCTGCGACCCGAGCACCAGAATCGAGCTCACCGCATCTCCCACATTGACGTCGCGCGACAGCACCAGTCCGTCAATCGGGCTCAGAATCGTCGAATTGCGCAAATCCTCGTCCGCGTTATCCAAAGCCGCTTTCGACTGTGCCAGCATCCCCTCGGCCTTGGCGATCTCCGCGCGCGATACCGCCAAATTCGCCTGCGCGCTCATCTGCTTGTTTAATCCCAACTGATAATTCTTCTGCGCGTCCTCCACCACGGACTTCGAGACCACTCCTTCCTTGAACTCCTTCTCCGCGCGCTCCATGCTCAATTTCAAGAACGGCACATCAGGCCCCTCGGCATCCACCTTGTTCCGCTCAAGCGACGCCATCGCCGAATTTCGCGCAGCCTCCGCCGCCTGCAAATTGGCTTTTGCTGCGCGCTCCGCCGCTTCGAGTTGCACGCGGTCGAGCTCTACCAGCACTTGGCCTACCTTCACGCGGTCGCCGTAGTCCACGTAAATCTTCTTCACAATTCCTGAAGCCTTGGACTTGATCTCCGCTTTCGAAAGCGGCTGAATTTTTCCGGTGGCCACCACCACGCGCGCCAAATCTCCGCGCTCCACATCCGCCAATTTCGATGGGTCGATCGTGTGGTTCGGCCGCAGCGCAGCCATAACGCCGTAGCCTCCGCCGCCAAGAACCACCACGCCGAGGGCCGCCCAAATGAGCCGTCGCCGCCGTTTTTTCCCATTGTTTCCGGGTATGTTGTTGCCGCCACTCGCCATAGAACCCCCGAGTTCACTCGTCGCTACCTACAGATACGCACGCCACCCACAAAAGTTCCACACCCGCGCCAGGTTAGACGTTCTAGCTCCCCCCAAGGTCGTGCTGGCCAAACGGCCCTTTTGCAATGGCCCGCCACCAGCGTTGCTATCATCTACGAAGATTTTCGTTGACACTACGAATTTCTTCGTAGTACAGTCCCGCGCATGCCTCACGCCAACCAAAAACCCACCGCCTCCGAACTGGAAATTCTCCACGTCCTCTGGACGCGCGGGCCTTCCACGGTTCGCGAAGTCTACGAAGTTCTCGGCGAAAAAAGAGATATCGGCTACACCAGCGTCCTAAAGCTTATGCAGATCATGACCGAAAAGGGCAGCGTGCGGCGAAACGAAACGCAGCGTGCCCACGTTTATGAAGTCTGCCAGCCCGCGGAGAAAATCAAGCGCGGCCTGGCCGCCGACGTTCTCGAGCGCGTCTTCGACGGCTCCGCCAGCGAACTCATGATGCACGCCCTCGCCGGACGCCGCGCCTCCAAAGAAGAAATTGCCGAATTGCGCCGCCTGATCAACGAGTATGAAAGGAAGCAGTCATGACCGCATTGCAAAACTGGCTCACTCCCGAAGTCACCCGCGCGGCCGCCCTCGCCCTCCTGCATTTCCTGTGGCAAGGCGCAGCGCTCGCTGCGCTGGCCTCTGCGACCCTGGCCGTCTTTCGCAATGCTGCGACCCGCTACGCCCTCGCCGTTGCGTTCCTCGCGGCGATGATGGCCGCCCCGCTGCTGACCTTCGCCATCCTCGAGCGCCAACCCGAACCCGCCGCGCCGGGCGTCACCCTCGTCCGGTCCACCAGCGCTCAAGCGAGTGCGCAAATCTCCTTCGCCGCCGTCGCGCCCACCCGCGCACAAAATCCCTCGCCAACCCGCTCCCTGTCCTGGCTGCCATTGCTCGTCGAAGCCTGGTTCCTCGGCGTCGTCTTGCTCAGCCTTCGCCCCGCCGCAGGATTCGTGCTCGTCGAACGCCTCCGCCGCCACCAGGCAAAGCCCATCGCCGCCCAGCTCCGCGTCCGCTGTCTCGCTCTCGAACGCCGTCTCGGCATCACGCGTGTGATCCAATATTTCGAGTCCCGCGACCTGCAAGCTCCCGCCGCCGTCGGCTGGTTCCGGCCGGTGATTTTTCTTCCGCTTTCCGCAATCACTGGCCTTTCTCCGGGCCAGCTCGACGCCGTCATCACCCATGAACTGGCGCACATCAAGCGCCTCGATTCGTTCGTTAACCTCTTCCAAATCGCCGCCGAAACTCTGCTCTTTTATCATCCCGCCGTCTGGTGGCTCAGCAAACGCATCCGCGCCGAACGTGAAAACTGTTGCGATGATGTCGCCCTCTCCGTCTGCGCCGACCCCGCCGCCTACGCGCGCGCGCTCGCCAGCATGGCCGAATGGCAGATCGCTCCAGCGCTCGCCATGGCCGCGAACCGCAGCCCACTCGCCGCGCGCGTCGCACGCATTCTCGGCGCCGCAAAGCTCGAAGCCGGCATTCGCGGAGCCAGCCTGGCCGCCAGCGCGCTTTGCCTCACCGCTTCGCTCGTCGCCGGTCAGGCGTTGCTTGGTTCGCATCACGAAGCCAACGCTCCCCGAGCTTCCGCCGTTACCAATTCTGTCGCATCCGCGAATCCCAGGCTCTCGGCATCCGCCTCGGTAGCGCCGCTCGCGCCCTCATCGGGTGGCGACGACCCAACCATCGTCGTCACCGCCCCAAGTGCTTCTCCCGCGCCAGCGCAAGCCAGCGGACACGTGCCACCGCCGCCGGAGTCGCCGGCAGAAACCGCCGAACAAGAAAATTCGCCTCAACCGAAATCTCCAGAACCGAAAAACAACAAGGACGCGGCCGCCCCGCAAAGCTCTTACATCGAAGCCCTCAAGTCCGCCGGCCTCGACCATCTCTCCGTCGACGACCTCATCGCCATGAAAATTCAGGGCGTCACCGCCGACTACGTCCGCGAACTTCACGCGCTTGACCTGCACCCCGACGTCGACGACATCATCGCCATGAAGATCCAGGGCATCACTCCCGCATTCTTGAAGGAACTTAGCGAGCAAGGACTGAAAAGCGATGTCAGCGACGCCATCGCGCTAAAAATTCAAGGCGTGACGCCAGAGTACGTCCGCGAACTCCGCGCCACCTTTCCTGACATTTCTTCTGATGACCTTCTAGCCATGAAAGTTCAGGGCGTTAAACCTGAATATGTGCGCGAAATGCGCGAAGTCACCGCCGCCAAATTGAACGCGGACGAAATCATCGCCATGAAAGTACAAGGTGTTTCTTCCGAGTACGTCCGCAATTTGAAATCTCTCAACCTGAAGCTGGACGCCGATGACGTCATCGCCATGAAAGTACAAGGCGTCACCGCCGACTACATAAAATCCCTGCAGGCCGCCGGCCTGCATTTCGACGCCGAAGAATTGATTGGCGCCAAAGTCCAGGGCATCACCCCGGAATTCATCGAGCGCGCCCGCAAAATGGGATTCCAGAACCTCGACCTCGACAAACTGATGCGACTGAAAATTTCGGGTGTATTGGAGCCATAGTTCGCTAGCAAGCATTTTTACGCGCAAGGAGACTCTCTATGCAACGCCGGGACTCTTTAATTTGTTACGTTCTTGTGGCCCTTATGCTGGTCGGCGCACTCCTTACCAAAGCCGCCGACTCCCTGAGCGGCACCTGGACTATCCGCCACTCGGATGAAGCCGGAAAAGTGCAGTTCGCGCTCATGGAACATCATGGCGGCAGGAATTCCAATCACGAATCCGATTGGCCGGTCAGCACCTTCGTGGGCCTCGATCTCGCAACCTCCGGCAAGCGTGACGTCCATTTCACCATCACGCGCGACGCCGGGCGCTTCGATTGCGAAGGCTACATCAGCGACGGCGAAGGCGCCGGCATTTTCCATTTCTTTGCGGAACCTAAGTACGCCGCGGAAATGAAATCTCTCGGCTTCGACGGCGTCGACACCGAAAAACAGTTCCACATGGCGGTTATGGACGTCAGCGCCGACTTCGCCCGCCAAATGAAGGCTGAAAAGCTGCAAGGCCTCGATACCGAAAAGCTCATCGCCTTTCGCATTTTCAACGTCAACGCCGCATTCATTGACGCCCTTCGCAAGGAAGGTCTCCCCATTTCGGACAGCGATAAACTCGTGGCCTTTCGCATTCACGGCGTCACTCCAGAAATGGTCGGTTTTCTTCGGCAAGCCGGATACCAACCCGACGAAGACCAACTGATCGCCATGCGCATCCACGGCGCAACTCCCGAATGGATGCAGGAGTTGCAGAAAGCCGGCTACGGCCATGTCGATCTTGAAAAATTAATCGCCTTCCGCATTCACGGCGTTTCTCCGGATTTCATCGAGCGCCTGCAGAAATTGGGCTACCAGCATCCTGAACCCGAGCAACTTGTCGCCATGCGCATTCACGGCGTCACCCCGGACTTCATCGCCCATCTGCAATCCCGCGGCATGCTGAACCTGACCATCGACCAGCTCGTGAACCTGCGCATCCATGGCATCGACTAAGCCCGGGTTCTCCTCGATCACTCGAAACGTTTTGCAAGTATTTTTAACTGCCGAGAAGATTCGGCTGCATCCGCGAATATCCATGTTCGCTGGCCCACAACGTTAGCGGCAGCGCCGCCAAATCATCCACGATCGGCACCGCGTGCCCGTCCTTCGTCAAATCAATCGTGCGCACATAAGTCTTGCAAGTTTCGCAAGCTTCCACGCGAATATGCGGAAACTGTTCCGCAACGTACACCGGCAGCTTCCCTTCTGTTTCTTCCCCGCACGCCGGACACAGAATCCTGCGAAATTCCCACTCCTGCAGACACAGCGAGCACATCAAGAACCTTTTCCCGCTGTCGCCTTCCTGCCGCAAAACCCCCAGCAAAGGCTGCCCCGCGCACAGCGGACAAACCGTCGCCGTCACAAGCAGCACCGGTTTGTCCATTTCTTCGCCAAAAAATTCCGCACAGGGTTGCAGAAACGCGCGCGGCAAAAATTGCTCAAACGCTTCCGCGTTCCGTTCGCTCAGCCCGGCATTCTCCCAATAGCCCGTCAGCGCCGCAATCCAGGAATCCGCTTGCGCTAGCGCCAGTTTCTTCGCGGCCTCGGCCAGCGGCCCCGGCGCATTCCGTTCCGTCAAATGCAAAAATCCGCGAAAGTGCGGCAAGACCAGGGTGAGATCCAGCTTTTCGCGCAGCTTCGCGCCCGTCGCTGCGCCGCCCTGCGCCGCCGAATCCGCCGCAATGCGCGCATGCAAGCTCTTCTGAAAGCGCGCAATCTCGGAATAAAATTTGAGGATTTCCGCTGCGAAGGGTTGTTTCCTGGCAAGAACTTCGGCCCGCTCGAGACGCTTGTCGTACTCCCTGCTTCCGGTCCGAAAAAGCTTCATTTGCGCGGGGGCGCGGATTCGCCAACGACCTCTTTGTACCACGCCGGGTGGTAACGCCTTGCAAAATCCACCGACACATCGCCGCGGATCACGGAGCCAAACGCCCCGCGCTCGGCAAACACGCTCATGTATATATGAATCATAAATAATCCGATGCTGAGCATCGCCGCGCCCGGATGAACGATTACCGCCAGGTACCTGAGAACGCGCAGGTTCCATGGAATGTATTCCGGGAGCCACAACACCAGGCCGCTCAAAAAGAGCAGCGCGCCGCACACCACAAATCCCCAGAACAATAATTTTTGCCCCGCGTTATACCGCCCCGCCGGCGGCATCAACTCGTCTTCATTCCGCGTATAGTGTCCGACATTCCGCCACCACTCTTTGTCCAACTCCGTGGTGTGCATCTGCGCCGACCACATGATGTACAGATAGAGATACGCCGCCACGAAAACCAATCCGATCCACGGATGCACAATCCGCGACACTTGCGGGCCGCCGAAAACATACGCCAGCCAGAAAAGCCAGGGCGACCAGAACGCCAGCCCCGTCAGCATCAGATAGATAAAAGAGAATCCCGAAATCCAGTGCGTCAGGCGCTCGTGAAATTGGTAGCGAAGAATGCGGTTGTGGGGAAGCAGCAGCTCAGGTTCGCTCACGTGGTCCCTCCCCGTCCTTCGCTCTTGCCGCCTTCTCCTGCTCCGCCGCGATTTGCTCGCGTACGTCCTGCTCCTCGCGATCTTTCGGTCCGAATCTGAGGTAATGGATAAACAGCCCGATCAGCCCGCCGACCATGGCCAGGTTTCCAATCCACTTCAGCGGACCCTTCCACAACTTCACCATGATGGGAATGCGCGGATCCCTGGGCAGCCCGCCGTAAAGCTCCGGCTGCGTCGCGTCATGCAGCACGTACATCACGCCCGTGCCGCCCACGCCCGCCGGATCGTAGACTCCGGCATGCGGGAAATTGTAGTGCTCGCGCAATTGCGTTGCGCGCTTCTCCGCTAGATCTTTCATGTCGTCCTTGCTGCCGAAATGCAGGCAACCCGTCGGACAAGCCTTGATGCACGCCGGCTCGAGCCCCTCGCCCACGCGGTCCGCGCACAGCGTGCACTTGAACACGCGTTTGGTTTCCGGATTGAATTTTGGAATGTTAAATGGGCAGCCGGTGATGCAATATCCGCAGCCAATGCATTTATCCTGCTGAAAATCCACAATCCCGTTCGTGTACTGAATGATCGCGCCATCGGAAGGGCAAGCCTCGAGGCACCCCGGCTCCGCGCAATGCATGCACTGATTTTTGCGCATCAGCCACATCAGCGAACCGTCTTCTTTTTCGTGTTCGTTAAAAAGGATCAGATTCCAGTAATTCCAGCGCGTCTCCGGCATCGTCTGGTAGGTATTGCCGAAAACCGTTTCGCCAAACGGCAAATCGTTCCACTCCATGCACGCCACTTCGCAAGCTTTGCAGCCAATGCAGGTAGTGGTATCGATCAGCTTCGAGACCGTGTATTCCCGCTGCGTATCCTGTCCCGGGACCGGTCCCGCGTGGCCGGAAATTTTCTGTATGCGCAGCGCTTCCTGGCTCATAGGTCCTCTAAACCTTTTCGACTTTCACGAGAAACCCCTTGAATTCCGGCGTGTGCGCGTTCGGATCCACCGCCGTATGCGTCAATTGATTCACCAGCTTGCGCGAGGTCTTGCCTTCGTCTTCGGCAATGCCGCGATAGCCCCAGTGGAATGGAATGCCGATCTGATAGACCTTTTTCCCATCGATCATCATCGGCTTGATGCGTTTGGTCACCATGGCTTTCGCAATGTACTCGCCCCGCGCACTGCTCACTTTCACGTGCTCCCCGCCGCGTATCCCCATCTCATCCGCCATCTCCGCGGCCATCTCGATAAACGGCTCCGGCACCAGCTGCACGTTCATCGGATTGTTTTTCGTCCAGTAGTGGTAATGCTCGGTCAGGCGGAACGTCGTGCACACCACGTTGAAGCCTTGCTGGACGGTTCCGAATTTATCGTCAGCACCCTTAAACTTGGTCACCACCGGGTTGGTCGAAACCTGCGCGTGCAACAGGTTCACGACGGGACTTTCGATCGGCTCGTAGTATTCAGGAAACGGTCCATCCGCAAACGCGGCCAGCGGCGCGAAAATCCGGCCCACGCCCTCGGGATTCATAATGAATGGACCCATGTGCTCTTTCGGAACGGAATCGGCTTTGAAATCCGGCACGTCGTTGCCAACCCATTTTTTCGAAGTCTCGTTCCACCAGACCTGCCGCCGCGACGGATCCCACGGTTTACCGTCCACATCACAGGACGCGCGGTTATACAGCACGCGGCGATTTGCGGGCCACGAAAAACCCCATCCCGCGTGCACTCCCATGTTTGATGGATCGGAGGGATCGCGCCGCGCCGTGGCGTTGCCCGCTTCCGTAAAGGCCCCGGAATAAATCCAGATTCCGCACGCGGTCGTGCCGTCGTCTTTCAGCCAGGCAAATCCCGGCAACTGCTGCCCGGCCTTGATCTGCTGCTTGGTCGCGGGATCTTCGAGGTCCGCGAGCGCCTTGCCGTTCATTTCCTTCAGCACTTCCGCCAGCGGCGGATTCAAGCGATCGCTGTAGTTCCAGGTTAAATTCAAAATCGGATCGGGAAATTTTCCGCCATCTTTCTTGTACAAATCGCGGACCTTCAGAAAAATCTGCGCCACGATACCGTGATCGAGGCGGCACTCGCCCGGCAGCGGTACCGCCGCGTTCTTCCACAACAGCCAGCGCGCGGAATTCGTAAACGACCCGTCCTTTTCCGCAAAGCCCGCGCACGGCAACCGGTAAACCGTGGTCTGGATTTGTTTCTGATCTCCCTGCTCGAGCACGCGCGGAGATCTCCAGAATTCGCTGGTCTCGTCCGGATAGATCTCCCCGACCACCAGCCAATCGGCTTTTTTGAGGGCATCGATATTCTTATTGGAGTCCGGACCTATGGCCACGCCGTTCATGCCAAACGCCAGCATGCCTTTCACCTTGCCGTTGTACATGTCGTCCCAAATATGGGTCCACGAATAATCGCGGTCGACTTTCGGCAAATAATCAAACGCCCACCCGTTTTGCTTGGTGGCCGCGTCGCCATAGAGCGTCTTCATAAAACTGACGGTAAACTTTGACGTGTTGCCGTAGTAATTCCAGGACTGCCAGGGCGCCGGCTTCGAAGATGTCGGCGTCACGCGCTTCATCCAGGCGTCGAAATCGGCGTCCGCGGGAGTGGGAACTTTCAGGTAACCGGGCAGCGTGTCGTACAAGCCCGCCATGTCCGTCGCGCCCTGAATGTTCGAGTGTCCCCGCAGCGCATTCACTCCGCCGCCGGCGCGTCCCACATTTCCGAGCAACAACTGGAGCATCGCCGCGGTACGAATAATTTGCGTGCCAAAACTATGGTGCGTCCAGCCCACGGCGTAAATAATCGTGCCGGCTTTTTTCATGTCGCCGTCTTTGCGGATCGACGTGTAGGTGTCGGCGGCTTTCAGAAATTTATCTTTCGGGATGCCGGTGATGCGTTCCACCATCTCCGGCGTGTATCGCGAGTAGTGCTTCTTTAACAGCTGGAAAACGCAGCTGGCGTTCTCGAGCGTCAGGTCGTACTCAACATTTTCCGGCAGCGGCGGCAAAGGCGGCGCCGCGTGGTTTTGCCCGGTGCTCATCCCCGGAGGATTGGGCAGCGGTTTTCCGCCGGTGCCCGAATAATTCCAGCTGGCGCGGTCGTAGGTCGCCTTTCCCGCGTCAAAGCCGGAAAACACGCCGTCCGTATCGCCGGGCAATTTAAAGTCCGGCTTCACCACGAACGCGGCGTTCGTGAAATGGACCAGGTAATCGTGGGCAATGCGGTTGTTTTCGATCGCGTAATTGATCAGCCCGCCAAGAAACGCGATATCCGTTCCCGCGCGGATTTGGCAAAACTGGTCAGCCACCGCGGAAGTTCGTGTAAAGCGCGGGTCCACGGAAATAATCTGCGCGTTGCGCGTGCGCTTGGCCTCGATCGCCCATTTGAATCCGCACGGGTGATTCTCGGCCGGATTCCCGCCCATGATCAGCATCATGTCGGTGTTTTTGATATCCACCCAGCCGTTGGTCATCGCGCCCCGGCCAAACGTTGGTCCCAAACTTGAGACCGTGGGGCCGTGTCAAACTCTGGCCTGGTTTTCTAAATGCACGACCCCCAGGGCGCGCATGGCCTTTACGACCAGGAAGTTAAACTCGTTGGTGTCCGTGCACCCGCCAATCCAGGAAATCGCCTCCGTGCGGTTTACCGTTTTGCCGTTCGAATCTTTCTCGATGAAGCTTTCGTCGCGGGTCGTTTTAATCTTCGCGGCAATCTCATTGATTGCATCGTCCCACGATATATCTTCCCAGTCGGAACCGCCGGGACGCCGCACCTGCGGCTTCAGCAGCCGCCGGTCATTTAAAATATCTTGTGCGAGAGATGAACCCTTGGGGCAGAGCGTACCGCGATTCGTCGGATGGTCGGGATCCCCTTCAACATGCACCACTTGCGCGGTTACGTTCTTCGCGCGATCGCCGATGGTATAAATAATCGTTCCGCAGCCTACGGCGCAATAGGGGCACGTCGAGCGCGTTTCGTTCGCGCGCCCAATCTTCAGCGACTTCAGTTCCGCGTACGCCGGCTGCACATCGAAGCCGAAAACCGCGGCTGCCGCCCCACCTACCGCACTGATTTTTAGGAAATCACGACGTGTAGGTTGCATGAAGCCCCCTCAAGTTGCCAGAACGAAACCGCAACAACGTGACTCCATTCTTTTAATCCCGCCGCCCAAAGAAGTCAAGTTGCGTCCACGGCAAGCGAAATTTGTCACAAAACATTCCCGAAGCGCGCCTCGCAGAATCCCGCGTTACCGCTTGCCATGCCGCCGACCAGAAGAGCCCGGGAAAGTGATACCCTCTTGCTATTCAGTTCAACTGGAGGCTGAACCCCGATGTCGCGATTGAACTGCCTTGTGCTCGCGCTGTTTCTTGCCGTCACCACGTTCGCGCAACTGCCTCCAGCAGCGCCGCTTCCCGCCGATCACTGGTGGCAGCACGCCGTGATCTATGAAATCTATCCCCGCAGTTTCCAGGACTCGAACAGCCGCGGCGTTGGCGACATCGCGGGGATCACTTCCCGCCTCGACTACATTCGCGATCTAGGCATCGACGCCATCTGGATCACCCCCATGTATCCCTCGCCCGGAATCGACTATGGATACGACATTTCCGACTACACGGCCATCGATCCCGAATACGGCACCATGGCCGACTTCGATCATCTGGTTGCGGAAGCCCAGAAGCGCAATATTCGCGTGCTGATGGATTATGTGATTAACCATACCTCGGACCAGCATGCCTGGTTCAAGGAATCGCGTTCTTCCCGCGATAATCCGAAGCGCGATTGGTACATCTGGCGCGACGGCAAAGGCCCCGGCCAGCCCCCCAACAACTGGCAATCCTGGTTCGGCCATTCCGCCTGGACCTATGATGCAAAGACCGGACAGTATTACTACCATTATTTTTATACCGAGCAGCCGGACCTCAATTGGCGCAATCCGGAGGTCCACAAAGCCATGGACGGGGTGCTCGAATTCTGGCTGAAGCATGGCGTTTCTGGTTTCCGCATCGATGCGGTGTCGCGCCTCTTTGAAGACCCGAATTTGCATGACGATCCCTATTTGCCTGGCTACAACGTTTACGGCGACCGGAATATCGAGCACAAATACACGGACAACTATCCGGAAGTTCACGACGTGCTGCGCGAAGTGCGGCGCGTGGTCAGCAAGTTTCCCGGCGATCCGGTACTGATTACCGAAGCGGATGAACCGAACGTCGCGGAGCTGACGAAAATGTATGGCAACGGCGACGAAGTGCAGTTGCCGATGGATTTTCAAATCGCCGACGTCAACAAACTTTCCGCGCCGGAATTTCGCAGACTGTTTGACGAGATTGAAAACAACACCGCGCACGGGCAGCCGGAATATTTCTTCAGCAACCACGATCAGCCGCGGCAGTGGGACCGCTACGGCGACGGCGCGCACAACGATCAGATCGCGAAATTGATGGCCGCGCTGCTCCTGATGACGCGGGGCACGCCGCAAATGTACTACGGCGAAGAAATCGGCATGCGCACCACGGACCCGGCGCGCAAGGAAGACGTGCACGATCCCATCGGGAAAATCGGCTGGCCGAAGGAAAAGGGGCGCGATGGCGAGCGCACTCCGATGCAGTGGGATTCTTCGCCGAACGCGGGATTTACCACGGCGAAGAAACCGTGGTTGCCGATTCCTCCGAGCGCGAAAACATACAACGTCGAAACGGAAAAGCGGGAACCCGATTCTATTTTTAACGCCTACGTGCGGCTGCTGGCGCTGCGAAAATCAGAACCGGCGCTGCGCGACGGTTCCTACGAATCCGTCGACAAGAATGATCGCGATGTGTTTGCGTTTCTGCGCAAGAGCGGCGGGCAGACGATTCTCGTGGCCTTGAACATGAGCGGAAAAGAGAAAACAATTTCGGTGGGCGCCGAAGCTGGCGGAGCCACCGGGCACCCCCTGTATAGTTCACCTTCCGAAAAAAGCGACGTGCAACTCGAACGCCTGAAAATGGCGCCGTTTGGCGTGCTGGTCGCCATCGTAAAATAATTTTGTTCATCCCAAAAATCGTCGCGCGCCCGGCAGAAGCGACCTGGCGTGTCGCGACATCGCCGCACTCTCAAACAACAATATTCTTGCGGGCGCGGCAGTTCAGCGCGATGCGCTTAGCGTTGCGCCTCGGTCGTGACCGATGAGGAAAGGGGCTCGGCCGGCTGCGGCCTCGCGTGTTTTGTTTGCTTCCATGCGAAATAGCAAAGGGTGATGAAAAACAGCCATGGCGGCCCGGCAAGGAGCGTCACGTGGAAATCCGGAATCCACCAGGTGGAAATCAGGACACCGAGCAAGGCGATAACGCCGAGCAGCGAACTCCACGGGCCTGGGGGAGCGATGCGAAGATATTTTCTGTTGGCGCGTCGCGTGGCTCGGCGAAAGGCGAGATGCGTTAAAAGCGTCATGATCCAGACGAAGGGTCCGCCGAAGAAAGCGACGCCGATCATGAAGAGGAACGCAGTATTCTTGAAGAGCTGCGCGAGGACGAGCGCGGCGGCCATTCCAACGCTTGAGGCGAGCACGGAAGCTACGGGCATCCCGCGTTTGCTGAGACGGCCGAGGACGGCGGGGGCGTAACCGCCGCGAGAGAGGGAAAAGAGCAGACGCGACGTGAAATACAGATTGCAGGTAGCGGAAGAAAGCGCGGCGCTGAGAATTACGAAATTCATGACGTGGCCGGCGGCGGGAATGCCAACCGTCTCGAATACGCGCACGAACGGGCTTTCGCCGAAGCCGAGCTGCGTCCACGGAACGATGCCGACGACGACGGCGAGCCCTCCGACGTAAAAAAGAACGAGGGTGTAGAGCGTGCGGCGGAGTGCGCGGGGTACGGCGATTTTGGGCTCGGCGGCCTCGCCGGCGGTGGCCCCGACGATTTCGAGTCCGAGATAACTGAAGATGGCCATGGTCACGCCGAGGGCGACGCCGGCGAATCCGTGGGGGAAAAATCCCCCGAAGGCGGTGTAATTTTTTGCGCCAATGCGCGGAAAACCGACCCCCAGCAGAAGCGCGGCGCCGAGGACGAGGAAAACGACGATGGTGACGACTTTGATCATTGCGAACCAGTATTCGATGGAGCCGAAGTTTTCAACGCTCAGGGTGTTGACGTAAATCATGGCGAGAGAAAATCCGGCGATCCAGAGCCATGGCGGGACGTGGGGAAACCAGTATTGGCAGTAGATGGCGGCGGCGACGACTTCGCTGCCAACGATCACCACAAGACAGAGCCAGTACGTGTAGCGCACGGCAAAGCCGGCCCAGGGGTGGAGATACATTTCGGCGTGCACGCCGAAGGCGCCGGCGGTGGGATGCTCAACGGACATTTCCGCGAGGGCCCACATCACGGTTAGGGCAATAAAAGCGCCGCCAAGGAAACTCAGGACGACGGCGGGTCCGGCAAGTTTTACGGAGATGGAGCTGCCGAGGAAGAGTCCGGTGCCGATGGTGCAGCCGAGGCCGATCATGGCCACTTGGCGGGCGGAGAGTTCGCGATGGAGACCGGCCTCGCGAGCCACCGGCGCGGCGGTGGTGCCGGCAGCGGGGGGCGAGTTTGGCGAAACCGCGCCTGGCGAGACGGCCGCCGAGGTTTCTCTGGGGGGCCAGTCGGAGTCAGTCATAGCGCGCCATCGTAGCAGAACTGGGGTTGGAAAATTAGAAGGGGGTTTAACCCCACGGGGGCGCCTCTACAACCCTGCCAGAAACGAACGCTCACCCATCAGAAAGATTCCAAGTTGAAAAACCATTTTGGTAGTTCTACTTGGTGCTAGGCCGCATTGTTGCGTGGGTTGCGCGGCGGGCCCAGCTCGCGGCCGCAACCAAAGTGAGTGGACCGAGGATCAGCAACGAGATGGCCCCCCAGTTTAGCCCCTGGCCGCGCATGACCACCGCGGATGCCACGACCGACGTTATACCGTAGCCCGTGACCAGAATTCGGCTGTAGCGTCCGAGGGCCTGCGGATTGCGGCGCGGCTCGCGCGTCGAGCGCAGTACGCGCTGGTCGAAATCCGGCGAGAGGGCCGGGACTGGGGCGACCATGGAGCGCCGCAGCAAAGTGTCGATCACGGCTTGGTTAGGATCCATATCAGTCATAGGAATGGCCTTTCTGTTTCAGCATGCCATGGAGAAGCTGGCGAGCTCGATAGAGATATGATTTGGCAGTGTTCTCCGGAATGCCCAGCAGTTCCGCTATCTCGCTGATTCCTGCATCGAGCCAATAATGGAGCTGCAAGGCTGATTGGTAGACCTCGGGAAGAGCTTCTATACACTCGGCGAGGGCTTGATCGCGCTCGGCCGTTTCTGCCTGGCGGTCGGGTCCAGGCTGAGAACTTTCGATGCGATCAAGAACGGTATCGTCCGCGTGCGGGCTGCGGAAGCGAACGCGCGTTTTCAGGTTTACGGCCTGGTTGAAGGTGATGCGGTAGATCCAAGAGCTAAATGCGGACTCGCCGCGAAAGGACGCGAGCGCGCGGTGAACCTTGAGAAACACCTCTTGCGCCACGTCTTCCGCTTCCGGAATGAACTCCCGGCCCAAGATCGAAACCGCGAGTCGAAAGACACGAGGGCTATGGCGGCGAACCAGCTCCGCAAAGGCTTGCTGGTCGCCAAGCTGCGCGCGGGCCACGAGTTGTGCATCGCCGTCGACAAAATATCCGCTGGCCTCCACAGGCTAACGGCCGGGCTCGTGTTTGAGGAAGTGGAAGGCAATCAGGCCCATACCCAAAAAAGTGAATGGCAGAGGAGCTATCCAAAAGCTGCGGGATATAGCGGGCAGATTCAAAAAGAGCACGATCATGGCTCCCACGGACAGGCTGAAAAGGACGGTTCCAAGAATGGGAATGACGTTGTCCGGGTCGGCTTGCCGAGGTGCTCGCGGCGCCTCAAGCGGAAACTCCGGCAGCGGTATTCCCTTTTCCATCGCCACCATGCGCTCCTCATGAATGATCTCAAGCCGCTCCTGGCGGCTCCGGTGCCTTACGTAAAGATAGCCAACAATTCCCCCGGCAAGCGCGAGCGCAACCATACCATCGCCGATTGTGTAACTCATTATTTTCTCTCACCTCAGACATAGGACAGGGTGTGCGGTGGGTGCGGTTGCAGCGAGTTGAATAAAATTTGCGTTTGTCGCGGGCTCGAAAGTTAGCCCGAGGCGAAGAGCCTTCAGTGGGGGTGGGAGCCGCCGCCCGACGAGGCGGAGGAGCTGGTCTCCCTTTCGTCGCTCCCTTGCCGAGGTCACTGGCGGCCCAAAGAAGGTGAAAAAGCGAGCGACTTTTTTTGGGGAGGCGGGTTGTGGCGGGCAACCGTTGGTGTTGCCCGGGTGTGTCCAGCGAGGGCTGCGGGTAGTGCTGCCGGTGCGGCGGCCATATGCTCTGGGCCGTTGGTTACGAAAACGACCATTGGGAGGAAGACCATGAAACGACTCATCGGCAGCATGGTGGGAGCGGCGGCGTTGCTGGTGTCGGCAGGGGTGATCCAAGCCCAGGATCAACTGGTGCCGGCCGGGACGCTACTACAGTGCACGTTGAACGAGCCGAATTTTTCGTCGGCTACGGCAGCAATCGGGGATCCTGTGTTGTGCCATTTGCGGACGACACAGGAGTTCGGCAGACCATTGTTCCCGAGGGGGAGCATGCTTGGCGGGCATCTCGAGGCGGATAAAGAGCCGGGACACTTTGTTGGAAAGGGGTACCTGAAGATTACGTTTGATCGGGTGATCCTGCCGGGAGGGGATTTGCCGGTGCCGGCAAAGGTAATCCAAGCGCGGGGATATAAGGTGGATAAGCAGGGGGCCATCGACGGGAACGGCCATGCCACGCGGGACGCGGTGGAGTGGTTGTTTCCGCCATTGTGGCCGTGGAAAGTGGTGAGCCTGCCGTTCCGCGGTCCGCGCCCGACCCTGAAAGGCGAAGAGCCGCTGCAATTGCGATTGATGGATGACATCGTGATTCCGCGGAGTCTGGCGCAGTTTGCGCATCCGGACCGGCCGCCGTACGCGCGGCCCAGCAGCTTCAATGGGGTTCCGGCGGAGACGAATGGCGTGCAGCTGGCGGTGGCGACGCGCACGGCGACTGGCGCGGATGTGCAGGTGGCGGCGACGCTCGCGGCCGTTAACCCACCGGCGATGACGACGACCGCCAACGTACAGGTTCGCACGGCGCTGCCAAGCGATGTGCAACCGGGCGAGCGATTCACGATGCTGGTGCTCAATTCGAACCAATTGATCGAAGTCAATAAGTATCACCGGGAAGGCGACTTGCTGATTATTCAAGATGTGCAAGGGCGGACCGGATCATTGAACATGAGCGACGTCGATTGGGCGCGGACCTCAGAGATGACGGGGAAATTGCGTAGCGTAGATGCGCCGCAGATTTCGCGTCAGCTGAATTAATTGACGGGCAAAGAGTGAAAAAAAATTAGAGATGCGACGGGACCTGCTGCGGTCGGCGACAGGACGTTGCGGGTGTGTGCCTGTTCCAGGCGTATTTTGGAAATTTCTGGCATTAAGCGACGAGCTGGCCCATGTGCTCAAATAGCCGATTCCGCTATTGAAGGGGCTGCCAGGCGCGGCACTGGGAGACGGTGATGGCCGTCGTCGGCGCGGTGGGATCCATTTTCGAACGAATTACGCCGTCGGAAGTCGAGCAGAAGGAACGGGTGCCGGTGTTCGCGTCGACCGGCGTGGCAACGGCCACGAATTCTTTGCAGAGATGAAGTTTGCAGATGGCGCTGACGCGAAATTGGTAGCCGGATTTCATGCACCAGGCGTCAGCGGTACAGGATGGCTGAGCCAAGGGTTCGCTGATGAGACCGGCGTGTTGCGGAGTTGGGGTATCGCTTTTTTGAGGGTCTGGGCCGAGCGTGGCGAGATCGGATGCGAAGCCGCGCCTTGGGTACGTGGCAGCGTAAGCGACCTCGGCGGTGTTGATGGTGCGGAGGCTGCCGATGGCGCTGGCTTCGTTGGCAGCGACTCTGGCGCGGAGGAGATTGGGAATGGCGACGGCCGCTCCGACGGCGACGACGCCGAAGTCCCACACTTGGCCGCTACTCGAGGTGCGAATAGCAGTGTCGTTGGCGTAGAAGCCGACGACGACTGGAGGAGTGTCCTTGGAATTCTTGGTAAACATATCGGACAAGCCGGGCGCGAGCTGGCGGACTTGCAAAGCGGCGATGGCCACGGGATTTTCGTAAAAGAGCATGGAGGAATCGAGGGAGTGGCCGGGCGGAAGAGCGGCAAGGAATTTTTTGGATTTGGCGAGGGATTCGCCGGAGGTGTGAAGGGCGAGGGCGGCGGAGACAGCATCGTGAGTCGGAGCGGCGACGAGATAACCGTCAGAGAAAGCGTAATGGATGTCGGTGAAAGATGTACCGGAGGGGACGCGGACCGTGTAGTAGGTGGAGCCGCCGTCGTCGGAGTGGGTGATTTGAAGCTGCGCGATCGAGAGAAGGGTGCTGAGCGTTCGCTGGATCTGTGCGGAATCGTTGACTTGCAGGATGGCTTTCCAGGCGGGCGGGTTGGCGTTGAGGCTGTCGAGTTCGAGGGTGAGCTCGCCGGTGAGGTGGCTGAGAAGATCGTCTCTAAGGCTGATTTTCAGGAGTTTTTCCATCTGTGTGACCGCGGCGAAGGGGCTGGAAGCCGAAGTGCTGAAAAATTTTTGCGCGTCGTCAAACATCTTTGCTGGTTTGGCGAGGACGATGCTCGTGGCAATGACGGAATTAGGAGAGACAAAATCGAGACTGCCGAGCGGAGCGGGGCTGGCCAACCAGGAAGCGAAACCGTGACGAGGAGCGGTGAAGCTGACTTCGGACTGGCTGACGAGTTTGCTTTCGACGGTGGTGTGATCCCAGATTAGATACTTCATGTCGCCGAAGCCGGACTGCTGAAAACTGGCCTGGCTTTGTTGGGTGCCGGCCGGAACTTGTTTGAGGATTTTTTGCAGGTCGGCGGCGGCGAGCACGGTGATGCCACTGGCGTATTCCTTGGCGATGCGCCGGGCGAAAGGAGCGTTAACGAACGGGAGGTTGTCTTTGGCGAGGTGGGAGTTGAACTCGCGCAGCGCGGCAAGGTCGGAGGCCGCGATGACGAAATCAGGGCGCACCAGAATGATGAGATCTTCCGCAGGGTGATTCGAAGCGGATTCGAGATCTTGCGGATCGAGGACGCGAACGGTGGAAGAGGGCTTGGATTTATCGGCGAGTTCGTTCAGCCATTGTTGGAGGACGGGTTTTAGGCCGGGCTTTTTGATTTCGGCGATCATCAAGAGTTTGGGATGCTGAGGATCGTCCATGGTGCCGGCAAGGGCGAGTTCGTCACCGAGAAACGAGTCGATATAGGACAGTCTTTCGAGGGAATGTTCAATTTTCGGGCCGAAGACGGAGGCAGGGCCGTGTTGCCACCAGTCGCGGAGAGCGGGGCTGTCCTGCAGTTGTTGGTGAAACATTGCGAGCGCCTGCCCGATGGCATCGCCGTAATTAGAGAAGGCCGTATAGCTGATGGTCGATTGGGGCAAGAGCGCAAGAAGATGGCTTTCGGTGCGGGGCGGCGGGAAGTGGAGGTGCTGGAGTTTTTCGGACAACTGACCGAGGTCGGCGACGGGGTATTTCGATGGATCCTGTGACCATTGCGGCGCGGGAGAGGGTGTTGTGCGCTGCGGAGTTTGCGCCAGGCAGACGCCGGCGAAGAAAAAAACTGCGGCGATGCCGGCAGTAATTCTGAAGGATTGACGGCGTGCTGGGGAGAAAATCAGCGCGTGTGCCATGCGTTTTTTGCTCCAGTTCCGCGGGAATTCGGGACATTTTATTCGGGGTGGCTTCAATAATGAGCAAGTATAACGAGCAAAGCGAAATGAACGCGCAGGTTTGATGGACGTACTTGTCGGATATCGAACGTACGGGCTTGGTTGGAGCCGGTGCGACACGTGACGGAGCCTCGCCAGCTGTCGCGGATGCTTTTTGCTGCAGAGCTAGCGAACGAAGACGGGAGAGCAGCATTGCTCCACTGCTCTCCCTTGCGGAATTCGCATTAGAAGGTGAAGCGCAAACCTAGTTCCATCTGACGGTAGGTGAACGGAATCGTTGAGTTAATGTGCCCGAACTGATTGGGCCCTTGGCTGAGATCCGTGTTCGGATTGGCGAAATGGGGCGTATTGGTCAAGTTATAGGCCTGTGCGCGCAATTGGGCCTTCAGTTTTTCGGTAATGGAAAGGTTCTTGAACAGTGACAGATCAATATTCGAGCTGCCGGGACCGCGGAGAATATCACGTCCGGATGTGCCGGGGGCTAGGAACACGCCGCCGGCGGAGGCGGGAATCGTGAAAGGACCGACGGGAGCGTTCGTTGCGGACCAGGTCTCCTGAATGTAGTCGGTGAGGTTTCCAGGGTTCACACCGATTTTGCCGCTGGCGTCGGCGCGGGTGTTCACCGGGCTGCCATCCACGGTTACGCTGAAAGGCTGTCCGGCTTGTAAGACATAAATGCCGTTGATTTGCCAACCGCCGATGAGCAGATCGAGGGCGCGGGAGGCGTCACCAAAAAAGTGTTTTCCTTTGCCAAAAGGAAATTCGTACAAGGAACTCAAGACGAGGCGGTAGGGCTGATCTTGATTGGAGAGGCCGCGTTCGAGTTTGTAGTCGGTGTAAAGCTGTGGCTGGCAGGTATCGATGGCGCCACAAGCATCGTCAAGAGTTTTGGACCACGTGAAGGATCCGAGAAACTGCAACCCATGCGTGAGCCTGCGCTCGTACTGAGCTTGCAGAGAGTTGTAATCAGACTTGCCGCGATTGTCTTGTACGGTGATGGTGCCGATGGCGGGATAGAGTTCGGTGCCCGCGGGAGAGTCGAAGAGCTGTTGATTGGCATTGTAATTTCGCGTCAGATGGTCGCCATGAGTTCCCACGTAGGCGATGCTGACGGACTGGTTCGCGCCGAGGCTCCGCTGCAGCTGCAGGTTCCACTGCGAAACCATCGGAGTCAGATTCGTGGGAAGGTCCGCGATGACACTGACTCCCGTGGGGGCGGCAAGGTTAAGGCCGGCGAAATTCCCGCTGGGGAGAGGACCGGTGGCGTTGGTCGAGATGAGCTGAGCTTGCGTACAGGTCGGTTCGCAAGGTAGCGAGCCGGAGAACGTGATGCGGAAACCCTGGGCGTAGGTGGCGCTGTTCTCTCCGGCGAAGGGTGGATTTTGGGCCAATTGGTTGGCAACGCCGCCGCGATCGATAAAGTAAAAAAGCCCGTATCCGCCGCGAAGAACGGTTTTGCCGTCATTCGTGAGCTGATAGGCGAAGCCCAAGCGCGGCCCAAAATTGTGATAATCGTTGGGTATCAGTTGCCGCGAAGCGCCGTTGCTGCCAGCGACGATGAGCGCCCCGGTCACAAGATCAAAGTTCGCTTGGCGATTTTCAACCTCGACGGGCCAGGTGAGAATGTCATAACGCAAACCAAGATTGAGGGTCAGGCGCTTGGTTACGCGAAAGTCGTCTTGGGCGAAAAAACCGTTTTCCCAGCTGCGGGTTCCCAGCGTTCCGAAAGGGGTTCCGTGCTGGTAGCCGTCGACGAAGCCTGCCAGAATGTCGGAAACTTCGTAGCCGGTATTGACGTGGCCAGCGCCGCCGCCGGCGCCGCCAGAGCCGTTGCCGGCCAGGCCGAAGTAACCTTTAGCGTTGTTGCCGCGGAAGAGATTCAATTCGCGGCGGATAATGTCTCCGCCGACCTTCACGGTGTGGCGGCCTTTCACCCAAGTAAGATTGTCGCTGTAGTCGAGGCCTGTCTGCGGGACGACGTACGCTCCGCCGTCACCGGTGTATTGGATTTGGCTGTTGTAGCCACCGATGAGGGCAATTCCACCTAACAGCGGCGTGTTGCAGTTCACAATGCCCAGCTGCGTACAAAGGTCGACATTGTTGAACGGATTCAGATAGCCATAGTTGGTGCGCACAAAACCGATGCGCACCTCATTCACCACAGCCGGGCTGAGCGTGCTGGTAAGGCCGATGGAAGCGCCGTACGGGTGGTTGTAGTTCGTGCCGCACCCGAAACCAGCGCAGGAAGGGATCGTGGGGAAAAGCGTGGAGTGACTCTGGTCCACACGACCGCGGCTGAAGCGGCCAAAGAGCGAGTTTTTGTCGTTGATAACGAAGTCCGTGCGGATATCAAAATCATTCCAAATCTCGACAATTTTTGCCGTGTTGGTGTAGTTGTCAAACAAGCTGAAACAGGAGCTGTTCTCGGTGTGGGTGCAATTTGGTTCCGGGAAAATATTCAGATAGGCCTGGCCAACCTTATTGATGCGCGCGGAGGGGATTACGTTTGGTTGAGCACCGGTGCCCATAAATTGCAGGCCGGTCGTGGGGTCAAGAATTGGGATCGGAGTGGAGATGCCGGTGCTGCTCGGACAGGTGGCCGCGCCGCCGCAGAGCAGTTCAGAGAAATCGCCCATGCGCATGAGATCGGTGGGCACCGTCGCGAAGCCAACGTTTCCGGGTTGCTTGAGCCGCAAGCCTTCGTAGTCGCCGAAGACGAAAAGCTTGTTTTTGATGATGGGCATGCCGACGGTGCCGCCGAACTGGTTGCGGTTGAAACTGGGGGTCGGAGTATGCGGAGAGGTGAAGAAATCCTCGGCGTTCAAATTGGTATTGCGGTTGAACCAGAAGGCGCTGCCATGAATTTCATTGGTTCCGGACTTGATCGATGTGATCACCAGCGCGCCGCCGGCGCGGCCAAACTGCGCGGGCGCGACGCTGGTCTGAACCCTGAATTCGTCGATGGCGTCCGCCGGAGGAAAGAAGATGATGGTGTTGACCAAAGTTTCGTTGTTATCGATCCCGTCGAGAATGAAGTTGTTGGCTTGCGGACGAAGGCCGTTCACCGCGAGCGAAGCGCCGCCTTCTTGGCCGAAGCGAAACGTCTCGGCGTTGTTGTTGACGCCGGTGGCGGAATTAGAGCCAGTCGGAATGCCGCGACTGGCGCCCGGAACCAGCGTGGCCAGTTGCGTAAAGTTGCGGCCATTCAAAGGCAGTTCTGTAATCTGTCGGCTCTCCACCACGTCGCCGATTGCCGAATCCTCGGGATTGATGACCGGCGAGCCCGCCTCCACAATGACGGTTTCGGACTGTTGTCCGACATCCAGGACGAAATCGGCGACGGCAAGCTGCGCAACCTGCAGTTCAAGGTCGCGCTTTGTCGTCTTGAAGCCCTTTTGCGAAATTTCCGTGTGGTAATGTCCAGCGGGGAGGGCCGAAACCGAATAGTAGCCAAGATCGTTGGTCGTAGCCGTGGATATGCGGCCGTTGTCCAAACTGGTGACGGTTACGGTCGCACCGGCGACGGCGGCGCCTTGCGAATCGGTGACCGTGCCTTGCAGCCTTGCCGTGTCACTCTGGGCAAAGCACACGCTTGCAAGCGAGAGTAGCAACGTGAGAACAACAACCTGCTGAATGCTTCTCGGAGTCTTCATGCCAGACCTCTTTCGTCAAAGGTTCATTTGTTTTCACCTCTCGTGGTGAGCGCCTCGACATGGCACCATTTTCTTTTTTCAGGCACTGCCCAAGAAAATACGCGCGAAATCTATCGCCGTCCAGCAAAATTCTTTCGTTCTGTCGGCGCGGTCTTGGTTAGGGAAGACGACGCGGTAGCGGGCGTCGGGACGGGCAAGAACCGTGCGGATCTGAAAATCCGCATTCGAGATCGGTTGATTCGTGTCATTCTCAACAGCAACACCCGCAGCGTAAAGGAGCCATTGCGATGTCACGCCGGCTGATCCTACTCCTGGCATTCCTGCTTCTGCCCTTTGGGGCAAACATTTCCCGAGCACAAGGCGATGAAACGAAAATTATCGCGCTCGAGAATCTGTGGAACCAGATGCAAATCAATCATGACGCAGACGCCATGGGGAAACTGCTGGACAGCGACTTTGTGCTGACCGATTACGACGGAACGCTGATGAGCAAGGGACAATTTCTCGAGTCCATTCGCGACAAGTCCACACAGTTGACCGTGGAGGTTTCCACAGATATGAAGCTCCATGCCCACGGAGACACGGTGATAGTCATTGGAGCGACGCACGAAAAAGGAACTGAAAAAGGAAAAGCGTTTTCGCATTCTGGACGTTTTACGGATACGTGGATCAAGAAAGACGGGCAGTGGCTGTGCGTCGCGAGCCAGCTGAGCCTGCTCGGAAAATAAGCTGGGTGATGCTAGTGCTTGACGAAAATTGATTTGGGAATCATGCAATGGATGCCTTTGCGGATGTCCACGACTTGCGAGACACGGCAATCACCAACCATGGACGTCAGAGCGTAGGCCTCTTCGCGGCTCATGGGCACCATTTTTTGTTCCGCGAGAAAATTAACGGTTTCGCGCACCGCAATTTTCATGGCTTCGTTTAGGTCTTCGTCGAAGCCCAAGAAAATATAGTTGTCTGAGGTTTCGACGCGCGGCCACGCAATGTGCAGATCTTTGCGGACGATGGGCTCAATTTCGATTTCTTTGTAGGAACATTCAAGGGCCGTGAGATTGACTTCGCCGTTGCCCTGCAGACAGTGCGAGTCTCCGGTCCAGATCAGCGCGCCTTTTTGGAAGACTGGAAAGTACAATATGGAGCCTTCCTGCATCTCGTTCACATCCATATTGGAGCCGTTTTTCCACGGGCGCAGCGTGCTGGTGCGGCCTTTGGCGTCGTGGATGGGCGGTCCGGCTTTTTCTTTCGGTTCGTCGGGATCGGGGCCGACGGCGATGGTGCCGGGAAACGGATGAAGGTGAAGGACGATGCCCGGCTTGAATTCGGTGGTCATGTTTTTCGTATCGAGAGTGAAATATTGCACGTGGCCCTCGGGAAATTCCGAAGCCAGCAGGCCAATTGCCGGAAATTGTTTGCCGGGAAGATTGAAGTTGAAACCGGAATCTTTCATGACGATTTTCTTGATGCGAATTTCCAGCGTATCGCCAGGTTCGGCGCCGTTCACATAGATCGGCCCGGTGACGGAGTGCGGACCGCCGCCAGGATTGGCGAGGCGGAGCTTGACGATTTCGTCCATGGAAACGCCGGGCTTGATCTCATCCATGGCATGGCGCAGGGTTTCGATGGAGACGGTGTCGCCGGAGTTGACGATGAGTTTTGGTTTTTCGGCGGGATCGAACCAGCCCCACTGTGCGGTCTCTGGAGTCGCGGGCAGCACGTAGTGCTGGCCGGCGGGCTTTTGCTCGGAACTCTTTGTTGAGTTCGTTTGCGCCAACGCTGCGGGGCACAGCGAAGCCGTGGCGAGCAGGACTATGGCGGCAGTGGTTCGCTGCGCTGAGAGCATGGCTTTCTCCTTTTCTTGCATCCTATCGACGCAAGAGTATAAAAGATACGCGCTTGCCGGTCACAAAAAAAACCGCAGTGCGCGCTTCGAAAAACTGATGAGTCGTTTTTGCGCAGCTTAATTACAAGCAGGCCGCGGAATCAATGCGGCACCCAGCTGGGATGGCGGGTGAAGAGACCATTGACGAAACCCATTTGATAGACGATGAAGAGACCGAAGGCCAGACTCAACAGGCCGGAAGCTATGCCCATGGCCCGGTTGAGGCGCGCGAAGCGGCTTTCGGAAAATTGGAACGGCACGGCGATCGCCGCGGTAATAACCATCATGCCCGCTACCGTGCCGATGCCGAAAACCAGGAGATAAAGGATGGCCCACGACGGCACACGAATCGTGGTGAGCACCAACAAGGCGACCGCCGCCGAACCCGCAAGTCCGTGCACGATACCGATGGCCAGCGGGCGCAGCACTTGATAGAGGCCGAGATGGCTAAAATTGCGGGCAAGCCAGCCGCTGGACGCCGGTTCTTCGGAGACCGCCAGATTTGCTGGGGCGTGATCGTGAACATGCGTGTGAAGCAGGTCTCCACGCGCGTGAAGATCCGCGTGCGCGCCGGTTGAGGGCGCGAGATTCTCTCTAATCCAGCTCGTCATTCCGGACAAGTTCAGAATTCCCAAAAACAAAAGCATCAGCCCCACGGAAAACTCCATGGTCAGGCCGACTCGCGGAGGAATCACCAGCCCGAAAAGAATGATGGCGGAACCGACCAGCAGGATGGTGAGGGTGTGGCCAAGTCCCCACAATACGCCGATCATCGCCGCGTGGCGGATGCTGCGCTGCCGGCTGACGATGGTCGTGACAGCGACTACGTGGTCGGGATCCGTGGCGTGCCGCATGCCAAGAAAAAACCCGAGCGCGATGATGGACAGGAGCGAGATCATTTTCGTCGGCGTTTGTGGGCACGCTGGCCGCAATGCGAGCGCCGGCATTCGCGCTCTGGGCATTGCGGACGATTCGTCAAGAACTTTGCCAGCGCCCGGCGGAAACTTCAAATTTCCATTCCATAGCGCAGCTTGAAGCTTCGCGCACCCCGGCCTCGTAAAATTCTACCGCAACGGCGCCTCAGCCTCGCAGCCCGTTCAATTCGTCGCCGCTTTCGCTTTACGGTGCGCGTCCGACGACTCCCGGAAATTCCAATGTTTGTGATTCACCCGGACATCCGCGACGTCTTCCGCGGAAAACGGTATCTCGTTATAGCCGCGAACTTCGATTACATAGCCCTCGCTGGTTGCTACCTGGTCGAAGGATTCTCCATTTTTCAGTTCCACGGAAACGACCTGATATCCGATGCCGGTCTCTTTCGCTTCTTTTAGCCGATCGGCGAAATCACTAGGAATGGGAACTAAACGTTTCATGAATTACCTCTTTAAGATGGCTGGGAGTTTATGATGGCCGGGAGAACCCACACTGTACACCCGCGCATGTACGCTGGCAAATCGGCGGAGGCGAACTATAGGCGAACAGAAAAGCGGCCCAGGCGCACTTCAAAACGCGCAACGTCCCGCCATTTTTCTATTTTCATTTTTGATATTCAGGGCTTGTGAACGAGTGAAATTGCCAGACGACGCCGACGAGCGATCACGCAACGCACTACCAATCCGAATACTTCGTGCCATCCAAGGCTGTTGCCGTGGACTTTGAATACACGTCAAAAACGTTGCTGCCGCCCCAACTCGTTGAATCGGGATCGTCCTGCACGGACCGAAAACCCCACTCCGCGCGGCCGGTCATCGGATCAACGGGAATTCTTCGCAGGTAGCGTTTGCGTTGCGTTCCGGCGCCGAAGTTGATGCCTTTCACCAAGGTGTCCAGATCCGGAGGATAACCTTCGCTGCCCACTTCGACGCGCACCAGGTTGCGGTCCGCATCATCCTTGAACATATCCACCGCCTTGCGCATTTCCCGCAGGTCGCGATGCAACTCATATTCCCGCGAACGGATCACCGTAAAACGGTACACCGGTAGCGCCGCGGTCGAAAGAATCAGCAGGATGCCGGTGGCAATCACCAACTCCAGTAACGTAAAACCCGCCGCAGAGGAACGTGGTCTTCGCAAGTAATCCATCTCCGCAATTCATTTGACGCTGCTCAATAGTACCAATTAGACGTTTGCGGCAGATGAGGAGTTGTCCTGCAGAGCAATCCATGGCCGGCATCATCAACCGGGACGAAAGACCTCAAGCTTCGGTTGCCGGCCGCGTTTGCCAATTCTCTCGCGCCCGCGCTGGGGGCCGCTTTTCGGATGGCCTCTTCACTGATGGGTTTGCCGACGAAGCGGCAGAGGATCTCAGATTTCTTGCCCCACAAAAATCCCAGCGTGCGCAAGAACCGGGCGGAGCTGTCAAACCACAAATCGTCGCTCTCCAATTTCGTGACACAACGTTTCCAAAGCTTGTTCGCGCCCTTCACTTTGAACTCGCGATCGATAAACGTGGCGTTCCCTTCCAGCACGCTCCAGCCCCAGGGGCAGGCGAAGGTGTACCACGCCACCTGGCTGCACATCGCGTATCGCGCATTGGCCGCGCCTTCCCGCGTCGCTTCCCGGCTCTGACAAGTGCCGGCGGCAGGGTTGATCGTGAACACCATATTGGTGTCATGCGTGTAAATCTGGAAAGGCTCGATTCTCGACAAGACGATCTCGCTAAAGCGTTTGCGGAGCGCCGCCAGCAACTTGTTCACCGCCAGGCGAATTTTATCCTGGTCCACGCTCGGTGGTACGGGATCGATGGCCAAATTCTTGAAATCCGCTTCGTATTTGGCGACGGCTTCTGGCGTCCGGAATTTCCGTTCCGCGGAATCCCATACGTCCCCGGGATACATGAAATTTACCCCAGGCAAATTCATCTCCATCACCCGCGCCGGAGTCATCACAAACCGGTTCATCCACTCGTTTTCGTAATTGCACCTATAAGCGAAACTGGCAAACGGCACGGTAGCTTCCGGTTTCAGCGTCAAAATGCCGTACTTCAATTCACGCATTTTTTGAGCCACTGCGCCGGTTTCGTCGGCGCGATTGCCGATCCAGCGGGCGGTCGAAAATTGCGTGAAAAACAGTGTAGGCTGCCCGACCAGTCTCCGGATGTAACGCAGCGTGGCATCCGTGCACACGCAATCGTTCATGTTCAAAATGCATTCGCCTTCGCTCTTAACGGCCAGGAAAGATTCTGCAGCACCCACGCACCCGCACAGAACTTCGAAGCCCGGCCGCAGTGTTTTCCAGCGATATTGCGGAAGCTCGATAACGTTTCCAAATCCAAGTTTCTGAAGGCTTTCAACGACGCGCGGAGAACTGTGCCGCTGATAGAGGATGGTCATGCGCCGGCGTTCCGTTTCCGGAATGGCTTTTAGGGTAGGTACGTGCAGATGATCGGGATGCTGGTGTGAGATCCAGATAAATTGCACGCGCTCTAGCGGCACCCTCGCCGAGGGGCTATAGAGCGCCACGCAATCGTTGAGGATTTTTCCTGCAGTCCAAGGGTCTGTCCAAATGCTCGCGGCTTTCGCCTCCAGCAGGATACTGGCGTGATTGACGAACATGATCTTCATGGGGCCCGCTAACGGATTCTCTATACCACTTCTGTTCGTAGCGCCGCAAGCGCTCGCTTCGGTACCGCGAAGTGTAATTGAACCGGGCCCGGCCGGTATTGCGCGCCGGTAAACGCGGCGTGGCATTCTGGTGTAGCCTCAACTGGTTCCTTCAGAAAACAACCGCCGAAGTCAGCGATGGGAGCAGGAAATGCCAGATTGGGCGTTTTACACTTTATTTCTTTCGGTCATCGCCTTCTGGATTTTTAACGGAATTCTGATGCTAGTGGCTCCGGCGAAACACAGAAGGTTCCTCTATTGGTTCGGTCGGTCCGCTTCTTGGTCACGGCCAATCGACGGACAACCCCAAAGGGGGCTCGAACTCGAACGTCGTCTGGCCGGGCTAGGTATAGCCGGAATGGGCATGTACATTGCGTGGAGCGTGGTCCGAAACATCGCGTTAGGCAGAAGCTCAACAGATGTCTACCGCCCGGTCCTCAGTAGCACCCGCGGCGGTTCTTTTTCGCCCTTCACTGGAGTCTGCCTGTTGTTTTTTGGAAGGTTCATAGTTCTTCGGCCACAATCCACCGTCGAATGGAGCAAACGGCACCAGCCGATTCCGTCAGAGATACCTGAAACCACGCTCGCCACCTGGAGAATCGGTGCCCGACTCCTCGGGGCTGCATTTATGTTTGGGGGCATCTATACCGTTTGGATAGCATTGAAGTAGGAGAGCTGGGTAGCGCACCTCGTCTCGAGAAGAAAGGCGCACGCAATGAATCTATTCAAGACGTTCACGTTGAAATGGTGGCAGACCAGTCTTTTTAAATTGGGGACGTTGGCTTTGGGAATTGCGATTGGAGCTTATTGGCACTACTTTTTCGGCGGCTACCTTTTAATTCTACTAATTGTGGCCGCAGTCAGCTTGGCGCCCGTCACATACGTGTGGTGGAAGCAGTAGAAGCGGATGCCATCGGTGTCGGATTCGGCGTTCCTGCTCGAAAATGCTCCAAAATTTCCTCAGGTGATGAGCTTGACGTAGCCGCGTAGGCAATGGAAAATACTAGAGATAGCACACAGTGCGCCCGTAGCTCAGCTGGATAGAGCGTCTGGCTACGAACCAGAAGGTCGGGAGTTCGAATCCCCCCGGGCGCACCATTCTCAACGTTCACGGTTTTACGCCACTCTCGCGGCGTTAATCGCTACAACGTTTTATAGACCACGTAGCCCGCTCCAGCGAAAAACCCAAACCGCACGCTCCATTCCTGCCACCATGCGGAATCGTTCTTCAAACGCGCATTAGGAGTCAGTCACAGATTCTCTCGAGTGCCTAAGCCACAAACGAGCAAAGACTTCGGGCACCCCTGCGCGCCACAATACCTCGGTACGAAATCTGCGCATGGAGTGAAGCCCTAAGACTCTCCCGCCTCACGCTTCTTTGCGACGCCTCCAGAAAGGATGCATACCGTGACGTATTGCAGATCGCGATAGATCAAGACATCGATTCGCGTGGGGCCAAAACTTGGTGAGAGATTCAGCCGACGGATTTTGGTCGGCGACACTTGGTGCCAGTTTGGTGACAGAATTGAGCGCCGGGAGGCAAGTGGCGCCCGGCCCTGCGATACATTTTTGATACAACGCGTTGGGACTGACAGCAATGAAGAACCCGGCCGCTCAGGACCTAATCGTCATCACCGGGCATTGCGCTCCGCACACGACGCGATAGGCTTTGGTGTGCGGGACGTTGCCAGCCAGACTCTTTTTAGCTTTTGCGCCCATGACGATAAGCTGTGCCTTCGTTTCTTCGGCAATTCGCAGGATCTGTTCGGCCGGCTCGCCGAACACTACTCGCACATCGACCTCGCAGAGCATTGCGGTCGCAACGGGCACGAGTTCTCGAAGTTGCGCGTAGAAATTATGCTCCATCTCGATTAACTGTTCTTTACCGCTAGCTCCCGGATTCGGAAATACGTGCAGGAGCGTGAGCCTAGACCGATGCTCTTGGGCCACTGAGAAGGCGTACTTAGCTTCGCGTTCCGCGCTGTTGCCGAAGTCAGTAGCGAACAGGATGTTTTTGAACTCCATTTCGTACCACAACTCTTTCGCCGTTGCTGGGCCGATGGTGAGAACTGGAACTTTGGCTTTGCGGAAAATTTCCTCCGCGCTCGAACCAATCAGCAATTTCTCTATAGCACCAGCACCGTGAGTACCGACGATCACCAGGTCGATATCAAAAGCCTTGATAGACTCTTCGATCGTGGGCCATAAATTTCCTTCCTTGACGACCGTTTTGAAGGGAATGCCGGTTAGCTCGCCGGACTTCAGGACCTGGCGGAAGTGAGTTTGAACTTCGGCATGCTTTTTCTTGAGCGAGATTGCTAAATATTCGGGAGAGATCAGCGGGTAGCCATCCAAGGTGATTACATGGGTGACGTAAATCGCTGAGCCGTAGCGGCGGGCCAGCGACGCTGCGTATTCGATAGCGTGATCAGACGCCGGTGAAAAATCCGTGGCGACGAGAATATTCTTGAAAAACCAATCTTTTGTTGAGGGCATCTGGGCCGTGGTTCGGTTGCAGTTGCGTTCATCATTGGAACCTCCTTGTTCATGCGCTGAAGAGATCGTTAGTGGGCGTTGGGCCAGATGCATGACGTAAATGTCTAAAACCAACGCTATTGTGAAGAGGGCAGGACCAAGACGTCAGTAGTGCAGATCACTCTCGCCGGTGACAGACGTCACAAGAAATAAGGCTGGAACAAATCTCTTCCCGAGAAGGGACGAAACTCAGCATAGCGCCACCGGCCGATCACCGCTGGTAGCGACTTTTCCGCGCCGCTCGGGTTCAGATGGTCCTCAAGTTCGGACTCAATCTGACCCGGGGTGCGTCGTGGCCCTCGCGTTCGTTGAGGACGTGACGGGATACGGGAGGCGAGAGGCACCAACCGGAGCAAGTTCTCGCTGAAAAGCCGCTTGCGCTCTTTCGTGACGCTCTGTGCGAACAACCGCCCCGCCGCCCTCAGTTTGATCCCGCCGTCCTTGAGCTCGGCGAATTCCAGAATGTGAAGAGCTTCGGCAATCGGGAAGAGCTCGCTCACATCCAGAGCCAGTGCACCTCCAGTTCCAGCCAATTCCGCGCTTCCCCGCGTTCAACTAAATCAAAGTGCTGGGCGGAGGCTGGAGAGCTCTCGGCCAGCCATTAACCCGCTCCCGTCAAAAAGATGATGCATGTGCCGCGGAGCGTCTGCTGAGTACACGAGGAGCGCCGAGTTCCGGGCCCCACGCCTCGAGGCCAATAAACAAACTGGAGGGAAGTCAATCGACCACGATGTCGCGTGGTGTCATGTGGAAGAGCTAGGAACACCGGGGCAGTCACTCTTTGCCACCTGCTGCACTCACGCCGCGCTCATGCTGCACTCACGCTTGCCACTCCGGTTTCCGCTGATTATCATTGCCCTGCAGTTTGCACCAGGAAGTATCGGCGTCCAAATAATACTGTGCGTAAAACTCTGTCTCACCTCTCTTCATTTCCGGACTTCCAGGCCTTAGTGGCGGCAGTAAAGGACTATGCAATCTTCATGCTCGATCCTCGCGGTCGAGTTTCTAGCTGGAATGCCGGCGCAGAACGCATCAAGGGCTACAGGTCCGATGAGATCGTAGGCGAGCATTTCTCGCGGTTCTACACGCAAGAAGACATCGAACTAGGCAAGCCCGATAGCGAATTGAAGGTGGCGGCGTCTGAGGGGCGGCTCGATGACGAGGGGTGGCGTGTTCGAAAGGACGGCTCAAGGTTCTGGGCGAACGTCGTTATCACTGCTATTCGGGGCGAAAATGGGGAGTTGTTAGGATTCTCCAAAGTTACTCGCGACTCCACCGAGCGCAAGAAGGCCGAGGAGGCCCTGCGAGCGAGCGAAAACCGGTTCCGGTCATTGTTTGAGTTCTCACCCGACGCTATTGTCGTAACCGACCAGCAAGGGAAAATCAGCGCAACCAACGCACAGGTTCAAAGGTTCTTCGGGTACGAAACCTCTGAGCTTCTCGGCAATTCCATCGAGATACTCGTTCCAGAGCGGTTCCGTGAAACGCATCCGAAACACCGGGCTGACTATGCTGCCCGCCCGCGCGTACGCACCATGGGCGCGGGACTTGACCTTTATGGCCGCCGCAAGGACGGAAGCGAGTTCCCCGTCGACGTTATGCTAGGCCCTGTAAAAGCCGGAGAAAACGAGATGGTGCTGAGCGTGATTCGTGACCTTACGGAAAAGAAGGACGCCGAAGAAGCTTTGCGCCGTATCGGACAGGAAAAGCGTTATCTCGAAGAGGAGCTGATCACCAGTCACCGGTTCGACGAAATCATCGGTGAGAACTCTGGATTGAAGCGCGTATTGAAACAGGTGGAGGACGTAGCGGCGACGGACGCTACCGTCCTTATTTGGAGAGACGGGGACGGGCAAAGAGCTCATCGCCCGCGCGATCCACGACTTGAGCCCACGCCGCGACCGCAGCTTCGTGAGACTCAACTGCTCTGCCATTCCGTCCGGGCTAGTCGAAAGCGAATTGTTTGGCCACGAAAAAGGCGCTTTCACGGGAGCGATTGCCCAGAAGGTCGGGCGACTGGAGGTGGCCCATCAGGGAACTTTCTTCTTGGATGAGGTAGGCGACCTCCCTTTGGAGCTTCAGCCCAAAATTCTGCGAGCGCTGCAGGAGAAGGAGTTCGAGCGGGTCGGCGGAACTCGCACCATTCCTGTAATTGTCCGACTGTGGCCGCCACGAATCGCGATCTCACCAAAATGGTCAACGCCGGACAGTTCCGGAGTGACCTCTATTACCGTCTGCGCGTTTTTCCCATCACGATTCCTCCTTTGCGAGAGCGCCGTGACGATATTCCGATTCTGATCCGCCACTTCCTCGCTAGTCATTCGAAGCGCATGGGCCGACGCATCGAAACCATTCCCGCGGAGACTATGCAGGCGCTAGTCAAATGGCACTGGCCCGGCAACGTTCGCGAGCTCGAGAATTTCATTGAAAGATCCGTTATCCTCTCGCCGGGGCCGATTTTGCGCGCCCCGCTCGCCGAACTCGAAGCCGTCGAAGAATCCGCCGGACGGACCGATTCGAACCTCGAAGTAGCGGCACGGGAACACATTCTTCGGGTGCTCCGCGAGTGCAAAGGAATGATTGGAGGCGCCAACGGCGCAGCGGAACGTCTCGGCTTGAAACGAACGACGCTGAACTCCATGTTGAAAAAGTTGGGCATCCGGCGGCGAGACTATATTTAGTCCCGGGACGAGATCTCGTGTCGTCACCTGTGATCGTGCACACATTCAGAACTTCAACTTGACCCGTTTTCATCAAATAGGTGCTCCGCGATGAAGCCAGCCTTCCGAGCCCCATGGCCTGGTTGCGCCACCACGACCGTTACTAGCGTCTGGACGGTGGCGAATTCCGGCTACGGTTTGATTGCGACCTTGATGACGTTGTCCCGCCGTTCGCCGAAAAGTTCATAAGCTCCGGTGATGCGCTCCAGCGGAAACGTGTGCGTCAGAAAGGGAGTCAGATCCAGGCGTCCATGTCGCACCAGCTCCATCAGCCGTTGCATGCGCTCCTTGCCGCCGGGGCAGAGCGTCGTGATGATCTTGTGATTGCCGAGTCCCGCGGCGAATGGCTCCAGTTGCGAGGCGGGTCACGGCGAGTGGTGATCCGCGTCACAGCAGTGCTCTGGTGTTTCGAATAAGAATTAGCCTAAAGGAGGGCCAGTCATGAAAGCCACAGCCACTCGTACACGAATTGAATTGAGGAACGTGCTTTATGCCACAGACTTTTCGGACGCAGCTTTGGCAGCGATGCCCTATGCCAAAGAGATCGCCAAGAGGTATGGCGCGCAGCTCGCCGTTCTCCACGTCCGGCCACCCGTTGTGAATCCCGCCACGCCGCCGGAGACATGGGCTAGCGCCGAGGAAGCCGCTGGGATACAAGATGAAATCCGCAGCAAAGAACTCGGCAAGGAGTTCGCCGAATTCCACGCGGACATTCTGCTCCCGGAGGGGGACGTGCAAACACTGCTGCCGAACCTCGTAGAGCAGAAGAATTGATCTGGTGGTGATGGGCACGCGAGGACGCACGGGAGTCGGGAAGTTCTTTCTAGGCTCGACGGCCGAAGAGATTTTCCGGCAAGTCCGGTGCCCCGTGCTGACCGTCGGACCGCACGCGAGAGCAACGCTCGGAACGAACGGTGGGCCGCGGAAAATTCTCTTCGCCACCGACTTTAGCGCGGAATCTGGACTGGCGGCTTCCTATGCCGTGTCTTTTGCGGAGGAGCTCCAGGCCAACTTGACGTTAATGCACTGTATCGCGAGTCCCGCTGCGGGAGACTTGGTCAACGCGGCCCAGCTCGAAGATCATTACCGGAAGCAACTGCATGCCTTGGTTCCAGCCGAAGCAGAGACCTGGTGCCGCGTGGAATGTGTGGTGAAAGAAGGAGAGGCTGCCAACGCAATTCTAGAGGCAGCGAAGGAACGGAACGTAAATCTTATCGTACTGGGCGTGCGACCCGAGACAGGCTTCCCGGGAGCGTCAACGCATCTGCCGATTGCGACTGCGCACAAAGTCGTGAGCCAGGCGAATTGTCCCGTGTTGACGATTCGCCACTAAGACATATCCCATGAGGAACGTTCGGACAGGCGACAAGCGTCATGTGCCGTGGTGATGTCCGTCACCGCGAGCGATGCCCCACATTGATCGATACTGAATTTGTATCAATTCGTGACTTACGCGCCTTGCTTGAACAGGAGTTGGTGATGCGGATTACCGAAATGACTACAAACGAATGTCGGCGGGTGCTAAACGGTATCTCGCTGGGGAGACTCGGATGTTCTCGCGAAGATCAGCCTTACGTGGTTCCGGTCTATTTTGCCTATGAGCCTGGCCTTCTCTATGGATTTGCCACGAATGGACAAAAGATCGAATGGATGCGCACTAACCCCAAGGTGTGTGTGGAAGTTGACGAAATCACGAACCAATTTAACTGGGAATGCGTGGTGATTACGGGAAGCTTCGAAGAACTGGGGTCGCCCAGGCATGCCGCGGAGCGCCAGCACGCCCGGGAACTCTTACAAAACCGATCTTTATGGTGGGAAACGGCGTTTGCGGCCCGGCGACTTGAATCCGAGAGCGATTTAATTGCGCCAATATTTTTTTCGCGTGCAAATCGAGTCCATCACAGGTCACCGCGCAGTCGCCAACCCCGACGAACGGGCCTCGAACGCTGCCGCGATTTCGCTCTCGTCGGCAAAGTAGACGAGAGAAGCTCACGAGAGGAGGTTTTATGCGTCCTTATCGAGATATTGCGACCGTAGCGGGTGCGCAGATTGCGTGTTTTTCGCTGTTAACGCATCTGGAGCCCAGCCTGTTTCTGGTGCATATGTATCTTTCCATGGTGTACATCGCGATTTTAGTGATGTTGTTCCAGGAAGACCGCTGGGCGTATATGATCGGCATGCTGGCGTCGCTTGTATGGCTGGTCGTGGCTTTTGGCTCCGGTCTACTTGACCGTCATATTGAGCGGCTTTTTGAAGGGGGAGCCATCAGCCTGACGGTTAAACTAGTCGGCCTGCTGGCGCTCGTGACAGGGCTCCTAGCCACATTGATGGTTGTTTTTTGTGGCCGGCACTGGAGTAAGGAATACTCGGGACTCGGTAAAACGCGCAGTACGTCTCTGACCAGTCTCGCCATCGTCCTCGCGTACTATGGAATTCTTCTCAGATGGTTTTGGGATTTTATGCCCAATAGTTGATTGAAAGCCGAGTGCGTGCGCGTGCGATCGCGATCATATATGCCTCCCGCAAAGGGATCGTCTTCAGCCACGACACAACAAGCACTAACCCATTACCGCGTGAGCGTCGCGTTCGAAAAGGTAATTCTCCTCGGTCTAATCGTTCTCATGGTTGTTAGTATCGCCGGTGCGCAGGCAACGAAAGAAACGAAGTCCGCGGTTTACCAAAGCAGAGAAGCATCTGGCAAGCAAATATTCGCCAAGTATTGTGCTTCGTGTCATGGAATGGACGCCAAAGGAAACGGTCCGGCAGCCTTCGCAATGCGGACGCCACCCGTTGATTTGACCATGCTGGCCCGGCGCCACGAAGGCAGGTATCCGGCCGGCTATGTTGTTGCTCTGCTGCAGTTTGGCCGGAGCCTCGCTGCGCACGGCTCGGAAGATATGCCGGTGTGGGGCTCGCGTTTTAAGGAGATCGATCCAGTTCGCGATCCCACGGGCCAGCAACACGTCGACGATGTGGTTTTTTATATCGGGACGCTTCAAGTGAAATAAACCAAATGACGGGAGATCTTTGGCGCGCGAGCCTAGATCAGGCTTGCCAGCTTCTCTCGCTCCGATCGAGCGATCGAAGTCTTCAGCCAGTGGCTCACGGCGGTCTCCAATTCCTCTTGCGTGCCGGTGCGATAGAAGGAATCGATGGTTTCTCCGCTTTCACTGAGGGGGATGTACCGACACGCAATATTCTCGTCCTGAAAGTTCTTGGGTACGAGCTGCGAAATTACACAATCGCTGCATGGCTTCTGCGCTTGACCAGGATCGAAATTCAGGCAGGTTGGCGAATCCTGAAAGATGAACTGCGGGCGCCAGTTGGCGCGCGCGGTATGGCGGTAACCACCTTTTTCGAGAAACTCCAACTCGGCTTTTAGTACATCGACCAATTCTCGCTTGTCGTTTATCATGATGGAACACCCTCACGCGGTTAGTTTTATTCACGCTTGACGCGCGTGCTGTGCCGAACGTCACCGGCATGCGTGTCGGCGGTCACGGTGGGAGATCTCTGCCGGAAAGGTTCAGAACACGAAGCAATTGTAAGCAGACTGCATTTAGTCCCGGGACCATATTTCGTCTCGTCACTTGGGTCATTCGTACCACCCCACCACCTCTCACCTTCCATTCCAGGACATCTAAGCGCCCTATTTGTATATATATAGCAAGGACCTGGTGCGGCGGGTCACCTTTGGCGTGTGATATGCAGTACCTCATGTCGTTAGACAAGGACAACGAACGCGCAATGCTACGAATTACGATTCGCGAAACGGCCAAAGGGCAAACGTTCCAGCTGGAAGGAAAGCTGGTGGGACCTTGGGTGGAAGAATTTGCTCGCGCTTGGCAGGGCGTGGCACCTTCGCTGGGCGCCAAGCGGTTGCGACTCGACCTGCGCGACGTCAGTTTCATCGACCCGAAGGGCAGGCAGCTCTTGCGCGAGATTTATCAGGAGACGAAGGCCACTTTTCTGGCGGATTCGCCGTTGACGCGGCATTTCGCCGATGAAGCTAAGCAAAATATTTCGGAAAACGGAAAAAAAGGAGCCTAAGATGCGCGGTCCTTATGGATTCGACATAAACGAAAACTGCCAGTCCTGCAAAGCACGCGACAATGGTTTTTTTTGCCAGCTCAGTGCCGCGGCGCTGGAGGACTTCAATGCCGTCAAGTCGCCGGCTACGTATCCGGCGGGGGCGTTGTTGTTTCTCGAGAAGCAGGATCCTCGCGGCGTTTTCGTGCTGTGCGGCGGGGACGTGAAACTCTCGATCAGCTCGAGCGGAGGGAAAACGCTGATTCTGAGGATTGCCAAACCCGGCGAGATCCTGGGGCTAATGGCGACGATGTCTGGCACTCGCTACGAGGTCACTGCCGAGACTTTGCATCCGTGCCAGGTGGCGTTCCTGCGGCGCGACGATTTCTTGCGCTTCGTCGCCAAACATCCCGAAGCTTACCAAGGCGCCGTGAGGCAGTTGAGTTCGCTGTATAGCGGCGCCTGCGAGCAACTGCGGACGGTCGGCCTTTCGGCTTCGGTTCCCGAAAAACTGGCGCGCTTGCTGCTCAATTGGTCCCCGGAGAGCAAGGAGGCAACGCAGCAGACGCCCGTCAAGCTGCCGCTGACGCATGAAGAGATTGCCGAACTCATCGGCACGACGCGGGAAACAGTGACGCGAACGCTGAGCGATTTCAAGAGCCGGCAACTGGTGGCGCTGCACGGTTCCACGCTGCTGATTTCGGACCGCCCTGCTTTGCAAGTGATTGGCGGAGCCTAAGATTGCTGGTTGCTTTGAAAAGGAACTCGTCGAGAGGAGAACGATTATGAAAATGCGGGATATCATGACACAGAGGGCCGTATGTTGCGGGTGAACAACGAATGTAGGCGCCGCGGTCGAGATGCTGTGGGTGAATAATTGTGGAATGCTGCCGGTTGTGGATACCGATCATAAATTGATTGGCATTGTGACCGACCGCGACATCTGCATCGCACTCGGTACGCGGAGGAAGCTCGCAGGCGATCTCACGGTCCGCGAAGTTGCCACGGCTCACGTTTTCACCTGTAGTCCGAACGACGAGTTCACAAGGCGCTCACCACCATGGCCGAGCACCAGGTGCATCGGCTACCGGTGGTGGACAGCAGCGGCGTGCCGCAGGGCGTTCTTTCCATGGATCACGTGCTTTTACACGCCGACCAAAATGAATGGGAAGGCTCTTGCGAACTCGCCTCGGAAGAAGTAATTCGCTGCCTGAAGAAAATGCACGGCCAGCAGTTTCCCATTGTTCACATGAGACCCAGAGTGGCACACTCCTTGGGCGCCTGACCCGCAGGCACGAACGCAATGAACCACGCGGGTGTGCGGCCAACTCGATGCGGTCTTTTCTGCGTGCGGCGAACTGCAGCGCGTTCTTGGCCTAACCAGTCAACTGGGATGCCGCGGCGAAGACCTCGCTGAGCGAGCTCGGAGGTCGATATGTCGTCACATAGCACGTTCTGGGCAAATTGCTGGGGCTTTACTTTGTCCTTGTGGCGTTAGCCTTGATCGCGCATGAGAGTCACGTCGTCAGCCCCGTGGACGATTGACAGCGCCGCTAGCCACGGACCGTCAAGACAGGACACGACGCGTTCGCTACCACCTGATAGGCGATCGCCCGATCCACGTGCGTCACCGCAGCCGCGAACCGATCGATTCCCTGGACGCCGAGAACGATCAAATCCGCTCTGCAGCCGCTGGCCGCGGCCAAAATCTCACACGCAGCATCGCCATGCTGCACCGCAACTTCTGGCCGAAGCCACAAGTCTGCCTCGACAGGTACCAGTTCGCGGAGGCGATACATGGCCTCGGCTATGGAAAGCTTTTGATTTCCAGACTTTGGTTTCGGGAGCACGTGGAGAAGAAGAGACGCGCCTGGTTTTCTTGCGCCAGCGATATCGCGTAAGCAGCCGCCGCGATGGATACGGCGTTGAAATCCGTCGCAAAAAGCACGCAATGAAAGCGTCCGTCGTTATCAGTTCCCCTGTGCACCGCTGGTCCGATGGTCAAAACCGGTGCGTGTGACCTACGGAAAACCTCCTCGGCGGTTGAGCCGAGCAATAATTTTTGCACGCCAGTGCTGCCATGAGTTCCCATGACGATCAACTCGATTTCCTGCTCCTTGCAGATCGCGGACAAGACGGGCCACACCGCTGCGCCACGTTGGATCCTGGTATCGTTGGGCAGCCCACACAATCGCGCTTCCACTTTTTGCATCTCCGCATGCGCCGTATCTTCCTCGTCAGCGAGTAATGCCGCAGCCACTTCGGGGTTCAGAAGGGTGTAACCGGAGGGCATAAGAACGTGAAGTGTGTGCACGACCGAGCCATAAACGCGAGCGATACGGACGGCAAAAGTCGCGGCCGTCGCTGAAGACTCGGAAAAATCCGTAAGGAATAAAATGTCCTTCAATGCGATCCGCTTGTTGGCTGGCACGGTGATCATGACAACTCCTGACCTATAGATCTTCGGCGAGTGAAGGCCGAATCACTGTGACCCGGGGCACCGGAGGCAGTGATTTTCGTCACGGCCTGGGTCCTGCGCCGTCCGGGCCACGTAATCTGTTGCTGTCTTCGCATGCTTCGGCTTGGGCAGTTTTATTTTGGGGAGGTGGATTCGGTGGTGGCGACGTGGCGGCGGACTTCGGAGAGCCAGTTTTTATGACGACCGTGTGACGCTGCGCACAGACGCATTCTGTAGTTTGTGTCAAAAGTGAAATGGCCAACCTAGCCCATCAGCGACGAACGAAGTGCTGGTTGGACGATGCAGAAGGACGAAGGGGAAACGGAGGCTGGCGAGACGCCGCGTAGTTTAGCATGGATGTTAGAACATTGTATTTATTGTTTTTAGACTTGCCTTTTTTATCAATACAGTGCAAGGGTCTCGCAAGCATGAGCTTGCCGTGGGGCGGCAAGGAGCGGGTGGCGCATATGGCAACGCCAGTGGTAAATCGGTTTCCGAGCGGGAGAGGTCTTTGCAGGCTCGGCTTGTTCGTGATTTTTGTTTGGGGTTGTAGCGCAAGCGAGGGCTTCGCGCAAAAACAGACCGAGGCGCTGCAAGGACCTTCGGTGGCCAGCCGGGTACCCGCGTTTAATGAGCCCGCGAGTGCATTTGCGGGGCCGGACGGCTGCCGGGATTGCCACAAAGCGGAAGCGCAGGAGTATGCAATGACCGGGCACGCGAAGCTGGTGTTTCCCGGCAAGGACTATATTCGCGGATGCGAAACCTGTCACGGTCCGGCGAAGGCGCACGCAACCGCCATTCAAGCGGCTCACGGGGATGACGCAGCCACAGCCAAGGCGCTAAAGGACTTTCCGCTGTTTGCGTTTCGCGGAGCGGCGGACGAGAACGCGGCGCGCTGCCTGACCTGTCACAACACGAGCAAACAACAGGAGCTCTTCGCACACTCGGAACACTCCGCGCACGGGCTTTCCTGCAATCAGTGCCATTCGGCGCACCTGGTGGACGCGGTCAAAGATCTCAGCAAGGGCGATTTGAGCTATCCGCAGGCGTACTTCTTTCAAGTGCCGCATGTCGGGGATGAGACACGCTGGCTGCATAACAGCTTGCTGAAGAAGGCGGAACCGGCACTTTGCTACACCTGCCATTTGACGGTACAAGCGCAGTTTGCGCTACCAAATCACCATCGGGTTCCGGAAGGACTGCTGAAGTGTTCAGACTGCCACAATCCGCATGGCACGCAGAATCTGGCTAGCCTGAACAACCCGAGCTGGGAAACATGCGTGAAGTGCCATGTGGAGAAGCGCGGACCATACGTCTACGAGCACCCCGCCGTGAAAATCGAAGGCTGCGTGACTTGCCACAACCCGCATGGAAGCACCAACAACATGCTGCTGGTGCGCCGCGAGGGCCGGCAGCTGTGCTTGCAATGCCACACGGGATTCCACGGGCAATCGGCGGTCCCGCACAGCCGTCTGGGATTCCAGACCAGCGGCGAATGCACGCGCTGCCATGTAGCCATCCACGGCTCCAACCTGGATGTGAACTATTTGCGGTGAAGGGATGCTTCCCATGACACGAGACATGAAACCGGGCGCGCGGTTTCTGAGTTCTTTGGCAGTGTTGCTGATGTTCGCTACTTTCACAGCGGCCCAGGACGATGCGGACCATGTACCGCTCTCGTTGGGCGACTTTACGATTTCCGGTTCGACAACGGGCGGATTTCGCTTTGAGGACGTGAAGGGCTACCAGCCGCAGTTTCAGGAGATGTTCGACCTAGGCAAAGGATTCCGGCTGCTGGACTTCAGCCTGTATGGAGAAGCGAAGGACGGCGGGAATGCGTTTGCGGACAGCTTTTCGCTGCAGACGACGAGCCTGGGCGGAGATCCATTTCCGACGGTGCAGTTCGCGGTCTCGAAGCATAAGTTGTACGACCTGCGGGTGGACTGGCGGCAGAGCTACTATTATTGGAATCAGAACGACAATGTGATTCTGCCGATCGCGGCGGCCACCACGGGAGTGTCGACGGGGCTGACGAGCAACCACAATTGGGCGACCGTGCGTAAGTTCGGGTCGGTGGATTTCACACTGCACGTGACCAACAATCTGCGTTTCCGCTTTAATTTTTACCGGCCTTCGGACGAAGGAACAACGCTGACGACGCGTTCGCTGGATTTTCTGGGCTCACCCGGTTATTGGGGATCGTACGCGCGGGCGAATCCTTATGCTCTTTATGCGCCGCTGAACGATTACACGAACCGGTATACGGGCGGCGTGGATTACGCAGTGAACGGCTGGAGCTTCCACTACAGCCTTGGCTATCAGACATTCACGGAAAACATCAGTCTGACGCCGACGATGGCGGCGCAACTCAGTATCAATCCCATCAAGAGCTCTACCATGGAGCCGCTGAATTCGCTCGCCTGGTCGCAGTTCCGGAAATCGACGACGCCGATCAGCGAGTTTTCATTTCTTGGCAAGCCACTGCCGAAGCTGGAATGGCGTGGCGGATACATCTATTACCGCTACCGCGGACCGGTGACCTTCGATCAGGCGATTACGGGCATCGCGCCAAACGCGACGGGCGCGCAGACGCCGTACACGTTGACGCAGAGCGCGAGCGCCACGGTGGTGGAGCCGAACAACATCGTGAGCCAGGGCTTTACGTATCATGCTATGCCGTGGTGGGATATCGATCTCGACTATCGCTATTCACGTTTTACGAGTAATTCGGCGGGCGATTTTTCCAGCCTTTTTAATGGCACGACAGCAACGACCGCGACTACCGATGTGATGTGGCGCGACGGGCTGAGTGATCTGACTTTTAGTATGGCGTTCAAGCCCTGGGCGTCGCTGATTATTCGGCCGGGCGTGCAGTTCCTGAAGTCCGACGTGGAGTCGCTGACGAATGGCGTTGCGGATCCTGCGATTACGCTGCGCACGAAGACGGTATCGCCGGTCATTCGCGTCGGTTATGAACCCTCGAGAGTGTTTAACATCCGTGGGGACTTCCACACCACGGATAACGGAGCTTCGTACACGGCGCTTACGCCACACACGCAACAAGCGGGGAGAGTGGTGGTGCGGTACCGACCGACCGAGAAACTTTCCGTGGAGGATGAGTTCACGACCGCGAATAATCGGTTGCTGGCGACGGACTTCCAGAACAATGTGCGAGCGAATGCCATTACCGTGGCGTATTCCCTGGGAGAGCGCTTCTCGGTGTTCGGCGGGTTCAGTTATGAGAGTTATTATGCGCAAGGGGCCATCCAGTACGCGCGCGGCACGACGCCGCTAGCGGGTGTGCTGCGGGATCAAGAGGCGAATCGCGTGTGGTCTGGGGGGCTGGAGGCCAAAGCCACAAAGCGCCTGGGCTTCCGGCTTTCCGGGAATTACGACCGGTCGAGCGGAGTAGGCGCAATCAGCGGGACCGGCGGGGCGGTGAATAACGAGCCGCCGGCGTATGGGCCGTCGACCTTTCCGCTGGTGACGGGAAGTGCTTTTTACGATTTTCCGGTGGTCGGCCGCTTCGGGATAGACTTGCAGCGAACGTATTTCATCGAAGAGATCGTGCCGGTGAACAATTTCAGCGCGAACCTGCTGACCATCAAATGGACCAAGAACTTTTGATGAAGTGGAGTGAATAACGACCTCGGGAGAAACCAGATGAATCGATTTGTGAGGGTATTGGGGATAACGGTGTTGATAGCGGGGGGGTGGCTGGCTTTCCTGCTGGTCTCGCACGCCGGCGGCGCGGTACCCAGCGCGGCTCCGGCGCCGAACGCACAGGACGTCTACCTGGACAAATGCTCGGTGTGCCATGGACAAGACGGCCTGGGCAATACGGCGAAGGGCAGAAAGCTCAAGGTGAAGAGCGTGAAATCGCCGGAGGTACAGAAGCTAAGCGAGGCGGAAATGATCGAGATCGTGGCCAAAGGAAAAGGCAAGGACATGGACGGCTTTGAAAAGGAACTGGGCGCCGACATGGTGAAGCAGCTGGTCGCGTACTACCGGACGCTCGGCAAGTAGTGAGGGCGTCGTATTCGGTCCGTCGGTCGAGTTTTTTCGCTTCAGGAGACGGGAAATCGGGCCGGGCTCGCACCAACTGCAGCAGATAACGCGAGAGTTTCTTGACTGCTATGCATGGCACAGTTTTGATCCTGATGCTTCTCACGGCGGTGGCGGCCGTACTTGCGCTGCTAATCGCGCTGCGACCGGAGTTGACGCGGGCGCGCGGCGGCAAGGTGCTGGCGTTTGTGGCGCTTTGTATTTTCCCCGTGCTTGCCCTGTGGGCCGGCGCCAACGAACATTTGGAACGCTCAACCTCCACGAAATTTTGCCTCTCGTGCCATGTCATGGGCGATTTTGGCAAAAGCTTGTACGTTGACGATCGCAGTTATATTCCGGCGCGGCACTTTCAAAACAACTTCGTGCCTCGCGATCACGCCTGCTTCACGTGTCATACCGACTACACGATGTTCGGCGACTACAAGGCAAAATGGCGTGGCGTCCACCATGTCCTCGTGCAATATTTCGGGACGGTGCCAAAGCCGGAGGACATCAAGCTGTACACGCCTTATAACAATCGCGAATGCTTGCATTGTCATGCGGGCATGCGCGCGTATGAGGAAGCTTCCTCACATCACAAAAATCCCGAAATGCTGGCGCAAGCGGCATCCAATCAGCTTTCCTGCATGACGAGTAATTGCCATGACACCGTCCACGACGTCGGAACACTGAAGGACGAAACGTTCTGGACGCCTGAGGCCGGTGGTCGATGAGCACAGCACTTATAGAGCGTCGTATCCGCTGGGCTGGACTATTGATCTTCGTGGGGCTGTTGGTGCAGATCGTTGCATTTCCCCTAGTGCACCCACTGGCCTTTATGTGCTTTCTTTTGGTGGGGTGCCCCCTGGCGGGCGCCGGCATGCTTCTTTACTTGTATGCGTTGGTGAGTCCGCAGCACGCTGAACAGTAGAACTTCTTAGTCCCGATTGCCCCTTTTACGTTGAAGTTAGAGGTGTGAGAGGTCGAGGTGCTTTTCCACCAAATAGTCCGTTTTCGTCTTCGGTGTGTGTGAGGCTTGAACGACTTTACTATCTTCCAGGGCAGGGGGTACGGGCATGTCGATATGGGGCCAATCCTCGCCTCTACGGAGAACTATGACGAAGTTGCCGTGCGAAAGCGCATCAGGGATCTCAGCGAGGATCTGGCGTCTCTGCAGCAAAAGGAGTCGTAGCGCAAGCTCGCGGTGCTGCAAGAAAAGGGCGGCAGCTCAAAAAAAAAGAGGAGGCCGACTTCGCCCCCTCCCACTTCAAGGGAAACTAGGCACTCAATGCGTTGTTGCTGACGCAACCTTGTGGAACGTCGAGTACTCCGCCTCGAACTTCTTCACCACCGGGATGCCCTCAATGAACCGCGCCATGATCTTCTCGATCTGTGGATACAGTTCTCGATTGTAGCTCTCCGCATACTCCTTCGTCTCCCACAGGCTGATTGCTTCCAGCTCCCTCTTTTCCGGTGTCACGAGCAGCAGCTCGTCCAGGAATCCCTTCTGCCTGCGGAGCAGGGGCAGGATTTCCTTTTCAAACGTTACCGGAAGTTCATTGACCACGTTCGGCTTCAGTTGCAACACGACTTCACGTACGAACATATGGGCCTTCCTCTCATTTTGCTTGGGGGGCGATGCCGCTGATCCCCTCCGTTTTCTTTACGGAGCTCCAGGATCGAAAGTTCATTCCGTCCCCTATTGCACCTTCGCACTCCAATCAGCCAATTTCAGTGCCCGGCGTCACCTGCCAACGTCTCCAGCATCACACATGTACCTCCCGCGGACGGTGAAAACGGGGAAATCATCCTCACCTCGTCGCTTGAGCTATTTGCTTGCAGGCCGCTCTAAGCTATGAGTGCGTTGCCCCAGGAGATTTTCGCGAGTTTCCCTAGGTGACTGGATACTCTTGTACGCGGGTCAATTGCGAATCGGCGGCGGAGTTATGCTTCGCAGGCAGACGTGAAATTCCGGCAAGTCCGCGCCGCGTGTCCCTTTGTGGAGAGCGCCCAAATCGCCTCTGCCTGTCTCACCGTGTATCACTGTGACATAGTACGAAATTGAGCCCATTGCAAGGCCAGCTCTTGTACACTTTCGCACAGATCCTGGCGCGGCGCAGTGCGACAGTAATGCGGTGTTTACCGACCGTCGAAGTACACCGCGATTCAAACTACACACTTCGTTGTCTTTCAACCGAAGAATGTCGCTGTCTGACAGCGAGCAAACACGAGCGTTAAACATCTCGGCAACGGGCGTTTGCTTCGGTACACGTCTGGCCTTGTCCGTTGGCGAAGTTGTAGAAGTCTTGTTAGAAATACCAAAGCGGGTCACAGGCACGATGGCGATTCCCCGCAGGTTTACAGGCCGAATTACTCACGTCGATTCCCAAACCAATCTTCCGGGATACTCGTACATAGGCGTGCAGTTGCTTTACTGCTCGAATCTAGCTGCCCACACAACAGGTGGCAGTACTGCGCAGGGTCGCGCGACAAAGAGCTGAGGCCGCATACGCAGTTTGCTCTTATGTCTCCGCTGTCCAAAAACCGTACAGCATGTAGGTATCCGCACCCCGGTACAGAGCGCCGCTGTCGGGGTGTGCTGTTTTGGACAGACACGATTCCAGGCGTGTGGCCATATACAGCCTTCACCGTAGTTGACCTTACTAGAGACGACCTCAGCACGTCCCCCGGTGGCCGGGCAGTCGGCTACCACGAGAGGTTCTCATGAACGAACAAAATGGAAGAAGTGTCGGCGTCTTGGTGGCCGATGATGCAGCAGTTATCCGCAAGGCCGTGCTGTCCTTTTTGAAATCAGTGCCCAACATCAAAGTTTTAGGGGTAGCTGAAAATTTTGCACAGACCCTTGAGATGGCTGTGGCCTTGAAACCGGATGTGGTCATCTTGGATTTGCATATGCCAGATGGCCACGCTTTTGCGCCCGCAGTCGTCAAATCTAAACTCCAGCTTTGCGGGTCGCAGGTGTTAGCAATATCATTTTCGAGCGGCGAAAATGATGATGAAGAAGCACGGGCACTGGCTGAACGGTTCGGTGCCGTGGCCTATCTAGACAAGGCACGATTTTCTGACGAGCTAATCCCGGCGATTCTGCAGTTTGGTGGCTTCGCCTGCAAACCTGTTTGAACTCAAGCCTGTCAAATCAATTCACGATTTTAAAGCTTTCCCAGGTCGGCTTTCCGACCGATTGGCCTGGGCCTTCGCCGCGGCCAGCGTTTCACGGTCGAACGACGCCAGACGCCGGGCTCCGACGGCTTTGGGTAAGATCTCTCTGGGTAGGACTAGCCCCGTCTCGGCAACCCTCGCCATGTTTTCCGCCTAAGCTGGCCGCCGCGTCATTCGTGCAACGTCTGATGCACCAAGCTAATCGCCGTCGATCCTTCGCCGACTGCCGACGCCACGCGCTTCATGTTGCCTGAACGCACATCGCCAACCGCAAACACGCCCGGCAAACTGGTCTCGAAAATATATGGAGTGCGCCCCAGCGGCCAGCGTGCACTGGCGAGATCTTCCGGCGTCAAATTTGGTCCAGTCTTGATGAAGCCCTGCTTATCCTGAACAACACATCCTTCGAGCCATCGCGTGTTCGGGCTAGCACCGGTCATCATGAAAACGTGCCGGATGTCGTGAGTCTCTAACGCCCCGGTCTGATTGTTCCGCCATTGCACGCGCTCGAGCCGTCCATTTCCTTCCAAGGCGGCAATTTCTGTGTGCTTGTGAAGGGTGATTGCCGGATTTTCTTCAATACGGCGGATCAAGTACCGAGACATGGTCTCAGCGAGCGCCCCAGACCGGATCAAAACATGCACATGCTTGGCGGTCTGTGACAAAAAAACGGCGGCTTGCCCCGCTGAGTTGCCGCCACCGACGACAATCACTTCGTCGCTGCCGCACAACTGCGCCTCGATAAACGTCGCGCCATAGTAGACGCCCGCTCCCTCAAAACTCGACAAATTTTGCAAAGGCAGCGTGCGGTACTCAGCCCCACTCGCAATGATAATCGTCCGCGCAGGAAGCCGTGCGCCGCCATCAATTTCAATCGCGTAGGGCTTGCGTTCGCAGCTTAGCTTCACGGCTCGCCGCGCGATCATCATTTCCGCCCCGAATTTTTGCGCCTGGGCGTAGGCGCGGCCCGCAAGCTCCTGTCCGGATATACCTGTCGGAAATCCCAAATAATTCTCGATTTTTGAACTGGAACCCGCCTGGCCGCCAGGTGCGTTCGTTTCTACCACGAGTGCCCGGAGCCCCTCGGACGCGGCGTATACCGCCGACGAGAGCCCGGACGGCCCTGCGCCCACGATGATCACGTCGCGCATTTCGTGCTGGTCGATTCCTTCGTTGAACCCCAGGCAGTCCGCTACTTGCCGGTTCGTCGGATTGCGAAGAACGGTTTTGCCCCGGCAGATGACCACGGGAACCTCTGCCGCCGTGACTTGGAACCTATCCAATACTTCCTGAACGCCCGTATCGTTGTCGAGATCGACATACGAGTATGGGTGTCCATTGCGGGAAAGAAACTCTCTGATCCGCAATGTCCCAGCGGAATTGCCGGACCCGAGAAGCACTACATCTCCCAAGCCGCGCGCGATCAGTTCGAGTCGGCGGAAAATAAAAGCGCGCATTAAGATTTCGCTGAGGTCGGCATCGCTCTGTACCAAGTTCTGCAAGCACCCGCGATTGACCTCCACTACTTCCCCGCCCTCGCGCATCCGCGCGCGCACCAGGCTGCGCCGGCCCGAAAGCATTCCTACATCTCCCATAAACTGCCCGGCGGTGTGCACCGTGATTAGCTCTTCCTGGTTGCCATCGGGACGCAGGATTTCGATTGCGCCGCTGATCACGACAAAAAACGGAAGGTTTTGATCGCCCTGCTCGACCAGGATCTCGCCCGCGGAAACGCGCCTTCGTTGGCCATGGGCCGCGATGCGCTCGATCTGCGCCGGGCTCAGCGTCGGAAAGAGCAGCTCGCGCCGCTCCGGCGTTAGCGATGCGCTCAGCGGAATCGGAAGGGTGGTACTCATAACCAAATTAGCGTAGCACACTGCCTCGAGCGTGCCATCAGCCTCCTCTTTGAAAGACGATGGCGGTGGGGAGAAAAAATGCGTTGTGACCCTTAGGGTGGGCGGGACAGGAAAAAATCGGGCCGCACAAAACCTGTGCGGACGGACCGAATCTGTGAACTTGAATGGCGAAAGTGGCTATTAACTCGGGACGGGGATGTCGAATCGGCCTTCGACTCTTGATGCAGTCTTTTCGACCGTGTCAAACAGTACAGAGTTAATTCCTAAGCGAGCTGCCGCCTCGACGTTTTCCGCGCGATCGTCCAGGTGCAAGATGTCTTGCGGGGTAACATTGAGTAGTTCTAGGCAATTTCGATAGATCGCCAGCTCCGGCTTTATCGATCCGTAGTCGCAGGAATAGATCAGGTGTTCAAATGTAGAGAGCCTCGGAAAGCACTGGGTTACATGACGACTGAGTTCGAGCGGCATGTTTGAGAGAAGGGCTAAGCGGAAGCCTTCCTGGTGCAACAGCTTTGCCCATTGCACAGCGCCTTGATTTGGTCGAGTGATGCTTTCGCTATCGAGCTTGATGAGCGTTGCTACCTGATCTCTGCTTAAACCCAGCTTTTGCTGGCCAACAACCGCTGTCCAGTAGGCAGGTCCATCGATATCACCCCGATCGTAGGGCGGCCGTAGCTTCCAGTAAAGTTCCGAGAATCGCTCATGAGGAATGCCGCACACGAGCGCCATACCTTTCATATCCTCCAGCGTTTGCTCGAGGCAGAGAACGTTGCCGTAATCGAAGACCACCGCCCGTACCGAACGCTTTTGCGAAAGACCTTGTAAGGCGCGGCGTTTGGCCGTACCATGCATAAATCTGATAATACGCGTATATACGTGCATACCCAAGTGGATTCGTGCAACGTGGACGGAATGAAACCAGAAGCAGAAGCAGCGCAATTCGCCCTAAAAGAAGAGCGCCACCAGTACATCCTGGAGCTGCTTGGCAGTGAGGGCCGAGTCCTCGCCGCGGACCTTAGCAGTCGATATAGAGTCTCTGAAGACACGATTCGTCGAGATCTGCGCGAATTGGCGAGTTCGGGAAAGATCCAACGGGTACACGGCGGCGCCCTGCCTCGCCGTGTCGAGGCCGTTCCTTTCGTGTCCCGCCAGCAAATCGACACGGAGAGCAAGATCGGAATTGCTCGAGTGGCGGCTCGTATGATCCGCGACGGTCAGGTGGTGCTGATTGATGGAGGTACCACTAATCTGACAATTGCTTCCTACCTTTCAAGAGAGCGTTCGGCGACGATTGTTACCAACAGCCCACCGCTTGCGCTGGCGTTGGCGGATCATCCGAAGTTGCGTGTGCTGATGCTCGGAGGAAATCTCCTCAAAGAGGCGCGGGTCACGACAGGTATCGAGACCATTCGTCGAGTCGAAACCATTCGCGCTGATCTATGTTTTCTCGGAATGTGCAGCTTGCACCCGGAGGTCGGAATAACCGTCGGCGACCAAGAAGAAGCGTACGTGAAGCAAGCGATGATAGGGGCTTCAATGGAAGTGGTTGGTATGGTTTCACTTGGGAAAATGGGGACATCTCTGCCTTACCTCGTCGGTCCTGCTTCCCGGCTGACACGTTTGATCACGGATGCATCAGACGAAGATGTTCTGAATCCCTACCGTTTCCAAGGCATAGAAGTCACAAGTACGTAAAACCGAAGCGGTTCGACACTTCTATAGGTACGCTGTGCCGACATATGACGGGCCGGGACATAGGGTCTATGCTGCGCGATCAATGGCTTCCTGACTCGATGGCATTCCGTCTTCACGCGAGGAAATTTGTCATGTATGAATTCCGCTGTGCAAAGAAACGCGCCATAGCTCGAACTTTTCAAAAGGCCTTCCGACTGGTAGAGAGGGGTTTGCTGCTGGGACTGATGGTCGCGGTCCCGCTTGAAGCACAACAGAGTTCTCCGTCTGCGCCAGTGTGGACCGGTGTCGTCCGCAAGGCAGCCGGCGAACCTGTGGTAGGAGCGAAGGTAACGGTATTCACGCCCGACGCCAAAAAAAATCGAACCGCAGTCACAGGAACCGACGGAAGGTTCGCGATGGCGGACCTTCGACTCGGGCCCAATAGCGTGAGCGTGCAACTGCCCGGGCGAGGTCCGACAGCGCAAGTGGCCGTGAATATTACTGGCGTAACCGTCGTGCTGACCGTTACCGATCAAAACGAGCTCTCGATTGCAGCCAATCCGCAAACTTCTGCGGGAGTCTCGAACGGGAACCCAAACACAACTTCGAACCCAGCCACCGGAACAAGCGCGGAGAAACTCTCCAGCCAAAAGGTAAATGAGTTGCCCTTGAATGGACGCGACTTCAGCACGCTGTTGTTGTTGGCAGCGGGCACTATGACCGACGTGAACGGGCAGACGAATTTTACGCAGCAGTTTGCCATCAACGGACAGCGCGGCGTTGAGGCCGTCTTCGCGATGGACGGTGCGGATGTCAGTGATCCAGAGATGGGTGGGAGCACGTTCACGAATTTCAACGTAGATGCGATTCAGGAGTTGCAGTCAAGCTCAGGCTGGATGCCGGCTGACATCGGGCGCAGCGCGGCAGGTTTCACCAACATCGTGACGCGGTCGGGGAAAAGCGGTTTTCACGGGTCGTTCTTCGAGTTTTTAAGGAACTCGGCCCTCGATGCGCGGAATTATTTCGATCACCCGTCGATTGCGGAGCCGGGCAGAATTCCTCCATTCCGTAGAAATGAGTTCGGATTTACGAATGGCGGGCCGGTCGTGTTGCCGCATCTCTATGACGGGCGAGACCGCACGTTCTATTTTGTGCAGTACCAGGGATTCCGGCAGGTGCTCGGAACGACCCAGGTTTTGGCGGTACCAACCGCAGCCGAGCGCGCGGGTCAGGACATCGTGAAGTACCCGGACGGCAGCACGGACACCCTGCAGGTACCGGTGAATCCGGCAATCGCTGCGGTGCTGGCCCGCTATCCACTCCCCAACAACCCAACCGGCGCGTATGGTGCGCGAACCTATTCTGCGCCTTCAAACGTGAACACGGACACGGATCAGTTTTCTATCCGCATCGATCAGAAAGTTGGCGCAAAAGGACAATGGTTTGGTCGATTCAATTACGACAATCTGACGGGACCGACAACCAATCCGGATCAAACGCTGCTCGATCCAAGCTTTGGCGTCGAGTACGTCGATCGGCAGCGGAACGGGGTCATCACTTACACGCGCACCGCGTCACCGCGCTTTCTCTGGTCGACATCGTTGAGTTTTACGCGGACGACGCCTTCGTTTGTGACCCCGAACCACACCGATCCGGCCCTCAAGTTCAACGATGGTCTGTTTGAGGCATACAACAGCGCGGCGGGCTCCGTGATGTCAGGGTTCGGGAATTTGTTTCAGTTCCAATTGAATTTTGCCTGGACGACAGCGCGACACGCGGTGAAGTGGGGCACAGAAGCTCGCCTCAATCGCGACACGACATACTTTGGCATCAGCCCGAACGGAGAATACGATTTTGGCGGCGGAACGGTTTATTCGCCCGTTTTCATCCCTTCTGCGAGCGGACAGCACGACATTCAGCCTGGCCAGCCTCTCCCCGACACCTTGAGCAGTCTCTTGCTAGGTTTTCCGTACGCATACACGGTCGCGGTGGCGCCGCCCTACGCATCGAACGGTGCGCACATTGGGCCCGCGGCGATCAACCGGAATGACGTGAACGCTTACATCGAGGACACCTGGAAAATCAATCCGGAATGGACGCTCGAATATGGGCTGCGATATGAGCTCTACACGCCGATTTCGGAGCGGGCGCAGCGGACGTCGAGCTTTCTGAATTCGTTCCCGCCTGCGGGCGTCGGGCAACAATACTTGATCAATCCGCAGCCTACTTATCAAACCGATTGGAACGGTTGGGGGCCGCGTGTTCAGGTGGACTGGAATGCGCCCCACGCGGTGCATGTGCACCTGGGCGGGGCGATCACCGTGATTCCGCCTAATATCTGGCAGGACAATCTTCTAACGGGGTCAACGCCTTACGTTGTTTATCCGCGCGTCAATGCCGCGCAAAACGGGGAGATTTCCTACGGATTCCAAATCACACCGGACGAGTTGCCGCAGGTCTACAACACAGCGGGTGTGAACGTGCTGGCCAGTGGCAACCCGAAAAACGTCCCGGCGAACACGGTGATGGACGTAAATCGATACCAGCAGGATTTGGCGGCGCTGGCGCCGAGTCACCAGCTCTCGCTGCTCAGTCTGGCCGGGATCGACCGGCGCTTCGGCAATGGCTACTTGCAGACTTGGACATTGGGGCTCGAACGGGTCTTCGGCGGCCTCACGGCCGATGTCGCGTATGTTGGAACATCGGCATTTCGACTTCCGAGAATGTCGTATCCAAACGCATATCCCGGAGCGGACTCGCAATTTGCGCGGTTTACCGACTTCGACGCTAGCGGCGCGGTGACCGGTGGTTTCGGATTCGAGTCTGTGATAACAGCGACATCGCACTCGTCGTACAACGCCTTGCAGACCTCGTTGTCGGGAAATGTTGGGCACGGAGGACCATCATTGCAAGCCGGCTACACCTGGGGCAAATCGCTCGATGATGTCAGCGGCATTATCGGAGGAACAGGATCCACCGGCGCCGTGACGTTGTTTAGTCCGCAAAACCCGTTCGATACACGAGCGGAACGAGGGCCGTCGAGCTTTGACGTGACGCACGCCTTCACGTTGAGCGCGGCCCAGGACTTGCATTTTGAGCATTGGGGACCTCAGTCAGATCGCACCCACCTGTTGACGAAGGGCTGGGAATTGCTGAGCATCACGTCGATCACGAGTGGTTTGCCGTTTACGGTTTATTCGGGCATCCAGCAGACGGGCGCGGGAACGATTGGCGCGGACCGGCCGGACCAGATTGGGTTACCGGACCTATCGAGTGCCGGCAGTGCAACCCGACCGCGCGACGATTACTTTGGGCGGGGCGCGAACAACGCAAGCTTCTTTGCCATTCCGATCGGGATCGCAGGTGGAACTGGACCAAACTCCGGGCGCTTTGGAACGCTCGGCCGCAATACCTTTCGCGGCCCGGCATTTTATGATTTCGATTTTGCGCTCCTCAAGACGACTCCGATTGGCCACCGAGAAGGCGGTTTGGAGCGAGCGGATCTGCAATTCCGCGCAGAGTTATTTAATCTGTTTAACATCGTCAACATGGGGCTGCCTGCGAACATCATCGAGGGTACAGGGTTTGGCATGATCAGCAAGACCGCCGGAACTTCACGGCAAATTCAGTTTTCCTTAAAGCTCATCTATTGAAGCGGGTCCTGCCAACTTCCGAGTAGCGGATCAAAATCGGCGTACGCGCATGTCGCGATCTTGTTCAACGTCTCGGCGCGATCTACTCGGTCCTGGCAGAAACCATCAGCCATGCAACTGCGCCGCCCGCAAGGGACAGACCAGCGCAGATGAGCATTTCGATTCGGAATCCAAAGACAAACGCATGGGCAATCGACTCACGGATCGCCACTACCGCGCCCGTGTCTATGCCGGAAGGTAAGTCAAGGCCAGCAAGTTTGATCGCGTTTGATTGAATATACCGGCGGATTTCGGGCGGAAGCGCTAGCCTGCTGAGACTACGATCGAGGTAAGACCTGAACAGTCTCACCATCACCACCCCCAATATGGCGATAGCAAGCACGCTCGCCACCCGGGCAACTGCATTATTTACGCCCGAGGCCGTGCCAGCACGATTCTGGCTGGCGGCGCTCATAACGACGGTGGTGAGCGGGGCAACCGTGATCGCCATTCCGAGACCGAGAACAACAAACGCGGGAAAAAATGACTCCCAGTAAGGAGCTCGCACAGAAGGCACCGCGAAGAGAGCGAAGCCTGCCGCCGCAATCAGCGGTCCGATAACGAGTGGCACCCTCGGGCCGTAGCGTCTGACGAGCCCGCCAGACCAGCGGGAAAGAAAGAACACCAGCAGAATTAACGGTAACGCGGCAGCGCCGGTCGCTGTCGTTGAGTAACCCTGCACCTGGATAAGGTTCATCGGAAACAAGAAAGAGAAAATTCCAATAGCGGCGTAGAGAAACAGAGTGAGCAAGTTCGCGCCACTGAAACCGCGCGACGCAAAAAGTGCCGGTGGAACTATTGGCGAACTTACTTTGGCCTCAACGAACGCAAAAGCAAGCAAACATGCGAAGCCCGCAATCAGACTTCCGAAGACTAGCGGATGGTCCCAACCGAGATTTGTGGACTCAATGAACCCATAGACCACGCCACCTAATCCGATCGTCGCCACGAGGGCTCCCAGCCAATCGATGCGCCCGGCACTGAAGTTACGACTCTCAGGAACGTGCCATAGCGAAATGATGATCACCGCGACCGCGACTGGAATATTGATGAAGAATGCCCAGCGCCAGGAGGCATGCGCAATAAGCCAGCCACCCAGAACTGGTCCGGCCGCCGTTGTGATAGCGGAGGATCCCGACCAAGTACCGATCGCTCGCCCCCGAGTCTGCTTGTCGAAAGACGAACTGATGATCGAAAGACTCCCAGGCACGAGAAAGGCGGCTCCCACACCTTGGACGCACCGTGCGATGACCAACTGTTGAATACTTGAGCTGAGTCCACAAGTGATGGAAGCAGCCGAGAAAACCCCCACGCCGACCAGGAACATCCGTCGGCGGCCAAGCAGGTCGCCAAGGGAGCCGCCAACGAGAATCAGCGCGCCCAAAAACAAACCGTAAGACTCGACCACCCATTGCACGCCGACGATAGTTGCGTGGAGGCTAGCTTCGATCGCCGGTAAAGCTATATTGACCACGGTGCTGTCGATGAAGGCCATCCCGGAAGCAAGAATGGTCGCTGCGAGGATCCAAGGTCCCGACCGCGGCGTGCGCGGAACCTCAGCATTCGTCGATTCGATTACGGCCTCGTCGCATGGCGGCTTCATGGCGGCTGTCGATGCATCCCGTGTGGATTCGGTTTGGCCGGGCCTTCCGTCAATCATACGTGAGTTCCTTAAAAATCAGTTGCGCAGGAGTCCGCGACTGGACAGCCTGGATACGCTACCAACGTTCGTTGCAATCCCGCCCGGTGGCCGACTACTCGCCCTCGAGCAGAAGGAATTTCACAGAGTCAGACGAGGTGGCGTCGACTACTCAAGACACGCCGGTCCTGGCTTTAGGGAAAGCGCCCGCAATCGACGGAAATCCACTGGCCGGTAAGCGTGTTCTTATAAAGGGGAGAGTCGAGAAAAAAACTTCACTTCTCGAGGCCTATAGCTTTTTCGGGGTATCCGAGCGGTGTCAGATTTAAGGTGCGTAACGGGTGAAAATAAAATCGCGAGCTTTGACGGGCACGTGGCAAGGAAAGCAGGTTGTGAGGTCCGCCTTACCGTCAGGTTTGCCGTCCTTGAATTGAGCGTACCCCCAGCCGCCCGACTCGGCGTATTTTTTTGAATCTTTGACCATAAACTGAACGTTCGTAGGAGGACCGGCAACGAAAGACTGGGTGCGGCCGAACACTTTGTTGTTTTCTTCGGAAGGGACGTAAGTCCAAGCGAGGCGCGCAATGATCGCGCCATCCGGGAACGGAAGCTTCCCGTCCCGATAGGCCTTGATCGCTACGTCGTTACCCAGAACGGCGCGAAGGTCGTTCTGGTTGCCTTCTTCGTGGGCCACGGAGATCAACTTCCAGTCGCGGTATCCGGGGGGAAGTTTGATTCCGTAGATTGGGGCGGCCTCTCCATCGGGCTGTCCGGATGCCGGAGCCATGGAGGCGACAACACCAGCCACGACTGCAGCTGCAACGAGAAAGAAAACGATCCGTTTCATAGGAGTGTCTCCTTCTGAAGATTGAGCGTCACATTTCGTTTTGCATGCTCACTCGTTCGCTCACGTCGGCTCTGTCCGATCTGCCGCGCCGACGTCGATTGCCAACTTCCCCACCTCATTCCGAACCGAGAAAAGCGTAGCGCAACAGAAATAGGACGCTCAGAACCCAAATCAGTGGACTGATTTCACGATACTTACCGGTGCCCACCTTGATAAACGTAAACGAAAGAAGCCCTAGGCTAAGTCCCGTGGCAATACTAAATGTTAACGGCGTAGCCACCACGGTAAGAAACGCCGGAAACGCCTCGCTAAAATCATCCCACTGCACTTTGGCGATCGATCCGCACATCAACGCGCCGACCAAAATGAGTGCGGGTGCCGTGGCATACGAAGGAATCGCTGCCACCAGGGGCGCGCAAAACATCGCCACCAAAAACATCGCCGCGATCACCACATTGCCAAGACCGGTGCGGGCGCCAGCCGCCACTCCCGCCGCACTCTCGATGTAACTTGTCACCGTCGACGTCCCGCTTAGCGCGCCAACGATCGTACCGAACGCGTCCGCCAACAACGCCCGGCTGGCCCGCGGCAGTTTTCCCTCGCGCAGAAATCCGCCCTGTTCGCAGACGCCGACCAGCGTTCCGACGTTGTCGAATAGATCCACAAAGAAAAACACAAAAATCAATTCTCCGAGTCCAATGCTGGTTGCCGCGCGCAAATCCAGTTTCAAAAACGTCCCGCTGGGATGCGGCAACGAAAAAAAGTGTTCCGGCCAGTGCGCCTGATGCAGCGGAATTCCCGCCAGGGTAACCGCTATAATCCCCAGCAATATAGCACTGCCCACGCGGCGAGCAATTAAAATCGCAATCAAGATCAAGCCCGCCGCTGCCAGCAGCACCTGCGGATCAGACGCTTTTCCGAACGCCACCAGGGTCGCCGGACTCGCCACAATGATTTTTGCGTTGCGCAGTCCAATAAACGCGATAAACAATCCAATGCCCGCTGCCGTCCCATGTTTCAAACAATTCGGAATCCCATTCACGATGTGTTCTCGAATATTCGTGAGTGTCAAAAGCAAAAACAGCAGACCGGACAGAAACACCACGCCCAGTGCCGTCTGCCACGGCACGCCGCGTCCCAACACAATCGAGTACGTAAAGTACGCATTCAGCGACATCCCTGGGGCCAGCGCGATTGGATAATTCGCCCACAATCCCATGATCAGCGTGGCGATCGCCGCGGAAACGCACGTCGCAAACAGCACGCCTTCGACGGGCATCCCGGCTTCCGCAAGAATATGCGGGTTCACCACCACGATGTACGCCATGGTCGTGAACGTCGTCAGCCCCGCTAGCAACTCCCGGCGGACGGTCGTGTGATTTTCTTCGAGGTGAAACACGCGCTCAAGCAATCGCCAGTCTCCGCGAAAAGAGCGCCACTGTAGCACAGAAATCATGCTGTGAGCCTTTTCGCGGATTCAACGCCATCGCTGGGCGGGCTAAAATTCCTAGAAAAACGTCGATCCGCGAAGAAAAACCAGACACCGCCGGGCGATCAAATCCCCAAACCGCTTTTCCATTCCCCAGATACCGCGCAGTTTCCTTGCGCCACCACTCTCAGCCATGTATCGTAGGCTACTTTTTCTCGGCACCGAGAAACAGCAACCGCAACTCGGAACAGAAGTTGTCGAAACTCGAGGAGCTCGCTCCATGGCGTCGCAACTCACGCCGCAAACGCCCGCCTACGGCTTGCGCACCGCCGTGCTTTCTCCGATGGAGACCCTCGCGCAATCCGTCTCCACCATTGCTCCCACCACCACGCCCGTCGCCACCATTCCACTGGTTTGCGCGCTCGCAGGAAACGGCACATGGCTTGCCTACGTCCTCGCCACCATTGCCATCTTGCTCGTCGCGCTCTGCATCAGCCGCTTTGCGCGTTATTCCTCTTCTCCCGGCTCTCTCTATACCTACGCGCGCATGATTCTTCCTCCGTGGCTCGGCGCCACCGCCGCTTGGAGTCTGCTCCTCGCCTATATCGCCACCGGCTCCAGCGTCATCGGCGGCTTCTACCATTTCGCAAATCTTCTGCTGCGCGACGCCACCGGCCACACCCTCTCCGCCGTTTTTCTCGCCCTGCTCGCCACCGGCATCTCCATCTGGATCGCCTGGCGCGACGTCAAAGTTTCCGCCCGCCTGATGCTCTGGATCGAAGCCGTCTCTGTCTCCGTCATTCTGGTCGTCGTAGCCTTAGTTCTCTTTCGCCAGGGTCCCCATCTCGACTGGCAACAAGTGCAGCTCCGCGGCATGACCGGAAGCGGCCTACGCCTTGGCTTGGTCCTCGCGCTCTTCAGTTTTGTGGGATTTGAAAGCGCCACCACGCTCGGCGCCGAAGCGCGCAATCCCCTGAAAACCATTCCCCGCGCGGTAATTCAAAGTGCCCTCCTCGCTGGAGCCATCTTCATCGTCTGCGCGTACGCCGAAGTCTTGGGCCTGCGCTCGGCAGGAGAAGATCTCGCCACGAGTCCCGCTCCGATGCGCGTACTCGCCAAAGTAGGCGGCGTCCCCGTCTTCGGAATCCTCATGGATATCGGCGCGCTCGTCAGCATGTTCGCCGGAACGCTCGCGTGCATCACCGCCGCCGCTCGTGTCTTGCTGCTCATGTCGCACAACGGCCTGGTCCACCAAACGTTCCGCACCACACACGCGCGCAACGAAACTCCCACGCGTGCGATCCTGATCACCGGCGCAGCCGCCGTGCTTCCCGTCGCCATCCTCGCCGCCCGCGGCGCCAGCGGCCTCGACGTCTACGGCTGGATGGGCTCGCTCGCCACCTACGGTTTCATCGTCACGTATGGTTTGGTGTGCATCGCGCTCCCGCGTTATCTCAGCGCACACGGCGCCGCACACTCCGGCGCAATTTTTGTCTCCATACTCGCCGCTCTCGCCATGCTGTTAGCGCTGACTGGAAATCTGTATCCCGTACCGGAAGGTCCGTATGGCAAATTGCCGTACGTCTATCTCATCTATCTGGCCATCGGCTTATTGTGGTTCGCGCTGAATGCGCGAAAGAGAAACGCGGTCCCCGCCGAACGTTAGGTTTCCGCGTCCTGCTCCGGCATCGACAAAAACACCAGCACCACGCCGATCACCGTAAACATTCGAAACGCCGCCTCGTTCCCATTCCACGTTTTCGATTGCCACATCAAAAACCATCCCTCGCCCACGCTCAAAAACGCCACCATCCACATCAGCATCCCCAACGCCAGTCCCGCGATCGCCACGCTCTTTGCGCGCACAAACGCCGCGCTTCCTCCGCGCACCGCCATGCCCAGCCGCACTCCACCCCACCAGCACAGAATCATCGTCAAACTTTCCCACGCGATAATCGTCAAATAAAAAGTTGTATGTACTCCCGGCGAGTTCATCGCCCGCCACATCCCGTGATTCCCGGGAAACGTCGAGTCCATCATCAACACGTGCCGCACGAACTGATAGTTCGAATCGTAGTCCGTCAAATTATCAAAAACCACCAGCGTGTAATATCCCGCCACCGCCAAAACCAGCAACGTCTTTGCCACGCGCAGCGTCATCGCTTCGCCGCCGCACGCAGGTTTCGAAAAATCCCGTCACGCAAGATCGCGCCGTGCACTCGTCGTTTCATTCGCACATCCTATACGTACCTCCCCGTCGCGCAAGAAAAAAAATCGCCGCACGCACTCGCCAAAAAACCGCGAAGACAAAGTAAAAAAACGTCCCAACTTCGCCGCCTGTGGAAAACTAAAAAACAAATCCTTCCAAATCAAAGTTTGCACTTCGATTTCTCCGCAAATTGCCATACTTTCTTTCCACAGTTTTATGGTTTGCCCGGCGGTCGAGACCGGGCTATGCTCCAGCAAAATTCCTGTTCGCGAATCACCTGGCTGCGCGTCCCACGCCGGGGCATATCGGTTTTTTTCCGAGGAGAATGCACTGCATGATCAAAAGCAAGAAATCTTTATTTTTTTCACTGGCCTTCATTCTTTCCTGCACCGCACTCGTTCTCGTCCCCGCGCTCGACGCCCAGCAAACGCTCGGCGGAATCACCGGCGCCGCCACAGACTCTTCGGGAGCCTCTGTCGCCGACACCCTCGTTACCCTCGTCAACGACCAAACTCAGCTCACACGCACACAAACCACCAATTCCAGCGGCGTCTACGAATTTGTGAATCTCCCGATCGGCACCTATACCCTCACCTTTGCCCACGACGGCTTCGAAGCGCAAAAAATTCCCTCCATCACCGTGCAGGCCGATCGCACCGCCACCCTGAATATCACGCTCAAAGTCGGCCAGGTCGGCACCACCGTCACCATTGAAGCCAATCCCCTCCTCAACGCCGTCGACACCACCAACGGCTACATCCTTGAAAAGGATCAGATTCTCACGGTCCCGCTCCCGACCGGCAGTTTTACCGGCCTGGCCATCCTGTCGCCGGGCGTCAATGCCGAGCTCCCCAATGGAACCGGCGCCAACGCCGGTCTTGGCAATCAGCCGGTGTGGGCCAACGGTCAGCGCGACACCAGCAATTCCTTTTTGCTCAACGGCGTCGACGCGAGCAATCTCTTCAACGGTAAAAGCACCAGCTCCGTATCGTCCGCCCGCGTCGTCAACAACACCGGCGTCAGCGGCGCCGCCAGCACTGGTGCGGCGGAAATCCAAAGCACCGCTTCCCCGTACCTAGCCATTGGCCAAGCGCTGCCGACCCCAGCTCCAGAATCCATCCAGGAATTGCGCGTGAATACCAGCATGTACGACGCTCAACAAGGTTCTACGAGCGGCGCGCACATCGACATGAGCACCGCTTCAGGCTCCAACATCGTGCACGGCTCCGCTTACGTCCACCGCGGCACCAACGCCCTCAACGCCGATCCCTTCTTCTTCAATGCCGACCCCAATATTCCCGCCAGCGAGAAGAATCCTGGTCTCCACCGTTACGTGGCGGGCGGCGCTTTCGGCGGAGCGATCATCAAAGACAAGCTCTTCGGCTTCGCCAGCTTTCAGCACATTCACAGCTCCGACCAGGAAATCGGCATGTCGCGCGTCACCGTTCCTGCCGGTCTAACCAATGATCGCAGCGCTGCGGGGCTCGCCGCGGTAGTGAATAACAATTTGGCGGACGGTTCGACGTGCTCCTCGGGCGGCGTGCAGTTCCCTTGCAACTTTCCGTTTGCTGCCGTAACCAATCCGGTCGTCGGCACCGCTCCCAACGATATTAGCCCGGTCGCTTATGCCCTCTTGAACTACAAGTTACCGAGCGGACAGTATCTAATCCCGTCCGCGGACGGCCTGGTGCCGACAACCAACTTTGAGGAGAACGCCATTATTCCGGGCACCGCGCTTTTTACCGCCAATCAGGCTGTCGCGGATCTGGACTGGAATGCTTCTGCGAAAGATACTGTGGCATTCAAATATTATTACCAACATGATCCCACGATTGCGCCCTACGCCTATTCGAGTGTCGCGGGATTCAATCAGCATCTCGACGCCGGAAGCCAGGTTGTCTCCGTCAGCAACACGCAGGCACTGAAGCCCAATCTCAGCGTGACCGAGGTTTTTGGTTTCATTCGTGAGAAGGTCTACAGCACCGTGTCCGCGCCGTTTACGGCGTCTTCCCTCGGCATAAACACGTTTGGCTCAAATATCTTTCCAGGTATATCCATTGTCGACAATTTTGGCAACAAAGCGAATTACAATACGGGCTGCGCGGGCTCCGTGGCCCAGCAACTTGCCAGCACGACGCCAGTTACCTGCTCGTATCAATCCCCGGTGTCCAACGCTGCTCTAACCATCGGCGAGGGCGCTGCTGCTCAGGGCGCCTATACGGGAGTTTTTCAGAACCGCTTCATGCCCTCGGTGAGCGCCACGTGGACTCTGGGAAAACATACTTTCACCTTCGGCGGCATGTACGCCTACACGCAGCTCAACACTCGCGACCAGAGAACCAATGCCGGAACCATCGGCACGGCCGACTTCTCACAATTCCTGCAAGGACTGGTCTCCCCCTACACCGTCGATGGCTACGTGACCACCGCGTATCTGCAGGGCGATGCCAACCGCTATCTTCGCGCTGGACAAACCGGCGCCTACCTGCAAGACAAGTATCAATTGCGGGCCAACCTGAGCGTGACCCTCGGCCTGCGCTACGACTGGAATGGCGGTTTCACCGAGAAGCGCAACCGCATCTTTAATTTTGATCCTTCCAAGTACGCCTTTGACGATGCCAGCGGAACGGTAACTTCAACGGGATTCGTGGTGGCTGGGCAAGACGGTGCAAGCAACACGACTTTGACTGGGCGGCAGTGGGGATTTGCCCCGCGACTCGGCGTGGCCTGGAGTCCGGCAATGTTTCACAACAAAGTGGTGGTTCGCGCCGGTACGGGTCTTTATTACGATCGCGGCGAACTGTTCACTTACCTCTCCCCCGGATTCGCTGCTGGCGTAATCACGGGCGGACCTTACGGCTTCAATCAGACGCCTCCCTACGTGAACTCTCAGTTGTGCTCCACTCTAAATCCCGCCAATCCTCTCTACCAGTTTTACATACCTACTTGCGACCCGACTCCGGGTTCACAATTCGGCGGATCACTGTCGAATCCATGGGGCACCACGCCTCAGCCGGGTCCTACGGGCAAAGCCTCGGATATCATCAACTATCTTCCCAGCGCAGCAGCCATCACAAATGGAGCACAACTCTTCTCCTTTGGCGTCTACAATCGCACCAACAAACTTCCCTACACCATCAACGATACGCTGGATATCCAATGGCAGCCTCGCAGCGATCTCTCCATTCAAATCGGATACGTGGGAAATCTCGGACGTCACCTCGTAATTCCCGTACCCTTTAACCAGGCGCAGATCGCCTCGCCAAGTCATCCCATCCATGGACAGATTTACTCCTACGGTTACCAGATCCTCGATCCCAATACGTTTGGCCCTATCGCGCTGCCGAATAATCCGCTCACCGGGGCTCCGGCTGGAAACTATCTGAGCAACTACGAAGGCGGAAACATCGACCTGCGTGTTCCCTACGTTGGCTATTCCTCGGAATCGGAGAGCTATAGCGCGGCGGGCATTTCCGCGTACAACGCCCTGCAGACCCACATTGAGAAGCGCATGAGTCACGGATTGGCGGTCGGGTTTTCGTACACCTACTCGCACGCCACCGACGAACAAAGCGCTCTGGGACTCTTCTACAACGGCAACAATCCTCTGAACCTGCGCAGCGGTTACGGCTCTTCGGACTTCGATCGCACGCACGTTTTCAATTTCAACTATGTCTATCAGCTTCCCAAATTCGCCGACGACGCTTCGACCGAGGGCAAATTCACCAACGGCTGGGCTATTGAAGGATTAGCGATCTTCCAGAGCGGCCAGCCCTTCAGCGTGATCGACTATAGCGGCGCGGTCGGCAGCGTTTTCTACGGTGTTTCCGACGGCATCACCAACCCGATCGTGCCTCTGGCTCCCGGCTGCACGCCGCAGTCCGCGGTATCCGGAAGTAGCGGAGCCACACCCGGCCTGCCGGCGCTAAAGGCCTCTTGCTTTACAATTCCCTTGCTGGCACCTGGCGCGTTGAACGGGGCCATCCCCACGAACGATCCCTACGAAACCAACTTCACGACCGGTCAGCGCAATATTTTCCGGCAATCCTGGCAAAAACGCATGGACGTTTCCATTGTGAAACTCACCAAATTAACCGAACGGTTTCAACTGCGATACTCATTCGATACATTCAACGTGTTCAACACCCCGAGCTTTGACGTTCCCATTGACGACGTCACGCAAAACGCCGGCTACAACGGATTCCCCTTTGCGGGAACCCCACCTTTACCCACTACTTGCAGCCAAGGCAATCTGGGCCTCTACAATTGCCCACAAGGCCTCGGCAACGTCAACAAAACCATCGGCAGCGCCCGCCAAATCCAAATGTCCCTCAGCCTGACTTTCTGATTGGCCGCGCCTTAAGGAAGAAGCAGCGCCCGCAGAAAACTGTGGCCGACGCTTTTCTACAGCAGACAAAGTGGCCTGCTCGCCCGCACTTCTTCTGCCCCGAACAACCAGCAATCCCGCGACAAAATTGCTAAATTGTTCGAAAGGCTCTTCCATGTCCAACACCACCCATCCGGCAACCTGGAAAACACTCACCGCCTTCGCCATCATCTATTTCGTCTGGGGCTCCACGTTCCTCGCCATCCGCATCGGCGTCAATGAAGTTCCCCCATTACTCCTCGCCGCCATGCGTTTCACCATCGCAGGCCTCGTCCTTTATCTCTGGCTGCTCGCCCGCGGCGAACGTTCCCCCACGCTCCGCGAGTGGACCTCCGCTACCCTCCTCGGCCTGATCATCTTCCTCTTTGACTACGGCATTTTATTCTGGGCCGAAACGCGCATCCCTTCCGGCATCGCCGCCGTTATGCTAGCCACCATCCCTGGCTTGATGGCCCTTTCCGAAATTATTTTTCTGCGCACACAAAAACTAACTGCGCGTTTGCTCCTCGCGCTTCTCATCGGCGTCGCCGGTGTCGCCGTTCTCATGAGCCGTTCCCTCAATTTCGGCGGCGCCCCTATCGACAAGCTCGGCGCACTCGCCCTCATCTTTGCGGCCATCAGTTGGTCCGTCGCCTCCGCCTTAACGCGCATCCTCCCGCTCCCGTCTTCCAAAGTCATGAGCTCCGGCGCGCAAATGCTCACCGGCGGAATCTTCCTCACGATCGCCGCCGCCGCGTTCGGCGAGTTCCGCAACTTCCATCCCTCCGCCGTCTCAGGCGGCGCCTGGCTGGCTCTCCTTTACCTAATCGTCGCCGGCTCCATCATCGGCTTCACCGCTTACGTCTGGCTCATCCACCACCAATCCCCCACCAAAGTCGGCACCTACGCCTACGTCAACCCCATCGTTGCCGTCCTCGTCGGCTATTTCTTCGGCGGCGAAGCCCTCACCTCTCGCACCGTCCTTGGCACCCTGTTCGTCCTAGTCAGCGTAATTGTCATCACCACCACGTCCTCAAAGAAATCTCCAGCCCCCGCGGCCGCCGCGGCACAAGATCCCGCCTGATTCATTTCGAGGGTCCGCCGTGGTCCAAAGACCCACGTACGTTGCTTGACAAGGTTTTTATCACTCGATAGATTGACCGACATGTTTTCTGCAGCGGCCCGCTCTGGCAGATTCTCGGTCAAACTAAAAACTTTCGCTTTCGTTTTTGCGACAATCCTCACAAATTCCGTTCACGATGCATACGCACGGCAAAGCGAGGTCGACAAAGCCGCCGCACGTGTTGCCGAACGTATCGCGAAGACCGGCCGTTCTAAAGTAGTTGTGGCTGATTTTATCGGGCCAAAAGATCAAATCAACGAGCTCGGGGTGCAATTAGCGGACGAGTTTTCCTCGGCTCTTGCAAGTGCTGAGCCCCGACTGCAAATGGTCCCGCGGTCCGGCAGCTCATTGGAGTCGAATGCACAACTCCGTTCCTCACGAATGATTGACGAACGCGCTCGAGCGCAACTGTTTTCGAGGACCAGCGGAGCAGAGATTGTCATTGTGGGTGACATGAACCAGCACTCTGACCGGGTTGACCTTCGTCTTCGCGTTTACGAAATTCCTCCGAAACCAGCGAAAGACTCCGAGGTTGTCGACGCCAGCATACTCACGGAAATGGATGTGCAACGTCCGATATCACCTCCAGAAGCGAAACTCCTAAAACAATCTCTGGCTTCGGCTGGTAACGGATTTTTTCTGACGGCCGGACTCGGAAGATCCCAGCACAACACCACCCCTCCCCAGTGCATTGATTGTCCGCCAGCTCGTTCCCTCAAGGCATCGACTGTCCTCCTCATGGTTACCGTCACCACCGAGGGGCGCGCCATCGACGTCGAACTCCTCAAGACGTCCGATACGCGCGCCGTCAAAGCAGCAATGGAAGCCGTTAAGAACTGGCGATTTCTGCCCGCGCGTGGTCCGAACGGCCAGCCTGTCGTCACGCGAATAGAGATCGAGGTTCATACGACTGACCGTTAACGCACGTCTCGAGATAAATAGCTGATGCGATCTGTTGGCCGTCAGGCGCTCCGTCTCCAAAAACGAAAGACGCCCCATTCTCTCGGTGCGGCACGAGTTTTCCTGATGCTCGGTTTCGGCCAGCCGCGGCCGCCACGTTAGCGGCGCGTCCCTCCAGCCTCCCCTCTCCACCGAGCCTAATTGTCGTCGCCGAAGGCTGAGCCTGTTTGGCACTTCCTGCTATTCTCGTAGCAGCAAACATGAGCCGCATCTACCTCGACTACAACGCCACGACTCCCGTCGACGCCGCCGTTCTCGACGCCATGCTTCCCTACTTCTCTGAGAATTTCGCCAACGCATCCAGCATTCACACTCCCGGACAAAAAGCCCGCAATGCCGTCGAAACCGCCCGCGAACAAGTCGCCGCCCTCATCGGCGCCAGTCCCAAAGAAATCATTTTCACCAGCGGCGGCACGGAATCTGACAACCACGCTATTTTCGGCATCCTCCAGCCGCTGCTAGCTACGCACTCCCAGGCTCACCCCCCTCGCTTGAACCCGCCCCACGTCATCACCACTACGATCGAACATGAAGCCGTCCTAAACGCCTGCCAAGCCGCGGAAAAACAAGGCGCTCACCTCACCTATCTCCGGGTCGACGAAAACGCTCAAGTCGATCCGCAGGCCGTGAAGGCCGCGATTCGCCCGGAAACCGTCCTTATCACCATCATGCAAGCCAACAACGAATTGGGCACCCTCCAGCCCCTAGCCGAGATCGGTAAAATCGCCGCCGCATCCGACATCTATTTCCACACCGACGCCGTGCAATCCGCCGGCAAAATCTCAATCAACGTGAACGACTTATCCGTCGACCTCCTCGCCCTCTCTGGCCACAAGCTCTACGCCCCCAAAGGCATCGGCGCGCTGTACATCCGCACCGGCACGCAAGTCCAACAACTACTCTACGGCGGCCACCACCAGCGCGGCGCTCGTCCCGGCACAGAAAACGTAGCCGGTATTGTTGGCCTGGGTGCCGCCGCAGAACTCGCTCGCAAGTCCCAAGTCGCGGAAGCCGCCTCGTATCGCCGCCCTCCGCGATCACCTCGAGCAAACCATCCTCGCGACGATCCCGGACGTCCGCGTCAACGCCGGCTCCGCCCCGCGCACTCCCAACACCACCAACATCATCTTCCCCGGCATCGAGGGCGAAGCCCTGCTCATCGCGCTCGACCTAAAAGGTTTAGCCTGCTCGACCGGTGCCGCCTGCTCCTCTGGCTCGGTAGAACCCTCCCACGTCCTCACCGCCATCGGCCTCACCCCCGAAGACGCCCGCTCGAGCCTTCGCTTCAGCCTCGGCCGCCACACTACCGCATCCGAAATCGAGACCGCCCTGAAGATGATCCCCGAAGCCGTGAGCCAACTCCGCGCCCTTTCCCCCACCTACGGAAAACCATCCATCCACCGTTCCCAAATCGAAACCGCCCAATAAAATGTACCGGCACTTGCAAATCTGTATCAAAACAGCCAACTTGAACCCCCATCGAACCCACCCGCTTTCGCAAAGCGGCGGGTGGGGTCGGGGCAGTAGGTTTCAACCCGTTGCGCCTTTCCGTAGCCCGACTCGACGCCAACCCCGCGTAAGTCCTCAACAATTCAGACAACTGCTATAATTGAATCTCAGCAAATGACCACCGCGACTCAACTCGACACGCTGCCAACCGCCGACATCACGCAACCCAACGTGGTCGCCGTGGCCATGTCCGGCGGCGTCGACAGTTCCGCTGTCGCCGCTCTCCTCCAGCAGCAAAGCCGGCAAGTCATCGGCCTCACCATGCAACTCTGGAATCAGCGCCGCCTCCCTGAACTTCAGGGCGACGGTCCTGCGCAACACCGCTGCTGCTCTCTCGACGACGTCTACGACGCCAAGCGCGTCGCGCAGCATCTGAACTTCCCGCACTATGTCGTGAATTTTGAAGAACATTTTGAAGAGCGCGTGGTTCGTCCGTTCGTCGACCAATATCTCGCCGGACGCACCCCCATCGCCTGCACCAACTGCAACACCGACGTAAAGTTTGCGCCGCTCCTGCGCATGGCAAGACAAATCGGCGCCGCCAGCCTGGCCACCGGCCACTACGCGCGCATCCGCCAAAATCCCCAGACGCAGCGCTGGGAATTGCTTCGTGCGCGGGACGACAGCAAGGATCAATCCTATTTTCTCTGGGGCTTAACGCAGGAACAGCTTTCGCGCAGCGAATTTCCGCTGGGCGAACTCAGCAAAGACGAAGTGCGCGATCTCGCCCGCGCCGCCAATTTACCGGTCGCCGAAAAACCGGAAAGCATGGAGCTGTGTTTCGTTCCGAGCGGCAACTATGTGCAGTTTATCCAGGCGTATAGCGCCGAGCGCAGCATAGCGATGAATCAGGTCGAAGGCGAAATCGTCACCGAGTCCGGGGAAATCATCGGCCGCCATCACGGAGTCCACAATTTTACGGTCGGCCAGCGCAAAGGTTTGGGTTTCGCCGCGGGCAAGCCGCTGTATGTGCTGAGTATCGACGCCGCTAACAATCGCGTAGTCGTTGGCGAAGACGACGCGCTGCGCAGTACCGCGTGCGAAGTCGAAACTGTAAACTGGGTTTCCTGCGAACAACCATCGCAGCCGATTCGCGGCATGGTAAAAATCCGCCACAAGCACCCGCCAGCTCCAGCAACGGTTACGGCGTTAAGTGAAAATCGCGCGGCCATCGTTTTTGACGCCCCACAGCGCGCCATCACGCGCGGCCAAGCCGCAGTCCTCTACGACGACCATGACCGCGTGCTAGCCGGCGGCTGGCTCCGCTAACCGCCCGCAAGTTACGCGCGCACACAAACCGTCATCCCAAGCGCACTGCGGGATCCGCTTTTTCTTCAAGTGTTGGATTATTGGCGGCAGGAAAAAACGCTAAATAAATAATTCTTCTTCTTGCTGCTCGAGTGGCTCATCCGGAGGTCGCGTGCGCGCGGCTGCCCCGCGCGAACGCAAAATATCCAGCCCTACTTTAATTCCTGTGAGCAGCGCCGAAGCTCGTTTGACGGGTTGCCACACGCTCTTGCGTATCTGTGCGCCGGCATCTTCGACCGCATCGAGCGTGCTGGTCAAAATGCGGTCTGCATGCACCAACTGTCCGCGCAAGCGATCCGCAGCATCGGTCATGACGCGATCCACTTTTTGCGCCTGGCCGCGCGCCAAGTACACCACGTGAGCAGCATCATTCACCATGTCGGTAATCTTGGGCTGCGTATCGTCGAGCAGCAGTTGCACGCGCGTAATCATTGGGCTGACGCGCGCATTCAAATCGTCGGTGGCCTTGTTCACCTTGGCCATGGTGCGCTTCACTTCGAAAAATAACATCGCCAGGATCGTCACCTGCACGATTAGGGCGATCGTCGAAACGATACTGAAGATCTCAAGCCAAACTTGCATTCGCGCCTCAACCGCCCAGAGAAGGACGGAGTCAATGCACCAAATATCTCACGCACCACGGCAGAATTCGCAACAAATTTCGTATACGTTCATTCCAGATTACTTCGCCACAGAAGTTCGTCACACAACCGCACTTATGCCCCAGAATTCCGAACACGCGGCTGCGATTCTGCCCTTACGAGCGTTCCGGCCGAGCGGTCGCTTCGCGCAAATACGCCTCGCGGCCGGCATCCACCGCCGCCGAGATCGATTCCTTCTTGCGCGACGCCACATCTTTTCCGCGCTCGATCAATTCATCGGCGCGTTCGCGCAATTCGCGTGCTTTGCGCTGCGCAAAATCTTTGCCTTCGTCGGCCTTCTGCGAAATTAAATCGCGCGTCTCTTCGCCCGAGCGCGGCGCAAACAATACGCCCACCAGTGCGCCAATACCCAATCCCGCGAGGAAAAAGCCCACCTTGGATCCCACGTTGTCCGACATAAAATGATCCTCCGGCGAAAAAAGTAACATAGCAAAAAGGGCCGCGCAATACAGCCTAACCACTACTAACCGCCGGTAGTGGTTAATTAGCGCCTGCAAATCCGCTGCAAATCAACGCCAAACCGCCGGGCTACTCACCGTCGCGGGCTGTCCCGGTTGCGGCTTCCGGCTCGCCGGTGGCTCGAGTCGCGCCCTGGGATCCGGCGTTCAGCCGTGACAGAATCTCCGCCGCCGTCTTGCGGGAGACGATTTTGCGCAGGCTGTCGATGTCCGCGCGGCGCAGGTTGGCGATGCTGCCGAATTCGCGCAGCAACTTCTGCGCCGTAAGCGCTCCTACGCCCGGGATATCGTTCAGGGCCGAGCGGGTCTGACGCTTCCCGCGGCGCAACCGGTGAAACGTGACCGCGAAGCGATGAGTCTCATCGCGAATCTGCTGGATCAGGTGCAGAACCGGGGAGTGCCGGTCAAGAACGCAGGGCTCATCTTCGCGGCCGTACACGTACAAAATCTCTTCTTTCTTCGCGATGCTCGCGAGCGGCTGGTTGATGATTTGCAGGGCGTCCAATGCTTGTGCGGCGGCGTGCAATTGCCCGATTCCGCCGTCGATCAGAATCAGGCTGGGCATGGGCTTTTGCTCTTCCTGCAACCGCCGGTAACGCCGCAACACCGCTTCGTGCATGCTGGCAAAATCATCGTTCTGCCCCGGCGGTACAGGGAAGACTCCCGGTTTTTCGTGCAACACCGGCAGCACACTCGGCGGAGCCGCGATCTGCTGGTCGGGTGGCGCTGCGCCGTTGGCGGGAACGTCGCGCGCGGCTTCGCCGCGAATGATAAATTTTCGATAGTCGGATTTTTTCATGCGGCCATCTTCCCAGACGACCATGGACGCGACGGTATCGGTTCCCTGGGTGTGCGAAATATCGAAACTTTCGATGCGCTTTGGTTCTTCCGGCAAATCCAGCGCGGATTGCACGGCTTCGCCGATGGCTTTCGAGGTCGGCTTGAGCACGCGGAATCGCTGCTCGAAGGAATGCTTGGCGTTGTTTTCCACTAAATCCAAAAACGCGCGCTTGCTGCCGCGCTGCGGGGTAACAATTTCGAGGCGATGGCCGGCACGTTCCGCGAGAGTTTCTTCGAGCAGTTCGCGATCTTCAAAATCTGCCGGCACGTGAATCGCTTTTGGCAAATAGTCCGATTCGAGATAAAGCTGTTTTAAAAGCGAAGTCACGAATTCCTGCGGCTCGAAATCCTCCAGGTCTTCCCAATAGAATTCCCGCCGGTCCACGACGCGTCCGCCGCGCAAGTGAAATAAGTTGGCAGCCACCAGCGGCGGTTCTGCGTAATAGGCCAATACGTCGGTATCATCGCCCTGCGCCGCAGCGATGCGCTGGCGTTCTTCGATGTCTTCAAGGGTGCGAATCAAATCGCGATAGGAAGCAGCTTGCTCAAAGTGTTCGCTCTCCGCGGCCGCGGACATGCGCGCTTCAAGACTCTTGGTCAAATCGTGGCGGCGTCCTTCGAGGAACATGCGCGAATCGCGAACCGCTTCGGCGTATTGCTCGTCCGTGGTGAGTCCGGCAACGCACGGGCCGAGACAACGCTTGATGTAGTACTGCAAGCACGGGCGCGGATGGTTCCTCGTCAAATCCACGGTGCAACTCGGAACGAGAAAACGCTTGTGCACGAAATGCAGAATGCGGCGCGCCAGGCTGGCGGGAAAATAGGGGCCGAAATACAGCGAGCCATCTTTTTTTACGCGGCGCGTGAAATAGACGCGGGGATATTTTTCCGAAGCGGTCAGCTTAATGTACGGATACGTTTTATCGTCGCGCAGAAGGACGTTGAACTTCGGCCGGTAGCGTTTGATGAGGCTGTGTTCAAGCGCCAAAGCCTCGCGCGGATTCGCAACCACGATGGTTTCAAGATCGGCGATTTCTCGCGCCAGCGAGCCGGTTTTCGCGTCGGTCCAGCGCGATTCCAGAAAATACGAACGGGCGCGGCTGCGCAGCGACGTCGCTTTACCGACATAGATGACGGCTCCGCCGGCGTCTTTGAAGATGTAGACGCCCGGGCTGTCCGGAAGCAATGCGGCTATTTCGCGGGGTTCCATGAGGTGACGAATACCGGACTACAAATTCCCGGCAGTATCCATCATACTAAATTGGGCAAACGAAATTGCGCCGCGCGGCAAAAGCCGAGCGCGAGCGTCCCGGTTTCGGCGCACGGCAGAAAAAGCAGATCCCGCGCTGCGCGCGGGATGGCAGTTGTAGGGCCGGTCGAGTGTTCAACGGGAAGCAAAGATTTGCCAAGGAGAACGAGTTTGCGTTGCAGACATCGATTGGGTGAGTTGGCGATGGTTGTAGCTCTATTCGCGTTCCTGCTCGTGCCATGCAGCGTGCGCGCGCAGGGCCCCGCGGATCCCCATGCCGCGCAGGAGCCGGCTGGCGCGCCTCCGCCACCGCCTGCCGCGCCGCCCTCCGGGAAAAAGGGGCCGGCGAAGGCGCAACCGGATACGGCGACGCAAAGCGCGCCCGATCAGCCCACCTGGGATCCGCTGCGCGCGGAAAAAGACATGGAAGTGGGCCACTACTACATGAACAAGGGCGACATCGATGCGGCCATCGATCGCTTTGAAGACGCCATTCTCGCAAAGCCTGGTTTCGCGATTCCGTTTTTTTATTTAGGAGAAGCGCAGGAGAAGAAAGGGCAGAAACGGCAGGCGCTAAAATCCTATAAGCGGTATCTGGAACTTTATCCGCACGCGGAAGACGCGGCGAAGGTGCAGAAAAAGATTGATAAGCTTTATAAGGAAGTGGAGAAGGAAAAGAAGTAGCGGCAGGTCCACCGGCAAACGTACCGCGTTTTTCCCCCTTCTGAGACTGAACAATCTGTGCGCAGCATGCTGCGCCGCGGCGAATACGCTAACGGACGAGCGAGTCCAGGGCTTTGCGGGCTTTTACAAATTCCGCAAAGCGCTTTTCTTCGGCGCGAAACTCTGGAGAGTGCGAGAGCAGCGTGCATCCAGAGCGCCGCGTGGGATGCTTCACATGCAGCATCTCGTGATAGAGCACGTACTCCACCGCATATTGCGGAACGGTCGGGCGATCCATCCTGCGGTTCAATAAGATTTGATTGGGACCCGGATCGAAGCAGCCAAATTGCCGGCGCCAACTGCGCGTGCTCCACCCGATATGCGGACGCGGCAAGGCTCCGGAAAAATACTTTGCATTCAGTACATCGAACATCTGGCTCAAATCAAAATGCTTGCCGTGCGGACCAGCCGAAGCCAGGCGCACCCGCCCGCGGCGCATATGCGTGATGCGATTGCGCGTGCGGTCCGAGCGCGCATAAGCGAGATACGCGTCGAAAAGCGAAGTGTGCCCGCGGCGGCGGTACATGCGCGACAAGATGAGCGCCGCGCCGGACTCGAGGACCGCGAGCGGCGCACGGCGCAATAAGTCGGAGAGCCGCACAATAACCCATTCTTCGCGACGCCGGATGGTCATGGACAACGAAGCATACGGATAAAATTCCACGCGAAAGCGCGGCGGCCGGCCCTCGCAGCCGAGGCGCGTATACATGCGCTGAAAGAGCGCACTACCTCCAGGAACCAGGGATCGAAAACGTGACGCGGGCATGCTTAACGTGGGCTCCCTCAATTCTTGCGGCGCACCGGTGGCGGCGCCACTTTCTTTTTGGCTTTTTCTGCGTCGCGCAGAGCGTCGGTGGTGCCTTCGATGGCATCGTCCAGATTATCTTTGTAAACCTCCAGCTCCACGCCATCGGCAGAAATTTTCTGCAGCACTTCCAGAAATTCCTTGGCTTTGCTGGTCATCAAATCGAGGCCGGCGCGCACGTTTTCCTGTTTCTCGACGCCCAGTTGCAGCAAGTCGGCGGCATCGTCCACGCAGCCCTGATAACCATTCATCAGGCCGTTCAGGGTTTCTTCATGACGCGCCAGAGCGGGATGCGCGAGTTCATATTGAAATTTTTTGAGGCGATCGTCGGCGAACGTCAGAAAAAGCTTTGCGCGTTCGTTGGTGGTCTCTGCGTCGCGAATCTTGTCGGCCTCGAGCGAGGACAGGTAATCCTTGTCTTGCGCCGGTTTCGCTGGAATCACGCGAGCAAAGAACACAACCAACGCTGCGGCCGCCAAACTTTTCGCGGCGATCCGAAAGAGTGACATTCTCATGATGGCGCGCTCATGGCAGGGGGTTTTGCGTCAATCGTTTCATCGGGCGTCTTATCAGGTTTTTCATCGGGCTTGGGTCCGGCAGGCTGCGGTGCCGGCTTGGCCTTGGGCTTCGCATCGGAGGTGCGCTTTGGAAACAATAGCCGCAACATTTCGTCGTCCATGGCAATTAAATCCTCTCGCACCAGCCGCAAAGGGGGCAAAAGGTCGAGCGGCGCAGCGCGCAGCGCGTCATTTACCTCGTGGATACCGCGGCCGAGATGCATTTCGAGCTGGCGATATCCGTTAGATTGCCGTTCCGCGTCGGGATGTTGCTTGCGAAGAGCGGCGAAAGCGGCGCGGACATTGTCGCGATACTTTTCCAGAATCTCGGCAGCCAAATTGTAATTTTCCACTTTCTCCGCTTCGTGAAGCGCGTTGAACTGCGCGTCTCCGAGCTTGTTCATCAGTTTCGCCTTATGGACGGAGTTTTCTTCCGCGTCAAAGCGCGCCTGCTGTTCCTTAGCGTCTCCCGTTCGAGCAATGCTGGTGCGGGCGAGCCACAGACCAGCGGTTACCAGAAAGCCCAGCAACGCGATTTTTGTTCGCACGCCCCGCATCTTTTCCTATTTGCTTCCCAGCATTCTGCGCAACACTTTGCTGCGTTCGGTAGCCTGCCACACCTGATCGGTATTCTTATCCGGCGTAAGCCGCAGAAATTTTTCGTACGCCTCCAAGGCGGGCTTGGGTTGATTCAACTTATCGTAACAAAGCGCGCGAATAAACCACGAAAGAGGTACGGGCGTTTCCACTTTGGCAATCTCGTCCATGGCGGCTAGCGCTGCGGAATAATTTCCGCCGAGGTAGTACGTGGAACTGAGATCCTTGAGGTACACCAAACCTGTGCGGTCCAGGGTCAAAGCGATTTTCAATTCCCTTTCCGCGCCGGGAAAATCGCGGCGTTCGAGCAGCAGGCGGCCCAAGCCGCCATGCAGCGCCGCATCGTTTGGCGAAAGGGCCACGGCCTTGCGGATCGTGGCAATGGCGTCGTCCCATTTTTTTTGCGCCACCAGGATGTCGGCGCGCTGCAACAAGGTCGCTCCGGTTTGACCGTGAACGGCTTCGGCGCGATCGATTTCCGCGAGAGCTTGATCGTATTTCTGGCCGGCGATCAAAAAGTGAAGCAGCCGCGCGCGGGCGGATTCATCCGCCGGCTGGACCGCCAAATAGTCCTGAAAAGCAGCCGCGGCTCCCGGTTTATCTTGCGCGTCGAGACTCTTGGCCAGGCCGAGGAGCGCGGCGGGATTGTTCGGCTTGCCTTGCAGCACGGCGCGAAACGCGGCCTCGGCATCGGCGGGACGGTGCAAGGCGATATAAAGGCCCGCAAGATGCTCGCGGGATTCGGTATCGCGCGGATCGAGGTGGCTGGCGCCTTCGAAAGAATCGAGTGCGGCGGCGTAATCTTTGGTGCGCTCCTCGGCCACGCCGAGCAGAAATCTTGGGCGGCTTTCTTCGGGATGAAGTTCGACAGATTTTTTGAGGGCCGGAATGGCCGAGGCGGGATCCTTGTCGATCAACAAAATTCCCAGATTTAGATATGCCGCGGACATTTTGGGGTCGATTGCGATGACGCGCTGGTATTCGGCGCGCGCTTCGTCGGTGCGCTGCAACGCGGTGTAGACGTAAGCGAGTTGAAAATGCGGGAAAGCGACGTCTGGCTGGTCGGCGATGACTTTTTGCAGCGGGTCGATGGCCGCGGCAAAATCGTTTTTGTCGATGTCGCGCTGCGCTTCGTCGAGCAACTCATTCAAAGGATTGACGAGTTTTTGCGAACGGGTTTGCGAGTTGTGTGGAGGAGGGCTTGGCGGCGTTTGCGCGGAAGCGCTGACGGCGAAAATAAATACGCCGCCGAGTAGGCCAGCGCGCAAGGCGAGGCTGGCAGCGAGTGACTTTTTTTCTGAAACGGATGGCGCTCGTGAAAAGCGTCTGCTCATGGATCGCGTGGCGGCGGATTTCCCTTGTTCATTGTAGCCGAAGGCGCGACTGGTTTTAATGAGCCGTTGGCGGGACGCGGCGACTGATCGTTGCTGGCGGGTTTGCCGTTCGACTTGCCGTTCGAGGCGGGGCTCGACGGACCATTCAAATGGCGGGCGAGAAAGCGGCCGGTATGCGATTGCGTGTTGCGGGCGATTTGCTCTGGCGTGCCCGTGGCGACGATTTGCCCGCCCTTGTTGCCGCCCTCGGGGCCCATATCGATGACCCAGTCGGCGGATTTGACGATGTCGAGATTGTGCTCGATGACCAGGAGCGAAGCCCCGCTCTCCTGCAATTTGCGAAAGGCCGCGAGAAGTTTGGCGATGTCGTCGAAATGCAGGCCGGTCGTGGGCTCGTCCAAAATATAGAGAATGCCCTGATTTTCCGTGCGCGAGAGATGGGCGGCGAGCTTCAAGCGCTGGGCTTCGCCGCCGGAAAGCGTGGTGGCGGACTGACCGAGACGCAAATAGCCGAGGCCGATTTCATTGAGGATTCTTAGTTTGGAGACGACTTTGGGCACGTTCAGGAAAAATGCGAGCGCTTCGCGCACCGTCATTTGCAGCACATCGTGAATATTCTTGTTGTGATATTTCACTTCAAGCACCGCGGTTTTGAAACGCGTGCCGCGGCATTCTTCGCAGACCAATTCAACGTCAGCGAGAAATTGCATTTCGACGGTGACGGTGCCGTCGCCCTGGCAGGTTTCGCAGCGGCCGCCGGGAACGTTGAAGGAAAAATGTCCGGCGGTGTAGCCGCGGCGCTTGGCGTCCGGAGCATCGGCGAAAACTTCGCGGATGGCGTCGAAGGCCTTTAGATAGGTGGCGGGATTGGAGCGCGGAGTGCGACCGATGGGCGATTGATCGACGATGACGACTTCGTTGATGGCGCCGTCGCCTTCGAGGCGCTCGCAAAATTCCTTTACGCTGCCGCCTTGACGTTTTGCAGCGAGAGCCTTGTACAACACGTCGTGGATGAGCGTGGATTTTCCGGAGCCGCTAACGCCGGTGACGACGGTGAGCAAGCCGAGCGGCATCATCAGGTCGACGTTTTGCAAATTGTGCATGCTGGCGCCGAAGAGACGCAGGAATTTTCCGTTGGGCTTGTGGCGCGAGTTGGGAACGGGAATGCGCAATTCGCCGGTCAAATAGCGGCCGGTGATAGATTTCGGCTCGCGCAACATGGCGTCGTACGCCCCGGCGAAGAGCAGTTTGCCGCCGAGCTCGCCGGCGCCGGGGCCGAGATCGACGATGAAGTCAGCGGCGCGTATAGCGTCGGGATCGTGTTCGACGAGCAGAACGGTATTGCCGAGGTCGCGCAGAGATTTCAGAATGTCGATGAGGCGCTGCGTGTCGCGCGGGTGCAGGCCGATGGAGGGTTCGTCGAGGACGTACATGGCGCCCACGAGGTGCGAGCCCAAGGAAGTGGCCAGTTGAATGCGCTGGGACTCTCCGCCGGAGAGCGTGGAGGTGAGGCGATCGAGACTCAGGTATTCGAGGCCGACCTCGTCGAGGAACTGCAGTCGCGAGCGAATTTCTTCCAGAATTTTCTCGGCGATATGGCGTTGCGCTTCGGTGAGCTGCACGGTGCTGAAAAATGCGCGCGCTTCCGTCACCGTGAGCTTACAAATGTCCGTGATGGTTTGGCCGGCGACGCGAACGGCGCGGGCTTCCGGACGCAACCTGGTGCCGCCGCATTCAAGGCACCGCGCATAGCCGCGAAAACGGCTAAGAAAAACGCGCACGTGCAGTTTATATTTCTTGCGCTCGAGGTAATTGAAAAAACCCTTTACGCCGCCAAAATCGTTCTGCGGATCGCCTTCGAGGATCAGCTGGCGGTGCTCGGGGCTGAGCTGCCGCCACGGGACATTCGTGGGGATGCTGCGGTTGCGCGCCCACTTTTTCATGTCTTGCAGCAGCGTGCGGTAACGCGGCTTGGTCCAAGGTTCGATAGCGCCTTCGTCCAGAGACTTGCCCGGATCGGGTACGACCAGATTCAAATCAAAGTCGATGGTATTGCCGAAGCCCTGGCAACGCGGGCAAGCGCCGAACGGGTTGTTGAACGAAAAGAGGCGCGGCTCCGGTTCCTGGTAAATCGTGCCGTCATTCTTGCATTCAAAGCGCTCGTTGAAGCTGAGGCGTTCGGCGGGACCGCTGCCGTCGGCAACAAATTCGAGGAGGGCTTCGCCAAGTCCTTCGCGATAGCAGATTTCGATGGAGTCGACAAGGCGAGCGCGCGATTCGGGATTTACCGCGAGGCGATCCACGACGACGTAGGCGGGCTTGGTGAAGTCCACATCCAACAGGGATTCCGGCGAGGAAAACTCATGGACGCGTCCGTTTTGATAGATGCGATTGAAGCCGCGTTTTTGCAAATCGAGCAGCGCGAGGCGGAGCGCGTCTTGCGAAGGAACCGCAGTTTTTTTCTTCTGCGTGCGACGTATCGCCGCCGTGCCCGCCGCGACGACCTGAATCGGCGCGGCGGGGTGCGCAGGTCCGACGCGAAGCTGATACAAGACATAGAACCGGCGGCCCGGAGTTAGCTGCAGGATGCGGGTGGCGATTTCGTCGGGATTATCTTTCTTAACTTCGGCGCCGCACTTAATGCAAAAAGTCTGGCCACAGCGCGCAAAGAGCAGCCGCAGATAATCGTACATTTCCGTCGCGGTGCCCACAGTGGAGCGCGGATTACGGGTGGAATTTTTCTGCCGGATGGCCACAGCGGGAGCGATGCCGCTGATTTCGTCGACATCGGGCTTTTCCATGCGCTCGAGAAACTGCCGGGCGTACGCGGAAAGCGATTCCACATAGCGGCGCTGCCCTTCCGCATAGATAGTGTCAAAGGCCAGCGAAGACTTGCCGGAGCCGCTGACGCCGGTGACCACGGTGATGGCGTTATGGGGAATATCGACGGTAACGTTTTTTAGATTGTGGACGCGCGCTCCGCGCACGCGAAGCAAATCCTGGTCGGCAGCTAGGGGCATGATCTTGTCGGTGGCCAAGAGGGAGTCCAGACAGCGCGTACAAAGTGCCTTATCTAAACTTCTCATTATACGTGCGTGCGGGAACGGGAGCAAATCACGGTCGGGGAGTCTAAATCAGGCGGACCGAGGCGCGCGCTGCCTATGGCTCTTGCGTCAAGGTGATGTTTCCGATGCCACCCTGCACTTTCAGATGAATCGTCGCTGGGGATTTGCCGTACGCGTCGTTCACGTAGCTGCCACCCTCTTTTTTCAAGCCGTGGGTGTCCACGCTGCCGATGCCACCGGAAGCCTCGACGATAACGCCGACGTTTTTTGGCAGGTGAATTTCCGCCCGGCCAACGCCGCCTTCAATGTCCGCGGTCAGATCCTGCTTGCGGTCGCCGGTGAGGTCGGCAATAACCTCGCCCGCGCCGATATTCAGCAGCAGCTTGGTGACGGGCAGATCCCGCAAATGCAGATCTCCCCGGCCTGCGCCCATATCGATTTTTAGGTCGAGCGGAACGCCGCCGCCGAAGCGCAAGTTCCAATGGCTGTCGCTGTGCCCGGGAAAGGAGAGATGGTCGCGAGACTGGTCTCGCGAGATCGTCAGCGTGCCTTCGTTGCCGGAATGGTCGTAAACAATTTTCGGCCCGCCGGTGTTTTCCCCCTGGTCGAACTCGCCCTCGAGGAGGTTGGCGGCGCCACCGCTGATGATCAGTTCGCCGGTCGGAAAATCAATGCTGGCGTTTACGCTCTTGGCTCCAGCGAGTTCCACCGTCCGCGAGACGTGCCGCAAATAGACGCGGTCGCCGCGCTCTTTTGAAAAAGATTTGCTATGCCAAAGCAGAAAGACCATGACGACTACAAAGAGCAGGACAGCGAGACTGACTCCCGACGAGTAGCGCTGCGGTACAGCTCCTTGCCGGGTGTTGGACCAAATCTTGCCGAGACCCAGGAAGATAAGGATTAACGGCCAGTAGGTGCCGAGCACGTGCCAGGGATCGATGTCCGGCTTCCAGTTGGCGTACAAGAAAAGGCCGCCGACAACGATCAAAACGAGAGGTAATGCCAGCGAGGGCGTATGTCTAGGTGCTGGGTTGGGAGGCAAGTTCGCGTTGTCGGTCATGGCACACCTACTCACTCTCTAGTACGCGTCCGGCGAAAATAAAGTTCACTTGGCTTTCAGGTTTTCTTATGGAGCGAACTATAGCACCGCCCTCAGGTACGTGAAACCCCACTCCAACGGAAGGCGCACTGTGTTAGATTGCAGTTCGCATGCGCACATTTAAACGAATTTTCTGGATTGTGCTGGACAGTGTGGGGATCGGCGCGCTACCGGACGCCGGCGATTATGGCGACGTGGGCCGCAGCACGCTGGGGCATATCGCGGAATCGCGGCCGTTGCACTTGCCAACGCTCGTCAAGTTGGGACTTGCCAATATCGCGCCGCTCAAGCATTTAGCTCCCGTGCAAGGCCCGCTGGCAGCATATGGAAAATCGGCAACCCACTCTCCCGGCAAAGATACCACCACCGGACACTGGGAGATGGCTGGAGTGTGGCTCGACCAGGCGTTTCCGACTTATCCCCACGGATTTCCGCAGGAAATTATGGACGCCTTCGAGAAGCAGATTGGGCGAAAAACCCTCGGAAATAAACCTGCATCCGGCACGGAAATTCTGAAACAACTGGGAGCGGAACACGTGCGGACCGGGCAGCCCATCGTGTATACCTCTGGCGACAGCGTATTTCAGATTGCCGCACATGAAGATGTGATTCCCATCGGCGAGCTGTACCGCATGTGCGAAATTGCGCGAAAGATTCTAGACGGGCCGCACAAAGTGGGCCGCGTGATTGCCCGGCCTTTTACAGGAACGGAGGGAAACTTTGTGCGTACTCCGCGACGCCACGATTACGCCGTCGATCCGCCTAAACCCATGTTGATGGACGTGCTCGCCGAAAAGAGCGTTCCGGTTTTCGGCGTCGGCAAAATTCACGACATTTATAACGGGCGAGGCGTCGAAGATTATGCGACGACGACCGGCAACAGCGACGGCATGCGAAAACTGACCGCGGCGGCCGCAAACCGCCCGTCTGGCTTAATTTTCTGCAACCTTGTCGATTTCGATATGCTATACGGCCATCGCAAGGATGTGGAAGGCTTCGCGAAATCTCTCGAGGAATTTGACGCCGCGCTGGCAGCGTTTCTTCCGCTGCTGACGCCGAGCGACCTGCTGATCCTTACTGCCGATCACGGATGCGATCCTGACCCGCGTTGGCCCACCACGGATCACTCTCGTGAATACGTGCCGGTGCTGGCGTATGCTTCGGCGCAAGATGCCGCGCCGGAGAGTTCACCCCGGGGCAGAAACCTTGGAACACGCGCCACGCTCGCGGACCTCGGTCAGACCGTCGCGCAAATTTTCGGCACGGCAATTCCCCACGGCGAAAGTTTCCTTGCGGTTCTCGACGTCTAAAACCTCTTCCGCCGAATGCGTGATGACTGCACGGAGACCGCTCTACTTCCAGTCAAAACTCTGCTGCAGACCGGCAACGTGTACGTCGAACGTTCCGGGCTCGACCACGCGTTTGTTGTCGGAACCAATGAAGGAAAGATCTTCCGGCGTGAGTTCAAAGGTCAAGTTGCGGGTATCGCCCGGCTGCAGGGAGACTTTGGCAAAACGCTTCAAACGTTTGAGCGGTGGCGTAATACTAGCGACGCGCTTGTGAAGATAAAGCTGCACAACTTCTTTGCCGGCGCGATCGCCAATATTTTCCACGGTGACGGCTACTTGAATTTTCTGGCCATCAACGCGCACCTGCAAATTGGAGTAGGCAAATTTCGTATAGCTCAGACCATAGCCAAACTCAAACTGTGGGGCATTTTGCTCGCTGCCCGGGCCATCTCCTTCAAAGGTTTTGTGATCGTACGTGAAGAGCTGATCAGGCCAGCGCGGATAAGTGACCGGCAGTTTCCCGCTGGGATTTACATCGCCAAACAAAATATCGGCAATCGCGTGTCCGCCCTCGTTGCCGGGATTGTAAGCCATGAGAATCGCGCTGGCGGGATCCACAATCGGCCGGATAATGCGCGGACGACCTTCGGTGAGCACCAGGATGACGGGCTTCTTCGCTTCAAGCAACCTGCGCACGAGATGCAGCTGCGCCTCGGGAAGCGTCAAATCGTGAATATTTCCCGGCGTTTCCGCGTACGCCCATTCTCCCAGGCAAACCACCACCGCATCGACATTCGCGGCGGCGGCCGCTGCTTTTTCAACGTCGATTTCTTTGTCGACCGTCGAACCGGGCACATAGGTAACCTTGTCCGCGCCAATTTTCTCCTGGACGGCCTTGAGAATCGTGGCATGGTCCGTCGGATAGGCAGAAAGTTTGTCTCCCTGCCAGGTATAGCTCCAGCCGTTGTCCAAGGGAATGAGCGAATCGGCATCAGGTCCGGTGACCAGCACGTGCGCGGTTTTCGCCAGCGGCAGCGTGCGATTGTCATTTTTTAGCAAAGTGATGGATTCGCGCGCAGCATCGAGGGAAGCTTTGCGCGACTCCGGCGAACCCACTACTGTTTTGGCTTCCATGCCACGCAGTGGATCGTCGAACAATCCAAGCACATATTTAAGGTACAAAACGCGGCGCACCGCTTCATCGATGCGGCTCTGCGGAACTTTACCTTCTTGCACCAGTTGCAGGAGCAGATCACTGAATCGGTAATCGCTCGGCACCATGCTCATGTCGACGCCCGCGAGGATCGCGATGCGTGCCGCGTCCTTTTCGTCGGCCGCGACGTGGTGCACGTTCACCAATTTTTCAATGTCCTGCCAGTCGGAAACCACCAGGCCCTGGAACCCCAGCTCCTCTCGCAAGATCGTTTTGAGGATGTACGGATTAGCGTGCCCTGGTACGCCATTTATTTCACTGGAATTCACCATGACGGTGTGTGCGCCGGCTTTCACCGCGGCGGCAAACGCAGGAAGAAAATATTCGCGTAGAGTGATTTCGGGAATGAGCGCGGGACTGCGGTCTCCGCCGGTGGTGGGAAAACTGTAGCCTATATAATGTTTTAGCGATGCGGCCACATGAACCGGGCTCGAAACGTCGGAACCCTCGTAACCGCGCACGGTGGCAACGCCCATCACCGAGCCGAGATAGCTGTCTTCGCCCAGCGTCTCATAGAGGCGCGGCCATAAGGCTTGACGGCCAGCGTCGAGCACGGGAGAGAAACTCCACGGGATACCGGCCTTGCGCGTTTCCGCCGCACTGATCTGGCTGCCGCGCAGCAGCAGCTCCGGATTCCAGGTGGCGGCCATGCCCAGCGGCTGCGGAAACAGCGTGCCGCCAACAATATAGTTCGGGCCGTGAATGGAATCGATTCCGTACAACACGGGAATTTGCAGGCGGGATTTTTTTGCCTCGTTCTCGATCGCGGTAATCATTTCGTGCCATTTTTCCGGAGAGAGCGCTTCGTCTTTGACGTTCAGGATGGAGCCCACGCCGTATTCGCTAACGGCTTTGTGCAATTTTTCCGGATTGATGCGAATCGCCCTGTCCTGGCCGTCGGTGACCATGCCGATTTCGAGCTGCGTCATCTGGCCGATCTTTTCTTTCAGCGTCATCTGCGCCAACAACTTTTCAACCGCCGGAGCAAAGTTATTTGGCGCGGGCCCCGCGGGGGTCATGCTAGATTGCAGGAACGTCTGGCTGTCAACCACTTCGACCGGGTTATCAGCGATTAACGGCAGACTGGCCGCAACCAGGGCTAACGCAGAAATAACGATTATGTACAGCGCGAAACGCGATTTTTGCACGTGGCTCTCCTGCCCGGCATGGTACATCTAAGGCCACGGAAAACCCAAATTATCTGTGCGCGATTTCCGAGCCGCGGGCTCCATCACCCCACCGAAACGTCGACAAATATCTTCCGGGCGAGTTCGTTTTTCGCACGCGAAAAACTCGCGTGCGCAATTTCGGGGCGCTACCTCCGAGATAGCGTCACGACAATTGGTTGACAAAAACTTTACACGCGGACCCGTAACGCATCGCCGAAGAGACTGTCTAACTGTTGTGCGCGTTTTAACGATCGTTGCAAGGCGTAAAGCGGTGATGGAAGTTATGGAATAAAAACTTCCAAACGTCAGTCATCGATAAAGACGAAAGTGAACGTCTACAAGGAGAGACTATGAACAAGCAATACCTGCGTATTTTGGCGGCCACGATTGGTTTTTGCGGTTTCAGCCTGGTTGCCACAGGCCAGACCGTCGACCAAATCAAAGTAAACATTCCGTATCAATTTGTAGTGAATGGCACAACGCTTCCGGCGGGCACCTATAACGTAAGCAGGGCGTCTGACAAAATCGAAGGAGCGCTGATTCTTAGCAACTTCGAAAGTCATACGGGCGCGGTCATCGTAGCGAAACGCGTCGAAAGCGCTTCTTACAACCGATCGGAAGTCAGTTTCGACGAAGTGGGAGGCCAGCATTTCCTCCGCAAGATCAAGACTTCCGACTATGAATACATTATTCCGGCATCGCGTGCGGAGATCATGCAAGCCTCTGCGGCACCGCACGGTGGGGCCCCTGCGGCGGGTAGTTCCGGAGGGAGTTCGGCGGGAAGTAACTAAAGTTTGTCCCTCAGCCCAAGAAAGGGCGTCCTTCGGCACTGGGGACGCCTTTTTTTGTTTTTCGGGCTATGGAACGCGCGTTTTAGAAGCGCGGCGGCCGCGAGAAGGCTTGCGGATTTAGTTGCCGGAGGCGGGAGCGGGAGCGTTGGGCGCGTAATAGCCATTGCGTGTGCGCGCCACCAGTTTGCCGCGACCGCGCGGCGGGATCACGTCGACTTGCACGGTGCGGTAACTGCCGTCGCGCCGGTCGTTCGTCGAATAGTACCCGAGCGTATATTGGTTGCGGATGTCGTGAGCGACTTGCTCGCAAATATTGTGAACGTCGTCGACGTTTTCCGGAAAGAAAGCCAGGCCTCCGGAAGCTTGCGCGATTTGCGTGAGCGCTTTCTTGGCTTTCGTTTTGGATTTTTTGCTTTCTTCGCCCAGCAAGCCGATCGTATAAATGACCGTGTTGGTGCGCTGGATTTCCCGAATCGTTTTTTCGAGAGAGTTGCGGCTGGTATTGTCTTCGCCGTCGGTGACGATGAGCAGCACTCTTTTGTCTTTCGAGGCTTTTTTCAGATGATCGAGCGAGCCGATGATGGCGTCGTATAACGCGGTGCTGCCGCGCGAATCGATGCGCTCGAGCGCTTCCTTCAATTCCGGGATGCTGTTGGTGAAATCCTTGTCCAAGTCCAGGTAAAAGTCGTCGTTGAAATTCACCACGAAAGCTTCATCGTCCGGATTGCTGGTCTGCACCAGCGTGAGTGCAGCTTCATTCACGCGCGGGCGCTTTTCGCGCATGCTGCCGCTGTTGTCAATGACCAAGCCCATGCTGACGGGAATATCTTCACGCTTAAAAACGGAAAGCTTCTGTTCGGCTTTATCTTCAAAGACGCGGAAATTGTCTTGTTTCAGGCCTTCGGCGAAGCGCCCGCGATCGTCCAGCACCGTGGTGTGCAGCACTACAAGGTTGACTTGGACTTGAATCGGACCTTTGCCGGCGTTCGTGTCCTGACCCGGAGGAGGCGGGGGGGCGCTCGGAAAAGGATTGGAATTTTGCGCAAACGCGCCGGTTGAAAGAAAAAGCGCGGCATACAGCAGGAAAAAGACGGGCCAACGCAACAATGGCAAACTAATGGCTGGGAGCGTAGTACCCGGTCTTGGCGTAAACCGTGAGCGGCGGCAACCCGCGTGGCGCGCGCAACTTGATTTTGACTTTTCTCCAGCGCGCATCGTGAGTCCTGTTGCTTGGATGATATCCGAGGACATATTGATTCCGCAGCTCCATGCCGATCTTCGAAGCGATATCCGGCAGCTCTTCCAGTTTTTCTACCGGGAACACCCGACCGCCAGTCATTTCCGTGACGTCGCCCAGTAGTGACGGGCCATTGCCTTCTTCCAGCGTGCGATTGCGATATCCAATCGGGTCAAAGATACCGATGGCGTAGAGCTGGGTGTCCGCTTCTTTCACCAGCCGTTTGATATCGCCTTCGTTGTACCTACTATGATTATCTCCTCCATCGGAGAGGATGAGCAAGGCGCGCTTGGCGTTATGTGCACCCCGCATCTCGCTGAGACCCAGATAGATGGCGTCGAGCAGGGCGGTGCGACCTTTCGGAGCGGTCAGCATCAAGCGGCTCTGCAAATCCTCGACGCTGTTGGTGAACGAGCTGGTCAGTTCCGCGCGCTCGTTAAAGCTCACCAGGAAAAATTCATCCTGGGGATTGGCGGTCTTAAAAAATTGGATGGCGGCTTCGCGGGCTTTGGCTGCCTTGTTGGCCATGCTTCCGCTGAAGTCAAAAATCACGCCGATGGAGATGGGTACATCTTCCGCAGAAAAGCTGACGACTTCCTGCTCAATATTATCTTCAAAAATGCGAAAATTATCCGGATCGAGGCCGGTCACCAGGCGGTTAAAAGGATCCGTTACCGTGGCATTGACGAGAGCAAGATCAACATCAAACTTCAGCGCTTTGCCGTGCTTGATGACTTCACCGGGAGTATTCTTGCGAACGTCATCGGGCGCTTTGGATAAATCTTTGCTGACTCCCGCGGCGGACTCATGCGCCGAGGCAGCCGCGTCGTGCGAGGCGTCACCCGCGGACGGTGTTGCGGCCGCGTTGGCCGGGGCCATACTGGGGTTCGCGGTGCCGCCGGTGTTTTGCGGCGCCGCAACCGTAAGCGCGGAAGCCTGGAAGAGGCAAACCAACAACATGATAGCGATGCAAGGGATAGCGGAAGAAAATCGCGCAACCTGAAGCCGGGGATGGCCCCCGGGGATTACTGACGAATAGCGGTCCACGGCACCCCCTACGTTCCGAACTACCGGAACGGCCGTGCGGATCGGACTGTCCGGAATTCTACCACTAGCGATAGCGAAGGCAAGCTGAATCGGTCGTGTTTCGTGACGGCGCAGGCTCTGCGCCCTGGTACGAAATTGTGCGCCGGTTTTTCGGGCGTCGCCTCGTGGTAGCATCGCCGGGTGTCTCCGCGTTCTTACCCATGTAGACTACTGGAAAAGAGAAAAGATTCAGGTGTGCACGGTGAATTTGACAAAAATGTTACAGAAGCCCGCGTCCGGGAAGGTCTCCATCGGTAAAAAGGTGTATGTGCGATGAGTGAAGTCGTGGTGGTCATCCCGGCGCGCTATGGTTCCGTGCGGCTACCGGGCAAGCCGTTGCTGTCGCTCGGCGGCAAACCCATGATCCAGCGCGTGTACGAGCGGGCCCGGCTGGCCAGCAAGGCGAGCCGGGTGATCGTCGCCACCGACGATGACCGCATCGTCAAAGCCGTAGAAGGGTTTGGCGGCGAGGCCCGCATGACGCGGCCCGACCACCGCACGGGAACAGAACGGGTTGCGGAAGTTGCCGCACACGTTCCCGGAGACGTTTTTGTGAACGTGCAGGGAGATGAACCGCTGCTCGATCCCGCGGCTGTCGATGCCGCGATCGGCGCGCTTCTCGAAGAGCCGGCAGCGCCCATCGCCACGGTGGCCACGCTGATTAAAAACGTCGCCGACATCATGGACCCCAACGTGGTGAAGACCGTCCTGGACTTTGACGACAATGCGATCTATTTTTCCCGCGCACCCATTCCTTGGGTTCGCGATACGGAAACCAAAACGCTCGTCCGCCATCTGAAACACCTCGGCTTATACGTCTTTCAGCGCGATGTTTTGCTCGAATATCCGACGTTGCCGCAGGGAGAACTGGAGCGCATCGAGCAGCTTGAACAGTTGCGCTGGATGGAAAACGGCTGGAAGATCCGCGTCGCTGAGGTAGAGCATGACGCCATCAGCGTGGACGTTCCCGCGGATGTCGCGCGCGTGGAAAAGCTGCTGGAGAAATAAATCTCACCGCTACTTTCGCCCTTGATCGATTGAAGTGACCGGGCTGGCTATGACGGAGTGTCGAGAGAGAGGGTTAGACGAAAAACCACCCGGTGGGATTTCCACCGGGCGGTTTCGGGTTTACAGGAGGCGCAAACCGCCGTCCAAGAATTGACGGCTTGCGTTGTTATTGTTGTTTGACTAACGGGCCGATGACCACGCGGCCATTGTCCGTGCCTACGATCACAAAGTTCGTGGCGCTGATCGGGTAGACGTGAAAGTTGAACGTTCCCGGAACGGTTTGTTCGGTGACGATTTGCAACGAATTCGCCGCAGAACCGCCGCCCGTCCCGCTCCCGTTCACCGTCAAGTTGCCGTTGAACGCGATCTCCGTAAAGATTTTGCCCGCACCGAGTTCGGCAAAATCGACGTCGCCGTTGGTGAACGCCCCGCCGCCGCTCGGAATGGTGAAGACGCCGACGAAGTCTTCTTCGTTGCCGCCGGCACCGTTGGCGTTAGAGCCGCTCCAGTTGAAGGCATAGTTGCCCGCGATGCTCGATGAGCTAATCCCGCCAGCGGTTTGCGCGTTGAGCGATCCGTCGGCCGTGACATTGACGCTGTTGTCCTGGATATATCCCTGCGTGGCGTTCGCCAAATAGAAGATATAGACGAACGTATAACCGGTCTTCTGGTCGGTAAATGAAAGCGTACCGCGGCCGTCGCCCGTGGCATCGACAGTGTAGGCCGCAGTCGTGAAGGAGCTTCCCGTCCCCGGGAAGGTGCTCGGTCCGCCGCTGAAATTTTGGTCGAGCGCCACGCCGGTGAGCCCGCCGTTACCGTTTGCTGAGAAAACCGCGGCCCGCGTAAGCGGCCCAAAGTTTCCGGAATTAAAAGCGCCGCCGCCCACCGCCAGGACGTAGTTGCCGGTCAACTGCGCGACACTCGTGGGTACCGCGGACTGCGCGATGGCCGAGCCAACCGTGGCCTTGTTCGCATCGGTCTCGACAAAATTAATGTGATTGCCGTCAACCACGTAAAACTCGAACGTCAGGTTAAAGATCTGTCCAGCAATCGTGGTGTTCAGTTGGAATTCTCCGCGGCCGAACTGCGAGAAATAAGTCGCGTCCGGAATAATGGAGCCGCTGGTGATCGTTTGCGGTCCGGAAGGCGCGGCGTCATCGTTGTCATCAAGCGTTCCACCCGTCACCGTGTTGGTGCCGTTGGTCGTGAAACTGCCGATGATGGACTCCGACGACAGCAACGCCAAGTCGACGCCGGACGTATCGAAGGCATACGACAGAGCGAAGTTCGAGGATATATTTTGCAGCGTGAACTGGCCGCTCATCGTGGACGATCCGTCGCTTTCGATCATCAGGCCGCCCGAAGTAGAAGTCAGCGCGATCGTAAACGTGAAAACATCGTTGACGCCGGCGAGGTTAGGGTCGGGATGCACGAGCGTCAGCGTGCCTTTGCCGTTGGTATTCACGGTGTAAACGGACGTTGGCGCCGGCGTGAACACAAACGAGCTGGGCGCACCCGCGTCATTCACATCTTCTATTGCGGCGGTGATATTCCCCGCTCCATCGGCTTGAAAACTGCCCAGGCGATAAATGGGATTCCCGTTGCCGTCTTCGCCGCTCATCGAAAATGCGTACGTACCCTTGAGGCTGGAAGTCGAATACATGCCGGTCGGTGGAACCACCGGAGGGACGTTGCTGCCGCCGCCGCAAGCCGCCGCAAATCCCGCGATCAGCACCGCGCCACCGATGAATATTTTTTGCAGGCTATTATTGCCAATTGACATTTTCATTGCGCACCTGCCGGGGCGGAGAATTGCCCGCTCGAATTGCGCGGCGCCATGACCAAGGGCATGCCGTTCCTCGATCGCAGCGTGACCGAGGTCGCGCCTTTTTGAATCACCCGCGCCGCAAACATCGTGCCGCTGCCGAAGGGAACATTTTCGCCGGTGATGCTTACAGAGTCCCCAGCGGAGAGCGAAAGATGGCTGGCGGCGAGCAGATGAGCGTTGCCAAGATGCACGTCGACGACGCCGCTGCTGGTTTGCACTTTGACGTGTGCACCCATCGGAGCGGTAGCGGAGGTGGCGCTGTAGGCCACCACCTTGCCTTGCAACGTCGTTTCGCGCGAGACGCTGTAGGCATTTTCGTGGGGCAAAACTTCCGGTTTCTGCTGTGCCGCCGCGGCCGTACTGCAGCACGCGAACGCAGCTCCGAGCAGCACAAACGTTCTTATTCGCATATTTGTTGGCTTCCCCTTTGCTCTCGCGATGCGCCTGGGCGCTCTCGCGACGGTGCAGAATCCGCCGCATGCGGCGATTCTCTCCCAAAGTTCGCTACCTGAAATTCTCTCCTGAAAGCTTGAGACGGCCCTCTGCGCGAGCCGGTTTCGCCTATCCCGCAGGGCCGTGCCCGCGCAGTTAACGCGCAAACGGAAGTCGCGGGCTGGGACTTCCCCAGGGTTTATGAACACCATTTCCACAAAAAGGTTTCTCCGAGGATTCGATTTTCTGTTTTTTGCGAGCGGCACCTTGCATTTGACAGTTCGCTCTTCGCTGCCCATAATTGTGTGTACGTCACTCCTGCGGAGGTTTAACAGTCCGTCGCGAAGGTAGAAACCCGCGCGGGCTCTACGGATGGCGCCAAAATATATATTTGTTACCGGCGGTGTGGTCTCTTCTCTGGGCAAGGGCGTAGCTGCCTCCTCCATTGGTTGTCTCCTCGAAAGTCGCGGATTTAAAGTTACCCTGCAAAAATGCGATCCGTACCTGAACGTGGACCCGGGCACCATGAGTCCCTTTCAGCACGGCGAAGTTTTTGTCACCGAAGATGGCGCGGAAACCGACCTCGACCTTGGCCACTACGAGCGCTTCACGCACGCCAGTCTGACGCGCGCCAATAATTGGACCACCGGCCGCATCTACGAAACGATTTTGACCAAAGAGCGCCGCGGCGATTATCTCGGCAAGACGGTGCAGGTGATTCCCCACGTTACGGACGAAATCAAAGCCACCATCAAGAAAGTTTCTGACGGTGTGGATGTGGTGATCGTGGAAATTGGCGGAACGGTGGGCGACATCGAGTCGCTGCCTTTTCTTGAAGCCATCCGCCAGATGCGTCTCGAACTTGGCGCGGAAAACACGCTATTCGTGCACGTGACTCTCGTTCCCTACATCGCCGCCGCCGGGGAACAAAAGACCAAGCCCACGCAGCACAGCGTGAAAGAGATGCTGGGCCTGGGTATTCAGCCGGACATTCTGCTGTGCCGCAGCGATCGACACATACCCGTGGAGCTGAAGAAAAAAATCGCGATGTTCTGCAACATCGCCGACGCTTGCGTGATTTCCATGGAAGATGTGGACACCATTTACGCCGTGCCCGTCGAACTGAATCGCGAGGGCCTCGACCTGCAAATCTTGCGCCTGCTGCACCTCGAGGCGCGGCCGCAGAATTTTGCGCCGTGGCTCGAACTCGTCGATCGCCTGCACAATCCGCAGGGTGAAGTTCGCATCGCGGTGGTCGGCAAGTACGTGCAGCTCGAAGACGCTTACAAAAGTTTGCGTGAAGCGCTGCTGCACGGCGGACTGGCGCATCAGCAAAAAACCGTTCTCGAATGGATTGAGGCGGAAGAAATTCATTCCGCCGAAGAAGCCGCGGAACGCCTGCGCGGCTACGACGGAATTCTGGTTCCCGGCGGATTCGGCAAACGCGGCATTCAAGGCATGGTGCACACCATTCAGTACGCGCGCGAACATCGCGTGCCATTTTTTGGAATTTGCCTGGGCATGCAGTGCGCCACCATTGAATACGCCCGCGACGTCGCGAAATTGCCCGACGCCGACAGTACGGAATTCGATCCGCAGACGCCGCATCGCGTCATTTATAAGTTGCGCGAACTGCTTGGCGTGGACGAAATGGGCGGCACCATGCGCCTCGGCGCGTGGCCCTGCAAGCTAACGCCCGGATCCTTCGCGCACAAGGCTTATGGTAAAACCGAGATCAGCGAGCGTCATCGCCACCGCTACGAATTTAATCGCGAGTACGAAAAACAACTCGTCGCCGCAGGACTGAAAATTACCGGCCGCACGCCCGATGAAAATTACGTGGAAATTGTGGAAGCGCCGGAGCATCCGTGGTTTCTCGGCTGCCAATTTCACCCGGAATTCAAATCGAAGCCCCTTGAGCCGCATCCGCTCTTCCGCGCGTTCATTGGTGCCGCCCTCGAAAATCAGAAAAAAAAACAACGCCCTGCTAGCGCGGTGGCGGAAACCCATCGCAGCGCCGTCGCCGAGCCCCAGCTAGCTTCAGCCGCCGAGCAAGATCGCGGAATTGCCTTCCGGGCCGCCCCACACGCCAGCGCCTAGCGTTTCTTACCGATTGCATCGACGGAGCGCAACGGCACCACAATGACGGCATCTCCCTGCATTGACGCGCCACCCAAGATCGACCGATGGATTTCGCCATTGCCACGCTGGTCCAGGTCCTTCGTGCCGATATGTTATCTTCGATAGTCTAAAATGAACCCCACACGCGAATTGGCTCTGGGATATTTACGGCTCGGCGGCACCAAGCCGCTGTTTCTGATTGCCGGGCCGTGCGTGATCGAATCTGAGAATCACGCGCGCAAAACGGCGGAGTCCGTGGCAAAAATCGCCGGCGATGCGGGCGTCCCATACATTTTCAAGGCCTCCTTCGACAAAGCGAATCGCACCTCGGTGAAAGCGTTTCGCGGCCCCGGCCTTCGCGAGGGCTTGCGCATTCTTGCGAAAATCAAAAGCGATCTGAATGTTCCGGTGCTCACGGACATTCACGAAGCCGCGCAAGCGGCGCCAGCCGGCGAAGTCTGCGATATTCTGCAAATCCCTGCTTTCCTGGCGCGCCAGACCGACTTGGTGGTCGCCGCCGGGAAAACCGGAAAAATCGTAAACGTAAAGAAACCACAGTTCGTTGCGCCCGCGGATATGAGCAACGTCGTCGAAAAACTAGTGTCCACCGGCACGGAAAAAATAATTCTCACCGAGCGCGGCACTTCGTTCGGTTATAACAATCTGGTGGTAGACATGCGCTCGTTCGCCATTCTGAAAACGTTTGGCTATCCCATCGTCTTTGACGCCACGCATTCCGTGCAGCTTCCCGGAGGCCAAGGTCAAGCCAGCGGCGGCCAGCCCGAATTTATCGAGACTCTGGCGCGCGGCGCGGTTGCCGCAGGCGTCGACGGAATTTTTCTCGAGACGCACGAGAATCCCGCCGATGCGCTCTCCGACGGCGCGAATGCCCTGCCGCTGAAGCAGTTGGCTCGACTCCTGAAGCGTTTGAAAGAATTGTCCGAGCTGGTCCGAGAGTGGGACGCATGAGTCTCGAGACCGCGCGCCGCGTGTTGCGCATTGAAGCGCGCGCCATCGAAGAAGTGATGGCGCGTCTCGACAACACGTTTGAACGCGCCGTGGATTTGCTGCTCGCTTGCAAAGGTCGCGTGGTAGTCACCGGCATGGGCAAATCCGGACTCGTCGCGCGGAAAATTTCCGCCACGCTGTCGAGCACCGGCACGCCCTCGTTTTTTCTGCATCCCGCAGACGCCGTACATGGCGATTTGGGAATGCTGGCGCGCGGTGACGCCATGCTCGGCGTTTCTTACGGCGGAGAAACCGACGAAATCGTCGCGCTGCTCGAGGCGTTGCGGCGACTGGAAATTCCGCTGGTCATGCTGACGGGAAAACCGAAATCGACGCTTGGCGAAGCGAGTGCGGTGATTCTCGATGTGACCGTCAGCGAAGAAGCGTGTTCGCTGAATCTGGCGCCCACCGCGAGCACCACGGTCGCCATGGCCATTGGCGACGCTCTCGCTGTTTCGCTGCTCGAGCGGCGTGGATTTCAGCCCGACGATTTTGCCGCACTGCATCCTGGCGGCCGGCTCGGCAAGAAGCTTTTGCGCGTGGAACACTTGATGCACGCAGGAGCGGCGCTGCCGCGGGTGAATGTGAACGCCGCCATGCCCGACGTATTTCACGAAATGAGCGCCAAAAAATTAGGCATGACCACGATCACGACCGCGGATGGCAAACTGGCCGGCATCCTCACCGACGGCGATTTGCGTCGCCTGATGGAAAAGCACGGCGGTGCCACGCTCGGGCTAACCGCAGCCGACGCCATGACGCGCAACCCGCAAACGATTGGCCCGCACACGCTAGCCAGCGAAGCGCTTAACCTGATGGAGAAACGCCGCATCACCAGCGTGGTGGTCACCGACGAATCCGGCGCGGTTCTCGGCGTCGTGCATTTGCACGACCTCTGGACTCTGCAATTGATTTAAGAAAGCACGTAAAACCGGCCATTCCGAGCGAAGAGAGAAACTGCCATTTTGGCGCGTTTGGCGCCGCCGCAACGCTACCGTCACGGCGGTGCCGCCATTTTGCGCCCCTATTTTTTCACTTTCATGGCTTTGGTTATGAACTCCATCACCTCCGGCTTAATGCCGTATGCGCTCTTGGTTGCCGCCGGCCAGTTGGCTTGATCCGCGTACATTGTGTTTAGCCCCTGTTGAATTTGCGTATCGCCGCCGGTGAATTCACGAACCAGCTTGCTCCATCGCGCGGCAAGCTCCTGCGCTTTCGCGCCGGCGGGATCTTCGCCGAGCGCAGCCTCCACGTCTCTAAAGAGCGCTGCCCAATCGCGCGAAACTCGCTCTTGCAGTTCCGGCGACCACCGCTCCTTGCGCGCTTCGACTTTTTCCTGCGCTTCTGGTGAATAATATTTCTTGCTCCAATCCACGCTGTTTTGCATTGCGATCTCCTGAACGATATATTTGAGCAAATTCCAGTCCGGCTCTCGCTGCGAGTCAAAGTGCTGCTGCGCATTCTCGATCGCCGCCACCGCGCGATCGAGATGCCTGCGTTTTTCCGCCAGCACGGTTTGCTGGCGCTGCAACGCTTGCGGCAGCTGGCCTTCGGACGCGAGTAATCCGCGAATTTGCTTCAGAGGCATGCCGAGAAATTTCAGCACCACGATCTGTTCGAGCCGCCCGAAATCTCGCGCGCTGTACAGCCGGTAACCGCTCTCTGAACGCTGCTTGGGCTTCAGCAATCCGAGGCGGTCGTAATGATGCAGAGCGCGCACCGTCACACCGGCCAGTTCGGCAAATTCCTGCGTTTTGAACATTTCCTTGGTTCCCGAATTCACGGCAACCTCCTCGCCAGTAGCGTCCACCCTGACGCAACGTCAGGGTCAAACGTTTTTTTCGATTATTTTTTGCGATTCTTTGGCTCGCTGCAAGCCATTCGAGCGAATCGAGTTAGCCACAGCGCATGCTACACTTTGTGTTTTGAAATTGCCTGGAAGTTCGGGCTACGTTGCCAATGGGGGAGCCTGTGCCGCCGCGCGCGCCGAAAATTTCACCACAATTGAAGAAACGGGCAAAGCTAATCAAGGTCTTGCTGATGGACGTGGACGGCACGATTACGCAAGGCGGCGTGACGCTCCTGTCCATGACCGACGGCAGCGCCATGGAAATTAAAACGTTCGATGCGCACGATGGGCAAGGCATGACTTTGGCGCGCACCGCGGGAATCCGCACTGGGGTCATCACCGGGCGCGAGAGCGCGGCGTTGCGGCGGCGCTGCAAAGAGATGAACATCGAATTCGTATATGAGAAACAGCCGCAGAAAATTCCGGCGTACGAAGAGATCCTCGTGAAGGCTGGCGTGCCGGATTCCGCAGTCGCGTACCTCGGCGATGATTTGCCGGATTTGACGGTGATGCGCCGCGTCGGACTGGCGGTTGCGGTGGGCGACGCCGCGCCTGAAGTGAAAAAAGCCGCGCATTACACCACTGCGGCGATCGGCGGCAAAGGCGCGCTGCGCGAACTGGTCGAACTGATTTTGAAGTCGCAAGGCATCTGGGAAGAAATGATCGATAAAGCCCGCGCGTAAAGTCTGGCTCCGCCTGCGACCGTAACTAACTTTCGGCTACGCTCGCGCAGCACGTGGCGTCAATTCCCTGCAGAGGCCATACTATTTGTCGACAACGCGCTTCGGAATGAGGACCCCACGATGGTGCATGCTTGGCACGACGTTTCCCCCGGCAACGAACTGCCGCGCGATTTCCAGGCGGTAATAGAAATTCCGCTGGGCTCGAACGTGAAATATGAGCTGGATAAAGCCACGGGATTGCTGAAAGTAGACCGCATTATTCACTCGGCGGTTTTTTATCCCGCGAATTATGGATTTATTCCGCAAACCTATGCGGATGACAATGACCCTTTGGATGTGCTGGTGCTGTGTCAGGAGCCGGTGCAGCCGCTCGCGCTCATCAAAGCGCGCGCCATTGGGCTGATGACCATGATCGATTCCGGGGCCAGCGATGACAAAGTGATTGCGGTAGCCACGAACGATCCGGAGTTCAGCGACTACCTTGAAGCCCGCGATTTGCCTCCGCATCGTTTGCTGGTGCTGCGCCGCTTTTTCCAGGACTACAAACAACTGGAAGGCAAACAAGTGCAGGTGGAAGAGATTCGGCCCGCGTACGCGGCGCTGGCGGTCATTGAAAAGTCTCTGGCCAATTACCAGCAGAATCGCGAACGCCTGATGAACAACGGCGGAAAATGAACGCCCAGGCAGCCCGGCAGCTAGTACAAAACAATTATTCCGGGAATAATTTTGTGGTGTTAGCGTTCCCGTACTGGCAATTCGCAGTCTAAACCACCATGCGATTATTTTGGAAAATCACGATTGGCATTGTTCTGACGCTGCTGGTCGCCGCGTTTGTGGGGCTCTCGCTGATGGCGGGCAGCCCGAAAGATGCTTACGGCATGGTGCGCTACGCGTTCCCGCACATGCATCGCGGAAATCTGAAAGTGGGCGATGACGCCCCGGACGCGAAGCTGGTGGCGCTCGATGGCAGTGAACATTTTCACATTCGCGAACGGACCGGCGCGAAACCCCTGGTGCTCGTGTTCGGCAGCTTTACTTGACCTCCCTTTCGCCGCCAGGTTGGCGACATCGCGCAGATTTACAGCGACTATAAAGAGCACGCGGACTTTCTGACCATTTACGTGCGCGAAGCGCATCCGACCGATGAGTGGCAGATGAAATCGAATGTGAAAGACGATGTGTGCTACGCGCAGCCGAAGACTTTGGAGCAACGCGTGTATATTGCGAACGATTTTATCAAGCGCTATAAATATCCGGTCCCGTTCGGCATCGACGACATGAGCAATGCCGCGGAAGGCGCGTACGCGGCGTGGCCGGAGCGGCTTTATGTCATCGACGAGCATGGGCACATTGCGTATCGCGGCGGCAACGGACCCTTCAAGTACAATCCGAAGGAAGTGCGCAGCTGGCTGGCGGCGCGCTACGGCGAAGTGAAGCACGAGGAGGCGAAGCCGACGGATAGCAAGCCTGGCGACGCGAAACCCGGCAGCCCGCCTCGAGATGCACCACCCTCTGAACCTCCGCCGAAGAGCTAGCGTGCCAACCGGCGATCAAGAGTTGCAAAGGCAAAAAATAGTTGTAACGATGGGTTGCGGCGCAGCCCCCGCCACGAGCAAACGACGGCGAGCGAACGCTTGAAGCAACGAATACCTCCGAAAAACATCATGGGAAAAGAAAACGCCCCGCGCGTTGGGCTGGCGCGTGCCTTATCCAAGATGGGTTTTTGTTCGCGCTCGGAGGCCGCGGAACTCGCGGCCGCGGGACGCGTGCGCTTGAACGGTTCGTTGACGCGAAATCCGGAGGCGCCGGTGCGGCTCGGAAAAGATCGCGTGGAAGTAGACGGCAAGACTGTGGACGCCAGCGCAAAGATTTATCTGGTGATCAACAAGCCGCGTGGTGTGGTGACTACCGCCGCGGATGAATCGGGGCGCGATACGGTTTATTCACTGCTGGCAGCGGATACGCCGTTCGTTGGGCCGGTGGGGCGGCTTGATAAGGCCAGCGAAGGCTTGTTGCTGCTGACCAACGATTCGGAATGGGCTGCGCGGGTGAGTGCGCCGGAAACGCACTTGGCGAAAATTTACCATGTGCAGATTTCCGCAGTGGCCGACGCGGAACTGTTGGCCGATTTGGAAAAGGGGTTCGCCGTGAAGGACGGCGAAGTGTTGCGCGTTTCTCGCGCGGAGATTTTGCGCAGCGGCGAAAAAAATAGCTGGCTGGAAATTGTTTTGGAAGAAGGCAGGAACCGGCAGATTCGGCGCATGCTGGAAGCTCGCGGAATTGCCGTGTTGCGATTGATTCGCGTGGCGATTGGGCCTTTGGCGCTCGCGGATTTGCCGAAGGGCCAATGCCGGAAGTTGACGCCCACGGAGAAAATGGCCATCGATTTGGCGATGAGCCGTGGCGCGTAGGGCGCGGCATGCCGTCCCCCGACCGCGGTTAGCCGAGGGATTCGCTGGTTACGCCCTGCTTTTGTTCTAGTTCGGCCCAACGCGTGTAGAGATGCTCGACCTTTTTTTGTGCTTGCTCTAGTTCGAGCGCGGCAGCGTGCAGACGCGGGCCATCGCTCATGATGCTCGGTTCTTCCATGGCCAGGCGTTTGCGCTCCAGATCCTCTTCCGCGGCGGCGATGTTTTCTTCCATGCCGGCGAGTTCGCGCGTTTCGGTGTAAGACAATTTTTTCTTGGGCGCAATTTGCCGCGCGGATTCCGCTGCCACCGATTTCTCGAGATTGTTTGCCCGGGTTTTCGATTCGCCCGCCGCGCTTCTTGTTTTTGCCGGCTTTTGCCAGTCTTCCCATTGCGAATAGTCGGCGAAGCGTTCGGCGCCGCCGCGGCCGTCAAGGCCGAGGACCACCGTCGAGACGCGGTCCAGCATGTAGCGATCGTGGGTGACCAAAACCAGGGCCCCGGGATATTCGAGCAGGCTTTCTTCCAGAATCTCCAGCGTCGGAATATCCAGATCGTTGGTCGGTTCGTCGAGCAACAAAACATCGGCGGGCTGCAACATCAGTTGTGCGATAAGCACGCGGGCGCGTTCGCCGCCGGACATTTTGCCGACGGGACGATTCAAATCTTCTCCGGTGAAGAGAAATCTGGCGGCCCAGCTGGCTACGTGAGTTACGTTGCCCTGGTAAATGACGGCATCGCTGTCTGGAGCGAGCGCGCGGCGCAGCGAAAGAGTGGGATCGAGTTCGCGATTCTGATCAAAATAAACGAGGCGCAAAGGTTCGGCGCGTTTTACGGTGCCGTGGCTGGGCGCGATTTCTCCGAGCAATAGCCGCAGCAGCGTGGTCTTGCCGCTGCCGTTCGGTCCCACCAGGCCGACGCGCATGCCGTTGGTGATGTCGAAATGAATGTTGTGAAACAGTTCGCGGCCGGCGATCGAATACGAAAGATGTTTTACGTTGATAAGTTGTTTCGATTTGCGATTGGACGCAGTGAAATCGATGCGCGCGCTGGTGACATTGCTGCGCGAACGCATGTTCGCGAGCTCGCCGATCATCTCGTGCGCGGTGTCAATGCGCGCTTTGGATTTGGTGGTGCGCGCCTTGGGACCGCGGCGCAGCCAGTCGATTTCCGTGTGCACGCGATTCTCGAGGGCTTCCTGGCGCGATTGCTGCGCGTGCAGATAGGCCTCCTTGGCTTCGAGGAACGTGCTGTAGTTCCCTGCCACACGCAAGCTGCCATCGGGATACATGCGGTTCAGCTCGACCATGGTGGTTGCAATATTTTCGAGAAAATAGCGGTCGTGGCTGACGATGACGCACGCGAAATTCGCGTTCGTGAGCAGCGCTTCGAGCCATTTGATTCCCGCAAGATCCAGATGATTGGTGGGTTCATCGAGCAGCAGGATGTCCGGATGCTGAACCAAGCCTTCGGCAATGGCCAGGCGTTTGCGCCACCCTCCGGAGAGCGCCGCGGCTTCGGCTTCGAGGTCCAGGAATCCGGCGCGGCCCATAATTTCGGCGATGCGGCCAAGTCGTTCAGATTGTGGAGTTTCCGCCCGGTCGAGCGCTTGCTCGAGGACTTTGCGAATCGTCTCGCCAGGAATATACGTCGACATCTGGGCGACGAAACTTACGCGGGTCCGCTTGCGGATGGCGACGTCCCCGCTATCCGGGCTTACGCGGCCAAAGAGCATTTCAAGGAGCGTGGACTTGCCAGAACCGTTGGGGCCGATGAGGCCGATGCGTTCGCCTTCGGAGACCGTGAAGGATAAATTTTGAAAAAGTGGCGCGACGCCGAATCTTTTGGAAAGGCCTTGCGCGGCGATTAACGGTGGCACTGGTGCTCGGGGCTCCTCAATTTTCTTGCGCTTTCTCTACTTGCTCAAGAATAGCAGTTGGTGCGGTTTGGGGCACGCGGGTGCGCTTCCTTTCTTGGGTTGAAAGGTTGGCCAACGCCACGGCTTCGATGCGGCGGTAAATGGGTACGGTTGGCGGTGTCCGCAAACGCACAGGCGCTCTTCCGGGTAACCATGCGAGCGCATCCAGTGATCGGCGTGAACCTGTGCTACTTTTGCTGCACATGATTGCCAAAAAGTTTGATGCCATTGTTTTGGGCGGCGGGGCGGCGGGTTTGCTGTGCGCCATTGAGGCCGGGAAACGCGGGCGGCGCGTGGCGGTTTTGGAGCATGGCGAACGAATTGGAAAAAAGATACTGATTTCTGGCGGAGGGCGCTGCAACTTCACGAATATTCATTGCCGGCCGGAGAATTTCATTTCCGGGAACGCCCACTTTGCGAAGTCGGCGCTGGCGCGGTATACCCCGGGGGATTTTATCGCGCTGGTCGAGAAGCATGGAATCGCTTATCACGAAAAAACTCTGGGGCAATTGTTTTGCGACCGGGCGGCTTCGGAGATCACAGATTTGCTCGAGGCGGAATGCCGCGATGCGGGCGTGGAGATTTTTGTGAAGCATGAATGTAAAGAGGTGCGGCGCGAAGAGGAATTTGTGCTGCGCGCGGGGGATGGAGAATTTCGCGCGGGAGCGGTGGTGGTGGCCACGGGGGGATTGTCGATACCGAAAATGGGAGCCACGGCGTTTGGTTACGAGGTGGCACGGAAGTTTGGGTTGCGGATTGTCGGGACGCGGCCGGGCCTGGTGCCCCTCGTGATGAACGCCAAGGATCACGAGGATTATTGCGATTTGGCGGGAGTGTCGGCGGAAGTGGTGGTGAGCTGCGAAGGTGCGGAGGGTACGCCGGCGTTTCGCGAGAAGATGTTAATTACGCATCGCGGCTTGAGCGGGCCGGCGATCTTGCAGATTTCTTCGTATTGGAATCGCGCGGGGGGTGAGAAACGCGCGAACGGGCTGGGGCCGGTGCGCATCGACCTGGCTCCGGAACGCGATGTGACCGGGAAAGTGCTCGAGACGGAATTTCGCAGTATGACGGCGCTGCGGAATGCGTTTCAGGGAATTTTGCCGAAGCGTTTTGCGACGCGCTGGCTCGACTTGCACGAACCGGAGACGTGGACGAACCGGGCGCTTGCGGAATTTGAGAAGCAGGTGCACGGGTGGGAAGTGACGCCAGCGGGGACGGAAGGTTATGAGAAGGCGGAAGTGACGGTGGGCGGAGTGGATACGGATGAGCTGTCGAGCAAGACGATGGAGAGCCGCAAAGTGCCGGGATTGTATTTTGTGGGCGAAGTGGTGGACGTGACCGGGCATTTGGGCGGATTTAATTTTCAGTGGGCTTGGGCGTCCGGGGCGGCAGCGGGAAAAGCGTTGTCGTAGCAGAGCTCAAAATTTTGGTGCGAGAAATCGTGATTTTGGCGCGCAAAGCCGCTTTACCTGGCTTCGCCCTTTCCCTATAATCCGGGCACCTTAAGCGGCCGCACGCACCCTACAGAGGAGAATTCCCTGACCGAGCAAACCGCCATTGCCGTGATTACCGTGGAGCAAGCTGCGTTCCCGGAGATGCGGCGCTCGCTGGGCGCCAGCTTTCACACCACACTGGCCAGCACAGAGTCTGAAATCAAGGAATTGATGGAGGACGCGGAGCTGCGGGCGATCTTGTTTGATTTGGACAGCATCGGAGATGGCGTCCGGGATGGGCTCGAAGTGCTGCAGGAGATGCGCAAGCTGCGCGAAGACCTGGTACTGGTGGCGGTAACGCGTTCGACGGACCGCAGCGTGCCCATCAAGGCGAGCCGGTGCGGCGCGGATGAATTCTTTTTGGCTCCGCTGAATTTTCCGGAATTGCAGATCGTGCTCGGGCGCGCAATCCAAAAGCGCGCGATGGAGATTGAAGGCCGGCGGCTGGTTGAGCAGGTCGAGAATAAATCGGCGTTTTGCGGATTGATTGGCGCAAGCGCGGCAATGCAGCGAGTTTACCGCGCCGTGCTGTCAGTGGCCGACGGGAACACTAGCGTGGTGTTGCGCGGCGAGAGCGGCACCGGTAAAGAACTGATTGCGCAGGCCATCGTGCAATCGGGAAATCGCGCGGACAAGCCTTATGTGTGCCTGAACTGTTCGGCGCTCCCGGAAGGGCTCATTGAGTCTGAGTTGTTTGGGTATGAGAAGGGGGCGTTTACCGGAGCGGACGCGATGCGGCCCGGGCTGATTGAATCGGCGCAGGGCGGCACGCTGTTTCTCGATGAGATCACGACGCTGAACCAAGGGCTGCAAACCAAGTTGCTGAGGGTGCTGCAGGAACACACGGTGCAGCGGCTCGGCGGACGTTCGGCGAAAAAAATTGATTTCCGGCTGATTACCGCGACGAATGAGGACCTCGAGGATCTAGTTAAGAAGGGACGGTTCCGGGAGGATTTGTATTACCGGATCAATGTGGTGCCCATTCTGGTTCCGCCGCTACGGGAACGGGAAGGCGACGTGGCGGTGCTGGTGGATCATTTTTTGCGGGTGTATTGCGCCTCAGCGAAGAAGCCGCTGAAGCGGATGCAGCCGGACGTGGTGGAGATCCTCGAGGATTATCCCTGGCCGGGAAACGTGCGGGAACTCGAGAATATCGTGCAGCGGCTGGTGGTCATGGGAGAGGGCGCGGTGATTACCGCGGAACAACTGCCGCAGGCGCTGCTGTATTCGAGCGCGGCCAGCCAGGAAGCCATCCTGATTCCGGAAGAGGGCGTGGACTTTGACGCGGAGATGCAGCGGATTGAAGTGGCGTACCTGAGCGCGGCGCTGCGCAGGACGGGCGGGAAAAAGTCGGCAGCGGCTGGTTTGCTGCGGGTGGATGGGCAGCGGATGAAGTATCTGTGCCGGAAGCACCAACTATAGGAAACCCAGCAAAAATTGGTCAAAAATTAACCAGTGGGTAGTTAATTTTTGACTCGCAAGCGAGCCAGGAAATCGGATGGGACCGCATGCCGGCGAGAAGTGTCGCGTAAGTGATTGATTCCATTGCAGGAGCGGCGGAACCTTGCGGCGCGCGAAGTTTGGCATGCGTCCTGCAAGATAAGAAAGCATCCGGGGAGTTAAATAAAATTTTAGATTCTGAGGAGCCCTCACATGTCGATCCAAAAAAAGTCTCTGATTAGCGCACTGAAGACCACCAAGAAGGCCAACGTTGCGGAAGGCGCCAAGGGCGAGAAGTTGACGTCCATGAAACTGGGTGCGCATTCCGTGATGAGCGCGAAGAAGTTTGCCAGCGCCAAGAAATTTGCCAGCGCCAAGCTGGTCATGAACGCCAAGAAATTCGCCAGCGCCAAGCACTTTAGTGCGAAGAAAATGGCGTAGTTGCTTCCCCGAACGCAGTTCCTCAAAAGAATTGCGTAGCAAAAGGGCCGCCTGGGGGCGGCCTTTTTGTTTTTACCACAGCTTTCGACCGAAGAAATGAGAGAGTGCTTCCCAGCCTAGAGCCGCAATGCTTCGACGCGGCCCATAGATGCGCGCCAGACCACGCATGCCGGGCATCAGGCGGCCATCGGAATTATCCAGCAGCAAATCCACGAGATAAAAATTGGGGGGATTGAGCCCCTTGAGTTTGCTGGCTCCGCCCAGCGAGGAGTCCATCTCCGAAGACGATTCGGTGATAGCCTCGGCTTGCGCATCGCGAATCCGGAACATGCCATCGATTTGCACGCGGGCTGGCGAGCCGGCGCGGCATTTATCGAGGTCGTATTCTGAAACGTAGATGCGGGCGCGCAGGTGGCTTAGGTCAGCGATTTCAAGGAGTTCCGTGCCCGGTTTGACGTAGGAGCCAAGTTGATCTTGTAACCGGGGCGTGAGTACGGTGCCGGATATGGGGCTCCTCAGATTCAGGTTGGCGGCGGCATTGAGCAATTCCGTGCGCTCGGCGCCGAGGCGATCGCGGTCCGCGGCCGTGGCCCCCTCGTCGCGAAAGTGCAGAATGGCCGCGGTGGCGCGCTTGGTGGCCGTAGCGTACTCGGCGTCCGTACGGGAGACTTTGGCTTCGAGGGGCAAGTTGCGCAGTTCAAGCAGCGGGGCGCCGGCCGCAACGTACTGCCCTTCCGCGGCGTACACGGCGTCAATCATACCCGGGACGGCAGCACGGACCCGCGCTTCGCGCTGGGGCTCGAGCACAAAGCGACCGCTCACGGAGTCCCGGACAGACGGCACGAATAACAAAATGAGCGCGGCCGCCGCGATGAGGATGCGTCTTTGCGGAGTGAACCATGCATGGACGCGGTCTTTCTTATCCAAATAGACGAATTTCATGAAGTTCACCAAGAGACGGATGCGCGAGCGAAAAATGAGCCAAGCGGTGCCAATTTCCGGGATGAAGGACCACTGCGGATCAAAATTGCGAAAAACGTTGCCAACGAAACTGGCTACGACGAATAGCACGGTATAGCTGTAGGCGCCGGAAAGAAGCGCGTAGACGACGAAGCCGATGCGGCGACGCTTGGGAACGTAAGGCACTTCGACGGGCAACCGCCATACATGGTGCTTTACCCACGACGAAACGTAGGCCGTGGAAGTCTCTTTGAGATCCGCGATGCCGAGGATCTCGCACATCATGTGGTAGCCATCGAGTTTGATGAGCGGGTTCCAGTTCACGAGCAGCGAAGTAATGCCGGTGAGCAGCATCAGAAAATAGGCGCCATCGTGGATTACCGTGTTGGGCGGGGTGCCCCACCAGATGGGCGTGGCGATGGCGCAGATGATGAGTTCGATCCAAATACCCGCAAGGGAGATGACCAGGCGCTGCGAACGCGTGCCCTTGACCGCACCTTCCGTAGTATCGGTGTAAAACGCCGGCGTGAGGTAGATCAGGGCAAAACCCATGGCAGGAACGCGGCCACCGCAATGTTTACAGGCGTGCGCGTGAGCGTACTCGTGCGCCGCGACAACGCTCATACCCAAGACATACAAAATGACGAGGTCCGCCCAGGTCTTGTCCGAAAAGTTGTAAAACTGGATGGTGTCGCGTCCAATTTCCGGCCAGTGCACGATGGTGATGCCCAGCGCAAAGCCAAAAAAACACAAGGTGATTAACGTAAACCATGTGGTGTAAATCCACGAGGTCCAGCCGTAGAGTTTGGTCAGGAACTTATCCGGGTTGAACGCCGGGAATAAAATCATGGAGAGGTCGGCATAACGGCTCTTGACCCGGAGTTTCTTTTGGCGATCCTCGCTGCTCTGCTGCATCAAGAGAATATTTTTTTCTTGCGTGGTCTTGTACCAAAAGTCTGCAGCTTCCAGTTCTCCGGCGAATTCGCGCACCGCGTCTGCGCCGTATTCGGTTCCGTTCTCCGCGGAATATTCTGCGGCGATGTCTTCGTAGGTGCGTTTGCCGTCGAAGAGCTTGATTAAATTCCAATTTTGTTCAGGAAAGGAGTACATCAAGCCGGTGCTCGGAAGGTACAACCGCACCATCATGACGTGGTCTTCAAGATGCTTTTTGAATGTGTAGCTCGGATCGAGCCGCGGATAGCGCTGCGCCACCGTGCGCGCCGGAATTTCGGGGAGCGCGACGTTGAGGGCTTGGTTGAGGTTCATGGCGGTTAGTGGGCGGGGTCGACGCGCACGCTGGCGGTCATGCCGGGACGCAGTTCGCCGCGCGCGCCTTGCAGCTCCGCGAGGACGTCGAAGGTGCCGCTCGAGGGATCGACTACCGGACTTACCTCTTTGATGCGCGCCGTGTGCGGTTCATTGGGGACGTCCGGCGAGCTGAGCGGAATGGTTTGACCAATCTTTATGCGTCCAAAGAATTTTTCTGGAAGCGTAAAGCGCAAGAGCAGCGGAGCTTCGGCGGTCACCCAGAAAAGCCGTTCGCCGCGGGCTATGTCTTGCCCCTGGCGGGCATAGCGGCGTGCGACCAGGCTGTCGAACGGCGCGGTGATGCGGTTCTTTTCCATTTCGAGTTCGAGCGAACGTTCTTCCTGTCGGGAATTGTTAAGCAGTTCGCTAACGCGCTTGATGTCCCATTGCTCCGATTCTGCTTTGAACTTGGCATGCTCGAGTTGCTCTTGCGGGATGAGGCCTTCGCCAAACGCTTTTTGCGCGCGAGCATAATCGGACTTCATGACTTCGGCTTCCGCCTGCCAGTTTTTCAGATCGTTTTCGATGCTGCGGGTCTTGGCGCGGGCGGCTTCGAGGTTGGCGGTTACCTGGCGGTCATCGAGTTGCGCAAGCAAGGTGCCGGCTTTTACCCGCGTCCCGGGCTCGACATAAATTTTCGAGACCACGCCTTCGCGCTGCGCGGTGATTTCGACTTGATGCTCGACGATCAACGGGCCGGAAGCCGTGAAGCCGTTGTCGAGAGCCGCTGGCACGGAACGGACGGGCGGGGCGGAGGGCGCGCTCGGCGGGGCTACCGGCAGGGCCGCAGGGGCGGGAGCTGGCGCAGCTCCAGCGCTGTCGGATTTGGCCTCGCCGCAACCGCCAGCGAGCACCACCGCGAGCGCCAGCATAAGAGAGTATTTTGCCATCAAAGTTCTCCGCGAATTCCCTACCATCCAAACCAGGACCACAGCTTCGAATAAATCCAAATGAAGGGACGCCGAAAAAAAACGTAACCGGCGGGACGCCACGCCACACGAACTTTTCCCTGCCCTTCCATGCCGGAACGAATGGCGCCGTCGCGATTGGGCAGCAACACGCGAGCGAAAAAGACGCGGTTGTCGTGGTCCACTTCGCCTTTGGGGCTGACTACGAGCACATTCCCGTGAAAAGTGCGCATCGCGTAGCTGTTCAATTTAATCACCGCGGGCAGACCGGCGCGCAAAAGGCCGGCGTCGCCGTCGTTGACCGCGACGTCCACGATCGCGTCGGAGGTGTCCATCACTTCCGCGAAGGTATCGCCGGGCTCTAAATGGCGCCCGACGAGATTCTCGACGAGCGCCGTGGACACCACGCCATCGATGGGCGAACGCAACAGCGTCTTGTCCAGCAAACTGGTGGCGCGGTCGACCTCGCCCTTCCAATAGTCAGCCTCGACGCGCTGCACGCCGGCTACGCCGGTATCGTTCCCAGCCAAGGAATGGTTCACTTGCAGCAGCGCCGTTTGATATTTGGCCTGCGCGCCGGCAAGCGCTGAGCGATATTCCCAAGCATCAAGTTCCGCGAGGACCTCGCCGCGGGAGACGTGCTGGCCCTCGTGGGCGTACACCGCGCCAATCACGCCTTCAATTTCGGGCTGCACTTGCGCTTTGTGGGCCGCGGCCACGACGGCATCGCCGTCGACGCGCACGGGAAGCGGTACGATGGCCAGAAACCCAATCGCCGCAGCCACAGCGGCGAGAATCGCCGCACGTCGTTTTTTCTCCATGGCCATGAATTTGCGCTTGCGCTCGAGGACCGGCTCGAGCACGGAGATAAACGGCACTTCCTTATACATCTGCGCGTTCCGTAAGGCCACGGTCGCCTGACCGGCAAGCACCTGGAGAATTTCAATGTGCGCCGGCGAAAGAAAATCGGGGTCTTCGCTTTCGAGGGCGTACATGCCGACGCGCCCGGTGTCGTCGCCGAGCGGCATGGCGTAAAAGCCGCGCACTCCGCTGTCTGCAAAATATTTTGCGAATTTAGCGCGCGTTTCTTCGCGTGGCGCGTCAATGACATCGTCGCGCTGGCGAACATGAATCACTTCCTCGGAGAGCGTCGCCCACTGAAGAATGCTGTTCAAGGGCGCGATGTCCGCCGCCTCGACGTTCAATTGCGTTTGCCCGGTGACGGCGCTGAGCTTGAAGCGCCCGCGGTCGGCGAGAACGATGGCCGCGCGCTCGTAGGGAATGACCGCTTGCGGAGCGTCCACGATGGTTTGCAGTACACGCTCGAGATTCAACGTGGAGGTGATTTCCTGGCTGACGGTCACCAGCGTCTCGAGAATCTCCACCTTGCGTTCCGCGAGCAGGAGGCTCGCATTGTGCAGCGCGGTCGATGCGGTGTCCGCCAAACTTCCCAAGGCAAACAGGTCGTCTTCGTCAAAAAGCGTCCCATCCATCTTGTTGACCGCTTCGATTACGCCGACCAGCGACTCCTTGTCCATAATCGGCGCGATCATGAGGGAAACGATGCCGCCTGCGGTCACTTGGCCGTTGCGCTCGACGAGCCGCGCATCTCGGGGATCGTCAATCAACAACGGTACCCCGTTATCCGACACCCCGCCGGCGAGGCCTTCGCCAGCCTTCTCGGAGCTCTTCTCCGCTTTCGTCGGATCTATTCCAGCCTGGTGAGTTAATTCGACGGATTCGTCTGGCTGTAGCAACCAGATATTCACGGCCTGACACTCGAGAATCTCGCGGATCTTTGATCCAATGATCGGCAGCAGCTCATTCATCTCGAGCGTGGACGAAAATATTTTTTCGAGATCGTAAAGCTGGGTCAGCCGGTTGATGGATCCCAAGGTGTCGTGGCGTTCCGATTCATAGCTCTGGGCGGCGGCGATGGCGGAGCCGATGACTTCGGCGAGCGGCTCGAGTTCAGCGATTTCTTGCGCCGTAAGTTCTTCGTCAAAGCTTAGAATCTCGATGGCAGCGCCAAGCGTCTCGCCCTTCGCGAGCGGAATGTACGCCAGCGAAAGCACGGTTCTGCGAATGTCCAGGTGACTGTACTGTTCCCGCGGGACTTCGCTGCCGGAAAAGAGCAAGGGAATCTTTTCCTTAAGAAGCTCGCCCAGCGTTCCAGCCTCCGCGGGAATGGCCGCGGCGTGCACGGAGACTTCACCGGCGGTGGCGATGCCGCGCCACACCTCCATTTCGTCCTCGACGGTCAAAATGTAGAGATTGACCGCGGTTCCAGGAAGCGCTTCGGCTAAAGTTTTCGCAGTGGTGCGCGCTCGAGAGGAAAGTTCCTGTTCGGCCAGCAATCGAACCGCTATGCCCGCAATGTCGATATTCAAAGCTTAGCCCTGGCTTGCATGCGTAACCCGGTGGTGTGGCAAGCGGGGGACCGCCTGCGGAAGGCACCGCCTCTTCTCTTGCAAAATCGCTACGCTTCTTCTAAGTTGAGCGGGACTCTAGCAGACGTATCTAGGAGTGTCAACGCGTTGCGCGTCTCCCGAGTGCTTTAGGCTGGTGAACAGGATCGCGCCGCAGAGGAGCAAATTTTGGAGATCGAAGTTCGTACTCAGGGGCAGGTGAAGGTTGTCAAACTGCGCGGGAAATTGGTCAACGGGCCTCCTCTCGACCGCCTGAATGCCACTTTCACCGATCTGTTCACCTCCGGTGATTCCCGAGTCGTGCTGGATATGGAAGAGATGCCGATGATCGATTCAAGCGGCATCGGGCTGCTGGTACGCCATTACACCACCGCCAAGCAGCGGGGGGGCGCCGTGAAGCTCCTGAACCCTTCAAAATTTACGATTCAGACGCTGAAGCTGGTGCGCATGCTCAATTTGTTCGAGGTTTTTGAGGATGCGCAGCTGGCAGTGGCCTCGTTTGGATAGTTACGGGCTAGTCTCGGCGGCCAGCCTGCACAAATAAAAAAACGATCGGGCTAGTAAACCCGATCGTTTTCTTTTCAAAAATGCTTGAACTTAGAACAGCTTCTTTGCCAGCAACCCGAGGGGCAACAAGGCTCCTGCAAGGAGCAGCAGCGTCGAAGGTTCCGGCGTGCCAACCGGAGTAACCGCTGTAACCGTTAGGCTGTAGGCATCCGCAGCGCCCGTGTCAAAGTCGCTGAGCAATATCGGCCCGGCGCCGATGAGCGATGCGAACGACGGATCGTTCTCAGGCCCGGTATACAGTTGCGGGCCAAATGTGGAGAAGGCGTCAATGGCGCCATCATTCGTGGTCGCCGAGAAACCGCCTCCCAATCCCGCGAAGTTGTAAAAATTCAGGCTGTATTGAGAAAACGAGCTGCCAACCGGGAGTGACACTCCGCCGACGACGAGCGAGATCGGCGTGAGCGTGAAACCGCCACCCACGTCTGAGCTGGTAATCTCCCCGGCGGGGGCAGGATCCGTAAAGACCACGGCAGTGGCGTCAACGGGGCCCGTCAACGAAAATTGCACTTCTTGTTGCGCTTGCGCGCCAAGAACGCCAATAAACAGGATTGCGGTTAGCAGAAGAGATGCTCGTGAGAGTAGGTTCATAACGGGTCGCCTTTTTCCAGCTGAATTCCATAACCATAGTATTGGCAGCATTAGGGATTACCAATAGAGCGAACCCTGTAGAAGGCAAAAACTTTCGTCCTGACAGTACCGGTACGTCAAAGGTGGTCAACCTCCCATCGGCAGTCTAAACCATTTATAACGCCCGATTGGACCCGAACTCCCTGCCGCAAGTCATGCGAAGCCCCCGTTGTCGGGGCCGCTTGCCTGCAAGTCGTCGAAGAAACCTGACCGGGCGGAGCTTACATGTTAACGAAGCCCCGCAGGTGGTTGAATGACCCTGCTGGTCCTGGTGTCGATTTTTCGGGAAGCACCGTTCACCAGAAATTCGAAGAATAAACATGCAGGGAGCGGGCGAGTGAGCGCGGCTAAGGATGGTTTGGATTTAAACGTAGGTAGGCGAACAGCAAGGGCTTGCCGCTGGGATGTTGGCTTCCCCCGTCCGGTTCGACGGTGACGAAAACCGCGTCAATGTCTTCGAGTGTCTTCGGATCGTTCGCTTTCAAAACCCAACGTTTCTTGCTGACATTATCTTCGTAGAAGATCCCTAAATTGCGAGCCTCCTGCTTGTCTGGTCCTCGCCGGCCCCAACCCTGGAACGAAGTCGCACTCTGCACGGCCGGACGTGCGTCGAGATCGAAGGCGTAGAAAATCAGCGATTTCCCCTTGGTATAGAAGACACGGCCGTAGGTCTTGTCCGTGCCGGTCCCCGAGACATCGCGAACATCCGCCATATAAAGTTGGCGCGCGCCCATCAGTTCTCGGATGTCGCGATCATGTTCGAGCAGCTCCTGCCCCTTGCCGACTTCTGCGTCCTTTTGCCCTAATGCTTGTTCGCGGTCCTTCACAAGCTGCGTCAACTCGTCGACCTTCGCTTCCAGAACGGCCGCTCGGCGAGCATTCTCGTCACGCTGCGCTGCGGCCGTCTCCATCGATTTTTGCAGTTCGGCCAATTTTGCCTGCGCGGCCAAAAGCTCTTCATCTCGCTTGGCGTTGGCGTTGGCGTCGGCGGCGTCTTGAAGGACTGGTTCGTTACTTCCCAAAGGACGCCCCGCACCCATGCCCGCGACCTTTGAGGAATCAACAACTTGCCTTTGCCTGGCCAGTTCACGCTGCAAGTCGCGGATGACTTTGGCATTTTCCGCGAGCTTGGCTTTGAGTTGCGCCCGCTCATAGCCGGCTTCGCTGGCACGCTCTTCGAGGGAACTGTCGAGTTCCTTCGCAGGTGATGGGACCGTTTGCGCCACATCGGTTCCCCGCTGCACTCCCATTTTGTAGGTGCTGATGCCTAGCGCCAGTGCTAGTAGCACCGCCGCGGCAAAAGCCATCCCAATATCCCGCCAAGGGATTTGCGAGGGACGATAGGTAAAACGCTTTCCGAGCTTTGTCTGAACCGAATAGTCGCCGATTTTTTCGCATTTTTGAGTTTCTTGTTCCTCATCCAAGCGCTTGAAAAATGCTTTCTCAGCCTTTTCCGCGGACCAGAAACCGTCGACGGCCTCATCTTCCGAAGTAAAGTCTTGTGCCAGAGCTGATACACCAGCTCGCGTAGCTGCTTCATATTCGCCCATCACCCTGCGGCAATCAGGACACTGGGCAAGATGCGTTTCGAGTTTCGCGCATTCGTAGCCGCTCAGTTCGCCAGCGGTCGCGGACGCACAGAGTTCGAGGAATTCCTCATGCGAACCCATCGGTCAAATGCCTCGACTTCCCATCGGATTTCAGATTGTGGCACACGACTATTGCCTGTTCGATGCGCTGCCAGCGAGGTACTTTCGCAGTTTTTCAAGACCTCGATAGTGGTGATTTCTTATGTTGGCGAAGGACTGACCCAATTTCTCGGCAATCTCGGCAAAACTATAGCCTTCGAAGAAGTGCAACCGAAGCGTCTCCCGCTGATCCTCGGTTAGGCTCTCTAAAATCTCTTTCCACGCATTCCTGCCAAACAGGCCTTCGACGGTATGGTCATAGTCCCCCGGACTTGTTTGTAAAGCAGATTCCTGCGACCTACTAGGAACGCCAGACGCATAGAAGCCGCGAGCCTTTAACTGTCTTCTGCGCAGAAAGGCTTGCGTGTACGCGATCTGGAAAATCCACGATCGAGCGTTACTCTTCGAGCTGTCGAAGAGGTCCCATTTTCGATGAATGTAAAGAAACACTTCCTGCACAAGATCGTCGGACTCGGCACCGTCTCGAAGAATGCGCCGACCTACATTCCGAATCGCAGGCGCAAAGTGCCGGAAGAGCTCGGAAAGCGCTTCTCGGTCGCCCCCACCCATTCGCGCGATCAACGAGTCGCAATCGCAATCCCCGACGACGGTCTTAGCACTGACCTGAGTTGAAGTCCGGTCTGGGCGTAGGACCAGAGGCAATATCGTGGAACGGGCCGCCGTGGAGGAACTCATAGGATCCCAGACCGTCAAATTCGGTCCGATTTTAGCTGCGGACCACAGCGAAAAGAGGCGCTAATACGTTAATTATCGAGTTTCTAAGCTGACGGTAACACTATCGCGATTGTTTGTCCAGCTATTCTGCTCGTGGTGTTTTTGCTTGTAATTCATTACAAGCTGTTATGTGGTAGACGAAAAACGATTCTTCGAAGCTCTGGGGCAAAGAATTAAACATCTGCGCAAGAGTCGCGGGCGCACCCAAGAGGACATGATTGGTTTCGGGTTTTCGGCCAGGCATTGGCAACAGATAGAAGCTGGCAGGCCCATCACTATTAGGACGCTGCTGCGCATCTGCGACACATTCGGAGTTCATGCGGCTGAACTCGTCGACGGTCTCGATCGCGGCATCTACAAAAGATAGGATCCTTTTTTGGAAGTAGGGCCGACCAACCTACTTGAACCTGCTCGTTGGAACGGCCTACGCTATCTAACCTTGAGAATTTTTGTTTGGACTCAAGATCCGTCAGCTCCCGAATGATAAAAGATAGCGGATGGACTCTGCGGGGCCCGTTGCCGCCGCATTTAGAAACGGGTGGGCATTTTGAGAGTGTGCGATTTGGGATAGGAATTCATGTGCACTTGTGTGAGCGTTGTTCTTCAGTCTCCGTTCGCCGTCTCGGAGCCATTGGCGCGTGGTAGAAGTGGAGGCGCCCTCGAAAATCAATTTGTACCGCGAATGGCCCGATCCGCGCGGCCGCACCGGAATTGGAGGTCCCGTTTAGCCATGAGGTCCAAGATAGAGGCCCCTCTCGAGATTTCATTCGATTTGACCGGAGTGGCCACACTCTATGAAAGCTTCGCAACGGGAGGAACCATTTTCTATCAAGGCGATGTCGCCGAGACGCTGATGTACATTCAAAGAGGCCGCGTGAAAGTGTCAGTGGCCTCGAAGACCGACAGGGAGGCAATTGTCGCCATTCTAGGGCCCGGCGAATTTCTTGGCGAGGCGTGCCTTGGACGTCAAAATATTCATATAAGGACGGCCACCGCGATCGCAGCTACGGTTCTACAAGTCATCGAAAGAAACGAAATGATCCGAGCGCTCAACGCCGACCGCAAGCTCTCCTACGCGTTCCTGTCGTATCTGCTCTCGCGCAATATACGGATCGAGGAAGATTTAATCGACCAGGTTTCTCACGGCAGCGAGAGGCGACTCGCCCGCGCCCTTCTTCTGCTCGCAGGGAACGGGAAACAGCACAAGTCGCACAGATTCACCGGAATATCGCAAGGAGTCCTGGCCGCGATGATCGGCACTACACGCTCGCGCGTAAACCTTTTTATGAATAAGTTCAGAAAGCTTGGCTTCATCAAGTATCACGGCCGACACGACCAGAAGGGCGAGCTGCAGATTAACACCTCCCTCTTAGCCAAAGCCCTCCGCAAATAGCTCGCGCGCCTCGGCTGTCTCCAGAGCCTCGAACGACTTCAGCCAACGCGAAATTCACGATGTTCATCTTCTTTAAAATATTGAAGAGGGCCATCGTGGCGCCTATTTGCAATAAATCCGACATGCGAGAATCACACAGCATTTGGTTCGCAGGTAATTTGGATTAACGGGGATTTTCAGTGGTTCTCGGGTGTTCGGCGCAGACGTGAGCTGCGAATTCGGTGTCGCGCTGCTGCCCGAAGTTGTCCTTCATCTCGTCAATAGTTTTGCCAACGAGTGGCCACGAAGGATCGAACACCCATGCGCATTCGGTGCAGGTCCAGCGCTGAAAGTTCGGTCTTTCGACCCAAACCAGTCTTCGACCGATCGGCTCCATTGTCACCTCGCGGTTGGACGCGGCTGCGCTTTTTTGGAAGACGGCTGAGCATTGGTCTCGAACGGCGCTGCGGCGATCAACACCGCTCTCTTCGAGCGAGGTTTTGCCAAGGCACCGCCTTTTGAATACACGTCAAGACGAGTGTGAGTTCGCAAGGGCGCTACATTAACGATGGAAAGAAGTTGTTGTCTGTGGCATATCCCACACTGGCAGGAATTACTATCTCAGTCCCAGGTCATCCTCGAACTGTTGAATGGCTGCGTAGCACTCACAGGAGCATTTTTCGAGTCTCCTGCGGTTCACGATTTTCACTGCACCTCGAACATAATTTATAATTCCCCGTTTTTGCAGTACGGACGCTGCCTGGCTCACCGTGGACCGGTCGGTGCCCATCATGGTTGCGATGAAATCGTGGGTGATCGGAAGAACTCCGGAATGCACGCGATCCTGAGTCATCAGGAGCCACCGTGAGAGACGCTGCTGTATATCGTGCAGCCGGTTGCATGCGGCGGTCTGCGCAACTTGCATTCCTTGCAGCCCGGTATGCCTGTTCAATATCCCCTGTAAGTGAGGAGCCGACCGCAGAATGCGTTCGAAGGCATTTCCCATCATGCGGAAGCCATCGCCGGCGATTTGGATGACTTCACGCACGGAACTTCTAGTCAAACCGGCTGCCAATCCTGCGCCAACGTAGCCCTCGCTACCTACTACCCCCACTTCGACGGTTCGGCCGTCTTTGGTCACCACAACTTGAGAAACCATTCCGCGGTTCGGAAAATAGACGAACTCAATTTTTTGTGTCGGCTCGTGAAGGCTGAGATGATGCGGCAGATCGATGTACGCCAAGTCAGCACGCATCAACGCGTATTCATTGTCGGGGGCTGCCAGCAGGACCTTGTTGCTGACTTGTTTTCCCTCGCCGTTGGTTCGCTGGTCCGGCTTTGCGTCTCGAAGGTTCTTTCCGCTCATGTCCGTCCTTGATGGCGCGCCGGAGTGCCTCGTATCCTCTGCGTGAAACTTCATGGGACATGAGGGCTCACATCGATTTAACCAAAAAAGGGGATAATCATCTGTTCAGAATGGGACACCCCTCAAAACCAAGGGGAAGCGCATCATGCTGCGAATCGATGCGCGTCGAACAATTTGACGCTGCCATCTGCTCGTCAATCCCCACTCGAAGCAATGCCCTTTCCCAACCGAATCGGCAGATGTTCGGTCCCCTGCCCGGCCCCGGCACCATCCGAACGTCATCCCAATAAATAAATTCCACCACGCCGGCGGCATATTCGCGAGGTTAGGCACTCAACAATTAAAAGCTGCGCAGATGGAAGCCGGTTGCTGGACCTTCGACATGTAGTCCGACGCCAATACGAACGAGCGTACTTGTTTCTCCCGGCCCGGCAGGCCGCAGGCCAGGTAACAAGGAAGCACATCCTCCGAAAAATAGGCCGCCGGTACCATCTTCGCCCGCTAAAGCCACGGACAGAATCGAGCTAACGCGCATCTGGTCCAGCTCGGCCGTCAGCCAGCAAGCGGGGGGATAGCGATGCAACGCCACCTCAACGGTATTCGAATAAGTCTCCTATTATTAGCAGCATCGCTTCTGGCTGTTCCGCTCCGCGCGCAGGAATCGCGCTGGAAAGAACTCAACGCGCAAATTGACCAACTGCAAAAACAGGGCAAGACGACCGAATCCATCCCGCTGGCACAGGACGCGGTGCGCGTCGCCGAAGCCACCTTTGGTATCGACCACGCGAACTCCGCAGCCGCGCTCGAGACTCTCGGCGTGGCTCACACCGCCCTTGGCGATTATCCAGAGGCCGAGCCGCTGCTCAAGCGGGCTTTGGCAATCCGTGAACGATACTACGGGCCGGAATCGGCTCCCGTCGGCGAGTCCTTGCATGCCATCGGCGAATTGCAAATTCAGCAAGGCAATTACGTTGAAGCTGAACCGTTGCTCAACCACGCCGTCACGATCCGCGAAAAATACTTTGGGCCGGAGTCTGCACCTGTCGCCGAGTCATTAAATGGATTGGGCGAACTTTCCTATTACGAAGGCAAACGCGTCGAGGCCGAATCATTTTTCAAGCGCGCACTTGCGATCCGGGAAAAAGTCCTGGGGCCGGAACACCCCAATGTCGCCGAGAGTCTGAACGACCTCGGAATTGTCCTCGACGAGCAAGGCCGGTATACCGAGGCCGAGCCAGTGTACCGGCGCGCACTCGCGATCCGGGAAAAAGCGCTCGGACCAGAGCACCCCGATGTGGCCGAGAATTTGAACAACCTCGGGAATCTGTACGACGACCAGAGCCGGTACGCCGAAGCCGAGCCCCTCCACAAGCGTGCGCTGGCGATTCATGAAAAGGTGTTTGGGCCGGACCATCCGAGTGTGGCCATGGACTTGAGCAACCTCGGTTTGCTGTTCCACGAGCAGGGCCGGTACGGTGAGGAAGAGCCGCTCCTCAAGCGAGCGCTCGCGATTTATGAAAAGGTATTCGGTCCGGATCACGCAAACGTAGCCACGGTTCTGAACAACCTTGCCAGTTTGTACCAATCGCAAGGCCGCTATGGCGAGGCCGAACCGCTTAAAAAACGGTCGCTGGCGATCTATGAGAAAGCGCTAGGCCCGGAGCACCCGCGCGTAGCGACTGGAATGAACAACCTCGCGTTGCTCTACGTCGACGAGGGTCGATACACCGAAGCCGAGCCGCTATACAAACGCGCACTGGCGATCCGGGAGAAAGTTCTTGGGCCGGAGCACCCCGATGTGGCAGGAGGCCTCGACAATCTTGCGTATCTGTATGCGAAGCAGGGCCGGAACGCCGAGGCCGAGCCGCTGTACAAGCGCGCACTGATGATTGACGAGAAAGCATTAGGCCCGGACCATCCGGACCTGGCCACAGCCCTGCGCAACCTCGGGGCCCTGTACGCCGATGATGGGCGGTACGGTGAGGCCGAGCCGCTCTACCAGCGCGCACTGACAATTGATGAGAAAGCACTGGGCCCGGACCACCCGCGCGTGGCCACGGGAGACTTGTATTGCTTGTCGGGGCTGTACTTCGCGCAAGGCCGCTACGATCAGGCGGAGCGATTCGTGCAACGCAGTTTGGCAATTCTTCGTACGAGATTCGACTATAGCTTTGCCTACATGAGCGAAAAAGATCGCCTCCAGTTTTTGGGCACGGTGAAGAGTGTCTTCACTTTGGATTTCAGCCTTGCGCTGATGGAGCGCGGACGCGATGGGGCGGTGGCAGGGAGGACCTACGACCTGCTGTTGTGGCAGAAAGGCCTCGTGAGTACCAGCGTGGCGACGTTGCGCGCGCAGGTTGCGGCCAGCGGCGACCTGCAGGCCATCAAAATCTTTGAAGAGCTGACGGCGAAAAAAAGTCAATCGTCGCGCTTGGTGGCCACCCGGCCGGACGGCTGGCAAGACGCTCGGACAAGAACCGATTCAGAAGCAAATGATCTGGAGCAGCAACTGGCCAGACGGGTCAGTTCGTTCGCCGACCAGAAAAGTCTTGCGCGTACCACCTGGCAGGATATCCAGAGAGCGCTTAAGCCGGGTGACGCCGCGGTCGAGTTTGTGCGATTTCCCTTGCACGACGGGAAGAAAGAGACTGACAAGGTCTTCTACATCGCGCTGGTCCTTCGGCCGGAGATCCCGCAACCTGTGCTGATCGAGCTCGGCGCGGCTCACGATCTTGAGGGCGCAGCCTTTTCCGCCTATCGCGCCGAGGTGGGAATCCGAAGGAGCACTGCAGCGGCCGTTGCGTCAGGACCCAGCGCATCTCCCTGGCGCAGCCTATATGACGCCATGTGGAAGCCTCTCGAAGTACCGCTGGGAGACGCCGAACCGAGTTTATGTGTCGCTCGACGGAGTGTTAAACGAAATCCCCTTGGGAGTTTTGCAGGGAGCCGATGGCCGGCGCGTGATGGAGAAGTACGATTTCCGCGTGGTATCGAGTACGAGGGATTTACTGCGAGCCAGTCATCGTACCACCAGCAACACCGCGATTCTCGTCGGCAATCCACGGTTCCTGCTGAGCGACGTGGAACAACAAACCGCACTGAACCGGTGGCACGGGTCCTCGAACGAGAAGCAGCCAACGCTGGTAGCATCCGCCGGGCTTCCCGCAAACCCTGCAAACGGCGGCGCACTTTCGCGAGACGCCACCGAGCGTGGCGCGTGCGATCCGCCACCGCCGACCGGAGGCGTGTTGTGCCCGCTGCCGGGGACGGCCATGGAAGTCCAGTTCATCGGCGAATTGCTGCGCGGGAAGAATTGGCTCGTTGCCAGCTATCAGGGTGAACAGGCGCTCGAAGAAGTGGTGAAGACGGCGGCCAGTCCGCGGGTGCTGCATTTGGCTACGCACGGTTTTTTCCTTTCCGACCAGCAAGTAAAGCTGCGCGAAAGTTTGAGCGGGCAGAGCGCGGGAATGGAAGATCCGATGATGCGCTCAGGACTTTTCTTTGCCGGAGCGGATCGCACCTTGAAGAGCGAAGCGCCCATTGAGGGAATTGAAAACGGCGTGCTTACGGCGTATGAAGCGACCGGGTTAAATCTGCAAGGGACCGAGTTGGTGGTGCTGAGCGCGTGCGAGACGGGCCGCGGCCAGGTGCAGAATGGCGAGGGCGTATTCGGTCTGGGGCGAGCGCTGCAGGAAGCCGGGGCGGAGTCCGTGCTGATGAGTCTGTGGTCGGTGCCCGACCGGGAGACGCAGGAATTGATGACGCAGTTTTACAAGAACTGGCTCACGGGAATGGACAAGCCGGAGGCGTTGCGACGCGCGCAGATTACGGAACGCGATCGCGTGAAGGAACGCTACGGAAAAGACCTGCCCTACTATTGGGGCGCCTTTATACTTGTCGGCCGCTAGCATTGCCAGAAGTTCGCTGCGATTGTTAGAAAGAAATGCTTTCGGGACCCATCAATCGGTCATTTTCAGCTCGCGAACCCAGATATTACGAAAACGAACCGGATGATTGTGGTCTTGTAACGCCAGCGGCAGTTTCTCTGCATGAGCCTCGTACGGCCTGCCTGTCGCTGTCGGTCCCTGGATTTCGACGTTGTCTTGTACAAGCACGCCATTGTGCAAAACCGTTACGCGCGCCGGACCGAGCAGCTTCCCATTGCCGTCAAATCGCGGGCCGTGAAATATGATGTCGTAGCTTTGCCATTGCCCTGGAGGACGTGACGCGTTCACGAGCGGCGGGTACTGACCGTAAACGGCGGCCGCTTGGCCGTCCGGATACGTCTTGCTCTCAAACGAATCGAGCACCTGTATTTCGTACAGACCCATCAGGAAAACGCCGCTGTTACCGCGGTCTTGGTCCTCGCCAACAGCAGGCGACGGCTCGGCGAACTCAACATGCAACTGACAATCGCCGAATGGCTGGCGCGTGTAGATGTAGCCCGTGTGGGGAACGACTTCGAAATAGCCATCCGCCACTTTCCATTTCGCCGGGCTGCCGTCCTTTTGCGCCCATTTGGAAAGATCTCTCCCGTCAAAGAGCACGACGGCGTCCGCGGGAGGACGGCCCGGACTGTTTTCCGTGCTTGGCGTACCGGGTTCTACAACCACGGGAGTTGGGCGGTTCCGATCGTGAAGCTTCCATTTCGTTTGTGTTTGGGCGTTTGCTGAGCACCAGCCAACTAGAGCAGTGAATAGCGTGATCAAGACCTGAAGCTTTTTTCTCATCGTTGTGTGCCTCCGGGTGCGAAGTCTAAAACGCCCTTCCCCAAAGCGGAAGACCATCCTTGTCGATACTCCCGCTGCAAATAATCATTCGCTTGCGCCACATTCGTGATCCGCATGTTCGCGCCGTCGTACTCAATCTTCTTTCCCGCTCGCAGCGCCACAATTCCGAGCAACATCGTCTCGGTGAGCCGCGCCGCGTATTCGAACGGACAAGACGCCTCTGCTTTTCCCTTTGCCGCCGCGACCCAATTCATCTCATGGTCTTCTCCCGCAATTCGCGGCAATTTCTGCGCCGGCGTTCCGAATGATTCGTGCAAGCTCTTCGGCAGCAATCGCGGATTCGCGCCGTACGTGTCATGCAGCAATTTCCCTTTGCTCCCCACGATCAGCGCTCCTCCGGCCTTATTCAACTCTTCCTCTCCCAACTCTTCCGGTTTTTTCGGGAGCAGTCCCCCGTCATACCAAGTCAACTTCACCGGCGGCATCGCCCCGCGCGCCGCAAACTCATAAAAAGTCTGCGTCGCGAGCGGATAAGAAGCCCCATTAAACGGCGTCGACACTGTCTCGACGCTCGTCGGAAATCCCAAATTGAGCGCCCAAATCGAGTGATCCATCAAGTGTGCTCCCATATCGCCAATCGCGCCCACGCCCCAGTCCACCCAGCCCCGCCAATTAAACGGGTGATAAATCGGGTGATACTTCACACTCGGTCCTACTCCTAGAAACAAATCCCATGCGAGTGTTTCCGGTACGGGATATTCGCCAGCCATCGCCGCTGCTAAACGCGCGTTCACGCTGGGCCCATTCCATTTCGGAGTCTCCAGCGGCGCACTCGGCGCTTCCGGCCGCGGCACGCCCTGCGGCCAATAGCCCAGCGGTCGGTTCGTCCACACATGCACTTCTCGCACTTCCCCGATCGCCCCTGCCCACACGTATTCAACCGTCTTCCTCGCATCATCGAGCGAATGTCCTTGATTTCCCATCTGTGTGGCCAACTTCGTCTCTTTCGCGCGCCGCGCCAATTGTCGCGCTTCGCTTACCGACCACGTCAGCGGCTTCTGCACGTACACGTGCTTTCCGAGACCTATTGCGGCGAGTGCGATCGGAGCGTGCATGTGGTCGGATGTGGCCACGACTACGGCGTCGATATCTTTCTGCTTCTCTAGCATCTCCCGGAAATCTGTGTAGCGCGTTGCTTTCGGCCAGTGCTCTGTATATAGGCGCTTCATGTTGTCGAGTTGTCTCTGCGCTTTCGACGGATTCATGCCCGTGAGGGATTGTTCGCGATGATCAGACGCTGGTGGCTGATCGATCCGCGCTTGCAAATGTTCAATGTCTCCGCTCAAGCGTTGAAATGCCTTGCCCGCATAGTCCCAATCCACGTCACACAGCGCCACGATGTTCTGGCTAGCGAGGTTGATCAGATTGGTGCGCCCCATGCCGCCAATCCCAATGCCGGCAATGTTCAATGTATCGCTTGGCGGAATGAACCCACGCCCGAGTACGTGTCGTGGCACGATCGCAAGCATCGCAGCGCTCACTGCGGCGGTCGAGACGAAACCACGGCGTGATATCTTTTTCTTTTTGATCATGGTTCCCTCTTTTCTAAAACCCCTATTCTCTGTCGTCTCAGCTCTACGACATTTCTTACGGTGGTCTGTCCCTGTACCCCGACCCAAGACTTTCCGCATCTTTCAGTTGCCCGTCAATCGCAAGCAACCGCGCCACCTCCTACAAGCGAACTTTCCAACTTTTTCGGTACAGATCCACTCGGCGTCCATCGGGATTACTTGTGGATCGCCGACATTCCGAGAGTGCGAGTACTCATGCGGTTAGCATGGTTCGGCAACGTTCATTGTGGCGACTTCACTTCCACCATTACACCGCTCGGAGCGTCGCAGTAGAAGCCGTACGTTGGCGGTCCACCGCAGTGCACATTGCTCCGCGAGCAGCCCTCCCCTAACCTGCCAATGGCCGCACCGGTGCGGCGGTATTTGCCGAATCTTTTCCGATTGTATTCGCTGCCTTTCTTCTGCGGCACGTTCGCCGATCCACCCAATCGTTGCAAAATCCTTTTAAATTTCCCTATTGCAACCTGATTACCGACTGTGCGAAGGAATCGCGAAAAAGGCTATTTGCGCGCAACTGTGGCGAAACGATCGAAACGTCAACCCAATACAGCGGATTTTGGTACATTTAGGCGCTATGATCCCGATTCCCTTGCGACTAATCGCGAACGCCCTTCTAATTGTTCTTGCCAACGCCAACATTACTAATGGAGAAGACCATAAGCCGAAGAGCCAGACTTTGCGGCTGGCCAGTCCGCTGAAGGGCGGCGTAACGACCGAGGAGCCGACCGTATTCGCAGTCGATGTGACTTCCGCTTCTCTCGTGGTTCTGGACACACGTTCCCTCGGTTCGACGTATTCTCTCACTATCAAATCGCCCTCAGGATCGGTTGTTGCTGCTTTAACAAATGACCAAGAATTCGGGTACGAGAGTTTAGCCTTCGTGGCCCCGAATAAAGGCCGCTATCTGGCTCAATTCAATTCCACCTCAGAGAGGCTTGGCGGTTATGAGTTGACTCTCTCAACTGTTCGCCCTCGGGACGGCAATAGTCCGCGTCTGGTATTAGCGTTCGATAAGCTGCGTTCCGCCGACAAGCACTTTTCCCTTGGGAAGAACGGATCTCTAGCCGATCTCGAGACTGCCTTAGATCTTTACAAGCACGCAGCTGAAGAGTTCGAACTCTTGAATTACGATGAAGGTCACGCGAAAGCGCTATCGGGCGCAGGACAGGTCCTCGCATTTCAAGGGTATAGCGAACAATCTTTGACGTTTTACCGCCTCGCACTGAAATTAGTTGAATGCGTACCCGATGCTCGAAACCTCCCCTTATGGTTCGCGACCGGTGACGCGCTGATTAGCACAGCGGATTACGAATCGGCCAAAACCTATCTGGAGAAAGTCAAAACTGTTTCAAGGACAAGCGGCGATCGGCACTTGTTAGCGGAAAGCCTTGAGGATCTTGCACTAATTGTGTCTCAGAAAGGCCAGCCCCAGGAATCCTTAGCCGTGAACGAGGAAGCATTACTAGAGGCCGAGAAAGCACACGACGCACTAGTCGCCGCTGAGATTCGCGTGAATATGGGCTTAGCGATAGAGGCGACGGGGGAGTACGCCAAGGCTCTGCCGTATTTTCAGCAATCGCTGGTACAGGAACGAAAACTCCCGAATCGAGGGGACGAGGCGAGCACGCTACACAATATCGGCGTAGTACATACATTTTTGGGTAACCTTGCTCTGGCAAATCGGGAATTTACGGATAGTTTGGAGCTTTACCGAAGGATTGGAAATGTGGATGGAGAGGCGCAGGAACTGGTAAGTCTAGGAGATACCGAATCGGCGCAGGGTCACTATGAGAATTCCATTACTTTATACACGCAAGCTCGCGAGAGAGCCGAAGAGTGCGGAGATAGGTCGCTCCAGTCCCACAGCCTGGCAAGTCTAGGTTATGCACTTTTTCAAACAGCGGATTATCCTCGATCGATAACATCACTTCAAGAATCGCTTAACATGTATCTCCGAATAGATGATAAAAGCGGGGCCGCGAATTCGATGCTTGTTCTAGGACTAGTAAACGCGGTTTTGGGGAATAACACTGATGCCCTTAAATTTTATGACGAAGCGTTGAAGAGCAGCCGTGAAATTGAAGACAGGTCGTTGGAGGCTGAAATTCTGGCAAGCAAGGGACTTCTACAGCAGACTGAGGGGGACAGTCTTGCAGCGCGAGGCACGCTAGAACATGCGCTCAAGATCGATTTGGAATTGAAAGATCGTTACGGCCAAGCCTATGTTCTCACGTCCCTTGGAATGCTCTACTCAAAGGGTGGGGATACGGAGAAGTCCCGCGAAGCTTTGGAACAAGCCCTGAAACTGGCGCAGGATCTCGACAATCCGGTTCGTGAGGCAATCATTCGGAACGCCGCCGGTTTGCTCGAACTGAAAAACGGCGAATATGACGCGGCCATTCGGCAATTTGAAGAGGCGCTTATTATAAATCGCGAACACCAGACAAAGGCAGCCGAAGGGATCACTTTGGGCAATTTGATGCTTGCCTGGAAAGCGAAAGACAGCCTGCCGGCAGCCGCGTTATTCGGAATTGAAGCTGTGAATATCTTTCAGAAAATTCGAGTGTCCATCTCGACCATGGACAAGCGCGTGCGGACTTCGTTTATCAGCTCCAAAGAACAAACGTATAGAACACTAGCTGACATCCTGATCGCGCAGGGCCGGCTACTCGATGCAGAAAAAGTTCTCAATATGTTGAAAGTTGAAGAGTTTAATAATTATGTGCGCGGCGGCGACCTTTCGGACAAGATTGACGCCACCCTTGAGGTGAATGGCGAAGAAGCGCTCGTAGAACAGCGCTATCAAGAAATTGCCGATCGCGTTGTGATGATCGCTACAGAGCGGTCAGCATTGTTGGCTAAAAAACGGAATAAAGATGAGGAGGCCAGACTTTTTGAAGTCGAAAAGAGCTTGGCGAATGCTAACGCCCATTTCAATTATTTTCTGGATCATGTCTCAACGGAGTTTAATGAGGCAGGAAAAAACTCCGAACGTATAACGACGATTAAAGAAGCACAAGGTTTGATGGAGGACCTCAAGGACCTAGGGCCAGGAACCGTTGCCGCGTACACATTGCTTGGTGAGGAAAAATTCAGGGTTATCCTTATTGCTCCAGACATCCAAATCGCCAGAGAATTTTCGATTGGCCGTACCGAGTTGATGAGAAAAATTCTCGATTTTCGTCTGGCTCTTCAGAACCCTGATTCAGACGCCAAGAAACAAGGCCAGGAAGTATACGAAGTCATCGTCGGTCCTATTGAAAAAGACCTTCGAAACCTTCGCGCACAGACTGTAATGTGGTCCCTCGACGGAGCGCTTCGGTATTTGCCGGTCGCCGCGCTCTATGACGGAAAACAATATTTTATAGAACAGTACTCATCGGTTATATTCACTCCTGCGAGCGTGCCACGCCTAAAAGATAAACCTTCCCCCCTTTGGAGCGGTGCGGGCTTTGGCGTGACCCGGGCTATCGGTGGGTTCGCCGCGCTGCCTGCAGCCGAGGGCGAATTAGTGAATATCTTTCATTCCGCCGGCCGCGCTTCAGGAGTCATCGACGGCGATATTTTCTTAGATGAGCGGTTTACCGAAGCGACACTTCGGACCTCTTTACGGTCGCGACGCCCGGTCGTCCATATTGCCAGTCACTTCGCCTTCAATCCCGGCAATGACTCCACCTCGTTCCTGCTCTTGGGTGACGGCAACCGGCTGACATTAGCGGCAGTTAAAAACTCTACTCTATTGTTTGACGGCGTTGACATGTTGACACTCTCTTCGTGTAACACCGCGCTAAACAGCAAGACGGCCGATGGCAGAGAGGTTGAAGGTCTAGCGGTACTAGCGCAGCGACAAGGCGCTAAGGCCGTAATCGCCACTCTGTGGTCCGTAAATGACGACAGCACTGGTATGCTCATGAGAGATTTTTATCGACTCAAGGTGAACAATCCAACATTCACGAAGCTGGACGCACTCCGGACTGCGCAATTGGATATGTTGCACTCAAAACAGTTCGCCGGTGGGACTCAGAGCCCGAACAGCAACCCGTACTTCTGGGCTCCGTTCATTTTGACTGGTAACTGGAAGTGACCGCGGCCATCGAGGCTCCCTGATTTACCATAATTTTGCAATGTCTTGCCTTTTCGATTTCGATAGACTAGACTCGCTTGACCTAAGTACCTTTCCATTCTTTGCTGAACTATTTCTACGGTATGGCATTCAAAATGCAGCACTTCCGTGAGTAAGATGCCTAAGGGTAGGATTTGACTTCCAGATAGTTGCTTAGATAAGAGGGGGACGATGGAGATGTTTAAAATGGCCGGCAGGCTGGGAGTTCTTCTGGTATTCGCTGTCTTGTTATCTCTACCTACGTTGGCAGATGTATATGTTTTCGGCAATACAAATGGGTCGCCGTTTGCCACCCTCACCCTAACCACGACCAGTGGGACGACGATTCTCACAGCAACCAGTCAGGGTTGGATCGACTTGACTGACACCAGCTTGCTTGAGGCGGCAGGAAATCATAACTACGTTGTTGGAGAAGGTACCAGCACCATAAATGATTTTTTCACATTTGATCTCGCAGGTCTAAGCGGCACAGTAACCGGTGCGACGCTTGGTGTCACTCTCGGAGACGTTAATGCTTCGTTCGAACAATCATTGAATTTTGGAACTGCTTCGAATGCTTCAGCTTATGGTAACTTCGCAATAGACGTAACGGACGGTCCCGCCACAATAGTTCCGTTTGGACTCGGGGGCACGATTTCGAGCGACATATCCGCGGCGATCCTTGCGACGCAAGATAGTTTCACCGTCGACGGATCCTTATTGACGACTCCTTGTGTAGGGCCCCACTGCCCGGTGATCATACATCAAGGGAATGGCTCAACGAAGCCGGTCGTAGCATTGGATGAGGTCGGTGCGATCCAAACTCCGGAACCGGGCACGTCCCAAGTCCTGCTCGTTGGAGTTCTGGTTTCAGCGGTCGCGTTATCGAAATTGTTAGGTCGACGTCGGAGTCGATTGCAAGTAAATACGCTACCTTCTCATTAAATCGTGGGCTACTGGCCTGGTTAATTCATCAGACGCGAGAATTTTAAACGCTCGGCAGGTGCGTGCTTCCTTCTTGCGTTGGGCTTGCTCCCGCGGCGTCGGTTGGTAGCGAGTCGCGCGATTGTGAACGTCGCATTTGTCGGTCTGCCAGAGATAGAAGATGCTGCCAGCACCTTCACCGTCAATGAGAAAGGCGGGTTTCGTGTTGGGGCGCTCCCCTTTGCTTTGGCTTTCCGGTACTGCCCTTCGTAAGCGTTCGCTTCAGGCCGTCTTGTGCCGAAGGATGCAGCTGCTAGGAGCGCCGCTATTTTGACTGCGGGTTTATCTCGTCGGTGAAAATGTCGTCGGTGTGAGCTCTGGCGATGGCGAGATCCAGACGGGACAGCAACTGTGCCAGAGATTCACCTTTCTGACGTTTCAGCATGGCTAACGTGTGACGCCCCTCGTGGGCCACAGCGACACATTCCTTCAGCGGGGGAATGACTCCGATGCTGATTCCACCGTGTTCGATTGTCTCTTCGATGTAAGGCAAGTCTGGAAGACGGTTGGTGGGAACGCTCGTGGCGGTGCCTTCTTCTATGCCGCCTCTTGGTTGGGGAGCTGTAGACTTGCGGCGACGTTCCACGGGAGCAACTCCTCGATATGCTTGATCGGATGATCCGCGATGCGCGACAACACGTTCCGTAGATAACTTTCGGGATCGATTCCGTTCAGCTTGGCGGTGCCCAGCAGACTATAGATCGCCGCGGCACTTTCTCCACCACCATCGGAACCCGCAAAAAGAAAATTCTTTCTGCCCAGAGCTACGACCCGCAACGCTCGTTCTGCTGCATTATTATCGATTTCGATGCGCCCGTCATCACAGAAGCGCAGCAGCGCTTCCCACCGTCCGAGTGCGTAACGAACGGCCATGGCCGTATCGGATTTTCTCGAGAGTTTTCCTAAGGTCTCCTCGAACCATTGTTTCAGCGATTCCAGCAACGGCCTGCTGCGCGTGTTGCGAACCTCACGCCGCTCCTCTGGCAGGCGTCCGCGTATTTCTTTTTCGATGGCATACAACGCCGCAATGCGTTCCAGAGCCTCAGCGGCAACCGGAGATTTGTGCGCAACCTCGAGATCGTAAAACTTTCTCCGTACGTGCGCCCAGCACGCTGCTTCCTGTATGCGCCCCGCTTCATAGATCTGCTCAAAGCCCGCGTAGCCATCCGCTTGCAGTGTGCCGGTAAAGTTGCTCAGGTGGGATCGCGGATGTTCGCCCTTGCGATCCGGTGAGTAGGCGAACCACACCGCCGCTGGTGTGCCGTCTCCGGCGGGACGATCGTCGCGCACGTAGGTCCACAGTCGCCCCGTTTTAGTTTTACCCAACCCTGGCGCTAACACCGGAACGGGGGTGTCATCCGCGTGTAGTTTCCCGGCCGCCATCACCTGACGTCGCAACGCTTCGACCAGCGGCGCCAGCAGCCGGCTCGATCCACCGACCCACTCCGCCAGGGTGGAGCGATCCAACTCCACGCCTACGCGAGCATAGATCTGCGACTGCCGATAGAGAGGAAGATGGTCACAATATTTCGATGTTAGGATGTGCGCCAGAAGCCCTGGACCAGCAATGCTTCGCTCGATCGGCCGGCTCGGCGCTGCAGCCTGCACGATGCGATCGCAACACGCGCAAGCCAGCTTGGGACGAACGTACTGGATGACTTTGAGACTGGCCGGCACGTACTCCAGGATCTCCGAGACATCTTCGCCAAGATGCTTCAGCTGGCCTCCACAGTCCGGACAAGCTTCTTGCTTCGGAAGATACTTCCGCACTTCTCGTGGCAAGTGATCAGGTAACGGTCGCCGTACAGGTCGTGCTGCCGGGGTGCTCGCCGGAGCTGATTCCTTTACCGCTGCTGTTTCTGTGGTTCGCCTTGCTTCCAGTTCTTCCAGCCGCAGCTCCAGTTGCTCGATCTGGTGTTCCCGCTTCTCCGACGAGCGGCCGAACTGCTGGCGACGCAGTTTCGCGATCAGCAGCTTCAAGTGTTCGATTTCCACATCGCGTGAAGCAAGCTGCTCGCGCTGCGAAAGGATGAGTGACTTCAGTGCTTGGAAATCGAGTTGATCGAGATCAGGGAATGTGGCGGCATCCATTGCACACGAACCTACCGCACTTTTTTTACAGCATGATTAAAACGTACAAGAAAAACCAAACTATTTTCTGTCACACCGCCATCTGCGGTTCGTAGCTGCGTACCGGACGTCTCCAGTCGATGCCCTCGAGCAACATCGATAATTGTGCGGGCATTAGTGCCACCGTTCCACTCGTCGCTTGTGGCCAGGTGAATTTTCCGCGTTCGATTCTTTTTGCAAAAAGACAAAGACCATCGCCATCCCACCACAACATCTTGATCAGGTCACCACGCCGCCCACGGAAAACAAAGACATGTCCCGAGAACGGATTTTCCTTAAGCTCCGTCTGCACCATGCCACTGAGCCCGGTGAATCCGCGTCGCAAATCGGTTACTCCTGCGGCGATCCAGATGCGCGTTCCTGCCGGAAGCCCGATCATCCGAGCAAACACTCGATCGCGGTACGCAGCACCAACACGTCTACGTTTCCTGATATCCGAAGAGTCCCTTTGGCGAGCTTGATCTCCATCGACCCGACAGCGAACGGCGAAGACCCGCAACCACTTCGCTCAGATTCACTCCGTGAGACGTCTGACAAAGTTACAGGCAGGAGCTTGCTGGACGGGCTCTTTCCCAGCCGTCCTTCGCGATACTTCTTGCGCCAGTAAAACACTTGGTTGGCGTTGACTGCGTGCCGCCGCGCTACGCGCGCTACCGATGCATCGGCCTCTAACGTCTCTTCGACGATTCGTCGCTTCTCTTCAATCGATCGCCGCCGCCGTCTCGCTTCTCGCTTGAGTGTCCCATCAAGGTTGGCCTGCTCGGATGTGTCCACTTATCCCTCGTGGACACTTATCGATGTGCCCACATCGGGCAGCATCCTTATTTACTCTCAATTCGTCTAGACGGTTCTCACCAGCCGCTTACGAACTATTACACATGCGCGAGGTGAACCGATGGTTGCCTCTTACAAAATGCGTGGTGCGGCGCATGATGAAAAATGAATTTCCCACGCAGTTTCTCCGTTGTTTAGGGGACGACGGCACAATCACTACGTGAACAGGCTGACCTAGTTCAACGCTTGAATCGCAGAATTTATGGCCTTTGCCATCAGCCTTCTCCGCTGATCAAGGAACTTGCCAAAATTTTCAGGCTTCCAGAGCTCTCGGTTTTCGGGAACAAAATGCGCCTTTCTCATCTGTTTCGTTGTTTCATTTTCGAGGTACTGCCAAGGAGAGACATTTCCGATCTGTACGTTTTTTGTCTGGCTGATAAATGTGATGTTGGCGATGTCATTCACCTCTTCGCGATACTCCCAAGGAGTAAGCTGCATTCTTCCTTGGTAGTCTCTTGCCTTGGCATCGCGCATCATGAAATCAAAAGGGAAAATGTGATGCAACTGTAAATCCTTACTTGAAACCTGATCCAATGCGGCGCCCTCAGGTACTCCAAAATCAGTCGCACCTCGCCTTCGCATCGAGATGTACATCAGAAGCAGCATAACGTTCTTCGATCCGACACCTGTGATTTGATCGTGCCTTATTTTTAGACCCCGATATTGCTGTTTCGCTTCCTTGACCGCAACATCGAGCAGGTCCCGTAGGCCCTCTGAGGGTCGGATATCAGGTTCTGAGAGGTATCGGAGATCCCTTCGTAAGACAGTCTCACCTGCGCCGCTGTAGTGCCCTCCTAATTGCGACACGATGAAATATTTCATCATGGCTTTACGGTCTAGGCGCTTCCCCCGAGCTTTGGCTGCGTAATATACGAGGGGTACTAGCGCATTCTTCGATGCGAAGAATTTGGTTTTGTCTAAATGCAGCCCCTCCCGCAATGTGTGAATTACTCGGTTCATCGCTCGTTTGCTTTCAGACCATAGGCGATTCAACTGGGTCTGGGTCAGGTCCCGTCGAGCGACTCTATCGGCTAGTTTCTTAATCTGCGGAACATCACACGTAATGACGGTAATTGACCGCATCAAGAACGTCAGGTCCAGGTCATAGCCCTCGCTGCGCAAGTCGCGCCGGTACCTTCGAAATTCTGCGGAAATTCCTCTCCAGAACGGTATTATGCTCGCTACGTATATCTCGGCTCCTGTCAACTGCGTCCCCTGCGAATTGACCAGCGTGAAAATCTTTCCCACCGTGGCATAGTTCCGTTCCTGGATTATTTGAACTGGAAACGTGTAGTCTCGTATGCGCTGAACGTCTCGATCAATCGCCCGCCTTTGTTCGTACGTGAGCTTTTGAAATTCTGGTAGTTCCTTCAAGCGACCTGTAAATACGTCATTCATGGACACCCAAGGAAACTTGTAAGGCTCGCCATCAGCGGCGGCTTCGATTTCCCTCGGAAATTTCTTAACGTCGACGTACAACGAGCCGAGGTCGTTTTCGATTTCAGGTTCCACTTCTTTCAGGAAACCTCGTTTGAGCATTACGGACGCCAAGGCCGTAACCCTCTGCTGGCCATCAATTAGGAAATACCGTGGAAGCTTTCCCTGATAATAGTCCAGCCTTTCCGGGCGGATTATTTCTCTCATAAGCTTGGCGTCACGGTCCCGTGGCTCCCAAAGGATCAGGGAACCGCAGGGATAACTCTGGTAAATGGAATCAAGGAGGGATTTCACTTGATCAGAAGACCAGACTAAGTCGCGTTGAATCTCCGGTATTGCAATTCTTCCTTCAAAGAAGTTGTCGATTAGCTGGCTGACGGACCAAGGGGCTGTGAGCAGGTACTCCATCTATGTCCTTTCGAGGTACAGCGTAAGGAAGTAAATCGTAGCAATGATGCTTTCGATGGCAGTCGAAATCAATATCAATATTCTCAGATATCGAAAGCTGGCGGTATCAGTGAGGCTACGACGACGAATCCAAAAACGTTAGAGGCCGCGATCCGTGCGCGGCCTCTGTTCTCCGATGAGTTGTGGCCTTTATTACGAGCGTTTCCCGTTCGAACGCTTGGTCCGGCTGGAGAAGCCTGTCAAGAATTAAACTGGGAACAGGTCATGTTTTCACAGATAAATTAATGATATTTTATTTCGATGCGAATTCAGAGCCTCAGCAAGAGAGCCGCATCTTCCGTCCCATGCCCGGTGTGCGGTGTTCCTGCCGGACAACGCTGCATTCTACAAGGCGGGGGTTTGCGATTTGAACCGCATGGCGACCGTAGATTCACCGCCGCCGAGGCACTGGAATCTTCTAACGGTTCGCCTTTTTATAGCGGTTCTTCTACTCCTCGTAGTCGCCTCGAACGTCGTAAACGCGAACGTTCTTAGAACGACTTTTTTCTAGAGCGCCTATCCCTGCGATTCCATCCCTGCTACCTCGTCACCCACGGGTACGCCACCGGTGCAGCATCGACCCCCACATTTTCTTGCATAAGGTCAGTACAAACCCCCGTCATCCCGTCCGGCTTCAGTTTCCTTCCCACCCACCATCTTCTCCGTAATCTCTTTCAACCGCTTCCACGTCTGCGGCCCCGCCATCCCTTGATTTAGTCCGGCTAATCGTTCCCACCAAACTAGAAACTCTGCACCCTCCCTCTCGCCATTGGCGATGGCGTCTAGACAGCGCCGGTAGGTTTCAATGGCGATGCGGCGGGTTGCGGAGTTCACAGACAGCATTATGGCATTTACAAACCCCGGCACCCGCCATTGCCGCACCCTCTAGCCCCACCCGGGCTTTCCTTCCACTACCGCGTCATGTTAGTTTTCCTGTTATTCCGTCAGTTGCGGATGAAACGTGAGGTAGCCGCATTTGAGATATGTGCGCGACCGTAATGCCGATGCGAAATTGTGCGTATTCCTATGCCTCTCTTTGGTCGCCGCCTTCATCTGCTTCCTAGTCCCATTTTATTTGCTTCTCGGCTTGGCTCTGGGCGCGCATCTTGTGGATATCTTCTCCAGTTCGGAGTCCAGACACTCGGACTGGTACATATTTGCTATCTTCGTCGCTAGCTTTGTCTCGGCGATTTTGGGAGCGAGACTCGCTTATCGTTTTCTCTCTGGGCTGGGTCGCGGCCACTCTACTACTTCTTAACCTTTGCCCATCTAGCTTTCTGCGCCAGCGAAATCTTCTTGCGAGCAGCCGCAGACATCTTCCAAGTCTGCTTCTTCCCAGACTTCACGCCCGTAACAGCAGCTATCACAGTTGCGACGCTGCTGCCATTCAGCGCGTGGATGGCGGCATCGACGCCTGCCAATTTTCTTACCAGCGAAGCGCGTTCATCGTGGAGCATTTTTAGCAAATCGGTCATCAATCAGTCTCCCTATAAAAAGTCTGAAGGATTGTACTGCAACTGCGTCGTTCATCGAACTTTCATCCCGCCCACATTAACGTTTGCGGATAAGACCGCCGCTTGGAGGAAAAATCCATGTACTCCGCAGGGTCGGAAGAGGCCGAAAGTTTTCATGGCTGGGCAGCGTTAACACGTGCAGGCCGCGCCTGCGGCGCAAATAGCGTCACATGTCCATGCACAACTTTGGCCGACAACCGGATCAATTCTTTTCTGTCATTCGTCGAACTCGAAGTGTATTCGACGCGGCAGGAATGATTCAAAACATTATGGATGCTATCAAGCGCTGCTAGGAACTGATCCTGTCGTTCTACGAAAAACGCTTGTCCGCCGGTTTCTCGGGCTATTCTCAAAGCATATTCTTGCCCTCGATTTTCCAGCAGGGGAGACTGCCGCGGCAACCCGCCATCGTCGTCCACCACGATAAAAACCGTCGATCGTGATCTAAGCGGAGCTGCTGACGCTTCCGAAATATTTATCTTGCTGGCATTGTCGTCAAAGTCTCCTATCATCACAATGACTCTCCGAACGTGGTCCACGGAAAGATTTTCGTCCGAAGCCATCCTGATGGAGTCATAGACCGCGGTCTTTCCGCGCGCTTCGGTTGATTTAAGCTTATCCAGAGCATCGCCCAAAATGCTGACGTCAGAAGTCAAGGCGCTGAGCGATTTTGTTTCGTCGCTGAAAGCGACGATGTAAGCCGCATCGCCCTTGGCTAGCGTGGAAGAAAGAAACCTTTTGAGGGCGTCATAATGTACCGGCAAAAACGGATTACCGACCCTGCTTCCACTGGTATCGACCAGCACGGCGATCAAAAGAGGCTCCGCCTTCCCGCACTCTACGCGTTCTATGTGCGCTGCCTGTTTGTCTTCCTGAATCGAAAGATCGGCGGCCGACACCTCGACAAGTTGACCTTTTTGCGATACTGCTGTGACGTAAATGCTCACCGCCTTGGGTGAAGGGTCTTCCTCAGCTGCACGCTCGGCCGTATCTCCGACCGACCCAATGAGCAGCAAAACGAAAATCGAAATAAGCAACCTCTCCATGTAATCCTCGGCGGCTGGGTGCCGCGCCGCAACAATATCATGGACGTAGCTGACGTGTTAACATCCCGGCATAGCGGACCCATCATTCGTTGTCGCCGTCCCTGACTGCGACTGGGGCTTCGAGATCACAGATTTCAGAAGATTAAAACAGATTACCTCTTGCCCACGAATCTAGGAGGTGCTACTGCCGCTGCCGGATTAGTGCCCGCATTGAGATACCCTTCAAATGTCAGTGGGTTAGTAGAGTAAATCAAAAAATCATTTCCTGTTGAATCGTAAACTCCGACAACGGTGAGAGGCTGACCCGCATCTGTTCCGCTTGCTTGAAACGTTCCACCAATAGCCATCCCCGTGAGATTCAGAGGTGCTCCATTGTCTGTTCCACTTACCATAATAGTGTAAGTAGTGGAGTCTTCCGTCACCGTCACAATCACACTGTCGGCACCGGCGTTGAGCGTTCCCGCATACTGTCCGTTGAAAGGGTTGATTTTCAGTCCGGCAACGGTTCCGCTGTCGGCGGCAGCGCCACAGGCGGCGGGATTCGAGTAGGTGCCGCTTGCTGCGATTCCCGTGGCATTAAATGTCAGCATTCCCTTCGTTGAAAGCATTCCTGCCGGACCATGGTCCAATACGGTAAAGCCCGCTCCCGTAGCTGAGGTAAATGTGCCATTAACGGAGTCGAACCCCGTCTCCCCGTTGTCGCAGGCGAGACCCAAATTCTCCAACGTGATCTCATTGTTTGTCGAGGTTCCATCGATGGTTACGGTGTTGCCCGTCGTAGCCCCAAAATCATCGGTTGAACTAACCGCCAAATTTGTTTCGATCAGAACGACGTTTCCTGCTGCGTCCAATCCTTCAAATTCCCACTGCCCGATAATTGGCACTGGCGTGAATGCCGGAGGCGGAGGCGTCGTCACTGATGAACCTCCGCCGCCACAAGCCGCCAAAGAAAAACTAATCATCAATACTAGACTCGCTGAAAAGGTTTTCATTGTTTCTCCTTTTTTTTGACGGACGCATGTCACCCATAGAAATACCAGTGAGATACAATGTGACAATGGAATCGCCTCGTTTGACGGTTATTCGCCACGGCTTGCGCGACTGTCGTCAACGCTAAGAACATCATCAGTGTGGCTCGCCAGCGCGATTTCATCAGTCGTCCTCGGCTGGGAGCCGAGCCAGCACCATATCATGTCCGTATCGTACTGTCGTGATTACATCCGCCAATGAAACACCCCACTGTCATTCGCTGCGCCGTCCCGGACTGCGATTGGGGATTCAAAATTCAGGACTTCAGCCAGATCGATGATTGCGACCGAGCGTACGGGCAGCACTGCATCGAAGTGCATGGCGCTGATGCAGAATCCTATATACATTTTGATTTGGAGAAATTGATGCTGAGTTTGAGGAAGTAGCAAGCACCCCAACCTGCGTCAGCGACAGAATGAGCGCACGGAGAAAAGTCGCTTTTTATTCTAAAGTATTCATTCGAACGGCGAGGAAAGAGGAGTCGTTGTCGAGGGAAACGTCGATAGAAATCATCGAGACGTCCCGTTTGCAGCCCTCGGCCGAAAATCGTTCTCGCGGATTACGTCCGGGTCGCCGCGCCCGCTTCAGCCATTGGGCGTACGTGCACGACTGACAAGTAGCCTGGCGACGTCACGCTTTCCCATGGAATTCGCCAAGTCAAGAGCTGTATGTCCCGCTTTTGAGCGCACTCCCAGTTCAGGGTGAGCGGCGAGCAACGTCTTAACCAGATCGGACGAACCGAACTCTGTGGCGATCATCAGCGCCGTTTCACCTTCGGAGTTCGTGGCGTTAATATTGGCGCCTCCTTTGATCAGCGCCTGCGCAATATCAGAAGTTGTTGCGTTCATCAATGGAGTCCAACCCTTGGTGTCGGAGATATTTGGGTCAGCACCCGAATCAAGCAACAGTCTAACGGCCTCAGTGTTGTCCGCGTCGACGGCAAGACGCAAGGCTGTTTGCCCTTGAAGGTCGCGTGCGTTTACGACTGCGCCTGCATCAATGAGCTGCTTTACAATTTGGGTGCTCGCGGTGCCAACGGACAACATGAGAGCCGTGGCGCCGTGTTGGTCGTGTGCATTCACATTACATTTAGCGTTTACCAGATCGTAGACTTGATTAGCATTTCCAGATCTGGCCGCAACCATCAGTGGAGCCTTCGCGTCCGGGTCAAACTCGTCACCGTTCAGTTCCGATGAAGGGTCACAGGTGAAACGATATAGACTCTCAATCCCGATCACGTTGCAGAACAACTTTCCTTCAACTCGCCGTAAGCCCATCTGCGCGGCAGCCCTCGGTATGCTCTTCTCCGCTTCCGCAGTGATGACACGCAGCATTGCTTGGTTTCGCTCAGGGCTTCGGGTGCGGTCGTTCAGGACAACTAATCGCTTCATTGAACCGTCCCATGTGAAAGCGATACTGTACGTTGGAGAATCTGGATACTCAGGATCCCGCGATTTAAGAGCAGCCCACGAGATCAGGCCGCCGGTTGCGAGGAGTGCGACGGACGTCGTGATCAAAGTATATTTTCGGTCATTGATTATTGGGTTCACAATGGAACCTCCAACGAAACGTGAACGGCGCGAATCTTGATTTCCTAATTCTCGATCTAAAGGATTCGGACTCAGGCAGCTCGTCTCACCGGCCCAACCTTCCTTCCAGGTTTAGATGCCACCAGGTCCCCCGGTGTCATTGACAGGATCACCGGTAGGGTCTCCAGAGGACTTCAGTCAGATGGATCAGTGCTACCGAGCGTACGGGCGGCACTGCATCGACATGCATGGCGCTGATGCGGAATCCTATATACATTTTGATTTGGAGAAGCTGATGCTGAGTTTGAAGAGGTAAGTAGGCCTCCCCTCTCAGGTGCCAGTGCGGTCTCTTGGTCTTCGCGTGTTATATTCGGGCCGTTATGAAAACAGCCCCAAAGCCAACCTTCAAACAAAAACTTTGGGCCTCACTCGAACCCTATCTACTCATTCTGATTCGGGACATTATTCTTTTTCTGATTGTGCTAGCCGCGTTGGTAATCGGTTTCGGCGGCGTCGCTGGGATGAAGGTACTAGGCATGCCGCCCGAAAGAGTGACGATTCTTGAGACCGCGCATTTTTACACATATCTCACAACCTTTTGTATCTTCGCGCTGGATATGCTATTTAAAATTATTTCGCTGCTTATCAAAGAGCAATCGCTGAAAGAAAAATCATGAGGGCCTTGAATCGGTTCTTTTGGGAGGAAACCAAAACGAGAGGTGCAGTGTATGCATTTATAGCGGTCGCCGGAATTTCGCTAGCAACCGTTAGGAGTTTGGCGTTTCACAAGCCTGAGAGCGAAGTCGCACTCGAATTGGTTGCGTTTATTCTTGTTTCTAATCTATTGTCGCTCCTGTTTTATTGCGCACGCGGTCGTGTTGTGTCATTCGTAAGTGTAATTGCGACGCCGCGCTTGCCCTTGGCGCTGAGACTTGGCGGTTTAGTAGCGTGCGTCATTTTACTTTGCGTGTCCAAGGTTGACGTCGAGAGTTTGCAAGCGCGGGTTGCTAATTACTCGCTTCAGAAAACCGTCGCCGTCTTTGGTACGGTTCAGGCGTCGAGCCTTACTTCTGATGAGGTGAAGTCGGAGGTTCAAAAAATCCAATCAATCGTTTCCGCGTCGACGACGAATCATATCGCGGTGAGTCCCGACACACTTAACAATGTACAGTCAGTGCTCACGGGATACCTGAAAGACCAAAAGCAGCTTCCTGAGAAAATCAAACAGTCAGCTTGGACCGCAGCCATCGACCTTCAAACTCTGGCGTACACGAGAGAAGTAGCAACAGGCGTCATTCAACCTCGACAGCAGGCCGAACTCGGCTACATCCTGAACACAACGCTTCCGTTAGACCATGTCAAAGTAACCTTTAAAGGTGACCATTCAAGAAAGCTTATTTTCGGCCTTGGAGATATACTCGTCACAAACAGTACGGTGGTGTTTGACGGTATTGATTTTGAATCACATATGGTCGGCGGTATTCAGTCGCGACAAGATTCCCACGTTCTAGTTCTCGATTCGATATACGAAGGCGGCTTTCAACTGCTTAACGACATCACTTGGGTGAATGTCGAGTTTAGGAATACGCGACTTGAATACAGCCGTGGTCGCCCGATTCAACTCCGCAACGTGACCTTTACGAATTGCGATGTTACACAGCTATATTTTGCGCCACCAGAGCTGGTAACTCTTATCGTGAATTCGCACGGTCAGGCCGTCAGTTACACTTTCGAACCAACTTCCTCAGGCAAGTGAAATGTTCCTAGATTGGCGTCCCGTTGTATAAACCGCGTTCTTACTAGCCGCCGCAGAAACGGCGGCCCGGATGAAGACATCCAGATCGGTCAGGTGGAGACTGGATTGCCAGTGCTGCTGAAAAAAGCAGGGGACTGTTGCAAGATTCCGTGCACGGAGCCCGGGGGCAGCTTCACCAAGGCGGAGCGGGTTGAACGGAGAGGGGGGCGAGCACGGGAAGGGTAGCAGGGAAAAGATAGTCTGTCATTACAGGTACTGATGCGTACTTCATTCGAATGGTTCAGGAAACGTCCCGTCACCACGCTTTCGTCTGGACCAGCGGACGTGACGCGCCTCACTTCTGTCGTTTAGTGCTCTCGGTTGCCACGCTGCCCTTCGCTCGTAGTATCCCCGCCGCGTTGCTTCCCGAAGCCGGAACGCATGAGGCTCCACCACAAGGTCGACAGAACGAATATGGTGATGACATCCATTATTACAGCGAACCGCCAAGGGTAATGCAAAGTCACGGTCCCCATTGTTATAAAAAAAGCCAGATAATGACTTGCCCGGTAAAGCGTTATTATAGGAAGTCCGACGCGCAGGACGGCTTGCCAGTAGTTGGTGGTCTTTTTGTAGAATTCAGTCGCGGTCACAATTGTGCTCCCAAGATTCAGTTACTGCACGGTGCAGGACGATTTCTTATGAGCTTGTTAATCTTGAGTAACAGTACTGTATCTTCATAGATTGCTTCGCCGGAACCTTCTATCGCTCCTCCCAAACCGCCGACGATAGCGCCAGGCACGGCGCCCTCACAGCCTACTTCAATAGTAGCCACACATCCGATAATTGCACCACCTATAGCGCCTCGCGCTGCGCCCTTCAAAGGCAGGACGAGATTTTGCACCATTTCATCTTCCGCTTGGTTAATTTCATCATCAAATTCCTGAGGATCAGAGCAGCCACCGGCCGGCGTCGGAACAACTGGACCGTTGCCGGGGCCCCGCCCCGGGCCGCCGCCCAGATCCTGCGGGTTCAAAAGTGATGGAGTTACTTGGAAAAGGGCGAAGTTTATTTGCGCATCGGGATTAAAGCCGGACCCACCATAAACGAACGTTATTTCTCCCGTTCCCTGTAAATCTTGAACTATATTGCCCCAGATGTACCCCTTAAACGCCACAGTGGGTATCATCATCGTGTCGAACTCGTTCCATCCTGAGCCAAAGCCGCCATTTGCGCCAACTAGTCCCAATGAAATATTGAGCAAGTAGCCGATATCGATCCCACTGCCACTACCTCCAAAGCCACGATACCCCGGCACGTTCCACTTTCCTGAAGGATCCATTAGATTTGTCGGATTATTCCGTGTGTAGGAATACCGGTTAAGCGATTGGGGATCTCCCAAGGATCCTCCCATGGGATCCGGTGAAAGGAAGCGCCCCAGGCGCGGGCTGTAGTATCTTGCGAAGGCGTAGTCGAGACCGGTTTCAGTGTCGCGCTCGTAGCCTGTAAATTTGTAACTCTGCGGGCAAGAATTGGTGTGTTGAACGATTTCTTGCCCGTACGGAGTGAAGTCAGCGTCGTAACAAACGTTTCCCGCCGAGTCGGTGACGGTGCGCGTGGTTCCGGATGCGTCGGCATTATAGAAGTAGACGTTCCCCGAACTGTCCCTGCGGGCGATTCTTCTGCCACCAAAATAAATATATTCGCTGACGATGTTCCCGCTCGTGTCTGTCTCGGCAAGCGCATGTCCAGAGGGGCCGCGCCAGTAAAGGGTGCCCGTGGAGCCATTGGACTTCTCGACTCGTAAGCCATTGCCGTCGTACGTGTAGGTGTAATTCCCGAGGGGCGTGCCGTTCGCGGACTTCATGCGATTTTCAGCGTCGAAGGCGTAAGAATATCCCGTACCATCCGCCGTCATGTTGCCTGAACCATCGTAAGCATACGTGGGTGTGGGCGTGAACTGGTTATTGGAGTTTACCGTAACGTTAAGTGATCCTGCACTACACTCCGCCACGCTGATTGTGGTGAGATTCCCCAACGTGTCAGGTGAGAAGCCTTGCCCCCAACAGTCTACGCCGGATGTCGCTTGAGTTTTTGCCTGGGTTATCCTGTTGAGCGGATCGTAGGTAATGCTGGGCAAGGACCGTCCGGTGTCGCGGTTGTCGGTAATCGTCGTGATGCTGCCGTTGTTTCCGCCTGGCAGGCTGAACGTGAACCCGAGATTCAGACCGGCTCCAGCAGAGGATGAGGCTTGAATTGAGGTGGTTTCTACACGGGTGTTGAACCCTCTGGATTCTGTTATGCCGTTGAAGGTCCCTGCTCGCCCATAGATCACGCTTTGAATTGCTCCGGGGGCTGCGTAACTCGCGAGAATTGCGTACTGAAATCCACTAGTGACATCCGTTGCGCTCAAGGGACGCTCCGCGTTGGAGGTCGAGTAACTGACGGCACGTCCGCTCGGATAGGTGATCGAAGCAACTGATCCGTCATAATTATAGAAATACAAAATCGATTTCGACTTTCCCGCGATTGTGCGCTGCTCGGCATTTACGATTCCCACGGAATTGTAGCTCCATGCAGTTTGGCCCGACCCGTCACTCATTCCCGTGCGACGGCCGTTACCGTAAGTGATTGAAAGCCCATTGTACGAGGTCTGGTCGTAAAAATAACTTACCGCAGGAGTTGAATCGGAGTACGTCGTTGATGCCAATCGATTCAATTTGTCGTACTGGTAGCACGTGCGAATCGAGCGCGCGTCAATGCGTTTGACGAGATGACCGGGAAAGGAATTTGGCGTGGGGCAGGCGGAGTCAGCATCATAAGCGAAAGAGATAGCGCCAGTCTCTGGAGTCGACGAGGCGGTGATGCGGGACAAAAGGTCGTAGGAATACGCGCGCGTTTGCGTGGAATTTTTTACCGAAATTAAGTTGTTGTTCAAATCGTACGCATAGCACGAGCCGACGGCGAGGGTGCCAGTGGAATTTGGTTCGTCTGTCTCGATGGTGCGGCCAAAGCCGTCGATCCAGCTTTCGCGTTTAATTCCGGCTTCGTCGACGGAAAGAATTGGATAGCCTGCACCATTCGACGTACACAGAGGGGAGGTGAGTCCTCCGTTACTGACGGCGGTCCCAAAATACGTCGAGGTGTTGCTGTTGTCCGGGTGCTTGATCTGGAGGACACGATTTAGACCGTCATAGGTGGGTGTTTCCAAGCCATAGGTTGGATCGGAAGTGCTGCGATACGGATGACTGGTTGTGGCGACGCGTCCTTTCGAATCGTAGGTTGTCGCAGTGGTTGTCTGCCCCTCTGGATCACTCACGAGTATTGAGCTGGTCAGGCGACCCAAGCTGTCGAGGAGAGCTTCGTCGTGACGACAACCGGTACAACCAGACACGGCGAAAGACCCTGTTATCCCAGTGTACCGGTCAATCTCGGTTTCTGATGCGGTGTAGGCAGTAAATGTCCATCCGCCGTTGGGAAGAACGGTGCTCGTCGGGCGAGCGAACGGATCGATGTAATGGAGGTAGTTGGAGGCAGCATTTGCATCAGTAGAAAGAGCTAGTTGGCCAGTTCCGAAGTAGTAGCCAGACGTTGAAGCTGGAATCAGAGGCGGAGTGACTTTCGTCAGGTAAGCGTTCGTGGGCTTTGTGGGTGTGTAGGCTTGGGGTGGATGGGAGGGCCCATCGCCAACATCGTTGAAGAAGCTATCTTGATAGCTGTAGCTCGTTTGATTTCCGGCCACGTCGGTCGCGGAGACGAGTTGGCCGGTGGTGTCGTAGGACAGGGACGCGGACAGGAAGTTTGTGGTTCCGCTGGCGAGTCGCTGAATTTGCGTCAGGTTTCCACGTGTCGTGTCCGCGGTTCCAAAGTTCGTGTCGTCGTGCTGTGCAATACCGGTGACCGAGGAGGGAGTTCCCTGATCATACGTGTAAAGAGTTTGCGCGACGACGTTGGTGCTGCCGGTGCAGGTCGGAGGAGTGCCGATCGGAACGCAGGCAGTGACGCTCACCGGGCGATTTATGATATTTTTCGCAACGTAACTCGATCCGGTCTGGTACACGATATCGGTTTCACGGTCAGGATTCGTGGGAAGACTTCCTGAATAAAAATTCCATTCCTGGTTTTTGGCGATGTTTTGATCATTGACGCTGTCATAAGTGATTTGAATTTGCTTGGTAAGGCCGCCGGTCGAGACGGGGAGGGTCGTCACCTCCGTGAGTTTTTGGATGTTTGCGGCACCGGTGCAACCTGGGAGCTGACATGAATTCCCGAAGTTCCAAGTGTCGGTTACGGTTTCAAGAATGATGTTGGGCGAGCCTCCGGTTTTGTATTGCTTGGACGAAACCCACGCTCCATTGTTGAGGCTGAACGTGTAAATAACCTGGCTTCCGTCCGGCTTTGCCAAGAATTGTTGTTGGCACCCTTGGGCGCCCGAGGGGCAATTTGAGAGCGAGATAACTCCTTGCGAATACGTAGTTGTACCTCCGCCCGAGGTGTGGGATGAGACCCAGCGATTAACCCCTGTGAGGCTATCGGTGAAGTTCGAATAGACGTAGCTTATCAGGCCGCCCGTAGGCAGGGCCATGCTATTGAGTTCGCCGTACGAATCGTAACCGAGTGTGTACGATTGGCCATCGGGCAGCTGGACGGTTTTAATAACGGTTAGGTTTCCGGAATATTCCGTCACACCTGTCACGCCGAAGTGGGTTGAAACGCTGATGGATTCCGTGGTCACGGTGACGTTGGACGTTGTTCCTTGGGAATTGAGGACGGCGTAGGTGGTTGTGGAACCGTTTACGGTCTTGGTTACCGGAGTGCGGCCAAGCGTATCGATTACGTTACCGTTTCCGTCGAGGGAGAAGTAGTTTCCGTTTGCATCCTTTGTGCTGGGGTAGACCTGCGTACCATCTGGGGCATAAACCGTGGCGGTGGTGAAATTTGTAACGTACATGTGAAAGCCGGATGAGTCGGTCGCAAAGCCGTCGGCGGTCGGTCTGTTGGGTGGGCCGCACGAACTCAGCTGCATCTCGGTTTCTATGGCGAAGTAATGAATGGTGCCGTCGGGCGCGGTCCAATTGAACGAATCGTTAATTTCGGCGCTAGGAACGCGTATGTGATTGAGTTCGCAGGTTCCCTCGCCGCTCAGGTAATTCACCGTGCCTGGGTCTACAGATGTTACAAAGCGCCAGCCACCTTGTGAGTTTAGGACGTTCGTCGGTTGCCAAGCGTTCGAAGCGCTGATTTGCCAAATCCTGCTGTCATACATGAGGCCGGCAGAGAACGACCTGGCACCTCTCTGCGGCGAGGAAGTCATCAAGACTTGGTTATGCAAGTTCCCGTTACCGACGTTGACGTATCCCAACTCGACGGGTTCGGCGGTGGTGAATGTAGGGCTCCCGATTTGCGTGAGATAACTTTGGGCGAAAATCGTCGAAGGAAGTAACGCGAGGAACACCGCGCATATAGCTACGCGAAACGGACGCATAAGGCCTCCGATGATTGGGTCCACGGGACCGTTTTTTCGTAACCGGAGGCGTGGGGACGTGCTTTATTCTTCCCGATGTGGGAAGAAGTGGGCGGCAATATCCAACAGATGCGACGCACGTGTCAAGTTAATTGTTATCGTGCGAAGAAAGTATGGACCGGCATACGCGATACGCCGAGCATTCAATCGGAACAAATATATTTCAGAGTCTTGCGGCAACTCTCATTGGCGTCGCGATGTTCCGCGTTTCCGTGTGACCCTCGGCTCAATCCTCGTAAATTAAGGAAGGCAAACGATGATTGAATCCATTTTAAAGGAACGGCCGGCTTTGGAACGACATCGAGCAGCTCCACTTTTGCGAGAGCGGGAGCAATTTCTATCGCACCTCCTCCGGCAAGGCACAAGTCACCTCCGGGTCAGGTCGATTGCGGCTTATTTGATTCACATTGTCCGCCTACTGGAACTTACAAGCCTTCGAAATGTCGAACTAGAAGAGATTAAGACTGCCGGCGATTGTTGGGCAAGGGACCAAGGACGACGAAGGCGAGCCGGGATATCTGCCGCATTCTGCTTCACCAATGTTGCAAGGAGGTGGTTCCGTTTTCATGGTCGATTGACACTTCCTCAAGCAACTGCGAACCCGCTCAGTGAGTTTGTCAACGACTTCATCGAGTGGATGAGGTCGAAGCAAGGACTGTCACCCGCCACCGTTAAAGCCTACAGTCACAAAGCTGGAGCCTTCCTGACGTGGTTGGCGGGCCGACAGAAGCAACTGTCTTTGGTCTCGCTCAATGATGTGGATGATTTTCTCGCAGACAAAGCCGCGCTTGGCTGGCAACCAAGTACACTTACCTCGCAGGCGCAAGCTCTCCGAGCGTTTTTCGAACATGCAGCAAGACGAGGTTGGTGCGCGTCGGGCATTGGACGAGGTATCCGAAGCTCCGCTGCGCCGAAATATGACGGCAAGCTCAAAGGGCCGTCGTGGAAAGAAGTCCGGCGATTACTGCGAGCTACCCGGGGCACTGAACCGGCGACACTGCGCGCCCGAGCAATCTTACTACTGTGTTCGATCTACGCACTCAGAAGCAGCGAAGTGGTTCGGCTCCGGCTAAGCGACTTCGATTGGCGTGACGAAAGATTTTCCGTACAGCGTGCGAAAGCGAGGCGGTGTACAACATTATCCGATTCAGTATGAAGTTGGAGAGGCAATCCTTAACTACCTGAGAAAAGGAAGGCCTCGTTGTCCGTGCCGTCATGTCTTTGTTACATTGCACCCTCCTTATCGTCCTGTCGCTGCGACGTCTCTGTGGCAGCTTACAAGTCGACGCATGCGGCACCTGAAAATCGACTCAGCTCACCACGGCCCACATGCCCTGCGCCATGCATGTGCAACACACCTACTTAGAAAAGGAACGTCGTTGAAGCAGATCGCCGAATTCCTTGGCCATCGTGACTCAAGATCGGTCGGCATCTACGCCAAGTACGACACTCGTTCTTTGCGGAAGATCGCCGATTTTCGTTTGACGGGTTTTCTATGACGCTTTTTGAAACTACTCAAAGGTTTGTCGAGCGAAAGCGGACACAGGGATATAAATACGTTCAGTCCGCGTCGATTCTTTCGGCCTTTGTGCACACGTCGGTGACATCCCACTCGACCGTATAACTGAACGGCAAGTAGCGGCGTTCTTGGCCGGACCGCGCACTTCAACAAATACCTGGCGAGGAAAATTTGGCTTGCTCAACCATTTCTTCGAGTTCTGGGCGGCGCGTGGTGAATTGCAGGCGTTGCCCATGCCGCCGCTTCGCCCTCGGTGCCCCCAATCGTCCTCTCCATATATTTATTCTCGAAGGGAACTCCGACTTCTTTTAAGGGCAACGCGATCCAGTCAAAAACGGGTTGAATGTAAAATCGATCCGCGCACTCTTCGAACGTTGTTGTTGTTTTTATATGCTACAGGTGCTCGGACGGGCGAGGCGTTGAATTTGTTGCGAGAAAACGTTGACCTCGAAAAGGCTGCACTCACGATTCACGGCCGCAGATTCAATCGAGTAAGACACATTCCGATCGGACCGGACTTGCAAAAGATTTTGCTGCAGTACGCGCGATGGACTGCCCAAAGGACGACCGGGTGCGCACACTTCTTCGTAACGCGAGATGGCCGAGCGATAAATGAATTCACACTGGCTAAGAGTTTTCAGAGGCTTCGTCGGATCGCGGGAATCACACGTTATGACGGCGCTCGCTATCCTCGCATGCATGACTTACGACACACGTTTGCCGTCCACCGAGTGACGACTTGGTTTAAGCAAGGAGCTGATTTGAACCGTTTGCTTCCAGCGCTCGCGGCGTACATGGGACAGGTTGGGTTGGGTTCTACTGAACGATATTTGTCGATGACTCCAGAGCGATTCCGCGAACAGCTTGTAAAGTTGAGCCCGCAACGAAGAAAGAGACGATGGAGCGACAATCCGGCGTTGATGAGATTTTTGGCGGAGTTGTGAGCGTCGTGGAGTCTTGTTGCTTCTCGCTCGATGAGCAAACCGCAAAATGTCCGGTTTCGCCGACGGTGCAGTGATCCTGTCCGCAATTCCGGACAAGATTTGATCCACAAGGCTTAAACCGACCGACCTGGTAAGTCTAACCGGAGGAGTCCACTTGTACGATTTGCGCATTACTCGGGAGTTTGTATTTTTTCGAAACGTATCGGTTCCCGTAAAATTCCCTATAGTCACCACCGACGGAGTCAATCGCAATATATAGTACGTATACGGTGCGAAATCCGCGTGACCGAGTCGTCCGAATCGTCAATCTTGAAGCATCCTCGCTCAGGGCTATCTCGTAACCCCGACCGGTGTTGCGTAGAATCCAGAAAATGGTGCCCTCGTATTGATCCGTACCTTTGTACTTCTCCAAGTCCCAGCGGCCGATCTTTGATTTGTCGCTGCCTCTACCCTGCATCGCCGGCATGACTACCAGATCTGTTTCGTTCGCTCGATGGAGGTGAATATTCGAAGCTGTGAACCATTCCGGAGATAATTTCTCCGGTGGAATAGCTTTCGATTTCAAGCAACTTGAAACTATACCGTCCGCGCTTAGGGTGCGCACAGCTATCGCCGGAATCTGGACGGGAACGTGAATTGGTTCTCCGGCTGCGGATTCCGGACGATGCCGATCAGCGTTCCGGGCTGATGCCGATCACTTATTCCGAGCGATGTCGATCAGTGATTCCGGGGGATGGCGATCAGTCATTCCGGGGTGATCTCGATCAGTTGATCACGATCACCGGAAGAGTGATCGCGATGCCCGGAATGGTGATCGCGATCCCCCGGAACGTTTCCCACAGGGCGAAGTGACGCTGGACATCACAGAAGGCAAGCTGTTTCTCCTATTTGAGTTACGGGAGAGACCGAGTGCCAACCAGGAGATTGTCCATGCGCAAGATCAAAGAAGTGCTCCGCCTTCGCTTCGAGCTAGGGCTGGGGCAGCGGGCCATCGCCCGCGCTTGTTCTATCAGCCAGAGCACGGTTCATGAATATCTCAAGAGAGCCGAGGTGGCCAAGATTCCGTGGCCGCTGCCAGAAGGTTGGGAGCAAGAGCGAGTTGAAAAAGTACTCTTTGGAGAGCCACGGTCCATGGAGCAGTTTCCCGAACGGGTCCGTCCTGACTTTCCTGTTTTGCATGCGCAGTTACAACAGCATCCCCATTTGACGCTGCAGTTGGCTTGGGAAGAGTATCGGCAAGTGCATCCGGAAGGATACGGCTACAGCCGTTTCTGCGAGCTCTACGGGCGGTGGCGCAAGAAGCAGGATGTAGTTCTTCGCCAGGAACACCAGCCCGGTGAGAAGGGTTTCGTCGACTGGGCGGGAGCTACGATCCCGGTGCAGGATCCAGTCAGTGGCGAGATCTGGCAAGCTTCACTGTTCGTGATGGTGCTCGGTGCGAGTTCCTACACCTACGCGGAAGCCACCAGAGATCAGCAGCTGACCGCCTGGCTCAGTGCGCACATGCATGCCTTTGAATATTTTCGAGGAGTGCCGAGGCTGCTGGTTCCGGATAACCCTCGTACCGGAGTGAGTCGTGCGTGCCGCTACGATCCGGATCTCAACCCCACTTACCAAGAGTTCGCGATGCACTACGGCGTGGGCGTAGTGCCGGCACGTCCCTACCGTCCGCGAGATAAGGCCAAGGTAGAAGTGGGAGTGCAGATCGTTGAGCGCTGGATCATTGCGGCCTTGCGTCATCACCAGTTCTTCCGGCTGGAAGAAGTAAACCGCGCGATCCGGGAACTGCTCGAACGGTTGAACCAGCGACCATTCCGGAAGCGCGAAGGATCGCGCTCCAGTGTGTTTGCGTCCCTGGAACGCAGCGCACTGCGTTCGTTGCCGGCCGAACGGTTCGACATGAGCCAGTGGTCTCGCGCGCGCGTAAACATCGATTATCACATCGCCTTTGACGGCAACTTCTACAGCGTGCCTTACACGCTGGTCCAGGAGTTGATGGAAGTGCGAGCCACACCGACCACCGTAGAGATCTTTCACCGGGGACAACGTGTGGCTTCTCATCTCCGCGGTCGTGGACGAGGTCAGGTGCTCACCGAAAAAGAGCACCGGCCGAAAAGCCATCAAGCGCACCTCGAGTGGACGCCTTCGCGCATGGTGCAGTGGGCCGAGCAGATCGGACCGCACACCGCGCGACTATTCGAGAGGATCCTGGCCGAGAAGCCGCATCCGGAGATGGGTTATCGATCGTGTCTGGGCATCATCCGACTCGCCGAGCAGTACTCCGCGGCCAGGATGGAAGCGGCTGCCGATCGCGCCCTGCTGACCGGAGCGTGCCGCTACCAGAGCGTGAAATCGATTCTGAAAAACTCCCTGGACCAACAAGCTTTCAGCGCAGCCCCTTCGCTTCCTCCTCCACCAGCGCACGACAACATTCGTGGCGCTGAGTACTTCGAGTAAGGAGGAGAGCAGACCATGCTGCAACAACCAATGATGGAAAAACTCCAGGCCCTCAAGCTGCAAGGATTGCTCGAGGCCCTCGAGCGACAAGAGCAAGACGAGGCCGCGCGAGAACTGAGCTTTCTGGATCGCTTGGCACTGCTCGTCGATCAGCAGTGGAACTGGCGACAGAACCAGGCTCTCGCGCGGCGCGTTCGCGCCTCTCGTCTGAAGGGCGCCGCTTGTGTGGAAAATATCGACTACCGAGCCGAGCGAGGACTCAATAAAAGTGTGATCCGTGCATTGACCCAGGACTCTGCCTGGGTGAAAAACCACGAACACATTTTCGTGCTCGGTCCAACCGGTGTAGGCAAGAGCTATGTCGCTTCGGCACTGGCACAGAAAGCCTGCCGCCATGGCTACTCGGTTTACTACACGCGAACTGCGGCGCTGTTCCGGGATCTGAACCTAGCACGAGCCGACGGCAGTCTACGGCAACTGCTGAAGCGCCTCAACCGCATCGATGTTCTGGTGATCGATGACTGGGCGATGGCTCCGATGTCAGAAACAGAGCGCAGAGATTTCTGGGAGATCGCCGAAGATCGCTACCAGGCACGCTCCATGATTCTGACCTCGCAACTGCCGGTGTCTCGCTGGCACGAGCAGATCGGAGATCCCACACTGGCCGACAGCATCCTCGATCGGCTGGTGCACAACGCTCATCGCATCGAGATGCGCGGCGAATCGATGCGTAAGCAACGCGGCGAAAAAGGAGAAAAGTGAAATCAGTCGGCGGGCCAAAAGCTGTGGAAAAGACGGGCTAAGAACGCCCTTGGAAATCGCTTCGCGATTCCCACTTTCCCACAGCTTCAACAACAACAGCTTGACGATCGCGATCACTTTCTGCAAAATCCATCCGCCAGCGTCGCTTCGCTCCGACCACTGATCGGATCCACCCCGGAACAGTGATCGCGATCAGTTCGGAATGCCGATCGGCTTCATCGGAATCCCCAACAATTATTTGTAGTAGGAACTGAGCACTCGCTAAGGTTCCTTAGGGGCAAACGTGCTTGTACCAGCCTCTTCGCAGGACACAAGACTTTGTGGGGGAAATTTTAAGAAAAGTATGGAGATTCTATCACCCAAGTCTGCGAATATTACGAGCGGCATAAGAGTGAGGTTGAGATTGTAGACCATCGGGGGCCAGTACCAGAATTTGCTTTGACGCTTAGCATGACCTCAGAAATCGGCACATGAAACCATCCTACGATGTCGCCCGCACAAAGCAACAGATTCAACGCCAAGCCGAATACTTGAAGGGTAAGCGTCCGGATCTCACCGTGTTTGTGAAACCAGACTAGTCGACGAAGATGAGTCTGTGGACACCTACAAGTGTGTCCACGGAGCGGGACCGTGGACACACTGGAACAAGGACTAATGGTGAAGGCGCCGAGGAAGAAGCTGCGGCGTCGCAGTATCCAAGAGCGACGAGAGATCGTGGAAGAGACGTTGGTGGCCGGAGCCTCCGTGTCTCGTGTTGCCAGACGGCACGATGTGAATGCCAACCAAGTTTTCTACTGGCGAAAGCGTTATCGGGAAGGGCGGCTGGGTAGCTCGAAGCAGCTCCTGGCCGTCGAGGTCACCAAAGATCGCTCCGCGCCAGGGACCGAAGAAGTTTCCGCTGCCTCCTCGGGAAGTATAGAGATAAAACTCGCCAAAGGGTCACTGCGGGTTTTTGGGAGCATCGATGTGTTGGCGTTACGTGTGGTGCTCGAGTGCTTGGCGGGATGATCGGAGTGCCGGCAGGAACGCGTATCTGGATCGCCGCCGGAGTGACCGATCTCCGTCGTGGATTCACCGGGCTTAGTGGCATGGTGCAAACGGCGCTTAAAGAAAATCCGTTCTCGGGGCATGTCTTTGTTTTCCGTGGGCGGCGTGGTGACCTGATCAAGATGTTGTGGTGGGATGGCGATGGTCTTTGTCTTTTTGCAAAAAGAATCGAACGCGGAAAATTCACCTGGCCACAAGCGACGAGTGGAACGGTGGCACTAACACCTGCACAGTTATCGATGCTCCTGGAAGGGATCGATTGGCGGCGTCCGGTACGCAGCTACGATCCGCAGATGGCGGTGTGAGAGAAAATATTTTATTTATTTTGTTATTTTCGGAGACATTTTAATCATGCTGTAAAAAAAGTGCGGTATATTCGCGTGCAATGGATGCCGCCGCACTTCCTGATCTCGAGCAACTCGATTCCCAAGCACTGAAGTCACTCATCCTGGCACTGCATAATCAGGTTTTCTCGCAGCGCGAGCAGCTCGCTTCGCGCGACGCGGAGATCGAGCATTTAAAACTGCTGATCGCCAAGTTGCGGCGCATGCAGTTCGGGCGCTCTTCCGAGAAGCTCGATCGTCAGATCGAACAACTGGAGCTGCGTCTGGAAGAGCTGCAAACGAGCCAAGCGGAAAAAATCGCGGCGCACATTGCGGCGCGACCAGCCCTGCCGAATCCGCCTGTGGCTGTCCCGGTGCGGCGGTCTTTGCCGAATCACCTGCCGCGCGAAACGCGTAAGTATATGCCGCAGCAAAAGGCGTGTCCGGACTGTGGCGGAGCACTGCACCCACTGGGTGAAGACGTATCGGAAATCCTCGAGTACGTGCAGGTGCGCTTCAAGGTGATCCGGCAGGTTCGCCCGAAGCTGGCTTGTGGGGGTTGCGATCGCATCGTGCAAGCGGCAGCGCCGAGTCGCGCGATCGAGCGCGGTATGGCTGGTCCGGGACTGCTGGCCCACGTGTTAGTTTCGAAGTATAGCGATCATCTACCGTTGTATCGGCAGTCGGAAATCTATGCGCGAGAAGGCGTGGAACTCGATCGCTCGACACTGGCGGACTGGGTAGGCGGAACGAGTCAGTTACTCGCGCCACTGGTCGAAGCGCTGCGCCGTCACGTGATGGCCGGGAACAAGATTCACGGCGATGACACGCCGGTGCCGGTGCTCGAGCCGGGACGCGGCAAAACCAAAACCGGGAGACTGTGGACCTATGTGCGGGACGATCGGCCGGCCGGAGATGCGACACCTCCAGCCGTGTGGTACTGCTACACCCCGGATCGCAAGGGAGAACATCCGCAAGCGCACCTGCGAGACTTCACCGGCACGCTGCAGGCGGATGCGTATGCGGGCTACGAGAAAGTTTACGAAAGCGGTCGCATCCAGGAAGCCGCCTGTTGGGCGCATGTGCGCAGGAAGTTCTACGACCTACTGGTCGCTCACAAATCTCCGGTGGCCGCTGCGGCCGTAGAACGCATCGCGGAACTTTATGCCATTGAACAGGAAATCCGAGGACGTCTCCCAGAGGAGCGTCGCGAGATCCGCAACACGCGCAGTCGACCGTTGCTGGAATCGCTGAAACAATGGCTCGAGGAGACCTTGGGGAAACTGTCGAGGAAGTCCGACACCGCGCTGGCGGTTCGCTATGCCTTGGGACGATGGGAAGCGCTGCTGCGTTACTGCGACGACGGTCGCCTCGAAATCGATAATAACGCCGCAGAGCGTTCTTTGCGTGCTGTGGTGTTGGGCAGAAAAAATTATTTATTCAACGGGTCAGACGCTGGGGGCGAGCGCGCCGCGGCCATTTACAGCCTTATCAGTTCCGCCAAGCTAAACGGCCTAAACCCCGAAGCTTATCTGCGGAACGTGTTGGAACGCATCGCCGATCATCCCATCAACCGCATCGAGGAGCTCTTGCCCTGGAACCTCGCCAGCGAACTTGCTTCAGACTCGCTCCACGCTGCGTAGTAAAACAAACAACTCCGTCAAGACGGTCTTCAATCCACGCTTACCTTGAAGGCCCTCTTGGTCACACTGCCTTACGATGATGCGATAACAGATGTGTTTGACTACGTCGTAGGCGCACAGTACGGGTTGATGAAAGCCATTGAAATCGGGTTCGTGGACAGACCCGGAACTTGGCACAGCTCGTACCGTCCTCATTTGCCCCAATATGTGGACAGCATCTCAACGCAAAAGTCAGTGAACGACCGTTGGCTCGCTGGTTTTTATTTTAACTCTGGAATCCAACGCATTGCTGCATGTTTTGACCGCATTCCGAAACTATTAGGGGCTAAAGGGGCAAGTGCGCGGGAACGAATGAAAAACGTCAACGACGGAAATCATGCTGCGTGGGACAAAGTCTATGGAGAAATCAACGCCTTCAAACATGATGTCGCCGGTAAGGCGACGGGGCGAACAGTGAGCCTGAGCGAAGCGATACAGGCATTTGAAGAAGTGGTAGCTCTCCTGAGAGCCAACGAAACCAAACTAGCTGCAACTTACCGCTGAAACTAACTTGGGCCGAGTCTTGTCGCTCACGTGGCTGTCACGATTTCGAGGCGGGTCTTTCCTTGTTTCTGTCCCGTCGCTTCGAAGTTGACGAGCAGTCCGTACTAGACGCCAAGAATTTTTATGCAATTCTGCAACTGCTTCTCCTCGCACTCGCCCAATGCGCTGCTGACGGCCTTCAGTTCGACCACGACCTTTTGCTCCGAGGTGAACCAGCAAGTCGGAATAACCCTCGCCCATGTTGTGGTCACGGTATTTCAGTTCGACAACTTCTCGGGTTGGTCGGTACCCATCGCATAACATGGCAATCCCGGTCAGTTATTATAGTCGGATAAAGGCGAAAACCGATTGAGCCTCGTCAATACGGGCACTTTTTAGACCCATCCCATTGATACGAGGCAAACGGACTCTCTTGACTCTTCACCGAACCGCTCGCGGCGCTTACAGCCCACTCCCTGACTACTGGTTTGCCGTCGCAATGAGTCGGTCGGAAAATTCTACCGGGCACCTTCTTAAAGCCGAGATAACACAGGTCTAAAGTACAGTAATCGTCGGCTTTCACTGTAATCGTTGTGTTCACCGCCGCTATGGTGGTGTAGTTCTTTCCGCAAGACGACCGCTGAGCAGGAAAACGAAAGTGAATGGTGTATTCGGTTGCGCCTTCCACCCGTTTCCAAATGTAGGTCGGACACTGCGCGGCGACTGCTCCTACGGGAGAAACAACTTCGGGAGTGGGGAGAACTGTAGGGGGAGCCACAGAACGGCCGCTGTCTCCCTGCCCCGGTGGCAAAGACTCGGAAATAGCACTCTCGACCGCCCTTTTCCTTGAATAGTAGTACATAGTCCACTTAGGCGGCTTCGCAGAGTCATAATCGCTTGCGATTAGTGTTTGGCCATCAAAAAAATCCACTCCCAAGTGTTCAAATTCTTGGGGTGCTTCGCTGTTTATAGTCTGAATCTTGGTCCACCCTCCAGTGCGAGCATCTTTCGAATAAATGAAAATCTTTCCAACAAATTTCTTTCCTTGGTACGGGGAGTCTAACGCACCAGCAACCAAATAATTATCAGAAAGAAAGACCGGATAGCCAAATTCATCCAATTGCGGATTGCCTTCGTCGTAGATGATTTTGGATTCAAAGTCCCACTCGTCGGTATTTCGCTTAAAAATCTTTACAACATAATTGTCTGTTAGAGCAAGATGGTCTTTGTACAAAGAAATATTGGGTACAACTCCGTCGAGCGGGAAACTGCCTTCCTCGACCCATGAGGAAGCGCCGTCATACCGGAATATGTGAAGGGCCGCCGGTCCGAACGTGGCTACGGCGAGTCCGGTATCGAGCAGAGAAAAAGTGCCAATTAGTGCATCGGGAGTGAGGTCTGAGGCCCGAATCGTATACTGCAGTGCGAATTTACCAGTGGAAGGGTCACGATTAAAGATTTCAATCGCTGACATGTAGGAGAGATTAGATGTTGCAGAGATTCCAACAACCAGCGTGCCATGGTGCAAGGCCAAATGATTACCAACTGCGTGAAAATCCATCGGTTCTTGCTCAACAATTTTTTGCGTGATTGACCAAGTTCCAGCAGTCTTCTTGAATACGCTAACGAATCCAGCAGCCGTCATGCCTGCGAAATCTCCGGCATACCCGGAGACTAGAGTGCCATCGTCCATGAGGACATAACCGGCTCGACCTACGGGCACAGTGTCCAATTGAACCTCGGGAACCCACCGGGATGTTTCTGTTTTTCGAGTGTAAAGCTGTATGCGAGTCTTCTTAGATTGGGACTCCAAAACTGCAAGTTCGTTTCCGTCAAGTGCGAAACTCACGAGAGAGGACTCCGGAGCCTTTATCTTTTGGACGAGTACCCAACTGTCCGTCTGCGAAAAAGCTGGCCCGGCTATCGGTAGCAAGCAAAGACTGAAAACTAAGAGCATGCGATGACCCAAGTTGCACCTCAATGCAGCGAGTATCTATTCAGGTAAATTCGAATCCGTACAAGTTGTTCCAATGACGAGATGCCAATGCGTTCCGCCATCTATACAAACGTGTTGCTTTCCAAAAATGTTTTCAGCGATAGAGCGGAATGCAACTTTGTCATCGAGATTCATCACACCCTTCATTTGAATATCGACGTGCCTGCCGTCCCGATGAGTTTGGTGTGGAGCCGCCCAATTGTCACAGAAATCCAGCGTGCCCCCCCACGGCAGGCTCATATCGTTGACAAGCAACTTCTTAGTCCTTCGAAAGAAGTATTTTTTCGCCAGTTCTAGCGTCTTTTGTATTAGTTCTGGTTGTCCCCAATGATTATCTTGATGGTGATGTTGAGAAGGGCACGCCGCTAAGCCCATTGCCCCCACTACCACTTCTTCCTCAGATGTGAAGCTCATTCCTATCGGAACAATGTACGGGCTTGGCGGAAGCTGCGTAAGTCCGGGAAACTTTACGATATATCGAAATAAAAACGGCACGCCGCTTTGGTAAGACGTTTGGGTCACGACGCCAGCTACGTCCGGTGCAGTGAAGGTTGTTCCGTAATGCCACTGCCCATCACAGGGGATGGTCAAACTTGGAGGATTGAGTACACCCGTTGGTCTCCCGGGGTTTGAATGTTGGTGCCCTGCTCCGCCATCGGCTGGGGAAAGTACGAATGTAAAGACCCCCGCCTTGCCACACTTATAGTTCATGGCCTGCTTCCCTCCCGGTTGAACTTCGATGTCACCAGTCGGAATAGCATTTGCTGCGGTTTCCGCAGGCTCTGCTTGAGGAGAGACAACGCTAGATGGCGGCCGATTGCAAGAGGAGAGTTCCCACATCAAAACAAACAGGATTGGCAAAGGCTTGGACCAACTCATAGTCGTCATTTATATCTCGTTGCCGTGGACGATATGTCAATAGAAGAAGGCTGTCAAATGAATAGTTCTTGTGGCGGCGGATACTTTTGCGGGCCGGACACTCGAACGGAGTCTCAGGCGAAATTTCCCCGAACACCTTTCCGTTCCAGAACCTCCACGCAAGCAATTTGCCCGGCAACAACGTCGAGTATCAGCATCCCCTCATCGGGAGCCAGAGCTACATTCCGATGACCGGGACCGAAGGCGCTGTTTGGTTTGTGTTGCGTGTAAAACGTGGCGCAGATGTCGTCTTCGCAGCGGCATCGGTCGAAAATGGCCAAGGTGGGAACTCGGAAAGCCAATTTCGTGTTCGCCATGCTCTTCGATAACTTGGTGAAGCTCGGCCCGCGAAAGCAGGGAGCGTGTCGGTGAGGAGGAGTCTTTTTTCAGTCCGTTTGTTCATCGAATCCAATTGAATCGTTGGTCGCTCCATCCATTGCTGTGGCTCGTAAAGAGGAACGTGTAGCATAGTCGAGCGTATTTACGCTAACCTGACGCGTGGCCAACGGGAAGACAACCGTATCGCAAATCGTAGCGCAATTAGTGAGAGGGCTGCACAGGGGAACTTGAGCCAATTCAACAGCTTAGATTTGGCACAGCCATGGTTCGGGACCAAGGAGCTTGAAGGTTCAAACCCTTTTCGCCCGACCACCTTTCACACTTACGCGTTCGTCTATTGCGTCAGTCAGGTTGGCGGTCACGAGTCGCCGTCCTCGACGTTCCGATACGTTCACGGTTCCCAGGTATTGGCCTGCAAAGAAGCGCAGGGGCGCGACTACGAGATTTTTGCTGCATAATCACTGAAGCGCCCATGAGCAAAACCGCGAAATCAAAACCAAAACCCACCAAAGAAAAGAATCCTCTCGTCCTCGGCGCTGAGGTGTGCCGCACTGGCAAGCGGCGGGTGCTCGGCAAAATCGTAAAGGTCACTAAGTCGCTGCTGACAGTTCAATGGAACACAGGCAGCCGTGAGCTCTATGGTCGCCGCGGACAGGCGTTCTACGGTCACGCTGGCGGCGACGGCGAAGCCATAACGTCCGGTCCCAGCGGGAAACCTTTGGAAGATTTATGGGGCGACGAGGATGACGTTCGAATAACGATTCCGACCGAGGGTGCAAGGAAACGAATCGCTCAGGGGCTGGAGAACGAAGCCAAGGTAGCGGAACAGCGCGCTGCCGCGCGAGCCAAGATTGAATCGGACCCGACGTACCAAAAACGCCAAACAGATTTGGAACGATATACTGAGGCTCTCCGTGGATTCGGGCATGTTGAAAACGGCTGGAACGACCGGTCACATTTTCGAGTCGAGTTGGATGGCATCAGGCCCGAAGAAATGGATGCCATGGTTGAGGCTATCCGCTCGGTGCGCGCCAAAAAATGAACCCGCCAACACCTTGGCGGCTCGCGTCCGGTTTGTAGACGGCGTCTCGTCCACTCTTCGGACAACCTTCGAAACCCCTCGCGCTCAAATCAGACTTGACCGGGTTCCATGGCATAATCCCAAAAACTATCCGGGTGTCATGGTACAACTCAAACTCGCGATTTCAGACCGTCGCCGCTGCGCGAGTCAAATCCTTGCTAGTTTTCCTGTTCCACCAGTTCGTTGGGACATGGGGCATAGCTTTTCTCGCAGCGTTCGGCGTATTCTCATTGCTCGACGTGCTGCCCAGTTTTGCTAATCAGAAGCCTTTCCTACGCTTCGGGTACTGGGTGCTTACCGAGAATCCCTTTTATCCGGTCCAGATAGTAGTAGGTCTATACTTTGGATGGCTGCTGGGTCGCCGTTTCCACCACAGGTCCATGGTTTGGATTTGGATTCTTCCTTTGGCGATTCTAATTTATTCCTTCGCTGCGACACCTGTCCTCAGCCCATGGGAGTCCTTACTCTCACGGCCCACGACAGTTCAATCTCGGCTTTCGTATTACTTCGGCTGGGGTTGTCAGACACGCGCTCGATGTTTAAACCAATTGCTAATTACAATGCCGTTCTACGCCTCGGTCGCGTATTCATTCGGAGCGTTGCTGGCTCGAAATGCATTCACGAAGGACCAACGAACTTTAGGAACTTAGAGAATCAACCCATTTTGAAGGAAAACTGGCAGCGCGTTCGTTTCACTTACAAATAACAGGAGAGTAAAACGGCGGCAGCGTCCAATTGGCCCTGACGGCGTCCAATTGGCGTCCAAAACGCACCATTTTGCAGGCTATTTTCAGCGACTCAGCCGCGTAAAGGCAATAGAGTCATCAGGGTTTATGGAGCGGGCGATGGGAATCGAACCCATCGCCTTACACCGGTAAGTTACTGAATTGTTTGACTGCCGGGCGGCGAATTGAGACCAATTGAGTCCAAACTCGCTGCCACTTTTTCAACTGCCTGCCGTTGCGCGTCTTCGACGACATGCCCATAAATCTCGAGCGTCGTCCGCGCGTCTGAGTGCCTGAGCTGTCGCTGCGCGACTTTCGGGCTCGCCCCGCTGTCGAGTAGCAACGACGTGTGCGTGTGTCGCAGTGCGTGCAATCCGCAGCGTGGGATCCCGAGCGAGTCGAGGATTGGCCAGAGCTGGTACTGCACAACTTTGTTGGACGACGGCGGCCGATTGTTTCTCGTGACGAAGAGAAACTCGCCGGGGTTAGGCTTCCACTCGAGCCTGTACGCTTTCAGAACGCCAAGGAGAAGATCGGGAACCGGCAGCGCCGTTTCACTCGCTTCACTCTTTGCGGTGTCGATGTTGCCGTACCACGCGGTGCGGCTCACCTTGATTATTTTCCTGTCGAAGTCGACGTCGCTCCACTTCAGGCCGAGGACTTCTCCTGCGCGGAATGCAGTCAACGTCACGATGTAGAACATGGTTCGCCACGGATTCTTCGCAGCCGCCAGGATGCCTTGTACTTGCACCTTGGTGAAATTGCGAGCTTCGAGCTTGAGGCCGCGGCGAGGCAGCGCCAGTTTGCCGGTATCCACCGGCTCACAAATGTAACTCCAGTCTTTCGCAGTCGACAGCATCGAGGAGAGCGTCCCAATGACGTTCAGCACCGTCTTGCGCGAGACGCCATTTTCTGAGACTCGCGTCACGAAGGCCTGCTGATTCTCAACCCCGAGCTGGTCCAGGTTAAATTTGCCGAGAAACGGACGGATGTAGCAGCGCAAGTGTGATTTCACAGCGCGAACGGACGAGGGCTTTTGTTTCGACAGCACTTCCCTCTCCCATCGATCCGCGAATTGTTCCACAGTCGCTACACATCCTGGTCGGTACGCGGGAGCGTTGATTCGGACGAGTTGATCGGCGAGCCGGCGCATCGCGAGCGGCTTTGTGGGGAGCTCTTTCTTCGTTCCGAGCACCACAGCCTTCTTGATGCGACGAACATTTCCGTCCAGATCTCTTTCATCTTCCCGATACCGGCCTATCCATTTTTTTCCGACGAGCACGACGCTTCCGTTTTGGAAACGGCGACGAGCCATCGAACCCCCTTTGGTGGAGTTCGTCGACTCAGTTGCTTGATGCTCCGCGGTCAAGGTACACCCATCGCGCGCGATCGGCAACGCCGCCGCGATGTGTGGACTTGTGCTCACGTTTTATTTTTTAGCGATTCATTCTGCGCAGCGTGCGCTTCAGATGCTTTACAAGGGCATCGCCGTGCGCCTTGATGTCGTCTACATTGGCGCCGGCGCCGATGCTCGGGCTGTAATGCAGATTCACCGTAGATCCGCCCATCATCGAGCGCTGCTGGCCTTCGTTCAGGATCATTTCGCCGCCGTGAACGATCGCAGGTACCGGACCGCTGCCTGGGACGATGCCGCCATCGGCGAAGGCCATGACGCCGGCGAACGCCGCGGCGGCCGCTTCAGGCGCAAGGAAAGGACCCACGATCGGGATCGCGGCGACTGATGCCCAGGTGCTGGATGCTGCCGCCTCCGCCTTACTCAACTGCATGCTCTTGTCAATCGCGTTCGACAACGCGGCGTGAGCAATCATCTGAACGCCTGCCTTGACGAGATTACTAACAACGGCGTCCGCAAACTGGGTCCAGACATGCTGCATTGCGCGGCCGAAAGTTTCCTGACCGTTCATCCAGGAGACAATCCCGCGCGATAAATCATTGCCGATCCCCTGAACTACTTTGTTGACCTGCTGCTGCTGGGCGTTCATCACCTTCTCGACCGTTTTGCTGTAACGCTCCCACTCCTGATCGAGCATCTTTACGAGCGCCAGCTCGCGCATCAGACTCGCCTGCACCTTTGGATCGTCCTGTTTTGCCCCGGTCTCAATCAGCTCCTGTTGCAAGGCTTCCTGGGCAGCGATGAGCTGCTGCGTAACTGCGACTTCCGCGGTATAGGCGTCGAACGCTTCCTTTGCAATTACGGGGCTCGTCGATCCTTTGCGCTTCGTGGTGATCTCTTCCTGGAGCTCGGCGTTGGACTGAATCTGCGCGAGTTCGTTTTTTCCCTGTTCCTCGATTAGCGACGTTCGCTGAACAAGGCCTCGCTGGAAGTCTTCGAGTGATTTTTGGTTGTACTCGGCCTCAAGGCGCGCTTCCTCTTCCTTGCTCCGCTGTACTTTCTCCGTCGCCCGCGTTTGTTCCTCGGCCTCTTCTTTTTGGATCCGCGCGCTCCGCAGTGCCCGTTCCTCCTCTTCTCTGCCGAGCCTGTCCTGTTCGCGAGCCCAGTTCTCGGTCTCGCGATGCGCATCTTTCATCGCCGTGCTGTTTGCTTTCGAGGCCAGCCCTTCGGCGGCGAGCGCCGCAGTCTTATATTGGTCCCGGAGCGCACCCAGTGATGACGAAAGCGAGTCCCGCCTTTGAGTGGCCTCCTCGATCTGCTTGTCCTGATCGTCATCTTCGGCCATTACGCCACTGTCGGCGTAGACGGGTGGTTCAATGCTCTTTTTGGCCTGAAGCGAATTAAGGATTTTTGTTTGGAGGGCGAGTTCCTTTTCCGTTGCGTCGACCTTGGCCTTCAAACCGGATGCGTCGTCCTGGGCCCACTTTGCCCGCATTCGTTCCTGTTCAACTAGAGGCAGGGCGACGACTTGCAAATCTCGCATCAGGTTTTGCTGCTGGGCAAGATTGTCCGCAATTGCTTTGTTGTCGGAAACCAGTTGGCCATAGAGGGCCTTCTGTGCCGCGGTGAAGATGAAAGTGTCCGCGATCAGCGCGCTCATCTTTTCGCCGGCTTTTTCAGCGAGCTCGATGAAGCCGAGGATGGCGATGCCGGTGAAGGCAGCGTTGAGGGCGGGGCCTAAGGTCTCCGACTGTGCGATGAATGAGCCAAGCGCGCGATTGCCGTGCAGGCCAAGTTCGGAGTTGAGGCCCATGAACGCTGCGCGGGCGTTGTTGGCGGATCTCGCGACTCGTTCGATGGGAGCTTCGGCGCTAGCGGATGCGGAGGCGACCTGGCCGAGAGATGCCGAAGTCTCCGCGGAAGTGAATCCGAGATTCTTCATCGCGGATGCCGCATCGACCGCGGACACACCCGCGGCTCTAAGCGACGCAGCCATGCGCTCCGACGCGGATTGCACGGTCTGAGCAGCTCCGGACATGCCGGACGTCAGCTGCGCTGCGTCGACGATAATCCGGACGTTTAATTCCGAATTAGAGGCCATGCGAGTGGAGCTCCACGCCAGAGGCTTTCATCACGCCTTCGATGAGTTGCGAGAAAACGCGATTGGCAACATCAACTTCCATGTCTTCGAGGTCTGGCGCCTGGCTCCCGGCGCGCTCCATCGAGGAGTCGATATAGGGCTTCCAGAAGTCGATGCCTTCAAAGATGGTGCTGCCGGCAGCGATCTTGTCCTTCTGCAGCTTCCGGAGCTCTTTCAATTTGATGGGCGCGAAGGAATACTCCCGCCCCTCAATTGTTTCTTTGACGATTGGCATTTCAGTCTCCTCTAAGAATTTTGAAAAGTGATATGGCTCAGAGTTTTGCCGACGGTGGAAACATCGGCACGAACTCGACGCGATAGTCGAGACCTGCCCAGGTAGAGACCTGGGTCCATCCGTCGCGGATCCGCGAGTTCTCTCGAGCGAGAAAAGCTTGCTTCGCGAGGCGCGCCTTCTGCGCGCCGGCGGATCCGTGCTGTTGACCGAACTCATGAGCAAACTCCGCGAACTCGGCACCTTTGGTTCGGGCTTCGTCCATCGCGGCGTTCAATGCATCGAGCTTGGCCTGCAGCTCCACCTCTCCGCGGTCAAACTCGATCGCCGCGAGCTCCGCGTGAAGCTCGGACCATTCGCCGTCGTTAATCTTTTTGATTTTGCCGGCAAGCGTATCGGCGTCGCGCTGCAGTTCGCGAATCTGCGAATCGAGTGCAGCAATCTCGCGCTCGATCCCTTTTCTGTCTGCCGTAGGTTGCTTCCAATCGAGTGCGAGCTGCACACGTCGCTCCTGCAGTTCGCGGCAGGACAAAATCGCGGCGGATTGTTTTTCGCCCAGCGGCCGAAGAACGTCGCTCAACTCCCCGAGGCGCTTGAGAATCTGGCCTTGCCTGACCTGCACGCTCTGCGTTGCTGTCGCCATGCTCGTTCCTCCGTTTTTGAAAAGACGCAAAATCAACTGTTTGAGTCCACGCATAAGCCCGGGTGGATCTGTTTCGGTTTTCCCCTGGGCGAAAGTCGTTGGGGTTTTTGCCCCGGGTGAAATTTTTGCAGACGTGTGCAAATCGGACTCTTATGCCGCGGTCCACGCCGAACCGCTGGACGCCGGCGCGTAACCTGGTCTGGGGGGTCCGCTCCACGGACTTTTCTGCAGTTCGGCGTCGGCATCAATGATCGCTTCGACCACGACCTCGATAACCCTGTGGTAACGATTGTTTTCGTTCCTGAGCTTGTAAAGCGAATCTTTGCCGCCTTCAAACTTCTTTAGGCTTTGGAGAGCTCGGCGCGTAATTTCGGCCTTTCGCGAAGACCCCCAACGAAGAGGAACCAGCGCAGCTTCGATGCAGGCTTTGAACTTGACTGGAAGGCTGTCGTTCCGATGGAGAAAGAGCGCGGTAATGAGCTCTGATTGCTTTTTGTCAATCTCGTACCGCGGTCCCATCTCGCAATCGGCGGTGATTTCGTACAACTTCTCAAACAGCGGATCCGCTGGCGTGCTGCGGTTTGCCTTTCTTCTTCTGGTTGGTTTGGAAGCAGCGGCGGCGGTTCTTGGGTTTGCCGTTGCTTCTGCCGGCGCCGCTCTATGTATCTTGAGAGAACCTAAAATCACCGCCGCCGCTTCTGCTTTTTTCGATTCCGAATCTCCGGATAAGTCTTTGGTTCCCCTGCACGCGGTGCGGGGTTGGTTGGCGTCCGTGTGCGGGGTTAGAGTGTCGTGCGGTGCGGGGTTAGCTGCAGCGGCGTGCGGGGTTAAGGGTGCACGGCGTGCGGGGTTGGACGCTCGCCTGCCAAAAAGCAGTCGGTCCGCTCCATCGAGCGTGAGGGTATACTCCGTCGTCACCCCATGCCGGTATTTGTCCACCCGGACCCCCCGCTTCACGTCCATCTTGCCGGCAACCCTCAGATACCCTGCGGCTTCCAGGTCGTTGATCGTCTTCTGGACGCCTCGAACAGAGAGACTGGTCTTTGCCGCGAGCGTGCCGATCGCGGGATAGCAGCCTGTCCCGTCGTCTCTCGCATGGTCCGCCATCGCCAGGAGAACGAGCTTCTTCATCGCGGGAACATCGAGCTCAAAAACTTTGCCCATCAACCGAACGCTCACGGCTGTACTCCTACGGGCCGCGATACGCCCTGAGATTTTTGTGTTTGAGATTGACGCTGACGAGGAGATGCGCTACTTTCCATTTGGATCTACCTTTCTGAATTTTCGGCCTCGACGGTGCGCCACACCCTCGAGGCCTTTTTTTTGCGGCCGCGCCCAGCCGCGAAAATCTCTTTTATCGTTCGAGTTGCAACACCAACGGACCGCCGGGCCCGCTCCGACGTGGCCGCAGATTTCCGACGGCGTCAGGCATCATGCGAATACAGCGATTGCTCTCCCAGTTCGCCAGGCCGGCGTCCACTTCCGCCTTCGATTGTTTGAAGGTCTGATAACGCAGCTTGAGACCGGAAGAACTCAAAACAGTCACACTTAGGCTAGGCATCGTGTTACCTCGCAGGTTGGCTGCCGCGTCAGCAAAGAAATCAACAAAAGGGCTAACTGCTCGCCGGCGCCGGCTTACTCGGCCGGATCGCGCGTCTCAACTCGACCAATCGACCCGCGATCGCGCCCAGGTACAAAAACATCAGCGCATCGAACAGCGACTTATTCGGGGCCGCTTTCCCAGACTCGAAATGATTAAGTGTGCGGGCCGCGATCCCGACTGCATCGGCCGCTTCGCGAATCGACGGCCGAGAATGCTCTCTCATTAGGCGTAGCTCTGTGGCGTCTTTCATCAGCGGAACTGTTCGACCAATTTCACAAAACCAGTTGCGCGCTTTTCAAGAATCGCGATCATGGCCGCTTCTAACTTTTGTTCTTGCTGCGGCGACAGTGTCACGTGCCCCGACTCCGCTAGGGAGAGGCGACTCCTGTCAATACCGGAAACCGCGGCGAGTTCGGCTTGCGTAAGTCGCGCTGCTACTCGGAGGCGTTTTATTCTTTTCATTGCACGACCAGAGTGTCCGTAACTTCCCACGGTTACAACAACAAACGTTGTGTTTCTAGTCTTTCCGTGCTAAAACGCTTTTGTGCAGGCAGAGATGCTTTTTGATGTTACTGGTCGTCGCCTCGCCGCGATTATTATTGGTCTTCTTAATCGCGACCAGCTCGCCACCGTAAAGCTGACTCAGCATTTCGGCGTCAAGATCAGCGAAAGACAGAGTGAGATACTCCGCGGAAAGCACGCTGTCGGTCAGCTAGAGCTAGCCAAAGACGAAGAGTCAATCAAAGCATTCGATCCCAGGGCGACCGAACAAAGCAGAGTCGTGATGGAGATTGTTAGGGCCGTGGATTCTTGGCGCGGCTATTCAATCGACAATCTGCACAGAGAACTGAGCCCGTTGCTCTGGCGTTGCCGAACGTGCGGCAAGTACTTCCTCGCAAAAGACCAACGCAGCCGGAAACTATGTTCGCCTGAATGCCAGGATGCGAATCGACGCACCACCGCTGCCGCGGCAGTCAGAAAGAGTTTCGCGGAAAAACGGCGAACAGATCTCGATCGCGTACGAAAAGTTTTGGCACATTGCGATTACCGTGATGGATGGAAAAGACGCGTCGCGTTGCGCGCTGGAGTTACGCCTAACTTCATCACCTATGCGATCAGACTTGGCGAGCTGGAAGTGATACCGTTTCGCCGGAAGTGAATCGCGGCAAGGAAAATGTCAGGCGGTTGGAGGGTAAGTATGTTGAAGTGTTTTCTAGCGTTTTTTACGAAATACGAGTCACTGGCAGTTTGGCTCGAGGGTATCGCGTTGGTGCTAATTCTGGGCCTAGATTTCAAGGAGTACAGAAGGCAGGGCAAGGAACGCAAGAGAGAGGCAGCGGAGCGCGAGCTGCAGCACGCAGAAACGCTGAGGCAATTGAGTGCAATGGAAAAGCAAGCCAAAGCTGCAGTCGACAGCGTCGCACTTTCCCAACAACAAGCAGAAATGGCGACCGAAAATCTCCGAATCGTCAGGGCGCAACTACTCGATGAGCAGCACCGAGAGCTTCTGCGTGCCATTTCGATTCTGGATGAGATCCGCCTTCAGGCACGATATTGGAGCGATATTTCTGATCGTAAGTGGGGCGCAGTGAATGAAGCCTCCGCGATCTTGCCCGAGGATTCGCACGTCGTACTTGTCCAGGCAGGTCGGCACTCCAGGGAACTGCGGAAGGAAGTGCGAGAGACATTTCGCATGGTTGTCGAAGCCGACCGGGGAATAGCCCAGTTCTACGGTCAGCAGATGGCTTATCGTCAAGAACGGCTCATGCAAGAGGCTCACGCAAATCTGGTAGCCGCCGAACCAAAGCTTGCCCAGATCGCGCGTATTTTTGAGGAATCAGATAGGTTGGGAGGAGCGGCCGGCGGGGCGGGGCAATAACTGATGGTTTTGCGGCATCCCCATTTCGGATTCGTCAGCGCCTAGAGTGAACGAGTTAGTGAGCGCTCCCGTTTGCCGTTTTTGCCGCATTCGTCGTTACCTCGCGCAGACCGACCAACTCTCAGGAAGCCCCTTCGTTGGGGGAATGTAGCGAAAGCAGAAATCGGTCCTGCTATGTAGGAAAAGCACCCTATAGGTCGCGTGGCCGTATAAGTAGAAGTTTGGGGGCGGAAGTTTCAACAGTTCATATTGTCGGAGGGCCAGCGCGACGACTTCTCCTCGACTCATCGAAACAGTCGCGAATGAATGCGCACCAATCTGTATCGGGATGTGGTCGGCGATCGCATCCGGACTTTCGATAAATTCTTCTGCTTTCGGCGACGGATGGGTAAATGTGTGCGTGGTGAGATTGTGGTCGATCAGTTCGGTGCTCATGTTCCCTGTATTTTGCAGCCGCACATTGAACACCGCTCCCTGATTCGAGATCGCAATGTCCGATGACGGTGTAAATGGACCTCCTCGATCACACAGCGGACAAACCATCGAGACGTCCGTCACCTCGATTGATGGCTTAGCGATGTATAGCGCCACCGTCGCCGCCATGATCGCGGTCGCTATCGAGACCAATTTCCCCGATCGGTGCCACGGTTCCTTACGTCCTTCGACGGCAACTCGCGTGGAGCGCAGTTCTTCCATGACACGTTGGTGCCTTCTGTTATCGTCTCGGGTCATCTTAGGGCAACAAACATAACATGGTACTTGACGACGTGTCCAGTAATGATGCAAGCTGTATCTTGTGAGCCCGCGGACCTACACAACACGAGAGGTCGCAAAGCAGATCGGCATCTCTCACCAGACGCTGTATACGTGGATTGCCCAGAAACATATCGACGCCCCGAAGCCGATTACTACTGGCAAGAGCACGATTCGATTGTGGTCAAAAGCTCAAATCAACGAAGCGAAGAAATTCAAAAACACGCTGAAACGAGGCGTGAAGAAAAGGAAATAAAAAACGGGACGCAACGGTGCTAGAACACCGCCGCGCCCCTAAGCAAGTCCGCGGTCACGGAGGACCGCAAAAATGCCTGCCCACAATTCTACTCGTTCCACGTCACAGTCTCAGCAAGCGCCGTTTCCCGTACCTCCGCTTCCAGAGCCCGATCCAAAGCCCACTGACAAACCTGGCAGACTCCGCGAAGCGCGTGGACTCCGTCACAGAGAAGCGAACGCCAGTCTTCTCGAAGATTTCTTGAAAAACCTCGAAGCTGGTGCATACGCAGCTAACACCATCAGTGCCTATCGGCATTCGATCTCGGACTTTCTCGACTTTACGCTCGGTCTCAGCATCGCCGATACCACGCATCGAGAGATCGCGGAATGGCTGCATTTCCTACACGTGCGAAAGGCGTCAGCGCAAACCGTGTCGCAGCGGCTCTACGCGCTGCGCTCATTCTTCAAATTCGCCGTCATGGTCGGTGCCGCGAAGACTTCGCCGGCCGATCTGATTCAGAATCGCAAAGTCTCGAGATCTCTTCCGCGTTGGCTCTCACCTGCGCAGATGGAGAAACTCCTGGCCGCGGCTGAGAACCCGCGCGATGAAGCGATCGTGGAATTTTTCTGGTCAACTGGCTGCCGCATCGCCGAACTCATCGGAGCGCGAATCGAAAACATCGACTGGAACGAACGCACGATCAAAGTGCTCGGCAAGGGCCAGAAAGAGCGTCTCGTCATCATGGCCCGGAGAACGGTTGAAACGCTTCGTGCGTATCTGCAGGACCGCAGGTCCGGGCCTCTATTCCGCCAAGTCGAGCACGAGCAAAACGGAAGTGTTAAGCAGCAGGGCGCATCTTGGATAGGATTCTGGCATGAGAATCGCAAGCTCGCGGACGGTACGGTGCGACGTGTGCTCGTCGGGAAAAAAGTAGGAAACGCTCGAGCTCGGAAAGTTCGGCTTCCGGCCGCCAGGATCCTGCAAGCAATGACGTTGCTCAAGCGCCGCGTTAACAATGGCGCGTGGCGAACCGTCTACGAGTGGCTCCTTCCAAACGGTGGAGATCCGAAACAACGCAACGCGCTCCATGAAGCGGTGATGTATCACCTGAGGCGACCTAAAGCCAATACGCAAGTGGAGATTCTCACCCGGGCCCAGGCTCTCGCGGCAACACGAGAGCGCATCGCGAGACTTCGCCAGGAGGCGCCTGAAAGAATTGAACTGAGGTCCACACCGGATTCACCCATCGATGCTGTCTCTGTGCGGCGAATCCTCCGCAAGCTCGGCGTCAAAGCCGGGCTCGGCCACGTTCACCCGCACATGCTGCGCCACGGTTTCGCCACTGCTTTACTAGAAGGCGGCGCCGATCTGCGAACGATCCAGGAGCTCCTCGGTCACACCAGCATCTCGACGACGCAGATCTACACGCATTGCACGCCGGTCCATCTCCGAGCAGCGCTTGCAAAGGCTCATCCACACTGGCAGGAGGAACGCGATGAAGCACGATGACGCTGTCGCGGTAGAAATCATGCCGTCGTCTCGGGATTCCGTCCGCTCGGGCTCAGACGAACTCACGCTCAATCGCCTCGTCCAGGAGAAGGTTGCCGAAATTATGGCCGATCGCGACGCGATGATCTATGAGCCTTTCTTTCGCAGCCGGCAGATCGCCTACGAGCTAAAACGCTTGCAGGCAGTGCCCGAACAGCGGAAGTGGAGCGTTTACTTCGAGCGCTACGGTTGCCTTATTTGCGAGACGCGTGAGCGGATTCACTCCGGCAACGGTATGTGTCGGACGTGCCAGGTCAGAACCACTCAAAAGCTGCAGCAGATCATCCGCGAGGGCATGACCGGAAAAACGGCAACGCCTTCGCGGCAGGTAATCGTGCCGGGCGAGAAGGCGCCGCATTTGTTGCCGGCGAAGGTGCATCGTCGCTGGAACAAACCGCGATCGAGAAAGTCTGGCGCCAAATGAATTGCGCGCGATGCGACGCCGAGCTCATCGAGCGGCCAGGCCTGCGAGTGATTCGCTTCTTTGAATGCCGCGTGTGTTGGAGCTCGTTCCAGATCCGGGTCGAAGCCGGCCGAAAATTCGCCTTGCGGAGTCTCTTGTTGCTGCCGGCGCCAGGCGCGAGTCACGAGACCGCTGAAGATCTCCACCGGCGCCGCGCGATCATGCGTGTGAGGATCGATGCGTTTCTGGCGAAGTATGTGAAGGAGGAGGAAACCGATGCGAGTGGCAATTTATGCGAGGGTGAGTACGTCGAACAACGGGCAGGATCCGAAGATGCAGACGCGCGAGCTGCGCGAGCATTGTGAGCGCCGCGGCTGGGAGCTCGCCGGCGAGTACGTCGACATCGGGATCTCGGGAACGAAAGAGAAACGGCCTGAGCTCGATCGCCTGATGGCCGACGCGCACCGTCGTCGCTTTGACGTGATAATCGTGTGGAAGTTTGACCGCTTCGCGCGATCGGTGTCGCATCTACTTCGCGCGCTCGAGACGTTCCAAGCGCTCGGGATCCACTTTGTGAGCCTCAGCGAATCGCTGGACACGTCGACGCCGGCGGGAAAGATGGTCTTTACGGTCCTCGGCGCCGTTGCCGAGCTCGAGCGCTCGCTCATCGTCGAACGCGTCAAGGCGGGCCTCAGGAACGCGCGCGCGAAGGGCAGGACGCTCGGCCGGCCTCGGAAACTGGTGGACATGCGCAAAATAGTCCAGCTGCGCGAATCCGGCCGCTCCTGGCGCAAGATCGCGCGGCAGCTGGGCATGTCGGCCCGGACAGTGCGTCGAGCGGGGCAAAATCCTACTCTTGGAATTGCCGCGGTAACTGCTTCCGCGATCGCGGCCGATTAGGGTGCGGCAGAAATAAGTGATTGTGGATTACTTGACTGGAAGCGCCAAGACCGCCTCCGAAAGAGCAATCACGCATTGTCCAGCGAAGAAGACTCCCTGGGTCGTGCAAGTGCTCTGGAGATTTTGCATCATTTCGTCCTGGTGCATGAGGCCGATGACGAGGCCAGCAGTCGGATGGGCAAATTTTGAGAGCAGGATATTCATCGGCCCGTACCAGGAGTCCAGCCCGACAGCCTCAGCTGCGTCGCGGACCTGTGTGTAGCGTTCGTCGATGGAATTGACACCGATACTCGCGGCGAGGTCAGCTAGCTTTTTACGTGCTTCAGACTCAAATTCGCTCTCGATTCCCCGCGTTCTGTACATCTTCGACAGGGATTCCGCGAGCAATCGCATGTCGCGCAAGACATCCCCATTGAACTGCCAGGCGTTGGCGCGTGAAGTCGAACAGTACTTTATCCAGACCCAGAGCTCGAGCAAATTCCGCGCGTTCCAGGCTGCGGCCGGCAGATCCTGTTTCTCGATTGTCGCGAGTAGATCTCGGCAGATCCGAGCCACGTTCAAAATGATCTTGGTGAGGAGACTGACATACCACTCCTCGGCGACGGGCAATCGCAAGTCTAATGTTTCGAGGAGTTCTTGCAGACGCTTGGGTATTGCTACCGACAACTTTTCGCGGTTGAATTGCGTCTCAACTTCGACGTTGTACTCGCCGCTTTCCATGGCGCTCTAAGAACCTTCCGCCAGGCTAAAGAGAAATGCGATTTCTTCCGGCGTGAGATCGTCGTCCTCTTCGGGAGATCTGACAGAAACGGGGTTGCCACTCAGGCGATCGAAATAGGCAAGCGCAGTTAGGGATTTGAATGCGAGGATTTTGCGAGCGGAGACTTTGCCAGTTATTCCGAGGCGGACCTGGTCAACGAGTCGGCGCGCTTCCGCGAGAGCTGCGGGATCGAGGTCGGGCACGCGCCCGAGTATACGCCTGACTTCAACCTGTTCTGAGGTTAATTCTGGTAGACGCCTGCCGCAGGCGATTTCAAGGTTTTGAGAACTTCGTCTGGCTTCTCGCCGGCGGCGATGCGTCGGTCGTATTCATCCATGCGATTCCTGGCTCGGTTCTCGGGGGTGTCAAGCCGTCGCGCCTTTATGCGCTCTGCCATCGCGAGAATCTTGTCGTCTAACTCCGTGGACAGTTGCTCGCGTTCTTCCGGTGTCGCCGTCGTGTATCTCGTCAGCCATTCCGACCATTCCGACTTGCCATGTTGTTGGAATTGAAGGCCGCCTCCGAGCTCGACGTGCTGAGTCGCACGGCCGTCGATGCGGTCCGCGAATTCTTTGAATGCTCCAATGTCGCCGCGGAACACTTTGCGGACGAGCGCTTCAGCAGCGACTTGGAAGAACACCTTCCCGCTCTTGGGCTCGATCTCGTTGCCGATCGCCGACAGCATCTCGGCGAGGATGCGCGTCTTTGGACGGCCGCCCGGGTTGCCGCTCACACCAGGCTTGAATCGCGTCGCGATGCCTAGCTTTCCGATGTTCGGGTTCGGATTGCCGCGAGCAGATTTCCTTTGTTTCTTCATTCGAGTCGCTCCGTGTGATTCTTTCGCTTTCTCACTGCCCTTGCCACTGCCCTCAGTGGAGTTTCGCGGAGGAGGAAGCCCGGGAACTCCGGGCTCTCCCCGCATCTGCCGACTGGAAAAAACTCTTGCGCCAGCTGAGGCGCGTTAGCGACGAGGCCAACACGCCTTCCCGCACGCCGGCAATGCCGAGCCGCGATTATCGAGGCCGCGGCCGGCAAACTTTTTTACGTCAATCCGAGTAGCGAACCCGTTGCTGTGCTGGAGATAGGTCGCTGATCGACATTGCTCGTGTCGCGAGCCGCCGCGTCGGGGGCGCCGACGTTGAGCGCGAACGGCGCGACGTTCCCGCCGGCGCTAATGCGTTGCCGATACCCGAGACGAGTTTGTTTGTATTGGTTTCGCACCCAGTCCACGAGATCGCCGGCGCCGTAACCGTAAAGCAGGTCAAGGTTGGCCTCCAGCGTGGCGGCATCCGTCGCTGCCTGGTTTAAATCGGCCTGTACGGTGGCAAGTTGCGACTTCACCGTCGACCACAATGCTTGAATTGCTGCTGCATTCGCTCCTGGACCACCTGGCATATCGTTTCTCCTCTGGCGGGTTGACCGCGGCGTTTCTGATTTGCTGGGTGAAACTTGTTACGAGATCGGACGACGCTGCGCGCGCGCCGCTTTCATCAAGTCGTGCGCCTGGTCGGGATTGTCGGAGCCGTGTATATCGAACTTCTTCGCGGCGGCCGCGGCCCGGGCGCGCCTGGCCACCAGCGCTTCGACGGCTGACGTTAACTTCTCGACTGTGGCCTCGAGTGAGTCGAGAGGATCCCGGGGTGAGAATTTTCGCATTTCTGCCGAACCGTCATTTTTTACCATGGTGAACATCGCTCCTCGCATGCAGGGATTGTCGACAATGCTGACTTCTGTTGGATCCGCGGTATAGCGGGTGAGTCCGGATGGCACGTCGAGCCACTTCTTGATGTACTTGCCGCCGATCGAGAAGCCGTTGTAGACGCCCTCGACTACTTTGTTCCACTCGTTGTCGTCGACGATGCGCGCCACGACCGGAATTCTTTTCTGCTGGTCGTCGAACGTGACGCCAATAAGTTTGCCGGCGGCGATCGCAGAGTGCATTCCGCGCACGTTGCCGTAGCTCTTGCCCTGGGTTGCGTTTGAAAAGCGATCGACCCAGGCCTTCACGTAAGGTTTGGAGCTCGCATAGTCGAAGATCTCGTTGGCCCTATCCGGCGCCTCTTCAGCCATCACACCGTAGACTTCGCGCTTCGCGCTGTCGACCTTCACGATCGGTGCAAAAATGTCCATGTGCGTGCGACTCCCTTCGCGGGGTGACCGCGCAAAAAAAATGCGTCTGGACGAAAAGGTCCGACGCAAAAAGTTGAGGCCACAATGAGACCAAAATCGGGGCTCTGTGTGGCCTCTAAGCTAGACTTATCGGTGTAAGAGCAACTGAATCAACGATGTGCGTTCGGACTCACCCTTTACAAAACGTTCCGGAGACATGGTTTACAACTCCTGTCTGGATTAATCCAGACAGGAGTTGCCGATGCCATGGAAGGAACGGTCGATCGTGGAAGAACGCATGCGGTTTGTATTGAGGCTCAAGGACGGGGAGAGCATGTCCTCGTTGTGCCGGGAGTTCGGCATCTCCCGGGTAACCGGTTATAAAATTTATGAGCGCTATAAAGGGTGCGGGCTAGAAGGTCTTACCGACCGGGCGCGAACTCCCTACCGCTACGCCAACAAGCTTCCTGCACAACTCGAAGCCATGATCGTCACCCTACGGCGGGAAAAGCCGACGTGGGGCGCTCGCAAGCTTAGGGAACGCCTGTTGCGCAAATTGCCCAACGATGTTCGCGTGCCGGCCTGCAGTACCATCCACGCCATCCTGGATCGCCATGGGCTGGTGACTCGACAACGGCACTCTCGCACGAAAACCGAAGGCACTCCTTTATCCCAAGGAAGCGCTCCGAATGCTTTGTGGTCCACCGACTACAAGGGCGAGTTCATGCTGGGGGATAAGAGGTATTGTTACCCCCTGACCGTTTCCGATCATGCCAGCCGTTTTCTTTTGCTCTGCGAGGCCATGGAGTCGATCAAGGAACAGGGAGCCTTTACCGCTTTTGAGCGCTTGTTTAAGGAACGTGGTCTGCCGCAAGCCATCCGTTCCGACAACGGCGTGCCCTTCGCCTCTCCCAATGGTCTCTTCAACTTAAGCAGGCTTGCCGTTTGGTGGCTGCGCCTCGGCATTACCATCGAGCGCATCCAGCCTGGCCATCCGCAACAGAACGGCCGCCATGAACGCATGCATCGAACCTTAAAAATCGAAGCTACGCGCCCGGCCGGTTGCAACTTCCTTCAGCAACAAGCCAAGTTCGACGCTTTCGTTCGCGAGTTTAATTACGAGCGTCCGCATGAAGCTCTCGAAATGAAGTGCCCCGCCGACGTCTATAAACCTTCCACGCGGCCCTATCGCGGCATCGGTGAGCTTTCTTACCCCTTTCACGATCGCACCGCTCTGGTTACTTACTGCGGGAGAATTTGCATTTTCAGAAAGAAAATTAATCTTAGCACTTCTCTGGCGGGTCAAGCCGTCGGCATCAAGGAGGTTGACGATGGCATATGGCTAGTGACTTTTATGGATTATGATCTTGGGTACATCGATCTGGAGGAAAAAACTCTGCAGCCCTTAAACAACCCCTTTGGCCCTAAACTGTAAAGGATGTCTCCGGAACGTTTTGTAAAGGATGTCTTCGGACCGTACACGAGGTTTATGGAGCGGGCGATGGGAATCGAACCCACGTCCGAAGCTTGGGAAGCTTCTATACTGCCATTGTACGACGCCCGCCCGCGTGAACCACAATTATTCTATTTGCACCTCCCAAAAGCAAGTGCTCGAAATCGCCCCTTTCCCTCCTCGCCGTGCAAGCGGGGATGATCAATTTGATGGCAGTTCCCTGCCCTGCGCCGGTTGTGTTTCGGCTTGCGGGTTTGCTGGCGACTAGGGTGCCGCCTTGGCAAGTGCCTCGGCCAGCGGCTGCAGGGATGCTGCGATATCCTTCAGGGCCCCAGCCTTGATGTCCGCGCCGAGGATTTCATAGGAGTATCCGGTCTCCTTCAGCTGTGCCTCGATGGTGGAGGCCCGAACGTCGCCGGGGAGTACGCCGAAGAATTTTGTTTTGTTAGGCGAAATGCGGACTACGAACTCCTGCGTGCCAACGCGAATGCGAGCGTGACCCGTGGTGCCTTCGGAAAGGCGCTCGACGTCGCGGCGAACCTGACCACCGATTTCGGACAGGGCAATCTCTTTTTCGACATCATCGATCGTTCGGATGAACCGCTGGCCAAGGGCCTTCGCTTCATCCCGCTCCTCGCGCCAGACGTCTTTCGAATAGGCGCGTAACTCGAGACGGTCCGCATCGGAGAGCGAGGAGATACTGCCGCGGGCGAGACTGAGTTCACGAGCGGCGCTTTTGCCGGCTTTGGCTTCGAAGATGGCGACGATAACGAGTTCTTCGCCCTGGCGATAGACGAGCATGCCGTCGCTGATCTGGCGTTTTGCGGCATCGCGGATGAGATGGCCGGGAATGAATTCGAGTTTTTTGCCAGCGGGAACGGTGATGCCGAGGGCAAAAGCGCCTTCGCGTTTGCTGAGCCACGGGACGATTCGAGATTCCACGAGTTCTTCGAGCAGCTGGCCTTTGAGATGATCTACGTTTGGGCCCTTCGCGAGTATTCGTTCGAGCGAAAAAACATCCAGGCCAACAAGCTGCGGATGTGCTTTTTGCAGGTCTCGAAGCATGTCCGCAATCGCCTGGTCAACCGACGTGATGACTGAGCCAACCCCTTTGGTGAGTCGTGGCACAGCTCCGGCGGCATCACGGGCTATTGTGCCAGTCACCGACTTTTCAATACGAAGAGTGCTCTCTGCTTTCTCGACGGCCCTGAGCGCTTCGCGCTCCGCCGTGCCGCGCGCACCCGCGCCAATCGCCCTCGACCAAATGGCAGCATCGTGACCATAGAGCGAAACCAGCCGAGCCTCTGTGTACAGTGCCCTACCGCCCTTCACGAGGCGGCCAGCCACGGGGAGAAGGACTGACGCACCGAGGATGCCGCGCTCGAGGTCGCTCAGGCGATAGCCAAACAGATCTACGCCACTCCAAGCCTCATACGCAGCGACTACGCTGCCAACGACTGGAATCAATCCGATCGCGAGCTCGACAGCCTCGGCCATTGCGGGCCGGTCAACAGGAACGGAACTCACCTCTACATCCGGCGGTAAGTTCTGTGCGGTTCGCAATAAAGTTGAAAGCTCTGGCCGTTCGGTCAACATCGTTCCGAGCCCGACACGTGCTGATGACTCGATAAAGAATTTGGTATTGGCCTGCGCTTTGAACCACGCAAGGAGTTCCTTAGAGAGAAGCTGCATCACCTGACGAACAAGTGGATTTTCGCCAAGGATGAGGTACTGTTTGCCGGCTTGTTTGTCTACGATCAGTTCCTGTTTGATTTTTCCCCAGCGCAACATCTCCAACGACAGGTTGAGGTACTCCTCGTACTTATGCGCAAGTTGGTCCGGCGAGGCGTATTGCGGGTTAATTTGTTCGCTGGCCTTCTGCAAGCTTGCCGACGCCCAGCGGTCCGCACCTGTGAACCCAAACTTTGCATCGGGCCCCATCCGATCAAACATCAGTACCGAACCGGGTGCCGTTGTGAGTTCGTTCAACATGATCTGCCAAGTGACGCGGAGGAGTGCCAGTTCAAACGCGTCTGCTACACCGGCCGCCATTGCGAGCCGAAACTTGCTCTCTTGTGCCGCTACCGCGCGTCGATACGGCTCAAGGTTGCCCGCCCCGTCGTCTTCAACAGGAAGATCCGGAACCGGACTCGAAAGATAGTTGGGACGCAGAATCAACGTATAGAGCGGCACGCGGCCGCGGCTATCTAGCAATCGTCGAGCGAACAGGCGCAAGCGACTATGGGGAAAAGCGCCAGCCTCGATCACTAGCGCGAAATACCCCGGCTGCGCGCTCTCGGCGGCAATACCTGCAGCTGCCATCATCTGTGGCGTCAATAGATCTTCAGATGCGATGACTGCCACGTGTCCCACATCGCCGGTTCCAGGCAGAGCTCGCAGCATCCAGTCGCCCGGGCGGAGGGCGTCTTGCGGCTGCCGCAATGGCCATGCAACTACGTCCAGAGCCGTGCGGGCGCCGTACATCGATGTTTTGTCATTGACGATCGCTCGAAAAAGCTCGGTTGGTGATAGGCTGGCCGCGCAATCATTGACACCAATCTCGCACAGCAGCCGCTCGAGGAATAAGGTTTCGGATTGACGTCTATCCCTGCCAACACTTTGTAGTGCGCGTTCCGCCTGGTCCAGAAAATGGTTCGGCGTTTGCATGGCCTCGGTGTTCCCTACAGCAACGATGTGAACTTTGCCGTCGATTTCGCGTATTGAATGAGCTTGATCGTAAACTTCTTCCTGGTTGCCAGCTGAGCGACTGCCTGAATTTTGTCGCGGAACTCGGTAATGTCGTCGTCGCCCAGCACGACGAGGTGGATCTCCTTTTTCGGCACGACAACGGAGTTTTGCGGGCCCGTCGATAGCACGATTTTGACTTTCCCTTTTTCAAACACTCTTCCCTTCATTTTCTCAAGCCATTTGTCCGATTGCTCGTCCAGATATTTGAGGTCTATGTTCTTCAGTCCCCCTTCGGGTTCGTAGGACTTTATAGAAATCAGGTCGGGGTCATAGAACGTCGTGACGTATTGGCCCCCTTTCAGTGCTGGAGGATCGAACCTTGCTCCTTCTTTGTAGGCGTCATAACCCTCGAACCATTCAGGAAGGCCCACGTACCCCCTGGGTCGCAGTTTCTCGTCGATGTAGATATCCTCTATAAATTGACCGCGCACCCGCGTGCCCCTTTGGCGAGCGAAGCTCAACGAGCGTGCCCCGTCTAGATCTTGCATCTTGATTTCGACGTCGTTGGCAAGTGACTTCAGCTGCTCATATTCGTTCTGCCCGATGGTCCCGCTGCGCTTCAGGTTATCGATAAATGTTTGTAGATCTTGCGGGATTCCATTCCGAATTACGTTCACGGAGAGCTTGTTGCGCAATCTGTCCTTGTTCAGCTCAAACAAAAACTCCTCGCCGGGATACAAGGCCTTCAGCGCATCCCGGAGTTCGTAGACCTCGATCATCGATTCCATCAGGAAATCGGCTTCGCCGAGGAAGGCGACGGATCCGAAAAAGAGGAACATCGGGAGAACGGCCTTCAGGCTGCGGACGACTTGGCCGCCGCTCGTCGAAGTCGATCCACCCGGAGGCGGATCGACAATGTTCTTCTGGTACTTGAAGCAATCGAGCGTTGCCGCCAACCTAGTCGGATAGAAGCCCGATAGGGCATCGGCCTGGGGCGGCGGTGTTTGTCCCTTCTTCACCTTGATGGACTTCACGCCCGCCTCCGTACAGTAAAACCTCTCCTCGAATTCCTGCGGCGGGGTGGTCTGCGTAGGCTTGCAATCTTTAGTTCCATCGAGGCACGGGTCTGTAGGACGCGGTACCGGTGGCTTCGGCTTATCCTGCTTGACGTCCGGCAGTTCGAATTGCGGGATAGGTGGAGCGGGCGTTTTCTTGCGCTGGACCAGGAACGTGATCCGTGTCGTTCTCCAGAACGGAGGCCCGCTTGTTCGCTCCCAGTCATATTGCGGCACAACCTCTATCTTTCTACCTTTCTCGAGATCCATGCTGACAGGCTGCAGCAGCATTTCGTTCCACGCGGCGACGAGAGACTGGTTGTTGTCGAGCAACTCGTTCTCCCTTCCTTCCTGCACGCAGGTCCTGATCACTTTCTTCACGTCATCGAGGAAAAGCGCGAAGTTCGGCCGCTCGTAAAAGGTGAGGACCCCGGTGCAACGCGAGGGCTGCTTCGGTAGCGCCATCGCCAGCCCGTTGTAGGTTCCTTTATCGTCCGGCTGCTCTGGGCTATTGTCCTCCGCTGGGCCGGCCGAGGCAGGCGGTGTGAACTTGTCCCAGGCAGGTTCTTGAGCTTCGCTCCAGTCCTCCTGCACGGTGCTGTGGGGTGCCGCCGCCAGTGGTTTGCCGAACATCCAATCTGATAAGTGCAACGCCTGCGCCGTGAGAATCGTTGCGTTGCGGTCCGTAATGTGAGCGCTCAGCGTCGGATCCCCGCGATCCTCATTTCTCCTTACCAGAATGTCCTTTCCAGCTAAGACTGCCTCGAGGCGCGACGCTACACCTAATAACACTCCTCCTGTTTCACCCTTTCTAGCGGGCACCCATTTTTTGTCCTTCCACTTGAATCTGATAAGGGTACCGTCGCTGTCTATCCCGCCATGACCCGCCGCCATGGCAATGCGGACGAGGGCAAATTGCGTTTCCGCGGGCAGCTTATCGAAGTCACCTCCGTTTTTTTTCGCCCCCTTGCGAAGCTTGATCTCACCGTATTTCAAATAGACCGCGGTTGCTAGAGCGGCATCCCTACCTGAATTGAATGGGATCGTGGTCACGGTTCGGCCATGCTCATTCGTGTTCGTCATTTTTTTGGCGATGTCGAAGTGGACTTTGGAAAAAGCTGGAACATTGGCCGCAAGTTGCGCTTTCTCCTCGAAGAAGTCATCCGTTCCACTAAGAAACGAAACCACTTCATCCGCGCTGAGATAGAGTGAGCTTTGGTCCCATTCGGCGAGTAGCACCGCTCCCAATAGTCCCGGATTGATATCCACCTCGCCGGCCGCCCACTCCACCAGGTCGCGAAATTTCTTCCCAGACTTGCCCCAGAATTGAGGGTCACGCTCCGCAACGTATCGGCCCGACACGACGAGACTGGTGTCCTCAGCCGCTTTCTCGATCGCGGGCCTGGCTTCGTGGTCTCGGATCGTCGTCCATTCCCCGCTCAGCTGTTTGATCCTGGGATTCTTGGGGTCCAACGTTCCGATCGGCAGCTCCGGATGCCGGTTGAAAAAAAGGAGGTCGGTCAAATCATTTTCATCGCGGATGCCTGCCTGGATCGCCAGTTCTAAGGCCCGCGGCCAGTCCTTCGTCGACATCGCGTCATTAACTTCTTTAGGAACGGTGGACGGATCGAATTCCTCCGGCAGGGCCGGTGGCATGTGTTCTTCCGATGAATCCGGCGTTGCCGTTTGCGGCCGGAGAATGATCGTGTCGGCCGGAACACGGCCGCGACCATCTAGGAATCGGCGCACAAACGATTCTTTGCGCGTGTGGGGAAAAGCGCCGCCTTCCACGACGACTCCGTAGTATCCAGGCCGACCACCCTCGGCGGCGATCCCGCCATAGGCGAACGCCGACAGCGGCAAAAGTTCGACCGATGCCAGGATTGCAACATGTCCGACGTCTCCAGTTCCGGGCACAACGCGAAGCATCCAGTCACCCGGGCGAAGAGGAGTCTCCGGGTGCCTTGAAGGCAAGGCTACGATCGCCAACAAATCTTGTGCACCTTGTAGGGTCAACCAATCCTTCATGGCTGCGCGGAAAAGCGCCGCGGGCGACAAGCTCGGCGCGGAAACGCGTCCATCCAGTTCGCGTAGGAGCTGTTGCAGGAAATACATTTCCGATTGCCGTCTTCCTGCGCTGCTCTTCTCGATTGCTTGCTCGGCCCTGTCAAGAAAGCGTTCCGAGTCAAAATTCACCATTTGTCTCCCTTCGGAGCGGGTTTCAACCCTCTCTACCCCCGGCAATGCCGCGACCTCTTCCGCGATGGCACCCGAGACAGCCGGCCACGCCGTCGTTTGCGAGTCGCCGGAATCGAAGCTATCCATTTGCGGGGTGGGGAGAGAGTCTGGCCATGTTGAATTACGTATCTTGTCGATTGCCTCCGCAATGTTCAGGCGCCCCCACGCGCAGCAGTCCGTGTCTTCGCCGTCTGTCACTGGTTCTGCGGCGTGCTTCAAGCAGTTCCGAATCTCCTGGATCGAGACCGGGCGGCCCGCAGCCTCAAACATCGTGGCAACGCAGCCCGCGACATGAGGCGTAGCCATCGAAGTCCCCGAGCGCGCGATGAGCAAACCTTCCTGACGAGCCGCACCACGCGGGATGGACCTGGCCGCAAGCACGCTCACGCCGGGAGCGAGCAATTCCGGTTTTTCATGCCGGTCGTCGCGCGTGGGGCCGCAACTGCTGAAAGGCGCGAGCGGCTGTCCCTCCGCATGTGCATCGTATGCCCCCACCGTGATCACGAGCGGAGAAGTGGCGATGGTTCCGAGGGTGTACGATTGCGTCGTAATTTTGGGGTCGAATCGAGATTGCGCTCCCGGCCTCGCCAGGCTCCGTTCGATCCAGGCGTGAAAGCGCCCGTTGATCACGTATTCACCGATCAGCCGCAGTGTCCACGCACCGGAGGGCGCGTTTGGGTAAAGGAAAACCTCGATATGGTTATCCCTATTGTTGGGGTCGTTCTTGCGGTGATAAATGCGGCCAACGAGACTGCCATCGTGGGAAATGTCCGCAACTTCGCCCAGTCTGACTTCGACGAACCGTCCGCCTTCAGGCGGCTGCAAGGCGACCAAGAAACGATCATTTCCGGAATACCAGGCGTCAATCTCGTTCGGGACCGTGTCTCTCGGATCGATGATCCATCCGAGGTCACGCCTTTCGCCATCTCGCAACCAACCTTCAACAGCTAGATCCGCAGCGCGATAGTTCCCGGCGGATTGGACGATTGCCCGGCCGCTGCCGAGTCGTAGAAGTTCATGCATGCCTTGTTCGAATGGGCTCGTTCCATCGTGGCTGCCGGCGGTGCGGCCGACCGATAGATTCACAACCCAAGGACGGTCCTCGGCCGTTCGATGAACGAAATCGAGGGCTTCGAGCATCCGCACGGAATCCCCGAGGTCGCCGGTCGGCCCAGGGTTAGGAGTTGAAAGATGAACAAACAGGAGGTCGGCATCGGGCGCCACTCCAGGAATGGAGCCACGCGCCCGTCCGTTTCCAGCTGCGATGTCGAGCGTGTGCGTGCCATGGCTGCCGTGACCCGTATCGCTGATCGCGGGATGATAGCCAAGGGCCTCATAGGAGTTCGGGGTACTCAATGCACGGTTGATCTCGTCCCGCGAGAAGACCCGGCCATAGCCGTACCGATTGGGGTGCGCCGGATCGTACCCCGCTACCTGATTCCAAAACGCCGTTACGCGCGTCGTGCCGTCGGAATTGAGAAAATTCGGGTGAGTGAAATCCAAGCCGAAGTCGAGTGCCGCAACAATGCATCCTCGACCAGTAAAACGTAGGGGCCGTAATGTTCCCTGTATGATCTCCTCAGAGTCCCCTGCTTGAGGCGGATGCTTGCAGCATTCGTAGATTCCCATCGGCCGGGCGGCTTTGAGGCTTAAGACGTTCGGGTGAAGTCGAATCGTCCAGGCGTCTGACGCCAGAAATCTGCCCGTGCAGATGCGTATGAATTGGGAAACGAGAGTGAATTTAGGAGGTATTTGACGCGGGTCGTCCAGGCGGAGAATTCCCTCAATAATCTGTTGCCGAGAGGCGGATTCAACCGCCTCAGCCAGGGCCGGGTCGAGGTTGAATTCAGCAAACCGGGTTTTTGGAGTCGTACCATCCATGATCTGCTGCCTTGCCGACCTACGCGCCGAGCGCCTCGCTCGATTCGGCCTGCATTTTGGAAAAATAGGAATGCACCTTGCCGGCGACTGACCGCCCCGCCGGCAAGGTGTCCGACAGAGAACCCCACAGGCGCTACGCAAGACCGCTTGGGATCTCAAGGAGAGATTCGTTTTTTTGTGACCCGACTATCGCAGCATGCAGAATCCTGCGACGACAATTCGCGAACCAGGCGATATTGAAAGTAAGGTCTGTTACTGAATCAACATTATGCCCGAGTTGTTATTGCTGTCCGTTATTTTCTGGTATCTATAACCGGTATCTTGCGCTACAAACACAGTTCCTGTGGCAGCATTCGTAAAAGCCGGCTGGCCGGCACCTATGGCAGCTAGGTTCTGCACGTTAATCGTCGCCGGTGGTATCGGGGGCGGTTGCTTGAAATACCCAACCGTAAACGTGGCCAATTGAGCGAGCGAGAATACATCCGCAGCGATGCCGATACCATTGCGATGGTATCTGCCATTCATCGCAAATTTGACACCAGAAGTGGCGAGCTGCGTAACCGAGACCAGCGCCGCCATCTGCGTGGTGCTTTGGGAAGACCAGGAATTGAGCGTGAGGCCACCCGCGTTTTGCTTGGAGGCTTCGATTGCGCCGAGTGCCGTCAGACCACCGTCGAGAAGTAAGGCCACAGATCCAGTTATCGAGGTGTCCCTCTTCTGTTGCAATTTAAACCTGGCTTCGAGTTGATCGAGTCGGTTGCCGAGCGCGCGCCTAGCAAGATCCGCGCTAGCCAAACCCTTATTGGTCTCGTCCACAGTGGCCAGTTTGGTCGGGAATGGCACATTGCGAACTCTGCCGTCCTGATTGCGCAATGAGATTCCCTGGACACCGCGGCCAGGCCGGAAGTATTTCTTCGGCTGCTTACGCCGCGTCGCTTCGCCGAAGTCTTCTACACTATCCTCGGCTTCCGCGATCGCGTCTTCGCTTTCGTAGATTGCGTCTTCGCTTTCCCAAACGACACCCTCAATCGTTTCTTCAGGCATGTTGCGTGCTCCTTTCAAATTATGATCAATTCCCTACACTGACGACTTCCGGCTGATGATGGAATCCGTTGAGGCTCAGCGGTACTCCGCGAGTGGCCAAAGGACGCATAACCTCCGATTCGAGCAAAGCGCGATCCGGCGGGTAGTAACCCACGGTGCTTCGCCCACCGCATTTTGGACAGCCTCCGACACCCACCAAGCATTCGGGACAGCAGCCGAGAGCGAGGGCGAGCGGGCGAATTTTGGTGCGCACTGCATCGAATAGCGCTTGTTGCACCCTCTGTTCCGCTTCGAGGGCTGAGACGCGATCGAGCAGCCTTGCCATATCGTCGCCGTTCGACGAAGTTTCGTGAACGCCCGGCGGTTCTGCGGGGGCAGGCCGGTATCCATTCCTCGTGCCGCTCGTGCCGTTCGCGGCGCGGCGCCTGCTCGTGGCGTTCACCACGCCCTGCACCATTTCGTCACCATATTTTTCGAGAAGGGCGCGAAGGTTCTCATCGACGAGCATCCTTGATAACAAGGTCATCCCGGACCGCTCTGCCCATTGCTGGGCGTACGGCAATAAAATCCTCGGAATCATTTGTCCTGGCGATTCTGTTTGCATAGTTCACCGGTGTGCTAATAGAAACTCACTGCTTCCGAACTCGCATCCACATCCTGCCACCCTTCCGAATCCGCCTCGGACACGGCTTCCCATTCCCCCCCATCCATGAAGTCCTCAAAATCAGAGCGGGGTTTTCTCGAGCGAGTTCCTTCAAGTTGCGAAAGAACCAGCGCGGCCTGTTGCTCGAGGGACGCGGGATCGACTCGATAGTTTCCACTGGCGTCCCGCAGGTAACTTTGTTCCGAGATGGATTCAGACTCTGGTAGGGCCTCAGAAGCGTTGGCAAGCAAGTGCGTCAACAGGCTATTGATGGCGCCGCGTGGCAGACTGGTTCCGGTTGCGGTCGGAACCTGCTGGTTCCCCGACGAACCCAATACCTGACTGAGAAGGGCGTGCTGTACCGTGGGATTCTGGATCAGGCTGAGCAGCGTCGCCGCCGCTCCTTGGCCTGTGGGCAGCGATGGGGGCGGAGGCATCGGGCTCATCGTTGGCGCCGGGGACGAAGGAGCGGAAGCCTGAGCAGGATCGGGGGCCGGAGTCGGTGATGGTGAGGGAGCGGGAGCTGCTGCAGTTGCGGGAGGCGGCGCAGCAGCGGGTGCGGGAGCCGGTGCTGGACGCGGGGCAGGCTTGCCCTTGCTCAACAAGGACGAAGTCAAACCGACGCCAGCTCCGATTAAGGTTCCCCATGGTCCGAAGGTAGAGCCAGTGGCAGCCCCGGCCGCAGCGCTTGGAGCCGCGCGCTCGAGCGCAGGAGCGACGGCTTTGCCAAAGGAGCCAAGCGTTGACAGGAAATCTTCGGCCGTGGCGGTGGGCAGCCCGGAAATGGAAGCCTGGATAATTCTTTCGAGCTCCTCGGCAGGTAGACCGACATACTCAGGTCGAATGCACAAACGCAAACCGTCAACGCCGGGCCCGGACAATCGTGGCATTACAGACTCTCCTAAGAAATGGCCCGGAATGGACTTTTGCTCTTCCCCAAGTTCGTCCAAAAGGCCTTCTCGCTCTCGCATCAACCCGGACCTCCTCTAAGGCACCCGGGTGTCTTTTTCGGAGCGCTCGGTACTCCAATGCTCGGCAAATCATCACGAGAAACCGGGTTCGTCTGTCGCGATACGTGCCATTCACCGCTTCCGGTCCGCCTCCCGGTCGAGCCGGATTTCCAAGACTGGCGAAACGAAAGCATCTCGAAGTACACCACCGTTTTATTGGGCGCATTTTAGAATGTCGCCAAATGAATTGTCTGTGCGCTGGCGCACAGACGAAGCCCGCAAGCTACTTTAAAACTCCAATGCTTGCCGTTGGCGGTGGTGCATTGTGTCGCTGCTTCAGTCGAATCCAATAACCTCTCAGAATTTCCTTCTCTCCAGCTTGCCGAGAGACGACTATGAGCGCCTTCTGCCTCACCTGCACACCGTGCACTTTTCCCTTGGCGAACTGGTGGGCGACTGCAACGGACATCGCGGATTTGCTTACTTCCCAACCACCTGCGTAGTCTCCCTGATTTGCTCAATGGAAACCGGCGCGTCCGTCCAAGTGGCATTAACCGGATACGACGGCGTTGTGGGCACTTCTACTTTCTTGGGTGGGAATAGCACATGCAATCACGCGGTGATCGGCCTTGCCGGGGAAGCGTTGCGGATCGACGTGCGGGTGCTCAACGATCAATTTAAGCGCGGCGGAAGTCTGCAACGCGTGCTTTTGCGTTACACGGAAGCCTTGATCACTCAGATCTCGTCGACGGCTGCTTGCAACCGGGTGCACGTGCTTGAAAAACGTCTTTGCCGGTGGCTGCTGTTGATCCGTGACCGAGCAATTTCCGATGATCTGGTCATGACACAGGAATTCATTGCGAGCATGTTGGGCGGACGTCGTGAGACAGTCACAGTAGCGGCAGGTCATCTTCAGGACGCCGGATTAATCCATTACAGTCGGGGGCGCCTGCGGATCGTAGACCGGAAGGGTTTGGAAGACAGGGTGTGCGAATGTTATCGCGGGGTTAGCAAGGAATTCAACGGCTCGAGTGCTTCCCTGCCTGCCCTCCGGAACGGTCTGAACGAACAACAGAAAATTTCAATTCGTGCGTAACTTGCGAGTCGTGGCGACGGCAATCAGCCTTCGCAGTTGATTGAAATCATCCGGGACCGTGATGTAGACATTTTCCCCGATCTCCTGTTCAGCTCCCTGAGAAATCGTGGTTACGGAGAAAATCACAACGGGAATTTGTTCCGTCAGCCCGCCCCTTCTGCGTATCCTGCGTGCAGCTCGGACGAGTTCGTCAGCCGTTCCACCGAGTGAAACCAGAATGAGGTCGGGCCGGTTTGATAAGACTCGCCGCACGGCGTCGTCTTCATCCCTGGCTTGATCCACTGAATAGCCGTCCCTCTCGAGCAGAGCTTCGATGGCATCCCGGGTCTCCTGCACATCCTCGACCACTAAGATCCTCATGGTGCAATTCCTGTGGGTTCAAGCCACGGCATTTCGTCCACCCAATACCATGAGCGAGAGAGGCGGTCAGTGCGCCAGACCACACAGAGGCCGCGCGCAGATCGGTCTATGCAACCGCTTCCGCTGAAGTACCGTTCAAATCTGCTTGCCGGAATGTGGAGATTTCCGCGCGGCCAGCCGGCAGTCTGACGCGACCGGTCCCCGTTTGTTGGGGAAAAAGTGGTTTGGTAACCGACTGAGCGGTCGTAGTCCAGCTTTTTTGCAAAAAACGTTGGGCTTACCTATTGACACGAACCGTCGTCCACAAATTGATTCGACGACGCCATCGACGCCAGCGATTGCCAGCAAGTCAATAATTTCTGATCGAGAGGATCGCTATTCAAAGAATTGGGCGCTAAATAGTCTCTACTCGCTGCGACTCTCAGGTATTTATCCGTCAACGCCTCCATCGTGTTGAACTCGTTGCTCAACAGCGGAAGGGCCCTTTGGTCCACGTCGGTGCTGGCCGCGGCCTCCGTCTGCTTCAGGCTTGATTGAATTTGCCTCCTGAAGTTGCCGAACCCTACATCCGACAACGGATACCCCCGCTCGACGGCTGTTTTCAATGCAGCATGCCATTCAAGGATTTCCCTCATCGTCTCGATCCCCGCGCTGAGGAATGGCCTCGAAAGGGCGGCGGCCGCGCGTGCGGATTGCTCCGCCTGAGGTGCTGTACTAGCTCCGCCGGGCAAAGTCAGAATGATTTGATTCTCCGCGGAGCGCAGCGATCCTCCTGTGATTCGTGCTAACCCTTCGACTTCTACATAGTTCTTGCCTTGCACCTGAATCACTCTTGCCTGTCCCTGTTGGCCTTCGATGAGGAGGGCACTCGTCTCTTGCGCAACCAGAACCAGCAGAGGTAGCAGCAGGATCGTCAGCAGCATTACCGATTTTCGAATCGTGTTCCGCATGTCTTCTCTCCTCAATGCGAATGGCAGTCTCCTAGCAAAGGGCACGCGTCTTGCCAAACCGAACTAACGAAGCGGACCGCACAATCCGCGTGCTTTCACGGTTTTGGCCCCTACACAACTTCCAAGGGCTTCTCACGCCAGAAGAAGTTTGCCCGCATTCGGGCAACGTCCCGGCGATTCGGGCAACGGGGGCGCCAAAGCACAAGGCGCCACAGCGAACTGACCCAGGAAGGCTTCTCCCACACCGACCAGGTGAGCGTGTCTCAATATGGAAGATCAGTTGTTGTGGTGCTAGTCTGATTCACGTGGCACAAGACAATGAAGGGTTGGCGCCCGCTTATAGCAGATATCGAGCCTTGCTCGATGTGTCCGCCGCGCTCGTAGAGCAACCCACTGTAAAAGCCGTCCTACACAGCCTGCGCGACGTTTTGTCCAGCAGCGTTCGCTTGCATGGCGCTGATCTATACCTTCTGGACAGCGGTCAAGAAACTTTGCATCTTATCGAGTTTGACCGGGCAGCGGACGCTCCCGCCATCAGAATTGGCACCAAAATTTCACGGATTAGCGCGGCAGCCCAAGCGCTGGAGCAGCAAGAACCAATTTTCCTGCCTGACGTATCACAGGAAATGTCGAAACACCCCGAGTTGGCCCCGTTTGCTGCCCAATCTGTTGGCAGAAGCACTTACATTTTCCCTGTGTTTACCGCCCAACAAAAATACGGACTTTTGGCTGTGACCAAGGAGCGGGGTCAAGAGTTTGTACGCGAAGATGTCGAACTACTCCGCTCTCTGACGTCGCACGTGGCGATTGCGCTAGAATGCGCGCTGGCCAGGGATTGTGCAGAACAGTATCAGCGGGAACTCGCTACCGAGCGCGACCGGCTTCGGCTACTCCTCGAAATCAACAATCACGTCGTTTCAAAACTGGATATGGAAGATCTTTTTCGATCGGCTTCAACCTCGATTCGTTCGTATTTCAACAATCATCTGACGGGATTCTGGCTTCTCGAAAAGGATTCACATCGCCTTCAAAGTGTGGCGCTGGATTTTCCTGACGGCAAGGGGTTGCTGTCGGAGATGGCCTCAACGAATCTGACTGAAACGGAGTGCGACAAACTTCGCGCCCGCAGGTCCGACATACTGTCAGTCGACGATATCGGGAGACTTCCGACGAGCATTCGCGAAAACTTGCGAGCCGAATCGATAATCTCGGTTGCCGTTGCTCCGCTTGCGACCGGGAGCGGACCGCTCGGTCTGTTGGCGATCGGCAGCCGGAAGCCAGACGCTTTCGTGCAAGAAGACCTGGATTTGCTAACGCAGATTAGTATTCAGATCTCCCTCGCGCTCGATAATGCGCTTGCCTACGGGCGTCTGAACGCATCGGCAGCTCGTCTCGAAGAAGAACGCCTTTACCTCGAATCGGAAATTCGCGCGGAACACAACTTCGAGGACATCGTCGGGAAGAGTGCCGCACTGCGCAGAGTGCTAGATCAAATTGCGATTGTCGCGCCAACAAGCTCTACCGTGCTGTTGCATGGCGAAACCGGGACCGGGAAGGAACTGCTCGCTCGGGCCATTCACAATCGCAGTCCGCGTCGCGAGCGCACGTTCGTTCGACTGAATTGCGCCGCTATTCCTTCCGGGCTGGTCGAAAGCGAACTCTTTGGGCATGAAAAGGGCGCGTTCACCGGCGCACTCATGCAGAAACGAGGTCGGTTCGAGTTGGCCGATCGCGGCACACTTTTCCTGGATGAAATCGGGGATATCAGTCTTGACCTGCAACCAAAGCTCTTACGCGCTCTGCAGGAACGCGAGTTTGAACGTTTGGGAAGTGCGAAAACGATCCGAGTTGACGTTCGCTTGATTGCTGCAACCCACCGCGATCTGCAGAGCATGATACGCAACAACCAATTCCGCGAAGACCTTTTTTACAGATTGAATGTCTGCCCGATTGAGATCCCTCCGCTTCGCGAGAGGCGCGAGGACATTCCTCTCCTGGTTCATTACTTCGTTTTGCGCTTGTCCCGGCAAATGCAAAAGCGCATTAAGTCTGTCCCGAAAGAGGCAATGGAGGCGCTAGTGAATCACGACTGGCCTGGCAACATTCGGGAGCTTGAGAACTTCATCGAGCGCTGCGTGATTTTCACGCAGGGGGACGAGTTGAAAGTTCCTCATGACCAGCTAAAGAGGACCGCTAGCCGCGGCACTGGATCAGCGCCATCATCATCGACATTCGAACAGGCGGAGCGGCAGGTAATCGTCGACGCGTTGAAGGCCGCGTCCGGAAGGATATCGGGAAAAGGCGGAGCGTCAGAGCGCCTCGGCCTGAAACGAACGACGCTCCAAAACAAGATGCGCAAGTTAAACATTGGTCGCGCTGAATATTCCGGGTGAGAACCCGGCCCGTTCTAGCAACCGGACCTTAGCTCTACGAGGAGCGGCCGAACCCGTCATTAGAGGGGCTACTTCCCGGTCTCGGGCCAGTTAAAAACCACAGAGTAAGTTTCGAGAAAGCCCTTGCGAGGTTCTAGCACCAGGAATTTAAGTCCATCCTCGGTGACCGCATACTGATTAATGTTGGGCTCTGGTATAAGTCCCGTGTCGAACAGCTTCCTAGGAATGCCTATCAAGGGTAGCGAGCCGCGCTCCACGGAGACCGACATCATTTTTCCTTGGGGATCGATGAAGAAGAGTTCTTTGCCGTCTCCGCGCCAACGCGGCTGGACGCCTCCTGCCAACGAAACCTGTTTGATATCGTGAAACGACGGAAATGAGGCCACAAAAACTTCCCATGTACCGGTGCGATTCTCTCCGTAAGCGATTAGCTGCCCGTCGGGAGACAGGTGAAATTCATCCTTCACGAAGCTCGATGAATACAGTGCTCTAGGCTTGCTGTCGTTCGTGACCGGTATTATCGAAAATGTTTTTGTGTCGTGCGTCAGCAGGAAGCGACCATCCGGCGACCAGTCTTCGACCCAGTGCCTTTCATTGTCCCCATAGATCGGCTGTGATTGCTGGCTTCCGATTTCAATCTTCTGTACCAAGAACGGCGGGTCAGATCCACCGCTAGGAAGAAGATTGAAGGCAACATACCGCGAGTCCGGGGACCAAACGGGGTCGGACTGCGCGTGGGGGTCAATCGTCAGGGGTGTCGTTATGTTACTCGCCAGGTTTATGAGCCACAAACTGCCGGAAGCATGCTGTTGAAACGAATTCAGTGCCAGGTGCTTCCCATCGGGAGAAAGCGTGAATTGTTGAAAATCGATCACTGGCTCGAGGCTTCCAATCACAGCGCCGTCTCGGGCGTACCAGGTAAATTGATCGAACGGTGAACCTGTTGCGGTGCCGTAAATAAGCACTCCGTTTTGCGACGCGCTGAATTCGGAAGTACCGAGATATGCAGGAGAGGCCGCCACGTTACGTGCGAGCAGCAACGGTTCACCGATCGTTCGCACTGCTTTCCAGTCCATGCGTTGCGCGAAGAGATTCTGGTCTCGCGCGAACAGCAGATAATCGGGCACCGCTATGGCACGGCTTTGGCTTGCCAACAGCAGCGTCGGAGCTCCGCCATCCAGAGACTGAACGTAGATTTTCGCTCCCGGATCGCTACTGGTCAGGCTCGTCCGAGCCAAATAGATAAAATGCTTACCGTCAGGCAGGAACTGAACCCACATTTGGCTGACTTGGCCGGGAAGCAGAGACGTCACAGGCGTGACAGTCCCATCCGTGGGCGAGATGCGGAGAATAGGACTATTCACGGCTCTGGCAAAGAGAATAGTGCCGTCCGGTCCCCAGGCACCTTGCGCAATTTCCGGTACGCTGTAGACCACCTCAGGGACTCCACCCGACTTTTGAACCTTCTTTAGCTTGGCCCCCGCCCAGAAGCCGATGAATTGGGAGTCCGGCGACCAGAAGGGCAAAAGCGCGCCCTCCGTCTGCTCAACCCGTTGCGCTTCCAGCGAACTCAAAGCCCTGATCCATAAAAAACTCTTGCCGGAAGCATCAGTGGCCGCAAAGGCCAGGGTCTGGCCATCCGGTGAGACGGCGATGTGTTCAAAGGGATGCCAGTTCCGATGTAGCGTTACCCCCTTAGGCAGACCCAGCGAAAGGTGTAACGTATTGACTGACTGAGCCTTCCTAGGAAATCGCAACCAAATTACGAGAAACAAGCAGGCGCTAACCAGGAGAGCCGTAATGGCCAGCGCTGGCGCACGCCGCCATCGCGGAATAACCGCCCGGAGAGGTGCCGTTATTCCAGCCTCTTCGTTAACGCTTGTCGGTGAGGACCAATGGAATTCAGGTATATACGACCCAAGCAGAAGCTCGATGCGGACATCTGAAGTTTGAGCAGCCTGCTGATAATATTGCGCAAGCCTTTTACGAACTTCCGTTGCTCGCACGCGGACGACGGCGTCGTTCGAAGTGTCATAATCGACGGGTCGCCCAAACATTTCTGCGCCGATCATGCGCTCGCGTAGGCAGTCCAATTCACCCGCCAAGGCGTGCCCTACAATAAGCCTGAGGAAGTCCTGACAGCGCTTGCTTCCACTAAACGCATCACTGGAAACCACCGATTCGAGCGCGCGGCGAACGGCATTTACCTGTTCGACGCTGAGCTTGTCTGATTTGTCGAACTGATGGTCTGTCAACATCTCGCCCTTAACCTGCCTTAACGGATAGGGCCGGCGCACAACAACTTATAGATAGGAAAGCGGTTGCCATCTTAACATGTTTCTTAAGGCCCTCCACCCTGCCCATTTAGGGAAACATTGCCACGGAACTGTTTCGAACATTCCCAACGAGGCGCAACTTTGTTTATTGTGGTCACACTTTCGCAGCGCTCCGAAACAATCATCAGTCGGACGGTTGGGAGGGAATATGGGCTACACGAATTTTGCTGTTACAGATCCCGCAGATCTCGCCGGATCAAGCTTTCCCGAAGTGGGCGAGCTCGAAGACGAACGCTTTTACCTTGAGTCGGAAATTGACTCCGAGTACAGCTTTGGGGACATCGTTGGCAAGAGTGCCGCCCTTGGCAAAGTGCTGGATCAAGTTGCGATGGTCACCTCCACCAGCTCGACCGTGCTCCTGCATGGTGAGACCGGCACCGGCAAGGAACTCGTTGCCCGGGCGATTCATAACCTAAGCCCGCGTCGCGAGCGCAGCTTCGTTCGACTGAACTGTGCCGCCATCCCTTCCGGGCTGGTGGAAAGCGAGCTGTTTGGGCATGAAAGGGGCGCTTTCACGGGCGCATTGATGCAGAAACGAGGCCGCTTTGAGCTGGCCGATCGCGGCACTCTCTTTCTAGATGAAATTGGCGACATCAGTCTTGATCTGCAGCCAAAGCTGTTGCGCGCTTTGCAGGAACGTGAGTTTGAACGACTAGGGAGTACGAAGACGATTCGCGTGGACGTTCGCTTGATTGCTGCAACCCACCGCGATCTGCAGAGCATGATTCTCAACGGCCAGTTTCGCGAAGATCTTTTTTACAGGTTGAATGTTTTTCCTATCGAGATCCCTCCCCTTCGCGAAAGGCGGGAGGACATTTCGCTCCTGGTGCACTATTTTGTATTGTGCCACTCGCGTCAAATGCAAAAGTGCATTAAGTGCGTCCCGAAGCAGGCGATGGAGGCTTTGGTGAATCACGACTGGCCTGGCAACATTCGGGAGCTTGAAAACTTTATCGAGCGCTGCGTGATTTTCACGCAAGGCGAGGAGTTGAATGTTCCTCATAACCAGCTAAAAAGCACAGCTTGCCGGTGCGTCGGATCAACATCGTCGACATTCGAGCAAGCAGAGCGGCAGGTAATAATCGATGCTTTGAAGGCCGCGGCCGGAAGGATATCGGGCAAAGGTGGAGCGTCAGAGCGCCTCGGACTGAAACGCACGACACTCCAAAACAAGATGCGCAAGCTAAACATTAGTCGCGCTGAATATTCCAGCACATAAGCGGATTGCTCCTGTCTGGTCTTCACTCAAGCCAACAACCCGCGGAAGAACCTAGAGGGTTCGTCCGGCCCTTGAGCCTCAGTGACAGGTGCCCTCAGCAGCGATAGGACTGCAATCGCGATGCAAAAACTGGTCCTTATCGTTGTTGTTTTTCACCTCCATTGTGCTTGTCGACTTGGCTCTCTTCATCATCATCGTGCAGGTCGCGCCGACTCCTGCCCAGAAGATGGCCCGTGCCCGCCGGCACAAAGCCAAAGTCAATCCCGCGGTGCCTGTCACACCAAACATATTTGCAATGAGCATATTCCCACCTTCGTAGGTTCCGAGGTTACCCGGACTTAGCGCGCCAACGAGGTTGATCACCTTGGTCAAGCCTTCTATTGCAAGTGCGCCGATCACGCCAACACCTACTCCCATAAATCGCAGGATGAGATACACCTCCAACACTGCCATCGCGTGCCATAGGAGATTGAGCATCAGGCTTGCACAAAACGCGGCAGGCGCTGCGCGATAAAACGTGAGAAGGTTGTGTTCGGCCGAATCGATGACCGACAGGTTGCGGCTGACCACCTTGTGAAGCCGAGGCAATCGCCCAATCGCTCTAGCGGTGTTTCCCATGAGTTGCCACCCGCTGGCGACAGCCACAGCTGAAATGGCCACTATCGCAATGAGAACCGCAGCGAGCAGTAATGCGTAAATTCGCCACCGACCATCAAGAGGAGCGAGCAACACAGTAGCGGTAATCCCCAACACTGCGACCACTACTGCGGTGAAAGCATGCAATCCTCCATCAATCACGGAAGACGATATTCCATTCGCTAGTGGCACAGCAGAACCAAGCATGGAAATGCGCAGGCCCTCCCCAACTAGCTTTCCGGCAAAACCAAGTTGCCCAACTGCATCAGAGACCAGCTGCGCTCCAAGACTGCGCGACCAGGAGAGGGTGCTTATATTGCACGCAAGAGTCTTTCGCCATGCGCACGTCTTAATTAGCTGAGAAAAACCTCCCAGGATGACGATCAAAGCTAGGCCCCAGCCGACTGCCTGAACTTGCTTCCAAACGGTCCCGGGACCGGCTCGAAACACCATGTACCCCAGAAGGCTGACCCCAAGGAGTAGAGCAAACGATCGATAAATACTTCGAGGCGCTTTGCGGTGAGTATCAAGCTTTTCAGTGGACGGCATATTCAGGCTCCGATGTAGTTACCTTTTCCGAGGCTTGGATCTTTCAGGACCAGAATGGTCGCCGTTTGCGGGACGGTTCCCTAATGCGCTGAGATGCGAGCTGCTCTTTGGAGCTACACGCAAATTCAGCCGCTCGCACGCATCGAGCAAGTAAGAATTGGGGGCGACGAACTCCGCTCCGAACTGGCCAAGAAAAGTCAGCACTTCTTCCCCCACCGCGTCGATGAATACCACTTCCGTCAGATCGACGAGAAGCTTTCCGCGCGCGGCGAAGCGCGCTGCCAGCGTGCGAGTGTGTTCAGCATCATCGCCGGCGAATCGGCCTTCAAGTCTTACGGTCAAAGTCTCAGCCGAATGGCGTATTTCGACGCGGAGCATCACGCCTCCTTGGCACGTGAGTAGCCGGAAAAATCACCGGTCATGCCCGTTTCAACGGGCGTCTCCTACGAACTACGTTCAAGGAAACAGCAGGTCTCGTGCCAGAAGGCGGCAGGGGTAAGTTATTCGAATCAATAGATATTGCGGAATGCATTCGGATGGAACCTGCCCTCATGCGGGCGAAGCCCCGATGTGGGCACGGTGTGGCCTTTTCCATGAAGCAAGAAGGCCAAGCTGCTAACTGTTTTTTCGAGGCGGCAGGCGACTGCTATCCGCCAGTCAACAGTTCCACCTTCGGCAGCAGTTCAGCCTCGCGATTGCTGTGTGCCGGTTCTAAACAAAATCGGACGAGGACTCGCGGTTGTGCCTCCGACCATCGCTCACGCGGCAGCATTGCCCGCATTCGGGCACGCCGAACCTAGCTCGGATGCGTCGGCCCCTAACAGATCCAACAACTTGCGAGCTTGTGTAGGTTGGCATGGTCGCTGCATTACTCACAGCCGGGAACACAAAAATGAATCCACTCACCACAACACACACACAGGGCACGACAGAACGTCGGACTCTAAAAGTATCTTTATCCCGCGTGACTCTGATTCTGTGCCTCCAGCTCACCCTCCTTTCGGTTGGTTGGGCTCAGACGCCGGAACCCGCTACCACCGCCGCGCCGCTGTTGACTTTGGACGAAGCGGTCCGGATTGCAAGCGGCACTAACCGTGACATCCACATCAGCAAAATTGAAATCATCAAGGCGCAAGAGACCGTCGCGCAGGTTAAGACAAATTACCTTCCGAAGCTGGATGCCAACGTTCTAGCAGGAGTGCCGCTGCAACCACTGAATTTTAGAGTTCCCGCTGGCAGCTTCGGCACTTACCCGGCAACGGGTCCTATTCCAGCGACCGATTCCAACATTCACTCACCCGTGCGGTTCGGCGCGTTCGTGAATGCCTCCGCGGCACAACCGCTCACACAACTCTTCAAAGTAAATCTTGCAGTCAAACAGGCCCGACTCGGAATCGACCTCGCGAAGGAAGGCGTGCGCGCGCAGAGTCAAGACACTGTGCGACAGGTGAAGGAAGCCTACTACCAAGTGGCGGAGCTACAGGCGCAGGTAGCCAGTGCAAGAGCCGCTGTTCGGTCGTTGAACGAGCTCTCCACGTTAACGGAACAGCGGCTCGCCGAGGAAACCGTGCTGCTCTCCGAATCACTCATCGTAAAGGCCAAGCTAAAACAACAACGCTACCAGTTGCTCACTGCGGAAGACGCCTTTGAGCTACAGAAGCAGAACCTCAATCGGCTTCTGGGGCGCGAGCTGCGCACTCCCTTTTCCGTGGAAATGCTCGCGTTCGGCGAGCTTGTTGAATGGGATCTCGATACGGCTCGAAAGCAGGCACTCGAACAGCGGCCCGAACTGCGTGGCGCCCGGATACAGACCAAGATTGCCGAACTGGATGTGCGTCGCGAGCACGCGAAATACATTCCTGATGTGAGTTTTCAGGTTAGCTATCTTGGATTCCAAAACGTCAATTTCCTGCCGCAGAGCGCCGGCACTGCCGGATTCCAGTTGCAATGGCAGCCCTTCGATTGGGGATACAAAAAGCACCGGATCGCAGAACTGAAGGGTACGACAGAGCAGAAGGCAACAACGGAACGCGACCTCGAACAGCGCGTTCTGCTGGACGTTGAAGAAAAGTTTCGCAAGCTGGGGGAAGCACGCATTCTGCTGGACGCGTTAACGGACGAGCGTGAGGCAGAACAGACGAAGCTTGGCGAAGTGACAAACCGCTACAACCAAAAAGCAGCACTTCTGTCCGATTTGTCGCAGCAACAAACCGCGGTATCGCAGGCAGAGGCGCAGTACCAGCAAGCACTCGCGGGATTTTGGACGGCACGGGCCAACTTTGAAAAAGCGATAGGAGTGGAGTAAACGCATGAAAAACAAATCAAGCATAGGACTATGGAAAGCAGCCGCCGCACTATTGGCGCTAATCGCAGGGGCAAGCGGATGCCAGCAACCGACGCAGGTAGCGGCGAAATCTCCAACGCCTGTTCGCGTAGTGGATGTTGCGCTCGACTCTTCTTCAGAAGGCCTGCGCTACTCGGCTTCGGTGTTGCCGCTGGCGCAAGCGTCATTGTCCTTCAAGTCTTCGGGATACGTGACCGAGATCAAACAGGTCATGGGCGCAGACGGAAGACGCCGTGAGATTGGACCCGGCGACTATGTAGCTCGCGGCGCATTGCTAGCACAGATTCGCCACCAGGATTTAAAAAACCAGGTTGACCAGGCCGCAGCGGCCGTCACGCAGGCCGAGGCGCAACATCTCCAAGCTTCTCAGGATTACGAACGCGCTAAGGCGCTTTACTCCACGCACAGCCTGACGAAGCCCGACTTTGACCAAAGCCAAGCACGATTCGATTCAAGCCGAGGTGCTGTGGACCAGGCGAAGGCCAGCTTGCGACAGTCGCAATTGGCTTTGGCCGACGCGGATTTGGGCGCGCCCTTTTCCGGCTTCATCCTGGCTCGCAGTATCGAACTCGGAAATCTGGCGTCGCCCGGAACTGTCGCGTTCACGATCGCTGACACCAGCGCGGTCAAAGTGAGTTTCGGTGTTCCAGAGTACGCCGTTAAGCAGCTCCGCTTGGGCCAGAAATTCAACATTCGCTTGCAAGACGACCCGAAACAGTACGAAGGCAAGGTGACAAGTATTGCCGCGGGCGCTGACGAGAAAAATCGTGTTTTCGCAGTCGAAGTGACCGTGCCCAATCCCAAGAGTTATCTGAAGCCGGGAATGATTGCTTCGCTCACTCTCTCCGGCGTTGAAAAGGCTCCGGTACCTTCCGTGCCTTTGGCAGCTGTTGTCGCTGACCCGTCCGCATCTGGGCGCTATGGCGTTTTCGTCGCCAGCGAAGTGAACGGCAAATGGACCGCACATTTGCGAGCGGTGACGTTAGGTGAGACCCACGAGAGTGACGTGGCAGTCGAAGGTGTGAAACCAGGGGAAAAGATCGTCGTAGTTGGAGTCGCCGATTTGAAGGATGGCGATTTAGTTCAAGTTCTCCGATAGAGGCATAGAAAAATGGCACACGAAAAAAATGCAAGACATCAGCAATCGTCGCAGTATCACTCGGTTCTTTGTTGAGCACCCGCACATTTCCTGGATGATGCTCGTTGCGGTGCTCGTTTGGGGCTGGTTCGGTTACACATCCATGCCGCAGCGAAAAGACCCGGAAATCCCCGTGCGCGTCGCCGTGGCGGCTTGTCCTTGGCCCGGAGCGACAGCAGAGCAGGTCGAGCAGTTCGTTACCCGGCGCATTGAAGACGTTGCCGCGGAGAACAAAACGATTCATCCCGGAACGGACGCAGACTATGGCGTCAAATCCATCTCTCTCCCCGGCTATTCGTTTGTGTACCTACAGCTGGATGAGGGTGTGAAGGATACGAAGCGCCAATTCAGCGACATCAATCTCAAGCTGAATGCGCTTAATGCTCAATTACCGCAAGGCGCCGGCCCTATCGTTTTCCAAAGTGATTTCGGAGACACCGCCGCGTTGATGCTAACGGTTGCGAGCCCGAAAGCGGACGACATTGAAATAGCAGCCCGCGCCAATTCCGTTGAAGCGGCGATTCGCAAAGCTCCGTAGTTCAAAACAGCAGAATCGAACGGGCCAGCACGTCACGATCGTGGATTCGTTTCCGCAATCCATTTCGCCGCGGGAAGTTCTGGACGCCGGATATTTATTTCAAGAGGAGGCACAGAATTCCGGAATCATTCGAGATTCGGAAATCATTCAAGGTAGTGGTTTCATCGGTTTAGATGGAATGTCCGAAGCGGATGACACTGCGATTCGGGCCTTCATCCAGCGCTTCCTCTCGGAGCGACTGAAACGATCCGAGCTGCATCCGGATGCATGGGAGCTCGCGATCATCCGCGATCCGAGCGAAACAAGAGAGAAGCTGGCCAGCGTTGCCGGCGACAAATACAGTTACGCCGACCTCGATAACTTTACCGACTTGATCGGCCGTACGCTTCAGGGCGCTACCGAGGTCTCGAAAGTCGAGACGCGGGGTGTTTTGCCGCAAGCCGTCTATTTAGACTATTCGCAGGATCGGCTTGCAGCTTATGGATTGCGCCCCGCCGATCTATCCAAAGTACTTTCCGCCCGGAACATTATTGCGCCTGGGGGAAATATAGAAACGGCCGACCGCAAAGTCGCGCTTATCCCTTCGGGAAAATTCGATACGGCGAAGAGCATCGGTGATCTCGCGGTTTCGACTACACCGGAAGGTGCCCCGGTGTATCTGCGAGATCTCGTCCAGATCAGCCGCGGTTATCAAGCCCCTGCACAATATCTGAACTACTACACCTGGCAGGACAAGAGTGGGCGTTGGCAGCGCAGCCGCGCCGTTACGTTGGCAGTCTACATGCGCGACAAAAAGCAAATCGCGAGCTTCGGTGAGTCGGTGAACGCAAAGCTATCGCAGCTTCATCAAATTCTCCCCGCAGACCTCATTTTGGCGCACACGTCGGATCAACCCCTTCAGGTTAAGGAGAACATCCATCTTTTTATCCGGGCACTCCTCGAAGCCATAGTCCTCGTCGTGATTATTGCGCTGCTCGGCTTCTGGGAGTGGCGCCTGGCCTTGATCATGGCGCTGGCGATACCAATTACGCTGGCGATGACATTCGGAATCGTTTATGTGCTGGGAATTGACCTTCAGCAGGTTTCGATTGCAACACTCATTATCGCTTTGGGGCTTCTCGTGGATGTGCCGGTGGTGGCCGGAGACGGCATCAAGCGCGAACTGGCGGAAGGCTCGCCCCGCAAGATTGCTTCCTGGCTCGGTCCAACCAAGCTTGCCACTGCGATTTTCTACGCGACGATTACGAACATCATTGCGTACCTGCCGTTCCTGATGCTGACCGGAAATACCGGCGAGTTCCTGAAGAGTCTGCCGATCGTCATGACGGCCTCGCTACTGTCCGCGCTATTCGTTGCAATGACGTTCGTCCCATTCTTGGGCTATTACATTCAACGCGCCCCGGCAAAGCCAGAACCTACCATCGAAGAAAGACGCGAACGAGGCTTCTACGGTTTCTACAACCGGCTTGTGCAAAGAGCCATAAAACATCGTTGGGCTGTTCTTGCCGGATCTCTTGTTTTTCTCGTCGGTGGAGGACTTTTCGGCTCTCGCCTGAAGACTCAATTCTTCCCTGAGGACGTTCAGTATTGGTTTTATCTGGACGTTTGGCTGCCAAATGACGCGCCTTTGAGTGCAACCAGCGATGCCGCAGTCCAGGCTGAAGAAGTCGTTCGGAAAGTGATCGAAACTTCGCCCGAGCTTGGATCGAAGGGCGAGCGCGGCCATCTTCTCAAGTCGCTGACCACCTTTACGGGCGGTGGCGGACCGCGTTTCTGGTTTTCCGTCTCACCGGAAATGCCGCAAACGAACTACGCGCAAATCATTGTTGAAGTAACGGACAAGGAAGCCACTCCGAAGCTGAAACGCCCGATACAGGACGCCCTTGCAAAGCAGATCCCAGGCGCATGGATTACTGTGCGCCAGCTGCAAACAAACCCGGTCGAGAATCCCGTAGAGCTGATGATCTCCGGCCAGGCGGACGTGGATGCGAAAAATGAAGCTGACGATATCCGCACGTTGCGAACAATCGCTCGCCAGGCCCAGGACATCGTGGCCCAGGCCCCGGGTATTTCCGTTCTCCGGGATGACTGGTTTCCGGACAATCTTCAGCTACAAGTTCAAATTGACCCTGACCGCGCGAACGTCGTGGGCATCACCAACGCCGATGTCGCAAGCGCGTCAAGCGCGGCAATAAGCGGAACCCAAGTAGGCGTATTGAAGGAGGGCAACAAGAACATTCCTGTTGTGGCGCGCCTTCGCATGCAGGAGCGCGGTCAGCTTGCCGACATCAAGAACCTTTATGTTTACAGCTCACAGACCAATAACCGCGTGCCGCTACTATCGGTCGCAAATTTGCAGAACCTCCTCGAAACCGGCCGTATCGCGCGGCGAGAACACTTTCGCACCATTTCCATCTTGTGTTATCCACAGCCTGGAGTTCTCGCATCGGAAGTAATCGATCCGATTATTCCGAAATTGCAGGAGTTCCAGAAAAATCTTCCGCCCGGATATCAGCTGCGAATTGGAGGTGAAAGAGCCAAGCAACTAGACGGCTTCGCAAATCTTAAAATCGTACTGCTGATTTCTTTAATTGGAATTTACTTGGCCTTGCTCGTTCAATTCAACAACGCCGTCAAACCTCTTTTGGTATTCGCCGCGGCTCCTTATGGAGTGGTCGGCTCTCTGATCGCCCTCGCGATCATGCACACGCCGTTCGGGTTCATGGCTTTTCTCGGCATCGCCAGCCTGATCGGCGTGATTGTCAGCCACGTCATCGTGCTGTTCGACTTTATCGAGGAAATGCACGCAAAGGGCGAGCCACTGGTCCAAGCGCTGGCCGACGCGGGCATCCAGCGAATTCGCCCTGTAATGATCACCGTGGGAGCAACGATCCTGGCTCTTTTCCCGCTTGCACTCGAAGGCGGTCCGCTGTGGCAGCCCCTTTGTTACGCGCAGATCGGTGGACTTGGCGTCGCTACCTTTATCACTCTGCTCTTGGTGCCGGTCCTTTACAGCATATTCGTGCTCGACCTGAAGATCATTCGATGGGAAGCCAATGAGTCCACCATGCCTAGCGAACTGCCTGAAGCGGCTAAAGCTGTTCCGCAAACAGTCTGAAAGCAATGAAAATGACACTCATACCTCTAGCCTCTGCCGCTTTCGATGTGAAAGACTTTTACATTAAGGAGAGCAAGGCATGGGACAAGTTAAATACGCATTGTTTGGGGCTACAGGTACTGTTGGAAAAGCGCTGGCGGGGAGGTTCGCTGAGCGCAGTGAATCTTTTCGTGTCGTCGGACGCTCTGAGCAACGCTTGCAAAGAGATTTTTGGCGATATGAACCGCTCGTCGAATACTGCGTCGCGGACCTGAGCGATCCGGCCGCCGCCGCACGCGCCGCGGAGGAAGTCGATACACTTTTCTACACAGTCGGGGTTCCCTACCCTCAGTTTGCCCAACATCCGAAGCTGACTAGAAGCGCACTCGAAGCTGCTGCCGGCGCAGGGGTGCGCCACTACATTCATCTAAGCACTGTTTATCCATATGGAACACCGCAACAGGAGTTCGTCAGCGAATCTCACCCTCGGAACCCTGTGGCTTTCAAAGGCCGTATGCGTAAGGAGCAGGAAGATCTCGTGTTGGCGGCGGACAACAAGGGAGTGATGAGAACGACCATCTTGCGTCCACCGGATTTTTACGGCCCCGATTCGGAGTTGAGTTACGTGCGAGCCATCTTCGACGCTGCATTGAACGGCGGGACGGCGAACGTCATTGGGCCGATCGACACACCACACGAGTTCATCTTTGTCCCAGACCTGGCCGAAACTTTGATCGCGCTTTCGGAAAAGGAAGGAGCCTATGGCAAGGCCTGGAACGTTGCTGGTCCCGGCTTAATAACGACTCGTCAATTTGCCGAGCAAGTCTTCGCCGCAGTTGATCAGAAACCGCGCCTTCGCGTCGCGGAGAAGTTTCTGCTGCGCGTCATGGGTCTCTTCAATCCGTTTCTCCGGGAGGTCGTCGAGATGCATTACCTATGGACTACTCCTGTGAAGCTCGATGATACACTGCTGCGACAGCTGATACCGAATTTACATAAAACTTCCTACTCGGAGGGAATTCGGGCGACGATCGAATCCATGCGAATCAGCGCCACGACGGCAAAGGTCTGAAGAGGCGCAGCGGTTCCAAACGCAAAGCTGCTGGAAAAACTTGGGAAGCTTCTATACTGTCCGCTGTTTGCAGAGCGTTCCACCAGGCACAAATCACCATACATAAGCGCGGAACCTTAAAACCATTTCCCTTAGCCTTGCGCCGCTTTCCGCGCTTCCGCAGAATCGTAACTCTCACCATAGATCGCGGGAACTTTGCCGCCCATCGGCCGTAAATACGTTGAGAGTTGCCCGCGATGGTGAATCGTATGATTGCTCGAAAACGCGAAGTACAGGACCGCCGGCAACTGAAACATCCCGCGAAAATCGACTGGCTTCATCAGGTCGCTGGCGGACATTTTTTCAATACGCTCCACATGTTTGGCCACTGCTTCGCCGTACCAGCGCGCCACATCCGCTGAGTTTCGCAGTTCCGCCGGCCGGTGAAACGGCGTGAAATCGAACGCGCCCGTCGCAATGCCGCCTAGAAAACGGTTTTCCGCCGCCACAATGTGCCACGCCAATTCCAGGGCTGTTTTCGCCAGCGGCTCCGGACGATAGTCTCCTTTGTCCAGCGGAATCGCTTCAATTACTCTGCGCGTCACTGCGTGCTCATTTTTGAGCGTTGGCAGCGCTACCGCATTCAACAGAAACACCGCCTGCTCTGGTTGCATGGTTTGCATGATGGAATGTCCTTTTTCGCTTCCGTTATCCTGCGCGCGGCACGACTTGATCTCGCCGCCAAATCATACCACTCTCGTCCTCCATCGGACGCGGACAGCTTTTTCGAGGGTTTAGCGAATCGTTGCCGCCTTGGCCGCCACTCTTTCCAGCACCTCTGGCGGAAGAGTCGCATACCCCTTTTCGTGCGCGATCCTTTGTCCGTCACCGTACACCCACTTCAAATAACTGGCCAATGCTCTCCCGCGCGATGGATCCGCCGCCACCACGGGCACGTACAGCCACGTGAAGCTGCTGATCGGGTAGCTTTCTCTCCCCGGCGCATTCGTCAACGAAATTCGAAAATCGCTGCTCATCTTGCTCCCGCTGGCGCTGGCCGCTGCCGCGATTGAGTTTGCCGACGGCTTTATAAACTCGCCCGCGGCGTTTTTGATACTGGCCGTCCGCACGCCAGACTCTGCTGCCAAATTCAGTTCCGTGTAGCCTATGGCTCCTGCAGTCGTGCGCAGCTTGGCCACCAACTCTTGCGAACGCTGAAAACTCTGGCCCACCGGCCATTTGGGCGATTCGCCGCGGCCTGCCGTTGCCAGAAATTCTGCGCTCACCTTGGCCAAATACTCCGAAAGAATGTAATTCGAGCCTTTGCCCTCGCTGCGATGCAGCACCTCGATAGGAATGTCCGGCAGGTGCGCGTCCGGATTCAGCTTGGCAATCGCCGGATCGTTCCACACTTTGATCTTGCCGAGAAAAATGTTCGCTGCTACTGGTCCAGTGAGCCGTAAATCCTTTACTTCCGGCAGCTGGTAAATGATCACGATGCCGATCAGCACCGTCGGTAACTCTACAACCGAGTTTCCCGCCGCAGCCATCCGCGCTTCGGGAATCGGCGCATCGCCTCCGCCAAAGTCTCCGGTATGCCCCAAAATGCTGCGCGCGCTTTCTTCGCTGCCCGTAACCATGTAGCGAATTTCCGTGGCATCGTGCGCTTTATGAAATTCGTCGATCCACTGGTGATAGAGCGGTTCCGGCATGCTGGAACCCGTCTCGACCAGCACCATTTTTTCGTCATCCGCGTTTGCGGCCGCAAGCAACAACGTGCACGCCAGCAAAGCTAGCGATATTCTCAACAATTTTTCGCGCACACAATCCTCTCTGAATTTCGGAAACCCCAGGCGAGTTCCGTTAGCCGCCCCAACGTAACGATGTATTCCTCGAGCGTACGGCAAGCCTTGTCATCGCGGCAATGAAGCGCAGGCGCTCTTGTGCGGAATGAAATACCGTACCGATATAAGGAAGTGACGACCTGCCCGCCTCGACATGCCTTGCCGCGAACGTGCAAAGCACGGCCCACGGTCCTGATATACTCATTTTTCAAGCTAAAACGCTTCGGCCCAGGCTCGTTTTTAGCAGCCCAACTGAGGGATCACCATCGATGTTCGTCGTGCGACTTATCGGCGTGCTTGCGCTTGTCGCCCTGAATGGCTTCTTCGCCGCTACGGAATTCTCGCTCGTCGCCGTTCGTCTTTCGCGCATACGCCAACTCATCGCCGGTGGCGACGCCCGCGCGAAAATTGTCGAATCCCTGCTTAGCGACTTGCAGCGCGTGGTTTCCGGCGTGCAACTCGGCATCACGCTTACCAGTTTGGCGATCGGTGCGCTCGGCGAATCGACGCTCGCCAATGGTTTTCGCGGCATCTGGTCGGGAACCGCCGGCACCTATTCCGTCGTTCTCTCGCACGCTCTCGCGCTTACCGCCGCGTTTATCCTCCTCAGCGCTCTGCACGTGGTCATCGGCGAACTCGTTCCGAAGAGCATCAGCCTGGCGCGCGCCGAACGCGTCACTTTGCTCGTCGCGCGTCCGTTTCGCTGGTTTCTCAACACCTTTCGTTGGGCGATTTCGCTCCTCGACACCGTCTCGAGCGCTCTCGTTCGCGCGCTGGGCATCACCGGAAAACAAAAACACGGCGACGCGCACACTACGGAAGAGCTGCAAATCCAAATCCAGCAAGCGCGGGAGCGCGGCCTGCTCGCCCCCGGCGAAGAAAAATTCATCCTCAGCGCCATCGAACTCGGACAAATCCAGGTTCGCGAAATTATGGTTCCCCGTCCCGACATGCACACGCTCCCGGTCGAATCCTCGCTCGACGACGTGATGCGCGCCTTCGCCACCACGCAGCGTTCGCGCATTCCTGTCTATCGCGGATCCCTCGATCACATTCTCGGCTTCGTGCACATTAAGGACATGCTCTGGATCCTGCAGGACCGCGAACTCCATCTCGAAGATCAACAGGCTCTCCCGGCCTTCGATCTGCGCCGCATCCTCCGGGAAGTTCTCATCGTTCCGGAAACCAAGCCCGCCAGCGCGTTGCTCCTCGAATTGCGCTCGCATCACGTTGGCCTCGCCATGGTCGTCGATGAATTCGGCAGTATTCTGGGCCTCGTCACGCTCGAAGATATCCTCGAACAGATGGTCGGCGAGATTCACGATGAATTCGACGTCGTTGAGCGCCCGCTGACTCTGGCGGACGGTGCCGTCGTTTTCGACGCGGCCCTCAACGTTCGGGACCTCGAAACGCAGTACAACATTACGATTCCCGAAGATCCCGCCTACGCCACCGTCGGCGGCTTCGTTCTCGATCAGCTCGGATTTATCCCCAAGGGCGGCGAAAGTTTTGACTTCGGCAATTCGCGTTTCACGGTGGCCGAAATGGACGGCAAGCGCGTGGCTCGCGTAAAGATTCAGTTGCTGCGCTCGGTGAACGCAGACGCCAAACCATCGCCCGCTGCCGCGAAACTCGAATCCGTCAGCACCCAAAATTTGCGACCGGCTGCCGCTCCGCAGCAGCAAAGATCGCTTGCGCCATCGCAGCCGGCGCCCGAAAAGACACCGCCAACCGAAAACAAATCGCCATCGGCGAATTCGCCGGCGCCCAAACCGGAACCAGCGAAAAATGACACGGAATCGACGGGGGTCCGCCACTGACGCAACTCCTCCGCATCGCCCGCCACTTCGCCCAGCGATTCCTGTTGACGCTCCCGGCTCTCTGGCTCGTCCTCACTCTGGTCTTTCTGATGATTCACATCGTTCCCGGCGATCCCGTCGAACAAATGCTCGGCGAAGGCGCCGCTCCCGGCGAACTCGCGCAACTCCGCCACTCTCTCGACCTCGACCAACCGCTGCCGCAGCAATACGCGCACTATCTCGGACGCCTGGCCCGCGGTGACCTCGGCCAGTCCCTTAAATATCAGGCTCCCGTCCGCCGCATTATCTTCGATCGCTACCTCGCCACGTTGCAGCTCGCGTTTCTGGCGCTCATCGTCTGCGCGGCAATTGCCATCCCCGCCGGCATTTTCGCCGCGCATCGCCGCGGCCATGCCGCCGACCGCGCCCTGAGCCTCTTCACACTCTTTGGTCTCGCAGTTCCGAACTTTGCCCTCGGCCCGGTTCTGATCTTGCTCTTCTCGATCGAACTCGGATTGCTGCCCGTCTCGGGCCGCGGCGGCCCGCTCCATTACATTCTTCCCGCGGCAACGTTAGGAGCGGCGCTTGCTGCCATCCTTACGCGCATGGTTCGCGGCGCCATGCTCGAAGAACTCTCGAGCGACTATGTGCGCACCGCGCGCGCCAAGGGTCTCGGCACCGCCGCTGTTTTATTTCGCCACGCTTTTCGCAACGCACTGATTCCCGTCATCACCATTCTCGGCCTGCAATTTGGCACGCTGCTCGCCGGCACCATCGTCACGGAAACCATTTTTTCCTGGCCTGGAATCGGCCGCCTCACCGTCCAAGCCATTTCTTCGCGCGACTACCCTCTGCTGCAGGGCTGCATTCTCGTAATCTCCGTCTCTTACGTGCTCGTCAATCTCCTCACGGATCTGCTCTACTCGTTCATCGATCCGCGCGTGCGCCTCGCATGAGCACCGTCGCCACGCCTCCGCCGGAAAAATTATTTCCGCGAGCACGCGCGGCGCAACGCGCCGCTTCCCCACTCGCGACGCTACGCCAATTTGTCGGGCAAAGCGCCCTCGCGCGCGTCGGCTTCACCGTCGCGGTTCTTCTCGTCCTGGCCGCGCTTTTCGCTCCGTGGATCGCGCCCGCGGATCCCGCTGCGCAGGATCTTCCCTCGCGCCTCGCGGCGCCGTCGCGGGCGCACTGGATGGGCACCGACGAACTCGGTCGCGACATTTTCTCTCGCGTCTTATACGGCGCGCGCGTTTCTCTGTTGGTGGCCGTTTCCGTGGTCTGCGGGTGCGGAACGGTGGGCCTGCTGATCGGAATGCTGGCGGGCTATGCCGGAGGCTGGTTTGACAAGCTTGTGAATGTTTTGTTGATCAACGCTTTTCTGTCCTTCCCGGGAATCCTCTTGGCCATTGCCTTCGCCGCCTTTCTGGGTCCCGGAATTGGAAAAGTCATTTTGGCGCTGGTAATCACAGGATGGGCGGGCTATGCGCGCCTCGCCCGCGCACAGGTTCTAAAAGTAAAGGAACTCGAATTTATCCTGGCCGCGCGTTCGCTCGGCGCTTCGCACTTCAGAATTTTGCGCCTTCATCTGCTGCCGAATATTTTGCAGCCCATTCTGATTCAAGCCACCATCGGCCTTGCCGGCGCCATCCTGGCCGAATCCACGCTAAGTTTTCTTGGGCTCGGTGTTCTCGCTCCGCTGGCCAGTTGGGGCGCCATGCTCAACGACGCCCGCAATCACCTCTTCGACGCGCCACACATGGTAATTTTTCCCGCGCTCGCGGTAATGACCGCCGTCTTAGCCTTCAATCTGCTCGGCGACGCCTGGCGCGATTGGCTCGATCCGCGCACCCGCTCCCAAATGGCTGCCCTCGACGCCAGCCGCTGAAACATCGCGAAATAGAAATTGTCGTCCCGAACGCTGCGAGAGATCTGCTTTTTTTGCGGATGCAGACCTTCGGGCCGCGCCTCTTATCTTCCCCGCCAACTTCGTCTACGCCTTCAGCACCACCGCCGCGCCCCGGCCAACCGCCAAAGCCTGCGCTGCATTCGCCTTGTTCATGGCAATTTCTACATAACCGCTCGAACCCACAAACGCCACCGCCTCGCTCTTTTTCCCCAGCGCAAACGTATCCACCATCCGCGTCACTTCGTGCGTCCCCACCTGCAACTGTATTTTCCCGCTAGCCAGCGCATCTGCTGGCAGATCTTCCACGCGAAAATTGGTCAGCAAATTCCCAAAAGCGTCGATGCGCATCACCACGCCCTTCACGTGCCCGTTCGAAGCCTTCGGCCGCGGCATAGCGAACTTCTTGTGATCCTCGATCTCGTCGCCCATGCTCGCGATCTGCGCGCCCTTGGCCAGCCATGCCGCAATCGGCGCGAAAATATCGCGTCCATGAAACGTCTTGCTCAGCGGCTGCAAATAATAATGTTCCACGTTGGCGTGCCGCACTACCACGTCCGTCTCGCGCTCGTAAATCACCGAAAGCACGCCGTTATCCGGCGCCACAAAATATTGATTGCCCGCGCTTACCAGCAGCGGCCGCCGCTCCGTCCCCACACCGGGATCCACCACCACCACGTGAATGGTGCGCGCGGGAAAATAGGAATACGCCGAGCCGATCGCCAAAGCCCCATCGAGCAGATCGAACGGATTAACGTGATGCGTGATGTCCACGACGGTAGCATCGGGAACTATTTTTAGAATGACCCCCTTCAACGTACCCGCCAGGTGGTCGTTCGTGCCGTAATCGGTTGTCAGCGTAATAATTGGGTTAGCCACTGGTGCTCCCGCCTCAGGAGAATAAAGGAATCGGCGAATTGGGGAGACGCATCGCCACTCTTGACGCTAACGGAGCGCAGCCGTGTCGTCAACGGTACGTAAGGCCAGCGCTGCGCATTCAGCAATGGCGACCCTCTTCGGACGCCAAATCAATGGGAAAATAGAGTGTTCTGCCATGTTTCCCTGGTGTTCAAGAGTGTGCTAACGCGCTGACCGCGGCTTCCGGCCGGCATTTGCGCCAGACCTCGCGCAATGTGAGAATACCTGCATGCGAATCCATCTACATCCCATGGCAACACTCGTGGCGGCTGGAATCATTTTTTCCGGCTCCGCCGTAGCTCAAACACCAGCGCCGACAGCTTCGAGCCCAGTTCCAGCGGCTACCACTTCGAGTAGCACTGCTCCGTCGGCAAAAGCGCAAACAGGAACGGGCAGCAACTCCGGGACCGCTTCAAAAACCCCAGCAACAAAAACGCCCGCGAAGCCCGGAACTGCCGGAACGCGCGCACCGCTCACGCTGAAAACCCAAAAAGACAAAGTGAGCTACGCCATCGGCTTGAACATCGGCAAGAGCATGCACAAAGACGGCGTCGAGGTGGACACCGCGATTCTCGCCCGCGGCGTCAAAGACGCGCTGGCTGGCGGCAAGACCCTGCTCACCGACGAAGAAGCCAAAGCCTCCCTAACAGCGCTCACCGCCGACTTGCGAAAAAAGGCTGAAGAAAAAGCGCAGGCCATCGGGGTCGCCAACAAGGCCGAAGGCGACGCATTTTTGGCGGAAAACAAAACGAAGCAAGGCGTCGTTACCCTGCCCAGCGGTTTGCAATATAGGATTTTGAAAGAAGGCACGGGGCCAAAACCCACCGCCGCGGATACCGTGGTCTGCAACTACCGAGGCACGCTCATCAACAGCACGGAGTTTGATAGCTCCTACAAGCGTGGCAAGCCCGCAACGTTCCCCGTGGGCCAGGTGATCAAGGGCTGGACCGAAGCGCTGCAACTCATGCCGGTCGGCTCCAAGTGGCAACTCTTTGTGCCGTCCGATTTGGCGTATGGCCAGCGCGGAGCCAGCGCGGAAATCGGCCCCAACTCGACACTCATCTTCGAAGTGGAACTCCTTTCGATCGAGCCCAAAGCGGACCTGAAAGCTCCTGCGTCGGCCGCACCGCCGGCAACGCCTGCCACGCCGCCAACACCGAAACAGTAAAACCGGGCGGCGCTGTCTGCCGCCGCAAGTCTCCGTTTTCTGGGTGAGGGCGAAATAAAGCGGCGAACGATTTATTGCTCCCTGGTTTTTTCGCCTCCGCGCCGCCGCAGCATCTAGCGCCACACGCAAGAACTGCATCGAACCATCATGGCGCGCGCGAACTCCATGCGCCTAATGACGTTGCATGGGCGCGATGCGTGACTTACACTCAACTTCTTGCGCCAAAAATAATGGGAGTGGCCTTGCGAAAAATTCTTCGCTTGTTTTACTGGCTGTTTGCCATCGCCGTACTCGCCGTTGCAGCTACGGCGTGGTGGTTCGTCTACCGCCCACTTCCGCAAATCGATGGCTCGGTCCGCGTCGAAGGTCTGCAAAAAGAAGTCACCGTCGAGCGCGATGGCTGGGGCGTCCCGCATATCCGCGCCGCCTCGGTAACGGACATGGTCGAAGCCCAGGGCTACGTCATGGCCCAGGACCGCCTGTGGCAGATGGATCTGCTTCGCCGCGCCGCCCGCGGCCAGCTTTCGGAAATCCTCGGCGAAGCCACGCTAAAAATTGACGAGGATTTTCGTACCCTCGGTTTCAGCCGCGCCGCCGACCGCGATATCGCGCTGATGGACCCGGAATCCCGCGAAATTATGGAAGCCTACGCCCGCGGCGTGAACCGTTTCATCGAACAGCATCAAACCCGGTTGCCCCTTGAATTTTCGCTGCTGCATTACAAACCCGCGCCCTGGCAAGTCACCGACTCGCTGGTGATTTCCGGCTACATGTACCGCACGCTTACCTTCACCTGGGATGAAAAACTCGCCCGCGCAAAAGTCACCGAGCGCGTGGGCGCGGAACGCGCCAAAGAACTCTTTGCCGAAGACGCCGCCATGGATCACTTCGTGATTGGCGATCCCGACGTTCCCAATGACGGCGCGGCAGGCGCGCATAAAAAAGCGGACGCAGACGACGATGACGATGATGATGACGACGACGATGACATGAAGCCCGATACCGTCCTCAAAGCCGGCGGCGCGCCGGTTTCGCCGGAGCTCACCGCACCGCCCTTTGTCGATCTCACCTCGGCCCTCGATTCGCGCAACGCCCGAGCTGCGTCGCTCGCGCCCTCCGTCAAGGAATTTTTGCGCGATGTCGACGGCGAAATTCGCCACGGTATGGGCAGCAACAATTGGGTGGTCAGCGGAGCGCACACGGCCACAGGAAAACCTCTGCTCGCCAACGACACGCACCTCGAACTCACGATTCCTCCGATCTGGTACGAACTGCATTTGACTGCTCCGGGGTGGAATGTCAAAGGCTTCACGCTCCCCGGCGCGCCCATGGTCATCATCGGCCACAACGATCGCATCGCGTGGGGCTTCACGAATAACGGCGCCTCGGTACAGGATTTGTACGTCGAGACGCTCAATCCCGCGGCAGCCGACGAATACCGCGCAAACGGCGCATGGGCCAAGGCGCAACTCTTCGATGAGGTTATAAAAGTGAAGGACCATCCCGACGAACACCTCAGCATCATGGTCACGCGCCACGGACCGGTGGTGCATCGCGACGGCGCCAAGGCCTACGCTTTGCGCTGGACCGCCACGGAACCCGGTGGACTCGCGAACAGCTACAGCTACCTCGGCAAAGCCAAAAACTGGGAAGAGTTTCGCGAAGTAATGAAAAAAGTCTGGGGCCCTGGACAAAACGCCGTATACGCCGACGTCAAAGGAAATATCGGCTACGTGATGGCCGCGCGCGTCCCCATTCGCAAAAAAGGGCACGGCGAAGTTCCCGTGCCGGGCGACACCGATGACTACGAATGGACGGGTTATGTTCCCTTCGATCAGTTGCCGCAGGCTTTCAATCCGGAAAGCGGATTGATTGTCACCGCCAACGCCCGCGTCGTCGGTCCAAAATACAAACCGTATCTAACCGACAATTGGGAAGAACCCTATCGCACCGCGCGCATTTACGATCTCTTGCACGACAAGCATGATTTGCGGCCGGAAGACATGTTGAAGGTGCAAACCGACACCTACAGCTACCCGCATGTTTTCCTGAGCGAGCAATTGCTCGCCGCCGTCCAGAAAGTGCAACCCAAAGATGCGCGAGCGAAAACGCTGATCGAATCGCTAAAGGACTGGAACGGCATCGCTGATGCCAACTCTCCGGAGGTGCCGTTTCTTGAAGGCGCGCGCCGCGCTGCGCTGCGCTTGATTCTGCAGCCATACCTCGGCAGCGAAACGAGTCTCTACGAATGGCGCTCCACCGCTTTTCTGCAAAAGGTATTGACCAACCGTTCGCCCAAGTGGCTTCCCACCTCCTACAAAAGCTACGACGACCTGCTCATGGACGCTGCGGACCAATCCGTCGCCAAAATGGCCGACCTTACGAAAAGCGAGCGCGTACAGGATTGGCCGTGGCGACGCTTTGATCCGCTCGAGATGAAACATCCCATCGGCCAGGACGGTTTGCTCAAAAAGCTCTTGAGCATCACCGGCAAACCGCAATCCGGCACGCGCTACAGTGTGCGCGCCGCCACCGAGCATCACGGGCCCGCGATGCGTTTTGTCGCCAATCTCGCGGACTGGGACGATTCCATTTTGCTGCTTCCCGCGGGTCAATCCGGACAGCCCGGCAGTTCCCACTATTCCGATCAGTTTTCTTATTGGTACGAGGGCAAGGAAATTCTGGCGCCCTTCAGTGATGCCGCGGAGCTAAAGATGCGCAAGCACGTTTTGAAACTGCAGCCGTAGGCGCTGCTCTCCGGAATGATGGCATGCCGCGGATTGCCATAGCTCTGCTTCTCAAAGGCGGGGACCGCCGCTCCATCGGCCGCGCCAATCACGTGGCCAGTCTCGTTCTCCGCCAGCCAAAGCGCATCCCTGAACTGGTCACCTGCCTCTGGAGCAATGATCCCATCATTCGCATGCGTGCTGCGGATGCGGCGGAAAAGATTTCTCGCCAAATGCCCGGGCCCTTTCGCCGTTTTATTCCCGAACTCCTGGGGCTCGCGGACGAGGCCGTCGAGATCGAATTGCGCTGGCATCTCGCTTCGATCATTCCACGCCTTAATCTGTCGAGCGCTCAGCGCTTGCGAGCATTCGCGCGCTTTAGGGAATACTTACAAGACCGCAGCTCCATTGTGAAAACATTCGCGCTACAGGCCCTGGCGGATTTGGCGGACTCCGAAGAGAAACTTCGCCCCGAAGTCGCGGATTTACTAGCGCAGGCCGCCCGCGCCGGCACTCCCGCCATGCGTGCTCGCGCCAGAAAACTTGCTCTTAGATGGAGGCTGGCTGCGGAAGCGCCAACAGCGTTGGCTTCGGCTGAACGGTGTCAGAGGAATAGAAAGAGGACTGTCTATGCTCAATGACTTCGAACAAAAAACAGGTTCACGCTGTTGTTCTTAAATCGCCCGCGCGTCCCAAAGAGAACAATCCATCAGTTCTGTTTACGGCAAGCCTGGATTTAAGGCCTGCAGAAACAGGGTACGGTTGAAAGGGCGCAGACATCAGAAAACCGCCCTCCGAGGTGCGTGCGCATGGTGCAGATTAAAGGATCCGCGATCAAGGAAACGATTAACCAGATCAAGTCCCGCGCCGGCGAGGAAGCCCTCCAGAAAATCCTGGGCCTTCTGGACGAAGAAACGCGAACGATTTGCCAGAATGAAGTCTTTTCCTCCTCTTGGTACCCGCTGGATGTTTTCACCCGCTTCCTCGAAGTTGAGATCAGGGTGCTCGCGGACGGAAAGGAAGAAATGGTCACGCGCGGCTCGGAAGCGGTAATCGAAAGGCAGCTTCGTGGAATCTACAAGGCTTTCGTGAAACTCGGTTCCCCTGAATTCGTGATTAAACGAATCGCCGCCGTTCACGCCACCTACTTTCAGGGTGTTCCGATTGAGGTGCAGTTGCAGGGACACGGCAAAGCGGTGGTGAAATACACAGGATTTGAAAAGCAGCACCGCATCATGGGATTCGCGATTATCGGATTTTTCAAAAAAGCGCTGGAGATTTCCGGAGCCACGGATGTGGTCCTGTACTTCACGGTACCGATCGAGGAGGGCAAGGTATTTTCCGAGCTCGCGATTTCCTGGAGCTAAAGGAAGCGCGGAGAGACTCCATGTTTCGCAAGCTTCTTCGTTTCGGGAGTGGACTTAAACAGATGTCACCGTGGAATGGAGTACGGCTACCCTAAGAAGCCGGCTTTCCTGCGTCAACGGGTCAATCGCTTTACCGGATGTCATGTGCATCCGGCTCTGTACCACAAGACGTTGTGCGCTTCCGTAGCCTGGCTGTAGAATGCTCGCTGGAGTGCATCGCGCCTTCGAAGCGCGCTACAGAAAGAGGTTCTGACGGCGTGAATACACCTCCGGTCACGAAGAAACTCGAAGCCCCCAAAAAGCCCGATTTCGAGCGCTCGCTGGCGCGGCTCGAGGAAGTGGTGCGCAAACTCGAAAGTCCGCAACTCGCGCTGGACGACGCCATGAAATTATTCGAAGAAGGTGTGGAACTTACTCGCGAGTGCCAGAAGCAACTCGAAGAGGCCGAGGGCCGCGTCGAGATTTTGCTAAAGAAGGCTGACGGAAAGCTTGTCGCCGAACCTTTCGATCCCGAAGCGGAGACGGAATCGTGACCATTCGCTCGGCGCGATACCGCGCCAGTGCACTGGACCATTCCCTGCCCCGATGAAACTTCCCGGTTTTTTTGAAGAAGATCGCGTCGCGGTGGACGCCGCTCTCGAACGCCTGCTGCCGGCGGAGACCACTCCGCCAACTTCCATTCACGCCGCCATGCGCTACAGCGTTTTTGCCGGCGGAAAGCGCATCCGTCCGATTTTGTGTCTCGAAGCCGCCCGTATTTTTTCCGAGGACGTGACTCCGGCGCTCTATCCCGCCTCCGGCATCGAATGCATTCACACCTATTCGCTCATTCACGATGATTTGCCGGCCCTCGACAACGACGATTTGCGTCGCGGCAAACCTACTTGTCACAAACAATTTGGCGAAGCCACCGCAATTCTCGCCGGCGACGCGCTTTTGACCCTGGCATTCGAACTGGTGGGAGGAACGCCCGTCGATGCCGAGCGCCGCGTCGCCATGCTCATGGAAGTAGCCACTGCGGCGGGCACCGTGAACGGCATGGTTGGCGGCCAGATGGCGGACATCGAAGCCGAAGGCAAGCGCATCGGCGCAAAGATGCTCGAATATATTCACCGCTCGAAAACGGCTGCGCTCATTCGCGCATCCGTAACCGCGGGAGCGATTTGCGCGGGCGCCGCGGCTAAAGACGTAACCCGGCTGCGGAAATTCGGCGAAACCATCGGTTGGGCATTTCAAGTTACCGACGACATTCTGGACGTTGAAGAATCGTCCGCGGCTCTTGGAAAAACTGCGGGAAAAGACGCCGCGCAGCAAAAGGCAACCTATCCCGCACTGTACGGCTTGCCGCGTTCCCATGAAATCGCTACGGAACTCGCAAACAAGGCCATCGCGGCGCTCGAGCCGTACGAAGAACGCGCCGCGCGCTTGCGGGAAATTGCCGAATTTTTGGTGCTGCGCCGGACCTGACATCCATTCTTCACCATGGCTCCCAAAGCATCGCGCAAGCGGCTCGACAGGTTGCTCGTGGAACGCGGCCTGGCGGAATCTCCGCAAAAAGCGCTCGCCATGATTCTTGCGGGCGAAGTCCAGGTCGACGGACAACGCGCCAGCGCCGCTGGCGCGGCGACTTCCGATCACGCGCGCATTGAACTGAATAGCCGTGCGCGACAATACGCGAGCAGGGGCGGCGTAAAACTCGAAGGAGCCCTGGACGATTTTGCGATTGACCCGCGGGGACGAATTTGCCTGGACATCGGAAGCTCGACGGGAGGATTCACGGACTGCCTATTGCAGCGCGGAGCCACGCGAATTTATGCCGTGGACGTGAATGTGGCCCAACTGGCTTGGTCGTTACAGCAAGACCCGCGCGTGCTTCGCATCGAACGTAACGCGCGCGAGCTCGGGCGCGCGGACGTTCCGGAACTCGCGGATCTCGTCGTCCTGGATGTTTCGTTTATTTCTGTGACGCGCGTTCTGGCTCCCGCAGCGGCCTGCGCGCGCGACGGCGCCGATTTTCTGATTCTGGTGAAACCGCAATTTGAACTGCGCCGTGAAGAAATTGCCGACGGCGGAGTTGTCGCGGACCGCAGCCTGCACGAAAAGGCCATTGCCGGTGTCCGCAACGCTTGTGAAAAGGCCGGCCTTCTTCCTTTGAACGTTCGCCCGAGTAAATTGACTGGCGCGCAAGGCAATCAGGAGTATTTTCTGCACGCGCGGAAAAACCCGCTGGAGTAGAATCGCTGGCACATGGCTCCTTCTCAACACTTTCAAACCATCGGAATCATCGCCCGGCCGCGCGGCTCGAATCTTTCCAAAGTCGCGCCACCACTGTTGCGCTGGCTCGAAGCGCGCGGCATTGGCGCGCTGTACGACGAAGAAACCGCAGCATCCCTGCCGCCGGAAACACCCCGGGGAAAAACGCGCGAAGAAGTTGCCGCCGCTTCGCAGTTGCTTTTGGTTCTCGGCGGCGATGGAACGCTGCTCGCAGCCGCACGCGTCGCCGCGCTGCACGGCATTCCCATTTTGCCCATCAACATGGGCAGCTTGGGATTCCTCACCAGTTTCACACTGGAAGAACTTTACCCGGCGCTCGAAGATACCCTCGCCGGGCGCTATTCCGTCAGCGAGCGCGTGATGCTGAAAGTGGATTTGGTACGCGGCGGAAAAATAATCGAAACGCAACGCGTGCTGAATGAAGCGGTGGTCAACAAAGGCGCGCTCGCGCGCATGATCGACGTGGAATTGCGCATCGACGAAGATTTTGTTTGTCGCTATACTGCAGACGGACTGATTGTCGGAACGCCGACAGGTTCGACGGCGTATTCGCTCTCCGCGGGCGGTCCGATTGTGCATCCCGCGGTGGAGGCTTTTGTGATTACGCCGATTTGTCCGCACACTTTGACGGATCGCCCCGTGGTCGTGCGCGATTCGTCATCCATCGAAATGAAGCTATTGGCGAGCACGGAATCCGTTTTCCTGACGCTCGACGGACAAAAAGGCATCGTGCTGCAAACGACGGACACCGTGCGCATTGCACGCGCCTCCGAAGTATTGCGTTTGATTCAGCCGCTCAAAAAATCTTACTTCGAAATTCTGCGCAATAAACTGAAATGGGGCGAAGCCTAAACCCGGCGCGTGTTCGCACCTCCCCTCTTCATCATCGCGCAACACTTCAAACATCATGGCGCAGTAAATCGGCGCGCGTCTCACGCCGGCGAATTAATCTTGTGCGCCGGCCTTCCACGAGGATTTCCGCCGCACGGCAGCGCGCGTTGTAGTTGGAAGATTGCGCCATACCGTAAGCGCCGGCAACCGCGATAGCGAGCACCTCGCCGGGCGAAACTTTTTCGCCCGGCGGCCAATCGCGCAAGAAACAGTCTCCCGTCTCGCAGACCGGACCTACGATGTCAACGCGTTCGGCGAAGCGCTTTTTGGCGCGCTGGGATCGGTCGCCTCTTGAAAAGGAAGCGCGCGTCACACGAGTAATGGGATGCGTGGCGCCATACAGCGCTGGCCGCATCAAGTCATTCATGGCGGCATCCACCACCACAAACGTTTTGCCGCGGTTCGTTTTTGTGTACAGCACGCGCGTGAGCAACACTCCCGCTGCGGCGATGATCGAGCGGCCCGGTTCAAGCAGCACGTGGAGGCCAAGAGGTTTGGCGGCGCGCGCGATCATCGCGGCATAGTTTGCGCGCGTGGCAACTTTTTCGTTGGTGTAACGCGTACCGAGCCCGCCGCCAATGTCCAGATAACGCAGGTCGATTCCGGCGCCGCGCAACGCTTTTACGTAGCTCGCAAGACGCTCGAATGCCGCGCGGAACGGACCGAGTGCGATGATTTGCGAGCCGATATGCGCGCTGATTCCCTGCCAGGAAATATATTTGCTATTTCTGTGCGCGAGATAGAGACGCTGCGCGTCGGCCCAATCCACGCCAAATTTGTGATCGTGCCGTCCCGTCGAAATATGCGGATGGCCGCCGGCGGCGACATCCGGATTGACGCGCATGGCTACGGCTGGGACAGCAGCATTCGGGCGCCGCTGCGCACGCGAAGATTCCTCAAGCAGCACTTCGAGCTCGGCTTCCGATTCGACGTTGAAAAGCAAAATGCCAGGGGCGCCGCGTTTTTGTGCGCGGTAATGCAAGGCTTCGCGAATTTCCTCGCGAGCCTTGCCCACGCCGGAAAAAACGATGCGTCCGCCGGGAACTCCGATTTGCGCCAGACGGTAAAGTTCGCCGCCGCTGACGATATCGAAGCCGCTGCCGAGTTTCGCGAGCCGCCGCAGGATGGCGAGATTGCCGTTCGATTTCACAGCGAAACATAGTGTGTGCGGCACGCCGCGCAATCCCGTATGTAGTTCGCGATAGGCATCGCTGATTGCCGCGGCGCTGTAAAGATAGGCTGGCGTGCCATATTTTTCCGCGGCGCCTGAAAGCAAAACATCTTCGCAATACATTTCATCGCGGCCGCCCGCGGCGGCTTTCCACGCAAAGTGTGGGGTGAATTCCGTAGGGTCCACGAACGGCAGTGCGATTTTTTTCCCGCGCTTCTTGTTGCCTTGCGAGGCGTTCATCGGACTTTTGCGATCACCAGGGTGCGGTCGTCGGAGAGCGGCGCGCTTTGCGTGAAGAGATCGACTTCGCGAAGAATGGCGTCGGAAAGCTCCGTGGCCGTCAATTCGTGGCGCTGCTCCACGAGATTGCGCAGACGTTCGGTGCCGAAAAATTGACCTTCGGAGTTGGAAGCTTCCGCGAGGCCGTCCGAGTGAAAAACAAGGATGTCACCAGCATCGAGGGTGACGCCCCACTCGTCGTAGGTGGCTTCTTCAAAAATGCCCAGGGGGAATCCGGTGAGTTCGATTTTTCCGCAACGGCCCGCTTTGTACAGCAACGGCTGCGATTGTCCGGCGTTGGCGACACGCAATTTCTGGCGGCCTTTTTGCCAGGTCGCAAAACACGCGGTCATGAAGCGGCCCTCGATGCGCTGCTCACCAACCACGTGATTCATTTCGCGCAGCATGTCCGCGGGCTGCAGTTTTTGCGGCGCAAGACTGCGCATGATTCCGATGGCGACGGCGCCGTAGAGCGCGGCGGCGGTGCCCTTGCCGCTGACGTCACCGAGCGCGATGCCGAGTTGCTGCGGGCCGTAGCGCAAAAATTCGTAAAGGTCGCCGCAAACTTCGCGCGCGGAAAGATAGCGCGCCGCGATATCGAGGCCGTAGTCTTCCGTGGGAACGGGACGGAGCAGCGCGCCTTGAATGCGTTTGGCGGCTTGCAGGTCGCGGTCGAGACGGGCTTCATCGCGCGCGACTTGTTCGTAGAGGCGGGCGTTTTCGAGCGAAACAGCCAAATTCGCCGCGAGAATCGAAAGCGTTTGTACGTGATCTTCAGTGAAATAATTCAGTTGCGGGCTTTCAAGGTCGAGCACGCCAATGACTTTGCCCTTGTGAATCATGGGGATGGCCAGTTCGGAGCGGGTTTCCGGATTGACCATGAAATAGCGATCGTCCACGGTGACGTCTGGAACGATGACCGCTTCCCGGCTGAGGGCGGCGGCGCCGACGATGCCGTCGCTCGCGGCAACGCGCAGCTTGGATTGCACGCGCTGGCCGTGTTTCACGTCGATGCGATGACGAAAAACCTTCTGCTCCTCGTCATACAGCATGAGGCTGAGAATTTGATAGTCGATGACACGTTTGATCTGTTCGGCAGCGCGCCGCAGAAGTTCTTCAACGTCCAGGATGGAGCTGGTTTCACGGCTGACTTCGTTGAGAAGCAAAAGCGTGTCGGCCTGCAGACGCACGCGTTCAAAAAGGCGCGCGTTTTCGATGGCTACGGCGAGGCGGCTGGCGAGCAGCGTGAGAATGCGCTGCTGATCGGGGGTGAAATATTCCGGATGGCGGCTTTGCACATCGAGGACGCCGATGACCGTGCCTTGCAGCATGAGCGGCACGGCGAGCTCGGAGCGCACGTGGTCGATGGCGTTGATGTAACGCGGGTCGCTCGTGGTGTCTGACACGCGCACGGAGCGGGCTGTCGCGGCGGCGGTACCGGTGATTCCCTGCCCCATGGGAATGCGCAGGTTTTCCGCAAGATTTTGCGGATAGCCGATGGCGAAGCGATGTTTGAGATAGGTGTTGTTGCCTTCCGTGAGCAGCACACCGAAAATTTCGTAGTCGATGTGGCGTTTAATGAGGGCGGCGGCGCGGGCGAGAACCTCGTCGAGATCGAGAGACGCGTTCACTTCCTCGCCGATTTCGGCAAGGGTGCTTAGAACTTCGGCGGGAACGGCCGGCGCGACTGCGGTGACCGCCGTTGGTGATTGAGCTTCAGAGGACATTAGAAATTAGATCCTATTATAGCAGGCGACGGCAGAGGAACGATTCCTGAGACGGAAATCCTCGCGAGGCAGATTTTGCGGCTAGCGGTGTGATTCCGCCCCGGGGCGTTTTCGTAAGAGTGTGCTGCGCAAGGAGTTGGAAGGAGAGCAGCGAGGGAGATTCCTCGTCGCAAAGCTTCTTTCGGGATGGGAATCCGGGCCGGGATTTCTGGTTATTGCAGGCGGAACGAGACCTCAACTGCGGTGCAAGTGGGGACGGGCTGATTGTCTTTGGTGGCGGGAGTTAGTTGCCACCGGAGGACCGCTTTTGCTGCTTGGTCCGAAAGCCCGTACGGTGCGCCGGAGACAACGACGGCGGACGTCGGGTGGCCTTGCTCGTCTATCTGCACCAGAAGTAGGACATGGGCATTCAACTTCTGCCTGCGGGCGGCGTCGGTATAAGACGGCGGCGGGCAGTAAACACACCGGGGGAGTGACGTACCAGGGAGCTTGCGGTAGTTTGCGCCGGTGTTGCAGAGCCGTTCCGGCGGCGGCGCGGGCCAATCGCCAGGTAGGGCCAGAACCTTTGCGCCGTCGGGCGGCAGCGTGAGATTGGCGCGAATGCTGGCGAGTTGCTCCTCTTCGCTGATGTACGTGAGCTCAAGCTCGAGAGTAGAGGTGTTGTTGCCCTTGGGCGCAGAGAAGTGGCCAGTGACCACCAGGTTGGCGCCGCCCTGCGACGCGTACCATTCCACGGCGTCCTTGTTTTTCAGATCTTTGGGGGAAAGCGCATCGGCGAAGAGGCGTTCTTGAAAATTTTTGCGAGGGATAAGTTGATTTGCGGGGAGGCGAGACTGTAGAGCGGCAGAGAGGTCGTCAGCGACTCGCTGGCCGAAGAGATTGGGGAGGCTTTGGTCGTTCAGAAAATCGGTGACGAGAACCTTAGGAGATTCGCGGTGCTTGAGGTGCTTCGAGTGGATCTCGTGGGCAAGCCGGTCGGCGAGAGAATTGATTTGCGTTTGATCGGGCGACGGCGTCTGAGGCGCGGGCTGCGCGATCGGGGATACGCTCATGACGAGGGCGACAGCAGAAAGGGCCAGCAAGGCGAGGAACAAGCGCATGATGGACGTGAAGGTTAGCATAAAGCTAGGCGGCCGTTGACACGACTTTCATCAGGGGCGAGTGTCGCTTTGGAGGACTTTGAAGCGGACTTATAAGCGGACCTAAGTGCGGTTGACGTTCTAATAAAGCTATGATATATATAGCTTTAGCATGAAAAATGAAACGGACATAAAAGCGGACACAAAGACGGCAAAAGACCGCGGAGAATCGACATCTCTGATGGAGCCCTTACTGATCGGGGAAACCTCCCGTCACCGGGGCGCCCTCACCGAGCTGGCGGTGGAACTGGCGCAGAAGGCGGCAGGGTTTCGCAGAAGCCTGCAGATCTCGTGCGGGCGACGAACTGCTACTACAGCAACCTGATCGAAGGGCACGACACTCATCCCGTCGATATCGAGCGCGCCCTGAAAAATGATTATAGCAAGGATGACCGCAAGCGCGGCTTGCAGCTCGAAGCGAAAGCGCATATCACCGTCCAGAAATGGATTGACGCCGGCGGCCTGAAAGGGCGCGCGCTCACAAGTGACGGCATCCGTGAAATCCATCGCCGTTTCTGCGAAATGCTGCCCCCCGATCTGCTGTGGGTGGAAGACCCGGACACGAAGGACAGGGTAGCAGTCGTCCCCGGCGAACTGCGTCACCGAGATGCGAAGGTCGGCACCCATATTGCCGTTAGCCCCGGCGCGTTGCCGCGCTTTCTCGAGCGATTCGAAGAGGTCTATAGCCATCTGAACCGGACAGAGTCCATTCTCGGCGCGGCGGCGGCGCATCACCGGCTTGCGTGGATTCACCCGTTCATTGACGGCAACGGACGGGTTGCCCGCTTGATGTCGCACGCCATGTTGCTGGAAACACTCGATACGGGGGCAGTCTGGCCAGTCGCGCGCGGTCTGGCGCGCAACGTCGAGGCTTACAAGGGGCATCTTGCCGCCTGTGACGGACCCCGGCGCAACGATCTTGACGGACGCGGCGCACTCAGTGAGGAAGCGTTGGCCGCGTTCGCGAAATTTTTCCTCACAATGTGCATAGATCAGGTGGAATTCATGGAAGGCCTCGTCCAGCCCGACCGGCTGCGGTCGCGCATTCTTCTGTGGGCGGAAGAAGAGAGCAGGCTGGGCGCTCTGCCGCCGAAATCGGGCAGCATTCTCGAAGCTGTTCTTTATCGCGGAGAGCTGCCGCGCGCGGACGCCGCGGGCGCGGTGGGTGCGGGCGAGCGCCACGCGCGCCGCATCGTCTCGGCGCTGATGGAACGGGGTGTGCTGACCGCCGACGGCGCGCGCGCGCCTGTTCGCCTGGTCTTCCCGGCGGCGCTCGCGTCGCGCTGGATGCCGGGATTGTTCCCGGAAAAAGTGAGTGTGCGCGAAGAGCATGATCTGACGTTCCCGGCGCCGGAATAAAAAGAAGATTTTAAGACTCATCGGTGAGCAACTTCGTTTCGCCGCCGAGTGTGGCGGTGAAAAGCGCAGGCAGCGCCGTCGCGTCACAGTTGCGCAGCTCAGCCAATTGATTTCCGGTGAATCGTATCGGTCGATCCCGACAAACAGCCCCTTCTAGTCCTCTTACACTTTCCCGGCTGGTTCCTCCGGGCTTGGCTTGGGATTGCTATCGAAGGTTTCCCTGAAATTTGAGCAGTTCACTATCGCCGGTTTCCCGGCGAGCACTCAAGTTTCTTTTAAGAGTTTTCGAAACTTGTCGTCATCGCACCGTGAGCGGCAAGGCAGCCTTCCTTCCACCCTAAGACATGGAGTCGAGCCCCACGCGCAAAGCGTTCAGCGTGAATCGCCGATCGAATTTTTAGTGGAGGCCTTGGATGATGTATTCGGAGGAGACTTTGCGGTTGTAGCGGTAGGCGTAGTTTTTGGCGTCGCGGGAGAGGACGACGTACGGGCGTCCGGTGACGGAGGACACTTCGGAGAGGGATATGGAACGGAGGAGAGTGCGACTCGTGCCGGCGAGGTCCACGCGCCAGACTTCGCCGGCGCCTTGAGCATTGACGCGGCGGACAAGAATGGCGTGCTCATCGGAGGTGAAGTCGAAGGGACGGTCGCCCTTCTGGAGTTGTGAAAGGGGGCGCGGGGCACTCCCGTCGAGGGGAAAAAGCTGGAAGGCAGTGTAGTCATCGTTGGCTGTCAACAAGGTTTTGCTGTCGGAAGTGGCGCAGATGCCGCGGACGCCTTCTGGAGTGATCGGCGATTCGTTTCCTTGAAGGTCGATGAGATAGGTGCGTTCCCGGTGGCCGGCCTCATTGCCCACGGAAAAAATGCGGCCGTCCGGAAAAAAACGAGCGTCGAGATGTTCGACTTTGGAATGCGTGAGCTGGCGCGGTTCGCCGGCACCCGTGGGAAGAAGCGCGAGCTGGTCGGGGCCGCCGGGAAGACGGCTGAGGGCCCACTTGCCATCTGCCGAAATATCCATGGGATCCCCATCACCGAGACGGACGGCGGGTGACCCATCCATGTTGCGTAGAAAGGTGCCGTAGAGTTTGCCGCTGTGCTGGTCGCCGAAAAGGATTTGCTGGCCGTCGGAGGAGAAGCGCATGGTGGAAACCCAGTCCATCCAGGAGAAATCGCGCTCCTTGGTGCTGCCAGGGGTGGAGACCATGAGGATAATGCGGGCATTAACGTCAGCCACCAGGACGCGGCCATCGGGAAGGACATCCTGAATGTCGATGTTGCCGGGAGAGGAAAGCAGCGCGCGGACATGGCCGGAGAGAGTGGTCGCAAAGAGGGAGCGGTCGATGCCGTCGGATACGGCGCTGAACCAGATTTCGTCGCCTTTGGGGGACCAGGCGAGACCTTGCGCGGAGGAGTAGGAATCGCTGAGCTTCTGTACGTGACCGCCGAGATCGATAACGGCGACAGAACCGAGGTCGTCGCCGAAGATGGGATGGTCGACGAAGGCGATTTTTTTGCCGTCGCGGGAAAAGCGCGGGTCGCTGACCCAGCCGGAGGTTTCGTAGAGGACCTTGCCAGCGGGATATTCGAGGCGATAGAGGTGGGTCTCGGGGATGAAGCGGACGACGGCGAAGTCTTTGCCGTCGGGAGCCCAGTCAGCGTATTGGACGGAATCGAGGATCGGCCGAGGAGCGCCGCCACCGACGGGAAGTCGCGCCAGAGTGCCGGCACGCACGTACCCGGGGCCGATGTTGTGGAGGTTTTGAATGACGAGGAGTTCGCCGGCGCTCGAGACGGAGGCGAGCGCGTCGGCGATTACGCCGAGCGGACGCATGCCTTGGCTATCAAGGCGCGCCGTGTAGAGAGACATCGCGGTGTCGGAACCCCAGCGGGAGGCGGAGATGATGCTTTGGCCGTCGGAGAGGAAGCGAGCGGAGTCGACAGAGCCTTGCTGGAAGGTGAGCTGGACGAATTGCGGAGGACTTTGATGAGCGCCGGTGCGCGCCAGGAACCAGGTGCCGCCAAGCAGGAAGGCGAGGAGTAGCGCGGCAAGAACAGGGATGAGCCAGCGCCGCGCGGGATGCTGAGGCGGGCCTTCTACCAAGGCGGGGATGGAGGAGGAGCTGCGGATGCCGCTGAGTTCGCTCAGCTGGAATGCGATGTCGCCGGCGGACTGGAAGCGCTGCTGGGGAGTCTTCTCCATGCAGTGATGGACGATGCGGTCGAGGGTCGGAGAAATTTCTCGATTGGTGGCGGTGAGTTCGGGCGGCTCGTGGTTGAGGATGGCGGACATGACGTCGGCGCTGCTTTCGCCGTGGAAGGCGCGACGGCCGGCGAGCATTTCATAGAGAACCACACCGAAACTGAAAATGTCGCTGCGCGTGTCGGAGGGCTTGCCGCGGACTTGCTCGGGGGACATGTAGCCGACGGTGCCGAGGACGAGGCCGGCTTGGGTGCCGGAGGGCATGGTGTCGTCGGAGTTGGCGTGGGCGGTTTGCGTGAGTTTGGCGAGGCCGAAGTCGAGGATCTTTACGCGGCCGTCTTCTGTGATGAAAATGTTGTCAGGCTTGAGGTCGCGATGGACGATGCCGCGTTCGTGGGCGGCGGCTAGGCCGTGGGCGATTTGGATGGCGTATTCGACGGCGCGGCGTTCGCGGAGGGCTCCAGAGGCGAGACGGTCGCGGAGGGTAGAACCTTCGAGGAGTTCGGAGACGATGTACGGGGATCCTGCAGACGAATTCGAGGCGTCGATTTGATCGCCGAGTGGAGCGGTACCGACGTCGAGAATGGTGAGGATGTTTGGATGATTGAGGGCGGCTACGGCCCGCGCTTCTTGTTCGAAGCGACGGAGGCGGTCTTGGTCGGTGGCGAGGGAGCTGGGGAGAATTTTGATGGCGACGTCGCGTTGGAGGCGCGTGTCGCGAGCGCGGTAAACCTCTCCCATGCCACCGGCGCCGAGGAGAGATTGAATTTCGTAAGGGCCGAGTCTCGTGCCAGAGGGTAAGGGCATTGCTGCGCGGCATTATAGAACGAAAAAGCGCAGGAATTCGACTGCGGAAATACGCTGAACGGATCTAGAACATGTGTTTTGTGGGGAGGCTGGCGTTTTTAAGTTGCTTGCGTTGTTGCTTTTCGTATTTTTTTGCCGCCTTTTCCTGCTGCTTGTCGGCTCTTCGTTGGGCTTTTTCCTGAGCTTTCGCTTGTTTCTTCTGGTAGAGGTAGAGGGCCTTCTGCTGTTTCTGGAGGGATTTTTCGGTTTGGGGTTTGGTTTTTGAGCTAGCCCGGTCTTGCGCTTGCGCCGGTAAGGGCGACGCGCCGACCAACGCGAGGAGAAGGGCCAAGACAGCGATCTGTTTCACGCGGATTTCCTTTGGCGATCGGAAACGAGAACAGTCTATACCGATGCCAGGGGTTCGTGAGAGGGATGAGGCGATCTAGTTAGCGGGGCGTTGAAGATTTAAGACGACCTTAAGTGGGTGCGTTAATCGTGACGGCACGCCTGAATGGATCCTGAATTTTGCGGAAAGCGAGAAAAATTCCAAAAAGCGGGTCTCGAGACCCGCCTCTGCAAGACCCTTCCTACGACTGCGACGCGAAGCGGGCGCGGGCTTCTTCTACTATTTTTGTGCCGTTGCTCGAGCCAATGCGCGTGGCCCCGGCGTTGAGCATTTTGAGGAGGTCGTCGAGAGAGCGGATGCCGCCCGAGGCTTTTACGCCGATATTGGGGCCGACGACGGTGCGCATGAGGGTTACGTCGGCCGCGGTAGCGCCGGCGGAGTTGAAGCCCGTGCTGGTTTTTACGAAGTCGGCGCCGGCTGTGGCGGAAAGGCGGCAAGCGCGAACTTTTTCTTCTTCGTTGAGGAGGCAGGTTTCGATGATGACTTTGCAAATAGCGTTGGCGGAGTGGGCGGCGTCGCAGATGGCGCGGATGTCGGCGGAGACGGCCGGATCGTCAGCGATCTTGAGGGCGCCGATGTGGATGACCATGTCCAGTTCGTGTGCGCCATCGCGGAGGGCGGACTGCGCTTCGAAAAGTTTGGCGGCGGTAAGGTTGGCGCCGAGCGGAAAACCGATCACCGCGCAGGATTTTACCTTGGAGCCGCGGAGGAGTTCGCTGACCTGTGGAGTGAAGACGGGATTTACGCAGACGGCGGCGAATCCGAAGGTGATAGCTTCCTGGCAGAGGCGAGCGACATCTTGGCGGGTGGCCTCAGGCTTGAGAATGGTGTGGTCGATTAGCGCGGCGATGCTTTGCCCGGTGTGGGGCGCATGGGGAGCGGCGGGAGTCATTTGGCGGAAGCACTCAGCGCATCGGCGAGCGTGAGAACGCCGACGTCAAGAAGATTGCGATAACGCTCGGCGTAGTCGAGGCCGTAGCCGACGACGAATTCGTTGGGGATGGAGAAGCCGATGTAGTCGGCGCGGACGGGCACGAGGCGGCGGGAGGGCTTGTCGAGGAGCACAGCGACGCGAAGAGCCTTGGGATTGCGCTGCTCGAAAATACGCAGGAGATATTGCAGGGTCATGCCGGTGTCGAGGATGTCTTCGACGACGATTACGTTTTTGCCTTCGATGCTCGAGTCGAGATCGCGGGTGAGGCGGACTTGGCCGGAGGAGTGAGTGTTTTTGCCGTAGCTGGAAACGGCGATGAAATCGAAGGAGACTTCGCCGGGAATCTCGCGAGCGAGATCAGCGAGGAAAAAGACGGCGCCTTTTAAGACACCGACGAGGTGGAGGGGTTCGTCGGCAAAGTCTTTGCGGATCTGGCGGGCGACTTCGCGGATGCGGCGGCGGATACGGTCGCGAGAGATGAGGATTTTGACGGACTCGGACCGCGTGGCGCGTTCCTTAGATGTGCTAACGGGCTTTTTCGCGGCGAGTTTTGCTTTTTTCATTCGAGAAGCCCTCAACGTGGAACGGAGAATGTAGCGCAAGCGGGGGTTAAGGACAAGGCGAGGAGGGCGAGGAGGGCGAGGCGAGGAGGGCGAGGAGGGCACTCTTCCCAGCCCAAGGCGGAACATCCGGTGACGCAGGGTTGGCGTAGAGGAGGATAGAGGGCACTCGTTAGCGAGATTTCTCAATCTTGATCAAGGGCGCGAGGCGGGTTGCGATTGGGGGACAGTTGCAACCCGCGGCGCGAGTTATTCGAGCTAGAAGCGTTTTGCCGAAATGATTTGTGTACCATGCTGGGGTCTATGGGGGGCGCGCCATGGAGAATCCTGGCCGAGATCGCATCCAGGAAAATGAAAACTTACCGGAACCCTGGCTGCGTGGCACGCACACGGATCTGCCGGCAGTAGCGCGTGGCGTCTTGCATGCGCTCGAGCTTGCTCGCGAAGATGTGCATTTGTGGTGCGGGAGGCTTTCGGACGGGCAAATCCGGATGCAGGTTTTGGGCTTGCCATCGCTGGCGTTTCAGCTGCGACACATCGCCGGGAGTCTGGATCGACTGCTGACCTACGCGGAAGGCGGCGAATTGACCGCGGAACAGGTAGCGGACGGTCGGTCGGAACTCCACGCGAGTGGTTCGCGTGCGGAGCTGCTCGAGGAATTTGACAAGAGTTTGGCGGGCGGCGCCGCGCGCGTTCAGAATTTGGCTGGCGGGGATTTGGAAGCGGCGCGATTTGTGGGGAGGCTGAAGCTACCGAGCAGCCTCGGCGGATTGCTGGTGCATGTGGCGGAACACACGCAGAGGCACGTCGGACAGTTGGTCACCACCGCGAAGGTTTTGCATGAACTGCGTGCCTCGGGTGGTATTAGCCCGCCCTGATTCCCGGGTGGGTGTGAGCTGTTGACGGTGACGCGGAGGAGTACGTACTCTGAAGATACGTGCTGGAACTTCTTAAGAGCATATTGCTGATCGTCAGCGCGCTGTTCCCCATTGTGAATCCATTGGGGAGCAGCCCCATCTTTTTGTCGCTGACGCGGGAATACGCATCGCCGACCCGGCACATTTTGGCGCGGCGAGTGGCATTTAACAGTTTTGTTCTGCTGGTGGCTTCCTTCCTGATTGGCTCGCACATTTTGGCGTTTTTTGGGATATCGATTCCCGTGGTGCAGGTCGGAGGCGGGCTGATTGTGATTTCGACGGGATGGTCGCTGCTGACGAGCAATGACGATCGCCAACACCGGGGCGATGTGCACAAAAGCGTCAATCCCCTCGATGTATTTCGCAACGCATTTTATCCGCTGACCCTGCCGCTCACTGTGGGGCCAGGATCCATTTCCGTGGCCATCACCTTGGGCGCGAATGAGCCGCGTCATTTTGGAGCGAATTTTCTGTCGATCTTGGCGGCGATCATCGCTTCGCTGCTCGTCGCCGCCAGTATTTATCTCTGTTATGGGTTTGCGGACCGGCTGGCCGCGATCCTCGGGGAGAACGGAATGACGATTGTCATGCGGCTGTCGTCCTTTTTGCTGGTGTGCATTGGGGTGCAGATTTTGTGGAATGGGGCGAGCGCACTGCTGCGAACGCTGCCAGCGCTTGGCGGGTCGTAGCGTGGTTTTGCAATCGTGTAAGATGGTAATCAGCGCTGGTTGATAGGGAATGCGCTGTTTTTTACGGCCTGAACTCCGGGGCAGCTTCAGGTTTGTTCCGCGGCCGGAGCCCGAGCAGCGCACCATCAGTTTCACCGGTCATCTAAGTTGATAAAAATTGCCCTACACCGCGAGGTACGAGGGCGGTGGCGCGAGGTGCCAGAAGTTGTGCGGAATTGCCGGTTTCACACATAAAAACTGGATGCCGCCGCCGGAACGCATCCGGCAGGCCACGGCCACGCTGATCCATCGCGGACCCGATCAGCAAGGGGTGCACGCGGCCGGCGCCTTTTCGTGCGGGGCGACCAGGCTGAAAATTATCGATCTTTCCGGCGGAGACCAGCCGATTCTCACAAACGGCGGGGACGTGGGAATTGTTTTCAACGGCGAGATTTATAACCACCTCGAGATTCGCGCGGAACTCGCCGGACTCGGGCACAGCTTCGAATCTCATTCCGACACGGAAACGGTTTTGCGGGCATTTGTGCAGTGGGATAAAGACTGCTTTCTGAAGCTGCGCGGCATGTTCGCGGTGGCGCTGTGGAAGGAGTCGGAACGGCGGCTGGTGCTGGCGCGCGACCGCATGGGGATTAAGCCGCTGTATATTGCGCGGCGGGGCGAAGAGCTGTTTTTTGGCTCGGAGCTCAAAGCGATTTTCGTGCATCCGGAGATTGAACGGCGGATCAGTCTTGCGGGCCTCGATTGCTATTTGTCGCTGAACTATGTGCCGTGCCCTTGGACGCTGGTTGAAGGGATCGAAAAGCTGCCGGCGGGAACGTGGCTCGAGTGGCGGGACGGCAAAGTTACGAGCGAGGCGTACTGGAAGTTACCGGTGGGGGAGAACGCCCCGTGGACGATGGCGGCGGCGAAAGAGGAACTAGACCGGCTGCTGGCGCAATCCGTGCGCGAACACTTGCTTTCGGACGTGCCGCTGGGGATTTGGTTGAGCGGAGGGATGGACTCGACGACGATTTTACACTACGCGTCAGAAGCATCGTCGTCGCGTTTGAAAACGTTTTCCATCACCTATCGCGGGCGGAGCTTTGACGAGCGCGAGTTCGTGCAACGCGCGGTAAAACAATACGACACGGACCACGACGAGCTCGATTTAACGCCGGAGCAGGACTTAGAGGGCGCGATCGAGGAGTTTGCCTATTACTCGGACGAACCGAGCGCGGATGCGGGTTCGTTGCCGGTATGGTTTCTTTCGAAGCTGTGTAAAAAGAAGACCACCGTGGCGCTAAGCGGCGAGGGCGCCGATGAATTGTTCGCAGGTTACGTGACCTACCGCGCGGATATTCTGGCGGAGCGCGCGCGGCGTTTGCCGAAAGGAACGTTGCGGATGGCGCTGGCGGCGGCGCGGCAGTTGCCAGTCTCGGATGAAAAAATCAGCTTCGAGTATAAAGTGAAACGGTTCCTTGAAGGCGGCTTGCTTGAGGCGGGCGAGGCGCACGTCTTCTGGAACGGCACCTTTTTTGGAGAAGAAAAACGGCGCCTGCTGAAAACATCTCTGCCGGGGAGTTTTCGCGCGCTATTGCGGGAGCTCGATGAATTGCCAAAAACCGGGGACCGCCTCACGCCCCTCTTGTGGTTCGATCAAAAATACTACCTGGCGGACGACATCCTGGTGAAGAGCGATCGCATGAGCATGGCACACGCGGTGGAGGTGCGTCCGCCGTTTCTCGATCACCGGATCGTGGAATTTGCGGCTACGCTGCCGCAGAAACTGAAGATCCAAGGGACGCAGCAAAAGTTGGTGTTGCGGGAGTTGCGGAAAGACAAGCTGCCGGCAACGATTTTGGAAGGCAAGAAGACCGGCTTCGATATCCCGGCGCACGAGTGGCTGCGCGGGCCGCTGCGGGAACTGATGGTCGAAACGCTGCGCGCGGGAACGGCGGCGTACGGAGATCTTTTCAACGCCGCGGCCATCGAGGATGTGATGCAGCGCCATCTGGCGCGCAAGGCCAATCTTGGATATCACTTGTGGGGATTGTTGATCCTATTTCTGTGGATGAAAAAGTGGGAAATCCGGACGGCAGCAAGGGCGGCGACAGAGGAATTATCACTGGCGAGCGCGGGCTCGTAGGCCGGCGCATGGGTACGCGAACGAAGATTATCGAAGTGGAACGCCGCGGGGACTTTGCCGGCAACTAAACAGGCGAGTATGACGCAAGACGCGACCGCGAGAAGATCGCCGACACGCATGGTGTTCGCAGTGCTGCGGCTGGCGCTCGGCGTGGCCATCCTCAGCCATCTTTACAAATCCGGGGCGATCGACGTGCGGCCGCTGGCGAAACTAGTTCCAGCGTGGCCTATCACGCTTGCGGCGATGTCCATATTGCTGGCGGACGCTTGTTTGATGGCGCTGCGAACGTGTTGGATGCTGGAACCCATCGGATTGCGGCTCACGATTTGGAACTCCTTCCAGTTAAACCTGGTCACTTCGTTTTTCAGCAATGTGGCGCCGGGAGCGGCCGGCGCGGATGCGGCTCGCCTGTTTTACGCAACCAAGGGAAACGCCGGGACGCGAGCCGAAGTGGCAACCGTGATGATCCTGGACCGGGCAGTCGGTTTTTTTTCGATGCTGTTGCTGCCGCTGGCGTTCGCGCCCTTTTTTTGGAACTTACTCGGCAGCGTACGCGTGATGCGAAATCTATTGCTCGTTGACGCCATCGCGGCGGGGGCCATATTCCTGGGATTTTTGTTGTGCCTGTACAGCAGGGCGATCCGCAGCTTGATCGCGTTAAGGTTTTTGCGATGGGAACGGTGGACCCGGGTGGCGGAGAGGGTGCTGAATACGCTGGGGATGTACCGACAGCATTTCGGGATATTGCTGCGAGCTCTGCTGATTGCGATGGTCGCGAATCTTTCGGTGATTGCGATTATGGGGCTGGCGTTCGTGGTGCTAAATCCCGCGTGGCTTTCGGCAAGAATGTTTCTGGCCGTGCCGCTCGGAGAGATTGCAAATTGTTTGCCGCTGACGCCCGGGGGCCTGGGGGTGGGAGAGGCGGCGTTCCACTCGCTATTTACGTGGAGCGGATTGCACGGCGGCGTGGAGGCGGTGCTGTGCTGGAGGATTTGGAAGGCACTGGTGGGACTCATAGGGTTGGGAGTGTACCTCGGCGGCTTGGGGAGGGTGGTCTACACCGAGCAGCCCGAGAAAGCCGGAACCGCTTGATGGGATTCAGGTTGTCGGAGCCGAAAGGGACGGTTTACTTTTATTTGCGAAAATGGAAAGACACAATTCCCAGAATTCACGGCAATTCGCTACAATAGAATGGTTACGCGAGTCGGTAGCGGCGAGCCACGATGCGAGCATCGCGGCCGGCGAATGGTGGCATGCCAGATGACAGGGGCGGCGGGTAACACTCTGTTGGGAGATTCCTGTTCGGACATACTCTGAGGAGGGTACATGAAGATTGCCGTGCTGGGTGGCGACGGCTATTGCGGTTGGGCCACGGCTTTGTATTTGTCACAAAAGGGACATTCGGTAGCGATTGTCGATAATTATCTGCGTCGGCAGTGGGACCACGAGCTTGGCGCGCAGACGCTTACGCCGATTCGTCCGCTGACGGACCGGCTGCGCGTGTGGCAGAACCTGACAGGGAAGACGATCGAGCTGTTTGTCGGGGACGTAGCGGATTTCGATTTTCTTGCAACGACCATGAAGGATTTTGGGCCGGACGCCGTGGTGCACTTCGCGGAGCAACGTTCGGCGCCGTATTCGATGATTGACCGGAAACACGCGGTGTTCACGCAGGTGAATAACGTGGTGGGCACGCTCAATGTGCTGTTCGCGATTCGGGAACTGAATACCGACTGCCACCTGGTGAAATTGGGGACCATGGGCGAGTACGGCACGCCGAACATCGACATCGAAGAGGGCTACATAACGATCGAGCACAACGGGCGAACCGACACCGTGCCCTTTCCGAAGCAGCCGGGATCGTTCTATCACCTTTCGAAGGTGCATGATTCCCACAACATGATGTTTGCCTGCAAGATTTGGGGATTGCGCGCGACGGATTTGAATCAGGGCGTGGTGTACGGCACGACGACCGAAGAAACGGCCATGGACGAAGCGCTGATCAATCGATTTGACTACGATGACGTGTTTGGCACCGTGCTGAACCGTTTCTGCGTGCAGGCAGCGATCGGGCAGCCCTTGACGGTGTACGGCAAGGGCGGGCAGACGCGCGGGTTTTTGGACATCCGCGATACCGTGCGGTGCGTGGAAATCGCCTGCGAGAATCCGGCGAAAAAAGGCGAGTGCCGCGTTTACAACCAGTTTACCGAACGGTTTTCCGTGCTGGACCTGGCGCGGATGGTGGAAGCCGGAGGCAAGAAGTTGGGTTTGAACGTGGAAATCGATCACTTGCCGGATCCGCGCGTGGAAGCCGAAGAGCATTATTACAACGCGAAACATTCGAAGCTGGTGGATTTGGGGCTCGAGCCGCATCTTTTGTCGGACGCGCTTCTCGATTCGCTGGTCAATATCGCGCTGAAGTATCGCGACCGCATCGATGCTTCGCTGATGCTGCCGCAAGTGAATTGGCGCGAGCCACGCAACGAACGGCGCATGCAGATGAGCATGCCAAACCGCTCCTTGAGTTCCGAGGGCGTTGAGAAGCCGCTGGTGAAAGCGAAGCGCCGTTAGTTCCAAGCAGTTTGTGGCAGAACGATCAGGACAACGAGGTCTGCAACGACGCCACCGGGTTAGCCGCCCGGTGGTTTGTTTATGAGCGCGAAAATTTGCGCGGAGAGTTCGCGAAGCAACTATTTATTATGAAAGAAGCTGCCGGGTTCCATTTTAAAACCTACCTGCTCATCGCGGTGATCGCGATTTTTGCGCCGCTCGGGAACGTGCTGCTTGGCAAAGGTATGAAAAACGTGGGTTCGGCGAAGCATTGGGCGCCATCGGAAGTTTTGCAGGTTTTGGGGCGGATTTCTTCGTCGGGCTACATTTGGTTGGGGATTGCTTCCCTGCTGACGTTTTTTGTGGCGTATATGCTGGTGCTGACCTGGGCAGACTACAGCTACGTGCAGCCATCCTCGTCGTTTGCCTACGCGGTGACCGGTGTGCTCAGTTATTTCTTGCTGGGAGAAGCAATCAGCCCGCTGCGGTGGCTCGGGATTGCGGTGATTTGCGTGGGTGTGTTTGTCGTAGGGCACACGCCGCCACGAACGACGGAGCGCGTTTAATTCATGCGGGAATTTTTCATGCTGGCGCTGCTGGTGGTTTCTGGGACCGGCGGCGAGCTCTGCGTCTCCCATGCGATGAAACAGATTGGCGAGGTGCATGATTTTCGGCCTGCCGCGCTGGTGAAATTCGTTTTGCGGGCGCTGCGCGTGGGCTGGATGTGGCTGGGCGTGGCCATGATGGCGGTGGCATTTTTCTCACTGCTGGCCATGCTGTCGTTTGAGAATGTGAGCTTCGTGGTGCCGGTCACGGCGTTGAGCTACGCGGCGGGCGCGGTGGGCGCGGCAATTTTTCTGCGCGAAAAAATCAATGCGCAGCGTTGGGTGGGCGTGGCCATTGTTTGCGTCGGCGTGACTCTCGTTTGGCTAAGCCATCGCTAGCCAGCGTCCGGCTCTGGCGAAGAACTCTTCGATTCTCATATTCCCTTTTCATTGCGGGTTCGTGGGCCGCGCTTCGCCGATCTTGATGGTGGAACCGAAGCGTTTGTAATTCGCGTAACGAACGGTCATGTGGATGCGGACGTCGCCGGTCGTAAAGTGCAGCGTGTCGTTCGAGCGCGTGTAGGTCGGAAACCAGTAGTGGCCGTCGATATTTTCGCGAAAGGTTTCAAAACGCGGAAAAACGTTTTCATTGCCGTGTTTTTTGATGTCCGGCACGGCTTTGCCGTCGGTTTTGACGATGCCGTAGTCTTTATCTTCCACCCAGATGCGCCCCTGAAAATATCGCTGATTCTTTTCGAGGACCTTGGGACCGACGTCGAAAACGTAGGTATTGAGTTCGTCGACCTGCTGGCGGCCAACGAATTTTACGTCGTACTTGGGAAGCTCCTGCGTGGTAAGGACGAAGGGTTGCACGTGTTCGAGGTCGTCGATGTCCTGCTGCGAGACCGTGATGCGCTCCAGCGTGGGGACCGGAGCGTCGGTCACGTGTTCGACGCGTTTGCCGCCTGGAGTGAAGATGATGTCGCTGGTCATGCGATATTCACCGTCCGGACGTCCGTCGATGTCGAGGGTTTGCATGACGAAAGTTTGCGTGTAGGTGTAATTGTCGCGCTCGGTCCTGAACTCAGCTTCACGAGCCGCAAACTTTTGCACAATCTGGTCCGCGGGGACCGGCGGCGGAGTGGTATCGAGGTGCAAGCCGGTTTGCGGTGTGATTACGGCGGGAGGGTTTTCGGGCGGCCTGGCGGGGGGCGGGGCTTGCTGCGGTGAGGAAGAGGTTGGCGGCGGAAGCGGGCCGACCTGCTGGGCAGCAGCGCGGGAAGTACAGAGTAGGAAGCACGCGCACGCGGCAAGAGCCGGAACGGCAAGCAATGCGAGATTTTTTTGCAGTGGCGTAGCCGGATGCATCTTTCTCTCCTTGGGCTCTTCTTGGGCGCATGCGGGTATCCCGAGCGCCCAAATCAAGATGGTGGTGCATGCGGATCCATCAGCCGCAATTTTTAGGATGCGCGCGAAGGCCGAACCGTGGCCAGACAGCAGCTGCGCACCTCCCTCTACTTTGCCATAACTCGAATGAAATGGATGGCGGGCGGGCTCAGTGAGCCGATTTCGCGAGAGACGCGGCGCGGGCGAGGTCCGCTTCCCCTAATTTGCTGGTGGCGTCGACCTGCGCATAGATGGCGCCGCGCTGCGCGTAAAGTTCGGCGCGGTTGGGAAACTTCTCGATCAGGTCGGTGTAGGCGCCGATGGCGTCAAACCACAGGCGGTGCTTGAGGTAGACTAGCGCGGGAGCCAACGCGGTTTGATAGGCGTCGCCGCCTGTTTGGGCGGCCAATTCTTTGTCGATTTGTCTCCGCTCAGCTGCGGAAACCATCTTGATTTCCAGCGGTTCGCCAGCCACAGCGCTGGGGAGAACCTGCACACGCCAGTAATAAATTTCTCCGGGTTGCAGTTTGCCGGTGAGCGACGGCAACCGGTAATGCGATTCGGTGAGCTTCTCTTTAAGAATCTGCGTTTCGTCTTCGTCGGTGATCAACAAAACATATCCGTCGTTATGGCCATCGGAAGCCCATTCAAAAAGTGCCGGGCCGCCGTAGAGCTTCGCGCGTTTGGGGGCGTAGAGCGTGGCCGAGGGAAAGGCCACGCCGCGGCTGCCGCCAAACATGGTGGAAACTTTTTTCGATTTCTCGTCGGAGAGATCGAAGCCGGAGAGGTCGGCGTCCAACTTTTTCTTGGCCGGCTTACTGGCGTCGCCCGTCGAACCAGGCTTCGGAGGGGTTTGCGCGGGTGGCTGCTGAGCGCGCGCCGATAACCCGCCAAGAATTACGAGCAAGCAAAAAATCAGACGCTTCATGGACGCACCTCGCCCGGAGTCGGGTCTTCCTGAACACCATACAACGGAATCGCGGAGGTAAAACCACGGACTTGCGCCTCACCTAAAGATACGGTCAAACAGGACCCGCGGATGTATTCCCAGGTCTCGGGACTGAGGACAATGGGCGTTTTGAGGTCCTTGGTCAAGGACTCGAGGCGCGAAGCGAGGTTCACGGTTTCTCCGATAACGGAATATTCCAAGCGGTCCTTCGAACCCACATTTCCCGCAGTCACTGGCCCGCTGTGAATGCCAATGCCAATTTTCAACTTCGGCTGGCCGGCAGGCAATTGCGCGTTCCAGTCGTCAACGCGGGCCAGCATTTCCTTGGCGCAGCGTACGGCGCGGCACGCGTCTTCTCGCGGGCCGTCTGTAAGCGGAGCACCGAAGACCACCATGATTCCATCGCCAATAAATTTATTCAGGAAGCCGCGGTTCGATTTGATGACTTCGCCCATGGCGGTGAGGTAGCGATTGAGCCAAGCAAGCACTTCTTGCGAGGGGACGCCGGCGGTCATGGCGGTGAAGCTGCGGATGTCAGAGAAGAGCACGGTGGCGACGCGCTCTTCGCCGGCGAGAATAATTTCGTCGCGGCGCTTCCAGATTTCGGCGGCTACGTCCGGGGAGACGTAACGCTCGAAGAGCCCCATAATCTGGCCACGTTCGGCTTCCATTAACTTCTTCTGGCGCCGCTCTTCGACCGAGCGATACCCGAGTCCCGCAGGAAGCGCCAGGAGCAAGCACGCCTCCACGGAAAAAAACGGCAACCAGATGTGGCGGTGCGTAAACAAGGAAACGGCCAAGCCGAATAACAAAGCAGCGACGATCAAATAGGTCGCAATGGCCACATACCAGCGGCTGCGGAATGCTACGGCGGCAACGGCGAGGCCGCAAAGGAAGGCGAGCCACCAGCGCGCGGCTCCATTCATGGTGCGCAGAACATCGCCACTGAGCAACGTGGCCACGGCTCCAGCGTGAATTTCGGTACCGGAAAGCAAGCTGCGAGAATGGGAACTGCCCTTTTCGGTGATCGCAATTCCGGCATGCGTCACCGGCGAGACGAAAAGATCCTTGCCCATTTCGCTGGTTTGCCCGACCATCACGATTTTTCCTTGAAACACGGAGGTGTCAAAGGATGGGTCGAGGACTGTTTGGACGGAGACACCACGCACGGGAGGCGACGGATGAAAATGGATCCACGCCGAGTCTGGACCGGTGGTGGCCAGCGGGATTTCCTTGTTCCCGAAGAGAAGGTAACCCGGCCGGCCCGGGCGCAAATGCTGATCTGAAAAATAATCAGCCAGGGCCACCGGAAAGGACAATCGCTTATATTCCGGAGTTACGACCTTGAGGAGCATCCGGCGAACCGTACCGTCGGCGTCAATCGGAACATCCGCAAACGCTACACCCGCTGCGGCGTCCGCAAAGCTCGGCAACGGCTCGTGTGGAGGAAAGCGGCCAAATCCATACTCGCTGACCAGAATGACGTTGCCAGCGTCAGAGATGATTGAAACGAGGCGCCGATCGTCGGCCGCGGCCCGTTCTTTATCCAGAATTACGTCGAGTCCAATGACCGCGGGCTTGCCGGAGGAAATTTTTCGGACGAGGTCGCCGAGCAGGACTCTGGGTACGGGAAAAGCGTTGTACCGCTTCACGGAGTCTTCATCGAAATCGACATAGACGATCGCCGCCGGAGGCTCTTCCGGTCGCTGGGCGCTGACCAGATAGTCGTAGCCCTGCAATTCTGGGCCTTCAAGCAAGTCGAGTTTTTCTGCGCAGAAGACCACGAAGCAACCGAGCGAAGCCATAAGCAGAAGCGTGGCCCACGGCAGAACACCGCCAGGGCTTGGGGCGCTGGCGCGGCTATTCCGAGGTTGTGAAGGGCCCGTCCCAGTCATGAGGCGTCCAGAAGGGCCGCGGCCCTTGGCGCAAAAATGCTGCGAAGTGCGCTGTTGCCATCCAGCCTATCGAAGAGGGTCGCCGGACTTAGCACGGGAAGTGGCAGGTGTTTCCGTTCCGCTACGGGAAGTGTTGCGGAGCGCGGCGCCTGAAAGCGGGATGCGTTCGGCGAGGCCGGGTACGGCCATGGGGCTCTGATTGCCGCTGGTAGCTTTGGCGACATTGTCGCGCACGTAGGCGAAAAGTTCACCGGCGGTTACCGTGCCGTCTTTGTTGGCGTCGGCTTCTCCATGCAGGCCCTTCAACAAATAGTAGGTGAACACGCCGTGTCCGCCGCCAAATTGATCTGATTCATAGGAGAGCTGGCTGATGTCGCTGGCGGTAATGACCGCGCGGTCCGCGTCGTTCGCGTAGTGCGCCATATATTGATTGACGAGATTGTTGGAATTTTTCTTGCCGCGGCGCGCGCCGCTGAAACCGAAACTATGGCAGGTGTCCGCGAAAGTCACCACGCGCTTGGCCTTCAAGACGTTGGCGAAAACGTCTTGAATTTGCCGCATGGGAAACGCGGTGCCGCCCATATCGTCGAGTTTCGTGTCGTAGGTCAGCAGGTAGAGATTGCGCGGATCGTTGGGGTCGGGCGCTCCATGGCCGGCGATGTAAATGACGACTTCGTCGGTGGGCTGCGCTTGCGTCAGGAACGTGTAGAAGGCGCTGCGCACACTCTGAGCTGTGGCTTCTTCGTTGAGCAGAACACGCACGTTAGCCTTAGGGAACGCGCCGCCCTCAGGAGAGAGCAGGAAGTCGCGAAATCCCTCTGCGTCGCGGTCGGCAAACTGCAAGTTGGCGAGGCCGCTGCCGGAATTCTGGTAATGAGCGACGCCGATAATCACGGCGAATTTCCCGGTGGCGGGACGGTCGGGCGTGATGCTGGCGTGGCGCACGGGCGGAGGAGCTTTTTCTTCTGTCTGCAAGATGAATGAAGCGTAATGAACGCGCTCCATTTGATCTTTATATTCGAGCTCGACCGAATTGCGTCCCGAGTGCATGCGGAATCCAGCGCGGTGCCCGAGATCGAATTTGCAGAGGATGCCTTCGGCATCGCTGGTGACGGTCATTACGATATTCGCGGATTCCGTGTTGATCTTGGAATAGATAGTGCCGTAACTGACTTGCTGGGGATTTTTGGAGATGCGGATGGCCATCTGATCGAATTGCGTGTTTTCAATGGTAGCGGCCAGATTGGCATCGAGATTGAATTGCAGTTGCGGAATTTGCAGCACGATGGGTTCGCTGCCATCGTCGGCGGACGCGGGAAGAAACATCAGCGCCGCAAGGACGGACCCCAAAACAATAAGGTATACGCGCATGGTGGCGATTGCAGCGAATGTACGCGAGCGCGAGAGGGATTGTCAATCGCGCAGTTCCCTGGGTAGTGGGTCGGTTCCCGGTTGACTCTGAGCTCCATTGTACGCGCCGCGACTGCGCCATCCTGATCTTTGGGTAGATCAGTTCGTTTTCTCCAAAACAGTGGCTTGGCCTGCTAGCGCATCATTCCGATGCTCCATCGTGAGCATTCGGCCGTCATTTGACAGGAACCAGTAGTCTCGGAAATAGCTCTCGCGGCCGCCCAGGCTCATCCATGATTCGATCAGAAGCTCCGCGCCGATCCAAGTCGAGCGACTCCGAACTTGGATTCCGCGTACGGAATTGACAACTTCCTCGCCCGTGGTCATCCCCCGGAATAATAGCTGTTCCTCAGTGTCATCCAACTTAGTAAAAACCATTTCCACGTTCAATACGGGATCTGTGTGGTTTATAGTTACCAACAGGGTTTTGGGCGCGGGGCCCAACAGCTTGCTCTTTTCCAGATTTCCTTTCCAAACGCCGCTCAAATTAATCTTCATGCTTGCACTCCGATTCACCGCTCAATTCTAAATGCGCTATGCCCGTACACCACAAATTTTCTTGCACGGCGGCGCGGAGTCCGTTGCCACGGCGACCATCTGAACCGGCACGCCGAATCGGAAACGGCCCCACTGCTGTTCCCTGCCCCGCGTTGGCTTTTGTCGCAATGCGTTGCGAAAGGTTTTGACACGCCGGGGTGTCTCGATCCACTATCTTGGTCAGTCAGCTGGCAGTTTTCGGCAGTCCGTCCCCGCAGTTTCCAGAAATTTAGGAGGGAATCATGTTCAAGCGGTCCATTTCCGCGCGTTGCGCGCTTTTGGTCACCGCGCTGGCTTTCACCAGCGTGCAGGTGTCCGCGCAAACGGCGACCGAGTACAGCGACAAGGATAAGCAAAAGCTGGCCGCCATCGCACAGCGGCCCGACGTGCAAAAGCTTATCGCCGACACCTGGGACAACCGGCGGCGTGAAGACATGGAGTACGCCTTCAACGTCAACCAGTCTTCGCGGCTCGGCGAACTTTCTCCCACGGCTCTTGCCGAATTCCGTCAGAAATTCGGCGAGTTATATAACAACCCGATTTTGCTGCGCTACGTAAATTCGCTGGGACAGAAAATCGTGCCCGCAGGTTCGCCGAACCTGTATTCGTTCCGCCTGCTGCTCGATCCGGTTCCACGAGCGGAAGCACTATCGACGGGGACGATTTACATTTCAACGGGGCTGGTGGCGCTGCTTGATAATGAAGCGCAACTGGCATACGTGCTGGGCCACGAGATCGCGCACGTCGAACGCCGCCACGCCTATAACGAAATCAAAAACTCCATTCTGGAAGACCAGTTCGACAAAGAAAAAGGCGCGGACGTGCAGAAGAAGCGCGCAATTTTCGGGGCGGTGGCGGCGATCGGCGGATCAGCGATCGGCGGCGCGGCGGGCGGCGCTTCCGGAGCGCTCTACGGCGGGCTCATTGGCGGCGCCGCGGGAGTGATCGGCGGCGCGTTGCTGTTCCGCAATAAGTTCGTGCCGACCGAATGGTCTACTCTCTATGAGAACGAAGCGGACGAAGCCGGCCTGAAGTACATGCTCGATCAGAACTATGACGCCCGCGAAATTCCCCGCATGTACGCGCGGCTTGACAACCTGGTAGGACGCGACAGCCGCGTGGGTTTGGGATTCATCGGCAACCCCGCACGAACGCGGGAAAGGCAAGCGGAAATCACCAGCTTGCTCACGTCTACCTACAAAGCGACCCTGGACGCCAAACTGAAAGCCGGGCTGACCGGATCTGGGCCGGAGTTTGCGCTGCTCATGGCCGCACTCAAACGGGACAACGGCGTCATCGCCATGGACTACGACTTGTTCGCTATGGCCCGCGATAACCTCGAAGACGCAGAGAAGCTGCGTTCGAATGATCCGCGCGTGCACTACTACCTCGGGCAGATTATCAACATGACCGGGCGCACGCCGGATGACAAACAACAGGCGCTGAACGAATTCATCGAATCGATCAAATACGACGCGGAACGCGGCGCCTATCCCGAGCCGCACCTCGAAGAGGCCTTATTTCAGATTTCGCAAAATGACCCCAACCTGCAAGAGCAGATCAAGAAGGAACTGAAAACGTACGTGGCGCTTTACCAGCGGCAACACGGAGGCGCATTACCGCTGAACATGTACATCATCTATGACTACTTTCTGTTGGCTGGAGACAAGAGCTGGTATGTGCCGCCGGCCTCGGTCGTCACCACCAAGAACGTAGACTCCTTGTACGTCACGACCGTCTCTACCGCTCCTTCGACGGCGACCACGGACGTAATCAATCGGGCCACGAGCGCGAGTTCGGAAGGCGGATCACGGAATACCGGCTCGCAGGAAACCAGCAAACCTCCGAAGCCGGCGGTGAAGAAAACCACCAGCAGCACGACCCCTCAATAGCTGCAAGCTGTCGTTCTGGCATGAGAAGGCGCTCGAACGCGCCTTCTCACGAATTTCTGCATGGAGAACCGCATGAATCGATCGCGAAGTCGTGGTATCGCAATTGTCCCGGGCTCCCTTCTGCTGCTCTTGTTTTTGGCAACGGCCCTGCCGGCGCGAGCGCAGAACAACAGCGGAAGAAAGACGCTTGGCATCATGCCGGTGTTCGATGCTTCGGGTGAAGAGTACGGCGAACTGTTCGCGCAAAACCTTACGGCGATGGAGTTCCGCAAGCTCGCGGGCGCGCCGTTTGATGTGGTGCTGCTCAATCCGGGAGGTTTGTACAATCCCTTGATTCCCGAATCCATTGTGGACTATGCGCAAGCCGCGAATGTCGACACCGTGCTGGTGATGAGCTTCCTGCAAACGGACAAGCCGCAAAAGGGCGACTTTACGCTGCATGTAGAGGCCAAATTAATGGATACCGCATCCGGGAAACTGGGCGATGCCACGAGCTACGGATTCTCACTGCCGCGCCACGATATCGCCGTCGAAATTGCCAGCTCCGGCCTGGACATCGCAGGCACGGCATCCAGTACGGTGCGCACGGGCCGCAACATCTATTCAATGCTCGGCACCAAGACCCAGCCGTTCGAGAAGCAGCCGCTCGGTAAAGCCGCCAATGGCATTGCGGACGGCGTGCGCACGTTTGTCTTGTCCCAAGTGCCGCCGTCGACGGCAAAGGCGCCGGAAATAAAACTCGGGACCTGCACGTACACCGTGCAAGTGAAATACACTTCGAAAAAAGCGGTTTCGAAAGCCTACGACATCATCTTGAACGGCGAGGAAGAATCGCTTTGGACCAAAGAAGGCGTAACTACGCTCGAGAACAAGCCCTCGGGGCCGGTATTTATTCAGTTGAGCGTGGCGGATGCGCCGTACCGCTTGGCCGTGCAGCATCTGTATCAAGCCAACACCATGCTTGATTGCGCGAAGCCGGAGCGGGAACTTTACCTGGACATTGGCGCCGGCGGTGATGCGCTGCTGCACTGGAGATAAGGCGCAGCATTCTCGCGAAATAAAAGCTATTCAGTGACAGGAGCGCTCGGATTCTCGATTGCGCTCTTTATCTTCCGCATAGCGTTGCTACTTGGCCTTTTGTTCCGCGATCCATTTGTCGGTGCGCGCCTCGAGAAGATCGAGCGGCAGCGTTCCCCCGTTGATCATTTCATCGTGAAAGGTCCGGATATCGAACTTGGCTCCCAGTTCCTTTCGCGCGCGTTCGCGAAGTTCGCGGAATTTGAGCTGGCCGAGTTTGTAGCTGAGCGCTTGCGCCGGCCACGCAATGTAGCGGTCCGTCTCTGACTGGATCGTGGGCTCGTCGACGGCTCCGGATTTGCGGAAAAACTCGACCACCTGCTCGCGAGTCCACCCTTTCGAATGAATCCCCGTGTCGACCACCAAACGCACGGCGCGGAACAGTTCCGACGAGAGCCGGCCGTAGTCGGAGACCGGATCCTGATAAAAACCTACCTCTTTGCCTAACTGCTCCGCATAGAGGGCCCAGCCTTCGATATAGGCATTAAAGCCCAGGCTGTGCAGCCGGAATTTCGGCAGACCCGTAAGCTGCTGCTGGACGGAAAGCTGCATGTGGTGCCCGGGGATTCCTTCGTGATAGGCGATGGCCTCGTCGTCGACGAGCGAACGCTCCCTAAAGTTCGACGTGGCTACCACGACGCGCCCGGGGCGTTTGCCGTCCGGCGTCCCAGAGACGTAATGGGTCGCCGCTGCGGACTGGAATGCCGGGATTGCTTCCACCGTGACCGGAGACTTGGGCAAAAGCGTGAACAGCTGCGGAAGTTTGGGTTCCATTTGCGCAATGTAGCGGCGGAAGTCGTCGAGGATCTGTTCCGCGGAGGTCGGCATGTACTTCGTATTGGTCTTCAGTGACGCGCGGAAAGCGTCGAGATCGGAAAAGCCTTCTTTTTTCGCGATGACCGTCATTTCGGCTTGAATGCGGTCGATCTCCCGCAGGCCGAGCTGGTGAATTTCATCCGCCGTCATGTGCGTGGTGGTGCGCGCGTAAATATCGTTCTCGTAGCGCTTCTGGCCATCGGGAAGAGAAGTGATCGCCAGGCTGGTGCGGCCGAGAGGAGCGTATTCCGTTTGCAAAAAAGCGGCGAACTTCTTGTACGCGGGGAAAACCTCCGTGTTAATCGCCTCGGTGATTTGTTGCGTCAGTCGTTTCTGATCGTCAGCGGAAATTTCGGCGGGATATTTTTTGGTCGGCAGCAGGAAGGGATCGGCGTCGATGATGCCCTGGCATTGTACGGGAAGCTTTTCGATCAGAAATTTAACCGGCATCAGCTTGTCTTTCATGCCGGCGCGAAGTACTTCGGTGGTTTGCTCGAGCACACGCGGGATCTGGTGCAGCCGCGCGATATAGTCCTCGTAATGTTTCACGGAATCAAAAGGCACGGAAAGCGGCAAATCCGCCAGCCCGGTGTGGATGCCGTTTTGCTGATTGATGGGCATCTCATACTCTTTTAATTTGAAATCGGTAATGCGCTGTTGCAGCACGCGCATCAAGAGATCGTGCGATAGCTGGTCCTGGTCGGAAAAGCCCGCGGTCGAAATCGCCGCAAGCCTGGCGAGAAAATCTTCGTTCGTTTTATCGCGCTGCGCGATGGCCGCAAGCGAAACCTCAGGGAGTTTGTCATTGAAGCGGTAATCGCCGAACGACGTGGCGCGTTCCGGATTATTTCGCAGGTCAGACTCGTACTGTTCGTCGAACAGGGCGTTTTGCTCGGCGACGCGGTCGGCGGCGGGCTTCAGGTTCTGTGCGTTCAGCGCGCCTGCGGCGGCGAAGAAAAATAGCAGACACCCTTGAAACAGCAAGGCCGAACCGCCACGCATATGTTTAGAAAGAGAGATGGAAGTCATCGGCAGAGAATATCACCACTGCACGCGCGAGAAAAGTTTCGCTCGATTGCGGTCGACGCGCGGCGGCTAGCGGATGGGGCGAAGCGTAAAGGTGAGCTCCGCGGTGGTCTCGATGGGCACGCGGTCGAGCGAACTCGCTTCATAGCGCCATTGCCGCACTGCGGAAATCACGCTGGGGACAAATGCGCCTGATCCGCTTATCGGGTCGACCGACGTTACACGGCCGTCGCCGGCTATCGTCGCGCGCACCGTCACGATCTGCTCGCCATTCTGTGCGCGCGCAGCTCCATACGCTGCACCTGGCGGCTGCGGCGTAACCTGCGAATCGAGCAAACCCATGGTCAATCTTTGTTTGCGCGCTCCGGAATGACCGCGCAGAGTCGCGATTCCCGGAACCAGCGCGATTCTCTTCGAACGGATCTCGAGCCAAACCGTTTGCACAAGGGTCTCTTCGGGTAATTCGACTCGCAGCGGAATATCACCTTCACCCGCGGTGACGAAAATGTCCCCGCTCGGCGACAAAACAATTTCTGGCGGCAGCTTCGAGGTTCGAGCCGCATCGTCGAGCGGCTCGGGCGCAACGGTCTTCGCCACCGTAGACATCTCCGGGGCCGTCACCGCAGGCGAAGGAGGCGCCGGAGACTCTCGGACAGGAGCCGCGCTCGCCGCGACGTTTGGAGTCGCGAGCGATGCCAAGTCTGATTTCGCGGTTTCCGCAATCGCAGCGCCGTGAAGTCCCGAACTCTTCGCCGCCACCGCTGCTGGCGACGGTTCTGACGCTGCCGCCGCAACCCGGTGCAGGCGCTGCGCCCAGAGACTGCGCCCACTCAAAACTCCGAACACGAAACTGGCCATCACCACCGCAGCGATCACCAGAACCGGGTGCCAAGGCGCCATCTTCGGCCGGAATGAAATCACGCGACGAACGGCGGCGGCACTCGAAGCAAAGATCGCCGGAAATCTGGGGGCTGCAAATCGCCACGGGCTACTCAAGTAGCTCATCACGGTCGCTACGATTGGGGGCTTTCCGGGCTTCGCGCAGCCAAGGCTCGCTTCCGGTGCGCGAATTCCCTTCGCCGGACGAGAAACTTTCGCAACGGGTAAAGGCGGTTCCGGAGGCGCGTTGAGAAATTCGACGAAATGGTGCGTGCGCGCTTTGCCGTCGGTCGAATTTGCCGGGGGAGCGATCGCCGCGATCGGTCGCCGATCCGCAAATTTCGCCGGGTACGTGGGTTGAAAATACTGTTCGGCCGAAAGCGTCTGCGGCGCTCGAGCTGACCCACCCGGAATCGCCGGCATTTCTCCGGCGGGTGCGTCTTTCATGCCGGAGATCCATTTCCTCATGGACTCTCTGTTGATCGCCGTTAGCTCAGAGAACTGCAGGCCGACGCGGCGTTTGGATTCCGAAATCCACGCGACCCGTCCCTTCAGTGCAATCGCTTGATGAGTCTTGTCCGGCGCGAGTGTGATATTCAGCAAGGAAGCTTCTGACACCGCTAGTGCCGCCACCAGCGCCACTCCGCTCTCGCTCACATCGAGTACCATTCCGCCGTTGCTGCCATCATCGCAACCGCTAAACGAAAAGTACGTAAGCAAGGGCGGACTGAAGCGCTTTTCTGCGCGTCGCTCTACGCTAACTTCACCGTTTGCGAGCTGAGTTCGATACGTCGCCATCGTATGGGCTTCCACTTGACGCGTTGGTGGTCGGTTCGGAGGCCAGAGAGGGGGCAGGACACGCCGACCAGGCGACCGTATTGTCTCAGATGCAACCGGCGGAGGAAAGTCTTCGCGTCGCTGCACGGTCGAGTTGCGCAACCTCTGGCAGGGCGAGTACTGGTACGCGACCGGTGGCCTTCGAATCGCAGTATACAACCGACGCTCTTTGGACAACCACCTTGGCGCACATCCCGTGAGATACACGAGCCAATCGCGTACACTACGCGTAAATGCAGAGTTCCGGGAAATGCCACAGATAGAAATGCTTGCGGCGAAACTCGCCAGCCCGGAGTGGCGGGCGCTGATTGCTTGCGCCCGGCCGACTCGAGCGGCCGACGAAGTCGCCGGATTGCTGCGCGATGCGGACGGCGAAAGACTTTTGGCGCTGGCCGAGAATCACGGCGTAATGCCGCTCGTGGCTGCGGCCCTGCTCTCCCTGCCCGGAGGTGCGATCTCAGCAGCGATCCGCGCGGAACTCAGCGAACATCAGCGCGCACATCATTTTTTTACCCTGCGCATGTCTGCGGAACTGTTTCGCCTCAGCGATCTCTTCGCCGCGCAAAATATCGGCGTCCTGCTGGTAAAAGGCCCGGCGCTGGCCATGCAAGCCTACGGCGAAGCCGCGATGCGCAACTATGGCGATCTGGACCTGCTGGTCCGCCACGCGGATGTCGCTCGCGCCACGAAACTGATGACCGGCGCCGGATATGAAGCGCATGTTCCGCTGACCGCCATCGCTGCGGGCAAGATTCCCGGCCAATACATGTTTCGCCGGCGGGAGGCCAAGCTTTTGGTGGAATTACACAACGACCGCACCATGCGCTACTATCCGCGGCCGTTGCCGATTGAAGAATTATTTGCCAGAAGGGTGTACGTCGAGATGGACGGCAGGGGCGTGCCGGCGCCGTGCATTGAAGATCATCTGGTGCTGATTTGTATTCACGGGGCAAAACATTTTTGGGAACGCTTGCAATGGATCGCCGACGTGGCGGCGCTGGTGTCCCGCCAACCAGACATAAATTGGGAGCAGGCGCTTAAGTCTGCGCGGGAGGTGGGCGCGGAAACGATGTTACACGCCGGGTTGCTCCTCGCCGTGACCGTTTTTCAAACGGCATTGCCCACCGCGGTTCGAGCGCGAACGGAGACCGATGCCCCGGCGCGGAAGATTACCGAGCAGGCGCTGCGTTGGCTTCCCGCTGCCGGTTACGCGCCGCCGAGCCTCAGCCAGCGCGCGTTATTTCGCATGCGCATGCGCGGAGGTTCCGTATCGGGCGCGAACTATCTATTGCGCATGCTGGTTTCCCCGACCGAAGAGGACTGGAGTTCCGACGGAACCGCAGCGCATGGCTTACTGAACGTATTGCGAAGGCCCTTCCGGCTGGCCAAAAAATATACGAGCAAGCCTTGAAACGCTGCGCAGTGCTCAAGGGGTCGAGCAGTAACGGCAAAGGCCGCCCGCTTTTCGAGCGCGCGGCCTTTTTAATTTGACGTTTGCGATTGAGTTGTTCGCGAGATCCCGAACCGGCGATCCGCAGTTTTTTAGTCCACCGTCATTTGAACGGTGACCGTTTGCGTCAGATTTCCCGAAGTTCCGGTAATGGTTATGGTGGAGTTGCCCTTCGGCGTGCCGGATGCCGCGCAGCCAGCCAAAGCCACAAACACGAGCAACGCCCCTACCAGACCGAGACGCGTGCGGAAACGCCGTTCCGATAGGAACAGCAGGAGCATGAGAAACGCTGCAAACACTGGCGTCACCATGCGAATGGAGACTGGGGGAAACCGCGGAGCCGACGAAGGCGGCGGCGCGACGAGCGCAGTCGTAGCAATGGTCACCGCGGCGCTTATCGTGCCGTTGGCGGGTGGAGTAACCGAAGACGGCGCGATCATGCAGGTGGATTTTCTGGGTTCGCCGGAGCAAGACAGCGTCACCGCTGAATTGAAACCGCCGGTCGAATTGACGTTCACGTTGAACATGCCGGAAGCGCCCTTCTTGATCGTCAGAACTCCGGATTGCGAGGTGGTTAAGCCAAAGCCGGGCGGCACAACAGTTACAGTGCCGGTCAAGGCGATGGTTTGCGGACTGCCGACAGCACCGTCGACGAGAACGAGGTTGGCCGTTTCCGTGGCGGTAACGGAAGGCGTATAGATCACGCTGATGGTGCATCCGGCGAGGGGAACAGAAACCCCGCAACTCGTGCTGTTGACCGCAAAGTCGGCCTTATTTCCCGTCGCAGAGGTTAAGGTGACGGTAGCGCTGGTGAATGGAACCGCCGCTCCCGTTCCGTTTGTGATGGTTACCATTTGCGCTGCTGTGGCTGTGCCAACGGCGCTCGAATTGAAAGTGAGTGAAGTCGGCGTCACTTGGAACAGCGCCGGCGCGGTGCCCGTAAGAGCAACCGTTTGCGGACTGGACGAATCGCCGTCGACGATCGACACCGTTGCCGTCTCGGAGGTCGTCGAGGCTGTAAATACCACGCCGAGTGCGCAGGACATGCCTGCGGGAATGGAAGTGCCGCAAGAAGTATTGGTCACCACAAAGTCCGTAGCCGCGGCTGCGGGACTTGGGCTGGTAATGGTTGCGCTGGTAAAGGGAATCGCGGTGCTGGTGTTGTTCGTCAACGTAATCGATTGTGAGGCGGTAGCCACGCCTTGCGCCGTTGCAGTGAAGGTCAACGCCGAGGTAGAGACCGCTAATGTGGGCACCAGATTGAGTGACGCGATGAAAGCGTCTGAAGAACCCTTCAGGGCGGTTTGCGCGGCGGTCGATGGAAAGACGGGAAGATCCGCGGAGAATGTTTGGCCGGTTACGAACACCGTTGGCACCGGGCCCAAAGCGATTCCGAAAATCTGGTCCGGACTGCCGCCGGCTTGCCCAGATCCTCCAAAATAAGAGCCGTAAACCCGGTCAGCTGTTCCCTTTCCGAGCGGACTGAGTTCAAAGATGAAGCCGTCGCCTGGCCCCGGTACACCGCCATTCTTGGCGAGTGCCGGCTGAAACGCACCAACCGAAACCGGGAATGCGGTGTCAGAGGTGCCTCCTGCAACATAGGCATTGCCTCCGGGATCGGCCTTGATCGAGTACGCGATCGTGCCGCCGGCTCCCAAATAGGTTCCGTATTTCAGCGTAGTGCCGCTCGAAGTATCGATCAGGGCCACGAAAGCGGCGCCAGCCGTTGTGTCAGAGGCGGTTTGAAAAGGGCAAGTGGTCGGTGTTGCCGTGCACGTCGCTGCAGTCGGAAACAGGGGGAAATCTGCGGAGCCGGTCAAACCGCTGACGTACGCGATCGTGGTGCCCGATTTTATGTCTACGCCGAACCCGAAATCACCACTCGAGCCGTTGCCGCTGCCGCCGAGATACGTCGAGTAGACGAGCGAAGCATTTCCCGACTTGGCGGTGTCGATTTCCGTAAGGAAAGCCTCGCCCCATTTATTTGTCGCATTCGCTGCCGTCTGAAAGCTCGCACCAGAGCCAGCGAACGTCGCCGACGTGGGGAAATTGGACGACGTGGTGGTCCCCACGACGTAGGCTTTGCCGGTTGAATCCACAACCGCGCCAAACCCTGCGTCGCCAAAATTAAGCGCAGCGGTGGCGTTGTTGAGACCGTCGCCACCGAGGTAGGTCGAATACGTTAGCAAACCAGTCGTAGTATTCACTACCGAGAGATACGAGGTACCGACGGCGAAGTTGGGAGTAGTTCCGTACGTCAGCTGGTTCATGAGCGGGAAGTCAATGCTGGTCGCTCCGCTCGCCGAATAGGTAATTCCCGTCACGTAAGCGTTGCCGTTGCCGTCGGTAGCGACCGCATTCCCAAAGTCTCCGCCGATGCCGGTGGTTCCCCCGAGGTACGTCGAATAGGTGAGCGCACCAGCAGAACTAATCTTCGAAAGGAAACTCGTGCCCAAGCCGATGGAGGCAACCGAAGACTTGAAGGCCGCGACTGTGCCGTTCGTTGGGAAATCGATCGAATTCGTAAATCCGGTAACGTATATATTATCGGAGGAATCCACGGCGACCCCGAATGCCTGGTCGCCACCGCCCGTGCCTCCCAGATACGTCGAGAAGAGCAACGTTGTGCCAGTGGGATTAAGCTTGGTGACGAAGCCTTGTCCGCTGGCATTCGAAGAGTTTACGCCGCCGGCGGTCGACAAAGGACTGGCCGTCGGAAAATTAGCAGAGGTAGTCTGGCCAGCGATATAGGCATCCCCAGCGCTGTCCGTCGCGATGGAATAGCTTGACTGTTCGTCTCCCGCGCCCCCGAGGTACGTCGAATAGTCGAGCACCGGGTCAACGATCAGCGGTTCGCGACGATCGTATTGCGCAACCGCGAAGGAAACCTCGTGACCACGCAGCGCGTACTTGCCCGCGATTTCCTGACGTTGGCCGTGAATGTTCTGATAGACCACGGGCTTCTGCAGCTCTACTTCGCCATCCGCAACGCTCACCAGCACGCCGCCTTCGGCGCTCAGGCGCAATTTCTTCGCACCCAGCAGATTCATGCGAATAACGTTCGGATCGGCACCCGGCGCGACCACGAAATCGTATTCGAGCTTGCGCTGGTTCCCGTAGAACACCAGATCCACGCCAGGATAGATCTCCGTATATTTAACCCGGGAGAACGTGGGGACATTGCGATGCCACTTTTTCGAATCGTTGCCGATGTAATAGTTCACCACGCCGGGAAGTTGCTCGGTTCCGGCGATCTGCGGACCTCGATTAGCGCCTTCAAATTGCATGCGCAACGCCGTGGTGGTCGTCGCTGCGGCCCGTCGCAGGTCGCTCAGCGCTTTCAGTGATTGCGCACGGTGCCGCGGAGAAAGATCGAAATGCTTGGAATGGCGCAATGTCACCACCGCTTCCTGCGGCGTCAGAAACAGGTCGAATTTCGAGCCGTGGGAAACGTACCGTACTTCCTGCGCGGTCTGACCCTGGTTTTCGATAAAGCTAAGCGGGAGTTTGCCGTAGGATTCCAGCAATTTGGGGCTGCGTGCGCTCGTCAGAGCGGATGTCGCCGCTTGAAATTTACCGGGCGCGTTGCGGTGAAAGAAGTTTTGTGATCCAGGTAAGCCTGCAAAGAACAAAAAGCTACCAACCATCAGCACTATTGCGGCAGACGCAACGGCTTTGACTGCAGCACCGCGAATTTTCATTGTCCGTTCCTCCTCAGTCTTCGGTCCCCCGTTTCGTCCCGCGCGAACTCCGAGTTTCGCGATATCGGACGAGTCATTGCCGTACAGGACTTTGCCGGACCGTTCCTGCGGGACAGGCACAGGTCGCGGAGTCAGAACGTGCACTGATTTACTGGTTCGGGACACCCCGTTCGAAATGATGCTAGCACAGTGTTTTTCGCGAAGGCGCAGGACTTGACGGTAAGCAATTGCAGCTGTGGCGTATTAGATAACGCAATAAGCGCGTACGAAATCAGCTCTTCGGCAGGGGCGCCAGGGACTCCCGACGGGAATGCTGCAGCGACCGAAAATCCTCGCGGATACAGTCACACAGCTGCCCCAGCCGCGCGGGATCTTCGTGGGGCGACAGTACCCGGATAGGCACACTCGCAACCAGGCGGTCGAGTACCGCGAATTCCTCAGCGCGCATGGCACGGTCGAGCAGGTTGTTCGCGTAGGTGTTGGCCAGCAACGAAACCAGGGAGCTTTGTCCTCGGGCCGCCTGGACGCTTGGCGCCGGGTCCGGCCCGCGGGCGGAAAAAAGATAGACGGCGCCGAGCGGCAGTGCGCGCGGTTCAAAGCGCGTGCCGGCGGTCCCGAGCGAGAGCCGGCGCTTGTCCCACTCTGGCGAGATCCGCGGAAGCGGCTCCCCCGGACCATAAAGCATTTTCACGGAGTCAGGCCACAGGCAGAGGTGCGGATAGGCCGGCAACACCCGAAAGAATTGCTCCGGCGCCACCGCCTCCTGCAGCTGGGAGTTTGCAGCACGCTGCGCAGGCGCTGCCGGCAAAGCGGACGCGTTCACGGGAGCCGCGAGTGCCACGATGTCGTCAGACAGGACGGCGTGCCCCTGTTTGGCAAACGCCGCTGCGGTGGTCGATTTCCCCGCCCCTTCCGCGCCCACGAAGACGACGCCCCAATTGTCGATAACCACGGCGCTGGCATGCAAACAAGTCACTCCACGCAATCGAAGCAGGAGTCCGAACACCGGGCCGAGCAGATAGCACAATGCGTTTTCCAGCGTTAAGCGCTCCGGCCAAACGGCCCACAATTGTTGTCGGGAGCGATTGAGCCAAAACCGCGTGCCGTCGCAGTAGTCAAGGCGCAGGTAAGCTTCGTCGGCGGCCCTCCAAATACGCAGCACGGGGTTTTCATTCTCGTCGAGATACGTACTTGCATAAACGAGTTCCTTCTCTCGGGGACGTATCTCGGCGTCCGAATACGGCGCGACGCCCAGATGGAAGGTAACCTCGTGCGATTTCGTCAGAGAGAAACCTGCGGGATCGAAACTGTGTTTGCTGGCATCCGGAGAATCAGCGAGCGGAACTCCAGGAAGGGCTAAATTGGAGTGGATGTCTAAACCGAAAACGTTGTAGGAAAAATGCAAGATGGTAATTTTGAAGTCTGACCGTGCAACATTTACCGAGCCGTGAAATTTTTCTTACGCCAGTTCTTTGCTTCCAGAACGGAGACTCTCGGAGCACCGTTCAAACGAGAGCACACATCTCTAAATGTGGGTAAGGTTGCGTGGGAACGTGCCTTTGTCGCTGTTCCCGTGGCGGCCAACCTTCTGGGTAAGCTCCCGCACCGTGCCATAAACCGTTAACTTGGGTTCCGAATAGGGTTTCTTGGGTCCCGGTGCTACCGTTTTCGCCATCCCCAGCCTCCGCTTTCAGTTATACCGAACTCTGCGAACCGACTGCAACCAGAACTTGAAGCAATAGGGCCGGGCACTTTGGCTTAGCTGCTCGGACCCCATCTTACCATGCAGCGGCGTTAGCGACGAAGGACTGATATATCGACTAACCTCTGCGCTTTCAGGCCGCCCATCCGCGTGTCCATCCGCGGCAAGCGTGCCGGACTTGCGTAATTCCTCAAGAAAGGGATCGCCCGTGAATGGGGTCTTCGGGCGGAGTCTCGTAGCGTCGAGCACGCGACCTGCCATCGCCTCGCGCAATATCGCCTTTTCAAAAAACCACGGAAACGGCGGAATCGCGAGGAGATATTCGACAACCCGCAAATCGAGGAATGGATACCGCACCTCTACGGCACACCTCGTAACCCCGCAATTTTCCGATTCGAAAAAGCGCGTCCATTGCGGCAAATAGAGCGAGGCCTGCGCGATTGGATGTATCGGATGCCTATTTGGGGGCGTGGGCAATGGCTGACCGGCCTTCCATCGCGCGCGGAGGTCCAGTCGCTCCGCAAAGTCCGCGGCAATCCACTTTGGGAATGCCTTAGCTCGAACCCCGCCGCGGCCAAAAAGTCCCGCCACGCGGCTGCGAATTCCTCTCCACGGGAACGGCCTGCGCCAGGCGTATTTCGCGACCTCCGCGGCCATCCGCAGATGGTCTCCTCTTCTCCGGAGATCCGCCACATACGGCCACATCTCAAAGTGCATCAAGTTATCGCTGCCCTCGCCCGAAAGCAGCACTCGACAATCGCGGGAAATCTCGGCAAAGGAGGCCGGCAAGATCGCGAACATCGGATCGTCCACCGGTTCCGGAGCGATAGGCCGCTCCCCGTCGAATCCGGCAAAGGGCCGGACACCGTCCATCGCTATGAATTGCCACGGGATACCTAGAGCCTCTGCCAATGGTTCGGCGGAAGCACGGTCGCGACGATCGCTACTCGCTACCTGCCCCAGGGTATAAGCGCGGATTTTCGTGCCCCGCCGCGCATCCGCGCACAACTGTTTGCCGGTTGCCGCAACTGCCGCAGAGTCCAGCCCGCCGCTTAACAAAATGCCAATGTGCTCAGCATCGAGCCGTTCGTCCATGGCCGCGTCAAACACGGACCGAAAATGTTCGACATATTCTCCCGCGCGGCGGTAACGGATGCGCCCATCACCGGGCACTTCCCAGTAACGCCGCAGCTGCATTTCTTTCCGTGATACCACCAGGGCATGTGCCGGCGGCAACCGCTGGACATCGCGAAAGGTGGTCGCCGCGTTGTCGCAGTTCAGCCCGAACAATAGAAAATCCCCGACCGCGGACTCGTTCAGCTCTCCGGATATGCGGGGATGCGCCAGCAGAACTTGCAGGGTATTCGAGAAAAGAAACAAGTCCTCATAAATTGCATAATAAAAGGGCTTGATGCCAAAGTGATCGCGCGCGCAAAACAGCGCCCTGTTTTTTTCGTCCCAAACCACAAACGCAAAGTCGCCGCGCAATCGATGCACACACTCCGTTCCCCAAGCGGCATAGGCATGAAGAATAAGTCGTGCATCGGAGGCGGTCTCGGAAGCGCCTTGGCCGGCGGCCAACAGTTCTGCGCGAAGTTCCCCGCGGGCGTCCAGGCGGACATCCGCGGTAATCCACAGCGGCGGTTCGGTGAGCTGCGCAGGCTGCGACTCGGCTTCCGTCGCCGCCTCGCTCATCGCCCCGCGCGTAAACAACAGCGTGTGACCGAATCCTACCGTTCCCGAACTCCAGGTGTTCAGCGCGTCGGGACCGCGATACGCGAGCAGCGCCGTCAGTCTTTGCAATAGGGCAACGTCTACCGGCGCGCCATCGCGCTCGAAGATGCCGACGATTCCGCTCAATCCGGCAAACTCTCCCTCACAGCAGCTCCTTCAAACGGACGAAAATGTACATGCTCGCCCTGGTCTTCGTCGAGCGCAACGTTCAGGCACTCGACCCACGCGTGCGCTTCGAGCCTCTCGGCCTGTTTGCGAGCGCCAAATCGAATCTGGGCGGCGATGCCGCGTCTGCGCAGAACGAACCACAGTGCCGTCGACTGCTCCAAACAATTGGTGTGAATAAAAAGATGGCGAGCCGCCGCCGAATGCCAGCGCGCTGTCGCGCGCGCCCGCGAGAGCAAATCCCCGGCATTCGATGGACTTGTGTTCGAGGGAATGGAACCTTCCGGCAAGGCGGGCAAGAATCCGGCCAGCGCATTTTTCCAGCGCCGAAATCCCAGAACCCGGATAGCGATCCACGTGGCAGAGAGCCAGAAGGCCGCGTTGCCTACCGCCCACCGCTCGTCGGAATCTAACCGCCAGAATCGACGCCAGGCGCCCATCATCTTCGCACGCCGTTCCCGGAGCAACCCGGATCGCCCAAGGGCATGCTAAGACTTTACTACAAGGAGAATCGCTAGATTTTGCTCAACGCAAAAAATTTGCGTCGCTGCGTTTGCGTGCGCCGCGTTCGGATTACGGTAAAGCTACGGCCGCTCTGGACTTTCAAACGCTTTGTAAATGGGAATCGCGGAAACCGCCCCTACCGCAACAAACGCAACCTCGAGAAAGTGTCCTTCGCCAGTAACGAACGGCGGCTTCATTCCGTGTTGCGCAACGGCGGCAGCACAGCCCACGTGATTGTGATGACGGTGATAATTCTCGTCTTCCGGCGAAATCGTGGCGTCTTTCAGTCCATCCACGGAGTGCTCCGGCACCACGCGATAAGAATGCGACTGTTTCACGCTGCGCTTTTCCGCTCCCGCCGTCACATCCAGCAATCCCGTGGTCGTCGACACCACCAGCTCGCACGTCGATTTAATGCTCACCTCACCCAACACCGGGCGGTTCTGTCCGGGAACAACGCGCACGTCTGAAGCATAAATTTCAAAACTTTCTGTCGTGCTGTTGTTCGCCACCAGAATCGACCCGCGACGCAGCTCCGCGATGGCCCCGTCTTTCCCCGGATAAAACGCGGCGATGCTGTCGCCCAGCAGCTCATACGTTGTTTGTCCAACGCGCACTTTGACGCGGCCGTCGGAATCCGTGTTCAGAATGTCGCCGAGAAACAGCGACGCCCCCGCGCTGACCGGCGACGAGCCGATGCGCGCACCTTCCGATTCGAGCACCATGCCCAGCGCCTTAACCTGTCCGGCGTTTGCTGGAGCAAAAGCCAAACTCGAAATCGCCGCTGCTGCCACTATCATTTTCTTGAAAAAAGCCATTTTGTTTTCCCTCTTAACTGCCGTCCCCGGCACGATTTTTTGCAGTACGCTCACTTGGAAATTCCCCGCCTTCCATTTGCAGCAGCCGCAGGCGCCGCCTCCATTTGCAGTTGCATCAGCGGATCCCCAAACAAAATCCATGTCCGCCGCACATCCGCATCGGTGACGCCGGACTTCGCCCGCAATGCGCCTTGCCCCAGCGGAAGCGTGGGGTTGCCTTTCAGCAATCCGAGCAGCGCCTGGTCCATCGTTGCCTGCCCCGGGGCATTGGTGAATCCAGAAGAAGCCCATACCGCTGCCGCGCCGCCCTTCGGAGCCAGCAACAAAGACTCCGCAAGGCTTTGCGCGTACACATCCTGGAAAAATCCGTTCAGGCAATCCATCAGCACGAAAAATGGCAACCGATCGCCGTTCGTCAGCGCTGCAGCAGTGCCGTCATCGAGCAGGTCTGAGAAAGACCATTGCTCTTCGGCGCCGTGCCCCGTGTAGTTCACGAGCAGCGCCCCGCTGTTCAGGGCATCGAGAATCTGTTGGCGTGCGGTGTTCACGTCCTGGCCATCGGCATAAATTTTCTTGGTCATCAGCGACGTCGGAATATTCGTGGCCGCAAAGTCCGCTTCATTCGTGAAATTCACATCCACGTTCTGATCAGCAATCAGCAGAACCTGTTTGTTCCAGGGTCCCGCGGAAGTTCCGCTCTCGTAAGTCACGATCTTCGAGACGACCAGCGCCGCGTCGGCCGCAGTGCGTACCGGCAGTCTGCCGGTCGGAATGGTCGCAAATCCCGTCTCGGCGAAATCGCTAAACCAGTCATCGGACGCCGTCTTGAACGCCTGCGTCTCGATCATCCGCGTGGGAACAAAATCGAAATTTCCGAATCCTAGATAGTTGCGTGGGTCGAGCGAGGCGTCTCCGACGAGCAGCACGGCCTCTGGCTTACGCGTCGGCTGGACCGCCAGTTGTTGCAAATAGTCGCGCAGCGCGTAGGGCGTGCGTTCACCATAATTGAACGCGTCGTACAACTGATCCGTGGTGACCACGGTCACCGCGTGCCCCTGCGACTCATGCAACGCCACGAGCGGCGCGAGACTCGCTACAAAGTCCGGATGACTGATGATCACGAGGCCAGCGCGCTGCTGTCGTTGCTGCATGGTGTCTGGCGCGTGATAGGTCAGCGAAGTTGGCGCAGAAATCTGTCCGTCGCTGAAAAACAACAAGGTGCGGTCCGCCGCTCCGGCGTTCGGTACCGCGACGTTGATCGCGTAGCCGCCTCCGTCCGCGCTCACCGAGCCGTTCAACATCGTGATCGCTTGGGGATCGGTGATATCCGCCGCAAATATCTGCCGTGAACTGAATCCGCGCACCGCGAGGCTCGCGCCGGACGGCGCTCCGGCCTTCAGCCAATCGCCATCGGCGGCGTACAAATGCGGATAGTGCAGGTACACGGACTGCACCACGCTCACGTCGTTGTCGCCCTCGAGCGCCGTCAGCGTCACGGTGTTCACGCCGTCCTCGAGCAGCGTGGAACTGATCGCAAATGTGTTGGTTACGTTGGCCTGGTTGCTGAAGTCCATTTCACCAATCGGCGCGCCGTTGAATGCCACCGACACGCGATGCAGCTGTTGATCCGTCGCGCCCTGCAGCGTGACGTCCACGCTCGTCGGCAAGGAAGAGTTCGCGTCACTGTGCGCCACCGTCAGCGTTTCATCGACCGGCGCGGACGTAACCGCGTCGCCAAAAAAGTTGTCTTGATCCTCGCCATTCAGCAGCGTCGCGAAATAAGTCGTGCGGTCTTCGTGCACCACGGTCGCCAGGAAGCTCTGTGCGCTGCCCGCGCCAGAACTCGCCGCAGGAATTTGCGCCATGTGCTTTCCCGGACGCGTCCCGCGGATCAGCCAGTACACCCGGGTATCTGAATAGGGCGTGTCGATTCCCGTTCCGTAAAACTCGATCCCTTCGAGCGGGCCGAGTGCCGAGCCATACTGCATTTTGACGAGCAGCGGTTGTTCAATTCCTTCCGCATACAATTGCAAAAACTGCGGTTCCCATCCCGGGTTGAACCCTGCGCTGATCATCTGTTCCCGCGAAATGTGATACCAACCTTCGCTTTCTACGCCAATCTTCAGCGCCGGCACGAGATCAAGCGGTTCACGATACTGCCCCAGCGTAATCTTTGGCGCGGGCGGCCGCGGCGCCTGCAGTGCGCGTTGCGGCGCAGTTGCGGGCTTCGTCATCACTTGATTCAGCTGCGTTAGCAGGACCGCGTTGGTCACTGCCGGCCTTGCTTGCTGAATATCCGCCACGCTCTTTACCGCGGCACTGTCTTGCGCTTCCGGGCTCGCCGGTCCGTGACTCGTGCGCGTACCATTCAGGTCCACATCTTCGAGAACATACGAAGAAGCGGCGTTTCCCTGCGGATCGATCCACTGGTACGTCTTGGCCCCGTGTTGCGGTCTTCCCCCGCGAATGAGCAACGCGGCTCCTGCGATGATCGACGGATTCACGCGATGCGGCCCTTGCGCGTCCTCGCGATAGACGTTGAATCCCAGGTTGCGAATTTCTTCCTGCGTGTGCCACTCAAGCAGCACTCCACCTTCCGGCCGCGCCACGGCTCGGAACGATGAGAGTTGCACCGCCGTTGGCGACTGGATGGTTGAATTCGCCGTCGAAGAATTATTGGTGGTGTCCGGGTCTGAAGTAGTCGCCGATTCCGTCGCGGTGTTGCACACCGTGTACGGAACGCCGTTGACGGTATTGCACGGAAGGCCGCCGGCACTGTACGTCGCGGCATTCACGTTGATGGTAATCAGCACCTGCTCGCCGACGCTCATCGTGCCAATCGTGCAGTTCACGGTGCCGCTGCTCTGCGTGCATGTGCCCTGCGTCGTCGAGACATTTGTGAAGGTCACCGCCGATGGCAGGGGATCGGAAACCGCCACACCCTGCGCGACCGCGGGACCGTTATTGGTTACTTGCAGCGTGTACGTAAGATTGGTGTTCTGGTCGACGGGCTCGGGTGACGCCGTCTTCACGATCGAAACATCCGCCTGCGTTGCCGATGTCACCGTGGTCGTGGACATCGCGGTGTTGTTCCCAAGATTGGGATCGCTCGCCGTCGGCCCGATATTCGCGGTGTTGGTGATGACCGTGCCAGGCGGATTCGTCGCGCTCGCTTGCACCACGATCGGAAATGTCGCCGTACCGCCCGGCGCAAACGTCGCGTTCGTGCACGTGATCGTTCCCGTAGCCCCAGCAGCAGGCGTAGTGCAACCCCAACCCGCCGGCGCCACCAGCGAGACAAAGGTCGTATTGCCATTGATCCCTGTTGGCACGGCATCCGTAAACGACGCGCTCACCGTTGCCGGCCCGTTATTGGTGACTACTTCCGTGAACGTGACGTTGTTACCGCCGAGTACGGGATTCGGAGACGCGGCGCTGGTCACCGCGAGATCCGCTTGCGTCGCGCCCGCCACAACCACGTTTGCCGTCGCCGACGCCGCGGTTGGGTTGGGATTAGGGGTTGCTGAATTGGCGTTCGCGGTATTCGAAATGATGGTGCCGTTCGCTACGCCGGTGCTGGGTACATTCACCACCAGCGTAAACGTTGCGCTTCCGCCGCTGGCCAGGGACGCGAGTGTGCACGCAATATTTCCGGTGCCCCCCACGGGCGGGTTCGCGCAACTCCATCCCGCCGCTCCAACTGAGACAAATGTCGTATTCGTAGGAACCGTGTCGTACATGCCCACCGGCGCTGCGGCCGCGGGCCCGTTGTTGGTCATCACCAGCGTGTATGTAATGTTCGATCCGGCGACCACCGTCGGCGCTGCGGTCTTTGTCAGCGTCAGATACGCGGACGACGCCGTTCCAACCACCGTTATTGCCGTTGTGGAATTGTTTGCAAGATTTGGGTCGTTCGTGCCGGACGTAATATTCGCGGTGTCCACAATCTGCGTGCCGAACGTGGTGCCGGCGTTCACCAGCGTCACGATCGTGAACGTCCCCGTGCCGCCTGCTCCGGTCGGCATGTCCGCGTTCGTGCAGTTGATCGCGCCCGTCGAAAGAATCGAGGCATTCGAGTTGCAGCTCCATCCCGCGGGAGCGCTAATCGATTGAAAGGTTGTATTCACGGGAACCGCTTCGCTGAATACGGCGTTCAGCGCGTCCTGCGGACCCGCGTTGCTCACCACCTGCGTGTACGTAATGCTGGCCCCGGCGCTGACGGGATTTGGCGCTACTGCATTGGAGACCGAAACGTCTGCGCCGGCGCAATACGCGCCAGACTGCGTTCCAGGGGTTTCCGTGATCGCCAGGTTCGTCGCGCTGACGCCAGCCGCGCCGGGCGTCGCCCCGTAGGAATCCTGTACGGTGTTCGTGTAACCGTTGGCCCCACCACTTACGCTCATCGACCCGGGAGTTCCGGACAGCAAAATGACGCCACCGCCGCCGCCGCCGCCGGAGCCGTGGCGGTTGCCTGGAAATGTTCCGGGGGCCTTCGTGGACCACGCGAGGCCACCATTGCCGCCAGAAGCGTTTACCGTCAAGCCGGCCAACGAACCGCTGTTGGCAAAGAAGATGATCGTGCCGCCCGCTCCGCCGCCACCGGTGCTGTCGTTCACGGTATTGAGCGTGGTCTGGCCGTTCGACGTGATCGTTCCGGTGCCGGCGACAGAGCCGGTGTGGACAATGATGATGCCGCCGCCAAACCCTCCGCTGCTGAAGATGCCAGTGCAAGTTATTCCGCAGTCGGCGCCGCTACTTGCGGCCGAGATGTAGTACGAGCCGTTATTCGTAGTGCCCGCGCCGCCCGCGCCGCCCATGACCACCGCGCCGGTTGTGGCTGGAAATGCCGCACCGCCAAAGCCGCCATCGGTTGAATTCAGCGCCGTGAAGCTGTTCCAGCCGTAACCTCCGAGTCCGCCGGTGCCGCCGTTGCCGCCCGCTCCGCCGCCGGAATTCTTCGTATTGCCAGTCGGATCGCCGTCGGTGCCACCGCCGCCTGCATTGCCCGGCGCGCCTCGCGCAAAGCTCCCGCTCGGAAGTCCCTCGGCCGTCGATTGCGCCGAGCTCGTTGCTGTAGATGACGTCGTGATGGTGGCAGGTGCGAGCCAATGGGGCGCGCCTGCAGTGCCCTCACCCTTCGAGGCGTTGTTGCCGCTGTTCGCGGGTGGGTCACCACCGCTAAGATTGGGCAGCGCTGCTGGAGAGTTCGTCACATAATCTGTGTCGGCGCCGGTGGCTAATCCCGCGAGGGTGATACCGCCGCCGCCGCGGAAGCCGAGAGCATCGGCGGCAACCGTGCCGCCCAGGGTCAATTGCGAAGAGACGTCGATGGCCAGCACGCCGCCGACGGAACCATTCCACGCGAGTGGCACGAGCGCCGAGCTAAGCGTCGCAGAGGTGTACTGAGGAACGCGAATCACCTGGAATGTCTGTTGGCCCACGGTTGCGCTGTCCGCGGCTTCTGTGTAGGTGTTCAGCGTTCCGTTGTTGGCCCCCGTGCCCTTGAACGTAAGCACTCCGCCGCCCGTGCCGACTGCGCTCATGGCCGTCACGTATTCAAACTGGCCGGAACTCTGCTGGTTCGAGGAACCTGTCGCCGGATCCCCGGGCAGCCCATCGCCGTACGATGACGTATTGGTGCTGTTAATCAACGAGTCTTGCATCTGCATGATGAGCAGCAGATCGCCCACGCCGATGGGCGTCGCCGCGCCGGAGGCCGCGCCGAGCGTAACCGTGTTGGGCGTCGTGCCAGACGTGAGGGTTCCTGTGCCGGGATAGTAGGTGTTCACCACGCCGGTCAAACTGCCACCGGCGCCATCTTTGCCTGGCGTCGCGCAGACGAGCGGCTGCACCACGGTTATGACCGTCGCGCTGTTGTTGATTGACACCGGATCCGTCGTGATCGAGCTGACCGTCGCGGTGTTCGAGATGGGACCCGCTGCCGATGGCGAAGTCACCGCAATCATAATGGTTGCGGACGCGCCCTCCGCCAGCGTGCCCGTAAGCGCGCAAGTGACCGTAATCGGTGTCGGCGGCGGGGTCGACTCCGTACACGTCCATCCCGCCGGACCGCTCGCCGACAGAAATGCCGTCCCCGAAGGAATGGTATCCACAACCTTGACCGTCGCTGCGCTTGCCTGACCGAGGTTCTGCACTTGAATGGTGTACGTCAGCGTGGAAAACAGAAACACCGGCGTAGGCGCGGCCGTCATCGAGAGCGCCAAATCTGCCTGCGTCGCCGACTCGACAAGCACCGTGGTGATACTGGTGTTATTGCTGGGCACCGGATCGATCGTCTGCGAGGTGACCGTGGCGGAGTTCAGAATGGTCGTGCCATAAGCCGTTGCGGCATTCACCTTCAGCACGAAAACGACCGGGTCCGCGGAGGTATTCGCTCCGCCGGCTAAAGCTGGCGTGTACGTGCAGATGATCGGACCCGTTCCGCCCGCGGCGGGATTCACGCACGTCCAATTCGCGTCAACCGCAATGCTCACGAGCGTGGTATTCGGCGGCGTCTGTTGGTAAATCACCAGCGTCCCTGCCGGAACCGTGGCTGGCCCATTGTTTGTTGCGATTTCCGTGTACGTGAAATTAACGCCCGTATCGACGACCGACACCGACGTCGTCTGCGACATCGTCAGGTCCGCGCCCGCCACCGTCGCCGTGCTGCTCGCCGTATTGTTGGCAAGATTCGGATCGAATGTCGTTGATGTAACGGTTGCCGAACCAGTAATCACCGTCCCCAGCGGCGCCCCGGCCGCCACGGTCACCGCGATCGTGATCGTCGCCGTCCCCGCGTTGGCCAAGTTGGCCGCCGCCGTGCACGTCTCCGTGCCCGTCGCTCCCACCGCCAACCCGGCACAGGTGTAACCGGTCCCGCTCGCGCTCGCAAACGTGGTGTTCGCGGGCGTCGCAAAGGTGAGCACCGGAGCCGCCGCCGTGGCCGGGCCGTTGTTGGTGATGACATCGGTATACGTAATCTTGTTTCCCGGCCCCACACTCGTGGGTGCGTCCGATTGCGTCAGCGAGAGATCCGCGCTCGTCACCGTGGACGTGCTCGTACCGGTATTATTCGCGGCGCTCGGGTCATAAGTTGTCGAGGTGACCATCGCCGAACCCATGATCACCGTTCCATTTGCCGTTCCACCGTTCACCGCCACGACGATGGTGACCGTCGAGGTGCCGCTGACCGCCAGCGGACCCGTCGCGGTACACGTTTCCGTGCCCGTCGCTCCCGCGGCCAACCCGCTGCATGTGTAGCCGGCCCCGCTCGCGCTCGTAAACGTAGTGTTCAAAGGCGTCGCAAACGTGACCACCGGAGCCGCGGCCGAGCTCCCGCCGGTCGCGTCATTGACGTTGGTGATGGTGTTCGTGAAGGTAAGCGATTGCCCCGGTCCAACCGAAGCCGGTGCTGCCGATTGCGTCAGGCTGAGGTCCGCGCTGATTACTGTGACGGTGCTCGTAATATTTGTGGTGACCGTGTAGTCCGCCGCGGGAGTCACGGTGGGCGTCGAATTGGCGTTCAAAACCGTTTGTCCCGGCGTGCCAAGGGCGACCTGCACGGTTACCGTCAGCGTCGCAGTACCGTTCGCAGGGAATGTGGTTGTGTCCGTGCACACCACGCTGGTTGTTCCGCCTACCGCTCCCGTCGTGCAGTTAAAGCCGGCTGGTCCCACAAACGACACGTACGTCGTGTTCGTCGGTATCGGCTGCGTCAACACCGGCATGTGCGTCGACGCCGTGTTGTTCGTGTTCACCATCACATCGGTGTACGTCACCTGCCCGCCGGGACTCACTGTCGTAACCGACGGCGTTTGCGTAACCGTGATGGGCACAGTGTTTGCCTGCGCGGGCGCGGCTCCGGCAAGGAGTTGCCAGAGGATCATCGCCGGCACGATTCCAAAAAGTCCGCCCGTTAATTTCCGGCGTCCGCCTAACCAGACTCTTCGCAAGAAGGTCCGCAGAGCGTGTAGCGGCCGGCTCCAGGGTCGTTCGAGCGAACTCTCTTCGTCTCTCCGCACTACAGCCACCACTCTTCCCAAAATCTCTTGTTCCGCGGCGTCTTCCGCCTGCCCCGCGTCGCCCCGCGTAACCGCCGCGCTCCCGGCGATCTTTCGAATCAAGCGGTGCACACGAAATCCTTCTGCGCCCCGCGCCAACACCACTTCCCCGCGCGCCACGTTCGCTTCGCGCGCTGCCTCCACGACCACTTGATCCCCCGGCAAAATATTCGGCCGCATGCTTTCGCCCCGCGCCGTAAACCTCAGCCGCAAACCCAGCTGAAACAGCTCGTCGCATACCGCCGCAAATTGCGCGGAATCCTTGCGTACCGCCGGCTCGCCATTTTTTTTCGCCCGCGGCCTAATCTCGCGCATTGCGAATGGCCTCCAGGGCGCTCTCGTTCGGTACAAAGCGAAACGTGTCGCAGGGCACTTCTTCACAAACCTGTTCGATAAACTGCAGCACAAAGCCCAGCGCTTCCCCGCAATGCCGCGGCACAAAACTCCGCGCAAAAATTTCCGCGGTCGCCAGGCTGCGCGGCATCGGCACCAACTCATTGGTGGGCCACTGTTCGAGCACGTACACATGCGTCAGCAGCGCCGAGTCCGGCGACGCGATCCCCGCATCTCCGTGCCACGGCGTTCCGTGCATCCACACCTCGCCGCCGCTTCGGCGCAAAATAATCCGGTCGTCGCTCAAAATCCGCACGCCCTTCTGCTTTTGCCACAATCGTGCGCTGGTGCTCTTCCCCGCTCCCGAGTGCCCCAGGAATAAATGGCCGCGCCCCGCTTCATCCACCAGCCCGAGCGCATGCACTTCCAAACCTTTTCCGCTCGCCAAGTGGTGAATCATCAGAACTTCGTCCAGCGGATACTCCATCGGATACATCGCTTCGGCCGGGTCAAAAAACTTCCGCGAAAGTGCCAGTTCCCCGCGACTAAAATCCCGGTCGAACCAGGCCGTCTTGTACGGCGTCTCCCCGGCGAACGGCCGCAGAAAATTCAATCGATACCCGCCAGCCTCGGCAAACAGCCGCCACAATCCCCCCGAATCGAACAGGGATTCACTCGCGGGCACGCGCAGCTCCTCCACCATCGACACGTTCACCTGCACATCGCATTGCTCGCCAGCCGCCCGCACCATCGCGAACGGCCGTAACGATGGCTCCAGCACCATCTGCAATCCATCGCCGGCGGTCATCTCGAGGGAAATCCCCGCAATGCGATAGGCCAGCCGCGAGCACCCGGCGGCTTTCCGGTGCGGGCGCGCGGCCCAGTTTGCGTGCCGGGCTTCGTGCAACGTCGCGATTTGTGTTTGCGAGGAGGACATGGAATTTTTCTGGCCCTTACGATCCGGGCGTGCGGCAAACGGTGATTGCATTGCGGCAGGATCCCGACACCGGCCCCGCACCCCCGCTTACCTTGCAGTGCCCCAGCACCGCTTCGGCCGGACGCAGGCTCACCCGCAGGACTTTGGGCGCCTCGTACGGCGCACCCTCCATCGCTTCCGGCGTATCGGCGGCAAATTTTTCTGGTGACTCCATCATGTCCGTCTTTCTTTCTCTTGATCCGGCTGCCATCGCAGCCAATCTTTCTCTGTCTCTAATGCCCGCTGCACGATCGGCAAGCGGCCCCTTGGACGCTCGCTGTCTGCAACACCGGCAAGAGCGCCGCACTCACCTTGCGCTCCAGCCACTCCCGCGAATCTCCGGCTTGCCCTTGAATGCGCTTTGCCGACGCCAGCAACTCGGCGTGCTGCCCGCGGTCCTTGCAACTCGCGCACTCCCCGTGCTCGGGCACCGCTAATCCCAGTGCATAGGCGCGCAAATGCGCCACCTGGCACAAAAATTCGACCGGTGCCTCGGGATCGCCGTTTTCGAGTTCCCCATTCGCCGGGCACATGCTGCACAAAGATTGAATCTGGCAGCGGTCGCAAATCGACGGCCGCGTTTTCTTCTGCGCGCGAATTTCCTTGAGCCGCCCGTCCCACCCTTCGCGAAAACTTCCTTCGCGAATGTTGTAGCCCTGCTGGTGCGAAATCACGCAGATGCTCATCGTCCCCGTCGGATCGATCGCGCACCCATGCACCCCTCCTCCGCACGAGTACCGCGTCGCCTCGGCGTCCGCCGCGCGCGCACCCTCCGCCAACTCCTCGCTCGCCAGCCGCCGGTAATCTTCTCTTCTCCGGACATCAAAAAATTCCAGCGCCACCACTTCCTCCGGCGATAGCCGCATCGCCAGCGGACTCTGCGAACAATCGATCCGCGGATTGATAAGGGGATCGAATTTGAACTCCACGCCCCGCTCCTCCGCGAAACGCTTCATCTCGTACACTTCGTGCTGATTGATGCTCGTTGGCACGGTCTTCAATCTCAGCGGCAGCTTGCGCTCGAGGAGCAAATCAACCGCCCGCATGCACCGGTCAAAGGACCCGCGGACCTGCGTCAACGCCTCATAGGTTTCCCGCGTCGCCCCGTACAAGGTGATCTCGATCGCAAAGGGCGGATATTCCGCCAGGTAGTCGGCGATGCGTTCGTTGATCAGAATCCCGTTGGTGAACAACGTGATCAGAAATCCCCGTTTTTTCGCTTGGGTATAAATCTCCAGAAAATCCTTCCGCGCAAAAATCTCTCCGCCTGAATACAAGATCCACATGCTTCCCGCCGCCACCAGTTCATCAAGCAGCGCCACGTGCTCCGCCAGCGTCATCTCCGCGAGCCGCGCTTCCTGGTCGCCCATCGGCAGGTTGTTGTAGCAATGCAGACAATCAAGCGGGCACCGCCGCGTCATCTCGATCGACACGTCCATGGGCACGCGCTTCCCGGCAAAGCGCTGGTGCGCCAGTAAACTAAAATCGCTGTATTCGACCGTTTGCAAACTCGCCTCTATCCTTCTCGCAACCGTTCCGCTACGCCGTCCGAACGAGCCCGGCCTCGCAGAGTTCCAGCAAAAAATTCTGCACATCCACTCGCGCCGTCTCGCGTTCGACGGCGAACCGGCCCGCCACGAGCTCCGTCAATTCCCCCTCGCTGCGCTGCTCGGCGAGCAAGGTCCACAACCAACTGCCCATCCCGTTAAAGGTAAAAATGGAGTCCAGATCGCCGACCCCGCGGCAAATCGGCACCACCACGGTTTCGCCCGCGATCTCCCGCGACACAATCTCGCTGCTGCGTTGGAATTTCACCTCTCCAGTCTGGGGTGGCGTTCCGCTGTTCGCATATGGTACTGTAGGTTCTAAGAGTTCTAGAGCTGGCATGCCTCTAGTGTTGCCCGCTGACACACCCCTGTCACTCTTTTGGAACTCCCCTGTTTCCTTTCAGTACAGAACCTTAACGACATCGCATCAAAACCCGCGCTGCTGGCCCCTTCCGCGACCCGCAAAACGGCCCGTATCTGCCCATTTTTTGCCCTTATTTCGCGTCGATTCCCACGCCAAGTGGCTGCGGCATAAGTAGTTATCATTACGACGCACGGCACAAAAACAACATGGATTCCGCCCCCTGGCCGGAGAGACAGCCCGGCTGTACGAACCGCCAGTCGTCAAAATGCGCCGCTTGCTATGTTCGATAACCTACGGTTTTTGGGAGCCGTCCGCGCCAATTAGGAACGCTTCCGTGCGGCCTGGCGGGTGAAACTTTTCGTCAAAGCCTCGGCGAGGACTGCCCGGAAGCCGGTTCTCGGCCGCGACTTTTCCCGGCAATCGCGCGACCCGTAACTTCCGGAGGGTCCGCAACGTTATTAGTAGCTGAGGGTTAGACTTTCTGCATCCAAGACGTGACGCACTTCGCCAAGGCTTTGGCAAACCTTCTTCGGCTCGTCACGGGTTGGCAGTCAGAGTGCTCTGACAGGTCCCTATGTTTCTTCGCACAGTCGAGCAGGTTCGCCGAGTCTTCCGTATCGTCTTTGGCTTCACGCTGCTGCTGGCGGGCGTCCTCATGTTCTTCACGCCCGGCCCCGGCTGGCTCGTCATCCTCTTAGGACTTAGCTTGCTCGCCGCTGAATTCATCTGGGCGCGCCGCCTCATGGACCGCATGAAGCGGGAGGGCGGCCGCGTTCGAGACGTCGTCTGGCGCTATATTCCCTCACGCCCAGCAGTCGCTTTGCCCTCCACCAGTGATAAAGTAGCCGAAGACCAGGCTGGACAAGAACCAGCCTGACCGCTCGCGGCGCGGTTGCACTTCTATTTTTCTCGTCAAGCGATCGCTCGCAGGCCGCGGGATCTCGAGTCGCTGTTTCGGAATGAACTTATGACCACGGAATGGCGCGGAAAATGGGCGCTGGTCACCGGCGCGAGCGCAGGTATCGGCCAAGCCTTGGCCAGCCAGCTAGCCTCCGGCGGCGCCAATCTCATCCTCACCGCCCGCCGCCTCGATCGCCTCGAATCTTTAGCGAGCGACCTTCGCGCCAAACACCGCATCCTGGCCGAAGTCTTCGCCGCAGATCTCGCCCAGCCAGACGCCCCGGAGAAGATCTTCGCCTTCACCGAGCAACGCTCGCTCCCCGTTCATCTGCTCATCAACAACGCGGGCTTTGGCCAGTACGGCGAAGTTCCGAGCGTCGATCCCCAGCGCCTGCTCGATATGGTCCAGGTAAATTGCAGCGCCGTCGTGCACCTGACGCGCCTCTACCTTCCCCAGATGCTCGCGCGCAAGAGCGGCGATGTCCTCGTCCTCGCCTCCACCGCATCCTTTCAAGCCGTTCCCTACATCTCCGTTTACGCCGCCACCAAAGCTTTCGATCTGCTCTTCGCCGAAGGCCTCGCCGAGGAAATGCGCCCCCATGGCATCCGCGTCTGCGCGCTCTGCCCCGGGTCTACAGAATCGGAATTCCACGAAGTCGCCGGACAAAATCACTTGCGCTTCGCCGCCAAGCACCGCGAAACCGCCGAAAAAGTCGCCCGCACCGGCCTCGCCGCTCTCGCCGCGGGAAAAAGCAGCGTGATCTCCGGCGCCGGCAACAAATTCGGCGTCGTCTCCGAGCGCTTGGTGCCCCGCCGCATGGTCACCCGCATCGCTGCCAACCTGTTTAAGCCCCAATAGCCCGTCGCGTTTATCGCACCCGCGCGCGTACCTCCAAATACTCCGACCGGATTTTTACCTGCTCCGGCGTTCCGAGATTGTGCTCCGTCCACAAAGCAACCAAATCCTCTCGCATCCGCGCCTGCTCTGCGGCATCGAGGCGCGAAAAGGCCACCTTCGTCGGCCCAAAATATTCTCGAAAAAAATCCACCGCGCCCTCCGGCGACAAATCGAGCTCGAACATCACAACGCGCTTCTCCATCTTTAAGTCCACGCCCTCGCCAAAGCGCTCCCGCACCACCTCTTCTTTTCCCCAGAGCACCGGCGGCAAAATGCCGGGCGGCGGCGCCAGGTGTCGTGCGGTCACCTCGAACGACTTCCCCACAAATCCCTCCGGCGTCCAGTTCGCCATCGCCAGCAATCCGCCCGGACGGCACACTCGTTTCAATTCGCTCACCACCTTCGCCGGCCGCGGCGCGAACATCGCTCCAAACATCGACAGCACGACATCAAATTGCGCATCCCCGTACGGCAACTGCTCCGCATCTCCTTCGTCAAATTGTATTTTCAACCCTTCTTCCGCCGCCCGCACCCGCGCCTGTTCGAGTAAATTCGTCGCAATATCCACTCCCGTCACCGTCGCTCCCGCGTGCGCCGCGGGAATCGACTGATTCCCCGACCCGCAAGCTACATCCAGAACCTTCATTCCCGGCTTCAAGTCGAGCCGCGCAATGAACTCCTCCGCTCCCGAGGCAATTTTTCGCGCAATCTGGCCAAAATCCCCCGCCATCCAGGAAGCTTTCATCCGCTGCTTCAATTCGAGAAATCCATCATTCGGTAGTCGCGCTGGTTCTGACATGCGAAGCCTCCTCGGGAAGCGGCGCGCTCCGAAGACGGTGCGCCGTTTACGTTTGTATAGGTGTGGGTCAGCGGGCAGGGGACAGGTCTTAACCCTTGGCCATTGCCGCCGCGCCAGGTTCGTCTCTGGGCACCAGCCGGGCCTGTAGCCGGATGCGTCTCAACGCGCTCTGTTTTCCGCGAGCGCCTTCAGAATCGCCTTCTCCGCGAGAGACGCCATGATCTTATACCCGGCATCCGTCGGGTGCACTCCATCGTCGGCCAGAGCGCGCTGCAGCATGCCTCGCTCGTCGACGAGGGCGCTGAAATAGTCAAGATAAACGAAGCGTTCCTTCGCGCAATAGTTTTTCATCCATTGGTTCAGCGCCAAGATTCTCTCGCGCGGGCGCAACGCAAAAGACTCCTCGGCTTCCGGCGTGTAGTTGTGCACGGGGAGGACGGATGCAAACACGACCCGGATGCCGTGCGCACGCGCGAGTTCAGCCATGGAAGCGTAGTTGGCCTCGATGTCCTCGTTACGCGTGCGCCCGGTGACCCCGGCGATGTCGTTGGTTCCCGCCAGCACCACGACCACTTTGGGGTGCACATCAATCACGTCCTGGCGGAAGCGCACCAGCATCTCGGGCGTGGTCTGGCCATCGACACCGCGGTTGATATACGGCTTGCCAGGAAAATAATTTGCTAGCTTCCAGTAGTCGGTGATCGAATCGCCAAGAAATACCACGCGAGTTTCCGCCGCTGCCGCCGGGGCGAGCGCCGCGTCGGCCTCCCGATAGCGTCCGAGTTGCCCAAAATCGTCCGTGTAGATCGAAATCCGAGACGCCCGGTACTGATCGAGCCCGGCGAACCCGGTCGAAGGGATGGCAGGCGCGAGCTGTTGCGCCAGACCTGGCAGGCAGAGAAGCATTGCAAATAGCGGCCGCAATAGGCTGCGGATGATTGGATTCAGACTCATGTTCTCCTCGGAAAGCAGGATAGTCTAGCGGAGTGCATCCTGTACATTGACGTTCATCCGGAGCGAGAAGACCGCAACATCACCGAAGGCAAAAGAGACTCTATGGTGCTAACATCCGTCGAGCCTCGTATTCCATTCTATAATTTCGTGAACCATGCCCCTCGCTCCCGGCACCAAGCTCGGTCCGTATGAAATACTGTCTCCCCTAGGCGCGGGCGGCATGGGCGAAGTCTACCGCGCTCGCGACACGCGGCTCGACCGCTCCGTGGCCGTCAAAATTCTCCCGTCACATTTTTCCGCGGATCCCGCGCGCAAGCTCCGCTTCGAGCGGGAGGCCAAGACCGTCTCGGCGCTGAATCACCCAAATATCTGTTCCCTCTTCGACGTCGGCTCGCAGGACGGCGTTGATTTTCTGGTCATGGAATGCATCGAGGGCGAGAGCCTCGCTGACCGTCTTGGCAAAGGCCCGCTTCCCGTCGAACAGGTTCTAAGAATTGGCGCCGAAATCGCCGACGCGCTCGACAAGGCTCACCGCAGCGGCGTTGTCCATCGCGATTTGAAGCCCGGCAACGTCATGCTCACCAAAACGGGCGCCAAGCTCCTCGACTTCGGTCTCGCGAAGGCCACCGTATCTTCGACGAGCGCCGTCACCCTCACCGGCGTCCCCGCCAGTTCTCCCGTCACGGAACACGGCACCATCGTTGGCACCTTCCAATACATGTCGCCCGAGCAGATCGAAGGGAAGGAACTCGACGGTCGCAGTGACATTTTTTCTTTCGGCGCGGTGCTCTACGAAATGCTCACGGGGCAGCGGGCTTTCGGCGGCAAAAGCCAATTCAGCGTTGCTTCCGCGATCCTTGAAAAAGACCCCGCCCCCATCCCTACCATCAAACCGCTCACTCCCCGCAATCTCGATCACGTCGTCCGCCGCTGCCTCGCCAAGGATCCCGACGACCGCTGGCAATCCGCCCGCGACCTCGCCCTCGAACTAAAATCCATTTCCTCCAGCGACCCGTCCTCGTCTTCCGCCGTCGCCGCTCTCTCCGTTCCGAGTCTCCGGCCCCGCCGCGAACTCGTTGCCTGGTCCGTTGCCGCGCTTGCGCTTTTCGCCGCCGCGGCATTTTTCGTTTGGCAGCACAATCAGATAAGCTCGGCCCTCCCGTTGTACTCGTCGATCGTCCCGCCCCCGGCCACCTCTTTTGAAATCGAAGGCGACCTCGGAAAGCAACCCGCGCTCTCGCCCGACGGGGCTTCGCTCATTTTCGGCGCGAGTGGCGAACTCTACCTGCACTCTTTCCGGACCGGCACCGACCGCGTGCTCACCGGCGCTCACGGCGCCATCAATCCCTTCTGGTCTCCCGATGGTGCAAGCATCGGTTTCTTCGCGGACTTCAAGGTTAAAACGCTGGACGTCAACACCGGCGTCGTACGCATCCTGTGCGACGCCCCCGCTCCCCGCGGTGGCTCCTGGGGCTCGAGTGGCATCATCCTCTTCACTCCCTCCCCACGCGACGCCATCTTCGAGGTCCCCGCGAGCGGTGGCAGCCCCACCGCCGTCACGACCATCGACACGACGCTGCACTCGACCCACCGCTGGCCGTACTTCCTTCCCGACGGGCAGCATTTTCTCTACTTCGCTTCGAATCACGCCACGGCGCAAAACCAGCAGAACGGCATTTACATCGCCTCGCTCGATGGCAAGCTCAATCGCTTCCTCGTCAATTCTCCCGCCGCCGGTCTCTATGCTCATGGCCACCTTCTTTACGCCAAGGAGTCCGATCTCTTGGCGCAGCCCCTCGATCTCAGCTCTTTTTCTCTCCGCGGTTCTCCTCGCCCGCTCGTCGACAACATCGTCGTCGATCTTGGCGTCTGGCACCTGACGGCCACCGCTTCTTCCTCCTCCGAGAATCTCGTTTACCAGACGGGATCTGCCTCCGCGCTAACCCGCCTCGAGTGGGTCGATCGCGCCGGCGCACACCTCGGCTACCTCGGCGACAAAGGCGTTTACAACGGCCCACGCCTCTCGAAGGACGGCCAGCGTTTCCTTGTTACCTACGGGGATCCTTCTCACGATATCTGGCTTTTCGATACTGCGGGCGTCAACAAAACCCGCCTCACTTTTGACGGCACGGTCTCCGGCGAACCCACTTGGTCTCCCGACAATACCCACTTCACCACCATCCTCGGCTTGGCCAACAGCACGTTTCATATCGTCACTCGCTCCACCACCGGTTCCGGGCAATCCGCCACCCTTCAGCAACAAGCCCATGACACCGCGGTCACCGACTGGGCTCCCGACGGTCGCTTCCTTCTCACCGAGCACACCACGGCCACTTCCTACGAAGTCGCCGCCCTTGCCGTCGAATCGAGCGATGCGCCCCGCTCCATCATTCCTTCTTCGAGCGGTCCTGGCCCGAGCTCGAGCGGACAGTTCTCTCCGGACGGCAAATTCGTTGCCCTCACCGTTCTTCTTCCCTCCGGGCCGGAAATTTTTGTCGTTCCCTTTGGCGGCGGCAACGGCATGTGGCAGGTCTCTACCGATGGAGGACACTGGCCGCGCTGGAGCCGCGACGGCAAGCAACTCTATTATGTGAATTTGCGCAACGCCATGAATTCCGTCGAGGTCCAGGAAAAAGCCGACGGCCTTACCATCGGCCGCCCCGTTCCGCTTTTTACATTTCGACCGTCGCCTCGCGTCTATCGTCTCGGCTTGATCAATTACGACGTCAGCCCCGACGGCAAGCGCTTCCTCTTGGTGGTAGCCGCCGACGAAAACAACCGTCCGCTGACCCTCCTGCAAAACTGGACCCATCTGTTTCCCGCCGCTCCCTAGCCTTACCTCGAACTTCCTAAACGCTTTTCTCCTAACGCCGACCCACGGGGACGATCGCCCGAGTTTACTTAGCCAGACGAATAGCGTTAGGTTGTCGACGAAAATATGGAACGCATCAGGAAGGTCAGGCGACCAAACGCGCCCTCGGAGCACGAAAAAGCCGGGCTTTTTGGCCCGGCCTCCGCGAAGACTACTCCCGCTAAAAGACGCAGGTCAGTGAGGCTTCTCTGTTTGTGGATGAGACGGCGCGGATTTGGGTTGCGCGGCTGCGGGTTGCTGGCGAGTTTGCACCTTTTGCGTTTGCACGGCGTGCCTCTGTTCGAGCTGTTGCGTCTGTTGCTGATGCTTTTGCTCGACTTGTTGCTTTTGGGCTTCGCTCGCGTTGTTCTTGCTCAGTTGCTGGTGTTCTTTGTTTTGTTGTTGCGCCAGTTTCTGGTGGTCCTGGTTTTGTTTGGCGACCAGAGTGTCCTGCTGCTTCTGATATTTCTGGTCGGTCTTGACGTTACCGGTGCTGGGCGTCGCGGCCTGATGGGGCGTTACGTCGCTCGCGTGCGCGGACGAGGCTGCGCGCGCAGCGACTGGGGGCCTGTCTTCAGGCTTAACATTCGCGGGCGCTGCAGTTTCTTTTCCGGATTCTCTGTTCGGGGCTGCGGCGCCGTTTTCGGACCTTGCGGCAGCGCTGGCGGGCGGATTGCCGTGGTTCGCGGAAGCGCGCAGCTCAGGGTTCGAGCGAGCTTCGGCGATGTGTGAGGTTTGCGCGGCGACGGGAGCGACGTGGCGCTCGCGACCGGCAGCCTCCTGTTGCGCGGTGGCGCGGACTTCGATGCCCCCGCTGCCGCCGTTGAAGCTGACGCGAGTGTTATTCTCGACGACCCTGGTGTTGTAGGTATTGTGAATGATCGTGGTGTTCACGCGATTGACGGAGGTGTTGTACTCAAAACGCCCGCCGTTCCAGCGGCCGCCTTCGTAGCCGTTGCCGTTGTAGCCGAAGCCGTAGCTGATGCCGCCGTAAAACCCGACGGTCTGGCCCCAGTAACCTTCATGAAACGCATACGCGTTTCCGCCCCAGCCCCAATAGCCGGGCGTCCAAAGGAAGCCGACCTCGGGAGGCTGAACCCAGTCGCCGGGGACCCAGAAATAACCATCATCTCCGTAGCCCCAATAGCCGGGCGTCCAGATATAGCCGTCACTCGGACAGATCGGCTGTTCGTAGACCGGCAACACCGGTGGCGCGAGGGTGATGGAAAAACCGATTTGGCCGAACGCAGATCCCGAAACGGCCAGAAATAAAACGGAGAGCAACAAGGAACGAACATGGAACAGATTACGCATTTGTACTTCTTTCTGCCCGGTTCAGCTTTCGTAGCCCGTTGGTGCATTTGGCTCGCGGACAGCTAGATTGAGGAGGGCGACTTCTGAAACAACATGGAGAACAGCTTTGGACACCTAGATTAGAGCTTTCCGCCGGATCATGCGATCGGGTACTTACGGTAGGAACCGTGCAACGATGCGGTACGGTCATGCTGGCCGTGCGCTGTGGCCGCGAGCACACCCGCCTTCGAGAGCCCATCGCTGTGATATAAGACTCCCTCGCTCCTCTTGGGCACGGAGAAGGTAGAACGACGCTTCGCAACTGCGCGAACCGGACGGAAAACGAATGACCGAACTAATGCGTAATTCAAGCTTCGGCCGTCGCGTGTTTGGAGTAGCTGCTTTGGCCTCTGGCCTCATCACGCTGGCCTGGCACGACGACCACGAGGGGCATCAACTGCGCTACGTTGTCTACGCCGCAGCCGCCGCCCTGATTTTCGGCGGCGCTGCGATTCAGTTCCGTCGCACCGCGAAAGCGGGCGCAGCCGTCCTCGGCGGGGCTTATCTTGTCTTCGTCTTGCTCTGCGTGCCAGGAATCGTCGCCGCACCGCAAATCTACAATAGCTGGGGCAACTTCTTCGAGCAGTTTGCTCTCTTGACCGGAGCGGCGCTTGTTTACGCGCACTGGTCCTCCGCAGGGTCGCCAGTAACGCTTCAACGCATGGGCCGCATTCTATTGGGCCTGTGTGCCGGTTCCTTTGCCCTCGAACAGGCGATTTATCTTGACGCCACCGCGGGCCTCGTTCCGAAGTGGATTCCGCCAACTCAGATGTTTTGGGCGATCACCACGACGGTTTTCTTCGCGCTAGCGGCCGTGGCTCTGTTTACGCATCGCCTGGCGCTTCTCGCCAGCCGCCTGCTGACCATCATGCTCCTCTGCTTTGGACTACTCGTGTGGGTACCGCTCGTTCTTTCAAGGCCCCACAATCACGCGAATTGGAGCGAAAACGCCGAGACCTTCGCGATTGCCGGAGCCGTATGGATTCTCGCTGATCTCCTCGGCGAGTATCGCCCGAATGACCATCGCGCGAGCTGACGTATTCGGTTCGGACTGGCCTCTGCCGGATGGCTCGCTCCTGGATGGGCCGTGAAACATTCCAAATCGCCAGCCCAGCGCAAGACGGAAAATTCTGGTTCCGTGCCCTCCGCGCCAGATGTCTAAAATTGAACAGTTCAATCAACGACCGTTTGGTATGAGTACGCGATGATCGGGCACTTCAACGTGGCGAGCTTCCCCTCGGTCCGCGCTGCGATTCGAAAATGAATGCGGGTTGACCTCGACGGCCAGTCCGCTCCCGGTTTCGAACGACTTGGTGCTGCTGGCGTCAAGTCTTTGAGATGATCCCGAAATCTGCGGAACCAAGGAGCCGCTTCCATGCGCATTGATCTCTACACAAAGTCGATCCTCACACTCATCGCTTTGCTTCTTGCGGTAATCGTACTAAAGCCGATCTTCCAGCCCCAGCCCGCCATGGCCGAGGGAAAGTACGTGGGCGTCCAATTCTCGTACAGCGGAGGTAACCACGCGTTCTTCGATTCCCGCAGCGGGGACGTATGGGAATACGGCGAGAATGGCCAATTTCGCCAGCACTACAAAGTCCATGAGTTTGGCAAGGACCACGATCGCGATCACGATCACTGAACCGGGATAAGGGGGGCGCAGTCACCTGCTCCCCCCTCCCGCACTACCGCACAAGCGGCGCTTACTTCGGCGGCTGTGGCGGCGGGTTTTCGCTGGTCGGCGGCACAATCCCCTTGAGGCGCAGATAGGTCACCATGTTCCCGTAGTGCTCATCCGTGTGCGCCGTGTTGATCGAGAGCACCGTGAGCTTCGCCAGGTCGAAGTTGAAGAGTTTCATCATCTGGCTGCCTTTTGCATCGGTCATGCTGTCGAACGCCTTGTTGCAGTACGCAACTCCGTCCTTGAGCGCAGCGACGAGGTCGGCCTTTGACGTCTTTGTTTTTTCGATGTCCTTTGCCGGGTTTGCTTCACCTATGGCTTGCGAGCAGAACGTGTACGAAGCGTCGGCCACGTGGCCAACGAGCTGGCCAAACGTGCGAACCTCCGGTGTCGGTTTGAAGGAATAGTTTTCTTCCGGCATTTTCTGCGCGGCGCCAACGACCGCGTTGCTCACAAACGAGTAGAAACCTCTTTCGCTTGCGGTAATCGGGTTCGCGGGCGGAGCCGACTGCGATGGTGACTTCTCCTGCCCGACGAGAGCAGCGGGAACTGCCATCAGTGCGGCAAGCACAAAACTGATTTTTTTGTTCATGAGACACCTTTCGGGGAGATCATGCCGCACCTTGCGGGTCGTCCAAAAAACCCGCTATGGGGTGGTGGCAGTTCTTCATTTCTACGGTTAAAGCGACATATGGCCCGCAAGCTTCGCCAAAACGATCACCACACAAGAGATATGAGGTTCCGTGTACACAAGAAACACAGCGAGACTGACAAACGTCAGCGGGGCGATCACTATTTTCGCCTTCATAAGGAACTCCCTTCCGAACACCCGCAATTTACTATACGCAGGAAATGACAAATCGTTTCGATCTGCCATTCGTTCTCGACGGAAATAAGCGAACGTAAGGGCGGCTCGAACTCGCTTCTGTCGGCTAAGTCGCGGTAAGCCTTAGGGCTATGTCAATTCGAGCCGAAGCGATTATTCTGAAGCGTGACCGAAAATCCAGACATCCCCCCGAAGGCCCCGCCTCCGAAAGGCTCTCTCGGACCCTACGTTCGATGGTTTCTCATAGGAGTGGCGCTCCTTTGGTCGCTTGCGGCGCTGATCCTGGTGGCTGCCCGGTGGATCGACCCACCGACCACCGCCGTGCAGATGGAGCGCCGCTTGCAAGCATGGATGCACCGCACGCCGTATCACAAACGACACGAATTCGTTCCGCTGAGGCAAATCTCACTCGATTTTCAGCACGCGGTCATCGCCGCCGAAGACGCGCGCTTTTACCAGCATCACGGATTCGATTGGCACGCGATCGAAATCGCGGCTGAAAATGATATGGAAGGCGGCCGCATTCGCGGCGGGTCCACCCTTACGCAGCAACTGGTAAAAAATCTGTTCTTCGGAACCGGCCGCTCCATCCTCCGCAAGGGTGCCGAGTTCACCCTTGTCCCGGTGGCCGAATTGGTCCTCGGCAAGCAGCGCATTCTGGAACTTTACCTCGACGTGGTCGAATGGGGCCCTGGCGTTTATGGTGCGGAGTCGGCGTGCCGTTACTACTACCGAACCTCGGCTCGGAATATCGACCGGCAACAAGCAGCACAACTCGCCGCAATTCTGCCGCTGCCTCTCAAGCGACGGCCCGATCACATGAACCACTATAGTGGACTCATTCTAGAGCGGATGCGCCAAATGGGTTGGTAGCCGCGATGGCTTACGTCTCACGTATCAAACCAGCACGCTCTCAGTTCGCCGACGAACGCCCGCTCCGCTCCGCCGCAAATCTTTCCATCCCGCGAGCTTTCGCCTTCGCCGCCTCTTCTTCTCGGTTCCGCGGTGGCGCACTCGTCTCGAGCGCCCGCAGCAACCGTCTCGAAACCTCCGCCACCTCGTCCACCGCCGTCAAAAACGCCGCCTCATTCGCCTTCGACGGCTTCGTAAACCCGCTGATCTTTCTCACATATTGCAGCGACGACGCGCGGATCTCATCCGTCGTCACCGGCGGCTCGAAATTAAAAAGCATCTTGATATTCCGGCACATTGTCTCAGCTCCTTCTCCGGCAGTTGTTCACAGTAGTCCTCGAGAAGCCGTTTCCCCGCCTGCCACAACAAACGTCTACACGTAATTTAGTCCGCGCCCCTCGCACTCTGCCTGGCGTTCTCGTATTCGTCGTGCCGCCGCACAAAATCCATGGGCTTCTTTTCGTTGCGGCCTTTCGGCGCACAATCGAGAATCATGAGCGCGCCAATCCACTCCTCGTGCCCGCGCGCGTAACTCGAATAAGTATGGAACACCTCGCCATTCCCATCCTGATAAAACGCGCTCACCGCATGCGCTTCCGTCCCCTTTGAATCCGTCGGCACGGTCTGCTCTTCATAGTTGTGGAAAATCCTACCAGCGGCTAAATCCTCCGGCTTGAACGATGCCTGATAATCGTAGTTAAAATCGCTCCCGGAAGCCGACACCCACGGAAACTTCCACCCCATCCTCTTCTTGTACACTTCGATTTCCGCCAGCGGCGCCCGCGATACGACCAGCAGCGTCACGTCGTGGTGTTCAAGGTGTGGCAGCGCCCCTTCCAAGTGGTCCGATACGAAAGAGCAGCCCGGACACCCAGCGGCCCAACCAGGACCAAGCATGAAGTGATACACCACCAACTGACTGCGCCCGTCAAAAAGCTCCGTCAACGTCTTTTTTCCCGCCGGCGTTTCGAATACGTATTCCTTTTCCACCTTCTCCCACGGCAACGCGAGTCGCTCCGCGTTGATGTCGTCCCGCAGATGCGTCATTTCCTTTTCTTTCAGCAGCAGCGCCTTGCGCGCCGTAAGCCATTCTTCATGAGAAAGCACCGGATGCTGCGGCATAAGAATCCTCCTCCCACGTCGCCAATCTTACCTTCCGCTCGTCACCCCATCAACGCATTCTCTGGGCATGCCTCGGCGGTCGGTAGTTCCGCGGTCGCCATCCCGACCGCTAGAGATAACCCCGCCCTCATTGAACGATCCGCAATCCGCGCAAACCGGCGGGAACCATTTTTTGACTCCTCCGGAATATACCCGTGGAAGGCAGTTGCGGCGTCTTATCTACCAGAGATGACCATCGTAAAAGATGTTCCAGACGACGTACTGCTGCGCCGGGCCTCCAGAGGGGATGAGGAAGCCTTCACCCTGGTGTACCGCCGCCACCAAGCGGCCATTTACCGTTTTGCGCTACGCATGACCGGCAGCGCGTGGGCCGCCGAAGAAATTGTTCAGGACGTCTTTATGACCTTGGTGCGCGATCCGCAAAAATATGATGCGCGCCTTGGCACCGTTTCCGGATTTCTCTACGGCGTGGCGCGCAATCGCGTTTTGAAACATCGCGAACGCTTGCCGAGGGAAGTCGCGCTAGAAGAAAGAAATGAAGACGGCAGCGGAAAGGGCGTACTGCTGCAAGATGCCAGCACTCCGGCCAGCTGGGCGGAAAAACGCGAGCGCACCGCGCAAGTTCGCTCCGCCGTTCTGGAGCTGCCGGAAGAATTTCGCGAAGCTGTAGTCCTTTGCGAATTGCAGGAACTGAGTTACGAGGAAGCCGCCGTGGCCGCCGGTTGCCCCATTGGCACCATTCGTTCGCGGCTGCATCGCGGACGCGCGCTGCTGCTCGCCAAGCTCGAAATGTTGCGCGAAGTGCCGCGCCGCGTCAGCGCCGCGCGCTGATGATTTTATGAAGGCGGATCGGTCGGCGCGACGGAAGGTTTTGACGTGAAGTTCGATAGGAAAAAGTTGCTGGGCCTTGTGGAAACGTTTGGAAAGGCAAATGCCGTGGCTATGAACTGTGAAGAATTCGCGGCGATCGGTTTGGACCCGGAACAACAAGGCGAGTTCGCTCGCGCGCAGCAAGCCGCCGCGCGCGAACATTCCATCGCTTGCCCAAGTTGCGCCGCGCTGGCGGAATCCTGGGAAGCCGCGCGCGTTGAACTGCGCTTGCTCGCCAGCTCGAACAGCCTTGCCGAGACTCCGCCCCGCGTCGAAATGCGCTTGCGCCAGGAATTTCGCACCCGCCACCAGACCTTGAAAGCGCGCCGCGCCGCGGTCGTCGCTTCCTGGGCGCTGGCTGCCGCCGTCCTGCTCGCCGCGGGAATCAGCTGGTCCACTTGGCGCGCCCAACATTACGCGAAGCCCGCTGCGGTGGCCGGCAGTCTTGATTCTGACGTGAACCATTCGAGCGTTGCAAAATCGCGCGCTGAAAATTCTGTCGCGCCCGTTGCGGACGAAGACGCGACGTTGGTCGCGAACAATGAAGAAGACGGCTTCACCGCGCTGCCCGGCGCCATCTCCGCCGACAACGAAGATGCTTCGATCGTGCGCGTGCGCATGCAACGGTCTTCGCTCGGAGCGTTCGGTCTCGCGGTGAATGAAGAGCGCGCTGCCGATTGGATCCAGGTGGATTTGCTGGTGGGCGACGATGGATTGCCGCAAGCGGTGCGCGTGCCCGAAGCGCAATGAAGATAGCGCGCGGCGAAATGCCAGCGCGGGGCAGCGGCCAAAACGAGTTTAGAACGATCGGGAGAGAACGAGGAGAAACGCGAATGAATCGCAAATTGTTGACGAATCTGGCAGTAGCCGGCTTGTTGGTAATCAGCTCGGGGGTGGCGCGCGCGCAGGGCCCGCACCACGGCGGCCCTCCGGGCGGCCCGTTCGGTCCCATGGAGCTGCTCGGATTTCAAGGCGGGCACGACGGAAAAGTGGTGAAAGGCGCGCCGTTCTCCGCCACCGCCGCTTCCGACACCACGCACACGCTTTCCGACGGCACGGTGATTCACCGCACCGCACAAATCAATTTGAGCCGCGACAGCCAGGGCCGTTCGCGCCACGAACTCACTACTTCGAGTCTCGGACCGCTCGCCAATTCCGGCGCGCCGAAAACCATGGTGATGATTTCTGACCCCGTGGCCGGCGTAAAGTACATGCTCAACACCGGCGAAAAAGTTGCCTACAAGGTGACCAAGCCCTCGGGGGCCGGCGCCGCAGACGCGGGAACCGGAGCTGACGCCTTCCATCAGAAAATGGAAGCGGAAATGGCCGCCGAAGAAGCGTCCGGTCTACTCAAGAAGGAATCTCTCGGCACGCAAGTGATCAACGGGGTGAGTGCGGAAGGCACGCGCATCACGAAAACCATTCCCGCCGGAAAAATCGGAAATGATCGCGCCATGCAAGTTGTTTCCGAGCGCTGGTATTCTCCCGACCTGCAAATCGTGGTGAAGAGCACGCACAGCGATCCGCAAACCGGAACAACCACCTACCAACTGACGAACATCCAAAAAACCGAACCGGCGGCGAGTCTGTTCGCGGTGCCGGCGGACTATACCGTGACAGCGGGACACCCGGGCGGTCATCACCGCGGCGGACCTGGCGCCGCGGGAATGGGCGCGAATGCGCCGCCCCCGACCGAATAATTTTTGCGAGCTTCTCTCCTGAAGACGGTTAGCGCCTTTTTCACAGCAATCGATCGCTGCGAAAAGGGCGTTGCCGTTTGGGTACCAGAAAATGAGAGCGGCGTCACGACGACGCTCGCGCACGAGTGCGGGTCGCCTCGGATCTTTCCCTGCGAGCGTCGGAGGTTTCGGCGAGCACCTCGGGAAACCCGATGGCGCGATCGAGCAGTTCGATGACGTGCCATACTTTCTGATGGGTGTGGTGCAGCGCCACGCCCGCGCGTAGTTGCAGCAAGCAACCGGGGTTCGCGGTGATGATCAGCTCGGCGTTGGTGGATTTGGCGTGCTGCATTTTTCCGGCGAGCAGGTCGAGCGAAGTTTTGGTTTGCGTGATGTTGTAGCTGCCGGCAGAGCCGCAGCAAATTTCCGAGTACGGCAATTCCACAAATTCGAGATTGGGAATGGCGCGCAGAAGCTGGCGGGGAGCTTCGCGAACTTTTTGACCGTGCAGCAAGTGGCAGGAATCCTGGTAGGTAACGCGAATTTTTGCACTGGGCGTCGAAACCGCCGCCGATGAAGCGTTTCCGGCGGCTGCGTCGAGCGATTTGTCGCCGTTGTGCGAAGCCGAGCTCGCCGGGGAATCGAGCGAGATTGGGTTGATGGCGGCGGAGAGTCCAAGCTGCGCGAGAAATTCCGTGACGTCGCGAACTTTGGCGCTGAAAGCTTTGGCGGCGGCGTATTCCGGTTCGTCCGGGCTGAAGAGGTGGTGATACTCCTTGAGTGTCGAGCCGCAGCCGGCGGCATTGGTGATGATGGCGTCGCAATCGGAAAGCTCGAAGGCCAGAAGATTCCTGCGCGCGACGCCGCGAGCCTCTTCGCGAGCGCCGGCATGCGCCGCCAGCGCGCCGCAGCAGCCTTGCATCTCCGGGACCACGACGTCGCAGCCGTTGGCGGTGAGCACGCGAATGGTGGATTCGTTGAGCGCGTTGAAAGTGACTTGCGCAACGCAACCGGCAAAGAAAGCCACTTTCGCACGGGGCGGACCGAGCGCGGGAAATTTCTCGCCGAGTTGGCCGAAGAAAAATTTGCTGTCGATGGGCGGAAGCAGCGCTTCGCGCCCCGCAAGGCCGAGGAGTTTGAGAATTCCCGTATTCCGCGCAAACCACTGCAAACCGGAACGCTGATAAACGCGGAGCACGCGAGCGATGAACGCGATGCGTTTGGGATGCGGCAGCAACTCGCGGAAAACCAGAGAACGCGTAAGGCGCGAAAAAAACGGACGGCGATAGTCGCGTTCGATGCGTGCGCGGGCGTACTCGACGAGCTTGCCGTACTCAACGCCGGAGGGGCAGGCGGTTTCGCAAGCCCGGCAATCGAGGCATTTGTCGATATGGTCGACGAAACCGGGAGTGAGCGGAAGGATTGGCTGCGCAGGATCGCATTGCGCGGCGGACTCGACGCTCACCATTTGGCGGATGCGGCCGCGCGGAGAGTCCGCCTCGAGATTCCAGAGGCGGTAGGTGGGGCAGGCGTTGAGGCAGAGTCCGCAGTGGACGCAGCGGGCGTAGTCCTCGTAAACGGGAACGAGACCAGGGATCGGGTTGGTGGCCATGAAGTCGACAGAATTGATAATACGGCGGGAGTGGAGAAAATTCGGAAGTAATTTGGAGAATTCTACTTAACTGTGAAACGCTTAGCCAAGATTGATTTCTATGGAAGGGAGTTTTGGGTGACGGCAGGGACGGCAAAAGCACTGACGGACACTTCCGTCCCGCCCCGCGATTGCACATCGGGTTCTGTTATTTCATTGGGCGGGGCAGGTGGGGCCTTGCCACTGGGCGGTGACCGAATAATTGCCGGTCATGGGGCCATTTGGGCCACCGTTGAAGGTGAGTTGTCCGGTGCCTTTTATGGTTTCGGAGTCTGGGGCCTCGACGTGGATATTAAAGTCGACTTTTCCCATGTTCACGGGCATGCAGGTGCCGGTGGCGTCGAGTTTGCGGCTGGTGGAGGACTGCACGGTCCAAGTACATTTATCTTTGGGATTGCTGAAGGGGTATTTGCCCAGGTCTTCTTTTTTCACGCAGGTCTTGTAGGTGTTGGTAATGGGCTTGGGAAGCCCGGTGATTGTGTCGGTCATGGTGACCAGCCATTGGCCGGTTTTGATGTCGAGCGGTTCAAGGGTGGCGGCTAGAAGGGCTACGCCGGATAAGAGAATTGCGGCAGATAGAAACGTCCTCAGCATTTCTTCCTCCTGAGAGTGGATGGCGCTCCGGGAACCACCCTGCGCTGCGATGCCCCCGGAAAAGCTTCTGATTTTGGACAGGAATCGTAACACGACGGAGTTTTCACAAGGTAGCGATTCGTCGCACGAGGAAACGCTGGGTTGGCGTTGATGCGGGGAAAGGAACGGTTCTGAAGACCCGCCGCTACTTTGGGCGGTATACTGCGAGCGTTAAATCCAACGGCGGCGGGAATATGACACCAGTGCATCGGGAGTTGTTGCGGGAGTTTCAGGAGTTTGCGGCGACGGCCGGGACGGCGAAGTCGCTGATGGAGAAGGTGACGACGCGGCTGCACGAGAAGATGACGCCATACAATTGGGTGGGATTTTATCTGGCCGATGCGACGGACCCGAATATTTTGGTGGTGGGTCCGTACGCAGGGAGCTTTACGCCGAATGCGCGAATACCGCTGGGGACCGGGTTGTGTGGGGCGGCGGCGAGCAGCGGGCGAGTGGTGGTCGTGGCGGACGTGACGAAGGATGCGCGGTATCTGGCGGGATCGTCGATGGTGAAATCGGAAATGGTGGTGCCGATTTTTGTGAACAAGAAATTGGCGGCGGAACTGGATGTGGAAAGCTATTTTGCGGATACGTTCAACGGGACGGAGCAGGAGTTTGTGGAGGCTTGCGCCGCAGTGGTGGGAAATTACCTCGGGAAAAGTTAGCGGCGAGAGCGGTGTTGCGGCGCGGCGGCGGAGTGTCGCCCGGGTTTTTACTTGAATTCACTGGAGAAAAATAGCGCGTGGATCATTGCCTGACGCGGCGTGATTTTCTGGGGTCGACACTGCTGGCTTCGGGAGCGGCGTTGCTGGACGGGCTAACGCCGGCGCAACTTTTGGCGCGCGGTGGCGGCAGTGGCGCGGGCGGCGATGAGTGGACGGGATTTGGCGGGGTGGGCGAGTACAGCGCTGCGAACGGCAACACACTCGAAGTGCTGACGGCGGGACACCGGATGCGGGATGGAGCGTACAGCCCACTGCCCGCGGATACGATCGATACCCGGGAAATTTTTGATTGCGTGATTGTGGGCGGAGGCATCAGCGGGCTGGCAGCGGGATTATTTTTTCAACGGCTGGCGGGCTCCGGGAAGACCTGCTTGATCCTCGAGAATCACGCGATTTTTGGCGGCGAGGCCAAGCAGAACGAATTTTTGGTGGACGGCAAGCGGCTGGTCGCGCATCAAGGCTCGGCGATTTATCTGGTTCCCTACCCGCATAGTTTCATCGCACGATTTTACGATTCGATTGGGCTGGCGACGCCGAAGCTTGGGTATCAGAAATGGGCCGGGGCGGAGCCGAAGATGGAGCTGGGGCGAACGCCGTACGATGCGGCGGGACTGGGCAACGGGCAATATGGGTTTTGGTTTGGCGCGAAATTTGGGCAGAAAGATGGAATGTGGCTGATCGATCCGGTGGGGAAAAAGATGCAGGGCGCGCCGGTCGGAGAAAAAACGCGGGGGGAATTGCTGCGGTGGTTTTCCGGGAAGAGCGCAGAGGAAGCGAAATTTGTGGCGCCGAAATATGAGGGCGACGAAATCTCGCGAGGGCTGGACGCGATTTCGCTCGAACAACATTTTATGGAGCGCTATGCACTGAGCCAGGAAACGATTCGCGCGTTTCTCTCACCGGTCGAAGGCGGAGGATCGGGACTGGGGCCGGATGCACTATCGGCGTATTGCGATTACGCGGCGGATTTGCTGCATCCGTGGGATGACGGAACGGGCGAAACGGTCGAGATGTTTCCGGGAGGGAATACGACGATTGCGCGGTTGATGGTCAAGGCGCTGATCCCGGCGGCGATGGACGGGCCGGCGACTCCGGAGGGCGTGAGCGCCAATGCGGTGAATTTTTCGGCACTGGATGCGGCAGGCGGGAAGGCGCGAGTGCGGCTCGGGGCAACGGTGGTGGAGCTACGGCATGCGGGCAACGAGCCGGAAAAAGCGGAGCACGTTTCCGTGGCTTACGCCAAGGGCGGGAAAGTGTTTCGCCTGAAAGCGCGCTCGGTGGTGATGGCTGGGGGAAGCTGGACCGCGAAGCACATTATCGCGGATCTGCCGGCGGCACAGAAGAATGCGTATGCGCAGTTTTATCGATCGCCGTGCATGATGGCGAACGTGGCGGTGCGCAACTGGCGATTCCTGTACAAGATGGGGATCAGCGGGTGCCGGTGGTTTGAAGGGACCGGCAATTATATGGACGTACGGCGGCAGGCGATGGTGGGAATTCCCGATGAGACAATCGGTCCGGATTCGCCGGTGGTGCTATCGGTGAAAGTCTTGTACGCGCATCCGGGATTGCCGACAGAAGAGCAGGGACAACTGGGGCGCGCGGCGATGCTGGGAACTTCGTTTCGGGAGTACGAATCGCGGATTCGCGAGCAATTTATGGCCATGTTCGGACAAGCCGGTTTTGACGAGCGAAGAGACATTGCGGGAATCGTGCTGAATCGCTGGGGACATGCGTACCTGAGTCCGCAGCCAGGATTTTTCTTTGGGAAAGAGGGGCAAGCGGCGCCGCGGGCGATTCTGCGGGACGCGCCGTTTGCTCGGATTGCGTTTGCGAATACGGATTTGGCCGGCGCCATGGACCATCGGTATTCGATCCTTGAGGCGCAGCGCGCCGTGGAACAATTGCTCGAGCAAGTTCTGGTGTAGTCAACGCACGACGTGGTACGCGGCAAGAGGCTGGGCGATCAACCGTCGCCCAGCTTTTTCATTGTCACGTTACATTCCACAGATCTCTCGGAGCGTCGCTGCCGACTGGAGCCTATGCGGGCCGTCGCGCAGTCAGGAATTCTGCGACGGTCCGAGCTTCCCGAGTCATGGCCGACCGGCGCGGGTCGCCGCAGGCTGCTTCCGACAGGATCCGTCGACGAATTCGTTGGCGTAGATGGTTATTACGCATGTGAGCACACCCTCCGCCCGCGGGAATTGATTTGCAAAGAAAGCAGAACGTATTCTAACGCCAGCCCGGTGGTACTGATAATTCTAGAACTATTCTAGGACTACATTGCGAACGCGGGCCCCTTCTCTCAAGGAGAGCAGTTCGGGGCCGGGCACGAGGAAAGTTGCGAGTTATCCGCTGGGAACGACCCGGCCGAAACTCGCGAGAAACGTAAGGAGAAATAAAGGTCATGAGAACCGCCCAAAAATCTTTGGTTTTGATTTATGCAACGGTAATTTTGCTGCTGGTTGGCGGTTGCAGCGGATTGCCTGGGGGAAACGGCGGCACTGGACAGACGGGCGGCCCATTTTCGATCGGCGTGACAGTCACCGGGCTTACGGGCACGGGGCTCGTGCTACAGGATAATGGCAAAGACAACCTGGCAGTGACGGCGAACGGCACTTTTACGTTCGCGACTTTGATTGCCAGCGGCGGCACGTACGCAGTAAGTGTTTCAACGCAACCCGGCAATCCGACGCAGACTTGCGCGGTTACGGGCACGGGCAACGGCACTGCCTCGGCTAACGTCAGCCTCACCATCAACTGCACCACCAATCCGGTCACCGCGACGATCGGCGGCATGGTTTCCGGCCTCGTCGCGAATTCGAGCGTAATCTTGCAGAACAACGGCGGCGACAGCCTAACGATCACCGGGAATGGAGCGTTCACGTTTAAGACGCCGGTCACGGGCGCGGATGTCTACGCGGTCACGGTCACCACCCAACCGGTGAACCCCAATCAGATTTGCACGGTGACTGGTGGGAGCGGAACCGCGGGCGCCAACGTCACCAGCGTTATGGTGAACTGCGTATTGAGCTACTCGATCGGCGGGACCGTAACGGGAGTGGTGGGCTCGGGATTGATCCTGCAAAACAGCAGCGATTTGGAACAGCTCGCGATTAGCCCCGCCAATGGAAATCAAGCGTTCACATTCAAGAACCTCGTGCCGACGGGCACCGCGTATACCGTAACGGTCTTTGCGGAGCCTACCGGGCCGACGCAAGCTTGTGTGGTTAGCGCTGGAACCGGCAGCGGCACCGCTACAGGAAATGTAAGCAACATAGCGATTGTGTGCCCAGCGGTAACTTTCAGCGTCGGTGGACAAATCGTTGGACTTGCCGGAGTACTTCCGAAGAATGGCCCGCTCACGGACAACAGCTTCACCCTGGAGAACAACTTGGGGAATACGCTGTCGGTCACGGAAAATGGCCCCTTCACCTTTGCAACGCCGGAAGCGCTCAACGACCAGTACGAAATCTCGATCTTTCACTCACCCAGCACGCAAAATGAGGGCTGCACGTTGTGGAACTACAAGGGCGTGGTGACGGCGAGCATCACAAATATCGTCGTGGATTGCGCACACGATGACTGGACTTGGATCGACGGATCAAAAATCGCTGGAACGGTTTCTTCGCCGCTGTACGGCACGTTCCCCGCGCCTGCACCTACGACGACCCCGAACCCCTTGACCAACACGCCTGGAGCGCGATACGGGGCGGCAGGGTGGACCGACGCGCTTGGCAACTTGTGGCTGTTCGGCGGAAACGGCTGGGAGTTGTCGGGAAGCATGACGCCCGACACGCTGAATGGGCCGATGAACGACATGTGGGTCTGCGTATCTTTTGGCGATGGCTGTGAATGGCAGTTGGTGGGCGGCTACGACCCGACGGTGGTCCCCCCCAACCCACCCAGTCCGGCCACCACGGTTGGCGCGGAGATCATACTTAACGCGCAGCACGAGGGGCAGGGCGGCTTTTTTGGCAGCCCGGGCGTTCCGCCAGCAAGATTGGGCGCTGCCACTTGGACCGACAAGAGCGGAAATTTCTGGCTGTTCGGCGGATCCGACGGCGGCCATTATTTAAACGACCTCTGGCAATTCAATACCAGCGGCGTTCTGGGTAACTACACGACGAATCCCGGCCAGTGGAATTTTATAGCTGGAGCAACGACAGAAGACCAGAATGGGGTTTACCCACCGAGCGTCAATCCCTACCCGGGAGCTCGCATCAATGCCGCCACCTGGACGGACACTGCAGGGAATTTCTGGCTGTTTGGCGGATACGGCAAGGACGGCGTCGGAGCTTTTGGATTCCTCAGCGACCTGTGGGAATACACGGGCGGCAAGTGGAATTTCATATCCGGCTCGAGCCTCGCAAATCAAATCGGCGTTTATGGAGCTGCGGGAACGGCTTCGGCCAGCAACGCACCCGGAGGACGCCAAGAGGCGGCTGCTTGGGTAGATGCCGGTGGAAATCTCTGGCTGTTCGGCGGGGAGGGCGAAGATCAGAACAATCCGCCGACGCAGAACGGAATTTTGAACGATCTGTGGCTATACAACATCTCCACCAAGGAATGGACCTTTGTGATGGGCAACACCACGGCAAACCAGACTGGCGTGTACGAGGCTCAGACGGTAGTTGGTCCGGTGAGCACCATCGGTGCTGCGAGCACTTGCGGGCTGACGGTTGGCCTGACGGTCGGCGGCAACACCATTTGCTCTCCGGTGTCCACCACGGGCGCACTTCCCGGATCGCGTTGGGGTGCGAGCGCTTGGACGGACGCGGGCGGAAACCTCTGGCTCTTTGGCGGATGGGGTCTCGATTCGACGGGAACCAATGGCAACGGCGCCCTGAACGACCTGTGGGTTTACACTCCCAATGCGACGGCCGGCCAGCCCGGCACGTGGACGTGGATCAAAGGCTCGAACACCGGCAGCGCCAACGGCGTTTACGGCGACGAGCTGTTTCCGTACAAGACCTACTACATCTACACACCAGGCGGCCGTAGCAATGCGACGCACTGGGTCGACGGCCATGGGCAGCTCTGGCTCTTCGGCGGTGAGGGCTATGATTCCACCAGCACCACGGGGAACGGCTACCTCAACGACATGTGGAGATACTTGCCTTATCAGGATTGATGCGCAGGCCGGAGCGTTCCGGCAATTACTTATCCGAAGCGCCGCTGGGAATATTTTCCCACGCGGCGCTTCTCTTTTCTGCGAGCTGAGCAAACGCCCGTATGCGGGTTTTGCGCCGTTGCTTTCCGACAACGAAAAAATTATTTCTTAAAAAGGTTTTCGAAGGCTTGGCGGGCGTCGAGAGGGCGCGCGGGAGCCATGGGAGCGGCGGGGATATTGTTGGGTTGCGTGTAGGTGGTCGGCGCGGTGTCTTTTTCTACAGTGGTGCGGAACTCGTAAAAGGTGCAACTGTTTTTTACGTCTTTCGGCGTGATGCGCTCGGGAATGGCCTGCGTGCATTCAAAGCGCGCCCCGGTATCGAAATAACGGCATTGTTTGCAGCAATGCAGTTCAAATTGACATTTGGGGCAGGTGCCGTTGGCGTCGAAGCCGGGAGTGAGGACGGCGCCGCAATTCGAGCAACGCGCGCGGGTGACGGTGCCGACCATGCGTGGAGTCCGCGGGCCAAACTGATCGGCGCCGCGGGGACCGCCAGAGGGCGGCTTGCGCTCGCGAGATTTATCTTTCTTATCTTTATTTTCCGCGTCACGATAGCCGCGGTGACTGTACTTGCGATCCACACATACCTCCGTCCGCCCGTTTCGACGGACTGCCACAGCTGTTACAACATTTCAGCGAGAACGGCCGCTCCAAGCGAAAGGGTTAAAACCCGCAAAACGGAAAAGTTTTGCGAAAACTCACGCAAGAATTCAGGCGAAGAAACCGTGCCACGCCGCAGGTTGTATCCACTCGGATTGCTACACTCGGCCGGACGGCGCAACCAATCCCTGAGGTTTTCTTGCAGAGCTGCGTGCGTCCAGGAGCAGGAGATGGGACATCTATGTTTGTAGTCCTCTGGGAGTTCGATGTCAAGCGGGACAGTGAGGTACGTTTCACCTTTGCCTACGGCAGTTCGGGGGAGTGGGCACGGCTGTTTCGCACCGCCGCGGGCTTTCGCGAGACGCGACTGCTGCGCAGCATTTCCCAGCCGTTGCGTTATATGACCATGGATGTCTGGGAGAGCCGCGAAGATTGCGAAGAATTTATGAAGATCGCATGCCGAGGCTTACCGGACGCTCGACGCGGCGTGCGAAGGGTTGACCGCGAGTGAACGTCATTTGAGTTCTTTCGACAGCGCAGCTATTTAGGGAAAGACTCATCGATTTCGTATCGCCGCTCTGGCCCAGAATTTCATCAAGCCGTCGGGGGCCAGGTCCTCCTGCAAAAACTCTTGCGGCGTCCCGGAGCTTCGCAAGACGGCTTCAGCGGCCAAATAGCCGCTGCGTACCGCGCCCTCCATGGTGGCGGGCCAGCCTGTGGCGGTCCAATCACCGGCAAGAAACATCCGCTCGACCGGAGACGTTTGTGGAGGGCGCCAACGGTCCACGCCGGGTTCGGGCGAAAATGTAGCAGCGGTTTCTTTGATGACTGTGGCTTTCACAAGCTGGGCTTCGCGCGCCTTGGGCAACGCCTGGCGGACTTCACGCAGGCAAATGTCGATAATCTCCTGGCGCGACTTTGGCAGCAGCTCATAGGATGCGCTGATGACCATCTGCAGGTACTGCGTGGCGGAAGATTTTTGGTTGCCGGAAGCCACGCTGCGCCCCGCCGCATCTCCGTAGAGCAGCGTTTTGTTGAAAATCCATTGCGTTTGCGTGTCGAGCAGCGTCAGGAAGGGATCGTCCATCACCGTGCGATCAAACCAAAAATGCACGCCGGTGATGGGCGCGTCTTTGAGGTTGCGGAGGTTCGCGAATTGCGGATGACGGTCGCGAATTTCCCCGGGCAAGAGTTCGCTGAATGCCGAGTGCGGCAGCGCAAAGACGTAGGCGTCGGCGGTTTCGGTTTTCGCGGCATCTCCCCGGGGATTGTCGAATTCGAGGCCGGCGACTGCGCCGTTCTCGATCAGCAAGCGGCGTAACGGAGAACGCAACGCGACTTCCCCGCCCTTCTGCTCGATCGCGGTCTTGCATCCGTCGTACAGGTCCGCGAGCGGGACGGTCGGAACGCCCATTCGGTATCCAGTGCGATTCGACAGGAAGGCTTTCCAGAAAACGTCTACGCCGAAACACGCATCGGTGCGGCCGAGTTCTTCGTCAAGCGCGCTGACGAGGATGACGCGCCAGAAGCGTTCGATGGCGGCTTTGGTTTGGCCGCGGCGCTCGAGCCAGGCGAGCATGGAGATGCCGCCCGGTTCGAGCAAATCCGCAGGGTGGCCTTTGGTGCGCAGGATGTCCAGCATGGCGCGCGCGATAGAGAGTTTGTCAGCGAGAGTCAGCGGCGCGAACGCGGCAAACGAACCGGTCATGTGAAACGGCGCAGGCAGCAGGCCGGCTTGCATTTCGCCGCGGCGGCCTTGCGGATCGAGAAACACCAAGCGGTCGAAATATTTGATTTTGTTTGTGGCGCCGACCCGGCGGTAAAAATCTTCGAGGTTGGTGCAACAGCCCAGCGTGACGTGCTGGCAATTGTCCACGTGCTCGCCGCTCGGCAAGACATAAGAGGTGGCGCGGCCACCCAGAAAAGGGCGCTGTTCAAACAGCCGAACACGCCAGCCGGCCTCAGCCAGCGCGACGCCGGCTGCCAGACCCGCTAGTCCGCCGCCGATCACGATCACGTTTTTCAAGGATATTCTCTTCCGTCGGGCGCCCGAAGCGGGCTTTGGCAATGAACAACATTTTCTCTGGCTTCGAAAGCCGAACGCGTTCGCCGAACACCGCGAAGTCTGCGGATTCGATGCGTGCGAGCAGTGCGCTGTAGGTATGCACGAGCAGCCACAGCGCGCCACGGCTGTCTTCGTCGATCAGATTTATGAGCGCGGCGCCTTGCTCGTAGCATTGCCAGGCGCGATCCGCTTCAAAGCGCAGGAGTTCGCGCACGCCGAGGGTGGCTTCGCTGCGTCCGAAGTCGGACTGGTTGACATTGTATTTGGCGAGATCTTCTTCCGGGAGATAGACGCGGCCTGCGGCGTAGTCTTCATGGACATCGCGGATGATATTGGTGAGTTGAAAGGCCAGGCCCAATTTTTCCGCGAGATCGATGGCGCGCGAATCTTGGAACCCGAAAACGTGGGTGCACGTGAGTCCTACGGTGCCCGCTACCCGGTAGCAATATTCTTTCAGGCGTTCGAAGGTGGGATAGGTGTTAACAGTGAGGTCCATCTCCGCGCCGGAAATTAAATCGTGCAAATAACGAGTGGGAATTTTGTAGCGTTCGAGCGTGTCGGCCAGCGCGGGCAAGATCGCCATAGCCTGGCTGTGCGGCACCTCGTTGAGAGGAACCGCGGCGGTGCCGTCAAAACATCGATCCACCCCGGTGACGGCTTCGTCGAGTTCCGCGCGCCAGCGCGCCAAGCCGCGTTGTTTTACAGAAAGATCGGCGGCTTCGTCGGCGGCGTCGTCGACGAGGCGATTGAAAGCGTAGAGCGCGTTGAGGGCGTTGCGTTTCGGTTTGGGCAACAGAAAAAAAGCGTAATAAAAATTGCTGCTCGCGGCACGCGCTACGTTCTGGCATTGCTCGTAGGACTGTTCGACATCGAAGGGCCGCAGAGCCCCGGATGGCGGCGAATTTGGTGTTTGCGGCGCTGCATCATCCGTCCTTCGGACGGCGGGGGCGTGGTTGCTCGCGGTGGCGTGCGTGAGTTTAGCCGCCAGCGATTCGCCGAGCAAGCGGAACTGTTTGGCTTTGGTGACGACGGGACGCAGGTGCAGCGTGTCGTAGCCTTGCGCCTCGATGGCCGCGAGAATCGCGAGGCCGCCACGGCTGAACATATCAAGATCCAGGCTGAGCCGGCCATCGACTAAGGATGGGAGCGCAGCACCGTCGGCAAATAGCGCACGGGTGCGCGCGATCAAGTCTTTCATCAAATTTACATAACGCTGGTCGAAGCGGCGCTCCGCGATGTCGGTCTCGCTGACGCCGTGCATGGCGGCGACATCAAGCGGAATGTAGATGCGGCCTTTTTCAAGGTCGCGCGACACATCCTGCCAAAAATTGGCGAGCTGCAGCCCCGTGCAAATAGCGTCAGAAAGTCTCTGCCGCTGCGCGTCGCGGTAGCCGCACAAATACAAGACCAAATGTCCGACGGGATTCGCGGAATAGACGCAGTAATCGATCATGGCGCCCCAGGTCGCATAGCGCTTCACCGATTGGTCCTGGCGGAAGGCGATCAGCAGGTCGGCAAAGGGCTGCTCGGGAATTCGCTTGGCGACAATCGTTTCGCGCAGCGCCACGAAAACCGGATGCGATGGATGCCCGTCATAGCAAGCGCGCAGCTCGCGTTCCCACCAATCGAGCAGTTCCCGGGCGCGGGCGGCTTCCGGGATTTCATCGCCTAGATCGTCAGCCCAGCGGCAATAGGCGTAAACATTGTAGAAATGCTGGTGAAGATTTTTCGGGAGCAGCCAGGAGACTACCTTGAAATTTTCGTAATGGTGGGTGGCCAGCCAGCGCGTATAGGCCTGCGCTGCGGCGGGCGAGCAGCCTGCCGCGGGAGCTTTTTGCGCGATTTCCAGTTCACCAGGACGCAGCATCAGCAGAGATTTTCCTCGATGGAATCGGAAAGAACGGGCCGGTGTGCCGAAAGGAGTGGCCTGGGCGCCAGCCGTTTACGGCCGCACCGCTACTTTTATTTCGCCACTGCGCGCTTTCATGCGCTCGAAAGCCTGCGGCAATTCGCTCAAAGGCACTTCTTCGGTTACAAAATCGCGAGCCGAAATATCTCCACGGCGAATGGCTTCGAGCGCTTCGCGGAAAAAACGCGGCGTATGATGAAAAGGCGAAATTAATTTAATTTCTGCATAGTGGATAGCTGCAGGTTCGATCTCCACGTGCGTGCCGCTCGGCAAACCGCTGAAGAAATTCACCACTCCGCCGCGGCGCACCATCTGCAGGGCTTGGCGCCAGGTGACAGGATTGCCGGCAGCTTCGACGACGGAATCTGCACCACGGGTCTCGTCGGTCAGCACACGAACGGCAGCGACCACATCAGGGACCTCCGCAACGTTAATCGTGGCGATGGCGCCGAGGTGGCGGGCTACCTCAAGCGGCGCCGCACGTCGTGCCAGTGCTATCACGCGAACGCCGCGTCGCGATAGCATGCGCACGTAGCTCAATCCGATGGGGCCGCAGCCGATGACCGCGGCGGTATCCCCATTGCGAACTTCCATCTCATGCACGCCGCGCAACACGCAGGCCAGCGGCTCAGAAAGCGCAGCGCTGGCGTCGTCAACGGAGTGCGGCACCTCCAACATATTTTCCGTGACGATGCGTGAAGGGATGCGCATGTACTCGGCGTACGCGCCATTGTTGAAGAGCAAATCTTCGCAGAGATTTTCCTGCCCGCGGCGGCAATGGTAGCAACGCAAGCACGGTGCGGAATTTGCCGCCACCACGCGCATACCCAAGCGCCAGCGCGCGTCGACGCGTTTGCCGACGCCAACAATTTCGCCCACCACTTCGTGACCGAAAACCGCGGGAGGCTGAATCATTTTGGCATGGTAGCCGCGCTTCCAAACTTTTAGGTCTGTGCCATCGGTGAGCGCGAGGCGGACGCGGAGTAGCACTTCATCGGGCTTGATGGCCGGCACATCCATCTGCTCGATGCGCAGGTCTTCGCTGCCGTAAAGAACCGCCGCGGTCATCTTCGAGGGCACGGCAAGGCGCGCGGCCGTGGCCACGGCGACTTCTTCGCCCAGGTCTGCGCGCTTCGGGGACGGCGTTCTGGTGCTCATGCGTGCGCTTGTAGCCCTCAGTTCCTCAGCGGTGCGTGATCAGAATCTTGAGCGACTCTTCCGTTGGATGCGCGGCCAGCTCCAGCGCTTCCTGAATTCTATCCAGCGGATACCGGTGCGATACAATTTCCATCACCGGGATTTTCTTCTGCAGCACAAGGTCGGCGGCTTCTTGTTGGATGTCTACCGCCGCGCTATAGCTGCCCAGAATTTCTTTTTCGTCGATACCCACCGCCGCCGCGGGAAATTCAATTTTCGTTACGGGATCATTGGCGGCAAACAGCAAAACGCGCCCACCGGGCCGCGCTGCTGCAAGAGCATCAACCACCACGGAAGGATGCGCTACCGCCACCAGCACGGCATCCGCACCTCGACCCTCCGTCCGGGTCTTTACTGCTTCAGATAGCTTACCATTGGTTGGGTCGAAAGATTCTAGTGCGCCGAGTGAGATGCTTTTTTCGCGGCGTACGGCCATGGGATCGCTGGTGAAGATGCGTGCGCCCTGTAATCTCGCCACCATCAGCAGTTGCAACCCGATGGGGCCGCAACCCGCGATGAGCACCGTTTCCCCCGCGGCAATGCGCGCTTTTTGTACGGCCTTTACGATGGTGTTGATGGGCTCGAGGAACGTGGCTTCCTCAAAGCTCACCTCATCCGGCAGCGCAACAATGCCGCGCTCCGCCACCCACGGCATGGCTTTCACGTATTCGCCAAAGCCTCCGCCATTCGGCGTGAAGCCGCCGGTGAGGCCGGTCGTTTTGTATTGCGCGCATTGCGAGAACAGGCGGCGTTCGCAATAAAAACAGGCGCCACACGGGATGTGGTGAAAACTCATTACCCGATCGCCGACGCGCCATTTCGTGACGCCTGGACCAACGGCGACGATGGTGCCGGCAAGTTCGTGGCCCAAAATTTGCGGCGCCGGCACGTACGCGTGGAAAATCTTCTTGATGTCCGTGCCGCAGATTCCGCACGCCGCAACTTTGATGAGCACTTCGCCCGGCCCGACCTCCGGCACGGGAACTACTTCGACGCGCACCACGCCCTTTTCGCGATACACGCCGGCGCGCATGGATTTTGGTATGGCAGCCGGCGCGCTCAATGAAGCCATCCTTCCTTCCGCGAACGCGTTTCTCGCGCAACTTGCGTCAGATCGTCGGCAAATTGCCCGGCGCGCCCCTCGGTGGCCACCGCGGCAAGGTAGCGATCCAGAAAATCCGCCAGCGACGTTGCGGCGGCGCGGCTTTGCCGTCCAAACTTAATGAGCAATGGCAGGCGATACGGTTGCCGCGCCAATTCAAGTAGCAGCCCGCCCAATTTCAGGTGTCCCTTGGCATCGGCAATTTTGCTGAAATCCAGGGGCAGATCCTCCTCCGCCGTATCGCTAATAGCGCGCACGGCTACAGAGGGCATCTGCCTTTCCTGCGCCGCTGCTAAAATGAACGCCGTCTCCATCTCCACCACGTTTCCGATAGCGCGCAGCTCTTCTTTCGCGATCGCGGTAGCCACGATCGTTTCCGAAGTAAGGAATGTTTCCACGCGGGTTGCCGCACACGCAACCGCCGCGCGTACGAGGCGCGGATCGCTGGCGACTCGCGTCGAACAATCGCTGGTCGTCGCCTGGTTTGCCACCACGATGGTGGAAAGTTTTAATTCCGCATCCAGCGCGCCTGCCAACCCCGTCGCAATCCATACATCGTGAAGTTCCGGCGGCACAATTTGCATCGCGCGCCGCGCGCTGGCTCCGCCCATGCCCGTGAGCAGCACCGTCACTTCATTCACTCCGATGTTCGCGCGAAACATGTCGAAATCGCGTTTCCGGCTGGCATTATCAAAATCGTAGGGCACAAAAGGGTGACGCGCTCTCCAGGGAGAAAATTCCGCGTCGATGGCGAAGGTAACCAGAAATCTCATGAAGTCGGCAGACGCCAATTCCGCAAGCTGCTGCACCCATGGAAATTCAATGCGGCGGCCCCGCGCCGCGCCACAGCTGCAATTTCACGCCGCCGCCGCGTGTACTATGCGCTTCGCGCGCCGCGGCGAAACGTAACCATTCGCTTCGTACCAGCGTACCGCGCGTTCCAGCGCCGCGGCCACCGCGCCCGGATGAAACTGTAGTTCACGCTGCGCCCGCGAAGCATCGACGAACATCATGTGCTGCGCGATCTTCACGCCTTCCACGGGAATTTGCGGCTCGCGCCCAATCAATCGCGAAAACGCCGTCGACGCATAGGCCACGCCCAATGCCACACCGTGCGGAATTTTCAGGGATGGCGCGCGCAATCCTGTGATTTTCGCCAGCGTGTCCAGCAATTGCTTCAACGTCAGATTTTCCGCTCCCAGCAAATAGCGTTCGCCAATTTTTCCGCGCTCCGCAATCAGCAAATGCCCGGCGGCGCAATCTTCCACGCCCACAAAATTCAGCCCAGTTTCCACATACCCCGGCATGTTGCCGTTCAAAAAATCCAGCACAATTTTCCCCGTGGGCGTCGGCTTCCAGTCCCACGGCCCCACCGGCGTCGTCGGCATCGCCACCACGACCGGCAATCCCGCTTTAGCCGCTGCCAGCACTTCGGCTTCCGCCATCCACTTCGAGCGCTTGTAGTGCCCCACCATTTCGTCGAGCTTTGCGTCGGTAAACTCGTTGGGCAGTGGACCTGCCGAATTCTCCCCAGCAGCGCCGGCTGCCGAGGCGGCCGTGTGACGATCCACCGCAATCGTCGCCACCGTGCTGGTATAAATCAGCAGCTCCACGCCCGCGGCCTTCGCCGCCGCCAATAAATTCTTCGTGCCACCCACGTTCGAATCGTAAATGTCTTGCGGCTTCTTCGCCCACAAGCGATAGTCCGCCGCCACATGAAACACGTACCGCATGCCGCGCATGGCGCGTTCAAGAGACGCCGTATCGCGCAAGTCGCCCGTAACGTATTCGAGCGACAAATCCGCAATGGCACGGTTACTACTCGAAGCACGCAGCAGCACGCGCACATTCTCTCCGCGCGCTACGAGCTGCCGCGTAACGTGGCTTCCCAAAAACCCCGCCGCGCCCGTCACCAGCGTGTCTGCGGCCGCGGTCACTGGACGGCAACCTCTTCGGAAATGCCGGCGCCCTCTTGCACGGGATGTGCTTCGGCGTTGCGGGGTCCCAGAAAAACGGGATGCGCGGCAGTGTTCAAAGTTCGCTCCGCCAACCGCGAAAACGCCATCCACCACGCATTGCCGATTAAATTCCGCGCTTCGGTGACTTTTTTCTGAAGTTCTTCCGGAGCCGCAGCGGCCCGATTCGTCGAGGCAATGACCACGCCTTCGACGCGCGCCTTGCGCAGGTGTGCGAGGAGGAGCTTCACTTCCTCAAGACTCGTCTCGCCATCGACCGGAATGTACGCGCAAACTAGAAAACCAGAGAGTTGCGCCGCGCGAACGCCTTCCATCGCCAACGCGAAAGCGTCTTCGCGCTCCATGCGCCGGTCATGCGACTCACGCATGCCATAGAGGCGAATCGTCAAATACAATCGCGCATCTGGTCGAAGTTCGTGAATGCGCCGCCGCAGCAGCGTGCCATCGGTCTCGAGAAACACCGTGTGGCCCGCGTCCTGAAGCGCACGCGTCAGTTTTCCCACGGATGGATTCGCCAAAGGCTCACCCGGGCCGTTCAGCCAGCACACGGGAGCATAGCCCTCGCGGGTTTTGCGTTGTAGAGGAGGCTCCGGGCCATCCTCCTGCGGCGCAACGCAACACAGGGCCAAAGTTTTCCCGCGTCCCACAATTTCAGCAAATCGGGTTTGCAAAAGAGTCGCCGCCAGGCGAAAAGGAGTGCGCATCAGCGATTAAAACCCGCTGCGCAGCCGAAACTCGCTTGGTTCGAATTTCACCGCGCAATACTCGCCGGATTTCAGCGCCTGATTGTAATAACGCGCCAGCGCATAAACCGGAAAGGAATTTCGGTACAAATGATATTTCAGATAAAAGACGCCGGGAAAGCCGGTCCCCGTAAAATCATCTTCCTTCCACGAACCATCCGCGTTCTGCCCGGCCACCAAATAATTCACCGCCTTGGTAATCGCCGGGTCGCTGGTCTCGGCACCCGCCAGCAGCCCAATCAAGCCCCAAGCCGTTTGCGACGGCGTGCTCGGCCCTTGCCCCTTCGTCGAAATTTCGTCATAGCTGCGCAGCGACTCGCCAAAGCTTCCATCCGGCTTCTGCACCGCGCGCAACCACGTCACCGCGCGCTGGCAATAATCCTGCGCGGTCATCGACACCGTCTCGAGCGCGCGCAACACTCCGCTCGTTCCATAAACGTAATTCACGCCCCAGCGCCCAAACCACGACCCATCGCGATCCTGATCCTTCAGCAAAAATTTCACCGCGCGCTGAATCGCCGGATGCTCCGCCGGCCAGCCAAAGCGGCCCAGGCACTCCACCACGCGCGCCGTAACATCCGCCGTCGACGGATCGATCATCGCGTTATGGTCGGCGAAGGGAATGTTGCACAAAAACTTGCGGTCATTGTCGCGGTCAAACGCGCCCCACCCGCCATCGCGGTTCTGCATGCTCAGCAGCCATTGCAGGCCGCGGCGAATCGCGCCTTCCATGCGCACCGGATCGGGAAATTTCACGCGCTGCAGCGCCATCAGCACAAACGCCGTGTCATCGACGTCCGGATAATAATCGTTGCGGAATTCAAACGCCCAGCCGCCCGGCTCGGCATCTTTGTTTTTGATTTGCCAATCGCCCGGACCCAGCACCTGCTTCGACAGCATCCATTCCGCGCTATTCACGAGCGAAAGATGATCTGGCGCAACGCCCGCTTCTTCGAGCGCGACCATGGCGATGCACGTATCCCAGACCGGAGAAACACACGGCTGCAAGCGAATCGTATCGTGCTCTTCAATTTCAAAATTCGAAAATTCCTTGATCTCCCGCCACGTCACCGGATCATCCGGCCCATGCCCCAGCGCGATCAGCGCAAAAATGGAATTCATCATCGCCGGATAAATTGCCGCCAAGCCGTCCGTGCGCTCCATGTGCTCCAGCATCCACTGCTTCGATTCGCGCAACGCGCGGCGCCGCAGCGGCTTCCAGGGAAATTTTTCATAGAGCTTCAGCCCGCGGTCCACCGCCAGGAAAAAATTCTTCCAGGAGATCAACCGGTCGCTCCAATCAAACGCCGCGGTCTTGTGGTCCAAATCCTTGAACAGTTCGTCCACGCGCGCATGTTCCGGCAACCGAAAATCCGGGCGCACCGCGGACAAAATCCCCATGGGAATCACGATGCCGCGCGTCCAGGAAGACATCTCGTAAATATTGATGAAGAACCAGTTGGGCAGCAGCATCAGTTCCGGCGGAATCGAGGGCACCAGTTCCCAGCCCACCGCGCCCACCAGCGCCAAATAAAATCGCACGTAGGAATTCGTGGCTTCCAGGCCGCCCAGCCAGTGGATAATCTCTCGCGCACGCACGAGGTGCGAGGCATCTGGCGAATCGCCCGCCAGCTTCAGCGCAAAATAGGCCTTGCACGTGGCATTCAGCTCCGAAGGCCCGCCCGGATAAATACTCCAGCCGCCATCCGGAAGTTGCCGCGCGCGCACATAATTCGCGAGCTTCGTGATGCGCTCCGGCGCCGCTTTGCCCAGCACAAAGAGAAAATAGATGTAATCGGATTCGAGCGTGGTGTCGGCTTCGAGCTCGCCCTGCCAGTAGCCACGGCGATCCTGCAGTGAGATCAGGTGGCTCGCGCCGCGTTCGATGGCGTCTTCAAGGCGTCCCGCGAAATTCTGTTCCTTCCACGGCACTGGCGCCGGAGCAACAGGAATTTCCTCACCTAATCGTGCGATGGATGCCATCTATGCTCCCCCCGGAGCAGAACTCGAGTGATAAAACCCGGCCGAACCGCCGGAGTTGCCGTCGAAACCAAAGCCGAACTTGAAGCTAACTACCGTGTCCTCAGGTACTTCCGCTGAGTCTATTGCCGCAGCGCGCCGAGTAACACCAGTACTATTAAATTATCGCCGGGTTGCTACCTTCGGTCAACGATTAAGATGCTCCTATCTTACCAGCCGTCACTGCCCTCACCCCGGACAACTGGTGCCAGATGCGAGCGCTGGGCCGATCACGCAAACCTAGACTGTCACGCGCGGCTCCGCGTCGAGCACCCGCTTCACGAGTGCCACCAGCGGCTCCGGAAGCGGCTCGCCCTCGCGTTGCCTCAGGGAAGGCTTTTCGCGCAATATTTTTGCCGGCAGTTTCAGCCAGTACGCTTCGCCGCCCGCGCTAACTCCCTCGCCGCGAACGACCAAAGCGTCCGCGCGATCGAGCGCTGCGCGCGCCGAATCCTTGAAGTCCTCTTTTCCGGGGTCGAGCACTGCAAGAAATAGCGACGGTTTCACAAAATGCATGAACGAATTGCTTTCCACGATGAGCGCGAGTGGCGGCAAACAGCTTTCTCTCTCCGCGCCATTTTCGCCGGTTGCTATTTCGCCGAGCGCCTGACGCAGAATGGGCAATCCCTCCGCCAAAAAACCCTGCTTGGTGCGCAACCAGAAAGATCGCTCCGCTCCCGCCGCCAAAAAACGCGAACTGTCCGTTCCCGTTTCCGCGCTCTGCTCCCAACTCAGCGCACAAACATGCTCATCCGGCGCGCAATCGCAATCGTGGCCGTTCTGCGCGCAAACCCCGTGCCCATATTGCGTAATTTTCCCCGCGATCCAGCGCGCCTCCGGAAACGCCGCAATCACGTCGCACACCAATTGCGTCTTCCCAATGCTCCGCGTCGGTCCGCCGACGACCACCACCCGCCAAAATTTGTTCGGTGGAATCATCCGTGGTTCCGGCACGAGGTTGTCCGCGCAGAATCACCTCGTCGCAACGCAAATTCGATCTCGCCGCTCATCGCTCGCCACTTCTTCCGTCATCAGAAATCATCTTCGCCAACCCTGGCCCCTATCGCCGAGCCAAATCACCGGTTCTCGGCAAACTGGAGGGCATCTTAAAATTTCCGTCATCGGCCCGACTTTCCCTCTAACTCTTTGATGCGCGCCGCCAATTCCGGCAACCTCGCATACCACACAAACGATTCCTTGAATTTATCGAGTTCGCGAGCTGGCGTCCCCCACACTACCTTCCCTGCGCGAATCGTCTTCCCTGTCGGTACCCCGCCCTGTGCGCCCACGATCGCACCGTCTTCGATCTTGCAATGGTCGGCGATCCCCGTTTGCCCTCCGAGTACCACGTGATGCCCCAGCGTGGACGATCCGGAAATTCCCGTCTGCGCCGCAATCACCGTGTTTGCCCCAATCTGCACGTTGTGGCCGACGTGCACCAGATTGTCCAGCTTCACGCCCTCCGCGATGCGCGTGTCATCGAGCGACCCGCGATCGATCGTGGCATTCGCGCCAATCTCCACGTCATCGCCAATCTCCACAATTCCCTGCTGCGGAAATTTCCAGTAGCGCTCGCCATCAAACGCATAACCAAAGCCGTCCGCGCCCACCACCGCGCCCACGTGAATTTCCACGCGATTGCCGACGCGCATTCCGTTGTACAACGTCACGCGCGGGTGAATCCGGCAATCGTCGCCAATCCAGCAGCCGGAGCCAATCACGCAATGCGCCCCGATCTGCGTGCCCTCGCCAACGTGCGTGTCTTCGCCAATCACCGCGTACGGCCCGATGCTGGCCGTGCGCGCGATTTTCGCAAGTGGCGCCACGATCGCCGTCGCATGCACGTCGCGTGCAATGGACGCCCGCTCATGCAGCAGCGCCGCAGCTTTGGCAAATGCAACTTTCGGCTGCGCGCAGCGCAGCACGGTTTTCCCCGCCAGCGCCACGCCGTCGCCCGCAACGACGCACAACGCCGCTGAAGCCGTCGCCCGCTCCGCGTGCTTCCCCGCTTCAACATAAATCAGGTCGTGCGCACCCGCCCGCTCCGGGGCCGCCACGGAAATCAACTCGACCGCACCGTCGCCTTCCAACCTGGCGCCAACCATACCCGCAATTTCTTTCGCCGTTCTCATCCCGCCCCACTTTCTAACCCATCGTCGCGATAAGCTCCCCTAGCCTGTAGCACAGCCGCTCTTGCCTCTGCGAGCGTCAGCAACGCACAAGACCATCCGCTGGCCCGCGCTCAAAGCATCCCTTACGAGAAACCGTATCCGGCATAACTTTGCGCCTAACTCAAAAACGGATACAACTTCCCCTCCCCCTCCGGGCGGTTCTTCCATCGTGCATGCACCCACACCCACTGCTCCGGATGCCGCCGGATAATCTCTTCTAAAACTTTCGCAAACCGCTGCGTATTCACCGCCACATCGCGGTCCGCATCTCCCGTGCGCACCAATTCTACCGGCGGCTCAAATCGCAGCCGGTACTTGCGAATCGCCGGGTCCCAGTACGCGTACCCCGGCACCACCGCCGCATCGGTATGCAGCGCCACACGCGCAATCCCCGCCGAGGCGCACGCTTGCGTTCCGAAAAAATCCACGAACACCCCTTCCTGCGGCATGGTGTTCTGATCCGCCAGAATTCCCACGGTCCCCTGGTCACGCAAAATCTTCAGCATCGCCCGCGCGGATTCATTTTTAAAAATCGGCTGGTTTCCAGACAGACAGCGGTAGCGATTCACCAGTGCGTCGATCCGCGGATTATCAATCGGCCGCGCCATATAGTGCAGGGGAAATCCATACAACGCATGCGCAAAGGACGAAAGCTCCCACGCACCGATGTGCCCGGTCAGATATAAAACGCCATTGCCACGGGCCTTGCCGGCCAGAAAGTTTTCGTGCCCATCCAGAATCACAAACTGCTCGATATTTTCCTTCGTATATTTCGGCAAACGCGCGAATTCCGCCGCCATCCATCCGAGGTTTCGCACCATCTTGCGCAACACTGCCTGCCGCTTCGCCTCATCCCATTCCGGAAAAGCCAGTCGCAAATTAAATTTCGCGGTCTTACGGAGCTTCGGCGAGAGCGCATACAAGAGATGCGCGATCACCGAGGCCTTCATTCGCGCCAGCGGTCGCGGCAACACTCTCAAAAGTTTCAGCAAATACCACGCCGCCGCAAATTGCAGCCATTCCTTCACGCCGTAAGTATTCCACAAGACCGGCGCCGTCTTGATTCCAAATGCAGCCCCCTCGAGTGCGCAGTTACGAAAAACAGGATGGCGGGGCGCCACGGACTCTTCGCAAATTTCACAATCCCGGCTAGACTCGCTGTTCCGTGAACCCTGCTTCTTCCACCGGCGCGCGTGACGGCGCGATCTCGCTGGCCGCCAGTTCCCCGGCCGCCAAAATCGGCTGGACCATCGCGATCGTTACCACGCTGTGCGTCTGCTACTTCAGCCAGCTCGGCGTCCTCGGCTTCGTCGGACCGGACGAGCCCCGTTACGCGTGGATCGCCCGCGCCATGGCGGAAACCGGCGACTGGGTCACGCCTCGCCTGTACGGCCAGCCGTGGTTTGAAAAGCCCGTGCTGTACTATTGGGGCGCTGCGTTGAGTTTCAAACTTTTCGGCGTCAGCGAAGCCGCCGCGCGCCTGCCGAGCGCGCTCTCCGCATTCTTCGCAACGTTAGCACTGGCGTGGCTGGCGTTGCGCATTTACGGCGCAGCGGCGGCGCGCTGGGTGCTGCTCCTGCTGCCGAGCAGCGTCGGCATGATCGGCTTTTCGCACGCTGCGGCCACGGACATGCCGTTCAGCGGCATGCTTACCATTGCCATGGTTTCTGCGGCCGTGGCGTTGGGCCTGACGCGCAACGAGCGCGCCGACATTGTTCCGCGCACGCCGTACCCGGCGTTGCTGCTCTTCGGTTTTTTTCTGGGCCTTGCGGTGCTGGCGAAGGGTCCGGCCGCGGTGATCCTCTGCGGCGGCGCGAACCTCCTCTGGGCCATTTTCACGAAACGCTGGCGCGACGCGTTTCGCCTTTTGCATCCCGCGGCGGTCGTTGCATTCTGCGCAACCGCTTTGCCCTGGTACATGGTATGCGCGCGGCGCAATCCGGATTTTTTTCGCATCTTCATCATCGAACACAATTTCAAACGTTACCTGACGCCGGAATTCCAGCACGTGCAGCCGTTCTGGTTCTATCTGCCGGTCCTCCTGGTCGCGTTCTTGCCGTGGACCGCAACGCTGTTGTGGTCCGCAATCGTCGGCGCAAAACATTGGTTCGAGGCGCGGCGCATCGAGGACGCCACATTATTCCTCATCGCTTGGGCGGGATTTTGCATCTTGTTTTTTTCACCTTCGGCCTCGAAGTTGCCAGGCTACATGCTTCCGGCGTTTCCGCCAATTGGTTTGCTTATCGCGCACTCCTGCGTTTCGCTCGCGCCTGGCCGGCTTTTTTCGTTTCGCGTTGCGCATTTCTCCGCGGCGGCACTGCTATTTCTCGGTTTGGTTTTTAAAACCGGGCTGGTCTCGCCGGGCAACGCCGGGTTCGCGGGTGGCGCGATTGCCGTGGCCGCTCTGGCAATCGCAAATTTATTGATGGGAGTTTTTTTCGTGAATGCGGCGGGAGGGAAGGCCGGACGCGCCATCGCCGCCCTGGCCGTAGCGCCCATGCTCATCGCCTTGCTTTTCGCGCGCCAGATCGTAACCTTCTTTTTTTATCACGATCCTTCAGGCCGCACGATTGCGCGGGAGCTCGAGCAGCGACAGATTCCAGCTGATCAATTGTCTGTCGCTTTGAAGCGCGACATGCAATACAGCCTCAATTTCTACATGCATCAGGAAATCAGGAGCTGGGATGTAAACACGGCAACGGGAGCCTATCTGCTGACCAACCGGAAAGATTGCCAGCATTTGGTGCGGCCGCGGTTTGTTTGTCAGCGAGTTTCTTTTGACGAGAATGACGCTACCGGAGAATTCCTGTTTCGTTTGCTTCCGGCGGACTCAGCGGCCGGACTTCCCATTGATGGGAAGGTGCGTTAGAAAGAAAGTCACCACGCGGTTTTCGTAGCTGCGCTTTTCCTGATCGCTCATGCTGACGAAATTGCCGTGCGCCAGAATAGCTTGTTCGCGTGGCTCGGGCGCCTTCAAAAACATCTGCCGCGTGATACTGGCCAGCTCGGGATCGTCGACGGCTTGAATGAACAGGATCGGCACGCCGGTCATGGCGCCTAATTTTTTGGACAGCGGCAACTCGTCGCGGTAGGTGTAATTCATCCAGTCAAAGCTGGTTTGCGCCGAGCGGACCATCAGAGGAAAACCGGCCAGTCCGGTGCGCTCCACGCCGATTTTTACCATCTGTTCCGGTTTGTCGTACACCGAGTCGAGCACCACCGCTTTCACGCGCGTGTCGCGCTCCGCTTCGCGCAGCGCGGCGTAAGCGCCCAGGTTGTAGCCCCACACGCCGAAGCGCGCGGGATCGATATCGCTGCGCGTGGCCAGCGCATCCAGCGCGGCTCGCAACTCGTCAGTTTCTTTGTAGCCAAAGGTGGTGACTCCGGGGCTGCCACCGTGGCCCGCAAAATCAAATAAGAACACATTGAACTGATCGTCTTGCAACGCGGAAACCAGCGTCAAGAGTTCACCGCGGCTCGATTCGTAGCCGTGGCAAAGCACAATCGTCGGCGCCTGCCGGAATCCCGGGAAAAAATACCCTTCGCGCGTTCCATGACCCGGCACTTCAAATTCCACGGTCTCCGGGCGGCCCGGAAAACTCTGCAAGTTGATTTCACTGCTGGTGCGCAAGGGCTTGACGATGCGATAAACAAGAAATCCCGCGATCGCCGTGGTGGTTAGCACCGCAAAAAACAGCAGCGCCAGCACGGCCATCGCCAGTTTGGTGTACCAGCGCGTGGGATAGCGCAACTCGAACAGAAAGGACATTCTTGGTCGGGACATCGGGTGCCGAGTTGAGGCTTACTCTCCTGATTTCGCAATCACGCTTCTTTGCAGGTTTCGAAAAACGCCGGGGCACATAAACCGCCGCGAGCGCCAATGCCATATAAACAATGCAACATGCGAATGTTAGCACACGCGTTTCGCGGGCTTCCGGCAAGCCGTCGCGCTTGTGTCGCATCAATATCGTGTCTCTTGCGAAAGCAGGCCGGCGGCCCTATCTCCCTGAAGAATCAGCTATTATGGAACTGTCGCGACCCGTTCGCGTCCCTCGTTCATGAATATCGTTGACCTGCGCCAGACCACCCCTCGCCAACTCGATTCGCTACTGGAAGAAGAAGCTCGTCACTGGCGCGACGAGTTGCACTGGGACTATCGCGGAGCTCTCGAACTGATCAAGCGTTTCCTTGAAGCGCACGCGCTGTCTGGCTGCGTAGCCTTTGAAAACGGCACGGCCGCCGGCTATTGCTTCTATGTCATGGAGGAGCAAAAAGGGCTGATTGGCGGGCTGTACGTCTCGGCGAAATTTCCGCAAGCCACCATTGGCCGAAGGCTGCTCGATGAAATGCTGTTCGGCATGCGCGCGATTCCGCACCTCGTGCGCATCGAAGCGCAGCTGATGCCCTTCAGCGGGCCGGTGGACGAACCGCTGCGCGATCAGGGATTTCATCTGTATACGCGACAATTTATGTTGCTCGATTTGGCGAAGCTGAGGCCCGCGGGGACCGTTCCGCCAGCTGGTCTGCGCTTGGCGCGCTGGCACGACCGCTACTTCGAGCCGTGCTCCAAACTCATCTATCTGGCATATGCCAACCACATCGACGGCGAAATCAACGATCAATACCGCAGCAAAGCGGGTGCGCTGCGCTTTCTGAAAAATATTATTTTGCTGCCGGGATGCGGAAATTTCATTCCGGGAGCATCGTTCGTGCTGCATCATCCGGGAAGCGATGATTTGGCGGCCACGGTGCTAACCAGCGAAGTCTGTCCGGGCGTGGGGCACACCACGCAACTTTGCGTGCAGCCGGGCTTCCAAGGTCACGGGCTCGGCCGCGTGCTGATGCAGGCTTCGATCGAAGCGCTGCGTGCGCAAAAATTCAAGGAATTGACGCTGACGGTCACCGCCAACAACCGCACCGCGGTCGAACTCTACGAAAAGCTCGGCTTCCACACCATCCGCTCCTTCACCGCTGGCGTCTGGCCGCGTTAGTCGGCGCGCAAACCTTGTTCCGCTTACTTTTTGCGGGCTGGCTCGAATTCGTCGCCGGGCTGCCATTGCACCTCGGCGGGTTGCGCGGCGGCGCGCAGGCCGAGTACAAAACCGAATTGCGTCATTTTGGCGAGGCCCGTGAAATTCCAGTCGGAGTGAAATTCGTCGCTCGGTTGATGGTAGTGATGCGCAACGTAATCGTTGGCTTGCGCCGCGCCCCAAGCGGCATCATGGCCGGCAAACTTTTGACCTTCGCTGATGGAGAACGACGGAATGCCCACGCGCGCCAGGCTGAAGTGATCGGAGCGATAGTAATGGCCGGCTTCCGGCTTGGCGTCCGGACGAATGGTCAGCGCAAATTCCCTGGCGGTGGCTTCGACGACCGGGTAAAACGTGGTGCGCTCCGCGCCGCCCACTTCCACTTCTTCCGGTATGCCGATGGGCGGGAGCGCATCGTAATTTAAATCCAGAGAAATTTTCGCAGCGGGAATCGGCGGGTGCTTGCCAAAATATTCCGAGCCGAGCAGTCCCTGCTCTTCCGCGGTGACGGCGGCGAGGATCACGGTGCGCGGCGGAGCGTTCGCCACCGCGGCCCACATGCGCGCGAGTTCAAGAAGTATCGCGCAGCCAATGCCATTGTCGACCGCGCCGTGATAAATCTGGTCTCCGGGTTTGCGGCTGGTGTCGATGCCGAAGTGGTCGTAATGCGCGGTGTACAAAATCGCTTCGCCACTTAACGCCGGGTCGCTGCCGGGGCGTTTGGCCACTACGTTCCGCGAAACAAAAGGCCGCAAGCGGCTGGCAATGTGCGCTTTCAGCTTGACGTGCAAATTAATCGGCTGAAAATCACGCGACTGCGCTTGCTGGAAGAGTTTATCGAGATCGAGATCCGCCATGTGCACAAGCTTCTTTGCCGCGTCGGTGGTAATCCAGGAAGCGGCTTCGAGCTTGGGCGTGCCGTCGAGCTGCAGATAGGATTTTTCGTTACCCCAGGAGTTGCGCACCACTTCCCATGGATAGCTGGCCAAATCGGTGCGGTGAATGATCAGCGTGGCCAGCGCGCCGCGTCGCGCGGTTTCTTCGAGTTTGTACGTCCAACGTCCGTAGTAGGTGAGCGCTTGGCCCTTGAAGAACTTCGGATCGTCGGAGACCGGTTCGTTGACAAAGAGCAGCGCGACTTTGCCTTTCAGATCCTGGCCCTTGTAATCGTCCCACTTATATTCCGGCGCGCTGATCCCATAGCCGATGAAGACAATGGGCGCGTCGATGTCGGAAATTTCTTGCTGGCTTTCGTTGTTGGTGACAAAGTCATCGAGAAATTTCAGCGTGAAAGGCTCTCCATGCTCGGGTACAAACTGGAAAGTGGTGTCCGGCAACGTCTTCACCGCGACCATCGGAACGCTCTGGAAGAAAGTGCCGTTGTCGCCTGCCGGCTGCAAACCGTAGGAGGCAAATTCCTTGCCAATGTAGTCGGCGGCTTTTTCTCCTCCAGGCTGGCCCATGCCGCGGCCTTCGAGTTCGTCGCTCGAAAGGTATTTATCGTGCGCGCGAATTTTCTCGGCGTTTGCCGAGGGCAGCTTCTCGGATATGCCGCCGGCGGCCGGCTGGGAATTTTGCTGCGCGGCGAGCGGCGCTAGAAACACTCCGAAGATAACTGCAGTTACCAGAACTGCCAAACGCTGGGCCTTTTTCACCGGGATACTCCGTGTTGGGGTTTCGTTTATTTTTTCGCGCGATCTTTCAGCAGATTCTTCAACTCACTCATAAATTCCTGAACATCCTTGAAGTCCATGTAGACAGAGGCGAAGCGGACATACGCGACTTTATCCAGCTTTTTCAGGCCGCGCATGATCAGTTCGCCGATTTCCGTGGTGGTCAATTCGCGCTCGGTGGCTTCCTGCACCACGCCTTCGATTTCGTCCACGATGGCTTCTAGTTTGGGCGTGGGCACCGGACGCTTTTCGCAGGCTTTCAATAAACCCTGCAAAATTTTCTGGCGCTCGAAGCGTTCGCGACGGCCATCTTTTTTGATGACCATGTAAGGAATCTCGTCGATGCGTTCGTACGTGGTGAAGCGGCGGGCGCACTTGAGGCATTCGCGGCGGCGGCGAATGGTGTCGCCGCTGCGGCCTTCGCGGGAATCAATCACCTTGTCGTCAATGTTCGCGCAGAAAGGACACTTCACTCGCGGTTTTCTCCTGAGGGTGACGGCGGCGAATGCCGTGCGACCGGAAATTCATCGAGCGCATGTTGCGTGGAGCCGGGCGGCAGGGCGCCGGCTTCTTCCTGCTTTTCTTCCTGGCCGAGTTCGCGCAACTGGCCGAGCGAGAAGCCCTCGCTGACGAGCAGCGGTATACCCGCCAACGACACCGATGCAAACGTTATCATCCAAATGACCAGAGACGCTACGGTTGCGGCTTCGGTTTCCACCTGAAAGATGGTGGTAAACACGAGAATGGAGGCCACCTGCGACCCGCCGCCGACCGCCGGCAATTGCACCGTGGAGCCTACCAACGTAAAGGCCAGCACCAGCATGGCGTCGCCAATCGTGAGCGTGCCGAGCGTGCCGCCAAAACTGTGGGCTATCAAATAATAGATGACCACGATGGTAAACCAGTGCGAAGCGGAATAGAAAACCGCCAGAAATAAATCGCTCCAGGAACGGATGGTCTGCACGCCACGCGCGAAGCCGAGCAAGATGCGTGCAACGCTGCCACGCCAGCCTGCGACGCCGAGCCATCCGGCGAGGCGCGCTTCGAGCCACGCTGCGCCGTGCAATCGCAGATACACCAGAAAAGCGACGGCGGCGAGCACTCCGGCGAAAAGCAAGGTACCTGCAGTTCTGGCGGCGGCTTCGAGGCGCGCGGCGGTTTCCCCGGAGTGGGCGTGCGCTTCAAACAGGATCAGCGCGATGGCGGCGATGACCGCAGTGCTCGCGGTGTCGAAGAGGCGCTCGAGAACATAGATGCCAAACATGTCGGCGATGGGGAGCTTTTCCTTGCGCGCCAGAAGCAGAGGGCGCGCAGGTTCACCGGCGCGCCCGAGCAGGAAAATGGCACCGAAACCGGCGAGGGTCATTTTATAGATCGTGGCGAAACGCGAACGGCCAAGATTATGCTGAAAGACCTGCCAACGCAGCGCGCGAATTCCGTAGCAGGCGTAAATGAGAACGAGCGATAGCGCGAGGTAGTAGAGATTCGCCGCGCGCACGGCGTCCAACAATTTTGTGCCGCTGAAACTGCCAAAATGGAGAAAGCCGTGAAACTGGTGAACCAAAAACACCGCGAGCAGCACGGCGAAAATCCCCAGCAAAATTTTCCTCGACGATTTTTGCATGCGCCATGAGCCTACTGGCCCATGCGGGCAGCGTCAAGCGGGGCCACAGAGTGCCTGCGCATGCGGACCCTCTTTAACCCTCCGGTAAGTGCGGGTGGCCTGTGCTACTTCGCTTGTTTACTTGGCGCGGTGTGGATAAGATGCGAGGCGCGAGTGACCGTGGTAGCCCGAGATTCAGGGAACATTTCGAGAGCACTTTGCGTTCCATAGATTGCAGGCCGAGGTTGATGCCTTCCATGCCCAGCGAAAACCGGACTTGGAGAGTTAACCCCTTGCACCGTAGCAGGTTCCGAGGCTGATGAGACGTTGGAGCAGGATGCCCAACTGGTCCAGCAATGCCTCCAGGGCGACGGTTCGGCCTGGGAGGAACTTGTGCGCCGACATACACGGCGGATTTTCAATATCTGCTACCGGTTCACCGGCAACCGCACGGAAGCCGAGGACCTGTCGCAGGATGTGTTCCTTCGGGTATACCGGACGCTGGCGAGCTACCGCTCGGCGCACGGGGGATTTGCAACCTGGATGACCAGCGTGACGCGCAACCTTTTGATCGATCATTACCGGCGCACCAGACGGGACCGCATGACGGATTCGCTCGACGATGCCATGCCGGTGGTCGAAAACAAACAGTCTTCGGCGCGGCGTCCGGACGAACTGGCATTGCTTGGCGAGTTGAGCAAGCAGGTGCAAGCTGGGCTGACGCGGCTTTCGCCGGAATTGCGCGAGGCGGTGATTTTGCGGGACCTGCAGCAACTTGACTACGGAGAGATCCAACGGGTGTTGTCAGTTCCCGAAGGAACGGTAAAATCAAGGATTAACCGCGGGCGCATCGAGTTGGCCCGCATCCTCCAGCAGATGGGAGTGCGCCCATCATGAATGGGGAGTACACGATGAACTGGACTTGCGAAGAAACGGAAAGCCGGCTGAGCGACTATCTGGACGGGCTGCTGCAACCGGCGGAGCGCGCGGCGCTGGATGCGCATGTGGCGAGCTGCGACCGCTGCGCGCCGCTGATCGCCGGCGTTTCGGAATTGCTGAGCAATTTGCACGGGATGGAAGAGCTCGAAACGCCGCCGCGGCTGGTGTATGCGATTCTCGACAAGACCCTCGGACCGCGCGACACGAGCGCTCCTGCGCCGGGATTTTTTGGATGGCTGCGCGGAATGGGCATGCCGCGATTGGCATATGGCGCTCTTTCGCTTTCTGCAACATTTCTGGTGCTGGCGAGCGTTTTCGGCTTTTCGTTGCGCCATCCCAGGCTGGCGGATTTGCAACCGGCGAGCATTGCGCGGAACGCGGACCGGCAAGTGCATCTGGTTTATGCGCGCAGCGCAAAATTTGTAAGCGATTTGCGCGTGGTGTACGAAATTCAGACGCGGCTGCGCCAGGACAACGAGATGCCTACTTCCAATGAGGATGCGATTCCGCCGTCTTCGAATGCGCCGGCTCCGGGACGCAGCGATGGCAGCAAGCCCGGCGGACCTAAACAGCAGAATCGTGCGACGAGCGTCGACCGCAATTTACACTTTTTGGCCACGGCCTTTTGCTCGCGGGCGGCCTTGACCGGCGTCCCCTTGTTGACCGGCAGCAGCATGCGAAGGAGCAATCCATGAAGTGTGCCGTCCATCCGGAAGTGGACGCGGTCGCGTATTGCAGAAATTGCGGCAAGGCGCTGTGCGCCGCGTGCGCGCGGCCGGTGCGCGATGTGATTTATTGCGAGGATTGTCTGGCGGCGCATTTGGGACTGGCGGCGCCGCCGCCGGCCACGGAAGCGCCGGTGGATACGAGCGGAACGCCGGGATTTGTGGCGAGCGCGGAGCGACCGTACGCGCCGAACCTGGCCGCAGCGCGCACGGCGTCCCACGCCGGCAATGCCACGGTGGCGTTTGTATTGGGACTTTTTCCGGGACTCGGCGCGGTGTACAACGGCGAGTACAACAAGGCGCTGATTCACATCGTGGTGTTTTCGGCGATGATCGTAGGGTTGAACAGCGAGCTGGGCGACGGCGCGGAATTGGCTCTGTCACTGCTGCTGGCAGGATTCGTTTTGTACATGGCGTTCGACGCCATGCGCGCCGCGAAAGCGCGGGCGCTCGGACAAACCGGAGTGGATCCGCTGGAAACGTGGAGCAAGGATCGTCCGATAGGCCCGATTATTTTGATTGGTTTGGGAGTGTTATTTCTGTTGAACAGCTTTTCATGGTTTTCCTTTTATCGGGTGCAGCGCTTGTGGCCCTTGATCTTGATCGCCGCGGGCGTGTTGATGTTTCGCAACCGCATTAGCAGGGATTTTTAGGAGCTCGGTCGATGCCTGATAGTTCCAATAGCCGCTGCAGTTGCCAGCGCTGTACGGTACGCAGCTTGCGTGGTCCCGCGGTACTGATCACCGTGGGAATTTTATTTTTGCTGGAACAGATGCGCGGGGACTATTTCTCTTTTCATAATACGTGGCCGGTGATTCTGATTGTGCTCGGTCTCGTGAGCTTGGCTTGTTCGCTTGCGCCGATGGATGGTCACATTGCGCCGGCGCCGCCCGTCGCGCCGGGTGCTCCCCCGCCTCCCCCCGGTCCGCTGCCCGGTCAGGGACGGTAGCGCCCATGCCTTACAGCCCACGCAACAGCAGCAGCTTATTCAGCGGACTCGTGCTGCTGATTCTCGGCGCCCTGCTGCTCATGCACAATTACCGCGGATTTGAACTAGGTCGGCTTTTTACGCACTGGTGGCCGCTCTTGATCATCGCGCTCGGGCTCATCAAACTGTATGAACGGACCGCCGGCTCGCGCTACGTCGAAACGGGAGCGGCGCGGATTACCGGGGGCGAGATTTTCTTGATTATCGCGGTGCTGGCGATTGTGGGCGCGGTAATTGCAGTCGAAGAAGGCGAGAAGCGTTTTCCCGGATTTGTGGAGTTCACGGGCAACAGTTATCCGTATGACCTCGAAGTAGAACCGAAAGCCGTGGCGCCGGACGCGCGAGTGACCATCCACGGATCGCGCGGCGATGTCAGCGTGCGTGCGGGAGACACCTCGGAGATTCACGTTTCCGGAAAAGCGACCGTGCACACCTGGAGCGAGTCGGAAGCGGAGCGCCTAGGTAAAAAGGTGTCCGCGGAAATCGTGCGTAATGGCGACGGCTACGACGTGCAGCCCGTAGGTATCAAGGGCAACGATCCGCGCATCGGCGTGGACCTGGACGTCACGGTGCCGGCCAAAGCGGCAGTTACCGTCCGCAACGATCAAGGCGACGTCAGCGCTTCGGATTTAATGATGCCGCTCAATATTTTTACGACCGGCAAGGGTGATGTGGATGTCCGCGACTCGGGCGGAGACGTGAATATTGATTCGCGGCGCGGCGACCTCAAGGTTTCCGACACCAAGGGCAACGTCAAACTGTCCGGGCATGGCGGCGAGGTCGACGTGGTGAATGCCAGCGGCGGCCTGACCGTCGATGGAGAATTTTTCGGGCCAATTCGCGCGGAAAAGATCGCCAAAGGCGTGCGTTTTATTTCGCAACGGACGGATTTGACGCTCACGCAGCTGAACGGTCACATGGAACTCAGCTCCGGCAACTTGGAGATTGCGGATGCGCCGGGGAATTTGAATTTGCGCACGAACAAGTACGACATCACCATTGAAAATGCCGGTGGAAAAGTGGATGTGCAGGATCGCGATGCCAGCGTGAATGTGCGCTTCTCTTCCCTGCCGAAGGATGACGTTCAGATTACGAATTCTAATTCTTCCATTTCACTGAGCTTGCCGGGAGCCTCGAGCTTTGAAATTGTCGCGGATTGTCATTCCTGCGATATCAGTTCCGATTTCGATGCCGCATCTCTGAAGCGGAGCAAGTCGGAATCCGGCGATGCGCATTTGGAAGGCAAGTACGGTTCGGGCCGCGCGGCGAAGATTATTTTGAAGACGAGTTATGGCTCCATTTCCCTCCACAAGACAAGCCTGGCGGAGCCGCCCGCTCCGCCGGAGCCTCCGCGTTCGCCTGCTATGCCGCGAATAGCGCCCGCTTCGCCCAAAGCTGCGCCGCGCGATAACTCAGAGACGGACTAAATTCCATCCGGGGTCGCCACGGGCAAGAAGCGCGTCCCGTTCCCTTTACTGCATCCGTCTCTTATATTCCAAAAATTAACAATTTTCGCGGCACGCCATCCCGGATGCTGCCTTAGAATGGCTGCCGCGGCGCGGAGCCCCTCGCCCGGATCCGGCGGCCGCCTGAGGAGTCGACGATGAGGACCGTTTGCAGGCAAGCGCTCGGGGTCGGTGCTATATTTGCTTTCGCGCTCTGCGGCCCGGCGCAGGCGCAAGCCGCGCGCGCAGACAAGGATGAGGAAGCGGAAAAAGGCGAGTTCATCCCGACGGGCGTGCGCATCACGCCGACGGCAGCCAAAGGCGCCATTTTTGAGCCGCTAAACCCGGATCTTGCAGCGGACCGCACTTTTACCGTGGGTCAAGCCGTTACCACGCTGCTCAGTCCGGACGGCAAGACCTTGCTGATTCTCACGAGCGGCTACAACCGGCAGAACTTTACGAGCGGGCCGCAAATGGGAAAACGCAACCCCGCAGAATCGGCTGAGTACATTTTCGTTTATGACGTTGCCGGCGGGAAACCCGCGAAAAAGCAAGTGCTGCGCGTTCCCAACGCATTTGACGGACTGGCATTTCATCCGGGCGGCCAGGAGTTTTACGTTTCTGGAGGACCGGATGACAATGTGCACGTTTTTGTGTGGGGCGAAAAAGGCTGGGCGGAAGACCCGAAAAGTCCGATCGCTCTCGGCAATGGGAAGACCGTCAATAAAATCAGCGCCGCGGCCGCGGGAATCGATGTTACCGCTGACGGAAAGCGCCTGGTGGTTGCCAATTACGAACATGATTCTGTAACCATCGTGGATATTGCCGCACGCGCGAAAGTTGCGACATTGGATTTGCGGCCGGGCAACGGCAAGCCGGGAGGCGAGTATCCGTTCTGGGTGGCAATTCAAGGGGACGAAACGGCTTTTGTGACCAGCCAGCGGGATCGCGAGGTTGTGGTGGTCGATATTTCCAAACCCGCGCCGCTGGTGAGTGATCGCATCGCGTTGCATGGACAGCCGATTCGCGCGCTGCTGAACAAAAAGCAATCGCGGCTTTTCGTCGCGGAGGGGACCAATGATTCCGTGGCGGTGATCGACACCGCTTCGCATAGCGTAGTCGAAGAAATTGGTACCGTGGCGCCCCGCGAAGTGTTTGAGAATCGCGGGCGCTACCGCGGAGCGACGCCGAATGCTTTGGCGCTTTCGCCGGACGAGCGGTATTTGTTTGTCACCAATGGCGGAGCCAACGACGCGGCGGTGATCGAGTTGAGCAGCGATGGTCAGGAGCGTGCCTCGAGTGATTCGCAAAAGAGCAAGCTCATCGGCCTGATTCCCACAGGATGGTATCCAAATTCCGTGAGCGTGTCGGCGGACAACCGCACGCTTTTTGTCGTGAACGGAAAGAGCAATGCCGGGCCGAACCCGCAAGGCTGCCGCAGCGCCAGCAGTAAGGCCGTGGGACCAAACGTCGAGTCCGGCTGCCGCGCTGTGAATCAGTACGTTTGGCAGCTCACGAAGGCGGGATTTCTGACTTTGCCGATTCCGCATTCCACGGAACTGAAGGCTTTAACCGCGCAGGCGGCGCACAACAACCGCTATGACCGCAAATCGGAAAACGAAGCGGCAGAGCGGGTGATTGCCGAAGTGCGGAAAAAAGTGCAGCACGTGATTTATATCGTCAAAGAAAATCGCACCTACGACCAGATTCTGGGCGATCTTTCCAAAGGCAACGGCGATCCGGCAATCAACGTGTATCCGCAACCGATCACGCCGAACCAGCATGCGCTGGCGGAAAAACTGGTGGACCTCGACAATTTCTACGACAGCGGAGAAAGTTCTGGCGACGGGTGGAACTGGTCGACCTCCGCGCGCACCTCGGACAACGTCGAGAAAACGGAACCCGTCAATTACGCAGGACGCGGATTGGCGTACGACTATGAAGGCACCAATCGGGATATCAACGTGGGATTTCCCACGGTCCGCGAGCGGCAAGCCGCGAATCCGATGACTCCGGGCGATCCTAACTTATTGCCGGGCACGAGCGACGTTTCCGAGGTCGATGGTCCAGAAGACCATGCGGGCGCGGGCTATATCTGGGATTCCGCGTTGCGCGCGAAGCTGACGGTGCGCAATTACGGATTTTTTATAGATCTCGCGCGATACGAGTCTGCCGCGGGCGCCTCGCAGATTCCGCTGCTCACCGATCCTTTTGCGACAAAAACGCAGGTAGCTTTTGCGACGAAAGCTGCCTTGCAGGCCGTCACCGATCCCTACTTCCGCAGCTTTGACACGGCATTCCCGGATTTTTATCGCGTGAACGAATGGCTGCGCGAATTCCGGCAATTTGAAGCAGACGGAAATTTGCCTAACCTCGAATTTCTGCGCGTGATGGAGGACCACACCGGAAGTTTTAACGACCCCGGGAAATTTGGCGTTAACACACCGGAATTGCAGACGGCAGACAATGACTATGCCGTCGGACGCATTGTGGAAACGGTTTGCAAAAGCGCGCGCTACAAGGACAACACGCTGATTTTTATTGTCGAAGACGATGCGCAGGATGGTCCGGACCATGTGGATGCGCACCGCAGCATTGCGTTCGTCGCCGGGGCCTATGTGAAACAGGGCGCCGTGGTCTCAAAAAAATACACGACCGTGAGCATGATCAGCACCATCGTGGGAATTTTGGGGATGGACCATCTGGGACTAAACGATGCAGAAGCCGCACCGATGGCCGATGTCTTCACGACGACTCCGCATGCCTGGACGTTCGACGCCATCGTGCCGGAAATTCTGCGCGCGTCGACTCTGCCCTTGCCCGCGCGAGCGAACGGTGTGAAGAATTCCGCGAACGCATGGTGGGCCGATTTTTCAAGGCCGCGGCGCGACTCCGCGTGGTGGACAGCACAAACCGTGGGATTTGATTTCAGCTCGGAAGACAAGATTGATGCGGCCAAGTACAACGTAATTTTGTGGCAAGGCTTGAAAGGTGACGCGGCCCCCTATCCGGCGGAACGTTCCGGGCGCGACCTGCGAAAAAATCGTAAACCGTTGCTGGCCGCGTATCGAAAACTTCAGACCAGCGCGGCCGAGAGTGCTCGGTAAATGTCCGCAACGTCGGCCGGGACGGCTTATCGCTGTGACAATCGCTCCAGTTCTTCGTAAAACGTTGGAAACGAGACGCCCGCGCAATCGGCGTCGCGAATAATCGTTTTGCCTTCCGCGCCGAGACCGGCAATCGCGAAAGCCATGGCGATGCGATGATCGCCGTGCGGCTCGATTTCCGCGCCGTGCAATTTTCCGGCTTTACGCCCTTCCACGCGCAAACCGTCGGGCCGCTCCTCGACTTGTGCGCCCATGCGACGTAAATTTTCCGCCAGCGCCGCGATCCGATCGCTTTCTTTCACGCGCAATTCCGCGGCGTCACGAATTTCAATTCCCTCTTCCGTATACGGACCGAGCGCGGCAAGCATCGGCAGTTCGTCAATGACCAATGGGATGGTGTCGCCCGAGATGATCCCGCCTTTTAGCGGCGCGCCTTTGACGGCAAGGTCTCCGACCACTTCGCCATGCGAAGCGCGCAAGGAAGGCGTCTTTATGTCCGCACCCATCGAAAGGAACAGATCGAGAATCGCGGTGCGTGTGGGATTCAAGCCCACGTTGTGAATCAGCAAAGTGGATTCCGGGAAAAGCGAAGCTGCGGCAATGAAAAAGACAGCGGAAGATATGTCGCCGGGAACATCGAGCGCCCGGGCCGTCAGCATTTTGCTTCCGTTTGCACTGCCCAGGCCATGCACGGTGGTGGTCAGGCCGTGCTGTTCAATTTCCGCGCCGAATTCTGCGAGCGCCAATTCCGTGTGATCGCGGGTGCGCGCGGGTTCGATCACTTTAGTAAGGCCTTCCGCAAAAAGTCCTGCGAGCAGCACCGCGGATTTCACCTGCGCGCTGGCCATGGGCATTTCGTAAGTGATGGCGCGCAATTGCGCGCCGTGAATTTCCAGCGGGGCGAATTGTTCTTCGCGCGCGATAATTTCCGCGCCCATCTGGCGCAGCGGCGTGACCACTCGTTTCATCGGGCGTTTCTGCAGCGAGCCATCGCCGCTGATGGTGGACGAAAAATTCTGCCCCGCCAAGATTCCGGAGAGCAGTCGGATCGTGGTGCCGGAGTTTCCCGCGTCCAGCGCCTTGCGCGGCCGTTGCAATCCGCGCGGCCCGTGGCCGGTGACGCGGACTACATCGTTTGCGATTTTCACATCCGCGCCCAGCGCTCGCATGCACAGCAACGTGCTGTGGCAATCGGCGGCCGCGGAAAAATGGCGGAGCTCGGTCGTTCCTTCGGCGATTCCGGCGAGCATCCCGTAGCGGTGCGAAATGGATTTGTCTCCGGGCAGTTCGATACCGCCGTTGATGGACTTCACGGGCTGGATCGTTTGTTTTTTCACGCGCCGATTTTAGCATGCCGCATTTTGCGGCACACGTCCCTGCAGTCGTTCGCGTTGTGCACGCGTTTTGACCTGACCTGTTGGACAGTTTTCGCAGAGGCACTTCCTGACAAGACGCTGAAACTCTATCGCCCGGCCTTACGTATTATTAAGTGAGGAGAATTAACATGTCCGCCCGCAGCACCGTTCTACATTTGCTCACCAAAGCTGGCATCGCGTTTGCCGCGCTGTTTTTGGTGAGCGTGCTTCTCGCTGCCATACCCGGCCACCACGCCCCGGTGGTGAACACCGCAGGGCAGCAAGGTTCCGCCACGCCAGCCGCGCAGCAAGCTTCTGAACACGCGTCGATGCCCGGTATGGATATGCACGGCGACGAAAAATCCAGCGAACATGCGGCTATCGATGCGATGAACGCCGGCCATGACGCGCACAGTCAACACATGTACATGACCACGATGCGCCAGCGCACGCCGGAAGACCTGCAGCGCGCCAACGAAATCGCGACGCAGTTGCGCGGAGCGATCGAAAAATACAAGGACTATCACGTCGCATTGGACGAAGGTTTCAAGATTTTTCTGCCCAACGTGCCGCAGCCGGAATATCACTTTACAAATTACAAAAACGGATTTCTCGAGGCGTTCACTTTTGATCCGGCGCGTCCCACGTCGCTGTTGTACAAGAAAACCGCGACAGGTTACGAACTGGTCGGGGCGATGTACACCATGCCCAAACGCGCGACCGAGGATCAGCTGAATGCGCGCGTGCCGCTCAGCGTCGCCATGTGGCACTTGCACACGAATCTTTGCATGCCGGACCGCTCCCGCGGCGTGGCTTTCGATCAGGCGAAATTTGGCTTGCGCGGTTCGATTGCCACGCAGGACGCCTGCGATGCCGCTGGCGGCAAGTTCCACCCGGTGATCTTCGGATGGATGGTGCACGTGTACCCGTACGAAGATTCGCTGGACAAAATCTTCGCTATGCATCACCACATGGACTGATTTGCGGTGGAGATCGTTTCCGTGCGAAGCACGAGGTTTACTCAAATTGTTTGCGAAACTCTGCGAACTGCTGTTTGAGCGCAGCCACCTCTTCGCGCAAGGCTGAGATCTGCTCTTCGAGTTGTTTCACTGGCCCGGTCGCTTCGGAGCTTCTTGACGCCGGATGCGCCGTGGTCGTTGTGAGCGGTTCCGGAGCGGTTTCCAGATCTTCCTTGTTTGCAAAAACATCGCCGCACAACAAATGCGCGTAACGCGCTTCCTTCATCCCTCGCTGCCGCGGCAACAATTTGAGCAGCGGTGGTTCGCGGCGCATCAGGCGCTGCAACGTGGTTTGCACCTCGCTCAAGTCTTCGAAGGGATGCATGCGTTCGGCGCGGCTGCGCAACTCGCCGGGCGTCTGCGGCCCACGCAACAGCAATTCGCACAGGATGGCGGTTTCCTGGCGATCGAAATTATAAGCTTCGCCGAGGCGGTGCTCGAATTTGGCCACCCGGCTGTCGCCGCCGGCTGAACGGGCCAGCAGCTGTTCACCGAGGCCGCGTAGCGCTCGGCGTACTTCCTCTGCGCCTAGGTGCATGGCTGGTTCGCGGTTCGATTTTTGGTTGCACGCGTTGATCAGCGCGTTCAGCGACAGAGGGTAGTATTCCGGCGTAGTGATTTCTTTCTCAACCAATGCACCCAAGACGCGCGCTTCGATCTCTGTCAGCGTAATATTCACGGAATCAATATACAGGACCCGCGAAGAGCCGCCAAAACGGGGCGCCCTTTTTCACTTTTCGCGCAAGCAATGCCCCGGGTTCTAGGAGTCCTGGCAGATTCGTCCTACCATTTCTCCGCCGTTGGTGCGATTGCTTCCCGGTACCTCGCCGCGTATCATCAAAAGTTCATGCTTTCGGCCCGGCCCATCCTTCGTCATTCCGTCCACTTCTTTCGCGTTCTGGCCATTGCCATTCTGGCGCTGTTGGCCCGAACGACAGCGATTCACGGGCAAGACCTATCCGGCTCCGCGCCAACCATGGCGCTCGCCGACGTGCGGCCGGGAATGCAAGGGTACGCCTATACGATTTTTGCCGGCGACCAGGTGGAGAAATTTGACTTGGTGGTACTCGGCGTTCTGGAGAATTTCCTGGGCCCGCGGCAGTCGATCATTCTGGTGCAGCTCAAAGGCACAAAGGTTGAATACACCGGCGTAGTCGCCGGAATGAGCGGGAGCCCGGTGTATCTCGAAGGCAAGCTGGCGGGGGCTTTGTCGTTGAAGCTTGGAGTATTCACGAAAGATCCGATTGCTGGAGTGACTCCGATCCGCGATGTAATGAACCCCTTGGCACAAAATGCCGCCGTGGCCGCACAAAATTTGCCTTTGCCGGAGCAAGCGGCGAGCAGCAGCGTGCCGACAGGGTCAGCGCTCGAACCGATCGAGACTCCGCTGGTTTTCTCGGGCTTTCCTGCGGCGTCGTTAAAGCCGTTCGCATCCGAAATCCAAAGTTATGGTTTTGTCGCCGCGCAAGGCGGCACCACGGAGGCCCGGCCTGACGACGGAAAACTGGTTGCTGGAGATATGGCCGGCATGGTGCTGGTCCAAGGGGATGCTTCGATCAATTCCGCCTGCACGGTGACCGCGGTGCGCGAGGACCGGGTTTTTCTGTGCGGCCATCCGTTTCTCAGCCTGGGTGACGTGAAGATGCCCATGGCACGCACACGCGTGGTTACCACACTGTCTTCATCGCTGGCTTCCACAAAAATTGTCAATCTGGCCGGCAATATTGGCACCATTACCGGCGATCACATCACGGCGGTCACCGGCAAGCTGGGCGCAACCCCGGTGATGGTCCCGCTGGACCTAACCGTCAGCGCACCCAGCGGCGAAAAGAAATTTCACTTTGAAATTGTCAATCATCCGAAGCTCACGCCGTTGCTCGTCGCGTTGACCGTTTTCAATGGCCTTTCGCAAAACAGCGTGTACGGCGAGGGCACGACGCTCCATCTTTCGGGTGAAGTGCGGTTGCGGGGCCACGCGCCGGTGCTGATTGAAAATACGTTTGCGCCGGGAGATACGCTGACGCCCGACGGATTGCCCATCGCCCTGACCATGCAATCGGTTTTCACGCGGCTTTTCACCAACACGTTTGAGACCGCCGATGTCGAACGCATTGCGCTGAAGGTCGATAGCGCCCCGGGACGGCAGTCCTTCACGATTGACAGCGCGTGGCTTGAAAAAGGTGAAGCCGCGCCAGGGGAGACTTTGCGCGTGCGCGTCCTGGTGCATCCCTATCGCGGCGCCCCGCGCGTCGAAGAAACCACGGTTCGCGTACCGGAGCAAACCGCGCGCGGCACCATGCTGCGTGTGCTCGTGACGGACGCCGACTTGCTGAATCGCGCTTCGCGTGGATTTTCTGCCGCCAGCGCCACCGAGGCCGGCGGACTCGACCAGTTGATCGCGTTGCTGAACCGCGAGCGCCGCAACGATCGTGTGTACGTTGGACTGTTTTCGCCCTCGCCCACGCTGCTCTGGAACGATAAGGAATTACCCAACGTCCCGCTTTCGCAAATCAATGTGGTGGACGGGCGTCCCACTCCGGGCACCGTGCAAGTCCTGCGCGAATCACTGGCCGGCGAGTCTTCTATTCCGCTTGGCGGCCCGGTGGCTGGAGTGATCTCCCTGAATCTGCAAATCCGGTGAATTCTAAATGACTCTACCCTTCGAACCACGTTGCGCCAGCCGCGCCTGCGCCGCTCGCGCCAGCCAATCGCGTTGCGCCGGAGGGTTTCGTTTTTTCGCGGCGCTTGGCGTGCTTCTCGCGTGCGTGCTTTCTGCTTCCGGAGAACACACGCGACGCTGGCGGCAGTCTTCCTACGACGAATTTGTAAAAGGTACGGCTCATGGCATCGCGGTGCGTAGCGACGGACACCTCGAACTGGCGCCGAAGTTCACGTTGCTGGCCGATGCCGACGCATCGTATTTGTGGTCGTTGCGCACAGCTCCGGATGGGGTCCTGTATGCCGCTGGCGGCTCGCCCGCCAGGGTCTTTCGCTTCGCGACATCGGCATCCGGCAAGCCTACCGTAGTATTTGATTCTGCGGATCTTGCTGCGCAGGCGATCGCTTTTGACGCCCACGGCACGCTATTTGTGGCAACCTCTCCGGACGGCAAAGTTTATAAGGTTTCTGCGAGCGGTGAGAAGTCCGTTTTCTTCGATCCCAAAACGAAATATATCTGGGACCTGGTTTTCGGCGCGGATGGCACGCTATACGTAGCCACCGGCGACAAAGGTCAAATCTTCGCCGTGGCTCCCGACGGCCAGGGCGCGCTATTTTACTCAAGCGAAGAAGCGCACGTGCGCGTGCTGACTGTCGACGCCAAAGGAAGTTTGCTCGCCGGCACTGAACCGAGCGGACGGATCCTGCGCATCACCAAGCGCAGCGATCGCGCCGAGGAAAGAAACCGGAAGCAACCAGATGTGGTCACGCGAAGCGGCAGCGCGGAAGGTTTTGTTCTTTACGAAAGCGCGAAACGCGAAATAACGTCACTAGCGACCGCTCCCGACGGCACAATCTACGCCGCGGCCATCGGTGAAAAGCAGCACACCGTGGCTCCCTCCGCGACTACCGTAATTTCGACGCCGCAGGGTACGACCACGTTCACGAGCGGCGCAACCATTTCAACCGGCAATGCGCAAGCCATTTTCACGCCATTTCCTCCCGCGCTTACCAGCAGCATTTATCGCATCAGCCCGGATGGCGCGCCGGAAGAGTTGTGGAGCTCGCGGGACGAGATCGTCTACTCGCTCGGGCTCGCTTCCGACGGGCGCCTGCTGGCCGGCACCGGCAACAACGGTGCGCTGCTGGCCATCGACCGCCGCGGAGTTTATGCGCAACTTGCGAAATCAGGCTCGGCGCAAATCACGGGCATGGCACGAAATTCGCAAGGCAAGGTATTCCTGTGCACTGCTAACCCTGGGAAGATTTTTTCCGTGGGACCGGAGTACGAACCAGAAGGCACGTACGAATCGCGCTCGTTTGACGCACAACTTTTTTCGCAATGGGGGCGCCTGGAGTGGTGGAGTCCGCGGCCGGCTGGAGAAACCGCCGCGTCAGAGGCAAGAAATGGCAAGCCTGGCAGCGCCGATCCGCGTCTCGAATTTTTTGTGCGTTCGGGCAACACGGAGGAACCCAACACCGAGTGGTCGCGCTGGTTCGGACCCTATGTGCAATCCGGCGCAGCCACAGAGGCGCCGGCCGCGCGCTACGTGCAGTGGAAAGCGGTGATACACGGAGCCCGCCCCGGCGACGGGCTCGAGTGGGCCAGCGTTGCCTATCTTCCGCGCAACGTCGCTCCGGTGATCGACGGCATTGCTTTGCAGGATCCGGGCGTGCGCGCGCAAGCGACGTTCGTCATTTCGCCCGGGCAAACGCAAAGCGTTACCCTGCGCCAACCTCCTGCCGATAATTCCAACGGCGTGGTGATCACGCAGAGCGGCGCGCCGCCCAAATTTGAACAGCCGCCGCAGGCCTTCCAGCAGAAAGGCTATGCCACCGTTTTGTGGAACGCGCACGATCCCAACGACGACGAATTGCGCTACGCGGTTTATGTGCGCGGCGAAAATGAACGCGAGTGGAAACTGCTGAAAGACAAACTTGACCAGAAATTTTACTCCTGGGATACCACCGGCATGCCCGACGGCGCCTACTATCTGAAAATTGTCGCCAGCGACAGTCCGGCGAACCCCCCAGGCGTGGCGCTCACTGCGGACCGCGAAAGCGAGCGATTTGAGATCGACAACACTCCGCCAGTGATCGAAAAACTGGAAGCTGCCGCGACGCCGGCGCACGATGGAAATGCGTCCGCATCCGCCGCGGTAACCGTGAAATTCATCGCGCGAGATGCCGCCACCAGCGTCGAACGGGCGCAATATAGCGTCGATAGCGGCGATTGGATTCTCTGCGCGCCCACGGGCCGCATCAGCGACGCGCCAGAAGAATATTACGAGTTCGGCGTAACGGATCTTCGTCCGGGCGAGCACACCATCGCCGTGCGCGCGTATGACCGCTTCGAAAATGTAGGCGGCGCCAAAACCGTCGTGACCATTCCGTCCGCAAAACCCTGACGTTCGCGGTCGCATAACAGCCTTTAGACGGGCTGCACGAGAGGTGTACTGATGCCGTGGCTTACGCCAGGACTCGCAACGGCGCTCCCGTAGCGATGCGATGCAATTTTTCCGGGGCGCTCGGGCCGTGAGCGTGCGGATCGTGCGACGGTGCCAAGGAATGGCCTTTGAGCAGGCGCTTTTGCGGAACGATTTCGACGACGCGGCCGACTAGATCGTAGGCATCGGTCTTGGTGATTTGGACGCGAACGACATCGCCGGTTTCCGCGATGTCGCCGTTTGGCAGCTCGATGTCCGTCAGATAAAGTTTGCCGTCAATGTCCGGCGCCATGCCTTCGAGTCGGGCTTCCCAGACCAATGGATTGTCTCTCGAGGGACCCTCGACGAGGGCCATGTGCGTTTCGTTGCGGAAGCGGCGGAGTCGTTCGCGCGAGATTTTCTTTTGCAGGGCCATCAGTTCATTGCGGCGAGCGGTGATCGTCTCACTCTCGACTTTTGCATCGAGGGCGAAACTTCCCGCGTTGTCCACGTCGGAATATTCGAAAACGCCCATCCAGTCAAGTTTCGCGGCCTTTACAAAATCGCATAACTCCGTGAAATCGTTCTCCGTTTCGCCGGGGAACCCCACGATGAACGAAGTACGCAGCGAAACACCGGGGATCGTCGCGCGAATGCGTTCGAGTAATTTCAAGAAGGAGTCGCCGTTTCCACCGCGTTTCATGCGGGCCAGGACGTTGCGGCTGGCGTGTTGCAATGGCATATCCATGTACTTTGCAAGGCGCGGATAGTTCGCCAGGGTGTCCAGTAATTTCTGCGTCACGCGGTTCGGGTAAGCGTAAAGAAAGCGCACCCAGAGCAAATCATCGCCTTCCGCAGCCGATGCACCGCCGACTTGCGCTAATTTTTCGAGCAGTAAGGCCAATCCATCGCGCAATCCGAGATCTTCGCCGTAGGAAGTGGTGTCCTGCCCGATCAGGGTGATTTCTCGCGCGCCGTTGCCAGCGAGGTTTTCTGCTTCACGGAGAACGGATTCAAAACGACGGCTGCGGAATTTTCCGCGCAGCTGCGGAATGATGCAGAAAGAACAGGGATGGTCGCAGCCTTCGGCGATTTTGATGTAAGCGGCATGCTTTGGAGTGGTGATGATGCGCGGAGTCAGGTCGTGATAGAGAAAAGCCGGGGGCTGCGCGGGAAGCACACGCAAGTCACCTTCCACGGCTTCCATGATGCGTTCGACCTCGCCGGTGCCAACGACAGCATCGACTTCCGGGACTTGCTCCAAAATTTGATTTCGGTAACGCTCGACCAAACATCCGGCTACGATTAATTTTTTGGCGGCGCCAAACTTCTTGTGCTCGGCCATTTCCAGAATGGCGTCCACCGATTCTTTTTGCGCGGACTCGATGAAGCTGCAGGTGTTGACAACTAAAATCTCGGCTTCGTCGGCACGGGGCGTTAGTTCATAGCCTTCGCGCGCCAGAATGCCCATCATCACCTCGCTGTCGACAAGGTTCTTGGGGCATCCGAGGCTGACGAAACCAACTTTGGTCGAAACCTTACTCATAGGCAGCGAAAATGCGCTTTCCCGCAACATTTCATTGTAACACGGCACCGCCGCTCTTCTTTGCCGCCGCGCAACCCGCAGTTTTAGAGGGCGCGCAGGCTGGCGCGGATTTGCGTGAGCAGCGCGCGAAGGCGCGAGATGTCGCAGGGAGCCCCGCCGAAACGCGCGTGGGCGTACAGGGTAGTGAATTCGCGGACAGCGGGCGAGAAATTCAGATCGCCGGTTCCGAACTGCGTTAGGGAGGCGGCAAATTCCAGGGGCGTCTGTGAATCCTCGCGCGTCAGCCCGCGGCGCTCGAGCAAGCGCAGCAGTTCGAAGTACAGACGCGAGGCGAGTTGCGGATTCGCTGACTTGGTCCGCTGTCCGCGAAGTTGCAGAAAGAGGCGCAGGCGCTGCAAAAAGTGCGAAACTAAATTGAAACGCATCACCACGAGCAAGAAAACCATGGCGACCGGCAGCAGGTAGCGCAGTCCGGCATGTTGAAACTGCCAGGACTTGATCCACAGCTTGCCGTTCTCCTGTTTGCGCTCGAACCATTCACGGCTGGACTCGATCCAGGTGCGCGAGCTGCGCTGCAGAGATTGTGTGAGAGCAGCCTGGTGCGCAAAGTCGTAGCTGATCACCCAGTCATTCCAGGTGAGTTCGAACCAGTCCGCATATTTTTCGAGGCGCGAGAGAAAATCGGCGGAACCTTCTGGCGCGTCAGGTGTGGGATCAAACACAATCCAGCCGGACCCGGGAAAAAAGACTTCCACCCAGCTGTGAGCATCGCTGGCACGCACGATGTAGTCGCCGCCGAGGTCGTTGTATTCGCCGGGCAAAAAACCATTCACTTCGCGCGACGGAATGCCCAGCGTACGCAACATTACGGCCATGGACGACGCAAAATATTCGCAATGCCCGGCGCGAGTGTCAAAAAGAAAATGCGGGAGCGGGTCGTCCCCCGGTTTGCCTTGCAGGTTCAACGTATAGGTGAAGCGGCTGCTGCGCAGGTACATCTCAATGGCATGGGCTTTGTCGTAGGCGTTCGTTTGGTTCGCGGTGATTTGCTTTGCGAGAGCGGGAATACGCTCGTCGAGCTTCGGCAGCTCAAGGTACACATCGGAAATGGTTCCGGGATCGAAAGGTGGAGAATCGCGCAGTTTGGCCACGTTGAGTTCGGGCAAACGAGAGAAGCCGGAATAGCGAATGGCTGTGTAATTGTGAAATGGATTGAAAAGCGAACCCGTGGAGTCGCGAAACAAATAGGTGGTGTGCACCGCGCCGAACGCGCTGCCGCTCTGCCCGGTGAAATTTCCCTGCAGCGATACGGGATTGCCGGGCACAAAGAGCACGTCCGTAGCCAAGGGCTCCAGCACCGCGGTGTACAGCAAACCACTCGAAAGCGGTTCCGCGTGGCGATTGGGCTCGCCCAGATAAATCCAGCCATCGATGTTGGCGGGCAGCGCTTTCATCTCGTGATCGGCGGAAGTCCAGCGTTTGCCATCAAACTTTGCCAGAGCGATGCCGCGCCAGCGCAGCCCGCCGTAGCTGATGGGGTGCCCGGTTTCTACGCGCATCACCACCGCGGCATTTTTTTTCAGTTCGCCGATCTGTCCGAGTTCCACGTCATCGCTAAAGCCGGTGCTGAGCGACGGATTTAAGCTGCTGCGGCCCAGGTATCCGGCACTGACGCGCGGGAAAAGAAAGAAGAAGATCGCCCCGATCAGAACGGCGCCGATCGCAGCGCTAGCGGTCGCCAGCGTAAGCGCGCGGTTCATGCGGCGGTCGCGGCCGGGCTGCGCGGTATAGAGTACTGGCGTGACGGCGCCGTGCGCGGCGCGGCGCAGCTCGAGACCGACGAAGGTGGCCACCGCAAATACCAAGTATAAAAAAAAGAAGAGCAGGAAGGTGGTGTCCACGGTGAGCACCGCGGCGGCCAGCACCGCGGCGAACGACAGCATCGCCAGGAAGACCGCGTCACGGTCCGTGGTGGCGCTATAAAAACGCACGAGCATTACGAAAAGCAGAAAATGTACTACCGCAATCAACGCAGCAAACAGCGCGGGATTCGAAGAGTTCGCAACGAACGCGCGCGAGAAAAATAAGATGTCGACGGGAAAGAAAGCCAGATAACCGATCACCAGGAAGGTCGCGGTGCGCGAGGAAATCTCGGGCGGCTTGCCATTCCAGCGCCGCACGCCTTTAAAAATCACCGCCGCGGTTGCGAGAATTGAAGAAGGCAGGTCTAGTTTGCCGGTCGTGGCCAAGGAAGCGACGGCGATCAGTAGGAGAAAAAAAACAGCCAAACGAAAAAACCGCTCCGCAGGCGGCGCGGGGCCTGGTGGGAGGTTAAAAGAAGGATCCATGGCGAATGAATATCGTAGCATTGGCGCGCTTCGCGTGGCGGGCAGCGGCTCTCGTGCGCAGCGAAAGCGTAACGATTTTAGGGAAACAGCAGCCCGTGCTCCGGGACCGGCCTTCTTGCAGGCAGTGTGCTAAGACTTGGGAAAATCGAGAGCGGCTCGGGCAATCTTGCGGGTCAAGCTCGAAACGGGAAGCGAAGCCAGGTTGTCAATGGCCACCATTCTCGACCCTGAAAAGCGGGGAAGTTTCGCGACATGCAAACGGAACGGATATATCGCAATGTTGCGGTAGGTGACAGAGTGACGCACGGTGTCTAACACCTGCAAATTCCACTCACCATCGGTTTCTTTCGGGAAAATAGCCTGTAAATGACCTCGCAACTCCGACGCGGGATTGGCGCTCGAGGCTATCGTCGGAAAGTGCCACATTCTTGATACCAGCGTGGGCACATGGTCGGCGGCAGCCTTCGCGCTGCTTGGCAGCGGAGGAGGCATAAGCAACGTGCGCCCTTGCTTGTCGAGGAACACAGCAGCCGCGAGTGTCACGCGGACGGGAACGTGCTTGGTCCTTTTCTCCGGCAACTGATCCTGAACGCCGAGTTTTCGCGCCTGACAGAATTTTGCCACGGGACACAACAAACATTGTGGCGCGCGCGGTGTGCAGACCGTCGCTCCTACTTCCATCATGGCTTGGTTCCAATCGCCAGGTGCATTGGCGTCCAGAAGTTCGTCGGCGTTTTTTTGCAGGGACTGCCATCGCTGTGCTTCGCGAAGATCGCCGCGCACGGCGAATATCCGCGCCAGTACGCGCGCTACGTTGCCGTCGAGGACTGCATGGCGCTGGTTGAACGCGATGCTGAGAATGGCGGCCGAGGTATACGCTCCGACGCCCGGCAGCGCCAATGCGTCAACTTCGCGATTCGGAAATCTTCCTTGGTGTTTGCCGACAATGCGCTGCGCGGCGTGCTGCAGGTTTCTGGCGCGACGGTAGTAACCAAGGCCCGCCCAAAAGCGCAGCACCTCTTGTTCGGGCGCTTCGGCAAGAGCGGTGATGGTGGGAAAGCGCCCGAGAAATCGTTCGTAATAGGGGATAACCGCGGCGACGCGGGTCTGTTGCAACATGATCTCGGACAGCCAGACGCGATAGGGATCTTTGTCGCGACGCCAAGGCAGATCCCGCTGATGCTGGCGAAACCAGGCGAGCAGATTATTGCGAAACGCGCGGAGTTCGCGGCCCGTGAGCATGCTGGACTGACTATGTCACATCGTCGAGAAAAATAACGTAGGAAGAATGCCAGACATTGGCGGGAATGGAGCCGTGCTTCTGGCTGGTGATGATAATTTTGAAAAGATCGGGCGAACTGGCCAGTTCCGTGATGAGCGTGTGGTGCGGATCAGGCGGCAGCGGTTGCGCAAGCGCCAGATGGCGCAAGATGGGAAAAATGGTTTCGCCCGCGCTGGCGAGCGAAGTTTCCATTCCGGCGGTGCGAAATTGCATCATCGCGCCGGTTTCGGAAAAATGCCACGCGAGGCTGGCGCAGAGAGTGAGCGCGCGTTCAAAGCGTTCCGCGGCAGAGAGGGTGGTCACCCCGCTGTCGGCGTTAATGACTGGGGTGATGTGCGGGTCCAGCACCAGCAAGACGCGGCAATCATCGTCGCGCGTAAATTCGCGAACCATCAGCGTGCCAAAGCGCGCGGAGGCCTTCCAATGCACGTGGCGGGCGCTATCGGTGGCCACGTAATCGCGAAGCGCATAAAGATCCTGTCCGTGCCCCTTGGCAAGGCTTTCCCGTATGCCGTGCAAGCCCGCCAGATTCTCGATCATCTGGTCATTGGGTTCGACGGAAGGGTAAACCAGCGCTTCGGTTTTCAGATCGATGCGGCGAGCTTTTTGCAAAAAGCCGAACGGGAAGCGCGTGACGATGCGAAAGGCGTCCTGCCGATATAGGCCGCGGCGCGGGAACGTCATGGGCACAACTTGCCGAACCTGTTCACGCTTGGCGAGATACGGAAAATACACGGGAGTTTCAAGCATCACCGCGGGCTGGCCCTTTTTTGCGGCGGCTTCCACGCGGAGCGAAAACGACGGGACAGTGAGTTTTTCGTTGCGCAATTCCATGACCGCGCGCACCGGCTGTGTGGCGAATATGTGCTCGGGCAGTTCGAGGCGCAAGGTCATTCCAGAGAGTGAAATGGAAGAGAGAATTCCGGACATGAGAATCGCCGCCACCAGCGTGGACATGATCAGAAACAGAAGGTTGTTGCCCGTATTGAGCGCCGCGAGCGCCACTAAAATGATGCCGCCAACGTAAATCCACCCAGGTCGCGAGATGCGGTACTCGACGTTGTAGCCGATCCAGCGAAGCGGCGTGCGCTTGGCGAGCACCGGGACGAGCGTGACGGCGACCCACCCGGCGACGGCAAGCGCGGTTACCGCTGAGGTGGTGGCCAGAACCAGTTGGCCTAGTTCAGCGGCGGCGCCCGAGTACAGCGCCAGCAGCAACGCTACGGTGAGCGCCGTGATGGAAAGGAAAAACGCGCGCACCGCGGGCCGATCGGTTTTGGACCAGAGATGCGCGATCCGCGAAGAGGAAGGAGTCGGAGCCATGGGCAAGAGCGTTAAACCGTTTCCTCGCTGCAACTAGAAAAACAAATCGAGAGTGTCGTTGCCTTTAAAGTGGAACGGGAACTGAGTCTACGATTTCCCGCAGGACGGACTCCGTGGTTTCCGACTTCTTCTGCGCCGAAGCATGGCGCGAACTGGCCACCACGCGATGCGAAAACACCGCCACCGCCAGTTGCTTGAAATCGTCAGGCAAGCAGTAATCGCGGCCGTCGAGAAAAGCGCGCGCTTGCGCGGCGCGCTGCAGCATCAGCGTCCCACGGGGACTGACGCCGAGCGCAAGCTGATCGGTGTTGCGCGTGAGGTTCACAATATTCAGCGCATAGTCGAGCAAACTGGTGTCGACTTTGATGTGCGCGACGGCTTCCTGCATGGCCAATACTTCGTGTACGTCGGCAATGGAATCGAGCGAAACCAGAGGATCGTCGCTGGCGCGCCTGCGCAGAATTTCGCGCTCCGTTTCCGGCGATGGATATCCCATTTTGATGCGCATCAAAAAACGATCCAACTGCGATTCCGGAAGCGGGTAAGTCCCGTGATGCTCGACGGGATTTTGCGTGGCGATCACCAGAAAGGGCTGGGGCAGCGGAAGCGTTTTCCCGTCCACGGTGACTTGCGCTTCGTTCATCGCTTCGAGCAGCGCGGATTGCGTGCGCGGCGTGGTGCGGTTGATTTCGTCCGCCAACACCACGTTCGCGAAAATCGGGCCGGAGCGAAATTCAAATTCGCGCGATTCCGGGTTATAGACGCTGACGCCGAGGACATCGCTGGGCAACAAGTCCGAAGTGAATTGAATACGCTGGAAAGAACAATGAAAGGATTTTGCCAGCGCCTGTGCGAGAGTCGTTTTTCCCACGCCCGGAACGTCTTCGATCAACAGGTGGCCGCGCGCCAGGAGGGTAATGAGCGCAAGTTGAATAGCCTCTTCTTTGCCGAGGATAATGCGCGCGATGGCGCGATGCAGCTGCGAAACTACCTGAGGGGTGGCGGTCGGCATAGTTGAAAACTCGGGCTCTTTCCTGTTACAACTAGATCACTGCATCGCGGCGCGTTTTTTTGCCCGCTCGTTGGATGCACGCAACCCGTTTTTTGACGGGCGATTAGCTCAGCGGTTAGAGCGCTCGCCTCACACGCGAGAGGTCAAAGGTTCAAATCCTTTATCGCCCACCACTTTCTGCGCTAAAAGTTATTCTAGCGAAAAATCTCCATGTCAACGCTGCTGCTTACGATCGAGTTTCTAGGTTTGAGCCTATGGCTCGGCAGCGACGTATTTCTCAGTTTTGTGGTGGCTCCGGGAGCTTTCCACGTTCTGGCGAGCCGCGATCAGGCTGGCGCGGTGGTGGGTTACTCGCTGACGCGGATGCACTTAGGCGGGATTTTGTGCGGGATCGTGTTCCTGGCGGCGCGGCTGGCGCGTACCCGAACTTTGGCGACTTACTCGAGCGGCCCCGCGATTTGCGTGGCCGCGATGATTGCTTTGACGCTGATTTCGCAATTCACCGTTAGCGCAAAGATGGCAGCGCTGCGACTGCGCATGGGGTCAATCCAGGCCACCGACGCCGGAAGCCCGTTGCTTGCCGAATTTGGGCGCTTGCACGGCATTTCCGTCCTGCTCGAAAGCGGCGTCTTGCTCGCAGGATTTGTGGCCATGTATTTGCTTGTGCGCAAAAGCATACTCCCGTAGGCGTTGTCCTTCCTGTCGCAATCGTTTTTCCAAACGCACTATTTTGCCCTGCAAGACTCCCCGGAAAAAAGCTCTCGGCGACCCTTTTACGAGGGAGTTAGGCAAATCTGTCTAAGAGCCAGTTGCTGATCCACCACCTGTTGAATCAACGAATTCCCTGAAGCTTACACGAAGGAGAATAGTCACGCATTGGTACCTATAGCGTCAGCTGTCCGTTTTTGAACAGACAATACCCTTCGGCGGGCGGACGATACACTGGGTCGCGGATCGATGACGTTCTTCCAGACTTGCCCGTGGATGTGAATTCCCACCTTTTTTCGGAGCAGCCGCGAGTTGTATACAACCCCTCGTAAGTGGGTTAAGAGGAGAAGCTAATGCGTAATCTGAAGGTCAGCAAGTTTTGGTTCTCGGCGATCCTGTTGGCCGCAGCGTTGGGCGGGTGCGGCGACCCGGACAAAAACGCAGGCACGGGAGGTCCCGGCGGCCAGCTTACTCCTCCTAGCGTGGTTTCCGTAGTTCCGACGGGCAGCGCGACTGGCGTTTGTCAGGGCGCGGTGGTTACCGTGACCTTCAGCAAGGCAATGAATCCCCAGACGATCAATATGTCTACCTTCACGGTCGTCGCCGGCGCGACTTCCGTAAGCGGGGCTATTTCGCTCGACGCAACGGAAACGATTGCCACGTTTACCCCAGCCAGCGCGCTGACCGTGAACACTTCTTATACCGTCATGGTCAGCACCGGCGCGCAAGACCAGTACGGTAACGCGCTGGCGCCAGCCTTCGTGTCGATGTTCAAAACCGCAACGACCCCGTGTACGCCGCCGGTCGTCTTGGGAGCGACGGGCTGTGGATTTGGAATCTTGGCCGGTTCTACGGTCACCAACACTTCAACCGTCGCCGCCCCCACGAACGTTTCAGGAGACGTGGGCGTGTGGGCCGGGAGTGCCATCGTCGGGTTTCCGCCGGGATTGTTGACGGGCACACTGCACTCTGGGGATGCCGTGGCGCAGACGGCGCAAGGTCAGTTGACCGCCGCGTATAACACTGCCGCCGGCAAACCCGTAGGAACCCACCTCCCTCCGGACATCGGAGGAGAAACTCTGCAGCCAGGAGTTTATACAACGGTAGCGCAGCCCTCGCTTGGAATAACCGGAAATCTCACGCTCGACGCGCAAGGTGATTCGACAGCCACGTGGATTTTTCAAATTGCGTCCACACTGACGACGGCCGGCGGAAAAGTCAGTTTGATTAACGGCGGCCTGGCGCAAAACGTGACCTGGCAAATTGGCAGTTCGGCGACCCTCGGTACGGGCACAACCATGGCCGGGAATCTGTTGGCCAACCAATCCGTCACGCTGAATACCGGCGTGACGTTAAACGGTCGCGCCTTGGCGTCAGTGGGCGCCGTCACCCTGATCAGCGACACGGTGAATGTGCCGCCGTGCGGGAAATAGCGTTTAAAGCCAGCCGATAAGCGGCTTGGATAGCACGAAATCACGCGGTTGAAGTTTGGAGGAATATTCGCATGTCACCTTATTCAAAGAGCCGCTCTGCTCGTGTTCTTACGTTGTTGGCGGTAACGATCGCGGCGCTGTGTATGCTGGCCACGGTGGCCGCGGCCCAGGAGCCGCCCGCTCCGAAGTGGGAGCTTTACGGCGGATACTCCTTTTTTGATCCTGGCGCGAATGTGCATGGCCAGCTTCCAGGAGCGTTGCTGCCCCTGAGCAGCCGGCTCGAATCGAATCCGCGAGGCGCCGGCGCCAGCGTTACTTATAATTTCAATGGTTGGTTCGGATTGACCCTGGACACCAGCACCGATTGGGGCAGCGGTGAAACGGGTCTGCCCAAAAGAATCGACGATGCCGCGTTTGCAAATATTTCTTTTGGCCCAAAGATTACTTTTCGCCACCATCGCCTTTCACCGTTCATAGAGGCGCTCGTCGGCGACCATCGCCTTACGCCGGATGCCTTTCATGACGTCGACAAATTAGGCTTGCTCGTAGGCGGTGGTTTGGACATCAACCTGTCGCGGCACGTAGCGCTGCGCCTGATTCGCGCCGATTATGTCGTCTCGAATTACCGATTCGCACCTCCCACGGTGGCGTCCACAGAGATCCGGGGCCTGCGAGCACAGACGGGCCTCGTTTTCATGTTTGGCGGCGGTGCACCGCCCGTGTCACCTACCGCTTCTTGCAGCTTGCAGCCCACCGAGGTCTTTGCCGGCGAGCAGGTCAGCGCCACCGCGAGCGGCGCGAATTTCAGCCCTAAGCGTGCCGTCAAATACGATTGGAACGGCACCGGCGTGAAAGTTGCCGGTAGCGGAGACACGGTGTTGATTGAGACTGCCGGATTGCCGCCTGGATCTTACGGAGTTACGGCCAATTTGAGTGACGGCAGCAAGAATGGCTCGGCATCCTGCAGCGCGCGGTTCAGCGTGAAAGAAACGCATCCCCCGGTGATTGCCTGTTCAGCAGACCCCTCCAGCGTGCAAACCGGTGGTACATCCACTATCAATTCGCGTGCCAGCAGCCCTGATGGCCGGCGCCTAACGTACAGCTATAGCGCGAGCGCCGGCGACATTTCCGGCAGCGGCCCCACCGCCACGCTCAACACGCGGGATGCCGTCCCAGGTCAAATTACGGTCACCTGCAACGTCAACGACGATCGCAATCCGCCGCTTACCGCTTCTTCGACGACCACCGTGAGCGTAGAAGCGCCTCCTCCTGCAGCCCCAGCTCCGGAGATCAAGCAGCTGGAAGCCAAGCTCTCCATACACAGTATTTATTTTCCAACCGCGCGCCCCAGTGCCGAGCACCCCGAAGGAGGCTTGCTCGATAGTCAGGGGCAAATCCTCTTAGCGCTAGCCGAAGACTTCAAAAACTATCTGAAATATGTCCCGGATGCCCACTTGATCCTCAGCGGCCACGCAGACCCGCGCGGCTCGGAGGAATACAACAAGAAGCTTACCGACCGCCGCGTCGAACGCGTCAAAACTTTTCTGGTGGAACACGGGGTTCCTGCAGACCACTTTGATCTGAAGGCGTTTGGCAAAGAGGACGAGCTGAATGCCGAACAAATTAAAGACCAGATGGCGCAAAATCCAGACTTGAGCCCAGCGGAGCGGCAAAAAATGCTCCGCAATCTGGCGGTGCTGGTGTTGGCCAACAATCGGCGCGTAGATATCACCTTGAGCACCACCGGACAACAATCCGTACGGCGGTATCCATTTAACACGCGCGACTTCTTGGCGCTGATCAATCCAAAGGGCGGGGAAAAAACGCCACCGGCTAAGAAAAAAGCCAAACCGTAACGCGGCCAAAACGAGCGGTTCCGGAGCGATGGTGAGCAGAGCTCTTCTTGTCGCAGGTCGCCATGCTGCGGACCTTCCGCGTGTTGCGGCGGAAATTAAGCCGCACATCGTCAAAAAACCGTCTCAAAGCCGGATCCTACGGGCCTCGCGGGGGCAGAAGCTTGCAGCTGCGAAATGTTCGACACGCGATCAGAACGGAAGCGAAGAGAGATCGAGGTTGCCACCGGAGAAAATAATGCCGAATTTGGGAGCTCCGCCGTCGGCGCGCGGCGGCAATCTCAAATCAGCGACCGCGCCGGCCCGCAGCAGCGGCGCAATGGCCACCGCGCATGAGGGCTCGATAATAATTTTCATACGTTCCCAGACCAGGCGTGTGGCCGCGATAATTTCCGCCTCGCTCACCAGCAGAATGCGCGCAACACGCTCCCGCAAAATTGCGAAGGTACGCGCGGAAAGCGAAGCGCGCAAGCCATCCGCGATGGTGTCGCTGGCATCCAGCGACTGCAATACTCCCGAGGTCAGCGACCGGTAGGCATCGTCCGCGCGTTCCGGTTCACAACCAAAAACCACAATCCCAGGGCGCATTCCCTGCGCTCCCAGGCAGGTGCCGCTGAGCAGGCCGCCGCCGCTCACCGGAGCGAATACGGCGTCGAGATCGTTCACTTCTTCGAGCAGTTCCTTTGCAGCCGTGGCTTGCCCAGCGATGATGCGGTCGTCGTCATACGGGTGCACAAGCGTGGCACCCGTTTCGGCTTGCACGCGCGCGGCGGTCTCTGCGCGCGACGTAAGCGTGGGCTCGCAAAACGTAATGCGCCCTCCATAATTTTCAACGGCCTGGCATTTCACCTTCGGCGTATTCTTGGGCATCACGATGTAGGCCGGGACGCCCCGCCAAGCCGACGCACACGCCACCGCCGCGCCGTGATTGCCGCTCGAAAGCGTAACGATGCCGTTTGCGATTTGCTCTTTGCTCATGGAAAAAATGGCGTTGCTGGCCCCGCGGATCTTGAATGAGCCGGTTTTTTGGAAATTGTCGCACTTGAAAAACAAGCGCGCGCCGGCTATGGCGTCCAGCAGCCGCGAGGTCAGTACGGGCGTGCGATGGATGTGCGGCGCGATGCGCGCGTGCGCCGCCACAATCGTAGGCCAGTCCGGTACCACGAACCCCTGCTCGAGTGAAGAGCCCGTTTTGCTCATGTGGTAGTTGCTCGCTTCTGCTCAGCCTATCTTACGAACCGCGGTAGCTTGACGCGCAGGCATTATCCCACACCAAAAATTTCGAATCACCGGCCACTTTGGCGCGCCAGCTACGCGTTCGCCGCTTTAACTCCGCATCGAAAACGAGCAGTCACAAGAGGAGCATGAAAAGGCCTTAAATATAGATTTTTGGTGCTTGACTAGCGCGGTTGGCTTCCCTACTCTGGTCGAACCCTCCCCCAATCTCGCGACCCGCGTAAGACCCTTCCTCTCGCGCGGAGGAGGACAACATGAAAGGTTCCGAACGACGTCAGCTCACTCGCTATAATCTCCGCACACCTCTGCGTTTTCGCGCCATCGGATTGTCTTCGGATAAAACCGAGCACTTCACCGAAGCCCTCAACGTCTCGCGTGGGGGATTCTTCTTTGCCTCATCTGCCGCCCTGCAAATCGGCATGCCCATTGAAGCTACGCTTCGTATGCCGGTGGAAGTTACTGGCGGGATGCCCGAGGAAACGCGGTGCACCGCGCGCGTCGTGCACGTGCGCAACGAGCCATACGGAGATGGACGCATCGGCTTCGGCGCGGAGATCGAAGAGTTTCGCGCCCCAAAACCGGTCGCCGCTGGACCGGCGCAGGCTGAGCGACACGCGAATTAAGTATTTCCCCAACGAAGCTCGCGCCCCGAGCGCGCCCCGGGGCGGGGTCTTCCCAAAATTCCCACCAGCCGTAACTTGAGGTAGACTTTCCCTTCCGGCCGAAACCCAAAATTTCAAAACCAAGGTCCGCGCGCATGCAACACAAATGCCCCATCTGCAAAACTCCCACCGACTCGACCCAACACGCCGACTTCCCCTTCTGCAGCGAGCGCTGCCGCGACCGCGACCTCGGCAACTGGGCCACCGAAAAATATGTAGTCTCCGAGCCCATTTTCAACGAAGATGACATCGAGGAAATCGAAACGTCCCGCAAAACTATAATCCTCGACCTCGAACACGACGAGCCGAATGACGCCGGACGCTGAGGCTTCGGTAAACGGAACGACTCCGAAACCACAAACAGCCTTCGCCATAGCGACGGTCCTCGGGACCGGCTACCTTAGACCGGGCCCAGGAACGTTTGGTTCGCTATTCGGAATGCTTTTTTCCGTTTTGCTGACTTGGCTAGGGGCGCGCCATCTTCTGTGGCTCCACGGCGCGACGGGTGGGCCAACGAATTTTTGGGCCACGAACTGGATCAGCTCCTATTTCGACGATTTCGTCGTCTTGCTGGTCGCCGCCGTCGGTGTCTATGCGTCTGGCCGGGTTGCATCGTGGGCGAAAACGAAGGATCCGCAATACGTCGTGGTCGACGAAGTATCTGGTCAACTGGTCGCTTACTACTGCCTCCTGCAGACGACGCTCAACTGGAAGACCTGGTTGCTAGGATTTTTGCTTTTCCGTTTCTTCGACATACTAAAACCCTTCCCCATCCGCTACCTCGAAAAACTCCCCGGCGGCTGGGGCATCATGGCCGACGATTGGCTCGCAGGCATCTATGCTGCACTTCTCTTGCGTCTCGCGTTACACTTTAACTTGCTATGAAATTCGGCCTCGGCGAATCCGCATCCAAAAACGGCGTCCCGCGCATTGAACGCATCGCTCCCACCGCGGCCATCCCGGGCGGTGAAATCGCCATCTACGGTTCAGGCTTCTCGGCGCGCAACGGTTCACGCCCCATCGTGCGCTTCGGCGAACTCGAAGCAAATCTTTCTTTAGCCAGCGAAACGCGCCTGATCGCACGCGTTCCCGAAGGTGCCGTTGGCGGGATGCTGCAAGTCGCCGCCGCAGGCCACGAAAGCGCGCCGCATCCCGTCTCCATCGGCCTCGAAATCGCCGACAATCTCCATCCCGTCGCCAATCCCGCGGTCGACGCGCTGGGCAACATCTATGTCACCTTTTCCGGACCGCGCGGCCAGCGCGTGCCTGTCTCGCTGTACAAAATCACCGCCAACTACAGCGTCAAGCCTTTCGTCACTTCGCTGATCAATCCGAGCGGCCTTGCCGTCGGCGCCAGCGGCGATCTGTTCGTCTCTTGCCGCCATGACGGCACTATCCATCGCATCACGCCAGACGGACGCGCCGAACAGTGGATCGAAGGCATGGGCGTCGCCACCGGCATCGCCTTCGACAAATCCGGCAATCTCTACGTCGGCGATCGCAGCGGCACCATTTTTAAGATCAGCCCCGACCGCGAAATTTTCGTCTTCGCCACGCTGGAGCCGAGCGTCGCCGCTTACCATCTGGCCTTTCACCCTGGCGGTGATCTCTACGTCACCGGACCCACCACCTCGAGCTTCGATCGCGTCTTCCGCATCACGCAAGGCGGCGAAGTTCTCGTCTTCTACCGCGGCCTGGGACGTCCGCAAGGCCTAGCTTTCGATCGCGAAGGCAATCTTTACGTAGCCGCCAGCTTCGGCGGGCGCCGCGGCCTGGTCCGCATTTCGCCGCAAGGCCACGCGGACATCGCGCTAAGCGGCTCCAACCTAGTGGGCGTAGCCCTGCAGCCTTCTGGTCGTGCCATCTTAGCCACCACCGGCGCCCTCTACACTCTGGACTGGGAAGTCCGCGGCCTCCCGCTTTTGGGTTAGCAGCACAGGCACTCTTGCCTCTGCCCGGTTGCAAGCAGCGAGGTAATCGCAAAGAACATGAACGCCGAAATCATCGCCGTGGGCTCTGAACTCCTAACCCCCGACCGTCTCGACACCAATTCCCTTTTCTTAACCGAAGAGTTAAACAAACTCGGCGTAGAGATCACTCGCAAATCCGTCGTCGGCGATAATCGCGAAAACCTCCGCGCCGCTTTTGCGGAAGCTCTCGAGCGCGTCGAATTCATTGTCACCAGCGGCGGCCTGGGTCCCACCGAAGACGATCTGACCCGCGAAACGGTTGCCGAACTCCTCGACCGCAAGCTCGTCCGCAACGACGAAGTCCTGCGCGCCATTGAGGCTCGCTTTCGCAGTTTTAAACGGCAAATGCCGGAAATCAACGTGCGCCAAGCCATGGTTCCCGAAGGCGCCGAAGTGCTGGACAATCCCCGGGGCACCGCGCCAGGTCTGTGGCTGGAATCGCGCGGGCGCATCATCGTGCTGCTGCCTGGCGTTCCGCGCGAACTGAAAGCGCTGTTCCTTGAACAAGTTCTCCCGCGTCTCGCGCGCCGCGTGTCCGGCATCCGCCTGCTGCACCGCGAACTGCGCGTCACCGGACTCGGCGAGTCCCACGTCGAACAATTGGTCGCCCCGATTTACAAACGCTACCCGAACGTACACACCACGATTCTCTCCGCCCCTGGCGAAGTGCAACTCCATCTGCGCACGTGGACCGACAATGCCGCTGACGCTCAAAAAACTCTCGACGAAATCGTGCAAGGTTTCGATATCGCGCTCACCGACCGCATCTTCTCCCGCGATGGCTCGACCCTCGACGAAGTGGTCGCACATCTTCTAATGCTCAACAACACCACCATTTCCGCCGCCGAAAGCTGCACCGGAGGCCTCTTCGCGCAACGCCTCACCAGCATCGCCGGCAGCTCCGTCTACTTTCTCGGCGGCGTAGTCTGCTACAGCAACGAACTAAAAACCGCGTGGGCCGATGTCCCCGGCGCGCTAATCCAAACCAAAGGTGCGGTCAGTTCTGAAGTCGCCACCGCGCTCGCCGACGGCATCCGCCATCGCGCAGGCAGCATGCTCGGTGTCGGCATCACCGGCATTGCCGGACCCGGCGGCGGCAGCGAAGAAAAGCCCGTTGGCACCGTGCACATCGCGCTCTCGAGCGCCACCGGCGTGAAAGAACGCCGATTGCATTTCCCTGGCGACCGCGAAATGATCCGCATCCAAGCCTCGCAAGCCGCTCTCGACATGGTGCGCACTCATTTTCTTTACAGCAACTCACGCGGCAGCTCGCAACACGCCGCCTCGCACGGCGCGCCACATGGGACACATCCCGCGACCACGCTGAAACGCTCCTGACATGGGCCGCGCGCAACTCCTCTATTTCGCTATCCCGGTCGCCAGCTATCTTCTCGGAGCGATCCCTTTCGGCTTCCTTCTTGCAAAAATATTCGGCGGCGCGGACGTTCGCAAAGCTGGCAGCGGCAACATCGGCGCCACCAATGTCTCTCGCGTAGCCGGCCCGCTCGCTGGCATCCTCACCCTTGTTTTCGACGCCGCCAAAGGCTCCGCCGCCGTGTTGCTAGCAGCGCATCTCACGGACAACTCCGCTCTGTGGATGGTTGTCGCAGGTTTTCTCGCGCTCATCGGCCACTGCTATCCCGTCTGGCTGAATTTCAGGGGCGGCAAAGGCGTAGCCACCGCAGCCGGAGTATTTTTAGTTCTTTCTCCCGCAGCCATGTTTTCCGCGTTAGCAATTTTCATTATCGTGGTCATCGCTTGGCGCTTCGTCTCGCTCGGTTCGCTAGCCGCCGCCGCATCCATCCCGCTGCTCATGTATTTCTTGTGGGCGCCGCATCACGCCCCGCCGCTCGCCGTAACCTTCGGCTCTCTCGCCATCTCTACCCTGGTAATCTACAAACACGACGCCAATATGCAACGCCTGGTCGAAGGCACCGAAACAAAATTTTCTTTCAGCAAAAAAAAAGACGCGGCGTGATCCTAGCAGCATGGGCGCTCCTGCCGGTGCCCTTCGATGTCTGCATACGCTCCGTCAACCTGTAGCATACTGGCACTGCTCATTTCTTTTCGACACGCCATGACCAAAATCGCCATCCTGGGCTCCGGCAGCTGGGGCACCGCGCTCTCCATCATCCTCAGCCGCAGCCCACGCCAACACGAAATCACTCTCTGGTCCCGCGATCCAGAATTCTCTGCCACGCTCTCCCGCGATCGCGAAAATAGAACCTATCTCCCATCCTGCGCAATCCCCAACCATGTCACCATCACGGCAAATATCGCCGCCGCCTTGCACGACTCAAGCATCGTGATCAGCGCTGTCCCTTCCGCCCACGTCCGCAAAATCTTCAAGCAAGCAACTGGGCATCTTCCTGCAAACGCGGTTATGGTCAGCGCCACAAAAGGGCTTGAGCCCGAAACGCATCTCCGCATGAGCGAACTGCTGACCTCACTCGTCGCGAAAAATTCCGATCCGCAAATCGCCGTTCTCTCCGGCCCATCTTTCGCCGCGGAAGCCGCGCGCAGCGAACCCACCGCCGTAGTCGTCGCCTCCCAATCCGCGGGGGTCGCTACGATGCTCCAGGACGAATTCGCCGCCCCCAACTTCCGCCTATACACCAACGACGACGTTCTCGGCGTAGAACTCGCCGGCGCTATGAAAAACGTAATCGCCATCGCCGCCGGCGCCTGCCAAGGCCTCGGATTGGGCTCGAACGCCGTTGCCGCCCTCGTCACCCGTGGTCTGGCAGAAATCTCCCGTCTCGCTGCCGCCCTCGGTGCCAGGCCCGAAACCATGTCCGGCCTCGCCGGACTCGGCGACCTCGTCCTCACCTGCACCGGCAACCTCAGCCGCAATCGCCAGGTGGGCTTCGAGTTAGGCTCCGGACGCCAGCTTCCCGAAATTCTCTCTGGCATGCGCATGGTCGCCGAAGGCGTCGGCACCACCGCCCCCCTCCTGGCCCTAGCCCGCGAACACCACGTGGACCTCCCTATCACCACCCAAGTCGACGCTATCCTTCATCGCGCCCTCCCGCCACGCGACGCCATCCGCGCCATCATGGATCGCCCGCAAAAACGCGAAGCTTCGTAACAGTGACTTAATGCGATCGGAGCGCCACGATGCCGGTTCACGTTGGCGATCGCCAGTAAAATCTGCAAATGATTTTTTCCAATCACCAAGTACGTCGCGTGAAAATAAATATCAACCGACGCCTGCGGCACGCGCGACTTTAAAAGGGCCAACCCAATTTGCGCGGCCGCTAAAGCGGCAAAGAGTGTGGCAGTAAACATCGCGCCAACATACTCCACCCGCAAACGCGCGAGAAGCCCCCTTGTACTTGGTCCCATTTAGATATCCGCCCCACCTGTCCCTCACTACCCACTTCCACCCTTCGCGTTCTCGTAAAATAGTCTCTACGGAACAGCACTCAGCCCACATCCGTGTGGGGACGAGGAGAATCGGTCTATGCCTCTTCTTGACTCCATCGTAAACGCAAGCTTTCGAACGGAACCCGTTGGACGTGTGGTCGTTTTCTCAGGGGACCGCCGCCATCGCGGCTACCTCGTCAAATCTCCCGCTGATGAACTAAAAATCAGATCTTTTCTTAAAATGTTCTTCTGCGCCCACGTGTCCATTCTCGTTCTCGGCATGCTCGTGGCATCGGGCTGGTCGCATGATCTCGTCTATGCCCTGGGCAGGCCCGCTTTGCATATACCCAGAACCACGGCGATCTTTCTGGGAATTTATTCTGCCGTTGTAGGCATCCCTTATTTTTTGCTCTGGCGTTCCTACAAAAAGGCCCTCGTGACTTTTGTTTCGCCGGAAGACGAAGTAATGCTGTCGGCGCGGCCCGTCCGGCTGCCGTACCTCCTTATCGCTGCCGGGCTAATCATCTTGGGTTTGGCTACGCTCCTCGCAATTGCGGTGAGCCATAAACCATGACCGCCCCCTTCGTACGCAGGGCCAGCGCTTCAACGCTTGCCTAGCGGAAATGTCCGATGTAGATTTTCGGCACTAAACACTGGTTATTTGTGTCTCCGATGCTGCCCGGCCAGCGCGCGTCCGTCTCCCCCTAGTACTTCCGTCCCATTTAGACATCCGCCCCACCTGTCCCTCGCCGCCCACCTCCACGCTTCCTCTTCTCGTAAAATAATCTCTCGGAATGGCACTCAGCCCCACGTCCGTTTGGGAACGTCTGCGCACTGGCCGCATCCGCATTCTATGGCTGGTGCTCGGAGCCTTGCTACTCGTCAGCGCCCTGCCCATCGGTCTCTATCATCGCCAAGTCCTCCACCTCAGCCAGGACAAACTCGTCGACACCGAGCGCGTCCAGCAAAGCGATCTCACCCGCTCCCTGGCTCAAGAGATTCAATTTTTCGAGTCCAACTTAACGCAACAACTGGTCAGCGAGCGCCAAATCCTCGCCCTCACCGGCCTCATCAATAGCATCGAAGACCCCGTCGAGCAGCCCAAAGTCACCCGCTTGCTCGAAAATTTTGTCGACAGCAACCGCAACACCTTCATCTATCTCACGGCCGTCGGCAAATCCGGCAAAGGCACCAGCGCCTCGCAAGGCAATTTCCGCGCCGAGCAAGACCCCTTCGTCGCCAAAGCTTTGCAGCGCGCTTTCGTCACCTGCCTACAGTCCCAGCAAACGCAAGTCGTAAAGTTTCGCAGCGATCCTTTGGCCCTCGCCCCAGACAATCGACCCGCCTTCGTAATCGCCGTCCCGCTGAAAGATATCAACGACAATTTCACCGGCATGCTGGCCGCGGTAGTCTCGCTCGACACCATCTTGCACCGCCTGCAGGACGCCAGCGTGCGCGGACGCGATGTCTTCGTCGTCGATCACCTCGGGCACATCGTCGCCCACCCGGACACCAAGCATTTCGTCCCCGGCGCCGACGCCAGCTCCAACTCCAAGCTGGTCGCCCAAGTCATCGCGCTGCCCCAGGAATTGCGCAACACAGAAACCGTTCGCTTCACCGAGCCCGGCAAGAAACGCCCCATCGAAATGATCGGCACCTACAGCACATTCCCCGAAGTCAACTGGGCGGTCATCGCGCAACGCAGCCTGGACCACGCCGAAGCCGACGCCGGGGTCACCGAACTAAATCGCCAAGCCCTCGCCTTTGTCACCGTCGTGGTGCTCGTCGCCATCCTCTTCGGTTATTTCTTTGCCGTTGGTATCAGCGGACCCATCCGCGGCCTCGCGGCTTCCACGCGCGCCATCAGCCGCGGCGAATTTCATCAGCGCTCGCCCGTACGCGGCGCGGCAGAAATTAGCGAACTCGCCGAAAATTTCAACAAAATGGCCGGCGACATCGAAGAATACATCGAGCGTCTCAAGGAAGCCGCCGAAGAAAATCGCGAACTCTTTCTCGGTTCCATCCGCATGCTCGCCGCGGCGATCGACGAAAAGGATCCTTACACCCGCGGTCACTCCGGCCGCGTCGCGAAATATTCGACGCTCATCGGCCAGGAACTCGGCCTTTCCACCGAAGAGCTCGACAAACTAAAAATTTCCGCGCTCCTCCACGACGTCGGCAAAATCGGCGTCGAAGACCGCGTCCTCAAAAAGCCCGGCGCTTTAACCCCCGAAGAATTCGAACTCATGAAGCAACACACCGTCAAAGGCGCTAATATCATGCGCCCCGTTTCGCAGCTAAAAGAAATGCTCCCCGGCATCGAGCTGCACCACGAGCATATGGACGGCCGCGGCTACCCGTACGGCCTGCAAGGCCCGCAAATCCCGCTCATGGCCCGCATCATCGGTGTAGCGGACACGCTGGACGCCATGACCACCAATCGCCCCTACCAAACCGCCATGGACCTCGACTACGCGCTAACCCGCATCAAATCGCTGGCCGGCGCAAAATTTGACCTGGTCATCGTCAACGCCCTCGAATCCACCGTCACCACCGGCAAACTCCGCCTCTCCGCCGTAGAAGTCCACGTCTGAAACACCCAAGCGTTTTCGAGCATCGTGCCCCTCAAACTATTTCCAATATGGCTCCATCGCAAAATTTAATGCCTCCCACACCCCATCTCCCACTAAAATAATCTCGTGCACTTGGAAAGCCCCGCCGCATGAGCACCCAGACCCTCACCCCATCAGAACTAGCCACGCCCCAACTGATCGAAGAAGGCACCCTCTTTCGCGTCCTCACCGCCGTTAGTTTCTGTCACCTCCTCAACGACATGGTCCAGTCCCTCGTCCCCTCTATGTACCCCATCCTCAAATCCAGCTTCCACCTCGATTTCGCGCGCATCGGCCTGCTCACGCTGACCTATCAAATCACCGCATCACTTCTGCAGCCCCTCATCGGTTATTACACCGACCGCAAACCCATGCCCTACTCCCTCCCGATTGGCATGGCTTTTACGCTCATGGGACTTCTCCTCTTAGCGGTCGCCCCAACTTTTTTCTTGCTGGTCATCGCCGCCTCCCTCATCGGCGTTGGCTCCGCGGTATTCCACCCGGAGTCTTCCCGCGTAGCTCGCTTAGCCTCCGGCGGCCAGCACGGCATGGCGCAATCCTACTTCCAGCTCGGCGGGAACACCGGCTCCGCCATTGGCCCGTTACTGGCCGCACTCGTCATTCTCCCGCGCGGACAAATCGGTGCCGCCTGGTTCTCCCTCGCCGCCCTCCTGGGCATCCTCGTGCTCATTCGCGTAGGCCACTGGTATAAGGCGCGCCTCCGCCATCTGCAATCGCGCCCCGCAGTACACCCACACGAATCGCTATCCCTGCCACGCAAAAAGGTCGTCGCAGCCGTTTCCGTCCTGCTGGCCCTGATTTTTTCGAAGTATTTTTACCTGGCGAGTTTCAGCAGCTATTACACTTTCTACTTAATCAGCAAGTTCGGCCTCTCCGTGCGATCCTCGCAGATCTATCTCTTTGTTTTCTTCGGCGCCGTAGCCGCCGGCACCCTCATCGGTGGCCCCGTGGGCGATCGCGTCGGCCGTAAACTCGTAATTTGGGTCTCCATCTTGGGCGTCCTGCCCTTCACCCTGCTGCTGCCCTACGTGAATCTCCTCTGGACCGCCATCCTCAGCGTCATCATCGGCTTCGTGATCGCTTCGGCCTTCTCCGCCATTCTCGTCTACGCCCAAGACCTGATCCCCGGCCGCGTCGGCATGATCTCCGGACTCTTCTTCGGCTTTGCTTTCGGCATGGGCGGCATCGGCGCTGCCGTCCTCGGCAAACTCGCCGACCTCACCAGCATCATCTTCGTGTACAAAATCTGCGCCTACCTCCCTGCCATCGGCCTCCTAACCGGTTTCCTCCCCACTCTCCACCGTCCCAAATCGTCGTAGCGGCTCCTCCCTTCCTGAGAATCGCCGATCATGCGATCGGCTTCGTGCTGCGTCGTCATCCTGGCCGGAGCGTCACATCACCCGCCGGCGCCCCCACTCCATGCCAAACCTTGCTAATCCTATAACTATTCTATTTTCAATTAGTTGCTGACACTGCGAGCGGCGATCGCGGCGTTCGCGGCAGACTCTGCTACACTTTTACTTCGCACCACTCGCAACATCCGATTGCCATGATCACTCTTTTCGGAAAACCCGATCCCGTCGAGCCTTCCCTCCTCGACAAGCTGAAAGCCTCCGTCAGCAAAACGAAAGCCGCGCTCAGCGAAACCGTCGATACCATCTTCCAGGGCCAGCGCAAGATCGATCCCGCGCTTCTCAAACAACTGGAAACCGCCCTGCTTTCGGCCGACCTCGGCGTCGCCACCACCAAGGAAATTCTCGCTTCCGTCCGCGAAAAACTCGACCGCAGCGCCCTGTCCGACGCTTCGCAACTCAAACGCGAAATCAAATCCCACATCGTGCGCATCCTCAACATCCCGCCGCCGATCGGCGCCGCCCCTGCCTCGACGAATGGCACCGCAACTCGCGTCATCTTTATCGTCGGCGTCAACGGCGCCGGTAAGACCACCAGCATCGGCAAACTTGCAAATCGCCTCAAGCAAGAAGGCCGCACCGTGGTCCTCTGCGCCGCCGACACTTTTCGCGCTGCCGCTATCGAGCAACTTGCCATCTGGGCGGAACGCAACGGCATCGAAATGATCAAGCAAAAATTTGGCGCCGATCCTGCCGCCGTGGTTTTTGACGCCGTCGCCGCCGCCAAAGCGCGCGGCGCGGATATCGTCCTCGTCGACACCGCCGGCCGCCTGCACACCAAGTCCAACCTGATGGCCGAACTCGAAAAAATGAAGCGCACCGCAGCCAAGGTAATTCCCGGCGCGCCCCACGAAGTGCTTCTCGTACTCGACGCCACCACCGGACAAAACGGCCTCGCGCAGGCTCGCGAATTCACCGGCGCTGTCGGCGTCACCGGCATTATTTTGACGAAACTCGACGGCACCGCCAAAGGCGGCATCGTCGTAGCCATCTCTCGCGAATTAAATCTCCCGATTCGTTTTGTAGGCACCGGCGAACAAATCAACGACATGGTTCCCTTCGACGCCGAAACCTACGCGAATTCTCTGTTCGACTAAATCGTGGACGCACACGACACGCGGTTCATGCAGCATGCTCTCGACTTGGCGCGCAAAGCCAGCGGCCTCGCCAGCCCTAATCCGCTGGTCGGCTGCGTCATCGTCAACAATGGGGAAATCGTGGGCCAGGGCTTCCACGAATACGATGGCCGCAGCCACGCGGAAATACTTGCGCTCAAGGCTGCGGGAGAAAAATCCCGCGGTGCAACCGTGTACGTCACACTGGAACCCTGCAATCACACCGGCCGCACGGGGCCGTGCAGCGACGCGCTGATCGCCGCAGGGGTTGGCCGCGTGCTCGCCGCGATGGAAGACCCTAATCCCGCAGTTTCCGGAAGAGGTTTCGAAAAACTGCGCGCCGCGGGGATCACCGTGGAAACGGGCCTGCTCGAGGAACCAGCGCGCAAACTCAACGAAAGTTTCGCTTGTTGGATCCGTACGCAAAAACCATTCGTCACCCTGAAATCCGCGCTCACTCTCGACGGCCAGCTCGCACTTCCGCAAGGCAAAGGAATCGGAGCGAAAAAGACCGCAACGCATTCATCGAATCGATCGAGCGCCACATGGATTACCTCTGAAGAATCGCGTGCCGAAGTCCATCTCATGCGCCACGCGTCGGACGCCTTGCTCACGGGCATCGGCAGCGTGCTCGCCGACAATCCGCTGCTCACCGACCGCAGCGGCCTCCCACGCCGCCGCCCGTTGCTGCGCGTCATTCTCGACAGCAGGTTGCGCCTGACTCCCGAAGCGCGGATCGTCAAAACTGTTGACGACGACTTGCTGGTTGTGACTCGCACGCCGCTCACCGCGCCCAGATGCCGCAAACTGAAAGACGCTGGCGTTGATTTGTTTCGTGTGCGGCCCCAGCGCGAAGGCCTCGATCTTCACGCCGTGCTCGCCGAACTCGGCCGCCGCAACATCCTTAGCGTGTTGCTGGAAGCCGGCTCAAAACTCAACGGGGCGGCTCTCAGTGCAGGCATCGTTCACAAATTAGTACTCTTCTACGCGCCGAAAATCGCTGGCGAAAATCGCGTCCCGTTCGCCATCGCTCCGAAACTGGGGCACGCACCGCTCGAAAATGTCAGCACTCGTCAATTCGGCCCGGACTTTGCCATCGAAGGATATTTTCAAAATGTTTACCGGAATCATTGAGCATCTCGGCACCATCGAATCTCTTGAAGCCCGCCCTCTCGGCCCGCGCGCTGGAGGCCGCATCACCATTCACGCCCCAACTCTCGCGCCCTCCGTCACCGTTTCGCAAAGCGTCGCCGTCAACGGCTGCTGCCTGACTGTCGTTTCGCTGACCACGCAGAGTTTTTCCGCGGACCTCTCCGGCGAAACGGTCAGAAAAACATCCTTTGGTGCGCAGCCGAATGGATTAAGAGCCGGCACACTCGTTAACCTCGAACAGCCACTCACCGCCGGGAAAGAATTCGGCGGCCACTTCGTCCTCGGCCATGTCGACACCGTCGGCCGCGTCACCAAACTGCAACGCGAAGGCGATAGCTGGCGGCTCGGCGTGCAGGTTCCCGAAGACGCTGCGCGCTACGTCGTCGCCAAAGGCTCCATCACTATCGACGGCATCAGCCTGACCGTCGCTCGCTGGGAAAATCGCATCGCCGAGATCGCCATCATTCCGTACACCTACGCGCACACCAATCTCTGTGAACGCAAACCCGGCGACCCGGTAAATCTGGAAGGCGATGTAATCGGAAAATACATCGAGCAACATCTGGAGGCCAGAAACGCCGCGACATCAAAACCAAAATTAACGATCGAAAGCCTGATTAACCAAGGCTGGTAGCTTCGCGCGCCTTCGCCCGCGCTCCGCGCCAATACAAGACCAGGCCAAATAGAATCGCCGCTATCGACGCACCGACCACCTTTACTTCAAACAAAGCCTTGTTTGATGAATCTCCCGGCGGAATAATCGAAAAGATAATACTCGCGAACGTCACCATCGCCGCAAGCCCCGCAGTGAAATAGACTCCGGGCTTGCCGCCGGGAATCAGCACCGCCTGTTTGTTTTCTCCGCGGTCCGCGCGGCCAGCCAGCTTCATCGCCGCCGCAAACATGTACAGAAACGGAATAAAATAAATGATCACCGTAATGTCGATCAAACTCTGGTAGGCGCCGCGCGTCGTCTCATTAATCTGGCTCAGCAGCAATACCGCCGCCGAAGCCACCGCCTGCACCGCAATCGAGATATACGGCGTCTTCCACCTGGGATGAATTTTCCCGAACGCCGCCGGTAAATATCGGTCGATACCCACCACAAATGGCACGCGCGATATTCCGGCCACCGTGCTGCCTACGCCGCCCGCGTTGCCCACGGAAACCAGCATCGCGGCGAGCACGCCGACAAAACCAATTTTCAACATCGTGGTGCCTTGCGTGATTGCCTGAAATACGCCGCTCTTTGTATCGACATCCGCGGACGGAATCATCGAGAGCACTGCGAAGGTTCCAAGAATATAAATCACAGCAATCATCGCGCCGGAAGCCAGCACTGCGCGCGGCAAAGTTTTTCGCGGATCGCGAATCTCCTGGCTCATCGCCGAAACCAGTTCCATCCCGGTGAACGCGAACGCAATCTGCGACCAGAAATTTACGGTGTCCCAGCTCCACGATGGCTTCATGTTCGACCAGGAAAAACTCGTCACCGATCCATGGCGGGACCACAACACAAGTCCCACCGCCGTTAAAATCACGAGTGGAATATACGTCGAGACACCGCCGGCATTCTGCAGCCACTTGCCAATATTCAATCCAATAATGTTGAAGCCCACGGCCACAATCAGCAGAATCATCGAGCCGACGAGCAAAAACGTGCGATTCTGCGCCAGCGCCGCTCCGCCCGGCCCCACCACGTAGCCGCTCATCGCCGCGCTGGCCAGCAGCAAACCTGGAAAATAAAACACCGTGTAAATCCAGTACGACCAGCCCGCAATGAATCCATGAAAATCGCCGAAAGCCTCTTTGGACCACACATACAAACCGCCTTCGGCCGGAAAGCGCGAGGAAAGCTCGTTGATCACCAACGCCGATGGCACAAAGAAGAAAACCGCCGCCAGCACCCACAAACTGATCGAAGAGGTTCCGTTGTGCGCCGCCGCGGCAATCCACCGCGGACCCAGCACCGTCGCGATATTGAAAAGCATTACATCCCAAAAGCCCATTTCGCGGCGCAGTTGCGCCACAGGATTCGCGGAGGAGCTGACGCTGCCGGCGCCTGCGGATACGACGTCCGCAACGCTACCTTTTGGCATCAAAGAGTCACATCCAGCGCGGGGATCAATTCATCCTGCATGCGGAAATTGTGCAGGAAGGGATCTTTTGAATTTTCAAACTCCGCCCACGATTCAAACACCGTGGCTTTGCCTTCTTGTAAAAACACAATTTTGTCCGCAAGTTTTTTCGCTAGATGGGTATCGTGCGTCACCACGATGGAGGTGCGGTGAAACGCTTCCTTTAACCGCAGAATCAAATTTCCCGTGTGGTCCGCCATGATCGGATCGACCATGGTCGTCGGCTCATCGTACAAAATCGCGTCCGGACCCTGCGCCAGGGCACGCGCAATCGCCACCGCACGCCGCAACCCGGTGGAAAGTTCCCCCGGCAATTTATCCAAAACGTGATCCACTTCGAGGGTGTGCGCATACTTCTCCACATACGCGTCGACATCCTCATAACTCAACCCAGGCTGGTGCTCCAAAGGGAACGCAATATTTTCCCGCACCGTCAGTGAGTCAAACAGCGCGCCCGACTGAAACACCATGGTTACCTTGAGCCGCACTTTTTCAAATTGCGCTTCCGTAAGATCCGTTACATCTTCGCCGTCGATAAACACGCGTCCACTGTCGGGCTTCAGAAAGCCCATAAAAATTTTCAGCGTCACCGATTTCCCGACGCCGCTGCGCCCCATAATCACGCAAGTTTGCCCGCGTTTCACGGCAAAGCTCACATCGTGCAGCACCATGCGGTCGTCAAACCCTTTATTTACGCCGCGAAACTCAAAAAAGTTCTCGCTCGGAGCGTTCGCCTCAGACGCGGAACGCGAAGACTCCGTAGCGCGCGGCGGTTCAACGACAAAAGATGCGCTACCTATGCTGTCCAGGTCGGATTTTCTAACCTCGCTCAAGAACGCCCACTCTCCATGATCTGCTGCGCTTCCAGATATTCCGCCACGGTGTTCATGTTCCAAAAAAGCCGCCCTGCGCTATCAAATCGTTTCCAGTCCGCCTCGTCAAGCACTTCCGCGCGCAATTGTTTCAAAGCGTCGTTCACTCTGCGCATGCCTCCCAGAAACGCCGCGCATAACTCGTCCGCCGCATCCGTTCGCCAGCATGCGCACAGCGGTTCGCGTCCCCTCGCCGACGCCGGGACCATCCCGCGAGCCTCACCGGCAAGAGCATTCCCGGCAAGAAACTCAAGAAATTCTTTGGTCAGAAATGGCATGTCGCAACTGACGATCAGGTTCCACTCGCAGCGCGGGGTTTCTTCAACCGTGGTGTACAACGCCGTGAGAATTCCCCCGAGCGGCCCTTCTCCCGGCCAGCGATCCGCCACGACAGGCCACCCTAAATCTTCGTATCGGCCTGGCGGAGCAACCACGCGCACCGCGCCCGTTACCGCCGCGACCAGTTCACAGGTGCGCGAAAGCATGGGCCGGCCGTCAAAAATCACGCGCGCCTTATCTTCGCCAAACCGCGTGCTGCCTCCGCCCGCCAAGACGTATCCGGAAATTTTTTTCATGGTTCGTTTCACGCGCTCCCGCTATTCGACGGCCGCGTCGTCTTCCACCGCTTCACGCCCCGGCCGGCGAATTCCCAGCTCGCGCAGTTTTTCTTGCAAGCTTTGCCGGTGCAAACCGATTGTCGCCGCCGTACGCGAGACATTCCAGTGATGATCGCCCAGCTGCTTCCGCAAGTACGCAACCTCAAATTGTCGCTTGGCTTCGCGAAAGTCTTTCTCGTTCAAATGACCATCCGGCGCAGCGCCGCCGTTATCCGTCGCGGGTTGCCCGCTCACCACTTCTTCCGGCAAATCCGCCGCGCCGATTTCTTCGCCGTGGCACAGCACCAGGCTGCGCTCTAGCGCATTCTTTAATTCGCGCACGTTGCCCGGCCAATCATAGCGTTCGAGAAGCCCCAGCGCCTGCCGCGAAATCCGCAAAGCGCGCATCGCGCCACCTTCCGCCGGGCGCATACGCGCGCCCAGCATCGGCAAGAACGTTTCCGCAAGCAGCGGAATATCCTCTTTGTGCGTGCGCAGCGGCGGCAATTCAATGGTCACCACGCGCAAGCGGTAAAACAGATCCTCGCGAAATTTTCCAGCGCGAATTTCCGACGGCAAATTGCGGTGGGTGGCGCTGATCACGCGCACATCCACGGCGATCGACTGCGTTCCGCCCAGCCGCTCGATGGTACGGTTCTCGAGTACACGCAAGACTTTCGCTTGCGTCACCGGATTCATATCTCCAATCTCATCCAGAAAAATGGTGCCGCCATGCGCTTGTTCAAATCGGCCTTTCTTTTGCTGCATCGCGCCCGTGAATGCGCCCCGTTCATAACCGAAAAGTTCAGATTCGATCAGCGTTTCCGGCAGCGCCGCGCAATTCACCGCCACATAGGGCCTTGCAGCGCGCGGCGACCGGGCATGAATTTCCTGGGCCAAGAGATCCTTGCCGGTCCCGCTTTCGCCGAGAATCAAAACCGTGGAATCCGTTGGCGCCACGCGCTCCGCCATTTCAAAAGCGTGCCGCATTTTTGCCGTGCGCCCGATCATCTGCCCAAACTGCCCTTCGCTCGTCAGCCGCCGTCGCAGCGAATCGTTTTCTTTTTCAAGCGTCGATAGCTTTAAAAGATTCGCAACGCGCTGCCGCAATTCTTCGAGCTCGAATCCTTTCACCAAATAGTCCGCCGCGCCGACTTGCAGCGCTTCCACCGCGGTTCTCGCCGTGTCCAGCGCGGAAACCATCAGCACCGGAATTTCGCTGCCAGATTCGCGCATCCACCGCAAGAAAGAGACCCCATCTTGTCCAGGCAGCACCACGTCCAGCAAAACCAAATCCGGCTGCTCGCGGGTCAACGCTTCCCGCCCCGCTTCCGCAGAGTCGGCTTCAGCGATTCGATATTTTGCTTCGAGCGCCCGCCGCAATCCGTAGCGCGCTGCCGGTTCATCATCCACAATTAAAATAGTCTTCATCATCGGTTTTTCCCGCTTCCCGCTTCCAACTGCTACTTCCTCGCTTCGTCGATTTTGGTTTCATCGGCCGGCAGCGTCACGCAAAATCGCGTTCCCCGCCCATCGTTCACCGGGCTCTCCCAATCGAGTTCCCCGCCACATTCCGCGACGCGGCGAGCCACGATCGCCAGTCCCAAGCCGGTCCCCTGCGATTTGGTGGTAAAAAATGGCTGCCAGATCTTTTCTCTCGCGCCTTCCGGGATCCCCGACCCGTTGTCTTCGACCGTCATCTGCACGGCGCTCGCGTCACCGTGCGACCGCAGTCGCACCACGCCCCCGCGATGCGTAGCTTCGAGCGCGTTCACCAACAAGTTGGTCAAGATGTCGCTGACGGATTCCGCGCTGACCCCCACACGGCGGCCCGCGCTCGCGAACTCCGTTTGCAGCTGCACTTGCCGCCGCTCTGCTTCGTGGCGAAGCAACGCCGCAACCTGCTCGGCAACCGCATCGGGCTCGCAGCTTGCCGCATTGCTGGCTGCGCGCACTACGGGCCGGCTGAATTGCAGCAACTGCTGCAGTTTTCCGGAGAGCCGCGCAATTTCCTCCAGCACCATTTTTGTTTCGCCGCGGATCGCCTCCGGCAACTCCGGTCGTTCGAGTTGCACTTGCAAAATTGTCTTGATGGAGCCGAGCGGATTTTTGAGGTTGTGCGAAATGCTGGCTGCCATCTGCCCGAGCACAGCCAGGCGCTCGCGCTCGGCAAGTTCCCTTTCCAGTTGCAGCTTTTCTTCGATCAACTGGCACAAATCGAGAGGCCCGGGCAACTGTTCACACAAAAACTCGAGCGCCACTTCCGTTTCGCCGGAAAGCATCGCACCGTATGGCTGGACGCGAAGGACGCCCACAATCTGCCCGCCTTTGCGAATGGGAAAGAGTTCGGCGCTCGCTTTTCCGGGCGCAACGACCGCCAACTCCGCGTCGGCCAGCTCCGCACCCAGGAGCAGTTTCACTTCCGCCAATTGCAGTTTCTCGCCGATCCACTTCTCGACAAAGGCGGATAGTTTCCCCACGTTTCCGAGCCGCGCCACCTCGTGAATGGATCCCATCATGCGTTGCGCGCGGTCCACTTCGGTTTGCGCGGTGCGTCGCAGCAGCCGTCCCACAAAGCGCTGCAACGGCTCAAAGAAAGCCACCGGCAAAAACAGCAGCAGCGCGGCGGATGCTTCCGGCGGCAGATACGGTTCCAGCCAGAGACTGGCCCTGCGAATCAAGCTCAGATACAGCAAGCCCAGAAACGCCGCGAAAACGGCGTACATCAGGTTTCGCTGGCGGCCGATCTGCAGGAAGTTGAATTTCTGAACGTTGCGAATCAGCCCAATGAGCGGCTGCGTGGCAACGAGCAGCAGCAGGGTTTCACAGACGGCCGTCCAGCCGTCTGGGCGCGGTGGTTTGCCAATGTGGGCGATATACGCGTGGACGCCAAGTATCAGCAGCGCTAGGAGTACAAAATATCGCTGCAAGCTGCGATGAAAGTTTTTTTGTTCGCGATCGGGCGAGGTCCGTGCGAATTTTGCTTGCCAATAAGAGGAAATCAGGAGCGAAACGACCAGCCACGCCTGAAATGTCCTGCCCAAAGCGTTGCTGGGAAACACGAAATCGTAAGGCTGACCGACACCTAGCGCGGTGTACAAGCGAGGAACCAGCAGCACCGCAGGCAAATACGCCGCCAATAACCACACTCGTTTGATAGCGGCCGACGGCAGCAGCTCGCGGACTTGCGCGTACTCGACGTGTAGATGGAGCACCAGGGACGGCAGCATCCAGAGGCCGAGGCACACTACCGTCCATGCGAAAATCGCCAGGAGCGGCGGAATCGTGGCGTAATACAACTCGGCATTCAACGCCAGCAGCGATCCGCCAAACAGGAAAACGAGTGCCAGGCAAAGAAAGAAAAATATGCGCTCGAAGTGGCGTTGCCGGCGGTGGCCGAGTATCACCACAATCCAGAAAAACGGCAGAAGCGTTCCGGCTGTCAGCACGATCAGGCGGAGATAGATATAAAACAGCAAGGAAACCTCGAATGCGATTCTAGACGGGAGAGGAAAGCAGGGCAATAACCAAGTGCCATATTTTTCTTGCACCTGTTAAAATATTGATTATAATAGCTTTAAATATTAACAGGATATGAGTGTAAAACACTCAAGTTGTCGGTATTTTCCTTGACATGGCGGGATTCCCTGTTATATTAGCAGTCGGATGCGAGGAGTGCTAATCCCCTTTCTCTCGCACCACACGTTCAAACAGCAAGTTAACTACGGAGGGTTTTCAAGATGGCAGTGAATCTCACCCCGCTCCACGACAAAGTTATCGTGAAGCGTATCGAAGAAAAAGAAAGCGTCAAGGGCGGCATCATCATCCCGGACTCCGCTAAAGAGAAGCAGCAAGAAGGCGAAGTCATCGCGGTCGGCCCCGGCCGTCGCGAAAAGGGCGAAGTGCATCCCCTCGATGTAAAAGTCGGCGACCGCGTCATTTTCGGCAAATACTCCGGAACGGACATCAAGGTTGAAGACGAAGAGTATCTGATCCTTTCGGAGACGGACATTCTGGCCAAGCTGAGCGGCCAGACCAAAGCCGCTGGCGGCAGGAAGTAACTCATCCATTCGGTAGTTGTCTTGGCGGATCCTTCGATCCGCATCTTTGTTAGGTATATCCGCAGCAAAATTTGAAGACTATTCAGCACCACAGAATCTCAGGAGGAATCACCAGATGGCGAAGCAAATCGTAACGGGCGAAGCGTCCCGCCAGGCAATTTTGCGTGGCGTGAACGCGCTAGCCGATGCAGTGAAAATCACGTTGGGCCCCAAGGGTCGCAACGCGGTCATCGAAAAGAAGTTTGGCGCGCCGATCATCACCAAGGACGGCGTCACCGTAGCCAAGGAAATCGAACTCCGCGATCCGCTCGAGAACATGGGCGCGCAGATGGTTCGTGAAGTCGCTTCGAAGACCTCGGACGTCGCGGGCGACGGCACCACCACCGCCACCGTGCTGGCTCAGGCCATCTTCCGCGAAGGCGTAAAGACTGTCGCCGCTGGCGCCAGCCCCACCGCCCTCAAGCGCGGCATCGAACGCGCCGTCGCCGTGGCCGTCGAAGAGATCAAGCGCCTGCACAAAGACGTCAAGGGCGAAATGATCGCACAGGTCGGCACCATTTCCGCCAACAACGATAAGCAAATCGGCGGCATTATCGCCGAAGCCATGAAGAAGGTCGGCAAGGATGGCGTCATCACCGTCGAGGAATCCAAGACGATGGAGACCACCCTCGAAGTCGTCGAAGGTATGCAGTTTGACCGCGGCTACCTCTCGCCCTACTTCATCACCGATCCGGAGCGCATGGAATGCGTTCTCGAAGACGTGCGCATCTTGATCCACGAAAAGAAAATCAGCTCCATGAAGGATTTGCTCCCCTTGCTCGAACAGACCGCGAAGATGGGCAAGCCTCTGTTGATCGTCGCGGAAGACGTCGAAGGCGAAGCGCTCGCGACTCTCGTCGTGAACAAGCTCCGCGGCACGTTGCAATGCTCCGCCGTCAAGGCCCCTGGCTTTGGCGATCGCCGCAAAGCAATGCTCGAAGACATCGCCACACTGACCGGCGGCAAGGCCATCACCGAAGACCTGGGCATCAAGCTCGAGAACGTCAAGCTTGAAGACCTCGGCCGCGCCAAGAAAATCACCATCGACAAGGACAACACCACGATCATCGAAGGCGCCGGCAAGTCCGCGGACATCGAAGGCCGTGTGAAGCAGATCCGCGCGCAAGTCGAAAACACCACCAGCGATTACGACAAGGAGAAGTTGCAAGAGCGCCTTGCCAAACTCGTCGGCGGCGTTGCCGTCATCAAAGTCGGCGCAGCCACCGAAACCGAACTGAAGGAAAAGAAGGCTCGCGTCGAAGATGCCATGCACGCCACGCGCGCTGCGGTCGAGGAAGGTATTGTCCCCGGCGGCGGCACAGCGTTGCTGCGTTGCCTCGCGGCCGTCGAGAAGCTCAAGCTGCAGGATGACGAAGCCGTTGGTGCAGGCATCGTCCGCCGCGCTCTCGAAGAGCCCGCTCGCCAAATCGCGCTCAACGCCGGCCATGAAGGCGCCGTTGTGATCGGTAAGGTTCGCGAATCCAAGGACGAAAACTATGGCTTCAATGCCGAGACCGGCGAATACGGAGACATGGTCAAGATGGGCGTCATCGACCCTGCCAAAGTTACTCGCTTGGCGTTGCAAAACGCTGCGTCGATTGCTGGCTTGATGCTCACCACCGAAGCGCTGGTGGCGGAAATCAAGGAAGAGTCGAAGTCGGCGGCTGGCGCTGGCGGCGGTCCTGGCGGCCCCGGCGGCATGGGCGGCATGTACTAAAATCAGCCCGGGATTTAGATCGGCGTCTCGACCGGGTCGGGACGCCACATCTCGGCAGAGTATCGAAAAAGCGTCCCGATTTTCGGGACGCTTTTTTTTTGAAGTTCTCGAAGGACGGAGAGAGCCGAATTTCCCGGCGTGCCGGAAGCGAAAGCCTGGCAGGAGCGCGTGGCCTAGCGCAAGATTCGCGAACACCGGTTTACAGGCGCCGCGTATCGCGCCGTAATCGAGAGAAGGAATCTGGCCCCGCCCATTGCGTGCGCGATGCGGCGCTAACATGACCAGTTATTGCTGCGCACCGATAAAAGAAACTAATTCCCGACGCCACTTTTTCCGGCGTCCGAGACTCTAACCTATCGCCATATGCCTCCCAGCCTGTCCGAGCAACCCGCCGTAAGCATCGCGCTGCAGATCCTCGCGCTCTTCATCATCGCCATTCCCATCGCCTCCCTCGCGTGGACCATCACGCACGAAGAAGTCGCGCGCGAATTCCGTGAATTTTGCCAGTCCCGCAGCCAAACCGGCCGCCGCGCCTACGAACGCAAATTCTTCTATCTCTTCACCTGCGAGTACTGTTTCAGCCACTACATTACCGCCATCTTTCTCTTCATCACCCGCTACAAACTCCTGTACTCCGATTGGCGCGGTTACCTTATTGCCGGCTTCGCTTTGGTGTGGGTCGCCAACATTTACATGAGCCTCTTTGCGCGTATCCGCCTCGAGGTGAAAAAAGAGCGCGTGGAAATCACGGCCAAAGAAGCGGACTTGGCTCAAAACAGCAAATAGCCCGTCATTGCCATCGGCCACCAGACTGGACAGGTCTTAACGGAGCCAAATCCCGGCAGCGTCAAGCGCGGGCGATTCCCCTAATCCAATTTTCCCCCGGCCCTACCTGTAGCACCCGATGTTCCCCCCGGCGCAGAACTCTTTAAAATGTTAGCTGGAATGAACACGCCAGCACGCCACGCCGCGTATTTCGGATCACCGCCATTTTGGAGAAGTCATGCGCAACCACAAACATCCTGGATCTCGAAGCTCCGCCGCGATTACTTCGCCGCGAAAAATAAGATATGCCGTGGTCGGTCTCGGGTACATTTCCCAAATCGCTGTGCTCCCGGCCTTCGCCCACGCTGCGGAAAATTCCGACCTGGCCGCGCTGGTCTCTGGTGATCAGAAAAAATTAAAATCGCTCTCGCGCAAATATGGAGTCGCGAGGACCTACAGCTACGAGCAATTCGCCGACTGCCTGGACTCCGGCGAAGTCGACGCCGTGTATATCGCTGTCCCCAATAACATGCATCGCGCTTACGCCGAAGGAGCCGCGCAAGCCGGCGTGCACGTGCTCTGCGAAAAGCCCATGGCGCCCACGGAAAAAGAATGCCAGTCCATGATCGACGAGGCACAGCGCGCTAACATTAAACTTATGATCGCCTATCGCCTGCATTTCGAGAAAGGCAATCTCTCTGCCATGAAAATCATCAAGAACGGCAAGATCGGCGAACCCCGAATTTTTCGCTCCGGTTTCTGTCAGCAGGTCACCGCAGGCAACAGCCGCCTCGAAAGCGACTTGAAGGGTGGACCGCTCTTCGATGTCGGTGTTTACTGCATCAACGCCGCGCGCCACCTCTTTCGCTCCGAGCCGGAAGAGGTCTTCGCCTTCGCCGCCACCGGCAAGGATCCGCGCTTCGCCGAAATTCAGGAAATGTCTTCCGCCATCATGCGGTTTCCCGGCGCGCGCCTCGCATCGTTCACCTGCAGCTTTGGCGCTGCGGACCGCTCGGCGTACGAAGTCATCGGCACGAAGGGTGTCCTCAAAATGGATCCCGCCTACGAAATGGTTGGCGATCTGAAATGCGAGCTGACCATCGACGGCAAAACGCAAAAATCCACCTACAAAAAGCGCGATCAATTCGGCCCCGAGCTGGTCTATTTTTCAAATTGTATTTTGCAAAACAAGGAACCCGAACCGGGCGGCGCGGAGGGCTTAGCTGACGTGCGCATCATCAACGCGCTGCTCGAATCGCAATCGAGCGGCAAGTCCGTTAAAATTTCCGCCGTGAACACCGGTGCGCAGCCCTCGCCGGATCAAGAAATTCACAAACCCGCCGTTGCCAGGCCCGAACTGGTTCGCGCGGCAGCACCTAGCAAGTAGCACGGAAAATTTTCGCGCGTGTAAACAAGGTCGCGTCATTCTTCCGTGCTCGTCCCTATGCCGGCAGCCAACTCCGCAACACCACCTCATGCTCCGGCGCCACCGCGTGAAAATTCAGCCCCATGCCCAAGTGTTGCACTGCATAAGCCACCGTAGCGGGCGCCTCGAATTGCTGCGTCATCGTAAAGATCTTCACGCGCACTTCCGTGCCGCCGGGAAACGGATTCACCGTATCCACGTAACATCCGCCAACGCTCAAATCGCTCACCCGCGTCGGCAAGCGCGACCCTAGCGCCACATCCTCCACTTCCGCCGTGGCCACAAACGGATGCCGCGGCGCTCTTCGTCTTTCGCTGTCCATAGTCGCTCCTAGTCTTCGTTCGCCGGCTACATTCTCTATCGAGGAAAGCGCGGCATAGCAGCCGAGATTCAGTCTAACCCCCCAACCATGTGGCTACTGCTGTCAACTTTTTCGGGGGGAGCGCTGTTTGAATGTTGTAAAACCAATGCGTATTAAATTTCGCTACCGTTCCCTTCGGTCCCACGCCCCAACCAGCCATTCCCTCAAAGCTCACCGCATTCAAGTTCAAATAATCGGTATGCGCCCAGTGCACGCCTTTATCGTGGCTAATGTCCGTTCCGTTTGGCCCGACCGCCGCGAAATCCCCATACGAAAAGGAGCCTGCAGCCGACCGGTATCCGCCGGGCTGCGTCGCCGCAATTTTCCAGGTTTCCCCCGCATCGTCCGAGTAAATCGCCACTCGGTCTGCCCGGGCGGGCAGGTTGTAATCGCCTCCGACCGCGACCAGGTCATCGGATCCTTCACAGGCGATGCTGAACACGCCGCTTGACGCGTTGCCGCTCTGAATCGGCGCCTCCACCGCGCTCCACGTGCGCCCGTCGTCCGCGGAATGAAAAATACGCGAGGCTGGTCCGCCGGTGCCAAAATAAATTCCACTCCTCTCGCATAGAACGATCGCTGTCCCGCTTGCCGCAAACGCCCCTTCCTTCGGCAGCGCGGCCGGCATCTGCTCGCGCGGCAACTCGTGCCAGGTTTCCCCGTCGGCCGTGCCGAGCACCAGGAATTTTCCGTCCACTGGATCGCTCAGCGCCACGCAATGCGTCTTTGAATTGCACGCCAGCGAGTCCAGGAAAAATCCGGCTCGCCGGTCCGTGTATTGCAACTTCCAGCTCTTGCCGCCATCCACCGTTTTATAAATCCGCGATTTATCGCCGTCTCCGCTGGACATCACGTACGCCACATCCTCATCAATCGCCTCAATATCGCGAAAATCCAAGTCTGCGCCGCCCGCCACGGTCAACTGTTTCCAGCTTCCCCCACTATTTACCGACCGCAGAATCACCCCGTGCGATCCCGAGGCCCAAACCACATACTCCATCTTCCCGCTGCCGCCGGCGTCCTTCACGCTCACCCCGCGCAAATTCGTATCGAGTCCCGACGTTTGCACCGACCACCACGGTTTCGTATCGCCTGCAATCAGCAGCAACGAGATCATCGTCGGCGCTAACAACAGCAAAGCGGCAGGAGCATAGCTTGCGGTTTTGGGTGTGTGTATCATTTGGGCTTCAGCGTCTTCGTATATTGCTAGCTTTTCTCCAGATATTTCTGCAACTCTGCCGTGCTTTCGAGCAACGCCTCGGGCACCGTCACCCAGTCCTTCTTCACCGCTCCATACGATGCAAAAAGCGTCGTCTTGTATTTTTCGAGGAACGCCGCCAATTCCTTTTTCGGCAAGCGCATCCCCAGCGTCCCCGTCTGATCGAGGTAGGTGAACATGTGTCCGTTCAGCGAGGTGTACGGATGCACCGCTCCCTTGCGTTCGATTTTTGGCACGCCGGCAATGAGCTTCTCGTATAGTTGCAATTTCTTCGCAGGAATTCTGCTCTTCTTTGCCGTGCTCATTTAAGGGGACCTTCCCGGGCGCGAGTTGTGCGCTTGGCCTTTGTGCCAGCCATGCTACCCCAAAAATTACGCTGTTCTACTCACAGAACCTCAACCCCGGTCTTTCGGCGTTCTGGACCGCCTGCGCCGTTCTCTCTCTCTGGCAACCACAACTTGCAGCCCTTTCCCCTCGAACTCAAGGCGTTAGCATGAAGCGCATATAAGTAATTTTTGAGACAGTGAAAACCGCGCTGCTGCCATCATTCCTCGTTCGCACACCCCCGTTCGTCACCCACCCGCCATGGGCCGCTGTTGCCCGGTGTTCATTCGGCCGTGCGCAATGTGCAAGAAGTCGTCCATTGTTTTCAATCACTTACACGCTCCTAGCCGGTCAAATGGCTCCTATCGCCAGCAAGTACTTTGATTTGCGGGCACAAAACGCCCGGTGTGGGGGTATCGTTCCGCACCCGAATTCTTCGGATCGATTTGCCCCCATGCAAAGTGGCCGAGACCAGCGCCGCTCCCCGTTCATCCAATCTGCTATATTTTCAATACCATGACTGACACACGACCCAATTTCGCCACCGTGGAAGAGGCTGTTGAAGAAATCCGCCAGGGCCGCATGATCGTCCTGGTTGACGACGAGGACCGCGAAAACGAAGGCGACCTTACCATGGCCGCCGAAAAAATCACCCCGGAAGCCATCAACTTTATGGCGAAATTCGGCCGCGGCCTGATTTGCCTGACGCTAACCGAGCAGCGGTGCGACGAACTACATCTTCCGCTGATGTCACCCATCAACACCAGCGTTCACGGCACCGCGTTCACCGAGGCCATCGACGCCAAAGTCGGCGTTACCACCGGCATCAGCGCTAGCGACCGCGCCATCACCATCCTTACGGCGATTGATCCGAAGACCAAGCCGCAGGACCTGGCGCGGCCCGGCCACATGTTTCCCCTGCGCGCGCGCAACGGCGGTGTGCTGGTGCGGGCCGGGCAAACCGAAGCCAGCGTGGATTTGGCGCGCATCGCAGGACTCGGCGCTGCCGGAGTGATTTGCGAAGTTATGAACGAAGACGGCACCATGTCTCGCGTGCCGCAATTGCTGGAATTCTGCCGCGAACACAACTTAAAAATGCTCACCGTCGCGGATTTGATTCGCTACCGCATGCAACATGAACGTTACGTGCGACGCGTCGCGGAGGCCGTGCTGCCAACGCGTTACGGCGATTTCAAGATGGTCGCCTATTCGAGCGATGTGGACCACGATCAGCACGTCGCGCTGGTGCGTGGCGATTTGGCTGGCGACACTCCTGCTCTGGTGCGCGTGCATTCGCATTGCCTTACCGGCGACGTGTTCGGTTCCACGGCTTGCGATTGCAGCGCGCTGGTTGCGCGTTCGCTCGAAGCGATCGCCAAGGAAGGTCGCGGCGTATTTCTGTATCTGCACCACACTGGCCGCGGCTTCAACATTGAATCCTCGGAAGACCCCGGCACGCTACCGCAAATTCACATTCACGCGCGCGGCCAGCTCGATCGCGAACCCGCTCGCCAACGCATTCTGCAACACGAAAGCGGCATCGGCGCGCAAATTCTCATTGACTTGGGCTTGCGCGACATTCGCGTCCTCACCAACCACCCCAAAAAGGTTGTCGCCCTGCACGGCTACGGCATCCACATCGCCGATCAAGTTCCCCTGCACCTTGATCAGCCCCGCCCCACCACTCACCAAACACAGTGATCGCGCCATTGCGAATACACGGCGGTCATCCCGTTCGCTTTGGGTTCGGGCTTCGCCAGCGTCAACTATTTGCGCATGTGGTCGAGGCGCTTTGGCCCGATTCCGCGAATGGCCAAAGATCGTTGAGGCTCTTCGTTCACCGGTGCTGGACGGTTACTTCAGCAAGGCGCCTTGCGCGCCGTAGATTTCTGTTTCGCCGAAGAGGCGGGCTTGCGCTTCAATCTGGCGGCGGTCGCCGACCAGAACGATTTGCATGTTGGCGGAATCGAGATATTTCCGCGCGGTGGCCAGGAGGTCGTCGGAAGTCATGGCGCGAACTTTGTCTCGGTACGTTTCGAGGTAGTCGTCCGGTAATTCGTTGAGCGCGATGGTGGCCAGCTGCGACAGCAGTCCGCTTTGCGTCGCGAGGCCCATCGAGAACATGCCGCTCAGATAATTTTGCGCGTCGGCAAATTCTCCCGCAGGAACCGGAAGCGAGCGCAATTTGTCCAGTTCATAGAATATTTCCGTAAGCGACGCGGCGACCACGTCGTTGCGTACCGCGGCGGAAACGGAGAAATAGCCGTGCTGCCGCATCGGGTGCACGCCGCTGCGCGGGCTGTAGGTGTAGCCCTTGTCTTCGCGAATGTTCATTACCAATCGCGAATTAAACGCGCCGCCGTACAAGCTGTTCGTGACGCCGAGTTTCACCCAATCCGGGTGTTTTCGCGTGATCGCGTGGCAGCCCACGAGAATTTGCGTTTGCACCGCGCCGGGAACATCGACGAGGTAAACGCGGCGACCGCGCGGATTCGCGGGAGCCGCCGACGCAGGAATGCTGGGCTTTTTCCCAGTCCACGCACCGAACACTTTTTCGATGCCGGCGGTCATCGCGGCAGAATCGAAATCGCCGACCATCACGAGCAGAGCATTTTCCGGAGTGTAAAATTCGCGGTACGTCTCCAGCAAGTCTTCGCGTTTGTAAGCAGCCACTTGCGATTCGCTGGGCGAAACGGTTCCGTAAGGATGCGCGTCGAACAGAACTTTGCGCAGGCGTTCGCTGGCGAGAAATCCCGGCGAGGTGCGTTCGAGTTTCACTTCTTCGAGTTTTTGCCGGCGCTCGCGCTCAAATTCCGCCTCGGGGAAGGAGGCTTCGCGCGCCAGTTCGTCTACCGCGCCGAGCAGCGGTTCGGCGAATTCAGAAAGGCCCGCGAAGGCGATCGCGCTTGTGTCCGCTCCGGCGCTCGAGGACAGATCGGCGCCAATGCGGCGCAAGTCTTCCTCAATTTGGCGGCTGGCGCGTTTTTTTGTCCCGGTGCGCAAAACGGTCGCGGTTAATTCCGCAAGCCCGGGAGCGCGATGCATGGCGGCGGAATTCCCGGAGCGAAACACGAGTTCGCCATGGAATTTTGGAATGGAGTGCGCTTCCGCCAAAACAATTTCGAGCCCGTTCGCCAGGCGTGTGCGAGTGCGCTTTGGCCATTTTACCGGGCGCTCGGCTGCGAGTTCAGGAACGCCCACGGCGAGTTGCGTGGCGAAGAAAGCCATTAGGCAGCCTCCTTGGCGCTGGCGACGGGAGTGCGGAAGACGATGGCGCGTTGCGACTTTTGGAGATATTGTTTTGCGGCGCCTTGCACGTTTTCGCGCGTTACCGCAAGAAAACCATCGAGAATGGTGTTGACGAGCTGCGGTTCGTTATCAAAAAGCGTGAAACAAGCGAGTAGATGCATCAAGCCGTACTTGGGCATGTAGCCGCCGCGACCGCCTTCAAGAGTGGCGAAATAATCGGAACGCCATTTCACTTTGAGTTGGTGTAGTTCGTCTTCGCTAATGCCGTTTTGCTGGATTTCGCGAATCACCTCGTCGAAAGCGGCGAGCGTGGCATCGGTGGAAATTTCCGGTTTGTGCATGATGCGGGTGGTGAGCTGCGTGGGCCCGTTGTAGCCGAACAGATCGTCGATGCCGCCATCGGCTTCGACCGCAATCTGCTGTTCAAGAACCAGGTCGCGGTACATTCTGCCGGCTCTTCCGCCATGCAGCGCTTGATCGAGCAGCGCCATGGCATACCAGTCTTTCGTGCGGCGCGGCGGCATGACGTAGCCGATGGCCATGGCCGGCAGCGTGCCGAATTTTTCTTCGACGTGGCCGCGGCGTTCTTCGGTTTGCGCGGGTTCGCTCGGATCGGCAAAGGGCGGAGTTTTTCCGGAGGGAATATCCGCAAAATATTTTGTGGCGAGCGCAATGCCTTCGTCGGCTTTTACGTCGCCCAGAATCAAGAGGACAGCGTTGTTGGGCAAGTAGTAGGTGTTGAAAAAAGCTTGCACGTCATGCAGGCTGGCGGCGTCCAAGTCGGCAAAATCTCCGTAAAAGTTATGGGCGTTGGCCCAATTGCGAAATGCCACGGGCGGCATGTCGAGCCAGGGAAATCCGCCATAAGGCTGGTTCATGACGTTCACCCGGACTTCTTCTTTGACGACGTCGCGCTGATTTTTTAGGTTTTCGTCGTCGACTTTGAGGGCGCGCATGCGGTCGGCTTCGAGCCACAGGACGCGCTCGAGCGCGTTGGAAGGAACGGCTTCGTAATAATTGGTGACATCGTAACTGGTGGAACCGTTAAGCAAACCGCCGCTCGAATTGATCAATTTGATGTGCTGCATTTTTGGCGCGTTGGCAGAACCCTGAAACATCATGTGCTCAAAGAGATGCGCGAAGCCGCTACGGCCTTGTGGCTCGAGACGAAAACCAATTTTGTAATAGACGCCGACGGTAACGACGGGCGCCGCAGAATCCGGCGCGATGACGACGTGCAAGCCGTTCGCCAGAGTGGTGCTGGCGATGGGAACCTTCAGAGTGGTGCTGCCCGCTTCGTTCACGATGCAAGGCCTCCTGATTTTGACTGCAAACTTTTTGGCGTTGTTGTACCAGCGATTTTAGCAAGTTCCGCAAAGGTATTCTTGGCATTCGGCGACAAAACGCGAGCGGCCAGAAGATTCAGCGCCCGATAAGCGTGCGCGTATTCCGCGGGCATTTCGCGCAAGGCTGCGCCGTGGGCAGCGATAACGCGATAATCGGCACGGGCAAGAGGTCCGGTCCAGGCGGCATGCGTGCCCAAGCGTTCGTAATTTTCGAGCACCTGGCGCGTGAGTCCGAGAAGCGAACGCATGGCCTGGCGGCGTGTCAGTCCCGCAGACATGAGCATTCTGGTCGCGGCCTCTTCCACCGCTAGAACGTGGCCAGCGGCCAGGGCAGCGGCGGCGTGGTACAAGATTTTTTTGCGGGCAGCGAGTTTCACAGGCTTGGCACCGAAGGATCGCACCATTTTACGAGCGGCCCGCACGGCTAATTCGTCTCCTTCGACAGCAAAGAATTTACCTTCGAGCGGCGGCACGCCGACGCCTGAAAAAGTCTGCAGCGGGTGCATGGAAGCGACGGCCGCACCGCGATGGCGAAGCGGCTGCAATACTTGAGCGTCCAGAGCGCCGCTGGTGTGCAGAAAAATCATTCCCTTTAGCGCGTGCGGCGGCTCGGGGCCAAGCAACGCCACGATACTTTGCGCCACGGCCGCTAGCCGATCGTCCGGCACGGCCAGCAGGACAACTTGCGCAGCGAGGATTTCTCGCGAAATCCCCGCGGCGGGCCTGCCAGAACGGATGAAGCGGACGGATTTTTTTGCAGTGCCGATATTTTGCGCCACCACGGCGCCGATGCGCCAGCCCGCAAGATGCAAGAGTTTGCCGAGCGCGCGACCGACACGTCCCGCACCAACGATCGCCAGGGTGTTGGTCATGCCATGCTAGGATAACCCGAGGTCCGCCAGCACACCAATTCTATGAATCCGGTCCTCTATTTCACCGAGTTATCGTTTTTCTGCTTTGTCGCGGTTTTCTGGGTTGCCTATGGGTTGCGCGCGGCGTATGGCGCAGCGCGGCTGCCGTGGGTGAAGAATTTTGCCGGCGCGGGGGATGCCGAGTGCCCGCGCATTTCGCTGCTCTTTGCGGCGCGGGATGAGGAAGAAAAGCTGCCGGCAGCGCTGGCGAGTTTTGCGGCCATCGACTATCCCGAGCTAGAGATTATTGCGGTAGACGACCGCTCGACGGATGGCACGAGCCGCATTCTGGATGAATTTGCGGTGCGGCATCCGCGTTTTCGCGTGGTGCATGTCGCGGAGCTTCCCGCGGGATGGCTCGGAAAGCCGCACGCCCTGCAACGGGCCTATGAGGCATCCACCGGAGAGTGGCTGGTGTTCACCGATGCGGACGTGCGTTTTGCGAGCGAGGTTTTGCGGCGCTCGGTGACCGTCGCACGCGAGAAGAAGCTCGAGCACCTGACGCTGCTTTGCGATATCGAGATGGTGGGGTTTTGGGAAAAAGTGCTGATTACTTTTTTTGGTTTGTGGTTTTACATGGCCGCCGACCCGCACGGGGTCAGCAATCCGAACTCGCTGGCGTATGTGGGAGTGGGCGCGTTTCAGATGCTGAGGCGAGCGGCTTACGAGGCTGCGGGTACGCACCGACGGCTGGCGATGGAAGTGGTCGATGATATGAAGCTCGGGAAGATCGTGAAGATGGCGGGTTTTCGTTCGGGCGTAGCGGTGGGGCGAGATTTTCTGGCGGTGCGCTGGCATGCGGGTGCGGGGAATTTGATTCGCGGAGTGACCAAGAATTTTTTTGCGGGGGCGTCCTTTAGTCTGTGGCTGGTGGGACTTTCGATTACCGGTACCTTGCTGTTGAACGTACTGCCGTTCGTGGCGTTGCCGTTCGTGCATGGGTGGGCGCTGGCATGCGCGGTGGTGGCGGTCGTGATTATGCTGACGTTTCACGCCGGGGTGGATGTGGTGATGCGGGTTTCGCCGCTGTACGCGCTAACGTTTCCCCTGGGCGCGTTGATGTTGGCGTACATGTTGCTGCGGTCGACGGTGGTGACGTTGCGGCAGGGCGGGATTGTATGGCGGGGGACGTTTTATAAATTAGAGGAGTTGAAGAGGGGCGCGGTTTAATCCGCTACACGGACGCCGCGGGGGTCTCCGGTTCGGAGACGAACAGACCGGCGAGATCGCGTTGTTTGAGGCTGCGGATTTTGTCGCGAAGGGTGGCGGCTTTTTCGAATTCGAATTTTTTGGCGGCTTCGCGCATTTGGACTTCGAGTTGGGCGAGCATAGCGGCCATTTGTTCTTCGTTTTTGATGCCAGCGGTGGCGCGGTCCAGGTCGTCTTCGGCCAGCGGAATCATGACGTAGTCGGCTTCCACGATTTTGGCCAGTTCCATGTCCACGCCCTTGATGATGGACATGGGAGTGATGTTGTTTTCCGCGTTGTAGGCGAGTTGTTTGTTGCGGCGTCGATTGGTTTCGCCGATGGCCGCGGCCATGGAGCCAGTGATGCGGTCGGCGTAGAGGATGGCGCGGCCTTCGACGTGGCGAGCACAACGGCCGATGGTTTGAATGAGAGAAGTGGTGCTGCGCAGAAAACCCTCTTTGTCGGCGTCGAGAATCGCTACTAACGAAACTTCCGGTAGATCCAAGCCTTCGCGCAACAAGTTAATGCCGATGAGGACGTCGTATTCGCCGCGGCGGAGATCGCGGAGAATCTTGATGCGCTCGAGAGTCTCGACTTCGGAGTGGAGATAGCGGCACTTGACGCCGATTTCCGAAAAATATTCGGCGAGGTCTTCGGACATGCGTTTGGTAAGCGTGGTGACGAGGACGCGTTCCTTTTTTTCGCTGCGGACGCGGATTTCTTCAAGGAGATCGTCGACCTGGCCTTTTACTGGGCGAATCTCTACTTGGGGATCGACGAGCCCGGTCGGGCGGATCACCTGTTCGACGACCACGCCGCCGGATTTGGTGAGTTCGTAGGCCGCGGGAGTGGCGGAGACGTAGACGACTTGGTTGAGGCGATGCTCCCACTCCTCGAAGGTGAGCGGGCGATTGTCGAGAGCACTGGGCATGCGGAAGCCGTAATCGACGAGAGTTTGCTTGCGGGACCGGTCGCCTTTGAACATGGCGCCAACCTGGCCGACGGTTTGATGCGATTCGTCGACGAAGAGCAGAAAATCCTCCGGAAGGTAATCGAAGAGAGTTGGCGGAGCTTCCCCGGGCAGACGTCCGCTTAAGTGACGGGAATAATTTTCGATGCCATGGCAATAGCCGATGGTGCGCATCATTTCGATGTCGAACATGGTGCGCTGCGTGACGCGCTGGGCCTCGACAAATTTGCCCTGCTTCTCCAGCTCCTTTTTCCACCACCACAATTCTTCCTGGATGGTAACAATGGCGCGTTCGCGTTTTTCCTGAGGCATGACGTAGTGCGTTTTGGGATAGATGCGGACGCCGGGGAGATCTTCCTTGCCGGAGCGAACTTCTCCGGTGAGGGGATCGAACTGGCGGATGGTGTCGATTTGATCGCCCCACATTTCGAGCCGATAGGCTTGATCTTCGTAGGTTGGGTAGATTTCGATCATGTCGCCGCGAACGCGGAAGGTGCCGCGGCGGAGATCTTCGGCGCGATCGTATTGAACGTCGACTAACTTGTGAAGGAGTTGCTCACGCGTGGTTTTCTGGCCTTTTTCAAGGGTGACGACCATGGAGTAGTAGGCGTCCGGGGAACCAAGGCCATAGATGCAGGAGACGCTGGCGACGATGACCACATCGTGGCGTTCAAAGAGCGAGCGGGTGGCGCTGATGCGCAGTTTGTCGAGCTCGTCGTTGATGGTGGCTTCTTTTTCGATGTACAGATCGCCAGCGGGGACGTAGGCTTCGGGCTGATAAAAATCGTAGTAGCTGACGAAATATTCGACGGCATTTTCCGGGAAAAAACTCTTGAACTCGTGATAGAGCTGCGCGGCGAGTGTTTTGTTGTGGGCCATGACGAGAGCGGGGCGATTGGATTGCTCAATGACTTTGGCCATGGCAAACGTCTTGCCGGAGCCGGTCACACCGAGGAGGACCTGGTGTTTGTCGCCAGCGTCGAGGCCATGGAGGAGCTGGTCGATGGCGGCGGGTTGGTCGCCGCGGGGCTGGTAGTTGCTGCGGAGCTTGAAATCCATGAATGGTCCTTCGGACGACGTTTTCGACACGGCGCAAGGATTACAGATTGGCCCGGACATTTTTCGTGACGCTGGCCGAAACTTTGATTATACGCCTTGCTGAGGAACGATGCTTGCGCGGCTTTTGCGTGATGGCCGCAACCCGTTCGCCGTGGCTGCAAAAAGCAGATTTCCTCGTTTTGCTCGGGTTGACCACTTAAAAATCCAATGCCTCGAACCACGGATTTATTTCTCGCGCGCCTACTCGATGAGAAGCACTTCGGCGCGGCTGGCGGCGTCTACGTTGAAATGCACCTGGTTGGAGTCGTCGGACTTGGCGATGATGACGTCCATGGATTGGACGGAGTCTTCGGTGGCACGTTCGAGGAGGCGGGTGCGCAGGGAGATATAGGAGATGACCTGGGTCTTGCCGCGCGCGGTGCCGCTGGTTTTGAGATTGTGGATTTTGTAGTCGTCGGGAGTGGCGTCTTCGCGGGGAGATTTTTGTTTCATGGAAGAGGTGGTTACGACGACGGCGCACAGAGCGCGGGATTTTTGCGGTTTGCCGGCAGCGTCAAGGCGCTGGGGGCAGGGTTCGTTGCGCACGTATTCGAATTGTTTTTCCCAAACCAGGGCGACCAGAGCGGTGCCCACGATGGACTCTTCCTTTTTCCATTTATCACCGGGTTTGATGCCGCCCGCAGGAAAGGTCCAGGAGAAGGCGAATTGGGAGAGCCATTGGCGCCACAGGGATTGCTCGTCGGCGGAGAGCGCGTCGAGACCCTTAACGTCGCTGGCGCGGCCGTCGTCGAGGAGACTGAATTCGACATTTCCGTCGCCGCCGGCAAGCGCCGTGCCGTCGACCTGGGACATGTGCGTGAGGAGGAGAACCTGGGTGTGAGCGGGAGCGCCGGTAACGGATTTTACTTCGGTTTCGAGCAAACGTTCAGTGTCGGCACTGGCGTTTTCCGGGACCATCGGGGAGACTACACGGCTTTCGGACCTGGTTTTCTTTTCGGTGGTGAAGTGCAAGTGATACAGGATTTTTTGACCGGGTTGCAGAATGGGAGAAAGAACCAGGCGATTCGAATTGGCTGCCCGGACGTGCAGAGTGCAGCTGAACGCAGCAAGCGAAAGAAGCGACGCGCAAATGGCGGATCGGATGAATACGTTCATCGCGGGGCGGCGGAAATATTGCAGAACGTGATGGAGTTTGTTCACGGCGTTGAGGTGCTCGCGGCGGTGCGGGTCATCGCGCCTTCGACGGTGACGGAAGGAGTGTTCAGGGGGCCAGTAATTTTTAGCGTGCGCTCGGAGAAGGGCACGCGGCTGGCGCGTCGGTCGCCGTCGGCCGTCTTGATGGAGAGATCCGCGGTGCGGGAAAAATCGACCATGCCATTCACGAGAGTGAGCTGTTTGCCATCGTCGAGACGCAAATTCTCGAGCACTACTCTTTTATTGCGCAGAGCGAAGGTGCCGTTGCCCGTGGTCCAGCGGGACAGGCCGGGGTGCGCGACGCCGTCGGCGACGCTGGCGGTGACGTCCCAGCCGAGAAGTTCGACATCGCGGAAGGCGGCTTTGCCCTGGCCTTGCAGATTTTGCAGGAGTTCGTCGCGGCCGACGCCGGAGGTCGTGAGGCGGAGGGCGCCGCTGGCGAGGCCGCTCCATTGTTCGGCGACGATCGGATTGATGGGCAATTGCGCAAGGTTGATGGAATCGAGCTGCGCGGTGAAGTCGTAGAGGGGTCGCGGAGCGAACCTGGCGCTGAGCGTGCCGCGAACTCTTCCCCCGGACCATTGCGCGGAGATGTCGGTGAGTTCGAGTTGCAAGGCGCGCAAACTTCCGGTGACGCGAACATCAGTGAAGTTGAGTTTTTCTGCGGTTAGTTCCTTGAGGCTGAGGGAGCCTTCAGCGTCCACGCGGCGGAGCAAATCGCTGGCAGAGGATCCGGGCGAGGCGTTCACGTTCAGCACGGGAGTTTCAGGTGCGGAAGGATTGGGCGCGTTGCCGCCACCCAGCGAAGCGAGAAGACGCTGCAACCAATTCGGCCGAGCGCGCGGACCGACCCAACGATCGATTTCGGCGGCGTCAAGACGGTCGCCGCGAAGGTCGAAAACCCAGTGCGGATTTTCAGAATCTGGCGCGGATTTGCTTTCCTTGATGGAGCCGGACCAAGCGGTGCCGAAGCCCTCGACAGTGCCGAGCAGAGCAGTGCGCGTTCCGTGATCCCAAAGAATAGCGGCGTCGGTGATTTGCAGGGTCTGATTCAGGCCGGCGACGGCGAGGCGAGATTTGGAGAGCGCGATTTTTCCGTTCCAGCGCGTCGAGGGCGTTGGCTGATTCCAGTCCCATTCGAATGACGCTTGCGCGCGACCGTCCATTTCCCAGCCGTGGTTGATGGGGTGGCCGAGAGCGGAGGCCAGGTGCAGCACAGTCGAGAGGCTTTCGATCTGCCCATCAATGATCAGACCGCCCTGATGCCTCGAGAAATCCTGGGAGGCGGTCACGTCGGCGGCGTCGCGAAGCGGCGCGGACGGGCGACGCTTAAGGTAGAGCTGCGGGACGCCGCGTTCGGCTGCGATTTGCAGCCGGATGGGATCCGTAGAGAGTCTGTTGCCGTCGCCGCCGCCTTGAACAGGACCGATCCAAATGGCATCGGCGATGCCCGGAACGGTTAATTTTCCGCCCTGACTCGAGAACGCTAGTTGGCTTATTTGCGGCGGCCATCCGCGAAGGGTGGCGATCCCCGTGAAGAATTGATCGAGCTTGATGGCGTTATCGACACCAGGTTCGAATGCGCGCCAGCAGGTGAGCAGGTCACTGGCTTGAATGCCCGCAGAATCGATGTACAGGGTCGGAGCATCGCCGGCGAGATGCAGGGAGCCGCGCAGGTTGGAGTGCGGCGATTCGACGACGAGGTCAGTGGCGTCGAGTGTGCGGGCGGCCGTGTTGAAGCGGCCTTTCAGTCTTGCAGTAAGGGCGGGATTGTCGGAGCGCTCGGCGAGGTCCCAACGGTGGAGGCCGGAGGCGAGGGCGCTGAGGGTAAAGGTCCAGTCAAATGGCGCGTCGGGAGTATTCAAAGCGTGGAGCGCATTCTCGTTCGGCGTGCCGATGGTGCGTTGTTTAGACTGCGCAGCGGTGGGATCGCCGCCGCTGTGCGCGGAGACATCGAGAGTGAAGGCGCCTCTAACGCCGTAGTCCTGACCTCGGAGAAGACGCAAGAGATCAGCAAGCGAGGCCTGCGTCCAGTGAATGGTGACGGAGGCGGGTTGCAGGCGTGCAGAGGTACCGGCGATATCGCCTTGCACCCGGAGGGTGCCCGCCGATTGCAGCGCGACGCCACTTCGCCAGGGCTGCGCCTGAAGCTGGAGTTGCCAGCGCCCTGCCGCGATTTGTTCGACAGTGCCGCTGACGTGGATGAAGGCGAATGGCTGCTTCTCCTGAACCTCTTTGAAATTTAGGCGCCCGTCGTCAAATTCGATTTTTTGCAAGCGGTGCGCGGCGGTGGGCGGAGGGGGCGGTCCGTAAATTCGCGAGGAAGCGGCGTCCTCGATCTTGGCGGAGGGAAGCCAGTCTTCAAGATTCCAGCGACCTTGTGCGCTGCGCACCAGAATCAAGCTGGGACGGCTGAGAGAGAGGGTGCCAAATTCAAAATGGCCGCGGAGAAGACCCAGCCAGCGCAGGCCGGCCGTCAATTTTTCTGCGCGTAGGAAATACTCGTTTCCGAACGCGGGATCTTCGGCGACAGAGATGCCGGAGGCGTCGAGGCGCAGGCTTGGGAAGACTTGGGCGTCGAAGTAGCGGACTTCCACGGGGCGTCCGAAGGCGCGCTCGAGGCGGGCGAGCAGATAGCGGCGGCCGATTTGGGTGCGCGATAGGACGCCGACGCCGACCTGCGCCACAAGCAGTGCCACGGCGGCCAGCAACCCTAGCTTCAGCCATTTGCGATGACGGGTCATGCGTGTTTTCGGGAACGCGGCCGGAAAAATTCGGGCGTTCTAGACACCTCTCACAAGTCATGCAGCAACAGCGGGAACGCCGGTGCTGTCATGGCGCGCTCAAATCTTCGCAGACTCAACGGCAAATGGACAGGGGTGAGCGAGGCAGTCGGATGTATCGCGTGGGTTCGCTCGCCTCAGAACTAATGTACGGTGTGCAGCATCCGGCCCCAGCGAGTGCGGGCTGGGAGATGGACAAGATTGTCAAACACGCTGGTGAGGCGGCTCCAGAAAGTGGTCTCTTTGGCGTAGTCGGCGCTGGTGGCGTCGACGGACCAATAAATGAGGAACGGGCGGCCCATGATGGCTTCGCGATCCACAAAGCCCCAGTAGCGGCTGTCTGAGCTGCGATCGCGGTTATCACCCATGGCGAAGTACTTACCTGGAGGCACGACGATTTCGTCGCCCTGAATATATTTGGGAAGTTCGTGGACCCATTCCGGAAGCATCTGCGAGGTGAACATGAGTCTGGCAGGCGGCGGGAAATAGGAATTGAGCGGGTCGCTGATGGCTGCAGGATCGTGGATGACGTACGGCTCATTCAGGAGTTTGCCGTTGATGTAGATCTCTTGATCAACGAGTTTCAGATGGTCGCCCGGAACGCCGATGACGCGCTTTACGAAGTGCTGGTGGTCGGCGTAGGGATATTTAAAGACGATGATGTCGCCGCGCTGCAGGGGACGGTAGGGAAGAACCTTTTCGTACCACTTGCCGGTGCCGCCGAAAATAAATTTGTTAACCAGCAGATGATCGCCGACGAGGAGAGTTTTTTCCATGGAAGGCGAAGGAATTTTGAAGGCCTGGACGACGAAGCTGGTGCCAAAGAGCGCGAGAATGACGGTGACGAGAAGGGATTCGAGATATTCGGAGATGGTGGTTTCGTCTTCGCGATGTTGTGGCAGCGGAGTCTTCAAGGACGGTGAAGACGATTCTTCGGGCGGAGTGACCAGCGATTCGGCGGACGAATCGGGGCGCGCAGGTTCGTGCAACGGCGCGTCTGACGTTGTGCTGAGAACGGCGTCTTCGCCAGAATCAATCATTTCATCCGCCATTCTTTTCACGCCTCTCACGATCGTCTCCGGTATCGGGTTGCACCGGAGCCTCGAGCAACGCTATGCGGGCGAGGGCACTACGCGCGGCGCGCTGCTCGGCTTCTTTTTTGGTGCTGCCCGCGGCGCTGGCCAGACACTGGCCTTCCACCCAGACTTCGATTTCAAATGTCTTGTGGTGGTCCGGGCCACTTTCGCCGGCGAGGCGATATTCCGCAGGCAGTTGGCCGCGTCCCTGGAGCAATTCTTGGAGAGCGGATTTGCGGTCGGATTCGGCGATGCTGGCGCCGCGTTCTTCAAGAGCGTGGGCGAACAAGGCGCGCTGCAGGACGTCGCGAGCGCAATGGAGGCCGGCGTCTAAATATACTGCGGCCACCACAGCTTCGAAAGCGTCCGCGAGCAGCGTTTGCTTTTCGCGGCCGCCGGTCTTTTCTTCGCCGCGTCCGAGCCGCAGATGTTCGCCGAGGCGCAGCCGGCGAGCCGCGGCTTCAAGGGTGCTGGCGTTCACCAGCCGGGCGCGACCCTTCGAGAGTTGCCCCTCGCTCCAATCGGGAAATGTCGTCACCAGATATTCGCTAGCGAGCAGTTCCAGGACGGCATCGCCCAGAAACTCAAAGCGCTCGTTGTCCTGGCGGGTCCTATTTGCCGCGGCGAGAGCTTGCGGCGCGCCGGGAGCCGCGCGACGTTCCGAAGGAACGGAACTGTGAGTGAGGGCCTGGACCAGCAGTTCGGGGCGCAGAAACTTGTGCCCGAGCCGTTTTTCGAGCGCGGTATCTACGCCGGGTTTGATCTCTTCCATATCCTTCGTGTGATCCATCCGCCCTATCGAAAAGGGTGCACTTTGCTGGCCTGGCTCGACTACGCCCAGCGAACAATCTGAAGGTCAGCGCTACTTAGGAACGCTGAGCTGGGTGTTACTCAACTTTTTTGCTTCCTCCGCGCCGCTCTTGCACGTTTGCTGGAGGCTGCTCTGCGTGTTGGCACATTTCGTGAACGCGTCTATGGCATCTGAAAAGTGCGAGGCCTTTTGATTGGCCATTCCCAGTAGATAGTAGTTCACGGGATCGGGCGTGGGGTCCAGTTTCACCGACTGCTCAAGCTCGGGAATGGCGTCGTTGAACTTGCCGCGCTTCAAGTAGATCAATCCGAGCCCGCTGTGAGCCATCGCTAACGTCACATTTTTCGCGTCGGCAAACTGCTGGTCGGTTACGTTAGACGGTTTACTGATGGTGGGGGTGACCTCGATGGCGCGTTTGGAATAATCCTCGGCTTTCGTCAGCTCTTTCTGTGCATCGGGTCCGCTGCTCAGCGCGCGCGGAATGGTCTGCCCCAGAATGGCCATGGTCTGCACGTCGGTCGGAGTCAACGCTACTTCTTTGTCGCCGACTTCCTCCATCTTCTGGACCTGGTTGGTGTTGAGATAGAGCATCGTCAGGTTCGAATAGATCACCGGCAAGTATCGGCTGTTCGGATATTTTTTGACAAACGTCTCACCGAGATCGATTTTCTTTACCGCGTCGGCCGGCGGCACGTCCTGAAACGCTTTCGCGGCGGCATCCTCCTCGGCATTTACGGGCGGCGCCGTGTCGAGGGGTATGGACTTGCTGTCATCTTTCGGCAGATCCATAGGCGGCGCGGTTGAGTTGGGGGTTGGCGTTGGCGTTGGCGCAGAGGATGGCTTGCTGCTCGACGGACTCGTTTGTGCGCGCAGCAATGCCGGCGAACCTAGCAGCAACAGACCTGCCGCCAAGGATATTGCACTCCAAGTTGCCCTTCTCGCTTTCATCGTACTTCTCCTATTTCCTGAAATTTTATTCGATTGCCTTTTTGCGAGCCAGGAGGGCCCTCCCCTGGTCGGGGCTGACAATTCTATTTTCTACTCTTGCCTTAAAAAATGCGAACGATTAGGTGGCGGCTCTTAAGGACGTGCACTCGGTTTTTCCGAACTGACCGCCTCCAATCCTTTTTGCGCGGCGTCCCGGGCACGGTCTGGCACGCCAGGAACACTGAGAGCGGCCTGAAACTGGGTCTTCGCTACATCGACTTGGCCTTCATCGTCAAAGATTCGACCGAGGTAAATGTGCGACCAGGCCATGACCATGGGATCTTGACCGGCCGCGTGCTCTCCACTGGTCAAGCGGCCGAAAACCTCCTTGGCGCGCGGCGCATCGTGATCCAACAGCGCGACGAGGCCCAAACCATACCAAGCCCGCGTCTGATCAGGATATTTAACGAGCACGCTGCGAAACGATGCTTCCGCGGCGCGGGGATTCTTCTCTGCGATGCGGCGTTCGCCCTCAGTGAGCGCGGCAATCGCATCGGAGTCATTCGGTAGCGACACAGGTTGCAAGGCACGACGGCGAGCTACCTCTTCGGTGCTGAGTTCCTTTCCGGAGCGGGCTGGCTCTTCGGCGGCAAATTTCACGGAGGCTATGCGTTTGGTCTCCGTTGCGACGTCGATATTGCGGACCAAATCGGGGAAGAATAATTTCATGGAGGGCTCGGAACCTTCAAACTTGGCGAGTCCATCGAAGAGTGGACGGACCATAACGAAGCCGTCTTGATCGTTACGCTCGAGTGCGGCTTCGCGTTCACTGGGAGAGATCTTCTTGAGTTTAAGCTCCACCGCTCGAACCAGGCATTCGGCAAAATAAGAAGGATAATCGTCGCGAAGATCCGGCTCTAACCGCGGCGCTTGGGCCGCCTGTTCAAAGAGCGCGCGTTTCACGATCACAACACGCGGATACTGCAGCGGCAGCGGGTCCAACAAAAAATGCAGAAAGGCATGACGGACGATGGCGGTAGGCACGTCTTCGCCGCCGCTCAGAACCAGGGCGTAGTGATCTCCGAAATTGCGAACGTTGGTGATGCGGCCGACGAGCGGTTCGACAATAATTGTGAAGGTGCGCGGACCTTCGTTATCTACGATTTCGCGCAGATATGCGGAAGAGACGAAAACGATTTGCGAAACGGCGTCATGCATGCGCTCAATTTCCCGGGAATACACGGATTGGACTTGACGCCAGAGCTGGCCGATTTTCTGTTCTTGATAATAAGCGGCGAGGATTTCGCTGAAACCTTCGAGAACCAGGATTTCCGGCGGCAGTTCGTCGCGGCGCAGCGTGGGAGTGAACCGCGGCGCGGGTCCGGAGACCAATCCAAACCAGAGATAGCGGGAAAGCATCGCGGCGGGATCGGTCAATTGGTGCTCGCGGTAGAACTGGCGAAGCGCTTCGACGGCGGGGCCTTGCTGCGCCTGCAGACGTTCGCGCATCTGCGCGCGAAACGGAGACCAGTGGTCGGCGCTGACATCGGATTCAAACCCGGCGGCCAAGAGCGCACACATGGTGGTGAACATGGCTTCGCTGCCGTCGACACTGATGCTGCTCTGCTGGGCTACCGGCGCTTGATTGCGAGCCCGCACTGGCGGCGGAATTGCCGGACCTTTGTCAGGAGCTTGCGCGCTTACGGCAACGGCAAGCAGCGTCGCCGCGCAGAACGCCGAGAGAATCCGCCACGGAATTTTTTGCGTTCGGCTATTCATGGGATTTTGGGCGTAGTCTCCAGAGGCGGCTGAGCATCGTTTGCAGCCTTTTCAATCTACAAGGCGGTGGCGATGCGCGTCAAGAATCGGCGACGCAAAGTAGGAAAAAATGAGCGCCGACCAGCTTGTGCCACCCTCCTGTATTTCTGACGCGCGTCGATACATCTGCAAGGATAACGATGCGCATCTGTGGAAGTAGGATGGCTCGGGCAATGTGCAAAACTGGGCGGACGCTGGCGGGCATGGGCGCGTGTATTTGCGCTGTGGTGTTTCTGGTCAGCGCGACCGGCGGTTGGCCCGTGCCGGCGAACGGACCGGACGCTGCGCAAACGCCGGCGCGCGCCGGGAGCGAGTTGCAGGAACGGCGGCTTTTTCAGGAGATTCAGATTACGGGTGACGCCACCTGGGTGGACACCGGGATCGACGTTGTGGTGGGCGAGCGCATTGATTTTTCCGCTGCCGGCAGCTTGCGCTATTCCGACGCCAAGACGGACAACTCGCCAAACGGCTTGACGCGTGGATTCAAGGACCTGCTGCGCATTTTGCCGTTCAATAACGCGGGCCGCGGCGCGTTGATTGGGCGAATCGGCGACCTCGAGATCGCGCAGCCATTTTTAATTGGAGCGAAACGCGAAGTGGTCGCGGCTGCGGGAGGACGGCTTTGGGTAGGCATCAATCAAACGTCCGACGACGTGGGCGAAGGTACGTACACAACGCAAATCGAAGTGTTTCCCATGGATGCGAATATCGCAGTGCGCGCGGTCCGCTACCTGAAGAGTATGCCGGGCATGGATAATTCGCTTTTTTCAAAAATTCCCCGGCGCGTCACCGACAAAGCCGGGAATTCCGGGGATATGGTCAACTTCCTGATCATCGGCTCGCAGGCGGCGATGGAAAAGGTTTTTACCACCGCCGGCTGGGTGAAAGTCGATCTCGATGTGAAGGACACGGTTCTCAACGGGCTGATCGCGAGCATGTCGAAGGAGTCTTATTTAACAATGCCGATGAGCCCGCTGTATCTTTTCGGCCGAACGCAAGATTACGGCTGGGCGCATGCGGAGCCCATTCAGGTGGTGGCTTCACGAAACCATTTGCGCATATGGAAAGCGCCGTTCGCGGTGAACGGTGAAAATGTGTGGGTAGGCGCGGCGACGCACGACATCGGCTTTGCGCGGGACGAGCGGAACCATGGGCTGACCCATAAGATCAACCCGAATGTCGACCTCGAAAAAGACTATGTAGAGAAAACGCTTTGCGGCACCGGGCTGGTCACTGAAATCTCGCACTTTTTGCCCGATAATCCGGTGCAAACGGCGCGTACGGCGACGGGAGGAAATTTTCACTCAAACGGCGAAGTGCTGGTGCTTCGATTAGTTTCGCCGGTCGAGCGAGCCGCGGGACGCACGGAGCAGTGAATCGGTTGGGGCAAGAGTCGTGCTATCGTAGACCGCGGAGGCGCCCTTCATGCACGTCCCGCTCCCGAAAAATGAAGCAGCCCGGCGCGCCGCGCTGGCGTCCTACGCGATTTTGGATACCGATCCTGAACCCTCGTTCGACGACCTTAACCATCTGGCATCGTTCATCTGCAAAACGCCGATCGCTTTGATCACGCTGGTCGACGAACATCGGCAATGGTTCAAATCGCGTGTGGGGCTTTCGACGGAGCAGACCTCCCGCGACATTGCGTTTTGCTCTCACGCCATCCTGCAGGACGATATTTTCGTTGTGCCCGATGCGCTGCAGGACGAGCGCTTCCGCGAAAATCCGCTGGTGGCCGGCGAGCCGCACATTCGGTTTTATGCCGGCGTTCCATTGGTCAACGACGACGGGTATGCACTGGGCACGCTTTGCGTAATCGATCAGATCCCGCGCGAGCTTTCGGCGACGGAAAAAGAAGCGCTGAAGGCGCTAAGCCGGCTGGTGCTGGGGCAAATGGAGCTCCGGCGAAATTTGGAACTGCTGAAGCGAGCGCTTAACGACCGCAGCAAGCAGGAACATGAACGGCAGCGCGAAATCGCCAAGCTGCAGGCGCAACTGGTTCGCGTGGTCGGGCTGCATCCGACCACAGAATGAACTCCTCATTCGACCGATGCTGCGACCCGGAAGCAGGTTCTAGAATTACGGAGCGACCGCGGCCAGCTCCGCTTTGCGCGCCTCCTGCCACAGAGCCATATAGGGTCGGAGTTCCCGCATCATTTTCTCAAATTGCAAAATATCGAGGGACTGTGCGCCGTCGCTGATGGCCTTTTCCGGCGCGGGATGAACTTCGACGATCAGGCCATCGGCACCGATCGCTACGCCAGCTCGCGATAATGCCGGGACCAGACTGCGCTTTCCGGTGGCGTGGCTAGGATCAAGAATAATCGGAAGATGCGTCAATTCCTGCAGCGCGGGAATGGCGGCGATGTCGCAGGTGTTGCGCGTTACAGTTTCGAAAGTACGAATGCCGCGCTCGCATAAAATTACGTCAGAGTTGCCATGCGCGGTGATGTATTCGGCGGACATTAGCAACTCTTTGACGGTACTGCTCAAGCCGCGTTTCAGCAGCACGGGGCGGCCGCACTTGCCGAGAGCCTTCAGCAGCACGAAATTTTGCATATTACGCGCGCCCACCTGCATGACGTCCGCGTATTCGGCGATCAGTTCCACGTCGCGATCGCTCATGACTTCCGTGACGATGCCAAGGCCGGTGACTTGCTTGGCCTTCTGCAAGAGTTTCAGACCATCGAGTTCCATGCCCTGGAAATCGTACGGGGAAGTGCGCGGCTTGAAAGCGCCTCCTCGGAGCAGCTTGGCGCCAGCGCGAGCGACGCCCTCAGCGCTCTGCATAATCTGTTTTTCGGATTCGACGGAGCATGGACCGGCAATAACCACAAATTCGTCGCCGCCGATCTCGGCGCCAGCCACCTTGATGCGCGTCCGACCGGTGCGAAATTCCTTGCTGACGAATTTGTAGGGCGCGGAAATGCGCACCACTTTTTCGACTTGCGGCATAGCCTCCACGGACTCGAAACACGCAGTAACGTCGCCGACGCCGACGACACCGATCACCACGCGCTCTTCGCCTTCGATGGAGTGGACTTTGTAGCCGAAATGTTCGACTTGTTTGCGGACCTCATCGATAGCTTCGCGAGTGGCGTGTAGCTTCATGGAAATGATCATGTCCGTTGCCTCTTTAATCGAAGAAACTGCAATTTCCTGCCAGCCAAAAACAAAAAAAGCCCACTCAGTGCGAGTGGGCCAAAGTCTCTTACCTGCTTTCGTTTACGACAGCGGCCCCCGCACGAATTTGGGTGGAGCGCTAAAGCAGCACCAATACGGCGAAAAGACTTGAATGAGATGGATCATGGCGTAAGCCGTCGGCGATAGTGTATTTCTTCTGCGTCCCGGAGACAACCGCATTTTTTCGACGCTATGTTTTTCGCGTCCTGCGGCTTATCGCGTTGTGTACAGCAAGACGGCAAGGCGAAAATGCGTGAATCCTTCGGATTCGCCGCTTCCGAGAGAGCACGCTCCCACAGCTGCGGAATGAAACTTACCTTCGCGCAACGCGGCCAGGAGGCGTGGCGGCAATTCACTCAGGTCGGAAGCCTCAAAGCGCACGATGGAGGACGGATTGCCGGAGTAACTTTCCTTCATCCTGCAAGTGCGCCGCGCATCGCCGAGGCGGGAATGATTTGGGTCATCGGAAACGCGGACGCCCGCCGCCGAAATCAGCGTGCGCACCGTTTCTTCCTGTTCCTCGAGACTCAGTTTCTCCCTGGCCAGGGAAAAATCCTGCACCGCGTAGACGCCTTTGTGACCCGGCATGGCAGCGATGCCCACGGCAGTCAGCTGCGGATCGAGAATGTTGGCGCGGTGCGGGGGCGAATGCATCCATTCGTAGTGAATTTCCTCGGCGGTGGGAGCGACGGCCACGTTCTCCGCCAACGCCGAGAAAGATGCCCCGGTTTCGCTGATGCGCTTGAGCAAATCGGGTTCGCCTGGAAATTGATGAGACAACGCTTCGTGGTGCACCATCACGGCGCAATGCTCGCGAGCGGCGGCGGCAAGATTGCTGTCCCAATGAAGCGGCGCCAATCCGGCGAGAACGCGCGATTCGTTGAGCTGCTCGAACAATAATTTTTCAGACGCAGACTGCGAGGATTTTTCGGCAACTGCTGAGGCGGAACGAACCGCTTGCGGCCTCGCTTGCGGAGCGCTGGGAGGACGGTCTTGGGCAAAGCACGCGGCGGCAATGAGCCACGCGCCCGCGGTGAGCGACGCAGCTCGGCCGGCACACTTAGACGGCAAAAAGCTCCCTGTAAAACTCATGGACAAGGCCTTTGCATAGGGTGCGGCAATCCTTCCGACGAGACAACACGCACCCGCGAAGCTTGTGGCTTCTCGTTAAACACCCGGAAAAAAAAAGTTAGCGAGGAAGACAATCAGCCGCGCACGTGCACGGCGTTGAAACTAAGGATTACGTGGCCGCCGCCGGTCGGCCGGCCAAAGCTGAGCATAGGGCGAAAACTCGAAAACAAGAGAATCTGGTCGAGTTGATGGAGCATTTGCGGCGTCGCGGGGCCAGACAGGATCTGGTAGCCGGCAAAACGGCCTTGCGCGTTGACCGTGACGTCGACGAGCAAACCGTGCGGCATAGGCGCATCGCCGCCAGGGGTCTCCGGAGCCCAAGCTTCCGGATAATCGGCCAGCGTAACGAGTTCGGCCGGGCGCATCAGGTTGATGGTGGTATCGTTCTGCACGGCGCGCACCGTCAAACCCGGCGCAATCATCTGAAACACCAACGCGAAAACGATGATGGCGGAAAAGATTCCGCCGGTGGCGGGCAGCGTAAGCGGACGCGCAACATTCTCGAAAATAATTTCCGCCCGGTCGCGCATTTGCTGCAGGCGGCCGCGCCAAGTCTGCGCGGGCTGGACCTGTGCGGCGGCGACCTTGATGCGCACCGCCAAATCCGCCGGAGGAACACTCTTTGGAACGCGCGAGAGCAATACTGCGAGCTTGCGGAAACGCTCAAGCTCGGCGCGACACGCGGAACAGCTTTCCAGATGGCCACGAACCTGAATTCGCTCTTCGATGTTCGCGGCTCCGGTGACAGCGTCATCCAAATAAGCTGCCAGCCGCGTTTGCACGGCGTTGCATTGCATTGGGATGCTCATCGGGAACCCTCGGCGGCGGCGTGCCATAGGGAAGACTCTGCTGGTGCGAAGCGCGGCGTCGCCGTATGCCGCTCATCGCGATCGCGCAGCAGCGGTTCAAGAATTTCGCGCAGTGCGCGGCGTCCGCGAAGAATGCGCGACTTCACCGTGCCAATGCTGCATTCCAGAACTTCCGCCACTTCTTCGTAGCTGAGTCCCTCGAGGTCTCGCAGGATCACCGCACTGCGGAATACATCCGGAATCTGATGCAACGCACCTTGCACGGCTAACTGCACCTCTCGCGTGGCCAACTGTTCAAAAGGCGAGGCGCCCAGATCTTCCACATCGATCTGCGCATGGCCCTCTTCGGGCTCGGCATCAATGGAAACATTTTTCTGCAGATGGCGTTTGAACCAGCGGCGGTGGTTGAGGGCTTCGCGAATGGCGATTCGATAGAGCCAGGTCTTCAGAGAACTACCTTGCCGAAACCCGCGAATGCCACGGAAGGCTTTCAAGAAGACTTCCTGGGTTCCGTCGGCGGCGTCGGCAACATCTCCGAGCATGCCGAGAATAAGGTTGTAAACGGGGCCATGGTAGTGCGTGACCAGCCAGTCGAAGGCCGTTTCCGAGCCGGCTTGCAGCTCGACGACGAGTTCACCTTCATCGCGGCCCCAAGAGAGGGCGCCAGCCCAATCGGACACGGTCGGCCTTTCCGGCTCGCTGTTGGTCGGCGACTTACGAGTGTCGCTTGGCCAAATTCCCTTGCGAGCCCTGCCGCTCTACCCTATTGGACACCAGGCAGGCGGGAGAAGTTCCCGCTGAGCGGTGATCTTCCCAGCACAATTGTGGCACTGGGAGCCTGAGCGTGCAACAGTACCAACGGTAGTGCAAGTCATCGGGTTGCTCGGCGTCGGTCGCGGATGCGCTCTTTAGCGGAGAGCACTTCCGTGACTCCACCGGACTGGTGCACGCGCAGAAAGCACAAGGCTTAGCCGCGACTCCGGCGTGTTACAATCCGGGGCTTGGGACAGGGTAATCACGAGCATGTCTGAAGCCAGCCCCACGCCCGCAGCGGGCGAGGCCGTACTTGAAGTAGTGTCGCCCGACGGTGCGCGCAGGTACGCGCGTGTGGTGCAGAGCCCATTCCTGATCGGGCGCGGCGCAGAAACCGGCAACCACCTGCAACTGACCGACCGGCGAATTTCTCGCGAGTGCGCGGCGATTATCGTCGAAGGCAACAAATTTCATATTGAAGATCGCGGGCAGCGCCGCGGTTTATTCGTAAATAATGAAAAAGTGGAAAGCCGTGAGCTGAAAGACGGCGACATCATTACCTTCGGCCTCGAAGACTCGTACGAAATTGTTTTTCGTTCGTCGTCCGCAGCCAGCGAACAAGACCTGCCTCATCTGCTCACGCGCATCGAAAACATCACTAGTTCCGAGCCGGGCAGCGGCGGCTTGCGCAAGCTGAACATGCTTTTGGAAGCCACCACGCTGCTGCACTCGCAATTGCCGCTCGATTCCGTGCTCGGCACCATGCTGGACCACGCCGTGTCGGTGACCGACGCCGATCGCGGACTGCTGCTCGAAGCGGATGCCGCCGGGAAACTGCAAGTACGCTTTGCGCGGCGTGCCGGCGGTATGCGTTTGCCGCCGGAGAGTTTGACGCCCAGCCAGACGGCGATTCAGTTGGCGCTGCGGCAAGCCAGCCCGGTCATCACGGAAGACGTGGCGCAGGCAGATAAGGACTTGCAAATCGCGCAGAGCGTGGTGGCGCAGCGGCTGCGCTCGGTGGTGGTGATTCCGCTGTACGCAATGTCTCGCGCGAACACCGACGAGTCCATGGTCGACGTCAAGCGCGGTCAATTTTTGGGCGTGCTGTATCTCGATTCGCGCCGACCTGCCGCGTTTTCAAAGCTGGACCGGCAAATCCTGGATGCGCTGGCGGCGGACGCGGCAAGCATCTTGGACAACGCCCGTCTCGTCGAACGCGAGCGCGAACGGCAGCGCATGGAGCAGGAAATCAATATCGCGCGTGATATTCAACAAGCGCTTTTGCCGCGCGACTTCCGCGAATACCCGCATCTCTCCGTGACGGGAATTAATTTCCCTTGTTTGTCCGTCGGAGGCGACTATTTCGACGTATTTCCGCTAAGCGATAACCGAACCGCGTTTCTCATCGCCGACGTTTCCGGCAAAGGTTTAGGCGCAGCGTTGTTGACAACCATGCTGCAAGGCGCGCTTTCGGCCATGAGTTTGGGGACCGATCCGGCGATCGTCTTCAATCACGTAAATAAATTTTTGTGCAGCCATGCGGAAATCGGGCGTTATGCGACGATGTTCTTTGGAATCCTCGATCAAGCCGGACACCTGGAATTTATTAACGCCGGGCATCCTTCGCCAATTCTTTTGCGTCGCGGCGTGGCGGAAGAAGCGTTTTCCGAAGGGTCGTTTCCCGTGGGCCTGGTGCCGGAAGCCGAATATACAGCTGTCTGCTTGAAGTTGGAGCCAGGCGACACCATGGTGCTGTTCAGCGATGGGGTCACGGAAGCCATGGATCCTGAGGAAGAATTGTACGGCGTGCCGCGGCTGCGCGAATTGCTCAACGGACGGCTCGAGTGTCCGCTCGAGGATTTGCAAAAGTGCGTGCTGGAATCGGTTGAGACGTTTACGCGTGGCGCCAGCCAGGCGGATGATTTAACGTTGCTGATCGTGCGCTATCGGGCGACTGCCGCTGCTGGTGCCGACACCGACAGCCAGCTTCCGGCTTCTACGTCAGCTTCGCTTCCCGCGTAATTATAAAAAATCGCGAAGTCGGGCAGGCGCCCGGGCAAGCCGGCGCGCGGCATGTTGCGGCCCCTGCAGAGACTCCGGTTTGAACTAAAGTTCGCGAAGCGCTTGCGCCACCGGGCGACGAGCTGCGCGCACCGCCGGAAGCATACCGCCGAGAATACCCATCACCATGGCGAAAAGAACCCCTACCAGTAAAAGGTTCAGAGTAATTTTGAAGGCGAAGGCCAAATTGGAAAAGGTCTGAAAATTCATGGTGCTGGTGGTAAAACCATTGAGCGGAAGAACGGCAAGGCAGCCGAGAATTCCGCCCACAAAGGAAATTAGCAGCGCTTCAAACAGAAAAGAAAGAATCACATTCCAACTGGAAAATCCCACCGCGCGCATGGTGGCGATTTCGCGCCCGCGTTCGGCGACCGCGGAATACATGGTGTTCAGCGCGCCAAAAACCGCGCCAATCGCCATGACCGCGGCAACAAGTCCGCCGAGAACGGTGATCAGCCTGGTCATGGTAGTGGATTGTTTGGCGTAGTAATCGACTTCGCGCGTTACATCCAGGTTCAAGCGCGGATCGGTCATCACCGCGTCCTTGAAGTGCTGGAACGAATCGGGAGAATCGAGGTGCACGGTAACGGATTGGAAGATGTTGTCCGGGCGCTTGAGCACTTCATTGAGAATCTTTGCGTCGCACCACACCTCGGAATCAAACGAGGAGCCGCCCGCATCAAAAACCCCCACTACCTTCCAGCTGCCTCCACCGAAAGTGACACTGTCTCCCAGCTTGAGGCCCGCGTAAGTGCGGACAGCATTTTTGCCGACGATCAATTCCGAGAGTCCGGGCTGGAACATGCGCCCCTGTGTGATTTTGACGAAGGTGCGGATGCGTAGCACGTTCGCTGATACGCCACGCACCTGCACATTGGCGTCCGTGCCCGTGCTGATCAGGGGAAAGGGCATGACGCCGACAACTTCTTGCGTGATGAGCGGGCCGGCGCTGTCGCGCGCGATGCCCGGCGCATCTTGTACGATTTTGACGGACTCCAGTGTTACACCGCCCATCATCTCCGAGGGTGAACCGGCGCGCAAAAGCAAAGCGTTGCCCGGAGAGCCGGACGCCACCAGCGTGGCTTTGAAACCGTGCGCCAAAGAAAGCATGGCCACGAAAACTCCCACCGTTCCAGCAATTCCTAAAACCGCCACGATCGTGGACGTCCACCGCGCACGAATGCTGCGGAAGTTGTAGGACACTGGAACATTGCCGAGCAGCGGCGCGAATAACCCCGCGAGGATTCCGCCGATGACCAGCAGCGCCAACGTCAGCGCCGCGATGGCTGCAACGGTCACCAGAACTCCGCCGAAAATTTTAAGCAGCATTCTTAGACTCTCCGCAACGCGCTAACCACACGCATTCGCATAGCGCCGATTCCGGGCAAAAGGCCGCTCAACAAACCCACGAGGAGCGCCGTCGCCATGCCCAGCATCAGGATGGAAGGAGCAAGAAACAGCGCGGGCAGCAATCCGTTGAGCGCGCGACCCAAGACGGGGATCATAACCAGGGCCAAGCCCAAACCGATCAGTCCACCCGCAAGCGCAATCACCAGCGATTCGCCGAGTACAAACAAAAGCACGGCGCGATCCGAGAAGCCGATGGCTTTCAGCACGGCAAGTTCACCGGTACGCTCGCGCACCGCGATGGCCATCGTGTTGCCCGTCACGAGCAGCAGCGTAAAGAACACCACCGAGCCAATGGCCAAAATCAGGAAACTGATATTGCCGAACTGTTTGACCCAGTTGGCGGCAAAGGCCGATTCGGTTTGCGTCTTGGTTTCGTAGGGAGAGTTGGCGAACTGATCGTCGATGCTCTTGGCGACGCGGACGGCGTCATCCACGCTGGCGACGCGCAGCACGTACCAGCCGATCTGTCCCTTGAGTCTGTCGGGAAGCTTTTCCTCGAAATAATCCCACTGGAACCAAAACTGCGTCTCATCGTCCTGCGGACGTTTCCCGTGATAAACACCCACGAGATTGAACTCCCAACTCCCGCCACCGTACAGGGTGGTTTTGATGGGGATGCGATCGCCGATCTTCCAGTGATATTTGGCAACGGTGGCGGCGCCGGCAATGGCGCCCTGCCGGTCCTTGAGGAAGGCATTCCATTGATCATCGGAAACGATGAGTTCTGGGAACACTTGGCGCTGAGATTGCGGATCGATGACGAATTGCGGAAAGAAATTCTTTTCTTCCTGGTAGACGCCGCCGAACCAGTTGTTGTGGGTCACATAAGTAACGCCGGGAATTCGGAGTATTTTGTCGCGATAGGAAAGAGGGATAGTGTTGATGATCGAAGTGCGGTTAATGACCACCAATCGATCCGCCCCGGCGACGTCCGCTCCGCGTTGGAACGAGTCCTTGACCACGCCGAGAAAGGCGAACAAAAACAGCGCCACGGCGAACGACCCCAGCGTCAGCGCCAGACGAATTTTTTTGCGAAACAGGTTGGCAAGAATCAAGCGGCTGTATTTCATGCGTGGCTCCCTACCGCCATCCCTTCAACGAGCACACCTTTATTGAGGTGCAGTGTGGCGGCGGCGCGTTCCGCGGCGGCGGGATCGTGCGTCACCATCAGGATGGTCTTGTGATATTCGTTGCACAGCGTGGTCAAGAGATTCAGAATTTCGTCGGCGCTCTTGCGGTCGAGGTCGCCCGTCGGCTCGTCGCACAGCAGAAATGTGGGATCCGCGACAATCGCGCGCGCAATGGCCACGCGTTGTTCCTGTCCGCCCGAGAGTTGCCGCGGATAGTGATTCATGCGGTCCCCGAGGGCTACGACGCCCAACGCGGTTTCCACGTGTTTGCGCCGTTCGGATTTGGAGAGCTTTGTCAGCAGGAGCGGCAGCTCCACGTTTTGAAACGCGGTAAGCACCGGAATCAGGTTGTACATCTGAAAAATGAAGCCCACATGGCGCGCACGCCATCCGGTTAGGCTCCCGGCGGACATGCTGGTAACTTCGTCGCCATCCACGGTAATGCTGCCGCGCGAAGGAACGTCCAACCCGCCAAGAAGATTCAGCAACGTGGTCTTGCCGGAGCCGCTGGGACCCATAAACGCGATGAATTCGCCTTTGCTCACATCGAGATTCAGACCTTGCAGCACGTGTATCTCTTCTCCAGCGCGGCGATAGGTCTTGTCTAGCCCGCGCACCTGAATGAGGCTGCCTGGTATTCCGCTTCCGTCAACTTTAACCATCGGCGAGAGGCTCCTGTTTTTCCTATTTGTTTACTTGGACCGATTGGCCGTCTTTCAGATTCTCCGGCGCTTTGACCACCACGGTATCACCGGGCACCAAGCCAGCCATAATTTCGGTGCTCGTGCCGCGTGCGCTGCCCACAGTGACCGCGCGGCGCTCCACGTGGTCGTCTTTCAGCAGGAATACGATCTTCTGCCCGCCATCGTTGCGCACCGCGTCTTGCGGCACGATGGCCACCGGCAACGGTCCCCCGGGCTTCTTTTTTTCTTCCTCGCCGAGGAACGTCACCTTGATACCCATGTCCGGAAGAATAAAATCTTCAATTTTATCGAAGGTGATGCGTACCTTTACCGTGGCCTTTTGCCGGTCCGCCGTGGGAATCACGGTGCGCACGTAGCCGCCCAGTTCCCTGTCCGGATACGCATCCAGGAAGGCGTTCACGCGTTGCCCTTGTGTCACGCGCGCGATATACGATTCGTTAACGTCCACTTCCATTTCCAGCGACTTCATGTCCACCACGGTGGCAATACCGGTCCGCGTGAACCCGCCGCCCGCGGACACCGGCGAAACCATTTCGCCGACCTGCGCGTCTTTGGACACTACGATCCCGGAAAAGGGCGCGCGAATCACCGTATTATCGACGGCTTGTTGCGCTTCGTCGATGCGACTTTTCGCCCCCACCACCTGCTGTTTGGCCAGCGCGATTTTGGCTTTCAGGCTGTCGGCAGCCATGGTCGCAGAGTCCAGCGCCTGTTGCGTTTGCACCCCGGCGGCTTGCAATTTCTCTGCCCGGACCAGTTCGAGCTGTGCGTTTTTCAGTTGCACTTCATAGTCGGCGATGGCCGCTTGGGCGGTGTCGCGGTCGGCCCTGGCGGACTCCAGGGCGCGCACTACGTCCGAGTCATCGAGGGTGGCGAGCAATTGCCCTTCTTGTACGCGCGTGCCTTCATCAAAGTGAACGGAGGTGACCCGCCCGGTGATTTTTGCCGCTATCGTGGCTCGGCGGCGAGGGGTCACGTAACCGCTAGCGTTCAGCAGCGCTTGGCGCCCTCCTGCCTCGGCCTTCGCGGCGGTGGCGACGTCTACAACGGGCTTGGTATTGCGAAAAGCGTAGGCTGCGGCAGCCGCGATACCCGCCAGCAAGGCAACCACCAGGAGTACCAGGCCGATGCGCTTGCCGGTCTTGCTGCCCTTGCGTTGACCGTCGTGGATGCGCAGCGAACCCAGATCGGGCCGAACCGGTGCACTTGATGTTGCCATGCGGGAAGACTACTCCTTCAGTTAGCGAGCCACTGCTGGTATTACGCGCCCGCGGGCAGAATGTTTCGGGGCGAAACGAGGCGGCTCTATGACCTTCATTGTAGCGTGCCGGAGGTCATTTTCGTATGACGGATCACACGGGAGCAGGGCGGTAGGGGCAGAGTGAGTTGGAAGCGGTTGCGAAGGGATTTTCGCGAGGGGCGGGCTGCGATGGCGCTGCTTTGTGAGTTGTGGGGCGCCGGACGCCGCAGCGTGAGCGATAGCCGAACCGGCCGACGATTTCAGGGTTCGACTTGCACGCCCTTCCAGAAAGCCACGTGGTTCCTTATTTCCGCAGCCGCCGGTTTCGGTTCAGGATAGTACCAGGCGGCGTTATCGTTCTGCAGGCCACCGACCGAGAGGTGATAGTAGTGCGCCGTTCCCTTCCAGGGACATTCCGAGGTATGCGAGCTCGGTTTTAGGAATTCTTTCTTCACCGCTCCCAAGGGAAAATACTGATTGCCTTCTACCACCACGGTCGCGCTGCTCTCCGCGATGGTCTTGCCGCCCCATGTCGCCTTAGCCATATGCTCTCCCGCCCGAACAAAGTGCTCCGTCGATCTTACACCTGAAGTATTAGATGGAATTTTTGCCGTTTGGATGCGACTTCGCCGCGATGCGTTAGACTATGCATCAAGCTCGCCAAGCAATACTCGCAGTTCCCCTGGAGGAATTCACCCGTGGAAGAACAAAATTTCAAGAATCACACCAAGGTTGTGCCAGCCTTCATTTTCTTCGTATTGCCTGTATTGGTGCTGAACTTTGGCTGGTCGCTGTATTCCTGCTGGCGCCAGCATTTTTCTTTTGGAAGCATCGTAGGTGTGTTGACGGCGGCAGCCTTGTTCGTGGGAATGGGTTTAGCGCGCGGTTTCGCCTTGCGCGTGCAGGACCGCGTAATCCGCCTTGAAGAGCGTCAGCGTTACCAGAAGTTGCTGCCCGGCGAACTGTGCTCCCGCGCCGACGAACTGACGGTCGCGCAGATTGTCTCCTTGCGCTTCGCCAGTGATGCGGAACTTCCGGCCCTGACGCGCAAAGTTCTCGACGAAAAGCTTTCGAATCGCAAAGCCATCAAAGGCCTGGTGACGCACTGGCGAGCGGACCATTTGCGCGCTTGATTTGTGCGCCGGCGTCGCTATCGCTAAAAAATGCTGCGAACCACGCCGCCCTCGGCACGTACCGCAGCGCCGTTGATCGTCACGGACTGCGTGCTGGCTACGAAGGCCACCACCGCGGCGATCTCTTCCGGAGTTTCAAAACGTTTCAAAAGCGAACTGGGACGGCCCGTCGCGAAGAACTGTTTTTCCATTTCTGCTTTAGAGACACCTTGTTGTTTTGCCATCTGCTCTACAAAGGTCCTGACGCCTTCGGACGCCGTAGGTCCGGGAAGGACCGAGTTAACGGTTACTCCCGTGCCCGCCACAGATTCCGCTAAGCCTCTGGCGACCGCGATTTGCGCGGTCTTGGTCATGCCATAGTGGATCATTTCCGCGGGAATCTGTTGCGCGGATTCGCTCGAGATAAAGATAATGCGCCCCCAGTTCTTTTTCAGCATGGCGGGAAGATAGGCGCGCGCCAGCCGCACCCCGCTTAGCACGTTTACTTCGAAAAAACGCAGCCAGTCCGCGTCACGGATTTCTGCAAACGGCTTTGGCTCGAAAATCCCCAGATTATTGATCAGGATATCGGCTTCGGGCACGTTTTTGAGAAAGAGATCGCTGCCCATCGCGGTTCCGAGGTCCGCAGCGACGCCGCGCACCTGGCCAACACCAGCGTGCTTGCGAATTTTTTCCACGGCGGCGTTGACACGTTCGTCCGTGCGGCCATTCACGACCACGTTCGCGCCTTCCGCCGCTAACGCCGCCGCGATGGCAAATCCAATACCCGCGGTGGATCCGCTGACGACAGCCAACTTCCCTTGAAAACCTAAATCCATCGTTCCTCCCGAGGCCACGTCGTCATCAGCGAGCGGTAGCCACCGCAGCGGCCCCTTCAATTTCACGAATTTCATCCGGGCTAAGCCTCAAATCCCCGGCGCGCATCACGCCTTCCGCTTGTTTCGCGTTGCGAGATCCAACAATCGCCCCGGTTACCACCGGGTTGCGCAGCGTCCACGCGATAGCCACCGCTCCCGGCAGCACGCCGTGCCGTTCCCCCACCTTGCGCAGGCGCTCCACCAGCTCAATATTTTTCGAAAGCTTCGGTTCGCGAAATTCCGGATTGCGGCTGCGAAAATCATCCGCCGGCAACGCCGCCGCGCGTTCCCGCGTCATCGCTCCGGTCAAAAGTCCGCTAGCCATCGGTGCGTAAACAATCGCGCCAATTCCCAGCTTCTCGCATTCCGGCAAAACGCTTTCTTCAATGCCCCGCCTAATCAGCGAATACGGCGGCTGCAGCGAGGTAATCGGCGCAATTTTAGCGGCAAACTGCAATTGCTCCGCCTTAAAATTGGAAACGCCGATCCAACGCACCTTTCCTGCGCGTTTCAATTCCGCCATGGTGTTCCAGGCCTCCGCCAATTTCTCGCGATCATCGTCGCTCGGCGGCCAGTGCATCTGGTACAGATCAATCGTCTCCACCTCTAAACGCCGCAAACTGTCTTCGCACTCCTGCCGGATGCTGGCAGCGGAAAAATCCTGATGCACCTTGCCTTGGTCGTCCCACCGCAAAACGCATTTCGTGAACACGTATGGCCGCGGGCCCTTCCAGCTTTCGAGCGCCCGCGCCACGACTTCCTCCGAATGCCCCGTGCCGTAAACAGGCGCAGTATCGATCCAGTTCACGCCCAACTGCAGCGCCCGGTGGATCGCCGCGATCGAGTCCTGGTCGTCTTGTGGGCCCCAGGCGAATTCGTAACCGGTGCCACCAATGGCCCAGGCGCCGAAGCCCACGGGCGTGATTTGCAAGTCCGAGTTTCCCAGCGTTCGCTTGGACATAAATTCCTCACCTTGAAGGGATTCCAACGACTCGACAAGTGTCTGATGAAACGCAAGCGGGTTAGGTTAAATCAGAGTGAGGTCGGGAGAAAGGAAAATAAGATTGCCAGCGCAACACCGGCCCTCGTTGTTGGCCGGAGTTAGTTCGCAATAAACCGAACGGGGGATTTAAATCGACAGCAGGCGGCTAAAAAATGATCGATAGCGGCGCAGCGCCAGCCGCAAATCCTCGGTGGACACATCCTCGCCTTTGTTCCATTGCGCTTCGAGCTTTGTGCGCTCGGCTGCGAACACTTCCGCCAGGCGTTTCATGGTCTCGGCAACCAGATTGTCAGCATGCTCCACTGCGTCGCGTGGCGCGTCGACGAAACCCACCTGCACAGCGTCCCACTTTGCGCGAAGCGCATTCGCTTCATTGCCGGAAAAGAGCGGCCCGGTTTCCTGCTCCATTGCGCGCGCCGTAGCAACTCCGGCGCCTTCTGTCCTCGCCGCACCCGCCGCTGCGCTTTCGATTGGGCTCGCAGCAGGGGCAGCAGCCTGCGTGCTCGGAAGACGAGCCGCCACGGCCCCTTCGCGCGAGTCGTTATCGAAGGCGCCATCGCCGAGCGGCTCGACGGTCACATTCGTCGGAGCCTCGCGCTGGATTTCCGCAGGATCCGCTGTCGATAGTTTTTCATCGCCTTGCGTTTCAGCCAAACCATGCCTTTCGGCAATGTCATCTTTCACCACTTCTGCTTGTCTTCTGACCGGCACATCCATAAATGCCCCCTTACGCCCGGCCGGCAGCTGCCGTTCGCGCTATTTCCGGTGCGCCCGCCAAATCCGCAAATAACGTCCGGTAGTGAATCATTGCCTGTCGCATATCTTCCGTGGTGGCCCGCCCCTGTGCATGGCGCAGCGCAATTTCATGTCCCGCGCGGTAGTTTTCGACCACCAGCGGATGGTCCACGGAAATGTCCGCCGCTCGCTGTTCAAAGTCTGCTGTGGGATAGCCGCGCGCGGTCATCATTTTTTGAATCAACTGGTCCGCTTCCGCCAGCGCGACTTTGGGATCGTCTACAAATCGCGCCTGGATCTGCTTCCACTCCGCGTCAAATGCCAGTCGAGACTCCGGCGTCAGTTCCACTAAATTGAAACCGTGAACCCGCTTTTCGAGTTTCTCTAATTTCGCCTCAGCGAGCCTCTTGTTCCCAGCGGATTCAACGGCGCGCTGATATTCCTGGCCGAACCGCGCTTTGAGTTGTTGGCTTTTTCTCGTTTTCATCAGCAGCGCAATCACAACGACTACCGCGATCACCGCCACCGCCAAAATAATCATTGCATTGGTACTCATGATTCGCCTCGCATCACATGTCATACGCCCGGGCAGCGGGGTGGTCTATCGGTGCATTCCTGTAGCGTCGAAGGTTTAGACGGTTACGAAATAATTCGCAGAAGTCTTACGCGGTGATTTTCGATGAGCGGCGACGGGAAACGAACCCACGTCCGAAGCTTGGCAACTTGAAATAAAACTCTGAAAGCGATTGATCTGGCGGCACTTAGCCTTCCGAGAACGACAAGCCCTAAGCATCTTCGCCCAGCCTGAATTATTTTTCTCCTCGGCTAAACCGGATGTAAATGCCCGTATCGAAAAGGAGCAGTCGGCCGGCAGTGAACTCATTTCTTTTTCGCTAAAGCACGCCCGAAGATATCCTCCAGACCGCCTAGCTCTCTGAGGGCCCGCAACGCTCCAAGACCTGCTTCCACTGCTAACCGCTCCTCGATGACTCGCCGGACCGCTTCAGAATTGCTGCGCGAATGGAGGGTCTTGCGAAGCTGTTGGACCTTGCCAGATTCAAGTAAGAGATTGGTCCGCGTTAGCGCCCGGCTCATTGCGACCTCCCGGTGTGTATATCTGTGTTAAATCATACACAACCGATTGCTGGCTGACGCGGAAGATGTGTATTCAACTCCACACAACATTTCTTTTGTTACTCGCGTCCGCAAATGAATTGCACATGGAAATAACGCAGAAATGACGCAATTCTTGTGAGTGAAGCTGCTGACCCGGTGCACGAAGCGTAGAATGTGGTTTCGGAGGAAACATGCGGAACAAATGGTTAGCTTGGAGTTGGAGCCTGGCGTTCGGTCTCTGCGTGCTGACACCGCAGAGAGCAGCGGCGCAAGGAACTTCGACGCCGGAAGAGCGAGCGCGATGGGTTGAGATCACACACAAGCTGGAGAGCACTCCTCTGGACGAGAGCGTGAACAAGGACGGCGAAGTGGCCCTCAACCGGCTCAGCAACGCGCACGACATCCATGTGCCGTTGTGCCCGGCTCTTCTCGGGGAATTTAACGACGCGAAGTACAAGTACCGGCACGAGATCACGCGGCAATACATGCTCGCGAGCGGCGCGTTCATCATCGCGAATCCCGACAAAGCTGGCGACGCGAACGCCATGAATTTAGCCGCTGTCGAAAGCACTCTCAAGGTGTACAGCACCATCCTCCAGCAGAAGCCGGACGCGAAGTGGAAACCCTTCGACGATCTGCTCAAGAAGCAAAGCCAGGGTAAGCTCGACGAGTCTCTGCGCAAGCAGTGTAAGTGAGGCGGCGTAGAGCCTATGGGCGGTAAACTTTGACCGGCGACAGTCCGTGCGTTGAACGGAGAAAATTCGGTGAAGGATCGTGGAGTTTTGTCACGCAGGGATCAAGAGCAAGCTGGGACTGCGGCAATTCCACGTGCTTGGCAAGCTACTCTTCGTAGATAATCACTTTTGATGCGCGCTCAACTCGTCGAGCTTGCGCTTTAACTGTTCGAGCTTCTGTCCGGCCTCACCGAGCTTTCCTTCCGCCGTTAGTCGCTGGTAGTCGGCGAGATCTTTGGCCGCTCCCGTGATGAGCGCGTTCACGTCTCCCGGGGGCTTGGTTGCGGCAACTGGCGCTGCGACGCCTCGTTCCGCTTCCGCAGGAGCGGTTGTACCGCTTAGCGAGGAGACCTCTCCCCCGAACAGCGCCCTCATCGCCGCGTCGAATGTCGGTCCATAGGCGAGCCGGTCTTGCAGCGCGAGTACCACCAGACGCAACTCCGGCATCGGACTGCGCTCGGCCTGCAGATAAATCGGTTCCGCATACAACAGTGCGTGCCCGCACGGAATGACCAGCAGAGTCCCTCGCCGCACATGGGAACCTTGCTGATTCCACAGCGTCAATTGTCCCGATAGCTGCGCGTTCTGATCGATTCGGGCTTCGATTTGCAGAGGTCCGTCGACGAGTTTCGTTTTCGGGAAGTCGTAGACCACCGATGTGCCGTATTTTTCGCCGTCGCTGCGTCCCGCAATCCAGCCAATCAGGTTGTTCCGGTTCGCCGGCGTGAACGGCAGAATTTCTACGAACTCGACCGCAGTTTCGCCCGGCAGTCTCATCAACACGAAGTTGGGCTCCATTGGCTGGGTCTTCTGCTGACCGGATTCGTCCGTGCCGACTTCGGAAGCGACCGTCCACAGGTCTTCACGGTTGTAGAAAACTTGCGGGTCGGACATGTGATAGAGACCGTATACAGCCGCCTGCAGCTTGAGCAACAACTCGGGATAGCGCACGTGTTTCCGGAGCACGGGCGGCATGGCCGCGGCGTCTTGGAACAAGGCAGGGAAAATCTGGCGATACGCCTTGATGATCGGATCCTGCGGATCAAACACATAGAATGTCGTGGTGCCATCGTAGGCATCGATGACCACCTTAACGCTATTCCGCATATAGTTAATGAAGGTGTCGCCAAGCGCGTAGTGGCGCGAGTAGGGATAGCTGTCGGAGCTCGTAAACGCGTCCAGAATCCATGACAGCCGACCATCGTCGCCGACGACGATGTACGGATCCGAATCGTAGGTCAGGAATGGCGCAATCGTGGCCACGCGATCGCGCACGTTGCGACGCATCAGCAGACGGCTTTCCCGGTTGACATCGTCACTGAACGGAAGCTTCGTCAGGTCACCTCGGTCGAACGCGATGAGGAGGCGCCGAAGGAAACCCCCGAGGAGGATGCCGCCATGGCCCTCGTAGGACGTCAGGCTGTTCGTCTGGCCCTGCGGGTAATTGAACTCCTGTTGCCGCGTTTTCACGTACACGTCGGTGTTGGTGAGCTCCCCGAAATAGATCTCCGGCCGCTTTACAACGATGCTCGGCACGGTGCTCTGAATGGGCATGTTGCTCAGAAGCAGTGTCGGTAGTCCTTCCGGGGTGAACCCATTCACAGGGTTCATGGTGATACCGTAGCCGTGCGTGTAGATAAGTTTCTCGTTGATCCAATTTCGGCTGCTCTCCGGGAGCTTATCAACGTTGAGTTCGCGCGCAGCAAGCATCACCTGGCGCGTTGTGCCGTTGATTTCATAGCGATCGATATCGATATCGGGAAAGTCGTAGTAGGTTCGAATTTCCTGAATCTGGCGCAGCGTGTCCTGGAGCGCGCGCCAGTCCCACAGGCGGATGTTCTGCAGCGTAGCCTGATTGTTTGCCGGATCGGCCGCCTCGACGGTCGTCTCAGCGGGAAATTCGCGCTGCGCAAGGCGGTCTAATCCATAGGCCTGACGCGTCAGGTCAATATTGTAGGCAATGTAGGGTCGCTCGCGAACCAGTTCGTTGGGCTTGACGATAAAGCTGCTGACGTACCAGCCAACGATCTGAAGCGCGACATAGCAGACCGCAGCTGGAGCGATTGCTGCCACGAGCCGGCGCGCGCGCGGCGGCGCCACGATATTGATACTTGCAATCCCGGCACCGAGAACGAGCGCGGCACAGACTGCGAGCATTCCAGGAAGCATGATGTGGGCATCCGTGTAGGTCACCCCGCCAAAGATCGTATGCTCGTCGAACAATCGCTCGAATCGGGCGATATACGCGCGCATCGCAAGGATCAGCAAGAACAAACCAAACGCAATCGAGAATCCGCGCCACGGCTGGGAGGTGTACCTGTTGCGGCGCCCTGAGAGCATTCGTGTGCTGCCAGTAACGAAAATGAAGAAACCGGCGACTACACAGGCAATCACAGCTAACGACAGCACCCAGCCCGTGATGATCTGCCATGCGGGCAAGGAGAATAGATAAAAGCTAATGGCTTTGCCGAAGATGGGATCCACAGCCCCGCCGGTCGCGCGTGTTGCGTACCAATAAAGCGCCAAGGTAGGCCACTCAGTGATCATACTGGCCCCGGTCACGACGGCGACGGCAAGGGAGACCCCGAGACCGAGGAGGTGCAGGATGCGCGCAACTGGTAGCCGCAACGGCTGGCCGCCGATGACGATCCGGTAATCGTCCGGCAGATCGGACTGGTAAGCCCTCCGCAACGCCAGGAACCATCCGTACAGAAAGAGAAATGTGACAGCAAAAAATGCCGCAAAGACTGCCCATTGAAGGGTCAGCGTCTTCCGGAACACGTCCCCGTAACCGAGCGACCCGAACCAGAGAGCGTCCACGTAATACGATAGCGCTGTCCGGCTGCTGAAAATGACGATGGCAAGGATGGCCAGAATAAGGAAAAACAGACGGCGCGGGAGAAAACGTCGCGGCGGTTGCTGCCAGTCGACTATATCGGGCATAAGCCTGCCTGCTTTCAAAAGCGCTTCCGTCGGACGACCAAGCAGACCCAATTGTACGCTGTCTGCTCTGAAGACCATCGACTATCGCCAGCTTGACTCGGGTGCAGAATCCCCAATTCAAGCCTGCTGATTCGGAGCGACGGACCGCAGAGTATAACTGCCTTTCTCTGCCGCCTCTGCGCAGCCGCTACGCGGAGCGCAGCAGTGTTATAGACTTCACCCGGGAAACGTTAGCCGCGGAAGCGAACGGACCCGACGACGATTTCGGGCCCCCACGACTCGGCTTACTGGCAGCGAGCCTTACCACTAATAAGATAACCGTATGACGCATCGTAGTTTCTTCAAATGCGCAAAACCATCACCCACGTGCTTCGACCGTTGTCGTCGTTCCAATAGGAACGACGCTCCGTCAAGACGCGTGCTTGCACCACGCTTGACATCAACTGTAGAGCCACAGAGTTGACGATTTTATAGTGGGCCCGGAGGGACTCGAACCCCCGACAACCTGCTTCGAAGGCAGATACTCTATCCAGCTGAGTTACGGGCCCAGGCCGAGTTTACCACGCCCAACAAAAGAAAAACGGCGCGGGGGGACGTCCGCGCCGTCGTTTGGGACAAGTTGAAAAATAAACCTAAATGGTCTTGGTGGTCGCCGCAGCTGGAGTCGCATTGCTGCGCGCGAACGCGTTGGTGCTGTCCTTCTCCGCGCTCTTGTCAATTTCGATCGAGCCTTTGAAGTACGCGCCGTCCTCGATCATGATGCGCGCGGTGGTCAAATCACCATTCACCGAGCCATCCTTCTTGATCTCGATACGGTCCTTGGCGCGCAGATTGCCTTTCACCACACCGAACACCACCACCTCGCGGGCGATAATGTCCGCCGTTACTTTGGCGGTGGCGCCGACAGTCAGTTTGCGGTCGTCAAGCTGGATTAGTCCTTCGACCGAACCATCGACGAGCAAATCTTCGTTACCAGAAATTTCACCCTTCACATGCAGGCTGGCTCCCAATCGCGCTGTCGCGCCGCTGGTTGCGCCGCCTAGTGGTCGCATCGCATCTGTGCTCATTACGTTTATTTCCTCCCGAGTCGCCGGAGCGAACTTCGGCGGCTGATTCGTGTTTAAATTTTTTGGCTCCGGTTGCGCGGCTTGCGGCGTTTCCGGTCGCTTCGTATTACCCCACATCGGACCTCCAAGGGACAGCAACACCCCACGCAAGTTTCCGGCCCGGGGTAAAGCAAACTCTATGCCTTGGCATATGGTACGGCAAACGAAGTATGCGCGTCCTGTTTCGGGAAAGTAACTGCACTGTGGGACAGTGCCAGGACTGTACCGCCCGGGCAGGCTCCCTCTGCGCGCAACGCCAGCAGTACGGGTTGACCACGGAAACTCCCGGTCTGACGGAAAACGTTACCAGAGCGCAGCGAGGATCTGCTGATCTTGCGAACTAGCAATCCGCAATAGGCGACATCACCGTTCTGCTGGTGCGCGAAATGCGGGCAAAGAATAAACTCGGAGCGCACAAAAGCTACGAAGGAAGGTGGGCCATCATGCGAAGACCAGCGGCGCAAGTACAGATCGCGGTAAGCCTGGGGTTCAGAAAAATCGCGCGAGGTGCGGCGTGCTTGTATATCGTCGCGCTGCTGCTCGGGCTGGCCAGTTCCTCTAGCGCCGACGAGAATCGCGCAGGCAAGGATGGCCCCGGGCCGGCGGAGCTATCTGGCCGCGACGCCGAACTACTCACCCGCGTGCAAAAACTGGAAGAAGAAGTCGCTGAACTGAAACAGATGTTGCGGGCAAATGCGACCAGCTCAACACCCGCATATGTCGCCGCTAATCCGGCTGCGAAAGGCGAAGTACCCGGGTCGATTTCGCCGAGCGCCAATATTGCGCCTGCAGCTGAGGCTCCAGTTCCGGTGCTAACGCCCGAGGATCGCAAAGAACTGGATTTTCTGCACAACACCACTATCAATGTCGGTCTCGACGGATACTATTCCTACAATTTTAATGCCCCCGTAGGCCGCGTGAATTTGTTGCGCGCCTACGATGTGCTGAGCAACAATTTTAGCCTCAATCAGGCGAGCATCATTTTCGAGCATGCGCCGAATTTGCAGGAAGGGCGCCGCTTTGGAGCACGTGTGGACCTGCAATTTGGTCAGGCCACGGACACGCTGCAAGGCAATCCCACCAACGAACCGCGGCCGGACATTTACCGAAACATTTTTCAGGCATACGGCACCTACCTTGCGCCACTCGGAAAAGGCTTAACCGTCGATTTTGGAAAATGGAGCAGCTCCATCGGAATTGAAGGAAATTACACGAAGGATCAGATGAATTATTCGCGGTCCTATTTTTTCAATTTCCTGCCCTTTTATCACATGGGAATACGCGCGAATTATCCCGTGACCCATCGCTTCACGCTCACCTACTGGATTGTCAACGGAACGAATCAAGCGGAGGCCACCAACGGATTTAAGGACGAATTGTTCGGCTTTATTGCGAATCCAACAAAATCGGTGACCTGGGTGGTGAATTACTACTTGGGCCAGGAACATCCGGATCGCGTGGAGGTCGCCCCGACGAGCCCGATTCCCGTGCAGCCCGGCTTGAGTTTTGACGCCGTTCGCCCCGCTCCGAATGGGCGCTTGCACATTTTCGACAGTTACGTAACTTGGCAAGCAGCGCCGAAATTAAGTTTCGCGCTCGAAGGCGATTATGTGATTCAGCGCCTCTGGCGGAATCAGGCCCCCGGAGAATCCTCAACGCCATCCCATGTCGTTGGTGGCGCGGGATATGCTCGCTATGAATTTTCTTCTCGCTTCGCGGCTGCCGCGCGGGCCGAGTATCTTTCCGATCGTGGCGGATTGTTCAGCGGCTTGAACCAGGCCTTGAAGGAAACGACCGCGACGTTTGATTACAAACTGGGTGACGGCTTTTTGATGCGTTACGAATGGCGCCGGGATTTTTCGAACCGCCCCTCGTTCTTGACCGATACCCAGGGACTTCTCGCCAAGCAGCAAACTACCGCAAGCGTCGGCTTGCTTTGGTGGTGGGGCCGCAAGGAAGGCGTGTGGTAGGGAAAAATCGGCGGAGGACCCTTTCGTTCACAACCACCGGCGCGCGCGAAGTCTGCTGTTAGGCGGTCGGCTTGTCGGGCACGGGTTGCGTGGCTAAAAAATCGTTTGCGAAGCGCGGAGCGTAGGAGGCAAGCAATTGCTCAACTCGCTCCGCGCTGCTGCTCTTCACTATTAATCCGGCATGATGGTATTTATTCACGCGATAAACGATTTCCGGATCGCCGTAAGCGCCGGTATCGGGATTTTCCTGGCGCGCTAGCGACAATATAATTCCTGCATAATCCCGCCGCACGGCGGGCAACTTGTACGCGCTCTTCCCCGCCCCCACTTCGAGGCGCGCCCATTCTCGCCACAAGTTGATGCCGGAGGCCGCCTCAACAATATCTGAAATGTACGCGCCGCCAACCCGCGCCGCCACTTCAATAAAATAAATTTTGCCGTCGGCATGCGATTTCAAGAACTCCGCGTGCGTAACGCCGCGTAAAAACCCTAATCCTTCCAGAACTTGCCGGTTAATTTCGACCAGGGCCTTGGTTTCAGGCGCTTCGCGCGAGAGAGTACGCGTCGTAAAAACACCGCCCTGATGCGACGTGTCTAGGGGTGGCGTTCCGTAAGCATGGGCCTCCGCGAGCAGAACGCTTTTATCGGAAGACACGCTGTCGACGTGGAAGACGGACCCGGGGACAAATTGCTCGAGCAGATAAAAGGATTGCTGATCGCCAAGCTGCTCGAGCAGTGGCCACAGTTCCGCCTGATCATGCAGCTTCTTCATACCGATGCCGGAAGCCTGCGAGCGCGGCTTCAATAACCACGGTGCGGGAACGCGTGCCATAAATTCGCTCAGCTCGCGATAGTTCAGGACGTGCACGAATTCCGGGACCGCGATACCCGCCTCTTTCGCGCGCGCCCGCATCGCCAGCTTGTCGCGAAAGTAGCGAACGGTGGTTAGGCCCATTCCTGGAATGCGCAGATGCTCGCGCAGCGCCGAAACATTTTCCATATCGAATTCGTCCAGCGCCACAATGCGATCGATGGAGTGAAATCGCGCGAGATAACTCACCGAATAAAGAATTGCCTGCAGCGGCAATTCTTCCGGCATGGTAAACACCTCGTCGATGCACTCGAACGGCCAATTGGCGTGCCGCAGCTTTTCGACGGTCAGCAGCAGCACAGTGCAGCCCAGGGCCTTAGAGGTGCGCAGGAATTCCTGACCCTTTTCGTAGGAGCTGACGCAAAGAATCGTGAGCGGTTTGTTTTCCGGCATCCTGCCACCTCGGAAACGCTTCGAAGCGCAAACAGATCGGTTCACAGCACGGAAGCCGGACCGTATGAAACCATGCTGCAAAGACTTTGCGAAGTATACTGCGCTCTAACCAACCGGATAAAGAAATTGCAAGAACGGTCCGACCCGCGCCGCCCAAGCAGCTTCATTGTGCTCCGCGCCTTCCACACGTTCGTAGTGGAGATCGCGGTCGTATTGCCAGCCCTTGGCCAACAAGACATCGCGGAATTTTTCCACGTCTTCCACGATGCGCGGGCCCTCCCGCGTTCCGATGTCCAGCCAGATCCGCGGGCGCGGCTCAATCGGAGCGGCCGCCGCAAAGCGATGGATGATTCGCTGATTCCACCAAACCGAAGGCGACAGCGCCGCGATTTTACCGAAGATGTACGAAAATTTTAGTCCCACATAAATGGATACCAGGCCGCCCAGTGAAGAACCGCCGATGCCGGTGCGCCCGGCCTCAGGTTGCGTGCGGTAGTCGCGGTCGACAAACGGCTTGATTTCTTCAATCAAAAATTTTGCGTAGCGATCCGCCCGGCCGCCCCCCAATTTGGGCACTTTGGTAGGGGTGTATTCCAGAATGCGCCGCTTCCCGGTGTTGTAAATGCCCACAATGATGAGCGGTTCAATCAGGCCCGCGCTGATGGCGTAGTCGGCGGTCTGCCCGACGTGCCAATCCTGTCCATTGAAAGCGGTGGCCCCATCGAAAAGGTTTTGTCCGTCGTGCAGATAGAGGACCGGGAAGCGCCGGCTGCTCTGATCGTCGTACCCGGGTGGAACATAAACGATGATGTCGCGCTGGTTGCGCAGGAAGCGCGACCGAAAGCGATCGTGTTTGCGAAGTTGCCCGGGCTTCACGGTGCGATGGCCACTAACAAGTCTTTGGCTTCCACGTGCTGGCCGGGACTGACCAGCAATTTCGTGATGCGCCCGTCGATGGGCGCGTATAGGTTGGACTGCATTTTCATCGCTTCCAGAGTAAGAAGTTTTGCGCCGCGTGTCACCGCTTGATTCGCTTGCACCGCGATCCCGCTGATCACTCCGGCGGTCGGCGCGGCAACGTGCCCGGCTTCCGCGGGATCGGCCTTGGGATGCGCGCGTTCCGTCACACGCAGCGCGCGATCGCGGACGTTCACTTCGCGCGGCTGGCCGTTCAGCTCGAAGAAGAGCGTGCGCGTACCGTCCGGATGCGGCTCGCTGATGGTCAGGAATTTGATGATCAGCGATTTACCGCTGGCTATTTCCACGGTGATTTCTTCGCCGGATTTCAGCCCGTAGAAAAATGCCAAAGTCGGTAGCACGCTGACATCAGCGTAGGACTGCCGGAACTTGTCGTACTTGAGAAAAACTTCCGGGTACAGCAGATAGCTCAGCAGATCATCCTGCGGGACGGGATGACCGGTCTTCTTTTCAAGCAACTTTTGTTCTTCGGCGAAATCGATCGCCGGTAGATTGGCGCTGGGGCGGCCCTTCAGGGGAGCCTCTCCGCGCAGAATGATCTTTTGCAGTTTCACTGGCCAGCCCCCGGGCGGGACGCCAAGCACCCCGGAAAACATTTCCACCACCGAATTCGGCAAAGCCACGTCGTGATTTTCGCTTAAACGGAGAATGTCCGCCGGGCGCATTTCTTTCGCCATCAAAAACATCGCCATGTCGCCAACCACTTTACTGCTCGGCGTTACCTTCACGATGTCGCCAAACAGCTGATTCACCTCCGCATACATTTTTTCTGCCTCGCGCCAACGATGGCCAAGTCCCATCGCTGTGGCTTGCTCGCGCAAATTGGTGTACTGCCCGCCAGGAATTTCGTGTTGGTACAGGCGCGCGGAGCCAGACTTGGGGCCCGAGTCAAACGCGAGATAGTATCCGCGAACAGTTTCCCAATAATCAGAACACTCGTTGAACAGTTCGCCGTCCAGCTGCGTGTCGCGCGGCGTATTGCGCAGCGCTTCGATGATGCCGTTCAGATTTGGTTGACTCGTGCCCCCGCTCATCGAGGCGACCGCGGCGTCCGCTACGTCCACGCCGGCGTCCGCGGCCCTTAGAATGCTCGCGGCGTTCAGGCCGCTGGTATCGTGCGTGTGGAAATGAACGGGCAGGCTTATCTCTTCGCGCAGCCGTTTCACCAGTTCGTACGCCGCATACGGCTTGCACAGCCCTGCCATATCCTTGATGCATAAAAAGTGCGCGCCTAATTTCTCGAGCTGTCTTGCCAGCGCGATGTAGTATTTCAACGAATATTTCGGTCGCCCGGCGTCGAGAATGTCGCCCGTGTAGCAGATCGCCGCTTCGCACACTGCCCCGGTTTCAAGAACCGCCTCCATCGCCACGCGCATGTTGTCGATCGAATTGAGCGAGTCGAAAATCCGGAAAATATCGATGCCCTGCGCGAAAGCTTCGCGCACGAACGCCACGATCAAATTGTCCGGGTACGAGGCGTACCCCACGGCGTTGGCGCCCCGCAGCAACATCTGGAAACAAATATTGGGAATGCGCTGCCGCAAAACACGCAGACGCTGCCACGGATCTTCGTGCAGAAAGCGCAACGCCGTATCGAATGTGGCGCCGCCCCACATTTCCAGGCTGAAAAGATTGGGCGCGCGCTGCGCGAGCGCGTTGGCGGTGCCCAGCAGGTCGTATGTGCGCACCCGCGTGGCCATCAGCGATTGATGCGCGTCGCGATAGGTCGTGTCGGTGACCAGCAATCGCCTTTCTTTGCGCGTCCAGGCCGCGAATTTTTTGGCCCCGAGCTTTTGCAAAAGTTGCCGCGTCCCCGAAGGCGGCGCGATGCCCGGAACCTGCGGCAGGGCTGCCGGCTCGAACATCGCCGGCAGCGCCTTGCCTTTTACTTCGGGATTGCCGTTGAGAATCACGTCGCCGAGATAACTGAGCACTTTGGTGGCGCGGTCGCCCCGGCGCGCAAACTTGAAAAGCTCCGGATGATCTTCGAGAAAAGACGTGGTCACCTGCCCGGCGCGAAACAGCGGATGATTCACAACGTTTTCCACGAACGGAATATTTGTTTTCACACCGCGGATGCGGAATTCGCGCAGCGCGCGGTCCATGCGCTGGCATGCTTCCGGGAGATTCGCTCCCCAAGACGTCACTTTTACAAGCAACGAATCGTAGTAAGCGGCCAGCTGCGCCCCGGCGTACGCGGTGCCGCCATCCAGACGAATGCCGAATCCTGCGGGGGAGCGATACGTCGACAGCTTTCCGTAGTCTGGCGCGAAGTTTTGTTCCGGATCTTCCGTGGTAACACGGCATTGCAGCGCCGCGCCGTGCAGCGGAATATCTTTTTGCTGCGGCAGGTTCAGCGGTTCTTCATGAAGTTCGCAACCCTGCGCCACCAGGATTTGCGAGCGCACCAGGTCGATCCCGGTGATCATCTCCGTCACCGTGTGCTCCACCTGAATGCGCGGATTTACCTCGATGAAATACCACTTGCTCGCGTCCACGTCGTAGAGAAACTCCACGGTGCCCGCGTTGCGATAGTTCGCCTTTTTCGCGAGCTGCACCGCAGCATCGCACAACTCATCGCGAATGCCCGACGGCAAATTGGCCGCCGGCGCCACCTCCACCACTTTTTGGTGGCGCCGCTGCACGGAACAGTCCCGCTCGTAAAGGTGCAGCAAGCCGCCGTGGTGGTCTCCGAGAATCTGCACTTCGATGTGCCGCGCACGCGGCAGATACTTTTCGAGGAATACGCGGGCATTCCCAAATGCCGAGCGCGCTTCGCCCTGCGCTTCCTCAAGGCGCGCATTGAGTTGCGCGGCGTCCTCGACCACGCGCATGCCGCGTCCGCCGCCGCCCATGGCGGCTTTCACCATGACGGGATAGCCAATTTTCCTGGCTATTTTTTGCGCTTCTTCGGGCGAGGTGATGGCGTTGTCCGTCCCGGGAAGGATACGCACGCCTGCGGCCGCCGCCAGTTTTCGCGCGGCGGTCTTGTCGCCCAGCAATTCGAGCAACTCCGGCGTCGGCCCAATAAAAATAATTTCCGCTTGTTCGCAAGCCCGCGCGAACGCCGCATTTTCCGCCAGAAATCCGTAACCCGGGTGGATCGCGTCAACACCTTTTTCTTTCGCCAGCGCCACGATCCCCGCGATGTCCAGATAGGCTTCCACCGGACCTTTGCCCGCTCCAATTTGATACGCCTCATCGGCTTTGAAGCGATGCAGCGCCAGGCGGTCTTCCTGCGAATAGATCGCCACGGTGCGCAATCCCAGCTCATTCGCAGCGCGAAAAATGCGAATCGCGATTTCGCTGCGATTGGCGGCCAGCACTTTTTTGATGGGCTTGCGCTTTAAGTTTTTCGGGCTCATTCGTGGGCGCCGCAGCATGGCGCAAAAGCGACGTGCGAATCTTACATTGTTTCATGCAACGGGCGCGAGAGTGCGCGGAAAACTTTCGATGCCGAAGAACAAAATCTCAAATGTGCAATTGCCTCGATGGAGATTACTGCGGATTTGCGGAAGCCGGCGCGGGAGGAACGTGCTCAGGCGTCGAAGCAGAAGCGGCTGGAGTTGGCGGCGCAGGGGTCGCGACGGCTGGCGGCGCAGTCTTCAACTGCTGCAATTCCGTTTGCACCCGCGCCCATTCCTTTGGTTTGCTCTTGGTAGCGTACGGAGCGTCCGTCTGGCTGTAGAAATCCTGCAGTTCCGCCCGCACCTCCGGCGAAGCGCTCGCAAAATTTTGTTTGGCCAGCAAATCCATCAATTGCGCGTGCGCCGCGTCGTTCAAGCGATACTTGCCCGGCCCGGAAATTTCCCCGGTGTCAAAATTATCGTTCAGCAATTCGGTGAGCTGCCCTTCTCCCTGCTTCGCCAGCAATCCGCGGTAGCGGTCTAGCGTGGCGTTGAAGCTGGCTTCAAACATTTTTTCCGTAGCCGGTGTCGGCGTCTTGAACTCCAACACCTTTAGCGGGCCTATCTTCGGCAGAATGCGCACGAGGAACGCCAAAAACTTTTCCCCAAATGTCGGCTGCGTGTAGCCGCGTCCCCACTCCTTCTCATAGCTCGCGCGCGAAAGATTGTAGAGAAATTTTCTCTTCGTGATACCCGGGGCATCCTTCATGATTTCGTCTTTCTTTAAGCTCCAAGCAATTCGCGTGGCCTTCGGCAACAAGGTGCTCACGTCGCGCCGGTAGGAATTCAGCGCTTTATCTTCGTTGGCGAGCACCGACTTGAGATCCAAGCCGTACGTTTCCTGAAACGCCTGCTCCAGCAGCGGCGCGGAAACCTGAAATCCGATGAAGTCGTGATAGCTGTCCGGCGCATAGCGCTTTTGCGCAACTTCGATCACATCAAATCCAAATTCCGTTTTGACGTGCGCCAGCGGGTCATCTTCGTAAGTTACGCTTGGCCCGAATTTCTTGCGCAGTTTTGGATACAGCACGGGCACCGCCATGTTCGTGCCCATGCGGTGGCCGTCGTTATCCGCGGCGTAATGCGCCAGCGCCCCCAACGCGAACGCGTAGCCGTTCAAATCTTTGGCATCGCGCAACAACGCCAACACAAAATCTCCGCTGCGCACGTAATGGGTCAGGTCGCTTACCAGTTTGCTGCCATGCGGGTAATAACCCATGTCCTGAATAATCGCACCGCCGTAGGCGTAGCCGTGCGCCGCCTTCAATTCATCTGGAGTGGCGTTTGGAAAACGCTTCAGCAACACGGGCTTCAGGTTGGTATCCCAGACCGAATCAATGATCGCTTCATGCGCCAGCACCGCGTAGGCTTCGCTGCGCTCAGGCGATCCGAGTACCAACACCGCGATCGAGACAGCCGCCACAAAAATTCTGGAAAACTTCCGCGCTCTCAGTTTCAAAATTGTCCGTTTCTCGCCGGGAAGGCCTTCGCTGCGGCGACCAGCTCGTTCTGCGGCAAACACACACGCCCGCTGCGAATGTCATGTTGGATGCCGTGAATGGCTCGAAAGAGTGCTGATACTTTAGGGCGCGTTGCAGAACCCAAAAGGCGCGGACGCGCTTCGGTAAGCTCTAATATTTTCGCAGCACGCTGATTACGCGCCCTTGAATTTTCAAATCGCTGGCTGCCACGATGATCGGATCCATCTCCGAATTCGCCGGCTGCAACCGGATTTTCCCCGCCGGCTCGCGATAGAATCTTTTCAAGGTGGCTTCCTCGCCGCCAATCAGCGCCACCACAATGTCTCCGGCATTCGCCACTTGCGTCTGTTCGCACACCACGAAATCGCCGTCCATAATGTGATCCTCAATCATGGAGCTGCCTTTCACCTGCAATACGAATGAATTCCCGCCTCGCGCAAAATCTCCCAATGATAATGTCTCGCGATCTTCCACCGCTTCCAGCGGCCGCCCTGCGGCGATCCGGCCAAGCAGCGGCAGTTCCAAAGTTCTGCGTTCCATCACCTGCTCTTTCACCGACTTCGGCAGCTGCAAAATTTCAATCGAACGCGATTGGTTATACCCACGCCGGATAAATCCCTTTTTCTCGAGCGTGGAAATGTGCTTGTGCACCGTCGCCAGCGACGTCAGCTTCAGGCCCTTGCCAATCTCTTCAAAGCTCGGCGCATACCCATGCTTCGTCTCAAACGCCACCAAATAATCCAACACTTCTTTTTGTCGTTTGGTAAGAGCCATCTGCACACCTCCGCGGCGCGAACAGCAAGCGAAACTCTGCCTACACTTTAGGCGAACACAAGGCGAACGTCAAGCTGCATTCTGGCGGTGGTAGTGGGTCACTCTGAAATTTCTAACCGTCGTCCCATCTGACGGGACCCCAAGGCTGACCGTCGGCACTAACCTTGGCATCTTCTTCCGTCAGGAACTCGCCTTGACCCGGCAGTGTGCAATATAGAAAGCCATCTCTTGTTTCAGGAATTGGACGACTCTGATCAATTTCGTCGTCTTCATCGTAGCGCGAGTACGATTCGGAAGCTGGCTTAGCCCAAACTTCTATAGTGTAGGGAACGGTTCCATCATAAAACCAAGTGCCGGTGGAAACCTTGCGCCATCCCCGCGCCTTCCTATCCTTTTCCCACCAATCGATCATGCTACCTTCTTCTTATAAGGGCCGCGCTTCTTTGCCATCGGTTGCGGCAACAATGCTACCAGTTCCTCGACACTCCATACGTGATCAGTGAGTCCAGATTCCATCGCTGGTGTCACGCGCAAAGTCTTCAAACTGACCCAGTACCCTGGCGGTTTCGGTTTTCCGGTAATCCGGACGAAGGACGCGTCTCCCCATGTTTTTCCGCAGCACTGCGGCAATCCGGCGCGGCGTGGTATAAACCTCTGCGTGATCCTGCACACGCAACTACCTTACCCGCTCTAGGAGGCGCCATGGCCACTCGCAAAATCCTCCTCACCGGGCTGCGGATCTTGGTGGTGTGTCTCCTGTTCGCGGTCTGTTTTGCGGTCGGCGGTGCGCTTTCCGGAATCGACAAGACGGCGCAGCAAGCGATCGCGTCCCCTCCTAATGCGCTCGCCAAACCGCAGATACCCCCGGTCCCCGAGAATTTTCTCCGCAGCTTTCTAATTTTCGCGCTCTGTGTTGGGGTCGTCGTCTCCTACCTCATCCTGAGGGCCCGCTGGCATGGCTGGACGCTCGTCGGCGCCGTTTTCGTCAGCGTGTATGGCATCGGCACGGTCGCCAGCCAGGTCGATTCTGTTGCCTTTCTCTCGAGCAAATTGCCGCATGGAATGATCCGGGCGCTTTTCGTCCAAGGCGCGATTGCTGCGGCGCTGTTCGCCCCGCTCGCCGTCCTGGTGCTCGGCAAGTGGCGAGATCCCGCCATCCGCACGCCTAGGCCGCCTTTTGTCCCGCCGGATCTCGGTTCGATCCTCCTGCGACTCGTCGTCCTCGTCTCCGCCTTCGTCTTCCTCTACATGTTCTTTGGCTATTACGTCGCTTGGAGAAACCCGGAATTGCAGCGCTACTACGGCGGGCCGGAACTCGCAACCTTCTGGGCGGCATTGCGGCACAATTGGACAAGCTCCCGTTGGATTTACGCCCTTGCCGCTTTGCGCGCTCTCCTCTACATCGGATGTCTGTACCCCCTTGTTCGCATGCTCCACGCTTCCCGGCGCGAGGCTGCACTGGCCGCGGCTCTGTTTTTGGCATGCTGGAGCACCATCTTGCTGTTGCCGAATCCCTTGATGCCCCCGAGTGTTGCGCGCAGCCACTTTTGGGAGACGTTCGGCTTCAGCTTGGTCTTCGGCGCCCTAGCCGGATGGCTCCTGTGCTTTACGCTGCCCGTACCCCAAGTGGAACCGCACACCACCGCCAGCTTGGCGCCTTCGAAGCCGTGATGGCACATCTTCTGATTCCGGGTGAAAGCCATGAAGAAATACAAATTCAAAGCGAAAATTGAAGCCGGCGATGGCGGAGGGGCTTATGTGCTATTTCCGTACGATACCGCGAAGGAATTCGCCACCCAGGGGAAGGTGCCTGTAAAGGCGACCTTCGATGGTGTGCCTTATACCGGCTCACTGATCAAGTACGGCCATCCCCTTCACTCGCTGGGGATTCTGAAAGCCGTACGCGCGCAAACTGGCAAAGGCCCGGGCGATACCATCGAAGTCGTTGTTTGGAAAGATGAAGAGATAAGAACGGTCGAAGTGCCTGCTCAATTCAAAAACTTGATGAAGAAAGAACGTCTGCTTCCAGTGTTCGAAAAACTGAGTTACACCCATCGCAAGGAGTACTGCCGCTGGATTACCGAAGCCAAAAAGGAAGAAACACGAGCGAGGCGATTGCAGAAAGCCATCGAGATGCTCAAGAAGGGAGTACGCACTCCCGGGTAGATGAAAGTCCCGCATCCCATGTTGCCCGGTGAAACTCTCAGGCTCCGTTCCACGTATACATTCACCAAGAGAGACCTATGTCCTATTCGCCCATGCTGCTTGTTCATATTTGTGCTGGGACTGTGGGGTTACTGTCCGGAACCGCCGCCATAGTCTTCCGCAAAGGTTCCCCCCGCCATGTCCTGGCAGGACGGATCTTTGTCGTTTCTATGCTCATCATGGCCGTCTTCGCTGTGTACCTCGCCGTCGTTCGCCATCAACCGAGCAATGTCGGCGGCGGGATTCTGACCTTCTATCTCATCGGGACGGCGTGGTTGACCGCCCGGCGCAGAGACGGCAAAGCGAACCGCTTTGACTGGGTTTTATTTCTGATTCCTTTGGTTCTGGGTATTCTCACCTGTTTGAGCGGTATTAAAATCGTGCGCAGCGGCGCGGACTCGTCGAACGGGGTTCCCGTCGGCATGACCTTTTTCATGGGCTCGATCATGCTGCTCGCCGCCGCCGGGGACATGCGCATGCTGCTGCGCGGCGGGATTTTCGGAGTACAGCGCATCGCCCGCCATCTCTGGCGCATGTGCTTTGGACTGTTTATCGCCGCAGGCTCTTTCTTCATGGGACCCTCAAACCGCCCACTCAGACTGCTTTCGGCAGTCGGACTCGGGCAACATCTTTCTCCCGCGTTCTTCGGCACCACTTTGTATTTGATTCTCACCGTACTTCCGCTGATTTTGCTCGTCTTCTGGCTAATCCGCGTCCGCTTCGCAAATCCATACAACACAAAGCCGATGCAAGCCGCGCCCGCAAGTTCCGACTGATGCGCTAACCAAGAAGGAGAATATGGCAGCGCAAGTCAGCCCAGCGTCGGTGCCGCCGAACGACGACCTGCTAACCGTCTGCGCGATTAGTCTCCTGGCTGAGATCATTGCCAATGTACTGCACGAAGGGTTGGGTCACGCTGCGACGGCGCTGCTCACCGGCGCAAGATCAGGCGTCCTCTCAACCGTTGCGTGGTCCAGCGACTTCAACTCGCGACTTGTCGCCGCCGGTGGAACGCTGGCGAACCTGGCAGCCGGCTTGCTTTTTTGGATTGCTCTTCGCGGCACGGCGCGCGCATCGGTTCGCTTGCGCTTTTTTCTTTTTACAAGTCTTGCGTTCAATCTCCTTGCTGGCACCGGGTATTTCTTCTTCTCCGGCGTCACCAATTTCGGCGATTGGGCCGAGGTGATTGCCGCCTTGCCCGCGCACTGGTTGTGGCGGTCACTCCTCGTCGTCGCCGGTACAGCCTTGTATTTCGGCGCCGTATTGCTGGCGGGCGCCGCGCTGGTTCGCTACGTCGGAGTTCCTCGCAACGCCGCACGTCGCCTGCTGAAGCTCACGCTTATTCCTTACTTTTCGGCGGTATTCCTCCTGTGCGCGGGTGGACTCTTGAATCCCGTTGGCATGCAGCTGATGTGGCAATCCGCTCTGCCTGCGGCGGCGGGCGCGCACTCCGGGCTTCTGTGGTTGCGGTACTGCATTCCGGGAAGAACCGCACCCGAGCGCCCCACAGATGGCATCGCCAGAAGCTATGGGTGGATCATCACGGCCGTAGGCCTGTCGCTCGTTTTCATTCTCGTCTTGGGGCGCGGGATTCCGCTGCACCGGTAGTCCGCGGCCGCCGGATCACCAGCAGAGCGAACCATATCATTTCCGAACTCCGCTGTACGGGACCTGTATAATATATCGCACTACGATATACTGGTCGCATGACGACGGAAGCCCGCGCAGCGCACAAACCCAACCGCTCCTGGGATCAACTCGGCGATTTCACAACGACCACGCGGGTTTTGCCGATCTCCGCGTTGGCTCTGGTAATCGGTGTATTCGCTTCCTTCGTCGCCCTAGCTCTACTCCGCCTGATTGGCCTTTTCACAAATCTTTTTTATTTCGGGCGATGGAGCACTGCTTTGGTGTCGCCCGCCGGGAACCACTTGGGACTCTTTGCCGTCCTCGTTCCGATGGGCGGCGCTCTGCTTATTGGATTGATGGCTCGGTATGGGTCGGAACGGATCCGCGGCCACGGTATCCCCGAAGCAATTGAAGCCATCCTGATCAATGGAAGCCGGGTCGAACCGAAAGTAGCGCTGCTCAAACCCATCTCTTCGGCGATTTCCATTGGCTCCGGAGGCCCATTCGGCGCTGAGGGACCTATCATAATGACCGGTGGCGCGATTGGATCCATGGTCGCGCAACTATTCCATCTCACCAGCACCGAGCGCAAAACCCTGTTGGTGGCGGGCGCGGCAGCTGGTATGTCGGCAACCTTCGCTGCTCCCGTAGCCTCCGTATTGCTCGCGGTGGAACTTCTACTGTTTGAGTGGAAGCCTCGAAGCCTGATTCCCGTGGCACTGGCGAGTGCCGTTGCAGCTATCCTGCGCCGTTATCTCTTGGGATTTGGTCCACTGTTCCCCGTCCCGGAACACCCGCTCTTTATAGGTTTGAACGGACTCCTGGGATGCGTGTTGGTGGGCGTCCTGGCCGGCTTGTTGTCCGCGCTCCTGACGATGTCCGTTTACGCAGCGGAAGATGCCTTCGAACGCTTGCCCATGCATTGGATGTGGTGGCCCATGATCGGTGGTTTGGTGATCGGCTTGGGAGGCTTGGTTTTTGCCGAGGCCCTAGGCGTCGGTTACGACACCATCGGAGCATTGTTGCAGGGCAACGTGACCACCCATGTGATTTTGGGCGTCCTTCTGGTCAAGTGGTTTATCTGGGCGGTTTCCCTCGGTTCGGGGACCTCGGGCGGCGTCTTGGCGCCTTTACTGATGATGGGTGGAGCGCTCGGGGGACTCGAAGCCATGTTTCTTCCCAACGAAGGAGCGGGGTTCTGGCCGCTGATCAGTATGGGTGCTGTGCTGGGGGGCACCATGCGGTCGCCATTCACCAGCATCGTTTTTGCATTTGAATTGACTCATGACAGCAACGTGTTTTTACCCCTCATGATCGGAAGCGTGATCGCTCATGGTTTCACAGTGCTCACGTTGAAGCGGTCGATCCTGACGGAGAAGGTGGCGCGCCGTGGATTCCACTTAAGCCGCGAGTATTCGGTCGATCCGCTGGAGATTCTTTTTGTGCGCGAAGTCATGCGCACCAACGTTGTAGCACTGTCAGCATTGAGTACCACTGCAGAGATGCAAGAACTTCTGCGAACAAGTACCCGTCGAAGTCAGCGGCTTCTCCCCGTAGTTGATCGATCAGAAATCCTCGTCGGAGTGCTTACCCGGGCCGATATCCGCGAACGGTTGAATCTCGAAGGCGACGTTGCCTTGCAGCGCCCGGTCGGCGAAATGGTGCGAAGCGTTACCGTCGTAGCCCATCCTGACGAACCCTTGCGCATCGTCGTATATCGAATGGCGGAGAAAAGCCTGACTAGGTTGCCCGTTGTAGATCGAGAAACCAGGAAGTTCCTGGGCCTTGTGGCCTTGGATGACTTGCTCAAAGCGCGTGGCCATAGCCTTCGAGAAGAGCGCACCAGGGAAACACCTTTGCAGTTCAGATTCTTTGCTCCGCGCGCGAGTCGCTAACTCGTGAGAAACGCTTACCAGCAAGGCTGCCCCTGCTACTCACCCGGGGGGCTGGAGGCCACCAGCGCTTTCCTTGGTCTGTAAATGTACGTCGCAAATACATAGCCCCACGGAACCGCTACGATCGGCAACGGCAGCCATAAGAACGCCGAGGCGATGCCTTCCGCCGGCGAACCCCACAACGCACCCTTTCGCCAGAGAGGATAGGCCACCAGAACCAGCCACAGCGCTTTGTAAAATATTTCCAGCAGCACCATCGGCAGCATCTTCACCGGATGAATAATTCCGATGCCCGCGAGAGTCGCAAACGCCGTCCACACGCACCACACTACGGCACTGTCCGGATCCCACGGTCCGTGGTGGGTTAGGATGTGCGTCCAGGTTTCCCTGCCCAGCACAAAGAACATCAATACATAGAGCAGCCGCAACAGGTAAACGTTGATCCAGCGCACACCATCGTGCCGCTCGGCGCGTTGGAAAACAGACCTAAGACTAGACTTAAGACCAAAGGTCATGGAAATGTCCTCGGGAGCCAACGCCTGTGAACGTTCTGCTGCCCACTGATACTCACCGCGCGGCAGAGAAATTTCAATAACGGGAGCAACGGGAGCTTACACCGGCGGGTCGGATAAGAAATATGCAATTTCGCGTGACATGGTACTCCGTGGACACATCGAACTGAACAGCTTCGGTGTCCGCTCTCGCTGGCGGGCGGTATGGTATTCTTGAGCTTAGGACTTGTGCGGCCTGTTTGAGCATTGCCATGCATGCCCGCCGCACCGCACGATTTCCAGACTTAGCTACGCGCCTCTGTGAACGCTGAAGTTCGCAGCCGTTGCGCGCGATATTGTTCAGCGAGGACTTGGGGAAACATGTCAACCGTAACAGATGTATCGCTGCCAAAAACAAAACCTGAGGTAATCGATCGCGCGGTCATCCGCTTCGCCGGAGACTCCGGCGACGGCATGCAGATCACCGGCAGCCAATTCACCAATACCGTGGCGCTTTATGGCAACGATATTGCCACGTTCCCCGACTATCCCGCGGAAATCCGCGCTCCAGCCGGCACCCTTCCCGGCGTCAGCGGGTTCCAGCTGCACTTTTCTTCCGACGACATCAATACTCCGGGCGACGCCATCGACGTTTTGATCGCCATGAATCCCGCGGCGCTGCGCGTAAATCTCGCGGACCTCAAAGCCAACGGGATTCTAATCGTCAATTCGGACAGCTTCACGGAAAACGATTTGCGCAAAGCGCAGATGACCGTGAATCCGCTCGAAGATCATTCGCTCGATAAGTTCCGCCTCTTCCCCGTCGAACTCGAACGTCTTACCCGCCGAGCCCTAGAACATCTCGGCCTCGATGCCAAATCGATGGATCGCTGCAAGAATTTCTTCGCCCTGGGCATGTGCTACTGGCTCTACAACCGCTCCATGGAATCCACCACGCGCTGGATTAGCGACAAGTTCGTGAAGAAGCCGCTGCTCGTCGAAGCCAACACCCTGGCCATGAAAGCCGGCTATTCCTACTGCGAAGCTACCGAAGCGTTTCAGATCAGTTATGAAATTCCGCCGGCGCATTTGAGCCCCGGCTTGTATCGCAGTATGAGCGGAAACCAAGCCCTCGCGCTTGGTTTTGTCACGGCATCGCAGAAATCCGGACTCACGCTTTTTCAGGGCAGCTATCCCATTACTCCGGCCTCCGATATTTTGCACGAGCTTTCGCAGTACAAGGATTTTGGCGTCATGACTTTTCAGGCCGAAGATGAAATCGCAGCGATCACTTCTTCGATCGGCGCGGCCTACGCCGGTGCTCTGGCGCTCACCACCACCTCCGGTCCCGGCATGTCGCTGAAAACCGAAGCGCTGGGCCTCGCGGTGGCTATCGAAATTCCGCTGGTCATCGTCAACGTACAGCGCGGCGGCCCGTCTACGGGCTTGCCGACAAAAACCGAACAAGCCGACTTGCTGCAAGCCATGTTTGGCCGCAATTCCGAAGCGCCTATACCCATCATCGCCCCCGCAACGCCCGGCGATTGTTTCTGGATGGCCCTCGAGGCTTGCCGCATCGCCATAAAATACATGGTTCCGGTGATTCTGCTTTCTGACGGCTACCTCGCGAACGGCGCCGAACCGTGGCGCGTTCCGGATGCAGACGAGATTCCTGATATTCCTGTGCAGTTCGCAAAAGATCCGACCGACTTTAAACCATATCGCCGCAACCCAGACACGCTCGCGCGTCCGTGGGCCATCCCGGGAACTCCGGGCCTTGAACACCGCATCGGCGGCCTCGAAAAGCAAGATGTGAGCGGCAACATTAATTACGAACCGCTGAATCACGAAAATATGGTGCGCATCCGCGCCGCCAAAGTTGCCGGCATCGTGCAGGACATTCCGGACGCAATTGCCGCCGGTGATCAGGAAGGCGATTTACTGATCGTCGCGTGGGGCTCCACGCACGGCTCCATCACCGCCGCCGTCAAATCGCAGCGGGCGCAAGGCCGCCGCATCGGCCATCTCCATCTGCGCTACCTGAATCCATTGCCCGCCAATCTCGCGCAAATTTTCAAGCGCTACAAAAAAATCCTGGTACCTGAACTCAACATGGGCCAGCTGCTCTGGCTGCTGCGCGCCAAATATCTCGTCGATGCCGTCGGCCTCAACAAAATTCAAGGCCGCCCATTCAAGCAAGCTGAACTAGAGCAAAAGATCGAAGAGATTATAGGCGTCTAATGTCATTCCCTATGGTTAGCGTCGCTGAAATTCATCGTCCCGAGCGCAGCGAGGGATTTGCTTCTCGCGACCGCTTGGAAGAGTTTATGCATCAGAGGAAGCCGCAGAAATGACCACAGCATCGTTACCGGTTCTCACCAAAAAAGATTTTCAAACCGACCAGGAAGTCCGCTGGTGCCCAGGGTGCGGCGACTACGCCATTCTCTCCGCCGTGCAAGCGGTCTTCCCGGAACTCGGCATCAAGCGCGAGAATTTCGTGGTGGTAAGTGGCATCGGCTGCTCCAGCCGCTTCCCGTATTACATGAACACTTTCGGCTTTCACACCATCCACGGTCGTGCGCCCGCCGTGGCGACTGGAATCAAAGCGATTCGCCCGGACCTCGAAGTGTGGGTGGCCACCGGCGACGGTGACGCGCTTTCCATCGGCGGCAATCACACCATTCACATGCTGCGCCGCAACGTCGGCCTGAAAGTCCTGCTGTTCAACAATAAAATTTACGGCCTCACGAAAGGCCAGTACTCGCCGACCTCCGAAGTGAACAAAAAAACCAAGTCGACGCCCTTCGGTTCGCTCGACCGCCCATTCAACCCGCTTGCTCTCGCCATTGGCGCGGAAGCCACTTTCGTGGCGCGCTCCGTCGATGTTTTCCAGCAGCATCTGAAAGACACGCTAAAAACCGCGGCCGCGCATCGCGGTTCCGCGTTTATCGAAATTCTGCAGAACTGCAATATTTTTAACGACGGCGCATGGTTTTCGCTCACCGAACGCGACGCGCGCAGCGAACACGTCATCCAACTCGAGCACGGCAAGCCCATGGTCTTCGGCAAAAATCGCGACAAAGGCATCCGCATGATCGGCATGGATCTGGAAGTCGTGCAACTCGGCAACGGCACCACCGAAAACGACCTGCTCGTTCACGACATGCACAATCCGAATCCCGCTTACGCTTTCGCGCTCGCGCAAATGGAAAAGCGCGAAGGGTTTCCGACGCCCATCGGCGTGCTGCGCAACTGGAACGATCAGCCGCGCTACGAAGAGGTTTTGAACCAACAAATCAAAGAAGTCATCGCCAAGCGCGGCCCCGGCGATCTCAGCAAATTGCTGCGCGCCGGCGACACCTGGGAAGTTCGCTAGTCCGGCATCGGCGCAGAAACCGGTTGTCTTCTGTCGCCTCCTTGGCAAGCGCGACAATTTTCGCGACTTCCCCGCCCTTGCCGCATCCAATAGCTAACTCGGACGAAAATCCCGGCTATGGACGACTCCACAAAACGCGAACTTTTTGGTCCACTAGGAGACGTGGACCCTCTGCCGCCCAGCCTGCTCGCGCCGACTACTGAGCAAAGCAAAACTTTGGCGCTGCTGCAGGAAATCAGCCGCGACTTTTCTCCGCTTGTCGGCCACGTGGTCCTGCTGCGCACCATCGCCGAGCGCATCAAACGCCTTGTTAACTACGACGTTTTCAGCGTGATGATCTGGAACGAAGACGCGCAATTGCTGCAAAGTGTTTTTTCCATGCGCTACGAAGAATCCATTCCGTCGCGCCTAAATGTGCGCTTGCACGAAGGGTTGACCGGCGCGGCGGCCGGTCAGCGTGCGCCGCTACGCGTGAACGATGTGCTCAGCGATCCGCGCTACATCCGCTCGGAAACCGGTATTGATGCGCGGTCTGAATTGGTCGTGCCGCTGCTGCGGCAGGACCGATTGATTGGCGTGATCGATCTCGAAAGCACCGTGCCGCAGGCCTTTACCTCCGAACACGAACGCATGCTGGCGACGCTCGCTCCTTTTCTTGCGGTGGCGCTGGAAAATTCGCGTTTGTATGAAGAAGCGCGCGACAGCCAGCGCCGCCTGCAAAACGATTTGGACACCGCACGAGAAATTCAGATGCAGCTTTTGCCGACCGGCGCGAAAGAAATTCCGGGACTCGATCTTGCCGCCGCGTATATTCCCGCGCGCGATCTGGGGGGCGACTTCTACGATTTCCTTCCCTACGGCGAAGGGAAACTGGCGCTCGCGCTCGGAGACGTTTCCGGCAAAGGAACCGCGGCGGCGCTGTACGGCGCGCTGGCGATCGGCATGCTGCGCGAACATGTGGTCACACATAATTGTCCTCCCGCGGAAATGCTGGAGACCCTGAACGCGCGCTTGCAAGGCGGGCGCCTCGAAGCACGTTTTATCGCTATGCTCTTCGCCGTGTACGAAGCGCCGACGCGTACGCTGACGATTGCTAACGGCGGTTGCCCGTATCCGCTGCTGCTGCGCGACGGGCAGGTTCGCGAAATGCAGCTCGAAGGCATTCCGCTCGGTCTCTTCCCTTCCACAAAATACGACGAACAAACTTTCGATTTGCTTCCGGGCGACGTGGTGGTGTTCGCGTCGGACGGCATCGTCGAATCGGACAATGCGCAGGACGAAGAGTTCGGCGCCCTGCGTTTGGCGAAAGTGCTGAAGGCTGCTGCGCCGAACGATGCGGCGCGCGCCATTTCGACGAACATTCTCGCGGCGACCGACGCGCACAGCGGCCCGGGTTGGGCGCCGCACGACGACCGGACTTTGCTGGTGCTGCGCGTTACGGAAGAGGCTTCCGCCGATTACTCGCGCTTGCCGATCATCTATTAGAATGCTGTTCACCTGGAGCGCCAACGAGCGGTTGGGGTGCTCGCAATCCGCCCCGGCGCAAGACCAACGGCAAGAGCTTCAGGTGTTCGACAGGCAGGCGTGCGATCCATGAAAATTTTCGGCTGTTTGCTGCTTGCGATGATGCTTCTGTTGCTTGGTTCCGTGTGTGTGGCGCAAACGGCTGGTACGTCGATGGGTGGGGCGCAGACGGACGCGCCGAAGGCTGCGATTCGCTATCCCGAGACGAATGGCGGGCTGGAGCATTTGGGGAAAGATATGTTGAGCGCGCTGCAGCATGGAGATGAGGGGCGGGCGGCGGAGTTGGCTCGGTCGATGGTGCTGCCAGATCCGGCGGCGTGGTTTCATGGGACGTTTGGATTATTTTCGAGCAATCGGGAAATTATCGATTACGAGAACGAAACGGGGGACTTTCCGAAGACCATATTGGGATTTTTCCGGAATGCGCTGAAAGCCGGTGCGACGAGCGTCTACGTGATGCGGTACGACGCGACGCAATGCGACGATAGCGTGGGCGAAGGGGTGTACGGGCTGCTCGAGGCGCGCGTGAATGCGACCCCGATGTATGAACTGCGTTTGATGAAGGGCAACGAGTTTTTCCGGATGTGGCCGGTGGCCTATTTTGCAGGAACCTTCCGGTTTGCCGGGAAGCCGCGTCCGTGGGGGTATTTTGCTCCGCGCCCGGCGCCGAAGAGCACGCCCCCGGGGAAAGCTGACACGCCGGTCGAGCGGCCGTACGGCGTAACCCCAGCACAATTGGTGAAGCAGGTGAAGCCTTCGTATCCGGAGAAGGCGAGACAGGAACGGTTGAGCGGGATTGTGCGTTTGCATGCGCTGATTGGAAGAGATGGCACGGTGCAGCAGTTGCGCGTCGAAAAAGGATATTGTTCCTTGGCGCCGGCCGCACTCGAGGCGGTGAGAAAGTGGCGCTATACACCGACGATGCTTAATGGCGAGCCGGTGGAGGTGGATACGACGCTTGACGTGGTGTTTATGCTGAATCACCCATGAGCGGGTGCGACGGACTTTTGATAGGCCTTTGACAGCACGCTGAGATCCGACGGTCTCTAGGACCGTGTAGCAAGTGCTATCCTCCTTGCACATCAGGAAGCGCATATCTGTGCTTCGGAACAACAATTCATGAAATTCTCAAAGCAACTTGTATCGATGTTATCTGGTGCATGCCTCGCCGCAATGCCGCTGCGCCTAGCCGCGCAAGGACCGCAAACTCCAGCCACAGCCTCCGCTGCGGCCTCAGCGGTAAGCTATCCGGATACCGCCAACGGCCTTAAACGGCTCGGCGAGGATTTGTTGAACGCGGTGAAGAATAAGGATGCGCAAACCGCAACGGTGCTGGTGCGTTCGATGATGCTGCCAGACCCAGCGGTGTTTTATCATCAAACTTTTGGTGACTTTTCTGGCGGCAACGAAATCGCGGCTTATCAGCACGACCGCGCAACGCTGCCGCTGACGATCGTGGCGCTGTTCAAGAAAGCCATCGAGGTGAAAGCCACGGGAATGGAGGCAAAACGGTTCGATGCGGATTGCGACGACGCCGATGGCGAGGACACCTTTCCGGTCCTGCAGGCGCGGGTGAACAAAACGCCGCTGTACGATCTACGGCTCTTCAGTGGGACAAGATATTTTCGGCTGTGGCCGCTCGCCTATGTGGATGGAGCTTTCCGTTATGTGGGCGAACCGCGCCCTTGGGATTATTTTGCGTCCGATCGACCTGCGGCGCTGGCAGCGGCGCTTACCCCTAGTGACGAAAAGCAAGCCGAAGCCAGCGACGAGAAAAAAGCAACGCGCGTGCGTCAAGGCGGTGAAGTGATGGCTGCGAAACTACTGAGTCACCCTATGCCAGACTATCCCGAGACAGCCAGGCACGAACATTTGGCGGGTTCGGTGAATTTGCACGCGGTGATCGGAAAAGATGGGCGAGTCACGAGATTGCACGTGATCAAGGGTTATTGCTCGCTGGCGCAGAGTTCGCTGGAAGCGGTGAACCGTTGGCAATACGCGCCGACGATGTTGATGGGCCAGCCGATCGAAGTGGATACAAAGATTGATGTGGTGTTTAAGCTGAACCACCGGTGAGAAGATTGCAGAGCCTTCGGTTAGCGGGAGCCGGCAATGGCGGCTACGGCGGTGACGGTGACGGGGTTGGCGAAGTAATTTTCTTCGCGCAGGCGGCGGTAGATGTGGCCGGCGACTTGGGCGGCGGTGGGGCCTTTGACGCGGCGAGTGTTGCCGCGGAGGAGGACGGCGATGGCGATCTTGGGATGCTGTTCGTCGGCGTAGCTAACGTACCAGCCGAGGCGCGATGGGGTGACGTGGTCGTCGCAAGTGCCGGTCTTGCCGAGCGAAGTTTCGTCTCCATCGCGGTCGAAGCTGGACTTGGCAGTGCCGTAGAGGACGGCGGCGAGCATACCTTCGCGAATCTCTGGAAGGATGGTCGCGATGTTGAGGTCGCGCTTGATGCGCGGCTGGAAATTTTCCACTTCTTCCTGCGTCCGCGGATACTGCAGATAGTAGAGCGTGCCGCCATTGGCGAACGCGGCGGCGAGGGAAACGAGCTGCAGCGGCGTCATCTGAATGCCTTCACCAAAACTGGACATGCGCGCAATGCCGCCGAACAGGGGCGGCGCGGAAGGAAATGCGCCGGGATGCTCTTCCGGCAAATTGTAGCCGGCGAGTTCGCCGAGGCCGACAAGGCGCGCGTACTTGGCGACGGTGTCGTAACCCATGCGGCGACCCAGCTCTTCAAAGAAGACGTTGTTGGAATGCGCCATGGCTTCGGTGAGATTCATGTACTTTTTGCGGCTGACGCGGAGCATGGTGTCGCGGGTGATGACGTTTTCTTCCAGGGCGGCGAGGGCGATGGTGGGCTTAATGGTCGAGCACGGAATGTAACCTTCACCAAAAGCAATTTTTTGATTTACGACGCTCAGGATGCGGCCCGTGTTGGGATTTACAGCGACTACGGCGCCATTGTATTTGCCGAGGGCTTCGACTAGCGCTTCGCGCACGATGGGATCGTCGAAGCTGGTAACATCGTCGCCACCTGATTTGGCGTACGTGGGAACGCCGCGATAGGAAGAGCGATGATGCGCGGCGGAAGCAGCAGGCGTAGCCGGAGCTGCGGGCAACGGCGCGGCACAGAGCGCCGCCACTAGAATCGCAAGACTTGTTTTTCCCCGTTGCTGCGTTGCCATGCCCACCCCTTGTTCGATCTTTCCCGGCCGTTGCAACCACTGGCGTAAAGACTGGCCTAACCGCTTCATCAGCCTGGCGCTGGAGCGAGAGTATTGCGGTTCCCGCTACCCAGGTCAACGGCGAATCACACGTCGTGTTCTTCGGCCGTAACGCCTAACTGCTTGAATGAGTGCACTCGCTGGTCCCAAAGCCGAACGACCGCGCGATGCTGATTTGATGCAAGCTAAGAGCGGCGCGCCTCCTGACAGATCACGGTGAAACGCGCTCTCGACTTGAGACGTAGTGTACGTTCCAGAGGGAGCAAAACGCAATAGCCGACTAGGCCCAGTACGGAGCTATGTGCTTTGTTTTGTACAGCTGGCCGAGAGGTCAGGTTTGCTGGGCGCGGCCGCGGATTATGGCCGTGCGGGCATGATAATGAAGATTGCCCTGGGCGTCGCGGAAGGGTCGCGTGCCGCTCAGGTCGCGGGCCATGTCTTCGTCCAGAAGGCGACGGATTTCGTCGGCTTTTTCGCCCGTCGTTTTCGTGGTGGCGAGCCAGCGCGCGATTTCCGGAGTGCGTTCGTTCATGGTGACGCTGTCTACTTCGAGGCCGGCGGCACAGAAATCCTGGAGGAGTTCGCTGAGCGGGAGTGCGCGAACGTGAGCGGAATCGCGCAAAACTTCGAAGCGGTTTTGGTAGGCGGCGCGATCCGGATGTTCGCTGGCGAAGAGGTCTTCAACGAGGACGATGCCGCCGCGGCGGCAAACCCGCGCCATTTCCTGGAGTAGAGCGGCAGGCTGTTCGACGTGATGCAGAGCGTAGCGGCAAACGATGATGTCAAACATGGCGTCAACGAAAGGCAGAGCGCGAACATCGCCGGCGCGAAAGGTAATATTTTTTAGGCCGCGCTGCGCGGTGCGTTCGCGCGCGATGGCGAGCATGGCGTCGGTGAGATCGATGGCGACGACTTCTTTACTGTGATGGGCGAAGGCTTCGGCGATGTAGCCGGGGCCGGTGGCGACGTCAAGGACGCGTTCGCGGCCGGTGAGCTGCGCAGCGGCGACCAGCCGTTCGATGAGTTGCTCGTCGCTGATCCACGGGCTGCTGGCAAAGGACTGCGCCTGCTTGGTGAATTCCTCGCGAACCACGTCGTTGTGTTGGCTCATGGTGAGGAAATTCTTTAGCGGCTACGGCTGACCGGGGCGGGCGAAGGCGCGACGCCGGTGCCGTATACGGCGCGGTAGACTTCCGCGTTGCGCAGCACCACTTGAACGTATTCGCGCGTCTCGGTGAACGGAATGGATTCAACGAGCTCCGGGATTTCTTCGTAATTGCGTTCGGACTTCCAGAGAGCGATGCGGTCTTCGCCGGCATTGTAAGCGGCTGCGGCGTATTCGGGGGCTCCCGTGGCGCGCAAGAGCTCAGCGATGTAGACCATGCCGAGCTGCAAATTAAAATCCGGCTCAAACAATCTATTTTTGGTGTATTTCACTTTGAGTTGCTTTGCGAGAAGTTTGCCGGTCTTGGGCAGCACTTGCATGAGACCAATAGCGTTCGCGTGCGAAACGGCGTCCGCTTGAAAGGTGGATTCCTGGCGGATTAAACCCGCCGCGAGCATGGGATCGAAATTGTTTTTTGCGGCTTCGCGACGCAGCGCGCTTTCGTAGGGCAGCGGATAAAGGGTCTTCCAAACAATCGCCGGCACTTCTTCAATTTTGCGCGAATCGAAATTGGGTACGATCAGGCGGCCGTAGGCCATGCCGGTGCCAAAATGTCCCTGGTCGAAAGCGGTCTGCGCGGCCTCCAGCAGAAAGCGCGGCGAGTAGGTAGCAAAATACGCGGATTTCAACTCGAGTTCCGCCGACGCATCAAACGCGATGCTGCGCAGCGCTTGCGAGCGCGCCCAGCGATCAGCGACGGTTGTGTCGATTGGTTCGTCGAAAGCGCGCAAGGGCGGAGGCGGCGGAATTTTCTCCAGAAACTCCGGCGGATCGGGATCGCCCGCGGGCAGTTTTTCCAATCGCGCGGCGGCAGCGTGGGCAAAATAGGTTTGCGGAAAGCGCGAAATCGCTTCAGCGTAGTAGGCCCGTGCGTGCCCGGGATTGCCGCTGCGCTCGGCGCTTCGTCCCAGCCAGTACAGCGCATCCACCGCATCGGACGAAGCTGGATATTTGAGCAAAAAGGCGGTGAGCCGCTCGTCCGCGTCGGCGTCTTTATTCAGAAAGGCAATCCACGCCACGCGCCATTCCGCGTTGAAGGCATTTTTCCCGTTGGGAAATCCATCCAGCACGCGGCTGTAAAAAGTGACGGCTTTGATGCGGTCCAGCAATACCCAATAGTAATTTCCTGTCGCCATCAGCGATTCTTCGGCCCATTTGCTTTGCGGATGCTTTTGTTGTTCCAGTTCCACGGTTGTGAGCATCGCAGTTTCGTTCTTCGCCGAACGATACGCCTGCGAAAGCGCGTACAGCAGCTCCGCATCGACTTCCGCATCGCTGGCGGCCAGCGACGACAGCGCGCCGATCGACGGCTTCGGATATTGCTTGCATTCCGCGACGCGCAATTGCGCCAGCTGCCGCGTGGAATTCTTCGGGTCGCGCACCATGGTCAGCAACTTTTCAAATTCCGAGCGCGCTTCCCGCCATTTGTGCGCGTCAAAAAAAATCTGCGCGCGTTGTTCCTGCAACTCCACGCCGGGATACGGATATTCCTTGCCGAGCAGCTTGACGATCGCCGGCAGCGATGTACCCGCCGCTTTGGCTTCATCGGTCAAAGGAAATTTGTAAAACAGAGACTGATAATCTTTGGCGGCACGCGCGAACTGATGCGCGTCTTTGTAGGCCTGCGCACGCAACAACAGCAGCGCAGGGCGCGTTGCCGTCGCGGAATACGCATTCAGCGCGTCAATAGCGTCCTGAAACTTCCCAATCTCGTCCGCTGCCGGCACATACGTCTCCAGAAATTGTTCTCTGAAGGCCACGCTGGGATAATTCTTCTGGATGGCTTGCAAATCGGTGAAGGCTTCGGCATTGCGCTTCAACGAGCGTTTGCTTTCCGCCGACCAGAACAGCGCATATTCGCGCAGTACCGCATCGTTCTGTGCTTGCGCCAGCCAGGTTACCGCCTGCGCCGCGCGATTCTTCGAGTAGTCGTCGTAGCCCAGCGCCAACGCCGCGCGCGCTCCCCAAACGTCGGCGCCATTCTTAATCGCAAAGGCCGACAGTTTTTCGTAAGTCCCCGGCACCGCGCTGTGCAGTTCGTGCGCTAGATCCGCCATTTCTTTTTGCAACGCCAGTTCTTCCGGAGTGGTCGCGGTCGTTTCGGGCACCGTAGTGTCCGGGCGGCAACCGGTGCGGCACGGCGCCGCTGCCGGTTTGCTGGATTTTTTGCGACGCGAGGAACGCTTTTTCGCAGTGGAGGAATTGCTGGAAGTTGGCGAATTTCCTTGCTTCGCAGAAGGCGCGGCTGTCTGCGCCAGCGCCTCAAAGGGCGCACCAAGCGCTAGACACAAGCTCAGCGCCGCCGCCAGCGGGCGGCCTGCTCCGCCAAAATATTCAGCGCTGCGTGGTGGACGTGGCGTACGGATAGTCGCCGAGGGCGTGAGCGTCGCCTTCAGCCAGAATTTCCACCATCCACCGGTAGAAGTAGTCCACCGGGTGATCCATGATGGGTTTGAAGCGGCGATCGTACTCACGATGTGCTTTTTCAATGTCGTCTTTCAATCGGATGCAGATATCTCGATTTTCGCGGCCCAACCTCACTTGATCCGGGCGCAACATCTTTATATCTTGCATCGAAACTTTAGCGACGCGATTGGCTCGCCGGTGCAACTCCTGCTCCTCAGGCGAGAGCCGGTTGATGTCGAACTCCGCGCCCAGCTCCTCACCGCCAACGGGCAAGGCTTCTTGCAACGAAATCGGTTCTGCCTCAGCGTGCAGTTCCGAAGGCTGCACGAAATCCGCTCCCGCCTGCTCCAATTCTTCGATATGCGTTTCCGGCGCTGCCCCGGCCGGCATCGCCGCCGTTGCATCTACCTCCGCACGCATGGATGCCGGATGCCCCGGGAGCACGCGCGCTGCCACCGGCGCAGGCGCCGCACCTTGCCCCACGAGGCTCATCATTTGCGCTTCTAATGGCGACCGCGCGCCGCTCTGCAGCGAGCTTGCCACAAATCGTGTCAATACTTCCAACGCCGCGCTGATCGAAGCCGCCGCGGTTTGCGCGCGCAACATCGGCGGCAGCGCATTCGTCGGTTTGTTGCTGCTGCACGCGGACACCACATCGTTGACGGCATGATGCAGCTCGTCCGTGGTCCGTTGGATGCGCTCCAAATTATCGCGCAACGCCCGCGCTACCGCTTGTTCCACGTTGGTGGGCTCTTGTGCCATACCGTTTTGGCGATTGCGGCCGAAGCGCGCCGCAAATCTCCCTTCCGCCATTCTGAAAGCGACGACGCTGGGAGTCAACGCCCGCTCGCAGCCCTGTCGCCAACAGGTGACTAGCGTGCCGCCTCTTTACCCGAGTGTTATAATGGATGCTGTAGTTCCTGTGGGGGCGACCCGGTTTCGACGGAAGCTGTCGCGCCCTGAAGGCATGCCGGGAGCCAACTGCCCGTAATCGGTTGGAAACTAGAACTGCCAACAACAACTTGGCACTTGCTGCTTAATTAATTAAGCGCATCGGTTGCCCACGTTTTGCCTGCGGGCGTGGGGTCAACCGTCATTCAGCAGGCTGGCTGGAACTTTTCGGTCCGTAAAGTTCCGGCGAGAACCACCGGACTAGCTTGTTGCGTTTCTTGCTCATTCTGAGCGCCGCGGGCGAAACAAACTGAACTGAGCTAAGCATGTAGTCTTCAGGCCGTAGCGCTTTTCGGACGGGGGTTCGACTCCCCCCGCCTCCACCATATTAAAGCCTCTTTAATCAATAAATTACAGCGTTAGGGGTGTGCCCGCGTTCCAGATGAGTTCCATGGGCGTTCTGGTACTGGAGACGGGGGAAATGGAATCACCTCCACTTCGTCCGGAATCAGGTATAGGAACCGAATGGATATAGATGGATAATTCTGGTATAACAGTTATACCAGAATGCGCTTCGACTTTGACGCACAGAAGAGCAAACGCTTAAGGGCAAATCCCAAACGCGGGATCGGCTTTGAGCAGGCGCAGGAGATCTTTGAGCAGCCCTACTACCTTGACCAGCGCTCCGACATGCCAGAGCAGTATCGGGCGATTGGCTGGGTGAGACAAACTCTGTACACTCTCATCTTTGAAATAAGGGAAGACGAAGACGGCGAATACTATCATCTCGTGACACTTTGGAAAGCGACAACCGAGGAGCAACAACTTTATGAGGAGCATTCGTAAAAAGAAGAGAGGTATGTCCGCCGAGAACATTGCCCGTTTGGCCGACAAGGGAAAGGATGTCTCGCGCTTTTTCACGAACGCGGGTCAAATGATGAGCCCAATCCAGCGTGTAAATGTAGACTTCGCGTCGCCGATGCTGGACGAATTGGATAGTGCGGCGAAGGAACTAAACGTTAGCCGCCAAGCCGTAATCAAGACCCTGATTCGGCAAGCGCTTGATCAGCACTATCTGGCAACAGCACGCCAGTCCGATACGAAGCAGAGATAGGGCAGGTCGACCAGCGACTCGTTCTGGCAGCCTGAGGCTGTGTTCCAGATACGTTCCAGTTAGGCGCAATTTTGCAGTTTCCTACGTTTTGAGCGTCTCGAAAAATCAATAAGTTCCGTGTTTTCAATACTGCTGAATATTCCGACTCCCCCGCCTCCACCATAATAAGTAATTTGTAATCAATAGATTACAGCCATTCCTGCGCGCCTGTGCTCCAGACACGGTCCTCAGTGCGCGCGAGTACCGGAGGCGGGGGAACGCGAATGACCTCCCCTATCCTTACGGTTCCACGCCGGAAGGAAATTAAAATTCTTAGAAGGGCGCAAACGCACATCGCTAACAAGCGCATTACTTCAGTGTGCGCCGTAATCCTCCCAGAGTTGGCGGCATGCGCGATTATGGCTTCCTACAAGCCGAACTTATCGGGATTGGCATACTCGCATCTGATTTTTGCTGAGGGAGGACACAAAATGAGATCGAAGGCCGCGCCGGTGCTCGGTGCCAGCGCACGCGAATTGGCGAGGTTCGTGGTGGCTTCGGCGTCGCGAAATCGATGCCAGGCTGTTAAATTAACGCGCGTCTCTGGGCACCTGGAGGTGACTTGTGTCTACCAAAGTCAATCGCCTCACCGTTGATCTCTCGCAATATCCCAAGCTGGTCGTCATTTATCTCGGCATGCGGGTCAATCGCCTCACGGGTCTGAAGACGCTGATCGGTTTTGGGCCGCAAATTGCGAAATCGGCTGCCGACAAGCCGGATGGATTGCTCTCACACGAGAACATGATCTATTCGCTATTTCCCACGCACGTTGTTATTCGCCAGTACTGGCGCGACATGGAGTTGCTTCTGAAATGGACCCGATCGGAGCCGCATCGGGTGTGGTGGAAGAACTTTCTTCGCGATTCCGGCGGAACGGGATTCTGGCATGAGACGTATCTGATGCAGGGCGGCATGGAAGCGATTTACGACGATGTTCCGGGCGCCGTTGGATTCATGCGATTTGCACAGATGCAAGCCGCGCGGGGCACCATGTTTGGCGCGGCTCACCGCATGTCCCAAGCGGATGGTGGCGATACAGTAGTCAGCGAGAAGGAGCTGTACGGACCGTAGCATCTTGCGTGGGCGAGATGAGTCCTCACAAACGTACATCTCGTCAAGGCTTGATTTTCTGACGAGGAACCGACTCCATTACTAATCCCGGGCTAGGACAGATTACTTCCGGTTGCCGACCAACCACCCAGAACGTTACGCTATACTGCTCATTCTCGCTTTTCACATCCAAGGAGCCTCGATGAAGCGAATTATCTTCGCTGTGGTCCTCGGAGTTTTGTCGCCGGCGGTGGCTCAGGTCAGTTTCACGCCAACGGCTTCGACCAACCCGAAAGTAAGGGCAATCACGGGATTCGTACGGCTAGACAGAACAACGTACCAAAAACAAATTGTCGATGCCCTCGCCGTATTGCGGAGAGTCAAAGCTGAATTCGAATCCTCCGGTTACGAAGTACAAAGTGTGCGCGTGACCACTCAACCGCTGGCTGAACTCGTCGCCGGCATGTCCGAGGACCAGGCGTTAACCTTTCTTGGCCAACTTGATGAATTCTCCGTAAAGGAAAATTTCCTGCCGAACGTGGGACCGGGAAGCCTTCACGACACCGATGATCCTGCCACGATGCACCTCCTCGAAAGGGCGCTCTCGACTCTTCCGAACATCGAGGGCAGCACAATCATCGCAGACGAAGCTGGCATTCATTGGAAAACAATTCGTCGCACCGCTGAACTCGTAAAGTATGTCAGCGAACACAGTCCCCATAGCAAAGGGACTTTTAACTTCGCCGCGACCGCGATGCTGAAGCCGTTTGCGCCATTCTTTCCGGGTTCTTATCACACCGGGGCTGGCAGACAATTTACCGTTGGTTTTGAAGGAGCGAACGTCGTCCGCGACGTCTTCACCAAAGATAAGGGCAACACCGAAGCAGCTCTTGCCGACCTGACGGGTGCGCTCACCAAACATGCATCAGTGGCCGCGGCAGTAGGTAAAAAGGTCGCAGCCGAAACTGGCTGGGCCTATCTGGGAGTCGACCCTACGCCCGCTCCCTTGGGGGAGGCCTCCATAGGGGCCGCTATCGAAGCCTTCACAGGTGCGAAATTCGGTTCAAGCGGGACCCTCACTGCGGCACGCATCATCACGGCGGCTGTAAAAGCCGTGCCCGAGAAGCAGATTGGCTACTCCGGCTTGATGGTGCCAGTGATGGAAGACAAGCTTCTGGCGGAGCGGTGGGCTGAGTCCACTTACAACGTCGACTCATTGCTCGCCTATTCGGCTGTCTGCGGAACGGGTTTAGATACCATCCCACTCCCGGGGGACATTAGCATCGAGCAGATGGAGCGGATTTTCGGTGACGTGGCTTCGCTCGCAACAAAATGGAACAAGCCCCTCTCTGCGCGGCTTCAGCCACTTCCAGATAAGAAGGCGGGTGACCAGACCGATTTCCAGGGTCCGTATCTCTTCAACACCACGTTGCACGCTCTGCAGTAGCTGCTTACCCTTCCAACGTGTTGCATTAATGCATTCACTGCTGGCTGGTCTAGCGTAAGTTGTCTACGATGTAGAGATCCGAGGAAAAAAGTGGTGAAGAGTAGGCGTAATACTTAAGATCAGGTGTCACAACAAACAGGAGTGAGCGGTCCTGCGCATCTGTTTGGAAACGCTTCCAAGGTGTCCGATGGCCGTTAGCCAAGTCCACCAGTGTCAGCACGAGTTCATGGTGACCAGTGGCCTCAGACACTAGTAGCGATTTGCCGCCATTGACAAACCGAACCGGATATTCCGAATCCAACGTGCTCGCCAAGGCGACGGGCTTGCTCCCGTCCAATTTATAGAGAGAGATTCCTCCGCGATCTCCGCGCAGCGCGACCAGCGTTCCGTCGGGTGAAAGTTTAGGAAACGAATGACGGGTTCCTGCTTGCAGCAATACTGGTGGTCCACCGGAAATCGGTTGAACGTAAGCGTTCCACTCGCTCTGCGTGGTTTCTGCTTCGTACGCGACGAAGCGGCCATCGTCAGACCATACTGCGTGATCAAAGGCCATGAGACCAGGCGTGGAGAGTTCCCGTGGTTCACCGAGACCGATGGGCTGCAGCAGCAGATTGGTGGATTTTTGACTAACCCGCAGAAGCGATTTCCCGTCCGGAGAAACGGTGGTTGTACCGGGACCTACGCTGACCGCCCCGGAACCGTCCGTGGCACGGTAGTAGCCGAGACGCTCGCCCTCCATGTAATAGACTTCGCCTCCCTCCGTAAAACTTAGGACGCGGCCATCGGACGAGATGGAGGTGGGATTTGAATCGTCCAGCCAGGAATAGGGATGCTCGTTTTTGTCGCCGGGGAAAAAAGCCCGCAATTGTCTGCGCCAGTTTTCGTGGCTGAGTAAGACCCGGCCGTCCCTGGCAATATCGTGGAGCCGCAGTGAGGGCAGCAGTAATACAGACCTTTGTTTACCCGATAGTGTGACGGCCCGAATGGAATCCGCCCAACCGGTGCGCGCGGAAGAGTCCCCAGCAAACCATATTTCTTTTCCGTCAGGACTCCACGCGAGTCCCTCAAGACTTATGAACTTTTTCGTAAGTACCGTGGTTTTTCCCGCCAGATCAACAATTTCGATTACTCCATCGTCTTGATCGGCGATCGGGTGATTCTCAAATGCGATCAGTGTGCCGTCCGGCGAAAATCTCGGATGACTCAGCCAGCCGGATTTTTTTTGAAACAGAATATGTCCCGGAGGATATTCCAGTTGTGCTCCTGCGGCGGAAAAGGTCGACACCACGAGTTGCTTACCGTCGGCGCTCCAATCAGCATAGGCAACATGTCCTGTAAGGTCCCGTGGCGATCCACCAGAGAGGCTGACACTCGCCAGCGTGCCGCCGCAATCCAGCAGAAAAATATATTCACAGCCACGCAGCACCGCCAACTCATCTGAGGTAGAAACGGCGGCCAAAGTTGCCGACGGAATTCCTAAGGCCCGCGATTCTGGATTGCCAATTCGAGATGTGGCCACTTGCGGCGGCTCACCTTCCCACTCGCCGCTATAGACAATGGTCTGCCCGTCGTGGGAAAAACGCGCCGCTTCGAGTTTCCCTTGGCGATAGGTTACAGAGGTGTATTGGACGTCAGGTTTATTCCGCCTGCCGAGAAAAAATACCGCCGGAAGAGCTAGCGCGAGGAGTCCCACGGCGGCCCAAGGCAGAATTTTTCTCCGTTTTAACACCGGCTTCGCAGCTAGTGCGGTCAACTGCGAACTGCCGTCGGCGATCCATTTTAATTCCAGTTTGACGTCGCGTGCCGATTGATAGCGATCATCCGGGTTTTTCGCCAAGCATGTACTCACCACATGTTCGAACGCAGGCGGCGTAAGCGGACGGATGCTTGAAATTGGCTCGGGATCTTTTTCCAGGATGGCGCTGGCCACGCTGATCTGACTCTTCCCTTCAAAAGGCCGCTTGCCCGCTGCCATTTCGTAGAGCACCGCACCTGCGGCGAAAACGTCCGATCGCGCGTCCGCATCTTTACCCTCAATTTGTTCCGGCGACATGTATTGGATAGTGCCGACCACTTGCCCGGCGCTAGTCAACGGAGAGTTAGGACTGGGTCCGCTGATTGTCATCGTGGCTGACAACAGCGGCGCGTTACCGCTCCCGGCCGTTCTGCCTGCGCTTGCCTTCGCCAAGCCGAAGTCCATTAGCTTCGCGCCGTTTTTCGTCAGCATGATGTTGCCGGGCTTCAGGTCGCGATGGACAATCCCTGCCCGGTGCGCCACGTCCAGCGCTTCGCACACTTCCATTCCAATCTTCAAAGTCTCTTTCAACGCCAGCGGGCCTTTACGCAATCGCTCGGCCAGTGTTTCTCCCTCCAGATACTCCATCACCAGAAAGTCGATGCCCTCTTGATGCCCAACATCGTGCAGCGTGCAGATGCGCGCGTGATTCAACGACGAAATGGACCGCGCTTCGCGGTCGAATCGTTCTTTTAGCTGAGGATCGGAGGAAAGATGCAGCGGTAGCACCTTGATCGCTACGTCCCGCCCCAGTCTGGTGTCGCGCGCGCGATACACCTCGCCCATGCCGCCGGCGCCAATCGCCGCGACGATTTCATACGGCCCTAGTTTTGCACCTTGGGAAAGAGGCATTCGATGCCGGTGATTATAGCCTTGGAAAAGCTCCACATGATACCCGTGAAACCTTGGACAGGACCTATTCTTACACAAGGAAACCTTCCGCTCCTGAAAAGTCGGCTTACTCGTCCAATCTGCCGCAACTCTGCCGTGTTCTGCGTGTTTGGCGCCTCGAAAAATCAATAAATTACGCGTTTTCAAGAAGCCTGAATATTCCGACTCCCCCCGCCTCCACCATATTAAGGCCTCTGTAATCAATAAGTTACAGCATTGCGGGTGCGGCCGCGTTCCAGCAGGATCGGGCGATTGGCTGGGTGAGACAAGAGCTGTACGCTCTCATTTTTGAAATAAGGTAAGACGAAGACGGCGAATACGATCATCTCGTGACACTTTGGAAAGCGACAACCGAGGAGCAGCTCCGCCGGGAAACGCACTCTCTACGAGATCGAGTGGTGATCTCCCAAGGCGAGATTTGGTGGGCTGGTTTGCCAGCACCTACAGGCTCGGGTCCGGGCTTTCGATGGCCGGTCGTCGTTGTTCAAAGCGATGCGTTGAACCATAGCCGAATCGCGACGGTTGTATGCGTTCCACTGACCAGCAACCTGAAGTGGGCCTTGGCGCCGGGAAATGTGCGTCTTTCTGCTCGTACGACAGGCCTGCCGAAAGACTCCGTTGCGAACGTATCGCAGCTGCTGACTCTCGACAAGGAGCTGTTGACGAAACGGGTCGGCCGGCTACCACGCGGCAAACTGGAATTGCTGTTTTTCGGAATCGATGTTGTGCGGGGCAAGTAACGCCACGAAAACGAGCAGGCTTTTGGACCCGGCCGAGTCTACGGCTCGCATGTTTTGCCCGGCGGTCGATCACGGTTTGGAGGACGAACAAAATCTGGCGGGCGGAATATCGCCATCGTCATTTCCCGCACGAAGTCGATCGGCGTCAAGAATTGTTGCGGCGCATCATGGACCACTCTCTCTGCAAAGCAGTGATTAGTTTTTAGAGATCAGTGGCCATGTGGCTTTGCACGCCAAGAGGGAACAAAACGGAGTTGTGATAACGAGCGGGTCCGTCATGTCGCGAAGCTACCTCAAGGAACCGGTGGCCTGTTCCGGCATCGAGTTTGGCTAGTTTTTACCAGGCTGCTCGCGTCGCAAATTGCGGCGCAGTTGGTCTTTGGCGTAGAAGATCATCATCCGGACCGCAGGGATCTGCTTTTTCAGCGCGCGCGCGATCTCGGAGTAACTCATTTGTTCGTAGTAGCGCAGCACGAGCGGCACCTTGTATTTTTCGGGCAAGCGTATCAACTGTTCCCTCACTTCGAGCCCCTCTTCCCTGCGCAAAACTTGAGAGAGTGGCGAAGGAGTCGAATAGTCGGGGACTGTGCTAAGGTCGGCCCCGTCCACGCGCGAATCTTTCTCGCGTTTCCTTCTTCGCAGCTTATCAATGCAATGTCGGCCTGCCACCTGTGACACCCAAGGGCGGAATGGCACGGCCTGATTTCTCGTCTCCAGAACCCTGTGCAGCTTCAAAAAGACCTCGGCCGCCGCGTCCTCGGCGTCTTCCGGCCGTCGAAAGAAACGTCGGCAGACCCTCAAAACATGGCGATAGTGAGTGGTGTAGATTGTGCTTAAGACTTCGGGGCAGGTTTGTAGGGGCTGGTTCAGCGCCGCGCGGGGCGCTGTCTCTTCCATGAATATTAACGTCGATCTCGTCGCCATCGCCCATCCTTTGCCCTGAATTTTGGGCACACCAGCACTTCCGGGCCTGCACAATGCAGCTCGGGTGTACCTCGGTTCAGCTATTTGGAACGATTTCCTCTTCGTTCAGCTTTTTTCGGTCGCACGACCGAAGTCGGCCCACGGTAAGGCGTCGAAAAATCCTTGCTGCGCGAACCGCACCGTCCATTCATGGTGCTCTCGCGTCGGCGAACGACCAGGAGTGTCAAGTCATCCTCCGGTGAGCACACGTCAGCAAAGTCGAGCACCGCCCCAAGTGTAGAGAAGAGAACTTGGTTCGCGCTCGCGCCGGCGGCCGCATTCACCGCCGCCGATAGTCGTCCCATCTCAAACTCCTTGTCTTCGGAATTTCGACACTCCGTCACGCCGTCAGAGTAGGCGAGCAACAAATCCCCGGGATTCAGTCGCACGCTCCCAGAGTCGTACGCCGCCTCTTGCAGGGCACCCAGCATGGGTCCGCCTCTTTCCAGTCGTTCCACAGTCTTGTTGTATCTCAGCAGCAGCGGAGCAGGCAGGCCGGCGTTACAGTACACAAGTTCATTCTCTTTTGGATCGAGTCGGGCAAAGAACAGGGCCGCGATCGGCGGCTCGCCCTGATCCTGGCACAGTTCCGCGTTGACCTCGGCAACGGCAACCGCTGGGTCCGAATGCCTTCGTGCAGACCGTCGGATCAAACCCATCAGATGCGCCTGCCAAATTCCCGCTGACAATCCTTTGCCGGCGATGTCGCCCACGGCCAGTCCGAGGGCGGACTCCAGTTCCATCACCTTGAAAAAGTCTCCCGAAAGGTGGCGCACCGGGAAAATTTCACCGGCGATCTCAAACTCGCCCCACACGAGTTCACGCGGTGCGCAGAGCTTCCGTTGAATCTGGGCCGCCTCATAGATAGCCTGCTGCAGCTTTGCTTGCTCACGTCGCACGGCATCCAGTTCCTGCTTCACCGACTGGATGCCCGCCGTAAGGCTTCCTGCCGTGGCGGGCAAACCTTGGCTGGCGTTCCCCTCGCGGCTCTTCTTCCGCTCTGGACGGTTCGCGAGCGCGTTCTGGCCGATGTCCGACATTCCGTCGCTCGATGTCATCATGTTCATCTCATCCTACGAATTTGTAGCCCACTCCGTGCACGGTCAGAAAAAAACGTGGCTGCTCCGGAACTGGTTCGAGTTTCTGACGAATCCTTACAATGTGAGCATCCACAGTCCGAGTCGTTGGAAAGTTCTCGTAACCCCAGACCTCATCGAGCAGCCGGTCGCGGCTCAAGGTCTCCCCGGAATGACATAGAAAATGTTTCAGCAGCTCAAATTCCTTGCCGGAAAACTCCACTGGCATACCGCCACGCAAGACCTGGTAGCTGCGCAAGTTCACGTCGACATCGCCGAAGCAATAGCGGTCCTGCTCTTTCGGGAGCGTCTTTGCCCGTCGCAGAACGGCCTTCACGCGAGCGAGCAGTTCTCGGATCGAGAAGGGCTTGGTGACGTAGTCGTCGGCGCCGAGTTCAAGACCCACAACCTTATCCACTTCCTGGCCGCGCGCCGTAAGCATGATGATGGGAATCGATGGGCGCTTGGCCTTTAGCTGTTTACATACGTCCAGCCCGCTCATGCGTGGCATCATTACGTCGAGGACGATGAGGTCTGGGGAATCGTTCAGGGCCTGCTCAAGCCCCTCGACGCCGTCGCGTGCCGTTATCACTTGGAAGCCTTCGTACTCGAAATTATCGCGGAGCCCCGCAACCATGTTCGGCTCATCCTCGACGATCAGAATTTTCGTTATTCCCATGACCCCTCCCTTGGGCTCTGCCCGGAACATGGCACCACTCGACACTCCGTGGTCCCTCACGCGGCTGCCTCCACAGTCCGTAAAGCAGGATCCAAGGGCAACGCGATCGTGAATTTGCTCCCTTTCTCGGGGATGCTTTCGACCAGCACGTCCCCGCCATGCGCGCGCGCGATGTGCCGTACGAGTGAAAGGCCCAATCCCGACCCCTTGATGTCGTGTACCAGCGGATCCCCACAACGATAAAACTTCTCGAAGATTTTCTCCTGCTCGTTCGGTGCGATGCCGATTCCATGGTCCCGAACTTCCAGATTCACGCGGCTGTTCGCTCGGTACAAGCTCACACCGATGTACTTCTGGTCCTTTGAGTACTTCAATGCGTTGTTCACCAGGTTGAGCAGCGAGCGGGCGATTGCTTCGCGGTCCACGATCACCGGTGGAACGTCGCTTGAGATGTTCTCCTCGAAGGCAAAACCGTTTTGTTCGATCTGGAACCGGTAGGAATCCAGGGTCGACCTCACCAGATCGGCCAGGTTGGTTTCCTTGAATTCGTATTCCTTGCGTCCCGCTTCGATTCGCGAGAAGTCCAGGATATTGTTGATGAGCGCCGTCAGGCGTTCGCTCTCCTCCCGAATGATGCGGAAATACTCCTGGTATTTTTCCTTTGCCGTAAGCCGCCCAAGCTCCAAAGTTTCGGCATAGAGCCGAATCAAAGCCAACGGCGTCCGCAATTCGTGCGAGACGTTGGCCACGAAATCGGACTTCAGTCTGGCCAGATTCATCTCTCTGGAAACGTTGCGGTAAGTGAGCCAAATTCCACCGACCATCACCAGACAGAGCGCGGCCAACACGGTGTAATGAAATCTGAGGAACTTCATGCCGATATCCGCGATCGTCGTGCCCCGGTATTTGATCGCCAGGACTAATTGCGGGAAAACATCCGCAAAGATGCGCTCCATCTCGGGTTTTTCTCCGTCCCAGTTTGCGGAAGCCACCCAGGGGGTGGATTCCTTCGGCGCATGGATCATCATCACAGGCGGATTCTCATCGGCCTTCAGCGCGCTGCTGTTGCTGGTCAATACGTCCTTCATCATGGCGGGCAAGAAGGTCTCGCGCAGATAATCCTGATCAAAGGCGACCACGCCCAGCGCCACACGATCCTTCGTAACGTCCGGGGGGATAAAAAAAGCGACGTTCCAATACGTACGTTGATGGTCCCGGAGGCTCCATCCACCAGAGAAGGTTATTGGCATTTCTCCCTTCTCCGCCATCATGCGGAGATGGCTCGCCATGTCGGGTGCCTCCATGGCCACCCAGTTCGCTGCCGCGTTCATCTCCTCCTGGGTGCGCATGCAGAAGACCTCATCGCGGTCCCGGCCCGGCTGGATGCGGGTTAACACCAGGTTGTTCTTCTTGTCGTACAAGACCGCATAGGCAAACTCCGGATGTTCCAGCAGCAGGTGCTCGAGCTTGGCCTTGATTCCGGATGGGTCTCCCTCGGGGCTTGGGAACTCTTTAAGGACCGGAGTAAGCAGATCGCTCGCCCTCTCCCAGCTTTTCCTTTCCGCAATCTTCAGCACGTGAGAAAAGTCACGCTCGATGGCTGCTTCGACGGCCTGATCGCGCTGAATATTCTTCAGGTTAACGATGCTGAAGGCCATCAAGGCCGCCGCAGGAAACACGATGGCCAGCTCCAGCGTCAGCAGTGTTCGCGTGCGGTCCGTCAATCGCCACTTCTTAGACATTCTCAGCCTCGCCAGATTCTTCACTCGCCCTTAACACTGGCAAGACTATAAAGGCCCCTCGGCACAAGTTGTCAAGCCACCGCAAATGATTGTAAAAAGTTGTAAAGCGGCCGCGGCGGTACAGCCGTTTTGACGCTCCTTTCCCCACAGGAACGCGAGGCGGAGTCTCCGGCAACGGCCATTTCCCGGATCGCAACCAACACAAAATGCAATCTGCTCGACGTCGATTTCTGCTGTGCTGCGCGAGTGTGTGCTCAGATTCTTCGACTGCCGACATTCACGGTAGACTTCACGCTAAGCGGTGCGCTACTGTCTCTTTCCTCTTTCGGCACGAGGGGAACCTCGAGCGACTTACGCGCTACGCGTTTGGTTTGCTATCTCTTTGGGCAATCGGTGTTGTGCTGCCGCTTTGCTCGAATCACAATATTGAGTGCATTGTTTTTTCCGCACTCCATTGTCGTGAGAAGGCATGCAGTGTGGCCGCGCAACAAACCCCAGCTAGGCCAGCCAAATCGCGGTAGCTCGCTTCCGGCACTTCTTCATCGGAGGCGTTCAAAAATCGGCGGGCGCCACGCAATCCACTTTTCGACGTGACAGGCACCGGCGCCGTATATCGCAAACAAATGTGGGAGATTCTTTATGACCGACTCTTGGACACAGCTCGAAGGTCACCTCGTTGACGAAAAGTTTCCTCTGCGCCGCTATCTTGGTGGTTCGAACCATAGCATCGTGTTCCTCACGCATCGCCCGGCAGATTCCTCGCAAGACGCCGCGATCAAACTGATCCCTGCGGACTCCATTGTCCCGGATCTGCAGTTTTCCCGCTGGCGGCTCGCGGAGCAACTTTCCCATCCACACTTGCTGCGCCAATTCGGCATGGGCCGCTGCCAACTCGACGGCCGCGACTGGCTCTACATCGTCACGGAATACGCCGACGAAAATCTCGCGCAAATTCTTCCACAGCGTCCTCTCACACAAGAGGAGCTACGCGACGCCCTCAAACCTGTGCTTGATACACTTGCCTATCTCCATTCCAGGAATTTCATTTACACGCGCATTAAACCGGCGAATATCCTTGTCGCGGGCGATCAAATAAAACTCTCAACCGATGGCGTTTTGCAACTCGACGATTCTCCTAAGCGTCCGCAATTTCCTTCCGCTTATGACGCACCGGAATGCGCTTCTGGATCGATTTCTGCCGCCAGTGATTCCTGGTCTCTCGGTATGGTCGTCGTGGAAGCTCTTACGCAAAATCTTCCTGTAGGGGTCTCGGAGCAAAATGCCGAACCGTTCGTTCCCACTGCGCTGCCTGTGCCGTTCATCGATATCGCTCGTCGAACTCTCAAGCGTGACCCACAGCAGCGTTGGACCGTCACCGAAATTGCCACATGCCTAAACTCACAGTCAAAGGCGGCGGCAGTTGCTTCAGGGAGTGCCGTCGCTCCCCCAGCAATGATTCAGTCCGCACGCGCGGCTCATCCTTCACGTTTGGAACAAACACAATCCTCGCAATTTCTCCCGCCTCCCGAACATCCCGTTGCAAAAAAATACGCATCCTCGAAACCTTCTTATTTTTTGCTCATCGCTATTGGGGCTGCAATCCTTATTGTCATTCTCACCATCCCGAAATTTGCGAATCGCAACGCCAACAATTCTTCCGCTATATCTGTATCTAGCGATCCCGAAGTTGCAATTCCTCAGCCGGCGTCGCATACACATTCTTCTCCCGAACAGTCCGTTGCTCCTCACTCACGACTAAAGTCGCAAGAGAAAACTCCGTCTGTCCAGGCGCAACAACAACTTCCGCCCGTTCCCCAGAATTCTTTGAAAGTCGCCAGCGAAAAAGAAAAAATTCCTGCGGCTTCGTCGACAGGAATTTCGGGCGCCAAAGGCGATGTTCTCGACCAGGTTTTACCGGATGTCTCGCAGAAAGCGCGCGACACCATTCGCGGAACAGTACGTGTAAACGTTCGCGTCCATGTCAGCCCTTCCGGCAACGTCTCGCAAGCCGAGCTGGATTCCGAAAACTCCAGTAAATATTTTGCCGATCTTTCTCTGCAAGCTGCGCGCCGATGGGCCTTTCAATCTCCTGAAGTCGACGGCCACAGCGTCCCGAGCGAATGGCTCATTCGCTTCGAATTTACTCCGTTCGACACAAAAGTTTTTCCCAGGCAAGCCAACCCGTAAATGTTCTGGGAGGCGACTCGGTCGTTGATTCTGCTAATTCCAAGATATTGCGGGCGGATACCAACAACGCGTTCAACTCATTGGAACTATCGGATATCTCAGGATTATGACTTTGGCAACGTTTACGCTCTGGATATGGTATCGCTCGAAGGCCAAATTCCAGGTTCAAACTTAATTTTGTTGTTCGTCAGTAACTGAATTGAAGAGCCAACCGTTTGCCTAAGCTAAATCCGATTAACGCGTTAATCGTCCATGTGGATTTCCGATTAGCGGTGCCTACCAGGACTTGACGTTCGTGTGATAATGTTGCAACTATGACTTCCAAGTAAGCGTTATTTTACGTAACTAGGAATTAAATTGGACCTTATTCGTGCCTTGGTACTCAGTCAGTTGCCGTCGTATATTCTCTTGATACTTGGGTTCGTCTTATTGTTCGGGGCTGTGGTTTCGACGTGCACCGGAGTAACGCTGGCACGCTTTCGTGGTTTGCTCTATCGCGCCAAAGACCCGCGTGATTTTTGGTGGTTAGTCACGATTTATTTTCTCGGTGGCCTTCTCTTTATTGGAATCTTTCTGTGCTCCTAGCCGATTAAAACGGTTCTAGTACGAACTAGTCCGGTATCGAACTTACAGGTACTACCCCGCGGTCAACGAGACTCTAGTTGTGGCACAATCCAACAGTTGTGAACTGGGAGCGAATTGCGTGCGAATTGTGATGCTAGCTGGGGCGGCTCTTGTCGCAGCTAGCGTCGTTGCTGCGCAGGAAATCGGGCGGTTGGACCTGACCGACCTACATCCCCGTGACCGAATTCGTGTTCCGCATACCGCCGGTGGGGAGTGTGGCGGCGGCGCAAACTTCACTTCAAATAACGAGCTCACTATTACGTTGGTCAGTTTAGACAAAACCTCGTATTCTCTGGGTGATGAAGTCACCTACGAGGTCAAGGTACAAAATTCGGGGAAAGCTCCGGTTGAAATCCCTTGGACGCCTCATTCGGGCGACTTGGAGCCCGCTGACTCCCTTGAATCTTATACATTCCTGCACGCAGCAATTTCTCTAACCTTCACGGACCCCGACTCAAATCGTAGTTTCGCTATTTACGCAAATTCCTATGGGTCTTTAGATAGACAAGGAAGTACACGAAAACTGTTGCCGGGTGAGTGGATTTTTGTGCGTGCTCGCCAAAAAATCGAAGTGTATGAAGAATGGTGGTTGACTAAAATCAGGGATTCATCGCCGCTGAATGTGAGAGCTTCGGCGAGTCTTATTCTCGATAAAGTGACGTACTCTACCGGCGAGAAAAGCGATTCCGCGATGGATCACTCCGTGTGTATTCCTGTGAACACAAACCTGGGGGCGCCGTCAGATGTAGCCCTATGGCCAGCGAAATTGGAATGACCATCTCCGCCTAATCCCTGATAAACGCACGCCTTTTCCCCGCGTCAGCCGGCCCACGAATAAAACGTATCCGGCGCGGCCGTCGCCTGGTCCAGGATCCGGGTGCACCACATTCCCTTTGACGATAATTTTTTCCACCGGCATCCCGGCCTCGACGAATTTTGCGCGTGAACTTTCCGACAGGCTGATGTAGAGGTCCACCGCCTCGCGCCACGTCCCTTTCAACGAGTGAATTTCTGCCATCGCCGCCACCGCCTCGCTACCAATCGTGTGGATCGGGCGCAGCGGATGTCACTATTCCGGGATCGATCTGATCAGTCCTCGGATCGCGATCGGAACGGAATGCGGATCGGCTTCACCGGAATCCTCAGCTGGTAGCGCACACACCTGCTGCAGTACGCATGGAACCTACAAAACCCCATTTTCATCGAATAAATTCATCCGGGAAAATGAAAGTTTGAGTGAAGAGTTTTTCAAAACTAGTGTTAGCGTACCCGTGTGCTTCTAACGTTTGTGGCACGTGAGTACGAGTAAAACTTAGATTGCGAGTCCCCGCGGCACCCGAGCCGAGACAGCGGCAATGCAACAGATGCGCTGGTTGGACAATGGTGGTTCCATCGGTAGTTTCGTGAGCAAAAGGAGATCGATAATGAGAATTACTACCCGCGCTAAAAATCTATTTACTACCTTTTCGCTAGCGATGCTGGCTGGATTGTCCGGCGGCCGAACGGCGGCTAATACGGCAACCGCAAACACACCAACCACAAAGACGCCGACCACGAATACTTCGGCGCAATCGAACGGCTCGTCGGACGTGGACCATCCAGTGGCGGCACAGAGAAATCCGCGCTACAAGATTTGCCGGAACGACACGCTGACGATTACGTTTCCGATCGCGCCAGAATTTGATCAGTTGGCGATCACCGTGATGCCGGACGGCTACGTGAATCTGCAGGGAGCGGGCAGCGTGTATGTTCTTGGGCTGACCGTGCCCGAGACCGTAGAGGCGCTGAATAAAGTGTATTCCGGCATTTTGCATGATCCGATCATTAACGTGGATTTGACGGATTTTCAGAAGCCGTATTTCAATAAGCGCACCTTCGCGATTTCAGAGGCTCTGTACCGCCTGCCGTAGAAATCGCGAGCGGGAGGTTCCCGGCCCGCCGGGGCTCTCGAGCAATTTCAAGAGATTTTGTGACTCGATTTGGCGGAGCCTTGCCCATGAATGCTCTTCAGTGCAGCACTGGCGAATTACCACTGACCAATTCTGGACTCGCGCCGGACCAATCATCTTGGTTTGCGATTCAAACTCGGCCACGCTTCGAAAAAAAGGTTAGCGTCGAGCTTCAAGAGAAAGGCGTCAACACATTTCTCCCGTTATCTTCCGCTACGCACCAATGGAGTGACCGCCGTCGTTTGGTGCAGCTGCCTCTCTTTTCAGGGTACGTGTTTGTGCGGATCAGTCTCTCACTGAATGCACGGGTTTCAGTGCTGCAGACAAATGGGGTGGTCAATTTTGTGGGCGTCCGTAACATGGGCATACCGATTCCCGATTGTGAGATCGAGGCGTTGCAAAGTGTGGTCGAAGGAGGAGCCGCTATCGAGCCTTGTCCGCATTTGAACATCGGACAGCGCGTCCGCATTCGTGGAGGGTGTTTCGACGGTGTCGAAGGTGTCTTGGTGGCGGTAAACGGCGGGCAAAGCTTGATTGTGTCTGTCAACCTGATTCAAAGGTCTATCGCAATGCGAATTGACGGGTACAAGGTCGAGGCAATTTGAGTGCGCTTTCGTGATATCCGGGACACCTCTCGCGTATCCCATTCGGAGACCAGTATTGACTATCAATTTGGTATTTCAGAGATTGAGGAGAGCGATCGTGAAAACTACTAATTTAGTGAGAACTAAATTTAGAGCTTTTTCTCTAGCGATTTTGGCAGAGGCATTCGTGTCAGGAGCGGCCTTCTCCACAAATACGCCGGCGACCAATACCCCGATCAATACACCCGCGACTACTTCTGCCAGCCAGGCGACCCCAGCCGCCGGCGCAACAGCACAGGATGCTCAGCGTCCAGTGTTGCAGCACAGGATGCAATATCAGTTACAACGAAGCGACGCACTGAAGATTACGTTTCCGCTTGCGCCGGAGTACGACCAGACCGTGACAGTGAGACCCGACGGTTTTATATCGCTTTTAGCCGTAGGGGACGTGCACGTGGAAAACATGAATACGGAACAACTCCATGAGGCGATTCGAAAGGCTTATACCGACGCAAAGATCTTGCATGAACCGCTCTTCACCGTGGACATTACCGATTTCCAGCGCCCCCATTTTATCGTTATTGGAGAAGTGAACCAGCCAGGAAGGTATGAACTGCGCGAAGATACCACTGTGACGGGGGCTGTCGCTCAAGCAGGTGGCTTCGTCCAGGGATTTGCAAAGCATTCAGAGATCGTAGTATTCCATCGAATCGACAACGACTGGAGTGAAGCAAAGACGATCAATCTCAAGCACTTGCTGAAGTCCAAGAATCTAGCGGAAGACCTTCACTTGCAGCCAGGCGACATCGTTTACGTTCCACAGAATAATTTCACGAAATTCAAGAGTGTAGTGCCTTACCAAATTCCGCTGGGCTTCTATCAGACCTTTGGCTTGTAACGAATGAGTGGGTCACGATGGGCGAATCCGAGAAGGGGAGCAACGTAATGTCGAACAACAATGGATTTGAAATAGCCAAGGCAACTCAGTTTGGGAGAGATTCACAAACACTACGTGATTACGCGAGCATTATCTTCCGACACAAAAACCTGATGATAAAGTCGTTCATCGCGTCATTCGTCGGGGCGGTGCTGATAGTAGTAATTTTTGCGGCGAACCGCTACCAGTCGGAAATGAAGGTTCTTGTAAACAAGGACCGTTCCGATCCAGTGGTGACCGCAGGTCGACCCAACGAGCAGACGCAGCAATTAAGCGACACGATTTCGGAGGAAGACGTCAACACGGAAGTTAGCCTGTTGCAGGACGATGATCTTATGCGCGAGGTCGTGCTCGCCAACGGCTTGCAAAACGAAAAAACCTTGCGTGACAGAATTCTTTTTTTCATGCCGCTGACACCCGATGAGCGCATCGACAAAGCGGTCAAAAACCTTGAAAAGTCCCTCAAGGTCGAGGTTGAAGCAAAGACGAATTTGATTGATGTGACCTACACAGCGTATTTCGATCGCGAGAAGACGGCCCGCGTACTGCATTCGCTGCAGCACTTGTACCTTGAGAAGCACGTTTCGGTTCACGTACCACATGGTGCCGAAGACTTTTTTGACAAAGAGACGGCATTGTATAAGAAGGGTCTCGAGGAATCTGAGGCCAAACTGGCCAGCTATTCGCGTGACACCCAAGCCGTTGCCCCGCAATTAGAGCGGGACTATTCCGTGCAGCACATCGCAGACCTTACAGGTACTCTGCGGAAGACACAAGCTTCGATTAAAGAAACAGAGAGTAAGATTCAGCAGCTGCAAAGCCAGCTGAAGGCGGCTTCGGATCGGATGTTGACAATCGATCATGTTGCCGACCCTTGGATGCTTCTCGAGCAGCAAAATACGACGCTCCTCAATTTGGAATTGCAGCATACACAAATGCTCACGAAGTTCGATCCGAGCTATCCGGCAGTTAGGGACTTGGAAACTCAGATCGAGCAGACCAAGGAAGCGATCGCGCAGGCCCAGAAATCTCCCGTCCGCGACACTACAACGGATCACGATCCAACCTATGAATTGATTCGTGAAGACCTCGCAAAGTCGCGCGAAGAATTGGCATCACTGGAGGGACTCGAGGCTGGAACATCGACCGCGATCAATAAGTCCCGCGTGGGAGCTGTGAACCTCGAAGAGAGGTCGATTGAGCACGATGATTTAGCGCGGGAAGCGAAGGCGGATGAAGACAACTATTTGCTGTATCTCCACAAACGGGAAGAGGCCCGCGTCGGGACGGCCCTTGACGCGGATCGATTTGCGAATGTGGCTATCGCGCAGGCGGCGATCGTTCCAGCGTTGCCAGCGTTTTCGCCGCTTCTTGGCTTGGTACTGGCGTCCGTGCTGGCGGGCATGTTGAGCGTAGGATCTGCCTTCACAGCAGAAGTTCTGGACGATTCAATTCGGACCCCAGACGAAGTCGTCAAGTATTTGGGTCTGCCGATATTCGCGTCTCTCCCTCAGAGCAAATCGTAGTTTGGGCAGGATGACTGAAATGGCAAGTCGCTGATGATTGAGAAGGAAGGAACACGGTGAGCAAAAACTTTGAGTTGATGCAAAATGCTGATCAGCAACAGGAGATCTTCCTGGATGTGAAAAGCGACGATGGTGTTCGTAGAGATTACAAGCCGGGTCGTCTTGTTGATCGAATTACAAAAGAAGAGACAGTGAAGCTCGTGCAGCGTCTCTTCTTGCTCCCGGGGGCTGCAGCGCCGCGTTGTGTGGTCTTTTCCGGCGTTGACCGAGGCGATGGCTGCACTTCGATCTGTGCACGGGCGGCCGAGACTTTAATTGCAATGAGCGGAAGTCCGTGCTGCATTGTCGATGCAAACTTGCGTTCGCCTGGGGTACATGAGTATTTTCAGATGAAAAACGGGAACGGCTTTTCCGGAGCCCTGGCGCAAGGGGGCCCGCTGAGGGAGTTTGCGCAGCAGATGTACGGCGGGAAGCTTTGGGTGATGACTGCAGGAAGGCCGAATACTGATCCGGCTGCGTCGCTTTGTTCAGCAGCGCTATCCGCAAGGCTTGACCAACTGCGCACTGAGTTTGACTACGTACTCATCGACGCGCCCCCGGTAAATTTGTTCGGCGATGCGGCAAGCGTCGGCAAGCGTAGCGACGGTGCCGTTCTCATATTGAATTCGGGCAAGACACGCCGGGAAGCGGCCCGAAAGAGCAAAGTAGTGTTTGAAAATGCGGGCGTTCCAGTGCTGGGAGCAATACTGAACCGGCGGACATTCCCGATTCCACAATCTTTGTACGAGAGGCTGTAGCTATATCGGTGGCTTTTTCGGTCGACATTTTTTGCCTCTGCGGGGCCAAACAACGAAAAGAACTACGACTTAAGGGAGTCAGTATAGCGAAACTGTGTCATCCGTGCGGCGCATCGGTTCTCTAAACGAGCGGGGAAGGTCGATTAATCGCTCGCTGTCGCAATCTTTGGTTGGATGTGCCCATCGACCTATTTCCACCGAACTAACGAGATACCAGGACCGATTGTCACCTAGCCCCCGCTAGAGCTGGGCGTTCTCGCAGAGCTGTTTCGGATTTGAATTTCTTGATCATTTGTATCGAATCATTTCCGTAAACAAGTACACAGAGCTCAATTTAAAGTAAACCCATAAATGATGCTCTATCGCCGACAGCTACTGCTTGCAACATTCAAACTGTTCGACCTCGGACTGATGATATTTGCTTGCGTGGCCGGGACTACCCCAGTGCTATTCAGGGAAGGCTTCGGTTCATTCGCGGAGTTTTTCTCGCTGCGCATAAAAGTTGCCAACATCGTGCTCTTCTGCTTGTTACTCGTTGTCTGGCACGTTATTTTTTGCTCTTTCGACCTTTATAAATCGAAGCGCCTCACTTGCCGGCACCGAGAGATACGAGACGTTCTAAAGGCGGTCGCATTGGGCACGGTGGTTCTTTTCGCCGCCGGTATGGTATTCCAAATCAAAATGATTTCAGATGAGTTTATTGTGGTGTTTTGGATTGCCGCCAGCCTCGGCGCGATTTTGAGCCGTCTCGTCTTGAAACTTCTGCTGCAGAACGTTCGACTGCATGAGCGAAACCTCCGGAGAGTACTAATTGTGGGAACAAACTCGCGAGCGATCGATTTCTGCCACAAGCTGCAGAGTCACCCAGAACTAGGTTATCGAGTAATCGGTTTCGCAGATACCGAGTGGGCCGGAGCACAAGCACTGCGCGTTCAGGGAGGCAGGATTGTGTGCGATCTGGCAGATCTAACGCATTTCCTGCGGCAGAGCATTGTCGACGAGGTTATCATCGCTCTTCCGATCCGCTCATTTCACTCCTTGGCCTCTAAGATTGCGCTTTTTTGCGAAGAAATGGGGATCACCGTGCGGTTGCCCGCGGGGCTATTTGATCTGAAGCACGCGTGCACAATCGTTGAGGAATATGAAGGCGAATCTGTAATCTCCATCTACACGGGGAGCGCAAGAAGAGGCGCGCTATTCGCGAAACGTGCTCTGGACTTCGCAGTGGCATTGGTGGTGCTGTTGCTTCTTTCGCCGCTGCTGCTCCTAGTTGCGATAGTCATCAAGTCGACCTCGTCCGGGCCTGTTTTCTTTCGACAAAATCGTGTTGGCCTGAATAAGCGTTTATTCGCAATGTGGAAGTTTCGCACGATGGTTCCGGACGCGGAAGCAAAACTCGCCGTACTTGAGGACCAGAACGAGTCGGAAGGGCCGGTATTTAAGATCAAGAATGACCCGCGAATTACGGCCGCCGGAAGAGTCCTGCGAAAGACGAGCATCGATGAGTTGCCTCAGCTGATCAATGTGCTGCGGGGCGACATGAGTCTAGTCGGCCCGCGTCCTCTTCCGGTACGAGACTATGAAGGTTTCGATAAGGACTGGCAGCGGCGACGTTTCAGCGTAACGCCTGGCATCACTTGCTTGTGGCAAGTCTCAGGGAGAAGCGACATCACGTTCGACAAATGGATGAAATTGGATATGCAGTACATCGATGAATGGTCTTTCTGGTTAGACGTTAAAATACTAATGCGCACGATTCCGGCGGTCCTTAAAGGGGTCGGGCGCGGCGTGAAGCATTTCGCCGCGTCTCAGATGGCGAAATCCAGTTCGGTTTGTCGCAGGCTATAGATACAAAAAGAGAAGATAGACAACAAGCCGTGAATACAGTATCGAACGTAACATCAATCGCAGTGACGCGCATCGCACCGAGACTCTTTTTCTTCGTTGCCGGTTGCGTGCTATTCCTACTGGCGATGCAGTCGACGTCCAAGATAGAGCCAGAGCAGCTGGTCGTCTATTCCGTGTATGGCCTACTACTCTCCTTCCTGGCGTACTCGGTTTTTGCCTATCACAGAGGGCGAACGCTAGCAACTACCTCAGCCACGTTCGGGGTTTTGCGCGTCGTCTGGTTGTTCTTGTTGATCGATGAGATCATTTTTAATTTTGGCCGGCTGAATCCCCTGAGCAACGAGCTTCAGGGCAAGTTCAGTTCCGCAGCATATGGCCAAGTCATCTTATGGATGGTTTCGGCAGTAATTCTGCTTGTCGTGTCGTTACCTTTATTAAAGGAGGTTTTGCCGTTGTTTTTGGCAGGGCCTTACAAGTGGATGACGGGCTTTCTTTTTCTTTGCATCGGGTCTGCCGCTTACTCCGTTTCGCCCAGCTACAGTCTGGCATGGTCATTCAAGTTAGGTCTTACCGTCTTGATGCTTGCCGTTATGTGTGTCTGTATTCATGATGAGGGCGGGGTTCGGAGCGTGCTGCGCGTAACGGCCCTGTCTATCAGCGTTGTGCTGGTTATGGCACTCGTACAGATTCCGATCGACCCTGAGAATGCATTCCAACAAGGTCGCCTCGGCGGCATAGCCTATCCGACGGTCTTGTCGGAGCTAGGCGGGTTGCTGCTTTTGATTTCCCTGGTGTTCTACGGATTGGAAAAAGCGAAGTGGAGTATTCCCGCGGCGTTGCTCGCAAGCGTCGTGATGATGCTCGGCGGCGGGAAAGTTTCGATCGTCGCTGCAGTCTTCTCCGCCGGAGTCTTCTTCGTGCTCCAACGGAAGGCCGGATCGGGAGCACTGGTGGTAACAGGACTCGGTGTTCTTGCCATGATGGTGATGATGTTATCTCCCACCGGTAGCTATTTCACGAAATATGCAGCTTCGGATCAAGCTCTAACGCTGACAGGGCGAGTCGAATTGTGGAAAGCACAACTGCCGGCGATTAAGAGTCACATCGTTCTGGGACAAGGCTATCTAGCTTCTAAATTTGTCCCAGCTCCATTTAAACAGGGTGATTGGCAGGTGGGTGGATTGCACAATGCCTACTTGGATGTTTTGTATAACTTGGGTCTAGTTGGTCTACTTGTGGTCCTCGCGATGAACTACTGGATTGTGCGAAATCTTCTGTACGTGAGAAAGCATGCAGACGACGCGGCGTCGTTTGCGATTGCATGCGGCTTGCTTGCAGTTTATTTGGAATTGCTGATCATTAGCCCTTGTGCGGTGCCGTTTGGAGGTAAGCCGAGTGCTCTGTTCATGGTTTTTCTCGCGCTGTTCGCGCTCAGCTTCAAACTGCGGCTAATGACGGGTGTTCTCGATGTCGAGCGCGTCGGGTAATGCGGTTGATTTAGATGTCTTGAAATGAATGACGCAGCGGACGCGAGAACTGAATCGGGAGGAATTGCCGCTCATGACCGATGAAAACCCAGCACTCGGCGCTCCAGCGCAGAACAAAAAAGAATATCGGGCGGAGACTGCGAGCTTCGTGCCGGAGTTCCGCGTTCTCGGCGTTCGAGTGCACGCGATCCAAATTCCGGAGGTAGTCATATGGATGGAACAGACTATCAAATCGCGGGCGGGCGGAAAGTTTCTTGCGGCCACAGGGATGCACGGCATCACCGAAGCTATGCATGATCCCAAGTTCAGTACGGTCTTGAATGAGGCGGATCTGGTTGTGCCAGATGGAATGCCGCTCGTCTGGATTGCACGGAGTGAGGGATTCCTTCTCAAGCGAAGAGTCTATGGACCAGAATTGATGGAGACATTTTGCCGCGAAACCGGCGCTAGGTACCGCCATTTTTTCTACGGGGGCGCACCTGGTGTTCCGGAACAACTCGCAGAAGTCTTGACGCGGCGGCACAACGTTAGAGTAGCAGGTTGTTGGTCGCCACCGTACCGGCCACTTACGGAAACAGAAGAGCTGCAATTGAAAGAAATGATCGATGTTGCAGCACCGGATTTGCTGTGGGTCGGGCTGAGTACACCAAAACAGGAGCGCTGGATGCATGCGCACCGCGATTCTGTTTCAGTTCCTTTACTGGTGGGCGTGGGTGCAGCTTTTGATTTTCACACTGGGCGCGTGAAGCAAGCTCCGAAATGGATGCAGGAAAGGGGCCTTGAATGGTTTTTCCGACTGATACAGGAACCAAAGCGGTTGTGGCGGAGATACCTCGTCAATGGTGGAGAGTTCGTCTGGAACCTGGCACTCGAAAGACTGAGACTTAAGAGGCCTTAAGTGCAGGCGATGGCTTTTATCGTCAAATAAGAAAGCACGTAAGAAGCTCTATCCGTGAGCTATAAACCGGTCTAGTGAAAAAGTTTGCTGTACCAACTTCAAATAAGGGAGACTTCCTTTGGGTACGAATCGCAAGATAGTGGTGACTGGTGCAGGCGGATTTATTGGCGGGGCGCTTCTCTCCCTTCTGTTTGAGCAAGGACACAGGGATCTGCGAGGTGTTGATATCAAGCCTCTCGATGAATGGTATCAGCGCTCCGACCATGTTGAGAATCTCTCGCTTGACTTGAACGTAGCAGAAAATTGCGAGCGGGCTGTCGAGGGTGCGGACGAGATATATAACTTGGCCGCTAATATGGGCGGAATGGGCTTCATCGAGCACAACAAAGCGTTGTGCATGCTGTCTGTACTCATCAATACTCATATGCTGCAAGCAGCCCTGAAATCTGGAACAAGGCGTTTCTTTTATGCCTCTTCTGCTTGCGTCTACAACGCAGACAAGCAGAAGGCTTTTGAGGCCCCTTCCCTGAAAGAAGAAGACGCGTACCCCGCGCTTGCGGAAGATGGCTATGGGTGGGAAAAACTGTTTTCCGAGAGAATGTGCCGGCATTTCCGCGAGGATTTCGGTTTATACACGCGCGTGGCGCGATTTCACAATGTTTATGGTCCATGGGGAACATGGTTCGGCGGCCGCGAAAAGGCTCCGGCGGCAATCTGCCGAAAGGTAATCGAAGCCAAGATTAGCGGCAAGCACGAGATTGAGATTTGGGGTAGCGGTAACCAGACACGCAGTTTCATGTTCATAGATGATTGCACCGAAGGCATTCAAAAAATCATGGGCTCCGGCATTCTTGAACCAATCAACCTGGGTTCGAGCGAAGCCGTAACCGTGAACCAACTGGCAGATATGGTCGAGGATATCGCAGGAATTAAGCTCAAGCGAAATTACGATCTGGACGCACCGAAAGGCGTCAATGGCCGGAACAGCGACAACACATTGATCAACAAATACCTCGCCTGGGAACCAAGCACTCCTCTTCGAGCGGGATTAGAAAAAACGTATCGCTGGATTTACGACCAGTATATGGCGAGGGAACGCGGAGACGCCGGTGTGGTCCGTGAGACGTCCGTTTCGGCCTGACGCTCGATGCCTGCGGCATTTGCTCCAGAGATGTTTCGTTCGCACCTTCAACCAGACTTTGGCCAATTTGATTAGTTAGGCCCGCACGGGTGTGCCAGCAGATCTCACTAGGTCGGACCGATGAGTCGCGGCCATGGATGGGATATTCAGCGGAAAGTCTCATGAATGCGTATTCTCGTCCTACACAATAAGTATCAATTGGCAGGCGGAGAAGATACTGTCGTCGCGCAGGAAATGAGAATGCTGCGTTTGCGCGGTCACGATGTTGACCTCCTTCTGGAAGAAAACGGTGATAATCGAACTCCGCTTGCTCGGATCGGCACCGCAATCGACTCGTTCTACTCGTTCAAATCACGGAACTTGGTCGAAGCGCGGATTCGCGAGTGGAAGCCCTCTGTTGTTCACGTCCATAACTTTTTCGCAAAACTTACACCCTCGATTTATGACGCTTGCCAAAGGCTGAACGTTCCCGTCGTTCAGACTTTGCACAACTATCGGCTCATCTGCCCCGGCGCCATTCTGTTTAGAAATGGTAAGACCTGCCAAAGCTGCGTCGGTATGTCCTTCGCATTTCCGGCAATCGTTCACGGTTGCTACCGCGGGAGTCGCATCGGAACGGCAGTGACAGCAGCAGGTTTTGGTTTGCATCGCTACTTAGGGACCTGGAACAAGTCGGTGACGCAATATATCGCATTAACGGAGTTCGGCCGCAAACAGTTCATCGCCGGCGGCCTTGCGTCGGAGAAAATCGTCGTTAAGCCGAATGCGGTCGACGATCCCGGGCCCGGACCACACACAGGTAGCTTTTTACTCTATGTTGGGCGACTGACGGAGGAGAAAGGCATACGCGTGCTGCTTGAAGCTGTCGAGAAATGCGCGTTGCCGTTGCCTCTGAAGGTCGTTGGAATGGGGCCGTTACAGGAGGAAGTTGGGAAACTTGCGGATGCAGGAAAGCTCGAATGGCTGCAACAACTTCCGCGCGAGAAGATCATTGGCCTAATGAAGGATGCTACGAGCTTGCTCTTTCCCTCTCTGTGGTATGAAGGGATGCCAATGGTTATCCTCGAAGGACTGGCGACAGGCCTCCCAATCATCGCAAGCGATTTGGGGGCCATACCGGAATTAGTGAAAAAACACGGCAAGAATGGCCTTCTTTTTGTCCGGGAGACGCGGAGTCATTGTCGAAAGCGGCTTCCCTGCTGTGCAGCAACCGCGATTTGCAAGAAGAGATTCACCGTGTGGCGCGCGCGTTTTATCTTGCAAATTTTGAACCAGAGAGTAACACCAGGCAGCTGCTAAAAATTTACGAAGAATCGGTGCATTTGCACGACCAACGAACCCCATAGTATTACGCAACTGCGTACCTTTATCGGGGAAAAAGTGTCATTGGAAGCGCGGAGGGAAGGCTTACAATAACTGCACGACAACCATCGGGTGTGCGACTTCGGCAGCTCATCGCTGGTTTGGTTTAGCTCCAACGACATTCCCCTGAGAGCATGCCCCTTCTTGATGCCAATGCAATGGAAGATGAGGCGGCGTACGCGTTGCCTGATATTCTTTCTCACGTACCGCGAGTTGCTGTCCAGTCGCCCGATTTCCCTCTTAGCGAGAGCGTGCCTTTCATCGAATTGTGGTCCACTATGCCGATGTAATCGATCGGTACGCGTGTGTTGACGCGGAATTTGATACTGTTCCCGTCCAACGTGCCTTCGAGCGTTCCCGATTGGGTTCGACCCTTGAAGGTTCCGGTGATCTTGCCTCCGTTCTGCGCCAAGACAATTGTTTGGGTGGCGCTCCCTACATCACCGTCAACGGTGATCGTCCAAGTACCGGATACGTCTAGATGCGTCTCGGGTGTCGCGGACACACTTACAGCAACCGCCAGAACCAAAAACATCCCTAAAGCTTTTGTCGTAACTTTTCGGTTGCGCATAGAGTCTTTCGAAGCGAGAGATGTGGATCGCAATGCCTCAGATTGCGACAATTTAAATCGGTGGGAGGCCGCCCTGCGGGAATGCCGGATCCGTCGAAAGCTAGGGTAAGCATGCTCGCCACTAGGGGATAGAAGTATACTCTCAGCGAAACGTCACAACAAATAATTTTGTCGGATCAGATAATAAACTGGGGGGCGTACGACTGGATGCTATGACCTTCGGTTCGGTTCCGTGCGCCAGAAATTGCTGAGGCCCTATGGCAAAAATCGGCAAACATCAAGGTACGCTCATCTTTCGGAAACAATATCTCTTCAGAGGATCTGCGCCGGCGCGTTGTCGAAGCCATCACTGAAGGGTCTTTCGCAGACGGAAGCGGCGCGGGTCTTCGGAGTGACGCGCGGTACGATTAGCCGCTGGATGGGTTTGCTGGAACGTGTGGGTGCCGGGCATTGCGAGCCCGCCGTCGCGGGCGACCACCGGTTTCGCGTTTGGCGCCGCATCAAGCAGCCACGACAGTACGCAACATTGTGAGCGGATGCCCGGAGCAGTTGCTGTTGCCTTTTGTGCTGTGGACCGGAGAAGCGGCGCAGGAGTTGTTGTTGCGGAAACTCGCGCTCCAGGTTTCGGTGTGGACGGTGGGACGTTATTTGCGCGCCTGGGGACTGACCCCGCAGAAGCCGGTGTGCAGCATCGGCTGGCCGAGCATGCTGAAGGAATCCGAATTTTCTGCTTGCCTTCGTACAATCCGGAACTGAATCCGGATGAATTGGTCAACCAAGATGTGAAAACCAACGCGCTCGGTAGAGTCCGTCCCGTAATTGTGCACGAGATGATGAGCAACGTGCGCTCCTACCTGCGCATCACGCAGGCTAGACCCCGCTGGTGAAGAACTACTTTCGTGAGCGCCATTTCCAGTACGCAGCCCGCTGAAATCTGTCACATATTTAGTGCTCGGAGTAATAGCAAGGACAAAACTTTCTGCAGAACGATTGGCGAAGAATCCACCGCTGGAGACGAGCAAGCGATGAGCAAAAATTTCGACATGTTACAACGAATAAATCTGAACGGCGGTCGGGCGCCTTTGGCGCAAAAAACCGTCCCAGAAACGTTTCATGCGGGGAATGGAAATGTGCAACCGTCGCGGTTGGACCTGGACCGCGTCACGGAGGAAGAGACTCTACGGCTGGTACAGAGCATTTTTCTTACCAACAAGTGAATCCGCCTCGGGTCGGGGTGTTCTCCGGAATAGATTCGGAAACGGTTGTGAGTTATGTGTGCGCACAGGCCGCGGCGGTTCTGGCAAGCAACGTGACCGACTCGGTTTGTTTGGTGGATGCCAATTTGCGGTCGTCGTCTTTGCCAGGAATTTTTGGAATCACGAATCATAACGCCCTGACGGATTCGCTGCACGGCGTCGGAGGGATTCGCGGCTTCGCCAAGAAGCTCTGTCCCGACAATCTTTGGCTACTTTCGTGCGGATCCCTGGCGACTGATTCCGCGGCGCTGATTAATTCCGAGCTGATGAAGTCGCGATGGCCGAGCTGCGCAAGGAATTCGATTATGTGCTAATTGACTCGCCGCCGTTGAACATGTGCTCCGATAGTGTCGTTTTGGGACAACTGTCGGATGGTGTGATCTTGGTACTGGAGGCCAATGCGACGCGACGCGAAGCTGTGTTGCGCGTCGCTGAAGAGCTTCGCGCGCGACATGTACAAGTGTTGGGAGCGGTGCTTAACAAGCGTACTTTCCCAATTCCCGAACTGTTGTATCACCGACTGTAGTCCGGTAGTAGCCCGGCCGTAGCCGCCTACCCGGCGAAGCCTCTGGCTGGGTTTTCAAAGAGGGAATGGGACTGAAGTGGCGGTCACTCCGCTGATTTGAAAGCATCATTCGGTTTTCAAGTGCCGTCACAAAAGAGGAGCTGCCACGAATAGCGGCGTGAGCTTGAGTAGCGAGGAACATAGTCGACCGGGAAAAAGTAATTAAACACTTTAACTAACTTTGTAGACTTCGAGGTCAGTACACCTCTTAAGTGCGTGCTGCAGAACCTTACCGGGACGGAGAATAAGAAATGCAACAGATTCGAATTACTTTGGCGAATAAGAGCAGATTCAACAGTGAGTTGGTATCTGCCGGCGTCGAAGACGTGGATCCTACATTCACCGTGGAGCGTGTCGAAGTCAACGCCACGAGAGGTCGGGAGCAAACGAATCATTTGCTGTCACAAACTGCGGTTTCGGTCAACAGTATTCGCCACGGCATAGGTGTGTCGTTTTTCATCGGCGCCCTCGCATTGGCGTTAAGTCTGCACGCCGCCTCTCAAGCAACGAAAATCCGCGCCCCTCTCGAGCCTGTACCCATTGATTTTTTTGGAATGCACATTCATCATCTGTGGAGACCTAGGAATGGCCCAATATAACTTTTGGAACGTGGCGCCTGTGGGATGCACATGTCACTTGGGCATTGCTCGAACCGAAGCCCGACGCTTACGATTTCTCGCTTCTCGATCGCCTTGTCCAGGAAGCTGAATCTCGCCATGTCCAGCTCGTTATGACGCTGGCTGGCACCCCAACGTGGGCATCGGCCCGGCCCAGCGAAATTCCCGTTCACGAAGGCAATAATAACGGTCCAGCGGGCTCTGCCGCTGAGCCTGCCTCAGAAGCGAGTTGGCGGGACTTTGTGCACACAGTTGGTCTTCGCTATAAAGGTAAAATCCGCTATTACGAAATTTGGAACGAACCGATGTTTAAGCCCTTCTATTCCGGCACGGTTCCGAGCTTGGTCGCAATGACTCGCTCTGCCCATTCCATTTTGAAAGAAATCGCCGGCGATAATCAGATCCTTTCTCCACCGGTCGACGCCAGTCCTGGTGGAATTCAATGGCTGAAGGAATTTCTTGCTCAAGGCGGCGGGGATTCTGTCGACATTTATGGCTTTCACCTGTATACACCCGGACCTCCGGAGCTAATGGTCAGTAAGGTTGATCAATTCCGCTCCATTCTCCGCGAGCATAACGAAGCCGAGAAACCCATTTGGAACACCGAGGCAGGCTGGCAAATGAAAACCCGCGACCCTCAAATGGCTGCAGACTACGTCGCGCGGGCTTTTTTGGTCGCTTGGCCACTGGGGATTAGACGATACATATACTACTCATGGGACAACGACACCATGGGCATCATGCCCAGGGGATCACGAGGAGAGATGGCCGAGGCTTTCCGCAAAGTGAAGCAGTGGATGGTTGGAGCAACGTTCGGAGAATGTGTCGTCTCTGCAGATGGGATATGGATCGAGAGACTCACGCAGGCCAATGGTCAGTATGCAAAAATCATATGGACCACCGCCGGCACGAAAAATCTAGCAAGAGAACACATCGGAACCGCGGTTAGCTACGAGACCCTGGACGGTAGAACAATCCCTATTCAACCATCAACTGAAATTACCATCGGAGGCGCGCCCATTCTCCTTCTGTATTCGACTGGCAGCCAATGAATCCAGAAGATTCAAAGTCACACACTCCGTGCGTGGCACAAATCTCTCCGCTTCTTGATCCTCTCCAGGAGGCATCCGCGCCAGAGAAGAGGGATTCTTCGAATGGGGATTCGCGGGTGCCTACCCGCGGGTCAGTTGGCTTTGCAGTCAAACACTTCTTCGTTCTTGGCGATCAGGCTATCGTAAGTGGCTCGAATTTTCTCACGAGCATCGCCTTGGCTCGCGGACTTTCCCTCTCGGAATTCGGCGAATATTCGTTAATCTGGATGTCCATTCTTTTTGGTATCAACATCCAGCTGGCTATTTTCACATCTCCGATGATGAGTGTGGGCCCGATTCAGCGACGCGTCTCGCAAGCCACTTACCTGGGATCCGTCATGATGCATCAACTGCTTTTTACCAGCGCTTCGACACTATTACTGGGCCTTGTCTTGATCCTGCTTCACTCAGCCACTGGAACTGTGCGTGCCAGCCTGATCCTTCCAGTCCTAGTCGCCAATGCCGCTTATCAATTGCAAGACTTGGGCCGTCGCGTTTTGTTTTATCTCAACAGAACGGTCAGTGCCTTTGTAACTGATTGCATTAGCTACCTGGGGCAGCTTGCTCTGATTGGGGTTTATTTTTATAGGCATGCTCTTTCCATAAGTACTACCCTTTGGATTACCGGCTTGACTTCCGCCGTCGCCCTCGCCGTAGCAGTTCCATTTTTACCGCGGCTTGTCATTGTTCCCGTATTGCTGCGTATTGTCTTTCGCAGAAACTGGAAGAGCGCGCGTTATCTGGTCGGCGCTACTCTGCTCCAGTGGGGTTCTGGAAACCTTTTTGTAGTCGTCGCTCCATTTTTTCTGGGCGCTGCCGCCGCAGGAGTAATGCGCGCCTGTCAATCTATCACGAACATGGTAAACATCTGGCTTCAGGGACTAGAGAATAGCTTACCTACTGAAGCATCGCACGAGCGAAAGTTGAGAGGTAACGCCGCTCTGGGCCGCTATCTTCTGAAATCTAGTGCCATTTTGGTAATTGCAACTTCTGCCGTTGCAATGATTGTCATCATCGATCCGGAGTATTGGCTGCACATCATCTACGGTGGTCACATGCGAGGCTACGGTTTCGTTCTTCGTTCCTATGCCGTTTTGTCAATTGGCGTTGTTTTGACGTTGCCTCTTCGCGCAGGCTTGCGAGCTCTTGAGGACACCTCACCCATTTTATGGGGATATGCTGCCACTACGATTTACTCGTTGATTAGCGCTCCTTTGCTCTCGAAGACGCTAGGGCTGAACGGCGTAGTATGGGGCCTGGTCGGTACGCAGTTGATACTCATTCCTATTCTCTTGGTTGCCCTCAGAAAGAGGTTGTTTGATGAACGATCCAAAAGACACCGAATCCAGCGTCTTGCTCGTGAACTGTTGGCACGATTCTAATAAGGGTGATGCTGCAATCTCCATCGGAGTCGTGAACGCGCTGAAGAGGAATTGCGTCGCCGACCTCGTGCGCGTTGCATCGTACATATACTATAAGACGCAGGAAGACCTCGAGTATGGATTTCGCCACGTTCGAGCAGCGCATCCTGACGTGGAATTCGTGCAGACCACCTTGCCAGCAGCTGCGCAGTCGGTCGGCAAGTTTGAAAGTCTAAAGCTTTCGATCCGTGCCTTCGCCAAGCTCCTTGCCCCTCGTCTCGTTCCCGATCGAGGGCTTGAACGATCAGTGGGCCGCTCGTGTGTAGTCGTTTCGAACGGAGGTCTCTATTTTGGTTTTGCTAAGAGCGGAATCGCCTTCACCTTTTACCACTTGTTCGCTTTTTCTTATCCTATGTTGTTGGCAAAGCGTTTAGGAGTTCCTTACGTTCTTTACGCACAGTCGTTTGGTCCATTTCGTGACAGATTGTCGCGCATATGGATGAAGTGGCTTGTCGCGGGATCCTCGGGAACTTGGGCGCGCGAGAGTTTTTCGCGCGAAGCATTGCTGGCGCTTGGCGCTTCCCCGCAGAAGGTGAATGTTGTTGCCGATGCCGCTTTCGGCATGAAGCTTAATGCAACGAACGCGGCATCCGTTCTTAAGCGCTTCGGACTGGCGCCTCAGACTTACGTCGCGATTTCTGCGCGCAGCCTTGATGTGTCCGGCCACAGTCAGGAAGCAGAGAAAAGGTACCGCAAGTCCATCGCCGATCTTATCGTTTGGCTTATCACCGAGCGTCAATTCAAAGTCGCGCTGGTCGCGCACACCACCGGTCCCCTTCTGGATGAAGACGATCGCGTCTCCTCGCGAGCTATTCTTAATCATTTGCCTTTCGAACTGACGGAAAGAGTATTGCTAATTGACGAGGACCTCGCTCCCGAAGAGCTCGGCCACCTATACGGCTCTGCAAGATTCATCATTGCCACTCGCTTCCACGCTGTCGTCCTTGCTTTCTGCGGCGGCGCTCCGGCGATTGCCATCCCCTATTTTGGCGTCAAAACTCAAGGCGCGATGCGTGATCTAGGCCTTGGCGATTATATTGTGGAAGTTCGCGACCTTACCTTGGACAGTCTCAAGTTGAAATGTATACGTTGTTTAGAGGAAGGTGATGATCTGAGGACAAAGATCAGGAGTGTGGCCTTAGAACGCTACGCCGCCGCCATGGAAACCGGGAAAACTCTTTTCGATATCGCATCGAGCTATGAGCAAAAAAGGCGTACTGCAGTTGAAGCAATGGAATATTCGAGGTGATCGACGGGTCCAGCCGGCTTGTGTAGTCCGCCATTCGGATCGCATGCGAGCTTGGCGTGAAGTCGCCAATGAATTCGGCAATGGATTTTTGGTTTTGAATCGTCTCACGGATGGCCGCATGACGACCGTTGGGTTAAGCACCGATGCACAAATCAGAAATCCCTGCTCCTGTCGAAAAAGTCAAAAAACTAGTGGGATTCCTATGTGAAAATATGAAATGACGGCATTGCAAGAGAAATGACGCCTATATCCGCGCAAAATGTGCATGGTGCAGGAAAGCCATTGTGCTGGCAGCGAAGCCGATTAGGCAGCACGGCACGCGGCAACCCGACTTGTTGCAGCGAACGATTTAGAATGGATAGATTCAAGGCGGAAATGCAGCAATCGAACCCGACATCCTCAGGTTCGGCTCGGCCCTCGAGTAACGAGCCAACGTGATGTAGGTGTTTCATCACGGAGGTCCTCCGACCGTACGAAGCCAAAGGCTAGCCGGAAAATGTCCGGCCGGCGTGGCTGTATCCGGCAGAAGACCCTCTTCGTTGGCTTGTGGCTGATAGTCGCTTAGCAGCTCCTTCAACTGTTTTGATCGGTCATAGTGCAAGGCGGAGAGGCTCGCGAGCACAGACAGTCCGCTATTGTTTGTAATCAAAGCGGCGAGGAGTGCAGTCTCTTGCCAGCCAAAAAATTGTGTAAGAGCATCCCGCGGATACAAATACGGGAGGTAGATGTCATGTATATGGATAAATACGCCCGGCGGAAGATTAGGAATGATCTCGAGGTAGATCTTCACCACATCGGATCCGAGCTTGACCGCGTGACTACAGTCGATGAAAAGGAGATCGTTCGCCTTGAGTTCGGCAAAGACACCGGCAGGCACCGCCTGGCAGACGTCCTGAACGAGCTGAATATCCGGTAGTCTCCTGAATACCTGCTTAGGATAGGGCTCAATGCAGGTTACCTTCGTCGACGGTTTATTTTCCTTCTCGTTCTTCTTTACCGCCTCAACCATACAGGCGGTTGAAACACCACTTCCGATCTCCAGAATTCGCCCGGGAGCTAACGAGCGCACAACGCAATGCAATACCTGCGATTCTATGGGGCCGAATCCTGGCCCCCACCCAGCCGAAGTCGCCTTCTCGAAAGAACCCAAGCCGCGAACTTCGTCGTAATACGGTTGACACATCCGTCTTAGCCAATCCACTTGGAGGTCGAGATCCCATTCTACCCCCCGCAGGTCTACCCTTTGGGTCCAAAGTCTCTTGTGGTGCTTGAGCCACGCGTAATCGGGAACTGGCGAATAGTAATGTTTAGGAAGAATATGAATGCCAAGACGGTCTACCACGGAGAAGCATTTAAACGCGAACTTCTTCGCTTGTTTTCGTAGGCCCATTGGAATTTCTCCTACGCTCAGTGAGCAAAAAACCAGAAGCTGAGATGCTTCGGGCCTTCACGCCGTTTGGCCTCAACGTTTTGCGGCTCTCGATCTGATTAACGACACAGGCAACAAACTGTAGCCACTAGTTCCGCTCAACGAACGAGCCTTGTACCTCGCATGCCCGTCAGCCGCTCCCAATGTCATCACCTGCTGGTCTGGCGCACGCTCATCGCATGCGACTGCGTCGACCAACAAGCAACAGAAAGACACAAAGGAGGGAAATTCAAGTCCCCACTCACCAATAAGAGCGCTTCGAGTTCGGAGCCATTGCTAAAATCTAGCGTTTGGAAGAAAACAGGTCACTGGTTACCCCAAACCGTCCAACGAGGGAGCCCGGGACATTGACTCTGACGCGAGGGCTTATAAACCTTCGGCAACATAGACAATGACTTAAGCGAGAGAAAAAAACAACAAGTCATTGCACCGGGGAAGTTTGGATGGGCCTTCGGGGCATTGAGCAAAACCACTGGTGTATGTCGTTAACCTATAGATACTTACGCGATTCTACTATACCCTGCGCAGGGAAAGCGAGCGTCGGCAAAACCGGCCTTCTCCAACAATGTCGTTCCTTTCGATTTGTTTTTTGAGTACACGACTCCCTGGATTCCAAGGAGCGCTCTGTTTCGAATTGAATGATTGCAACCATCCACCAAGGCTCGTGTGTAATCTTTAGGGCGGAACTCAGTTCGACCCAACCATCTGGTGTCCTGAGCAGTGCGTTCTTTTCCGATCCCGACTCCGATCAAAACATCATGTCCCTTTCAAAGAGCGGCGTGCCCAATCAACGAGGCGGTGGTGGTTTTACGTGGCGCCATAGCCGGTTCCGAGCTCCGTCGCGTGCGAACCGAACTTTCAAACTTGCTGGTAGTCCCATTCGTTGCGCCACATCCAGCACAGGCGAACTGCGAGTTGCATGCCAAGGCCACCTTGGCAATACGCGATTTTCCGATGTATCGCGAGGTATAGGTACGGTCGTCGCTCTTTAGGCCATCGAGCTGCACGCAAATTTCGCCAAGACGTCAACCAACTGATTCTGTTCGACTCTTAACCGGATAGCAGTGATGTCGAATATGAACAATAGGCCGTGATGTTTTTGCACGGCCTATCTTCCCCGCCGTTTCTTTGATCCGAAGATTGTTCCACCCGAATCGTGCTCCGAGCAAAATCGATCTCTTGACCCGAAGCGCCAGCAATTCCCCGGTAGCAGTTTCGACGACCCGGCTGTCAGCAAGATCAAAGTCGAATACTGTGTCGCCTCGCTTGCCCCAGAACTGGCAGGCCGTCAATTGGCGATCCATACGGTTTCGGGCCACGAGAACGAGATTCTGTCCCGACTATTGATCTGCGTCTGCGACTTCTCCGACTCGGCGACTCGCAACGACTTCTGAGGTAGGATCCAATAAAAACGAAGTAGCGCCGACCTGAGCACTAAAAGCATTGAATTGTCTCTGCGTCAGCTGCGTTTCTGAAAAGTCCTAACGTTCCTAACGTCAGCTATCGACACACAGTCCAGAGTATGCGCTGTCCTTCGGCCAAGGATATCTCCCGCTATGATGCCCGAACAGGGCATAGGAGGGAATCACCAGTTCATGCGCCGATGTGGCCCTAGTCGAGCGCAGCCCAAGAACCCCTACAACTCGCGTCTTAAAATTCCTATAAACGGTCTCGATTCCGAGTCAATCGGAGCACCGTATTCGATAGTCGCGCTTAAGTCATTTAACAGCGTTAACCGTAAAGCACCACGCTCTCGATCCGGATAAGAAAGATAGCCACTCGCCATGTTGGGCCCAAGCACTTCGAATGTTGCCATCCAATCTTTATCGAGTCCCTGTCCCGTCCCGTACTTGGCAGATACCTTCAGAACCGGCGCGGATCGCCAGAGATCGTACCATCGCCTGCACTCTATCGTTACGCTGCCCCCGATCGGGCTTTTTCCGTCGGGCCCGAGAATTTGGTACGTGCCGACGAACGCTTTTGCCCTTCTCCTTTGGATTGAGAGGGTAACGATCAACGCAAGCGCGCCGATAAACGATGTGACGAGACTGGGCAGGACGGCAAGCCACACTGAATTCTTCATTCGCGGATTGTGCCACGTTTCGAGCACAGATACGAGGGCTCGGCTGAGCATCGGCGAAGACTCCCGAAGAACAACAGGTGGGTATTTCGTCCTTTCGTCCGGTAGAAACTGACGGCCTCTACGAAGGTCTGACAATAGGCGGGGGAATCCGGTAGGCACCGGAATTGAGATTCACTCCCGAGATAACCTCCAGTTCTTTCCGCTCCGCTTGGCTCTTGGTTATTTGACCAACCGACCCAATCGCGTCTGTCTGACGCCTACGTTCTTCCTGTGCCGGAACGTCGACCCAAAACTGGTACAAGTAGTGTGACGAGGATTGATACGGGGTGCGATAGCTATAACGGGAAGCTGATCGGTTTTTCCGCGAATGTGACAAACTCGCTTACGACCCCGATCACCATAAATGTCGAGCTGTATGTCGAACGGCACGCCGCCACAGGTCCACCGAGAATTAAAATTAACTTATTGTAGTTGGCGAACTACAGCAGTCAAATGAGGTGGCCGTAGTGCATGAGCCGCCGTCACCAACAAGATGGGGTTATATCCGATAGCGACGGAGTTATGGGTCGGGTTTATATTTCCACCAAGATCGAGATACCTTGTGTATTGGCTAGCGGTTATGTAACTTTCAGTCGTCGTAGAATTCCAGATAGCCTGCGCTTGGTCGCCGTTGGAACGCGTGAACGTGCAAGTCCAAGTGGAGTCGGACGCCATAGTACAGGGGCTGTCTATCGTTGCTCCCTCGATCGAACTATAGACTTGGCCATATGCAACTCCGCTCGGTTGGATACCATCGGTTTTCCATAGCGTTCCCCAAGATGCATTGTTCCAGGCGTACCAGTAGACTCGGGAAATGCCGTTTGACCACTGGAGCAGGAGTTCTCTCGCAAGAAACCCCGGCCCGTTGTTTGGACCCGCGAGGGAGCTATCCAAGCCCCAGCCTCCTTCCGTGTCCCATATGGGCTTCCCTGCGATCCCGTTAGATGCCATGGTGGCTTTGACTCGAGATATCAGATAGAGCACTTCTTCAGGTTTGGACCCGACGTATCCGTGAAAGGCAACCGCGTCGGTCGAGGACAGTCCTCCCGCCACGAAGTATGCGTTAAGGAAGGTTTCAACCTTGCTGGATCCGTCCGTCGACGAAGGGCACAGAATGACTGCGCTAGGATCCGCGAGCTTGATTATGCTGTACGCATGCTGGGCTAGTGTTACCAAGGTCGGAACATCTCCCGACCAGAATGCGGGCAGATTAGCTTCATTCCACAATTCCCAATATTTGATTCTTCCTGCGGAGTGCGCAACAAGTGCAGTCACGAACTGATCCCAATCCTGCATGTTCGATGGGGGATAACAACTTTGCAGGGTATACGCACATTGCGGACCGGAACCTGATGCCGCCCAAGCTGCTGTTCCACCAAACGTATATAGTACATCTATATTGTGGGCTTGAGCGAGGGCTAGGTAGCCGTCGAGAGTCACCCAGTTATAGACGCCCCTTGATGGCTCCAGGTCGCTCCATCTCGTAGCTGTGTCCCAAAGGCGGATGCTACCTAACGGCACAGAAGGCCATGGCTGAGTGCTCAATACACCTGGGTGAATATCCATTCCAAAAAATGTAGGAGGCGTTTGACTCCAAGCGGAAGAGACGAAACTCACTAGATAGATAAACATCGAGAACAAAATCACCTTTACGTTTATCAAACAAGTCACATTTATCTCCAGAATCTATTAGGTCCGACTGTGCAGCCGGGATTATCGCCCGTGCGCATCTTGAATTCGTGTTGGCGGTGGGCATCTTCCCGAGACACCTACAGTCGCAACGGCAGGATCTCTCGCGATCCTTGAGAATCTGTTGTGATCGTTAATATGACACCGAACCCAGTGGGCGAAATGAATCCCCAAAATCGTCCGTTGAGACATACTGCCAAACTCGACGAATTCTCAAAACCAACACCAAGGTTGACGCGCAGGCGTGCAAAAAGCCACTGGTCGAAAGGACAGAATAAGGGCACATGGATGAGTACTAACTATTACTCCGAGCGCTAAATATGTGACAGATCTCAGCGGGCCGGCGAACTGGACATGGCGTTCACGAAAGTAGTTCTTCACCAGCCGGGGTCTAGCCTGCGTGAATGCGCAGGTAGACGCGCACGTTTCTCATCATCTAGTGCACAGTTACGGGACGGACGCGACCGCCGAGCGCGTTCGTTTTCACATCTTGGTTGAGCAATTCATCCGGATTCAGATCCGGACTGTACGAAGGCAAGCAGAAAATTCGGATTTTGAGGAACGGTAAGTGCGCGCGTATGTCTTGCTCTCCAAAACTCGTGCTTGATGCTGATGGCAATCGGCTTTAATCAGCAATTTTTGCAGCGTTGATCGCAAGAGGGTGTGATACGCGAGCGGCCCAGGCCTTTGTGAGCATCGTGACCAGGGTGGATTCACAAGGTTTACGCGCTCTACGCTGCCTACGCTGGATCTGTGCAAAGACTTAATCCATTCGTGATATAGTGCGGGTGCTGCAAACTAGTATGAGTCCGAGCATTCCAGAGTTCGGATACCTAAAAACTCGGTGCAAATTGCAGTGTCCCCGCGATGCACTGGCCTGGAATGCTAGAAAGCCCCTGATACCCTCTGCTTGCCGCGCCTGAGGTGCGCACAAGGCTTCCATGCGTAACTTGACAGCGCATGATCAATCGGTTCCCGCCCGGATTTCTGAACTGCGTGCCCTGATTCCGCAGTCGATTGCCCTGAGGGCTGGCGATCAAGAGATGAGTTATGGAGAGCTTGATGCCCTGGCGGATAACTTTGCAGCCTATTTGACGCAAATGGGAGTTGCGACAGGCGACACCGTGGCAATATGTATGGAGCGGTCGTTCGACTGGATCGTTGCTGCTCTCAGCATTATGCGCGCTGGCGCTGCGTACGTGCCACTCGATTCGGCTTGGCCAGATTCGCGCGTGCGTTTTGCTGTGGAAGACTCGGGCGCAGCCGTACTGGTGGCCCGTGGAGCACTCCTTGATCGCCTCGAGGCCAAATCGCGTGGTGTAGATCCCTTCCGCGATGCTAAGGCTATCGCAGCTGCTCCGCTAGCAGACCACCCAGCCGTCGAGCCGGGGAACCTCGCGTACGTCATCTACACGTCCGGATCAACTGGAGTTCCGAAAGGTGTCGAGATTACGCATGCCAACTTGTCTCACCTAATCCGATGGCATCGCGATACCTTTTGCGTCACGCAGCAAGATCGTGCAAGTCATCTTCTGGGTCTCGGATTTGACGCCGCCGTCCTGGAAATCTGGGCTCACCTCTGCGCCGGCGCGACTTTGTGTCTAGCAGATGATGCAGTGCGCCCATCACCGGAATTGATCCAGCAGTGGCTGATACGCGAGTCCGTGACGATTTGCCTTGTCCCCGCAGTCCTTGGTGCGCGGTTGATCGCGATGACATGGCCTGCAACAACCGCTCTGCGATTATTGGTCGTAGGTGGAGATGCGTTGAATAACGGGCCCGCCGCTCAGTTACCATTCAAGGTTGTCAATAATTATGGACCTACGGAATGCACGGTAGTCTCCACGTGGGCGGTGCTCAAACCCGAGACAGAGGGAGCACCACCGATCGGGTTACCAATTGCCGGCGCCAGCGTCTATCTGCTGAACGAAGCGGGCGAGGCGGTGCCTGATGGCGAGGTAGGCGAAATCTACGTGGGTGGCGCCGTTGTGGGGCGTGGATACCGGAACCTCCCTGAGCTCACCGAGAGGAGTTTTCTGCCCGATCCTTTTTCTCGAGTGACAGGTGCCCGAATGTACCGCACTGGCGATCGCGGGCTCCGCCGGGCGGGCGGCGAGATCGAATTTCGCGGACGCTTGGACCGGCAGACTAAGATTCGGGGACAACGCGTCGAGCTCGATGAAATCGGTAACGTTCTAGCTCACCATCCGAGCCTCGATTTTGCAGCTGTGATCACCCACGTTTCGCAGCGTGGAGAGAATCAATTGGTGGCATACATTCTTCCGAAAGAGGATGCGCCGGTTCCGACTGCGCATGAACTCCAGAGGCATCTGCTACGCAGCTTACCAAACTACATGGTTCCGGCAATTTTTGTGCGATTGCATGCACTCCCGTTGTCCGTAAACGGGAAAATTGATCTGACGATCCTTGCGCAACCATCGGACGCGAAACAGTTGGAAGAAAAAGTTGCTCGTGTCTCTGGTTCGCCGATCGAGGAAAAGTTGTTAGCCATGGTGCGGACGCTTCTAGAAAACGATACAGTTGAGGCAGAACACAGTTTTTTCTTGGCGGGAGGACACTCTTTTTTGAGTATGCAGCTCGTGATGCTCGTGCGCGATGCTTTCGGCGTGGATCTCACCTTACGACAGCTCCTTGAGGCGCCTACGGTTGAACGTTTGGCCGCTTTGGTCGCGATGAAGCTCGAAGCGGATGACAAATTTGTGCCACCTCGGGGAGTTCTTGCGCCACAGCCTCATCGTACGCCAAACAGCATCTTCTGGGTGCACTACCTTAACGTAGATCTGGCCAAAGTGATCGGAGACTCGCAGCCATTCTTCTCAGTTGTGCTTACTGCAGAGGACTTCTCATTGCTCGGCGAAAAACCCACGCTGCAAAGCATTGCCGCGCGCCTTGTGTGCAAGATTTTGGCCATACAGCCTAACGGTCCATACACTATCGGCGGTCTATGTCTGGGCGGCATCATCGCATTCGAAATCGCATCTCAACTTCGAGCTGTCGGTCAAGAGATCTCGCTCCTTGTGCTGGTAGACCCCCCAAACCCTTCCTACATCGAGTCGCTCGATTCCCTCAAACGTGCGGCGAGTTACGCACGCTATGCCCTGCACAGAGCTCTACGGCTGGGTCTCCGAACCAGCTTTGCGTACGTTCGCGAACATTTGGTCCGGCGTTTAGCTCGCGCTGTAAAACCAAAATCGGCCAGAACAGCGATGAGCGTGGCTCAAGAAATGGCCGAAGCTGCGGCGTTTGCATATCGCCCCCAAAAGTACGATGGCACGGTGCTCCTGCTGCTAGCTTCCGAACGGCCACCTCATGTGAACTACCTTCCGGGATGGCAAGCCGTCATTACAGGTGATTTGCATACCGCTTATGTGGATGCGCATCACCGCGATTTGCTAAAGGCAAAGAACGCTCGCACCGCTGCGGGACGCTATTCTCTCCCATCTCGGTTTCGCGAAAAACGGCAAGATTCCATCTGCCTGAGACGAAACCTCTGTCAGACGGCGCAGGACCAACCGGTTCTGGTTCAAACCGGGAGCCGATAACAGTCAGGGGATGAAAGCTGCGCAAGGTGGCGAACTGAAATGAGCGCCACTCGTTTCGTGGGCGACCAGGAATCCAAATGTATTGGGGAGTTGATGGCGATGCAGTTTGCCCGTGCGAATTCGTCTAAGAATGCGAACAACCAGACTCCTAGTCTCTCCTGCGTCTGTTCGAGCCTGGAGTCTGGCTGACCCTTACAGGGTCTTTCGCACCTTGCGCGAGTACGATCCGGTGCACTGGGACCCGTATATGCATGCTTGGGTGGTGACCGGCTACCCGGAAGTCGTTACCGTAGTGACGAACTATTCGGCAGATCGAGCTCCCACTGCCGAATACCTGGATCATCTTGGGCTCTCTGCCATGAAGCCCTTCGCCGAAATGATGCGGGGGCAGATGCTATTTATGGATGGCCCTATGCACTCGCGCCTGCGCAATTTGTGCTCAGTGGCATTCACTCCGCGTAAGGTAGAGGAGCTACGCAGAGTGATCCAATCAATTACAGACAAATTGATCGATAAGGTGGTCGCCTCCGGGCGCCTGGATATGATTGCCGATTTTGCCGTCCCATTGCCTGCGATCGTCACGGCGAACCTAATGGGTATCCCTGCAGAAGATTATCGGCAACTGGATTGTGGGTTAACGACATCGCAGCATACACGGTAACTTCCAGCACCACCCTGATCGCGTGGCCGAGAGTCTACAGAGTCTGCAGAATATGAGGAATTATGTTGTCGACCGTATGAAAGAGCTGCGCAAATTCCCAAATACAGGCCTTATCCATTCGTTGATGACCGCAGAAATTGACGGTCAGAGGCTCACGGACGAAGAGGTGATCGGCAGCACGGTCGTAACGATAATTGGAGGGCATGAGACCACAACAAACCTAATCGCGAGCGGGTTCTTGACGCTGTTGCGCAACCCAGGCTGTCTTGAACAACTGTGCAGCCATCCCGAGATTGTTGCTTCCGCCGTGGAGGAGTTGCTCCGCTACGAATCGCCGGTTCAGTACACTGCCCGCATCGCGCCAGCCGACGTAGAACTCGGTGGAAAAATCATCCGAAAGGGAGCGAAAGTTGTGGCCGTTTTAGCTGCCGCAAACCGCGACCCGAATCGTTTCCTCGATCCAGACCGGTTGGATCTACTGCGGTCCGACAATCGACATCTGGCATTCGGTTGGTCGGCTCATTTCTGTTACGGCGCGCCCTTGGCGCGCATAGAGGGTCAAATCGCCTTCAATACACTATTGCGCCGGCTCTCGCACCCTGCTGTGATTGACGAAAAATTGATCTGGCGTGAAAATGCAGGCCTGCGCGGCCTAACCGCGCTGCACATTAGCTTCGATCCCGCCCAGCCGCGCTTATAGTGTTCGCCGCGCGGTCTAATTGTCAAGAGTCCCACGCCGGACTCTTGAGGTTGGCCACACGTCGCCGCTGCTATGCCATCAAAGTTCATCCGATGCCGCAGTTCTGCGATCCTGCCGCAGGCCGATGGGTTTTCAAAGCAAGTGTATAACAAGGCTCGAGAATCAAGTTGTTTTGGCGGGCATGGGGACGGTGATCCCTCAAATGTTTCCTTACTGGTTCGCGGAGCCGAAATGCGCGTGGCTGAAACGCGGGCTGTTATTCGCGCTCTTCGTCGGCGTTCCAAGCGTCCGGAACGAACCAAATCGAGGGATCGACATTGGTTATAGCTATACAATCAGCCAACGCCTGCACTGCCCGCGCAGATATCGATACCGCTCCTCGACGACGGCTCGCGCGAGAAAGATACTCGGGGAGCTATGGTATTTGTCCGCTGTTTCGAGAAGGCCGTGGCAGGCTACTTCGGTCACGCGCGATGCAACCGCGGATGGCGTTCCCTCCGACGGTATCCGCAGCTGCTGGCCCGCACGGAGACGTTTAGGATCGTTTATCTCGGGGTTAAGCCGGCGCCATTCTTCAAGAATCCCGTTGTCGTACTTTCCCAATTTTTCAATGCTTATGTGATAGAGGGTTTGACCCGGCATAACACGAATGATCTCGGGTTGTACCGTCTCAATACCTCTAGGCTCGACGGGCACGGCCTGATCAACGGGCGCGGATTTCGGAGACGGCGTCGCCGTCGCAACTCCGCCTATCCACTCGGCGGTCCGTGGCTGATATCGGATCCATCGAAGCGCGAACCAGACCAGTACGAGCAGCAGTGCGCCCGCGATCGCTAAGCCGGAAGCCCAGCCATTGAATACGCGTGCCTTTTGCTCAGGGAAAAAAAAGGTCGGAGGCGCCTGCTTCGTCTGTTCTTCCGAAGTTCGCGCAGCAACTTTCTTCTCCTTCAACGGTTCGAGATCAAGGTCCGCGATTACGTTGAGAATAATGTCACGATCAATCGACTTCTGCTTCAGCGCGCAGGCCAGTGACATCGCGTTGAAACACAGGTTGTTAATATTGCGGGGAATGCCCTCGCTTTGCTCAGCGATCAATTTTCGAGCTCCGACGGTAAATAGAGAAGGTGTGTCGCATCCCGCGACCCACAACCTGTGATCGATGTAGGCGTCCACATCTTGCTGATTGAATGGCTCAATTCGAATAACCATCGAAATCCGCTGGCGAAGCTGTGCCATCGATGGGCTCGCTAGGCGGTCAGCGAGTTGCGGTTGCCCGGCCAAGACGATCTGCATCAATTTACTACAGGGCGTCTCGAAATTGGACAGAAGCCGAATGGACTCAAGAACTTGCTCTTCCAAGCCTTGGGCTTCGTCAATCACTAATACGAAACGCCGCCCCGCACGCATTTCCTCGGCCAAAAGCTTATTTAGCGCGTCGTGCATGGCCGGTAGGTCCATTCCCGCTAGATCGACACCCAGATCGAGTAAAAGATGTCGAATGAACTCGCGGGCATCGCAATCGGTCCGAAATACAAAAGCGGTCCGGACCTTGTCACCCAGGTTCGAAAGATAATTGTAGAGCAAGGAAGTTTTGCCCATCCCTGGTTTCGCGATCAACGCCAGGAAACCCCGATTGCTTTCGGTCCCATATACCAGCGAAGCGAGCGCCTCCCGGTGCGTCGGTCCTAGGTAGAGGAATCGCGAATCCGGCGTGACACCGAAGGGCTGTTCCAGAAGTTTGTAATAATCCAGAAGCATTCGCGCTAGACCACCTTCTTCAGCACCGACCATTCCGAAAATTGCAGAACATCTTCAAAACCTACAGCACCTACGTCATCGAATCTCAAATTATTCCTGGCCTTATTAAAACACGACTTTGCACTTCTGTCCCGCCTCAGCTCGAACTGGAAAGAGCGTTCTCCTTAAGAACGACTGCCTTAATAATTCGAGGCCGTGACATCTTATTTGTGCCGACTGGGGAGTCGTTTAGGAAATAATTTTGGCAGCAATAAATACCACAAAGTCGCTTTCAGCTATGTCCGGGTTGCATAGCCAGAAACGGGTCCTGGGAAGTCGGCAAAGCAACCCACATTGGAGAACAAGGCTTGGCAATTCAGCGCTTAGCCCGTGTGTGCCCGCTGCGTACCTCACTCGGGCGAATTCGCTGTTTGTATCGTTCTCGCGTTTAGTAGAATCAGTAAGTTGCATAGAATCAGTAAAGCTCAGAATTCCGACTCCCCGCCTCCACCATTCTTTCGTTTTGAATCACACCCACAATGGAGGTTCAAGCGCTTGTGGTGGCCAACTTTTACGGTTCGCCTGGCAGAGGCCCAAACTCCGGCGGGGGGATGCGGCGTTCGGACGCTGCTTCGTAAGCCGAGGCGATTTTCAGAATGATGTCTTCCTTTCCTGGCTCCGCGCGAAAAACCAGAGAGAAAGGCATGCCGGGCGGCGGTATGGTCGCGGGCGTATTGTTATTCGTCGGGATATAGCGCTTTTTGTCCGCGCTCAATACAAAAACTGGGTCATAGACTGTTCGCACATAACCCGCCGGAATTAGCACTTCCGTAACCCCAGCGAAAGGTCCCATGCGGAGCTCGCCGCGGATGTCCTCCGGAGGATCGGGTTGCGGCGCCAATCCTATTTTCCCCGGTGGTAAGGAATAGTGGAGGCGTACGACGGCGTCGAGGTTGTTCTCCGAGATGACTTTCATTTCCACGCGCCGCAGCAACTCGCGCATCATGATGTGCTCGTCGATACCCTGGCGGTCCCCTAACGCGTTGCGCATGTCCTCCATCTCTTCCCAATTCTTGAAGGCCGCGCGCTGATCGTCGCCCCAAAACTTTGAGCGCGCATTGAGCGCAGAGAAATCGGTCAAAGTTTCCGTGAATCCGCGTGTTTTCCAGTCGGCCGCTCGCCGCGAAGCGTATTGATTGAATTGCAGTGTGAAGGCGTTGGACTCCACGACTTCTTCGATCGCGCGAATATTCAGGTTCTTGGGGACGGGTACGCGACCTTCAGCCAAATTGAGGAAATAATCGATGGGTTTCATGGTGCCAGTACCGAAGGTCTTCCCGGGAGCAAACTCTGTGGGCTTGATTTTGGCGACGAACTCGGGGAATTGCGGCTGTCCGTTCGGTTTGAGGCGATAAAGAATATCCGGAAAAAATATGGGGACCAGTTGCGCCAGGGCCTGGGTGTAGGAGGGCGACATATTAGGGATGCTGGGATCATCTGGCCAGAGGGGATCGACAGACTCGACCAAGGTCGCTCCGAGGTAATCGCCCAGAACAGTCTTGATTTCTTTGGCGGCCGCTTGCGCAATCGGTTCGTCGGCCAGAGTGCCCGGGAAAGTCAACATCGATTCACGAACGATACCGATGCGCATGCCACGAAGGGAGCCGCGCGCGCCTAGAGAGGTTGCGCTGTCGGCGTAAGGCTTATCCAAGATGCTGGATCGGGGGACGGTGGTGAAGATGTCGCGGGGATCATAGTATCCGTCGGACGGATCTTTGAGCGCATCTAGTACTTTTGCCACGTCTTTTATCGAACGGCACATAATGCCCGCGCGATCCAGATAAATGTCCGCGCCGATGGCGCCCCCTAGAAATGAAATGAGCGACTTGTGAGGCAAGATCAGCGCTACCGCGTTGTGATTGGAGGGACCGCGACAAGACAAGCTCGTCTCTTCACAAATGCTGCAGGCTGTAAGGTTTGCGCTGACGGAGACACCGGAACCGGAGCTGGAACCGAGCGAGGCCGCGCGGGTGGTGTCATATACATCGCTAGGATTGCCCGCCCAAGTGCTGCGCTGATAACCCTGGACCGAGACAAATACTTTCGTCGGCCGGTTCGTGCCTCGCTCTCCTCCCGCGGCACCGCGAATGGAGGGAACCGGACGCCCGTTGTATTCCGTGTTCGCAGTCTTGGCGTAAATAATGGCGCCTTTTTCCCGCAGCTGCGCCACGAGCGTCTGGTCACGAGCCGGAAAATCGATATCGTAGCTGGCGTCACCGCCGCCGGTGCTGCGCATGTCCTTGGTGTCAAAGGCGTCCTTGAACGAAAATGCCACGCAATACATCGGCATTTTCGTCAAATCTGGATTCGTTCCATATTGCGCGTCGAGTTCGGCCGCGCGCTCCAACGCATCCGGTTGCTTGCGAAATTCTTCGCAGACCGCCGGCGAGCTGGGCGGCAGCGGGCCGTCTGACGGACGCCGATCGCGATCGCCTTTGCAGGTCACCGAGCGCTCGCCGCGAATATTGAGCGTGCCGAGCGCGTTGAGCTGCCCAGCGTTGGGAATGCCGATGGTCATGCCGAACTGTTGCTGCACCGTCGGATCGGAGGCGGTTGACGCCATCCTGCCAAACTCAATCGGTGGGCCGGCATACTGATCGAAATTGGGAAGCAAAGTGGATATGGCGACGGTCTCGGTTGGAAATTTGAGTGGCGCGCCCGCGCGAACTACGCCGGGCGCCGACGGAATCGCCTCTCCGTCTTTTGTAACCAACCAATCGCTGACGCCGTTATAAGCCTGCGCTCGATTCATATAAAGCTGGACCAATCCCCTGCAGGTGATTTGCCCATTGCCGATGGCGCGATGCACGTCGTCGATGGTAGCTTCCTCGAGGTGAAAAGGCTGCTGCGCGTGCGCCGCTTCCGCCATCGCTAGCGCGACCAGCAGCAATACAAGTATTCTTTTGGCCCCGAACATGGATTCTCCCCGAAGGTGGATTCGATTTTCGAATGAAGTTGGAATTCAGCTCTTCGGCTGCGCTGCAGCGCTCCGTCAGCACCGGCCAGTCGACTTTGATTTGGTGTACGTCAGCCGCGTTGGCCTCATTTGCGCACACTTGCTACGACGAGAGCCGTGAACCTATCACAATTCCGAATATTTTGTTATCCGAGATTCTCGGTCGGCGGGATCAAGGTTTGCGCGTTAGGGGGGATTAAATTGCACAGCGAGGTTCGCCCCGGAGTCACGCCAACTATCTGCAATCACAAAAATCTTGACAACAACACTTGCAGTTCAGCCCGCACGAAGGTACAGTGAGGAGGATGTCGACGAACGCCAATCCGAACCAGATTGCTCTCTGCGCGTGTTGTACTTGTTGTACGCAGGTACGTTCTGGTGCGGGAGGGCTCTTAGTCTAGAAATTTAGTTCTAGCCGAGTTGTAGTTAGCCCACCGCCAGATTTGCTGGCAGGTGGGTTTTTTGTTTTTTGCGGCACATTCTTAGGAAACCGGGAGCGCAAATGGCGCACAGCATGACGCAATTATTTGAAGGTGACCGCGCTCTCCCTGCTGCGAGCGATACGAGCGGGCGAAATGGCGTCAAGACCAGCCCGACGCTAAGCCATCTTCGCTCGCTCGAAGCGGAGAGCATTTATATTTTGCGGGAGGCCGTTGCGGAGTTCTCGCATCCCGCGATGCTGTATTCCATCGGCAAAGACTCTTCGGTGATGCTGCGCCTGGCGCAAAAGGCTTTTTCCCCCGGCAAGCTGCCCTTTCCGCTGCTGCACATCGACACCAGCTATAAATTTCCAGAGATGATCCACTTTCGAGATTCCTATGCGCGGGAAATTGGCGCAGACCTGATCGTTCACCGCAACGAAAAAGCTCTTGTGAACGGTGCAAACCCCTTCTCACTGGGCACGCAGAAGTGCTGCGGGTTGTTGAAGACCAAGTCTCTTTTGGATGCCCTTGCTGCGGGTGGCTTCAACGCGGCATTCGGCGGCGCGCGCCGCGATGAAGAAAAATCGCGCGCCAAGGAACGGATCTATTCGTTCCGCGACGTACACGGACAGTGGGACCCGAAGAACCAGCGCCCGGAACTGTGGAACTTGTTTAACTCGCGCATCGATAAAAACGAAAGCATTCGCGTCTTTCCGCTCTCGAATTGGACCGAACTTGATGTTTGGCTGTACATCCACGTCGAGAATATTCCGATTGTGCCGTTGTATTTCGCGCGCCAGCGCCAAGCCGTGATGCGCAATGGCTCGCTGATTCTGATTCACTCCGGCGACGAGTTGCGGCTCGGCGAAAAGCCGCAACCCGTGAAGTGTCGTATGCGCTCTCTCGGCTGCGTGCCTTGCACCGGAGCCATCCGGTCCGAGGCCGACACCTTGCCGAAAATTATAGCGGAGATGCTCTCTTTTCGCCGGTCGGAGCGCGAAAATCGCGCCATCGATCACGATGAAGAAGGCTCCATGGAATTGAAAAAACGAGAAGGCTATTTCTGATGGTATCCGCTCCTGTGATCCCCGATGGATTCGAGCAGTTTCTCCAGCGAGATCTGGAGAAGGAACTATTGCGATTTACCACTGCGGGCAGCGTCGACGACGGCAAGTCCACGTTGATCGGCAGGCTGCTGCATGACGCAAAGGCGGTCTACGAAGATCAACTGGCGTCGGTGAAGAACAGCCGCATCAATCGTTCCGCTGGACCGATCGACTTCTCGCTGCTGACGGACGGCTTGCGCGCGGAGCGCGAACAAGGAATCACCATCGACGTGGCCTATCGGCATTTCGCCACGGCCCGCCGCAAATTCATCATCGCTGATACCCCCGGACACGAACAGTACACGCGCAATATGGCGACCGGCGCTTCCACCGCGAACCTTGCCGTAGTTCTCGTGGACGCTGCCAAGGGTTTACTGCCGCAAACGCGCCGGCACTCTTACATCGCCTCGCTGCTGGGGATTCCCAATGTTTTGGCGGCTGTTAACAAAATGGATCTGGTCGGTTACCGGGAAGATATATTCGCGCAATTACAAAGTGATTTTCTGGCGCTCGCGGGTCAGTTGAGGATTCCAAACGTGCAATGCGTGCCCGTCAGCGCTCTGAGCGGGGACAACGTCGTCGATCGCAGCCGCAACATGCCGTGGTACTCCGGACCCACCTTGCTTGAGCACCTCGAGACCGTGCCCATCGAGCCGGCTTCCAGCATCAGCGCCATTCGCTTCCCGGTGCAGTACGTGATTCGCCCAGACGCCGCGTTTCGCGGGTATGCCGGCCAGGTTTCTGGTGGGATCGTTCAACGAGGCGATGCGGTTATGGTGTTGCCATCACGGCAAATCACTCGCGTGCAGTCCATCGTTACCTTTGATGGCCAACTCGACGCCGCCGTGCTTTCGCAATCCGTCACGCTGCAACTGGAAGACGAAATCGATATCAGTCGCGGCGACATGCTCGTCTCGCCCAGCGCTCCCCCGGCCCTATCCAAGCGCTTCAACGCTGTGCTGGTGTGGTTGGGGGAGTCGCCGCTGCAACTTGGCCGCAGCTACCTCTTGAAGCACACCACCCGGCAAGTAAAGGCTGCTGTGCGGCGCGTACATTATCGCGTCGACGTCAACACGCTCAGCCGCGAATCCGCCAGCGAAATCCAAATGAACGGAATCGCCTGCGTCGAACTCGAAACCAGCAGTCCGCTGTTCTTCGATCCTTACGAACTCAGCCGCCTGACCGGAAGTTTCATTCTGATCGATTCTCTTTCCAATGCCACCATCGGTGGCGGGATGATCCAGGGAGCTCTGTCGCATCCTGTGAAAAACGGGGCGCAAACAAACGGTTTGTCATACGCTCCATCGCGCGGTGTCAGCTTGCAGGAACGAATCGCGCGGCATGGTCACCGTCCCGCGATTTTCCTGCTTCCGGATTCTGTTGCGCAGCGCGTGGAGCCTGCTCTGTTTGAACGCGGTTTCGCATCCATCGTGCTGAACGACAGCGATCTTTCTTCTTCTTCCCTCGCATCTTTCGTAAACAAGTTGTGGTCGAGCGCATTCGTGGTGCTGGTAGCCACACCAGTACCGTCCGAGACCCGCCGGCATCTCGAAACCCTCGCCGGAGACTCTCTCATTGATTTTGCAACTGCCGGCCAGAACCTCAGCGGCGACGAATTGCTCGAACAAATACTTTCGCACGCTAACTCGTTGCGGGTTCCCCCGGCCGCAGCGAGTCCAGGAGCAGGTGACTAAAATGTCCAGTTCGCTAGATCTCGAAATCTTGAACAATCACGGCGCGGCACACCTCGTCGCTGCCATCTCGGAAATGCAGAAGACGTCGCCGTCCTGCATAACCTGCAGCTTTCAAGCTGAAGACATGATCGTGCTCCACCTCTTGCGAAATCATCTTCCAGGAGCTCCCGTTCTGTTCCTGGAAACCGGTTATCACTTTGCCGAAACCTACCAATTTCGCGACCAAATCGCCGCCGAATGGAACCTGAATCTCGTAAATGCGATTCCGAAGCAGACCGTCGCGCAGCAGGAAAGCGAATTGGGGATTCTCTATCGCGAGCAACCGGCGAAGTGCTGCCAATTGCGCAAAGTCGAACCGCTGATGCAGTCGCTCGAGCCATTCGAGGTTTGGTTCACCGGTTTGCGGCGCGAGCAATCTCCCACGCGCAGACATCTCGAGAAGGTTGAGCATCACCGTCTGCCCAGCGGAAAATCCTTACTAAAAGTGAGTCCGCTGGCGGATTGGACTTGGGCACAAGTCTGGGAATACACCGGAAAGCACCGGCTGCGCTACCTCCCGCAATATGACCGCGGCTATCTGAGCATCGGCTGCGAGCCCTGCACCGCGCTACCGTCCGATCCCGCAAATCCACGCTCCGGCCGCTGGGGCGGCAAGAAACTCGAATGCGGAATTCACACTTTTTCGGAGAATGCGCGGTGACAGACCTGCTTCTTGGTTTCGTCATCGCGTCGGTTGTGGGACTCACCGGGATCGGCGGCGGGAGTTTTACGGTTCCCGCGCTGCTGCTCATCGTTGGACTTCCCGCAGCCGACGCGGTTGGCACCGCATTCGTTTTCGCCGGCGCGCTTCGGCTGATCGCGGCGCCGTTCTATTTGCTGGGCCGGCAGGTGCACTCGCGTTACTTGCGTCTGCTCGTCATGGGCGCCGTTCCCGGGCTCGTGCTGGGCATTGCTGCTCTGCGTTTACTCGCCACCGAGGGAAGCAGCTCTGTCGTGGTCATCATCCTGGGAGTGTTGCTGGCCATCACCGCCGCGGTAACTTTTCTGCCGCGCATCCACAATCCGCGATTTGCACGAACGAATTCCCGCTGGCTGCCGTGGCTCGCGTTTCCTATCGGTATCGAATCGGGTTTCTCTTCCGCTGGCGCGGGAGCCTTGGGCACCGTCCTCTTGCTGAACTATTCAGAAATGACGCCCGTCGAAGTAGTCGGCACCGACATTCTCTTCGGTCTGGTTCTGGCCATCATCGGCAGTGCCGCTCACTGGACTTTTGGTTCCATCAGTACGCCCACATTGCTGGGTTTGCTCGAAGGCGGCATTCCGGGCGTCGTATTGGGCTGCTTGCTTGCCCAGAAAGTTCCCGCTCACAAACTTAAAGCCGTGGTTGCCGCCGTTGCGCTGCTCGCGGGCCTGCAACTGGTGTGGTCCGGCTCCCGCTCGCTGAACGCAAAACCCATCGCCGCGAGAGCCGCGCTGGGCGCACAGAAATTAGCGACTCGTTTGCCAAGAGCCTTGCGCCCATGAGTTTTCAATTGCGCGCCACTACGTCCATCGCAGTTCGATTTGGCTTCTCCGCGTCTGATACCCATCGCTGTTCTCGCTGTTGTTGTTGATCTCTCTCCTCCTAGATCTGTATCCGCCCGTTCGCGCATCGATCGGGAATCCCAAGTCCCAGTAGTCCTTCCGCCCATAAGGCGCGCAAAAAATAAAATTGGAGCCTAATCATGAGTTTCCTCGAAGTGCTGATCGTTTATTCAAGAAAGCTCGTTCGCCACGCATTGCCGTTTTTCTTGAGTGCCGGAATATTTGTTTCCCCGACTGCCGCGCAAGTGGATTCGTCGCTGTTTGGCGTGGTCAGCGACGCATCCGACTCCGGCGTGCCCGACGCCACCGTGGTCATCAGAAACCTTGAAACCGGAACCGCGCGCTCCCTCCTCACCGACGCCTCGGGCCGCTACAACGCTTCCGCGCTTCCCGTCGGCCGATACGAAATAACCGCGTCCAAGGCCGGCTTTCAGACCGATCGCCGCTCCTCCGTCAATCTAGTCGTCGGCCAAAGAGCGGAAGTCGACTTCACACTGCAAATCGGTGGAACCCATCAGACCGTCGAAGTTCCCGCCGTCTCCACCACCATCCAAATCACCACGGAAGACGATTCCGGATTGGTCGGCGAACGCCAAGTGAAGGAATTACCTCTCAACGGACGCAGCTACGATCAGCTGCTCACCTTGAATCCGGGAATCATCAACTACACGTCGCAGCGTTCCGGCGGCATCGGCACTTCGAATTCCGTTGTTGGCAATATGTTCGCCGTTTCCGGCCGCCGCCCGCAGGAAAATCTTTTCCTGTTGAACGGGATAGAATTCACCAGTGCTTCTGAAATCAACAACACGCCCGGCGGCACCAGCGGCCAACTCCTAGGCGTAGACGCCGTGCGCGAGTTCGCCGTGGTGAAAGATACTTACGGCGCGCAGTACGGAAAACGCCCTGGCGCGCAAATCAATATCGTCACCGCGAACGGCACCAACGAATTTCACGGCGCGGCCTACGAATTCCTGCGCAACAGCGCCCTCGACGCCCGAAATTTTTTCGATCGCGGCAGCATCCCGCACTTTGAACGCAATGTCTTCGGGGCTTCTGCTGGCGGTCCGCTCGTGAAAGATAAAACGTTCCTTTTCGCAAACTATGAGGGCTTCCGTCAGACGCTGGGCGTCAGCGACCTCACGCTCGTGCCAGACAATGCCTCGCGAACCAACGCCGTGGCTAGCGTCCAGCCGCTTCTTGCGCTCTGGCCAGTGGCCAACGGCCCCGAACTTTTAACCTCCACGGGGGCCGCCAGCGGCATCGCCGAGGCCTTCAGCAATCCGCTGCAACAGATCCGGGAAGATTTTGCCACCGTTCGTTTCGATCAGGTGGTTTCGCGCAATGATTCCTTGGCGGCTGTCTATACCGTCGACGACAGCGGCGCGCATTCTCCCACCAACAATCCCGTCAGCTTCGCCAACGTTTTCCTGCGCGAGCAGGTAGTTAGCCTGAGCGATACACATATCTTTTCGCCATCCATGGTCAATCGCGTCACCTTCGGCTTTTCGCGCGGAGGTTTTTATTTCAACAGCGGCACCACGGTGGGCCTGCCCGGTTGGATTCACCCGGACCAGCCTGTCGGAGCTGTCGTGGTTGGCGGCGGCACCACCCTGAACGGCGCTTCGCAGATCACCAACGGCGGCACCAACGCCGGAAGCAACCTGACGTCGGCGCGCAACCTCTTCACCGCCTCCGACCAAATTACTCTCACCCGCGGCAAACACTTGCTGACTTTTGGCGCGTGGCTGCAGCGCATCCAAGCCAACGACACCCTCGTCCAGGACCAGTATGGTCAGGCGTCGTTCAGCAACTTGCAAACCTTTCTGCAAGGAAAGGTCAGCACCTACACCTACGCGCCGACCTATACCCCGCTCGGCTGGCGCTCGCTCGAAGGCGCGTTCTACGCGGAAGACACCATTCGCGTAAAGCCATCGCTCGAATTGCGCCTCGGTTTTCGCTCCGAATCCACCAACGGCTGGAACGAAGTTGACGGACGAGCTTCCAACTATCTCTTCGACGGCCACGGCGTAATTGCTACGCAGCCGGTCGCCGGTGATTCCGCGTTCACAAAAAATAACGCTAAGTTTCTTCCCGCGCCGCGCGTAGGACTCGCGTGGTCGCCATTCGCCTCGAAGAAAACCGTCATTCGCGCCGGGTTCGGCGAATACTACGCGCTCCTTGATAACCTGAGTTACCGCCTCGATCAGAATGCTCCATTCAATCCCGTCTATGCCGTAAAAAACATCGCGTTCTCGAGCATCACACCCGGTGGTTCATACAACGACGCAAAAATCATTCCCAGCGGCGTGCAATCCGATTTACGCACCCCGACTGTGGAATCTTGGTCCCTGAAAATCGAGCAGCAGATTGCTCCCGGCACTTCGCTCGGCGTCAGCTACATTGGCTCGCATGGATACCATGAGATGCTTTCTGTCGACGCCAATCTTCCCACACCGACCATCTGCCCCGCTTCACCCTGCCCCTCAGGCTATCCAAATGGAACGCTCTTTTATCCAGCTGGCGCGCCGCTTCAGAACAACTCCGTTTTGAACACCACGCAATGGTTTTCTCAAGGCGTCAGTTCCTACCACGGGCTCGAAGTGGATGTGAATCATCGTCTCAGCCACGGATTGCAATTCCGCGGCGTCTACACCTTTTCGAAAGCGCTGGACGACGGCGACAACATGAACACCAGCGTCGCCACCAATTCTCCAGCGTTCGTCGCGAATCCACGCAATCCCGCCGCGGATTATGGCCGCGCTTCCTTCGACGTGCGACATTCTGCAGTGCTCAACGCCACATATGATCTCCCGTTCGGCGGCGCCGGAAATTCCGAACACGGACCTTGGGCCAAAAGACTCTTCGGAAACTGGCAACTCAGCGCCATCGAAACGCTGCAGTCTGGTCTGCCCTTCACTCCGCAGCTTTCTTACAACCCATCGAACGACGGCGACACGCGAAATCCTGTCCGTCCCTCGATCAATCCGAACTTTACCGGCCCCGTGATCGAGGGCCGCCCAAATCAGTATTTCAATCCCAGCGCCTTTCTCCAACCGCTGCCCGGCACCTACGGTAACGTTGGCCGAAATACCCTGCAGGGCCCGTCCCTCGTCGAAACGGACGTATCAGCGGCAAAGAAATTCGTGCTCTCTGACCGTGCCAAACTCCAATTCCGTGCCGAGATTTTTAATCTATGGAACCACACCAATTTTAATACGCCAAATCCGGTGGTCTACGCCGCCGCAACCGGCTCTCCCTCGCCGACCGCGGGCGTCATCACGTCAACCGCCACCAGTTCACGCCAGCTGCAATTTGGTCTGAAATTTTTGTGGTGAAGCCCATCATGCGCGTCGACAAGTCCCACAGCCTAACGGCATCGGGGCCTTATCGTCTGGTGGAAGGGCGCCTTCGTAGGTTACCCAACGAACTACAGCCTTCCCCCGATAGACTCGGCCCGCGCCACCTACCACAATTCTACCGCCAGACTTCGGCTTGATCTGGCGGAGGTGGTGTCTTCATGCGCATCCTCATCGCCGATGATCACGAAATCGTCCGCCGCGTCCTCCGCCTCATGGTCGAAACCCGCCCCAACGTCGAAGTCATCGAGGCCATCAACGGCCGCGATGCCGTCGACAAAGCCGCCGCCTTGTCCCCCGACGTCGTCATCCTCGACGTCTTCATGCCCGTCCTCACCGGCTCCGCCGCCGCAAAAGAGATCAAAGCGCTTCTCCCAGGCGTCCCCATTCTGCTTCTCTCCATGTATGACGAGGATCAACTCGTTGACGAACTAAGCTCGGTCGATGTTCAGGGATTTATCCAGAAAATTGATGTCATGAGCAAGCTCACGCTGGCGCTCGACTCCGTCCAAGCGGAGTCCGCCGCGGCCCAGTCCTAATTTTTCCAGGAATATTTACCGCAGACTTACTGCAGCTCGGCCGTCGCCGCCCGCAGGAAATTCAGCGCCACCGTGCACGCCCGGATTTTCGCCAGCAGGCGCCGTCGTTCCTCGCCACCCGGCAACACCGCCAGCAGTTCCTGCGCATTCAATTTCGCCAATAGGATTTCCACGAAAGGAGACTCGCTCACAGCTACCTCCGCACAGCTCGCCGAACGGTTGGAATGCCAATGCTAGAAACTCAATTTGCCTCGCGTCAAGAAGTTTTTAAGTTTTCCACAGCCGCGCGCAATTACGAGGCTCCTTGTTGGCAGCCATTGGCTCCCTCGCGGCACGGTTATACGATCCGTGTTAGGTCCACACGTTGTAGCCTGCCGCCCCAGGATTCGCAGCCACCTCCTGATTCCGGCGGGTGAGTCGTTCCAGGTCATTTCAGTGGCAAACGCCGCTGCCAGCATCGGTGAAGTTCTTCCCGGGTTCAGGAATGAATTGCCAGTCATACCCACCGGGCTTCAGCGTAAGCTTCAGCACGCCAAACGCATCGGCGTTGCGCACCTCGCTGTTCGCGTGCGGCTCTGCGAACGGCCGGTGATTCTTCCCGCCAGTGCCCGCCACAAACTCCCGTATACCGCGTTGGGCGTCAGCCTTGGCGTCCGGATCCTGCGGGGCAAATCTCTCGTAGTCGTGGTCGTGACCGTTCACGACTACATCCGCGTTCGCCTCGTACAGCGCCCGCCACAGCGGTTTTATTTCGGGATCGTCTCCGTGCTTGCCGCCAGAACTAAAGAGCGGCTTGTGCCAATACGCCAGCGTGCAAGCCGCCGGATGCGCCGCGAGATCCCCCCGCAACCATTTTTCCTGGCGCGAACCTGCGTTGCAGCCGCCAACCTCCGCGCACTCGCTGTTTAGCACAACGATGTGCCAAGTCCCTAGCTCGTAGCTGTAATAGCCCTCTTTCGCATCGCCCGCCGCCGCTCCGAAGTATTTAAAGTAAAAGGTCGCACCTGTCGAGTGGAACTCATGATTTCCCACGGCAGGTCGCGTGCGCGCTTTCACGCGTCCCCACGTTTTATCGTAACAATCGAAATTTTCCTTGCTCCCATCGGGATAAGCCAAATCCCCCACCGCCATCACCGTACCCGTATTCTGCTCCAGCAACTTGGCGGTCGCTTCCGCACCAGACAGATCCGTGCAATCCGCAATGTCCCCGGCCCCAATCAACACGGAGGATGGCTCGCTCGAAGGTGAAAGAGCCTTGGAAATCGCGTAGCCTTCAGCGACCACAACCGCTACACAGGCCATCACGGCGGCTCCCGCTAGGCTCATCGAGCTCGACATTGTTGCCTCACATTTCGCGATGAATCTTCTGCGAACGAAGAAAGTCTACGACAAACTGGCTAAACAGAACTTAAACGAACCAGGCAAGAACTTCGAGCGCCTGCGAAGGCGAACCAGCGCGACCTGAAACGTCGGCGCACACGCGCACCCATTCGAGCGCGTCTAGAACTTTACGCGCATCATAAACTGCAATTGTCTCGGCAAGCCGGTCCCGGTATTCGGCGAAGCGGCGTTGTCATTGTTGTTGTTGAAGTTCACCGTGCCATTGATGGTGCCGAATCCTTGATCCTGGTCGAGAAAGCCGGTGGTATTCGAAGCCGCATCGTAGTGCAGCGTTAGGTTCGATGGGTCGCCGAGCTGCGTGTGGTTGAAAATATTGAAAGCCTGCACGCCAAACTGCAGTGCGAATCGTTCCGTCAGCTTCGTTTCCTTCATCAGCGCCAGATCGATCTGCCACGTAGGTAACGCTCGGATAGCTCCATTCGGCTCGTTCCCGAAGCGCGTAAAAAATCCGTTGGCATCGGTCGGAGGCGCTCGAAATGCCGCGGGATTGATTAACGGTATCCCGCCGTGTCCGCCGCCCGGGAGTGTCAACGGCACCCCGGGAACAATATCCGGCCGCTGGCTTGTCTGATCGTTGCCGTCCGGCAGCAAAAAGGTGTCGCTCAGCGTAACCGGTCCAAGCGTGGGGCTATTGATTGTAAAGTTGTTCGGAAAATCCATGGTCACCGTTAACGGGTGCCCGGTGTGCCAAACGCCGATGCCACTCACGTTCCACCCGCCAAACAGCTTATCGATGATCCCGCCGGTGTTCAGAAAGCTCTTTCCTTGGCCAAACGGCAACTCATAGACGCTGTTCACTGTTACATTGTGACGAACATCGAAAATGCTCGGCCCCTTGTCGCACTGCCGGCAATTCACGTTCTCGGGGCCGTTCGATTCTCCGCCTCCCACCGACCCATCGTTAATCGAATGCGCAAACGTATAGCGCGCCTGGAATGAGAAACCATTCTCGAATCGCCGCTCTAGCGTAAGCCCCAGCGCATTGTAGCTGCTGGTTCCCGTATCGCTCTTGTAATCCACGGATCCAAACGGATCGGGATTATTCGGGTCCGGATAATACTGGTCGAGCGGTCGCACGCAATCGTTTCCGCTGCTGTTTAGGGTGAACGGTTCAGTGCACAGATTTACCGCGCCCCGGGAAAACAACCGCACGCCATGCGTTCCGAGGTAGGAAGCCGAAAATAAAAATTTCGCCGGAAGCTCGTGGTCAATGGTCAGCCCCCACTCCTCTGCGTACAAATCCCGTCGCCCTTCTCTCTGCAGCGCACGCGGATGTTGCGCGGCTTTTTGCGCGCTGGGCACGCCGCTGAGGTCCGGCATGGCCTGCTCAAACGCTGGCAGCAGCAACGTCGGCTGTATGGAAACACGGAACGTATCGCTTTCAAGGCCAGCGTTCAAATCATCGTTCTGCGCGGCCCCGTGATAAATCCCGAAGCCGGAGCGAATCACCGTCTTTCCATGCAGCGCGCCGGGCGCCCACGCAATGCTCAGCCGCGGATCAATATTCTTGTAGTCCGGGTTGTACAGCGACGGATTCTTCGGGCAAGGCGGCGTGTCGATGGGCCCGCTCGACGCGGGCACCGGCAGCACGTTGAACGACCCCGAACCCAAGCAAACACCGTGGAACTGATTGAAATCGAAGACCGTTGTCCGGTTCGTTGCCTCGTTCGCTACGCCATAAAGTTCGTAGCGCACCCCCGCGTTAACCGTCAGCGTCGGCGTCACCTTCCACTCATCTTGGAAGTACGGCATGTAAAACGTTCGTCGCAACCGGTGGCAGCACCACGGCGCAATATATTTTATCCCGCTTAGTTGCAGCCCGATCAGATCGTTGTTTTCCCCAAACGACAGCGTATTGTCCGCCGTTTGTCCTTGATTCAGCCGCACCCGCCGCAGCTCCATTCCCGCCTTGAACGTATGCTTCCCGTGCGACCACGTCAGGCTGTCAATCAGTCCATACGTCGTCCCGATTTCGATATCCGCGGTATCGTCATTAATCTGCGTGAACTCGTTCGTCGCCACCGCGAACGGCAGCGGGCTGGACTGCGGATTGTGAAATGGCGCGCGATTCACATACGCCTTCACTTCGTTCAACAGATTTGCGCTAAACGCATGCTGCAACGCCAAAAAATAATTCGCCGGATGATTGATCGTCCGCACGGTATCGGCCACCGACGCAGTCGAACCATTCGGCCCCTTCACCAAGCTAATATCCCGCTGCGCTCGTCCATACAACGCAGTGTTATCGCTGAATTTATGGTCGATGCGCACCAGCCAGGTATCTTCATGCACGGTGGTCTGCACGTTGTGCGTGAAGTGCTCGATATCACTCGGCTCACTCCCCGGCGGCACGTTCGCCGCCTCCGCCGCCGTCAACGGCGTAAACGCGCTGTCCGGAAACACAAACAGCGGCTTGCATCCCCCAATCGTCCCTGCCGACGCTGCCCACGGAAACGCCTGCAATATCGAACACAGTTGCGGCGACGGCCCGACAAACACCGGTGGACTTGGAGGGGGAAACCTGTTGTCCGGCCGCCCGGTCGCCAGCGCAGCTTCCAGAAAACTCGTACTCGGCACGAACGTCAGCCCGTTTGTAGTGTTTTCCTGCAGCTGCCGCAGCCCTTCATAACTCAAAAAGAAAAATGTATTGTCTTTTTTAATCGGCCCGCCCACCGTCATCCCGTACTGTCCCAGCCGAAACGGCGGAATCGTCGCCGGGTCCGTAAAGTTCCGCGCGTCGAAAACCGAATTGCGCAAATATCCAAATGCCGTGCCGTGGTAATCGTTACTACCAGACTTCGTCTCAACGTTAATCTGCCCCCCGGCCTGCGTCCCATACTCCGCGTCGTACAGCGCGCTGTTCACGCGATATTCCGCCACCGCATCTTCCGAAATCTGCAAGCGTACCTGCGATTTTTGCGCTTGCTCCTGAATCCCTCCTGCATCCACGCCGTCAAACGAAAAATTGTTGTCGTCTCTCGCCCGGCCCGCGAAACGGATCGTCCTCTGGTCTCCCCCTCCGTCATCCTGCGCAAAGGGCGCCAACAGTGTCAGCGCCGACCAGTCCCTCCCGTTCACCGGCAGATTCGCGATTTGATCCGCGCGAATCACCGTCGCCGCCTCCGCGCTGCTCCGCTCCGCCGGAGCCGTCCCTGCGATCACTTCCACCTTCTCCGACGCCTCTCCCACTTCGAGGCGCACATCCTGCGTATGCGTCTCGCCAATTTCCAAAATCACATGCTCCCATACTTTTGTCTTAAATCCCGGGTTGCTCACCGTCAACGTATATTCGCCCACCGCAATCGCCGGAAAGCGGTACGCTCCGTTGCTCCCAGACGTCCGCTGCAGCGAGATATCCGTCGCCAGCGCCGTAATCTTTACCGTCGCGCCGCTGATCGTCCCTCCGCTTGAGTCAAAAACCGTCCCTTCGAGCGTCGCGCGGTCCGTCTGCCCATAACTGCTGGCCCCTAACAAAACCATGCCCATCAGATACAACACGACCATTTTGCCGTAGCACATCACAGGCTCCTCAGTTCGTGGATGCAACCCGCCGTTCGGGGACGCGACCCTTGGTTTGTGGATGCGACTCCTCAGTTTTTCTAGACGATCGTCGAGCACACAAACGCCGCTGCCCTCAGGGACCGGGAGCCCGCCAAGCAGCCCGCGTGGTAGGAGGTATTACGCGACCCGCACACTACACCCGTATGAACGCCGTATAACGAACCATTAAATTACGCTCCACCGCCAAATCACATCCTGCGAAACGATGTCGCGGCGATCCGTTGGCGCAAGGATCCAATCAGCGGGCAAACAAAAACATGGAGATATGCCAAGGTTTTCCAAAACGTTTCGCAGCGCTACGGCCGAGCCGATCTAAGCCGACCTCGCAGTCCTCATCCCCACCGGTTGTGGTTGACCAGCCCATTTCGCAACCCGCCTGTGCCCATCGTTACGCTTACGTTTACCCTGTCAAAGGAAGCGCACACTCCCGCCCCCCTTCCGGCGCTATCATGCCTCCAGCATTCGCCTTCCGCAGCGGACGCTCGCATCGATTCCGCAGCCGCTGGCGGCCGGGCATCACGGAGCGGTGCCTCTGGCCCTCCGACCTCACTCTTGAAGGAGTTTCACATCATGAGAAAAAGACTCTTGCCACTCGCCGTCTTCGCCATCTTTGCTCTGACTTTCGCTTATCCCGCTGCCGCACCCGCGGCGCTTCCCGAGCCGCATCCCGAGATTCACGCCGCCATCAACTCCCTGCGCCATGCCAAGGAACACCTCGAGCACGCCGCGCACGATTACGGCGGCCACCGCGTCGAAGCCATCGGCGCCATCGATCGCGCCATCGAGCAACTCGAAATCTGCCTCAAGTACGACCGCTAGTCGGCGCACCACACAAAACTGCCTCGCCCCGGAGGAAGGGGCGAGGCAAGTTCTAACGCGCAGTCTCCGCGCGCGGCATCAGGCCTTCTGTCATCCCGAGCGCAGCGAGAGATTGCGCTTTTGCAGTAATTTTTAATCGTGAAAGGAAAAAGCAGCGCGCAGCAAAGTGCCGCGAGAAATCACCAACGTTAATCGCAATTAATTGCGTTCCCAAAACAGATGCGAACCTGCTCCGCCGGGAACGCCGCCTTCGCTCGTCGCCGCATCCCACTGCGCGCGCGTCGGGGGGTGAATCTCCGCAAGCTTGTTGGCCTTCAGCGTTTTATTTACGCCGGCCAATTCTTTGGCCACCAGCGCGTCAAACCCATCCGTCACATCCTTCAACTCTTTCGTCAACGAATCGATCCGCGCCACCTGGTATTCCGCGGGCTTTCCTTCGTAATTATTCAGCTCGCCATAGAGCTGCGTCGTTTTCTCGCGAATGCGCTCTTCGCCGGTCACCGCTCCGCCTTCCGTGGTCGCCACGATTTTCTTGCGCATCTCTTCGACGGTTCCCGCCAATTCCGTCAACCGCTTCGCCAGCGCCGCATCCTTCCCGGCTTGCTCCGCGCGCTCCACCAGCGCTGCGTGCACGGCATTTATGCTGTCCACGTCATAACTCATGTCCGCCAGCAAATTGTAGACGCGCATCGTCGCCGCAAAATCTTGCGCGCGATCCGCTTCCGAAAACTTCGCGCGCGCATCCAGTTGCAGCACCATGTCCGCGGTGTACACTTCTTTTCCGCGCGTCAGCTTTACCGTGTACTTCCCGGGGAGCACGCGCGGGCCTTGCGCCGCCTCAAACGCCGCCACCGCCGCCGGTGGCACATGCGGCGCCTTTAGCCGCATCGGCCACTCCACGCGCGAAATTCCGCGGCGGGTATTTGCCGCCAGCGTATCGACCAATTTCCCCTGCGGATCAAAAATTTCCAGTTTCATTTTTCCGTAAATGTGGCGCTTCTTTTGGTAGTACGTAATCAACGCCGCGTCAGGCGGATTCGGCCCATAAAAGGTTCCATTGCCTTCGCTCCAGCCGCCATTCGCATTGAATCGCTGCTGCGCCGGTTTACCCATTAGGAAGACCGCGTCTTGTGACATCACGTCCGGCGTCAGTCTGCGCAGCGGAGTAATGTCGTCGATGATCCAGATGCCGCGGCCGTGCGTGGCAATCACCAAATCGGAATCGCGTTCCTGCACCACGATGTCGCGCACCGGAACGTTGGGAAATTCGTGGCCCTTGTACTGCGCCCACTGTTTTCCGCCGTCGAGCGAAATCCACAACCCAAATTCCGTGCCCATGAACAATAAATTCTGCCCTACAGAATCTTCCTTGATAACGTGCGCAAATCCGCGCACTCCACTGTCCGCGGAGACAATCGGCGTCCAGGTTTTTCCGTAATCGGTGGTTTTAAATACGTACGGCGCCATATCGCCAAAGGTGTGGCGATCGAATGCCGCAAAAGCGGTGGCCGCGTCGAAGCGACTGGCTTCCACCCAGGAAACCCATGAAGCTTTCGGCAGATTGGGAACATTTCCGACCACGTTGTTCCAGGTTTTTCCGCCGTCGCGCGTGAGCTGCAAATTCCCGTCGTCGGTTCCCACCCAAATGGTGCCGCCATCTTTCGGCGATTCGCTGATCGAATAAATGGTGGTGTGCATTTCGGCGTAAGAATTGTCCACGGTGACGCCACCGGACTGTTCCTGCTTTTGTTTATCCGGGTCGTTGGTGGTCAAATCTGGAGAGATGCGATCCCAGGTCTGTCCATGATCACGCGAGCGAAATAAAAATTGCGCACCAATGTAAACGGTACCTTTTTCATTGGGGCTCAAGTGAATCGGCGTGTTCCAGTTAAAACGCAATTTCCCTTCGCCATAATTCGGTTGCGGATCGATGTTGCGGCCTTCCAGCGTGTGTAAATTTATGCGCCCAACATGGCCGCCTTGCGCTTCGACGTACGCAAAATTCGGATCGCCGGAATCCGCAAACGCCCAAAAGCCGTCGCCGCCGAATAAATTCTCCCACCGGCTGTTGGTGACGCCGCCCGGATAAGCGGAATCGCCGATCCACGCGCTGTTGTCTTGCAACCCGCCGAAAACGTGGTAAGGATCGGCGTTGTCCGTGCTCACGTGATAGAACTGCGAAATCGGCAGATTGTTTCCTTTCAAGAAAGTGTTGCCGCCGTCCCGCGAGTACCAAATTCCGCCATCATCGCCGCAGATAATGTGGTCGGTGTTTTCCGGGTCGATCCACACGTCGTGGAAGTCTCCGTGGGCGTTGCCTGTCCCACTGAAACTTTTTCCGCCGTCATCGCTCAAGATCAGGCCAAGGTCTGGCTTGTACAAGCGGTTCTCGTTTTTCGGATCGACAATCAAATTCGCAAAATAAAATGGCCGCCATACCATGAACTGGCTGCGGTCGCCTTCTTTCCAGGTCTTGCCGCCATCGTCGGAACGAAACAGCGCGCTGCGCGTGGATTCGATCATCGCGTACACGACGCTGGGCTTGGAAGGCGCGACGGCTACGGCGATGCGGCCCCAAGGTTTGGCCGGCAATCCAACCGCCGATTTCTCGTCCAAATCTTTCCACGTTGCTCCGCCGTCCGCGGACACGAACAGTCCGCTGGCGCTGCGAGATGTTGGCCCGTCTCCGCCGGAACGGAAGGTCCAGCCCTTGCGCCGAAAATCCCACATCCCTGCGAACAGCACTTTGGGATCCTGGGAACTCATAGAAATCATCGAGCACCCCGTGGAAAGGTTGGCGCCCTTTAAAATCTTGTTCCAGGTTTTCCCGCCGTCAGTGGTCTTGTACAAGCCGCGATCATCACTATCGCTCCACAATTTTCCGGGCACGCAAGCGTAAACGGTGTTGCTCTCCTTGGGATCGACGATAATTTTGGCGATGCGCTCCGAATTCGGCAGCCCCATGTTCGTCCAGTTGTCGCCGCCATCCGTGGATTTGTAGATGCCATCGCCGATGGACACGCTGTTGCGCGTCCAGGACTCTCCGGTGCCCACCCAAATGGTCTTGGGATTTTGCGGATCAATCGTGATCGCGCCGACGGACTGCGCGGTCATTTTGTCAAACACCGGCTTGAAAGTCGTTCCGCCATTGGTGCTCTTCCAGACGCCGCCGCTCGCCGCGCCAACGTAAATGGTGAGCCGCCCGTCTTCCTTGACGGCCGTGAGCGCGGCAATTCTTCCGCTCATAGTAGCGGAGCCAATATTGCGCGCGCCCAATCCGGAGATGGTGTCCGAGTCAAATTTGGCGTCTTGCGCCCGCGCATGCAGGGAGAAGAATCCGCACGCCAAAACCGTCATGCTCAGGAGATTTCGGAGAATCTTTCTCATAGTCTCAGTGCCCTCAGTTCGTTGCGAATCTGGTGCGCGTAACTTGCCCTGCTCTGACGGCTGCCCGCGGACGGCCATCCAGGCTGCGGGGATTCCTTCGCTCATTATTTCTTCGTTTCGTCCTTTTTCGCATCCTTTATCACCGGCATCACAAATCGCGAATCATCGATCGGGGCGTTAACCTCAATTTTGTCGACGCTGATTTTCTGGCGCTGAGAACTTCCCTTCTGCCCCTGCTCAATGGCAAACGGAAAATAGACTCCGTTGACTTGCTCGTAATCGCCGAAATACGATTCGTTCTCCTGCAAGGTGCCGCGCACGGTGCTCTGAATTTCCAGTTTCAACTCCAAAAACGAATCGGCATCCAAGTAGTAGTAGCGCACGTCGCCATTCTTCATGGCCAGGCGCACCTTAAAGCAATCCGTGCCCTCCACCGAATCGTGTCCCATCAGTTCCGCCTTGTGTCCTTTGGCTTGGTAATCGACGAGCGGCCCTTCAATATCCGCATCCACCAGCAAACTCTTGGCGTCTTCCGCGGTCATGAGCTGCGGATCTTTGCGTCCCTCGAACGGCGAAACCTGCCACGATACTTTGCCGTCGTAGGCCTGCACTTGCGCCAAGCCCTGAATGCCCACTTCCTCGCGCACTTTGTCTGGGCGCTTATTTTCCTGGAGCAGGGTGGCGCGAATAGAGCCAAAGTTAATCTTTCCCGAGTTCCGCAGCGTATTCATGGCTCGGATCTTATCGAGCCCGCCATGCGCCTGAATGTTCTTGGCGATAACTTCGTCCACGGTCTGCGCGGGCGCGCTTCTCGGCACCAGAGCACCGGCGATAAGCAGCAATATCCAAGAGCCGCGTTTTGCAAGATTGCGCCAGGCGGTCACACCAGCCGCGCTACGCCCACCATTTCGGATCATATTTTCTCTCCAGTTACTCGAAGGTTGGTTCACACGGCCCCTCGGCGCACAAGCGCCGCCAAAGACACACTTCAGCGCTCCACACTATAAGGTATAGAGACGCAAACGCCCCACACTTTGTTAGCAGAGTTGCGCGCCAACTCCAAGACCTTTTGGAGTCTCGGCAATTACTCACAATCACGAATCTTCCGCGAAGTCCCCTTCCGGCTCCGGTAATTTGTCGCCGTCTCTGGCCACCCATACGTAAAGCGCGGGCAACAAAAAGATGCTCAAAAAGAGCGCGCCCGCCAAACCGCCGACGATCACGATGGCGAAGGGGCGCTGCGAATCCGAACCGATACCGCGCGATAAAGCCGCGGGCAAGAGTCCCAGCATGGCCACTAGCATGGTCATCATGATCGGACGCAACCGCAACACCGCGCCTTCCACCGCCGCATCTTCAATCGAGTGTCCGCGCACCCGCAATTGGTTGATGTATTCGAGCATGATCACTCCGGTCTGCACGCTTACGCCAAATAGCGCCAAAAAGCCGACTCCGGAAGAAACACTAAAGTGCGTTCCCGTGATCAACAGAGCCAGCAACCCCCCAATCGGCGCCATCGCTACGTTCGCCAAGATCAGCACCGACCATTTCGATGAACTGAACATCGAGTATAGAATCACGTAAATCATCAGGATGGTGATGGGCAAAACGATGAGCAAGCGGCGCTGGGAACGCTTCTGGCTTTCATATTCGCCAGCCCAGTTCAGATGATAGCCAACAGGCAATTTCACCTGCTGTTCGACCGCGTGCATGGCTTCTTCCACCGCTCCGCCCAAGTCTCGGCCGCGCACGCTATATTTGATGGCCACGTAGCGTGAATTTTCTTCGCGATAAATTTCTGAAGCGCCATCGCTCACCTCGATTTTGGCCAACTGCGAAAGCGCCACGCGTTCGCCAGTCTGCGAGACGATACGGATATTCGCGATCGCCTCTTGCGTAGCGCGGTAAGGCTGCTGATAACGCACCATCAGATCGTACCTTCGTTCACCTTGCAACACTTGCGTCACGGCTTTTCCGCCCACTGCGGTTTCCACTGCGTCCTGCAAATCCGCTACATTTATCCCATGCCGCGCCGCTGCTGTGCGGTCCATCACGATATTTAAATTCGGCTGGCCCAATACGCGAAACAATCCCAGGTCTTCAATTCCTTGAATTTTACGCAGCACGTTCACGATCTCGTCGCCTTTGCCCTCCAGCGTGCGTAAATCGTCGCCGTACAATTTCACCGCCAGCTCGCCTTTCACGCCGCTGACCGCTTCTTCCATGTTGTCCGAGATGGGCTGCGAAAAATTCCATAACACACCGGGAATTTTTTCCATTTCACGGTCCATCGCAGCAATCAACTGTTCTTTATCTTCATGAAATACCGGCCGCCAATTTTTCTTGAGCTTCAGATCCACGAAGTATTCGGTGTTGAAAAACCCTGTAGCATCAGTACCGTCATCCGGACGCCCCACCTGCGAAACCACTTTTGTCACCTCAGGAAACGCCGCCAGTGCAATGCGTGCTTGATTCATCACGCGCGTTCCTTCCGTAGGTCCGGTGCTGGGAGCAAGGGTTCCGCGCACCCAAATCGCTCCTTCATCCAGGTGCGGCAGAAATTCCGAACCAATCACGCCGCTGAATAACAGAAACATCGCGAGGGCGAGAACCGCGCCGCCTAGCGCTACCGTCAGGCCGCGCCGCCGAATCGCCAAGCGCACCAAGGTTGTGTATTTGTTCCGTAAAAACTCCATCACCGGGTTGTGCCATTCCTTCACGCCTTTGCCGAATTGCCACACGGCCAGCACGGGCGCGATACCGATCGAAAAAACCAGCGCCCCCAGCAGCGCGAACGAGACGGTCCAAGCCATGGGCTTGAACAGTCGTCCTTCCACGCTTTGCAACGTAAAAATCGGCAAATACGCGGTGATGATGATCGCTCGCGCAAAAAACACCGGTCGCAATACTTCGAACACCGCCCCGCGAATACGCTCCAGCGGCGTCTTGATGGAGTTCGCGTTCACCGCGAAGTGCCGCATGATGTTTTCAATAATCACCACGCTGCCATCGACCACCATTCCGAAATCGAGCGCGCCCAGAGAAAGTAGATTGGCCGGAATTTTATTCAGGTCCAGGCAGATGGAAGCGAACAACAGCGAGAACGGAATGGTCAGCGCCACGATCAGCGCGCCGCGAATATTTCCCAAAAACAGAAACAGCACCAGGGAAACCAGCAAAATTCCTTCTAGGAGGTTGTGCAGCACGGTATGCGTGGTGTATTCGAGCAACTGGCTGCGGTCCAGGAACGGCACGATTTTTACGCCCGGCGGCAGAATCTGCTCGTTCAGTTGGTTGACCTTCTCGTGAATGGCCGCCAACGTCTCGTCGGCGTTCGCGCCTTTGCGAAGCAGAACCATGCCTTCCACCACGTCGGGATCATCAATGATTTTTCCATCATCGCGGCGGTAGGATTTTCCAATTTGCCCCAGGCGGATTTTCGCGCCTTGCGTCACCGTGGCGATATCCTGCACGCGCACCGGCGTTCCGCCTTGCACCTTCACCAGCGTGGACGCGATATCCTGGACGCTCGTGAACAGACCCACCGCCCGCACGTTAATCTGCTGCAGCCCGGATTCCACAAAACTTCCGCCGGCATTTACGTTGTTATTTGCCAGCGACGTTTCCACCTGCCCGATAGTTAACCCGAACGAAATTAATTTTGCCGGATCCACCTGCACCTGATATTCCCGCGTCACGCCGCCAAAACTCGAAACATCCACCACGTTGGGTACGGATTTGAATTGCTTTTCGAGCGTCCAGTCTTCCAACGACTTCAACGCCATCAGGTCGTACGAAGGATTCGTGCTCCTCACTGTGTACCAGTAAATTTGTCCCACCGGACTAAAGTCCGGACCCATCTGCGGCTGCAATCCCCCGGGCAGCGTAAGCTGCGTCAGCCGTTCGACCACTTTCGCGCGATTTGTATCGTTATCCGAGACATCATCGAAAATCAGCATTACGCTGGAGATACCAAACAACGATACGGAACGCATATGCGCCAGGTGCGGCATCCCGTTCATTTCCGCTTCCACGGGAATGGTAACTTGCTGCTCCACCTCTTCGGCCGCGCGGCCCGGCCACTGGGTGATCAATTGCACGTAGTTGTTGGCCACATCCGGATACGCCTCGATGGGCAATTGCCGAAACGAAATCGCGCCCCACATGAGCAGCAAAATCGCCATGGTGAAGACGATGAAGCGGTTGTTCAGCGTGTAATCGACGAAACCGCGAATCATCGCGCCGCCCCAATACAAAACGCGCGAAGCCCTGCAACGCGGAAGAATGGGCTCACTGTTCCACCGTGTTCTGCAGCACCAGCGCATTGCTGACCACGCGCTGCCCCGGTTGCACTCCGGATAAAATTTCTTGCATGTCGTTCGGGAGGTCTACGCCGGAAGTCACTTCCACTCGTTTGAACTTTTTATCGCCTGCCGCCACGTACACCCAATCGCGATCGTGCAAGTGTAAAATCGCCGAAGCCGGCACCACCGCGTGAGTCTCTTCCTTTTGCCCGTGAAATGTCGCAGTAACAAACATTGCCACTTTCATGAGCCCGGGATTTTTCACTTCAATGCGAACTTTCACGGTGCGAAGATTCGGATCCAGTACCGCGCCGATGTTGCTGATTTTTCCGGTAAACACTTTGTCCGGATAAGCGTTGAGTTTGATGTCCGCCGTTTCGCCCAAGTGCACGCTGGCCAAATCGTTTTCGTAGACGTCGCACAAAATCCACACTGTCGATAAATCGGAAATGGTGAATGGATTGACGTTCGCCGCCAACCCTTGGATCCCCGACGACGCCGTCACCTGCTGATCGGTAATCACCCCAGAAATCGGCGCGTAAACATCGACAATGCCCGAAGGATGCTCGATTCCCGCTCCCAGCACGTGCAAGTGCTCGCGCGAAGTTTCCACGTCCACCTTCGCTTTGTTCTCCGCGTTTTCGGCGGTTTGCAGATCGTTCTGCGAAATGGCGCCTTTGTCATACAAAATCTTCGCGCGCTCCAGTTGCGTGTTTGCGAGTTTTTCATCGGCCACTGCTTTCTGATAATCAGAAAATGCCGAGGCTATATCCGCGCTCTGCACGCGCAGCAAAAGCTGCCCCTTCTTCACCGTGTCTCCCAGTCGCGCTTTGATGTCCACCACACGGCCGGTGGCGATGGAGATCACCGGCACGGTGCGCAAAACGTCTGGCGCAACCACACCGTTCACTGCCAATTGCGAACGCGCCCGACGGGCCGCCGCGGTGGCCAGGGGAAATTGCTCCGGCTTTTCCACCGTTATCACGTTGGCGTCTGGCGCGTTTTCCACTTGTGCCGGCGGTGGACCTTCCGCGAGGGGATTGGATTTTGGTTCGCCGCATCCGGCGACGGCAAAAAATATTACCGCCAGCCCTAAGCAGTTTTTGTGGCAGTTCATTTTGCAGAACCTCATTGCAAAACCTCGCGTCCCACCGCTTGATTCAACTGGCCTGCGGCCGCCAAATAAGAACCCACCAAATTCAAATAATTGACTTGCACACTCCGGTAGTCCGCCTCCGCGTTCAGAAAATCCAGCAGCGATGCCGCGCCGTGCTGGTAGGAAAATGCAATGGTGTCGCGTACGCGCGAAGCCTGTTGCAAATAGTGGTCCTTGTACGACTGCAGCAGAATCACCGTGCTGGCGACCATTGCGTACGCGGAATCCACGTCGCTGAACACTTGTGTCACTGCGGCGTCGCGCAATTTCTCGCTTCGCGTGATATCCAGCTGTGTGCGCTGCTTTTCTCCCTGGTTGCGGTCGAAAATTCGGAGCGGAATGCTGACGCTCGCGCCGAGTGTTTCATGGGCAAACGGGTTGTTGAACGAGGGGTTGTGCGTGTACCACACGCCGAGGGTCGGATCGGTTGAACCGTTGGCGATCGCCAGTTTGTGATCGGTCTGTGCTTTGTCGATGGCTTCCACCGCCTCTTTTAAGTCCGGCCGCGCAGCCATCGCCGTCTCGCGGAATTCCGATAAGGGCGCCATTTGCGTCGAGAAATCGTATGGCCCGATGACGTCAAATAGTTCCACCGGCGTGCGGTCGTTCAACAACGCCAGCAGCTGAATCTTGGCCGTGCGCAAATTCACTTCCGCGGTTTGTAAGTCCGATTCATACTGCACGCGCTGCAATTCCAGGCGGTCCAAATCCACCTGCGCGATCGCTCCCGCTTTGTATCGGTCGCGATTCACGTCCAGAACATGGTCGTAGTACACGAGGTTTTCGTGCGCTAGTTCCAGCACCGATTTCTGTTGCAGCGTTTGCACAAACGCCATGCGCAACGAAAAAAGCAGATTCCGTTCGAGGTCCGCCTGGCCGGCCACCGCAATGCCCGTCGCCTTTTGCGCGCTTTCCAGGCGCAACTCCCTCTTGCGCTGCCGCTCGTGCAGATAGTTGACGTTCGGCGAAATTTGCGTGCCCGCGAACGGCCGCCATACCCCTTGGTAGCGGCTGATTTGCGTACCATCCGCGGACAGTGTGAACGTCGGATTTGGGCGCAGATACGCGGTGACCTCCATGGCGCGCGACTCATCGATGCCAATCTCGCCGGCCAGCAGCGTGGCGTTCGCGGCTGCAAATTTCGCCCGCACTTGTTCCCAACTCAGCGCCCCGGGATTCGTTGACGTTTGTTGCTTTTGCTGCTCCTGTTCCGCGGCCGGCACATTCGGTGCGGAAGAAGGGCTTGGCGGCTGCTGGCCCCGCGCCGACGGCACCGACAGGGACGAAAAAACAGCCGCCGCTAGAATCATCGCCAGCGCCTTTGCGGGGGCGGGACAAGCGGCACCCCATCCCGCGCGCCGCTCCACCCAGCTTCCGGTCTTTTCAGACATAGCTTCGTTCAACATTTTTCTTCCCCGCCATCAGTCTTTTTCTTGCCGCGGACGTATTTTCGCTAACCGTCCGCTCGATTTTCGGAAAACTCCTCAGCCCGCTCTGCGAGTACACCTACACCTGCACCAGACCCTCTTCAGAGGAATTCAGCCCTCACCATACTCTGTCGAACTATTTTTTCAGAAAGAATCGCGAACTATGCCGCGGGTGGCGCGCGGCCCTTGACTTCGTGGAAGACAACAGAACAGCGCAACTTTTCGCCGGGCGCGGCGACCTTCGCAGCTGCTGGAAGCAATTCCGCTCGCCCGCGCAAGTTTTCCACGCCGCGCGCCCATCCGGGACTTGCCATGGCGGCTTGGCAGTCCGTCACCTCTTGGGCGACGGCTTGCCATTGCTGCGGCGCATCCCAAATGGCTGGCGCAAATTTCTTGGCATCCGCCAGCGTGAAATTTCCGCGCCCATCGTTCAGCAGCACGGCCACCGGCTCGTTAGCCAGTTGCGTGGAAATAATCACATCGAGAAAATGATCGCCGTTGACGTCGCGTGAAGCGATCTGCAGCCCGCCCGCCGGGGCGGAGACCGCGAAGGACCGCTTATTGCCCAAGCTGAATTCAAACTGAATCCGATAATTTGTGTGTTGCGCGATCGCCGGGCCCGTCTCGACGGTAGCAAGATCCGGTAACGAGTCTCCGTCAAAATCCGCGATCGCGAAGCTCGCGCCAGTCAAGCCAGCGAGCGATGCGCGGCCCTCGGTGCGGCGCGCCGCGGACGCAGCCGGCAGCCAAACCAGGAGCGCTAGACACAAAACCACGAAGGAGCCGTGCGCCCTGAACTGCCGGGGCATGCCGCTAACGAATTGAATTTTTACTCGCATCCGGACTTCATTCCAGCCTATGCCGGGCGTCGCGCGTCAGGCCCGGGGCAGCGCTGCGCCCGAAGTGTACTTGAACGCGCATAAAGATTCTCTAAAACTCCATGCCGATTTTGTGATGAATTCCATCGTAAAAAGCATACCATCCGGAAACCCTTGGCGTTGACGAAACCTTGACCAAACACCACTAAAACTCCAAGTGTAGGCGCAACGTCGGCACCACCACCGGTCCGCGGTCGCGGTTGTACCCCGGGTTATTGATATGCTGCACCCCGAACGCCGGGTAAAATCCCCGCCAGACATGCAACGTATAAAAACTCTCGAGGATATTTTCCCTACCATAATTCAAGCGACCATCTCCCAGCAAAAATCCCAGTCCGCCAAGTGCCAAATATTCCTGATGTACGCGGGAAATCCCATTGCTGACAAACGCGATCCCCATTCGGTCGTACTTGCGTCCCCATCTTTTTCCATTTCCCGACACTCCAACCTGTTCCGTCTCGTCCACTTCCGTATACGCGAACGATTCGTGCTGTCCTTCATTCCAGCTCCACCGTGCAAACGCGCCGATCCAGTCGTTCACGGGCTGCTCAACATTGATGCCAAACCCGTACTTGACAGTTGTTTGCAAAGGATGCGCGGTAATATCCGGCGCCGCCTGCGGACTTGCGGTTCCCTGACTCGCGAAATAATTATTGATGGCCACCCGATAATCGCCCATGTTCGCGTGATTGACGAACGCCAGCAATCGCAAGATTCCCGGCTTCAGTCGCGGCAGGTGACCGTGCAGCTCCAGTTCCAGATTTTCCGCCCGCGCCCGGCTCACATCCGCATCCAAATTGATTCCGTTGGCCACTTTCGGCATCAGCGCCTCGGCAAAACGAATCACGCCAAACTTATCGTGGTACTCAACCAGCGCGGCGAAGGTGTACCCGCGGGTATCCGCCGCGTAGTCATAAGCTCCGTTGTTGTCCACCGTCCAATTCATGAACTGAAAATTCGTATCCGTCCCATAGGTGTTGCTGTCGAAATAATCCACCATGCTCATTTTCCCGAAGCGCAACTCCAGCCGCCGTGCCGGCAGCGTGCTGAACAGGGAATATGGATTGCGTTGTTGCGGCTGTTTTCCTCTGCCTAACGGAATAATCTGGTGCCACATCAGCCGTGCAATATACGGCGCTTTGCTCAACAGTGGATTCCGCACCACGTCAAGGTTCGTCGCTCCCGCCAGTCCCAAAGCCTCGCTGATACCGTGGCCACCCGCTTCCTGCACATCGCAAATCAACTCGGCTGTATTCGTCAGCCGCAATCCGGTGTACAGCGTCAATACGCGCGAAGTCGCGTCCTGCGGCTGCGGCGTCAAGCTGTGCGGACCTTGATACGGCGAATAAAACCTCGGGTGCCACTGCGAAATAAAATTCGCCTGGCCTGAAAGCCACACGCGATCCGTCTCCGGATGCGGAAACATCGCCGGCGGATCGTCGTCTTCGGCGGCCGGGTCGGTCTCCGGAACTGCGGGAACCGGAGAGGCCTGCGGCGCGCTGGCGCTCTGCGCACTCGCCGTTAACGATTGCGGAGCTGCCTGCGCGTGCAACGCGCCTGGGGCAAAAGAGCACACACCGAGTGCGCCACTGAGCAGCAATACGACGCCACGTACCCATGCGTTACCGCGCAGCGCGGCATTCGGCCAGCGTAAAAATGTAAAATATTGCCTCACGGTTCGCTTTCTGACGCTCCCGCAACCACGCAGCATAGTCATTCGACATTACAGTTTGATGTACTAAACCGGCTGTCTTCACGGGGCGGCTCAGTTCGTTAATATTAACCACAGTTAATACAATCTGTAAAGCAACATTAATTATGAGAGGGCGGGAAAGCCCCGCAAGGCCGGCGCCATGAACCCGGTCGCGTCCTCCGCGCCCTCGATGCGGACGAACCCTGCGCCGAAGCTTTGCAGCGCTTGGCCGCCGCCCGCGGCGCCATCAATTGCCTGATGGCTGAATTAATGGAAGATCACATCCGCCACTATATGCCCCGCAGTTCCAAATCTTCCGGGGAAGCCGCCGACGATGTCATACAGATCGTGCGCAGCTACCTGAAATAGCGTTCGCGTGCACCGCGGGCCAAAACTGTGTATGGTGTCTGCACGAAAATTTGCGCGCGTTCGCGCGACGTTATCTTGACGGAGCGTAACTTGTGAAACAGACTCCAGCGATTTCCCTGCTTACCATTCTCAGCGCCCTTTTCGCGGTGTTGCTCGTTGCGCCCGGCGCCCGCGCGCAAGCCGGCCCGCAGGAAGGCGAACACGAGTGGCAAATCTTCGCGAGCGGCGGCCACGCCATCAACGGCAGCCAAATGGATGACGGCGTTTTCAATGTTGGCGCGCGCTTCGGTTTGATCTTGACCGCGCCGCATGGACCCGGCTTTCTCAAAGGCCGCCTCGAATACGCCCTCGACGTTCTTCCGCTCTTCTGCGTCACGCAAGCCAATGGCACTGCCTGTGGCGGTGGCGTGGATCCCTTCGCCTTCAAGTGGATTCTCTCGACGCCCCGCAAAGTCGCGCCCTATTTCGAGATTGGCGGCGGCACGCTTTTTACCAACCTCAAGACTCCGCCGGGCACATCGCAAATTAATTTCACCAGTGGCGGCGCACTCGGACTGCACTTTCTGCAAAGTAGACACAATCTGAGCGTTGAGATCCGCTACCAGCATATTTCGAACGCCGGCATGACCAAGCCGAATCCTGGCATCAATACCATCCAGCTGCGCGTCGGCTTCGGCTGGTTCAGCCAAAAACAATAACTCCGCGCAGGACGCAATTTGGCAGGTGTCAACGCAATTCGGCGGGTTGGCAGAGCATCGCCATGTGGCGTAGGATTTAAAATGTTACATCTGCAAGACCAAGTATGGAGGTATACGCAAATGAAAATCACCGCAATCGTTTTGGTTCTCGCGGCTTTAGTCGGAGCAGCCGCATTTTTGCGCAGCGCGCGCGCCGACAGCAAGGCTCCGGAAGTGGGCAGCGCCGCTCCCGATTTCACGCTGAATTCGCAAGAAGGCAAACCCGTCAGCCTGCACGATTTCAAAGGTAAATGGGTGGTGCTGTATTTCTACCCGAAAGATTTCACCAGCGGCTGCACGGTAGAAGCGCACAATTTCCAGCGCGATCTCGCGCAGTATGAAAAACGCAACGCCGTGATCGTCGGCGTCAGCGTGCAAGACCCGGATTCCCACCAAAAATTTTGCACCAAGGAAGGCCTGAGCTTCAAACTGCTCGCCGACACCGAACACAAAGTTTCTGAAACCTACGACTCCGTAATGAATCTGGCCGTCGCCAAACTTTCCGCACGCCACACTTTCCTCATCGATCCCGACGGCGTACTCCGCAAAACCTTTCTGGAAGTGAAACCCGATCAGCACAGCACCGAAGTCCTGGCTGCCCTCGACGAGCTGCAGAAAAAATAATCACTCGCCGGAGCGAGTTCGCATTCCCGGAGAGCGTCATGACATCGAAAACCAGATCCTCGCTTTTGGCAATTTTGATTTTGACCGCTGCCGCGAGTGTCGTTTTTTCGCTGCGGGCCGCAATTCCGCAAAATAATACGCAGACGGTGACTTATCCGAGCGGGGACGAAGCGGTTTCCGGGTACTTGGCAATGCCCAGCGGAGCGGGCAAGCATGCCGCCCTCATCGTGATTCATGAATATTGGGGACTGAACGACTGGGTGAAAGAACAAGCGCAGAAATTCGCGGCGCAAGGCTACGTCGTTCTGGCCGTCGATTTGTATCGCGGAAAAGTAGCCACTACTCCCGACGAAGCGCACGAATTGATGCGCGGTGTTCCCGATGATCGCGGGCTTCGCGATCTGGAAGCGGCGTTTACCTACCTCTCGAGCCGGCCCGATGTGGACGCGAAAAAAATTGCTTCCGTGGGCTGGTGCATGGGCGGCGGATATTCAATCAAGTTGGCGGTTGACCAACCGAAACTGGCGGCGTGCATTGTGAATTACGGCCCGCTGCCAACCGATCCCGCAAACATCGCGAAAGTTCAAGGGCCGGTACTCGGAAATTTCGGCGCGGACGATAAGGGAATCACTCCCGACTCGGTGCACGCGTTTGAAGCGGCTATGAAGGCCGCGGGAAAAAGCGTGGACGTAAAGATTTACGATGGCGCCGGCCACGCCTTCGAAAATCCCAACAATAAAGACGGCTACCGCCCGGTAGCTACCGAAGACGCCTCGAAGCGCATGACCGCATTCTTGAAGAAAACATTGCAGTAGCCGCACAGGTTCTCACCCATTTGGCTGGGCGCTGAGAAATCCGTCTGGGCTCATTGCGAATTTCGTATTTGGCGCCATATCAGTGAAAGCGATTGGGATCGAAGGAAAAATCAACGAGCCCGTCGCGATAGTCAATTCTTATATCGAGCATAAACAGCATGCCGAATCCGAGCGTGCCGGATATTTCCGTGCCCACGGAATCGCTGATGTGCGTCAGATCGAAAGCCACAATCGTTTTCTTTTGCTTGAAATGCGCGAAGGTGAGGTTTACATCCTCCGCCATAAAAACGTTTTTCACCTCTCCGTTCAGCCCTTTTACGTGCATGCGGTCGTCGGAATAGATTTTGGTGGATTCGCGAGCCGCTACCGGGGTGATGGTGTTGTCAAACGATCCGGTGTCGATGAGAAACAATTTAACAGGATGTTCATTCACGCTGACGGGAATCAACAGCATGTGGCCAAGGCGAAAGACCCTCGTGTAGGACTGCATTTCCGGCGCCACGTAGCGGTCGTGCGGATGGTAGGTAGAGGTCTTGCTGGTATCCAGTGTCGCGGTTTCCGCGGGTTCATCCGGCAATTTCGGCAGTTCCGAGAGTTTGAATGATTCGTTCGGAAAATCAATGTCTACCAAAAAATTTGCAAACACGTCGGCACCGATGAGACCGTCTTCATTGAGCGATCGATTGTTTTCAACCACGTCGACATAGCAATTCTGAAATTGCAGCTCGCCGATTTGCAGGGACGCGGCATAACCCACGTAGCCGCCGGCTTGGCCTTTGTCGCCGATGCCGCCGAGTTTCTGTTCGACAATGCGCTGAATGCCGGCCTTTTCGGCGATTTTTCGGTTGACGAGTATTCCGCCGGCCCCGGTATCGAGTAGCAGTCGTGCGGCAGTATCGTTGAATTTTACCTTCAGGCCGTAGCCGCGAATGCGCTTCGGGTCGATCATCAAACGCTCCAATTTCGTCTGCGTAGCGGCGATCTTGTTCACCAAATGACACCCGCGAACTGGGCGATTCGATTCATCCTCCAGCACGACCAGGGAGTGTTCCAAGTTTTCGTGCGTTTCTTCGTCGTCGTTGGTGCGCCCGGCTAAGTATTCTTGCAGTGCTTTGAGGCGATCTTTCAGGCTCAGCGTGCCAAGCCAGGAACGACGGATATCCGGATCTTCGGGATCCAGCTGGTGCGCCGCGTCCACCGCGGTCTTGGCCATTTTATAGTTTGAAGTTGCGCGGTAGATGCGGCTCAAACCGAGGTACGCGCGAGCGTCCGGAGTTTTCTCCTTGAGCGGGATCTGAAATTCATGTTCGGCATCGGAAAGTTTGCCTTGACGAAAATAAACTTCTGCCAGCGCGACGTGCGACGCGCCCAAGTGCGGGTCGAGAGCCACGGCTTTTTGCGCGACGGGATAAGCGTCTGCTGGTTTTTTTTGCTTCAGATAGAGACGTGCCAGTCCCGCGCAGGCCGCGGCGGCATCGGATCCGTTGCCGCTGATGATGGCGCTGAATTCGGCGGCCGCCAGATCAAATTTGCCGCTTCGGTACAAGTCCTGGGCATGCAGCAACGCTGGAGACATCGCGGCGGGCTGCGAATTTGGCGCAGGCGATGACGTAGCGGCCGTCGGCGTAGCCATGGATTGGGGTGGACTGGCGCCGCTCGGCGCGGCCGGAGTTTGTTGCGGAGTCTTCGCAAATGAATGAGAGGCGGCAGCGCTCGCAAATGCGATCGCTAGAAGAATGGCCGCGCCAAAATTAGCTGCTGATTTCATTTTCATCCTGGGCGCTGGGCTGCGCTGAACTCAAACGCGATTATGGCTGGTCGTCGCTGTCGCCGTCGGAGGCGGGGGCGGCGGCCGGTGGTTTGTCTGTGTCGATAGCGGGCTGGCCGGATTTGGTGAGCTCGGCGTTGATCGCCGGGATATCTTTTTCTTTTATGTTTTTCCAGGTGGTCTCCAGTTGCTGGGTGTCGTCCTCGAGTTGTTTGAAGGCCACGATGGCTGTGGTGGTGGGAGCGCCGTCGTAGCTATCGGCTACGCCGAGCATGACGGCAAAATGCTGGTGCGCGGTCGAGAAATTTTCAGGACGTTTTCCGCTGGGCGGCAGGCCGGCGAAGTTACTTTCGGTGGCACCCGCAAGTTCGGCGAGGCGGCGGTCGAGGGCGGTGAGCGAATCGGCGACCTGGGATTTGTCGTTTCTGGACGCCTGGCGGTCCTTGATTTGCGCGCGGACGGATTGCAGCTGCGCGAGAGCGGCGAAAGTATCGTTCATGCCGACGACGGAAGCTGATTCCATAGCAAATTGTTGGGCGAGATCGGCGGCGGAAGACTTGATGCGCGGGTCCATTTTTACGGTGAAGGTTTGCGTGAGCGCGTCGTGTTCGCTGCTGCCGCCTGGGTGCAATTTCACCGTGTAGGTCCCTGGAGCAGCGACGGCGCCGAGTGGGAGTTCTGGCGTGTCGTGCAGGATGGCAGAGATAGGGAATTCGTGATTGAGCGAATTTGGTTTGGTGTAGTGCAAGTCCCAGACGAAGCGGTGCATACCGGGTTTAGCGGAAAGAATTTTTTCTTCGCGGACCCAGTACATGGGAATGGGATTGGAGGCGGCAATTTTCTCCATGGATGGCGGCCGATCGTCGCTCGAATAGCGGCGGACGAGATGCTTTTCCGCATCGAAGATTTCCAGAGTGACAGGTCCGCTAGAGCCGGACTGCGGCGCGAGGTAATAGTCGATGATGGCACCGTCCGGAGGGTTTTGCCCGGCGGGAGTTTCCGGAGGCAAGGGCGTATCGGTGTTGCGGTTCCAGCGAACGCGCAGGGCAGTTTGCGGCGCGAAGAGAAAATCTTTTTTGGCGGTGGATTCGGCGATTTGGCGCAGCGGTGTGACGTCGTCAAGAATCCAGAAGGAGCGGCCGTGCGTGGCGACGATTAAGTCGTCGCCGTGAATGGTTAGATCGCGCATGGAAGTGTGCGGCAGATTGAGCTGTAACGGCTGCCAGTTGTCGCCGTCGTTGAAAGAAACGAAAACGCCCGTTTCGGTCCCTGCGTAAAGCAGGCCTTTGCGCAGAGGATCTTCGCGAACGACGTTGACCGGGGCATTGTCCGGTAAGGCTTTGGTGATTTCGGTCCAGGATTTGCCGTAATCCCGGGTCCGGTAGATGTGCGCGCGCAGGTCGTCGAGACGGAAGCGATTGACCGCAGCGTAGGCCGTGGCAGCGTCAAAATGCGAAGCCTCAATGATCGAAACTTTGGACCACGGAGTAAGTTGCGGCGGAGTGACGTTGTACCAGGATTTTCCGCCGTCGCGCGTGAGATGAATGAGGCCGTCGTCGGTGCCGGCCCAGATGGTGTCGACTTCTTTGTAAGAAGGAGCGACAGCGTAGATGACGCCGCGATGTTTTCCTTTTTGCGGATCGGAGGCGGTGAAGACCCCGAGATTCGCGGGAATTTCGTATGAGGGACGTGAAAGATCCGGGCTGATGCCCTGCCAAGAGCGGCCGCCATCGGTGGTTTTGAAAAGCACGTTGGCGGAAAAATAGAGCGTGTGTTTGTCGATGGGTGAGTAGACGACGGGCAGACTGCGGTCGTAGCGATATTCGCCGCGACGTAAAATATCCGGAGAGATGTTGGCAACTTCGCCAAGGGTGAGATTGGTACGGGTGATACGCCCGCCGTAGAGAAGATTATCGTCGAGGGGGTCGACGGCGATGTGGCCATATTCTTCGACGCCGACGGGAATCCAGTCGCGAAAAGTGATTTCGCCGTAATCGCTGCGGCTGGCGGTGCCTGCGGAACCGCTTTCCTGCTGGGCCCCGTAGACCCAATAGGGAAATTTATTGTCGGTGGTGACGTGATAGAACTGGGCGGTAGGTTGATTGTACCAACTGGACCACGTAGCGCCGCCGTTGACGCTGATCGCGGCACCCTGGTCGGAAGAAAGCGCAATGATTCTTGGAATGTCGTTATTGATCCAGATGCGCTGGTAATCGTCGCCACCGGGAGCACCCTTGAAACCGGTAAAAGTTTTTCCGCCATCCGTGGATTTCCATGTGGTGGTGTTAGCGACGTAAAGGGTGTCTGGATTATCGGGAGCTACGGCGATGCCCATGGCGCCGGGGCCGAGGCCGCCGATGCGGCGGTCGCTATTCACCTGGCGCCAACTGGACCCGGAATCGTCAGAGCGATAGACGCCGCCCTTGCCGTTTTCCGCTTCGACGCTGGCGTAGAGGCGATTGCGGTCGCCGCGGGAAACGGCGATGCCGATACGGCCGAGTTTATCGTCCATGTAGTTTGGCAAACCTTTGGTGAGCGGATGCCAGGTATCACCGCCATCTTCCGATTTGAAGAGACCACTGCCAGCGGCGATGAAAGAACGGCCGTCGCGAACTTCCCACGGAGCGACGCGGGCGGCCCAGAGAACGGCGTAAATGATTTGCGGATTTTGCGGATCGAAAGCGAGATCGGCGGCGCCGGTGTTTTCGTCTTTGTATAAAACTTTCTCGAAGGTGGCGCCGCCGTCAGTCGAGCGGAAGACGCCGCGTTCGGCGTTGGGGCCGTAGGGATGACCTTGGACTGACACGAATAGGCGTTTGGGATTAGCGGGATCGACGATGATGTTGGTGATTTGCTGGGCGTCGCGGAGGCCGAGATGCGTCCAAGTCTTCCCAGCGTCGGTGGATTTGTACATGCCGTCGCCTACAGCAAGGTCGGGACGCTGCAGGCCTTCGCCGCTGCCACCGTAAAGAATGTTGGAATCGCTCGGGGCGACAGCGATGGCGCCGACAGAACCGGAGGACTGGTCGTCAAAGATGGGGCGCCAAGTGTTGCCGAAGTCGTCGGTTTTCCAGACCCCGCCGTTGACCTGAGCCATGTAGAAGACGCCGGGCTGCTCAGTGACGCCGGTGATGGCGACGGTGCGTCCGCCGCGGAAGGGACCGATGCAGCGCCAGCGGAGCTCGGAGTAGAGGGATTGGTCGTACGGAGGCGGGGAATTTTGCGCGAACGTGTTTGGCCCGGCGCCGACAGTGAAGAAGGCGACGACGAACAGGATAATAACGGCGAGCTTGCGGATGGGCACGGGCTCCTCCAGGGAATTGAGGAGGATAACGCGAGCGGGTTGGAGGAGCAACGTGGTTCTGAGGTGCATGTGGCAGCGGAGTAGATGGCGCACCGTCCTTGGCGGCGCGCCATCTACTCGAGGAGTTAGTGAAGGGAAGAGTTGTCGATGACGAAGCGGTATTTCACGTCGCTCTTCAGGAGGCGGTCGTAGGCTTGGTTGATTTGCTGGATTTTAATTACCTCGATGTCCGAGGTGATGCCCTTGTCGGCGCAGAAATTCAACATTTCCTGGGTTTCACGAATGCCGCCGATGGCGGAACCGGCGAGACGCCGGCGCCTCATCAGCAAGTTGAAAGCAGAGACGGGGGCGGGTTTCTCCGGCGCGCCGACTAACGTTAAGGTGCCGTCCAGCTTCAAGAGTTGCAGGTAGGCGTTTAGGTCGTGATCGGCGGAGACGGCGTCGAGGATGAAGTCGAAGGTGCCGATATGCTTTTGCATGTCGGCTGCATTTTTGGAGATAACCACGTCCTCGGCGCCGAGGCGGACGGCGTCGGCGGTTTTGTTCGGCGAAGTGGTGAAGAGGACGGGATGAGCGCCAAAAGCCTTGGCGAATTTGAGGCCCATGTGGCCGAGACCGCCGAGTCCGACGATGCCAACTTTTTGTCCCTGCTTAACGTTCCAGTGGCGGAGCGGAGAATAAGTGGTAATGCCGGCGCAGAGGAGCGGGGCGGTGCCGGCGGGGTCGAGTCCATTGGGAACGCGGAGGACGTAATTTTCGTCGACCACGATGCTTTCTGAATAACCGCCGTAAGTGACACCGCCGAGGAATTTGTCTTCACCGTTGTAGGTGAGGGTCATCATGTTTTCGCAATATTGCTCTTCGCCGGCAAGGCAGTTGGCGCATTTGCGGCAGGAATCGACCATACAACCGACGGCCGCGATATCGCCTTCTTTAAATTTTTTGACGGCGCGCCCGACGGCGACGACGCGGCCAACGATTTCGTGGCCCGGGACGCAGGGATAGACAGTCGGCATGACTTCTTTCCATTCGTTGCGACTCTGGTGCAGGTCGGAGTGGCACACACCGCAAAAAAGGATTTCAAGCTGCACGTCTTCGGGGCGCGGTGCGCGGCGATTGATGGTGTGGGCAGCAAGGCCAGAGGTGGGGCTCTGCGCGGCGAACGCTTTGGCGGGAGAAGTTTGAACCTTTTGGGCGTCTTTCGCTGGTTGTTGAGCGGCGGCGTCAGGCATTGTTGGTTCTCCTTATGAAAGTTCGATGCGGAGATGCGCCTGTAGGGTAAATCAAATTACCGGCGGTGAAAATAGGCTTGCGGCCCCCCGTCCGGGGCCCTCAAATATCAAATCTGCGGCTTCGCGGAAATCACACCGGAAACTCGTGTCTCGCACGATACGAGATGAAAAATCTGTATTACATTCGAAATTTCGACGAAGATGAAAATTTTATGTAGTTAAATCCGCCTTCCCGGAATCCAAGGTATCGCGACCGTTCCCTCGAGTTATGCATAGGGTGCGGTTGGAGCCGCGCCCAGTCTACAGCAGACTGCGGCTTCGTCTAAAAACAGGTATTGGTGCACGAGCGAAAGACATTCGCAGCTTTTTTGTGGAGAGGTGTATGAACGAGTCGGATAAAGGCACGGGAGCAGCGTGGATGCGAATGCGTGCGGGCGTAACCTGCGGGGCGGCGCTGGTTTTGAGCGCGGGATTGCTGGCGGGCTGCGGCAAGAAAAGCGCGTCGGCAGCGGGCGGACCGGCGGCGATTCCGGTGACCGTTGTGAAAGTGCAGTCTGACGATGTGCCGATCACCGGCGAATGGGTGGGCACGCTTGACGGATATGTGAACGCGCAGATTCAGCCGCAAGCCAACGGATACCTGATCAAACAGAATTACAAGGAAGGCGCGGAAGTCTCCAAAGGACAAGTGCTTTTCGAAATCGATCCGCGGCCGTTCCAAGCGGCGCTCGATCAAGCCAAGGGGCAACTTGAGCAGGCCAAGGGACAGGTGCTGCAGGCGCAAGCGCAACTGGGTTTGGCGGACATCAATGTGAATCGCGACACGCCGCTGGCAGAAGCGCACGCCATTGCAAAGAGCCAACTGGATAACGATACGCAGCAAAAAGCGCAAAGCGAGGCGGCGGTCCGCTCGGCACAGGCTTCGGTGGCCGCCGCACAGGCTGCGGTGGCGAACGCGGAGTTGAACCTTGGATTCACGCAGGTGCGCTCATTGATCAGTGGCGTCGCGGGACAGGCCACGACGCAGGTGGGGAATCTGGTTAACACGACGTCGGTGCTGACCTCTGTTTCGCAGTTAAATCCTATCAAGGCGTATTTTTCGATCAGCGACTCGGAATATTTGGGGCTCACGCAGCGCGCGCGCAAAGGAAGCGGAGATTTACTGAAGAATGCGTCGGCCATTCCGCTGACGCTAACGCTCGCCAACGGCGAAGAATTTCCGCAGAAGGGACGCATCGAATTTGTCGACCGGCAAATGAACAATCAGACCGGAGCGATCCGGATTGCGGCAGCGTTTCCAAATCCCGGCAACCTGCTGCGCCCGGGGCAGTTCGGCCGCGTGAAGGCGGAGACGGATTTGCGGCGAGGAGCGGTGCTGATTCCACAAGTGGCGGTGCAAGAATTTCAAGGGATGCAGCAGGTGTATGAGGCGGGGTCTGACGGAAAGGCGCATCTCGTGACGGTGACGCTTGGTCCGCAGATTGGGACGAACTGGTTAGTGGAAAGCGGTGTCGCGCCGGGGGCATTGATCATTGTGGACAACCTGCAGAAGCTGCATGAAGGCGCACCGGTAGCGGCGCACGAAGTCCCTGCCGTAGCAGCGGGGGCGACGAGCCGTGTGATGGGAGAAAAGTGATGTCGAAGTTCTTTATCCGCCGACCAATCGTAGCGATTGTGATCGCCATTCTGACGGTAATTGTCGGAATGGTGTCGATGCTGACGCTCCCGACGGCGCAATTTCCGAACATCGTTCCGCCCGAAATTCTGGTGACCGCCACGTACCCGGGCGCGGATGCAAAAACTTTGAGTCAAGCGGTGGCGACCCCGATCGAGCAGCAAATGAACGGGGTCGACAACATGATTTACATGGACTCCGTGAGCGCGAATAACGGCGTGATGCAGCTGTTCGTGGATTTTGATGTGAAGACCAATCCCGACATCGACCAGGTGCTGGCGCAACTGCGTGTCGACCAGGCGCAGTCGCAACTGCCCGCGCAGGTTACGGTCGCCGGCCTTACGGTGGCGAAGTCACTTACTTCCCCGCTCATGCTCATCGCAATCAATTCGCCGGGCGGCAAATTGGGACAGGATTTCCTGACAAATTATGCGGTCATCAATCTTCAGGACCAGATCGCGCGCGTGCCGGGAGTTTCACGGGTCCAGGTATTCGGCGGGATTTATGCGCTGCGCGTGTGGGTCGATCCGGACAAAATGGCGAAGCTGGGGGTAACCGCGCCGGAAGTGATCGCAGCGATCCAGACGCAGAATAACGTGAATCCGGCGGGGCAAATTGGCGGGGAGCCCATTCCGAAGGGGCAACAGTTTACTTACACCGTTCGGACCCAGGGGCGGCTGGTGAAGACGGAAGAGTTTGGCAACATCGTGGTTCGCGCGAATGCGGACGGTTCGGTGTTGCATTTGAGCGATATTGCGCGCGTCGAGCTGGGGGACCAGGCGTACGCGATTTCCGCACGATACAATCAAGCGCCATCGGGGGTTATGGCGATTTATCAACTGCCGGGATCGAACGCGGTGGAAACGGCGGCGGCGGTGAATGCGCGGATTAAAGACCTGTCGGCGACATTCCCCTCGGAAATTACCTATGACGTTCCGCTGGATACCACGAAGGCGGTAACCGCGGGGATTCGCGAAATTGTTTTCACGCTGTTCGAAGCGCTCGGTCTCGTAGTCATTGTGGTGTTCATTTTCCTGCAGGGGTGGCGCGCGACGCTGATTCCGTTGCTCGCCGTTCCGGTTTCGCTGATTGGAACGTTCATCATCTTTCCGGCGCTCGGTTTTTCGATCAATACGCTATCGCTTTTTGGTTTGGTGCTGGCGATTGGATTGGTGGTGGACGACGCCATCATCGTGGTGGAAGCGGTGGAACACCACATTGATGAGGGCATGAGTCCGAAAGCCGCAACGGAAAAGGCCATGGAAGAAGTTGGCGGGCCAGTGGTGGCGATTGCGCTGATTCTGGCAGCGGTGTTTATTCCGACGGCGTTCATTCCAGGGATCACCGGCCGGCTGTATCAGCAATTCGCGGTAACCATCGCGATTTCTGTACTGATCTCGGCGTTCAATGCGTTGACGCTCTCGCCAGCGCTGGCATCGCTGCTGCTTAAACCTCGGGAAAAAGAAGCGAAGAAAGGGCTGCTGGGCAAGGGCTTCGAGGTCTTCAACAAATTTTTTGGGAGAACGACGGAGAGTTTTGTACGCACGTCGGATGTTCTGGTGCACAAGTCGGGATTCGCGATGCTGGGTATCGCATTGGTGGCGGTCGCAGCGTTCTTTCTCGGCAGCAGTCTGCCGGGCGGATTTCTCCCGACGGAGGACCAGGGATATATGTTTCTGGCGCTGCAACTCCCCGACGGGGCTTCAGCGCAACGCACGGACGCCGCAGAGCAAAAGATCAGCGCGGCGCTGCTAAAAACGCCGGGAGTGCAAGGCGTGATTGCGGTCACGAACTTTTCCCTGCTGACCCAGGTACAGAGCACCAACGCCGGCTTCTTTTTCGTGGCCCTCAAACCGTGGGAAGTGAGGAAGAGCAAGAAAGAGCAGCTCGAATACATCCAAAGCAATTTGCAAAAACAGCTCGGGGGCAATCCAGACGGTATCGCTTTTGCGTTCCCGCCGCCATCCATCCCGGGCATCGGAACGTCGGGAGGCGTAACGATGGTGATCGAAGACCGTTCTGGAACGGACGATCCCGCGACGCTAACGAGGAACGTGTTCGCGTTTCTGGGCGCCCTGAAAGACCGGCCGGAAGTTGGCGCGGCCATTCCCTCTTATCAGCCTGCCGTGCCGCAACTGTACGCGGACGTCGACCGGGAGAAGGCGCTGCAACAGCAGGTGAGCCTATCTGACATTTACACCACGATGCAAACGTTCATGGGCGGGTATTTGGTGAACTACTTCAATCGTTTCGGGCGGCAATGGCAAACCTTTGTGGAGGCCGAAGGCACTTCTCGCACCAGCATCGCGAACATCAATCAATTTTATGTGCGCAGCGCGAACGGCGGCCAGGTTCCGCTAGCTTCGCTGGTGAAAGTGAAGCAGATCACCGGGCCGGAATTTATTTACCGGTTCAATGAATACAATGCCGCGCAGCTGAATATTACTGGGGCCCCGGGATACAGTTCGGGACAGATTCGCGCCGCGCTGGAAGATACGTTTAAGAAAACCATGCCGGCGGGCGCGGGATTTGATTATTCGGGAATGTCCTATCAGGAGCAGCAGGCGGAAAGAGGCGTGCCCTCGTGGGCGGTGTTTGGGCTGTCTTTGCTTTTCGTGTTCCTGATCCTCGCGGCGCTTTATGAAAGCTGGACGCTGCCGTTTAGCGTTTTGCTGAGCACACCGGTGGCAATTTTGGGAGGGTATGTGGCGCTGCGTGCCCGCCTGCTCGAGAACGACATTTTTGCCACGGTTGGACTGATCATGCTGATCGGCCTTTCGGCGAAGAATGCCATTCTGATTGTGGAATTCGCGAAGTCCAATTACGAAAGCGGGCAGAGCATCGCGGAAGCCGCGTTGGGCGCGGCGCGCTTGCGTTTCCGTCCTATTGTGATGACGGCGCTGGCGTTCATTTTTGGATGTCTGCCGCTGTGGACCGCGTCGGGCGCCGGCGCAGCTTCACGGCGGATTCTGGGAACGGTCGTGATTGGGGGCATGTTTTTATCAACCGCGATCGGGCTGATCTTTATTCCGGCGACTTTTGCGGTGGTCGAATACCTCTCGCATCGCTTCAGCCGGGGCGGCAAGAACACCACGATGGATTCCAAGGCGGAATTTGATCCCGAGGCCGGAGGTCCGGGAGAAGAGGGTCCAGCGGGAAGCCCGGCGCTGGGAGGTGCGTCGTGAAAAGCTTGATGGCGAGACTTGGACGGGCGTTCCTGATGGTGCTGGGAGTTGCGTGCCTGGTGGTTCTGGGCGGGTGCAACATTGGCCCAAGGTACAAGCGTCCGGCGTACGCCACGCCGCCAACCTTTCGGGGCACGGATGATGCTGCGATTGTGAGCGACGCGCAGAATTCGCTGGGCGATGAACAATGGTCGCAAGTGTTCCGCGAACCGGAGTTGCAGGGACTGATTCGCACAGCGCTGGCCAACAACTACGACTTGCGAATTGCGGCACAGCGGGTACTCGAACAACAAGCGCAGCTGCAGGTCACGCGTTCGCAGGAGTTTCCGCAAATCACCGTCGGGGGGACTGCGATTGGCGCGTCAGTTCCCAACGTCGGGACGACGAGCATTCCCAATCCGCTAGCCTTCGGCAGCCTGAGCCTGGGTGCGACATGGACGCCGGATTTTTGGGGCATTTATCGGAAGCAGACGGAAGCGGCGCGCGCGACGTTGCTGTCGCAAACGTGGGCGCAGCGGGCGGTGCGCTTGACGCTAGTGCAGCAAGTGGCAACCACGTATATCGAGTTGCGAGCGCTCGACCGTCAATTGGAAATTACCAAGCAGACTTTGAAAGTGCGGCAGGATTCCGTGGATCTGACGCAAAAATTGGAGCATGGCGGTTCCGTGCCGCTTTCGGATGTGCGGCAGGCGGAGCAGCTTCTGTACACGGCGTCATCGCAACTGCCGCAGATCGAGCAGCAGATTCAGCAGCAGGAGAATGCGATGAGCCTGTTGCTGGGCGCGAATCCCGGGCCGGTGGCGCACACCGCCGCCGACGCGCTGAGTCCTCCACCGCAGGAGGTTCCAACAGGAATTCCCTCGCAGCTTTTGGAACGCCGGCCGGACATTCAGCAGGCGGAACAAACGTTGGTGGCAGCCAATGCGCAGATCGGCATTGCGCGCGCACAGTTTTTTCCGCAGCTCACGATTACAGGCTCGGCGGGTTTTGGGGGGAGCCAGCTCTCGAATTTGTTCGAAGCTTCGGGCAAAACGATCTACGGTATTGGATCTCTGACACAGCCGATTTTTGAAGGCGGGAAGCTGCGCGGGCAAGTGAAGCTGTCTCGCGAAACGCAGAAGGAAATGGTACTGCACTATCAGAAGGCGATTGCCAGTGCGTTCGGCGATGTATCGAACGCGCTGATTGCGTACAACAAGCAACGCGTAAATCGCGAGGAGCAGGAGAAACTGGTGGCGGCTGCGGCGGACGCGACGCGGCTGGCGCGAATCCGCTATGAGGGCGGGGCGACGGCGTATCTCGAAGTGCTTACGACGGACTCCAGCTTGTATTCAGCGGAACTAAATCTGGTGACAGCGCAGCAGGGCGAGGCGCTTACGTTGGTGCAGTTGTATGGCGCGCTGGGCGGAGGCTGGCAGTAGGCGTTGATCGCCGTGGACGGAAGTCTGTAGTCAGAAGGGAAACCTGCTGGGCCAGTTGGCGGTTGCGAAAAACGCGGAAAACACAGTACATTTGAGTGAGTTGCAAGCCATGCGCCCGTAGCTCAGTTGGATAGAGCATCTGCCTTCTAAGCAGAATGTCGCGTGTTCGAGTCACGCCGGGCGCGCCATTTTCCCTGGAGTTCTGACTTACGACGATCTCGAGTGCGCTAGTTCTTCTTTTCCTGACGATAGCTTATTGATCAGACTTGGCCGTCTGATTTTGTTGTAAAATACCCGACCTCACTGGCTTTCTGAGCGGCACTCGCTGCAGAACGCGCCGATGTTCGGTCTCGCGGATTTGGAGGTGTGACCATGGTTGAGCCTGCTGATCTGCGGCTGACGAGAATTCCACTCAACCACGGAGCCGGCCATATGCCCGCACTCGGCTTCGGCACCTTAATTCCCGATGCAGCTCTGACGATTAGTGCGACCAGAGACGCACTGGAAGCCGGATTTCGACACTTCGATTGCGCGGAACGATACGGGAACGAGCGCGAGGTAGGCACGGCGTTGCAGGCAGGATCCGCCGCTCGAGACATCGCGCGCGAAGACATCTTTGTTACCACAAAGCTGTGGAACTCCAATCACCGGCCCGAGCGCGTTGAACCGGCTTTCGAAGAGAGTCTAGTGAGACTCGGACTCAAATATCTGGATCTCTATCTCATTCACACTCCATTTGCTTTTCAACCCGGGGACAACCAAGATCCGCGGGATCAAAACGGCAATGTGATTTACGACAAGGGCGTGACTTTGCTCGACACCTGGAGAGCGATGGAAAGTCTCGTGGACCACGGCAAGTGCCGGGCCATCGGAATTTCGGACATCGGTCTAGACGAACTGAAGCCGATCTATGAAGCAGCGAGAATCAAGCCAGCGGTGGTGCAGGTGGAATCACATCCGTATCTGCCGGAGACGGAGCTATTGGAATACTGTAAGCGGAACGGCATTGTGCTTTTGGCTTTTGCGCCGTTGGGCCACGGGATGAAGCCGGGACTTTTCGAGGATCCGGTCATTTTGGCTATCGCTGCCCGGGTCGGAAAGACGCCGGCGCAAGTGCTGCTGGCTTGGGCGGTGCAGCGCGGCACGGCTTTGCTTACCACGCCCACGACTGCGGCGCGCGCGAGAGAGAATTTCAACATCTCTGCTCTTCCGCAAGACGCGCTTGACCAAATCAATCGCATTCAGACCCGGCAGAGGCTGAATACAGTGGTGACAAGCGGCGTTCCGGGTTTTATTCCGAGAGGAGGATGAGCCATGGCGAAACTGACGAGCTTTCAAACGGACATTCGCCCGCTTTTTACGGAGCGAGACATTCAGGGCATGAGCAAAGCGTTCAATCTGGGAAGTTACGATGACGTCAAAAAGCACGCGGCTGCCATCTACGATCGCATTCGGGGAATCGGCGGAGCGGTAATGCCGCCTCCACCGCCAAGAGGAGAAGGCCCTTGGCCGCAATCTCGCATTGAGCTATTCGCAAAATGGATGTCGGACGGATTCCCACATTAGAAAAGATGGTAAAGATATGCCGGAAGCGACCTGGAAACCTCACGAGAAACACGGACGGCTGACGAAACAGAGCGACTTGCCCGATAGCGTCTACGCGTTTCCGAAGCAGCGTAAAGAACCGCTGACCGACGCACAACATGTGCGTAACGCGGTCGCGCGGTTCGATCAAGTCATCGACGTCTCCGATGCCGACCGTGCTTTGGCGTTCGCGAACATCGAGAAAGCCGCCAACTACTACGACGTCAACCTTGCGGAAACGTCATGGCACGACCTGGGAATTCATCCTCAAAAGAATAGAAGAAGAGAAGCTGCCGCCAAAGGCGCTGTGACGCGCGAACGCCGGGCGCGGAGCTAAGAATCCACTGGTAGAGAGAGTCGGCCGACAGACGAAGAAGTGGCAAAAGGGAAGTGAAATCTCAACTAATCAAAACGAAACTTGCAGAGGATCTAAATTGTTTTGGCGACTGCATGCTCGCCGTTCACAGGGAGATGAAGTATGAAAGCAGTTGTTGTCCACCAATATGGCGGTCCTGAAGTACTCAAGTTCGAGGAATACCCTGATCCGGTGGCGGGTCCCGGCGAAGTGCTGGTGCGGGTCGCTGCCACGAGCGTGAATCCGATCGATTACAAACGACGTGCCGGGTTGACGAAAGACTTTTATCCCATCAAGTTTCCGGGACTGATGGGAGTGGACATTGCGGGGACAGTCGTGACGGTTGGGCCCGCTGTGGAAGGCTTTTCCCGAGGCGAGCAGGTGTTTGCGATGGCGGCGGACACGTACGCCGAACTTTGCGTTGTAAAAGCCGCGATTCTGGCGAAAGTTCCCAAGGGGCTCGATTTGATCCAGGCAGCGGCGCTGCCGCTGGTGACGACGACTGGCAACCAGCTCATTTCCGCTACCGGGATCAAAGCGGGCCAGACGGTTCTCGTCGCAGGTGCTGCTGGAAATGTCGGGCGTTCGGCGGTATTCACTGCGAAGCAACGGGGAGCAGTCGTGATCGCAGGGGTGCTGAAGAGCCAGATGGAAGAAGCGAAGACCATTGGCGCAGATCAGTTGGTGGCAACCGATGACGACAATGCGATTGCGAATCTTCCGGTGCTCGATGTGGTAGCTGATACGGTCAACGGCAAGACTGCGGAAAAATTGATCGCCAAGGTCAAGCCGGGAGGAGTATTTGCGTCAGTTCTCGGGGCACCACGGAATGCCGAGAAATACCCAACCGTAAAGGCGGTGCCGGTTTACTCGACGCCTGATGCGAAAACTCTTCAGTTCATGGCCGAGGCCGTCCGAGATGGCAAACTGGTGATCCCGATCAGCCGCAAGCTGCCACTCAGCAAGGCGGCCGAGGCTCAGGCTGCCGCGGAGAAGGGTGGTATCGGGAAAGTCTTGCTGGTGGCTTGACATTATTTTGCGAACAGCGGACGCGAGAGGAAATCGTAAGTGAAAAAGAGTCTGCGCGGAATCAACCCCGCTTCCAAGCCGAGTGGCGACGGTTGTGTCGAATGCCTAGCGTCACCGAAAGGTTGGTGGCTTCATCTCCGGCGGTGTGCGGAGTGCGGGCACATCGGATGTTGCGACAGTTCTCCGGCCCAGCATGCATCCAAGCATGCGGCGGCAACGGGGCATCCGATCATTGCCAGCTTCGAGCCGGGTGAGGATTGGTTCTACGATTACGAGAAGCGGAGGATGATCAAGGCTGGGGAGTTGCTTCCGCCACATTCGCATCCGGAGGATCAACCATCACCTGGACCGGCAGGGAGAGTTCCAGCCAATTGGGAATCGCTGCTGCACTAGCTGGCGTCGATCGATTTTTTATGAATGGGAGCGGGACTTGGGACATCGTATTTGTAATGCGCACGGTATCGAAAGGAGCCATCCATGACGGCCATACAAGTCGAACAGAAGAGCTTTGAGATGCCGCCGCGAGAGGGGATCAGCATCGCGTACTTTCTCACCGTCGCCGACGTCGAACGATCGGCGCGCTACTACGAAAAAGTGTTCGGCGCCCGCATTCTGACCATGGGTGACGGCAACGCGCCCCCGTACCTTCAGCTTGCGAATATCTGGATGATTCTGAACGTTGGAGGCGGGCCGACCCCGGATAAGCCGACAGTAACGCTCAGCGTCCCCGACCCAAATCACATCAATAGCTTTATGAATTTCCGCGTTGCGGATATTCAAGCGTGCTACAAATTATGGAAAAGTCGCGGAGCCGAGTTCATCACGGAGCCAATACCCAAGTACGGCGAGATTCGCTGCTACATCCGCGATCCTGATGGTTATATTATCGAGATCGGACAGAGCACCGATCTCAAGTACGGTTAGCGCTCGGCCCGGACGGATGCCAACGCTGCGTTCTGTCGGCGCACTTCTGACAATCTCTGCCTTGAACAGTCACTCGCTCCGACATCGAAGGGAGAACCACCAACCACTGATGCGAATGTTTCCTCGCGCATGATGGGGGATTCTCAAATGGGAGGCTGAAGATGAACGGTCAACAACAGAAGCAGCAGGATTCTGGAGTGCGAGATCAAGAGATTCGTGCGGCACTGGATCAGCATTGGGCGGCGTCCGATGCCAACGATTTTGTAACGGAGCACCTCATCTATCTCGAGGACGCGGTGCTGGACTACCCGCAGTCGGGCGAGCGAACCCGCGGTCGAAGCAACATACAAGGCCAGCGCGCCAGTCAGCCGAGCAATAAGCGGTTTTCTATCCGGCGAATCATCGGCGGCGACGATCTTTGGGTCACCGAATACATCCTGACGTATGACAACAAGCCGTCCTACACCGTGAGCGTCATGGAGTTCAGCGGCGTCAAGGTTGCGCGCGAAACACAATACTTTGCGGATCCATTCGTGGCTCCGGCATCGCGCGCTCAATGGGTCGAAAAGATGGACACCTAGTCTCAAGGCGGGAGAATCTGCTCGCAATGCAAAGACGGCAAACCTGACGGTAAGGCGGACCTCACAACCTGCTTCCCTTGCCATGCGCCCGTCAAGACTCGCGACTTTGTGTTCACCCGTTACCAGAGAAATCGAACTGTGTGAGACAGAGGATCGTTGCAGCACATCCTCCGACGGAGAGACAAAAAATGGATTGGAAACGGTTGGTCCAGTTTGCGCTGATGGGCAACGGTGATTTGGAACAATACGCCATCCTGCTGGTGCGCGTTTCGATCGGTCTGTTTTTCGCCATCTCCGGGGCCAACAAATTGTTTGTCGCTGGCGGAACGAAACCTGTCTACGACACGCTCGTTAAGGCCAAAATCCCCTTCCCCCGCCAGACGGCTTATTTCGTATCGAGTGTCGAGTTCATTGGCGGTCCCTGGTGACCGTGGGGTTTCTTTCGAGTTTGGCCTGCGTAGCTTTAATGATCAATATGATTGTCGCCACGCTGACCAGCGCGGTTTCAACCTTGCCAAAGGGACTTTCATTTCTAAGCCGGCTCGACGATTTCCTCTACCTTCCGGAAGTCCTGTACGTGCTCTTCTTTATCTGGCTGATCTGCTCTGGCCCGGGAAAGTTCAGTGTCGATTACTGGCTGGCCGGCAAGTTACCGAGCTGATCGACGAAACAGCGACGGGCGCCAAGTTGGCTGCACTTCAGGCCGGCTTCCGGCAGCTGATCAGCCTGAGAATCTCAATTGCGTTGCATTACAAAAGAATTTCACCGCGCGCGGTGGATCGGAAAGTTTACTCGGGCGTGCATTTCACCTCGCCGGATTCCAGCTGGTGAACCATGCCGCGCGCGGTGGATAAATCTGGATTAAATTCGAGGACGCGGGCGAGCGCGGCTTTGGCTTCAGCGTCGTGACCGCTTAAACATAAAGCGCGGGCTAGATCGATGCCCCAGGTGCTTCTGCCAGGATCGCGAGCGAAGGCGGATTTCCAGAGACTAGCGGCATGGTCTAAGTTGCCGGCGCTGGCTTCAAGCAAAGCCAAGTTTGCAGCGGCCTCCAAGGCCAAGGGTTTAACGCGCAGGGCATGTTCGTAATGTTCGCGGGCTTGATCCGTTAGTCCGCGCAGCTGTTCGCTGTAACCGAGGGCCGCGAGGAGCTCCGGATCATCCGGATTTTGCATCAAGGCTTCGGGCAAAAGTTTTTGAGCCTGGGCCAACGCAAATTGCGAACCGGTGCCGGCCAGTGAACTCCAGGCAAGCGCGGGATCCCGCAAAGAATCGACAGGCACCGGGGGGAACCGTCTTAAGTTCGTTTCGGTGAGAGCGCTCTGAGAAGGATCGGAGGCGGTTTGCGGTATGGGCACACGCAAAATGCGGTGATCGGTGGCTTGCGTGTGGGCCACGTCCAGCGCGCGCAACCGCTGCATGTGGCAGGAAGCACAGTCTGGCTGCTCGACGTGATGCTTGGCGGCGAAGCCATCGCCGTGGCAGGCGAGGCATTTGGCGCGGAAGTAGGAGAAGCGTTGGCCCGCAGGAGGCGAAGCATGCGGATCGTGGCAAGAGGTGCAGGTCATGGAGTCGCCGGTGAGGCGCTTGCATTTGCTTTGCTCGAGAGCCTCGAATTGGCTGACGGCGCGAACGTTGTCATTTCCACCGCCGGTGTACACGTAGTAGCGGACGAAATCGGAGAGATCCTCGCCGGCACGAAATTCGTAAAAGTGCCGGCCGGGTTGTTCGACGGAGGCATTCCCTTCTAAATGACATTGCATGCAGATCGCGTCGCGGCGCACGGGAGGGAGTTTGGCGGGATTGATTATTTTGCCTGGCAGGATGTTGGCGCCGCGCGAAGCCGAGGCGCCCGCTGCGGCCGTGCTGGCGGATTTTCCTGCGCCGTGCGAGATGTCCGCGCCGTGACAGCGTTCGCAAGTAATTCCGCCGTGGGCGAAAAGCGGCGAAGCATATTCATTTTCGGTTCCGACCTGCGGTGCTTGCGCATCGCTGGTGTGACAGGTGAGGCATGACGAGGAAGCCGGAGAGGTCAGCGGCATCTCCTTGGCGCCCTGATGTTTTGGCGCCATGTCCCAGCCGCCGCCCGGCGCATCGCTTCGCTTTGAATAAAAATTGACAGGTAATTCGAAGGAGAAACCATTTTCGCTGAAAATATAAGTTTTGCCGCGAAGGCCCGAGCCGATGAAATATTCAAGCTTGCGCTTGCCGTGCAGAGGCGGATCGCCGTCGCGGTCAAAACCCAGCCAAGCGTCGCCGTTTTCGAGAAACACGCGGTAGTGCACACCAGAGGCGGCGTGGCGAAAATCTCCGGGAAGGAAATCCTGTGTAGCGGGACCACTGGCGTGCGCCATGGGCGTGGCGGAATAGGATTGAAAAATCGCGCGGTGGCATTTGGCGCAAGCCTCGTTGCCGGGCGGCGCTGTGGCCGCGTCGCGCTCGGCGGTGACGACGCGCGCGGGACTCTTGTCCGGCGCTTGCGGACGGCCAGCGAACGCCAAGCACAGGGACGCGAACGCCGCGAAGAGAATTTTGCGACCTAGAGGAGATGGCGGGATCATCAGGGCCCATACTACAACGAAACAAATCGATTCTTTTTATGGCGTCAGGTTTGGCCTTGGGGGCCGAAAACCGAGAGCAGGTGACCGTCTTCGTCGCGGAAATGCGCGGCCCAATCGGCGGGGGTGACTTGGTGGGGTTCGCTGACGAAAGAGACTCCCTGGGCGGCCAGGGCGCAGTGGGCAGCGCGGACGGAATCGACGCGGAAGACGACTTCGGTGGCGCCGGTGAGGTGCTCCGCAGAACGTGCGAGGCCGCGAGTGAGGCCAAGCATGATTGTACCGGATTGCAATAGAGCGATCTCGGACTCTTGCATGAGCGCTTTGAGTCCCAGCTTTTGCGTATAGAATGCGACGGCTTTGGGCAGGTCGCGCACGCCAAGCATTACCGCCATAATTCCGGACGTTTGTATTGCCGAGTCCATAAGAACCTCCCGCTTGCGCGTCCGTGGCGCGCCGCGTAGAATGCTTAGCATTGCTAATTATTAATAAGCCCGTGTACGGGCGCTGTCAAGCAAATAATTAGCTAGGCTAATTGATGAGCGAGGCTCGGAAAACCGAAGAAATCGCGGATCTACTGCATAGCGCGGCGATCCGCCTATTGCGCCTGGTGCGCGTCGAGGATACCGCCAGCGGCATCGCGCCGGCGCGGTTATCGGCGCTTTCGGTGATGGTCTTTGGCGGTCCGATTTCGCTGCGCGATCTGGCTGGCGCCGAACAGGTGCGGCCGCCGACCATGAGCCGCATCGTGGACGCACTCGAGGCGCAAGGATTGGCGGTACGGCGGACGGATCCAAAGGACCGCCGCGCGGTGCTGATCGCTGCGACCGCCAAGGGAACTTCCCTGCTCAAGCAAGGCCGCAAGCGCCGGGTAAGATTTCTGGCGTCGCACCTTTCTCGATTGACCGCTGCCGAACTCGCGCATATCGGCCAGGCGCTGCTGGCCATCCAAAAGGCCTTGCAACGCTGATCATTGGAATGCAGCGGAAGTCCGGCTGAGAGAAATTACCAGCGCGCGAGATCTGAGGAGCGGCATTCAGTCCGAAGTGTTTTTTATGACGATCGCCGGCGGCCAGTCTCGACGCGGAAACAGGTTGATCAGGCGGCGCTCTTGAGGAATTCTTTCATGTCTGGCGCGGTGCGCTGGAAACCCCAAAAGCGTGTGTCGCAGTCATCGCAGCGGTAAGGCCACACAAGCGTGATGCGGAGAAGTACGCGTTCGACGAATCCTTTGCGCGCGGAACGGCGAATGGCGTGGCTTTCGCAGGTTGGGCAAGCATGCACGGTTTTGGCGAAGCAAAGTTCCATACTGAATCCCCGAAGACCTAGTATTAGTACTCTTGGTACCCTGCGCGCGCTTTCCGCGTGACTGGGAAGCGTGGGCGTTACCTGTCCGGGTGGACAGGGTGTGGAGGTTCATCGGGTTGGGAGTGGGTTGCCCGACCGACGCGACCCGCGCTTTACACCTCCCGTCGCGAGGCCCTATAGTCTGGACGGTCAACTTTTGCACTCCTCCCATTTCCAGAACGAAGGGCTTGCCCGGAAGATCATGCGCATGGCGGACACGAGGCGAATACTCTCTCTACTTCTGTGCTTCGCCGCGATCGCGGTATCGGCGCAGATTTGTCACGCGGAAGATCTCACCAAAATCCATCCCACGGGCTACGTGACGGACCTGGCCGGGACACTGAACGGCGACGCGAAAGCCAACCTCGAAGCGTTGTGCACGGAGCTAGAAGAAAAAACCGGCGCGCAGATGGCGATCATCACCGTGCACTCGCTCGAGGGGAGAACCGTCGAAGATTACGCAGCCGATTTGTACAAAAATTTGGGGATCGGCTCCAAAAAAGACGATCGCGGTGTGCTGCTGCTGCTGTCGCCGGATGAGAGAAAATACCGGATTGAGGTCGGCTATGGACTCGAGCCGGTGATTAATGATGCGCGCGCCGGGGACGTGGGTCGCGCCATGGTTCCTTACCTCCGCGCGAATGATTTCAATACGGCGATACAAACGGCTGCTTGGCAGCTTGCGAAATTGATCGCGGATGATCGGGGAGTGACGCTTTCTGGCCGGCCGTTGGCGCACGCGGTTCCGAGCGGTCGCGGAAATGTGCCAAGTTCGATCGGTATCTGGATCTTCCTGATTGTGGTGGTTTTATTTCTGGTGGTGATCGGCAAAGGTGGTGGCGGCGGCTTGCTGTGGTTTCTACTCGGCATGCTCACCAGCGGAGGCGGGGGCGGAGGCGGCTATCGGGGCGGCGGATTTGGCGGAGGTGGTGGCGGTTATTCGGGCGGAGGCGGGTTCGGTGGTTTCGGTGGTGGGAGCAGCGGAGGCGGCGGCGCTTCCGGCAGTTGGTGATCGAGGAGAATTTTATGTTGACGCACGATGCAAAACTCTCGGAGCTGGTGAATCGGCTGAAGGAAATGGCGGGCGGCAATCTGCGCTCGGTAATTCTCTACGGATCCGCGGCGCGGGGTGATTTTCAGGCGCATCGTTCCGACCTGAACGTGCTTTGCGTGCTGGGGTCGCTGGCCGCCGGGGAGCTGCGGCGTGTGGCGCCGGCGGTGCAGTGGTGGGTGAATGAACAACGCGAGCCGGCGCCGCTGTTTTTTGCGGAGGAAGATTTGCGCCGGTCTGCCGACGTTTTCGCCATTGAATTGCTGGATATTCGGGACGCACACCGCGTGCTCTTTGGAAAAGATGCGGTGGCCGCACTGGATATTCCAATGAACTTGCATCGCGTGGAACTCGAACATGAACTGCGCACCACGCTCTTGAAGCTGCGACAGCATTTCTTGCTGGCTGCGGACAGGCCGCGCGAATTAACCGCGGTGCTGGCCAAATCGACCTCCAGCCTGAAGGCGCTGTTCCGGCATTTCCTGATTGCTTACGGCGAAACTCCGCCCCCCAACAGCAATGAGCTGCTGGCGCGGACGGCGGCGATCAGCGGAACGGATGCATCGGCGTTTCATCATGCGTTCGAGTTTCGGGATACGGCACACACGGGAAAGGACATTGTCGCGGTGTACGGCGCTTGTCTGCAGGCGCTGGAACGCGTGGTCAGTACGCTGGATGAATTGATTCCCAAGCGCGAATGGCAGCGCGCGGCGAAAGGCCAGTGATGGCGCACGATACCGAAGCCGGTGTTAAGATGTTTTGCATCCATGACACTCTGAGGGAAACATGAAAATAGCTCTCGTTATTCTAGCCATATTGATCGTGATCGCGCTGTTGTTCGGCAGCTCGTTCATTGGGCGGCGCAATCAGATGGCCATCAAGCGCGAAGCGGTGAACGCGGCGTGGGCGCAGGTCGACGTGGTCTTGCAACGCCGCGCGGACCTGATTCCAAATTTGGTGGAAACGGTAAAGGGTTTTGCCACACAAGAGCAAATTGTCTACGGAGATATCGCCAAAGCGCGCGCCGCGCTGATCGGAGCGAAGACTCCAACGGACAAAATTGCGGCCAACGGTCAACTGGATTCCGCGCTCAGCCGTTTATTGGTAGTGGTGGAAAATTATCCGCAACTGAAGTCCAACGAAAACTTTTTACGCTTGCAGGACGAACTGGCCGGAACAGAAAACCGCATCGCCATCGAACGACGCCGCTACAACGATGTGGTGCAGGACTACAACACCTTTATCGCCACGTTTCCGAATAGTCTGGTTGCCAGCATGAGCGGGTTTACGCGCAACGATGCGTACTTCAAGACCGATGAAGGAGCGCGCTCGGTGCCGAAGGTCAATTTCAATTTCAACAACAACCCGTCCTCGGCGCCAGCCGCCACTCCGGCCCCGGCACCAGCTCATCCGTAAAACCGAGCTACCCACGCCCGTAAAGACAGGTGGCAGGGAAATACGTTTGCAGGTATTTGCGAGTCAATGAATTCTACTGCTTGCCGGCCTGCTCGATCAGGTGCGCCACCTTGGAATTCTCGCCGACCGGCTCAACTAAGGTGATCTGGCTCGGCGTAAGATACATGCGGTCGGGCTCGTGTAGTTCTTTTCCGCGCTTCACCAGCACATTCGTGGATTGCTTGGTCTCGGGATTGCTTTGCGTCACGATGTAATAAGCGTCCATCAAAATAGGGTGGCCCGAGCCATATCCTTGCAAATGGCCGAAGTAGACGGCACCGTTTGTCAACAAAACGGCCTGGTAAGGCGTGGTAAAGGCCATGCGCGACTCGCGGATTTGGCCGAGGAGATGATAACCAGCAGCGGCCGCCAGCAGCAGTCCAGCCAGAGTCCATACCAGGCGAAGTAACACACTGAGTCCGCTTTGATTCTCTGGCATAAGCGACCTTTCCATGACGCGGAGATTGTTTGGAGCACACCTGCTATGGCTGCGGAGCTTAGCACTGTGGAAATAGGCATGCAATCGGCAACGCGCCGCTGCGGAGAGCTGCCGAGGTGACGATTCGGCTGCACAAACAGTGAAATGTTTTGCAACGTTCGGCGGCGCGCGGGTCTCGGGTTATTGAATACAAAATACTTAGAGCGATGAGCGTTCTGGTCACGAACATGCTATTTCATCCTCAAAGAATGTTTCGTGGGCCCTTGTCCCAAACTCTCCCTAAGGCTTTTCAGCAGTAAATACATTTGGCGTGGCGTTGCACGGGGGTGCACGATGAGCTCGGTTCTGCGAAGCATAGCGGCGTTTTGTGGATTGTTGCTTTTAGGGGTGGCAGCGAACGCGCAGTCCGAGGCTGTGGGTACCAGCGCCTCAGAAAGCGCCACGTACGGGACGGTCAGCCAGAATGCCGGCCCTTTCCCGTGGAGCGATCTTGGAATCACCGCCTCGGCGAGCGTTTCGCAGGGGGTCTTGGATGTTTCTACCGGCGGTTCGACCACCTTTAAGCTGAATTCGACAGTCACTTCCGGGGAGAGCTTCGTGGCCGGAAGCACAGTTCTGAATCTTGGCTATACGCCTTCGTGGACCGGCACGTTTAGCTCTGCGACGGCCGCGAACGGCAATCTAAACAGCAATTTTGTCTACAACATTGGGCCGTTCAGCGGGTCGAAAAACCTTTTGAACGTGCCGCTGAATGTTCCCGGCGCGACGACGGGAAACCTCGCGCCAAGTTTGAATAACCTCGTTGTGTCTCCGCCGGTAAGCAACTCGTCCACGGTGGGCGGCCCCGGAATCACCGCCGGACTGGGGGTGCAAGCGCAGGCTTGCTTTATCGTGTGCGTGACGGTCGCCAGCGCCAATGTGAATTTTAACGTGGGCACGCAAATACAACAAAACATCGTGGCCGCGCCAGCGGTTACCTACGGCGATCTGGTGTGGGAGAGTACGTCGCAGACGTATTCGGCCTCCGACCACTTTACGTTCGTGCCGGGGGTCGTCGGCAACATCGCCAACACCTTTACCGCGCCGCCTGCAAGTCTTGGCCTGACTACCGGCCAGACTTTTTATTACAACTTTCTGCCCGTGGTTCAGTTAGACATGCCGGTCATTAATGACGCGCAAGTGGCTGTGCCTGCGAGCATTAGCGCCAGCTGGAATATTTTCGGTTTTGGCGGTTCCGAGAGCTGGCCGCTCGGCAATCTCTATTCGCTGGACACGGGCGCTGCCGCATTCGATTTCAATCCCGATTTTAATGGCAACAATTTTTACAGTATTCCTCTGGAGTACACGGCTGGCCACTGCGTGGCCGTTGCCTGCTTCGGGCCAAGTTATACCACTCCGCCGTCCGGCGGCGGGCCCACGGTAACGCTGACGGGCGGCGGGGTGCCCTCAGATAGCGGCCCGTGCGGTGCCCTGCTGATCGGATGCGGCGTAAACGTATCGGACGGACCGGGAGACCCGGGAGGATACGGACAAACAAATCTCGGCCCGCTTTTTCCTCCCGAAGGACCCACCGGGATGGTCTGCGGACCGGCCGGCACACCGGACGCTGGCGAGTGCATCACGCAAGTGATTCCGACCAGCAGCACGCCAGAGCCCGCCGATGCGCTACTTCTCGGTATGGGGCTGCTTGGATTGGCGATTTTCGCACCACGGAAACTGTTCGTCGCTCGGGCGTAAGTTCGGCCCGCGTGAGTTTAATGCGCGAGTTCCGCCTCACGCGTTCGACTACTCGGGCGTCTGGCCCGAACTATTGCACCTTCGCGGTTTGGCTGCTTCGAATCGCCAGAAAATATGCCGTCTGATCTTCCGTGAGCACGAACATTCTGCGATTGTCTGGAGCGAAATACGTATAGGCCAATGGGCTGGTGAAAAAATACTGTTCCTTGCGCGTCAGACTTTTTAAATCGTAAAGTGAAAGTTGCCCGCGCTCGTTTTCCGCCGCGAGCCAGGGCATGGAAGACGAGATTACCGGGCGGCTGCCAAACAGTATTCCGGTTTGTTCACCGGTAGCCAGCGAGTACACCAGGATGCGGTTGTTTGAATCGGCGGCGACCAGCCAGTCACCGCTCGATTCAGCGGACTCCAGTCGAAATGCGCGCTTGCCGGTGCGCACGACCGCGGAGCCGAGAATCTTTCCGGTCCGAGGGTCCACCACTTCGAGAAAGTAATCGCCCGGCCCGGCGTCCAGCTTGGGCCAGCGCTCGCTTAATCCCGGCTCCGATTTGATTTCCAGCTTCGCGCCGTCGCTGTTCGCCGGCCAGGAAAACACGAGATTGCCTTCGCTGCGCGAGCTTAAAAAACGCGGCGCCTCCTTTGGGAAGTCACGAGTCCATAGCGTGCGGTCGCTCGTGACGTCCAGACCTTCGACGCTGAGATTACGCAACTTCCATTCGTCCTTACCCCTCCGGGTAATCCTTAACAATGTCTTACCGAACTGCCACGCTTCTTGGTCACCAATCTCCCGGCCTTTATTGATCGTATGGCGCACGGGATCCATACGCGCCATCTGACGATCGGAATCTTTAAACTTGGCGAAGTCCGCGTCAACGACTCCCTGCGAGGAGACTGCGGCGCCACTAAATCCATGCGTATAGAAAATTCTTTGGCCATTTCGCAAGTCCCACAATCCGCCACGCGAGCGTTCGGAGATCGCTAGCCAGTGAAGATCCGGGGAAACGCCGACCGCGCGCAACGAACCCAACTGTCCAACCGATAGTTTGACCTTGCTTATTTCCTTAGCATCTTTAAATCCGTTGATGGCCAGGTCCCCGTCGGTTCGTTCGTGAATGTAGGTGTCCGCAAACGCGTCGAGAGCATGGCTGTCCGCAGCGAGGACAATGGATCCAGTTTCCAAATCCAGGACTCCCACCGGGTGATCTTTGACCGGACGGACGGTGATGTGGCGGCCGTCGGCGTCCGCTTCGATATGGCTGTTACCGAATTGTATTTGGCGAATCACTTCGCCGCTCGGAAATTTCGCGAGCGCCGAATTCTTTGGGCGGACGCGGTTCACGCCGGCAATTTTGTCCGGCCCGACAAAAGTAAAGCTTCCCCACATAAGTTCGCGCATAGCCCCGGGCAATGAAAAAACGTGGAAACCGTTCAAATCGAGCGCTGCGTTGGTATCGTCCTCCGCAGCGTGAGCGATAAAATAGCGGCCGTCCGGGGAAAAATGCATGTGAATGAACTCGAAATCCTCGCCCTCGAGCACTCTCGCAAGCAGCATGGCGAAGTACTGAAAAAAGGTCCGCGGCTGGGAAAAGCTTTTCTTCAGAAATTTCTGTTCGCCGCTTTCCACTTCAAAGAGCGCCAGATCGAATTCCGGGGTGTAACAGGCGAGAAATTTGGCGTCCGGCGAAAGCTCACTCTGCATACACCCGCTGGCAATCACCATTTCGGTAGTCGAAATGCGCGCTTCGTCTGGGACGCTCCAGGTTTCCACGCGCAGGGATTCGGTGTGAAAGAGGATGGATTGCGAGTCTGCGGCGAATTTCGCTGCGAAGGCATCGGGCGCGTAAATTGTAAATTTCGCTGCCAAAGGCTGCCGAGTCATCACGTAGATCGTCGATTCGTCCTGCGCCAAGAGATATTCTCCATCGGGACTGAATCGTAAGTAGCGAATGTCCGATTGTAGAGGCGGATCTAATTTAGTTTTGCCGAACAGTTCGTGCAGTTGTTCTTTGTGACCAAGCCCGCTATAACTGACGACCGCGGCTTGCCAGGTTTTGAATTGCGCGGAAGTCGTGGTCGACTCAACTGATTTGCACGACGAGGGCACGGCGGCCGCCTGTTTCTGCATTTCACGCAGCCGTCGCGAGTCGGGCCGCGTCGCGCCAAAAAGGTCGGTGAGCCAGCTCCCGGTCTTGCCCTTGGTCTCTGCTAAGCGGTCGAAAAAATCGGGGAACGCAGCAGGCGCATAGCCAGCTTTGGCGACCAACCAGAGGCCCACCTGGTCGGCTACCAATTGGTCCTGCTTTTCTTCACCGCCGAGTTTCTCGAAGGCTTTGCGCTTGCGTACAGCATAATCTTGCAAAACCTGATAATTATGAAAAATGTCGTCTCGCGAGCCGGCCACAGTCACGCCAAGCACGTCGCGCCAGAGCTTGCTTATTTGCGCAGCGGATTGGTGGGTCAGCGCGTGGCCGAGTTCGTGACCGAGCACGCTGGCCAGTTCGTCTTCGCTTCGCGTCATGGCGACCAGCTTGCGGGAAACGTAAATGCGCCCCCCGGGCAGGGTGATGGCGTTGGCGACGGGCAAATCGAACAGGAAAAATTGGATTTTTAACTCCGTCGGAGGAGCTTGCGCGAGCAACCGCGCGCCGATTCGGCGCACGTACGTAGTGACGTCGTCTTCGTCGATCACCAGGTAGTCGCGCTGCACTTGTTCCGCGATGGCATCGCCGAGATCCATCTCCTGCCGAGCGTTGAACATATCCGAGTTGATTTCTGGCGCGGGAATGGCAGGCGCTGGACAATCGAGTTGCGCGGATAGCGGCTGCTGCGCGACGCACCGCGTAACGATGCCTAATCCCGCAACCGCGCACAGCGCAAGAACGCGGCACACCCGTAAGGCTTTCATGGACAGCTCCGAGAGGACCTGCGTGGTAACGTGCACGGAACACTATCACTCGCCCGCGCTACAAGCAACGCTCTCTGGGTCACTGGTGCGAAGCAGGTGGGGGCGGCTTTCGATATGCGGGGCTCGTAAAACTCCGAAAAAAAGGAAACGTACAGGGTTATGATCCGTTTGGATGTGGCGGGTCGCGGCCCTACTATAGTTAGCTGACGCCGAACCGCCCCGAGCGCCGCTATGATTCCTTTCGATACTCTCGATACCATGTGGACCGGCCGGCCGCAGGCGGTGGCTTGCGCGCTGCTGGCATCGTCCGGGCATCACGCGCTGATCGATCCTGGGCCGGCATCAACCGTCGATAATTTGCGTCACAGGCTGCAAGAGCATGGCCTGGCGGTTGCCGACCTCGACGCGATTCTTTTGACGCATATTCACCTCGATCACGCCGGCGCGACTGGCGCACTGGTGCGCGAGAATCCGCGTCTCGCAGTATACGTGCACTCGCGCGGCGCGCCGCACGTGTTGGATCCTGCGAAACTTTTGGCGAGCGCCAGGCGGCTTTGGGGAGAAGAACTGCCGAGGCTTTTCGGCGAAACATTGCCAGTGCCCGCGGAAAGTCTGAGGATTTTGGAAGGCGGGGAAAAACTGAATTTTGGCGAACGGGAGCTTTCCGTGGCCTACACGCCCGGGCACGCTTCGCACCACGTCAGCTATTTCGACGAGAACGATGGCACGGCGTTCGTGGGAGACACCGCGGGAATTCGCATTGCCAACGGCCCCTTCATTCTGCCCGCGACGCCTCCGCCGGATATCAGCCTGGAACTGTGGGACGAATCTTTCGCCGCGATTCTGGCGCGCCGCCCCGCACGACTCTTTCTGACGCACTACGGTGTGGCGGAAAATCCACCTGAGCATCTCGCCGAATTTCGCGAGCGGTTGCATCGTTGGGCGGGACTGGCCGAAGAATCATTGCGTCACGGGGCCGATGGAGTTTCGGCGGCGCAACATTTCATTGCCGCTGCTCGCGCCGAACTAGCCAGCGCGGTTTCTCAGGGCGAAGTCGAACACTACGCCGCTACCGCCGGACTCGATCTTTCTTTCCTGGGTCTGGCGCGCTATCTGCGCAAGCGCAGCGAAGCCTCCGCGCCAAAGGCAAGCGCCGTCTGAAATACACTCGCTAATTTAGGAGGAAGACGACTGCGAAGAAGAAATCTCTGGAGAATCCGCCGGCTCTTCAGAAGTCTCGGATGATTCGCTCCGGCCGGCATCGGGAGCGATGTCCAGGCCTTCCCTGGCCGGCGCGGTTGCATCAGACGCTGGTGCATTTTCATTATCTGCGGGCGTACTTGCTTCGGCTTCGGGCACCGTCGCTGCGGCCGTGGGCGCACCGACTTCGGCAGCGGGGGCCGCGACGGACGTTTCCGAAGCATCGATGCGCGCCGCGAGTGCGGCGACCAGCAAATCCACCAATTTTGCGGCGCCGCTGCCGTCGGGATCTTTCTCGGGATTGTATTGCGCGATATCGAGTCCGAGCAGATTTTTGTGCTTTGCAATTTCCTGCAAGATCGCACGTGCGTCCGCAAATTTCAGGCCGGCGGTTCCCGGGACATTGACGCTGGGCAGTTCCGCGGCGTCCAGGACGTCGGTGTCGAGATGCACGATGAATTCGCGCGTGTCTGCGTGCACCAGCGTTAACGCATTTTGCGCGGACTTGCTGGGGCCTTTGAACTCAATATCCGCTAAATAAACGTGGCGCATCGGCGAACGCGTCAGAAAATCCTGTTCGCCGGGATCGAGGCGTTCGAGTCCAAACAAAACCACGTCGGGTTCGCGAACGAGTGCACCATCACCCCAAAAACGGACCATCTCCGGGGCGCCTTTGCCGATGATGTTGGCGACCACCATGCCATCGATGCGGCCGGAAGGGGTGGTTGCGGGGGTGTTCAGATCGGCGTCACGATCAATCCACAACAGGTTGAGATTTTTGTAATAACGGCGCGCGCCGGTCAAGAGGCCAATCACTTGCGCGCAATCGCCGCCCAAGACCAGCACCAGCGCACCGCTCTTTACGGCCACCTCCGCGCGCAGTTTCAGTTCGTTTAGGCCGGCGATAATTTCTGGAAGGTTGCGTGCCCGGCGGTGCTCTTCATCGTCGGCAAATAGACGGGGCGCGCAATCCCCCAGATCGTTTACTTCATATCCGGCGCTTTGCAATTTTTCGACAAGTCCAGCGGAACGCAGCGCAGCAGGTGCCTTTTCGCTGCCCGCAAGAAACGCGGCGGCGCTCGAAGGCGCACCGATGAGCGCAATTTTCTTCGGATGACGGACGATTTTGACCGCCAAGATAAGCTCCTTGTGTCTTTGCTGCAGCCTGTTGTTGGCGTCGCGCTACCGCCGCGAGCTACACAGGCTTCCCTGCTCACCGCATTACACGGTCCCCAGTTGCCCCTGCAGCAACCGATGCGCTTTCATGCAACGCTAACGGCGCGGCGCTGGCGCGATCGTCGCCAATTCCGCCGGCAGCGTGAAGCGCACGTCTTCGCTAATCAAATCCAGATCGCGCTGATCGGTAAAACCCTGCGCGGCCAAGCGTTGGCTCACTTGCTCGACCAAGACTTCGGGAGCAGAAGCGCCCGCCGTCAGCCCGACGCGAGAAACGCCTTCGAGCCACCGCGGATCAATGTCCGTGGCGGCATCAATCAACTGCGCCTTCACCCCGCGGCGCTTGGCAACTTCCACGAGGCGATTCGAATTGGAGCTGTTCTGTGAACCCACCACCAAAATCAGGTCCACATCCTGCGCCACTTGCTCCACGGCTTCCTGGCGATTTTGCGTGGCGTAGCAAATGTCGTCGCTCTTCGGTCCAACGATTTTGGGGAATTTCTGGCGCAGGCGGGTGACGATTTCCTGCGTGTCGTAAAGGCTAAGCGTGGTTTGCGTCAAGAACGCCAGGCGCTCGGGATCGTCGACTTCCAGCGCATCGACGGCGGCCACGGAGTCGACCACGATGGTGCGGTCCGGAGCTTCGCCCGAAGTGCCCACGATTTCCTGGTGATCCTTGTGCCCAATCAAAATAATGGTGCGGTTCTCACGGGCAAACTTCAAGGCTTCGAGGTGCACTTTGGTGACCAGCGGGCAGGTGGCGTCGATGACCTTTAGCGAACGAGCCTTGGCTTCGTCGCGCACCGTGGGTGGAACGCCATGGGCGCTAAACACTAAAACGGCCCCATGCGGCACGTCGTCAATAGACTCCACGAAAATGGCGCCGCGGCGGCGTAGTTGCTCCACAACATACGTGTTATGAACGATTTCGTGGTGCACGTAGACGGGCGCACCGTAGGCTTCAAGAGCCAGTTCGACGATATCGACGGCCCGTACCACGCCTGCGCAGAAGCCGCGTGGCCTAACTCTCAGCAAGACCTTTTCATTTGTGGCAGTCGGCATCACGATCCTATGTTGCTGAATTCACACCACTCTATCATACCCTACGAGGTGCCCCAGTCGAGCACGGTTTCGCATTGGAAACAGTTTTGGGAAAATGGGCGGAGTGGGCAGACCGGAACGTTAAAATAGCACACGAGCCGAAGTTAGCGTCTACCGGCGACCTCGAGACGCTACGTGGGATTTTCGTGCCAAGCCATCTTGAGGCGCCGTACGTTGTCGCTTCCAAAGCAGGGGCCCTAGCGGCGGCACTGGAGCACATGCGTGCAAGCATCGGAATCGAATCCCGCAAATCGCCGACGCAGTGAGCGGGTGATGTTGCAGATTCCTGTAACGGTGATGACGGAGACGCCGGCGCGCGAGCAGGTCGAGGAAAAAACCCATACCTTGGTGGTCAATGCGCACGGCGGGTTGTTGAAATTGAAGATGGAAGTTCTGCACGGACAGCCCATGGTACTGGTGAACGCCGCCGGGGTGGCGCAAACGTGCCATGTGGTGCGAATCGAACATCCGGCGGGAGAGTATTATGCGGTGGCTTTCCAGTTTGAAGAGCCTGCGCCAGCCTTCTGGCCCGTTAGCTTTCCGCCCGGAGATTGGACGAGATCTTCGTAGCCAGGACTCGATGCCGACGTCCCACGCGGCGAGCATTTCTGCGCGCCGGCCACTGCGCAACCCTTTCCTCGCAACCCGGTCCTCGTTCGCAACTATCCAGAGGATGCCGGGTTCAATGAGTGTGAGCATAGCTGCGTTTGGCATGGAGGCAAAACCATGAAGGCTCGAAGGTTTGGAGCTCGGCAATTTGCGTTAATTGCCGGTGCGTTGTTTCTGTGTGGAGCATTCTTAGCGGGATGCGATGATGAGCGCGTCACCATCATTCGCGACAGCAGTGTTCCCATCCCCAAGCACGCCACTTGGGCTTGGCGTCCCGGAGCGCCGCCACCGCCGCCGCGGGGGCAGGTTCGCGACAATGGCGACAATCGCCCGGTGACGTCGCGCGACGTGATCAATCCTCCGGGAAATCCTCCTTATAACGGCGGGCCGTATCGCGGCAACATGGTGCGCGAACCGGAATCGGATAATCAAGAAATTCGTGAGCGCGTGCGCATCGGCATCGAGCGCGAACTGAAGGATAAAGGATTCCAGCAAGTGAGCGATCCTGCCGCTGCGGATTTTTTGGTGGACTATCATTTCGCGGTGCGCGGCCATGACGCTCTTGTCGGCTACCCTTCCGGCGGCTATCCGGGGCTGGTCTGTGGCCCGTTTGGCTGCTGGAACTCGTGGGGCTGGGGCCCGCCGGAAATGCACTATGAAGATGTGCATTTCCGCGAAGGCACGTTTGTTTTTGACTTCGTGAAACAAAATACTGGACGACGCGCGTATCGCGCCATCGGGGAAGAGCCGGTGCGCAGGAAGACTTTCAACCAGGACGAAGTGAATGGGGCTATGCATCATTTGCTGAAGGGGCTGAAGAGCCACTCCTGAGTTTTAAGGGTCAAGGTGCGTCGGGGAAAGCCTTCCGGTCTGCCGGAAGGCTTTTTTTGCTGTCACGAAAATGGACAGCGAGGCATAGGTCCGCGCGAGCCGGACGCAACGAAGTTGCCCTCTACAAACAGCGTGGTCGGCAGCGAGGGTTCTGTTATCCTCGCGTGCTATGAGCGCGACGCTTCATACGACGGAGTTATCGACCGCGGAGTCCTCTGAGCGGCCGTCCTTAGTTATTGCCGTCACCGTTGCGGGAATTTATTTTTTGGCGCTGCTGCTCAGCTCGACGCGCTACGGATATTTTCGCGATGCGCTTTACTATCTGGCGTGCGGTGAGCATCTCGCTTGGGGTTATGTCGATCAGCCTCCGCTGATCGCGCTGCTGGCATGGATTGCGCGGCATACGCTCGGGACTTCCCTGCCCGCACTCATGTTTTGGCCGGCATTGGCGGGCGCGGGAAGGGTGGTCCTGACTGCGGCGTTTGCGCGGGAACTGGGGGCGAAGAAATTTGGCGTGGCATTCGCCGCAGTGCTGGCGGTGACGCCTGGCGTTTGGTACGTCATCGATCACCAGTTCGCGATGAATGCGCTGGAGGCGCCGTTCTGGACCGGTTGCGCATACGCAATTCTGCGCATGATTCGCACGGAAAACACGCGCTACTGGATCCTTTTTGGCGCTGTTGCCGGGTTGGCTCTCGAAAATAAATATTCGATCGCGGTGTTTGCGTTTGCACTGCTGGCAGGGCTGCTGCTGACACCGCAGCGCAAGTATCTTTTTACTCCGTGGCTATTTGCTGGCGGCGCGGTGGCACTGCTGATTTTTCTCCCTAATTTAATCTGGAATATCCAGCATCACTGGCCTTTCCTCGAATTAATGCATAACATCCGCGAGTCCGGGCGCGACGTAGTGCTTTCGCCGGGCCAGTTCTTGTGGCAGCAGATTCTGATCATGAATCCGAACAGCGCGATTTTCTGGATGATCGGCCTGCTGTATTATTTTTTCTCCCACACCGCGCGGTTGTTTCGCGTCTTCGGCTGGGCCTTTACAATTACCATTGCATTTTTCTTACTGGCGCACGGAAAAAATTACTATTCTGCGCCGGCGTATCCCATCGTGCTTGCCGGCGGAGCTTTGGCGGTGGACCATTTTTTTCGGGGCGTGCGCTTTGCCGGTCGCTCCGGATGGCGGACGGCGCTGCAAACGGTGCTGGTCGTTCTGGTGATCCTGGGAATTTTTCCGTTACTGCCGGTGGTGCTGCCAATTCTGCCGGTCGATAGCTATTTGCATTACCAGGAGCATCTTCCGATCGCAGTACCGCGTAGCGAACATGGCCACCTAGGCGCGGCTTTGCCGCAGCATTATGCGGACGAATTTGGCTGGGAAGAAATGGTGGCCAAAACAGCGCGCATCTATCATGGACTGACGCCCGAGGAGCAGGCCAAGACGGCAATTTTTGCGAACAATTATGGCGAAGCGGGGGCGATCGATTTTTTTGGGCCGAATTATGGACTACCCAAAGCCATCAGCGGGCACCAAACGTATTTTTATTGGGGGCCGCGCAATTACACCGGAGAGATCATGATTATCCTGGGCAGCGCCGACCCCGACAACGACCGGAAATTTTTCAAAGACGTGCAAGTAGTGGCGGATCTAAACAATGCGTACACCGTGCCTTCCGAACGCCGCGCAATTTTGCTGTGCCGCGCCCTGAAAGAAAATCTACAAACGCTCTGGCCGGAACTGAAACATTGGGATTAGACATCTTCGAGCGCGCTGCGGAAGCCTGCATCAAGACAAGGGTAAGGACGAAACCTTCGGACGTGTGCGGCTGCCGGGTACCTGGCATTCCGGCGTTACGGTTTTCTTGACGGAGCAAAATGAAAAACAAACTTAAAGGCCATCGAGGCATTCTACTCATTGCCCTTTGCCTTGCTCCACGTATCGCCGCAGCTCAGTCCACCGAATTAAAGTGGCAGAAGGTTTTTTCAAAAGAGATTTCGTGGTATGTACGGACCTCTCCCGGGATTCTGCTGGTCAAATCTGAGAAAGGGCTAACGGCTCTCGATGGCTCGGACGGGCGGCAACTTTGGGAGCTCCCCGACGTTGAACCCGGCGGCATAAACCTGCGAAATATCAGCGGCTTGCTCCTGCGGGGCAAAAATATTCTGGAAGTGCCCGGGCTTGGCGTCGTTCTGATCAACCGCGTGAAGCTTTCCGGCGACTCGGCAGGACGCCTTATCGCGCTAAACCTCGTGACCGGTGAACGTTTGTGGGACGAACCAGAGCTGGACGATCTGACGGGCGTGGTGCCGCTGGCTCAAGATAACGAAATCATTTTGGTATCCGCACGGCTACAACGAAAGGTGATGGCCGGGGAGCTCGTCGCTACGGCCGCCGCGGGCACGCCGCTGGGCCTCTATGTCTTGCCGTATCCCTGCCGCCTGGAGTTTCAACGATTAAATGCAATCACCGGCAGAGTTTTGTGGAACGCAGAGTACCCGCGGCTCTTCCGGGAAGGATTGCGAAGCTTTTCGAATATCGAAGGTCATATTTACGTGTACGGAAACGCATGGCTAGGAAGCGTGGATGGCGCGAATGGCGCTCGTGAGTGGGAAGACAGCTCAAAAATGTGGCGCGGCTTTCCTTTGCCGCTGACGCTGGGTATGACAAACAATCGATTGGTTTACGGATTGAAGGCCGTGCACGCCGTCGACCCTTCGAGCGATAAATCAAGCTGGGAAATCGATGATCTCGGCGAGATCACTGGAATGCTGATACAGGAAGATCTCGTCGTCGCGATCGGAGAGAAGAATATCGTGGCGGTAGACGCGAAAAGCGGCGCCGAACGCTGGCGCGCCAAGACGAATGGGCACACGACAAATCTCCTTGCGGATAAAGCGACGGACACCATTCTGTATGTGGATGGAAAGGGTTGGCATCGCTTGGAACGGACCACGGGCAAATCGTTGCTGAACACCCGGCTAGAAGATGGCAACCATCCCTACGTGCTGCGATCCGCGGGCCCGGCCATGGCCGTAACCATTTCAAATCATGATGTCCGCGGTTATGACCTAGAAACAGGGAAACAACTTTTCCGCGCAGGAAAGCTCGTTGGTTTTTTTCCGTCGATTGCTTTCCAAGATCATTGGCCGATGACCGCTGCCGACGGCGAGGACATGACAATAGAAAATCGGCGGTTGGCGGCGTACGGCAGTTCTCGAGTAATCCCCACCGGTACGCTGCTCTCCGGAACCTTCCTCGACCGCATGAAATTGGGCGCCGCCGCCCAGGACGGCTCGCTGGACGCATACGAAACGGAGGATGAAAAAGGCGATCGGACCGCCTGGTGGGTCGACGCTACCTCGAAACGTCAGATGGTTTTTCGAGTCTCTGACGAGCAGCGGGACATCAGCAGGCCGATGGGAGTGATCTTTGGCGTCCACCTAAATCAGATCTGGGGCGCTTCCTACGCCCAAAAGTAACGTCCCGACCAGTGAAAAACAATCGACTTCCCTGCTTTCTCTTCAGTGCTTATGAACTGTTTCGACCGCCGGATGACGTATCGCTCGGAAAAAGAAAATACTCCTGAGTTCACGCGTCCAAGCGATGCGGTGCTACTGGGATATTGCGTAAGCTGATAGAATCACGGCGATTACGCGAAGTGCGACCGTCCGTGATTTACCTCCGCCCATGATCGGCCGAACCATTGCCCATTACCGTATCACCGAAAAGCTGGGTGCCGGTGGCATGGGCGTGGTGTACAAGGCGACGGACCTGAAACTCGAACGAACCGTCGCGCTAAAATTTCTGCCCCAGGACAGCACCCTCACCGAACAAGAAAAAGAACGCTTGCGGCGAGAGGCGCGCGCCGCCTCCTCATTAGACCACGCGAACATCGGTGCGATTTACGGGCTGGAAGAAAGCAGCGATGGACAGATCTTCATCGTAATGGCCTATTACGACGGCGAAACGCTGGCGCGTAAACTTTCGCGCGGACTGCTGCCGGTGAGCGAATCGGTGCATATCGCGTTACAGATAGCCAGCGGCTTGGCCGCGGCGCACGTGCGAAACATCGTGCATCGCGACATAAAGCCCTCCAACGTGATCGTCACGAAAGATGGCGCCTTGAAAATTGTGGATTTCGGATTGGCGCGCATCGCGGCAACGGCCAGCGCCACGCAGAGCATCACTACCACGGGAACTTTGCCGTACATGGCGCCGGAGCAAGTGTTGGGCGAGTCCATTGATCAACGCTGCGATGTTTGGGCGCTGGGCGTGATTCTGGTGCAGATGCTGACGGGCAGCCACCCTTTCTTGCGGCCCAACACCGGCGCGATGACCTTCGCGATTTTGAATCAACCGCCGGCCGCGGTGGATGCGGTGATTCCACTGCTGCAACCCATCGTGTTGCGGGCGCTTTCAAAGCAACCGGCGCATCGTTACGCCGGAGGGCGCGAAATGCTTGTCGATCTCGAAGCTGCGAAGGCGCAACTCGGAGGCGCGCTAGCGACACCCGATCCCGCGACTGCCACGCGGGCGGCCGTCGATCGGGCCGAACTGCAGGAATATCTGGCGCACGCCACCACGCCCCGCTGGACAGGTCCGCCGGATGCGAAGACCGGAGGTCGCCGCTATCGTGGCTGGCTGCTAAGCGGGATCGCTGTAGCGATGGTGGTTATTTTGGCGGCTGGCCTGTTTTTATCCACAGCTGGACGACAGCGCTTCGCCCGATTTTTTTCAGGTGGCGGCGAAAAACATATCGCGGTGCTGCCCTTTGATGATGCCGGAAACGATCCTGCAAACGCGGCGATCGCGGACGGCTTGATGGATTCCTTGACCGGTAAACTTTCGAACCTCGACGAAACGCAACGCTCGCTTTGGGTCGTTCCCGCCAGCGTGGTGCGGAGCCGCAAAGTGACGGACCCGGCGGCGGCGTTTCGCGATCTCGGCGCAACCATGGTGGTCAAAGGCCGGCTGCAGCGCAGCGGGCAGTCCATTCAACTTACCGTTGATTTGATCGACGCCAAGGATTTGCGTCAGATCGGTTCGGCCACACTGGAAGACGCAGCCGGAGATCTGGCGACCGTGCAGAACGATGCGGTGACGCGGCTGGCGCAGATGATGAACATTGCCACCGCGAAAGTTTTGAAGACCGCGGATGGCTCAGCGGCACCGGCCGCGTACGAAGGGTATTTAAAGGCGCTTGGATACATTCAACGCTACGACAAACCGGGAAATTTGGACCTGGCTATTTCGGCGTTGCAAGACGCGGTGAACCGCGATCCGCGTTTCGCGCTCGGGTACGCGGAGCTGGGCGAGGCCTACCGGCTGAAAAATCGCGTGGACCCCAATCCGCAATGGATCGAGAAAGCCTCCGCGAACCTGGATCGCGCCGCGCGGCTGAATGACAAATTGCCGATCACCTACGTGGCCTTGGGACTGATGCACACCGCGCTGCAGAAAAACGATCTGGCGCTGCAAGAATTTCAGAAAGCGCTGGAGATTAACCCGCGCGATGCCGATGCCATCGTCGGCATAGCCGGCACCTACGAACATATGGGCCGCGTGAAAGACGCGGAAGCGAATTACGTGCGCGCCGCCGAGTTGCGGCCGGATTATTGGGATGGCTACAACACTCTGGGCGCATTCTATGAGCGGCAGCAACGCCACGCCGAAGCTATTACACAATACCGGCGCGTAATCGAATTGACCCCGGACAATGCCACGGGTTACAGCAACCTTGGCACGGTGTACTTCGGGATGGGCGATACGAAATCGCTGGCGGAAGCGGAAGCAGCGTTTAGAAAATCTCTGCAGCTTGCGCCCAGTTACGAAGCGTACGCCAATTTGGGCGCCCTCTATTCCATCGAGCGGCGCTTTGCGGATTCTGCGGAGATGACCAAAAAAGCGCTGGCGATGAATGACAACGACTGGCGAGTATGGGATAACCTTCTGCAGTCGGACCTGTGGACTGGACAGCAGAAAGGTGCGGCGGAAGCGCGCGCCAAGACGGTGAAACTGCTGGAGCAATTCGTCCATGAACACCCACAGGATGCCGGCGGTCTGGCGGAGTTGGCGGAGTTTTACGCCGAGGATAAATCGCAGGAGAAAGCGCTGATAGATATCAACGCCGCGCTGGCGTTGACGCCCAACGATAGCGACGTGCTGCTTTACGCGGCCGGCGTGTACCATCGGCTTGGGGACCGCGGCAAAGCTCTCGGGTATGCCCGAGCCGGTTTGAAAAATGGCGCCACCATGGATGATCTGCGCAACCGTTACGCGCTGCGCGACTTAGTGGGCGACGCGAGTTTCCAGGGCCCCGGGAAGTAAAAATTCAGCAAGGAGCGTACTCGTGAAAGTTAAAGCAAATAAGAACTCCAAGTCCGAAGCGAAGAATCACAAAGATAAAAAACATAAGGAAGGTTCGGGAACGCCGTTTCCGGGCATTACTGTGACCGGCGGCATCCCTTCGCCGAACCCGGCTGCCGTCACAACAGGTGAGGCGATTCCCTTTGCAAATGCCGATCCCACAGATTACTACCTTCAGTTGTTTGTGAACGGCAACCATCCGGCCGTGGACGTTTTCCTTCCCAAGTCGTCGCCCATGGGGACGGTAACGCTGATGGCTGATCCGGATGCGACCAACGGTACTCGCTGCAGTTACAACGTCATCGCGACGACGCAAAGCAGGTCCGCGAAAGCCGGCCCGCCGGCGGCGGGCGGTTCGCACGTAATTGTCATCACCTCGAGCATCGCCGACAAAGCGAAAGCTGCAGCGGGCTAGCAGCCGGCGGTCCATTCAAGACTTTCGCGGCCCTAATGCATGGATGGGTTTGCCGGAGGAGAAATGGCAAGATGGAACGGCCAACTCATGCCCGTGGATATTCGTTCTCAGACCGTCGATCCCTCACAGCATGAGCTGCACGTCGCGGAATCCGATGGGATTGAGTTCCATAACCACGATCCAGACGACTATTTCATTCAGGTTTTTTCGCAGGACGGTAAGTCACACGCAATCCTCGGGCTCTTCGTTCCGAGTCGCGGCAGCGGAGCGCTCATTGTGGATGGCGCTAAGGGAGATCGGTGCACCTATAACATCGTCGATCCAAGGCATCGTCCGCGAAAAAAAACGGCCAGCGGACGCGGCACGCACGTTATTGTTATTACTTCCAGCGGGACCTCGATGAAAAAGAAGAAAAAAACGGCGAAAAAGAAAAGGCGATCGACGGCGCGCTCTTAGCGCTTTCCGCGGCCAACTGTCAGTGTAGTTCGTCCTTAAAGATGTTGCCGGCTTTCATCACGAATTTTACGCGCTGCAGCTCGGTAATGTCCTTGAGGGGATCACCGCTGACGGCCACGATGTCCGCCCACTTCCCTGCTTCGATCGTGCCTACGCGATCGCCCCAACCCAGCAATTCGGCCGCTACTTTGGTGCCGCTGCGGATGCTTTGCATGGGGGACATGCCATACTGCACGTAATACTCAAATTCCTTGGCTTGGCTTAACTCCTTCCAGTCGAATCCGCCGGCGTCGGTGCCGAGAGCGATTTTTACGCCCTTGTGCAGGGCCATCGGAAAAATCGCGCGCTCAAGCGCCACCATTTTCGGCCAGTTCCCGGCGCGCCCGGCGGAAACATAGACGCCCACGGAGATGGTGGGCACCCAATAAGCGCCTTTCCGTACCATTTCGTCGAGCAACGGCTCGGTCAATCCGTCACCATGTTCGACGGTGTCTACTCCTGCGCGCAGCGCAGCGGCGATGCCATCGCTGCCGATGGCGTGCGCGGCAACTTTCTTGCCGATACGATGCGCTTCGTCGACAATCGCTTTCGCCTCTTCATCCGTGAAATTCACCATGCTGTGCAACACGCCGTCCGCTTCAAAGTGATATTTGCGGTCGGAATAATATTTAATCCAGTCCGCGCCGTACATGGCCTGCTCGCGCACCGCTTTGCGCGCGCCTTCGACGCCATCCACATATTGCACGCCGGTGGGAACTTTCAGCTCCCAAGAATATCCGAGCAGCGGATACATCCCGGTGGGCGCCATCGCGCGGGTAGCTACTTGCATGCGCGGCCCGGGAACTTCGCCGTTCGCGATGGCCGTCTTAACGTCGACGTCCGCATACATGGCGCCTTCGGTTTCAAGGTCGCGGATCGTGGTGAAGCCATTCTCCAGTGCGATGCGCGCGTTGCGCGCGCCAAGAATGGCACGATACGGAATCGATTCCTTCAGCAGCTGCACGTCGTAGTCTTCGGCGGTCACATCGCCGTTGAGGAGCACGTGAGTGTGGGTATCGATGAATCCTGGCAGCACCGTGGATTGCGAAAGGTCGATCAGTGCCACGCCGGCGGGCGGCGTCCCGCCCGGCGTCACCGAAACGATTTTGTCGCCTTCGATAAGAATCAACGCGTTCGCTATGGGAGTGTCGCTCTTGCCATCGATCAACCGGCCAGCGCGAATGGCGATTTTTTTGGGGGCGCCAGGTGCGGGCGCCTGCTGCGGGCGCGCCAGAGGAACTTCATAAAAAAGGGACAAGGCAGAAACAGAAAGCAGAGCGGATTGCAGCAGAAAGCGGCGCATAGCGGTGAGTGCCCTCCGGGTTTTTCCGCGCAAAGGGTACCACAGAGTTCGGACTCGCGGCTGCAGACCGCGTAAACGGAAAAAAGCCGACCGTTCTCAGGACGGTCGGCTTCTTTCCTATTGTTCCAGGCAAACCGGGCGAATCCTCGAGGAGAGGGTGCTTACCCGGGATTGCGCGCCCCGCTTGAGGTCGGAGCGGCAGTAAAACCAGCTAAAATCGGCCCCGCCCGAGGAATGGGCGGCAACCCGCTTACTGGGCCGGACGGCGCAGCGGCCGGCGGACCAGATCCTCCGCCGCGGACACGCTACGACGTACGAATGTCACGACCGGGTGCGCGCTATCAGCCACGCGCGCCACGGCAACCTCCCAAACCTTCTGCATCATGTAGACGCTGGCGACGAGCAGCGCAATTGCCGCAAAGCCCACCGCGAACAGCGCAAAAGCCGCCAAAAGCTCGCGCACAAAGTACAGCTGGAATGCCGCTACGAGACCGAGAAACGACCACATCCACTTGCGGCTCTTGTCCTGAGGTTTCATCGATTGTTTGGCCCTTCTGAGCCTTTCCACCTGTACTCCTGGACATTGGATGCGGCAACCTGTCCGTTGGGTGGGGCTCACTTACCTGTCCCATTTGACACTAAAGGCGGCGAGGACGCGATAGTACGCAAGTCACATTTTGCGAGGTAAACGAGTCTCCTAGTACGCGTTGGGAATGCTCAGTTTACGCTTAACTTGCTCATTCAAATTAGGTTAACCACGAACCGACTTTCGCCTATGGTTTCGCCCCGTTTTCCCTGTACTCCCTGTGGAAAACCTGCCCGTTAGGACAGGGGTTCTAACAAGCCCTCGGGGAGGCTTCGCTGTCCAACACCGCTACAGGATTTGATGTTTTGCTGCTGGCGGACGCGGGGCCTAAGGTAAGAGAGAAGGCAAAGACGCTCGGGGTGCCGTCCGTGGCAATCCGCCGTTCCGGTGCCCACTGCGACGCCGAAAAGCGCCGCAATTTCCTCTGCTAGATGTTGCCTTTGAGGGCGTAACCAACGTCAAACGGCAGCTTGCCGTCGAGCCGCAATACTTTCACGGTGCTATTTATAGCGTACACATCCACCAGCCCGATCGCGCCGGGAGTGGAAGCGACTGCCGACATTACGTTGTCGTCTGTATCCACTACCTTGACTACCTGGCGCGTCTCGTTCAGCTTGGCAATGAACGCCTTGATATCTCCGCTCACCCCGCCAAACAGCTTCTGAATGGCCACGCGCGTCTCCGGCGAGTCCGGGTCCTTGATCACCAGCGTAAAGCTTCGGCCGTCCGGCCAGGCCTTCTGTGTGCCTTTGCACAATTTCACAATGTCCGCCAGCGGCACGTCCGCCAGCTTGTTCTCGGCGGCGGTAACCACCGCGGTGTTTTTGATCGCGGCGAGGGAGGTAAACGCGGGCAAGAATGCGAGGGTGGCCAAAATCGCCATACCCAGGCACGCACGAAGCAGCAGTTGGTTTTTCATGCCCAGACTCACTTTCAGGCAGGGTTTACGATGAAGTATTGTCCTCTGAACAGATTGCTGGCAAGCCTCACTTTCCGGGCGTGTGCCCAAGCGGTACGCCCATTATTTACTGATAAGCACAACGGCCGGCCGCCCTGTATTGATCTTTATTGCATCACTGGCCATCCGTACAGTATCCGCGAACCTTCCCGCGCAGTACGTTTGCCACTATAGGCCCAAATCTCTCTACTGCGGAGCTGCCGTGGGGCGGCCCGCTGCGAGGCGCCATGAAGCACGTCAGCACACCTCTCGGTTTTGTAACTCATTCTCTTGCCGCAAAAACGCCGCTTGCTGCTTCACTCTGCACGCTGGCCCTGCTCCTCGCTGCCAGCGCGGGCGCCGCCGCTCAGAAGCCGCCCGCTGACGTCGTCGAAGCACGCATGCACGAGGCGGATAACGCCAATCACGCCGCGGCCGGGCCGCAACTCTTGTTTGGCGCGCTGCCCGTTTCGACGCATTCGCTCGAAGCGCGCAGCCTGGTCGAAAAGGCGCTCGATGAGTATGAGAACGAATTGCTTGAAGAATCCATCGCCGATTCGCGCAAAGCCACCGAAAAAGATCCGCAATTTGCTTTGCCCTACGCGCTGTGGGCCTTTGCCGCACAGCGCGAACAGCCCGCCACCGCGCAAATAGCCAAAGCCACGGCGCTGGCCGGGGACGCCCCGGCCGGTGAACAACTGCTGGTGCGCTGGATGATCGCCACGCAATCCTCCGACCTGCTGCCGGCGATCTCTTTGATGAATGATTTGTTGCGGCGCTTCCCGGACAACAAACACGTGCTGTATCTCGCGGGAGAATGGCTGTACTCGCAACAGGATTTCGACCGCTCGCGCAAGCTCTTTGAAAAAGCGTTGCAAAACGATCCCAAGTTTCCGCCCTCGCTCAATATGCTGGGCTACGCGTACATCGAAACCGGCGATCCGGATCCCGACAAAGCCAAAGCCGCCTTGCAACGCTATGCGGCTTTGCTGCCCAATCATCCGAATCCGCACGATTCGCTCGGTGAAGTTTCGCGTTATGCCGGCGACGATGAAGGCTCCCTCGCCGAATATCGCAAGGCGTTGCAGATTTCGCCCACGTTCTTTACTTCGCAACTGGGCATCGGCGAAACCCTAACGCTCATGAGCAAGTACGATGAAGCCCGCAGCGAAATCGATAAAGCCATGCCCATGGCACCTTCTTCGCGCGATCGTTTACACGCGGAATTTCAAAAAGCGCTCACGCGCTTTTGGGAAGGCCAGCCGGACCAAGGCCGCGCCGAACTGCAAGCCTTGGAGGCGAAAGTCCGTGATGCCGGCGACAGCTACTCACACTTTGATATCGGTTTGGGACGCGCCTTGCTCGCCGCCACCGCCAATGATGAGCTGACGCAGCTCTCGATGCTCGAAAGCACTTTTTCCAATCCTTTGAGCGCCATGAGCGAAGGGGATCGCCACCGCTCGCAGGCCTCCATTCTGCAGGAAGAAGTGCGCGTGCTGAGCAGCATCGGAAAAGTGGAAAGCGCGCAGGAAGAAATTCAGGAACTCGAAAGCCTCTCGCGAGATTCGCGCGACGCCTTCATCGAAAATTGTTACGAATCCGCCCGCGGGTTCGTCTTTTATGCCAACGGCGAATATGCCAGCGCCGTCGACGAACTGGCCAGCAATCCGCAAAATCCGCTGGTAGCCCGGCAAATCGTGCAGGCCTACGAAAAGCTCGGGAACACCGCGGCGGCGGAAGTGAGCCGCAATCGCTTGAAGTTCTTGCGTGCGGACACGCCGCAATGGTTCCTGACCGCGCAGGCCGCAACCAAATAAGACGCCGATTAAAACTTGCCTTTACCAAACGTCAATCGCAGGCCGGTCGAGAGAATCGTATCGTTATCCTGCAATCCTGGCCGCGGATAGTTCGTGAAAAGATCGCTGAAGGTGACCTGCCAGCTCAGCCAGGTCTTCAGCTTGGTGGCCGCCGAAATATTCAGTGTGTAACGGAAATCGCCAGTGTCGCTCGCGTTGGGAAATAGCGAAAAGGCTTCCACCAGCGACGTTCTCCCGTTGAATATCTTCGCGCTGTAGCTTTGCCCCGCGGTAATCTCCGCGGTTTTGCGCGTAAGCGAGGGAATCGCCGTAGCTCCCTGCAGATAAGACGAATAGTATTCCTGATTGAAATCTCCGCCGCCAAAAATATCAAACTGCGTGTTCTTGGTCTTGATGATGTGTTCGCCCAGACCGCCGCCCAGCACATTGCGCAAATCGAGATGTTGGAAAGCGTCGTACTGCAAATCCGTAAAGCCGAAAACGAACAAACGCTCGCTGATATTTACGTCCAAGCGCACGCCGCCGTTAATGGCATGCGCAGTGGTCTGTGCCGGGGAAGTGTTGTTTTCCTTGGCGTAGACGGAATTTGCGTACACGGAAAGTTTATCGCGCGTCGTCTCACGCGCGGCTTTGGCGGCCAGCGTAAAGCTAACCGTGGAAGAATTGCCGCTGGTGGCGCTCAGGCCTGTATCCAGCAAGCCGCTCCAGAAATCCGTCAAGTGCGGATTGCGCAGGCGCTCCGCTTCCGCATCAAACGCGGCCTGTTCCGCATCGTTGCGCACCACCGTGACCGCGTCTTTCGGCGCCTCCACGGTTCCCGTGGACTTGGTGGCCACAGCAAATTTTCCGTCGTTCGTGGTCACCATGCCCACCACGACTTGCCCGTCTTTCAAACCTACATGCAGATTTTGCGAAGACACAATTTCCGTGATGGCCGCCCACTGCACATTCACGTCGCCGGCCAGTTCCGTTTTGATCAACAGCGTTTTGCCGTCGGATTTGACGATGGCGCCGGTCAAGCGGTCCCCGTTTTTGAGCGTGACCTGGTCCGCGCGGAGCGCCACTGCGAAGACACCCATAGCTGCCAATACAAGCAAACCTCTGCGCACGTTTTTCTCCTTCGATAATTCAGCGTTTTAGCGAACTAGATGATTCCGTCGGGCTGGGCGAACTTAAGGGGCTTACCTATCGCGTGACGCACTGCGTCTCCTGTGAGAGACGCACAAATATTATCGGAAGTTGGTGATGAAACCAACGCTATTGTTGGTGCGGCCAAAATTATGGTTGCGTCAAGGGAATTGCCCGCCGCGCTTTGTGTATAATGCCGCGATATTATTAAGGAGAGTTGATGCTTGCAGAATTCCGCCGTACGAAAATTCGCCGCGCCGCGCAATCGTTCGCGGCGGCATGCGCGTTGGCGGGCGCCTTCTGGGCCGCAGGCTGCACGAAGCCGCCCGCGGACAAAGGTTCCGGGGCCATAGTCTCCTCGCCCGCGTATCCCTCTGCGCAACGCGCCACCATCGTCTTTATGACCGACTTCGGAACTGCCAACGACGCCGTAGCGATTTGCAAAGCCGTGATGCTGGGAGTCGCGCCCGACGCGCGTATTATGGACATCACGCATCAAGTCACGCCGTTTTCCATCGAAGAAGCGTCGCGCGATCTGGAATCGGTGTCGCCCTATTATCCGGCAGGCACCGTTTTCGTAGCGGTAATCGATCCCGGAGTCGGCACCTCGCGCAAAGCCGTGATCGTGAAAACGAAAAAGGGACAATATTTTGTGGTGCCGGACAACGGATTGATTACTCCGGTGGTCGATCGCGACGGCCTCGAACATGCCTACGAAATCACGAATACCAATTGGATGATTCAGGCCGCGGTTTCTTCGACGTTTCATGGCCGCGATATTTTTTCTCCCGCAGGCGCGCATCTGGCGATGGGCTGGGACTACAGCATGGCCGGGCCGGAGGTGGCGCAACTGGTGCGCCTAACGGTCAAGACCGCAGCCGCCTCCGACCAGGGCGTCGCCGGCGAAATTATTGGTCTCGATGATCCCTTCGGATCGTTGATCACTGATGTACCCGGAGATGAAATTAAAAAGCTGGGCTACAAGGTCGGCGACAAAATCACATTCAAGCTGAACAACAAAACGCTGACGCTGCCGCTCGCAAGGACCTTTATGGACGCGCCCGTTGGAGAGCCGCTGCTGTATGTCGATTCGCGCGGCAGGCTGGGCGTAGCCGTGAACCAAGGCGACTATTCGAAGAAATATGACGTGAAGCCGCCGGGAACGATTTTCATTCCGCGCAAAGGGGCGCCAGGCAAGAGCCGTTAAACGGCGCGCCGCCGCGTTATCCCGGGCGCAGCAAGGTATTTACCGGCGTCGCGAGCCATCGGCGCGGCGCATTTGCTTTTTCCGCGCTAGCGGCATCCAATGGCTAGTGAGAGGTTCGCGCAAGACGACGATTTCCTGTGCAGTTCTGAAAGGTAATTTATGCCAGAAGCGGTGATTGTTTCGGCAGTGCGTACCGCGGTGGGCCGCGGGTACAAGGGGACGCTGCGCACCACGCGTCCGGATGATTTGGCGGCGCTGGTAATCAAGGAAGCGCTGGCGCGTGTTCCCGGATTGCAGCCGGCTGATATCGACGATGTGATTCTGGGCTGCGCTATGCCGGAAGGCGAGCAAGGCATGAACGTGGCGCGCATCGCCGCGTTGCGCGCGGGATTGCCGGTAGAAACTTCGGCGATGACCATCAATCGATTTTGCTCCTCGGGATTGCAGGCGATCGCCCTGGCTGCGGAACGCATTCGCGCCGGAGGCGCGGAGATTATTGTGGCCGGCGGAACGGAATCGATGTCTTTGGTGCCCATGGGCGGAAACAAGATTTCGCCGAATCCCTGGCTGATCGACAATTATCCCGATTCCTACATCAACATGGGGCTGGGGACGGAAAATATCGCGAAGAAATTTGGCATTGCGCGCGAACAAGCCGATCAATTTGCGGCGGAATCGCACAAGAAGGCGTTGGCGGCGATAGCCGCAGGCAAATTCAAAGATGAAATTGTGCCGGTGGAAGTGAAAATTACTGCGCTCGCAAATGGCAACGGAGCGTCTGCCAGCGGAAAAACGGGAAGCAAGACGGCCAAGCCCGTGACCCAGACGATGATGTTTGACACCGATGAACTGCCACGCGCGGAAACCTCGTATGAGGTTTTGTCGAAACTGAAGCCCGCGTTTCACGCTATGGGAACGGTAACGGCGGGAAATAGTTCTCCGATGAGCGATGGCGCGGCGGCCACCGTGGTGATGAGCTACGCACGGGCCAAAGCGCTGGGACTGAAACCGCTGGCGCGATTTGTAGCGTATGCCACGGCGGGTTGCAAGCCGGAAGAATTTGGCATCGGTCCGGTGTTTGCAATTCCCAAGGCACTGAAGCAGGCGGGATTGTCGCTCGGGGATATCGACGTGATCGAATTGAACGAAGCGTTTGCCGCGCAATCGCTGGCGGTGATTCAGCAAGCCGGACTGGATGCTTCGCGCGTGAATCCGAACGGCGGCGCCATTGCTCTGGGCCATCCGCTCGGCTGCACGGGAGCGAAATTAACGGCCACGATCATTCGGGATTTGCAGCGCAGGAATGGGCGATTCGGCATGGTCACCATGTGCATCGGCGGAGGAATGGGAGCTGCCGGTATTTTTGAGCGAGCCTCCTGAGGATTCCGCACTTCAAAGGCGCGCCGCGAGCTCGGCGCGGCAATGTCTAAAACCAGAAATTGCGTGGTCCGCTTAAGCAAATCAGGTATATTCAGGCCGTTCAGAATTCCTGCGATGATCTGCGATTACCGGAGATGCTTGTGAAATCAGCTCTGCTTCTGCTGCTGTCGCTTTTAACCTTTTCCTCGCGCGCGCAAGCGCCAACTCCCGTGGACATGGCGAATGAACCGCATCACCATTTGCTGGTCGAGAATTCTTACGTGCGCGTCTTCCGTTTTGGCTTACCGGCGGGAGAGAGCACGCTGCTGCACGCGCACAACAAGCCCTATGTTGCCGTGAGCATCGGCGCCGCCGATTTTGCGAATGATGTGGCGGGCAAACCAGAAGTGCGCGGCAAGACCGTCGACGGCCAGGTGAGCTATTCGCGCGGCGGATTCGCGCATGTGGCGCGAGCTGATGCCGGCGTAGCGTTCAACAACATCACGATTGAATTGCTGCATCCGCAAGGCGAGCCGCGCAATCTTTTCCAAAAAGTCGTCGATGCGCCGCTCCACTGCCCTTCCGAGGCGTGCGATCAACCTGCGGCTGCGCCGGGCGCGGAAATGAAGATCAAGCCGCTGTTTGAAACGGATGACATCCTCGTGACTTCCTTCGCGTTTCCTGCAAAGGAAAGTTACAGCGAACCTGGCGTGCAGCGCGCGCGCCTGATCGTAGCTGGCGAAGGCTCCGCATTGCAGGTACAGCAGGCCGGGAACGCGCAGAAGGCCAAGGTGGCCGCCAAGACCTTGCACAGCGGTGAAGTATTGTGGGTCAACGCTGGCGAGAAGCTGGCGATTCTCGCACCCGGCGAAAATGAAAACAAGGTTACCCATTTTTGCATTTTGAGTTTCAAGGACAATTCCGCGAAGCCTCAGTGAGGGTCGCAGCTTCTCCTTGCAGATTTGCCCCTGCTGCGGCTTCGTGCTGCAAAATTGCGTCGCAAGCTCGCGACGGTGCGTGGCGAATCCGGTTCACAGCACGAATTTGCATCCACATTTCCAATACGCGTTAGCGTCGGGAACTCTGGGAGAAACCGATTGAACACGCTGGAGCTTACGGGATTGATTGCGCTCGGCTCCCTGCTGGCGGGATTTTTGGGCGCGCTGACTGGGCTGGGCGGCGGCGTGGTGATTGTGCCGATGCTCACGCTGCTGTTTGGCGTGGATATCCGCTACGCCATTGGAGCGGCGCTGGTGTCGGTGATTGCCACTTCGTCGGGAGCGGCGGCCGCGTACGTGCGCGATGGTTACTCCAATATTCGCGTGGGGATGTTTCTGGAAATTGCCACGACGATTGGAGCGCTGTGCGGAGCGGCGCTGGCATTGCATTTGCGTGTTTCGATTATCGCGATCATCTTTGGCCTGACGCTTTTGTATTCCGCGTACGCGTCGTACCGGCAGAAGCCGCACCCGGTGGATAACGGCGCGCCGGACCGCATTGCGACGTGGTTGAACATGGATAGCGCGTTTCCTTCAGAGAACGGTCTCGAGACCTATCATGTGCGGCGCGTGCCGCTGGGCTTTCTGATTATGTACGGAGCAGGCCTGCTTTCAGGATTGCTGGGGATTGGCTCGGGCGCGGTGAAGGTGCTGGCGATGGATCAGGCCATGAAGCTGCCGTTTAAGGTGTCGACCACCACGAGCAACTTTATGATCGGGGTGACGGCGGCAGCCAGCGCGGGGATTTATCTGAGCCGCGGGTATATCGACCCGGGATTGGCGATGCCGGTGATGCTGGGGGTTTTGGCGGGGTCGCTACTCGGTGCGCGGGTGCTGGCGGGTGCGAAGGTCAAGACGCTGCGTATCGTGTTTAGCGCGGTGATTGGCGTCCTGGCGATCGAGATGATTTATAACGGATTGGCAGGGAGATTCTGAAATGAGCGAATCAGCGGCACGCGCACCGGGCGCTTCTCGCGGGGCGGAGACGCCAGCGGCGAAACTAGAGATGGACAAGCGCATCGACATGTTCATGGGGATGCTCCTGCGGACGGGCGTGCTGGTCGCCGCGACGATCGTGCTGGTTGGCGGGGTAGTGTTTCTGGCGCGGCATCGCATGCCGGTGGCGAATTACCGCGTGTTTCAGGGCGAACCAGCGGAGTTGCGGGGGCCGGGCGGAATTTTTCGCGAGGCTTTCGCCTGGCACGGCAGAGGATTGATTCAGCTGGGTCTGTTGCTGCTGATTGCTACGCCGGTGGCGCGGGTGGCGTTTTCAGTGGGCGCGTTTTTCTATGAACGCGATTGGAAATATGTCGCCGTTAGCCTGGCGGTGCTGGCGTTGCTGTTCTACAGCTTGCTGAGCGGGCATGGATAATCCGGGCTGGTTGGCGGAAGGTTTCTGAGGGCTAGTCGCGCGGGCGAGCTCGAAACAGGGCGCCGGATTAATGGCAAGGGGATACCACATGGCAGGAACACTTTCAGCGTCCTTCTCCGAGCCTCGTCAAAGCGGTTTGGTTCTGGGACTTGCCTTGCGACGACTGAGAGAGCTAGCCGGCGGCGTAGGGAGCGTGGCGATCCGCGGCCGATCCCCTGGGGTGGGTCTAGGTGAGGACGGGGGCGTTGGCTACGCCGGCGAGGCCGAAGAGTTCGCGGTAGCGCTCGATTTCGTCGAGCTGCCCCAGGGCTTTTTGGAAGTTGTCGCTGAGTTTCACGGCGGGGTGGCCGTCCGCGTCGCTCAGCTTGCAAACCAGGCTAAGAGGGTCGAAGTCGTTGGTAGCTTGAGGGTTGCAGTTGCGGAAGTCATTGGTGAGGAGCGTGCCCCAGCCGGCGCTGAAGCGGATGCGCGGCGCGGGTTGCCATTTTTGTGGATCGAGGAAGTCGCTGGCTTGCTTGAAGTCGGCGGGTGTTAAGCCGTTGCGGATGAGGCCCGAGAAATGGGCGTGCAGACCGAGGATGGTGTCGACATTCAGGGAGTCTGAGGCGATGAATAGCTTTTGACGGGGATCGCGGCGGCGTTGCTCAAGCCAAGCGATGTACTCGTCGCCCGCGAGAAAAGGGTCCTTGCTGTCAGCGCGCTGGCCGGTCCAATCGGCGACCCAGTCGGGGGCATTTTGGAGGAACTGGGTGGTGCCGTAGGTGTCTGGAAGCAGGATGAGCAGTTCGCCGCCGTAGGTTTGCTGCCAGAGCTCGAGGAGGCGGTATTGGGCGGACTTACGCTCCTCGTCCGAGGGAGCCATGGCAGCGAGGGCCATGGGAAGCTCGTGGGCGTTGGTGCCGATGGCTTCGACGTCGTGGTGATAGGCCATGTAGGTGTTGGAGGTGCCGGTGAAGGTGGGGCCGAGGACGTCGCGCATGGCTTTGACGACATATTCCTGCCAGAGAAAGGAATGGCGGCGGCGGGTGCCAAAGTCACTGACCTTGAGGCCGGGGACGTCGCGGAGGCGCTCCATTTTTTGCCAGAGGTTGGTCTTGGCGCGGGAGTAGAGGATGTCCAGCTGGAACTCGGAAAGGCGTTTTAAGTTGGCGCGAGTGCGCAACTCGCTGATGGCAGAGATGGCATAGATTTCCCACATGGTGGTGGAGGTCCACAGGCCACGGAAGGTGAGGGAGATCTGGCCGTCTTGCTTGGACAGTTCGTAATCGGAGAGGCGAAAATCGTTTTCAAGCCATGCGAGGAAGGCCGGGGAGAACATGCCGCGACGACCGTAAAAGGTGTTGCCGGCCAGCCAGATGAGTTCGGATTTGTGGAAGCGCAGTTTTCTGGTGTGCTCGAGTTGTTCGCGCAGTTCGTCAATGTCAATGAGGTCGGCGAGACGGACTTCGGAGGTGCGATTGGTGAAGGAAAAGGTGGCGTTGGTTTTGGGGAATTGCTTCCAGATGAACTGGAGCATGAGGAGTTTATAGAAATCGTTGTCGAGCAGGGACCGGGTGATGGGGTCGAGTTCCCAGTTATGATCGTGGGCGCGGCGGGCGAGGTTGATAATCACGGGTGACTACTTTACCTCAGTCGGGGCAGAGAAGGCGTAATGGCGATGACAGAAGCAAGGGGAGTTCGTATGATATCGCAATGCAAGCAATGCGAGTTTTGACGTTTCTATTGGGAATGTGGTGCGCGGGAACGGCGTGGGGGCAGGGGCCGGTGGGTGCTGGCGGCGCGGCACAACCCAAAAAAGGAGCAAACGCGGAAGGAAATGTGGTGTTGCGTTCGGAGACGCGCCTGGTGCAATTGAACGTGATTGTGGAGACGAAGAAGGGGCGGCTGGTTGAGGATCTGAAAAAGGAAGATTTCACGCTGCTCGACAACGGGAAGGAACAGAAGATCGCGTTGTTTGCAACGGAGTCAGCGAAAGCTCCGGAGACGGCGAGTCCGGAGGGCGACGCGAAACCTGCGCTGGCGCCGAATGCGTTTGGGAACCGGTTGCGGCACAGCGAGGAGCCGCCGGGCAGCGTGACGGTGATTTTGTTTGATGTGCTGAATACTTCGTTTACGGATCAGGCGTACGCACAAACGCAGATCCTGGCGTTTTTACGGCAATTGCAGCCGCAGGACCACGTAGCGATTTATTTGCTCACAAACCGGTTGCGGGTGATCAACGAATTTACGCAGGATTCGAAATCACTACTGCAGGCCATCGCGCGTTTCCAATCGTTTCCATCGTTGATGCTGGCGAATTCCTCGCAGCCATTGATGTCGGCGCAAGACTTCGGAGGAGGCGACCCCAAGGCCGCGCAACGTTTGGCCCTACTGATGAACGATATGAATTCGAAATTGAGCGACCTTGCGAATGTCAACCGCGTGGATATTACGGCGCGGGCCATCGAAGCGATCGCGAATCATGTCGCGGGGATCCCCGGGCGGAAGAGCCTGGTGTGGGTTTCCGGCGGGTTCCCGATTTCTATTTCTTTCGATAGCAACGATAACTCACCGGTCGATTCGCAATCGCAGAATTTTGCGCCACAGATGGAACGCGTGGCACGGGCATTGAATCAATCGAACCTGGCGATCTATCCGGTGGATGCGCGGGGACTGCTCATTGGCGGGGAGTTCGAAGCGAGCACGAGTCATCCGTTCAGTGCCCACGACCCGCCTGTGCACAATCTAGGCGAGGGACAATCAGAGCAGTCGACGATGGACCTGCTGGCGAACCGCACGGGCGGGCACGCTTATTACAATACGAATGACATTAAGGGCGCGATTCGCCGGACGCTGGGCGATTCGCGATTTACTTATACCATCGGCTATTACCCCGACCATGGAAATTGGAATGGCGAGTATCACACGATTCAGCTGCGAGCGAAGAAGAACGGCGCGGTGCTGCGCTATCGAAAGGGATACTTTGCGCTGGCCGATCCGCCGGAGAATGCGGCGGCGACGCACTATGCGCTGCAGGCGGCGGTGTGGAGTCCGGTGGACGCGACGAGTTTAGGGATTGAGGCGCGGGTGGAGGCGATTTACAGCGCTACTCGGAAATTGGATTTGCGCGTGAAGGTGGAGACCGGCGATTTGCGGCTGAAAGAAGCGGATGGACGCCGACGCGGAAGTGTTGATGCGATTTATATGCAGCTTGGTCCGGGAGACGCGGTGCTCGGAGTGGAGCCGCTGACCTACCAGCTGGATTTTGGCGAGAACGAGTATCAAGCGGCACTGGCTAAGGGTTATGAGTTGAAGGCGCCATTGACGATTCAAGGGCCGACGCGGAATTTGCGGGTGGTGGTGCGCGATGCGGCCTCGGGATTTTTGGGAAGTGTTACCGTGCCGCTCGAGAGGTTTTTGCCGGCGGTGAGTGCGGGGAATTGACGGGGTCAGCCTGCGCAGAATTCTTGTTTGGCGACGGCAGGGCTCATTTTGGAAACCCGTGGCACAGGCGGGAGCGCCTGTGCACCAGGGGGCGGTACTTCCGGTTGATTGCCGTGGATTGTGGGTCGGCGTATCATGGTTTTTCACGCCTTAGGATTTCCAGATCCGATTGAAACTCGAGCAGAAGGAGTTTTCTGATGGCTACGGCAACTGCAAGCAAGTCCGCCGCGAAGGGTGGGAGCTTTTTGCTGGACGCGGCCGAGCCGCAGGACGTGTTTACGCCGGCGGACTTGAATGATGACCAGCGGCTGATTGGGCAGACGGCAGAAGAGTTCGTGGTGAAAGAAGTGTTTCCGCACATCAAGGATTTGGAGAACAAGAAGCCCGGGCTGATGGCGGAACTGGTGAAAAAGGGCGGTGAACTGGGATTGATGAGCGGAGGAATTCCAGAAGAGTATGGCGGAGCGGGGCTCGATAAGATTTCGGGAATGGTGCTGACGGAAAAGCTTTCGTTGTACGGGGGATTTGCGGTTACGCACGGGGCGCATGCGGGGATTGGGACGCTGCCGATCGTCTATTTCGGGACGGAGGAGCAGAAGAAGAAATATCTGCCGAAGCTGGCGACCGGCGAATTTATTGGGGCGTACTGCCTGAGCGAGCCGCAAGCGGGATCGGACGCGCAGAATTCCTTAACGCGCGCGGAATTGAACGCCGAGGGCACGCATTACATCTTGAACGGGCAGAAGATGTGGATCACGAACGGCGGATTCGCGGACTTGTATATTGTGTTCGCCAAGGTGAATGGGGAGAAGTTTACGGCGTTTATCGTGGAGCGGGCGTTCGAAGGCTGTAAGCCAGGGAACGAAGAGCACAAGATGGGGATTCACGGCAGCTCGACGACGCCGGTGTTTCTCGAAAACTGCAAGGTGCCGAAGGAGAATGTGCTGCACGAGATTGGGCGCGGGCACATTGTGGCGTTTAATATTCTGAATGCGGGGAGATTCACGCTCGGGGCGTCGGGAGTGGGGGCCGCAAAATACGTGCTGGCGACGGCCTCGAAATATGCGAAAGAGCGCAAAGCGTTTGGGAAGCAAATTGGTGATTTTGGAATGATGAAGGAAAAGCTGGGGGAGATGGCGATCCAGCTGTATGCGGTGGAGGCCATGGTGTACCGCTCGGCGGGAAATATGGAAATGGCGATGGCCGCGGCGGCGGGTTCCGGCGATAAAGTTAAAAATACCATGGCGGTGCTGGACGAATACGCAATTGAGAGTTCTATTTCGAAAGTGTATGGCAGCGAGATGCTGGACTATGTGGTGGATGAAGCGGTGCAGATTTTTGGCGGGTACGGATTTCACGAGGATTATCCGGTGTGCCGCGCGTATCGGGATTCGCGGATCAACCGGATTTTTGAAGGAACGAATGAAATCAACCGCATGTTGATTATCCAGATGTTGATGAAGCGGGCCATGGGCGGGCAGTTGCCGCTGCTGCAGGCGGCGATGAAGCTGTCGGAAGAAATTTTGGCGGGACCGGCATTGGAAGAAGCCCCGGAAGGCGTGCTGGCGGAAGAAGCGCGCGTGGTGGCGAACGGCAAGAAGATGTTTTTGCAAGCGGCGGGCGGTGCGGTGCAGAAATTCCGCGAGAAGCTGAGCGAAGAGCAGGAGTTGATTGGCGCGCTTTCGAATATGGTGATGGAGATTTATGCGATGGACTCCAGCCTGTTGCGCGCGCAAAAAGCGGCGGCAACGAAGGGGGAGGCCGCAACGCAGGTGATGTTGGATGCGGCGCGCGTGTTTATCCACGACGCGATGGAGCGCGTCGAACATGAGGCAAAGCGAGCGGTCGCGGCCGTGAATGAAGGCGACATGCTGACGACGCAGATGGCGGTGTTGAAGCGTTTCGGGAAACGCGCGCCGGTGGACACGATTGGGTTGCGGCGGAACGTCGCGGCGGCGGTGCAAGCGCAAGACCGGTATCCGTTTGAGGGCCGCTAGCCGCCGGCGGCGACGATAGAAGCTGGGGCGCCAGCGGCGGGTGGAAGTTTGCCGGGGCATGGAGTTGCGGAATCCGGGCAGGGTCCGTCACCACCACCGCACACGCGGTAATCAAGCCTGTACTACCCGCGCGCAAAGTTAACTACACTGGTCTTTGAATAGAGATAGCTTGGTTTTTCGAGGAACGAGGATGGCGCGTCGGCTGTGGGTGGTCCTGTGCGTAATGGTAGGTCTACACATCGCGCTGGCCACGATTTTCAAAAATTCACCGATTACGCCGCTGATCTCGAATGCTCTGCAAATATTGGCGAGCTTTCTGGGTGCGGCGGCATGCTTTGGCGCGCGCCGCCGCGGGCAGGGACTGAGCCGATCGTTCTGGCTGCTCGTAGGCTGCGGCTTCGCAATCTGGGGCATTTCCAATATTTTTTGGGGCTACTACGAAGTCGTTTTCCATGCAGAACCTCCGTCGGGATCGTTCGTACGGTACTTGTTCACCACGCAGCGGGCGTTTTTTGCAATGGCGCTGCTGCTGGAAGAAAATGAAAAATCCAAGTACGGGTTTCTGGAGTCGGCGGCCGACTTCGTGCAACTCGTCATCGTCTTTACGCTGATTTATCTAGGCGTCTATTACATACCGTCGCTGCATATGGCTACGCAGACGGCGCTCGAACGTTCCATCCAAGTGGAACTCGGAGAGAGCTGCGCGCTGATCGCGCTGGCGCTCATTCAAAGGGCGCGAAATGCGCTGCCGCAAACGCGGTCCTTGTTTGGCGGATTTGCGGTGTACATGGCGGTGTACACGACCGCGTCGGCTCTTGCCGAGTATCACCCCAACCTACAGAGCACGACGACCGGCAACCCCTATGATTTGTGCTGGACGGTGGCGCTGCTGTTCGGGGCGGTGTGGGCCGCGCGCTGGGAACCCACAAAAGAAATTACGCCGCAGGCGAGCCCGAAGGCGAAAAACTTCTCGCAGTTGGCGATGAACAATGCAGCGTACGTTCTGGCGCCGTTGATCGTGATGATACAAATTGCGGGAATGCCCACGGACTGGCGGTTGTTGCGGTTTTCGCTGCTTGGACTATCCATTATTTGTTATGCGGTGCGGCTATCGGTCAGCCAATTTCGCGCCTCACAAAACAGCGAACTGGCGCGACGGCATGCGTTGGCGATGGACTCCGCCGTGGATGGCATGGCCATTTTGAGCGGAGTGGGAAGATTCGAGTATGTAAATGCCGCGTTTGCGCGAATGTCCGGACATGATGATCCGGAAAAGATCCTCGGCAAGGAATGGCGAGATGTGCTGGCGGCGCACAATTTGGAAACACTGCAGCTCGAGATTCGCAAGGAGTTGATCGCGAACGGCAAATGGTTTGGGCCGGTGACCATTCAACAACGTAGCGGCGCATCCGTTCCGATTGAAATGGCCATCACGGTGCTGCCGGGCGGAGGAACGGTGTGTGTCAGCCGGGATATTTCCGACCGTCGAACTGCGGAATTGGCGCGGCGAGACGCGGAATTCAGATATCAGACGCTGGTCGAACAGGTGGCGGCGATCAGCTACATCGCGGAATTGGGAATCGACGGCAAGTGGTCTTACGTAAGCCCGCAGGTTGAAGGAATATTCGGATATACGCCGGAGGAGTGGCTGGCAGAGTCGCAAAATTGGATTCGTCACATTCCGGCGGAGGACCACAGCGTGGTGGCGGCGGCCGAGGATGCCAGTAAACGCGGCGCGCCGTTTCATGTGGAATACCGCGTGATGCGAAAAGACGGCCGAGTTATCTGGGTGAGCGATACGGCGGTGGTGGTACGGCGGGCAGGCGAGCAGGCGATGATGGAAGGAATCATCGTGGATATCACGGAGCGGAAACAGCATGAGAATCAATCGCAGCAATCGCGGCGCATGGAGGCGGTGGGAAGGCTGGCGGGGGGAATCGCGCACGACTTTAATAATTTGCTGACGATCATAAAGGGATATGCGGAGTTGGCGCTGAACCGGCCGGCGCTGCCGGCGGGAATCGTGACAGATGTGCAGCAGATCTCTGGTGCAGCCGAGCGGGCGGCGACGCTGGTGCGGCAATTGTTGGCATTCAGCCGACGGCAAGTATTGCAGCCCAAGCCGGTGGACATCAACGCGATTGTGATTGGGTTGGACAAATTGCTGCGGCGCCTGATCGACGAAAATATCGTGATGCGCACGATCTGCTCGGACAAATTGGGCACGGTGAAAGCCGACCCCGCGCAAATCGAGCAAGTGGTGATGAACCTGGTGGTGAACGCGCGGGATGCGATGCCGCGCGGCGGGACGTTGACGGTCGAAACCAGCAACGCAGAATTGGATGCGGAATACGCGGTCGAACACATGACCGTGAGGTCTGGGAAATATGTGATGTTGGCGGTGTCTGACACCGGCGTGGGAATTAGTCCGGAGGCGCAGTCGCATATTTTTGAGCCGTTTTATACGACGAAGAGCGGGGGACGCGGGACGGGTCTAGGACTTTCGACGGTATATGGAATTGTAAAGCAGAGCGGCGGGTACGTGTGGGTGTATAGCGAGCTGAACCGCGGAACGACCTTCAAGGTTTATTTGCCGCTCGTAGAAGAGGCGGCGGCGGCAGACCCCATCGCACATGAGAATGTCACGGCGCGGGGAACCGAAACGATATTGTTGGTGGAGGATCAGGACGCGGTGAGGGAGTTGGCGAGGACGGTGCTCGAGTCGCAGGGCTACGCGGTGGTGGAAGCCATCAGCGGGGAGCAGGCGGAGCAGTTGGCGAATGGGCGGCCAGGAAAGATAAATTTACTGCTTACGGACGTCGTAATGCCGGGGATGAGCGGCCGCGAACTGGCGCAGCGGCTCAGCACGGGTTCGCCGGAAATGCGTGTGCTGTTTATGTCAGGCTACACGGATAATGTGATCGCGCAGGGCGGCGTACTCGAAGCGGGGATGTCGTTTCTGCAGAAGCCGTTTAGTCCGCGGGTGCTGGCGGCGAAGGTGCGCGAAGTGCTGGACAATCCGGTAGTTGCCAACTAGCGAGTATTTTTGGAAGGAGATGCGGAAGGAGATGCGGAGGTTACTTGCTGGCAGCCAATTGCTGGCCGAGGCCTTGGCGCGGCGCGTCGTATGTTCCGAGGCGGCCAGTGGCTGCATCGCGAATTACAAATCTGAGGTGGTCGGTTTTTGCCGGTAGCGGAGCATTCACGTTAAAGACCACGCGGTGATTGGGAGAATTTTCGAACTCCGCCCGGGGAACGACGATTTCCATTTCTTTTACCTTGTAATCCAGGACGGCGGATTTTTTGGCCATTTCCGCGATAACGATGGTGACCTCGGTGCGCTGATCACCGTTTGGCAGCGCATTCCACGATAGTGTGTTGCGGTCGACGCTGACCGAAAACCGCGCCGTAGCGGGCGGGGCGAGAAGCACTTTGCCCAGCGCATCGAACTGCACGCTGGCAAAAGGCAGCGGGCTCGTTACCGCCCGGGACAAGGCGAAGTCCAATTCCCTCTGGGAGGCGCCGAGGCCTTCGTCAATGGCGTAGTAGCCCTGCTGGGTAGTTCTGATCAGTTCCGGGCGATCCTCGATTTGGACATCAATTTTGCGAAATTTACCGTCGAAGCTGGGATTTTGCGGATAGTAAGCGAGGGTGTAATACGTGGCTCCGTTCGCTGCGGCGGTGGCCAGCGCGACGTCGACGTCATTACGATTGCGAAAGATTTTGCCACCCGTCGCCGGGGCCAGGCTTTCGAACATGAGTTCCCCGGAAACACTGCCAAAGTCTTGACCGACGATTGTTGACCCAAGACTTGAAGTAAAAATGACTGTTTCATCGACCGGCAACCCGCGGGGATCGATGGTGTAGATCGTGGTGCGAGTCTCTTGCATCCAGTTGGCGGTGTAACGGATGTAGCTGAGGAATCGTTCGCGATCAACGAAGTCGACGCCATAACTCGAGAGGATGGGGAATCCTGTGCCGATCCAGATCACATTTTTGTGAGTCTGACGGTTGGCAGTGGAAAGGGCAATTTCATCGAGGGCCAAGAGCGAGGTGAGCATCAAATCAGCAGCGCCCTGTATTCCGTTTTCCGCAGAATGAGAAGGAAGCTCAAGTTCGATTTTTCTGGCCTTGTCGAGCAGGACCGCGGTGTTCTGCGTGAGGTCGGCAATTTTGGTCAAGCGCTGCTTGGTCAAGACCATAATGGAGGTCGGGTCCGCAAGCGTGGCGGGCTGTTTGCGCAAGTATTTGATAAGCATCTGCCAACCGAACGATGCGTCGACAAAAGAAGTGTTCAGTTCGTCGAGCACCAGGATGGTCTCGGGACGGTCGGCGGCAACGAAACTGGCCGGCGCTTTCTTGGCGTCCACCGTGGCCGGACTCGTTGCAGCGTTGTCGAAGTGCGCGTCCGCTGGTTCAAAATTGGCGATGACTTGGGGCTTGCCATCTTCTAAAACTCTGAAGTCATCTTTGGTAAGGCCGGTTACGGGGTGTCCAGCCTTGTCGGTGACCACGACGTCCAGCACGACCAGGCGGGAATTGCTGCGGATCACGGATCCACTTTGCTTCGTTTTGCTTGGCGGGGGAATCTGCGATTGCGCGTGCGCGAGGCTACTCGCAAGGAAAAAAACCACAATGGCGAGGATGTAAAGGCGACTCACGGTTGGCTTATCGGTATAGCGCATTAGCTTGCGAAGGACGATAGGACGCTTTTAGCGGTCGTCCGCCTGTATGTGGGACGAGTGCCAACACCGCCGCGGGTACGGCTACGAAGTTCGGCTAGCTGCGCGTACCCGAGCTACTGCAACTCAGGCAGCTTGGCATCTTGCGGTGGCTCGGACTCCTTGGGTTTGCCGATGGTCGAGATGGTTTCCACGTTGAATTTTTTGTAGTCGGAGTAGCGCGTTACGGCGTTGACCTTGAAGCCTTTTACAAGCAGGACGCGGACGCCGACGTGCGCCTCTTCGTACGTCGGAAGCCAGACCTCGTTGTTTACGAATTCCTGCTCCATGATGAAGCTGGTGCCTTTTTGGAGATTCGCAAGAAGGCCTCCGGCGAATTTCATGTCGCCGACGAAATAGGCTTCGAGCCGGGCTACGTCATGGGCTTGTTCGTCGATCCAGACGACGCCGGCAAGTTTCTGGACAACTTTTTCAACGAGTTTGTGCGCTTGGAATTCCGGATTGGGCTCGAAGTCGAAGACCAGGACATCCTGGCCGCGAAAGCGTTCGCGCCTGGGATTTACGAATTGCGAGACGTGGAGGAAGATTTCGATGCCTGGTTCGTCATCGTCTTTTTCGCTCTTACCAGCTTCCTTGTCCTTCTCTTCCTTGGCGTCTCTCTTGGCTTGTCACTTCTGGATATTTTCGATTTCCTTCTGTGTGGACTCGTTTTCCTTCTTTTGCTCGTCTGCACTTAGAGGCTTGCTATCCTTCTTGACCAGCGTAGAAACCTCGTCGCCATCTAAATAGAAGAAAGTGTATTCCTTGACTTCGTGTTTTTTGACGCGGCCGTCATTTTCGAATTCGGTTTGTTCCTCGACGCGCGTGCCCGCGTAGTCTTCCTTGAGCTTGTCGATGGCTTTCTGGTGGTCGTCAATTTCCTTAAACAGGGCTTTGAGGTCCGGCAACTGCACTTGCGACTTTTTCGGAAAATCGAAAGTGCGTTCGCCGACGACGCCGTTGACGACGGCGCGAGTTATGGCGATGTTGTAAACAGCGGCGCCGCGATGCAGTTCAACGGAATGCGGAAGCTGAATGCCGCTTTCGAGGCGATAATCGGAATAGATAAGTTCTTCGCTCACGTCATTCATTTGCGCGGACTCTTTTCGGAGCAGGTGCGATTGCGGATCGAAATACAGTTCGCGTTTCAGGCCCGCGGGGTTCGTTAACTCCAGCTGCAGAGTATCTTTGCCGCGGACCTCAGCGTGACCGACGAAGGCGACGGCAACCTTTGCTTTTTTCAAATCGAGCAGGTGCGAATTATAGTATTGCGACGCCGCTTCGAGTTGCGCGTTGGGTGCGCCGAGCAGCGTCGAAGGATCGCCGCCATCGAGATGCCATGCGGATTTGCCGTTGTAGGCCACAATGACCGGGCGATCATTGACGATGAGTTCGGAATAGTAGCGGTTGGGCGATTTCAGATAAAACGTGAAGGCGCCCGGATTGCCGGCTGCGATCGGGAAGGTACCTTCCAGAGTAACGGTCTGAATTCTGCTGAGGGCTTTGCGGCCGCCCGCAGCTTTTACGTATTGGTCGATAATCTTTTGTGGTTCTTGAGACCGCGACGGCGGACACGCGGCAATTCCGGTCAGGAATACGACTACAAAAATAGCGGCCGCCTGCTTATAGGAGCGAAGTCGAGGCGAAGGATAGACTGGCCGCGTCGAAGGCATGAGCGTCAACACTAATAACGCAGTGCCGCGATAAAAGTTTCGTGTTATTTCGAGTTTCGATGTGCTTGCGTTCGCCGGTGAGAAGGCCGGCGCCGGCGTCTAGTTGGCCGGACGGTTGAGATATTTTTCATATAGGCGGTGCTGTTTGTTGTCGGTGGAGGTGAGCTGGCCGCGGATGAAGAGGTAGCGGACGTCGGTGGTCAATTCGAGCGGATCACCATTGGTGACGATCAGGTTCGCGAGCTTGCCGGGTTCAAGAGTGCCAACCTGATCAGCGAGGCCGAAGATTTGCGCTGGGTAGACGGTGACGGCCTTTAAGGCCTCTTCGTAGGGCAGACCGTAGGCCACAGCGTTGGCGGCATTTTGGCCGAGCCGGCGCGCGAAGGAGTTGTCGAAGCTGGCGAATGCAAATTTTACGCCTGCCGCGGCGAGTTCGGCGGGCTGCGAAAGGACGCGATCGTAGGGATCGTCCTGCTGATTGGGGAGGGTTAGAACTGGACGAAGGATGACCGGAATATTCTTGGAGCGCAGCAGATCTTTGACTTTATAGGCTTCCAGGCCACCGGCGAGAATCATTTTTAGCTTTTGCTGATCGCAAAACTCGACGGCATGGCGGATGTCGCGAGCTTCGTCGGCAAAGACGAGCACGGGAAGCTGGCCGCGTACCACGGGGACGAGGGCGGCGAGGCGGACGTCGGCGTCATAGTCCGCGGGACCGGCGTGGCCGAGGGCTTGCGCATAATGGCGCCCGCGCGCAAGCCAATCGGCTAGTTCATCGACGTGCTTGTCGTATTCCTGCTTGGCTTCGGTGTAGGGTTTTTCTTTGATCGAGAAGGTGGAGAAATCGAAGGTGCGTGTTTCGATGGTGGGCCAATCGATGACCATGGCGGCGCTCTTTTTGATGAGCATTTCGTTGATGGTCCAGCCGGACATGTGGATCGCCGAGGCTTGACCGCCAAGGAGGCCAGAGCCCCCGAAGGAATCAAAACCGCCGCTGGCGGGGACGGCAAGCACTTCGGTGATGCCCGCGGCGCGCGTGACGGTGATGTGCTCACTCGACGGAAGAATGGCGGTGGCGGCAACAACGTCGGGATTGAAATCACCAGTCTCAGTTTCATCCACCGTCGAGCTGACCGCGCCGATTTCTCGCAATCCCATCTGGGTGATGGAATCGAACAGGCCGGGGTAAATTTGCAGTCCCTTGGCATCGATGACTTGCGCGCCAGAGGGAACGTCAATTCCGGCGCCGACCGCAGCGATTTTTCCATCGCGAATGATCAGCGTGCCATCCTCGACGGCGGGGCCAGCGAGCGTAAAAATTTTAGCGTGCGTCAACGCGTAGACCGCAGGAGGTGGCGCAGACTGCGCGCCGACGATGGGCGGAATGGCGCAAGGCGCTGAAACAATGAGAGCGACGTGGACGATTCGTGCGGCGGCGTTCACAGGGCACCTCCGGTGGCGAGATCGTTTTGCGGCGGCTTGGGCGGTTCGGCCGGAGTCTTGTCGGGCGGCTTGGCGGCGTCGGTTTTTGGCTGGCCTGGTTTGTTTGACTTCTTGCCAATGTCGACGGTGGCGTCCGGTTTTTTCTCGGCGGCTCTCTTTTCTTTTTCGAGGAGCGATTTTTTTTCTTTTTCGAGGTCGGCACGGCCGGCAATGTCTCGGGCGCGGTCGAAATAGACACGGCCATCGATAATTGTCTTTTGCACGACAGCGTAGGCGCTGAGAGGATCGTGATTGTAAATCACGAGATCGGCATCTTTGCCGGTATCGATCGAGCCGACGCGCTGGTCGATTCCCAGTTGCATGGCGGGATTGAGGGTGACCATCTTCAGCGCATCGTCGTGTGTCATGCCCCCATACTTGATGGACTTGGCAGCTTCTTGATTCAGGTGCGTGGCTTCTTCCGCGTCATCGGAATTGATGGAAACAACTACGCCGCGGCGCGCCATCATGGCGGCGTTGTACGGAATAGCGTCGAAGGCTTCCACTTTATAGGACCACCAATCGGAAAAAGTGGAAGCGCCAGCGCCGGAGGCGGCGATTTCATCGGCCACCTTGTAGCCTTCGAGAACGTGTTGCAGCGTGCGTACCTTGAAGCCAAATTCCTTGGCGACGCGCAGCAGCATGAGGATTTCATCTTCGCGGTAGCAGTGCGCGTGCACATAGCGCTTCCCTTCGAGCACTTCAACGAGCGGCTCCAGACGCAGGTCGCGTCGCGGAGGAATGGCGGATTTATCGCCGCCGGAAACGCGTTTGTTGTAATCGGCCCACGAGCGCTGGTAGTCGCGCGCTTCCGTGAAGGCTCCGCGAATGGTCTCTTCAACGCCCATGCGCGTCGCAGGATAACGTTTGGGTTGTCCGGGACGGCTGAAATTGGAGCGCTTGGGATTTTCGCCGAGCGCAAACTTGATGCCGGGAAGAGCGCCTTCAAAGGGGAGTTTGGCGGCGGGTTGCCCCCAGCGCAGCTTGATGACCACGGTTTGGCCGCCGATGGAGTTGGCGGAGCCGTGCAAAATATTTGCCGTGGTTACGCCGCCGGCAAGGTCACGATAAATGTCGATATCGTCTGGATTCAAGACCTCGGCGATGTTCACGATGGAAGAAACGGAAACGCTGCCCTCATTGACGCTGCCGTCCACGGCGATGTGCGAGTGACAATCGACAATGCCGGGCATGACGAATTCTCCGGCGGCGTCGATTACCTGCGCGCCAGAAGGCGCGTGGACGGATTGACCGATCTCGGCAATCTTTCCGTTTTGAATGAGGATGGCGCCGTGTTCGATGGTGCCGTGTGAAACGGTGAGAATGGTAGCGTTTTGTATGACGATGGCCGCGGGCGCAGGAGGGGCCACCGTGTCCGGAGGAGCCGCCGCAGTCGCTACGGAGGCCAGCAAAACGGAAGTTGTGATTAGCGCTGCACGAAACGGGTTCATCGTCCGGCTCCTTCAAGTTGCGGCATGTCTGAAGCGGCGTCACGTTGCACGGCAGAATGTGTGCCGGGCTTAGCGCCGGTAAAGTCCGTGGAAAAACCCAAGCCAGTGACGCTGAGGGAGCCTTTGAGCGAAGCGGCATCGAAGGTGCCGCTAAAAATGACGTCTGTGGGAGTGCCTTCGATCGGGATGTTGATGGTAAAGCTGAATTTTTCCGCGCTGGCGTAGCCGGTGATGATGGTTGCGGTGCCGCGCTGATTGGTGACGGTGCCAGAGATGGTGCCGTCTGCCGACATGGTTAAATCCGCGGTGGATTCTTCCGCGCCCTGGGGAGTGGTGTAGGCCAGCTTCCATCTGCCGGTGATATCGCCCTTTGGCGGCTCCTTGGGGCGCTCCGGCTCGCGCGGTTCAAATTTTCGGCCATCGACGAAAACCATTTTTATTTTTGTTTTTTCATCGAAGAGGTCGCCGTCGGTGACCACCAGGTTTGCGATTTTCCCTTTTTCGATGGAGCCCATCCGGTCGGCCACGCCGAAGATTTCCGCGGCCGAGAGGGTCAAAGCGCGCAAGGCGGCATCAGGCGAGAGGCCGGCGTCGATGGATTTTTTGGCGGCCTTCACGATGTCTTTGGGCGCGCTGATGCCGCCCGAATAAAATGCAAATTTGACGCCAGCCTTCGCTAGGGCGGACGGCGAGGACGGGGCGCGGTCCCTAAAACGCAACGTTTGCAGGGAAGGTTGTTCGTCGGGATCGGAGTCCTTCTCAGCTTCCGGCCACTTTAAGTTGACCAACACCGGCAGCTTTTTTGCCGCGATTTCGCCGGCCACTTCATAAGACATTTGTCCCCCATAAATCACGGCGGGAACATTCCAGCGCTCGACGAGGAGAAGCGAGCGGCGGAGTTGTATGGTGTTGTTGGCCGGAATCAGGACCACCGCGTGATCTTCGAGCGCTCGCGCGAGAACCTCGGAATTACGATCGTAGCGTGGGCGGTCTACGCCGCGAGGATTTTTTTCGTAGGCTGCTTCCGCTTTGTCGCCCCATGCAGTGTCCAGGAAAAGCTGATGGACGTACGCCAGCACCCCCATCACGCTGTCTGGAAAGCCGCTGCCGAAACCGCCGAGGGGCTGCAGCGCCAGAGGAATGGCCACGGGCGATTTGACGACCAAGTCGCCGGCGCGCTCTCCGGCGAGATCGAGAATGGCAGCTTGTCCGGGAAGGATTCCGCCTTTCGGGGCCGAGAGCACGGTCGTGAAACCCGCGCCGCGCCAGGTGTCAATGCGCTTGTCTGCGAGGCTGACTTCGTCGGCGGCGCTGCGCCACGCGGTGGTGCCGGGACGATCTTCCGGGCCGTTGGAACGTTCCGTGGCCCCACTTGGCGGCCTGCGAGCGCCTCCAGTCTCGACGCCGGCGTTGGCCGCTGGCGCAGCAACGATCCCGACGTCGGTGAACGCGTCGAACAGTCCAGGATAAACCGTGAGGCCTTTGCCATCGATAATCCAGGCTTCGTCGGGAACGGCGAGATCCTTGCCGATTGCGGAAATTACGCCGCGAGAAATCAGAATGGTGGCGTTTTCAAGGATTGGCCCGGAAACCGGCACGACTTTGGCGCCGCGGATCGCAAAATAACGTGGTTCGCCACCTTGCGCGTCGAGGGTGCTGGCCGCGAACAAGAGTGCCAGCAGGACGAGCACCGCAACTGCAAGGTTGTGCCGAAGCTTAACAAACGAATGCATGCCAGACTCCTTATTTTACGGATGAGAAGAGCAACCGTTCCCGATCGTTGTCATGGTAGACGCACGTAGAATCAAGAACGTTTCACTGAGGCGTTCCTTTTCACTTCCAACTAATTGCGATTTCGTTACTAAGCCATGTCTGCGCCAAGAGTCCAGCCAACGTCCGTTTCACGGCTTCTTCTTGCCGAAGAGGCCGCCGATACTCTTGACGGCATTGGCAGGATTTTGCGCCTCGGACTTAGCGCCGCCGGGAACCAATCCGCCGGCACAGCCGAGTTGCGATTTAAGCATGCCCGCCGCAAGACCGCCAACGTCCGGCACGAACTTGGGATCGGCGGTGGTGCCCTCGATCATGAAAGGTATGGTTGTGCCGTTCTTGCAGTTGCCACTCCCGCTTTTGCCAAGCAAGCCGCCGAGGCCATTTGCAGCGCCGGAAACCGGGCTGGCCATCGCGCCAATCGCATCGGTCAAGGTGGCGGCCATTTTGAAATCCAAATTATTTTTTGCATCGATGGTGCCCGCGCCTGTCAGGGTTCCGAGCGCAGGCAAGACGGCGATAAAACTTTCGGCTTTCAAGCCGTCCGGCGCCATGCGCAAATTCGTGGTGAGTTTCGTGATTTCCAAATCCTTGCCGCTCTTTAATCCGGTGAGCGAAGAGATAGCCGACATTTTCGAGCCTAGATCGAATCCCGCAAGTTTTGCGCCATATAGGCCAACGTTTCCCGTGGTGACGAGGCGGTTGGTCGGGCCTGCGAGGTTCAGTGTGGTGTTTAGCGTGCCTGCCTCGAGCGAGGCGCCCTTTGGCAAATTGATGCCGAGCGCCGGTAGAAACGCTTCCAAGTCCTTCGCAGGCATATTTTCGCCGTCGAGCTTCACGTTTAATACCGTGGCCTCGCCCGACTTCTGGTAAGTACCGCTAAGGTGCGCCGCGGCACTTCCGATTTTCACCGCAGAAGGATTTAGGACGCCGCCGTTTTTACGTAGATCATATTTTGTGTCGAAATCCACGTTTAGCGGGACAGCTGCAGGTGAACCTCCGGCGACGAGCAAGGCCCTCGAGACTTTGGCGGTGCCCTGGGTTTGCGCTTCACCATTCTGAGAAGTCAGCGTGGCATTTAGATCGAGCGAACCGCCGAGACCGGCAGAGGGATCGAGGACGCCTGCGCTGGCAAGATTCATCGAAGAAATTTCGAGTTTGGCGTTGAGCGGCGTCAACGCAGTGTCCAATGCGTCGACCGGTCCAGCTTCGCCAGCCAGGGTAAATTTTCCGCCGCCCGGAAGGTCAGCGCTCACTTTGAACGGAAACTTTGCAGACGTCGAAACATTGGAGGTGGAGACGTCCACGTGGTCATAGGTGCTGCGCTTCTGCGAACTGGTCGAGCCGATGACAATGCCGCCATTTTTGAGATCAAGCTTTGCGACGGAGAGCTCCGCAGAACTGCTAGCGGGCGTACTTTTTGCTGGGGCCGCTGCGCCGCCGAGCGATGAGTAGTTCCACTGGCCCGCCGGATTTTGCAGCAGCGTGACTTGCGGATCGACGATGGTCACTCCGGTCACGTTTAAGGACTTCGAAAAGATGAGCGGCAAAATTTCCACTCCGACCTTGAGTGATTTTGCCGTCAAGAAGGGAGAAGAACTAAATTTAGGATCGTCGCCAATGGAAAGATTTTCCGCGGAGACCGAACCACTGAGGAGCGAGAAGCTCAAATTGCCGAGTACCACCTGGCGGCCGAGCGCAGCGGAGATTTTCTGTTCGATAGCGGGGCGAAATTGATTTACGGGAACCAGGAACGGCAAGACGATCAGCAATACAATGAGCGCGGCTGCGACGATGAGAATGGTGCGAAATTTACCGCTCATGGCGCCTCCTAACCTCTGGATGTCTGGTCCGGATTGAGGCGCAGATGATAACACACCGCGACGCACAAACGCGTTCGGACGACCGGCGGTATAACCGCGTGACGTTGATGTCTTTCGCAAAAAGGAGGTGTAGAATCGCCGCCAGAAGGGCCCGGCTGATTGGCAGGAGGAGTTATGAGTTACTCTCGAATTAGAACCATGTTTATGACTTTGGGAATCCTGGCTTTGCTACTGGCAAGTGCGAGCCTGCCTTCCGTTGCTCAAAGGTCGGTTCCGAGGCCGCCGCAACCGGTGCCTTCGCCGAATACCCCGGATGGCAATGTGCCCTCGGGATTAGATGGACCGAAAGTGACAGGTTCGGATCCCAAGGCGCTGGATCTGCAGAATCAGGCGGAGATTAAAGCCGACATTGAAAGACTGTACGCACTGGCATTTGAGTTGCGGGAACAGATGAAACAGACGGACGCCACAAATACGTTATCTCTGACGGTGGTGAAGAAAGCGCAGGCGATCGAAAAATTGGCGAAAGAAATCAAAGACCGGTCGAAACGCTGATTTTAGCTCCTTGCGAAGGTGGCCAATGAACCGGAATGTGTGTCGCCAAAGCTATCGGGAAGGCCGGATGCGCTCCGCGGGCACAATTCCCTGCCCTTCGAGCACAGCGTAAAATTGATCGGCGGGCATTCCCGGCAGGTTTTCGATTTTCCCGGAAGGCCAGTGAATTTCCACGCTGTCGATTTTCCGCGCAGTCCCCAGTCCAAAATGCACGCGCAGGTCGTTCTGTGAAAGATAACTTCCGCCGCTGTGAATCTCTTCGGTTTGCGTCGTGCCGCCGGCAACAATTTTGACGCGGGCGTTTAGCGCCAGACGATTGCTTTTGGTGCCGGAAAGTTCAAAGCTCACCCAATGGTTTCCTGAGATGCCATGATTGCGCAAAATCATGGGGGCGCCATCGATGTCTCCGACCACCACATCCACATTACCGTCGTTAAATAGATCGCCGACCGCCAGGCCGCGCGAAACACGCTTTTCGATGAGCGCTGGTCCAGCTTGCGTGCTGGCATCGCAAAACGTGCCGTCGTGTTGATTCATTTGCAAAATTTTCGGCTCGCGATAACCGGCGCCGGAGGGCAAGGTATCCACCTGCGGATAAACATGGCCGCTCACGGCGATCAGGTCGAGCCACCCGTCGTTATCGGCATCGAAAAACGCGGTGCCCCACTTCACCCAGGGCAAAGAGGGCAACGCCACACCGGAGGGATAAGAAACGTCGGTGAAACTCCAGTTGCCGTCGTTGCGGTAGAGATCGTCGTACTCGTCCGAGAAATTGGTGGTGTAGATCGACGGCCGTCCCGTGTGATTGTAATCGCCAACCGCGATGCCCATGGAGGCTTGCTCCGAGCCGTCTTCGCTGACCGCGGTGCCGGACTCGAGTCCAATCTCTTGAAATTTTCCGTTGCCGAGATTTTTGTACAGAAAACTGGGGGTGGAGTCGTTGGCCACGTAGATGTCCGGTCGTCCGGAGTTATTGAAATCGGCCCAAATAACGCCCAGGCCGTAGTACCCGTTGGGATCGCTGACACCGGCGGATTTGGAAACATCCGTGAATGTTCCGTCACCATTGTTATGAAATAGCGCGTCACCCGCGCCCTTCAGACCGCGCGGACCGCATTGCACGTCAATTCCACGATATTTGCAGTTGGGCGCCGTGCCGAAGCCGGGCAAATCGTTCAGGTGGAAATCCACGTAATTGGAAACCATCAGGTCGACAAATCCGTCGCCGTCGTAGTCGCCAAACGCAGCGCCCGCGGACCAGCGGCCGTCGGCAACGCCAGCCTTCGCAGTGACGTCCGAGAAAGTGCCGTCGCCATTATTCTTATAGAGGATATTGCCGCCGAGGCAGGTAATGTACAAATCGGGCCAGCCATCGTTGTTGTAGTCGCCGACCGCTCCGCCCATGGCGAAGCAGTTCGTGGTAAGGCCCGCCTTGGCGGTGACGTCGGTAAAGGTGCCGTCGTGATTGTTGTGATACAGCGCACCCCTGCTGCTTTGTCCTTTCACGGCCATGGCCACGGTCGGAGCGTTTGTGAAATAGATATCCAGCCAGCCATCGCGATCGTAATCCAGCAGAATCACGCCGCCGCTCATAGACTCCACAATGTATTTCTTGGAAGGGTCTGCGGTGTGCTGAAACGTGACGCCGCTTTTCGCGGTGACGTCTTCTAGCTGCGGCACCGGCCGCGCGACGCATTTGACAGCTTTGGCGCCCGGCGGAGGAGGCGGCGGCTGCGGATGCCCGCCCTGCGCACATGTGATGGCTGCAGAAAGATGCAAGAGCAGTCCAAGGCGAAAAACTTTATCGCACGAAATTTTTGTCAAAGAGTCTCCGGGGGATTGTCCGTCACGGCCGCGCCATCGGCCCGTCTCCGAGGCCTTCCATCGGACGGGGCACGGTCAACTCGCGATTTTTTGCTTTCAATTCCTTGTAAATCTGCAGCTCGTGATCCGCATCCGCGGTGCGTGACTCTTTGCGATACGCGGCTTGCAACTGATAGTGCACGTAATCGGTCTGCGGCAGCTCGCGCGCAGCGGCTTCGAGCTGCACCACGGCTTCCTTAACTTTTCCGCCATCAAGCAGGAGCTTGCCCAGTTGATAGTGCGCATTTCCATTATCGGGGTGGGTGGCGATCACCGAGCGAAAAACTTCGCTGGCATCGGCTTGCTTGCCTTGTTGCACGTAGGCATAGCCCAAGCCGACTTTGACGTCGGCGTCATCGGGCGCGAGGCTCAGCGCAGCGTCGAATTCCTTTTGCGCGTCGTTCGGATGGTCCCAGCGAAGCTGCGCAAGACCAGCAAAGTAGTGCGCTCTGGCGAGCGACGGCTGGCGTTCGAGGGCCCGATGATAGGCCTGTACGGCGCGGGAATAATCGGCCATGTCGCTCCAGAGCTGCCCGACAAGGAGTATGGTATCCACGGGAAGATCCAGCTTCTCGTATTCTTCGAGCACGCGCGTGGCTTGCGCAAGATCGCCGATGCGCGAGAGTGACATGGCCCAGGCGTAGCCAAGAGTGGGGTCATGCATGGCACGCTCGCCGAGCGGCGCGATCGTTTTGGCAGAGTCGCGATAGTTGTCCAGTGCAAAATACGCGGAGCCAAGCATGGCGCGGGCGGCGGCGTCTCCGGGATTGCTGGCGACCGCCTGCGCAAGTGTGCGCGCTGCTTCTGGGTAATCCTGGGCGCGAAAAGCAGCCACGCCGAGGTTGCGCTGTAACCCTGGCGTTGTAGCGTTCCAGCGTTCCGCCTCCTGATAATGCGACAGGGCCGCAGGGTAATCGCGGCGAATCGCCTCCGACGTGGCCAAATCGCTAAAGCTGGTCCCGAGAATCTCGCGCAGCCGATGTTCTTCAGCAAGCGCCGCTTTCTTGGTTTCTTCCGAGAGCCCCGCGTGCGCCAGCGCGGCCACATCGAGCGGCTGCGTGGGATCGACGGGCTCGGACGGCAGCTCCACGGGCTGATCTTCCTGTGTTTTCAAAAGTGCAACGACCGCTGCCGGGGACACGGAACCTTCGTCAACCGCTTTGCCGGCGATACTCTGCTGCGCTTCGGCCAGCGATTTCTGTTGGTACTCGCGCGCAAGCTCGAGCATGGGAGCAGCTTCCGCCGTGCGTCCACTGGTCGTCAGAATGCGGCCGAGCGTGACGTAGGCGCGGCGCACCTGATAATTGCCGCGAGATTCGTCTTTGGCGCTCAGCTCAATGCATTTTCGCAGGTAGCTTTCGGCGTGCGAAAAATCGCCTTGGGCATAATTATTTAGCCCCAAGAACAGCCATGGCTCAGGCCATGAGGCATCGATCTCGGTGGCGGCTTGGAGGTGCGCATTCGCCTCGTCGTAGCGGCGGTCGTTGGAATCCAGATATCCCAGGAAATAGTTGGCCAGAAAATCGTGCGGATAATTTTTCAGCTCGGTAACAAATTCCTGGTGAATTTCCGGCGTGTCTGCCCATTCATTCTTCCACAGCAGCGCCAACCCAAGAAAATAGTGAGCGTGCGGCGTGCGGGTATCGAGCTCGACCGCTTTGCGAAGCTCGCGGATGGAGTCATCCTGCATTTCCACATCGCGATAGGCGTGGCCGAAGAGTACGTGCATGGAGCCGTTGTCGCCCATAGACGCGACGATAGTGTCAAAAACCTGGGCGGCCTTTTTTGTGCTCTCCGGATCTCTTAGCGAGAGCAGCGAGACTCCCAGCGCGTAGGCAGATTCAAATTCGGGATGCAACTGCACGGATTTCTCGAGGGAATCAACCGCTTTCCTATAGTCCTGCTTCTTCATCCACGCTTTGCCCTGAATATTGAACGCGCGGGCGCTATTGGGGTCGAGCAGCAGCGCCTTCGAGGCTTCCACGAGCGAGTCGTCGGGGCGATTGGCGTACAGCGCGCAAATCGCCAAGCCTACGTGGGTTTCCGCCGCGTCTTCCCAGGACAGTGAACGTTTGTACAGCTCGGCGGCTTGTGGAAACGCGCTTTCGACGGTGCGGATGTTTCCCAGGCTGCGCAGCGCGAGCGCCAGCACCAGGAAATTGGCGCGAGCTACTTCACCGGGATCGCCGGTGTCCCGGGCTGCCGCAGCGGCACGCAGGCGCGTTTGCAATTCGCCAGCAGACTGGGTGTTACTGGTTGGCGAAGGAGTGCCAGACTGCTGCGCGGCGGGCTTCCCTAATGTCGATTCTGGGCTCAGCGCGAGAGATACGACAAGTATGATCGGGCTGAGAGCCTTAGAAACAGCGGTAAGACCGGCGCATCGAGGTATTGTGTTTTTCTTAAAGAAAATCGCCACAGATGGAATCCCTACCAAAATTCTAACAACAAACGGACCGGCACGCGGAAAAGTTTGTCCAGCTGCGCGTCTGGCCGCGCTAAAAAAAAACGGCGGAGCCGGTATTACAGGCCCCGCCGGAAGGTTCTCAGACGCCTGGAAGCTGCGTCCGTTAGAAGGTTAGTTTCAAGCCGTACTGCAGTTCGCGAGCCGGCTTGGTTGCACTCGCGGATCCGAACCCTGGGTTAGCGCCGCCAATTCCAGGATTCGTAGTGCCGTAAGCGCTGATGACGCTGTTGCTCGTGCCGCAAGGCTGGTATTTGCCAGCGCCATTGGGAGCGCCGCAGTACACGCCGTTGCCATTGTAGAAGACGCCGGAGCCATTGTTTGAACCAGTGCCCTGGATGAAGGTGGCGTCAAAGTTCGGATGGTTGAAAGCATTAAAGAAGTCCATGCTGAACCGCAAGCCGATCTTCTCTGTGAGCTTCCAGTTCTTGTACAGGCCCATGTCCGCGTCTACGTAGTGGGGACCTTGGCAGAAACCACGAGGCTCGTTTCCGACGGTCCCGATTTGATACCCAATGAGTGTAAACGCGTTGGGATTCAGAATCTGGTTGCCGTGCTGGTTCGAGTCGCAGCTTTGGCCCGGAACAATGTTTGGACGCTGATTGTTGTTGTAGCCAGTACCCGACAGTGAGGTCAACCCGCACGGGAAGAAGCTGCCATTGTAGCTGCAGTTTAGAGGGCTGGCTGTCGGATCTAGACCCGACGCAGCGGCTTGGCCGATGCCGCTCTGATAGACGGTAATGGAATTGCCATTTTCCGCCGTAAAGATGGTGTTGAATTCCCATCCGCCCAGGGCTTGCCGCACGAACACTTCGCTGTGTTCAAGTTTTGGCAAAAAGAATACTTCGTTGAAGACGAAGATATTCGGCCGGTTGATGGTAGCGTTGCCCTTATCGAGACCGAGGTTTTGAATATCCGTGAAGCTGCCTTGGCTTCCGCCGCCATTCGCGGCATCCTCTTCGATATTGGCGATCGTGTGCGACCAGGTGTACGCAGCCTGAATGGTCGAGAAGTTCTTCAGCTTCGACCGGAACTGCACCTGCAGCGCATGGTAACTCGAGTGACCATCGCGGCTGAAGTAGTTGATGGTGGCAAAGTTATTAGCCGGACGCAGCACGTTAATGCTGGGCGTCGTGTAAGTGCAATTGTCGTTGGCCGCGCTGAACACGCCGCCTGGCTGGCAAGTCGCCGGGGCAATCGGAGCAAACGCCGCTGTCGCCGCGCTGGCCGGCAGGAATGAGCCGATCAGGAATCCGCTCTCGGGAACCTGGTTGATATCGTAGGTGCTGGTCTGGTGGATACCCACGTCGCCCACATAACCCACCTGCAGGGCTGTGTTGCGCCAGAGTTCGCGCTCAAGTGAAAGATTCCACTGCCACGCGTTAGGTGTAATGCCGCGCGGCGACCTGCCGTCGTTCGGTGACGTAGACGCACCGGCTAGAGACACGGCTGTGTCTAGCGGGCGGGTCACGGTAGCGCCGATCGCGAATGGCGCGGTGTTTGAGAGGCCGACTTGGGGGCTGACGCGCTCACGCTGGTAGAATTGACCGCCGCCGACGCGAAGAGCAGTTTTCCCATCGCCGAAGATGTCCCATGCAACGCCGAGGCGCGGAGCAACGTCATGCCAGTTGTTGTTGACCAAGGCACGATTGACGCCAGGAGTTCCGGGGCTTAGAGGCAGGCCAGTCGTGGCAGCGGCGGCGGTGCAGAAGTTCGTGCCGGGCACCAGCACCACACCATTGCAAGCATCGTTCGGATGCAGTGCAGCCTCGGTGGAACTCCAGTCCGCCAAGCTGAAGGAAGCCATCTCGTTGTTCGCGTCGTACGGTTCGCGCAACAGCGACCAGCGCAGGCCATACGTCAGGGTAACGTGCGGACGAATCTTCCAAGTATCGCCAGCATAAAATTCAATGTCGTGCCAGCGGCCTTTATCGACGGGATTGACGTTCGTCTCACCGATACCCTCGATTTGTTGAGGGCAGCCGGCCGCTGCAGCATTGGCGATGCAGGCAGCCGAGTTGTAGGCGTTGGGCGTTCCGCTGCCAGGAATCAGCACGTTAGCCAGGGCATTTCCGGTGATGATCGTTTGTCCCCAACCGTTGTTGCTGATGCCAAACGTCGGGCGATCAGAACCGCCAAATTCGTTCTCTTGCTTTTGGTTGGTACTTACGAGGGCGCCGAATTTCCAGGCGTGATTGCCCTGGATTTTCGTAACGTTGTCTTGGAACGTGTACAAGTTCATGTGGTTGCCGTAGCCGGTGATGGCCCAAATGGAGCCAAAGTTTCCGTAGTTATTCAAGCCGCTCCACACGGTTGGGATGCCTCCGAGGGTTTTCCCGGAAGCCGGCCAGACGGGGGGCAAAGCTGCGTCAAACTGGGTGCTCAACGTCGGATCGGTGCCACCCGGCGTAACGATAATAGCGTTGTGGGCGTATCCGAACTCGAAGTCGTTGATCAGTGAACTCGTGATCTGCGAAGTCCACCGAGCCATGATGCTCTTTGAGGGCTGCTGCCAGCTTCCCTGGTAGGTCGCCCAACTGGTGTCTCCCCAACCAAAGGCGTTGTTCGGCGCCGGTATGCTCCAAGCGTCCTGTGTATAGCGGAAGGTCAAGCGATTCTTTCGCGTAAGGTCGTAGTCAATGCGCACGTTTTCTTCGCGCCACGGAGCCTTGACTTTTTGATTCTGCGCAAAATTGACATCGCTCCCGGGGATGGTGGTCGTCAGATTTGGAAGGGGATAGTACGCGGCCAAAAGCTGGCCGACCTTATCCGGATTGGCAATCGCGTACGGGTTCCCGGCTACCTGATACCCGACTGGAATATTTGACGTCGCCGTGTAGTTCGGTGCAGCGGTGGTGCCGATATTCGTGAAGGTCGCAGGCGGAGGAGCATTGCAAGTGGTGTTTTGTGTGGCGGACCCGCCGGCGTCAAGGGAGTTGATAGCTGCGGTTACATCCGCACTGAAATCGCCACCGCGCTCGGCGGCAGTCGGTACGCATGTGGTAACGGGAGTGCCGCGAATGTCGCGGTTCCATTCCTCGTTCCACCAGAAGAACAACTTATCCTTAACCACCGGGCCAGCGAAGTAGTATCCCCAGTCATTGCGGCGCAGCGGCGGTTTTCCGGTTCCTTGGAGATTACTAATATAGTTGCTTGCGTTTAGTTTGTCGTTGCGGCCTTCATAAAAGGCGCCGCCATGGAACTGGTTTTCACCGGAGCGCGTGGTGATGCTGATGATCGCGCCAGAGGCCTGGCCGTATTCAGGGCCGTAGGAGTTGGTGAGCATCTTGAATTCGGCGATGGAATCGACCGAGGGATAAATCAGGATCGTGCGGTTCGAGCCGACGTCGTTGTTGTTCACGCCGTCGATCAGGAACAAATTGTTTGTGCTGGGATTGCCGTTGACCGAAAAGTCCGAACCACCCTGCAGTCCCTTATCCTTGGAGTTAAACTGGTTGTTCGCCGAGACGCCGGCCTGCAATTGCGTCAGGGACATAAAGTTGCGGCCGTTCAGCGGCAGTTCGCGAACCTGCGTGCCTTCGATGACCGCGCCAACGTCGGCGGTCGTGGTCTGCACCTGCACGTCGCTCGCTTCGACGGTCATTACGTCGGACGCCGCGCCCAGGGTCAACTTGGCGTTAATTTCAGCGACCGTAGACACGTGGACTTCCACGTTCTTGGCGACATATTCCTTGAAGCCGCCGGCCTTGATCGACACTTCGTAAACACCGACGTCGACCGTGGGGAACGAATACGCTCCCAAATCCGTGGTCGTCGTGTGTTGCTCGGCGTTGGTGCCTACATTGCGCAGCGATACATCCGCGCCAACCACTGCCGCGCCAGAGGGATCCGTCACCGTACCGTTCACAGAACCCGCATAACTCTGCGCGCGCGTCGCAACTGGCGCGAACATCAGCAGAAACGCGAACAGCATTCCCGTAACGATGCTCCACATGCCGCGCGCAGCGTTCGCTTTGCTAGCTTGAATTCTCATTCAATTACACCTCAAGGAAATTTTTGCCACCCGGCAGGACAGCTAGAAGTCCCCGCGCTCGACGCCACGGGAGTTCAAGTGCCTTGCCACCCTGGTTTTTTCAAGACAAAAAAAGTTACACGAACCCCGGAAAATACTAATGCTTTTCCATTAGGCGAACTTATATCATCGAACCCCGTGGCTGTGTCAAGCGAAAATATTGATATTCCACAGAAAAATATTGTTATTCTGCGCGGCGCTGCGGTATATAGTTTTTGGGAGATGCGCCATCCGAGCATGGCCAACGGCACGGGTATCGCGTCTTTCTTTGTAAGGAGTTACGGCCGTTTTGGACGTCTCGAAATCACGCCTATGAGAAACAGTCAGATCTACTAATTTCCGTTGCGTCGCATAACTCCTTTTGGTTCAGCAGATTGCATCCGGGAACGATTAGGCTCTAGACGCGATATTAGTCGTAGTAGACTGCTTCGCGTACCGCCACGATATGGGGGCTTCGGATGACGACGCTGCATAAGAGAAAATCGTCGCAGAAAGTTACTCTGAAAACCATCGCCGAGCACCTAGGCTTGGCGGCGGGCACCGTTTCAGCGGCGCTGAACAACTCCGCGGCGGCGCGTTCGATACCGGAACATACCAAAAAACGCGTTCTTGAAGCCGCCCGCGAACTAAATTATCGTCCCAACTTTTTCGCGCGCACTCTCCGCTTGCGCCGCACTTTTACCATTGGCGTGATTGCAGAGGAAATTGGCGACGCGTACGGATCGCAGATTATTAGCGGTATCGAACAATACCTGCAGCAGCGCGACTACTTCTTTCTCACCGTGGTGCATCGGCACGACGCGAAACTCTTGGCTAGTTATTCTCAGCTGCTTTTGTCGCGAGGCGTCGAAGGATTCATTACCGTTGATACTTCCGTTACCGAAGCGCCTTCGATTCCCACGGTTGCGGTGGCCGGGCACCAGCAAGTGGCTGGCGTCACCAACATCGTATTGGACCACAAGAAGGCGGTGCGTCTGGCGCTCGAGCATTTGCAAAAACTTGGCCACGAAGAGATCGCGTTTATAAAGGGACAAACGTTCAGCTCGGACTCCGCCACGCGCTGGTCGGCCATTCAGGAAGTAACGCAGGAATTGGGAATCCGCATTCGGCCGGAGCTCACCGCGCAGCTCGAAGGTACGGATTCGACGCCGGCCATTGGCTATCCAGCGGCGAAAGAACTGCTTGCGAAGCGCCATCCCTTCACCGCGTTATTCGCCTACAACGACATTTCCGCGCTGGGCACGATTTGGGCTTTTCGCGAAGCGGGCCTTCGCGTGCCCGATGACATTTCTGTCGTGGGCTTTGACGATATTCCCGCCGCCGCGTTTAATCCTGGCTTGTCGACAGTGCGTCAGCCGCTCGTGCGCATGGGGCAAATTGCCGCGCAGACGGTCGTCGATCAGATTGAAAGCGTCGGCGAATACCATCCGGAAATTCGCATCGAACCAGAATTCGTTGTGCGCGCTTCGACGGCCCCGGTGACCGCGAAAACTGCGCGGACCACCACACAAGGATCGCAAGTGTCTGCGTAAGCTTTCGCGTTACGACCGGGCAGCTACCCGAGATTTCTGCTCAGCGTTTTTGGTGCGCGCTCCTCGACGACTCATCTGACTCATCTAGGGAGGAGAGGACATGCCCACCGGCGGGACCTCGCTCGTCGCTGGTCCCTTCGAGTCTTTCGCGTCCTTCACTTGTTTGGCTTTCATCTGCTGATAGATTTCGAGCTGGGCTTTGGCCTTATCTGACATCCCGAGACGCGAATAAGCTAGCGCCAGCTCGTAGTGATTCTGCATTTCCTCTGGCGCGAGAACCACGGCTTGCTCCAGTGCGCGTACCGCTTTCGGCGCATCACCTGCTTGCAGACTGAGCGAACCCAAGGCGCTTTGCGCATCGGCGTTCTTAGGATTAGCGCTCACACTTCTTGAAAAACTCTGCACCGCTGCGGTGATGTCGCCCTCCATCTTCTGAATCGTTCCCAAGTAGTAGAGCGCTCCCGGGTCATCCGGATTTAGCTTCAGGCAAGTCTCGGTATGTTTGCGCGCCAGCGGCAAGTCATGCTCATCGTTCAACGCAATATCCACCAACACCAAATTCATTTCGCGATCGTCAGGATGTGCGGCGAGCACTTGCTCTGCGAACGGCTTGGCTTCTTCCCATTTCTTCACACCGAAGAGCGCCAGCGCCAGCACGTACGTCGATCGCAAGTCATCCGGAACGATGGCGTGCAGTTTTTGTGCGCTCTCGAGGGCGTCGCCTGGGCGATTCGCGTACAACTCCGCCGACGCCAGTCCATACAATATGTCCGGGCGCTGCGGTGCAAATTTGTCGGCCAGCGTGAAAGCTTCGGCCGACGCCGCATAGTCCAACTGTTTCGCGGCCACTTCGCCCGCCGCGACCAGCGCATTTACCGACTGCGGGGAATGTTCCAAAACGCCTTCGAGCGTTTTCTGCGCCTCGGCAAGCTGCCCCAGCCCAGCTTGTGTGCGCGCCAAAACGATGGAAAATCGTTCCGTAGCGGGCTGCTGCTTTGCTTGCGCCAGCTTCAGCAATTGCTGCGAACTCTTGGCATCGCCACGCGCCAGGAAAAATTCCGCCAGCTCCGGAACCAACTCCGGCTGCTGGGCCGCCACCTGCAATATCCCCTGAATTTCCAGGCCCGCTTTTTCCGGTTGGTGCAGACCAAAATAGTCCGCCGCCAACGTCGGCAGCAGCTCTGCCGTACGCTTTTCGAGTGGAATACTTCCGGCGGCCTCGATGGACTTCGCAAATTCTCCAGCGTTCAGGTACAGCCGCGCCAGCGCCACATTGGCGCGCGCATTGTGCGGCGCGATTTTCCGCGCGGCCTCAAAGGTGGCCATCGCGCCGTCGAGTTGGCCCTCCGCAACGTACGCATCGCCAAGGTCCATGCGTGGTCCGGTTAATCCCGGCGCCGCCGCGATGGCCTTCTTTAAAACTTCCTCGGCGCGCCGGGGATGTCCTTCACCGAGATAAACTTCTCCCAAAAGCTCATTCGCTTTGGCGGAATGTGGCGATTTTGCAAGATAGCGCTCGAGCCGCTGCTCCGCCTCCTCGAACCTGCCTCGCTCGACCAGCGCAGCGATGCCCGCGAGTTCCGAACTCTGCGCGGCGGCGCCTTTCCCCTGATAAAAAAATGCCAGCAGCACGAACGCCAGCGCTCGGAATTGCCGGCGGAGAGAAGTTCGCCGTCTGTTTCCAGCAAAATAATCGATCTCGCACTCTCGCAAAGTGCCCTCGCTCCAAAATCTTAGCCCAGCGGCGCGAAACAAACTAGGCACGGTCCCACATTATTCTCCGCGCAGCCCTTTCTCCGGACTCCGCTTTCCCCTAGAATCTCCAAGTCCACAAATCATTGGTTATGCGCTCATTCGCCATGTTCCTTTTGGTCTTTTTCTCGCCCCTGCTCGCCAGCGCGCAAACCCCTGTCGTTCATTTCAAAGAGATTGGCAAAGAATCCGGCCTCACCAAAACCCCGTTCAGCTCCATGGACCAGCATTACGTCGTCGAAACCATCTCCGGGGGGGTCGCGCTCTTTGATTGCGACAATGACGGCAAGCTCGACATCCTGGTCGTCAACGATTCCACCATCGAGCAAGCCAAACACGGCGGCGTGCCCATGGTTACGCTGTACCATCAAGACGAAAATTTAAAATTCACCGACATCACCGAAAAAGCCGGCCTCACGCACAAAGGCTGGGGCATGGGCATCGCCGTCGCTGATTACGACAATGACGGCTTGCCGGACATCTACGTCACCGGCTACGGCGGCAACGTCCTCTACCACAATCTGGGCAACTGCAAATTTGAAGACGTTACCGCAAAAGCCGGCGTCGCCGGCGGCGGCTTCAGCTCCGGAGCCGCGTGGGCGGACTACGATCGCGACGGCCATCTCGATCTATTCGTGTCGCGCTACGCGGAAACTGACATTCATCATCTGCCGACCAAAGATAATCCCTCAAAAAATTTCTTCCACAAAGGGCTGCCCGTCGAAAACCCCTGGACCATGGATGGCGAGAGCGATTTTTTATTTCACAATCGCGGCGACGGCACTTTTGAAGAAGTCTCGAAAAAGGCCGGCGTCGACGATCCCGCGAAGCGTTTCGGCCTCGGCGTCGTTTGGGGCGACTACGACAATCAAGGCTGGCCCAGCCTCTTGGTCGCCAACGATACCGGACCAAATTTTCTGTACCGCAACAAACACGATGGCACTTTTGAAGAAGTCGCCATGCTCAGCGGCGTCGCGCTCAGCCCGGAAGGTCAGGAAGTCGGCAACATGGGCGTGGACATGGGCGATTTATTCCGCGACGGTAAACTCGATTTCACCATCACCAACTACGCCGACCAGCCGAAGGGTTTGTACCTCAATCAAGGCGACGCAGGCTTCACGGACATCACCTACTCTGCAAAAATCGCCGAAACGACGTTGCCGTACGTTTCCTGGGGCACCGGGTTCGCGGATTTTTCGAACGGCGGCCTGCCGGATCTCGTGATTGTAAGCGGCCACGTCTATCCCGACGTGGATACCGTCCCAAAAAACGTTAAGTATCGCGAGCCCATTCTGCTTTTCCGCAACAAAGGTAATCGCACTTTCGATGAAATTGCCGGACCGGCCGGCCTCAATGATGGTCCCATGCAGTCGCGCCGCGGCGTGGCCTTCGGCGACATCAACAATGACGGCAACGTCGACATGGTGGTCTTCAACGTCGGCGCTCCGCCGTCGCTCTTCCTGAACGACACAAAAAATTCCAATCATCGCGTACTTTTCAAGTTGCTTGGCACGAAGAGCAACCGCGAAGGCGTGGGCGCGCGCATCACCGTCACTTCCGCGTCCCGTTCGCAGATCGAAGAAGTCAAAGCCGGTTCCAGCTACCTTTCGACCAGCGATCCCCGCCTGCATTTCGGTCTGGGCGGGGACTCCGTGATGGATAAAGTGGAAATCCGATGGCCCAATGGCAATATCGAAACGCTGCGAAATGTATCCGCCGACGCGATCTACACCATCGTCGAAGGCCAAGGCATTAAAGATACGATCAAGCTGCCACCGCCGGGGCGCTAACATTCTTGTCGCCGGCTCGAAAAAATAACGCGCTGCTGCTACAGTCGCAAACCCCAAATTGCCGCTTAGTGTTAATCTAGCGGGCATCTGTTGGCGTGCGGTTGCGCGCGACTGTCGCGAAATCTTGCGCTCGCTAAAAATATTTCCTGGGGGTCCAATGTCTCGTCGCTCGTTCTTGCACTCCGCGCTTCCGCTGGTTCTGCTGGCCGGCGCGTCCGCGCTTCCGCTGCGCGCGCAAGAGTCCGCTCCACCGGTCGTGCCGTTTCCGAAAAATGACGCGGGTCTCCAAGCGCTCGCGGCTCGCAAGCAGGCGCAGCTCGATTCCGTAAGTCAGTTCAAAGTTTTTTATCAGTTCCATTTCACGGACAAGCTGAAAGAAAGCGGAATCACGTTTCGCAATCATCCCACCATCTATTCCACCAGCGATTACATGGCCGTGCACTACGATCATGGCACCGGAATTGCCGTCGCCGACGTCGATGGCGACGGTTTGTACGACATTTATTTCGTCAGCCAACTGGGCGGCAATGAACTGTGGCGCAATCTAGGCAACGGACGATTTGAAAATATCACCGAGAAAGCGGGAGTGGGCATGAAGGGCCGCGTCAGCGTTACAGCTGCGTTCGGAGATGTGGACAACAGCGGCCATCAGGATCTTTACGTCACCACCGTCAACGAAGGCAACGTGCTGTTTCGCAATGACGGCCACGGACATTTCACGGACATCACCCACGAAGCCGGACTCGATCTTATTGCGCATTCCTCCGGCGCGTTCTTTTTCGACTACGACAACGATGGCCTGCCCGACTTGCTGGTTTGCAACGTCGGTGTGTACACCACCGACGAAAAGGATGCCGACGGCGCATACGTCGGCTTGCGCGACGCGTTTTCCGGCCACTTGCATCCCGAGCGCTTCGAGCACCCGGTGCTCTACAAGAATCTGGGCCACTACAAATTTAGGGATGTCACCTCGGAAGTCGGCCTCGATCCCAAAGGCTGGTGCGGCGACGCCACTTTCGCGGATCTGAAAGGCGATGGCTTTCCCGGAGTTTATTTCTTGAACATGCAGGGCGCCGGACATTATTACGAGAACCAGGGCGGCAAGAAGTTCGTGGAAAAAACGCAGGATTATTTCCCGAAAACGTCCTGGGGCGCGATGGGCGTTAAATTTTTTGATTATGACAATGATGGCCGCATGGATTTAATGGTCACGGACATGCATTCGGACATGATGGAGGAGCAAAGTCCCGAGCATGAGAAAGAAAAAATCCATGAACACGCGCCGGAAATGGCGCTGGGCGCGCCCGCCGATAAATTTATTTTCGGCAATTCTTTCTACCGCAATCTCGGCAATGGAAGATTTGAGGAAATTTCCGACAAAATCGGCGTTGAACAGCTTTGGCCGTGGGGCTTCAGCGTTGGAGACCTCAATGCCGACGGCTACCAGGATATTTTCATTGCCTCGGGAATGAATTTTCCTTTCCGCTATGCCATCAATTCCCTCTTGCTGAATAATCGCGGAGAGAAGTTTCTGGATTCGGAATTTCTGCTCGGCGTCGAACCGCGCCAGACGCCGTACACCCCTTGGTTTGTAATGGACTGCACGAAAGCCGGCGTTTTAGGTCCGCTGGGGCAAGCTGTTTGCGAAGGGCAAACGCAAAAAGTGACTGTCTCCGGCCCGAAATCCAGCCGCTCTTCGGTGATCTTTGATCTCGATAATGACGGCGACCTGGACATCGTCACCAACGATTTCGGCTCCGAGCCCATGGTGCTGATCAGCGATCTTGCACGGCAGAAAAAAATCCATTGGCTCAAAATCGTGCTGGTCGGAGTGAAATCCAACCGCAACGGGCTCGGCGCCACGGTCCGCGTGCATTCGGGCGGACAAACCTACACGCAATATAACGACGGCAAGTCCGGCTATTTGTCGCAAAGCGTTTTGCCGCTTTATTTTGGTCTAGGCGACACGGGAAAAATCGACAGCATTGAAGTGGCTTGGCCTTCTGGCCGCAAGCAGGTTCTCAACAAAGGCTTGACGGAGAATCAAACGTTGCGAATCACCGAGCCGGAAAAATAAAATTATCGCCCGGTGCACAGCGCGGCGCCGCCGGCGATTCCGGAATCCGCGCCGTAGTATGCGGGCACCAGGGGAATTTCCGCGTATCGCGAATTCACGCAGTGCCGCGCCAGGCGGTTACGGAGGTCCTGAAAATACGGAGTGAGCAAGGCGGCTACGCCGCCGCCTATAATCATTACCTCGGGTTCGAGGAGATCCACGAGATTCCCGAGCCACACCGCAAGCAGTTCCACGGTTTCGAGAAGAATTTCTGCCGCCAGCGCATCGCCAACGGTATTCGCCTGCCCGACCATCTCACTGTTGATCATTTCAAGCTTGCCGCCGGAGAGCTGCCGCAGCGCGGAGTGGCGTGCCGGTTCCGCCGCAAGCTTTTCGCGCGCGCGGCGCGCAATCGCGGTCCCGGAAGCCAGCACTTCGATGCATCCGCGCTTTCCGCAGCCGCACCGGGGGCCGCGATAATCGATGCTGACGTGCCCGCCCTCGGCAGCTGCCCCCGTGCGGCCCAGGTAGACGCGGCCGTCGAGAACGATTCCTGTTCCAATTCCCGTCCCGATGCAAGTATAAAAAACAGTCTTGAATCCCTGGCCCGCGCCCCAAAGGTGTTCCGCCAGCGCCGCCGCATTGGCGTCGTTATCCACTCTCACCGCAACACCATAGCGCCGCGACATTTCTTCAGCCAGCGGAAAATTTCTCCAACATTTCAGGTTCGGAGGATTGATAACCACCCCGGTGTGCGGATCAAGGGGCCCCGGCGCGCAAATTCCGATTCCGTGAAGTGTTCTTCGCGCGTCGGGATTTTCCGCAAAAAGCGCGTCGATCGCGCCGGTTACAGAATTCAGTCCAGCGGCGGCATCGCCATCGGCAACCATTGGCCGGCGAGTGCGGGCGAGAATTTCGCCGTGCGCATTCACCAGACCCGCGGCCACTTTGGTACCGCCAACATCCACGCCAACAAAACTGTTTTTTGTGGCGTCCGCGGCGGCCATATCTTCGTTCGTTAAGCCACGCTTAACTCGCGGCGGCGGCGGGAACGACCGGCCGCGAACCGCGGAAGGCGTAGTACGCGATGTATATGTAGCACAGCACGGGCAGTAAAAAGGCGTGGTGAATGCCCAGGCGATCCGCAAGCGCGCCTTGCGCCACCGGCAAAATCGCGCCGCCGACGATGGCCATGATCATCATGCCGGAGCCGTCGCCGGTGAGTGGACCAAGTTTTGCAATGCCCAAGGTGAAAATGCTGGGGAACATCGTGGAGTTGAAAAACCCCACCAGGATGATGGCCCACATAGCCGCTTGTCCGAACGTCAGCATCGAGGTGCACACCAGCAGCGCTGCGGCGATTGCCGAAATGCCGAGCAAGGTACCCGTGCGGACTTTTTGCAGGATGGCCGAACCGATGAAGCGTCCCACCATCGCGCCGCCCCAATAGTAAGAAACGTATTTGGAAGCCGCGACCTCCGTCAAATTTCCGATATTGGGTTGCGTGAAATAATTAATCAAAAAGCTGCCAATGGAAACTTCCGCTCCCACATAAACAAATATTCCAATCGCGCCGAGGATAAGGTGACGATACTTCCACAAACTGACTTTCGGGCCGGTGTCGCCGCGGCGTTCCGCCCCGGGCATCGCGGGAAGTTTGAACAAACCGATGATCACCGCGAAAATGATCAGCGCCGCTCCGATGATCAGGTACGGCAATTTCACGGAGGAAGCTTCTTGCACGCGGTAGGCTTGCAACGCTTGTGCGGTCATCTGGTTGTTGGCGGGAATTTCCGTGGAGCGCGCATGCAACACCAGCAGACCGCCGACGTACGGACCAATCGTGGTACCGAGGGAATTAAACGCTTGCGTTAGATTCAGGCGGCTCGATGCGGTTTCTGGTTTGCCAAGAACGGCGACGTACGGATTGGCGGCGACTTGCAGCAGCGTGATGCCCGCAGCCAACACCATCAGCGCGCCAAGAAACAATGGGTACGACGGAACGCTCGCGGCTGGATAAAACAGAAAAGCGCCGAAGCCCATGGTGACCAGGCCGGTGACCATGGTTCGTTTGTAGCCAATCGCGTCGATAATCTTTGCGGCGGGAATCGAAAAAATAAAGTACGCCGAGAAAAACGCGAACTGAATCAGCATGACCTTCGTGTAGCTCAGGTCGAAAATATTCTTCAGGTGCGGCACCAGGATGTCGTTGAGGACGGTGACGAATCCCCAGAAGAAAAACAGCGTGGTAACCATGGCCAGCGCGCCGGTGTAGTCTTTGCCGTCGGAAGGGCCGGCGGGGCGAGCCGGAGCGATGTTCGTTGGAGTAGGCATTCGGTGTAGCGCTCACTCTGTCTGTGATTTGCGTGCAACCGGGCGTGCTGCGTGCCGCCGTGTAGTGTGAGGCGTTTTGCGCCAGAGTCAATACCCGGCTGCAACCATTTGCCGTAGTACGCACCAGCGACCCCGGAGATAATGCCACAACGCGCAAGGCTGTCGTTTTGAACTTTTCGCTCGCCGGGCCGCACACGGTGCTGACCCGGCGTTGCGGGCCAAAAAAATTTCAGGAGCGAGCGGCGACCGCTCGTGCATGAGTGACAATCGACGATTGGCCGCGCTGTGAACCTGTCGCTCAGCTGGATGCGCGGAGGTTTTCTAATCAGCGATACACCTCGGGGGCACGTACTTTCAATGACTTGCGCCGACTTGTTCAGCCGGCTTCCGACGATATTCGGGGGCTTTTGACTATTGTTGGGTACAGTTTTGGGTACAATTGGGTACAGATTCCTGGGGACGTAGCTCAACTGGATAGAGCGAGCGGTTCCTAACCGCTAGGTTGCGAGTTCAAGCCTCGCCGTTCCCACCACTCACACATTCGGCCCTTTGGTTGTCTAGAACGCTCAACTCAATCGTCGGCGCACACGATGATCGGGTTGCGGACACCATGACTAAATAAACGCGGACAACCATTACCCGTTCGGCCGAGCAGTCGGAGATTGGCCGGGAGACTCGATTCCGGCGGTGTGATTGTTCGCGTCTGCTAGAAAGGCCTCGGCTTCTCGGAGATTGCTTTTGGGGAAGGACAGAAAATGGTCCCGCGCCTCTGGATTGAGGATCGCTTGGTCTAGTTCCGTGATGAGGGCTCTCATCGCGTCAACTCTTAGTCTGAAATCTTTCAAGCTTTGTTCACTCATCGAGTTCTCTTTCTTCCTCGATTCATCCAGGCAAGAACATGCCCTGAGGTCTTCACCCCGACGTTGACTGGCTCGCGGACGATGTAAACGGAGCGACCGTCAAGAACCCGGATCGGGCGAGAGCGAAAAACCCCAAGTACGCGGACCTCGGAGGTCGAGCGCGGCCTTGCCATCGTTCGCCGGTCGCAATGTCCACCGCGCCGCGCATGCTCGGTGCAACGGAACGCTCTTAGAATTTGCATCGGGTAACCAGACGCCATTCTCCGGCGTCACTGGGTCGTCTTGCTTCTGGCACTCCACGCAGGTTGGGTCCACGAGAGCCTCCGAGTGAAATAATATCGCGGGATTCTACGATTGCGCGTGAGGACACTCCCATCAGGTAATTCCTGTATCAGGATTCCGTATTTTGTCATCGACGATGTCGAAAAACATAACGTAAACGGGGCGTTACCGGAGAGATGGCTCGCGCACTTCAGACCTCTAAAATAGCTTTAACGAAGTGACCCGTATCGAACCTCGTGCGCTAGTCTCGGTACGGGGCCAAGCGATGAGAAGAATCGAGACTCATTTCACGCAAATCGACATCGCCGTCGCGCAGCGTAGAGCGGAAATTTACGCGGAGAAAAATGAAGGAAAAGACCGCATCGTAAACCATGCCGCCGTATCGAAGGAAGCTGTCGTTCGATGCCTGCGGGACGGTGAGAAGTCTTTCAACGACCTTTTTCGGTGCGTGCCCATTCGGTACAACACGCTGCAACGGTTGGTAACGCAGCTCGTGAAGGACGGCGTCATCGAGCGGCGTTGGGTGGTTAGTGGTAGCCACCGGAAATATCTGTACAAGCTAGGCGAAGCTGTCGCGATAAAGATCCGACTTACCTCTTCACCCACGGATAAGTTCCGGGCGGAGCGGTAGCTGCCATCTCTGCAGGCGTTTCCGCAACCACACCAGAACCTTCTTTTACGAAATGACGCCAAATATAATATTGCGTGTCGCCGATTCGCTCCCAATCGCGCGCCGCGTGTGCGACCGCAGCGTTCTTGGTCACCACGCCGTCCGCACCGAGACGCACCAGATCTCGCAAAATGGCAAACCTCTTTTCTGGACTGGCGGCGAGGAGGGCGGATTGGTCTTTGCCGGGGATTTCGGCGATTAAGCGGTCGCCGGCGAGGTGCGCCCAGTAGGCGTCGCCGCCAGAGCCGATGTAGGCGAGGCTCGACCCTGGCCGAACGCCGAAGCCGGGAAGTGCGATAGCGACTTGCCAGTCTTCGTAGGGGGCGTTGCGAATCGCGGTGCGCGCGTCGCGGATGACCGGCCAGGCGATGGCAAGGCCGGGAGCGATGATGGCGGCGAGGATGGCGCAGCGGAAAAATCTTTGATGGGTGGCCAAAGAGGCTGCTGAAGTGGGAAGAGATTCCGCACGGGAGAGAGTCCAGACTAACAGAAGCAATGCGAAGGGGCTGACGTAGCGCAGTTCGACGAGGACGAGAGCGTACATGAACAGGGCCGCGATGGAGGGAACCATGACCAGCCACATTTCTGGAGAAACTCTTTGCAAGCGGCCATGGCGCTTCCCGGCGATGACGAACGCCAGCAAAACCACGTAGAGTGCGCCGGTTTTTGAAAACATTTTGAAATACATGTTGAGAGCGCGGAACAAGACCCAGAGTTGTCCGCGAAGGGAGAAGTGCGGGTGGATGCCCTCATACCAGTACGAGGGGTCATACCACGGGGGATAGCTTCCCGGAATGGGTTGCGCGAATTCGAAGATGGGGGGATCGGCGGAGATTTGGCGCGTGGGATGAAGCGGAACACCGGTGCCGGGGGGTTGGCCTTGCCAGTGCGTGGTGAGGGTGGCTTTGTTGACGTATTCGGCGTAGGCGATTCTGCCGCTGTCGCCGAAGGTCCAGCGATGTTTGGCGTGAGAGATGGCGCTGATCCAAGGGGCGGCGATACCCAAGAAGATAAGGAGGGCCAGAGCGGCACCCGCGAAAGTCTGAACAGGGCGCGGATGTTTGCGCCGCGCCTGAAAAAAAGCACAAACGAGAAAGACGAAGCCCAGGGGGAACATGGCGGTTTTTGCGAGATAGGCGATGCCGAGAACGACGCCCAGCAGTATCCACGTTGGCCAGCTCGCGCCAGTGCGCGTCATGCGGATGAGCAGCGCGGTTGCGAGGTAAACGAGTGCGGCGACCGCGAGGTCGGGATTGACGATGGACGGGCTCAGCCAAAATTGTGCGGCCCAGAGAAAAAGGATGTTGGCGAGGGTCTGTGTGCGGCGCGGGGAGAGCGGGACGAACGAAGCGTCAATTTTTTCCTGGAGCGCGCGGGAGTGCAGAAGTTCTTTCAGGAAGATTTGGAAGGCGGCGAAGCTGGCGAGATAGATGAAAAAATTCACGAGATGGACGGCGGCGAATTCCCATGGCATCGACGGATGGAGCAGGCGAAGCGTGATGCTGATTAGAAATGGATAGAGCGGGCTCCAGTAAGCGTTGACGAGGCCTGGCAATCCGGAAGCGATGGAGGCGCGCGCGAGCTCGATGTAGCTGATGCCGTCGGGACTGAGGTCGTTGCGATGCGACCAGACCTGGAGGGCGGCGATAACGATTGCGGCGAGCCAGAAGAGGCGGCGGTCTCTGCGCAGGGTGTCGTCTTGCGCTGATTGGTGGAAGGCCAGGGCAACGTCTTGTTTTGAGGCGGTCACTGAGAGTTCGAATGCTCCCGGTTCCAAATTGCCGGCAGATTATCTCAGGAATTCAGCAGGCGAGGTAGAAAACTGAAGTGCGGCGGAACGGAATCGTGTGGGGAGCTCTTGGAAACGACGGAAGGGTGAAATCGTGCGCACGGTAAATCGCACAGGCGAGTGCCGGCGCTGCTAAAAAAGATGATTTTGCGGCGATTCATGCCCACTTGGGCGATGAGCTGTTGTCCGGGCGCTTCGCGGCTATCGCATACGTCACGAAGGTCATAGGCGAAATTGCGATTGTCACGTATCATGACAGTGGTCCTATGCTCGCCGGAGAGCTCCTCCACCCTTTGTGGCGGGGCTGTCTGGATCACTTCCTGAGCACAAAGTTGTTCGCTGCCCTGATGTAGCAGTTCCCTCAACCCACTGGGACGGCGCGCAAAGAATGACAAGCTGAATTCGGCGAGTGACTGCCACCGAAACGCCGCGGAGCTACGCCCTCGCGGCGCAGAGCGACGCGACCTTGCGCGTCTGCGCGCGCGGCGGGTCCGCAAATCGAACGGAGCCGTGACGCACGGAACGTTTGAGGGGAGAAAACATTTATGAAAATACTGCTCTACAATCCGGACAACGGTGTGACGCGGAATTTCATGCCGCACTTGTGGATGTTCTTGCTGAAAGCGCTCACGCCGCCGGGCCATGACGTGGTGCTAATCGATGGGAATGCGCAGCCGATGGACGAAGCGGCACTGGCGAATTTTGTGCGGGCGAACCAAATCGGCTTGGTGGGCATCGGAGCGATGACCCGGATGATCGCGAAGGCCTATCGCATGGCGGACGCGGTACGCGCACTGGGCGTGCCGGTGGTGATGGGCGGACCGCACGTGACGGAAATGGCCGATGAAGCGCTGGGGCGCAGCGGCGGTCCGCGCCATGCGGACGCGGTGGCGCTCGGCGAAGCCGACGAGACGTGGCCAAAGATTGTGAACGACGCGGCCGCGGGTAAGCTGAAAGATATTTACACTCCGGTGGATGATTTTGGGCAGGAGCGCAAGCCAAGCCTGCAACAGTATCCGGTGATCCCGTGGGACAAGATCGATTTGAAACAATTCAACATGGTGCCGAAAATGATGGCTCCGATGTTGAAGAAATTGGCGGGCGGCTGGGGAACATTCCGCATCATTCCCGTGGAGTCGGGACGCGGATGCCCGTACGGCTGCGAGTTTTGCACCGTGACGGGATTTTTTGGCGATTCGATCCGCTTCCGCACGAACAAGAGCGTGGTGGACGAGTTGCTGATGTTGAAGGCGCGCGCGAAAGCCGAAGGCGGGCAGATCGCGGTATTTTTTATCGACGATAATTTCGCCATCAACATCAAGCGCACGAAATCGCTGCTGCGGGATATTATTGCGGCAAATGCGCAACTGTACTGGGTGGCGCAGATCAGCGCGAACTTGCTGCGCGACGAAGAGCTGGTGGATTTGATCGCGGCAGCGGGCGGGCAGTGGGTGTTTATCGGCATGGAATCAATCGACCCGCTGAACTTGAAAGATGTGAACAAAGGTTTCAACAAGCCGGGAGAATACGCGGCGGTGTTGCAGCGGCTGGCGGACCGTAACGTGTTCGCGATTACCTCGTTTATATTCGGCATGGATAATGACACGGTAGGCGTGGCGGAGCGTACGTTGAAGGAAATTCGCACCTGGCCGCCGGGACTGCCGATCTTCGGCTTGCTGACGCCGCTTCCCGCAACGCCCTTATACAAGCGCCTGGCGGCAGCCGGGCGGTTGACACGGCCGGAACATTGGCGGGAGTTTATTCCCTTTGAGATGGCGCATACGCCGCTGAAGATGAGCATTGCGGAAGCGCACGCGGAAGTGAAAGACGGATGGTCGCGCTCGTACAGTCCGCAGGCGATCTATGCAGCGGTAACCTCGCTCGAGTACAAACCGCTGGCGTACCGCATCAACATACTGATCGCGCGATTGTGCTTCCGCGGCATCTATTTTCCGTCGATGGGACGGTTTGCGTGGGTGAAAGTAGCGTCGCAGAACCGGCGGATCATATTCAAGTTGATCAAAGAAGGCTTCGCGAAATGGCGCGGAGTAACGGTCAAGACGCCGTCGCCGACGCAAGCACCATCGGCAAGCGCCTAGCGAGAGTTGCCGTGCGCACTCCGGCGGCTTAATCGACGAGCTTGACGTTCTCCATTAATCCAAAAAATCCTTCCGCGAGCGTGGGGTGAATGTAGACGGCGCCTTTGAGCATTGTGTAGGGCTGGTTCGCGAGCATGAGCGTGCCGAGGATTTGCACCAGTTCCCCGCCTTCCGACGACAGGATGGAGGCGCCGAGAATCTGATCGTTCGAAGCATCCACCACCAATTTCATCAAGCCAGCGGTTTCGTCGCGTTCCATCGCGCGCGCCACGGCGGTCATAGGCATGCGCCCGATTTTTAATTTGTAGCCCTTCTCGCGCGCTTCCTTCTCCGTCAAACCGATGCCGCCCAGCTGCGGATCGGTGAACACGCAATAGGGGACGAGTCGGTGATCGATGGAGAGATTTTTCCCTTCCACGAGATTGCCGTACACGATTTGAAAATCGTTGTAGGAAATATGCGTGAAAGCGGGGCCGCCCTTTACGTCGCCGAGCGCCCAGATGCCGGGGATACTGGTTTCGAGCCGGCCATTGACTTGAATATACCCGCGCTTATCGCGCTGCACGCCGGCTTTCTCGAGTCCGAGGTCATCTGTGTTAGGAAGGCGGCCAGTGGCGACCAGCAGATGCGAGCCTCGCACCTGTTTGGTGCCCTTGGGCGTCTCGACGGTCAGCATACTCGCGGCATCTTCGCTTTCCGCTTTGCAGGTGCGCGAATTCAAAAGGAAGGAGATGCCCTCGGCTTCGAGGGCTTTTTGCAGCTCGGCGATAATTTCGGGGTCTTCTCTCTGCACCACTTGCGCGCCGGTGTGGATGATGGTGACGGCGCTGCCAAAACGCCGAAACATTTGGCCGAATTCGAGGCCGATATAACCGCCTCCGAGGATCAGCAAGTGCTCGGGAACGGATTCTAGCTGCATGGCGGTCTCGTTGGTCAGGTAGGGGATGTTGCGGAGGCCCGCGATTTCCGGGATCGCAGGCCGGCCGCCGGTATCGATGAAAATTTTGTCGCTTTCCAAAATCTCTCCGCCAGCGTCCAGCTGGTGGGCTGATATGAAGCGCGCGTGGCGCCGATAGAGGGTAATGTTCGAGCGCTTGGCGGCCTGTTTTTCCTGGCTGCCGCGCATGCTCAAAACAACTTTATCTTTTTGCGCGACGATTTTTGGCAGGTCGACGCTGACGTCCGAAGCATTGACGCCCCAGCGTGCCGCGTTGCGGGCGTAGTGCGCGACTTGCGCGCGGTGCACCATGATCTTGGTGGGTGTGCAGCCGGTGTTGATGCAGGTCCCTCCGAGAAAACGCTCTTCGATCAGCGCAACGCGCCATCCTTTATCCGCCAGATGGTGCGCCAGCGGATTGCCCGCTTGGCCGGAGCCAATGATGATGGCGTCGAACTTCATAAGTGCTGCACCCCGCGGTTTAACCTACCAGACGAACTGTCGCGACGCCGATTGGATGCGTGCGCGGCAAGAGTGGCCAGCACGAAAGTTCCGGGAACGCCGCCCGGCGGGCCGCCTCCGGAGACTGCAACGTATCCAGTGCGCCACACTAGTACTCCGGTAGCGTTGACCAGCTGAAAATTTGCTGGGTACTGTCGATGATGGGGGTCCGGGTGTCGGCGGCGACCTTTGCTAGCCTGCCGGGCTCGGTTACTCCAAGACATTCTTTATGACTACGGACGTTAAAGCCGGGCGGTACGAGATCGTGGGCGAACTGGGCCGCGGCGCCATGGGCATCGTGTATAAGGCCAGCGACCCGGTGATTGGGCGGACCGTGGCGGTGAAAACGATTCGGCTGAGCGAGGCCGGGACCGGACTTTCGCGTCCGGAGCTGCTCAAACGTTTTCAGACCGAGGCGCGCGCGGCAGGATTGCTGACGCACCCCAATATTGTGGTGGTGTACGACGCTGGGGAAGAAGACGGACTCTATTACATCACGATGGAGCTCGTCGAAGGCAAGAGCGTGCAGGCGCTATTGGACGAAGGGCACGCGTTTCCTTTACCGCGCATCCTGCGCATCATGGAACAAACCTGCAGCGCGCTGCACTTCGCGCATGAACGCAACGTGGTGCATCGCGATATCAAGCCGGCTAACTTGATGCTAACAGCCGATGACACGGTGAAGGTTACTGACTTTGGCACGGCCAAGATTTTGCAGTTTGGCACGGTGCAGCAAACCACCCACGTAATGGGCACACCGAGCTATATGTCCCCGGAACAAGTGAAAGGCCGCGCTGTGGACGGGCGCAGCGATATTTTTTCATTAGGCGTGATGCTGTACGAAATGGTGACCGGAGAAAAGCCTTTCCCCGGACAAAATATTACGACGGTGATTTACAAAATTGTGAACGAAGAGCCGGTGCCGCCGCGACAGTTGAATACTTCGATCCATCCGGGAATCAGCGACGTAATTATGAAGGCGCTGGTGAAAGATCCCGAGCAGCGCTATCAAAATTGCAGGGAGATGCTGGAGGATCTGCGAAATTACCGCGCGCACGCGGGGAATCCGCAGTCGACAATGGCCATGGGCGGAAACGCCCCTGGGGCCCCGGTGGGCATCGGCAACCCGGGAAGCACTCCGAGTTATTTCGATGAAAGCCGGGCAGCAGCCAACGCGCGAGCGCTGAGCGCGCGAACCGCGCATCCGAGCCAAACGCCGGTCATCCGGCGCACCGGCGCAATTCAGCCAATCGTCGCGCCGGAGAAAAAGAAGAGTTACGTGCCCAGCGTGTTCATTGGTCTGCTGCTGCTGGGCGTCATTGCCTGGGGCGCGAACAAACTCCAGCCCGTGTTCCGGCAAGCGCGGGAGTTCCACGAAGCACAGAAGCGCGAGGTTCAGAGCGTTGCTGACCATCCGGCAAGCGGCGTCGAATCTGGAGCGGAGACTTCACCAGCAATGGCGGAGCCCGGTTCCACGTCTGGCCCTTTAGCGGCAAACGGTACAGGAGTGGCGGTTCCCGCAACCGAGGCCGCCTCGCCAGGCGGGTCTTCACCGAGAAGCGCGCCGCCTTCAACTATAGAAAGACCCGTGACGAAACAGGTGGTGTTGCCCAAAGCAGACCCCGCGGTAAGCGCCAAAGCCGCGCAGTACAAAACGCAAATTGATGCAGAGATTGCAAAACGCGGCCTAGGTTCTCGCGCCAGAATCGATGGCGCGGGCAACACGTTGACCATTGGCGGAAAGCTGCGTCCATCTGAGCACAGCGCCTTGCTTAAATTTCTGCGCGATGCGCCGTCCGGAGTGCAGGTGATTGATCATATCGAATACGACGACACGCCAGTGGCCGCTGCGGATCCCGAGGAAGGCGGCCATCCGGTTGCCACCCGTGACAGCGGCGCCATTCACGTATTGACCGACGTCTTGGGGGCAACCGCAACGCTTTATGGGCCAGCTGGCCGCCAGCTGAGGCAATGCCAAACGCCCTGCAGTTTCAGCGGTTTGCAGAGCCAGCGCTACAGTCTGGAAGTGAAGAAGGACGGTTACCGGCCGGTGCAAACGGCGCTGCAGGTGAAGCTAGGCGAAGTTCAAGACCAAAAGTTGAAGCTGGAATCTTTGACGCTTGGGCTCTATGTGGCCAGTGCACCGCCAGGGGCCGACGTGTTTATTGACGGCGCGAAACAGTCTGGGCAGACCCCGGTATCGCTGCCGCTGGCTCCGGGACCCTACAATTTGGTGCTTCGCTTGGCTGGCTACGCCCCCTACGCTGGAGAGGTGCAGGTGAAAGACGGAGTGCAGACGCAAATGAGCGTACAACTTCGCGAGAGGGACGCCAGCAAAGTCGCATGGGCCGACGTGCAATCGACGCCCCGTGGCGCGGAAATCGTCGTGGACGGCACGACGACGTCCCTCGTTACCCCAGCGCGAGTGGAATTGCCCGCTGGAATACACACGATAACATTGAAAATGAAGGGCTTCCAGGCAGTACATCGCACCGTGCAGGTAGCTGAGGGCAGCACCGTGCACGTAGACGGCTCATTGAAGTCCAACAAGTGAGCGATTGTTAGGACTTCTTTCGCTCCCCAGCTCCACAATAGGTAACAAATCGAAACACCCGCCCGCGCGCCGTCCTACCGGCAGGTTCCGTACACGCTGAAAATAAAAGCCTTAAGATCGCTCAGCCCGGGTGGGCAGCGTGCTTACATGTCTTGCAGGGACTCCCCGCCCTCGCCGACGCTTGCGATGCCGCGAAGAGGGGTCTCATCCAGCTTCCGAACTGGGCTCTTCGGACGGAAGGCGCGCGGAGGCTTCTTTTGGCTTTGCCGGTAACAATACCGATCGATCACGAAGCACTTGGCGATTCCCGCGGGGGTGCCGCTGAATCGGCGGCCCGCGTCTCGCCGCGGCCGCTCAGCACGGCGACCGCGCAAAGCCCCAGCTTTGCAGCTCAAGACGTCGCGCAAGCGCTCCGGCAACTGCATTTGCTGCTGCGCGCCGGGCAACTCTATGGCGCAAATCACCCGTCCCGGATGGACAGTCTCGACCATGCGTATGACGCGCTGCGGCAGATCGCAGCGAGCCTGAACGGCCTCGAGCTGCGCATCGAACGTGGAGGGATCGTCGCGCCGAAAATCGGCGAGGGACAACTGCCGGATCTGCGCGGCGAAATGCATGGGCTGGCCGCGGACCTGAAACGCTCCGGAGTGCAGACGCTCGTATTTTCGCAAAAATTCCATGTAGGCGAACTGGACACCTTGGCGCAACTGATGAAGGCTTCATTGCTAACATCGAGCGAGCCGGCGCGTGGGGGCAAACTCACCTGGTGGCCATCGAAGCTCCTGGAGAATCACGTGGAAGGCATTTCCGTAAATTCGCAAACGGACCGGCGCGTGGATTCCGTGCTGGCGAGTCTGATCGCGGCGCTCGTCGCTTACGGCGGCAGTTCTCCGCGCGAGAGCAGCGAAGCACCGATTCATGCTCCGGATTTTGATGATTTGGGGGCGGCGCTGCAATTGTTGGCGCGCTTGACGCCGCCGCTCGAAAGTGCGCGAGGACTTTCTCCTGAAGAAGCCGCACGCGGCATTCACGCCGCAATGGAGAATGCCAGCCGCGACACAGTTCGCATGCTGTTGACCTCGGTTTCTCAATACGCGCCGCTCGGCGGCGAACCTCCGCAGCCCTATTTGTTGCGCCTCTCGGAGAGTCTGATCTTTGAATTTCTGACCGCCGAATTCTCCGCCGGCACGGTAACGCCGACGCTTGATTCGTTCCACATTTCAGCGCTTGGGTGACACCATCGCGGAAACCGGCCGCTATTCCGGGCCGCACGCTTCGCAGCATCTGTCGGCTTTCGCAACCACCTGGTCGCAAGAGACGCATCGCGAGAAACTCGTGGAAAGATTCTGGCTGGAGCTTCCGCCGCGCGAGAAGTCCGCGGTGCTGCGCGGACCGGATGTGTGGTGCGTTCCCGTGATGGCCTTGCGGCAGACGCTGGAGCAATTGGCACATGCCGGCGTGGATGCGCCGCGCCGCGAGGCGCGCAGCATCGTTCTGAATTACGCACGCCGCTTATCGCAAAGCGACCCCGCGGCGCGACGCATCGTGGCCGCCGGGCTCAACGAAATTACGCCCATCATCGAATCGCTGTGGCCCAATCAGTTGCCGGATGATTTGAGCGTCGGCACGATGAAAGCCCTGGACAGCGAGACGATCCCGGAAACCGGCGCGTTGCTGGCCGCGTTTCTGGAGACGCTGGCGCGTGTGGCGGTGAACCGCGCCGATTATGCGGGATTCGAAACGATTCTAAAGGGCCTCGAACGCCCTCCGCAGGGCAACGAGCACGATCACCTGATGATGGCGCTGTCGCAACGCTTGGTAGCGCAAGATCGCTGGCTGTTGCTCGTCGATGCTTCACTCGCCAATCGTGCACTGGATCCCGTGCTGCCCCGCTTGCTGCAGCGCGACCCTGAACGGCTTTTGGACCGCTTGACGCTGCTGCTTACCGAACCGCGCGGCAGCGAAATGATTCCCGCGATGGCGCGTTTGCTGCGCACCATCGGCGTCCCGGTTTTGAATTTACTTGAAACGCGGCTCTACGAAGCGCGTCGGCAACGCGTGAGCGCGGCAATTCGCTTGCTTTCGGCCGCCGATCCCGAACGCTTGCTGCGCGGCTTGGCGCGCGCTCTGGGAAGCTGGGAGTGGAATTTGCAGGATCTGGCGGTGAGCGAACTTTCACGCCCCTCCAACTCTGCGTGTGCACGGAGTTCCGCATTCGTTTTTTGCGCCGTACTGGCAGACGCCCATCCGCTCGTCGTACCCATGATGATCGACCAAATCGGTCTGACGCAGGAAACCACGGCGGTGCCCCAACTCATGGAAATTGCCGCCGGCGAACACGAGATTTTGCGCGATCAGTTTGTACGCATCAAAGCCATCGAAGCGCTCGGGCGCTTGCATGCCACGGAAGCCGCGGAGCTGCTGCGGCAATTGTCGGGAGGCCGCGATGGGTTGGCATACGCCGAACCCGCCGGTTTGCGCGCCGCCGCGGAAGACGCCCTTGCACTGCTTGAAAATCGCCCATCATCCTTCCGGGCGCGCGCGGAATTTGAAGCCGCGGCGCAAGCTAGCGCCAGCTACGTAATCCCTCGGCGCTACATGCGCATCCCGCTAGAATCGCCGTTGCGCGCGCACATCGATGGCTCGCAAGCTGGATTGGCGCGCGTGAAAACCATCAGTTTGGGCGGCGCCTACCTTGCTTCGCACAAGAAGATGAACGTCGGAGATTCCATACAACTCGAAGTGCGCGCCGGCTTGCGCAAGATCAATTTCACCGCTGTGGTGCGCAATGTTGGTCCAGACGGCAATGGCGTCGAATTCGTGCACATGAAAACGGAAGACCGCGACAAGCTGCGCAAACTAGTGCAACGCCACATGCCGAACATGCAAAAGTAGCACCGCCTGACGCGCGCGGGCACAGCTCTTGCCGATATGCCGCATCGGAGATCGCAGCGCACACGAAAAAGTTAAAACGCCGGTACTTACAAAACGCTGCTGGCCGCAGTATGTAACATCGAGAACAGATTCCGGTTGAATTGTACCCACCATTGCAGTAAACCCAAGTAGCTAAAGTTATACGCTTGGTGTCGACGGGCTCTCACCCGCCACCGCTAGGGGTAGCGGCAACTTCGTTCTAGATAATCGAGGAGGCTTGAATGCGCAGGACGAATCTGTGTGCGTGGATGACGCTGTGCTTGCTGCTCCTCAGCTGCTGTTTGCCAGGAAGCGCGCAGGTCAATACCGCGACATTATCTGGAGCGGTGTTAGATCCCCAGGGACTCGGCGTGCGCGGCGCCAAAGTCACTTTGACGAACATTGCTACCACCGCGGAACGCACGGTGGTAACCGAAGACGACGGCCGCTACAATGTGGTCGGACTTCCGCCGGGAAAATATTCCATGTCCGTCGACGGCGGAAGCAGTTTCGCCTCGTTCCAAGATGAATCGCTGGTCCTGACCGTCGGCGAGAGTGCCACTTTCGATGCCCACATGCAGTTGCGCGGGATACAACAGACGGTCACCGTCTCCAGCCAAACCACGAATGTGGAAACCACGAAAACGGAAGTGTCGCAGACCATCGAGCAGCGCCGCATCGACAATCTGCCCATCAACGGTCGCAACTACATCAATTTCACGCTGACCAATTCGCAGACCACGCGCGACGTTTCCCCCACCATCGGCCCGGCACCCAACAGCGGTTTGAGCGTTTCTGGCGCGCGCGCCCGCGGCAACATGGTCAGTGTGGACGGCGCCGATGCCGTGGACAATTCCGTCAACGGCATCCGCTCCACGGTTTCGCAGGAAGCGGTCCAGGAATTTCAACTCATTCTCAGCAATTACAACGCGGAATACGGCCGCGCTTCCGGCGGCGTCATCAACATCGTCACCAAGAGCGGCGGCAACGATTTTCACGGTGACGTCTTTGGCTTCCTCCGCAATAAGGCTTTTCAATCGCGAAACGCTTTTTCCGGACAAGTCGATCCCGCCACCGGCAACCTCGATCCCGTCAAACAGGCGTACACCCGCGTGCAGACCGGCGCCACCTTTGGCGGCGCCCTTAAAAAAGACAAGACATTTTATTTTTTCTCGTACGAATACACGCAGCGCGAAGAAACCGGCTTCTCGGACATCGGCGCGGGCAATTTCGGGCTGCAGCCCTACACGTTCCCGTTTTTCAACGGCGGCGCAACACCGCTGCTCTTGACCCCGGCGCAAGATGCTGCAGTAAATCAACTCGCCGGCGCGGGCCAAGTCACTGCCGCGGCGGAATATGCCGTGTTGCTCGGCTCCGCTTCGAGCGTCGCCGTTAACAAACTCGATTACGGTGCGGTCGCCGCCGGGCAAACCGGCGGCCTGCTAAATCCTGGGCCCGGAGCGCAATTTCCGTTGCCCGTAACCTGCCCGGTGGGACAAACCGTCGGCACCGTCACGTGCTCGGCTTTCCCCGTCGGTCCCGGCTATTCTTTCGGCGTGGCCGCCTTGCCCGCATCCTACGTGGGCCTGAATTCTATCCGCGGAAATTTCCCCGTGGGCGAGAAAACCAGCCTCTGGTCCGGCCGCATCGATCAACGCTGGAGCGGTCGCAATTCTTCGTTCCTCCGCGTCGGAGTATCGCCCTCGCTGGTTACCGGCATCGAATCCACTTCGCAGAACCAAGTCTCCGGGCAAAACGCCGCGTCGCGCACCGGCGTCAGCCAATACCGGGATTTGAATTTCACGTTTCAGCACGACACCATTGTCAGCCCCACCGCTTTCAACGAATTCCGCGTGCAAGTCGCCCGCCGCGGCTTGCATTTCGGCTATTCGGACGCGCCCGGCGGCAGCAACATCGGCGTAAACATCCCGGGCTACGCGTATTTCGGCCGCGAGCCCTATTCCACGGTTGACCGCATCGAGCGCCGCTTCGAATTTACGGACAACGTTAGCCTCGTTCGCGGTCACCACACCTTCAAGATCGGTGCCGACGCCAACCTCCTGCAACTTCGTTCTTCCAAAGCACAGATTTTCGAGCTCGATTTTGGCGGCGACGTCAACTTCGGCGGTCTTTCCGCCTCCACCTTCGGCTTCCCGGACTCTCTCCCCGGCGCCACTGCGCTGCAAGCTTACGGCTTGGGAATCCCCACTTCCTACATTCAAGGCATCGGCAATTCCAACGCGCCGTTCGATAACTTGCCCTTCGGATTTTTTGCCCAGGATAGCTGGCGTGTAAATCGCAAACTCACCATCAATTACGGTCTTCGCTACGACGTCGAAGTTTCTCCGCTTTTCGCTCCCGCCACCGCCGTGAACGCGGCCGCGGAAAAATCGCTGGGCGTTACCGAAGGCATCCCGCGTAATAATAAAGATTGGTCACCGCGCATCGGCCTCGCGTGGGATCCCCGCGGCGACGGTAAAACCGTCGTTCGCGCGAGCTACGGAATCTTCTACGACCACCCGCTGCTTGCCGTGGCTTTCGATGCCGTCACCGCCGACGGCGGCCGTTCCGTGCAGCTGCTTTCCTCGGGAGGCACGCCGTCTGCGTGCGGCTTGATTTCCGCCGCTTGCGGCAGCGGCCTTGATACTCCCGCCAACCTCAATGGTTCTTCTATTTTCCAGGGCGTGCTGAACGCACTGCCCAGTATGGGGTACCTGCCAAATGAACAGCGCTTCAATCCCCTGCTCCCTGGTTCTCTCTTTGCCAACCAGAATTATCTTACGGTCGGTTTCCCGCTGCCCATTCTGCCTTTCACTTTGCCGGTAGCCAGCAATTTCAAATACCCCTACGCCAATCAAGCCAACCTGACCATCGAGCGTGAACTTGCCGGCTCTTGGAAAATCAGCGCGGGTTATCAGTACACTCGTGGCGTCCACCTGTATCGCCCGGTTGACATCAACTCCACGAATCCGCAACTCCTCGATCAGAATGCCTTAAACGCCGCGGAGTCCGGCTTGGCGGTCAGCAACCCGGTGACCGTCGTGGTGCCGTCCGGCGCGCCGAATACTTGCGTCAGCACCGGAACGGCGGGAGCTCCCGCCAGCGTTTTCTTGATCGCGCCTGGAGCGCTCGCGAAAGGCTTTCCTGGTTCCGCGAACTGCTCCACTCCCAGCGTCGGCTACATTGGCACGCCGGCATTTTTTAATTTCTTCCGCCCCTCGGGACCGAATCCTTCCTTCGCGCAGAGCATCGTTCCCGGCAACTTGGCGGCAGGTTATCAGGCGCAGCTCGGACTCGCCGCGCTTGCCGGATTCCCGACCGGCTTTGGCGTCCCGGTGCCTTTCAACAGCGTCGACACGCAGGAATCCTCCGGCGGTTCCTGGTACAACGCGCTGACTGTCAATCTCACCAAGCGCTTTACCCGAACTTTTGAACTGCTGTCCAGCTACACCTGGTCGCACTCGATCGACGATTCGACCGATTTGCAATCCACGCTCGAGCCGCAAGACAGCCGCTTTCCGCAATTCGAGCGCTCTAACTCGGACAACGATCAGCGCCATCGCTGGGTCACCAGCGCCGTCTTCCAAAGTCCCGCAGGAAAATCTGGTGACGGCTTCGTAAGGCGTTTCTTCGGCGATTTCACGATTGCGCCAATTGTGGAACTTTCGTCCGGCCGGCCTTTCAACATCATCACTGGCGAAGACACGCGCCTCGACCTCGGTTCCTCGCAAGCGCGCCCCTCGGTGGTGACCGGCTCCGCCGGTACCGTTTCTCCGTACATCAAAGGCGTGAGCTTCGTGCAAGCCAACGTTTGCCTGACGGCTACGGGATCCACATTCTCGGTGCCCGGATTTACCACCGCCGGCGCTGGCTGCATCGGAAACCTCGGGCGCAACGCCTTTACCTCGCCCGGATTTTTCCAGTGGGATATGCGCATCGCCAAGCGCGTCCCGCTCGGCGAACGTCTGCGCCTCGACCTGATCGCCGATGCTTTCAACCTGTTCAATCACACCAATGTCGCCGCCGTAAATCAGTTGTGCGATCCCTCGGCAGGCACAACGTGCACCGCGGGACAGCCCACGGCCGCTTACGACGCGCGGCAGTTCCAGTTCGCGTTAAAAATGAGCTGGTAGGCGGATCGCGAGCCGCGACACGCATCTGCTTCCGATTGTCTTTGCCGTGGTAAGACTTTTGACATGCTCCTGTGGTTCTCGGAGGTACGGACCTTACCGTGTCGCGAAAATCGATTTTCGTGTGTTTTGGCTTGTTCATCTGCTCCATTTGCCGCGCAGAACAGCCGCCGTGTACCGCGCAGATCCCCGTGAGCGTTCTTCTTCCCGATGGAGCTTTGGTTCGTAATCTAAATTCGACCCAAATCGTGGCCAAGAGCAATGGCAACACTCTACCGATCGGCGGGCTTACCACCGACAAAGAACCTCGCCATATTGTAATTGTAGTCGAGACTGGAGCACGTGTTCCCGCCGCAGCGCGCACTATCGAGTCGGAGATTCTGTCCGAAGTTGTCGCCCATTCTCGCCCGGATGATCGTTTCGCGCTGCTGACGGCTCGCGGCCCCGCTGTGGAAATTCAATTTGGCGAGAGCCGCGAACTTCTCCGCGTTGCCATTATGGAACTCTCCGCCAAACCGCCAGGTACGTCCCGGTCGTTGGGTTTGCTAGATGCCCTCGAGGAAGCCGTCAGTTGGTTGCAACCACATCAGCACGGGGACGCCATTGTGGTCCTGACCATGGGAATCGAGGATGATCGCTCGCGGGTTAAATACTCAAAGGTCAGAGACGCCGTGGCCGAAGATGGCATCCGGTTATTCGGCTTTCAACTCGGAAGTGTCATAGGTGGTTACCTCCACAACGAACTGGCCCCCCTGCCGGACGGCCCTGGAATGATTCCTTCCGCCTCGCTCGTCGCCAACGAGGAAGGCCTCGACTCTCTAAGTCGTGAATCCGGCGGCTTCATTTTCGTCGAAGACACAATAAATCCCATGCAGCCTTACAAGCTTACCGATGAACGTCTCAGGCTGCTTAGATCACGCGGCCGGCAAATCTACAAAGCGGTGATCGAATACTATCAAGTCACTACGACGTTTCAGCAAAAGGATTTCAGCATCGACCTCTCCGATGCGGTCCGGGCAAAGCTCCCGTCCGCTATGCTGGCCTACCCCAGAAAATTCCCTGCTTGCATTCCCGTGAATCATCCAATGCTGACGCAATAACTCGACTGCCGAAAATACGGGATGGTGTCCCAAGATTTAAGAAATGGCAGAGAAAGAGTAAAGTAAGAAGACCGTTCCCCGTGCAAGTATTGGAGAAGGAATGAACGCAGTGTTTATCGCCGTAGCACTTTTTGTCGCTGCCGTCGCGATTTGGCTGGCGCGGCAATCGTCGCAAAGCCAAAAACGCAGCGTGTTGCTCGAATCGCAGCTCAGCGAACTGCGTCGCGAATTGCAGTCGGTGGCCACCAACCAATCGCAAAGTTCCGGCCAGGTGAAAGCCATCGCGGAGAGCGTTTCCTTGCGCCTTGAAAGTGTCAACGCCGCCGTGCAGGAAGGCATGAAAGGCGCCGCGCAGGTCACCGGGCAAATCACGTCGCAAGCGCAATCCGTGATGGCCGAGGAATTAAAGAACACCCGCGCACAAATTGGCGAGATTCAAAAACAGCTCGGCGAGGTGCAGCAGGCCGGAAAACAAATGTCGCAAACCGCGCAAACTCTCGAAAGCATTCTTGGCGGCGCAAAATCACGCGGCTCGTTTGGCGAAGTAACCCTGGAACGCCTGCTCGAAGACGCGCTGCCGGCTTCGCAATATCAGATGCAATACCATTTCGCCAGTGGAGAAGCCGCCGACGCCGTCATTCACCTGCGCGACCAAAAAATGATGGCTATCGATTCGAAGTTCCCGCTCGACGCCTTTCGCCGCATCGCCACCGAAGGTGAGGATGCGCGCCGCGCATTCGTCACGTCGGTGAAGGGCCACGCCGACGCCATCGCTAAAAAATATATCGTGCCGCAGGAGCACACCCTCGACGTTGCGCTCATGTTCGTACCGTCTGAAAATGTTTATTACGAATTACTGACGACCGCCGACAACAAAGGCCAGCCGCTTGACGCCTATTGCCGCGAAAAAAACGTCATCGCCGTTTCGCCGAACACGCTGCACGCGCATCTTTGCGTAATCGCCATGGGGCTTCGCGGCATGCAGATCGAGGAAAACGCCAAACACCTCGCCGCCGGCCTTGCGGGCGTAAAAAAACAGATGGAAACGTTTTATGCGGTCTTCGACAAGATCGGCACGCACATCGGAAATGCCCAAAAAAGCTATTTGGAAGCCGACAAACGGTTCGAGAAAACGCAACTTACGCTTGAGAATTTGTTGACCGTCACGAATCCGGCTGCGATCCTCGAAGCGCTCCCGGAACCAACCCAGGCTGCGCTTCCGCTCGTCACCGAATCGGCCGCGAGAAAATCAGCGTGACCATGTCGTGCGCAGCCCTTTCTGCGGTTCTTGTTGCGCGCTCCTACGGACCGGCTGTCAGCGGCTTCCCGCTCGCGGATAGCAGTCGGATGGAAATCAAAAAACTACCCTTCTTCTTCCCGATTACTTCGAATTTCGCATTGTTTTCCACTCCGCCGCTGCTCGCCTGCTTCGCCGGATTCCCGCCGGTTAAATCCGCAACCTCCGGCGCAAGGTTTCGCGCCTCGAGCATCAGCTTCGCCGTGCTGCCGCGCACCTTGACAGTCAGCACGCGATGCTCGCCGTGCGCCAGCGGCGAACTATCCGCTTCGAGCGACAATTCCACAAAGATCATCTGAAACGGCGCGGCCTCGTGTTTCGCGCAAGACACGGCCACATCCGTGGCGCCCGGCTCAGCCTCCGGCGGCGGCAGCACCACCAGAGAGACTGGCGACGACGCCAGCACCAGCGCCGCCCGTCCGCCTATCCGCACGTGATTCGCGTCCGCGTCCCCGCAAAAACCTCTCCCAAAAACATCGAAACGGTCCGCCAACGATGCCACCCGCGGCACCCTCGAAACCCCCATTTCCAAGGCATCCGCTTCCGTTGGCGTCAGCACCACCGACGTGACCCGGCCCGCGCGTCCTTCAATCCCGCCAAACAGGACTCCAGGCGTTAGGGGAGCAACAAATAGCGCGCGGCCGGTAGCATCCGTCTTCAGATGGTCGCCATTTGAAAACGTGACGTTCACGCCAGGTGTCAGCCGCCCATTCACGTCGAGTACCGCCAGCGTGGCGCGCTCTCCAGACACGATGTGTCTCGGTAACAGCAAAATCCTGGCACCCTCGGCCGCCGGGGCCGGTGCCTGGCGCGCACTCGCCGCCGCCACGAATCCGCAAAGCAGCGCCGCCAGAATTAACCTGCGAGAGAAGACCATAACCGCGATTGTAGCGGTATTCACTTACCGTGCCATCCCAAGCAATCGACCTCCGCCTCACGCATCTGTGAGAAAATCATCAGGCGGCCCGCCCAGCCGCTTGCCCCGGGCAGAGTATAGCGGAAGTCTCGCCGTACGCGTGCAATCGCCCGCTCATCGAAATAGGCCTTCTTGCGGCGTTGTCATGTAACCAAAAAGCACGTAATTAGTAGGACGCATCGCCTACCGCGAACACCCGCGCTCTGATAGCGTGAGAACAGGTCGATCCATGTGGGCAGGGGTGTCCTCCCACCAGGCAGGAGCCAGCGTGCGAATCGAAAGTGCCGGCGCAAGCGATGTGGGTCGCGTGCGTTCAAACAACGAAGATAATTATCGCATCGTTGCGGACATGAATCTTTTCGTCCTCTCTGACGGCATGGGCGGCGAAGCGCATGGAGAAATCGCCAGCGCCTTGGCTGTTGAAACCGTCGTTAAGCATTGCATGGCGGGCGAAAATGATCCGGCCAGCACGGTTTTCGGCGAGACTCAGGCGGGCTGGAGCCCGCGCACCAAGCGCCTGGCCAGCGGCGTACACCTGGCCAACAAAAGAATCTTCGATTCCGCCGAAGCTCATCCCGAGCAGAGCGGCATGGGCGCCACGCTTACCGCCGTGTGGATCGGCGATGGCCGCCTAAGCGTCTCGCATGTCGGTGACAGCCGCGCCTACCTGTTACGCTCCGGCTCACTCCAGCAACTCACCTGCGACCACTCGCTGGTCGCCGAACAAGTCCGCCGTGGCATCCTCAGCTCCGCCGAAGCGGAAACCAGCGAGATGCAAAGCGTGCTGCTGCGCGCGCTGGGCGCTCAGCCGGAAGTCGAAGTCGACGCCGAAGATCATCCGCTTTTCGTGCGAGATATTCTATTGCTCTGTTCCGACGGTTTGACCCGCATGGTCACGGAACCTGAAATCGCCGGCACTTTACAAGCCGAGCCCGATCCCGCCAAAGCCGCCGAAAAACTGGTGGCTCTCGCCAACGAACGTGGCGGCGCGGACAACATCACGGTAATCGTCGTGCGAACAAATGTAGATTCCAAAGGGTGGTTATCCTGGCTGCGGCGCGGTGCGCGCAAATCGCAAAATGGCAACGGTAACGCTGGAGGACATTGAAATGGCGAAGCTCAGCCTGATGTTTGAGGAAAAAATCGTAAAGGAAGTTCCCGTTGGGAGTCGTGCCGTCAGTATCGGGCGCTCGCCGGACAACGATCTGCCCGTCGATAATCTGGCCGTCTCCAATTATCACGCGCGAGTATATTTTGAAGCCGGAAAACTCGTGGTCGAAGATCTCGACAGCTTGAACGGCACGTTCCTCAACGATATGCGCGTCGAGCGCGCCACGCTGCGCGACGGCGACTCCATCTGGGTCGGCAAGCATCACATCAAGGTCGACGCCAGCCACGACACCGCGGTCCCCGTGGACTACGGCCGCAAAACCAATGCTCCGCGCATCAACGAAACTATGGTGCTGGACACCAAAGTTCGCCGCGAAATGCTGCAGCAAGCCGCCGCCATGGGCGAACGCACGCAATTCGCCGCCGGCCGCTTGAAGGTTCCCACGCTGATTGTCCTCGCCGGCAAAACCGACCAAAAAGAATACGCGCTCACTAATAAGCTCACCGTCATCGGCAAGTCCAGCCTCGCCACCGTCCGCCTCAAAGGCTGGTTCAAGCCAGCTATGGCCGCGCAAATCAATCAGCGCGACGACGGCTACTACATCGGCCCGGGTGATAAACTCCCTAGCGTGAACGGCGCTGCCATCACCGGCCCCGTACGCCTCAACGACGGCGACCTGATCGAAATCTGCGGCGTGCGCCTGAATTTCATTTTTCGCGAGTAACCGCCCTCGCAATGGCCGCCCCCAGAAACAAATTCAACTTTGGCCGCGGCGCCCTCCTGGAACTTCTCACGGCCTGGTGGGAGCACCGCGCGTCCTTCCTCATCAGCCTAATCATCACCCTGGCCGCCTTGACCCTGTATTACTTCACCTTCTTCGGCGAACGTCCCACTCCCATCTTCGCTTTCCTGCAGCGCTTCGAATACGACTCTCTCGACACCCGTTTTCGTTATCGCCCGCCAAGCGCAACGCCTATCGACCCGGTCATCGTCATAGTCGACATCGATCAGCACTCTCAGGAGGTTCTCGGCCGCTGGCCTTTCTCTCGTTCGAATTTCGCCACGTTGCTCGATTCGCTCCATCAAGACGGCGCGGCGGTCGCCGCTTTCGATATCACCTTCAGCAAACCGGAAATCAGCGCCGCGCCCATCCAAGCGTTCGAGAAAGCATTGCAAGCCCGAAAGAAACGCATCGAGCGCGTCGATCCGCAATTCGCCGCCGAACTGCAAAATCTCGCCGCCGAATCCAGCGCCGACCAGGCCTTCGCCACATCCATTAAGAATTTCGGCTCCGTAGTCCTCGGCAACTATTTCCTCTACACCGAATCCGACCTCCGCGACATTGACGCCGCGGTCCTCGACGCCTACGCGAAACAACTCAGCTTTTTTTCTTTTCCCCAGGTCCAATCCATCAAGAGCCGCTCGGCCTTCGGCAAGCAAGACTTTGCCAATCTCATCGCCAAATACCAACTCACGCGCCCGCTCCCCCAAGGCGCCGAAGCCAACATCGACATCCTGACAAGCGCTCTTTCCGGCACCTCGTCTGGCACCGGCTTCTTCAACGCCCCCTCCGACACCGACGGCATCGTGCGCACCGCCACCATGGTTCTCCCCTACGGTCGCGCCAAAGATTTTCGCGAGTGGGATCTCTACGGCTCGCTCGACGTGATGGCGGTGCGTGCTTACCTCGGTGTCGGTGACGATCTGATCCTCACCTACGGCCAAAACGGCATCGTCGACATTCAGTTCGGCACGCACCGCCGGGTCACTCCGAACGACACCGGCGAAGCGCTCATCAACTATCACGGCCCAGCCTACACCTACCCCCACTACTCGATGGCCGACGTTGTTCAGGGCAAACTTCCCAGCGGCACCTTCCGCGGCAAGATCGTCCTCGTCGGCGCCACCGCCACCGGCATTGGCGATATTAAGTCCACTCCTTATAGCGGCACCGACTATCCAGGCGTGGAAATCCACGCCAACGTCATCGACAACTTGCTACACGAAACTTTTCTACAGCGCGGCGCCCACCAGCAATTGCTCGACGCTCTCACCATCTTGCTTTTCGGCCTCCCGCTGGGCATCTTCATGGCCCTCGTGCCCCCGCGCTTTATGTGGTTCGGCTTGAGCCTCTTGATTCCTCTCGTTGCCGTTGACTACCAGGCTTTCCTCCGCGGCTCCTGGCTCAATTTTACAGTCCCCGCCATCACCATCGCCTCCAACGTCCTGCTCGTCTCCCTCTACCGCGCCCTCGTCGAAGAAAAAGAAAAACGCAAAGTCCGCACCGCCTTCGGTCAATATCTCAGCCCCGAAGTGATCCGCCGGCTGCTCCTCAACCCGCAACTCGTCGAACCTCGCAAAACAGAAATCAGCGTCATGTTCAGCGACATCCGCGGTTTCACCACCATCTCCGAACAACTCGACGCTCAGGAACTAGCCAGATTCCTCAACGAATATCTCTCCGACATGACCGGCATCGTCTTCAAGTACAACGGCACGCTCGACAAATACATCGGCGACGCCGTCATGGCTTTCTGGGGCGCTCCTTTCGAAGTCGAGGGGCACGCCGTAAAAGCCTGCGACAGCGCCCTTGAAATGATGACTCGCGTCCGCGAAATGCAAAAGAAATGGGAAGCGCAAAATCGCCCGCACCTCGACATCGGCATCGGTATCAACACCGGCAACGCCAGCGTCGGCAACATGGGCTCCAGCCTGCGTTACGGCTACACCGCCCTCGGCGACAGCGTCAATCTCTCTTCCCGCCTCGAAGGCCTTAACAAAGACTACGGCACGCATATTATCGTCAACGAAACCACGTACGCCGCGGCCTCGAGCAACGGCTTCCTCTTTCGCGAACTCGATCTTATCCGCGTCAAAGGCAAAACCCAGCCGGTCACCATCTACGAACTCCTCGGCCGCGCCAACCAGCCCTCTGAATACGGTTCTCCCGAGGACACCGCCTGCCGACTCTCCGCTTTCGCCCACGCCCGCGCCCTTTATTCCGAGCGCCAGTGGGAAGAAGCGCAAAAAGCCTTCGAAAACATCCTCGTCAAGTGGGACAGTGACGGCCCCTCGCGTACCTACTGGAAACGCTGCCAGGAGTATCTCTTCGACGAGCCCCCCTCCGGCTGGGATGGGGTCTTCACCATGACCCACAAGTAACGCATGGCGCTGAACTGCTCGCATCTTGCCCCGGGAGGTGCCGCCCGTATGTACCATCTGCCGGTATCGTGGCATCAGAAAGACTTCGAGCACGGGTCGGTGTGTGTCCGTGCGCGAAGATGCTTCTGGCAGAAAAAGCACGGGTTACCTGAAATCCGCCTGACGCCCCGTCGGCGCCTCGGTTGCTATATCCTGTTGAGCAGCGCGCCCAACAACGCGTACCCGAAGAACCCGCCGGGTGAATCTAACCACTCAGTGGCCGCCTCGGCAACCAGGTCGCGCACACGCTATTTGTGTTTTTTGACCGCAACTACCGCCCGCATTGGGCTGAGGAAACGTCAGAACTTCTATGTGGATTGTCCGATTAGCGCTTTCCCGTCCCTACACTTTCATTGTCATGGCGCTCGTCATCATCCTGCTGACGCCCGTCGTCCTGCTGCGCACCCCCACGGACATTTTTCCGGATATCAACATCCCGGTCATCAGTCTCGTCTGGAACTACACCGGCCTCGAGCCCCAGGAGATGGAGCAGCGCATCACCTCCAACTCCGAGCGCGCCGTCACCACCTTGGTCAACGACGTCGAGCACATTGAATCGCAATCCCTCAACGGCATCGCCGTCGTCAAAATTTTCTTCCAGCCTAAAGCCAACGTGCAGACGGCCCTCGCACAAACCACCGCCATCGTGCAGACCATCCTCCGCACCTTGCCTCCCGGCACCACTCCGCCCCTCGTCGCCATTTACTCCGCATCCACCGTTCCCGTCATTCAGATTGGCTTGACCAGCGACAACCTCAGCGAGCAAGCCCTTTTCGACTTCGGCAACAATTTCATCCGCACCCAGCTCGCCACGGTCCAAGGCGCGGCTCTGCCCTTTCCTTACGGCGGAAAGCAGCGCCTGATCTCGGTCGACCTCGATACGCAAGCTCTCCAGGCGAAAGGTCTCGACGCCAACGACATCGTCAACGCCGTGAACCAGCAAAACCTGCTGCTCCCGACCGGCACCGTAAAGATGGGCACCATCGAGTACTCTGTCGAACTGAACGGCGCCCCGCAGACCATTCAGGAACTCAACGATCTCCCCGTCAAGACGGTGAACGGCGCCACCATCTATCTCCGCGAAGTCGCTCACGTCCGCGACGGCTTCTCTCCGCAAACCAACATCGTTCGCGCCAACGGCCAGCGTGGCGTTCTCATGAGCGTCTATAAGACCGGTTCCGCTTCCACGCTCGACATCGTCGGCCGCGTCAAACAAGTTCTCGATAATTATCAGTCTTCCCTTCCTGAAGGTTTGCATGTCACCAATTTTTTCGACCAATCCCTCTTTGTTCGCGCCTCCATTAAAGGCGTTCTCCGCGAAGCGCTCATCGCCGCCGTGCTCACCGCCGTTATGATCTTGGTTTTTCTCGGCAATTGGAAAAGCACGCTCATCATCGCCGTCTCGATTCCCCTGTCCATTCTCGTCAGTATTCTGCTGCTCAGCGCGCTCGGCGAAACCATTAACATCATGACCCTCGGCGGTCTCGCTCTCGCCGTCGGCATCCTTGTCGACGACGCCACCGTGGAAATCGAAAACATCAATCGCAATCTGGCCATGGGCAAGGAGACCGTGCAAGCCATTCTCGACGGCGCTCAACAGATTGCCACTCCTGCTTTCGTCTCCACCCTGTGCATCTGCATCGTCTTCATTCCCATGTTTTTCCTCTCGGGCGTCGCCAAATTTCTTTTCGTCCCTCTCGCCGAAGCCGTCATCTTCGCCATGCTCGCTTCCTACATGTGGTCCCGCACCATCGTGCCCACCATGGCCATGTACCTTCTGAGCGCCGCAGACGAATACCACGCGGAAGAACATCGGGGCGAAAAACAGGGATTCTTGCGGAAGCTTCAGCAGAAATTCGAACACGCTTTCGAGAGCTTCCGCGAAGGCTACCGCACGGCCCTCAATACCGCACTGGCCAGCTCCATGGGTTTTGCTATCTGTTTCTTGGCGTTTTGCGTGCTGAGTGCCGGATTGATCTTTTTCCTCGGCCGCGATTTCTTTCCGAAAGTCGACGCCGGCCAGATCCGCTTGCACTTTCGCGCGCGTACCGGTTTGCGCATTGAAGAAACCGCGCGTCTCGCCGACCAGGTGGACGCCACCATCCGCCAAACCATTCCCGCCGACGAACTGCAAACGGTGCTCGACAACCTCGGCGTCCCGTATAGCGGCATCAACTTGAGCTACAGCAACGCCGGCACCTTTGGCACCTCCGACGCCGAAATCCTCGTGCAGTTAAGCGATAAACGCAGGAAGTCCACTTTTGACTACGTGAAGGATCTCCGCGAAAAGCTTCCCCAGCAGTTTCCCGGCGTGCAGTTTTTCTTCCAGCCCGCGGACATCGTCACGCAGATTCTGAATTTCGGCGTTCCCGCCCCCATCGATGTGCAGATTACCGGCGCCAATCAGCAAGCTAACTATCTGATCGCGGAAAAACTTGCCAACCAGGTCCGCCACATCCCCGGTGCCGTCGACGTCCACGTACAGCAGGCCTTTGACAGCCCCACGATCCGCATGAACATCGATCGCACGCGCGCGCAATCCGTTGGCTTGCAGGCCCGCGACGTCGCACAAAACGTTCTCGTATCCCTTAGCTCCAGTTTTCAGACCGCTCCCGCTTTCTGGCTCGATCCCAAAAACGGCGTCAGCTACAACGTGGCCGTCCAGTCTCCCCAATACCGCGTCGATAGCGTGCAAAGCCTGCAGAATATCCCCGTGGGCGGCCTGGTCCCTGGCACGGCGCCGCAAATCCTCGGCAACATGGTCGACACGGTTTCGACCGCCCGCCCCGCGGAGATTTCCCACTACAATGTCCAGCCCATGATCAATGTCTACGCTTCCGTCTACGGCCGCGACCTCGGCGGCGTCTCCGACGAAGTTTCCAAGCAAGTCAAAAATATCGAAGGCCAGCTCCCCCGGGGCAGTCACGTCGTGATACGCGGCCAAGTGCTCACCATGAAGAGCTCCTTCGCCGGGTTGGCTATCGGCCTCGTTGGCGCTATCGTCCTCGTTTATCTTTTGATTGTCGTCAACTTCCAGTCTTGGCTCGATCCCTTCATCATCATCACCGCGCTGCCCGGCGCGCTCGCCGGCATTTGCTGGATCCTGCTCATCACGCACACCACTTTGAACGTCCCTTCCCTCACCGGAGCTATCATGGCCGTCGGCGTGGCCACCTCCAACAGCATCTTGATGGTGTCGTTTGCGCGCGAGCAGCTCGACGAAGGCAAAAATGCTCACGACGCCGCTCTCGAAGCTGGTTTTGTGCGCGTGCGCCCGGTCGTCATGACCGCGCTGGCCATGATCATCGGCATGATTCCTATGGCGATCGGCTTGGGCGAGGGCGGCGAGCAAAACGCTCCGCTCGGCCGCGCCGTCATCGGCGGTTTGCTCTTCGCCACTTTTGCTACGCTGTTTTTTGTGCCCGTGGTATTTTCCATGATTCACGGCCGTCGCAAGAGGTCCGAACATTCAGAGGGTGGAAGTTACGCGGATGGCGATTCGCCTCATGGCGACGGTCGCTCTACATCCCCGTCGCCCGCTTAGGTTTTGTGTGTGAGGTCGTCCGCGGCGAAAGGCAAGGCCGGGCGTTCGCCAAGTGCCCAGACGGCGCTGAGGAAAGGGCTTAAGCCCTAAGTTCAGAAACGAAGTTCAGGAAACGGAGCGAAGTCCAATGAGTGAACGTGAACCCTCTCGGGAACGGTCAGCCCAAGACCGTCACGGCGAACACCCGGTCGACTCGGGACAGCCAGTTCCCAAGAAGAGCCGCCTTTTTCTCGTCCTGATTATTTTCGCCGTCGCGCTCGTCGTGATCGGCGGCATCACCATGCTGCAGCGTCGCTCGCAATTCGAGACGCTCGCGAGCAACACCGAAACCATGTCCATTCCCACCGTTTCCGTTACCCATCCGACGGTCGAGGAATCCGAGGAAGATCTCGTGCTTCCTGGAGCCATGCAGGCCTACGTTGAGACGCCCATCTACTCGCGTACCAACGGCTACCTGAAGAAGTGGTATTTCGATATCGGCGCCAGAGTTCCGAAGGGCGCCTTGCTCGCCGAAATCGATACTCCGGAAGTTGATCAGCAACTCTCGCAAGCCAAAGCCGACCTCAATACCGCTCAAGCGAACACGCAACTCTCACAAACTACGGCCAAGCGCTACGACGGACTACTGCAAAGCGATTCCGTCTCCAAACAGGAAGTCGACAACGCCAACGGCGACCTTGCTGCCAAATCCGCCACGCAGAATTCTTCGGAAGCCAACGTCCGTCGCTTGCAGGATCTCGAATCCTTCAAACGCATTTACGCGCCTTTCAGCGGTGTTATCACACGCCGCAACGTAGACATCGGCAACCTCATCAACGCCGGTAACGGCGGCGCGGCTCAGCAACTGTTTTATCTTTCGCAGATCGATCCCATCCGCGTTTACGTCAACGTCCCTGAACTCTACGCTCCCAGCATTCATCCCGGACTCGGCGCCTACCTCGCCCTTACGCAATACCCGGGCCGGCGCTTCGAAGGAAAAGTCGTGCGCACCGCGAACGCCATCGACCAGGCCAGCCGCACCCTTTTGACCGAAGTCGACGTTCCCAATAAAACCGGCGAGCTCTTGCCCGGCGGCTATTCCGAAGTACATCTCGAATTGAAGGTCAGTGGTTCGCGCCTTCAGGTTCCCGTAAACGCCTTGCTTTTCCGCGCCGAAGGTTTGCGGGCCGTTTCCGTGGATGTGGACCACAAAACGCATTTGCGGCCGCTGCAGATCGGTCGCGATTACGGCGTCACTCTCGAAGTCATCCAGGGACTCAATGCCGACGATTGGATCGTCGTCAACCCTGCGGACTCCATTGAAGAGGGCGAGCAGGTAAACGTGAAACCATTGCCGCAAAGTAGCCAGCGTGTTCCCGCCGGCGCGCCCTCGGTCAATGCCAACGCGGCGCAACCCGGCAGCGGCGGCGCCGCCAACAACAATGCCCAAGGCAGCGCCGCGAAAAACGGCGGCAACAATTCGGGAAACAATGGCAAATCAAAAAAGGGCGCGCCTGCGAAACAGAAATGACTTTCGAGCGTCCAAGCCGCTTTTTACTGCTCGCTACAGTTTTCGCCGGCCTCGTTTGTTTGGCCTCGGGATGCACGGTCGGCCCGAATTATCATCGCCCGAGCGCCGAGGTTCCCGCCAAATGGGACACGGCCCCTCCGTGGCGCGAAGGCACCCCCATGGACGCCTTGCCCAAGGGCCAGTGGTGGGAGGTTTACCACGACGACGAGCTTGATGCTCTCGAGAAGCAGGCCGTCGCCGCGAACCAAACCTTGAAAGTTTCCATCGCACGCCTCGAACAAGCCCGCGCCACGGCCGCCGTCCAGGTCGCTTCCCTTTTCCCCACGGTCGGACTGCAGCCGAGTTCCACGCAGCCCAGCGCCGAGCGCGACCGCCTGAGCGGCGGGCGTCCCGTGAACTCTTCAAGCATCAGCAGTAAGCCGCTTACGCAGAATTCCTACGCCATTCCTATCGCCATAAATTATGAGGTGGATCTTTTCGGGCAGCGCCGCCGCAGCATTGAATCTGCGGAAGCTTCCTACCAAGCGAGCGCCGCTGATTTGGAGAATGTTCGTCTGCTCGTCACTTCCGAGCTGGCCGGCGATTTCTTCACGTTGCGTCAGCAAGACACGGAAATCGGCATTCTCAATCGCACGGTCGAGGCCTTAACAAAAGGTTTACAACTGGTGCAATCCCGCCACGATGGCGGCATCGCCTCGGGCCTCGACGTCGCGCAGGAAGAGACGTTTCTCGACACCGCGCGCGCCCAGGCCATCCTGCTCGAACAGCAGCGTAAGCAAACCGAAGATGCCATTGCCGTCCTCGTCGGCAAACCAGCTCCCGATTTTCATCTCGCCGCAAAAGAGATCGAAGCCGAGCCTCCCGCGATTGGCCTCGGGCTCCCTTCCGATTTGCTCGAGCGCCGCCCGGACGTCGCCGAAGCGGAACGCCAGATGGCCGCCACCAACGCGCAGATCGGCGTCGCCAAAGCCGCCTACTATCCTTCTCTCAATCTCTTCGGCAGCGCGGGATTTCAATCCTCGAACATCGCCAACTTGCTCACCAGCCCAAGCGTTTTCTGGGCTTTGGGCGCAAACCTTGCCGAACCCTTCTTTACCGGTGGCGCGCGCCGCGCTCAGGTAGAATTTGCGCGCGCCGGCTACGACGCGGATGTCGCTAACTATCGCGCCACCGTCTTGAATGCCTTTCGCGAAGTGCAGGATAGCGTCACCGGCCTCACCGTCCTTGAGCAGGCCCAACAAGCGCAGCAAGCGGCGGTTGATTCCGCGCGCAACACTCTGGATATTTCCACCAATCGCTACAAAGGCGGCCTCGTAAGTTACCTCGACGTGGTCACAGCGCAGCAAACCTTGCTCAGCAACGAACAGCAGCTTGCCACCATTCGCGGTCAGCGCCTGGTTACCAGCGTCTTGCTGGTGAAAGCTCTCGGCGGTGGCTGGGATTCCGCCAGCCTTTCGGCCATTGCCGTAAAAGCCAAATTGAAAGATATCGTCGCGCCGTAACAATTATCGCGGCGTAGATTTCGCGTGCCGCAAGACGCTGGAGTCCAGGCAGGAAAATCGCACGCTAGAAAAGCATCGGCGCCGCAAAAAAACGGCGTCTGCAAAATGCAGACGCCGTTGAAAACTACCCTTCGGCTGTTGGTTCGACCCGCGCTTATCTGCGGCCGCGCCGTACTTTTTTCGCGGCTTTCTTCACCGTCTTCTTCGCCTTCGATTTGGTTTTGGACGCGGCTTTCTTGGCCTTTTTCGCTCCCGCGGAAACTTTCTTGGCCACTTTCCGCGTGATGGCTTTCGCGCTGCGTTCGACCGAGCGCGCCCTCTTCGCCACTTTGGCTTTCGTCGCGGCGCTCGGCGTCAAAGCTTCCTTCGCGGCGTTCGCTTTCGCGGCAAGCGCTCCCAGCGTGGAACCAATCGATTCCGCAACTTCCGTAATGGTCTGGTCAAACTGGTCGGGCTTGGTGTCGGACATTTCTAAGGCTCCTTATGATCTCGAGCTCATGCCAGCGTTGGCCGCAAGCGAGGCACCCCAAAATACTCCCACCTCACCGTCAACGCAAGCATGTCCTGATTCCCACCGCTAATTTCGCGAGCCGACGGCGATCAGCACGATTCCACCCACCAACGCCAAACCGCCGATGATCGGCGGCAGCGCCACGTGCTCCCGTCTGTCCTCGGTGGCGTGGATCGGACCGATATCCACCACTTTTTCTCGCTTCGTATAGTTGAATCCCTGGTATGCCAGCGCGAAAATTCCGGCGATCACCAGGATAATTCCAATCAAGGTGGCTGATTTCATGTTGGCGGCTCCTTTAGGACCGCAACGCTATACGACGCGGCGCCCTTGGATCACGCGGATCAACACCACAATCACCGCTACAACCAAAAGAATATGAATGAAACCGCCCAGGGTGTAGGAGGTGGCGAGGCCTAATAACCAGAGGATCAACAAAATTACGGCAAGCGTCCAAAGCAAATCCATGGAGGGGCTCCTTTTCGAGTGTGGAGAGGCCGCTCTAAAACTGCGCGTCACCGAGCCGGCGGCCTTCGCGATGGACGCTAAAGTACAGGCTTGAGGCGCGTCCGCCCATCAGGCGAAGCTGGTAGGGAGCGTGGTCTTTCGCCTTAGCCGGTGTTCGTTGCCAACGCGCGGGTCACCGGCGGCGCAGGTAAGCTATGCCGTGTCACCGGTCATGACAAAAAGCGGCTTGCCTTCGAAATGTTCAAATTTCGGAGCCAGGCGCTCGGTGTTGTAGTGCGCGGCTACGTTGACGACTTTTTTCGTGGCGGTGATCGTTTCAATGGGCACGTTGCCGTATCGGCCGTCCTTTAGGACCACCAGGCGGCCGGATATATTTTTTAGAAGCAGGTCGAGCGCCATGTTGCCGTAGATCATCGGAGCGATGGCGTCGATGGCGTCAGGGTTCCCGCAGCGCACGAAGTAACCGAGCTTCTGGTTCACGACGTCGATTTTTTTGCCTTTGTTGAATTTCGCGGAAAGCTCTTTCACTTTTTCCGAAACCAGGTCGCCGATGCCGCCGAGTTTTTTGTGGCCGAAAGCGTCCGCGGCTTCCCCTTCAAAAACCATGTCACCGCCTTCAAACATGGCGCCTTCCGAGACCAGCACTGTCGAATAGTGGCTGGAGTTATTGCGGCGGTCCTCGACCATCAATTCCGTGAGTTGCTCGATATTAAACTTGAATTCGGGTATCACGCACCGTTCGGCGGCGCCGGCCATGGTGGGAACCATGGCGGTGAATCCCGCGTAACGGCCAAAGACTTCAAGGACCATGAAGCGTTCGTGCGAGCCCGCGGAGGTGCGCAAATTATTTACCAGTTCGATGGTGCGGTTGACGCAGGTGCTGAATCCGATGCAGTAGTCGGTTCCCGGGACGTCGTTGTCCATGGTCTTTGGAATGCAAACGACCTTGAAACCTTCTTTGTGCAAACGCACGCCGTAACTGAGGGTATCGTCGCCGCCGATAGGAACCAGGTAATCGATGCCCAGCCAAGCGAGATTTTTCAAAACTTCCGGAGTCAAATCATTTTTGTCCGCGCCGTATTTGCTTTGGTGATGCGCCGGAACGCTGGATTTGGCGACGCGGCTCGGATTGGTGCGCGAAGAATGCAGAAAGGTGCCGCCGGTGCGGCCGGCGCGTTCGACAACTTCCTTGGTGAGGATCTGAAAATTGTCGGAGTTGTCGTAATCCTTTTCGCGGACCATTTCGACGATGCCGGCCCAACCGCGGCGCAGTCCGATGACTTGATAGCCCTGCTGGAGGGCGCGGCGCGTGACGCCGCGAATTGCCGGATTTAGTCCAGGAACGTCGCCGCCGCCGGTGAGAATTCCGATGACGCCTTTTTTGGTGTTGATGTTGGCCATTCGCTATTCGCCTCGCTCGGATACGTGCAACCAACAATTATCCACACGTGACGCGGAATTCGGAAGCGAATCTGAAAGTTCCGCAGCGCCGTTCGCTTGCCTCCAGACGGATACCCGCGCACCGGGCTCTTTACGTAAAAGTGTGCTGATAAAGGAGTTCAAAGGGAGAGCGCGAACCGCCGCATTGATTTCTGTGGGAAGCGAGGGCAGCGGGAAGCGTTTGGATTTGAAAACGGGCGCCGTGAGATCAAAAGAGTTTGTCGCGAACCCAGGAAAACTCGCCAGGACATACTCTTCCGCGCGACTACGGGCGCGCTGCTTGTAAATCAAAAAAAAGGCAGGGCGTCAGCCCTGCCTCGTATTTCATAAGGATCCTAGAGTTCCACAGCGTAGCGGGCCTCGGGCGGCTAGACGGCTGCGGATCTGCCGGCGAGCAGGTGGTACAGCACGGAAATGACCGCGAGCACCAGTAGGACGTGAATGAAGCCGGCGGTGACGTGGAAAGCGAAGAAGCCCAGCAGCCACAGGACCAGCAGTACCAATGCGATGATTCCAAACATTCGTTCCTCCTTGGCGCCAAATTGCTCTGGCGCTGAAATGTTTTGGCCACACCTTTGTGGCGACGCTTGCTATTTAGAACCGGAAGAGCAAAACCGTCGATAGGGATAAGCCGTTAACCCACAGAGTGAATAGCTGTATTTGTGAATTGGGGTGGCCGAACATCGAAGACCAAAGGGGAAGCGCGGGGGCTCAAAGAATGTCTGCATTTTGCCAGGCCTTCTTCTATACAATCCTGCACGGCGAGCGCCCGGCTCTTTCTCGCGTTCGTATTTTGGAGGAATCGTGGCTTCCAGCGATAGTTTTGATCTGGTGGTGATCGGGTGCGGCCCGGCGGGCGAGAAGGCCGGGGCGCAAGCCGCCTATTTCGGCAAGCGCGTGGCGGTCATCGAGCGCGCCGAGCACATGGGCGGAAGCTGCATCAATACCGGTACGGTGCCGAGCAAGACGCTGCGGGAGTCCGCGCTGTACTTTTCCGGATTGAAGCAGCGCGGGCTCTACGGGATCGACTATTCGCTAAAAGAGAATCTTACCGTGCACGACTTCATGCACCACGAGCGCGAAGTGGTGGAGATGGAGCGGCAGCGCATCCTGAAGAACCTCGAATTGCACCACATCGAGCTGGTGCGCGGGCAGGCCACATTTGAAGATGCGCATACGGTCTCGGTGACCACACGAGGTCCGGGGGCCAGCAGCACCGGCACGCGGAAACTACGCGGTGAAGTGATTTTGCTTGCGACGGGGTCCAAGCCGCACCGGCCCCCGGAAATCAGCTTCGACGATGTGCACACTTTTGATTCCGACACATTTCTGCAAATGGACCGCTTGCCGAAAAGCTTGGCGGTGATCGGCGGCGGAGTGATCGGTTGTGAGTATGCGTCGATTTTCAAGGCGCTCGGCACGGACGTAACGCTGGTGGATGGACGGGACCGCTTGCTGCCTTTTCTCGATCCGGAGATTTCCGAACGGTTGCGCGACCGGCTGATGGAGATCGGCATGAAGTTCTGGTTCAACGAGCGGCCGGTAAAGGTGGAAAATTCCGCGGCGGGCGCGCGATTAACGATGAAGAGTGGCAAAGTGCTGGAAACCGACGCCGTGCTTTTCGCAGCCGGGCGGCGCGCCGCGGTGGACGGTCTGGCGCTCGAGAAAGCCGGGCTGGCGATTAACGACCGCGGGTACATTGCAGTGGACGAGAATTACCGCACCGCGGTGCCGCACATTTACGCCGCCGGGGATGTGATCGGGTTTCCCGCGCTGGCGTCTACGTCCATGGAGCAAGGACGCGTGGCGGTGTGCCATGCTTTCAATTTCAAATACAAGCAGCGCGTGGCGTCGCTGCTGCCGATGGGTATTTATACCATTCCGGAAATTTCGGCGGCGGGCGAGACCGAGGAATCCTGCAAGGAAAAGAAGATCGATTACGTGGTGGGCCGGGCGCATTATGAAAATAATGCCCGCGGGCACATTACCGGGGACACCGCTGGCTTGCTGAAACTGATCTTTGCGCGCTCCAATAAAAAACTGCTGGGCGTGAGCATTATCGGAGAAAGCGCCACAGAGCTAATTCATATTGGGCTGACCGTCTTGGATCATGACCTGACCATCGACGAGTTTATCGAGCAGGTTTTCAATTATCCGACATTGAGCGAGCTCTATAAGTATGCCGCGTATGACGGCCTGGGAAATCTTGCCGGGCATAAGCTGCGCGAAGGCTGAAGGTTCTCGCTGGGCGGCGCTACCGCGACAGGACGCCGCAGCATCGAATCCATTGGAAGTGCTGAGGAGGAATGCCATGCCCTTGGTGCGCATCTCGCTGCAAAAGGGAACCACTCCGGAATATCGCGCGGCGCTCGGCGACGGCGTGCATCGCGCAATGGTGGAAGCGCTCGCGGTTCCGGCGGACGACCGCTTCCAAGTGATTTCCGAATACAGTCCGGAAAATTTGGTTTACGATCCGCAGTATCTGGGAATCAAGCGCAGCTCGCGCGTGGTATTCGTGCAAATCACTCTGAGTGCGGGCCGCAAGCCCATGCAAAAGCGCAAATTTTACAAACGCGCGGCGGAGATTCTCGAAAAGTCGCCGGGGTTGAATCCGGCAGACCTGGTGATCAACCTGGTGGAAGTGACCTGGGAAAATTGGTCGTTCGGGAATGGCGAAGCGCAGTACATGGACCAATGAGACTGGTGCTCCCATTTCGCAAGAGCCGGTTGAATTTCTCTCGGTTGGCGGTCCGGCTTTTCTTTCTGCCGGCTGTTTGTATTGTTTTTTGTTGTTCGGCTTTGCCTGCAACCGCGCCAGACGCCGACGACGCAAGGCCGGGGTCCCATCCCGCAGCGAGCGAGACGTATCTCGGATTCGACCGCAACATCTACCCCGGCGACGCCGCGCTTTCCGTGTTGCGCAAGACATTTGTATTCGCGAGTTATTGGATTAGCCCGCCGCCCGGCGAAAAAGTGAATACCTGGACCGGTAAGCGCGCCCTGCTGCGAGGGCTGGGTTTCGGATTCGTGGTGCTGTACCGCGGACGTGAAGTTCGCGAATTGAAGGGGGCGGCGGAAGCCACCGCGAAAGGCAATGCCGACGCGCGCGACGCCGCCGCTAACGCGAAAACGGAAGGGTTTTCGGCGGGAACCATTGTGTTCCTCGATATTGAAGACGGCGGGCGCTTGCCGGCGGAATATCATGCGTATCTGCGCGCCTGGGCCGACGCGCTGACGAAGGCAGGCTATCGGCCCGGCGTTTATTGTTCCGCGATGCCGGTGAACGAAGGAAAAAACGTGAAAATCACCACCGCCGACGATATTCAAGCCAATGAAGCGCCGCGGGAGTTTTCGTATTGGGTTTACAACGACGCGTGCCCGCCGGCGCCGGGCTGCACGACGGCATCAAGAATCCCGCAGCTTTCGGCTAGTGGAACGAGCTACGCCGCAGTGTGGCAATTTGCGCAGTCCCCGCGGCGCAAGGAATATTCGGCGCGATGCGCCACCACGTATGCGCGCGATGGAAATTGTTACGCGCCGGGCGATAGCGCGCATGCCTGGTTTCTGGATCTGAATGTTGCAAACTCCGCCGATCCTTCCGGCGGCGCGAAATAAATCAGACTTGGCCTAATCCACCATCGACGCTCAACTCGATGCCGGTGACGTAGGAAGCGTCCGACGAGGCCAGGAACGCCACCGCGGCGGCAACTTCCTCCGATTGCCCGAATCGCCTCAAGGGCACCTTCCCGATGATTTCTTTTGCGAACCCGTCAATGGCTTCCTGCGGCAGTCCGGTACGCCCAAAGATCGGCGTGACGATGGGTCCGGGCGCGACAGCATTCACCCGGATGTTGCGCTCGGCCAGTTCCGCGGCGGTAGTGCGGACGATCGAGCGCATGGCCGCCTTGGTGGAGGCGTAAGCGCTGGTGTTCGCCACTCCCTGATGGGCAGCCACGCTGGTGTTGAGAATGATGGAAGCACCGTCGTTCAAATGCGGAAGCGCTTTTTGGATGGTGAAGTACGCGCCCTTGACATTGATGTCGAACTGCTCGTCAAAGAGAGCTTCACTGCTGGCGGCAAAGGGCGCGAATTTTGCCACGCCGGCGTTGACGAACAGCACGTCGATTTTGCCGAACTTCTTGGCGACTTCGGCGTAGAGTTTGTCGATGTCCGCCAGGCTGGAGACGTCGCTTTTTACGGCGAGCAGTTCCTTGCCGAGCGTGGCGGTAGCGTCATCCAGTGTTTTCTGGCTGCGTCCGCTAATCGCTACGCGAGCGCCTTCGTCCTGAAAGCGTTTGGCGGTGGCCAATCCGATGCCGCTGTTCCCTCCGGTAATTACCGCAACTTTTCCTTGCAAGCGCTTCATGGAATCTCCTGTTTTTGGGGGTGCAAACGTTCAAAGGCCCGGCAAATACGAGCTGCCTGTATTCGTCTCGAAACTCATCTCTGCGACGGTTTGATGAGTTTCGAGAGGATCGGTTATATGAAGTATGGGGAAGACTCGCTCGAGTGGCTTCCCTCTTGGGCGCATTGCCAAAGCTGAATGCTTAATGGGTCGGATCACGCGGGAACTTCTGATACGGAAGACGTACACCTTGATCGATGATCTGATCCGCGCGAATGGCCAGCGGCGCTTCGAATCCCAGCGTTCCGCCATTGCTCACATAATCGTCCTGGTCAACGCCGTCGCCGCTGACGCCCAAACCGCCGATCAGCACGCCATTGCGATACAAACCGGCGCTGCCTGGAAAAAAAACGATTCCGCTTTTGTTCACGTTCGCGGGTCCGGGCTGCATGCCCTGGGTACAGGGATGAGCGGTGTCCAACAAAAATAGATTGAAAAACGGCCCAGGATTGTACGGCGGGCCATTGCCGCCGATGCCCGGAGGATAAAGCGGCATCGCGCCGAAGCTGATGGTGCGGTTGGTAACCGCGGTGCCAATCGGCACGCCTGGAAGGTCGGCCGCGGTTCGCGAGGCGCTATTAAAATAGGTCATGTTGCGAGCCTTGGAGGCCGCGACATCGATGCTGAACACCGTGGAGTCGGGCATACGGCGCAAGCCGATGAGCGTCCCGTCGAGGTCCGCGACGGCAATCACCATCCTCGTCTTGGAGCCCAGCGGCAATCGAATTGCCGCGCGCGTCGTCATCGCAGTCGCTTCCGCGTTGTCGAGAATGGTTGTCACATCGGCTGCGGACAGCCCGCCAACCGGCCCCGCGGTTGGCGGGATCAGATCGCCTGCGGGCGGTTGTCCGGCGCTGCCGACCGGCGCGACGAAAAACGCTCCGCCGCCCGCGACAGGGCCCGACGAAAAGCCCGCCGGGACGGTGGTTTGCGTGACGAAGGGTAAAGCGATTCCGCCGATGAAGACCGCACCGGGCGCGGGGAGAGATTTTAGCCCCAACGTTTCCGATGAACCAGCGCGTTGCGCGCTCGCGCCCAGCACCGCGGCGAATTCGGCGACGTTCAGATTGCTTGAAGACGTCACTACGCCGATGCCGCCGAGAACGGTCGGCAGCGATGACGCGGTCGGCTGATCGAAAATCGGGACGCCGCCGGGATTTACGGCGTTGGGATCGCTATCGAAAACGTCCGCCTTGCCGGTCAAGATGCCGGCGCCTGGGCCGCCAGCGAGCGCTGTTGCAGGCGGGAGGAGCGCCTGGTACGCGGGGGTGCTTACCAAGGTGCAGCCGCGATTGGTATTTTCTATGCCGTAGAGGTCGGCGTTCGGTTGATTGATGACGCCCGGCGGCAGGTGAATGCCGCTAAGGTACCGCACGGTGCGAGAAGAAAGCGGCGCGTGGTCGTTGCTGAAGAATGCGCCCGTGCGCGCCAGAGCTACGGCGACGTCGTTGGCATTCTGAACTGCGCCGTAATTTCCCACCGTGGTGATCGGGGCGTTCTGCGTGCGATATACCGCCAGCACGATTCCGGCGCGGTCGACGACCGCCACGACCATATCGACATTTACGGAATTGAGCGCGGCGTTTACCACGTTTTGCACATCGCCGGCTTGCAACGGCGGGGCCGTCGAGGCCGGCGGAGGATCTGGCGGCGCGGTGCTGGCGCTGCCGCTCCCGCCACCGCAACCAGCGAGAAAGGCAGTCAGGAGCGCGGCCGTTCCGAGCGGCAACCCCAGGTGAGACCTGCGGCCCCGCTGCAGGCGGGCATGAGTGTCGCGCGAAGCGCAGGACCTGCGAACCAGGGATTTTCTGAGGGCCGCCACAATACTCAACTTGGTATCACACTGCAGGGCGTAGCCTCAATGGCTTTCGCGCAAAGGCTCATGGGACCCGCGCGGTGCGGGCCGTTATCCCAAAACGCGATTCCCGCGCCGGAAAACTGTTGCCCCGGCGGCGGGAATATTGTTATGTAGTACGCGATTGCGTGGCCGTTGCCAATTGTTCGGAGCGCGGTTTTTCGGGTGGCAGGTTTTCGGGTTGCGAGCATGACTCCTTTGTCCCTGCGGCGAATTCGGCGCTTGCTAGTTGTGGTGTGTTGTGCGGCGGCGTGTCCGGCCGCGGTTCTGCCGGTTTCGGCGCAGCAGCAGCCTGCAGCGCGAGTTACACAACAGGGCCGCGAAGCGGCTCCTCCCACGCGCATTCCCCGGCAGCAGGCGTTCACCACGGCCGCGCTCGACGGCGTGGTTCGCGACGCTGGTTTTTCGAACCTGACTATTCCTGTTCCGGGCGCGCGTTTGACGTTGCACGAATTGGCCACCGGAGAATCCTACAACCGCACGAGTTCGGGCGAAGGCGTGTTTCGCATTTTTCCGCTACCGCCGGGGCGTTATGAATTGCGCGTCGAAGCGCAGGACTACGCGCCGTTTGTTTTGCCGGAAATAACGCTGCAAGCGAATGAAGTGGTCAGCCTCGAAATCTCCATGGTGACGGTCGCTGCAGCCGAAGCGCGCTCTCGCTTGCCGCGCCAGCCCGAGCTCGGGCCGGCACTTTCCGCTGCACCCGCCGCTTCGATGGGGACATACCGCATCTTCCGTCATCGCCTCGATGCGGACCCCGGGTACATTGAAAATTTGTCGCCCGATACGCTACCGCCGGTCGCTGATGTTTTCAACGAAGTGCCCGACCGCTGGGCGCTCGAGCAACCTGATTACCGCCGCTATCCGCAAAAAGGCGAATATGTATACACCAAGCCCCACTGGTACGATCCCTTCAATCGCAACCGCTTCAAAGGTGACGAACCGATTTGGCCGGAACTTCTTGGTCAGCAGGTTTTTCTGAATCTCACGGCCACTTCGGAAACTTTTTTTGACGGCCGCAACGTCCCCTCGCCCAGCAACGTCAGCGCCGCGCGTCCCGGCAGCCAGGCATTCTTTGGCCGCGGGGAACAGGCTTTCACGGATCAAACCATTCGCTTCACCTTCGATCTCTTTCACGGCGACGCCTCTTTCAAGCCGATCGACTGGCGTATCCGCGTGACTCCCGAATTGAGCTTGAACGATCTCGACGTTCGCGAACTGGGTATCGTGGGGCCGGACGTGCGTCAGGGCACCAATCGTTTCGATTACCACTTGGGTTTGCAGGAGGCGTTTGTTGAAGTGAAGCTGCACGACCTCGGACCGAATTATGATTTCGTTTCCGCACGCGCGGGCATTCAGGAATTCAATGCCGATTTTCGCGGCTTCGTTTTTGTGGATGAAGAACCCGGTCTCCGTATTTTTGGCGACCTGCATTCCGACCGCATCGAATACAACGCCGCATATTTTAATTTTCTCGAAAAAAATACCAACAGCGGCTTGAACACTTTTCACAAGCGCGACCAGCAGGTGACCCTCGGCAACGTGTACCTGCAGGATTTTTTCTTTCCCGGTTACACCGTGGAGTTCGTGGGTCTGTGGAATAAAGATGATGGCGGCCTGCACTACGACGACAACGGTTTTCTGGTGCGCCCCGCGCCGGTCGGCAACGTTATCAATCAGGGCACTGGCGCGATTCTGCACAGCTTAAGCGTCGGCTATTTCGGCTGGCTCGGAAACGGCCACATCGGCCGGCTGAATATCACGCACGCTTTCTACGAAGCCGCGGGGAAAGATACATTCAATCCCATCGCCGGCCGCAAAGTCACCATCAACGGGCAGATGGCCGCCGCGGAACTCTCTTACGACCAGGATTGGATTCGCTATCGCGTTTCCGCTTTTTATAGTTCTGGAGACGCGAATCCGCGCGATGGGCGGGCCCGCGGATTTGATGCCATCGTGGATCTGCCGAATTTTGCTGGAGGGCTTTTCAGTTTCTGGAATCGCGAGGCCATTCGCCTGACGGGCTCCGCCGTTTCGCTGAAATCGGATGGCAGCTTGATCCCCAGCCTGCGTTCGAGCAAAGAAGAAGGTCAAGCCAACTTTGTGAATCCGGGAATTTTTCTAGCCAATGCGGGAGTCGATTTTGATATCACTCCCAAGCTGAAAGGCTTCGCCAATTTCAACTACTCGCGTTTTCAGCATACCGAAGCGATTCAGGATATTTTGTTTCAATACCCCATTCGGCATTCCATCGGCGAGGATTTGGGCTTAGGAGTTGAATATCGCCCGCCGCTCAGCGAAAACATTGTGCTCATCGGCGGCGCTTCCGCGTTTCAGCCGGGGCAGGGATTTTCAGACATTTACACGAGCCGTACGCTGTTTTCGCTATTCGGTTCGGTAAAGTTTACGTTCTAAGGATGAGGCAACGTTGCCGGCGAAGACGATCAGTACGACCTCGGTAGAACGGGCACTCCGGCAAGCAGGGCGCGCGCGCCTCTTGGCTATCTTCGCGTTGCTTGTTTCGCTCTCGCTGCTCGCCTTCGCGATGCAATCCGGCAGCGCCTTAAATCCTCCACACCGCTCCCAGGAATCCGCGCAACCACTCCGCGGCCAAACTCAGCAACAAGCCGACGCCAAATCCACCGGATGCATCACCTGCCACATTCACACGGACGAACCCACCATGCATCCTACCGGCACAGTTTTCCTGGGCTGCACCGACTGCCACGGCGGCGATCCTGCGATCAGCATCGCTCGAGGAACCGCGCAAAATTCCTCCGAATATAATTCCGCGAAAGAAAGAGCGCACGTCCAGCCACGCGACGCGCACCTCAAAGACCGCTCTGCGGTCCCAGAACGCATGTACACCGAATGGCTGAAAGAATCCTACGCGTACGTGAAATTCGTAAATCCTGGGGACCTGCGCGCGGCCCCAGAAACGTGCGGCTCCGCCGGCTGCCACGCAAGCGAAACGCGGGCCGTTTCCACCAGCATGATGACCCACTCCGGCATGCTGTGGGGCGCGGCGCTCTACAACAATGGCGGCTATCCAACAAAAAACACGCGCTTTGGCGAGAGCTACGATCGCGAAGGCAAACCGCAATCGATCAAAACGTATCCGCCGCCGCTACCCGAGGAAACGCGCACCAAAGGCGTCCTGGCAGAACTCGATCCCCTCTATCGCTGGGAAATTTCGCAACCGGGCAATGTGCTCCGCGTATTCGAACGCGGCGGGCGCAAAAAGTCCGAACTTGGCAATCCCAACCGCGAAGACGATCCAGGCCGTCCCGACGACCAACTGAGCGACCGCGGCTTCGGGACCGAACTGCGCACCGATCCCGTATTTCTCGGTCTGCAGAAAACGCGCCTGCTCGATCCCATCATGTCGCTACCCGGCACCAACGATCACTCCGGCGATTATCGCGGCAGCGGCTGCACCGCGTGCCACGTGGTCTATGCGAACGATAATGACCCCGTGCATTCCGCGGGCTATGCGAAATTCGGCCATTCCGGATTCAGCGCTTCTGACGACCCGACCATCCCGAAAAATGAATCGGGCCATCCCATCAAGCACACGTTCACGAAATCCATTCCTTCGAGCCAGTGCATGAACTGCCACATCCACCCCGGCACGAATATGGTTACCACTTATTTCGGCCTGACCTGGTGGGACAACGAAATCGACGGCGACAAAATGTATCCGCCCGAGCAGCGCAACCCCGGCGAACAGCAGCGTTACGAATCCTACTTGCGCAATCCCGAAGCCGCCGCCGTCCGCGGCCTCTGGGGCGACGCGAAATTCCTCGAACAAATCGGCAGCCCCGAATTTAACGCGAAATTGAAGACCACCCAGTTTGCCGACTTCCACGGCCACGGCTGGGTCTTCCGCGCCGTATTCAATCACGACCGCAAAGGCAACTGGCTCGATAAAGACGGCCAGCAAATAAAATTCGACGATCCCGATCGTTTCGGCAGAGCCGTGCACCTGATGGACATTCACCTTGAGAAAGGCATGCAGTGCAACGATTGCCATTTTGCGCAAGACAATCACGGCAACGGAAAAATTTATGGGGAACCGCGCGCCGCCGTGGAAATCGACTGCATCGATTGCCACGGCACCATTCGCAATAAAGCCACGCTGCTCACCTCCGGCCCCGCCGCTCCCGAGCCGCAACGTCCTGGCGAGCCGCGCGGCCGCCACCTGGAAACGCTGCGCACGCCCTGGGGACAGCGCCGTTTTGAATGGCGCGGCGACCAGCTCATCCAGCGCTCCATGAGCGACGAGCAGAGAGCATGGGAAGTCGTGCAAACCGCCGACACCATCACTCCGGGCAACGTGCACTTCAGCGCCAAATCTCTGCGCGCCAAAATGATCGCCACGGACGGCTCCGTTCCCTCGCGCATGCCGCAGGACGACACTCATCTCGCGCATCCGAATTCCACCATGACCTGCTACTCCTGCCACACCTCCTGGACCCCCACCTGCTTCGGCTGCCATCTGCAAATGACCGCCAACGCCAAGCGCCCGATGCTGCACAACGAAGGCCTGACGACGCGCAACTACACCAGCTACAATTTCCAGGTCCTGCGCGACGACATTTATATGCTTGGCGTGGATGGCACGGTCACCGGCCATCGCTTCGCCCCGGCCCGCTCGAGTTGCGCCGTCCTCGTCAGTTCGCAAAACGCGAACCGCGACTGGCTTTATTACGAACAGCAAACCATCTCTTCCCCCGGCTTCTCGGGCCAGGGATACAGCACTTTCGTCCCGCACACCGTGCGAGCCAAGGAAACCAAGCAGTGCAGCGACTGCCACACTTCCGAAGAAAATGACAACAACGCGTGGATGGCCCAATTGTTGCTGCAAGGCACCAACTTCATGAATTTCATGGGCCGTTACGTGTACGTGGCCACCGGCAGCAAGGGTTTCGAAGCCATCACCGTCGCCGAACACGACGAACCCGAAGCCATTTACGGCAGCGACCTCCAGCGCCTCGCCTACCCTGACAATTACAAAAAATTCGTCGCCCGCAGTCGCGAACTCTACGCGCAAGCCGAACACGCCGGCAACGTCCTCGACATCCAGGCGCGCGGCGAATACGCTTACGCCGCCGATGGCAAGAACGGCCTGCGCGTCTACGACATCGCCAACATCGACAACAAAAATTTCTCGGAAAAAATCACCACTGCGCCGGTCTCGCCCATCGGTCAACGCTTTTTCGTCCCGACGAAAGATGCGGTCGCCGTAGCTTCGCCGAGCACTCTCGCTGTCGATCCGCTTCGCGTGCAGCTGCCCGAAAATGAAGAGCAACCCATCCATCTGATGTACGGGTTTCTGTACGTCGCGGACCGCCAGGAAGGCCTGGTGATTATCGGCAATCCGGATCTCAAGGCAAAAAGTCCCGGTGTCGGCACGCTTCTCGATGGCAATCCCGCCAACAATTTCCTAAAGCGCGCGCTGGCCTTTAATCCGGACGGCGCCCTCACGGGCGCTCGCCGGATCACCATCGCCGGCACCTTCGCCTATATCCTCACCGACAAAGCTCTCGTCGTCGTCAATCTCGATCATCCGCTGTCCCCGCAAATCACCGCCACCATCGGCGCTCCAGACCTCGACGACCCGCGCGGCATCGCCATCCAGTTCCGCTACGCATTTGTCGTCGACCGTTACGGGCTGAAAACCCTCGACGTCACTGATCTAGCTCACCCGAAGATGACCGCGCGGGGCCGCGTCTCGACCGGAGACGCCCGGAACGTTTACGTCGCCCGCACTTATGCCTACGTCGCAGACGGCCAGTTCGGGGTAGCCGTTATCAACGTCGAAAATCCTGAAGCACCCTTCCCGGAGTTCGACTTTGGCGGAAATGGCAAAATGAACGATGCTTACGACGTGAAGATCGGCATGGTTGCCGGCAGCACCTTCGCCTTCGTAGCCGATGGCGTCTACGGACTGCGCGTTTGGCAAATTATTTCGCCCTGGGACGATCCGGCCCATTTTTCCGGCTTCAGTCCCCGCCCCACTCCGAAACTCATCGCTACCGCGCACACCCACGGCCCGGCTCTCGCCATCTCGAAAGGTATAGATCGCGATCGCGCCGTCGACGAATCGGGCAACCAGCTAGCCATCTTCGGCCGCCGTGGCGCCCGCCCGCTCAACGCCGTTGAAATGCGCGCACTCTACATCCACCCCGCTAGCGGCCAGTCCTACCGCGTCCGCGACGTTGCCGAAGAAAGCACAACCTCCGCTGCTTCTTCCCTCACCGGACTACTGCAGCGCGCCCGCTCTTGGTTTAATAGACTGCGGTGAGGTCCTCTCGTTGCATCGCAAACTAAATCGCAGGAAATTTCTGGCGTCCGCCGTTCAGACGCTCTCGGTGGCATCGGTTACGCCGCTGTTCTCAGCATCGTCGATCGCCAGGCCGTCTTCATCTTCGGTGTCATACCGCAATGCCAAGACGCCCCCTCCACAAGTCGCGATCACCATGGACGACCCCACCCTTACTCTGCAATCCACCATGCGCTGGCCGGACGCCAACTCCCGCATCCTAAAAGCCATCGCTTCCCGCAACATCCGCGCTGCCCTGTTCGTCTGCGGCGTACGCCTTGCCGACGCTTCCGGCCCGCAGCTGCTTTCCGCGTGGGATCAAGGCGGCCATCTCATCTGCAATCACAGTTACTCGCACCTTTTCTACAATGACCCCGCCATCAGCTACTCCGATTTCGCCGTCGACTTTCTCAAAAACGAAAAAGTCATCGCCCCCTATCACACGCGGGCCAACTTTTTCCGTTACCCATTCCTCAAGGAAGGCGACACCGCGGAAAAGCGCGACCAGTTCCGCAAACTCCTTCACGAACGGGGCTACCGCGTAGGCCACGTCACCATCGACACGAGCGACTGGTACATTGATCAGCGTTATACGGACCGCCTCGCCAACACCGGTCCCACACATTCCGCCCCAGACCTCAACGCCTATCGCGACTTCCTCATCAGTCATCTGCTCGATCGCGCCACCTTCTACCGGCAGCTCGCCATTGACGTCACTGGCCGCGATGTCCGCCATACCCTGCTCCTCCATTACAATGTCCTCAACGCCCTCGTTCTCCCCGACATCCTCAGCGCCTTTGAACATGCCGGCTGGCAGTGGATCGACGCCTCCTTGGCTTACGAAGACGCGATCTTCCGCAGCGAACCAAAAACCGTGCCGGCCGGCGAAAGCCTAATCTGGGCTCTCGCGAAGGAATCGGGCAATTTCAATGACCGGCTCCGCTATCCCGGGGAAGACTCCGTCTACGAAAAACCCAAGCTCGACGCCCTGTCCCTCTAGGCTGGGATCGCTACGCGGCTTCTGGTTTCATTACCTTGAAGCCTACCTGTCCCCAGCACTTCGCAGCCATTTGCAAGCGCGAAATTTGTCTCCGGTTCTCCCGTTCGCCTATTGTTCGGTCAATCCGCGCCCGAATCGTACGGTCCATCTCATACATCTGATTGGATTTGCCGCGCCAACCCCTTTCGTTTTAGTCTTTTACCGTTTCGCCGCATCTAATGGACAGCTAACAGAACCTTTACTGAATATACGCATGAAAACGATTAAAATTATTCACGTCCGGTGTCTGCGCAACCCGGTTAATCTAGTGGCAGAGGTTACCCGCGACGGATGGTCACAGAAGGCGGGTAATGGTACCGGTAAGGAGTACTAGAACATGGTAAAGCAATACCTTTTGGCCAGCGATTTCGACCAAACCCTGAGCTTCAATGACTCCGGGGTAGTCCTCAGCGAACTCATCGGTTTTAACGGCTTTCACGACAAAGTCAAAGGACTGAGCGCCATCAACCTCGTCCAGCAGGGCGCAGAGCTTAGCTACCTGATCCTGCACGACCCGGACTTCCGCCACGTCCGCAAAGAGCACCTCATCGAGACTGGCAAGCGCATTCGCCTCAAGCACGACGTCGCGCTTTTCGCGCGCGCCCTGGAAAATCTGACGGACGGGTATACGTTTCATTTCAACGTGATCTCCGCTGCGCCGCAGGAAATCATTCAGTCCGCGCTGGAGGGCATCGTTCCGACGGACCATATTTTCGGCACGCGCTTTCGCTGGAATGAAGATAACAGCGTGCACTCCATCGTCCGCGCCACCGCCGGCTGGGGCAAAATCACTGTGCTCGAAGAGATTCGCGCCAACCTCGGCATCACCCACGACAACATCATCTACATGGGCGACGGCAGCTCGGATCTTCCGGTCATGATGCACGTCAACCAGCACGACGGCCGCACGATCGCCGTCAGCGAAGCCCAATTCATTACCCGCGTAGCCAAGCGCACCATCCTCAGCGACAACGCCATGAGCGTGCTCGTCCCGGTCCTTGAAGACGTTCTTAAGTGGGACTCCGCCAAAATCCGGCGCTACTTCGCTGCCAACGGCCTGGTGCTTCGTGAGTGGGACAAGATGCGCACGGACATGCTCACCATCCAGGACTCCGCGGAGCCCTTTATCGCCGCCTCCACGGGCCTCGCGCACTAGTCCGGAATAATCGGTCCTGAGACGCTCCTGTAATCATTTGGAGAAAATGGCGGAAAAACATCCGCCATTTTCCCCTTCTGTTCGTCGGCGATTGCTCGTTGCCCGTCCGAACAAGCGCCCTCTCCTCTTGACATCCCACAGGAGTCGTGCGAGCCTCCTGCAGGTAGCCCACAGGAGCGCGCATGCCCGAGCCGAAAGCCGATATCCTGCAAGGCACGCTGGACCTCATGGTCCTCAAGACGCTCGACTCCCTGGGCGCCATGCACGGCTACGGAATCGCCCGCCGCATCGAACAGATCAGCGCCAAAGCCCTGGCCGTGAACCAGGGCACGATCTACCTTTGCCTGATTCGCCTGGTGCAGAAGAAGTGGATTTCCGCGGCCTGGGGAGCTTCTGAAAACAACCGCAAAGCCAAGTTCTACACAATTACGAAAGCCGGCCGCAAGCAGCTCGCGGCGGAAACCGAAAACTGGGAGCGGGTTTCCGGAATCATCGGAAGGGTTCTCGAACTCGAACCGCGGAGATAGATGATGTGGACGCAGCTCCAGCACGCCTTTGCGCGATTCTGCGCGATTTTCGCAAAATCGACACTGGATAGCGAACTCGATCAGGAACTCGATGCGCACGTCTCCATGCTCACCGATGACAACATTCGGCGCGGTATGACGCCCGAGGAAGCCCGCCGTGCTGCGCTGCTGTCTCTTGGCTCGCGCGCATCCACCAAGGAACTGCATCGTGAAGTTCGCGGCCTGCCTTTTCTCGAAACACTCGCACAGGATTTACGCTACGCCGTTCGCACCCTGCGCCGCGATTCCGCGTTCGCCATCTTCGCCGTGCTCATCGTCGGTCTCGGCATCGGCGCCAGCTGCACGATCTTCACCGTCGTCAATACGCTTTTGCTCCGCCCGCTGCCCTTCCGCGATCCAGCCAGCCTCGTGTGGGTCAAAAATCACCCGGACGTGAACGCCAACGATCTGTCCGGCCAGACCACGCAGGTTGGGCACGTACTCGACCTGCGTGAACGCAGCAAATCCTTCGCCGAAGTGGGAGCGTACTTCGCGTTCTACGGCTTGGGCGACAGTAAACTCATCGGGCGTGGCGAACCCGAGCGTCTCACCAATATCCCCGTCTCGCAGAATTTCTTCTCCATGCTCGGCGTCGAACCCGTGCTCGGACGCCAATTCACCGTCGACGAGGCGAGCGGCCATGGGCCCAATGCGGTCATGCTCGCGTTCCATTTGTGGCAGCGGCGCTTCTCGTCCGATCCACAGATCGTGGGCCAAAGCATCAATCTCGACGGGCAGCTCTGTACGATTGTCGGCGTTCTGCCGGCAACCTTTGACTTTGGCAGTATCTTCGTTCCCGGCACCCAGGTCGATCTCTACTCCCCGTTTCCGCTCACCGAGCAAACCAACAAATGGGGCAACACCATGGCGGTAATCGCCCGGCTGAACCCGGGAGTCCCACTAGCGGCTGCGCAAGCCGAATCCACTGCTCTCGCCAAGCAACTGACTCGCGAGCATCCGGAGCGCAACGAGTTTGATCCCGCTCTTGCGCCACTCTCTCAACACGTCAGCGGCCGCGTCCGCCCGGCCATACTTCTTCTGGGAGGCGCCGTCGCTGTTGTCATGCTCATCGTTTGCGCCAACCTTTCTAATCTGCTTCTGGCACGCGGCGCGACACGGCAGAAAGAAATCGCCATCCGTTCCGCGCTGGGCGCCACGAGAATGCGTCTGATTCGCCAGATGCTCACCGAGAGCATCGTCCTCTCTGTCTGCGGAGCCCTGCTTGGCTTGGCTCTTGCGGTTCTCGGCACCGGTGCTCTCGCACACCTCAGTGGCGTTACCATTCCGCTGCTCGAGAGCGTGCACGTGGACGCCACGTCCCTTATCTTCACGGTGCTGTTCGCGATCGCCACCGGTCTGTTTTTCGGAATGGTTCCCGCTTGGCACGTTTCCGATAACCGTCTTCAGGGTTCTCTCAAAGAAGCCAATCGCGGTTCAAGTCATGGCCGCAGCCACACCTGGGTGCGCAACAGTCTGGTCGTTTCCGAAATCGCCCTGGCCTGCGTACTGGTCGTCGGCGCTGGTCTGCTGGTGCGCAGCTTTTTACGCGTTTTGGACGTGAATCTCGGCTTCCGTCCCGAACGTGCCGTGGCCCTGCGCATCGATCCCGACAGTTCCTATGGCACTCAGGAAAAACGCAACGCCTATTTCAACGAAGCGCTCCGTCGCGCCAAGGAGATTCCCGGCGTCGAAGCCGCCGGCCTGTCCGACGCGCTGCCGCTCGGTCGCAACCGCACTTGGGGCGTCGGCGCCAAAGGTCGTGTTTATCCGAAGGAAAACTTCCCGGAATCCTTCGTGCGAATCGTCAGTGATGGCTATTTCAAAGCCATGGGCATTCCCATCCGCGAAGGACGCGACTTCACACCCGCCGACGACTTGGCTGGCCAAAAGGTAATGATCGTCAATGAATCGATGGCGCGCGCACTATGGCCCGGCCAGGACGCCCTCGGACAATTAGCTGACAGCGATGCGGTAGTAGTTGGCATTGTCGGCGACGTGCGGCACCTCGCTCTTGAGGAGGGCTCCGGCTCGGAAATGTATCTGCCCATTCGCCAAACGAATGATTATTCTTCCGTAGATCTTGTGGTGCGAAGTTCCCTGTCGAACGCCGAGCTCGCGCCGCGTCTCCGCGAAGCCCTTCTGCCCCTGGCACCGGACCTCCCCGCGGCAAATTTGCGCCCGTTGCAGGCGCTGGTGGATAAAGCCGTCTCGCCGCGACGTTTCGTCGTGATGCTGCTCGGTGGATTTGCGGTCTTCGCGCTGATCCTTGCGGCGCTCGGAATTTATGCGGTGATCTCTTACTCGGTCAGTTTGCGCACCCAGGAGATCGGCATTCGCATGGCGCTCGGCGCAACCGCCAGCGGCGTGCAATCGAGTGTACTCTTGCAGACATTGCGGCTTGGAGCCGTCGGCTTGGGCATCGGAATCGTGGCGTCATTGTTTCTTGCCGGAGCCCTGCGCAGCTTGCTATTTGGGGTCGGTTCCGCCGACCCCGGCACTTTCGCTGCGATGCTCGCGATTCTTTCCGTGGTCGCCGCCATGGGAGGCTACTTTCCAGCCCGCCGCGCTTCGCGCATTGACCCTTTCGTCGCGCTGCGCGCGGAATAATGATGTTTCGAACCGCGGAAGGCGTTTAGATTCAGCAACCTTGCCGAGGCCATGGTTTGCTTTTCGAGGCCGCGCGGCCGTTTGGCCCGGGCTGTGGAGAAATGGGCATACGCGGCGGACCTAAAACCCTTTGAGGTTTCCCCGTTGCCGGTTCGAGACCGGCCACGCGCTCAGGTCTAGTTTTTTTGCAGGAATGCAAAGAGCGTGGCTGGCCGATGGTCCGCTCCCCGCATTGTGCCGGCTTGGCCCAGCTCTCCACGCGGGTCCACAAAGCGCTGGGAGAATTCTGATATTACTATTTATTCACATTTCGCTGGTGCAGAACCGGAGGACGAAGATTTGCACACTTCTAGCAATTCCACCGACTATTGGTTCCCAATTGCGCGGCTAACTCCATTATTTTCAAGAATCCTCAATGGGTAGATACGTGCTCGTCGGTATAGCGCAAGCTGCGTCCTCCGCGGCGAACTCTCTGAAAAAAATTTAAAGATAAGAGGATCCGAATGAGAATGAAGCACGCTTTCCTGGTGTTGGCAGGCGTTTTGACCGTCGCCGGCTCCGCGCGCGCCGAGTCGGTAACCGTTAATCTGGGTACGGCGCCGCAAGACTTGGTCGAAACCGGTATCGGCGACAACGGTGGCGGCAAGGCACAGTGGTACATTCAACAGGGCGCATGTTCCGTTGCTGGCGGTGACACTTCCTGCGTTTTGTCGGGAACGTACACCGGAGCTACCGCGGGGTACACGTCTGGCACCTATACCTTTGTCACCACGTATGTCGGCACCGGCCCAACCTATACGGCCGCAGGCGATCCGTTCCCGGGCGGCCCAACTCCGCTAATCGGCATCTCTGAGACTCCCGGCAGCAGCTTTTTCAATTTCGAATATCTTCCGTCAACTGCCACCATCACCCTGAACCTGAATGAATCGGGTGGCCCGGATTATGTGATTCCCATCTACAACAGCACCGGCTTTGTGAACGGCTATAGCGTGACGGACGTCGGCACGCCAACCTGCACCGGAGGAACGATTTGCGATCCTTTTGACGTGGGCGAGAAAAGCGGTGCCACGTTTAGCGATACGGTAGACGGTCAAGCGACCTTCACGGTGGCGACTGCTGGCGTACCCGAGCCCTCAAGCATCACTTTGCTGGGCGCAGGCCTTATCGGCTTGCTCGGCGTGAGCCTCCGGAAACTGTTCTAACTGCCTCTCAGCCCTCAAACGAAAAAGCCGCCTCGCAAGGGGCGGCTTTTTTTTGGCAGAGGGAAGGTGGCGGCCCGGGATTTTGTCCACCCCGCTGCTCCAGCATTTCGATTCAGCAACTTGCTGACGCCGTGTTATTCTTTTCGAGCCGCGTGGCCGTTCGGTGCGGCTGTGGCGAAATTGGCATACGCGGCGGGCTTAAAATCCGCTGGGGTTTTCCCCGTTGCCGGTTCGAGTCCGGCCAGCCGCACCAAATTATCTTCTTACAGGAATCCAAAGAGCCTGGCGCTGCCGCCGCCAATTTAGGAATCAAATGCGCATCACCGTTTCGCACAATCGCACCCGGCAGGAAGTAGTGGACTCCATCAATCGCTCGTTCGACGAGTTGTTCTCGGCGGGCCTGCCGGTCAAAGTGGCGGTGCAGCAAAAGGAATGGCAGGGCTCAACACTCAACTTCGCGCTGACCGCCAAGATGGGCATGCTGAGCACGCCGATCAAGGGAACTGTCGAGGTGACCGATCACGACCTGACCGTGGACGCCGATCTGGGCATGTTGAACAATTTCATTTCTGAAAAGAACGCACAGGACATGATCGGTACCCGTATTAAAGGCTTGTTAAAATAAAGGCCCGCGAAACGAGGTTACCGAAGCGCGGCGCCAGGTGAACGCTAGCACTGCAGGGAGTGACCAAGCTTTGCCCGCCCTCATCCCCGCAACAACCTTGTCATACTCTTTTCCTCATTCCTGTGCTATACCTCTCGGGAATCTCCCGCTGGCCACGCGAAAATCGGAGCAGTTCGGCATGCAATCCTGATTTGGCGTAAAATCCCTTTCGTCCGTGTAGCCTTGCGGCGCATCTAAAACCTGACCAGACCCTGCGGGCATTGCTGTCGCCCGCCACAGGAGTGAACGTGAGCCAGCCGAAAGCAGAGCAGAATCTAGACCTCCTGAGCATCAACACCATCCGCACGTTGTCCATGGATGCGGTGCAGGCGGCCAATTCCGGCCATCCGGGAACTCCCATGGCGCTGGCGCCCGTGGCGTACGCCATCTGGCAAAAATTTCTTCGCTACGATCCCAACGACCCCATCTGGCCCAATCGCGACCGCTTCGTGCTCTCAAACGGGCACGCATCGATGCTGCTGTATTCATTGCTGCATCTTGCGCAGGTGAAAGCCGTCAATCCGCAGTACGAAACGCTTGGCGAGGTTTCCGTGACCCTCGACGACATTAAGAAATTCCGGCAGCTGGACAGCAAATGTCCCGGCCATCCGGAATATCGCTGGACCTCTGGCGTTGAAACGACCACCGGCCCGCTCGGACAAGGCGTGGCAACCAGCGTGGGCATGGCTATGGCCCGCTGGTGGCTGGGCGCGCATTTCAACAAGCCGGACTTTGAAGTGTTCGATTTCAATGTTTACGTCCTCTGCGGCGACGGCGACATGATGGAAGGCATCTCCGGCGAAGCCGCTTCCCTTGCCGCGCATCACAAACTTTCCAATCTCTGCTGGATTTACGACAACAATCACATCACCATCGAAGGCGATACCAAGCTCGCTTTCACCGAAGATGTGGCCGCGCGTTTCAAGGGCTACGGCTGGAACACCGCGCATATCAGCGACGCCAACGACCTGACCGCCATCGAAAAAGTTTTGCACCAATTCAATCAAACCACCGACCGCCCCACGTTCATCACCCTGGATTCCCACATCGGCTACGGCGCTCCCCATAAACAAGACACCCGGGAAGCGCACGGCGAAGCGCTGGGCGAAGATGAAATCAGACTCACCAAAAAAGCCTATGGCTGGCCGGAGGATGCGAAATTCCTGGTGCCCGACGGCGTCTACGATCAATTCAAAAAAGGCATCGGCAAGCATGGCGGCGAAGCGCGCGCGGCGTGGATGAAACTCATCGGCGATTACAAAGCGAAATTCCCGCCGCTCTACGACGAGATGGCGCGCATGCAAAAGCGCGAGCTGCCGGACGGCTGGGACAAGGATCTGCCGGCGTTCCCGCCCGATGCCAAGGGCGTCGCCAGTCGCGATTCCGGCGGAAAAGTTTTGAACGCTCTTGCCAAAAACGTGCCCTGGCTGATCGGTGGCTCCGCCGATCTTTATCCTTCGACAAAAACGCGCCTGACTTTCGACGGCGTGGGCGATTTTCAGGCGGAGACGCGCGGCGGCCGCAACATGCACTTTGGCATTCGCGAACACGCCATGTGCGCCATTGCCAACGGCTTGGCGCTTTCGAAGTTGCGCCCGTTCGCCTCCACTTTTTTTATTTTTAGCGATTACTGCAAGCCCGCCATCCGCCTCAGCGCCATCATGGAAGTTCCCGTCATTTATGTGTTTACGCACGATTCGATCGGTGTCGGCGAAGATGGCCCCACGCACCAGCCTATCGAGCATCTCGTTGCGCTGCGCGCCGTTCCCGGATTGATCGTGCTGCGTCCTGCGGATGCCAACGAAGTGGTCGAAGCTTATAAGTACACGATGAAACTGCACCACGAACCGGTCGCGCTGGTGCTCACCCGCCAGGCGCTGCCCACGATCGACCGCACCAAATATGCGCCCGCCAGCGGCCTCGCCAAAGGCGCATACATCCTCGCTGACGCTGCGGACAAAAAACCAGACGTGATCCTCATGGCCACCGGCAGCGAAGTCGACATGGCCCTGAAAGCCTATGAAAAATTGGTCGCCGAAGGCATCAAGGCTCGTCTCGTCAGCATGCCTTCCTGGGAAATTTTCGAGCATCAACCCAAGGAATATCGCGAAAGTGTTTTGCCGCCGGCGATCACCGCGCGCGTCTCCGTCGAACAAGCCGGCACACTCGGCTGGGACAAATACGTCGGCCCCGGCGGCCGCATTATCGGCATGCATACCTTCGGCGCTTCGGCTCCGCTGAAGGAACTGCAAAAGAAGTTCGGCTTTGAGCCCGAGGCCATCGTTGCGGCCGCCAAAGACGTAATCGCCGGCCGAACGAATGGCGGAAAAGAAGGGCGCTGATGAAGATCGTCATCGGCTCGGATCACGCCGGCTTCGCTCTCAAAAGCGCCATTGGTGACGCGATTCGCGGCCTGGGTCACGAACTTCTGGATATCGGCGTGTTCAACGAAAATCCGTGCGATTATCCGGACATCGCGGAACTGGCGGCCCGGGCGGTGGCCGACGGCAAGTCCGAGCGCGGCGTGCTGATCGACGGGAGCGGCGTTGGCATGGTCATCGCCGCGAACAAAATTCCCGGCATTCGTGCCGCCGCTTGCCACGACACCTGTTCCGCGCATCAAGGAGTGGAGCACGACAGCATGAACGTCCTGGTGATCGGCGCGCGCATCGTGGGCTCGAATCTGGCCGTCGATCTCGTTAAATCTTATTTGAGCGCAAACTTTACGAACGAAACGCGCCACGTGCGCCGTCTCCATAAAGTGCTGGCGCTCGAATCCAGAATGTTTTTGGAGGCTGTGAAGAAATAACTTCGCACCGGCGACTGCCGGCGCGCATCTATACTGGCGGCGTCCAGCGATCTCGATTTTCGGCCCTGCCCGTGCTCCGCCCGAGCCGGGCGTACAATATGACGTAGTTTGCAAGGAGACCAATCATGACCACGACCACCACGGTTTCAAATCTCGGTTCCGCGCAAGGCGCCAATCCCCTCAAGGGCCTGCTCGCTTACGGCCAGTCCGCATGGATGGACTACATCCGGCGCGATCTGCTGCTCGACGGCGACCTGCAGAAATACATTCACGATGATGGCCTGCGCGGCATGACTTCCAATCCCGCCATCTTTGAAAAAGCCATCGCCACCAGCCAGGACTACGCCGACATTCTGTCCTCGCCGGAAGCCAGAAAGCTCGACGCCAAAGGCATCTACGAAAAAATCGCCATCCGCGACGTGCAAGCCGCCTGCGACATTTTCAAGCCGGTTTATACGGAATCGAATCGCCGCGACGGCTACGTCAGCCTAGAAGTCTCTCCGGCGCTGGCGCTCGACGCCAACGGCACTCGCGAAGAAGCCCGCCGGCTGTGGAAAGAAGTCGGCCGCGAAAACGTGATGATCAAGATTCCCGCGACCAAAGAGTGCATCCCGGTCATCCGGCAGGTTCTCGAGGAAGGCCTCAATGTCAATATTACGCTGCTGTTCGCGCAGTCCGCATACGAGCAAGTTGCCGAAGCCTTCCTTTCCGCACTCGAAGCCCGCGCCAAGAAAGGCCAGGATCTCAGCCACATCGCCAGCGTGGCCAGCTTCTTTGTCAGCCGCATCGACACGTTGATCGACGGCATCATCGACGAAAAACTCAAAACCGAAAAAGATGAGTCCAAGCGCGCGTCGCTCTCGAGCCTTCACGGGAAAATCGCCATCGCCAACGCCAAGCTCACCTACAAGAAGTATCAGCAGCTTTTCTCCGGACCGCGCTGGCAAGCTCTGGCTTCCAAAGGAGCGCAAACGCAGCGCCTGCTCTGGGCCAGCACCAGCACCAAGAATCCCAAATATCGCGATGTCCTCTACGTCGAAGAACTAATCGGCGCGGACACCGTAGATACCATTCCTCCCGCCACGTTCGATGCTTTCCGCGAGCACGGCAAGCTCCGCAACAGCCTCACCGAAGATGTGCCCGGCGCGCAACAAACGATGGACAACCTCGCCAAAGCCGGCATCTCCATGAAGGAAGTCACCGACAAGCTGCTCGTCGATGGCGTGAAAATTTTCGCCGAGGCTTTCGACAAACTCCTTGCTGCCACCGGCAAGTCCGCGGGAGTGCACGCGTGAGTCTCAACACGCAAACCTTCAGGCTCCCGGAAAAACTCGCCGCCGCCGTAGCCGCCGCGCTGGACGACTGGAAGAAGAACGACAAGGTTGCGCGCCTGTGGAAAGGCGACGCCAGCGTCTGGACGGGCGCCGACGAAGGCAAGTGGCTCGGCTGGCTCACGGTAACCGAACAGCAACTTGCGAAGATTGAAGCGCTGAAAAATATCGCCACGGACATCGCCAAGTCCGGCTACAAACACGCCGTGCTGCTCGGAATGGGCGGCAGCAGCCTGTGCCCGGAAGTGATGCGCATGACCTTTGGCAAAATTCCCGGTCACCCGGAAATGCACGTGCTCGATTCTACCGACCCGGCGCAAATCAAGGCGCTCGAATCCAAGCTCGATCTCCACAGCACCGTGTGCATCGTCTCCAGCAAATCCGGCGGAACCCTCGAACCGAATATCTTCAAACAGTATTTTTTCCAGCAGGTCAAAAACAAAGTCGGCGCAGCGGAAGTCGGCAACCGTTTCATCGCGGTCACCGATCCTGGCTCGAAAATGCAGCAAGTCGCGGAAGCCGATAAATTCCGCAAGATTTTTATGGGCTTGCCGAGCATCGGCGGACGTTATTCCGCGCTTTCCAATTTCGGCATGGTGCCCGGCGCGGTGATGGGCGTCAATGTCGTAAAATTTCTGAACGCCACGGAAGAAATGGTCAAAGCCTGTGGAGCAACCGTCTCCGCCGGGGATAATCCCGGCGTAATCCTCGGCGCTATCCTCGGCGCGGCCGCCAATCAAGGCCGCGACAAAGTCACCATCGTTGCTTCCCCGGGCATTTTCGATCTCGGCGCCTGGCTCGAACAACTTCTCGCGGAATCCACCGGAAAAATCGGCAAAGGCATCATCCCTGTCGATCGCGAAGATCTCGGCAAGCCTGATGTTTACGGCCAGGATCGCGTCATCGCGTACCTTCGCCTCGACCACGCTGCTGACGCCGCGCAAGACGCCGCCATCGACGCCCTGGAAAAATCCGGCCAGCCCGTGGTGCGCATCGGCCTGCCGGACATTTACAATCTCGGCCAGGAATTTTTCCGCTGGGAAATCGCCACCGCCGTCGCGGGCGCTATCATCGGCATCAACGCGTTCAATCAACCGGACGTCGAAGCCAGCAAAATCGAGACTAAAAAACTTACCAGCGAGTACGAAGAAAAAGGCCACCTCCCGCCAGAAACGCCCTTCTTCGAAGCCGATGGCCTGAAACTCTACGCCGACGACAAAAACGCCGCGGCGCTCAAGGGCGCCAGCCTCGTTGAGGTCCTGAAAAAACATCTCGACCGCGTCCATGCGAACGATTACTTCGGGGTGCTCGGCTACGTTCCCATGAACGAGCAAAACGAAAAAACCTTGCAAGGCTTGCGCATGGGCGTGCGCGACAAGAAGAAAGTCGCTACGGTGCTCGGCTTCGGCCCGCGCTTCCTGCACTCCACCGGACAAGCGTACAAAGGCGGCCCGAACAGCGGCGTCTTTCTGCAAATCACGCACGACCACGCCGAGGACATCCCGGTGCCGGACCAGAAATACACTTTTGGCGTGGTGCAAGCCGCGCAGGCGCGCGGCGATTTCGCCGTCCTCGCGGAACGCGGCCGCCGCGCACTTCGTGTCCATCTCGGTCCCGATGTCCACGCGGGACTGACGAAATTATCCGCCGCCGTGAAACAAGCTATCGCCTGAACCGCACCTTGATCACATGAACGAAACAGCGATGCTGACATCGGACCAATTCGCAGCCTGCCAGCCAAGACTGTCGCCCCGGGTGCAGCGAGAGATCTGCCTTTTTACAACGTCGCCATGCTTTGACACCCGCCCGGATTCCTGTGAGATAGTCTCTTAACAAAATTTTGGAGGAGCCACCAGCCATGCAGCTCGGAATGATCGGTCTCGGAAGAATGGGCGCCAATATGGTGCGCCGTCTGCAAAAACACGGCCACGACACGGTCGTCTACGATCGCACCCCGGCGACCGTCAAACAGCTCGTTGATGAAGGCTCGAGCGGATCGAGCTCCCTCGATGAATTCGTCAGCAAACTCACGAAGCCGCGCGTTATCTGGCTCATGGTCCCGGCTTCCGTCGTGGATGCCACGCTCCACGCTATCGTCGGAAAACTCGACATCGGCGACATCGTCATCGATGGCGGCAATTCGTACTACATTGACGACATTCGCCGCGCCAAGGAACTTAGCGGAAAAGGCATTCACTATGTGGATGTTGGCACCAGCGGCGGCGTCTGGGGCCTCGAACGCGGCTATTGCCAGATGATTGGCGGCGAAAACGACATCGTCAAGCACCTCGACCCCATTTTCAAAACACTGGCTCCCGGACGCGGGAATGTCGACCGCACGCCGGGGCGCGAGAAGGCCGGCGGCACCTCGGAAGATGGCTACCTGCACTGTGGTCCATCGGGCGCGGGCCACTTCGTAAAAATGGTGCACAACGGCATCGAATACGGCTTGATGGCCGCATATGCTGAAGGCTTGAATATTTTGAAGCATGCCAACGCCGGCAAAGAACATCAAGGCGAAGGTGACGCGGAAACTACGCCACTTCGCAACCCCGAACACTATCAGTACGATTTCAATCTTGCCGACATCACCGAGGTGTGGCGGCGCGGCAGCGTGGTGGCCAGCTGGCTGCTCGACCTCACCGCCATCTCGCTACTCGATTCGCCGAAACTTGAAAAGTTCTCCGGCAAAGTTTCCGATTCCGGCGAAGGCCGCTGGACCATCCTCGCCGCGATCGAATCTGGCGCGCCGGCTCCGGTCCTCACGGAATCGCTCTACCAGCGCTTCACTTCCCGCGGGGAAGCAGACTTCGCATCCAAAGTTTTGTCCGCCATGCGTTTTCAGTTCGGCGGACACCTCGAGAAAAAATAACGGCGTGACGACTCTCTGCCCCGCGGGGCCCGAAGACAGGACACCGATTCCATGAACCATCATCCGGAAGCCACCGCCGCCTCTCCCTGCGTAATGGTCATTTTCGGCGCTAGCGGCGATCTCACCAAGCGCAAGCTCATCCCGGCGCTTTGCAACCTCGCCGCTGACGACGTCCTCCCCAAGCAGTTCGCCATTGTGGGTTTCGCCGCCAACGATTTCACCACCGATTCGTTTCGCCAGAAACTCTCGGAAGAAATTCCTAAATACGCTCCGTTGCCCGTCGATCCGCAGCTCTGGTCCTGGTTTCTCGAACGCATCTACTACGTCAAGGGCGATTTTGGCGATGCCGAAGCCTATAAACGGCTCGAGCAGCAAATCACCGCTGCTGACAAGGAGCACGACTGCCAGGGCAACAAACTTTTTTATCTAGCCGTAGCTCCGCGCTTTTTTTCTCCCATCACCAAAATGCTTGGTCAAGCCGACCTCGTCAAAGAAGACAACACGCATTGGGCCCGCGTGATCGTCGAGAAGCCCTTCGGGCACGACCTCGCTTCCGCCGTTCAGCTCAATAAAGACCTGAATCAAGTCCTGACGGAAAAGCAGATCTACCGCATCGATCACTACCTTGGCAAAGAGACTGTCCAGAACGTGATGGTCTTCCGTTTTTCGAATAACATCATCGAGCCGCTCTGGAATCGCCACTACGTCGATCACGTTCAAATCACCGCCGCGGAGACCGTCGGCGTTGAACATCGCGGCGGCTTCTACGAAACCGCTGGCGCACTCCGCGACATGGTTCCCAACCATTTGTTTCAACTCCTCACCATGACCGCTATGGAACCGCCCATCTCCTTCGACGCCGACGAAGTGCGCAACAAGCAAGCCGAAGTCCTTCACGCCATTCAGCCGCTCGAAGCCGAGGAAGTTTTGACTTGTATGGTGCGCGGCCAGTATGGCCCCGGCAATGTCAACGGCCAACGCGAAGCCGGCTACCGCAGCGAACCGGATGTCTCGCCGGAATCGAACACCGAAACGTTTGTCGCCCTTAAACTGCAGATCGACAATTGGCGCTGGGCCGGCGTTCCCTTCTATCTCCGTACCGGTAAAGCGCTCGCGCAACGGACCACGGAAATCGTCATTCAGTTTCGCCGCACCCCGTTTGTGCTTTTCCGCAATACCACGGTAAAAAATCTGGAAACCAATCGGCTGGTCATTCATATTCAGCCGGACGAGGGCATCTCTCTCAGCCTCGGCGCCAAAGTTCCCGGCGCGGTCATGAAGCTCGGACTCGTCAATATGGACTTCGACTACAAAACCTATTTCGGCGCCGAGCACAATACGGGTTATGAACGGTTACTTCGCGATTGCATGGCCGGCGACCCCACACTGTTCCAGCGTTCGGACATGGTCGAAGCCGGTTGGAGCGTCATCCAGCCCATCCTCGACGTCTGGCACGCTCTGCCCGCGCGCGGCTTCCCCAATTACGCCGCCGGCTCTTGGGGCCCCGCCGAAGCGCAAGAACTGCTCGAACGCGATGGCCGCTCCTGGCACCGCACGGACCTCGATGAATTGGAACAGCGCGCCCGCACGGCTGCTCTGGCCAAAACCGGAGTCATCTAACGAAAAATGCCCGCTGCGTCCAATCGCGAAATTGAAGTTTTCTCGGACGGCGCAGCTATCGCCAAGCGGGCCTCGGAAATATTTGTTGAAACCGCGAAATCCGCGGTCGCCACGCACGGCGTATTCAACGCAGCTCTCTCCGGCGGCTCTACTCCCAAAGCCCTCAACATACTTCTCGCCGCGGACCCTCTCCGCTCGCAAGTCCCCTGGGATAAACTCAAGATTTTCTTTGGCGATGAACGCCATGTCGGGCCTAGCGATCCCGACAGCAACTACCGCATGACCAACGAAACACTGCTCTCTAAGGTTCCGCTCAAAGCCGAGCAAGTGCATCGCATCATGGGCGAATATCCCGACACCGAAAAGGCGGCTCAGGAGTACGAAGGATTGCTTCGCAAACAGTTCAGTCTCACGGCCGGCCAACTCCCGCGCTTCGACTTGATGTTTCTCGGCATGGGCGACGAAGGTCACACCCTTTCCCTTTTCCCCGGCACCAAGGCGCTTCACGATAACGGCCGGTTGGTAATGCGCAACTGGATCGGAAAGCTTTACACGGAACGCGTCACCTGCACTGCGCCCGTTGCCAACAACTCCGCACTCGTCGTTTTCATGGTCGCCGGCGCCGCAAAGGCTCCCGCGCTGAAGGCCGTCCTAGAAGGCCCTTACGAACCGGAACAGTTGCCGTCACAACTCATTCGCCCAGGCAACGGAAAATTGCTGTGGCTGCTCGACACCGCCGCGGCGGGCATGCTCGCAAAAGACACCGCGAAATAATTCGCCAAACGAATTAAACTAGAAGGAACCGAAGAGGAGAACGCACATGGCTACCACCACCGCACCAAACACCATTCAAGGTTATCTCGGCGCCAAGGCCGATGCTCTGCTCGGGTTCAACAACCCCAAAATCTCCAAGGATCATCTGCATCTTCCCGGTCCTGATTTCATTGACCGCGTCTGGCTACACTCCGACCGCAATTCCCGGGTCATCACCAATCTCAACCGCATCTTCCGGCACGGGCGCCTGCGCGGCACTGGCTATCTCTCGATCCTCCCGGTCGATCAGGGCATCGAGCATTCCGCGGGGGCCAGCTTCGCGAAAAATCCCATCTATTTTGACGGCGAGAATATCGTCAAGCTGGCCATGGAAGGCGATTGCAACGCTGTAGCCTCCACTTTTGGCGTCCTCGGCTCCGTCGCGCGCAAGTACGCTCACAAAATTCCTTTCATCGTGAAACTCAATCACAATGAGCTGCTGACCTTCCCTAATAAGTTTGACGAAATTCTTTTCGGCAACGTCGAAATGGCCTGGGATATGGGCGCGGCGGCTGTGGGCGCCACAATTTACTTCGGCAGCGACAATAGCGATCGGCAAATCCACGAAATCAGCTTGGCGTTCAAAAAAGCTCACGACCTCGGAATGGCCACCGTGCTCTGGTGCTACCTCCGCAACAATGCCTTCAAAAAGGACAAGGACTATCACCTCTCCGCCGACCTCACCGGCCAGGCCAACCACCTTGGCGTGACCATCGAAGCCGACATCATCAAACAGAAGCTTCCCGAAAATAATGGCGGCTACGCTGCTCTCAACATGGGCGACAGCAGCTACGGCAAATTCGACAAGCGCATCTACACCGATCTCGCCAGCGACCACCCCATCGACCTCACGCGCTACCAGGTGATCAACTGCTTCGCTGGCCGCAGCGGCCTCATCAACAGCGGCGGAGCCAGCGGCGCCAACGACTTCGAAGAAGCCGTGACCACCGCCGTCATCAACAAACGAGCTGGCGGCACCGGCCTAATCTCCGGCCGCAAGGCCTTCCAGCGCCCCATGGCCGAAGGTGTAAAACTGCTAAACGCCATCCAAGACGTCTATCTAAGCCCCGAGGTCACCATCGCCTAGGTTTCGCCGTTGGAAGGGCGCAGCATGCTGCGCCCGTAACACCCGAACGTACAATTTGCGTTTCCCGTGATAAAACTCTCTTATGACCCTAACGTCCAATAGCACGCTGCTTCGCTCGCTGTGGCTTTTAACGCTCGCACTGGCGCTCGTCACCACGTCGCCCGCCCAGGAATCCTCAGCCCCAACCCAACCCTCCGCCGCTCAACTGGCCCTCTACGTCGGCCAATATCAATACGATGACAGCCCCGGCAGCATTCTCTCCATTTCCCTTGAAGGCTCCCATCTCTTTGTCGAATCGGCCCGTGGCCCTCATCAGGAACTCGCTCCCCAACCGTCCCCGGATGTTTTCCTGCCCGTAAATAATCCTACCGTCGCCATCTTCAAGTTCCTTCGCACCGATGACGGCAAAGTCTCTGGCCTCCTGCGCATCGCCGGGGACAAATCGACGCGCCACGCAAAAAAAATCAGCGACCAGCCGCTCCATTTTGATAAACCCGAATTTTCCCGCCAGGAAGTTATGATCCCGGTCCGCGACGGCGTCAAACTGCACGCCATCATTTTCACTCCGAAAGACGCCGCCGTGCCCCTTCCCATCCTTATGGAGCGCACCCCCTACGGCGTCGATGAGTACACCTCCGACCGCCTCAACGGCGGCTACCCCGAACTCGTGCACGACCGCTACATCTTCGTCTTCGAGGACATTCGCGGCCGCTACAAGTCCGAAGGCACCTTCGTCATGTCCCGCGCCGAAGTCGACCACTCCAATCCCAACCTCGTTGACGAGAGCACCGACACTTACGACACCATCGCCTGGCTCCTCAAAAATATCCCCGCCAATAACGGCCGCGTCGGCGTCTTCGGGGTCTCCTATCCAGGGTTTCTCGCACAAGCCGCGGGCATCGATCCGCATCCGGCCGTGAAAGCCATCTCTCCGCAAGCCCCCATGATCGACGTTTGGATGGGCGACGATTTCTTCCACAACGGCGCCTTCCGCCAAACTTACGGCTACGACTACACGATGGGCATGGAAAGCTCCAAGGAAAACGCTTTCGGCAAGCTCGATGAAGACGCCTACGATTATTTCCTGAAAGCCGGCTCCTTCGCTGCCGCTGCCAAGCGGGGCGGCGTGGACAAACTTCCCACCGGCGCCGCCTTCCTCAAGCATCCCGCCTACGACGACTTCTGGCGCTCGCGCGGCGTCGAGTGGCACCTGAACAACGTCGCGGTCCCCACCCTCTTGGTCGGCGGTTTTTGGGACCAGGAAGACATGTACGGCCCACAGGCTGCCTATGCCGCGCTCGAGCCGCACGACTCCTTGAAAGAAAATTTCCTGGTCATCGGCCCGTGGAATCACGGCCAGTGGGGCGGCACCACGAATCATCTGGGTGAAATATACTTCGGTGAAACCACCACCGACGAATTTCGCGCCCGCTACGAAGCCCCGTTCTTCAATCATTACTTGCACGATCAGGGAAGCTTCGCATTGCAAAACACCGCCACCTTCGAATCCGGCGCCGACAAGTGGAAGCAATACGGGCAATGGCCTCCGGCCGAAAGTCAGTCGCGCGATCTGTTTCTCTTACCCAACGGCACTCTCGGCATGAGCGATCCCGCCAAATCCACGCTGCGGCCCATGACCAGCAGCGAGATCGCCAACGCCTCGCACCCTGCCAAAAATTTCATCGAATACATCTCCGACCCCGCCAACCCCATCCCCTACCGCCACCGCCCCATCGAGGCCACTTACTCTGAAGGCTCCCGCTGGTACACCTGGATGGTCGAGGACCAACGCACTCTTCTTGAAGGCCGCCACGATTTCGCGAGTTGGTCCACTGCCCCCCTCGAACACGACGTCACCATCGCCGGAAACGTCATCGCCGACCTCTTCGCCTCCACCTCCGGCACCGACTCCGACTGGGTCGTCAAGCTCATTGACGAATACCCCGCCACTCCCGCCTTCACCACCGCGCAAACTCCCAACAACGCGCCCACCGCCGACACCACTCCGAGCTACCAGCTCATCATCAACGCTGAAATCTTTCGCGGACGCTACCGCACCAGCTTCGACCACCCGAGCGCCATCCCGGCCAACGCCATCGAAGAATACAAATTCAGCCTCCACGCCGCGGACCACACCTTCCGCAAAGGCCACAAAATCGTAGTCCAGGTCCAGTCCACCTGGTTCCCCCTCTACGACCGCAATCCCCAATCCTTCGTCACGAACATCATGCTAGCCACGCCCTCGGACTTCCACCCAGCCACCCAGCGCATCTACGCCAACTCCCACCTGATCCTCCCCGTCTTACCTCAGTAGGGCACCATAGTTCGTGCCGCACCTCACTGAAACTTATCCGCAACTCCTCCCGTTTCACTTGTGACATCCTTCCACATCTTCTAAAGTATTCAGCAGTTAACGCCCCGGAGGAGTCCCGCATGCTCTCGCGCCTAGCCGCCGTCATCCTTACATTCCTTCTCCTCTTGCAACCCGCCTTAGCCCAACAAACTGACACCACCATCCGCTCCACCACTCGCCTCGTCCAAGTCTCGGTCGTCGTCCTCGACAGTCACGGCAATCCCATCACCAGCCTTTCCAAAAACGATTTCTCCGTAACCGACGAGGGCCATCCGCAAGTCATCTCCGTCTTCACCGCGGAAACTCCTGCCTCCGCAGCTCCGCCTGCCATGCCCCTGCCCGCCAACACGTTCACCAATCGCTTCGACCTCAAAGGCCAGGACCCGGGCGCCGTCACCATCATCCTTTTCGACGCCCTCAACACCGCTTTTGCCGACCAGTCGCTCGCTCGCAAGCAAATCCTCAAATTTCTGAAAACGCTCGCCCCGCAAGACCATGTCGCTATCTACGCCCTCGACAACACCAAACTCTATATCCTTCACGACTTCACCAGCGATTCCGCCGCGCTCGTCAACGCCGTCAACCACTTCTCCCCCGACCAGACCATCGCCTTCGAAGCGTCGAATCCCGGCTTCATCGACCTCGTCGGGATGACCGGCAACCCCGACTGGGGCGCTCGCGGCCAGAACATCGGCAGCTTCCAATCCTCCCTCAACAACGCCAACGAGGTTATCGCCGACGTCGCCACCTTCAACCGCGTCAACACCACGAACGAAGCCCTCACCGCCATCTGCAACCATGTCGAATCCGTTCCCGGCCGCAAAAGCCTCGTCTGGATTTCCGGCGGCTTCCCTCTGCAGATCGAACTCGGCCACATCGGCAACGTCGAGCGCAACACCTACTCCGCCGAGGATATCTTCCGCACCTCGCTCGCCCTCAACCGCGCCAACATCTCCATCTACCCGATCGACGTTCACGGCATCGAGATCGACTCGGGCGTCGATCCCTCCATGCGTGGCCCTGGCCGCGCTCGTGGCACCGACACTTCCTTCTTCGCCCGCCAAAATCGCCTGGACTCGTTCCGCCTTCTTGCCGACCGCAGCGGCGGCGTCGCCTTCTACGGCAACAACGACATCAACGCGGGCATCCGCCGCGCCTTCGATGACGGCCGCTACACCTACACCATCGGTTTCTATCCCGATCACAACAAATGGGATGGCAAATTCCGCGAAATCAAAATTAAGGTGCAGACTTCGGGCGTACAACTCCGTTACCGCAAAGGCTACTACGCTGTCCCCGAACGCACCGCTCCCAAGGACGTCGTCGAAGCCGACCTGCAGCTAGCCGCCACGAGCCCCCTAAACTCAACCAGTCTGGGCATGGTAGTCGTAGTCACGCCAGTCGCGAACTTGAACGCTACTCAGAACCCGAGCGCCGCCACTCCCACCGGCCGCAGCCTCGAGCTACGCCTTACCCTCGATCCCAAACAATTCCTGCTCATCCCGTCCTCGGACCGCCGCAAAGGCGCCCTGGACTTGATGTTCCTGCAAACCTCCGCGACCGGTGCGGTCCTGTCCGCCGAAAAGCAGCACCTCGACGTCAACTTCGACGAAAAACAGCTCGCCTACCTGTCCACCGCGGGCATGATCCTTCTCCGCCACCTCACCCTCTCGCCGCAATCTTCGCAACTCCGCATTATCGTCCGCGACGCCAACTCCGCCGCCCTAGGCTCGGTTGCCATTCCCTCCTCCGCGCTGTAGCACGTAATCCCTCCGCCCGTTCGGGTAACGTACCTGGTCAGCAGCCCAACGCAGGCTGACTGCTATTGGTTGTGGTCGGTGTCTTTCCATCCATATCGCTCACGCGCGATCGGTATCGCGGAGACGTAGCCGTTCGCTCGGCGCGTAGAGGGAACGGCTGGCCAAGTTTCTTCCCAGCGCTATTCCGTCGTTCACTGCGGCGCTTTCTCAGCTGCTCGAGCTGCCCGGCTGCGGTGGAACAGGACTCCCAAACCAACCCACACTCCTAACGCGATCCATTCCGCCAGCGAAAAATGGCCCGGAAACGCAGGCAGCAGTTTCATAAGCACCAGCAGCAGCGCCACCACCGCTCCAAACGCGGCGATCACCCGCAATCGTCTATTTTTTTCCACCGCAAATAGCGACGCACACGCCGCCAGCCATCCGAGCGCCGCCGCCATGGATCCCACTTCCGTCACCGGCACGAGCAGCGCATCGCCCAGCAACAATCCCATCACCGTCGCCGCCGCCACGACGAAAATCGCCACGGTCGGAGTCAAGAATTTTGCATGTACCGCAGCAAATCGCGACGGGATCGTTCCGCGCCGTCCAAACGCAAACAACAGCCGCGTCGCCGCCACGAAATTTCCGTTGAAAACCTGCAGCAGACCCACCAGCGAAATCGCCAAAATTACGCGCACCAGCCACGCCGCGTGCGTCCCCTGCTCAAAAGCGATGGCCGTTGCAAACCGCTTCCCTACCAGGCTCGGCCACGGCGCAATGTACGCTACTGCGCCAACCGCCAGTACATAAAACCCCGCGCCCACGAGGAGCGCCATGACAATCGCCTTGAAAAAATTTCGCCGAGCAAATCCCGGATGCGCTTCTTCCGCCACTTTCGGCACGGACTCAAATCCGGTCATAAAATACGGAACGATTTGCAGCGTCAACAAAATCGACACGAGCGGCGCGCCGTGAAACAGGGGCTGCAAATTCTGCACGCTTCCGTTTCGCGCGCTCACAAAAACCAGCAACAAAAAAATCGCCAGCACCGCGGACGTTGCCGCTATTTGAAAAATTCCGCTTCCGCGAACTCCGCGATAGTTCAAATACGCCAGCAACACCGTCAAGGCAAGGCCGAGCACCAACCGCGGCAAAAACACCGGCTGGTCCGCCACGCGGTACAATTCCATGGTGTCCAGCCGCGGAAAAACGTACGCCGCCAATTTCCCGACCGCCACCGCTTCCCACGGGCACACAATAAAATAGGCCAGCAGCATCATCCAGCCCGTGAAGTAACTCACCAGCGGCGGAAATACCTCAGCGGTGTACGCGGCTTCGCCCGCCGCATCCGGCAACCGCGCAACCCATTTTCCGTAAACGTAGCCGACGGGTAAAAGCAGAGCGCCGCCCAGGGCAAACCCGAGCATCGCCCCGAGCGGCCCGCCGCGCCCCAGCCAGTCGTCCATCAGGACGACCCAGCCCGTGCCAATCATGGCGCCAAAGCCCAGCGCAAAATAGTTCCAAAGGCCAAGTTTTCGCGCCAGCTGGGTCATCAATTCTCTTCAGGTGGAAAAGATTTCAACCTGCGCAGTTTCCGCGGAACTACAACCAAATGAATATTGATAACCTCGCGTACTTAAAACGGATTGTTTGGGCATCCGCCTCCGTCGACCCGTGTTCCGGAAATGATCTTCTCGCCCGGGCCCTCGCCCGTGAAGCCAAGTCAAAACTTGACGCTGCGCCTTAGCACGGCATCCTTGCGGTGCACGAGATAGACGAGCGGTTCGCCACACCGGTCCGTGTTACACCGAGCGGGAAAGCCAGCGCACGTGAAACTCATGCAAGCGGGGGCAGGCCAACCTGCGCGATCATCTTGCGAAACGCCGGCTCATTGTGCAGCGGTTGCAAGAGTTGATCGACTCGCAAAGAGGTGTCGCCGGGCTCGCGATGGGCCAGCGAAATTTGCAGCAGGTTCAGGGCGTGCTCCTTGTCGCGCAATAAGCAATACGTGGTAGCCAATTCGTACGCATCCAGATGTCCCTTAGCGTAAAGATCCTGCTGCACGGCCAGAATGGCGCGCAGCATGCCTTCGCCGCCGCTCGAGGCGAAACCTTTCTCGCCCGCCGTGACGATCGCGAGGCGGTTCTGGTCCTGCAGCAGGACAGCCGATGCCTTGGCCTCCCCTAGATAGTCCTTGTACTCCTCCATTTTCAAATCCGCCATGGCCAAGTAAACGTGAGGGGAGAGAAATGCGGGTTCCGCCGTTTCGATCTGCCGGAGGAGCGTCGTGGCCTGACTTGTTTGTCCTGCCAACAAGAGAATCAGCCCCTTGTCCGCAAGTACTGCCGACGAATGCGGGTCCAGTTCTCGCGCCTTCTCGATTTCCGCCAGCGCCTCCGGCGAACGCCCCAGTTCCATAAGAAATGTGGCGTACCAATGGTGAGCCACCTCGGAACTCGGATCGAGCGCGATGGAACGCTGAAATTCGCGCTCCGCGCCCGCCGCGTCCCACGACCAGTAGAAATCCACGAACGCCAGCGCGTTGTGCGCCTCAGCGAGAGAGTCGTCCAGCGCAATCGCACGTTGCGCGGCAGCCAGGGCGCGCGGATACGCTTCCTTGGCGGGCATCAGCGTATACTCCCGGAGCAAATTGTAACAATTCGCCAGCCCCACATAGGCCGGAGCGTAATTCGGATCCCGCACGATCGACTGGGTGAAATCATCTACCGCTTTATGGAGACCCTCGGGGGTTCGCTGGTTCCAGTGGTAGAGACCTTGCAAATAAAGATCTTCCGCTTCCGGATTGGCGGAAGGTTTCACGGCCGCAGGCCGGATACTTGCAGGCGCCGCGCGTGGCGAGACGTTGCGGCGGTACGCGGAAATCGAAATCACGGTAAATACCAGCGCCGCAGCGGCGGCGGCCAAGATCATCTTGGTGCGACGCTGAGACGGTCCGTCGATGTTCGCGGAAGGATTCGCGGCTGCGTCCGTGACTGCCGGAACAGCTGGACGCTCAGCTTCTGTGGGCGCCTCCTGCTCTGGCGCCGAAAGCGCGGACTGCGCCTCAGCCGATCTCAGCCACTCCGCCAACTCACTTTCGTAAGCATACACGCTGGTGCGTCCGGCGCCTGGGATGCGGTGGACCGGAAGGCCTCGCTGTGCCTCCCAGCGCTTGACGGTGCGCTCATCGCGTTCAAAGTACGCGGCGATGGATTTCCAGGAGTTCAGACGTCGATCTGTTTTTCGGCGATCTTGCTGATTCGGATCGTTGGGTGTGTCCATAGCCCGCGATGTTCCCGATCGCTAACTGCGAATGTGGCGCTCCGCTTTGGCACGCGCGGCCGGAAAATGCTGAATGAGCTTAGCGGAACCCGTGATCACTCCATGTTTCTGAACGTGGACCGGGACACAATAGGCTCTGATTTCTGTTCTTTCTCGCATTCTATACCACCTGTTCCGGCTCATTCCAGCCAGCAATTTATCGTTACTCGCGGGCACTAATCTGCCAGGAGTGCGCAACGGAGTTCCCTAAACGCTTGAAGCCGCTATCTGGTTAAAAACCGAACTGGTTACTTCGATCCATCTTTTCGCGGCCTGAGGAAGGGGCATGAAGGGACAATTCGTAGCATCTCGGGATATGGTCGAAGTGCGAGTCCGGAGAGGGTATTTTGGCTCTACAACTGCAGCCCAATCGTCATTCGACCGGGAGGTCCTACTCATGAAGAAGAATTTTGTCGTCTGCGCGTGTGCCTTGGCCTTGATCGCGATGATCTCGGTGCCATCAGCCCATGCGGGTCCGATTCTGGTTTCCACGATTGACGGCTTTTACGGTGGCACCTACTACGATACGCCGTGGATCACCATCAGCAATACCACGGCCGACTCATTTACCAACGTCCAGATGACCCTCACCGGCTATCAGGGACTGAACAATGGCGTTGTGTCTCCGACCATCAACCTCGGAACCATCGCCGCAGGCGCCACCCAAACGGATGTCTGGGGCTCGCTGCCCGGCGTCAGCGGAGGTCTCAGCCCCAAGAACCTGGCCTCCAACGATTACGACGACGAGTACAGCGGTAGTTTTTCCCCGGTTGTCGGATTCGGGCTGTCGGGCTCCGGTACGCTGGTCGCTGCGCCGCAATGCACTCCCCAAGCAAGCATTTACGGTTGGAATTACTGCGCGCAGACCGGCAACTTTTATATAACCATCACTGCGACGACAAATAATCCCCTCTTTGGACCTACACCAGTTGCGATTTATTCGCAGTTCAGCCCGGGCGAAGATCCCTTGGGGATCGGCAACGCCTGCGGCAACTCGACTGCCTGCTATGTCGCGTTTGAAGGGCTCGATGCCGCCGGATGGTCCGAGACCACCGACGATGCTCACTCCGCCGGCGGGCCGAGCGGCGTCTTGGCTGATATCTATGTGGGGACTCCTCCCCCGGTCGGCACACCTGAGCCAGGCTCGCTGATGCTTCTCGGCACCAGCCTCGTTGGCGTGCTAGGTGCAGCTCGCAGGAAGTGGCTCCGCTAATTTAGAGCAGTCCCGGAAGGGGAGTACTCCCGAGTATTCCCCTTGTCGGGCTAATCCTGTGCAGCGACAGGAACAAACATCGATTCTCGGCAGCGTGTGTTTTCGGCCGGACACGTTCGAAACGCGAGACGTAGATCAACCGTAACTGTTTGTGTGTTACCGCCTTACTCTGCTTCACCGTCGCTGCGCCGAACGCCCGCGCCAACACCGTTCTGTTTCAAGATTCCCTGCAAGACCCTGCCGGCGAGTGGCTCGCCTGCAGACCATAGCGCTGCGCTTTTGTTCTAACCTAAGGCCCGATGGAGCGGACGTCGGCAGCATCTCTGAAATATGCTTAGCTGCGGCGTTGAGGCCGTCTTCGAGCGCGGGCGGCTGCGCTTCACGGTTTACTTGGGGAATTGCTTGATGCTGGTGACTTTGTCGCCGGTGAAGCGAACGAAGACGGTCTTTGAGGGCGGCTGTCCGTAGATCCAGTCTTCGATGTCGTTGCCGTCCGGATCGCGCTCGCGCACTTTGTGGTCGGGCTTGCCGACTGCCGCGACTACCATCTCACGGTCCATGCCGACAACGGCTTGCCGCTCCTGAATGGCCTTCTTGATGTCTGGAGGCAGTGTATCGATCCACATCACGGACGCGGAGCGTTGCTTGTTGAAGTCGAGATACGGCGAAAGGATTTTCTTCAAATCGTCGGCGGAAAGATCCGGAAGCGGTTTGTTGAATTCGAGGTACAGCGTAGTGCCCATTCCGGGTTGCAGTCCTGGAGGACCGGCATCCTGGGGGGTGGTGGTTTGCGACTGCGGCATGCCGGACATTTCAAAGTGAATGCGGTCGCGAAGGCGTTTTTTTCCACGTCCGCCGCCGTTCAAATCGACGACGATCTGATGATCGTGAAATTCCAGCTTGCTGATCTGGACGTTGTCGCCAGGACTGACCGCGGCGCCATGCGTGGCCACCGCACGTTCGAGCAGTTCGGTATTCGGGGGCGCACCCACGGACACGATGAAGCCGTCTTTGCCCGCCGGCATGGCTTTGACTGCTTTGGCAAATTCGCCGGAAACGTAGCGAATCAGCGAAAGTCTTGAACTTTCCTGCAGCGTGCCGCTCAGATGCAACGGCGGCGAATTGGCGGAGTCGGCGGAACTGCTCGAATTCGGCGAGCCCGCGGAGCTACCGGCCTTCGTCGTCGCAGCACCATTCTGCTGCTGATCGCCGGTCGATACGCCAGGGAAAAGTTCGATCGATTCGCCGGGCGTGAAAGTGGGCGATTCAATGACGCGCGTACGCAAACTGTTGGCCTGCGGCACGTCCGCGTCCGCCAACAAAAAAAACGATAAAATAAAAGCCGTATAAATCGCCATGAATTTTCTAACCGCTACCGCGAGAATGTTTGCGCCGGATTAAATCTTTCCAGCCCGCGGCAATCGCCGCTAACCGCTCTGGCGAACCGGAGAATCCGACTGCGGAAGCCCGCCGCCTACCCAGACACGTATATTCTATGATGCCGGCTGACGGTTGAACAGATACCCGGAATGCCGCGCGAATCCTTCTGCTTAACTGGCCTTTCCCCGGCCGGTGCCTGCCCTTTAGGCCGGGTCCTAACGCGAAATGACTTGGACGCCCTGGCGATCGATTTTCACCGGCAGGACCTGTGCTCCGGCTTCGCCAATGGCGCGCTCGACGCGAGCGCGGGCGCCTGGTTCGATCAGCAGAACCACGCAACCGCCACCGCCGGCGCCGCAAACCTTTCCGGCGAGCGCGCCGTTGCGCCGGGCACCCTCGATGACGCGGTCAATGGTCTTGGTGGAAATGGTTGGCAAATTCCTTTTGCGAAAAGACCATTCTTCGCGCATCAATTCGCCGGTGTGATTCCAGTCGGCGCGTTCGAGCGCACCGCGCAGCATTTGCGCCACTTGAGAAATTCGTTCGAGGCCGTGGCGCACGACTTTTTTTCCATCAATATGGGCTTTGAAAACTTCCCAATTGTTGATGCCGTGCTGGCGCGGTTTTCCCGTGTAGCAGACGGCAATGCGCTGTTCGAGTTCGTTCAAATCCACGCGCAACTCGACGCGATGCTCGCCGCCGGCGGGCAATTCGATGGCGGCGGCGCCGCCAAACGCCGGCGGATAGTGATCTTGCGTGCCGGTAGGCACGTTGATGACGATGGCTTCCGCGTCGCGACTGATGTGGATCCAATCTTCCTTGCTCTTCCCGGCTCCGGTGTACCGATCGAGAGCGGCGCAAATAGCCACAGCCATGGCGCTGGAACCGCCGATCCCGGCGCCGGCGGGAGCTTCGGAATCGGTGGTCAGCGTGAAGCCGTCTTTCGGTTGGAAGAATTTCGCAATTTCGGCGAGCAGGGGCAATTTGTAGCGCGCGGCGCGTTCCATGGCGGCGAAGGATGCAAAGGACTCCTGGCGTTTGGTGTCGCGTGAAATTAAATTGATGCGCTTATTGCCGATGGCATGAGTTTCGAGCGTGCAGTACGCATAACGCGAGATTGCAGCGTTGACGGTAACTGCGCCGGGATGAAACAGATATAACGGCCAG
>CAWAEM010000004.1:0-946318 GCA_963780935.1 uncultured Acidobacteriota bacterium | reverse complement strand
CCACTTTTTCCCTTGTACGGTCCGAAGACATCCTTTACAAAACGTTCCGGAGACATCCTTTACAGTTTAGGGCCAAAGGGGTTGTTTAAGGGCTGCAGAGTTTTTTCCTCCAGATCGATGTACCCAAGATCATAATCCATAAAAGTCACTAGCCATATGCCATCGTCAACCTCCTTGATGCCGACGGCTTGACCCGCCAGAGAAGTGCTGAGATTAATTTTCTTTCTGAAAATGCAAATTCTCCCGCAGTAAGTAACCAGAGCGGTGCGATCGTGAAAGGGGTAAGAAAGCTCACCGATGCCGCGATAGGGCCGCGTGGAAGGTTTATAGACGTCGGCGGGGCACTTCATTTCGAGAGCTTCATGCGGACGCTCGTAATTAAACTCGCGAACGAAAGCGTCGAACTTGGCTTGTTGCTGAAGGAAGTTGCAACCGGCCGGGCGCGTAGCTTCGATTTTTAAGGTTCGATGCATGCGTTCATGGCGGCCGTTCTGTTGCGGATGGCCAGGCTGGATGCGCTCGATGGTAATGCCGAGGCGCAGCCACCAAACGGCAAGCCTGCTTAAGTTGAAGAGACCATTGGGAGAGGCGAAGGGCACGCCGTTGTCGGAACGGATGGCTTGCGGCAGACCACGTTCCTTAAACAAGCGCTCAAAAGCGGTAAAGGCTCCCTGTTCCTTGATCGACTCCATGGCCTCGCAGAGCAAAAGAAAACGGCTGGCATGATCGGAAACGGTCAGGGGGTAACAATACCTCTTATCCCCCAGCATGAACTCGCCCTTGTAGTCGGTGGACCACAAAGCATTCGGAGCGCTTCCTTGGGATAAAGGAGTGCCTTCGGTTTTCGTGCGAGAGTGCCGTTGTCGAGTCACCAGCCCATGGCGATCCAGGATGGCGTGGATGGTACTGCAGGCCGGCACGCGAACATCGTTGGGCAATTTGCGCAACAGGCGTTCCCTAAGCTTGCGAGCGCCCCACGTCGGCTTTTCCCGCCGTAGGGTGACGATCATGGCTTCGAGTTGTGCAGGAAGCTTGTTGGCGTAGCGGTAGGGAGTTCGCGCCCGGTCGGTAAGACCTTCTAGCCCGCACCCTTTATAGCGCTCATAAATTTTATAACCGGTTACCCGGGAGATGCCGAACTCCCGGCACAACGAGGACATGCTCTCCCCGTCCTTGAGCCTCAATACAAACCGCATGCGTTCTTCCACGATCGACCGTTCCTTCCATGGCATCGGCAACTCCTGTCTGGATTAATCCAGACAGGAGTTGTACGCGGCCTCAATGGGTCGTCGAAACACTTGTTTCAAGAATATCCGCTGGTGTTTTCCAGTTTAGGGTTTCCCGCGGTCGAGTATTCAATTTTCTAGCCACGGTATCCAGCTGCGCTTGGCTAACTGCTGAAAGATCCTTTCCTTTTGGATAGTACTGCCGTAACAGCCCGTTGGTGTTCTCGTTGCTCCCGCGTTGCCACGGGCTTGAGGGATCACAGAAATAGACTTGTACGTCGGTGGCTACCGTGAAGCTGGAATGATTGGCAAGCTCCATCCCTCTGTCCCAAGTCAGCGAGCGACGTAGAGCAGTAGGAAGCTTGCGGACGGCCTTGCCGAGAGCATCAACAACAACCTCTGTTCGTTTGTCGGAAAGTTTGACGAGCATGACGAATCGCGATTGACGTTCGACCAATGTTGCGATGTAAGTCCCGCGGGAGCCTTCCACCAGATCACCTTCCCAGTGTCCGGGGACCGCTCGATCGTTTGCTTCTGCCGGCCGCTCTCGTATGGAAACAGCACCGATGATCTTACCGCGGTGGTGACCGCAATCCGTGGCGTGCCGCGATCGTCGGATGCGCCTCCGCGAGCGGAGATGGCCGGTCAGCTGCTTTCTCAAGGCGCCGCGCGCCTGAACGAAAAGGCTGCGGTAAATCGTCTCGTGTGACACCCACATCTCCGGGTTCCCTGGATACTGCTCTCTGAGCCAACCTGCAATCTGCTGTGGAGACCAGTCTTGCTTCAGTTTACCCGCTACGATCCGTCGCAACTCCAGGTTCTTGGCGAGCAGACAACGCTTTGGACGACGCGCCGATTCCCAAGCTGCCAAGTCCGCTGGAGCGGCTCGATAATGCGGCCGTCCGCCATGCCGGGCCACTTCCTGGCTTACCGTGGAAACGGCTCGGTGCAAGTCCCTGGCGATGTTGTGGAATGTGTAACCCGCGGCGACACCTCGCGAGATCTCTTCACGCTCACTGAAACTGAGCACTCTTGAGGAGCGGCTCCGGTGGGTAGGGGCAATGCCGCCAGTTGCCTGCAGCAAGCGGTGAATGGTCGACTGACGCCGGTCAAGCGCGCGTCCAATCCCAAGAACCGTCTCTCCCGCCTTGTACCGTCGCCAAAGCTCCTCGCGCAGTGCTCCTGTGATTTTCGGGGGACGTCCCATGCAGAACACCTCCTGGTCAAGATTAACCGAGGTGTTTCGCCGACCTGTTGAGACCACCTAAACCATGTCTCCGGAACGTTTTGTAAAGGGTGAGTCCGAACGCACACCTTTTGTTTTGTTTCAGTTAACGGCCTGCCTTTTTTCGTGTAGCCGAAATGTAGCTTTACCTCCCAGCAATGGGATCGACCTTGCTCCCAAGCTCGCACCGCTCCGGTTTGAAATTTAAGTATTGGCCTGTCCGGTAATAAGGACAAACGGGTCGATCGAAAGACTTTTGTCACACGCTGGCTCCTGCTGAATCGACAAGTCTGCGGCGATTTTGTGCCTCTAGTGCAACGGGTAGTCCTGAATTACGCACAGGTCTAAGAAAACACGACCGCCGGGCACGGAGTAACCAGGATTGGCGGCAAAGACATTGGCATCTGGCGATGCGCCGGGAAAAGAGCATCGCCAAGGTAGCCCTGGGTCGCCAGTTGGCCGTGCGGCTGTACTGGATGTGGCGCAAGGGTTGGGACTATGCGCAGCTAGTAGAGTTCGGTTCGTACGCGGGACAGCTCGGAACCGGAAATGGCGTCAAGTAGAACACCGCGCCAGTGATTGGGCATCCCGCTCCCTGCAAAGGGAGTTTGAATTACTAATCATGGTCGAAGTACGGATCGAAGAGATGTTTAGGTGGGACTGAAGCCGATCGAAAGATTATGAACGAGCCGTGGTCGTCGAAGCAGAAGTCAAAGAACAAGGAAGACCACTCTTGGGAGTGAACGGAGAAGTTTGCTCAAAAAACGTTTGACAGGGCCGACATCGTTAGAGATTTCCGGTTACGCTAATCGGGAGTTAGCCCGCCGCTGGCGAGGGCCAAAGCCTTGCTGGGCTTGCCTACTCTTGAGTACAGTAACATTGGTCGCGGAATTAACGACTGGAATCTACGAACAATTATGCGACATTTCTCTTTGTTTCTAATGTTTTGGAGCGTGGCCGTTTTCGCCGCCCACTCCCAGACCGACCACCCACCTGGGCGCCGGTTGCCTCTGCTATCTGGCGCGATTTTGGACACCAACAAAACGCCAATAGCGCGTGCCCAGGTCCAATTGACTGGCAAGAGCGGCCTGTTCAAATCAGAGACAAAACTTGACGGCAGTTATTCCTTGCGGATACCTGACGGAGAGTATTCCCTCGTGATAACAGCGAAAGAATTCTGCACTCATATGCAGAGCCTTTCAATGACTCCGAAAGAAATCTCTCAATCAAGAGATTTTGTTCTCATGGAATGCTCGGACTGCCCTCCAATGGATATTGATTTCGTCGAACCTAGGGTCGAAATCGATGGTCCACCTCCTTCTGTTTTAGACCCCTCGAAGCTTCCGTCCATGAAGTATCAGGTAGAGGATTTTGGACGCGGTCGAATGCCTCCCGAATCCAAACAATCGATACTCTTTGGGAGGCGCGACGAGTCCGGTGACTCCGTGGAGTACGTGGGGCTTTTGTGCCCTGGCCATGAAAAACTCCCAGTTTTCACGTTTGATGGCGGGAATATCAAGGCAGACAAATTCTCTTATTCAAAAGAGAGTCACATCCTAAGAGGAGAAGGAAGCGTTGTCCTGGTCGATGAGCGCGGCGTCATGCGTGGCCGTGTTGTCGAGATTCAATTGAGTCAAGAATCAGCGCGAGTCTTGTTTATAGAGTGACCTCCGTTGTCGGTTCCCACAATTAGCCCAGGAGACTAAAGTTTGTGGCCTGCTACAGGCACTCAGCGCCTGGTAACGCGCTTACCGGACAAGTTGCGTTGCTAGACGTTTTCTATTTCGTAGATGATTTAGTTTCACTCTTCTCTTTGCCCAGTTCTCGACAACCCCGTACGGTAAGCCAACCAACAAAAGAATGCCTAGGAACTGCCAGCGCGACAAATGGTGTTCGGTAGTCCACCAGATGAGGAAACCACCCCCAAACAGAATCACAGCCCAATTGATCACAAGAACTTATCGGGACTTTGAGCAAAGTCAGAACGTATCGGCGTCGGGGCTGTCGGTTGGCGAGCCTTGTTGCGCCGCTACAATGGAAATCTCGCGTGCGAGGACCCATCCAGACAGTCCGATGGACGAAGACAGGATGAAACCTTGTATTCCTTGACCTAGCAAATGGGCCGGTGCTGTTTCGAGATTCGAAGCCCACGGCCCATATGCTCCCGCCATTCTGTAAGACTCAGAATTTTCCGTGCTGTGTTCTATTAGAAATTGGTCGACCGCAACCGTCTCCACATCAAGAATGATGTTTCCGAACGCGTCGTTCTCGAAGTGGTAGCCTTGAACTCCTTTGAAAATCACATTTACGAACTCCTGCTTGGGTCGATATTCCGTGTGAAGCGAAATAGTCCGTTGATCGCATCTAACCTCGTAGGAAATCAAATGGTTGTCGTGAACGCTTAGCGTCATGTTTTTCGACTCCCGCAGTGGCGAAGTTTCCCGACTTACCAGGCACTAACCCGAGCATGGTATAAGAACATCGTGACGATGCTAACAAAAGTTGCTTTGCAAGTCCGAGCAGTGTGGATGATTTTCGCTTCGCTGTTCAAAAATGAATGGACTATTGACAACTACCCGATTCGGACTTCGTTCCAGCATGTTTCTGAGTCTTCACAAGCATCCCGGCTAAAGCTAATTCCATGGACCGCTACCGTAATCAATTGGCCTGCAATGTCAGGACATGGGAATACGAAGAAGGAAGCGCTCGAAACCCTCCGCGAGAATTTCGACCAATTCAAAGCTAAAAGGAAGGAGCTACCCCGGCCGGGCACAAAGGTGCCGATCGAGTTTGCTGTTAGTAATCGTGTTGGCCAGCACTCGGAGCTAGCGAAGGACTTCTTCCAGCGTATTCTTGAGATTGACTGGGCTTGGATTTCTGACGAATCAAGCCTATGGGACTTTCATGGCGATGAAACAAATGACAAGTTCGTGGAGAAAATTCATCGCATTTACGGGGTAGACGTCTCAGACATATCCACCGGAAATCTGGCCGACATTTTCGATTGCATCACAAAAAGCGCAGCGGTAAAAGCGATAGTGCCAACTCCTGATTAAACGCGGTTACCAGAAAAGTGGCTCGTCACACCCGCCTTGGAGGGTTTCGAGTCGGCGAAGCAGCCAAGATCATAGCGACGGCCCGTCGTGTTCGCCGATCAATCTGCAGGAGACCTGCGTTGATTTGCTGGCAAATGTGCTGATTCGGTCGATGGGGTCGGCGCAGTCAAGTAAATTGTCTTTCGACGACTTTCTTGCCGAAACAACGTTGATAGTCACGTAGTAGTCTTTGCTGGAGAGATCAATCCAGTTGCTTCGCGAAATCTTCGTATCGGAAAACGTCGCAACGTTGTTGGTGTCCACCAGTTTCTCGTCACTTCCTAGGACAACGCCCCTCATGGGTGAGTTGTCTTTTCCTTTGCCGGGTAAGGGGTCTCCGTCGAAGTATGCAATCACCAACACTGATTCATGCATACCCTGGAGTTTCTTTTGTGCAGTCTCCGATAGTTTTACGGCGATGGAGAATTCTGGCACCACAATTGTCTTGTCATTCGTTTCATGGGTCGTTTTGTCCTGAACTTGGGAGGTTGAACAGGCGACGATAAGTCCGCTGAAGAATACCAATGCCAATGTTTGAATACAAAATCGCACCACGACCAAGAGAATAGCACTGATCTCTATACAAATCGCGGCAACTCCTGATTAGCGCTTACCGAGGAAGTGAATTCGCGCAATAACTCTTGGCACGTTTCAGCAGAGGAACGGCCCATCGAATCGCTACAACAAGAAAGCCAAAGCCTATGGCGAAATCAACTAGCCACCTGTACTGGGTCTTCGCCTCGATGAGGCTGTTGATTCCATCATCGACTCTCATGCCAGCTAAAAAAGAGAAAAAAACAACTCCAAACAGCATTGTCAGTGAAGAAGTCTTTTTGTCGATACGCTGCAAGATTGATTCGTGCATATCAGTTTCCGCGGGATTAGCTCTCATTTGGTTTCCCTTTAGACTCGGAAAGAATAGCGCAGAAAAGGGCAAAACATGCCCATGAGGACGCTTCGACTCACAGGCTAAGTCCTTCCATGAGAAGGCCGGTTAGTGTCAAGAGCGGTCTTGTTTTTCCCTTGTAAGAGTTTTTTCCTTCAGCCAAGCCGCCCCTGTCGCCATCCTTCCATCCGCACTCTTTGGTGAGCGATAGTCGCTCGGTGCAAGGTGGGTGTTCTCGTTCGGTAGGTGCTGCTACCTGATAATCGACCTCTCTTCCCACCGTTTCGGTGAGAATTGGGCCCCAGGACTTAGTCGCAGTCACCTGGACTCGGCGGTCGAGCTCAGTTGTCCGGATCGAAACTCTCTAGGCTACGGCGCGCATCGCCTTCTGACTATTGCGCAGTGGTTCGTACACCTATGCAGCCCGCGCTTAATCCGGGAGGCACACCGGTAAATTGCCGAGTACAAATCGAAATCACTTTTCGCAGACTCAGATTAAATTCCTCTATCAAGCGTTCATAACCAAAAAGTACGTATCAATAATGTTAATCATGAGTTGACCGTCGTGGGGAGGGGAAATCTATTTTTGAATTTGGCCTTTTCGCATTCGGTTGAAGCTGTACACGTCCGATATATTGCCGGCCTTACGCAAAACCGGAACCAGCCGAAGTACGACGATCCGTCTTCCCAGATTCTTGCGAACAGACTATCCGAGGAGATAGAAGGGCTATCTGATTGACTAGGAGCACGAGAAAGCGCAGCAACTGGAAGAGCTCCAAATGGACAGATTCAGTTAACTCATTCTAAGTGAAAAATTTGGCTGCATCCCGGGACTCGCGACGGTTTATTTTAGCCGACGATACAGGATCTAAAGTCGGCGAAGAAAACGGTTTCATGTGCAAATCGGATAGCAATTGGCTTGTGAACATCCCGCCCCCACCAACATCGGTCAGGCGTGCGACAGAAATGGTTACGTCCAACCGCCTGAGAGCAAAGCGAATGTGTGATGTTTCAATCAGAGTCTGGATTCTGCCACACAGCTTGGCATGAGCCATGCACTGAATTGAGAGCGTGAGAAGGTAGAGCAACTCGGAACGAGATGGCACACGAAAATAATTGGCTGTTCTTGTCCGGTGCTCAACGCTTTTCGATTCGAAGGAGGTTCTATGAAAAACCTACGTTCTATCCTGGCTGCTTTGGCTGTGCTGCTTATGGCCACCGCTGCTCACGCACAGCGGACGACAGTAAGTGCGAATGTTCCTTTCAATTTCGTCGTCGGCGACCGCGCCTACCCTGCTGGCGATTATCTTTTCAGGAACAGCGAGTCTGTCCTTATGATCACCAACGCCGAACAGGCTAAGACTGATATAACTTTGTCAAACGCTTGCGTAAGGGGCACGCCCTCGGCAGACACCAAGCTCGTTTTCGACACCATGGGCGGCTACTATTTCCTCCGGCAGATTTGGGTTGTAGGTTATTCCAGCGGACGCGAACTGCCCAGAAGCCGCACGGAAGTCCGGCTCGCCCAGAACCACGAGAAGCAGGAATCGGTGATCGTTGCCGCAAATATTTCCCGGTAGAGAGATTGCCCCGTCCAGATTGTTTGGTTTCAAAGAGGGAATGTTTTCACATTCCCTCTTTTCTATGTGTGCCGAGCATGAACGTGGTGTTGAGTTGCCAGCGCAATTATTTGTTTCGGTGGCATGGACTAAACACTAAAGCTCCGTTCCTTTCGACTAGATAGTTCTCGGTCCACGATTCAACGGAAGAATCAGCAGTCTCGATTAAGATCGTGCGCGTGCTACTCTGACCGCCCATCAAGTTAGGCAAGATTATATCATAATCGCTGAAAGTGTCAAATATACGTCTTTTGACAATTATTAAAAGATATTTAATTGCCAATAGCTTATAATGTGCTACTTTTGGCTATATGAACTTACAGGCAAGGATTGATAGGTACAGGGAACGCGGCTTTCAGCCGGTCGAAGCCGAAATCCTCGTCCTCATCGAGGAAAGTGCGGCGGCACTCTTCACCGCGTTCCCCGATCAATTCATCTTATTTGGAGGAGCCAGCCTCGTGCTTTTCCACGAGAGCCCTCGATTGTCCCGAGACTTGGACCTGCTCGCCTCCCCAACGCAGATCCCGAGACCCGAAGAAATTCAAGATGTTGTCCGTTCCAGTATCCAGTCAATTGCAGAAACCCTCGGCCTGGGCCAACTCGAATTCCGGAAAGATATCGAGAGCCCCGGCTTCGTCAAGCAGTGGGTCCTCGCCAACCACAGGGCCCTCTTCACCATTGATCTAACCAGCATCGGCGGGAATATCTTAGAGACTCAGATCGTCATGAAGGCAATTGCCAACGCTCCGGAAAAAATCGTCGCCACCCCAAGCGCGAACTATCTGCTGTTTCAGAAATGCGAAACTCTTCTCAATCGCCGTCATGTGAAAGCTCGGGATGCCTTCGATATCCATCTTCTCCTTACCCGTGGTGCGCACCTGGACAAGAATCTTCATGCACACCTCGAGGACTTCATCGCAATGAAAGAGATGGACCAAGAATCCATCGAAACTCGAATTCAGGACATCAATACTAAGCTCTGCACGGTTGAACTCCGCCCGGTCCTGCCACTCGCCATTTTTGAAGAGCTCGCCCAGAACGAATTTGAGGCCATCCGCCACTCGCTACGAGTCGTATTGGCTCACTGGCTCGGGAAGGAAACGCAATGAATTGGACAACTATCTTGACAGAAGAAGCTCGAAACAATTGCATCGTGCGCACCGACGATTTGGCTCGCAAACACAAGCTCTCTGAACGTGTTGTACGCGATGCTTTGCGCCGATATGAGGCAAAGGGTCTGGTCGAACGCGTTTCGACAAAGATCTACATCAACCACTTCAATCAGCAATTTTCGCCTCGCGATCTAGTGAACGTCCTTCGACCTCGTTCTTACATTTCACTTGAGTCCGCTTTAGTGGAGCGAGGCATCATTACTCAAAGTCCGTCAATACTGACTTGCGTCACACCGGGCTATCCGCAGTCTTTCAGAAGCAAATCTGTCAGCGTTGTGTACAGAAGGATCTCTCCTGAGCTCTATTGGGGCTTTGAGGAAAAGGCTACTCGCTACAACAAATATCTCATTGCGGAACCTGAGAAGGCGCTACTGGATTGGATCTACCTAAACCGTCAAGAAGGACTTCCGACGCCCTTAGACGAACTCCAATTGCAGTTTCTAACTCCGGCCAAGCTTCGAGACTACGCACAACGATTTCCGCGCACAGTGAGCGAGACGATCAAGGATTTGTTGGTTGAAACAGCCTACCCGTCACAAAATCCCGACGACAGCCGGTCAAGGGTAGGGCGATGAATGTAACGGAGTTCGGAAACTACGAACGCCGCAGAAGGACCACAACGGTTTTTATGGTTTAACGGTCGTTGTTCTCAATTCTAAAAATGATAAAGTCTCTGAGGACGTCGTCCAGCGTGAAGAGCGTTAGGAACGGAGGTCGGTCCCGCCAAAATTCATCAGCGTTCGTGGGGTCTTTCCATACCCTTGGTTATCATTCCCGTTTCGCCACACTGGGAATCGAGAGTCTACCGGCCGCCATTTGCTGGGATTCTCCAAGAATAGGCGCGATCGCCGGGAAGCCAGACGCCTTAATGACTGTATTCCGGAGAGATCAGCGACGGAAAGGGAACGCGCGCGGCTTAGCGTCCAAACAGCGATTGTTGTTCCGCACAAATACGCGAAATTCGGGATTTCCACAGGTGGCTTCCAAAGATAGAATGTTGAAAGTATGCTGCGAAGGAATTTGCAATACTTCGCTTTTATTTCGCTGTGAAGGAGCGTTATGGCTACCTCTGTCTGGAAGGGCTACCTGACATTCGGATTGTTGTCGATTCCGATTCGATTGTTTAGCGCGGCGCGCTCCGAGCGAATATCGCTGAACCAGTTGCACGCGGTGTGCAATTCGCGGTTGAAGATGCCGTTGTTCTGCCCGACCTGCGACCGCAAAGTGGAGCGGTCGGAGATTGTGAAGGGTTATGAGTTTGAGGACGATCAATATCTGTTGTTTACGCCGGAAGAGTTGGACAACATCGAGCCGGACTCCGGGCGAACGATGGAGATTCAGGAATTTGTGAAATTGCAAGAAGTCGATCCCCTTTACTACGAATCGTCCTATTACATTACGCCGGAGGATGAGGGGCGGAAAGCGTATCATTTGCTGATGAAAGCGCTGGAGGAATCGGATTACTGCGCGATTGCGAAATTGACGATGCACCAGCGGGAACACGTAGTGATTATCCGGCCACGGAATAATGGATTGACGCTGCACACCATGTATTACGAAAACGAAATCCGTGAAATCGCGGAGTATGGCAAAGACGACAAAGTGGAGTTGCGCGACGCGGAGAAAAAATTGGCGGTGCAGCTGATTGAAAATCTAGCCGCGGATTTTGAACCCCAGAAATACCGCGACGAATACATGGAAGGGATGAAAGCGTTGATCGCCGCGAAGCAGGAGGGCAAGCAAGTGGCGAGCGTGACGCATCCAAAGCGGGCGCCCGTGCTGGATTTGATGGCGGCGTTGACGAAGAGCCTCGAGCAGCGGCCCGCAGCGCCGGCCAAGAAGCCGCCAGTTCGCGCGATCAGCATCGTGAAGAGCGCGAAGAAATCGGCGAAGAAGGTAGCCAGCTAGCGGTTCATGCGATCGACCGAGCAATACACGCGAGCAGACATCCAACGCATCCTGAATGTTACCGAGAAGCAGCTGAAGCAGTGGGAAGAGTTTCAAGTGGTGTCGCCGCTGACGCCGCCAGCGCGGGAATTTTACGATTTTCGCGACTTGATTGCGTTGCGCACGGCGAAGCAGTTGGTTGAGAAGGGTATTTCCCCGAGTAAACTGCGGCATTCGCTGCAGGCGCTAAGGCAAAAACTATCCGAGATTAAGTCTCCGCTAACGGAGCTGCGGATTGTTTCAAACGGCAAGGATATTCTGGTGGAAGGAGCAAGCGGTGGACAGCTCGAGCCGATCTCCGGACAGTTTATTTTGAATTTTGCGACGCGGGAGTTGGTGGAGAACCTCCGGATGATGCCGGAGCGGAGCGCGGATAGCTGGTTCCAGCTGGCGCTCGAACTGGATGCGGAGCCCGCTTCGCGAGCGCAGGCGATTGAAGCATATGAGCGGGTGATTGCGCTAGACCCGAAGCATGTGGACGCCTTGCTGAATCGCGGAACGCTGGCGTTTGAAGACGGACGCCTCGAAGCCGCGCGCGATTATTTTGCGCGAGCCGTGGAACTCGAGCCGCAAAATCCGCTTGGGCGGTTTAATCTGGGCACCACGCTCGACGATCTCGGATTGTTGCAGGAAGCGCGGCAGCATTTACGCTTGGCGGTACGCCTCGATCCACAGAATGCGGATGCGCGATATACGCTGGCGACGATTTGCGACAAGCTGGCGTCGAGCGAAGAAGCGCGCGAGCATTGGCTGGCGTACGTGAAGCTGGAACCGGTGAGCCCGGGGTCGGAATACGCAAGGAAGCGATTGTCGTCCGATAGATAGTAAGTCTCTCCTGCAATGAATTCCGGGAAGATGCGATGTGCGGCGCGCGATGGATGGCATCCCCGGAGAAGGCGCGGGCGCGCTGGCAGCCTGAGAACTGCGCTCGTCCGGGGATTCCCGAAATGACCCTTTTGAGGGGACCGTTCCACGACAGCACGAATCGTCGCATCCCAGGTGGCGGAGCCTGTCCGTAAGGCCAATCGAATCAGTTACGTTGTTCTCGCGCATGAAACCCAAGTGGTGTCCATCGTGCGATGGATTGCCTATGGGGGGGAGTGTGTTCGCTGGCCGCGCAGAATTGCAGGAATGCAGCTACCGTAGGGCGAGCTGCGAACCAAGGCGGATGCGTGCCACGTGCGCGGTGATCCAGATGGTGATGTGCGTCCTCGCGAGTTTGCTGAGCGCCCGAGCGCAAGAGACGGTTTCCGCCGAATATCAGAGCAAGGCCAATTTCATCGCGCAATTTCCTAATTTTATAGAGTGGCCGGAAACAGCGTTTGCGTCGCCGCAAGCTCCGTTCAACGTGTGTGTGTTGGGAGACTATTCCTTCGGAACGGCACTGGCGGAGGCGACACGGCGAGAAACATTTCACAATCGAAAGATGGGCGTCCGGTGGGCGCGGGGAATTGCGGACGTGCGCGGGTGCCAGATCCTTTTTGTGAGCCGCTCGGAGTCGCGCCGCTATCAGCCGGTACTTGCAGCGGTACACAACGCGGAAGTGCTCACCGTCGGTGAGACGCCGGAATTTCTCGGCGCAGGAGGTGCGGTCAGTTTTTCTTACGACCAGCGAGGGCTGCAGTTTGAAGTGAATCTATCAGCCACGAAAGACGCCCGGCTGGCCATGAGTTCGCGGCTGCTGTCGTTAGCGCGGCGAGTCGTAAACCGCATGGAGGCGAAGGGCTGAGCATGCGAGTGATACGAAGGCCGGAGAATTCACTGCGGCAGTCGCTGCTGCTGCTCACGATGGTTACCGCGGGCGTGGGAATGTTTCTGGGTTATGGGGCATTTTTTCTTTATGACGTGCACGCCGCGCGAGTGCGGAAGGTGGTCGACCTGCGAGCCACGGCCGAAATGGTGGGGACGAACGCGGCAGCCGCGCTGGCGTTCGAGGACACCATGGGTGGATTCAAGTTGCTGGAGATTTTGCGCGCGCGCCCGGAGATCCGGCGCGCGGTGCTGTTTCGCCCCGACGATACCGTGCTGGCGGTGTATGTGCGCTGGGACTTGTTTGGAGAAGACGCCGTTCCCGAGCAGCGTCCGAGCGATGTAGCCTGGACCAAAAAATTTGTCGCCGTCAAATATGTGGTGAACACGGACTCCCACAACGTCGGTTCACTGTACCTCGAAGCGGACCTGCGGAATCTGCAGGAGCGCCAGAGGCGATTCGAACAGTCGATTACCGGACCGATTCTAAAGCTCGCGGACTTGGCGCGGGAAGTTGCCGACAAGCAAAACTATTCACAGCGAGCGCCAATTTTATTGGGACGCGAGATGCGGCAACTGGGCGCGGACTTCAACCATATGCTGGAGGAAATCGAGCGGCGAGACGCGGAACTGCAAGATGCGAAAGACACGCTCGAAAATCGCGTCGTAGAAAGAACACTGGAAGTAGAAGGACAAATTGCGGAACGGCGGCGCGCCGAAGTTGCGCTGCAAGACCGAACCGCATTTCTGAATGCGTTGGTGGCCAGCAACCCCATCGCGATTGTAGTGGTTGACGGCTTGGGACGAATCTCACTTACCAATCCGGCGTTTGACGAGCTTTTCGGCTTCACGTTTCAGGAGACCAGCGGGCAGACGTTGGATGCGCTGATCGCGCCGCTCGAGGAACGCAAGAAAATCCGTGCGGAGTTTTCCACCATCGCGCCGGGCACCACGGTGCACAAAACCACACAGCGGCGGCACAAGAGCGGCGACCTGCTCGACGTCGAAGTGCACGTCGTGCCGCTGGATGCGCAAGGCGAGCGGCGGGAGTTTCTGATTCTGTATCAAGGCATTGCGGAACGCGTGCGGTCAGAAAAAGCCATTCGCGAGAGCGAGGAACTGTTTCGCACGCTTAGCTCGGCGGCGCCTGTGGGAATTTTCCTGTCCGACGAGCATGGTGCGTGGCGATATGTAAATGAACGATGGCAGGAAATGACCGGCATGGCCGGCAAAGCAGCACTGGGTTTTGGCTGGAAGCGTTCTATCCATGCCGAGGACGTCGAACGCGTGGTGATCGAGTATCTGGCTGCGGCAGGCACGGGAAGCCTCTTTGTATGTAACTACCGGCACATTTCGAGCGCGGGCCGGACCATTCAAGTCGAAGCGATCGCGCGCGCGCTACCAAGCTCGGACGGCACACGCCGCGGGTACATCGGCGTGGTGCAGGACGTGAATGAGCGCTTCGAAGCAGCCGAACGCCTGCGGGTAGCGAAGGAGGCCGCGGAAGCAGCGAGCGTCGCCAAGAGCGAATTTCTGGCGAACATGAGCCACGAAATCCGCACACCGATGAATGGGATTCTGGGCATGACGGAATTGGCGCTGGATACCAACCTGACCATGGAGCAACGCGACTATCTGGGAATGGTGAAGGTCTCAGCAGAATCACTGCTGACAATCATCAACGACATTTTGGATTTTTCGAAGATTGAAGCGGGCCGCATGGGACTGGAGATCGTGGATTTCTCGGTAGTGGATTGTATCGAAGGAGCCTTACAGCCGCTAGCGGCGCGGGCACAGGAAAAAGGGCTGGAATTGAGCTGGTCACTTGCGCCGGATGTTCCCGAGTGGATCTCCGGGGATCCTGTACGCCTGCGGCAAATTCTCGTCAACCTAACGGGAAATGCCATCAAATTTACAAAGCTGGGGCACGTGGCGGTACACGTCGAACGGGAGGACGAGCGAAAGGAAGAACCGATCCTGCGATTCAGCGTGTCGGATACCGGCATCGGAATTCCGCCGGAAAAGCATCACAAAATCTTTGAAGCCTTTTCACAGGCGGACGCTTCGACGACACGGGAATTTGGCGGAACGGGACTCGGACTATCCATCTGCGCGCAACTCGTGAAGCTGATGAAAGGCGAAATCCGACTGGAAAGCGAGAGTGGGAAGGGCAGTACATTTTTCTTTACGGTTACCTTCGAGCTGGCGTCGTCGCCGCAGCCCGGCGGGTTCGACGGAGCTTCTGCGCAACTGGCAGGAACCCGCGTTTTAGTGGTCGATGACAACGAGCTAAATCGACAGCTATTGACGCGGCTGTTACCCGCATGGGGGCTGCTTCCAGTCGCGGTAGACAGCGGAGTGGCGGCCATTGCGGCGTTCGAGCGCAGCGTGCGCGCGCGCCAGCCATTTGCATTGGTGCTTATGGATCGCAAGATGCCGGAAATGGATGGCTACGAGACGGCGCGGAAGATCCGAGAGCTGCAAGGCGGCGAAGAGATTGCGGTGCTTATCCTATCCTCCTCTTCCAGCCGTGAGGATGCGGAAGAAGAAAAGAAAATCCGCGTGGCGCAGAATCTACAGCGCCCATTACGCCGGACAGTTTTGTATCAAGCCATTCTCCAGGCACTGCATATCCATGAGGAACGGCAGAACGAGGATGCGCCGGCAGCAAGACCCGCGGTAAACGAGGCGATGCGTTTGCTGCTGGTCGAAGACAACCGGGTCAATCAAAGGCTTGCCACGCGGCTGCTGGAAAAAATGGGCCATAGAGTTTCCCTGGCTAACAACGGTCGGGAAGCCGTGCGAATGGCTGAGGGAAAGAATTTCGATCTGATTTTGATGGACATCCAGATGCCGGTCATGGGCGGGGTGCAGGCGACCAGCCTGATACGAGCTTCCGCGAATCCCAAAGTCAGAAACATACCCATCGTGGCCATGACGGCGCACGCGATGGCAGGCGACGAACAGAAATATCTGGAGGCCGGTATGAACGGATATATCTCGAAACCGATACGCAATGAAGCGCTCCGCGCCGAGTTGGAACGATTTGCGACGGGCGGTAAGGAAGTCGGCGGGGCAGCCACTGAGCACCAAGGTGAAGAATCGTTCGCCATGGGCGAACTCCTTGAGCGCGTGGACCACGACCGCGAACTGATGCGCGACCTGCTGGAGATTTTCAAGGAGGAATTTCCGCAGCGGCTGGAAGAGTTGCGCGAAGCTGCAAATTGCACGGACCTCAAACGGGTGGCGTCGGCGAGTCACGCGCTCAAGGGCATGATGGCTAATTTGTCGGCTAACCGCGCGGCCACACTTGCCGGACGGCTCGAGCAGATCGGCAATGGAACACAAAGCGGGCATCTGGAGAATTCGCTGGCGGAATTTGAGCGTGAGGCCGCGACGCTGTTGCCGATGCTGGAGTCGTGTCTTTCCGAGGTAGGTCGATGAAAATATTAGTGGCCGACGACGACGCGATGTCGCGGCGCTTGTTACAGAAAACGCTGGAGCGAGCGGGGTATGAGGTGGTCGCGGTGGAAAACGGCCGCCTGGCCCAAGAAGAGTTGTGCCGTGCGGATGGTCCGCGGATGGCGCTGCTCGATTGGGAAATGCCGGAGGTGGACGGACTTGGCGTGTGCCGCGCGGTGCGCGCGCACCGAGACAAGACCTACGTATACATGGTGTTGCTGACGTCGAAGGAGACCAGCGACGACAAAGTAGAGGGTCTGCGATCCGGTGCTGATGATTATTTGACGAAGCCGTTTCATCCCGAAGAACTCAAGGCACGGCTGCGCACGGGACAGCGGATTCTCCATTTGGAAGACCGGCTGGTGGAAGCGCGCGAGGAGATGCGCTTCAAGGCCACGCACGACGCGCTGACGGGATTGTGGAATCGTGGGGTGATTACCGATTTGCTGAACCGTGAATTAGCGCGCGCGCAACGTGAACACAAATCTACAGCATTGCTGCTGTGTGACATCGATCACTTCAAGAACATTAACGACACCTACGGGCACCCCGTCGGAGACGAAGTGTTGCGAGAGGTAGCCCGGCGGCTATTGGCCTCGGTGCGCTCCTACGACTTTGTTGGGCGATATGGCGGCGAGGAGTTTCTGATCGTCCTGAACAATTGCGATCCGGCTTCGGCGCTGGGCCGCGCCGAACAGGTGAGAGCGTCGATCGCCAATCGTGAGGTGATTACGGATCGTGGGCCCATCGCACTGACCATGAGCGTTGGATTGCTGCGAACCACGGATTTTGGAGAGCTTCGGGCGGAAATCCACCTGGCGGAGGTGGATGCGGCTCTCTATGCAGCAAAGACGGCGGGGAGGAACTGCGTGCGCGTCGCGCTTCCTGTGAAGTCTCCGCAACCTGCGGAACTGCTTCCGGCCGAAAAAGTGCACGAGGTGCAGCACTAACCCGCAAAATTAAAGCAAGAAAGCGCTGCTTTACGCGGTTTTTCCTTTGGGCTTCGCTTCACCGAGCATTTGTCGCATCGCCGCCGTAGAGCCCGGGGCACGTTTTTCTCGCCATTCCTCCAATCGCTTGCACGCCTCTTCGATATTCGAAAACAGCAAAGGATTTTTGAAGGCCGCGCGCCACGTCGGCACCACCGAGCGCATGCGGTCCCACACCACCCAAATTTCGCCGTTGCTTTCAAAGAACAGCTCGTCGTTGATCAACCCCCGGTTCACGATGCTGCCGACCATTTCCCAGTAGCTGATCACCATGCGGATGTACGTGTTTTCTTCGCTGCCTTGCGGATATTTCTGCATCATTTCGTCGGCGGATTCCGGATGGAAGTGCTCGGTAAACCACGCGCGCGCCTTGCGAATTTGCGGTTCGCGGCGCATGTCGTAAAGACGCAGCAACAAATTCACTTCTTCGTAGCTTACTTGAGCCATGTTCGACCTCCAGAAAATACCTTCGCAGCGATTGCGAAAAAGGCTGTTATTGCCGGGGTTCCGGTGACGCGGTAACCGGCCCGTCTGCGTGCGCAAGATCGGGCTGATGCCCGGATGGCGCGCCTGGTGCTGTCACTTCGGGGAAAAGCGTGGCGCCGGAGAATTGAAATCGTTGCACGGATGCGAGCGGAATGCCTTGCTTCTGGAATTCCAGTTGAATGCGGCGGCGCAATTCTCGCGCTACTTCATCCTGGCGCGTGGGAGCGGTGCGTACTTGCAGGCGGACGATGGAAGCGGTGCGATCGATGCTTTGTACGCCGAGTATTCTTGGGCCGTCGACGAGTGCTTGCGACCAGGCCGGATCGTTGCGCACCTCGGCGGCGGCCGCTTCCAAAGCAATCAACGATTTTTCGAGCGCGGTATCGGGCGCCAGGGAAACATCCACGAAGGCTTGCGACCAATCGCGGCTGAGGTTGGCCACGGTGCGGATGTCGCCGTTGGCGATGGTGACCAGCGCGCCGCGGGCATCACGCAATACTGTGCGGCGCAGCGTGACGTGCTCAACGCGCCCGATGCTGTCGCCGACTTGAATAGTGTCGCCGACGACGTATTGATCCTCCAACACAATGTAAAAACCGGTGATGATGTCGCGTACCAGATTTTGCGCGCCAAAACCGACTGCGAGGCTGGCGAGTCCGGCGAGCGTGGCCACGGGAGTAACGTTGATGCCAAACTCCGTCATGGCCGTCAAAATTGCCACGGCCCACACGATTTTGCTGCTAGCGCTGTAGAGCACTCCGGCGACGGTGCGCGTCTGCTGCTCGCGGCTCAGCGCCACGCGGGATTGCGAGGTCGCGGGACGGACCAGTAGCTTGGTCAGCACGCGCAGCAGCCGGTTTAAAACCAGTGCGATGAGCAGAATGGCGATCAGATGCAGGACGTTGGCGAGCGAAAAATTCGACCAGGTGGCGAAGGGATTCGGCATAAACTTTAAGAGAAGTGGAGTATAACACTGGAAGTTACTGGAGTTGGAACGGCCAGGGATGCCATTCCCAATGGCCTCGTACAGATTCTTGAAGGGAACTCCAAATGTTGACGACAGATCTGCAGCCGACGCCGTGCCGGCGACGCTGGTTGGTTACCTTGGGAACTTTTGCTGCATCGTTTGTGTTGTTGCCGGCGGCGCCCGCAGGCGTAGCGCAGAATCCACCGCGGCCGCCGCAGCCACCCATTGACGACCAAAGCGGCAAAGAAGATGAGGATCAGGCTGGCAGGCTGAAAACAGCGTCGAAGGTGGCGCTCCAGGAAAACGACAAGAGCATCAAGAAAAGTGTGGAAAGACTTTTTCAGTTGGCAAGCGAGTTGAAAGCGGAAGTGGATAAGACTGATTCGGCGCAAGTGTTATCTCTGGCGATGGTGAAAAAAGCGGAAGAAATTGAAAAGCTTGCCAAAGACATAAAATCGCGGGCGAAAGGATAAGCTCGAGGGCCGAACACCGTATCACCTTGTACCTGGGCTACGAGTGCTATGGCGGAGAGGCGAGGTTACGCGCTAGAATGAGCGAAGCGTGGTGTTTCGGATCGCCGCGCTTTCTTGATCGATAAACTACGCGTCCGCGTGTTCTGCGCGCCTGTAGCTCAGCTGGATAGAGCGCTAGCCTCCGAAGCTAGAGGTCGTGAGTTCGAACCTCACCAGGCGCACCACCTAAAATTTGATTAAATGGCTTGGCTGATTTGCGCGGCTTACTCTCTGACTTCAAAACGGATTGGTTGTGATAAAAACGTGATAGAAGTCCACTGATTTCAGTCAATTCTGGCCTGCGCATGTCCTGCTCGGATTAAACCGAATGGTCATCATGAGCCGTCCGGCGCAATATCACAACTTCAGCAAGCATGAGACCCATCTGATTACTTACGGCCAGCCACATGACCAATTCTCTGGAACCTACGAAGCCAAGAATGCAAGAATTGGCGCATGGTAGATCCAAGGGCTAAAGCCCAAGAACGTGGCCCAGCTCGCTCAAGATTGTTCTCCCCGGTACATCTGGCAATCGCCATGGGGATGGTCGCATCAGCCCGATTTGCGTGGTTGTTCAGCCATGTTGAGACCGACTTACCGCCTCCAGCGCTGACTTTGTTCCTGTGTGAGCTGCCCTTTGTGTTTTGTGTACTTCCGTTCATTACTAATGAAAGCTCGACACGCAGCGTTAGGTCCGCCGGAATCGTTTTTGGCAGCGCCTTGAGCTTCTGCCCTCTTTTCTTTCTCCTGGAATTCGACGCGGTGCTTGGGCCCCTGGGCAGTAGTCGCTACGCAGCGCAACTAGCGAGTTTTCTGCCAGTGTGCTTCATCACCGCTCTGTGCATGCTGGGGGTATCGTGGCGATGCGGCAAGGATGACCGTAGTGAGTTCAGCGCGTGGGCAAAAAGGGGCATTCTCGGTTTCCTTTTTGTTTCCTTGCTCGTGCTGCTAGCCTCACTTTTGCTGGCCTCACCTTGGCGACGGCAACTTCACAGGCACTTGAGCTAACGAATGTCCCTTTCGTCGTGTGCATCGCGTTATAGAATCTAGTGACAATGATTTCGACGCGAAACCTGACTGAATTGCCGACGATAGGAACGCTCCGAAAGCTAACCAAGTCTTTGGCAATGCTTGACGCCATCCTCATGCCTGAGTGGGACAATCGCTACTACTCGTTCAACAGCAAGTGGGCTGAGAACGAGCAGATGGCGTCAATGCGAAACGGGCAGGGAGACGGTTGGTATTGTGGCTTCGGTCTTCCCGGTGCGTTGCTCAAAGGCTTCGACCACGAGTCTGAAATGTCACCATGGAGCATGGAAATCACTAAGGTCTGGCCCGGCGTACTCGACGCGGTCCCGGACGCCTTCAAATCCTTCGCCACTGAACCTGCCTTCTCGATGGAAGACACAACTTTCTGCATGTGGCGGGGCATTCAGGATGCTCAATGGAATGCTGGGAAAATCTCTTTTCCTGCGGGAGACGACCCAGACGGCTCTGAATGGATGCTTTCAATTCTCGATGGAAATCCAAACACTTATAAATCGTGGGCGGATGATTACTACGAGCGTCCCGTTAGCTTGCCTGCAGTCCAACAGATTTATGAACACGCGCCGCTAACAGCAGAATTGGTGCAAGCATTGAATGCAACCGTCGAGTTTGAAGCTTTGTTGGCCGATGCCTTAGAGATTGGCTATTCGGTTGTCAACTCCTAACTAACGCGCTTCCAGGTTGGGCCCGCACGACAAATCAGGAGTTGGACATACCGTGACGGGACCGCTAGAAAGTGATGTCGCGGTCCGTACAGATTCTAAGAACCAGCCTGTACGATTCGGCGCTTCTTTTTTCCTCTCCGGGAATTGCTTTTTCACTTGACGGGTCAATTCGACCCACGTAGCAGTATTTCTCCTCCACGACAGTCTTGGTGGGTTTTTTCTTGGGTCGGGCGTAGTCGCCTCGAAACATGGTGACTGTCGCTCTGATTCCCCATTCTCCCGTCGGCATGGCTTCGACCAAAAACAGATAGTGAGTAGGCTCCCCCTCAAGCGTGTAAAACGTCGCCTCCAATTTACCGGGAACCTTGCCGTCATAATGGTCCCAGAGGAATCCCCGAATCTGGGTCAGGGTTTCCTTTCCGGCTGGTCGATATGAATCGCCCCGGAAAATCTGATACGGTCCAGCAGTTTCGTAATGTGTTGGCGGGTTTGACGGGCTGTCTTGCAATCTATCCTGAGTGCGAGGTCCAAATGTCCCAGTGAAAACGGCCACTAGGACGGAAAGCAGAATTGTGAAATGCAGCGACATACAAGCAGAATCCTTTCATAGATGCACGATGGCCCTCAAGGTTTTTTGCGAATCGTGTCTCTCCACCTCCCAAAGTCCCGATCAACGCGGAAATCGTACAAGTGAAATTCTGCGCGAAAGCGGAAACGGCACTTGATGTCCGGTTTGCCGACTTCCAGGCATTGACCGAACTTAGGTCTATACTAGTCGACCGATGAAATCCGAGTTGACGCTGCCATACCAAATAGGGCCGCTACGCAAAGCAGCATTGCTCATTTTTCTGCCCAATTTGGTGATCTCCGTTTATCTTCTTTATGCCTGCTACCACCAGGCATCTCACTGGATGCCTCACGAAAAACTCATGCGGCCCACTTATTTGTGGTTTCTCTTTCCGTACTTGCTCATAAGTTTGGTAATGTTCGTGGATTGTTTTGACACACGCACGGTGTTCACGGAATCCGAGATTCACCACATGTCCGCTATTCAGGACCTTCGCCGAAACTACAACGATCTGCTCCAAGTGAAACAGGCACACAGGTTTAGCGGCCCAACGCACCGTTTTATGTTTAGAGACGGCAAGAGTTTTCAGCTCAATTTGCTCACAGCGCGGGACGTAGAGGGCATCATCGCCGTCCTGCGCAAAAAATCTCCCGATGCCCACATCGAAATTACTCTTCGGTCATCTCGCAATCTCAACTCCTGATAAACGCTGCGTATCGGAAAGTGAATTGGACCGTCCACATCGGCTGGTGTGATAAAAACGTGATAGGTGCAGGTTCAAATCAGTGCAGAACCGTTCAGCTATAGCCCAATCGCCCTGCGAGTAAGTGCTTGACCGTTCAGCTATAATCAAACATTTTCAAGCACTGACAAAACATTCCTCTGTTCTCCGAAGTTAGAGGTCGTGAGTTCGAACCTCACCAGGCGCACCACCGCACCACCTAAAACTTTTGATTATCAACGGCTTAGCTGATTTGCGCGGCTTACTCTCTGGCTTCAAAACGGATTGGTGTGATAAAAACGTGAATAGAACTCCACTGATTTCAGTCAATTCTGGCCTGCGCATGTCTCGCTCGGATTAACCCGAACGGTCATCATGAGCCGTCCGGAGCAATATCACAATTCACGTCGACATCACTGACCGGACTGTGAGCAATTCGAATGAGTAGCCCTCGCCATAGGCGAAAGGTAAAGGCTCGGAAACAGGCTCGACTCGATGTTATGAAGCGGGCTGACGCCTGGAGGGCTCTCAGTCCACACGAGAGATATTTAAGTGCCCGCGGCCAAGAAAACTGGAAGCACATCCCTTACCTACCTCTGGCTGCTCTTTTTCAGGATACGGAGACGATTAGGGCGTTGATTGAAGCTCGCGAGGACGTCGAATCGTGTGCGACCGACGGAGTTACGGCTTTGATGTATTCGGCGCAATTCGGTCAGCTTGACGCTGCCCGTCTCCTTGTAAACGGTGGGGCAAGTGTGAACAAACGGGATAATCAACGGGGTGCAACGCCCTTGATTTACGCAGCAGAGAACGGCCACACCGAAATAGTGAGACTTCTTCTAAACAATGGCGCGGACCCACAAATCAAACTTGCGTCGGGTTCGACCTTTCTCCATGCCGCAGTTGGCGGCCATGCGCTCGACATAGTCCACTTTGCGCTCGACGCTGGGCTAGAGGTCAATGCAAAGAGTGATGATGGGTTCTCACCATTGCATATAGCAGCATGGTCGAGAAGTCCCCGGCTGCTTAGACTGCTGATTGACCACGGCGCTGATGTCAATGCCAAAACGACCTGGGGCTTGACCGCACTGATTGCCGTAACAACCGATGACCAGAGCTTTCGACCGGCTCACGCGGAGTGCACGGCGTTGCTTGTTGAACACGGAGCGGATGTGAATGTGCAAGATGGGGAGGGCTCAACTCCGTTGATGGGCGCAGCCTTCTATGGTCACCTTGAGGTTGTGAAGTATTTGCGTGAGCATGGTGCAAGGCTTGACGTCGTCGATGGCCGGGGTCGAACGGCGATAAACAAGGCCCAGACTGCAGGAAGACTGGAGATTGCGAGCTTCTTGACGACTAAGTCCGAGTAAACGCTTATCGTCCATGTGGATTTCAACTTACCGGTAAGCCAAGTAATCAGGTGCATTGTTCCGTAAAATGCAGATTCTCTTGTCGTGCAGACTTCATTCAGACGGAGGACTCATATGGGAGTGGGATTCGCGCGACCTTTGGGAGTAACGCTGGGGCTACTAATCTCTTCAAGTTTTGTGGCAGCACAAACGCATCGGCAAGGAATTGACCCGTGCAAAGACACATCAAACCTGACCCAAAGACAAATGAACGAGTGCGCCCTCAAGGACCTGACGAAGGCTGAATTGAGAATGGAGAAGCTTCTGAAGCAATCGGGGGTGGCGCCGGATAGCCCAGAGCAGAAGGCGTGGGCAGCTTATAGGCACGCACAGCTGGCCGCGCTCTATCCATCAGCCGATGTTTCAAGCTACGGGTCTGTTTACCCCATGTGTTTGGCTATCCTAAAGAAAACCCTCACAGAAGGCCGCATCCGAGATTTGAAAGCACTCATAGCATCGGGAGAGGGCGACGTCTGCAACGGTTACCGAGCTTCAGGTGGAAGAAGCGACTGACGCGTCTGATAAACGCTGCGTATCGGAAAGTGAATTGGACCGTCCACACCGGCTGGTGTGATAAAAACGTGATAGGTGCAGGTTCAAATCAGCGCAGAACCGTTCAGCTATAGCCCAATCGCCGTTCGCGTAAGTGCTTGACCGTTCAGCTATAATCAAACATTTTCAATCACCGTCAAAACATTCCTCTGTTCTCCGAAGCCAGAGGTCGTGAGTTCGAACCTCACCAGGCGCACCACTAAAAACTTTTTGATTCAGCGGGGAACTTTCTCATTAATCCAAGCCATCGATATGCGAAAGCGGAATCCTGGCGTCTATGCACCCAGTGAAATTTCTTGAATTTCGTGTAACTCAATGCAAAACATAGACTTAACGCGATTTCTAGCATAAGACCCGTAAGGCCAAGGGTTCCAGGTTTTTTCTTTCGTCTTAACTGGGGCTTGCAACCGACGCTCAATAGCGGCTTGAAAAGTGATACGCGTTGCGGAACGTGATGATACACTCATCTTAATTGCCTGCACGTGACCTAAAGTAAATAAACATAAGTTCATGATTGCTTTTTACGAAGTAAAGCCAGACATGAAAGGCCCCATGAACCCAGGCCCGCGCTATTTTCACAGGCTTCTTTTACCGATTGTCACGTTCCTCTTTCTCAATCTGGGAGTTACTTTCGCACAGACCAGCCCGCGCGTCGTGGAAACCGTCGATGACGCAAAGCGGACCACTTTAGCCGGCAACGTCCATCCTTTGGCACGTCCGGAATTCGATCGTGGGCCCGCCCCGCCCGATCTCCCGATGGAGCGCATGCTTCTGGTGCTCAAACGTGGCTCCCAGCAGGAAGCAGAACTGCAGACATTATTGCTTAATCAGCAAGATAAATTGTCTCCTTACTACCGTCAGTGGTTAACGCCGCAACAGTTCGGAGCGCGATTTGGGCTCGCGCACGAAGACATCCAGGCCGTGACTCGCTGGTTGGAGAAACAGGGTTTCCATAATGTCCAAATCAACCATGGTCAAACTGTAATTGAATTTTCCGGAACAGTCGCCCAGGTCCAAAACGCACTAAAGACGTCCATTCGAAAGTTTGTCGTCGGTGGAGAGGAACATTGGGCGAATTCCGCGGATCCCACAATCCCTGCAGCACTGGCGCCCGTCGTAGACGGGGTGTGGACGCTGCACAACTTTCAGAAGAACCCGCAAATTCATTTGCAGCCGAGTCGGATTCTCGCCAAGGCGCGCAGGAGCAGTGTGCCGGAATTCACGTCTTCCGATGGAAGTCACTCGCTGGCCCCTGCCGACTACTACACAATTTACAATTTCAATCCCTTACAGATTTTCACCACCGCCAAAATCGCGCTCGTCGGGCGTTCGAACATAAATTTGCAGGACGTCACTTATTTCCATTTCTGGACCTATGACCAGGCCCAATCGGCGCAAGTGATCTTGAACGGCCCGGATCCTGGCGATCTCGGCGGAGACGAAGAGGCTGAGGCGGTGCTGGATACTACCTGGGCTGGAGCTGTCGCTCCTACGGCGTGGGTCGCGCTGGTGGTCTCCCAATCGACCGCCGCCACCGATGGAGTTGATCTCTCTGAAATCTATATCATTGACAATAATCTGGCGGACGTTATGAGCGAAAGCTTTGGGACGTGCGAAGGCAACGCGACGAGCGCACAGGCGGCCGGAGTTTCCAGTCTGGCGGAACAAGCTGCCGCTCAGGGGATTACCTACGTAGTCGCCGCAGGAGATTCGGGTTCAGCGAATTGTGATGATCCTAAGATGCAGAGCGTGGCCTCACACCCAGCATCCGTCAACTTGCTGGCCGCCACGCCTTATACCGTGGCTGTCGGTGGTACTGTTTTCAACGAGGGCGGACACGACAGTACTTATTGGAAAACGGCCAACGCCCAAGCCACGCAGGAGTCTGCAATTTCCTACATTCCAGAAGATGTCTGGAACGATAGCTGCGAGGCCGGCCAAGCGGGATGTACCACTCCTAATATTTTTGCCGGTGGCGGTGGCGCCAGCACCTACTTCACAAAACCGTCGTGGCAAGCGGGGGTCACCGGAATTCCATCGGACGGAGCACGCGACCTTCCGGACGTGGCGTTGACGGCGGGCTCCCATGACTCGTACCTTCTGTGCCTGCGAGGCTCTTGCGTGCCGGATGCCCAGGGAGAAATATCCTTCGTGGGCGCGAGTGGAACCTCCGCCTCGGCCCCGGCATTCGCCGGGATCATGGCCTTGGTCGGACAAAAAACACTAGTGCGTCTTGGGCAGCCCAACTACGTCTTGTATCGCTTGGCGGCTGCGGAAAATCTGGCGCACTGCAATGCCTCATCCTCAACTCTCCCGTCCAGCACATGTGTCTTTAATGACGTTACGGTGGGCAGCAACTCGGTCCCGGGCGAAGTCGGTTACGCCACGGGCGGAGCGTTGTATCGCAGTGGTACCGGATACGATCAAGCGACCGGGCTAGGTTCCGTCAACGTAACCAATCTGATCAATCAATGGGGCACCGTCACTTTTAGTCCTACGACCACGGCTCTTGCCATCAGTCCCACCACGGCCGTACACGGCAGCCCCTTAAACGTAAACGTCAACGTGTCGCCCACCAGCGGCGCCGGTATTCCCGGCGGCTTCGTATGGCTGTTGCAAAACGGCTACCCCAACGGCAATTTTGTCGGCGGTAACATTGCGGATGTGTTCCCTCTCGATGCTGCAGGCTCCTTTTCGGGTGTGACGCACTTGTTGCCAGGGGGCACCTATCAGGCCAGCGCGCACTATGCCGGCGACGGGACATTCGCGGGAAGCGATTCCACTCCCCCGGTACAGGTAACCATCCAGCCCGAACCCACAACCTTGACATTTTCCGTTCTCACCACCGATGCTCACGGCAAACTCATCCCCTTCGCCGCCGGACCTTTCGGTTCGCCCGTCTATTTTCAAGCCCAGCTCGGCTGGTCTTCCGGCTACGGCACTCCGACCGCGTACGTCAACTTTTGGGACAGCGGGAACTCTGCTGGTCAAACCTACGTCGATGCTAAAGGCAATGCACTGTCGATCGCTAACAACCAGTTTCCCGCGGGAATGCATTCGATCACTGCGGGCTACTACGGCGACAACAGCTTTAACTCCAGCTCGAACTTAACCCCGATTAACTTCAGTATCAGCCAGATAGCCACCTCCACAACACTGAGTTCGCAGCAGACGGCGCAATCGCTGGTGCTTACCGCAACCGTCAGCGCTACCAGTCAAGGATCGCCGGCTACCGGCACGGTCACCTTTAAGACCGGCGGCACGGTCCTTGCTGCCGAGCCGCTAGTGTTCTTGAGCATGTCCGGTGGCACCGCAGTCGCAACCGCGACATTCGACGGCAGCCAGTTGGCGCCGGGAGCGTACACTGTCACCGCGAACTATCCCGGCGACACAAACTACACTGGTTCAGCGTCAGCTGCCGTAAATCTGAATTTAATCGCCGACTTCAGCGTGGCCAACCGCGGGATCACTTCTCAAACCGTAGAACCGGGACAAACGGCATCCTATGTGAATGACTTGGCGGTGACACCGTTCTTTGGATACTCCTCGACCGTCGTGTTGTCCTGCTCGGTTCCCGCGACAGCCACCGCATGCTCTGTGAATCCCCCGTCTCTCTCTCTGTCAGCGGGCTCAAATATCGCCACCATTTCTGTCACGACCACGGCCCCCAGTGCTGGCTCTGCCGTAAGAGCGCCCGGACCTCGCCGCATCCCGCGTGAGTTTCTGACGCTTCTGGCCCTTGCACTGACAACTTGTGTTCTGCTGTTCGGAATGGCGGTGCGACAGCAGAATCGGCTGGCCGCCGCCCTCGCTCTTGTGCTTGTTTTGGCCATTCTGTCGGGTTGCGGCGGAGGTGGCTCGGTCGTGAACCCGCCACCTCCCCCTTTAATCGGGGGCACACCCGCGGGTACTTATACGGTCACCGTTACAGGTACCTCGGGCGCGACAACGCACTCTACGACACTCACGATGATTGTACAGTGACGGAGGCCGTGGCCTTCATCTGGCTCGACGCGACTATGCCGCAGATTGGTGCGATAAAAACGTGACAGGTGTACATTCAAATCAGTGCAGAACTGTACGAGCCACAGCCCAATCGACCTTCGCGAAAGTGCTTGACCGTTCAGATAATCAAAGATTTTCGAACACCGACAACATTCTTCTGTTCTCCGAAGCTAGAGGTCGTGAGTTCGAACCTCACCAGGCGCACCACAAAAACTTTTGCTTATAAACGGTTTAGCTGCTCAGCGCGGGTCCCGCTCGTACCCACTAATCGGCTTGGTGTGAAAAAACGCGATAAGCCTTCTGAATTAGCCCCCTAAGACTCTTCGCAGAGCTGCGGAAAATCGCTTCTGCGAGTTCATCGCTCTGAGAGTCGGGTCTATATCGTAGAGAAGAATCGGGAACAGATTTCTTCGAGCTTGTTGTCGATTGTGGTCTCCCGCGCAGATTTCAAATAACGCGGTGGGAACCGCAACTCGCTGGCGTAGTTCCGGGCCAGCGACCACTCGTCCGGAATTGTTGACGGGCTCGGCTGCGCACGGCAAATGTGGGAAAATACTGCCGCTACAACTCGATGGTCGATGGAAGCATCTCCTGAAACATCAAGCAGGAGGGTAGAGATGAGCGAGGTAAGGGTTCTAGTCGGCACACGGAAAGGCGCGTTTATCCTGACGTCGGATGGCAAGCGCGAACACTGGGATGTCAGCGGCCCACATTTTGCAGGATGGGAGATCTACCACCTCAAGGGCTCGCCTGCTGACCCGAATCGCCTGTATGCGTCGCAGTCGAGTGGCTGGTTCGGACAGGTGATCCAGCGCTCAAACGACGGCGGCAAGACTTGGGAAACGCCCGGAGGGGAAGTGATGCCGAAGCCGGATTCCCCGCCCGCAGGCAAGAGCAATAAATTCGTCTATAACACTTCTGCCACCACTGGTAAGCCCCTCACCACTCACCAGTGGTACGACGGCACACAGCATCCATGGGAATTCAAGCGCGTCTGGCATCTCGAACCGTCGCTCACCGATCCGGACGAGGTCTATGCCGGAGTAGAAGACGCCGCATTGTTTCGAACCGCAGATGGCGCTCATACCTGGCAGGAGGTCGCGGGACTCCGCGGACACGGGACCGGGCCGATGTGGCAACCTGGCGCCGGCGGCTTGTGTTTGCATACGATTATTTTGGATCCGAAGGACGCGAAGCGGATGTTCATCGCCATCTCGGCGGCGGGCGCGTTCCGTACGGACGACGGAGGCGCGACGTGGCGGCCGATCAACCGTGGCTTGCACTCCCCATACATTCCCGACCCGAATGCCGAGATCGGCCACTGCGTTCACCATATAGCCATGCACCCCGCTCGTCCGGGCGTCTTGTTCATGCAGAAACATTGGGACGTCATGCGCAGCGAAAACGCCGGAGACTCTTGGCAGGAGGTCAGCGGAAATCTTCCCAGCGACTTTGGCTTCGTGATCGATGTTCACGCGCACGAGCCGGAAACCATTTACGTCGTGCCGATCAAGAGCGACGGAGAACACTTCGTACCGGACGGCAAGCTGCGTGTCTACCGCAGTCGCAAGGGCGGAAACGAGTGGGAGCCGCTCACCAAAGGTTTGCCGCAAACCGACTGCTACGTCAACGTACTCCGCGATGCCATGGCCGTGGACTCACTCGATAAATGTGGCGTCTATTTCGGCACTACCGGCGGGCAAGTTTACGCGTCCGCCGATGCCGGAGACACGTGGTCGCCGATTGTGCGTGATCTTCCAACCGTGCTGTCGGTTGAGGTCCAGACGCTGCCATGATTCGCGTCGTTCTCCCGCCGCACCTGCGCGGGCTCGCGCGCATCAGCGGAGAAGTTGAACTTGACCTTCAGGCGCCCATCACACAGCGCTCTGTCGTCGACGCACTCGAAAGTCGGTACCCGGTGCTGAGCGGTACGATCCGCGACCACGTCACGCAGGCGCGTCGGCCCTTCCTGCGCTTCTTCGCATGTGGCGAGGACCTTTCTCATGAGCAGCCCGACGCCCCCCTGCCCGACGCGGTCGTATCGGGAACCGAACCTCTCCTCATCGTCGGTGCAATCGCTGGTGGATGAATTTCGAGGTTCTCACGGCTTAACCGTCCCAGTGATTAACGGATCATCGGAAAGTGTGAATTGGAACGTCCGCACCGACTGGTGTGATGAAAACGTGATAGGTGTAGGTTCAACTCGATGCGGAACCGTTCAACGCAAGCCAAGTCGACCGTCGCGTAAGTGCTTGACCGTTCAGCTGCAGTCAAGCATTTTTGAACAGCAGCAAAACCTCACACCGTTCTCCGAAGCGAGAGGTCGCGCGTTCGAACTTCACCAAGCGCACCACTTCACCAAGGTGGCGGCGCCTGAATGACCGCTTTTGCCGAAGGATTCACCAGAGTCGTCGCACGCCATAACGTTCAAAAGCTATTTCATTGCTGACGATGGGAATATTTTCGGCCTGAGCCTGGGCAATAAGCATACGGTCGAATGGGTCCTTGTGAGGACCTGGCAGAAGTCCAGCACGAATGCCATGCTCTGCAGAAATGCTTAGTAATTCAAAACCTTCGCGTTCAATTAAGCCAGAGAAATCCGCCGCCAGGTCCCTGGCAGTCGGCAGTTTTCCTAGTCTGACCTTGATAGCAATTTCCCAGGCAGAAGCAGCGCTTACGATCAGTGTGTTTTTGGTTTCCGCAATGAATTTTCGAGCGGCCCGCGGAAGTGCCGGGTCATCCGAAAGCCACCAGAGCAAGGAATGGGTATCGAGTAGAGCGCGCAAGAACGCTACTCCCAGGTCGACAATTCGCTCATCGGAAGGGGTTCAAAAAATTCAGGTCCGACACACAACTTTCCTTTCAACGATCCCGGCTGGCGTTTACCCTTCACCTCGCCGACCGGAACGACCCGGGCTACGGGTTTTGACCCGCGTGCAATGATCACTTCCTCACCCTCGGAAGCCTTCTCAATCAGGCGAGAAAGGTTGGTTTTTGCTTGATGGATCGTAAAAATGCTCACGAGAGGCTCCTTAGCTAACCCATCTTAGCTCACCTGAGAGCTCAACGCAACTCCTACGGGCTCTCTTGCGACACATCAAGTGGCCGGCGTCGATCACACCAGGTCCCGCGCATCTGCGCTGGACGTGCGGATTTGGTCGTGTCGCGGTGGCATTAAAGTGTGAAAGGTGCAGGTTCTGTCGCGATGGGTTGGCCTGCCGAACGGGCTTCCCGGGAAATCACTCTGACCGGAGCGCTTGGATGACGTCAACGCGAGCGGCGCGTGCCGCCGGGAGGATCGAAGCGACGACCGCCGCGCCCAACAGCACAAACGCAGAGATGATCACGGGCAATGCGCTTGGCATTTTTAAGTCGCCGAAATAACTGCCCGCAACGCGCGCAACGAGGAGGCCGAACGCCGCGCCCGCCAGAACGCCAACGGCCGCCATTACCGCTCCTTCGGTTACAACACCAGCTAGCAGATTTTCCGGCTGAGAGCCCAGCGCCAGGCGAATTCCGAACTCGCGGGTCCGCGCGCTCACCGAAAACGCCAGAACGCCGGCGACGCCGACGACGGCAATCAGTAACGCGACCGCGGCGAACACGCCAAAGACCAGGGAGTTCAAGCGGTCTGGCGCAAGCACTTTTGCGCGGATGTCTTCGAGCGTGGCGGCGTGTTCGACGGGTTCATCGGCGGACAGGTCCCGAACAATTTTCGTTACCGGCGTCACTAGCGAATAAGGATTTCCGGTGGTGTGGATGAAGAGGTGACCGCCGTACATGGAGGCGTCCGCAAAGGAGCTGTAAATGGTGGAGGTGGGCGTCGGAACGATATGCAAGTCGTCCACGTCGGCGGCGACGCCAATGATGCGTTGCGGCGACGTAAAGCGCGCCTTTTCGGCATCGGTGCCGGGGAGGAACTCGAACACGGGATCGGTCCAATAGACGTGCCGATTGATCGGATCCTGACCGGGAAACATGTGCTGTGCGAGGCTCGCGCTGACTACCGCGACCGGCTCTTGATTCTGGTCATCGAGCGCGTTGAAATCGCGGCCGGCAATGATGGGAACACCCAGCGCTGAGAAAAAGCCGGGTGAGATAGTGCGCCACATCGCGCGAGGATCGTCTTTGCCGTGGACGTGACCATCACCGGAGAATTGGAAACCTGGACCGAAGCTGTCAGCATCACGCCAGGGAGCGATCGCGGCGACAGCCGTATCGGTGACGCCGGGTAGAGCGTCGATCCGACGAATCGTTTCCTTGTAAAAATCGAGGACTTGCTGAGGCGTTTTTCCGTTGTACAGCGCCGGAACGTCAATGGCCAGGACGTGACGCGTATCGACGCCGGTCTGGGTCTTTTGCAACGCGATCAGTGTAGTGATCAAGACGCTTGCCCCAGCGAGCAGTACGAAAGACGCTGCGATTTGCGTGATTGCAAAGGCACGCTGGCGGCGGCTGGTGCTGCTGGTGATGCGGACGCTGCCGCTGGCGAGGTTCATGCCATTCGACGCGCCATTCGAGGCATAGGGTGAGGGCAGGCGCGGCACGAATGCCAAGATCACTGCGGCTACTAAAGCCAGCCCCACTCCCATCCAAAGCAGGCTGGAATCGACGGTCAAATCCAGCGCGCGGACGGAAAAGCGCGAGGCGTATCGAGCCAGGATGGTTACTAATGGCTGCGCGATGAACAAAGCGATGATTGCGCCCGCGCCGCAGAGCAGAAGGCTTTCGGCTAGCAGCATGAGGCGCAGCGTCCAAGTGCTGGCGCCGAGTGCGGCGCGGATCGAAAGTTCGCCCTCGCGGCGAACCGTCCGCGCGAGAATCAGGTTGGCAACGTTCGAGCAGGCGATGATGAAGACCAGGCCCGAGGCAGCAAAAAGGACGAGGAGAACGGTACGCGCGCCGGAAGTAATCTCGTCCCGCAGCATCCTGGCGTCGACGCGGAAGCCGCCGTTATCGGGATACGCTTCGGCGTGGTCCTTCTCCATGGAGGCGTAAACCGTGCGCAACTCGGTGCGAGCCTGATCGAGAGTGGCCCCGGGAGCAAGCTTGCCGAAGAGTTCGGTCATGCGATGGACGCGGCCCGTGACCATGGTGGCGGAAAGATGATGCGGGCTCGTGACCACGTTTCCGATAATCTCTGTATCGGCGGGATACGGCACACAGGGTTCAAGGACGCCAATCACCGTGGCCGAACGATCGCCAATGCTGCTAAGGCTCACTGTTTTGCCGATTACATTAGGATCCTTTCTGTAAACGGTGGTCCAAAAACGATACGTGAGCACAATGACGCCGGCCGCGCTAGGACCGTCGTCCTGGGGTCCGATGAGGCGGCCGAGAACAGGACGCAGCCCCATTACTTCAAAGTAGTTTCCGCTGACCACGCCGCCTCGCACTCCGCGAGGTTCACCGAGTCCGAGCATCGTAAAGCCCATCGTTGAGAAGTCGCCGAACTCGCTGACGGAGCGGACACTGCCTTCGATGTCCTTGAGTTCGGGAACGGAGAACGTCGTGTTGTCGACTCCCAAGCTGGGGGCGCTCTGGCGTATGTATATGAGCCGGTTCTCGTCACGGTTGACGAGCGGCTTGAGCAGCACTCCCCGCACGAGCGTGAAGATCGCGGCGTTCGCGCCGATGCCAAGCGCTAGCGTGAGAATCACAATGGCTGCCAGCCCCTTGCTGCGCATCAGCGAATGGAACGCAACTCTCAGATGGCGAAAAAATGACATGTTTCTCCCCCTTCAACGTTTTTCAGCACCACGCGTGTTGGTGATCCCAGCAAGATCAAGAGCCTGGATCACCCACCTTCCGCTGGGGCCTGATTCGGAGGAACGGGCGCACTTCGACCGGCACGCGGCAGGCGATGACCGCTTTGCGCCCCCACTCCAGCGCCTCCTCCAGGTTTGCGGCTTTCAGGATCCAAAAACCGCCTACGTGCTCCTTGGTCTCCAGGTACGGCCCGTCGGTGATCATCACCTTACCGTCTTGCTGCGCCCGCAGAGATTTCGCGTTGCTGGCCGGAGAGAGGCCACCAGCGAAGATCCTGGCGCCGGCGGCATCCATCTCTTTGTTGAGTTCGCTGATATCGCGTTCCATTGCTTCGCCCTCGAGTGCCCCGTCGTAACCGTCGGGGTGCTGGATCGCAACCAAATACTGCGGCATGATTTCTCCCATTTCTGTAACGAATGATCTCGGGGCGTGCAGTCGCCCTGCTGCACTACATAGTCGAACGGACGGACCGGAATTCGACAAGTCGAGACGTTTATTTCAGCTGCCGAATCCGCTCCTGCAGAAATTGCCGCTCTGGTTCCTGTTGGGTCAGCGCCAGAGCTTTCTCATAAGAGGACCGCGCCTCGGCGGTCCTGCCGAGCCTGCGGTACATATCGGCACGGGCTGAATGTGCCAGGTAATAATTTGCCAGCGCCCCGTGTGCCAGCGCCGCGTCGATTTGCGCCAGACCGGCCTCTGGACCATCGCGCATGGCAATGGCTACGGCACGGTTGAGCTGCACCACTGGCGAGGGCTGAATTCGCAGCAACTGGTCGTACAGCGCGACAACCTGCCGCCAGTCGGTCGCCGCGACCGATTCCGCCTCCGCATGAACGGTCGCAATCGCAGCCTGGAGTGTGTAGGAGCCGAAGCGGCGGGACTTCAGCGCCTTCTCGAGCAGGGTCACTCCCTCCGCGATCTGCTCCCGGTTCCACAGCGAGCGATCCTGGTTCTCCAGCAGAATCAGCTCCCCGGTCGGAGAGGTTCTCGCGGCGCGACGGGATTCCTGGATCAACATCAGGGAAAGTAGCCCAATGACTTCCGGCTCTGGCTGCAGTTCGGCCAGCAACCGGCCCAGTCGAATCGCCTCGACGGTTAGCTCGCCCCGCGTCACCCCCGCTCCCGCCGCAGCAGAGTAGCCTTCATTAAAAACGAGATAGACGACCTGCAGCACCGCCCCCAGGCGTTCGGGCAATTCCGGCGGCGACGGCACCTCGTACGGAATCGGCGTGTCTCGAATCTTTGCTTTGGCGCGCACAATGCGCTGCGCCAGCGTGCGCGGAGTGGTGAGGAAGGCCTTGGCGATCTCCTCGGTGGTCAGCCCGCACACCTCACGCAAGGTGAGCGCCACCCGCGCTTCCGGCGGTAGGGAAGGATGACAGCAGGTAAAGATCAGGCGCAGCCGGTCATCTTCAAGGCTGTCCTCTTCATTGGACTCTTCCGCCGAACTTGCTTGCCCTTCGAGATATCGTACCAGTTCGTCTTGCGACGCATCGAATCTCGCCCGCCGACGCAGCGTGTCGATAGCTTTGAATCGCGCCGTCGAAATTAACCATGGCCGCGGATTATCGGGTACTCCAGTCGCCGGCCACACGCTCAGTGCTGTCGCAAACGCTTCGTGCATCGCCTCCTCGGCCAGATCAAAATCACCGAGCAGGCGGACCAGCGTCGCCAGGATTCGCCTCGAATCCACGCGATACAGGGGATCGAGCAATTCGCGGATCTGCGCAGTGGAGTGTTCGGACACGCCGACGACCTTAGCAAACCAGCTACCCCGGGATCAATTTGGCAAACGGCGGATCGATACGAAGTCGGCGATAAGACTCTTTACCGGTCGGAATCGGGCCGGGTTCTGGCGACGCTCGCGCGTCAGAGCGGCAATGCCTGCAGGAGCCCGATGCGGCAGCTGAAAGGAAAAAACTCAGCAGATTGTTGAACAAAAAATCGAACAGCTGTCGATTTTCCGCCTCGTCAACGACTATAGGACAAAAGGACGATGAGCTACGGCTCCTGAGTGAACCGGAAACGAGTCATCGGGAACAAACCACGGAAACCAAGGAGAAAAAGTCATGCCACAATATCTGGTTGCTAACTACCTCCCCGACGACTTCGACCCGTCCACCGTTACCGAAGCGATGATCGAAGAGATCCACGCGCTCAACCGCGAAATGATTGCTGCCGGCGTGAGGAAGTTCGCCTGCGGCATTACCCCGGCCGGGAGCGCGAAGACGCTGCGGGGGCGCCCCGATGGTACAGTGCTCGTCACCGACGGACCGTACATCGAGACCAAAGAGCACATGGGCGGATTTTGGATATTGGAATGCGCCGATATGGACGAGGCACTCGCGTGGGCGCGAAAGGGTGCCATCTCCTGTGACGCGGTGGGAGAGGTGCGCGAGCTTCTTTTCTTCCCGGCGCCGGAACAAGGACCCGGCGAAAGCAAGTAAGCAACCTGGCCACTGCGGAACGCGCCGATCGCATCGCTGGCGCGATCAAAGCTATTCACCCTGAATTCCGCTACCAGCCAACTACTGAGCCTGCGGAATCGGGCAATGGGGGGCTGGTCCGCTGGGTATCGGGCCACCCGAGTGAGGCGCCAGCTTACGCCGGGACCGATTTCATCATTGCGCAGGACGGCCGGATCGCCGCCATTTATCTCTTTTTCGACAAACTGCCCTGATCCGGACTTGCGCCGTGCGACGTCCTACGCTTCGGTTAGCAAACGGCGGGAGGAATATTCCGCGATCGCTTAAGCCGCTTTGCTTGGAGCGAGGCACTGGCTGCTTAGAAGCTAGCTATGCAGAGATGCAGTCTGAGTCCGGCGGCGCCGCCCAGCCGTCTCTTTTTCACGAACTGGCTAAACTCACCAACACGCAATCGCAAAAAAAAGCAGCAACCCATTCCTTTCCGGCAGTACCGGAAAGGAATGGGCAGTGCTGCGGCTTAGTTTGATTGTGTTGCGGCCTGCGCGCCGGCTTGCGCGAACTCCAAAGCAATTCGCTTTCCGCTGGGGTAAATGGCCGTGAGAGCCTTCGAGCCGTCTGGCCCCGCGGTAGTGCTGTAGGCGTCCTGTGGATTTGCGCCAGCTTCCTCAGTGAGGTGCGCTGGCAACGTGGCCACCGTTTGCTTCCCTTGCAGCAGAGTCACTTGCACCGTGGGTCCGCTGCCACTCCACTCAACATTGTAATTGCCGGGATCGAGGGGCTTGCCGGCCACAACGATCTTCTCCGCCAACGTGAGCTTTCCTTTATTACTGACGCCCGCGAGTGCGGCCGAAGAAAACAGCAGCGCGCTACCCAAGAGCAAAGTTAAGACCTTCGACATTTTCATAAACAGCTCCTTTTTGTCTCCGCAGTTTCGCCGTGTGCAGGACACCACACACTCTTGCCGCGGGAATAATTTTCCACTTGTTTGTTAAGGAATTCGATGTGCGAGGAGCTCTGCGCGTTATGTAAAAGTTCTGTGAAACAGAAAATTTTTACAGAAATGTACTATTAAAAAAGTTAATTGTGTGGCGCAGGATTTTTGTTGAAGCAGGCTTCCGGCGGCGGGAGCGCGAAATCCTTGTTGATCTGACTGAATCGGCCTGACGAATACTCTTCATTGCACTTCCTTGCGGGAATTTGGCTCATCGATTTGCAGCGCGCAAAAGGAAATCAGCGCACGCGGTACTTGGCCATTCCGACTTGCATCGCTCGGAGGCCCTTGCTACTGTCGCGCTCTTGCGGGGGTTACCTCGGCGGCCACCGTCTTTTAGGCGAATCCGAATTCGGCACGGCTACGTATGGCTATGTGGAGGCGGCGATGCGCACTTGGGCCTTACTTCTCGCTCTGTCCATGAGCAATGTTGCTAGAGCGCAAGACGAGCCCGTTCACCGTGGATCGCAAGTGACCCGCGTGGCCTCCGGCGATTCAACAAAAATTCACTGGCTCAGTTGGAATGACGAGGTGTTTGCGCGGGCCAAACGCGAGAACAAATTTGTTTTGTTGGACCTTGAAGCGGTGTGGTGCCACTGGTGCCACGTCATGGACGAGACCACCTATCGCGATTCCGACGTGCGTCGCCTGATTCAATCCCGTTATCTCGCCGTCAAAGTGGACCAGGATTCGCGTCCTGATCTTTCCAACCGCTATGAGGATTATGGCTGGCCCGCAACGGTGGTCTTCGACGGCAACGGCCAGGAGATCGTCAAGCGCCAGGGTTATCTGCAACCCAAACAATTCGCCAGTATCCTCGAGGCGATCATTGACGACCCCACTCCCGGGCCATCTGTTGAACCGGAAAAGGAGATTACCTTTCCCACCAATCCTTTGCTTCCGGACAAGTTGCGGCAAGAAGTACGCGCGAACTATCTGGCCGGTTACGACGCCAAGGAAGGCGCTTGGGGCAGCGACTTCAAATTCATGGACTGCGATTCCGTGGAATACGCGATGGTTAGCGGATCGCGCGGCGACGCGCAAGCTGAGAAGATGGCGCGGCAAACGCTCGCTGGCCAATTAAATTTGCTTGACCCGGTCTGGGGCGGCGTTTATCAGTATTCGACCGATGGCGTCTGGACCAAACCGCATTTTGAGAAAATTATGTCCATGCAAGCGGAAGACCTGCGGGTTTACGCGCAAGCCTACGCGCTCTATCACGACCCTGCTTACCTGCACGCCGCGCAATCCATCGACAAGTTTCTAACAGATTTTTTGCTCAGTCCGGGCGGCGCATTTTATACCAGCCAGGACGCTGACGTCGTTGAGGGCCAGCACAGCGCCGAGTACTTCAAGCTGGACGACGCCGGCCGCCGCAAGCAGGGCATTCCCCGCGTGGATAAACACCGTTACGCGCGCGAAAACGGTTGGGCTATCGCAGGCGCAGCGGCTCTCTATAGTGCGACGGGGGACCCCCGATATTTGGATCAAGCGAAGCGGGCGGCAATCTGGGTGCGGGAAAACCGCAGCCTGCCCGGCGGCGGATTTACGCATGACGCGAAAGACGCCGCGGGTCCGTACCTCGGCGACAATGTAGCGATGGCGCGAGCGTTTGTCGCATTGTACGGGGCGACGGGCGACCGGCAATGGCTCGTTTACGCCGAACGAACCATGGCGTACATCGAGAAAAATTTCAAAAGCCCGGACGCCGGCTATTTGACCGCGGCGCAGGCCACCGATCGCCACACCAAGCCCCACCCGCAACGCGACGAAAACGTAATGCTCGCGCGCACCGCAAATCTGCTCTCCCATTACACCGCGCGGCGCATCTATAAATCCATGACTGACCAGGCTATGCGTTACCTCGCCGCTCCGGAAATAGCGCGCAGGCTTCCCGCAGCCAGCGTCCTTCTCGCGGATTACGAAATCGTGCGTGCCCCGCTGCATATCACGGTGGTCGGCGCGAAGGACGACCCGGCAGCTCAGGCGCTTTTCCAAGCGGCTCTGCGCTATCCGAGCGGCTACAAGCGTTTGGAATGGTGGGACGTCCGGGAAGGTGCGCTTCCGAACCCTGACGTGCAATATCCCACGCTCCAGCGTTCGGCGGTTTTCGTCTGTACCGACCGCACCTGTTCGCCGCCGATTTTCAAGCCCGAGGACCTGTCGGCCAAAGTGGACAGACTCTCGCACGCCGTCGCCAGCGCCTCGGCTAATTTATCCGACGCCGCAAGCCATTGAGAACTCAGCGCAGGCAGGCGGAGATTGCGGCGATCGGCGAGCGCAGCGGCGCACGGTTCACCCGGCCTGTAACCTTGGGTCGGCTTGCGACTCTTATTGAGGCAACGGAGATTCGGGACTATACTGCGCTTCACTGCCCGGGGGTCCCGCAGCAATCCAACCGCAGGGAGTCATGAGTTCCCTTCGGATTGCCTATCTACGGTCTTCGGGGCACAGTTCAGCCCGAAGTAAGTGGTCGAGTAAAATCTCACTGGAGGGACGAAATACCATGACGAAGTCCAAGAAGATGTTGATCGCCAGCGCGGCTATTGCCGGCTTGCTCGGTGGCACGGGCGCGGCCGTTAAGGCCTCGAACTCGTACAGCGGCAAGGCCTCATTCAACGCGCAAGACACCGACAAGAAGAGCGACACCAAGGTGAAAGAAAAGCACGCTTGCAAGGGTCAGAACTCCTGCAAGGGCAATGGTGGGTGTAAGAGCAGCGACAACGGTTGCAAGGGCAAGAACTCTTGCAAGGGCAAGGGCGGTTGCGCGACCGACGGCTCCAAGATGCCGACCGCGTAATTCCACAATAACCTCTAACCTTTCGCCTCCAGTCGGGCGCTGGTTCGTCGCCAGCGCCCGGCCGAGGTGATGGAGTGTCAAATGCCCGCGAATCGCTTCAATAATTTTACGGACTACGGAATCGGCATCGGGCTGCGCGCCACGCATTACGACCATATCCTTACGCGCAAGCCAGTCTGCGATTGGTTTGAAATTATCTCGGAAAATTTTATGGTCGATGGCGGGCGCCCTCTCGAAATACTCGACCGCATTTTGCAGCAATATCGCGTCGTGCAGCATGGCGTTTCGATGTATTTCGGCTCGGCGGACAAAATCGATCGCGAGCATCTGCGGCGCCTTAAAGCGCTCGTCCAGCGCACCAATACTCCCTGGCTTTCTGACCACCTCTGCTGGGGCAGCGTCGACGGCCGCTACACGCATGATCTGTTGCCCATGCCCTACACTTTTGAAGCCGCCAAAATCACGGCGCAAAAAATTCGCGAAGTCCGCGACTATCTGGAAATTCCCTTAGTCGTTGAAAACGTAAGCAGCTACGCGGAATTCCACGTCTCTGAAATGACCGAGTGGGAATTTCTAAATGAGGTTGTCGAGCGCGCTGATTGCGGCATTCTGCTCGACGTCAACAATATCTACGTCTCCTCGCAGAATCATTCCTTCGATCCCGCGGTCTACGTCAACAGCATTCCTGCCGATCGCGTGGCGCAAATCCACATCGCCGGCCATTCGAAATATCGCAAATACATTCTCGACACTCACGATCACCCGGTCATCGACCCGGTCTGGAAGCTTTACGACCGTGCCATCCAGCGCGCCGGCCACACCGCCACGTTGCTGGAATGGGACGATCACATCCCCACCTTCAACGAAGTGCACGACGAAGCGTTGAAAGCCGACAAGTTCCTCGCCAGCGCTTCCCTGGCCGCCGCCGTATGAAGCTGCAAGCCATACAGCGACGCATGGCGCGCGCGGTGATGACGCCGCTCACGCCCGCTGAACGCATGCGCTACATTTCGCCTCGCGGCCGCTCCATGCGCGCCGAAGCCAGCAGCTTCATTAAGCCCAACGATCGCCTCACCTCCTTCGAACGCCTCGAGATCTACAATCGCCAGTACTGGTTCCGCATTCTCAGCGCTATGACCGATGATTTTCCCGGTCTGCGCGCAGTCTTGGGTGACCGCAGCTTCGACGCGCTGAGCAAAGCCTATCTGCGCGATTGTCCATCCACATCTTTCACGCTGCGTAACCTCGGCTCCAAGCTCGAAACCTGGGTCCGTAAGCATCCGCGCTATGCCGCCGCACGCCAGCAACTGGCCATCGATATGGTCCGCCTGGAATGGGCGGACATCGAAGCTTTCGACGGCGCGTCGTTGCCGCCACTCCAGGCAGAAAATCTCGCGAATGCGAATCCCGCGACGCTGCGGTTAAAGTTGCAACCCTATGTGCGGCTTCTCGACCTGCGTTACCCCGTCGACGATCTGCTACTCGCCGTAAAAGGAAAAAATCAAGACGAAGCCGACTTTGCCAGCAACGCCTTCAGCGAAAAGCATCGCCGCAAACGTGTCGCTGCCGTTGCTCGCCTGAAACCCGCGCCGATTTTCCTGGTCGTCCACCGCGCAGACTATTTCGTTTATTTTCGCCGCATCGAGCGCGAAGAGTTCCACATTCTTTCCGCTTTGCGCGGCGGCAAAACCCTGGAACGTGCCATCGGCGGTGCCTTCCGCGGCAGCGTCATCCCCCTCGAGGAGCGCGCGGAAAACGTTGCGCAATGGTTCCACAACTGGTCGGCCCTAGGCTGGTTCTGTCTTTCCGGTAACTAAATTGAAATTTCGGTATCTGAAGTTGCGAAGGAGTTTCGCATCGCCATGAACAATTTGTTCGCACAATTGTCTAGACTTTACGCCTGGGCCGCGAGGACCGCTTCGTATCTTCAGTCGCCTTTCCTGCTCCTCGTGCGCCTCTACTGGGGCTTCCAAATCGCGCAAAACGGCTGGGGCAAGCTCCACAATCTCGAACGCGTAACTTCGTTTTTCGCCAGTCTCGGCTTGCCCGCCCCCGGTCCGACCGCCACCTTCATATCCACATTCGAATTCGTGGGCGGCATTTTGCTCTTCCTCGGTCTCGGCTCCCGGCTGATCGCTCTGATGCTCTCTGTGGACATGCTCGTGGCCTACATCGTCGGCGATCGTGAAGCCTTGCTCTCTTTTTTGAGTGATCCCAATAAGTTTGCCGCTGCTGCGCCTTTCGTGTTCTTGATGGCCGCACTGATTATCTTAATTTTCGGCCCAGGGCTGTTCGCTCTGGATACCCTTGTCGAGCGTTGGATCATCCAACATGGATGGCTAAAAAAGTAGCGCCAGCTCCGGAGCGCAAGCGCGGCGGTTACACGCTTGTTGGTGTCGCATTCTGCAGGCGGGTCTTGGTGCCGATGGCTTTCGCCTTGGCCTCGTGCTTGTATCTAGCCAGTTGTAGTTCCGGCGCCACCGGTCGCGACGAGCAGATGCTTTCCACCATTCAAATTGGCGGTTCACGCATCGACGTGAGTGTTGAAGGCGACGATCTGGCCGTCTCCCACGATGTTCTGCTCGCCTGGGTCCGCAACGCCGCCGAATCCGTAGCAACGTATTACCAGCGCTATCCGGTTCCCCACGTAGCTCTCCACATCATTTCCACCGATGGTCAAGGTGTACACGGCGGTCGCACTTTCGGCGCTGAAGACGGTGGGGTCATCCGCATCCATCTCGGCAAGTCCACCACCGCCGAGCAACTCCAAAAGGACTGGATGCTGACCCACGAAATGGTCCATCTCACATTTCCGTCCGTCCCGGAAAATCACCACTGGATCGAAGAAGGCATCGCCACTTACGTTGAGCCTTTCGCGCGCATACGCGCCAAAAAAATGGACTCTCATCAAGTATGGTTTGAAGTTGTGCGCGACATGCATCAGGGCCTGCCGCAACCGGGAGACGAAGGCCTCGACCGCACCCACACGTGGGGCCGCACCTACTGGGGCGGCGCGCTATTCTGCCTCCTCGCAGACGTAGAAATTCGCAGGCAAACCAACAATCAAAAAGGTCTCGATGACGCCCTGCGCGGCATCCTGTTCGCCGGCGGCGACATGCGTCATGATTGGCCCCTTGAAAGCGCCCTCGCTGCCGGAGACAAAGCCACCGGCACTACCGTCCTGCAAACTCTTTACGCAAAAATGAAAAACGATCCCTACCCTGTTGATCTTCCCTCGCTCTGGCAACAACTGGGCATCGTGCAGGAAGGCCAAACCGTCCAATTTGTGGACACCGCTCCACTGGCCGCCATCCGCCTGGCCATCACGTTTGGCACTCCGGCAACCTCGCCGAAAGCGGGTATCGATCCGCATTCACACACTCTTCTCGTAGGACGTCGCGCCACGCCCCTTCCTGGTTCCTGATCTTGTGGCATCCGAGAAGTTGTGGTTTACCTTTTCGCGCCCGCCGAGCAATGCATACTCCTTATCTGCTGTACTGAAGTCATTACGAAGTTCCTCCACGTTTAGGCCCCAGACAGGAGTTGCGTGCGCCGAATGGCCGGATTTGTCGTGGTCAGTTTGGAAGGTTGGATCTATGAAATTGCAGCGAACTTCTTTCAATCTCTTTGAACTGGGCGCAGTGCTTTGCGCGCTTTTCGTTCCGCAGCCGGCGTTGGCATTCGATCAGGCCCTTTCGGACGAAGCGATTCGTGAAGCCTACTTTCTCGGCCAGGATGCGGATCGCTCCGCCGATTTTCTTTCGCACTACGTTCAGGGCCTGCCAATGCCTGACAAGGGGCCCGATATTTCGCAAATTGAATTGCGCACTCCCTATGCGCAAATTGTCCAGATTTCTCAGCAGCATCCGAACGGTTATAGCGCGCAACAAGCCGCCACGGACTATCATCGGCGCGGCGATTACCTGCAGGTCCGCGTGCAGGTCATGTTTACGCCGACCTCGGCGGGCGGCGGAGAAGATTATTGGCGCAGCGTATCCGTCGGTCTGGTGCAAAAAAGTCATATGGCCGCGCAGAGCGTCACTGGCAGTCCGATTTACGCCACCGACCGCGACGGCGACAGCGCGTGGATTATCGGCGCCAATGTTCTGGTGGTGTTCGCCGTAGCCCCCGTGGATTCCGGCTCCGTGCAAGTCGAAGCCATCGCTCCGGGTGGGTCCGCGGTGCACGCGACATTTGACCTTGGCGAACTGCGGTAAGATCTAAAAATTGCGCGCGGCCGCCGGAGTTTCGCACTGGTCTCCAATGGCGAATCTGGCTACTGCGCTTCTGGCCTCCGGCTATCAGGTATAATTTTGTATGATTTCGTTTCGAGCAACTTGCAGTGCTGTCGGAAAACATTAGGGACAGAGGGCTCCCAGCGAGACCGGGTCCCGGGGAGTAAAGCTTGACTTCGCGAAATCGAGTGCTCGTTGCGTTGGCCGGCCTTTTGGCGATTTTGATTTTGCTCGTTGATGTGCGATTGGCATCAGCCCACGCGGTTTTGCTGGAAGCTTCGCCCGCCTCTGGCTCCACCGTCAAAGGCCCGGACATCGCCATCCGTTTGCGTTACAACGTGCGCATTGAAGCGGCGCGCTCGCGACTTTCGCTGCTCCTCCCGGACAAATCCGTTAAGTCCCTTTCCATCACGCAGCAGCCTTCCCCGGACACGCTGATCACGCAAGCCCCAGCCATGCCCTCCGGCGAATATCGCTTGCGCTGGCAAGTACTCGCTTCAGACGGCCACATCACGCGCGGAGAAATTCCGTTTACGGTGACGCAGTAGTCTTCCCCATGGTCCGACTCCTCAACATTTTCGGCTATCTCTCCGTCCTGCTTCGCGCGGCAACGCTCATTTTTCAGACCCTGACCGTGGGCGGAATTATATTCCTCGTGTTTGTCACGCGCGCGCCCGAGCTGCGTACCGCGGCCGTTCTTGCCAAATGCAGAACGTGGATCGCGGGTTGCGCGATCGCTCTTGCGATCACCCAGGTCTTTTATGTCTCATCCAACACGCTGATCCTCATGCAATCGGCGGATATGTCGCTCGCGGAAGCTTCCGGCGCCACATTCGTCTATGCCGGAGCCGTAGTCGCATTCTCGGCATTGCTCATCGCCTGGATTTGCGGCAGCCGCGCCAGCTTTTCCCGCGCTTTGCTTCTGCCGGCTGCGGCTATTCTCGGCTCCGCCGTCATCACCAGCCATTCGGTGGCGCGCATGGAGCACCGCGTGCTCCTCGCCCTGCTCACGGGATTGCACCAGACGGCGACCGCCGCCTGGATCGGCGGTTTGCCGTATCTGTTGCTCGCGCTCAAGAACGAACCAGATTCCCAAGCACGCCAGCGCATCGCCGCCAATTTTTCCCAGCTCGCGCTCATCAGTGTTGCCGCTTTATTTGCCGGTGGTGCCGGACTAGCTTTGGCCTACGTCGGCTCCTGGAGCGCGCTATACAACACCACCTACGGCGCGATGGTCGGCGTAAAAATAATCTTGTTCGGTCTTCTGTTGATACTCGGCGCGCTGAATTTTTTCATTGTTCGCGGCGTGCAACCACAGCCTTCCACTCGTTCATCCAGTTTGCTGCGCTTCGCCGAAGTCGAAGTCGGTATCGGCCTCACCATCATCCTCGCTGCGGCTTCGCTTACTTCGCAGCCCCCGGCCGCGGATCTCACCGAGTCGCGCGTCACCGCACACGACATCTACGATCGCTACGCTCCGCGCACGCCGCGGCTCAAGAGCCCGCCGCTCTCTTCGCTATCCGAGCCCACCGAACAGATTGAAAAGCGCATGGCTGCTGCCGGTTCGCCTGTTCCAGAATCCTTTGTTCCCGGCCAAGGGGCTTCCGCGGTGGCCGGCCCCGGAGACATTGCCTGGTCGGAGTACAACCACAACTGGGCAGGTGTGATCGTATTTGGCATCGGCCTGCTGTCCTTTCTCGCGCGTACCGGCCATTTTCCCTGGGCCCGCCATTGGCCCCTGTTGTTTTTGGGCCTCGCTGTCTTTCTCTTCCTGCGCTCCGATCCTGAAAATTGGCCGCTCGGCCCCAACGGCTTTTGGGAAAGTTTCTCGTCTCCAGACGTCCTTCAGCATCGCCTCATCGTGGTGCTTATTTCCGCCTTCGCCATTTTTGAATGGTCGGTGGTAACGCACCGCATCCGCTCGCAAGCCGCCGGCCTCGTTTTTCCGGCCGTTTGCGCCCTCGGTGGCGCCATTCTGCTCACGCATTCTCACGCCCTCGGAAACATCAAAGACGAACTTTTGATCGAACTCAGTCATATTCCCCTCGCCACCCTCGGCATCGTCGCCGGCTGGTCCCGTTGGCTCGAACTTCGCCTGCCGCCGGAAGACCGCACGCGCCGCATCCTCTCCTGGATCTGGCCCGTCTGTTTTATTTTGATCGGATGCGTCCTGCTCGATTACCACGAAGCTTGACCCATTGAACCTCTCCACGTCCGTATCGCGGACTCTCGCGCCGAAGCTAACGACGCTTCCACACGGATATCGCCGGCTGTGCACCCGCTTCATCATTGAGGGACGAGTCATTGACGCAATTCGTTTGGTAGAAAACACGTCCTCAACATCATTCTCTTGCCGCCACACCCGCACATTGCTATAGAATCTTTGCAGGCCGGCGCGCTGCCCCGCGCGCCCGCACACCATCTGACTCCCACATGACCAAGCTCCGGGTTTTTGTTTCGCTAACCACCAAAGACAACGACTACCAGATTGAGCAGGCGATCTCTGCCGAACAGGCGGCGCGCAAGTTGAACATCGAACTGCAGCTCGACTACGCCGACAACGACGCCATCAATCAAAGCACCCAAATTCTCAAAGCCGTGCAGTCTCCTGACCCCCTTCGCCCGCACGCCGTGGTCTTCGAACCGGTCGGCGGTACTGCGCTTCCGCAAGTGGCCAGAGCCGCGGCCAGCGCTGGCATTGGATGGGCTATTCTCAATCGCGAAGCCAGCTACGTTGCGGATTTGCGTAAGACTTCCACCGCCCCGATTTTCTCTCTCAGCTCCGACCATTCGGAAATTGGCCGCATTCAAGGCCGGCAAATCGCCGAACTTCTACCGCAGGGCGGCACGGTGCTCTACATTCAGGGCCCCACGGAAAACTCTGCGGCCAAGGAGCGCACTGTCGGCATGTACGACGTCAAACCTGCGAATATTCAGGTGATCGTGTTGAAAGGCCAGTGGACCGAAGAAAGCGCGCAGAAAACCGTTCGCTCCTGGCTCAAATTGAGTACTTCACAGCGCGCCACCGTGGATCTAATCGCTGCGCAGGATGACTCCATGGCTATTGGCGCGCGCAAAGCCTTTCAAGAGCTACCTTCGGAATCCGATCGCGAACACTGGTTGAAGCTTCCTTATCTCGGCTGCGACGGTCTCCCGAGCACCGGCCAGGCCTGGGTCCGCAACGGCCTGCTAACCGCCACCGTGTTTGTTCCTCCGAATGCCGGCCAAGCCATAGAAATGCTCGTCGACGCCATTCAAAAGAAAAAAACACTGCCGGAAACCGCGCTCACCGTCCCAGCATCCATCCCCGCTCTTGGAAAATTAACAAAACGATGAAGGGCGTGTGCTAACCGTCCGGCTATCCGGCCAGTGCGAAATGCTCACGAGAGCGGCAAGCGTGCACAAAAAAAGATTTACCGGGTTCATTCTTCTTCGCCTGGGCGTATAATTTCGCCCGTTGCTTTCTTTGCCGCTTACGGCTTCTTGTCGAGGTGACCAGCGTGTCGATGGACGACTCTCTCCTATCATTCAATCGTAGAAAATTCCTGGCCGCTGGTGGCGGTGGTCTGCTCGCCGCGGCTTTGCCTAGCGTCGTGGAAGCTTCGACGCGCGATAGCGCCACGCCGGGGTGGCCCGTCACCCCGAGCGCGCCGGCCGAACAGAATTCCGGCGGTCCCACCGCCGGCAAGTTGCGCAAAATCCCCATCGGCGTTTTCGATCCCGTCTACGCCGATCTGTCCATGGACGCCATGCTCGATCGCGTCAGCGCTCTGGGGCTCGAAGTGATGGAAATCGGCACAGGCGGCTATCCGGATAACAAACACTGCCCGCTCGATGAACTCGTTGAGGATCCCGCCAAAGCCAAAGCCTGGCAGAAAAAATTCACGGATCGCAATATTCGTGTCGCCACCCTCAGTTGCCATGGCAATCCCATTCATCCCGACCCCAAACACGCCGCGAAGGATGCCGACACGTTTCGTAAAACGGTTCGCTTGGCGGAAATGCTCGATGTAAAAGTCGTCGTCGGCTTTTCCGGCTGTCCCGGCGGCTCTCCGACGGACACCCAACCCAACTGGATCACCTATCGTTGGCCGCCCGAATACGCCACCGCCCTCGATTGGCAGTGGAAGGAAAAAGTCGTCCCTTACTGGAAAGAAGCCGCCAAATTTGCCCGCGAACACGGCATCCATCGCCTGGCCTTTGAAATGCATCCTAATTTTGTGGTCTACAATCCACGCACTCTGATGCGTCTTCGCGAAGCCGTTGGCGAAGAAATTGGCGCGAACAATGATCTCAGCCATCTTTTCTGGCAAGGTTGTGATCCCGTCGAAGTCATCCATTTCCTCGGAAAACAGAACGCCATTTTTCACGCCCACATGAAAGACACCGTCTTCTTTCCGGAAAACGTCAACAGATACGGCGTCCTCAATTTTTCCTTCGAAAAAAACGATCTGGACTTGGCTTCCGAAACTTTTAGAGCTGTCGGCTATGGCCATAGCGCCAGCCTCTGGAAGTCCATCATCAAGGCCTATATGGACGTCGGCTACGAAGGCATCCTCAGCATCGAGAATGAGGATCCCATTCTCAGCGGTCCCGTCGGCGTCGAACGCGCCGCTTACGTCCTCAAAAATGTTCGCAACGAATTGCTGGGCACCTGACATGCGCCGGCGGCAATTTCTAGCTGCTTGCGCGGCTTCGACGCTGACCGCTTCGACTCTCGCGCCCGTGACGAGAGGCTCCGGGATTCCTCTGGAAACCCGCGCGGCCACGCCGGTAAGCGCGCCTGCTTTTCCGCTCTCGGTAATGCTCTGGACCGTGCACCACGAACTTCCCTTCGAGCAGCGCCTCGAAATCGTTGCGCAAGCCGGCTATCACGCCACGCAACTGGTCAACGAGTATAAAGATTGGTCCAGAGAAGATTTCGCCCGCGTCCGCCGCAAGAAGGATTCTCTTGGCATCACCTTTGACGCCACCAGCGGCATCACCGGCAGTCTCTGCGATCCTGCGGAGCGCAAATCCACCCTCCGTGAGATTCAGGCGCACCTGCCCATCCTCGAGGAATTACAATCCACCAGATTAATTCTGCTTTCCGGCGACCGTGTCGAAGGCATGAGCCATCGGCAGCTGCACGACGCCTGCGTCGAAACCGTCAAAGCAGCTGCCGATCTCGCCGCCGAAAAAAAGATCGACCTGCTCATCGAGAACATCGACCCGGAAGAAAATCCCAAATACTTTCTCACCTCGGTAGCCGAAGGCTTTGAAGTCGTCCGGGAGGTCAACCGCCCCAACGTGAAATTTCTCTATGATTTCTTCCATGAACAGATCGCCGAAGGCAATCTCATTGAAAAGCTCGAAAAAAATATCGAGCTAGTCGGTCTCGTCCATGTCGCCGACGTTCCCGGCCGCCATGAGCCCGGCACCGGCGAAATCAACTACCCCAATATTTTCCGCAAACTCCGCGACTTGAATTATCGCGGCAACATCGCCATGGAATTTATCTCCACGCGCGACACCGCGCTGTCGCTGGCTGCCGCTCGTGAACTGACGCTGTCGTAGTGGCGGGTCTTTAGACCCGTGCTTTGGTCCTTGTTTTTGCATCATCGGACCCCCGGAACAAAAAGGCGGCCCGACGCACCGAGGAGGCCACAAATAATGCATCGTCGAGACCTTTTCCGTATCCTGGCCGCTGGCGCCGCCCTGCCCGCGCTCACCCCCAACGCCCTCGCCATGCTTCGCGAAGTGCAATCCGCTCCTGCTCGCGATCTTAAAACTCTAAATCCTCACCAGGACGCTACCGTATCCATCATGGCCGAGCGCATTATTCCGGAAACCACCACCCCCGGCGCAAAGGGCGCCAAAGTAAACGAATTCATCGACGTGATTCTCACCGATTGGGCAACTCCGGAAGAGCGCAAACAATTCCTCGATGGTGTGGCCGGCGTTGACGACCAGTCGAACAAGCTCTACGGAAAAAACTTCGTAGACTGCGCCGCGCCTCAACAAGAATCCCTGCTTCGCGCTCTCGACGAGCAATGGGTCGCCGAAGAACTCATCCCCAAACCGCACCTTACCGGTTACGAAAAGCGCGACCAACAACTTCAGGGAAATTTTTTCGGGACCTTCAAACGCCTCACGCTCTATGGCTACTACACTTCAGAAATCGGTTTTACCCAGGAACTCAAAAAAGTCATCATCCCCGGTTCCTATCACGGCTGCGTCCCGGTCGGCTCCATCAAGACCTAAACGCCATTGGTTCTTTCCTTTGTAGTGGCGCAGCATGCTGCGCGCTTTTCGTCAGGTAAGACTGCTAGCGAAAAGAATGGTGATCTTAAAAGGGAATCGGCACACGGAGAAAAAAGACGCAAAATGCCCACCACAGAATATGACGCCATCGTCGTCGGCTCCGGCATCACCGGAGGATGGGCCGCTAAGGAACTGACCGAAAAAGGTCTAAAAGTCTTGGTTCTCGAAGCCGGCCGTCCCATCGTTCCAGAGCGCGATTACGTCGAGCACGTCCCCGCTTGGGAACTCAAATTTCGCGGCTGGGACTCTCGCGCCGAACGCGAACGCACGCAGCCCATCCAGCGTGAGTGCTATTACGCCTGCGACGAATACTCCAGCAAATTCTTCGTCAATGATCTTGAAAATCCCTTCACCACGGATCCCGGCAAACCCTTTGCTTGGATTCGCGGCCGCCAGGTCGGTGGAAAATCCATCATTTGGGGCCGACAAAGTTATCGTTGGAGCGATTTGGATTTCGAGGCCAATGATCGCGACGGTATCGCTGTCGATTGGCCCATCCGCTACAAAGACATTGAACCCTGGTACGACTACGTCGAAGAATTTGCCGGCATCAGCGGCCAAGCCGAGGGGCTCGCGCACCTGCCGGACTCGAAATTCCTGCCGCCCATGGAGATGAACTGCGCGGAAAAAGTTTTCCGCGACGCCATTCCAAAACATTTTGACGACGGGCGCATGATGACCATCGGACGCACCGCCATCCTCACGCAAGTCCACAAAGGTCGCGCGGCCTGCCACTACTGCGGTGTTTGCCATCGCGGCTGCATCACGCGTTCTTATTTCAGCAGCCTGAATTCCACGCTGCCCGCCGCGGAAAAAACCGGCCGCCTCACCCTTCGCCCCTACAGCGTGGTGCACAGCCTGATTTTTGACCCGCAAACGCGTCGCGTCAGCGGCGCACGCGTCATTGACGGCCAATCGCGACAGGCCCTCGAGTTCCGCGGAAAAATTGTTTTCGTCTGCGCGTCCGCGTTGGAGTCTTCGCGCATCTTGCTCAACTCCACATCGCGCGAATTTCCCAACGGGCTCGCCAACTCCAGCGGTCAGGTTGGCCGCAACATCATGGACCACTGCATGGGTGGCGGCGCGGAAGGCCTGATCCCCGGCTTCGAAGACCAGGAAGATTTCGGCTATCGCCCGAACGGCATTTACGTTCCGCGCTTCCGCAACTTGAAAACAAAACAGACCGGGTTTATTCGCGGCTACGGTTTCCAGGGCGGCGGTTCACGCGAAAGCTGGGCGCGTGGCATCGGACGGCCCGGAATCGGAGCCGATTTCAAGAACGAGCTGCGCGTTCCGGGCCCCTGGCATATGGGCTTTTATGGTTTCGGCGAGTGCCTCCCCAATCCCGAAAACTATCTCGAAATTAATCCGGACCTCAAAGACGCCTGGGGCGTCCCCACCATCAAAATCCATTGTGCCTTCGGCGACAACGAGAAAGCGCTGCTCCGCGACATGTCCATTCAAGCCGCCGAAATGCTCGCGGCCGGTGGCGCACGCGAAATTCGTCCCTATGTCGAAGACAATCCGCCGGGCCTCACCATTCACGAAATGGGCACGGCGCGCATGGGCCGCGATCCGAAGACGTCCGTGCTCAACGCCCATAACCAGGCCCACGACGTCAAAAATCTTTTTATGACCGACGGCGCCTGCATGACTTCTTCTTCCTGCGTGAATCCTTCGCTCACCTACATGGCTTTGACTGCGCGCGCGTGCGACTATGCCGTCTCGCAAATGAAAAAGGGCGAACTCTAGGAGCCACATCCCCCATGCCTCAAGTCATGCGTACTCAGAAAAGCTACGACGTCTGTATTATCGGTTCCGGCGCGGGCGGCGGCATGGCCGCTAAAATTCTTACCGAGGGCGGCCTCAACGTCGTTCTGCTCGAAGCCGGCCCGCAAGTGCATCCGGAAAAAGACTTCAAGATGCTCACCTGGCCGTACGAGCTCGCGCATCGCGGCGCGGGCGTAGGCGGGCACGCGCGTGAGAATTTTACCGAATTTCTTGCGCCCAACGGCGCCTGGAGTATCGAAGGCGAACCTTACACGTCAGCTCCCGGCGCAAATTTTCAATGGTTTCGCTCGCGCATCGTTGGGGGCCGCACCAATCATTGGGGCCGTATCGCGTTGCGTTTTTCTCCCATTGATTTTAAATCCGGTTCCCGCGATGGTCTCGGCGATGATTGGCCCATCACCTACGAAGATCTTTCTCCTTATTACGACAAGGTGGAAAGCTACATCGGTGTTTTTGGCACCAAAGAAAATGTTTCGAGCGCGCCGGACGGCGTCTTCCTTCCTCCTCCGAAACCGCGTTGCACCGAACTATTGGTCAAAAAAGCTTGCGACAAACTCAACATTATCTGTATTCCATCGCGACTTGCCGTCCTCACGCGCTCCATCAACGGCCGCCAGCAATGCCACTACTGCGGGCAGTGCGGCCGCGGCTGCGTGACCGGCTCCAATTTCAGTTCCAGCCAGGTGCTGCTGCCGCCGGCGCTGGCGACTGGACGCCTCGCTCTCGTTACCGGAGCGATGGCCCGCGAAATTATCGTGGGCTCGGACGGAAAAGCCACCGGCGTTTCCTACATCGATAAAGCCACGCGCACCGAGCAGCGCGTCAGCGCCCGCGCTATCGTCGTTGCCGCTAGCGCCTGCGAATCCGCGCGACTGCTGCTCAATTCCAAGTCGCCGCAATTTCCCGATGGCCTTGCGAATTCTTCCGGCACCGTCGGAAAATATTTGACAGATTCCGTGGGCAGCGACGGCTGGGGCACCGTTCCCGCTCTCGAAAAAATGCCTCCGCACAATCACGACGGCGTCGGCGGAATGCACATGTACATCCCGTGGTGGAAGTTCGACCGCCAAAATGATTTTCCGCGCGGCTACCACATCGAAATGGGCGGCGGCCGTGAAATGCCTGCTGTCGGAATGTTTGATACGCTGTGCCACCGCGAACAAGGCTACGGAGCCGCGTTGAAACAAAAAGCTCGTGAAAATTACGGCATCTCCGTCGGTTTTGCCGGGCGCGGCGAAATGCTTCCGAATCCCGACACCTATTGCGAAATCGACCCCGAGGTCGTCGATCAATTCGGGATTCCCGTGCTGCGTTTTCATTTCCGCTGGTCTGAATACGAACTGCGCCAGGCGCGCGACATGCAAGAAACGTTTCGCGCGATTATCGAAACCATGGGCGGCACCTACCAGTCGAAGACGCGCATCGACGGCCAGTACCCCTTCGGCATTCTCGAAGGCGGGAAAATCATTCACGAAGTGGGCACCGCGCGCATGGGCGCCGATCCCAAAACTTCTGTGCTGAATTCCTACTGCCAGGCGCACGATGTAAAGAATGTTTTCGTCACGGATGGCGCGCCGCTGGTCACCAATCCCGACAAAAATCCTACGCTGACGATCATGGCGCTTTCCTGGCGCGCGTCCGAATATTTGCTCGAGGAAGCCAAGAAAGGAAATCTCTGATGAACTCCGATTCGTCGAGCAACCATTCGTCGAACGAAAAATCCGCGAACACCGGAATATCGCGGCGGGATATATTGAAGACCTTGGCGATGGGCGCCGCGGCAGGTTCCGTGCTGCAGGTGATTCCGGCGGAAGCCGCCGAGTACGTACATGAACTGGTGCGCGAGGAGAAGGGCATTGCGCCTGCCGCAAAATATACGCCGAAATATTTTTCGGCTCACCAGTACGCCACGCTGATTTTTCTGTGCGACGCGATCATCCCGAAAGACGAGCATTCCGGCGGAGCGGTGGAAGCGGGAGCGCCGGAATTTGTCGATTTGCTCACCAGCGAAAATGAAAAGTTTCAGCTGCGGCTGGGCGGCGGTTTGTTCTGGCTGGATGGATTTACCCGCGACCGTTACGGCAGCACGTTTCTGGATTGTACGCCGCAGCAAAAAACGGAAACCATGGACCTGATCGCGTACCGGGAAAACGCCCACAAAGATCATGCACTCAGCCAGGGCGTGGCGTTTTTTGGATTGCTGCGCAACATGACGTGCGACGCGTTTTACACCAGCAAAATCGGCATCGCCGATTTGCAGTACATCGGGAATACTGCGCTGCGCGAGTTTCCCGGTTGCCCGCCGCTGCCGTCGGAAACCTAGTTCGTCCTCTGCTACGAAATTCGCCCCGCCCCGCGAAACTAAAAACGCAGATCGTTCAAATATTTGTAACTGACCTGGATGTCCTCGATGGTTTTTGCGGCGTCGTTTTCGACGATGTAGTGTTTGATGCCGGCTTGCGGCGAATGCGCGAAGATGCGTTTGAAGTCGATGGAGCCCTGCCCGACGTTGCGCATGCGCTGGGCTTCGTCCGTGGTGGTGCCGCCCTGGCCTTGCCAATCTTTTACGTGCACCAGGGGAAAGCGGGCGGGATACTTCGCAAAATAGTTCACGGGATCCTGGCCGGCCACGGTGATCCAGCAAAGATCCATTTCCATGCACACGAGTTTGGGGTCCGTATTCTGAAGTAAATAATCGTAGGGAAGCGTGGCGCCCAACGCTTCCGACGGAGTGAACTCCGCGGTGTGATTGTGATAGCCGAATTGGATGCCGGCCTTCTGGCATTCGCCGCCAGCGTGATTGAAAAGTTCGGCGGCGCGTTTATAGCCATCGGGTTCTTTGCGCTGCGCGTCGTCGATGGAGGGGCAAATCAGAAAAGTTTGTCCCATGATGTGAGCGCGTTCGATCGCGGCGGGGAGAAATTCCTCGATAATTTTGTAGTCGACGTGCGAGGAAGGGGAGGTGAGTCCATTTTGGTCGAGCATGGCGCGGACTTCTTTGGCGGGGTGCGCAAAATAGCCGGCCATTTCAACTTCTTTGTAGCCCACGGCGGCAACCTTGGCGAGGGTGTCGGCGAAGTCAGTTTTCATCATGTTGCGCACGGTGTAGAGCTGCAGGCCGATGGGAGAGACGCGGCGATCCCCGTCCGCGGCGGACGGAGGGGCGAGGTTCGCCCAAGATTTGGCGGACGCCAATACCGTGGAAGCAGCGATGCCGGAGCCAATAAATGTTCGTCTGTTCATAATGCGCATTTTACCTTGGCCGGGGAGGAAGGCAACGCAGATTCTACGGGAGTGCGGAGCGATTTTTTTGAGAAGGGAGACACCCCCACGCCCGGATGTTTTTCGCAAAGAATCACGGTTGAGTTAGTTTTGAAATAACGCGCTACTGGTTAGGTGATTCGAAGCCGGGCGGTTCCTGGACGTGCGACCGTGAATCACCGGGCCGATGGTCACCCGTTGGCGAAAAGGCCGTGAGGAAAAGACCAAGCTGAACATCAGACCCCCGCGCTGCAGCAGGCGATTGCAATCGGCTACGGTGCCAAGGGTTGCGGCAAAAGAAAGGCGGCGCCAGTGGCGCGCCGCCTTTCGGGTAGGGCAAATGACTACGGCTGCCGGAGCGCGCTAGAACTGGAAGCGTAGACCGAACTGCATGATGCGGGGGTTGTGAGCGCCGTTGAGGACGAGGAAGCCGCCTCCGGCGCAACTTGGATCGCCAGCGTTGAAAGCGCTGCAACCGCTGGTGGTGGTAAGACCGGTGCCCCCGGAGCTGACGCTGCCGCCCAGGGCATCGAGCTGGGTGTGGTTGAACACGTTGAAATTCTCCCACCGGAATTCAAACGCGTAGCGTTCTTTGAAGGCGAAGCGTTTGAAGAGGCCGAAGTCGAAATTCAGGCGGCCGGGCAGCCGGAACTCGTTGCGCTGCACATTGCCGAAGGTTAGGCCGGTGGGCAATTCGAAGGACGCCGGGTTAAGGGCGAGCACCCCGAAGCCAGCCTGAGCTTGTTGGGAAGCCGGGATAATGTAGGGATTACTGACGAGATCGAGCCGAGAGGCAGTGAAGGGGCCTGCTTTGGCCACGCCGGCGTTGTCGCTGTATATGGAACCGTTTACCACGTTAAAGGGCAGACCAGACTGGGCGATGGTGATGCCGGATACTTGCCATCCCCCGAGCATTGTCCGTGTGAATCCCTGGGAGTTTCGAAAGAACGGGAGGTTGTAAACATAGCTGATGGTGGCACTGTGGCGCAGGTCGAAGTTGGAACTGGCGCGATTCCCAGCGAGATCATAGCCGTTGACCGCCAGAGTTTCGCCGGAGTCAGATGCCTCGTCGATAGAGTGCGAATACGTGTAAGAGAAGCTCACGGTAAGGTCGCCGACAGTGCGCTGCAGCCCGACTTGCAGAGCATGGTAAATGGAGTTGGCGCCATTCTCGATTCTGGTGATGCTGCCATAGCCTGGAAAGGGCCGATAGTAGGGGGCAACGTTGAGGCCGCAAGCTACGGCGAGATTCACCAGTGGCTGGCCAGTGACGACGGCGCCCGTGCTGATGGTCGCGGAGACTGGCAATCCAGACGTCGGTGAACCTACGCTCTGGTCGAAAACGATGCTGTTGCAATCGTTTGCCGTAATTGGAACACCCGCGGGATACGGATTGTTGGCCGCCGAGACCGGAAGTAATTGATTTAGATCACGGCGGAAACTGAGCTGCGTGCCCTTGCTGCCGACATATGCCACGGAGAAGAGCAGGTGGCTGGGAAGTTCGTGTTGAACGCCGAGATTCCATTGTTGAACGTACGGCCATCTCGAGTGATCAGGAATGGAAACGGTGTTGCTAGGTGCGGGGGCACCCTGCGCGCCCGCGCCAACATTGGCGTAGCCCGGGATGTTGCTGACCGACCCGCTGAGAACCGTAGGCGAAGTTCCAGCCTGAAGTGCTTCTGCATTGGCTTCATTGCCATTCATGTGCTCAAAAAAGATGCCGTAACCGCCGCGAATGGCCGTCTTGCCGTCGCCTCTGGGATCCCAGGCGAAGCCAAAGCGTGGCGCCGGATTAATCCACTTGTTTGTTAGGCAGCCAGTCGGAACGCCTTTGGCCCCGCAGTCAACGATACCGTTAAGAAAGTTGCCGGAGCCCGCCACCAAAAGCGCTTGGTTGGGGTCGTTATACGGATAAAGCTGTGGAGCATTGGCGGCGACGAAGGCTGCAGGCGAGAAGTTGAATTCCTGGTCGAGCTTCTCCTGATAGCGTCCGAAGAAGCTCCAACGCAACCCGAGATTTAGCGTCAGCCTTGGAGTCACGCGCCAGTCGTCTTCGAAATAAGGTTCGAAGATTTTGTAACGGTCGTAAAAATAGGGTTGTGCGCTGGTCTGGCTGTAGCTGCCGACCTGGCCAGTCAAAAGATCGGCAAAGGGATTGCCTGTGGTATTAGGATTCGACAGACCGAAGTTGAGAATACCTTGCTGGTAGGTCGAGGAGTCCTGGTTTTTTTGGGCGGCAACAAAATACGCCCCGATGATCATGGTTTGTTTGCCGAGAGTTTTCGTCAAGTTATCCCGGTAGGTGTACGTCGGGTTGGCGTTCTTCCAAGGGAAGTAGCCGGTGTCTACCGTGAATCCTCCGCCTCCATAAATCGCGCCGTCGTTGCTTGCGGAAACGCCATAAGCTGGCAGTTTGCCTTCCAATCCGTTGTTGAAGAGGGGCACGAGACTGATGCCGCCGGAAGGGAGAGCAACACTGGTGCCGGTGGTGGAAAGGTTGATGTGATCCGCGGTATAGCTGGCAACAAATTCGTTCAAGAGTGTGGGACTAAAATTAGAAGTTAGGCGGGCGACAAAACTCGTGCCGGGGCCAACGAAGTTGGTGCCGATGTTGTTAAAGCTGCTGCCATTTCCCCAAAGAGGATTTTCGACCACTGTGCTCCACGAGTCGTGAATGTAGCGGAAAGTGAGGCGTTCGGTGTCCGTGAGATTATGATCCACGCGAATAAGTTCTTCTCGCCAAGTAGTGGGCAGCGCCGGATTGCTGACGTAAGCGGGAATGGGGCTTCCCGCAGCCTGACCGGTTGCGTAGTTGCCATTAATTCCGGTTAGATTATTGGCCTTGGGGAGAAGCGTGACTAAGGCCTGTGCGGTGGAATCGAGGGCTACGGTATTGTTTGTGAAGGGTGTGGCGGAAGTTCCCGAAAGCGCGACGTATGGGCAATCGGGGAATGCGCCATTTGGACCGCCTGAGAAAGCCGCTCCGGTGTATACCGGGCAAACGTCATTGAAGTTACCGCCACGCTCGGCGTCGGAGGGAACGTTTTGGTTGATGGGGGCGCCTGGGACCTTTTCTTTGCGCCACTCCTGAGACCAGAAGAAAAACGTCTTCTTTTTGTCGTTGTTGTAGAGATGAGGAATATAGAGCGGACCGCCGATGGTGTACCCGAAGTCATGCTTTTTGTATTCCGGGCGAGCGAGACCGGTGCCGTTATCCTGCCAGGAATTGGCGTTAAAAAAATCGTTGCGGAGATATTCAAAGGCGCTGCCATGGAAGTCATGAGTGCCAGATTTGGTTTCGACTTCGACAGTGCCGGAGCCGTTGCGGCCGTATTGGGCGCCGTAGTTGGAGGTAAGGACTTTGAATTCCGCGATGGCTTCGAGGTTGGGATAGACGTTGAGGGTGGTATTGCTGCCATTGTCCATGTTGTCGCCGCCGTCGATTTCCCAGTTGTTGTATTCGGTGCGGCCGCCATTGATGCTGTAGGCGACGTTGCCGTTGACGCCGACAGTACCTTCATCCTGGCCGGTCTGACTGACTACACCAGGAGCCAAGGTGACGAGCTGGGTGAAATTGCGGCCGTTGAGTTCCAGCTTGTCGACCTGTTTGCCAGTGATGGTGGTGCCGAGTTCGGCGGACTGGGTGTCGACTTGGGCGACGTCTTCGCCGTTGACGATGATTTCTTGCGTAACGACGCCGACCTCCAGTTGGACGTCAATCCGGGATTTTTCGGCGACATCGAGAACTACGTGTTTAGCGATGTACTTTTGGAAGCCGGTGGCGGTGACGGTGAGGTCGTAGGTGGCGCCCGGGAGGCCGGCGATGGTGTAAGCGCCGTCAGCGTTGGTCTCCGTCTCGCGGGAGAGGTTACTGGAGGTGATGACCACCTTGGCGCCGGCGACGGCGGCTCCGGATTTATCGCTGACAGTTCCGGCGATGTATCCAGTATCTTGCGCACGAACGGCCAGCGGAATGCCCATAACGAGCAGCAACGCGCAGATGCGCAACAGCGTGGGTGTGGCCATGCGTGTTCCGCGAGAGGTGGAAATATTGTTAGCCTTCACGATGAAACCTCCGAAAATTTTGAAACGGAGCAGACGAACGAAGGGAAGGACCAAACCGAGGCGGCAGCGACGCCCTCGACGGTCGGAGCGCTGGTCAGCCTTCCACTCGAAACCAACCCCTTAAAGAACCCCTCGACGGGTGCGCAACCGCTTTGGCGAATCGCGCTATTAAAACGAGTTAATACTGCATTTACGCTATGGTGTCAAGAGCGAATTTTAGCGTGAATGGATGGATGGTTTGGATGGCATGGCCAGCTTGTAAACGAGCCGCTAGTGCTGGAAACTTGCCTGCAATCGAAGATTGGGATTTGCGGACGAACGGGAAGAATGCCGATCGGAAGACCGGCCACTACAAATGCGGAAAAGTCTAATCGTCGGAGCGATTTGCGTAGCAGTACTCGTGGCTAGAATTCCCGCGCGGTCTGACCAGCCGTCAGCGCGGGTTGATCCGCGGATGGCCTTTGCGAAGGGCCAGGCGGCGCTGAGCGCCGGCGAGTTGGATGCGGCGGAGAAATCATTTCGCCAAGTGCTTTCGGTGGATCCGCGGTCGGCGGCGGCGTACGCAAATCTAGGAGTGATCGCCATGCGCCGCAAAGATTGGGAGCATGCACTGACGCTTTTGAAAAAGGCGGAGCAGCTCGACCCTAAGATGAGCGGCGTGCGTTTAAATGTGGGGATAGTGGAATTTCGACGGGCAAATTATGGTGGAGCGATTGCGCCGCTGCGATCGGTGGTACGGGAGCAGCCGGACTCTGCGCAGGCGCGATATTTGCTGGGGCTGTGTGAAGTGCTCACGGAACAGTACGGGGAGGCGGTGACGGAGCTGGAACCACTGTGGCCGGAACGGTCAAACGACGTGATGTATTTGTACGTGGTGGGGATTGCCGCGCACAATTCGGGACAGAATTCGCTGGATGAGAAGGCGCTGGCGCGGATGATTGCCGTGGGCGGAGATACGCCAGAGCTGCATTTGATTTTGGGCAAGGCGTATTTGAACCGGCAGGAGAATGATGCGGCGATCAAAGAGTTGGACCTCGCGGCGGCGCGAGACGCGAGCTTGCCGTTTGTGCATTTTAATCTGGGCATGGCGCATGCGCGGCTGGGCGATGATGATGGATTGGCGGAGGCGGAGTTTCGCAAAGATATCGCGATAGAGCCGGATGTCGCGGATGATTACGCGCAACTCGGTTTGCTTTATGCGCGCGAGCAGAAAAAAGAGGAGGCGGAGCGGGCGTTTCAGGAGGCGCTACGGCGGGAGCCGCGGATGGCGACCGCGAGTTTGGGATTGGCACAGCTTTATCTTGGTGAAGAGAAATTTACGATGGCGCTCAGAGAGGCGGACGCGGCGGTGAGGTTCGCGCCGGATAACCAGAACGTGCACTATTTGCGCGGAAGGATTTTGGCGCGGCTCGGGCGGCAGACGGAAGCGCGGACGGAGTTGGCGGCGGCGCAGAAATTGATGAATCAGAGTTTGGGAAAAGCGCGCGTGAATTTGCGGGATGGGGCGATCCCTAATCCTGAATTGACGCGCGAGCCGAAGTGAATTTTTCCGTGAGGGATTGCGGGCGGGAAGGCGGTCGTTCGTCCGAGTGAGAGGGTTCTGGCCACGGGCCGCGGGCTTGTTCGAATGCGGCGGCGACGTCGAGCAGGAGAAATTCTTCGTGCGGACGGGCGATGAGCTGGACGCCGATGGGCAAGCCATCTGATGAAAATGTTGCGGGGACGGAGATTGCCGGGAAGCCGGTGAGGTTGAGCCATTGCGATGCGCGCATGATTTCGCGATAGCCGGCGGGGCCGAACCAGGTGCCTTCGCCGTGAGCGAAGGCCGGAGCCGCGGAGACGTGAGACAGAAGGAGGGGGATATCGGCCATGCGATGCAGGATTTTTGCGCGGAGGCGGTCGCGTTCGGCGCCGGCGGCGAGGAATTCGTCGAGAGTGGGTGGGTGCGGGCTGGTCGTAGCGGAAAGATATTCGCGGAATTGCGAACTGAGCAGCAGTTCATCGCGGGCGGTGAGACTTTTGCGGAAGAGATGGGCTATGGCGGTGCCAAAGAAAAACCACCAGAGTTCGAGCGCGCGAGTTAATTCGGGTAGGTGAAATTTTTCCACGCGAAAGCCTCGCGATTCCAGATGATCGGCGGCTTTACGGATGGCGGCTGAGGTTTCCGAGGTGCATGGACCTAGCGCGTCGCTTTCGAGGACGCCGATGCGAAGGGAGCGCGGATTTATTTTGTTAAGCGAGTGCGCGGCGAGCGGGGCGGAGAGAGCGTCGCCGGGATCGGGGCCGCGTAAGATTTCAAAGAGGGTGCGCACGTCGGCTACGGTGCGCGCCATGGGACCTACGGAACCGAGCCAAGGGAAGGCGCCGTCGCCCGAAGGAAAATGGCCGGTAGCGGGAATGGCGCCGGGGGTCGGCTTGAGGCCACAGACGCCGCAGAAATGCGCGGGGACGCGGATGGAGCCGCCGCCGTCGCTGCCGATGCCGCCCGCGGAACAGCCCGCCGCGATGGCTGCGGCTTCGCCGCCGCTCGAGCCGCCGGCGGATTTTGCGAGGTTCCATGGGTTGCTGGTTTTTCCTTGCAGCGCGTTGTCAGTTTCGTAGGACATTAAATTTTCTGGCGTGTTGGTGTTGCCGAGGAGAATGGCGCCGGCGGATTTTAGGCGGTGCACAATGGGAGCGTCGGAGGCGGGACGATAATTTCTTCGCAAGCGCGAACCTGCGGGGCAGGGCCATTGCGCGACGTCGATGCAGCTTTTGATGGTGAGCGGTACGCCGTGCAGAGAGCCGAGCGTTGCGAAGTCGTGCGCCGCAGCGTTCGCTTTTTTGTCCGCTGCGCTGGCTTGTGCGATGGCGGGCGATTCATCGAGGTGCGTGAAGGCGTTTAGTTTTGGTTGGAGGCGGCGGATCTGTTCGAAGTGCGCAGAGAGGAGTTCGCCGGCGGAGAATTCTTTAGTGCGCAGGCCGCTCGTGATCTCCGCGATCGTTGAGAAAGTACTGAATTTCATGACTGTGGGAGAGTATGGGCGGCGTTTGTGCAGGTCAAGGCGTGGACGCGGGTTTCCAAAACATTGGACCATGCGGCAGTTGAAGAGGGAACGACGGGTCGGATAAAAGGATTGACGGTGAGGAGTGCCAGCTAACACACTGATGACAAGTTCGAATCGTGCGGGAGCTGGGATTTTTTGGCGCGGGAGAATTTTGTCAATTATGAGGACACTTAGGTTTCGCGCAGGGCTGCTGTCGGCAACGTGCGCGGTTTTGTGGCTGGCTTGCGGCGCCGATCTAAATTTGCGCGCGCTCGGCGGGCCGCAAAAAACGGCAGGGGAGGACTCGGGCGCCGCGCATGACGAAGCGCAGGCGCTGCGGCTGAACAGTTTGGGTGTGGCGTATATGAATCAGGCGCGGACGGCGGACGCGGAGAAACTTTTTGCGCAGGCGTTGCAGGTGGATCCGGGATTCCTGGTGGCCAGAGCGAACTTGGGGATCGCGCTGCTGGCGCAGCAGAAGGCGGAAGCGGCGCGCACGGAGCTTGCGGAAGCAGTTGAAAAGCGTCCTGATGATCCATTTGCCTGGTACAACCTGGGATTGGCGTACAAAGTTTTGGGCGAGCATGAAAAAGGGATTGCGGCTTTCGAACACGCGGCGAAGCTCGCTCCGAATGAGGCGGACGCTTATTACTTCATCGGATATTTGTACACCCAGCTGCAGAAATATGACGAGGCGATTGCGGCGTTTCAAAAAGGATTGGCGATATATCCTCTGCACGCCTCCATGGAATTTGGACTGGCGCGAGCTTACCAGCGAAAAGGGAATCTGGACGCTGCCAAAGAACATCTCGTGAAATTTCAGAAAATCACCAGCGAACATCTCGGCGCGCCGTTTGGAGCAGGCTACGGCGATCAAGGCAAATTTTCTTACGCGGAGTTTGCGCGCGGAGAAGGCCAGGCCGCGCCGCCGGCAATCGCGGTGCGCTATACGCGCGAGTACCTAGAGGGGCCGCCGCAGGGCAAAAGCGAGGCCAACGCTTCGCCACTTTTAGCCGCGGGACCGAGCGCGGGCGCGTGCTTCTTGGATTACGATGGCGACGGCAAGCCGGATCTTTTTCTGGTGAGCGCCGTGGCGCATGGAACGAGCCGGTTGCTGCGGAATCTTGGCGACGGTCGATTTGATGCGGGTGCAGGGCGCACTTCGGGCTTGGAAATCAAGGGTGCCGGGCTCGGTTGTGCGGTTGGGGATTTTGACAATGACGGGAAGGCGGATCTGGCGGTGTGTTTTGCGGACGGCGTGCGGCTGTTTCACAACGATGGCGGGGGAAAATTCAGCGATGTGACGGCCAAGGTCGGAATTCGGCGCGAGCCGGGATGCGTGGGTCTTACCTTCGTCGACTACGATCACGATGGCGATCTGGATTTGTATGTGACCATGGCGGCGAACGCCGACCAGTCGTCCGTCAAAAATGTTTTGTGGCGCAACAATGGGAACAGCACGTTTACGGACGTTTCCGCGGAGACGGCGCTGGGAATTCCGGCGACTGGCGGCGGTGTGGTGACCAGTGATTTTAACAATGACCGCGCCGTGGATTTTGTGGTCGCTGGAGGAGCCAAGGGCGCGGACGTTTACCTAAATCCAAGGGAAGGCAAATTTACCGCGCTGGACGCGATCGATTTCAAGAAGGAGAATTTGCCGCCGGCAGTGGGCGTGATTGCGTTTGATTTTGATAAAGATGGCTGGATGGACTTGGCGTTTACGCACGGAGGGGCACCGGGAATCAGTTTGTGGCGCAATGTCGAAGGCAAGTATTTGCAGCGCGTGGCGCTGCCGGATTTTGGCTGGCAACGCGGCTGGGGACTCGCGGCGCTCGATTACGACAACGACGGTTGGCTGGATCTGGTGGCGGCGGGAGAAACCGCGCAGGGCGGGGAATTGCGCATGCTGCGCAATCTGGGCGCGAAGGGCTGGAGTGACGTCAGCAAAGATTTGAAACTCGATGAAGTAAAATTGCGCGAGCCGCGCGCGGTGATTGTCGCTGACGTGACGGGAACCGGGCACGCGGACCTACTGGTTACGCAACTTGGCGGTGCGCCGTTGCTGCTGCGCAATCACGGCAGCGAGCGGCACCACTGGATGCGCATCGACCTGAAAGCACTGAACGACAACAAGAGCGGCATCGGCACCAAAGTGGAAATGTATGCCGGAGCTTTGTATCAGAAATGGGAAGTTGCCGGCGCTGCCGGATATTTGGGACAAAGCGCGGCGCCCATTCTCGCGGGGCTCGGCGAAGAAAAAAATGCTGAAGTCGTGCGCCTGCTGTGGCCCACAGGCGTTCCGCAAGACGAAGTAAATCTGGTTGCGCAGCGCGCACAAACCATTTCCGAACTTGACCGCCGCGGCAGTTCGTGCCCGGTACTTTTTTCCTGGAACGGCCACGAATACGAGTTTATCGCCGACATGATCGGTCCGGGAGTGGTTGGCCATTGGGTGGCGCCCGGGGAACGCGACGTTCCGGACCCTACGGAATATCTGAAGGTTTCCGCGCGCAGCGTGAAAGCGCGCAACGGCCTGCTTAGCTTCCGGTTCATGGAGCCGATGGAAGAAACCGTTTACCTCGATCAAGTCCGGTTGTTAGCCATCGATCATCCGGCGAACTACGATGTTTTTCCCAACGAGCGCTTTGCGAGCAGTCCGCCATTCCCGGAATTTCGCGTGATCGCCAGCCAAGATTCGCGCGCGCCGATCGGCGCCTGGGACGAGCACGGCCACGATGTGCTGCCGCTGATCGCCAAGCATGACCGGCGCTACGTCACGAGCTTCGAAGAATTGCCGTATGCCGGATTTGCCAAACTCCATTGGCTGGAACTGGATTTAGGTGAATGGGACGCGCAGAAGCCGCTACGGCTGCTTCTCGACGGCTACACCGATTATTTCACCGCAACCTCGATGTACGCCGCGGATCAAGCGGGGATTAAAGTCATCGCGCCGTATGTGGAAGCGCAGGACGCGCAAGGCCAATGGGCGCGCGTCGTCGACGACATGGGTTTTCCGGCGGGACTGGCGCGCACGATGGTTGCCGATCTGACGGGTAAACTGCCCGCAGGCACGCGGCGCATCCGCATCGTAAACAATCTAAAAATTTACTGGGATGCGGTGCGCATCGACCAAACGCCGGAGCCACGCGATGTGCGCGTGATGGAGATTCCGCTAGCCAACGCGGAATTGGCCTTCCTGGGCTTTCCCCGGGAAACCCGGCTGCACCCCGCGAGCGACACGATTTATTCTTACCGCCGCCGCAGCATGACCGGGCCTTACGCGCGCGCGGCAGGAAATTACACGCGTTACGGCGACGTGCGCAATTTGCTTGGCGCCGCCGACGATCGCTTCGCGATTTTCAGCTCCGGCGAAGGCGTAAAACTTGACTTCGATCCGCGCAAATTGCCGGCGTTGCCCACGGGCTGGGTGCGCGATTATTTCTTCTATGCGGACGGTTTCGAAAAAGATTTGGACTTCTACGCGGCGCACGGATTCACCGTGGAACCATTGCCGCGGCACTCCTTGGCCTCCTATCCGTATCCGCCCGGGCAGGAATATCCCGAAGATTCCGGGCACCTGAACTACCAGCTGGACTACAACACGCGGCAACGTTCTGAACGCATGCCGCCCACTTTGCGCTACGATTACGCCGTACCGCAGTGAGGTTTGAGCATGTCCAAGTCCGCGGTGATGACCATCCGCGACGTCGCGCACGAAAGCGGCTACTCTGCGTCCACCGTTTCCATCGTGCTGAACAATGCGCCGCTTTCGCGTTACATCCCCGCCGACACCAAGCAGCGCATTGAGACTGCGGCGCGGCGGCTCGGCTACCGGCCGAATCCGCTGGCGCGTTCGCTGCGTAGCCGCCGGTCGAACATTGTTGGGGTGATGCTCTTCGACATCACCGATCCCTTCTGCACGCCGATCTTGCGGGGCATCGAAAATTCTCTTTATCAAGGGAATCTGCTTTCGCTGCTGGCGGACGCACACAACGAACCGCGCCGCTTCGAGCGTTACCTGGAAATGTTGCTCGACCGTCGTGTCGAAGCGCTCATCGTGATCGCCAACTGGCTGGTGATGGACATCAAGCTGCTTGCGGATGTCACACGCCGTCAGGTGCCTACGGTGATCGTCGGCCGTGAAATAGACATCGACACTGCCAACACGGTTTCTGCGGACAATGAAGCCGGGGCGGCCGCTGCGCTTGATCACCTTTTTCGCTTGGGCCACCGCGAAATTGCTTTCATTCGCGGTCCAAAAACGCTGGCCAGCAGCGGCCAGCGCTGGAAAGGCATTCGCGCGTACGCGCAAAGCGCTGGCCTGCAACTTGATGCAAAACGCATCGCGGAGTTGCCGGAGTCGCTCGATCCCAATTCGAGCTTCGAGGCTGGCGCCCAATTGACGGCCGATCTTCTGCGCAACGGGAAACGGTTTACGGCGTTGCTGGCCTACGACGATATGACCGCGCTGGGCGCACTGCGCGCACTCCGCAAAAAAGGTATCGGCGTGCCCGAAGAGTGTTCAGTGGTTGGATTTGACGACGTAGCTCAGGCCGGGCTTTCGATCCCCTCGCTCACCACGGTCCGCCAGCCGATGGAAGCCATGGGCACGTTAAGCGTCGGGATCATTATGGAAGCGATTGCCGCCGCGGAAGAAAAACGCGAAGTCACGTTGGTGCGGCGGCGGCTGCCCGCTGAACTTGTGGTGCGCGAATCCACGCATTACGTTTAGCTGCATCGCCGCTGACGGGCGCAGGTGTATGGCGGCGTTTAGCCGCCGCCCCCGAAGACAAGGTGTCGATGACGGAAAAGCTCAGGAATATAGCGGCGTGCGTATTTGATGCGTACGGCACGCTGTTCGACGTGAACAGCGCGGCGCGCTCCGCGCAGGACGCGCTGGGAGAAAAATGGCAGCCGCTTGCGGAGTTGTGGCGCGCGAAGCAATTGCAATACACATGGCTGCGCGGCCTGGGCGGTCGGCATGCAGATTTTTGGCGAGTGACTGGGGATGCGCTGGATTTTGCAATGGCAACGTTGCAGCTCGAAGATGACGTGCTGCGCGCGCGGCTCATGGATTTGTATCTCGCGCTGAAGGCCTATCCGGAAGTGCCGGAGGCCTTGCAGCGCCTAAAGCATGGCGGCCTGAGGCTCGCGATTTTGTCCAACGGAACTCCCGCCATGCTCGCAGCGGCCGCAACGGGCGCGGGCATCGCCGGAATGCTTGATGCGATTTTGTCGGTGGAAGAAGTGCTGGTCTACAAGCCGCATCCCAGGGTTTATGCGCTGGCGTGCGAGCGGCTCAGTTTGCGCGCCGAGCAGATCTGCTTCCTATCTTCGAATGGCTGGGACGCATATTCGGCGAAAGCGTTTGGCTTCCGCGTGCTGTGGTGCAATCGTTTTGGGCAATCTGCGGAACGCATTCCGGAAACGCCGGATGCGCAAATCGCGACGCTGAGCGAAGTTCCGGATATCGTTCTGGCTTGAAGTGAACCGCTGTAGCCGTGAACCGCTCGAAACAACGGGTAAGGCCTCGTGCTCGAGAACCAAGAAAAATGTCCGGTTAGCGGCAAGCGCAAGTATTCGAGCAAAGGCGGAGCGTTGGCCACCGCGTCACACCAGATCGCCACCACCGGCGCGCCAAAAGAACTTCGGGCCTATCGATGCGAATGGTGCAAAGCCTGGCACCTCACAAAAAATTCGCGTCGTACCGCAAATGACAGCTTCTTCTTGTGATTTTGTCATCCCTGATGGTTGTCTCGTCGAAAGAAGCTGACGCCTTTGGTCGATTGCGGGGAACCCGCTGAACTATCCGCTTCGAGACTCGCCGCGCACCACAGGCTGCTTCTCGCGTTCGCGATGTCTGCAAAGGGCGGCGGCAACAAATTTCTCGAAAATGTCTCTTCGCAACCAGCGCGGACGAGTCCCTCGTGAGACTGCTTTGCGAGAGCGAATTTGACATTCTTCACGACTTATCGCTGACCAGTAATTTTCGCACCTGCGCAAGCTCTTTCTTCTTGGCTTTGTCGAGCGAAGGAAATTCCAGATTCAGACTATCCAGCGTGTCGACAATTGCGGCGGACACTACTACGCGGGTGTACCATTTATTGTCTGCGGGCGCGATGTACCACGGCGCGCACTTCGTTGCGGTCCCCTGAATCATCTCTTCGTATGCCAATTGGTAATCCTTCCAGTAGCCGCGCTCCTTGATATCGGCCCGGGAAAATTTCCAGCTTTTGTGGGGGTCATCGATCCGCGCCAAAAAGCGTTTTTTCTGTTCGCCTTCGGAAAGGTGAAGAAAAAATTTCAGCACTACCACGCCGTTGTGCGTCAAATAGGTTTCAAATGCATTGATATCTTCGTAGCGTTGCCGCCAGAGATGGTTGACGCGTTTGGCGTGTTCCGCGCTCAGCAATTTCGGGTGCACGCGCACCACCAGCACTTCCTCGTAATAAGAGCGATTGAAAATGCCAATTTGTCCACGTCCCGGAACGCGTTGGTGCGCGCGCCAAAGATAGTCGTGGTTCAGTTCCTCGACGCTCGGCGTCTTGAACGACCACACGTCGCAGCCCTGCGGATTCACGCCAGACATGACATGTTCCACAACGCCGTCTTTGCCCGCCGCGTCCATGCCCTGCAAAATAATCAACACCGCCCATTTATGCTGGGCCCACAACTTTTCTTGCAAGACCTCGAGAAGTTGCGTGCCGTGTTCCAGGAGTTTGTGGGCTTCGTCTTTGGATTCGATGTCACCGACGTCCGCCGGGTCAAAATCCTTCAAACGAAACTTCTTCCCTTTGGTGATGCGGTAAGCGTAGGCCAGGCGCGCAGCTTCCTTGATGTACTTTTGGGTTTTCATAATCCAAAGCAAAGTTTAGTTCAGAACTGCGGGGATGGGGAAGCAGAGGATTTGAAGCCAAAGAGAAAAGAGGCTCGCTGGAGTGATTACCGCTGCGAGCCTCCTTCGTTCAAGCAAGGCATTTCAACTTTTACTTATCGTCGCCGTCTCCATCGCCACGGTGGAACAGATCCGTCATGGTGCTGGTGCTCGCATCGCAAGCATGGTTCAAGCACGGCAATCCGAGACCGCCTTCGATGGTGCGCAGCAGCGAGAAGTGCGTGTAGAAGGTGCTGCTCTTTACGTGTTTGTCGCCGTAGTTCTTGTCCACGATCACCATGACCTGGTTTGGCGTGGCGGTGTAATCGTTTTCGTCCCACATGACGACGAGTGCGTTGTTGCCTTCGCGCCACGCCGGGGATTTTTTGATGGCTTTCACGATCGTCTGCACCGTTACGTCTCCGCGGTAGATCTCCGTCCCGTTAAGCCCCGATTGCGTGCCGTTGTCGGATGCATCGAAGTTGCAGAACGGGCCCGCATTGCCGCGTCCGTGCTGGTCGTTGCACTGATTCGGCGCGATAAACGAAAATGCCGGTACATCGCCCGACGCTAATTCGGCATACAAGCCTTCTGGACCGTCAAATCCACGTACATTGCGCAGGCCTCCGCCCGGAATGGTGTCTTCCTGCACGCTCTTGAAGTAGGCAAAGGGGTTGTGCTTCACCGCGTACAGATAGACGATGTCGTTCTGCGCCTGTGTTTGGTTCTGTACGGCGGGAATCGTGACGTTCTGAATGCTCCATGACGCGAAACCGGGCAGGTACGACGTAAAATCCGTGTTGTTCGTGAAGAATCCGTCGCTGATGTTTACTGTATCCGCGCCGCCCGGAGGCAGGCTTTCCTGATAGCTTCGCCAGCCGCGGCCGCGCTCCGCCAGTTGATCGGCAATCGATTTGCCGACGGTCTTCGGCGCGGAGGCGATGGAGAGCGTGCCGTCGAGGTCGTCGTAACAGTTCGGGGGCGTGGTCTGCACTTCATTCGTGCAATCAATCGCGGGCGTGGCTGCGTCCGCGCCGCTTCCGGCGATGGGGCAGACGGGCGGACTGGAAGGATTATCGGTGGTCGTGAATCCACTGATTAAATTCGGTACGCAGTTCGCATCATGCCAATCCGGATAGTTGTCGGAACGTACCCCGAAATTCGATCCGCCTACCGTTTCCAAGTAGTTGGTTGAGCTCGGATGGCCTACGGCAAAATAATTGGTCGCCAGGTTTGCGGAATTTGCCAATTCGTTGATGAAGGGTGCATCGGGATTGTTAAGAATTTGATGGAAACCGTGATTCTCCATCATGATCACGAAGACGTGGTCCAGGTGCGGAACGCCTTTCGGGACAGCGCCTTCTTGCGCGCGTACCGCGCCGGAGAGCGCCAGTGCCGCCGCGAATAGACCCAAAACTGCGGCCTTTTTTATCATTGCCATGACCATCCTTTTGGAAATGAAGAGTGTCGGAACTGCAGCGGGGACGCTGCCGCGACCGGTTACAAACTAATCGTGCATTGTTGCTGTTTTGTTACAAGAAGGCTGGCGCTCGGTTAACATCCGGGGGGGGCGGTTCTAGTACGTTCGCTTCGCCCCGGCCGCGCTCCGCGTGCGCCGGAGTTGGACGAAACCTTCATGTATACTTCCTAGGTTCAATCCTGTTCATGATTCCCTTTCTGCATCTTGGCCCGCTGACCATTCCCACATTTGGATTAATGGTGGCTACGGCTGTGCTGGTCGCGGGCTACATTCTGCAGAGCGACATCAATCGTCGCGGAAATTTCCCGGTACGACCGCCAAAGAAATCGAAAAAATCGGGGAAATCAACCAGCACGCAACTCGAGCCTCCGCCGCGAGACGAAGGTTTTCTGATTGTCACCATCGCGGGAATCGCGGGGTTGGTGGGTGCGCGTTTCTACCACGTGCTCGAAACACCGCGCGAATTCTTCGCGGATCCCAAGCCCATGCTGCTCACGCGCTACGGCTTCGCCTGGTTCGGCGGCTTCATCGGCGGCTTTCTGGCGCTGGTGTTGCTCGCGCGCTACTACAAGGTTCCGCTCCTGGAATTTTTCGACATCTGCGCGCCGGCTGCCGCTGTCGGTTACGCAATCGGGCGTATCGGCTGCTTGCTCTCGGGCGACGGCGACTACGGGCGCCCCACAAATTTGCCGTGGGGGATGAGTTTTCCCAATGGCGTTGTGCCCACCACGGAAACTTGCGTGCAGTGGGGCTGGCCGGCAAATTGCGCCGTGCATCCCACGCCGATTTACGAGTTTTTCGTCTGGATCGCCATCGCAGCATTCTTGTGGCATATGGGAAGCAAGACTTTGCGCGGTCCGAAGGCCAAAGGCGAAATTTTCTGCAATTATTTGATTCTCACCGGACTCGCGCGCTTTTTCGTTGAGTTTTTACGCATCAATCCGCGTTCCTTTTTCGGACTGAGTAACGCGCAAGCCGCTAGCCTGCTTTCCATCCTGGTTGGCGCGGTGCTTCTTTGGCGTCTTAAAAGCCAATTCCACGCGCTTAAGCAAGAACACCGCATCGTAGAACACATCCATTCCCGCGGCGACGTTTTGCAGCCGGAATATCACAAAGCAACTCCCGAATGCCCGCATCCCGGACGGTGGCACATGTACGATTCCATGACCGCGGAAGTAGAAGTACTGGATTTTTTGAAAGCGCTGGTCATCACGCTCAAGCCGGAACTGGTGGTTGAAACAGGCACGTTTTCCGGTATCAGCACGCTGCGCATCGCGGACGGGCTGAGAGAAAATGGCGTAGGAAAAATTATCACCTGCGAATATGACGCAAAAGTGTTTGCTGCGGCACGCGAACGCTTTCAAGCATCGGAGCTAGCGCTGTGGATCGAGGCCCGCAACGAATCGAGCCTCGAGATGACGGTCTCTGGGCGCATCGATTTTCTATTTTGCGACAGCGAAACATCCATTCGCGAGCAGGAAGTGCGGCGCTTCCTGCCGCAAATCAACCCCTTTGGCATCATCGTCATGCACGACGCCAGCTCATCGATGAATACCGTCCGTGCCGCCGCACTAAAGATGGAGCAGGAAGGCCTGCTCTCGGTACTGCTGCTACCGACACCGCGCGGCTTGGTCCTCGCGCAAAAACGCCAGGGCCGCATTTAGCCCGTGTTCAAGCACTCCTTATTTCAAGCCGAAGCAATGGACATTCGAGGCGATGAACGCGGCAGACTACAGCATCTGCCGCAAGACGTATTGCAGAATCCCGCCGTGCTTGTAGTACAAAACCTCTTCTGGCGTATCGGCGCGGGCAATCGCTGAAAACGTTTTCGCCGTTCCGTCCGCCACGGTGGCCTTCAAAGTGACCTTCTTTTTCGGCGCCAGCGAGGCCACGCCGGAAACCTCAAACACTTCGTGGCCCGTCAGTCCGAGCGACTGGCGATTTTCTCCCGGCAAAAATTCCAGTGGCAGTACGCCCATGCCCACCAGATTGCTGCGATGGATGCGTTCGTAGCTCTCCGCGATCACCGCCCGCACGCCCAGCAGCCGCGTACCCTTCGCCGCCCAATCCCGCGACGACCCGGAGCCGTACTCCTTGCCGGCCAGCACCACCAACGGCACGCCCGCTTCGCGATATTTCAGCGAGGCATCGTAAATGAACATCTTCTCGCCACCCGGCAAGTGCAAAGTCCAGCTGCCCTCCGTGCCCGGCGCCAGTTGATTGCGCAATCTGATATTCGCAAAAGTTCCGCGCATCATTACTTCATGATTTCCGCGGCGCGCTCCATAAGAATTAAATTCGTGCGGTTTCACACCATGGGCGATCAAATATTTTCCCGCCGGCGAATCCACAGCGATGGATCCCGCGGGCGAAATATGGTCGGTGGTCACGCTGTCGCCCAGAATCGCCAGCACTCGCGCGCCATGGATATCCGCCAAAGGGGCCGGTTCTTTCGGCATGTTTTCAAAATACGGCGGCATCTTGATGTACGTGGATTTAGGATCCCATTGGTAAACGTCGCCCTCGGGCACGGGCATGGACTTCCAATGCGCGTCACCTTCATACACTTCGGAATATTGTTTGCGATATTGCTCGCTGGTCACCGACGCGCGCACGGTGCTCTCAATTTCCTGCGGCGTGGGCCAAATATCGCGCAAATATACAGGCTGGCCATCGCTTCCGTTTCCCAAGGATTCGCTGGTAAGATCCACATCCATGCGTCCCGCCAGCGCATAGGCCACCACCAAAGGCGGCGACGCCAGATAGTTCGCGCGCACCAGCGGATGAATTCGCCCTTCAAAATTCCGGTTTCCGCTGAGCACCGCGACCGCTACCAGATTATTGTCTTTAATGGCCGCACCGATGTTCTCCGCTAGCGGCCCGCTGTTTCCGATGCACGTGGTGCAGCCGTATCCGACCAGTTGAAAATTCAACGCGTCCAAATATTTTGTAAGATCCGCAGCCTTCAGATAGTCCGTCACCACTTTCGAGCCTGGCGCGAGGCTGGTTTTCACCCACGGTTTGCTGCGCAAACCGCGTTCCACCGCTTTTTTGGCCAATAATCCCGCGCCAAGCATCAGCGTTGGATTCGAGGTATTCGTGCAACTGGTGATGGCCGCAATCACTACGGATCCGCTGGAAAGGTCGAAAGAGTCGCCATTGTTTTTCACCGCAACGTGTTTCGCCGGCGCACCCTCGAGCACTTTCACAAACGACGCTTTCGCTTGATGCAGCGCCACACGATCTTGGGGGCGTTTTGGCCCCGCCAGCGTCGGCTCCACGCTTTCTAAATCGAGTTGCAGCGTGTCGCTGAAGATTGGATCCGGGGTCTGATCCGTGCGGAAAAGCGACTGCTCTTTGCAATAAGCTTCCACCAGCGCGATCTGTTCCTGGGCGCGCGCCGTGAAATGCAGATAGGACAAAGTTTCCGCATCCACTGGGAAAAATCCCATGGTTGCGCCATATTCCGGCGCCATATTGGCAATCGTCGCGCGATCTGGGACGCTCAAAGTGGATAGGCCCGAACCGTAAAATTCCACAAATTTTCCGACTACGCCCTTTTTGCGCAGCATTTCCGTCACTGTCAGCACCAGGTCCGTGGCGGTCGCGCCTTCGCGCAATTTCCCGTGCAGCCGGAAGCCCACCACTTCTGGAATCAGCATCGATGAAGGCTGTCCAAGCATCGCGGCTTCGGCTTCAATTCCGCCTACGCCCCAACCGAAAACGCCGAGCGCGTTGATCATCGTGGTGTGAGAATCGGTGCCCACCACGGAATCGGGAAACGCCTCAAAGCGGCTGCCCGAGGGCATTACACAAACCACGCGCGCCAGATATTCGAGATTCACTTGATGACAAATTCCCGTGTCCGGCGGCACCACTTTGAAATTCTGGAACGCCGTCTGGCCCCAGCGCAAAAACGCGTAGCGTTCCACGTTCCGCTGAAATTCCAGCTCCGCGTTCAGGCCAAATGCGTTGACGTTCCCAAAACTGTCGACCTGCACGGAGTGATCAATCACCAATTCGGCGGGAAAAATGGGATTAATGCGCTTGGGATTTCCGCCCATGCGCGTAAACGCTTCGCGCATTGTCGCCAAGTCCACTACCGCGGGGACGCCGGTAAAATCCTGCAGCAGCACGCGCGCCGGCATGAAGGCAATTTCTTTTTCGGCGGAGTTCGGCTTCCAGGAAGCCAATGCTTCAATGTCGGCAGGATGCACGAAGCGGCCATCTTCACACCGCAGCAAATTTTCCAGCAGGATACGCAGCGAAAACGGCAGTCTTTGCAGGTGCCCCACGCCCTTTTTCTCGAGCTGTTCGAGACGGCGAATTTCAAAGCTTTGCGCGCCGACGTGCAGCGTGTCGCTGGTTCCGAAAGTATTTCCCGCGGAGATGACCATTCCAGCCGTCCTTTCAAGAAATCGTGGCTCTATGATAACCGAATTCGCGGCGGCCCGCGGACGGCTATACTGTCCTGGTAGCAGCCTTGCCTCAAAGATGCGCGCGGCAAATGTCGCGGGCTTGTGGTGCTTTGCGCTATGAACATCGTTCTGATTTCTACCTACGAATTGGGGCGTCAGCCGTTTGGTCTTGTGTCGCCCGCGGCGTGGCTTCGCAAGCGAGGTCACCAGGTCACTTGCCTCGACTTGACGCGCCAGCCACTCGACGAGGGCGCGATCGCTCGCGCTGAACTCATCGCCATCTACTTGCCGATGCATACCGCCACGCGGATCGCGGCGCAACTTATTCCCGAATTAAGCCGGCGAAGTCCTCATGCGCACCTTTGTTGTTACGGCTTGTACGCGCCCATGAACATCGAATACTTGAAAGAGCTGGGTGTACAAACGTTGCTCGGCGGCGAATTTGAGGCTGGTCTCACAAATCTCGCAGACGAGTTGTCGGCGCGCCGCTCCGGTGATGGAGCAGCCTTCGCGCAGGTTCCCGATTCGTTGCAGCGCCAGCCACTGATTTCTTTAGAGCGGCTAGCGTTCGAGGTGCCGGATCGCAGCGGCCTCCCGCCCATCGAAACATACGCGCATCTCATGATCCCTGGCGCTGGTTATCGTGTGGTGGGCTCGACGGAAGCCAGCCGCGGCTGCAAGCATCTCTGCCGCCACTGCCCGATTGTACCGGTCTATAAAGGGGTTTTTCGCATCGTGCAGCGTGAAGTGGTGCTCGAGGATATCCGCCGCCAAGTCGCCGCCGGGGCGCAGCATATATCGTTTGGCGATCCTGATTTTTTTAACGGCATCGGGCATGCGCTGGAAATTATCAAATTGTTTCACGAAGAATTTGCCGCGATCACCTACGACGTCACCATTAAGATCGAACATTTGATGAAATATTCGCAACACTTACCTGCGCTGCGCGACACCGGCTGCCTTTTCGTGATCAGTGCGGTGGAATCTGTGAACGACTCCGCGCTGCAAATTCTCGACAAGGGTCACACGCGTCAGGATTTTCTCGCGGTGGTGGAAAACTTTCGCAAACTGGGGATGACGCTTCATCCGACATTTGTCCCGTTCGCTCCGTGGAGCTCGCTCGAAGACTTTCGCGATCTCTTGCGCGTGATACGCGACGAAAATCTCATCGAAAATGTAGCGCCTATCCAATTCGGTATCCGCTTGCTCATCCCAGCGGGTTCGCGCCTTTTGGAATTGCCGGAAATCCGCAATACAGTTGGTCCTTTCGATGCGAAATCACTGGTGTTCCCCTGGCAGCACAGCGATTTGCGCGTCGATGCACTAAGCGTGAAGATTCAGGAGATCGCGGCGCAAACCGACGCGGAAAAACTCACGCGTTTTGCGGCATTTGAAAGCATCTGGCAAGCCGCCCACGCAGCTTCGGCGCTACAACCTCCGCAGCTGACACGGCAATCGCCTGCGACGCCGGTGCCGTTTCTGAGCGAGCCCTGGTATTGCTGCGCTGAGCCTACGCCCGCGCAGTTCGTTTCCATTGCCGGTACGTCCGTGCTTCCGGTCGCGCCGCCGGCGATAAAATTAACTCCCGTGAAACATCCAGCGCTCTCCGCGGATCAATTTGTTTAGGGTCGTTTAGGGAATCTCAAGCAAATTCTCAATCATGTCTGGAACCGTCAAACGCGTCTTACTCTTCGCCGCCAAGCTGGGCTATCAAACGCGCAGCTTTAAGGAAGCCGCGAAAAAATTGCATGTAGAGCTCGTGTACGTCACGGATCGCTGCCACCAATTGGACGATCCATGGGAAGACCGTGCCATAGCGGTGCACTTCGAGTCGCCCGGCGAAGCCGCGCAAACCGCTATCGAGAAATCCCGTCCTCTGCAAATCGACGGAATTATCGCGCTCGGTGACCGCCCGGCGCATGCCGCGGCTTTTGCAGCCCGCTCGCTGGGCATCGCCTTTCACCATCCCGCCGCGGTGGAAGCTTGCCGCAGCAAGCTGCGCACTCGCGAAGTGTTGGGCGAAGCCGGATTGCCGGTGCCGTGGTTTCGCGCGATTCCGCTCGATCCCGTTCCAGAGCCCGCGCTGCTGGGGATTCCGTATCCGTGCGTGCTGAAGCCGCTGGCGCTTTCTGCCAGCCAAGGCGTCATTCGCGCCGATAATCGCGAGCAATTTGTCGATGCGGCGATGCGAATCCGCAGGCTGTTGCGTTCGCCGGAAATTCAGGCCACGCGCGAGCCGCGGCTCGGCGAAATGATCGTCGAAGGTTATCTTGCCGGCAGGGAAGTCGCGGTCGAAGCGTTGATGACCGCAGGAGATCTACGCATTCTCGCGATTTTTGACAAGCCCGATCCCCTCGAGGGTCCGTACTTCGAGGAAACCATCTATGTCACGCCGAGCCGCTTGCCGCTGCCAGAAATCGCGGCGATTGAAAAGTCGCTCCGCTCCGCAGTGACCGCGCTGGGACTTTCGCACGGTCCCGTGCACGCGGAATTTCGCGTTGCCGACCGCAGCAGCGCAGCAACAGGAAATCTTGCCGAAGAATCCGCCGGCGATGCGACGGTGTGGCCAATCGAAATCGCACCGCGGCCCATCGGCGGCCTCTGCGCGCAATCTCTGCGCTTCATTGCAAATTCCGGAAACGCGCCAATCGGGCTCGAAGAATTGTTGTTGCGGCACGCGCTGGAATTGACGGGCGCCGATGCGTCGCGGGAGCAAATATCATCCGGCGTAATGATGATCCCCGTTCCGCAAAGCGGCATTTTCGAAGGCGTCAGCGGCGAGCAACAAGCCGCCGCAACGCCGGGCGTTACGCAAATTGCGATCACCGCGCGCGCGCATGACTATCTCGCCGCATGGCCGGAGGGCGCCAGCTATTTGGGTTTCATTTTCGCGCGCGGGGAAGATCCCGGAACAGTGGAAAATGCGCTGCGTCTAGCTCACGGCAACCTGCAATTCCAAATCGCGCCACGCCTTGCGGTGCACCATCCGTCGTCACAAATCTAAGCGCAGCTTCCTTATCCTTTGGCCTTCGGCGCCACATATCCTTCCGGCAATTTCGCGCCCGCGCCAAAGAAAAACTGTTCCATTTGTTCTTCCATAATTTTCATGGAATTCGGATCCAGCGGATTCAATCGGTATTCGTTCATCACCATCTTGGAATGCTCAATCCACAATTTCCAGGCCTCTTTCGAGACGTTTTCGTAGACGCGTTTCCCGATTTCGCCCTTCCAGGGCACGCGATCGAGCCCCGGCAAATCCTTATCAAATTTCACGCAATGCACCATACGCGTGCCGGGCTTTGGCGGCTCACTGGCAGCGGGTGTCGGTGTGCAAGAATCGTCAGACATCGTCTTCCTCCAAAATCCACGAAACTTTACCTTACTGTACAACGCCGCAATTTCCTAGCGCGGACGTTCTCGCGCGCGCCATCCCGAAGCGATGCCAGCGAACTTCTTTCGAGAATAAGCAGCGTCCACTTCGTTCCCTTGACAGACACCCGCCCCTATCTTCACTATCTCGTAAGTCAGAAATGGCGCTGCCTCGCAGCGCGCGGAAAAAATCGAGGTCCGTCTCTTTGCCGGAAATCACCACGCTGTTTTGGGATATTGGCGGAGTAGTGCTCACCAATGGCTGGGACCGCCACGCCCGCCGCGAAGCCGCGACGGCTTTCAATCTGGATTGGGAGGATTTTCAGGACCGCCACGACCTGGCATTTCCCGCTTTTGACGCCGGTAATACTTCCCTCAACGAATATCTCGACCGCACGCTTTTCTACCGCCACCGCAACTTTACGCGCGAAGAATTTACCGCCTTTATGCTCGCGCAATCCAAGGAGTATCCCGAATCGCGGGCCATGTTGCATGCCGTGGCGCGCAGCGGAAAATATTTTGTGGGCGCCATCAACAATGAACCCCTCGAACTAAATCAATATCGCATCGAAACTTTTAATCTGCGGCGCGATTTTTTGGTATTCTTCAGCTCCTGCTACGTGCATTCCCGCAAACCGGAAGAACTGATTTTTCGCGTGGCACTGGCGGTGACGCAACGCCCTCCAGCGCAATGTCTGTTCATCGACGACCGCGCGCTCAATCTGGAAAGCCCGCGCCGGCTGGGTATGCACGCCATTCATTATCAAAATGCCGGGCAGTTGCGGTCCGAGCTGCAGGAATACGGTGTCGCGGTGTAGTTCCAGGGAATCAAGAATTTCCACAGTAGGTATTAAATCGTTTTAGTGTTAAGTTTTTGCTGGGAAGGAGAGAGACATGGCCGCGGAATTGATTCGATCGAGCTCTGCTTACGGTGGCGTCGCCGAACCCTGCACGGTTATCCTCTTTGGCGCCTCCGGCGATTTGGCCAAACGCAAAGTGATTCCCGCCATGTACGACCTGGCCATTCACCGGGCGCTCGGCGCGCGCTACGCCATCGTGGGGTTCTCCCGCACCGCCATGACCGACGACAGTTTTCGCGCCACCGTCGGCGATGCCGCCAAAAGCATCTCTGAAGTCGGCCCCATCGATCCGCAACAGTGGAGCGATTTTGCCTCCAATCTCTTTTACAGCCAGGGCGATTACGGCAAGCCAGAATCGTACGCCGGGCTGGCCAAACGCCTGAAAGAAATTTCCGAGGCGAAAAATCTGGGAGGCAACCGGCTATTTTATCTTTCGACGCCTCCGGAAGTTTATGAAGACATTATCGAACAGATCGGCAAGGCCGGCCTCAACAAGCCCGCTTCCCCGGATTCCTGGGTCCGCATCATTATCGAGAAGCCTTTTGGCCGCGACCTGGCTTCCGCCAAAGAATTAAATCAGAAAGTGCTGTGCGTCTTCGAAGAAAAGCAGGTTTACCGCATCGATCATTATCTCGGCAAAGACACAGTGCAAAACCTCTTGGTCCTGCGTTTCGGAAACGGCATTTTCGAGCCGCTGTGGAACCGCAATTACGTCGATCACGTGCAAATCACCGCCGGCGAAACCCTGGGGGTGGAGCGGCGCGGAGGTTTCTACGAAACCACCGGCGCGCTGCGCGACATGATCCAGAGCCACGTTCTGCAGCTCACTTCGTTGGTGGCCGTCGAACCGCCGGCTTCCTTCGACGCGAATTCCGTGCGCAACGAAAAACTGAAAGTGCTGCAATCCATTCGCCCGTTCAACATCGATATGATGGCGCATTCCGTGGTTCGCGGACAGTACGGACCAGGAAGAATTGGCGATAAAGACGTTCCCGGCTATCGCCAGGAGCAGGGCGTGGCGGCCAATTCGCACACCGAGACGTTCGTCGCCGCCAAAGTGCTGATCGACAATTGGCGTTGGGCTGGCGTGCCTTTTTATCTGCGCACCGGCAAACGTCTGGCTAAACGCAGCACGGAAATCGTCATAGAATTTCGCGGCGCTCCGCACATGGTTTTTCGCGATAAAGGTATCGAGCCGAACCGCCTGATTCTCAATATTCAGCCGGACGAAGGCATTTCCGTTTCTTTTGGCGCAAAACGCCCCGGCACGGAAATGAATATCGGCAACGTAACCATGAAATTCAGCTATCAGGAGGGTTTCGGCGAGCCCACGCGCAGCGCCTACGCCACACTTGTGAACGATTGCGTTCGCGGTGACGCGACGTTGTTTGATCGCGGGGACAACGTAGAAGCGGCTTGGTCACTTGTGGATCCCATTCTCGAGGTGTGGAGCGCCACGCGCAGTGCCCAGGTTCCGCAATACCCGGCCGGAAGCTGGGGTCCGCGTGAATCCGACGCGTTGATTGAGAGCGATGGCCGCCACTGGCACAACCCCAATGGCGCCTCGCGGTAAAACGCCGTAAGCGACACGTGAATCACGATATTTGACCGAGATGGTGCGCAGTGAAATCGATTGGTCTTTTTGGGGGCCAGGGTGATTCTCGCCGGAGACGTTGGTGGAACGAAATGCAATTTGGCGCTGTTTGCCGAAAAAAGCGGCAAACTCGTGCTGGTTTTCAATCACCGTTTTGCCAGCAAGGAGTTCGCGCGGTTTGATTTGATCGTCAAGGAATTCGCGCGCCTGGCCGCCCCGCATATCGGTCATGAAAAAATCTACGCCGCTGGATTTGGCATTGCTGGTCCGGTGATCAACGGACAAGTGCGCGCCACAAATCTGCCATGGATCGTCGAAGCCGCGCATCTTAAATCCGAACTCAAGGTGGCGCATATCGAGCTGATGAACGATTTGGGTGCCTGGGGCCACAGTTTGCAATATCTTGCGCCGGAAGATTTTTGCATTTTGAATCCCGGCGATCCCGAGCAAGGGGGCACGCGCGCGTTGCTTGCCGCGGGCACCGGCCTTGGCGAGTCCATTCTCGTTTGGAGCAATGGCCGCTATTTCGTCGTTCCTTCTGAGGGTGGTCACTCTGATTTTGCACCGCACTCCGAACAGCAAATTGAACTGCTTCGCTTCATGCGCCGCCGCTATCCGCAAGTCAGCTGGGAGTTGATTCTTTCGGGCCGCGGATTCCGCACCATTCATGAATTTCTCGCGCCAAATATCAGGCACGCTTCTTTTGAAGATCCAGATTCCGACCCCGCGCCGGAAATCACGCGCAACGGCCTCAATCGCTCTTGCCGCACCTGCGCCGACACGCTCGATCTGTGGACCGCCATCTATGGCGCGGAAGCCGGTAATCTCGCGTTAAAAGTGTTGGCGCTTGGCGGCGTGTACGTGGCCGGCGGGATCGCCGTAAAAATCCTGGAAAAAATGAAGGATGGCGCCTTTTCCGCGGCTTTCAAGGACAAATGGCACTTCGAAGGCCTGCTCAGCAGCATCCCCGTCTCCGTGATTCTCAACGAAACCGCACCGCTGCTCGGAGCGGCTTACGAGGCTTACAACGCCATCGCGAAATAATTGCCGGCGTGTTCCGGAGCGCCGCGAAGCATTGCATTCTTGCTGCGCCGTTCCGTCATGGAAACTCCCCACCGCTGATTTGTCCCGCTGCGCCGCCCACACTGCTACGCTTTTCGAGTGAGCCTGCTCGAGGATTATTTTGATGAATGGAAGCCGGTGTCGCGCTATGCGGGAGTCAGCTGGTTGATCTTTTACGCCGCGTTTCTTCTCTACGCTTTTGCCAACCGTCCCGGATTCTTGATTCTCGACAATGTGAACCTGATGATCCATGAAGCCGGCCACGTCTTCTTCAGCTGGTGCGGCTACACCATCATGATTTTGGGGGGCACGCTGGGGGAACTTCTGGCCCCGCTGCTATTAGCGGTTTATTTCTTCTGGAAGCGCGAAGTCACGGCCACGGCCTTCTGCGGTTTTTGGTTTTTCGAAAACTTTCTGTACATCGGCACCTACATGGCCGACGCTCGCGCGGTATCTTTGCCGCTCGTGGGTTCCGGCGAACACGATTGGGAGACGCTGTTCGGGCAGTGGGGGCTGCTTATGCAGGATCAAAACATCGGAGGGGCCACGCGCGACCTTGGCTGGCTCGGCATGTTTGCAACCGTTCTGTGGTTAGCTTGGCATACCTGGAAGGATAATCGCGTCGCGCTGCCCGTGGAGGCCTAATCCGCGCGCACAGCATTCTGCAAAACCCTCGCCGAATCGGCCAACATTGCCGTTTTTTGCTAAACTACGTCGCGTACCCTGTACACGAATCACGAGGGAAGAATTGGCGGCGCCGACGAATCCGCCGATCGGGAGAAGGCAATGAGCAGCGCGGCCACCACCGTAGCACCGGAATTGCAGAATTATATTGATGGGGGTTGGCAACGCGCTACGGCCACGGAGTTTGTCGAAGTTAACAATCCTGCCACCGGCGAAGTACTGGCGCGCACGCCAATTTCGACAGCCGCGGATGTCGAATCCGCGGTGCGCGCCGCCGCCGCCGCCTTTCCCTCCTGGCGCAGAACTCCTCCCGGCGAACGCATCCAGTATCTTTTCAAACTCAAAAACCTTCTTGAAGAACATATCGACGAACTCGCAGCCATCACCACGCGAGAAAACGGGAAAACCTTTGGCGAAGCCAAGGCGGAAATGCGCCGCGGCATCGAAAACGTGGAAGTAGCCTGCGGTATTCCCATGATGATGCAAGGCTACAATCTGGAAGATGTGACCCCGGGCGTCGACGAAATGCAAATTCGCCAGCCCCTCGGCGTGGTGGCCGCCATCGTTCCTTTCAACTTTCCCGCCATGATTCCGTTCTGGTTTTTGCCCTACGCCATCGCTTGCGGAAACACCATCGTGCTGAAGCCTTCCGAGCGCGTTCCGCTGACCATGCATCGTGCGATGGAGTTGATCGAGAAAACCGGTTTGCCAAAGGGAGTCGTGAACATTGTCAACGGCGGACGCGATGTGGTGAACGCTCTCTGCGATCATCCGCAAGTGCGCGCGGTCAGTTTTGTGGGTTCGACGCCGGTTGCCAAGCACGTATACACGCGTGCGGCGGCCAGCGGGAAACGAATGCAATGCCAGGGCGGCGCCAAAAATCACGTCATCGTCCTCCCCGACGCCGATATGGATCTCGCGAAACAGATTATCAGTGATAGCGCGTTTGGCTGTGCCGGGCAGCGTTGCCTGGCGGTAAGCGTGGCCGTCACCATCGGCGAAGCGCAAAAAACCTTTCGCGACGCCATCACGCAAGCGGCTTCGGCAATTCGCGTGGGCAACGGCATGGATAAGGGAATTCACATGGGGCCGGTGATTTCGCAGCAAAGCAAGGGCCGCATTGAAGGCTTGATTGCCAAGGGCGTAAGCGAAGGCGCGAAACCGCTCATCGACGGCCGCAACACAAAAATTGCCGGCTATGAGACAGGGAACTTTCTGACGCCAACCGTGCTGGACGGGCTGCCGGCCACCAGCGAACTGGCGCACACGGAAATATTCGGCCCGGTGTTAAGCCTGGTGCACGTCGATTCCATCGATGCGGCCTTGGAATTTTTGAGCCGCAGTCCTTATGGAAATCAAGCTTCGCTTTTTACCACCAGCGGCGCTGCCGCCAGAAAGTTTCGCTACGAAGCGCCCGCCGGGAACATTGGCATCAACATCGGCGTCGCCGCTCCCATGGCTTATTTTCCGTTCAGCGGATGGAAAGAAAGTTTCTTCGGTATTTTGCATGGACAGGGGCGCGACGCCGTGGAGTTCTACACCGAGTCGAAAATCGTCGTGGAGCGCTGGTCGCGCCAGGAAACCCGCAAATTTTAATTTGGGGTGCGGCGGCTTGACGCCGCTTTCACCATGGACCGCTTCCATCGCTTAGCGGCCGCCACCGCGCGAATTGGATTTTATGATCAGCAAGCCCTTGCATCTTGACGTACACGAACAGATCGAATGCGCGCAAACGCTGGCCTCACGTTTTTACACCGACCCCGCGATTCTCGCCATCGAACGCGCCAGAATCTTCCGTCGCACTTGGCAACTGGTTGGCACCCTCGCTCAGCCTTGCGGCGAGGTGAACGGCGCTCCGCGAACGATCTCTGATGCAGAGAGCTATTTCACCGCGGAAATCGCCGGCGAGCCGGTCGTCGTGGTGCGCGATAAACAGGGCGCGTTGCGGGCTTTCAGCAACGTTTGCCGCCACCGCGCTGGCCCCATTGCGCTGGGCAGCGGATGCAAAAACGTTCTGCGTTGTCAGTATCACGGCTGGACGTATGCGCTCGACGGCAGGTTGATCGGCACGCCCGATATCGAGGGCGTGGAATTCTTCGATCGCAGCGGCATGGGCATGGTGCCACTGCGCGTCGAAACCTGGGAACAATTTATCTTCGTGAATTTCGATTCCGACGCTCCGCCGCTTAGCAAATTTCTTGGACAAATTCCCGAACAGGCTGCGGGATTTGAATTTGCAGGATTACAATCTGCCGAACGCCGCGATTACGTCATCGCTTGCAATTGGAAGGTGTACGTCGACAACTATCTCGAGGGCTACCACATTCCCATCGCGCATCCCGGATTGATGAAAGAAATTGACTACGCCAACTATCGCACCGATACCTTTCGTTATCATTCCCAGCAATTCGCCCCGATCCGCGCCATGAAAGAAAACGACTGCGGGGAACGCTTTTACGCTCCGGCAAAAGGCGGCCTACAAGAAGCGCTATACTTTTGGATTTTTCCAAACCTGATGCTCAACATTTATCCCGACAATATTTCCACGAACCTGATCGTTCCGCTTTCGGAGGATAAAACGCTGACCATCTTTGAATGGTTTTTTCAAGACGTCACATCGCCGGACAATCAGGCGCGCATCGCCCGCGCCATTGCCTTCAGCGATGAAGTGCAACAGGAAGACATCCTGCTCTGTAGCCACGTGCAAAAAGGCCTGCGCTCGGCTACTTACGATCGTGGCCGTTATTCCGTGAAACGAGAAAATGGCGTGCACCATTTCCACATGCTCCTCGGCGAATTCCTCGGCCAGGTCTGAGGCCCTACGTAAGGATTTAGAGTAAATAATTGGCGCCGCCGGTCCGCCAGCAGCATCGGTTCCTCGCTGAACATCCTGCGGCGTTAATGGCGAAATGTCCCTGAAATACAGGGAATACCGCAGGAGGTTGCGCCGGAAGGCATGTTAGGCTTGTCGGACCCTGCCGCCCGCTGAGCGGCATTTTCAGGTTTGTCCAGCAATTTTCACGTTTTCAGGAGAGAACGATGACAGCAGTTTGTGTACGCGAAGTGTCCCCGAGCATGGCCTGCCGGTCTGCCTCGCGCTGGGCGATTTTGGCGATCGCCACGCTGGCGATTGGCGGCTCCGCGATGGGCCAGGCCACCACCCAAGACTCCACCAAGCCGGAATCCCCCAAAGCGAAAGTGGTTACCGGCTACCAGCGGCCTACGGAGAAAATCAAACTCGTGAATTATCTGTTTGACGCCTACGGACCTTTTCCCATTGTCGGTTCCGCGCTCGTCGCGGGGATCAACCAAGCAGACAACGTCGTTCCGGAGTGGGGCCAGGGTTTTAGCGGTTTCGAGCGCCGCTGGGGTTCAAATTACGGGATCGGTGCCATCACCACCACCACGCGCTTTGGCTTGGCGGCATTATTGCGAGAAGACACTTTGTATTACCGCTGCGAATGCACGGGGTTTTTCCCGCGCTTGCGCCACGCCATGATCTCCACACTGACGGGTCGCCGCGGCGAAGACGGCCACCGCGTGTTTTCCGTGCCCTCGCTCATTGCGCCCTACGTGGGAACTTCAGTCGCGGTGGCGGCGTGGTATCCGGGCAGGTACAGCGAGAAAGACGCTTTCCGGCAGGGCAACTACAGCTTGCTCGCGTACATGGGCGGCAACGTGGTGCTGGAATTTTTCCCGAGTGGCCCGCACTCGCTGCTCTCCAAAATGCATTTGCAGAACCGCCACGGTGCGCAATCGCCTGACTAAGTGAAGCAAGTTCGCTTCCGACGCTTTCCTCTCTTGCTTGAGGTACACTCTCACGGAAAGTTTTTTTTGCTCGATGCCCGGAGCGAAAGCCCGGAGTTGTACGTGTTCGAAGTGCCGCAGGGGAGAACCTTTTGATTTGGGCGCGCGAAATGACCGCCAGCGTGAACGAGTTTGTTCGCAAGCTGGCGCGGAGATATATCGAAAAAAGCCTGGAGATCGTGCTGCAGGGTACCGATCTGGTTCCCGCGGTGCGCGCCGCCATCAGCTCTTCGGATTTTGAATCCGAACATCTGCGCCACGCCGCCATCTACAAATCGCGCCGCGATTTATTTGCGGCTTGCCTCGAACAATCCGCGCAAATTCCCGGCGGGCTCAACATGGAATTCGGCGTTTACAAAGGCGACTCCATCAATATGCTCGCCAAGCTTGCGCCCGACCGCACCATTTGGGGGTTTGACTCCTTCGAAGGCTTGCCGGAGCAGTGGACCATTGAATCAAAAAAAGGCGCGTTTGACGTCGGCGGGAAATTGCCGAAAGTCCGAAAAAATGTCTCTTTGGTGAAGGGTTTTTATTCCGAAACGCTGCCCAGGTTTTCCGCCGAAAACAAGACCGAGGCCGTCTCCTTCCTGCACGTCGATTGCGATTTGTACAGCGCCACCAGAGAGATTTTTCATTTTTTGGGTGACCGCTTCCGCCCCGGCACCGTCATCGTCTTTGACGAGTATTACAATTATCCAGACTGGCTCTGGCACGAATACAAAGCCTGGATGGAATTTGTCGAAGAACGCAACGTAAAATTCACGTACCTCGCATTCATCCGCATTGGCACGCAGGTAGCCGTGCGTATCGATGAGATTCCTGCGAGATAAAAACGAGCGGACATCGTGTACGCGCAGAAATTTCACGTAGAACTCGAAATTCGCGGGCAACGGCGCGATTGCCCGTTGGACTGGCTCGATTCTTTTTGCATGCGCAATTTCACGAATAGCGCCGATTTTGACGACACCTTGCCGATCGCCGATGGCCGTGTGGAGGCCAGCTTTCGCTTAACACCAGAGCGTTTCGCCGAAGGTTTGGGCGCTTGGTTGACGCAGCGCGGTAAAGGCGAAGGTCAGCCGGTGGTTGTAAGTGTGACAAAAGAAAGCTGAATCGATTCCCGTAAACTTGTATTCTTGCGAATGAGCGGCGCTCGATGCGCAACTATTTTTCTACCGGCTTTTCCGCGGACTTGTCCACAAAGTTCGCAATTGCCGCGCGAATCTGCGGAATCGCCGCCAGCGCCGCGGCTTCTCCCGCCGCCACCATCTCCAGCGTCTTCGAAAAATCATCCCACACAAATTTCTCCACATCCGGCTCGATCACCACATCCGCTTGCTGGCGCCAGGCCACATCCGCATGGCGTTGAATAATGTTGAAGGAACGGCTTAGAACGTCGGTAAAGGTGCGCGGCGGCTCCAGATTTCCGGGTTCGAGATGAACGGCGATGACCACGTCCGCGCCCTGCAAAAAACATCCCTCCACCGGCACCGGCGCCGTCAGAAATCCATCGACCAACATGCGCCCATCAAATTGAATCGGCACAAACAGCCCGGGATAGGAGCAAGAAGCGCGCAGCGGCGGAGCGATCGGTCCGTGCGAATAGTAAACGGTGATGCCGGCGTTCAGGTCGGAAGTAGCGATGGCCAGCGGGATTTGCAGTTCCTCGAAAGTTGTAGCGGACGTGAAGCGCGCGAGGTATTTCTCGAGGCGCTGATTTGTGGCCAGCCCAATCCAGGAGGGCGTCCAGCGGCCAAAATCCGCAAACGTCGTGGCCATGCCGATGCGCTCCATCTCTTCGAGGGTCGTGCCGCCGCAGTAAGCCGCGCCAATAAGCGCGCCCACGCTGGTTCCCGAGACAAAATCGATCGGAATTTTGGCGGCGCGCAGCGCTCGCAAGACGCCGATGTGCGCAATTCCGCGCGCAAATCCGCCCGCGAGCGCAATGCCCACGCGCGGGGGTTTCACTAGCGCGGCGTTTTCCCCGCCATACGCAAACGCGCGCAGCCTATTCGCGGCAGCGCTGAGCCAGCCGGACGTGGAAGGAGGGTCAGGCATCGCAATTCAATTTTAGTAGGGATTATCGCATGCTTGTGGGCTGGTTTGACCGCAGCATGCTGGTTTTGTAACCTGTCCTGCGGTACAAATCCAACCAAAAAGGGTGCCATGAAACGTCGCATTGAAAAAGCGGTGGTGTTGGGGGCTGGAACCATGGGCGCGCGCATCGCGGCACACTTTGCGAACGCCGGTTTGCCGTGCGTTTTGCTGGATGTTGCTCCTGCAGGCGCCGCGCCAGGATCGCCGGACCGCAACAAAATCGTGCGTGCGGGCCTCGAGGCCGCTAAAAAATCGAAACCGGCGGCATTTTTTAATGCCGCTCTCGCGGAAAAAGTGGCCATCGGGAATTTCGAAGACGACTTGGCGCGCGTGGCTGAGGCCGATTGGATCATCGAAGTCGTCGCGGAAAATCTGGAAATCAAGCGCCAGCTGCTTGAGCGCGTCGCGCAATTTCGCAAACCTGGCGCGATCGTCACCACCAACACCTCCGGGCTGCCGGTGCGTTTAATCGCCGAAGGCATGAGCGATGAATTTCAAGAGCACTGGTGCGGAACGCACTTTTTCAATCCGCCGCGCTACTTGAAACTGGTGGAGATTATTCCCGGTCCAAAGACCTCCAGCGACGTGCTGGAAACGCTGCGCGAATTTTGTGATCGCCGCCTCGGCAAGGGCGTCGTGGAGGCGAAAGACACGCCGAATTTCATCGCCAATCGCATCGGAACATTTTCCATGCTCAACGCTTTGCGGTTGATGGACGCGCTGGACATGACGGTCGAAGAAATCGACGCGTGCACCGGTCCGGCGGTTGGCTGGCCGAAGTCGGCGACCTTTCGCACCGCGGATTTGGTGGGCCTCGACGTGCTGACGCACGTGGTTAAAAACATCTACGAAACTGCTCCCCATGACGAATTGCGCGAGCGCTACAAGGTTCCGCCACTTCTTGAAGAGATGGCTAAGCGCGGATGGCTGGGCGATAAAACCGGCCAGGGATTTTACAAGAAAACCAAAGAAGGTCCCCGCGAGATTTTGACGCTGGACGTCAAAACCATGGAGTATCGGCCCAAGCAAAAAGCCAAATTCGCGTCGCTCGAAGCTGGCAAGGGAATCGAAGACACGAAAGAGCGGTTGCGTTTTCTGGTCGGCCCTATTTTGCAGGGGCAAAAGGGCGACAAGGCGCAGCAATTTCTGTGGCAGGCGCTCTCGGAGACCTGCCTGTATGCCGCGCGCCGCATTCCGGAAATCGCCGACAACGTCGCGGAAGTGGATCGCGCGATGCGCTGGGGATTTGGCTGGGAGCTTGGTCCTTTTGAAATGATGGACGCCATTGGCGTGAAAGAATTTGCCGCGCAGGTCGAAAAAGAGAAACGTCCTTTGCCGTTGTTGATCGAGCGGGTGCTGGCGAGCGGGCGAAAGGGATTTTACGAGAGTGAAAAGGGAGTTACCACTGTTTTTGACATTGTAGGGCCGCGAACCTTGCAGGAACCGGGCGGCGTAATTATTTTGAAATCGCTGAAAGAAGCCGGCCGTGAGGTGGAACGCAACTCGGGCGCGAGCTTGATCGATTTGGGCGATGGCGTAGTGTGCTGCGAATTTCACGCCAAGATGAACGCCATCGGTGCGGATTTGATCAGCATGATTCACAAAGGATTGAAGCGGCTCGAAACGGATTTTGCAGCGATGGTGATCGCCAACCAGGCTGTGAACTTTTCCGTGGGCGCCAACTTGATGCTGGTGCTGGTCGGCGCGCAAGAGCAGGAGTGGGACGAGCTGCACATGGCGGTGAAGCAATTTCAGAACGTGAATCTGGCGATCAAGTACGCGCGAAAACCGGTGGTAGTCGCCCCCCAGGGAATGGCGCTAGGCGGCGGGTGCGAAGTGAGTTTGCACGGAGCACGCATTCAAGCGGCAGCGGAATCGTACATGGGTCTTGTAGAAGCCGGTGTGGGGCTCATTCCTGGCGGCGGCGGAACGAAAGAGATGATGATTCGCGCGAACGAGCATGCCGCTGGTGGTGAAGAACTGGACTTGTTTCACGCTTTGAGACCCGTTTTTGAATCGATTGCCATGGCGAAAGTCGGGACCAGCGCCGAAGAAAATCGCGACCTGGGATTTTTGCGGCGCGAAGATGGCGTCTCCATGAACGGCATGCGGCTCGTGGGAGATGCGAAACAGGCCGCGCTGAGCCTGGTGCGTGGCGGGTGGAAACCGCTGGCCGCGAGCTGGCAGGAAGGCGCGCAGACCACGCAAATCAAAGTGCTCGGCGAATCATTTCTGGCTGCGGGTAAACTGGCGATTCACATGTTGCAGCGAGGCGGATATGCGTCCGATTACGACGCGCATGTCGGCCGCAAGCTGGCGAATATTTTAGCGGGCGGAGCGTTGAGCGCGCCGCAAATGGTGAGCGAACAATACGTCCTCGATTTGGAGCGCGAGGCGTTTGTTTCGCTGCTCGGCGAGAAGAAAACACAAGAACGCATCGCCTATACGCTGAAAACCGGCAAGCCGCTGCGCAATTAGTGGACTGCGGATCCCTTTTCTGGTTTCTCGTAGAGTTCGATCAAGAGTTTTTCACGACCGCTTTCTCCATCGACGCCGACAAGAAAGAAATTGATGCGCGTGCCGTTCGCTCCAGCACGAGTTTCGGGGTACACCGGCGATAGCGCGAAATGAGCCTTGAGGGCGGCTGTCGCCCGGTCAACATCGGTACAAAGAAACTCCACTTGCTGGACGCCTTCGCCAAATTTATGCAGATAGCGCGCGATCGCGCCAGTTCCGGATGGATCTTTCGTTGTTAAAATATCCAACATGGCACCGCTAGCGAAATTCATTTCAAACTCGATGGCGTCCTGGTCAGGAGGAACATCAGCAAGTTCCGGCATGCCGGCGGCGGCGCGAATCGCTTTGAAGGTGTCCGGCCGCACGGCTACGCCGACGGTGACGTTCATGTCCGGATCCGGCAAAAGACTTTCCAGGTCCGGCTGTTTTCGCCAGGAATGCACGACGAGCAGCGCCGGGGTACGCCCGCAACGGTGAATTTCTCCGGCGGCGATGCTGCGCTCCAGTTCGCCGTCGGAACAAAGTTCCTCGAGCCAATCAGGGTCCATTGCAGGCATGATGGGGCTGAATTGTAGCGCAGCGAATTAGCCGCGAGAAGAGCGTGGCAGCCTGCATCGTGAATTCCGCGCGTTGCGGGAGTTTTGCGAGCCGCGAAAGTCAAGTAACTTAAGTAACTCCAGCAACGTTCAGAGCATCTGAGGAACATGCCGAAGCCAGTCTTGTTGACGGTGGATGACGATCCCGAAGTGTTGCGTGCGATTGAGCGTGATTTGCGCAGCCACTATTCGGAGCATTACCGCGTGATGCGCGCAAATTCGCCAGGCGCGGCGCTGGATACGTTGCGCGAACTCAAGGCACGAAATAACCCGGTGGCGCTGCTCCTGGTGGATCAGCGCATGCCACTGATGGATGGCGTCGGTTTGCTTGCTGAGGCGATGGTAATTTATCCGCAGGCCAAGCGAGCGCTGCTGACGGCCTACGCGGATACCAGCGCGGCGATTGAAGCGATCAACGAAGCTCGCGTTCATTATTACCTGATGAAACCTTGGGATCCTCCCGAGGAAAAACTTTTCCCCGCGCTTGACGATTTGCTGAACGATTGGACTTCCACGTTCCGGCCTCCCTACGAAGGCATTCGCGTGCTGGGCACGCGCTATTCAAACCGCTCTTACGAGCTGCGAAATTTTCTGGCGCGCAATCAAGTGCCTTACCAATGGATCGATATCGAGCTCGCGCAAACCGATCCGGAGGTGAAAGGCCTGGTGGAGTCGCTGGGACCGGAAACGCATCAATTACCGGTGATGCTTTTCCCGGATGGAGTGCGGCTCGCCGAGCCGGCGCTACCGGCGGTTGCCGACAAAATTGGATTGAAAACGCACGCGCAGGCGAATTTTTACGATCTCGCGATTGTGGGCGGCGGGCCGGCTGGTTTGGCTGCGGGAGTTTACGGCGCGAGCGAAGGGTTGCGTACGGTGATGATTGAGCGCGAAGCTCCGGGCGGCCAAGCGGGCTTGAGTTCGCGAATTGAGAATTACCTGGGATTTCCCGTGGGCCTTTCCGGAAGCGATCTGGCACGCCGCGCAGTGCAGCAGGCGGAGCGCTTCGGCGTGGAAATTCTTTCGCCGCAAGAAGTGATTGGGGTGCGCGTCGAAGGACCATACCGCTATATAAAACTGGTGGACGGCACGGAGATTTCCTGCAATGCGCTGTTGCTGGCAATGGGCGTGCAATGGCGGTCGTTGGATGTACCGGGAATGGACCGTTTGCAAGGCGCCGGCGTGTATTACGGAGGCGGCAGCTCGGAAGCGTTGTCTTGCAAGGGCGAGACGGTGTATATCGTAGGCGGCGCGAACTCCGCCGGACAAGCGGCGATGCATTTTTCGAAGTTCGCGGCCAAAGTGGTGATGCTGATTCGCGGCGCGACTTTGGCGAGCACAATGTCTTTCTATTTGATCGAGCAAATTGAAAAGACCCCGAATATCGAAGTGCGTAAATTCGCGAGCGTGACCGGCGTTTATGGCGAGAAGCGGCTGGAATGTATTTCGATTGAATATTCGGACAGCAAAACCACGGAGCAAGCGCCGGCGTCCAGCCTGTTTATTTTTATCGGGGCGCAGCCGCGCACGCAGTGGCTGGACGGCGTGGTGATGCGGGACAATCTGGGTTTTGTGCTTTCCGGACCGGACTTGATCGTCGACGGGAAACCGCCAAAAACCTGGACGCAGGAGCGCGATCCGGGGCTTCTGGAAACGAGCGTTCCCGGCATTTTTGTCGTGGGCGACGTGCGTCACGGATCGGTGAAGCGCGTGGCTTCCGGCGTGGGAGAAGGCGCGGTGGTCGTGCAATTCATTCATCAATATTTGGCCAAAGTTTAGAGTCAGCTTCGAGCAGAAAACCGTGGAGGGCCGTCTGGGTAGCGATACTCCGAAAAACGAAAGTCTCGAATCATCCGGCAGTCTGTCCCTGGTCGAGCAATTGCGCCTGGTGCCGGCGTTTGCCATTTTAACGACGGAAGAACTCGAATGGTTTATCTCCAAGGCGGAAGAAATACGCCTGGCGCCCGGTGAAATCGTGGTGCGCGAAGGCGAACCCGCGGACCGCATGCTGGTGCTGCTGCAAGGCGAAATGCGCGCGCGACGCGAAGCCAGCGGGCCGGATAGCACGGTGTTTACGGCGCATTCCGGGGACATCACGGGTATTCTGCCGTTCTCGCGCATGAAGATTTATACGGTGACCGGGCGCGCCGTAACGGCGCTGCACGGACTGGCGTTTCGTACCGGCAATTTCGCGGAATTGATTCAGCGGTTGCCGCACTTGGCGCAGAAACTAATCGGCGTGTTGACGGACAGGGTGCGTGATTTTACGCGCATCGAGCAGCAGAACGAAAAACTGGCGGCACTCGGAAAATTGTCAGCGGGCCTGGCACACGAATTGAACAACCCTTCCGCGGCGGCGCGGCGATCGGCAGGCGCACTAAAAGATTGCTTGCAGCGGCTGCGCACCGCGACGCATGAGTCAAATTTGACTTCCGAAGCTTGCAATCTGCTAGCGCAGCACGAAGAAGAGATTCGCAAGCAGCTGCGACCGCCGGAGCAGCAGGATGAATTCACGCGCGTGGAACGCGAAGAGGCCATTCAGAGCTGGCTGGAAGCACATCATGTGCCGGAGCCGTGGAAACTTGCCCCCATGCTGGCGGAAGGGAATTTGACGAACGAGCATCTCGATAGCTTTGCGAAGATCTGCGGACCGTCCGTGGGCGCGGAATTGATGCGGTTCGGAACGCTGCTGGAGATGGATCGCATTGCAGTTGAACTCGACCACAGCACGGCGCGCATTTCTGAGCTGATCAAAGCGATCAAGGAATATTCGTACATGGACCAGGCACCATCGCAGGAAGTGAATTTGAAGAGCAGCCTGGAAACCACGCTGACGATCATGAATCACAAGCTGAAGCATGGCATTACCGTGACGCGGGAGTATTCCGAGGACTTGCCGAAGATCATGGCCTATGGCAGCGAACTGAATCAGGTGTGGACCAACCTGATCGACAATGCCGCGGATGCAATGCAGGGCAAAGGAAAATTGCGGGTGAGCGCGAAACGGGAAAACGAGTATGTGGTGGTGGAGATCGGGGATAGCGGGCCGGGCATTCCGCCGGAAGTGCAATCGCGGATCTTCGAGCCGTTTTTCACGACGAAGGGCGTTGGCGAGGGCACGGGGCTGGGCCTCGATGTGGTACACCGTATCGTGAGAAAAATGCATGGGCAGATCAACGTCAAGTCCGTGCCGGGCGATACGCGATTTCAGGTGCGCATTCCGATTCAAGGCGCGTTGTGATTCGCGAGGAGAAACGATGTCCGACCTTTGTGTGCATTTAAAAAAAGCGCATAACGTGAAGCCGAATACGGACGGGTGCGAAGAGTGCCTGAAGATGGGCGACGACTGGGTGCACCTGCGGCTGTGCCTGACGTGCGGGCATGTGGGGTGTTGCGACGATTCAAAGAACAAGCATGCGACGAAGCACTACCATGCCACGAAGCATCCGGTGATCCGTTCGATCGAGCCGGGGGAAAGCTGGGAGTGGTGTTACGTGGACGAAATGGTTAAGGAATGAGGACAGTCGCGTTTGTTTGAGCCATTTCCATCCGCTGATTTGCGGTAACTGCTGATTTTTGCACGGAATTCTTCCAGCCCTTCATCCCACCTCGTGAACCGAAACGACGTCTTGCTGTCGCGCGAGCCTTTACGCCGGTTCGCGTCGGTTAGATTGTGCAGGTTTAGGGGATTTCGCAATGAGCTGGTGCCGAAGATTTGGGCACTCTTGTGAACCACCCACGCTAACCGAACGAACGCAGCTGACAAGTTAGGTCGGCTGACGGTAGTGGGCTGTTTGGATGGAAGAAAGGGGCGACAAGTGGCGGGAAAAGCACCGGAGTGAAAGCTATGCGGAATCCGATTGGGCCGCGACGGACGCAAGTATGGCGAGGGCCAATATGCCGGCAACCGCGCCGAGGGAGATTTGCACCGGGATGTGCAGCCACGGCTCGGCTGCGATTTTTGCGCCGATGAAAACCAGAACGAAGGATAGGCCTACGGTGAGATAGCGCATGCGGCCGAGGACGCCCGCGAGGAGGAAGTAGAGAGCGCGGAGACCGAGAATAGCGAACACGTTGGAGGTGTAGACGATGAACGGGTCGCGGGTGATTCCGAAGACGGCGGGAATGGAATCTACGGCGAGGGTGATGTCGGTGATTTCGATGACCAGCAGGACGACGAAGAGTGGGGTGGCGAAGAGTTGACCGGCGCGCCGGACGAAATAGTGTTCGCCTTGGTAGTCGCGGGTGACGCGAAGGTGTTGGTTGGCGAAGCGGAAGATGGCGTTTTGTTCGGGATGAATCTTTTCTTTTTTGGCGAAGAGCATGCGTATGCCGACGAAGACGAGGAAGGCGCCGAGCAGATAGAGAATCCAGGAGAAACGCTGGATGAGAGCGGCCCCGGCGAGAATCATGAGGCCGCGCATGAGCAGAGCGCCGAAGACTCCCCACTGCAACAGGCGCTGCTGCAGGCGAGGGTCGACGGCGAAAGCGCGAAAGATTACGAGAAACAAAAAGAGATTGTCGACGCTAAGAGCCTTTTCGATCAGATATCCGGTGAAATATTCGAGGGAGGCGGGGGCGCCAAAGTAAAAGTGGACGCCGATGCCGAAGAGGATGGAGACGGCGATCCACGCGAGACTCCAGAGGGCAGCTTCGCGAACCGAGCTTTTGTGCGGCTTATGGTGGATGAAACGCAGGTCCGCGCAAACGGCAAGAAGGATAAAGAGATTGAAGGCGACCCAGCGGAACGGCGTGCCCATAGCGAAGTAAGGTTAATTCTAAGGAGTTGAAACGACGTGGGCGTCGATGGCGTTTAGATTGGTAAGGTCGACGCGAGTGGTGTGGCCGGGTTCGATGGTAACAGGAACGTCCCAGCGCAGACGAGCGTCTCCGGCATCGGCATCGAGATTAAGAGTGCTGATCCAGAAATTGCCGGGAGGCAAACCGGCGAGCGCGGCGTGACCTTCCAGATCGGTGTCCACTTTGGCGACGAGATATTTGGTTTGTGCGACGTCGGGGGCCTTGCGCTGGATGGCATTGCGCTTATCGCTTTCGATTCTGGCCCATTTGGTTTGCGGATTGATGGCGGTGAGTTCGAGCTCCATGCCGCTGACGGTTTCAGGGTGGGCTTGAATGAAATGCTTCAGCGCGTTTATGTAGTCTTGGTAATCCTTTTTGTAGCGGTCCGGGTGATCGATCTTGTCAGCGTCTTTGTATTTAGGTTTCGGAATGCCGTTGGTAACGCCGCCGCTGTTGGAATGCTGGTAGGCGAGGAGAAACTCAGGGACGTTGATGATGTCGTCGGCGGTGACGGCTTTATCGAGACCGGGCATGGTGAGGTCGAGAATGTCGTGGGCCTTGAGCCAGGCTTTGAGCGGATCGGAAATTTTCAGCGTGTCAATAAATTCGCTGCGCGGCGGCAAAACGTTTTGTGCGCCGATATCGCGGACGACTTCCTCGTAGCTGCGGGTGAGCAGATAAAAGGTGAACTGGCGAACGGGCTCGGGGCGCGCGGCAGTGGGGGTGATGCGAGCGTTGAGTTCGATGGCGCCTTTGTCCGATTGCGCGCGAGCGATGGAGGAGAAGGAAAACGACAACGAGCACAGCAGAGCCAGCACGAAAGGGACAGTGATTTTTCGCATGCGGGAATCGTAGCAGATTGTACCGGGCGCAGAAGCAGGGCATTTTGAGTTGTTGCGTGAACTGCGAAGGAGCACTGACGTAGCGCGGACTTCCGCTTGCGCCACGCGTGCTTACAAGAGCGTGAAGTGAACGTCGATCGTTACGCGGCAAGTCGTGGGCTTACCACCTGGACCCAATGCCGCTCTCATCTTCCAGGTCTTTACACGTTCTATGGCTTTTTCGTCTAGACCCATGCCGGGACCTGTAATGACGACGGGATCGATGACGCGACCATCGGGAGTGACGGTGACGTCGAGAAGGACGGAGCCCATGTACTTGGCTTTGCGGGCCTCGTCGGAAAATTCCGGAGGCGGGCAATAGATGCAAACGGGCTGGCCGATGCCGTTCGTGCCAGCGCGAAACACGCTGCCACCAGTGCCGCCACCGCTGCCGGGGCCAAGACCGCCACCGCTTCCGCTACCAATGCCGCCATCGCCGCCCGTACCGATGCCGCCACCACCGCCGGAACCGCCGGAGAAGTTGACGGAAGCGGCCATAGGATCGCCCATGTTGTTCAGGTTAGGGCTTTGCACTTTGAGATCGGGAGGCCCGAGTAGGGACGGATCGACCGGCAGCTTGGGCGCCGGATTCTTAAGAGTGGCCTCGGGAGGCGTGAGCTGAGTCCACTTAAACTTAGGCGGCTTGCCCTTGGTGGGAGGCAGGATCGAACGATCACCACCGCCACCCCCGCCACCAGCTTTATCGGCGCCCGCAGGAAGCTTGCTCATGTAATCGGAAATATCGATGGGAGTGACGTCGACGGGGTTCTTCGCCTGCGTGGTGGGCGAGAGCTTCATGATGAAAGGCGCGATGATCAACGCCATGATGGCGACGTGGAGGCCGACGGAGAGGATCTGCGTCCAGCCAAAATTTTCGTCCTTGGACCAAATATCTTTCACTTTGATGGGCTTGCTGGTGACTTGCAGCGGCGCCATCTTCGTCGGTGAGAAAAATTCTTTGATGCGGTAACCGAAGCCGCCGAAACTGGTGCCCCAGGAGACCGCCAGACGGCTGTTAACCGGGCCTTTTGGAACGGGGCGTGAACTGAAGAACTCTCTGAGATTTTCCGAGAAGCCGCCGCCGTACGTCGAAGGCATGAGCGGAGAATTGACCGCGCCGTTAAGTTTTACCGGGCGCTCGACGAGAAATTGTTTGAGGTTGGAGAAAAATCCGTCCGAGACGACGTGTTTGGGGGCGGCAAATCTCGGGACGAGTGTGGAAGGCACGGGTACGGCGGGCGCGGACCCGGCAGGTCTGTTGAATTCAGGCGGCAAAAGAGTTGTGATTGGACCCGGCACTGTATCCCCTCGAATTTAGACGCAGCTACCCTGCATTCGGTGTCCCAAGCTGGGTAGGATTCGCCTAGCCCGAGAATGGTTGCGCGGGCGTGCGGCTGACACCAAGCTGCATTCATTGTAACATACGGAATTCAACCGCTTTCCGATGTTTCCCGCCGGATACCTGAACAACAGGGCGGTACGTACCAGCCAATGAGGAGATGTTTGAAAACGCTCAACTTATGCTTGAACCTTTAGAACTGAAAAAGACGCTGAATCTGCCGAAGACGGATTTCCCGATGAAGGCGGGGTTGCCGCAGAACGAGCCCAAGCAATTGGCGGCGTGGGACGAGGCGAAACTGTACGAGCGCATTCTGGCCGTGCGCGAGGGGAAGCCCCTATTTGTGCTGCACGACGGGCCGCCGTATCCGACAGGGACGATTCACCTCGGGACGGGACTGAATAAAATCTTGAAGGATTTAGTGGTGAAGTCAAAGAGCATGGCGGGGCATTACGCGCCGTACGTGCCGGGGTGGGATTGCCACGGACTACCGATTGAGACGCAGGTGGAGAAAGAGCTGGGAGGGAAAGGGAAAGTTGCCCCAGCGGAGTTTCGGAAATTGTGCCGGGAGTTTGCGACGAGGTATGTGGATCAGCACCGCAGGGATTTTAAGAGGCTAGGGGTTTTTGGGAGGTGGAACGAGCCGTATTTGACGATGAATTTTGAGTACGAGGCGACCATTGCGGGAGCGTTTCTTGATTTTATGGAGAAAGGCTACGTGTATCGCGGGAGGAAGCCGGTTTATTGGTGCTTGTTCGACAGCACGGCGCTGGCGGAAGCGGAAGTGGAGTATGAGGACCACGTAAGTCCGTCGGTATGGGTGACCTTTGCGCTGGCGGAGAACGACGCGGCACAGGGAAAATTGGGCGCGGGGACGCGCGCGGTGATCTGGACGACTACGCCGTGGACGCTGCCGAGTAATCGGGCGCTGGCGTTTCATCCGGATTTTGAATATGCGGTGGTGGAGACGGAGAAGGGAAGATTGCTGCTGGCGGCGGAGCGCGTGGCGGCGCTGCAGGCGGAGACGGGGAGCACGGAAGCGCGCGTGGTGGGAACGTTTAAGGGGCGCGAATTTGAGGGTGTGAAATTTCAACATCCTTTCTTGCCGATGCAGGTACCAGGAGTGCTCGCGGATTACGTGACGCTCGACCAAGGCAGCGGGATCGTGCACACCGCGCCGGGGCATGGCGCGGACGATTACCGTACGGGCGTGAAGTATGGACTGGAGATCGCGGCGCCGATTGACGATCGCGGAGTCTATACCGAGGGATTGCCGGAGTATTTGGGGAAAGATGTTTTTACGGCGAATCCGATCATCGTGAAATTGCTGGCGGCGCATGGAGCGCTGCTGGGGCTTCACGACTATCGCCACACCTATCCGCATTGCTGGCGCTGCCACAATCCGGTGATTTTTCGCGCCACGGAGCAGTGGTTCATCGATTTGGATCGCGCCGCGCATGGGGCGACGAAAAGTTTACGGCAGTCGGCGATGGATGAAGTGCACGGCGTGAAGTGGATTCCGGGGTGGGGCGAAGAGCGGATTTACGAAATGGTGGAAGGGCGGCCGGACTGGTGCGTCTCGCGGCAGAGATTCTGGGGCGTGCCGATTATTGTTTTTTATTGCGATGCTTGCGGGACGCGGCTGGAGGATTTTGCGGCGCTGAAGAATGTTTTGCAGTGGTTTCTGAAGGAAGGCGCGGATGCGTGGTATCAGCATACGGCGGAAGAGTTGCTGCCGGCGCAGACGAAGTGCACGTGCGGCGCGCGGAAATGGCGCAAGGAAAACGACATTCTGGATGTGTGGTTTGATTCGGGATCGTCCAATTTGGCGGTGTTGAAAGGCGCGGAATGGCCGGCGGATGTTTATTTGGAAGGGCCGGATCAGTATCGCGGATGGTTTCAGAGTTCGCTGCTCGTGGCGACCGGAGTGCGGGGGCACGCGCCGTTCAGGGGCGTGGTGACGCACGGGTGGACGCTCGATGAGCAGGGGCGGCCGATGTCTAAGTCGCTGGGGAACGTGGTGCTGCCCTCAGAGATTTGCGAGAAGTGGGGAGCGGATTTGCTGCGGTTGTGGGTGGCGTCGCAGGAATATCAGGCGGACGTGAAGATGAGCGAGCGGGTGATGACGCAGCTCAGCGAAGCGTACCGGAAGATTCGCAATACGTTTCGATTCGCGCTCGGGAATCTGTCGTCGTTCGATCCGGCTACGGACCTCGTGCCGCACGCGGAGATGGAAGAGATCGACCGGTGGATGGTGGAACGGACGGCGGACCTGGTGAAGAAGTGCCGCGAGTGGTACGCGGGTTATGAGTTTCACCGGGTGTACCACGCGATTCACGATTACTGCGTGGTAGAGCTGAGTTCGTTTTATTACGACATGCTGAAGGACCGCTTGTACACGAAGGCGGCGAAAAATAAATCGCGGAGGTCGGCGCAGACGGCGGCACTAGAAATTACCAGCGCGCTGGTACGGATTGCCGCGCCGGTGTTGACGTTTACGGCAGAAGAGATCTGGAAATATCTGCCGAAGAGCGGCGGGGACGCGGAAAGCGTGCACATGGCGCTGTTCCCGGACGAAACGGAGATGCGCACGGGGCTGGCCGCGGAAAAAATTGCGAACTGGGAAATGCTGGCGAAGGTTCGCGGAGAAGTCTTGAAGGCGCTGGAGATTGCGCGGAACGAGAAGGTGATCAACTCCGGGCTCGAAGCGAAGGTGCTCCTGCATGCGGAGCTGCAGCTGAAGACGAAGCTGAAGCATTATCTGGCGGCGCTGCCGGGCTTGTTCATCGTGTCGCAGGTGGATTTTTTGAATGCCGAGGCGGGGAACTATCGATCAGAGGTTGTGCCGTCGCTGGAAATTACGGTTCAAAAGGCGGACGGCGCGAAGTGCGAGCGTTGCTGGAATTATTCGACGCACGTTGGGGAAAATGCGCGCTACATGACGGTGTGCGAGCGGTGTACCGAAGCGCTGAATGAGATTGAAGGCCAAATCGCGGCCGCAAGCGCCAGTACCGCAGGAAACATATAGCGTGTCCGGAGACACGCAGCGCACGGCAGCAAGCGCGAGCACGCCCAAGACCGAAAGGCTGGAGAGCCCGTGAAGGTACCGGCGCGGGTGCGTTGGTTGTGGCTGACGCTGGCGGTGGTGTTTGCGGATCGTGCGACGAAAGCGTGGTTTGAGACGCAGACTCCGGAAGGCTGGCGCTGCGAAGTGATGCACAATTTTATTTATTTAGTGCACAGCAGAAATCCGGGAATTGCGTTTGGAATCATGGCGGATTCGGCGTCGGCGTGGACGCGCGTGGCGTTGATCGTGGGTTCGGCGGCGGTGATCGCGATTCTGGCGTGGATGCTGGTGGCGGGGCGCAGCGGCGGCGGCGTGAACGCGGCAGGAATTGCGCTGCTGCTCGGCGGGGCGACGGGAAACGTCACGGATCGCATCGTGCACGGCGCGGTGACGGATTTTTTTGAAGTGTGGCTGGGGACGTACCGGTGGCCGGCCTTTAATGTTGCGGATTCGGCGATCGCGATTGGGGCCGCGCTGTTGATTATCGATGTGCTGTTTGGGTCGCGAGCTGGCGATGGCGGACGTACGTGATGGCGGGACGAAGCACGGCAAAAGAAGGAACGGGGATTTCCGAGGCGGGCCAGGCGACCTCTGTTTTTGTTGTGGGAGCTGCAGAGGCGGGCGAGCGACTGGATCGGGTGGTGGCGGGGCACTGTAAGGAGCTGAGCCGGACGCGAGCGCAAGAACTGATTGAAGCGTCGCTGGTGTTGGTGGATGGACGTGCGGCGAAGGGCTCGTCCCGCGTGCGCGAGGGGCAACGCGTCAGCGTGGAGGAGCGGGCGCGGCCTCCGATGACGGCAGAAGCGGAGGCGATTCCGCTGGAGGTGCTGTATGAAGACGAGGATGTGATTGTCATCAATAAAGCTGCGGGAATGACGGTGCATGCGGGCGCGGGGAATCCCACGGGGACGCTGGTGAACGCGCTGCTCGGACGCGGGCAGGGGCTTTCGCAGGCCGCGGATCTGTTGCGGCCGGGGATCGTGCATCGACTGGATAAGGATACTTCTGGCGCGATTGTGGTGGCGAAAAATGATTTCGCGCACGCCAAGGTGGCGGAAGATTTTCGGCAGCGAGTCGTAAAGAAAACCTATTTGGCGCTGGTACAAGGCGTGCTGGGTGAGGAGCGCGGGCGCATTGAGCTGGCGATTAGCCGGGATCCATTGCGGCGCACGCGAATGACCACGCGGCGCAGCGCGATTTTGCAGAACGCACGCGAGGCGCGGACCGATTGGCGTGTGCTGGCGCGCCTTGCGGAAACGACGTTGCTCGAAGTGCAATTACATACTGGGCGCACGCACCAGATCCGGGTGCATTTTGCGGCGCTGAAGCATCCGGTGGTGGGCGACACTTTGTATGGCGCGGCCGGACAATTGCGTGTTGGCAAAACTATCTTGCCGGCGCTCGAGCGAAATTTCTTGCACGCTGCGAAACTGGAATTTCGTCAGCCGCGCACGCAAGAATGGGTGGAAGTTCGCGCTCCGCTTCCTGGAGAGCTGCGCGAATATCTAAGGAAGCTTTCCGCGGCAGTCGGGGAAAATGATGCGCACATTGACGCTGCATTGGCTGCGTACCTATAATCATGGCTCATGCGCCGCGCAGCGATTTTCCTTTTGGCAATTTCATTCGTCTTTACCTCAGGGCGTTCCATTCGGGCGCAACAGCCAGCGCCGCCGGTACCCGCCAGACCGCAGGAGCCCGATAATGGGTCCAAGCCGATTGTATTGTCGGTCAACCTGGTGGACGTGCTGTTTACCGTGCTGGACCGGCGGAACAAATTGGTGCCGGAGCTCGATAAGCCGGACTTTAAAATTTTCGACGACAACGCCGCGCAGGAAATTCGATATTTCAGCAAACAAACGGATTTGCCGCTCCGTGTGGGAATGCTGCTGGATACTTCAAACAGCATTCGCGATCGCCTAAAATTCGAACAAGATGCTTCTGTTAATTTTTTGTTCAGCGTGCTGCGGCGCAACAAAGATGAAGCCTTTGTGATGACGTTTGATGACGAGCCGGAGATCGTGCAGCCGTTCACGGGAGACGCGGGCCAGTTGCGCGATAAGATCGTCAGCACCCGCGCGGGCGGCGGCACCGCTATTTATGACGCGATTTACGAGGCGTGCTTTAAGGCGCTGAGCCATCCGCCGCGGCCGCCGGGCGACCAGCCGGATGTGGTGCGGCGCGTGATGATTCTGATCAGCGACGGGGACGATAATCTATCGACACATACACGGGCGGACGCGATTCAAATGGCGCAACTGACGGACGTGGTGATTTACACCATCAGCACGAACACGCAGTGGGTTTCTACTACGCAGAAGGATTCGAGCACTGGCGGAAGCTTGAAATATCATTTGACGGAAGGCGACAAGATTCTGGAGAGCCTTGCGGAACAAACGGGCGGGCGCGCGTTTTTCCCGTACCGTGTGGATGACCTGGACCAATCGTTTCAGGATATTGGGGACGAACTGCGCAATCAGTATTCCGTGGCGTACTTGCCGACGAACTCGATTCTTGATGGCAAGTATCACAAGATTCGAATCGAGGTGCCGGAACACAAGGGATATCAGGTGCGCGCGCGGCAAGGTTACTTTGCGCGCCCCAATCCGGCGTCTAGTCCCAGTGCACCTTCGGCTGCGCCGCCGGCAAAATCCGGCGGCAGTGGCACACACAAGCCGTCATAACTTCCAGGAGAATGGATTTCGGTGGTGCGCGAATTTAGCGGGTATCGTCGCGCAATAGAATCGCGTCGGAGTCCGCGTGACCGCGGACAAATCCGATTTTGGAGCCGTCCGGGGAGAACGCGAAGGTGGTGATCAGCTCGCTGGTGAAATGAGTGAGTTGGCGCCGGGGGCCACCGTCCAGCGGTTGAATCCACAAATTGTCGACGCCTTGCTCTTGCACGACGTAGGCGACGGCTTTCCCGTCAGGCAAAAATTGATAGTTCGTGCGGGCGCGCGGATCAGCTTCGATGGCGCGCTTCTCGTTGGTGCCGATGGTGCGAAGGGCAAGCATTACTTTATGGTCCGAATCCCGCACTTCGAGAGTCAGCAGTGTTTTGTCATCGGGGGAGAATGAGTAAAAGGAACTTCCGTTGTCCAATACCGTTTCGGGCTGCCCGCCATCGATGGGCACGCGTTTGATAACGCCCGCCTTTTCGCCAAGATCGACGAAGTAGACCCATTTGCCGTCACGCGAACATATCGGCTCGTTCTGGTTGGACCCGAAGGTAAGTTGTTTTTGGTTGGCGCCGTTGGCGTCGGCACGCCACAGATTCACGGCGGTTGGGGCGGCTCGTCCGATGGGGCGGAAAATGAGATATTTCCCGCAGGAGTTGACGCGATCCGACGGGTGTTTGGCGTCCGAAAAGATCACTGTCTCTCCGCCGTTCGGATCAACCTCGCGAATGTCGGGGCCCTGGGCCAGTAGAATATGGCCGTTTTCCGTCCAATTCCATTCCCAATATCCCACGTTGGACGAAAGCTTGACGTTTTTCACCCCGCCGGGCATCGAGGCGGAAGCAATTTGCAAATCGAAATGAGGGGTGGACTGGATGGCGACAATGGTTTTGCCGTCTGCGGAGAGTGCCGCGTGCGAATAGAAAGTGGTGTCGTTGGTCAGCGGATGAAACTCCCCGCTGGGGTAGGAAATCATGGCGATCTGGCGGCGCAGGAATCCGGTGTCGCTCGCAGCGACGCTGGTCAGAATGGTTTTTCCATCTGGGAACCAGGACGGTTCGAAGAAAAGTTTGTCTTTGGCGGCTCCTACGAGACCGGTATCACCGGTGGCGGTGTCGACGGTGAGGTATCCGGAAAGATCGGTGGCGGTGGGCTGCACGACCGGGATGACTATGGTTTTTCCGTCCGGGGACCACGCCAGCGTGTGACTGTCAATACGCAGCGGTCGGCGTTCGAAGATCGCATGGTCCGGCGTACCGTCGCTATGCGACTCGCGAAGATCCACGGCGAGGGAGCTTTCGTGCACGTGCAAGTACGCAAACTTTTGGCCGTCTGGGGAAAACGCCGCGGGACTATCAATATCGTTCAGGACGAGGCGCGGGGTACCCCCGAGTACCGGGGAGCTGTAGAGCGAATCGATCTCCTCTTGGGCCTCCTCGCGGCGAACGAAGTAGATGTAGTTCCCGTCGGGAGAGAAAGTGAGGCCATTGTAATTGGTAGATGCGGGGGCGACGACTTGTGTGTTGCTGCCGGTGGGGATGTGACGGAGCCACAAGGATTGTTGTCCGTTTTCGAGCAGGACATGCAAGAGGTATTTGCCGTCTGGAGAAAGCGCGGCGCGCGAAACTTTGCCGTTATTCGTCAGGTTTTCAATCGAGATTCTTTCAAACGGCAGATGATGAGTGCGCTGCAACAGCGCATACACGCCGAAGGCCGCGGCAAGCAATACCACGGCGGCAATGGCAAGCATCAGGCCGCTGCCCAATTTGTTCTGACTGGCGGCACGCAGGAGCGCCGAGCTTCCTGTCGCCTCGGCCGGTGACGAAGACGAAAGGGAGCTCGCGCGGGAAGCGCTCGCGGCGGCTTGACTGGCGGATTCGTGAGCGGCGCTCACGATTTGCGACGATCCGGAGGGGATTTTCCCCGGCTCAAGTTCGCGCTGCAGGCGCTTCAAATCGGCGCGTAACTCAGCAGCGACCTGGTAGCGCAGGTCGACGTCTTTCTCCAGCGCCTTATTCAGGATGCGTTCGAGTTCTGGAGGCACTCCGGGACGGACAGAAATGGGGGAGACCGGAGCGCGGTGAAGAATGTTGTCAAAGACTACCGCGCTGGTTGAGCCGGGGAACGGATGCTTGCCGGTGACCATTTGATAGAGAACAGCGCCGAGAGAAAAAAGATCGGTGCGGCCGTCAAGTTCGAGGCCGCGGGCTTGTTCCGGCGACATGTAAGCGATGGTGCCGACGGCGGTGCCGGGGCTGGTGAGGAGTTGCACGCCGGGATCCGTCAAGGTCTCGCCGTGCAGGGAATCGTCGCGATCCGAAATCAATTTGGCCAGGCCGAAGTCGAGAATTTTAACCGTGCCGCGATCGGTGATGAAAATATTCCCGGGCTTGATGTCGCGGTGAACGATGTTTTTTTTGTGAGCGGCGTCGAGAGCGTCAGCGAGTTGAATGCCGATTTCGACGGTGCGGGGAATTGGGCATTCGCCGAGCGCTAGAGATTTGTCCAGGGATTGGCCTTCGAGCAACTCCATGGCGATGAAAGTGACGCCCTCGTTTTCTTCGATGGAGTAAATGGTGCAAATGCCTGGATGATTCAGCGCGGATGCGGAGCGCGCTTCACGGAGGAAGCGTTCGAGCGCTTGCGGGTCGCGCTTGGTTTCCTCCGGCAGGAATTTTAGAGCAACGTGGCGGCCGAGCTTGCTGTCCGCGGCCTCATAGACCACGCCCATGCCGCCACCGCCGAGTTTTCTGAGAATCTTGTAGTGTGCAATGGTTTGGTTGATCACGGTTTCGCTGAACGATGATGGTAATCGTTGAACGAATGGCGGTCAATGCGGAGGCGCGGGCGCTGCGCTACTCTTTTGGCGCGTAATAGCCTTTGCGGGCCAGGACTCTCAGGTCGTGGTTGGCGGTTTCCACTTTGATCTTGCGAAATTTTCCATCGCGCTCGTTGTTGGTCGGATAGTAGCCGAGGGTGTACTGGCTGCGCAATTCTTCGGAAATTTCATCAAAGGCTTCGGCAAGTTTTTTCTCCGACGAGACGACGATTACGCGGCCTCCGGTTTCATCGCTAAGTTTCCTCGCGGCGCCCATGTTGCCGCCTCCGAAATGACGATCAGCGACGAGGAGAATGTGAATTACGGTGTCGGTGCGCTGCGCCGATTCAACAGCCTCTTCGATGCGCACGCGACTGCCTTCGTCCTGAGCGTCGGTGACGATGATGATGGCTTTGCGTCCGGCTTCGGTGTTCAATTTTTCGCTGCATGCCAGATAGATGGCGTCGTACAGGACCGTGCCGGGAGTGTTCTGGTTTCCGATCGGTCCAGGATTGCCAGCAATCATTCCGCCGCCGGGTACGTTGACGCGGGCGCGGTGAACGGCGCGGTCGAGCAGCGCGCGGTCATCGGTGAAATCGGACAAGAGATCGGCATCCGTGTCGAACGACATGACCAGAGCCTCGTCGCCTTTGCGCAGCACGCGATCGAGGAAGCGGCTGCCGGCTTCCTGAATACTGCCAATCATATATTGTTCGCTGCCGGAAGTGTCGAGAAGCATGGCCAGGGTGATGGGCAGGGTGGATTCTTTGGAGAAAAAGGCGATTTTCTGAGGCTGATTGTCTTCGGTGAGCGAGAAATCTTCCTGTTTGAGATCGGAGACGATTTTTTTATTTTTGTCGCGCACGGTCGCGAAGATGTTCACCAGGTTGACCTGGGACTTGATGACGCCGCCCTGAGGGGGTTCCTGCGGCAGTGCCGCCGGCACGGCCAGCGAGGCGGCAACGACCGCGGCGAGACATTGCATCACAAGTTTGTTAGCGGAAGGCATGTATACTTTCCTTGACGAGAAATATGGCGACTGTTGAACAGTCGCTGGGCAGCACGGCACGATGAGATGCGGCGAAGGTGGCCGATGGATGCGTGTTGGGAATCACGGATTAAAGTTCAAGAGGAAGTGTTACTCCGAGGGCTATGAAAAGTCTACGAAAAACGAGGCTGCTGGCCGGGACGCTATTTGCGGTAAACGCGCTGGGAGGGGTGTTCGCGACGCAGGTGACTGGGCAGATGCCCCCGGCGAATCCACCGAGCACGCCGCGCCCTGATGGCGCGGAAGGCGGACCATCGACCGTTCCCGGCAGCGCAACCGCCGGCGGATCACCGGCGACGCCACAGACTTCAGGGTCGCAAGCACCCGCTTCGCCGAGTCCGGCGACGGCGCCGCAGCGGCAAAAACCCGCAGCCCGCATCGTTGTGCCCTCCAGTTTGGTGGTTGTTCCGGTGACGGTGAAAGACGGCAATGGGCGGCTGATCCCGGATTTGCGCAGAGAAGAATTTCGCGTATTTGAAGACAACATAGAACAGAGAATCAGCTCGTTTAGCGCGGACGCTTTTCCGCTTTCCATGGTGGTGCTGATTGACAACGACTTGAAAGCCAAGGACGCCGAGCACGTGGAAGCGAGCATCAAGGCAGTAGTGGCCGCGATGAGCACCGCGGATGAAGCTTCCATATGCCGCTTCGATCAATTTTTTCACGAGGGCAAAGGTTTTACGGCCAATCAGGACAGGTTATTGACGGAATTGCAGCGCACGCCTATTGATGAGAGCCGTCCGACGACGGCACCGCCGGGCGGACCTTTTAATGGGCCGACGATCAATGGGCAGGCAGCGCCGGGGGTGAATCAGCCCGATCAATATCCTTCGACGCGCGTCATCCATGAGCAACATACGAAAACTTTGGACGACGCGGTGTATGCCGCCGCGCAGTTGCTCGAAGACCGCGGCCGCGATCGGCGCAAGATCATTCTGTTGATTTCCGATGGACAAAATGGGGCTAAGTTCAATACCAATCCTTACGCGAACGTGGTGAAAGAACTTCTGCGCAACAATATTTCGGTATTCAGCGTGGCTGTGGGCAGCGCCTATTTTGACCGGAAGTTCAATCGGCTCGTGGAGTACACGCACGCTACCGGGGGAGATATTTATTACGCGCTAAAGCGCGGCACGATGGAAGAACTGTATTCACGGATTGCGGAAGAAGCGCGGCATGAATACACGCTGTACTACACACCGGAGCGAACGGACCGCACTGCGGATTATCACACGATCGAGGTGCGCGTGGAACGCGAGGGACTGAACGTGACGGCGCGCGAAGGGTATTACGCCAGCGGGTTGCAGAAATAATTGTGAGGCAAAGTTCAGCGCGCTTCGCGATTGCCCAGGGGAAAGCGGATTCCTCGCGCCGCGCGAGGACGAAGAGAACTTCGCTTCGCTCGGAACGGCAAATTGCGGGATCCCACCACTAGGTGTGCGATTCGTGCTCGGGACAGATCATGCGGTAGGCGCAACCGCGGCAGGCGAATCCGCTGGTCGGAGCGAATGAGCCGGCACGGATGTCGGCAGCTGTTTCCTGGACAATTTTTTCCGCGGCGTCGAGTTCTTTTTTGTCGCGTGTGGTGACCTGCACAAGATTATTTTGCAAATAGTGAAACACCAAACGCACGGGATTCCATTCAAAAATTTCCCTAGCGGCCAGCGCGTAAATGCTTAGTTGCAAGTCCTTGCGCGCGTCCGCATCGCTGCGCGGGCGGCCGGTTTTGTAGTCGATGATCTCGATATCCTTGCCGCGGTTGCCGTCGAGGGAATTGATTTGGTCGAAACGTCCGGTGATGATTACGTTGTTTTCGAGGGGCAATTCGAAAGCTTTTTCCTGCTCCATAATTTCGGGAGTAGCTTCAAGAAGTGCGGTGTGCAACGCGCGCAACTGTTCCAGGCCGTCTTTGCGGTATTCCTCTTGTTGATAGTCGTCTTCGAAGCCACGCTCGGACCATTCGATTTCGAAAAGGCGCTGCACATCGTCGAAAGAAAGGCGATGGCCCTTGCGAAACTCGGCGACGAGACGCTTGATGGTGCTGTGCATCACACGGCCGAACGTGAGGGTCGCTTTAGGAGCACCGTCTAGCGACCAGAGCTTTTGAAACAGATATTGCGCCGGACAAACCCGATAGATCTGGATCGAGGAAGGGCTTAGCGTTAATGGCTCCGGAATCGTGGCGCGGAAAGATTCGGACCAGGCGCCGACGCGGGAGAAGATTTTAGCGGGTGTGATGGTGGAGGGAAAGAGCCCGGTGGCGGCCTCTTCCGTGGAGGCTGCCGGGAGTTGTTGTGCGGGTGAAATCTTTGGGCCTAGCTGCAGGATATCGCGGCGTTTCATCGCCGGGTCCATCAGCATGTCTTCGATGAATAGCGGGACTTTGTTTTTCCGCTCCGTGAGAGTGGTGATGGTCAAGCGATCTTCCGCCCGCGTGATGGCGACGTAAAATAAGCGGCGTTCTTCCTGAACGTGGAAATCGCCGTCCGGAAGATCCTCCTTCATCAAAGCGGTGGGGAATTCGAAAAGCGGGGAACGTTTGGTTGGCGGAAACGAGCGGCTGTTCACGCGCAATAGAAAGACGTGGGGGAATTCGAGGCCCTTTGCGCCATGCACGCTCATGAGTTGTACGGCGTCACCCGAGGCATCCTCTTCGAGGCAAATACTCTCGCCGGCTTGCTGGTAGTAATCCAGATATTCGAGAAATTCTGGAAGGTCGCGGCGTTCGCTCTTGGGTTCCCACTCCTTCATGAATTCCGAGAGGCGCGCGAACGTTTGGCGGTCGCGCTGATTTGCACGTTGCGGAATTTCCAGCCAATCCGTTAGTTCGGAAAGAATTTCGCGAGCGGTACGGCGTTTGAGAGATTTGCGCTGGGACAGAAGAAACTTGACCAACTCATCGGTTAGGCCCGCGGAAGGCGCGAAAGGCAGCTGAGCCTGGGGCGATTGCAAAATATCGTACACGGGTTTGCGTTCTTTTTTGGCGCGTTCGGTGAGGCGAAGCAAGTCCTCAGGCTGCAGCTGCCACGCGGGCATGGCGAGAACCCGGGCGCACGCCACATCGTCGTATGGTTTGGCGATGAGGCGCAGATACGCGAGAACGTCGCGGACCAAGGGGTGAACCAGGATTGATAGTTTGCTGATAACGAACGGAATTTTGCGGCGCGACAGTTCCTCGACGAGTTCGTCGCGGTGCGCGTGCTGGCGGTAAAGGACGGCCAGATCCTTCCAGCGGCGGCCCGCTTTGCGAATGCGTTCGAGTTCACTGGCGACCCATACGGCTTCGCTGCGTTTCTCAGCGAGTTCGGCGATGCGGATGCGCTGGCCTTCCGATTTGTTGGGGGAAAGAATTTTGTTTGGAAAATCGGCGCTGACTTCATTTTGCGCGATGACTTGCTGCGCCACGCGGAGAATATTTGGCGTAGAGCGATAGTTCTCGGTTAGCGCGACGCGGAACGGAGAGGAATCCTGGCCTTGGCGCCATCCGGCGAAGCGTTCAAGAAACATTTTGAAGCTGCCGAAGGAGGCGCCGCGAAAGCGATAGATGGCCTGATCGTTGTCGCCAACGACGACGATGTTGCGCGGTTCGGCGGAAAGCAGTTCGAGCAAGCGGAGCTGCGCGATGTTGGTATCTTGAAATTCGTCGACGAGGATGTGTTTGAAGCGGTTTTGCAGCATGGTGCGCTTCACAGAATCGTTTTCAAGCAACGCCACGGCATCGGTGATCAAGCCGTTGATGGCGACGGCATTTTTTTCGCGCAGCAATTCTTCGCTGGCTCGGTAGGCGCGGGCGATTTCCTGTTGTTTGCCGACCTCTTCGAGACGTTCCTGGTAGGTGGCGTCGTCCAACACACTTTTTTCCATCTCAAGTTTCCGCGCTTCGGTTTCAGCGTACCGCGCGTACTCCGCGCTGGAGACCAATTCGTCCTGACAGCGAGAGAAAAATTGCAGGAAATCATTGAGGAATTGCCCGGGTTCGGCAAGTTTGCGGTATTTCTCAAGTTTAAGGCGGCGCATATTGCGGCGCAGGAGAATCCAGTGGTCGACTTTTTCCAGGATGAGGCGGTCGGGCACGATTGTTTTGAGGAGGCTCTGGCAGAACGAATGAAAGGTTTCGATGGTCACGCCACGGGCGCGTTCACCGATGGAGTTCATCACGCGGGAACGCATTTCGCCGGCGGCTTTGTTGGTGAAGGTTAGCGCGAGGATGTTTTCGCCGTGCAGGGTGGCGTCGGATTCGAGAAGATAACGGATGCGTTCGGTGATTACGCGGGTTTTGCCGGTGCCGGCACCAGCGATGACCAGCAACGGACCGGCGCCGTGGGTGATGGCGCGACGTTGTGCGTCGTTTAATTGCAGGCCGCTTTCGAGCGGGGCGATATCGAACAGCGTTGGGCCCATGGGTTTCATTTTGGATTACCGGATGGCGAAGAGGGATCCATAGCGTAGGTGCAAGCGCGAGTTAGCCGTAGCGCGTTGCGAAATTGGCGGTGCTGCGATGGTTAACGTTGCGATTTCTTTCCGGCGGCCACGTCCGCGGTGAATTGTTGAGAGGCTTTGCGGGGCACGGTTAAGGATTGCCAGTTTTGGCCGGCAAAGTGCTTGGCTAGAAAAACGATTTGCCCCAGATGCGAAGCGTAGTGCGCCATTTGGCGGTTGATGGCTTGCATTACTGAATGCGGCTCGTTGCGGATGGTTACGATTTTGGTCAGGTCGTCATCGTTGAGGGAATCGAGAGCGTCGAGCAAAACCGTCCACCCAGAATCCCAAGCAGCCAGAAGTTGCGCGCGCGTTTTAGGCGCTTCTTCGAATTCGCTGTCGCGATCGCGATCGGGTTTTTCGCCGTCAGTCGTGAGAAAATTGGTCCAACGAGAGCGCATGTTGCCGGAGAGATGTTTAACGATGATGGCGATGGAGTTTGATTCCTTGTCGAGGGTGGCGACGAGAGCGTCGTCAGGGCATTGGGCCAGCGCTTTTTCGGCCATTTTCTTGTAATAGCGAAAGAGCACGGTGCAGTCCTCGATATAGGAATTTGTGAGTTCGTGGGGCATCTGCGAATTGTACTCCTCGCGGATGTGTGTCGGAAGGCCAGGCGGGCTTGTGTGAAGGCAGCTTTCGCGGCACGGTGAATGCGTTACACTCTTTGGCAAGTTTAAGGAGTCGGATATGAGCATCGGAAGATCTCTGATACCTGAATACGACCACGAGATGAAAGTGACGCGAACCGTTCTGGAGCGCATTCCGGAAGATAAACTTGGCTGGAAGCCGCACGAAAAGTCGATGACGCTGGGGCGGCTGGCAGGACACATTGCGGAGTTGCCAAGATTTTCGCTCAGCATGATCCAGCTCGATGCCCTGGATTTTGCGCCAAAAGACGGGGAGCCGCCGCGAAAGCCGACCATCGCGGAGTCGCGAAAGCACGTGCTGCAACTTTTTGATGAGAAAGTCGCGGAAGCGCGCGAAGTGATCGCCGGAGCGACGGACGAACATCTAGCTAAAGTCTGGACGCTAAGCATGGCCGGGAATACGATATTTTCGATGCCACGAGCGATGGCGGTACGGACGATGTTCCTGAATCACGTAGTGCATCACCGCGGGCAACTCTCCGTTTATTTGCGGCTGCTCGATGTGCCGGTGCCCTCGATTTACGGGCCGAGCGCGGACGAAGGCAGGATTGGCTGATCTCGAGATGCGACGCTAGAGGGAAAAGCGGCGGTCGCTTTGAACAAGCGATCCGCCGCTGAGTCGTTTTGGGGCCAACCGCGCGCACAAATTTTAGCGCGCTGGTAGTGGCCGGCCTTTGGCAGCGTTGGCGCCGCCAGCAGCGGACGCCGTTGCGCCAGTCGCGCCCGCCGCGGCGGCGCTGGCTTTGTCGGCGTGGCCGTTGACGGGCGTGGCGGGCGTGCCATCGGAATTATTGGGGGAGCGGAGTTCGAGTTTTTTGCGCAGAGCAGCTTCCAGACGGTTGCGAATGTCGCGATTTTCCTTGAGGAAGACGCGGGCGTTTTCGCGGCCTTGGCCCAGGCGATCCGCGCCGAAGCTGATCCACGTGCCGCTCTTTTCAAGAATGCCTTTATCGACGCCCAAGTCAATCAGGTCGCCTTCGCGAGAGATGCCTTCACCGTAGATGATGTCGAATTCGGCTTCGCGGAAAGGCGCAGCGACTTTGTTTTTGACGACTTTGGCGCGCGTGCGCGAGCCTACTACTTTGTCGCCTTCCTTAATGGCCTGAATGCGGCGAATGTCCACGCGCATGGAGGCATAGAATTTTAGGGCGCGGCCGCCGGTGGTGGTTTCCGGGTTGCCGAACATGACGCCGATTTTTTCGCGGATCTGGTTGATGAAGATCAGGCAGGTGTTGGACTTCGAGACGATGGCGGTGAGTTTGCGCAAGGCCTGAGACATCAGACGCGCTTGCAAGCCCATTTGCGGATCGCCCATGTCGCCTTCGAGTTCGGCTTTGGGGACCAACGCAGCGACGGAGTCGACGACGACGACATCGACGCCACCGGAGCGAATTAAGGTTTCGGCGATTTCGAGAGCTTGTTCGCCGTTATCCGGCTGCGAGACAAGCAAGTTGTCAACATCGACGCCAAGTTTGCGGGCGTAGATGGGATCGAGAGCGTGTTCGGCATCGATGAAAGCGGCTTGGCCCCCTAGGCGTTGCGCTTCCGCGATGACGTGGAGGGTCATGGTGGTTTTGCCGCCGGATTCCGGGCCGTAGATTTCGATCACACGGCCGCGCGGAAAGCCGCCGACGCCGAGAGCGGCGTCAATGGAGAGGCAGCCGCTGGGAATTACGCTGACGGGAACGAGTACATCGCGGCTGCCCAGACGCATGATGGAACCCTTGCCGTAGGACTTTTCAATCTGAGAAATCGCTGCTTCGAGAAGCTTTGCTTTGTCATCTGCCATTTCACACCTCGGTGGAGGAAAGTAGGCGCCGGGCCAGGGAAGGCGCGGCAGCCTTTACATCTCGATCAAGCTTTTGCGCCGGGACAGCGTAAAGCCTGTTGCGGAGGCGTTACCGTGCGAGCGGCTTACCACGCAGCTCACAGAAACGCATCCGACTTTTACCGAAGCCAACTTCACGATTGGCAACCGTGCTCCGCCACATGATTTCTCAGCCGGGCTTGCGCCAGGTTTTCCCGCTGTTCAAGGGAAACCCGCTCGGCGAGAGTAAGCTTGCGCAAGCGGGTCAAGTTGCGCCCGCGCGTTTGGGCTTCGCCGAGTTCGTCGGCGAGGCGATCCCGCTCGAGACAGCTTAAACCAAAGGCCGAAGAATGCTGCATGGGGCACCTGTTGAAAACCGCGAGGGTGAAAGTAGCAGATAGGCGAATAAAAAGCAAATAGTATTTTCGCTTAAGTTTCGCCTTGGCAAACGATTCATTCTGCGGCACTTGAAATCTGGTTGGAAATCGTTTTGCACAGCTTTTCAACTGTAAGTATAGAATCCCCGGCCTGATTTGCGGCCCAGCCAGCCCGCGGCTACATATTTCTTCAAAAGCGGGCAGACGCGATACTTAGGATCGCCAAGTCCTTCCTGCAGGACGTGCATGATATCTGCGCAGACGTCGAGGCCGATGAAATCGGCCAATTCCAGTGGACCCATGGGGTGATTCATGCCGGTTTTCATCACGGCGTCGACGGCTTCGGCGGTGGCCACGCCCTCGAGGACGCAGTAGGCGGCTTCGTTGATGAGCGGCATGAGCACGCGATTCGAGACGAAGCCCGGGGCATCGTTGACCGCGACTGGCTTTTTGCCAAGCTTTTCGGCGAGGCTCATGGTGATGGCGAACGTGGCATCGCTGGTTTGCAGGGCGCGAATTACTTCGACCAGCGTTATCACAGGAACGGGATTCATGAAGTGCATGCCGACGAAGCGGTCGGGCCGTTTAGTCATGGCGGCCAGAGTGGTCATGGCGATCGAGGAGGTATTGCTGGCGATGATGGCGTCTTGGTCGAGGATCGCGTCGGCCTCCGTGAGCACGCTGCGCTTGATATCGATTTTTTCGGGGACCGCTTCGACGACGAATTGAGCGTTGGCGATGGCGGACATTTCGGTGGCCAGGGAAATCCGCGAGAGGACTGCCGCGCGCTCAGTTTCTGCAAGCTTGCCCTTTTTAATTTCGCGATCAAGATTTTTGGCGACGGATTCGAGGCCGCGTTCGAGGAAGCGCTGCTCGAGGTCGCGCAGAATCACGCTGTAGCCAGCGCGAGCGAAAACGTGGGCGATGCCGTTGCCCATCGTGCCTGCGCCAAGAACCGCGACAGTTTTGATGTTCGCGAAATCCATGCGAGAGTTCTCCAAGCTCGGCCCTAGAGCATGCGCGGAGGGGCGCCGTGCGGTCAAGCGGGATAAAGCTGTCGAAGCGGGAGTTAAAGAACAAGCGCTCACCTGTAACTATGCGGTACCGGCTCAGTTGATGATTTCGGGCGGCGCAGCTCTATGCGGGGGGAGTGGCCTCCGTAACTTCGCGGACAATCTCCCGGGCGCGATCGGCGTCTTGTTCCAACACGAAAAGTCTCTGGCGCTCGGATTCTTTTTCCCATCTGCAGTGAATCTCATTGGCCTCGAAAGATTGCACCAAGAACTCGGCGGTAAGAAATTCTTTCCCCGAATAAACTTCCCTGACCGCGTCTTCTGGAAAAAATTGTCGCGGATCAAAACCCGCGCGAGACCGGAGTTCACTCTTCTGAATTTCTGAATGGGAAATCTCAGGTTCAGGAGCTCCCAACAACGGAATGGCTGGCGAAGCTTCCTCATCGCTGCCGAATGCCTCTTTCACGGCGGCTTCGGCCTTTCCGTAAAGGGAGAAGGGGACACCGATCTTTAACGCACTTGTGGCGCTCAACCGGAAAAGATAGTCTTCCCGCCGAACGGTTTTATAAGGAATGCCAGCTTCTTCTAATACGGCGCAAAGTTCGGCGTGAATACGCGCGTCTTCGCCCTGCCAAAATGCGCAAAAAGGGTCTTCAGAGAGTGCCGGATCCTGCGGTTCGCTGGTACCACCATCGGATCTACCTCGAGGAGCGGCAGCAAGCGCAGGAAGCTCGGCCACGAGGGGAACCTCGCAATCCGCGCATAAGGTAAAGCCTTCGCGGTATTCGGCTTTGCACTGGGGGCAAATCATAGAGCGCAAATAGCTTACTACGAACTCTGTCCAAGCCGGTCAACCGCATCCTCTGCCGCACCAGGCTTAGGCGCTTGAGTCTTTTTCGCGGGCTGGCTCGTATTGTTCGATAGAATGAGCGCGACATGCACATTAGTAACGACAGGAACGACGCAAACCTTACCGTCACCTCGGATGTGGTTTGGGTCTATCAGCTTGTCGTCTGCGCTGATGGCTACTGATACGACGGATAGGCGGGCGCTGGCGGAGGGGCTGCGGCGCCGGGATCCCGAACTGCTCGATCAGCTCATCGAACAGTACCAGTTTCGATTGTTTCGTTACCTGCTTTATCTCGCGTCGCATCGCGAACGGGCGGAAGATTTTTTCCAGGAAACGTGGATCCGGGTGCTGGAGCGCGGACATCAATATGATGGCAAATCGAAATTTGAATCGTGGTTGTTTACCATTGCGCGGAATTTGGTGATTGATTGGCAGCGGCAAAAGAAAATGCAAAGCCTCGATACCCTGACGGATCCTGCGCAGGAGCAGCCGTTACAGTTTGCCGATACGCATAATCCCTCGCCGCTGCATTTGGCGATGAGTGGGCAGCAGGATTCGCAGATACGAGCTTCCCTCGAACAGATCGCCATCATTTACCGCGAAGTGGTCGTGCTGCGTTTTCATGAAGAGTTGCAAATCGATGAAATCGCGAAAGTGATGAACTTGCCAGTTTCCACGGTGAAAACGCGCCTGTACCGCGGGTTGGAAGCCCTGCGTGCGGTGATGCAAGGAGGTGCAGCGTGACCTTTATCGGCGAGGACTCGAACCAACAAGAAATGCACGTGCGAGCTCAGCGAATGATTGCGCAGCATCACGTGGAAGGACTGTCGCAGCAAGAGCGCGCGTGGCTCGATGCGCATCTGCAAGATTGCTCGGAGTGTGCCGGTGTAGCGCACTCCGCGGAGGCCGCCTTGCGCGCGCTGCGCGCGACTTCCATCGCTTTCCCATCGGGGCTGGCCAGCCGCACGCAATTTCGCGTGCGGCTGCGCGCTGCGCAATTACAGGATCGCGAGCCGCGGAGCATCGCGATATGGGCGATTGCCGGGGTCTCGTGGGCGCTCGGCATCGCGACTGCGCCTCATATTTGGCAGCTATTTGCGTGGATGGGCGAGCGGTTGCACGTTCCCAAGCTGGTGTGGGAATTGGGGTTTGGTTTGTGGTGGCTGATTCCGGCGTTGATCGCCGGCGCGGTGCTGCTCGTCGAGAGTCCGCGGCAACGATTAATGGGCAGTTGGCATCGCCGCTAATGCGCTGCGCCTCATAAAAGCTTTGCAGAGATGGAATCGAGGAGAGTATGGCTGACTATCAGAACCGAGTAAGTCAATCGCTGAGCGGAAGAATGCGGCTGAACCGTTTCCGCCGCAAGCGCGAGAAGAGCAGTTTTGGCGAAGAGTTTCGCGTCGTTCCGCGATGGCTGGTGATCACCGTGGTGCTGCTATGGGTGCTGGCAATTGCGATTGGCACGGTTGTGAATCTGGGTTCCAGTTTCGCCATTCACGGCGGCTCGTATCATGCCCAAGCTGCGCGCCAAGTCTGGCCGTGGGAATTTCGCGACCAGCCGGTAATCGCTTCCCTGATTTTGGCGGCGACTATAACCGGAGTTGCCCTTCCGCTTGCGGCGTTTTTGTTGCTGCTAGGCTACGTTTTCCGCGATGCGCAGCGCCGCGGAATGCGCGCAGGATTGTGGCTGTTGCTGATTCTGGTGTTGTCTCCCGCGTACTTGGCGATTGGTTTTCTGCTGTACTTTTTTATGCGTGAGCCGCTGCCGTATGCCTGCCCGCAGTGTGGAACTACGGTTGGGCCGCGTTTCAACTTTTGCCCGAATTGCAAAAATAATCTCCATCCCGCCTGCCCGCAGTGCAAGCAGGAAGTTGCGGAGACCGATAAATACTGCCCGAATTGTTCGTGTGAGCTGAAGAACAGCGTCCCAGCTTCAACGTCACCGCTCAGTGAGGCCGAAGCCGCTCCGTGACGCGTTGCCGGATATTGCGCGGTGCGCGTATGATTTCTCCACCGTGAGCCAAATGAATTGGGAGAAAGAACAGCAGCGCCTTCGCGCCTTGTATAGCAGCATGGAAGACGGCGAGTTGAATAAAATTGCATCGGATTTAGATTCGCTCACCGATGTGGCGCGAGAGACGTTGCGCAGTGAGATCACCAAGAGGGGATCAGAGTTGCCGCCGCAATTAGCGGCGCTAGCCTTAAGTGCGAAAGAACAATCGGAACTGCCGGAACCCAAACTCCTTCGGCGTTACCGCGACCTTCCGCTCGCCATGATCGCCAAGAGCATTTTGGATTCGGCGGGCATCGAATGCCTTCTGGCAGATGACAATTTAGTTCGCATCGACTGGTTTTACTCGAATCTCGTTGGAGGCATAAAGCTTCTGGTCCGCCAGGAAAACCTGCAATCGGCGGGTGAATTACTGGATCAAGCCACGCCGGAAAGGTTCGAGGTTGAAGGTGTTGGCGAATACGATCAGCCAAAATGTCCAAACTGCGGGTCGATGGATATCACGTTCGACGCGCTCGATATGCAAGTCGTGGGTGCTGGAATGTTCGTGGGAATTCCGATCAAACAAACGAAGAAGGGCTGGACTTGCTATGCGTGCAAACATCGCTGGCAGGAAAATGAGACGCCGCCCGAACCAATTCAAGAACCCGATCTACCGCGGTAAAGAAGTATCAAAAGCATAGGCGAAACGATTCAGTACCGCTCGACGGCGAGCGCGACGGCGTTGCCGCCGCCGAGGCACAGCGCCGCGATACCACGCCGGAGGTTGCGGCGCTCGAGTTCGTAGAGCAGCGTTACCAGGATGCGCGCGCCGGACGCGCCGATGGGATGGCCGATGGCAACCGCGCCACCGTTCACGTTCACCTTCTCTGGATTTAATTTTAGCTGACGGGTCACCGCGATCGCTGCCACTGCGAAGGCTTCGTTTAACTCAATCAAGTCCACATCTTTGTCGCGGTCCCAGCCGGTTTTCGCAAGGAGCTTCTCGACGGCCTCGACGGGAGCCATCATCACCCACTTGGGCTCGACGCCGCTGGTGGCCTGCGCAACGATGCGTGCCATCGGTTTCTTGCCGAGCACCTCTGCCTGCCGTTCGCTCGTGACGATTAGCGCAGCCGCCCCGTCATTGGTGCCGGGGGCGTTGCCCGCAGTTACCGTGCCGTCTTTCTTGAACGCGGGTTTCAGTTTGGCAAGGGCCTCGACGGAGGTATCTTCGCGAGGCGATTCATCGTAACGAATCACCAGCGGCTCGCCCTTTTTTTGCGGAACTTCGATTGGCAAAATTTGCGCCTCGAAAAAGCACGACTTGCGGGCGCGAACCGCTTTTTGATGGCTTTCGAAGGCGAAGCGGTCTTGCTCTTCGCGCGTAATGCCATACTTCTCGGCGACCAGTTCGCCGGTCATTCCCATATGAAAATCTTCGTATGCGTCCCACAAGCCGTCGTGAATCATGGAATCGACCAGCTTGCCGTCGCCGATGCGGTAACCGGTGCGCGCTTGTGGCAGCAAGTACGGACAGTTGGACATGGACTCCATGCCTCCCGCCACGACGACTTCGGATTCGCCGAGTTGGACGGCTTGCGCCGCGAGGGCAACGGCCTTTAATCCCGAACCGCACACTTTGTTAATCGTGAGCGCCGCGACGCGTGGAGCGCAGCCGCCCTTGAGGGCCGCTTGGCGCGCGGGATTCTGGCCAAGGCCGGCTTGCACGACGTTGCCCAGGATGGCTTCATCGATGTGCTTGCCGTCGAGACCCGCGCGCCGTGTCGCCTCGGCGACAACTTTGGCGCCTAGTTCGGTGGCCGAAAATCCCGCCAGACCGCCCTGAAACCTGCCGACGGGTGTGCGCACTGCGCTGAGAATCACTGGAACTTCCACGATGGCCTCCAGCAGCTACTAGCATTTGATGACGAGAACGCCCAGGCGTTGCAATGCCACTTAGGCGGAAATGACCGGGTGAAAATTACACGCGAGTGCCTGCCAACGGGAGTCCCCGGCAATTCGCGTCAGCTAGTCCTTCTCGAAGCATCTAGAACTGTTCATCCGCGCTCGGGCCATAGAGCGCCGGCAACGGCACGTTCAGCGTGCGGAAATAACCCGTTAATTGCGCGCGATGATGAATCAGATGATTGAAGCAGTGCACGCGCAGGACGTCATAGCGAGGCAGAGAAAACAACACTTTGCCGCTCCATTTGAGCGTCCAGGTTTCGGCCAGTTGCGCGTCGTTCAGTCCGGCAACCGCGGTGCGCGCTTCTTTGCTCACGTTGGTAAAAGTGTCGAGTAGTTCGGCATGTTTCGCGACTTTTGGAAACACGGCTCCGGCGATTTCCATTTCCGGAGTCTGCACCACCGCAATGGTGAAGCCGGGCAGCGTCGCCACGTGGCCGGCGAGCCAGCCTAGAGTTCCGGATTTCTCGTGCGGTCTCCAGTCCCACTTGTCGGCAGGTACGCGTTCCAGGGTTTTGCGCGTGTTCGGCATTTCCACGTCAAACTCGCGGAGCAACAACTCGTTGAGGGGCATGACAGTTCTCCTGATGGAATATCGCAGGGGAGTCCGGGGAAACAATTGTACCTCCGCGAGCGATCTTTCGCCTGCGAGTTTTTTCGGTCACTTCCGCGCATAACTTTATTCTGAAAACTCTTCGCCGTTATTGCAGAATACCAGCATGCCTCTTACGAACGTTTCCATCGGGCAAAGCGCGCGGCACGCCCAGACGCGCATGCTCTCCGCCAAAGCCGAGCAATTTACCGAGTCGGTGATCCGCGAAATGACCCGGCTGGCGCAAAAACACAACGCGGTAAATCTTTCGCAGGGTTTTCCGGACTTTGCGGCGCCTGAAGAGATTAAGGAAGCCGCCCGCCAAGCGATTGCCGATGACATCAACCAGTACGCCATCACCTGGGGCGCCAAGCCGCTGCGGGACGCAATTGTCGAGAAATTTGCGCGAACGCAAAATGTTCGCGTTGATCCCGAGCGTGAAATTACGATCTGTTGCGGCTCGACCGAAGCCATGATGTCCGCAATGATGGCCATCATTAATCCCGGCGACGAAGTTGTGGTCTTTGAACCGTTTTATGAAAATTACGGGCCGGACGCCATTCTGAGCGGAGCGACTCCGCGCTTCGTGCGGATGAACCCTCCTAAAGATGCGAACTCGGAATGGACTTACGACCAGGATGAATTGGCCGCAGCATTCAACCAGCACACCAAGGCGATCATTCTTAATACCCCCAACAATCCCACGGGGAAGGTCTTCAGTCGCGCGGAGCTCGAATTCATTCGCGACCTCTGCATTCGTCACAATACTTTCTGCATCACCGATGAGATTTACGAACACATTTTGTACGATGGAAGGCAGCACATTTCCATGGCGCAGATCGATGGCATGCGCGAGCGCACCATCGTTATTAACGGGCTGTCGAAAACTTACAGCGTGACGGGCTGGCGTGTCGGTTGGGCCATTGCGCCTCCCGAAGCAACGCAATCCATTCGCAAGGTGCACGACTTTCTGACGGTGGGAGCAGCCGCGCCGTTGCAGCAGGCCGGAGCCGCGGCGCTAAAATTTCCGCAAACCTATTACGACAGACTGGCGGAAACCTACACCGTGAAACGTGAGCGGCTGTTGGAAATTCTGACGGCCGCGCATTTCACGGTCTACAAACCGCGTGGCGCCTACTACATCATGACCGATATTTCGCGCTTCGCTTTTCCGAAAGAAGATCCGCGCTTTGTCGCGCCCTCGCGCGACGTGGCTTTCGCCAAATATCTCGTGCAGGAAATCGGCGTCGCGTGTGTCCCTGGCTCCAGTTTCTACAACCATGCGCAGGACGGCGCCTCCCAGGTGCGCTTCACCTTCTGCAAAAAGGAATCGACCCTGGCCGCCGCGGAAGCACGGTTCGTCAGACTGCGTTCTTAGGTCAATCCGACTGGTCGGGCCCTTCCGAATCCGAGTGCGGCTGCTGCGAGAGAGGCTTGCTTCGTGCCACGAGCGCACGCGCCTGGCCGCCGTGCGTCCACCGGGGAATATCGGCAAGATCGCGCGCCGTCACCGCCACGAACCGCGCGGCGTCAAGTCACGGTACATAGGCATTTGTAACTTAGCTTCCGCGATCTAAAATTTATCTCGGCCAGATTCTAAATGATACGCCGCGGCGGAGGTTTGCCATATTTCAAGGGCAGAAGACTGACGGTCAGTTGCCTATGGTGGTTAGTCTCCTGCCCCCGCGAGTGGTCTTGTCGGTATAGACGAGGTGACCCGGCAAAATGTTTCCCCGAAATGTGCGAATACCGTCAGCCAATTTCGACAGTCTGCTGATACTGGGCGACATCGGTCTTCCAGTTAAACTTTTGCACGATCGCGTTTTGCAAAGATTGCGCCGCGGCGGGTTCGCCGTGCGTCAGATAGGTCTGTTTGGGGGCCGACGGCAGTCCAGCGAGCCAGCGCAAAAGTTCGCTTTTTCCCGCGTGCGCGGAAAGCTGGCCCATGGAAATTATTTCCGCGTGGACCGCCACACTGTGGCCATAAAAGCGGATGGATTTTGCGCCGTCCTGCAAGGCGCGGCCGCGAGAACCTTCGGCCTGGAAGCCGGCCAGCAGTACGGCGTTGCGAGCATCCGGCAAACGTTGTTCAAGGTGATGCAGAACACGACCGCCGCTGGCCATGCCGCTCGCGGAAACAATAATGCACGGCGTCTTCACTTGGTTGATAGCCTTCGATTCCTGCACCGAACGCGTCAGGTGAAATTCGTGCACGCTCAATGGGTCGCCTTTGCCGCCGCCTGCGCCTGCGAGCTGTTGAAACTCCGAATCATGATCCGCGGAATACTTCAGATATAAATCTGTCGCGCTTAGCGCCATCGGGCTGTCGACGTATACCGGGATGCGCGGAATTTTGTTGGCGTCTTCCAGTTGCCGCAGGTAATACATAAAGGTCTGCGTACGTCCGATGGCGAACGCAGGAATCACGATGCAACCGCCGCGTTGCGAGACGCGGTTCACCACCGCGGCAATTTCCGCGGCGGGATCGCCCGGTTCATGCTCGCGATCGCCATAGGTGGATTCGCACAAGAGAATGTCCGCTTGCGCCGGTGGTGTGACGGGATCCTTCAAAATAACCTGGTCGTAGCGACCGATATCGCCCGAAAAGATCACAACGATTTTTTTTGCGCCTTCGGTGATCGTCAGCACCAGGCTGGTCGAGCCCAGAATGTGACCCGCGTCGTAAGCCACAAATTGAAATTCCGCGCTAACGGCGAACGCCCCGGTACGTGGTGCGGGCTTAAGCAGCTTAAGTACGGGATCAACATCCGCGGCTACGTATAGCGGTCGGGGATTGGCGTGTCGGCTGTAGCCATGCTGCTGTGCGTGAAGCGCGTCTTCTTCCTGCAGGTGCGCAGAATCTTTCAGCAAGATCGTGGTGAGATCGATGGTTGCCGGGTTGGCGTAGATTGGACCCTTAAATCCGGCTTTCACGAGACACGGAAGCCAGCCCGTGTGATCGAGATGCGCGTGGGTAAGCACGGCATAATCGATGGACTTTGGATCAACGGAAAGCGGCTGGTAATTGCGGTCGCCGAGCTCCGGGGAACCTTGAAAAATTCCGCAATCGAGCAGCAGTCGTTTGCCCGCTGCTTCAATGAGATATTTCGATCCGGTTACGCAACCAGCCGCGCCGAGAAATGTAAGTTTCGCCATGAACCGTCCTTGGGAGCCGCAAAGTGCGAGGGCTTCACCTTACCTTACGGCGACGGTGAAAACAAAAAGGCAAGTCAGACGGATGACTTGCCTTCTTGAGGTGCACGACGGATCGTTTTTGAGGAACTAGCTAGTCAGCCGCGCTGGCCTGTTTTTTTTCGACGATCGTGTCGATGTTCAGACCCAGTCCTTTCGCGACGCCCGTTCCGTAGGCCGGATCGGCTTTGTAAAAATGCAGGATTTGCAGTTCCTGGATACGCGGAGGCACGCCGCTGCCGAGGCTGCCGACGATGTTCCCAATCAGGCGCGCCTTCGCGCCCGCGTCCATCAAGCGAAAAAGATTGCCTGGTTGTGAATAGTAATCGCTATCCGCGCGGTGATCGTGACGGGCCACTGTCCCGCTCACGGCGTGCGGCCTCTCCGTGTACGCGGGGTTTTGTTTCGGTCCGCCGAAGCTGTTCGGCTCGTAGTTCGGTTGCGCGCCGTAATTGCCATCGAAACGCATGGCGCCGTCGCGGTTATATGTGGCGAACGGGCACTGCGGTTTGTTGACGGGCAGCACTTCGTAGTTGACGCCGAGGCGATAGCGATGGGCGTCCGGGTAAGAAATCAGGCGGGCTTGCAACATTTTGTCCGGAGAATAACCCATGCCCGGCACGATGTTGCGCGGTTCAAATGCAGCCTGCTCAACCTCGGCGAAATAATTTTCCGGATTGCGGTTCAGTTCGAGCTCGCCGACTTCGTGCAGCGGATAGTCCTTGTGGGGCCAGACCTTGGTGAGATCAAAAGGATTGATATGGTAGGTCTCGGCTTCTTTTTCCGGCATGATCTGCACGGAAACTCTCCACTTGGGGTAATCACCCTTGGCAATGGCGTCGAAGAGATCGCGCTGCGCGTAATCGGGATCGATGCCGCGCATTTCACTGGCTTTTTCGCCCGTGAAATTCTTGATGCCTTGCTTGGTCTTGAAATGCCACTTGCAATAGAAAAGTTCGTTCTTGGCGTTAATTAGGCTGAAGGTGTGGCTGCTGAAGCCATCCATGTGCCGATAGCCATCGGGAGTTCCGCGATCGGAAAACAGAATGGTGACCTGATGCAGGGATTCCGGCGAAAGCGACCAGAAGTCCCACATCATCGTGGGCGACTTGAGGTTGGTTTGCGGATCGCGCTTCTGCGTGTGAATGAAATCGCCGAACTTCAAGGGATCGCGGATGAAAAAAACCGGAGTGTTGTTGCCGGTCATGTCCCAGTTGCCTTCTTCGGTGTAAAACTTCAGGGCGAAGCCGCGGGGGTCGCGTTCCGTGTCCGCGGAGCCTTTTTCGCCGCCGACCGTTGAAAAGCGGATGAAGGTGGGAGTCTTTTTACCTATGCCGCTGAACAATTTTGCGGTGGTGTATTTTGTGATGTCCGCGGTGACCACGAAGTGGCCGTGCGCTCCCGAGCCTTTGGCGTGCACCACGCGTTCCGGAATACGCTCGCGGTTAAAGTGCGCCATTTTTTCAAACAACAGAAAGTCTTCAAAAACCACCGGGCCACGAGGGCCTACGGTCAGCGAGTTCTGGTTGTCGCCTACCGGTCGCCCGGAGTCGGTAGTCATGAATTTCGGCCGTTCAATATGCAAATCTTTTTCTTCCTGCAATTTTTTCTTTTCTTCCACGATAGCTCTCCTCAGTTGAAGCAAACTGCAGCGAACAGCTGGAGGATAGACGCCCGGTTCGTATACATCCAATATATAGTTCAGATAAGATGGATAGGTACAGCCTATGACTGAGTTGCGCGCCTCTGCCGTGTGATCAGATAGGTTCGTAGGGCGGGGTTCGGAAAAAGGCTGAAGCAACCACTTTATGGAACTTCATCAGCTTCGCTACTTCTGCGCGGTTGCGGAAACGGGCTCGTTTTCAAGGGCCGCAGAGCAATCCCACGTCTCGCAGCCGTCGCTCTCGCAACAAATTATGAAGCTGGAGGATGAGCTTGGCGCGCGGCTGTTCGACCGCTTGGGACGTTCGGTGCGATTAACCGATCTCGGCAAGACTTTTCTCCCGCGAGCACGCGGTGTTTTGCGGGAACTCGAAGCTGCCAAGGGCGATGTGGTCGAGCACAAAGACTCGGTCGGCGGCGTGGTGACCATCGGAGTGATTCCCACGGTCGCGCCGTACTTGCTGCCGGCCTACCTTACGACGTTCTCTAGAAAATTTCCGCAGGCACGGCTTACCGTGGTCGAAGAAATCACGCCGGTGCTTCTTGATAGGTTGCGCGCCGGAACGATCGACGTTGCCATCCTGGCCCTGCCAATTCGCGGCCATGAATTTGCAGCTACGGCACTATTGACGGAGCCACTTTTTGCGGCGCTGCCGGCAAAACACAAGCTGGCATCACGCCGCTCGCTGTCGCTGAAGGACCTTCGTTCCGAGCCTTTTCTGCTATTGCGTGATGGACATTGTTTTCGCGATACCGCCGTAGCCGCTTGCGACCGCGCGCGGCTCAATCCGCAAATTATTTTCGAAAGCGGTCAGTTCAGCAGCTTGCTGAGTATGGTGGCGGCGGAGATGGGAGTTTCCATCGTGCCGGAGATGGCTATTGAGAAATCCACGCGGTGCAGGTATGTGAAGATTGCTGACGCTTCGGCGACGCGAACCATCGCGGCGCTGGTGCTGCGGGGACGATCGCTCAGCCGCGCGCATCTCGGTTTTCTCGAGCATCTGCGCGATCCGTCGGCGGTGCGAACTGCTCGCAGGTAGGTTTCGTATGGTCGGCGAATGGGACGCGCGGATTCGATCGCCCACCCGCACCAAGTGATCTTGCAGCGCGACGGGTTGTACTACTCGGGGAAGCGTCGGAAGAAACTGTCGGACTTCCAGGTGGGGTGCTGGTTCGAGTTGGCGACGCGCAACGCCAGTTTCTCCAGGATGGCGTTGAACTGCCCGGCAGCGGCACGGTCGACCGGTTGGTCGACGTCATCGGAGGGGGCGTGGTAGCGGTCGTGGTACCAGGCTTTGAAAAGCTTTTCCTCGGGCGTTCCCGGAATATAACCAAATTTAAATGCCAGAGACGGAATGCCTCTCTTGATAAAACTGTATTGATCGCTGCGGATAAAGCGATTGTGTTCAGGCTCCTTGTCTGCCTGTATTTGCACGCCGGCTTGCTGCGCGACCGCGCGCACATCATCGCCGAGCGTGGACTCGCCAAGACCCTGCACCTCCAGATATTTCAACGGAAAAAGCGGAAGATACATATCCATGTTGAGGTCCGCGATGATCGGGCCGGATACCGTAGGATGTGCGGAAAAGTATTGCGAACCAAGTTCGCCTTTTTCTTCGCCCGTGACCGAGAGAAAAAGAATCGAGCGCTTCGGCTGAGCCTTGGAATTCTGCAGCGCGCGAGCAATTTCGATCAGCGAAGCGTCTCCCGAAGCGTCGTCCATTGCTCCGTTGTAAATGCGGTCGCCGTTGACCGGCTCGCCGATTCCCAGGTGGTCGAGATGCGCGCTAACCACCACGTATTCTTTTTTGAGTTGCGGATCGCTTCCCGGATAAACGCCGGCGATATTCTCGGATTCCACTTGCGAGCGGGTCATACCGACGCGCGAACGAATTTTGACGTTGAGCGGAAAATGAGGAACCGCTTTATCAGAATTGAGTGCCGCTAGAATATCCTCGAAGGAATGGCCACTGCCGGCAAAGAGCAGCTGAGCGCGCGCCGGATTAAAGGTGATGGTCACCTGATAGGGCGGAGGTACGCCCGCACCGGGATCCCGCAGTTCCATGTGCGGCTGAAAGCGCGAGGCGGCGACGCGGGACCACGGCACCTCGGCGCTTTTCGGATTGGGGATTGCGATCGTGCCGATAACTCCGGCTTTCACCATGTTGCGGCGCCGTTCTTCGCTCGATTGATAATGCGCTTTGATGGGACCGGGCATGTCCGCAGGGCCACCGGTAACGAAGACGGCTATTTTGCCCTGCAGATCCTGGCCGGCCAAATCGTCGTAGTGCAGTTCTGGAACCGTCAGGCCGAAGCCGACGAAGACAGCTTCCGCTTCGACATTCTCCGCAGCGTGCGGTGTGACGCCGAGCATCGCCTCATCGCCGAGTTTCACCGGCTCGACTTGTCCGTCGCGCAGCAAATCGAGGGACGAATGAGTCTCGTCAATCCGCACTACGTCGAGGCCGAGCGGTTGGCGAAAACCGTGAACTCCTGCGGGCTGCAGACCCGCAGAGCGGAATTGCTCGATCATGTAATCGGCGGCTTTTTCAAACCCGGGGCTGCCGGTATCGCGGCCTTCGAGCTTGTCGTCGGCGAGGAACTGCACGTGTGACCACCAGCGCGTGCCGAGAGCATCCCAGTCCGGACTCTGCGCAAAAGCGGTTGCGCAAACCAGAGCTAGCGACAGGGACGACAGCACGCGTGACGCTGCTTTCATCGTTGTAAGACACTCCAAGCCCGGGCGTTTGGCAAAGCCGCAGGGTTCCACAGACTTCTCTGCGCGCCACGGGCACGCATGCGCTTGTTGACCTAGGGCTTCGCGATGGTGACGGTCATCCCGTGAAAGTCGAACGTGACGACCGACCCATAAAATAATCCGAGGCCCACCGTAGCATCGAATAAACCGTCCGGCTCGTGCACATCCGGTGTTGGAAAATATACCAATGGCGCGCTAACCCCTAGCGAAAGTCCACGGAAACTTTCTTTCTCCGCCGGCGCGACTTTCATATCCACGCCGCCGTCGGTAAACGGAAAATTTTCCGTCTTCCCGGTCTTCGCTGCTTCGGTTAATCCCATTTTGTCGATAGATGAGGTGTAAACCAGCAAAGTTCCCGTAAACATCGTGTCGATCTGCGCCGTGACGCTTTTGCCGTTAATTTCAAATCCCTGCGCTACGATGATGGGCGGGCCCTTTTTTCCAAAAGTGATGAGCGAAAATTTGGCGCAGGCTTCGCTGCATTGCATTGCACTGGTTTGCACCTCGGAGATGCGCACCTTGTGGGTGACGAAATCAATCTGTAGCACTCGATCCTTGAAAGCCGTGTAGGCGAGCGTGCCTGACACATCGGGCATCTGTTTCTGCCCGATCATTTCTGCCAATCCCATACTCAATGCCGGTGCATTGTGCAGTGCAGCAGGGCCCACATGTACCACCGGAATCTCGGTGCGAAACATTCCGGTAGGAGCGCCAGCAGGCATGGGCCTGGTTGGTTTGAGTCCGGCTTCATCGGCAACACTCTTATCCAACACGGAATCCACATCGCCGGTATCGAGTCCCAGCCGGAGCGGTTTCCCTTCGCCGATGCGCGCTTCGACGCACGGCACGCCGCCGCAATCGAGCAGAGGAACTTCTGCCACAAATTTTATCGCGCGTGCGCCTTGCGCCGGCGTGCATATCGCAAATACCAGTAGAGCGCCCGCAGTTATCGCTCCGCGGACGCAGGAAATCATGGCATTCATAGGAACCTCGGTGAACGCATTGAAAAAGAAATGCTGCCCTTCAGGCGGCTCGTCGATAGACGAACCAAGCGCCTCGATGTTAGCATTACAGATGTTGTTTCGGTGGGGCTGTGGCGCAGTTGGGAGCGCGCCTCGATGGCATCGAGGAGGTCGTGGGTTCGAATCCCATCAGCTCCACCAATTTTCAAAAAAAAAAACCGCCGGATCCAGGCCGCTCGTTAGAACCAATAATTTACAGGCAGACTTATAGCCGCTGACCGCCTGGTGTCGGGCCAGGAGGTTTCGGTTCAAACCGAAGCGCTCCGACTATGCTATTTCCCGCTCTCTCATAGACCTACATTGCAATTTGCGCGATGTTCGGCAATACGTTGAAACTGTCCAACTTCTCCAACACTCGTCTATTCACCTTTTGTGAAGTCATTAGGGTTGTGGATCAAGCCGTTTTCGGAATCAATTCCCCAAGGTAGTCGCCAGCATTCGGTGGTGGCTTCTCCCGACTTGTCCATCGGAGAGCGGCCCGAAAACCAATAAGCGACAAGGACAGCGACATATGTGATTTTGTCCGCTATGGATTCCCGGACAGCCAGCCTGTTGACACAGTCAGGAAAAGCAGATATTCTGATAATCAGATTTATGAAAAAAACCAGTATAAGCGTCACGGAAGCTTCACGCAATTTTGCGGACTGCGTTAACCGCGCGCACTATCAGAACGTCACGTTTGTGCTCCTGAAGAACGGTGAACCGGTCGCGCGCATTGTACCGGGTAGCGAAAAAGTTTGTGTTGGTCACGATTTGGCCGAGGCTCTGGCTAAAATCGACTTGCCGGAGAACGAAGCCAGAGCGTGGCATCGTGAACTGGAAGCTTCCCGCAAGAGCCTCAAGGCACCAGCCGACAAATGGCGATAATCCTGGACGCGGACGTCGTCATTCGGGGCGAGAAAGGCACTTTTGACCTGAAGACCTGGGTCACGTCCCGTCCGAATGATCGATTTGAGATCGCTGCCATCACAGTCGCCGAGCTATGGCATGGAGTGGAACGATCGACCGGGAAACATAGGGTGGCGCGTCAGCGTTACCTCAACGCCATTCTGGACTCCCTGCCGATCATCCCCTACACCGAGCAGACTGCGTACGAGCATGCACGAATCTGGGCCGAACTGGAGGTCTCCGGCAAAATGATTGGCTTCTATGACCTGATTGTTGGCGCAACCGCTTTGGAGCGAGGGAGCGAGGTAGCCACATTCAACAAACGGCACTTTGGTCAAATAAGAGGGCTAAACGTTATCGAACCAAGATAGTTCCTTGCGAAATATCCGCCTGTTTTATGTACACAGGCGGGACCTGTGCAACTATGATCCCACCGGTATGCGCAAGCGGTCGGTGGCGAAGGCTATTGCTCCGGCGTACGCGGCTCGAATGGATTTTGTGACGGCTTCTTTTTGGTCTTCGACGTCCGGCGCGAGATGGCTGAGCAACAAACTCTTTGCGTGTGCATCGCGCGCGGCTTCGCCGATCTTTTTTGGCGGTGTGTGCAGCGCGTACAGTTGCGATGGGGAGCCTGGCGGGTCCAGTACAGCGCAATTGAAAATCAACAAGTCCGCGTCTTTCGCTAACCGCACCAGATTCGGGAGTGCGGACGCGTCCATGTCTCCCGAGAACACCACGGATACTCCTTGATACGAAATGCGGTACGCGATGGCGGGACAATCGTCGTGGTGCGTGGCAATTTCCTCGATTTGCAGCCCGTCCTCGTCCACAATTTTCGTGCGTGCGGAATCGAGATGGATGGCCAGATCCCGAACGGAAAACGTTTCGTTAGCGCCGAAAGTTTTCTGATAGGCAAAAGCTCCACCACTTCCAACCAATAGATCGACAAAGCGGGAGGTCTTCGGAAAGAGCCCGGCGCCGTCAGGCCCAAACACGCGATAGGCTATTGGTCCGTCGCTCGTCAACGCGCGGGCGTTGAAGAACGCGGCCAGGTCGCCGCTGTGATCGATGTGCAGGTGGGTCAGTAAGACGGTGTCCACTTTTTGCAAATCGAGCTGCAATTCGCCGATGCGCTCAAAGGCGCCCGGACCGGCATCGACCAAAATACGCGGGACGCCGTCGACCTCTACAATGTAACTCGAGCCGGCGCGCCCAAAGGGCCGTGGACCGCCCGAGCCCAGCACCACAACTTCCAGCGGGGTCTTTTTCGCCTCTACGCGCGGCGCGAAAAGAGCAACCGAAGCGAGCGCGGCGAGAGCCGCGACGACGGGTTTCCACATGCCTGGAGCTCCTTCTAACGAACGGTCGCGAGCCTGGTTTCGCTCAAATCTAACTCGTATTCGATGTGCCGCAACACTTCATCATTGATTCTCCCGCTGTTGCGCAGTTGCAGGGCGGTTTCGCGTTCCACCCTCACCAGGCTGCGCATGGCGTCGATGCGACGCTCGCGCGACGAGGTGTGGGCGCGATGCGCTTCTTCGGTCTCGTCGCCGTTCCGCTCATGCAATCCGTCTAGCCGCTTACGATACAGACGCGCCAATTCCTTATAAATGACCGGGTCCAGTTTTTCCTCTCCGGTTTGCGACTCCTCCAGCCAGGCGACGGCCGCTTGCAGAATTTCGCGGCGCGCCGTGACCTCTTCTTGGTCATTCCTGCGCGAAGCAGCCAGGCCGAGGGCTCGAATGAGCGGCGGCAGGGTCAATCCCTGCAACACCAGCGTTACGAGAATTACGCAGAACGTCATAAAGATAATCAGATTGCGCTGCCAAAATACGCTCCCGTCGGACAACAACTCCGGCAGGGAAATCGCCGCTGCCAGCGCCAGGACGCCGCGCATGCCCGTCCAGCCAACCACGAACACGCCGCGCGCCGCGGGCCACGGTTCGTTCTGATGCAGCAGACCTCTGCGGATGGCGTAAGCGAGGTACGCTCCGGGAAACATCCAAAGCAAACGCAAGACAATTACAATTAAGCTGAAGAAAAGCCCATAAAAAATTAACTGCCGCAAACTGTATTCGCGAATACCAGCCAACACGTACGGCAATTGCAATCCGATGAGTACGAATACCAGGCCGTTAAGCACGAAAGTGAGCGACTCCCACACGGCGTTGGCCTGAATCCGCACGCTGGGCGAAAAGAAATGCGAACTTTTCCGGCTGAGATACAGCCCGCACGCAATGACCGCCAGTACTCCGGAAGCGTTCAAGGCGTTTGCGCCGAGATACGTCGCATACGGCACGAGAATGCTGACGACAATTTCGATGGGACCGTCGTCAATACGGTTTTCAAACCACTCGACGACCAATCCAATGACCAGGCCAAAAACGAGCCCCACGCCAATCAAGTAAGCCAGGCGCCAAATGCCCCACCCAAGCGTCGGCGTCGCGCCGCTCCAAACCATGGCGATCCCAAATTCCAACGCCAGCAAACCGGTGGCGTCGTTCACCAGGCTTTCCCCCTCGAGAACGTCCACAATACGTTGCGGCAACCCCACGCGCTTGGCAATGGCGGTGGCGGCGATCGCGTCGGTGGTCGCTACTACGGCGCCGAGAACAAATCCGATGCGCCAATCGAACCCCGCAAAGAGCCAACGCGAGGTTTCCGCGACGCCCAGCACCGTGAAGCCAACAAGACCGAACGCCAGAAGCAGGATGCTGACCAGGTTGTATTTGAAATCGCGCCAGTTGGTATGCCAGGCGCCGTAGTACAAAAGCGGCGGCAACACGACCAGGAAAACCAAGTCTGGATTCAACGCCACTCTCGGTATCGCCGGCACGAAGCCCAGCAAGAGCCCGCCGATGACCAGAACAATCGGATACGGAGTATCCAGTTTTCGCGCCAGCGCCGCGAAAACTACCACAAATAGCAATAGCAGCAGAAAAACCAGCTCTACGCCGTGAATGCCTTCGCCATGGAACATCGCAAATTCCGTTCTTCGATGATCGGCCGCCCTGGGAGACCCGCGCCGTTCCATCAACATAACAACTTTTCGTACCGCTTCCTACGGACCTGTGATTACATAGCCTCCAGAGGAGTTATACATGGCCTCCGCGCGCGCCTGCATCATTGTATTTTGTGTTTCGCTCATTGCTGCTGCGCTGTCGCTAGGTGCACAGACCCCGGAAGAAGGCTATAAAAAAGACCGCGCCGCCGCCATCGCGCTATTCAGAAACCACCAGGAACTCGAAGCCTTGCCGCTTCTCGAGATCCTCGCCAAACAGAATCCCGATGATGCCGCCGTGCTGGCGGCGTTGGGAACTGCTCTGGTCGTTCATTCCGCAACGCTAACCGACGAAATGGCCGGAAATCAGGAGCGCATTCGCGCCCGCGGCATCCTGACGCGCGCCAAACAACTGGGCAGCACCGATGGCGTGATGCTCAATCTTCTGGACATAATCCCGCCGGATGGGGCCATCCGCCACGACAAAAATGCCGATGTCGACAAAGCGTTTCAGGCCGGGGAAACGGCGTTCGCCAAGCATGATTACGAGGCGGCTATCAAAAATTATACACGGGCGCTCGAACTTGATCCGCAGATGTATCACGCGGCCTTGTTTATTGGGGATTCCTACTTCGCGGAGAAGAGTTTTCCGATGGCTCTCGAGTGGTACGACCGCGCCATCGCTTTGAATCCTGACATCGAAACGGCCTATCGCTATGAGGCCGATATGCTGACAAAGAATGGCGAGATGACGAAGGCCCGAACGCGCGCCATTCAGGCCGTCGTTGCGGAGCCTTATAACGCCATTCCGTGGCGCGCAGTGCAGGCATGGGTGAATGCGAACAAACTGCAGTGGCACGCGCCGCACATCAATACGCACGCGTCGGTCGCTCCCGATGGCGGTAGCGGCTCGAACATAACGTTGGATCTCAACGCGTTGTCTTCGGGCGGCAGCGCATGGATCGTTTATTCCGGCGCTCGCGCCAATTGGCGGCAGAAAAAATTCAAAGAGACTTATCCCATGGAACCGCAATACCGGCATAGCCTGGCCGAAGAAACCGAGGCCTTGGCTGCGGCGGCGAGCGCCTTAGCGGAGAGTTCCAGCAAAGAAAAACCCCAAGACCCGGACCTGGCGTTGCTGCAATCCTTGTCGCAAGCCAAAATGATCGAGCCGTACGTGCTGCTCAACGGCGCAGACCAGGGCATCGCCATGGACTACGCCGCGTACCGACAGACCCATCGCGCGCAACTTCAAGAATATCTCGACCGCTTCGTGGTACCCGCTCTACCGGAACCAGCAAAACCCTGATGACTCGCAACACTACCAAGGTTCTGAAGCGCGTGCCGATCGTCGCGGCGCTGACGCTGGTGACCGCTTATGTTGTCGACTACTCGTCCGTGCGGCTGCGCGCTCGGCACGCCACTGCCACAAATCCTTACGAAACGCTCACCGCGCCCCGGGTCTACGCTATTTCGGAAAAAGGCCAGAAAACTGAGTACCAGATCGACGCCGACAACCCGGTGCAAACGGTAACCTGCGTCCACGCGCTCTTTCCGCATGACGGTTACGCGCCGTGTTGGCAGGCGCAACGCACGTTGCACGATCCAATTCCCATGTGACCCGTTCCGAGCGCGGACACCGCCGACTTGGGTTGCGATTCCTCTATTGGTTGGGCAGGCTGGTTGGCAGGCTTTGCCCGAGCCGCCTTCTCGCGCAATTCTCAGGCGCGCACGCCTGATTGGCGCTCGCCGCCGCAAAATTGCCGACGATCCCCATGACTGTTTTACTTTCGTTGCTGACGCTATGGGCTACCGCAGCGTTGTACCTTGATCTGCGTCCTGCTTCGTGGCGCGTTGCAGCGGCGGCAGGCTATTTCATGACGGTTGTGGCGATAGGCGTGGCGGTCAGAGCATTTTGGCCACGCACGCTGCTGACCTTCTTAGCGTTCGTTATCGTGCTGCTTTGGTGGCTTTCGATCAAGGCTTCCAACGAACGCATTTGGCAGGCGGACGTCGAGCGCACAGCGTGGGCGGAACTGGACGGCGACCGGGTCATTATTCATAACTATCGGCGTTGCGAATACCGCTCCGAGTTCGACTACGCTTGCAACTGGTTAGACAAACACGTCGACCTGTCGCAAATTCGGGGAATCGATCTGTTTGTTGTGTATTGGGGTTCGCAGTGGATCGCCCATCCCATCACGAGTTTTCAAATCGGCGATCACGACCACATCTGTTTTTCGATCGAGACGCGCAAGGAGCGCGACGAGCGTTACTCGCCAATACGCGGGTTTTTCCGCAGCTACGAGCTGATTTACACCGTTGCGCCAGAGAGCGACCTGGTGCGGCTGCGCACTGATTTTCGCAAGGGCGCTCACGGTCGGGGCGAGGAAGTTTACCTCTACCGGACCACTGCGGGCCCCGAGTGGTCCCGGGTGCTCTTTCTCGCTTACCTAAGCCGCATCAACGAACTGCATCGCAAGGCGGAGTGGTACAACGCCGTCACCAGCAATTGCACCACGAACATTTTTACTGAACGGGCCGCAGCGGACGCCTCGGTCCACGTTCTTACCGCGCCGCTCAAAAAGCTGCTGCACAAATTCGACTGGCGCATTTTGCTGAATGGCAAAGGCGACAAAATGGAGTTTCAACGCGGTGATCTGGTAACCGGTGGTCTTGCTTTCGACGCGCTGAAGCGCCAAGCGCACGTCAATCCGTCAGCCCGGAATGCCGGAGCCGAACAATTCTCGGAACGAATTCGAGAAGGTCGCGTGGGGTTCTAGTACCCTGTAAAGTGTGGCGACCTTACCGCACCAAAACCAGTAAATCCATGTATTTGTCGCTAAACCCGGCTCCAGTATCATGGAGGGGTTGGCGAGTAATATGCCTATTTTCAGTTGTTTACTGAGGTTATGCAACTTTGCGCTCGCGACTGGGGTTTCCATCTAGGACACTGCGCAGAGCTGCGCCCCTGAGCTTGCTATAATTTGTGTGTCGGCGCTGTCTGGCGACTTATGAATCGGTCCTCCCAACTCGGTGCGATGCTGCGGCTCGGCCTGCTGCTTGGCTTGGCAGGGCTGGCAGGCTGCGTCCCCGCTAAAGCGGACCTGACGGTATTCCTTGAGGAACCCTATAGTTACGACGGGGGATTGGCGGGCACCGGTCACACAGCGGTCTACCTCAGCAACGTTTGCGCCTCGTCACCCATCGTCCTGCGCCGCTGCAACCCTGGCGAGACCGGGGTGGTCCTCAGCCGTTACCACCGGATCGACGGCTATGACTGGCTGGCTATTCCCCTGCTCCCCTACTTGTACGCTGTTGACCGGCCGGAGGACATTCCGCTCATCGCCAACGCCAAGATAGAAGCCGCGATGCGGGACGCCTATCGTCGAAAATATCTGGAGGCCATTGTTCCGGACGGCCCCGAGGGCCAGACCCCCCCAGGGGACTGGTATGAATTGGTGGGTTCTGCGTTTGACCGCACCTTATACGGATTCCGGATCATCACCAGCCTCGAGAAGGATGACGCGTTCATCTCTGCCTACAACGCGCGCACAAATCGCCAGGCGTACAGGCTGGTGACCAGCAATTGCGCCGACTTCGTTCGCGATGCCGTCAACTTTTACTATCCCCAGGCCGCGACACGCAGTTTCTTCGCGGATTTGGATGTGGCCACACCGAAGCACGTGGCCAAATCACTCGTGAACTACGCGCATCACCACGCTAGCTTGTCGCTGACGGCATTCGTGATTCCGCAAATTCCGGGAAGCATCAAACGCAGCACGCCGATTCACGGTGTGGTCGACTCGGTGTTCAAAGCCAAAAAGTACGAAATTCCATTGCTGGTTTTCCATCCTTTCGTGGGTGGGGGAGTTGCGGTGGCCTACGTGGTGAGTGGCCGTTTCAATCCCGCGCAGAATGCATTGATGTACACCCCCGGCGAAGCTTTAGAAAAGCCGCTAACAGACGAACAGCGTCGCGATTTCGCCAAAGGCTTGGAAGAGTTGCTGCGAAGCGGAGGTTCAGGTTCCTCCGTTCCTCGCAGTCCTGCGGATTGGCGGATATTGCTGGCAAAAGCGACCTTCGCTCCCGATGAAGATGGCAGGCCTGCGCTGCACGCCAGCCTCCGAGAAGGGAATCGCGCGGCGTCGCCGGCAGAGTCGGCGGTGGTCGTCGGGCTCACGCGCGATAACATTCTCAACTCCACGGCCCCCGCCACGCTAACACGCGATTTGCTGGTCGTGCGGTTGCGGCAGGAACTCCGCAAGGGTACTTCTCCACACACGTCGGAGCGGGTGTTCCGATCGGATATCGCATTGCTCGAAAAATTACTGGCCGCGCAAAATCAAACCGTTGCTGCCAGCGCCTATCACGCGGGCGCGGAACGTTAGTACTAAAAGCGAATGAACGGTCCAAACGCGGCGCGGAAGTTGTGATGTGTTCCGCCGCTGAAATACATTTCGTCTCCCACGTCGAGGCGAATGCCCACCGGACCAAGATGCGCTTCAATGCCGCCGCCGGGGTAGAAGGTGGCAATTACATTGCTCGTGCGCAGATTATTCACGGAACTGAAGAACGTGCCGAACGTTGCCGGTGCCGCGCTGAACGATGAATTAATGAATCCCCCTTTGGCGGTCAAAAACGGCTGCACGTGATGGCGCCCGATATTCAGGCGCGGCCCAAACATCCCATGAAGCAGGTGAAGGTTGGTGCGTTGGAGCGTGACGGTCGGCGGCGTGGTGCTCTCATCCGTGAAGCCTTCAGTGAACACGCGGTTGAAGTCATAGCTCATCTCGGCTTCCAGTTTCAGCTCCTGGTAGGCCTGAAAGGAAACTCGCCCGCCCAACCCCGCGAAATTGCTGTCGGTTTGTGACAAACGAAAATAGTCGGCGAACACACCGACCTGCACGTGTTCATTGTCCTGTGCAAACGCACAAGGAACCAGCCCAGCTGCCAATAGTATTAGTAATGCCCAGCGCTTCATTGCGGTCTCCCTTACTGCTTGATGGAATGGAATGCAAAGCGAAGCAAGAACAGCAAGGGCTGGTGAGACGGCCTCACTTCAGAACACTTTGATGATGGCGGTCGCCGTGCGCGTTTTACAGGATTGTTAGTATTTTGCAGCTAGTGAAACAGGACATGTTGTCGTGAGGTCATTTTTCGTGCCAGCGGATGCCAGCGCAAACGCCGGAATTCCATCCATTTTTGCTATGCTCTGGTCATGAACCGCCGCGAACTGTTGGGTGCGCTAATGGCGGCTGCGTTTAAACCTTCGAGCGTCTTCGGAAAGGAGTCGGCCTTGCCGCCTGCCACGGTTTACGAACTTCGCGTATATCACGTCAACGAGGGAAAGCTCGATGATCTTCTGCGCCGCTTCCGCGACCATACCGTGAGATTGTTCGAAAAACACGGTATGAAAAACGTGGCTTACTGGACGCCCACCGACGATCCGATGAAATCGAGAACGCTCGTTTACGTTTTAGCCCACGCAAGCCGGGAAGCCGCGGTGGCAAACTGGCAGGCTTTCCGCGACGATCCGGAATGGCAAAAGGTTCGCGACGAGTCCGAAGCCCGCGGCAAGCTCGTCGAAGAAATTGACTCGACATATCTTGCGCTGACGGATTTTTCTCCGCGCCTAACCTAGCGACACTCGCTCAGGTTTTTGTGGGTTGCAAAGCTGCGAGAGGTGCGGTCTCAGCGCGCGGCCGCCAGACGCCGTTCCACGTACTCCGTGACATAAGCGCCGAAAAGGTCGTTCAGGTGTGTGGCGACCGACGCGGGCGGCGTGGCGATTTTGTTCCCGGCAATCTCGCCGACACGGATGACATTGCGGTTGGTCGAGGAAATAAATACTTCGTCAGCTGAATATAGATCTTCTGGACGCAGCGCTTGCTGCGTTAGTGCGACGCCTGCCTCCGGCGCAATCTCGAACAAAATTCCACGCGTCACGCCTTCGAGACACCCGGAGTTGAGCGGGGGCGTCAACACCTTGCCATTTTTCACCGCAAAAATATTTGCCGAAGTGCACTCGGCGACTTCTCCGCGTTCGTTTAGCAGCACCACTTCGTCGAAGCCTGCGCGCGTGGCTTCTCCGACGGACCACACGTTGTTCAGCCAAGAAATGGTTTTTACGCTACACAAAGCCGAAGCTGCGTGGCGCCCGTGTTCGCGAAGCGTCAAACGTGCCGGTTCGCGATACGTGGGCATGTCCGCGGTGGTAATGATCAGGTCGACTTCCGGTCGCTCCTCGTCGCTTCGCCAGAATCCCACATTGTTGTGCACCAGATAGATGCGCGCGCATCCTTCTGTCACTTTGTTTGCGCGGATCACTTCGTGAAGATGCACGCGAACCTTGGCCGCGGTGTACGGCAGCGGCAGGTGCGTGATCGCGGCATCTTTTTCAAGCCGCCGCCAGTGACGTTCGTACGCGAAGGCTTCGCCGCGGGCAATGCGCAGCGTGGTGAATAGACCAAAGCCACAAATCAAACCCGCCTGTCCAGGAGAAAGGCGCGCTTTCTCGACGGCCAGCAATTCGTCGTTATGAAAAATACGGCTATGAATCAAGCGTGCCTCGCACCGCTTCGCAGATCTACAAAGATTGTAACCGAAAGCAGTTGCCAGTTTGCGGGTGAAGGCGGTGAGTTGGCTAGAAAACGACAACCTCGAAGCAACGTCCGGCAAGCGGCGGGTTTCGCCGAGTGAAAAGGTTCAAGCAGCTACTCAACGTCCGTGACTTTGCCCTTGATAAAAGTGACCTTCAGATCCTTATACAGCAAAATTTGCTTGGTACCGAGATTGACGGTTTTCTGCGGCTCGCCGAGCGCCGCCTTCACTTGCTCCACGGTCTGCCCCACGGAAATATTTACGGGCGCAGTGGGCTTCTCCGGCTCGGGCGCCGCGGCCGCTGCTCCGTTTTGCTGGCCCCCGCCCTGATCCCCTGCTTGGGGGTCTTCGTCAATCGCAAGCACCTGGCCGATGGTGGTCTCGACATCCGCGGGATTCGCGCTTTCCAGATACCCTTTCGCGAATTGAAAGTTCACTTGTGCTTTGTAGAAGTTGGGCTGCTGTACACCATTGCAGGAATCGCACTCCACGATCGAAAAAGAAATTTTTCCAGCTTTCACATTGACGTCAAGTTTTGTCACATACACCCGTTCGCCGGCCGTAAGAAATCGCGTAGGTACGTTCTGTTTGAACAACCCCGTCGCCACCGCGCTCGGCGAATGAATCGAGCCATTTTCGTATTTGGTTGCGAGCACCGCCGCATCGTTCGGCGGGAAAGAGAGCACGCCGCCCTTTTTCACCATCAGCACTGTTCCCGGTTCGGTGACCACCAATCCACTGGAGTCCGCGGCCATCTTCACCAACTTGTACTGTGCGGCAAGCTCGTCACTGAGCGAAGCCACGGGAGCAAGCTGCGCAGCCGCCACGGTGCGACATCCCGCCACTGTCAGTAGTCCGACGGCAACGCGCAACGCAATCTGGCCCATGTGACCCATCACCGAATCCTCCTTGCGGCTTTTCTCAAAGTTTTTCGCGCCAGCGTTCGGCTCCGCGTTTAGTGCTGGCCCTCGCAGAAAGGGGACGAGAGCGGCGTTCTCGCCGCTCTTTGCAATCTTGAAAATCTCCCCGTGCGGCTTAATTTTGCGGAGGCCTGCTGGCGTCCTGTTTGGCTTCCGCCTCGGCTTGGTCCGCGTCCTTCTGTTGTTGCTGCAGCTGCGCGGCTGCACTCGCGTCCGGCGCCGGCGGCGCTCCGCCGATCGTGCTGGTGCTTGGCGCGGCTGGCAATCCATTCTTGCCCGCGTTTTTGGCCAGATTCTCCAAGCCGGCGTCCACCTGCTCGCGGAAATGGTTGTGCATTTCTTGCAGATCGTTCAGATCCACTTGTGGCGTGGAGCCTACTTTGCAATCCGTTGTCTTGCCCGCGCGCACGCGCACGTGCACGCCGTTGTCAGTGCCGGCGTCTGCGTCGATGCGTTCGACGACGTCGCCCGTACTCAACGTGCAGTCTTGCCCGTCATCGGTGCTTACATCGAGATCCGTAGACACCACGAAAATTGTGAATGCCGGATCAAGCGCCGACGGCTTCTCGTCTCCAGCGGCGGCAGGCGCAGCGGAAGTGGACGTGCTCGCAGCTGCGGCAGTCTTCTCTGCAGCGATTTCCGCCTTCACTTCGTCGGCAATCTGTTGTTTCAGTTCAGGAGTGAGTTTCGCCGCGCTGACGCTATCACCCGCGGGTTCGTATCCTCCGCCGTAAGCCAGCGCGCCTAACTCCTCCGTCGACGCCGCGTCCGCCTGTCCCGCTTCATACGCGGCCTGCAAACTCGCGGCAATTAAGTAGTCCGTCAGCCACAGCGAGGCATACGGATACACCGGATAAGGTTGAAAGTACGCGCCATAGTAGCCGTACCAAGGAGCCGCTCCCCAGCCCCAGCCGTAAGAAACCGGAGCTGGCCACGGGTTGTAAGCCCAGCCGTAATAAACTGGCTGATAGTAATAAGTGGGGTAGTAACGGTAATAGTATCCACCCCGGTAGCCAAACTGCCCGTAAACCCGCGCGTAGCTGCGCCCGCCATAAACGTACGTCCGCTGATAATAAGAGCGGCCACCGTACGTGCGGTACGGACGTTCCGCGTAACCGCCGCGCCGTCCGTTGCTCACAAACCGCTGTCCGTTCCGCTCCGTCACCACGCGGCGGTTGCCGCTGATTCCGCGATTGATCGTCATGCCGTGGCCCTGGATGGTGCGCACGTTCCCGCGCTTATCGAGTCCCACGTTGTTTCCCGACCTGGTTTGCACGGTGTGCGATACCGCAGGCGCGCGTCCGGCACCTGCTCCCAAGCTGTGCGGCGCCACCGCGCCGCCGTGTGCCGCGGCGGTGCCCGCCGTTCCTCCATGTGCGCCAATGGCTGTATTCGTCGCGCCTCGTCCGGTGGTCGTCGTCGTGCCGTGCACTCCGGTGGCTCCGGCTGTTCCCCGTGCACCGGTGACCGCGGTGCCGGTCGTGCCGCGCCCGGTCGTGGTTGTCGTGCTTGTACTTGTCCCATGCGTTCCTGCGGCGCTCGTTGTGCCAGGATGTACTCCGGTGGTCCCCGAAGTGTTCGTTCGCGGCGCCGGCGCTGCCGCTCTCGGCGCGGCGGCCGCTGGCTTCGGAGCAGCAGCCGGTTTAGCGGGGGCCGGCGCGGGAGCGCTTGGCTTCTTCGTGGTCTGCGCTCCCGTTGGAAATGGCAACATCAGTAGAACTGCCACAATGACAAACAAACCTGAAAAGAAATTGCGATAGCGATGACTGGGTTTCATCGGAGGCTCCTCGCTGCGCGGCCCTTGCTTCGAAACGGTTGTTCAAAATGGGGACGAACCGATGACTTTTTCGCGGGACTTGGGCAAGCCGCGGGCCGTTCACGCTGCCTCAAGTCACGGGAAACATATTGGCCTTTTGCCCTGGAGTCAACGACTTTCTTCCGGGCGAAGCGGGCCCCACTCTCCGGTACGATATTTGCTTATCCCCGGATGAGCGGCGAAGCACTGGAAAGAACAACGGTAAAAAATAGGCTGGGCACCCGTGGCGCACCCATTTCTCGCTCCTGATTGATGGCAGTGCTCCTTTTCGTTACAGCAAGCCGCGGCTACCGGTTGTCGCAACCGGCGCCGACGTGCGTGCCGGCGCCGGACCGCTTGCGTTTGAAACTGGCGCGGTCGCGAGCTCGATTCTTCGCCGTCCGGATGAGTCACCGGCGGCATTTTTAATTTTCAATATGAGGACTTCGAAAAAAATGCCGAACGCAGACAAAGTGGTAAGATGAATGTGGAGATTCCGCAGGACCTACGGGAAATTTTGACGCCGAACGTACCGACCGCGCGGGATTCATGCTGAACCCGCTCCGATCGCTTTCTTGGCAATATGGTCCCGGGGCTGCCGCAGCCCATTGACTTCCCTCTGCTGCTATCCTAAACTTCTAGTTTGTCTCTACAGGGAAAGGTGTGACTGTTGCGATGAGGACGTACGTAGCCAAGGGAGCGGAAGCGGAAGCGCTGAAAGTTGGCGCGGATTGGTTCGTGGTCGACGCCACGGACGTCGTTTTGGGCCGTCTGGCCACCAAGGTTGCCCGCATGTTGATGGGCAAAGACAAACCGAGTGTTACGCCGTACCTCGATTCCGGCGATCACGTCGTGGTCATCAACGCCGACAAAATTCGCATGACCGGCAACAAAGTCGAGCAGAAAATCTATTACTCGCACAGCGGCTACCCGGGCGGACTCAAAGAAGTCCCCGCCAAGCGCCTCCGTCCCATCAAGCCGGACTGGATGATTCGCGAAGCCGTGCTCGGTATGCTTCCCAAAAATAAGCTGCGCGCTCGTCGCGCCAAGAAATTGCGCATCTATCGCGATGCTGCGGGTCTCGCCCGTCACGCGGGTCAGAAGCCGCAACCGGTATCGATGTAGCTTTTGCAGGGCAGTTGGTCGCGGCGCATTTTCGCCGCCGAAGCAACGAGCAGCAAAGATGTGGGGATTGTTGTTCTGGTGGGTGTTGCAGCCTGCAGTATTCCAGTCTCCCGAGGCACTTGCCATCGAGCCGTTGTGCGCACTGTTAGCCGAGTGCCCAGAACTCGCTGCCTCGGCGGGTTTTCTTAACCCGGCGCTGCTTGCCGGCTGCCAAGGATTTTGTTCTACGATTTTCGAGGAGGAACGTTGAGTTCGATCGCTTCGCCCCTTTCGGGGAATAAAGTTTGGATCATGGGTACCGGCCGCCGCAAAGAATCCGTCGCCCGCGTCTTTCTCCGCGCCGGCAGCGGCAAATTCACCGTCAATGGCCGCACCGCGGAACAGTATTTTCCGAATCATGCTTGGAAGCATGACGCCACCGAGCCTCTGAAGTTCACTAGCCTAGCCGACCAGGTCGACGTCATGTGCACCGTGCATGGCGGCGGCGTTGGCGGTCAGGCCGGAGCCGTTCGCATGGGCCTCTCGCGCGCCATCTCCAAGCACAATCCGGAGCTGCGCCCCGCCCTGCGCACCAACGGTTTTCTCACGCGCGATTCGCGCATGAAAGAGCGCAAGAAGTACGGGCAAAAGGGCGCCCGCAAGCGCTTCCAGTTCACCAAGCGCTAAATCGCTCGGTTGGCTGGTGATACGACTTTGCAGCAAAAGTTTTGGCGCAGCGTTTTGCGCACCTTGCAAAAACCTGCGCCATATGGGCTCCAGCAAACTGGCGCAAGCCAGTTTGCTGAGATCACGGCCGGCAAGGAGCCGGCAATAGGTTGTTCTTCAGTACGCGCGAAATTGCTCGCCGGTTATCGACAATCTCGCCAACGTCCTGTCGCAAGCAGCTATCCTTAGAGGAGGAAACTTGGCAGTAGAAATCACCATGAAAGAATTGCTGGAGGCCGGAGTTCACTTTGGCCACCAGACCCGTCGCTGGAATCCCAAGATGAAGGAATACATCTTCGGTGAACGCAACGGTATTCACATCATCGATTTGCAGAAAACTCTGAAAATGTTCCGCGAGGCCAGTCGCTTCGTCAACGATCTTTCGGCCCAAGGCCGCACCGTGCTCTTTGTCGGCACCAAGCGCCAGGCGCAAGAAGCTGTGGCTGAGGAAGCTCGGCGCTGCGGCGCCTTCTTTGTGAACCACCGCTGGCTCGGTGGCACGCTCACCAACTGGGCCACCCTGCAAAAATCCATCAAGCGGCTGAAACTCCTGAAGGCCATGCATGAAGATGGACGCATCAACGATCTTTCCAAGAAAGAAAAAGCGCGCCTCGGCCGCGAAATGAAGCACCTCAATCAAAATCTCGAAGGCATCGAGAACATGGCCACCCTGCCTGACGCCATGTTCGTCATCGATTCCAACGCCGAGGAAATCGCCGTCAAAGAAGCCCGCCGCATGGGCGTTCCTGTCGTTTCCGTCGTCGACACCAATTGCGATCCCGATGTTGTCGACTGGATCATCCCCGGCAACGATGACGCTTTGCGCGCCATTCGCCTCTTCACCTCCAAAATTTCCGAGTCGGTGCTCGAAGGCCACAATACCTATCAACAGTCGCAGGTTGCCGATCAAAAAGCTGCCGCCGACCAGGCCTTGGTCGATGGCGTCGAATATGTCGACACCAGCGCCTACGAGCAATACGAAAAGCAGGAAGGCGACTTTGTCGAGGGCGTCGTGGAAACCCCGGTCGACATTCCCGAACCTCCCGGGGAGCCTGGCGAAGCCGCGGCCGTTCCGGAGACCGTTCCTCCGGCGGACGCTTCGCACTAATCGCATTGCGTCGGATTTAGATACTCGCGGCCCGGCGCTCAGCAGCAACATCAGCGCTGGGCCGTTTTGTAAGCAGTACGCGTGTACAAAAAAATTTGCCTAAATATCAGCGAGAAGAGAAAAGATCATGAGCACACAACCCGCTACAGACAAAGCCCCGGTGAATGTTCCCGCACAACTCGTCAAAGAGCTTCGCGAGCGTACCAACGCAGGATTCGCGGATTGCCGCGCCGCGCTGATCGAAGCCAACCTGGACATCGAGAAAGCCATCAGCGTCCTGCGCAAGAAGGGGCAAGCTGCGGCCGCCAAAAAAGCCACGCGCGAAGCCAGCGAAGGCCTCGTCGGCAGCTACATTCACGCCGGCGGAAAAATCGGAGTGCTCGTCGAAATCAATTGCGAGTCCGATTTCGTTGCTCGCACCGACGCTTTTCAGCAACTCTCTCACGACATCGCCATGCACATCGCCGCGCTCGACCCGCGCTATGTGCGGCGTGAAGAAGTCACGCCCGAGATGCTCGAGAAGGAGCGCGAAATATATAAAGCGCAGGCCCTGGCTACCGGAAAACCCGAAGCCGTCGTGGAAAAAATCACCACCGGCAAAATGGAAAAGTTCTACGAAGAAAACTGCCTCTACGAGCAGCACTACATCAAAGACGAGAGCGTTACGATCGGCGAAATGATCGCCCAAGCCATCGCCAAGCTCGGCGAAAACATCGCCATCCGCCGTTTCGTCCGCTTCAAAGTCGGTGAAGCCGGCACGACGGGAAGCGAATCCGTCAGCTCTCCCGTTCTCGCGTAATCTTGCGCAGCTGCCTCCTCTGGCGTCCCGGCGCGGTCCGGGACGCCATTTTTACGCTCAGCGCCCGCTACCACGCAATCCATAGGCGCTCGTACCTTTGTTTGTTACAATTGCCGGGATTTCGCGCACCGCGCAACGGAGAGCCATGGCAGCGACGAACGGCACCAGCAAGGCAGGCAAATCGAGAGCTGCAAAGAAAAACAAAGTTGAAGTCGTCAAAAAAGGCCAAGCCGTTTACCAGCGCATCCTGCTGAAACTTTCTGGAGAATCCTTTCAAGGCCCGCAAGGCTTCGGCATCCATGGCGACACCATCCGCGAAATCGCCCGCGAAGTAAAAGAAGTTCACGACCTGGGCGTGGAAGTCGCGATCATGGTCGGTGGCGGCAACATTTTCCGCGGCGCCCGCCAAAAAGGGTTTGAGATCGACCGCGCCACCGGCGATTACATGGGCATGCTCGCCACCTGCATCAACGCCCTCGCGCTGCAGGACTCTCTTGAAAAAGCTGGCGTGTTCACCCGCGTCCTCAGCGCCATCAACATGCAGCAAATTTCCGAGCCGTTCATCCGCCGCCGCGCCGTCCGCCACCTTGAAAAAGATCGCGTCATCATTTTCGCCGCCGGCACCGGCAATCCCTATTTTTCCACCGACACCGCCGCCGCACTCCGCGGCATCGAAATCAAAGCGGACGTCATCCTCAAAGCCACGCGCGTCGACGGCATCTACGACGCCGACCCCGAGCAAGTCGCCAGCGCCAAACTTTTCGAGGGCATCACCTACCGCGACGTTCTGCATCAGGAATTGAAAGTGATGGACACCACCGCGATCTCGCTCTGCATGGACAACGGCATGCCCATCGTGGTTTTCAATATGGGTCTGAAAGGCAACCTCCTGCGCGTAGTCTTGGGCGAGCGCGTAGGCTCCAAAGTCACTCTGGTGTAGGGATTCCTAGCGCAGGCCCTCCCGCTTGTGCGGCCTCCGGTATGGCAGAAAATAAGAATGTTGATAAAAAAGTTCAATCCTAATCTGAGGACGAAATGACCACCAAAGATTCTCTAGCCGCAGCAAAAACCCGCATGGAAAAAGCCGTCGACGATTTTCGCAAGGAAACCACTTCTCTCCGCACCGGCCGCGCCAACGCCATGCTCCTCGACAACGTGCGCGTCGACTACCACGGCACCCCGATGCCCGTAAACCAACTCGGCACCGTCACCGTCCCGGACGCCACCATGCTGGTCATCGCACCGTGGGACGCCAGCGCCGTCTCGCTCATCGACAAAGCCATCCGCACCGCCGACCTCGGCCTCAATCCCACCAACGATGGAAAAGTGGTGAGAGTCCCCATCCCCGCTCCCACCGAAGAACGCCGCAAGGACATGGTGAAGCTCCTCCACAAAATGCTCGAAAATCATCGCACCGCCGTCCGCAATGTCCGGCGCGACGCCAAAGAAGCCATCGAGAAGTTGGAGAAAGAAAAGAAAATTAGCGAAGACGAGAAAAAACGCGCCATCGACGAACTCGAAAAAATCTCTCACGCCGAAACCAAGAAAATCGAAGACCTAAGCGCCTTAAAAGAAAAAGAAGTAATGGGCCTCTAGCTTGCAGCAGCAAAGGCGCTCTTGGCTGCGCACCGGAATCCGGCGGTAGATTCCTGCGGGGTACGCCGCGCTTTGGCGTTTGGATACCCCTACGGCTTTGCCGGCGCCGCTGGCGTCGCTCTTTCCGTCGTCGCGGCCTTCCCGGCACCCGGCCCCACAATCGCAAACGACTGCGCTTCATCGTTCTGCACCGCACGCAAAAAAGCCGCGTAATCAAAGACCCGGCTGGCCACCAGTTCCCGCGCCAAGAAATGGATTCGCCGCGACGCGCTCAACGTAACCGCTCCCCCCGCTCCGCTCTCCTCATAATTCGACGCAAACGTCGCATAATCCCGCGACACGGATGTCCCCGTCGGCAATTGCGCCGTAAATCCCGCCGGCAATTTCAGCGTAGCGCGGGTCTCGACTTCGAGCGGCGTTCCGAGCTCGATCGGCGCTCCCGCCACCGACGGCGGATCGGGCAGCGCAAACACCGGCAGCAACGCCGGAATTTTCACCGGCTTCTTCGACCAATCGACGAAGTTCGCCTGGGAAATCTCATACTCCACCGTGAACGGATCGTGCGTCGCCATGGGGTCCGAAGCATCTACCGCGGTAATCTGTCCGCGAAACCCATCCGAAAGCGAAAGAATTTGCGCCACGTTCTTCCATTTGTCTCGCGGGCTTTGATGAAACGCCAGCCGCAGCAGCAGTTCGTTGTCGCCGCGCATTCGATACTTCACTTTCGCGGTTAATTTCCCGTCCGCGCCGAGCGAAGCCTCGACGTTCACGCTTTGTGCCGCTTGAAACGGCAGCCCATCCGGCGCCGTTCGCCACGGATTCACCATCATGTCCGCCAGTGGTGATCCCATGGCACTCCAAGAATCGATCTGCAGCGCGGGCTTGCCGCGAAACTCCGCCGGAATCATTCCGTAAGGAGCCACTTCAATGCTGGGATCGAACCATAACGATTGCTTTACTTTCTCCGCGCAGATGAGCAACCGCCCAAAGGGCGCAGGGCTCGCTAATCTGACCGCGGGTTGCGCCACCGCGCCGGCCAGCAACGCCCGCACGGAGATTTGCGAAACCCCCGCCATCGCCGCAAACAGCGCAAATTTATCCTCAGCGGTCGCTACGCCGGACGTCAGAATCTCTGCCGGCGCGCGCGTCCGGTATCCCGTTGCGCCCAGCGGCAAATCAACCGTCGCGATTTTCTGTGAGACAAATTCGTAAATGGCTTCCAGTTTTTCTTCGTTCGTCTTCATGGCGCGCGTCAGCTCCCCGGATTTCGCCGCCACTTGGCCGTCCACGACGCCCTTGGGCGTCATGAGCCCCGCAATCTGCTCCGATAAATACGGCCACGAAACAAAAGTCGTAAACACGAGATCTGGTTCCACGGAACTCGCAGCCGGATCTTTGGCACCTTCCGCTCGAAAAGCGTGATTCCATCGATAGACCGTTCGCCCCGTAGCGCCCGTTCCCGTTTTTTCTGTCGCATCGGCGGGTGTGCTGGATGCGATGCGCGTCTGCATCTGCTCGACCGCCGGCACATCGACCTCCAGCAATTCCCGCTTTACCACCCCGGTGTGGTCAAACGAGTGTTCCAGCCAGAAATTCGGCGCCAGCGGAGCCTTGTTCACTTTCGTAATGACCCGGTATTCCAGCGTGTCGCTCGGCTCCAGTCCCAAGATCCGCACCGATTTCACCCGCACATCCTGATACGCCGCCGTCGCCGCCACCGCCGGATCTGCCTTGTCCGTCACTGCGCTCGGCAGCACGTCCGCCGTCCCGCCGCTCGAATGTGTAATTCGCACCAGCGGAATTTCCACCGATTCATACCCGCGGTTGTAGTCAAAATTAAGCTGCGCAAATTGCCGCACTCCTAACTCCGAATTGATTTTCACGATGGTATGCACTTCTTTGCGGCTGGACCCGTCTGCTTCGAACCGGTAATGCGTCTCGAGCAATTCGAGTTGTGCGGGGATCTTCGCTTCGGACGGAGTGTCTGCCACGAGCGCTTTCCCGTTAGGGGCGGATCTGCCCGGCGGCACCGACGGCGCTTGCGCTTGCGTCCGAGCCTCCTGCGCCCCGCCGCATGGCGCCGCGAAAATCATCGCCGACACCGATAGAATTGCCGAAATGCCGCGTCTAAGTAGCAAGGATGGCCTCGCTGGCAGTGTAGTTTCGCCCGCCAGCCCGGTAAACATCATTTCCACCTCCGCGTCGCGCACTGGTGACGGTGGCGCAAGACTTCAGCCGGTGCGCGTTTTCCGGCCGTTCCCTCCTGCACCCACTGCTGCGGCAGCAACAATAATTTCAATGAGCGCAGTCCCGGGATTTATCGGTGGAGCTACAACGGTTGCAAACTCCCATCAAACGATCAGCCGATGCTAAAGTGGAAAGTCGCTCGTTCTTAAAACAATTCTGGAGAGCCTGAATGAATTTCCCGTCCCTACGCCAGTTCTGCCATCTTCGAACGCTCCTCCTCTCCTGTCTGGTCGCCTCAGCACCGAGCGCCGCTCAGCACCCGCCCGCAGGCCCAGCCGAAGACGGCACAAACCCCGCGCTCATAAAAATCGCCGGCGAAGCACTCGTCGATTCCCACGCCTTCGACTATTTAACCGAGCTAAGCGATGACATCGGCCCGCGCGTAACCGGTTCCCCTGCCGGTCAGCGCGCCATTGACTGGGGCCTCGCAAAGATGCGCGCCATCGGTCTTGAAAACGTCCACGCAGAAAACTTTTCAGTGTGGCGCGGGTGGACGCGCGGCGTAGCGCAGGCCGAACTCCTCACCCCGATTCGCCGTCCTCTGCACAGCGACGCCATGGGTTGGACGGGTTCGACTCCGCCCGCGGGTGTGGACGCCCAAGTCCTCTCCGCCAATAATTTCGATTTTGATCACGAACTCAAAGACATGAAGCGCTTTTCCGGGAAAATTATTCTGATCGTTAGCGAAGGCGCTCCCACGAAAAGCGGTGACGCGATTTTCGTTCAGTTTGGAGACTTCCTGCGCGCCGCAGCCAAGGCGGGCGCCGCCGCCGTAATCGGTGGCCAGGGCGGTTTCGCCTCCGAGGGCATGAATTTGACGCACACCGGAATTCTCGGCTTTGCTGCGGACTTTTCCTTGCCCGTTTTGTCTATCACTGCCGAAGACCAGGGGCAACTCGAACGCGATCTCGCGGCCGGCAGGACCGTGCGCATGCACCTCAATGTGCAAAACACCTTCTCGGGCGGCACCGCCGAAAGCGCCAACGTGGTCGGCGAAATTCGTGGCCGCGAGCACCCGGAAGAGATCTTCGTCGTCGGCGCGCACCTCGATTCTTGGGATCTTTCCGAAGGAGCCACGGACAATGGCATGGGCTCCGCCAGCGTGCTGGCTTCCGCTGAGGCTATTGTGCGCGCTGGAGTTAGGCCTCGCCGTACCATTCGCTTTGTGCTTTTTGCCGGAGAAGAACAAGGCTTGCTCGGCTCGTTCGCCTATGTCAAAACGCACCAATCCGAGATGGCCAACCACCTCGGCGACCTCATCCTCGATGAAGGCCAGGGCCCGGTAAAAGAGCTCCAGCTCGGCGGCCGCGACGATCTTGTTCCAGCATTCCGCCCCTTCTTGCAGCAAATGGCCAACATTCACGCGGTCACGGTGAACGATAAAATTGAAATGGGCTCCGATACTGGCCCCTTTATCCTTGCCGGCCTCCCCGGAATCAACATGCAGCAGGATTCGCCGGACTACAAATATACCCATCATTCGGCAGCGGATGCCTTGGAGGCCGTCAAACCAGAAGTTTTGGCGCAAGACGCAACGCTCATGGCCCTAACCGCCTATTGGATCGCCGACCGTCCCGACCGCCTCGCCAAACCCTGGCCCGCCGAAAAATCCGCCCAAGTCCTTCGCACCCAGAACCAGTACGAGATGCTTAAAGGCTTTAATTTGTGGCCTTTCGGCGATAAAGGTCTCCCGCCCAATCCATAAAAGCCCAAATCGAAGTCCGCGGACCCTGCTCGGCTGGTTGGCGGCGAATCAGGCAAGATCGCTGGTACCGTCTGTAGTTTATCAAATAAGACTTGACGTATAAATAACCCATTACTCGAGTTGGCTGGTTCAAAACGGCATGGCAATTTCGGCTGGCTCATCCCGGTCTCTCTTGGATCCAACCGTTGCAAGTCACTGAAATAAAGGCCTTTAAGTTCTTCGCCCCATCGCTTGCAGTAACCGCTGATTAGAAAGGACTTCCGTCGTGCAGAATCGACGCTTCGGAGAAACTACGGGCGCAACCACCGCAGCGCAGATCGGGGGAACCCGTCGCAAACTGCGGAGCCTACGGCCGGGGATTTTTTCCACAATTTTTTCCTCGGGTTTTTCTGTAAGATGATTTGACACCGCACGTTTTGTTCCTTATACTCTGTTGTTTGTCAGGGGTGTTCGACCCCTGTCGTTGGGGCAGCCGCTAATGCGGGTCGTATGTTTTCGCGGCTGACGAGTTGGAAGGGAAGATCTTCGGTCCCGGAACAAAGCTGGATGGAATGGGACAGAAGAGCGGCCGGAATGGGGCGCCAGCCCCGCAAAGCCGAGTAAGCCTCTCCGCATCGAAGTCAAGAGCAGGATAGTTCTGCCTTTTGGCCTGCGCACGGAGTTCTTGCTTGTCAGTTTCTCCGGATTCGCAGTTGCACCTTTCAGCGTTGGAGTGCGCTCTCGCGCAGATTTTTTGCGCGCGCCTTGCGAGAGCTGCCGCAATGGTGCGCGCTGGCGGTTTTTTTTTGATTCTGGAACGGATTTCGCCGAGAGCGGAATCGCGGATAAAAAAGAGGGGCAACAGTGCCAACGTTTTCGCAACTGGTTCGCATGGGACGTGAAGCGGTAGTCGTCAAGACCAAGTCGCCGGCCTTGGCTGGCTGCCCGGAAAAGCGCGGCGTCTGCATTCGCGTGTACACGCAAACGCCGAAGAAACCGAACTCCGCATTGCGCAAAGTAGCGCGCGTGCGTTTGACGAATTCCATTGAAGTCACGACGTACATTCCCGGCGTCGGTCACAATTTGCAGGAACACTCGATCGTGCTCGTGCGCGGCGGCCGCGTGAAAGATCTTCCTGGTGTGCGTTACCACGTCGTGCGCGGCACGCTGGACGCCGCCGGCGTTGAGAATCGCAAGCAAGGGCGTTCCAAATACGGCGCCAAACGGCCGAAGGCCGCGGCAGCGAAGTAAACAGGTCCGAACCAAAAAGGCGAAGCAGCAAGACGCAGCAAAAATTTAGCGCAGCAAAAGATGAAAGAAGTTTTTTTAGGAGCGAGATAGCGCAATGTCACGCAAAGGTGTCACGTTCAAGCGGTCCACCGCGACGGATCCGGTTTACGGCAGCGACCTCGCCGAGAAATTTATCTGCTCGATGATGTGGGAAGGCAAAAAGTCCACGGCGCAGCGCGTGTTTTACGGCGCCATGGATCAGATCGCCAAAAAGACCAACGACGACGCGCTGAAGATTTTCAAGAAAGCGCTGGAGAACGTGAAGCCGCTGCTTGAAGTAAAAACACGGCGCGTGGGCGGAGCCAACTATCAGGTTCCGGTCGAAGTGAATCCGTTCCGCCGGCAGTCCTTGGCGATTCGCTGGTTGCTGCAGTATTCGCGCGAGCGCGCCGGCAAGACCATGATCGACAAACTCGCCGATGAGCTGATCGACGCCTCGAATTTGCGCGGCGGAGCCATCAAGAAGAAAGACGACGTGCACCGCATGGCGGAGGCCAATAAAGCGTTTGCGCACTATCGCTGGTAATTTTTTTGATTCGACCATAAAGGTTTTGAATTGTTTTTTGTGTGACGATTTCTAACTAAAAAGGCTCAAGAAAAAATCAATGCCCCGGGCATTCAAACTCGAAGATACGCGCAACATCGGCATCATGGCGCACATTGACGCGGGCAAAACCACGTCGACCGAGCGCATTTTGTTTTACACCGGTGTGACCTACAAGATCGGTTCCGTCGACGAAGGCACCGCCACCATGGACTGGATGGAACAGGAGCGCGAGCGCGGCATCACCATCACCAGCGCAGCCACAACCGCGGCCTGGGTGCGCCACGACAAGAAATATCGCGTCAACATCATCGATACCCCGGGGCACGTGGATTTCACCGTGGAAGTCGAACGCTCCTTGCGCGTGCTCGACGGTGCAGTCTGCGTATTCGATTCCGTCGCCGGTGTCCAGCCGCAGTCGGAAACCGTTTGGCGCCAAGCCGACAAATATCGCGTCCCGCGCATCTGCTTTGTCAACAAGATGGACCGCATGGGCGCGGACTTCGACCACGTGATCCGCACCATCCGCACGCGTCTCGGCGCGCACCCCGTTCCTCTGCAATTCCCGCTCGGCCGCGAAGATAATTTCATCGGCATCATCGATTTTCTCGAAGAAAAAGTTGTCGTTTGGCTCGAAGAGACTCTCGGCGCCAAATTTGAAGACTTCCCGGTCTCGAAGTTGTGGGACAAGGCCTTCGTCGATTCCCGCCCGGATGTGGCGGCCGCTCTCAAAGGGTCCGCCATCGACAAGACTTTTTACGACGAGCACCGCGCCAAGGTGGTGGACTACATCGCGGAGCATGACGACGATTTAATCGACAAGTATCTCAACGGCGTGCCGCTGACGCTCGAAGAGATGCGCCGCTCGATCCGCAAGTCCACCTTGGCGCTGAAGATCGTGCCGGTCCTCGCGGGTTCGGCGTTCAAGAATAAAGGCATCCAGCCGCTGCTCGACGCGGTCATCGATTATCTTCCGGCGCCTACGGACGTGCCGCCGCTCGAAGGTGTAAATCCGCTTACCGACGAACCGGAGTTGCGCCGCGCGTCCGATGACGCGCCATTTTCCGCGCTGGCCTTCAAAATCATGACCGACCCATTCGTCGGCCACGTCACCTACATCCGCGTGTATTCCGGCGTCCTGAAGTCTGGAAGCTACGTTTACAACTCCGGAAAGCGCACCCGGGAACGCATCAGCCGTCTGCTGCAGATGCACGCCAACAAGCGCGAAGAAATCGATGAGATTTATGCCGGAGATATTTGCGCGTGCGTTGGCCTTAAGAGCGTGAATACCGGCGACACGCTATGCGATGAAAACAAGCAAGTGATTCTTGAATCCATCGATTTTCCCGCCCCGGTTATTTCCGTCGCCATTGAGCCCAAGACCAAAGCCGACCAGGACAAACTGGGCGTGGCCATGCAACGCCTGGCGCAGGAAGATCCGACGTTCCGCGTTTCGACGGAACCGGACACCGGCCAAACACTGATTTCCGGAATGGGCGAATTGCATTTGGAAATTCTCGTGGACCGCATGAAGCGCGAATATGGAGTGGAAGCCAACGTGGGCCGTCCACAAGTCGCGTATCGCGAAACGGTCCGCAAGAACGCCATCGCCGAAGGCAAGTACATCAAGCAGACCGGCGGCAAAGGCCAATACGGCCATTGCAAAATCGAACTGCACCCTCTGCCGCACTCCTCGGGCAACGGTGCGGGCAAGGAACTTTCCACCGACGACCTCGACCTGCTGGCCAAGGAAGTTGTGGGAGGCGGCTCGGCAAACAAGTGGAAATTCGACAAGGAACACCGCTTCCTGTTCATCGACAAGGTGATTGGCGGGTCGATCCCGCGCGAATTCATTGCGCCGATCGAAGCCGGCATCCGCGAAGCTTTGGACAACGGCATTCTCGCGGGCTTCACCATGGTGGACGTGGCTGTGGTGCTCATCGACGGCAGCTATCACGACGTGGACAGCAACGAAATGGCGTTCAAGATCGCCGGGTCCATGGCCTTCAAAGAAGCTTGCAGCCGCGCCAAGCCAGTGCTCCTTGAACCCATCATGAAAGTGGAAGTGGTGGTTCCGGAAGAGTCCATGGCCGCGGTGTATGGCGACCTGAACGGTCGGCGTTCCGCGATTCAGGGTTCCGAGAATCGCAGCGGCGTAAACGTGATTCGCGCGGAGGTGCCGCTTTCGCAGATGTTTGGCTATGCCACGGATTTGCGCAGCCGCACGCAAGGGCGCGCGAATTTCACCATGCACTTTTCGCACTACGCGGAAATGCCCGCCGCGCTGGCGCAAGAAGTGATCGAAAAAAACAAGGGCCGGGACATCCGATAAATAGTTTTGAGAATACTTTGCAGCATGCAACGACTTTGAACTGAGGAGCGAGGAAGCGATGGCCAAGGAGAAATTCGAACGCAATAAGCCGCACGTGAACATTGGGACCATTGGTCACATCGATCACGGCAAAACGACCTTGACGGCGGCGATTACCAAAGTGCTCTCGAAGCACAACCCGAAGGTGCTGTTCCGCGCGTTTGATTCGATCGACAACGCGCCGGAAGAGCGCGAGCGCGGCATCACCATTGCGGTTTCGCACGTAGAGTACGAGACGGCGAACCGTCACTACGCGCACATGGACTGCCCGGGACACGCGGACTACATCAAGAACATGATCACGGGAGCCGCGCAAATGGACGGCGCGATCCTGGTGGTAGCGGCAACGGACGGACCGATGCCGCAAACGCGCGAGCATATTCTGCTGGCTCGCCAAGTCGGTGTGCCAGCCATCGTGGTGTTCTTGAACAAGTGCGACATGGTGGAAGATGCCGAACTGCTCGAACTCGTCGAGCTTGAAGTTCGCGAACTCTTGAAAAGCTATCAGTTCCCCGGCGACACCATCGCCGTCGTAAAGGGTTCCGCGCTGCAAGCGCTGAACGGCGACGCAAAATACGAAAAGACGATTGATGAGTTGATGGATGCGGTGGACAAGAACGTGCCGCTGCCGGTGCGCGACGTGGACAAGCCGTTTGCCATGCCGATCGAAGACATTTTCTCCATTTCCGGTCGCGGCACGGTGGTTACCGGCCGTGTGGAACGCGGCAAAGTAAAGGTTGGAGAAGAAGTGGAAATCGTAGGCTTCCGCGCGACGCAGAAGAAAGTGGTTACCGGAATCGAGATGTTCAAGAAGCTTTTGGACGAAGGCCTCGCCGGCGACAACGTAGGCCTCTTGCTGCGCGGCACGGAAAAAGAGGATGTGGAACGCGGCCAGGTCATTTGCAAGCCGGGCTCCATCACGCCACACACGAAATTCAAGGCCGAAGCGTACGTGTTGACCAAGGAAGAAGGCGGGCGCCATACACCGTTTTTCTCCGGCTACCGTCCACAATTCTACTTCCGCACTACGGACGTCACGGGCGACATGAAACTGCCCGCCGGCGTCGAGATGGTGATGCCGGGCGACAACGTGAGCTGCGAAGTGACGCTGATCACTCCGGTAGCGCTTGAAAAGGGATTGCGCTTCGCCATTCGCGAAGGCGGCCACACCGTGGGCGCCGGCGCGGTTACCGAAGTCATTGAGTAGTTTTGGTGCCAGCCGTCAAACGAATTTAGCTTTAAGAATTGAAAGGGCAGTGAAGGACTAAATGAGACAAGGCGACAAGATCCGCATACGCCTCAAGGCGTACGACCACAAGATTCTGGACCAGTCCACGAAAGAGATTGTGGACACTGCGAAGCGCACAGGCGCGGATGTGGCGGGGCCGATACCACTGCCCACCACCATCAACCGCTGGACGGTGCTGCGTTCGCCGCATGTGGACAAAAAATCGCGTGAACAGTTTGAAATGCGCACGCACAAACGGCTGATCGATATTCTCGAACCCACGCCGGACACGGTGGACGCGTTGATGAAGCTCGATCTGCCGCCCGGAGTGGATGTGGAGATCAAGGCTTTCGGGCACGCAGGAAAGTAAACGAAGGATAGGCGATCGAGGCGGTAAGGGAAGTAAGGGAAAAAACAAAGCAGTTCGCAGCCGATACCTTGCAACTTTTGGCACGCTGCAGATGAGGGATCAAGCGATGGCGGTTAACGGGATTATCGGAATCAAGCTGGGCATGACGCAGATCTTCACCGAGGATGGCTCGGCAGTGGGTTGCACCGTGCTGCAGGCTGGTCCGTGCGTGGTGGTGCAGCGCCGGACAAAAGAAAAAGACGGATACGAAGCCGCGCAACTGGGCCTCGTCGAATTCGTGAAGCCGCAGCGTGTCAATAAAGCGATGACCGGGCACTTCAAAAAAGCGAATGTCGCGCCGATGAAGGTGCTGCAAGAAGTACGCATTGAAGAGTCCAAGGATGAAACGAAAGTTGGCGACCGCGTGCTGGTGGAGAATTTTGCGGCCGGCGAACTGGTGGATGTAAGCGGCGTCAGCAAGGGCAAAGGTTTCGCGGGCGGCGTCAAGCGCTGGCATTATGCCGGCGGCGACGCCACGCACGGTTCGATGTTTCATCGCGCGCCGGGCGGCATCGGCGGATCTTCATTTCCCTCGCGCGTGTGGAAGAACCAGCACTTTCCGGGGCATATGGGCAATCAGCGCGTTACCGCCCGCAACCTGAAAGTGATCAAGGTGGACAACGACGAGAATTTACTGCTGGTCCGTGGTTCGGTGCCGGGACCGCGGGGAACGTACATTTTTATTCGCAAGGTGCGTATCAAGAAATAGGTTTGCGTCGCAAGAGTTGGCAGCAAAAGTTTTTTGAGAAGGACGAGAGATTATGCCGGTCGTGGATGTTTTAAACCTGGAAGGCAAGAAAGTCGGCTCGGTGGAGCTGGCGGACGCGGTCTTCGGCGTGAAGGTGAATCCTCACCTGTTGCACGAAGCTTCGCGGTGGTATCGCCGCGAAACCCGCGCGGGCACGCACAAGACCAAGGACAAGAGCGAAGTAAGCGGCGCCGGCCGCAAGCTCTGGAAGCAGAAGGGCACGGGACGCGCGCGTGTGGGCTCGATCCGTTCGCCGCTCTGGCGCCATGGCGGCACGGTTCACGGACCGAAGCCGCGCGACTACAGCTATGCCTTGCCGAAGAAGATGCTGCTCGGGGCGCTGCGCTCGGCACTTTCCTCGAAGGTTGCGGATGCCAAGCTGGCGGTGGTTGATGCTTGGTCGCTCGACACGCACAAGAGCAAGAATCTGCGCCTGGCGCTCGGGAATTTGAATGGCCACAAGACCGCGTTGCTGGTGGCGCACGGCGAGAATCGCAATCTGGAACTGGCCAGCCGCAACCTCGAAGGGGTGCTGGTTTCCGCGCCGAATGGATTGCACGCCTACGATGTGTTACGCCACGATTTGGTGGTGCTCTCCAAGGATGCGGTGGCACGGCTGAGCCATACCCTCGATCCGGAGAAAAAGCCGGTCGAAACGCCGGATGTTGAAACCATTGCCGCGGCTCCTGCAGTGAAAGCGGAGAAAAAAGCCGCGCCTGCGAAAGCCGCCGCGAAAACCAAACCAGCCGCGAAAAAAGCAGCCAAGGCGGCCCCTAAAGCGGACAAGAAAAAGGGGAAGGGATAAGCCATGTCGACACCCCACTATCAAATTATCAAGCGCCCGATCATTACGGAAAAAGGCTTGGGCGTAAAAGAACTGCAGCACACCGTGGTTTTCGAAGTCGCTTCACGCGCCACGAAAACGCAAATCAAGGAAGCGGTGCAGCAGATTTTCAGCGTGAAAGTGGTGGCGGTGCGCACTTCGCATTTCGTTGGCAAGATGCGCCGCCGCGGGCAGAACGAAGGATTTCGCCGCGATTGGAAAAAAGCTTACGTGAAGCTGGCAGCCGGCGAAAAAATGATTGAGTACTCGGAAAATCTGTAAAAGCGGAATGGGCCAGCAGTAAAGAGCTTGCGTAGCACGAAGAGAAAGCAGCAAAGAAGGTACGAGGCAGCGATGGGACTGAAGAGCTTTAATCCATATACAGCGTCTCGGCGGTTTATGACCGTCCTGGACAAGAGCCATATCACCAAGCAAACGCCGGAAAAATCGTTGCTGGAACCGAAAAAGCGCAGTGGCGGCCGCAACAATCAGGGCGAGATCGTGGTGTGGCACCGCGGCGGCGGCCACAAAAAGCAGTACCGCAAAGTCGATTTTCGCCGCGACAAGGTCGGCGTGCCGGCTACCGTGGCGGCCATCGAATACGATCCCAACCGCAGCGCGAACCTGGCGCTATTGCACTACGCGGATGGCGACAAGCGCTACATTTTGCATCCGGTGGGGCTCGAGGTCGGCGCCACCATCTCGACCGGCGAAGGCGCGGACATTCTTCCCGGCAATGCCCTGAAGTTCCGGCACATTCCTCCCGGCACGCAGGTGCATAACCTCGAGCTTTATCCCGGGCGTGGCGGACAAGTGGTGCGCTCGGCGGGCGCTTCCGCGCAATTGCTGAGCAAAGAGGGCGACCTCGCGCTCATCAAGCTGCCTTCGGGCGAAGTAAGAAAATTTTCCGTGGATTGCATGGCTACGGTCGGGCAAGTGGGCAATCTGGACCACGAGAATGAAAATTTTGGCAAGGCCGGCCGCACGCGCTGGCGCGGGATCAAGCCCACCGTTCGCGGTGTGGCTATGAACCCGGTGGATCACCCGCACGGCGGCGGTGAAGGCAAGGTCAAGGGCAACCATCCGCAAACCCCTTGGGCTTTCCCGACGTTGGGCAAGAAGACGCGTCACAACAAGCGCACGGACAAGAACATTGTTCAGCGCCGCAAGTAAGCAGCAGTAGAGACGGGCAGTCGAGACGAGCAGCAGATGCGAGAGTTCGCGGCGGAAGTTAAAAGTCGCGAGCTGAGAGCAGAAGCGATGCGAGCGACAAGAACAACACGGCGGACGGCACGCAGGTCCGCGGCACGGCGCAGCAGCAGAAAAGCGGCTGCGAAGCGTGTGGTGAAACGGTCCGCGAAGCGTTTGACGGCGCGGCCGATGGTGAAAGCGGTAAAGCCTGTGGCGGTGAAGGCGTTGCGGCCGGTCAAAGTGGTAGCCGCTCCGCCGGTTCCGGTCTTGTACAAGCTGTGCAAGCCCGGATGGTCGGTGATCGTGGAGCAGATACAGAACGCGCAAGGCACGCGGTTTGTGTGCCCGTTCTGTCCAAGGTCGCACCGCGTTCCCGGACCGGTGCGGGGATTCAAGAAGATGCGGCGGGCGCAGTGGGTCCGGCTGCGGCGAGTGGAGGAATAAGGAATCGATGGCACGCTCACTGAAAAAAGGTCCGTTTGTCGACGGGCACCTGCGCGAAAAGATGGAAGGTCTGAACACGCGTAGCGAGAAAAAAGTGGTGAAGACCTGGTCGCGCCGTTCGACGATCGTGCCGGAGTTTATCGGGCACACCATCGCGGTGCACAACGGGCGCAAATTTATTCCCGTGTATGTGACGGAGCAGATGGTCGGACACAAGCTGGGCGAATTCGCGCCGACACGCACGTTTAAGGGACACGCGGTGAAAGCGGCGCTCGAACGTGCGGCGGGCGCGGCTCCCGCGGGAGGCGCGGCGCCAGCAGCACCGGCGCCCAAGGCATAATTTTATGGCTGACACACAGATCCAACAAAATCCGTTGATCGAAGCGCAAGCCGGCGCGCGGCATGTACGCATGTCGCCGCAAAAAGCGCGGCTGGTAATCGATCTGATTCGCGGGCAAAAGGTGAATGATGCGCTGCAGACGCTGCGGTTTACGCCCAAGCGCGCGGCCAAGCCCATCGAGAAATTGCTGCACAGCGCCATCGCCAATGCCGAACGCAAAGCCGATGATGCAGGGGCGCCCCTCGATGTGGATGAACTTTTTGTTTCGCAATGCTTCGTGAATGAAGGGCCGCGCTGGAAGCGTATTCGCCCGGCGCCCATGGGCCGCGCGTTTCGTTACCAGAAGCGCACCGCGCATCTGTGGATCGTGGTGAAAGAGCATCACGTAGCGGCGGCGGAACGTCATGCCGCAAACGTTGCGGAAGCGGAATCGCAAAAGGGCGTGCGCGGTACGGCGCGCCGTGTTCGCAAGGCTTTGACCGGCAAGCAAGTCGCCGGAAAAAAGGGCAAGAAGTAACCGGCCGGATTTTAGGCCGCACGGAAAAAGAGGATCAGCATGGGACAGAAGACACACCCGTACGGATTTCGCCTCGGCTACAACAAGCCGTGGAAGTCGCGCTGGTACGCCGACCGCGACTACGCGGACTTGCTGCACGAAGACGTCAAGCTGCGCAAGGAGCTGAAAGAAAAGCTCAAAAGCGCGGGCATCAGCTCCATCGACATCGAGCGCGCCGCCAACAAACTGGTGGTGCGCATTTACACCGCGCGGCCCGGAATCATCATCGGGCGCAAAGGCGCGGAAATCGACAAGTTGAAGCAAGACGTGCAGAAGCGCACGAAGCGCGAGGTGCACATTGACATTCAAGAAGTGCACCGTCCGGAACTGGACGCCACCTTAGTGGCGGAATCGATTGCGTTGCAACTTGAAAAGCGCGTGGCGTTTCGCCGCGCGATGCGCAAGGCCGTGGATTCGGCTCTGCGATTTGGATGCAAGGGCATCAAGGTTCGCGTGGCAGGCCGCTTGAATGGCGCGGAAATCGCGCGCAAAGAGTGGTACTTGCAAGGGCGTCTGCCGCTGCAGACCCTGCGAGCCGACATTGATTTTGGCACCGCCGAAGCGAATACCACCTACGGCGTCATTGGCGTGAAGTGCTGGGTCTATCAGGGCGAAAACGTTCCAAAGCGCGCTTCGAAGATTCAGAAGGAAAAGGAAGCGCCCGTCGTTGCTGCTTAGGAACGATGGCCAGGTCACTGCGGCGGCGTAGTTAGTTGCGGCAGGAATTTGCGGTTCGGCAGTTTGGGAAAGATTAGGAAAAGAGACTATCGCGATGTTGATGCCCAAGAAGGTGAAGTACCGAAAGCAGATGCGCGGCCGCCGCAACGGGAAGGCGTGGCGCGGCGGGGATCTGGCGTTCGGCGAATACGGTTTGAAGGCCATGGAGAACGCGTGGATTACCGACCGGCAGATTGAAGCGTGCCGCGTGGCTATTTCGCGTTCCATTAAGCGTGGCGGAAAGTTGTGGACGCGTATTTTCCCGGACAAGCCGTTCACTAAGAAGCCCGCGGAAACCCGCATGGGTAAAGGCAAAGGCGCTCCGGAACGCTGGGTTTGCGTGGTAAAGCCGGGAAGAATCATGTTTGAGATGGCAGGCGTCGACGAAGCGACGGCCAAGGCCGCTATGCGGCTGGCCGGGCACAAGCTGCCCATTCCGACGAAATTCGTTTCCCGCGAAGGGAGCTTCTAATGCCGACCAAGCGCATGAACAAGATTCGCGAAGCGGGCAGCGACGAATTGCACGCCCAACAGAAAGAATTGTCCGAACAGATTTTCCGGCTGCGTTTTCAGCTGACCACCGGACAAGCGGAAGCGCTAAAGCGTTTGCGCGACTCGAAAAAAGATTTGGCGCGCGTGAAGACGCTGATTCGCGCGCAGGAATTGACTGCCGCTCCGCGCGACGAGAAATCTTCCGTGCATTCGCGCGCGGTCGCCAGTTCGCATGTTGCCGGCGCGGCCAAGAAATCAGCGTCTACAAAATTGCGGTCGCACAGTAAAGGGAAAGCCTAATGACACCTGAACCAGTGAAAACTCCGGCGGCAGAAACGGCCAAGCACCAGTCGGCTGAGCGAGGGGAACGTACCGCGCTGACCGGCAAAGTCACCAGCGCCAAGATGGAAAAAACCATCGTGGTCGAAGTGCAGCGCTTGGTGCAGCATCCGAAGTATCGCCGTGTGGTGCGTATTTCCAAAAAGTTTTACGCGCATGATGAAGAGCGCAAAGCCAAGCAGGGCGACACCGTGCGTATCGTGTCCTCGCGGCCGCTATCCCGCCTGAAGCGCTGGCGGCTGGCAGAAGTGCTGACGCGAAACGCGTCGGCGGAATAATCGGGGTATCGAACAATGATTCAGATGCGAACCTGGCTGACGGTAGCCGACAATTCGGGAGCCCGCAAACTGATGTGCATTTTGCCGGTGGGCGGCGACGTAGGATTGCAAGCGGGACTTGGCGACGTGATCACCGCGTCGGTGAAGGAAGCTACGCCGGAAAGCCAAGTGAAGCAAGGCACGGTCGTGAAAGCCGTGGTCGTGCGCATGCGCAAGGAGCGCCGCCGCAAGGATGGCACGTACATCCGCTTTGACGACAATGCCGCGGTTTTGATTAACGATGCGAATGAGCCCGTCGGGACGCGTGTTTTCGGCCCGGTGGCAAGAGAGTTGCGCGAGAAAAAATTCACCAAAATCGTCTCGCTCGCTCCGGAGGTTTGGTAAGCGATGGCTATCGGAGACAGGCATCAACGCACGGAGCGGCACATTATCGGCGTGCGCAAAGGTGACACAGTAAAAGTAATCGCGGGGCCGGATCGCGGCAAGAGCGGCCGCGTATTATCCATCGATGCGCGCAAGAATCGCGTGGTCGTCGAACACGCCAACATCATCAAGCGCCACACGCGTCCGAATCCGTCGAAGAACATCAAAGGCGGCATCGTTGAAAAGGAAGCGGGCATGCACGCGTCCAACGTGATGCTGGTTTGCGCCAACTGCGGAAAGCATACGCGCATCGGTCATACCATTTTGCCGGACGGCACGAAAGTCCGCAGCTGCAAGAAGTGCAACGAGACGATTGATAAGTAGCTGCAGGCGTCGTAACGAGTTTTGTAAACGGAGCAGTTGGTAAACGAAACAGAGGAAGGCAATGAAGAGTCGATTGCAGGAACACTACCGGAGTGAAACGGTGCCCGCGCTGATGAAGCGTTTTGGGTGGAAGAATATTATGGCGGTGCCCAAGGTTGCCAAGATCACCGTGAACATCGGTCTGGGCGAAGCGAGCCAGAACGCCAAACTTCTGGACACCGCGGCGCAGGAACTCGGGCAGATCACCGGCCAGAAAGCCATGATCACCAAAGCCAAGAAGTCCATTGCGAATTTTAAGATCCGCAAAGGCATGCCCATCGGCTGCGCGGTGACGCTGCGGGGAGACAAGATGTACGAATTTCTCGACCGTCTTTGCAACGTGGTGCTGCCGCGGGTGCGCGATTTTCGCGGATTGCCACCGAACGCCTTTGACGGCCGCGGCAACTACACGCTGGGTCTGAAAGACCAGTTGGTGTTTCCGGAAATTGATTACACCCGCGTGGACAAAATCAAGGGCATGAACATCACCCTGACCACCACCGCGCGCAACGATGAGGAAGGCCGCGAACTTCTGAAGGGCCTCGGTTTCCCGCTTCGTACTCCAGGAGGAGCGCAATAAATGGCACGCACCGCAAAGATCGCGAAGTCACGGAAGAAACCGAAATTCAAAGTGCGTGTGCGCAATCGCTGTCTGGTTTGCGGCCGTGCGCGTGGCTACATTCGCAAATTTAAAATGTGCAGAATCTGTTTCCGCGGAATGGCGCTCAAGGGCGAAATTCCCGGGGTAACGAAAGCGAGCTGGTAAGCGAAACTATGCAGACTGATCCGATAGCCGATTTTCTTACGCGCATCCGCAACGCCGCTGCTGCCAAGCACCAGCGCGTGGATGTGCCGCTCTCCAAGTTGAAGACGGAGATTGCGCGCATTCTCAAGGACGAAGGGTACATCGCCACCTACAAAATGGTGGACGAGAACAAGACGCGTAAACAGCTTCGCGTATTTTTGAAGTACACCCCGGACCGCCGCAGCGTGATCAGCGGCGTGAAGCGCATTTCGCGCCCCGGTGCGCGCCGCTACATTGGCGCCACGGAGATTCGTCCCGTCGTGGGCGGACTGGGCATCAGTATTCTCACCACGCCGAAAGGTCTGATGAGTGGCCGAGCCGCGCGCAAAGCCAATCTGGGCGGCGAACTGCTTTGTGAAGTCTGGTAGAGAAGTTTTTTGGGGCGCGGCGCGCTGCGCCCGCCTTGCAGGAAAGTTTGCAGCAACAAAAAAAGTTTGAGGCAAAGAAAAAATGTCACGTATCGGCAACAAACCAATTCCACTGCCCTCCGGCGTAAAGTTCGCCATGCAGGGCGGCAAAGTTGACGTGCAAGGCCCCAAGGGCAAACTCTCGTTCGCCATTCCGCATGGCATCACGTTTGAGCAAAAGGACGGGATCCTGACGGCCAAGCGCGCGACGGAAGATCATCGCGCGGTGCACGGGTTGGCGCGCGCGCTGGTGGCCAACGCCGTCACCGGCGTCACCACCGGCTTTAAAAAAGATTTGGATATCGTGGGCGTCGGCTACCGCGCGGAACTGAAGGGCAAAGTGGTTTCCTTCGCGCTCGGCAAATCGCATCCCATCGAGTTTCCCATCCCTGAGGGCATTCAGGTTTTAGTCGAAAAGCAGACGCACCTTGTGGTTAGCGGTGCGGACAAAGGTCAGGTGGGACAGGTTGCCGCGGATATGCGCGCGCTGCGGCCGCCAGACCCGTACAAGCAAAAAGGTGTGCGCATCACCGGCGAGCGGTTGAAGAAGAAAGCCGGCAAGGCTGGCGCGAAAGCTGGCGCGTAAACTGGCCGGCGGTTTTGACGGGCGCGGCAAAATAGTTTTTGAGCGGCAAGCTTCCCGCGATGCACAACGCTTCGCGCAGCAGGCCGTAAGGAGAAGAAACAGTGGCTTCGGCAAGAGTTGGAAGATTATCGAAGGATCAGCACCGCAAACGCATTCACCGCCGCGTGCGCGTTTCGCTCGAAGGCACGCAGGAACGTCCGCGCCTTTGCGTGTACCGTTCGCTCGGGCATATCTACGCGCAGGTGATCGACGACCGCCAGGGCAAGACGCTAGTCTCCGCCAGCAGCGTCGACGGCCAAACGAAGAAGACTTTAAAGGGTGGCGGAAACATCGCGGCAGCCAAAGTGATCGGCAAAGCAATCGCCGAGCGCGCCAAAGCTGCCGGAGTCAGCAAAGTAGTGTTCGACCGCGGCGGATACAAGTATCACGGCCGCGTCAAGGCGCTCGCAGACGCGGCGCGGGAAGCGGGGTTACAGTTCTAAGCCTATGTCGAAGCAATTGTTGCGAGACAGTTTATCGGTACGCCGGCTCCTCGAAGTAAATCCGTCGGAGCTGAAGGACGATGTGATCGCCATCAACCGCGTCACCAAAGTCGTCAAGGGCGGCAAGAATCTCAGTTTTTCCGCGCTGGTGGTGGTTGGCGACAACCATGGCCATGCCGGATTTGGCATGGGTAAAGCGCGCGAAGTGCCCATGGCCATCAAAAAGGGCATTGAGCAGGCCAAGAAAAACCTGATCAAGCTGAACCTCAAGGGCACCAGCATTCCGCACCAGGTGCTCGGGCGTTACGGCTCGGCGGAAGTTTTGCTCAAGCCGGCTTCCGAAGGCACGGGCGTCATCGCCGGCGGCCCGGTTCGCAAAGTGATGCAGGTGGCTGGCATTCATAATGTGCTGACCAAATCGTTGGGCACCTCGAACCCGCACAATGTGGTGAAAGCCACGTTTGCGGCGCTGCTCAGCCTGAAAGACATTGCCCACGTTGCGGAGATTCGCTCCAAGACGGTGGATGAAATTAGCGGGCGGCCTCCCAAAGAAAAAGCCGCCGCGAGTGAGAGCGTGTAATGGCTACGGAAAAAAAGAAGACCGGGCACATCAAGATCAAGTGGGTGGTCAGCGACATCGGCAGCACCGATGACATGCGCGCCACCATCAAGGGACTCGGGCTGCGCAAAATGCATCGCGTGGTGGAACGCCAGGACAACGATGCCATCCGCGGCATGATTCACAAAGTTCGGCATCTCGTGGAAGTGGTGGAATAAATCATGGCCAAACAAGTTCCTAGCGCGCGCAAGCGCACCAACAAGCGCGGCGATCACAAACCGAAACACGTGGCCCCCAAGGGCACGAACGAGGGCCGCCGCACCTATTCGCTGTCCACGCTCAAGCCCCCGATGGGCTCGCGCAAGAAGAAAGTCCGCGTCGGCCGTGGTATGGGTTCCAAGCTTGGCAAAACCGCCGGCTCCGGCAACAAGGGTCAGAAGTCACGCCGCGGCTATTCGCGACGCCGGGGTTTTGAAGGCGGCCAGATGCCGTTGCATCGACGCATGCCGAAGCGCGGATTTCACAGTCCGTTCCGCGTCGAATATTCGGTCATCAACCTGGAAGAGCTGAACGTTTTTCCAGAAGGTGAAACGATCACGCCGGAGCTGTTGCGCGCTCATGGCTTTGTGCGCCGGGCCAAGGACCCCATCAAGGTTCTGGGCGATGGCGAATTGACGGTCAAGTTCACGATTCACGCCCACGCTTTCAGCCAGTCCGCGAAGGACAAAATCACCAAGGCGGGCGGCACATTTGCGGTGGTAGCGTAGGGTTTAGCTGGAGCAACACGAGTACCGGGAAAATGGCATGAACCGATTCCTAGAAGCCGTGAAAAACATGTTCCGCATCGAAGACCTGCGGAACCGCGTCCTCTTCACGCTGGCGTTGCTGGCGGTGTACCGCATTGGTGCGCACATTCCCACGCCGGGGATCAACACCACGGTGCTCGAGCAGCTCTTCAACCAGTCGGCGGGCTCGGTTCTCGGCATCTTCGACCTGTTCAGCGGCGGCAATTTCCGCCGGCTCACGATTTTTGCGCTGGGCATTATGCCGTACATCACCTCCTCGATCATCCTGCAGTTGATGACCGTGGTGTTCCCGTATCTCGAACGCTTGCAAAAAGAGGGCGAACTCGGCCGGCGCAAAATCACGCAATACACGCGCTATTTGACCATCGTGCTCAGCATCATTCAGGGCGCGTCCATCGCCGGCACCCTGCAGTCGCAAAGTATCAACAGCCAGGCGCTTGTTTATCATCCGGGCCTCGGCTTTACCATCATGACGGTGCTCACGTTAACCACCGGTTCCGCCTTCATCATGTGGCTTGGCGAGCAGATCAGCGAACGCGGAATCGGCAATGGCATGTCGCTCATCATATTTGTAGGCATCGTCGTAGGCTTGCCCCGCGCGGTTGTGGACCTCTATGACAAGGCCACCACCAAGGCTTGGGGCGCTTTCACTCCTATCGCGATTCTGTTCCTGGTTGCTTTGATGATCGCCGTAGTGGCCTTCATCGTCTTCGTCGAAGGCGGCCAGCGCCGCATCCCGGTGCAATACGCCAAGCGTGTGGTGGGCCGTCGCGTGATGGGCGGACAATCATCGTATTTGCCGCTGCGCGTCAATTCCGGCGGTGTGATTCCGCCGATCTTTGCGAGTTCGCTGCTGGCATTTCCCGCGACGATCGCCTTGGTCTTGAATCATCGCTATGCGTTCGTCGACAGCATCAAGACGAGTTTGCAGTGGGGCGAGCCGCTCTACACCTTTTTGTATGTCACGCTGATTTTGCTGTTCGCCTTTTTCTACGTGGGCATCGTTTTCAACCCCACGGAGCTCGCGGACAACATGCGGAAGAATGGCGGCTTCATTCCCGGCATTCGGCCGGGCCGCACCACTTCGGAATACGTCAGCAAGATTTTAAAGCGTCTTACGTTTATCGGCGCCATCTACCTGGCCATCGTTTGTTTGCTGCCGGAGTGGATGATTGCCGGCATTCACCTCGACCATCTGGGCTGGGGCGTTGGCAGTTGGTTTGACCGCCATTTTCCCGTCTGGTTCTTGAAAGGTCTGGGCGTGCAGTTTTATTTCGGCGGCACTTCGTTGCTGATCGTTGTCGGTGTGGCTATGGACACGGTGCAGCAGCTCGAGGCGCAGCTGGTGATGCGCAATTACGAAGGCTTTGCCCGAAAGGGCCGGTTGCGCGGCCGGCGGTAATGGTTAGCGGCGTCCTGGTATCGCCATCCCGGGCCATCGGTGCCGGGCCCAAGGTGCCGGGCCGTGGATAAGCTGCCAGAGAATCTGCCGCTTGAACGGTTATATCGCGCGATCGTTTTTCTTGGGCCTCCGGGCGCGGGAAAAGGCACGCAGGCCAAAGAGCTGGCCAGGAAGTTTGGCGTGCCGCATCTTTCGACGGGCGATATGTTGCGCGAGAATATCGCGCACGGCACGGCGCTCGGGATGCAGGCCAAGCCGATCATGGAGCGCGGCGAACTGGTGCCGGACTCCCTGGTGCTGAAGATGGTGAAGCAGCGGATTCAAAATGCGGACTGCTCTTTCGGGTTCGTGTTTGACGGCTTCCCGCGAACCGTGGCGCAAGCGCAGTACTTCGGTGAGTTGCTGAAGCGTTGCGGGTACGAACAGCCGGTAGTGGTGCACTTCGCCATCGATCCGGCGCTGGTGCTGAAGCGCATTACGGGCCGTAGACTGTGCAAGGTTGGCGGCGAGATTTACAACATCTACGAGCGGCCCACGAGAGTTGAAGGGCGCTGCGACCTGGATGGCGGTGAACTCGAGCAGCGGCCGGACGACCGGGAAGAAATCGTAGCGCCCCGGCTGGCCGCATATGCCAAGCAGACCGCGCCACTGGTCGCGTACTACCGGAGACTGGGCCGGCTGCAGGATGTGGACGCAGCACAGCCGGTCGAAGAAGTGGCGCGCAAAGTATTGGAAATTGTGCGCGGCGCGAAATAGCGGCGAAGGTTTCGATGAGTTGGCCGATGGCAAGTGGCCGGAAAGTTTGCACGGTAACGATGGCGATTCACCTGCGCAGCGCGGAAGAACTCGAAAAGATGCATCGCGCAGGACTCATCGTGCACCAGGTTTTGACGGAGTTGCGCGACATGGTGCGCCCCGGAATCACCACCATGGACCTCGAGAAGTATGCCGAGGCCAAGCTGGCCGGGAAGCCCGGACGCGCCGCATTCAAGGGGTATCGCGGCTATCCTTGCGTGCTGTGCACTTCGGTGAACAGCGAGATCGTTCACGGGATTCCGTCGCCCAAGCGCAAGTTGCGCGAAGGCGAAATCGTTTCCATCGATTTCGGGATGGAAGTCGATGGCTACTTTGCGGATTCGGCGGTCACTGTTCCAGTGGGCCAGATTGCGCCGGAGCTGCAGAAGTTGCTGGATGTCACTCGCGAGTCGCTCGATCGCGCCATCGACAAGATGCGCGCGGGAAATCGCCTCGGGGATGTGGGCCACGCGGTGCAAAGCTGGGCCGAGCAGAATGGTTACTCGGTGGTGCGGGAATTCGTGGGGCACGGCATCGGCACGAAAATGCACGACGAGCCGAACCTTCCGAATTACGGCGACGCTGGGCACGGCGCGCGGTTGCAGGAAGGCATGGTCATCGCGGTTGAGCCGATGGTCAACGCCGGTTCGCCGGAAGTGCGCATGCGCGATGAGTGGGTGGCTGAAACGGCGGACGGCAAGCCGTCCGCGCATTTTGAGCACACGGTGGCGATTACCGCCAACGGGCCCTGGATTTTGACGCGGCCGAAAGAAATGACTGGCCCGTCTTGGTAGAGGTCCTAGAGGCGCGGTAGCAGCAAGTCGATCGGGAGCTTATGGCAAAGCGGTACGAAAAGAAGGAAAAGAAAGAAGGCGACTCCGGCAACACCAAGGAAGACGCCATAGAAGTAATGGCCACGGTCATTGAACCGCTGCCCAACGCGATGTTTCGCGTGGAGCTCGAAAACAAGCATCAGGTGCTGGCGCATGTTTCCGGCAAGATGCGCAAAAATTTTATCCGGATTCTTTCGGGAGACAAGGTCGCGGTGGAGCTTTCGCCCTACGACCTGACGCGCGGCCGCATCGTGTATCGTTATAAGTAGCGCGTACTACGATTTTTCGGTAATTGCTTAGAGGGAGCCAGCAGTATGAAAGTTCGAGCCAGCGTTAAGAAAATTTGCGACAAGTGCAAGGTCATTCACCGGCGCGGGGTAGTGCGCGTCATTTGCACCAATCCGAAACACAAGCAGCGTCAGGGATAATGGTAGGGAATAAGGATTAAGGGGAAAAATTATGGCACGTATCGCAGGTATCGATCTTCCGCCACAAAAGCGCCTCTGGGTGGGCCTTACCGCCATCTATGGCATCGGGCGGGCGCGCGCGCGGAGTCTCGCGGAAAAAGCCAACGTGGACGTCGAAAAGAAAATCCGCGATCTGACGGAAGACGAAACCAACCGTCTGCGTCAGGAAATTGAAAAAGAAGGCCGCGTCGAGGGCGATCTCCGCAAAGAGATCCAGATGAACATTCGCCGGCTGATTGAAGTGCAGGCCTATCGCGGAATTCGTCACCGCCGCAATCTTCCGGTGCGCGGTCAACGCACGCACACGAACGCGCGCACCCGCAAGGGTCCGCGGCGCGGCGCGGTGGCAGCCAAAAAGAAGGTCACCGGCAAGAAGGGCTAACGCCTGGGTTTGTGGGGGCGCCCCGATCAGGTCGGTGCGCTCCCGTTTCGCAGGATGGTTCACGAGGATTGCAGGTTCAAGTCTTTCGCAATTAAGAAACGGAGTCGAAAGTGGCAAAAGAGCAGAACGCAGCGCCAGATCAAGCAACGCGGCCGGACAAGCAAGCGAAAACCGGAGCAGCCGGAGCCGCCGCGCCAGCGAAGCGCAAGAAAGAGTTCAAGAAGAAGCGCGAGCGCCGCATTGTTCCTCACGGAATCGTGCACATCGCCGCGACCTTCAACAACACGCAGATCACCATTGCCGATACGGACGGCCGCGTGGTGTGCTGGTCTTCCGCGGGGGCCATCGGCTTCAAGGGTTCGCGCAAGGGAACGCCTTACGCCGCGCAGCAGGCTTCTTTGGCTGCCGCCGGCACCGCGCGCGACCAGTACGGCATGAAGAGCGTGGAAGTCAAAGTGAAAGGCCCCGGTTCCGGGCGCGAATCCGCGGTGCGCGCGTTAGCCGCCGCCGGCTTGCACATCGTTGTTATTCGCGACGTCACGCCCATGCCGCACAACGGCTGCCGTCCGCCAAAGCGCAGGCGCGTTTGATGTTCTGTACAAACAAAAAAGTTTCCGAGAGTTCTGGGAAGGGAGAATAGAAGTTGGCAAGACACCGAGATGCAGTTTGCCGCCTGTGCCGCAGGGAAGGGCAAAAGCTGTTCCTAAAAGGTTTGCGGTGCTTCACCGAGAAGTGCGCCATTGAAAAGCGCAACTTCGTTCCGGGTCAGCATGGCCAGTCGCGTCGGCCGAAGGTCGCCGGCTATGGCCTGCAACTGCGCGAAAAGCAAAAGGTCAAGCGCACTTACGGACTGCTGGAACGGCAATTCCGCAACTATTTTGAGAAGGCCGTCCGTATCAAGGGTCCGTCGGGCGAAAACCTGATCATCATGCTGGAACGCCGCCTCGACAACGTGGTGTGGCGCGCTGGACTCGCTTCTTCGCGTTCGCAGGCACGTCAATTGGTGCTGCACGGTCACGTGCACATCAATGGGAAAAAAGTGAATATCCCGTCGTACCTGATCAACGTTGGCGAAGAAGTGGCCATCAAGCAGAAGATGCACGACAACGCCATGGTGCTCGAAGCTCGCAATGTGGCGCAAAGCCAAAGCTCCGTGCCCTGGCTCGAGCAGGATCGCGAAAATTTCAAAGCCAAGGTCGTCGCTTTGCCGAAGCGTGAAGACGTGCAGACGCCGCCCATCAACGAACAGCTCATCGTGGAACTCTACTCGAAGTAAGAGTTAACGTTTTTTTAGCCGCCGGGCTTCAACCCGGCAATTTTCTCCGAGATTGCAACACGGCGCCCGACTTTCGGGGCTGCCAGAAGGAAGGAACAATATGTGGAAGGGTTTTCAAAAGCCAAAGCGTCTCGCATCTGAACTGGAGTCGCTGACCGAAAAATACGGCCGCTTCTCCGCGCAGCCCTTTGAGCGCGGCTGGGGAACCACCGTAGGCAACGCTCTGCGTCGTGCGCTGCTCAGCTCCATCGAGGGCGCAGCGATCACCGCCGTGAAGATCGAGGGCGTGTTGCACGAATTTTCCTCGATCCCTGGCGTCGTCGAAGACGCTACGGACATTATCCTCAACTTGAAGCAGGTGCCCATCAAGCTCAACACCGACCTGCCCAAAACGATTTACGTAAACATCGAGCAGCCCGGTCCCGTCACCTCGGCGCAAATCGAAGAAGACGCGGACTTCGCCATCCTCGACAAGAGCGTGTACATTGCCACGGTTAGCGAAGGCGGCAAACTGCAAATCGAAATGCGCGTCAAGAACGGCCGCGGTTACGTCGCTGCCGACCGCAACTACGATGAAGATCTGCCCATCGGCTACATACCGGTGGACAGCGTGCACTCGCCCGTCCGCAAAGTGAACTACTCCGTGGAAGCCGCGCGTCTCGGCCAGATGACCGACTACGAAAAACTGATGATCGAAGTGTGGACCAACGGTGCGATTACGCCGCAGGATTCCATCGGTCTCGCCGCCAAGCTGGTCAAGGACCACATGAGCATCTTCATCAACTTTGAGGAGCCGGTGGACAACGTGGAAATGCCGCAGGATGTTTCGCACGATCCGCGCCTCGAGTATCTCGATCGCTCCGTCGAAGAGCTGGAACTTTCCGTGCGCTCCTACAATTGCCTGAAAAATGCCAACATCCAGACCATTCGCGAACTCGTGCAAAAGAGCGAGAACGAAATGCTGAAGACCAAGAACTTCGGCCGCAAATCGCTCAACGAGATCAAAGATATACTGGTGAAGATGGGCCTCGCGCTGGGCATGAAGTTCGATGAACACGGACGCATCATCTGGCCGCCATTGCCGAGCCAGACCGCGCCTCCTCCCGCGGAAGAAAACGCCGGACTGTAATATTGAACCGTGCAAGCGGCTCCGATTTTTTCGGAGCCGTTTGCACGGTTAGCAAAGAAATCGAAGAGACAGGAACAGAAAACGATGCGACATCTGAAATCAGGCTCCAAGCTGGGACGCAATCCGTGGCATCGCCGCGCGACGCTGCGCAACCTGGTCACTAATTTATTCGAGCACGGCCGCATCACCACCACGTTGACGCGCGCCAAAGCCGCTCGTCCGGTCGCCGAAAAAATCATCACCCTTGGCAAACGCGACACGCTGCAGTCGCGCCGCCAGGCTGCCTCCTACCTGATGACTCCGGAAACCACCGCCAAACTTTTTAGCGAAATCGCGCCGAAATTCGCCGATCGCGCCGGCGGCTACACCCGCATCATTCACGCCGGCAATCGCGTTGGCGACAACGCCAAAGTGGCCATACTTGAGCTCGTCGGCTACGAATTTAAAGTCAAGGAAAAGAAAGAAAAACCCAAGAAAGAAGAACCCGTCGAAGCCAATAGCTGAAGCTAGGCTCAAGAGGAAATGAGAGAGAGCTCGGTGCCAGGCCCGGCACCGGGCTTTTTTGTTGTAAATCTCCCTACGGCGCCCAATCCTGAACTAAAAGATGGCCAAAGCGAAACCCTCAGGCGCCGCTTTGTTTCTTGACGCTGGTGCGCAACTCCAGGTTGCGCATCAAGCGATGCAGATAGTTGGCATGAACGCCCAGTTGTTTGGCGGCCTCGGTGATGCTGCCGTTGGATTGCTCGAGAGCATTTACGATCAACTGTTTTTTGAGATTGCGGATCGCGCCATGATACTTCGCCGGAGCACTGCCTTCCTCGCGCGCGCTCTCAAGCACGGTCTCCGGCAGATCCTCCGCGAGAATGGTATCTGCGGAACCTACGACCACCGCTCGCTCCATGGCATTTTCTAGTTCACGGATGTTGCCGGGCCAGTCGTACTGCGTCAGGCAAGCCAAGGCCTCGGCGGAAATTCCGCAAACTTCGCGCCCGCAATTCTTGGCATGCGCCGCGCAAAAGTGTTGCGCCAGCGCCGGGATATCCTCGCGATGTTCGCGCAGGCTGGGGAGCGCCAAAGCGATCACATTCAAGCGGTGAAACAGGTCCGCTCGGAATTGGCCGTCCCGCACCGCCTTCTGTAGATCCTTGTTGGTCGCCGCCAAAAAGCGCACATTGATCTTAATGGTCCGGGTGCCGCCAACCCGCACAAATTCGCGTTCCTGCAAAACGCGCAACAGTTTGGCTTGCAGCAGCGGCGAAAGCTCGCCGATTTCATCGAGGAAAATTGTGCCGCCCTCCGCCACTTCCAGATATCCCTTTTTCTGGCCGATTGCGCTGGTAAACGCGCCTTTTTCATGTCCAAAGAGTTCGCTTTCCAGCAGCGTCTCCGTCAAGGCTGCGCAATTCAAAGCCACAAAAGGCTGATTTTTTCTGGGACTGTTCTTGTGAATGGCGCGCGCCGCCAGCTCCTTTCCCGTCCCGCTTTCCCCGCAAATCAATACCGTCGAATCGCTGGGCGCCACGCGTTCGATAAACTTGTATACATCGCGCATGCGCGCGCTGCGTCCGACCATGTCATGCGTCAGGTTCGCTTCCGCCAGCAGCCGCTGATTTTCGCTATCCAGCCGCGCAAACTGCCGCGCGTTCTCGATTCCAATGATCCCCAGGCTGGCGATGCCGGTAAGCAACTCAAAATCGTCTTTCGTCAGCGCGGCCTCCGTGCTGAGGGAGTCCAAATAAATCACGCCAATGGTTTTGTCTTTGGAAATCATCGGCACGCACAGCACGGTGCTTGCGCCGCTGTTGAACAAGCACGCTTTTCCCGTAATGACGCGCTGAATCGTCGCGTCGTGCACTTCGATCGAATGTTCCCGCCCCGCCACGCGGTCCCACGCCGCCCGCGAACGCACTCCTTGCGACTCTTCCTCCAGCAGTAAAATCGCCCCGCGTTCCGCTGGAATGATGTCGAAAATCAATCCGAGCAGCTGCCAGGGCAGCGATTCCTCGTCACGCGATAAACCAATGGCCCGGCTGATTTGCAACAGCACGTTCACATTGCGCGCGAGGCGCGCCTCACGAGGAAGTGCAGCCAGTTGCGCCGGCGTCAAGCTGCGCAATTCTTCTGGCTGCACTTCGACGGACTTTAGTCCCAATGCGGCATGCTCCCGCATCTGCGCTGCGCCCCCTGGCGCATGGCGTTGTTCTTCCGTCCGCAAAAGAAATACCGAATCTCCGATCGCCACTTCATCTCCGGCCTGCAGTTCGCGCAGCTTTACCGGAATGCCGTTGACGAATGTTCCCGACTCGCTCTCGAGATCGATCAAAATCAACCGTCCATCGCATACCGCGACGGTGCAATGCTCCGGCGAAACCGTTGGATCTTCGAGGCGTATATTATTTTTAGCGTCGCAGCCGATTGCCAGCTCCGCGTCCACCGGAAACTCCGCATTTCGCAACGGCCCGCTGATCGCCACAAGTCTTGTCGCCATAGGTCGCCGTTCGCTCGCAGGCATCTGTAGATACAACTGGGAGGCCGTATTCTAGCGCCAACCTTCGCGCGTCGCTACCGGCACTCGGAAGCGCCTATCCAGGTGGCGAGTCGCCTATCCGAATGGTTAGGGCACGGAAGCGAACCGTTCGTAAAGTCCCCAGGTCAGTGTCAAGTATAAGCATATCAACAACTTGCGGACTATTGTCTTGTTTATCCGCGAGCCGTATGTTCACTCCGCAGTTCTCTCCGGGTTGCTGCCAGTAGCCCGCAAGATAGTGTCGCCTCGACGCAATCCGCTTCGCACCATTCAGTCGATTTTCTGAATACAAGGAACTGCTTATTCTTGAAAGAGTTAGCGTGATTTTACGAATTGCTGCGCAGCCTGCGACTTTGGCACAGCGCCTGCTATTCCCTAAGCGTCGGACGAAACAGGAAATCAGATTGAGGTGGCCAATGAAAATCAAAAATATTTTCCGCATGCAGCTAGCAGTAATCACCATCGGCGCGGCATTGTTGCTCGCCGGCACCGCTCGCGCGCAAGAAATTGATAATCCCAGTTTTGACGAAGGGGCGAACAGCGTGCCGTTCACGCAGCCTTCTCCGGTCCCAGCGGCCGCCGATTTGCAGAATGTTGCACAAAATACCCCAGTCGTTGCGGTGTCCTCGGTGGCCGCTGACCCAGCCCTGAATAACTTGTCCGCAGGCCGTACGATAGCCGCCATCATCCTGTGCTTCGCGCTGGCCACCGCTTTGTGGCGCGCCGCAAAGCGCCCGTCGCGGCTCTTTCCTCAGTGACCGCCGCCTGAACAATCGAGTGACCATCTCCTCAAAAACTCGATTGTTAAATGTGAAGCCCCGGGAGGGCAAGCAGAAAGCCTCCCGGGGCTTCGAGTTGATACCACCATAGATGTCATTCTCACGCTTCATCATCCGCTGCCGGCCGCGCTATTGGATACGATTCTCCGCGCTCGGAACCACAGAAATAGGAACAGCATGGCCGCCAGCGCTCCCGTCGAATCGAGCAGGGAATCATACGGCGAGGCCGTGCGGCTGGCGACAAACGCCTGATGAATTTCGTCCAGCGCCGAATAAATTGCGGCCACGGAGAATGCGCCAAGTCCCCAAGACCAGCGCCAACCCGCGCGTCCTCCTCGGACGCCCCTGAACAGCAACAGCGCAAAAATAAAATATTCCGCAAGGTGCGCGCACTTGCGAATCAAGTGATGGATCGTTGCGAACTGGTCGGCGGTAATCGCGGGGTAAATCCACTTCAAAATCGGCTCGATAATCGACCCCGTATGTTCCGAAGAAAAAGTATCCGTGGACATCGAGAAAATGAGCGCGGCCCACAGCAGCGCCGGCCACCAAGCCCAAAGCCACGTGAATAGCCGCGATTCCAGAATGCGCGGCTGGATCTGCTGAAGTTGCGGTGCGGGACGGGGATTACGCCAGGGTTGTTCGGGCAAACGCAAAGTCTCCGTTATTTTAGTTTACAACCTTCGCCGGTGAAGCCGCGGCAGCAATCGCGCGCACCGAGCGACGCGCAGCCGCTTGCGCCGGCACGTCAAAGTGCTTATTCCATTCGGTAGTTCGGAGCTTCGCGCGTGATCACCACATCGTGCACGTGGCTTTCGCGCAGCCCTGCGGCGGTAATGCGCACGAAGCGGCTTTTCTCCGCCAGTTCCGGCAGTGACCCAGCTCCCGCGTAACCCATGCCACTCTTCAATCCGCCGACCAATTGATCGGTGAGCGCACCCAGCGGACCCTTGTACGCGACGCGCCCCTCAACGCCTTCCGGCACGGACTTGCCGCTCTCCGAGCCGTCCTGCACCACCGAGTAGCGATCGGAGCCCGCGTTCATTGCGCCCATCGAACCCATGCCGCGATACGATTTAAACGTGCGTCCCTGATACAAAATTGTCTCGCCGGGCGATTCTTCCGTTCCAGCAAACAGGCTGCCAATCATCACGCACGATGCGCCCGCGGCAATGGCTTTGGTGATGTCTCCAGAAAATTTGATGCCGCCGTCGGCAATGATCGGCACACCGGTACCGTGCGCCGCGCGCGAACATTCGATGATCGCGCTCAGCTGTGGCACACCCGCTCCGGTCACGATACGGGTCGTGCAGATCGAGCCTGGACCGATCCCTACTTTCAAGCCATCCACACCCAGCGCGATCAAATCTCTTGCGCCGTCAAACGTCGCCACATTTCCAGCGATCAACTGCATCTCCGGCAGGCGGTGGCGCACAGCTTTGATGGCATCCATCACGCGCTGCGTGTGCCCGTGCGCTGTGTCAATGGCCACTACGTCCGCTTTGCACTTGGACATTTCGACCGCGCGTTCGAGGAAATCACCCGTCGCTCCGATCGCCGCGCCGATGCGCAGCCGGCCCTGTTCGTCTTTCGCGGCGCGCGGATATTCCAATTTTTTCTGAATGTCTTTTACGGTGATCAACCCCTTGAGATTAAAGTCTTGATCCACCACTAAAAGTTTTTCGATGCGATGTTTCTGCAGGATGCGCTCCGCTTCATCGAGAGTTGTGCCTACCGGCACGGTGACTAAATTTTCCTTGGTCATCACGGAACCGACGAGTTGCGTATGATTTTTCTCAAAACGCAAATCGCGGTTCGTCAAAATGCCCGTCAGCCGCGTTCCCCGCGTTACCGGCAAGCCGGAAATGCGGTACTTGGTCATGATTTCCAGCGCCTGCCGCAGCGTTATATCCGGTGAGATCGTCACCGGATCCACAATCATGCCGCTCTCCGAGCGTTTGACGCGGTCCACTTCTTCGTATTGCCGATCGATCGGCATGTTGCGGTGCACGATGCCGATGCCGCCTTGCCGTGCGATGGCAATCGCTAGCCGTGATTCCGTAACCGTGTCCATCGCGGCCGAGGCCAGCGGAATATTTAAGGTCAGCTTGCGCGTGAACTGCGTCCGCGTATCCACTTCCGCCGGAAGCACGGACGATTTTCCCGGCAGCAGCAGCACATCATCAAAAGTCAATCCTTCGGGTATTGCACCTTCGTTCATGCCATCCTCGCTTCAAGTAATAGCAAAAGCGCCAAATTGCCGCCTAAAAACAACGCAGCCCAGCGAGCGGGCGCTGGGCGCTTGGTGCAGTTCAGCAAGTCGGAAAAATGCATCACAGTGAATAAACCATTGTACGGGCGGGTATCGGAGTGGTCAAGCTCGCGCGCGAGACAGGGAAATGATGGTGCGGGAACTATTGTTTCGGCCAAAAATCGGGATAGAAGCTCCCGGCTTTCTCCGGAGTGATGGTTATTTCCGCAGAGCTCGGCGGCGCGCACGCGTCCCGGACGCGGCGCGCGCCATTGGAGAGCGTAGTGCGATTGTGCGACACGGCGCGGAATCAGGTAAAATGTGCGGTCACCTAAACAGCAAGGTTCCTTTTTTTTAGTGGAGTTAGGCGCATGGGGCAGCACTATGACGTGGTGGTGATTGGCGGCGGGCACAATGGCCTGGTCAATGCCGCGTATTTGGCCAAAGCTGGCAAGAAAGTTTTGGTCCTTGAGCGGCGTCACGTGCTCGGTGGGGCGGCCGTTACCGAAGAAATTTTTCCCGGCTTTCTCTTCTCGGAATGCTCTTATGTCGTTTCTTTGTTGCGCCCGGAAATTATTCGCGAACTCGATTTGCCGCGTCATGGACTGGAAATTCTCCCGCTCGACGGCACGTTTTCGCCGATGCCCGATGGCAATCATCTGTGGAGGATGAACGATCACGCGAAATCCATTCGCGAAATTCGCCGCCATTCGCGCCTCGATGCCGAAGCCTACGACGAGTTTTCCAAGATGATGACGCCGATGTGCCGTTTCGTGAAGCCGCTGCTGTCGATGGTCCCGCCCGATCCGACTACGCTGAACCCGAAGGATTTGAAACAGTTGCATTTTCTGATGCAGAGGTTTCGCGAACTGTCTTCCGACGAGCGCTACACGCTGATCCAGTTGATGACCATGAGCTCGGCGGACTTTCTCGACCAGTGGTTTGAAACCGATGTGCTGAAGGCCACGATGTCCGCTTCGGGAATCATCGGCACTTTTCTCGGCATCCGGTCGCCGGGAACGGCTTATGTTTTGCTGCATCACTATATGGGCGAAATCGATGGCGCGTTCCGTTCGTGGGGGTTCAGCCGCGGCGGCACCGGCGCAATTTCCAACGCTATCGCGTCGGCGGCTCGCGAAGCCGGAGTGGAGATTCGCACCAAGTCTCCGGTCGGGAATATTGTCGTCAAGAACGGACGCGCCGCCGGTGTGGTGCTGCAAAGCGGAGAAGAGATCAGCGCAACGATTGTTTCCTCGAGCGTCGATCCGCATTTGACCTTTGAAAAATTTCTAGCGCCCAGCGAATTGCCCGCGGATTTCCTGGAAGGCGTGCGCCGCTATAAATTCCGCGGCTCTTCCGGAAAAGTAAACCTGGCGCTCGACGCGCTGCCGAATTTCAAGGCCATTCCCGGCGACGGTGCGCACTTGCGCGGCGCGATTTCCATCTCTCCAAGCATGGAATACATGGAACGCGGATACGACGACGCCAAATACGGAAACTATTCGCGCCGACCGTACATTGACATGGTGATTCCGAGCCTCACCGACCCCAGCGTTGCGCCGGCAGGGAAACACGTTCTTTCGTGCTTCGTGCAGTACGCTCCCTATAAATTGGCAAAGGGCACCTGGGACGATCAGCGTGAAGCCTTTGCGGACAACGTGATCGATACCGTAGCGGAATATGCGCCCAATATTAAAGACATCATTGTTGGCCGCCAGGTTTTGACGCCGCTCGATCTGGAACGCGAATTCGGATTGACGCAGGGCAACATTTTTCAAGGCGAACTGTCGCTCGAGCAGCTTTTCTTTTTGCGACCGGTAGCCGGCTGGGCTTATTACCGTACGCCGGTCGATGGCCTCTACATGTGCGGCTCGGCGACCCATCCGGGCGGCGGAATCATGGGCGCGAATGGCAGAATCGCCAGCCAGGTCATGTTGAAGGATTGGAACAAGGAGGCTCGCGCCGCCAAATCCAACGCATCGAAGGCGCGTAGTCCAAATCCAAGCGATACGAAATCGCACGCGGCGAAATCCGGCGACGCGAATGTAAATTCAGACAGCACGGCGTCGTACGACGCGGCTTCGCATAAGGCGGGCCACTAACGTGCCCATCGGTCAGAAGGTTGCCATTATCGGCGGCGGGCACAACGCGCTGGTTACCGCGTTCTATTTGGCCAAAGGCGGGTTCAAGCCGCTGGTGCTGGAGCGGCGCGAAATGGTGGGCGGCGGCGCCATTACCGAAGAGTTTTGTCCCGGGTTTCGCGCGTCCACGCTGGCGCACACGGTCGGCCCATTGCGCACCGATGTTTGGCGCGACATGCAGCCGGAAAAATTCGGCTGCGAGATGCTGCATCCCGATCCACGCGTGTTCGCGCCAACCTTGGACGGGCAGGCGCTGCTTTTCTACGACGATCACGCCAAGACCGCCGGCGGCCTTGCGCGCGTGTCCGCGCACGACGCGGAGCGCTACAGCAAATTTGCTGCGTCGCTCGAATCGATCGCGGAAGTCTTTGCGCAGATTGCTTCGATTACGCCTCCCGGAATCGATAAACCTTCGCCGGAAGACCTGTGGAATCTGCTGAAGACCGGGCGCAGCATCCGCGGCCTCGGTAAGACTGGCATTTTCGATTTGCTGCGCTGGGGTCCAATGGCCGCGGCCGATTTTGTGGCGGAGTTTTTTGAAACTGAGTTGCTTCGTGCGGTGATTGCGGCGCGCGGAATCTTTGGCACCGCGCTGGGGCCGTGGTCAGCCGGTTCCACGGCGGTGTTGCTGCTGCGTGCGGCGGCGGATGCCCATCCGGTGGGAACGGCAGCATTTCCGCGCGGCGGAATGGGAGCGCTCACTTCGGCGCTGGCGGACACGGCGCGTAAAGCTGGCGCGGAGATTCGGACCGGCGCGGACGTGCAGCACATTCGCGTGAAAGACGGGTCGGTTAGCGGCGTGGTGCTCGCGGACGGCGAAGAAATCGCAATACAGGCGGTGGTCTCCGGTGTGGATCCCAAACGAACATTTTTTGGTCTGCTCGATCCATCGCAGCTCGATCCAACTTTCGCAATGCGCATCAAGAATGTGCGCGCGAATGGCACGGTGGCAAAAGTAAATCTCGCGCTCGGCGATTTGCCGGAGTTTCCATCGCTGGCGTCAGCGGTTGCCGCGGATGGATTTCGCCAGGCGCTTTCCGGACGAATTCACATCGGTCCGGAAATCGATTATCTGGAGAAAGCATTCGACGCCTCAAAATACGGCGACTTTTCTTCGGCGCCGTATTTGGATGTGACCATTCCGACGTTGCTTGATCCTTCCCTGGCGCCGGAAGGGAAGCACGTGCTTTCCGCATACGTGCAATTCGCTCCCTTCAAATTGAAGAAAAACAATTGGAACGCGCAGCGGGACGAACTTGGGAGAACGGTCATCAGGACGCTGGCCGCGTATGCTCCGGGCTTGGCGAATTTAGTCGAAGCCACGCAGGTGATTACGCCGCAGGACCTTGAGACCACCTATGGCTTTACCGGCGGTCACATTTATCACGAAGAATTGGCGCTCGATCAACTGTTCACCATGCGTCCGGTACTTGATTGGGCGCGATATCTGACTCCCGTGCGCGGATTGTATCTGTGCGGTTCCGGCACCCATCCGGGCAATGGATTGACCGGAGCATCCGGTGCGAACGCCGCCAAAGAGATCATCCGCGATTTACGCTAAGAGTTGTTTGGGGATCCGCGTGGAGTCCAAGATCCCGAAAAATTCTCCATGACTACGGTCGATCGCCAGAAGTTGCACGCATTGCGCGAACGCGAAGAGAAGCGCTTCGTAGCCGAACATCCGCGTTCGGCGGAGTTGTATCGGCGCGCGCAGGGCTCGCTCTTGGGCGGCGTGCCCATGAACTGGATGAAGAAGTGGGCTGGTGCGTTTCCGGTGTTTGTGGCGCGTGCCAGCGGCGCGCATTTTACGGATGTAGATGGACGTGAATACGTGGACCTGTGCCTCGGCGATACGGGCGCGATGACCGGGCATTCGCCGAAAGTGGTGGCCGACGCCATGGCGGACCGCGTGCGCGAGGGCATTACGTTTATGTTGCCGACTGAGGATGCCGCGTGGGTCGGCGAAGAATTGCGGCGGCGGTTTGGATTGCCGTACTGGCAATTCACGCTGACGGCCACCGACGCAAACCGTTTTGCGATTCGCATTGCGCGGGAAATCACGCAGCGCGCGAAAATTCTGGTGTTTCACTATTGCTATCATGGCACGGTAGATGAAACATTCGCCTCGTTGTACGACGGAGTCGTGGGCCCGCGGCGCGGGAATATCGGGCCGCCCGTCGATCCAGCGGAAACAACGCGCGTGGTGGAGTTCAACGATCTGAACGCGCTCGAAGAGGCGCTGCGGCACAACGATGTGGCGTGCGTGCTTGCTGAGCCGGCGATGACCAATGTAGGCATCATTCTGCCGGACGAAGGCTACTGGAATGCCGCGCAGCAACTCGCGAAACGTTATGGTTCACTTTTTATCGCGGACGAAACGCACTCCATTTGCGCTGGCCCGGGCGGCTGCACGCGGCTTTGGAATTTGCAGCCGGATCTATTTGTGCTGGGCAAGGCGATTGGCAGCGGAATTCCTGGAGCCACGTACGGATGCACGGAAGAAGTGGCGCAAAGAATCTCCGCGCGCATGGAACTCGAAGATTGCGATGTTGGCGGCATCGGCGGAACTCTTTCGGGTAACGCAATGTCGCTGGCAGCGATGCGCGTTACGCTGGAGCAGGTGCTAACCCCCGCGGCGTTTGAGCGCATGATTCCGCTCGCCGCGCGATTTGCCGACGGTGTTGCGGAAAAAATCAGCGCCGCGAAATTGCCATGGAATGTTGCGCAACTAGGTTGCCGCGCCGAGTACACGTTTTGCCCGCAGTCGCCGCGCAACGGCGGAGAGTCCGCCGCGGCTGCCGATTTTGAACTCGAACGCTTTCTCCATCTTTACGCGTTGAATCGCGCAGTGCTGCTGACTCCTTTTCACAATATGGCGCTCGTGTGTCCGGCGACTTCCGCGGAGGACGTCGATTTGCATACCCGGGTATTCGCCGAGGCGGTCGGCGAACTGGTTTAGCTGACGGCTCCCGGTCACCCCACTCGGTGGTTTTGCGAAAGTGGTTCGTTCTATATGCCGGAGTGCAGGGAGTGGCCAGCCTGAACGGGCTTACTGGCTGGACACTTCCAGTTTTTTCAGCACGTCACGGGCATTTTCATTTTGAGGATTGAGATCGAGTGACTTCTTGTAGTTTTCGACGGCCAGCGCCTTGTCGCCTTGCTTCCAATACGCCTCGCCGAGCGAGTCGTACACGTTTGCATCCATGGGGAACTGTTCGACGTTGAGGCGGAATATCTCCACGGCGCCTTTCGTGTCGCCCTTGCGCAGCAGCTCATAGCCCATGGAGTTCAGCTGCAGGACGCCAAAATCATACTTGTCCGGCTCGTTACGGCGGAGCTCACGGTACTGCACGATGGCCTCTTTCACACCCTTTGAACGATAGGTCCCATACAGAACGGCGCGAATGTCGATATTCGGACACCCAACCTGTGTGTTTCCCGCACCCCACCTTCTCCACGAACAAAGCAAAGACGCAATGAATGCGCCCCCGTTGGAGCTGTTGGTCATGATCACGATGCCATCACCAGTGGACGGCACAATCTGATAGAAGCTCTCCCATCCGCTGTTCGATCCTCCGTGCCCGATTCCAACCTTTCCAGCAAACTGGGCAGGGCGCACCGTGTAACCGAATCCGTATTGTGGTGCGGGTCCGAACGGGTCGCGGTCAGCCCACTGCGAATTCGGCGCTGGGGATTGCATCTGAGCAATACTCTGTTCCTTGACCACTCCCCGCCCCGCTGCCTCGCCTGCGGGACCCCGCAGGCCCGCCGCGGCGAATTTCGCCAGATCGCGCAGCGTCGTGGTAAGTCCGGCGGCGGACAGCTCGTTGTAACGCAGAATCGGGATCGCGTTTCCGAGACCATCGTGTGGTGTCGCCATCACCTGCTGAAATTTCGACGGCAGCCCATACTGACTGTTCGACATCTGAAGACGCTGGAAGACGTTCGCTCTCATATAGTCCTGAAATCGTTGGCCAGAAACCTCTTCAACTAGGAGCTGAAGAATGGCGTAGTTCGCCCCGGAGTAGCGGAAACCAGAGCCAGGTGCAACTACGACTTGCACTTCTCCCGTGCCGGTCTTGCCGGAAAGCGAATCCTCGATCGGTGGAAGAGGGCTCTCCGGATCCCATCCATGAAAATTGTGATTCGAAATGCCGGAAGTGTGGCTGAGCAGCCGCCGCACGGTCACTTGACTGTTGTCGAACGAAGACGCTGGCAGGTGCCATCGCTTGAGGTAAGAATCAACAGGGCGGTCCAGATCCACCTTGCCTTGGTCCACGAGCTGCATGACGGCCCACGCCGTGGGCGACTTCGAAATCGAGCCGACGTTGAAGACTGTTTCGGCTGAGACGCGCGTCCGACTGGCAACGTTGGCGAAACCGTAGCCGTGCATCCAGACGACTCTGCCCCTGTGAATCAGCGCGATGGCGGCCCCAGGTACCGCGTATTCCTGCAGGAGGCTTGGCGTTACGGCATCTACCGTTGACGAGAAAGAATGCGTATCTGTCGGCTTTCCGGTTGCCGTGCTAGACGGTTCAGCGGACGGTGTTGCAGTCTGGCGCTTGGCGCTTGCCGCTGGAAGCATCGCAAGAAGAAAGAAGTACAACCACAGAAGGGACATTCTCATGCTAGTGAATACGGTCGCCTTTCAGTTTTGTTCCGCACGATGGCCCTCTAGTCGAAGACGACCAATAGAGAGTCCGGGGATGTCACTCGACCGACAGAACCTGTTTGGACGCGACATGCTTCATCAGATCCTCGCGGTTGAAGTATGTTGGCTTGAGGCGGCGCTCGCTGGCGAGGCGTGCTTGGTCCGAATAATGCGGGGATTGAGCGTGATCGCTCTGGCCCCACGGCGCCGACGTAAATGAGCGGATGGGGTTCGAAAAGATTGTGAGGCATGGCTGCCGCTGGCCGGCTGTCACCCAGCGCTGCCCATTGGAGTCGGGCGTACCTGCTTGCATGGCGCGCATGGTAGTCGCCTCTGGCCCGGCGGTTTCAAACTTCACGCCACCGATCGGCCAAGACGAGCCGCCGCGCCCAATTCGGTAAACGTCCCCCAGGGCGATATCGGCACTGCCGTGTTCGGTCGTCAGACTCTTCAAGGCCCGTTCCAGGGCATCGAACAGTGCATCCTGCTGTGCCGAGGAGAGATCCTTGTGATTTTCAATCGCTTGGGAGATTTTCTCCAAACCTGCCGGATCCTTCGTCAAGGCGACGCGCCAGTAAAGATAATCCAAGGCAGCGACCGATTCTTTCCGCGCAACTCCGTCAAAATGCAGAATGCGATCGGCGAACCGCCGAAATGCGGATGATTTTGTTTGGATCGTTTGTGGCTTCTCCTCGAGCGCCTCACCCAATGCTGCGATCCAGTCTTCCGTTCCCTCCCACTTCTCGTCCAGGGCCAGTTCCAGGGCATCCGCCTCGGAAAACGCGAACCCCCTCGACAGAACTTCGATGGCGCGCCTGTTCCGGGCATTCGTGAAACCCGGCAGATCGAAAAACGCTTCAAAAGAATAGTTCGCCGCATCGACCACTTTTTTTTTCGTCATCGCATCGGGAGCGACGTTATTGTTTGCCATGTATCCTGCGGCGGGATCTTCAACAATGACAAGGTCGTCCAGCGGGTGAATGCCTTTCCACGCCGTTGCCGAGGTATTCCCCGGGACTGGTTTCCTGAAGTCGTAACCGGTCGGCCGAATCGGCACGCGACCGGCGCGGATGTACAAGATGTGACCCTCGGAGCTCGCCGCCATAATGTTCTGCGTGAACATTCCTTCGATCGCCATCGCCTGCTTGAACTCGCCCATATTGGTCGATAAGTCCATTCGATAAAGTTGTTGGTCGACGAGTCCGGTTTTCTCCATGTAAGCGGAGCTGACGGCATACGCCATGTCTCCGTTGCGCGCGACAACCGGGCATAACACACCATTGTGGCGGGTATACTCAAACTCTCTGGTGACCGACGCGCTCCCTTTGACCTGCACCGTTACGCGCTTCGTGATCATCTCTTTCCATTCGCCATCGTAGAGGTATCGTCGCGGCTTGCTGTGGTCGGTTTCGACTGCATAACAGTCCGCGACATCCGGACCACCTGCCGTCATTGCCCAAGCCACGTTGCGGTTGTGCGCTGCTACCGGCAGCGCAATGCCGTCCGTTGCATAGCCTGACAGTTCCAGCCTGCCCGCATGCAACCGAAACTCGAACGCACGAACTTCACCTTCAAACGGCACATGGGAGTCGGCCAGATGAATGGCCACGTTCTCCTTTGTCCGCCATGGCATCACCGCCCATTCGTTCGAGGCGGCACTCAGCCCACCGGTTCTTCCTCGATCAACACGGTTCTCGTTCGCTACGGTGACGCCACCGCGGGAACAATCTTCGACTCCTTCAACATCGTTCACGCCCCAAAGTGCGGCGTCCAGCACCGCTACCGGAAGCGAGGGATCCAGCGGAGGAGCCCACGCCGGCACTTCTTCGGGATGTTCTCGCATGTAGCGCTCAACACCCTTGATGAAATACCGATAGTCCCTTTGCATTTGCGGGTCAAATCGCTCAAACCCCAATTTCGCTTGCTCCGCGTGCATCCACTGTAAGTTGCGCAGATCGGTCTGAACGGCCTGGGTGCCAAATACGGACGCCGACTCACCTCGTACTTCTAAATACCGTCGAAGAATTCCTTCCAATCGATCTTCGGCCTGTGCATAACCCAATCCATAGAACCCGTCTTCCTCGCGGCTCGCATACACATGGGGAACACCCCAATCGTCTCTATAAACGGTAACAGTTCCTATGCGCTCCCCTTGCTGTACCTTCGGTTCCGGCTGAGCACCAGAATGCGCGCACATCGATGCCGCGAAAAACATAGCAAACAATGCAAGGACTCTCATGGGGGTATCTACGTAGCAACGGGCAGAAAGGTCTCTCTCTTCCCGATTGGCCGCTTTCTCTTTTTGCTGAACCTCCGTGGCGGCCCGCGCCCGCCGCCGCGTCATCAAAACCAGCCCCCGGACGGCTCGAGGCCATTGAGGCGCAGATACGTGACGAGATTGCCGTAATGCAAGGCGTCGTGATTTGCGGCTTGCGTCAAGAGGAACATCTTGTTCGTCTTGACGCCAAAAAAGTCGGCCGGGTCATTGAGGTGCGCATCCGTGAACCCGGAGTACACGCCATCGCAGTAGGCGAACGCGCCTTTGAGGTAGGCCATGATCTCGGTCTTCGAAACCTTCGCGGTAGCCGAGACAGGGTTCGCGTCACCCTTGACGCTTGAGCACAAAAAGTACGATATATCCGCCACATGATTCACGATCTCGGCAAACGAGCGAACGTCCTTCGTCGGCCGGTAGTTGTACTTGGACTCTGGCATCGCGTCCGCCGACTTCATGATCTTGTCCTGCATATTGCTGCGAAAAATGGATATCGTCGTCGTTAGCGGATTCGGCGCCGCGATCGGATTGGGCGTGCCTTGTTGGGAGTTGGCCGAGGACGCTAAGAAAACAGACACCATGACAACAGGAACCACGACGCGAGTCATCGATCGGAACATTAAGAGTCCTCCAGCATGAGCTAGGCCATGCGAATCCCGAAGCGCAAGTCCTGCAAAAGCGTTAGCATCGACGCATTCCTGGAGGCACGCATTCTTCCAAACTTTCTCACTTTGAACTCGCTGTGCTAGCGATGTTTAGCGGTTGTCGGCAGCGGGAACTATCCACGAGGTGTCCGCTTGCGGGAAGAAATCGTCGCGAAATCGAACATCCGTTCCTAAAGGCGTCGCAGATCTAAACCACTTCTTACCGGCCCGTGGTAGTCGTAGTGTGGTCCTAACTTAGCGCCAACTTTATCTTCCTTCCGCGGTCCCTGTCTTGAAGGAGACGCGCTAATGTACGACCGTAGTTGCCGTAACCCGATTGGTCTCGCGGGCCAAGCGCAACGTCCTGGCGTAGAAGGGCCGCACGCAAGCTTGAAAGAAGAATAGATGAGCGGTCGGCGTTTTACGCAAAGGAGGGCTAAGATTTGAAAGAGTGCGGGAATAGTGAATCCACGATGGACGGTCGCAATGGAGGGTGATTTTTCGATGCAAGAAACACTGAGCGCGCGGTTGGCGGGGATTGTTTTGCCGGATGCGGATGGAAAAGAGTTTCGGCTGGGAGCGTTGTGGGAGAACCAGCAGGCGGTGATCGTGTTTCTGCGGCACTACGGATGAATCTTTTGCCGAGAGCACGTCGCGCAGTTGCGCGCGCACGAAGAAGAGTTTCGGAAAAAGGGCGCGACGCTCGGAGCGATCAGCCTGGGAGACCGGAATTATGCGCGGATGTTTCGCGAGGAGACGGGAATTACGTTCCCGCTGCTGATTGATGAACGCCGCGAGGCCTATGCCATAGCCGGGTTAGAAGTTGCGAATTTGTTGCATATCTTGAGGCGCGACAATTCGAGGAGCCGCAATCGGGCGCTCGCGGCGGGACATCGGCAGCACAAACTCGGGCGGAACCCCTTTCAGTTGGGAGGCAGCTTCATTTTTGCGCCGGGAAATATCGATCGCTTCGCGCATGTGAGCAAGACCTTCGGCGACAACGCAAATCCCGCAACGCTGCTTGCGGCACTCGAACCAACCCGAGACTATTCTCGGTAGGGAGCAACCGATAGGATAGCCTCCAGCCGCGCTGTGGCGCTCAAGCCGCTGCGATATCCCTCACGGGAGCGCTTTGGTCCCTGAGCCAGCAAGTCTCCGCGATCCGACGAAGAAAGCTTGTGCGCGCGACGAAGATTCGGTGTATAACGGTGGCCGTTCGGGCCGGCTGCGCAAATCCCTGGGAAAACTACTGAAAAACCTTTGGTGATGCTGGGGGAATTTTGCGCGCTGCCAGCGGATAAAATTTTTGGCTGGAGGGATGAACATGGCGGGATATGACACGCACCAGGTGGGAGATGCGACGGAGATTTCGACGGTACCGGAGAAAGTGCCGTATCCGTGGTTGCTGGTGGCGATACCGGGGACATTGCTGGTGTTGATTGCACTGTCGATGAGTTTTCTTGCGGGGCTGGTGGCCGCGGCGTTTTGTTACGGCGCGATGTATTTGCTGATGCATTCAAAGCAAGCGACGCAGTACCGCACGCCCGCGAAATTTCGCGTTTCAAAGACAGGGATCGAGGTTGGCGGGACAACCATCCCGAAAGAGGCGATTCACCGCGTGATCGTGCGAAACCACGTGCGGCAAGCGGCCGGGGACGTAATCGTGGTGGCGGATGCGCACCCGAATAGCGGTCAACAGAATGTGGTGGCGGGGATGAATTGGGCGCTGAGCAAACTGGGGCCGATTTCTTATCGCGTGGACGCCGAAGCGCGCGGCGTGCCAACAACGCTGGCCGGCGGGCTGACCGAGCCTACGGCGGCGGCGATTATGACGGATGTCAGCAAAGCCCTACAACTTTCTTGACCTGCCGCGAATTTCGATCGAGAACCGTCCTCGGGACTCGCCGGCTGCTTACGAGGGCCTTTGGGCGGCTCGCGATCATTTTTTTCGCGTGGCCCGTAGAGAGTCGAACGCGGCTTTTGCGATGACCTCGGCAGGATCCGGCACTATCCGACTGCCCTTTTTTGTCCCTCGCCATCGAAGTATCCTCGTCGCTTTGCAAGTCATTGAAAATACTAACGATAATACTCTATCCCACCACGTCGGAGCGTGAGAATGGGCCACCGGCGTGCACTACAGAGTTGTGTAGAAAATGAGATTAACCCGCCTCGGAAAGCGTGGATTACCGATTATGAAGGCACGGCAAAAAGGCTTTTCCCTGATTGAGCTGCTGATCGTGGTGGCGATCATTTTGATCATCGCTGCCATCGCGATTCCCAATTTGCTCCGTTCACGCATGGCTGCGAACGAAGCTTCGGCGGTCGGTTCTTTGCGCACCGTGAACACCGCAGCGATAGCGTACTCCACGGAATATCCGGCCACGGGGTATCCTGCTTCGCTGGCGGTGTTGAAACCAGTGGCGGCGGGCACGGGAGCGACTTCCGCGGCTGCTGATTTGGTCGACGTCGTATTGTCAGGCGGCACGAAGAGCGGCTACAGCTTCACCTTTACGAGCGACGGCAAGACGCCTAGCTTAACGTATACAAACACCGCGCAACCGGTGACCCCCGGTTCGAGCGGGCAGCGTTACTTCTTCACGAATCAGTCGGGAGTCATTCGTGGCAATGCCACGGCAGCGGCAACCGTCGCAGATCTTCCTTTGTAACGAAATAGCCGCGCGATGTGCGGCGGCGTTGGTGGACACCGGAGTCGACGGCGGCAGCAATGAGGGGCGTTCAGTTGATGAATGCCTTATCGCGCCTATTGCTGTTCAAACACGCATTTCATTTTTCAAGCCCACTCCGGACTTACAACAATAGCTGCTTGCCGACAATCTCTTCGATGACCCGAGTTGAGCGTGCACGATCGCCTCAACGAGCGAGACCCAGATCATTCCTTAGCGCTCTCTCGTTGGCACGCAGGGCGCTGTCCACGAATGAGTTTGGCGTCCGATAGAGCTACAGTGGAAATATCCACAGTTTCTCGAGTCTCTTCATTTTGACCATTCAGGTGCTTGTCCGCCGATTGGACAAACACTCTTGCGCTCTGTCTTCCCATGAGAACCATCGAGTGGCAACGGGGAGCATGGTTCGCAGACGACGAAGAGAGCAATGCGAACGAGGGCAGTGGATTTAAAAATTCGACTCGACCCGCCTCCCAAGGTGTGCGGCGGTGCTCGGGTCGGAGGCGCTTGTGGGGTGGTTTGAGAAGGCAGTAGAATTGGGTGTTTGCGACGCTAGGAGAAGAGTGCGTTATGGCTACTGCGGAAGTGAAATTGTCGGTTGGGGAATTTGTGAACGAGCCGTTCGTCGATTTTGCGAAGGCCGAGAATAAGAAGGCTATGGAAGACGCGCTGGCGAAGGTGGCCGGGGAGTTTGGGCGCGAGTATCCGATGTACATCGGCGGAGAGAGGGTCTTTACGACGGAGAAACTCTATTCGACGAATCCGTCGCGGCCATCGCAGGTGATTGGCGTGTTTCAATTGGCGAGCGCGGAGCAGGCGGGGCAGGCGGTAGAAGCGGCGCATGAGGCATTTGCAAGCTGGAAGCGCGTGCCGGCGGAACGGCGAGTGGAGATTATTTTTCGAGCGGCGCAGATTATTCGCGAGCGCAAGTTCGAACTCTCCGCACTGATTTGCTATGAGGTGGGGAAATCGTGGATGGAAGCGGACGCGGATACCGCGGAGACCATCGATTTTTGCGAGTTTTACGGGCGAGAGATGCTGCGGCTGGCCGGGGAACATGCGGTGACGCCGCAGAAGGGCGAGAAGAATTATCTGGTGTATTTGCCGCTCGGAGTGGGCGCGGTAATTCCGCCGTGGAATTTCCCGGCGGCGATTGCGGCGGGGATGACGGCGGCATCGCTGGTGACCGGGAATACGGTGGTGTTGAAGCCGTCGGAGGAGGCGCCTGCGGTGGCGGCGAAGGTGGTGGAGATATTTTACGAAGCGGGAGTGCCGCGCGAGGCGCTGAATTTTATTACCGGGACGGGCGAAGTGGCAGGCGATGCGATGGTAAAGCACGCGAAGACGCGGTACATCGCGTTCACCGGATCGAAAGAAGTGGGATTGATCATCAGCGAGGCGGCGGCAAAGCGTGCGCCAGGACAGATTTGGATTAAGCGCGCGGTGCTCGAGATGGGCGGGAAAGATGCGACGATTGTCGACGAGGAAGCCGACCTGGACTCGGCGGTGGAGGGCGTTACGCAGGCGGCGTTTGGCTATTCGGGGCAGAAATGTTCGGCGTGTTCGCGGGCGATCGTGTCGGAGAAGGTATTCGATTCGTTTGTGGAGAAATTGGTGGAGCGAGCCAAGAAGATCAGCGTGGGACCGAGCGACGAACAGAAAAATTATATGGGTCCGGTGGTGAGCGCGACGGCGATGGAGGGTATTTTGGGATATATCGATGTCGGAGCGCGGGAAGGGAAGCTGGTGCTGGGCGGCGGACGCGCGCCGGGCGAAGGATATTTTGTGGAGCCCACGATTATTGCAGATGTGGATCCCAAGTCGCGAATTGCGCAGGAGGAAGTGTTTGGTCCGCTGCTGGCGGTGATTAAGGCCCGGGATTTTGAGCATGCGCTGGAAATCGCGAATGACACGGAGTTTGGGTTGACGGGAGCGGTGTATTCGCGGAATCCAGAGAAGATCGCGCGAGCGGAGGAAGCGTTTTTTGTGGGGAATCTTTATTTGAACCGCAAATGTACTGGGGCGATGGTGGGAGCGCATCCGTTTGGGGGATTCAATATGTCTGGTACGGACTCAAAGACCGGCGGGAAAGACTATTTATTGCATTTTTTGCAGGCGAAGTCGGTGGCCGAGAAGGTTGGGTAAGGCGAGGGAGCTTGGCGATACGGTTGACTGGCACGAAAGCGCGCATGCGGCGGTAAAGAAAAAGAAGACAATCGAAAGTTCGTGAGCCCGAAACCGGCAATCGAGAGATTGGCGTTCCCCCAGGGCTACGGCGCGGGTTTTGACAGTCTTTTCATCATCCAAAAAATAGGGTAGCTGAGGACGAGCATGGCTGCGGCTAGCGGAGCATTGTCTCGATCGGTGGCGATGGATCCGATTAAGAAAGCTGCGGAGGCGAACAGCGCGATGCCAGTCGTCCATGGGTAGCCCCAGGCGCGGTAGGGGCGGTCGAGAGTAGGTTCGCGTTTGCGCAGGATGAAAAGAGAGGTATAGGAGAGCGTGTAGTTGGCTACGAAGAAGAACGAGAGCATGGCGATGACGCGTTCAAAGGTGCCGAGGACAAAGATGATGGCGACGACGGTGCTTAGGAATAATGCGGTGACGGGAGTGCCGCCGGCATTGACGCGCGCGGCGCGTTTGAAAAAGAGGTGGTCGGCGCTCATGGCATAGAGGATGCGCGTGCAAAACATTTGGCAGGCGTTGATGCAACTGAGCAGCGAGACGATCATGATGGAGCGAACGATGGTGTCGCCGTAGCGGCCAAAGATCTTACCGGCCGCGGTGCCGAGAACGAAAATGTCGCCGGAGACTGCGTTCATCGGGAGAACGTAGAGGACCGCGGCGTTGAGCAACAAATAAATGGCCATAATTGAAAAAACGCTGCCGAAGATGGCGCGCGGAATGTCGCGACTGGGATTTTTTACTTCTTCGCTGAAATAGATAACGCCGTCCCACCCGTCGACGGTGTAGATGACCTGCTGGAGGCCGACAACGAAAGCGACGGCGAGGAGCCATCCCGCAGGTAACGCTGGAGCGTTTGCCGCGGCGGCCGCGGCGGCGTGGTGAGCAGGTCCGCCAAGAAAAAAACAGGCCAATACCAGAATGACAAAGGCGGCGGTTTTCATGACCGACGTGACCAGCTGCGCGCCGCTGCCCCACTTTACGCCGCGCCACTGCAGGACAAAGAACAGGAGAACTACCGCGATGGCCATACTTTTTTTGTAAGGCTCGAGCGGAGCGAAGAGCGCCGCCGTGTATTCGCCGATGACGATGGCTACGCCGGCGCTGGTGCCGCAGGTCGAGAGCCAATCACTCCAGCCGACAAAAAATCCCGCGTACTCGCCGATGGCGCGGCGGGCGTAATTGTATTGGCCGCCGCTGCGTGGGATGGCGGCCCCGAGTTCCGCCAGCGACGATGCGCCAAGAAGCGCATAGACGCCGCCTAAGATCCAGACTGCAAAAAAAAGCCAGTAATTGGGGAGGAGCTTGGCAATGTCGCCTGGAGTGCGAACAATGCCTGCGGCGATGGTGTTGCCAATGGCCGCGGCGATGCCGAACCAGATGCCGAGGACTTGCAGAAGCTTGCCGGTGCGCAGGGCGGGCTTGGGAGTCGCGTCGGAGGAAGTGGTCAAGGTGTGACGGACTTGCGCCCGGAGTAGGCCATAGTAATGGGGGCGCGGGAAAAAGCAAGGTGGAAGTGTGGCGAAGCAGGATGAAAAGGGGTAAGCGGTGACTTAGCGGGGAGTGCCGACAAAACGCCATTTGCCCCAGGTGAACGACTGCTGCACAGGGACGAAATATTTATCGGCAACTGCGAGGACGAGTTCCGGCTGCGTGAGCCACTGCTCGTAGGTGCGGCGCTCGTGCTCGATCATGGTGGCAAGCGCGTCAAATTTTACCGAAAATTTCCGAGCGAGCGGATTTTCGCAGATGATGTGGACCAAGCGCAGGAATGGCGTGGACCACGGCTCGACGAACATAACGCGGCCAGTGGGGCGCAGGACGCGGCGAATTTCTGAAAATGTCTGGTCGAGATCGGCGGGGAGAGCCGGCAAGTGATGCAGGCCGCCTTGCACGATGACGATGTCTTTTGAGCGGTCGGCGAAGGGAAGTTTGCGGCAATCGGCTTCGGTGCATTTTGCCGTGCCGGTATATTGCGCCAAAAGACGTGGTGAAAGGTCGACGCCTTCGATGCGGGAAAAGCCAAGTTGCTCGAGGGCGTGCAGGCCGTTGCCGCGGCCGCAGAAAAGTTCGACGATTTCGGAGTTTTTGGGCCATTCGCCGGCGGCCGATTCTTTCAGGCGAGCGACGAACTTGCGAATTTCCTGTTCGGGAGTTTCAAAGCGCGCATAGGCGGTTTCCCATGGATCGGCGGCGGAAGCAGCGGGGGCGAATTGTTGAGAAGCGGGTTTCATCGATATGTTTCCGGAATATTTGCGCATATAAAGTTTCGCACGAGAGCGGCGTTGCGGCGTGCCGCAAGCGCGGCGGCGTTGGCGGGACGGTTACCACCCTGCAGTACGGCGATTCGCGTTCAACGCGCGGGTGTCGGCGTGGCGGCATAGGGCTCGAGCTCTTCGTTGTCGGAATCGGGTTCGACCAGCCAGATGGAGCGGTCGCTGAAGTAGTGAATGAGTTTGGCATTTTGATCGGGATCGAGTTCGCGGGCCCAGAGAACTTTTGCGCCGTCGATGTCCGCACCGTTGAAGACCCATTCGTCGTGAATGTTGTGATCGTCTCCGTAACGAACGATGACTAGATGCTTGCCGGGAGTTTGTGTCAAGCGTTCAAGGATGGCGACGCGGCTGACGTCGCCCGTGCAGGTCCACCCGATAGGATCGCAGATGTGCTTGCGGACGTTCGTGACGGTTTGGACGGCGAGTAGGATGACTAGCGCACGGGAAATTGCGGCACCGAGCGGTCGGCCGAAAAACTTCCGCGCGCGGAGGTGACGTACGGATTGCACGAGCAGCGCGAAGATGACGCAGGTGATGGGCGCGGCGTAGTGCGGGTTAGACCAGACGGCGGCGAAGATTCCAGCAGTGCAGACGAAAACCACGTACAACAGCAGTCGAATGCGCTTGTCGCGGAAGACGAACAGGAATGCGGGGAGCAGCAAAAGCGTTGCCGGCCAGAAAAATACGGATTTGAGGCGAAGCCACTTCACGCGCGAGACGGCGATGACGCTCTTCCAGGTGTGATCGTACTCTTCACGCTCCCAGCCGTTGTAAAAATCTTCAAATTGCTGATTGTCGTAGTGCCTGGGCGGCGCGGCGTGCTGCCACAAAAAGATTGGGCCGGTGACGTGCGTCTTCACGTTGAGGGTGTAGGGGAAAAGCAATGCGTGGCCGGTCAGGCGAAAATTGTAATAGGCCATGGCGCCGGCCGTTAACGCGAGGCAGAGCGCAAGGGGAACTAGAACGCGGGGAAGGCCGGCGCCTGCCGGCAGGTGCGAAGTTCGAACGCGAGCGGTGAGCGACGCGGCGAGCCAGATCGCGACGGGAATGCAAAGCAGCAGACCCTCGTAGGGGCGGCTGTTGGCGAGAATAGCGATGCCTAACGCCAGGGCCAGAGCGTCACGCAGGCGCGCGCGGTCGCGAATGCGCGGTAGCGCTCCGAGGACGAGCGCACCACCGATGGCGGCTGCTGCGCCGCCCCAGTAGCTGTTCATCCAGTAGCTGGCGATGCCCAGCTTTAGCGCGGCCAGAACGGCGCCAAGCAGCGCCCATCTTAGGGGCATCCACGCTTGCAGCATCCAGAAAATTGCGGCACACATGGCGGCGTCGCTGAGCAGGACGCCGATCCACGGATTGCCGAGGATTTGGCCGAAGGCCAGCAGGAGGCCTTGGGCCGGCGGATACATCGAGGAATAGGTGGGCAGCCAGTTTTCGTGGAAGGTATCGAAGCTGCGCCACATCGGGTGCGAGGGATTGGCGAGTCGGCCGTGCGCGAAGGTGTCGCCCATCAGCAGGTAGCTGAATTCGTCGTGAATGCCGGGGATGGGGACGGGAAGGAAATGCAAAACGGAAAGGCGAAGGGCTATCACGGAGAAGAATAGCGCGAGCATTGCGAAAGTCTGGTGTCGAGAAAATGCCGCAAAGGAGGCTTCAACCCTTTCGAGAAGTCTTTGAGCGGCATTGTTTTTTGGGAGCGCGATGAGAACGAAGGCGGAAAGAATGGCCAGGGAAAAAACGGTGGCGGATGCAAAGAGGACCGCGGTTTCTTGTAAGGAACTGAGCAAGAGCTAGGTATCTCCGAGCAAAACCTGATTCGGGCAGGCGCGGTTCAGGCCCCTTGAAAATCACGCGCGGCAAACATAGGTCGGGGAATTTTCGCACGAAAGCGCCGGAGCCACGCAAGAATCCGCTGCAGACGCTACTTGCGACGGGCGGATCGTAGGCAGGCTTGTTTCGCGACATCCGCGACAGCTAGTTCGTGAAACAAGGCGCTGGCGAGGATATGATGGCTGGAGAGCATGACCACGATTGTGAACGCCGAGCCGCAGACCTTTGCCTCACGCGCCAGCAGCCCGCTGCTGGACGTGTCGGTGGTGATTCCTTGTTTGAATGAAGCCAATTCGCTGGCGTTTTGCATCGACAAGGCTACCGCGGCGTTTCGCACGGCAGGATTGCGCGGCGAAGTGGTGGTGGCGGACAACGGTTCGACGGACGGCTCGATTGCGATTGCCGAGGAGCATGGAGCGCGCGTCGTTCCGGTAAGCGAAAGAGGTTACGGCGCGGCGTTGCGCGCGGGCATTGCTTCCGCGCATGGCGAGTTCATCATCATGGGGGATGCGGACGATAGCTACGATTTCACTGAGGTGCCTAATTTCGTGGCGAAGCTTCGCGAAGGGTACGATTTGGTGATGGGCAACCGGTTTTCGGGAGGCATAAAACCGGGAGCGATGCCGCCGCTGCACAAATATTTTGGCAACCCCGGGCTGACATTTTTGCTGAACACGCTGTTTCGCTCTGGCGTGGGAGATGTGTATTGCGGCCTGCGCGGGTTCACGCGGGCGCTGGCGGAGCGCCTGGACGTGCGCAGCACGGGCATGGAATTTGCGCTGGAAATGGTGATCAAAGCCGTGCAGATGAAGGCGCGCGTAGCGGAGATTCCCATCATTTTGTGGCCCGACAAACGCGGGCGCGCGCCGCATCTGCGCAGTTTTCGCGATGGCTGGCGCAGCTTGCGATTTATGCTGCTGTACGCTCCGAATTGGTTGTTTTTGCTTCCGGGCGCTTCGCTGGGCGCGCTGGGATTGGCGATGGTGTTTTGGTTGCTGCCGGGGCCGCGGCAGGTCGGCGGCATCCATCTTGATATTCACACCATGATCTTTGGCGTTTTTTTCACGCTGCTGGGCGCGCAGATTCTTTCGATTGGAGCGTTCGCGAAGGTTTTCAGTTATGCGGAGCGATTCGATCATGGCGGGGTGTCGCTGAAGCGCGTGTTGCGCAGCGTGACGCTCGAATCGGGGCTGGCCCTTGGCGCAGTGATGTTTTTGGCGGGTTTTGCGGGCTGCGCTTGGATTACCTGGAATTGGGCCTCCGGCGGCTTCGGGGAACTCCATCAAGTGCGGCAAATTCTGTTCTGGGCGATGTGGCTGTTCTTGGGCGTGCAGGTGATCTTCGCTTCGTTCTTCCTCAGTATGCTGGGCATCAGCCGCGGGACGTTTATCGGCGACTACGAACGAAAATAAATGGACACGCCTAAATCCGCCTCGCGTGCATCGTCACTGCTGCTTTCCGCGGTGAAGCGCGGCCATCAATCATTTGTACATCAGCGGCGCGTGCGCGTGCTCGCAGAAACCCTGGCGGGCCAGATTCCGCACGGCGCTCGCGTGCTGGATATCGGCTGCGGGGACGGGACCATCGCCAGCTTGATTGCGCAGCTGCGGCCGGATATTTCCATCGAGGGGGTGGAAGTGATGGTGCGGCCCGGGTGCAAGATTGCGTGCCGCCCGTTCGACGGGTCGAAGCTGCCCTTCCCGGATAATGCGGTGGATGTTTGCATGCTGGTGGACGTGCTCCATCACACCAGCGATGTTTCGGTTTTGTTGCGAGAAGCCGCGCGCGTTAGCGCAAAATTTGTATTGTTAAAGGATCATCTAAGCGAAAACGCGCTCGATCATGGCACGCTGCGCTTTATGGATTGGGTGGGGAACCGCCCGCACGGCGTGACGCTTACTTACAATTATCAGGGCCGCGCGCAGTGGAATGAGCATTTTGCTGCTTGTGGCTTAACCGAAACAAGTTTCACCAGCGATGTTCCATTGTACCCGGCGCCCTTCAGCGCTGTGCTCGGACGCCGTCTGCACTTTGTCGGGCTGCTGCAAAAGCTGCAACCGCACTGAAGTTCGGTGGTCGTCAGGCATGAGGTCAAATTAGGGCTTTGACGCGGCCTCGATGAAATTGGCGACGTTGCTTTTGAGCTTGGCCAGATCTTCCTCGCGGACGTACATCATGTGGCCGGCGTCGTAATATTGCAGCGTGATGTTCTTCTGCAACTTTTCTGGCAAACCCAGGTGTTCCACGGTGAATTCGGTGGCGAAAAACGGAGTGGCGAGGTCGTAGTAGCCATTTTCGATCTCGATTTTCAGGTGCGGGTTGGTGAGCATGGCCTGGATCAAGTCGCCTTCGGTGTTAGGGGAGCCCGGGAAGCCGAAATTTTCACCGGCGTTGTGTTTCCAGTTCCATTGCTGATTGGCCTGGTTGGAAGCGGAGTGATAGACCTTGTCCTGGCCGAATTTCAGGTCGGTGCGCACGTAATTATTCCAGGCGGCGGTGAAGGGCCCGGTGATGGAAGTATCCTGGGGATCGAACTCCGCGTATTCGCCCAGCAAATCGTAGGAAAATCCGGAGAAGCGGGCGTCCAGGCGGCCGGTGGTGAGGCCGCGGCTGCGCTGCAGCTCTTTCATGAATTGCGGGAGTGCGACGCGCAAATCGGCTTTCAATATGTAGTCTTCGCTCAGTCCCGTGAAGTGCGAGAGTTTTTTGGCCATGTCCGCTTTTTCGGCGGCCGTGAGCCGCGAACCTTTCATCAGCGCGCTGGCATATTCGGTTAAAGCAAAGGTTCGCGCTTCTTCAGCGAACGGCTTCATCTCGGCGGGGCGGTCTTTCAAAGTTTTGTGATACCAAGCGGTGGCGGCATAGCTGGGCAGATAAAAAATGTACGGCATATCTTCGCCGGGATTAAACGAGATCGTTCCGAGGTCGAGGACCGAAGAGATCAGCACGATGCCGTTGAAATACATGCCGTCCGTGCTTTGCAAATAGTTGGAAAGCGCGGCGGAACGAAATGTGCCGTAACTCTCGCCGATCAAGAATTTCGGCGAATTCCAGCGGTCGTTGCGATTCACGAAAGCGTTGATGAATTGCGCCAGCGATTTTACGTCTTCGTCGACGCCCCAGAAATCCTTGTCCTGTGCCTTGCCAACAGCGCGGCTGAAACCGGTGCCCACGGGATCGATGAAGACGAGATCCGTTTTATCGAGCAGGCAGTACGGGTTGTCATTCAATTTGTACGGCGCCGGCGGCGAAGCTTCGGCATCGGTTATTGCGACACGCTTTGGACCAAACGATCCCATGTGCAGCCAGAGCGATGCCGACCCTGGGCCGCCGTTGTAAACAAACGCCAGCGGACGCTGGCTCAAGTCCTTTACATCGCTGCGGGTGTACGCGGTGTAATAAATCAGTGCGGTTGGTTCATCTTTTTCATTTTTCAGCAGAATCGTGGCGGCCGTCGCTTTGTAAGGAATGGCCTGACCGCCGACGCGCACGGTATGGTCGGTGACGGACGATTCTTCCTTGGGAGGCGGGGTTAGAGCAGGCGCTGCGGCAGCGTCGGACGGTTTGGCGTCTTTATCTTTGTCTTGCGCGGCGGCGGACATCAGTAATGATTGTGTGCACAGAAAAAAGGCGCAGAAACCCACGAACGTGCGCAACCTGATCATGCGGACTCCTCAAAGGAAAGATGGAAAGGCTGAACTGGAGAACGGTGTGATTCTATCGCGGAGCAAGTCCTGCACCAAGCGTCGCTTTGCGATGCGTAAGTCGGCAAAAACGGCAGCGGAAGCAGATTCATCGCGAGAAACCGCGATGCCGGAGAGTTCCCGCTCGCCCCGAATGACATCTCTCAAACGCGCTTAGAAGCGCTCAATCTCAACTTCCGTCTCTTTGGCCGCTGGCTTGGGCGGTGCTTTGGCGCCAGGTTTTTTTTCGCTTTCAAAAAAATCCGCTAGTTCGAGGCGCAAGTTTCCGGCGTTCGTGGAGTACGTCAGACCCACTTCAGGATCTACCATGCCGCTGCGAATCAATTTTTCGATTTCTGCGTCAAAGTGCTGCATGCCTTCGGTGTCGCCGTCGCGCATGGCGTCGAGGAGGCTCTTGCCCTCGCTCTCGCCTTTTTCCACGTAATCGCGGGTGCGCATGGTGGCTTTGAGGACTTCGATGGCGGCGATACGCCCGGAGCCATCTTTTTTCGGCAATAGCCGCTGCGAAACGATGTAGCGAAAGGCCTTGGAAAGGCGCGTGCGAATGGCCTGCTGGTCGGCAAGAGGAAACGTGCCGATGATGCGCTCTACGGTTTTGGAAGCATCGATGGTGTGCAGCGTGGACATCACCAAGTGGCCGGTTTCCGCGGCCTCCAGCGCGATTTCGATGGTTTCGCGGTCACGCATTTCGCCCACCAGAATTACTTTCGGCGCTTGACGCAAGGCGGCGCGCAGGGCCAGAGAAAATGTCGGCGTGTCGGTATGCAATTCGCGTTGATGAATGGTGGACTTTTTGTGGCGATGCAGAAACTCGATGGGATCCTCGATGGTCAGGATGTGGTAAGCCTTTTCTTCATTCATTTTGTCGAGTACGGCGGCGAGGGTGGAAGACTTGCCAGAGCCGGTGGGACCGGTGACCAGGACGATGCCATTGCGCAGGTGTACGAGTTCTTCGAGCACCTTCGGCAGTTTTAACTCGTCGAAGCCGGGAATTTTGTCGGGAATCACGCGCATCACGATGGCGATACTGCCGCGCTGGCGGAAGATGTTGACGCGAAAGCGGCCAATGCCTTCGATGCCGTAGGAAAGATCGGTTGAGCCGTCCTTATCGAGTTTTTGTTTGCAGTGATCCGTGCCGGCCATCAAATCGTTGGCAATATAATTTGTGTCGTAGGGCGTGAGTTTTTCGAGGCCTTTGAATCTCAATTCAACGAGTTGGCCGTTGGTTTCGATTTGCGGCGCGCGTCCCGGCGAAAAAATCAGGTCACTGACCTGCTTGTGCGCTTTCAGCATGGTGGTGATCAGTTGTGCGGTGTGAATAGTGCGCTGCGTCGCCGGAGGCGGTGCCGCAGGGCCGCGATCGGTGGCGATGTGCGCAGGAGCGACGCCCGCAGATGCCGGCGTCTGCGATGTTGTGGAAGATACATCTGCTAACTTGCCCTCGACAGGGGCCTGAGTAATGGTAGCCATTTTCTGCCCGGATCCTTGTAAGCACGACTGCGGAACTGGTCGCCTGAAGTTCTACGGAGGTTCGGCTGACCTCCTGAGTTTAGCGAAGTTTGCGCGCGGCGCGCCGGAATGGCGGTAGGTACATTGCGAGAAAGTTACTGTCCGCGCGTACAGGCGAAACTGGAAATGTTTTCGTGACGCGCGAAATACGGCGCCCCGCCGTCGTCCGGCGGTATCAAATCGCCAGCACGATAACGCGCTCGTCCGCGGAACGCAGCGCGAGTTTGCTGAGGTCGTCGACGACCCAATCGGCGTGCGCGGCTTGCAACTCACTTTCGGGGGTCGTCGTGCGCACCGCGAGCACACGCGCTCCCGCGGCTTTGCCGGAGCGGATTCCAGCTGGCGCGTCTTCTACAACGATGCATTCTGTGGGAGGCAGCTGCAACAATTCTCCGCCTCTCAGATACGGTTCGGGATCGGGTTTGCCGCGGCGAATATCGCTGGCGGTGACGAGAAACCGGGGCATCGGCAGGCCGGCGGCGCGGATGCGCACATGCGCCAGCGGCTCGGTGCAAGAGGTGACGATGGCCCAACGGCCGGGCGGCAATGCGGACAACAATGCGACAGCTCCGGGGAGCGCGATCACGTCCGCGACGTCCGCAATTTCGCGGCGTTCTACTTCGCTATTTTCTTTTTCGTGATCGCCATCCGGCAGCAGTTCGCGAATCGTGGTAAGGCTGGGCCGGCCGTGCGCTTGGCGCACGACTTCCTCTGGTACAAAGCCATGTTCGAGCGCCCAACCGTGCCAGACGCGCTCCACTGCCGGCGTCGAGTCTGCCAACACGCCGTCAAGATCAAACAAGATTCCGCGACAAACAATCTCCGTCATCAAAACATCGTACAACAGGTCTCATGACTCTCGGGTTGGGCTGCGACATCGAAGCAAGAAATTATGAGGGTTAGTTTCTCGCATGTAACGCGAGAGTGTGGCCAAGCGTCTCATGGTTGCACACTCTCGCTAAAGCTTTTCCCCACGTCAGATCAGATCGGAGAACTCACATGCCCAGATTCGGCAGATTCGTTTTGATTCTGTTGGCTTTTGCCGGTGTGTTTGGCGCACGCCCAGCGCCCGCTCGAGCGCAACAACCTGGAGCTGCACCGGCTCCGATACCAGCGCAAATGCTGACAGGTAAAAAGGTTTTTATTTCCAACGGTGGAATCGATGCCGTAGTCCTCGGCTTATTTAAGGATTTAGGGACTCCCGACCAGGCATACAACGAACTTTACGCAGCGATGAAAAGTTGGGGACGGTACGAGATTGTGAGTTCGCCGGCGGATGCGGACCTGGTGTTGGAAATTCGATTTACGAGCTTGCTGATCTATGGTGGAAATGTTTTCTCGTATGTGCCGCAGTTGGAATTGGCGATTTTCGACGCCAAAACGCACTTCAGGCTCTGGACGCTCACGGAAAATGTGGAAGGCGCCAACCGTAAACCGACGTGGGAAAGGAATTTCTTGCTGGCCATGGGCAACCTCATTGTCGATTTCAAGAAAGTTGCTCCGCCCGCTGCAAACGTCCCATGAGCGTCTTCCATGGTCCGACAACGGTTTATCAGAAGGGATCTAGCGACGTGGTTAGCCCCAATCTTTACCGATGTCCAAAAACGGACGGATTTTTCTAGAGCCCTGTGAGTAACTCCAATCAGGTTTCGGAGCGCACGCTTTCGTCCGAAGCTCATCAGTCGCATCCAGTTCTGGAAGGACTTCACCTTGAGAATGCTGGAACAATTTCTTCCTCTCGCCGCTCCGCTTTTTGCTGCCTTCTGCCTTCCCGTCGGAGCTGTCGCTCAAACCATACCCAGCGGCGAGTCAATCGATGCCGAAGTCAGCAAGATCATGTCTCGCACCAATGCCAAGGGCATGGCGGTAGCGGTCGTCGATCACGGCAAGGTGGGTTACGTTCACGCATACGGCATCCGTAACGCCAAGGGAGATCCGCTCACCACGGACACCGTTATGTACGGCGCGTCCCTCACCAAAACGGTGTTTGCATATACGGTGATGCAACTGGTTGATCAAGGCAAGCTCAAGCTCGATACACCCATCAAGGACGATCTCGACAATCCGCTGCCGAGTTATGGCGCCGATCCAGTTTTTCCGGACAAGCACGGGCCGTACAAGGATCTGGCCGACGATTCGCGCTGGGAAAAGCTCACGCCGCGTATGTGCCTTACCCATTCGACTGGCTTCAGCAACTTCTGGTTCATTGAACCCGACCAAAAACTGCACATCCATTTCGACCCTGGCACGCGTTACAGCTATTCGGGCGAAGGTTTTATCCTGCTGCAATTCGTCATCGAGCACGGCCGCAAGACCCAGGGATTAGGCCTCGATGTCGGCGATCTCACCAACAGCAATTTCAGCCGGCTGGGTATGACCCGCACAAGCCTGGTGTGGCGTGACGATCTCGGCGCCAATCTCGCCGATGGCTGGAACGATCAGGGCCAGCCGCAGGAACATGACCATCGCAAGAAAGTGCGTGCGGCGGGCTCGATGGATACTTCCATTTCCGACCTGCCTAAATTCGCCGCCGAATTGGTGCGTGGCGATGGCCTGAGTGAGGCATCTCGCGCCGAGATGCTTAAGCCGCTGCTGCATCTAACCACGGCCCATCAGTTTCCCCCGTTCCTCCCGGACTTGCCGGTGAGTGAGCAGCGCAAGGATCTGTACGCGGGACTAGGCGTCGTCGTCTTCGACGGCCCGCAGGGCCGCGGCTTCTACAAAGGCGGCCACGACGGTCAGACCGCAAACACCATGGTCTGCATCGAGACCAGTCAGCGTTGCGTGGTCATCCTGTCGAACGATGTTCGCTCCGAGGCGGGCTTCCCCGAGTTGGTCAGGTTCATACTCGGCGAAACCGGCGTGCCGTATGACTGGGAATATGGCGACCACGCTGGAAAGTCGTGAGTGCTCAGTGCCTTCGTGCCGCGATTGCTCCAGAGAACAGTCCGAGTTTTGACTGACCCCAACCCTGGTAGAACGCGGTTACCGGACTCACGGATGGAACACGGAATTTCTTAGCCGAGTCGCGGAAGCGAATGAAAAGCCGCATAAACATTGGCGGAATTTGGGGCGGGCGACGGCGATTGAACCCGCGACATTCGGTGCCACAGACGAGTGATTAGTCAGCTGATCGGAATGAAATCCTACCGCGTTAAACGTCCAGTTGCCGTGCGCGCGTAATAGATGCGTAGACGACAGGGAGTCGCGTGATGCAAGATGCTTTAGAATCGCGTTAGTCACTTGCGCCGGGACTACTGAGTGCGAATAGGAGGGAGGAAACTATGCGACGCGTCGAATACGCGGCAGTAATTGTTTTTCTTGGCTTTCTATCGGCGCTTCCGACAACCGCTGGGCCTAACACAGGGATGCTTTGTATGATTCCCGATCCGCCGGGCTGCTGCGATCGGGTTACCGTTCCCTTCGACCTCAAGACGCTCATGTTTAGAATAGACAATGGAAACAAAACACTGTGGCCTCAGAAGGCGGGCTTAAAAGTAGAAGGACTAAGCCTCGGGGAAAAGCATCTCGTAGTTGTGTACTCGGAGGGGAAACCCATACAATCCTTCCGATTCCGCTTCACGGACTACCAGGAAACCGAGCTTTGTCTGCTGTTTGACGGATACGGAGGCGCGGACTTGAGGCACATGAGCAAATTGTGCGGCTGCAAGTGAGCGCTTTTCCTTCTTCAGTTCCGACAGTTCGATTTTCCGTATACTTTCCGGACGGAATTTGGCGCGGGACCACCTTAATTCGACAAAACGCTGATAAACATTGGGTTTATGCTGGAGGCAATACCCGCAATGTTGGCCGAGTGTAAGACGCTGGAGTAGCGACTAGAGGTCGGCAAGCTCGTGGTCAAGCTGGAGGCGGCACTGACCAGACCGCGGCGCAAGAAGGGCAAGAAGGCACCTCGAAGCGAGGCAAACAGCCGCGGGGGGATTTTGTAATCTGTCCGCATTCTGGATGACCGCCAGCATGAGGGCATCTGTCTGGTTACAGCGTCAACCGTCCACTGAGACTCATTGCTGCGATTGGAAGCAACTGGTAGCATCGTCCTTTCCGAGCATGGATACACTTGTCATAACCAATTCTCGATGGAGATACCAACTCTTACTGCTGGTCAGTCTTTGCTTCGTCGGTTCTGGTGTTTTCATATTGCGAGGGGCGAAGACTACTGCGGAGAGTTGGACTGGATGGATAGATGTACTCTTTTTCGGGGCATGCGCAGCGGTGTTCGTTTGGCAGCTCTTCGAACGACGTCCTCGGTTGAAGATAGATGAGCACGGAATAAACGACCGAACTCTCGGAGTCGGGCTCATACCGTGGTCAGAAATCACGGACGCCTACGTAAAGAGCATTCAAAGTAACGACTTCATTTGTTTGACGGTTCGCGACCCCAACAGGTGGATTGGAAAGCTATCGCCGGTGGGTAGGGCGATGCTCAAAGCCAACCAAGCACTTGGTTTTACCGAGTTGAACATCAATCTAAGTGGAACTAACGCACGGACCCGTGAGATTCTCGAATTAATCCTCAAACTCAGCGCCGCTTCACAGACTATTCGTTAAGTTCCTTTTCCGATAAATCGGAGTACCGGAGATGTGAAAATTGCTCAGTTTGCCAGAAGTTCGGATTCGTTCATCTCGCGCCAACTGCGAACTGCTGACTTGTCGAAAAAGGCTGCGAGCGTGCCGTCAGCCTCGAAGAAGCTCAGGCAGTCTTCTGACACTTCAACTCTTGAAGCGCGCACAGGCTGCTGGTATGCCAAGTCCATCGGGTCTTCCGCACCGTTGAGATAAACCATGAATAGCTTTTCCCGCATGCTTTTCAAAATTGTACACGGATTTTCTCTCAAGTCCCGATTAGCCAAACCGGACCTCTGAATTGTTCGCTGTTTCGTCCGCGAAAATGGACGGCGCCCGCCATCTACACTTTGTCCATGAAACGGACGACCGCCAGCATGAGGGCATCTGTCCGGTTACCGCGTTTACCAAGACCTTAGCAGTCGTTAATTGGGGCGCCAGCCAAGGACAACGCCGAGAGCCATTAAAACGACGATTCCGGCGATGGCCGAGGATTGGAACAAGCCCGTGTTTATGGCGTCGTCAGCGACTTCTAACACATCGTTAAGTGCTGAATCATCTGGTTGTCTGTTAATTTTTCCAGTCGAATAGAGGTCATTTATTCTTCCATGGTAGCGAAGGGCATCCGAGTAGGGGTACAGAACCCCAACAATGAGCATGAAGCCTACCCAAAAAAAACGACTCGAAGTCGCTGCGAATCCTTGCCAATGCGCGACTACGATAATTCCAAAAGCGACGAACAGAACGGTTACGACGGCTGTATTGGCGAGGAATTTCCACGAACGGAACGGCGACCGCGAGAAAAATATATTTGGTTGTGGATCGTCACGGAACCAAGCAACGCTCTTGCGCTCGCTCATCTGGGGAGTCTCCCTTGTCTCTGCTCAGTCTATTCTTGACGAATAAGGGGTGGCAAGTGCCCGATAAGCAAACCGGACATCCGAATTGTTCGCTGTTTCGTCCGCAAAAACGGACAATCCGCCACTTGCCGCACAACATGATACCGTGACATCCCCGCCTTTACTCTCTCCACAATCAAACTCCGCTCAAGCTCGCCAACCGGGTCGAGGACCGTAAACACCATCCGGCCCATTGGAGTTGAAGTATCCACGGCTTCAGTCAACGAAACAAACGTCAGGCCGAGGGCGCGGCGGATTTATTTTTGTGGCGCCCGGGAAATCGAGCGCGCCGCGTCGAGCGGACGCCGCTGACGATAGGGACTCTAAAGGGACTGTATCGTTTCGGGGGAGTCGGTCACCCTTTTTGTTCACAGTCGGCGGCAAGGGAACGGCCACGCCGTCATATACTCCTCGCAGTGAATGACCGCTCTCAATCCGGCTTTACTCTTTTAGAGCTGCTCGTCGGGATATGCTTCTTCGCAGCTATTGGCAGCGCGCTAGGTGCAGCAAAGCATGCCAAGGCTGGATTCGGTGGCTACTCGCTAACAGTCGCTGTTTCCCTAATCTTGGGTGTCGGTGGCGCCTGGGCTATGTGGTGGGCTTTAGGGGTGGTAGGCAAGAATGCTAACCGATGGTCTAAAGCGCGGGAAAAATGGATTGGCGTGACCGTGATGGTCTCTTCGTTTATGTGGATATGTCTTGTAGTAGCTTTCAGCTCGTGGGCGGCATCGACACTGTTGAAGTTAATTTGATTGGTTCAGAAATATTTTTCGTCGCGGGTCCCGCCACTACATCTTTCAGTCTGCTTTATGCGCGTCGCGATTTGTGCTTTCGGCACGCTCAGGGATATTTCTCAATCGCAATCCCGTGTCGCCGTATGCCAGACGGAGTTCGGCTTTCGGCGGTCGGATGTGATAGAGCAATGACACTCCCACGACGAGCAACAATAAAGAGCCAAATATGACGATGGGAATGAGAACCAGACCTCGGTATCCGAGCAAATACGATGAGAATCCCGTTATCGCCATTAAAAAATAAAAAAGTAACGCCGACCCGACACCTTGCCCGCGAGAATGTTTCAGGGCTTCACCACAGACCGGGCAATGAAACCCCGCATGTCTACCCCACACGAATCGACGAGGTCGAATGTTTGAATTGCAAGTCGGGCAGGTCACGCTGTAGCGAGAAATATGCACGATATGGCCATCTTATACCTCTGCTGTCTTTGCCGTCTGCCAACGCCTGATTCTAGTCCTTACCAGTACATTTTCTCCTCCACTTGCACTCTTCGTTGCGGCTGTTCTTGCTGGTCTCTATGCACTCCTCAGTTCTCGATGGACACGCAGGCGAGTAATTCTCCATGAAGATGGTATTGAACTCTTAGGAGTATTTTCGGCTCGCAAACTCAAGCGAAGCGAAATTCTTGGCCGCCGAATGGAGGGAACCGACCCGCGAAACACTCACGGCACTCACTATGTAATCGTACCGATTGATAAGGCCGTGAGAGTTCTCAGGCTTCCCCCTCTAAAAATGGACGAGGATTTCCGGGCATGGATGAAACGCATTCCCCAAGATAACGGAGACCGCTTAATTGTCCGAACTCTGCGGTCGTCTTAACCACCAATCTGCGAGACCATTTGCCGCTAGCTAATGCCATAGGAAGGACGCCGTCGCTCCCTTAAACCGCGCGGTCTGACCCGCAAACGATGATGGGAACGGCGGGGCTTGAACTCTGATTTTATTCCACGTTTATTACACGGGATTTCTGGCCCGAGTCGCAGAAGCGATGAAAAACCGCATAAACATTGGGAGAAATTGGGGTGGGAGACGGGGATTGAACCCGCGACATTCGGTGCCACAGACGAGTGATTCGTACTGTAACTCATCAAAATTGCTGGGATTTCAGCGCTATGAGGTGCCACAAGTGTGAACAAATGTCCACGTGTGGACTCATTTTTCCGTACGGTTTTCCGTACGCTTGAACGCACGGCCCAACTGCTTCATAGCTTTTGTCGACGCGCTGGAATCGGTCTTGATGTAGTGCTGTTGCGTGACTGCCACGTTCGCGTGCCGCAGGATCGCTTGGATAACTTTGTCCGTAACGCCAAGCGTGTAAAGGTTGGTCGCCAGTCCGCGCCGGAATCCATGCCAGCCGTGCCATTCAATGCTCTTGGCTTTCAGCACTGGCGCGATATCGCGCCGCGTCAGGTTGGCGATCACTAGCGGCTGACCAGTGCCGCCAGCAAAGATGTATTCGCTATGGCTGCGCTTCTGATGTTCGGCCAGCGCGTCGGCCACAACTTGGAGTACGGGAACCGCGCCTTCACTGCTCGCCGTTTTGGTCTCGCCGATGTGCGTGCGCCAGACAGACCGCTTCACGACAAGTTCACCGTCGGAAATGTCGGTCCATTTGAGGCCCCGGAGTTCCGACATCCGAAGGCCGGTAAGCGCCGCCACTAGAACCAGCGTGCGGGCCGGCTCACTGAGGACGTGCAGCATGGCCTGAATCTCGTCGAGCGTGTAGGCGTGCGTCTTCTCCATCGGCTTTCCGTTGCGCGGCAGCATCGTCTCGCGCATCGGATTGAGGCGGATCGTGCCAGTGCGGACAGCGTAGCGAAAAGCCCCGGACAGGAATCCTTTTACGTTCTTCAGCATAGTCTTCGCACGCGGCTTCTCGGCTGCGAAATCCGCCATGACACGCTCGCCGTCCACTGGTCCAAAGTCACGCAGGCGTTCGGAGCCAAAGTGCGGCTTGAGCCATTTGAAGATGTAGGCGTATCCAGAATGCGTTGACGGTCGGAGGTTCAGTTTGCAGTGCAGGAGATATTTGTTCTCGATAAAGCCGACAACCGTGTCCGTGCTTTCCGGCTTGGTCATTCGCGCATTGTGGGGCGCTAAGTGTTCGGCGGCCAGATGCTGCACGCTGCCCTTGCTGCGGTATTCATCGCACACTGGCGCGAGCCGCTTAGATCGGCTCACCCACTTCGGAGCGCCATTGCGCATTTCCTTCACTGCGTAGTCCAAAATCCACGATTGGCCTTTGCGATAAATCCGTCCCTTTTGCATAGAGACAATTTTACAGTCTCTCGCGATGCCAAGGCATCCTGAGTCCGCAGGCAGCCGCGAACAGAGCACTTCCTAGGAGTACTCGGAGGAATGGGCTACTAAGCCAGAAGGTCCAGTCTTGTTTGGGCCTTGGCCCGTTGTCCTGCCCCGAATTCTTGGTGACGTTGGTCCACGGCGCAACTAGCGTCCGAGGACACAACATGCCAAGTACGAAAAAGCCGAAAGCAGCAATGAGCCAGAAGGCCGTGGACGAGCTAATCCGCGCCACGATTGGCCCGAAGCGAGCCGTCGAATCCTTGTTCAAGAGCAGCACGTCTCCGAAATGGGCACGCTACGCAATGTACGGACTGGACCGCGGAGTCGTTTACGTAAATTTGGACAGAGGAACGGCCCGCGTACTAGAGGAGAACAGCCACTGTGCAAAGCAGTGGTCGCGTCGGCAGGCACGGACAGCAAAGATCGCCGAGGCCAAGATCGCGAAGGCCGCGAAGGAGTCCAAGTGATGAACGCCAAGCCAGAGATCAAAGTCGAGGAAGTGGTCACACGCAGGATTACGATCAACGGAAAATGGATCTTTGTAGTCCGCGAGGTGAAGAAGTAGCGCGCTCCAAGGGTAGTCACAAGGGCCGGGCCTTCGGGTTCGGCCCTTTTTCTTTGTTAACTGACGGTGTAGAGTGCGGGAAGAGGCACTACGATGGTTGAGGGCGAATACGGAGTCTACTGCGCGAATTGCAACGCTTTTATCCGGTTCAACACTTACAACGACTACCGTCCTCACTTCCGTGCTGCCGAAGGTGGCGAGAAGCGGCCTTGCATCGCTTGCGGCGAAGTGATCGTCTATAGTGCCAGCGAAATCGTTTATCGCGAGGAGGGTCCAATGACCGAGGCCAAGACGAAGACCTACTATCGAGCACTGCCAGAAACTGTCGAAACACCCAGGACGATTGACCGCTATGCGGGTGACCTTCACAGCGCTTTCGATTGGGTTGCCGACATCAAAGAAGCTACCAGCGACTATCGTGAATCTGTCGAGGCTACGCAGCAGAAGTTAAAGGATCAGTTAGACATAGAGACAACGTTTGTCGAGCTTCCGAACGAGAAGTTGATGCAGCCGCTATACGTGATCTGCCGAGAGCAGTAATAAAGGATTCGATTCGCCCAAATGACGCGGATGTGCTGGCGGATCTTTCCTTTTGTTACGCAGGGCGCATTCTCGTATCTGTTTGAAAAATAACTGGATAACCACGCGAAAGTCGACCACCGCTCATGCAAGATTAACGCGGGCTATGATGCGGGCTCCTCTTAATCTGTATTGCACCAGGCACCGGAATTCGTGGTAGAGTGTTCTGTAGGACAGGAGGAGATCACATGCCATTCGAACGCTTCACTGATGTCGGGCGAGTCTTTCGGCCCAGAGCTTCCATTCGATCAAATGGACAGATCGGCTTTAACCACGGCTCGGTGAAACGATTCGATCTGCAGAAGTTCACTCACATTGTCCTGTTCTACGATAAGGACGAGAAAAAGGTAGGAATTAAGCTCACAAATGACAAATCGGAGCCAGGAGCATCAACGCTGATTACGCGAAGCGGGAATGGAACGGTGTCAGCCCGATCATTTCTGGAATTCTACCATTTACTACCGAAGGACACCACCCAGTACGATATCGAATGGAATGAAGAGAATAAACTGCTCGTTGTGGACATGGGAAAAGGCTCCCAGCGAACGCGTAAAAAGATTGACAAGACTCATGCAGCATGACATAACAAAAATGGGGCTAGACCGTTGCGACGGTCTAACCCCGAAAGCGAGCAGGGAACGGGGCGAACCCCGTCGAGAACCCAAGCTCAGCCGACGCACATTGTTATTGCAGGCCGGCTAGTTTGTCAATTGGGATTTCGCCTTAGTTCCCTACCTCGCACTCCAAAAGGAAAGGGACTATATGGAATCACAAACAATCAGCACAATTAGCAGTGAGATCGACGCACACATGCGAAGTTCGGGCGTTCTGAACAACGGATGGTACGTCGGCATCACTTCCGACATCAACGAACGGCTATTCGGCTATCACCGGGTGCCTAGACAAAACCACTGGTTCATCTACCGTCGCTGCGTTACCGCAAATGCCGCTCGCGGACTCGAGACCTTGTATCACAAGGCAGGGTGCAAGGGATCGACAGGCGGCGGTGATGATTCCTGCGTGTACCTCTACGCTTACGTCATCACACAAACCACCATGGAGTAATCCGTTCAACACGCGGACGCAAGCGAAGGGCCGTGGATCGCAAAGGTTCACGGCCCTCCGCTTTTTCCCTACGCATCGATGCCGAGGATCATCAGGGATATCAGCAAGAAAAGTAGTTCGCTTGAAGGTTAGCCGCGCCGTTAGAATGGATTCTGCGCTGCGTCGTCGTACACTTCGAAACCGCCCTTCATCACATCCTCAACCTTCACGTGGCACTGCTTGTTATTGGCTTGCTGCTTGTTCGTAGCCCACCGGCAATTCGACGGCTCATAATTTCCGTTCACGTTGATCCGGTCCAGCGACCTGTTTTTGGCGCGCCGTCCCATGTCGGCTAGGAAATTCCCAAAGCCTGCCGGACCGCTCCACCGCTCGCACACTTTGATTCCGCGCCCGCCATAGTTTTCGTAGCCTCCACACATCTCGTTGTTGCAGCGACGGTGCATACTCGCGAAGCTGGACATCGTTGGCCTGTTCTGCTTGGTCCAGTATCCGGTCTTATAGCTCGGCGCGTTTTCCCCCGTAGGCCTATGTGATCCGCACGACGCGGCTTTTCCGCGGATAAGGTTTGTTGAGAACACCTCGGTCGTCTTGCCGCAAGTGCATACGCAGCGCCACTTTTGCTCACGCGATTCGACGCGGCGTAATACCTTCAGCCTGCCGAATCGTTTACCAATGACCACGGTCCGCTGTCGTGCCGTTATGTTTCGCTTTCTTCTAATCTCGCTAGCGCGAGGAGACATACAGGCGGCGGCAAGTGCATACGCAGAGCGGCCAAGTATTTGGGAGCACTCCTTGTAGGTCTTGCGCTGGACGCGGTGAAGCGTTATCAGTTCGTTCAACCGTGCGTCGGTCCAGAAAAGGCGACCACGCCCGTGTTGTGATGGAACTTTTAATCGTTTGCGGATCGCGTGGGCTTGGGCTGTGCCGTAGTAGAGACTCCTCAAAGTTTGGCCGCTTGTCTCGAACGCGAACTGGCACTCGGCCCACGTCTTTCCTGAGGCGTAGAGGCGGACAAGCTTCTCGAGCCGTTTGGCCGGCCATCTTTTCTTTGAATAATAAATTGTGTACACGAATCAGCCTCTCCGCGGCACGCCGCCTGTGATGCCCTTACAGCGCAAAGAAAAGGCCGCCTAAACTTCTGGGCGGCCCTTGGTGGGGAGTTGTACGGAAGCTCTTTACGAGTGTTGCTGCAAGACGTTGATCGGATGAGTTCCGCCGTCGAGCAGGTTCGAATCCACGCGCATGTTGGAGATAAATCCAACTTGGCCCAGTTCCGCATAGCGCTCAACCAATCGCTGCACGGACACAGCCTTGACGCTGCGCACGACGAACTTGGTCAAATCGCCGAACGCGACGGTCGTGGCCGAAGCCGCGATCACTGGCATGGACTGGTTGACGACGTAGGGATAGCCGTTGAGCGTGTCCGGTTCATCGGCTGCGATTCCGGGTGCCCACAAAGGCCGACCGAACTTGTCGATGATCTTTTTCAGCGACGCAAGGGTCAGATCGTGGAACATATATTTGGCGTTCCGGCGGTAGGACGGATCGACGCTGTGCTCGAGGTTGACGAGGTCGCTGTAGCCGATGCTGTTGACGCCGGTCTGTGCGCCGCCAGTCGATTCCGAAGAGCCGGTGGCGATAACAGGCGTCGCGCCCGAACCCGCAACTGCGGTCAGCAAGCCGGTGGGCTGGCTGGACCCGGTGCCATTCGTCAGGAAGTTTTCTAGGCCACGTCCGTAGCGGATGCCGAACTGATCGGCCAGCCACGATTCGGTGTCAAACGCGCTGTCTTGCAGCAACTCAACGCTGGCTTTGATGACGCCTGCGGTCAGTTTGTAAGCTGCGAAGTCGATCTGGCTGGCGGTGATGTCCACTTCGGAAATCGACGCGCCTTCGCCAACAATCGTTGCGGCTTGGTTGGTGTCATTGCTGGTGGGCCAAGGAATCGGCTGGCCGGTTTCAGTTTTCCAGAGACGGAATACCGAGCCGTCCATCAGAGGCGCGTAATACTTCGTCGCCTGTTCGATCATTCCGCTGAAGCCAGTCGGCACCAAATAGCCGAGCGAGCTGTAGCTGCCGATATGCGTGAGCATCGGCGCGCCTTCGCTTACGTCGCGGCGTTCAACGGCGCGCTTCTCGGTCTCGTTCAGCGCGGCCATGCCGTGCCGCAGGAACTTGCCAAACGCCATTTCGCGTTCGGAGTCCAGCTTCGAGTCAAACCGGTTTTCAGCGAACTGTTGACCCTTGCGGCCAGCTTCGCTGCGCTGAATTTCGATTCCCAAACGGTCAACTTCGGCCATCGCCTTGTCAAACGTGGAACGATCCTCAACGGTTTGCGTCGCTTTAGCGAGGATGTTTACCGCCACTTCACGCGCTCGCGAACGCGCTTCTCGTAGTTGCTTACTCATTTTCGTTTCGCCTTTTGCTGCTGAAGAAGTACGCCGACGTGCCTTCCCGCCTTGGGGAAGGTGGTCTTCGCCTTTTTTCTTGTCAGAGGTAGCCAGCAGCTTGCGGGCGAGTAGACTTGACAGAAGATCGTCTTAGTGCGCGATGTGCTCGGGTTGCAGCAGTCGCTCGTTAATTTCGGCAGAGCGCTTCAACATGTCCTCGCGCCATTTTGCGTTAGCGCGTTTGGACCAGCCTCGGCTCTCAATCTCTGCGATTTGTTCATCGTGCAACACTTCATCAAATGGTTCGTAGTAAGCGCCGCCGTTCGCATCGCGCTTGAAAATTAGGTTCGGGTAAGCAGTAGACAATCCGATCTGGCCGCCATTGCTGCGCTTGTTCCACACGATGCCAAGACGCTTCGTCTGCACGATGTCTCGCTTCTCAGCGATGGTGCGCCGCGCTGGCGCTGCTACAGGAATTCCCGCAACAGCAGAGCCACGTCGCTCAACCGGCTCGTCGCCGTAATAAACGCCAAATTTGATAAGAGGTTCCATGAGAGTGCTCCCCACCTTCGTCCGTGAGTTGTTACGCTTTTGGCAGCGGAGTCAGCATCGCTGCTTGCACGTCGGCCAGCGTTGCCGCCTTCAAGCCAGTGCCAGTCCGCGGGCGGTTATCACTCCAAAGCTGTGCGGGAATCGGTTCCGGCCTTACAGGCTTCTTGTAGGAATTAAATGCGTTCTTCGTAGCCATCGTCATCGTCCTCAATTCCGCGAAAGTATTCGCGTTTGCGTTTTGCCGTTGCTCGTTGCTCGTCCTTTGCCGGAGGCAGCGCTGTGAAGAAGATCGTGATCGCCGCATCGGTCACGACGCTGATCGTGATCCTGACTCCGATTGGAGACGTGTACGGCACCTCCCATAGCAGCCGACCCGGAACTATCGAGAGTCGTCTTTTTGCGCGCCCGAGGAGGATCAGCTCGCGTAGCTTCTTCAGCTTCGGTTCGAATCCGTATCGGCTGCGCAGTCTCTTTAACGTGTGCACGTTCGCGGGGTTGCTGCAGTCGATCACCGGTAGGACCTCAAACGGTACGTCGTGCGGCGTAGCGACTCGATCCAACCCTTAAAGCCTGTCGGCAGTACAGCTACAGTTCCGCAGTGCTTCACCTGATCCGGTGCGTACGACGGGATGTGTAACTTACAGCCGGGACAAAAGAAGCCGAGGCCAACCGATTCGCCACGCGCGGTTTGAACCCGGTGGAATCCGATTGGCAAGTTGAAGGGATTCGACTGTTTAGCGCTGTCGTCCGGCGACCTCCGAATGCACTCGTTGTACATCGTTTCGAGGCACGTCTCCTTGCGAACTGCACGTGCGTACATCTTTTCGAGATAGTCCATCGTTCCTCCTAAGAACTCTTGAATTGCACTACGCCCAAAACCCGCTCGCGCAGAGACGCAAGCTGGTTCGGCAACATTTCACTGATTGCTTCTTCGCGACTGCACCTACCGGCAAGCATTGCTTGCCGCAGCGCTTCGTCGGCGATGATGCGTCCGCCGAGCAAGAACACATCAATCGGCGCAAGTCGCGCGACTTCAATGCCAACAGCAATACACAAATTAATTTCCATCTGCATCGGTGGCTTCTTTCAAATCAAGTTCGGTCTGCTCGCGGAGCAGTGCTGCAAGGTCGGCGCTTGGCGCGAAGAACGGCTCGACCTGCTTTTTCCCGCTGAGCAAGTGCGGCATTAAATCGGCCATGCTGCCCGGCACAATCTTTTCTTCGGATGAGGATGTTGGCTTGGCGCGGTCCTTGGCTGTTGGCGTTAGTCCGAGTTGGTTTAAGATTCCCCCCATCTGACGCTCAGCATCAACGACGATCTTGAGTCGCAAATTCGTTTTGTATTGGAGATGCGCCTGTCCGTTGTTATCGAGGCGCGTGTACTGGCAGACTTCGCCTTCCTCACGCAGCATCGCTACGTTCTTTTCGTGCCGCTCGAGTACGAAGCAATAAACCCGAATCAATTCGGCGTCAGCGCGAGTCAGCGTTCTGCGTTCCTGCAACAGACTGCACAGATGCTTGAACACGCGGCGCAAGCCAGGTCCGATGTCGCGCGGAATACGCGGTCGTCCGGAAGGGACATGCGACACATCGGCAGCACGACCATTTGGCGTCGTACTGTGAAGATCGTGCAGCTCTTGCGATTTCCTTTGCGCAGGCATCGGTTCCTTTAGCGACTGCGGGCGGTAAGGGTGTCGGCAAGGCCGAGCTTGAACAGTCGGCGAGCGGTCTGCACATACGACATGCCAACCCTCTTGGCTGTCTTGCTAATGCTCCCCAATTTGAAGAAAGCCCTCTCGATGAAGGCATCGGAAATCTTGTTGCGACGTGCGGCCATAAAATCCTCGTTTCGTAATTTGTTTCGTTCCTGCTCGGTGCGAAACAATCCCGAAACTGTTACGACTTCGCTCTCCGGTACAGCGTCACTAGCGGAAGGAGGGTTGAAGGGCAGCTCAACGAGGGTTGAATGGCCGAGGAATTTCAAACACAAACACAAAAATAGAAGAAATCACTTTTGGCGCGAACCAAAAGCGTGAATAGAAGACTGCGGAGCGGTCGCAGGAGAATTCGTCAAACGGATTTGCATACGCCATAGTCGATTCTCGCGGAGAGCAAGCAACGTGCTTTCCTCTCCGATGCTTGCACTGATCGCCAACCTTTCTCGCCAGCGATCAAACCTTTGCTCTCGTATACTTTGCTGCCTTTGTTTTCGCACCCTAGTCGTCTCTGTTGATTGCGTCGGAGAATCGGCCGTTACTGGCGGGAGACCGCTAGTTCTAACGCTGTCTTGCGGACGGTTAGGCGTGGTGAGCGAATCTATTTCAGGAAGTGTCCGATGCAGTAGCCGACGAGACCGCCGATGATGCTGCTAATCGTGGCCGTGGTCGCGTGTTTTGCGAACTCTTCACGGTTTCTGACAAAGAACGACGCGGAATTATGTTTCGTCTCGAGGCTCAAGAAGTTACTTATATTTGTTCCGGCAATGAAGAAAATCATGAACGCAGCAAGACAGAAAAGAACTCCCGGAAGTGCACGAAATTGGATAGCCGCCCGTCCGTCAGGACCAGTGGCTGTATTGATATAGACAAACCAAAGCAAAGATCCGAGGGAGACGAGAGACCCTACCAGCAGTCCAAGTCTTACTCTCGGACGTTGATGCGTGATGAGGAAATCTTTTACTTTGTAAAAGAGCGCATCCGCTGCGTCGCTGATTTCCTCCGTACGTAGTTCGTTGAATGTGGCTTGTGTCGGAGGAGAAGAGAGCCTGACTATCTCCGTTTGATTGAACAAGAAACGGATTGACGGGTTTTCCCCGCGAAGGTCGAAGTCCGATATTCTTGCACCCATATTCCGCTTCATATCATCCAGATCTTTAAATCGGTTCTTACTATCCGAGATGATGATTTTTTCGCAAGAATGCGCGAAGAGTGCTACCAATTGGTCAACTTCTTCCCGGTACATCTTCAAATACCCCAATCGCGCAGTTAGGGTATGCCTGATCGGTTCCATGTCGGGAAGTCTATCATTCAGGTCTATGAAAGTGGGGACAAGCCCCGTCGATTGAACAAAAAATCACTGTTCCTGGACGGTCACGCAGGTTGAGTCCATGTAGCCACGAATGCCTTGGTAGACGACGATGTCGTCAGTAATATTTTTACCAACATATTCTACCGTTTCCCCACCTTTGAAGATGTGCAGAATACGCCGCTCGGTCTCGTAACCCGGCTCATTCCACAATGTACGCCAGTCGGACGACGCACAGTTCTCTGAAATTGTTGCCATGATTTTTCGATTATTGGAAGGTTTCTTCAAAACCTGTGGCGCGTCAGGCACAGGAGCCGACGTAGATTTCCATTCCGAAAATTCATCTTTCTCGCAGGTTGCCTGCGCATCCACGTGTCCGTCGCCGGTTTTAACCGCTAAATACGGCTCAATAAACCACCCGGTGATGGCGGCGGCATTCCTGTAGCGTTGCATGCACTCAGCGACTCGCGCAGGTTTTCCAGCAGCCCATTTTTCAGATTCCACTTTCGTGACGTGGTCCTGGTATTTCAAGTACAACCAATAGCCTGCACCAGCGAGAATCGCAAGTACGATGCTGATGCCGGCGATCCATGCCATCACCTTGCGGAAGGGCTTGTTAATTACTAGCAAAACTAGGAGAACGGAACAAAAGATCGCCGTGCCGATGCTCACTGTTACTCTCCCATTGAGAAATATGTCCGGAGAACGGCTATGTAATGGCCCATCTACGAGGCATCATCACTCCTTGGATACTGGAGCGTCAAGACCGGTTCCGGAAGGGTACCGTCAAGCCGCGCATGAAAAGCGATTCGCGCAGCGCTCCGTCGAGACCGTTCATAAAGTTTCTTCTAGTCTGTGATTAAATGTGCAGCGAGCCCCGCACATCTTGTTCATCGCTTCATGGCGCGCTTCGGTAGTCGTCCAGAGCTGTACTATCCACGGAGTGCGGCAGCGCAGCGAGAGAGGAAATTTGCCTGAGCCAAACACGAGGCCATTTCGCGCACTGAACGGGAACCGACGCTTCGCCTCAGCGGAGAAGTCATCACAAAGCTCAAAGGCTTGTTGGTCGGTCGTCTCTACTCTGCCGTACTTCATAAAGCCAGCCTCAATGCGGCAGTGCTGTGTTAGGGCCTCGGCAGGCGTGTATGCGTGTACGTGTATGGATTGTGTATGAATGTCATCCATTCAAAGCGTAGACGTGAGCGTGTACGTGTACGGGGTCTGTCTTTATAAGACCCCGTACGCGTACACTCGAACACTGCCTAGTAAACGTCATCGGAATTTTCCAACCCTTGCCAAGCAGCACCGTCCCAACTAACAGCGGCCTTCGCGATCAACTTCTCGACGCGGCCTCTACTGATTGAGAGCTTTCCGCCAATTGTTGCTGGAGCTAGTCCTGTCCGCCGAGCCATATCCAATATCCGCTGTGTATCGTCCCTGTCCTTATCACCCTGCGCTTGGGCCTTCTCCTGCTTATCAGCCTGCCGGTCGCGCACGACCTCGGACACAAGCTGGTCACGTACCAGCTCGAGCTGGTAGTGCTTCGCATTGCCGTGGAATTCTCCCGCGTCCCAATGTGCTTTGAGATCGATCTCCCAAGCTCCGCACATCCGGAATCGCTCCTCTCGCAACTCGATGATGTTTGAGTCATCGGCATTCTTTCCTGCTTTGATTGCCATGTCGGTCAAGTTCGTGATCGCCGTGCCGCCACGTGCGCGCTCGCCTGCAGCATTCTTGTGATGAAGTAGCAGAACTCCCGCCCCTGCTCGAGCGAGCTTCCTGAATTTGCCCAGCAGCTTGACCATCGCAGAGTTGTCGTTTTCGTTCTCGTCGCCGTACCAGTCTTGAAGTGAGTCGAAAACGAAGAACAGGTTATGGCGATGCGCCCAGTCGAGCAGTCGTTCGTCGTCAATTTCGGGTGTCTGACCGTCCTTGTTGAAGTCTCCCCAGTAAGTGAATTCCGCGTTGGCCAAGATTCCCATGAATCGCGCTCTGTTGCTGACTTCCGCTTCGGGATTCTCGCGGTCAACGTACAGAACAGGAACGCCGTGCCTGTCTTTCTCAGAAATGATTGCGCGACCGAGGAAGTCTTTGTGCCCGCCCGAAATTGCTTGCGCAGCATACATCGCGAACATCGACTTCATCGAGCCTTGGGAACCTACCAGCATCGTCAAGCAGCCATAGGGCAGTAGCCGGTCAACGATCCATCTCACCGGATCAGACGCGAGCTGCGTGATCGTCGGAAGGTCAGTCAGTTTGGAAATTGTTGGCAATCCAGCTTTGGCAGCGGCTTCAAACTGGGCAGCGATTTTTATCGGATTGACGTTAGGGTCGGTCGCAGCGTCGATAGCCAGGTCTTCCAAAACATCCATGAGCTTGGCTGCGTCGGCACCAGAGGAAGTGCCTTTTGGCCAAACGTTATCTGTAGTTTCGATTGGCATGGGTTCTCTCATTGCCTCCAGTTAATTTTGTGGTCTTCTCTTGCCGCAGGATCGCAGGCACGCCGCCGCTAAACGAAACTTCGATCACGCCCCACATCTCAGTGCGGATGGCTTCGTCAATGGCAGATTCGAGCTGCTTCATTAAATCTTGTTTTGTCATCGCACTGCCTTTCTTAGAAAGTGCTTTTCCATGCCCGTAATCCTCACAGCGCACCCGCAGCGCGTGCAACCGGAACCTTGCGGCTCGAGGAAATTTCATGTACGCGCCTTGCGCTTGGGACAAGTCGTACTCTCAAGCCAAGCAGCGACAACGGGCCAAGAGAAGCGCACGTACTTTCCGATTCGCATGTGTGGAATTGGGTCAAGGCATCGGCGACGGGTTTTATTTGTCACCCACCCGCGCGAAACCTGCAATCGTTGCGCAAGCTGCACGGGCGTAAGCACATCACTAGGCTGAAGCAAGGGAACGTCTCCCCGATGTTGATTTGCTTAGGCAATTCGGCGTGTGGCCCGGCGGGGAAGCAGTCAAACTCGCCAACGATCTGCATGCTTTAACGAAGTAGTATCGACAGCCAGCAACGAAAGGGCAATCAGGAAAGTCTACGTTGCAGAGGAAGCGCACTCGGATACTGGCTCTTCCTCTTGCCTCAGCTTGAGCGGCATCACGAGATATTGATATTCATTCCCCGCGCTAAATCGCACGAAAAATTTCTCCGACGATGGGAACTGAATCGTTACCTCTTCGCCGGCATACGACAGAAAAGGCAGTACGAGAGCCGGATTCAACTTGACGGTGAAATCCCGCTCACCCTCGGTGAGCGCCGGAATACAGCCAGTTGTAATCTCTTCACTGTGCGCAATTCTCAGTTGTAAGTTATCGGCGCAGACCGTGAAAAGGATGGCCGGCCTTTTTTCATTAGCCGTGCTGAGTACGTTGAAAATTGCGGATTTGAGGTCTTCACTTGCAACTTTGACGGTAGACTTCCACTCCGACTCCTGCTGTATCAGTGCCTTCTCGTAGTTCGGAAATCTTGTAGTCGGCTTGGCGCATTGGAGCAAAGCGCTGTCGGTTTCGACGAAGAAGGAGATTTCAGATTGCGCGATTCGAGCCATCGGTCCCTGCCGTCGTTTGAGCAGCGGTAAGGAGGTCTTCGGAAGCAGCAGGTTGAACACGCCCCAATTGCCCGGCGCGTCCGCGATGGCTATTCGGAAGCCATCCGAGGCCACCGCGCGAAGCTTAGTGCCGTCACTTTCCAGCCTGACGGATGCAATCGCGTGCTTGTGCTCTTTGTCAGGGCATGCAGATTTAACTTGTTCGACAAGCTTTTTCAGAAACTTCAGGCTGACGGCGTGTGAGAGTTCCGGCATCGACCCGCGTTCCGGGAAATCCGAAACACCACAACCAATCGCAGTCGAAATCTTCATGGTGAAGGTTCCAGCCGTGACGATATTATGCTTGTCGTCCGAAGTGGTCTCAATTACGGCAGTCCCTCCAACATGCCGTTTTAAGAACTGACTCATCTTCTTAGCGTGAAGAAGAAACGAGCCGTCAGCATCGCTATCAACAACCTCAAACGGTTGAACGATGGAAAAGCCAAGGTCAGCGGCGGACATTTTTGCTTGCGTGCCATGCACGTCGATCTTGACGAACTCAAGGATTGGCATCGGCGGCACTTTCGGAATTAGGAAGACCGCTTCCTCTAACATGCGTTTGAATTCGTTGATCCTGACAGTTACTTTCACTGGCTCGCCTCCGAACTGCTACGTATGAAATCGCGGACCAGCTCTTGTACAAGTTCAGCAGCGGAAGTGTGAATCGGGTGACATTGCACAATGGATTCCAGCCGCGAATACTCAGTACTGGTCAATCTGAAAGACACGGTCTCCGCGTCGCCGGATGGGACTCGCTTGTTCATCTTCTCGCGTACTGCCGAGCGTACCTCGATAACGCCAGCGTCAGCGAACCGCTCTAAGAACTCGGACCTAAGCGCCATCGACCTCTCCTCGTTAGCTTTTCCGTTGGCACTTACGGAGAGCTTTGAAATCTCCTTGTGGCCGTACCAAGAAAGGCTTGGCTTGCGGAGTTCCGGCGGAATGCGCGCGGATACGGTCCGCATGTCGCGGATCGTGTTCACGTCGTAGCCGGTTCGCGCAGCCGCCTCTTCCAATAACTCCTTAACTTCTTCACGGCTTGCTTCGGCTGGCGTGCGGAGGGCTAGATCGCCAATCCTCCACTGACTGCTCATCGCGGACAGAAGCAGTTCGGCCATTGCTTCCAACCAAACGGATCGACTTAGGGCATCGTTATTTAACGATGGTTGCTGCTGTACTGCATCGAGTTCGAGGGTTTCCATATGCATCTCCTTTTTAGTAGAGCTTCAAGTCCATTGCGCCGATGCGAGGCACATCGGTTGCGAGGGGCCCAGTCCAGTCGAGAACGCCGAGCGAGCGATACCTGTACTTACGCTTGTAATGAGCCTCGCGGCGGCGTAGGCGCTGATCGCGATGCTTTTTGAGGCTTGCTTGATGAGCTGGCGATTGGCGATGCGCAGCTTGCTTGCAGGCGTTTGAGCAGAAGGCCCGACGACCGACAGCAAGGTTGGCGCAGCTTACGCTTGAGCACTTTTTAGACGCTTGCGTAACGCTATGTTCTGAGGGCAGGCACACGGGTACGTCACTCACGTTTAGCGGCTCCAAATCAAGCGCAGCACTGCAACGCAGAGCAGGGCGCTTAGGTTTTAAGTTTTACGCTAGAGGTAGCTAACGCAGAGCGCGTTAACGGTATACGTGGCGAAAGGTTGGTGGGCCGTGGTTTGCGCTCACCCATCACTGCAGCGCGGTGGGACGGGGTACAGACGGGTACGGAGTTGACAGAATGTGTCAGGCCGAACCAAAATGAGGCCGTGACTGGCAAACGCTGGTACGAAGACGAAGCCACGAGGATCGAAGTGGTTGTTTGGTTTCTGGAGCGGCGAGTAAACAAAAGCCGTCGAAAGGAGCCCGGGACCGTTCAGGAACGTCTGGTCCGAGTAGTGAAGATGCTGAGAACACGAGGGAGAGGACGAGATTTAGACGATATAGATAATATTTTGTGGGTCCGGGCTCGCTACGGCACATACGAGCAAATGGCGCGGAACTGCGGTCTGAGAATAGGCACCGTTAAGCAAACTGTCCGCCGCCTCGACCGTGTTGCTCGTGAGTTGTTCGCTGCGTCGTCGAAATAAGGCTCTGGTTCGCGCGGTACAGCAATTTTCCGTACACTTTCCGTACAGTTTTGATCCTAAAATCGGCTGGGACGCGAAAAACGCTGATAAACACTGGGGATGTTTGGGGTGGGAGACGGGGATTGAACCCGCGACATTCGGTGCCACAGACCGACGCTCTACCAGCTGAGCTACTCCCACCGCACGGTTACAGTTTACGCTAAATTCTCAACGCCGAAAAGATACCCTCGAAAAGACGCTCGCGGCCCGACTCAATGCAATACCGCGGCGCTATTTCGGCAAAGGCAGCGTGACCGTGCGTCCGCTTGCTGCCGATCGCCGCGCTGCGTCCAAAATCTCCGAGACGGTTACGTTGGTTTTCAACCCGGACAGATCATTTCCCTCTGCGATTTCGCCCCGCAACACTGCCCCCATATAGTGCAGCGGATCATCGTAGGGCGCGGTCAGCGCCGGCCCCTTCCTTGTCTGTTTCTCGGGATCGTGTTGCTCGCGAACGTCGAGACGGTCGGAATCGAGCGTTTTTGCATAGCCGGTCTTCCCGTAAACATCCATTTGTTTCACGTTAAAGGGCCAGTTCCAGGAAGCTTGCACGATAGCCACCGCGTTTTGGTAGTTCAGTATGATCTCCGCTTCGTCGTCCACGTTTGGATATACGTCCGGCTGCAGTTGTTTGGTCACCGCGGTAACGCTAAGCGGCACATCACCGTCCATCAACCAGGTCATCAAATTGGGCCCATAGCAGCCGAAATCGTAGAGCGCTCCAGCGCCGTTCTGCGCGGGATCGCTCAGAAAAGCGAGAAACTGCGGCGATACGTTGATCAATTTTGGTCCGGGATGCCCATCGCGTATCACCGTTTTCACAATCGGCCCTAGGGCCCCTTGTTTCAACAAGCGAAACGCTTCCGTATTGCTCGCGTACCAAGTGGTTTCAAAATCGACCAGCACATGAATTTTGCCTTGCTGCGCGGCCCGCTGGATCGCCAGCGCATCCGCGTAACTTATGGTCAGCGGCTTTTCTACCATCACGTGAACGCCCAGGGCCGCACATTCCTCCACCACCCGCCGATGCTCGCTCGGAGGGGTAAATACCAGCACCACTTCGGCGTGCGCTTGCCGCACCATTTCGACGATGCTGGCAAAGTGCATGCTCGCCGCGAAGTGAAAACGTTGCGCGTAAGCGTCAAATAATTTTTCGTCTGGCTCCACGATTCCCACCAGCTGTACGTCCGGACGATTCAGAATTCCGCCCGCCGGTGTCAGCGCTCCGCCATTCAGGAATCCGTCAACGTGGCCGTGAACCAACCCAACAATCCCTACCTTCATGGGACCACCCGGGGCGGCGCCGAGAGCGGGTTTCGCTTGCACCACCAGAAAAACGAGCACCAGAATAAATATTTGCCGCACAACATTCTCCGATAAAACCCCGCTGCGCACAGAACAGCTATCGCAGGCTAAGTCCTTATCCGTCGGAAAGCAACACGCACCGGGCAATGGCATCCTTGTCTTGGACTCGTTTGCCGCCGACGTTCCTTACCCGTCGTAATAGCGATGCAATGGAACCACATTTCGCATGCTTATTTTCGCTTGACGCGTCCGCAAAAGCGCTACACTTCCCCTTTAGGCACAGTTCCAGCATTCCAATGCCTGCATGCTCATTCGCCTGGGTTACGACATTGAGTTCCAGATCACGCAGCCGGTGGCCATCGTGGCCATGCTGTTGGTCCATCCTTCCCGTTCCGCCGACCTTCGCGAGCCGGATGAACTCCGCATCGATCCAGCCGTAAAATCCGATACTTATCCCGATCTCTTCGGAAACCTCTGCACGCGCTTCTTGGCGCCGCAAGGCCGCGTGCGCCTCTGGAATTCTACGCTGATCGAAGATTCCGGCCAGCCCGACCCCATCGATTATTACGCCATGCAACATCAAGTTGAAGATCTGCCGGTTGAGAATCTGATCTACTTGATGAGCAGCCGTTATTGCGAAGTGGACCGGCTCTCGCACATCGCTACCGACCTCTTTGCGCACACCGCGCCAGGCTGGGGCCGCGTCCAAGCCATCGTAAATTGGGTGTATAGCAAGGTGCAGTTCGGCTATCACCACGCGCGCGCCACAAAAACCGCGCTCGACGTCTACACCGAACGCACTGGCGTGTGCCGCGACTTCCAGCACCTGGCCATCACGTTCTGCCGCTGTATGAATATTCCCGCGCGCTATGTCACCGGGTACCTAGGCGATATCGGCATTTCCGTGCCGCCCTCGCCCATGGATTTCAGCGCCTGGTTCGAAGTCTACCTCGGCGGGAGATGGTGGACCTTTGACGCCCGCCACAACACCCCGCGCATCGGGCGCGTGCTCATGGCCGTGGGTCGCGACGCTGCGGACGTGGCCATCACCACTTCCTTCGGGTTCGCGCAACTGACCCGATTTACCGTGGTCAGCGACGAAGTCCCGCCGCAGTCAGCCTCCGCTCCTTAGCGTCGTTACGCCCCGGTTGCAACTGGAGCAACACGCGCGCAGAACTCTCTAAACCGGCCCTCGAGAAGCCGCCGCCTGTTGCTAGACTAAGGCCATACGTACGAGCGTTTTCGCGCATGAGTCCCCATCCAACCGACCAGCGCTATTTTGAGCGGCAGATCGTCTACGCCCGCCCGATCATCATTTTTCTGGCGATTCTCGCCCTTTTTGAACAAGCGCCCTCTCGGGAGGTTCGCCGCTCCGTTTCCTTTCTGGTGGCTTATCTGATTCTGGCGCTGCTGGTAGTTCGTCTCGAGCGCGCGCTGCGCAATCGCGCCTGGCATCTCCCGCTGGCCTGCGACATTTTGGCGCTGGCCTTTTTTCTGTACCTCAGCCCGACGTACGTTCCCGTTTGGTTTCCCTATTTATTCATCTGCTACGCTGCAGGCATTCGCTGGGGTTTCGACGGCGCGCTTCCGCTTGCGGGCCTGCTCTCCCTGGGATTGGTGCTCTTCACCGTGAAAACGGGCGAAGTGCACCTCATGCGTGTCATGAGCTGGCTGGCCATCACCAGCGGCACATTTGCCGGTGGCACTGGCCTGGCTTTTCTTGGCGACCTCAGCCGGCGATTCGCCACGCAGAACGCCTTTTTCTCGCGCATCAGCAGCACACTCAACGTGGAACAGGGCCTCGCCGAATCACTACGTCTGCTGCTCGAAGAACTGGCTACCGCATTCTCCACCGAAGAAGCCTTGCTGCTCTATCGCGACACGGATTTGGAGCGCATCTTTCTCTGGCGCCTGAAGGCCGGCGAAAGTGAGCGCTTGATCCCGGAGACCCTGCCGCTCTCGCGCACGGATGGTTTTCTCCTCGACGACATGGAAGCCACGCTCTGCTGGAATAGCGTGGTCGGCGCGGGTTCAGGCTTTGGCTGGGATCGCCGCGACGGCCGCAGGCTCAAAAACCTGCCCCGCATTCCCGGCCCCACGCAAACGGAACTCAAGATTCGCTCGCTGATCACGGTGGCATTCGATCAGAACGGCGTGCCCGTTGGCCGCTTTTTTCTTATAAACGGCCGCAAAGGCAACAAGCCATTTTCGAAGGCCGATTTGGCGTGGCTCGAACGCATTGCTTATCATGTCAGCCCCACGCTCGAGAATATTTTTCTGTTGCGCCATTTGCGGGCCCGCGCCATTGAGGCGGAACGCAGCCGCATCTCGCGCGATTTGCACGACGGCATCCTGCAAACACTGCTCAGTGTGGAAATTCAGCTCGATGTGCTGCGCCGCCGCGTTCCGACCACTCCAGATCAGGCCATTTCCGGCCTCGCCAACCTGCAGCAAACCGTGCGAAATGAGGGCGCCGAGCTGCGCCACATGGTTACTGACCTGCGTCCGCTGCGCGTGCAAAGCGCCGATTTGGTGGACCTGATGCGCGGTTTCGCGGAGCGTTTTCGCAATGAATCGTCGCTGGCGCTCGATTTGCTCATCGATTCCGCCGAACTGCAGTCTCCCGACCGCGTCTGCCGCGAAATCTTCCAGATTTACCGGGAAGCACTCAACAACATAAAAAAGCATGCTAAGGCTTCCCATGTCGTGGTAAAACTGTCGCAGGACGAAAGCCGTTTAACCTTGGTGGTGGACGATAACGGCGAAGGATTTAGCTTTGCAGGCAAGTTCACCGGGGATGAGTTGGACCGCCTGCGACTGGGGCCTATTTCTATAAAGGAACGAACGCGAACTGTGGGGGGCGTGTTGACGATTGAATCGAACCCTGGCCATGGAGCCCGTCTGACTATCGAGATTCCGCTCGCCTGACCATGGCCAAAACTAAACAACAAATTCGTGTGCTGCTGGCGGACGACCATGCCATTTTCCGCGACGGATTGCGCAAAATGCTGGAATCCGACGAAGAAATGACCATCGTCGGAGAAGCGCAGAACGGCACGGAGTGTATCAAGCTGCTGGCCAAGCTGAAGCCGGACATTCTGTTGCTTGATTTGCGGATGCCGGATAAAGACGGTCTCGCGGTACTCGAGGAAGTGAATTTTGACACGCTGCCCACGCGCGTCATTGTGCTGACAGCCGCGGAAGATGACCGCGACGTGGTGCGCGCCATGCGCCTCGGCGCGCGCGGCGTGGTATTGAAGCAGTCCGCAACCGATTTGCTGGTCAAGAGCATTCAGCGCGTTTTCGCTGGCGAAATCTGGCTGGACAACCGCATGACCGCCGAGGTCATGAAAGCCTTCTCGAAGTCTTCCGAATCCGGGCCGCGCCGCGAAAAGCCGCTGCTCAGCGATCGTGAAAAAGAGATCGTGCAACTCGTTGCACAGGGTTTCCGCAACAAGGAAATCGGCGAAAAGCTTTTCATCTCCGAACAAACCGTCAAAAATCACTTGCACAATATTTTTGACAAGCTGGGCGTCTCTGACCGCCTGGAGCTGGCCCTTTACGCCATTCACCATCGCCTGATCGACCACACGTAACCGCAATCATGTTTCCATGCTGGTGGCTGCTTCAGCCAGCCGCCGCCGACGCGATCTTACTGCCGGTCCGCGCCGCCGCTGGAATCTGCGTCCGTGAGCTAGTCCTTTTGCAGTATTGTGACGGGCCCGGCATGCCGCTAGATTTCTTCCCTAAAGCTGTAGAACATTTGCGCGGCACCGCGGGGTGCGGGAGCGGCGCAAATGAACCACTCAGTAAAAGCCATTTGGTCGACCGCCGCGGAACTCTGTCCGCGAACTTGCCAGCGCGGTCTGCGTGCACTGACGCACGCTCAGCGAGATGTTTTTTTCGCCATGGCGATGGGCGCAAAAAAGTTTACGGAGACCAATGAAGATGAAACAAGTTTCCTGGATTTTGGCGGGAGCTCTTCTGCTGTTGCTGTGTAGTGCGGTCGGGGCCGCGCGCGCAGCGTCGCAAGTTCCCACCACGGTGGTCAACGGTATCGTGACCGATACGCGTGGGGCAGCCATTTCCGGGGCCGCAGTCTCGGCCACGCATCTCGCCACAGGTGTTGTGCGGCAAACCTCCTCGAACACCGACGGCGTCTATGCCATTCCAGATCTTCCCGCAGGATCGTACGACGTACACATCGAAGCCGCGGGATTTGCCCCGCGCGAATTTGCGGCGGTGGAGTTGGAAGCTGGGCGCGCCACGACGCTGGACGCGCGACTGGAAGTGGCGTCCGTCAACAGCACCGTTCATGTTACCGGCGCTGGCCAGACCGTCGAACTTACGCAATCGATGATCCAGGGCGAGATCACCTCGACCACCATCGAGTCGCTGCCCCTCAACGGGCGCAATTTTCTCGATCTCGCCTATCTCATTCCCGGTAATCGTCCCGCGCCGAATTTCGATCCCACGAAAACGAATACCTTGGAAGTAAGTTCGGCGGGCGGCTTCGGACGCGGCGGAAACATCACTGTGGATGGCGGCGATAACAACGACGAAGTTGTGGGCGGCACGCTCGCCAATTTTCCCCAGGATTCCGTCCAGGAATTTCAGATCGCCACGGGACGTTTCACCGCGGAGGTCGGCCGATCCGGCAACAGCATCATCAATGTGGTGACGAAGTCCGGAGCCAACGACTACCATGGTTCGGCGTTTCTATTTGAGCGTAACCGGAATTTGCAAGCTCGTCCGGCTACGCTTGATCCCGCTACTCCCACGCCCCCATTCGACCGCCAACAGTATGGCGGCTCTGTCGGCGGGCCGCTTGTTAAGGATAAAACGTTCTGGTTCGCTTCCGGCGAATACCGGCATCAGAATTCCGCCGTGCTTACGGGCCAGCGGGTCTATGGAGCCACGCCAGCGGACGATAGCATTCTGAATACCACAGCCCCGGCTCCTCTGCGCGAAGCGCTCTTCTCTACTCGGGTCGACCATCAACTGAACGCCAGTAATTCACTGACTGCCCGGTATTCCTTCAATCGTTCGACGCAAACCGCCCAGGCGGAGGCCTCGCAGCCGACGCCGCTAAGTACCGCAGCGGAACGCCAAGATTCGCTCAACCGCTTTCACTCCTTGGTGGCGGGCTGGACTTCCACGTTCTCACCCACGCAGGTGAACAGCCTGACCTTTCACTTCGACACTTTCCTCAATAACATTCCCCCATTCTCGCAAGATGCACCGACTACCTTTCCCGCGCTTCCACTGTCCACCGAACTGGTGTTCCCGGGACTGGCTGACGGCGTCAATTTCAATACCCCGCAATCCACGCATCTGAATCGCTACCAACTTCGTGACGGGTTTGCCTGGACGATCGGGACGCACACGCTGCACCTTGGCGCGGAATTTCAGCATTACAACGCTTTCGGGATTATCAATCCGTTCGGCAGCGGCTCGGTCGTCCTCGCCAGCAATTTCGGGTTTGCCGACTTGAACGGCGATGGCGTGATCAACGACCTCGATATTCCCATCGCGGTGGCTCTCAAGAGCCAAGCGCCGGTGACGCCGGTGCCGATACCTCCTATCTCCAACAACTATTTTGGCGCCTATGTACAAGACGACTGGCGAGTGACACGCAAGTTAACGCTGAATCTCGGTCTGCGCTGGGAGTACGACACGAACCTTACCGGAACCGACAGCACTCATGACGCTTGCGCCGACATTACCGCTCCGCCCACCAAGCCGTGCGTATGGCTCGCCGGTGTGATCGACCTTCGCCGCCAGCCGGACAAGAAAGACTTCGGGCCGCGCGTCGGCTTTGCTTACGATCCTCTGGGTCATGGCCGCACAGTGATTCGCGGCGGATATGGAATTTATTATGACCGCATCATTTTGGAAGTGCCCGGTTACGAACGAGTGCAAGACGACCGCGCCCTGACGGTCAACGCGTTCTTCGGTTCCTTCTGCACTTTCCCGGGCGGTCCGCCCACGCCCAGTCTGGGAGCGTGCTTCGCGCCGGGAGCGACTTTTGCGCCGGGCAGCCCGACCCTTGCAGATCCCTTCAGCGGACCGAACGCGCCTGGCGGCGTCGGCATCATCGTGCTTGGGAAAGATACGCACCATCCCATGTTTGAGCAATTTTCCCTCGGCGTGCAGCAGCAGCTTGCGCAGGACTGGCTTTTCAGCGCGGATGCCCTGCACGTTTTCGGCGACCGTCAAATCATCGCGCAATATCTGCGTAGCACTACCTCGACGTCTCCGTACATCTCCTGCCCGGGAAGTCCCGCGCTTTGTACCGTCACAGATCCGCTCACCGGAATCTCCGACCACGTGACCGTCGGAAGCTCCGCGGCAAAGTCCTGGTATGACGGACTCTTGGTCAGCCTGCAGCACAAGCCCGCCAAGCTCGGCCCGGTGACGTATCTCTTTAACGTCAGTTACACGCTGTCGAAGACCTTGGATTATTCCGACGATGATCAAGTACCCTCGTTCAATGCCGTCGAGAGCGTAAACCTCAACGAAGGCACCGCGGGCTTGCGTGGAGAGAAAGGTTACGCTGCTACCGACGAGCGCAATCGTTTAACGGTATACGGCCTGCTCAGTATGCCGTGGGGTTTCTCGCTCTCTCCGTTGTACACCTACGGCTCGGGAGTTCCGGCGGACACCTATGTATCCTCATTACCCAATCCTTCGCGGTTGCCAATTCTCTCGCGTAATGCTTTGGGCCGCGGAATCGCCAATGGCAACCAGCTCAACCGCGTCATCGACCTTTGGAACGCGTTGCCGGCGTGTCCCGCGCCAGCACCGTGCAATCCCGGTCCGCAGCTTGAACATGTGCCGGCAGGAATTAATTTCGCGAGTCCGTTTAACTCACTGGATCTTCGTCTCGTGAAGACGATCCGTCTCGCCGAGCACCAGCATCTTGACCTGATCGCCGAGTCTTTCAACTTGTTTAATAACGTTAACGTCCGTGGATTTTCCAACCGGAGCTACTCGGGCCGCAACATCGTGCTGGTTCCCAAGGGAACCGACGCTAGCGGGATCGATGGTAGTTTCTTCACTCCGGAGAGCATCGCCGGCGGAGGCTTCTTCGGAACGGGCGGGCCACGTGCGTTTCAGTTCGCCATCCGCTATTCGTTTTAACGACAGGAAGTGGATTTTTCACCCTGTTTTACGACCGCTTCCGGCAATCACCCCACTGATGGTAATCCTTTGCTCGTTCTTTGCGAGATAGATGTCTACGAAGTTACCGCTAGTGTGTTAAGCTCCCGACCAATCGGATGTCCCTGACAATTTTTCAGAGGTAGGATTGCGCCCGGCCTTCCGGCGAAGCGTTTTCGCGGGATGGTGTGGGCAGCTACGGAACCCGGGGCGGTCCATGCGAAATCAGAGAACCCTCTCTCGCGCGTTGTTGGCTGTTGGTATTTTCGTTCCCATGTGCTCAGCGTCTTCTGCCGCGGCACAAAATACTGCTGCGCTGCCGGCGATCACGCAGGCCACCGATCCCCACGACCTGGCGACACTGCCTGGCAACGTGCACCCCTTGGCGCGCGCTGAATACGATCAAGGCGTAATCCCCGATTCTCAACCACTGCATCGTATGTTGCTGCTCTTGCAGAGAAGCGCAGCGAAAGAATCTGCATTGCGGCAACTCCTCGACGATCAACAAAACAAATTCTCGCCCAATTTTCACGGCTGGCTGACTCCCGAGCAGTTCGGCGCACAATACGGTCCGGCTGCGGCGGATGTGCAGACCATCACTTCCTGGCTCGCGGACCAGGGCTTTCGCGTTATCCGCATTTCCGCGGGAAACACGGTGATTGAATTCGAAGGCACCGCCGGGCAAGTGCGCAACGCGTTTCACACGCAAATTCACCGCTACGTTGTTGCCGGCAAGGAACACACCGCGAACGCCAGCGATCCGGAGATTCCCGCCGCATTAGCGCCGGTGGTCGCCGGCGTGGTCTCCCTAAATAATTTTCCGGCCGTCTCGCACGCTCTCTCCATGGGCGCGTTCCAAAAATCCCGCACCACCGGCGTGATTTTCCCGCTATCGCCGACCCCACTGGTGCAACGCCCGTTGTACACGCCGCCCAACACTTCGAACACTTTTCTGCTTGCGCCTGCGGACTTCGCCACGATCTACAACGTCACGCCGTTGTGGAATACGGGAATCGACGGTACCGGCCAGAGTATCGCCATCATCGGAGACTCGAACATCAACGTGTCCGATATTCAAAATTTTCGCGCGCTGTTTGGATTATCAAATAACTTCACCTCGGACAATGTCATTGTCGATGGCATTGACCCGGGAATTCTGGACGGCGATGAAACCGAGGCCGATCTGGACATCGAGTGGTCCGGCGCAGTCGCAAAGAACGCCACCATAAAACTTGTAATCGCTGCCGCCACGGAAGTGTCTGGCGGAACGCACCTCGCTGCGCTCTACGCCGTGGACCATAATGTGGCCGGCGTGCTCAGCGAAAGCTTCGGCAATTGCGAACAGGCGCTGGGAACCGTCAACAACCAGTATTACAGCGGGCTTTGGGAGCAAGCCGCGGCGCAGGGCATGACCGTGGTGCTCTCTGCGGGAGACGGAGGCTCCGCGGGATGCGATGATTTCGGCGTTCAGCAGCCCGCCTCCCACGGGTTGGCCGTCAGCGGATACGCTTCGACGCCTTTCAACGTCGCGGTTGGCGGAACCGATTTCGATCAAATCGACAAATGGACGCAATACTGGAGCGCTACGAACGACCCCACAACGTTTGCCTCCGCACTGGGCTATATCCCAGAAATCCCTTGGAACGATTCTTGCGCGCAACTCGGCCTGACCGGTTGCGGCACCTCGGAGCTAGGCGGCGACCTCATTAACATCGTGGCCGGCAGCGGCGGGGCCAGCACCATTTACGGCAAGCCGCTTTGGCAGAGCGGACCCGGCGTACCCGCCGATAACAAACGCGACCTTCCAGACGTTTCGCTTTTTGCCAGCAATGGATTTACCGGTACCGGCTACCTCGTTTGCGAAAGTGACCAGGGCGCTTATTGCCAACTGAGTGGAACTTATTTTTCCTATTTGCCTATCGGGGGAACCTCCGCATCGGCGCCCTCCTTCGCGGGCATCCTGGCGCTCATCAATCAATCCCAAGCCAAACAAAACTTCAGCAACCGGCAGGGAAATGCCAATTACGTACTTTATGCCCTGGCCAAAAAGCAAGCCAACGTCACTCCGGCGCTGAATTGCAATGCTTCCGCTAACCCCGTCGCCGGATGCACCTTCAACGACATCACCAAGGGCAACAGTTTTCTCTCTGGCGGCACGGTGGGCAGCAACTCCGTGGTCTGCATCGGAGGGACGCCGAATTGCAGCGCCGCGATCGCTGGTACTGACGGCATTCTGGTTACTCCCGCCAATGCCAAGATGCCTGCCTGGACCACCAGCACGGGCTACGATCTGGCGACGGGACTCGGCTCCGTAAATGCACAGAACCTCGCGACGAACTGGGCGACGGCCAATTCGGTCGCCACCAGCACCACGCTGTCTCTCAATAACGATGTGGCTGTGAATATCACGCACGGCTCGCCAGTAAACATCAGCGTCAGCGTAAGTCCGAAGAACGCCGTCGGCGATGTCGGCTTGATCGCCACGCTGCCAGGATCTCCAGCCCTGCCCGGCGGCGAAAGTTTAAGCGTCACGCAACTTACCCTGGCGAACGGATCCGCCACCGGTTCCACTTCTAATTTGCCCGGCGGAGCGTCCTACGTCGTGACGGCCCACTACCAGGGCGATGGCACCAACGCGCCCAGTGACTCGGCGGGCGTGACGGTCAAGGTCGCGCCGGAACCCAGCAAGACCTTCCTGACCGTTCCAACCTTCAATCCATCCACCGGGCAAGAAACCACCAACCTGCCCGCCACCCTGGTCTACGCCAGCCCGTACATCATCCACGTAGACGTCACGAACTCCAGCGGCTCCCTCACGCAGCTCTGCACCAGCGTAAACGTCCTAAGTTGCCCCAGCGGAACCGTATCTATCACCGATTCCGTCAACGGCGCTCCGCCGCAGGCGCTCGATGCCGGCACCTTCGCCCTCAATAGCGCCGGTTATACCGAAGATCAACTCGTGCAACTCTCCGGAGGCACTCACGTGCTGGCGGCGCAATACAGTGGCGACAATAGTTTTACGAAGAGCGCCGCTGCCGCCTACAACCTGACCATCACTCCGGCCCCCACTTCCGCACAAGTTTATTTTCCGACTGCGAATGCCGTTGTAGGGCAGAGCTTCACTCTCTTCGCCAGTATTTCCACCAGCGCCATCGGAGGCGCGGTTCCGACCGGCACCGTTATCTTTTACGACGGCGCAAGTGTGCTTCCCGGTATGGTGAATCTTTCTGGAGTGCCAGGTTCATCTCCGTCCCTGAATGCCAGCCTTGCCACCAGCTTTTCCACCGGTGGTCTCCATAATCTCTCCGCGAAGTATAGCGGCGACTCCAACTACGCAGCGGCTTCAGCGAGCATTTCTGTGCAAGCCTTGTATCCGACCGTCGCTACTGTCTCCCTCAACCCGTCCAGCATCGTCTACGGCAACAGCGTGACGATCACCGCCACCATCAATACCGCCTACAAAACTCCTGCGATGACCGGCACGGTTACGTTCTTCAGCAGCTTCAGCGGCAACCTTACCAGCGGCCTCACACAAATCACCAACAGCGACGCCAGTGGCGACACCCAGATCGTCGCCACCGTGGCCTACAAGCCGCAAGCCTTCGACCTCGTCCAAGCACAATATTCTGGTGACGCCAACTACTATGTCTCTGCGCAGGCGGTCAGCGTGCCAGTCATCACGCCCGATTTTGCTGTCTCTTCTGCGCCCACCATCCTCATCACCGCCGGCCAGACCGGCACCGCCACCATCACCGTCACGCCCGCCAGCAATCTCGCCAGCACCGTCGTGCTCACGTGCGTTGGCAACTTGCCCGCCGGTTCAACGTGCAGCATCACCCCTTCAGCGGTCAATCTCGCCAACGGTGTCCCCGCCACCGCGGTCGTCTCCGTGACCTCCGTCGGGCCTTCCTCGACGGGCATGGCTATCGCTGCCGCACAACGAAGATCTTTCCTGAGAATTTTCCTCCATCCGCAAATGCGAAATCCGTGGTCCGGAATCAGCCTCTTCACCGGCCTGGCTGCACTCTTCTTTTTTTTATTCTTGCGGCATCATCATGGCAGACGCTTTGCCCGCATGCTGCCTACATACGCTGCGGGAGTATTCTGCCTCATCAGTTTCGCGATTGGCTGCGGCGGCGGAGGCAGCGGCATCGTGCAACCCCCTCCACCCCCACCTCTGGCCGTGACCACGACGACCCTTTCCGGCACCATGCCCAAGGTCGCGCAAGGCTCCAACGCTTCCTTCACCGCCACCGTCACGGCTTCCGATACCGTCACCGGATCGGTCACTTTTTCGACCGCGGGTTCTCAGTTGTCAGGTCCCTACACACTTGTGAATGGTTCAGCGCAAACTGCAATACCTGGCCTGCCGGTTGGCGCGACTCCGATCACTGCCAGTTACAGCGGTGATGCCAACAACAAACCATCTGCGTCCGCCGCTTTCAGCCAGATCGTCACAGGGAGTACGTCGTTTGGCGTGAACGCCGTGACGGGAGTTAACATCCATCAACTCAATCTGACCGCCACCATCCAATAGCCTCGGATTGGCTTTCCTCCGCGTCCCGCGCCACCATCGCCATCGCGTGCGCCGGTGCTTGTTCCCGCCGGAGAGCAAGCGGATGATTGCGCGAAATTTCTCAGTCTTTTTTGCCGCGGCGCAGGTCTTACCGGAAATACCAGGCGGGGCGGACACTAGAAGTGCTAGGTAAATCACTAGGACTTACTTTTGCGGACCCTTGGGGCGCTGCTCTTAATCCACTTATAGACTGAATAAGCGCTCGCGCCAATCGAGATAACGATCAGCGGCACCACGACATACTCCATTTGCCGCGAATTCAGGAAGCGCAAAATGTGTGTCCCATAGCGCACCGCCAAATAGCACTCGGCGCCAAAACGCACGAAACGCATGCCCCCGATAATCGCCAGCAGCCGTTTCCGCGGATAGTCGAACGCCGCCGCCAGCGCTACCAGAGTGGTGAATGGAAATGGCGGGGGCATAACACTGGCGAACGCCAAAACCCAGCCGGCGTGTTTTTCTATCTTGCCTTCGAAAAAATTCAGGCGCTTGCTCGAGACGCGCTTGCGGATACTCGCTTCGCCTTTGGCACTGAGCCACACCGTCAGCCAGCATCCTAGAACCGAGCCTAGAGTGGCGGCTAGCGCGTAGTACACCGCAAGATTGTGGTGATGCGCGCTCAGCGCGATCAACAGCACGTCGTTGCCAAACGGCAAAATCAGGAATGACGAGTCGAGGAGGCCGACGATGAGCAGCCCGGAAATTCCCGCGTGATACGCCAAGTGGCCCAGGTAGCGAAAAAAATGAGTCATGCGATGATCATCATGAAACCTTCAATTTCACGGTGCCGCGAGGCGCAACCGGAATAGGCGGCATTTCCTGTCCCTGGGGCTCGACGAAAAAGTGCGCCAGGTATCTTGGCGCATCCGGCATCCGCCGCGCCATCCCATCGAAATCTGCCGCCCGTGGGTAACGGGATGGTCAGCAGGAGTGCCATGCGCCGCCCCCCGGGCGGCAACGCGATAGCGTTGCCATGCCGGGACTTGCGCAGGATGCCCCCTCGAAGACACCGCATCCACCCATCCATTCTCCGGCCATGCCGCCCCCCTTAGCCAGTCAGTCCTAGGGAAACCGCCTCGTCCTAGTACATCGGTACTTTCAAAGGGCGAATTCTTTTTGTACCCGCAGTCCTATTGTTCGCTGGCCCGGGTCCGGATACACTTTACTTTCGATAGTGGAGGTTTTCCTTGACGGGTACCGAACGCCGCACGACGCAACGTTTCACGATGCGGTTACCCCTGACGGTTCGCTGGACGACTGGCGCGGCCGTAGGGGAGACCAGCACCGAATCCCGCGACGTCAGCTCGCGCGGAGTCTATTTCTTCCTCAGCAAAGATGTCAAAGAAGGCTCGGCGGTGGAGATCCTCTTGACCTTGCCAAACGAGATTACCTTGGCCGGACCGGTTCGCGTGCGCTGCCTCGGCCGCGTGCAACGCACCGAGTCCCGCGATGAAGGCGCTGTCGGCGTGGTCGCCGCGATCGAGCGCTACGAGTTTCTGCGCGGCGACGACGAAAAATAGTTCGCCGAACCGGCGCGTGCGCATCCCGCCGGCACCTTTTCTCAAACAGTTTCTTGCTCGCTCACTGCGGAGGCGGGCAGGATAAGCCGGGGTTCCTTGGCCCCTCAGCGAAGCACCCCGGCTGTTTTTTTTCTGCGTCAAATTCCAGCCATTAAAATGAGAAGCGGATCGTAGGATCGCCTTGCGGTTCTCGGTATGAAAGATTCCGGGATAGCGATTTTGGCGCCTGCGCCGACCGTGAATCCAAACCGCGCGATACATGGGAAATTTCCCGGGTACCCGTCATAGCCCGAGTGAGTTGCGCTGACCGCGTCATCTTTCGTGTCTGGTCGCCCCGCCGGTCGCTGCGGCTCTTCAGACAGCGCAGTTTATTGCCTCGCCGCCCCTGTCCCTTGGGACAGGAGATTTTCACATTGCATTTAGAGAGGATGGTGCTCCCAGCAAGTTCTGTGTCCGCGTGTCTATGCGGGGCGTGTTGTGCGCAAGTGATAGGGGAGAACCTTTGGAGAGTGTCTCGGAGTTACAGGAAGTGCGGAAATCGCAGCTTGCGGTTTCCGCAACAAATACCGTTGCGCCATTGCCGGCTGCCGCCGCGCCCGTCGCGCCCGATCCCAGCGGTCTCGCGTCCGCTAATTTTGCCGCGTTGATGGCCGAACCGGCGCCCCCTACTTACGTGGCGTCCGCTGCGTCTGAGCAAACCGCCAATCCGCCATCCGCTGGTGGGAACACCATGGACGCGTTAGTGACCGCCATCGAGGAAGCAGCCGTGGATTTGCCCCTCATTGAACTTGCCGAAGTTTTGGATCAACACAAGTTGTGGGTGGAATCCGGAGGAGAGTCTGGCCGCCGCGCCGATCTTTCTGGAGTGAATCTCGCGCATGCTGACCTTACCGGCGCAAATCTGCAAGGTGCAGTGCTCGATAAAGCCAAGCTCGCAGGCGCGGATTTTTCCATGGCCAATTTGCGCGGCGCCAGCCTGGTACAGGCGGACCTGCGCGACGCCATTTTGCTGGGCACGGAATTACGCGGCGCGAATTTAATGGGCGCCACCGTGTATGGCGCGGAAGGCATGTGGGTCGGGCGGTTGGGCGGCGCGAATCTATTTGACGCTTTGCTGCCGGAAACATTGCTTGCGAATTTTGATGGAACCAGAGCCATTCAGCAGGCCACCCGCGTGGCCCGCACATTTTATTTTCTCACGCTCACGATAAGTGTCGCCTGTGCGTTGCTCATTGCCTTCACATCGGACTTGCGCCTGATCGTAAATGGCCCGGCGATTCCCATTCCACGCGTAGGCCGCGCCTTGCCGATGATGGGTTTTTATCTGGGCGCGCCGATCCTGCTGGTAATGCTCTACTTGCGATTTCACTTTTTGCTGCTGCGTTTGTGGGGAAACATGGCGGCCATGCCCGCCGTTTTCCCGGATGGGCAAACTCTCGAACGCGATGGACCTTGGTACTTGATGGGCGTGGTGCGGCGCCATTTCCGCTGGCAGCGCGATTCGCGCTCGCCTTTTGCGGTCTTAGAAACGGTTCTTTCAACCGGACTGGCTTATTGGGTCGTGCCCGCAACGCTGTTTTTCTTTTGGCTCCGCTATCTCGTGCGCCAGGATTTGCACGGCACGGTGCTCCATGTATTTTTGCTGACCGTCGCGGTGGCTGCGGCTACGTGCTTGCCATCGATTGTGACGCGTGTGCTTGGTCCCGGAGAGATTCAGTTTCCTAAAGCGAGGAATCTGGTGCGCCGCGTGCTGCGCACTTCGCGCGCGGCCGCCTTGTGCGGCGGCGTAGTCCTGGCGCTTTCACTTGGCATTATTTTGGGATTGCCGGCAGATAGCGATGTCGCGCCGGAATATTCCCGCGCGAATATCCGGCGGTTCCCGGCGCGCTTGGTGCAATCGCTCGGCTACCGGCCGTATGCGGATGTCACGGAAGCGGGGCTGTCGGTAGCGCCACGCGGAAAATGGACGGACGATTCCGCGGCGCTGACGCAGGGCGCGCGCTTAAACGAAATGAACCTGCACTTTTCTCGGGCCTATCGCGCATTTCTGGCGAATGCCAAACTGTGGCGGGGCAACCTCGAAGGCGCTTATTTATCGGAAGCCGATGTGCGCAACGCCAACATGCGAGAAGCGAATCTGCGCGACGTGATTCTGGATCGCGCACAAGCGCAGGGTGCGGTGATGGTCTCCGCGGACGCTAGCCACGCGAATTTCACCGGCACCGACTTGCGCGGAGCGGATTTGTCGTACGCCACGCTCGAAAGCGCCACGCTCTCCAACGCTAAGCTTGCCGGCGCTTCGCTCTACTCGGTAGATCTGCGCAACGCGCAGTTGCTGCGCACGGATCTTTCGCGTGCCGATTTGCGAGACACCAAGCTCGAAAATGCCGTGCTTTCCTATGCCAACCTTGAACTCACCGATTTATCATCCACGAAAGCCCCAGGCGCAAACCTGAGCGGCGCGCACATGAAGGGCACGATCTTGCTGGACGCCGATTTAAGAAACGCGGACTTGCGCGGTGTCGTCGCCCCGGATGCGATTCTGCGCGGCGCAGACCTGACCGGCGCAAATTTATCGGGAGCAGACCTGCGCGGCTCACCCGGCCTCACGGCTCCACAACTCTGCGCCGCCAAATGGCGCGGTGCACTCTTTGACGCCGACGTCCAGGCTGCCGTCCAGGCGCTCTGCGGCGCAGCGCAATAGCGCAAAGTCGCCGCGACCGAACAGAAGCTCCGCCTGCTTTTATCTTCCTCTTTGGGCACACCGCAACGTGGCGTAGAATTTCTACATGAAATCGGCGGCGCAGCTCGCCTCGAAAAGAGCCTGGCAAATTGCGGCGTTGCTGCTGGCGCTCAGTGTCGCGACGGCTGAAGCGCAGCCGAAGGCGGCGAGCGCGGAGCGCGTGCTGGCGGACGCCAAAGCGCATGCCGTGGCGGAACACAAGACTATTTTTCTTACGTTCCAGGCTTCATGGTGCGAACCGTGCCATCAACTAGAGTCTTTCCTGCGTCAGCCGGAAATGAATGCGATTTTCGAAAAATATTTCGTGTTTGCCACCCTGAACATCGGAGAAGAAGGCGGCCAACATCCGGAACTCGAGTCGCCCGGCGCCGAAGTCCTGCTGTTGAAATGGGGTGGCGTGAGCGGCGACGTTGTGGCCGTGCCCTACATCGTGATGTTGAACGACAAGGCCCAACCCATCATCAATTCGAATCGCCCGGTGCATGGCAAGCAGGGCAGCGACAGCATCGGCTATCCCGCTTCACAACAGGAGATTTATTGGTTTCTGGTGATGCTGAAAAAGAGCGCGCCGGCAATGACCGAGGAAGAAAGCCGCACGATTGCCGCGCGTTTGAAAGAGTTGGCTGAGGATCAGGCGGACTCGGCGCGGAACTAGCCGGAGGGTGTGCGTGATGCTATGCTCTCGTCCGCGCCGGCTGGAACAGCCGCACAGCTCTACGACGGCAAAACCATTCACTTTGCGAGCGAGGGAAACGTCCACGTGATTATTGGAGTGCCGAAAGAAAGTTATCCCGGAGAAAAACGCGTTGCGCTGGTGCCCATCGTGATTCCCATCCTGGCGAAAGCCGGGATGGAAGTGCTCGTGGAAACCGGCGCCGGTATTTCCGCCGGTTACCCGGACGCTCAATTTGTAGAAAAAGGCGCGAAGATTGCCGCAGACCGCGGCGAGGTGTTTTCCCGCGCCGATGTGATTGTGCAGGTTCTTTGTTACGGCTCGAACGATCGCACCGGCGACGCGGATTTGCCACTTTTGAAACACGGGCAGGTGTTGATTGGATTTTTGCGGCCACTCGGTTCGCCGGGCGTCTTACAAAAGCTGGCGGACACGGGAGTTACCTCGTTTGCTGTGGAACTGATGCCGCGCACCACGCGCGCGCAAAGCATGGATGCGCTTTCCTCGATGGGCACCATTTGCGGGTACAAAGCGGTGCTTCTCGGCGCGGATGCGCTGCCGCGCATGTTTCCCATGTTGACGACCGCCGGCGGCACGATTACCCCGGCGCGCGTGTTCGTGATTGGCGCTGGCGTTGCGGGCTTGCAAGCCATCGCCACGGCGCGGCGGCTTGGCGCTGTCGCCTCCGCGTACGACATGCGCCCGGCAGCCAAAGAACAGGTGCAAAGTTTGGGCGGCCGGTTCGTCGAACTGCCCATCGAAGCGGCCAACGCGCAGGATGCGCGCGGTTACGCCACGGCGCAGGACGATTCGTTTTACGCGCGGCAGCGCGAGTTGCTCGGCCGTGTGGTCGCGGAAAGCGATCTGGTGATTTCCGCCGCAGTCATTCCTGGAAAAACATCTCCGGTGCTGGTGACCGAGGAGATGGTGAAAAAGATGGCGCCGGGCTCGGTGATTCTGGATCTTGCCGCGGAGCGCGGGGGGAATTGCGAGCTGACGGTTCCCGGCGAGACTGTGGTGCGCCACGGGGTGACGATTATCGGGCGTATCAATGTGTCCAGCGGAGTTCCGTATCACGCCAGCCAGATGTACGCGCGGAATATCACAGCGTTTTTGCTGCACTTGGTCAAAGATGGCAAGCTCGAAATGAATCTCACCGACGAGATTACGCGTGACACGCTGTTGACGCGCGATGGCGAGACTGTGAATTCGCGGGTACGCGAATTTTTCGCGTTGCCGGCGCTGCAAGCGCAGGGGGCGTAATGTCGGGAAATCTGCTCGATAATTTATTTATTTTCATGCTGGCGGGCTTTATTGGCTTTGAAGTGATCAAGCGCGTTTCCCCACTGTTGCACACGCCGCTCATGTCGCTGACCAATGCTTTGGACGCCATTGCGGTCGTCGGCGCGATCGTGCTGGCGGGCGAGCATAAATCCAACATGGCCGCAATTCTGGGAACCATTGCCGTGGTGGCCGCGACCAGCAACATCGTCGGCGGATTTTTGATTACGGATCGTATGCTCAAGATGTTCAAGTCCAGCCGGGGCGGAAAATCGTGAGGAGCCAGCGCTCGTGATAAGCGAAAGCTTCGCGGTTCCGCAAATCGTCATCGAAGTCATCTATCTGATCGCCAGCGCGTTATTCATATTGTCGCTGCGCTGGATGAGTTCGCCCACAACGGCGCGGCGTGGCGTGCAGGCCGGTGAAGTGGGCATGCTGCTGGCTATCGGCGGCACGCTGTTACATCACGGCATCATCGATTACAAATGGATCGCCATCGCGCTGGTGTTGGGCACGATTATCGGCGTGCCGCTTGGAAAAGTGGCCATGACCGCGGTCCCGCAGCGGACCGCGGTGAGCCACGCCTTTGGCGCACTGTGCGTAACGCTGGTGGGAACCGCGGAGTACTACCTGCGCGCGCCCGATGTGCCGCCATTCATGATGGCGGTGCTGGGCATGGAAGTGATTCTTGGCTCGCTGACGTTCACCGGAAGCTTGATGGCTGCGGGAAAATTGCAGGAGATCCTGCCGCAGCGGCCGCTGACCTATAAGGGCCAGAATTTCGTGAATTTGTCGCTGCTGGCCGTGGCCGTTGGTTTGGCCGTTTATTTAGTGCTTCATCCGGAAGCTAAAATGATTTTCCCGTTCATCGTGGGCATTCCGCTGCTGTTCGGCATCTCCATGGTGATCCCGATTGGCGGCGCGGATATGCCGACAGTGATTTCACTATTGAATGCGTATGCGGGACTTTCCGCGGCGGCCATGGGATTCGTGCTCAACAGCAAACTGCTGATTATTGCCGGAGCTTTGGACGGCTCGTCGGGGTTTATTTTGTCGGTGATCATGTCCAAGGCCATGAACCGTTCATTCACCAACGTAATTTTCGGCGCGTTCGGCCAAGTGGCAGCTGCGGCGGGCGGGGCGGCTGAAGCCAAACAGGTGCGCAGCGCCACGGCGGAAGAAGCGGCGGCGATTCTTTCCGCAGCCAACAAAGTGGTGATCGTGCCGGGCTACGGAATGGCGGTGGCGCAAGCGCAGCACAAGGTGCGTGAACTGTTCGACGCCCTATCGAAGCGCGGCGTCGATGTAAAATTCGCGATTCATCCGGTGGCGGGACGCATGCCGGGGCACATGAACGTGCTGCTCGCGGAAGCGGATATTCCCTACGACCGCCTGCTGGACATGGATGAAATCAACGGCGATTTTCCGCAGACGGATGTAACGCTGATTATTGGCGCAAACGACGTAACAAATCCCGCGGCGCGCACCGATGCTTCCAGCCCCATTTTCGGCATGCCGATCCTAGACGTCGATAAATCGCGCACCGTGATGGTCATTAAACGCGGCATGAGCCCAGGTTTTGCCGGTATCGATAATCCGCTTTACTACTTCGAGAAAACCCTCATGCTCTTCGGCGACGCCAAGGGTTTCGTGGGCAACATTGTCCGCGAACTAGGCGGCGGCCAAGGCTAGACTAACTGGAAACGTGCACGCTGAGCGAAAGAACGTTGCCGTCGGGATCCTTGAACCACGCGACTTTGGCGCCGCCGGGCGCAGTCCAAATGGGCGGACCGTCCGCGGGCATGAAGCCGTGGCGATCGAATTGCACGCCGCGCGATTCTAAGTCCTCAACCATTTTCTCGATCGCGGAAACTTCCCAGCCCAGGACCGTGTAATGTGCGGGCTGCAGATTGGGCACCTTGGCCATGCGAATTTTCGTGCCGTTGCCTTCCATGACGAGGGCGAAGTCGTCCTGACTGACGAACTTCAGGCCGAGCGTGCCTTCGTAGAAGGCGCGAGACTTTGCATAATCGGTAACGACGACGAAGGCGATTATTTTTTGTGAGCCGAGCAAGGTTGCTCCTTCCCGTTCGGGAGGCGCAAAGCATACGGTCACGCGACGGGTCTGGCAAGGCCAGGAGCGCGGCCAGGAGCGCGGGCTGTCGCGCGGGCTTGGCTGAGTGGCCCGGGCTGCGAAATAGACGTTGCGGCGCGGGGTTAGGAGTCGACGCCGAAGAGCTTGATGTCGGCGGGGCCTTCGTTCAGGGGGACGGCTTGGCGACCTTGGACCTGTTCGCGGATTTGCGCGACGATGTCCGGGTTGGCGAGCGTGGTGATGTCGCCGGTGTCCATATTGTTGGAGATGGCCGCGAGGACGCGGCGCATGATTTTGCCACTCCGCGTTTTGGGCATGTCCGGAACAATGTGGATTTTCTTGGGCCGGGCGATTTTGCCGATCATGGTTTCGATGGTGGACATGATTTTGTCGCACATCGCTTTGCTGTTGGGAATGTTGGGCTTTAGCGAGACGTAGACCTCGGGCACGCGTCCTTTGACTTCGTCCACAACAGGCACAACAGCGGCTTCGGCAACTTCGGGAATGGTGAGGCAAGCGGATTCGACTTCTTTGGTGCCGAGACGGTGGCCGGCGACGTTGATGACGTCATCAACGCGGCCGAGGATGCGGAAATAACCGTCAGCGGGAAGCAGCGCGCCATCGGCGGCGTAGTAGGGCCAATCGCGCCAGTCCTTGCTCTGAGGGTTCTTGGAGTATTTTTCGTAATACTGTTTGACGAAGCGTTGCGGATCGCCCCAGATGGTCTGCATGATTCCCGGCCAGGGATTCCTGATGCAGATGTTGCCGGCAGCGCCGGCTCCCGGCGCGACTTCCTTTTTATTTTCGTCCCAGATCACCGGATAAATTCCTAACGCGGCGGGGCCGGCGCTGCCGGGTTTCATAGCGTCGAGGGCGGGTTTGGTCGAGCAGAGCACGCCGCCGGTCTCCGTTTGCCACCAGGTGTCCACGATGACGGCCGCTTCTTTGCCAACCACGTTGTAAAACCATTTCCAGACCTCCGGCTCGATGGGCTCGCCGACGGTGGTCATGTGCTTGAAGCGGTAGTTGTATTTCTGCGGTTCGTCGCCGCCGGCCTTGCGAAGCATGCGAATGGCGGTCGGAGAAGTGTGGAAGATATTTACATCGAGGCGCTCGGCGATGCGCCAGGGGCGGCCGGCGTCGGGAAATTGCGGGACGCCTTCGTAGAGCACGCTGGTGGCGGCAAGAGCGAGCGGGCCGTAGACGATGTAGGAGTGTCCGGTGATCCAGCCAATGTCCGCCATGCACCAATAGACGTCGGTCGGATGAATGTCTTGATAGAACTTCGAAGTGCCTGCGGCGTACGCGAGGTAGCCGCCGGTGCGATGCTGGCACCCCTTGGGTTTGCCGGTGGTGCCGCTCGTGTACATCAAAAAGAGCGGAGCTTCTGCGTCCTGCGAAACGGGTTCGATAATTTCGTGGCGATAGTCCTTGAGAATTTCGTCAACGAAGAAATCACGGCCCATGATCATGGGAGCCTCGGAAGAAAATTTTCCGGGATAGCGCTTCCAGACGAGGACTTTGTCTACGGATTGCCCTTCTTTTTTGGCGGTGGCGACGGCAATGTCCGCATTGCCCTTGTGATCGACCCATTTGCCGTTGCGCCAGTAGCCGTCGGCATAGATTAAGACGCGGCTGCCGGAATCGGCGGCGCGCAGGCCGCAAGCTTCGCCGCTGAACCCTCCGAAGACCACCGAATGCACGACGCCGAGACGCGCGCAAGCAAGCATGGTGATCGGCAGCTCGGGAATCATAGGCATGTGGATGGTGACGCGGTCGCCGTTCTTGAGTCCGGCGAAGTCGCGAAGCATCGCGGCGACTTCGTTCACGCGGCGATAGAGTTCTTGGTAGGTGACGACGGCCGCTGTTTCCTGTTCGGGTTCCGGGACAAAGATGAGTGCGGCTTTATTTTTGTATTTGGCGAGATGGCGGTCGACGCAGTTGTAGCAGGCGTTGAGTTTGCCACCGACAAACCATTTCCAGAAAGGGGGATTGGAGGTGTCGAGCGTGGTGTGCCAGTAGTTGTCCCAATCGAGGAGATCGGCATATTCGCGAAAGCATTCCGGGAAATATTTTTCATCGAAACGCGCGACAAAGGCGGGATCATTCAGGTTGGCCTGGCCGATAAATTTCGCGGAGGGCTGGAAGTATTCTTCTTCTTTCCAGTGGACGGCGATTTGCGCGTCCGTGAGTTTTTGCGAGTGCGGAGCCGCCACTCCATTATTTTTTTCAGGCAGAGGACGCGACGGCTTGGATTTCACTTTTTGGCGTGCTTTGGCCACAGGAAGGCTCCCGATCGATTCGATGAATTTGCGTTACTTTGCGGCGCTTTGTGGAACCAGCGCGCGGAGCACCGGCTCACCGGCGCTGGAACATGATGATGATGCTACCGCGAACGCGGCGTAGTCAATGTGGAGACCGCGGATGCTAAGTCGTGTGCGCAGGAAGGGCTGCCTTGTCGTCGACCTCGTCCCAGATCTTGTGGGCATGCGTTTCCCGCAGGAGCGCGCTGCCAACGACCAACGTCACTCCCGCAACGATCATTGGATAGTAAAGACCGGCGTAGATGTTCCCGTTGCGCGCGCATAAGGACAGCCCAATCAGCGGTAAGAGCCCTCCGAAGACGCCATTACCGATGTGGTAGGGCAATGACAACGAGGTGTAACGGATTTTCGCCGGGAAAGCCTCGACGAGGTATGCGGCAATGGGACCGTAGATCATGCATACGAAAATAACCTGGAGAAATACCAGGAACACGAGTTTGGGAACGTTGGCATTCACCGCGTCCGGGGCGTCGACCAAAGCGCCAGATGCGTCGACGGTCGCCGCTTTCAAGCTGATGGCTCCGGTTACCTTGTTTCTTGCGGATTTAACGCTTACCACGTTGTTGCCCGCTGCTTGCTGCATCGCATGGTAAATGGGGAAGTACGAAACGATGGCCAGCAGGCAGGCCGCCATCATCAGCCATTTGCGGCCAATGCGATCGGATAGCGCGCCGAAGACCGTGAAGAACGGCATCGCGCACAGGAGCGCGATGGCCACGATGATGTTGGCGGTCTTCGTGGGAACCTTGAGAATGGTTTGGATGTAAAAGAGCGCGTAAAACTGTCCGGTGTACCAGATCACGCCTTGCCCGGCCGTGGCGCCAAAAAGTGAGATGAGCACGCGCTTCAGGTTAACCCAGTGGGTAAAGGCATCTTTAAGCGGCTGCGCGGAAGTCATGCCGGCCGTTTTGATTTGCGCGAAGATTGGCGATTCCTTCATCTTCAGGCGAACGTAAAGCGAGATGCTGACCAGGATAAGCGAGGCGAGGAAGGGAATACGCCAGCCCCAATTGGAGAAGTCGTCCTTGGACATGGATTGTTGCGTGAGCAGAATGACGATGAGCGATACGAAGAGACCCAAGGTGGCGGTGATTTGGATGAAACTGGTATAGAAGCCGCGTTTGTTGTCTGGCACGTGCTCAGCAACGTACACCGCGGCGCCGCCGTACTCTCCGCCGAGCGCCAGTCCTTGCAAGACGCGAATGAAGATAAGGATGACGGGCGCGAACCATCCGGCAGTCTTAAAGGTGGGAAGTAACCCGATCAGAGCGGTTGCTCCACCCATAATCATCAGGGTCACGAGGAAAGCGTATTTGCGTCCGATTCGGTCACCGATTTGTCCAAAGAAGAGCGCGCCAAAGGGGCGGACCAGAAAACCCACGGCGAAAGTGGCGAGATAGGCGATGTACGCGAAAGTGTCGTTGCCGGGAGGATAGAATTTCAGAGAAAGGACGGCGGCGAGGCTGCCGAAGATGTAAAAGTCGTACCACTCAATCATGGTGCCGACCGACGAGGCGAAAATGACCTTGGGGATGCTGTATTCGGTCGAGGTGCCCGCTGCCATTGCGCTGGTCCTGCTGGCCATGCTGCCTCCTGTAAGACGATCTGCCTTGAATCGAACAGAGTCCCGGCGCGTGATCGGTGACGCGACACGGGAGAATGCCAACGTTGCGGCCTGTGAAGTTCCACGGCGATCCGCGTGCGGCCTGGGGCGGCCCCGGAACGCGCATCGAGATTGAGCACTCGGAAGGGCCGCGAAACGCTCCGTTCATATACGGAGTGGGCAGCGTTGTCAAGAGAATGCGTGGGGCATGCAAGGCCGCATGAATGGTTGCTAGCGTCGGGTTTTGACGCGAATCCTGGGAGGCTCGCGCGTCGAGTGGAGCGCTTTGCGCAATCGTGATAAAACACTCGCTTGACCCTTACCAACGCCATTTTTCTTTTTGTTGCCGCCGCACTGGGCGGAGGACTGAACGCCGTCGCGGGCGGGGGCAGCTTCATTGCGTTTCCAGCGCTGCTCTTTTCCGGCGTAGCGCCGGTGCCGGCGAACGCCACCAATACGCTGGCGCTGTGGGTGGGGGTGACGGCGAGCGGCGGGGCGTATCGCAAGCGGCTGCGGACCTCGCGGCGCGTCTTGGTGCCGCTGATCGCCACCAGCGTGGTGGGCGGAATCGCCGGAGCGTTCCTGTTGATCAAGACGCCAGCGCAAACGTTCTTGCATGTGCTGCCGTGGCTGATGCTGGCGGCAACGCTGCTCTTTGCATTTGGCAAGCATTTGACGGGGCGGATCTCGGCGGGAATCTCTCACGACGCCAGCAACAAGGCGCTGATCGGCGCGAACATCTTTGAATTGATCGTCGCCGTGTACGGTGGTTACTTCGGCGGCGGCATTGGCATTATGAATCTGGCCATGCTGGCGGCCATGGGCATGACGGACATTCACGAAATGAATGCGCTCAAAGTGATTTTGGGCGGGGTGATTAATGGTGTGGCCGCGGTGATGTTCATCGCGCTGGGGGCGATTCTGTGGCCGCAAGCAATCGTGATGACCGTGGGCGCGACGCTGGGCGGATATGCCAGCGCGCACTATGCGCAAAAGCTGCCGCAATCGTGGATACGCACGCTGGTGATTGTGGTGGGCGCCTCCATGACGATTTATTTCTTTATTCGCTCGCTAAACTAGGATCTGTCTTTGTGTGGCGCATCAGTGGACGCCCTCGCCGGCACTACCTATACTTCCAGCATGGTTTCGCCTTCCGATGTGCTCGGCGCGCTGCAAAAATATTGGGGTTACAGCGGGTTTCGGCCGCGCCAGGAAAAAATTGTGCGGAGTTTGCTGGACGGGCATGATACCTGCGTGATCATGCCAACCGGCGGCGGCAAATCGTTGTGCTATCAGTTGCCGGCGGCGCTGCTCGGCCCGCGGACGGCGATCGTGATTTCTCCGCTTATCGCACTGATGCAGGATCAGGTGGCGCAATTGGCTTTGATTGGGATTCCCTCGGCGTTTTTGAACAGTACGTTGAGCGGCGCAGAGCAAACTTCGATTATTCAAGGGGCGCGTCAGGGCGCTTATCGTTTGCTGTATCTGTCCCCGGAACGCCTGGCGAGGCAAGATACGCTGGACTGGCTGCGTAACATTCCCATTTCCTTTTTTGCGATCGATGAGGCGCACTGCATTTCTGAGTGGGGGCACGAATTTCGGCCGGAGTACCGGCAGATGAGCGCGTTGCGCAAACATTTTGCGGAAACGCCGATCGCGGCGTTTACCGCGAGCGCCACGCAGCGCGTCCGCCACGACATTATTCAACAATTGCAGTTGCGCGCCCCGGACAAATATATCGCCAGTTTTCACCGCTCGAATTTGCGTTATATCGTGAAGGAATGCTCCGCGAAAGACCAGCGAGCACTGCTGCTGAAAGCGATCGCGAAATACGAAGGCAGCACGATGATTATTTACGCGCCGACGATCAAGAAGGTCGAGCAGACGGTGGAGCTGCTCGAGGAAGAGGGCTTTGCGGCGCTTGCATATCACGGGCAAATGGATGCGGCGGTGCGGCGCGTGAACCAGGAGCGGTGGACGTCCGACGAAGTGCCGGTGCTGGTGGGGACGAATGCTTTCGGTTTGGGCATTAATAAAGCCGCGGTGCGCGCGGTGATTCATTTGGCGCTGCCGAAATCGATTGAACAGTATTACCAGGAAGCGGGGCGCGCGGGACGCGACGGCTTGACGTCAGAATGTTTGCTGTTGTGGCAGCGGCGGGACGCCGGACTGCTAGCTTATTTCGCTGGGAATATAGAGGATGCGAAAGAGAAGCAGCGCGCCTGGGATCGCTACCACGAAATTATGAATTTTGCGGAACGCGAGAGCTGCAGGCACCAGGCGATTTGCAAACATTTCGGCGAATGGAAGACCTGGAAATCTTGCGAAGCTTGCGATGTGTGCCTCGGAATGCCCGAGTGGTTTACCAAAGTTGCTGCCGGCAAGCAGCGGGTGTCGGAGACCGATGCACTGCGGGGCAATGGCGCGAGGCGGCCGGCGCGGATTACCGGTGGGGCGGCGTCCCGAAAATCGAAAGCAGCTCGCTCCGCAGCGTCGCAGGCGAGTGTCGCTGAAGCTGGCGGCGCAGCCGCAAAGGAATTGCGAGACTATTTGCGCGAATGGCGGCGCGAAATGGCGCATCGGCAAAGCGTCCCAGCGTTCATCGTGATGCACGACACCACGCTCGACGAACTGTGCGTACGGCAACCGCGCACGATAGCGGAAGTGCGCCGCGTTTCGGGTATCGGCGAACGTAAGATCGAGTTGTATGGAGAAGAAATTCTCGCCGCGCTGGCGCGCTTCCGCAAAGGCGCGCGCGCCGCGGCGGTTCCGTTTACTCGCGAAAAACAACCGCTGCGGGCCTCGCTTCCCGGAATGGATTAAAGCGAAAGGCGCAGCGCATGTTTGCCAATGGCTTAGAGCGTACAGCAAGTTGAACGAAATGCCAGTCCGTGGGAGGTATGCACTGCCGTGAAAAGCCCCACCGAAATGCGGTCCGACGCCAAAGCGGCAGAAGCGCCAACGCTGCCCGCGGAAACGGCGAATACTAGTCGGCTGCGGATATTGCTGGCGGAAGATGACCCGGCGATTCGAGAGTTGACCAGGCTGCTGCTGACGCGCCAAGGACACAAGATGGAGGCCGTCAGCAACGGCCAGGACGCGCTTCGTATGCTGGCGACCAGCCGCTTTGACGTGTTGCTGCTAGACGATGAAATGCCTGGTTTGGGTGGCGCACAAACCGCGAAACACATTCGGGAGGAGGAAAAATCCACTGGGAAAAGGCAATTTATCCTTTCCTTGAGCGGCAACAATACGGAAGCGGATCAAAGTCGCTTGCGCGCCGCCGGTGTGGACGTCTGCCTCAGCAAACCCTTCCATGCAGACGAATTGAACCGCGCGCTGGCGCAGTTCGGCGCGGTGTTAGCGCAGCCTGGAGCGCCGCGAACTGTGAAATCAGCGCCGTTTGAACCGGAACTGCTGGCGCGCGCGGGCGGCGATGTGAAGCTTTTGCGGCGCATGATCAAGACTTTTCTGAAGGATTTTCCAAGGAAAATCACCGCCATCCGCGCGGCCGTGCAACAGCAGGACAGCGTCGCGTTGGCTGCCGCGGCGCATGCCCTGAAGGGTTCGGTGAGCATTTTTGGCGGCGAAGAAGCGCGTTTGCTGGCCGAACAACTGCAAGACCTAGCGAAAGAGGGGCGACTCGCGGGTGCCGCGCAGACTCTCTCCAGGCTCGAAGAAGAGATTGCCAAACTAGAGAGCAAACTGAGAGGATACACAGCGGACGCACATCCAACGTCGTCACCATCTGGCAAGACAAAGGCGCGCGTAAGTAAGCCACACAAACGCCGTTAAGGGTAATGCCTGCCAGAAACTTGCTGCGGCCAAATCGTCGGAGTTACCCATGCCCAATATCCTTATCTGCGATGACGACGTGACCACGCGCCAAATGCTGCGGGGAGTATTGAAAGCGGCGGGTTATGAAGTCACCGCGGTCTCGAACGGCGAAGCGGCGCTCAAAACGCTGAAAGAAAAATCTTTCGACCTTTTATTGTTGGATGTGTGGATGCCGCGGATGAGCGGTTTGGATTTGCTGAATCATCTGCAGGCGGAATCGACGCTCCCGAAGATTGTGGTGATGACCTCCGATCAGACGCCGGAAACATTGCTGGGAGCGCTGCGTGGGCGGGTCTACCAGTTCATCACCAAGCCCATCGAAGCGGAGGCGTTGCTGGAGTTGGTGCGCGAAGCGGTCTCCACCGTGGACGAATGCCCGGCGATCGAAGTGCTCTCCGCGCAGCCGCACTGGGTGGAGTTGCTGGTGCCTTGCGACCGTTCGGTGGTTAGCCGGGTGCAGAGTTTTCTGGTGCGCCTTGAATCGGACCTGCCCGCGGAGTTGCGCGAGAGCGTGGGCTTCGCTTTTCGCGAACTTTTAAATAACGCCGTCGAATGGGGTGGGCGCCTGAACCCCAACCTTAAAGTGCGCATCTCGTTCATTCGCACCAAGCGTATGCTGATGTACCGCATTGACGATCCCGGCCCTGGTTTCAGCATGGACGAACTGAACCACGCCGCCGTCAACAATCCGGAAGACGATCCGCTGGCGCACACACGCGCGCGGGAAGAGAAGGGCTTGCGGCCCGGCGGGTTGGGAATCATGATGACGCAGCAAATGATCGACGAGCTCGTGTACAACGAAGCACGCAACGAAGTGATTTTGGTGAAGTACTTGTAGAGATTGCGGCGAACGGGCAGAAAGCATTCCTCGGACGTGTCTCGTAACCCGTTGCTTCCAAAATCGTTAGGTCCTCGCCGGCATAATGTAAGGGGCTAGAAAATTGCCGGTATTCGGGAAGTGCGCACCTCCCGTCATCGCGTGCTCGGCATGACCCTGGCTGCACATTTGACATGGGCCCGGTCTCGGCCGTACAACGTGTAAACTGGGCTTCACGTCATGGCAGGACATCTCAGCAGCCAGAGGAGCATTCGATGGGGAATCGCGACGCACGCGGAAGAGAGAAGAAAAAACCTAAGAAAAAAGAGGTGAAACTGCCGCCGGGCCGCCCCGCCGCGGCTTACAAGCCCGCGGCTCCCCCGCCGCCGCCGCCGCCCGCACCACCCAAAGTATAGCGGCTATCCGGAGTGTTGTTTTCGGGCAGCGCAGGTTCCGCGACCCATTAGCGGACTTCCGCTGCCCAACTTTTTATGCATCTTGGGTTCCGAACGTGTCGCTTAGCGGTGTCTGAACATCCATATAGATTACGGGTTTCCATCTCGCATCCCGTCTCTCGCCGGCGGCTTGCCCAGCCCTTGCGACCGTCGCTTGATTCCGGCGAATCCATTGGCGCTGTGGAATCTTAAGTTGGGCAGGGGGGACAATCATGAGGATTTTGGTGGTTGGCGCGGGTGCGGTCGGCGGTTACTTCGGCGGACGTCTCATGCAGGCGGGCCGCGACGTCACGTTTCTGGTGCGTGCCCGGAGAGCTGAACAGCTAAAAAAGAGCGGATTGCAAATCATCAGCCCGCACGGCAACCTGCAACTGCAGCCAGAACTTATTGGCAGTGCGCAGCTCCACGAACCATTCGACGTGATTCTGCTTGGTGTGAAAAGTTACGCGCTGGCCGGCGCGATGGATGATTTTGCTCCCGCCATGGGCCCGGAGACGATGATTCTTCCGGTGCTCAACGGCATGCGGCACATAGATTTTCTGGCGGAGCGATTCGGCAAACAAGCAGTTCTGGGCGGCGTTTGCGTGGTGGCCACGGAGATTGACGAACAAGGGCGCATCAAGCAGCTCGCCGATTTTCAGAAGCTGAACTATGGCGAGCTGGGCTCGCAAAATTCCCCGCGCCTGCAAAGATTGCATGACACCATGAATGGTGCGGGCTTTGACGCGGCGATTTCCACGCACATTCTTGCGGACATGTGGCAGAAATGGGTGCAGCTTGCGACGCTCGGCTCCGTCAATGTTTTGATGCGCGGAAATATCGGGCAGATCGCCGCGATCCCGGGTGGCGCGGCGGTCGCGCTGCAATTGCTGAGCGAATGTTCCTCGATAGCCGGCGCTTGCGGCTATCCCTCGGCGCCGGCGTTCCTCGAGCAGCAGAGCGCGCAGCTCACCGCACCAGGTTCGCAGATGACTTCTTCGATGTATCGCGATCTGCTGAAAGGCGCGCCCGTAGAGGTCGATACGATTCTGGGCGATTTGCTAGAGCATGGACAGCGGCGCGGGCTGGCTACGCCGTTGTTGCAGGCGGCATTCGTAAATTTATCGATTTACCAGCGCGGACGCGAGCACGCGAAGGCTGCACCGGAATAACCGCCCGCGTTACTGCGCCATGCGAGTGCGAAGTGGTGCTATTTTAAATATTCCGCGAGCCAATCCAAAAACGTCTTGTACCAGAACTGCGCGTTCTGCGGCTTCAGTATCCAGTGGCCCTCATCCGGAAAAACGACGAGTTTTGACGGTACGCCCTCGCGCTGCAGGGTGTTGTAAAACTCCAGCGACTGCGTGTACGGAACGCGAAAGTCTTTTTCGCCGCAAATCACCAGCGTGGGAGTTTTAAATTTTGCCAGGTCGCCGGCATAGGTCGACGCCGACCATTTTTTGTGGGCTTCTGGATTGCCCCACGGCGTTCCCGGCGTATCGTGCTCGTTAAACCACAGTTCTTCCGTGGCGTACATCGAAGTTAGATCGTAAACGCCGGCGTGGCTGATGATGGCTTTGAAGCGTCCGCTATGCGTGTCGATCCAGTCCGCCATGTATCCGCCATAGGAACCGCCGGCCGCGGCCATGCGTGCGCCATCGAGGAAGGGATATTTCTTCAGCGTGAAATCCACTCCAGTCATTACATCGCTGTAGGCTTTGCCGCCCCAGTCGCCGGCAATGTCATCGGTGAATTTCTGGCCGTAGCCGGTGGAGCCGCGGCGATTGATCATCAGCGTCACGTAACCGGCGCCGGAGAACACTTCGGCATTCCAGCGGTAGCCCCAGGCGTTGCTCCACATGGTTTCCGGTCCGCCGTGCAACAGCACCAGCAGCGGATATTTCTTCGTGTTATCGAAATGCGGCGGGCGAATCATCATGGCTTGGATTTTTACGCCGTCCGCGCCGGTGAACCAGAACGTTTCCGGAGCGTTCATTTCGAGCTTGGCAAGCAGCGCATCATTCTGGTGCGAAAGTTTCCGGACGTTCGTACCGGAGGAATTGGCGGCGAAGACCTCCGCGGGCATGGTCAGGCTGGTGCGCGCAAAAGCCAGCGTCTTGCCGTCGGCGCTCAGGGAAATGCCGGTATTGAAACTGTCGGCGATCAATTTGTTGGGTTCGGAAGCCCGGGCTCCCACCGAGATGGTGTAGATGGGATTTTGCGTTTCGTTTTCGGCGGTAAAGAAAATGGTCTTGCTGTCGGGAGACCACGCCAAGTCGGCCACGCTGCGATCGAAATTGTCCGTGAGGCTCTGCGATTTTCCGGATTGCCGGTCGTAGAGCATCAGGCGCCAGCGGTCGGATTCATCGGCGGGAGTCAGTTGCGAGTGATAGGCGATGTAGCGGCCGTCGGGAGAGTAGGCGGGCGCGCCGTCGAATCCCGGATTGGAGGTGATGCGTTTCGATTCGCCGCCGGAAACTGGGACCAGGAAAAGGTCGCCGTTGGTGCTCGTTGCTTCCACCTTATCGGTTATCGCAGTGAAACAGATTTCCGCGCCGTCCGGAGAAAAATTAATATCTTCCGGCCCGCCGCGCTCGTCGGGCGGCACGTCAAAGTTGGCGCCGGGCGTCAGGTCGCGCGGCGCGGAGTTGCCATCCACAGCGACAATGAATAAATGCGCGCGCTTGCCCTCGAACCAGTGCGTCCAATGGCGGTACAGGAGCTGGTCGTAGGCGTGGGCTTTTACCTTGGATTTTTCCTTTTCTTCATCACGCGCCTTGTTGCAAGCATCGTCTTTACAATCGGGATAGACAGAAGAGGTGAACGCGATATTCTTTCCATCAGGCGAAAATTTTACGATGTCCGCGCCCGTCGAAAGGTGCGTAAACTCGCGCGCTTCGCCGCCTTCCATGGGCAGCAAGTAAACTTGAGAATTTCCGCCGCGCGAAGAAATAAATGCCAAAGTTTTGCCGTCCGGAGACCACACTGGAGAAGAATCGTGTTCTCCGCTCGTAAGTTGCACCGCTTCGCCGCCCGAGGTGCGGACCGCCCAGATGTTTCCGGCGTTGCGGTTCGCGTCCATATCGGGAGTGGAGACCGCGTAGGCGATCCATTGGCCATCAGGAGAAATCTTGGGATCGGCAATGCGGTGCATGCCGATCATGTCGTCGAAACTGATAGCGTGTTTTGCGGAGTCCTGCGCGACGGCCGCCAAAGACAATGGCAGCAGCGCGGCGCAAAGTACAGCGGTCCGCAGCGTGGTGCGGGCGAATTGACGCTTCATGAAGCGCTCCTTGGTTTTTCCGGCGAGACAAATCCATGAATGGGGCATGAACCCGGGAAGTAAATGTTGTCACGATTCCTGTTGGAAGCCAAGGGCGGTTTTGACCAGGTGCTTTGTTACAATACCGCCGCGCATGACCACGCCCGCCAGCTCCAGCCTGTTTTCTCGAAATCTTCGTAAAGACTATCCCATCGCCGTGAAAGGCCAAGGCTGTTGGATTACGGACTCCGAAGGGCGGCGATTTCTCGACGCTTCGGGGCAGGCTGCGGTTGTGAATATTGGCCACGGGGTGGCGGAAATTGGCGCGGCCATGGCGGAGCAATCGACGCGGCTGGCCTTTGCGCATACCTCACAGTTCCATTCGGCGGCTGCGGAAAAATTGGCTTCCCGGCTGCTCGCGCTGGCTCCGGCGAATTTTCGCGGTGGCGGCCGCGTTTATTTCACTTCTGGGGGTTCCGAAGCCACGGAAACCGCAATCAAGCTGGCGCGGCAATATTTTTTGGAACGGGGAGATGCTGCACGCTATCGCGTGCTGTCGCGGCGGCAAAATTATCATGGCAGCACGCTGGGCGCGATGACGGTAAGCGGAAACTTGGCGCGCAAAGCGCCTTACGAGCCGCTACTTGCGGACTGGGGGCATGTAGCGCCGTGTTTTTGCTATCGCTGCCCCTTCGGCAAAACTTTTCCAGGTTGCGGTATCGCCTGCGCCGAAGATCTCGATGAACTCTTGCGCGCGGACAGCGGTGGCACCGCTGCCGCATTTATTTTTGAACCGGTGGTTGGCGCGACGCTCGGGGCGGCAGCGCCGCCCGAAGGATACGCGGCGCGCATCGCGGGAATTTGCCGTGAGCGCGGGATCTTGTTGATTGCGGATGAAGTGATGTCCGGCATGGGACGCACGGGGAAAACTTTCGCAGTGGAGCACTGGGGAATCGCTCCCGACATGATTTTGGTGGGCAAGGGAATCGCCAGTGGCTATGCGCCGCTCGGGGCGGTGCTGGTGGCGCCGCACGTGGTGGAAGCGTTTGAGCGTGGTAGCGGAGCATTTCAACATGGCTTTACGTATCAAGCGCATCCTGTTTCGGTGGCGGCGGGAAATGCAGTGCTCGATTTTTTGGAGTCGCATAAACTGTTCGCGCGCGTTTCCTCCGCGGGAGCAACGCTGCGTGAAGCGTTGCAGCCCTTGTTGCAACACAGAAATGTCGGTGAAATCCGCGGGCTGGGCTTATTGCTGGGAATCGAGTTTGTCAGGGATAAGGCGTCGCGCGAACCTTTTGCGCGCGAAGAAAATATTGCTGAGAAAATCCGCCAAGCCGCGTTTGCAGAAGGCGTACTGACATATCCCACGCAGGGCTGCGTTGATGGAATGCGCGGCGACCATATTCTGCTGGCGCCCCCTTTTACGATTTCCGAGGAAGAATCGAGTATCATCGCCAACGCATTGCATGCGGCAGTCGGAAAAGTGTTCTGCTGACTGCCGGCTTGCTGCTTAGATTTCTTATAGTGGTTGCTCCACATTATTTATATACGCCGTTCATTCCTAAGAAAGCCCTGGAGAAAAGCAAAATGTCGAAAAGGTTCCGAGCGTTTGCAATTTTATTGTTGGTGCTCGCGGCTGTGCGGACGGTGCCCGCGCAGCAGACCGCCGCGGGAAAAGTTCGCGCGAGAGATTTAGGCGTGCCCTTTGAGGGAACGCCTGGCGCGCTGAACGCCATCACCGATGTCGCGGGCGTCACCGTCGGCCAGACCACGTTGATTTCCGGCGAGGGGAAGCTAGTGGTCGGCAAGGGGCCGGTTCGCACGGGAGTTACCGCCATTTTGCCGCGCGGAAAAAATTCCATGAACAATCCTGTTTTTGCCGGCTGGTTTTCGCAAAACGGAAACGGCGAAATGACCGGAACCACGTGGGTCGAAGAATCCGGATTTCTCGAAGGCCCGGTGATGATCACCAATACCCATAGCGTTGGAGTGGTGCGCGACGCGGTTGTGCAATGGCGCGTCAGCCACGGGCAGCCGGATCCCACTGAATATTGGTGGTCGCTGCCGGTGGTTGCGGAAACCTGGGACGGCTGGCTGAACGACATCAACGGTTTCCACGTGAAGCCGGAGCACGTGTTTCACGCCATTGATTCCGCGGCGACGGGCGCGGTTGCCGAAGGAAATGTGGGCGGCGGCACGGGCATGATTTGCAACGAATTCAAAGGTGGCACGGGGACGTCTTCGCGGAAATTGGACATGAAAGCCGGCGGATACACCGTGGGCGTTTTGGTGCAGTGTAACTACGGGCGGCGGCCGAATTTGCGGATCGCCGGCGTGCCGGTGGGCCAGGAGATTCCGGACGACGCGGCGTACGCGGGAGCGCCGTTTGACGGAGCGGAACGCGGGTCGATCATTGTGGTGGTGGCGACGGATGCGCCGCTGGTCGCGCACCAATTGAAGCGACTGGCGCGGCGCGTGACGCTCGGACTCGGCCGTGACGGCAGCGTTTCCGGCAACGGTTCGGGAGATATTTTTATCGCGTTTTCCACGGCGAACGCCGGGGCTGCGGCGGTCGACCACGTGGTGGATTTGAAAATGTTGCCGAACGAAAAGATGGACGACTTATTTGCCGCCACCGTGCAGGCAACGGAAGAAGCCATCATCAACGCCATGGTGGCGGCGGAAACGATGACGGGGATCGAAAACCACAAGGTGATTGCGTTGCCGCACGACCGTTTGCAGGCGATTTTGAAAAAATACAATCGATTGAACCGGTGAACCGATAGGCTGGAACGCCGCCGTTCGTCGTGCTGCAAGAACGAAAAGCAGAGGCATCGCGCCGACTCCGCGCGATGCCGGGGAGTACCGCGCGCTGCTCGGAATGGCGTTCTTATGCGGCAGGCCAACCGCGGCGCTAGCTGACCGGTACGGCGGTTTTGCGCGCCGGGTTGAAGAATGGCATGGCGACGACCTTGGCGGAGACCGTGTGGCGGACGGCTTCGACGGTCATTTCCACTTGCAAAATATTGTCTCGCGTGGCGCTTCGGCGATTGATGCAGGCTAGCGCGATCATTTTTTTCAGCGTGGGCGACCAGGTGGTGCTGGTGGCTTTGCCGATGTGTTTACCGTTGCGGTAGACGGGGACGGCTACGCGCGAGGCCATGCTGGGAACTTGCGGGGCCATGTGCATTTGGTCGTAGAGAGCTTCCACTTCGTTCCAATTGATTTCCAGGCCGACGAGCGCGCGGTCAGGGCCTCGTTTTGCTTCGCGGACTAATGCGTCGCGGCCGACGAAATTCTCTTTTTTCAGATCAACTAATTTCCCCAAGCCAATCTCTGACGGCGAATACTTCTGCGAATCGATGAGCGCGCGTTTACTGGAAATGTAGTCGACTTCGATGAGGATCAACCCGGCTTCGATACGTGCGACGTCGAGGGCGATCATTCCGGCCGGATGCACGTCAAAGGCTTTGCCTTTGCCGACCAGCGCGTCCCAAACCTTTACGGCATCTTTCCAAGGCATCCAGATTTCAAATCCGAGGTCGCCGGTGTATCCGGTGCGGGAAATGTCCACTGGGACGCCGGCAATCTTGCCGCGCGTGACGCGAAAATATTTGAGGTTGGCAATGTCGGCGGTGGTGACGGCTTGCAGCAAGCGGCCGGAGGTTGGGCCTTGCACAGCGAGAGCGGCGACGTGTTCGGAGATGTCGGCGATTTGCACGTCGAGGCCGAGAGAGTTTTGCTGGAACCAGCGGAGGCTGGGATCGGCGGCGGTCCAGCGGTAGTCGTTTTCGGCGAGGCGGGTGATCGTGCCGTCGTCAATGACGTGGCCTTCGGGATCGCACCAGCAACAGTAGATGACCTGATCGATGGCGACCTTCTGGATGTCGCGGGTGATGACGCGATTTACAAATTTGGTGGCATCGCGTCCGGTGACGCGATATTTAAAGAGCGGGGAGATATCGATAAGCGCGGCGGAGTTGCGGATGGCATTGTACTCATGCTCGTGGTGCATTTCGTAAACGCCGACGGTGTAATAGCCAGACCATTCGCGATAGTTGAGGCTTTCGCAGAGGGCGAGAGTGCGTTCGTGAAATGCGGTTCCGACTGGCACGTGGTCTCCCTGATGTGTCGTGTAAGCGTGCTTTTCTGCTTGATACGCTTGCGATGCGTGTTGCAGCTGCGGCACAGGAAGAGTGCCGGTGCTAGCGATATGGTGACACGCGATTATAGGTGCGAAATTGGGGCACTCGCAAGGCGCGAAGGCGGTGCCGGCTCGTTGGTTCTGGCAAATAGTCATTTAGTTCAGCGCCGAAGCTGGTAACAGGATTCTGATAAGACAGTTTGACCGGTGCGGCCTCCGGGGATGTGGCTCCCGGGACGGGTCGCGATATATCTTAAGCATCAAGGAATGAAGGATTTGCGCAGAACCGGGGGCGCCTCGAGTAACGGACTACCGTTTGCAAAATACACGGGGGCAGGTATTCGCGCGTGACGGCGTGAGGTCTACCTTGCTCATGGAGGGGCAGACCCCGCGTGCGAATGTTTGCGCTGCCCTGCGTGGTTCGAAAAAACCTACGGGCCAAACGAAACGAATCAGGGGAGGAAGTTTTTTATGAAGATTTCCGCAGTCATTGGAACATCCAGTTTGTTTTTGCTGCTAGGAATAGCGGCTCCGGCGTACGCACAAGATCAGCATCCGCAGGACCAGCCGGCGGAGAAATCGAAGGAACCGGAAAAGAGCAAGGACCAGCCGGCAGAAAAAGCCAAGGATCCGAAGGCGCCGCATGATGCGCCGACGCGTCAAGAGAACGCGCCGCCCAAGAACCCCAACGAACAGCCGCATCCGAATGATACGAAGGCTCCGCCCCGCGATCAAAACAACAGCGCGGCGCGAAATGGCGATGCGAGCCGCAATGTAGACGCAGGACGCAGTGCGCAGAAGGGCGATGCGCGCGGCGGGGGCAAGCGCATTCCGGACGAGAAATTCAAGGCCAGCTTTGGGCGTGAACACAGGTTCCACGTGGGACATCCCCAAGTGGTCGAAGGACACCCGCGGTTTTCCTACGGGGGTTATTCGTTCATTATTCTGAACGCGTGGCCAAACGGCTGGGGCTATGACGATGATGTGTACGTGATCGACGTGGACGGCGTTTATTACCTGGTGGATGACGCGCATCCGGGAGTGCAGCTTTCGCTGGAATTGGTGCTGTAGCTGGCGAGAGATATTCCCGCAGCCCGTACGAAAGGTGTTTGGTATGCGCCTGGCGGGCGTATTGGCGAGATCCTGGTGGCGAAATGAGAAACGCTATCCTGGCTACCGGCGGTCCGCGGCGCGTCCGCTACGACAAATTAGTGGCCTTGTTGGCGGTGTTGATGGCGTTGCTGTGGTGCGCGACCAAGAGATTTCACGACGCCAACCGATGGGAGCGAGCCGAGCCTTAGCGTTCGAGAATTTCTTTGTAGGCGTTGAGCGCTACTTTTTTTGGTTGGCGGTCTAAATCGTAGACGATGGTGCGCGTGGAGCTGCCGACGATGGGGATCTGGCCGAGGCGGACGAAGCCACTACCGAAATCGGCAAAGATGGGAACCAGCATGGCGAAATTCTGATCCACTTCGCTCTGCGTAATTTCCATGCGAATCTTGAATTTGCCCGCCGCCGGCTGGATTTCGTACTTGAGGGCGTAGCGCGGCACCTGCGTGCCCCAGACCCATTCCCGAAAAAACCAATCAAGGCGGCCATTTTGCTGGAGGTCCATGGGTTTGGTGATGTGTTTTTCCGCAATGGCCTTGAAAGATTCGGTCGACGCGGAAATGTCTCGGTGGGCGGCCATGAAGTCGTGCATCATGTCGATGAAAGCTTTGTCGGGTTCGCCATTTGGTCCACCGTCATCAGAACGCATGATGGAACGCAGCATGGAGAGGACGTAGGCGCCCTTTGAATAGGTGACGCCTTGATAGGCTTGCGCAGTATGCGGAGAGATGAGGCGCATGCCGAGCCAGAGGGGTCCAGCATCGTTCGGAGAAACACCGAAGTTATTTTTTTCGAGGATGCGTTTACGCTGGCGCTCCCAGAAGTCAACGTAGTCTTTCTGCCATTTGGGTCCTACCGCTTGCTGCAGAAATAGTGCGGCCGCAAATTCCGCGAAACCTTCCGAAAGCCATTGATCGTGATACGACGCCCAGCCCACGCTGTGGCCGAACCATTGGTGTGCGACTTCGTGCGGCGTGACCTCCTGAACGAATCCGGTGAAATTTGTGTCGATCTTTCCGAACAGCATCCAGCGTTGGGTCGAGTCAATGTACGCGGAGATGGGGAGATAGACGAGGTTGGGCCACGATTGTCCGAAATTAAAATTTGGCTGCTCGGTGATGTAAATGTGGTCGTAAGGGCCTTTGCCGAAATAATAGGTGCAGAGCTGCATCTGGGCGCGCGTTTGATCGAGGGCGTATTTGGTCATGGAGGCGGGAGACAGGCTATTGAGAGCCATGCCGCGCAGGTCGCCGTTACGGAGATCGGAACTGGAAGAATTATTTTGATAGCCGCGTAAGGAATCGGGGAGTTCGGAAAGATAGTATCCGGAAATGTCGTAGTGCGTGATGGAGTCCGGAAAGTCAATTTTCTTGTACTGGCCGTAATTGAAACCGGCGACGGCGATGGGGACCGGAGTGACCCAGTGGCTTACCGCAAAGCCCGCTTCAGCGCTTTGATTCTCAAGCTTGCCAACGCTGATCACGGTGTTCGAAGGCGGCACTTTGAAGGTCAGATCATAGAGCGCTTTTTCGCCGAAGCCGTTCAAGTTGGGATACCACGATTCGCGCGCGCCCACATAGTAGCTGCCGCCACCAGCATCGTAGAGAACTTTGTCGCCCACGTATTCGACGGTGATGGAGCGATCCTGACCGACGGGCGAAGCGGCGTCGAGAATGACGTAGAAGGAGCCATCTTCCTTGCGATTTTCCTGGATGAAATGGAGATCCTGCCCGTTTTCACCGGACACGCGGGCCACGCGCAGCGAAGGAAGGAGCGCGAATTTGAGGACCCGTTCGCCGGGGATAAGCGCGGCAAAGGTGATCGTGGCGCGGGCGAAGAGGTGACTATTTTTGGCGATGACGGTCTCGATGTTGTAGCGGCGCGTCGCGAAGACACGGCGATCTTCTTGCGAGTTGGCGGTGCGCGCGACAAGTTCCGATTTTAAGTGCTGGGAATACCAAATACCGTCGTCCATGCCGCCGCCGTTGCAGTTGATGAGCGCCACTTCTTCCGGGGAATCCAGTTGCGGAAGGGCACCGACGCGAGCGCGAAGAAAGAAACGCAAATCCTTATGAGGACTGCCGCGCATGTAGGCGTTCACGAAGGGAGGATGCTGAGGGTTATAGAGAGCGGCGAGAATATCCGCGTCCACGTTGTCGATGGATTCGTTTTCAAGGATTTCCTCGGTCAAGCCTTCGGGAACTTCGCGGCGATGGCGAACTTTTTCCTTCCAATGTTGAAAAGCGGAGGAGGCTGCCGCGGGGGTGGGAGTTCGGGAGGTGAGCGTGGGGGCGAAGATGGAAAGCTGACTGGGGGTGAAGCGAAAAACGACCTCCGTGAAATCTTCTTCAGCGGTGGAAGCGCCGGAGCGGCGGGCGATTTCGTTGGCGTCGATGGCCAGCACAGGTTTGAGGCTGAAGTGGCCTTGGCCGACAAAGATGGCGCCGGTTTCCGATTGGTTGATGAGAGCGAGAAGCGTGAGCGTGCCGGATTTTAGTTCGAAGGTGCCGACGTCGAGAGGGAGCGTGAAATTTTCGACGCGGAACGTGTCGGCGAGACCGGCGTCGCGCAATTGGCGGTAGACGGGATCAGAATTTGCGAAGGCGGCGCTTTTTCCCGAGACGGTGACGCTGGTTTGCTGCGCGGTGATGGTGAGGCTGAGTGGAAGATCTGCGGCGCCGTGCAGATCGACGGCGGTGGTAAGTTCGTCGAAACCTTCCTTCGAGACGCGGACGGAGTAAGATCCCGGAGAGAGGTTGGGCGCGGAGAATTTGCCGGCGTCGTCGGAGGTAAGAAGGAGCGGATGCGGGAGCGTGGGGCCGGAGATTTCGATTTTGGCAGCGGGGATGCCGGCGCCGGAGGGATCTTTGACGGTGCCGGAGATGCTGTCGGCGCGAAGCGGGGCGGAGAGGAACAGCAACGTCAGGGCGAGGATCGCTATTTGTCGAAAGCGACGGCGGACGTTCTTGCCGCCCAGATCGACCGGCGAAAGACTGGTGCTAGGAATGAACGGCGGCGCAACCGGCGGTGGAGGCATGGGATCCCCATAAAGACGAAACGGCATGCTTGACACTCATATTAAATATGATACGTAACGAGAGTGCGAAGCACGGCGAATCGTCGCATTGTTGGGCGCTGGTTGCAATACGGGTGTCGCGCGCTGTTTCGTCCGCTGTCGCCCGCGACGCTGCGCCGGTAGATGCCTGCGGGTTCCCCTAGGGCGCGCGGAGGATTTGTGAAGAAAGCTGCGGTGGGATTTCGCGTGCACTCGGGGTGGTGTGCAGCGGTGGTGGTGACGGTGGAGCGGGGTGAATTGGCGGTGCTGCGCAGGGAGCGCGTGCGGCTGGTGAAGACGTTTAGTTATACGTTTCGGCAGCCTTATCACACGGCGGAAAAGATGGAGTTGCACGAGGCTGGAGAGTTTGTTGCGGGCGTGCGGGCCGAAGCGGAGGTTTTGGCGTATGGCTGGCTGCACGCGACGCAAACGGAATTGAAGAAATTGGAATGGAAACTGGAGCGGGGCGCATTGCTGCTGGCTTCGGGGAGGGCGCTGCCGGAGTTTGCGAAGATACTGCAATCGCACGCGTTGATTCACACGGCGGATGGGGAACTGTTTCGGGAAGGAATTGGCGGGGCGTGCGGGCGATGCGGTTTGCAGCTGACGGCGATTCGAGAGCGCGAATTGCTGGAGCGGTGCGCGAAAGCGTTTTCGATGAAGTCGGCGACACTGTTGCGGCGAGCGACGGAAATTGGCCGCGAGTTTGGTGCGCCGTGGACGCAGGATGAAAAGTTTGCGACGCTGGCTGCGTGGTTGGCGCTGGGTTAGGGAGGCCGTGATGGAATTGCGATGGCTGCCGGTGGCGGCGCTACTCGAAGAGGAACCCATCGAGAGAGCCGGCAGTGCCGGACAAATTAAATGCGCGCCGGCACGTTCCCGCATCGCGCGGAACACTTTAAGGGGATAAACGCGCGGCGCTTGTGTGCGCGTGCATAGATACACTACAGTTTGGCGTGGACACTTTGACGGCCGTTCCTTCCTGGGCGACAACACGGATTCCTGCGTTTGAGCCACACATTTTGTTGCGCAGCGCGCATGCGATGACGATCGCAGCAGCGTATGTGCCGCGGCGGTTTGCACTGCCAGGCGCGGAGAATCGGCTGTTTCGCGTGGATGCGGATTCGCAGATGCTGGGGCATTGCCACTGGCAGGCGGGCAAGCGTCGCGATGCTCCGGTGATTGTGATTGTGCACGGCCTCGAGGGGTCGAGCGACTCGAATTACGTGATGGGGATTGGCGAGAAGGCGTTTGCGCTAGGCTACCACGTGGTGCGCATGAACCAGCGGAATTGCGGCGGGACGGAATCGCTGACGCCGACGCTTTATAACTCCGGGATGAGCGGAGATTATCGGGCGATCTTTGAGGAGTTGGCAGGCGTGGAGGGATTTGCGGAGATTTTTTTTGTCGGGTATTCGATGGGCGGAAATCTGGTGATGAAGATGGCAGGGGAGTTTGGCTCGGCGGTGCCCGCGGCGTTACGCGCGGTTTGCGCGGTGTGTCCGTCAATGGACTTGGCGGCTTGCGCGGATGCGCTGGAGCGGCCAGAGAATTTTTTGTACGAGCGCAGATTTGTGCGGGGGCTGCTGTCGCGCTATGAGCGAAAGTGTGCGTTGTATCCGAAGCAATATGCGGCGGCGCGCGGGTTTGGGAAGATTCGCACGGTGCGGGAGTTTGATGATGCGATCACCGCGCCGTCGGCAGGCTATCGAGATGCGGAGGATTATTACGAGCGGGCTAGCGCGAAGAAGGTGGTGGAGCAGTTGCGCGCGCCGATGTTACTGATTACGGCGAAGGATGATCCGTTTGTGCCGTATGGGTCGTTTTTGGCGGCGGGGGTGAATCAGAATCCGTGGATACGGTTTGCGGCGCCGTTGCATGGGGGACATTGCGCGTTTATTTCGCGGCACAGTGGAGTGGAGAGATATTGGGCGGAGCAGCGGGTGGTGGAATTTTGTGAGAGCGTACGCACAGCGACTGCGCGCTGAAGAAAATCCTAGAACGTCCCCATCCAGTTGATGCCTTCGTCCGGGCGCCCTGCAACATCTCGCACCGATAGTCGATTCGGGCACTCCACTGTTCGGGGAACTTTTTTTCAGACTTTGCCCGGATTGGAATGGAACGGATCAGGCTGTGGCGTGGTGGGATTTGGTTCCGGGCTGGGGATGTCGAGATTCACGACGACGGGTTCCTGGCCGCTGCGGACGATTACAGCTTCTACCGGTTCGTCTTTTTTGGCATTTAGTTCCTGGTGCGGCACGTAGGGCGGGACGTAGACGAAATCACCGGGGCCGGCTTCGTCGACAAATTCGAGATGATTGCCCCAGCGGAAACGGGCACGGCCGCGCACGATGTATATTACGGTTTCCAGTTCGCCGTGATGGTGCGGGCCGGTTTTGGCGTCGGGATGGACGACGACGGTGCCCGCCCAGAGCTTTTGCGCGCCGACGCGGGCGTGAGAGATGGCTTCGGCGCGAGTCATGCCGGGGGTTTGCGGGGTGTTGGTGTCGAGTTGATTCGCGCGGACGATGCGCAGGCCGTGCGCTTTCCAGTCGGGTTCGTTGGTGGGCATGGTAGTCCTTCGTCGTACTTCGAAAAGGCAAAGGCAGATCCCTCGCGCTGCCCGGCATGACGTCGAATTTTATGCCATGGCAGAGCTAGTTGAAATCGCAAGGATTCTCCAAAGAGGCTTGGAAGCCTTTTGTTAATAATTTGGCGGGGCCGCCGGCGGTGATGACCATGTCGTCTTCGCAGCGCAGGCCGAATTCGCCGGGAATGTAAATGCCGGGCTCGTTCGAAAAGGTCATGTTGGGTTCGAGCGTGGTGGTGCTGCCACGAACCAGGTAGGGATGCTCATGGCCGTCTAGGCCGATCCCGTGGCCCAGGCGATGCGTGAAAAATTTGTAGTCGGGGCCGTATCCGGCTTTGGCGATTGCGGCGCGAGCGGCATCGTCAACGCTGCCGCTGAGCCTGCCAGAGCGCGCGGCGTCGAGCGCGGCGTCTTGCGCGTGGCGAACGATTTCAAACACATCAGAGATTTTCCTCGATGGCCTGCCGAGCACGCTGGTGCGCGTGACGTCCGACTCGTAGCCTTCCACGGTGCAGCCGCCGTCGATGAGGATGACGTCGCCGGACCCGAGCGTGCGCGGTTGCAGGCTTCCGTGCGGTAGCGCGGCGGATGGGCCGACCAACGTGAGGGCATCGCCGTGCAGATTCATTTTTGCAAAACCCGCTTCCACGAGTTTCCCGATGTCGCTCTGCGACATGCCTTCTTTGAGCGAAGCGAATACGGCGCGGAAGACGTCGAAGGTGGCATCGCACGCGGCGCGCATGAGGTCTAGTTCGTGCGGAGATTTGCGGGCGCGGCATGCGATAGTAATGGGATCAGCGGAGACGCACGTGAAACCGGGAGCGGCTTGGCGGAAATGGTCGAAGAAGGTGAAGGCGGCGGTTTCTTCGATGCCGAGTTGTCCGGTGCGCATGCCGCGATCTGCTAGCGCGGCAGCGGCAATTTTTGTCGGGCTTTGGTCTTCCTGCCAGACGCGAACATCGATGGGAAACCTTAATTTTTCGCGGAGGCGGCCTTCCTCGAACGCGGGCACAACCAGGATGGGTTCGCCTGTGCGCGGAATCACCAGGCCGAGCAGGCGTTCGCTGAGGCTCCAACGGATGCCGGTGAAATAATAGAGCGAGGTTCCCGGTGCGAGGAAGAGCGCATCGAAGGCGGGTTGCGGCTGCGCCATGAACTTCTGTGCGTTTTGCAGGCGAGATTGAAATTCTTCCGCGGTGATGGGCTGCACGTGGGAGCCGAGGGGTTTCAGATTCGCGAAAGGCGCGGGTAGCGCGTCGCGATCATCGCTTGCGCAAGCAGCAGAGCGTGGCGCCAGCAGCAGCGCAGATGCCGCGGCGGTGCGGCTCAGAAATCGCCGGCGCGACGGTTTTGCGAGGGTCGGAAGTTTTTCGATATTCATGGTGGCGCAGCGGTTTTATGTGTTGCCGTGAAAGAAGTCAAGCGTCCGGGCGGCTCGCGCTGTTTCACCGTTCGCCGTAAACGGCAAACAAAATGAATTCCGTGCCGCTTATTCGCGCCGTACAGCCATAATATTTTTGCCCTGCACTTGAATTTCGATACCCAGCGGCGGACGAAGGTCGGAGCCTTGCACGATGGCGCCGCGCACCCAGACGTTTCCGCGAAGCATGGTTAACTTTGCGGGATCGAAGACCGTGCGGCTGCAGGGATCGCCGACCATGGGATGCTTGGCGCCGTGAAATCCGTAATCGTCGCGCAATTTATTCAGGTCGGTAAGATATTCGAGCTTACAGGAGCCGTAAGCGGCGGTCATGACCAGGCCCCAGTAAGCGGAAGACTTCGACGGTGAACCCGAAGGCAGCCTGATCAAGAGTGCTGGAATATTTTCCCCGGTAAGGCGATCGCGAAAGACGAAGTCTTTGTCAGACCACGGTTTGCTCATCTCTTCGGTGGTCGCGACGAAGGGATCGCTCTTGGTCACTTGCCGCAAGGCAGTCGCGGGATCGGGTGCCGGCGCAGGAACTTCGAGCTGCGGAGTAATGCCGGAAGTAAGGTTATCCGCGTGGCGAGGACGCATGACGAAATGGGCGACGACGGCGACGAACAGGAGTATGGTCAGAAAGACAGCCACCAGGGCAAGCGGAGGTTTGCGAGCGTCTCGGCGAGCCACCGCATCGTCAGTTACACCAGGAATGCGGGGCATTTCGGACTTGAAACGGTCGGCGTTGGGCAGATCCGCCATGAGCACTACAAAAATGACACCATTGCAGGGTCCGTGTCTAGAGGACAATGCAAGTCCGTTGTAGTGAGTGGAATAGCCAGCGATGCGCGACACCGCAAGCGGTGACGAAAACCTGCCGCGCGAGCCGTTTTGAGACACGAATGTTGCTCTCTGGGGAGGGCGGCCTGGCCGAGCGGGCAATCGGTTACCTTAACAGCGACAAGACACTAGGATGCGCTTGTTTGCGGCTGCAAACGATTCTACTGTAGTAGGGCTGAGGGAAAGGGCGACAAACACCGCCAAAACCTATGAGCGCCGACACACGTGGGGGAGCGCGGACGTTCGTCCGCAGCTTGAATATCCTGCTGAAATTCGCACGCCTGTATGAGTTCGGACATGCGCGCACGGCAGCCCAGTTTGAAACCACCTGGAAAGAGTTGCGCGGGGCGCTCGATGAGAGCGCGGGCGGCGGGTTGTTGTTGGGCGCATCCGGGAATCAGATTCTGCTCGATGGCGTGCCGCTCGGAACCGCCGCAGGCGAGCGCAGTTTCGCGCAATTGTTGATCACTTCTGGAATCGCCAGTATTCACTTTTCTCCGGCCTTAACGCAGCCGCAATTTGCGCGGTTTGTGCGCGCTTTTCCGAGCGGCAACGCCAAACCGGCGTCTTTGGCTGACCAATTGAAGTCCGCACTGGCGGGCGATACGAGCATCAAGGTAAACGAAATTCGCTACGTCGCGGAAGACTCTTCCATCGCGGGAATCAAGGTGGCGGCGCAACTTACGGCGAAGGCGCTCGGCGCTTCCGGCGACAAATTCCGCGATTTTCTGGAAGACCCAAACAAGATGCTGCAAATGATTCTGGCGGCGGAAAGCACCCGCAGCAGTGGCGGCGGTGGAGGCGGAGGTTCTGGTTTAGGTTCGGGCGGCGGCAGCGGTCCGGGCTTCGGCGGTTCAGGAGGCGGAGGCACCGGTGCAGGCAGTGGTGGAGGCTCCGGCGGAAGTGGTGGGGGCACGCACGCGACGACGGGCGATGGGACCGCGGCAGCTTCAAATTTGTGGGATACGCGACCGGGCGGCGGTTCAAACGCTGGCGGTAGCGGCGGTCTTGGCACGGGCGGCCTAGGGTTCGGTACGGGTGGCGGAACCGGAAGTGGTGGTGGGCCCGGCGGTGGATCAGGCAGTGGCGGGGGGCCAGGAAGCGGCGGTGGACCCGGCGGCGGCGTTGGGGGCGGAGGCGCCGCCGATGGCGGCCAGCGCGCTGGGCGTTGGTTAACCGCGTCGGCGATGATCCGCGGGACAACACTTCCCGGACTAGCGGGCGGCGAAGGTGGCGGATCCGAAGGCGGTTACACGGTCGCTGAAGAGGACATCCGCTCGGTGCTTGGATTGTTCGCGCAACTGGGCAAATCGCGCAAAGATTCCGAACCGCGCATGGATCCGCAGATGTTTCAATCGCGGCTGAGCGCCATGCCGGTACGGACGCAATACACCTTGCAGCAGGCTCTGGCGGGCCTGGCGGCGCAGGCTCCCGACAGCAAACCCGACCAGCCGATGTTGCTGAAATTGGCGGAGCACGTGGCCATTCGCTTTGCGCTGGACAGTTACGAGCGAGGCGAATTGCGCGTCAATGCGGTGAAGCAGATGCTGGACCGCATGAATACGGAAATTGAAGCGCTGCGCAAGATCCTCGGATCGCAAGAGCAGATGATGGCGAATGCGGGACTGCAGGTCGAAACGTACACAGAGCTGCTGGACCAGGAATTTTGGCAGCAGGTTCCCGAAGAAAATAAGAAAGAAGTGCTGGTATCGGATGAAGCGTGGTGTGTGCCGCCGCGCAATATACGAGCGTTTCTCGAAGACATGCTGCGGCGCGGCGAATTGAAGACCGTAAATGAAGTGCTCATCAAGTACGCCGCGTGCGTGGGCCTGGACGCGGCCGAAGCGCGGCGCACAACGGCGATTGGGCTCTCGGACTTGGCGGAATTGTACGGCAGCGGCGACGGCAGCGCGTTGATGGAAGCGATACGGCGCCTCGGAAACCAATTGGCGGTCGAACGCGAGCCGGAAGTGCAAACGCTGGTGAGCGCGGCGTTCGTGCGCTTGAGCCAGGAAGCAGCTTCGAAGCGCTGTTATCCCGCGATGCAGCAAGCGCTGGCTTCGCTCGACAGCATCGAAGCGCAGCGTCCAGGGTCCACGCAAAGCTTGCGTCCGCGCATTGGCGCAGAAGAGCGAATGCCAGAGTTCATTGAAGAGGCTCTGCGCAGCGGGCATATCGCGGACGGCATGACCGACATTCTGAATTTAATGCCACAGGCGACCATTCAATACGTGATGCATCGTTTCGGGCACTGCGGATTCCGGGAAGATTGCGAACTACTGGGCGAAATCGTCGCGGGACTCGGCCCCGGAGCAACGCTAAACCTTGTGGAAATTCTGCAGACGGCGCCCGCCGCGGAGGCTGCCGAGACCGTCGGGCTGTTGAGCCAGATTGACCCCGATAGCGTCGAAAAAGTGCTTCCGGTGCGTCTGGCGCAGTGGCCACGTTCCGCGCACGACCGCACGGTGCGGCAACTTTCTTCGGCGCCCGCTCCGCATCGCGCCAGGTTGCTGGTGGCACTCTACGATTCGCTCGATCAGATGATCCGACCGCTGGCCCTCGACGAAATGGGGATGAGCGGCCAACCCGTGGTGATCCCAAAGCTGGTGGAACTGGCGGAGCAAGAAGCGACGCCGCCGTACATACGATTGAAAGCCGTTGAGAGTCTCGGACGTTTGCGGGCCAGTGCGGGAAGCGAAATTCTGCAGCGCATGCTGGACGCCCGGCAAGTTTGGCGTTGGACCTACCCGGCCGAGCTACGCATTGCTGCGGCGCAGTCCCTGACGCGCATCGAGCCGACGCTGGCCATGGAAAAAATCGCGGCGGGCGGGATCGAACGGAAGGATTTGGCGCTCGAACCGCTGGACCCGGAGACCACTTCCTCGGTAATTCGCCACCGGCGGTATGCGCGGCTGAAGCTGTCCCACAATTTGACCGCGAACACCACCAACCTGCGCGAAAATTTCCGGTTGTCCATCCCTGAGCTGAATATGGGGGGAGGCATTGGCGCCGGAGAGCGCCATCTGGCGCCGGGATCGCTGCTGACCCTGAAGTTTTCGCAAGGCGTGCGGAGCATTAAGGCGCAAGCCATCGTGCGCGGCGCGCGGCCGCAAGCCATGGCTTTCGAGTTTGTGGAGATGGATCTGGACGACCGGGCGCGGTTACGCAGAATGCTCCTGGAGCTCGGGGGGTTGCCGGTGGTCGCTGCCGTCACGAACCGCACGCGGCGCCGGGGCCGCATCACGCTGATGAAGAATTAGGCACGGCGATCTTTCCGTCCGACCTGTTCTCCTTCCCAGAAGCGATCGTCGCTCTTCCTTTAAATCTGCGGCAAAAGAAAGGCTACTGTACGAGTCTGTCCCGCTGGCCCTGACCGTTGGTGCAAGCCCCGTCGCCCGAACAGGTTTGGTACTTGGCCGCACGGCGGTGTAACACGCGGAGCACATGGGCCTTCTGTACCATTGCCGCAAACCATCGGTGTCCGTAAGGTACTAGGTCAGGAGTCCTATTGAAGGACTTTTGGTACAGGGCCGATGAAACCAGATCCCAGAAGCGCCGCGGGTCGAAATTTTGTTCGCAGTCTGAACATTCTCCTGAAGTTCGCGCGCTTGTACGGTTACGATCACGCGCGAACCATCGAGCAGTTGGAAACCGCCTGGCAAGAATTATCCGCGGCGATACCTCAGGGCAGTGAAACAGGCTTATTACTCGGCGCTACCGGATCGCAATTGCTCCTCGATGGTGTGCCGTTAGAAGGGGCGCCGGCGGAAAAACAGTTTGCTGCCCTGCTGTCTGCAGCCGGCTTGGCAAGCGTGCAGTTCTTTCCTTGCGTCACGCAGGACGAACTGGTGCATTTCGCTCAAGCTTTTCCCACCGGCAAAGCCAAACCTTCAGAATTAGCGCTGCAGTTGAAAGCCGCGCTGGCCACTGCCAAGGGCATTCGCATCAATGAAATCTGCTTCGTGGCCACCGATGCGCGGCACAGGGAAGCCAGCATGGCGGCGCAGCTTGCCGTAGCCTCCATGGGCGACAAGCAAGACGATTTTAAGAAGTGGCTCAATGACCCGCAAAAACTTCTCGAATTGATCGCTGCAGCGCAAGGCTCCAAGGGAAGTGGAGACGCGGCTGGCGCCTCCGGCGGATCGGGTAATCCCGGAGCAACCGCGGGAACTGGTGCGGGCAATGGCTCAGGTACCGGTTCAGGAACCGGCTCAGGGACGGGCGGCGCTGGTGGAACGTCCAATGACAGCGCGAACACCAGTTATTCAGGAACGGAAACGGTCTATGACGGCTCCGTCTTGGCGGATGCCGTTGGTTCGGGAGAATACATCGCCCCATCGCCGAAGGTCATGAGGATGATGCGATCCGCGGAACCTAGCGAAGCGGAACTGTACAGCATCCTGGGTGCGCTTACGAGTTTTGGCCAAGTGAATGCCGGGGGCGGCGGAATCGCCGCAGCGGGCGCTTTCCAGGCGCAAATGGCGGAATTGCCGGGGCGCGCGCAGGAAACCCTAAAACAGGCGATCGCCGGGTTGGCCGCGCAGGCCCCTGTCGGCAAGCCGGACGAAGCAGTGCTGGTGCAGCTCGCCGAGCATCTGGCCATTCGCTTTGCGCTCGAACGATTTGAACAGGGTGAGGTCAAGGTCAACGCCGTGCGGCAGATGCTCGATCGCATGAACTCGGAAATCGAGAATTTGCGAAAAATTCTCGGCGCGCACGAAGATAAGATGACCGACGCCGGAATGCTGGTGGAGTCGCACCGCGAAATCTTGGACCGCCAGTTCTGGGCGGCGGTTCCGGACAGCGGCAAACGCGAAGTGCTCCTTTCGGGAGAAGCTTGGTGTATTCCACCGCGCAACGTGCAGTCGTACGTCGGAGATTTGATTGCGCAGGGGAACGTCGCGGAAGCCATCAGTATTTTGCAGAACTACGCCGCTTGCGCCGAGAGCGACGATACCGACGCGCGCAAGAAAACGGCCGTCGGGCTGTCTGAAATGGCCGACCTTTACGCCAAAGCCGATCCAAAACTTTTGAGTGAAGCGCTCCGGCATCTCGGCTTGCGGTTGAACCTTGAACAGGATGCCGAGTTACAAGGGCTCGTGAGCGCAGCGTTTATCCGCCTGAGCCAGGAAGCTGCCACCAGCCGGTGCTATCCGGCGATGGAGCAAGCGCTCGATCTTTTGGTGGCCGTGGAAGCGCAGCGTCCCGGAGTGGGCCGCTCCTTGCGCGGGAAGATGGGGATCGAAGAACGTGTACCCGAGTTTGTGGACGAAGCGTTACGCGCTCGCCAGGCGGCGGCTGGATTGACCAGCGTGCTGAAACTGCTGCCGCAAGCCGCAATCGAACAACTTGCTTCGCGATTCAACCGCTGCGCATTGCGCGATGAATCCGAGCACATCGCCAACCTGGCGCAGGATTTGGGAGAAGAAGGTTTGCAGTATTTGCGCAGCACGCTGCGCGGCGGGCCAGTGGCCGAAGCTGTCGAAATGGCCGGCTTGTTGACCAAGCTTGACCCACATGCGGTGCAGGTTTTCCTGCCGGCGCGGATGAAAGATTTCGCGCGCACGGCGCAGGATCGCATCGTGCGGCAGATTTCTTCGTGTGGCGCGGTCGGGCGTTGCCGGCTGCTGCTGGACCTGATCGATCATGTAGACCCGCTGGTGATTCCGTTGGTGATCGACGAAATTGGCGTCACAGCGGATCGCGAAGCGCTGCCCAGGCTGCTCACCCTCGCCGACGGGGACTTGCCCGCCGGTGGCGGTCCGTATCTGCGCGCCAAGGCCATCGAGGCGCTCGGGCGTATCAACGCGCCCGAATCCATCTCTGGACTAAAACGCATCGTGGAATCACGAAAAGTGTTCGGCTGGGTAAATCCGCAAGAGTTGCGGATTTCCGCGTTGCAGGCGCTCGAAAGGTTGGATCCGCAATGGGCCCGCGACTTTGCGCCGAAGAGCGGAATTGAGCGCGACGATTTGGCGCTTGCGCCCTTGGCCGCGGTAGCCAACAGCAAATTTGTTCGGCAGCGGCGGCATACGCGGGTGCGGCTCAAGAAGCCGGTGCGCGCCATCAGCACGAATCTGAAAGACAATTGCGCGTTGGAAATCAAAACCGCCAGCCTGAGCGGCGGCGTGGCCACCATCAGCCGGCACCTCGCTCCTGGAACGCAGGTGCAGTTGCGGCTGCAGCTGGGCCTTCGCAACCTGCAAGTCACGGCGCTGATGCGCGATTACCGTGCACAGGATATGGCCTTTGAAATTGTCGATATGACGCTCGATGAGCGCAGCAAGTACCGCCGGCTGCTGGCGGACAATCGATTGACAACTCCGATTGTCAGCGATTCGGGAAGTCCGGCTGCTGCCGTGCATCCCCCTGCCGAAGTCCTCGCCCCTCGCTGATAATCTTTGTCTCCGCGTGGCTGCTCGATCCTTCTCGGGAACCCCTGGAACTTCCGGTCCTTGGCGCGAATGCGTCCAACCAGTTAGAATAAGATGTTGCGCGCGTCGCGATGTGGCGGCTGTGCGCGTGCATACATTGAACCGTCAGGAGACGGCAAAGCCCTTCGATGGAAGTCGTACAGATTCTCGACCGCGTGGTCGCGCGTTTTATCGGTACCAAGCACGAACGCGACGTAAAAAAACTGCTCCCGGTCGTCGCGGCCATCAACGCCGTCGAGCCGGAGGTGCAGTCGCTCAGTGACGATGCACTGAAAGCGCGTTACGCGGAATTGAAAATTCAGGTGCAAGCGCGCCTGAAAGATGCCGACCCCGCGGACGCCGGCTACCGGGAAGTGCTGCAAAACGCCCTAGCCCCCGCAATCGTGCCCGCGTTTGCCCTAGTTCGCGAAGCCGGCCGCCGGTTTTTGAACATGCGCCATTTTGACGTGCAGCTCATCGGCGGCATGGTGTTGCACGAAGGCAAAATCGCAGAAATGAAAACGGGTGAAGGCAAAACGCTCGTGGCTACGCTGCCGGCGGTACTCAATGCTCTAGCGGGCCGCGGCGTGCACATCGTCACCGTGAACGATTATTTGGCTCGCCGCGACGCCGAATGGATGAGCCCGCTCTATCGCGCCCTCGGACTAACCGTCGGCGTAATCGTCCATGACCTCGACGACGAGCAGCGCCGCGCTGCTTACGGTGCCGACATTACTTACGGCACCAACAACGAGTTTGGCTTCGATTATCTGCGCGACAATATGAAGTACGACCTGGCCACTTGCGTCCAGCGTGGCCATCACTTCGGCATCGTCGACGAAGTCGACTCCATCCTCATCGACGAAGCGCGCACGCCACTCATTATTTCCGGCCCGTCCGAAGAGTCCACCGACAAGTACGCTAAGATCGACAAAATCATTCCCAAGCTTATCCAGGACATCGATTACACACTCGACGAAAAGCATCGCACCGCCACGCTCACCGAAGAAGGCTTCGCCAAGTGCGAACGTTTGCTCGGCCTCAGCAACATGTCCGATCCGGTGAATATCGACATCATGCACCACGTCTATCAGGCGATGCGTGCGCATGCGCTGTATAAAAAAGACGTGGACTACGTCATCAAAGACGGCGAAGTCATCATCGTCGATGAATTTACTGGCCGCCAGATGCCCGGCCGCCGCTGGTCCGACGGTTTACACCAAGCCGTCGAAGCCAAAGAAGGTGTGAAGATTGAGCGCGAGAATCAGACGCTGGCGACTATTACCTTTCAAAATTATTTCCGCATGTACAAAAAGCTTTCCGGCATGACCGGTACCGCGGAAACGGAAGCCGCGGAATTTGCGAAAATTTATAATCTTGACGTGGTGATGATTCCCACCAACCGCACGCTCATCCGCAAGGAGTATCCCGACGTCGTCTACCGCACCGAAAAAGAAAAATTCGAAGCGGTGGTCAATGGAATTTTGCAGGAAGACGATTCGCTCGCCAACGGCATTCGCCAGTATCACGAACGCGGCCAGCCCGTTCTGGTGGGCACGATCTCCATCGAGAAATCAGAAACGATCGCCGAATTGCTCAAAAAGCACGGTATCCCGCACCAGGTGCTCAACGCCAAACAGCACGAGCGCGAATCCGGCGTCGTCGCGCAGGCCGGACGCAAAGGCGCCGTCACCGTCGCCACGAACATGGCCGGCCGGGGCACGGACATTCTTCTCGGTGGAAATCCCGAGCAAATGACGCGCGATTATTTTCTAAAAAAGCGTCTCGCGATGCCCTATGCCGCGGCGCCCGCGGTCATTGGCGGCGACCCCGCGGCCCCCGATGCGCCTGCCGCCGTGCCCATGGTTCTTTTCCAGCACGAAGGAAAAATCTTTCAGGTTCCCAGCGACCAGTGGAAGCCCGTCTACGAGGAATTTGCCGCGCAGTGTAAAGCCGAACATGACGAGGTTGTTGAACTCGGCGGCCTGCACATTCTCGGCACGGAACGCCACGAAGCCCGCCGCATCGATAATCAGCTGCGCGGACGCGCCGGACGCCAAGGCGATCCCGGCTCCTCGCGATTCTTTCTTTCGCTCGAAGACGACTTGATGCGCATTTTCGGCGGCGAGCGCGTCAAAGCCCTGATGTTCCGCCTCGGCATGACCGAAGGCGTGCCCATCGAGTCCGGCTTGATCTCCCGCCGTATTGAAAATTCCCAGAAGACCGTGGAAGCGCAAAACTTCGACGCTCGCAAACATCTCCTCGAATACGACGATGTAATGAACAAGCAGCGCGAAACCATCTACGGTATTCGCCGCTCCGCGCTGGAAGGAAAAGATCAGCGCGACTACGTTTTGAGCGTTGCCGAAGAAGTCGCCCGAGAACTTGCGGAAACGTTCTGTCCGCGTGAGCAGCATCCCGATCAGTGGAATGCCACGCAATTCCTGGCCGAAAGCAACGCGCAATTTGGCGTGGACGTAAAGGCCGCGGGTGCCGACCCCGGCGCGCTTTCCCACGACGAATTGGCCGACGCCACCGTCGCCGCCGTCACCAAGCGCTACGAAGAAAAAGAAACCCAATTCGGACCGGAATTGATGCGCTGGCTCGAACGCCGCATCATCCTCGACGTCGTTGATCAGCAATGGAAGGATCACCTGCTCTCGCTCGACCACTTAAAAGAAGCCATCGGGCTCCGCGGCTACGGACAAAAAGATCCGCTCGTCGAATTTAAGAAAGAAGCCTTCACCATGTTCGAGGACATGATGGCGCGCATTGACAATGAAACCGTGCGCTATCTCTTCCACATTCAGGTGCAGAGGAATGAGGAAGCGCCCCGCCCGGCTGGCGGCCCCGACGGCACGCAACAGCCGCCAACGCCCGGTCATTTGCCAACGCGACCCGAGCCGCCGAAGCCGCAACAGACGAATGCTGCCGCCCCTGGAATGTCTGGCCGGAATGTTTCCTCTTCGGGTTTGCCCGCGCCTGCGCAACGCATCGGTGCGGCGGCAGCAGCCCGCGGCGACGCCGGCCCAAGCACGCCGCAACACCTGCCGGCTTTCGCCAAAGAGATGGAACGCCGCCAGCAGCGCCAGCAGCAGGATTTGCAATATCAAACCGGCCAAGGCCAAGCCGAACCGCCAAAACCAGTAAAGGCCGGCGCCAAAGTCGGCCGCAACGACCTCTGTCCCTGCGGCTCCGGCAAAAAATATAAAAAATGCCACGGCGCCAACGCCTAGTGCCGCAGCGGATTGCCCTCGAAGTTGCGGACGCTGTCGCCCTACTTGATCCTCTGGTGGAGCTTGGTCACTCTGCTGCTTTCGCCGCCAGCGCTTCCACCACCGAAATGTTCTGCAGCAGATCCTGCGGCAATCCATGGCGCTCTTGCAAATACGCCGGACTATTGTAAGAAACCCAGATCGCCCCTTGCGCGTCTTCCCAAACCAGAATCTTCAAGGGCAAATCGATCGCCACACTCGGCGCCGCCACCATCAATGGCGTTCCCGCCTTGGGAGTCCCAAAGATCAGGAGTTTCGTCGCCCGCATTTTCAATCCGACTTTTTCCGCTTCTCCGCTGTGGTCCACCAGCGCAAACAGCGTCACGCCCTTCGCCTGCAAAATTCCCTTGAGTTTCTCGACGGTCTCGTCGACCGTGTGTTTGCTCGCCACATCCACGATCCCGCTCTTCGCGTTCCGCGCCGCCGAAGGATTCATAAAAGGCTCTCCACGCTAAGACTGCAACCATCGCGCGCCACTATATCGCGAATTGCTTCCGTTGGATGCCGCCAGTTAAGCAACGGCGCAAATTAGTTTCAATCCTGGGATGCCACCGGCGTCCCTCGACAAAATATTCGCGCCAACTTTTCTCAATGCGGCGTTAACATGAGTGGCCGCTCGCACCCGCTGGCAGGCGAACGGCAAAGTGCGCACAACGATTGCCATTCGTCAAATCACGAGTTCTGCATTGAGGAGAAATCATGAAATTGCCATCGCAAGCTTTGTACCGCGCCGCCATTGCGCTCGCCCTTTGGCTTGCTTCGATTCCGGCAATGCTTTGCGCGGCGCCGCAAACCGCACCTGCCGCTAGCCCCGCTCCGCAGTCCGCCGCTAAAGCGAAAACTTCCGCCGCATCAGCAGAAAAATCCGGCGTCAAAACAACTGTTTTTGGCAAACTCCCGGACGGCACGGAAATCGAGGCGTACACCCTTCACAATGCCCGCGGCGCTTCCGCGAAGATTCTCAGTTACGGCGCTACCCTCGCTGAACTTTGGGTGCCCGACAGGACCGGCAAACAAGGCGACGTCGTGCTGGGATTCGATTCCTTACAGGGTTACCTTGGCGATCATCCCCATTTCGGCGGCATCATCGGGCGTTTCGCCAACCGCATTGCCAAAGGAAAATTCACGCTCGACGGCAAAGAATATTCTCTCGCTACCAACAACGGACCTAACACGCTGCACGGCGGCAACGTAAGCTTCGATCGCAGGGTGTGGAAGGCGGAACCGCTCAAGCAACTGCAGGGCGCTGCCGTTCGCCTCACCTACACTAGCCCCGACGGCGAGGAAAATTTCCCCGGCGCGCTGACAGTGACCGTCACCTACACGCTCACGGACGACGATTCGCTGAAAATCTCTTACACTGCCAAAACCACCAAACCCACTCCCGTCAATCTTACCAATCACAGCTACTTCAATCTTTCCGGAGGCGGCAACGTTCTCAACTACGTCATGTATATCAACGCTGACCGCTACACCCCCGTCGGTTCCACGCTGATCCCGACCGGCGAACTCGCCCCCGTAAAGAACACGCCATACGATTTCACACATCCCGCCACCATCGGCTCACGCATGGACCAAATCAAAGACGTGGGCGGCTATGACATAAACTATGTGATTAACGGGAGCGCCGGCGCACTGCGCGAAGCTGCCAAAGTCGACGACCCATCCTCCGGCCGCGAAATGGAAGTTCTGACCACCGAGCCCGGCGTGCAGTTTTACAACGCCATCGGCCTCGACGGTTCCATCATCGGCAAACGCGGTGTGGCCTATCGAAAATTCGGCGCCGCGTGCCTCGAAACCCAGCACTTTCCGGACTCCGTAAACCAGAAAAACTTTCCGAGCACGATTCTGCGGCCCGGCCAAGTGCTGCACAGCGAAACCATCTACAGATTTTCTGTCATGAAAGGAAGCACGGAATAATTGGGGAAGAGCACGGAATAAACTCCGTGCCACTGACACGAAGACTTAGCGTTTCGGACGCACGGAATCAAGATCCAAATTGAGTTCTAACACATTCACCCGCGGCTCGCCCAAGACTCCAAACTGCCGCGCCAGCGTATGTTTCTGCACCAATGCCTGCACTTCCGCAGCACTCATCCCGCGTTCCTTGGCAACGCGTGGAATCTGGAATGCGGCAGCAGCGGGCGAGATATCCGGGTCGAGTCCCGAAGCGGACGTGGTCACCAAATCGATCGGCACCGCCGCTCCAGGGTTCTCCAGCCTTCGTTTCTCGACGTCGCCGTTCACGCGATCGATCAACGTTTTGTTCGTGGGGCCCAAATTCGACCCGCTCGAGGCTGCGGCATCGTACCCGGTTCCCGCCTGCGATGGCCGCGACTGAAAATAACCCGGCGAAGAAAAAGCCTGTCCGATGATGTGCGAACCAATCGCCGCGCCATCTTTGACGATCATCTGCCCGTTGGCTTTGGCCGGGAAAAAGACTTGTCCCAGCCCCGTAACCGCCAGCGGATAGAGCACGCCAAAAATCACCGTGGTCACCAGCGTAAACAAGATCGCAATGCGCAAATTCTCTTTCATGGTTTGCCCCAGGCGGACGGCGGTTTTTCTTTCATCATTTTCTCAAGCCAATCCCAAATACGTGATCACCATGTCGATCAGTTTGATTCCAAAAAACGGCGCGATCACACCGCCCAAGCCGTAGACCAGCAAATTTCTGCGCAACAACGCGGCAGCCCCCGACGGACGGTAACGCACTCCGCGCAGGGCCAGCGGAATCAAAGCGATGATGATCAGCGCGTTGAAAATTACCGCCGACAAAATCGCGGACTCTGGCGTCCGCAAATGCATTACGTTCAAGACGCCAAGCTGCGGAAATGCCGCCGCAAACATGGCGGGAATAATCGCGAAATATTTCGCCACGTCGTTGGCTACGGAAAAAGTGGTGAGCGCGCCGCGCGTGATCAGCAACTGTTTTCCAATTTCCACGATCTCAATCAGCTTCGTTGGATTGGAATCGAGGTCCACCATGTTGCCGGCTTCTTTCGCGGCTTGCGTTCCGGTGTTCATGGCGACGCCAACATCCGCTTGCGCCAGCGCGGGCGCATCGTTGGTGCCGTCGCCGGTCATGGCTACGAGTTTCCCCTTGGCTTGCTCGTTCTTGATGAGCGCCATTTTGTCTTCGGGTTTGGCTTCGGCAAGAAAATCGTCCACGCCCGCTTGCCGCGCGATGGCCGCCGCGGTCAGCGGATTGTCACCAGTGATCATCATGGTGCGAATGCCCATCGCGCGCAGATGGTCGAACCGTTCGCGCATACCGCCTTTTACGATGTCCGTTAAGGCGATGGCCCCAAGTACGCGGTGATTTTGCGCCACCAGCAGCGGCGTGCCTCCGCCATTGGCGATTTCCTTAACACAATTTTTTGTTTCCTCGGGAATTTCGTAGCCATGCTCCGCGATGTACGCGGCAATGGCCTGCGGCGCGCCCTTGCGAATCTCTTCGCCGTCGAGATTCACGCCAGACATGCGGGTTTGCGCGGAAAACGGAATAAACACGGGGTTGTGCGGAGCCAGTTCGCGCCCCCGCAAACCATGTTTCTCTTTCACCAACACTACAATGGAGCGGCCTTCTGGCGTTTCGTCCGCCAGAGACGCCAGTTGCGCGGCGCGCGCGAGTTCGAGTTCGTTGATTCCGGAACAGGAATGCAGAGCGGTGGCCTCGCGGTTGCCCAAGGTGATCGTCCCGGTTTTGTCGAGCAGCAGGACGTCCACGTCGCCGGAAGCCTCGACAGCCCGCCCCGACATAGCAATGACGTTACGTTGAATCAGGCGATCCATGCCGGCAATTCCGATGGCGGAAAGCAGGCCGCCAATGGTCGTGGGAATCAGGCATACCAGCAGTGAAATCAGCACGAAGACCGTTTGCGGCGCGCCAGAATAGATCGCGAAAGGTTGCAAAGTCACGACCGCGAGCAGGAAAATAATCGTCAATCCCGCCAGCAAAATATTTAGCGCAATCTCATTCGGTGTTTTTTGCCGCGAGGCGCCTTCCACCAAACGGATCATGCGGTCCAGAAATGTTTCGCCGGGATTGGAGGTGATGCGCACCTTGATTTCGTCGGAAAGCACACGCGTTCCGCCAGTTACCGCGGAGCGGTCGCCGCCGGATTCGCGAATTACCGGTGCGGATTCGCCGGTTATCGCGGATTCGTCCACCGAGGCCACGCCTTCGATGACTTCCCCGTCGCCCGGAATAAACTCGCCGGCCGACACCAGCACGATATCGCCAGAGCGGAGCTTGGCGCTGGAGACTGTTTCCGTGGCGCCGTCGGATTTGAGCAGCCGCGCGCGCGTTTCCGCACGGGCCTTGCGCAACGTGTCGGCTTGCGCTTTGCCGCGGCCCTCGGCCATGGCTTCGGCAAAATTTGCAAACACCACCGTGAACCACAGCCACAAACTTACCTGCAACCCAAAGCGAAAATCTCCTCTGTGATTCATTAAGTCGCGAACCAATTCAAGGCTGGTAATGAGCGCGCCAACCTCCACCACAAACATCACGGGATTTTTGACCATGGTGCGGGGGTGCAGCTTGCGAAATGAATCGACAATCGCCCGCAGGAGAATTTTCTTGTCGAGAAAGGGCTGGGCTTTTACTTGTGCGGTCTGTTCCATGAAATTCCTCAAAAAGCCTTTCCGGCAGCCATCAGCAAGTGTTCCAGAATCGGTCCCAGGCTAAGGGCCGGGAAAAAAGTAAGCGCGCCAACGATCAGGATGGTGGAGACCAGCAGAACGGTGAACAGTGGCCCGGTGACGGGAAAAGTCCCGAGCGACGCGGGAGTAAGGCGCTTTTTCGCGAGGTTTCCCGCAATGGCCAGAATCGGAATCACCACGAAGAATCTGCCGAGCAACATCGCCGCTGCGGTGCTGGTGTTGTACCAGAGGGTGTTGGCATTAATTCCAGCGAATGCGGAGCCGTTGTTGCCCACCGACGAAGTGTAGGCATAGAGGATCTGCGAAAGGCCATGGGGGCCCGGATTGCTGATGCCGGCAATCCCGAATTTCGAGACTGCAGCGATGGCCGCAAAAATGAGGATGCTGAGCGATGAGACTAACACCGAGAGCATGGCCATTTTCACGTCGTAGGCTTCAATCTTTTTTCCAAGGTATTCCGGAGTGCGTCCGACCATCAATCCGGCGATAAAGACCGCCAGGATCACAAACACGAACATGCCGTAGAGTCCGGCGCCGACACCGCCAAAAATGACTTCGCCGAGCATGATGTTCAACAAGGGAACCATTCCCCCCAGCGGCGTGAAGGAATCATGCATGCCGTTTACCGCGCCGCAACTCGCATCCGTGGTAACCGTGGCAAACAACGCCGAATTCGCAATGCCGAAGCGCACTTCCTTGCCTTCCATGTTGCCGCCAGAATGCGTGGCGCTGGCGACCTGGTCGGCAGCGCCAAGCTGGGGATTGCCGCGCGCCTCCGCCCAGTACGCCGTGAAGACGCCGGCAAAAAAGAGCACAGCCATGGCCGCCCACACCGCCCATCCGTGGCGCGGCGAACCGGTCATTCTGCCGAGCACAAACGTGAGACCAGCGGGAATGGCAAAAATCAGGACCATTTGCAGAAAATTCGAGAATGGCGTGGGATTTTCAAAAGGATGGGAGCTGTTGGCATTGAAAAAGCCGCCGCCGTTTGTGCCATACATTTTGATGGCTTCCTGCGAAGCGGCTGGTCCGAGTGCAATCGTTTGTTGCGTAACCGTTTGCGTAGAGGCTTTACCGTCTGCGGTTTGCGTCTGGACCTGCTGCGGATCGACGACCTGCACGGTGGCGTACGGCCGCAGCGTTTGCACCACTCCTTGCGAAATGAAAATCATGGAAACCACCAGGCAAACCGGCAGCAATACCCAAAGAAAACAGCGCGTCACATCCACCCAGAAATTGCCAAGGGTATGCGATTCGCGGCGCGCCACACCGCGAATGACCGCGATGGCCAAGGCAATTCCCACCGCCGCGGAGGCAAAATTGTGATAGGCCAGACCGGCCATCTGCGTGAAATAGCTCATGGTCGTTTCCGGCGTATAGGCCTGCCAGTTGGTGTTGGTGGTGAAGGAAGCAGCGGTATTAAACGCCAGAGCCTTGGGCACGTTGGCAAGATGCTGCGGATTGAATGGCAGCCACAGCTGCAAGCGTTCGAGCAAATAAAGCAGAACCATGGAAGCGCCGCTGAAGAGCAGCATGGACGCGCCGTATTCGGTCCAAGCCATCTCGCGTTCTTCGTTAACACCACATAGTTTGTAAATCAGGCGTTCCACGGGACGCAGCGCGAAATCGAGAAACGTCTTCTCTCGATTAAAGACGCAAGTCATGAAGATACCCATGGGCTTGGTGATTACGAGAATCACCGCTAGAAACAAGCCTATTTGAAACCAGCCATTCGCAGTCATGATTAGAATTTTTCCGCTTTCAGAAGCGCCACCATCAAATAACCGAACAACAAGAGGCAGACCCCGATTAGCAGCATGTTCTCAAGCACAAAAACTCCTCGCTTTGCGTAAGCTTCGTCACTTCAGCAGCGCGCAACCGCGTACGTAGAAAATGGCCAGCGCGAAGAAGGCCACGGTGACAAGCACAAATGTGAAATCAAGCATGAACCAATTCTTTCTCTCGCACCGCCGTGACGTCGTCAGCGCGACGATCCGCAAGGCAAACCAAGCCAGGTTCGAGCGCGGCTTGGTTAAAGCACAAAAATCGAACGACAGTTTAAAGGACGGGGTGTGAGAAATACGTAAGGATTTTCTTAGGAGTATGAGGCTACGGCAGAGGCAGCGCAGAGGGTGGTGACGGCCGCAGCTCGGCAATTGAGAAAATACGGTCCAGCAAGCTGGTGATGCGCACTACATCTGCATCCCAGTTGAGCGTGAAGCGCGCCCAATCGATGTTCGCGAGCTTCAGAACGTTCTGCGCTGGCGCGATCCACGCAGGACCCGCGGGCTGATCGACGGCTCGGTACGCGGCAATCAGAAACTCAAACCGAGGATGGTGCGGCCTGGATTCACGATCCACTGCATCGCGGTCCAGCCGGGATTTTTCTCGGGGCCTTGCTGCGGAAATGGTGGAGGGTTGGGATCGGGATCGGCGGGAGGGAAGCGTGGCTCCTCGGGACCGAGCGGCGGCATCTCTGGGCGCGGAAGACGAGGATCGGCCTCCGGCTGTTCGGAGCCCACAGCGAAAGGCGTAGATAATTCCAGACTCGGTGCACCGGGTTCGAAATATTGCGCGTCGTTCATGGCTGAGCCTCCAGCGGGGATGCCAGAGTGTCCACGAAGTGACGCGGCTTGACTATCGGGTAAATACGGGATGGCGGCGTTTGGAGATCTTGTAGCGAGGGCCTTAGCGGTGACACTAGGAACGCATGGCAAAAAAAATAGCGCGCTTCGAGCAACGAAGCGCGCCGTGGGTTATGGTTTAGAAAGTCAGACGGGCCTGGAATTCGATTACTCGGCCCGCCAAACCACCAGGTGAAATGCCAAACAACGGGCTTTCAACCTTGGTGTTATTAGTGCCAAAACTGAAGGGCTGTAAATTAAGTTTGTTGAACACGTTGAAGAAGTTTCCGCGCAGTTCAAGCGCGGCACCCTCTCCCCAGAGGTGCGTATTCGGCAGTCCGAACCGCTTCACGATGCTGGTGTCGACGTCGAAGTAACTTGGACCCCGAAGGGAATTGCGGCCTACAGCGGGTGGGCCCTGCGCGCAAATATCGAAAAATGGATACCCCGGGCGGGTGGTTGGATCGGTGTTGCCACACTGCGCCGAGATGGTGGTACCAGGCATCGCTGGATTTGGCACCTGATCGCCTTGGTGAATGAGACCTGGGAAATTAGAGGTTCCGTTGATCAGAGAACTGTTGGAAGTGTTAAACCCGTACGGCATGAGAACTCCAGAGGGCCGCGTCGGATTGATGTTGGCCGCATCGGTGATAGCCACGGAACTGATCTGTCCGGTCACCGGAGTCCACGGGAAGCCGGTGTGCCAGCTCATGATGCCGTTGATTTGCCAACCGCCGAGAACCTTCCCTGCAAACGTCGAATGATCCTTGAAGATCGGCAAGTCATAAAGTGCGAACAGGCTGACATTGTGCTTTACGTCGAAGTCGGATGGTCCAAATTCAGTGTTATCGTGCGCCGGATTTGTCTGATTCGTGACCGCGCCGGGACCTTCGTTTGAAAGCTGGTCGATGCTCTTTGCGTAGCGATATTGCAGGTCAAAGGTGAAGCCGTTGGAGAACTGCCTGCGCAAACGTGTGTTCAGCGCGTTGTAATTGGCGTCTACGTCGCTGGTGGGAATATAGACGGCAAAGAACGAAGGACTGGGCGCCTGCAGAAAATTCTGATTCACGAGGCGCGTCAGTTTGTGAGAATCGCTCCCTTGATAACCGACAGTGGCAATAAGCCCCCAAGGGAGTCGTTTCTCGATTTCTAGGGAATACACGTATACGTAAGCATCGCGATAATTAGGCGAGCCGCCATAGATTTCAACTGGAATATCGTTTGCGGGAAGGCATGCTTTGTTTCCGCAAATGCCGCCGGTGACAGGATCGATGCCATAAGCGAGCGCGGGATTGGCTGGATAACTGTTGTAGGCGGTCGTGGAACCTAACTCGTACAAAATCTGTCCATTCGCAAAGGGAGTGCCGAAGTCCGTGGCGGCGGTTCCGCAACAAATATTAGCGCGCCCGTAATTCGGCGGATTGAATGCCGCGTTGCCGAAGAGCACGTCATCAGGCTTGTTATAAAGAACGCCCGCGCCCCCGCGGATTACGGTGTCACCGTTCTTGAAGTGAGACGGCGTCCAGGCGAATCCCAAACGGGGGCCGAAATCCCGCTTCGTGGGATGAATCAGCGATGAAACCGTATGTAAGCTGGCGTTAGCCAGCACGCCATCCGGGATCGTGATGTTCGAAAGGTGATTCTTGGCGTCCGTGAAGGGTTCAAAGTAATCGTAGCGCAGGCCAAGATTCAGTGTGAAATTCGGTCTAACTTTCCAATCGTCCTGAAAGAAAAATCCCCAGTCTTTAGACCGCAGATATCGTTGCGCATTAGCGGGTCCGCCGGTTTGCGGATTGAAATCCACAGATTCAAAAATAGGTGTGTCATTTGCGAAATTCCAGACATTGTGGTCGACGTACAACGGCCGGGCGGCGCCGCTTAGATCGTTGTTGTTTTGTTCCGGGCTTACATCGATTCCCATCCGTAAAGTGTGAGACTGGATGTTCACCGTGATGGTGTCGCGAAAATCAAAGGTATTCTCGACAAAAATCGCGGGCGTGGTGGCGCCTTGCGGCGGGCCAAACATAATCTGCGGGAACGCATAGCCTTCAATGCCGATTCTGGGAATCCCAAAATTGACGTTGCTGTCCGAGCTTACCTGGTTAAAAGCGAAGCGCGTGAAGTTCGCGCGGGCTTCGTTGATTAGCGTCGAGGAGAACGTATGGATGAACGAAATAGCCTGCACCTGATTGAAGGGTTGGAGGTTAATATCCCCCATCGGACGGCTCTCGCCCGGCGAATCGGCAGTGACATTGTTAAATTGGGTAAAATACGCGCTGTACGATAAAGTGTTTTTGCCGAATACGTAGTCAAATCGGCCGTTGTATTGATTGCCGTCAAAAGTACTCGGCAGGCGCAGTGTGACGTACTCAATGTCCGCGACGCCATCGAGCCCTCCGCCTTGGGGCTGATTTATGGAAACGTACTGGCCCTTGGCACCGGTGGGAGAACCGATGTCGAGCCCCGGTCCGTTAGCGGCCGTTGCGGGTTCACAGCTCGTGGGCCCCAAAGCAAGGCCAGCCAGTGCGCAAGTGGGCGTTAGAACAGACGCGATGCGCGGCGTGATGCCGGGCGATGACAAGACGGTCGCCGCAAGGCTGCCGGGCCGGTCCGTAATCACCAGGTTCCGGAAGTCGGGAGTTTCTACCCAGGTTGGCGACGAAACTCCTTGATTGTTGCTGCGTACTCCTTCATAAGAGAAAAAGAAGAACAACTTATCCTTGAATATGGGACCGCCGACGTTGCCACCAAACTGTTTGTAATTATCATTTACTCGCGCGGGAGGGGCCTCGTCGGGGCCGCCATATTTGTTGTAAGCGTTCCAGTTGGGATCCTGGTACTTGAAGAAGCCGCCGCCGTGCAGATTGTTGGTGCCGCCTTTGGTGACGACTTTTACTTGCGCACCGGTATTGCGGCCGTCTTCGGCAGAGAAGGTGTTCGAAAGCACGGTAATTTCTTGCACAGACTCTTGATTTGGGGTGATCACTGCCGCGCCGCCGTACTGCAAGCTGTTTACGCTGACGCCGTCAATGGTGTAGTTGTTTGTATCCTGGCGCTGGCCGTTCGCCGAGACCTGCACCGAGTTCTCTGTCTGGAAAATGGACTGGTTGGACCCGCCCGGCCCCGTCGAGTTCGGCAGATCATTGGCCCCGCCGTTACCTCCACGCGAACCGTCGCCAAAAACGCCAGGCGTCAAGCGCAGCAATTCGTATGGGTCACGTCCGTTTTGGGGCAGCTGCGTGATTTCCTCGCTGGAAATGGTGGTGCCCGTGTTGGCGTTTTCCGTATGAAGCGCCTCATAAGAGCCATTCACCGTAACTTGATCGGTGGTTGCTCCAACCTTTAGCGTGACATCCAAACCGCGTGGCTCCTCTGCTTTTACCTCTACATCTTTGGTAACGGATTGCTCAAAACCCGCCGCTTGAACGGTTACAGAATAGAAACCGGGAGGAAGCTCAGAAACACGGTAGTATCCTTGATCGCTCGACTCGGTAGAGCGCGTCGCTCCAGTAGCCTGATTCGCAACGGTTACCGCAGCTCCGCTGACCACGCCTCCCTGGGCGTCCTGGACGGTACCTTGAAGGCTCGCTTTAAACTGCGCGTGAGCGGAATACGCAACAAAGAACAGGAAAAATGCGGCGACTGCTGATTTCCAGCGCATATGAATTTCACCTCAAGAACGCCTATAAGGATTTGATCCCCTGAACCAAACACACCCAGTTCACACACGATAAGCGACTGGGACGAACTTGCCACAGCCCTGACCTCGACCCGAGGGCGATTCCACTAAATTTTAGATTGTGCGGAGTTTAACTATGCAATTTTCAAATGTCAATGAGTGCAAATACTGATGTTTGGCAGTCACGATACAGTATTTCTGGTATGAAGGGGCAAAGGGCTCCTCCGAGCAGACCCTTTGCTCAAGCCAAGTCCCGATAGAACGCGCTGGTGTGGCGATTAAAGAGCCCAACTCCCGGATCGTCGGCCATTAAGGGTGTTTCGCGCGGGTTGGACGGGAGCTTTCTGCTGGCACGATGCCGCTGCCTTCTTTTACGTAATAGAAATGATTGGCGGGCAGATTGGCAAGAGTTTCCGTCTTTCCGGTGGGCCAGAGAATTTCCAGCTTTTCAACGGTGTCGTGGGTCCCGAGACCGAAGTGAATACGAAGGTCATTCTGAGAAAGGTAGCTGCCGCCGCTTAGGACTTCGCTGGTCTGCACGAGATCTCCGGCGGTGGCTGTTACGCGGGCATTCAAGGCCAGTCGATTGCTTGCGGTGCCTTCCAACTCGAAGCCGATCCAATGGTTCGCCGGACCGCCTTGCGGCTGGAGAATCATCGGGCTGCCAGTAAGATTTTCGACGACGAGATCCACGTGCCCGTCGTTAAATAAATCCCCCATGGCCACGCCCCTGCTGACTTGCGGGATCTGTATCGCAAGCCCAACGAGATTGCTGATGTTTTTGAAGGTGCCGTCGTGCTGATTCAAATAGAGAAGCTTGGGCTCGCGATACCTTGCGCCGGCGGTAAGGCTGTCCACCTGTGGATAAACATGACCGTTCACAAGGAAAAAATCGAGCCATCCGGAGTTGTCGATATCGACGAATTCGTCTCCCCAGCCGACATAGGGTGCGGTCGCAGGAGCGATGCCGGAGACGTAAGAGACGTCGCTGAAACTCATTTTGCCATCGTTGCGGTATAGCGAGGCATATTCATCGCTGAAATGGCTGATGGCGATGGAGGAACGTCCGGTGTGCAGATAGTCGCCGAGGGCCACACCCATGTTGGCTTGTTCGGCGCCATCCTGGCTAACGGCTACGCCTGCGGAAAAAGCGACGTCGGTAAAGTGGCCTTGGCCATTATTTTGATAGAGATAATTCTTCTGGCCGTCATTGGTGACAAAAAGGTCGAGATGGCCGTCGGCGTTAAGGTCCGACCATACGGCAGTCAGCCCGAAATAATGCTGCGGATCACTTACGCCGGCCTCCCGGGAGACATCCGTAAAGGTGCCGTCACCATTGTTGTGAAAAAGATTGTCGGGAGAGCCCTTGAGCCCCTTCGGGCCGCACTGGACGTCGATGCCGCGATACTTGCAGGTTTTACTGGAACCAAAGACGGGAAGATCGCTAAGTTTCAGATCAACGTAATGCGACACGAACAGGTCCGCCCAGCCGTCGCCGTCATAGTCTCCAAAAGCCGCACCGGTAGCCCACTGGGAATCATTGGCGAGACCGGCCTGCTTGGTGACGTCGGTGAATGTGCCATCACCGTTGTTGCGATAGAGGACTACCCCTCCGAAGCAAGTGATGAGCAAATCCGGCCAGCCGTCATTGTTATAATCCCCTACGGCGACGCCCATCGCCCAGCACGGATAGCCGACGCCGGCTTTCTCGGTGACGTCAGTGAAAGTTCCGTCGTGATTGTTGTGATAAAGTGCGCTGCGCGCTTTCTGGCCTGCGCGCGCCATATCCACATTTTGCGCATTCGTAAAATAGAGGTCGGGCCATCCATCGCGATCGTAGTCGATGATGGCGACACCTCCGCCCATGGACTCGACAATGTATTTTTGCTCGGGGCTCGAGAGATGGTTGAAATTGATGCCTGTCGAAGCGGTGATATCCACGAGCTGCGGCAAAGGAGTGGAAATTTGCTGGTCCACTTTGCCGGATGGCGCATCCTTCGTCCGGGGCGGACTTGGAGGGAGTTGCGACCAGGAGGGAGGACAAATGAGCAAAGTCAACAAGAGCGCGCAGAGCAAGGGCCGCACAGCGGTGTCCATAAGTTAGAGTGGCCCCGGTTGCTAAAAATAGGCGCTTTCAACGCCCTTTGAAGCGGCTTTGCACAGAGTACAGGGAGCTGCGGGCCAGAATGAACAAGGTTTTCCGATCGGCGCCCGCAAAGAGCAGTTGCGACGGCCGCTCGGGAACATCGATGGTCTCAATCAGTGTACCTGAAGGATCGTAGACATAGACCTGGCCGGCGGCAAGGTAGACATTTCCCTCGGCGTCTTGCGCGACACTCTCGCCGCCGCGATCGACGAACAGTTTGAGATTTGTGAGCGTACCGTCCTCCGCGACGGATGCGCTGTAGGTCTTCTGTTCTTCTTCATCCGTAACATAGAACGGCTGACCGACGGGAGCGGGGGCCATGCCAAAAGCGCGCAGCACGTCATGCATTTTTGAGCCGTAGTACAGTTCACCGCCGACGAAATCTTTTCCCGCGGGTATGAACGTGCTGCGATCGGGCGAAATATATTGGTACGGCCTTTTTTGCTCGGCTACTTCCGTGAAGTCGTTTTCGTTGCGCCAGTAGTCCGTGGGCAGGATGGCGGTCATTCCGGGCTGCGGGACCGCGGCGATGGGCTCGAGCAAGGTAATGTCATCGTTCGATGCGTCGGGCGTAAAACTGTAGACCGTGCCGTCGCCGGCGTACGAAATCACCATCAGATCGCCGGCCTTATCAAAAGCCAATTGCACCGGCTCGAGCGGGCTATTGCGAACCATCGAGAGCTGACGAGAACGGGGCGACCAACGATAGATGGTTTGCCATTTCGCGTCGACAAAATAAAGGTTTCCCGAGGCGTCTACGGCGCCACCGGAAATATTGAAGAAGCCGCCAACAGTTTTCTCTACCTTCGCGCGCGCGGCAAGAACCGGTGCAGGCGCCGTGGGTGGAACCTTCGGTGCATCGCCGGAAACCGTGAGCCATGCGAATTCGCGCTGGCGAATCTCGACGTTATGCGTTTGGTCGAAAACCGCGCTGTCAAAGGACGCCTTACTGTCGCTGTAGCAATGGATATTGCGCAGCCGGATGTTTTTTGAATTTGCGATCTTGATGGCGTAAGGAAAAGGCTGAATGCTACTGACCACACGGTAGAGGTGAAAATTCGCGATGGTGACGTTGCTGGAATCCTGAATATCGAGGGGCAGTGCGAAACCGCCTTCGCCGCGCTCCTCTTCGGTCTGTAAGGCATAGATTTGCCAATTTGAGACATTGCGCAGCATGACCTCGTTGCGAACGTGATGTTCGCTCGAAAGCTGATAGATCCGTCCCGCTGTCGAGGTGTTGGAAATATACAAACCAGCCTGCGCGAAGGTGCTGGGGGTCCAGATATCGACGAACGTTCCGCCGCCACCCTCGGTAATCCACAGGCTGGGATACTGCGCGTCCCAGCGACGGTTGGCATTGGAGTCGGCGGTGTGGGTGTTGTTGTAAATCTGATGCCAGATTTTCTCGGCCTCTTCGGGGGTGGCGCCGGGCTCGACGGTGCCGTGTCCGCCGAGGAAGCGCACGTCGTTCATCATCGATTCCGCGCCCGCCATCCATTTCGCGGCGACCGCGCGAGGGTTAATGCCGTTGGTGTAGAGACCAACGCCAGTGACGATGTTGGTCCCACCTTTGGGGGATTCGAGGAGCGGTTTTGGGTTGCCAACGCCCTGAAAGGCGGGGGTAGCGTCGGCGATCAGGATTCGCGTAGTACTCGGATGAAGGCCGATGATGACGGTGTCGGGGCGCAGGGTAATGGTGTCGTTGACGCGATACTGGCCGGAGGGAAGATAAATCGTGCGATGCTCGGCGATCGCCTTTCTGAGGACTTCCGAATCGTCCGCGACGCCGTCGCCTCGAGCACCCCACGCGCGCAAATTCAACCAAGTGTCCATTGGCGGCAAATCGCGAATATCCGAGGGGACCGGGGCCGGAAATGTCAGCAACGGAGAGAGTTCAAAAACATCCTGGATCGCGGGAACCGCTCCGATATCGGCAAAATGTAATCCGTGAGAAAAAGTCTTCACGCCGTAGATCCCTTGCCCACCAGCGATTTTCTTTCCGCTCTCGCGGTAGAAAACAAAAACGGGAACGCCACGGCAAATCACATTTTCCATGTTGATTTGGGTGCGTGGGTTGTTCTCGTTGCTGATGATTACGGCGGGGCCGGAAATACTTTCCATGCGAGCGTCTTTCACCCACAGCTCTTCGGAGTACTTGGCGTCAATGGAGATCGCCGTCGGAACGTTTTTGAATTGCGGACGAATGAGAGTAAGACCGGCTTCGTGCTCGCGGACAGCGGCTTCGCGCTGGCCATCAAAGGTGGCGTCGATGATCGTGAACTGCCATCCCGGGGAAGGCTTGCGCGTCCAAATGCCATACTGGCCACCATAAAAATGGACATCTTGCGCCACGTTGCCGCCGTCATGAATTCCCGCGAGACCGGAACCGATGCGAAAATCCATGTGCGCCAGAAAACAATGCTGGGCATAGCGGGCGCGAACTCCTACGGCGCCAGGATTTCCTTCGTTGATTTCAATATCGACGTTACTGAGAGCCGAATAAAAGGTACCGGGATTGGCATCTGGCGGAGTGGAGGAATCTTTCGCGTTGCGTGGCGCGCGGCCGTGCCCTGGGCGGGCGCCCGCGAAAAAAACCATATAGGCGGGAGCTTGCTGAAAGCCGGCCGTGTTTGCGCCCAGCACCAATACCGGCCGCGTGGGGCCGAAACCGATCACGCGAATTCCGGGCCAGATGTAAATTGTCCTGGTAAGGCGATAGCGGCCGGAAGGAACGAATAAAATGCCCTGGTTGGTGGATTCCTGGACCTTGTCCACCGCTTGTTGCAGCGCTTCCGAATCATCCGCGATGCCATCGCCATGCACGGAGAAGTTTTCAGGCGTCAGGTAAACGGCCAGGGGATCGTCGAGGCGGCTCGGATAATAGGATGAGGCGAAGATGGGAAGTGCCGAGGCCGCGAGCAACGCGAGTGGTGGAAGAATCTTGAACATTTCGCTATCTCGCAATTTCATGTTTCCGCCTTCAGTTGTGAGAATTGGCGTCTTCTTGCTCCTGCTTGTCGGGTTGGAGACGCATGTCTCTGTACATCTCTCTTAATTTTTCTTTCATGTTTTTGTATTTCTGATATTCGCCCAGTTCCCGCTGCGCGTCCTCGGGACGCCCGGTCTGCCGGTAGATGGTGCTCAGCCGGAAATGCGCCAATGCACTGGTGGGATCGAGTTGAATGGCACGTTTAAGAAGCGCCTCGGCCTTGTCCGGCTGATTCGTGGACATCAGCACCTTGGCCATGCCGATGTTGGCTTCCGCGTCGTCCGGCTGCATCTGCAACGCGCGCGTGTAATGGTCATAGGCCTGTTTTTGGTCGCCCTGTAGCGCGGCGATCTCGCCCAATCTGCTTTCCGACTTCTCGTCAAGCGGATTGCCGGCCAGCGCGGCTTGGTATTCGCTTTGCGCTTCTTGCGGACCATTCTTAATGGAAGAATTGTTCAACAACTCAGCGAGTTCAAAATGCAGGCCGGAATTTTGCGGAGCGATATCGATGGCCGCGCGATAATTCGCGATGGCCTCATCGGTTTTGCCCTCTCGTGCCAGTTCGTGCGCCATCATCTGGTGGACTTGTGCAGACTTTGGTCCGACCACGGACAATGTGATTTTGGCCTCATCGGCCAGATCCGAATAGACGCGATACGCCGTGTAGATGATCTCGACGTTTGTGGGCGCCAGTTGGCGCAGGACGCCGACGGTGGCTGCCGCCTTTTCCAAATCACCCGTCTTGGAGTAAATCTCGATCAGCTCCGTACCCGTATCGATGCGAATTTTTATTTCCTTTAGCTTCGGAAAGGCCTTTTCCAGATCGCCGAGCGCAGCGCCGGAGTCACCGGTGCGTTTTTCAGCCATACCGAGGAGCGCTTCGATCTTCCATAGCGTTGGCTGCAGCTTCAGTGCGGCGCGCAGATGTGGAATCGCGTCTACGTAGGCGCCCTGAAAAAACAGCAATACTCCGAGATTGCCGCGAGCGTCCACGTTGTTCGGTTCGAGCGCTACGAGCGCTCTAAATTCCGCGACGGACAGTTCGGGTTTGTTTTCTCTCAGATACTCCTGCGCTTTGCGGCTGTGAGATGCGATTTCTGCTTGTGTGTCCGGCGCCGTCTGGGACGAGCACGGCGCCCCGAGAGCAGCGAGAGCAACAAGCAGCGAAACCACCACGATCTTCATATTCATGTCGCCAGTATACGGCGCTCACGCAGCATTCCGGAATTGTGCTAGCCGACAAAAAAAGGGACGGCGGCGAACCGCCGTCCCTTCCTCGACGTGCTGGCCCGGGGTTAAAAGGTGAACACAGCGCTCAATTGGCCGCTGCGGGGAGCTACGGCGACGCCACCATTTTGCGTCGCACCGTTAATTTGTCCGAAATTACCTTGCGGTACGCCCGGGCCGTTCCATATTTGGCCTGGAAGGCCGAGGCTCGGATGGTTCAAAGCGTTGACAAAGTCCGCGCGGAGAGCCAAATGCATTCGCTCCGTCAGCATGAGGCTCTTCGCCAGAGACAGGTTCACATCGGACAGCCGTGGTCCCCGGAAGATATTCCGGCCCTCGTTGCCGAACGCAAATACGCCCGCACTCCCGGGCACGGCAACCGCTGAGGTGTTAAACCACTCGGCGGTCGTTTTCGGTCCGGCAACCGGGCCGACGATGTTGGGGAACCAATTGCAGCCATTGCTGACGTCGCCGCCGGAAGCAGTGCCCCCGACGCCGCTGCCGCAACCAGTGAAAGTCTGGTTTTCGTTGTTAGCCATCACTACCGTGAACGGATTTCCGCTCTGCGCGATGAACGTTCCCGCAATGCGCCATCCACCCACGATTTCCTCTAACACTCGGCCGCTGCTGAGGTACCGCTTGCCATGGCCAAAGGGCAGTTCGTAGGAGACATATCCCTTAAATGCAATCGGAATGTCGAAATTGGAATTACCGTAATTGGCCATCGGGTCGTTCCCAATTTGCCAATACTGCGTGCCCCCGCGGCTGCCCCATCCGCCCGAATCCTGGTCATCCAAAAAGTGTGACCAGACGAAGTTCGCGCTGAAAAGCAGCCCGCTCGAGTAACGTTTTGTGACTTGCGCCTGAAGAGCGTTATAGTTTGAAATACCATTGTAGTTATAGCCAGTGAGGCTTCCCCAGGCCGGGAACGGTCGAAGTGCCTGATCCACGTGCCCAAGTGTCGAGCTTGCGGCGATACCAGCTGGAGTGGTTAGTTGGTTGATGTCTGTCCCGAATTGAAGGTTCGAGGCGTGACTCCCCACATAGGCGACGGAAGCCATGTAGTTTCCAGCGAATTGATGCTCCAGACTTAACGTCCATTCGTTGATGCGACCCACCGGAACGTTATACGGAACGTAGGTCTGATTCGAGGGAGACGTAAGATTAAGATAAGTATATGGAATTCGCGAACTTGGCGAGCCAACTACGTAATTGAGCACGGAAGCCGCTTGGGAGGCCGACGAACTCAAGGAGATGAGCGGGTTGGGCCCAGTCCCTTGGTTGGGGTCTGAAGCGTTACCGGTGTTCGTGCCGAGCGAGCCCGCTCCTATTCCGGCACCGTAATCGTCCTGGCTGAAGTTATAGGAATACATCCCGAATCCGCCGCGCACCACGGTGTTGGGCATGAAGGTCCATGCGAACCCAACGCGCGGCAAGAAAATATCGTAAATAGGCTTTTGCGAAGAATTCCGGTTGTCCTGGCCCTCGAACCACATGGAGCCCTCTTGGCCCTCGAACGAGCAGTTCGTAAACTGGGCGGAGGGGCACGGGTAGACCAGCGGGATATTCGGATCGAAGCCCCCGATGGAGTTATGGATTTCGGTAAAACCGGTTGTGGCCGTGTAACGCAGTCCTAAATTAATCGTGAGATTTGGTTTGACCTTAAAGTCGTCTTGAACAAACAGCTGCGGACTCTTTAGCCGCGCGTAGGAGACCGCTTGATTGGTGGCGCTCCATTGCTGGACATCGCCGAGCAGGAAATCGGCAAATCCAGCACCCGTGGTCCCGGCATTTGCACCATTTTGCGCGGTGTAGTTCCCGCTAAAGGTGAAGTTTCCAGCTTGTAGGTTTCCCCATGGCGTGGTGTTGCCTTGGCCCATCAGCACCTCGACACCGAAGTGAAGAATGTGCCGCCCTTTGATCAGGGTAATGACATCGGATGGGTCGTAGAGATTTTCTATATAGACCGCGTTGGTGCCCGGAGCGATCTGCGCGCAGCAGACGCCGCCACCGATGTTAATGGTAGGGAGAATATTCGCCTCGGCGTATTGCAAACCGAGACTGGTCTGGGCGTTGAACCCGATCGAGTCGGGATTGAACCAGTTGCCCTGTTTGGTATATGCCATGCGGAATTCGTTGAACATCGTCGGGCTGATCGTCCAGGTGTCTGTGAATTGAACGTTGTAACCATCGATATCCCCGGAAAAGCAGTTGATCGGGCAAGGAAGCGGCCCGTATTTATTGGACCCGGGGTTGTTCTTTTGGCTGATGGAGAAATTCATCGTATTGGACGGCGAAAGCGTGTAATCAATGCGTCCGAAAAACCGCAGATTGGGGTTCGGAGTGGGTAAGATCGTGCTGAAATTGTTCGAAGTCGCTCCCGCTGCTCCCACATTGGGTGCAGGATATAGGGCCAGAATCTTGGCCGCCACGGGGTCTATGGCGCCGGCGGGAATGGCATTCACCCCAGCAAGCGACCCGGTGTTTTCCGCCGCGAACGAAGTTCGCGTGCAACCCGGCGTACTGCAACTCTTCGGGTCATACAGGGTCGGAAGGCCGGTAAAGTCGTAAGCACCCGGATGAGCCGTTCCCATACCTCTTTCTGCTAGCGTAGGAACCGTGCCGAGTGTGGCGCTTGAGGCCCCGTTGTTATAAAGCTTGTCTACCGCAAAGAAGAAAAACAGCTTGTTCTTTAGAATTGGACCGCCGACCGTCCCGCCGTACTCGTCGTACCGGAGATAGCCCACCGACTGCGGAGAATAGCCGCCGGTGCTATTTGGAAGCCAGAAAAACGGCTTCGCGTCCAGTACCGAGTTTTGAAAGTATTCATAAGCCGAGCCATGGAACGAATTGCTTCCGCTCTTGGTGATCTGGTTGAAGACCGCTCCGCCAATTCCGTACTGCGCCGAGAACGACGAAGTCGTTACCTGCACCTCTTGCAAGGCCGAGAACAAGGTATTGTCTACGTTGTTGCTCACCGGCAGCTGCACTACACCACCATCTTGCAGATAGTTTGCATAGTTCGGGAGGTTGCCATTGATAGAAACCGCGTCACCGGCGTTATACGCGCCGCTGCCTTCTGAGGAAGGGGCCGTGGGCGAACCTGCAGCTCCCGGCAGCAAGATATTAAAGTTGGCCCAGTCGTTACCAGTGATGCCAGCGCCAATCTGTGGCAGTTCGTTAATGGTCTTGGCTTCAAAGATAGTTCCCTGCTCGGCGGTTTCCGTCTCGAGCAGCGGCGCACCGCTGCCCTCGATATGGATTACTTCGCTCACTTGCCCCACTTCTAGAGTGGCGTCTTCAGTGATCACGGAAACCTGCAGCACAATGGGACCGTGCGTGACTTCCTTGAATCCGTCCTTTTTGAATGTAAGATTGTAGTTCCCGGGCCGCGTCGACACCGTGTCGTAGATACCGCTGGCGTTGGTGACGAAGTCTTTAGACTCCCCGGTGTCTATATTGGTGAGCGTAACGGTAGCGCCCACGACCGCCGCGCCGGACGAATCCATCACCGTGCCGCGAATATCGCCGGAGTTAGTGCTCTGCGCAGAACCACCCCTGGCAATGCACAGTACTACAAAAAGTACGAGCGCGAATCTGAATGCGATTCTCATGACTGCATTCCTCCCCACCACAAAATAGACAGCACACCCCAAGAAACGGAGATCCACGGAGATACTGCTCTCAACCAGCCGTCTTGCCGCTCAATCCACGAATCGCCCCCGAAAAATTGGCGATTTCGGCGTCAATGAGACAAACGGTTGTCTTCGCTCCCTAATGGATTCCCACTACAACTGCGTGCATTACAAACTCTCTCCCCGGTCCGTGTCAAGCATAAAATGTGATGCTTCCTATTTAGGTAATCGTTTGTCTATGGTGAAAGACCGCCAAAAATGGGTTTTTTGTCGCGAAACCACCCTTTTGCCATTGCCAAAGCCACGCAATGATGATTAATCTTACGGCAATCGTTTGTCTAAATGATTGCTGCGTCCCCCGGCAAACGAAGGGTGCTGAGTTCACGACGAGGAGAAAGTGCGATGACCGGAAGTTCGCGCAGGGAATTTCTGAGGATGGCCGCAGCCGCTTCACTAGCGATGACCAAAGGCTCTTTGCTGTGGGCTGCCGCGCCCGCAAAAAAATTACGCGCCTGGTCCACATCGAAGGACCGCAAGTACGAGGAAATTGCGATACCGGAATGGCGTACTTCCCGCGAAAATTCCCCGAACACCGTGCAGATTGACGCTTCTCAGCAATCCCAGGAAATCCTCGGATTTGGCGCCGCGCTCACCGATGCCTCGTGCTTTGTGTATTCGCAGTTAACCAACGAGGAGAAACTGGCCCTGTTCTCCGATCTATTTGGCCCGGGCGGCCTGCGGCTCTCGGTCGGCCGCACCTGCATAGGCGCCAGCGATTATTCGACGATGCCTTACAGTTTTGACGACAGCACCGAACCAGATCCAGAGCTGAAGAAATTCACCATTGAACACGACAAGAGCTACATTCTCCCCACCTTGCGCGCCGCCCGCCAGCTGAATCCCGAACTCTTTTATTTTTCGACGCCTTGGAGCCCCCCAGGCTGGATGAAGTTCGGCGGCTCCCTGCTTGGCGGCTCCATCCGCAAAAAATATTTCGCTTCTTACGCCGATTATTTTGTGCGCTTCCTCCAGGCGTATTCCGCGGAAGGCGTCAAAATCAACGCGGTGACCATTCAAAACGAAGTGGACACCGACCAAGATGGACGAATGCCCGCGGCGTTGTGGGGTCAGGAATACGAAATCGAATTCATCAAGAAGCACTTGGGTCCCGCTTTTGAACGCGCCGCTCTCGATACGAAGATCTGGATCATCGATCACAATTTCAATTTGGAAGGCCGCGCCATCGACGAGCTGAAAGATCCCGATCTAAACAAATATGTCGACGCGACCGCCTGGCATGGCTACATGGGCTCGCCTGACGCCATGACTCGCGTACACGAAGCCTTCCCCACGAAAAAATGCTATTGGACGGAAGGCGGACCCGATATAACCAGTGCGGATTATTTGACGGATTGGACGAAATGGTCGCAATCGTTCACGGCCATACTGCGAAATTGGTCCCAGTGTCTTGTAGGTTGGAACCTCATTCTGGACGAAAAAGGAAACCCGAATATCGGACCATTTCCGTGCGGCGGGTTAGTAACTGTTGATTCCAAGACGCATGCTTTTACGCGCAGCGGACAATATTGGGCGATGTCCCACTATTCAAAAGTCGTGCGGCGCGGAGCCCGGGTGATTGCTTCGCACGGCGAACTAAACAATATCGATCATGTCGCGTTTCAAAATCCCGATGGCAGTTTTGCCTTGGTACTAACCAACCGCGCTGACCAGCAGGCCGTGCGCTGTCGCGTTGGCCAGCAAGCCTTAGAGGTTACGCTGGACTCGGGATCGGTCACCACGCTTACGTGGTAGTTCTGGCAACTTTCACGGCATACCAAAGCAGCATGCTTTAGGCTAGGATACTTCTCTGAAAATTCGCAGTTCAACGGTTTGCAGCCGCTCTCGCCATGCCGGGGTCCGCTCAGCCCGCGAAAACGAACTGGCTCGTCACGGCGCGAGGCGCTAAGCAAAAGAAAAAATGAAGAAAAAGCCAGCCTCGAAGAAGGAACCTAGCGGCCTGAAACAGTTAGCCGAATTTCTCGAACTAAATCCCGCGACAATCTCCGTGGTGCTCAACGAAGTTCCCGGCCGCTCCATCCCACAGGCTACCCGCGACCGCATCAAGGCCGCCGCCAAGAAATTCAATTATCAGCCCAGTTTTGTGGCCCGTTCCCTGCGCAATCGCCGCACCATGACCATTGGAATTCTTGTGCCGGAACTCGGCGACGGCTATCACACGCAGGTGATGAGCGGCATCGGCGATCACTTGATGGAAGCCGGATATTTTTATTTCAGCGCGCATCACCGGCACCGAAAAAATCTTGTCGAAGAATACGCTCGAATGCTTCTCGGCCGCGGTGCCGAAGCACTGATCGCCATCGATACGGCGCTCGAACATTCTTATTCCGTGCCAGTGGTCGCCGTCGCCGGCCACCGCCCCATCAATGGCGTGACCAATGTCGTGCTCGATCATCGCTTCGCGGCCGAACTTACGCTGACACATCTGCATTCCCTGGGGCACCGCCACATCGCGTTCATGCGTGGCCAGCCTTTCAGCTCCGATTCGGACGAGCGTTGGCGAAGCCTCGAGCACGTCGCAAAGGAAATTGGCATTCCCATAAAACCAGAACTTATCGTGCAACTGAATCAAGACACTTCCTCGCCAGAACTGGGCTACCCAGTGATGCAACGGTTGCTTTCCAGCCGGCGGCGCTTCACCGCGCTGGTATCGTTTAACGATGTGGCAGCTATCGGCGCGATGCGCGCGTTGCAAGATTTTGGATTGCGCGTTCCGGAAGATATTTCCGTAATCGGATTTGACGATATCAAACTGGCGGCCTTCAGCAACCCGAGGCTTACGACAATTCGTCAGCCCATGTCCAACATCGGGCGCATCGCCGCGCAATGCGTGCTCAATCAACTCAACGGCACCGAACGCTTTCGCAAACAAATCACCGTGGAGCCCGAGCTAGTGGTGCGCGAATCCACGCGCACGATTGGAGAAGTGATTCGCTCCACCGCCAGGAAACCGGATGGCGCTGCTCAAATCACCAGCCCGGCTGCAAATTTGCCGAAGTAACTTGAAACTCGCCGAAGCATACTGAGGATTCGTGCACGCAATTCTTGAGAGGGAAACTCCAGGGCTAACTCGTTGCTAGGGGCGATCCGCATGTCGTTCTCGGCTCTCTCGCTTCGCCGCTCGTAGGAGCAGTAAAAGGCCTACCACCGCACATGGGACGATGACGGGCTAGGCAGTCCACACAAAAGTCCCCACAGTGGACGGAAAGGTGTGATCGGAAGAAACGGAGTAAGTCTTTAGGGATGAGTGGTGAACCGGGGAGGACTCGAACCTCCAACCCGCTGATTAAGAGTCAGCTGCTCTACCATTGAGCTACCGGTCCATCGACTCAAGAATTTTACATGGCGTAAGGATTTTTGTCGATGAATGCCGCGCACCGGCCGCAGCGCCGCGAAGAATTCGCCATTCGCCTAGCGTCACTTCTTGGCCAGAGGGCTCGCGCGCAGATGTGCCGTGAGCGTGGCCGCCACTTCGCGGGCACGCGCCAGATCGCCCGGGGCGAAAGAGATGGCGGAGACGCGTTGGTGGCCCCCGCCACCGTATCGCTCCGCCAGCGTCGCTAGGTTAGCGTCCGCATTCGCCAAATTCCACGGATTTGTGCCCAGCGAAACTTTTGTGCGCACTCTTGACGCGCTTACGCTCACCGAATACACGCACTCTGGATGCAACAGATAGGGAATAAATTTGTTGTAACCTTCCAGGTCCAGGTCCGCGACATCGAAGAACACCACACCATCTCGTGCTTCGCAACGTTTCCGCAAAATTTCGATAGATTCGCGGTGCCGTTTCAGCAGCGGGCCCAAATGCTTGGCCACCAGCGGTAGCTCGACCATTTCTGCCAGCGAGCGGTATGCCAGCTCCGGAATAATCCGCGCGGGTAAGCCATCTTCCGGCGCTGCTTCGATCACCAGTGCGAGCTGCGTGGCCGGCTCGACCATCTCTACGGCTGCTTCCGGCGAAGCATACTGCGCCCCATCAATAATGTCCCCCCAGTAGATCAATTCAGCCAGCGGCGAAATATCGAAGCCAAATTTTTCATTGGCGATGGTGGCAATGAATTTTGTGCAGGATTTGAAAGTCGGGTCGTAATACATGTGCGGGCCGGGATGTTTGCGAAATTGTTCCGCGTCCGCGGGCGTCAGAAATGCGCTTTGATGGTGATCGAACCACCAGGTTACCTGCGGCGAGTTGGAATACTTGAAATCAACAATGGCGTTTTCGTTGCCATCGAACAGCCCGTCTTCCCAGGGTTGCGCCGCGCGGTGCGTCATTCCCGTGAATCCGAATTCGGCAGCCTTGTCAAAGTGTTCGCGATAAAAGCGGAAGAAAAGTGCGGCCGAAGCGGTGCCATCGAAACAACGGTCATGAAAACAGAGCCGTACACGGGTCATGTGGGCGCGGAAGAACCTTTCTATCCGGGTAAGCCAGCAAAAACCGCGCTGGCGAAGCTTTTTACGATGCGGGGAGCGCGCGGGAATGTCAAGCGGAAATGGTCGCAGAATTCATTTCGGCGGTTGCAGGGCGGACGCAGGTCTCGTAAAAACGGCCAGTTATTTTCTTGTGTTGTGCCCGTTGGCGTCGTTTGCCGCGGGATATTTTTCCCTGATTTTTTCGAGGACCGATTGGCGCTTCTCGGGGCTGCGCCACGACATCGGGAGGAAATTTTTCGCAACGCCGCAATTCCCGCCTCAGAAGGCGGCTGCTACTCCTGCGGCTTTGGCTTGCGTATCGGCGCTGCCGGCGCTCAACGTGAACTGGACCGCAAAATACGACGCGGCGGCTAGCGTTTTTTGCAAGTCCAAATCGTCGGAATAACGGCGTTTGGGAATGCGCCGCGCCAAAATGCTGATCTCCAAAGGATCGCGGCGGAATGGATACGGCGTCACTACCACGGATTGTCCGCCCTGCGGACGTAACTCCCAATCCGCTTCGCTGCCCTCATAGTCCATGGGCACGGCGTCGATGGTGTATTCCGACGGCGATGCCAGACAGAAATAGAGCGAAAGACGGTCAAGTGCTTCGAGGCGCTGCAAATTCATTTGCAGCGTTTTGTCGTCTGTAAAATCCTTCGTCGCAGGATTGCCGCGCAGATCTACTTTCAGCCGGAGTTGTTGCAAACGGAGGCGCTGGACGAATTCGGAGACGAACTGACTTTCGTTGGACTTTACATATTTTGCGGAAAATCCCGGCATGGTGGCGCGCGCGCGATCGTACAGTCCCGCGGTATGCATGGCGGCGAGTAACGCGGCGTATTGATCCTCGTGCACGATGCGATCGATGCCGCGTTTGTAGAGCTCAATGTGTTCCGGTGTCGGAATGGACATGAACGTGTACGGAGAGAATGTTGCGGGATCGATGCGGGGCAACAATTCCCAATCGTTCCAGCCATTATCGTGTTCGGCCGCGGCCATGCGGAACGAATCGAAAGGTTCGGGACGCGTGAAAAGTTCGTTGCCCCATTCGCGCGCAAAAAAACCCGCCAGCATGGCGTGGTCCGTCTGGCGAATGAGAATGAGATTGCTACCTTGGTCTTGAACGATCATGCGCTGCCCTCGGCAGCAGTGCCCGATACTCCTGTCGCCGGCAGTGGAGCTTCGACTTGGGAGGAGTCGAGAGTACTCCGCTGGAACCGATATTATGCGCCTGGAGGTTGCGGGAATCCAGCGCGATTCGTTATAACGCCAGTGCTAAAGCAAGAGATAGCGCGGCCCTTCACGATTTCGGTATAGTGAAGGGAGCGTGGCACGGCACGCGGGAGTGGCGGAACTGGCAGACGCACCAGCCTTAGGAGCTGGCGGCCGCAAGGCCATAGGGGTTCAAATCCCTTCTCCCGCACTCTACGTTCACGGAAGGCCGTAAAATAGAGCGTTTTACCGCATTTCATCCGCGATTCTCATGCAAACGATCCTGAATTAGCTTCCCTTGACGCATTCAGCACTCAGAACTACGCTGCCGGCTGGCGCCGGATTGATGATGCTGCGCGATCGCCAGGATGGGCGCGAGCTACTCCGATTGACCGCTGGGTTCCCCCTCCGGGGGGCCTTAAGACTCCATCACTCCATCTCATAATCGTTTCAGTTATCATTTCAATAACGAATACACGATTCGCGTTAACAATATGAAAATAAAGCACAAAAACCGCAGGCGCCTTGGCCCCGATTTGTGCGTGCTAGAATGCAAAAAGCGCGAGCAGATTTGCGCAGGAGTATTGATGCAGAGAACGGTGCGGTCTTTGCTGAATCTTTATCATCCCGGCGACCCGCTGGAGCGCGCTTGGACCATACCTTCGCCCTGGTATTTCGACGCGGGATTTTATGATGCGGAGCGCGCGGCGGTGTTTGCCACTACGTGGCAGGCGGTGGGGCGCGTCGCTCAGGCGCGCGAGCGCGGGCAATTTTTCACGGCGGAGATTGCCGGCGAACCAATCGTGGTGGCACGCGGTGAGGATGGGGAGTTGCGTGCGTTTTATAACGTGTGCCGGCATCATGCGGCCGCCGTGGTGACCGAGGTTGCGGGTTGCGCGAAACAGTTTCGGTGCCCTTATCACGGGTGGACGTACGGAAATGACGGCGCGCTGAAGGGCATGGTGGAATTTGAAGGGGTTTGCGATTTTGACCGCGGGAAAAATGGCTTGGTGCCAGTGCGCGTCGAAAGCTGGGAGAATTTTGTTTTTGTGAACCTGGATGGACATGCTGCGCCGCTGCGGGAATTTTTGGGCGTGGTGCCGGAAATCGTGAGGCCGCTGCGCATGACGGAGAAGCTGCATTATTTTGACCGGCGCGTTTACACCTTGAACTGCAACTGGAAAGTGTACGTGGATAATTATCTGGACGGCGGCTATCACGTGCCCCACGCGCACAAGGGCTTGAGCAGCGTGATCGAGTACACGAAATATACGATCGAAAACTTTGCGACGGCTTGTTTGCAGTCAAGTCCGCTTTCTTCGGACGGAGGTTCCGAAGCGGGTGTGGCGGCGACGCGCCAGGGCCGCGCGTTTTATCTGTGGATTTATCCGAATTTTATGGTGAATGCGTACGAGGGAGTGATGGACACGAATTGGGTATTGCCGCTGGGAGTGGATAAGTGCGTGGTGGTGTTCGACTATTATTTTGCAGATGTGAGCGCAGCGGCGGAGGCGAAGAATCGCGAAAGCATTGCAGTAAGCGAAAAAGTTCAGGATGAAGACGAAGCGATTTGCGACGCGGTGCAACGCGGGTTGGGTTCGCGCGCGTATGTGGCAGGGAGGTTGTCGGTGCGCCGGGAAGCGGGAGAGCATTTGTTTCACCGCCTGTTGCATGCGGATTTGACGCGAGAATTGGAACGCAGCGCGGCCGCGGATTAGGGAAAAATTTCGGACGGGTTGTTGATCAGTGCGTTCAGCGTATGCGCAACGTCTGGAGCGGTGCGATCCCAGTAGTGGGTGTGCGCGCCGATGCCGATGCACATTTCCGCCCGGCTCGATGGCGCGGGATCATTGATGCGGGTGATTTCGCCTGCGCCCTTCGCGTCTTCGCTACGCGTTAGCCACCCTTCGCTCCACAGATATCTGCCAACATAGTCGCCGCTGCGATAGGCATTGCACCAGCCTTTAACGCAGAGTTCCCCGGGTAGCGGCAGCGCATCCGCGGGAATGGCCGCGGGCGGATTTTTTAGTGCGCCGCGCAATTCACTGGAGCGCGACGAATTGTCGGGAATGGGTGTCACCCATTCATAGAGGTGCGGAAAAAAGCGATTGAGCAACGGGCGGAGCGGGCTGCCCATGGTGAGCAAATAGATCGGGACAACGGGCAAACCGGGAGCTAGGTGCAGGCCGTCCGGCTGAAGCGTGGGGTCGGGATGGGATTGGCTGGAAATTCTTAGAAAGCGCAACAGATCGGCGGTGACTAGAGTGCCCAGGCTGTGCGCCACGATGATCAAGCGGTCGTAAGGACGGCCTTGCGGATCGCGGTAGGCAGCAACGTAGCGAAAGAGCGAGGTGATGCGCTCGGCGATGCGCGCGCGGGGCGTCATGTTGACGGGAACGGTGCGCAAGTAATTGTCGACGTCGAGAAGGGTATCGAGAATGGCGCCACCGTATTTGAAAATGAGCGTGACGATGGTGATGGCCGAAACGGCGATCGCTGCGCCGGTGCCTTGAATCATCGGCAGCGTCCATTTGCTGAAATGATCGATGAGCCAGGCGAAGCCCCTGGGCATGCGGTTGTTGAACGAAAGAAAATGCAGGACGCCGAAAAATAATGGGACGGGGACGATGGCAATCCATAAAATGCGAATCAGAACGGCGGTATTGTCCAGCCCACGCGAGAGCCATTCGCCGGCGGCGCTGGTTGCGGTTTTTTCCGACGGTGGCGTGCGCGGCGCAGCGATTTCCGAGATTACCGACGGCAGGAAAGCCCAAAGTAAAAGAAGAAACGCCAGGACGATAAGCAGCAGCGTCAACGGCAAGCCGGGGGTGACGCTGGTGAGCAGCAGCCCGTCGAGGTAGTCGTCCCAGCGATGCGGTACGCTTTTTGGCGGATTATTCGCAGCCAGATATTGCACGCGGGCTTCGAGTCCAGGAATATCCGGAACGATGAAATGCATGGGACCCTTTGCCAGGGAAAGCGAGCTGACCAGCGGTTTGGGAACCCCATCGAAGACCCACAATTTCTTGCTGGCGTAACTGGCGATACCGCTCCAGGTAGCCAGCGTAGCAATGAGGAAAAGCGACGCGGAAATCGAAAATGCAAACCGTCCGGTGCGATGCGCAGCGCGGGCGCGAAATCTTCGTTCCGAATTTTTTGTGATGGCCAGGCAGACTTCGCCGACCGGCCAGGAAAAAAACTCGGCCAACAAACAGATGATCCAGCAGAGCGCTAGTTCTCCAAAGACCAGCTGGACGGTGAGGAATGCCGCGGTGGCCGCTTGACTTCCCGCGGCAGGAGCGGACTCCGGCAGGAACCAAAAAAGATAAAAACCGGCGTTTAGCAAATAGAGCGAACCGCCGACGAGCAGCGCCCCAGGCCGCATTTCCGAAAATTTTCTGGCGATCAGAAAAACGGCGATGCCCGCGATGAACAGCCAGGTTAACACCGCGAGAAATTTCCCGGTTGGAACGGGTTCGATTCTGGCGTGGCCGGCTAGCGCAATCAGATAAAAAACGGCCATGCCCAACAGCGCGCCCAAGAAAGGAACGGCAGCCCAAAAAAGCGGGCGGCGCGGCGATCGACGATATCTGCACAACAGCAACATACCCGCGACGCCGAGGATTCCCGCGAGAGTCAGGCCGGCAGCAAGGGCGGAGTGGGGTCTGAGCTTGTCAGCGAACGCGGCGATGCCGATGGCGAGCATGGTGAGATGCAGCAGCGGAATAAACATGATGAGCATGCGCACGGCCGTCGCATGCAGAGAGGAAAAAATGCGCCACGGCCAACCGCGAAATCCCCGCACAGAATTTTCCGCCTCCGACCAGTAAACGTTTTTAAGACCCATGGCGGCGAGATGAAAAAGCAGTTGATAGAAGGCGAAGAAAAAACTGACAAAGGAACTTTCCGGTTTGCTCAGATCGGAATAGTGCGCATCGTAAATGTGAATACGGGGCGAAGGCGCCGCGTCGTCGGGGCGGCGCGATTCGTAGCGAACGGTGGAGAAGTTGCGGCCCGGCTCGCCGTGATAATCGGCAAGCTGGGAAAGCATGTAAAAGTAATCAAAATTGTTTCCGTCTGCAGGCGGTTGGGGCGCGGCACCCTTGGCGGACGGAGGAGGCGGGGCGGCGGAGTCAAGGCGCATGTCGGCGAGAAAGCCGCGGCGCTCGTCGAAGACGCCCCAGATTTTCGAGAAAAGCGTCGGCTGACGGCGGACGTTGGCAATGCTCAGCCGTCGGCCGTTCTCAACCTCCGCGGACATCCCGGCGAGCTTGGCGGTGGCGACAGCAGCGACCGGAACTTCGACCGCGCGGATGTCGAAGCTGGCGTACTCGGCCGGAGGCTGCGGTGGAGCGGACGGGTCGCGCTGGGCAGCATCTCCGCGGCCGATGCTGCCCAGCAGGGTGGCGAGGGCCTCAGCGGAGGCGCCGGGAGCATGGCGGCCGACCCCGTGAATGGCGATCACCGCGACTGCCGGAGGCATGGGTGCACCCTCAGCGGGCTGGGCCGATGCGGGGGTGGACTCCGGAGGCTCGTTCGACATTTGGCAACCTCGATTTTCCGGGAGAGTTGGGGGGAGTTTAGTAACGGGACGACGCAGTGTCAAATAATCGGAATCCTCCTGGAAACCGTACCCCGGCGGTTGTCGTAAGAATATGCAGATAAAGGAGTTGGGAGGGGAAGGAAGGAGTGCGTCAGAGCATCGGGTAGCCCGGAAGTTAAGCGGGAAATGGTCGGGCGCTTCATTTTCCTGCGTTGCGGAATTCCTGCGGGCTCGCATTAGTTTCGTGGTTTAATGCTGCACCCGTGAGACGACTCCTTTTCTTGTTTCCCATGTTGGCAGCGGTTGCCGTGGGAGCGCTTGGCGCGTGTGCGCGAGCGCTAGAGCCGGATGGGCCGAAGGTCGAAGGAACCAGCGATTCCGTCGAACCCGACAATAAGCATGTGCAGTTGGTACGGTATGCGGTGGCGGCGCATGGGGAAATTCGTTTGCCGAACGCGGCACACGAAAGTCTGCTGATGGGTATACGGGGACAGTTCAGGCGGATTTCGGAAGATCGTACCGAGGAAAATTTCCGCGCGGGCGGAGCGGTGTGGGACCGCGGCGGAGCGGCTTACACGGTGCGGAATACCGGAGATTTTCCAGGAGAGTTTGTGGATGTGGAGCTCAAGGATTCGTACGCGAGCGGGCAACAGTATGCTCCGGGTTCGGAGCGCGACGCCGTAGCGCTGGACGCGCAGCACTTTCGCGTGATTTTGGAAAACGAGCATGTACGGCTGGTGCGGCTACTGCTCGCTCCGCGCCAAGGGACAATGGATGGGCAATTTCGCATGCGGCTTGAGATTCCTTTGCAAGCCATGCGCGTGGAAATTTCCGATGCGGATGGGCCGACGCAAGAGATAGTTGCGGAGGCGGGATCGGCGGCGTGGCATGAAAGCGGCCGGCTTCGCTCGATTGTGAATCTGGACGAGCAGGATTTGGACATGCTGATCCTGGAATTGAAACATCCCTTTTGTTATCCGGCGCTGAACGAGGGATTGGATTTCCCTCCGGGAACAGATCCTGCGACGGAACATTACGTGAGAAATGTCCGCGAGGCGGTGGGTAAAAGCTGGCGCAAACATATGCCGCGCGAGGTACGCGAGGGGCAGAAGGGATTGGTAACTTTGCGATTCAAGGTGCAAAACGACGGGACACTGCTCGAGGACGACACCACCGTGGTGCAGGAGTTTGCGAACGAAACGTTACTTGAGAAATCGCTTTCTGCGCTTCGCGAGGCGGCACCCTTCCCGGCTTTCCCTCCGTCACTTAGCAAGCCGGATGCGACGTTTAGATTCACCTTCTCGTATTCCCTCCCGCCGAATTCCGCAGGCTGCCCATAGGTCATCGCGCAAGAGGTATTTTGTTTTGAAAATTCGAGAGTATCCCCACGCGAGCGCGGATTGACGGTGTACAAAGCGTCGCCTATACTTGTTGTTCAGCGATGCAGGGTGAATTCTCTCCTGACTGGCCTCACCTGAAAACGCAAAACTGGCAGAGCAGCAAGTGGCGGCCGCGCGTGAGATGCCGCAAAGCGTAAAATTCTATTTCCTGACAAGAAAGCAGAGGAACTTTCCACATGGCGGAAGCAGCCGAGGCAACGTGCCGACGAGAATTGGAATTGGAGATTCCGGCCGAAGAAGTGACGAAGGCCATGGAGAAGGTGGCGAAAGAATTTGCGCGGCTGGCGAACGTGCCGGGATTTCGTAAGGGTAAAGCGCCGTTGACGCTGATTCGCAAACGCTTTGCCGATGACATTAAAGGCGAAGTGTTGCAATCGCTGGTGCCGGAGAAGCTCGAAAAGGCAGTAAACGAGCGGAAGCTGCAGCCGGTGTCGCAGCCCTCGGTGGAAAAACTGGATTTCAACGAGGGGCAGCCGCTGAAATTTACGGCGGTGTTTGAAGTGCTGCCGCAATTTGACTTGGGGAATTACAAGGATTTGACGCTGGAAATGCCGCCGATGGAAGCGACGGAGACGGACGTGAACAAAGCGCTCGAAGAAGCGCGTGAGCGGGCCTCGACGTATACTCCGGTCGAAGGTCGGGCGCTGGCGGATGGCGATTATGCGCAGCTGAAATTGTCCGGGACGCCGAGCGATGGCAGCGAGCCGCTGCAAGCCGAGAGTGTGCTGTGCCACATCGGGGCGGAAGAGACCATGGCGCCGTTCAACGAGAATTTGCGCGGCGCGAATACCGGCGATCACAAGACTTTCGATGCGGAATATCCGGCGGATTATCCGGATCCGAAACTGGCGGGAAAAACGTATCACTATGAAGTAGATGTGCTGGGCGTGAAAGCCAAGACGCTGCCGGAATTGAATGATGAATTTGCGAAAGATGTGAGCGACGCGACGACGCTCGAAGAGTTGAAGACGAAAATTCGCGAGAATCAGCAGCACCAGCTCGAGCATCAAGTGAAGGATATGAAGCGCGAGAAGGTGCTGGCGGAATTGGTAAAGTTGCACGAATTTCCGGTTCCTCAGGCGCTGGTCGATCATCAGATGGATGTGCGCCTGCAGCGCATGGTGCGGACGTTGGCGCAGCAGGGAGTCGATCCGCGGGCGGTGAACGTCGACTGGGTGTCGCTGCGGAAGCGTCAAGAGGACCGCGCGAAGGACGACGTGAAGGCGGAATTGATCGTGGACCGCATCGCCACGGCGGAAAACATTGAAGTGACGGACGAAGAAGTGCAAGCGGAACTGGAACACATGGCGAGCCATAGCGGCGAATCGGCCGAAGCAATTCGCGCAAGTTTGACAAAGGATGGCACGCTCGATAGGATTAAATCCAAGCTACGCAGCGACAAAACGCTGGACTGGCTGGCGCAGAACTCGCAAATCAAGATCGTGGAAGCAGCAGTTCCGGCAGCGAATGCGCAAGCGGCCGGCGCGGACACACAAGCCTAACCCCAAAAAAAACAAATGAAAAATCTCGACGAACCGACGTATCACGCCACAGATTTTACAAAGGCCGAGGACACGCCCGGCGCGGCCACGCCCTATGCGACGACGCTGGTGCCGATGGTGGTCGAGCAGACCAGCCGCGGGGAACGCGCCTACGATATTTATTCGCGGCTGCTCAAAGAGCACATTATTTTTATTGGCACGCCGATTGACGACCATGTGGCGAACCTGGCGACGGCGCAGATGCTTTTTTTGCAGGCGGAAGATCCGGAACGCGATATTCAGCTGTACATTAATTCGCCGGGGGGATCGATTACCGCGGGGTTCGCGATTTATGACACCATGCAATTTGTGAAGCCGGACGTGGTGACGACTTGCGTGGGACAAGCGGCCTCGATTGCCGCGGTGCTGCTGGCGGGCGGCGCGCCGAAGAAGCGCTTTGCGCTGCCGAACGCGCGGATTTTAATTCACCAGCCGTGGATGTCCGGACTGGGCGGGCAGGCTACGGATATCGATTTGCATGCGAAAGAGATTCTGCGCATGCGCACCACGATTAATAATTTGCTGGCGAAGCATACCGGGCAGGCCGCGGAGCGCATCGAAAAGGATGTCGAACGCGATTACATCATGAATCCCGAACAGGCCAAGGAATACGGGATGATTGACGAGATTATCTACAAGCACCGCTGATGGGTGCGAAGGCGCAGAGGGAGGGAAAGAGCCTCCCTCGTTTCGCCACGTTGCGATACAGGTAGCAGCGCCACGAGTTTGTGTTTCGTTCGGGAGCTAATCGGCCTAGAATGTACTCAGTGACCTTCGCCCCAAATCCAGCGGAGACGGAGTCTGTAATCCTGTGAAAAAGCCCTTTCCAGACGAACCTTTGCGTTGCTCGTTCTGCCACAAGACGCAGGAGCAGGTTGAGAAGCTGATCAGTTCGCCATCGGACTATCCGCGCGCATACATCTGCAACGAGTGCGTGGGGGTGTGCCAGACGATTCTGGAAGATGAGAAGCGCGAGCAGGCGGCGGCTCCGGCGCGAAGATTGCCGCGGCCACCGGAGATTAAGTCGTTTCTCGATGGCTATGTGATCGGGCAGGACCGCACCAAGAAGAAACTGGCGGTGGCGGTGTATAACCACTACAAGCGGATCTTTTTGAATAAGCAGCCGGGCGAAGTGGAGCTGAGCAAATCCAACATTTTACTGATTGGGCCGACGGGCACGGGCAAAACGCTTTTAGCACAGACCTTGTCGCGCATGCTGGATGTGCCGTTTGCGATTGTGGATGCCACGACTCTGACGGAAGCAGGCTATGTTGGCGAAGACGTTGAAAATATTATTCTGAAATTGCTGCAGGCTGCGGATGGCGATGTGCAGAAGGCGCAGACCGGCATTATTTATATCGATGAGATCGACAAGATCGCGAAGAAGGATGAAAATCCCTCAATTACGCGCGATGTGAGCGGCGAAGGGGTGCAGCAAGCGCTGCTGAAGATTTTGGAAGGCACCGTGGCGAATGTGCCGCCGCAGGGCGGACGGAAGCATCCGCACCAGGAATTCACGCCGGTGGATACGACGAATATTTTGTTTATCTGCGGCGGCGCGTTCGTGGGGCTGGAGAAAATTATCGAAAAGCGCGCGGGCCGGCGGGCGCTCGGCTTCCACACGGATGGCACCGCGGTTACCACGCCGCAACGTCGCAATACGGAATTGCTGGAGCAGGTGCAGCCGGGAGATTTGATCCGTTACGGGCTGATTCCGGAGTTTGTGGGGCGCCTGCCAGTGGCCGGCGTGATGAATGATCTCGATAAGGGCGCGCTGGTGAAGATTTTGACGGAGCCCAAGAACGCGCTGCTGAAGCAATACCAGCGGCTGTTTGAGTTTGAGAATGTGAAATTGCGATTTACGGATGATGCGTTAGACACGGTGGCGGAGTTGGCGCTTGCGCGCAAAGTTGGCGCGCGAGGCTTGCGCATGATTCTCGAAGACCTCATGCTGGAATTGATGTATCACCTGCCGATGCAGCGCAAGGTGCGGGATTTTATCGTGACCGCGGAGATGGTGCGGACCAGAGAGATCAACTGGAGCCTGCTCGAGAAGGCTGGATAATTTTCAGCGGGCGCATTTGAGAAATTCAGGGGCCCTAATGTTTACTCGTGAAAAACAGGAAATGAAGCGCGTGCCGATGATGCCGGTGCGGGACATGGTGATTTTCCCGCAGCAGATGACGCCATTCATCGTGGGACGCGAAGCCAGCGTGCGCGCACTCGAAGAGGCGCTCGCGGGCGACAAGAAGATTTTCCTTTCAACGCAGCACGATGCTTCGATCGACGATCCGAAGCCGGAAGAGATTTATGCTGTGGGCACGCTGGCGAATATCGTGCAGAGCGTGAAGCTGCCGGACGGCAACATCAAAGTTTTGGTGGAAGGCGTGGAGCGGGCGCGCGCGGTTTCCGTGGCGACCGAAGAAGGATTTTTCCGGGCCACCGTGCGGCTGCTGGGCGCAAAAGTCGAGCCCTCGGCGCAGGTCGAGCAGACCGTGGCGAAGATCACCACGCTGTACGAGCAATTCATCAAGCTTTCGCAGAGTTTGAATTACGACACGATGATTGCGGCGGCGCGCGTCGATGATCCGGCTCGATTGTCCGACACCATTGCGGCAAATTTGCAATTGCCGGTGGATGAAAAGCAGGATTTGCTCGAGACCACCGACCCGCTGGAGCGGCTGAACCGCATCGGGGACATTCTGGAGATTGAGCTAGAGAAGCTGAATGTGGACCGCAACATCAATACCCGCGTCAAGCGGCAGATGGAGCGGGCGCAGAAAGAGTATTACCTCAACGAAAAGCTGAAAGCCATTCAGAAGGAATTGGGGCGCGGCGAAAAGAGCGAAATCGATGAGCTGAAGAAAAAGATCGACGCCGCGGGCATGAGCAAGGAAGTTCACGAGAAGGCCATTCAGGAGTTGAAGCGCCTCGAATTGATGCCGCCGATGTCAGCGGAATCCACGGTGAGCCGGAATTATCTGGATTGGCTGCTGGCGGTGCCCTGGAAGAAACGATCCAAGGAAATTCGCGACATTCTGGCCGCGGAAAAGATTTTGAACGAAGAGCACTACGGGCTGGAGAAAATTAAAGAGCGCATCCTGGAATTTTTGGCGGTTCGGCAACTGGTGAAGAATCCCAAGGGCTCGATTTTGTGCTTTGTGGGACCCCCGGGAGTCGGAAAAACTTCGCTGGCGATGTCGATTGGACATGCCACAGGGCGGAAATTTGTGCGCGTATCGCTCGGCGGAGTGCGCGATGAAGCGGAGATTCGCGGGCACCGGCGAACGTACATTGGCGCGTTGCCCGGGCAGATCATCCAGATGATGAAGAAGGCGGGCGCGGTTAACCCGATTTTTGTGCTGGATGAAGTGGACAAGATGTCCACGGATTTTCGCGGCGATCCCTCAGCGGCGCTGATGGAAGTGCTGGACCCGGAGCTGAATCACGCGTTCACGGACCACTATCTGGATGTGGAATACGACTTGTCGAAGGTAATGTTTGTGTGCACGGCGAACGTGCTGCACACCATTCCGCAGCCATTGCAGGACCGCATGGAGATTTTGCGGATTCCCGGTTACACCGAGCAGGAAAAACTGGAGATCGCCAAACGCTTTCTGGTGAAGCGCGCGCGCGAAGCCACGGGATTGAACGAAAAGAATTTGCAATTTACAGATGAAGGCTTGCTGCACATGATCCGGCACTATACGCACGAAGCCGGAGTGCGCAGCCTGGAACGCGAGATTCAGAACATCGGGCGCAAGATGGCGCGCAAGGTGGTAACGAACGGCGTGGAATCGACGGCGGAAATTACTCCCGCGAACGTGAACGATTTCCTGGGCGTGCTGAAATACCGCGAATTCTGGCTGGAAAAGCAGAACGAGATCGGCTTGACGACCGGTCTGGCGTGGACCGAAGTGGGCGGCACGGTGCTGGCGACGGAAGCGACGATCATGGAAGGCAAAGGCCGGCTGACGCTGACTGGGAAATTGGGCGACGTGATGCAGGAGTCCGCGCAGGCGGCGATGAGTTATGTGCGGTCGCGCTCGGCGCAACTCGGTTTGACGAAGGATTTTTACCGCAACATCGATATTCACGTGCACGTGCCGGAAGGCGCGATTCCGAAGGATGGGCCATCGGCGGGCATCACCATCTGCACCTCGCTGGTCAGCGCATTGACGCGCAACCCGGTGCGTCGCGACGTAACCATGACGGGCGAAATCACGCTGCGCGGCAAAGTTTTGCCCATCGGCGGAATGAAAGAAAAATTGCTGGCGGCCCACCGAATGGGCTTGCGTATTGTTGTGCTTCCGAAGGACAATGAGAAGGACCTAGCGGATATCCCGCAGGAAATTCTCGCCAGCCTTACGGTACACTTTGTCGAAACCATGGATGAAGTTCTGCAGATAGCCCTTGAGCGGCCCATTGTGCCGATTGAACATGTGGCGGTGCCGGTGGTAGCGGCGGTTGCGGAAGGGTTCGCGGCCGGCAGTGAGAAAGACACGAGTTTGACCAACTAAGCAGCGTTGTTCCGGGCCCAGTCCGTTCCTGCGGGCTGCCGCCAGTGAGTCATGGCTCCGCTTCGCCGCCAAGTGGTTTGTAAGTCTGGTTTGCCCATCGAGGCTGGTCCTCGTCGCCGGTAGATGCTTCCGCAAAACGGTCGGCATTTAGCAAAACCGCGTGATGAAGGTCTGGTCCTGGTGCGACACCCCGTAGAAAAATCCGGAAGATCTGGGTTCAATTTCACAAATTCAATATTTTTACAGTCTAAGGACATATGAAAGAAACAGTTGAAGGCAACAATCAGATCAGCATCAGCTTGGCCGAGCTGAAAGAAAAAAACATCACGGACCTGGCGAAGATCGCCAAAGAACTGAATATCCCGGGAGCCAGCGGGATGCGCAAACAGGAGCTGATATTCCAGATCCTGCGCGCGCAGACGGAGAAGAACGGGTTGATTTTCTCCGAAGGCGTTTTGGAATGCCTGCCGGACGGCTTCGGATTTTTGCGTGCGCCGGAATACAACTATTTGCCGGGACCGGATGATATTTATGTGTCGCCGTCGCAGATCCGTAAATTCGATTTGCGAACGGGCGACACCGTCTCCGGACAAGTGCGGCCCCCGAAGGATGGCGAGCGCTACTTTGCGTTGATCAAGGTGGAAGCGGTCAACTTTGAAGATCCGGAAGTGGCGCGCAGCAAGATATTTTTCGACAACCTGACGCCTTTGTATCCGCAGGGCCGGTTGAAGATGGAAACCACCAAGGAAAACATGACCGGGCGGGTTTTGGATTTGCTGTGTCCGGTGGGCAAGGGACAGCGCGGATTGATTGTAGCGCCGCCGCGCACTGGAAAAACGATGATGCTGCAGTCGATCGCGAATTCCATCACCGTAAACCACCCGGAAGTAGCCTTGATCGTGCTGCTGATTGACGAACGCCCGGAAGAAGTTACGGACATGCAGCGCACCGTGAAGGGCGAAGTGATCAGCTCGACGTTTGATGAGGCCCCGCAACGGCACATTCAAGTGGCCGAAATGGTCCTCGAAAAGGCCAAGCGCCTCGTGGAACACAAGCGCGACGTGGTGGTGCTGCTCGACAGCGTGACGCGTCTGGCGCGCGCTTATAACGCGGTAACGCCGCCTTCGGGCAAGGTGCTGTCGGGCGGTATTGATGCCAACGCGTTGCAGCGCCCGCGGCGATTTTTTGCGGCGGCGCGGCACGTCGAAGAAGGCGGTTCGTTGACGATTATCGCCACGGCGTTGATTGATACGGGCAGCCGGATGGACGACGTGATTTTTGAAGAGTTTAAGGGCACCGGGAACATGGAAATTAACCTCGACCGTAGATTGTCGGATAAGCGGGTGTTTCCGGCGATTGACATTCAGCGGTCCGGCACGCGGAAAGATGAATTGCTGCTGCCGGCGGATGAATTGAGCCGGGTTTGGGTGCTGCGCAAGGTGCTGAGCCCGCTATCGACGGTCGAAGCGATGGAATTGTTGATCAGCCGGTTGACGAAGACGAAGTCCAACGCGGACTTTCTCGGGTCGATGTCCGCGCCGACGTAATTTGCGGAAGCGCAGGCGATTGCGGGAGTTACCGGCCGGCACCGCGCCACGCGGGCAACACAAAACCGTTCTAGAATTCTATTTTCGACCGATCGCAATGCGGGCAGTCCGCGCTCTTCGCAAGCTCCTCTCCGACTGATACCGACCGCGCTGACGTCGGTTCGTCTTCTTCACATCAAGAGACCCGGTCGAGCGATGTTTGCGCGATACGGCTCGTACGAACACGCGGATTGGAGGAACCTCGCAACGACGCTGGCTGGACGCGTGCATGGACGCATACCGGCTGGTTCCCTGATTGCGGCGAAGCGCGCGAACGAAATTGTGGCTTGATGGTCAGCGCGCTGACGGTTGTTGATTAGCGTCCCGGCGGCACAGACGGTTGGTTCGCGAGCCATCGTTGCACGTGTTGTTCGAGAATGCCGAGCGGGACCGCGCCGTTTTCCAGGACCGTATCGTGGAACGTGCGCACACTAAATTTGGCGCCGAGCTGCGATTCTGCGGCGGTGCGCAGCTGGCGGATTTTGAGCTGGCCGAGTTTGTAAGCCAGCGCCTGGCCGGGCCAAACGATGTAGCGATCCACTTCCACGGTGATGTCCTGATCGGTTTTTCCGGTGTTGTCTTTGAAAAATTGGATGGCTTGATCGCGCGTCCAGCCTTGCGAATGCATTCCGGTATCGACGACCAGGCGAACGGCGCGCCACATTTCGTAAGAGAGCTGGCCGAATTGCGAATAAGGGTCTTTGTAGAGGCCGAGTTCTCCGCCAAGACTTTCCGCATAGAGCGCCCAGCCTTCGACGAAAGCCGAGTAGCCGACGTGTTTGCGGAAATCCGGCTGGCCGACAAGTTCCTGCGCGAGGGAAAGCTGCAGGTGATGGCCGGGAACGGATTCGTGAAGCGAGAGCGCTTCCATTTCCCACTTGGGGCGGGAATTCAATTTGTAGGTGTTTACAAAAAAATATCCAGGGCGGCCAACGTCTGGAGCGCCCGGCTGATAGTACCCAGTGGTTTGCGAGGGAGCCTCGAAATCAGGAATGGGCGTGACGCCGTACGTGAGGCGCGGAAGCTTGCCGAATTCGCGGGCGAGTTCGGGATCAATGCGTTTGTCGATGACGCGGTAGCCGTTCACCAGGTCTTCGGTGTTGGTGTAATAAAAGCGCGGATCGTTGCGCAAAAATTCCGTGAAGTCGTGAAAGCTGCCTTCAAAATGAGCAGAAGCGATGACTTTGTCCATTTCGGCGCGGATGCGTTTCACTTCAGAGACGCCGATTTCGTGAATTTGCTGCGGTGTCAGGGTTGTCGTGGTTTGCCAGCGCACGTGGAAGGCGTAGCTGGCCGCGCCGTTGGGTAACGCGGAAGCCGCGATGGAATCGCGGCACACCGGGATATAAATATTTGCCACGTAGTCGTGGAGCTTTTGAAAGGCTGGGGCGAGAGCGGTGGTGTAGATATTTTTGGCGCGATCCGTGAGCTGCGCGCGACCGGCATCGGAGATCGCGGTGGGAAATTCCGTGAAGGGCTGCAGCAACGCGCTGGCGAGAGGATCGGCAGGAACCAGGTCGGCGATCTGCTTCGGAAGATCGCGCAGCATCAATTTGGGGGGAGTATAGCCCCGCCGTAGACCTTCAACGAGAAGCGCTTGCTGCTGCGCAACGGAAGCGGGCAATGCCTCGAGACGCGCGAGGATATCTTCGTAATCGGCGATGTTGCGGTTGGGCATGCTGGCAATGGTGTGCGCGGCGCCTTGCTGCACGCCCCCCATTTGCGTGATGGGAATCCACAGGTTGTGCGGTACGACGTTGCGGAACGGAAGGGGATCGTCGCCGTATTGCAGGCCTTCTTCGGCGGTGTTGAGCAGTTCGAGATAAAGGTCGTAGTTGAGCTGCTCGTCCTTGGGAAGCGTCTCTCGTGAGATCGATTTCAGGGTGGCGAGGCTCTCATGGAGATGCTGTTTGCGCGCGGCAATACCTTGCGGCGAATCATCGCTCCAACGGCGGTTTTGCCCGGGGAAGCCCACGCCGGTGGCTACTTCCGGATATTCGGTCATCCAGCGAGTCCAGTCTGATTCGAGGTAAGCGCGGAATTTCCGGGCGCTTTCCGTTTCGCTGCCGGGCGAACTTTTTTGCGCGGCAAGCATGGGAGCCAAGGCGAGGGAAAGAGTGGCAATGAAAAGATATAGAGAAGTGCTGCGCATTATCCGGTCCCCTTGAGTTTCGCCAGTTCATCGTCACGCTGTTGCGCGAGCATGATCACCAGCCGGGCGGTTTCTTCAATGTTCATGGCGGTGTTATCGATGAGCACGGCGTCCTGCGCGCGCACGAGCGGCGAAACTTTTCGTTCGCGGTCGCGGCGGTCGCGTTCGCGAACTTCTTCGAGAACTTCGGCGAGGGTGAGCTGCTCGCCTTTTTCCTGATGTTCTTTCCAGCGGCGTTCTGCGCGAACTTCGGGAGCGGCTTCCAGAAAGAGTTTGAGTTCGGCATCGGGAAAGACCACGGTGCCGATGTCGCGGCCCTCCATCACCACGCGGCCGCCAGCGCCGGCGCGTTGCTGCTCGGCGACCAGGACTTCGCGAACGGGGCCGATGGTGGCCAGGCGCGAAGCGGCTTGCGCCACGTCCGAAGTGCGAATGGCGAGCGTGACTTCCAGGCCGTCGAGGAACACGCTATTTTTTGCGCCAGCGCGTTCCTGCTCGGGGGTAGGCGGCCGCAATTCGATGTGCGTTTTTCTCGCGAGATCGACAAGCCGCGATTCTTCCTCAAGGGAAATATCCTTGTGCAGCGCTTTTAGCGCGAGCGCGCGATACATCGCGCCGCTGTCGAGGTAGAGATAGCCAAGCATTTGCGCGACCAGTCGCGCAACGCTGCTTTTGCCGGAACCTGCGGGACCGTCGATGGCGATGGTGAGATTGGGCATCGGCAATGTTTTTGCGGCAAGGACGCGCGAGCTATCTTACAACCTTCGCTCTAGTAGCCCATGATGTTGTAGCCGCAATCGACGTAGATGGTTTCGCCGGTGATGCCGGAAGCGGCGTCAGAAAGCAGAAAAACGGCGGTGCCGCCCACTTCGGCGGGGTCTACGTTGCGCTTGAGCGGAGCGCGCTCGGCATGGGCCTTGAGCATTTCGCCCAGGCCGGAAATGCCGCGGGCTGCAAGAGTCTTTATGGGTCCCGCGGAGATGGCGTTGACGCGAATGTTTCTTGCGCCGAGATCGCTGGCGAGGTAACGCACGCTGGCTTCGAGCGCGGCTTTGGCGACGCCCATTACGTTGTATTTCGGTACGACTTTTTCCGCGCCGAAGTAGCTCATGGTGACGATAGCGCCGCCGGAAGTCATGAGCGGCGCGGCGGCACGGGCCACCGCGACGAGAGAATAGACGCTGACGTCGTGCGCGATGCGAAATCCTTCGCGGCTGGTGTTGAGAAATTCGCCCTTCAGTTCTTCGGCGGGAGCAAACGCTACGCTATGGACGACTCCGTGCAGAACGCCGTAGCGCGTGCGCAACTCTTCAAACAATTTGGCGATTTGGTCGTCAAAAGAAAGATCGCACATGAAGCCGGTGGCACCCGGCAAATCGGCGATCAAGTCGCGGGCCTCCTGTTCGAGGCGATCGTTTTGGTAGACGATGGCGAGGCGATAGCCGGCTTCCTGTAATTTCAGGGCGATGGCCCAGGCGATGCTGCGCTTGTTGGCCAGGCCGAAGATCACCGCTGTTTTCTGCGTTTCGGTCATTCCACGTGTCTCCAAAAGTGCCCGGCTTCAGCCCGCCCGCTATAAAATCGACTCAAATGCGGTGGAAGGCTTTCTCAATTTCCTTTACAGAATAGCGCAGAACGACCGGGCGGCCGTGCGGGCAACTCATAGGGCAGTCCGTTTTTGCGAGCGCAGCAAGCAGCCATTCCATCTTGGTTTGATCGAGCGGCATATTGACTTTGATAGCGGCGTGGCACGCGGTGGAGGCGGCGATTTTGGCTTGCAGCGTGTCGATCGAGATGGCCGCGTTTTCACGGTCGAGGCCGTCCAGAATTTCGGTGAGCAATTGTTCCGCGTCGGCTGCGACGATGCCCGCAGGAACGGCCTGGATGGCGAAACTCTTTGGGCCCATGGGCTCGACTTCAAAGCCGTTGGAGGCAAGTTCTCCGGCGATTTTTTCGTAGATAACGATCTGGCGCGGCGAAAGATCGATAACCATGGGCATGAGCATGCGCTGCGATTCTACTTTGCCGGCGCGGCGCGCGTCGAGGTGTTGCTCGAAAAGGACGCGCTCGTGAGCGACGTGTTGATCGACGATCCACAAGCCGGCGGCGTTGACGGCGATGATGAAGCTGGCGCTGACTTGCCCGAGTGGCTTGAGGTCGGCGATTTGCTCGGGGCGCGGGAGCGATGCGGAGGAATCGCCGTTTGGTCCCGCAAGATTGGCGGCCCAATGCGGCGATGCGGTTTCGCCAGAGGTAGAATCGAGAGCCGGCATGCCGCCGGGAATTCCGGCAAAAGAACTTCCGGCTTCAAAGGCCAGGCGTTGGTTTTCCGGGCCAAGCGGAGCCGAGCCAAGATCGAAGCCGCTGCCCGAACCGCCGCCAGAGGCGACTTCCGCGAGCGGTGGAATAATCGCGCGCGGAACGCCGGAGTCGGCGGGCGCGGGATTGATGCCGCCGAAAGCGGGCTCGGAATTGTTGGGGTGCTGCGGTTCTAATGGCGCGCCGAAATTATTTGCGCCGGGAGCTGCGCCAGCGGTTCCGGCGGCGACGGCGAAGCTGGCGATGGAACGGGCGTTCATGAGCGTTTGGCGAATGGAGTCGCGCGTAAAGTCGTGGACGAATTGCGAGCGGCGGAAGCGCACTTCGATTTTTGCGGGGTGCACGTTGACGTCGACTTCATCGTAGGGCATTTCAAGAAAGAGCAGTGTGCCGGGAAAAACATTGCCGGGAAGAATGTTGCGATAGGCTTCGTGAATGGCGTGCAGAATCAGGCGATCGCGAACGAGGCGGCGGTTAACGAAAACGTAGATGCCGTTGCGATTGGGGCGCTGCACTTCCGGGCGCGATGTGAAACCGGAGATGGTGAGCGGGGCTTGCTCTTCGCTGGCTTCAAGATCCGGCTCGGTGATGGCGGAGCGGAAGGGCGAGGAGACAGGGGAAATTTCCACGAGCTCTTCGAGGGCCTGGCGGCCGAAGAGTTGGTAGACGCGGTCGGCCATTTTTCCGACTGGGGCGCAGTCGATGATGGTTTGCGTGGGCGTAATGAGTTGAAATTGTTTTGCGGGATTGGCGAGCGCGTAGTGTGTGACCAGCGAGGCGATGTGGCCGAGTTCGGTGGTGTCGGATTTCAAAAATTTGCGCCGCGCCGGGACGCAGTAAAAAAGATCGGCGACGCTGATGGTGGTTCCGGCGGGCAGGCCTGCAGGCTTCACATTGAAGAGTTTGCCGCCGGCAAATTCGACGCGCGTGCCTTCGGCTTCGGCGGCGTCGCGCGTTTCGAGTGTGAGGCGCGAGACGGCGGCGATGGTGGGCATGGCTTCGCCCCGAAAACCGAGCGTGGCGACGGAGAGCAAATCGTCGGCGGTGCGCAGTTTGCTGGTGGCGTGACGCTCGAAGGCGAGAAGCGCGTCGTCGTGGGTCATGCCGTGGCCGTCGTCGATGACGCGGATCATGCGCTTGCCGCCGGATTCAACTTCGACGCGAATGCTCTTTGCTCCGGCGTCCAGCGCGTTTTCGAGCAGTTCTTTCACGACGGAAGCGGGGCGCTCGACAACTTCGCCGGCGGCGATTTTATTCGCGACAGCTTCCGGGAGTATGCGGATGCGGCTCATGCCGTCCGCTCCTTCAGATGTCGGAGCTTCGAGTCCGACATCGCAAACAGCGTCAGAATCATGCCGAGCACCCAGAGGACATGCCCCTTGCGTGGATAAAGATGCTCATAGAGAAAAACGATCCAACAGAGCGGAATCATCAAAATCGTGAGATTCCTCAAAATAACGAAGGCCCGCGGTTTGACTCGAAAGAGATGAACGAAGAACGTAGTCAAAAACAAGGGGTTAATCAAGCCGCTGCCGACGAGCGCGAGGTATTCGAGAGGCTTCTCATGGAGAAGAGATCGCCCGTCTTCACTGAAAGGATAAATTAGAACTAGCTCCGCACAAATATAACCCGGCACTTCACCTGCAAACCATCCGACATCTCGGACGGCCGGAAGAAAGAAGCTGCCGACGTATATGCAGAGGCCCACGGCCAGTAGGACGCTGCGCCTTGTGACTCGTCGTGCGCTGGGAGGCGGCGATAGAGAATGGCAGGCGCTCACTCTACTCCTTAAGAGCGATGCCCAGTTGATCCAGCTGGGTGGCGTCGACTTCGCCGGGGGATTCGGCCATTAGGTCGACGGCGGCGGTGGTCTTGCCGAAGGCGATGACTTCGCGAATGGATTTTTCGCCGGCGAGGAGCATTACCACGCGGTCGAGGCCGAGCGCGATTCCGCCGTGCGGGGGCGTACCGTAGGTGAGGGCGTCGACGAAGAAACCGAAGCGGCGGCGGATTTGTTCTTCGGTGAGGCCGAGGGCTTTGAAGAGGCGCTCTTGCACGTCCTGACGATGGATTCGGATGCTTCCGGAGCCGAGTTCGACGCCGTTCAGCACGAGATCGTAACCTTTGGAGCGGACTTCCCACGGCGCGGATTCCAGTTTTTCCAGGTCTTCTTCGACGATTCCGGTGAACGGGTGTTGCGCGCTGGCCCAGGTTTTTTCAGTTTCGCTCCATTCAAAAAGCGGAAAGCCGGTGAGCCACAGAAATTTCCATTTGGTCTTGTCGATGGCGCCGAGCGCTTCGCCGACTTGCAGGCGCAATTGTCCCGCGGCCAGGGCGGCGGCTTCCGTGCCTTTGATCTCTTCTTTGGCGGAGACGGCGACGACGAGGTCGCCGGTTTTTGCACCGCACGCGTCGGCGAGTTTCTTTACATTTTCCGCGCCGAGCAGTTTCTCGACCGTCGAGGTGATGCCTTCCGGAGCGAGCTTGACGAAATAAACTCCGCGCGCGCCGACAGCTTTGCCTTTTTCAGTTAACTCATCGAGGTGCTTGCGCGAATAATTGGCAGCGCCGGGAGCGGCGAAGGCGAAAACGTTTCCGGCGATCTGCAATTTCTCTTTGGCTTCTCGTGGAAAGGCGTCCGTAACTTCGTGCAGTTCCATGCCGAAGCGCATGTCTGGCTTGTCGCTGCCATATTTGCGGACGGCGTCTTTGTAGAGCATATGCGGAAAGGGTGTCTCGGCTTTGACGCCGGCGACGGCGCAGGCGCGCACCATGACGTTTTCGATGACATGGAAAACGTCTTCCTGGCGTGGAAAAGACATTTCGACGTCCAGCTGCGTGAATTCGGGCTGCCGATCGGCGCGCAAGTCTTCGTCGCGGAAGCATTTTACGATTTGGAAATAGCGGTCGAGGCCGCCGATCATCAGGATTTGTTTGAAGATTTGCGGCGATTGCGGGAGCGCGTAGAACTGGCCGCGGTGCACGCGGCTGGGGACGAGATAATCGCGCGCGCCTTCCGGCGTGGAGCGCGTGAGCATGGGGGTTTCCACTTCGAGGAAACCCATTTCGTCCATGGTTTTGCGAATTTCGAGAAAAATCTTGTGGCGCAGCGCGAGATTGGCGTGTGGCTTGGGGCGCCGCAGGTCGAGATAGCGATAGCGCAAGCGCGTTTCTTCGGCGGCGCTGATATCGTTTTCAATCTGGAAGGGCGGCGTTTTCGCGTTGTTTAGAATATGCAGCCGCGTGGCGATGACTTCGACTTCTCCGGTCGATAGTTCGGGATTGGATTTCTGGCGAAGTATGACGTTGCCTTCGACGGCGACGACGAATTCCGAGCGCGCCTGCTCGGCTTTGGCGTGCGCTTCAGGCTGCGTTTCCTTGTTGAAGACGACTTGCACGATTCCGTCGCGGTCGCGGAGGTCGAGGAATAGGAGATTGCCGAGATCGCGGCGGCGCGCGACCCAGCCCATCAAGACGACGTTGCGGCCAGCGTCGTTTTTGCGCAGGGCGCCGCAATAATCGGTGCGTTTCAGGTTGCCTAGAAAATCTAGCAAGTGCTGGTCTCCTCGAGCGGCACAGAATTGATTCTGTGCGGGGTGCTGCGGCTACTACTGCGTCTGGCAGACGCTGCACAGGCAGAAGCGTCTGAGCTACGGGCGGTGCGTTTGCAAAAATTCCAGTAAGTCAGGTTCCGTAAACTTTTCCTGTGTGCCATCAGCCAGAGTCTTTAGCGTGAACATGCCTTCGCTAACTTCATTATCGCCGAGGATGAGGGCGTAGCGCGAGTCGAGTTTGCTGGCGCGCTCGAGGGCTTTGCCGAATTTGAGTTCGGCAGGCGGCACCTCAACGCTGAAACCGGCCTCGCGCAGTAATTTCGCGACGCGTACCGCGGCAGCGTAGGCGCGTTCGCCCATCCAGGCGATGTAGACGTCTCGTCCCTGCTCGGCGGGAACTTTACCCGCGTCCTGCAGCGAAAGGATGAGGCGGTCTTCGCCGATGGCGAAGCCGATGCCTTTGGTGGGCGGTCCGCCAAGCAGTTCGACGAGGCCGTCGTAGCGGCCGCCGCCGCAGACGGCGTTTTGCGAGCCGAGTCCCTTGGCGGTGATTTCAAAGGTGGTGCGCATGTAGTAGTCGAGGCCGCGTACGAGGCGCCAATTTTCGCGATAGATTACGCCGCGCAGTTGCAGCTGATTTCTCACGTCGGCGTAGTGCGTGGCGCAGGCGTCGCAGAGGTGGTCGGCGATGTGCGGGAGCGTGGCGATGATGGCTTGCTCGGATTCGAGCTTGGAATCGAGCACGCGGAGCGGATTGGCTTCGATGCGGCGCTGGCTGTCGGGGCCGAGTTGATCCTTCACTTTAGAGAGCTCTTCGCGCAGCAGTTCGACGTATTTTGGGCGGCAATCGCGAGCGTTGTGGCCGATGGAGTTGATGTCCAGCTCAATGCCCGGCAGTTCGAGCTTGTCGAAAAACGTCATCACCATTTCGATGACTTCTGCGTCGATGGCTGGTGCGTCGTTGCCGCCGAGCACTTCCGCGCCAATCTGGTAGAACTGGCGGTAACGCCCCTTTTGCGGCCGCTCGCGGCGAAACATCGGCCCTATGTAATAGAGCTTCACCGGCTGCGGTAGTTGCTGCATGGAATGCTCAATATATGCACGGCAGACGGAGGCTGTCGCTTCAGGACGGAGAGAAATCGTTTCATTTTCCTGGACTTCATCTGCTTTCTGCTCACTCGCGACGTTGGCATTCGCTGGCGGCCCGGGAATAAAAGTGAACATTTCCTTTGAAACGATGTCGGTATCGCCGCCGACGGCGCGCGCGAACAATTCTGTGGGCTCTAAGACGGGGCTTCGGATCTCATCGAAGCCGAAAGTGCCAAATACTTTGTGAGCCGATTGTTCGACGTGCTTCCATAACGATGTTTCCGGCGGGAGCAAGTCACGAGTACCCGTTACGGTTTGGAATTGCTTTTTGGGCGGAGCAACTACGGCGTCGGCCTGCTCTGCAGCCTCTTGTCGCTGCTTGGCTTGCGCTTTGGCGCGGTTGATTTCTTCCCATTGCGCGCGCTTGGCGGCTTTGTCTTGGTCTGACGCGCTCACTCGGCGGGTTCCTCGCGATAGATATTTTTGTACTCGACGTAGCGCTGGGCGTAGTCGCGGATGCTGGACTGGTCAGATTCGAGGAGCGGGCGCTTTACTTTGCCAGGGGAGCCCATGACCAGGCTACCTGGGGGAATCACGGTGCGCTCGGGGATTAGCGTGCCGGCGGCAATAATGCTGCCGGTGCCGACGACTGCGCCGTTAAGGATGATGGCGCCCATGCCGATGAGGCAGCGCGACTCGATGGTGCAGCCGTGCAGGGTGACGGAGTGGCCGACGGTGACTTCCTCGCCGAGGAGGAGCGCCCATTCGCCGCGCATGACGTGGAGAACCGAGCCGTCCTGGATGTTGGTGCGGGCACCGATGCGGATGTGGTGCACGTCACCGCGGATTACGCACATGGGCCAGACGCTGGCGTCTTCGCCGATGGTGACGTCGCCGATGATCACGGAAGCGGGATCGATGTAGGCGGAGGCGGCGATAGCCGGACTCTTGCCGCGATAGGCGCGAATGTCTGGTTGGCGTGGCAACGGGTGTTCGTCCTTGGGCGTTCCTAGCGGCGTGCGCTAACTTATTGCAGGGACACGATGTAGGTGGCGTGGCGCGCTGCGCAGCGGCAAAGGAACTCCGTCAAGATAACATCCACGTGCCGAAGTGACAAGGAAGGCTGACAGGAATGTCGCTGCAAAATGAGAATGTCCGGTTTGTGCAATGTAGAAATGTCCGCTTTCATGGATGGCCGAGGGCCCCATGGAAACGGAGCGCATCGCTTTGAGCCAACGAGAGCGGGACCGATTGAAAATCTTGCACGAAGTAAAGCATAAACATCTGACGCAGGTGGCGGCAGCCGTACGGTTACGAGTAACCGATCGCCAGGTGCGACGGATGCTGTTGCGTCTAAGCGAACGCGGGGATCGTGCCTTGGTTCACGGGCTGCGAGGTCGGCCATCGAACCGCAAGCTGCCGGCCCGGTTGGAGCAGAAGATTTTGGCGCGTCTGCGGCAGCGTTATGCGGATTTTGGACCCACGCTGGCCGCCGAACATCTGGCCCAGGAGGGTTTTCTCGTGAGCCGGGAGACCCTGCGGAAGTGGATGAGCAAAGCGGCCTTGTGGCGACCGCGCTCGCAGCGCGTGAAAAAAATCCATGTCTGGCGGGAGCGTAGAGCCAGTTTCGGGGAGCTGGTGATGCAGGACAGCTCGCCGTTCCGCTGGCTGGAGGATCGTGGTCCAGCTTGCCATCTCATCGCCCTGATCGATGATGCCACCAGTCGCATCTGGGCACGCTTTACCGAACACGACACGACGGAAGAGAACTTGCGAACCCTCGAGGGATGGTTACGACGCTATGGACGTCCTTTGGCCCAGTACACCGATAAAAACAGCATCTTTCGAAAAGCCGGCCCGCAGCCGCTTGCCGAACAACTCCGCGGAGACCCGTTGCGAACGCAGTTCGGGCGCGCGCTCCAGGAACTGGGAATCGAATGGATCGCCGCGCACAGTCCGCAGGCTAAGGGGCGCATCGAGCGGCTGTTCGAAACCCTGCAGGATCGTCTGGTGAAAGAAATGCGCCTGACGGGAATCGACAGCCTGGCAGCAGCGAATCACTTTTTGGAGACGCAATTTCTCCCGCAATGGGAGAAGCGTTTTACAGTGACCCCACGCCATCCTCGGAATGCCCATCGACGGTTGGGGCACGAACATCACCTGGAAGAAATCCTGAGCGTGCGCGTGCCGCGCCAAGTGGCCGACGATCACACCGTAAGCTGGGACGGCGACCGCTGGGGCGTGCCGCGGGAAGAGGTCTGTGCCGGGCTTCGTGGAGCGAAGGTGGAGATCGAACGGCGGCTGGACGGGTCTCACTGGTTGCGTTTCCGGAACCGCTATCTACGTCTGCGCCATTGCCCGGAGCCGCTGCGGCGCGCGGTAAGTCCTTCCGGCCTACGGCCTCCAGGACTTACCGCCAACCCACACTCCAAAGTTTACAAAAGTCCTCCTCCAAACCACCCATGGCGGACATTTCAATATGGCAGAAAACCGGACATTTCTACTTTGCGTTGACAGGAAGGCTGACAGGAAGACAGGAAGGCTGACGTGGCCCAAGGATCGTATTTTCTGTAAGCGTTCTTTGCAATGGGGTTGCAGTTCGCTGCGCAGGATGACGGACAGCTTGCGGGATCGGAAGCAGTGGCGGATTACATCCAGAGTTTTAGTTGAGGCCAGTCGTCTTGCAATGTGCCGGATTTGCGGCCGCGGTAGAGATAGATGGTGCGGTGATTCTCGAAGGGGATGGCGTAGTTTGCATAGGTTTCGCCGGCTTCGACGACGCTCGAGTAGTGAGCGGCAAGTTTTTCGCGGGTCCCCTTGCCGGCGATGATCACCAGGCATTCACCGGTGTAGTTGCGCGGTCCCCAGAACCAATAGTTTTGGTGGGCGCTGATGGCGGGAGGCAGACCGTATTGCGGTCCGAAATAGTCGACGGCGCCTGCTTCGCCATAATTTCCGGCGAAGATGGCGCATCGGTTGCGTTCGGGTTCGGGGATGGAGTTGTAGATTTTGGCGATGGAGGCGGCCATTTCCGGCCAGCCGTGCATGTCCGCGTATTGCTGAGAGAGATCGTTGATTTCCGTGTTTTCGGTTTTAGCGGGAGTGGCGCCGAGAGCTTTTTCGTAAGCGATAAATTTTTCTTCGGACATCATGGGCATCGCGAAGGGCCAGGTGATGGCGCCGCGGACGAAGACGAATAGCGCGAACGTGGCTAGCGCGACGCGGCGAAGGATGGTGCCGCGCAGCGTGTGTGGAAGCTTGACGAACCAGGATTCGATGGCTACTGCGCCTGCGGCGAAAAGCATGGGATAGGTTGGCGTGAGGTAGTAGTCCTTCCCTTTTAGTGCGACGAAGAGGATGTAGGAAAAAATCCACATCCAGCCGATGGCGCGGAAGCGCTGGCCAGCTTTCAGAAATAAGCACCAAACCAGCCCGGGAACCCAAACTAGAACGGTGAGTCCACCAAGGGCCTCGATATTGGAATGCAGATATTGCCACGGAGAGAGAACTAGGTTTTTGTCGCTCTTAGCGATGTTTGAAAGCAACTCGTAAGTCGCCCAATGATGCGTGTATTCCCAAAACACGTTGGGCAGAGCGAGGAGAAAGGCGACTGCGGCGCCATACCAGGGCCACGGAGTGAGGAGCATTTTGCGCTGCGGCGAGACGAGCATGGCGGCGAGGAAGGCCAGCATGAAAAAAAGCATGGCGTGTTTGCCTTCGAGGGCCAGTCCGGCGAAGAGGCCGAAGAGCAGCCATCGCTTTTGCGAGTCGCCGGCGAAAATTTTTGTGGCGACCCAAGCGCAGGCGGCCCAGCCGAGGGTCATAAACATATCGGTATTGAGGTAGCTGCCGAAATATTGCGGAGCGGCAAGAACGCACAGGCAGGCGAGGAATTGCGCGTAGGAGCGGCCGCCCATGGCGCGAGCGGTGAGGCCGGTGAGGAGGACTTGCGCGGTGGCGAAGAGGATGGGAACGAAGCGAATGGCGAAGAGCGTTTGGCCGAGGATTTTTTGGGAGAACCAGGCGACCAGCGGAGCGCCCGGAGGCTGGTCAACGTAGCCCCAAGCGAGGTGTTTGCCGCAAGCGACGAAATAGAGTTCGTCGCGGAAAAAGCCGTAGCCTTTGTAGAAAATGAGGTGGATGGCGAAGGTGAGGAGAGTGAAGGCGAGCAGGACGGGCCAATTGGCGGAGGTGATGTTGAGCGCGGGTGGTTGCGAGGCTTTTATCGAGTGGGCGTGGGTTGGGATGTGGTCGGGCATCTGGCTCCTTGGTGGATGATGGTACGCGGTTTTGGGCGGAAAAGTTTCTGGTCCGCGGCGCAATGACAGATGCGAGATTTTTCACTGCACGCTGTCACCTTTGCGCTTGAACGGTTGCGTCTTACGTTGAGCCGGACCTGGGGTGCACAGGCAGGAGTGCCTCTGCTGCTGGCTTGCTAGTCGATTTGGACAGTGGGGCCGCCGGAGGTGGGGCGGATCTCGTCGACGCGTTTCACCACGGCGTGGGCTAAGGAGAAGAGGCTTTTTGCGGCGGGTGAGGTCTCGCCGAGGGAGGCTACGGGTTTGCCGACGTCACCGCCAACGCGGATGCGCGGATCAATCTCGATTTCGCCCAGGATGGGGACGCCGTATTCGATGGCGGTTTTGGCGCCTTCGCCGTGGCCGAAGATGTCGATGGGTTGCGCACAGTGCGGGCACGAGAAGGTGCTCATATTTTCTACTACGCCGAGGACTTCGACATTGACCTGGCGAAACATTTCGATGGCTTTGCGGACGTCGGCAAGAGCTACGGTGGAAGGCGTGGTGACGACGACCGCGCCGGTGATGGCTACGGTTTGGATGAGCGTGAGTTGCACGTCGCCGGTGCCAGGCGGGAGATCAATGATGAGGTAGTCGAGTTCGCCCCATTCAACGCTGCGGAGGAATTGCGTGATGACGCTGTGCAGCATGGGGCCACGCCAGATCATGGGTTTGTCGCCGGGATTCAGCAAGCCCATGGAGATCATCTTTACGCCGAGAGCTTCGACGGGGAAAATGCGGTGCTCGGCGGTGGCTTTGGGCTGTTCGAGGGTGCCAAGCATGATGGGGACATTCGGGCCGTAAACGTCGGCGTCCATCAAACCGACTTTGTGGCCGAATTTCGCCAAGGCGATAGCCAGATTTACGGCTACGGTGGTCTTGCCGACGCCCCCTTTGCCGCTGGCGACAGCGACAAGATTCTTTACGCCTGGGATGGGATGACGTTCCGGCTGTGGCTGCGGTGCTGGTGGCATTTTTTTATTTCCCTTGGATTCGAAGAGAGATGCATCGCGGCAAAATCGCGCGATGGAGAAGTATAGCGCCTATCGTGGTTTTGGCTCTGATGTCAGGGAAGCAAAAAAAATTCTCCGGTCTCGACGCGCCAACCGCCCATGGCGGACGTGGTTTGGCCAAGTGACGATCGCCGCGGGACAGCTGCGCTCGGCACCGTAAGTTATTGATGAATGATAAGTTTGCTAGCGTTTCGAGGGGAGGAGGGTGAACACGGTTTGCCGGGCGAGCAGAGTGCGCAAAATACTGGACTATTTGGTAGCAAGTATGCGCAAAGCGTTTGGCATCAGGATGGAGCGTCGAACCTCGATGGCACGTAAAGTATTGAAAATAGGACATCTAGTATGGAACGTAGAGCCTTTCTCCTTTTGGTACGACGAGTGCAGTAAACCCTGTAGGAAACCTGCAGTTCGGATGCGAAGCCCGCAGTCTCCCGTGCTATCGCTGCGGAAACAATCGCTCAATTTCGAAATGGGAGGAAATGCTTATGAAGGTGCTGAAGTTTTTGGTTCTGGCAACCGTTATGGTTGCTTTGAGTAGCGTCACGACCCGGGCTCAGAGTTGTGTGGGTAATTGCGGTACGGACACTCCCAATGGGGTTATTACCAGCCCGCCGATCGGAGGACCGAACTATTCTTACGTGTCGACAAATGGCGGAATCAGTAGTGGGGGCTTCCTCCCGAGTGGGCTCACGACGCCGTCCAACGCCACGAATGGATCGACGGCTACGACGGCGACCTTTGCCGCCAACGCGGGAGCTTTGCTGCAGTTTGACTTCAACTTTATTACTTCCGACGGCTCGGGGTTCCCGGACTTTGGGTGGGCGGCACTCGAAACGACGGGGGGCGCTCCGGTGGCGCTCATATTCTCAGCGCAAACAACGCCGACCGGAAATACCGTTCCTGGAACAGGATTGCCACCGCTCGCTCCTGGCGTAACGCTGATCCCGGCTTCATCGGCAATCATTCCTGGTGGGCCGACGTGGGATCAACTTGGCATATGGTCCGGGAAGTGTTATGCCGCCGGCTGCGGCTACACGGGCTGGATTCAGGAGGATTACACGATTCCAACCGCCGGTACTTATGAACTAGCGTTTGGGGTTTCCAACGCCAACGACGACGTATTCGACACAGGGCTTGCGTACAGCGGCGTCGAAGTCAACGGAAACCCGGTAGGCGCACCTGAACCCTCCACGCTTCTGATGGTGAGCTTGGTGGCGCTGTTGCCTCTGAAGAAGTTGCTAGCAAGAGCATAGAGCTAAGTAAAAAGGTTAGGCGAGAAGGGGCATGCTTTACGGCGTGCCCCTTTTTCCGTTTTTTGACGATGGGGCGACAGCTGCCGTCCAGCGTACGTAATGGTGATCCTGGGTGGGGAGCTCTCCTTCCCTCGCCCGACCGCAGCTATGCCTGAGGATACAGTTTTCCCCTATTGACTTTGCGGGCGCCGGGAGTAGAGTTTGGTCCCTAACCCACGTGGTATATCAAATACGTTGGGGGTGCACGATGACCTCGCCCTTCGTAGAAATCCTCGTAACAAAATTAGACGCGCAGCTTTTGTTTGAAGTGTTGCCGCCGGGTGAAGAGCGGCGCAGATTATGCGAGAAAATCCGGGCTTGCGAGATCGCGCTGACTTTTCTGCAGAGCGCCGATGATGAGGCGGAAAAGTTCAGCCCGGAATCTGAGCCATACGGCAAGAGGCGCGAAGTTATTTCGCTTCCCCTGTATCCTCGCTGAGCTCCGGCGGCCGTCGGGGGCGCATCCACTTCTTTGTCGACACCCTTCTAAGCGACACCTCACCGGCGAAATTTATAACTGCGGACCTTCGTCACCGGCGAAGCAATCAAGACTTTTTCGCAGGAACTTTGGCGCCTTTTTTGCGGGCCTCCGAGAGGCCGATGGCGATGGCTTGTTTGCGGCTGGTGACCCTGCCCCCCTTGCCGCCTTTTCCGGATTTCAGAGTGCCGCGCTTTTCGCGGTGCATGGCGCTCTTCACGCTTTTGCTTGCGGCTTGGCCGTATTTTCTGCGGGACGAAGATTTTCTTGCGGGCATTTTTAGCCTCCGGACATTAGAGAGGCGCTCGGCGGAAAACGGGTGCGAAAAAAACTGAGGCAATCCATTTCTTGCGGATCTGGCGCGAGGCAGGAGAAACGCGAATTACAGAGAAGAAACCATGCGCGCGATGGCATCGTCGAACGAGGATCGGCCATCGAGATAAGGCTGCCAAAAGCGCGTGAGGAGTTTGAGGTAGTCATCCCAGCCGCGTTCATAGAGGCCTTCGCGTACGGCGTACGGTGTGTAACCCGCGACGGTGACGCTGGCATTTGGAGAATTAGCTACGGGCTCATCGGGAGCGGAAGGACTGGCGGCGGCTTGCGCGGAGGCGAGTTGCGGATCGCTGGAGGCGTTCATCACGGGGCGGATCACTTCGCCGGTGGTGTAGAAAATTAAGGCATGCCAAAGGTCGCGGGGAATAGCTTTGTCGCGCTGATGGCATTCGCGAACGATGGCTTGCTCGACGGGTTCGGCGATGCCGTGGGAGGCTTCGTGAAAGAGGACTTCGAGTGCGGCCGAGTCTTGATTGCGCGGATCGAGGCTGGAGATGGTGACGCGCAGCGGATCAAGCGTGGTGTAGGCGCCAGCCCAGTTGGCGTAGGCGGAAATATCCACGCGAATTTTGGGCTTGGGCCATTTGGCTTGGTAAATGGAGGCGAGGCGCTCGGAGAGACCCAGGCCTTGTTCGCGGACAAGCGGCGCTACGCGGGCGATCCAGCGGCGATTGGCGCGGTCGTGAACGGGCCAGGTATGCGCACGATACACGGCGCCAGCGGATTCGAGAATGTGCGTGAGCTGCGGAGGCAGCCCGGCGTCGCAGGATTTTTTTTTGGCGCCAGAGAGTTCGTCGCAATCCTCAAAGTCGCCGAGCTGATCTTTCAGAATAATGAGGTCGTTGCTGAAGAGCAGGTCGTGGTCGGCAAAATGCGCGGCGTAGTAGTTGACGGCGTCGGTCCATGTGCGCAGCTCGGCGGTGGTGAGCGGCGGGAGGGCAGTCGAGGGGGACTGCAAGAGTTCGGCTGAGGACTTGGCGGCCGCGGAATCGGCAGAGGAAGATGCCGGCGGATTGCTGCGCAGCTTGGCTTCTCGGTAGAGCGTGTGATGGAGGTTGAGCCAGAATCCGCTGTGAAATTCAAATACCGGCAAAGGGCCAAAGATGGAATCACTCTGCGGACGCGCGGAAGCCGCGGAGGCCAGTAGCGAGGCGATGGCCAGCAGCAGAGAAAAGTGGCGAACATAAGAACGCAACGCGCGCATGAGGAATCGCACGATAGTAGCGTTATCGGCGATTTCACACAAACGGGATATGGGAAGCCGTTGCGAGAATTTAGCGGGAGGCGCTGAAGGAGCGCGAGAGCACGCCCGTAACTTGCGCATCCATGATGACCGTATCGCGCGTCCCCCGCTCGGCCCGGGTCTTGCGACATCGCTGATCTCCTGAAGCTTCAAGAGAGCTTGTGGCGCGCGCGCTTCGCCCGAAGCGACGCGGGAGGAAGAAGTGACCGGAGCAGCGTGGTCAGCGCGAAACCGGGGTCTTGAGCGACTTTCCCTGAGTGGCGGCAACGTCATCCTCAGCCTGAGAAATCCACTTGCAGAGGATAGCGAGTTGGTCCGGGTGAACAGGCTGATCGAAGTTGACGCCCATGCCTAGCCGGGCGACGGTGTAGGCCACTACACCTTTGGATTCAAAGACTTGCGAGTCGTGTATGAGGCGCAGGGACACCGGAGTACCACGTTCGAGAGGGTTTAGCGCGTCGATGTAGCAGCCAGTGACGCTAATGTCTGAGCTGCGGAGTTTCATGTTGGTGCGTGTCAGCAAGTCGGTAATTTCCGCGTCCATGATGACCGTGTAGCGAGGAGCGGAGCGCTTATTTTCTGGACGGTCGGACATCGCAGAACTCCTCAATCAGCTGGACCGGCACCGCGTAGCTTGACGAGAAGCGGCGCGGGAAGCAAGGGATTTGGCCCTGGGTAAAGTGTGGGAGGTGCCGCAGCATAACGCAATAGCACGCGCGGAGATGACACGAATCGGTAACGACAGTGTAGTGCGCTGAATACCCCGGGACGAGAACCGGGAAAATGTGGCGCTATTCGGCTTTGGGATCTGTGGAGTTACCAACAGCGCCGCGATGATCCGCGGCGTGAAAGCTGCCGGAGGCGTCGCGGAAAAAGGAACGGCGTCCGGCCTCGCCGTAAGGTGCGGGAGAGGCGGCCACTTCATATTGGGCAACGGCGCCGAGGGAACTGGCGCCGAGAATTACATAGCGAAAAGTGTAGCCGTCTTTTTTTCCGGTGGCGAGATCGGCGTCGAGCAACCCGGCGGCGTCCTGGGAAGGCTTCGCGAGGGCTTTGCCCGTGGATGGCGCAGATGGCGGGCCTAACTTGTCGAGCGATTCCGGCAGGTGAGTATAGGTGCGGCGGTAAGTTTCGATGGCTTGCGTCACGAGTTTGAGGGATTCGAGAGCGGCGGACTCGTTGGCGGCGATTTGCTCAGAGTTCCACTCGACTTCGAGGGAAGGAAGATCGAGAAGAACTAAACCGATGGACAGCAGGCGCCACTGGCCGTTTTCGCGGACCAGGCCCATGTTGACGCGAACGGCTTCGGCGTTGGCAGGATCGATGGCATCGCGAAGTTCCACGGGGAGAAAGGCGATGTTGTCTTGCTGGTCGGCGCCGCCGATCTGAATGTCTGCGGCGCCGATGGGCGTTTCGCAATGCACAGTGGGACGGCCGGATGGATTGAGGGAGACGGAAGGCTTGCCCGGGTCGCTGAGCAGCACGAAGCGTTTCATCAGAGCGATGCGCGCGGCGGGAGTCATGCGCACGAAAGATTGTTTATTGCGCGCGGTGAGGTAGAGCGCGAAATCGGTTTGGCTCTGCGAGCACGCGGCGGCGAGAGCCTGGCCGAGAGTGACGGCGGGGCTGATGGCGGAGTTCGAGGCCGAGGCGGATTCTTGCGCGGGCGCGCGGATGGCGAGCAGTGAGAAGGCTAGCAAAGACAGGGTGACAGCGTGTGGCTTTCGCATTTTTAGTCTTTGGCGCTATCGAGGATGGCGGCGAGATTTTGCGTGAAGGCGGAGCGGGGCAGCACCTCGGTGCAGCCGGCGGCGTGGGCTTGGGCGGCGAGGTCGCGCTGGACATGCGACAGGAATGCGACGACGCGAAGTTCTGGGTGCGATTGCCGCAATTGCTGAATGGCGGCAATGGGATTGTTGCGCGCGTTGAGGTCGACGACGACGAGCTTGGTGGGTGGATCGACGATGGTGAAGAAGGCGTCGGCGTTGGTGGCAACTTTTACTTCGATGCCCAGGTGCTTGGCGGTTTCGGCAAGTTTCATTTGAAAGAAAAGATCGTCCATGAACGCGGCTACTCTGCTCATTGAGAAGGTCCTTTGGCGGTGCTGGTTGTACGATCTGGATGGCCAGAAACGGATTTCGCGCTGCGGCAATTTCGCGCTGCGATGACTAGTGGCGGCCACCCGGACTGTGGGCGCCTACCGTTTTATCGGGGATGTCGCCGGTGCGGCCTTTGACTCGATCGTACACGCTGATCTGGCTGACGGAGCCGAGAGCTTCATTGTAAAACGTAGGCACGCCGAGGGCGGTACGCAGCTCTTCGTTGAATTTGCGCAAGCCTTCGAGGTGCGCGGCGAGGGCGGGAAGCTTGGCGCCATCATCGGTGAGGAGAAATTTCTGGTAACCGGCGTCCCATAAGCGCGTGAACTGGCCTTTGATCATGATGGTGGGAAGGATGGTCATTTGGTAGTTGCCGCCAGGCTCCTGGCGGAATTCCGCGCCGCAGCCGTATTTTTCAACGCGCACGACGCCGCGCGTGCTGCCGACGGCGAAACCAAGGGCCGCGAGTCCTTCGATAGCTTTGGGTGAGAAACGATCTTCGACATTCCACATAGCGAATTAGAGTAATGAATCCGGCAGCTGGTGTAAAGCCTAGGTGGGTACCGTGAGGCGGACACCGCATGAGTTTCGCTTGGCGAATCAGGGCAGATTGGAGCACAAAATCGGGATAGCGAAGTGCGTAACAAACTGCAGCGGTAGAATTGACAGAATCGTAACATTTGGCTGCAAGTTTCTTAATCTGCTTCGCTTATTTTTTGACTACAGCGATCGAACGGGCTTGTGATATACCCGTGCCACGGAATCGGGCCGTTTCGCGGTGGGTGTGTTTTGATGAGGGCAGTGGTGGCACGAGCAAAATTCCTTATAAAAGGGTGGTCCGTGATACGCAATTTTCGCTTGGCGATGTGTGTGTTCGTGGTGTCGGTGTTGGCGGTAGCGAGTGGTACGGCGGTGAGGGCGCAGCAGACGGTAGGGTCGATTAACGGGACGGTGTCCGATAGTTCCGGGGGCACGGTCGCAAATGCCGTGGTGAAGGTCGTAAACCTGGCCACAGGATTAGAGGCCACGGCGGAAACCAAGAAAGATGGCTCATTCAGTATCACTGATTTGCCGATTGGTACTTACAGCGTTTCTTTCTCTCGGGATGGATTCAAGACCGAGGTGCACTCACAGATTGTGGTGCAGGCGGACCGCTCGACGACCGTCAATTCGTCGTTGCAACCTGGGGCGGTGAGCGCGACGATCACGGTCACGGGCACGCCGCTGATGAATCAGACGGACACTACGAACGGCTATGTGGTGGACAGCACGATTATCGAGGAGACGCCGCTCGGAACGGGGAGTTTTACGCAACTGGCAATTTTGAGTCCGGGTGTGCACGCGGATTTCTTGGGTGGAGCGGGGACCAACGCAGGGCTCGGCAACCAGGCGATCTTCGCGAATGGCAACCGGGATACGAGCAATAGTTTTTCCTTGAATGGGATTAGTACAAATAATTTGTTCAACGGTAATTCGACTAGCCAGGTGGGAGAAAACCGGTTTGTGCTAAATACCGGAGAAAATTTTGGGGCGGGCGGGGCGATTCAGACGAGCACGTCGGTATATGGCGCCATCGGGCAGGCACTGCCGACGCCGCCGCCGGACGCGATTCAGGAAATTTCCGTGAACGCGTCGCAGTACGACGCCACGCAGGGAAACAACAGCGGAGCGCACATTGGAGTGGTGACAAAGTCGGGGACGAATGAATTGCATGGCGCCGTGTGGGAACAGTTTCAGAACAGCGCGATGAACGCGACGCCATTTTTTTACAACGCCGATGGGTTGGCGAAACCTTTTCTAAATCGAAACCAGTTTGGGGCAACCGCGGGCGGCCCGATTAAGAAGGACAAGCTGTTCTATTTCCTGTCCTATCAAGGCGTACGCATCGCGGATGCCGAGCCTGCAACGAAAGACGTCACGGTACCGTTCCATCTAACAAACGACCGTAGCACGCAGGGCATCGTCAACACGCTCAATGCCGATTACTTTCCAGGTTGCGGCCCTGGACAGACTCCTCCCAACCCCTGTTTTTCTGGCACGATTAATACTGCGGCAATGAACCTACTGAACGCCAAACTTCCAAATGGCCAGTATCTATTTCCTAGTGTCAGTGCTACGACTTTCGCCGCCGGTGTAGGCCAGGCAACGGCGCTCGGTTACGACGCGGTAGTGCAAGGTCCAAACTCGTATTCCCAAGTGGATCAGGGTATTGCAAGTTTGGATTACGTCCTGGGTACCAAGGACCGATTGTCCGCTAAGTATTACGTTCAGGACGATCCGACCACCAATCCGTTCGGTGCCGTGGGTTCGCTGCTGGGTTTCTCGCAGCAGTTGTCGGCAGGCAGCCACGTGATTTCTTTAGGAAACACCATCGTGCTTTCCCCAAATCTCACATGGGAGCAGCATGTGGGATTCACGCGTCTGAAGGCTTATGCGCAAACGGGACAGGAATTCAGCGCGAGTGCGGAGGGAATAGGCCTCGTTGGCGGCGCGACGTTCCCTCAGTTCTCAATCAATACTTCGGACCCCACGATTCAATCTGGTTTGGAGTTCGGGCCGGCTGCTAGCTTCGGTAATGCGGGTTTGTATCAGAACCAATGGAGCTATGGAAGCTCGTTGAACTGGGTGAAAGGGAAGCACACGCTTACCTTTGGCGCGCAATGGGACCACACGCAGTTGAATATCGTGAACAACAGCACGCATACCGACACTCTGGAGTTCACAAATTTCCTGACATTTGCCGAAGGAAAGGTACGCAGCGGCGATGAATTTGCCGGCTCGGCGAACCGCTATTACCGATCCAATACCGTCGGACTTTACGGAAACGATAACTGGAAAATTCGTAGCAACCTAACCGTAACCTTTGGCCTCCGCTGGGATTTCGATGGGCCGCTGTCGGAGAAATATGGAAGGTTGACCGCGTTTGATCCCAAACTATATTCGTACGATGCGACGACCGACACGATCACGGGATCTGGTCTTGAAGTCGCCGGAAACAACAAGACCGCGGGCACACCCGGAGCCAGTGATTCGCTGCTGCGAAACCACCAATATGGATTCGCGCCACGAATTGGAATCGCTTGGTCACCGTTTAAGAAAATTACCGTACGCGCAGGATACGGCATTTATTATGACCGCGGCGAACTATTCAGTTACTTCTCGCCGAGCGCGGGATCCGGTTTCAATGGTCCGTTTGGTGTGACGCTGGCGCCACCCTTCGTCTCGCCTGTGACTGCCGCAAAGAATGCGAGTCTTTCGCAGCCTTTTGGAACGGTGGCGCCACCAGCTCCCCCGGCAACGGCTGCTGCATTCCTTGCCTACTTGCCGAACCTAGCACAGACGACGTGCGGCTATCCAGGATGTTGGCCGACCGGCAACCAATTCGGACCTTTCTTGTTCGGCGGTTATGATGTCAACAACAAATTGCCCTATACCCAGAATTGGACACTCGATTTGCAGTATCAGGCGTTTAACAATTGGCTGTTCGAAATCGGATATGTAGGTAACCATGGAACGCACGAAATTCTCCCCATTGCCTTCAACCAACCCGTGATTGCCACAGCGACGAATCCGGTGAACGGGCAGACCACCTCCTACGGTGGAACGGATCCCGGGTCGGGTCAGAACAGCGGGACGCTGGACACCGAGCCGATTTATACAAATGAATACGCCGGGAACGCACCGCTGCGCGTACCGTATCTTGGCTATGACATGAACTCGGTACAATTCGAGGCGGAGGGCATCTCTAATTACGATGCCTTGCAGGTTCAAGTACACAAGCGTCTATCAAGTGGGCTGCAGCTGACCGGGTCGTACACTTGGTCTCACACGTTGGACGAGCAGAGCGGGCTGGGACTATTCTTTACGGGGAATAATCCGTTAAATCCTCGATCCGGTTATGCGTCTGCGGACTTTGATCAAACGCATGTGTTTCTGATTAATTACAGCTACACGATTCCGGAGATAGTCAAAGGACACGTGGCCGGCGGATTTGTGAATGGATGGGTGATTGGCGGGCAAACCGTGGCGCAAAGCGGCCAACCCTACAGCGTGTATGATTATTCGGGTTCGGTGGCCAGTCTGTACTTTGGCACGAGCAACTACATTGGGAATCCGATCGTGCCCTTAAAGCCCGGCGTTACTGCGAACCAAGCGAAATTGCAAGGGACACTGGGTGTCAATGCAGGTTTGCCCGTGCTCAATGCACTGGATTTCGCTCCGCAGTTCGTGGCGCCAGGAACAAACGGGGTTCCGGCCTGCGACGCCACCGGATGCGATAATTTCGAGTCGCTCTACGGGAACTCGGGCCGCAATATTTTCCGCGCGCCCTTCCAAGTGCGATTTGATATGAGCCTAGCGAAGGAGTTCCCCATCAAGGAGCGCTTCCGGCTCCGCTTTGAACTTGCTGCATTCAATGTCTTCAACCATCCCGATTTCGACGCTCCGAATAACAACGTCGATTTCTTTCCCGGCTATGAGGGCCCTCCCTCGAACCCGCCACAAGGTAGCCTAGGCGTCATCCAACACACGATTGGGAGCCCGCGGTTTTTGCAATTGGGCTTGCATCTGAAGTTCTAGCTTGCACATTTGACTTGCATGCCGGGGCGGGATCTGCTTCGCGATTCCGGCCCTACTTTTTCATTTTGCCTCGAACTTTCATTTGGGAGCAAAAATCCTAGCGCATGTAGGGTGATTCGGTAAGTTGCGGTAAACTCAACGCATACCCGACAAACGAGGGGCGGCATCAAATTAGAACTGCGAATGGAGCGGGCACTAAGGATGGATTGGTGAGTTCAACGCAAATGCAACGGAGACCTGAAGAGCGGGCGCGGTTGGGGGAGTCCGTGCTGGGGCGGATTGGGAACACGCCGCTGTTGCGCTTGGAGCGGATTGGACGGGAGCTGGCGTCAACAAAGCTCGCGCACGGGGAGAATGTGGAGATTTGCGCCAAGGCCGAATGGTTTAACCCGGGCGGGTCGGTGAAGGATCGACCGGCGCTAAATATGATCGAGGCGGGGTTGGCGAGCGGGGCGTTGCGCGCGGGGAAGACAATTATTGATGCGACGTCCGGGAATACGGGGATTGCTTACGCGATGATTGGTGCGGCGCTGGGGTATGCGGTGAAATTGTGTTTGCCGGACAGTGCGTCGCCAGAGCGAAAGAAAATGCTGCAGGCGTACGGCGCGGAGCTCGTGTTTACGCCCGGGGATGAGAGCACGGACGGGGCGATTCGGCGGGTTCAGGAGATTGTTGCTGAGGATCCGGAGAAATATTTCTATCCGGATCAGTATGGCAATGACGCGAACTGGCAGGCGCATTACCGGACTACCGCCAATGAAATTTGGGAACAGACTGCCGGACGAATCACGCATTTTGTCTGTGGATTGGGAACGAGCGGAACGTTTATGGGGGCGACACGGCGGTTGCGCGAATTGAAGCCGGGGATTCGCTGCGTTAGTTTGCAGCCGGACGGACCGTTTCATGGGCTCGAAGGCTGGAAGGATATGGCCACGGCGATTCGTCCCGCGATTTATGACGAGAAGTTGGCGGATGAGAATTTGCTGGTGAGCACCGAGGGTGCTTACGCGATGGTGAAGTGCGTGGCCAGGGAAGAGGGGATTTTGCTGAGCCCCAGCGCGGGAGCGGCCCTGCTCGGAGCGCTCGAGGTGGCGGCGCGCGTTCCGGGAAACGAGCGCGCGGTGATTGTTACGGTGTTTGCGGATTCGGCAGCGAAATATTTGAATGAGAGATTTTGGGAAGAGTAGTTAGAGATTTATCTTTGGAAGAAGCGGCGAGTGATCTGTGGCGAGTCGGGAAAATGGCGGGGGAGGTATGGAAATATCGGCGCCGGTGACGATTACTCCGGAGTTGGCGGAAAAAATTCGCGCGCACGGGGTAGAAACTTATCCGCATGAATGTTGCGGCGCGCTGCTCGGGCGCGAAGAATTGGTGCAGGACCAGAAGATGGTGCGGGAAATTGTGGCGTTGTATCCGCTGGTGAATCGCAGAGATGATTCGCCGCGCAACCGCTTTTCCGTGACGTCGGAGGATGTGCGCGAAGCGGAGAAAGCGGCGACGGCACGGGACTTGGAAGTCGTGGGCTGGTATCATTCGCATCCTGACCACCCGGCACGCCCCAGCGAGTTTGATCGCGAGCATGCCTGGCCGTGGTACAGCTATGTGATTGTGAGCGTGGCGAACGGTCAGCCGGAAGATATGACCTCGTGGCGGCTGAACGATGACCGGGAAGAGTTCTCTTCTGAGACGATTGAAGTGCGGGACGTGCGCAAGGGTGCCGCCAGCGAGGGTCTTGGGAACAGCGCGTGAAGTGCGCTGCGCGCGAAGAGCGCGTTGCATCAGCCATTGCATCGAGAGCATTTGTTGGGGCATCTGATACAGTCTTGAGAGGATGTGGACATGGCGGTAAAAGTGATCATTCCGACGCCGCTGCGGGTGTATGCGGGGAAGCGCGGGTCGACGGACGTGGCGGCGGGGACCGTGGGCGAGGCGCTCGAGAAGTTGACGGCGGAGTTTGGAGATTTAAAGAAACATCTGTTTACGGAAGATGGCAAGCTTCGCAGTTTCGTGAATGTTTACGTGAACGACGAGGATATTCGGTATTTGGCGAAAGAGCAGACGCCCACGAAGGATGGCGATACCGTTAGTATTGTGCCGTCGATTGCGGGCGGATGTTGCTCGTAAGTGCGTGGGCCTCTGGCGGCCGCGGATAATCTTTGCAACGCGGCCGAGAACGCCAAAACCAGGTTCCTCGCTTCGCTCGGAAGGAAAATCCAGTAAACGCTGTCGAGAGAGATTGAATCATGGCTACCAATACGGAAACGTTGACGCAAGGGAATCGGGCGGAGAGCGCGAAGGCGACGACGCTGAGCAAAGATGAAATCTTGCGGTACAGCCGCCACCTGATTATGCCGGAAGTGGGCATGGAAGGGCAGTTGAAGCTGAAGAATGCCAAGGTGCTGCTGATTGGCACGGGCGGACTCGGCGCGCCGCTCGGATTGTATTTGGCAGCCGCAGGCGTCGGGAAACTAGGGCTGGTGGATTTTGATGTGGTGGACTTTACGAACTTGCAGCGGCAAGTAACCTTTGGAACCAGCGATGTGGGGAAATTCAAGTCTGAGGCGGCGCGCGAACGGCTGTCGAACCTGAATCCGGCGATTGAAATTGTTGCGTATGAGACGAAGCTGACGAGCGAAAACGCGCTGGAGTTGTTCAAAGACTACGACGTAATTGTGGATGGCACGGATAATTTTCCCACGCGGTATTTGGTCAACGACGCTTGCATTCTGCTGGGCAAGCCGAATGTGTACGGCTCGATTTTTAGATTCGAAGGCCAGGCTACGGTGTTTGGCATGCCGGATGGACCGTGCTACCGGTGCCTCTATCCAGAACCGCCTCCGCCGGGTCTGGTGCCGTCTTGCGCCGAAGGGGGCGTTCTGGGCGTGCTTCCCGGCATCGTGGGATCCATTCAAGCCATGGAGACGATTAAGTTGCTGCTGAAAACCGGCGATAGCTTGTCTGGACGTCTGCTATTGTTCGATGCGCTGGGAATGAAATTTCGCGAATTAAAGCTGCGGAAAAATCCGAGTTGCCCGATGTGCGGCGAACACCGCACGATAAACCAGCTGATCGATTACTACGAATTCTGCGGAGTGCGCGGAGAAGAAGCCCCCGAGGTGGATTTAAACGTGCCGGAAATCACACCCAAAGAGTTGAAAGCGCGATTGGAGCGCGGAGACGATTTGTTCATCCTCGATGTGCGCGAGCCGCACGAATTTCAGATCTGCAATCTGAAAGGGCATTTGATTCCCTTAGGAGAATTGCCGCGGCGCGTGCATGAGCTGGACTCTTCGCGAGAGATTGTGGCCCATTGCCGGAGCGGGAAGCGCTCCGCAGAGGCTGTAGACTTTTTGCGGAAGGCAGGATTTAAGAAAATTCTTAATCTGAGGGGCGGGATCCTGGCGTGGTCGGATGAAGTCGATCCGTCGGTTCCCAAGTATTGACGCGGAAGCGGTGAGACTCGGGCTGCCGCTCCGGCGACGGTGCGCGATCGTTCCTTGAATGCAAACTTCGGAAACTGGATAGAAAAGGGTGAATATGGCTGCGACGAAGATTACGGTGGGCAACAACGGTTCGATCCGGGTGGAAGGCGATTTTGAGATTGTGGACCCGCAGGGCAACGCGTTTGGCTTGGCGGGGCGCGCGGCGATTGGCCTGTGCCGCTGCGGGCACTCGGCGAACAAGCCGTTTTGCGACGGGTCGCACGGACGCGTAGGGTTTACGGACACCGTGGTGGCGCGGGAATTGCCGCCTCCCAAGCCGAAACTATAGGTTCTAAAGCGGGTCTCCCGTGTACCATTCTGTGAGACTGTCTCACCCTGAGACACTCGCTCGCTTGCGTTCTGATACTGTTCCAACGGGCGGTAACTACAAGGAAACAAAAATGATAATTTCCTCAGAACGCATGACGGAGAGATTTTGACCGTCTCGCAAGCGTATCGCCACCCCGCGCGCGCTTTCTCGGCTTAAATTAACTGTCTTATTTTAAATAGCTTACAGTCACCCCATTTTGAGCAGAAAAGGGCACTAACTTGCATTCCTAGGGAGTTGTGCGTTTTTCTTCGGCAATTGGGGGTTTTCGTGGGTGGTTGGGGCAAGATGACCGGGTTTCTTGGCGACGGCGCAGCGGGCGCGCTGCCGATCGGTCGTGCCCTGGATACGCCAGAGGCTGAGATGCTGAGCGGATCCGAAGCCAAGGCCAGCGAACGTCCAGCGATATCCGTCAGCGTCTCATCTCAATTTGTGGAGTTCCGGACCCGGATTTTGATCGCTTGCGCGGCAGGATTGCTGCTCGTTTTCCTTGGCGTGATCTTCTATTTGCGGCAGTTTGCCACGGCCGGCTCCCCGGAAACTTATCTGTACCTTGAGGCAGGCGGAACGCTGATCAGTTTTTGTTATGCGGCGAACGCGCTGGTGCGTTTTCGCGGAACGCATGACCGTACGGCACTGATTCTGTCGTTTGGATTCGTGCTGTCTGGAATTATCGAGGTGGTTGGGTATTTCGAACTAGACAAAATGCTGGCTTCCGGGCCGGCGGCGCTTTCGCATGTGCCACTCGGATGGATGGTCAGCCGCACGCTGCTGGCGGTGTTGCTGCTGGCGGCGATTGCCGTTGAGCGCTACATGCCAACGGCGCGGCAGCCGAGCAAAGAGACGGCAGGCGCCCTGCTGGTCGTGGCCTTGGCCGCGTATATCACCAGCGCGGCGTTTCTGGCGGCGCCTTCTGCGCCGATCGCGCATGCACAAAACATAATTTCCCGGCCCTGGGATCTCCTGCCGGGCACCCTCTTTCTCGTGGCGGCGGTAAGTTTTTACCGGCGCATCACGAACAACAAGAATTCTCCCACGCTCTACGACTATACGTTGCTCGCGGTGGCGTCCCTGAATGTGGTCTGCCATTTTTCCGCGGTGTTTTCGGTGCGCATGTTTGACGGCCCCTTTTTCCTGGCGGAGCTCAGCAAGACGTCGGCCTACGCGGTGATGCTCTCGGGTGCGCTGCTTGACCAGGCGCGGCTGTTTGATCAGGTGCGCAACATGGCGGTCAGCGATTCGCTCACCGGCTTGGCCAACTACCGGCGGCTGATCAGCGTGCTGGAAGCGGAACTCGATCGCTCGCGTCGCACGCAGCGGCCTTTCAGCATCGTGCTGCTGGACATGGACGGGCTCAAAGCCATCAATGACCGCTTCGGACACCTCACCGGGAGCCGCGCCCTGGTGCGGCTTGGCAAAATCTTGCGGAATCACTCCCGGGCTATTGATACCGCGGCGCGCTACGGCGGAGACGAATTTGCGTTGGTGCTGCCGGAAGCGGGTCCCGAGATCGCGCAGCGCGTGGTCGGCAGGATTCGCGAGCGCATGTCGGCCGAAGCGGAGGCGCCGGCGCTGTCGGTAAGCGCGGGCGTCGCGGCGTTTCCCGAAGACGGCGATACGCCGGAGAAATTGCTGGGCGCCGCGGATCGCGCGCTTTACGGAATGAAGAAGAATCGTGGCGAGCGGGTGCAAGGCCTGGCACGCATCGCGGCATGTCTATGAAAGTAAAAAAATCCATGGCGCGTGCAACGAATTTTATTTTTCATCGCGCAGACGCACGCATCCCCATGGAAATCCCCGTGGTGCTCGATGGCCACCGGCGTGTGCCCGGCACGGAATCGACTTTTACGGAAAATGTGAGTGCGCGCGGCGCGCGTGTGGTGAGTGTGCGCCGCTGGGATTTGGACGAGAGGCTGACGTTTGCCTCGCGCACCGGAGAATTTCGCTCCTCGGCTCGAGTAGCGTACTGCCAACCAATGCAAGGCGACGGTTTTGCCATTGGCCTGGAGTTCCTTGAGCCAAAAGGGCGATGGGTAGTTCAATCCCCAAGATAGCTTGACCTGTAAGAAGGCGGCGGAAAGGGAGGGATCGACTGGAACAGAAGACAGATAACTGGTGCAAAGTGAAAGCAGTAAGAGTTTGAAGCGCCGAAGCGGCAGCAACCCGCACGGCGCTTCTTCTTTTTTGGCCAGCGGATCTCTGGTGGCGTGAGTTTAAGGACTATCCCATTTCTGCAGCACATCTTCGTAGACGCGCAGGGTACTTTCCACCATCAATTGCGCCGAGAAACGCTGCTGCACTTCCCGGCGTGCTGTTTCTCCCAGTTTTGTTCGCAGCGTCGCGTCCTCGATGATTTGCGCCATGGCCCTTGCGAATTCGCTGCCATCGGGTTCGACCACCAACGCGGTTTTGTTATCCTCCACCACTTCGCCAAGCGCCCCTCGTGCCGTGGAGATGCAGGGAATCGCGAAAGCCATGGCTGTTTGCAGAGCCGTGCCAAGTCCTTCGAATTCCGAAGGAAACACGAAGCCATCGAGGGCGGCGTAAATCATATCGACGTTCTTGACGAATCCCGGAAAAAGAACGGCATCCTTCAGGCCAAGCTGCGCAGCCTGCGCTTCCAGCTCCGCGCGGCACGGGCCGTCCCCTGCAAGGAGCAGGCGCGCTTGCGGGTATTTTTCTCGAAGCAACTGCATAGCCGCGATTGCGTGACGCTGGCCTTTTTCTTTCACAAAGACGCTGACGCAGCCGAACAGAAATTCATCAGCGTTAATTTTCCAGTGAAGGCGAGCTTCGCTGCGTTGTTGCGGTGTGGCGAGCGGCGGCAATTCGACGCCTTCGTTGACGACGGAAATTCGCTCCGCGTCAATCCCGCAGTCCACCAGACTCTGCGCCACCGCTTCGCTATTTGGGAGAAACCGCGTAACGGCCCCGTAGCGCGCCCGCGAAATCCAATTTTTCCGCAGCGGAAAGCCAATACGGCGGGAGAGCAATAACGGCAGCCGCTGATAAGCCCGCGCGAGCCAGGCGGCGGTCAGAGCGTGTGGCTCATTCAGGTGCACGAGGTCAAAAGCGTTGCCAATGCGCCGCGTGCCGGCGAGCAGCTTCCGGATGGCGCTGGCGGCTGAAAATCGCGATGCAAAGGCGGAGACTTCCATCACGGGCAGCGACTCGGAGAGCGCGCGCATTGCCAGCGCAGAATTTGTCGGCGCGAGCAAGATCACATCGTGCCCAGCGTTGCGAAGGCCGCGGAGCGTCAAAAGCGCCTGGCTTTGCCCGCCGCGCCATTCCTGTTCGAGGTCGGCGAAGAGAATTCTCATTTCGCGCGGCCCGGTGCGCGCAGGCTTTCGTCTTGTGGTTCTTTATCGTGCAGTTTTTTTCTTTCTCGTACGAGCGCGCCGAGCTTGCCGTACTTGAGCCGCACGGAACGCGCGGCCATTTGCGCGATCAGCGCTCCGCGATAGCCATCGAGGAAGCCGCCGCGTAAAAAATAATTCTGCAGCCAGCTCCAGGGCGTTCCAAAATAAAGCGAGGCCCGCCACCGGCGGCGGCCGGCGGCATACATCTGCTCGGCCGCCAGGGTCGTGTAACGGGCGACCTTCTCTTCATGCTCCGCAAAAGTATCGATGGTGTAGTGCAGCAGATCTCCGAACAGGCGGCCGGCCGTCCCCGGGAATCGCAATGCCTCGTGCACGATTCCCGTGAATTTGGCAGAGTCGCGGCGGTATAGCCGGCGCTGAAAATCGGGATACCAGCCGGAATGGCGAATCCATGCGCCCAGATACCATGCGCGGCGGGAAACTTCGTACACCGAAAATTTCGACGGCCGCTTCTTCCAATCCAGCAGCGAACTCTGCAGCGTGGCGCTCAGCTCTTCGTCCGCATCGAGAGAAAAAATCCAGTCGTTAGCGGCATGCTGCGCGGCGAAATTTTTCTGTTCCGCGTAGCTGGTCCAGCTCCTCGTAAAAAAGACCGCGCCGTGCTGCCGCGCGATTTCTTCCGTGCGATCCGTGCTGCCGCAATCCACCACAATGATTTCGTCCGCCACCGGGGAAAGCGAACTTAAAGCCCGCGCAAGATGTCTCTCTTCATTTAGCGTGATGACGCAGGCGGATAGACGATTCATCGGCGGCGCAGCATGGGAATCAAAGCGAATTTCGCAGCCAGTATCTCACAAGATGTGGACGACGAACGTCCGCACGTTGGCATTGACGAAGAGCCAGCCGCGCCTTTTCTGGCGCATCTGGCCCGCGTCTCCCTTGCCGGGGAGAGCTCTTTTCTAGTGTATAATTCCGCCGCTTGCCCTTTGTAAGGAGGCCCATGTCCGCGGAAAAAGCTCCGAACGTTTGGGTCCCGGTTTGTTGTGCCCGCGTCATGCGGTTCAACATCTTTGGGCGCATGGAAGAAGGAGCTTTTGGCGCGCTCACCTGCCGGATTTGCGGCCGCAACATCACTCTCGAGCAGGAGAGCGCCGAGAACCTGCACGCCTATGGAGAACGCGCCGGTGTTGTGAGCGTGATCGGAACGCCCAGGCCGCCCACGGACGACCGGCGGAAACCTGCGGCCGAAGTGGGCTCGGAAGATCCAACGCTTTAGCCCGTAGGACTGGATGGGGCTCGTTAGAGCCCGGCAGCGATGATTGGGCAGACGATCTCACACTATCGCATTTTGGAAAAGCTCGGCGCTGGTGGAATGGGTGTCGTCTACAAAGCGCAAGACACTCGCCTGGACCGTGCGGTCGCACTGAAGTTCCTTCCCGAACATTCCTTGAATGACGCGCAAGCTCTAGAACGTTTTCGCCGCGAAGTGCAAGCCGCTTCCGCGCTCAATCATCCGGGCATCTGCACCATTTATGATGCGGGCGAGGAGGATGGCCGCCCGTTCATCGCCATGGAATTTATTGATGGCGAAACGCTTCGCCAATATATCCAGGGGAAACCGCTGCCGCTGGAGCGCGTGCTCAGTCTGGGCATTCAACTCGCCGACGCCATCAGTGTGGCGCACGCCGAAGGCATCATTCACCGCGACCTGAAACCTGCCAACATCTTTGTCACCCGGCGCGGACAAACAAAAATTTTGGATTTTGGCCTGGCCAAACTGGTGCGCAAGGGCGTGGCAAACAGCGCCGCCGCACAGGAGGCCGCTCAGGAATCCTTGTCGATCGTCGGCGTAATCAGCGGCACACCGTCGTACATGTCTCCCGAACAAATCCGCGGCGATGATTTGGACACCCGCACCGATGTGTTTAGCCTCGGGCTTTTGCTCTATGAAATGGCGACTGGACGCCAGGCGTTCAGCGGCAACACTGGCGGCGTAATTATTGAAGCGGTGCTTACGAAGGCTCCTGCCGCGGTCCGCAACATCAATCCAGAGATCACGCCCGAACTCGAAGGCGTCATCAACAAGGCGCTCGAAAAGGATATTGCCAAGCGCTACCAAACCGCCGCGGAGGTTTGCAGTGATTTGGAAACGCTGAAGCGCGGTTTGGAATCGGGCCACACGGTAACCAGCTTGCTGACACCATCGCCCCGTGCCACTCCCGCCGTCTCGCGTTATAAGTGGCCCGCACTGGGGTTCGCCGCGCTTCTGCTCGCGCTGATCGGTGGTTGGTTTTATAAAACGCGGCCGGCTCACGCGCTCGGAGAATCAGACACCATCGTTGTTGCGGATTTTAACAATAAAACGGGAGACGCGGTTTTTGACGACACGTTGCGCCAAGGGCTCAGCGCGCAGTTGCAGCAGTCTCCGTTCTTGAACTTTGTTTCCGAGCAGCGCATCCAGCAAACCCTGGCGCTGATGGGGCAGCCGCCGGACAAAAAACTCACCCCGGAAATCGCCCGCGACTTGTGCCGCCGCACCGGCAGCAAAGCCTACCTCAGTGGGACTATTTCGAGCTTGGGCAGCCAGTACGTGATCGGCGTCAATGCCGTAAATTGCCAGACTGGCGATTCGCTGGCGCAGCAGCAAGTGACCGCTGACAGCAAAGAGCACGTCTTGAAAGCGCTCGACGAAGCAACTACAAAATTGCGCGAAAGGCTCGGGGAATCGCTAAAGACGATCAAAAAACTAGACACGCCCATCGAGGAAGCTACTACACCGTCCCTCGAGGCCCTGCAGGCCTACAGCCTCGGCCGCACCATCATGATGGGTAAGGGAGATTATCAAGCGGCGGTACCGCTGTTTGAACGTGCCACGCGCATCGACGCCAAATTCGCCATGGCGTACGGCCTGCTCGGCACCTGCTACGCGAATCTGGGAGAAAAGAACCTTGCGGAAGAAAATACCCAGAAATCTTATGAGTTGCGCGCTCATGTAAGCGAGTGGGAAAAGTTCTACATCGAATCGCATTACTATCATTTCGTTACCGGTGAACTCGAAAAGGCGCGCGAAGTATACGAGCTTTGGGGACAGACGTACCCGCGCGAACGCGTGCCGCACACGAATCTCGGGGTGGTGTATCAATCGCTGGGTCAATACGATAAATCGCTCGCGGAATTTCACGAGGCCATGCGGCTAGCCCCCACCGACGGAGTCAATTTTTCCAATCTCGCCGACGCACAAATGCAACTGAATCAGTTCGGAGAATCGCGCGCTACCGCCGATGAAGCAGTGGCTAAACACCTGGACAGCCCGGTACTGCACTTCCTTCTTTATCAGCTCAGTTTCCTGCAGCATGACGACGCCACCATGGCGCAGCAACTGGCATGGTCGACCGGTAAGCCTGGCAAGGAAAATATCATGCTGTATCTGGAAGCCGAAGTGGCGGCTCGCTCCGGTGATTTTGCTAAAGCGCGCGCTTCCTATGCGCTGGCCGTTGCTTCAGCGCTGCGCGCCGAGGAAAAGGAGACGGCCGCGCGCATCGAAGCTGCTGCAGCTCTTTCCGAAGCTTCATGCGGGCTGGCTTCCGACGCGCGGCAGCGCGCCGCGGCGACGTTGCAGCTTTCCAACGGGCGCGATGCGCAATATGTCGCAGCGCTGGCGCTAGCCATCGCTGGCGACTCTGCCAAAGCGCAGTCTCTTGGTGAAGATCTGGCTTCACGCTTCCCCCGCGACACCATGGTGCAACTCAATTATCTTCCCACGTTGCGCGCGCAAATTTTGCTCGATAACTCGAACAACGGGATCAAAGCGATCGAGATCCTCGAAGTCGCCTCATCCTACGATCTAGGCGTTCCGGAAAACAGTACATTCTCAACCAACCTGTACCCCGTGTATGTGCGCGGCCAGGCTTTCCTCGCAGCCCATCAGGGAGAGCCAGCGGCGGCAGAGTTTCAGAAAATACTCGACCATCCCGGCATCGTCGTTGGCGAATCGATTGGCGCCCTCACTTATCTCGGATTGGCACGCGCTTACCGGTTGTCCGGCGATCTCGACAAGGCAAAAGCCGCGTACGACGAGTTCTTCCGGCTGTGGAAAGATGCCGCAGAGGATGTTCCTGTGTTAAAGGCGGCCAAATCCGAGTACGCGCAGCTTTCTTGACCCACCCAACCCAGTTGACCCGTGCGCGCGCTGCCTCCGATCGCGGCTTATCGCGTGCAGATGGCCTGTCCGGCTTGCTATGCTAGTATGACCAAACACTTCAGGAGAGCGTTGTGACCGAGCATATTTCACGCAGAGAATTGAAGCAGGACAAAATCAAGGAAACCTTCGAGCATGGAGCAGAGGCCGTCTATTCGCACGCGCAACTTGCCATGGCCGTGGTCGTTGCGGTCCTCCTGGTCGTGTGCGTCTACGGCGGCTGGAAGCTGTATATTGACCGGCAGACCGCGCAGGCTAATATTGAACTCGATGCGGCCATGAAAGTTTATAATTCGCCGCTCGCCGGTTCGCCCGAACAGGGCGCTGATCCGACGCTCACCACATATCCTGATGAGTCCGCGCGCGCCACTGCGGCGGCGCCTAAATTTCTGGCCGTCGCCGACAAATATTCCAGCACCAATCCCGGTAAGCTGGCGCGTTACTATACGGCGTTGTGTTACGAAAATATGGAAAAGCCCAATCAGGCGCTGGAAGAGTTGAAGAGAATCAGCAATAGCAGCGACAAGGAATTGTCCGCCATGGCGCAATACCAAACTTCCGTGATCGACACGCGGACCGGTAAGACCGATGAGGCCATCAAGATTCTGCGCGGCTTGGCGGCTAAATCCGTCGTGCTGGTGCCCAAGCCTACGGTCCAGCTAGACCTTGCGGCGCTGTTGCAAAAATCCAATCCGCAGGAGGCGATCGCCCTGTACCAGCAAGTGAAAAAGGACCATCCCGACACGCCTATCGCGGACGAAGCCGACAAGGGATTGGCACGCGTCTCTCCAACGTCTTGATCAGGCTTTGGGCCGCTCCGTAAAACTCTGACGCCAGCCGGCACCAAAAGCGTATCTTAAAAGGCGGACAATAGGAATGTTCGTCCCTCCCGCAAAATCTCTCGCGGAAACTTCTCTATCGCCGGCCAGTTGGGCCATGAACGCGGAACATTCGCGTGGCCGGCGATTTCCAGAACCCGAGCATCGCTATCGCAGCGAGTATGCGCGCGATCGCGATCGCATCATTCACTCGAGAGCCTTCCGGCGCCTGGAAGCCAAAACGCAAGTATTTACCACGCGTTATTCCGACCATTTTCGCAATCGCTTGACGCATACCATCGAAGTCTCGCAAATTGCGCGCACTGTCGCGCATGCGCTGGGCGCCAACACCGAGCTCGCCGAAGCCCTAGCGCTGGTCCACGATATTGGCCATCCGCCTTTCGGCCACGCCGGCGAACGCAAACTCGACGAATTGATGCGCGCGCATGGCGGCATTTTCAATCATAATTTGCACGCCCTCCGCATCGTCGACCACTTCGAACAGCGCTATCTCGATTTTCCTGGACTGAATCTCACCTTCGAAGTGCGCGAGGGTATCGTCAAACATTCCCGAGACTATCCGACGGCGCAATTTCCGGAACTCGCGGAATTTCTGCTGGAGCTTCGTCCACCTCTCGAAGCCCAACTTATCGACTGCGTCGATGAAATCGCCTATAACACCGCCGACCTCGACGACGCCCGCGAAGCCGAGCTGCTCGACGTGGCGGTATTGCGCAGGGAAGTTCCGCTTTTTGACGAAGCCTACGCGCACGTCGAAGCTGCGCATCCGGTAACCAGTTCATCCAAATTGGACGGCCACAAGATCGACAAACTTAGATTTGACGAGGCGCTGAAACGCGTGCTGGATTTCCTGGCCACGGACTTGATCGAATCCACGCAATCCCGCGTTACGAAATCCGGTGCCGTGAGCCCCCACGATATTCGCCGAGCCCCAAAAAGACTTGCCGGTTTCAGCGAGACGGCGGCTCGCGGCAATGCTCAGCTCAAGCGCTTCCTGTTTTCGCACATCTACAATCACCCGGCGATCACTCAGGATCGCGACCGCTCCGTGCAATGCCTCGGCGAATTATTCGAGTTTTATCTGCGCGCAGCGAGTCCCATGCCGGCGCAGTATGAGGAATTGGCGCACACCACGCCGCGCCAAGTCGTGGTGTGCGACTACATCGCGGGAATGACGGATCAATTCCTGCTGCGCCAGCATCAAGAACGTTTCGGTGGTTAGCAAAATTGCGCAGAGAAACTACTGCGTGGCGAACGTATTGCAAGCGGCGACTGATCCCGTTTGATATCCCTTCCGGAACCAGCTCATGCGCTGCTGAGAACTGCCGTGCGTGAAGGTTTCCGGACTGACGTGCCCCGTCGACATCCTCTGCAGCCGGTCGTCGCCCACCGCGGAAGCTGCTCCGAGCGCTGACTCAATATCCGTCTGTTCAAGTAGCTGCCGCTCTTGCGTTGAATGCGCCCAAATGCCCGCAAAACAGTCAGCCTGCAATTCGAGCCGTACCGACAGCGGATTTCGCTCGCGCGGATCGCTCTCCTGCAATTGGGACACTTTCTGCTCGATCCCCAAGATCTTCTGCACGTGATGCCCAAGCTCGTGCGCCACCACGTAAGCTTGTGCGAACTCCCCCGGTGCGCCGAAGCGCTGTCGCAGCTCGTCAAAAAAACCCAAGTCGATATAAACCTTCTCATCTTCCGGGCAATAGAAAGGTCCGGTAGCCGACTGTGCGCTGCCGCAACCGGACTGCGTATATCCCCGGTACAACACGAGCTTTGCGTGGCGATACGCTTTGCCGGTTTGTTGCGGCAGCAGCGTCGCCCAGGTTTTTTGTGTATCGTCCAATACAAATGAAACAAATTGCACCAGTGGCTTTTCCGCTTCATCGCGCGCCGGGTTCGGCCGGCTCACAGCCGCCGGGGCCGGACCGCCGGATCCGCCGCCCAGCAGCGCGAAAAAGTTTGTTCTGAAAACAAAACTGAGGATCAGCAAAACGATCGCGCCGCCGATTCCGATGTGCATCCCGCCAAACTGGAACCCGCCGCCATCTCCGCCAGATTCGTCGCGGCGATCTTCTATATCCTGGCTCTCGCCGCCTGGTGTCCACTTCATGAGCTGCTCTCCTCGGTTTTGTGCTTCCGTTGCGATAGTAACATCTCTGAACGCCGGCTATCGCCGCACTGGTGGAACAGAACGGGGCAGCTTTGCGGGTAATGAAACAAGAAAAGTGAAATCAGGCGCGCGCGCTGAGCCCTGTCTCTTCCCGCGTTGGCACAGGCTCCGCGGCCCGCTCGGGGGCATCAATGCGAATGTCTGTCAGATCCGACAGCAGATTGGCCGCCCAACGATAAATATTGTGTTCGCGGACCGTCTGGCGCATCCGCAGCATACGCTCCGCCTGCTGCTCTTCGGGCATGGTGAGCGCACGCAAAATTGCATCGGCGAGTTGCTGCACATCGTAGGGATTCACCAGCAACGAATCGGTTAGCTCCAGCGCCGCCCCCGCGAAGGTGCTAAGGATCAACACGCCGCGATTATCATCGCGCGAGGCCACATACTCTTTCGCCACCAGGTTCATTCCGTCATGCAGTGAAGTCACCATGCAAAACGAAGATCCCCGGTAGTAGTGTGAAATTCGTTCATGACTGTGATGTTCCTTGAGCAACACAATGGGTTTCCAGCGGCCCGCCTGAAATCGCGCGTTGATGCGATCGGCTTCAAACGTCACCTCATCGAGAAATTGCCGGTACCGCTCAATGTCCGTTCGGCTCGGCGCTCCAATCTGGATGAACGAAAAACGCCGTTGATACGCAGGATTCATTTCCAGAAATCGTTCGATCCCCCGGAAGCGCTCCAGGATTCCCTTGGTGTAATCCACGCGATCCACGCCCACGCCAATCAGCGAAGCTTCTATTCCGAGTTCCGCGCACAGCGCCGCGCGCTCCTCGCCAGAATTGCGCGCTTCGTTGACCGCCAAGGTCGGCTCTTGAAACGACACGCTGATCGGGTACGGCCGCACCAACGTCACGTGTCCTTGCCGATTGACCGCGAAACGGTCCCACTCCGTCAAGGCTTCCACCGCGCGGTCCACTGTTTCCAGAAAATTGTTGCACAGCGATTGCGTGTGGAATCCCACAAGGTCCGCGCCGAGCAAGCCATCCACCAGTTCCCGCTGATACGGGCAGATTCCAAATACTTCCGGGTTCGGCCACGGGATGTGCCAGAAAATCGCCACGCGCGCGTCCGGCCGCGCTTCCTTGATCATGCGGGGCAGCAGCGCGAAGTGGTAGTCCTGCACCAGCACAATGGGTGACTCCGTGCCCTGCATTTCCTCGAGTACCGCATCGGCAAAGCGCCGGTTCGCCTGCTGGTAATGCTGCCAGTCCTGCGGCCGGAAAATGGGTCGGGTATGTGCGATGTGGCACAGCGGCCACAAGCCTTCGTTCGCGAATCCCTCATAGTAGCCTTTTTCTTCTTCCTCGCTGAGCCACACGCGCCGCAGTGTGTAGGTTGGATGATCCGGCGGAACGCGCAAATGGTCATGCGCATCCACCGTTTCGCGGTCCGCGCTGCCTGAACCGTGGGCTACCCAGGTTCCGTCGCATGCCAGCAGCACCGGTTCGAGCGCCGTGACCAGCCCGCTCGCGGGCACCACCACTTGAATTGACTTATCTTTCGCATCATAAACGTGTATATACGGCTCGCGATTCGCTACCACAAACAGCGGGTTGTCTTTTAATTTGCTGCTGAGGCTCACCCGCAAACGTTCCGCCGTCCACAGCGACGCATTTGAATCTCGCAACCGCGCTTCCTCGACCGCTGTAGCCCGCGCGTCCTTCAAGTCTCGCGCAAGATGCGTCACTTCTTTATGGATCTGGTCAAACAGCGGTCCCTGCGGCAATTTTGCCGCGGAAACTGTGGATCCTGTGCGCAAAGTGCGCAGCCATGCCGCTGTTTTGGTCAGAGGTCCGGTCAGCGTCCAGCGCACCAGCACCAACGCGAGGCCGCCAATCAGCACAGTCTGCACGGTGGCGTTCAGCAGTGAATCCCGCAGCGTGTGGGAAACCTGTTCGTCGATGTACGTGGTGTCGTGGAAAACCGCCAGCGTTCCAGCTGGCACGTCGTTGCGATGCACCGTCAATGCGTAAATATGAACGGGTTCATCCGTCAGAAAATCCCCGACGCCCGTTTCCTGTTGCGACGCCTTCGCGGCCACCCACGGACGCGTACGGTACTTGGTCGGCAGTCCCGGAGTTATGGTAACCACCGTCCCCGCAGGATCGTAAATCGCCACGCCCTTCAGGTGCTCGCGCTGACCAAAGCGATCCACGAGCCGCTGTAGGTCGCGGTCTTTTCCGTGGTCGAGAATTTGTTCGACGCTTTCCTGTAGGCTGTCTCCGAGGATTTCCGCACGACGCGACAAGTCGCTTCGCAACATCCGTCGCTGCGTTCGCACTTGATAACCGGCGAAGAGCAGAGACACCACGGCCACGCTGACAATCAGTGGCAATACAAGTCTCAGGGTAGTGCGCATCGATGGGCCTCTGGATTCGAAGCGACGTTACCAAGCGAAATCGGTAGAAATGAGGACGATCCCTACTGGATCTGCGTTGCCGTTGTCCCCGTCACACCTTAGATTTTACTCCCGGCCTCCTTTCTGCGGTATCAGGGAATCGGTGTAGGGCGTGCCTGCTGGTCCTGAGTGCGCGCCCCCGCGTCATCGCGGTCCGGCTCCGGCAACGGCGGCACCGACCACACGGCAATCGTGAAACACGCCATAAATAAAGTAGTTAGCGATAGAACCAGGCGAAAACGCATTCCGCAATCTCCTGTGCTGAGTTCGGGCCGCGAACCTAGAGCGCACGTCCGGGACCACCGACGAACTTTTCTGCAAGATGCTCCTAAGTGATAGTGAATCCATTACTTACATTCCGTGCTTCCCGAATTCCGGCCATCGATGTTCGAGTACTAGAACCCAAAAATTTCACGCCCGTGCTCACCCGATCGCCGCTTCCTCTCGCCAGGTAATCGCCACTAATTTCCTTGCCTTGGCACTTTTTGACGCAACCAGGGGTACTATAAAGTTAGTCCAAGGTCTCAGTGAGCATGGCAGCCACAAAAATCGCTGAAAGACGCCGCAACCCCAGAGGCAAACCCTCTCAACTCGTGTACATCGAGTTTGGAACCGACAATGGCGGCATGATCAAAAATGTTGCTGAAGGCGGTATGCGTTTTTTCTTGATGAATCCCGTGATCGCCGGCCACAAGTTGCACTTCGGGATGACCATCGATCCGTCACGTCGCATCGAAGGCGAAGCTTCCATCATCTGGAGCGACGCCTCCGGAAAATCCGGTGGTCTCAGCTTCGCCGAACTCTCCCCCAAAGCCCGGCAGACTTTGCGCAGCTGGCTTACAGAAATTGAGATGGATGGGCTTCTGTCTGGGCAACCCTCGTCTCCGGTCGTCGAAGTTCCGCCGGCCTCGATTCCCGCTCCGCAAGCTGAACTCGATGCGGCTCATCCGGTCGAAGAAAATTCGCCCTCCAGCGTCCCCGCATCGGCTCCACCAGCCACCATTCCGCCCGCCGCCATTCCTGCGGCCGTTCGAGCGGCACCTGCAGCCACTCCGGCGCCATCCGCGCCCGCATCCGTCCCGGCAGCCCCTCTAACGCATCCTGCGACGCATCCAGCGCCGCCGTCATCCGCCGCGGCGTCCCCACCCATTGCGCCGCAGCCCGCGACCGTTTCCGGGACGCCCGAATCCGCGCCGGCCCCTGTCTCGAAGGTCCCCGCGTCCGTCGCCGAAAAATTGCTGCCCTCCGCCAACCTTCCTTCGCTCGCCTACGATACTCCCCGCCTCGCTACTCGCGAGGAGTGGCGCCGCGCCATGCGCGAAGACGCTGCGCCCGCCGAAAAACCTACGCCGGAAACTTCCCCAGAAAAAATGCTGGCCGCTCTGATGCCACTGCCAGCCTCCCCGGCACCACCGCCAGCGCCGAACGCCGTCAGCGCGCCTCCAGAGAGCCGCTCCGCTTCTCGTGACGCTGATTCAGCGCCGCCGCCCTATCAACCTCCGCCCTCACTCCCAACCCCTCCGTCCTCACGCGCCGATGCGCCAACCTTCGCAAATGCCCAGGCTTTGCGCGGACCACTGTCTCTTGGCGAGTCTTTCACCCAGCCAAATTTTTCCGCTCCGCCGACCACCGGCGTGTCGCGTTCGCGGCTCGCCATGATCCTCGCGCTCGCCGCCATCTGCGGGGCCGCCGCCGCCCTTGCCGGCATCGCCTATCGCAGAAATGTTGGCGAATCCCTCATCGCCATCGGCGAAAAAATCAGCGGCGACTCGCGCTCGGGCGAACCCGCCAATGTCTCCCCACAAAATTCACCTCAGGATTCCTCAGATCCCCCTCCCAATGTCACGCCGCAAGAACCAGCGCACTCGCAACCGCCCCAACGCAGTCCCCTCGAATTCACTCCGCAAACTCAAGCCAGTGCTCATGACACGACGCGCGACTCCGCCTCCGCCAGACCCAAAGCTCCTCCGCGCGACATCTCTTCGCTTTGGGTCGCCGTCGAAAATGGCGACGCCAGCGCGGAACTCGTGCTCGCCAACCGCTACATTGACGGCGACGGCGTCGCCAAAAACTGCGATCAGGCTCGCGTTTTGCTCGAAGCCGCTGCCAAACGCGGCAACTCTGCCGCCGCCAAGCGGCTTGCCGAACTTCCCTCTACCGGCTGCCCGTAGCGATCGACGTCCCAAACACCCGTGCTCGCAAGGCTCTTTGCCTTAACCGACAATTCTTCCCCCGCTTCTTCTCCCCGTTTCTTGACTTGCAGCCCCCGCGACTCAATAATGTTAAGACATGAGCGTACGCGCCGGAGGCGCTGAAGACATGTTCCTTGACGTCAAGGATCTGGCCGTCCGCAAACTGCCGATTCACAAAAGTTACGCGCTCGGCAGCATTGATTATCACTCGTCAGAAATTAAGCAGGTCGAGCCGCTCGAAGTAAACGCCACGGCCGAACTGCACGACGGCGATATCCGAATCTACGGTCAGTTGGAAACCAAGATCGAGCTGTCTTGTGCCCGCTGCCTCGATCCGGTTCTTGAAGATGTCAGCCGTTCTTTCGATCTTTCGTATACTCCGCTGCCCAAGCAGAGCAAGCCGGAAGAAGAACGGCTCAAGGAAGACGAATCTGAAATTGGTTTTTTTGAAGGAGAAGGTCTGTTCCTGGCGGATGTTCTGCGTGAGCAGGTGCTGCTGGCGCTACCCATGAAAGTCATCTGCCAAAGCGACTGCCGGGGACTCTGCGCAAATTGTGGTGCGAACTTGAACCATGAAGAGTGCCGCTGTGAAACCCACGCAACGGACCCGCGATTGGCCCCGCTCGCGCGCCTGAAGCAGGACTGGCTGAAGAAACAATAATTTCCGGGCGACCGCGCCCGATCTGAGACGCTCTTTTTGAGCGGGAATGAGGAGTACTGCTATGCCTAACCCGAAACGAAGGCACTCGAAACGTAGAACCAGCACCCGTCGCGCTCACGATTTTCTCACGAAACCGGCGATCGGCAAATGTCCCAACTGCCATGAGGCCAAGCAGCCCCATCAAGCTTGTCCCCATTGCGGCTATTACAAGGGCAAAGCTGTAAAAGAGTCGGCGTAAGCTCGCTGTTTTTTAGCCTGCAGGCAGATTTCATCCATGATCACCATCGCTGTTGACGCCATGGGCGGAGACCACGCGCCTCGCCCGGAAGTAGAAGGCAGTGTGCTGGCCGCACGCGAGCTGGGCGTTCGCGTCTTGCTCGTCGGACAGCCCGCGGCCGTGCGCGCGGAGCTTTCCAAGCACGCTCCCGCCAATCTACCCATTGAAGTCATTCCGGCCAGCGAAGTGATCACCATGGAAGATCACCCCGTCCAGGCTTTCCGCAAGAAGAAGGACAGCTCGGTGCACGTCGCCGCCCGTCTGGTTCGCGAAGCCAAAGCCGATGGCCTCGTCAGCGCCGGCAACACGGGCGCCGTGATGACGGTCGCAAAATTTTTGCTGGGCACGCTCGAATCCGTGGACCGTGTCGCTCTCGCCGCTCCCTTTCCCAACGCCAAAGGCGGCGTCTCCGTGCTTCTCGATGTCGGCGCCAACGTGGATTCGCGCCCCGAACATCTCGTGCAATTCGCGGTTATGGGTGAAGTTTACTACCGCGCCACCTTCGGCCATCGCCGCCCCCGCGTCGGTCTGCTTTCCGTGGGTTCGGAAGAAATGAAGGGCAATGAACTTACCCGCGAAGTCTATACGCGCCTCAAAAAAAGCCCCGTGCAGTTTGTCGGCAACGTCGAAGGCGGGGATCTTTTTTCCGGTGACGTTGACGTAATCGTTTGCGATGGATTTATCGGCAATGTGGCCCTTAAAATTTGCGAAGGCCTCGCGGTCTCGATCTTCGATTTACTCAAGAAGTCTTTGAAAAGCACGCTGGTTTCCCAGATCGGCGCGGTTCTTTCACAAGGTGCCTTCAAAGGGCTGAAAAAGACCATCGATTACACCGAATACGGCGGCGCGCCGCTTCTCGGCGTGCGTGGTGTTTGTGTCATCGGTCACGGCCGTTCCAACGCCAACGCTTTCAAAAACGCTATTCGCGTCGCTGCGGGCCTTGCCCGTGCGCGCTCGAACGAAAAAATCGAACTGGAGCTCTCCGGCGCAGGCGATCTGGCCTGACGGTTCGCGAGAAAGAATACCTTATGGGCAAAGTTGCATTTGTATTTCCGGGGCAAGCTTCGCAATACCCCGGCATGGGCAAAGAGCTAGCGGACAAATATCCCTCCGCTCGCACGGTCTTTGAAGAAGCCGATCACGCTCTCGGCTTCTCCATATCCAAAATGTGTTTTGAGGGCAGCGAAGAGGATTTGAAGCAAACTGCCAACACCCAGCCGGCCATTCTTACCTGCTCTGTCGCGATCTACCGCGTCGTTGCGGAACGCGGCCTCACGCCTGATTTTGTTGCTGGTCACAGCCTCGGGGAATATTCGGCGCTCGTCGCTGCAGGCTCCATAAAATTTTCTGACGCTGTGCAAGTTGTTCGCCACCGCGGCAAGTACATGCAGGAAGCAGTTCCTGCCGGCCAGGGCGCCATGGCCGCCATCATGGGCCTTTCTCCGGCCGTGGTCGCTGACGCCTGCAAACGCGCTGCGGAAAATGAAGTTTGCGCCCCGGCAAACTTGAATTCTCCAGAACAAACCGTAATCTCCGGAAATGCCGGCGCCGTGAAGCGTGCCGTGGAAATCGCTTCGCAGCTGGGCGCCAAGCGCGCCGTCATGCTGGCGGTCTCCGCGCCCTTCCACTCCGCGCTCATGATGCCCGCGCAGGAAAAGCTTGCCGCCGACCTCAGAAAAATCACCTTCAGCGATTTGCGTGTCCCGCTGATCACCAACGTCGACGCTGACACCGAAACCAGCGGCGAGGAAGCCCGCGAAGCTTTAATCCGCCAGGTCTCCATGCCCGTCCGGTGGGAAGAATCCATGCGTACGCTTATCGACGAAGGCGTAAATACTTTCGTAGAAGTAGGTCCCGGCCGCGTTTTAACCGGCTTGCTGCGCCAAATCGAGCGCTCGGTGGCCACGTTAAACGTAGAAGACGAAAAGAGCCTGGCCGCCACCTTGGAAAAGGTAGCCGGCGCCCGTTCCGACGCTGCTTGACGGGTTCCGGTAGCACCGGCGCGCTTGGTTGTGCACGGTGTAGAGTTTGGACGCGATCTAGGCAAGCGCAGCCGGTCGTAAACCCTGCGGTATTTTGCCGCAAGCACAATTTCTAGGGGCGCAGCACGCTGCGCTCAGCTCGGCAACGAGTAAGCGGTGAGAGCGAATGTTCAGCCTAAAAGACAAAGTAGCCCTGATCACCGGCGCCTCCCAGGGCATCGGCCGCGACACCGCCCGCGCCCTCTCGGAGGCCGGCGCAAAAGTAGCCGTAGCCGCGCGCAACGAAGACAAGCTCGCGTCCCTGGTCGCGGAAATCGAATCCGCAGGCGGCCAAGCCTTCGCCATAAAGCTCGATGTAGCCGACCCCGACCAAATCAAATCTGCATTCAAGCAGGTCACCGAAAAATTTGCGCGACTCGACATTCTCGTCAACAACGCGGCCATCACGAGAGACGGCTTGGCCCTGCGCATGAAACCCGACGATTGGGAATCCGTCCTCCGTACCAACCTGACCGGCGCCCATCTCTGCATCCAGCAAGCGATGGCCATCATGATGCGCGCCCGCGCTGGGCGCATCATCAACATCGCTTCGGTCGTCGCGCAAATGGGCAACGCCGGCCAAGCCAACTACGTAGCCAGCAAGGCGGGTCTTATCGGCCTCACCAAAGCCATTGCCATAGAAATCGCTTCGCGAAATATCACCGTCAACGCCGTTGCTCCCGGCTTTATCGAAACCCCGATGACCGATGTCCTCAGCGCCGAAGTAAAGGAAGACCTGAAAAAGCGCATCCCGCTCGGCCGCATGGGTACCCCTCGCGACGTTGCCTCCGCCATCGTCTTCCTTGCTAGCGACGAAGCCGCCTACATCACCGGCCACGTCCTTGACGTAAACGGCGGCATGTATTTGGCGTAGGTTCTTGGAATCGCAACGTGATCCACGACGGCATCCGTGAAATACGATGGCGAGCGACGATGGGAGGTGGCGAAGAAAGCGGACGAAACTTTCGGCTTGTTCCAGAGCGGGGTGTTCTCTCCGCGCGTCGGTCCCGGGTAGCTGGCTCGAAGCCGAACTGCCGCAATGCGGTTTTTGTGGTCAGCCGGATGCGGACATTGCTCACCCATTCGATCAACGCTTTGAAGAGCAGGCGTGTTCGCCTGGGCAGCCCGTCCAACCCAAAAGTTGACCTTGCGTCAAGCCCTGTCTAGAATGCTTAGGGCCTAGAGAACAGCCAGTTTATCTACTCGTGCCCGGCTGCGCCGGGTACAAGGCGGCCGTCAATAAGCTGCCAGGATTTTTGCAAAGCAACAAGCAGAAGTGTTGATTACCAGGTCGATTTTCAGCACTACTTCAACAGATCGGGCGATTGCAGAATCGCGGAGGAAATGGCATGGCCAGTACGGAAGAGCGCGTGAAACAAATTATCGTCGAACAACTCGGCGTCGATGAAGCCGAGGTCACTCCCACGGCGTCCTTTGTGGACGACCTGGGAGCCGATTCGCTCGATCAGGTAGAATTAGTGATGGCCTTCGAAGAAGCCTTCGGCATTGAGGTGCCGGACGAAGACGCCGAAAAAATGACCACGGTCAAGGATGCCGTCGAATACATCGACAAGCACTCCAAAGGAAAGTAAGCAGCAAACTTTTCAGAAAATTTTTCCGCAGTCACAGGGGAGCACGTAACGTTGACTCGCCGCGTAGTTGTCACGGGCGTTGGACTAGTCTGCGCATTGGGTATCGGCACCGAGGAAACTTGGAAAAACCTCCTCGCCGGTAAAAGCGGGATTGCGCCCATCACCCTCTTTGATACCGCCGGATTCGATTGCCGCATCGCCGGCGAGGTGAAAAACTTCGATCCTTTTCAGTGGATCGAGAAAAAAGAACTGAAAAAAATGGGGCGCTTCATTCAAATCGCCCTTGCCGGCGCCGATTTCGCCGTCAAATCCGCCAAATGGACGCCCGACCAATCCGACCTCGATGAAGTCGGCGTGTACGTATCCTCCGGCATCGGCGGTTTCGACATCATCGAACGCGAACACTGGAAACTCGTCAACGGCGGCCCGAGCAGAATTTCTCCCTTCTTCATCCCCAGCGCTATTGTGAATCTTGCTTCCGGCCACATTTCCATCCGCTACGGCGCGAAAGGGCCGAACTCGGCCACCGCCACCGCGTGCTCGGCTTCCGCTCACGCCATCGGCGACTCCTTTAAGATCATCGAACGCGGCGCCGCGGAAATGATGATTTGCGGCGGCACCGAAGCGACGATTACGCCCATGGGCGTTGGCGGTTTTGCCAGTATGAAAGCGCTCTCCACCCGCAATGACGATCCCGCGCACGCCAGCCGCCCTTTTGATTCGCAGCGCGACGGTTTCGTCGTCGGCGAAGGCGCCGGCATCGTCATTTTGGAGTCTCTCGAACACGCACAAAAGCGCGGTGCCGACATCCTTGCTGAAATCGTCGGATACGGAATGTCCGGCGATGCTTTCCACATTACGCAGCCGGCGGAAAATGGCGATGGTGCGTTTCGCGTCATGCGCGCCGCCATCAAGGACGCCAAACTCAGGCCTGAAGATATCAGCTATGTGAACGCGCATGGCACTTCCACGCCTCTCGGTGATGTCATCGAAACCCGCGCCCTCAAGCGCGTTTTCGGCGAACGCGCCAAAGACGTTCCCATCAGTTCCACCAAATCCATGACCGGGCATCTGCTCGGCGGCGCCGGCGGCCTCGAAGCCGGCATCAGTGTCCTCGCTTTGCGCGATCAGATTCTGCCGCCCACCATCAATCTCGAAACGCCCGATCCCGAGTGCGACCTCGACTACATTCCGAACGTCGCTCGGAAAGCCCACGTCGAATACGCGCTCTCCAATTCCTTTGGCTTCGGCGGCACCAATGCCGCCCTGATTTTCAAGCGTTGGGCGGGGCAGTGAAGTGAAGCCAGTATTTGTCCGGGACCGCCAAAAGTTCATAGCGGCGTGGCGAATAGCATTAGTAGCTAACATTTGTTAGTATCTTCAAATCTGCAGCGCGGTTGCGCAAAGCCTTTGTCGGGCGCAGCATGCTGGGCCTCAGCTCGGCTAAATGTTCAGTAAGGAAATCTCCTCGTGAATATCATCGTCTGCATCAAGCAAGTTCCGGCCAAAGATGCCCCGCTCTCCATCACCGGAAACTGGATCAAAGAATCGGACATCGGCTTTGAAATGAACGAGCCGGACAGCTTCGCTCTTGAAGAAGCCCTCCGCCTGAAAGAAAAACACGGCGGAGAAGTCATCGCCCTCAGCATGGGCCCCGAACGCGTCAAGCAAACCATCAAGGAAGCGCTGGCCAAGGGCGCCGACCGCGGCATCCATATCGCCGACGATCAATTTGCGCAACTCGATCCGCTGTCCACTGCCAGCGCGCTCGCTGCCGCCGTCAAAAAAGAAAAAGTGGACTTGGTTCTCACTGGCCTGCAAAGCGACGACCACGGCTTCGGCCAAACCGGAGTTCTGCTCGCCGGAGTCTTGGATCTCCCCCACGCCACCATCATTATGCAAATCGAAGTCGCCGATGGCCGCCTGAAACTAAAGCGCGAACTCGAAGCCGGCTGGTTCCAGCACATCGAATGCCCGCTGCCCGCCGTTCTGAGCATCCAATCTGGCATCAACAAAGTCCGCTACGCCACCCTAAAAGGCATCATGGCCGCCAAGAAAAAAGAAATCGCGGTAATCACCAGGGAATCCCTGGGCGCTGCCGCCAGCCCCACCCAGAAAATCGAAAAAATCTACGTCCCCACAAAAAGCAAAAAAACCGAATTCCTAACCGGCAGCGCCAAAGATGTAGCAGCAAAATTGGTAGAAAAACTAAAATTCGAAGCCCGCGTAATCTAAAAGCTCTTAAGGGCCATGGGCTCAGAGCGCGCGCGTGATGGCAACAAATCAAAATCGCTCGCGAAGCAGCAGGAAAACAAAAAATGAAAATCCTGGTAATCACCGAACAACGCCAAGCTAAATGGAACAACGCCAGCTTCGAAACCCTGGCTGCCGCACAACAAATCGCCGGAGAAACAAATAGCACCGTCAGCGCTTTAGTGATCGGCAAAGGCGTCGGTCCGTTCGCCGATGAATTAGCCACGAAAGACGTAGCCGAAGTCCTTCATGTAGAAAACGACCATCTCGAGTCCTATACGCCGGACGGCTACTGCATCGCTCTCAAACAAGTCATCGAACAAACTAAGCCAGACCTGGTCCTGTTTCCCCACACCTACCAAGTTCGCGACTTCGCTCCCAAACTCGCCGCCATGCTCGGCAAAGGCATGATCGGCGACTGCATCGGCCACCGCATCGACTCCGGTAAATTGGTCTTCGTCCGTCAGATGTTTCAAGGCAAAACCGCGGCCGACGTCACTTTCCAGGGCGACGCACCGTGGTTCGCCTCCTTCCAATCCGGAGCCTTCCGCGCCGATTTGCTGAAGTCGCACGCCAGCGGAAAAGCGCCAATAAGTAAAATCACGGTGGAAATAAAACCAGAACAAATCCGCACCAAGCCGCTCGATCTTTTCAAAGAAGCAAAATCCGCCGTGGATTTAACGCAAGCTTCCATCATCGTTAGCGTCGGCCGCGGCATCAAGGCTCCAGAAAATATTCCGCAAGCGGAAGCTCTCGCCAAAGCCATTGGCGGAGAAATCGCCGCTTCCCGCCCCATCTGCGACGAAGGCTGGCTTCCGATGGAACGGCAAATCGGCAGCTCCGGCCAAACCGTAGCCCCCAAACTGTATTTGGCGCTCGGCATCAGCGGCGCCATTCAGCACGTCGTCGGCATGAAAGGCGCGCGCACCATCGTCGCCATCAACAAGGACCAAAACGCCCCCATCTTTGAAATCGCCGACTACGGCATCGTCGGCGACATCTTCGAAATCATGCCCGCCCTCACCGAAGCTTTGGAAAAAGCAAAGTAGCTGAAGCGCCATCGCGGTTTAGAAAGGCGGCGTTTTCGTTAAAGAGGTGCGCTCGATTCGTTAGCCGGTGCGCCTTTGGACCAGCGAATCGATTCGGATTGATTTGTGAAAAAATGCCGTGCGTCTCGATCTTTCGCATCAAGCGGGTCTGCAAATACTTGATATGCGTCCACGACTCCGCCGCGGTTTCCCGGTACATATGTAAACCGATAGTGCAATTTCGTTCCGCTCGCCAGCACCGGATCAATTTGCCAGTCTTGTCCTGGCTGCAAAGTTTGGGAGCGCAAATCTTGAAGCGAGTTGGGAAAACCCACTTGTGGATGCGCTTGTGCATAAGCATGGGCTGCGAAATTTACAGTTCTCAGTGAACTTACCGCCATAGCTTCAAACGCCACTATTCGCGAAGGGTGGTGTACGCTGCCAAGCGTAATGAATCCCAGTAGTGCGAGTTCGAGATACCCGATCGTGAGTCCCGCCGTGGCCATCGCAGATCGCCCGCAACCCGCGGCGCCGTTACCTCTGAGTTCACGCCTCGCTGAATGGCCGAAAAAGACCGCCGCTAACGGACATAGCAGGCATGCGACGACAAAGGGCGCGAACCATAGCTCGCCCCGCGGAGCGCTCAACACGACGGCCGTCGCCGATATTGGCGCAACCACGCAGAGCGCAATACTGATGATTGCGTTTGTGTTCAAGTTCCTACGTTTCAACTATATTTTAATCATATGCTGGAAACCGCCCCGATGTGTTTCTGATTCCGTGCTGCTTCCGCAAGCCGTTCTCAGTTAGTGCTCTGATACAATATTGCCCGTGGCGGCACAAAGAGAACAACTTGAAGCGGATGTTTTGATCGTTGGCGCTGGTCCAGCGGGGCTTTCGTGTGCTCTACACCTGGCGAATTTGATCAAAGCGCACAGCGCTACCGGAGCGCAGCTGGAACTTTCCGCGGAAAATATTTATGTGTTGGAGAAGGGTCGCGAAGTTGGCGCGCACCAGCTTTCCGGCGCGATCATGAATCCCAAGGCGCTCGCGGAACTGATCCCCGATTTTGCGAAGACCGCTCCGCTCGATACTCCGGTTACCGATTCCGCAGCGCTGCTGTTTACAAGAGGTTCTGCGTTTCGCGCGCCGGTCACTCCTCCGCCTTTCGTGAACACGGGCAATTACATTGTTTCGCTCAACAAGATCACCAAATGGCTCGGCGGGCTCGTTGAAGCTGCGGGTGTGAATCTCTTTACGCAATTTGGCGGGCGCGATTTGATTTACCGGGGCGATGGGATTGGCGGCGTCGTCACCGAAGATAAGGGCATCGATAAACACGGCAAGCCCAAAGATAATTTCACTCCCGGTTACGAACTGCGTGCCAAGGTTACGGTGCTGGCGGAAGGCACGCGCGGGTCGCTCACCAAAACCCTTGTCGAAAAAAAGAAACTCGAGAATGTGAATCCGCAGAGTTATGGCATCGGCATAAAAGAATTGTGGGACATTCAGCCCGGAAAAGTGGCGCCCGGTTACGTGGCCCACACACTGGGCTGGCCGCTGTCCACCGACATGTACGGTGGCGGTTGGATCTATGGCCTCTCCAACAACCGTCTCTCCATCGGGCTCGTGGTTGCTCTCGAATATGCCGATTCCGAATTTGACCCGCACGCCGCGTTCCAGAAATGGAAAACGCATCCGCACCTCGCGAAAATTCTCGAAGGCGGCAAGATGGTGCGCTACGGCGCGAAATCGTTGCCGTACGGCGGATGGTATGCCATGCCGCGCAATTATCTCGACGGCGGATTGATTATCGGCGATTCCGGAAGTTTTCTGGATTCGCAGCGGCTCAAGGGCATTCACCTGGCGATGAAAAGCGGGATGCTCGCTGCGGAAACGATTTTTGAGGCGCTGAAAGCCGGGGACAGTTCGTCGAAGATGCTGTCCGCGTTCCCGAAAAAAATCGAGCAGAGCTACATCAAAAAAGAGTTGTGGCAGGTGCGCAATTTTCACCAGTCTTTCCAGCACGGCATGCTGGGCGGTTTCGTGCAGACCGCGCTGCAACAAATCAGCGGCGGGCGCGGCCTGATCGATCCGCTGCGTGCGCGCGCCGGCTATACGCACTACAGAAAACTCGACCCGGAAAAAGCGCGCGAAGAAGCCGCAGGCGAAAAGCCGCAGCGTTTCAAGGGCGATGGCGTGCTGACTTTTGATCGACTCACGGACGTCTATCATTCCGGGACGCGGCACGATGACGATCAGCCGTCGCATCTGCTGGTGCGCGACCTGAATGTTTGCGCGACGCGGTGCGTCGTCGAGTACGGCAATCCCTGCCAGTATTTTTGCCCGGCGGCGGTCTATGAAATGGCCAGGGATGGCGACGGCGCAAAACTGAAAATCAACGCCGCCAATTGCGTCCACTGCAAAACCTGTGACATTGCCGACCCTTACCAAATCATCGATTGGGTTGTTCCGGAGGGCGGCGGCGGCCCGAATTACGAGGGTATGTAGGGCTTGAGCGGTGCATCGGCGCGCAGGAATTCCGCTGGTGCTTTTGTTATGTGACGGTTAGCGGCGGGTGCGTCTTGGCGGTGCCACCCTCAGTGAACGACAGTTTCTGTCAGGCCTAGCTGTAGTAAATGGGCAAATTGCGCGGCGGCCAAGGGCCTGCTGAAGAGGTAGCCTTGTCCTTCTGCACAGCGCTGGGTCTGAAGGAATGTAAGCTGTTCCTGCGTTTCGATGCCCTCGGCGATCACCCGGTATTTGAGGTTCTTGCCCATATCAATGATGGAGCTCACGATGGCTGAATCATGGGGGTCGCCCGTGATCCGATGGACGAAAGACTTGTCAATTTTCAGGACATCAATGGGAAACTGCTGGAGATAGCTCAGGCTCGAATAGCCTGTGCCGAAGTCATCTACCGCAAGGTGTATCCCCATCGTTTTGAGCTCTCGAAGTACCTCGGCCGTGGATTCGACATCCTCCATCAGGACGCCTTCGGTAAGCTCAAGGTCCAGATACTGCGCTTCGAAGCCGGTCTCCGAGAGTATGGTCCGGACACCTTCGATAAAGTCCATGTCGCGGAACTCTCCGGCGGAAACATTGACGGAAACCCGCTTGAACGGCAGACCTGACTCTTGCCATTCGCGCGCCTGCCTGCAGGCTTCGCGCAGCGCCCAACGGCCGATCGGGATAATGAGGCCACAATCCTCGGCGATGGGCACAAACTCGCAGGGAGGAACGAGTCCTCGATCATGCCGCTGCCAGCGTATCAACGCTTCGACTCCCGTGATCTCGCCCGTGATGAGATTGACCTTCGGTTGATAATGCAACAAGAACTCTTCTCGCTCGAGGGCGCAGCGCAGGCTGGCTTCCAGGGATTGCCGCTCCACCGCCCTTAGATTCATATCCGGCTTGAAGAACTGGAAATTATTGCGCCCTCTTTCCTTGGCGTGATACATCGCCATCTCCGCATTCTTGACCAGCGTCTCGGCGTCCTCACCGTCTTCTGGGTAGACGCTGATACCGATGCTGCCGTCTATCCGCAGGTCTTGGCCCCCGATAAAATGGGGTGCGGTGAGCGAATGAAGTAGTTTTCTTGCGCTTCTAGCCGCATCTTCCGGATAAGCGATCTCCGAGAGCAGGATCAGGAACTCATCTCCTCCTTGGCGGCTGACCGTGTCGGAGGCGCGCACGTTTGTCAGCAATCGTTTTGAAATGGACTGCAGAAGCGCGTCCCCGACGGCACGTCCGAGCGAATCGTTGATGTGTTTGAAGCGATCCAAATCGAGAAAGATCACGGCAATCGGTCTGTTCTGGCGGTGAGCCAGGGCAATCGACTGCGTGATCCGGTCGCTGAGCAACAGACGATTGGGCAGATTCGTGACAACATCATACTGCGCGGAGTGCGTCATCTCGACCGACATGGCCCGCGCGGCACTCACATCGTGGAAAACAATCACAGCTCCGATGACCCGGCCTGCCCGGTCGTGGATCGGCGCCGCGGAATCCTCAATGGCGGATTCAAATCCGTCGCGGCGGATGAGGACGCAGTTCACAGTCAGTCCGACGGTCCTATTTTGCTCGACGGCCATCTCCATGGGGTCGCGAGCGGTCTTGCGCGTAGCGTCATCAATAATGCGGAAGACTTCGGCTAAGGGTTTGCCAGTCGCTTCTTCGCGGGGCCAACCGGTCATCTTCTCGGCAACGAGATTGAGATAGGTGATATTGCCGGAAATGTCCGTACAGAGAACGGCGTCGCCAATCGAGTTGAGGGTGACCACGGCGCGTTCCCTTTCTACGTACAAGGTGTCCTCTGCGGCTTTGCGTTCGATCGCATTGCGTAGTGCGCGCGGCAGGGAATAACTATCGAGGTGACCCTCGAGGAGATAGTCCTGCGCTCCGTGACCTACAGCTTCTTTCGCGAGAGCCTCGTTACCGTTGCCGAGGATCAAAATCGGGACATCGGGCGCGGCGAGGAACAGCTTGTCGAATGTCTCGATGCCGTGACTATCGGGCAGGGACAATTCGAGCAAGACAGCATCAATTCCTCCTTGGCTTAGGCGCTCAACACCCGCGGAAAGCTGGCGGACCGATTCCACTGCGAACGAACCACCGCCTGCCGCAGCGAGCGCCGTGCGAATTTTATCGGCGGCGGCCGGATCGTTCTTAATCAGGAGTATTGTTGGGGGCAGAATCGGTGCGGTCATCGTGCCTTTCATCGGTCAGAGCCAGTTCTCTCCGCGAACAAGACGGTACGGACATCGTGGGGTTTTACTCGTAAGAGAAGCCTACCTCGAGAAGGGGATTTGTTACTGTTCATAATTGCACGCTGAGTACTATGGTGGTACTCAGGCGATCCATTTTCAGCGGGCCGCAATCTTCAGAAAGCGACGAGACGGAGCATTGGGCGGAAGAATGTGGTGACGGGACTTGAGTTGACCACGTCGCAGCGGGGAACAGGATCTCGACGCTCCTCAGATGAATCACGTTGCAGTGATTTCCGGTATGCGGAGTCAACGCACTCTACGGGTCGGTTTGTTACCGCGTCGGTGGTGAAAAATAGCAGGTTGCGGAAAAACTCCGCTTTGAGGCTTCGGGAAGAAACACATTCGTTCGCGTTCATCTGCACTTGCACCACCCTCCGTGCCAACATCTCTGAGACAGGTTTAGTACCCTTAATTAATGAGCAGTAGGGCGAGAAAGAAGAGATCAGAGATGAATGGGAATTCTCTTGGTGTTGTTCTTTCCCCTGGGGGTTTGCCTGGCGCGGAACGGAGCGAAGGCGAGCGAAGCGAGCCGCAGCGCAGTGCAGCGCCAGGCAAAGCGGGCGCCGATGCGATCACTCGCGTACGGCCGGACCCGGAAGTAGTTGCCAAAGCAAAGCGGCGGACCTACACAGCCGAGTACAAACAACGCATCTTACAAGAAGCCGAAGTCGCTGCGACGACGCGAGGTGGCCTTGGCGCCCTTCTCCGTCGCGAAGGTCTGTACTCGTCTCTGCTGACCTATTGGCGGCGAGAGCGGGCTCATGGAATCCTCGAGGCGCTGACCCCACAAAAACGCGGGCCGAAGTCCAAGCGCAATCCGATGGAAGAAGAAGTCCAGAAACTGCGCCGGCAAAATGCCCGCTTGACCGAAGATCTGCGTAAGGCGCACATCATCATCGACGTCCAAAAAAAAGTGGCTGCGCTGTTGGGGAATCCGATTCCGGATCAGGACCCCGAGGAGAAATCCTGATGGCAGCGGTCACCGAACTTGCGGTGGACGTGGGCACCAGCGCTGCTTGCCACACTCTGCTGGTGCCTCGCGCTTCCTATTACCGAGCCAGACGTGCCGCTTCTTTCCCGGTGGCGCGCGCGTTGCGACCTTCCCCGGTACGCGCACTGCAGCCGGCAGAACGCGAAAGGGTCCTGGCGCATCTTCACGCCGAACGCTTCCAGGATCGCTCGCCAGCCGCTGTCTATGCGACGTTGCTCGATGCAGGGGAATATCACTGTTCCATTCGAACCATGTATCGCTTACTCGAACAGCGTGGCGAGTCCCGCGAACGCCGCGATCAGTTGCTTCATCCGCCCTACCAGAAGCCCGAGCTGATGGCCAGCGCTCCCAATCAGCTCTGGAGCTGGGACATCAGCAAGCTGCTCGGACCAGCAAAATGGACCTATTTTTATCTTTACGTGATCCTGGACGTGTTCAGCCGCTACGTTACCGGCTGGATGGTCGCCTATCGCGAAAGCGCGGTATTGGCCAAGCGACTGATCGAGGAGAGTTGTAAAAAACAATACATCCAGCCCGGCCAACTCACGCTCCATGCGGATCGTGGCACCTCGATGAGGTCCAAGCCGGTAGCTCTTTTGCTTGCCGATCTGGGTGTCACGAAAACGCATAGTCGGCCGCACGTCTCTGACGACAATCCCTTTTCCGAGAGCCAATTCCGAACCCTGAAGTATCGGCCGGAGTTTCCGGACCGTTTTGGGTGCATCCAGGACAGTCGTGCTTTCTGTCAGAGTTTTTTTCGCTGGTACAACGAAGAGCACCGTCACTCCGGCGTAGGCTTGCTGACACCAGCGACGGTTCACTATGGTCAAGCGGAAAATTTCCTGCGGCAACGCCAAGATGTGCTCGATGTTGCTTACCAGCGTCACCCAGAGCGCTTCGTACGAAGCGCTCCCAAACCACCGGCCCTTCCCCGCGAAGTCTGGATTAACAAACCGATTTCTACTCCGGAAACAGCAGCGATCTACTTTGGAAAAAAGCGGGGGTGCTGCGGGTCGACCGAGTCGGCGATCGTCGTTGCTAGGCGATCCTGGCTCTGAATTTCTTAAGTGGAAAGACCCAAAATGAAAAACTCACTAAATTTCATGAGCACCTGTCTCAAAGTCGTTGACACGCGCCGCCATGGTGAATGTTTTGATTCCTCCCACAGTTGCGCGGTTTGATACAAATCGTTGATAAAAAGGCACAGTTGTTTTGTCTTGAAATCAGAGAACCGGAATCCAAAGGACTGTTGTGGTTTGCCATCACACAAGATCGTGACTCGATGGCGCTGAGTAATATTCAAGCCCTCAATCTTGAGGCTCTCCTTGCGCGGCCAAGAGACCGCTTGCTGCTTATCGATTTTCAGCGAGAGGTTTCCCGAATCACAAAAAAACTCTGGAGTAGCAGCGGTCGATGGCGGTTCAACAGGAACGGCCGCGACGCAGACCGATCCCTGTTCCGACTCAGCAGAGAATGCTGAGCACAGCAGAAACGCTAGCACAGGCACCACGAATGCCCTTGGTCTCAATTCTTCCTCCTTGGCACGCAGTATAGCAGCGGCGGAAAGTCTGAAATTATGTAACAAAGCAGCGCATAGCACGTCCAATGATGCATGCGAGGAACCGATCAGCAGCAAGGACACGTTTTTAGTTACATTTCACCGGAGCAGCGAGTACGCAAAGATCATCCGCTGCGGCCGATCCGCGCGATGGTAGACCAGGTACTCAAGGAACTGTCCCCTGAATTCAACAAGATGTATTCCAAGGTGGGACGTCCATCGATTCCGCCGGAGCAGTTGTTGCGGGCTCTGCTGTTGCAGATGCTGTACACGGTGCGCAGCGAGCGGATGCTGGTGGAGGAGATCGACTACAACATATTGTTTCGCTGGTTCGTGGGACTGAATTTGGATGATGCCGTGTGGGATGCCACGGTGTTCACCAAGAACCGCGACCGATTACTGGAGGCCGAAGTAGCCAACGACTTTCTGGCGTTGGTAGTGGAGCAAGCCCGCGGGCAAGGCTGGGCCTCGGACGAACATTTCACGGTAGACGGGACATTGCTGGAAGCGTGGGCCAGTGCGAAGAGTTTTCAACCCAAGAACAAGAAGGGTTCACCGCCGGATGATCCCGGAAATCCTACGGTCGATTATCGCGGCGAGAAGCGCTCGAACGAAACGCACGAGTCGAAAAGCGATCCCGAAGCGCAGATGGCGCGCAAAGGCGCGGGCAAGGAGGCCAAGTTGAGCTACAGCGGGAATCTGCTGGTGGAGAATCGCAACGGCTTAATTGTGGACAGCCGAGTGTGGGAAGCCACGGGCACGGCCGAGCGCTATGCCGCACTGGAAATGCTGCAAGAACTTCCGGGAAGCAGACGCGTGACGGTGGGCGGCGACAAGGGCTTCGACACGGCGGAGTTTGTGCGCGAGTGCCGGAACCTGTGGGTGACACCGCACGTGGCGCAAAACCTTGGGCGAAGAGGGGGCAGCGCCATTGATAGCCGCACCACGCGGCAGGGCGGATATGTCATCAGCCAGAAGAAGAGGAAGCGCATCGAAGAATGTTTTGGCTGGCTGAAAACGATTGCGTTGATGCGCAAAGTGCGACATCGCGGAACGCTGAAAGTCGATTGGATTTTCACGTTCGCCTGCGCGGCCTACAACCTGGTGCGCATGCGGAATCTGATGCGCAGCGTCGTTCCGACGTAGTCCGTCCGGGCCGTCGTGTCTCTGAACGGCGCTGAAGCGCTTCTTTGGGGCACTTGGTAGCACGAAAAATCACGCCGCGAACGTTCAAAAACTCAAGAATGACTCAAACTAACCTAGAAATTGCTGGCTCAACGCGATTTTTCAGCAGCCTGATAGAGAACTAGTTAGGCAGGAGGCCGAAGGCGTCGAGTTCGCCCGGAGTGCTGGTGGAGGAGGCGGCGCCGCCGGTGTTGTTGCCGCGGGTGCCGACGTAGACTTTGCCGTTGGCGACGGTGGGGACGGTAAATTTTACGGCGTTGCCTGCGGTGGCAGCGCTATTCCAGAGTTCGGTGGCGAGGTTGGTGGCGTCGTAGGCGTGGAGGATCACGGGGCCGCAGCCGGGGGCTTGTTGCGTGCAGTACTGGCTGAAATCGAGCGCCCAGACGATGCCGTTGGAAGTGCTACGCGAGGAGACGGAAGGGGTGGCACCGAAGCGGCTGAAGATGTTTGTGGACTGCGAGGATGCAGGGGTCGTGAAGGTGCCGGCGGTGGTGTTGAAGGAGAAGGATTGGAGTGAGCCTCCCCAGCCGGCGAGGAATAGGGTGTTGTTCCAGAAGGCGGCAGTAGCGAAGATTTGATTGCCGAGGGAGAATTTTTGCACGACGTTGGAGTCGGGCGGATTGGCATTCCCGCCGTAGCCGCCGAGATTGTCGCGATCGAGCAGGAAGAGACTGCCTTCTTTGCCTCCGCCGATTAATAAGTGTTGATGCGGGCTGCCGGCTGGCTGGTCAAGGAGAATGGCAGCCCCGCCGGAGCCGTGGTCGGTGTCGTCGGCGCTGAGGATAGCTTGGTCTGCGGGAGAAAAATAGCCTGCGACGGATAAGCCCGCAGCAGTGCTGAGCTTTACGGTGCTGTCGCCGTAATCGGAGCCGCCGGTGTTGGCGTCGAAGGTGCCATTGCCGGTGAGGAAGTACAAGTTTCCGGAGGAGTCCGCAGAGGGGGCGCCGCCAGCCATCCAGATGCCGGAGTGATCGCCGTTGGGATTGACGTTGAAGGTGGCGACGCGCTGCAATGTGGATTTATCGAAGCCGATGACCCAGCCGTGATACGGAGTGATGTCCCCGTGAGAAGCCCAGGCCACATAGACGATACCGTTCGATAAAACTAAACCAGAGCGCTCGTTTTCGTGCAGCGGGTCGAAAGGGACGAGGCCGCCGGAGGAGCCGTCGCCGGTGCCGGGGACGGTGATGGCGGAGGTGATGTCGGTGGCGCCGACGGATTCGGAACCGTCAAGCAAGCTGAGAGCGTGGAGGCGATGGTGACAACTGGCGGCGGGAGTGCAGCTGGTGCCGCTGATTTTACTTTTCGCCACGACATAGATTTTGTGGGAGGCGGGATCGACGACGGGAGTGCCAATGATGCCGATGTCCGGCTGAAGGTCGCCGGTGTTGACGTCGTTCCAGTCGACCCAGGTTTCGCCCGCGGGCAGAAGGCTCTTCGACCAGAGAGTTTGGCAGGGCGAAGCGTCGGCGTCGAAGGCGAAGACCGTGTCGTGGGTGGTGGCCACGAAGACGGCATTGTGTTGAGCGCCGGCGATGGTCAGATTGGCGACCCACAACGGCTGGGCGTAGATGGCGCCGTCGACGGGACAAGAAAACAGTTTTCCGAAGGTGGTGCTCGTTACCGTTGCCGGAGTCAGTGCATATTCCTGCGAGTTCGCGCCATCGCGCGAGAGATCGTTGTGATACGTGAAGACGCCCGGTAGATCGGTGACGCCGATGATGGCGGAGGCGGTTTTGGAAGGGTCGGCGACACTGGTGGCAGTGATGGTGATAACGCCTGGAGAGTTGGGTGCGGTGTAGAGGGTGGCGGTGGAGGTGGTGTTCGATAACGATCCTCCGCCGGAGACTGACCAGGTTACACCTCCAGGCCCCACATCGTTCATGACGGAGGCGGTGAGAGGCAAGGTTTGCGATTCGGTAAGGCCGCCGCGCTTAGGAGAAATGGTTACGCTAAGCGTCATGGTGGTGGGATGAAAAGAGCCGCATCCGCCGATGCCGAGGAGCAGCAACAGTGCGAGGAGACACAACGTTCGTGCCGGCTGCGTGTTCATCGACGCGTGGGTTGCAGCGAAAACAAACCCAAAATAATCTGTGTGATTTCGGATAGTGGCCCCCGGCGCCGGCAGTCTGCCGACGGATCGCACCTGAATGCGCTGGTGTCTCGGAAATTATAGAAGCGAAATATGCGAGATGAGGAACGGGCGTAGAGGGGGAGGCGAAACAGTTACCAACGAGCTGCGCGAGAATCGGGAAATCTGCGGAAGTGACTACCGCGCCGGGTTTTTAGCCGCGTCAGGATTTCTTGGACCACAGGTTATGAAAGTACGTGCGAACGCGGTCGATGACGGATGGCGGCGCAGGCTTGGGCGGGACGGGCTGGAGTTGCAGCGATTGTGCTGCGCGTGGTGAAGTCGCGGAGGCGGCGAGCGACGGTGTTGGCTGCTCGTCGGACACGCGGCCCTGGAAAATCACTGTGGGCCGTACGCGGACGCGGCGAACGAGAACGATCATGCTGGGATCGATGTCGGATTGGACTTTGGCGTTGGCGTTGTAGACGAGCGGGGGCACGATTACCTCATAGATGGGCTCTTCTTTGGGCGCGGGTTTTTCCACCGGCGCCGGGACGATCGGTTTGGCGTCGAAACTCTTCTTGCGAAGATCTTCTGTGGTGGCCAACTGGCTTATTTCCGTGTGCGCGTCCACGGGGATTTTTGCGGTTAGCAATTCACACGCGCAGCGGCCGTTGCTGTTGTTGAGAGTATCGAGCTGACCGTTGGTGAGGAGGACGTCGCCGGACTGTGGGACAAGAACGCTCTGACCGGTGAGTTGCTGCTCGAGGCGAATAGCGCCGCGGGTGGCGCGAATGCACATTACGCCGGGAGAATCGAAACCAACGAGAAGATCTTCGAGGTCATCACCTATCGAGAGCGGCTGGGCCTTGATTTGGGCGGTGAAGATGGTGACAGCCGGTGCGCGCTGAATGCGGATGTGGATAGTGCCGGTGTCGAGGGCAACGGTGAGGGCGCCGGCGGTCTTGAGTACGGAGAAGTGTGCTGGGCCGCAGATCGTAATGGTGCCGCCTTCAACGAGGTCGATGTGTGCGACACCAGCTTTGACTTTAATGTCGCTGCCGCTGCGCAAAATAGTTTTTACCTGACCGTGAACTACTTCCACGCTCATGGGGCCGGAAACGGCAATGGAGTCGCCTTCAATGGGGCCGATGGTGTCGGCTGGCGGAGCGTCATCGGCGGCGGAGGATTTGGCGCGCGGATGAGCGGGTAGGGAAGACGACAAAAAAAGACTGAAGGTCACAATGACGATGGCGAAGACAGTTGTGGCTGCACTCGGACGGCAGGAGCAGGGTTGCAGCGAACGTCGGCAGACAAAGTTAAATAGATTGGTCATCGCTTGGGACGAAAAAGATCGTGGCGCGCGGGTTGCTGGCGGCTGGCGTGAATGCTGCATCACAAAACATACCGCTTATACTATACAGCGATGACGAACCTGGAAGCAGCGGGCAATAGCACGACAGAAACAGAATCGGTCAACGCGCATTACGACACGCGGCTGCCGGAGCTGCCGTGGCGACGGCGTGTACAGATTCCGTTGATTGCCGCGGTGGTGTACAGCATGATTTGCGCGCTGGGCCCGACGCTGCGGTATGAAGTGCTGGGCTGGCAGCATGCAGAACGCGTGTATGCGCAAAAGAAGCAATGCATTTGGGCGTTTTGGCATCGCGTGATTATTCCGGTGGTCTGGTGGAGGCGAAATCACGGCGTGGTGGTGATGAACACGACGGCGTTCGATGGCCAGTGGACGCGCAAAGTGATTGAGTGGCTGGGCTTTGGAACCGCGCAGGGAAGTTCTTCGCGCGGGGGACTGCGCGGACTGGCGGTGATGGCGCGGCGGCTGAGCGAGGGGCGAGATTGTGCGTTTACGATTGATGGACCGCGCGGACCGCGTTATGTGGCAAAGCCGGGGCCGGTAATGCTGGCGCGCAAGAGCGGATGCCCGATCATGGTCTTTCATATCGGAGTGGATCGCGGGAAAACGTTTGAGAAGACCTGGGATCATTTTTTACTGCCGGCGCCGTTCGCGCGCGCGGTGATGATTTTTGCCGCTCCCATTTATGTGCCGCAGGATGCCACTGCGGCGATGATGGAAACAAAACACGCGGAGATGCAGAGGGAATTGGAGCGCGTCAGAAATTTGGCGGAAGGTTGGTTCGCTCTGAGCGGCGAGGAGCGCGCCCGACACCGCGCGGCGCTTGCGATTTAAGCGTGACTGCTCGAGCATTCGAACATGTTTACTGATTGCCTGGGCGCTCGGCGAGCGTAACCGGCAGCTCTAACTTTTTGCCGCCGCGATACACGGTGATGGTGACGGTGTCGCCCGGACGTTTGTGATTGAGCAGGATATTTACGTCGAACTGATTGGCGATTTTTTGACTGTCGATGGCGGTGATAATGTCTCCACCGATATAAATGCGGCGCATGCCAGCTTGCGCGCCGCGATCGCCGCCGCGAATGCCGCCCTTGGCGGCTGGCCCGTTCGGAGTAACGGTCTCCACGAGCAAGCCATCCTGCACCGGCAAATCCAGCGCGCCGGCAAGATATCCGCCGATGGGCAGCGTTTCGACGCCGAGGAACGCGGTGTGCACGCGGCCGTCGGTCATCAAATCGTGGGCGATATTTTTTGCCGTGTTGATGGGGATGGCGAAACCGATGCCCGCGGTAGTGCCGCTTGGCGTGTAGATCGCGGAGTTGATGCCGATCACTTCGCCACGGGAATTGATAAGCGGCCCGCCGGAATTGCCGCGATTGATGGCGGCGTCGGTCTGGATGGCTTCATCGATGAACGTGGTCTGGCTGGTTTGCACGGTGCGGCCGAGGGCGCTGACTACGCCAGTGGTCAGCGTGGATTGAAAACCGAAAGGATTGCCGATGGCGAGAACTTTTTGGCCAACTTGCAAGTTGGAGGAATCGCCCAGCGTGAGAGCGATGAGATTTTTGCCTTTGGGTTCGATTTTGACGAGCGCCACATCGTTGCGCTGGTCGGCACCGATGACTTTGGCGGGATAGTGCGACTGGTCGCCGAGCACTACTTCAATGGTTTGCGCTTCCTGAACTACGTGAAAATTGGTGAGGATGTATCCGCGCGGATCGATAATGAATCCTGAGCCCGCGCCCTCCACGGGGACGGCGTCCATAAAAAAATCATACTGCGTAGCTTTGGTGAGAATGTTGGCGACGGCGGGAGACGCTTGGCGGTAAACGCGCACGTTGATCGATTCATCGTCGGTGAGGACGGCATCGCGCTGGGCGTTGGTGAGGTGCGCGGGGGTATCGCCCGCAGAATTAGCCGGCGCTGACGCCGAGGGAACGGCGCCCACATTGATGGGCTGATGCGGGCCAAAACGTGCGCCGACCCAGTAAGCGCCGAACAAGACGAGGAGCGCGATAAGAAGGATGCGCGCGCGATGAGGAGCATTCACTGTAGGCATGGAAAGTCGACCTTCTTTCAATCGTTTGCACTCCTAGTATAAGGAAAAGTAGACGGCAGGTCATGGGTGGGGTTAGCGCGCAAGATGAGAGAGCGCTAAGGCCGCAAGAACGCTGACGTTAGCTGTGCTTGACCTCGCGAAGCTGGCCGTTAGAGACGTCATAGACGAAGCCGCGAACCGCGATATTGCTGGGGATCCAGGGATGGGTGCGCAGTTTTTGTAATTGATGGCGCACATTCTCTTCGACATTTTGGAAGGCGTAGAAAAATGCTGGAGAGACAGCCGCGGTACCGGTGCGGTTTTGGATACGCGTGCGGAGATCTTGCTCGCTGGTGTGCATCAAGCCACAATCGGTGTGGTTGATGACCATGATGGCTTCGGTACCCAGCAAGTGATGGGAGATGATCAGTGAACGCAGGGAATCTTCCGTCACAATTCCCCCGGCATTGCGGATAATGTGCGCGTCGCCGGTTTTGAGGCCCAGAGTGCGAATGGAGAGCCGGGTGTCCATGCAGGTGAGGACGGCGAGTTTGCGCGCGGGTCGGGGGGTTAGAGCCCGCAACTCGTGCGTGCGAGAGTAAATTTCATTGGCGGCGAGAACTTCGTCGATGACACTCATTTTTCGTAAGCCTTTCGTAGTGGAAAATTAGGTGCGGGCCGCTTTGTGATGCACTTCGGCTGCGAGCTGGGCCACTTGGCGCCGCGTTTCTTCCTGCGAGCCGGAACAATCGATGGTGTAAGTCGCGTGGCGGAGTTTTTCCTGGGGATCGAGTTGCGCGGCGAGGCGGCGTTTTGCTTCGGCTTCCGTCAGGCCACGGGCGATGAGGCGCGCGAGTTGCTGTTCAGGCGTGCAGCTGGTGACCACCAAGCCGTCAAGCTCCTGGTGAAAGCCCGCTTCGACGAGCAAAGCGGCTTCCACGAAAACAACATCGCGATCTCCGGCACGCTGCCATTCGCCGAATTTTCGCAGCATGGCCTTTTTGATACGCGGGTGCAGGATGGCGTTGAGTTTTTCGAGCTTGCTGCGATCGGCGAAGACGAGACGGGCCAGCTCGCCGCGATGGATGCGGCCGCCATCTGGCGCCAGCGAGGCGCCAAATTCCTTCAGAATTTCCCCGTAGGCGGGCTCGCCGGGTTCCATAAGCTGGTGACCCATGGCGTCGGCATCGAGAACCGCAAAGCCTAGTTCGCGCAGAATCGCGGCTACGGCGCTTTTGCCGGTGGCGATTCCGCCGGTGAGTCCGAGTTTTAGCACGTTTGAATTATCGCGCGCCTGCGGCCGATGGCGCGGAGCTTTGCGTTCCGGAGGAAGGCACTGTGGCTTCGCTGGCGGCTGGCGAACCACGTCGCAGACGAGCCGCCTTGACGGTGTTGCTCATCAGCATGGCGATGGTCATCGGTCCAACGCCGCCGGGAACCGGGCTAAGCGCTCCGGCGGTATTGACGGCGTCGGGATGCACGTCGCCAACGAGGACGGAACCTTTTTCGCGGAATTTCTGGAGGCGCGCCGGAAAATTGCGGAGCAAATTTTCGGCCTCCGCGGCGTCGGTGACTTTGTTGGTGCCCACATCGATCACTGCGGCGCCGGGATTGATCCAATCGGCGGCGACGAAGCCGGGCTTGCCCATGGCGGCGACAACGATGTCGGCGCGACGCACGACGTCGGGGAGATCGCGCGTTTTCGAATGGCAAATGGTAACGGTGGCGTTGGCGTGCATGAGCAAGAGCGCCATGGGTTTGCCAACAATGTCGCTGCGGCCGAGAACGACAGCGTTGGCGCCTTCGATGGGGATATGGTTGCGACGGAGAATTTCCATGCAGCCGGCGGGGGTGCAGGCCACGAGACCGGGGCGTCCGCTAACGAGGCGGCCGAGATTGATGGGGTGGAAACCGTCAACGTCTTTAGCGGGGTCGACGGCTTCGAGGACGCGCTTGGTGTTGACCTGTTTGGGAAGCGGGAGCTGGATGAGGATGCCGTCGACGCGATAGTCGCGATTGAGTTCGTCGACGAGGTGCAGCAGATCGTCAGTGGTGCTGCTGGCGGATGGAGTGTGCAGCCAACTGGAGAGGCCGAGGTGATGGCTGGCTTCGATTTTGCTTTTCACGTAGAGCTGAGAGGCGGCATTTTCTCCGACGAGGACGGCGGCGAGTCCGGGGCGGACGTGTTGTTTTATGTGGAGTTCAGCGACGGCGAGGCGCAGTTCAGCGAAGACTTCGTCGCGGATTTTGACTCCATCGAGGAGGCGAGCGGTCATGCGGAAATCATAGCATGGAGAGAAAAGACGTGGCCCGTGATCCGTGGCCGTGAGAAACGCCGTCCCGGGCTTTGTGCAGAGCACCCAGGAGTAAACCGCGCGCCGAAAAGGATGCGACAATGCTTTTTAGAATCTGCGATTTAGAGGAATCGGTGAACGGTATGACGATATTTGGGGCGGATGGGAATCGGCGAGAACTGGAGAAGCTGGCGAAGGCGGAGGGGCGGTTGCCGCCGGGGCAGTCCTTGACGCTGAAGTGGCCGGTGCTGCATTACGGAAGCGTGCCGCATTCTGATGAGGCGACCTGGGACTTCAGGATTTCCGGCGAAGTGACGGCTCCGGTGAAATTGTCTTGGAAAGAGTTTCGCGGGCTGCCGCAGACGCACGTGACGTCTGATTTTCATTGCGTGACGCGCTGGAGCCGGCTCGATAATTTGTGGAAGGGCGTGCTGTTCACGGACGTGCTGAAATTGGTGGAGCCCAAGATGGGTGCGAAGTACGCGCTGGTACAGGGCGAAGAGGAGTACACCGCGAATATTCCGCTGGCGGATTTGCGGCGCGTGGATGTGCTGTTTGCGTTCGAGCATGATGGGCAGCCGCTCGCGGCGGAACATGGCGGGCCGCTGCGATTGGTGGTGCCGCATCTGTACGCGTGGAAAAGCGTGAAGTGGGTGCGGGGACTTCTGCTGCTGAGCGAAGATACGCTGGGATTTTGGGAACGGAATGGGTATCACGCGTATGGGGATCCTTGGAAGGAGGAGAGGTATTCAGGGAGGTAGGGCGAGGACGGCGGTCGATGGTTTCCGATCACGCGATTGAGCGAACGCCTTAGAAAGGCGCTGGCCTTGCTTTTGCGATCGCGCTACGCCTGGCCTGACCTCCTGCGAAATCCAGGGAAGCCAGCGCACCAAAAAACAAAAGCGCCCGAGCCTTTCGGCCCCGGCGCAGTCGTTTTATTGACAACCGGATACGACTAACCGACCGTCAGTAGATATCGTACTGTTCCCAGTGGAGGGTGGGATCGGATTGGATGATGACGTGTTTGTGCGAAGTTTGCTCGAGTTCGTCCATGAGCATGGACTCGCGGGTTTTTAGGGCTTTGGCGATTTCCGGATTGACGCGCAGCGTCAGGTTGGGGCTCTCGTGATCGGCGGCGGCCATTTTGCGGGCTTCGGCCTGGATTTCGTAGCACAGCGTGGGGATGGACTTGACCATTCCGGAGCCGGTGCAATAGGGGCAGGGCTGGCAAAGCACGCGCTCGAGAGCCTGCTTGGTGCGCTTGCGCGTGATGCAGACGAGGCCGAACTCGTTGAAGGAGAGCGCTTTCGACGGAGCTTTGTCCTGCTCCAAAGCGTTTTGCAGCGCGGACAAAACTTTTTCGCGGTTGCGGCGTTCTTCCATGTCGATGAAATCGACAACGATGATGCCGCCGAGGTCGCGGAGGCGGATTTGGCGGACGATTTCCTTCACCGCTTCGAGGTTGGTCTTGACGATGGTGTCTTCGAGGCGAATGGAGCCTTTGCCAACGAATTTGCCGGTGTTGACGTCGATGGCGACCAGCGCTTCGGTGTGGTTGATGACGATGTAGCCGCCGGACTTGAGCCAGACTTTAGCGCGCAGGGCTTTGTCGAGTTCGTGCTGGATACCGAACTCTTCGAAGATGGGCTGTTCTTTTGTGTAGAGTTTTACGCGGTTGACAAGTTTGGGCTGGAAGCGGCTGACGAATTCGACGACTTTGCCGTATTCCTCTTCGTTGTCGATCCAGATGGCGGTGAAATCGTCGCTGACGTAATCGCGCAGGATGCGCTCGACGAGATTCAGGTCACGGTGAAGGAGAGCGGGAGCTTTGCGCTCTTCACTCTTCTGTTTGATTTCGTTCCAGGTCTTACCGAGGAAATCGATGTCCGTGCGAATTTCTTCATCGGTGGCGCCGCCCGCGGCGGTGCGCACGATGAAACCGCCGGGATAAGAGCCGCGGGCTTCGCCAACCAAGCGCCGGAGACGCGAGCGGTTGTCAGCGCTTTCAATTTTGCGCGAGACGCCGATGTGATCGATGGTCGGCATGTAGACGAGAAAGCGGCCCGGCAGGGCCACGTGGCTGGTGATGCGCGCGCCCTTTTTGCCGAGAGGCTCCTTGGCGATTTGGACGACGACATCTTGCCCAGCCTTCAACATCTCAGAAATGAGTTGTGGACGGCGCGAAGGACCGGAGTGCCCGTGACCGCGATGCTGGCCGCCGCCGGGACGACGTTCGAAGCGTTGCCCGGGGCGTCCGCCACGATCAGGCCGACCGCCGCGGGTGTCGGGGCGTCCTCCGCGCGACTCCGTTCCACGTGTATCGGGGCCGCGCGAATCGAGCGAACGATTGTCGCCACCACGATCACGCGGTGATCCGCCGCGATAATCGCCGCGGCCGTCACGGCGGGGACCACGATCGCGGCCACCGCCGCGGAACGGGCGTTGAAAGCGCGAGCGTGGATTGCCGCCTCCCACGCGAGCAGATTCACGCGGGAACTCCTCGCGAGGCGCACCGGGCGCGCGCGGGGCGCGCGTTTCGCCAGGCAAAAGAATGCTTTCTTCTTCGACGAAAGCAGGAGCGCTGCTGGAATTGACGTGCTCACCTTCAACGCCGCCCGCTTGTGCTTCGAGCGCGGCCACGTTTTCGGCGTCAGCGTGCGCGTCTTCGTGCGCGGCGTCGGCTTCCGCTTCCGAACGCTCGGAAGCGGTGCTGGTTTGCACGGAGTCCGCGCGTTCGAAAGGCTCTTCGTCCGCCTCGATTTCGTCAGCCGCTTCTTCGACGTCTTCTTCTTCACTAGCCAAGGAGACCGAGTGCTCCTCGGACTCTTCGTCCTCTTCGCTGTCGCCTTCCTCCTCTACCTCTTCGAAAACCGCGCCACCTGCGACAGCATCAGCCGCAGCGCGTTTCTGCGTTTCTTCGTGCTTCGCTTCCGCAAACTCCGAAGAGAGAGAAGCAACCTGATCTTCATTGAGGTCCACGTCGCCACGCACGGGGGGTTCGGACTCAGCCGCCAAAGAAGCAGCCGGCAATTCGAGCGGAGCGACGACTTCGATGGCGGAGGCCGCCTCAGGGGTTTGTACGCCGCCGGCGATACTTTCTTGGGCGGCTTCCGCAGCGCCCTCGGATTCAGAGCCCGCATCGGCGAGCAGCCACCTTGGCAGACCGCCGGAGAAACGCCGCGGCACAACGCCCGCAGCAGCGCTGCCGCCAGGCATTCCCGACGGAGCGCCGTTGATCGGGCGATTGGGCAAAAGGTCGTCACGTTCCGGCTGCTTTTCTTCCGGTTCGTGTTCAATGGCCGGAGGCGTCGCAGAGGCCACAGGCTTGGCACGATACTTGGCGAGAGACTCGCCGGGTAGAAGGATGGGTTCGTCAATCGGGTCGTGCGGCGCGGATGGCGAACTGTGGCGCGTACTTTCGCCACGCCGGGGCTCGAAGCCGCGAGATGGTCCGCCACGGGGCTGCCCGCGGTCGCCGCGATCACCGCGATCACCGCGGTCTTCACGGGCGCCGCGATTGTCGCGGCCGCGCGGATCAAAATTTCCGGGCTCCGGTCCGCGCGATTCGCCCTGCGGAGAAGCATATTTCGATGGTGGCAAGTTGCGCCCGGGACCGGCATTGCCTGGTCCTTGCTGTCTGCCGCCACTTCCACCACTGGGCGGTGCGCCACTTCCGGAACGGCGCCTGCCGCCGCGCCGGCCCCAGCGTCCGCCACGTCCGCCATCGCCGCCGCGATCCCCGGCGCTTTGTCCGCGATCGTTGCCGCGCCCAAAATTCTGACGTCCGCGATCACCGCCCGAGCGCGGATAGTTCTGCGTTGGGTTATAGCGTGGGGCAAAATTCTGCGGAGCCGAAGCGTTCGATTCCGGCTGGCGTTCGTCGGATTCGCCGTGCGCTTCGTCGTGCGGTTGCGGTTCGTCAGGCTCGCCGGACGCCATGGGCTGCGCGTCATTTTCCAATTCCGGCTGGTACGTGCCCGGGACGTGCTCTTCTTCGCCGGCTGGTTCGACATCCTGCGAGGATTCTTGTTCGCTGCTGCGCGCTTGATCGTCCAGCGAAAGAATTTCTTCGTGATGCGTGTGCGCAGCGTGCAGAGTCTCGCCTGGCAACAATTCGATGGTCGAAGCGCCCGCAGGAGCGAGGGCTTGCGGAGCACTGACCGCAACGTCATGGGCGTGACCGTGATCGTAATCTTCGAGATTCTCGAAAACGTCGCTGACGTAAAGGAAGGCATCGCCATCGAGGCCAATTTCCACGAATGCAGACTGCATGCCGGGAAGGACGCGAGTGACTTTGCCTTTGTAAATGCTGCCAACGAGCGCAAATTCTTTTTCTCGCTCGATGTAAATTTCGACTAACGAACCTTCTTCAAGTATGGCGACGCGCCGCTCATGAGAGCCCGCGGAAATAACCAGTTCTTTCGACATAGAAAAACTCCTTCTGTGCGAACCCGGCGAGGCCGGGGTCGTCTTGATGAGCGGACGCCGCGCGTCCGCCTTGCTGTGCGGCGCCGGCAAAGCCGGCTCCTGCACGCATCGCCGCGAGCATTTGCCCGTCGGGGTTCCGTACCAGATCGGAATGTTTCGGCGAGAACGAAACACGCGCTGGGCACACCCCTAGGGAGGTGGCTCGGCGGTCGAAGCGTGAGGGGAGATGAATCCTCTGGCTATCGAGGCTGGTCCGTTGCCGGGAAGCTGCCGGGCAAACGGCGGACGATGCTGTCCTGCTTGTTAAGATCTTTCTTACCTGCGACTGACGAGCAGTCGACTTAACCTTTACGCCGGTGCGGGCCCGACTTGCAGCTGGGACACGTCACACGGACTGGCGGCCGGCTCAGTTAACGAAGCGGCGGAGCCGAACATTCATGACCAGGCCAATCGCCAGGAAAACAAACAACGTGGCGGAACCACCGTAACTCATCAGCGGTAACGGAATTCCGGTAACCGGCATAGCGCCAATTACCATAGCCACGTTTACTAACACATGGAAACCCAGCGCCGCCGCCACACCCATGACCAGAAACATTCCCGCGCGATCTTTCGCGCGTTGAGCATTCTGAACCAAGCGCAGCAAAAGCGCCATATACAGCCCTAAGGCTAAAAGTACGCCTTTGAATCCCTGTTCTTCCGCCCACGCCGACATGATGAAATCGGAATATCGCACGGGGATGTAGCCCAGTTGATTCTGACTGCCGTTCCTAAAACCTTTGCCCCAGAAGCCGCCGGAACCGACCGCAATCTTCGATTGCAGCAATTGGTAACCGGAGCCCTTGGCATCATCTTCCGGATGCAGGAAGGAGGTGATTCTCTCGCGCTGGTACGGCTTCAAAATATGCTTACTGACGGGCGGAAAGAAAACACTTCCTACTAACAATACACCCACAAGGGTAATAACCGAAGCGTGTTGCCACTGCAGCCCGGCGAGGAACGCGCCCACGACCAGCAACGGCATCAGCACGAGCGCGGTACCTAGATCGGGCTGCTTTAGGATCAGGACCAGCGGAAGCCCCACCAGCAGCCCCGCTTTGATCAAATCCCGCAGGGAAAGCTCGTCGGACTGCACGTCCGCGAAGAACCGGGCTAGCACGATGATTATAATCAATTTGACGAGTTCCGACACCTGGAGAAATTCGCCGAGCACCGGGAGCCAGCGTTTGGCGCCAAAACGGGTATGGCCAAACGCCAGAACTGCTATGAGCGCCACGATTCCGATTAGGTACAGCACCGGGGCCTGATCGAGAATCAGGTGATAGTCAAGCCGCGAGAGAGCGAACATCAGTGCGAAGCCAATGATCAGCCAGCGCACCTGCTTCATGTGCATGCCTTCGAGCGAGCTGCCGTAGGTTGCAGAATAAATTTCCATGACACCAAGCGCGCAAATGGCAGCCAGGATGGCCAGCAACCACCAATCGTAATCGCGTGTTCCCGGTGCGTCTTTCATTGCTTAGAAGATCCTTTTTGTCATCACTCTCAAAGCCAATTTATTCAAAATTTCCCGGATAAAAGTATGGCTAGCGCTCGGGCCGGGCATCGGCAGGTGCTAGCGGTGGCGTCTCCTCGAGTTTTTTTGGCTTCAATACCGGTTGTACCGGGACTCCGGCAGCCGCCGCGACGACTCTGCTCGAATTTTCTTTCGCGTCTTTTTTGTCTTTCTCGTCCTTATTCTCCGCGGTCACTTGGCCTTCGGTGCGCTTGTTTTTCTTGTCGTAATAGGTCTTGATGATGTCGCGCACGACGGGGCCGGAGGCTTCGCCGCCGTGTTGTCCGCTTTCTTGCACCAGCACGGCAACTACGATTTCCGGATTGCGTTTCGGGGCATAGCCCACGAACCAGGCGTTATCTTCGAACTTTTTTTGCTTACCAACGCGGTCGCGCGTGGAGTAGCCGATGACCTGCGCGGTGCCGGACTTGCCGCTTAATTCGACGCCGGTAAGCTTCAGACGTGTGCCGGTGCCGCCGGGCTCGTTGACCACTCCGTACATGGCGTCGGTAATTTTTTCGATGGTGGGCTCGGAGATGGAAAACTTTTCCTCGCCAACATTCTGCATGCCCATCAAAAGATGCGGTTGCTTGAACACTCCGCCGGAAGCGATGCCGCCGATGGTGCGGGCTAGTTGTAGCGGCGTCGTGGTGATCGCGCCCTGTCCTATGGCCACCGAGATGGTTTCACCTGCGTACCATTTGCGGTGGAAGACTCGATCAACCCATTCCGCCGAAGGCATCAAGCCCGGCTCTTCGGAAGGCAGATCGATCCCGGTCCTTTGGCCGAGGCCAAATTTCTTCGCAAAAAAGGACAGGCGGTCGATCCCGAGGCGCATGCCCACGTTGTAGAAAAAAATGTCGCAGGACTTCAGAATGGCGTCGTGCAGACTCAGGACTCCATGCGCTCTTGGTCCGCTTTTCGCGGAGTATATGTAGCATTTGAACTGGCGGCCGTAAAAGGTCGCATAGCCAGGGCAAAAGGTAGTGAAATTCTCCGGCGGAATCTTATCTTCGAGCATGGCGGTAGCCGTGATGATCTTAAAGACCGAGCCGGGCGCCAGCTGCGCTTGAATGGCGCGATTTAGCAGAGGGTGCAGGGGGTCTTCGTTCAGACGGCGCCATTCCTCTTTGGAAACTTGAATTGCAAAATCATTGGGGTCCGGCGTGGGCCGGCTGACCATGGCCAGGATCTCTCCGTTGCGCGGATCCATGGCGACCACCGCGCCGGGGCGCTGCCCGAGCGATTCTTCGGCGACCTTTTGCAGGTCGTAGTCGATCGTCAGGGTGATCTGTTTGCCGGGTATGGCTTCCTGCGTCGAAAGACGGCCGACTTCTTTGCCGACGCTGTTTACGATGACGCGGCGCATGCCGTCGGTACCCATGAGTAGATCGTTGTACTGTTTTTCCAGGCCGGTCTTTCCGGCAAAGTCGCCCGGACGAAGTTTGCCGTCGCTGGCTTCGATCTGTTGTTCGCTTACTTCGCCAACGTAGCCACTGGCGTGACCCATAAAGCCATTGGGCAAATAACGGCGGCGATGAACCATCAGCATTTCGAGAAGAGGAATATCGGCGCGGTGCGATTCGATAAAAGCGACGTCGCCTTTGGTGGCTTCTGGCTTAATGACGATGGGTTGAAATTTCGGAAGATTTTTGGTGTTGGCCAGCTGGTCGCGCAAATCCGCAAGCGGTACGCCAAGGCCATCGGAAATGGCAGGCAGATTTTTTTCTACAAGAGCTGGATCGTCGCGCAAGAGCAGGACGCTGAAAGAGGGATAGTTGTCGACGAGGACGCGGCCATCGCGATCGAGCATGCGGCCGCGCGGAGCGATAATGGGGATGGAACGCACGCGATTGCGCTCCGCCATTACCCCGTAGCGGTCGGAATCGATGACTTGCAGCTTCCAGAAGCCGAGCAGAAGCACGCCGATCATGCCGACGATGACGTAGGAAACTACGGCCAGCCGCGCTTGCGGCAATCGGTTGTCGTTGCGAAACCAGATGGACACAAAAACTCCGCGAACGCATGTGCACGCTGTGGCGTTCGCCTGCGAGCGATGTACTCAGGGCCGGGCTGACCCGCTCCGAAGAATCAGGAGCCTGCTCGCGTAAACTAAACGCTGGCGCTGATTGCCGCGCTTCATCACTTTCGAAATGTCCGCGAAAAGTTCGCTCGAACTGCTCGCAAATCCCGCCGAAAGCCCCGGAATACGCCGCCGAACAATGACTGCAGCGCGCAACAAGGTCACATCAAAATTAACACCTGGTTAGGGTCGCTGCAAGCCGTCCCAGCGGACAGGTTCCAAGTCGTTATCACCCTGCGCCAGCGTGGTGGCGGGGCGTGCCGCTGGCGGTGCTGGAACCTTATTTCGGCCTGCGCCTTGCTCTCGGCTTCTCCGGCAGGCTATCGTAGAAAACTATTTTCAGCCTATGGATAATCACTCACCGCAACCGCCGCGCCTGGCGTTCATCGGCATGTCCGGCACCGGCAAGACCTTTTGGGCCCGGCAGCTCGCCGCCGTCGGCCATCACGTTGTCTCGTGCGACGACTTGATTGGACATCAATTGGCCGAACATTTGCCGGACGGCCGCCATAAGCATATCAACGACATCGCCGCGTGGATGGGCTGGCCGGACAGCGCGACGTATGCGGAGCGCGAAGCGCAGTACCTGACGGAGGAAATCTCCGTCCTCGATGCGGTCTTGACGGGTATCGAGCGCGCGCCGCGCGAATCGCTGATTCTCGACACGACGGGCAGCGTGATCTACACGGGCAATCATCTGTTAATGCGCATGCGTCGCGACCTGACCGTGGTGTACTTTGCCGCTTCCGCGCAAGAGCAGCAGCTCTTGATCGAGCGCTACCTCAGCGAACCCAAGCCGGTGTTGTGGCGCGGGGCATTTCGTCCGAAGGCGGGCGAATCTGCGCGCGATACCGTAGCGCGCTGCTATCCCACGTTGCTCGCGGCGCGGCGACAGAGTTATGAAGCGCTGGCGCACGTTACGCTGCCGGTCGCTGACTTGCGCTCGGCGATCAGTGACGCGGATTCGTTTCTCGCCGAGATTCATCGCCGCTCCGTGCGAGCTGCGCGGTGAGCTATTTTCTGCTTCGGCCGCCGCAACAAGCGCTCGCCAACGAAGTGAACTTCACGCGATGAGATACCGCAGCACGTCCGGCAAAGCTCCACTCACTTCGCTGCGCGGAGCGGTGCTCCGCGGGCTTGCGCCCGACGGCGGCTTGTACATGCCGGCGGAAATCGCGCGCCACTCGCCGCAGGAATTGGAAGAATTCCGCGGGTTGCCGCTCACCGAGGTTTGCTATCGCGTGGTGCGGCCGTTTACGGGCGCCGAATTGCCCGAAGAGGTTTTGTGGCAGATCGTCAGCGAGTCCGTCAATTTTCCGGTGAAACTGGTGTCGCTTTCGCCCGGCTTGCACGTGCTCGAGCTGTTCCACGGCCCAACGCTGGCGTTCAAGGATTTTGGAGCGCGTTTCATGGCCCGGTTGCTTGGCTATTTTGTGCGCGGGGAATCGCGGCAGCTGACCGTTCTGGTGGCGACGTCGGGCGACACCGGTAGCGCCGTGGCGCACGGTTTTCTTGGCGTGCCCGGCATTCGTGTGGTGATTCTGTATCCCTCGGGGCGCATCAGCGAAGCGCAGGAAAAGCAATTCACCACGCTGGGCGAAAACATCACCGCGCTCGAAGTGGCGGGATCTTTCGATGATTGCCAGCGGCTTGTGAAGCAGGCGTTTTCTGACGAAGAGTTGAACAAGCGCGCGTTTTTAACGTCGGCAAATTCCATCAATATCGGCCGCCTGTTGCCGCAGATGTTTTATCACGTCGCCGCCTACCGACAATTGCCGGTAGCTTCGGTCCCGCTGATCGTGTCGGTACCCAGCGGGAATTTCGGCAACTTGACGGCGGGGATTTTTGCCAAGCGCATCGGCTTGCCGGTTACAAAATTCATCGCATCGACGAACGCCAACGACGTGGTGCCGCAATATTTGCTGAACGGAAAATTCGAACCGCGCGCCGGTGTTGCCACAATTTCGAATGCCATGGATGTGGGCAATCCGAATAATTTTCCGCGCTTGCTCGATCTGTGCCGTAATCGCCTCGAATCCGTGCAAAAAGAAATCTGGGGCCACGGCGCGACCGACGAGGAAACTTTGGCCGCTATGAAAATGATTCACGAGCGCTACAACTATATTGCCGACCCGCATACCGCGGTCGGCGTTCTCGGATGGGAGGCGTACAAGCGCGAGCATCCAGAGCCGGCGCAAGGACTGGTGCTGGCAACCGCGCATCCGGCTAAATTCGCGGATGTCGTGCGACGCGCCATCGGCAGCGCGCCCCCGTTGCCCGATCGCCTCGCCGCCTGTCTCGAGCGCGCCAAGCTGTCGCTGGCGTTCCCCAGCAGCTACGCCGACCTCAAACAGTTCCTCGCAACGAACTAAATTATTGGAATAATGCAGTGAAGAAAAACGTGAAGTTCACGAGGGTTTGCGCAGGCGGTCCAGCAAAGCAAAAAGAAACATGCCTACCGCGGCATTGATCAACGCCGCGATGCCCAGCTGCAACGTGAACCACACTTCGGGTTGCGCCAGCAGAATGCGCCGCTCCAGCGCCAGAATCCCTTGATGCACGCCGAAAAATAAAATGGTCAGCGCGAAACGCGCGGCGGGGTGCTCGGTGTCGAGCCGCGCGCCAATGGACGAGGCCAGATACCCGATAATCGTCTTCGCGATGCCGTAAAGTCCGAGCGGCACGGTTGGTCCGCTCAAGCTATCCTGCACCAGCCCGATGGCCATGCCGAGCAGAAGTCCGGTCGAAGGATTGCGGCGGCTCAAACCAAAATAAATGGTGACCAGCAACGGCAGATCCAGAATGGCGAGCTTATGAAAATATTGCGGCAGAAACGCTTGCAGGAAAAAAACAACGACCAGCGTGACGATAATCGCGCCGGGATAAAACTTGTGCACCTCGATGTGCGATTCGGACGTGCGGAGGTCGTAGGTTTCTTCGTTCATCGGTTGAGCGCCGGCTTGTCAATTGCAGGTTTATCGGCAGCGGCAACGCCGCTCGCAACTTTGCCGTTCGCGACTGGCGTTGCGGTTTCCGAAGCGCCTTTTTGCAGGTCCAGTGGTTGCAGCGTCAACAACACGATCACTTCCTCCAGGCGTTCCAGGCTAGCCGCTGGCTGAACGCGAATAAGCTTGAAGGGATTGCCCGGCTTGATCTCCTTTACCGTGCCCACCGGCAAATCGCGCGGGAAAATTCGGTCCATGCCGCTGGTGACCACGCGCTCGCCGACATCCACTTTGTCGTCGTTGGCCACATATTTCATCTCGAGCAGCGGCTCGCCCGTGCCGCCAACCGGGCTCTGGATGCGCGAATCCGCCAGCATGGCGCCAACTCCGCTGTCCTTATCTGTCAGCAAAAGCACTTGCGAAGTGTTCCCGAAGGTCTCGATCACTTTGCCGACGATGCCGTCTGGCGTGATCACACCCATATTTTTCTGGATACCGTCGTGTTCACCGCGATCGAGATAAATAGTTCGCGTGGCGCTATCGGCACTGGCGCCAATCACCCGAGCGCCCAGCATGGGAACTTGCTGGTGTGAAGAGCGGAAGTTGAGCAGCCGTTCGAGTCGTGCCGCTTCCGCCACGCGGCTTTCGAGTTGCGTCACCTGCAGCTTCAGGGCTTCGTTTTCATGCCGCAGCTGCTCGTTATCGCGGGAGGTATTTTGCAGCGCGAAGTAGTGGCCCCACGTTCCGCGCACGCTGCCGATGCCGTACGACCCGGCGCGTTCAAATGGCGACATCGCGCTTACCGTCCAGACGCGAATCAACCGCCCTTGCGAATCCCGCTTTACTTGGAACGCCAGGAACAACACCTGCAGCAACACCATGCCGCCCAGTAGAAAAATCGATTTGTGCCGAGAGGGAACGCCGACCATGAGTTGTTCGTGACTCGTTCTGATTTTTTGTCAAACTTGCAATGTCTTGCGGCAGCGACCAGACTCTATAAACTTCACCTCAGCCCGTCGCTTTAATCGATGCAAACCTGCCGCAACAATTTGAAATCGCTGAGCATTTTTCCGGTGCCCAGCACCACCGACGCCAACGGATCATCGGCGATCGATACCGGCAGTCCAGTCTCTTCGCGAATGCGTTTGTCCAGGTTCTTCAGCAGCGCTCCGCCTCCGGTAAGCACGATGCCGCGATCGCTGATGTCCGCCGAAAGTTCCGGCGGCGTGCGCTCGAGCGCCACGCGCACGGCGTTGAGAATCGTGGCCACACATTCGCTCAATGATTCGCGAATTTCGCTGTCGTCGATGGTCACGGTGCGCGGCACGCCTTCAATCAAATTGCGCCCTTTTACTTCCATGGTCAGCGGCTTTTCGAGCGGATAAGCCGAACCAATTTCCATTTTGATCTGTTCCGCGGTGCGTTCGCCGACGAGCAGGTTGTACTTGCGCTTCAAATATTGCATCACCGCTTCATCCATTTCGTTCCCGGCTACGCGCACAGAGCGCGAATAGACGATGCCGCTCATGGAGATCACTGCGATGTCTGTGGTGCCGCCGCCAATATCGACGACCATATTTCCGGACGGCTCGTCAATGGGGAGTCCCGCGCCAATCGCGGCCGCCATAGCCTGTTCCACCAAATAAACTTCGCTGGCCCGCGCGCGGTATGCGGAGTCTTGCACCGCGCGTTTTTCCACCGGAGTAATTTCGCTGGGCACGCCGATCACAATGCGCGGATGCACCAGCACGCGGCGGTTGTGCGCCTTCTGAATAAAGTGCGTGAGCATTTTTTCCGTAACCTTGAAGTCCGCGATTACGCCGTCCTTCATCGGTTTGATGGCCACCACGTTTCCCGGCGTACGTCCCAGCATGTCTTTTGCTTCGCGTCCCACGGCCACCACTTCGCCGGTTGCCTTATTGATGGCCACGATCGACGGCTCGTTCACCACTACGCCTTTGCCGTGCGCAAACACCAGCGTGTTCGCGGTTCCCAGGTCGATGGCCAGGTCGGAGGAAAACAAACTGAACACCGACCGCATGTTGTAACCGTTCTTATTCATTCCCCCGTCCCCTTGCGAAGAAATTCCTCTTCGCAGTCAAGCGCGTTGTGCTGGCCATCAGAAAATTATTTGTTGACCACCCTGCTCATTATCTGCGGACTTTCTCCGCAGCGCAAAGTTTGCGCGCAAAACGAATCTTCCCCGCCATTCCCGCTACTTCGGAACGACGATGGATACTTGTTGCTTCGCGGTTCCGCCGCGGCGGTTTTGTCCAATCACCACGATGGTGTGCTGCCCAGGATCGAGCGGTTCCGTGAAATGCCGAAAGGTTCCATCCGCGGAAATATTAGGCACCGGCTGACCATTTACAATTAACGCCGCGCCCGGCTCCGTGCGGCCCACGATTTCCGCCACACGCCCGTGCATCTGCGTGCCATCGATCTGCAGCAACATCTCTTGCGCCTTGCCCTGCGCCACCAGAGTGAATTTGAACGTTTCACTCGTTTCGCTATTGGCCTTCTTCGCGTCGCTGGCGGTCACGTTCCAGAAATAATCGCCCGCATCGAGCCCGGTGATCTCGGTACTGGTTCCCGTGGCGTGCACTTCTTTCACGATCTTCGTAAACATGGTGGTCGAGCTGATTCGCACGTCGTAGGCCACGGCGTCTTCCACCGGTTTCCATTCAAACCGGATCGCCGAGCTTTTCGGATTTTCCGTGATAATCGGCGTTAAGTTTAGAGGCTCAACCAGCGAAGGCGGCGCCAAAACGTTCGTTTTCGATAAAGGCCCGCCGGTCGGGAAACTGACCTTCTCCCACTGCGTCAATTCAATCTTTTCCGGCCCGCGCTGCACCTCGGCCGCACCGCTGGCCACCACGATCTCATGCTCGTTGTTCTTGGGATCATTCTTGACGGAAGCCCGGCTGTTCTGGCTCAGTTGCGCGGTGGTATCTTCCATGCTGACCGCCGCCCGGGAGTCCGGAGAAGCCCAATTCGGAGTTGCCAAATCCACGGAACCGGTGCTGATGCGCACGGCCACGCTGGTGGCTTTGTTGTTGCCCATGGAATTTTCTTCCACGGTCACCAGGGTTTCGGACTTCACCGTATACGTGGTGCCGTCGGCAAAGGTTATGCGCGCTGCGCCGTCGGACGCGGTTTGCACCAGGTCCCCTTTGTCGAGCGAAGTCCGGTAGTCGGCATCCACCCACTGCACCGAATTCACTTTCTTTACCTGCACCTTGCCGTCAAGATTCACGAACTTGGCCTGCGTCTGCGTGAACGTTCCCGGGTCGTTATCCGCGCTGGTTACCGCACTGGAAACTTTTTTCAGTGCAACCGCATACCAGTCCGGCTTCAGGATAAAGAGCGTCGCGCCAATGATCGCCAGCAGCAGCGCCACATACACCACTACCGTTTTGTAGGTAACGGCTTCCCAATACACTTCCACACGCGGAGCTGGCTTCTGTTCCGCGGCACGTTTGGGTTCGATGGGTGTTTGCGTGGTCACAATGTTGGCGCGTTAGCGTCCCGATCCTAAAACTTAGCATAGCGCCGCGCATCGCGCGGGTTCTCGAGCGGAGGCGTAGTCAAACTGCAAATAGCGTTTGCCACACGCTGGGTATTTTCGGTGGGCTACAACCGGATTTCGGCCGCGCGTCGAACGTTAGAAACTCTGAAAACAGCGCCCGTCGGGGGCTCAGTGCCGCACGAAGAAGTCTCTTTTATCAAGGTGCGCGTCCACGGCCACGTCGAAAAAGCCCACCATCATCTCGTCGTAGGTCTGTTCGCCCCAGCGCACCGCTGCTTCCGGATCGGGATTGTGCGGGTTGTTGCGGGAATTATCGAACCACGCCACGGCTTGCAGTTCGGTCCCGGCCGCTAAATGCAACGGCGTCGCCAGGCGATAGCTCATCTGCCAGTGAAAATGATAATTCACGCGGAGAAGCGGTTCGAATCTCGGTGATGATTCGCCGCCGTCGCCAGATTTTTTGTCTGGTTCGCTGACGAGATTATATTCAAACCGTTTTCCACGAAGGTGCATGTGCGGAAAAAAACTTAACAAGGTCGCTTCGTTCGGCAGCGTACCCCGCGCTTCCACGCGATAATCTGGCGCGCCCGGAGGAATCACGAAGTGATCGTTTGTCAGTTGCAGCGTCAACACCCTCTGGAGCGGTGGGTGTGTTGAGAATCGCAAGCCCACGCGAGTTTGATCGGAAGTGGCCGTGCCATTCGCTGTGTAGTGCATTTGGAAGACAAGATCCGAGCCTGCCGGAATATATTTCGCCATCGTAGCGGGCCACATGTCCGGCGCGCTGCCGGGAGCATACACGAGCAGAATATCGCTGTCCGTCCACATCGCTCCGGCCCGATCCGCTCGGTCAGTCAAGGTGGAAGCGGTAAACGGCATACCGACTGGCGCGTGCCGCAACCATGGCGAATCGGGCGGCCGCACGTACACGACCGCGTGGTGCACATTTGCCCGGCGCGAGGGAAGCACTTCCGCCATCTGCACCCATCGGCCCGCTGTGAAATGCGTTGGCACGATTTCGTAGGTGTACTCGATGTCGCCGGTGGCGGGAATGGACACGGGCTGCGGCATCTCAAGCACCGTGTCAGGCTGCGGTATGCTCCAACTCTCCGCCCACGCCCTGGGTGCGGGCGCGTCCCGCGCATCCCCCGCGGGTGCTCCGCCGGTGGCCCATGCCGCCAGCGTGGCGATCTCTGCCGCCGAAAGCGAGGGGTCGTTCGAAAACCTGCCAACGGCAGGATCGGCAAACCACGGTGGCATACTCTTTTGCCGCGTAGCCGTCCGGATGGCGTCCGCGAAAGGTTTGCTTTGCTCGAACCGTTCGAAAGCCATCGGTGCAATCCCGCCCGCCCGATGGCACTCCTGGCAATGTGACTCGAGGATAGGCAAGACGTCGCGATAAAATGTGGCGGACACGGCGACCGTGGCACTTGGTCGCGGGGGTTCTTGCGATCGAAGCTGTGGCGAAATCCACCAGGCGAGCAGCGCTGCAGCCCCCACAGCCACGCCGGTTCTGGAATTTCCCCACCTCATCGTTACGTCCTTCGCATTCCTTCTTAGTCCAATCGAGCTGCGCCGCTCGCATTTCCCGGTCGCAACTTAATGATATCCTCGCAGCCCGGGTTTGCTTCTTACGATTCCATTTGGGACTCCTGCCATCTATCTCTTATAATGTTTTGTTTGTCTGGGTACTTTAGGAGACTTCTGTAATGGCTAGCGATTCGACAACCGGAAAACGCATCCTGCTGGGTATGGTGATGGCCGTGATCGCCGGCGGCATGCTGCTGTACCTCATTCCCCAGGGGCCGGGTACGGGCGGCGATATTTCCGCCTCCTCCGACGCGGTGGCGAAAGTGGGCGATGAGAAAGTCACCGTGGCCGATGTCCGCCAACAGCTCGCGCAGATTGAGCAGCGCAACCAGGTTCCCAAGCAGCTCGAGGCTTTGTATGCCCAACAAATTCTCAAACAGCTCATTTTCGAAAAAGAGCTGGAGTATGAGGCCAAGCGCCTGGGCATTACGGTCTCCGATCAGGAACGCGCGGACCGTATTCGCCAATTTTTGCCCACCGCCTTCAACGGCGACAGCTTCGTAGGCCTCGATCGCTATACGCAAGAAGTTTCGGCGCGTTTTCAGTTAACGGTGCCCGTTTTTGAAGAGCTCATCCGTCAGGGGCTGCTGGAAGAGAAGTTTCGCAAGCTGGTCACCGACGGAATTAGCGCCAGCCCCGCGGAGCTGCAGCAGGAATTCAAGGACCGCAACGAAAAGGTCAAGCTGGACTACGTGATCATCCGCCCCGAGGAGTTCGAATCGAAGATCACGCCCAGCGAAGCCGAAATCCAAGCGTCTTACGAAAAGAATCGCAGTAAGTATCAGTTGCCGGAGCGCCGCGTTGTCCGTTACGGCCTCATCGATATCAACCAGCTCCGCCAATCCACGCACATTTCCGACGAGCAGCTCAACGCGTTATATGAACAGAACAAAGCGCAGTATCAGGTCCCGAACCGCGTGCACGTCCAGCACATCCTCTTGACCACCGTTGGCAAGACGGACGCCGAAGTCGAGGAAATTCGCAAGAAGGCTCAAGACATTCTCCAGCAGGCAAAGAAAGGCGGAAACTTCTCTGACCTGGCCAAGAAGTACTCAGAGGATCCCGGCAGCAAGGATAAGGGAGGCGACTTAGGTTTTATCGTCCAGGGTCAGACCGTCCCGGAATTTGAAAACACCGCTTTCGGTCTCGAGAAGGGACAAGTCTCCGACCTCGTAAAGACGCAGTACGGTTTTCACATCATCAAGGTCCTCGAAAAAGAGCCCGCCCACACCAAAACGTTCGACGAGGTGAAGGATTCGCTGCGCGCTCCACTAATGCTCTCGGAAGCCGATAAGCAGGAAAGCGACACCGCGGACAAGATCTCCGCCGAGGTTCGCCGGTCAAACAAAGTCCCTCTAGACGACTTGGCGAAGGAATTCCACCTAACCGTGGCGGAAACGCGTCCCATCTCCGCCACCGACCAACTTCTTGAGCTCGGCAACTCCAAGGAAGTCAAGGATGCTATCTTCCGCTTGCGGCAGGGTGAGGTCAGCATGCCGATCCGCACGGATCGTGGATATGTCGTTTTGTCTCTTAAAGAAGTTCAACCGGCTCACCAAGGTACCTTGCAAGAGGTTCGCGAGCGCGTGGTTAACGATTTGAAGCGCGACAAAGCCGCCACGCTGGCCTTGACCGATGCGTCTGATCTCTCTAGGCGTGCCAAGGCTGGCGAGAAGTTTGACGTGGTCGCCAAATCCCTCGGCCTCGATCCAAAAACGAGCGACCCGATCGCTCGCAACGGCTCGATTCCGGGCGTGGGGAGCGGCAAACAGCTCAGCGCTGCCTTTGCGATGAAGCAGGGTGAGGTTTCCGATCCCGTGGTGCTCGGCGCCAACCGGGCTGTTTACGAAGTGGTTGAGAAAACTGAGTCCAACCAAGCGGATTTTGAAAAGCAGATCAAGGAATTGACCGAATCGGTGGTGCAGAATAAGCGCAGCTTGGCTTTTGAAGCCTTCCGCATCGCGTTAGAAGACCGGCTAAAACAAGAAGGCAAACTCCAGACCATGCCCGATAAGCTGCGGACGATCGGCGATCTAGGCTAACGCAAGTATTTCATAATAAACAAGTTACCTTGTCTTTGCCGGCTCTTGTGTTTCCCCTTGCGCCCAAGTACCCTATTTGTGCGCCTGAAGGTAGCTCTCCAACAGCCCTCGAGAGAGATCTTCCGGAAGAAACTCTAGATTCCTGCTTTAGTGCACCAAAAGACCTCTCAGGATCGGTGAATGGAATGCGGGCACGCACGTCTGCAGTTCGCAATGACTATCGTTGCAGCATGGAGCGCAATCAGAACGGCAAATATTGCGTTCGGATTCAGGCGACCTATCCGCGTCACGCTTGGGTTCTCAGCGTCTTTTTCTTGGCGTCGTCCTTCGATCGCGCCATGAAAAAGGTCGAAGAAGCCCTCGACTTCCTGCAGCGCCATGAAGAGAAACTCTGGTTTTGGGGTGTGGACCGCGCCGAGGATATGGGTTTTTCCGCGGAGTTTCTCCGCGAAGCCGGTCTCCGGCTTGACCGCCGAAGGGAATTTCCCCGGAAGGCCACCAATCTCTCGTTACTGCCCGAAAGGGAAGTTCCCGCATTTGTTCTTGGCCCGGTGCGCCGTGGCCTTGCCGAATCGATCGAGCAGCCCCGCGCCCTTGCAGCGGGCGATTAGCGTCCGGAAATTCGCCGATTTTTGGGTTTTCGCTAAGCCGTGTTCCGAGGGTGCGCTCTCCTTATCTTGACATGTCGTTGGTTCTTCGCCATGATGCGCCCATTCGAACACCCCCGCGAGTGGCGGCAAGCGGTGTGCATCTTTTCTGGTGGTCGCGGGTTTCTCGATGCGCCGTCGGCATGTCCGGAAACCTGGCCCAGCCCACGGCCTAGCGGGAGATCATGGCGCTAACGACTCGTCTGCCGCTGCGTGTACTCTTGCGGTGGTTGCCGTCTAGGCGGCGCCAAAGTTCTTGCGCGGTCGATTACACGAGATGCCTGATCGGAGAGAAATACGCATGAAAAACCAACGAACACGATTGCTGCTCGCCATCACCGTCTTCATGCTCGGCGCCGCGGCCGCAATGTGCCAACCACAGTCGCCAACCACTCCTAGTGCGACGACGGCCGCTTCCAACACCCCAACCGTCGACCTGCTGGATATCAACACCGCCACAAAAGCCCAACTTGAAACCCTTCCAGGAATCGGCCCCGCGTACTCTCAAAGAATCATCGACGGGCGTCCCTATGCGAAGAAGACCGACCTTACCAGCAAAAAGATTATTCCTGCCGCCACCTACGCCAAAATCAAGGACATGATTATCGCCAAGCAGCCCAAATAGCCGCGCAGTGGCTGCCGCTACAGCGAGGCGAGCATCCCATTTTCAACCCCGGCAGCTCGCTTCAGGATGGATTATTGAGGCGGGCTCGCAGCCTTACTTATCGCGCAGAATCACTTCGCCGTGTCCAACAATCTGCTCGTTCAGCCACAAGCGATACTTAAACGTTCCGGCCTTCACACCCACCCTGGCAGGACCGCTCAACAGCCGCATGCCCGCAGGAGCCTGAAAAATATTGGATGAAAATGGGCAGCGGTTCACATCGAATTCCACGCGCAAATTCCCGGCGTCAGAGATCCAGGAAATCTGGTCTCCGGGATCGAGCACCACCGCTTGCGGAATAAGTCCAACCAGTACCGGCCGTTCAGCCATCGATGCACACCATAGAGCAAGGAAGATAACACATTCGCTCGCGGCTCGTGGAGCGCGGCCGCGGTTCATCCGCGACGCAGGACAGCGTGATCCGCAGGAAGGCTCTTTCCTCCATTCTCTCGTTACAACGACTTCCGCGCCAATCGCATCGAATCTGCATACCTGTACGCAGGTACTGTTGACCGCAGGTTCGAGCGACCGTAGACTGATCGAAGCGTTCGGCAGCCCGCAACTTTAATCTTGGACTTCAGGTTTTTCGTTTAGGCGTGCGTCCGATCCTGGACGCGGAGGGTTTTCACAGCATGGCTTCAGTTGCGCGCACACTTTCTATTCCTCTCCCCAACGGATCGCGCATCTCCTTGATTTCCGCGCTGCCCACCGTGCTGATCCACCTCGCCGCGCTACTGGTCTTTTTTGTGCCCTTCCATTGGTACCTGCCGGTTGCATGCCTGGCGCTTTACGGGCTGCGCATGTTTTTCGTAACCGCCGGTTATCACCGCTATTTTTCCCATCGCTCCTATAAAACGAGCCGCATTTTCCAGTTTGTCATCGCCTTCATGGCCATGACCTCGGTCCAAAAGGGCGTGCTGTGGTGGGCTGCGCATCATCGTCACCACCATCGTTTCTCCGACCAGGAGGAAGATCTGCACTCCCCGACGCTCTTCGGCTTCTTCTGGTCGCACATCGGCTGGATTGTTTCCGACAAGTACAACGACACCCGGCTCCATTACATCGGCGATTTCGCCAAGTTTCCCGAGCTTCGCTGGCTCAACAAGTACTATGTCGTTCCCCCGGTGACTTTAGCCGTGGTGCTGTGGCTCATCGGAAGCTGGCCGCTGCTCATTTGGGGTTTCTGCTTAGGTACGGCCCTTGTGTGGCACGGCACGTTCACCATCAACTCGCTCTCCCATCTTTTCGGCTCGCGCCGCTATCAAACCACGGATACCAGCCGCAACAATCTCCTCCTGGCCCTGGTCACCTTGGGCGAAGGCTGGCACAACAACCACCATCATTTCATGGCCGCCGCCCGCCAAGGTTTTTTCTGGTGGGAAATCGATATCACCTACTACACGCTGAAACTCCTCTCCTGGCTCGGCATCGTCTGGGATCTCCGCAAAGTGCCCGATCATCTCCTGGCCCCCGAAGAACAACCGATCGCCGCCTAGGGCAGGTTCGTTCGGAGGGGTGGATCTCCCTATCGGACCTGAGCTCTCAAGCTGGCGCACCCGAATCCATTTAGGTCTTGATCGAGTCCCGTTTTTGGAGCGCCGAGACGCCCGTCCAAATTGTCGGTTGCACCCCCTCTGCGATTGCGCGAGAATTGACCCTTCGGGCGCGCTCCGCAAAGCTCCTCTGATGTGACGCACATCGCAACTTTTGCAGCGGCTAAGTGCAAGAAAAAGAAGGAAAGAAGCCCATGGTACAACCAATCGGCGAACTCAATCCTCCCGTACGGCTCATGCTCACTCCCGGTCCGTCCTCGATGGATCCTCGCGTCTATCGCGCCATGTCCACGCCCCTGGTCGGGCACATGGATCCCTGGTTCAAGGGTTGCATGGAGGACACGCAAATCCTCATGCGCCAGATTTTCCAAACGGAGAATCGCGTGACTATGCCGCTTTCCGCCTCCGGCAGCGGCGGCATTGAAGCCTCTCTCGTCAACACGCTCGAAGAAGGCGACGAGGCCATCATTTGCGTGAACGGCTGGTTTTCTGATCGCATGGCGGAAATCGCGGCACGCACCCCCGCAAAGGTTACGCGGGTAGAAGCGCCTTACGGCACCACCGTTGACCCTGAAGAAGTTCGCAAAGCAGGGAAGGGCCGCAAAATCAAGATTGTCGGTTTGGCGCAAGGAGAAACCTCTTCTGGTGTACTCACGCAGCTTGCCGGTTTCCGCAAAGTGGCCGACGAGCTTGGCGCCCTACTGATTGTCGATACCGTAGCCTCGCTCGCCGCCGTTCCTCTGCATGTCGACAACGAGCGCGTCGACATTTGCTTCAGCGGCACCCAGAAAGCCATTAGTGGGCCTCCGGGCATGTCGCCCATCACGGTCAGTCCGCAGGCCGAAGAGGTTTTTCGCCATCGCAAGACCAAAGTTCAGAGCTGGTATTTCGATCTAACGACCGCCATGAATTACTGGGGCAAAGATCGCCTCTACCACCACACTCCGCCCATCTCGCTGATTTTTGCGCTGCGCGAAGCCATGCGCATGACCATCGAAGAGGGCCTCGAAAATCGCTGGGAACGTCATCGCCAGAATCAACTCGCGCTGATCGCGGGAATCGAAGCGATGGGACTTGAGCTGCTGGTTAAGAATCCCACCGAGCGTCTTCCGACCGTCACCGCCGTCCTGATTCCGAGCGGCATCGACGACGTCAAAGTCCGCAATCAATTGCTCGACGAATTTAATATCGAGATTGCCGGCGGCCTTGGGCCGCTAAAGGGCAAAATCTGGCGCATCGGTTTGATGGGTTACTGCAGCCAACGCGCCAACGTACTGCTGTTCCTGGGCGCGTTTGAAAAGGTATTGCTCGACCAAGGGTACCGCGTGGGTTCCGGTGCGGGCGTCGGCGCAGCCGTGCAGAGCTACACTACCGTTGGCGCTGCTGCCGTTGCTGGCCGGTAAGCGCTCGCTACGGTGCTAAACTCGCATTCGAACAAGGAGATCGTGTGACCACCCGCCCGGTACTTGCCAACAATGGCGCTATGAGCCAGTTCATTGGCGCGTTTGAAGTTACTTCGAAGCTCAGCGGCCAGGAATTCCAGTGCCGCTTCTCGCATATGTGGAACGGCATCGCCACGCGCCACGCCGACACGATCGACACAAAATTCTTCATCGACGGAGAAGCTCTGGTCGTGGGTCTTGCGCATACCGCTTTTGTGAAGTTTCGCGAGCGGACGGGACGCGATCTGACGGACCGTGAAGCCAGCTATGTGGCCGCTGAATTCTTGCGCGAACGCCTCGAAGAAGACGATGAGCGCCTCCTCTACGACGTCAACCGCGACGAAGTCCTGCGCCTAATCGAAAAACTGGGCATCCGCTAGCGCAGATTTCTCGGAAGTTGTTATTTTCGGCCGTTCCTCGAGGTATTTCAGTCCGCCGATTCCGCGTGAAACATTTCTAGCGACGGATGCCGCAATCCATCCCTGCGGATGAAATGAATCACCAGCAGCATCAATAACGCGCCGCAAACCATTACCGCCACGGCAATCTGCAATCCCAGCTGTAAATCCCGCAAGTCCGAAATTTTCCCGATAATCTGCGGACCAAATCCTCCGACCAGTTGCGTCACCAGCAGGTATACGCCGATGGAAGTTGCGTGCGCCCGCCGCGGCATCATGTCGTGCAATGCCGCCGTCACCGGTCCGTGATACCACGACATAAAAAATCCCGACACCACCAGTCCCACGAGCACCGTTCTCTTTTCTTCGGACTGAATCGCCAACAAAAGAAATGGCGCTGCCAAAAGAAAGGCCCCTGCTACCGCCGCGATTCGTCCGTACGACAATCGCTTTTGCAAAATGTCTGCTACCGCTCCGCCAGTCAGCACGCCAAAAACCAGCGAAAACAGGGACACCACCGACAGCGCAATGGACGCTTCTCGTAGACTGAAATCTTTATAGTTCACGGCGAAATCGACGCCCCAGGTGAGCAACGATACACTCGCGAACGTCACACAGGCCCCCGCAGCAATCATGGCCACGAATGCCGGAATCCGCAGCAACCGCGTAATCGGCACGACCTCGGAACGCGGCCCCCGCGGCGGCTCTTCAATGTGAAAGAGCGCGATGCTCGGAATCAAGCCGGCAATCGCCACAATAAAAAACGATAACTGCCATCCGTAGCGAGGGCCGAGCATTCCTCCCAAAACCTGCCCGCAAGCCCCGCCGAGCAACATGCCGGTGGCAAAAATCGCCTGCGCCATGGCTCGCAACTCTTTCGGGAAGGCTCCGGAAATCATCGACTGCGCGGCTGGCGCGTACGCAGCTTCGCCCAGACCCACAAACGCACGCGCAATCAGGAATGAAGTAAAAGTAGCAGCCAGCCCGCCGGCGAACGTCGCCACGCTCCAGCACAAAATGCCGATCCAGATAATTGTTTTGCGGCTGAAACGGTCTGCAAAAAATCCAAAGGGCACGCTGGCCGCTGCCAACACCAGTAAGAGATACGTCTGCAGCGACCCCAATTGCGCGTCGCTAACGTTCAGATGCACGCGCAGCAGTGGTATCAACGGCACAAAGATCTGCCGCGCCGCAAAATTTACGAAATTGATCAGCACCAGAACAACGAGCAGGCGAATCTGATAAACCGTGAGTGGATTTGCTTTTGCTGACATTCTGCGTCGCCGCTTTTATCGCTACCCTTTAGCTGTTTGTGCGAGACTAAGCAAAGACTATTTCACGTGGCGCAGTTCAGCAATCCCTGTGAGTCCCTGGATCCGGGCGAACCGGCCTTTGTTTGATAGTGCAAGGATTATAACCCCGCATGAAGACTGCTACCGCAGCCCCCGCTACCACCAGTGACCGTCTCACTACTGTCCTTTCGTACGGCGCTATTCTGCTGCTCGGCTATCTGGTCTTCCGCATTTTTGAGCCGTTCCTCGTGCCTCTCGCATGGTCAGCGATTTTGGCCATCTTTTTTTACTCGCTTTATCAGCGGCTCCTCGTGCGCATGACCGCCAATCGTGCAGCCATCCTCTGCACTCTCGGCGTCACCCTCCTCTTGATCGTGCCGGCGCTCGTGATCTTGTTTTTCACTGCTCGTGAGGCTCTGGACGCCACCGCTCGTCTGCAGACCGCGCTTCTCATCCATGGGCAGGGCCCGGACCAGGGATTTGTCGTGGATCTCGAGTCCTGGTTGCGCAAGCAGCTTCCCAATTCCATGCGCGGCATGGACCTTGCCGCTCCGGTACAGCAAGCCATCGAAAAAACCGGTTCCGTCATTGCCGCCAGCATTGGTGGAATTCTTAAGAATTTCGCCAATTTTTTCGTTGACCTGTTTCTTCTGATCTTCGCGCTGTTTTTTATGTTTCGCGATGGTGAAGGCGTCGTTCGCGCCATCCGCCACCTGTTTCCCTTCGACGAGGACATTCAAGAAGAGATGCTTACCGAATCGAAGGAATTGATTTTCGCTAGCGTAGCGGTAGCTTTGGTGATCGCCGGCATTCAAGGCGTGCTCGGTGGGCTGGCATTCGAAATCACCGGGATCTCCACGCCTATTTTCTGGGGCGTGGTGATCGCTTTTTTCTCGCTGGTTCCCGTCGTGGGTTCCGCGCTCATTTGGTTTCCCGGCGCCGCATACTTATTCTTCACTGGGCATTGGGGCAAAGCCCTCGTGATTATCGCGGTTTGTGCCGGGGTCTCCACGATCGCGGACAATATTGTTCGCCCCGTGCTGCTCAGCAATCGCACGCGGCTGAATGATCTCCTGCTTTTCATCGGCGTGATTGGAGGCCTGGAAGTGTTCGGCCTGGTTGGCCTGGTCGCTGGACCCACGATTGTTGCCGCCGCTGTGGGCGTCTTTCGCGTGCATATGGAGCGCCGCGAAGGCCTGGCCGCTCCACCCGCGTAACTCTGTGCTCACCATCTCCGCCAAAATCCAATCCGCCACCTTCTCCTTGTGCTACTGTACCCCGCTCGGATGAATATTCTGATGAATAAGCCGCTTACCAAACCAGCTCCCGCGCACGCGGAGCTTCCTCCTGGAAAGCTGCGCTGGCGCTGCGATCTCGAACGCATTCCATTCGAAACCACCGCGCAAGCTGAGCCGCGCGAAGGGTTCATCGGGCAGGAACGCGCACTTCGTGCCCTCAAAATGGGCGTCGAGCTTTCCGCCCCGGGCTACAACGTTTTCGTCTGCGGACTCGCCGGAACCAGCCGCGGTGGCACCATCGCGCAGATGATCGAAGAGTTGCACCCGGAGACTAAACACTCTCCCGACCGCTGTTACGTCAACAATTTCAAGCTGCCCGATCGTCCGCGCCTTCTCTCCTTGCCTCGCGGCCAAGCCAGCGCCTTCAGAAAAGACATGCAAGCGGGCATCGACTTTCTTCGCCGCCGCATTCCGCAGGTTTTTGAAGGCGAACCTTTCCAGCGGCAAAAGGGCCGCATCGTAGAACGTTTTACCGTCCGTGAAAAGGAATTGATGGACGACTTCACTCGCCGCATCGCCCGCGAGCAATTCGCTCTCGGCCACATGCAAGTCGGCGCGGTCGCGTTGCCGGAAATCTTTCCGGTGCTCGAAGGTCAGATGGTGCCGATCGAAGACATTCCGAAAATGGTGCACGAAGGAAAGCTCGATGCGCCTGTTGCCGAAGACATCGAACGCAAGTACGAACAGTTTCGCCAGGAATTTACCGTCGTTTACCGCAAAACTCTGACCCTCTCTCGCGAGTTGGCAAGCGAATTGAGCTATCTCGAACAGGAAGCCGCTTCCGTATTGGTCGACGGCGTCATCGAAGAACTCAAGGAAAAGTATCCCGGTACCAGCGTCTCCGAATATCTCGAGGAAGTCCGCCATCATCTGCTCGACAATCTCGATCCTTTCAAAGAGCGCGAAGGCGAGGGCGAGCAGGAGGGAGCCACTCCGGAGATCGCCGATGGGCTTCCCAAGGCGCCTGGCATGCCTGCCGAACGGGATCCTTTCCGCGTCTATGGCGTGAACGTCATTCTTGCGCACAACGATGGCACCGAGTCGCCGGTGATATTTGAAACCACGCCCACATACGCCAATCTTTTCGGCACCATTCAACGCGCCTATGACGCGCGCGGAGGCTGGACCAGCGACTTCATGGACCTGCGCGCCGGCTCGCTTTTGCGCGCCGATGGCGGATTTTTAATCATGTATTCGATGGAAGCCATCTCCGAGACTGGCGTCTGGCGCGCGCTGAAGCGCACCCTGAACCACGGCCGCCTGGAAATCCAGCCGCTCGAAATGTTTTATCCCTTCGGCGGCAGCGCTCTGAAACCCGAGCCCATCGTCATCAACGTGAAAGTTCTGCTCATCGGCGACCGCGAACTTTATGAAATGCTGTACCACTATGAAGAAGACTTCCGCAAGATTTTCAAAGTCCGCGTGGAGTTCGACGAAGAGATGACCATGAGCGACGGTGTGATCGCCGAGTATGCCGGTCGCCTTCGCCGCCTCTCCGAAAAAGAAAATCTTTCGCCGTTCGATCGCGGTGCTTTTGCCGCCATGCTCGAATATGGCGTGCGCCAGGCCGGACGACGCAACAAAGTTACTGCGCGTTTCGTCGATATTGCCGACCTCGCCCGCGAAGCTCACTACGCAGCCGCCGCGGCCAAAGAAAACGTGGTCCGCGCGGCGCACGTTCGCAGCGCCCTCGCCAGCAAAATGGAGCGCCACAACTTAATTGAAACGCGCATCCGCGAGATGATCGAAGAGGGCACGCTACTGGTGGACGTTTCCGGAACGTGCGTGGGCCAGGTTAACGGTCTCAGTGTTCTCGAAATCGGTGGCTATTCTTTTGGCAAACCCGTGCGCATCACCGCTACCGCCGCGCTTGGCAAGGGCGGCCTGATCAACATCGAGCGCGAAGCCAATCTGAGCGGCCGCTTCCATGATAAAGGCGTGCACATCATCGCGGGTTTCTTGCGCAGCCGCTTCGCGCAGGATAAGCCGCTCTCTTTAGCCGCTAGCATCTGCTTCGAACAGTCGTACTCTGGCGTCGACGGCGACAGCGCCAGCTCCACCGAAGTCTACGCGTTAGTTTCCGCCCTGAGCGGTCTGCCGCTGCGCCAGGATATTGCCGTTACCGGCTCCATGAACCAGCAAGGGGAAATTCAAGCGATCGGCGGTGTGAACGAAAAAATTGAAGGGTTCTTCGACGTCTGCAAAATCAAGGGTCTTACCGGCACGCAAGGCGTAATCATCCCGCACTCGAATGTCGAAGATCTCATGCTCCGCGACGAAATCCTGGACGCCGTAGCCGCCCAAAAATTTCACATCTGGCCGGTAGCAAAAATCGAAGAAGGCATCGCCATCCTGACGGCCGCCGCCACCGGCTGCCGCAAGGAAGACAACACCTTCGAGCAGGGCACGGTATTCGCGCTAGTAGAGGCTCGCTTGTCTCAAATGGCCCAAACCATGAAGGACTTTCAGTAGCACCGCGAGCGTCACCTCGTAACTCAGGCATCTTTGCACACGAAACTGCTTCTTCGGCGCCCGCGCCGAACGTTCGCTAAGGCGCTAGGCCCGTCGATCCGAGATACCCCTGCCGATAATCGAGGAGCCAGTCCGTCCCATTTCCAGCAGTCGCCGGCAGCGCCACGCGCACGGCAATCCGATGCGGCGATCCGTCCAGCTGTGGCACGATCGCCAAACTATATTCATGCCGCACCATCAACGCGATCTGCCGATAAGCCGCAGCAAACTCCGCGGCATTTGCCGGGAAAAAGGCTCGTCCCCCCGTAGCCCCCGCCAATTGCCGAAGCGTTTCGTCGGCCTCAGCGAACTGCTGCGCGGATAATACCGCCGCCTGCGATGGCGCCTTCTTTTTCTTGTCGACCACAGCCGGCGCGCGCATCTCTCCCGCCAGCGATACGGCCAGGATTCGGGTGTCTCCAACCCGCAATTTTTGCAGCAAGCTCTCAGTAATCGCCGGCGCCGAAGTGTCCACTCCCGTCGAGAGCAACACAATGGTCTTCTTTCCCTGCGTGCCCGCCAGCCAATCGAGCACGGTAGCCAGGCTCGCAGATAGATTTAAGGCGCCAAATCCCAAATTGAAATTCAGTCTTTCAAACGCATCCGCCGCAAGCTTTTTGTCCGCCGTGAACGCGCAAATCGCTTTCGGCGTTTCGTCATAACGCACCACCGCCACTTGATCGTCCGTCGAGAGTCCCGCCAGCAACGCGTACGCCGCGTTCAAGTGCCCGCCTTCGAGTAAGTACACCGCGGGCCCCGCTTCAATGAGCAGAAGTACATTCGCCGGATCATCCACCGGCGCGAAATCCGTCAGGGGCGTTTCCACCCCGTTGTCAAACACGCGAAAGTCCTGCCGGCGCAAACCGTCAACGAAATCGCCGCCGGCGGTGCTCACGATCACGCCCACGTTGACGCGCGTAACGCTAACGCGAATCGGTTCGGGTTGTTGTACGGTGGTTTTCTGAGTATTTGCAGCAAAGAAGGGAAGTAGCAGTACGCCCATGAGGCGGGCCCCGATAAAATGGAATCTGGTCATCGTCGCGCGACTTGTATTAACGGGTGCACCGCCCGGGATAGATCCCTGAATGGCATGGCCGGCGCAAAAAAAAACGGCACGGCCGCTGTTGACCGTGCCGCAGATTCTCGCAACTACTGCTTTGCAGGTGTCGCCGCAGGCGCCGCCGTAGCGCCGCCTTCCTTCGGCGTCGAAAGATAACCGGTCAGCTGGTCCTTCCCCACCTGAAACACCACGATCTCATAAGGCGCCGACCGCGAACTTCCCACGTAAAATTGCACGGGCTCGCCTGCCGTCCGGTCCTTCTTCTCGATTTGCCGATCATCCACGAACACCGTCATCGTGTATTTCGATTTCTTCTGATCCGTCTTATTCACATTGAGTTGAATCGGTCCGACGCGCTGTGGCGACTTCGCCTTTTTCAGCGTGAACTCGTAATAGTTCCGTTCGCCGCGCCGCTTCAAATCTTCCAAATCATCGTGGTTGCGCGCAATCAGCCCGCTCATTACGCCCATATCGCCACTGGCCCGTTCGAGCTTGCTCTTCGTCGCTTCCAGGTCGCTCTTCGTTGACTCAATATCCTTCTTCGCGCCGGTTACGTCCGTGGCGACCGCTCCGATTTTCTCTTCGCTCTCTTTTTGCACCGCTCCGAGTTGGTCGGTCAGTTTCTTGTCAGAACTAATCTGGTCTTTGCGAATCGCTTCAGCGCGGCTGTTCGCTTGCGCCACTTCCGCCCGCGTCATGCCGATTTTCTGCTCCGTTACCTCGAGATGCCCCTTCAAATCCGCAAGTCGCGTGTTGGCCTGTTCCAGCTGTGCGGCAATCACTTTGTTCTGATCTTCCTGCTTCGATACATCACTTTCGAGCTTGCTCTGCGCGGTGTGCCCGACGTAAGCCACCACGGCCACGGCGGCGAACAATACGCCAAACAGCACCGCGATCCACCTCGGCGTTCCTGCGTTTTCGTAGTGATAGGACTCTTGCGGACCCGGTACGTTTGGAGAAATGCTCATTCTCCCTCCTCTGGCTGTTAAAACACTTCGCTGCTAGATTCGCGAGCACGCTGTCGCTCGAACACCGTTCATAGCTTAACGCAAGTCTAAATTATCCCTCGCCAAGATTCGTCTGTCTACGTTGCCTTTCCTGCCATCCCGTTCCTGCGAGCTAACCCCGCCGTCCCTTTCTTCCGCGTATTCTCCCTAACGCCGGCCACCGCGCAAACACCGACGTCGTCAATCCGCCGCGCGGCGTAAACTCTCCGCGCACCACGCACCATTCCGGCTTCGTGGCTTCCACAAAATCCTGCAGCATCTTGTTCACGGCGTTCTCGTAGAAGATTCCCAAGTCCCGGTAGGCCAGCAAGTACATTTTCAGCGACTTCAATTCCAAACACTCTTTTTTAGGCATGTAGCGAATCGTGATCGTTCCAAAATCCGGCAGCCCCGTTTTGGGACACACCGAGGAATATTCCGGGAACCGCGTCGTAATCACATACCCGGGGAACTGATTCGGCCACGTTTCTAGCTCCGGCAGTTTCGTTCTGATACCTGCCCGTGCATGTTCGTCCGTATAATCCGCCATGTCTTTCTCCTCTTCTCATTGTACCGTGACGCATACGCGTCTTTCTCTTGCGGCCGTCTTGCACTTGTCCTATGCTTGCCACAGTTAAAGCGCAAACCTTGTTCATTCATTGCCCAGTCTGTCATACCTCAAAAACGCGCCGCTCGAAGCGCCGTTCTCTGCTGGACTACTTTTTCGGTTGCGTTGGCATCATGCCCTGGCGCTGCGAAGAGTGTAACGCTCGCTTCCATACCCGCTATGTGCCGTTCCGTTTTTCTCTCTATGCTCATTGCGCCTACTGCGGCAGCCCCGACCTCCAGCGCATCGCCCCCGAACATGTTCCCGGCGTGCTCTCCTTCGTCGGCCGCTTCCTAGGACTCCCCTCGCTGCGCTGTGATCCTTGCCGCCATAAATTTTTCTCCCTCCGGCCGCCCTTACCGCAACAAAACGACGCGCTACCCTCCACGGAGTAGTCGCTCTCGAGTTCTAACGGGCGACTCCCCGAGCGCCGTGCATCACGCGACGCCCTAAGCGAAACCTCCAAAAGCGGCGATAGAGTGCAAGGGACACACGGGCGCTCTCTCGAGGCCTTCCGTCGTTTTGTCCACGTGAATCTACGTTGATTTTAATGATTTTATGCGAGCCGACGTGCGGCCCCGTAGGGCTCGATTTGGCGCATTGCGGACCATGAGTGCAATTCGAGAGTAGTCCTTCGTCAGATTGCGCTTTCCGTGATGCGAACATGGGCGTCGGTGATATGAAAACCGTACTTCTCGAGGTCTGCAAGGCATTCGTTCACATCTAGCCCCGGTGTCGGTCCATCTCGGTTCAGGTCGATCGGCTTGAAGGCGTTCCAGGGACCAAATCGCGACGGCAGGTTAGCTCCGGTCGCGTCTTCCGTAACGCCGAACACGCGGCCCGGACCGCGGAAAATGTGTGCTCGCATTGGTTCGCGCTCCTTGCAGTTCTTATCGTGGATAACCTTTGAAGGATATTGGTAGCCCTAACGGGAATCGAACCCGTGTTTTCACCGTGAGAGGGTGACGTGCTGGACCGCTGCACTATAGGGCCACAAAGAGAAATTGTATCACGAGTTTTTGATTCCAGCGGCGACCTGCCTGCCTGACTTCTGGAGCGCGGCCGCGTCTTTCTCTGCCTGACACGTTGTATTGGTCAAGCATCGCCTGCGTTCTCCGCCCGCCAATATCCTCCGCCCCCCGACCGCTCCCGAACCATCGACGCGCCCACATCATCACGCGTTCACATCATCACGTTGACTTGCTTGACCCCTCAAACCTAACATTGCGCCAAGCGCAACCCATGATTGGCCAGACCATCTCGCACTACCAAATCATCGAGAAGCTCGGTGGCGGAGGCATGGGTGTTGTATATAAGGCCGAGGACACCAAGCTTCGCCGTTTCGTCGCCTTGAAATTCCTTCCTGAGGGATTCGCGCCGGACTCCCAAGCACTGAGCCGCTTCGAGCGCGAAGCCCAGGCCGCTTCCGCGCTCAATCATCCAAACATTTGCACCATCTATGAAATCGCCGAACATGAAGGCCACCCCTTCATCGCCATGGAATTCCTCGATGGTCAGACGTTGAAGCACCTCACAGACCATCAGTCGCTAGCTTCCAGCCAGGTTTTGGAATTAGGAATTCAGATCGCGGATGCGCTGGACGCTGCCCACGCCTTGGGCATCATCCACCGGGACATTAAACCCGCAAATCTCTTCGTCACAAAACGCGGCCACGCCAAAATTCTCGACTTTGGTCTGGCGAAAGTCATTCGCTCGGACCCGCACTCTGCTGTCTCGAAGACAGCAACTGTCACGGCCGATGAATTATTGACCAGTCCCGGCGCGGCGCTGGGCACCATCACTTATATGTCTCCGGAGCAAGCGCGCGGCGAAGACCTGGATATCCGCACCGATCTGTTCTCTTTCGGCGCCGTACTTTACCAAATGGCCACCGGTCGTCTGGCATTTTCGGGGAATACCTCAGCAATCGTTCACGATGCGATTCTGAACCGCCCGCCAACCTCGCCCTCGAAGGTTGTTCCAGAGATATCTCTCGAATTGGAGCGCATCATCAACAAAGCGCTCGAGAAGGACCGTAGACTCCGCTACCAAAGCGCCGCCGAGATTCGCGCAGACTTGCAGCGAATAAAGCGCGACACGGAGAGCACGTTCGTACTCGCAGCACGTTCGGGCGTGAAAACCAGGAGTTGGATTAAGACAAAGTGGGGAGTTAGCGTTACGCTGGCGACACTGCTGGCAGCATTCGGCACGGCTGGGTTCTACTATCATTCCCGTCAACATCGAGCGCTAACGGAAAGAGATACGGTGGTCCTCGTCGACGTTGACAACAAGACTGGAGACGTTGTCTTTGACGACACGCTCCGGCAGGCAATCGCCATCGAACTCGCACAGTCACCTTTCCTGAATATTCTTTCCGAGGAGAAGGTCACCGCGACTCTACAGATGACGGGCCGGACTGCGAAGGAGCGCATCACCACCAGCATCGGCCGGGAAATCTGCCTGCGAACGGGAAGCAAAGCCGTGCTTGGCGGTTCCATTTCTACTCTGGGGAGCCACTATCTGATTGGCCTCACCGCGACGGCTTGTAGCACAGGCGACACGCTCGCTCAGGAGCAGCAAGAGGCCAATAGTAGGGAAGAAGTCATGAAGGCTCTTAGCCGGGCTTCCTCCAATCTGCGGAGCAAGCTTGGAGAGTCGCTACCCTCGGTGGAAAGATATGATGTTCCCATCGAGGCGACAACCTCTTCCCTGGAAGCGCTAAAGAACTACGGGATCGGCGTTAAGAAAGACAACGAAGAAGGAACCATTGCTGGCATTCCGTTTTTTAAGCGGGCCATCGAACTAGACCCAAATTTTGCCATGGCCTATGCCTCCCTGTCGGCAAAATATGGCAATCTTGCGGAGTCGTCGCTCGCTCTGGAGTATGCGACCAAAGCCTACGAGTTACGCGACAGGGCCACCGAACGAGAAAGACTGCACATCGCCGCGCTCTACTTCTCTGCCACCGGACAGATTGAGAAGGAAGCGCAGGTCTATGAGGTATGGATCGCGAGCTATCCTCGGGATGACATTCCCCATAGCAATTTGGCGGCCGCCTATAACCAGGCTAGTCAATACGAAAAGGCTCTGGCTGAGAACCAGGAAGCCTTCCGGCTCTCCTCCGACAACGTCTACGTCTATTCCAACTTGGCCAGGACATACCTTTTCCTGGGCCAGCTCGATAACGCAAAGGAAATCGTAGACCATGCACTTGCACGCAAGCTCGAGTACGAGTACCTTCACGACACGCTCTACAGCATCGCCTTCTTGCGAGGAGATGCCGCGCAAATGGAGCGTGAGTTGGCGTGGGCTATGGGCAAGCCTGGGGCTGAGGATCTGCTGCTCTACTACTTTGGCCGCCCACGCAAGGGGCGAGATTTAGCGCGGCGAGCAGTCGCGTCAGCCGTTCAAGCCGAATCCAAAGAGACCGCGGCGGTTTGGCAGGTTGAAGTTGCTTCGATGGAGTCGGAGTTGGGTAATTATCCCGCTGCCAAGCAGGACGTCACCGCCGCGTTGGCACTGTCGCCGGGACTGTGGGTGCAATCTATCGCAGCGATAGCCCTGGCGCGGGCCGGCGAAACTGCTCGTGCGCGGGCTCTGATTGACGAATTGGAAAATAAGTATCCCGCGAACAGTTTGTTGAAATTTTATTGGCTACCTAGCGCCGAAGCCGCTATCCAACTGAATAGGACGAACGCCTCGCGAGCGATTGCGGATCTGGAAGTCACTGCTCCCTACGAGCTAATTTCTGCTGGAAACCTTTATCCCGCCTACATCCGTGGGCAAGCCTATCTGCTGGCGCATAACGGCGTGGCTGCGGCTTCCGAATTCCAGAAGATACTCGACCATAGAGGCATCGTCACGAATTTTGTGTTAGGGGCACTGGCGCATCTACAACTTGGCCGCGCCTACGCGATCGAAGGCGAGTCAGCGAAAGCGAAATCAGCCTATCAAGACTTTTTCAGTCTCTGGAAAGACGCAGACACCGACATTCCCGTCCTGAAGCGAGCCAGAGCCGAGTACGCGAAGCTGCAATAACCTTTTCAGTCGCGATGGTGAGTCCGCGTGCCTCTCTCCGTATCTGCCGCAGCTGGCCCGTGTTACGGATTATTTTTTACCGTATGGACGCGTGCTGCTGATTCCTTTTCCTTCCGTCAGCGTCACGGTTTGGCCGCCCGCCACGTTCGTCAATTGCTCCACTTGCCCGCTGGGCCACCGAATCTCCAACGTCTCCGCTTTCTCGCGCTGCCCCAACCCAAACGTCAGCACCAGCTCGCTCGCCGACAAATAACTAGACCCGCTTCGCATCATCTGCGTCTGCGTCTCACCGCCGGAGGTCACCTTGACCGTCGCTCCGATACCATCGCGATTCGACTTCGTTCCCACCAGTTTCATTCGCAAACTGCGATTCGCTGCCGCGTCATTCGCCGCCACATTCCGGAACAGATGCGCTGATCCGCCATTGCTGGCGATCAACAGATCGAGCCGCCCGTCATTCATGACGTCCGCATACGCCGCCCCGCGCGCCACGGCCGGTTTGCGGAATTCCGCGCCCATCGTCGCCGTCGCTTCTGAAAATTTTCCGTGTCCGTCATTGTGAAACAAGTGCGGGGCCATCGCATACTTTACATTCGTCTGCACCCGCTGAATATCCGGATCAATATGCCCGTTTGCCACCAGCACATCCGGCCAGCCATCCAAATCATAATCAAAGAAAAAGCATCCAAATCCCAACGTCAGCAGGGAAGCGCGACCGATATCCGAGCGCGGCGCTTCGTCCACAAACAATCCTTTGCCCTCATTGTGATACAGCGAAATCATCTGGTTTGAAAAATTGGTTATCAACAAACTCGGATAACCTGAATGATCGTAATCCGCCGCATCCACGCCCATGCCCGCGCGCGCCACGCCATCCTCTGCATACGCCACGCCCGCTACCACCGCCTTCTCGCTGAATGTCCCATTCCCGTTGTTGTGATAAAGCTTGTTTGGCTGCGTATCATTCGAGAGCAGCAAATCCGGCCACCCGTCCTGGTCGTAATCGAGCACCGCAATCCCCAAAGTCTTTGACGTGGGCTCGCCCAATCCCGCCTTCTGCGTCACATCCGCAAACGTTCCGTCCCCCTGGTTGTGCCATAACCGCACCGCCGTTCCCTTATAGGATTCCGGGGTGCAATACGATTTACTTTTCCCATCGAGCGTGCAATAAAGATCCCCGTCGATCGACCACTGCACGTAGTTTCCTACCACCAAATCCAATTTCCCGTCGCGATCGTAGTCCACAAACGCCGCGCTGGTGCTAAACTCCGACACTCCGCTCAACCCCGCCTTCACCGTCACATCCGTAAACGTTCCATTCCCATTGTTGTGAAACAAATGGTTCTGCCCATAGGCGGTAACGAATAAATCGTCGAATCCGTCGTTATCGTAGTCGCCCACCGCCACGCCCATTCCAAACATCTCTACATCCAGCCCTGCTTTGTGCGTCACATCCGTAAACGTTCCATCATGATTGTTGTGATAGAGCTTTGGCGTAGTGTGCTTCACCACATGTCCCGGCCAATCCATGCCGTTCACCAGAAAAATATCCGGCCACCCATCGTTGTCGTAATCGATGAACGCCACGCCCGGTCCCATGGTCTCCGGCAGATATTTCTTCCCAAACGCTCCATTATTGTGCGCAAAGCGAATCCGCGCGCTGACGGTAATATCCTTAAAGGTAATTGCGGAGGTTGCGGGGGCCGCTGCCGGAACCTCCGGCTCGCCCGCCGCGCCAGCGGCCACCCACAACGTAACCGCTAAAACGCCCAACAAAATATTCTTCAATGTTTTTTCCCCTCGCAAACGCGAATACTCTCAGTCCCTACCCACTCCGAGCGCATCCGCCACGCGATTGATGTAATTGAACCAACTCGCAATCAGTGTAATCTGCAAAATTCCCTGATCATCGAACCCCACTTCGCGCAACGCCGCATGATCCTCACGCGAACAGGAAGTCGCATCGCGCGTAATCTTGACCACAAAATCCAGCATCACGCGATCCTGCCGTGATAGCGGCGCCGTCCGGTAATCCTTGCGCAGCGCCAACACCATTTTTTCGTCCAACGTGACCCGGCGCAGAAACTCTGCGTGTGCCTCGATTCAATAATGGCAACGGTTTGCAACCGACACCACGGTGGCGATCATCTCGTGCTGTTCGCGCCGCAGCGGCAATTCCGGCGACATCATCGCCCCAAATGCTGCAAAGGAGTGATACATCGCCTCGGGAATCAACGAATGCGAAGCGGTGATGCTCGCCTCCGCACCGCGATCCACGGCCTCTACGGGCGTAGCATATTCCGCGGGATACAACGCGCGTTGCTTCAGCATGGCCTCCGCCACCCGCGGATCCTCTTCCATTCCCACCGTCTTAATCCACGTCATCCGCGATCTCCCGTGCGAGCGAACCGTTCGCTTTGTGGCGGTGCCCGCCGCTGCGGACTGCGCTACATTTCAACAACAGCTACAAATTTGTCGGGGATTTCTTACCGCCCGCCACCGCCGGCGCCAACCGTCTTTCCGTCGATGCGTACCACCGCCGGACGATTATCGTTCGTGCCAGCGCTTTTCTTAGAAATCGCGCTGGTCCCCGGCTTTTCCGACGCCCCCAGGGGCACGCTAACGTGCTCATGGATCCCCTGCCGCTCATTGTTATCCTCCGCGTGCAACTGCCGGTAAGGACCGGTAATCGCCTGCGCCGACTCGTCCGCCTTAAATCGCAAATAACGCACTTTGTGCGCCTCCGCGTTCGTCGAGTCTCCCAAGCCGGTATAGCACAGCATCAAGTTGTAATGCGCTTGCAGATCTTCCGGATCGATCTGCAAGGTCTTCTTGAGCTCTGCGATCGCATCCGCATACCGTTTCTGCAAAAAGTAAACTCGCCCCAATTCGTTCCGCACCACGCGATCCTTTGGATATTGCGTCAGCACAATCTGCAAATGTGAAACCGCCTCGTCGTATTTCCCCTCTTGCCGCAGCACACGCGCGAGAAAAAAGTGTCCGCGCGCCAGTTGCGGGCTTTGTGACAAGGCCTTCTCCAGCACTTTCCTCGCTCCGGCCGTGTCGCCTTCCTGCACCAGCGCACGCCCGATGTTCACAAAGCCATCCGGGTTGTTCGGGTCCGCCTCCGTTGCCTTCGTAAACGCCGCCTCCGCCCCGCGCAAATCGCCCTGCAAAAACAAACCAATTCCGTAGTCGTTCCAGCGCACCCAATCGTCTTTCACCGCTACCGCCTGCGCAGCGGGCGCTGCCGCACTCCGCGGCAATACTCGCAGCGATTTCGTATCTTCCGCGACGACAATAATCGGCAGATCCGGAATGCTCTTCAAATTTCCCGCGACCGTTGAAGTATCTCCGTCGAACGAGACCTTCCGATCGTCGTAATCCGGCGTCACCTCTCCTGGCTTCGCGCTGGTATCGGGAACCCCGGCAAACGAAAAGTGCGTATTGAACCACGTAAACTTCCGGTAGTTCATCTTCGCGTGCAGCGTAATCTTTTCGCCCGCGTTGTCCGGAATGCGCAATCGAAAATGCGCGGTATCCGCCGCCCCCGGCGGAATCAGATGCACATACACCGCGGATCGGGTAGACCACGCGTTTCGCTTATTGATCGGATTCCCATGCGCATCAATCTGCAGCGACCGGTAAAAATGCGCTCCCGGTTCCACGGGGCCTCGTCCGTCGTCCGCAACTTTCCCGCTCCAGAAAATTGTCTGTCCCTTTTCATCCGTTGCCTGCAACTCCAACCACACGTCGAACGCGTCAATCGTTCCACCCGGGAAAAAATGCCCCACCTTCTTCGTCCTCACCACCACATCCACGCGCACATCGTCCCCGCGCCGCACCGTCGCATCCACTCTTCCGAGCGGCGCCGTAATCGCGCGCACTTCTCCCGCCGGGCCCACCGGCCCCGCCACCTCCGCCTCTTCGCCCACCGCAAACGAAGTCGAGAGCTCCGGCCCCGGGGATTTTGTCTTCGCCGCTGCCACCACACCATTCTCCCCCGGCGAAATCGCAAATATATCCACACCCACCTGCTTGTCCTTCAAAAACGTCTGGCTGAACGCCAGCTGCGCGGGATCCTGATTCGCCGTGGGCACCGCGGTATTCGCGCCCGGAAAACGGTGCGAATGCACCACGCCATTCACGTTCCCCTCATCGCTAGAAGGCACGCCGGGCATATGGCAATCCGGACAGCTCATCGGATTTTTCGGATAATAAAACGACCGCGCACCCTGCCCGGAAACACCGCTCGCCTGCCAGTTATCGTATTCATTGAATCCGCGAATCCAGCGGTAGCGATTTACCGGCACATCCAAATGCACCTTGTGACAAGAAGAACAAAACTCCGCCGTCTGCGTCTTCATAAACGGCTTCAAAAAGGTCCGCCGGTGCGGCTCCGGATTCAGCTTCACCATAAAATCATGCAGCGACCGCATCACGGGATTGTCGCTCGCCGCCAGTGCATGCAGTTTCGGGTACTCCAAAATAAAATCCGCCTGCCCCATGGTGCTCTTCACTCGCGTAATGCTGTGGCACATCAGGCAGCCGAGCCCCGCCTGCGCTTCCGGCGTGTGCTCGATCTGCGCGATCGGCGTATCAAACATCCCGCTATACAGCAGCGCCGGATCGTGACACCCCGCGCACCATTTCGAAGACTTCACCCCCGCCACGCCCTGCATGTACTCAATACTTTTCCGGTACCACTGATTGTTGAATGAAGAAAAATGATGTGCCGAACTGTTCCATTGTTTGTAAATATCCTGATGGCACCGCTGGCAAGCATCCGACTGCATAAAATATTTCCCAGGAATATTCCCGCCATCTTTCGTCTGCGCGGACGAAGGGAAAAACTTCCCGCTCGGGCCATCGCCCTCTTGATCCATCGTCTCGGCGGGCATCGCCGGATTCACAATCCGGTTCGCGTTACGCCAAGCTACGTTCCGCGTCCACCAGGTACCCGCCGCCAATCCCGCCACCAGCAAAAGCAATCCCGCGAATCCTGCCGCGTGCGACAATACTCCCGATCCCAGCCATCCACGCGACCACGCCCACGACGCCGCCAACACCACCGTTCCCACCACGCACAACGCAATATGCACATACAACCACGCGCGGAAGCGGTTCGAACCTCCAATAAAAATCAGCGCCAGGCCCATCGCGCCGCCCAGCGCCAGAATGACCCAGCCAACGCGCGCCGCCACTTCCGCCGAGCGCATCAATCGCAAAAAATATCGCGCCAGCAAAACGCTCAGCACGATCCCGGCGCCCAGATGCACTACCACTCCCCCCTCATACGTCAGCGTCGGCGACGGAAATCCGTACAAATAGATTGCGCTGAGCGCCAGCACCACCAAGCAACGCATCAACCATCGATTCATAGCGATCGACAACCTCTCAGGACAGCACAGCGCTCGGGAACAGGGTGTTCCAGGTGACTACCTTATAGTTTGGTGGGAACCTCGCAGCAATAATACAAATCTACTAGCCCAGAGCTAACCTCATCCAACCTTGATGCCCGCCATCTCCGTGCACTCATAGGCCCGGCCGGTGGCCAAATTCTTAAACTCTTCGCTTCTCCCGCTCGGCCAGTCGATGACCACTCGTTCAATCCAATCCTGCCTTCCCACTCCAAACGTCACCACCAGCTCCGACTGCGACAAATAACTCGATCCCCCGCGAACCATCCGCGATTGCATTTCCCCGCCATAGAAAATCCTAACCACCGCCCCAATTCCATCGGCGTTCGATTTCTTCCCCACCAATCGAAATCGCACGCTGCGATTCCCGTTCACCAAATCATTCCGAAACAAAAACGCCGGCCCATTGTTCGTCGTCATCAACAGATCCAAATCGCCATCGCGGTCAAAATCCCCGTAAGCCAATCCGCGTCCCACCTTCGGCAGCGCAAATCCGCCACCAACATCGGAGGCCACGTCGCGAAATTTTCCGCCACCGTCATTCAAAAATAACTGTGGCGCCTGAGCGTACCCGGTATTTCCACGAATGTTCCGGACCGTCTCATCGATGTGCCCGTTGGACACCGCCAAATCGAGCGCGCCGTCCAAATCCACATCCAAAAACGCGCAACCGAATCCCAAGGTGGTTTGTGACGCCATGCCCACGCCCGCCGCCGTAGAAACGTCGTCGTAAACGCCGGCCTTCACGCTGCGATAAAGCCCGATCATCTCGTTATCAAAATTCGTAATCGCTACTCCCGGCCTCCCCGAGCGGTCAAAATCGCCAGTATCCACACCCATTCCCGCCCGCGCTTTCCCTTCGCTGCTGAACGCCAGCCCCGCCTCTACCGCGACATCTTTAAACTTTCCATTTCGCAAGTTTTTATAAAGCTTGTTCGGTTGCGTGTCGTTCGCCACCAGCAAATCCGGCCACCCGTCCGCGTCATAATCAAACATCGCCACGCCCAGCGATTTCGAGCTGCTGTCAAATATTCCGCTTGCCGCCGTCACATCCTCAAACGTTCCATCTCCGCGATTGTGAAATAGCCAGCAGGTATCTCCGCGGTAAGCTTCCGGCGTGCAATACGATTTGTGCACGCCATCCAAACTGCAAAACACGTCATGCTCCGGCGACCACCGCACATAATTGCAAACAAATAGATCCAGCAACCCATCGCGGTCGTAATCAATCCATAAAGCCGAAGTGCTGAAGCTCGTGTGCCCCAGCAGTCCGCTGGCTTTCGTCGCGTCGGTGAACGTGCCATTCCCCAGATTCCGGAATAGTCGGCTTTGCCCCACGCAACTCACAAAAATGTCCGGAAACCCATCGTTGTTGTAGTCACCGACTGCTACGCCCATCCCGTAGGTCTCTACGTCCAGCCCGGCGGCATGCGTTACGTCACTGAATGTGCCGTTCCGATTGTTGCGATACAACTTCAGCGTCGCGCTCTGCCGTTTGTGCCCCGTCCAATCCATTCCATTGATCAACAAAATGTCCTGCCATCCATCGCGATCGAAATCCAGAAACGCGCAACCCGCGCCCAATGTTTCCGGCAGCAATTTCCCGCCATACGCTCCGCTGTTATGTTTGAAGTGCAGTCCCGCCTCGGAAGTTATGTCCGCAAAACGAAAACCCAGGCCTTCTGCTCCAGGCTTCGCCGCCGCCGCCCAAAGCAGTTCCTGCGCGCCGAGCACTCCGGCGATTCCCGCCGCGAATCCCGTACCCAGCGCCCCGCTCAGAAATTGCCGCCGCTTCACGGGAGCGCCACCAGCCCGTGCCGAATCGCATAGACCACCAATTCCGCCGCTTTATGAATCCCCAACGCGTCCATGATATTTGCGCGATGCACCGCCACGGTGTTCGAACTCAATTTCAATTCCGCGGCGATCTCTTTATTCGATTTTCCCGCTACAATATGCTGCAAAATTTCGAGCTCCCGCGGCGTCAGCCCTCCGGCGCGTTCGCCCTTCAGTCCCGATGGTTGCTGCACCTGCGGATCGAGCACTACTTTTCCCGCCGCTACGCTGCGCACCGCGGTAACCAAATCCAAATCGAGCGCATTTTTCAAAACGTATCCCCGCGCGCCCGCATCCATCGCTTGCCGCACCAGCGTTTCCTCCGCATGCATACTCAGCATCAGAATCTTCGCCTCCGGCCATACTCCGCGAATCTTCCGCGTGGCCTCGATTCCGCTGAATTCCGGCAACGCGCAATCCATCACCGTTACCCCCGGCCGCAACTCCATCGCGAGTCGCACCGCTTCTTCGCCGTCGCTGGCCTCCCCGACCACGGAGATTTCCGGATCATCCTCCAGCATCCGCCGAAATCCCCGCCGCACCAGCGCGTGATCATCCACTAATAAAACGCTGATCTTAGCCAACCTGCGCCTCCGCTCTTTCCCGCGGAACGCGTAACCGCACCATCGTTCCGCCGCCTTCCCGTTGGATCACCAGCAATTCGCCGCCCACCAGTTCCGCGCGTTCCCGCATTCCCACCAATCCGATGCCACGTTGTCCGCCGTCTTTCACAAAACCCTTCCCATGGTCCTCCACTTGCAACTCCAGCGCGTCCGCGGAAAAATTCAACCGTACCCACGCTTCTTTGGTCTCCGCGTGCCGCACCACATTATTTAGCGCTTCTTGCACGATTCGGTAGATATGCACTCCCGCCGCTGTCTCCACTGGAAAACTTTCACCGGTCTTTTCGTAATGCAGCGTGACTCCGGTCTGCCGCTCCATTGTCGGCACGTACCAGTCCAGGGTACTCTCTAGACCCTGCTCCTCGAGCAGCACCGGGTGCAGCGCCTGCGACAAACTACGGATGTTATTCAACGTAGCCTGCGCCACTTCCCGCACTTCTTGCAAATCCGCGCGCAGCTCCGATCCTTCGGGCGCTGCTTTTCCCGCGCGTGCCAGCATCGCTCCAATCGCCGTCAGCACCTGCCCAAATTCGTCATGCAACTCCCGCGAAATATGACGCAGCGTCGACTCCTGCGTGGCGATTAATTTCTGCGCCAGGTCGCTGCGCTGCGCGGAAAGTTCTTCAAGTCGCGCAAACAACGTCCGATTCGTCTGTATCAAATACAAGCTGGTCAGCACAATGGCTATCAGCGTTGCCGCCAGGAAAAAATACAATTGCCTCTGCACGCCGTCGTAGATCGCCGCTATACGCGCCGCCGCTTGTTGCTCTCCCTCGTTATTTTGCACCAGCAGGCGCGACACCGCCGTGCTCAGCGCTTGCTGACGCGCTTGCAGCGACACGCGAATTTCTTCGCGCGCTTCGTCATCCCGGCCTTCGCTTGCCAGCAGGAACATGCGGTCCACGGCACTCCAGAATTGCGCCACCGCTTGGTTCAGATATTGTTGTTGCTCTGGCGTCCGGCTGGCACTGGCGTACTGCTCTTCGAGCGCCAGCCCGGCCACGAAATCTTCGTGAATTCTCTCGAATTGCGCGGTCCATGCCAAAAGCGGATACGGCTCGCCGGCGTCCAACATGTCGCGCATCGCTAGCCCCGCCAGGTTCAAGTCATTCTGCACGCGCAAAAGTTGCAGTGAATCTTTCCGGTTGCGATCCACCATTCCGCTTTGCAGTCGTCGCAATCCAGAAAGTTGCACGGTAATGTAAAACGCATACGCCAGCACCGCCGCTAGCGTAATCACCAGTCCCAGTAAAAGTATTTTCGTCGGCGACCGTTGCGAGTATTGCTGCGAATCTTGCGCCTTGCGGAGTCGCGGCGTCGCGGATTCTTTGCTCACCGATGCAGCATACCTCACGGATGAATTTCGCGCCGCAGCACAGACACCAGTACGAGCATGGTCACTACCGATGCCAGCGGTACCAACAGGCCCATCTTCAGGTTCGTCGTTTCTTTGGATATAAACCCTACCAGCCACGGCGCGAACGCTCCGCCGAGCGATGCTAGCGCAAACATCACTCCGCCAATCTTCCTCGCGCGTTCCCGGTACCACAAGGAGAGCCACGCGATATAAACAGGGTAAATCGCCGACATTCCCAGTCCCGCCATGGCCACGCCGATATCCATCACCGCAATGCTGTTGGCGCGCTGCACCACCAGCAGACCGCATGCCGCGAGGCCCAGCAACATCAGCACCAGATTATTTTCGCGTATCCGCCGCAGCGCCAAAGGCGCCAGTCCCCGCCCGATGAGCAGCCCCCCATAGAAGAACATCGGCACGATGGTGTAGTTCGTTCCGGCTCCGTGCACCAGGCGCTTCCCGAGTGCCGCCACCCATCCGCCCGTTCCCGTCTCCGCTCCCACATAAATGAAGAACAGCGCTGCCAAAATAATTCCCACGTGCGGCACGTGTCGCGCTTCTTCGTCCTGCACTCCGGCGCTTTCCTCCGCGCCGCTCTGCCGGTTCCAAGGCAACAGAAAAACTGCCGCCGCCACCGCGCCGCCCGCGGCCGTCACCATCCACAGAAAAACCGCAAGGTGATGAAATCGCAGCGCCAATAAAATCAGCAGCGGACAGGCCACCGCACCGATTCCCCAGGTAAAATTCACCAAGCTCACTGCGGACGCGCGCCGCGTTCCACCATTTTCCGCGATATAAAGATTGGTTCCCGGCGTCAGCAATCCGTAACCGAAACCATAGGTGAACGTCGCCGCTAGCGCCCCGTACAAATTCGGCGAAGTCAGTCCCGCGACGCCCAGCCCCAGCATCGCGTAGCCGATTCCGATCGGCAGCCGGTAGCCTTTCCGCGCAATCACTGCGGACGAAACCACCGTTCCCAGCCACGATCCAATGAATTGCGTCGGAAAAAACCACGCCACCTGGCTGTCGCTCAACGTCCATCGCGCGATCAGCACGGGCAGGATCGGTCCCAGAATCACCGTCACGATCCCGTTTACCGCGAATCCGATAAACAGCAGCGTTGTAATGTTTTTTGTTACCTTTGCTTCGGAAACCGCTTCGGCCTTGGACTGAAGAGTTGTCCGGCTGCTCGCTTGTGCGGCAGAGGATTCCGGGGCGCGGTTCGCTTCCTTCATGTACGCGTCAATTTTGCGGAGCGCGCCGCTTCGAGTAATTGTCTGGCGCGACCTTGAATGTCGCCCGGCCCGAACACTGCGCTGCCCGCCACCAGAATCTCTGCGCCTGCCTGCACCACGTCCGTCACCGTTTCCATGGCCACGCCGCCATCCACCTCAATCCGGAAGTGCAATCCGCGCTCCTTGCGAATCCGCGCCAGTTCTTGGATTTTTTTTAGCGCATTGCGAATAAATTTTTGTCCGCCAAATCCCGGATTTACGCTCATCACCAAAACGTGATGTACGATATCCAGAACTTCATCGAGAGTATGCACCGGCGTCGCGGGATTGATCACCACTCCTGGTTTGCACCCATGCTGTTCTATCAAGTGCAACGTGCGATCCAGGTGCACGCACGCTTCCTGATGCACAGAAATCCAGTTGGCACCCGCATCCGCAAACGCCGGAATCATGTTGTCCGGATTTTCAATCATCAGATGGCAATCGAAAATCACATCCGGCAGCGCCTTGCGCAGCGAAGCCACCAGCGGTGGTCCCAGCGTGATGTTTGGGACAAAGTGCCCGTCCATCACGTCCACGTGCAGCAGCGTTCCGCCGCCAGCCAACGCGTCGCGCGCGTCGAGAGCGAGTTGTGCAAAATTGGCGGAGAGAATCGAAGGCGCCAACTCAATTCCGCCGGCAGTTTTCACGGTTTTCGTTTTCGCCTTTTGCTCCGGCATAATTTTCATAGCGCGGTCTACTATTGCCAGCGGTCGCGGCCAAAAATCGCTGTTGAACGCGGCGGACGGCATCCCCGACTCCGCCTTCCGCGATTATTCGGCCACGCCAATTATACGCAGTCTGTGTCTTTCACTTGTGAATTTATCTTTCGCGGTCGACAAATGATATTTGGCGCCCACCAGCGGGGTGTACAGCGCAATATCAACAACAGCCATCCCGAGCGAAGCGTAGGATATGCCTCGTCGCTCACGCCAAGCCCATCCGTCCGTTCCCGCCAGACTCAGTTGACGCAGACCCGCGTATACCGCACCGTCGTACCCCGCTCGCTGCTTTCTTGCGCCAGTTCCAAGACCCGCATCACGCTCAGCGCCCACTCCGGACTCACCGCCAGCTTCGCTTTGCCTAGTAACGCATCGCGAAGATTCACGTAAAAATCCCGGTAATCCACCGCCGCATTCGGAATCCTTCGGCGCTCGAATCCGTCTCCGCGCGGCGTCGTCAGCACGCCCCAGTTTTCCTCGTTTTGCATACCCCACGGTCCTTCAGCCGGAACTTTGCCGGACCGCAAATTATTCTCCTGTGGGTCGATGGATTCTTTTACGAACGAACCTTGCGTCCCCAGCACGACGAATCGCGGTCGCGGAGTCGCCGCCAGGATGCTCGAGCGCAACCACGCTCGCAGGCCGTCCGCATAGTGCAAACTCACATCGAATGCGTCATCGGCTTGCGCATGTTCCCGCTCCGTGCGGATATCGGCACGGATCGCTTCCGGCTCGCCAAAAAGCAGCAGCGCGTGATCCACGACGTGCGGGCCGATATCCAGCCACACGCCATTTCCCGGACCTGGCTTTTCCCGCCACGCTCCAGGTTTCAGCAAGGGACGAAAGCGATCGTAGTGCGTTTCAAACGTAACGATGCGTCCCAGCGCGCCCTCTGCCACCACTTTTCGAATCGTCTCGAAATCGCCGTCGTACCGCCGGTTCTGGTACACGGTGAGGACGCGTCCAGCGCTTTTGGCTAAACACACGAGCTCCACCGCTTCTGCTAACGTCGGAGTTAGCGGCTTATCGACAAGTACATCGCGTCCCGCCGCCAGCGCACGCTTGGCAAACTCAAAGTGCGTGTCGTTCGGCGACGCAATCACGATCAAACGAATTTCCGCGATCCCCAAAAGTTCTTCGTAACTCCGAACGATGCGCACATCCGGATGAGCCTGCGCCGCAGAATCTCCGCTGCGCTGAAAAATCGCCGCCAGATGCAAACCCGAAACCGCACGAATCACCTGCGAGTGAAACGCACGCCCGGCCAGCCCAAATCCCACGAGCCCCACTTCAATCATTGGCGAAATAGCTCCATGAAAATTCTACCGGATGCACCCGCTGCACCACTATCCGGCCCGCGCTTGTTCGCGCCTCAAAGTCTGCTTTACGCGGTGCGTCAGGTGTTCGGCGCATGGGGAATAATGAATTTTTCCATGGCGTTGGCGAAACCTTCTTCTTCGCTCGAGGTGGTCACATACGTCGCAGATCGTTTCACCTCGTCGCTCGCTTGTCCCATGGCGATGCTTACGCCGCTCTTTTTGAACATGTTCACGTCGTTCGGCATGTCGCCGATGGTTGCGATTTCTGACGCCGGAATTTTCAGAATGTCCATGAAGGCCAGCACCACTTCGCCCTTGTTGGCTTTCGGCGAGGTCACATCCAAATAGTAAGGTTGCGAACGCGCTGCGGAAGCCTGATCGCCGCAAGCGCCTTGCACGTCTTTCTCGCAGCGCGCCACTAAATCCAGATCGTCGCTGCACCCCACGATTTTCGCAATGCGTTCCGTCAGCGAGTGGATGTCTTTGGTAATTTTGGGCGCGAACTTCACCGTCCACTGTTCGCGCGCCACGTGCGGCGCATTTACATCGCGTACAAACCAATCCTTGTCGGTATAAATCCAGGCGTCTAGCTGGTGGTCGAGAATTAATTGCAGAGCTTTTTTCACCACATCAAGCGGCAGAAAATTTTCGCGCACCACGGTCTTCAAATCTGGCTGAATCAATACGCCGCCGTTGAACGCCGCCACCGGTTCGTCAATTTTTAACGGTTCGATGAGCATGGCCATGCCCAGCGGCGGCCGTCCGCTGGTGATGGCGAAGCGCACGCCGGCGGCGCGCATGTTGTTGACGGAAGCTACCGCGCGTTCCGTAAGAATTTTTTCTTTGCTCACCAGCGTGCCGTCCACGTCAGCAATCACCAGCGTGATGGGCTGAGAGTTTGTGGTCATTTTCATTGCTCCTGATAATTCCAGAGAAGGCCGCCGTCGACGAAAAGAGTGGTGCCGGTTGCGTAGTTGGAATCGTCGGAAGCGAGGAAAGAAGCGAATCCGGCGACATCCGAGGTGGTGCCGAGGCGATTCAGCGGAATATTTTCCAGCAAGTCGCGAAGTTTGGCGGGGTCGTTCAGCAGGTTCTTATTGATGGGCGTTTCGATGGCCCCGGGCGCGATGGAATTGATGGTGATGCCGAGTGGCGCAAGTTCGATGCTGAGGTCGCGCGTCAACATTTTTACCGCGCCTTTGCTGGCGCAGTACGTCGCGAAATGCGGGAAGGGAAGTTCTTCGTGGACGCTGCTGATGTTGATAATTTTTCCGCCGGTTTTAGCGGCGCGGTGATGTTTGACAAAAGCTTGCGTGATGAAAAATAGTCCCTTGAGATTTACGTTCAGAACAAAATCAAAATCTTTTTCCGTTACGTCCCAGAATTCCGCGCGTTTTTCAACGCCCGCGTTGTTGACGAGAACGTCGACGCGGCCAAGCTGTTTTTCCGTTTCCGCGATGAAGCGTTCGCCGTCGGCAATTTTGGAAACGTCGCATTGAATGGCAATGGCGTTCCCGCCGTTTGATTTTAATTGGTCGACGACTTTTTGCGTGCCCGCCTGGTCGGAAAGATAGCAGATGGAAACGGCGGCGCCGTCCGCGATAAATCGCTGGGCGATGCCGAGTCCGATGCCTTGATTGCCGCCGGTAATGGCGGCGACTTTGCCTGCGAGACGTCCGGTCATGTTGAAGTCTCCGTTCGAGGTCGTGAGGAAGAGATGGTACGACAGCTTTTGATTCCGGGGATTGAAGAATGAACACAGGTTTTTGACCCCGCTCCCGGATGTTTTTCGCAATGTATGTTCAAGTGATAGACAGGAAAGGAGTTATGCTGGAGCTGCAACCCGGCAAAATGTGGGGAAGTTGTTGAAAAAGAAAGAACCGTTTTTTGTCGCGGATTTGCAAATTATGAAAGGGAGTAGGACGCAATGGCACTTGGCGGTACTTGCAGGGTCGCCTGCGCAAGCGGACGCGGCCGTGCGCACGACGCGACCGGCGAATCTCCCGGATTTTTTGCGCGACGCCGAAGAAGGATCGCCTGAGCTAGAATTCTGGCGTGATATAGACTCTCGGCTGCGGAGGGCACATGGATACTGCCGAGCTTAGCCCGGGGGCCTTAGAGTACGCGGGCGCGCCGCGCTGGAGTGCGGCGTCTCGCGTGGCGTTTCGTTTTTGTTTTGTCTATTTCGGATTCTTCTGCCTGGGAACGCAAATTCTGGGCGTGCTGTTGCCCATTCCTTCGGTGGATATTCCGGATCCTTCCGTACTGTTTCCGCCACTGCGAAAGATCGTTTTTTGGGTGGCAGCACATTTTTTTCACGCCAGGCTGCCGCTGGTCTATACGAACAGCGGGAGCGGGGACAAAACATTTGATTGGGTGCTGGCGTTTTGTTTTTTGGTGGTAGCTGCGGCGGCTGTGGCGGTGTGGTCGGTGGTGGACCGCAAGCGGGAAAATTACGCGACTCTGTATAAATGGTTTCGCGTGTTTTTGCGGTTCGCGCTCGCGTCAGAGCTTTTGGCGTACGGCATGGCCAAAGTGATTCCTTTGCAGATGCCGTTTCCGTATTTGCCGAAGTTAGTGGAACCATTCGGCAATTTTTCGCCCATGGGAGTCTTGTGGGCTTCGATTGGGGCGTCTCCGGCTTACGAAGTCTTTGCGGGGTGCGCGGAAACGCTCGCGGGAGTGCTGCTGATTTTTCCGCGAACGACGATGCTCGGAGCGCTGGTCTGCGTGGCCGACATGACGCAGGTGTTCATGCTGAACATGACGTACGACGTGCCGGTGAAGCTATTTTCGTTTCATTTGCTGCTGATGGCGATGTTTGTGCTGGCGCCGGACTTGCGGCGGCTGGCGGATTTCTTTTTTCGCGAGCGTGCCGCAGCGGCACCAACGCGGTTGGCACTCTTTCGTTCCCGCCGCGCAAACCGGATCGCGCTGGTGGTGCAAATTGTGTATGGAATTTGCCTGCTCGCGGCAAATGCGTATGAAGGCCGGGCCAACTGGCACATTTATGGAGGCGGAAGCCCCAAGTCGCCGCTCTACGGGATTTGGGACGTAAAGAAGTTCGCTGTCGACGGAGTCGAACGTTCGCCATTGCTCACCGACTACGGCCGCTTCCGCCGCGCCGTCTTCGATCCGGCAGATCGCCTGTCCTTGCAGCGCATGGACGATTCGCTGGCGCGCTACAAAGCGGCGATCAACAGCCAGGACAAGACGCTCACACTGACCAAGCCGGACGACCAGAACTGGAAAGGCGGGTTCACCTTTGAGCGGCCCGTGGAAAATCAACTGGTGCTCGACGGGAAGATGGACGGGCACAAAGTTCATATGGAGATGCAACTGGTGGATCGCGGGCAATTTTTGCTGGTGAACCGGGGGTTTCATTGGGTACAGGAGTATCCGCTTAACCGGTGAGGCCGGTCGAAAAAAAGGGCACACTTCTAACGAGGTAAAGGGGGGACCCTTCTAACGAGGCTCGACATCCGCTTTTCCGCGCGTTGACATTTGCGGGAGGAGACCATAGCATTTTGGGTTCGGCGATGCGGCGGAAACCCGTAGTGGGCGTGTACGCGTCCGGGACGAGGAGCTAACGGCGTGAGAGATCCTTCGCTTCGCTCGAGGATGGCGGCCTCAGGGCGAAGGAATGACGGCGTTGGAAGCTGACGATTTTGGTTTGGAAATAAATAACGGGGGGATTGATGGCTATTAAGGTGGGAATTAATGGGTTTGGGCGGATCGGGCGGAACATTATGCGGACGGCGATTGATGACAAGGAGATTGAGTTTGTGGCGGTGAATGATGTGACGGATGCGGCCACGCTGGCGCATTTACTGAAGTACGATTCGGTGCTCGGGAATTTGCATCATCGCATATCCCATACCGAGGATACCATCACCGTGGAGGGGAAGACGTTTAAGGTTTTCAAGGTGAAGGATCCGGGAGAGATTGACTGGCCGGGAGTGGGCGCGGATGTGGTGGTGGAGTCGACGGGATTGTTTACGAAGGGCGCCGATGCGAAGAAGCATTTGCGCGGGTCGGTGAAGAAAGTGATTATTTCGGCGCCGGCGGATGGGCCGGACGCGACGTTTGTGCTGGGCGTGAATGACAAGACGTACGATGCGGCGAAGCATAACGTGGTGTCAAATGCGTCTTGTACGACGAATTGCCTGGCGCCGGTGGCCAAGGTGCTGCATGAGACGTTCGGGATTTCCGCGGGGACGATGACGACGATTCACTCGTACACGAACGATCAAAAGCTTCTCGATCTGCCGCACAAGGACTTGCGGCGGGCGCGCGCGGCGGCGTTGAACATGATTCCATCGTCGACGGGAGCGGCTAAGGCGCTGCACCTGGTGATTCCGGAGTTGAAGGGGAAGCTGGACGGATTTTCGATACGCGTGCCGACGCCGAACGTCAGCGTGGTGGATTTGACGGTACTGGTCGAGAAGCCGGCGACGGTCGAGAGCGTGAATGCGGCGCTGAAGCACGCGGCGCATGGGGCGATGAAGGGGATTTTGGGATATACGGAGGAGGAGTTGGTGTCGTCGGATTTTAAGGGGAATTCGCATTCGTCGATTGTGGATGCGGGGTATACGAAGGTGGTCGGCGACAAATGCGTGAAGGTGCTGGCGTGGTATGACAATGAGTGGGGGTATTCTTGCCGGTGCCGGGATTTGATCAAGTTGCTGGCGGGGAAGAATTAGCGTCGGTTTTGCGGTCCCGGGTGCAGCGAGGGAAGGCAGATCCCTCGCTGCGTTCGGGATGACATTTTTTTTCAGCACGGATGATTTTTTGGCTACGGCGGCAACTTTCGGGGTGCGCGTTCCTGCTGATTTTGACGGCATTTTAATTCCAAGTGCGTTTTCAAAAAAATGAACAAATTGACGATACGGGATTTCGAGATGGCGGGGAAGCGCGTGTTTGTGCGCGTGGATTTTAATGTGCCGCTAAAGGACGGCGTGGTAACCGACGACACGCGGATCCGGGAGACGGTGCCGACGTTGCGGCTGGCGGTCGAGCGCGGGGCGCGACTGGTGCTGGCATCGCATCTGGGGCGGCCCAAGGGTGGGCCTGACCCGAAATTTTCATTGTGGCCGGCGGCGAAGAAGCTGGAGGAGTTGCTGGGGCAGCCGGTGGCGTTTGCCAAGGACTGCGTTGGCCCGGGGGCGGAAGGGCAGAGCAAAGCACTGCGCGACGGCGAAGTGCTGGTGCTCGAGAATGTGCGGTTCCATCCGGAGGAAGAGAAGAATGGCGAGGAGTTTTCGCGGCAACTGGCGGCGATGTGCGACGGATTGTTTGTATGCGACGCGTTTGGGTCGGCGCACCGGGCGCATGCGTCGGTCGTGGGAATTACGCGATTTGTGAAGCAGGCGGCGGCGGGATTGCTGATGGAGAAGGAGTTGGCGTACCTGGGCAAGGCGATCAGCGATCCGGCGCGGCCGTTCGTGGCGATTATTGGCGGGGCCAAGGTGAGCGACAAGATCGAAGTGGTGGAAAATTTGATGAAGGTGGCCGACGCGATGCTGATTGGCGGCGGCATGGCGTATACGTTTTTGAAGTCGCAGGGAGTGGGGATTGGGAAGTCCTTGGTGGAGGAAGACAAGCTGGATTTGGCGCGAAAGATTTTGGCGGATGCGAAGGCGAAAAATTTTAAGTTAATGCTGCCGGTCGATCACGTGGTGGCGGGGGAATTTAAGGTGGACGCAAGAGCGTCGGTGGTGGATGTGTCAGCGACCCCGCCGGAACAGATGGGCTTGGATATTGGGCCGAAGACCGTGGCGGCGTACGCCGCGGAAATTTCGCGGGCCAAGACGATTTTGTGGAATGGGCCGATGGGCGTGTTTGAGATGCCGGCGTTTGCGGCGGGGACACTGGCGATTGCCAAGGCGGTGGCGGCGGCAACTGCGGCGGGAGCGACTTCCATCGTGGGCGGAGGGGATTCGGTGGCGGCGGTGCAGCAGTCGGGCGTGGCATCGGGGATTTCGCATATTTCAACGGGCGGCGGAGCATCGCTGGAATTTTTAGGCGGAGCAAAATTGCCGGGCGTGGAAGCGCTGACGGATAAATCATGAGCGAACGAATACGCAGACCGGTGATGGCCGGGAACTGGAAGATGTACAAGACGCTGGCGCAGACGAAGGATTTTTTTGAGGCATTCTTGCCGCTGGTGCGCGGCGTGACGGATCGCGACATTGTGGTGGCGCCGCCGTACACGGCGATTTCGACGGCGGTGCTGGAGACGGTGGGCACGCCGGTAGCGGTCGGGGCGCAGGACGTTTATTGGGGGAAGGAAGGTGCGCTGACCGGGGCGGTGTCCGCGCCAATGCTGGCGGAGGCGGGGTGCAGGTACGTAATCGTCGGGCACTCGGAGCGGCGGCAATTCTTTCACGAGACGGACGACAACGTGGCGAAGAAGACGCTGGCGGCGCTAGAGGCGGGGTTGACGCCGATTGTGTGCGTCGGGGAGACCGAGCAGGAGCGCGATGCGGGGCTGGCGGAGGAGGTGTTGCGAAGGCAATTCCGCAACGGGCCGGGAGCGTTGACCGGCGAGGAGTTCTCCCGTATTCTAATGGCTTACGAGCCAGTGTGGGCGATTGGCACAGGCCGCGTGGCGACGCCGGAATTGGCTGCGGGCGCGCACCGGGCTCTGCGGTTGTGTGTGGCGGAACACTTTTCCTCCGAGCATGCCCTGGCGCTGCGGATTTTGTATGGCGGGAGCGTCAAGCCGGACAATATTGCGGCGTTGATGGCGCGGGACGAGATTGATGGCGCGCTGGTGGGCGGGGCGAGCTTGGACGCGAAGTCGTTTGCCAGCATCGTAAATTTTGTATAAAAGCGGGCATTTCGTCGCGGCTCGCTCGCGGGCTTCGAGTTTAGCTTTCGGAAGAATCGAACGAGGTATCGGAAATGCAAGGCATGGCGGGTTGGATGAAGTGGGCGATTGCGCTGGCGATTGGGTTTGGCGTGATTGTGCTCGGGTTTAGGTACGCGGGATGGTTGCTTACCACGTTTTTTGTGCTGAATTGCCTGGTGCTGATCATTGTGGTGCTGCTGCAGAGCGGCAAGGCGGCGGACCTGGCGGGGGCGTTCGGCGGGGCGGGGAGCCAGACGGCGTTTGGTCCGCGTGGGGCGGCGAACGTGCTGTCTAAGGCGACCACCTGGTGCGCGGTGATGTTCATGGTGTGTGCGATGGCCTTGGTGCTGCGGACGGACAAGGCCGTGGAACAAGGTGGGTCGATTTTGCAGAAGTACTCGAAGCCGGCACCGAAGGCGGCTACGCCGGTGGCACCGGGCCCGGCGACGCCTGCCCCGCAATCGAACGGAACGCTCCCACCCCAGTCGCAGGCTCCGGCGGGATCGCCTCCTGCCCCGGCGACCGAACGAAAGAAGCCACAGTAATTGACGATTCGACGGCAGTGGATTTCGCGGAGTTGTTTGACACTTTGCTCCTGGGCCATTAAAGTTGATATCGGCGCGGTCGTGGCGGAACTGGCAGACGCACTAGCTTGAGGTGCTAGCGCCGCAAGGCGTGGAGGTTCGAGTCCTCTCGACCGCACCAAAATTCAGAATAAACCTGCGCTTAATTCCCGCCCTCAACGGCGATTTCCCTCTGTTGTGAATCTTCCCGGTTCTGTCTTTGTCCAACGAATGTAAGGCTTGAAATTCGGCGCGCGATGTATTGTAGTAGGGACGCGCGCGGCCGGTTCTTCCTCGCGAGTTGAGTTGGTGTGCCCCGAACGACGTTAGCGAACTGCGAAATGGCTACCTACGACCATGAAGACGGAACGCCGCTGCTGACCAAACCAGGGTTCCTTTCGCGCCACCTCCTCAGCAACCATCACAAGATGATCGGGCTCGCATATCTTTGGCTGGCGATGCTGTGCGTTTTTTTGGGCATGGCGATGTCGCTGCTGATGCGCGTGCATCTGATGTGGCCGGGGCTCGGATTTATTGGGGGCTTGACGAACTCGCCGGAGCGGTACGCGGCGCTCACTCTGCTGCACGGATCGCTGATGGTGTTTTTTGTGCTGACCGCTGCACCACAGGCTGGTTTGGGCAATTATTTTCTGCCGCTGCAAATTGGCGCGAACGAAGTGGCATTTCCAAATCTAAACATTTTTGCGTTTTGGACTACGGCGGCTGCGGTCGCAGGAATTACAACGGCGTTTTTTCTTCCAGCTTCGCAAGCCCTGCTGGTGTGGACCCTCGGCGTAGTGGCATTCTGCGTGGCGTCCTTGCTGGTGGCGGTAAATTTCAGCGTGACGGCAATCGACTTGCGCACCAAGGGAATGACGCTGCCGCGCATGCCAGTAACCGTGTGGGCGTGGTTTATCAACGCAATTTTGAGCATGCTGATCTTCAGTATTTTGTTGGCCGCGTGCGCGCTGCTGCTGGCGAACCGGCTGCTGGGCACGCAGTTCTTTTTGACGGCGCCGGGAACCGTGGGCGCGCTGGACGGGCAGCGGCTGTTTTGGTTTTTCGCACAGGCGCAAGTCTATGTGGCGATGCTGCCATGCTTCGGAATTGTGACGCATCTGCTCGCGATGTTCGCGCGACGGCCAGTCTGGAAAGAGCGCATGGTGGTGCTGGCGCTGTGCGGCGTGGGATTGTTCGGTTTCTGCATTTGGGGCTTTCACATGTTTAAGACCGGCATGAATCCCGGCTCGCCGATGGTTTTTGCGTTGCTGGCTTCTTCACTGGGAATTCCGGCGAGCGTTTTGCTCTTGAGCTGGTTCGGCACGCTATGGAATGGACGAATGGGGCTGAACACCTCGATGCTCTTCGTCCTGGGATTCATTTCGTTGTTTTTGTCGGGCGGCTTGTCTGGAATTTTTCTTTCGCGCGGCGATTTGCCGGTAGCTTCCACCGGGAACAATTTTGTTACCGGGCATTTCCATCTGGTGATGGGCGTCGCGGCAACCTTCGCGATTCTCGCGGCGCTTTTTTTCTGGTTTCCGAAAATGTATGGAAAGCGGCTCAATGAGCCGCTGGGGAAACTGCATTTTTGGCTGACGTTTGCCGGTGTCTATTGCGTGTTTATGCCGATGCATTGGCTGGGATTAATAGACCACGTGCGGAATCCCATGAGCGTGGCCGGGGCGGCGAACGAAGGCAGCATGCGAACCTTCATCACCGTCGCGGCGGTAGTGACCATTTTGGCGCAGGCGCTGTTCTTCGTGAATCTCCTCGGAACTCTGCTGGGCGGACGAGGAATTCTCGAACACAACCCTTGGCGCGCCACAACACTCGAATGGATAGCGGTGGCGCACGTTCGCGATGGCGATTTTGCTGGAATACAGCCAGTCGTTTACCGCGGCGCATACGTTTTTGATGAAGCGTCGGCCTTGCAGGATTTCATTCCGCAGGATGTCACGCCGCAGAAGGTAACGCCGCAACAAATCGCCAAGGGGCGATGAGCACGGAAAGCAGGACGGCATGCCGGGAACCACACTCGACGACGAGATCGAGATAATTATCGAAGATATTGGCGGAGGCGGCGGAGGGAAACCGCCCGCTGGCGGCGACGGCGGAGACGACGGCGACCGCGGCAAACGCAAGCGTCCATCGCAGCCTTCGCCGCGGCGGTACTACACCGGCGTCGCGCTCGGCATTCTGTCCATTTTGATGTTTTTTATGGCGCTGGCCAGCGCTTTCATCGTACGGCGTGGCGCCCATGATTGGGTTCCCGTACATCTACCGGCCATTCTATGGCTGAATACACTCGTGCTGCTTGCCAGCAGCGCCACGCTGGAATATGCGCGGCGCCGCCTGGCGAATGGCGAAATCGCAAGGTTTCGCAATTTGTGGACGGTGACGACCCTGCTCGGAGTCCTATTTCTTGCCGGGCAAATAGTGGTGTGGCGGCAACTTGCGTTACAGGGAATATTCGTGGCCAGCAATCCGGGGAGCAGCTTCTTTTATATTTTTACCGGGCTGCACGGTGTGCATTTGCTCGGCGGCGTAGTGGCATTGCTCTACGTCGCGGTGCGCAATTTCGACAAGGCGAAAGTGTCGCGCCCGGTAGCCGCGGAAATCACCGGGCATTACTGGCATTTCATGGACGGGCTTTGGCTTTTTCTGCTGTTGCTTCTGTACTTCGGAAAGTAAATCCGCGAATACAAATGGCGGCGATCCGCACCTTCCGCGACGGCGGGAAAAATACCTATTGTTTGGCAAATTCCGCGACCGCTTCCGCCACGCGCGCAATTTGTTCCGGCTGCAATTCCGGATACATGGGCAGCGAAAGCACTTCCTCCGCCGCGTGCTCGGCGCCGGGGAAGTCGCCGGACCTGTGACCCAGCGAGGCGTACAGCGGCTGCAGGTGCAGTGGCGTCGGGTAATACACGGCGCTGCCAATCTTACGCTCGGCGAGAAACTGCTGCAGTGCATCACGACGTAGCGCACGAATCGTGTATTGGTGAAAAACGTGTTGGCAATCCGGGGGCGTCAGCGGCGTGGTGATCCCCGGGAGATCTCTTAGCGCTGCATCGTAGGCGCGCGCGTTCCGTTGCCGCGCTTCTTGCCAGCTTCGCAGATGCCGTAGCTTTACGCGCAGGATGGCGGCCTGAATCTCGTCCAGCCGGCTGTTCCATCCGGGCTCACTGCTTACATATTTTTGCGTCTGCCCGTGATTGCGCAGGGAGCGCAGCCGGACCGTGCCCTCGGCGGAACTCGTGACGATCATGCCAGCGTCCCCGCAGGCGCCGAGATTTTTCGTGGGATAAAAACTGAGGCAAGCCGCCTCGCCAAAGGAGCCGGTGGGCTTGCCGTGATAGGACGCGCCGATCGCTTGCGCGTTATCTTCGATTACCGGAACGTTTTTGCTGCGCGCCACGGACAGGATGGAATGCATGTCCGCCGGCAAGCCGTAGAGATGCACGACGATAATGGCGCGAGTGCGCGGCGTAATACGTTTCTCGATCTCCCCGGAATCCAGATTGAACGTTTGCGGATCAATATCCGCGAAGACAGGTTTGGCGCCCAGCGCGCTGACGGCGCTTCCCGTGGCGACAAATGTAAATGGCGGCAGCAGAACTTCGTCGCCGGCCCGGACTCCGCAGGCACGCAGCGCAAGGATGAGCGCGTCGGTGCCGCTCGCCACAGCCACGCCATGCGCGGCGCCGCAGAGCGCCGCGATTTCCGATTCAAGCTGCGAGCCTTCGCTGCCCAGAACGAAGTGCTGCGAGGCCAGGACGCGGTCGATGGCCCCCCGAATTTCCGCGCCGATGGCGGCATATTGCGCCGAGAGATCAAGTTGCGGCACAACTGCGGATTCACTGCGCGTGTTCGGAGTGGACGGGGTGCTCATAGAAACGGCTTCTTGTCATTATAAACCATGCGCTGCGCTGCATTCGTATGCCTATAATGTTGAACTGCCGAATAAATGTTTGCCGACCGCACCAATTGGGATCTGACGCCGAATGCGCTAAGTGTTGCCCTTGCCGAATATCGCGCTTCCGGCAAGCCGCTACTGGATTTAACTGCTTCGAATCCGACGGAATGCGGTTTTGTTTACGATAGCGAGGCGATCCTCGGAGCGCTGGCGAATCCCGCCGCGCTGCACTATCAGCCTGACCCGTGCGGATTGCTCAGCGCTCGCGAGAGTGTTTCCCGCTACTACGCGGAGCGCGGAGACCGCGTGTCGCCGGACGGCGTCGCGCTGACCACCAGCACGAGCGAAGCGTATTCGTTTGTGTTTAGGTTGCTCTGCAATGCTGGCGACGAAGTGTTCGTGCCGCAGCCGAGCTATCCGCTATTTGATTTTCTGGCGGATTTGCAGGACGTGCGACTGGTGCGCTATCCCCTGATTTACGATCACGGCTGGCAGATCGATTTTCACGCGGTGACGCGGGCTATTACGCGGCGCACGCGGGCGGTGATCGTAGTCAACCCCAACAATCCCACGGGGAATTTTTGTAAGCCACAGGAGATGGCGCAGCTCAATGAAATTTGTAACGTTCATGGAACGGCCATCATCGCGGACGAAGTGTTTCTCGATTACTCGCTGGGCGAGGAGCGGCCGCAGAGTTTCGCCGCGAATCAGAGCGCGCTGACTTTTACCATGAGCGGCATTTCAAAAATTTGCGGCTTGCCGCAGATGAAAGCGGCGTGGCTGGTCGCGAGCGGTCCGGAGGCGCTCCGGGCGGAGGCCCTGGCCCGCCTTGCAGTGATCGCGGATACCTATCTCTCGATGAGTGCGCCGATACAGCACGCTTTGCCGTTTATGCTGCAGACGCGGCACGCACTTCAGCCGCAGTTGGCTGGCAGGGTGCGCCAGAACCTGGCGGAGCTCGATAGGCAACTCGCCGCGTACAAGGATTTGCCTGGCGAGGAGTCGCGCGAGCGGGGAATCTGGCGGCGACTGCAATGCGAAGGCGGTTGGTGTGCGGTGCTGCAACTCCCGGCGCATCAATCGAGCGATGAGCTGGCAATGCGCCTGCTGAAGGAGCGCGGCGTTTATCTTCATCCGGGATACTTCTATGAATTCGCTGGTGAGCGGTTTGTCGTGGTCAGCCTGATTACGCCAGCCGGCGATTTTGCCGACGGCTTGCGCGCGTTGATCAATTGCGCGACCGCCAGCCAACATAGCTAGTGACGATCGCAGGTTCGTAGGCGGAGCGCCCGTCCGAATCTCAGAGAACCTCAGAGACAAGAGAACCTCAGAGAATTGACGTGGTCCCTGCCCGGCTTTAAGATGCTCGGAATATGGCAAATCCGCTCGCGATTTCCTCGCGCCGATTATTTTGTCTAACCCTATTTTCCGTCGTTTTGTTGAGCACGGCCATCGTTTTTTCCGCGGACAAGACCGTGCGCTACCTCACCCTGGCCGACGCGCGGGAAACGCTCGAGCTGTTCGCCGATTCCGGCATTTCTGGCAGCGATATTACCGATCCGTTGGCCTGGGACCGCTGGATTCGCGAGCAGGACGCGCAAGTGCGGGGACGAATCGATGGCGGCGTAGAAGACTCTATCAGCAATTTAGTCTTGTATGGCACCTCCTACACCGGCCTCCCGCGATTTGAAACCCCCGAGAGCGTTCTTGGGACGGATGGCACGATCTCTGAGGCGGCGCTCGCAAGAGTGAATGCGCTTTACGAAGCTCTCAACGGCACGAACGGCCAGGAACGCATCCGATTCATCCGTGATTACTTGAAGCATAAGGATGTCGCGCCCGCTGACACGCAGCGATTTCTCACGTCGAATCTGCAAAGATTTGCGAAGGAGCAGCAGGCTTATCAGAAAAGACTGGACGAAGCGCAAAGATCTGGGGATTTTAACCGGATACTGCTGACACGCGGGACGCTTTACGAGAATCGCGGGCTTTCGGCCGACACTTCGCTGATGACCAATTATGCTCTCGAAGACACATTACGTGAATTAGTCGCTAAGGGAGTGTTGGGGGAGGGAAAGGTTCGCCGCATAGCGGTGATTGGTCCGGGTCTGGACTTTACAAACAAGCACAACGGTTACGATTTTTATCCGTTGCAAACCATCCAGCCTTTTGCCGTGATGGAAACGGCGTTGCGGCTTAAGCTCGCCAAGCCGGACGAGATCGAAGTGGTCACCATGGATCTGAATCCGGCCGTGAACGAGCATATTGCCAAGCTCGTTCGAGATGCGCGGTCGGGCCGGCCGTACGCGCTGCAATTGCCGAGGGACACGACCGCGGATTGGCCGTCCAACGCGGTCGCCTATTGGGAACACTTTGGAGAAATCCTCGGTACCCAGGTCAAACCGCTCCCGGTGCCGCAAGCTGCCGGAGCAGTGACGCTGCGCGCGGTTGCCATCGCCCCGCGATTCGCTGCCCGTGTGAGGCCGCTGGACGTAAATATCGTGGCGCAGCAACTAAACCTCGAAAAAGGGCGCGGATTCGATCTGGTGATTGCGACCAATATCCTCGTTTATTACGATCTGTTTCAGCAGGGCTTGGCGATGGCCAACATCGCGCACATGATGAACGCGGGTGGCATTTTTCTGTCGAATGACACACTTTCCGCCCATCACGTTCCGTCGCTCGTGTTCCTGGACCGCCGAAGCGTTTCGCTTGCGGCGAGCGGCCCGTATGGGGACAACGTTCTCACCTACCGACGGCAATAGCCTGTTGTTGCATGTCAATTTCGCTTGGCCTACGCAAAAAAAGGGCGCTCTGAACATCCAGAGCGCCCTCTAAGGCCCATGCCTGCCGGAGCAGGCCGCTGGGGCAGGTTCTAGAAGAAAATCTTCAACGCCAATTGCATCGATCGTGGGTTACTCGAGAAGTTCGTCTGTGGTTGATTGAAAACAGACGTACTTGCCGACGTGGGTATTAGGACCGAGCGCTGCGAACCGGTAAATCCGATCGGAGCGATGTCGTTGATGAACCCAGCGACGTACTGGGGATGGTTGAGGACGTTGAATACTCCGGCTATAAACTCGACCTTGAAGCGCTCGGTAATCGTGAAACGCTTCAGGGCCGTTACGTCGATGTCATCGATCGGGCGTAGCTGCAGTGTATTGCGTCCAACGTTGGCCAGTGCTCCGTAGCCGGTCTCGACATATTGGCCGATATTGCCTTGGGCATTTGGAACCGCCAGATAACCAACGACTCCGGCCGGGTTTGCATTGGCGGCCGCCGGCGTTCCCGGGCAGGTCGCTACGGTACTGTTGCAGAGTGGGACTACTGACGACCCCTGACCCTTGGTTCCGGTCGGATCAAATATGGTACGGTCTGGAGCGGAGTCGCCATTCAGGTTCGAGTCGATGCCGCTTTGCGCGGTTACCCATTGACCGGATTGGTAAGTATAGATCGGAGCGATTTCCCAATTGCCGAGCGTGTTCTTCAGGAACGCGTTGCTGCTCTTGAAATAGGGCTCATCGTAGATCAGCGTCATCGTTACGCGATGGCGGTGGTCCAGAATTGAATTAGCGCGGTCTGCTGCTATGTCTTGCGAGTTTTGCGCACGTCGCGGTGCCAGGACCGTGCTAAAGACCTCTGCGGTTGCGTCGTCGATGTTGTGGCTGTAGGTGTACGCCAAAACTCCCTGCAAGCCCTTCGTAAAGCGTCTGGTAACCTGCGTGGCCAGGCCATGATAGGTAGACGAAGCCCATGGTTCGTACGCGGTGATGGTCTTGCCGAAGCCTGCCGCCGCAAACGCCGGGATCAAGGACGACCTGTTGGCCTTCAAAGTTGCCAGGTCGAGCGGTAAGGCATCGAGCGTGGCCTGGTCTGGCGCCGAGAAGTACGTAGGTAGCGAGTTGGTGGGTGTCACTACCGACTCCCTGTCGAGCTGAATCTGGGCCGGCAGATGAATACCGCGAGTGCCTACGTAGCGCACTTCCACCGTATAATCCGACCAGAAGGTATGCTGAACGCCTAGCGACCAGTTGATCGATTTGGGCAGATCCTGGAACTGGGGCAGAAACGCCGACGTGGCTGCCCTCTGCGCCGCCACGCTCGGGAAGGTGTTTACGCCACCCGCGCCGGGCAGAATACCGCCGGCCGCCAGAAATCCCGGGCTAGCGCAGGGGTATCCGCCAGGGCCGACAATTTGAACGCAGTCATTCGTCGACCCAAGTTGCGGTGGGACGGTTAACAAGCCGAGGTTGTCAAAGAGCGTATCGTAAGCTTCGCTGAATCCTGCCCGGATCGACGTGCGGCCACTGGTCCCAGGCGTCCACGCAATTCCGATGCGCGGCGCATAGTTGTTCTTTGACCATTGCGGGGCTGCGAAGGTAATCAAGCCCGGCACGCTTGCGGCCGAATTCAAAGCTTGCAGCCGCTCCGAATAAGGAGACGTGGTGTATTCGTAACGCAAGCCAAGATTCAGCGTGAGGTTTGGACGAATGCGCCAATTGTCGTTGACGAACCAGTAGAGAGCAGATTGGTCGCCGTAGTAGATGGAGTTTCCGTTGCTGCGTTCCGCGAGGTAGTCAGGAGCCAAATCCTGGAAGTATGCCAGCGTGCTGTTGTACTCGTAGTCTCCGCGCGAACGTTGCGTGAAAACCTGTGGAGCGATAAGTTTGCGGCCTTCAACGCCGAACTTCAGCGTGTGCGCTCCCTTGGACCACGTCAGCGCTTCGCTCAACTGATAAGTGTTCTGAACTCCCCCTTGCGGAGCATTGGGATCCGGGCCCACCTGAAGGGAATTCAAGTCATTGAACTGCAAGTTCGGGAAACTGTCCAAACCAGGAAATGTGAAACTTCCCGCACTGAACTCGCTGGTGTTGCGGTTGTAGCCGAAACGCAGCTCATTCGTAAGCATTGGCGTGAACGTGTGATACTCATTGATGGTCACCAGGTGATCTTTCGTAGGCACTGAGGTGAAGAATGCTGGCAATTGCGGGGAGTTATCGATACCGATAAAGCTGTTATAGACGTAGCGGCCGCGAAGTTGATCGCTGGTCGAGATATTGTAGTCCATGCTCGCGACATAAAAATGACTGTTCGTGAAGCTCGGAGCCACGAACGACAAGCCTTGGGCCGTAACGCAGGTCGTCGGAGTGCACCCGGTCGCAGCGTTGAAACCAACCCAGGGGATAGAAGCGCAGCCCGACGTAGCGTCTGGAACGGTTCCGGGAGCCACGTACTTCTCAAAAATTGCCACGTTCGTCGCGGAAAGTCCCGCCGTACTGTTGATCAAGGAATATCCGTTGGCATCCGGCGCGCAGGCCCCGGCAGGAAGACCAGCCTGTCCGAGCGGTTCATACTCGTAGTTGAAGAAGAAGAAGAGCTTGTTTTTCAGAACCGGCCCGCCGATGTTACCACCGATACGGTTTTGGTCGAAGCGAGGTCCCGGCGCATGGCAGAAACTTCCTCCGTTCACCGCGCAGAGAGGTCCGCTTCCCTGTCCCCCCGCAGCCGCCAAGGTGTCCAAGGCGTCGTAGTCGCGGTTTTGGTTATAGATGTAAGCCAACCCATGGAAGGAGTTCGTACCGCTCTTGATGATGGTGTTGAATTGTCCGCCTGAGGAGTGACCGAATTCAGGGGAAAATTGATTTTGTAGCACGGCAAATTCGGAAACCGCATCATTCGGAATCACCGCCAACGGCCCGGTGACGCTCTTGCTGTTGTTATCGACGCCCTCAACCGTAAAGTCGTTGTTGCGCGGCCGTTGCCCGCCGACGGATGGACCAGAACCTACGCCCACGCCTCCGCTGCTCGCGACGCCCGAACTGAGCAGCGAAAGGTTCAGGACTCCGCTGCCTTGGCTGACGGTGGGCAGGTCCGAGAGTTCTTTGCCCTCAAACGTGCTTTGCAATTGCGCAGTGGTGGTGTCTAGGGCCACAGCCTGACCGCTGACTTCGATCGAGGTTACCGCGCCTTTAATTTCGAGCGTAATCTGCAGGGTGCTGGTCTTGTTCAGTTCGATTGCAAATCCATTCACCGTGGTGGCTGCGAAATTCGGTGATGAAGCTGTAACGTTGTACGTGCCGGCGGGCAAATTGTTGATGCGGTACTCGCCCGACGATTCGGCAGTCGTCGGATATCGGACTCCCGTAGCCACGTTGACCGCTTCCACCGTCGCGCCGGGTACCGTCGCGCCAGTCTTGTCGAGGACTGTGCCCACCAAGTCGCCGCTGATGACCTGAGCGCTGACGTGCGCGGGAATCGACAGAGCCAAAACCACAAATGCGATGCTCAAAAATCCTACAAAAACCCGTAATCCGTTTTTCACGGAATACCTCCTGAAGTTTAAGAAATCCTTGAATGAGAGAAAGGAAACGCTGTACACACCCGAGGCGGAGATTGCAATCCGCTCTCCAAAAGCAGGGTTAAGAGGAGATAAAGTATTTGCTGTTAAGGTCTTATTTATAAGCGAGTTACAATTTTGGCTGACGGACAATTTTCACGGATTTCGCAGGACTGATACGAATTGGTGTAAGCCATATGAAAATATGGATTTAGGTCCGGTAGTTTGCCAATCCCCGTATCGCGCCGGGCAAGCCGTGTAGGAGGCGAGAGGCGAGCCAAGCTACAGGTTCTTTAGGTGGGCGAGACGGAAAGGCGAACCCAAGCTCTGGCGCAGGTCAATCCAGTGTTGATCGGGAATGGAAAGGAACACCTCGACGACTTTGGGGTCGAACTGCGTGCCCCCGCACCGCCGTATCTCTTCCCGGGCATGCGACATAGGCAACGCTTTGCGATACGGCCGGTCGCTGATCATAGCGTCCAGCGAGTCTGCCACGGTAAAAATCCGGGCCCCGAGGGGAATTTGCGCTTCCTTTAGCCCTCGCGGGTACCCCGTGCCGTTAAAAAACTCCTGGTGCGCCAGCACAATCTCGGCGGCGTCCCGCAGGAACGGTATGCGAATCAGCATGTTATAGCCAATTTCGCAGTGCGTGCGCATGATCTGCTTTTCATCGTTATCGAGCGGGCCAGGCTTGCGCAGGATGCGATCGGGAATCGCCATCTTTCCGATGTCATGAAGGAACGCGGCTCGCGCGAGCACCGGCAGATAGTTATTCGGTACCGGCATAGCTTTGGCGATCGAAATGGTAAACGCCGTGACGCGCTGGCAGTGCCCCTCGGTCTCCGCGTCCTTCAAGTCGAGAGCGCTGCCCAGCGCTTCCAAAGTGTCGTCGTAGGATTGCTCGAGCTGCACCAGCGCTCCGCTCAGTTGCGCCGTACGCTCTTCCACTTGCTGCTCCAAATTGCGCTGGTAATTGCGATTTTCCGCGACCAGCCGCCGATGCTGCAGCGCCCGGCCGACGCCGAGGAACAGTTGGTCCTTCTCAAACGGCTTCAAAATATAATCGTACGCGCCGCGTCGAATTGCCTCTAGAGCGGTGGAAATATCGTGAATGGCGGTGACCATGATCACCGGAACTTCCGGATCGTAGTTGCGAATCCAGTCGAGCAACTTGATGCCATCCATTTCCGGCATGATCATGTCGCTCAACACCAGATCCGGCGTGACGCGCTTCACCTGATCCTGCGCCGCGCGCCCATTGCTCACCGCCGTGCACCGGTAGCCCTTCGATTCGAGCATCGTCGAAACGACCTCTCGAATCGCTTCCTCGTCATCCACCACCAATATGTTTTCCATCTCCACAGGGGACACTCCCATTGAGTCATTATACGGCACAGCACAGACTTACTGTTGGGCTCTTGCCCATTAAGAAAATAGCGTGTTAGCGTCACTCTGAGACCACAGCGCAAACGTTTTTCAAGCTTCGCATTCGACTGACAGGCTCGTTTGGTTGCCGTTGTAAGGCAGTTACGGCCCGGAGGCCGCTTAACGTGTTACTGAATCAGGGCCTGCTCGGAAGCGCGTTCTTCGAAGCCAGTGCTTCTATCATTTTATTGGTGCTCTTCGCGCTCTTGCGCCGCGATCAGGACTCCCATTATTACCGCCTCTGGCTCGTGGGATGGATTTGCTTTACTTGCGCCTCCCTTGGAGAGGTGGCGTTGCTGGTCCGCAATCTCCCTGAACTGGGCGTCCCCGTGTTGCTCGGTCATGCCGCGGCGCTGGCATTTTTTGTACTTTCCGTCACCGACCTCACCGGCGGTCCAGAATATCGTCGCTGGCCGGTTCTATCCGCAGTGGTCCTAGCGCTCGTCTGGGTGTACTACATCGAACGAACCGGTAGCCGCGGCAATATATGGGCGCACTGGGAAACCGCCCTTCTGGAAAGCGCCGTCTGCCTTACCGCCGGGTGGCTCGTGTGGCGCTGGGCCGCGCATCGTCCCGGACACGGCATGCGGCTGCTCGCCGGCCTCTTTCTGCTCGATGGCCTGCACGGAATGGATCGCTCTCTCTGGCCGCAGCATCCCTTATTCACACTGCGTGTCGCGTTTGATCACCTTCTTGGTGTCTCGCTCGGTATCGCCATGGTCGTCCTGGTCCTCGAGAGCGCGCGCTCGAGAACGGACGAACTGAATGACAAGATGCGCCGCCTCACACTGCTCACCGCTGCCAGCACCCAGACGCTCTCGGTACACGACGCTCTCGAAGGCGTCCTAAAACACTTGGTCGCCAGCGTCGGCGGCACGCATGGCCTCGTTCGGCTTATCGAAGGCGAAGGTGACTCGCGCCAATTGGTGATTCGCGCCTCGGTGGGCTTTTCGAGCGACTATCTTACGAAATACAGCAAGATTTCCTGCCAGGAGCCTTGGGTTCGCCAAGTGCTCCGCGAAGATTGCCGCTGCATTCGCCTGGATGAGCAGGACGATGTCACCTCTAATTCCCGCGCGGCGCAGCTCGGGTTGCAAGAAATGGTGACCATTGCGCTCCGCGGCAAAGACACCCCTCTCGGAATCATCGCCATAGGCTCGACGCACAAAGTTACCTTCCCAGCCGACGAAATCGCCTATCTCGTGAACCTTTCCAACCTGCTCGGATTGACTCTGCAGAACGTGAGACTCTTCGAACAGGTGGCCACCGCCCAGCAGCAATGGGAACACACCTTCGATTCGATCGGCGATCCCATCGTCGTGCACGATAGCTCGGGACAGATCTTGCGCGTCAATCAGCGCTTCAGCCAACTCCTCGGACGACAATCCGCAGGGCTGCTCGGCCGCAGCGTCACCGAGTTTCTGCCACGGAAGGAAGTCACCTACGAGCTATGCCCTTATTGCGAGGGCGTTGCCGGCGAAGGCGACGAGCGCGATCCCTGGCTCCCCGGCTATTTCCTGGCTTCTAACTCCACGTTTGCCGGTGCTTCCGGCAAATCCGCCGGCGTCGTCCACGTCCTCAAAGACATTACCGAACGCAAGCGCGCGGAAGAGAAATACCGCACGCTCGTCGCCAGCGTCCAGGAAGGGGTGTTCATCTCCACGCCAACCGGACGATTTCTGGAGTTTAACGACGCGCTGCTGCACATGACCGGCTACGACACGCGCGAAGAGCTGATGTGCGTGGACATCGGCTCGACGCTCTTTGTGAACAGTTCCGAGCGCGATCGTCTCCGCCGTTTGCTCCAGGATCATGGCTCGGTCACCGACTTTGAATTTGAAATGCGCCGTAAGGACGGCGAAGTCCGCAACATCCTCGAGTCTTCGAGTGGTGTCCGCGATGCCTCCGGGCAGGTCACTGCTTATCAAGGATTCGTCCTGGACATTACCGAACGCAAGCGCGCCGAAGGAGAAATACGCCGTCGCAACCGCGAGCTCATGGTGCTGAACTCCATCGCGCAAACGCTCACCGAATCGATGGATTTAGGCGACTCCTTGCAGCGCACTCTTCGCCAGCTGCTCGAACTGTTCGGCCTCGATAGTTCTTCGATCTACTTGCTCGAAGACCAGGGTTCCTCGCTGCGTCGCGTCGCCTCGGTAGGCCATCGCTCGGAAACTCCCAAGAGCGTTCCATCCGTTCCTTTGGCCTCTGATGTTTTGCATCATATCAACGCCGTGCATGCCACCTTCGTTTCGGCCCATGGGCTGCCATTGCCGGACGCCTTGCGCGATCTGAACCGCAAGGAAAGTATTACCTCCGCCTACGTCGTCATTCTGTGGTCGAAAGATCGCGTGATTGGGTGGCTGCTTGTCGGCAGCCGCGCGCCTCGTGAATTTTCTCCCGCTGACGTCAACTTGCTTATCGCCGTGGGCAGCCAAATCTCCGGCGCCATTCAACGCACGCTGCTCTACGACGAAACCAAACAAGCTTACGAAAATCTTCGCCGCACGCAGGAACAGCTGCTGCATAGCGATAAAATGGCCGCCGTCGGTCAACTGATTTCCGGCGTGGCTCACGAACTCAACAATCCGCTCACCGCGATTCTCGGCTACAGCCAGTTGCTCACCGCCAGCGCGCAAACCGGCCCACAGGAACTTGAGTACGCCGCAAAACTCTATAAACAAGCGCAACGTACTCACCGCATCGTGCAAAATCTACTCAGCTTTTCTCGCCAACACAAACCAGAGCGCGTTTCCGTGCAACTCAATCAAGTTCTCGAAGACACCCTGGCGTTACGCGACTACGATCTGCGTGTGAGCAATATCCGCGTGCATATGGAGCTAAGTCCGGATCTTCCCGTCACTTCCGCTGACCCTCACCAGTTGCAGCAGGTTTTTCTCAACATGGTCAACAACGCCGTGGACGCCATGCTGGAGAACTCCCCAGATGGCGATCTGTGGGTGCGTTCGGGAGTTTCCGGAGATTTTCTCTTCGTGGAATTTACCGACAGCGGTCCCGGTGTGAAGGATTCCTCGCGCGTTTTCGATCCCTTTTACACCACCAAACCGGTCGGCAAAGGCACGGGCCTCGGTTTGAGTATTTGCTATGGGATTGTCACGGAACACGGCGGAACGATCACCGTGCGCAATGTCCCGCCTCACGGCGCATCTTTTCGTATCAAGCTTCCCGGACTGCCCGCTGCGCCGGCCACCGCTTCAACGGAGCCCTCACGCAGCGTTCAAGTCGTCCCTGTCGAGCGTTGACGCTAATTCCATCGCCAGGCTCGCTCGTTCGCCCAGTTCGCGCATCGCCGATTCTATGCGCACCGTCAAGCGGCTGATCATGTCACTTACCGCTTGCATTTCAAGAGCCGACCTCGCTCCGAGCGCTAAGCGCACGTAAATCACCTGCAATCGCCAGCGAAACAGCGCCGTCAAACGCACGCGTTCAAATTCCTGCAGCGTCACCACTTGCGGAGAAAGTGACGCAATGATCCGCGCCAAACGCAGCAATTGGTTGAACTCCTCATGCAATCCCCGCAAAAAGTCCCGCGCCACTTTGCGCCGTTCGCGCTCCACGATGCGCGCCAGCGCTGCGCCTCCCCGTGCGCGGAGAAACTCGGCATCCGCCCTCGTCAATGCTTGCTGGATTTGCGGGAAATACTGCACGTTGCTGCGCGCCGGATCTTCGAGCGGCCGCAATTTCTTTCTCCCGCCGCCAGGCGGCCGCAGCGACCAGAAGAGCAGCGACGCGAGTGCAGCAATCACCCCGCAAACGATATACAGAGTCATGGGCGGCGCGCCCGTCCCTTCGAAAAGTCGCTCAACCGGTCGTTGATCTGCGCCAAGCGACGGTTCATTTCCAAGGAAAGCTCGTTATAAGTGCCCGGTGGTATCATTTCCGGTTTCGCCGCTGGTTCGGGCACGGTTCCGCGAACGGCCCAGCACCAGATCAATACACAACCGATGAACGACGTGGTGTCCAGAAAATTCCATAGTGGCGCAAATTTTTGCAGCAGCGTCTCCAGCACCGTATCGTTTAAAGCCGAAAAACACGAGTACAAGAAAAAACCTACCGCCAAAGAGCGCGTTGGGGCGCTCACCCGTACAAAGTAATAGCGGGCGAACAAAAGAATGGCGACGGTCATGAACGACAACGCCAGGCTTGCGGCGCGATTTGCGTGCAGGATTCTTAGCTCCATAACGTCATTGCTGGCGACCATCGCCAGCACCATCACCCCGGTCACGAGCACGGCCAGCACACGCCAGATGAACGCTCGGATTCCTGCATAATGCGCGAACACCTCCCGGCACAATTCCGCGATCGCCAGGCCGCGAAATAAAACCACAAATCCCTGCATCCCCCAGGCGGCGCGACGCACATAGGTCGAAGTAACACCCAGGTACTTGTACAGGACGAAAATTTCGAGGGCGTGCAGTAAGGTTGCCGCGATGTACAGAAAGAAGAAGGGAAATCGCAGGTGATTCCGTCGAGCCACCAGCAGCACGATCAGAAATATTCGCAGCGCAGCAGAGAGCGCCCACGCCGCCGTCTCGAGATTGTCGAGTCCCGGGATCATCAGACGAACGGCATGTTATCAGAAGATAATCGAGATTACTAGAAACAGACGTTTCGCACGGAGCAGTATCGAAGTACTGAAGCTGGAGATTGCTCGCCTGGCGTCCCGTTTTGCAGCTGCCGCGCTGGAGAAAATCGTCGCCCGAAATCACTCGCTCCCGCTGTCAGCCAGCTCCGGTCTTGACCGCTTGCATTGCGCGTCTAGGCTTCGACGAAGAAGGCAGTTTCCGTGGGCGGAATTGGGGGTGGCAACGGATCGCCATCCGCCAGGAAGTAAGGTGTTACAGAAGTTCCGTTTGCGGGAGGAATGGGCGGTGGTAGCGGATCGCCGTCCGCTTGTAGATAAGCCCCGCCAACCGACACCTTGCTCGGCGGAATAGGTGGAGGCAACGGATCGCCATCCGCCTGTAGATGAGTTCCATTCGTTCTTACGTTACCAATTGCAGCGTTGACGGGACGTGTTACCGGCAGTAGCATCAGCACTGCGGCTGCTGCCAAGCCACTGGAAATGACTAATTTTTTCACGGGGTGAACCCTCCACCGGCGAATGTGGGGGCTCACAGCGCGTACGTGAAAAACTTACGCAAAAAGTTCCGCACGCGGAACAGAAAGCGCCATGAAAGCTCTCACGCAGCTTCAGCAGAACCGCTTGGTCGTCGAGGATTTCACGCTGACCACGCTCGAAGGTTTGCCAGGTTCCTACGCCCGTCTGGTGTACCTGGCTTCTCTGCGCGATCTTTCGACGGGACGCTACGAACACGCTGGTTTGGCAGTCCGTTATCCCGGCGAAGCTATCCAGCAGGCGCTGGAGATGTGCCACGAACAAATCTTTGAGAGGATTTTGGAATCGCCTCTTGAAGAACAGGAAAAAGACCTGCGCGTTTGTTTCGAATCCATGGCCGGAGGCCCGCAACAGGCCATCGCCCATTGGCAACGCCTCGAAGCCTACCGCGTTCTGTTACCGGAACAAACTCCAGGCTATCTCAAAGCGCTCTTCTGTTCCAATATGCGGGCGTTGCTGGAGATTCTTCAGCCGGCATACTCCACGGCTCGTTCAGACGCGTAACCACGCCCACCACGCGACCCACAATATCCGCTCCTTCGGGCAGCCGCCAGGATTCTGGCGCGCATCGCGACAGGGGGTGCGGCTGCATCGTCAGTCGTTCGCGGTCCTGGTGAAACCATCCGCACCGGTAGCCGTCCCGCACGTCGACAAAATACATCGGCCGGTCGTATTCCGTCGACCAATCCGCCTCCTCCATCCGGCAGACCGATACATCGAGCAGTAGCACGCTGCCTGGACGCAGAAGTGGCGCCATGCGCCGGTCTGCGAGGCCCACATACCCATACCGAAAATTCGATTTATTCGCCTCCAGCAAGCCCTCCAACCTGCCCCACTGCTGTACCATGCGCGAAAGTATTTCCGTCCGGCGCGGATCGAACGCCGGGTCAAACCGGATGGGCGCGCGCATCGTCAGCGGTTCCGCCACCATGTGCGTTTTGGGCGCCGGCGAAACGCTTCCGTCGCTGAACAGTTCTTCCAGCGGAGCGTCGTACCACGTAAAAATCTGGTGCGGGCTCAGGTGATAGATCGCCGCCAGGGAGTAAATCTTATGCAGGCTCGGCACCACTCCGTGGTTTTCGATATCTGCAAGTCGGCTGATGCGCAGTATGAAGTCCGAACGTCCCCGCCGCGCGGCAATCTCCAGGCTGGCCCGCTCCACGTCCCGATAGGTTAAGCCCAGACGTTCGCGGATTTGTCGCAGGCGAAGTCCCGTTTCCATGCTTGCCTCCGTGCGCGTTTGGCTGAGCGGTACGCGGCGATTTTATGTAATATAACGGATGAATAAATAATAGCAGACCATTGGCAAATTGTGAACTCCCGGCCCACGCGAGCGGCAAGTCAGCCCTCTGTCGAGACGCTGCCGTCCAGCCGCCATTCCCCCGCAGCGCAGCGCCACCCACGGTTTTCCGTTAGCGGCTGTGCTGGCCGCAGGCCGTCCCAGCCCGTAAAACGGATTCTGGTATCCTCCAGATATCATGATTCTCACCCATTTCCCTAGCCGGGCGCCCCGCGGCTCACGGCTCCTCGCGACGCTTTGCCTCGGTTTGCTGTTGTGGTCCGGCTTCGCCCGCGCCCAGCAGGTTCCCGCCACCGGCCCTCCGCCCGTTGCAGATCCTCCCAAGTCAGAATCCTCCAAGTCCGCCGCTTCCACCAAGCCCTCGAGCGCCGAGTTTGCCGCCGCTGCCGACGAAGTCCTGACGCAAATGAGCCGGATCACCGGCCTGCAGCTGCTCTCTCCCGTAAAGAAAACTCTGCGCTCCCGCGACGAAATCCGCGCCTACGTCATTCGCGAAATGAACGACGACAAGAATCCCGCCGAGCGTTACGCCTCCGCGCGCAGCGCCGAGGCCTTCGGGCTTCTTCCTAAGGGCTTTGACGTTGACAATTTTATGATCGACCTGCTCACTGAGCAGATTGCCGGTCTCTACGACCCCAAGACGCAGGAATTTTACGTTGCCGACTGGATCGCCCTCGAAGATCAACGCATGGTCATGGCTCACGAGCTCACCCATGCGCTGCAGGATCAGCACTTTAAGATCGAATCCTGGGTCAAAAGCGCACGCCCCAATGATGACGCCGAACTTGCTCGCGAGTCCGTCCTCGAAGGCAGCGCTATGGCCGCCATGATCGATTACCTCCTGGTGGGCACGGGGCGCACGCTAAAAGATCTTCCAGACATTGATCCCGGCATGATGGTCGGCGATCTTGGCGAAACTCCCACCATGAAAAAGGCGCCGCCCTTCTTGCGCGATGCGCTGGTTTTCCCCTACCTTGCCGGACTCACCTTTTCCGCCGCCATTCTCCGCAACAGCGGCTGGCCCGCGATGGCTGGCGTCTTCGCCAAACCACCTGCTTCCACCCAGCAAATCCTGCATCCTGCGCTCTATAAGGTAGACAAAACGCCCGTCACCGTCGCGCTTCCAGCCGTGGATAAAATTCTCGGCGACGACTACGCGAAGCTCGCGAACAACGTGATGGGAGAGTTCGGCTGGAAAGAAGTGTTCAGGCAATTTCTCGGCGAAGATCGCGCGGGCCCGTTGGCCGCCGCTTGGGAAGGCGACCGCTACGCGGTCTTTGAACAGAAGCGCACCAAGCATCTGGTCTTGGTCACCCGCGTCAAATGGTCCAACGAGGTGCAAGCCGCTCGCTTCTTCGGCCAGTACTCCGAAGCCCTCGAGAAAAAGCATGGCGAGCGCACTAATCTCTTTCGCCGCCCCAGCTTTTTCTCCTTCAACACCCCCGACGGCGACGTCTTTCTCCATTGCGCCGTTACCGAGTGCCTCACGGTCGAAGGCACCACGCGCGCCGTCTTCGATGCCGTAAACAAAGCCGCCACTTTTCCCCCGGTCGAACTTCCTCCCCTCGACCCCAGCAAACCGCAAACCAGCGTTACCACCCGCAACCTGACCACCCCGCAGTCACCCGCCATTCCCGCAACCCGTTAAGGTTCCAGCGCTCGTGAATACCGAATCACTTCCTGACGCTTAGCTGCTTCCATGCGCACCCAATAACGGAGTCGTAACGGAACGCGCCGCAAGCCTTCGCTCTAGCCGCGCCACGCGCTTCAAAAGGCTCTTCTCGAGACGAGCCTCTCGGCCCCCGCTGCTCTTGACCGCCATAAATCCCGGAAACGCACCGGCATAGTGTCCGGAGGGCAAGCGGCTATTCAACAGGCGGACCTTGCGCAATTCCTCGAGCGCCAGTTGCGCGAACGCTAGGGCCCGTTCATGATTTTTCGCGCGCCGCTCGTAATGAATGGCTAACTGCTCGCAGGCGTCGACGCCCCCGCTGGCGTCGCCGCCCACGATCTCGTGCCACAACTCGGCCGCGCGTTCGTGTTCCCCGCAGCGTTTCGCGTGCAGCGCCAGCTCCCGCCGCGCTTGCGGACGCACCTCGTGCGGCAGACCAAAATCGAGCGCCTGCGTGCACGCCGTTTGCGCCCGTTCGCGATGCCCGCGCCGCTGCAAATAGCGCGACAAGCCAAATAAATCGCGCCCGTCCACGCTGCCGGCATCCGGCAATTCCGTGCTGATCAGCGCGTCCAGTTTGCCGTAGAGAGCCGCCAGCCCGCGTAAATCCATCTGATTGTGCCGCGCAATGCCCAGCAGCGGCTCCGGCGGTCCGCCGCGCAAATAATCGAAATAATATTGCGGAATCATCGCGGAGGTTGTGTCGTCATCGCGGTCCCAGCCTAGCGTCGCGGGATTCAAGACGTGCCGCTCCACGTCCGCCAGCCGCACGGATCCCAGCCGCAGCTTCCACACGGCGCGAGCCGGGTGCAAAAGGTCCAAATGCGCCGCCAGTTTCGGCACCACCATCGTCCGCGTCATCGTGAAGCGGCTTTCCAGCAGCGGCCAATCAAAAGTTTTCCCGTTGTAGGTGACCAGCACCGGGCGTTCGGCTAGCCGCGCCGCCAGCGCGCATAACACCGAGCATTCCTCCGTGAAGTCGCGCATAAATAGCTGCTCGACTTGCAGCCCGCCGGCGTCCCACCAGCCGAGGCCCACAAGAAACGCGTACGTCCCGGTGCCTCCGGCCAGCCCGGTCGTCTCGGTATCCAGGAACAGCCATTTTTCTGGATCGCCCAGCGCCGCGCGCGTCTTCCGCGATTGCGCTTCATCGCGCGTGCGCGACAGAATTTCGAGCGCCGTATCCGACGGCTGCGCAAATTCCGGACTCGCATACCAGTTGCGCACCGCCAAATGTTCGCCGAAGCGATTCCGCGAAACGCCGGCGCCCAGCAGCCGCGCCAGCGTGTCTTCTTCAGAAGGGTCACGTTCAGAAGGGTCACGCAGCGTCAGAGCGGGCGGCGCCACGGTAGCGCGCGGCGATCCACCATTCAGCGCTGAACCGCCCGCGCTGCTGCGTACGGGCTTCAGCGCCGCCAATCGCGAAAATTTGTCCGCGAACGCCGCCATCTAAGCACACAACCGGTCGAGGATCGCCAGCGCCGCCTCTTTTGCGCGCGGCGCCAAATCGCCCGCCGGTCCCACGCAGGAAGGGCAGCCCGCTGCGCATCCGCACGCCAAAATTAACGACCGCGTCTGTTGCACCAGCAAATCGTGTACACGAAACAGCGGCTCCGAAAACCCAATGCCGCCCGGATACGCATCAAATAAATAAAGATTCGGCTCAAAAAATTCCTTGGCGTTCGCGCCAATCACTTCTTCCATCCGCGTCGATGTGAATTCCGCATGGTCACTATGTTGCATTTCTGGCGCCGCATCCCCGCGCGGCGTGGCATGCGAACTTCCCGCAGAGCTCTCCGGTGACGGCGGCCGTTCTCCAATAGCCGTGCCCAAATCGCGCCCATCGCACATCAGCAGCAATGTCGCCACCGATTCCAGCGCGTGCAGCAAACCAAACATTCCGCTCTGCCGCTCGCTCACCGAGAAGGGAAGCGACTTGAGCAGCGGCCGCGCCAACGTGACCCAGTACGACGTCGTATGCATCTCATTTTCCGGAAGCTGCAATTGCCCCGCGCCAATATTCTCGTTGCTGAAAAGCTTTATCTTCTTAAACCCAATGACCTGCGAACGCACCAGCACATCGCCGTGCGAATGCGCAGAAAGGAAATTTGCTTGCGGTTCACCAGCGGCGGCCTGCAAAATCCGTACTTGCGTATAGCGAATCGCATCCGTGTAGTAGTCCACATCCACTTTTTTCACGTACGCCTTGCGCTCTTTGAAATCCAAATGCTCCACGTGATATTGCGTGCCGCCGTGCATGTAAATCGCTTTCTCGTGCACGCTGGTCAGCGCACTCGGGAAATCCACTTCGCCAATCACATTCGGCGCGCCAGTGAGATCGATAATCACAAAATTGTCGCTGGTCACCGACCGCAAACTCACGGTATCTGCGGGATACGCTTCATGCGTCCAGTGAAAATTCTCTCCCGCGCGATGCAGAAATCCGGCATCCGAGAGGCGCGCGCACAAATCCGGGATATCCGCTTCACCGAATTTTTCTTCCGGGGCAATCGGCAACTCGAACGCGGCGCACTTCAAATGGTTCACCAGGATTTCCAGATTGTCTGGATGGATAAACGCCTGCTCCGGCGAATTGCCAAAGAAATAATCGGGATGGCGGATGATGAATTGATCGAGCGGCGCGGAAGAAGCCACGAGAACGGAGCAAGAACTTCCCGCCCGCCGCCCCGCGCGCCCCGCGCGCTGCCAGGTCGCGGCAATGGTCCCGGGATACCCAGCCATCACCACGGTGTCCAGCGACCCCACATCGATCCCCAATTCGAGCGCGCTGGTCGAGACCACGCCGCGAATGCGCCCTTCGCGCAACCCGCGTTCAATTTCCCGCCGTTCGCCCGGCAAGTATCCGCCGCGATACCCGCGAATGGTCTCGGGTTTTCCCAGCGCGCAGGGATTGGCCTGCTGCAAATACGTCAGCAGCAATTCCGTATGCAGCCGCGAATTTGCGAACACCATGGTCTGCAACTCATGCTTCAAAAATTCCTGTGCCACGCGCGCCGATTCATTCATGTAACTGCGGCGAATCCCCAGCGCGCGATTTACCACCGGAGGATTGTAAAAAACAAAAGTCTTCTCCGCGGCGGGTGCGCCATTCGCATTCAAGACGTGCACCTCGGTTTCGAGCAACCGCGACGCTAGCTCTCCCGGATTCCCAATGGTTGCCGAGCAGCAAATAAATTGCGGATGCGTTCCGTAAAAATTCGCGATGCGCCGCAATCGCCGCAACACATTGCACAAATGGCTCCCAAACACGCCGCGATAGCTGTGCAGCTCATCGATCACGATGTAGCGCAAATTTTCAAACAGCCGCGTCCACTTCGTGTGATGCGGCAAAATTCCCGTATGCAGCATGTCTGGATTGGTCAGCACAATGTGGCTTTTTTCGCGGATCGCTTTGCGCGCATCGCCCGGGGTATCGCCGTCGTACGTAAAAACGCCAAAACCGTCCGCCAGCCGCGAATTCAAATCATGCAATTCGGCAAGTTGATCCTGCGCCAGCGCTTTCGTCGGAAATAAATACAGCGCCCGCGTATCCGGTTTTTGCAAAATCTCATTCAATACCGGCAAGTTGTAACAGAGGGTTTTTCCGGAAGCCGTTGGCGTAACAATCACCACGTTTTTTCCCGCATGCACCGCAGCCGCCGCATCCGCCTGATGTGTGTAGGGCCGTCGAATGCCTTTCGCGAGATATGCCGCGCGCAAATCGCCGCGCACCCACTCCGGGAACTCCGCCCACTGCGCCGCGCGCGCCGGAAAATGCCGCACCGCGGTAAGCACTTCGCCGTCGCGATCGCGCGCTGCCAACAAATCCAGCACCTCGCGCACCGCGTTATCGCTTAAGCCCTCCGGCAGCGCCAGCGCCCCGGTGCGCAAAGCCGGACGAACCGCGAGAGATTGCGACATAGCTAGAGCCTCCAGGAATTCGCCTTTTGTTCGCTAAGGCTAACACGCGAGGCGCGAGCATGCAACGGGGTTCTCTCGGCGATCTCGGCGAGATGAATCGTTTGCCGGAAAACGTCAATGGCCGGAACCGGCCGTTTAAGGAGCGACCGGATCCGCGGGCCTTCGTTCCGACTCTGCAAATAGTTCCTAAACGGTTAATATTGTCGCGGAACGGTCTATTGTGCTGAATCCCGCGCCGTAGCATATTTCAGGGCATAGAGCCTGGGGGAGCCTACTGTGCCGCGAAAAATCGTTTTAGCGTTGCTGACAAGCACCGGCCTGATCGTTGGTATTGCCGCGTGGCTAATCTGGTTGAACCGTCCGACGCCTCTGCCCGGCTTGACGGTTAAAAAGCAGCTCACTCATGACGGTCTGGTCAAGAGCAATCTCGCCGGAGACGGCGCGAACCTCTATTTCACTGAGCTAGCGGGGCAGCGCACCATCATCTCCAAAGTGCCAGCCGATGGCGGCGATACCTCGCAATTCACCCTGCCGTTTCCGAGTGCGCAATTGCTGGACGTTTCCGCTACGCACAGCGCGATGCTGGCTTCGGAAAATGCTTCCGGGCCTTCCGCGGAACATCCCGTTTGGCTTTCTCCTCTGCAAGGTGGAGCTCCGCGGCGCTTTGGCGCGACCACCGGCCAAGAAGCGGTATGGTCTCCAGACGGGCAACACGTGGTGCTTGTGAAGGGTTCCAGCCTATTCGTTGCCGGCGCCGACGGCGCAGCAGCGAGAGAGTTAGTGACCGTGCCCGGGACGCCCTACTATCCGCGTTATTCGCCTGACGGCCGGCGGATCCGCTTTAGCGTCGGCGATCTCGCTTCAAACACATCTTCGATCTGGGAAGTGCAGAGCGATGGATCGGGTTTGCATGCGGTCTTGCCGGACTGGCATGCCGTCTCGACAAAATGTTGCGGCAGTTGGACCGCTGATGGCCGCTACTACATTTTTCAGGCCACGCGCACCGAATTGGGCAGCACCGCAAATCTCTGGGGACTGGCCGAACCCGCAGGCCGCTTCGAGAAAAAAAGATATGACCGACCCGTCGAACTCACCCGCGGCGCCATATCTTTCGGGCGTCCGGCTCCCTCGCCGGACAACACGAAAGTCTGGGCCCTCGGACTGAAGCTGCGCGGCACGGTGCTCAAATACGACACGCAATCAGGGAGGTATTCGCCTTTTCTTTCTGGAATCTCTGCCACCGATCTGGATTTTTCGCCAGACGGACAGTGGGTGAGCTATGTTTCTATTCCGGATGGGACGTTGTGGCGATGTCGCGTGGACGGGTCTGAGCGGTTGCAGCTCACCTCCGCGCCGGTGCGTGCGGCCTTGCCGAGCTGGTCGCGTGATGGAAAGCAGATCGCTTACGTGAACGTCGTAACCGGCAAGCCCTGGACTATTTTCGTGGTTCCTGCCGAGGGCGGCGCGCCGCAGCCCTTGCTCTCTGAAGATAAACCGGAAGTTGACATCAACTGGTCGCTCGCAGGCGACCAGATTATTTTCGGGCGAATTACCGAACGCAAGCCGGAAGGTCTCAGCATCGAGGTTTACGATCTGAAGACGCATCAACTTTCATCGATTCCTGGTTCGGAAGGGCTGTTCAGTCCGCGCTTATCGCCGGATGGGCATTTCATCGCGGCGCTTTCCGCAGACCTGACCAAACTGATGCTCTACGATACGAAAACGCAAAAATGGTCGCAGTGGCAGACACTCGAGTCCGGCGCGCTGAATTATCCGGTGTGGTCCGCGGATAGTAAATCGATCTATTTCGAAGACCTGGTTAGCGGCGAAGGAGCTTACTGCCGCGCAAGACTCGGAGACAGTCGCTACGAGCATGTTTTTACCTTGGATCGTCTCGCGCGGTATCCGGGAACGCTCGGGCTGTGGTCGGGGCGCGCGCCTGACGGCGGCGTGCTGTTTGTCAATGACGCGAGCACCGCGGAAGTTTTTGAGCTGGCGGCGCGATTGCCGTAGGGAAGCACTGGTTGGGTGTTGCTGCGCATCACGAAAGACAGCCGCAACGCTTTGGAGGGAACGGACCGTTATGGATATCCCAATGTTTATCGTTACATCTCGGAACCGCCCTCTCGCGTTACGCAGCGCATGGCGCTCGAAAATTCCTTCTCGAGGCCTGCTCGTTCTCTTTGCGGCTGTGATTCTGTGTTTCGGCTCTCTCGCGCTGGCCCAGCAGGGGTCCAAGGCCGACCGAAGACTCGTCACGCGCGTCGAGCCGGACTACCCGCCCGTGCTTAAGGTTCGCCAGATTGGCGGCACCGTGCGCCTGGAACTTACGATTTCGCCGAAAGGAACCGTAAAGAGCATCTCGATACTTGGCGGCAATCCTGTGCTCGCGGAATCCGCCATCGCCGCAGTCAAACACTGGATCTATGCCCCTGCGGACGCCGTAACCACTGAAAAAGTCACCCTCGAATTCAATCCCTACCGCTAGCACCGCTTGCGTTCAAGGAAACTAACGCCGCAAACGCGCAACGAGAATCGCGCCGGCGAAAAACAGGGCACCGGACGCGCCAAACGCCGTCTGCACGTTGAAAGCGCTCCACAGCGCGCCGACCGTCAGGCTGGAGACGAAGTCACCGATAGCGTTTACCGCGGCAAGCGTACCGAAGGCCATGCCGTGCTGTTCCTGGGGAACCATCTCGGCGGCCAGCGAATCTTCGAGCGCTTCTTCCGTGCCCATGTATAGCCCGCCGATGACAAAAATCACCGCCAGCAGCCACAGCGTTTGCGTTCCGGTGCACAACAAAACGGCCGTCACGCCTGCCAACGCGTAGCCGGCCGCCAAAACGTATTTTCGCTGCGGCACAAAATCGCTAAGCCATCCGCTTAGGTACGCCGATGCGGCGTAAAAAATATTGTGAAGGGTGTACAGCGCGACAGCCAGGCTGGCCGCCTTGGCCGCACCGTGTCCCGGAGCCAGCATGCGCGAGGCATAAAGAATCAGCAGCGTATGTGAGAAATCGCCCACGCCAAAGATTCCCACGGCCAGCAAGAAGCGCCGGAACGGCACCGGCAGCGCGCGCAATCCGGCAAAAAATGTCTTGCGTTCCTTCGCAGCGATAGGCCGCTCGCGCACCAGCACGGCAAAAATCACGACCGCCAGCAATCCAGGAATCAGCGTGTATAAAAAAACCTTGCGGTACGAGTGCGCGGTTACACTCAGCAGCCACAGCGCCGTCAGCGGTCCCCCGACAGCGCCCAGCGTATCCATCAGGCGCTCGAAACCAAACGCGCGGCCGTAGGCACCGGGTGGCACATCCGCGGCAAGCAACGCTTTTTTGGACGGCGAGCGCACGCCGCGGCCGAGCCACGCCAGCACGCGGCCAAGCAAAACATCGTAAGCCTGCGTCGCGAAGGCGAACGAACCGGTGGCCAGAGCGGTGATCGCGTAGCCGACGAGTACCAGCGGTTTGCGCTTTTGCAAGCGATCTGTGTAATGCCCGGCAGCCAGTTTTGCGAAGCTTGAAAGTCCGTCGGCAATTCCCTCAATCGCGCCCAGCCACGCCGGCCCAGCGCCAATCGCCGCCAAAAAGGCGGGCAGCACCGCGGTGGCCGTTTCGTGGCTCCAGTCGCTGAACAAACTGGTCAGTCCGACGCCGAGAACTGTGCGATTCAGCCAGGATTTATTTTTGGTGTCCGGCGCCATGCGATACGGGCGCGCGGCAGCGCGCCCGAACTACCACTCTAATTGCGCGGCGTCGCGAACACCAGCCGCGAGCGACTACCGTGCCCATTCCGCGTGCCTTATTTTTTCGCCACGCGATACAAAATCACGCGCACTTTTTCGAGCGTGATTAATCCGCCTTCGATCATTTCGTCGAGCCGCGGCAAAATTGCGTCAATGCGCTCTTGCGCTTCGATCACCTCAATCACGATCGGCAAATCCTGCGACAGCCGCAAAATTTTGTCCGTGTGATATACGCTGGAGCCGCCAAATCCCGCCACGCCGCGCAACACCGTGGCGCCGGAAAATCCTTCTTTGCGCAGCATTTGCACGATGGCTTCGGGAACTGGTTTGCCGTGCCATTTGTCCGATTCGCCCAGGTGAATGCGCATCAGCGTGCGTTCGCCCTCGAATTTTTCGTGGCTCATAACGCGCTCCTAAAATTTATTCGCCAGCCGGATCCCCGCAACGGACAGCAGCAACCCGGCGATCACGCTGGCGCTGACGTACGCCGTGGCGCGCGCCCACGCGCCTTGTTCCAGCATTTTTGCGGTCTCCCAGCCAAAACTGGAAAACGTGGTGAACCCCCCGAAAAATCCCACGGCGATCGCCACGCGCAAATCCGGCGAAATCACCATGCGATTGAGCGTGAATTGTCCAACCAATCCCAGCAGAAAACAGCCCAGCAAATTAATCAGCAGCGTGCTGTAAGGAAATCCGCTGCGCGGCTGCACCACGCCCTGCAAACCGTAGCGCGCCAGCGTTCCCATCGCGCCAAAAATTGCAATCAAGGTAAGCCGCAAGCATGCTCCAATCCGTAGCCGCCGATTCACGCCACGTCATTAAAATCGCCGCGACGATATCGGCGTCGACGCGCCCGCGAAAACGTCACCGCCAACAAAAAAACTCCTGGCGCCATCGGCATCCAGGAGTCATCAGCGTGGCGCACCCGCCGCGCGGTTATGGCGAACTCCATCGCCCCAATTTCTGCCGCAGTGTATCCCGGCTCCGCAGCCTTCGCAACGCGAAAAACGCGGAAGCTCTCAACCTTGGGCAATGCATCGCAGAGGGCGTCGAGCGATCCAACATGATCGGTGCGCGCGTGTGTGAGCAGAATGCGGACGATCGGTACGCCAACTTGCCGAGCCGCTCGCAAAATTGCGGAAGCCGACCCTGGCAGGCCCAAGGCAAAATTTCGGCACGCCGGCGGCTGTTCTGCGAAGATGAAGGGCACCCGAACGAAGCGAAACCTTTGCCATGGAGGATCGCCATTATGTCCAAGGAATTGTACGCCGCCGTCGACACCTTCCTCGCCGAAAGACTTGTTGGTTCCGACCCCGTGCTCGATGCGGTGCGAAAATCGTGCATCGACGCCAACCTGCCGGCCATCAGCGTGGTGCCCACCTACGGAAAATTTCTGAATCTCATCGCCCGCATGCTTGGAGCACGTACGATCCTGGAAATCGGAACGCTTGCTGGTTACAGCACTATTTGGCTGGCCCGGGCACTTCCCGCGGGCGGGCGGCTTGTCACGTTGGAAGCCGATGCCACGCACGCCGTGATCGCGCGCACCAATTTTCTCCGCGCTGGCCTCACGAACGTCATCGAACTTCGCGAGGGCCCGGCCCTCACCACCCTGGCCCAGCTCGCTGCCGCCGGCCACGAGACGCGTTTCGACTTGATTTTTATCGACGCGGACAAGCCAAACAATGCCGCGTATTTTAACTGGGCGCTGAAGCTCGCCCGTCCCGGCTCGCTCATCATCATCGACAACGTCATCCGCGACGAAAGAATCCTGGATTCCGGCAGCACCGATCCTTCGATCCAAAGCAGGCGACAGCTCTTTACGCTGCTCGCCAGCGAGCCGCGCGTTTCCGCCACCGCCCTGCAAACTGTCGACGCCAAAGGCCACGACGGCTTCGCCATGGCGCTGGTTCTGTAAAACATCGTGCCGAGAGCGCCGCGAACATTTGAAAACGGGTGGAGTCCCGTGCAAATATTTCTTCACGAGGTCATCGATATGTGCTACTTGCTGAAAACCGAACCCACGGTCTACTCTTTCGCGGATCTGCAGCGCGATAAATCCACGCTGTGGGACGGCGTCACCGCTCCAGCCGCGGTAAAACACCTGCGCGAAATGCCCGTAGGAGCGAAACTCGTTATTTATGAGACCGGAGAAAAGAAATCCGCGGTCGGCACCGCGACGGTGGTTTCCGTGGAGGTCCAGGATCCGCACAATCCGGGCGTAACCATCAAAGCCGGCAAACCCATCGCCCATCCCGTGACCTTGGCGCAGATCAAATCCAACAAAATTTTTGCGGCCTCACCGCTGGTGCGCCAAGGCCGCCTCTCCGTCGTGCCCCTGACGGACGAGCAATACCACGCGCTGGTCGGTTCGTAAAAAATACGGCGCACGTTACGCGCCGCCGTGACGCGAACCATGGTTGCCGCCGCGCGCATTCAGCGTAGAATGCAGGTCGTCAGAGAGCCGCCAGAACGCATGCCATCCCGAATCTCTTCTCGCGTCCTCAATATCGCCGACTTGCGGCGACTAGCGCAGCGCCGTTTGCCCCGCGTGGTTTTCGATTACGTCGACGGCGGCGCCGACGACGAAATCACCCTGCGCGAAAATTGTCGCGTTTTTGCGGATGTCACCTTCCACCCGCGGCAAGCCGTGTCTATCGGAAACTGTAACCTGCGCACCACCGTGCTCGACCAGGAGATTTCCTTTCCCGCGCTGCTCGCCCCCGTGGGCTACAGCCGTCTCCTGCATCCCGGCGGGGAAGTGGCCTCCGCGCAAGCCGCCGGAGAGGCTGGCACCGGATTCATTCTCTCGACCATCTCCGGCCACAAACTCGAAAACGTAAAGGCTGTGACACGCGGCCCCGTTTGGTATCAACTCTATTTGGTTGGCGGACGCGAAGCTGCGGAACCCGCCATCGAACGCGCTCGTCTCGCAGGATTCTCCGCGCTGGTCATCACCATCGATACGCCCGTCGCCGGTATGCGCGAACGCGATCCCCGCAACGGCATGAAAGAAATCCTCGGCAGTTCACTGCTCGCTAAACTTCCGTTTCTTCCGCAATTTCTGTCGCGCCCCGGTTGGCTCGTTTCATTCCTGCGCGACGGTGGCGTTCCTAAACTTGAAAACATCATCCTGCCCAATCTTGGACCCATGCCGCTGATGGACGTCACTGGGGCACTCGCCGCTTCTGTGATTACCTGGAGCGATTTTTCCTGGATGCGCAAAGCCTGGCCCGGCCCCATTCTCGTGAAGGGCGTGCTCACCGCGGACGACGCCCGCCGCTCTGTCGATCACGGCGCCGCTGGCGTGATCGTCTCCAATCACGGCGGCCGCCAACTCGATGGCGCTCCCGCCGCGCTGCGCGTGCTTCCCGAAATTGTCGCCGCCGTCAACGGTCAGGCCGAGGTGCTCATGGACGGCGGCATTCGTCGCGGAGGAGACATTGTCAAAGCTCTGTGCCTCGGCGCGCGGGCCGTGCTTATCGGCCGCGCTTACGCTTATGGCCTCGGCGCGGCAGGCCACGCCGGTGTCTCCCGGGCCATCGCCATTTTGCGCGCGGATGTCGAGCGCACCCTGCGCCTCCTTGGCTGTTCCTCCGTCGCCGACCTGAATTCCTCCTTCGTCCAGTTTCCCCGTTCCTGGCGCCCGTAACCGCTCGCGCGATTTTGTAATACCGTTCTGCGCATTTACTCCTACATGTTTCGCCGGATAGCTGGCTGCCGGCCCCGCACGCCATGCTGTTTTTCCCGAAGCCAATCAAGTCATCAAACGGAGGAACCACATGACCGCCGCACGCGCGAAAACTGCCAAATCCCCTTCATCCCGGGGCACCCGCAAAAGCGAGGAAGACGTCGTGAGCCCGCGCGAAAATCGCGATCCCGCTCCCCGCCGCAACACACCCGCGCCAGCTGACACGGAAAATCCGCCAAACGAAAATCTCAACAAGGATCCCGACGAGGCTTATGGCGACACGGAAATCCCCGGCCGTAACCTCCGCCACCATCGCTGAACGCTCGCTAATCGTTCCACCGCGGCAATTTCTGCTTACCCAGAATAGCCTCTGCCGCCCACCGTCCGAGATACACGGATAGCGCCACGCCATGTCCGTTGTACCCGGCCAGCACCATCACGTTTTTCCCCAGCCGCACAAAAATCGGCCGCGCTTTCTCGGTCAATAAAATCGGCCCGCCCCACGCATGCGTGAACCTCACGTTGCGCAACGCCGGATGCAATCCGCGCACACGTTTCTTCAAGCTGTCGAGTAATTCCGCGGCTCGTCCTTCGTGAACGTCGAGTTCACGCAGCGCTTCCCCATTTTCCGCAGTCACCAGGCCCGCGCCGAAAATCGCCGTATTATCTTTCCTGAGCCGTCCCCACAGATAAGGCAGATCCGCGGTGTAAAACGGTCTGCCAGCCGCCAGCCCCGTCAACGTGGCCGCTCGCGCGCTGAGCGGCGCGGTTGCCACCCCCATCGTTAATTTCGGCGAAGCCTTGTCCTGCAATCCACTCAGTTCGAGCGATTGCGCGTTCGTCGCGATCAACACTGCTCCCGCAACAATCTCTTTTCCGCCGCGCATCTTCACGCGAATTTTCCTTCCAGGTATGATCCCGGTAACCGCCCGCCCCTCGACGATTCTCACGTTTGCCGCCAACGCCGCGCGCGCCAATCCGCGCAATAATTTCCCCGCGTCCACGGTCCCGCCCGGCACCTCGCTCACCACTCGCAGATTTCCGGAATCCTTCCAGCGAATCGCCGAATCCCGCTTCCCGTTCCTCCGCCCGACTTCCCAAGCTCCGCACTCCAAGAAGTCGCAAGAAATTTTCAACTCGCGCAAAATCTCTGCAAATCCCGCAAGCACATCACCCAGCCCCGGCAAATTTCCTGCCGCCGTCTCCGCCAAAACCATCCCGCCGGTGCGTCCGCTAGCCCCAGCTCCAATTTTGTCCGCCTCCATCAAGACTATTGATTTCCCGGGCGCCATGCGCCCCAGCCAGGCCGCCGCGGACAATCCGCTGAATCCTCCGCCCACCACCACAAAATCCGCCCGCGTCGGCGTCCGGCCTCGCGGCAGCGCTATCTTCGTGCGCCAGGGCGACCGCCCCCACCGGTTCGGAAAATCGCTTGTCATGGCAGACATTCGCCCGGCAGAGGTCAGACGTTACCGGTCGGAATGATGGACGCGGTTTCCACCATCAGAATCACTGCTCGTTCCGGCGCGCGCGTGCGGTGCACCACCCCTTTGGGCACCACGTATCCCTGCCGCGGTTGCAGGTCGATCGACTGGCCTTCCAAGTCGACAATAAAATGTCCATCCAGGACCAAGAAGAACTCATCGTCATTTTCGTGCTTGTGCCAGTGATACTCACCCTGCATCACTCCCAAACGCACCACCGAGTCATTCACTTTGCAAAGCGTCTGGTTGTACCAACGATCCGTGCAAGCCGCCGCCAGCGCGCTGACATCTACCAAGCTGAGCGCTGGAAATAAAATATCGAGGTGCGTGGTGTAGGGATGGTGTTGCGATTCGCTCACGAGAAACTCCGTTCCACGCGGTGCTTTGCCGCCATCAGAAAAGGGAGACACGCGCAATTTCAACGAGTGAATACTCGCATAGCGCTGGTTGGAGTCCGATGCGCCACCCGAGGTGGACGCTGAAAAAACGCGTCGCTGAAAATGAATCCGTTTCCTTATTTCCTTAGGCTTTGCCTCGCATTTTCGCCGCCCACCACCGCGATCCCACCAACAAGAATCTCCAATCCTTGAAAAACTCCGGCGGTTTGCCCTCCACCGCGTGCCCAATAAACTGCAGCGCCCACCCAAACAAAAACAGACCCAGCGCTACCCAAAGTAACCAATGCCAAAAAATCCCCGCGATCGCCACCGGTCCTGACAAAATAATAATCGGTATCCCAAACGTATGTGTCAGTCGGTTCACCGGATGCTGATGCCCCTCCGCGTACTCCGCAATCCAACTATCCCAACTCCGCCCTCCCAGCATAAAACCTCCCCTTTAAGCCGCCGGCTCGTCTTTCGGGTCAGAGCGCAACCCAAACCCGCCAACCGCGAAATCCTAACTCCAAGCGCCTGCCCCCACAAGAGGATATCCGGGCCCTATCCGGCGGACATCGCAACCCGTTCCAAATCCTCCTCGCCATTCGGATGATAACTAGAATATTATAATATGGATAATGCAACACGGCAACGCGACCATTCCCCCGGTTATCCGCGGTCCCGCCGTATTCGCGGTCCGAGAAAGAGGCTTTCGCCTTTGCAAATTCGTGCGGAGTCCCCTAGGCCTTTCAGAGTCTATTTGTTCCGCGATCATCGTCGCAACTCCTTTAGAATCATATTTTTCCGCAAAACACCGGGGCAGGGGTGGGCAAACTTTTCGAAAATTCCCATTGCGGAAAACGAAACCGCGAGCAACCGCGGCACGGACTCCTGCTAAACTCCTCACGGAAAACGCTGGCTAAAGCCATGCCTTACCGTCACACCATTCGCGGCGCCGTTTATCACTTTCCATCGCTCCGCGATCTGCTCGCGAAAGCCTCGCCCCTTCGCTCCGGTGATCAACTTGCGGGGATCGCCGCGGCTACCCAGGAAGAACGCGTCGCCGCCCGTTTCGCCCTGGCCGACCTGGCGCTTACCGATTTTCTGCGCGAAGCCATCGTCCCCTACGAATCCGACGAAGTTACTCGCTTGATCCTCGACACCCACAATCGCGAAGCTTTTACACCGATTTCCAGCCTCACCGTCGGCGAATTTCGCGACTGGCTGCTCAGCGGCGCCGCCACCACAAAGTCCCTCGCGGCGCTGGCGTCCGGGGTCACGCCGGAAATGGCTGCCGCAGTCTCCAAATTGATGCAGGCGCAAGATTTAATTTCCGTCGCACAGAAAATTCGCGTGATCACAAAGTTCCGCACCACCGTGGGTCTCTCCGGCCGGCTTTCCACCCGCCTGCAGCCAAATCATCCCGCGGACGATCCCGCGGGCATCGCCGCCAGCACCCTCGACGGCCTCTCGCTCGGCTCCGGCGACGCCGTAATTGGCATCAACCCCGCCAGCGATAATCCTGCCACGGTCACCTCACTTTTGCGCCTTATCGATTTCGTCCGCGAAAAATACTCCATCCCCACACAAAACTGCGTCCTCGCGCACCTCACCACGCAAATGGCCGCTATGAAACAGGGTGCGCCCATCGATCTGGTTTTCCAGTCCATCGGCGGCACCGAAGCCACGAACAAGTCTTTCGGCGTCAACCTCGCTCTTCTCGATGAAGCCCATCAATCCGCGCGCGCGCTGAAACGCGGCACGCTCGGCGACAACATCATGTATTTTGAAACCGGGCAGGGGAGTTCTCTCTCCGCCGATGCCCATCACGATTGCGACCAGCAAACGCTCGAGGCTCGCGCTTACGCCGTGGCGCGCCAGTTCCGGCCCATGCTCGTAAATACCGTTGTTGGATTCATCGGCCCGGAATACCTTTACGACGGAAAACAAATTATCCGCGCCGGCCTTGAAGATCATTTCTGCGGGAAATTGCTGGGCCTGCCCATGGGTTGCGACGTCTGCTACACCAATCACGCCGCCGCAGATCAAGATGATCTGGACACGCTGCTAACGCTGCTGGGCGTTGCCGGCGTCAACTACATCATGGGCATTCCCGGGGGCGACGACGTCATGCTGAATTATCAAACGTCATCCTTCCATGACGCGCTCTATCTGCGCAGCATCTTGAATCTTCGCCCTGCGCCCGAATTCGAGCGGTGGCTGCAACAAGCAAGCAGCCGCCAACTCAGCGTCCAGTCATTTTTGCCGGACGAAGACCCTCTTGCTGGAAGCACCGCCAAATGAACAAACGAAACAAAATCCGGAAACCCGGCAGCAGCGGCACTGCTGTTCAAGCCAGGCCGGGCGCCTCTGCGCCCACGACCGCGCCAACGACACTCTCGCAACCGCTAAACGCCTACACACCTGCCCGCGTGCAACTCGAACGCACCGGTCACAGTCTGACCACTGCAGAAAATCTGAAGTTGCAGTTGGCCAATGCGCAGGCGCGCGACGCAGTCCACGCCACGCTCGATGTTCTCGCGTTAATTCACGGTCTCCAGCAGCGCAAACTTCCCAATCTCGTCGTTACCAGCGCCGCGCCGAATCGCGCCGAATATCTCCGCAACCCTGCGCTGGGCCGAACGCTCAGCAGCTATTCGGAAGCTGCGCTGAAAGCAATTGCTACGGAAAATGTCGAACCCGGCATCGTCTACGATTTGGTCTTCGTAATTGCCGACGGTTTATCCGCGCTCGCCGTGGACCGCCACGCCCTGCCGCTACTCGATGTTGCACTCGGATCGCTCGACGCCTGGAGCATCGCGCCCATTTGTGTTGTGGAACAAGCCCGCGTGGCCATCGCCGATCCCATGGGTGAGATTCTGGGCGCAAAAATCAGCGTGATCTTGATCGGCGAACGTCCGGGCCTCAGTTCGCCCGACAGCCTCGGCGTGTACATCACGTGGGATCCGCGGACCGGACGGAGCGACGCCGATCGCAATTGCATCTCCAATATCCGGCCGGAAGGTTTGCCGTACGAGGAAGCCGCCGCGCTCCTGCATTTTTATCTGAACGAGTCGCGCCGCCTGCAACAAACCGGCACGCTGCTCAAACCGTCCGCAGTCTCGCACAGACTTCCCAGGATGCGACGATGACGCAGTTGGCGCCGCGTTCCCCGATGCGACGCCGTCTGCAAATTGCAAGCCGCCGAACGTTCCACGAAATGGTCATTCCGAACGGAAGCGCGGAATCTGTTTTTTCGCGGCGCTGTTCGCGTCATTGGCGCGGCGCGGACGCCGGCGAACTCCAATACGTTTTGTCTTTCGCGTAACACAGCTTTTCGATGTTGCAGTCCACGCACCGCGGCTTCCTGGCCGCGCAGACTCGCCGGCCATGCCAAATCAACTGGTGCGAAAACTGAATCCATTTTCCCGGTGGCACAATCTTCATTAAATCCTGCTCAATTTTTATCGGCTCTTGATTTCGCGTCAAATCCAGCCGGTTGGACAAGCGAATCACATGCGTGTCCACCACCACGCCGACGGCAATTCCATATCCCGATCCCAGCACGACGTTTCCGGTTTTTCGCGCCACGCCCGGCAGCGTCAAAATTTCTTCCATGGTGCGCGGCACCACGCCTCCGAACTGTTCGACAACCGCTTTGCTCGCGCCGATCACGGATTTCGTCTTGTTGCGGAAGAATCCCGTTGGGCGAATTTCCTGTTCCAACTCGGAGGGCGTGGCGTACGCAAAATGTTGCGGAGTCGGGTATTTTTTGTAGAGCTCCGCGGTCACCTGATTCACGCGCACATCGGTACACTGCGCGGAGAGTATCGTAGAGATCAGCAACTGAAACGGATTCGCGTGCGTCAATTCGCAAACCGCATTCGGATACGCCGCATCCAGCCCCGCCAATATTGCCGCCACACGTTTTGGATCGGTATTGGGGAGTTTGCGTTTGGCGGAGGCTTTGGCGGCGCGTTTTTTCGAGGCGGACGGTTTCTTCTTGGGATTTGGCGGAGATTTTTTCATGACGGCGCAGGATACCACAAAGGGATTTCGGGATTTAGTGGCGCAAGCGAATGCCGGCGATTCGGCAGAATTCTCGTCGTGCGTAAGACAGCTCGGCTACTGGTCGCGTTCGCCGGATCGAAATTTTTGCATGCGGCGGCGCTGCTGCGCCCGACGGATAAGCTCGGGGATCAACGCCCAAGCCAAGGAGCCATCGAGTGGCGGAATAGGAAGGAGATTGCATGCAGCCACGAAGGCACTGTAATAACCAAAAATGCCGAGAACGATGTTCACGGGATCCCAGCGTGTGAATCCAAAAATTGCCAGATACAGCAACACAGGCAAAAAAATCACGGCTTGCGCAGCAACACCGCCCCAGGCAATACAGGAATGGTCATAACGCGAATAAGGCCGCGCGAAGATCGCGAGACCGAAAAATGGATAGAGACGAATCGAATCGACGGGATACCCAAGTTTTTGGGCGACGTACATGTGCCCGCATTCGTGAAGCAGAAGAACTCCAAAGAACGAACACCATGCGGCGAGGGCCTCTGCGGGTCGCTCGAAGGCGCTGAGGAGGATCACGACGGAGAACAGAACCAAAGACCAATTCGCGTAGACCGGAACACGTTGGATTTCCAGGATTTTGAGATTGGGAGAGAAGGGCACGGGGGTCGAAACCAAGATAACATGGACTGCGATTCACGCAGCGATTGCCGGTGCGCTTGCGGCTAAATCAAGACGAAGGTCCAAATCATATGCTGCGGCGGGTCTCTAGAGCCCAAAGTTTCACGGGAATAAAGAACTACGGCGTATCCCGTATTTGACGAGTGCGCGGAATGATTTTCACCTCAAATATCACCGGCCACTGCTTGCCTGTAACGAAAAGCCGGTCGCCCTGTGGGTCATAAGCGATTCCATTGAGGACGGACTCGGCGTCCACCATTTGATCGTCGGGCAGCAATCCGGTGAAATCGATCCAGGCGATGACGTGTCCATCCTGTGGCGAAATTCTGGCGACCATGTTGGAATGCCAGATATTCGCGTAGATCTGGCCTTTGACAAACTCGAGTTCATTGAGGCGATCGACGGGAATGTCGCCCTCTTTGACAACAATGTGGCGCGTTTCCTCGAAGGTTTCCGGATTGCGGAACCGCAGCGTGGCGCTGCCATCGCTGGTGATCAGCTCGCTGGCGGTACGCGTCATACCCCAGCCCTCGCCGGTGTACGCAAATTGCTTGATGAGCTGCAGGTTAGAACGCCGATAAACAAAACAGACGTGCGACTTCCAGGTCCATTCATAAAGGTTGGCACCCCAGTCGACGATGCCTTCGCCGAAATATTCTCGAGGAAGATCGTGCCGCAACAGAACTTCACCCGTTTTCGGTTCAATGACCTGGACTGAGGAGCGTCCGTTCATGCCCGTGCCTTCGTAGAATCTTCCGTCGAGGTAGAGGAAGCCTTCCGTGTAGCTCGCCGTGGAGTGCGGATACCGGGCGATGCGTTGGTAGGTGTAAATGGGCGCAGGGCGAGAGCGATCTGCCGTGAAGGGAGTAAGAACGAGCGCGAGGAGGAGAGAAAGATTTCGCAGATGAATTGGAAAGGACATGATCGCCGAGGACGCAGTTGATAGTAACGCGAAGCCCGACAATTTAGTCCGGGTCGTTGGCGCTCATGACGCGAGCAAATGCTTCCAAACGCTACCGACTTTCGATGACAAGCGCCAGGCGGCGGAAGGCTTTGCCGCGGTGGCTCCATTGATTTTTTTGCTCGGACGGTATTTCGGCGAAGGATTGCTTCAGATCCGGAATGTAGAAAATCGGGTCGTAGCCGAAACCGCGGGTGCCGCGTGGCGCTTCAAGAATTTCTCCGTCGACGCGGGCGCTGACGATGGCGATAGGACGGGAGTTTTTGGCGAGGGCTATGGCGCAAACGAAATAGGCCCGGCGATTTTCGCCGCGCAGTTTTTGCATTTCTTTTAGCAGTTTCGCATTGCGTTCTTCGCTGGTGGCGGTCGGGCCGGCGTAGCGCGCGGAAAGCACGCCCGGCGCGCCGCCTAGAGCGGGGACGACCAATCCAGAGTCGTCCGCAAAAACCATCTGGTCTGCGAAGTTTGAGTAATGCAACGCCTTTCCCGTGGCGTTTTCGGCGAAGGTGGGAGCTTTTTCTTCGAAGGCCGGAAAGGAAGCGAAACCGGGCAGGAGTTCGATGGGTAGCGAAGGTTTGGCAAGCGCCGCGGGGCCAGCGAGCGCTAAGAATTCCGTCAGCTTTCCGGTGTTTGACGATGCCAGAAATAATTTAGCGTTCATCGTGGCGGTCCGGCGGATAGGAAATGTCTCGGCGTGTCTGGGGAAGCTCGAGCGCAGCATGCTGCGGCCCTGCCAGGGAGAAAGGGCACGGCGGGCGCGAGCTAGCGGGCACGGGCGCTGAACTTTGCTGGCAGGATGGCGCGTTGCTCGTCGGTGAGGCGCCGAATGCCGGCAGCGGCGAGGGCCAGCAAATCTTGCATTTCGCTTCCGGAAAAGGGGCGGCCTTCGGCGGTGGCTTGAATTTCGACGAAGTGGCCGCTGCCGGTCATGACCACGTTCATGTCCACTTCGGCGCGGGAATCTTCTTCGTAGGCGAGATCGAGAAGGGCGCGATCGTCGACGATGCCGACGCTGGTGGCGGCGACGGTGTCGATGAGCGGCGAAGTTTTTAGAATTCCCGCAGCGACCAGGCGCTCGAAAGCCATGGCCAGGGCGACGAAAGCTCCGGTGATGGAAGCGGTGCGCGTGCCCCCGTCAGCTTCGATGACGTCGCAATCGAGCCAGACGGTGCGTTCGCCGAGAGCTTCCTGATCGGTGATGGCGCGAAGCGAACGGCCGATGAGTCGCTGAATTTCAAGAGTGCGGCCGGATTGTTTGCCCCGCGTGGCTTCGCGCGAGGTACGCTCTTCTGTGGCGCGCGGGAGCATGCCGTATTCGCTAGTGACCCAGCCTTTGCCGCTGCCTTTGAGGAAACCGGGGACGCCATCGTCGACGGTGGCGGTGCAGATGACGCGGGTTTTGCCAACTTCGATGAGGACGCTGCCTTCAGCGGTGGAGATAAAATCCGGAGTCATTTTGAGCGTGCGCATTTGGTCGGGATTGCGTCCGTCGGATCTGGTTTTGTTGGTGATGGGCATGTGGTCCTCTCGGTGCTGGGCGTAGTCTTGTTTCGGTTGCTTCGAAAGTCTTATTTCAGGAAGTTTTTATCTCGCAGGGAGAACGGCGAGAGAATGTCGTGGCGGCGTCATGGTTTTCGTATTGCCGGCATCGGCGGTGGAGAAAGCGGGAATGTGCCGCTGAGATCGAGATGTCCTGCCAATGTTTCTACTTCTTGGCCGTGAATCAGAATTTTTAGGCGCCGGACCTGGGGAATGTTGGCTTCGAGGGTGCGCGCAATGGATTCGACGGCGAGCTGCTCGCTGGCAATTCCCGAAGGAATGGAATTGGCGAGGGCTTCGGAAAAATCGGCGACGCCCGTACCGTCCGGCAATAAATAAAATTCGAGGAGCGCGGCATCGGGCGGCAACGTGCGCAACTCAGCATCGACCGGACCGGCCAGCAGGGTGTTGAGAATTTGCTTGGCGCGCAAGACGGGGTCGCTTCCGAGCGGGAGTTCCACGGTAACCGGCGTGAGGCGTTCATCGTCGGCACGCGAGGCCCAAAAAAGCTTTACTTTCATGCGCGGCTCGCCGGGTTTGCTGAGAAAAGGCTGCGTTAATTCGCGGCGGGCCTGCTCTTCGGTTTGTTGCGTGATCTTTGCGGCTTGCTTGACGCGCTGACGGAGCGTAGGCAAATAAACGGCGGCTCCGCCGACGGCCGCGGCGAGAATGAAGACGATCCAGAATCTCCAGCGAGGGTTCATCGATGCGCACCTGAGAGCGGCGTACTTACGGGTTGCGCAAAAGGATCGGGCGCGGCGCTGGCGGCAACCGCAAGTACATAGGATGGCTTGAATGCGACGACGCCGCGCGCGATAGCATCCGCGACGCCAGGGGCCATGCGATCCAAGTCTTCGTGCTTTTCGACGGCAACGCTGGAGACTTCAACGGCGATGGCCGGCGCAGCGGTGGTGCGGAGTTGGCGGACCGGCGCGGTTTGCGCGGAGGATGGCGAGCCTCGGAATTGCTGCGCGAGCAGCGCTTGCACGGTGTCGCCGAGCTTGCGACTGAGCTGCAGAAACGGGGCCTGCGCCTCGTCCCACGGAATCAGACCGGCGGGATTGGAAAGTGGTGGCAAGTCTGAGTTGACGTACACGCGAGCGGTACCGGGCAAACCGGTGGAGGAGATGTGCACGGTGACGAAAACCGCGCCGCGCTGGGCATTGGCGATGGCGCTGCGGTCGTCGAACGAGGGATCCTCGTTTCCGGTGCGCGTTTGCACGACTTGCAAGCCTTGCAATTCGAGGGCGCGTCGGATTTGCGCGACGAAAGCGAGCGTGACTTCGCTTTCGCGAATGCCGCCGGTGCCGCGAGCGCCGGGATCGATTCCGCCGTGCGCGGGATCGAGAACCACGATGTTCAGTCCTGGGCGCGGTGCGGCTCCGGTCTGCGAGAGCGCAATGGCGGAGGGAGTTTGCCGTGAAGCGAAATTGTCGCCGGGCGTAACGCTTGTGGAATTTTGCGGAGCGAGAGCGAAGAGAAGCGTGGCCATGAATAAAAAAGGCGACGCCTTGCGCAAACGCGTTCGAGCTCCTGCGACGGGAATGAATCGATGAAAAATCCGCACGTGGAGCAGCATATCAAAAACAGGTGTGGGTTCGCCGCACTTGTGCGAGGGAGAAGAACGAAAAAGGGACGGCGGTCACCGTCCCTGCGTTCATGCTAGCAACGGATGCGGTCAGCGACCGCGTGCGCTTACTGTTGCGGCGGCGCTTGACCCTGCTGGCGTTCGGCGCGACGGGATTTTTCGTCGGCCTTCATTTGGGCGCGCTGTTCGGGAGTGAGGAGTTGTCTTACCTGTTGGTGCGCGGTTTCATGAATGCTGCGGACCTTCGATTGTTTTTGCGCGTCGGACAGCGACGAATCGTTTTTCACGGCTTCAGCCTGGGATTTCGCGTCTTCGTGAATCTTCTTCACTTGCGCTTTTTGGTCATCGGAGAGATTCAGCTTGGCTAGTTCGCCTTCGCGATCTCCGCCGTGACGCGCGGGCGCAGCTTGGGCGTTTCCTTGCGGATCGCTTTGCGGCGTGGTTTGCGCGCGGAGGGTTGCGGGCAAACTGCACAACGCCAGCAACCCAGTGGTGATGACCGTTTGTTTTAAAATGTGAAAATGCTTCATGTACGTAGTCTCCTTTAACGTGACGCTCCCTCTGGGTGGGCTCAGTTGGTGTAACCCTGAGGAGCGGCAAATGTCGCGAGCGTAGGGGAGGTGCGTCCGCGAGATAATATAAACACACTAGTGCTGGTTTTTGAGTTTTGTTGGCGATCAGGTGCGCGCGGGCAACTCGGGGTGTTCTTGCTGCAATTTTTCCCGAGTGCCGGAGCGAGCGGGTTTTCCGGCAGTGCTTTTGACGATCCACATGGGTGGCTTGAGGAAGATATAGCGGACGGCGATGTTTAGCTGGGCGAGGATGCTCGCGCGAATCTCGCGTTCGATGGATTTTGCTTCGGCCAGCGAAGCTGGATCGGTGAGTTCCGCGACGACCGCAAGATCTTCGGTACCGAGGTCCCGATTGTAGAAGCCCAGGGCGACCGCGCGGCCATCGTGGATGGCGGGATGCGCGGAGACCAGCTCTTCGACGTCCTGCGGGTAGATATTTTCGCCGCCGATGATCAGCAAATCTTTTTTGCGGCCGACGACGAACAGTTCGTGGTGCAGGAAGAATCCCAAATCTCCTGTGTGGTACCAGCCATCTTGCAAAACTTCTTGCGTTAAATCCGGGCGATGGAAGTAGCCATCGAACAGGGAATCGCTGCGAATTAGAATCTCGCCGACCGCGCCCGGCGGGAGTGACTCGCCGTGTTCATCGACGACGCGAGCTTCGTTGTTGGGCAGTAACTGGCCGGAAGAAGTGAGCGCCATGGCGCCTGCGGAGTCTTTGGCGGTTTCCGCGATTTGACGATCGGAGCGAAGAAGCCGGGCGTCGACGAAAATCTGCAGGGGGCCGGCGGCGCGGGATTGCGTGACGGCAAAAACATTTTCGGCCATGGCGTACGAAGATTGCAGCGCGGAGGACGGCAAGCCGTGCGGAGCGAAGGCTTCGCGAAATTCTTGCATGCTTTGCCAGCGGACAGGTTCAGAGCAATTGATGATGGCGCGTGCGGAGGAGAGATCGCATTGCGCACGAAATGAGGCCGGAGTACGGCGCGGGATGAATTGAAATGCGAAGTTGGGCATCCATGCGAGGGTGCAGCGGTGCTCGGTGAAAAGCTTGAGCATGGTTTCAGGGCGCCGGACCCACTCTGCCGGCGACTGCATCACGACCGGGAGATGGCAAACCATCGGGAGAACAAAACAGGCGACCAGGCCCATGTCGTGATAAAGCGGGAGCCAACTGTAGATGCGATCGCTGGCCGTGATATTTAGGGCGGAAACGAGGTTGTTCAAATGGCCAAGAACTGCGCCGTTCGTGAGGGCCACGCCTTTTTGCAGGCCGGTGGTGCCGGCGGAGTGTTGGATGAAGGCCAGGTCGCTGCGAAGAATTTCTGCGACGGGAAAACCTGTTTCCGTAGGGTTCGCGACGTCAGTCGGAGCGCGCAGCAATTTCGTTGCGGGGTCCAGGTGGAGATCGGCGAGAAGCGGTCCGGGAAAATTTGCATCAACGAGGAGAAAGGGAGCGCGAAGGTTGGCGGTGACGCCGCGCAGGCCTTGGCGATATTTTGCCGGATCGGCTTTGAAGTTCGGGTAGGCGAGGATTGCCGGGACCGCGCCCAGCATCATGGCGCCGGCGAACGCGGCCATCAATAGAATGCCCTGGGGCATTACCAGAACAAGGCGATCACCGGGGCGCAGGCCTTCGCGTTTTAGAAAAAAAGCAAGGCTCTGTGCGCGCCGCCGAAATTCTCCGAAGGTTACGGAGGTGTGATCGCTCGCATCGTGCCACTCGGTAATGAATGGCTTGTGAGCGGGGGCCGATGCCAAAGCGGCGACGATGTTTTCGTAATCGGTCAAAGAGAAATTCATGTGCTGCCTTCATTGTGCGCAAGAAAAGACGTGAAACCTACTGTCTAAGCGCGATTTGCGAAGCCTATTCGATACTTGCGGGTATGGAACCGGTGGCCGGCGGTGGCGTTGTTTCCGCGAGCGTGGTCGTGGAGAATCGCTCGCAAGCGCGTTCTGGCTGTCGGTCCTCAAATGGAATGACAAATTTCGCGATGCAAGGCGGCGATGCTGTTTAACTCTTTTCCGTTTCTTTTTGTGTTTCTGCCCGTGGTGCTGCTCGGCTACGAACTGCTGGGGCGGCTGGGCCGCATGGTGGCGCTCGGTTGGCTGACGGTAGCTTCCTTCATTTTTTACGCGTACTGGAACAAGGCGTTTGTGATTTTGTTGGCGGGCTCCATTCTTTTTAATTTCTTAATCGCAAAGTCCATAGCGCGCACGGTAACGCCGCGTTGGCAAATCGGCGTGCTATGGGCGGGCATTTCCGGGAATCTGGGGCTGCTTGTTTACTACAAATATCTTTTTCCGCTGCTGAACGCTTTTGGATCGCTGCGGCAACCGGAGCATTACTTCGGTAGCGTGATACTGCCGCTGGGAGTTTCTTTTTTCACGCTGACGCAGATTGGGTATCTGGTGGATTTGCAGCAAGGCGAAGCGACATTGTTGCCGCTGCTCGAGCATCTATTTTTTGTTTCATTTTTCCCGCACCTGATTGCTGGGCCGATTCTGCATCATCGCGAATTTATTCCCCAGATTACGAAGCAGCGAGAGTATTCGCTGGATTGGGAAAATCTGGCGGTGGGCGCGACGTGGTTTGCGATGGGGCTATTCAAGAAAGTGGTGATTGCGGATTCCGTGGCCAGCGGCGCGGATTTCTTGTTTGCTGCTCCGGCGGGCCAGCCGATGCTGAAAGTGTGGTGCGGTGTTTTGAGTTACGCAGTGCAACTGTATTTTGATTTTTCCGGTTATTCGGACATGGCCATCGGACTGGCGCGCATGTTTGGGCTGCGTTTTCCCCTGAATTTTAATTCGCCGTATAAGGCGCGGAACATAATTGAGTTCTGGCAGCGCTGGCATATGACGCTGACGCATTTTCTGATGCTGTACATCTACAATCCCATGGCGCTTGAAATAAATCGGCGCCGGTTGGCGGCCGGGCAAAGCATTGGAAGAAAGGCGGTGCAGTCCGCGGAAGGATTTTTGCGCATTATTTGCGTGCCGACCGTGGTGACAATGGTCATCGCCGGAGCCTGGCACGGCGCGGGACGGCAGTTTCTGGCGTTTGGATTGCTGCATGGAATATTTTTGTGCGTGAACCACGCGTGGCGAACGTTTGGCGGAACATGGAAGCCGGCGTGGTTGCCGCTGCGGGTTGGGGCGTTCCTGAGCGTTGCGACTACGTTTCTTGCAGTGATTTCCGCGCAGGTGTTTTTTCGCGCGGAGTCGATCGGAGACGCGTTCAGCGTGTTCCGCGGGGCGGTTGGCGTGAACGGCGTGGGATGGGCGCCGCACGGTTCGGAGGTGCTCGCGTCGATGGTGCTTGGCGTGTTTCTCGCAACGATTTGGTTTTTGCCGAATACCCAAGAGATCCTGGAGCCTTATTCGGCGGGCGAAGAACACCTGTCGGGGCAGCGGCCGAAATTCGAATGGCTACGTTGGCAGCCTAACTGGACTTGGCGATTGCTGATTGCGGGGGCGTTATTTGCGTCGTTCGTTCTCCTGAAGCCTGCGTCGCGATTTCTTTATTTCCAATTTTAGAATTTGCCAGCTCGCGAACGCCGGTTTCTCGATGCCAGCGATGGCAGCGGTTTCTTTATTCGTCTCTTTTCGTTTGACTCGCGGCAGCCGCGAAAGCGTTGCGGGCGATATCGTCCGCGATGTGCAGGGAATTTTTGCGAGCGCCTTCCAGGGTGAAATGATTTTTCTCGCTAAACAATCCAATATCGTAGCGTTCGATCGAATTGTCGGTCAGTCCGGCAAGGCGCTGCGCGTAATAGCCGTGGGAGGGGTCGCAAGCGGGATAGGGCGCGACATAAATGAGCACGCGCGCGCCCGTGGTTTCGTATTTGCTCCGTAAGGAGCTGATCCACGCGGGATCCGGTTCTTTTTTCTCGATGTCGCTTTGGCAATTTTGCAAACCGGCGCCGGGAGCGGTGAGCAGTCCATGCGTGGACTGAATACTCTGCCAGGCGCGTTGATAGGTGGCACCGCGCCAGTCGCGATCGACAAGCGCAGTTTGCAGGATGTACTCGGAGAACTGCAGCGTCTCGAGCGGGTGGGTGGCGAAGAGCTTAAAAGTTGCGGCGCCGGGTTTGTGACGGAGGAGTTGCAGCGCGCCTTCTTCGTTCAACTGGGCATGCGGCTCGGGCCCGGAAAAATCTGGTGCAGTGAATTGCAGGACCAGGAATTTGGGATGCGGATTGTCGGCTAGATACGAATCGAGGGCCAGAGTCCCGGCAAGGGCCAGCGCGGTATTGGGTTGCGCGATGTTGCAGGTCGGCAAGCCCGTGGCGGTGGTGATGACGGGGGGAGAAATTCCCGTGAGAGCTGAGGAGTCGCCAAAAACAAGCACGTCGCAGCGCTGATTGCGCAGGGTGAACGGAAAATCGGAAATGGCGAGATAGGAATTCCGCTGATGGCGCAGATACCAATCAGAACGCGCGATGAAAAACGAGGCGGTGACGGCGATGACCGGAACCAGCGCGAGGACCAGGCAGTAGGTGGCGAACGTCTTGTGCGCCGGCTGCACGCGCGGCGCATCGGCCGGCGTCTCGCTCGCTCGTGCCGGTTCCGGCAGAGACACATTGCGCACGGACATCCTCTCTCCCTGAAAACGAAGATTAGCGCGGCGGCGGAAGTTTGGCGCGAATCATTTCGACGAAATTTCCAACATTTTGCAGGGCTTGCAGCTCCGCGGTGCGAAAGCGAATGGCAAATCTCTGCTCGATGGCGGCGATCAGGCTGGCGCTCGTGAAGGAATCCCATCCGGGGATATCTGCTTCCGTGGTTTCCGGGGTGAGCACGAGCGTCGAATCTTCAAAAATTTCGCGGAAAATGCCGGTGAGCTTCTCGAAAATGGCAGCGTCGCTGTTCAACGGGAGTCCTCTTTTGTGTGGCGGAGCTTGTAGGCGATTTGCGTGAGCATGCTGAGCCAGAGGTCGGCGTCGTTTACGGTGAGACGGTGGCGGCGCAGCAGGCGGCGGATTTTCTCTTCCGGGACTTTGCCGGAGCGCGCGGTCAGATAGCCGCTGAGGTGGAGCGCGTCAAGGAGCGTCTTGGTGATGCGCTCGATGTCGGCGGCGCCGGCGGGCTTCCTTTGTGCGGCGGAGAGCGCCTGCTTGCCCATGGGTTTTTTGGCCGGGGCACGTCTTGCAGTGCGCGCCAATTCGTATGTGCAAACGGCTACGGCCTGTCCCAAGTTCATGGAGCGATGCTCTTCCCGCGTGGGGATACGCAAAAGCCAGTGGCAATGACTGAGAGCATCGTTCGAAAGGCCGACGCGCTCGGAGCCGAAGAGCAGCGCGACGTTGCTTTTCGCCAGTCGCTTACCGACGAGTCGCGCAGCATCGGGCAAAGCGCGCACGTCGTGATGGAGCTCGCGAGTTCCCACGGCGGTGGTGCCAATGACCAGGGTACAGTCGGCAACGGCTTCGGCGACCGTCGCGAATTCTTCGGCGCTGCTCAGAACCGCAGAAGCTCCCACCGCGGAACGTGCTTCGCGATAGCCGGCTTCGTACGGATCCACGACGCGCATGTTCAGAAATCCGAAGTTACTCATGGCGCGCGCGGCAGCGCCAATGTTCAAGGGATTGCGCGGATTTACGAGAACGATGTGTAAACGGTCGAATTCCGATAGAGCATTCACGAGCGGCTATTCTAATGTGCCTGCGCCGGGTTTTGAAGGTTTCTGAGCGTGAGGCCGCAGAAATCGAAATTTGTGGCGGCCGGGCGCGGCCGTGGTTGAGCGCTTTTCAATCGGTGCCGGCGGAACCGCGCAAGAATTCTTGAGGATTGCTTGCCGCGACAGGCTGCCCGGGATTGGCCCGAGCGGTCTTGGCGCGGAAGCTGCGCGTCCCGGCGTAAAGGGCGACTCCGGCAAGGATAATCAGACCGCCGAAGAGCAAGCCGTTCACGCCGAGAACGGATTGCGTCTCGCTTTTGACGAGAGCCAGGCTGAGCAGCCCGAGCGGGCAAACACCGAGCAGGATGGCGCCGGCCAGGCCGCCGGGAACTCTGAACTCGCGCTGCAGTTCGGGCTCGCGGATGCGCAGCACCACCAGCGTGACAAATTCGAGCATCAGGCTGGCGCCGTACAGCATGATGTCCAGGGTAACGAGCCGTTGAAACCCAAGGCCAAGACACAGCGCCCAGCCGGCGGCACAAACCAGAATGGCGACCCACGGCGCCTTGGTGCGCTTGTCGACCTTGGCGAAAATCTTGGGAAGCATGCCGTCGTTGGCCATGGCCAGCGGCAGACGCGAATAACTCATCACCAGGGCGTTGAACATGCCAAATGCGCTCATCATGCCGCCGACGACAATGAGGAAACGCAGCCACGCAAAACCGTAGAGCGTGCCGCCGAGTCGTCCGGCGACTTGCGCCCAGGAACCGTCGCCGCTGAACGAAGTGGCGGGTACGCCCGTGAAATAGACGGCGACGAATGGAAGGATGTAGGTGAGCGAGACGAGGATCACCGCCGCGATCATGGCCTTCGGATAGGTACACTGCGGTCGCTCGACTTCCTGCGCGATCGTTGAGGCGTTGTCCCAGCCCATATAATTCCACATGGCGACGAGGACCGCGCCGACCAGTCCCAACTCGGAAGTTCCCGAGCTTGCCACCGCGTGGACATCGCCCAATGCGCCCGCTTTGAACGGAGCAAGAACCACGACCAGCGCGAACGGTGCGGAAAGCAAGAAGAAAAGCCAGAGCGAAGTGATGCCCACCACGCGAACGCCTGCTACGTTCAGCGCCGCGCAGGTCACCACCACAAACAACCCGGCCATGACCCCGTGACTGGGCACGCCGAACCAGGGTACAAATTGCTTTAGATAAAAGACGAACAGCGTGGGGTAAATCGCCATGTCAAAGATGCTGGCGGCCAGCGACAGCCAAGCTTCTTGAAAGCCCCAAAAATTACCCAGACCGCGGCGAACCCACGCGTAATAGCCGCCTTCGGCCGGAAGCGCGCTCGAAAGCTCGCCAATCATGAAGGCCGTCGGCAGACACCAAAGCACCGGCAAAAACAGCATCACCAGAATGCCATGGCCGTATCCGGCTCCGGAGACAACTTCTTCCGTGCCATACGTGCCCCCGGACACCATGAAGAACGTTGCGGCCACAAGCGGCCACAGTGTCAACTTTGCGACTCTGGTTTTTGTGCTGGAAATTGTCCGGGAAGGTAGCTGGGCGGGCAGTGATAACGTGCTCAATTTTTACGCTCGTCCTCCTCAAGCGACGTTCGTTTTTAACTGCAAAACGAATTCGCTTTTGCAGAATACAAGGTCTGCATCTGCGCGCAAGAAGAAAATGCGCGATCTACAAAAATATTTTCGAGTTTTTACCTGGTGTTCCGTACGGCTTGTGCGTGCTTCGTGACAAATTCTGCCGATGCTTCCGGCCACGCGGGTTCGCCGGGAGAGAGAACTTGCCGTGCGTGAGCAGCGCGCGGTCGGCGCTGCGCGGCCACCGCTGTGCTAAACTCCGCGTTTTGCCGTGGCCTCATATCCCTCTTTGGGAGCTGTCCTGCATGAAACCTGCCGCCCGCAACTGCTTGTTCGCCGCCATCTCTCTGCTCCCGCCGGTGGCTTTCGCGCAACCGTCGGCCCTCCGGCCCGTCACGATCGATGACTATTTTCAGTTTCGCGAGGTTCATGATCCGCAGCTCAGCCCGGACGCCAAATGGCTGGCATACGCCGTAACCAGCGCTTCGCTGAAGGACGATACCAGCAAGCAGCGCATTTGGATGGTGCAGATTAACGCTGCGGGGGCGCCGCTGGCTGATCCCATCGCGCTCACGTCGGAAGACGCCTCGTCCACGCACCCGCGCTGGAGTCCGGACGGCAAGTTCATGGCTTTCCTCTCGGGCCGGAACGATGGGAAGACGCAAATTTGGCTGCTCAATCGATTGGGCGGCGAGGCAGAAAAGCTGACCGACACGGCGCAGGATGTGGACGACTTCTTTTGGTCGCCGGACGGCCGACGGTTGGCGTTATTGCTCCGCGATCCTTCGGCGGAAGAACTGGAAGACGCCAAGGAAAAGGACAAAGAGAAAGACGAAGGCGACTCCGACAAGGGGAAAAAGAAAAAAGCCGACAGACCCTGGGTGATCGACCGCCTGCAATTCAAGGAAGATATTCACGGCTATCTGGACCGCCGCCGCATGCACATTTACGTTCTTGACCTGACTTCGAAGTCGCTCACGCAGATCACTGGCGGCGATTTCGACGATTCCGAACCGGCGTGGTCGCCGGACGGGAAGTTCATCGCTTTCAGCAGCAACCGCTCGGCTCCCGATCCCGACGCCAACTACAACGTCGATATTTGGGTCGCGTCTGCGGACAACACCGACAAGGGCGCGCACCTGGCGAAAATTTCCAGCAGTCTGGGCGAGGATCACGCACCGACATGGTCGCCGGACGGGAAATTCATCGCTTTCACCACGCAACTTGATCCCAAGCTGTTTCAATATGCCACCAAGCACTTGGCGATCGCTCCGGCAAGCGGCGGAGACGTCAAAGTGCTGACCGCTTCTTTCGACCGCATGGTGACCTTTCCGCACTTTTCGCCCGACGGTAACTCTATTTATTTCATCGCCGACGATGACGGCACGCAAAATCTCTGCCGCATTCTGACAAGCGGGGGAGCAGTTACGCGACCCATTGGCGGCCGGTTGATGGTGTACGACTATTCCCTCGCCAAAAGCGGCGAAATCGCGGCGCAAATTTCGAAACTGGACCGTCCGAATGAGATTTACTTCTTGCCTGCCTCCGCAGCTGCGGCTCTAGCGCCATCCGAGCCGGTGCGCACTACGCATGTCAACGACGCCATCCTCGCCAAGCTGCGCCTGCCGACCGTCGAGTACGTGCACTTCAAGAGCAAAGACGGCACGCAAGTGTCCGGCTATCTGTACAAACCGCTCGATTTCGTGCCAGGTAAGCGCGTGCCTACCTTGCTGCGTCCACACGGCGGCCCGGTGTGGGCGTGGTACGCAGAATTCAATTTCGACGAGCAACTTTTTGCCGCCAATGGCTACGCGGTGCTGCTGCCCAATCCGCGTGGCTCTTCCGGCTACGGAGAGAAATATTGCAAAGCCATCTTCGCGGACTGGGGAAACAAGGATTTTCAGGATGACATGGCCTTCGTCGACTACGCGGTCGAGCAGGGCATCGCCGATCCAGACAAACTCGGTGTTGGCGGATGGTCCTACGGCGGTATCTCGACCGACTTTATCATCGGGCAAACGCAAAGATTCAAAGCGGCGATCTCCGGTGCCGGTGAAGCGCTGAACGTCAGCAATTACGGTCACGATCAATATCAGCGCGACTATGAGACCGAACTCGGACGCCCCTGGGAGAATCAGGCGCTATGGGACAAGTTGTCTCCCTTTTACAAGGTGCAAAACATCACTACACCAGCGCTCTTCATGGGTGGCGAAGCGGACTCGAACGTTCCTATCCTCGGCGGTGAGCAGTTGTATCAAGCGCTGAAGAGTCTTGGCCGGACCACCGAGTTGATCGTTTATCCCGGGGAATTCCACGATTTCACAACACCGAGCCATATCGAAGATCGATTGCGCCGTTACCTCGCTTGGTATGGGCATTACGTAAAGGGTGAGGCGGTTCCTGCCACTCCGCCGCTGGAGCCTGCAAAACCAGCGAAATCAGCATCATAAGTTGCGAAGCTTGAAAATTGCCGCCGATTCGCTGCGGAAAGCTATAGCCTAACAATAGTCCAACTATAGTCCAATATGTCGCTAGGTGAAATGTTCATGGATGATATCGCCATTTCCAAATTCAAAGCCACATGCCTTGCGGTACTGAAACAAGTCCGCAAGACAGGCAAGCCCGTTCTAGTGACGCGCTTTGGCCAGCCCATCGCGGTAATCATTCCGCCGTCTTCGCTCCGGATCCCACGCCGCTTTGGGGCGCGCATCGGTTCGGGACAGATCCTCGGCGACATTGTTGCGCCGGTCAGTGACGAATCCGAGTGGGAGGCCGCGCAAAACGAGCCGCTCGACGGCTCTGAGCCCTGAGGAAACGCAGAGGCTCAGTTTGCGTGAGAGATCCGATGAACTTTATGCCGGGACAACGACTACGTGAGGCTGCTGCTCGATATGCACATTTGGGTGTGGAACGAGCTGGAGCCGTGGCGCATTAATTCGGAAGTTCATCGCGAACTGGCTTCCACGCAGAACGAGCTGTTTCTTTCGCCGCTCAGTATCTGGGAATTGGTCCTCTTGGTGGAAAAGAAGAAACTTAAGATCGACTCCGATTTCGCAGCTTGGGTTGATGCATCGTTTGAGGATTTGCAGTTGCAAGAAGCGCCCTTCACGCGGGCGGTAGCCCACGAACTGCGCTTCACGCTGCGGCCACATCGCGATCCTGGCGACCGGTCTAACGTGGCTACCGCCCGCGTTTACGGCTTGCCCTTGGTCACTGCGGACAAGGTCCTGCTCAACTTGTTGCAGTTCCCCAAGGCGCCAAGCCTCGAACTTCTCCCCAATATTTGACGTTAGGTCCCATCCGAACAGACCCCAGATTACTGAATCTACGGTCTGCCGAAGCGTATAGCGTACAGACTCCCGTAAACCGTGGGGTCTAAATCGCATTTCGATTTTCCCTTGACATCTAACACTGTATTGCATACAGTGTATTAGACACACCGTATGATGCACTCTATGGATCCACTCACGACATCCCGACCTGCGCCAGATTCTGGGGTTTTCGATGCCCTGCGGCTCGAGCTCCGGCGGGGCTGCCTGGTTGTCGCGGTGCTCGCTCAGCTCAAATCCGAGCAATACGGCTACACGCTCCGTAGAGCGCTCTCCGACGATGGTCTGATGATTGACGAAAGTACTCTATACCCGCTGCTCCGGAGGCTCGAATCGCAGGGACTGCTGGTTAGCGAATGGCGAGAAGAGAACAAGCGCAACAAGCGCTTCTATCGCCTTTCTCCCACGGGAGCTCGGGTGCTCGAGCAACTTCTCGAGGAGTGGCGCCGCATCAACACCTCTCTTGAGCGCATCGTCGATCATCGGCCCGAATCTCTGAGCAACCCACAAGCTGGTGAAACACAAATCCCCGGGCAACGCGAGCCCCTTGTCAAGGAGCCCTAAAATGCAACTCGTCGACCGTTATCTCCAGGAAGTAAAGCGCTATCTCCCCGCCGAGCAGTGTGAGGACATTTTGAAAGAACTTTCCGCCAACATTCTTGCCGAAATGGAGGATCGCGAAGCTGCGCTCGGCCGCCCGCTCACCGAAGACGAACAAATCGCTATCCTGCAGCAGCAGGGAAGTCCGCTGATCGTCGCCAGCCGCTATCGGCGTGACCAGCGCGCGTTCACGTTCGGGCGTGTAATCATTGGTCCCACTCTTTTCCCGCTGTATATAAAAATCCTGACCCTCAACCTCTGTATTACGGTGGTCTCGTCTTCGGTGGTCACCATCGCTTTGGGCACGCATGTGGGGCTGGCCGCTCTAATCTGGCCGGCGCTCATACAGTTTGCGGCCGTCACCACCATTTTCGGAGTGCTCGAACAATCGCAACAAAGATTTCACATCTTGGAACGCTGGAACCCACGCGCGCTCCCTCCCGCTCGCGACCCACTTAAAATTTCCCGCGCCACCTCATTCTTCGGGATACTCTCCGGTCTCATCGTCGTTCTTTGTTGGCTGCATGTCCCTGGCGCCACTTACGCCGTCGCTTATTTGTTCCTCGGCCCGCTCGTCCGCTACTTCGCACCCGTCAGTGCCAGCCCACTGATTTTTGCGCCCAGCTGGCAAATCTTCTATTTCCCAATCCTCGTTCTCCTGCTTCTCGGCATCGCGCAGCATGGACTGAACTTTGCTTTTCCGCGCTGGACTCGCAACCGGTTAATCGCCCGCGCCGCCCTCGGTTCCCTGGCCCTGATCGTATTGCTTCTGCTGTTTCGCGCTGGGGATCTGCTTCTCCTAAATCCTGAAATATCCAATGCCAGCCAATACTTCGGCCTCGCCTACATCATCAACCAATCTGTCCACTACTCCATGCTGTTCGCCTCCGCTATCACATTATTCGGTGTCGCAAGGCAAATTCGTCTGGCGCTACACATTCCGCCCCGCCCTTCTGGGGCTCATTCCGCTCCCGAGGCGTGCTAGAGCTCGCGCGGCACTGCCGATTTTCAATAATGAAACCGGTAACGCACCTGCACGAAGATCTCACGCGGGTTTAGATAGTGCGTTCCGCCAAAGGTGAAACTGTTGTCCAGCAGCACGCGGCGATTGGCGACGTTCAAGCCGCTCACGTTGACAGAAAAGCGGTCGCCAAATTCCCGTCCGAGTGACAGATCGAAGGTGGTGTGGCCCGGCAGATGGTCGCCCGGATATTGCGGCGATGGAGAGCCGTTGCTAAATCCCGAACCGTAGTACACGTCGGTGGACGCGTACGCGTGCCACGGCATGGTGTATTGCCCGCCAAGGTGCAGGGTGTTGCGCTGGTCGTGGTCGAGCAGCTCGTAGCCGCCGGTAAACGGTTGCACCCCTAGTCCGCCGTTGATAGCTCCGAATCCCAGAGCCAGTTGATTGGAATAGGTCAAATAGACTTGCGCGTGGTTACGAATGCGCGGCGAACGTAGCGTCGTCTCCCATCCGTTGATGCGCGCGCCTTGAATGGTAATGGGAATGAATAATTCCGAATTGTTAAAGTTGTTGTGATCGAAGAAATTCTTCGCGCGGTTCAGAAAATTGTCGGCGTCGAGCGTCCACCCGCGAAAGGGAATGGTAAGCCCGAACTGATGCTCCTCGTCCCGCTCCCCATGCAAGGATGCGAAGCTCAAGTTCTGATCGTTTGCGAATTGCAGCAACGGGCCGGAGAGTGTCTGCAGCGGGGGCGCCTGATAAAAATGGCCGTAGAAAGCGCGGAAGACCCACTTGAGCTTTGGAACGGCGACGGAGAGGCCTACGCGCGGGCTGCTGGCATTCTCCAGCACATTTCCGGAAAAATGCGTTTGCCGGAAACCGGCGTTGATCGTGAGCCAGGACGTGGCTTTTAGCTGGTCCTCGACATACGCCGCGAACAATCCACCGGTCGGGTTGCCTGGCGTCGGCGAAAGGTTCGCGAGACACGAGGTGTTCGTTGCGGACACCGGCGGATTGCACGTGAATTCAAAGAGTTGGCTATCCTGCTGCGCGAATCCGTAGAGACCGGCGCGCAAATTATTCCGTCCTTTTACCCATGTGACGGTCGCCTGGCCTCCTTCATATTTCGAGGCGCGATTTTCCGTCGTTACCCCGGGAGTATCGAATAGCGCGCTCGCGTAGTCCGCGCTGTTGTAGTGATAAAAGGGCGAAAGCGTTGTCACTATCCCCGGTCCGAAGGTGTGCGCCCAGGAAAAGGTCACGAACGAATCATTCTCGCGATTCGCGTCTTTGAGATAGGTGCCGGCGGTCGTCGGATTATTCGGGTCGAAGGGCACTTGGTAGAAATCCCGGCGCACCTGCGCCACGAGACGCAATTGGTCTGCGGAATCCAGGTTGTAAATCAGCGAAGTGAAACCGCCGAAGCCGTTCGCGGCGTCGTGAATCACGGCGGAGGTTGGCGTCTGTAATCCCAGGTTCGTGCGGTTGCCATTGACGCTGCCGTAGTAAGCGAAGCGGTTGGAGTGGCCGCCAAAATTCAACTGATCGTTGCTCTGATAAAAGTTACCGAAGCTTGCCACCAGTTCCGCTTCATCATTCCGCTCAAAGCCAGTGCGCGGCGAAACATTAAACACGCCGTAGGTGCGGTCGCCAAAATCCGCGGAGTAGCTGCCGCGCTGCGCTTCGAGCGTATCCACATCGTTTGGGTCGATCTGCGGACCCAAGTTGCTGGCGATATTGGTGTTGGGGATGGTGACGCCGTCGATCAGCCAACTGACCTGATGCCCGCCGCGCACGTGCAATTGGTCGTGCGTGAAGTAGGATCCGGGGACATAGTCCGTAATCATTGCCAGGCTGTTGGTCCGAGAGGCCCCCGGCGTTTCCGCGATCTCCTCGCGATTGACCAGCGTCGTCGGTGTCACGGATTCCGCCTGCGCCGGACCCGCATCGGCGGTGACCGTCACGGACTGACTTTGCGCGGCGAGATGCAACTCAAAATGCAGAACGGGCGCGCTACCCGAAAGCACCGCGAGCTCCTGCACCTGCGGAACGAAAGCGGGATCGGAAACCGTCACCTCATATTCGCCCAACGGCACGGCGTCGAAATGAAATTCGCCGTTGACGTCGCTCTGCGTGCTCACTGAAAAATCCGAGTGCTTGGCCTTCAGGAGCACCGCAATCGCCGCGACCGGCCGGTGTTGCGGATCGTGAATCACTCCGCGCACCGTCCCCAACACTACCGCCATCGCCGCGCTGACACCTGCTAGCCACAAGACCACCGCATATAAGCATCTGCGTCGCATGAACCATCGCTCTCCTCGGAGCATCACAACTTGCCCTCGACGCACTGCGCGGCAAAGGGGAAAGAGAATTTGCTCAGACTGACTGAAAATTCTCAACGGCACGCACGAATCCGTGCGTGTGTGGCTCGTTGCGGGAGAGAACTACGCTCGAGGAGGCGGAGAAAGAGGTTTGAGAGACCGCAAAAACTCGTCCACAGAGCGGACGGCTATTCGCTGCGCACGACTGAGCGGCTCGGGAATGGTAAACGGCGCCGGCGTCACGTACACCGTAGATGCCACGGACAAATGTTCCACTTCGTGGCAGCAGGACATGCTGCACGCGGCGAGTCCGCCTATGTCGTGCGCGCATGGCGCTCCATGCCCGGTACTCGCCGGCGCTTGCCGGTGATGATGCTCGGGAATCGCACAACTATTGCCATGGCAACACGTTCCGCCAGCGGGCCATGCCGCCAGTCCCATTGGCGCATACATACATATCGCCGCAAATAAACAAATCGAGGCAGCCGTGACCCGGCGAGAATTTTGGCTAACAAGTTCCATAGGCTAGACGCAACGGCCCAAGTGTACGACAATCGGCGCCCCACTGCATGCTCGAAAAACCGCAAAGAGTCACTGGTCCGCCGACGGCGTTCGGCCCGGCATACAGGTGCTGGTGCCGGTACTTGCTACGCCCTCTGCGTCCGCGGCCGTAAAGCGAACAGACTTGCGGATGGACGGGAAAATTCCAATGCACTCTCCGGCGCGCGCGCTATGGAAGAAATCGAACAGCGCAAGCTGGCGAAAAGCTTCGTCCGCTATCCACAGGTTGGGATCGTCGACGGCCGAGAGCCACAATTGACGCGCAGCAGGGTCCGGCATCCGGGGCTGACCGTCTGGTATCGCAAGCGAAAGCGCTCCCAACCACTGTAAGGCTTCCCACCGTTCACCAAGCCGCTTGCTCTGAAGGAGTTTCCGCGCGGCGTTCAGGAATGCCTCTTGGCACAAGCGCGAGGCATTGCAAGCCTCCGATTGCACCAAGCGCCCAGCCGCCAAGTCCCGCATCCATGGTAGCGGGTCGTCCAACGCCGTCACAAAAGGTGCAAAGTTGGAACTGCCCGCGGCGTGTTCGATGCCCAGGAACCGCTGCACTTCCGGAACCAGCTGAGCTTGATCGTGGTCGCCGAGATCGATGGCCCCAAAAATGTGCGCGACGCCACGGTCCACATCCAGAAAGGGAAACCCGATCAGCAGCCGATTTCCCACCTGGGGTTCGCTGTAGTCGAAAACCGTTCCGCGATTTCCAGAAAAGGAAAACGGGCGGTCATCGAATGGAGAACGCGGGGGCTTCCAGCGGGACTCGGCCTGCAGATCTGTCTGTTGCGTTGTCCCGCGTAGAAGTTGCTCTAGGTGCAGCGTTACGCGGAAATAAGGGAACTCGGTTCCCTCCGGCGGCTCGACGTGGCTCATCGTCGTTATGGCCAGGAAACTGTAAGGATCGACGAGCGATGTGGCGATGTCTGGCGCCTCGTAGGACGCGTAGTCGGTGAACAGTTCGCGCTGTGCGCGATCTCGCACTTCGTCCTGAGCACCGGCTGCCTCGGCACTCAAATCGGAGACGATTTTTGATTTTGGTATTTGCTCTTGCGGCCAGAGTTGAAGAATGCCAAAAAAAACCACAGCCAACGCGGCGATGTTGCGCATCCAAAGCATCGGTCCGGCCCAATATCAACGCAGCGTACACTTCTTTCGTGCGTCGGTCGACCGTAACGTCTTGACTTGATGCCGCGCCCGTTCCAGACTTCTGATATGGCACACACGTACATGAAATTTGACTTCGGCAGCGATGAAGAGACCGCGCAGCAGGCGCGTCATAAGCTGGATGTCTGGAAGCAAGCGTTTCGCTTGGACAAAAAACTGCAGTACAAACTCGATCGCGGCGAGGAGCCGGAGGCGGATTTCGTTTCCGCCGAGCAGGTAACCGAATCGGAACCCCGAGAGACGGATGCCAAAGGTAAAGCTGTGGAAAAATCTCACGGGAAATCCAAGACAGAGCCAAAAGGGAAGCAAAAAGCCGCGAAAGAAGAATCGAAAGACGCTAAGAAGAGTCTCAAGAAAGAATCCGTGGCTGCCGATGGTGCAAATGTGACGCTGCTCGTCCGGCTTTACTTTTCCTCCCACGAAAAGCTCTCCGAGCAGCGCTGGTTTGACCGGATCCCCAGCGAAGAGCCGTTCAAGAGCGCTACGCCGCAGGTGATCCGCCAGGGCGATCCGGAGTTTGCCGAGTCCGAAAAGCATTTTTCTGACCTCGGTTAGTCGCGAATCATGACAAATTTTTCCACATTCTCGACAGGCTGCGGAATTCGCCGGGCCATCCGCGAAAGCCGCTCGGCACAGGCGAAATTTTCGCTATACTTAATCTTCTTCCAGATCTCGTAAGCAGCTTCCCTCGCGAGGACGATACGCATGGCGTCACAGACGCGCCTCAAGACAGCCAAGTTCGACGCACAAAAAATGCAGGGCCTCGATCCCGAGACGCTCGTCCGCCTGTATCGCACCATGTATCTTTCGCGCAAGCTCGACGACCGCGAAATCCAGCTCAAGCGTCAAAATAAAATCTATTTCCAGATTTCGAGCGCCGGCCACGAAGCCGTCACCGCCGCCGCGGGGTTGCTTCTTCGCCCCGGCGTCGATTGGATTTATCCGTACTACCGTGACCGCGCACTCTGCCTGATGCTCGGCGTCACGCCGCTCGATACGCTGCTGCAAGCCGTGGGCGCAAAAGATGATCCGAGCTCCGGCGGCCGCCAAATGCCTTCGCATTGGGGCCATCCCAACTGGAATATTGTCAGCAAATCTTCCTGCACCGGGACGCAGTTCGTGCAGGCCGTAGGCGCCGCGGAAGCCACGCTGTATTACGCGCATCATCCCAAAGCTCTCGCCGAAGCCAAAAAAGCGCCGCTCGGCGAACACGTCAGCTTCGACCGCGATGAAATCGTTTATGTCTCTTCCGGCGATGGCGCCACCAGCGAAGGTGAGTTCTGGGAGTCCCTCAACGTCGCCTGCGCGAAGAAACTTCCAGTCTTTTACCTGGTCGAAGACAACGGCTATGCCATTTCCGTTCCGGTCGAAGTGCAAACCGCCGGCGGCAACATCGCGAAACTGGTGAGCCGCTTTCCCGGATTGCACGTTGCAGAGTGCGACGGCACCGATCCGCTCGAAAGCTACGGCGTGTGCAAAGAAGCCGTCACGCACTGCCGCGAACGCCGCGGACCCGCGCTGGTTCACGCGCAAGTAACCCGTCCCTATTCGCACTCGCTTTCTGACGACGAAAAGCTCTATAAATCGCAAGAAGAACGCGAAGCGGAAGCGCACCGCGATCCGCTGTCTAAATTCTCGCTGTTCCTGGTCCGCGAAGGCGTCCTCGATCAAAAGCAAATCGAGGATCTCGAAGCGCAAGTGGACCATGAAGTGCGCGAAGCTGCCGACGAAGCTCTCGCCGCCGCCGAACCCGCCATCGAGTCCATTCGCGTAAACATCTACTCCCCGGAAGTGGATCCCACTTCACCAGCGTTAGAAGTTCAGCCAAAGTTTCACGGCGCGCCCAAAACTATGGTAGAAATGGTCGCCGCCACGCTCTCTGACGAAATGGGCCGCGACGATCGCATCACCGTTTTTGGCGAAGACGTTGCGGACGCCAGCCGCGAAGAAAATCTCAAACACGTAAAAGGCAAGGGCGGCGTTTTCAAAGCCACCGCCGGCCTGCAGCGCAAATACGGCGCGGATCGCGTCTTCAACACTCCGCTTGCGGAAGCTTGCATCGTGGGGCGCGCAATCGGCATGGCCACCCGCGGGCTCAAGCCCGTCGCAGAAATTCAGTTCTTCGATTACATCTGGCCGGCCATGATGCAGATTCGCGATGAACTCTGCGTGATGCGCTGGCGTTCCAACGGCGCTTTCAAAGCTCCCGCGGTGATTCGCGTGGCCATCGGCGGCTATCTGACGGGCGGCGCCGTGTATCACAGCCAGAGCGGCGAATCGATTTTCACGCACTGCCCGGGCCTGCGCGTGGTCATGCCGTCAACCGCGCTCGATGTCGCCGGACTCCTTCGCACCGCGATACGCAGCGACGATCCGGTGATGTTCCTCGAGCACAAGCACCTCTATCGCCAGCCGTACAATCGCTCCGAATATCCCGGCCCCGATTACACGGTGCCCTTCGGCAAGGCCCGCGTCGTAAAAGAGGGCACCGCCGTCAGTATCATCACCTACGGCGCGGTCGTCCATCGCGCCGAAGTCGCTGCCGCGCAACTCCAGCGCGAAGGCATTTCCGTCGAGATCATCGACCTCCGCTCGCTTTCGCCATACGATTGGGAAGCCATTGCCGCCACCGTGCGCAAAACCCATCGCGTGATCGTCGCCTACGAAGACATGCTCAGCTGGGGGTACGGCGCGGAACTCGCGGCGCGCATTGCCGACGAGCTTTTCGACGAGTTGGACGCGCCCGTAAAACGTGTGGCCGCCATGGACACCTTCTGCGCGTACCATCCGAAATTGGAAGATGTAATCCTGCCGCAGGTCAGTCACATCCATGCCGCGGTGAAGCAGATTCTGACGTACTAGCCCGCCACCGTCGCCCGCTTGACGCCTGTGCAACTTTTCGCCATATTCAATCGTATCTACACATAAGGATTGGGCGCGCAAGCTGCGCCTCGAGGGGAGTAAAACATGACCTGCGTAAATTGCCAGAAAGACATCGCTGCCGGCTCCAAGTTTTGCTACAACTGCGGCGCTGCCCAGCCGCTTCCCGCAAGCGATCCCGCCTATGCCCCGGGTTACACTCCTCCGCTGCACGCGCGCAAGCGCCTGGTGCGCTCCAGCACGGACTGCAAGATCGCTGGAGTCTGCGGCGGCCTAGCCGACTATTTTGACGTCGATCCCATGATCGTCCGCCTGGTTTGGGTGCTGCTGTTCTTTTTTGCTGGTACCGGTGGATTGGCCTACATCATCTTGTGGATCGTACTACCGATCGCCCCCACCGGCGTTCGCGCCACGTCCGCGGCCGTCGTACCCTAGAACTGCACCGTAACGTTGTTCGGTAGAGCAATACGGCCGCGCCGCCGGCCGCTCCGCTACTTTCGAGTGCGCACTCACGTCTGGCGTCCGCGCGTCGGCCCCCGTGCGGAATCAGGTACAATCTCTCCGGAGAATCACAGCCTTTGTCAGGCTCCCTAGCAAATCATGAAGCGTAAGCTGCTGGTCGCGGTGCCACTGTTGTGTCTGGTGGCGCTGCTCGCGTGGTATTTCCGGCCCAAACACGAAACCTTCGACGAGATGTTCGTGAGCGAGCGCAGCGTCACGCTCTGGAGCAGTGTCGCGCAAGTCCGCGAAGCCGTCGGCATTTTGCACTACGGTGATCGCGTGGACGTGTTGGCGCGCCGCAACGACACGTTCAAAGTGCGCACCGCCGGCGTCACCGGATGGGTGGATGCGCGCTACTTGATGGAGCCCGCGCTGTGGCAGCGCAGCGTCAAACTGCTCGAACAAACGCGCGCCATGCCCGTACAAGCGCGTGGCCGCACCAAAGTGGCCACCAATCTGCGCGTCGAGCCGGGCCGCACGCAGCCTCGCCTCTACCAATTTGGACGCGGTATCGCAGTGGAGGTGGTCGGCCGCGCGGTCGCCGATTGGTCTCCATCCGGCGACGAAAAAGAGTCCGCCGAATCGCAGGAAGCAAAAAAAGAGGAATGGTACCTGGTGCGCGGGCTGGCCACGCGGCCCCCTGGCGAAACCAGCACGCGCAGCGCCGAAAACAACACCACCACGCAGCCGGGCGATCAGACCATTCCCATCGCCGGTTGGGTCATCGCGCGATTTATTGAGTACGAGCTGCCGGAGCCTGTTCGCGAAGGCACGGCCTCCGCCAACGTGCGCCCCATCGCCTGGTTCGAGCTGAATCGCGTCAGCGACCCCGCCGGCGAAAAAACGCAATATCTCGTCGCTGGCGCACGCGGACCGGAGGGCCAGCCCTGCGATTTCACGACGCTTCGCGTCTACACCTGGAACTTACGCAAATCGCGCTACGAAACCGCCTTCATCGAAAACGATCTTTGCGGCGCCTTGCCCGTTCGCATCGGAAAAGGCCCGAAAAACGAGCCGGAATTCCGTTTTCGTGAAATGGACGGAGGCAAGAGCGAACGCGTTTATCGCCTGATACAAACCGTCGTTCGCCGCATCCGCGCAGAAGGCGATACTTCGGCCAGGCATGGATCCGCGAAAATCAGGAAAAAAGACAAGTAGAAAATTCGCAATATGAAAACGCTCGCCATACTCTTGTCTTTCGTGTTGACCTTGGTTGCGCGAGTTCCTGCGCAAACCGCGAACGAACAACTCTTCCCGGCCAATCCCGGAACCACTTGGGTATATCGCGGAACGGTAAGCTGGTACGACATGCCGTCCGAGAAGACCGTTACGAAATCCGTCACCTTCAAGACCGAACTTCTCGAGGTTCTGCGTCGCCAGGACGTCGGCGTCGCGCTGTTCGTCTTCCGCGGAAGCCCGTGGGCCTACGATTGGACGCAAGGCAACGCCGCCACCGAGGAATGGCTCATCGCCGAGAGCACCACGCACGAAATGTTTCTGACCGAGGGCCGCGCGGAAGCCGCCAAAAAAATCCAGCGTTTCGCCGATCAAAACGATTCCTTGAGCGATTTCTTCAGCCCCGACGACCTACTCATGCAACTTCCCCTCAAAAAAGGAACGAAATCCTGCGACGACGAATCGAAAGCCCGCACCGACGATATGTATTGCTGGATCGTTGCCTCGGAACGTCCCGCGCATTCCGACGAACTGCGCGGTTCCGGACTTACGAGAGCGTCCGCATTTCAGATTCAGTTTCGGACTCTTCCCGATGACACCGAACTCGAAGTCGTTCCCGGGGTCGGCATTGTCAGCTACGAATACCATCACCACGGCAGTGTCGCCGATACCAGCTTCACCCTCGTGGAATTTCATCGTGCCAAGCAGCAGGAACCCGGGAAGGATTTGCAATGACCCTGCACATCAGTGAAGCTGAAGTCCGCGCCACGTTGACGATGGCCATGGCTATGGAAGCGGTGGAAGAAGTCTCGCGCAAGCAATCTACTGGCGAAGTTGTCGTGCACCCGCGCCGACGTTTCGAACTGCCCGGTGGCGGATTCTTTCACTATATGGCCGCCGCCGATTATTCCGGCGGACACATCGCCATGAAGCAATACACCTACTCGCGCGGCAAGGTGCGTTTTCTGGTGCCGCTCTACGCCATGGCCACCGGCGATCTGCTGGCTATGATTGAAGCCGACTACATGGGGCAACTCCGCACCGGAGCCGCCACCGGAATTGCCACAAAATATCTATCGCGCGCGAATGCTCGCGTCGCCGCTGTCATCGGCACTGGTGGCCAGGCGCGCACGCAGATCGCGGCGATTGCCGCCACCCGCAAACTCGAAACCGTCCGTGCTTACGGCCGCGATCCTGCGCGCCGCGAAAAATTTGCCAAGGAAATGAGCGAGCGGCTGAGCATCCCCGTCGTCGCTGTCGACTCCGCTGTCGCAGCCGTGCGCGGCGCGGACATCGTCACCACCGCCACCACGGCCAGCGTCCCCGTCGTTCACGGCGGCGATCTGGCTCAAGGCGTTCACATCAATGCCATTGGAGCAAATCACGCCAATAAACGTGAACTCGACGAAGACGCTGTGGCCAGCGCCGATGTCATTGTCGTCGATTCTCTCGAGCAATCCCGTCAAGAAGCGGGCGACTTGATCCTCGCCTTTCGTGGCGACGAGGCTTGCTGGACGGGTGTCAAACGCCTCTCTGAAATCGTGGGCGGTAAAATTGCCGGCCGCTCCAGCGATACCGAAGTTACGCTTTTCAAATCAAACGGAATCGCGTCGTGGGATTTGGCGGTTGCCGTGAAGATGTATGCCATGGCTTTGCAGAAAGGCTTGGGAAGGGAACTGCCGTTTTGGACTGAACCTCCTGATGTACCGTGAGCGCAGAATGGCCATCGCCATCCCGGGCGCAGCGAGGAATTTATTTCGGTCCGTGGATGCGGCCTTCGTCACTCGTTTAGGTTGCTCAGTTTCTTCTCAAGAGCGGCATACAGCCGCGTCCGCACGTCCGCGGGCAAATCTACCGGTTCTTCGTCACAAAACACCGACACCGTTGCGTTGATCTGACTGAGCACCACCGTGCAGTGCTGGCAACCTTGCAAATGTTGCTCAAGCTCTTGCCGCAGCCCCGCGTCGACGTCGCGGTCAATGTAGTTCGAAATCTCCCGCATGACGGCTTCGCAGTTCAATTGTGTCCACCTTGGCGAAAATAGCGGTTCAGCTTTTCTCGCAGTTTCAGCCGTCCCCGCAGCAGCCGAGACTTTACCGCGGGCACCGAAATCCCCACAATCTTCGCCGTCTCCTCCGTAGAAAGATTTTCCACATCGCGCAGCACGAACACCGTGCGAAACGCCGGCTCCAGCTCGTCAATCACGCCGTTCAGGATTTCTTTCATTTCAGATTGCGCGTAACGTTGCTCCGGACTCGGTCCCCAATCCTCAATTTCCCGCGGCATCAACTCTTCGTTTTCGCCCGCGATCGGTTCATCCAGCGAAAATTGGTTGGGGCGCCGCTTGCGCAGCTTCATCAGCGCTTCATTTGCCGCGATGCGCACCAGCCAGGTGTAAAAGCGCGAGTTCCCCTCAAAGTCCTTCAAGTGCGCGTACGCCTTTAAAAAAGCGTCCTGCATCGCGTCTTCCGCATCCTCATGGTTCCGCGTGATATTCATCGTAAGACGGAAGATTTTTCGTTCGTAACGGCCAACCAATTCGTTAAACGCAGATAGATCGCCGCGCTTCGCGGCGGCGACGAGTAACGGCTCGTCTTCCCGCGCGATCTTGGAGGGTTTCTGGACTGGATTTGCAGCGCTCAAAGTTTCAACAATCCCTGGCGTTCGCTGGTGCGACGGCGGCGCCACTCCGCCCGGTGGGCGATTTCCGCTTCGTTCAGTCATAAAGGTAACACAGAGCAAGCCACACCTCTGCCATCCCCCTCTTGGATGCTGCGGTTCACCCCGGTGATTCACAAAACTGGAAACGGTAGCCCGGGCGGGGCTTGACGGAGCGGCGCGGGAGAAATAGAGTTTTGATGTTGTTTGTCGCTAGGTCCGCTGCGACCCCGGTCTTCTCCGCGCGGAGTCAACGAAGATTGCCATGTGAAAGGGTAAAGCTGGCGCTGCTCTTTGCGGGGTTCTTCAAACCCATGCACCGTACGGTAAGCAGGCCGCCGGACCGAATGCGAACACTTCCGGACCATCTTCGAAAAGGCATGAAGCTGGTGATCGTGGGTTGCAACCCCACCGAGTCTTCCGCGCGCGTCGGTCACTATTACGCCGGGCGCGACAATCAATTCTGGCCGATCCTGTACGAAGGCGGCGTCGTTCCCGAACCCTTTGATTATCACGACGACAAACGGGTCATCGAATTTGGCGTCGGCCTCACCGATCTCGTGAAGCGCCCCACCAAGACCACCGCCGAGCTCAAGCGCGAAGACTTCGCCGAAGGCCGCATCGTGCTTTCGCAAAAGTTGGAAGAATTTGCCCCGCACGTCGTAGCCTTCAACGGCAAGATTGTTTACGAAAACTTTGCGCAACGTAAATGCAATTTCGGCATTCAGAAACAATTGTTATACGGTGCCCGGGTCTACGTGCTGCCGGAAACCGGCGGTCCTGCGTTAACTGGCAAAGCAGAAAAACTCGGACACTTCAGAAAACTGGCACAGCTCGTAGCGCGCACGGAAACGAGCCGCGATCCGCGAAATGCGGCTGCGGACCTGGAGGAAAGCGATGAGTGAATCAGCGAAAGCAGTTTCCGCGGAATCCGTCCTGCTCGAATCTGCCAGCGGCGGAATCGTCACCCTCACATTGAATCGCCCCGAGAAGTTGAACGCGCTCAATAACGACCTGGCTATGGCTCTTATCGATGCGCTTTCTCGCCTCGAACACGATCCCGGCGTGCACGTCGTGCTGTTGACTGGAGCCGGTCGTGCCTTCTGCGCTGGCGGGGATCTTGGCGCGATTGCAAAAGGCCGGCAAAGCGGCGCGACCACCACCCTTGAGCCGCTTCTGCGCGCGGGGATGCAAGCCGTGATTAAAATTCGCACCATGCCGCAGCCGGTCATTGCCGTGGTGCAAGGCGCCGCGGCCGGGGCCGGAATGAACATTGCCCTTGCCGCTGATATGCGCATTGCTTCCGAAGAAGCCACGTTCGGGCAGAGTTTTACACGCGTAGGACTGTTCCCGGATTACGGTGGAACTTATTTTCTTCCGCAATTGGTCGGTCCCGCGAAAGCCGCGGAACTGTTTTATACCGGCGAAATGATCGATGCCGCTACCGCGCTCCGTTTGGGCGTCGTCAACCACGTAGTTCCCGCCGCGCAGTTGGAAGCCGCGGCGCGCGCCATGGCTGAGAAAATCGCGCAGGGCCCGCCTGTCTCCGTCCGCGCCATCAAATCCGCCATTTTCGGCGCGCAAAAGCAGGAATTGTCACACGCCCTCGAACAGGAAGTTCGCCACCAGGTCCGATGTTTCCTAACGGAAGATTGCCGCGAAGGCATTCAAGCCTTCATGGAAAAACGCAAACCAAAGTTCCAAGGCAAATGACGCGCAAAGTCCGTGGCGCAGGCACTCCTGCCTGGGCGCCGCTTGCAGGAGCAGCACTTCAAACAAACGCCACGATCAGCCAGAATCGGAGCCCCAACTCATGGACGATCTGCAAATCACTCCGTCAGACGTGAAATCCCTCCTCAATGGCAATGAAAATCTCCTGCTAGTCGACGTGCGCGAACCCTGGGAAACGCAACTTTGCTCGTTACCCGGCGCCCAACTAATCCCCATGGGCGCCATCCCCGCAAACCTGCAAAAACTCGACGTCGAAGGCGACGTAATTTGTTACTGCCATCACGGCGTGCGCAGCCTGGATGTCGCCGTCTGGTTACGCAGCCAGGGCGTAAGCGGCGCCAAATCCATGACCGGCGGCATCGACCGCTGGTCCGCCGAAATCGATCCCACCGTCCCCCGCTACTGATGGGAATCTGTAGCAGAACCAGCGATTTGAAGTCCCTATAAAATGAAACATTTACGAAAATCATAGGATGGAGATATCACGAGGAGCCGTTTGCAACGCTGAACGATAAGGCTATGCCGAAAGCCAACCCTGCCGCGACATCGAAAATGAAACTCCGGTTTTTGCAAAAACCTTCCTGCACCACTTGCCGGAAAGCCAAGGCGTTTTTGCAAGGGTGCGGCGCTAGTCTCGAACTGCGCAGCCTGGACGAGCAACCGCTGGGTGAAGCGGAACTGGAGGAACTGATCGGAGCGCGAGACTACATTTTGTTTTTGAGCACGCGAAACGAACTATATCGTTCGCGCCGGATGAACGAACATCCGCCAGCCCGCCGGGAAGCGATTCGGCTGATGGCGCGAAATCCAAATCTTATTCGCAGGCCGGTGGTCATCCGCGGCAAACGCATTGTGCTTGGCTATGACGAAGCTGCTTTCCTGGATCTGTTGCAATGAGCGATGCACGCAAAGGCATTGCCGCCCCCCGCGCATGACCGTGACCACCATCGCGGTGATCGGCGCGAAAGATGCGGGGCGCGCAATCGCCGCCGCTGCCGGGCTCGCGGGTTATTGCACGATTCTCGAAGACGTGTCCTGCGAAACGCTGGAGCGTGCCATGAAGGCCATCAAGAAATCGCTAGATGAATGTGTCGAATGCGGAGAGCGAACGACCGAAGAGCGTGACGCGGCGATTCTCGGCATTCACCCGGAAAACAAAATCGAAGCTGCAATCCGCGACGCCGATCTGATCATCGAAACCGTCCCGGAAGAACTGGAAATGAAGCTGGAGCTGTTTACCATCTTCGACAAATTTGCCAAACCCGGCGCAATCTTTGCCAGCACCACGACGACGCTCTCGATTCTAGATATCAGCGATGTCACCGTGTATCGCGAGCGCTGTATTGGCCTGCGTTTTCAAGACGCCGGCGTTAAGACGCTCGAACTGACCAGAACAGAATTGACTGCGGCCGATGTGCTCAGCGCGTGCGAGGAACTTGCGCTGCGCGTCAGGAGAGAACTTCGCGTGAACTGGGACCTCGCGAAACAAGGCACAACAAGTACGACCGCCCGCGTTGCGGATATGCCGGAGGCTTAACGTTTGTCTGAGCTGCTCGTTTCGACGACATTGTTTGGCCGCTTTAGCGTTGGCTTGCCGGATGCGGGCGCGGGAATGTCAGAGCCAGGCGTGGCCTGCGGCGCCGTGCCAGTTGCCGGTGCGGCGGCGGAAATCGCGCCTTCCGAGTAAGGTTTTTTCAGATAACCTTCCGCTACTTGCTGCGCGCTGCCGGTATCGTCGTTGGTCTGCTTGGCTTTGCTGTACTCGTTGACCGCGCGCTCGCGCTGTGCAAGCAAATCGAAAATTTTGCCCAGGTAAATGTGGCTCCAGACCTCTGTCCATTTTTCCCCAGGCTCGGGAACGGTCTGCAGCGCTTCACGAAAAGAGTTCGCCGCTGCTTGATAATTTTTCTGGTAGAAAAATGCTTCGCCCATGCGGAAATTTGCCAGCGGACGGTTGGGTTGAATGGTCAGCGCCTTCTGATACTGCTTCACCGCGTCGTAATAGAGACCCTGCTCGGCCAGTTCTTCGCCACGCGCAATGGCGGCGCGCCCGCGCAGTGTACTGCTGCCCTTCAAAATTAAATTTCCCGGATCGATTTTGATGCCGCCCGGTTTCGGGCGCCCGAACGTCTCCACGGTGAAAGTAGATTCCGTGCCGGTGACGTCAATCGTCTTTAATTCCGGGTTTCCTTCCGTGTCGATGCGCAGGTCCACCGGCATGCGGAAAGTATCTAAAGGCTGTTTGATTTTCCCGGCTACACGAAAACCCTTTGGCGTGCGATAGACCACATATTCCAGCGCAAATTCCGGTACGCCCGTGGAATTCAGCCACTGCACGAAAAAGCCCCGCAGCTGGTCGGGCGTGACCGCCGCGCTTTTCGGGTTCTTCTCCACGCGCTGAATGGCCAGCGCTTCAAAATCGTCCACACGGGCACTCTTTCCGGAGTAGCGCTGGTAAAAATCGCGCAGCAAATCGCGGAAAGGCACTTCGCCCATTTGCGCACGCACCATGTGAAAAATCATGGCCCCTTTGTTCATCACCACGGAGCGGTAATCGCCGGAATACGGTGCAAGGCGCGCGGATTGCGCGATCGGCGCGGCGTCTTCATACATCAGCGCGCCCACGGCGAATTCATCGATGGTGCGCAGCCCGGCTTCTTTGCCGGCATTTTGTTCGGCATACAGCGCTTCGGAATATTGCGCCAGGCCGTCGCTGATCCAGACGTCGTTGGTGCTGGCCGGCAGGACTTGATTGCCCCACCATTGCGCAGCGATATCTTTGGCGATGGTCTTATCGCCGGCCTTGGGATTCCACGCGCGCTGGCTCAAGAAAATCACGCCCGGTCCGGCAAAATCGCGCAGCGTGCCGTCCGGCATCTGGACGACTTGCATGTCCGAGTCCGGCAGGCCGCCGAACATATCGGAGAAAATCGTCATGGAGCGCGCCACGCTGGCGGCAAAATCCGCGGCGTTGCCAGACTGGGCGCGGGGCGCGTACACGGAAACGTTGATGCCTTCGGCTTGTTTTGGATTGAGCTGCAAGTTTCCGGCAATAAAGCTGCCGTTCGGCCCGGCGTTCTTGCACTCAAACGTGTATACGAGACGCCCGCCTGCAGCGGCTCCGGTGGCGGCCACGGGTTGCGCGGCAAGGGCTTTACCGGTTCCGGCGACGGCCATCGTGTCCGGAACATTCAAGCGAAACGTGGCGGTATAGCGGTTCGCAGGATAATTGGTCAGCGGAAACCAGCGGGCAGGCAGCAGCAGGTACGCGGATTCGCGATCGATCAGCGCGACCCGCATTCCTGGCACGGGACTGTTCTCCGCATTCGCCAGCAAACCCGAATAGCTGAATGTAAGAGTGAGCTTGCTTTCGCGCGGAACGGAAGCCGGCAGACTCACCGAAAGAAACAACGGATTCTGATTGTCGCGCTCAAAGGCCAGCAACTTGCCATCCGCGGACTTGACTTCTTTTACTTGCAGGTTCGGATGCAACTCGACGCGCACGGTGCTGGCGACTTCCAATGCACGAAATTCCACCTTGGCGGTGGCCGTGAGCATCTGGCTGACGCCGTCGAGCGTGGCCGAGACGTCGTAGTGTTGCGCGAGGAAGCTGACGGTAGGCGGCCCCTGCGCGCTCGCCGGCGACGCCGACGCCACCACAAATATCAGCAAGCACCAAAAAAAGGGAAACAGCTTTCGGCGGCAGACCATCACACACCTTTCAGGAGCGCACCAATGGCAGTTCTACCTACATAGGATACCAAAGACCCCGGAAAGCGTTGCCAGTGCGCTAAATAAGCTTGGGACGCGCAGATAGTCTCTCCGGCAGTTTCAAGCGTGCGCTCTTGTCAGGCGAGATCAGGTGTAAGCTTTTCCACATGAGAGGAACGGTCCTGGAGGTGTCTATGATCAAAGCGCTTCTGGGGATACTGTGCATCTTTCTGGGTGTGTTTTCCAGCTCCGCACTAAACCAGGGCAGACCGATTCCGCCAGGCGTGCGCGAAGCCGACAAGCAGTCCAATGCGCCGTTGGATCCACCTGCGGTGTCCAAGCTCCAAAAGATCGATCCAAAAAAACTCAAGGAGGAGGCCGACGAGCTTGCTAAGCTGTCCGCAGCCGTCCCACCGCAAGTCGCGCAGGTCGCACAAGGGCAATTGCCAAAAGACCTGCCAGACCAGCTAAAACGCATCGAAAAACTGGCCAAACACCTCCGCGGCGAGATCTATCCTTAACGAACGCTCGCAGGTGGTCTAGCGTGCGAGGGATCGTTGGATTCCATCGGGCGCCACATTTGCTGTGCCGCAAACTATCCGAGCAACCTGACGATGGCGTCAGCGGCGCGGGCGACGGCGCCAGGCGGGCCTAGCTTTTCGCGGACTTCGGCGAGGCCGTGGCGCAGTTCGTTGCGGGCGGGTTCGGAATCGAGGAGCCGCTGCAGTTCGTGGGCTGCGGATTGCGGCGTGAAATCGTCTTGAATCAGTTCTGCGACGACGCGGCGGCCGGCGATGAGATTCACCATGCTGAAAAACTTCGTGCGCACCAAAGGCTTAGCGAGCATCGCGGTTAGCGCCGTGACACGGTACACCACGGCCATGGGTACGTCGAGCAGGGCGGCTTCGATGGTGGCCGTGCCGCTGCAGACCAGCGCGACATCGGCCGCGGCGAGGGCGTCGTAGGTTTCGTCCTGGACCACCACGGCGAAAACACCGCTCATGCTGACCAAACGGTGGATTTGCGAGAGTTCTACGCCTGGCGCGACGGCAATCACGAAAGCGATCTCGCGCTTTGTTTTTTGAAGTTCGGCGCAGGCGGCTAGCATCGTTGGCAAATGGCGCCCGATTTCGCCGAGGCGGCTGCCGGGCAGCAGGGCGACAATGCGTCTAGCGGCGAGGCCGTGTTTCTGCGCGAACTCCGCGCGTGTGAGCGTCGCGCTCACCATGCCCACCAGCGGATGGCCGATGAATTCTGTCGGTACGCCCGCGTTTCCGTAAAAATCCTTTTCAAAGGGAAAGATGCACAGCGCTTTTGCAAAACGGCGGCGCACGATGCGCACGCGCCAGGGACGCCAGGCCCAAAATTGCGGGCAGACGTAGTAGACATTCTTGATGCCGAGCGGTTTCAATTTGCGCGCCAGGCGCAGATGGAAGCCGGGAAAATCCGTGAGCATTGCCAGCGCCGGCCGGCGTCGGCGCGCTTCACCCACTAGTTTCCGCATCGCCCGAATCAGGGACGGCAGATGGCTCACAATTTCCGTGATGCCCACGACAGAAACTTCCGAATAGTCCGTGACCACGTCGACGCCAGCCGCGCGCATTTGCGCGCCGCCCATGCCAAAAATTTTCACGTCGAGGCGCTTTTGAATTTCCGTCGCCAGGCGCGCGGCATACATATCGCCGCTGGCTTCACCCGCCGAAAGTAGAAGAGAGACCGGCATGCACAAACTAGTCCGCGGTGCCGGCAAAGAAAGCCGCGGCAAGCTGCGGCGCGGCATTTCCTCGAGGCTCGGAATGAACCTGCGGCGTTACAAAAAAAATCGCGATGGTCTCAATCATGCGCTGGCGAAGGCGTGGGGATGGTCGCCTCATCCGCGCCGCCGGTGAGCGGCGAATTTTCCAGAGCCGGAATGCCCAGTTCCTGTTCTTTGTATTGCAACTGATAGAGGCGATAGTAGATTCCACGTTGCGCCAACAGCGCCTGATGCGCGCCCTGCTCGCGCAGGCGGCCTTTGTGGAACACCAGAATACGGTCGGCGTGCTGAATGGTGCTGAGGCGATGTGCGATGACCATCGCGGTGCGGCCGCAGAGCAGGCGGTCGAGCGCGTCGCGAATCAGCAATTCGGTTTTCGTATCCACACTCGAAGTAGCTTCATCAAGAATCAGGAAGCGCGGATTGTGCGCCAGCGCGCGCGCAAAACTGATCAGTTGCCGTTGTCCAACCGAAAGCGTGGAACCGCGCTCGTTCACCACGCTGGCGACCCCTTCGGGCAGGGCCCGAACAAAATCGCCCAAGCCAATTTCGTCCACCGCGTTTTGCACTTTGGCGCGATCGATGCCCGCCGTGCCGAGACGCACATTCGACTCGATGGTTCCGGTGAACAAGAAGGGATCTTGCAGCACAATGCCAAATTGCCGCCGCAAATCCTGCAAATTGATCGCGCGAATGTCGATGCCGTCGAGCAAAATCTGCCCGCGCTGAATGTCGTAGAAGCGCAGCAGCAGGGAAATCAGCGTGGTCTTTCCCGCGCCCGTGTGGCCGACGATGGCGACGGTCTGCCCGGGCTTTACGACAAACGAAACATCGCGTAGCACCCAGTCGGCGTCGTTCAGTTCGCTTTCATTTTTATAGCTGAACCAGACATTGCGGAATTCAATTTCCCCGCGCGGTTCCACCAGGCGCGCCGCGTGGGGATCGGATTCGATGGTCGCCGGTTCATCGAGCAGCCGGAAAATGCGCTCGGAAGCGGCCATTGCGGACTGCAAAATATTGAATTTTTCGCTCAAATCCTGAATGGGCCGGAAAAACCGCGTGGCGTACATCGTGAAGGCGGTGAGCACGCCGAGCGAGAGGCCGGTGCTCAGCACGCGATTGCCGCCGGACCAATAAATTAAGGCAATGGTGGCGACGCTCAAAAATTCCACGCCGGGGTAAAACAGCGCGAAGGCCAGGATGGCATCGCGCCAGGCCAGCATATTGTCGCGGTTGCGCTTTTCAAATTCCTTGCGTGCCTTGTGCTCGCGATTGAAAATCTGCACCACGCTCATGCCGGAAATATATTCCTGCAAGAAGGCGTTGATGCGCGCGATGGCGGTGCGAATGCGGCGGTTGGCGTCACGGACAAATTTGCGGAAGAAATACGTGACGCACAGGATGAAGGGCAAAACTGCAAACGCGTCGAAGGCCAGCCGCCGGTCGATGGAAAAAAGCCACACTGCCATCACCACCAGCAGGAAGAAATCGTTGATCATGGTGACGACACCAGCGGCGAACAAATCATTTAGCGCATCGACGTCGGTGGTCACGCGGGTCAGCAGGCGGCCCACGGGGTTGCGATCGAAATAACTCATGGGCAAGCGCTGGATGTGGCGGAAAATCTCCGTGCGCATGTCATACATGGTTTCCTGGCCCACGCGCTGCATGATGCGGATCTGAATGTACTGCGCCAGGAAATCAAAAATCAGCACGCCCAGGAAAATCAGGCTAATCCATTTCACTCCGCTCCAGGCGGCGCCTTCGGTAATCGCACCATTCACGAAAGGCGTGAAATATTTGTCGATGGCGGACTTGAAAATGATCGGTGGCGCCAGTTCGAGTGGCGTGACGATGGCCACCAGCGCGAGCGCCAGCACCACGCTCCAGCGATACGGCCGCATGTACTGCAGCAACCGCCGCATCAGGTGCGCGTCGTAGGCTTTGCCGAGCGCTTCTTCTTCGTGAATGTTGCTCATGCCCGTTCGAGCTCTTCTTCCAGCAATTGCTTGTGATACAGCTCGGCGTAATATCCGCCGCGCGATAAAAGTTCATCGTGCGTGCCGCATTCGATGATGCGGCCGTCGCGCAACGTCACAATCTGGTCGGCATCGCGGACCGTCGAGGTGCGGTGCGAAATCATGATGGTCGTGCGGTCGGCCATCACACCGCGCAAACCCGTCAAAATACGCTCTTCGGTTTGTGTGTCCACGCTGGAAAGGGAATCGTCGAGAATGAGAATGCGCGGATCGCGCACCACCGCGCGCGCGATTGCGGTGCGCTGTTTCTGACCGCCGGAAAGCGTGATGCCGCGCTCACCAACCATGGTGGCGTACTTTTCCGGAAAATCCTGCACTTCCGAGTCAAAGCTGGCGATTTTGGCGGCTTCGCGAACTTGCGCCTCATCGAATTGCGGTAAACCGAAGGCGATATTTTCGCCAATCGTTTCGCTGAATAAATAGGTATCTTGCGGCACGTAGCCGATGGCGCGACGCAGTGTGGCCAGCGGCCATTCGCGAATCGCGTGACCGTCCACCAGCAGCGAACCTTCGGGCGCTTCCCATAGGCGCGCGATGAGCGCGGCCAGCGTTGATTTCCCGCTTCCTGTTGGTCCCACGATGGCGAGAGTCGAGCCCGCCGGAATGCGCAAATTAATATCGTGCAAAACAGCGGGGCCTTCGCTGGCCGCGGCAGCCGATGGTCCGCGCGAGACCCTCGCGCCATTGCCGGCAACGGCTTTGGCAGCCGCTGCGCCAGCTGTTCCCTTACCCCCCGTGGTGGTTGGAAAGCGAAACGTCAAATTACGAAATTCAATTTCGCCTTGCGGAACGCGTTCCCTTGCGATCTTCGCGTAACGATCGTCAATTTGCGGCTTGGCTCGCAAAATGTATGTCAGGCGTCCCATGGAAGCGGCGCCGCGCTGAAAGATATTGGTGACCCAGCCGAGGGCAATCATGGGCCAGACCAGTTGACCGAGGTAGGTGTAGAACGCGATGAGCGCGCCGAGGGAAATTTCTCTGCGCAACAGCTCGTGGCCGCCCTGCCACAGCACGATCAGAAAGGTGGTGCCGATCAGCGCCTGGAGCGACGGCATGAACATGCTCCAGTTGCGGATCAATTTGACGTTGGTGGCGACGTATTCCCGATTAGGCTCGTCGAAAGAACGAATTTCCGCGTCCTCTTGCGCGTACGCGCGAACGACGCGCACTCCGGACAGATTTTCCTGGACCTTCGCGGACAGCGTGGCGAGCGAAGCCTGAATTTTTTCGTACAATTCGTGAATGATTTTTCCAAAGTGGCGCACCACCACAAAGACCACGGGCACCGGCAGCATCACCCACAGCGTTAGCGCGGGCGACAACTTCACCATGATGCTTAACGCAAAAACCATGGTGGCCAGCGTGGTGCCGCTGTACATAATTCCTGGACCAAGCACCATGCGCACGGCGTTCAAATCGTTGGTGGCGCGGGACATTAATTCGCCGGTGCGGTTGCGCACATAAAATTCCGGCTCCATTACGAGCAAGCGGTCGAGCAGGTCGCTGCGCATGTCGAATTCGATGTCGCGCGAAACGCCGATGAGCACCCAGCGCGTCCAGAAAGAAAGCAATCCCTTGATGGCTACACACAACACCAGAATCAGGCAATAAATCATCAGCGTGTGTTTACTGTGCGCTTCGTAGAAGGGAATTACGCGCGTAAGCCAGCCCGGAGCCATCGCTGGTGCGCCGCTTTGGTCCACGGCGTGCGCGAAAGGTCGCGCGCTTCCCGCAAGGGTGTCGGTTAAGATGCCGGTGGCGAGAGGAATCACGTTGCCAATCAAGCTCATTCCGATGAGCGTAATGAGGCCGATGGTGATGCCGCCCGGGTAGCGCCGCAAATACGGCCACAGCCCGGCCAGGTTCTGCTTGGCAGAAGTCTTCGGCGCTTTGCCCGCGCCCGGCGAATTTGTTGCGGCAGCGCTCATCGCAAGGTGGACCTCGGTGCTTCACCCAATTGCTGCGATTCCGGCAGAAATTTTTCAAAAGCGCGATCCAGAGACTGATAACGCTGCGTTTTCGCGTTATAGCGCACGCCGATGGGCAGGACGTGGGGATCGCTGGTTTTTTCCGGAGTGAAATAGAGTTGCAGACCTTTCACATCGTCCTGCTCGAATTGCAATCGCCAGGAGGAGATGGGCTGCACGGGCGTGAGTGCCAGCATGCCTCTTTGATTCTTGAGATGCTCATCGCAGTGCAGCAGCTCCATCCACTTTCCGTCTCGGTTTTCGGCCACGGAGGCCCTCGAGATGGTTAGACCGGGAATGGTATTGGTAGGCGTCTTGGGAAGCACATTCACCGCCAGGAACTCCTGCTTGCCGTCTTTGGCGAGATCTCCGAATGCTAATACTTGGACGTCGCTGCCGAGCAAACTCTTCGCCGCGCCTTGCACCTCGTCGGGGATGGCCGGGGGAGCGGGCTTGCTTTCCGCGGTTGGCGAGGCGTTCTCGGTTTTACCTGGCTCGGGGCCGAAGCAGCCGGCGAGGATCAGGCAGGCGGTGGCCACCGCTCCGATCAGAAATCGGCTGGCGGAGCGAGATAGAAAGCAGCCGCTGGCAATCGTTCGCGGCTCATTCGCGGCGTGCGCAATTGTGTTTGGCATTTGCTCGCAGTCTGTCACAAGCTGGGCGCGGCCAAGGTAATTTCAACCACCCGTCCCGGCTTTCCGTCTCTTGCTACCGTGCAAAGCACTTCCATCACCTGGGGCACAGCCGTTCCCGCCCAGTCAAAAGCGTAGTACAGCAATTCTAGCTGTTGCCCGTCCTTGGTGGAAGGACTGCGCGAATCTGCCTCGCCGTAAAGTTCCACTACTCGCGAAGCCAGCGCATCGGCCGCCAGCCCGCGCCCCGTGTGCCACGCGTGTGGGAGGCTCGAGCCGTGCTTAGCCAAGATCGCGCCGGTCAGAGTTCGACCGTGCGAAACGCGAATAAATTGCACGACATCAGCCTTGTCCACATCAAGATTTAAGTAAAGAGCCCCGTCGTTTACCTCGAATACCCAACCCAGCGATTGGTGATCAGCCGAGCGCGCATCCGGTTTCCCATAGAGGCGAATCGCCGTTGCGGCATGGTCGTGTCCTGGGCGTAATCCCGCAAGCGTAAGTTCATTCGCTCTTCGCGGTCTCGGCGATTGCTTAAGGTCCGTCTGGGCGGGGGCGGGCGAAGATCCCGCGGCGAATAAAAGAAACGCCATGTTAGCGCTGACCCAGAATCGCATCGAGTCGCGCCTCAAAGTTTTCTTCACCTTCGCTCCCGAGTTCGCTGCGTTCGACCGGCAATGCTGCTTCGATGCGCTCCATCCATGCAAACAACTGTTGGATGTTCTCGCGGGTCTTGCCGTGATATTCCTTCAGATTGCCGCCGGCGGACATCCAGCGCCGAAACGTATGTTCCAGGGGATGGTCCGAGGAATCAAATGGATTGCTCGCGGCGCCCGGCGCGAGCACACCAGCGTGTCCCGTGAAAAAATGCTCGAATCCCAAATCGACCAGAAAATTGCCCTCGGTGGCGGCGATACCGCCGTCGTAATCGAGGCCCTGGCAAGTCATGAGCAGCGGTTGCGGCTTGTGTTGGAATTTCAGGCTTTCAAGGTCGAGCTCCCATAAATCCCACTTGCCGGACACTTGATATGCGGAATCAAAATTCAATTGCTGAATGGCCAGCGCGGCCACTTCGGCTGGCCCAAATTTAGTCGGTCGCAAATCCCAGGAAGCCACAGGCGTTTCCGTGGCGTCGATGGGCTGCACGGTGAGTTCAGTGAACGTTGGTTCTGAAGCGGAAAGCGGCGCCGTCGTCAAAAAACGCGCGAACTGCGCGATCAACGTGGATTCCGAAAAATCGCGCGTCCACACGCGCAGGTAAGCTCGATTGGCCATGAATCAATGATTATAACCGCAGACGGGTTGCGGTGCGTCATGCCTCTATCGGCGGTAATGTGCGCATCGAGGCGCGCTGGGTACCCAACCTTCGAATGGCAATGCGCGGTTAGCTCTATGCCGATTGGCCCTTGGCTTTGTTCGCGAGACGGTCGCGCAACGTTTCGCCAATTTCCGCGAAAACCTGCTCGCATACCGCGCGGATTTGCGCCTCGGCGGTCGCGGCGATGTTGTTCACCAGGCCCCGCGCCTGCTGATCGAGCGAGGCAACGGTCGCCAGCATCCACTGATTGGAAATTCCGTGCAATTTTTCGCGATGTTCTTCCGCAGCCTGTTCGCCGGCTTGTCTAAAGATTCCGCGTACTTCCTCTTGATGTACCGAAGTCAAGTTGCGCACAGACTCAAGCAAGGGCGCAAAACTGGTTTCGACATTCTTGTGAGCTTCGGCCAGGCTGGTTTCCATCGCGTGGTTCATGCCGGACTGGAAGCGGCGCAGAAAATCTTCCTGCTCCGCGGTGGTGCGCAATGCCAGTTCGACACGCGCGGATTCGATTTCTCCGCGCATCTCTCCGGTTGCGCGGTGCACTTCGTCGCCAAATCCCGCAAGTTCCTGGCGCGCGGTGCGCTGAATCTCATCGGTGAATGCCGCGGCCGTAGTTTCGGCGGCTTCCGCAAAGAGTCCGCGCGAACGCTCAAATGCATCGCGCAACACTTCCTCCATCTGCGACTGCGTGTGGCCGACAAAATTGCGGCTGGCATGATCGACTTCCCTGGCAAACGTACTGGAAACTTCCCCGGCCTTTTCGCGCAATTGATTGGCGATCTGTTCGACAACTTTTTCCGTGCTGTTTTGTATCTGCGTTTGCGCTTTTTTCTCGTACCATTCCGCAGACTTGAGCACGTCGTCGATGGCTTGCTGCTTTACTTCCTGAACTTTGCCTTCGAGATCCCCCAAGCTCTGCTCGGTGATGCCGCGTGCAGAGTCTTGCAATACCTGTTCTACAGTGCCGAGACTTTCGCGAAAACGGCCCAGCGACTCGGCGAATGTTTCGTCGGCAAAACCGCGGATACGTTCCTGCTGCAGCGTCATCGCGGCATCCAGCAGAGAGCGGCCGCCAGCTAGGCGATGCACGGCTTCCTCGGCGCGCACAATATGCGGTTGCACGGTGGCGGTTACTTGCTGCTCGAACTGCTGTACGCTTTCGCGGGTGGCTTCTTCAAAGGCGCTGCGAATCCGGCCATTGATTTCATCGAACAGTGATTCAGACCTGCGATGCAATTCATTGCGATGCAAGGCCAATATGTCGTCGAGCTGCGCACGAAATCCATGCAGCGAATCTTCCCGCGCTACCGTCAGTTGCGACGAAAAGTGTTCGAGGCGCGCGAGCGTTTCTCCGGCCTTCGCCAACAGAGCCTCAAGGCGCTCGGCTTGTTCCTTGGCACGTCCTTCAACCGCGGCCCCCAGGGAATCTCGCAGACCGGCGACGCGCTGCTCGGCCTCCGCGTGCACGCGGGTTACTGCCGCATCGACGGCGCTGCCCATGGCATTTCCCACGGCCTCGTCCACCGCATCCTTCACGGAGCCGCGCAACGTCTCGGTCACGGCGGTGTGCGCACCCTGTCCAGCCGCTTCGCGAAGCTCCGTTGCCCGGCGTTCGAGTTCGCCGGTGATGCGCGACGCCGTTTCATTCAGCGCGGCAATATGCGTCTCGATTTGACGCGTTCCAGCTTCCTGCAACTGACCGGTGAGTTGTTCGCGCAACTGGTGGCCGATTTGCTCGCCTACGCCACGCGCATGGCTCTCAAGCCCCTGCGCCGCATGTTCTTGAGCCGTAGCGGTCGCTCCGGCGATGCTCTGCTCGACTACCGCTTGCCAGCGTTCGCGCGCGGCATCGACGTCTTGCGAAAGTTGCGCGCGCCAAGCCTCCTGCATGGCCGATTGAACCGCCGCTTGTGCTTCGATCGCCGATTCCTGCGATGTTTTCACTTCCGCGAGGCCCGCCGCGAGGCTCTTGGCGGATTCCTGGGCCGCGGTCTCAGCCAGTTCGACGGCTCTAGCGTGCGCCTGCATCATTTCTTCTCTATGCGCGAGCAAAAGTTCCTTCAATCGTCGCTCGTGCTCTTCGACGGTTGCCAGCAGCGCAGCGCTTTGCGCCGCAAGTGCCGTAAGCCGTTCCCGCGCCGCTTCTTCCACTGCGCGGCGCGCTTCTTCCGCAGTGCGTGCCGCTTCCTCGAGCGAGCGCTTGGCCTCTTCATGGGAGTGCGCCGCGGATCCAACGCGTTCCTCTAGGTGCGTCTCCGCGCCCTCGCGCAGCGCGGTAAGGCGATTCACGGCATCCTCAATATGTTGCCGCAACCCTTGTAGCGTCTCCGCACTCGCTGCGGCTTGGCGCTCGAACTGGGCACGCTGCGCAGCAGCCTCTTCGTGCAATTTCGACGTCAGCTCGCGTGTGAGTTCTTCGAGTTTCGGCGTAAAACTGAGCGGCAGTTCGATGCGCGCTTTTTCCGTAGATTCGGACGCCGCTTCGGCCAGTTTCCTGGCCTGCTCTTCGGCGTGGTGCTGCAATTTGTCAATCGCGCGTGCGGCTTCGTTGGCCACCTCCACGCGCGCCGCTGCGAATTTCTGTTCCCACTGTTCAAACGCGGTGTGCCGCTCCGAAGAAACCGCCTGCGTCGCAGCATCACGCGCTGCTGCCTGAATCTGTTGTTTGGCATCGTTCAGCAAACGCGTCATCTGGCGCGCTAATTGCAGCGATGCATCCGTAGCGCTCACCGGAGAAGGGAATATACGCACGTTGTCCGCGCCACCCGGCGGCGAATCCGGAGCTTCGCCGAGCGGCAGATTAAATTCGGCGCTGGTGCCGGGCGTGCCCTGGGAACCGCCGTGGGTGTGATGGCCTTCTGGCAATTCCTGTAATCCGGAAGTTTCGCCGGCTCCTTCCGCGAAATCCTCGCTATGTTGCTTTTCTGCTTCCGGAAATCCGAACCAGTCCTCCGGGGGGAACGCCATGCCCCAGGCGTTTCCCGGCTGCTCCAATTCCAACGCCACTTGAAACAGTTGCCGCACCGTACGCGGCCGTTGAATCCAAGCTACGCGTCCGCGCACGGAGCGCGTTGCGTGCCCGCTTTCCGGATGCGGAATCTCCAAGGTCACCCACATATTTTTCAGTACGTAATGTTTTGATTGGTAGCGGCACCCGTGACAATTAATGATTAGCGTGGAAGTGCGTTCCGCAAAAGGACGCCCGAGCGCGTCCACACCGGTCACCGCCAGCGGCACCGCTTGTACGATCCGAGTGCTGCGCCGTTTCCGCAACTCAGTGTTGGGGGTCATAGTGCTTCCGGATGCCATTTCGCTCGTTTCATCGGCAGAGTTGCCGCCCAGGTTTGGCATAGCCTTGTCCGCTGCAGGTAGAAACTCGTCGTACATTAAATTCGGCGCCGCCAGCAGCGACAGCTTGAGTGATGCGCATAAGTAAAGCCCAGCCTTCGAAAAATAAACTCAAACTCGAGGTGCGCCCCCAGGGCAGGCGGCCCAACCACCGGAACCTATTTTGGAAACGCCGCGCGCCGATCCCAGCCTATTTCGCATGCGCTTCGCGCATCGACATTCCACCGAACACCGCGAGAACAGCAACGTCGTGCGAGAATTTGCGACAACCGGAATGTTGATCGTGGTCGTGCGGCGAAACAAAACAGTGCGCCAACTTTTGCATAGCGCACCTCCTTACGGGGAACACTGACTGCGGGGCAGTGACCGCGACGGCCAGACTGTATACTCATTTCTTGCGTTTGACTAGAGCGTCCTGTACGTACCAATGAAGCGTCCTATCTGTACCAGGGGCGCACGGCGTCTCCGCCTCGCTGGATAAAATCGCGCTGCTAAAGCTCTCTTCGTCCTTCCATCGCCTTCAACATCGTGACTTCATCCGCATATTCAAGATCGGCGCCTACGGGAATCCCCACGCCGATCCGCGTGACCCTAACCCCCAGCGGTTTGAGTAACTTAGACAGGTACATGGCGGTGGCCTCGCCTTCTGCAGTCGGATTGGTGGCCATAATAATCTCCTCCACGCCGCCACCCTTCAGCCGTTCAATTAACGACTTGATGTGCAGTTGATCCGGTCCGCGTCCGGAAAGCGGCGAAAGCGCTCCGCCTAAAACGTGATACATGCCGCTGTAGGTGCGCGTCTTTTCAATGGCCATGATGTTGTGCGCTTCTTCCACCACGCAAATGGTGCGCTTGTTGCGAGTGGCGCCGACGCAATAGAGGCATGGATCGCTATCGGTGATGTTGTGGCACGTGGAGCAGGCACGGATTTTTTCTTTGGCGTCGCGGATGGCGTCGGCGAGTCCCAGGGCGTCTTCCTTTGCGGCGCGCAAAATAAAAAACGCCAGTCGCTGCGCGGTCTTTTGCCCGATCCCCGGCAAGTGTTTTAATTCATCGATCAATCGTTCTACGGGAGCAGCAAAATCAGGCATGTCGAATGTGTAGCACACCGCTCCGCGCCAAGCAAACCGCACGGCAAACCGGCCGAAAAAGTTCAAAATACCAGGGACACCGGCAATGCGGGAATGCCGAGTTAGTGCCCCGGCAGATCGAGGCCGGGTTCCGGATGACGGTACGTGCCAACCAAATGTACGGGCGCTACGGCGCCAGCATGTTTTCGTTTGAAGAAAATATTTAGCGGCTTTAGCAGCGCGGATTTCACACCTTCCGTCATATGGGACAATTCCGCGTCGGTTTTCAGCGTGCCGTGGAGATCGATTTTTTCCGTTTCCAAATTGTAAGTGCCGTGCATTTCTGCGGACGCTCCAGGAACGTTGAACGACAATTTTTCGAGCCTGGCCGTGGCCTGAATGATTTCAGCGTGGCCAGCAAGATTCGAGATAACCCGCTGCGGGTCTTCGTCCGGATCCTGGATTTCCTTTTCACTGATCTTTTCTCCGCGAGCCTTGCCGCTGAACAGATCGACGTCTTTCTGCGTCGAGCTCTTGCTGAACTCCCCTCCCGACACCCCAAAATCGCCGGCCACCCGCACTTTTTCGAGAAATGGCTCGTCGCCGGGAGGAATCGTTACCTGCGCCCGAAAGCTGGTGACTCCATTCAGCGGCGGCTTCGCTTCGCTGACGAACAATCGCAAAACGTCCTGCACGCGCCCATCCCGGACATGCAATTCAAGGGATGCGGTCTTTCCTTTTTCGCCGGGACGCCCGGCAATTTTTCCACTGGCCGTTACCTGCGTGTGCAGAAAATCGGTGGTGACGCGTTCGAGCGACACGTCGCCATTCGTGCCGTTGACAACCGCATGGAATTCGCTCGCCAGATGTAGCGCATGCTTGCTGCGCTTAACCATAAAATCTGGGACGTCGAGGCTGCCTGCGGTTTCGAGGCGCCCCAGTTCGCCCCAGAATTTTTGCGTCGCCGTGAGGCTGCCGGAAATCCCGTCGAAGGAGCTCAGATCGGCACGTTCAAAGGTGGCTTCGCCGCTCACAGCGGTATCGCCTGGACGCTCTGAGTCCCAGGGGCCGAATTGCCCGCGTGCGCGAATCTCACCGGGCGGAATCGGATTGTGCAGCGCGACTTCGTAGGTGAAGGGTTTCTCGCCCTGCACGGAATGCAACTGCAGCGTGTGAACGATGAATTGCAGCGCTTCTTTGTCGCCATTGCGCGCAATTTCGACGATGGAATGATCAGCTACGAGCGTTCCCACGTGTGTGTTAGATTGCACGGATTTCCAGCTGGTCGGCTCGCGCGTGGTTCCTATTTTTGGCACGCGCGCAGCAAAACCCTCCAAGATGATTTTGGTGATATACCCGGGGCGCAGAACCATATCGAGATAGCGGGCCTCGATCGTGATACGCCGGATGTTCACAATCGGAGGCGTATCCCGCGAGCTGCCTAACCACGTAAAAACCGCTTCCTCTCCCACACAGCCCGGATGCGGGAAATAAGTCGAATGGAATTTTTGAAAGGTTACGGTCGCGGGAAAAGTCTCTTGCAGGGATTGCGTTACCTTGCGTTGCGAAAAAGGCCAGCGCAGCGCAATAACCGTGGCGGCCGCCGCCATGAGTACAGCGAGTGCGATCAACGCCCGCGAAGCTTTCTTGACGTGCGCCGTCGTCGACATTGCGTTGTCCTTTCCCTCCCTGCGACAAAATCCCGGTGCGCCGAACCTTGGATTCACTTGGGCCGCGGAAGGGTTCCGACGGCGTAAAAAAGACAAGCGGCCCCTGCCAATCATTCCAGGGGCCGCCACATCGCAAGATCAACGATCGAAATGTTCGTTCCGCTACTTTCCGGCTTTCCCTTTGGCCGCGTGCACCTTGGCCCAACGTTCCTTAGCTTTGCGCGAAAGATGCGCACGCAGCGCCGCGGAAACCACCCGCTTGGGACCGCCCGTCTTGCCTTTCGAGGCAGTCACGCTGCCTGCCGACCGGTAGGCGCCGCCCAGCGCGTGAATGGCGCTCTGAATCCCTGTTAACTGATGTTTTAACTTCGCTTCTTCCTGTTTCAACGCCGCCAAAATGTCCATTACTTCCTCCTGTGGGTATTAGACATCTGCGCCACACAAACTGCAAGCTACGGCGCGGCTTTTCTGGGGCGGGCGGGTCCGGCCCAGCGAAGAGCCGCCAACGATCGAAATACTATTTAGTAATCTAACAGAAGCTTCGCACCAGGCTGCGCGAAGTGCCAAGGATGGGAATCGTTACGGCAGAATTAAAATAGTCCGGGAATCTTTAATCCGGAAATGCCGGGCATGGTGCCGGCGATATTCTTCATCTGGCTTGCTAGCTCATCGTCCACTCGCCGCGAAGCTTCATTCACCGCGGCGCGAATCAAGTCCTGCAGCATCTCCTGATCCTTGCCGGCAAATACCTCCGGCTCAATGCGTACATCGACCACCTGTTTTTGGCCGTTCATCTTGACGGTAACCATTCCACCACCGGCGGACGCTTCCACCGCCACGGAATTTACCTGTTGCTGCAAGTCTTCCTGTACCTGCCGTAACCGCGACAACATCTGTTGCAGAGCGTTGACTTCCATTTTCCTTTGAACCTCTCTGCTCCCCGGAGCCGCCCCTGAGTTCGGCACCGCGAACGCTACCACCCAAGCCAGGCTAGGAACCGGACTGCCGCGGCTTCACTTCCGAAATTCTTCCGCCGAACCGTTCCATCATCGACCGCACCATCGGGTCCGTTTCAAAGCGCGCCCGCAACTCCGATGCGCCCGAACCATTCTGCCGCGCACCTGGTGAACTCGCGTTGCTTTGCGAAATTCCCGGCGCTCCAGCGGCAGCGGCTGCTGCAATACTCTCGATTTTAGCACACACGCGCACCGGCTTGCCGAGTACCTTGTTTGCCGCGCCGCGAATTTTCTCCAGCGCATCGCGGCCCTCCAGCAATTCCGCAAACGCCCGCTTGTCCGCGGGGAAAAAAATCCGCAATTCATTGCCTTCCAATTGCCAGCGGTTGCTCTGCTCGACGAGTTCGCCGAGAAATTTCTTTTCCGCCTGAATGGCCGCCTTGATCGCGGTAACCTGGTGTTCAGAAATTCCTGCGGTGCCCAACATCACGGCGGTTGCCATTTCCGTTTTTACCGATTCGCCCGCCACGAATCCGGCGCCGGTAGTTTCTGCGATGGCATCTTGCGTGAGTACGGCATCTCCGCTCGTGGGCGCGGACGCGCTGGGAATTTGCAGCGTCCTGGCGGGTTCCGTGAATTGCTTCACGTCGTTTTCTTTTTCAGCGCCACCACTCTGCGGTGCGGGACGCCACGCAGCTTTGTTCATGAGCGGTGTGGCAACCGCGGTCTCCGCCGCCGCTTTTTTCTGTGCGCCGGAAACGCTGGCGGCGGCTCCGCGGCCCGCGCCCGATGTTCCCGTCCCGCCGCCAGGAACTCCGCCTTTCATTTCCGTCATCAGTTCTTCGAGCGGCGCCAAGCGGCCGGCGTTAATTAGCCGCAACAAGCCCATCTCCAAATGCACACGCGGATCCGGCGCGCGCCGCAAACTGTCATCGGTCTGCAAAAGAATCTGAAAGAATCGCGTCAAATCCTCCTCGCTAAAAAGCGCCGCGGCGCGCGCCAGTGCCGGACGCTGATCGGGCGTAGCGGCGATCAATTCAGAATCCGCTCCGCTAACCCGCGCGATCAGCAGATTGCGGATGTGACGAATCGCTTCGCGGCAGAAATGTTGCAAGTTCCGTCCATCCTTCTGGAAGCGGTGCACCAACCCGAGCGCGCGGTCCGCGGAACCTTCCGCAATGGCGTTCACCAATTCGTCCAGCGCATCTTCCGGAACCACGCCCAGCAGTTCGCGCACTTCCTTGTCCGGAATATCGTCGCCGCAATACGCGCGCGCTTGTTCGAGCAGCGAAAGCGCATCGCGCAAGCTGCCTTCAGCCATGCGCGCGATGACCGCCAATGCGCCCGGTGCAATTTTCAGATTTTCTTCTTTGGCGATGAGTTCGAGGCGCCCGGAAATTTCGACGAAAGTCAGCGCGCGGAAATGAAAATGTTGCGAGCGCGAGCGAATGGTATCCGCCAGATCCTCGGGCTGCGTGGTGGCCATCACAAAAATTACACGGTCCGGAGGTTCTTCGAGAGTTTTCAGCAATGCGTTGGAGGCTTCGCCAGTGAGCATGTGCGCTTCATCGAGGATCACCACCTTGCTGCGCGACGCTGCCGGCGCATAGCGCACCATTTCGCGCAGTTCGCGAATTTGGTCGATGCCGCGATTGGACGCCGCGTCAATTTCAATTACGTCCAGCGAATTTCCCGAGGTGATCTCGGTACAGGAATCGCACACGCCGCACGGATCCGCCGTCGGCCCCTGCGCGCAGTTCAGTGCTTTGGCCAGAATGCGCGCCGCGGTGGTTTTTCCCACGCCCCGCGCGCCCGAGAATATATAAGCATGCGCCACGCGATTTTTTTCGATGGCGTTCTTCAGCGTCTCGGTGACGTGTTCCTGACCCACCAGATCGCGAAACGACTGCGGCCGCCACTTGCGGGCGATGACTTGATAATTGCTCATAGGGTTGGGGAGCTCATGATATTTCAAGCGGACCGCCGAACGCGGTCTTCACTGCTGGGCTTTTCCGCTGGCGGCGAGAGGAACTTCGGGTGGTCTGCGGCGCACAAGGCGTTCCCGGTACCGTTGCTCCCTTCCGGGCCTGGCGGGGTTCGCGGGACCTTGTCGCACAGAGCCCGAAGCTCCACTCTCCGGCAGCGGCGCAGCACGCGACTGCGTGACAAAAGTTTAGCACAGCCGGTTGCGGCAAAGCACAGAGCAGCACACGCGCAGTCGACTCATTTTGCAACGCTGTGGAAATTTTTCGTGGCAACCAATTATGGAAACTTATCTCGCAACAGGCTCCCGCCAATTCTTCATCCCATCGAAGCAGGCTCCGATCTTTCTCGAAAGAAATTGATTTTCCGGCGCGTGCACGGAACGTGCGCGCACTGAGGTTTTGTGCCCTGAAAGTAAACGGTTCGCGGAAACACCGCATTCCCGCGCGCGCAAACGCCAGTACACTCGTCGTTGGATGGCGTTCCTCCGCCGTCCGCCCGCGTCGCGCCGCAATCAGTTCGCAGCGCAGCGCCGGGTCCGCCGCGCCAGCGGTCCGCACCAGGGCATCGCCCGGGTGTCCCCCACGACACGGGGCACGACACGGGGCCAACGCTCCGCAAGAATGCGCTGGAGGATCTCATGAAAAAAACTTTCTTCTCGTCTCTCGTTGCCGTCGTATTTCTATGCACTTCGCTGGTGTCCCATGCCGAGCCTCATCAAGTTGCGCAGGGCACGCGCGTTCGTTTGAGCCTGGTCACGGACATCAGCAGCTCCAGTTCGCGGGATGGCGATCCGTTCGTCGCCATCGTTTCAGAGCCGGTGTTCATTGGGAATCGCCTGCTGATCCCCATGGGAACGCGGATCAACGGCACCATCGGCACCGTGGCGCATGCCCGCCACTTTTCTCTTTTCCGCGGTCAGGCGTACATGAACCTGACCTTTCGCAGCATGGAAATCGATAGCCGCGTCATTCCCATCCAGATGAGCATCCTGGCCATCGAGGATCGTCGCAGCAACGGCGATACGAAAAACCGCAAGGACATCCGAATTGATGAAGGACAAGTCTTGCAGGAAAGACATGACTACAAGGGCGACGTGATTGGCGGGATGATCGGCACCGGCGGCGGAGCGCTGGTAGGCGCGATCTTCAGCAACGTGGCGCGCGGCTTCGGGTTCGGGATCGCCGGTAGCGCCATCTATATCGCGGTGCGCAAAGGCAAAGAGGTGGAATTGCCCGCCCAGACGAGCATGTTGGCCCGCCTCGAAAGCACGGTTACCGTGCCCACGCTTACCGGCGGCAACCTCGACAGCCAAGGTCTCGCCGCTGTCAACAACAGCGGCAACTAACCCCGGAGAACATGTAGCCCGGGAAAGCCGCAAAAACTTCCTAAAGGAACGGGCGCCATGTTTCCGGCGGGACTTGAAACACGGCGCCGCCGAGGATACGGGCGGGGTCCTCCGGATCAGCCCCCGGAACGGCCGCATATTCTCCGTAAAAAATTCCTCATCTTTCCCTTTCGCTATTCTGCTGCCCTTTGTGCTTTGCCCGCTGTCCGCACGTCCCGAGAACGTCTATAATTTGGTCCACTTGGAATTCCTGGAGCAACCGTGACGAAGCGCGATCGTGCGTTGGGGATGCAGCGCGAAATCACACGGCGCGATTTTCTAAATGGCGTCGCGGTCGGTGTCGGCGGTGCGCTCGCTGGCGGCGGTTTCGGTGCCGAGACGCTAATGGCCGAAAGCGCGGCCGATGACTTCTCCCCGGAAAAAGCTCTCGATTACTATCCTCCCGCAAAGCTCGGTATACGCGGAAATCACGACGGTTCGTTCACCTATGCGCACCTGTTGCGCGATGGAATGCCATGGAGCGATCTAGGCAAGGAAGCGGAAACCGGCGAGGCTTACGACCTGGTGATCGTGGGCGGAGGAATCAGCGGGCTCGCGGCCGCCTATTTTTTCCGCAAGCAAGCGGGACCGCAAGCTCGCATTTTGATTCTCGACAACCACGACGACTTTGGCGGGCATGCGAAGCGCAATGAATTCAGCGCGGGCGGCCGCGTGGTACTCAGCTATGGCGGAACGCAATCGATTGAGAGTCCGGGAAGCTATAGCCCGGTGGCCGCAGGTTTACTCAAAGACATCGGAATCGACGTGCAAAAGTTTTACAAAGCGTACGACAGAAATCTTTACGATCATCTGGGCACCGGGTGCTTCTTTGACCGTGAGACCTTCGGCGTCAACAAAATGATGACGGGCATGAACACCACACCTTGGCCGGAATTTCTCGCACAAGCACCGCTTTCCCCGGAAGCGCGCAAAAACATCGCCCGTGTGTATACAGAGAAAGTCGACTACCTCGCAGGGCTCAGCCGCGAACAGAAAATCGCCAAGCTTTCAAAGATCAGCTACGCGGAATATTTGACGAAGTACTGCCGCATGACCCCGGAAGCGCTGAAATTTTTTCAGACCATGCCTCACGATCTATTTGGCGTGGGCATCGAAGCGGTTTCCGCCATGGCCTGTTATGAAAACCCGGACGACTACGAATCCTTCACCTACGCGGGATTTGACGGCTTGGGTCTCGGGGAGCGCGAGAAAGAAGAGCCCTACATCTTCCATTTTCCAGATGGCAACGCATCGGTGGCGCGTTTGTTGATGCGCGCGCTCGTTCCCGAGGCCGTCCCGGGCCACACCATGGAAGATGTGGTCACGGCCCGCGCGGACTACAGCAAGCTGGATGTGAGCGGCGCCACGCTGCGCGTGCGCCTGAACAGCACGGTGGTACACGTTGCGCACGTGCCAACGCGCGGCGCCGCCGGACCGGTGGACGTGGTCTATGACCGCGGCGGCAGATTGCAGCGCGTGCGCGGCGCGCGTTGCGTGCTCGCCTGCTACAACGCGATGATTCCTTATATTTGTCCGGACCTGCCCGCGCCACAAAAGGACGCGCTGTCGTATCTCGTGAAAACTCCGCTCGTGTATACCCACGTAGCCCTGCGCAATTGGCAGCCTTTCGCAACACTCGGTGTACGTCAAATCGTGGCGCCCGGCGGATATCATACCTACACCACGCTGGATTTTCCCGTGAGCCTCGGCGCGTACAAATTTCCCAGTCAGCCTGAAGAGCCCGCCGTGCTTTTTATGCTGCGCACCCCCTGTAAGCCCGGATTGCCCATGCGCGAACAGTATCGCGCCGGCCGCCGCGAATTGATGGACACTTCTTTTGCCACATTCGAGCGCAACATTCGCGAGCAACTTGCCCGCATGCTGGACCGCACCGGATTCGATCCCGCGCAAGACATTCAGGGCATCACCGTGAATCGCTGGGCCCACGGCTACGCCTATACGCCGAATTCGCTTTTCGATCCGGACTGGCGCGAAGAGCAGAAACCCTGGGTGATTGGCCGGCAGCGTTTTGGAAATATCGCCATCGCCAATTCCGACGCGGGTGCCAACGCCTATACCAATGAGGCCATCGACCAGGCGTTCCGCGCCGTCCACGATCTGCAGACCACCTGAGCGCACAGGAGTCTGAGAAGAATGCGTCGCGTGTCAAAATCTCATGATGCCGGTGCGCCGCGCAGCGCTCGGAATCGCGGTTTATTTGCCCAAGGAGCGTAAATGGTTTACGACTTCACGTTGCTAGCGAGCTTTCGCGGAATTCGCAAGGCGTTGACGGCGGCATTGTTGCTGCTCTCGGGTTTGTGCTGTTCGCCTGCGTTGCCGCAGGACGTGACTCCGGTAATCGCGACCGACCATGGCGCCAATTCCGCCGCCACGCTGAAACAGCACTACGTAATTCTTGTCTCGCTCGACGGTTTCCGCTACGACTACGCAAAAAAATACAACGCCAAAAACCTGCTAGCCCTGGCTGCAGTGGGCGCAACCGCGCCGGATGGCATGATTCCCGCGTACCCCAGCCTGACTTTCGCCAATCACTACACGCTGGCCACCGGGCTGTATCCCGAACACCACGGAATTGTGGCCAACAGTTTTTACGATGCGCAGCGCAAACAGACTTATCGCCTTGGCGATCCCGCAACCGTTACGGATGGCACGTGGTACGGCGGCACTCCGCTTTGGGTGCTGGCCGAACAACAAGGCATGCGCGCCGCCTGTTTCTTCTGGCCCGGTTCGGAAGCGGAGATTCAAGGCGCGCGCCCTTCTTACTATTTGAAATATGACGATAAATTGCCCAACGATAAGCGCGTCGAACAGGTGCTCAATTGGTTGCGCCTGCCGGAAGAACGCCGCCCACATTTGATAACCCTCTATTTTTCGGAAGTCGATCATCAGGGCCACGAACATGGTCCGGACAGCCCGGAGGTCGCCGCGTCCGTGCAAGTGGTCGATAAAGAAATCGGAGCGCTCGAGGAAGGAGTCAAGAAGTTATCGTTGCCGGTCGACGTCATCGTGGTTTCTGACCACGGCATGGCCAAAACACAGGGCGATTGGATTACCCTCGATCAATATTTTCCCGACGCCGGGGCCTTCGAGAAAATTGTTGGCTCCGAGCTGTATGCGAAGTCCGAGGCGGATGCGGAACATGCTTACGAAGGACTGCACGGCAAGAGCGACAAGTTCGACGTTTACCGCCGCGCGCAAATGCCCGCGGCGTTGCACGATGACAGCAATGCGCGCGCCGGTGATCCCATCGTGGTGACCAACGGCCCGTACATGGTGCGGTTTTCCGCGCCCCCGCCTTCCTCTTCTTCCAGCCCCGAGCACCTGCCGGTAGGCATGCACGGCTACGATCCCGCGCGCGTGCCGGAGATGAAAGCCAGTTTTTTCGCCGCCGGTCCAGACATCCGCGCGGGCGTCAGCGTGCCAACGTTTGAAAATGTTGATATCTATCCGCTGGTGGCGAAACTTCTGGGCCTCGATATTGGGCATCTGAAGACCGGCGCGATCGATGGCGATTTGCGCCCGCTCGAACTTATCTTGAAGGCAAGTTCGGTGGCGCCTTCGCGCTAATCCCAACACGGACTCACGTTACGTGTCTACGGCGCTTGCCAGTTCTCCTTCCCAACGCGCCACCACCGCGCAAGCCAGGCAGTTGCCGATCACGTTCACCGACGTGCGCACCATATCAATCAGGGCATCAATCCCCAGGATGATGAAAATCGGTTCGGTGGGCAAACGAAACGTGGCGGCGGTTGCCAGCAATACCATGGGCACCGCGCGAGGCACACCCGCGATGCCTTTGCTGGTCAGCATCAGCGTAAACACCATGAACAGTTGTTCCGTCCACGACATGGGAATCCCCGCCGCTTGCGCCACGAAAACCGAACCGAGGGCTAGATATAACGTCGAGCCATCCAGATTGAAACTGTAACCGGCGGGAATCACGAACGCCACGATTTGCCGCGGCACACCGAACTCTTCCATGTTTTCCATGGCGCGCGGCAGCGCCGCTTCCGAAGTGCTGGTCGCGAAGGCGATGGTTGCCGGCTCGGCGATGGCGCGGAGAAATCGTGCGAGCGGCAATCGCGCAAGCAAAGCGATCGGCAATAGCACGATCAAAAGAAAAGCCGCCAGCGCGGCATACGCGGTGAGCAAAAGTTTTGCCAGCGGCAATAACACGCTCAGGCCCATATGACCGACGGTGTACGCCATGGCCGCGCCAACGCCGACCGGCGCGTAGTACATCACCAGGTTCGTGAACTTGAACATCACTTGCGCCAGCGATTCCGCGAAACGCAAGATCGGCTCACGCCGGCCTGTGGGCACGCGCGTCAGCGCAATGCCGAACAGCACCGCAAACACCGCCACCTGTAAAATCTGATTTTCCGCCGCGGACTTCACGATATTTTCGGGGAAGACGTGCAGCAAAAAATCGTCCCAGTGCACGGCGGTTGGCAGTGTTTGTGCAGGTGTAGCTGACGGCGTCTGCGATGGCGTTGTTGCGGAATTGGGCAGCGATGCGGCGGGCGCCGTCATGGCCTGCGGATTTAACGCGAGTCCTTCTCCGGCACGACTGATATTGATCGCCGCTACTCCGAGGAAAAGCGCAATCGTAGTGACCACTTCAAAATAAACCAGACTCTTCCACCCGATTCGACCAACGCCGCGCAAATCACCATGACTCGCGATACCCGTAATCAAGGTCGCCAGAATCAGCGGCGCAACGATGACTTTAATCAACCGCAGAAAAATATCGCTGAACACCCGCAAATGTTCCGCAAAGTGCGGCCGGTCCAGCCCAATCTCCAACCCCAGCAGCATGGCGACAAAAATCCACAACGTCAGCGAGCGCTGGCGAATGCCCGCAATGGCTAGCAGCAGCAATCCGGCGTCGCGCACCAGGGACGGCCACGTGTGCGCGGCAGTAAAAATCTGCAGCGCCGCACCGGCAAAAAACACCGTTAGGCCCGCGAAAATCAATGCGAGGCCAGAGACTCGAATGCTGGCGGCATCTCGCGAAGTGGAAATTTCGGTCATTGATTACTCGTAAGGATGCAGGCGCAGGCATCATATACCGTTCAGCAACACGCGCGAAGCGCGGGTGGCGGCAAGCCGCATTCCAAGTCGCAACCCCAAGGAGCGCAGCTTGCGAACGAAATGCCAGCGGTAAACAGAAGAAACTTCACGGGTAGGCAAAGAATTGGTTCCGGGACGTGGACTCGAACCACGATACTCAGCTTCAAAGGCTGATGTCCTACCGATTAGACGATCCCGGAACCGCTTGAGGCCAGATAAGTTTAGCAGAGGAACATTCGGTTCGCACGCCCAGGGACGAGAATGGAAGAGCCCCGTCACATCGTATTCCCGTGCGGCCGCTGAAGTGTGTGAGTTCGAAGCGACGGCAGGAGCTGGGGGCATTGCTGCATGCGAGGGGGAGATGATTGTTGCTGTTGTGGTTGTGGGAAAGTGGGAATCCCGCGGGGTTGGCGGGATTCCCAAGCTAGGTGGAAAAGTGGGTTGTACTTTTCCACCTAGCGTCTTTTCCACAACCGGCGCCGCTAAAATGCGCGACCTATGGTCGCCGCTCGGTATTTCGATCTAGTGCGTGAGATGAAAGACGCTTATAACCATCGCCTGCGCTTGGTAGAGAGCGCCAAACGGATCGGCATCAAGCCCACCGCAAGGCTGTTCACTACCACCGTGCCCACGGTCCGCAAATGGCTCCGCCGCTTCCAGCAGCACGGCCCTTCTGGCCTCCGCGAGCAGTCCCGGGCACGGCACCGTCAGGCTCACAAGACCCCTCCCAACGTCGAAGCCCAGGTGCTGGAGCTGCGCAAAACTCTGCCCACCTTCGGCTCCCGCCGCCTGATCCGCGAATTCGATCTGGGCATCGGTCACAACGCGCTCGATCGCATCTGGCGCGAACACGGTCTGCTGGAAAAACGCCGCCGCAAATACCAGCGCAAGCAAGACCTCGCGCACATCAAGGCCCAGTGGGCCCTGTTCCGGCAGATCAGCGCCGATACCAAGGATTTAGACGACATTCCGCGTTACTGGCAGCAAGCCCAGCGCCTGCATCTGCCGGTGGTGCAGTACACCGCGCGGGAAATCCGCAGTGGTCTGCTGTTCTGGGCTTTCGCACAATCGCGTAGCGCTTCGGCCAGTGCCGTGTTTGCTTCCCGCATTCAGCGGCACTTGCACCGCTACGGCGTCTCGCTGCGCGATCTGGTCTGGCAGACCGACAACGGCGGCGAGTTCAAAGGCGATTTCCCCAAAGCCCTCGGCGACAGCCAACATGTGCGCATCCCGCCCGCCGCGCACACCTACCAGAGCGACGTCGAAACCGTACATCGCCTCGAAGAAGACGAGTTCTTCGATCTGGAAGACTTCTCCAGCCGTGGCGAGTTCCTGGCCAAAGTGCACACCTACCAGCTGTACTTCAACTTGGCTCGCCCCAACTCCCACAAAGAAAATCAAAGCCCCTGGCAAATCATCGAACGCCTCGCTCCTCGTTCGCCGCTTGAACTTTGCTTGCTTCCACCAGTCTTTTTGGATTACTACCTCAATGACTCAGGGGGATACGATGTGCCAGGGCAGCCCTCGCCCAGGGACGAGAATGGGGAAGATGAGAAAATTGTTAGGAAAACTTGCGGCCAGTGCATCAGAAAACGACCACGCCGCACCTTACGATTTCCTTGCAAATCTGTCGGGACTTCTTTACCGGCGCTTACCTACCCTTGCTACGTGAGAAGTTGCAGGCCAGCCAGACTCAAGGAGATTGCGATGGGCGGAGACTTACAGGGCGTTGCACAGCGAGCGGCGAGAGCGTGCGAGATGTGCGGCCGCGCGGAGGAATTTTTCGAGCTTCCCGGACGGCCGGAAAAATTGTGCTTGGCGTGCAGCGCGGACATCGCGACTGCCATCGTATTGCGAACGGAAATCGACTCTGCGACGCTGGCTGGGCAAAACGCTAAAGCCCTGGTTGTGGAATTTGCCGCGTTGAGCAGGGAACTATTAGCGCGCGCGCAATCCGCGGACGCCTGAGAGCGTTGGTGAATGCGGTTCTGGCTGCGACGATTGACGAGGGGAAAGGATGGCCCCCATATGCTTGAGCGCATGCTTTCTGCTAGATTGGTAAGGCTGTTTCCGCCCACTTGTGACTGCGGAGAGGTGGCCGAGCGGTTTAAGGCGCACGCTTGGAAAGCGTGTGTAGGTTAATCCCTACCGTGGGTTCGAATCCCACCCTCTCCGCCATTTTTATCCTGCGCGTTTTCAATCCCTTACGAAATTTCGTGCAGTTTCGCGTATCAAGCGCGTATCAAGCTTGCTCGCTCTCAATCGCTTGAAGAAAATCTCCCATCAATGTTGTCTGATGATGCGCCGACCGGTGTCTAATCAGTGTGAGAATCGCCAATTCGTATCATCGAAACTAACATGCCCGGTCAGAGGCTAGAGCTTTGCGAACGCTAAAGAGGCTCGTGGCATGCGCCACCGCATTAATTGGCGTCGGAACACTCGTGTTGACGGTTTATGGCCTAGTTGTCCAAGCGCAAGCCGAATCTTTGCTAAAAGACCTCACGTCACTGCGGGTCGGGGTCTCAGATGAGGCCGACGTTCAGCGGATAGTTCAACGCCATAAACGCTACGAATTTGGTCAACATCGCGATGAGCGCGGATTCTCAACAGCGTTTACGATAGAAAATCGCTGGCTGTCCGGACTGAAGCTCGAACCCCCGGCGTGGTTCACTGTATCTGTCAGCGTAGAACAGGGACGGGTAAGTCAAATTGGTGCGTCCCTCTTCCGTGCAATGAATATATTTCCCACGTTTGGAGCGTCAGCTGGGGAGGTTGTCGAAAACATTGCAAATCCAAGAGATTTCCAAACCGCGTCTCCACACTATTATTTTCCGACTCCTGTTGGTAAACCGTATTTGAGAGTCCAGCTGGATTCACAGGCTTCCGACGTTCAGCGGAAACACGCATTTGATTTTTCATTTAGGTGCCTAACGAAACCGGGTTGGGGGTGCGACCTGTCTTGTGACTACTTACCTTCTGCGTGGCAGGATTGGCGAGAATCATTGAAGGGTTCCGGCTTGTATCCGACCTTCTTTTACGAACGCTACCCCAAGAGCACAAGATGCAAGATGGACTGACGAACTTTTGGCTCGCCCTGGGCAAGCGGCTTGGCCGTAATCCCTCATTTTATCGCTGGGCCCGCCCCTGCCGCGACGGCGATCGCGGGCTCCCCCGCTGACCGCTTCGTCGAGCCGCGTCTGCCGAATTTTGCTCCAAGGATTGTAGTGCCGCTGTGTGACGGCCAGGGTGTTGCCCAGTGCCTCGGCAACGGCCTGCAGCGATTCACCACGCTCCAGCATCGATACTGCAAACGTATCGCGAAAACGGTGTGGATGTCCGCCGACAATGCCTGCGTCGTCGAAGATCTTTTTCAATCGACCCTGCCAGTCTTTTCACCGCCGTTTGAATATCGCCGTGCCCGCTCCAGAACCAATAGAGATCGCTTTTGGCCGGCGCTGTCGTCAGTTCGCTGATCAAGTGGGGAGGAAGCCCGACATCGATGTGCATGTTTGTTTTCCGGGTGATCAGTCGCACGCGCCCGTTCTTAACCCATTCAATCTGGCACCCTACCGCGTCCACGATCCGCAATCCCGAATACCGCAGCGCCAGACGGATTTTTCCGGCAAAACAGCGGCGAGAATTGTGATCTTCGAAATCTGAGTATCCAGAATTTCGAAGCGCCGCCTGAAAATGCAGAGTGCCCGACTACACCTGGCGAGATAGACGAAGATTATCTGTTGAGACACTCGAATCCATTTGCGATGGAGGCTTGGCGGAGGGAACGCGCAGAAAATCCCATTCTCCGAAGATATGCCGGTGAAGTCTGCACGGGAAAACCCACAGCTCGTTACGGCGGTGCAGGCGATTCAACGGAGCCGGACACTGCGAGATGCCGAACGTTCGAGCGGAATGAGCCGCGCCGGATCCGCACGATTATCGTGCGCGAGCCCGCGGCACTAAAGCTATAATCTGCCCGGCCCAGCCTGGATCTCTTTGGTGCCTTTGCGAACCAATTGCGGCTGCATCCACCCGAATACGCCTGCGCTGAGTACACGAACGGTGGAAAGATCGGGGAAAGACCGTTGATACCCTGTTGGACCCAACTTGCCCTGCACTTCGGTCCATTCACTTTATATGCTCACGGAATCTTGCTCGTTCTGGGTACGGTCGTTAGTTCCGTGATCTTCGTAAGCCAGGCCCAAGCTCTTTCTCTCAGCAAAAGAGCGGCCATTGGCGTTGTCCTTGTTTTTGTGTCGATCGGGCTTCTTGCAAGCCATCTGACCTATTCCATTCTTGATGATCGAAGCTCACTCTTTGAACTCCAAGGAATCAGTTCGCTCGGAGGAATTCTCGCCTGTCTATTGGGACTCTCTTTATTCACATTTTGGCATCGCGAGTCTCGGTGGCGCTGGTTCGACGCCGTCTCGTTCGCGGCCTTGTGGGGAGCGTTGATCGCTCGTCTCGGTTGTTTTCTGGCTCACGACCGTATCGGCCTGCCCACTTCTTCCCGGTTTTCCGTAGGGTGTTTTGGCGGTTCCTACTACGACCTCGCGTTGTTCGAGATGGTTTTTCTGGCGGCTTTTCTCACCTTCCTGATTTGGCTGGACCTGCGCCACCGGCGTCTAGTACCAGGAGTCGTTTTTTCCGCGCTCGCCGTTTCCTACGGTATTTTGCGGCTCATCTTGGGCCAACTGAGCGAGCCACCACAGCGCTATCTCGGCTTTGCACCGGAACAATGGGGAGGCGCGATTCTCTCGGTCGTCGGAGCGTTCTGCTGGTTCAGGATCAAGCAAACTGCAAAGGGCGAATCTGTTCTCACGACGCGTGCCGCCTGACCTAGCCCTCTCCGAGACAGAGGCCGCCTTTATCGCTCGCCCCGCCACTGCGGAGGCGCGACGGTCACCTCGACTTGCGTCCACGGCTGCGCCGGGTGTATCCGCTTCATTTCGACGACCAACCGTATATCAGTTGCTTTCGCTGCTTTGAGTTTCGCGAACGCGACGGAGGTCCGGAGCCGGAAGCCGCCCGGGCGGTCCGCAGGATACAGGCTTGCGTTGCCCACTAGCGCCTTTTCGGTCGACGTGCCCGTGGCCTCTTCCGTTCGGTAGGAGAAATAGACGAAGATCGAAAACGGAGTGTTCGCTGGGTTTACGACACGAGGAAAGCTCAGCCCCAGTACCGGCGGCGCGCTCGCGAGAACGTCCGGCGAAACCGCGAACGAACCCGTCGTTTGGTTTTTGGTCAGCTCGATTGACTCGGCCCGCGCCTGGGTTCCGGTGGGTTTAGCTTGCTGTGCAACGGCACTCAGGACCACAACAAGCAAGGCTCCCGCCGTTAGCGTTTGCGCGACCACCATGCTCAGACGACCCATGTCAGGTTCCTGATGGGTACGATGCCTCCTAGAGGTTGCGGGTTCGCCCAGCTTTAGAAGGTCGCCACGGCCAGCTCCAGCCGCCCGATCTTTAGCTGCTCACCAGCCGCTTGTCTTCGAGCGTACGGCACCGGTATGAAACTCACCTGGAGCTGCGATGAGAGCGACCCCGCCTGGCTCAGCTTCTGAAGCGTTGGTTTCACGTCCACCAGTAACCCCGTCAGCGCCGAGGCGGGCGACTCGCCCGGCATTGCATCACCTTTCATTCCATGTTCGTCGAAGAAGAATGCGAAGCTGCCTGCAAAGTGCGGATCGTCAATCGAGGTCTCCGCCGTTACGTCAGGCTTGTTGAGAAAAACCCGGACGTAAAAGTCGCGCTTCGGAGGCACCTGCACATCGCTCACGGTGAGAACGATTCGTGTGTGCGGACCTTCTCGGACAGCGCTTGTAAGGGCTGCTGGCTCTAGGCCGATCGCTAAGGTCGATGCCTTGCCAACCTCCACGGTCATCGCCTGCCGTATCTCCCACCGCTGGCCGAATTCCAGTTTCGATGGCGCGCCGGCACGTAAAAACGCTTCAAGCTGCTTGCCCGTTAGCCGTCCGTGGACACCCTGTGTCTCCGCCAGCGTGCACGGCTCGAACTGGTACGTCAGCAGCGGGTAAAGCACGGTAACAGCGGCCGCAACACTTACTGGGTTTCCGTCTTCGTCCACGAAATCCGTGATCGAGAAGTTAGTCCAAGCTGGATCGTTCGTGTTCGCGTTGTTCAAATCAATGTTCCAGTGCGCCCACATGCAGTCGCACATGTTGTGATGCATGTAGAACACCGGATCGCGCGGCGATAGAAACGACCCCATATCCCCGCCGACAAATCCATGAATGCTGTTGTGCGGCGTGGCTTCGAGCCCGCTCATGGCCGTAAACGGGCCATCGTGCAGGTTAGAAGTGGGCGGTGGGCCGCTGGCGAAGAGATTGAAGTTCGTCTCGCTCAGAATGTTCTGCAGTACCGTGGTGCCGATATAGGAGGAGTCAGCTTGGTCCGTCTGGGTAATCGCTCGGTTCGAATCGTAAAGCGAGCTCGATGTGTCCCAAAACGGATCTGGGACAGCGGGGTGCGTATTCCAGTTCCAGTACGGAAGCGCAAACTTGTCATCGCCAGTCAGCTTGCGGCAAATGCGCTCCAGATAAACCAGATAGACGCGATGCCATGGCAGCCACAGCCAGTTTCGATGGACGCATTTGTTCAAGTGGATCTGCGCCTGGCCCTCCCAGCTTCGCGGGTCGCTCGAAGGCAGGGCCTTCATCGCGGCCACCGCATTCTTGTAGGTTGTGATCACCGGATCCGAGTGATTGGCGTTCCAAAGTTCCTGGATATTCTTGCGCGTGGGCCGATTCTGAATCTGTTGCTGGCACGATTCACAGCCGCCCGCCCAAAACGCCGCACCTGTCAGGCTTACAAGGCCTACGTCCTTGAGAAAATCGCGTCGCGAAAATAAGCTAAGGTTTTCCACAGCGAATCCTCCTCGATTGTGATGGCTTTTGCCAGAGATGAAGCGCGAGCCAGGGAAGCTCCCGTTCGGCGCACCCTGCTCCGGGCGTCCGCTCACAATCATTCAATAGTGCAGTTTGTGGCCTGAACGTTTCAGTCTTGTGGAGGCACAGCTTGTCCCCACTCGGCTGCCGAAACTCATTGCTCGCCCAGCCACACCGCGGCGACCGTAACCATCCCTTTTCCTGCCGCCTCGCACCTCTACGCGCTTTGACTAGCGGTCTCCGCTAGCGCCGAGGTCTCGCCACCGAATTCCATGGTGGCAAGCCTCGCGCCACACCCTCCGACTGCCCTTGGTAAGCAAAAGTCTTATCCTCCGGTCAAGCCGTTGGCCCCCGATCCCTGATGCCGGGTGAAGGGACCGAGTCCCCAACTCGCCGAGAAGGACAAAAGAAGATGAAATAGATGGAATTATTTTGTCCGTCATCCTAATTGTGTTCACGCGGAACAATACTCTAAGCCTTGCAGAGCTACTCACCTGTCTTGTTACATCACCAACCTTTGCCGGGTTCTCCGGCGCGTTTATCAGGAGGGTCGCCAATAAAGTCCTTGCTGCGTAAGTCCGCGAAGCCGGAGAGCAGGACAAGCGTCTTGATGTCTCGTGGATGCTTCTCTGCGAGAAGAAGCGCCAGGGTGACGCCGCAGCTCGCGCCCCCGGCGCCCACTATCGGTGCTGGGGGTGTAGAAGTAATTGCAAGGAGACCCGTGCAACTCATAGTGTTCGAACGCGTCTCGATCTCATCCTTTTGGTTGCACAAATGGTCCCGAACAGTGGCTCTTTTGCCCAACAATGAGGCAACTCATCCGAACGTAACCGATTGATTCCGAACGACAGCGTGTGGAACCGGGAATTTGCTAAACCGTTTTAGGGAATAAACACCCTAACGGGGGTTCGAATCCCCCTCTCCGCCATAGACCTTATTCGCGACTCGCTTTCACTGGCGCACTGCGCGCTTTGGCGAGCCCACCAGGCCACCAGTTCCAATCGCCTGCAATGCGAAGAAGCGCTGGACCGATCACAATACGAACGAGCGTCGCGTCAATCAACACGGCAATCGCCAGCGTAAATCCGATCATCTTAACCACCAGGAAATCTCCGAAGGTGAAAGCCGCAAATACCACGATCATGATCGCGGCGGCGCTCGTAATCAGGCCTGCGGTTCTAGCCAGACCCTCCGGGATCGCGTCCATTTCACTCAGCCCGCTCCTCCTAGCTTCGAGAACGCGTGCGACCAGAAATACTTCGTAATCCATGCTGAGTCCAAAGACGATGGCAAAGGCGACGATCGGAACAAGGGGAAACACGCTACCGGTTCCCCCAGGAACTCCGAGGAAGCTGCTTCCGTGTCCATCTTGGATAACGAAAACCAATGCTCCGAAGGACGCCGCGACCGAGAACAGATTGAGTGCGATGGCCTTTACGGCGGCGAAGATCGATCGGAACCCGCAGAGCAGGGCCAGGAGCGTCCCTCCGACGACCAGCGCCATTACGAACGGAAAGCGGTCTCTGATAATTGTTTCGTAATCGGCGTTAAGTGCCGGAATACCGCCAACGAGAAGGGTTGCGCCAGGCACTCCGGTGAGAGCTGGCGCACCAGTTTCGCGGAGCTTGCGCACCCAGTTGACCTGGTCGCGCAGGGAGACCGAACTCGCGGGTAACACTTCGAGCAGCGCCGCTCGCCCGTCACTACTCAGGAACGTTCGACGTGTCTCGCGCGAGAGGTCCGGGAGGGAAGACCGGTTGCTCTGCGCAATCGTCGTGATAGAAATCACGCGGTCACAGCGAGGATCGCTCGCGAGGCGCTTGGCGAGACCATCGAGCGCATTCCACCCCGCGTCGGTTTGCGCGATGGAATCCGTTGGAAGTTCGACAATGACGCGCAACGATTCAACGACGCCACCCCGATTCATCCGTTCGAGGGTGTGGAGCGCATGGACTGATTCCGCCGCCTGCGGAAGCCAATCCCCTCGGGGGAGACTGGTATCCAGTCGTCTGACCTGCCAGGCGAGCAGAAGCAAAGGAGTACCTGCCACAAGGAGGGCAAGCCAGGGACGCGCGACAATCATCTTTCCCCATTGCCGCCAGCGATTTCCCGCACGTGCGGCCCGATGAGCATCCAGCTTTGGAGTGAAGGGCAATCGGCCAAGGTCAATCCGCGGACCGAGCAACACCAGCGCCGCCGGAACGAGGGTATTTGTAAGCAACACACTCATTCCTGTCACCAGGAATCCCGCGACGCCGATGGAACGGATTTCGCTGATCGGAACCGTCAAGAGGGCTAGAAATCCGATGGCTACCGTGGAGGCTGAAATCAAGAGGGTGCGACCTGCCTGGCGTGCCGCGATCACCCCGGCCGTGGGTCCGTCGTGCCCGGCGGCAATCGCTTCCCGGAAACGGCTGATCATGAGGAGCGCGTAGTCGATTCCGAGGCCCAGGCCAAGCATGGTGGCCAAATTCTGAACCAGAATGGACAAGTGCCAGCGCTGGGCCAGGAATCCCGTAATCGCCAGTGTGGTCGCGATGGCAAGCTGGCCAACCGCCAATGGAATCAGGGCGGCGATCAGGCTTCCAAAAGCCAAAAGCAGAAGCGCGAGGGTCGCGGGGATCACCAGGCTTTCGCCGCGATGCACGTCGGCGGCGCTCGCTTTCCGAATATCGAAATTCAGTGGAATCTCGCCCGTGAGTTCGAGCTTCACCGCGGGATAACGGCCCCGCAGTTGATTTTGAAGCGAGCTCGCCAGCTCGTGAAGCTCCGGAACAAGCGACTCGACTGGACCGCCGGTCGACGTCAGTCCCACGAGTACAAAAGTCCCACCTCCCCGGCCCAGAAAAATCGGATCGCGCAACTCGAGATAGGACACCACTCCTGAAAGGCCGGGTTGTTCTCTCAGTCCAGCTACGATGGTTTCTAATGCTTGCCCGCCTTCCTCGGAATCCGCAGGCGGGACACCCTCGATCACCAGGACAACGCGGTCGACAAATGGCGACCGAAAACGAGTGGCCAGCTCCTCCCGGACGGTTTCAGCTTGGCTCCCTTCAACGCGGGTAGCGGTCTCCAGGCGGCGCTCCGCGTGAAAAGAGAATGGAAGAAGTGCGATGGCTGCTGCGAGGACGATCCCGGACACCCAAAAACGGCGCACATGCATAACTATCATGATGTCATATCAAAAAAAGGTTCGTCGTCACCAAAGCTGTCCGGTGGCACCTAAGAACCACAGGGGCGAAAGAGGTGCTCCGTCCGGAATCGGTTCGTACGTTTGCATTCCGCTTGGCGAGTCTCGGCTTGCGCACGACTCAGATACGGACCTATCCGAATCTGCTAAACTTTGCCCCATCGAACTAGGAGGATCAATTCGTACGTTACTTTTGCTCGGACTGCTTGCCGCCATGCAACCGGGAGCGCCAGACCCGCGCATTGGCTCGTGGGTCCTCGTCTCTGCGCAGTCTAGTCTCGATCCTCCGAACCGGCTCTCCATAATACCTCTGCATGGCGGCGTGCATGTCGTGATGTCGGGCGAAACCCATCTCGATTTCACAGCAAATTGGAACGGACACAATTCGTCCGCACCAGGCAATCTAGCATTCAATCAAATCGAGCTGAGGAGGATCGATAAGAGGCAGGCGGAGGTCAAGGAGAAAAAGGACGGAACTGCTGTGGCGACGGTTCGCGAAAAAATTTCGAATGATGGGAACGAGCTAACGACCACGACTGCGACCGCCGGCCACGCCGATCAGATCACCGTGTGGACGCGAAGCGGCGGAGCGAAGGTCGCCAACGACCTCTTCGCGGGCGAATGGACGCAAGATCTCAGCAAGACCCGTTTGCGGCAAGGGTTGGTGCTCAAAATTGAGGCGGACGGAAGAGGCGGCATCCGTTTTCTGGGTGACTTCAGCTATACCGCCCGTTTTGACGGTAAGCAATACGATCTAAAGAACTCGCGCAACGATACCGTGACGCTTGAACTCGTCGATGCTCATACGGTGGATGCAAGCTACCGGCGGGATGATCAAGTCACGCAAAAGGATAAGTGGGTGGTTTCCGCGGATGGGAAGCAGATGACACTATCCACCACAGGCACGTTGGAGACGGGCCAGCGGGTAACCGAGGAGCTCTTGTTTAAGAAGCAGTAGCGGATATTGCATCTGTGCAGTCCAAAAGCCGATCGCTCGGTGACAACGCGTTCGTCTCACGAGCCGCAACCGAAATGATTCCCTTGCGGTACATGAATTTCAGAATGCCGTTGACCGTATCTTCCAGAGACGGATCTGCTTTGCCCCACCGCGAGGCGTCGCGGGCCATTTGATAGGAGGAGCTGTCATAGCGTTTGAACTCCATCGCGGAGATGTTGGCCACAGAGCCCACCAAAAAATCCAGCAGCGGAAAGAGAAGATCTTCCTTGCGGCATCTCCGGATCAGCTCGGGAACGAAGTCGGGAAGCCTGAATATTTCGAATTGCCGGCCCGTCGCTTTGGTAATAAGCCGGGTGATGTCCATCATGTTGGAATAATCGTCCCGCGTGACGTGGTAAGTCTTGTTCGCGGTACCGGAAGTGGTAGAGATTGCAACGATGTTGTTCGCCACGATGTCCGCCGGAACAAAGCTAACCTGGTTGAGAGTATCAACACCAATGCCGTGATTCACCATGAAGGCAACTAAGCGAACGGCGATGTCGAAGTTGTTGCCTCCGCCCGTGACCGAAGGGCTAACGAGAGCAGGCCGGAAAATCCGCGCGGAAAGTCCCCGGTTGCGTGCGTCGACAACCACCTGTTCCGCTACCCATTTCGATTGGCTGTACCCAAAATCGAGCAGCTCCATATTCTCGTTCAGGTCGGTCTCATGCAGGACTGATTTGACCGCCCAGCCAAACACGAAGGTAGTCGAAACATAATTGAACTCTTTGGGCCTTCCCTCGAACGCCAATCTCACGACCTCGTTGGTTCCCAGCACGTTCGCGTCACGCATCAGGTCGTAGTTGAACAGGTAGTTCACGGTGGCGCCATTGTGGAACACCGTGTCGATTTCACTTCCGAGGAAATCCCACACGTCTTGCGTCAGGCCGAGCCTTGGCTGCCCGAGATCCCCGCAGACAGGGATCACCCGCGCTTCAAACATCTCCATCAGACCCGCACTGCAGGGCCCTATTGACTCCATGGCGGCTCGCAGTCGCTGCCTACCCTGCTTTTCGTGGGAAGATCTGACGAGAACATGAATCTTCGCACGCGTCTGTTCCAGCAAGCTTTTCATAAGGAATGGCCCTATGAAGCCGGTCCCGCCTGTGAGCAGCACCTGATTGAGCATCGGCAGCTCCGGCATGGGTAAAGGCACCGGAGGCTCGAAGATGAGCTTCCTGTCGTTGCTCATCATCTGCTTCTCAGCGGCGCACTGCTCTTCGCGGAAAGCCGCAAGGAAATGACGCAGGTGAACGAGCGCCTCTTCGGGAGCGCGCTTTAGCTGTTCGGCCAGTCCAAACAGCTCGGCTACGCTGACACGCTGAATGACGCCGATATCAACCTGCCTCGCCAGCATCCCGGCGCCCTTGTCTTTCAGGAGTTCCTTTAGCTCGTGCATGAACACAACAAGATCCAGGGAATCCAGGCCGGCTTCGACGAGGCTGTACGATTCGAGACCTGTCAGGCCGTACCTGGCTTTCAATTCGGCGAAAGAGGAATGCATGTCGGGGTCGGACGGGGAAATCCCGGCGTCCTTCTCCCGCGAAAAGTCGGAAAGAACGGTGAACTGACCTCGCAGCCACATCTGCTTGGTCTTGTGGCGCATAATCTTCCCCGAACTTGTTCTCGGGATGGCACGAGGCGCGATGAGGGAAATCACCGCCACTTCCACGTTGAGATAATTGCGGACCGCGGCGGCAATCTTTCGAGCGTCGGGAAGGGCCCTGGTATTTTTGACCTCCGCGACGATTGCCAGCGCAGGTTCGCTGTCTTCCTGTATCTGGAACGCGGCGACGCAGTTGTGCCGGATCAGACCGGATGATTTCTCGACGACGTTCTCGATGTCGTGCGGGTAATAGTTTTGCCCGCGGAGAATAATCATGTCCTTGATGCGGCCGCAGACGTAGAGTTCGCCGTCGTGGAAGAATCCTATGTCGCCGGTCCGAAGGTAGCCGTCGTCATAGGGCGTATCGTCCACCAGCCGCGCACGAAACTGCTTCAGCGTCAATTCGGGATTATTCCAGTAACCTCGGCACTTACCGCTTCCGGCGACCCAAATTTCCCCGGTGTGCTCTGACTTGAGCGCGAAATGCCCTTCCGGATCCACGATCTTAACGTCGAGGCCCGGAAGCGGCGTTCCACAACTGATAATTTGCGTGGCTCCGCCGATTTCAGAGACCTCTGTCGCCATGCGGGCCATCCCCAGGGCGAGGGCACGTTTGTTGACGGAAACGATGTTGCGGCCGCCCAGTGAGACCGCCAGAGTATTCTCCGCCAACCCGTAGGCGACATAGAAACTCTCGGACTTGAGTCCACAGGACTGAAACGATTCTAGAAACCGGGTGTAGGTATCCGGCTTTACGGGTTCCGCGGCGCACATCAAAACGCGAAGCGAACTGAGATCACAAGCCTCGAGACTCTCCTTGGAAAGCCTCCCGGCGCGCAGGCAATAGTCGTAGGCGAAGTTAGGGGCGGCCGTCGCGGTGGCGTGGTAGGTGGTCATCGCATCGAACCACAGGATCGGCCGCTGAATGAAGTCCATCGGAGCGAACCCGTATGTCGTGCCACCTTTCAGTGCTGGATATAGGTAGCACCCGATGAGTCCCATATCGTGATACTGCGGAAGCCAGGAAACGACGACCGGCGCGGGATGGTCGATAACGAGCGGGCACGTATTCAGAATGTTTTCGTGCGTCACAATCACGCCCTTGGGCTCCATCGTCGAACCCGACGTGTACTGGAGAAACAAAATGTTGGAAGGATCGACAGCCGGTCGGTCCGAAATCGCATCCACGAAGTCTTCCGTGGCGATCCACGGAAGACCGGAAATGTAGTCTACGTCAACGCCGCACGCCGAGACTCCACTTCTGGCGAGATTTGTCTTGAGAGATGCGTGGTAGTCTCTGCTCGTTAGGATCCCAGCCGCCTGGCAATCCCTTGCGATGTGTACCATCTTGTAGAGCGCACTCTGGAAGCCATGGGAACTGGGAGGATAGACCGGCACAGGGATCAATCCGGCGCGCACGCAGCCAAAGAATGCGCAGATCATTTCGAGCCCCGGGGGATAGGCAAGGAGCAGCCGGTCGCCCGCGGCGAAACGACCTTCTTTCCACAAATGTCCGGCGATGGCCCCCACGCGCTCGAGAAACGACGCGTAGGTGTAGTTTTCGATCGGATCGCCGTTTACGTCGAGGTACGAATAGAGAAGTTTGTCGGGGTGCTCATCTGCCAGCCTGTCCAGGTGGCCTAAAATTGAAGCCGTCATCAATCAGCGATCCTCCAATGTTGAATAGAACGCAAGTCGGTAAACGAAACATCTCTCCCCAGCAAGCGGGATGATCGGCGGTTGAGATTGGCGGTGCAGACCTTAAATGTAGGCCGACGGTGAGAATGTTCGCTTAATTTTTTCTCAGCATAAGCGTCGCTCGACGCTTCGGGGAGCGGATGTTTTCCTTTTTGGCGCACCATGGCGCGAATGGGAATTGCAAAGCTCCGCCGACCTTTTATAGTCCTTTGCAGGAAGCCCGGTTCGTTATCGTTCATTCAGGATTTTATATTAACAACGCGTCATGGACAATGCCATGCGTCGTCACTTCCATTGTTCGCACGCTGCAACCAGGCATCATCCGTTCCGAATGTCCTTGATTGTCTTTACGGGCCCGCATTAAAATTGTGCTGCTAGGCTGTCGGCATGGCACCAATTTCGCTGAGGGTCAGCAGCCCGGATGCGGCGTATGGAACGCGTCGGCCCGATTAGCATAACCGCGGAGGCGCCGGTGACGTTCGAATCCGAAGTGTTGATCACGCAAGATCCGGAGACTCCGGATCTTGTGCCATCGGAAACGGCGTCGATTGGCGAACCCGTCGGTGCATCCTCCTTTCCGAAAGTCTTGCGTCGTCGTCTGAACAAGTTTTTTGCCGACGAGAACATTACCTACAAAGCGGACCGCACGTTGTGGGTCAAGATCGCCGTGGGTCTCGCTGTCCTTGCGGGCGCCTGGATTGCTCTGTATGCCCTGCGGCCTGATTCATGGAAGTTTGTTGCCCTCTACCTATTAGGCGGCCTCGCTCAAACATTCCTTTTGCTGAACATCGCCCACGACAGCAATCACAACGCCATCTCGTCCCGGCCGCGCGTCAACAAAACCCTGAACTATGTCTTCGATTTGTGCGGAATCAGCTCGTATATGTGGCGTATCCTCCATCATCGCGGCCATCACTCCTGCATCAATCTCCACGGCGAAGATGATGCGCTTTCGGGACGCGGCATCTTTCGCTTTACCCCCTATGAATCCCGCGCGCCGTGGCACCGGTTCCAGCACATCTATGCGCTGTTCGTTTATGCGATGTTCTCTCTCGATTATGTGTTCTTCAGGGACTTCGAGAGCTTTTTCTTCCCGTCCCACGATTATCTGAAACGCGCCAATCATTCGCTGCGCGAATATGCCATTCTCGTTGTTGGCAAGGGCTTCTATCTGACGTACATGCTTGTTTTGCCGGTGATGGTGCTGGGGAAATCACCGCTGCTTGTTGCCGGTGCGTTCCTCCTGGTCCATTTGTTTGTCGGTTTGGCGGTAACCCTTGTATTCCAGACGACGCACACCATCGACAGCACCTACTTTCCCTCGGACCGCGGTGAGTTTGACAACGGCGTGTATCACATCTTTGCGACAACCGCCGATTACGCGACGGAAAATCCGCTCGTCGGCTGGCTCGTTGGCGGGCTCAACCATCACATCGTCCACCATCTGTGCCCTTTCGTGTGCCATACCCACTATGCTCCGCTGACCAGGATTGTGAAGAAGACCGCGGAAGAGTTTGGGGTGCCCTATCGGCAGCACCCCACCATGGCGCAGGCCATCCGGCACCATCTGATACTCTTGAAGCAGCTGGGGAACGAAAACTGATTCTGAACATTTTGTTTTTTGCCGATGGCCACGTCGCGACTTCCTAAAAGTGATATGAAGGAAGAATCAAGACGCCCGGATATGACCTCATTCACGCCTGTCCCCGTGGTTTCCCGATTTCGCAGCTTTGCGGATTCTCGCGCCATGTTCCGCAACCCCGTGCAGGTTTTGTCCAGGTACACCGAAATCTTCGGTGACACATTCCGGTTCTATTTGGGCGGCCTCAAGGAGGCGATCGTTACGATCGATCCCGCTGTCATTCAGCACGTGTTAAAGACCAACGCGGAGAACTACCAAAAATCCGAAATTCAAGTAAAGCGGATGGGCCACTTCCTGGGGAAAGGTCTTCTCACGACCCACGGAGAAGCCTGGCGCACGCAGCGGCGGCTCATTCAGAAAGGCTTTGATCGAACGCAACTCGATGCGCTGTCCTCTATCATGCAGGACTCCCTGGCTGAGTCGCTGCGGGATTTCGACAGACAGGCCCGCCGCGGCCCCGTCGATGTCTACCCCCAGCTGATGAAAATTACCTTCGCGATGGTCGCGCGATCGCTATTTGGCGCACGTTTGAAGGACGAAGACATCGATCTTGTCAGCCATACCATCTGCACCGTTCAGGAGTTCATCGTTCGGCAAACCCTTCAGCCCTATCTGAATCCCTGGTTCGCGGTTTCGGGGGAACTGCGCAGGCACGAGGACATGCGAACCCGCGCGGACGCCATTCTGCTCGGGTACATCAAGAAGCGGCGCAACGAACCGCCCGGCCACGATCTGCTGCAGACTTTGATGGATGCGCGTTACAGCGATGGCGAAGGCATGAGCGACAAGCTCATCCTGAGTGAGAGCATGCAACTTCTGGTCGCCGGCCACGAAACATCGTCGAATGCGCTATCGTGGCTCCTCTATCTCTTGAGCTCGCGTCCGGATTGCCTCGAAAGGGTACGGCAGGAATTTGATTCCGTGCTTGGCGAAGCGCCTCTGAGCTACGCCGACGTTCCAAAATTCGAATTTACGACTCAGGTCATCCAGGAGGGTCTCCGCCTGTACCCGCCGTTTTGGATGATCGACCGCATGGCGGTCGCGGATGACCGCGTAGGCGACCTCGCCATACCCCGCGGATCGACGGTCATTGTGTATGTGTACGGCGCGCACCATGCTCCGCGCTACTGGCGGGAACCGAAGAACTTCGATACGCAGCGTTTCACCAAAGCAAACGAGAAGCTGCGCATGCCCTTCACCTTCCTTCCGTTCGGGGGCGGACCGCGAGGCTGCATCGGTGGAAATTACGCGATGCTGCAGATCCTCATGATTTTGAGCGCTCTCCTCAGAAAATACGATTTTCAGTTGGCTCCGGGCCAAATGATCGAAGCTCGTCCGATGATCATTCTGCGGCCGAAGCACGGAATCCGCATGACGTTCACGAATACTGTCGCGCCGGCCCCGTGCATCGGATAAGACGCGATCCGGTCGAAAACGAACGCGAGTTGCAATGCGTGAAACACTGAGACAGCATTTGCTGGATCACGTCCGGGTTCTCGTAGCAAGCTCGTCCCGACGCAAGCACCGTTTGCTTGATTCGTCGGGCGTCCAAAATCACGAGCACGTTCTACCTTAAGATGACGAAATAAATCCCGCCACCTTGCACACCGGCGGCAGCGTTGACGCGCTTAATTGATCACCGGCAAAACGATGCTGGAGCTTTGCGCGCCGCCGCGATAAAGACGCTCCGTGGCTTTTTGAAAATCTTCCGGCTTGGCGTCTTGAATATTCATAAATTTTTGCGGATTGCGATCTGTCAGCGGAAACCACGTGCTCTGAATCTGCACCATGATACGGTGCCCGCGCCGGAAAGTATGATTGATGTCCGGCAGCGAAAAATTCACCGCCGTCGGCTGATTCGGCGTCAGCGGTTCCGGCTTTTCAAAGCTGCGGCGAAATTTCGCGCGGAAGGGTTCGCCGCGCACCAATTGCTGATATCCGCCCATGTGTACCCCGGTGGGATTGGGGTCCGGGTCCGGCAAATTCACCGGGTACACATCGATGAGCTTGACGTCGAAATCGGAATCCGTTCCCGATGAAGACACCCACAAGCGCGGCGACACTGCGCCCGCCACCGTCACGTCGTCCGTCAGCGGTTCACTCTCGTACACCAGCACATCGGGACGTTTTGCCGCGTAGCGTTGATCCGCGTCTATATAATCCTGCGGCACGTCTGTAGCTTCCGTATCGATGAATGGCACCGGACGATTCGGATCGCTGACGTATTCGTCATACGTGGACGCCGAATCCTGCGGTGCCGTAAAGGTCAGCTTGCCGCCGGCCGCAAAATAGAGATTCTTGGCGTGCGCATTTTTCGGCGGCCATGCATCGTAGCGCCGCCACATATTCGTGCCGGTTTCAAACATCAGCGCCGTGGGTAGCTTCGCGTCCGGCCCGTCCTTTAAATATTGCTGAAAAAAGGGCAGTAATACTTGATCGTTGAAATATTCCGAATTCTTCGGAGAAAATGTAACCGGTCCCAGATGATCGCCCGCGGTGAAAGCCCAGCCGCCGTGCACCCACGGTCCTTCCACCAGCATATTCGGCACGCTCGGATCTAGTTCCGCGACCGCGTGAAAAACGCGGTATGGTCCCACGACATCTTCCGCATCAAATAGTCCGCCAACGGTGAGCACCGCGCAGTGCACGTTTTTCAGGTGCGGCGCAATGGCGCGCGCTTTCCAATAGTCGTCGTAGATGGTGTGCTCCGCCTGGTCGTCCCAATACCAGTCGCCTTTCAGATATTTCTTGGCATTCGCGAGCACACCCATTTGCAGAAAAAAATCGTACCCATCATTTGTTCCGTAATCGAATTTTGGCCATTCCTTCGGAGGAAACTCCAGTCCGCTGCGCACTTGAAAGAAAGTGTAGAAATCAAAATTCGCCGCCAGCATGAAGGCCCCGTTGTGGTAAGCGTCGTCGCCCATGTACAGGTCTGTCACCGGAGCTTGTGGCGACGCAGCTTTCAGTGCCGGATGCGAATCCATCATCGCCGCCGCGGCATAAAATCCTGGATACGAAACGCCATAAATTCCGGCTTTGCCATTATTGTTCGGCACGTTCTTCAGCAGCCATGCAATGGTGTCGTAGGCATCTGAACTTTCGTCCACATCTTTTGCGGAATTTTTCTTGTCCCTGGCCGGAGTCATTTCCTGAAACGTGCCGTCGCTCTGATACCTTCCGCGCACGTCTTGATACACAAAAATAAATTCGTCTTTCGTAAAGCTTGGCGCCGGGCCCAAGCGCCGGGGATAATTCTCGACGCCATAGGGCGCCACACTGTACGGCGTGCGCATGATCAAGAATGGAAAGGTCTTGGCGCCGGAAGCGTCTCTCGGTACGTACACAATGGTGAACAATTTGGCGCCGTCACGCATGGGGATGCGAAACTCAAATTTCGCGTATTGCGCGCGAATTTGCGCCCGGCTTTTCTCCGCTTCTTTTTCTTCGTTCTGCGCGCGTGCCGCCGGCCCGGCGCCTACGAGTAAGGTTCCCGTTGCGAGCGCAAGCCACAACCTTTGCGCGCGCCTGCAAAATCGCATCATGTTCTCTCCATGGAGGTTCGGGCATAAAAACAGGCGGCATACACCGCCCGTTTTTCGCAAAAAATGCGCAAGGTGATCTGCTGGACGCTCGCGACCGGGCCAAGGCCGGTTGCGGCAGCCTCCTGCTATAGACGCGGCGGGCGATTGTTCTTCTTTAATTAAATATGACAGCTCGAAGCTCCGCGCTTCTCCAGATATTTCTGGTGATATTCTTCCGCGCGGTAAAATTTCCCTGCCGCGGCAATTTCCGTGGCAATCGGCCGTTTAAATTTTCCGCTGGCGTTCAGCGCCGCCACGGAAGCTTTGGCTTCCGCTTCCTGCGCGGGTGAATGAAAAAATATCGCCGTACGATATTGCTTGCCAAAGTCCGGCCCTTGCCGGTTCACCTGCGTGGGATCGTGCATGCCCCAGAACGCATCCAGCAATTGCGCAAAACCGACCTTTGCCGGGTCGAACGTCACCTGCACTACTTCCGCGTGTCCGGTTTCATCGGTGCACACATCCTTGTAGGTGGGATTTTCGGTATGCCCGTTCGAGTAACCCACAGCCGTCTCCAGCACGCCTGGAATGCGCTGAAACGCCGCCTCCACGCCCCAAAAGCATCCCGCGCCAAACGTCGCGATCTCGCTCATATATTCTCCGTTTACGTTCGCCCTATTCTACCGCGTCTTCGGCTTCCATTGGATAGCGGCGCAGCTGTTTCGATGCACGCACGCCAGGCCTCGCCAGCCCGCCGGCATTTCCTTCTCTCGTCCGGTCCGCCCCGGCAAACTCCATCCGCGCGCTCCAGTCAGCCGCGCAACCGAAGCCTTTTTTAAGCGGCACAGATGCGCGCTCTCGGGAAGAGCGTCTCGCCAATAGAAACGGCGGGAAAGCTGATCGCCATCCCGCCGTTTTTCTCCTGAAAGACAAAAGCTATTGTTTTGGCTGCTGCATCCCGTTCGACGCCGGCGTCGCCTGCGAAACGCCCACGCCTGCGCTGGCCGCTCGCGCGCCGGGCTCGAGCGACAACATACCTTCCGTCGCGGACGCTGCGATCAGCCCGCCGTTGCGGCGCACGCGCACCACCGGGAAGTAGCTGTCCGCCAGCGGATCGCTCATGCGCTGCCACGATTTGCCGGCATCAAACGACGCCAGCAGGCCGTGTTTCTGCAGTGAGACGACCAACGCGTTGCCGTTACCGGCTACGTCCTGAAATTGCAGTTCACGCACATTCGCGCGATTCCAATTGCGGCCAGCGTCATCGGAGGTATACAAGCCCATGTTGGAGGTCAAAAATAAATTGTTGTCGTCGAGGCGGTGCAATTTCAAATTGCCGGCGCCCGCAAAGGCCAATTCCTTGGCGTTCCACGTTGCGCCTTTATCCGCCGAGTACAGCAGGTTTTTCTGCGAGATGGCCCATACTTGCGAGCCATCCGCGGAAACTTCCAACGATTGCGCGGGCTGTTTGACGAATAAATCACTGCCCGCCGATTTCCACGTTGTGCCGCGATCTTTCGAAACCAGCACGCCGCCGGCGGTAGCCGCATACCATTCTTGATTTCCAAATGCCATGTCGTTCACGACGAAGGCCGTGAGCGTTGCGGGAGCTTTCCTCGTGGCGACCGGGCGCTTGGCAGCAGCTGCGCTTGTACCCTTTTTGCCTTTTGTCGATGCAGCCGCAGGAGCAACAATCGCATCGGGAACATACAATCCAGCCTTCACCCATTTGTGGGCGGTCTCGTCATACTTCATCCAACCGCCGGTACTGAGCGAAGCCCACCAGCCGGTCGGCGCCGCATAAACGTGTCGCAGATCGGTGCGCTTCAATCCTGGCCCCAGTGGCGACCACGTTGTGCCGCCATCTTTGGTCGCGAGAAAAGCATCGGTATCAAACGTCAAGACCGCCAGGGCACGATCCGCGTTTTCCTTGTCCATGGCCACGTCCAAAACATGCTGGTGGTGGAATCCTACGTTGGCCGATGTGAAGGTGGCCCCGCCGTTTTCGGTGATCTGCACGCCTTCGCGTTCGGTACCGAGAATCAGACGCTGCGGATTCTTCGCATCGATAATGATGGCGTTGACGACCCAATCGCCCGGGGTGATGCGCTTAAAATCTTTTTCGTTGGTGGTCTTCCACAATCCGCTGGTCGTGCCCGCGTACAAAATCTGCGGGTTGCTGGGATCCTGGCGAATCAGCTGCGTCCGGCGAAACACGAACGGAATTCCTTGATATTTCGTCCAGGTCTGCGCGCCATTCACGCTGTGATAGATTCCCGAGCACGCCGTAGCGTGCACGTTGTCCGGGTTGTTCGGATCCACGATGATGCTCATCACGTCCGAATCGTCGATCATTCCCGCCTTGATGGGGAACCAATCTTTGCCGCCGTTGCTGGATTTCCAAGGCAAGTGATAGGTGCCCGCGTAAATAATGTTGTCGTCGTGGGGATCAAAGGCCACGGAATCAAAATTCCGCAAATCGTCGTGATGTTCGGGAGTAAGGCGCGCCCAATTTGCTCCGCTGTCGGTCGAGCGATACACGCCGGTCAGCGAACCCGCCAGAAACACATCGGGATGCGTTGGCGATTGCGCCAGCGCGCGCACGGTTTCTTTCGCGAGGCCGATGAGCGTCCAGCTGTGTCCCGCATCATCGCTGCGATAAACGCCACCGCCGCCGGAATACAGCGTCCAAGTGCTGGCAAACAGCCGATTCCCATCTCGGGAATCAATTAAAATGTGTGTGATTACGTCGTCTTGCCCAGTTCCAATGCGGCTCAGAAGTTGCCAGTGTCCGCCTTCATCATTCGACTCAAACACATGTCCATCTGACGTTCCCAGATAGAGCTTCTTCGCGTTGTGCGGATCCGCTTCGAGGGAAATTACCGTGCCGCCAGCAGGTCCCACTTGTTTCCAGGTTTGCGCAGGGGCCACCGACGCAGCCGCGAGTCCCACTGCCATTCCGAGGAGCCATTGAGCCTTCATAGAGTGTCATTCTCCCAGAGCGTAGAACCGCTCACAAGCTTCGAGTCTAGGGAAGCACGGAGAAATTTGCGCCTGTTCGATAGGACAGATTTGGTGTTAGTTACCGTTTGGTGCAGTACTAGTACTCCACTCGTGTGCCCACCCTGCCTGTCTGAGCCTTCCAACAGCTATGGCAACTTTTTTCCCATACCAGGGTTCGAGTGATTGGAGCATTATACGTTCGTTGCACGGGTGAGTGTTGCCTGTGCCGGCGACAATGCCAGGCAAGAGTGCTGGCGCTACTTTGAGGACACCCCATGCTGAAGACCACGCAAACCGGAAAATCTTCATTCACGCTTTCTCTCGCACTTTCCGGTCTCCTGATGCTTTTCTATGTCACGCCGAAGGCCGTCGCGCAGGACGCGCCACCGCAGCCCGCCCCGCAGGACCAATCCATGCCGGCCGACCCGAACGCGCCGCCGGACCAGGCACAGCCGGGAGACCAGGCCCCGCCGCGAGACCAAGCAGCCCCGCAAGACCAGCCGCCCGCCCAAGATCAGGCGCCTCCCATGAATCAAGCTCCGCCGCCGCAGGCGCAAGCCGGGTATAACGGTTCGGGACCCAACAATCCGAACGCGCCCGATCCACCCTCTCGCGCCGCGCGCATCAGCTATCTTGAAGGTTCCGTGTCTTTCCAACCCGGCGGCCAAGGTGACTGGGGCAACGCCGTCAAAAATCGTCCGGTAACGGTTGCCGACAAAATCTGGTCCGACAAAGGTTCGCGCGCCGAGATCCAAACCGGTCCCCTCACTCTTCATCTCGGCAGCATGACGGCTCTGTCTTTCTTGAATTTAGACGGCAACACCACACAGATCCGCATCGCCGAAGGCAGCGTGAATTTCCGCGTGCGCGAAATGCGCGAAGGCGACATCTTCGAGATTGACACGCCCAACGCGGCGTTCACGGTCCGCCAAGCCGGAGCTTTCCGGATCGACGTTGCGGAAAACGGAGATGGCACGCGCGTTACGGTGATTCGTGGCGCGGGCGATGTTCTGGCCGGCGGCCAGACTTACACGGTGCACGTCAATGAGCGCGCAGAATTCGTCGGCGTCGACAACAAGATTCAATATATCGTGCACGGCGCTCCGCCGCCCGACAGCCTGGACCGCTGGGCCAACGACCGCGATCTCCGCGAAGACAATTCCGTCTCTGCGCGTTACGTAAATCGCGACGTTCCCGGCTACTCGGACTTGGACGACCACGGCACCTGGAGCGAGCAAGCCCAGGTGGAACCCGGGCAAGAAGGCGATCAAGGCCAGCCCCAGCCGGAAGGGCCGGTTTGGTATCCGAACGATGTTCCGCCAGGCTGGGCGCCTTACAGCGATGGTTACTGGAATTATGTCGGGCCGTGGGGTTGGAGCTGGGTCGGTTATGAACCTTGGGGCTTCGCTCCTTATCACTACGGTCGCTGGAGCTTTTACGGCGGTCGCTGGGGTTGGTACCCCGGCCCGATTTGGGCTGCTCCTTATTATGGTCCTGCGTTCGTCGGATTCCTCGGCGGGGGCTTCGGAGTGGGCGTGGGTTTTGGCTTCGGATTTGGCGGCGGCATCGGATGGTTTCCGTTGGGCTGGGGCGAACCGTTCCATCCCTGGTATCACGCAGGTTTTGGCTACGTTCACAACATCAACGTAAGCAACACGCGTATCAACAACACCGTGATCAACAACAATCATTACAATTACGCTTACGCGCATAACACGAGCGCGGTAACCGCCGCTTCGCGCAGCGCTTTCACCGCCGGCGAACGAGTGAACCGCGGTAGCTCTCGGGTTTCCGCATCCGCATTGCAGAACGCACGCGTATCGAACAACGTGAATGTGGCGCCGACGCGCGCCAGCTACACCGGCGCGGCAAGCTTGAGCGCGCATGTCGCGACGCCACCCGCTTCGGTGCAGAACCGCTCGGTGGTTACGCGCACGACGCCCTCGGTCGCGTCGCGTTCCGCTGTCGCTACCGCGAGCCGCGGCGCGGCTTCTAACTCCACGCGAACTTGGGCGGCGCAAGGCAACACCACAGACCGTGGTGTTGCGCCCTACGGTGTCGGGCGTTCGGGCGCTGCTGGCAATTCCACGCAGACCGCGCACGTGACGCAGAATGATCGCCCCCAGTGGGCTCGCGCCGGCGCCAGCAATTCCGCCGCGGTTCGCGGTTCCGCCAACGCCGCCACAAACTACAATCGTCCGCCCTCGGCCAGCGCCAGTCGCGCGTCTCAGCCGACGCAGCGTGCAACTCCGACTTACAACAGCAACCGCGGCTCGTACGCGACTGCTCCGCGTACCTACTCTGCGCCCCCGCGCGCCAGTTCGGCTCCGAGCCGCGCCTCCTCCGCTCCCGCGGCACGCAGTGGCGGCAGCTCCGGCGGCGCCTCAAGGGGTGGCGGTGGCGGCTCTCCGCACGGCGGTGGTGGCGGAAGTCGGCACTAAGTTATTGCGTTCGTATGGATGATTTGCGTCGTGGCCCGCAGCGTTGCTCTCCGCTGCGGGCTTTTCTTTTTCCTTCTGGCGGGCCGTTGAGGGCCGCGACTCTTTTCCGCGCTCGGGGTTCTAACTGCCTGTTATACAGCTTTGCCTCGATGTTCGAAGCGCAGTAGTGGCATGATAAGTTTGTCATCACGTCCAGCCCGACCTTGGGGATCCCGGTTAGCGAAGCAGACGTGCAGCAGTTCCACCCGCTTGTAAGATTCAGGAGAGAATCTTTTATGAGAAAAAATGCATTGAAATGGATGTGCTTGTTTAGCGTTGCGTTGGCCTTCGCGCTGTCGCTTCCCTCGCGCGCCGCGGCCGATGACGATGACCCGCCAAGTCGTGTAGCACGCCTCGCGTTCACTCGTGGCGCGGTTTCCTTTCAGCCCGCGGGCACCGACGATTGGGTGGATGCCACCGTCAATCGTCCGATGACCACCGGCGACAAAATTTGGGCCGATCAAGATTCTCGCGCCGCACTGCATATCGGCTCCGCCTCCATCAATTTGTCGCAAAACACCGGATTTTCCTTTCTGAATCTGACCGACAACGTGACGCAATTGCAAATTACCGCGGGCACGATTCGCGTGCGCGTGAAGCGTCTCGGCGACGATGAAAATTTCGAAATCGATACGCCGAACTTGGCGTTTTCCGTGCTTCGCCCAGGCATTTACAAGATCAATGTGAATGACGCCGGCGACACCACCGTCACGGAAGTTCGCAAAGGCGAAGGTGAAGTTACCGGCGGCGGTTCTGCTTATACCGTGCACGCCGGCGAAATCGGAACCTTCGCGGGAACCGACGAATTGAACGCCGACGTCGAAGGCATCAACAGCGACGAAGATGATTTTGATCATTGGAGTGAACAGCGCGATCATCACGAAGATGTTTCCATTTCCGCGCGTTACGTTTCGGATGACGCCATTGGCTACGACGATCTCGACGACAACGGCGGATGGCGTCCGGTCGGTGAGTACGGCAATGTGTGGTTCCCGCGTACCGCCATCGTGGGTTGGGCTCCTTACCATTATGGCCACTGGGCGTACGTCGAACCGTGGGGCTACACCTGGGTCGATGACGCAGCCTGGGGTTTTGCGCCCTTCCATTACGGGCGTTGGGTCAGCGTTGAGGGAGCGTGGGGATGGGTTCCGTGCGCGCCGCGTGCGGAATACGTAGGAGGGGCTGTCTATGTGCGTCCTGTGTACGCTCCCGCGTTAGTCGCGTGGGTTGGCGGACCCGGGTTCGGGATCGGCGTGGCGGTCGGCGGCGGTGGTGGGGGGGTCGGCTGGTTTCCGCTCGGACCTCGTGAAGTTTACGTTCCGGCATATCACGTCAGCCGCGCCTACGTCGAAAACGTCAACGTGTCGAACACCAGAGTTTCCACGACCGTGGTCAACAACTATTACACCAACGTGGTGGTGAACAAGAACGTGAATGTCACCAACGTCACCTACGTCAATCAGCGGGTACCCGGCGCGGTCGCGGCCACCTCGCCGCAAGCGTTTACTTCCGGCCAATCCGTTGCCAAGAATTCCGTTCACGTGGATGCCCGGGCGGTCGCTTCCGCTCCCGTCGTCGCCGTCACTCCTCCGGCGGTGCCGCAACGTGAAGCCGTCGTCGGGGGGCGCGCTTCAGCAACTGTCAAGCCTCCGGCTGCGGTGCAGGCACGTGCGGTGGTCGCAAAGACCCCGCCGCCACCGCCTCCTCCAGCCTTCGCGCAGCGTCAGGCCGCGATTCAGTCCAACGGCGGACGACCGCTCTCGGTCGCGCAAGTACGCCAGATAACCCCGCCTGCGCGTGCCGCGCAGGGCGCCGCTCCTCCGCAAGTGAAAATCGCTCCGCCCGCCAAACCTGCGACTCCCGCGAACGCCGGCAATCGCGGCGTGCAACCGAATAATGCGAATCGCCCTGGTGGAAATCCACCGGCGCAAGCGAATCGTCCGGGCGAAGCGCAAAATAACGCGAATCGTCCCGCGACGAACAATCAGCCAGTGAACAACCAGCCGGCCAATAACAATCGACCTGGCGAAGTGCAGAACAATAACAATGTAAATCGTCCGCCGGCCAACAATCAGCCGGCGAACAACGCGAATCGCCCGGCGGAAGTCGAGAACAACACGAACCGTCCCGCTGCCAATAGCCAGCCGGCGAATAACAACCGCCCCGGCGAAGTACAGAACAACGCGAACCGTCCCGCTGCCAATACTCAGCCGACGAATGCTGCTCGTCCGAACGATCGGCCGCCCACCGCTGCCGCTGCTAATCCGCAACTGCAGCAGCAACATCAACAGCAGAACGCCGACTTGCAGAAACAACAGCAAGAGGAGCGCCAGCGCCTGCAGCAGCAACAACAACAGCAGCAACAGGAATTGCAAAAACAAAAAGCGGACGAAGCGAAACAACAGCAAATCCAGCAACAGCACCAGCAACAGCAACAGGAACTTCAGCAAAAACACGCTCAGCAGCAGCAACAGTTGCAGCAAAAGCAGGAGCAGGAGCGCCAGCGCGCGCAACCGCCGGCTCCGAAACAGCAACAGCAATCCAAACCCGAACCCAAACAGGAGCAAAAACCAAAACCGAAGGACGAGAAACCGCCTCGCTAGAAACGAGTCGCTGTTTCAAGGCGTAAGGTGACCCGGGGGCGCAGCTTGCTGCGCCTCTGGCCTTTTTTAAAGGCTCGGGTGCGCACTCACCGCAGGTGCGGCCGCAAGTTTTTGATTTGATTTTTCCGATTCTGCGTGGCGGTCCCCCTCGCTTTTCTATCGTTCGCTGCAGTATGGTATCGTCAAAATTCTTAGACATGACCGCAGCCCCCCTCAGCGCTCTCGCCTTTCGCCAAGCCCTCGGCCAATTCGCCACCGGCGTCACCGTCATTACCGTCGAATTTGCGCCCGGCAGAGTCCACGGCATGACCGCCAACGCTTTCACTTCCGTGTCTCTCGAGCCGTTTCTCGTTTTGGTGTGCATTGACCAACGCGCGCACATGCTGCCCATTCTGCATCGAAAAAAAAGTTTTGGAATTAGCGTGCTTAAGGAAGGCCAGCAAGCAATTTCTGAATTTTTTGCGCAACCCGGCCAAAATGAAGATGTCGAAGACCGCTTGAATATTCGTTTCCGCTATTCTCCCGGCGGCATCCCGCTGCTCGAAAATACGCTGGCGCAGCTGAGCTGCCAGGTAACGGGGTCCTACGTCGCCGGCGACCACACGATTTTTTTAGGCGAAGTGGAAACCGCCAACATCAACGAAGGCGAACCGTTGCTATTTTTCCGCGGCCACTACCGGCAGGTTGCTCCGCTCGAATAGCGCTGCGCGGCTTCCAGCGTTTTTCGCTTTAGTGATGCCCGCCTAGCGAATCGCGCTTCACGCCATACTCCGTCCCCCACGCGTCCGTCATTTGACCGCGAATTTCCCACAATTCTGGAAAGAATTTGTGGCGCATGCCCTCTTCCAGAATTTCCACCGGACGGCCCTTCAGCGATTTCGCGCCAAATCCAATGGAGCGGTGAATTAGTTGCAGGTGCTCGTAGCGAAATTTCTGAAACAGTTCGTCAAATTCCGCCAGCGCCTCCGCAACTACGTAGGCGTCTCCGTGCGCGTATTCCGAATCGTAAATCTTCTCTACCGTCAAAGCATGCTTGTCCAAATAATTTTCCTGAAACGAATTCCAGAGGGGCTGATACATGCGCAGCAAAATGCGGAATCCCGGCGATTCCTGCCCGCTGCCGTTTCCAAGGCGCGTGCGGATGGCCTGGTATTCTTTCGGAGACATGGTTTCGAGCAGCGCCACCTGTTGAATCATCATTTTCTGCGTCAGATGCACGCGCCGAAACAACGTAAGCACGCGATTGGTGTTTTGCGCCTGCAAATATTCATCGATGTCCAAAAGCGTATAGGCGATTAGTTTCATCCACAACTCTTCGATCTGATGCACCACCTGGAATTGCAATTCGTCGGCGTTGCACAATTCCTCGAACGGAGACTGGCAGCCGAGCAACTGCCGGGTATTGAGGTATTTTTCGTAGTCCAGCGTGCCGTCGCCGCTCATGGCGGCATAGAATTGTTCGCGATTCACAAGATTCTCCCTCGGCGCCATCTCTGCGGATGAGGCAATTTCATTCGCGCTGCAATTTTTGCTTAACGTTCGGAGCCGGAAGGGCGCGTGGACTCCGCGGAGTCGCCGGCTTCCTTGCGATGGCTTTTGACTTCGCGCAGCGCATAAATCGGTTTGTTCTGCGATTCGTAGTAGGTGCGCGCACTGATTTCGCCCAGCAAGCCCATGGAAATAAATTGAATGCCGCTGACAAATAACGCCACCGCCAGCAGCATCAGCGGGCCATGTTCGTTCATGATGGCGGTGTGGTAGTAAAATTTATCGAACGCCAGAAAACATCCGATCGCCAAACCGAGGCCGGAACCGGCCATGCCCAGCAGCCCGAAAAATTGCAGCGGACGCGTGGAATAATCCAGCAAAAATTTCACCATCATCAAATCCAGAAAAACGCGCACGGTACGCCCGATGCCGTAATTGGATTTGCCGTTTTTGCGTTGCAGATTTTCGATGGGAATTTCCGCGATCTGCGCGCCGGTGGTGGCCGCCAGCGCGGGAATAAAACGGTGCAATTCGCCGTACAGCTGAATTTCCTGGATGATTTCGCGGCGGTAGGCTTTGAAAGTGGTTCCGAAATCGTGCAGATCCACGCCGGAAAGTTTCGCCATCATCCAGTTGGCCACGCGGCTCGGAATTTGCCGGGAGAGCCAATGGTCGTGGCGCTGATACCGCCAGCCGCTCACTAAATCAAATCCCTCTTCGATTTTTTCGAGGAAACGCGGAATCTCTTCCGGGTCATGCTGCAAATCGCCGTCCATGGAAAGGATCACTTCGCCGCGCGCGTAATCGAAGCCGGCTTTGAGCGCAGCGGTTTGTCCGAAATTGCGGCGCAGGCGAACCAGATTCACGCGCCGGTCATGTTCGTAAATTTCCGACAAAACTTTGAAGGTATTGTCGCGGCTACCGTCGTCGATAAACACCAGCTCGTAAGGTTCGCCAACGCTGTCCATTACCTCCGTCAACTTCATGTACAGCGGAGGAATGTTTTCCTGTTCGTTGAAGAACGGCACGACGATTGAGTAGCGGATGGTGGCTTCGCTTCTCATAGTTGAAACATGCGCCTCTTAAGCTTCCTGGACCACGAATCCATAGTCTATCAAACGAATCCCTTGTGTTGCGACAAGATTTCGGATGCCTTTATCGGTCAGAATTTGCACCTCCCGTTGCCGCGATTCCTGCAGCCGGGTGTGCGACTGCTGCAGTTCCGTGTCGACAAATCCCGGGTGGCACATCAGTTCGGTGGTCCCTTCCGGCAATCCGCGCAACAGACTGGCCACACCGTTAAGCGTCAATTCGCCGGTCTGCGCGATGCCGCAAAAATGATCGGCGGTGGCAATGCCCGCGCGTTCCGCTTGCTCTCGCGCATCGCGCGCCAGCAATTTCAGTCCGCGCGCCTGCACTCCCTGCTTTACCACCATGCCGGCGCGCTTATTTTCTCCGGCGGCCAGCGCGGAGCGCAGCGGCGAAGCTTCATGGGACACGCGAATGGCGCCAATGTCGTGGCGCTTGGCCAGACGCAGCGCAATCTCAAAAAGTCCCGGCAACATGTGGACATGCTTGTGGCCGTCCAGATGCGTCGGAGAAATGCCGAATTCGCGCACCTTCGTGATTTGCGCGTCCCACTCTTGCTCTACTTCCGAAAGCTCGAGCGCGCGCCGCGCCAGCTTCATCAAAAGCGCCTCGGGGCCGCCATCGAATTCTCCCTTTTCATTCAAGAGGCTGGCCACTAATTCCCTGGGGGCCACCGGCGGGCCGTCGCTCAGATTGAGGTGCACACCGACGCCGAGATCTTCGCGAGACAATGCCAGCTCCACACCGGAAACGAAAGCCGCGCCGTTGGCCAGCAGGGAAGTACTGGTAACGATTCCGTTGCCGTGGGCTTCGGCGATGCCGAGGTTGACGCCGGCGGTCCATCCGAGGTCATCGGCGTTGACGATTAGGTTTTTCACGGCGTGCGACAGGCCTCAATTTCTTTCTGGCTTCGGTCATTATGCGCCCTGGGAATTTCCAATTCCAACTCCCGCCGTCGCATCAGTGCGATTTCAACACGGGGCTCTTGATGAGCGAGTTGCAATGCGGGTGTCCCCCCTGTACCAATGGCCAGCTATTTAGTCCGTCGCGGGGGTGCATGTGTACCATTGACCGCTCAAAGCAGCGAACTCTAGCATGGCATCGAGGCCACTATGCCCGTAAAGACACGTGAATCCAAGACTTCCGGAACGCGCCATGGCGACAGTCGCCGCGGGCGACGGATGAATTCGCGCGTTCCGGTGCGCCTTGAATGGGATTCGAGCAGCGGGCCACGCGTCAGCGTGCAAGCGCATACACGGGTGGTTAATCCGTATGGCTGCATGGTCGTTCTCGAACAGTCGCTGGACCTTGAACACCGCCTGGCGCTTACAAATTTGGCAACCGATAGCAGCAACGCGGCGGTGGTGGTTTGGAAAGGCAATCCCCGGCCGGATGGCTGGGAATATGGAATTGAATTGGTGGCACCTGAAATGGATTTCTGGGGGATTGAGTTATGAGCGCGCTGATTGATCGAAAGGCCCCGGTCCGGCCGAATGGCCAGCCCGATCCGCGGAATGGCCCAAAGCCCGGGTTGACACGCCAGCCAACCGCTGAAGAGCGGCGCCGCGCGCAACGCGTGCTGCTGCGCATGCCGGTCGTGCTGCACGTTCCGGGGAAGCCGTCGATGAGTGGGTTCACGCATACCGTTAACGCCAATGGGGCGATGATTATCGTTCCGGAACCCTTGGCGGAAGGCGCGAAGATTTCCGTGGAAAATCCGAAGACGCAAGTGGTCGTGGAGGCACGAGTGGTGCGACCGCCGCAGATCACCAGCGAAGGATCGCTGGTGCCCGTGGAATTTGCTACCCCTTCGCCGCATTTCTGGAATGTGTTTTTCCCGCCGGCGGTGAATTAGCCCCAGGAAGTAATTGCGGTCGGCTGATTTGACGGGTGAAAGACGCGCGAAATGAATTCTACGTTGCAGAGAGCGGCCCCCTTTTGGGGCCGCTCTTTTGTTTGGGGTGCCCGAAATTACTGGACGGTGATGCCGAGAGCGCCGGAGGTGGAACCAGAATAGTTGGCGTCTCCGGTCGTGAAGACTGCAGTGACGTTGTCGACGTGGCCGTTGCCTCCGCCGCCTCCCCCACCGCCGCCGCCGCCGCATCCGGCGATGCCGGCCGCGACGCAGGCAAACAACAGCAGTCCAGCATAAGCGTATACGCGGCGTTTTGCCGGAGCGATGCGCTGCAGCGCGAACAGGAACAGGATCAGCAACGCTAGCGCCGTGAGCCACATGGGCAGAGTGCGGAAGCGTGGTGCCTTGAAAGGCGTGGCTGTAGGCGGCAGGAGCGAGAGCGCGGTGGTGGTTAGCGTTGCGGTGCACGTGGGCGGCGCACCGGTGTTGTTGTTAAAGTTCACCGGCGAACCGCAGGTGACGGCGGTCGAGAGCGGACTAGAGCCATTCATAAATTGGACCATGCCGGTCGGGGCGGCGCCGTTGCTTTGCGAGCCGGCGACGGTGGCGGTGAGGGTAACGCTGGCGCCCGCGGCAATGGACGTTTGCGAGGCTGCGACCGAAGTGACAGTAGGCGACGCGGTAATGGTGATGGAGAGCGTGTTGCTGGCGTTCGTGGCGCTGAAGCTCTGGTCACCAGCGTAGGTTGCGGTGAGGGAGTGACTGCCGCCCACCAGTTGGACCGGTTGGTCTTCGGCAAAACCGGTGTTGTTTAGTTTCGCGGAGTTTGTCGGCGTGGTGGTATTCGGAACCAGGAAGTTATTGAGAGGACTCCCTTTGTCGAGAAGCGCCACCGTTCCGGTGGGGCACGGGAGAGGTGCGCCGAAGGCCGGCACGCTGGTGCCGAAGGGTGGAGGAACGCAGAGCGTTCCCGAACTATTGGTTACCGCGATGAGCAAGATATAGGAAGAGCCGTAAGGCAGGGAGGCTGCCGCGGTACTCAACACAGGAGAAGAATTGCTGGGGAAGGTAACCAGATTCACGGTTACCTTACTGGCTTCTTTGTTTACGTTCGTGACGGCCTCAACCGTGCTCGAAGTGCTGGCCGCGAATGTCCCATCGCCGCCGTAGCGGGCTTCCACAGTGTAAGCACTGCCGCCGGGGAGCATGACGGTAGTTCCGCTGTAGGAGCCGCCGGAGAGTGGAAACGTATCGATAATCTGAGAGACGGCAGGATTAAAAAGTTCGACGAAGCCGGTGGGAGTACCGGTGCCGATGGTGGGCTTCACGGTTCCGCTGACACTCACTGGGGATCCGTGAGCACCGTTGACGGCAGCGCCGCCGTTGAGAGAGAACGTCGTGGTGGTAGGCCGGAAAGCTGCGGCAGCCCAATTGGTCAAAAGATTGGCGACGTTGACCGAGCCGAGTCCAGTCGCCAGATCGTATCCGGCCGTAGTGTTGAACGCCGGAGTGATCGGATTCACCGGCACGCCGTTTGAATTCGACACCGCCAGGATCCCATATTGATTCGCGGCTGAACTGGTGTTGCTGCAGTCAAAGGAGCCGCCGAGGCAAGCGACGGAATTGTTCGAGCCTGCTGGGATGTCGTAGAAGATACAGCTGGCACCCGGGCTTGGGGCTGAAGTGCAGGTTGCTCCCGGCTTGCTGGCGAGAGAATACAAGACATAGTTGGCGTTGCCCTGGCGCTGGCCGGTTTGTTGATTTACGAGGGCCATGATGGCCGCGAAAGCCGGCGACGAGGCAGAAGTGCCGCCGACACCTTGGAAATCATTAAAAGGAGAATTGAGATCGCAGGAACTGATGCTGCTGCCCGAGCCGGTATTGGCGTCTTGCTCGCAGACGATGTAGAAGCTGCCATTTACGCCATTACTGGCGAAGAGCGAAACGTCAGGGATATCGCGCGCTCCGTCACTGGGAACGCCAGTACCGGTCTGCCAGCTGGGCTTCGGGTAGCCACTATTGCAGGTAATGAAGCCGTTGGCGGATGTGGAATTGGAGCAATTGCTGGCGCCCCCGGCCCCGGCGACAAGGTCCGGTCCGGTGAAGCTCAATCCCGCCGAATCGTTGTTGATGATGGCGGCGGTACAAGCGCTGATGCCGCCGCTGGCGCACGATTCGTTCCAGGTAATCTCGGGAACGTAGCCGAGTGCAGAAGTTTGCGTGGAGGCGGCATTCGGCCCCCAAAAGGTGGTGGCGTAGCCGGGGAGGCTGCTGTTGAAGTCCGTGCCGCCGACGGCGATATTAAACGGCGTCGAAGCATCACCGCTCACCGCGAGGCCGAATGTGGCGACATCCAAGAAATTGTTGCTCGCTGGATCGCAAGCGGCAGAGCCATTGTCGCCGGCGGAAACCAAGCCGGTGATGCCTTGTGCGGAAGCCTGCTCCCACAAGGCGTTTTCGAGCTGGTTGCCGGAGGTGCCTTCAAAAGCTTCGCAGGCTCCGAAGCTCTTGCTGACGACGGGAGCAAGGTTGTTGTTGATGGTGTAGAGGACGGAGAGGTCGACGCCCGCGGCACCGACGCCCGAGTCGGGCTGCTCGGTAATCACCAGAAGGACTTGTGCGCCCGGAGCTACCGCGCTGGCTACCTGCGTGTCGAGGTCCGCTTCTTCTTCATCGCCGGTAACGCCGGGATCGGGGCCATTGATAATGACGTTGGCGGAAGTGAAAGTGGCCGTCGTGGACAAACCAAAGATACTGCGATAGTCGGTTACGTCTTTGACGTTGATGTTGGAATCGTTGACGACGGCGATGGTTTGTCCGGCGCCCGGGACAGCACCCTTCACCGTCGCGGGAATATTGTAAATCTTGGCGAGGTCGCCGGGACCAACGGCGAAGCAGGGTTGCGTTCCAGACGCACCGCAGCCAGCAAAGGTAAAGAGCGGCTTGACCTCGCCGGTGGCTCTGGTTTTGCGGAAAGTTCCGACATGGTGGACGTGAGCGCGGGGGCGGAAATTGGTGAGGCCGACGACGCCGGAAATGACTGGGGCGAGAGCGGCGGGAATTTGCGGATCGCTGACGTTGGCGTTGCGCGTTTCGCCGCGGATCTGGAATTTATGAATGTCGGTGTGGAAGGCTTCGCGCATTTGGCCGACGTTGCCGGAAAATTCGATGGCGGTTTTGCCCGCCCCTACCTTGATATTCTGGAAGCCGTGGGTGGTGAGCCATTGCGTGACCGCTTGCACGTCGGAATCGGCGGGCCCGAACTGCCTGCCAAATTGCTCGGGAGTGAGCCAGGCGTGATAGTTGGCCGAAGATTTATTTTGCTGATCGTCGAGCAGTTGGCGAAGGGCGGTTTCCTGCTCGGGACTGCGTTGCAGGAGGATCAGGGCGCGCGTCGCGGGCTGCGCGTCGTCAAGAACGCCTTGATCAAATTCCGGGCGGGCGAGCGGGTGCACATTGCCTTGCAAGCGGACTAACTTGGTGTCGTCGAGAGCTTGCGTGACGCGAGGCCGCGCGGATGCTGGCGCAACTTGCGCGGAGGGCGACTGCGCGTGAACCGGTGGCAGCGCAAAAAAGGCGGCGAGCGCTATAGCGACTGGAACGAAAGCGCGGAGCTGGCGAACTGGCGTTTTCATAGTTGATCCGTTCTGAGAATGGAATGCGCGGACAAGACAGTTCCGGGTCTGTGGCGGAGAAGGGAAGAGAGCAGACCGGCAATAGAGATACAGGTTTGCGAACCGAAACATAGATTTTTAGCGAAACTCCGGGGAAACCGAACGACAGCAACTTTAGCACGCGTTAACAGAACTGATTTGTAACATTTTGGTTATACGTCTCAACCGAGAATATGACGATTTGCTGACTCGGATGCCTTGGCGCAGAACCAGGATGCCTTTTCGAACCCCGCGAAGCCGCTTTTGTTGCGGGATTCTGCGCTCGGCGTACCGTACCGGCCTTGCTCCGCGCAGGAAAGCGCGGATCTCAAAGATTCGCCACCACAAACCCCCGATGGCGTGCTAGTGGAAAGCGGCGCCCAGCAGGTCGACCATCAGACGGATGGCGGTTTGCGCGGTGCGTCCGCTGGGGTCGCGATAGGGGTTTACTTCGACGATGTCCAGGCCAACTAAACGGCCTTTGGCGGGAATGCCCTTCATCAATTCGTCGATTTCGGCAAAGTTCAGCCCGCCGGGTTCGAGCGTGCCAGTGCCCGGCGCCAGAGTGGGGTCCATCGAGTCCACGTCGAAGGTCACATAGATGTTCTCGCTTTGCGGGATGGCCTCGATGGCGGCGGCAACCCCGCTACGATGTATTTCCTCACTCGTGACCACTTTAGTTCCAAGAGATTTGGCGTTACCCGCGGCTTCGGGATCGTTGGCGATGCCGCGCATGCCGAGCTGGACGATTTTTTTGACGGTGGGAAGTTTGGCGACGCGCAGGACCCAGGAGGCGTGGTCGAGATTGCCGGGAGCGCCGTTCCAGGTGTCGAGATCGGCGTCGATGTGGACAACCGTGAGAGGAATATCGTAGGCGCGAAGAATGGGGAAGGTGATGCTGTGGTCGCCGCCGAGGAGGATGGGAAAGGATTTCTTGGCGAGAATTTTCTTAACGGCTGCGGTGATTTTGGCGTCGGTTTCCGCTGCAACGGTGGGATAGACGATGACGTCGCCGACGTCCACCCAGTGCTTGCCTTTAAGCGTGGTGCGGTCACCATCGATGTAATAGAAGCCTTCGGTGAGGTCGTGAGCGTATTCCTGAGAGTTTTCGCGCATGTCGCGCGGGCCGTAACGCTCTCCGGGCTGGCCCCAGGTGCCTTCATCGAAGGGGATGCCGAGAACGGCGAAGTCGGCGTGGAGCTTGTCGAGATCCGGCTCGTAAGGCGCGCTGAGGAAAGTGCGCACACCGACGAAGGTGGGTGCGGTTTGCGCGTGAGCTCGCGGGGACGTGGTGGCGAAAGAAAACAGAAGTAACAGCGCGATTTTGCAGAGACTTGCGTGCTTGGCGCTCATGCTGGGGTTCTCCGGTTGTGGCCGGACCATCTTAAACGCAAACGAGGACGAGTTGCGCGACCGTTCTTAAGCCGTCGAAAAAAAGTAACGACCGTCGAGGGGCAGCATCAAAGCCTCGGCACGAATCGGCCGGAGAAATCCAAGCTGAACCGGGGGGTCAAGAATCATGGCGAAAATGCAAGTAGCACAAGTTTCCAAGCCGCATGGCGAATTTGAAATTGTCGAACGGGAGATTCCGCAGCCTGGTGCGGGATGGGTGCGGATCAAAGTGCATGCTTGCGGGATTTGTTTCAGCGACCATGTCACGAAGGATGCGTTGTTTCCGTGGATCACCTATCCGCGGGTGCCAGGGCACGAAGTTGCCGGCGTGATCGACGAAGTTGGGCCGGGCGTGACCGTCTGGAAGAAGGGGCAAAAGGTCGGCGTGGGCTGGCATGGCGGGCAGGATGGGACGTGTTTGTCTTGCCGGCGCGGGGATTTTATCATGTGCCAAAACGCGAAAATCACCGGGGCGACGTTTGACGGCGGATATGGGGAGTACATGGTGGCGCCACAGGACGCAGTGGCGGCGATGCCGGACGGACTCGATTTTGCCGAAGCGGGACCGCTGATGTGCGCAGGGATCACCACGTTTAATGCGTTGCGGCATAGTGGGGCGTTGCCCGGAGATCTCGTGGCGATTCAAGGGATTGGCGGGCTGGGGCATTTGGGTGTGCAATTCGCCGCCAAGTTTGGGTATCACACCGTGGCGATTGGGCGCGGACCGGAAAATGCCGGGCTGGCGAAAAAGCTGGGGGCCACGCGGTACATCGACAGCCAAGCCACCAACGCCGCTGAGGAGCTGCAGAAATTGGGCGGGGCGCGCGTGATTATGGCCACGGCCACGAGTTCAAAGTCCATGTCGGACCTGGTGGATGGTTTGGGACCGAATGGAAAATTGTTGGTTGTAGGGGCGCCCCCTGATCCGATCCAAGCTACTCCGGTGCAGCTGATTTTTCACAAGGCCGGTATTCAAGGATGGTCCTCCGGCATCCCCACGGATTCGGAAGATACCATGCGCGTAGCGGTGCTTACCGGCGTGCGAGCCATGATTGAAAAGTTTCCGTTCGCGAAAGTGAATGAGGCGTATGAACGGATGGCCAGCGGTCATGCGCAGTTTCGCGTGGTGATCACCATGTAGTTGGGTCGTCGGCCGGTAGAAGGGACGCGCCTGCTTATTTGGAGGCGCGTTTTCTTTTTTGCGGCTTCCTCGTGGACCTGGCGCGTTTCGATTTTGCCGGGCGGGATTTGCGGCGTTTGCGCCTGGGCGGGCGAATTTGATTGGTGGCGGCGTAGCCGGCGCGTTCGAAAGCGCGCCACATGTACCAGCTGGCAACCGTGCGGTAGGGGCGCCAGCGTTCGCCGAAAGCGAGGAGTTCGGCGGGGCGCGGCATGTGTTTTTTGCCGTAGGCCACCGACCAGCCTTTTTTTACGCCGAGGTCGTCGATGGGCAGAACGTCCGGACGGCCCAGGCGGAAAATTAAAAACATTTCCACCGTCCAGGTTCCGATGCCGCGGACCGAGACCAGGCGTTCGACAAGCTCTTCGTCGGACATTTGTTGCGCTTGTTCGAGGGTTGGGACGATCCCATCGACGGTTTTTTTTGCCAAATCCTTCATCGCCAAAACTTTTGCGCCAGAGAGGCCGGCTTTGCGGAGTTTACGCGGGGGAAGACGGAGCATTTCCTGCGGCGTAGGAGCGCGACCGTTCGAACCAAGGGCTTTGACGCGGCCGTAAATGGTGGCAGCGGCTTTGCCGGAGATGGATTGATAGGCGATGGATTCAAGCAAAGCCTCGTAAGGGGACTGCGCTTCGGAGATGTCGATTTCGAAGGGGATCATTTCATCGATTAAGGCTTTGAGGCGCGGATCGCAGGCGGCGAGAGACTGTTGCGCGGCGATGAGGTCGAAGGGGAGTGTGGAAGGCTTGGTGGTCATCGTGGAGTCCGATTCGCCGGTGACGCGAGTTAGATTTTTTACGCTGCTTATTTTAAGCCGAGTTTGCCGGGAAGCAAGAATCCGTAGGCGAGCAAATCGCGGATCTGCGGCAGGTGCGCGGCGGCCACGATGGGAAGGGCTGCAGGATTTTTCTGAGCGCAGGCGTGAAAGGCATTATGTAGAGTGCGCTCGCCGTCGAGATGCGCGAGCAGTTTGACGAGTTCAGGATCGACATCGCCAAAGGAATATTTCAGGCCTTGTGCAAGTTGCAGTTCCGTGGCGGAGGGGAGCCATTCGCCGCTCTGGAGATTCGAAGTTTGCAGCATGGTCAGGTTGGGGGATACGCGGAGTTGTTCCTGCAGCAGCGCGGAATCGCTAAGCCCTGCTAGGTAGGCGCGAGTTTCAAATAACGCCACGACGCCGGCGCCGTAGGGTTCGGAGCGATCCTCGGGGGCTTCGTCAAACCACAAATAGTTCCTGCGGTGCGAGGCGCGGCGGAGGGTCAGAAGTCCGGTGCTGGTGGTGGCGACATTCTTGTCCTGAAAATATTGTAGAGCGCGCTGCGTGAGGAGTTCGGCGTCCGGTTGCTCTGCTTCGCTCAAGCCTTCGATGCATTCAGAGACGTATTGCTCGGCGGTGACCGTCAGGATGCGCGCGACCCAAACGTCGCAACCGAGGCCAAAAAAGGATTTTTCAAGGTTACTGCTCCAGAGAGCGTCCCGTGGCTCTTCCCACTGAAACATCATATGGAAGTAGCCGTCTTCTTCGAGGAGTTGCGAGGCTTCGCGGGCGAGGTTGATGCAAAAAGTGTCGCCGGCTAAGCCGGAATGCTTGAAGAGATAGCGGGCCGAGAAAACTTCGGGTACAGGAGTGATCAGGAAAGGGGGATTACAGACGATGAGATCGAAGCGCTGGCCGCGCACGGGTTCGAGCAGATTGCCGGTTTCAAACGAAATGTTGGAGAGGCCGTTCCAACGCGCGTTGAATTCCGCGGAGCGGACGGCCGCTGGGTTTACGTCGATGGCGTGCACCAGTTCGCAGAACGGAGCGAGGAGGGTTGCGAGAAAGCCGCAGCCGGTGCCGATGTCGAGTGCGTTGCGCGACGGACGGCGGGTCATGAGGTGGGCGACTTCGAGCGAAGAGGGGGAGACGAGCATCAGTGATTCTTCGGGAGTGGTGTCGGGCGCATCGCGATGAAAGAGGAACAGCAGATTTTGATAAGGCTGCACGCGGATCAAAGATGAAACCAGGTCGCCGTCGCTGCGCAGGATTCGAGCTTCGATGAGCTCGGCGAGGGGAAGCGGGTGCAGCGCGGTAACGACATTGTGTAAAGCGCAATCTTCGGACATAAAGAATAGACGTAACAGCGTGTTGAGCGCGGTGGGCTCGGCGCCGGCCTCAGGGAGCGACACCGGTTGTTCGTTGATCGTAGGAGCGATACCGGTGTCGCAGTACCCGGAAGATTGCAAAATGTCGCGAAGTCGCTGCAGTACCGGAGACTGCGGATCGAGCGCGGGTTGTGGAGCTGGCGGCATGGCGTGGCGTCTTTCGTCGTTGCGCTGTGGATTCGAGCGTTGCCGAACTATACGCGTTCAGCGCGGAATTTCAACCGCTTGCTGCACCGAGTAAAAATCGGCAATGCAGCAAAGGCGGTTAAAAAACCGAGGTGGGGGAATCCGTTCAAGGCTTTTAATGAGACAAGTGGCGGATTTTCTTTCGGGAATGTTGCCAGCGGAGCAGGGAGGACACAAGGATGACGAGAGCGCAAGCTTCGACGAAGAGCTTGCCGCCGTCGAACCAGTCGATCGGGGCGCTTTTTAGGTCGGGGTCGGTCAAGAGGGCGTGCCAGAAAAGGGCGGGGGCGCCGAGATAAACAGCGAAGTGGAAGGCTTTCCAGGTGCGGCGGCCGATCTGGATGCGGAAGTAGGAAGTGACGACGATGAGCGCGACGCTGTAGAGAGCGATGGCTCCAATCGTGTTTTCGAGAGGTTGCTGCGGGGAGTGCACGGGGTAGAGGAGATCGGGGATACGGAATTTTGGGGATCTGTTGAGGAGCAGCGCCAGGGGATGGAGGAAGGTGACGGCGAGCGCAATGTAGCCGGTCCAGTTGTGGAGGCGGAAATAGTTGAAGCGGTGATGAGGCCAGTTGCGGACGGGGCTGTAGCGGAAGGCCATCATGACGCCGAGGAGCATGTTGACGGTGATGGCGGCTACTGCGGTCAGGCCGAGATAGGCCGAGAGATCGAGGGCGGTCATGGTCATCGTGAGAGTCCGAGGCGTTAGCCCTCGCGCAAGTTGTCCTTCAACCAGTGCTGACGATGTTCCCGTTCCTGGAATTTCCAGTTAGACGCATTAGGAGTGAGACTATTGCTGGCGACCAAACGTTTCATCCTATTGTTTGATGGGCCGAAGCCGCGTCAATGCGCGAGTAGGCGTTCCATCCCGAGTCGGATGAACGGGTGTGCTACTATTGCGAGTTTATGCAGACTGGAATTATTGGACTACCACAGGTTGGGAAGACCACGCTGTTTCGAATCTTGACGAAGGCGAACGTCGAGGGGAAGGGCGGGCAGGCCACGCATGTGGGCGTGGCCAAGGTGCCGGAGCCCCGCTTGAAAGAGCTGGCTAAACTTTACAATCCTAAGAAGATTACCTACGCGACCGTGCAGTACGTGGACCTCGGCGGGATGCAGAAGGAAAAGAATCGCGACGCGCTGGCGCCGTTGCGCGAAGTGGATACCATCGCGCACGTCTTGCGCGTGTTTGACGACCCGACGGTACCGCATTCCGAGGGGAGCATCGATCCGGTGCGCGATGCCACGAATCTCGAGTTGGAGCTGATCCTGGCGGATCACGACCAAATTTCGCGGCGCCTCGAGCGCGTGGAAAAGGATTTGAAGAAGAAAGCTGAGCCAATTCTGGTAAGCGAGAAGGCGGTTCTCGAGAAGTGCAAGGCGCATCTCGAAGCAGAGAAGCCGTTGCGCGAGTTGGTATTGACCGCCGAGGAGCGCAAGCCGATTGCAGGATTTTTATTTTTGTCGCAGCGACCGATGCTGTTTGTTCTGAATTTGGGCGACGACGAGGCCGCGGATCTCGATACCGCCGTCGAGCGGCATAAATTGAGCGCGCTGCAGGGGCGGCCCAATACCGCGGTGGTGGCGATTTGTGGGCGGCTCGAAGCAGAACTTTCGGAGATGGAAGAGGCCGAGGCCGCGGAGATGCTGGCGTCCTACGGATTGAAAGAACCGGGATTGAACCGGCTGATTCGTGCGACGTACGATTTGATGGGGCTAATTTCTTTTTTTACCGCCGGCGAACCGGAGGTTCGCGCTTGGACCATTCACAAAGGCTCAACGGCTGTGAAGGCCGCGGGAGCGATTCACAGTGACATCGAAAAGGGATTTATCCGGGCGGAAGTTGTCCGCTGGGACGATTTGCTCGCAGCCGGAAGTCTAGGGGCCGCGCGCGAAAAAGCGCAGGTCCGCCTTGAGGGGCGGGAATATATCGTACAGGAAGGCGACGTCATTTTGTTTCGTCACAGCGGATGATGGAACATGAGCTAGCAGTCCGCACAGCTTTTGCCGCGGGGCTCGGTTTAGTTGCCGCCGGCGGAAATTTGCTGGGCGGATACTTCGTGGTCCGCAAAGAATGGCCCCGCAAATATCTGCAATATTTTTTGGCACTGGGCGCAGGATATATGCTGGGCGTGGCCTTTGTGGACATTATTCCCGAGTCCATTCATTTGGCGGGCGAAGGCGCGCTGCTGTACGTGCTGATCGGATATTTCCTGGTGCATCTTTTCGAGCACATCATTGCGCCGCATTTTCATTTTGGAGAAGAAACCCACTGCGAAGAAGTGAGCCATCAGCACGCGAGGACTACCGTGTTGCTCGGCCTGGCCATTCACACATTTTTTGACGGCGTGGCGATCGCCGCGGGGTTTCTGGTTTCCACCTGGCTGGGCGCGGTCATTTTCGTAGCGGTTTTTTTGCACAAGCTTCCCGAAGGTTTCACGGTTGCTTCGGTGGTGCTGGCCGGAGGCCACGGGAGAAAGGCTGCCATCTGGGCGGCGGGCCTGCTGGGCGGGTCGACGCTCCTCGGCGTTTTGCTTACCAGCGCTCTCCAGGGCGAGCTGAAATATGCCCTGCCGCTCTCTGGCGGCGTGACCTTATATGTGGCAGCGACGGACCTGCTGCCTGAGGTAAACCGCGAACCCAACTGGCGGCTGGCCCTGCTGGTCTTTAGCGGCGTCCTCAGCCTATTGATAATGCAGCACTTCTGGCATGTGTAACGGCACTAGCCCTGGCTAACAACGACGAGTCACTCGCAACTTTCACATTTGATTGGTGTTCGATAGGATGTGGTAGCTATGGCCAGGTCGGACGTCCAACTGATGCTGGACGTGAAGGCGGGCGACGAACAGTCGTTCGAGCTTCTCCTGCATCGCTACCGCAGTCCGCTCGTGAACTTTCTGTACCGCATGGTGCGGAATCGCGAGCAGGCGGAGGATCTCGCGCAGGAGGTGTTTTTGCGGGTATACCGGGCGCGCGCAGACTACGTGCCGAGCGCAAAATTCACGACGTGGCTATTTCGCATCGCCACGAATCTGGCGCTGAACTCCGTACGCGACACGCGGCATCAGCGCATGGAGATTTCGCTGGACGCGCCGCTGACGACGGATTCCGAGGACGGCGATGAACGCCCGATCGATGTGGCGGACAAGCATCCGGATATCGAGCAGCATTTGGTGGAACAAGCGCGCAGCAAAATGATCCGGCGCGCCATTGAGAAACTGCCGGAAAAGCAGCGTGCGGCGGTGCTGCTGCACAAGTATCAGGAGCTGGACTACAGCGAGATTGCCAAAATTTTGGAATGTTCGGAAAGCGCGCTGAAGTCGCTGCTGTTCCGGGCGTACGAAGCGCTAAGAGTGGAACTAGCCCCGCTCGTGGCGCAGCAAGCGAAATCGTAGCTTGCGAGAAACGTAGGCTGGGAAGGGAAGGAAGTCATGAGTTGTGGACGAATGGAAACCAAGATTCTGAGTTATGTAGACGGGCGCTTGAAAGAGAGCGAACGGCTGGAAGTCGAGAAGCATATCTCGACGTGCGCAACTTGCGAACTGCGCGTCAATGAGTTTCGCGCGGTGTCGGGATTTCTGGACGAACTGCCGCAGATTGTGCCTTCTCCGGCGTTTGATGTGCGCGTGCGTGCGCTGGTAGCAGCCGAGCCGGTGAAGCAGAGCTGGTGGGCGTGGTTCGCTCCGTCGCCGCGCGTGGCGCTGGCGGCATCCATGCTGCTACTGGCAACGGTGTGGGTGGGAACGCGGCCCCCGGGATATGCCGTGAACCCAGCGACGGAAGCGGAAATCAATCAGAATATGCCGGTGCTGGAAAATTATGATGTGCTGAGCAACTTTGAACCCTTGACCGATCTGCCGGCGCCCGTGAGTGCGGATGAGCCGCAGGATGATGCGAGCCAGACGAACCAGCAAATGTAAAAAATGAGGATGCAACTCCAACTCGCTGGATGTGTGCTTGCGCTGGGATTAAGCGCGGGGCTCGGGTTGCCGTGCGCGGCGCAGCGCGGGCAATTTGGCGGGCAACGTCCAGCGATGCCCAGGGCGGCTAATCCGTCGATGGCGCGGCCGCAGCGTTCGGCCCCTTTTCGCGCACAGAGTCAGCAAACACCGCGGCAACAACCGCCTCGGCAGCAGGCACCGCGTCAGCAGACACCTCCGCTCCGGCAACCAGCACCTCAACCGCAAACGCGGCCGCCTGGGCGTCCGCCAAACTCACCAGGCGGGCAGAATGGCGCAGCGGGTCGCGGACCGTCGAATCCGGATTGGAATCGCCCGGCGGGAGGCGCGACGCGGCCGGACCGCCCACCGTCGGCGAATACTCCGCCGCGGAGGTACAACAATCTAACGCCGCAAGAGAAGCAGCGCGTTCTGAATAACAACCGGCAGTGGCAGAACCTCAGCCCGGCCCAGCGGCAGCAAGTGCAAGAGCGCGCGCAAGTGTGGCAGAAGCTGACGCCAGCACAGCAATCGCACATCCGGAACGATGTTCTGCCCAGATGGAATCAGATGCCTCCTGATCGTAAACGCGCTATTCAGAACCGCCTTGGCGTGCTGAAAAATATGCCGGAATCCGCGCGAAATCAACACTTGAACGATCCGAATTTTACCCGCGGCATGAGCGAAGAGGATAAATCGACGCTGCGCGACTTGAGCCACCTGCACGTCGGCGGCGCTCCGGACCCACCGAACGAATAAAGCTTCCCTCTGGCCTACCACTCGAGGCGCTCTACTCGAGGCGACCCTATCGCTTCGATAACGGATTGGCGCAGGATCTCGGGCCTGAGCGCGCACCAGCCAATTTGTCAGCCGCGTTGACAAGATCGCTTGAACGCCCCATCGTCACTTATCTGCGCTTCGGACATCGAAGAGAAGCGAGGAATTGACCGGCCGTGACGACGCGCTTTCGCGCCATGCAGCATCGCAATTTTCAGCTGTTTATCGGCGGACAACTCGTTTCGCTCATAGGAACCTGGATGCAGACCACCGCGCAGCTGTGGTTGGTCTACAAACTTACCGGTTCCGCGGCGCTGCTGGGCCTTTTCGGATTTGCGAACGGCATACCCATTTTGGTGCTGGCAAGCGTCGGCGGGTATCTGGGTGACCGTTACAATCGTTGGTATGGCGTGATGGCCACGCAGAGCGTCTCGATGCTGCTGGCATTTGTGCTGGCAGGATTGACGCTGAGCGGGCGGATTCGTGAATGGGAAATAATCCTAGTAGCGTTTCTTGTAGGCGTGGTGAACGCATTTGATGTGCCGATTCGACAATCGTTTTTTGTAGAGATGGTGGGCAAAGAGGATTTGCCCAACGCCATCGCGTTGAACTCTTCCATCTTCAACGGAGCGCGCGTGGTAGGTCCGGCGCTTGCTGGTTTTGCAATCGCGTGGGTGGGTGAAGGCTGGTGTTTTTTTCTGAACGGCGTTAGCTTCCTGGCGGTTATCGGCGCACTTCTGGCAATGCGCGTCAGCCACGCGAGGCCGCAAGCCGGCAAAGATTCGCCGTTTCGCGCGTTCATTCAGGGCTTTCGTTACGCAATGTCCGACCTGCCAGTCCGCTCGGCTCTTCTGATGCTAAGCGCCTTGAGTTTGTTCGGACTGCAATACTCGGTATTTTTTCCAATTTTTGCGGACAGCATTCTGCACGGCGGCGCCAAGGGCATGGGCTTATTGATGAGCACGGCCGGCGTTGGCGCGGTAGTCGGCGCTCTGTATTTCGCCGGGCGTACCAGCTACACCGGGCTGGCGCGATGGATTGCCGCGACCTCCACGATCTGCGCGGTCGGCCTGATAATTTTTTCGCAATCGAAGTATTTTGTCTTGTCCGCCGGGGTGATTTTTTTTGTGGGCTTTGCCGCTACCGTGCAGATGGCGGCCACGAATACGCTGGTGCAAAGCCGTGTGCCCGATGCCTTGCGTGGCCGCGTGATGGCCGTGTATGCCACGATGTTTATGGGTGTGCAGCCGGTCGGTTCGCTCATCGCAGGCGGGGTGGCGAAACGCATCGGCGCTCCCAACACTCTGACCATTTTTGGGCTCCTGGTCCTCGGCGCGAGTTTGTTTTTTTTGCTTCGCGTGGTGATGAAATTGGCGCCCACGCCAACAAAATCGGCGGCGGCGATTGAAGGGTAATCAGGAGATGTTGTGCTAGGACGCCAGCTTCCAGGCGGCGCTTGTTTCCTTCAAGGATTCACGCGGTAAATCCAACCTATTTTCTCAGAAATCGGCGGCTCTGCGCTTCCTCGGGCCCCGGCAACGATGGCATCAACTGTTCCGCGCTCCGGAGACAGGGAGCAAACCGGATCCGTGGCCGCGGCGTCACCCGCCAGCAAGAGCGCCTGGCAACGGCAGCCGCCGAAATCCAGTTCACGGCGCTCGCAGGATTTGCACGGCTCTTGCATCCATTCTTGTCCGCGGAATTTCTGAAACGCTTCGGATGATTCCCAGATCTCGCGAACGCTGTGGCGCCGCACATTGTCAAACGACAACTTCGGAATTATTTTGGCGGCGTGGCAAGGAAGCACCTCACCACTCGGCGCGACCAGCAAGAGTTTACGCCCCCAGCCGCCCATGCAGGGTTTGGGAAATTTCGCGTAGTAATCCGGCACCACGTATTCGACGCGAATTTTTCCGCGGAGCCTTTCCTGCGCCTGTTTAAGGACTTCCAGCGAGCTATCCAGTTGCGCGCGTGTCGGCAGAAGTTTGCTGCGATTGGCAAAGGCCCAGCCGTAATACTGCACATGAGCGAACTCCACGCGAGAGGCGCTTGAAGACTCGGCGATGGCCAGCATCTCGGGTATTTGCGCCATGTTGCGGCGATGAATTACGAAATTTAAGGTAACCGCAACGCGACGCGGCTTCAGCCATTCCAAAACGCGAAGTTTCTGCGCGTGCGTCTTTGTGCCGGAGATTTCTTCCGCAGTCTCTTCGTTGGCCCCCTGGAAGCTCAATTGGAAATGATCGAGGCCGGCGGCCAGGAGCGCGTCGAGGCGCGCTTCGTCAAGCGGCAGTCCCGAGGTGATCAAATTGACGTACAGGCCTGCGGTGCGGGCGGCGCGGACGAGATCGACGATGTCAGTGCGTGCGAGCGGTTCGCCGCCCGTGAAGTCTGTTTGCAGCACACCCAGCTCGGCGGACTCCTTGAAAACCCTGCACCAGTCAGCCGCAGCTAGTTCCGTTGCCCGGGATTGCAGTTCCTGCGGATTTGAGCAGTACACGCAATGCAACGGGCACCGGTGCGTTAGTTCAGCGATGAGCGCTAGCGGATTGGGGGTAGTTGACATTTGCGGCGGATATTTGTATTTCCTCTCGCGAGTCGAGAATTAGCGCGGATACCGCGCACCGATTTGCAGGCTGGGCTACTGAAAATCCAGAGCGCGCTGTTCGTGCAGCAGTTTTAGATAGCCGCGTATGTCTTCCGCCACTTTCTCGGGCGCTGCTTTGCTGTAGATTTTTTGCAGTTCGGCAATGATTTGTTCGACGGTATGCTGGCCGTCGCAACGCTCGATAATTTCCAGGCTCGGGCCTTGCAGGCGCAACGCGCGCTCCGGCATGAGCAGCGTGCGCGGCTGTTTGCCGTCGTCATTGAGGCGGCAGCCGGGAGTCAAGCGCGGCTTGCTTTGCGGATCCGGCATGCCTGAATTCGCCGTCATCAGAGATCGCTCGGACGGAATGCGCCGGGTGGCGGCCAGCCGGGATTCACATACGCATAGTAGAGTGCGTCCAATTGCGCCCAAAGAATATCGCATTTGGCGCGCAGGGCATTGTGCGCGCGGTCTTGATCGTCGCGCGTGAGCGCATGTTTGACGACCCACGACAGCGCGAAGTCCGAGTCTTCCGGGGCTTGCGTCAAGCGGCTATTAAAATAATCGAGGCCTTCGGCAAGCCACGGATAATGTTGCTGCAGCCGATCGATCCGCAGGGAAATAAGCTGCTTGGAAAACAGTTCCGTAAGCGAAGAGGCTACGGCTTCAAGGTGCGTGCGCGTGCTGACAAAATTCATGTAAGCTTGCACGGCAAAACGCGTGGCCGGCAAAATCCCTTCGCCCCGCACGGCTTGCACGCGCGGCAGGCCGGTGACCTCCACCAGCTTGAGCCACTTTTCAATACCGCTCGGCTTGCTGCCGTCGCCGTCGTGATCGGTGATGCGCTTGCGCCACGCCAGGCGAAAGGTTGGATCGTCACTGCGCGCCAGGATGGCCGCGTCTTTCATCGGAATGTGGCTCTGATAGTAGTAGCGATTGAGCGCCCAGGCCTGCAGTTGGCCGCGCGTCAGTTTTCCCTCATGCATCATCAGGTGGAACGGATGCTGGTGGTGATAGCGCTCTTTTCCGATGGCGTGAAAGCCGGCGACAAATTCGGCTTCCAACAGCGGATGTTTTTCGGTGGCGATGCTCACAGTTGCAACTCCATCCCATCGTAGGCGATTTCGAAGCCCGCTTCCAGCACCGCGCGGTGCTCGGCGCTGTCTTCGTCAAGGATGGGATTGGTGTTGTTGATGTGCAGTAGAATTTTTCTCGCGCGCGATGATTTCGGGAACTGGTCCAGCAAGCCGCCGGGTCCCGACAGCGGGAGGTGCCCAATCTCGCGGGCGGTCTTCTTGCTGCGGCCCGTGTGAATCAGTTCCGCGTCGCTCCAAAATGTCCCGTCAAGTAGCACCACATCGCTTGAGATTGCCCAATCTTTCCACCCGGTGTTGCGATTGGGCAGCACCGGCGCGACGAACAGTCGCTTGCCGGAGTAATCGAAAACGAGCCCCATCACCGCCTCGTCTGGAGGAAGCGCCGCACGCAGTCTTCCGCTCACGTAATCCGGATATTCTCCGCCGAGCGGGATGGCCCGCGCGATGAGTTGCGGTGGGCCGGCAGGGTTATGGATTTTACTGCAGTCGCCAGGGACGGCCAAAGGCAATTTGACCCACTCAACCGGCGGCGCGGCTCTGCCGAGCACCGCGAAAACCGAATTTTCTTCCGCCACAATGCGGCGAACTGCGGGCGTCGAAAGAATGCGAAATCCCTGAAATTCGCGCAGGTGCAAAAGTCCCATCAGCGAATCGACGTCCGCGCTTGGCAAGTAGATGTCGCGAATGGGGGTCGAGGTATTTGCGTTCGAAAACGGGCGCAGCTCGGGAGTGGCCATGATTTGCGCACGCAAATCCGGGGAAGCGTTTACAAGTCCCCAGTAGGTGCGGATGGCGTAATCTGGATTTGCGTCAATGGCGATCTGCGTTTGCGTCCGCGCCCGTCCGCTGAACTGGCCTTCGCGAAAACGCCGACAGTTCGCGCAGCCACAGTTCCATTGCGGGAACCCGCCGCCAGCCGCGGAGCCGAGAATTTTAACGCGCATGGTTAAATCGGAGCTCGAAAGCCGCACCGCCCGGAGGCACACTGATAGGTCAGCAAGGGAGTGGATGTTCGAGAGTTCATGCAGGCGCAGGGAACCTGACGAGCCGTTCGTAACTAGAGGTAACGACTACAGTTCGGCGTTGGCGTAGGAACTGATTTCGCAGTTCAAATCGATTTCTTCGTGCGTCGGGGTCGTCCATTCCATCTGGCATGCTCCTAGAGAACAGGTTCGCAACTCGCACGAGGATATCACGGACCACCATAGAAAGGAACCTCGAGCATCGGACCAAATCGGGACCCCTTCGATGGTTGGACTCCGCTCCCCAGTGAACCACTGACGGCCGTGCCGGCGGTCAACGCGCATCGCCCTTGTCCGGGCGTCCGGTAGTGGAATTCGTGGCACTACGGGTAGTTGACGCAGCAAAAATAAACCACCATTCCTCGTAGGGAATTCTTGCGATTTGATCCGCGGTGAAATTCCACAACTATTTTAGAAAAAAAGCATTTTTGCTATTGACATGCACGAAAAGCAGCATAAGATGTGGTTCAAAGTGGAGTGAAGTGGTAACAAGTAGGGCGCTGTAGATCGCAGTAGAACAAGATGGGCATCGCAACACCGGGCAGCGTTTTCGGGCATTTCCAAAGCATTTTGGTTGTTTCACGGGTCGCTTTCAACGGTTTTCTGCGCGCGGAGCACATGAATAACGACTCCTTTGCGAATCGGGCAAGCAGGATAAGGGCACATGAAGCTGCGGGGCAACTGTCCAGCGAAGGTCGACGAGAAAGGCCGGTTGAAGATACCGGCGGTGTTTCTCGAGGCCCTCAAGGAGTACGGCACACAGTTTTACGTGACGAGTACGACCGGCGAATCGGCGCGCATTTATCCGATGAAAGTTTGGAACGAGATCGAAGAGAAGTTAGCCAAAGTTTCCAGCCAGAATCGCGCCAAGCGCAAGTTTTTGCTGCATACCAGTTACTTTGGGCAAACGGTGGAGTTGGATGGCCAGGGCCGGCTGTTGATGCCCGCGGTGTTGCGCGAAGCGGCGCAGACCAAGGGCGAGGTGGACGTGTTTGGCAGCCTCGATTATCTCGAGGTCATGAACCATACCCGCGTGCTCGACGAGATGAAGAACGAGCCGTTCACTGACGAAGACTTTAAGGCCCTCGAAGAGTTGGGAATTTAGGGAAGCAGAGCAGAGTGAGCAGTAACGCGCCGCATACGCCGGTGTTGCTCGATGAGGTGCTGCAATGGCTGCAAATAAAGCCGGAAGGAACGTACGTAGACGCCACGCTGGGCGCCGCGGGACACTCCTCGGCCATCGCGCAGCGTTTGTCTTCCGGCAGATTGATCAGCCTGGACCGGGACGCACAGGCGCTCGCATTGGCGCGGCAACGGTTGACGAGTTTAGGCACGAATGCAGAGAGCAAAGTGACGCTGGTGCACGCGGCGTTCTCGAAGATTGCGGAGGTCGTGCGCGAGTTGGGGATTCCGACGGTGGACGGGGTCTTGGCCGACTTGGGGGTTTCGAGCATGCAGCTTGATCGCGGAGAACGGGGATTTTCGTTTCGCGAAGCGGCAGCTCTCGATATGCGCATGGATACCGTCAATGACGAGCTGACGGCCGACGAAATTGTGAATCAGTGGTCGGAAACTGAAATAGCCGACCTGCTCTATCGCGAAGCCGATGAGCATGATTCAAGAAGAATCGCCAAGGCCATCGTACGAGCGCGTCCCATCAGGGATACCGCGCACTTGGCAACAACTGTGGCAGGGGCCCGAAAGCAATGGGGAAGGCAGAGACTGCATCCCGCAACAAAAACGTTTCTGGCGCTGCGGATCGCGGTGAATCGAGAGATGGAGGAACTCGGGCAGTTTCTTTCTCGGACCCCGGCCACAATAATTCCTGGCGGACGCCTGGTGGTGCTGACCTACCACTCGCGCGAAGACCGCCTGGTTAAACACGCGTTTCAGCAGGGTGAGCGGGAAGGCACGCTCCGCGTCCTGACCAAGCATGTCATCGTCCCCGGTGAAAAAGAATTGTTTGAGAATCCCCGTTCGCGAAGCGCGAAATTGCGCTGTGCGGAGAGGGTGGCGGCTTGAGCGGGCTGAATTCTGCCTCAGAAAGCAGATTCCTCGCCGCGCTCGGAACGACCGTCGCATGGTGGGACGATTTGGTTTTTAGAGTAGGCCGATTTTTTAAAAGGGTAAGCAGAAAGAAACAGGTACGGTTATGACGCGCAGAACGTTGAAGAAAAAAGTTCCAGCGACTACGGAGTTCCACACCAGAAAGCGCATCGATAATTCGCGCCTCGTGCGCAACGTTGCGCCCGTGAAAATGCGCAACCTGTATCGCACCGTCGCGCTGGGCGCCATGATCGCTGCGTTCCTCACGCTGTACATCTACCAACACTTTCGCTGCATCGACCTAAGCTTTCAGCTCGAAGATGTGAAAGTCCAGCAAGCCGACGCGGTGGCCCTCAACGCGTCCCTCAACCTGCAAATCGCCGGCCTCTCCGATCCTCGGCGCATTGACGAAATTGCACGGCGGCAACTGGGCTTGACGGAAATTCAGCCCGCGCAAGTGCAGGAGTATGGACCTGTGGCTGGCGCGGAAGTCGCTTCTGTCCGCTACGCGCGCCCGAACCGTCCGTGAATTCGTCTCCGTCCCCGGCACGGCGATTTTCTGGCGGCAATTTGTTTCACACTAAATTCTTGTAGCGGAGCGTTGCCGGGAAAATCTCGCCATGTCACAGAACCGAGTCCACGCCGTTATAGGCAGCCGCTCCGCGGCCGACCGCTTACTGATCGTCGCCGGGCTCGCTTTGCTGTGGATGGCGGCAATTGGCGGTCGCCTCGCCTACCTGCAATTAATCCGGCACAGCGATTACCTGGCGCGTGCGCAGCGCCAGCAGCAGCGCACCATAGAAATTTCTCCAAAGCGCGGCGTCATCTACGATCGCAACAGAAATCCCCTGGCTATGAGTATTCAGGTGGACTCCGCCTTCGCAGTGCCATCAGAAATTGCAGACGTGAGTCTCGCCGCGCGCCTCCTGGCCGGAGTGCTTAAAGTTCCGCGCGATGTTCTTGAAGATCGTTTAAACGCTTCCAGTTCCTTTGTCTGGATCCAGCGCAAACTCCCCTCGCAGCAGTCCGAAGCGATTCAAGCCCTGAACCTCAAGGGCGTCTATCTGCAAAAAGAAAATCAGCGTTTTTATCCCAAGCGCGACCTCGCCGCGCACGTGCTTGGTTTTGTCGATCCTGATGAAAAGGGCTTGGGCGGTCTTGAGTCCGAACTAGACGGGCAGATTCGCGGGAAAGGCGAACGCGTGATTGTGATGGCCGATGCCCGGCAACACCGCTTTGACGCTGCCCTGGTCGGCGGCATTACACCGGGCGCCGATGTCATGCTTACCCTCGACGAGAAAATTCAGTACATCGCCGAACGCGAACTGGCCGCCGCGATTGCCAAAACGCATGCGCCCGCCGGAACGGTCATCGTCATGAATCCGAATAATGGGGAGATTCTTGCGCTCGCGAACTGGCCAAAATTTAATCCCAATGCGGCGACCAACGTTCCCGCCGAATCGCGCATGAACCGCGCGGTCAGTGCCATCTACGAGCCGGGGTCCACCTTCAAACTGATTACCCTGGCGGCGGCGTTCGATCAGGGCGTCACTCGTCCGGAAGAAGTCTTCGACTGCGAAAATGGCTCCCTGGTCGTTGCCGGCCACCGCATTCACGATCACAAACCCTTTGGGTTGCTCACCGTGTCGGAAATTTTGGCGAAGTCGAGCGATGTGGGAGCCATCAAGGTCGCCATGCGCTTGGGTGAGCCAAGATTCTACGATTACATTCGCGCCTTCGGATTTGGCTCGCCAACCGGCGTCGACCTGCCGGGAGAGAGTCGCGGCTTGTTGCATCGCCTGGAACATTGGACGCCAATTTCCATCGGCGCTGTTTCCATGGGCCAGGAAGTGGGTGTGACGCCCATCCAACTGGTTAGCGCGGTTTCCGCGATTGCCAACGGCGGAACGCTGTATCGCCCGCACGTGGTGGCGGAGTTGCGTCGCGGCAACCAAGTTTTGCCCGTCGAAGGTCCACTGGCCGCCACCGAACCGAAAACTGTGATTCGCCCGCAAACCGCGGCGGCTCTGCGAGGTTTGATGGAGGGGGTGGTCCTCAAGGGCGGCACCGGAACACTCGCGCGCCTCGATGGCTGGACCGCGGCGGGGAAGACCGGCTCGGCACAGAAAATCGATCCCAACACCGGTCGTTATTCGCGCACCGACTTGATTGCGTCCTTCACCGGCTTTGCGCCAATTAGCGATCCCGCGGTCACCATTCTGGTCTCGCTTGATTCTCCCGTCGGTCCGCACGAAGGCGGCATGGTTGCCGCGCCGGTGTTTAAGCGAGTGGCAGAACAAGTGCTAGCCTATTTGGATGTGCCGCGCGACGTGCCGGTAAATCCCAGGCTGGTACAGACCGCGTACCGTCGACAAAGTGAAGCGGACGGCGCGTCGCTCGAGGACTTTACGCCCACGGATTTTTCCGCGCAGCCGGACGATTCGCCGCAGGTGGCCGCGTCCATCGCGCCGTCTAAACGCGGCGGGCTGCCGGTGCATCACGAGTCCGTCACCGTGGCGGTTGACGAAAGCGGAGATATTGCGGTGCCAGATTTCGCCGGAAAAACGATGCGCGATGTGACCGATCAATGTTTGCGTCTAGGACTAAACCCCAGCTTGGTCGGAAGCAATCTGGCCATTGCGCAGTCTCCCGAGCCTGGCGCAATGGTGAAACACGGCGCCAAAGTAACCGTGGAATTCGGAATACCGGAAATGAAGACGAGCCGGGCTCATTCAGGGATAAAGAAATAGCATGACTACCGGATTGCGCGACAAACAGGATAAGCAGCGCAGCGAAACCGTTCTCGACGCGCTTGGAGAACGCCCTGATGTGTCTGTCGAAACTCCTCGTTCGATGAAATCTTTGCGCGCCGTGCTGCAAAACGTGCCTGCCACTTTCCGTTCGACTGCCGGTGATTTGAGGGTTCTTCAGGTCGTATGCGATTCCCGCAAAGTGAAGCCGGGAGCGCTCTTTTTCGCGTTGCATGGCGCAAAGCAGGACGGCAATGAATTTCTGCGCGATGCACTTGCGCACGGCGCGGTGGCCATCGCCAGCGAGGAAAGTGCGCCTCCTTGGCTGCCGCCAAACCTCGCGTGGGTGCAAGTTCGTGAGCCGCGGCGCGCTCTGGCGACTGCTGCCGCCAATTTCTACGATCATCCCGCAAGTGCGTTGCGTCTCGCAGCGGTCACCGGCACCAACGGAAAAACCACCACCACATCCCTGATTGACGCCGTCATCAAAGCCTCCGGCGCCAAGACCGGACTGTTTGGCACCCTCGCCTATCACACGCCGCGCGGAGAATATCCCGCTCCGAACACCACTCCCGAATCCGTCGATCTCCAGGGATTTCTCGCCGAAATTCGCGACGCGGGCGGGAAGTTTGCAGTTCTCGAAGCCAGTTCTCATGCGCTCAGCATGGACCGCTTGTGGGGCTGCCATTTTCAAGCCGCGGTGTTCACCAACCTGACCCGCGAACACATGGACTATCACAAGACTTTCCAGGACTATTTCGCCGCCAAACGCAAACTGTTTGAAGCTGCCGGAGCAGCCGCTCCGGAAGTTGCGGTACTGAACTCCGATGACTCCTATGGCCGCCAGCTGGCGGGCCTGGCAAAATCCACGATCACCTACGGCCTCGAACCTGGCGCCGATATCAGCACCAAAAAATTCCAGCCGAGTTTCGATGGTCTAGCCTTCACGGCCGATACCCCCAATGGAAAGCTGCAAATTTCTTCGCGCCTCGTTGGGCGAATCAACGTCTACAATATTTTGGCGGCCATCGGCGCAGCGCAAGCTCTGGGCGTCGCCAACGATGCGATCGAACGCGGGATTCGCGAACTGGCCAGCGTTTCCGGCCGCTTCCAGCGCATCGACGAAGGCCAGCCATTTCTCGTGATCGTTGACTACGCGCACACTGACGACGCGCTCGAAAATCTAATTCGCACCGCGCGCGAATTGAACGCCAAAGGCCGCATCATCACGCTCTTTGGATGCGGCGGAGAAAAAGATCGTACCAAGCGCCCGGTAATGGGTGAAGTTACCGGCCGCCGCAGCGATTTAACCATCCTTACCAGCGACAATCCGCGCAGCGAAGATCCGCTGAAAATCATCAGCGACATTATTGTCGGCCTGCAAAAAACCGGCGGAAAATATCTGATTGAACCGGACCGCGAAACCGCCATTGGCGCGGCATTCGACGCTGCGCGTTCCGGAGACATTGTGCTGCTTGCCGGCAAGGGTCACGAAAATTATCAGACGCTGGCCACCGGCGCGATGCCTTTCGACGATCGCGAAGTGGCGCACCGTCTGTTGCGCGAGCGCGGCTACGGCGCCGCTTCCGCTGAACAAAAACGTGGCGACCCTTCGGACGCGCCGCGGTCTCCGGGCAAGAAGGAGTTTGGCCCCTAGTGCGCTCCTTGTAGCACGCGTGGCTGGTATCTCGGTCGCGCCGATAGTCAGCTGCCAGGAGGCGCTCGGGCTGATTTGTTAAGTCGTAATGAGGAGGAGCCCTCCAAAACGGTGAACACCAAACGCGCTCGATACTTCGCTAACTCGTTGAGGAATGTATGCGGTGGACGATTGCACAGGTGGCTGGCGCGATGGATGCGCGGACGGGAGCGGGCCTCGACACTCTGGCCCGGGTGGCCAGCGTGTCGATTGATTCTCGCACGATACGTCCCGGAGAACTGTTCATCGCCATCCACGGACCGCGTCACGATGGACACGATCATGTGGCTGCGGCTCTCGAACGAGGCGCCGTCGCCGCTGTGGTCGCGCGCGACCGTCTTTCGGGTTACGACCTGGCCACCCAGAACCGCTGCCTCGCCGTTGCGGACACCTTTCTCGCGCTCAAACAGTTGGGACGCGCGGTTCGCGAAGCCTGGGGTGGAAAAGTGGCGGGCATTACCGGCTCGGTTGGCAAGACCACTACCAAAGAGATCCTGGCGGCACTGCTGGGCGCGAAGTTGCCGATCTTGAAGTCCGCGGGGAATCTCAACAACGAATATGGCTTGCCGTTGACGCTGTTCCGCCTCGAAGACGCCGATCAAGCGGCGGTGCTCGAAATGGGCATGTCGCGCCGCGGGGAACTCGCGCGGCTTGCCGAGATTGCCAAGCCGGACGTTGGCGTGGTTACGCGCGTCTCCGCTGCGCACCTTGAATTTTTTTCTTCGCTCGATGAAATTGCGCTCGCGAAGCGCGAATTGATCGAAGGACTGAACGGTCATGACTCGCTAGCGGTCTTGAATGCGGATGATTCGCGCGTCGCGGCGTTTGCAAAATTCGCGCCGGGCCGTGTGCTCACCTACGGTATCGACAACACCGCTGATTTTCGCGCCATCGAGATTGAAGACCGCGGCGCCCTGGGCTCGACGTTTACACTGGTTGCGGGTAACCAACGAACGCGCCTCGAACTCTCCCTGCCGGGCCGCCACGTCATTGCCAACAGTTTGGCGGCCCTGGCCGCCGCCAGTGAATGGAAAATTGGTGCAGTCGAAGCGCGAACTGTTTTTCGTTCATTGCCAGCTCCCGCCATGCGGGGAGAACTACTGCGTTTTTCCAATGGAGCTGCGCTGATTAACGATAGCTACAATTCCAGCCCTGCCGCGCTGCACGCCATGATCGCTGTGCTGGCCGCCACGCCGAACTTTAAACGCCGCATTCTCGCTGCCGGCGAAATGCGCGAACTCGGAGAAAGTTCCGCGCAACTGCATCGCGAGGCCGGCGAGGTCGCCGCCAAAACCGGCAAGATCGATTGGGTAATCGGCGTTGCGGGCCATGCCTCGGAAATTGTGGCCGGCGCAATTCACGCGGGCGTGCCGCGGTCGCAAACGAAAATGTTCGCCACCAGCGAAGATGCTGCGGAATTTCTGCACGATCTTATTGCCCCAGGCGATGTGATTCTCGTGAAAGGCTCGCGCGGCGTGAAAATGGAACGCATCGCCGAAGCGCTCATCGCGCGCCACGCCGCCGATTCCATTCCTCCGGAGGTTCGGCACTGACATGCTGTATTACCTCCTTTACCACGAACTGCTGCGCTACTTTAGCCCGCTCAATGTCTTCCGCTACATCACCGTCCGCACCGTGTACGCCAGCCTCACGGCGATGTTCTTGGCCTTCATTTTCGGACCGTGGCTCATTCGCCGCCTGCGCGAACTGCAGATCGGCCAGTTCATCCGCGAAGAGGGTCCCGAAGCGCACAAGAAAAAAGCTGGCACGCCAACCATGGGTGGTGTGCTCATCGTTCTCTCGACCGCGGTCCCCACGCTGCTCTGGGCGGATCTCACCAGTCCCTTTATCTGGCTGTCGTTATTCTCGCTGCTCGGATTCGCGGCCATCGGCTTCATCGACGACTATGCGAAAGTCGCAAAGAAACAGAATCTTGGTCTCACCGCCCGCAGAAAATTCTTGTTGCAAATCCTCGTGAGTCTCATCGTCGGCGTAGCGCTGCTTGTGCTCGCCACCCGCAGCGCTCACTCGACGCAACTTGTTTTTCCGTTTTTCAAGCGTTTTCAGCCCGATCTCGTCGTTCACGCATTCTTCGATCCCGCTGTTTTTGGCGGCCGCCTCTGGCCGCTGGCCTTCGTGCCCTTTCTCGCATTCATCTCTCTGGTTATCGTGGGCGCCTCCAACGCCGTGAATCTCACCGACGGCCTCGACGGCCTGGCAATCGGCTGCACGGTGATTGCTGCCGGCGCGCTCACCGTGCTCACCTACGTCAGCAGCAATTTTCGCTGGGCGCAGTATCTGGACATTCAGTACATCCCCGGCGTTGGCGAACTCACCGTTTTTTGCGGCGCCCTCGTTGGCGCGTCGCTGGGCTTTCTCTGGTACAACGCGCATCCTGCGGAAATTTTTATGGGCGATGTCGGTTCGCTCTCTCTCGGCGGCACGCTCGGCGTCGTTGCCGTCCTCGTCAAACAGGAAATTCTTCTTTTCTTCATTGGCGGAATTTTTGTCGTCGAAGCGCTATCGGTCATTTTGCAGGTCGGTTCCTTCAAATTGCGCGGCAAAAGAATCTTCCGCATGGCGCCCATCCATCATCATTTTGAATTGCTGGGCTGGAGCGAATCGAAAGTAATCGTCAGATTTTGGATCGTTGCGCTGGTTTTCGCGCTTTTCGCGCTGACCACGCTGAAATTACGCTGACCGCCGCAACGCGCGCGTTAGCCGAAAGATCGTAAACAGAGCAATGCCGAACGCCGTAGAGCTGAAAGGGAAGCGCGTGCTGGTCGTCGGACTGGCCCGCACCGGCGTGGCTACAGCTCTGTTTTGCGCAAGTCACGGCGCGCGTGTCGCCGCGACCGACCTTCGTCCGGAAAATGAACTGGGCGGCGCACCTGCAACTTTGCGCGCCGCCGGCGTGCACCTGAAATTCGGCGCACTCGCGGACGAATTTTTCTTGGCACAGGATTTGATCATTCCCAGTCCCGGCGTCCCTGCCGATATCCCCCAATTATTAGCCGCACGCGCCGAAGGTGGCATCATCTGGAGCGAAATTGAACTTGCCTCGCGATTCCTCCTTGGCAAACTCATCGCCATCACCGGCTCCAACGGAAAAACCACCACCACTTCGTTGATCGCCCACATTCTGCGCAGCGCGGGATTCCCAACCATTCTGGCCGGAAATATCGGCACTCCGCTCATCGCCTGCGTCGCGTCGTCGCGCGACGATTCCGTCACCGTCGCCGAGCTAAGCAGCTTTCAGCTCGAAATCATCCAAACTTTTCGTCCCAACATCAGTGTCTTCCTCAATCTCACACCCGATCATCTCGATCGTCACCGCACACTCGCCAACTACGCCGCAGCCAAATCGCGCATTTTCGAAAATCAAACCGAACGCGACTTCGCTGTGCTTAACGCTGACGATCCCGCCGTGACCCCGCTTGCCCCGGCGCGTCCGCAGGTTTTCTGGTTCAGCCGAAAACAGCGCGTCGGGCAAGGCGCCTTCGTAAAAGACGCGCAGATTTTCTTCCGCCGTGATGGCCAAGAGGAATCTCTCCTGCGTGTCGCGGACATTTCGTTGGTCGGCGCGCACAATTTAGAGAATGTTCTGGCCGCGGTAGCCACCGCCAAACTTGCCGGCGCAGCAACTTCCGAAATCGCCGAAGCCGCGAAAAATTTTGCCGGCGTCGAACACCGCCTTGAATTCGTCGCCGAAATCTCCGGGGTCCGCTACTACAACGATTCCAAAGCCACCAATGTCGACGCCGCGCTGAAAGCGCTCGAAGCTTTTCCTGGCCGTGTCCTGATCATTCTCGGCGGCAAAGACAAAGCGAGCGATTACACGCCGCTTTGCCAAGCGCTGAGCGCGCGCGCCACGCTCGCGCTACTCATCGGCGTCGCCGCGGAAAAAATTGCGCAGCAAATAAATGGCAGCATCGCTGTCGCACAAGCCGGAACGCTCGACCGCGCCGTGGAAATCGCCGAACGCACCGCCCAACCCGGGGACATTGTCTTACTCGCACCGGCTTGCGCCAGTTTCGACCAGTTTGAAAACTACGAACATCGCGGTCGCGTGTTCAAAGATCTTGTAAGCAAATTAGCCCAGCGCTCAGCGATTTCCGCCAACACCCGAGCTGCGCCAAAGGGAAAGCGAGGAACACATGCCGAGACGCCTTGAAACCGATCGCTGGTTGTTCGGTGTAACCATCGCGCTGTGCCTGCTTGGCGCGGTCATGATTTTCAGCGCCTCCGCGGTGACCGCGGAAAGCATGTACGGCCGCTCTTACATTTTCTTGGTGCGCCAATCTGTCTGGCTCGTCGCCGGACTCTTTGGCATGTTCGCTTTGATGCGTACCGACTATCGCAAGCTCCGTGAACCTGCGGTCATTTATTCCACCGTTTGTATTGTTCTTCTCATGCTCGTCGGCACTTTTTTACTCGATAAATCCCACGCCACGCATCGCTGGATCAAATTCGGCCCCATTGGTATCCAACCATCCGAGCTCGCGAAATTAGCCGTCATCCTTTATCTTGCGTGGTTTCTCGATCAAAAGCGTCGCAACGCCGGCAATATGGAATTTACGAAAAATGACTTTCTGCAAACGGTTCTCCCCGCCGTTGCTCCCGTACTGCTTTTCGTTGGACTAATCGTTCTGCAACCCGACCTCGGCACGTCCGTCGACATTCTTCTCGTCGCCACGGCAATTCTGTTTGTGGCCGGACTTTCCTGGAAGTGGCTGGCGGTCGGAATGGGCGCGTCGCTTCCCATTCTCTATCTCCTGGTCACCGGGGTCGGTTATCGCCACGCACGCTTGATGGCCTTCCTCAATCCCAATGCTGACCCGCAAGGCGCCGGATTTCAGCTCACACAATCGCTGATCGCCGTAGGCTCCGGCGGATTTTCCGGTGTCGGCCTCATGGAAAGCAAACAAAAGCTTTTTTATCTCCCGGAAGCGCACACCGATTTTATTTTTGCGGTCATCTCCGAAGAACTTGGTTTTATCGGCGCGCTTCTCGTCGTCGCGTTATTTGCGGTATATGCTTGGCGCGGCCTGCGTGCCGCGTTCAATGCAACGGACAATTTTGGCCGCCTCCTCGCCACTGGAATCACCACGCTGGTTCTCAGCCAGGCGCTGATTAATTTTGCAGTGGTTCTCGGCATGGTACCCACCAAGGGCATTCCGCTGCCCTTTGTCAGTTATGGCGGGTCGAGCCTATTGGTGATGTTGCTGGCTACGGGTGTTTTGCTGAACGTCAGCCAGCAAGCGACGGCCGGCTGATGCACACTATTTTGCAACGCTGCGCAGCGCGAACGCGAGCGGCCATTTGCGAGCCGCGCGCGTGAAACTTTTAATTGCGGGCGGCGGCACGGGCGGCCACGTTTTTCCGGCCATTGCCATTGCGCAAGAGTGGCTGCGGCGCGGCAGCGATCGCGAAGTAGTTCTGGTAGGCACGCCGCGCGGCATTGAAATAAAACTTGTGCCGCAAGCTGGATTGCCGCTCGAAACGCTGCGCGTCGCAGGTTTGAAAGGCAAAGGCGGAATGACGCTGTTGAAAAATCTCGCCATGCTCGGCACCGGCCTCCTCGATGCCCGCGCCGTGCTGCGCAAACATCGTCCCGTTGCTGCCTTCGGCGTCGGCGGCTACGCGGCGGGTCCGATGCTCCTGGCCACTTGGCTGAACGGCGTGCCCAACGTAATTTTCGAGCCGAACGCCGAGCCCGGCTTCACGAATAGAGTCCTCGCCAGATTTTCACAACGTATCGCCACCGGCTACGAGATTTCCGCACGTTCCTGGGGAAGCAAAGCCCTCGTGACCGGCTGCCCCGTGCGTCCGGAATTTTTCGCCATCGCCGCGCGCCCCGTGCAAAAACCCTTTCGCCTTTTAGTCACCGGCGGCAGCCAAGGCGCGCTGCCCATCAACCGCGCCTTCGTTGACGCCATGGATTTGCTTGCCGTGCGCAAACATGATCTGTCTATCGTTCACCAGACCGGCGAACGCGATTATGATGCCGTGCGTACCGCTTACGCGCGGCGCGAAATTCTCGCCGAGGTTGCGCCCTTTCTGAACAATATGGCGGAACGTTTTGCGTGGGCCGACGGCATCGTCTGCCGCGCCGGAGCCATCACTGCGGCGGAAGTTGCCGCCGCTGGCCGGACGGCCATCTTCATTCCTTTCGGCGCCGCTACCGATAGCCATCAATTGCGCAACGCGCAGGAAATGCAGCGCGCCGGGGCGGGCCGCGTGATCGCCGAGCCGGAACTTACCGCCGCCCGCCTGGCCCGCGAAATTTTTCTGCTCGTCGATCAGCCCGAAGAGACGCAGCGCATGGCGCAAGCCGCGCGGCAATTGGCGCGTCCCGAAGCCGCTCGCGACATCGTCAATCTCATTGAAGCGGCCGCCAAATTGCATACAATTCCCGCGAGGGCAAGCGCATGATGGTCTCCTTTCGCAATTTTCAGCGCATTCATCTGGTCGGCATTGGCGGCATAGGCATGTGCGGTATCGCGGAGGTTTTGCTGACGCTGGGGTACTCCGTTTCCGGCTCGGATACCAAGCCTTCCCCGATTACTGAACGCCTGCAAAATCTTGGCGCCACCGTTTATAGCGGACACAAAGCCAGCAATGTGGACGGTGCACACGTGGTGGTCACTTCTTCCGCGGTCAAAGGCGACAACGCGGAAGTCATCGAAGCCCACAAGCACAAAATACCCGTCATCCCGCGCGCCGAAATGCTTGCCGAACTGATGCGCCTTAAATACGGCATCGCGGTGGCTGGCGCGCACGGTAAAACGACGACGACCTCCATGGTCGCTTCCGTGCTTGCCGAAGCCCATCTCGACCCCACGTTTGTGGTTGGCGGCCGCGTCAACCAAGCCGGCACCACTGCGCGCCTCGGCAAAGGCGAATATTTTGTCGTGGAAGCCGACGAAAGCGACCGCAGTTTTCTGCTGCTTGCGCCCGTCGTCGCTGTGGTCACCACCATCGACCGCGAACATCTCGATCAGTATTCTTCGCTCGAGGAAATTCAAGACGTTTTCGTGCAATTCGTGAATCGCATACCGTTTTACGGCGCCGCCATCCTTTGCCTCGACGAACCCAACGTGCAAGCCATCATTCCCGGCATCAAGCGCCCCATCATCACCTACGGTGTCTCCCATCAATCCGACCTGGTGATCAGCGACATTAATCTCGAGGGCTTGAATAGCGAATTTCGCCTCACCTTCCGCGGCGAAGACCTTGGCCTGTTCCGTTTGCTACACCCCCCGGGCATTCACAACGTCCGCAATGCCGCGGCCGCTGCTGCCGTCGCTCTTTATCTCAGTGTTCCTGCCGATTTGATTCGCGAAGCCCTCGGCAAATTCGCCGGCGTCAGCCGCCGCTTCGACATCAAAGGCATCGTCAATGATGTCGCGGTCATCGACGACTACGGCCATCACCCGGTGGAGATTCGCGCCACACTCGAAGCCGCCAAGGTCTGTAAGTTCAATCGCCTGCTGGTGCTGTTTCAGCCGCATCGCTATTCGCGCACGCAGCAGCTATGGACCGATTTCACCGTTGCTTTCAATTTGGCCGATGTCCTCGTGGTCACGGACATTTATGCCGCCAGCGAACCGCCCATTGCGGGCGTCACCGGCGAAGTTCTCGCCAAAGCCATTGGCGGCGCCGGGCACAAAAACGTTCATTACATACGATCCATGCAAGAGGCCATCGAATTCCTTCTGAAAGAGAGCCGTGCCGGAGACGCCATCCTGACCATCGGCGCTGGAAACGTTACGCGCGCCAGCAACGAGTTCGTTACCCTGCTCGGAACGGAGAGCCCCGCCAACCATGCGCATTGAAGATTCCAAAATTTTGGCGGCGCTTCCGGAACTTGGCGTAGAACTGCGTAGCGGCACGGCGCTCTCGTCTGAAACTTCTCTTGGCATGGGCGGCACCACCGATCTGCTCCTCATTCGCAAGCACGAAAGCATTCCCGGACTACTGCAACTGCTCGATTCCAATGGCGTTACGCACAAATTCCTGGGCGGCGGTTCAAACCTTCTGGTTCGCGACGGCGAACTTCCTTGGGTGGTAACGCAATTGGCGCGTTCCGAGCCCGAAGTCATCTTGGACGGCAACTTCGCCCAAGTCGACGCTGCCGCGGACCTTGGGCGCACCGTCACGTTCTGCGCCAAAAACGATTTGGGCGGCATGGAAGGCCTGATCGGGGTTCCCGGCACCATCGGCGGCGCCTTGCGCATGAATGCCGGCGCCTATGGCATGCAAATCGGCACCTATGTTCGAGAAGTGAAACTATACCGTGCCGCCGAAAGAAGGCTGGAAATCCTCCGTGGCGAACAAATTTCGTTTGAATACCGTCACACTTCTTTTGCGCCTGATGATATGATGCTCGCGGTGAAACTGGAACTTCCCTCCAAGCCGTTCAAGGAAATTCTCCAAGGGATTCGTATCTGCAACGAGAAACGCCGCGCCAGCCAGCCGCTCGGTCAAAAAAGCGCCGGATGTATCTTCAAAAATCCTCCCGGTGCGTCCGCCGGACGCATGATTGATGAACTCGGACTCAAAGGTTTGAGCGTCGGCGATGCCCGCGTCAGCGACCGCCACGCCAATTTCTTCGTTAACAGCGGTTCAGCTTCCGCTGCCGACATGCTTTCCCTGGTCGGCGACGTCCGCGAACGCGTCTTTAAGGCTTTTGGCGTAACCCTCGAACACGAGGTGGTGCTATGGCTCGCGTAAAAGCCATGCCGCGCGGCGCTGCTGCGGCGGCCGAAGCTGAGCAGTACCGTCCGGAGCTGGTCACGGACGAAGAGCCGCGCTACTTGCGCCGGCAAAGGCCATTGGAAATTCGACGCAAGAAATTTGGCGGCCGCAGTTGGCCGTTTTACCGCCAAGTCGCTGCCTGGAGCGCGCTGGGCCTGGTTGGCGCTTCGGTGTCCATCGCCGGCGTGCGTTTTCTTTTGTATTCGCCGCAGATGCTGCTGCGCAATGCCGAGCAGATTGACGTTACCGGCAACCACATCGTTTCGCGGGAAGCCGTTCGGCAGCAATTTCTGCGCGATCGCAATCGCAGCGTCGTGAGCATTCCCTTGGACAAACGGCGCAGCGAACTCGAACAAATTCCCTGGGTGGAGACCGCCAGCGTGCAGCGCATCCTGCCCAATCATTTGCGCGTTGAGCTCACCGAACGGACGCCCATCGCCTTCTTGAAAAATGGCAATGAACTGGCTCTGGTCGATGCGCAAGGCGTGATTCTCGACCGCCCGGACGGCGAAGACCTGCATTTCCCGATCGTCACCGGAATCAGCGAGGACATGCCGCGCGAGCAGCGCGAAAAGCGCATGCAGATTTATCAGGAATTTATTAAGGACGTCGATCTCGTTCGTCCAGGCTCTTCAGATCGCGTCAGCGAAATCGAGCTGGCGAATCCCAAAGACCTTCGCGCGGTGATGACGGGAATTGGCGGCGCCAACGTTCCGGGAATTCCTGACGCCGCCAGCGCGCAAGCCGTCACCGTGCATTTTGGTAGCGGCGATTTCACCGGTAAATACCGCATGCTGGTGGAAAATTTTGCGCAGTGGCAGGCGAACGCCGGACGTGTGCGTTCCGTGGATTTGCAATATTCGCGCCAGGTGGTGATTAACCCTGACGCCGGTGCCGGCGGTTCCACGGCGCGATCGAAATAAGGAATCGGGAGCGGCAGCGTGGCGAAGAAGGACAAATACCTGGTGGGGCTGGACATCGGCAGCACAAAAACCTGCGCGTTGATCGCCGAAATTGACGAGCAGCAGGTGAAATTTCTTGCGCTGGGCGCCGCGGAATCCAAAGGCTTGCGCAAAGGTTTGATCGTCAATCTCGATTCCACGGTGAGTTCCATTCGCCGCGCGGTGGAAGAAGCGGAAAGCGTCGCGAACGTGCCGGTGGAATCCGCCATCGTCGGCGTGGCGGGTGCGCACGTGCGCGGCGTCAACAGCCGCGGCGGCGTAACGCTTGGCAATCGCGCCCGCGATATCGAGCGCGACGATGTGCGCCGCGCCATCGACGCTTCCCGCAACATTACGCTTCCCGAAGACCGCGAAGTGCTGCACGTTTTGCCGCACGAATTTATCGTCGACGCGCAAGACGGCATTCGCGACGCGATCGGCATGGTCGGCCAACGCCTGGAAGCCAACGTGCATCTGGTTACCTCCTCGGTGGCGGCTACGCAAAACCTGGTTACCGCCGCGAACAAAGCGGGAATTCTGATTAGCGATACGGTGCTCGAGCCGCTGGCTTCTGCGGAATCTTGCCTGACGCAAGATGAACGCGACATGGGCTGCTGCTTGCTCGACATCGGCGGCGGCACCACCGAACTCATCGTCTACGGCGGCGGTGTGGTTCGCCACACCGGCGCGGTTCCTGTGGGTGGCGATCATTTCACCAACGATCTTGCGGTTGGTTTGCGCACGCCGATTCCCGAAGCCGAACGCATCAAGCATCGTCATGGCTGCGCGGCCGCTTCGCTGTTGCACGAAGATACCGCCATCGAAATTGCCAGCGTGGGCGACCGGCCGCCGCGCACGGTGTTCGCGCGCATGCTCACCGACATCATTGAACCGCGCACCACGGAATTGCTGGCGTTGATTCGCGATGATTTACAGCGCGCCGGAATGCTTTCGCAAATTCCCGCCGGTTTCATTCTCGCGGGCGGGGGAGCGCGGCTGCACGGGTTGATGGAAGTCGCCGAAGATACGTTCCATTTGCCAGTACGCATCGCCGAGCCCAAGGGTTTGGTTGATCTGCCGGAGCAGGTAGCTCAGCCGGAATATGCAACGGTAGTTGGTTTGGTGATGTACGCAGCAAAAGCGCGCCGCACTCAGCCGCAGCGCACTGGAAATATGATGTCCAAACTGAAAGCCATGTTCGCCGGCGCCTCGTGAACCTGCCCGAACGGCGCAAGCAACATGCGGCCCGCAAGGGTTGAGAAAGGTTGAGGAACGCATGACCGCAAAAGATGCAGGAATCCGCATGAGCTTCAGCGAGGAGCTGCAGCCGGCAAAAATAAAGGTGATTGGCGTGGGCGGTGGCGGATGCAACGCTGTCAACCGCATGATTCGCGCCAAAGTGGAAGGCGTCGAATTCATCACCGCCAACACGGACTTGCAGGCGCTGCGACTTTCGCAGGCGCCGACCAAGTTGCAGCTGGGCGCGAAACTCACCAAGGGATTGGGCGCGGGCGCGAATCCGGAAACGGGCCGCAAAGCCGCGCTCGAAGACACGGAGAAAATTATCGAAGCGCTGGAAGGCGCGGACATGATTTTCATTACCTCCGGTCTCGGCGGCGGCACGGGGAGCGGCGCCGCGCCCGTGGTGGCTTCGCTGGCCAGCGAACTTGGCGCGCTCAGCGTTGCGGTGGTTACCAAGCCATTCGCGTTTGAAGGCAAGCGCCGCATGATGCAAGCGGAACAAGCGCTGCAGGATCTGGTCGCCTGCGTTGATACCGTGATCGTGATTCCCAACGAACGCTTGATGGAAACCGTCGAGCGCGGGACGAGTTTTTTTGACGCCTTCCGCATCGCCGACGATATTTTGCGGCAAGCGGTGCAAGGCATTTCCGATATCATCACCGTTCCCGGAATTATCAACCGCGATTTCGCCGACGTAAAAACCATCATGAGCGGCCAGGGTTACGCGGTGATGGGCACGGCGGTGGCGACGGGCGCGAACCGCGCTACGGACGCGGCGATGCGCGCAATTTCCAGCCCGCTGCTCGAAGACAATTCCATTCAAGGCGCGCAAGGTATCCTCATCAACATTTCCGGCAGCTCCAGTTTGACGCTGCATGAAGTGCACGAAGCCTCTTCTGTGATTCAAAAGGCGGCGCATGAGAACGCCAACATTATTTTTGGCGCGGTGCAGGACGATGCGATGAAAGACGCTCTGAAAATCACCGTGATCGCCGCGGGCTTCAAGGAAGCCAACCGGAAAAACAGCCAGCACAAGCAGTCGCTGCTGCCAAAGTCCTGGAAGGCCGGCCGCGATGTGCCGGAGGAAATGCCGGAACCGCTACAGCAGCAATTGCCGAACGTGGTGCATCAAGTTCACGAAAATGTTCGCGAAGTGAGCCGGGAAGTGAATCGCGACGTCACTTCCGACGATCTGGACGTTCCGACCTTTATGCGGCGGCAAGCGCAAAAGGCTTAGTTAGCCGCAACGGTCTGTGCGCAAAACAATCACATACAGATTCCAAACGGGCGGGTGATGGGCTTGGAATAGCATGGGCCAGAGAAAAATGGCCAGGGCTACTCGTTCGCACATTGCGCCAGAGCCGAGGCCATTTCGCGAACTTGCTCGGCAAATAGGGCGTGGTCTGGATTGTTGTAGCCGAGCACGCTGCTAAGACCGGAGTGGAATTCCTGCGCGCCGGTGATACGCGCGACTTCCGCGATATTCCCGGGATTTATTCCGGTGCCGGGAATGATCTTGATGCGGCCTTTGGCGGCAGTGCGCAGAAAAGCGAGCGTGGCGGCGCCGGCGAAAGCGTTGAAAGCGCCGCCGGACGAGAGAATGCGCGTTGCGCCAGTCAGCAGCACGTCCTCCAGAGACTGAAACAGATCGCTCGAGGCATCGAAGGCGCGGTGGAAAGTTACTGGTAACGGAGCGGCTAGATTTACGAGTTCGCGGGTGCGTGGGACGTCAATGCGATGCTCAGGAGTGAGAATGCCCAGCACGAAGCCGCGCACGGCTAGCTGTTTCGCGCGAGCGATGGAATCCTTCATGACGGCAAACTCGGAGCTGGTGTAAACAAACCCACCGCTGCGCGGACGGATCATCGCGAATACCGGCAAGCGAACCTCGGCGAGCACCGCGCGCATTAGCTCGTCCTCGGGGGTAACGCCTCCGGCGCTCAGGTCGCTGCAAAGTTCCAGGCGGTGCGCACCGCCGTGTTCGGCGGCGAGCGCTCCGCCGACCGTTTCGACGCTAATCTCCAGCATAGGTTTTTTCGGCAAGACCAGGAATCTGTCCGCTGCAGCGAACAGCCTCGAGAACATTAAACCGTAGGAGCGACACGCTTGGATAGGACGTTTCTTCGAGGGTAAGGCGACGCCTGGATATCGGCACGGCATGCCGCGCCCCTACCGCGAATCAAGGGGTTGTTCTAGACCAAGCCCATGGAGGCGAAGGCGGTGATGGAGGCGCAGCCGAGGGCCACGCCCAGGACGACGCCAGCGAGGACGTCGCTGAGGAAATGCATGCCGAGCACAATGCGAGAGACGGCGATGCTGACGGCCAGGAAGTAAAGCGGCGCTTCGAGAGAAGGATAGAAATAGCTGACCACCAGCGCAACGGAAAACGCGGTCATCGTGTGGCCGGAGGGGAACGAAAACTGATCCGGCGGCAAAACTTTGGACCAGCAGTGTGGTTCAAACTGGCAAGGACGCGGGCGCTGGCTGATTTTCTTGATGGCTTTGAAGACCAGCACGCCGATCAGCGCGGCGGAGCCGGCAGCGCCGACAGCTTCAAAACGTTGCGCGCCGCCATAGAGCAGGAGCATGGCGCCCAAGCCGTACCAGATCCACCCGTCGCCCATGCGGGTGGCGGCGATCATCCAGTAGCGAATCCAGCGCGGGGCACGCCAGCGGTTCATGCGGCGCATCAGGCGATGATCGCGCCGTTCGATAATGCCCCAGAGGTTGCGTGCGACTGCCATCGCGATACCCCGCTAGCTACGGCCGAAAAAGAAACCAGGCGACCACCAGGTTAGATGCGTGTTCGGCGCTGCGCAGTTTCCCGCCACGAAAACCGTACTCTTGTTCCGCGTCATAAATTAATTCGCCCAATGAGCTTCGAGATTGGCGTCCACGTCCCACAACATGCGAGGAGTCTTCTCGGGGCGTTCGAGCGCGGCCGTCCACTTTTTGCAGAAACGGATTTCGTTGAACCAATGTCCCGCGATGATGGCAGGAATCAGCACGGTCAGAGGCAATGCCGCGAGGGTCAGGGGCTTTTCTTCGAATACGCATGCGGCGATGCGGAAAACGTCGGCGGTAAGCCGGGCGAAACTTCCGTGTTGACCGTGCACAATGCCGCGCCCGGCGCGCAAACCGACAAAAAATTCTTCGATGGTTTGCGCATCGCACACTTCGGTAAAAGTGCGGCCGACGCCGGACATGGTGTGCGAATCACTGCCGGCGATAGCCACTTTGCCCAAGCGCTGCGCCAAGCGTGCGGCGCTGGCGTTGGCTTGCGGCCACATTTGGCCGTTGCGCGTTTCAAACGCGGGAACGTACGATGCAAACCAGTTAAAATCTTCGGATTCGCGGCGGCCAGTCAGCCCCGAAAAAACGTGGTTGATGCTGAAAAAAAGCTTTCGCTCGGTCAAATACATGAGCAAGGATAGGAAGTCACTGCGGCGGCGCTGAATTTCGATGTGGTCGCGTTCGACCATATTGTAGACGCCGAGATGAATTTCCGTGCCGCTGGGCATGCGCACCGTCGCCTCTTCGCTCAGAAAGAAATCCGGGTAGTGGCGCAGAGTCTCCACGGCGTCGATGGAATCGTGGTCAGTGATGGTGACAGCGGACATTCCCAATTGTTTCAGACGTTGATAAACGCGGGTGGGATCGTTGTAAGACTCTAGGCTAATGCGGCCGAGGCCGGGAGTGCTGCAAGGTCCGGAAGCAACCGAGTGAAGGTGCAGGTCGCATCGCATGGTGAAAGTATGAGCGGGAGATATGAACAAGACATGAAGAGGTGGCGAAATCTGCGTGAATGTGTCCATGGAACTGCTTGAACACAATGAAGTTAGAGAGTTATCCACATGGCATGTAGCATGCTCTTAGCGAGGGCTGTCACGCCTGTGTCACAATCCCCGGCATGAAGAAAATTCACATCCTTTATCACGATGCCGGAGGCGGGCATCGCAACGCCGCGGTCGCGCTGCAAACCATTGTATCGCGGCAAGGACGCGACTGGCAGGTGGAACTCATTCAGTTCCAAGACCTTACGAATCACCTCGATGTATTGCGTAAGCTGACGGGCATTCAGATTCAGGAACAATATAACGTTATCCTGCAGAACGGCTGGACTTTGGGCGCGACGCAGCTGCTGCGCGTGCTGCAAGCGACCATACGGCTGTTTCATGGTCCGCTGGTGAAACTGCTGGCCAAGGTGTGGCACGAGCGGCCGGCGGACATGCTGATTTCCGTGATACCGCACTTCAACCGCCAGATTGCAGAGAGCTGGGAGTCGGTGTACCCGGGAAGGCCGTTTGTCACGCTGATCACGGATTTAGCCGATTTTCCGCCGCGCTTTTGGATCGAGCCGGTGAAGGAGCAGTACGTCATCGCCGGGACAGAAAAAGCCGTGGAGCAGGCGCGCGCGTTTGGTCACGACGAGGACCACATTTTCCGCACCAGCGGCATGATTCTGCGGCCGGATTTTTACGAGGAAGACCATGCCGACCCGTTGGAATTGCGCCGGGAGATAGGGCTGCGGCCGGACTTGCCGACTGGCATCATGCTCTTCGGTGGACATGGTTCGAAAGTGATGTATGAAATGACCGAACGGCTCGCCGGGGCCGGGCTCGAACTGCAGTTGATATTAATGTGCGGCAAAAACGAAGAACTGGCGAGCAAGCTGCGCGCGCGGAAATGGAAAATACCGGTGCACGTTATCGGCTTTACCAAGGAAGTGCCGAAGCTGATGCGTGCGGCGGATTTTTTGATCGGCAAACCGGGACCGGGGAGCATTGCCGAATCGATGGTGAAGGGCTTGCCGGTGATCGTCGAATGCAATGCGTGGACGCTGCCGCAAGAGCGCTACAACACGGAGTGGGTAATCGAGAAGCGCGTGGGGATTGTGCTCGAGAATTTCAAGCAGGTGGTGGACGGAGTGCGGAAAATGCTGGACCCTGCGACGTTGTCGGAATTTCGTGCCAATGTGGCGGTACAGAAAAATAGCGCGATCTTTGAAATACCGGAAATTCTGGCGAGGTTGCTCGGGGAATAGCGGGCCGCCGGCAGGACGCGGGGTACTGTGCGCCGTTCTAGCTCGCGTTTGCGCTGCTTGGGGTGCGCGCATGCTCGGTCCGGCCAGGATGCGGGAAGCGGGGCCCGGATCCCGAGTCGTCCTTTCGGAAGGCGCCGTGCGGTTTGGCGCAACTGGTAGCCCACCAGCGTGAGGCGTACTTCTTTAGCTCACACATTTTCGGACACCCAGCGCGCGCGTGAGATTCCGCGCATGAGCAAAAACAGCCCGCTGGCGAGGAACGGAGCGCCGTGGAGGTGTCAGCCATCACGGGCCAGGACCACGCGATGAGCGCAACCAAACCATCGAAAACTAGAAAAAGCATGCCGCGACGCAGGCGGCGGGTCCACGGAGAGCGGGAGACGAAGGAACTCATGGGTGGAGTTTCTCGCAAGGGCGGGAAAAAACCGATAGAACGCAGCGCAAAAGCGTGGTGTTACCGAAGTCCTAGAACGAGGTAGGAGAGAAGCAAGGTCAGCGGGGGATTCCCGAATGAGTGCGTGGCGGAGACCGATTTGGAACCACTCGACGGTGCCGAGCCGAAGTGCCGGTAGCGCGCTGAACTTTAAAGTCCAGATAACATGAAAGTTATACAACACGACGAGCTAAGAGCCGGATGGCTGGCAGCGTGCAATAGCCGTCTCTGTAGGCGCGTTTCACATGACGGTAAGTAAAGAGCGGCAAGCGAGGGGGAAGGGGCTTGCTTGACACTTTTTACGTGCCGTTCCCACCTGCCTCTGAGAGGGAAGCTAGGATGGATGACCCCACGCGCTGGTGTGAAAACGACACCCGCAACGGAACGCGCCTTCCCGGGTCCCCGGTCCCAAGCGGGGGCCCTTTTTATTTTGACGAACCGCAGCATTCCGAAATGGCGCGAAGTCCTGCCCTTCATCGCCGCCATCATCACTTATGCCCGCCGTTACGCCGTCATCTCGCCGGCGAGACTTACGACACGCGGGACACGGCGAGGGTAGAAGGTTCGGTGGGGATGCGATCGTCGGTGCCGCCGATTTCCATTTTTCCGGTGACCGGAATTTTCGCCGCACGCAGCACGTGCATTACCTGCGTCTCTTTCAGGCGTGATGCGTCGTATTCGAGAGACAATTGATTTTTGCCTTCGTCCACACGAAAGCGGCGCAAACCGTAGGTGTTCGCGAATTCGCCCAAGATAGCGAGCTGTTGCGGTGTCAACGGCGCTTGTAGTTGATAAGTAATTTCAATGAGCGTCATGCGCAACAGTATAACAGCGTCGCGGGTGATGCTGATGTGTCCCAGCCGCGTTCGGAATCATCTAATATGTTCTGATGGCTGAATCCAGCAACTCTGCAACTCCGCCTATTTCTGACCTGAAGATACTGGCTTCGCCGCCGCGTGAAAAGGATCCGGTTTGCGGGATGCTGGTCGACCCGCACAAGGCGGCGCGAGCCGTGGAGTATGGCGGCAGGAAATTCCATTTTTGTTCGATGCGTTGCCTAGAGCGATTTTCCGCGGAACCGGAAAAGTTTCTTAGAGCTTTGGGGACGGCCGGAATGCCATCGTCCGTTGGGAAGAGAATTTCGGAGGCTGCAGCCAGCAGTTCGGGAGCGGCGGCGTCGACAGCTGCTTGCTCCGAAAAAAACCGCTATACCTGCCCGATGCACCCACAAATTGTGCGACCGGAGCCCGGCGCTTGTCCGATATGCGGAATGGCGCTGGAGCCGATGGACATCGTCGCCGGCGAAGCGCAGAGCGATCCCGAATACGATTCCATGCGTAAGCGCTTGTGGGTGGCGGCGGGTTTTTCTCTGCCGCTGCTGATCATCTCCATGTTCGGCGGAATGTTGGCGCCCATGGTCGGACTTGCCATTCGTTTGCCGGCCGCCAACGACGCGCTCCATTGGCTGGAATGCGGAATGGCCACGCCGGTGGTTCTATGGTGCGGGTGGCCATTTTTCGAACGTTTTTGGGCGTCGCTTAAAAATCGCAACCCGAACATGTTCACGCTGATTGGACTGGGCACGGGCGCAGCGTATTTAGATAGTTTCGTGGCTACTGTGTTTCCGCAAATTTTTCCAGCGTCGTTTCGGGACATGCATGGCGCGGTGCCGGTTTATTTTGAGACGGCCGCCGTTGTTACCACGCTGGTGCTGGTCGGGCAAGTGTTGGAGCTTCGTGCGCGGCAGAAAACCAGCGGCGCGATTCGCGCTTTGTTGAATTTGGCGCCCAAACAGGCGCATCGCCTCGCGACGGACGGCAGTGAGCAGGACGTCGCGCTTGAACAAATCGTGCCCGGCGATCGCCTGCGCGTGCGGCCCGGCGAGAGCGTGCCGGTGGATGGCGTGGTCCGCGAGGGCGCGAGCGCGCTCGATGAATCCATGATCACCGGCGAATCCTTGCCCGTTGAAAAATCCGCGGGCGACCGCGTCACCGGAGGCACGCTGAACACCAGTGGCAGCTTCGTGATGCAAGCCGAGCGCGTGGGCAGCGAAACGACGCTGGCACAAATTGTACAATTGGTCAGCGAAGCACAACGCAGCCGCGCGCCGATGCAGCGTTTGGCGGATCAGGTTGCGACGTACTTCGTGCCGGGCGTGGTGGCTGCCGCAATTCTCGCGTTTGCCGCCTGGGCCGCCTTCGGCCCCGCGCCGCGATTCGCGCACGCGCTGGTTGCTGCTGTCGCTGTGCTAATCATTGCTTGTCCGTGCGCGCTGGGTTTGGCCACGCCGATGTCCATCATGGTGGCGGTTGGGCGCGGCGCTGCCGCCGGGGTGTTGGTGCGCAGCGCGGAAGCGCTCGAAACGCTGGCCACGGTCGACACGCTGGTGCTCGACAAAACGGGCACGCTTACGCAAGGCAAGCCTGAAGTAGCGGAAATACGTTTGGTCGATAGCGCGGAGGGCATCGCAGAAGGCGAATTGCTCGCCATGGCTGCCAGTTTGGAAAGCTACAGTGAGCATCCGCTGGCTCGCGCCGTGGTGCGCGCGGGGCACGAAAGAAGTGTTGCGCTGCGCCCGGTGGAAGATTTTCGCTCGACCGCCGGCGGCGGCGTCTTAGGAACGGTCGGTGGTCGCAAGATTGCAGCTGGCACTTTGCAATTCTTGGAGCAGCAGGGAGTTAGGGGTGCAAGAAACCTCACCATGGGAGCAGACGTCAGCAGCCGGACCGCTGCACGGTCTGGTCCTGTCAAGGATGCCGTCGCTGCGGGAACGCAAATCTTCGTGGCCGTGGACGGCGCAATGGCCGCGCAGCTTACGCTGCGCGATCAACTGAAAGCCTCGACCTCGGAGGCCATCCGCGAACTTCGCGCCCAGGGACTGCGCATCGTAATGCTCACCGGCGATCGCCCTGAGACTGCCCAAGCCATCGCGCAGCAAGCCGGCATCGATGAAGTAGAATCCAACGTCCGCCCAGAACAGAAAGCCGAAGTGATCAATCGCTTGCGCTGCGACGGCCGCATCGTCGCCATGGCTGGCGACGGCATCAACGATGCTGCGGCCCTCGCAGCCGCCGACGTGGCCATTGCCATGGGCACCGGAGCCGACGTAGCGATCGAAAACGCCGGCATCGTCTTGCTCCAAGGAGACCTGCGGGGCATCCTGCGCGCTCGTCGCCTGAGCCAAGCCACCATCTTCAACATCCGGCAAAATCTCGCCTTCGCTTTCTTGTACAATGCGCTGGGCATTCCCGTCGCCGCCGGCGTCTTCTATCCTTTTTTTGGATGGCTGCTGAGCCCCATGCTGGCCAGCGCGGCCATGAGCTTCAGCTCCGTCTCGGTCATCGCCAACGCTCTGCGCCTGCGCAAGTCTTCCCTGTAGCTCGCGAGTTTTTGCCGCAATCTTGCGATGCAAAAAATTATCGTGCGGCACCACAAAGAATCGCGGAAAGTGCCCCGCTTCTGGTAGAGTACCTGCGCTGGCAGGCTACCCCAGGTCCCCTCGGAAGGGAGCATCACTTTTGAAGATTTCGGAACGGTCCGTTGGAGAAGCTACCATTGTCGACATCGTTGGCAATATCGACTTGAGTTCGTCGCCCGAACTGCGAAAAGTGCTGCTGCGCGAGCTCAAGGAAAAACGCACGGCTCGCGTTATCGTGAACATGACGGAGGTCCGCTACATTGACAGCTCCGGCGTGGCCTCGCTGGTCGAAGGCCTCAAAGCATCGCGCGATACCGGATTGCGCTTTGCGCTAGTCGGGCTGAGCAAGGGCGCGAGAGAGGTTTTGCAACTCTCGCGGCTGATCAAAATTTTTGAAATCCACGACAACGAGGAGCAAGCGCTGGCATAAATCGGCAGTCCCCCTGCCTTCGCCAGCCTGCACAAACTTCCTTGGAGCTTACTGCGCAAATCGGCCGCGGAGTAATTGATTCGTTGGCCTACGTCGGTGCGTTGGTGCGCCTCAGCGCACAAGCCGGCTACTACGCGTTCGTCTCCCCGTTTCGCGGGCGCCCGCTGCGCCTCGATCGCGCGTTCGCGCAAGCCATGGAAGTTGGCGTGCGCGCGCTGCCGGTTCTCTCGCTCATCACTTTTTTCATCGGTCTGATTCTGGCCATGCAGGGCGCCTATGAGTTGCGCAAATTCGGCGCCATGCATTTCGTGGCTGACGCCGTGGCCATTTCCATGACCCGCGAGCTTGGCCCGCTCATCACCGCCATCGTGGTCATTGGCCGCTCCGGCTCGGCATTCGCCGCGGAAATCGGCACGATGAAAGTGAACGAAGAAATCGATGCACTGGAGACTATGGCCATTAGCCCGGTGCAATTTCTCGTCGCGCCAAAATTTATTGCCATGATGCTCATGCTGCCGTGCCTGACGATCTGGGCCAACTTCATGGGCGTGCTGGGCGGTTCGCTGTTCGGAGTCTGGAAAGCGGATTTCTCTTGGATTGGCTACATGCACGCCACGATTGATGCGCTGTTTCTCCGCGATATCATCACCGGACTGATCAAGAGCGTCATGTTCGGTATGACCATCACGGCTGTGGGTTGCAGCGAAGGCCTCGCGACTGGCACGGGCGCGGAATCCGTGGGCAAATCCACCACCTCCGCGGTGGTCGTGTCTATTTTTCTGGTGGTTATCGTCGATTTGGTATTCACTACGATATTTTTCTTTGTGGAGAGCTAAAGACGTTGCGGCCAAATGACATGACTGCACCGCTCGACAACTCCGGGTCGGATTCCATGATCTCCCTGCGAGATCTCCGCGTGCGCTACGGCGAACGCGAGATTCTTCACGGCATCACCATGGATGTAAAGCGCGGCGAAACACTGGTGATACTTGGCGGCTCAGGTTCTGGAAAAAGTACGCTTCTTCGCACGCTCGTGGGTCTTGAAAAGCCCAGCTCCGGCGAAATCTGGCTGCGCGGCAAAAATCTTGCCGCCATTTCTGACGCCGACCTTGACGAGATCCGCAGGAAAATGGGCATGTCCTTCCAGAGCGGCGCGCTCTTCGGCTCCATGACCGTAGGAGAAAATGTCGGTCTGCCGCTGCGCGAGCACACCAAGCTGGAAAACTCGACGATCGAGATCATGACGCGTTTAAAACTCGAGCAAGTCGGCCTCGCTGGCTTTGAGGATTATTTCCCCTCCGAGCTAAGCGGCGGCATGAAAAAACGCGCGGCCGTGGCGCGCGCTCTTTCGATGGATCCGGAAATTCTCTTTTTCGACGAACCGAGCGCCGGCCTCGATCCCATCATCGCCGCGGGCATCGACCAACTCATCCTGGAACTGAAGCAAGCTTTTCACATGACCATCATCGTGGTGACCCACGAACTGGCTAGCGCTTTCCTAATTGCCGATCAGATGGTATACATCGACAAAGGCTACATCATCGCGCAGGGCACGCCCGCGGAAATGAAGTCTAATCCGGCGCCCCGCGTCCGGCAATTTTTCGATCGCGTCCCCGAACCGGAAGTTGAACAGGAATTGGACTACCTGCAGATGCTCACGGCTGATCATCGCCGAGTGCGTCGTTGAGCCGCAGCGTAGAAATCTAGCGCGAGCTGGAAGGTTTGAGAGGGAAGTATGGATTCTAAACGGGAGCAAGCGTTCGTAGGGCTATTTGTCATGGTGGCCGTCGCCATTCTCGTCGCCACGGTAATTGCGCTCAGCGGCGCGTTTGCTACGAGCACCACGCGCTACAAGGCGTACTTTACCTTCGCCGGCGGCCTCGAACAGGGTTCCGGGGTCCGTTATGCCGGGTCACCAAAAGTCGGACGCATCGAAAGCGTGCGCATCGATCCGCAAGATCCGAGCCGCATGGAAATCGACTTCAGCGTGGAATCCAAAATCCCGGTCAAGACCAATACGCACGTGCGCATCGCCGCTCTGAGCGCGCTCGGCGACAATCACTTGGAGCTTGTTCCGCATACCGAGCCCGCGCCTCTTGCGGGTCCCGGCGCGACGCTGCAGGCGGAGCCGTACACGGACATCACCACGCTGACCAATAACCTGAACGACCTCGCGCCGCAAGCTAAGCAATTGCTCGCCACCGTCAACGACCGGGCCGTCGAATTAAAAGTGACGCTGGCCCGCGTGAACGATCTGTTGAACGACAAAAACCGCGAAAATATTTCTGGCGCGCTGGCAACCACGCGCGGCATGCTCGATGAAAACCGTCCAAAGATCCGCTCGACGCTCAATCATTTGGACAACATCACTGCCAAAATGGAACCGCTGATCGACGACTTCAAGAAAACTTTGACGCAAGCCAATCAGGTGCTCGATCACGTAGACGCCACACTCGCCGAAAACCGCCCCGACATTCACAAAGCGGTTTTGCAATTACGCGAAACTTTGCGCTCCGCCAACGAATTAGTGGGACGGCTCAACAACACCCTGGAAGCCAACTCCGACAACATTGACGATTTGCTAGAGAACATGCGCGATGTGACCGAAAATCTCAGAGAATTTACGGACAACATCAAGGCCCGGCCGTACTCGCTGATTCGCATCACCAATCCGCGAGATCACATTCCGGGACAGCAGAAATAACGTGGGGGAACTGCACATGCTAGCCAGTCCTAGCAGCCGGAAGTTTGTTTTGCGCGAATTGCGACATAGCCGCGCGGCGTGGCGGCATTTCTTGCAGGCTGGCGCCTGCGCAGCCGCGCTGGTATGCGTCGCCATGGCCGTCGCCAGTTGCGGCGCGGCGCGGCCCATCCGCTATTACCAGCTCAACGTTCCGGAAATCGCTCCCGCCGGTTCCTCTGAAGCTTACCCGATCACCATTGTCCTCGGCTCGCTCACCACTTCGCACCTCTATCGCGAAGACAAAATCGTCTACGGCACGCAAGGTGAAGGCATGGGTACTTACGAATATGAGCGCTGGGCCGAACCGCCCACGGAGATGATTGGGGCCATTTTGCTTCGCGAACTCCACAACACCCATCACTTCCGCCAGGTGCACTCCATGAAAAGCGGAGTGCGCGGCGATTACTTGCTCCACGGACATCTCTACGATTTCAAGGAGATTTCCGGGCCCAATCTGGTGGCACGCGTCTCGTTTGATTTGGAATTGCGCGACAATCGGACCGGCACCGTGGTTTGGAGCACCACCTATCGCCAGGATGAACCCGTCCCCGCCAAGGAGCCCGGCGCGGTTGTCGCGGCCCTCGATAAAAACATAGAACACGGGCTGCACGAAGCCACTGCGGGTATCGACCAGTACTTCGCCGCGCATCCGCCGCAACCCACGCCGACGCAGTAGTCCGAGGAAAATCTGCGCGAGAATGGTAGTTGGGCCGTCTTACACCGCTACGTGGCCACCCTGCGCATCGTTAGCAACGTAATATCATCGTCCAACTCCCGGTCTGCGCCGTGATATTCGCGGATCGCCGCCAGCAACGCCTTGGAAAACTCCCCCAGCACCAGCGGTTGTGGAAGACTCGCCGCTACCGACTGCGACAGCGCCGATAATCCCCGAGAGGTGAGTTGTTCCCCAAGCGGCGATTCCACTTCCGTGGCGCCATCGGAAAACGCCAGAATCGCGTCGCCCGGCGCCAGCCGGACGGTTTGCTCGAGATACTTTTCGCCGGTGATAAATCCCAACGGAAAATTTTCCAGTCCTTCGCCGATCTCGCACAACTCCTGCTGCTCCTCACGCCACAAGAACATCCGCGGATGCGCGGCATACGCAAAGGTAAAAACGCCGCTCTTGCCGTCGAACGTGCCCGTTACCACCGTGGTCAAGCGCAACGGCCCATCCATACCCTCGGAGGCCAGCGTAAACTCATCGTTCAGCGCTTCGAGCAGCGCCGCCGTGTCGCGCACATCCCGAAATTTGTGCAGCAGATGATGCACGTGCCGCGCCACCGCCGCTGCCTCGTAGCCGTGCCCCACGCAATCCGCCAACACCACGCGCGCCACATCATCGGTGCAGGAAAAAACCGCCGCCAAATCTCCGCCGCGTTCGGCCCCGGACGGCAACGCAATCACATCGCCTTGCAAACCCGCTAAATCCAGCGAGCGGTGCGCTCTCTCATTGCCCGCCCACAATTCCATACAGCCAAACGGCCGCTTTACCGTGAACGTGCATTCTGCTTTGGGATTTTCCGCCATTTTGGGTGTCTATCGCGTCGGGTGCAACGGCATTTCGTCGCCGATGGGAACCCTTTCGTTGGATGCCCGCAACGCCGGTTCGTTATTCAATCGATCCCGTTTTTTTTGCAAAAAATCACCCTTTGCACCTGTTTCGCACTATACTCTCCCGCGTCAGCGGCTCATTTCAGCCCCGCTTCGAACTAGCCCAAGGAGCGTCAAGATGGACCGGTACCGTACGATTGTTTTTCTATGTACAATCGCCTTTTGCGTTGCCTTCTTTTCCGCGGAAGCCAACGCGCAGTCTGCGCCTCCCAACGAACATCCCGGCCGCGCGGTGCACATTCTCGGTTTTGCCGACGCGCCAAAAAATCTCAAGTGTACTCTTGTGGTCGAAGGCTTGTCCCTGAAACTCAAATCCAAGGGCCACGATCAGGAAGTTCTGCTCACCTCCATCGAAGACGTGCTTACCGGCGCCGATAGCGTGCGCGCTATCGGCGGAACGCTTGGCACCATCTCGATGTTTGGTCCGTACGGCAGTGGCCGCTTCCTCAGCCTTTTCCGCAAGAAGACCAGCACCCTCACCATCGAATACCGCGACACGGACGGTGGATACCACGGCGCGGTTTTTTCTCTCGATCAGGGTCAATCTGAACCGCTGAAAAAACAGTTGGTCGCGGCCGGAGCGCACACCAGCGTTCCCATTGAGCAGACGCCGGCCACCGCCGCCAAGCCGGCCTCCGGGGGTGCCCAGTGAATATCCGCAACGGGCAATCGCAAATTACCCGCCCGCCCGCCGTTGGAAATTTTCGCCTGTTTATTGCTGCCGGCGCGATTTGTATTCTTGCTGTATTCGCGGCGCGGCCATCCTTCGCCGCGGATCAGCCATCCCTGCGGCTTACCGGACACGCCATCCAGGTGCAGAAAATAATTTCCAGCGAAGTAAAACTGCCCGCCGCGTTTCAGTACGCCATTTACGAAAATACCCTAGAGGAGATCAAAAAGTCGGCACGCTTTAAAACCGTTTACCGCGAAGGCGACAAGGCAGCCGCCGGAGCAGCGGATTTGTTGGTTTTGGAGACGGACGCTACAGGCTTCAAAGAAGGCAGTGCCCGCGAAAGGCAAGTCACTACCGTCGCCGGGGCCACCACCATCAAAGTGCATATCAAGCTCCTCGACAAGGATGGCAAAGTCGTTCTGGAGCGCGATGTCCAGGGCAAAGTGCATTTCTTTGGCGAAAACATGAACGCCACCCACGCCCTGGCGAAATCCATCGCCAAGGTGCTTAAAGAGAACTTCATCGCGCCAAAACCGGGAGCCACCAGCTAAAAGGACAGCCACACGCCGCCCCGTAAGCTAAGCGCGTGGGTCGTTCCGAGCGCGGAGAGCTTTTGGCGAATTACAAATGCTGGTAAGCGAGAAAAAGATTCACATCGAATGGGGCCATTGCGATCCTCTGGGTATCGTGTACTTTCCGCGTTATTTTGAGTTTTTTGATGCCTGCACCAACGCGCTTTTCGAACTCGCCGGCTGGCCCAAGCCGGAACTGCTCCGCAAATTCGAACTTGCGGGCATTCCCCTGGTCGATGCACGTGCGCGATTTCTTGCGCCCTCCAGGTTTGGTGATACCGTGCTCGTGAAATCTTCCATCGCGAAGTGGGGCGCCAGCAGTTTTTCCGTCGAACACCGTCTTTTCAGGGATGATTTGCTGGCCGTCGAGGGCTTCGAAACCCGGGTATGGACCGCACGAGCCACCGATAGCCGCGGTATGCATGGCACGCCCGTACCCCGGGAAGTCGTGGAGCGCTTTGGCACCCTGGACGGCCGCTGAATCCTGTCCGGGCTGTGACCATTGTGCTCTCTCGTGGCATCTAACCTAACGAATGGTACTTGTGGTTGTGGGGGTCGCAATGAAAATCAAAATGTTCAAGAGGTTTTTTGCTGGCCGCGTCGCCACTGGCGTCGTCGCGTCCGCACTCTGCGTGGCAATCAGCGGCGGTGATGTTTGGGCGGGATCCTATCAGGACGCTCCCCCTTCGCCGGCATACGCTCCGCAAGACGGCCAGCCTTCCCAAGGCCAGCCTCCCGCAGCACAACTCACGCCGGAGCAACTGCGGCAGTTGGTGGCGCCGATCGCCCTGTATCCGGACTCTTTGGTCGCGCAGATCCTCGCGGCTTGCGCTTACCCAACGCAAATTGTGGAGGCCGAGCGGTTCCTTCAGCAAAATCCCGGGCTCAAGGGCAGCGAACTGGGAGCCGCCGTGGATCAGCAGGACTGGGATCCTAGCGTGAAGGCGTTGACGCAGTTTCCAACGGTACTCGCGAATCTGGACAAAAACCTGACGTGGACTTCGGAGTTAGGCGACGCAAACATTAATCAGTCCGCCGCGGTCATGGATGCTATCCAATACATGCGCCGCAAAGCGCAAGACGCGGGCAATTTAAAGACCACACCGCAGCAGGTCGTTACCGACCAGGGTCCCAATGTCGTGATTCAGCCTGCCAGCCCGGAGATTGTCTATGTTCCGGAATACGATCCTACGTTGATCTATGGCTATCCTGTCGGCTTATGGCCGGGATTTTATCCGTGGTGGGGTCCGGGTCCGTATCTGTCGTTTGGTATCGGTTTTGGTGTGGGTGCCTTCTTTGGATTTGGTTGGGGCTGGCGTGGCTGGGGTTTTGATTGGGGCCATCGCGGTCTTTTGTACGGTGGTGGGCGCTACGCCTATCACAGCCGGGCGTTTTATAACCGGAGCGCCTATTTCCACGGCAACATGCGCGGATACGCGCCGTACGGACGTGGCGATCGCGGCGCGCGGGGCTTCGCAGGTGGTAGAGACGGGGGTCGAGGTTTTGCGCAAAGTGGAAACGCGCGGGGCTTCGCAGGCGGCGGCAGAGCTGGAGCAGGCTCGCGCGGCGCATTTGGCGGCGTGACCCACGGCGGGGATGCGCGCGGGCAGGCGGCGCGCGGCAGATCCAGTTTCGGCGGCGGCGGGTCCCGTGGCGGCGGTGGCGGCATGCGTGGCGGTGGCGGGGCACGCGGCGGCGGTGGCCGTCACTAGAGGCGCCCGTGCAGGATCATCTGTAAACCGCCGCTTAAAGTCTGTAGCGAATCGTTCCTCGCGGGAACGCGGCATCGCAAAGTTTGATTTACAAAACCCCAGCCCGGAATCAACGACGCAGGTCGGATTGGAGACAAAATATATGACTTTAGAACGATGCGGTGCGGAAAGATTTATTTTTCGCGGTATGAGCGAGCTTGCTGCGCTTGCGGCCTTGGCGGCAGGCATCAGTTTGTTTACGACGACCGCCAGCGCTCAATCTTCCACGCAAAATCCGTCTGCGGCTGTAAAGAAAACCGCCGTTCGCAGTGTCACGGGCCCGCAAACGGGGCAGCAAACGTTCCCCTCCGCAGCGGAGGCCAGTGCGGCGTTGATCGCGGCGCTGAAGAGCGATGATTTGCAGGTGCTGCTGAAGGTGTTGGGGCCAAACGCCAGGGAGATCATCGCTTCTGGCGACGATGCTGCGGACAAAACCGAGCGTCAGCAAATCGTCCAAAAATACGAAGAGATGCATCGCCTGGTAGTCGAACCTGATGGCACCACCACGCTTTATATTGGCGCGGAAAATTGGCCAACGCCCATTCCGCTGATGCACAAAGCCAACCAGTGGTATTTCGACACTGCCGCGGGCAAGCAGGAAATCCTCTATCGAAGGATTGGGCGCAACGAGCTTGCCATTATTCAAGTGTGCCGGGAACTTGTCGATGCGGAAAAAGAATATTACCCGCTGCCGCACGACGGAGATTCCGGCCAGCATTATGCCGGCAAGTTTTTCAGCGACCCAGACAAGCACAACGGGCTTTACTGGAAACCTGTTTCCGGCGAACCGGAAAGTCCTATTGGCCCATCGATCGCCGCTGCCGCGCAGGAAGATGTTGGAGGAAGCGCAGGCCAGGAAGCGCAACCATTTGAGGGTTATTACTTCCGCATGCTGAAAGCCCAGGGAGCGCATGCTCCCGGAGGCGCGCGAAGTTTTGCCGAAGGCAGCAAGATGACCAGCGGGTTCGCGTTCGTCGCGTATCCCGCGAAGTACCGTTCGACGGGCGTCATGACCTTCATCGTGAACCAGGACGGAATCGTTTACGAAAAGGATTTTGGTCCGCGTACCGAAGAGATCGCCAAGAATATGTCGCGCTACGACCGCGATGCCAGTTGGCGCAAGGCTGATTAAAGATCCGATAAATATCGCTCGCAAGCAATTTTGAGGCCCGTTTGCTCATCAGCGGCATGGGCGATCGCGTCTCTGCGAAGTCCCGCCGCGAAACCGATTGCCTGCTAAGTCTAAACTTGCGCCATGATTCGGAAAAATCGCGTAAACTCCTCGCCTGCAACTTCGTCCTGCAGCACAATTGTGTTTCGCGATATTTATGCGCGGGAAGGGAAGCAGCGTGCGGACGCAAGTGGGAATTGTTGGCGCGGGGCCGGCGGGGCTGACGCTCGCGCATTTGCTGCATTTGGAAGGCATCGAATCCGTGGTACTGGAAAGCCGCTCGCGTGAATATGTTGAGCAGCGCGTTCGCGCGGGTGTTCTCGAACAGGGAACCGTCGATCTGCTGAAGCAGTCAGGAGTTGGCCAACGTCTGGTGCAGCAGGGTTTGCTGCATCGCGGAATCTCGCTGGGATTTTCGGGTCAGCGGAAACGCATCGATTTTGCGGAACTGACCGGCGGAAAATCCATCACCATCTACGCGCAGCATGAAGTCATCAAGGATTTGATTGCCGCGCGCCTGGCATACGGCGGTGCGCTGCTTTTTGAAGCGGAAGGTGTGAGCCTCAGCGGAATCGATAGGAACCCAGAAATACGATTCCGGTCCGGCGGCGCAACGCAATCACTGGCTTGCGATTTTATCGCGGGCTGCGATGGCTTTCACGGTATGTGCCGTCCGGCGATGCCAGAACTTCTGCAGATTCACGAACGCGACTTTCCGTTCGCGTGGCTGGGAATTTTGGCGGACGTCGCGCCGGCCTCCGAAGAATTGATTTACACCTACCACGAACGCGGATTCGCCTTGCTCAGCATGCGTTCGCCCAGTGTTTCGCGGCTGTACCTGCAGGTTCCCGCGGAAGAAGATATTGCGGAGTGGCCGGATGATCGCATCTGGGATGAATTGCGTGCGCGCATGGCGACGAACGATGGCTGGGAATTGCGGGATGGTCCGATTACACAAAAGGGAATTACGCCGATGCGCAGTTTTGTGGCGGAACCGATGCAGCATGGAAATTTGTTTCTGCTTGGCGACGCCGCGCACATCGTGCCGCCCACGGGAGCGAAGGGCTTGAATCTGGCGGTCGCGGACGTTCGCGTGCTGGCGCGGGCGATTGTGGAGTTCTTCAAGACCGGAAGCCGTTCACGCTTGCAGCAATATTCGCAGCAATGTTTGCGCCGCGTCTGGAAGGTACAGCGATTCTCGGCGTGGATGACCGGAATGCTGCACCGATTTCCCGGCGAGGACGGTTTCGCGCACGGACTGCATCTTGCGGAACTCGATTACGTCACGAGTTCGCGCGCCGCCGCGACCACGCTGGCGGAAAATTACGTTGGATTGCCGTTTGCCGATTGACGCTAGTTGCGGCGAAGTCTTGTTTGCGTGAATCCGTTTTTGATCATTCATAGCGCAAAGCATCTACCGGATTGAGGCTGGCGGCGCGCGCCGCGGGATAGAGTCCGGCGAGCAGGCTGACGATGGTGGCAAATAAAATCGCGCCGACCGCCAGCCACCACGGTACGTAGGAAATTTTCACTCCGGGGAGGTCCTGCTGGCGCAAATAGATTCCCGTTCCCCACGTGAGCGCCTGACCGATGAACCAACCGAGCGCCACACCAAAGAGTCCTCCGAAAAATCCCATGGCCGCGGCTTCCGCAAAGAAAAGACTCTTGACATCGCCATCGGTGGCACCCAGCGCCTTGAGGACGCCGATTTCGCGGCGGCGTTCGAGGATCGCCATCACCAAGGTGTTGATAATGCCGAGCGAAGCCACGGTGAGCGCGAGGCTGCCGAAAAGGCCAAGAAACAAATCGAAGACCGTAAAGACCAGGCGCAAACCCTTGGTAGCATCGAGCAGCGAAAAAGCTGAATACCCCATTTTCTTGACGGCGTCTTCAACAGCGCCGACGTCTTTGGGATTTTTGACGTGCACGGTCACCACGGTGTAAGCCGGTTTGGTTTCGGTGTCGCTGAGCAGCGCTTGCATATCGGACGGTTGCGCGACGTGGAGGCTTTCCGCCAGTTTCAGCGGCAGAAATAAGCGACCACCACCGAAACCGCCCATTCCCGCGGAGGGATCGGTCTCCACGATGCCAACGATGCGCAGCGTTTTTTCCTTGGGCACCATAGACATGCCGCCTCCGATTTGGCCCGTCATGGCGCTTTCGAGCAAGGCGTCATCGCGTTCCGCGGCGGAAGCAAATGAGGCGCGTTCGGCATAACGGATGATGATGGTTTTTCCCAGCAAATCGTTGGGACGGGCAGCGGGAGTTGCGGGCGCGGCGGCGTCAGTCACCGGTTTCCCCGCTCCCGCCGAACCGCCGGTTGCCGTGCTTGGCGCGGCTTGCGTTGTATTTGGCGGTGAGTTCGTGGCTGTCGCACCAGACTTGTCATCGCCCTCGGTCTTGCGTGGCGTTTCTGCTATTTGTTGAGCGAGTTCGATCTGCAGGATGGCTTCTTCCGCATCAGGGGAGGAGAAGAACTTGCCAGTCATGCCGTCGAACGATTCCCCTTTGCGCGCGGATTCAGGAATGCCAAGGGCGTTGGTCGTAAACTTGTTCCCAATGTAGCGGATTTCCGTGGAAAAGCGGATCTGCGGATAGACTTCGGAAACATTCGCGAGTTTTGCAAACGCTTGCAGCGCATCGTCATCGAGCGCCGGGGCATTTTTCGCAGCAGCGGTTTCGCGCTGGCGCTGCGGTCTGCCGGGGCCGCGATTTTCACGGCCGGAACTTACGAGCACGGAATCGAACAGGCCGGAACGCAGCAGGCGCTTGGAGGCCAGCGTTTGCAGACCGACGCCGAGAGAGAGCATGGCGACGAGAGAAGCGACGCCAACGGCGACGCCCAGCGTGGTGAGTGAGTTGCGAAGGATGGCTTCGCGGAGGTTGCGGACGGCGAGTTCGGTGAGGTCGCGTGTTTTCATGAGCGTGCTCCCTCGGCGGAATGAGCTTCGCCGGCAAGCGTTCGACTGTGAGCAGTAGGCGCGTCGCTGATTAATTTTCCGTCGGACAGGATGGCGATGCGATCCGCGAAACGCTCGGCCAGCGGGCGTTCGTGAGTGACCATGACGACGGTCATGCCAAGGGTGGTTTGAAACTCGCGCAGCAACAACAGGATTTGTTCGCCATTTACGCTGTCGAGATTTCCCGTAGGCTCGTCGGCGAAAAGAATGGAGGGACGATTTACGAGGGCGCGAGCGAGAGCTCCGCGCTGTTGCTCGCCCCCGGAGAGTTCGCTGGGGCGATGTTTGCTGCGAGCTCCGAGACGCACGCGTTCAAGGGCTTCGCGGACGCGCGCGCTGCGTTCGCGGCGATCGACTTCAGAGAGGCGCAAAGGCAGCTCGACGTTTTCTTCAAGGGTCATGCGTGGCAAAAGATTGAAGGATTGAAAGACCATGCCCACGGTTTCCCGACGGTAGCGCGCGAGATTTTGCGGACTGAGTTCGGCGAGATTTCTTTCCCCGACACGGATGTTGCCGGAGGTAGGTCGGTCAAGTCCGGCAAGCATACTGAGGAAGGTGGATTTGCCGGAGCCGGAGCTGCCGAGCAGCGCGAGAAATTCGCCGGGAGCGACGGTCAGGGTCAGTCCGTTGACGGCGTGAACTACGGCTTCGCCGAGACGGTATTCGCGGGAGACGTTCTCCGCGTGGATGGTTGGAGTAGGGGAAGTAGGGGTCATGGAGTCCTGTCGATAATACGCCGAAGCGGGGCTGCAGCTTTCGGTGAGACGGAAACGGCGAAGCGGTGACCGCAGCCAAGGCGTACTCCCGTTATTCCGTTGAAGGTTCTCATTCTAAAGGAGTTGGAGGGTATATTAGGCGCAGAGTCTGATTCTATAGGGTCTGGAGCCAATCGATAAGCATGGAGCGCTGCCCGGGGTAATTTTTCACAAAGAGGCCGCAAGATACAGAAAATGAGAGGCATGCGAGTTGGCAAGGATCGAAAACAACGGCTTGAAGATTTTTTGCAACTGTGGAAGGAGGCCGACAAGGATCTGCCGATTGGAAAGGAAGCCAGGGCTGAATACGCAAAACTGCAATAAGTTGCGTTGGGGGTATTAGCGGCGGGGGCGTTGCTTGGCGGAGATGCTTTTTATGATCGTGACACCGGAGCCGGTGGCGGGGAGGGGGACTTTGCCTTGGGCTTCGGCAGCAGTGACTAAAGCAGCGATCTGGGGATCGTTGAGGGTCGCGGGAGTGGGGAGGCGAACGAAGCGGTTTTGGCTGCCGGCGCCCTGGAGAAGTTTGTGGGGATCGGGAAGGGTGGCGCCCCAGTAGAACGACAAGCCGACGCCTTTGGAATTGGCGACGATGGACACGATGCAGTCCTTGTTGCGCTCCGTTGAGCAATAGCCAATGACGAAGAAATTGTAATTGTCGTAGACGATTTCGTAGGCGGTGGGGAAGCGTTTGCGGAGGATGGCGCGGCAATCGCGGATTTGTTTAGCGATTTTACGATCGAATTTGGAGATAAAAGCGGCGAGTTGTTTGGCGGGCGACGCGGAAGGAGCGGTTTTCTTTGAACTCTTCATGGAACTCCTAACTTGCAGCGTTTGGCGACCGGTTCGCGCCTTGAGTGCGTGACAGCTGCCGTGGACGCAGCGAAAATACACCGGAATGTACTGCGGGCAAAGAGAATCTACATCCGCCAGCTCCATGGAGCGCTTGAGGCCTTTGCGCGCATCTCCGAGCGACGTGACCAACATGAAAGTTTGGCGAGCGCGGGTACTTCTCTCACGTAGCAGAGAAAAATTACGTGTTCAGAAAATGTTTCTAATGGCTGGCGATTTCGACCGGTTGATGCAGCCGGAAAGTGAGCGGCGTTTCCGGTGTGAGTACGATGTCGTTTTTTCCGGTAAACGCCGAGCCGGCGGTGCCTGCGCCAGCGCCGACTAAAGCGCCGATCAGAGCCCCTTTGCCGCCGCCGGCCAACCCGCCGATGAGCGCGCCACCGGCGCCACCGCCGCCAACCATGCCAGCGGTACGCTTTCCTTTGCCCTTGTGAGTCAAGGCGTCGACGGAAGTGTCGAGGTGATATTCGGTGCCATCGATATTGATGCTGGAAAGAGCGAGCTCCAAGCTTGAGCCGCCTTTGAAGCGGCCGGCAGCTTTGGCGTCTTTCACAACGCCGGTGGCGTGTGCGCCTTTGGGGATGACGATGATGCCGTCAACAGCGACAGGGGCGTGAACGGAAGCGGAGAAAGCCTGGCCGCTAGAAGCGGTTTTCGAACTGATCGTCTGGTCGAGAACTACGGAAAGGGAAGTGCCCGCAGGGACGACGATGGGAGGTGGCGGAGTCGTTGGTCCGCCAGGCTGAGTTTGGGAATTTTGTGAGCTGTCAGCGGGTGAGGAAGGAGTGTTGCTTGATGTAGCCGGCTGGTTGGCGGATTTTTGGCAGCCAGCAAAGAAGAGCAATGCGAGGAACGCGAGGAGCAGCGAAAGCGATCGACGGTAAATCGACTGAAGATGGATCATGGAATTTCCTCCAAATACCGCGATGAGGGTCACTGAGGGCAGCCACTAAAAGATACTACCAAGAGGCAAAGAGTCAAATTCTGACAAGACATTGCAAACATTTGATCCGCGATCTGCGTGGCATGGATAAAGTTCTCAGAGGATGGAGGGACAGTCGATAAATGAACTCGCCGGCGGTGAACCCTGCTATCTCCGCCACTCGCTCAAGTCCTTTGGTAGCGGCTCTCGCCCGAAGAACGGCGCAAGACGCACTTAACGAACGTCTTGAGCAAGGGCCTTCCGACCTCCCCAACGATGTCCTCGACCTGAACGTCCTTCTCGCCCAGCCCACCGTGGATCGCCATGTCATCCACTTACAAACGACTTTAACTTCCTCACCATTGCACTTAATTCAAGATCGAAAGATACCCTCTTTCACACATATAAGTTTGTAAAACATGCTGTTTCACGGTTAGGGAAGCCTACCCACATCGTATCCCCCTGAGTCGTTGAGGTAGTAATCCAGGAACACGGGAGGAAGCAAGCAGAGTTGGAGGGGCGAGCTGGGGGCGAGGCGCTCGATGATCTGCCAGGGGCTCATGTTTTCCTTGTGGGAGTTGGGGCGCACCAAGTTGAAGTACAGCTGATAGGTGTGCACTTTGGCGAGGAAGTCGCCGCGGCTGGAGAAGTCTTCGAGGTCGAAGAACTCATCTTCTTCGAGGCGATGCACGGTTTCCACGTCGCTTTGGTAGGTGTGCGCGGCGGGCGGGATGCGCACGTGCTGGCTGTCGCCGAGAGCGGCAGGGAAATCCCCTTTGAACTCGCCGCCGTTGTCGGTTTGCCAAACCACATCGCGGAGCGAGACGCCGTAGCGATCCAGATGCTGCTGGATGCGGGAGGCGAAAACGGCGCTGGCCGAAGCGCTGCGTTGCTGGGCGAAGGCCCAGAACAACAAACCGCTGCGGACATCGCGGGCGGTGTACTGAATGGCCGGCAAGTGCAGGCGTTGGGCCTGCAGCCAGTAGCGCGGGATATCGTCGAGATCCTTGGTATCGGCGCTGATTTGCTGGAACAGCGCCCAGGACGCTTTGATGTGCGCGAGGTCCTGCTTGCGCTGATATTTGCGGCGGCGTTTTTTCAGCAGGTCGTGTTCGCGCCAAATGCGTTCCAGAGCGCAATGGCTGATGGGCAGATCAAACTCGCGGATCAGGCGGCGCGCGCCGAAAGTGGGAAGCGTTTTGCGCAGTTCGACGAATTGCGCTTCGGCGGCAGGAGGAGTTTTTTGAGCCTGGTGATGACGAGCACGTGGAAGTGCGAGCAGGCCGGATGCGCCGTGTTGCTGAAAGCGCCGCAGCCATTTGCGGACGGTGGGCACGGTGGTAGCGAAGAGTCGCGCGGTCGGCTTGATGCCGCGCCGTTTGGCGCTCTCGACGAGCCGCAGACGATGGTTGTAGGCGTCTTTCATCTCACGCACCAGATCGAAATAGCGGGCGGAAGTAGCCATGGCGCGGCGATTTTATCTTCCGCGCCGTAGCGGACGGCTGTGGAAAAGACGCTACGCTTGGGAATCCCGCAAAAAACGCGGGATTCCCACTTTCCCACAGCCGCAACAACAACTGCTCCATTTCTTTCCGCCGCCTCCCGCTCACACACTTCAATCCCGCCAGGGGGATACGATGTGAGTAGGCTCTTCCATGCTGTTTCACGGTTTGACGGTGACGTGATTTCGCGCGACTATAGAAGTTTTGGATAGGCCTAGCCAATGAATCTGGGACTCGCAAACCGCGTAGCTATTGTCGCTGCGGCCAGCACCGGCCTCGGTCGCGCCGTCGCCGAGGAACTGGCGCGCGAAGGGGCTCGCGTCGCCATCTGCGCGCGCAATTCCGCGGATCTTCAGAAGGCCGCCACGGAAATTGCCGCCGCGAGTGGCCAGGAAGTGTTTCACCAACCCGTCGACGTCACCGACGGCGCCGCCGTCGCGAAATTCGTCGCTGCGGTGGTCGCGCGCTTTGGCCGCGTCGATATCTGCGTTACCAATTCCGGCGGCCCGCCGTCTAAGTTCTTTAGGGACAGCACACCCGAGGACTGGAAGTCGGCGGTAGATCTGCTGCTGATGAGCGCGGTTTATTTCGCGAAAGAGACGCTTCCGCTGATGCAGACAAACAACTGGGGCCGCTTCATTACCATCACATCCTACACCGTTAAACAACCTGTGGATGGTCTGTTGCTCTCGAATTCCGTGCGCTCCGCGGTTACCGGTTTGGCGCGCACTCTCGCCAATGAGTACGCAGCCTACGGCATCACCGTCAACAATGTTTGCCCCGGCTACACCCGCACGGACCGCCTCGGCGAACTCGTTGAAGTTATTTCCAAACGCACGGGCGCCACTGCGCAAGAAGTTTTCGCCGGATGGGAGCGCCAGATTCCCGCCGGCCGCATCGGCACGCCGCAGGAATTTGCGGCGGTGGTGACCTTTTTGGCTTCCGAGCGCGCCAGCTACGTGAACGGCACTTCCATCGCCATCGATGGCGGGATTGTCCGGAGCCTGCTCTAACGCGATGACCACTTCCCATCAACTGCTGTTGACGTTACTTCCCGGGCTATACGCTGTCGCGCGCTACGGCCCGCACGAAAAGCCCGCCATTGACTATTCGCAAAGCAGCTTTTGTTCGTTCACCAAGACCGATAAGGAATTATCCGTGGTTTGCGAACAGTCTGCCCTTCCCGATGGCGTGCACGCCGAGAGCAATCGCCGCGTGTTGCGCGTCGAGAGTGTTTTGGCGTTTACGCTGACGGGCGTGATTGCTGCGCTCGCCGAACCGCTAGCCGCCGCGGCCATCAGCCTGTTCGCCATCTCCACGTACGATACGGATTACCTGCTGATCGCCAACGCCGATCTGGAGCGGGCGATCACCATTCTTGAAAACGCTGGTCACAAAGTGCAAAGGAGCCCGTTAGAATGAGTTCCGTTTTCCCAGGTAGGCCGTCAGTTCGCATTAACGCGCGCACGCTGCTGTTTTGTTCCGCCCTGCTATTCGCCGCGGCGTCGCTGCCATGGCGCACTTTTGCCGACGAGCCTTACGCGCGCAGCCGCAATTACGATCTGCAACATTCCAAAATTGTTTTGCGTTTTGATCCTGCGCAAAAACAGGTTTTTGGCGATGTAACGCACACCATCACGGTGCTCTGCGATAACACCGAGAAAATTTCCTTTGACTCCGTCGACTTGATAATTCACAGCGTCACCGTGGACCGTGCGCCGGCACGTTTTGAGACTACCAGCAGCAAGCTAGTCGTCTCGCTTCCCGCGGCGGCCAAAGTTGGCCAGAAATTTGAGATTGAAATCCAGTATGACGGCAAGCCCAGCAAAGGCTTGTACTTCATTCTTCCCGATGACGCCGATCCTGAGCGGCCCACGCAGATCTGGACACAAGGCGAATCCGAAGACACGCGTTTTTATTTGCCCACCTACGATTATCCGAATGACCGCCTGACCACGGAAACCATTCTTACCGTGCCGGCTGCATGGATAACGGTAGCCAACGGAAAATTGCTGAGTGTCACCGAAGCCGCCCACGGAAATAAAACCTGGACGTGGAAAGAATCACTCCCCAGCTCCACGTATCTCATTACCGTGGTTGCCGGAGAATTCGACGAAGTAAAAGACTCCTGGCGCGGAATACCGGTGGATTACTTTGCGCCAAAAGGTCGCGGCGACCGGTTGCAAATTAATTACGGACGCACGCCGGAGATGATGGAGCTCTTTAGTAAAAAATTTGGCGTGCCCTATCCGTGGGAAAAATACGATCAGACCATGGTGGATGAGTTCGTCGCCGGCGGCATGGAAAATTCCAGCGCCACTACCAACACCAGCGCTTCACTCACGAATCCGAAGCTTGTGCCGGAATATATTTCTAACCAGGACGATTTGATCTCACACGAACTGACCCATCAATGGTTTGGCGACCTGGTCACTTGCAAGGCGTGGTCGGACATTTGGCTCAACGAAGGATTTGCGACGTTCGGCGAAACCATGTGGACCGAAGCGCACTATGGAAAAGACTTCGCGGACTACAACCGCTGGAAGGCGGCGCGCGACTGGTTTCGCAAAGTCAGCTTGTATCAAAAATCGATTGTGCGCCACGATTTCCTCCAAGATTCCGACGAATTTGACGGTAACGCCTACGAAAAAGCAGGCTGGGTTATCGACATGCTGCGCTACCAGCTTGGCGAAGATGCGTTCTATGCCGGGCTGAAACATTATCTGGAAGCGAACCGCGGTAAAAATGTTTTGACCTCCGATTTCGCGAAAGCCATCGAAGAAGCCACGCACATCAATATCGACCAGTTCCTCGGTCAGTGGATTTACGGAGCCGGCGCGCCTAAGTTTGACCTCAGCTACACCTACGATGACGCGAAGCATCAACTTTCGCTCAGCGTTAAGCAAGTGCAGAAGCGCCAGGATCGCGTGGGAATTTTTCGCATCCCCGTTAATTTGGAGATCACCACGGCAGGCGGCGCCCATCTGTACCCCATCGTTATTGGAAGAGATGCTGAACAGGACAGTGAGTTTTTTACATTTCCGGCGGACTCGGCGCCGCTGATGGTGCTATTCGATAAAGGCGGACACGTTCTGAAATCCGTGGATTTTCACAAAGACAAAAAGGAATGGCTGTACCAGCTAAGGCACGCCAGCGAACTTGCGGATCGCGCTGATGCCATTGTGGGACTCGCAAAAGTTGCCAAGGATAATGAAGCTGTCGATGCGCTTGCCGATGTGATGCTGCACGACCGCAGTTGGGGACTGCGCGGGGTGGCCGTCGAGGGACTCGGCCGAATGGATATGCCCGCAGCCACCAAGGCTTTGCTTGCCGCACTGAACGCGCCGGAAGCGTCAGGTCCGGACCAGGCGTCGCAAGGCCGCTCCGGCATTATCGCAGCGTTGGGAAATTCACACGATCCCGCGGTGGCAGCCAAGCTGGATTCCATTGCGCGAGAAGACAAGTCCTATCGCGTACGCGCCGCCGCACTCGAGGCTCTTGGTAAGCTCAAAGCGCCGAATTCCTTGCCCACACTAACGGCCGCAGTGCATGCTGATTCGCCCGACGATTTTTTGCGGAACGCCGCGCTTCGTGCGCTCGGGCCGCTCGGCGACAATGATGCGGTGCCGTTACTGCGGGAATGGTCCGCGAAGAGCAAACCCATTGCCGCGCGAACTGCCGCGATCAGCAGCCTTGGCGCGCTCGATAAAGACAATAAGGCGGTCACGCAGTTGCTGACCTCCTACCTTGCCGAGCCGCGATTTTCTATCCGCGTTGCCGCAGTCGGGGCCCTCGGCCGCCGTGGCGACGCTTCCGCGATCCCCAGTCTCGAAGCGCTGCTTACCAGCAAGGACTTGAGCATCGAAATGGTGCCGATCATCAAGCGGCAGATTGCGCAACTGCAAAACAAGAACAACCCGAAATATGCCCGCGACGCCGAGGATGAGGAAGAAGCCAGCGCCTCCGCCAAACAGCCCTCCGACAAACAAGCTTCTGAAAATAACGAGCGCCTTGAGCGCATCGAACAATTGACGCAAGAAATGAACGATCGCCTGAAGGCCATCGAATCGCGCTTGCCCGCCATCAAGAATCAATAGAAGCAGATTGCTCGCTTCTTGATATTGAACGCGGCTATTCAGGTTCCGCAACCAGGATGCGCAAGTCGCGCAAATTATTTCCAGTTGGGCCGGTTTCTATGGCATCGCCGAGTCGCGCGAAATAGGAATGCGCGTCGCTCCGCAGGGAATAGTCCCTAGCGTGCATGTTGGCGTTTTCCCCGCGTGCGACGGTGGTGCCATCCGCAACGGCGCCTGCGGCCGGGCTATTGCCATCGATGCCGTCGGTGCCTGCGCTGAGTACCGCAATAGGCTGGCCGGCAATTTTCGCGGCACATGCCAGCACGAACGTTGCGTTGCGGCCGCCGATTCCGCTGCCCGTAATTGGGGAACTTACTTCGCCGTCGGCGAGCAGCGCGACGCGCCTGCCCGGATTCGCTTGGCGCAAATCCGCAAGCTGCCGCAGCAAGAAATCAGCGGCTCTTTCAACCGGCCAGTCATCGGTGGAATTCTCGCAGCACGTCACGCAGCCGTTAGCTTCTGCGGTTTTGTGCGCGGGATGGAAAAGGTCGTCCATGCCGAGCATCAGGAAAAAGTACGCATTGGCAAACGCCGGGTGGCCTTCCTTAGGCGTTTCCGGCATTTGCTGTTCCGCAAGCCACCTCGTCACAGAATTTGGAAAGTGCGCGGCGAGACTGTACTTTTTGACGATGCGATGAAAATCGGAAATTGTGGTGGGATCCGCGATGGTCGGTCCGGACGCCAGCGCCGATTCTTTGCCGGCCGGAACATCGCTGACCGCCAAAGTGAGCTTCGTCGCCGAGCCCGCGGCGACCGTCAGTCTTCCTCCTTTCACCGCTGATAGATGTTTCCGCACCGTGTTGATCTCATTAATCGGCGCGCCGCAGCCGACCAGCGCGCGATTTACTTGCTGCACGTCAGCGAGCGTCTGCGCTTCGTTCAACGGGAGTTCCATAAGCGCGGATCCGCCGCCCGAAAGTAAAAAAAAGACGAGTGTTTTCTCATCGCTTCTTTTCAGGAACGACAAAATGGTCTCTGCCGCTTTCCAACTCTCGGCATTGGGAACGGGATGGCCGGACACAAAATATTGCAATCCCGCGAGCCGCTCGCTGACAGAAGCCGGCGTGACCACGATGCCCTCGAGAGGGAGGGCTGCGGGGAGCACGCCAGTCAGCCCGGACAGCATCGCTCCCGCGGCCTTCCCCAAAGCGATTACGCGAAATTTGGCGAATTCACGAAGGTCGAAGTTCAATTCGCCGCAATGCAGCACAGTTCCGGCGATGTGCAATTTTCGCCGCATGGTGGCGGGAATATCGATGGCTGCGATGGTTTGATGGAAAATCTGGAGAGCTAGCTGCTTCAAGTCAGTCATAAAACATCTGCGCGATAGAATTCACTTCGCCTTTAGTACTTCGGGATTCAGCATATTCGGCGGAGCCTGCCCGCGAAACAGCGCGGTTACATTCTCTGCGGCGATGCATGCCATTTTGGTGCGCGTCTCAAGAGACGCGGACGCAATGTGCGGCGCTAGTACCACGTTTGCGCGCTTCAATCCCGGTAGAATAAATGGCTCGTTCTCGTAAACATCCAGCGCAGCGCCGGCAATTTTCCCGGCTTCCAAGGCGGCCACCAGCCCGTTTTCTTCGACCACCGCTCCGCGCGAAGTGTTGATAAAAAACGCCGTGGGCTTCATGCGATGGAATTTCGGGCCGCTGAACATGCCGCGGGTTTCCGGCAGCAACGGGACATGCACGCTGACGAAATCGGCTTCCGCAAGCAGAGAATTCAAATCTCGATATTCCGCGTGCAGTTCTTTTTCCACTTCTTGCGCTACGCGCACTTGATCGTAATAGATCACTTTCATCTGAAATCCAGACGCGCGACGGGCCATGGCGCGGCCAATGCGCCCGAAACCCACGACGCCCAGCGTCTTGCCCCAAACGTCGGTTCCCACAAGCTGGTCGAGATCCCATCCCGTCCATCTTCCGGAGCGCGCGAGAGCTTCACCCTCGCCGATGCGCCGCGCCACGGCCATCATCAGCGTCCATGCGAAATCCGCAGTGGTTTCGTCGAGGACGCCGGGCGTATTGGTGGCGACCACGTTGCGCCTGGTACACGCCGCAACATCGAGGTTGTCGAAGCCCACAGCCACGTTGGAAGCAATGCGCAATTTGGGTGCGTTGCGCAACAATTCCTCGTTCACCGCCTCCGTCAGCAGACAGACGAGGCCTTCCTTTTCTTTCACCCGGCGCAGCAATTCCTCCCGCGGAATGCGCTCCGGGCGCGACCAATATTCCGCGTCGCACGTTTCATCCAGAATTTTTCGCGCTTCAGGGAAGAGTGGCCGTGTGACAAAAACTTTGGCTTTGGGCATCGCGCGTCTCGAAAGCAAACTTAGGAAATTACGCCTGCGAAATCACACTAACACAAACGGCCAAAGTTTTTGTATGTGACCGTTGCGCAGGGCCGCTGACTCTCACTATAGTGGCTATAGGCCCTACGGGCTCCGCGAGAGCCACTTTATGAATCCAGATCTGTTGCGAGAGTTGCGATCCCTCTTGGGTTCTTCCTCCGTTCTATCTTTGCCCGAAGAAGTCTTGATGTACGAATATGACGGCTCAATTGAAAAATCGCTGCCGGACGCCGTCGTGTTTCCCGCGAGTACGCAGCAGGTTTCGGAAATCGTAAAAATCGCCAATAAATATGATGCGCCGATTGTGGGGCGCGGAGCCGGTACCGGACTTTCCGGAGGCGCGATCCCGCGCGCTGGCGGAGTGATGATTGTTTTCGCTCGGATGAACCGCATTTTGAGCGTGGATTACGAAAACCTTCGCGCGGTGGTGCAACCGGGACTGGTCAATGCGGAACTGACCAAGGCGGTCGAACACGCAGGGTTATATTTTGCGCCGGATCCTTCCAGCCAGAAATCCTGCACCATAGGCGGCAATGTTTCAGAAAATTCTGGTGGACCGCACACGCTGGCGTACGGCGTAACCACGAATCATGTGACCGCACTCGAACTGGTATTGCCAGATGGCGAAATCCTGCGCGTCGGAAATGCCCACGGCGACACGCTGGGCTACGATCTTCCCGGTTTATTTGTGGGCTCGGAAGGAACTCTCGCGCTGGTCACGGAGGTTACCGTAAGGCTTTGCCGCAAACCCGAAGCGGTGAAAACGCTGCTAGCGATTTTCGATTCCATCGACGACGCCAGCGAAACCGTGGTGGATATTACCGCGCGTGCGATTACTCCTGCAGCGTGCGAAATGATGGACGGGTGGACGCTGCGTGTAATTGAAGATTATGTTCACGCGGACTTCCCGATGGATAGCGCGGCGGTGATATTGCTGGAGATTGAAGGGCTGCAAGAATCAGTCGATGCGCAAGCGACGGCCATCGAAGAAGTTTGCCTGACGCACCATGCCAGGGAAGTGCGCCTGGCCCGCGATGCGCACCAACGGGAACTGTTCTGGAAAGGCCGTAAGAATGCGTTTGGCGCGCTGGGGCGCATCGCGCCCTGCAACTACGTGCTAGATGGAGTGATTCCGCGGTCGAAGCTTCCGCAGACCTTGCGGCACATTGAAGAAATCAGCAAGAAGTATGAATTGCAGATTGGAAATATCTTTCACGCGGGAGACGGAAATCTGCATCCGCTGGTTTTATACGACCCGCGCACGCCAGGAAAGTTGGAATCGGCGTTTGCTGCCGCCAACGAAATTATTCGGTATTGCGTTTCCGTGGGCGGCTCGCTAACCGGGGAGCACGGAGTAGGCATGGAAAAGGCTGAGCTGATGGGGCTAATTTTTTCCGATTCGGATTTTGCGCTGATGCGCCGAGTGCATGATGCGTTTAACCCTGCCGCTAACTTGAATCCGGGGAAAATCTTTCCTCTGGGAAAGGGTTGCGGAGAGATTCGCGTTCGGAAAACGCCGCCGCGTGACCCCACGCACGAAGCTGCGGCGACCCCGGTGAGCGCAGAGCCGATGAAAACGGAAGCCACGGTCGCACCGCACTAAATGCCTGGCGCAACCAAAGATATTGGCTCGCGGCTGACATCGCTTGTGGGGGCATCGCGGATCCGCACAGAGCCGGCGGCGCTGGCGGAATATGCCGTCGACGAAGTAACGCCGCGCGCCGTTGCCAAGCCGCAAAGCGCAGCGGAAGCGGCCGAGATTGTGCGGTTCGCGATTGTGGAAAATCTGGCCATCATTGCGGTGGGTAGCCGCAGCAAGCTGGGAATCGGGATGCCGCCTTCGCGCTACGACATTGCGCTGGACATGACGGCATTACGTCAAATTGCGCACTATGATCCTGGAGACTTGACACTGAGCGTCGACGCTGGCTGTACTTTGGCGACCATCACGAAAGCATTGACTCCGCAAAACCAGTTTCTCCCATTGCCGCAGGCCTTCGGGCCGGAGCGCACCGTCGGGGGAACGATCGCGTCGGGCGTCGATTCGCACTTGCGGCAATTTTACGGCACGGCACGCGACTTTATGGTTGGCGCTGAATTCATCGACGGCACCGGAGCGAATTGTAAAAGCGGCGGGCGCGTCGTCAAAAATGTAACGGGCTACGATTTGCACAAATTATTGATCGGCTCGCTGAGCACGCTAGCGGTCATCACGCGGCTGAATTTTCGCACATTTCCCGCATTTTCGTCTGCGGACTCGCCCGCGGAAACTTTCGTGGCTTCTTTTGCGGACGCAAAATCCGCCGTGAATTTCCGGCAGAGAATTGCAGTGTCTTCGTTTACGCCGCTGGCCGTTGAAATTCTTAGCCCAGAGTTCAGCAAACTCATTTCGGCGATAGACCCCAGCGCTCGAGAACAACTGCCAGAAAAAGTAGGAGTATGGTTCTCGCCGGAACATTGGCATGTGGTGACTTATTACCAGGGCACAGCTGAGCTGCGCGCACGTTACGCCACTGCATTGCGGGAGTTTTCCGAGTCCGCAGATGCAATCGGTGCGCAAAGTCTGGCCGGGGAAACGTCTATCGGCAAAGATAGTGAGGCTTTCAGCGAAGTCCGCGCGTTGAATCGTTGTGTGTTTGACGCGATTCGCTACTTCCAGAAAGCTTCGCCGGCAGCCACGGTTTTCAAAATCGCGCAACTGCCCGCGAAGCTGCCCGAACTTTTCGATGCGCTGGCGAACACCGCAAGACGGGCAAATCTTCCGCACGGGCTTTTCGCACGAGGTATGGGCGTCGTGTATTTTGCGCTGTTGCCAAAATCGCACGGAGAGGTCGCGATGGCGCAGCTCACGCAAACGGCAGCCTCCATTTTTGCGCTATGTGGCTCACAGGCGGCGACCGTCTCTATTCAATCGTGTCCGACGGCGTTAAAGCATGTGATTCCTGTACTTGGTACGGCGCGCCCCGATGCTCTTGCTATGCGGCGTTTGAAAGCTGCGTTTGATCCCCGCGGAATATTCGCCCCTGGGCGACTGTTTTAGCCAATAACCGGATTGCGGTTCTACGTCTGAATCTTGCTTAGTGGGAATAATGTCGGAGCCGATGGTGGATCAATGGCGATGTCGTTCAACGCGGGATAGAATTCGCGCAGCGGTTCGGGGACTTTTATCTTCGCATTTTTTAGAATGCTGATTAGCTGCAGTGCGTTCACTACGCCTTTTCCCAGATAGTGATTGTTGGTGACGACATAAGTTTGCTTGGCCGCGGCGCTGACGGTGCGAATGCGTTTTGCCCAAGGTTGCAATTCGCTTTCGTCGTAAAGATAGTTGTAGCGCTCGTAAGACGGAACGGTCTTGTCATCCGTGAACCATGTATCGTAGCGGCGTCCATGCAAGCGGACGTAACCGATGAGCGAGGTGACTTCCTCGGAGGGCTTGAGCGATCGCCCGATAAGCGGCTGATCGATATTGCAGAAGCCGGTGTGGCGATCGCGCAGAAGGGCGAAGGTCTCCGTAGTATTCCACGAAAGATGGCGAAATTCGACGACCAGTGGATAGTCGGCGAAACGTTCGAGCAATGCATCGAGGTAGCGAACTGTTTCTGTCGTGCGGTGGAACGCAAAAGGGAACTGGATGAGCACCGCGCCAAGTCTTCCCGCGCGATGCAGCGTGTCAAAACCCGAGCGAACTTCGCGTTCGTCCTGCGGCGTTGCCGTGGGATCGTGCGTGAAGCGCTGCCAAAGTTTGGCGGTAAACAGAAAACGCGGATTCGCGGCCACGCGTTCGACCCATTGTTCGGCTTGCTCGGCGCGTAGCGGCCGATAAAACGAGGTGTTGATTTCAATAGTGTCGAAGAATTGTGCTAGAAATGTCGCTTCGTGAAACCCTTTCGGGCGAGGAAATGGATACACGTAGCCTGACCAATCCTTATAAGCCCAGCCGGCAGGACCGATGCGCAGTTCATTTTGTGAAGCTTTGTTTTGCCCATCGTGGGCGGCGTTGTCCGATGGCCGTTGAGGGTTCGTCATGCGCAATCAATGAGGCGCGGAATGAAAAAACCGCCGCGAGCAGAGTAGGTCGGCGCAAACGCGCTGTCAACGTCGCGGATACGTAGCCGCATTCATACGAAGCGGAAATGGCACGCGCGCAAAGTGCTGCGAGCGAAATCGACATGTGCAAGCGGCATGGACGGATTCACTGGCACCCTTTCGCAAGCGTAGTTCATCCAACAAATATGTCGCGGAAAACGCGAGCGGCGATACCGATTAGCGGCGATTGCAGTGCGCAAAGCGCGCTGCTATGCTTTGTTCATGAGCGGTGCTGGAGGCAACTCTGCGTCGCGCCCCACAGAAGATTCCCCACAGGTGTGCAATGAAACTTTCTATCAGCTACAAGCACGTGGATTTGCCGAAACCCGTCGAGGCGGAGGTCGGCCGTCACATCGAAAAACTAAACCGCTTGTTGAAAAGCTACGAGCCGGACCTCGTACAATTGCACGGAGCCTTCTCGCAAAATAACAAGAAGCAAGAGCACTCGTTTGTGGTGAATTTGACGTTGCCTACGGGCTCGCTACACGCCACGGGAACCGCTGAACACGTGCGCGGGTGCTGCAAGAAGGCATTCAGCGAACTGGAAAGCCAGGTAAAAAAGCACCAGTCCATTTTGCGCAAAGATTACGAATGGAAGCGCAAGCGCCCGCTGACAAGGCCGGCGCTGGAAGAAGTTTAAGCGCCTCGGCACGACCGCCACGCGGAGTTGTCAGAGGTGGAGTGCGCCCAAATTGCGCGGCAGCATCCGACAGAATGCGGCGTCCACTCGTGCTACAATAAAAAAATCCGCACTATAGGGGCGTAGCTCAGTGGTAGAGCAGAGGCCTTTTAAGCCTAAGGTCGTGGGTTCGATCCCCACCGCCCCTACCAATATTTCTTTTCCTAACAATCAGTTGCAGATTTGTGAGGGAGCTTAAGGGAGCATTAAGCTCACGCTACCTGCGCCGACAGCACCAGACGAACCACTTTGCTGTTTGCTTCTCTCAAAGCGGCGGGAACCGCGTGCGTATAGATATTCATCGTCGTCCGAATATCCGCGTGCCGCAGGAGTTCCTGCTGGACTTTGAGATCCACGCCCAACGCGTGTAGCAGAGAAGAATGGCTGTGACGAAACGTATGCCAGCCGATCCGGCCTAGTCCCACCCTTTCCGCGGCGGGAACAAGCCAGTTCTCCTGGATGCGTCCGGGCCAGTACGGTTTTCCTGTAGCCGGGTTTGCAAAGATCCAGCCTTCTGGGACCCCTGGCGAAGCAGACCTCAATTGGTGCTGACGCAACTCTTCCGCCAGAGAACGGTCTAACGGCATCCATCGTTGGGAAGCCGGTGTCTTTACAGCGCCGGGTATTCCGTAGACATACGATTGGCGAATGCCAACTCGCATGCCTTCCCAATCGATATCACACCACTTGAGGCCGAGTACTTCGCTAACCCGAAGTCCCATGCACATCGCCACGATGCACATCGTTCGAAACGGTTCGGGGATATGTTCCAACATCTGCCGAAACTCCTCTGCCGACAGAATTTTCGGCTCTCGTTTTCGCTTCGAACCGTCTTTTACCCGCACGAGGCTCATTGGATTGAGCTGATATGGGGTCAACTCCCAACGCATCGCGGCGTTAAACAAGACGCGCATCAGATTCTTGAGATGAGACTTGCTCTTCGGCGCAAGGGAGAGCCGCTTCAACCAGTCTTCGACCGCAAGCGGTTTGATCTGGTCGAGCGAGCACTCGGCCCATTTAGGCTTTATGTAATTCTTGAGCCATGATCGATAGCGGGACGCGGTCGAGTTTCTTTCTGGAAGCTCTTGCGCGAGATAACGCTCAATCACTGCGCCGAACGGTACAGGAACTCCATCGGGCTTCTCCTGGTTGATCGAAAGCAATAGGGACATGCTTGCCGTGCGTGCCCGTGACTCGGTTGGATATTCTTCGATTGATCCAACGATTACACTTGGCACACGTTTTGAGCCGTCCGCTAGAGTTTCCCTGTAACGCAGGACCCACACCTCCGGGCCATTCTTCCTTCTTTTCAAATCAAGCCAACCAAACTGAACCCGTTGCCGCTTATATTCCATCCGATTCCTCCTGTTTTAAGCGGCACGGATGGCGAACTGAATTTACATGAGAGTGCATCCAGAGTTCTAGCTCGGAGGTTCGGAATTTCCAATGCCGGAAATAATGATAGGCGGGTATGCGCCCCTCGCGGGCCCAACGCTCGACTGTTTTCGGATGAAGGCCACCGAGGACAACAGCGGCGCCAGCGCAATCGAGAAGCGGTTCAACGGCTTGAACTGAGCCGGTGGTTTCGGCGGATACCGGATCAAATCGACCAAGATGCATTGACTGTTTTCCAGCACGGAGACTTTGAGGGATGCCCAGATCAATGTGTGTATTTGACTCTCTCATATGGCCCCCTATCTCCCGGCTTTCCTACCGCGGCTTTTCTTGCGCCTTTGTTCCGCATCCAAACGAGTTTCTTCGGCGGCGATCGCTTCATGAGGGATGATGCCGAGGCGAGGCGGCAATCCCCGCTTTCGGCGTTCTTCTTCTCTTTGTTCGGCCTTTAAATAAACGTCATCAGGATCTTCGAACTGTCGGTCCCACGCGCGACGAAGCTTGCCGAAGTGCGCCCAATCGTGCTGCTCGCGGTCGCTCATATGCTCGAGCACTTCAAAGTTCGTCTGGGCACGCAGATCTTCCACTTCAACCTGAAACGACCGCAAGAAATTACGGCGCAGCCAGGGGCATTTCTCCAGTCGCCTGAGAATCTGCAAAGCCTCTTGGAGTTTTTGGTTAAGTAAAAACAAATGCTCGTAAATGCGTAACTTGGGGGAACGCGGGATGAGTTGCGTCGAAAAAGAGGAACGGATACCTTCTGTAGCAGCCATTGTTGCTCCTCCTATGAGCGACTTTGGTTAGGGCCGCGTCGGTGTTAGAGCACTGGCGCGTCCCGCTTTTGATGTCCTACGTTTTCTCCTTGACCTTCTTGTACCGCAGCTTCCTGCCGTTCTTGATCTTTGGCAACAGCTTCCGGACTCGTTCGATGTCTCGTTGGGTCCAGATATGAACTGTAATGCCGCCGGTCGTAAGAGTTTTGGGCGCTGGTACTTTCTTAGCGGTGATGTAGCGACTGAGTGTGGATACATCTAGACCCAGTCGCTTAGCCGCATCGCGGGTAGAAAAAGTAGCCATCAACAACAGTGTTGATGATAGCTTAAGGAATGTCAAGCGAAAAGTTTGAGAGATCGTGTAAAGGCAAGACCGTTTCCGTTCGCTGCGGCGAACTACCGGATCACGAACGATCTGCCGACGCGCTGGAAATCCAATATCTACTGGACCGGCGCCGTTGGAATAAATCCGAACACCGTGACGGCCGATTTTGCGACCGGATTTTCGGTGTCGTGGCGCGCGCTGATGGTGAGTGCCCTCGCTCATTTCGGGCACGATGTATCTCTGACGCAGGGCCTGACGGTGGGGGAGAGTCTGGGGCCGGGTTTCAATGGTAGCCTGCCGACGCAGACCCATTGGACCACCGCCTTCGCCATCGGGCTGAGTGTCCGAATTCCGTCGCTTGTGGGACGTTGAGACGAACGCTGGCGTCTTTATCTTTCCTGCGTCAGGGATCGTCACCGGGTGGCCGAGACGCAAGGCTCGGCGAGTCCGAAGGGACGAATAGAGCCCTGCCGGCGGCACGCCGGGACGCCCTGCCTGCCCGGCGTAGGCCCATTTAAAGGATAGAGGATGTCCTGCAGTACATTGTAACAAATCCCCCCTTTTAAGGGGGTTTTGTTACACACCGTTGTTGACGTTGCCGGGTCCAATTGCTATACTTTTCATCAAAACCCCCTTATTCGGGGGGTTTCGTTACAGTAAATAACATGGACCCCATAACCCGATCATTATCAGCGCAGGAAAGCAAGGTCGTGCTGGCGCTCACCGAAGGGCGGCGGCGCGAAGCGACGCGCGCGGAGATCGTCCGGTTGCTGGGCGGCAGCGATAAGGCGGCCGACAATGTCATCGAGTCGCTGCGGCGCAAAGGCTGGCTGGAACGCGCCACTTGGGGAGAGTATCTGCTGGTCCCGCCGGAGCAGGGGCCGGACGCCCTCGGGGACAGCAATCTTCTCGCGCTCGCAAGCCGCATTGCCGATCCGTACTACATAGGCTTCGGCGCCGCCGCCGCTCACTACGGGCTGACGACGCAGCACCGCAGCGTGATCTTTGTCGTTACGCCGGTGCGCCTGCGCGCCCGCGAAGTCGGGGAGTCGCGGGTCCGCATCGTCAATCTGTCCGACAGCAAGTTCTTCGGCTTCGAGCCGGTCGATGTGCTCGGCTACAAGGTGATGATTTCCGACCGCGAAAAAACCGCCATCGACTGCACCGACCGGCCGGAACTGGCCGGCGGCGTCGGCGAGGTCGCGGCTATCGTCGCGACGGCCAGCCGCCGGTTCGACTGGAACAAGGCGGCCGGTTACCTCGAACGCATAAATTCAGGAGCGCTTGCGCGCCGCCTTGGCTGGCTCGTCGATTACGTTAAAGCCGATGTTCCGCCGGAGGCGCGCGACCGCCTGCAGGCCCTGGCCGCCCGGAGCCGCAAGACCTACCTCGGCCCCGATCCCGCGCGCGCGCGCGCCGTGGACGGGGCTGTAGGCTTCGACGAGACGTGGCGCGTGTTCGTCAACGTAAAACCGGAAGAGCTGCAGGGCAGCGCCGGGCTCGGCCGGCGCAAGACCGTCAGGAAGGACGCGTAGCGATGCTGACGCAGGCGCAGGTGCAGCGTTACGCCGTCGAATCCGGCCTCCGCGACATCATGATCGCCGAGAAGGAAGTTGTGCTCACGTTCCTGCTGCAGCTGCTGTCGGAGCGCGGCATCCTGAACCGGCTGGCATTCAAGGGCGGCACCTGTTTGCGGAAAATGTTCGTCGGCAGCCAGGGAAGATTTTCGACGGATCTGGATTTCACGGGAATTGAAGAGCACGACCACGAGGAAATCATCCTTGAAATGATGCATGCGTTCGAGCAGCCGTTCCACGGAATCCAGTTCGCCATCCCCGACGACAGTTACTATGAGACGCAGGACGGGCTGTCGTGGGGTGTCAATCCGACCTATTCTCACGACTGGAACGCGACCGGCGTCAGCGAAATCAAACTCCAGATCAGCCGGCGCGAAACGCCGACGCTGCCGGTGGAACGACTCGTGCAGATCGAACAGAGTTATTTTAGATTCCTGCCGTTCGCGCCTGCTGAAATCATCTGCCTTGCATTGCCCGAAATTCTGGCTGAGAAAATCCGGGCCTGCTATCAGCGCAACAAGGCCCGCGACATCTACGACCTCGGCATGTTCGCCCGGCGGCCGCTTGATCAGCCTCGCATACGCCGGCTCGTCGTGCTGAAGCTCTGGCAGGCCCGCGATACTTTCGATCCGGCGCGCCTGATGCGGAAATTCGAGGAGGGCAGGGACTTCGACTGGGACGATCTCCGCCAGCTTCTCAACCGCGCCGTTCCCCTCGACCGCGACAGAATCTGCGCCGATTGCGTCGCAGGCTTCGGCTTTCTGGTGAACCTGACGGACGACGAGCGCAGGTCGCCGGCGACAAGTATCAGCGCGAGCAGGCGGCAACGGATCAGCTGCGCGCGCAGGTTTAAGGAACAAGCGTCACATGAAAATTTCCGAACGAACGATCAAGCGCCTCGGCGAGATCATTACTGGTGACAAGGCGCTCTCTCCATACCGGTCGGGCCCGAAGCTCGTGAGCTTCTTCAACGATTTCGGCACTAACCACACATACGGCGAAGGGTTTCCATCACGATGGAAGTTCGCCGAAGACTGCCTGCGCGGATTCAACGATACGCCTGCGCTGAAGAAAATCATTCTCACCGCCCTTGATCCGCGAGACTTCATGGGCGCGACCGTGTACGACAAGGAAAGCCAGCAAAACAAACCAGCCAACGTGCAGGATGCGCTGACATATCTGAATGAATTCCTCGCCTATGACGGCTACGAAGTTGTCCCGCACGGCAAGAGCTACGATGTCGTCGACAAGACGCGCGGCGAAATTCTCGTCGACGTGAAACTGGAACCGAGCCATCTTTCCCATGCCTTCATCATGGAGCAAATCGAAAAATGCAGGAGCAGGATGGGGCAGGGCGACTACGACGGCGCCATCACAAATGCCCGGTCCCTGGTCGAAGCCGTGCTTGCCGCCATCGAGAAAGATTGCGATCCCAATCCGCCCGCCTACGACGGCGATCTGCCCAAGCTCTACAAACGCGTACAGAAGCATTTGAACCTGTCGCCCGAAAACCCGGCGATCAACAACAGTCTGAAGCAGACCCTCACCGGATTCATCAGCATCATTTGCGGCCTGTCCGGCCTGAGCAACAAGATGGGCGACCGGCACGTCCGCGAATACAAACCGGCGGAGCACCACGCCACACTGATCGTCAACGCGGCGATGACGTTCAGTAATTTTATTTTTGATTCGTATGCCTATCAGCGGGGCCAGAAAGCCCAACCGGAAACCGAATAACACAGGAGGATGAATCGTGGATGCATTCGAGCAACTGGTCAGCGAAATCCTCTGGATGAGCGGTTTCTGGGTCCGGACTTCGGTCAAGGTCGAGCTGACGAAGGAAGAAAAACGCCTGATCGGCCGTCACTCGTCTCCGCGATGGGAACTTGATATCGTCGGCTACAGCGCGCGGAAGAATGTGCTGCAGGTTGTTGAATGCAAGAGCTACATGGACTCGACCGGCGTGAGGGCGACCGCCTTCGACGGCAGCAACCCCGAACATTCGAAGAGGTACAAACTGTTCAACGAGGCGGAACTGCGGCGCGTGGTGTTTAACCGGCTTTGCCTGCAATTCACCGGTTCCGGAGCTTGCCGCGAAAAACCGAAGGTTCGTCTGGCTCTTGCTTTGCGGAAAAATCAAGAACGAGGCGGATCGTAAGGCGATCCGGGCACATTTCGAAGCGCAGGGCTGGTACCTGTGGGACGAGCCGTGGCTGCGCGATCACTTGAAGCGTATGGCGGAACAAGGTTGTACGAATTTCCTGCCGACTCCACCGCAAACGATCGCCGGCGGGATCGCTGAACCTCGTGCCCAACTCAATCCCTCGGCCATGAACTTAGAATGAGCGAGACACAATCATTGATGAGCGAGCGAAGATCTTCTGACGTCTCAGCCGTCTGTTTGAAGCCAGGCACTGCGCTTACCAATAAATGCGCGGCCCTTTCTGCTGTCCAGGAGCTCTCTTTAAGCTTCCTCGGGGCAATGGGAGTGAGAAACCTCTCTACGAGGTTTTCAAATTTGCGAGACCCATAGCCGAAATTGCGTTCCACTAATTCCTTGAGTTCGGGTGAGGTTTTCATGGCCTCAATCAGTTGGATCACCCCTAGCTCGAAAGCGAGGCGTAGCTTCTTTTCGGCCGTATTGAGAGTTTCCGCCTTCTCTTCTATTTCGGAGATCTTCTCATCTACCCATTGCTTGTAAGCACCCTTGAAAATCTCTTCCTTGTTTTTGAAAACCAAATACAGGGCCGGACGCGAGATGCCTGCAGCCTCCGCGATGTCACTCATACTGACGCGTTTATAGCCGTAGCGCAGGAAGAGGCGCTTTCCAGCATTCAGGATTTTGCCCTTCTTGTCCTCGCTCATCCATCAAGCATTGACAAATCTTGTCTAATTGTCAATACTGACGAGTAGACATATTGTGTCATATGTCCAAACGAAGGACGCACATGTCTTTGCTCGCAATATTCAAATCAGCAGGGCCGACTGGCTTCGGTTACGGCTCGACCGCCGAGCAGGTTACCGAAGGGCTCTCACTCGCTGGCCAAACCATTCTGGTTACCGGCTGCAATTCAGGCATCGGGCAGGAGACGTGTCGCGTGCTCGCGCTGCGAGGCGCTCTGGTGCTGGGGACGGCGCGCACAAAGGAGAAGGCTTCGGCTGCGTGCGCGACGCTTCCCGGCAAGGCGGTCGGCTACTCCTGCGAGCTTTCAGATCCTTCGTCTGTGCGAGAGTGCGTCGCAGCGGTCAAGGCAGATGGTCATCGGCTCGACGCCATCATCTGCAACGCGGGGGTCATGATGCTGCCGAAGCTCGAGAAATCGCACGGCTATGAGCTACAGTTCTTCACCAACTACATCGGCCACTTCATCCTGGTGACGGGCCTGCTCGATCAGCTGAAAGACGCCGGCCGGGTAGTGATGCTCAGCAGCGAGGGACACCGGAGCGCGCCCGTCGGGGCGATCGAGTTCGACAATCTCTCGGGCGACAAGGGGTATAAGCCGTTGAAGGCCTACGGCCAGTCGAAGATCGCCGACCTGCTCTTCGCCAAAGAACTGGAGCATCGTTTCGCCGGCACCAAGAAGACCGCCTACGCGGTGCACCCCGGCGTGGTCGATACCAATCTCGCCCGTAACCTGGGGCCGGTGCTCAGCCGGGTGTTGGGGGCCATTGGGCGGCTCTTTCTCAAGTCCGTCGGCGAGGGCGCCGCGACCGAGGTCTTCGCCGCAGTGAGCCCGAAGGCAGTGGCCCTGGCGGGCAACTACCTCGCTGACTCAAATGTGTTGAAGCCGCGCGCCGATGCAGAAGACGCCGCGCTCGCCACCCGGCTCTGGGCGGAGTCAGAGAAGATCGTTCAGGCGCTCTAAAGACGAAGCCTCTGCGCGTAGGTTGCGAAACCGCGGTCACAAACGTCGTGGCGGCTTATCCTTTCTGAAACCACCCGCTCCACTCAAAATTCCTAAAGGACACTATTCAACTCCGCGGCGAGTTTTTTCATCGCTGCATTTTCGCGGATAACTTCACCAGCCTCTTGACTGTGCAAGGCTATCTCTGCGGCGATTGAGCGACCAAGAATCCGCTGATCGATATTGCCAAACGATCCAGGCACGAGGCTCCCCCAACCAACCGACCAGGTTGGAGTATGCGCGTTGCCGACAATGATGCCAGGGCGAAATATGGCGAGGCGGGCAAACCCGACGTTACGCACGGTGTCTTCTTTCCTGCCCATTACTCGCGTATAGCGAAACCGGCTGCGAGTTGTGCTTCCTACGGCAGAAAGTAAGCAAAACTGGGCAATTCCGGCGTCATGGCAGCCATGCGCAAATGCACCGACGACGCCCACCTCAAGTCGTTGCAAGTCTTCTTCACTCCAGCGCCTCGAGCCAGAACCGACACCCACACAGCTTACGGCGCTGACGGGACCTTGGCTCAAGACTTCGCGGCCGAGTGCAGCAGTCCGCTCGGCAAAGTCGGCAGAGCCGGTATCAAGGACGATGTTGCGCACCCGCAATCGCGTCGCAATGGGCTTTCTGGTAACCACTATCAGTTCTCGGCATTCCGGAATCGCCAGCAACTCCGCGACGGCTGCCCCGCCCATTTGTCCAGTACCACCGAGAATGATTGCAGCGAAATTCTGCGTCACAAATAGGATTTCTTTTTAGTAAGGATGCGAAAGCGCTGTTACCTAGGAAGCATACTTTGTTTTCGGTTTTATATTGGGCCAGTGAGGCAGCGGCTTTTCTCTATCGGCGCTATCAGGCCTACGCACTCAATGCGTCTTGATGAGCCTTCATAAACGCGCTGCTGTTCAGGAGATTGAGGACATGATCATGCTTTTGGCCACGGCGAATGGAGGCCGCTTCCAATGGCGAAGAGCAAACGCAAACGAGTCCCGAAAACGGTCCTCAAATTACCCGATCTAGAACAATCGAAATCTGCGGTCTTAAACAGCCTCACGTCTTCGAGTTCAAAGCGCTCGTACGACCATGCCATTCGTGAGTTCATCGACTGGTACTGTTCGGAGCCCAGGCTAGCTTTCAACAGGACCGTGGTCACACGGTACCGAATCGCACTCGAACAGCACTTATACGCCGCGTCGACGAAACGCGCATCTCGTCAGGGTTTGATTTCCTGACGAGATGCCGACTTGCCGGGACTTAATGCTCAGGACGCTTATTTTGTGATAGGCTCAGCGGCCTACCGATGGAATTCGTCCTTCCAGGGACGTAAAGCAATAATCGCCAGGTCCACAGACGGAAAAATCCAAACTATTCAAAAGGAGGACGCCATGACGCAAACCACTGGTACACAACGAAGCAACGAGCAGGCAGATGCTATTCGTCCGTTTCAGAAAGTGAATTTTCCAGAAGCGGAACTCACCGAATTGCGTAGGCGCATCAACGCGACAAAGTGGCCTGAGCGGGAAACTGTGACCGATGCAACCCAAGGAGTACAGCTCGCGACGACGCAGGCGCTGGCACGCTATTGGGCGACAGATTATGACTGGCGCAAAGTCGAAGCGAGACTGAACGCCCTGCCGCAATTCATCACCGAAATCGACGGGCTGGACATTCATTTTATCCACGTCCGCTCGAACCACGAAAACGCGCTGCCCCTCATCGTCACGCACGGCTGGCCCGGCTCCATCACCGAACAGTTGAAGATCATCGATCCGCTTACCAACCCCACCGCGCATGGCGGAAGCGCATCCGACGCCTTCGATGTCGTGATTCCGTCCATGCCGGGCTACGGTTTTTCCGGCAAGCCGGCCACGACCGGGTGGGACCCCGCTCACATTGCACGTGCCTGGACCGTGCTGATGAAGCGCCTCGGCTACAACAAATTCGTAGCGCAAGGCGGCGATTGGGGTGCAGTCATCACCGAGCTGATGGGTGTGCAAGCGCCGCCGGAGTTGCTCGGCATTCACACCAACATGCCCGGCATTTTCCCGGCCGAGATCGACAAGGCTGCTTTTTCAGGAGCGCCGGCGCCATCGGGTCTCTCCGCCGACGAAAAGGTCGCTTACGAACGCGTACAGTTCGTCTATCAAAAGGGAATCGCCTACGGGTACCAGATGGGGCTGCGCCCTCAGACGCTTTACGGAATCGCTGATTCCCCTGTCGGCCTGGCGGCTTATTTCCTTGATCACGACGCGCGCAGCTACGAGATGATCGCGCGTGTCTTTGCCGGAGGCAGCGAAGGCCTCACACGGGACGACGTCCTCGACAACATCACGCTCACTTGGTTGACGAATACGGCGCTCTCGGGGGCTCGGCTCTATTGGGAAAACAAGGGTTATTCGTTCTTCGGCGTCAGGGGCGTCGTTGTCCCGACCGCCGTGAGCGTCTTTCCAGACGAACTCTATCCCGCCCCGCGAAGCTGGGCGGAGCGGGCGTTTCCTAAACTGATCCATTACAACAAGCTCGACAAAGGCGGGCACTTTGCGGCATGGGAACAGCCAAAACTCTTCTCGGAAGAGGTGCGCGCGGGGTTCAGATCGCTCCGATAGAGCTTCCTTGGAGAGGAAGCTGATGGCGTTGCCCGCTCCCAGTTCACCGGGGCGGGCCACCCGCCATTTTGCGGCCTGGGAACAGCCCCACTGTTCGCAGAAGAAGTTCGCGCGGGCTTCAGATCACTTCGGTAGTGTTCTTAAAAAAGGAGGCGTTATGAAACTCACAGGGAAAAAGGCTCTTATCACCGGCGGCAACAGTGGCATCGGTCTTGCCACAGCCCGCCTTTTCGTTGCGGAGGGCGCGCACGTGGCCATTACTGGTCGGGACCAGAAGACTCTCGATGAAGCGATTGCAGAACTTGGACCGAGCGCGCGTGGCTACCGCGTGGACGTCACCATTGCGGAAGATCGCAAGCATCTCTTCGCAGCCCTGGCCAAAGATTTCGGGAGGCTGGACATTGTCTTCGCCAATGCCGGCATCTCCGGCCGGACTCCTACCGGCTCGACCGACGAGGCCATTTTTGAGAACGTGATCCACACCAACCTTACTGCCGCTTTCTTTACGGTGAATTCAGCGGCGCCGGTGCTGAACGACAACGGCAGCATCATCTTTAGTGGTTCGGTACAGAACTATCTCGGCCAGCCTGGCGTCGCCGCATATGCAGCCACCAAAGGTGGTCTCGTCTCGATGGCGCGTTGCATCGCCGCCGACCTCGCACCGCGCAACATTCGCGTGAACGTCGTCGCACCAGGCGCGATCAAAACTCCCATTTGGAAGCGCGGGCCCCGCGCCGCTGCTTCCGCAGAGGATTCCGCTAAGTTGGCGAAGTTCTTTTCTTCTGCGGTTCCGCAGGGCCGCTGGGGCGAGCCGGAAGAAATTGCCAAAGCCGTGCTCTTCCTCGCGTCCGACGATTCCTCTTACGTCAACGCGGTCGAGCTGATAGTGGATGGCGGATTCACGGGTGCCCCATTTGGAGCTCCCATTTTTCAGGACGTATTTAGGCCGCTCGGTGGCGAGGCGAAGTTGGCAAAAGCTCAGGCGGATTGAACTTCGGCAGGCACCTGCCTGCGCTCGGGAGCGCGGACGACGACGCCACGGGAAAGGAGAGGTAAACATGAAACCTTGGAAAGCAGTTTCACTGATTCTGTTTGCGCTGGTGGCTGCAGCCGCGGTTTACGGAATCATTCTCGTGCGACGAGGCTTCAGCGCACTTGGGACGCCATCAGCGCTTGAGGTGTTCGCGGCCACCACGGCACGCAAAATAGCCGTGCCATCTTCGTATCGTCAACTTCGCAATCCCATCGTGGCTTCCACGGAGAACATTCGGGGAGGCATGGAACATTTCTCCTATCATTGCTCCGAGTGCCATGGGAATGACGGAGCGGGCCAGACAGTATTCGGCAAGGGCCTCTATCCGAAACCGCCCGACTTGCGCGCCGCCGAGACCCAGAACAAGAGCGATGGTGAGCTCTACTACACCATTGAAAATGGCGTTCGTTTGAGCGGCATGCCCGCCTTCCACGGAACGCACACTGTGCCGCAAACCTGGCGCCTGGTTTTGTTCATCCGGCACTTGCCTCAGATCACGCCCGACGAACTCAATGACATGAAGGGGTGGGACCCCAAGAATCAGGCCGATCCAGCGCATTTCTGAAGGGCTGATACCGAGGTGCGCGCCGCCTTCCCGTAGAGCACACGGCAACGACTGAAAGCTCAAAGAAGTCATCTTCGGCAAGAACGTCACCGCGGCGGCTCCCGGCTCAGCCCAAGGTCCACATGCTGGCGGAGGCAAGCGGGGCTAAGCTGCCAAAGTAGCGACTTCGAACGATCGCTCGGGAGACGAGTGGTCGAGTCGATCCCGGCCGAGTCTAGGGTTGGACAAGCAGACGCCTTTGAAAGCCGATCGGAGGAATTATGAGCACTGCCACCGGGTCCTCTCTCCCGCAACGCGAACCGCAACTTCTCGGCCAAACCGTCGTTGTGATCGGCGGTAGCGCCGGCATCGGCCTCGAAACCGCTCGACTGGCCCGTGATGGGGGCGCGAAGCTCGTCCTCGCCGCCCGCAATCCTGAGGCCCTTCAGCGCGCAGCGAGCGAGCTTGGCGCACAGCACACCGCGGCCTTTGATGCTACCGACTTCGCTCAACTGGAGCGCTTCTTCAACGAGCTGCCAGCTCGGATTGATCACGTTCTTCTCACCGGTCCCGGTCCTTACTATGCGAAGTTGGCCGAGTTCGACTTTGACAAGGCGCGCCGAGACGTGGAGGCCCATCTTTTCCTGCCGATGCAGGTCGCTCGCATGGCAATGAAAAAGGTTCGTGCGGGAGGAACGCTTCTCTTCATGGGCGGAACAGGGGGCCGCCGCACCGCGCCAGGAATGACGCTGGTCGGCGCTCTGACGGCCGCAATGCCAGCGTTAGTGAGAAACCTGGCAGTTGAGATCGCCCCGGTTCGCGTCAACCTCATCGCCGCTGGGTTTGTCGACACACCATTGTCGGCATCTCTGCTCGGCAATCAGCTTGATGCCCGCCGCGAGCAACTCCGCACTACGCTGCCGATCGGGCGCGTCGTTGGCCCGGCCGACATAGCCGCGCTCGCCGTGCACATTATGACCAACACAGCCCTTACAGGCGGCACTTACGACATCGACGGTGGACAACAGCTCGTCCAGCAATGAGCCCTGCCCGGCGAAACTCCATGCAGATATTCGCCAACCGTGGCTGTTTCGCTAGCGTGCGACGAGGCTTCAGCGCACTTGCGACACCGTCAGCGGTTTACGACGTCATCATGGTGAAGGACGCGACTGCGGATTACTCCGAGGAATTCATGCACGCCGCGCTCATAACCAATCTTCCAAACTACGCCAGCGCGATTGTCTCAACGCAGGTTTCAGGCAGCCGTCCAGTTCGTCCGCCTGCCACGGTATTGGCGCCAGAGGCGAGACGCCAGTCTTGCCCGCCTAAGGAGACGAAGAATAATGTCTGAGATAGAGCATTACGAAATCCTTGTTATCGGCAGTGGCGAGGCGGGCAAGCATCTGACATGGAACTTGGCCCAAGCTGGTCACCGCACGGCTGTTGTGGAGCGGAAATATATTGGCGGATCGTGCCCTAACATTGCGTGCTTGCCCAGCAAGAACGTGATCCGCAGCGCAAGGGCGAATTGGTTCACGCGGCACGGCGCCGAGTACGGCATCCGAACGGGTCCAGTATCCACGGACATGAAAGGGGTTTTCAACCGTAAGCGAAAGATGGTCGAGAGCGAAGTTCAGTTTCATCTCGATCGCTTCGAAGCGACCGGAGCCGAATTGATCCGCGGCGAGGCTCACTTTATCGCTCCTAAGGCTGTGGAAGTGCACCTAAACGGCGGAGGCCGTCGGACGGTCACCGGTGATCGGCTATTTCTGGACTTGGGATCGCGCGCGATGATGCCGGACATTCCCGGCCTGGCGGACGCAAAACCGATGACTCACATCGAAGCACTCGATCTTCAGCGTTTGCCGGCGCACGTGATCGTGCTGGGCGGCGGATACGTGGGCCTTGAACTCGCCCAAGCCCTCCGTCGATTCGGCACTCGGGTGACCATCATCGAGCGTGGCTCGCAACTGGCGACAGCGGAAGATCCCGACGTCTCGCAAGCGATTCGTGAAAATTTCACGAGCGAGGGGATCGAAGTATTGCTCGGGACACAAGTGAGAAAGGTCGAGGGACTTTCAGGTCAAAGCGTACAGGTCCACGCCGAAACCGACAATAATAGAGAACAGACGATAGAAGGTAGCGACTTGCTGGTCGCGGTTGGACGGACGCCGAACACGCAGGAGATCGGGCTTGAAACGGCCGGAATCGAGCTGGATTCGCGTGGCAACATCAAAGTCAACGAGCGATTGGAAACCACCGCGCCGGGGGTGTGGGCGATGGGGGATTGCGCGGGCAGTCCTCAGTTTACTCACGTTGCGTTCGATGATTTCCGCGTGGTCCGAGACAACTTGAACGGCGGTAGCCGCACCACGCGCGACAGGCTTGTGCCGTTCTGCATGTTCACGGACCCTGAGCTTGCCCGAGTCGGTTTGAGCGAATCGGAAGCTAAGAAACGCGGAATCGCCTATCGCTTGGCGAAAATGCCGATGACCGCCGTTCTCCGAGCCGTCGCTATAGGCGAAACCCGCGGCTTCGTGAAAATGCTTCTCGACGTTCAAAGTGACCACATATTGGGATTCATTGTATTCGGCATGGAAGCAAGCGAGATGATGGCAGCAGTTCAGACGGCGATGCTGGGCGGCCTGTCGTACACCGTGCTGCGCGACGCGATTTTCACCCATCCGACCGCCGCCGAGGGCCTAGGCCCGTTGCTGGCCACTGTTCCCGCAAGAGCCTTCCAGCAACCTGCCTAGCTTTTTCCTTTTCTCTGCTCTTTGTCACTGTTTTCGCACCCGCTTCTCTTCGGGCCCCAGGATCATCTTGTATACCACAGCTCTCGTTTTCCTTCTACCGACACCGATCCTCCGAGCTGATTTTTCTGGCGGTCAGATCACCGTGATGCCGGCCTGCTGCCTTTGCGGGCTTTTGATCGCGGCATGGACTTACTGGCGGCTTGGCAGCGGCGTCGGTGATGATCGCGACGATTCGCGTGTGAGTCACCCCGGGTTATCGCTGTTGCGCCAGCGTCTGTACCAGATCATCGCTGGCTACGAAGATGCCAACGACGCGGACCGGTTACGTCACGATCCGGCATTTCAAATTCTTGCCGATCAACCTCTCGGCGAACCTCTCGGATCACGCCCACTCTCAGCCGCTGGGAGAACGCACCTTCGCCTCGCGACCTCCTCAAGCTGCAAGATGCGCTGCTCGATTGGTTTGTGAAAATCTGCGGAGCACAAGTTCGCAAGCGGGGAGAGATCCTACTCGATGTCGATTCCACTGACGATCCCACGTACGGTCAGCAGCAGCTCAGTTTCTTCAACGGTGGTTATGGCCAGCACATGTATCACCCCTTGCTGATCTTTGAGCGGCACACCGGTTGTTTGTTGGCGGCGCGTCTGCGTCGCGGTACCGCGACGAGTCACGCCCGCATCTTCCTCTGTTGTTACGCATCGTCCCGCGACTCCAACGAGAGTTCCCAAAGCCCGCATCAAGCTGCGCGCGGACGCCGGTTTGCTCTGCCACTGCTCTATGAATTCTGTGGTTTTCGGCCTCCGTACACCATGGCATAGCTACGAACCCACGATGCAAGGGCCAGCGCAGCGGCTCGAGCGTCGTCTCGCCAGACGGTATCGTCGCACCGGCAACCCCCAGCGATCTTTTTCCAGCTTCGCTATCGCGCTTACAGCTGGTCTCATCAGCGGCGCATCTGCTACAAGGCTGACACACCGTCTGGAACCAACGGCGCTTTCTCGTCACCAACGTGCAAGGCCTCAGTCGTTCCGTTTTCTCCTTCTATAACGATCGCGCTCATACCAAATGTAACTTTTGCCAATCGTAAGAAAACGGCGGAAGGAGAGATCACCACACAAGCGCGCCTATGTTTACAAATATCGCGTCGACTCCTGAGTGGTCGGCCATCCGGAGACTGACCATAAACGGCGTTCTGGGAAATGATGACCGAGTTTCCGAACTGATTGTCGATCACTCGGAAGTGATCTTACGCTCGCCAGCGGTTCGCGTGCCTTGCTTAGGATCCTCCCGATCTCTTTGTCGGAGGACTCACTTAAAACTGGCCGGAAATTTTGCAACATGCTTCGCACATTCCGGCACCGTTCAAAATCATTTTGTTCACGAGGCGCCTTAGTTTCGAGCCGCTCAACGAACCATTTTGAATTGCCCCCCAGCTGTTATTTGACGATCTTCGCCATCGTGAGGAGTTTCGCGCTGATCTTTAGGCCTGCCCGGTCCGCAGCAAGAGGATTAACTTCAAAGTGAAGCTTGTTTCCTTCGATCACCAGATTTATGATGCCGCCCATTGCTGCGAACCCCTCAGATTCACCCACCGTCAATGTGTTTGACCCCTGCAGTCCTTTCATGATCTTGTCGGCATGGTCTTTTTCCGTGACAGGGACAAATATGACGTGGCATGCGTTCACTCTATCGGTGGCTCTGAGTGGTCTTACGTCGACGGGATGGTCGCCAACTTTCCGAGTGCGCAAGTCTGCCTCGAGATCGGGGCTGAACGGATCATGGCCGGCGATGCAAATCACGAGCGGCGCGTTCGCCTCGCGGTATGACCCCAGAGGCCACTCGACAAACTTTGTAAAGTTGTACAAGAAAGCTAGCTTAATCGGGTATTCCGCGTTTTCTTCGTTCTGCGCGAGCGCGATAGAGTAAGTGTTCAATAAAACCGAGCAGGCGATCATGAAAAAAACCGAAATTCGCCGGAGCCTGAGCAAATTGCCGCCACGCACCAGACACCGATACCAACGTGGGCAGCTGTTGCGCCAACCCTGTAAGTGGATGCTGATCATTGGAATCTGTATCCGACTTTAATTCGAAACGTTCGGCCATTCTGATAGAGAATGTCTTCCGCCAAGCCAGCGCCGCCGGGATCGCCAAATCTTTTGTTAAAAATATTATAGAGGCTCGCCGAGACGTCCCAACCGTTGTGCAGGTTCCGGCTGAACATCGTAACGTTGGGAACGACGTACCCCGGGGCAAATTTTCCTTCTAGAGTTGCCCGCAGACTTACATATTGAAGGTCCATGCTCGCAAACAACTTTTGTTTGATGAGGGGTACGGTGAGGCCTGCCTGGACGATGTGCTTGGGAGAATTTGTAACAGTTGATCCCGTTGCCGGGTTGCTTGCGTCCTGATACGAGTAACTGATCGTTCCTTGCACGCCGGTAGGCAGTCTTCTCGCCAACTCGAATTCCATGCCACTGATGTTCAGCGATCCCGCATTCGCGAAGAAGGCGTTTCCAGTTGAAGAGTCAAGTTGCTCGCTAATCAGACTCCGAATCGGATAATAAAATCCCGAGACCGTCATTCGGAAGTGGTTGGCGAAGTATTGCTCCCAAACTATCTCCATGGTCTTGACGGTCTCCGGCTTGAGCAACGCGTTGGGTTCATTCCCCGGTGCGTCGTAATAAAGCTCGAAAGAATTGGGTGCTCGAAAGGACTGTCCGTAGAGAAGTTTGAAGGTCGTTTTGGCCCAGGGGTTAAAGATCAATGCGGCTCGGGGGTTCGTAGTGCCGCCAAAGGTCGAATAATGGTCGTACCGAAGACCCACATTCAGCACGAGGTTTTTTCGGAGGTGAATTTCATCCTGAGCATATAAAGAGAATACAGTCGAGGTCCTGTAATCGCTGAAATACTGAACAAAGGGTTGCTGGTCGTAATTTCCTTGATCTTGCTGAAAATTGTCGCGGAATTCAGCGCCAATGCTCAATCGCTGCCGCTCGCCAATCTGCTTGGAAATGGTCACCTCATCGCCCCACCATTTGCCGTGTGCGAAATTCTTGTTCATCACACGTGAGGGTCCACCCGTGGCGGAATAATCGTAAATGTACGTACCGTCATTGTTATACAGGTCTAAATAGATCCGGTTCGTAAGGGTCCACCCGTGGCCAATGGCGCGAATGTATCGCAAGTCGAGGTATCCGCGCTGATCCACGGTGTGAGTACCAGTAACGTTAAAGGCGGATCCAAATGGGGCAGTCGGAATCCCCTTATCCCGTGAACCAAACACTGCCTGCAAAGTGAAATTGCCCCAGGACGCATAAGCAAAAAGTTGTTGAGATTCGTCACCGTCGGCGTTCAACGCGATGCCGTTGTTGTTGGCGGGAGTGTTGAATTCTTCGAAAAAAAGCCGGTCCTGTCCGTGAGAGTCATAAACAGTACCGGAAACGAGCAGGTCCAAGCCATTATCAAACTTTTTGCCGTAGGTGATGCGGCCCCCATAGGTACCGTAGCTGCCAGCCTGGCCGGCAAGGCTCACTTTGGGCAAATCCGCTCCTCGTTTCGCAATGACGTTTATGACTGCCAGGAACGCACTCGCAACATACTGGGAAGAATTTGGCCCGCGTATGATCTCAACGCGGTCAATCAAGTCAACGTCAAGTGGGAAGTCGGTTTCAAGCAAATTCCCCTCGAAAATATTATCGTTCATCCGGTGGCCATCAATCATCAGCGCTATGCGGCTGTTGTAGTCGCCCGGCAGTCCAAATCCGCGGACTCCAACGTAGCCATAATTGCGGTCGTAAGAGACAAAAAAACCACGGACGTTTCTTAAAATATCGGCGAGTGTCCGGTAGCCGTGCTTTTCGATGTCGTCAGATGTAATTATCGTGACGGACGCAGGAGCTTCGGTGACTTTCTGTTTGAAGCCAGAGGCTCCGTAAACGGAATCAATCTCGATGGACATCAAGTCCTCAAGACTCATGTCCAGGACGTTTGGAGTGGCGGGGTTGGTCTGAGCCATTGCATTCTGTGAATGCAATATCGGCAATACAGAAACTAAGACCACGATAACGGCTCGTCGAAATATCGGCCCGACAATTGGGCGCAGAAACTCGGGTCCAAAACCACGCTTTCGTCTACCCCGGCCTTCGACACTGCGCCCGACGGACAGGGTCACCAATGAGATCAGAAGGTCAATCCACGGATTGCCGCGCCGCGTCGCATTCATTCAAGTCTCTCCCCACTGCAGCAGCGACTGAATCTCCTTTGGTTTCCGTTAGGAGTCAGTTCCTTGTTGAGAGAGGCCCAAGATCAGTTTCACGCGCGATCGTAAGGATATTTTGGCCGCATTGGAAAGTGTGTTCTGTATTGAACACTTTTCATTCTTCCGTTAACTGATACGACATTTTCTAGTTCACTGCCGGCATGAGATTGCAGGTCGAAGTTTTGTGCCCACTTGACAGGAGTATCCTTCACGCAGCCCTATTTCTTGACCCAACGGCGAGTTGCTTTCCTGGAACCTGTTCAAAATGTGACAGGACCTCATAAGTGGTCGCCCTATGATCTTTGAAGCCCAATTTGCGAGGCAAATTGTACGGGTCTTTGCCTCCGCAAACCCCTTCATTATCGTGGTATTCCGCTCGAGCTTGGTGACCGTGCGCGGCGAATCGAACTAATAGATAGGGGATGGGATGCGTACATTTCGAGACTTATCGATCCGGCTCAAACTTCAAGGTATCGTGATGGTTGCCTGTGCCGTCGCTCTGCTGATGGCGGCGATTGTATTCACGCTATATGACCGATCCACATTCCTAAAAGAAAAAACGCAGGATCTGAGCGCTTCGGCAAGAATGGTGGGATCAAATAGCACCGCAGGCTTAAGCTTCGGCGATGCGAAGACCGCGACGGAGGTGCTTTCCGCTCTTCGGGCCAAACCAAGTGTGACCAATGCCTACATTTACACCAAGGATGGCCAGGTTTTCGCCACGTACAGTCGCGATGTGATGCATCCTGAATTCTTACCTCCTCCTGTCCCGTCCGATACAACCACGATTTACAGTGACAAGATATTTACCTCTCAACGCATTATCCTGACGGGCGAATCCATCGGCACCATACTCATCGTGGCGGACTTAAGAGACCTTCATGAACGGCTGATACGGTTCCTGAAGATTGATTTCCTGGTATTCCTGGCTTCCCTGGCGGTTGCCTTCTTGCTGTCTGTTCGCCTTCAGAGTGTGATCTCTGGCCCAATCCGAGAACTGGCAAAAACCGCGTCATTAGTCTCCTCTCAGGAAGATTATTCTATCCGAGCTACTAAACGAGGAGATGACGAAATAGGGCTCTTGTTCGATCAATTCAACGGTATGCTCGACCGGCTCCAGCAGAGGGATGTCGCGATACAGATGGCGCACGACAATCTTGAGAAGAGTGTTGCAGAGAGAACCTCATATCTGAACGCACTGATTCAGAACAGTCCACTTGGAATCATGGTCTTGGATTCTCACCAGAAAATCCAATTGTGCAATTCCGCGTTTGAGAAGTTGTTTGAATACACGCGAGAGCAGCTCATTGGGAAACCGATCGCCGGCCTGTTTGCCGGTGTGGAGGATTTGCTCGAATCCCATCGACTGGCTCTGAACGAAACGCCCATCAACCGTGTGGCACGCGTGCAACGCAAAGATCAGAGTTTCATTGATCTGGAACTTCATGTCGTCGGATTAATGGTAAACGGCGAGCTGCGCGGTTCTCTGGGCCTGTATCAGGACATCTCGGCCCGAAAACGTGCAGAAGCAGAAATGCGTCACGCCAAGGAGGTTGCTGAAGAGGCCAGCCGAGCAAAGAGCGAATTCCTCGCGAACATGAGTCACGAAATACGCACTCCGCTGAACGGAGTGATCGGCATGACCGATCTGGCACTGAACACCGAACTGACGCGGGAACAAAAAGAGTACCTGGAAACGGTGAAGATGTCGGCGGATTCATTACTCTCGGTGATCAACGATATCCTCGACTTTTCCAAAATGGAAGCAGACAAAGTCGAATTGGATTTAGTCGATTTTGACTTGCGGGACGACTTGGAGGGCGTGCTCAGAACACTTGCGCTGCGCGCTCACGAAAAAGGCCTCGAGCTCCTCTGTGACATTGCTCCTGAGATCCCCGGGCTTCTACGTGGTGATTTGAACCGGCTAAATCAGGTGATCAACAACCTCGTCAGCAACGGAATAAAGTTTACTCAAATGGGTGAAGTGGCGTTGAAGGTTCAGTTGGAAGCGATAGATGGTAACGACTTCATTCTGCAATTCACGGTTGCGGACACCGGCATCGGCGTCCCTTCGGAAAAGCAGAAAATGATTTTTGACCCGTTCACACAAGCAGACTCCTCGACGACCCGCCGATACGGTGGCACCGGGTTGGGATTGACGATTTCCGCGCGCTTAGTGGGGATGATGGGCGGAGAGATTTGGCTCCAAAGTGAGGTTGGCAAGGGAACGCAATTTCATTTTACGGCCCGGCTGAGGAGCCCGATAGGTGCCGTTACATTGGGGACCGCTACTCCACCGGAGATCTTGAACAATGTGAAGGTGTTGATAGTCGACGATAATCGCACCAACCGGCGGATATTGGAAGAAATGTTGAAGCCCTGGGGGATGGAAGTGACTTCGGTAGAGGGAGGAGATGAAGCACTGGCGCAAATATCGAGTGCGCAATTTTTAGGGAAACCATATGCGCTGATTCTGACCGACATGCACATGCCGAAAATGGACGGCTTCGAGCTCGCCGAGAGAATCAGGCGCCTGCCGGAGCCCTCAGCACCGATGATCATGATGCTTACGTCGGCCGGCCATCAGGGCGACGCCGAGCGATGCCGAAAACTGGGAGTGACGGCGTACTTGCTGAAGCCTATCCGGCAGTACGAATTACGCGAATCAATTGTTCGAGTGCTTCAGCCGCCAGGACAAATGGGCTGCGGTACTCTAGTCACCCGATTCTCCGTAAAAGGCGCTCTCAAGCCGCATGCCGTCCTGCGGATACTGGTGGCCGAAGATAATGCTGTGAATCAACGGCTAATTCTCCGCTTGCTCGAACAGCGAGGTCATCACGTCGTGGTGGTGGGTAACGGCCGCGAGACACTCGATGCGCTGGAGCGCGACACTTTCGACGTCGTGCTCATGGATGTGCAGATGCCTGATATGGACGGTTTTGAGGCGACTGCGGAGATCCGGAAAAAAGAGATGGAATCCGAAAGACATCAGATCGTGATTGCCTTGACGGCTCATGCAATGAAAGATGATCGTGAGCGCTGCCTGGCCGGTGGCATGGACGATTATCTTAGTAAACCAATCCGGCCACAGGAACTTGATGCAGTCTTAGAGAAGTATGCACTGAAATCGAGACAATTGGGATGCGCGGCTGAGTCAGTCCAAGAAAACGTGGAGCATTAAGGCGGTCGGCGATAGCAACGTTGTCCTTCGCCAAAATTCAAAAAGCCGCATGAAAATCCACTACCTGCTCCTTTTTGATGGCACCCGCATAGATTCGAAAGTAGAAGTTCCACAGGATGAGGCCGGCAGCGACCGACAGACTCTTCCAATTGAAGTTGTATTGCGGGATCGGGGTCTGTCCGCGAGGTGCCCAGCTCAAAGGACGCCTGCACGCGCAGGTACCCTAAGGCAGTACATCAGAGACTGATACCAAATGATGGAGTGAGGTACGGCGGGTCAGCGACTCTCGCACTATTCCGCAGGCTGCGGGAACATTGAGGGAAGAGAAGCCGTATGTTCATACACTTCAATATTGTGAACATGGGTGCTATGCTCACAATGGGAGGATGAGCGCATGGCCTTAGCTAAGACGAGGTCCCACAAGCATTTTCAATTGGACGCGGGAAAGCTCAAGCGCGCACAGAGGGCGTTGCGGGCAGAGACAGAAACGGAGACTATCGAGCGTGCACTCGACGTCGTCATCACCGAACACGTGAGAAACCGGTTGACGGTCGAAGCCAACGACCGCTTGGTCAAAAGCGGCGTCGATATAAGAGACGCATACGGCGCATTGGACGAGTAGATGCAGCCGGTCCTTTTCGACTCTTCCATTTACATTACCGCTTTACGAAATGGAGACGAGGCCGCCCTGTCGCTGAGGCGGTTGGCCGTCGACTCGCCGATTTGGCTGAGTGCGGTCGTACTCGAAGAGTTATACGCCGGAGTTGCCCCTCGCGGTCGGCATGTGTTGGAACGATTCCAGCGTGACTTCGAGAAGGCGAGGCGAATTCTAGTACCGAACCTCAACGACTGGACCCAGACCGGCAAAGTACTGGCCCGTTTGGCCGCCAAGTATGACTACGAGAAAGTTGGACGGGGCCGATTGACGAATGATGCGCTGATTGCAATGAGCGCCGCCCGCCTGGGGATCACTGTGATCACGGCGAACGCGCGAGATTTCCTGCGACTTGCCGAGTTCCGTTCGTTTCAATGGAAAGTATACGATTTTAGCCACTGCTAACGCTGTCCACACGCTCCGGTGCCGAAGTGAAAATGGATTCGACATGGAAGGTGAGCGAGTTCGTTTAGACGGCCGTCGGCTTGCCATCCGCGCCGCGAAATTGGGCCCGAAGCCGACTCCCGGTCTAGAGCGTTGGGTGGAATCGCACATCGTGGAACCTCAGTGAACGGGGAAAACGAGGGAGCTTTGAGGGAGCAATAAGAATTCCTTCGCCTGCCTCATCGTTCCTTTGCAATGACCTAGCATTCCTTCGCATTTCTCGTAAGTCCTCGAGATTCCGATCGTCGTTGTTTCCGATCCCCACCGCCCCTACCAATCAGCGCATAAACATTGAGTTTTTATTCGGATTTAACAACAAAACTAGACTTAACAATTGAACCACGCGCTGGCGGTGCGATTTTTGCGCTGCGCCTGAACCCTATATTCAGCAAGAATGAAAAAGCCAAAGCCAATCGCTATCGCTAGCGCCCACCAAAGCCACATGTTCTTGGCGACGCGCTGCGCAGAACCCCATCCCCAAGCGATGCCAACTGACAGAGAACCAAGCCGCTGAAGGAGGATGCCCGTAGCGTCAAGGTCTGTTGTGCTCCACCACATTGGAATGTGCATAGCGATTCTCCATGCCTGCCGAAAAGGTCCTAGGCACTCAAACAAAACTAAAATCTGGAAAAGATCTTGTTTCAAACGATATTTCGAAGCCCGGCGGCCCTCGTCATGAGAGTAATGCTTCGGACCACCTAAGCTAACACGTAACTCATAAACTGCACCTTGAGGATACACTACGTCCAAATTGCAGCAGGTGTCCCAGGTGCAGGCAGGATTCTGTTATCGCTTCGCCGCCGTGCGGTGCCTAGCGCGGGTTTGCGAGATTCGCGGAAAAAGTCGCGCCTCGAGTCTATATTGGCCCGCCCGGAAGGATTTGCACACGGAAAACTATGGCTAACCGTTGGTGGACTTACCAGCGCGAGCGTTTTCCTATCTTCGCGCACACGCCTGTCATTGCTGCGTTCAGTTTGTCCGCCGTGGGTTATTCGGCGTTGTTGCGCGGCGCGAGCCGAATGCCAGGATGGAAGCCGTGCCTAGTGGCCTTTGCTAGTTCTTTTCTGTTTTTTCTGCAGCTAAGACTGGCGGACGAGTTCAAGGATTTCGAGGAAGATTCGCGCTACCGGCCTTATCGGGCAGTGCCGCGTGGGCTAGTTAGTCTTCGCGATCTGGCGAAGGTATGGGCGGGATGCATCGTTATTCAGCTTGCGCTGGCTTTATGGCTGGCGCCCCGACTGATTGTTCTTTTATTGGTGACCTGGACGTATCTGGCGTTGATGAGCAAGGAATTTTTTGCGAGGCGCTGGCTCAAGGCCAGGCCCATCACCTATATGGTTACGCACATGGCCATTATGCCTTTGGTGGATTTGTACACAACCTCGTGTGACTGGGTTCCCGTTGGCGCCGCGAGACCGCCGCATGGGTTGCTGTGGTTTCTATTGGTAAGTTTTTTTAACGGCATGGTGGTGGAGATCGGGCGGAAAATTCGCTCCCCGCAAGACGAGGAAGAGGGTGTCGAGACTTACAGTTTTCTTTGGGGAAGACGGAATGCCGTTGTGACATGGCTAGCGGTCATCGCTTGCACGGCGGGTTGCGCCTACGTGGCGGCCCTACGAATCGGATTCGCCCGCCCTGTTTTTATCTTACTGCTGATTTTGTTTTGTGCCGCAGCCGCAGCTGGATTTTATTTTCTACAGGGAGCAGTGCCGAAGCGCGGCAAGTTGATTGAGGCGACGGCCGGTGTGTGGAGCTTATTGATGTATCTCAGCCTCGGTTTCGTTCCGATGATTTCGCGTCAATGGAATATCGGATGAGTCGTTTCGTCAATCGAGACGGCGGCCTGCAGGAACTCGGTGGCAAGGCGCTCGCGCTACTCCGCATGGCCGATGCCAACTTGCCGGTGCCTGTCTGGTTCGCGATTTCTCCAACAGCGTTTACGGCTAGCTTAACCACGGAGCAGTTTGAGATGTTCGCTTCAGGGCAATTGAGCGGCTCAAACTCAAACTTACTAACTCTTAAACCCACCGAAGAGATCGAGCGTGAAATCCACCACGCACTGCGCGAGTTGTCCGCTGACGGCAGCCGTTTTGCGGTGCGCTCGTCGGCGCTCGATGAGGACGGATCGCAGCATTCCTTTGCTGGTCAACTGGATACGTTTCTCTTTGTGGCCGCACATGATGTTTGCGGAAAAGTGGCGGCCGTTTGGCGTTCGGGCTTCAGTGATCGCATCCTCCAATATCGCCGGCAGCGCGGACTTACAAGCTCGCCATCATCGGCTCCAGCTGTACTAATACAGAAGATGGTGGACGCGGATGTCTCTGGTGTGGCATTCAGTGCGGACCCCGTCAGCGGCCGACAATCACTCGCCGTAGTGTCAGCAGTGCCCGGGCTAGGGACTGCCCTCGTCGGCGGTGAAGCCGCTGCAGATGTGTTTAAGGTGGATCGCGCCGGCAAAATTGTTGAGCGGGAGATCGTGCGTAAGAATATTTCGCATGTTTTCGATTCCGCAACTGACGAGGGAGTTTCTGCGGTGACCTTGAGCGAAGCCGAGGGGCTGAAGCCATCGCTGACCGACGAACAAGCCATCGCTGTGGCAAGACTCGCGCGACGCGCGGCGCAGGTTTTTGGACGGCCGCAGGATATCGAGTGGGCCATCAAAGGTAACGAGTTGTTTCTGTTGCAGTCACGGCCGATCACCACGGTTGTCGATCTCGCGGATCCCGAGGGCATATTGAACCTATGGGACAACAGCAACATCACCGAGAGCTACAACGGAATTACCACACCCCTGACCTTTTCTTTTGCGCGCTACGTGTACGAGGGCGTATACCGGCAGTTCTGCGTGATTATGCGCGTCCCGAAAGCAAGAATCGCCGCGAACGAGCGAACCTTCGCTCGAATGCTTGGCCTGGTTCGCGGCCGCATCTACTACAACCTTTTGAATTGGTACCGGGTGCTGGCGCTGCTGCCGGGATTTACGCTGAATCGCCGATTCATGGAACAGATGATGGGGGTACGTGAAAGTTTACCCGACGAAGTTATTGGCGACGTGCAGCACGTTAGTGCTTGGGATCGTTTTGTCGATGGGTTGCGTGGCATCCGTACCATATTTGGTCTGGTTGGAAATTATTTCACGTTGGACCGCCAGATCGACCGATTTTATCTCCGCCTGAATGAGGCGCTCGCGCCGCCCAATCCTCCCTTCGCCGATATGCGACTGGATGAATTGGTTACGCATTACTACAAGTTGGAGCAGCAGTTGCTCTCCCGCTGGGATGCTCCGCTGGTCAATGATTTCTTCGCCATGATTTTTCACGGCGCTTTTCGGAAACTCACCGCGAAATGGTGCGGCGATGCCAACGGGATGCTCGCCAATGACGCCATTCGCGGGCAAGGCGACATCATTAGCCTCGAACCCGCTGCGCGCGTTCGCGAGATGGCTAAAGTCGCCGCGCTGCATCCGGAACTAATGGTGGCTTTGCGAGAAGCTCCAGCTGCCCAAGCGCTGCGAGCAGTCCGGCAATATCCAGACTTTTCCGTGCTCTACGATGGCTATCTCGAGAAGTTTGGCGACCGCTGTCTCGAAGAGCTCAAGCTCGAAAGTGAAACGCTTTACGATGATCCTTCGGTACTGCTGAGGAATATTGGCGAAGTTGCGCGCGGAACTTCTATTGCAGCCAGGCCGAATGCAGATGTTTCCATTGCGGGCGACGCTGAAAGCAAGATGCGCGCGCAATTATCTGGCTCGCCGGTGCGTCGATGGACGCTGTTCTGGGTGATGAGGCAGGCGCGGAAACGCGTCCGCAACCGGGAAAATCTGCGATTCGAACGCACCCGACTGTTCGGGATGATACGTCGCCTATTTCTGGAGGCAGGGCGCCGGCTTCAATCCATGGGGCGTCTTGATGATCCGCGCGACATTTTTTATCTCGAGGTTGGAGAAATTCTTGCATACAGCGAGGGCGCCGCGACCAGCACGGATCTTCAATCTCTCGCCGCCTTGCGAAAAAAAGAATTCGCGGAGTACCGGAAAGGCGCCGCTCCCGCTGATCGTTTCGAGACTCGCGGGCCGGTATATCACGCGCAAACTTATCGTTCGAACGTGCCCAGCGCAGTGCTTGAAGCCCAGGGCGAAGAACGTAAAGGTCTGGGATGTTGCCCGGGAGTCGTGCGCGGAATGGCACGCGTGGTTCGCGATCCCAAGCAAGCGCGGTTGACCGCCGGTTGCATTCTCGTGGCGGACCACACCGATCCTGGATGGATCATGCTCTTCCCCTCCGCCAGCGGTTTGCTGGTGGAGCGCGGCAGTTTGCTTTCGCACTCCGCGATTGTCGCGCGCGAACTTGGCATTCCGGCGGTAATTTCCCTACCCGGTCTGCTGGATTGGCTGCAGGACGGAGATGAGGTCGAGCTGGATGGTGCCGCAGGAATTGTTCGACGCATAACTGCCCAGGAAACCCGTGCGTAGCGAGGCCGCCGGACGCGCAGACTTTTCCGGCATTCGCTACGCCCAATGCTGGGAAGATGCGGCTGTTTTACTCGCAGCTCTGGAGCCCGGTCCCGGAAAGCATTGTCTGTCCGTTGCGTCGGCGGGAGACAACACCCTGGCGCTTTTGTCGCGTGACCCGGAAAGCGTATTGGCCATCGATCTAAGTTCCGCGCAAATTGCTTGTCTGGAACTTCGCGTTGCGGCTTACCGCGCGCTCCAGCACGAAGACCTTCTCGCATTGGTGGGCTCCATCGAAAGTGATGCACGCCTGCGTTTCTACCGGGCCTGCCGAAAATATCTATCCGCGGACGCCGCCACGTTTTGGGATGCTCGGCCAAAGCTGATCGCAAGCGGCATCGGGTCCATCGGAAAATTCGAACGCTATTTTCAGATTTTTCGCGAGCGGGTCCTGCCGTGTGTGCATACTCGCGCGAGCGTTCAGGAACTGTTGCGCACGAAGTCCGAGGAACAGCGCCGTACATTTTATAACCGGCATTGGAACAATCTGCGCTGGCGGCTGATGTTTCGCATCTTCTTTTCACGCCAGCTAATGGGTGCATTGGGCCGGGACAAGGCGTTTTTTCGCTACGTAAAGGGGAGCGTTTCCGCGCGGATATTAACGCGCACCGAGTACGCCCTGACGGCCTTGGACCCGTCGGGAAATCCTTACATCCAGTGGATTTTGACCGGGCGTCACAACGGCGCGCTTCCCGTGGCCCTGCGAGAGGAAAACTTTGAACCCATCCGCTGCAACCTCGATCGATTGCAGTGGCGTTGCGGTTCCTTAGAAGAGTTACTAACCGGAGCTCAGAAATTTGACTGCTTTAACTTGAGCGATATTTTTGAGTACATGTCGCCGACAGCCTACGAGCAATTATTGAAGTTGATTGTAAATAACGCGCGTCCAGGTGCGCGCCTCGCATACTGGAATATGCTCGCGCCACGTCACCGCCCCGAGTCCTTGTCTGCCGCACTTCGGCCCCTGGAAGAATTGAGCGCGCAATTATTTGCGCGTGATCAAGCCTTCTTCTATAGCGCCCTAGTCGTCGAGGAAGTCGTATGACTTCGCGAGATGTTGTGGTCATGCTCGTGATTCTCCTCGCGGCGTTGGTGATGCTGCTGACCCTCCGTCTCTGGCACGAACATGCGAAAGTAAAAGGCGAGTGGACCCGCAAACTGGCGCACATTGGAACCGGCGCCATGGCCATCAGTTTCCCCTGGGTTTTCTCCGGCCGCCTTCCTGTTTTTATTGTTTGCGGCGCTTCGATTGCTTTGCTGCTGGCAATAAGATACATCCCGTTCATCCGCGCCCATTTGTCAGGTGCTTTGGATGACGTTGCGCGCAAATCGTGGGGTGAGCTTTATTTCCCTTTTTCCGTAGCGCTGCTTTTTCAATTCGCCCATGGCGACAAGATCCTGTATGCGATTCCCTTGTTGGTGCTCACCATTGCTGACACCGTTGCAGCCCTGACCGGAGCGGAGTACGGAAAGCACGGCTTCGCCACCACCGAGGCCAACAAGAGCATCGAAGGTTCCGTTGCGTTTTTTGCGCCGCGTTTTTTAGTGTCAATGTCGTGCTGGTGGTTTTTTCCAATGTGGGTCGTGTCGAGACGCTGCTCATCTCACTGGATATCGGGGTAATTGTCATGCTGCTGGAAGCTATTGCCTGGCGAGGCCTCGATAATATTTTTATTCCATTCGGCGTATTCATTCTATTGCGATTGTATTTGGCTATGCCGGTCGACCAGTTGTGGAACCGCTTCTGCATTGCAGTGGTGCTGGTTATTTTCGTCACCGTCTATGCGCGTAAGACCACCCTGCAAGGCAGCGCTTTGCTAGCCGCCGCTTTGGTGCTGTATATCTCTTGGGCTCTGGGAGGATGGCAATGGCTCATACCTCCCGCGATCCTGTTGTTGAGCTATACGTTCTTTTTCCCAGGCAAAATCACCGCCGCGGATCGCACCCATAATGTTTACGCGGTCTTGAGCATCGCTTCGGCAGGACTGGTGTGGCTGTTTCTCTACCGCATCTGGCAGCAACCGGACTTTTTATTCCCGTACACGTTGGCGTTCGCCATTCACCTTGCGGTGATCGCCTGGAACTTACTTTATCCACGATACTCATCGGTGCGGGTGGTGATGGTTGCGTGCGTACTGCTGTCGTGGGTGCTTATGTTCGGACCTTATGTGCTGATCGAAAGACACTCACGCTCGTCGCTGCTGCAGTCCGCTGCAGCGCTGCTGATTTGCTCTGTGGCCTTCGGGATTTTTTATCTATCGGAGCCGCGGCACGAAGGGATTTATCCGGCGACGGGCCTCCGCTGGTTGCGCCAAGCCGGAATTGTGCTGCTAGCTACTTTGGCAGCCCGGATTTTCTGAACATGCGTCTCGTTCATTCCGCTGACGTCTCGCAGATAGCTAGCTGGGCTGGCGCACCAACGTTGCCGCGTTTCGACGCCGCGGATTTCACCGCCCACCACGCGGACCTACATATCTGCGTCCTGTCGCAAGAAGGTATCGCCCAAGCGCGATGCTCTCTTTGGTGGACGCATGTTGCGTCCTATCGTCAGCATCGTGCCGGCGTGATCGGGCACTACGCCGCGGTCAACGATGATGCCGCGGCGGCTGTGCTCACCGCGGCGCTGCAACAATTGCGTCACGCGGGTTCGATCATCGTGATTGGTCCGATGAATGGAACCACCTGGAGAAACTATCGGTTTGTCACCGATCCTGGAGAACAGCCGGCATTTTTTCTCGAGCCCACGAATCCCGCAGAAGCGCCCCAGCAATTCGAACGGGCCGGCTTTTCGTCGCTAGCTACATATTTCTCGGCACTGAACGATGACGTCTCACGCCCTGACCCGCGACGGGAGCAGATGGAAAAGAAAATCGCCGACACGGGAATCACCATTCGCTCGGCAAACAGTGATTTGGTCCCCGAACTAAAAAATATTTATGAGGTAAGCACGGTCGCGTTCCGCCAAAACTTCTTGTATACGGAAATTCCCCAAGCCGAGTTTGTTGCCATGTACCAACCGCTGCTGCCCATAGTACGTCCAGAGTTGGTGCTAATCGCGGAGCAAGCCGGGCGATGCGTTGGCTACCTTTTCGCGATTCCGGACCTCGCCATGAAGACCCGCGGCCTCGCAATCGACACCTTCATCATCAAAACGGTTGCAGTTCTTCCGGACCCGCAAGTTCGCGGCCTGGGTTCGATGTTGGTGGCTCGTGCACAGCAGATCGGCCATGAGTTGGGGTTTTGCCGCTGCATCCATGCGCTGATGTTCGAAGACAACATTTCGCTGAATATCAGCCGCCATTACGCTTCCGTGATGCGCAAATACACCCTGTATTCTAAAGAACTGACGAAATGAACATCGCTGACATTTTGTTGCGGCAGGTCGCGGTATTGGGCGACAGCGCCGCGATTATCGATGTTCATCGCGGGAAGCGACGCAGCTTCAGTTTTCGTGAACTGGATCGCACGACCGCCGGTATTGCGAGCCAGTTTAGGGACGCCGGTCTCCGCGCCGGCGACGGCGTGCTCCTTTTGCATCCAGTCGCTGCGGAACTCTACCTCGTTCTTATCGCGCTATTTCGCATCGGCTGCGTAGCGATTTTTCTGGATCCATCGGCCGGCCCGGAGCACATCGAGCGCTGCTGCAGCATTTTTCCGCCGAAAGCGTTTTTCGGCAGCGCCAAAGCGCAACAGTTGCGCTGGAAAATGCCCGCGCTGCGTCGCGGCCCCCAATCTTTCTGCTCTGCCTGGTTTCCGGGCTCACAGAAGCTGGACTTTGGTGCCGCCGCGAATGTCGAGCGGGAAATTTCCTCCTTGCCTGCTGACGCCCCTGCGTTGGTCACCTTTACCAGCGGGAGCACCGCTCAACCCAAAGCCGCTTCGCGAACTCATGAATTCTTGCTGGCACAACATCGTGCTCTGGCGGCCAGCCTGGAGTTGCGAGCGGGTACTCGAGATCTGACAACTTTGCCGATTTTTGTGCTGGCGAATCTCGCTTCAGGAGTTACCAGCGTGCTTCCTGACGCCGATCTTAGATTTCCCGGCAACATTGCCGCTGGACCGGTGCTGAGACAGATTCAGCAGGAAGCCGTTCAGACTACCGCTGCGTCGCCCGCATTTATTTCGAAGCTTCTGGAGGGATGCCAGCACAATGGCACCGCCATGTCTCGGCTCCAAAAAATATATGTCGGCGGCGCACCGGTTTTCCCCGGACTACTGCGCCGGGCAAAACATTTTTGCCCCAACGCGAAAATTGTCTCCGTCTACGGCTCCACCGAAGCAGAACCCATGGCCGAGATTGCCTTGTCGGATATTTCACAAGCCGACTTTGAGGCTATGGAACGAGGAAAAGGACTTCTCGCCGGGCACCCTGTGGCGTGCATTTCGCTCCGCGTCATTCGCGATCAATGGGGCACTCCGATTCCACCACTCGACCTTGCCACTTTCGAACGCGAAATAGTTCCCGTTGACGAGCCGGGTGAAATTGTAGTTTCGGGCGGCCACGTCTTGCCAGGTTATCTGAATGCAGAAAGTTCCGCGGAGACCAAGTTCGAAGTTGATGGCGTGCGATGGCATCGAACCGGCGATCTCGGATATCTAGATGCCAGCGGGCGGCTGTGGCTGCTTGGCAGATGCAGCGGCAAGGTGCAAGATGAACGCGGCACGCTGTATCCCTTTGCGGTGGAGTGCGCCGTCATGCAGAACCCTGTAATTCGTCGAGCAGCACTAGCCATGGTTGACGGGTGCCGGGTATTGGCTATCGAAACCAAAGAACGTCTGGCTGCCGACGCCGTTCTGCGATCGCTTCCGTGGGTGAAGCTGGACCAGGTGGTTTTCCTTGATCGTGTTCCAGTTGACAAGCGTCACAATGCCAAAATTGATTACCCCGCCCTCCATCGCAAACTTAAGGACCTGAAGGCCAGCTAGCGCTAGCTTTTTCGAGGGTTCCTGACGCTGGATCGCTGGCAAGTTCGATGGACAAAAGCGCGGCAACGTTGGCCGCGACTCTCTTCAAGCAGGCAGAGCGCGTTTAGTCTGAGGATCGATGCGGAAGCGATGTTCGAAGCGGCACGCCGTCGAGGCCAGGGAATAGTCGTCGCGAATTCAAGAAGTAACGCGGCTTAACAACGGCACTTACTTTACTTTGCCGATTAGGCCGGGGAAAGATGCTCTTACCTCAAGTGCAAAGCACGAGACCTCCCTCGAGATTGATGCTAGAGCCGGAGAGGCCAGCTATGTTCAAATGATTATCGTTACAGGTACTTGGCGCGGGGCTGGTCGGCTTGTTCCGGCTCCCACTGAAGATGGAAAAGCCGCGATTTCCAAGCTAAGGCCGGTCGAATCGAAATGATGCAACCTGTTCATCCTACTGGACCATTCATTCACACAGTGGCGACCGAACTTAGCAATCTCGTATCTCCGGCTAGAGATTAAAGACAGAGCATTCCAGGAGCGCCCGTCATGAACCGGCCATCCGCGATTCAGGCAAAGACCTACTCTTGTATCTGTATCCTGGCGGCAGCGTCTATGGCGCTTCGCGCGCAGGACAGCATCAAGGCCACCACAACCCAGACGCCGGTTACGAACGTCCGCGTGGGAGCGATGTCGATCGCAATTCCATCGCCGACGAACGATCTGGCTGAACCTGGGCCCGATTATCGAGTGATTTTCGAAACCTTGGCACCCACGAGTAACCGGCTTGTTGCCGCGTTCGTGCCGCAGGACAAGATGGACGCCATTCGTAAGGGGAATGCGCCACTCATGGAGGAATACGCCCTCGTCGAAGTTGCCCGCCGGTCGGAATTCACCGATATCGATTCTGCCACCTTCCAAAGGATTGCAGAGGAACTCGCGAAGCAGTTTAGCGGAGATCTCAGCCAGTTTTCGAGCAAGGCGCAGGAGGAAATCGACCATAACCTCAAGGCCCTCGCCAAATCCGCAAGCGTAACGATCGATAAGCCGGTGCCGTTGGGGGTCTTTTTTTCGATGACGAACGCAATCGGTGTCGGGTCGATCACGCCTTACAACGTAAACGGAGTGACTACGCGCAGAGTGGCTTGCCTGGCTTTTGTGCGCGTGCGGGGCCGCGTTCTGTCTGTATTCACGTATGCAGCCTACAAGGATGAAGGAACCGCCATATCAGTAAAAACAACTTCAGAGCAGTGGGCTCGCGCGATTCTCAAAGCGAACGAGGGACTCACCGGCTCGAGCCATTAGCATCCAAGGGTCGCCGGCTCAGCTGCCTTGGCCGCCTGGAGTTTGTGTAGAAGTTCGAGAGATTGAGCGAGTTTTTCGGATGGTGTGGCCATTCTCTCGTGTCCTCAGCTTCGCTTATTGCGCTGTACTATATTTAGCTTTTTATGTTGTACCTATATTAGCTTATTCTGTCGCGCGAAAATTTTAGTCTTTCCTGTCGGGAACAGGTAGATTACCCGAATCCGGTTCCGGGAAAGGATGAAAGAACGCTTCTGCTCACGTTGACTTAAAGACCATACTTCTGTACCATAAGTACCATAGAGACCATAAGTATGGACCTTACAATGAGAGAAAAAGTCAGGGCCAGCCAGGCTGGCAGAGACCTGCCACTACCCGTAGTCCGGGCCTTGCGGAAGCTAGGCCACGACATCCGCGATGCACGCCGGCGACGGCGCATTCCCGTGGCCGTTGCTTCGGAACGGGCTTCGATCAGCAAGACAACTTGGTTGAAGGTGGAGAAGGGCGATCCCGGCGTCCTGGCCGGTACATACGCGAAGGTACTCTTCGTTCTGGGGCTTGTCGAGAAACTAGCCCAGCTTGCCGACCCGGCAAATGACAGCGTCGGCTTGCGGTTGGAGGAAGAGCAACTGCCCCGGCGCATTCGCCACAAAAAGGGCAAGCCATCCGGCGGACTGTAATGGAAAAAGGCGTTCTCACCTATGTCGATCTCGACGGCGCGCCACATTTCGTGGGACGTTTGTGGGCGCGCGCGCGCCAGAAGAAAGAGAGCGCTTCGTTCGAGTACGATCCCGCATGGCTGCAAAATCCCGTTAGTTTTTCTCTCGAGCCTGCTCTCCAGCTCGGCCCCGGCCCCTTCCACACGGCGGATGACATTCCGATGTTCGGTGCAATCGGCGATTCAGCACCGGATCGTTGGGGACGAGCGCTCATGCGACGCATGGAGCGGCGCCGGGCGGATCGTGAAAAGCAAGTGCCGCGAACGCTCTTCGAAATTGACTTTCTTCTTCTTGTAGACGACCAGACGCGAGCGGGCGCACTACGTTTCAAGGCGGGAGAGGGGGGACCGTTTCTGAGGGAGTCAGGCGCGGGGCGCGTGCCGCCCCTCGTTGAACTTCCCAAATTGCTGTCGGCCGCGCAGCGCGTGATCGACGAAGACGAGACGGATGAAGACCTTCGGCTGCTGTTGGCACCGGGCTCTTCCTTGGGCGGCGCGCGTCCGAAGGCGTCGGTGAGAGAGCAGGACGGCCGTCTCGCCATAGCGAAATTTCCGCGTAAGGACGATGAAGTCAGCACTGTGCTTTGGGAAGCGGTCGCCCTCGACTTGGCCGAGAAATCGGGAATAAACGTGGAGTCCGGGCGTGTCGAGAAAGTAGGGAAGAAGCCGGTGCTCATCCTTCAGCGCTTCGATAGAAAAGGTGGACAACGCATTCCTTTCCTCTCTGCCGTGAGCATGCTCGGGGCAAAAGACAACCCACCGCGTAGTTATCTCGAAATGGTAGATGTCCTTCGGCGGTACGGCGCAGCGCCCAAGCGCGACATGGAAGCGCTTTGGCGGCGCATCGTCTTCAACATCTTGATCTCTAACACCGACGATCATCTGCGCAATCACGGCTTTTTGTACGAAGGACCCGATGGCTGGCGGCTCTCGCCGGCGTATGACCTCAATCCCGTTCCGGTCGATATCAAGCCACGCGTATTGACCACTTCTATCAACGAGGACGACGGCACGGCATCTCTGGAGCTTGCTATGGAAGTTTCCGAATATTTTGAGCTCGACGCTTCAGTAGCCCGGAAAATCGTCAGGCAAACGGGACGCGCGGTTTCGAACTGGCGCTCGGTCGCAAAGCAAATGGCCATCAACGACGCCGAGATCGACAGGATGTCGTCGGCATTTGAGCACGCTGACCTTGAGAAAGCGGCAAAAGTATCGTGACTCGGGCGAATTGGAGGAAGGAATGCAAAGTCATGATGTCGAACGAGGCGTGTTCGTGGCCGGAAATCGGCAGGGCGGAGAAAGTACACAGCTTCGCAGTTAACAGACAGCCTGGGTACTGGCGGCATTCCGGAGGATCGGAAGCTCGCTGCGCGTAATCGACTAGTTGATCGTGGGGGGAATCAGGGCAAGGAGGACGCGACCCATGAGGGCGTCCAAAAAAAGCGTTGTGGAACGATGCCACAACTCATGACTCCCTGAAGGGACGTCAGTCCTCGTCGCCCTCATCGAATTCATCTCCATATTCGTATTGATCGTCATCCTCATCCGAGTCGTCGAACGGGATTACCTCATATAGTGGAGGCTCTTTCTCTCGAGCAGCTCTACAAGTTCGTCCCGCTTGTCCTCGTCCATGTCGATCACGACGCAGCGTCTGTGTGAACAGCGTTTTCAGATCGCGTGTACCTGGCGTGTACCTCGCTTTCAACGGCTTCGCCCGAGTTCGCATTTTGCCGGATCGTAGAATCGATAACTGACATGGCTTCAACGTCGCCTTTCGTCCGAGCCCCACCGCCCTATCAAGATCTCCTTTTTTAACTATGAGTTGCAGATTTTCGAGGGAGCGCTACCTGCGCCGGCCGCACCAAGGCAAAAGAATGATTTTCGCTGCAAATGGCAAAATCACCCAAAAGGGTGACGACAAGCCCCTCTCCTGATGCAGTATGGTGCGCCTGAATTCGTGCATCCCCACGAACTTAAAGGAGCTAAGCAATGAAACGAACCATTTTCGTCTTTGGACTTATATCGGGAGCGATTTCGTCGCTGATGATGGTGTCGACGATACCGTTCCTGCACAAAATAGGAACCACCAAAGGGGCGATTGTTGGCTATACGGCCATCGTGCTCTCGTTCATGCTCGTGTTTTTCGGAATCCGGTCCAATCGAGAGAATGTCGGGAATGGTGAGATCACGTTCGGAAGGGCGTTTTTGGTGGGAATTGGTATCACATTGATTTCGTGCGCCTTCTATGTGGCTACCTGGGAGATCATTTACTTCAAGTTCATGCCGGACTTTATGGATAACTATGGCGCGCACACGATAGAAAAATTGAGAGCGGCCGGGGCGACAGCAGAGGTGATTCAAGCAAAGGTCAAGGAATTTGACCAGCTCAAGGCAAGCTACAAGAATCCTCTCTATAATTCGGCGCTCACATTCCTGGAGCCTTTTCCAGTGGGACTACTGATCACGTTGGCCTCTGCTGGGATCTTGACGAAAAAGCGTAAGGTTCAGATCGCCGCGACTTCTTAACGCTGTGCCGAGGGAGCGATGGTCCAACAAGAGGAGTGCGCGGACCGAAGCAAGGGAATCCCCAGTTTCTGAAGGCCGAAAAGTGTTGTTTCGGCCAGCTCACCTGTTGTTTACAAAAGGAGCCTAGGTTCTGCGAGCGGGCACTAGTGTGATTCACGACAGCGATCGGCGCGATTTCGCGGGGAGGATCGGTGCCCACAAGGCAAAATGTCTGGGGACGTGAACCAACCAGAAACCGAAGAAGAACGGTTATACACTGCAAATACGGGGCGTATGCTCCAATATTTCCCATGCGGGCGTTGCGTGACCGGGCACGAATCCAACCAACCGTAGAAAAACTCCATGAGAAAGTGGCTACCCAAATCAATCCTTTGTCTCCAGTCCTACAACACGCGTCTATTCGCGGGCGATTTGATGGCAGGTATAACCGTTGGCTTCGTCGCTCTGCCTTTAGCAATGGCATTCGCGATCGCGTCTGGAGTTCCGCCGCAGGACGGTTTGTACTGTGCGATCGTGGCGGGATTTGTAATTTCCGCGTTGGGCGGATCGAAGACCCAAATTGGTGGACCAACCGGCGCGTTCGTCGTCGTAGTTTTCGGCATCGTCGTCCGATATGGCGTAGATGGCCTCTTCATGTGCACGATGATGGCCGGGGTCATCTTGTTGATTCTTGGTGCTACGGGTTTGGGCACAGCGGTGAAATTCATACCTCGTCCTGTGGTCGTAGGATTTACAAACGGTATCGCGGTTATTATCGCGAGCACGCAGATCAAGGATTTCTTTGGGCTAAAGATCGATAAGGTTCCCGGCGAGTTTCTCGCCCGCATCGAGGCCTTGGCACGCAACCTCTCCTCCTTCTCGCCCTTGGAGGCGGGCCTGGCGGTCGGAGCCTTAGGCGTAATCGTTGTTTTCCAGCGCTATGTGAAACGGGTGCCAGGGTACATAGTGGCATTGTTTATCGGCACGGTGGCAGTGGTGCTGTTCAAGCTGTCCGTCGCGACAATAGGCACGCGCTTTGGTGGAATTCCCTCAGGGCTGCCAACGTTGCGAATTCCTCACTTTCAACTAGGTTTGATCCGGCCCTTGATTTCGCCGGCTATTACTGTCGCTATGTTAGGTGCAATCGAATCGCTGATGTCTGCGGTTGTTGCCGATCGAATGAGCAACGACAAGCACAACCCAAATGTTGAACTTGTGGGACAAGGGATCGCAAATATTCTGTCTCCGCTGTTCGGAGGGCTGCCCGCGACTGGAGCCATCGCGAGAACGGCGACGAACATCCGCTCGGGGGCAAACACTCCGGTCTCGGGTGTGATTCATGCTCTCACTCTCTTGGGCATCGTGGTTTTTGCTGCTCCCCTGGCAAGATTTATCCCGCTTTCGGTCCTCGCGGCAATTCTTATGGTGGTCTCTTACAACATGGGCGAGTGGAGAGAGATTCCGGAGCTTCTGAAGCTCTCGCGAATGGAGATTGCAACGTGGCTGGTTACTTTTCTATTGACAGTCTTCGCTGACCTGACGGTAGCCGTCGAAGTGGGTATGATTCTCGCGGCGCTCGTTTTCATTAAGAAAGTCACGCAAACCACCACCGTGGCGGAGGTAACCGAAGAGTACGTTCGCGAAGGGCATGTTCACATCCTGCAGCACAAAGTGATCCCCGCCTATGTCGCGATCTTCAGAATTCATGGGCCGTTCCTATTCGGCGCGACCGACAAGATCGAGGAAATTGTAACTCGATTACCAAATCTGCCTCCGATCCTCATCCTAAGACTGCGCAACATGACCGCGATTGATTCTACCGGCCTCCAGGCTTTGGAGAGCTTGGCGGATCGGGTCCGCGAATCGGGACGAAAACTTATTCTCTGCGGAGTCAGGGAACAGCCCTCAAGACTCATGCGTCAGACGGAGTTCCAGCAACACATCGGGCCCGAGAATATGTGCGCCAGCATCGCAGAGGCGCTTGACCGCGCCCGTATGGTTTTTCCCTGAAGCTTCAAAACATGATTCCATGAGCAAAGTTTGGGGCCGGAGGTTCGCGGACGATTTGCAAGGCCCCGAACGCGCCGCTGCGTTGAAGGAAAACACCTGAACACCCTTCGCGACCCGCGACTTCGCGCAACCCAATGCTTTCGTCCAGCCCCATCCGAATGGTTGTAATGGCCTGTTCAAATGTGCCGGGTTAAGATGGCAATCAGCTTCTTTCTTCGCGGCTCGGATCAACCGACTCCGCCACAATACCGGAGGGCAGCAATATGGCTTCAGCAACAATCACCGGCTCCGCAAAGCCTCCTGAACCTAATCGAGCCTTATCTGAAGAAGAACTCCGAAAAATGCAGGCCTATTGGCGTGCGGCGAATTATCTTTCAGTCGGGCAAATCTATCTGTACGCCAATCCTCTGCTCCAGGAACCGCTCAAGCTCGCACACATCAAGCCCCGTTTGTTGGGTCACTGGGGCACGACCCCCGGGTTGAATTTTATCTACGTACATTTCAACCGGCTGATCAAGAAATATGATTTCGACGTCGTCTATGTCGCCGGCCCGGGGCATGGCGGGCCGGGGCTCGTTGCCAACACATATCTCGAGGGCACGTACAGCGAAATTTACCCGCATATCTCCCAAACCCTTGATGGGATGAGCAGGCTCTTCAAGCAATTCTCATTTCCAGGAGGCATACCCAGCCACGTCGCGCCGGAAACTCCTGGCTCCATTCATGAGGGCGGAGAACTCGGGTACTCCATCGCTCACGCTTATGGTGCGGCATTTGACAATCCTGACTTGCTGGTTTGTTGTGTGGTGGGCGATGGTGAAGCTGAGACCGGACCGCTCGCCGCGAGTTGGCACTCGAATAAGTTTTTGAATCCCGCCCGCGACGGTGCCGTGCTTCCCATTCTCCATCTCAATGGCTACAAGATTGCCAACCCGACGATTCTCGGCCGTCTAGGTGATGCAGACCTGACCCAGCTCTTTACCGGTTACGGCTACAAGCCCCACTTTGTAGAAGGTCACGAGCCGGAAGCCATGCACCAACTGATGGCCACTACGCTCGACACCATCGTCGAAGAAATTAAGACTATCCAACAAAAAGCCCGTGCGGGACAGCTCGAAGGGCTACCGGCCTGGCCGATGATCATCTTCCGAACGCCGAAAGGCTGGACGGGACCCAAAATAGTGGACGGCAAGCCGGTCGAAGGAACTTGGCGGGCGCACCAGGTCCCGGTCGCAGACCTCTCCAAGCCTGAGCACCTGAAGATTTTAGAAGATTGGATGAAGAGCTACCAGGCGCAAGAACTTTTCGACAGCGGCGGCAAACTCAATTCGGAATTGAGGGAATTAGCGCCAGAAGGGAACCGCAGGATGGGCGCCAATCCTCACGCGAACGGCGGCATTCTCCTCAAGGATCTCGTCATGCCGGACTTCCGCGACTATGCCGTGAAGGTGTCCAAGCCCGGCACGAGCCTCGCGGAAGCCACGCGTGTGCTGGGGATTTTTCTCCGCGACGTCATGAAACGCAACGCGGAGTCTAAGAATTTCCGGGTATTCGGCCCAGACGAGACTGCTTCGAATCGCTTAGATGCCTTGTTCGAAGCCACCAACAAGATCACGATGGAACCGATCGAGCCCACCGACGAGCATCTTTCAAGAGACGGCCGTGTCATGGAAGTCCTCAGCGAGCACATGTGTCAGGGTTGGCTCGAAGGCTATCTGCTCACCGGCCGTCACGGTTTCTTCTCCTGCTACGAAGCCTTCATCCACATCGTCGACTCCATGTTCAATCAGCACGCAAAATGGTTGAAAGTAACCCGAAACATTCCCTGGCGTCGTCCCATTGCCTCGTTGAACTACCTGCTCACCTCACACGTCTGGCGCCAGGATCACAACGGCTTCACCCACCAGGACCCCGGCTTTATCGATCACGTGGTGAACAAAAAAGCCGACATCGTTCGCGTCTATCTGCCTCCCGACGCCAACACGCTGCTGTCCGTAGCCGACCACTGCCTGCGCAGCCGCGATTACGTCAACGTAATCGTCGCCGGAAAGCAGCCCGCTTTGCAGTATCTTGACATGCAATCCGCCATCGAGCACTGCACCGCAGGAGTCGGCATTTGGGACTGGGCATCCACGGATCAGGGTGCCGAGCCCGACGTCGTGATGGCCTGCGCCGGCGATGTTCCAACCCTTGAAACGCTCGCGGCCGTTGATTTGCTCCGTCAGCATTTCTCCGACATCAAAATCCGGGTCGTCAACATCGTCGACCTGATGACTATTCAGCCTTCGACTGAGCATCCCCACGGCCTCACGGACCGTGAGTTCGATTCGATCTTCACGACCGACAAGCCGGTGATCTTCGCCTATCATGGCTATCCGTGGCTCATTCACCGCCTCACCTACCGCCGCACGAATCATGACAATTTCCACGTCCGCGGCTACAAGGAAGAAGGCACCACCACGACTCCGTTCGACATGACCGTGCTAAACGACCTAGATCGCTTCCATCTGGCGGGCGATGTAGTCGATCGCGTTTCTCGTTTGCAACGCATCGGCGCGCATTTCAAGCAATTCCTGCGCGACAAACTCGTCGAACACAAACAATACATTTGCGATCACGGCGACGACATGCCGGGAATCCGCGATTGGAAATGGCCTCACTAAGCCATGGAAATCCTGGTGCTCAATTCGGGCTCTAGCAGCCAGAAAAGCGCATTGTATGAGATCTCCGGCGCCCTCCCAGCACATCCGCCCACACCCGTCTGGGAAGGCAAAATCGAATGGGACGGCGATCAAGCCGAAATGCAGGTCCAAAATTCCCGAGGCGCGAATCTCAAGCAGCGCCTGAAAGTCGAATCGCGCCACCACGCCATCGAGCAGTTGCTCAACTGCTTGTGGACCGGAGATGCTCTCGTCGTTTCCGCTCCGTCGGAAATCGACGTCGTTGGTCATCGCATCGTTCACGGTGGCCAGGACTTCGCACAGGCAATCCTCATCACCAAGGAAGTGAAATCCGCGATTGCGCGCATGTCGATTTTTGCGCCGCTGCATAATCGCGCCGAACTCGAAGGAATTGAAATCGTCGAGAAACATTTTGGCAACGTTCCGCAGGTGGCGGTATTCGACACCGGCTTTCACAGCCGGTTGCCGGAAGCCGCCGCCGTGTATCCCGGCCCTTACGAGTGGCTCGCCCGGGGAATCCGGCGTTACGGCTTTCATGGGATCAATCATCAGTATTGCGCTGCGCGCGCCGCGCAACTTCTCGGTCGCGAACTCAACTCACTGAAACTTGTGACCTGCCATCTCGGCAACGGTTGCTCTTTGGCTGCGGTTCTCGATGGCCGCAGCGTCGATACCACCATGGGATTTACTCCGTTGGACGGTTTGATGATGGGAACGCGATCCGGCTCCCTCGACCCCGGAATTCTCACGTTCTTGATGCGCGCAGAAAAATCCACGGGAGAGCAGCTCGACGATTTGCTGAACAGGAAGTCTGGTCTGCTGGGAGTTTCAGGACTCTCGAGCGACATGCGGCAAATTGTGGCGGCGATGAAGGATGGAAATGCGCGAGCAAAGCTGGCTTTTGATATTTTTGCGCATCACCTCCAATCGGGCGTCGGTGCCATGATTGCGGTCTTGGGCGGAATCGATGCTTTGGTCTTTACCGCGGGAATCGGTGAAAATTCGCCGGAAATGCGAGCCGCCGCTTGTGCCAACTTCGCATTTCTTGGTCTGAAACTCGATCCGGCAAAGAATGCCCAATGCCACGCGGACGAGGAAATTTCTTTCTCGGATTCATCCGTTCGCGTGCTCATCATCCGCGCGCAGGAAGACTGGGCCATTGCTCGCGATTGCTGGCGGCTAGCCTCCGCAAGCAGCTGAGGGTGCGCCCGCGAGAACTGGCACAAAGCTCCCGACGCACTGCCCGCGTTTCGACACCGGGCTTACTGCACCTGTTCAGTCCAACTGGCACCGATGGCGAGCAACTCTGTGCCTCGTCCATCATCAACACCACTTATAACGCTGGCGGCAATTTCGGACTCGCGACGGGAACGCGCGAGAACGGCTGGCGCCAGATCCAGTATGGTTTGAAGTTTACCTTCTGACCGCACTCGCTCAATTTGTTGCTGCACCGTCCCGCCAAGCCCGTCGAGGAGCTTGGCGGGACGCTTCACTGTTGCAGCGGCCTTTCGCGGCATTCTGTACGCCGGCGATCTAGGCAGCAAACTGTTTGAGATACAATCGAGGACATGTTGCGGTCTGGCTCGCGATGTTTTCTTTCTGTGTTCGTCGTCGTACTTGCTTTCGCGGCCGCCACGTTGGCGCAAGCGCCGAGCCAGCAGTCCGGGACCGTTCGGGTCCCTCTGCCTAAGCTGCCAGCTCCCGCCAAAAAGGACCGCAGCGGCCTGCCGCCTGTCCCTATCTTCAAGGACATAGCCAAGGAGACCGGCCTTACGGTCTCGCACATCGCTGCCCCCGAAGCCCACTACGTGATTGATTCAACAAGCGGCGGTGTCGGCATGTTTGACTGCGACAACGACGGACGGCTGGATATAGTCCTTGTGAATGGTTCGACCGTAGAGAGATTGCAGCAGGGTGGCGATCCCATGGTCACTCTTTATCACCAGGAGCCCGACGGCACCTTCAAGGACATCACCAAAGAGGCGGGCCTGACACGGCTCGGCTGGGGCATGGGTGTGGCCGTCGCGGACTACGATAATGACGGCAAACTGGACTTGTTTGTGACCGGCTACAACGGCAACGTCCTTTACCACAATCTGGGGAATTGCAAATTCGAGGACGTCACCGAGAAAGCCGGGGTCCGCGGCGGAGGGTTCAGCACTGGCGCGGCCTGGGGCGATTATGACCGCGATGGTAATGTGGATTTGTTTGTCTCGCGCTATTCGCACCTCGATCTGAATCGCCTTCCGCAATTCGGCAGCAATAAATTCTGCCGATTCAAAGGCATCCTCGTGCAGTGCGGGCCCTGGGGCCTCGAGGGTGAAACCGACTTTCTCTATCACAATCGTGGTGACGGCACATTTGAAGAGGTGTCGGTGAAAGCCGGAGTCCATGACGATATCGGCTATTATGGCCTCGGAGTGATGTGGGTCGATTATGACGATGACGGATGGCTGGATCTGGTCGTCGCCAACGACTCCGTGCCCAGCTACCTCTATCACAACAATCATGACGGCACATTCACCGACGTTGGTTTGCTCTCGGGTGTGGCTCTAAGCGGCGAAGGCTTGGAGCTGGGCAGCATGGGAGTCGACTGGGGCGACTACGATCACAGCGGACGCCAAAGCTTTTTTGTTACCCACTTTGAAGAGCAGCCGAATTCTCTGTATCGCAACATGGGCGAAAAGGGTTTCGAGGATGTGAGCTGGACTTCCGGAGTAGGCCAGCCCAGCTATCCGTACGTAGGCTGGGGCACAGCTTTCTTCGACATGGAAAATGATACCTGGCTGGATATTTTGGTGGCCAACGGCCACGTGTATCCACAGGTGGACACCTTGGATACCGGCCCCCGGTTCCGTGAACCCCTTCTGCTACATCGCAACAATCGTGATGGTACGTTTGACGAAGTGTCGAAGGAGGCGGGACTGCAGAGTCTTCCCTTGAAATCGCGCCGCGGCGCCGCCTTTGGCGACGTCTTTAATACCGGGAATATCGATGTCCTGCTGCTGAACGTGGGGGAGCCACCGTCGTTACTTTTGAACACCAACCACAATGGGTATCACCGCGTGCTGTTCCGTTTGGTTGGCACCAAGAGCAACCGCGCCGCGATTGGCGCACGCGTGACGATTCGCGCCGCTGGCGTCAGGCAGTTCGGTGAGGTGCGCGGCGGGGGCAGCTACCTCTCCCAAAACGACCTGCGCCTCCATTTCGGTCTCGGCGCGGCCTCCAAGATGGAGTCGGTCGAGATTCGTTGGCCCAATGGCAATGTTGAGTTGCTGCAAGATGTCGCCGGCGACTACCTTTATACGGTCGTGGAAGGAAAAGGAATCGAGGACAAAAAACCGCTGCCGCCTCCCTCTGCCTCTCCTGGAAACGGCGCGGCGGATGATGCTCATTGAACGCGACGGTTGGCCTGGCTGTTTTTTTCTCAGCCGCGACTCTTCTCCTGACTCGATGAATTTACAGTTAAGGGATAATATCGGGCAGGCGTGTGACACAGAGAAATTAATCTGGCGGGCGCATCGAGCGATACCCTCTCCGATAACGCGGCCAAGAACACCAAGAACGTCGACAAAGGCCTGAACAAAATGTTCCCGCATTTTCCTCCCGCCCCGTCCACCAAGAACTAAGGAAGAAGGGCTGCTCCAGTTGAAAGGCAGGGGCGGTTGCAACGGACAGAGAGTACGAGCCTTGTTTGGTAGTACGTTCTCGATCGCACCGCCCTGCCAAAATGTTCCCGCGACAAATCACTGGTCACGATTTATTTGCAGCAGATTTTTGCGACGATTCGTCAAGAGTCCGCTACTCTTTCCCTGCAAATGTCCTCTAATCATTAGGACGGACATCCATGGACTGGAACCCGGCCACGCTCACTCGCCGGCTGTTTGATTCGAACGATGGCGCGACGGACCGTATCATCCCCCGATGGCTGTTTTTGCGCGCTCTTGGCTTGATTTATTTCTCTGCGTTTTTCTCTTTGGTGTTTCAAATCCGCGGACTCATCGGCCCTTCCGGCATTCTGCCGGCGGGGCAGTATTTACAGGCGGTGGCCAACTCCGCAAGTCATGCTCGCTACTGGTATGCGCCGACCGTGTTGTGGTTCTCCGCCAGTTCGCACTTATTGCTGGGGTTGTGCTGGCTCGGGATGATAACGGCGCTGCTCGTGACGGTGAACATTTGGCCGCGCGCGATGCTCGCCGTGTGCCTCGTTTGTTTTCTCTCTTTCGTGAGCGCGGCGTCTGAATTTGCCGGGTATCAATCGGACGGCATGCTGCTAGAGGCGGGATTCATTTCCATGTTCTTTGCTCCGCCGGGATGGCGGCCCGGGCTTGGCCGCACGCATCCGCCCATTCGCGCCAGCCTGTTTCTCTTGCTATGGGAATGGTTCCGCATTTACTTCGAGTCCGGCGTCGCGAAAATCGCGAGTGGCGATCCCGAGTGGCGGCACTTCACCGCGATGGACGAATATTATCAAAATGGCCCGCTGCCAACGTGGATCGGCTGGTACGTCCAGCATTTTCCGCATTGGTTTCACGCGGCGACGGCGTTCGGCACACTGGCGCTGGAGTTGGTCCTTGTGTGGATGCGGTTTCTGCCGAGGCGCTGGCGAATCATCATCTTTTTCATCGTCACGCCGTGGCAGCTCGGGATCATCCTGACCGCCAATTATACGTTTTTGAATTATCTTGTTCTGGTGCTCGGACTTTTGCTTTTAGATGACCAATTCCTGTCGCGGTTTCTGCCGCGAAACTCGAAGAACCGGATTTTCGGCGTGACGCGGATGGCCACTGCATCAGAGGCGGAGTCCGGAACGTCCGATTCGTCATCCGTTGTCCAGCCTGCCAGTGGCCTATCGAGTGAAACATCCGCAACGGTAAAAATTCGCAATCTCCACTGGACAGCAGGTCTGCGGCAGCAATTCAAGTATCTAAAGATTCTGATCACCGGGGTTATCTTCTCGTGGCTTTTTTACGCCTCGACCGTGCAAATGATCTGGATGATCTGGCCGGGTTTTCCTCTGCCCACTACGCCCGTAGCCGCGCTCGAGCCCTTTCGCATCGCCGATCGCTATGGATTGTTCGCGGTGATGACGCGCGGCCGCTACGAAATCGAGTTCCAGGGTTCAGCGGACGGACAAAACTGGCTGAGCTATCCTTTCCGCTTCAAACCGCAAGATCCGAATAAGGCACCCGGAATTTACGCTCCGTACCAGCCGCGATTCGATTGGAACTTGTGGTTCGCGTCACTCGGCGACTGGCGCTCGAATCCGATGGTCACGAACACCGAAGAACGCTTGCTGGCTGGCGACAAAGAAGTGCTCTCACTCTTTGCCGGCAATCCCTTCCCCAACACGCCGCCGCACATCGTGCGCGCCGTAATTTGGCAGTATTGGTTCACTACGCCGGCTGAAAAACGGACGCAGGGCGCCTGGTGGCGGCGCGAACTGTTAGGGTTGTATGCGCCGACGCTCGAACGCGAGCCGAATGGCAAGATTGTGGTCGACGAGTGGCCGAGCGTGGCCGCTCCCCGACAGTGATCAGCATGCCTGCGAACCCACACGAAAGCGAAGACTCGCAATGAGCGCAAAGGCTTGTGTGATCGGTTCTGGCCCGAATGGCCTTGCGGCAGCCATCGTTCTCGCGCAGGGTGGGTTGAAAGTGGATGTGTTCGAAGCCGAAGCCCACCCGGGTGGTGGCGCCCGGACGCTGGAACTCACGTTGCCCGGATTTCTTCACGATTTCGGGTCGGCGGTACACCCCTTGGCCGTTGGTTCGCCATTTTTCTCTTCTCTGCCATTGTCGAAGCACGGGCTTGAATGGATCCACTCGCCCTGCCCGCTGGCACATCCATTTGATGACGGTACCGCCGTCACGCTAGAGCGTGATCTGGGCGCGGCGGAAGTCGCGTTCGAGCAAGATGGCAAAAGTTGGCGTCGGCTCATGCAGCCGTTCGTGGCGCGATGGCGCGACCTATCGTCCGAGGTGCTCCGCCCCATTCATGTATTTTCTCGCCATCCGTTCTTGCTCGCGCGCTTTGGCCTGGTGGCATTTCCTCCGGCGAACCTGCTGGGTCGTATTTTGTTTCGCACTGAACGAACGAAGGCGCTGTTCGCGGGACTCGCCGCGCATTCCTTTCTCAGTCTCGACGAACCTCTGAGCGGAGCGTTCGCGGTCCTGCTCGGAGCCGCGGCCCACGCGGTTGGCTGGCCCATTCCTCGTTGCGGCGCTCAGTCCATTACCAAAGCCCTGGCCGAGTATCTATCACTGTTCGGCGGCACGATAACCACTGCGACGCGGGTCGACAACCTTACCTCCCTTGGAAAGTATGACCTCACGCTGTGTGACGTGACCCCGCGTCAGCTGGCGCAAATGGCCAGCAGCCGACTCGCCACGGCGTACACCGCGCGGTTGGCTAGGTTCCGCTATGGACCAGGAATTTTCAAAGTCGATTACGCCCTGGCAAGCCCAATTCCATGGAAGGCGGTCGAGTGTTTGCGGGCCGCGACGGTCCATCTCGGCGGCAGTGCAGCCGAGATTACCTGCTCGGAATCAGCGATGCGCAATGGCCGCCCATCTGATCGTCCCTTCGTCCTGCTGGCGCAACCGAGTCTGTTCGATCCCACGCGCGCGCCGGCAGGGAAGCACGTCGCATGGGCCTACTGTCACGTCCCGAACGGTTGTGAAGTCGATATGCTGGAGGCCATCGAAACGCAGATCGAGCGCTTCGCTCCTGGTTTCCGCGATTGTGTTCTCGAGCGCCGAGTATTTTCTCCCGCAGCCCTGGAAAAAATGGATGCCAATCTTATCGGCGGAGATATTTCGGGGGGCTCCATGGACCTTCGCCAGTTTTTATTCCGGCCCACGAGGCAGCACTATGCGACATCCGCCGACGACATCTTTCTATGTTCCTCTTCCACTCCTCCGGGCGGAGGAGTGCACGGAATGTGTGGATATCACGCAGCGCGCTTGGCGTTAAGCCGTTTGAGGGTTTGATGGTCGAGAAACAGGTCGCTAAAACCGATAATTTACTTCCGTGTAGCCCAGCGCGCCGTTGGAATTCGCCGGATAAATCTTCTTGATCACGTTGCCGCCAATCGCGTATCCGAAATACAGCCCCAGCGAGATGCCATGCCGCCATTTGTAATCTCCGCTGATGTCGCACAGCGTCGCCAAGTGATCCGCGCCATTCGACGGCCGGCCATTGAAGCCGAACGTCCACGGCTGAAACGCCCCGCCTCCCGTGTACCACAAATCATTGGAGTTGCTCAGCCACAAGCCGTGGACGTCGCTGCGAATCGTCAAAACTTTGCTCGGACGCAACATCACTTCGGCAAAGGCATCTGTATTGTTCATCTCGTTGAAAAACGGAAAGCGTGCGTAGATGCGTGGGGTGGGAAGTATTGCAAAAAAAGTTCCGTGCGTGCCGTCGTTGGCATTGGCGTCCCCGGAGGAATAAAAAATGCCTCCTCGCAACCAGGGGCGCACCGGCGCGGCAAACGTCGGCTGCCAGCCAACTTCAAAAGCCCCGGCACCAGCGCGTTGCGTTAGCTGGCCCCAACGGCCGTCCTGCAGCGCCGCCCAGCCGAGCACATCGAAAGTGCCCGCAGCGGACGGCGTCTCCATAATGAAATGTCCGCCATAGGTTCCGAGATTGATGCCACCGAGGTCATTTTTCTTGGCAGCCGCCGAGCGATTGTCGGTCTTGACCACCGGACGATCGTCGTTGTAATAAATTCCAAAAAGACGCCACTCGGCGTGCGTGTCTCCAAATTCCGCTTGACGCGTAAGCGCTACGTAAGTGACCGGCGTTTTGACCCAGCCCCATCCATCAACTTGATAGACGCCGCGCGTCGGAATCGCGCTTATCCCCGTAAATGTCCACGGCCCATTCGCGTAACTGAACTGCCCACCGTCCAGGCTGCGCATCACGTCGGAATATCCAAAATTGCCGATCAGGCGTTGGCCAATGCGGTCCGCTTTGAGCGAGGCCAGCGTCGCATCTTTCGGCGTTGCCTCGCTGCCGTCGGTGAACTCCATCCGCCCCACGCGCACGCTGGCATGCTCGCCCTTGATGCGCAGAAAGGCCTGCTTCGGAGATATGAAAGCGGCGTTGCGGCTGTTGTCGTTCGCGGCATAATACGATCCGCCGATCCCGTACTGGCCGAGCGGCGCGGGATTGACCGCATGGTTGGGCACCCCGAGGAGAATGGGCGCGAGAAATTCGATGTTCCAATCGTAGTGCTCGTGCTTTTGTGAAAAGCCGAAACGCACCACCGTTCCAGAAAAGCTATACAAATTGTTCCCGCTCGCTGGCGCAAACCAATCCCAAGCCTCGTAACGCTCCCGGATGCTCCCGGAGAAAGTCACGTCACCCAACTGAATCGGCTGGGCATCCGGCTCCTGCGCGACCGCAACAGCGCTACAGAGCAACAACGCCAAACAAACAAAGAAACTTTTCACGGCGTCTCCATTTTTTGTTGCACCGCCCAAATCCAGCGAATCGGCGGCACAGTCCGCTACGCCTTCGCTTGATCGCCGGCCGCGGCATTTATTCTCTCGACGAAAGATTATGAGCGCGCCTCTGGAGGCACCACTCGTGAGGCACAAACAAAAAGTTGCCGTCATTGTATTTGAGTGAAAAACACGCGCAATAACGCAAAAGCACTAGGCGTCCAAGGTTTCGACAGCGTCTCCTCCCGATGCAGGGGGTCAGCGGGCTCAAATATCTATCGGGTCAGTACCATTCCGAGTTACTATCCTCGCGCAAGCTTCGGCCCACAGGCCAAATATGCCGCCCAGCCGCCCACTGCTGCTCTTGTCTCTGCTGCTTTCCATTTTCCCCATCGCCACGCTGCCGCAGTCCCCGTCCTCCGCGGTGACGCCCCCGGCCGCGCCACCGCCAGATGCTTACTCGAAAGAACCGTATGTGTTTGAGCTGCTGCAGAACAAGATGCGCTTTGAAGCCGACGGAAAGGGACAGCGCGAGCTAACTCTGCGCGTTCGCGTTCAATCGTCGTCGGCGGTCAGGGAACTGGGACTCTTGGTTTACTCGTTCGCTTCCAGTTTTGAATCGCTGGACGTCGTTTATGCACGGGTGCGCAAGCCCGATGGTACCGTTATCGAAACGCCGCCCTCGGACGTTCAGGAACTCGATTCCGCCGTAAGCCGCGAAGCGCCGATGTATACGGACGAACGCGAAAAGCATGTGGCCATCAAATCGCTCTCGGTGGGCGACGTTCTGGAAGTCCGCGTGCGCTGGACGGTACACGATCCGATAGCGCCCGGACATTTTTGGTTTGACGTTTCTCATTTTAAGAACGGCGTATGCTTGAAGGAACTGATTGAAATCGATGTGCCGCGAAAGACTCCCGTAAAATTCCACTATGCAGATCCACCGCCGGTCGTCCGGGAAGATGGCGATCGGCGTATCTATACGTTTGAAACGGCCAATCTTAAGAAGCCGGCGGAATCCAAAATTCCCGCTTGGGAAAAAGAATTTCACGGCGCCGAACCGCCAGACGTACGGTTTAGCTCGTTTGCTTCCTGGGCCGATGTCGGCGAATGGTTCAGTGCGCTTGCGAAACCTTCATCCGTTCCTTCGCCGGAAATTCGAGCCAAGGCTGAGGAATTAACAAAGGGCAAGGCTACCGACGACGAGAAAATTCGCGCGCTCTATGATTTTGTTTCCACGCATATCCGCTACATCGGAGTCAGCCTGGGGCTTGGGCGTTACACGCCGCACGCTGCTGGGGACGTGCTCGCCAATCGCTACGGCGACTGCAAGGACAAGCACACTCTGTTTCAAGCGCTTTTGCAGGCCGTTGGCATTCCTGCGTATCCCGTGCTGATCGGCTCGCAATTTCGGTTGGAGGATTCGCTGCCGTCACCCAGTACCTTCGATCACGTCATCACCGCGATTCCTCTGGGAGATAAACTGGAATTTCTGGATACCACACCCGAGGTCGCCCCCTTCGGTTTGCTGGTCTCAAACTTGCGAGATCGCTCCGCGCTCGTGATGCCCGCGGGCCGCCCGGCAATGTTGGTGACCACTCCCGCAGAGCCGCCTTTCAAAAACTACGAAACCTTTCACACGGATTCAACAATCGACACAAAGGGCACACTCGACGCTAAAATGACCATGGAAGAACGCGGCGACGGCGAAGTCCTCATGCGCTCTGCCTACCGCGCCACTCCGCAGAATAAATGGGACGAACTGACACAAAAGATCGTTAATGGCATGGGCTTCGGTGGCGCCGTCAGCGAAATTTCCGTTTCGCCGCCGGAAGATACTGCCAAGCCTTTTACCTTGTCTTTCACCTATCACCGCACCGATTTTCCCGATTGGAAAAATCACCGCGTGGTCCTTCCGGCTCCTCTCATTTTCCTGGCCGAACTTTCGGAGGAGCAGAAGCTTTCCAAAGATCCTTTTCCACTCGGCGCCCTTGAAGAGATCACCTACGATTCGATCATGAAACTCCCTGACGAGTTTTCGTTGGTGCAGCCGGTCGATCTACATCGCAGCAGCGACTTTGCGGACTTTGATGCCACATTTTTGATTGACAAACCGAACGTTCTGCGCGGCACCCTGCATTTCAAAACCAAGATGCGCGAGATCCCCGGCGATCAGCGCACAAAATTTAGCGAACTCGCGAATACGGTCGGAGAAACAACGCGCCGCTATATTTTCGTGAAGGGTGAATTCCCGGACCAGCCAACGTTACTCACTCTGCTCACCAAGGCGGCGTCGCAGCCAGTGGCCGAAAGAATATCCGCGCTCGAAAAAACTGTGGCTGACGATCCGGCAAATCAAATTGCCAAGCTGACGTTGAGCAGCGCGTACGTCGATGGGGGGCGGCCTAACGACGCCGTTGTGCTTCTTGAAAAAACCATCGCAGACAATCCTGCAGACATTGCGCGCTTCTATTTCGTGTTAGGCAAGGCGTACGCTGCTGTTCGGGACGCGGATAAAGCGTTGGCGGCCTACCAAGAAGCGTTGGGGGACAATCCGGATGCCGCACAGCTGAATACCGTGGCTCGGGAACTCGGCGACGCCGACATCAAGTTGCCAGAAGCCTTCATCTACGCAAAGCGTGCCCTGAAAGACGTCGCCGAGCAAACCTTGGCTATTTCAAGTGACGAGGCGCAACCCGCGGACTACGCCCTCATGGGGCAGCTCGCGGCGTATTGGGATACCCTCGGCTGGATATGGTATCGCCTCGGCGACGGAGCCTCGGCAAGACGGTACCTCGAATCCGCCTGGCAGCTTTCCCAATATCCGGTAATTGGCGAACACCTGGTAGAGATCTACGAGCGGCTGAACGAACCGCAAAAAGCCGCGGTGGTCTGCAATATGGCGCTTGCCGGCGTGGTGCAGGGCAAAATCCGCGAAAAGTTGTCGACTGAAATGGAGCGTCTCCGCAAGTACCTCAAACCTTCTCCTGGCCAGCAAGCGCGTGGCGGAATAGTCGATGGGGCCATGGCATTGTCAGACATTCGCACCTTGCCCGTGCCATTTCATCCAAAATTGCCGGGCACTTCGAGCATCGCCCATTTCGTCATCACGCTCTCGAACGGGCCGCAAGGGAATAGCGCTTATTTCACTTCTGGCCCTCCCGAACTGCGGAATGCCGTAGCGGATCTCGCCGCTGTAAGATATCCGCAATCTTTTGCCGATGACACTCCCTTGCGCATCGTCCGCAAAGCCACGCTGAGCTGCACGGTTTATACCAAGGGCTGCATCCTGGTGCTGCTCCCCATCGCCGACGCTGCCGTTCCCGACAACTGACTGCGCCGCTTTCCCCGAGAGATGGACGCACACGTTTTTTCCAAGTACCCGGGACTGCGTGCTTCGTCGTCCGTTCCGTGCCCAACCCGCCCCAAAGATTCTGTTGCAAGAATTTCCGGCCGGACCGTTCTACCCCTAAGCGCGCATAGCGAACGCGACGCGCTTGACGTGCTTAGGGAGGCCGCCCATGAATGCCCTCACCCAGTCCCGCCGCATGACCTTCTGCATTTTCTTGGTTGCCGCGTTCATCGCGGCCTTTGCTCTCATTGCTGCACAACCATCCGATGTCGCGGCGAACATGGAATCTATGTCCGTCACAAATTCGCGCGGTGCGTTGCATGTCACCATCCCGTACCACGCGGATCATGACGGCGCAGGACAGCTCACGCTTGAGGTGCTCGACCCCGAAGACCAAGTCGTTGTGCGCACTCAGCGTCATGTCGAAGCCTCCGCCGGCCAAGGTCACTGGCAGGAGGACCTCAAACTTGAAAAGCCTGTGCCCATTGAGTCTTTGGTCTGGCACCGCTTGCGCTATCGCTTCACCTTTAGCGATGGAAAAAACGATGCGCTCGAAGCTACGGAGTCTATTTCGCAGATTCTTCGCATGCCGGTGGTCCACATTCTTGGCCAGCAATCCTACCTATCCGGCGGTCCGGCTGCCGTCCGTATCATAGTTGAAGACTCCAAAGGTGAACTCATCCCGGGCGGCGGCAGCGCCCGGGTGGAGCTTCTCGAGGAAAACCAAAAGCCCAGAACACTCTTTGCCGACAAGCTGAACCGCCGCGGCACGACCGAAGCGCAATTCCGTTTCCCGGCCGGACTTACCGGGCATTATCAGGTGCGCTACCATGTGGAAACGCCCATCGGCTCCACCGAATACACGCAAGATGTGCGGCTCGAAGATAAAGTTTCGATTCTTCTCACAACCGAAAAGCCCATCTACCAGCCCGGGCAAACCATCCACGTCCGCTCGTTGTCCCTCGATCGCTCGAATCACGAGGCTGCCGCCAACAAAAAGATGACCTTTGAAGTGGAGGACTCGCGGGGCAATAAAGTGTTCAAAAAAATCTCGCAAACCGACAAATTCGGCGTGACCTCTGTGGAATTCATGCTGGCCGACGAAGTAAACCTCGGAACCTATCATCTCCGTGCTCTCATGGGCGACACCGAAGGCGCCCCGACGAATACCGCGGAAATTGCGCTCAACGTGGAGCGTTACGTCCTTCCGAAGTTCAAAGTGGCCATCGATTTCGCTTCGCCAGACAAAAAAGTGAAGCGTGGTTACCGCCCCGGCGACCACGTCACGGGAACCGTCCACGCTAACTATTTTTTCGGCAAACCTGTTGACAGCAGTGAGGTCACCGTCAAAGCCTCCGGCATGGATGTCGCACTCTTTGAAGCGGCCTCGGCGCAGGGAAGAACGGATCGCGACGGCAGCTATCAGTTCGATCTTCAATTGCCCGAATACTTCGCCGGGCACGCGCTGACGCAAGGCGCCGCTCGCGTGCTGGTGGAAGCCACGGTGAAGGACTCGGCGAGCCATTCCGAAACGCGCGGCGAACCGATCACCGTGAGCGAGTCGCCGCTGATCGTTACTGCCGTTCCGGGAGGCGGAACACTCGCGCCAAATTTGCCAAACGAAGTATTTATCCTCACTTCGTATCCCGACGGAACTCCCGCCAGTACGGACCTGAAAGTGCACACCCCCGGCAATCGCGAACAACGTGTTTCGACGGACCGCGGCGGCGTAGCTGTGGTCCAGCTGAGCGCCGCCGCGGGGAATCAGACCCTGCATGTGGAAGCCGTCGACAAGGACGGAAACCATGTGTCGCGCACTTTAGAGCTGCAGTCGCGCGGTGGCGAGGAGCAAATCCTTCTCCGCGCCGAACGCGCGGTTTATCGCGCCGGAGACCGCATTCAACTCAAAGTCTTTTCTACGAAACAACGGGGCACCGCCTACATCGACATCGTAAAAGAAGGTCAGACCATACTCACTCGCGACCTCGATATCATCGACGGTCAAGCGCAACTCTCGCTCAGTGCCACTCCAGAAATGGCCGGAACGGTAGATTTCAGCGCCTATCTTTTCGGCCGCGACGCGCAGCCCGTCGGCGATCATCGCCTCATATTTGTGCAGCCCGCGGACGAACTAAAAATTGAAACCTCGACGGATTCTTCCTCGTACAAACCCGGCGACGAAGCGCGTGTCCGATTCCGCGTAACCAACTCACGCGGCGAAGGGGTGAGCGCAGCTCTCGGTCTGCAGGTGGTGGACGAAGCCGTCTTCGCGCTAGCGGAAAAGCAACCGGGCTTTGCCAAGGTTTTCTTTTACCTTGAACAAGAGGTCTTGAAGCCGCGCTACGAAATCCATTCCATCGGTTTGCCGATGGTCGCCGAACCGGTGGAGGATCAGCAGGCCGCGCAGCGCGACCGCGCCGCGCGGGCACTCTTTTCCGCTACTGAGATGGTCTCCAACAACAATTTCCGCACCGAATTCGGCCGCTCTGTCCCACAAATCAAATATGCCGAATACGCGCAGCGTTATCGCGCACAATTTCTTCTACAAGTCCGCCGCGCCGCCGCCAGTCTCAGCCGCGCATATTCCGGCGATGCCGCGCCGCGCGACCTGCAGACAGCGATCGAAAAACTGCTTCGCGATGACGCGCCCGAACTCCGCGATTCCTGGGGCACCAAGCTGCGCTTCGATCCCTGGTGGGACGGCCAGAAAACACATTTTCTCGTGCGCAGCGCCGGACCCGACAAACAATTCAACACGAACGATGACGTACTCACGTACCTGGAAATTCGCCGCAGAAAAATCGTCGGTCATCCCAACGCCGGCCAGAGCGGATTCGACGTCAACATCGAACACGAACGCGGTTCTTTCACCATTCGTGCGGAAATCACCGGCACCGTCGCCGACCAACGAGGCGGCGCAATCGAGGGCGCAAGGGTGGTGGTTACCGAAGCTGCCAACGGCAGGGTGCGTTTCACGCAAGTCGGCGCCGACGGCCGCTTCCGCGTCAGCGGTCTCGCAGCGGGCGACTTCCGCGTGCAAATCTCCACGGGCTCGGATACTGCATCGCGTAATCTTCACCTCGAGCCCCGCGACCGCGCCGTCATCTCCGCTTTCTTTCGCCAGCAATCCGACGACACCATCGTCACCGCGAACGATCGCCTTGAAACCGTCATCGGTGTCGCCGCAGAGTTCGGCGGTGGCGTGGGCGGTGGCGTGGGCGCCGGAGTGGCCCGCGACGCCGGCGACCTGGTGGATCGCAAAGAAGTCCGCGACCTGCCCATGGAAGGACGCAACTTTGCCAACCTGCAGCTCATGGCCCCGCCGCACGCCGTAACGGAAACGGTGGAAGTATCGGCGGCCTCGCCCGTGCTCGCCACCAACAGCCTCACGCTCGCAAGTACCGGCGCGAGCGCGGCCGCCCCCACGCATGTCCGTGCCTACTTTCCCGAAGCCCTGTACATCAATCCCGAAATCATTACCGACCAGGACGGCCGCGCCAGCATCACTATTCCGCTGGCCGATTCCATCACCACGTGGCGCATGGCGATGCTCGCCTCCACCACGCACGGCGCGCTCGGCAGTTCGACCTCCCGCATCAAGGTATTTCAAGATTTCTTCGTGGACCTCGATCTCCCCGTCACGTTAACCCAAGGCGACCGCGTCTCCATCCCCGTCGCCGTCTACAACTATTCGAGCGCCCGCGGCGACGTAAACCTGCAACTGAGACCCGAAGAGTGGTTCTCTCTCGCCGATGATCATGCCGAAAAATCCGTCTCCGTCGATTCCGGCCACGTCGGCGGCTCCCAATACACTATCGAAGCCACGCACATCGGCAAATTCAAGCTCATGCTGTCTGCGCAAATGGCTGGTGCCGCAAACCGCGAAGACATCGTCGTCCGCGAAATCGAAGTCATTCCCAATGGTCGCGAAGACAACGTCGTCTTCAACGGCCGCCTCGAATCTCGGGTCCAGCACCAAATCAATTTCCCCGCGGAGTCCCTACCAGACGCCGAAACGATTTTTGTGCGTCTCTATCCCGGGCCGCTCAGCCAAGTTATCGAAGGGATGGACAGTATCCTCCGCATGCCCGGCGGCTGCTTCGAACAAACATCCTCCAGCACCTATCCTAACGTTCTCGCCCTCGACTACATGAAGCGCACCAAAAAACTCACGCCCGAGGTCCACGCCAAAGCCGAGGGCTACATCGCCAACGGTTATCAGCGCCTGCTCACCTTCGAAGTTTCCGGCGGCGGATTCTCTTGGTTCGGGAACGCACCCGCCAACAAAATTCTTACTTCCTACGGCCTCATGGAATTTTCTGACATGTCGCACGTTTATGACGTCGATTCAAGACTCATTCAACGCACGCAGCAGTGGCTCGCCAGTCAGCAACAAGGCGACGGCAGTTGGAAGCCCGACCCTTCCTTCATCAATGAAGGCGCCACCAATCGCTTTAACTCCAACGTCCTGCGCATCACCGCGTATATCGCATGGTCGCTGCAAAACACGGGTTATCAAGGTCCGGCCGTGCAGAACGCCAAACGCTTCATCGAGAGCCATATGAGCGAAAAAGCCGATTCCTACACCCTCGCCGTGCTCGCCAATTTTGCCGTCGACTACGCACAAGATCGCGACTTCACCCGCCAAGCCATGCAACTCCTGCTCGACGCGCACCAAGAAAAAGACGAGCAAGCCTGGTGGACCGCCGATGAAACCGGCGTCTACTCCACCGGCGAAAGCGCTAGCGTCGAAACCACCGGCCTCGCCGTCCAGGCACTGTTAAAGTGGGGACAAGCCTCCGCCACCGCGCGCAAAGCCATGACCTACATCGCCGTCAAAAAAGATTCGTCCGGCACCTGGGGCACCACGCAAGCCACCATCATGGCGCTTCGCGCGCTGCTCCTCGCCAGCGAAAGAGGCGCCGCCGACGTTCGCGGCACCCTCGAGGTATTGCTCAATGGAAAATCCGCGGAAAAACTTACGCTCACCCCGGAAAACAACGACTTGCTCCACCAATTCGTCTTCAAGGCCGATCACAAAGAAGCCAACGCCGTAGAAATTCGTTTTGACGGCAAAGGCGGCCTCGCCTATCAAGTCGTCGGCCGCTACTTTGTCCCTTGGGACAAAAAGCCCATCAATGAAGCTCTCTCGATCGATGTCGCTTACGACCGCACCTCTCTTGCGCAGGACGACCTCGCTAAAGCCACCGCCACCATCAAGAATAACCTCCCGCAGTCCGCCAACATGGTCCTGGTCGACCTCGGAATCCCTCCAGGTTTCGATCTGCTCAGCGAAGATCTGCAGTCCTACCTCGAAAAAAGCGCCTCTCAAAAAAGCGGCCGCCTTGAAAAATTTAGCCTCACTGCCACGCAAGCCATTCTGTACTTCGATTCGCTTGCCGCGCGCGACACCGTCGCAATTCATTTCCGCCTGCGCGCCAAATATCCCATCCGCGCACGCACGTTCAGATCGCGCGTCTACGAATACTACGATCCCGCGGTCAGCGCCGTGGCCAAGCCGCTGTTGTTAGAGATTCGGAAGCGCTAGCCACGCGCGCAATGGCGCCGAATCAACATGAAGAGGCCGGGCCTGCAACCCGGTCTTCTTATTTCCCACCCGCGAGTTGTTGTAGAATGCCCTGACATCACCATCAGAGAAGGGAATCCTCATGACTCAGCGTTTTCTGCGCCAGTTCGTTCTCGTCCTGGCATTTCTATTTTCCGTCGTTACACTGTCCTCCGCCGACGGCGACAACAACACTGCTTCCGTCCCAACCCCACCTGTCGCCAAAAAAGTTCCCAAGACCACCGAAATCAACGGCACAAAACTCGTCGACAACTACTACTGGCTCCGCGACAAGAAAAATCCCGAAGTCAGCGCCTACCTCGAAGCAGAAAACGCCTACACCAACGCGGTCATGAAGCCCACGGAACCGCTGCAAAAAAAGCTTTACGCCGAAATGTTGAGTCGCATCAAGGAAACCGACGTCGACGTTCCGTACAAAGAAGGCGATTACTTTTATTATTCGCGCACCGAAGCGGGCAAACAGTATCAAATCCGCTGCCGCAAAAAAGGCAGTCTTGACGCGCCGGAAGAAATAGTCGTCGACATCAACGCCCTCGCTAAGGGTCAAGCCTTTATGTCCCTCGGCAATTACGTTGTCAGCGACGACGGAAATCTTCTCGCCTACACCACGGACAACACCGGCTTCCGCCAGTACACCCTTGCCGTAAAAGATTTGCGCACCGGCAAGGTTCTCGCCGACCACGCCGAGCGCGTTGGCTCCGTCGTTTGGGCCAACGACAACAAAACGCTTTTCTACACCATCGAAGACGAAGTCTCCAAGCGCCAGTACCGTTTCTATCGCCACACCGTTGGCTCCGCCGCTCCCGACACCCTGGTCTACGAAGAAAAAGACGAGCGCTTCGATGTTTTCTCCGGCAAAACCCGCAGCAAAGCTTTTATCTTTTTAATCTCCGGCAGCCACACCACCAGCGAAGCCCGCTACATTCCCGCCGATCAGCCGCTCGCCGATTGGAAAATTCTCGAGCCACGCAGGCAGGACGTCGAATATTATCCCGACCACAACGGAGACTTTTTCTATATCCGCGTCAACGATACCGGCCGCAACTTCCGCCTCGTCAAAGCCCCTGTCGCCGATCCGCGCAGCCAGAATTGGCAGGAAGTCATTCCGCAGCGCAGCGACGTTATGCTCGACGATATCGACTTCTTCAAAAACTATTACGTCCTGTCCGAACGCGAAAATGGTTTGCCGCAGCTTCGTGTTGCTGATCTAGCCACCGGAAAATCGCAGCGCATCGCGTTTCCCGAGCCCGCCTACGTTGCCTACTCCCAAATTAACAAGGAATACGAGACCAGCAAATTCCGCTACGGCTATCAATCCTTCATCACTCCGCAATCCATTTACGATTACGACGTGGCTGCCAACACTTCTGCACTGCTAAAACAGCGTGAAGTTCCCGGCGGCTACGATCGCACCCGCTATCAGGTTGAGCAGATTTACGCCACCGCCAGCGACGGCGTCAAAATTCCCATCTCTGTTGTGCATCTGAAAGGCGCCAAACTCGATGGCCACGGCCCGCTCTATCTCACGGGGTACGGCTCGTATGGAATTTCCTACGACATCGGTTTCGACTCCGATCTCTTTAGCCTCGTCGATCGCGGCGTAGTCGTAGCCGTCGCGCACATTCGCGGCGGCGGAGAAATGGGCAAAGCCTGGCACGACGACGGGCGCATGATGCACAAGAAAAACACCTTCACCGATTTCATCGCTTCCGCCGAATACCTTGTCGCGCAAGGCTACGGCTCAAGAGATCGCTTGGTCATTGAAGGCGCCAGCGCCGGCGGCTTGCTGATGGGAGCGGTTCTCAACATGCGCCCAGATTTATTTCACGCTGCGCTAGTCGGCGTCCCTTTCGTCGACGTCATGAACACCATGCTCGATGAAACACTCCCGCTCACCGTAGGCGAATTTGAGGAGTGGGGTAATCCGAAGCAGCAGCCCGCCTTCGACTACATGCTCTCCTACTCTCCCTACGACAACGTCGCCGCCAAAGCCTATCCCAACATGCTCGTCCGCACGTCGTTCAACGACAGCCAGGTCATGTACTGGGAGCCCGCCAAATACGTAGCTAAAATGCGCGCTCTCCGCGTCGACCACAACACCCTAATCTTCAAAGTCAACATGAGCCCCGCTGGACACGGCGGCGCCTCCGGTCGCTACGACCGCCTCAAAGACACCGCCTTCAACTACGCCTACTTCCTAACCCAAATGGGAATTTCCAACTGACCTAGAAAAGCGCGATTAAGCCGCCCAGCGATGATCCTGTGCCTTGCAAGCCAGATCCTCGAATTGACTGACGCGCGCTACGCCGTCCGGGAAAACCGCGCGGGGATCGAACCTGATTCGCGCCTGATGCGCGAAACTGCCATTTCGTGGGATTGAAAACGTGATTAAAATGGCGGAGAGGGTGGCATACTCAATCAAGATCTGGAACTATCCTGTTATGCTTTCAGCAATATGCGCGAAAACCGCATCGATATTGGCGATTTCTATGATCTCGCCTGTTGCAACTGTTTCTACCCTTCCGCATGATTAGCACTAATTTCGAAGCTCAAACAGACACCAAAGGCACCAAACCAGAAGGCTCACGAATGCGAAGCAGTATTATGACCACGCACGCGGCCTACCTGGTTCTTGAGTAACTTCAAGCAATCGCGGAAGCTCAGCGCAGCGGGCTTGCAGCGTATCGGTGAGCAAAGGCAGGTCCTCTCGTATGCGCGCAGCCAGTTCATGTTCTGAATGATCAACTAGGCAGTCAACAGCGCGGCTCAGCGTCCCGGTCACTGCAGGCACGTTAAGTGCATCCTTTAAGAAGGTGACGTTCGATTCCAACCAACGGTGCGTGTACAAGTGCCCCTCGAATTCCCACAAACATGGCGGACCGCCTCCGCCGTTGGGAGTCCACGGAGCGAACACTAAATTCTCATTTTCTGGGTACATCAGGCACGAGATGTACTGCGCCGCGGCAATCGCGCGTCCAACCGTGTCCAGTGACCACCATGCGCGCCAGACGCGATCAACGTCAGGCAATAGCACTCCGTAAGTTGTTAGGGCCCCAATCCAGCGGTACGGTCGTGCCTTTGAACCTTGAAACGCGAGCCCGCTTTGATCGTCGATTTCGTCGAGAATTGTTTGCCGCATGAACTCTGAAACCGCTGCGTTCTGCTTGGAAGTCAAATGCTTGTCGAAGATCGCGCGGTCAGCCAAAACTGGATAAAGATGCTCTCAAATCCACCGTACTTGTCGCTAGTGCCGCGTAGATTCTCACACCATAGTTCCAGGCAGAAAGGAAGCAGGTATGCGAGAAGCGAGCTTTGGATGGCGGTGTGGCGCAGATCTTGCAGGTATTCCCGAAGGTCCTGCACATCCGGTCGTTCGCCGGGTTTGATGCGCAGCAGCCGGCGCAAATGGCTATCATTTCCCTCAAAGGCCTCCTGGGTGACCTTCTCAGGAGGTGCTGCTTTCCCATATGTGCGCCGAAACGAAATTGTCATGTCAGCTTGATTGGGAACCATCCCTTACTTGCCCTTGCTAGGCTGTCTGGAACGTCTCTTACCGCTCGCCGTTCTCGTTCCTTCAGTGAGATGAGTCATGGCTTGTCGTAGAAGCCAATTAGCTTTGGTCTGGTAACCGCGGCCATCGGTTTTGAGCCATGCGATGACGTAAAAAACGAGATTTCGTATGGGATTGAAAACGCGCGCGATCAAAATGGCGGAGAGGGTGGGATTTGAACCCACGGTACGGTTTCCCGCACGCTCGCTTTCGAGGCGAGTGCTTTCAACCGCTCAGCCACCTCTCCGCGGTCGTTTCTTCTTTCATCGTAACAGAGCCCATCATTCATCAGCAATTCTGACAGAGCACACTTGTTCGTATCCGCATCGTTCTGTGATGTTCCTCTAACAGAGGGCGATGCTGAAGAGACAGATTGCTGGCAACGAGAAAGACCGCGAAGACCTTCGGAAGGCCGCCGATTCGCTCGTTTGGTCAGCGCTCGAACTGCCGGAGCAGAACCGGCGATAACACGAACCTCAAAGTGCAGGGTTCGGCGCTTGATATTTGACCACGATACTTGTTACCGTCGCGGCGCAAAAAAGCCTTGCAATAACTTCACCGACTCTTCCCCTAGCACTCCGCCCACAAACGGCACCTGGTGGTTCAGCGCCGCGTGTGTCAACGCCGTAAAGCACGTACGCGCCGCCCCGCCCTTCGCATCATCCGCCCCAAAAACCAATCGCCCAATCCGCGCCTGCACCATCGCTCCCGCACACATGATGCACGGCTCCAGCGTTACGTAGAGCGTCGTCTCCGCGAGCCGGTAATTTCCCAAGCGCTTCGCCGCCTCTCGCAAAGCCACAATCTCTGCATGCGCGGTCGGATCGCAATCGCGAATCGTCCTATTCGCTCCGCGCGCAATGATCTCGCCGTTATACACAATCACCGCCCCGATCGGCACCTCGTCCGCCGCCGCGGCCGCCCGCGCTTCTTCCAGCGCTTCTCGCATGAATTCAATTTCGGCATTCATTGGAATGAGAGAGTAGCATTCGCGGCGCGGCCGAACCTAGCCCAAGAAGGGAAATTTCGCCTCAAGCGCGATGCACTTTCCTAGCAACTCGGTCCCAGCTTGACATTCCGCCACTACCGCAAGAAACTTACTGCACGAACGATCGACACAAAATATTTCTACGACAATTTCGGCGCCAAGGAATCGTGCGTCTGGAAAACGATTGAATGCAACTTCGCAAAGATCCCATCACGGAAAGTTGGATCGCACTGGGTCAGCGCGAACTGCTCGTCGAGCCGGCCGAATGCCCGCTGGATGCGGAAGCCGTCGACAAGCTACCCGCCATTCTTTCCTACCCCGCTGAAGGCACCTGGCAGGTCCGCGTGATCGCGCATCCCGATCCCTTGTATCGCATCGAAGGCGAACCCGGCCGCTTCGCCGAAGGGATGTACGACAAAATGGGCGCGATCGGCGCCCACGAGGTGGTCATCGAAACCCGCCAACACGATAAGCCTATGTCGCAATTCAGTGATGACGAAGTCGATCGTGTTCTCTCCGTGTGGGCCGCGCGCATCACCGATCTAAAAAAAGATCCGCGCTTCAAGTACGTCAGTATCTTCAAGAACCAAGGTGCGCTCGCCGGCGAAGAATGGTCTCATGCCCACTCGCAGATTACCGCCACCATCTTTGTTCCGCGCCGCTTGAAATATGAGCTTTCTGCTTCCCACGAGTGGTACAAAGACAAAGAGCGTTGTATTTTTTGCGACATGGTCCGCCAGGAGGAAAAGCTAGGTAAGCGCATCGTCGACGTGCAGGGTGATTATTACGCCTTATGCCCCTACGCTTCGCGTGTCCCGTTCGAAACTTGGCTCATGCACCGCCGCCACAATCATCTTTTCGAGCAACCCCGCGCCGGTTCCAATCGCCGCCATCTCGCCGCGTTGCTCGGGCGCGTTCTGCGCCGTCTCGAAAAAGTCGCCCCCGCTTTCCACATGGTGGTGCACACCTCGCCCAACACTCGTAGCAAAAAAGGCGAACTTGCGGGATATTGGAAGACTCTCGCCGACGATTACCACTGGCACATTGAAATCTTGCCCATCGTCGAAACGCGCAGCAAGTCTTACAGCATTAAGGAAGTTTATTTTAACGCCGTGCTCCCGGAAGACGCTGCGGAAAAGTTGCGTTCCCTCGATCCGAATTCATGACCTCACCGTCCAGGAAGATTTTTCGCCATCCGCAAAAAGGTGGAATTATCAGCACCCTGATCGGTTTGCTCTTTCTCGTGTTGCTCTGCGGTGCGCTGTATCTGGCGCGCGTCCCGCTCTTGCGCTTGGCCGCCGAGTCCTGGATTGTCGACGAACCTGTGGATCACGCCGACGTTATCATCGTCTTAAGCGACGACAATTTTTACGCCGATCGCGTTACCCGTGCCGCAGAATTAATGCGCGAAGGCCAGGCTCCTATCGTGGTTGCCAGCGGCAGAAGATTGCGTCCCTACGCGGGCATTGCGGAATTGATGCAACATGATTTGCTCGAGCGCGGTGTTCCTAAAGAAAAAATAGTTGTATTCCCGCAAGACGCCGATAACACGCGAGAAGAAGCCGAATCGCTCGTGCCGCTCGTCCAGCAAAAAAATTGGCGCACCATTATTGTCGTCACTTCCAACTATCACACGAGGCGAGCCAGGTATATTTTCAAAAAAGTTTTTCCACAGGATATCGTCATCCATGTTGCCAGCGCCCGCGACGGCGACTTCGATCCTCAACAATGGTGGCGGAAGCGTAAATCCTGGAAAGAGTTAACTCGCGAGGTGGCCGGCATGGCGGTGGCTATTTGGGAGCTCCGCGGATCCCGCGACGCCAGGACCATATCGCAATCGCTTGTGGGACCTGCCGGACTAAAACCACAATTAGCGGTATAGCAGTTTTGGAAACACCCTACATTTGCCACTCCCCATTCCCCTTTACTCCCGCTAAGTCCTGTACTATCTTCGTCATTCTAGGTCGCAGCTTCCGCCCAGCTGCGCGCGACTTCGAAAAAACAAACAAACCCTTCATCGAGGTGTTTTTATGTGGAGAAAAGAAGATTCGAAGCCGCAAGGCTCGGCGGACGCTGTGGCGGTTCCGGGCGTTGCTGTCGCCACGCCGGTTGCCACCACCCCCAAGCCCAATGTTGTTCCCGTGACCAGCGCACCGCTTGCGCCTCAGACGCGTTCCGGCGCCAGCATCAGTCAGGGAATTAGAATCAAGGGCGAAGTCACCGGCAGCGAAGATCTCTACGTCGACGGGCAAGTTGAAGGCAAGCTCACCCTTTCCAACGGTAGCTTAACCATTGGTCCGAATGGAACTGTAAAAGCGGACGTAGACGCGCGGGAAGTGCACGTTCGCGGACGCGTCGACGGCAATATCGTCGGCCACGACAAAATCCAGCTCTCGAGCACCGGTGTGGTTTCCGGAGAAGTTCGCACCGAACGTCTGGCAATTGAAGAAGGCGCGGTGCTGCGCGGAAAAGTGGAAGCGGGCAAAGCGCCGGCGAAAAATACCGACACGCGCGCAGCGGCTGCCAAGGCTTCGTTCAGTACTGGTTCGGCGGCGGATTAAGCGATGAGCTTTCTCCATAAACTCGGTATCGGCACGGGCGCGGTCGCTTCGCGCTCCACCGCGAATCATGTTCCGGCCAATAGTGGCAAGTCGCACAATGGGAGCGGTAACAATGGCATTGTCGCGGCAGTGGGTTCCCCGCGCGCTCCGCAGATGCACGAGTCTTCGCGTGTATCCAACGGCTTGAAAGAATTTCTGTGGAATCTCGATGGACTCGGCCGCGGCACCATGCTGGATCTTGGCCCGGCGTGGCAGACCACGCTGAGTTTTTTTATCGAGCGAGGTTTTCGCGTTACTTCCGAAGACATTCTTCGCGGCTGGAAAGAATTTTTGCTGGAAGAAGAAGCGCGTTTGCGCGATGTGGAAGGCGTGCGCGACACCATTGACATGACTTCCACCGGTCGCGCCGAGCGTTTTCTTGCCGCTAACTTGCAATATCCAAAATCTTCGTTCGACGCCGTGCTGTTGTGGGATTTACTCGATTATCTGGAGCCTGCCGCAGCCAAAATGGCGGTCGCCTGGATCACCGAACTGCTGCGGCCAGGCGGCGTGGTTCTCGCCATGTTCCACAGCAAGAAACCCGAAGGTTTTCAGCGTTATCGCGTGGCGGATTCGAGTACGTTGCAGGTAATTTCTTCGGCGGTGATTTGCCCGGCGCAGAAAGTCTACCAAAACCGCGAAATCCAGGATTTGTTTGCGCGTTACCGCACCAGCAAATCCTTTGTCGGCCGGGATCAGCTGCGCGAAACGCTGTTCATCAAGTAAATTCCATTCGCAAAATAATTTTACAGGAACGACTCCAGAGAGAACGCTTCGCTAGCGCGAATTCCCGCGGACAAAAATTACCGAAAAGCGTAATCATCGATTCAATCGCAGACCCTTCGGGGACGGCGGAAGACGATTAGCTGTGTGTGCGGTGATGACGGTGGCGGCGGTGACTGCTGCGATGCGTGCGGCGGTCGTGCGCAGAAGCGGGATTATGACGCTCCGCAGCAGAGCTGGCGGCGGGCAACGGGTTGGCATGCGCGGATGCCGCACGCGGCGAAAAAGACCCGAGACAAATCAAGGCAACGACCAGCAGCAAGAATTTTGCAAAATATTTCATAGAAAGACTCCCTCGCAATTGCCAGAACCTGTAGCCATATTGAAACATATTGCGTGAAATTTTCCGAGGAAAAATAAGGCCAGTGGTTCCGAGCTGTACTCGAGAGCAGGTGGCCGCGGCCGAAAAAAGTCGACGGTGGAGAAAAATATTCAAAATCTTCCATAGCCGGGCAGGATCCGCAAAGACCAGCGCTGACAGCACGGCTGATGGCGGCTTGGGACCGTGCGCACGGGCGGGATTTGTGCCGTGATTCTTAGCTCTATTTGTAACTGCGGGAGCCGACGGTTTCAAGGAGTTGCTCCCAGGTTTCTGGAGCGCTGAGAGGGATGTTGAGGCTGTATTTGCCGAGGTTGGGATCTTTGGGGACGACGTCACCCTGGCCGGGAGTGAGGTCCGGTTGGCGGTTGCCGAGGAGGATGTTGCGTTCGCAGATCGGAAAGAGTTCGGCGGCTTCGCTGGCGGTGGCGACACCGAGAACGATAGCGTGATAGCGGAGGGCGCGGTCATACAGTTTGGTGAGATCGCGAATGCATTTTTGCACGCTAGCGCCCACGGCGAGAGACCAGAGCACGCCGTGCTGGCGTAGCGCGAGTTTGCGGAGTGTGGCTTCGGCAACGAAGCGTTGAATGTCTTCCTCGCTGGCGCCTGCGAAAAAGAAAAGCTCATCGAAGTCGCGCTGGCGGGCCATTTCAGCGTCGCGCGCGGGAAGACCGGAATTCTGCACGAGCTCGCGCGGAGAGAGGCTGCGGAGAGGAACGGCTTCGACGCCCGTATCTTCGGCGAGGCTGGCCAGAGCTTCCTGAGCGGCGGGTTGCGGCTGCGCCACGGGCATGCTGGTGAAACGGCCGAGGCGAAGGGTTTTTTCCGGGCGGAGATGAAAATAATCTTCGGGAAGAAAAACGGCGCAGCCGCCTTCACCGATAAAGGGATGAGTATGGCCCATTTTGCGGCGGGGATCGTCCATCTGCAGGCGGGTGCGGCTGGTGACCCAAACGGCGGGGACGGCGGAATGGTCGAGGCTGGCGCTGAACTCGTCAAAGCCGGGGAGACCTTTGCCGCGAACGGGAACGAGGGAATCGACGGCAAGATAAAGGACGCAGGATGTCTGGCGCAGATAAGCTCCGGAAAATGCAGGAACCATTCTAGCGGAAGTGGAAGGGAAGTGCGGGATTGCCCGTCCCCGCGAAGGGTTCGGCGCCGTGCACAGCAAGCACATTGCGTGCGTCGCAATTTGCTGGTTAACCGCACGCGCCGCAATAAAGTGCTACAGTCCTGAGTATGAATCCTCAAACCAAGCGCCGCGAGACATCTAGCGTGGTGTGGTCACTGATGTGGGCATTTGCAATCATCGCCACAGCGGTTTTGTTCAAAGGAAGTCCGTCTTCGTATTGGATTGAAGCAGCGCTCGTCGTCGGGGCTCTTGCCTTTGTGATATTGCGTTCCCAACGGCCTGCCGAGAACCGCTAAAAAGCCTGTCCCGGTCGGTCCGTACTTGGCGTGGAGCCCCGACGCTCCTGTGTGTCTAAGACGCTGTACACCCGGGTATCCGTCACCCTTTCGACGGAGAGGAGGCGATACTCAATGCAGGTGAATCGAATGCAGAGCGGAGTCGATTGGACTGAGAAACGCAAAGGGCTGATGGCGAAACGCGAGTACCTTTTCAAGCAGTATCAAGCGAACCCGACCAACATCCGAGCCGGACAAGAAATTAAGGAACTTGACGACCAAGTCGCCGAGTGCGAGGAGCATTTACAACTTCTCCATTTGGCCGCCGCCAAATTAAAGAAGTGAGGCGGCCCCCAGCGACAAAAGAGCTGTCGCTCCCGGATGAATTTCATTCATTTTCATCAGCTTCAGCTTTCCAATCTCTGCCCCGCCTGCCTTCTCCCACAACTCGCCATGCTTTTCGACGGTGCCGGGTCCGAATCCAGCATGATGTTGATCGCGCAAAACATACGGTTTGATGCCCCTGCGTTGGACCGCTGAAAATACCTCACCCAGTTCGAAAGCTGTTTCGTTCATCCTCGACAACTTTTTCCTACACACGGTCGTAGTCATTTCGATTTGTTTACGGTTGGCGAGAAGGATATGGGACCTCGCATCTCGTGCTCAAGCCTGCTGAGTTTGCCTGCGATGACAGTTGTTGGATTTCGAGGCGTGTGGAAAAAAGAAAAAGCCTTGGCGTTCGATGGCGAACGCCAAGGCTTGGACTGAAGGCTGGGGCCGAGACGAGGTTACGGCCGATCGGGTGGCCGTCCTGGTTAGAAGGTTAGGCGCAGGGAGAATTGCATGAACCTGCGCTCGTCGTTGTTGCCGCCGGTGGCGGCGGTGCCGAGGCCGCCTTTTTCCAAGGTAACGGAGCCGTAGGGGCTGAATTGGAGGTAGTTACCGGAGGCGAGTACATAGAAGTTGTGATGGTTGAGAACGTCGAAACCTTCGGCGCGGAATTGCAGGCCGAAACGCTCGGTCAGTTTGAAGTTTTTCTGGGCAGCGGTGTCGAGGTTCCAAGCGCCAGGACCGCGGAAAGCGTTGCGGGCGGTCATGTTGGCGGGGAAGGGACCGAAATCGGAGATGCCGAGCGCTGGATTGAGTGGGCCGGTAACGCCAGAGGCCGGAAAGGTCAAGGCCGTGTATTGGTTGGCAACGGGAACGGTCATACCCGCGGCATTCACGGTGGTAGCTTGAACCGGCGTTCCCGTGTGGTACTGGGTGATGGGGCTGGCCGGAGTCAAGCGCGGAACGGTGTAGCCAATGAGCACGTCGTTGAAGTCGTAGATGGAAAACGGCGTGCCGGTGCGGGCGGTGTAGATGCCGGAGAGTTCCCATCCGCCGAGAGCCTGGGCCAGAAAACCGCGGCCATTCTTGAACCAAGGTGTCTGCCAGATGGGAGACAGAACTAAGCGATGACGGATGTCAAAATCCGAGTTGCCGTAGTCGAGTTGGGGATGGAGCGGATTGGTGTAGCCGAGCGAGGCTTGGATGGTGCTGCCAGAAAAAGTATCGCTGAGATCGTCGAGCGCATGGGAGTAAGTGTAGTTGGCGACGAGCGTGAGGCCGGTGTGGCGGAAGTCGGTGGTTTGCAGTTTGACGTTTAAGCCATTGTAGGTGCTGACGCCGTTGCTGCCGCGGACGTTGATATTGGAATACTGTGGGTTGAGGCGAGTGAAGCAGCCGTTGACACCCGGTTCGGCGGGAATCGGGAAGGGGCACTGCTGCGCCGTAGTGTCACTCGCTAGTGTGGTGACCAATGACTGCCCAGCATACGCCTGGGCGGACCCAACTCCATTGAGGTTGGCAAGGTCATACAAATGCACGCCGTGAGCCCCACTGTAGGAAACGGCGAGCAGGGTATTGGGCGCCAGTTGATGCTCAATGGCCATACTCCAGAACTGAGTCTGGGCAACGTTGATGTTGTTTTGGTTATCGCGCAATTCGACTGGGGGAAGCGGGGCCGAAGCAGCGCCTGCGACGCCCAGGGGACCGAGGTCGTTGTTGGTTACGACGTTCGGACAGCCTGAAACAAGGCCCATGCCGTTTGCCGCACAATTGACCTGGACCACGGCGCTCGCTGGCGGATTGAAGCTTTCGTTGTAGGTCACGTTTCCGAAGTTTCGCTCATAGCTGATGCCGAAGCCGCCGCGAAGGGAGGTCTTGCCAGTGCCGAAGACATCGTAGGCAAAACCAACGCGAGGGGCAGGTGTACCCCACCGAGGAGCCCAAGACTGGCCAACATAGCTCTGAGGGGCGATCGCGACCTGACCGGTAGCGATGTTGCAAGGGAAAGCGCACTTGCCCTGATAAAAATTGGAATCCAGGGTTTGAATATCGTTGTGCTGGACGCCGTAGTGCTCATAGCGCAGACCGTAGTTTATGGTGAGCCGACGATTGATCTTAAAACTGTCTTGCGCATAGAGGGCCCAATCTTTGTAGCGGTAGCTGCGCGCGGGAGAGGCTTGAGGGAGCGGCGGAGTGACCGTGCAAGCCGCAGTGACGACAGGATTGCCGAACATATCATCGACGCAGGGCAAGACTCCTCCGGCAACACGAGCATCGAACTCGACTAGGGGTGAGGCAAACGCGCCGCCGACGGTGTTACCACCGGCGTTGACCAGGCTGAGGAGCGAGTTTGGAAGGCTAGAGCCGAGAGCTTCGACCGCCTGTTGATAAGCCCCATAGGCGACGTTCAGCTGGATGTAGGTGAACTCGCCGCCGAATCGCATGGTGTGCCGACCTTTGGTCCAAGCTAGGTCCTCTCCTAACTGCAGGGTGTTTTGTGGTCCGCCAAAGGGCAGACCGCCGGTGCCGTCAGTTGCATTTTCCAAGCCAGGCAACTGGATGAGGTTGCCGGTCACGGGGTCGGTGGATTGGGGGGCATTGCCGTTTTGCAGATAGAGATTCGGAGTGTTGGTAAGCGAAGTGTTAAAGCTGTTGGCGACGTTAAAACGCGTGAAGCTGACCTTGCTATTGCTCAGCAAATCGCTTCGGATGGCGTGATTGATAGAGAAAAGGCCGCTGTTGGCGAAGTTGGTTTGGCCAACGTTGTACTGCGGGTAAGGCGAGTACGTGGTGCTACCCGCAAAATCATTTTCGCTGTAGCGTGCGAAACGGAAAAACATCTGCGTATTGGTGCTCATGTTGAAGTCCACACGACCCAAGAGATCATAGGTATTTTGCGGAACACCGCCCCCCGAGTTAAATGGTGCGCTGAAATTGACGGTGTCCAAGACGGGAGTGGATCCGGGGATGGGAGTGATGCCGTTTAAGAGGGGTATGGGATTGTTCGTGGTGACGGCCGATGAACCGGAACCAGTCGTGGTGGTTCCCCAACCGCCCGCAGACTGTAACTGTGCAGCGGTGATGGTGCCGGAACCGGGAAGCACGCCGGTGCCGAACTTTGAGAAGTAGGCTTGATCGTTAGCCGGAAGAAGAGCGATGAAGGCGGGATCAAAAACGTCTGCGACCTGAGAGGAGGCGCTGCGGACGCGGACAAATTCTTCGGAGAAGGACGCGAAGAGTTTGTTTTTGATGATGGGTCCGCCGATGTTGTAGCCAAAATCGTTGCGAGCGTAAATGCCTTTGGGTGCCACGATGGCATCGGCGATGGCGTTGCGGGCGTCGTTGGCATAGGTGTTGGCGGTGAGTGCAGAGACGCGATTGAATTCGAAAAGCGAACCGTGAATGTTGTTGGTGCCAGACTTGGAGTCGACGTTAACGACGCCACCGGAAGCGCGACCGAACTCCGCCCCGAAATTATTGGTGATGATGCTGAACTCCTGGATGGCGTCGGTAGGAACGGTCTGACCAACGTTGACGCCGAAGATAGCGGTGTTCTCGACGCCGTCGAGAAGGATCTCGGTTCCAGCTTCGCGCTGGCCGTTGATGGCGTAGCCGACGCCGCGAGCAGAGAGCGATTGTGAGCTGGCCATACTGGCGTTGGTGTTGTCACCGTTACTGACATTTCCAGAAAGGACGACAAAGTCGTAGGGATTACGATTTAGGCTGGGAAGAGCAGCCAATTGGGCAGTGTCGACTAACTGGGATAGCTCTTGCGTCTGGGTGTTGACTTCGGTGCCGTAGGAAGCGGTGACTTCGACAGTGGTCGTGCTCGAGCCCACCTCCAGTTTCGCGTTCACCGTGCTGGCAGTGCCGACGACGATCTCGACGGTCGTCGAAAAAGTATTGAAACCGGAACTAGAGACCGTGACTTTATAGACTCCGGGATTGAGACCCTGCAAAGTAAATTGGCCGATGTCCCCGCTTTGCGTGGTGTGCTGCTCGGAGGTCGCGTTGCTGGTGGCGGTGATGGTGGCGCCGATCACAGCCGAACCGGAGGTGTCCGTTACCGTGCCAGAGATGGAACCAGTGTTTACTTGGGCAGCGGTGCTGGCGGCGAGGAAGAGAATCAAAACAGAAAAAATTGAAATAGCGCGGTTCATTTGCAGCTCCCCTCATAATTGGGTCCGAGACAGGGCCCAAAAACCGAGTGGCACGCAGGCCGCCAAACTTAAATTTTATCTTTTCAATGATATACAAATCTAAATCGACCTAAATTTTCAGGTTCTCATACACGGGAGGACCGGCGCTTACGATTATCTGGATTTTGTCAAATTTTTGTCAGGGAATTGTCAGCCGAGGAAACTGACAGAAAAATGCCGGCATACATAAAGAAGGATATGCCGGCGGAAATAAATAAAAGATAATTCAGATCAACGGGCTAAAGCATTAGGGCTTGTCTGAGCTGCCGTTGCCCGAAGTGTTCTGGGCGGAGGGTTGATCGGTATTTGTGGGCTTCATGGACACGACCATGTAGGTCATGGTTTTCTGATCGCCGTCCGCGACTTTCAGGTACATGCGATCCTTTTTGATTTTGAATTCAATTTCGTGACCCACGGGCAAAACTACGGGATGCTTCTTGTCCGTCGGGCGGATGTGATACTCCATTTCATCGGACAGGACCATGTACTGCGGGCAAAGTTTTTCGTCGGTGTTCACGTGCGTGATGCCGGCGGACGCCCACACAGCGCCGATCCCGGTAATACCCTTTTCTCTCGCGCCACAAGGAACGGCTTCCATTTTTTCCAGCATGGCGCGTTCCGGCTGGCTCTTTTTCTTGCCGCCAGCAGCAGCGGGAACGGCGGCGACGAGCACAAGCGCTACAACGAGTGGAGTCTTAATGTTCATGATCCCTCCTTAGGGGAACTCTGGATCCAACATGGGAGCCGGGTTGGAATCGGAGCCGAGCTGGCGGCTGGGACAGAGCGAAAGCCGTGCGCGGCGGGATAATTAAAATGCCAGTGGATTGGCGGCCCGATGAAGGTCACCAATCCACCTGGCGAATGCACTTACTGGTTAGGAGTGGTCGGCGTCTTCACCGTCGTTTTGCTGGTTGTAGTGGTACTGGTTGCCGGCGTGCCGACATGTTGCTGTGACGAGGCTACGAAGGACTGCGGATTCTCTGACAAGTCCTTGCTCACGTCCGGGTGCTGTTTGAGATAGTCGCGCAGCTCAGGATGATTGGACAGGTATTCGTCATTCTTGGCCAAGGAAGGATCCTTGGAGAGCTGTTTGGAGATGTCGGAATGACCACCGAGGAATTCGCCGAACTGGCGATAGTTGGCTTCGTGGTCGCGGCCCGTGCCTGTCTGGCCGTTTTCACGCCGATCGTAGCTGGCTTCCTGGTGCATGAAGGTATTGGGATTTTCTTTGATCTCACCGCTGACCGCCGGATGCTGCTGCAAATAGGTCTGAAGCGCCGGGTGAGATTTAACGAATTGCGGGTTGTTTACGAGCGAAGGATTCTTGCGAACTTGCTCGGCGATTTCGCGATGGCTGTCGAGGAACTGATCGAACTGCGCGACTTCGCGGCGGTCGCCGCCACGGTCATCACGGTCGTCGCGATCGCGTAAGTCATTGCGACGGTCGCCATTGTTGGCGACGCGGTCGTTGTCCCGGTTGCGATCGGCGTCATTGCGATTGTCCGCGTCCCGATTACGATCCGCGTCGCCGCGATTGTTGGCATCGCGGTCCCGATTCGCGTCCCGATCACGGCTGTCCGCGTCACGATTGCGATCTGCATCGCTGCGATTGTCGGCGTCACGGTTGCGGTCGGCATCGCTGCGATTGTCGGCATCGCGGTTGCGATCCGCGTCGCTGCGATTGCGATTGTCGTTATCGTTGCGGCTAGTGTTGGTGTTAGCGGCGTTGGTGTTGGCAGCGTTGGCTTGCCGGATGAAGATGTCAGGATTCTCCTGAATTTCGGTTTGGACTTGGGGATGATCCCGTAGGTAATCGCGCAGCGCGGGATGATCGTTCAGATAGTTCTGGTTGGTCAACAGCCAAGGATCTTTGCGAACTTGGTCGCTGACATCCCGGTGGCCAGCCATGAAGTCGTTAAAACTGTCGATCTCCCGGCCTACGTGGCGATCGGCGACCTTATCTTCCTGCCGGAAGTTGTAAGCATTTACTTGTTTTATAAAAATATCCGGATTTTGTTGAATTTGGTTGCGAACTTCGGGATGGTCCTGCAGATAGTCCCGCAGCGCCGGATGATCCTTCAGATAATCCTGGTTGGTGAGAAGCCAAGCGTCTGAGCGAACGCGATCACCGACATCACGGTGCTCGTCAAGGAAGCGATTAAAACCCGCAATACCTTGATCGCGGTCACCGACGCGGTCACGGTCGTCTTGTGCTGCGCGGTTATCCTGGGCAGGGAGAGGATAGGCTGAGGCGGTCGAACCAATCAAGAAACAAGTGGACAGAGCTGATAGCGCCATCCAGTGCTGAGGATCTAGTGATTTGAGTTTCTTCATACAGCCTTCCTGGAGGTGAATGTGTCACCCGGAAGCTAAGATGCATCTGGTGTGCCAAAGGGGTTCGCAAAAGCATTAAATTGGCTATTCAGCAAGTTGCGGGAAACGATTCACGCAGAGAAGGGAGAGACAGAGTGCAAATTATACGGACGGCGGGAAAATCGTTATACCGGAAAGGCTTGACGTCGCGAATGCGCGCGCTGTAGCGCGTCTTAGAGAAATCTAAGAGTCAAAAAAAATGGGCCGCCTTGCGGCGGCCCATTTTCTGAAAGAGCCAGGAATTACTGTATTACTTAATGTGAAGCATGTAGCGCCACTTTAACTACTTCATCAATGAAGGAATCCCCGTTTGGAGTGCCGAGGCCGGTGACGTTATCCCAACCTGGGCCCGGGGTTAGCGAGGAGTCCGTACCAAAGGTAAACACGTCCCAACGAGTCGAGGCTGGGCTTTGGTACAAGGCGGAGATGAAGCCGTATGGCGGCGTATTCTCGAGCGGTTGTGCGAGGTACGGCGCGCTTTCAAATACCGGCGGATTGGGCGGATTGAGGACGATCCCATTTACGTTAAAGATCGATTCCAAGGGGGTGACATTTACGTCCGTGATGGCTTTGGACGAAAGCTGATAAAGGATAGGAGCAGCTTGTCCGAGTGAGGCCCCGCCTTGCGCAGCGTAGGCCTGATTGGCAATGGCCCAAACTCCAGAAAACATAGGGCAGGATAGGCTGGTGCCACCGAAGACTTCGACGAAGGTAGGATCGCCGGGAATGCTGTCTGGGGTGACGATGATTTCGACGCCGGTTTGCGGGTCGGCGTTCATCGAGATGTCCGGCACTTGGCGGAATTTGCCGTGCAATGATTTTTGGAATTTGGGTTTGGCGTAAACCACACTGGTGCCGCCTCCGGAGCCGCCGTTGAATCCGAAAAAGAGAGGAGGAATGACGGGCGGGTTAGGCGTGGGGTTGGCAATACGAGCAAAGTTGAGGCCCCAACCGGTTTGCAATTTGATGTTGTGGTGGGCGTCGAGGAAAGTGCTGGTGCCGCCGACGGCGGTAACAAACGGAGAATCGGGATTGGCGTTCACTGAGACGGAATTGATGCCAAAGTCCGCGTTGTCCAAGGCCAGATTGTCGCCAGAGTCGCCAGTCGAGATTTGTTGAGAAATTCCCAAGGCTGCGGCGATTTCGGAAATGCCGTTCTCAACCACAAGTTCGGAGGGCAAAAAGTCGACCAGGGCGATCTCCGAGATGCCAAAACTATTGGAGAGTACGTTGCCAAAACCATTTTCGACGGCGAAAAGATTTGCTAGGTCGAGGTTGGTGAAGGAGTTGTCCGCACCGAGCACCAAAACGATGTTGGCGCCGGGAGCCATGGCGTGCGCCCATTCCACGTCGAGGGTGGTTTCGAACTGCCAGTTGCCGGCGATGCAACCGTTGGTCGCGGTGCAGGTTGCCGGGCCAGTCGGCGCGAAAATCTGGAAATTCGCGGGTGTGAGCGCGGGAAGCCCGTTGAGCTCGGCGAACAAATTGGCGTCGTCCACGATGGTGTTCGAGCCGAAGGCGTCAACAATGACGATGGTCTGACCGGTGCCGTCAAAGCCTTCGTTGTAGACGGTATTGAGACCGTAGGCTTGTTGCAATTCAGCAGCGTCGTAGCCGCACGGGGGAAGATTCGGAGCGCCACTCGAGATGTCGGCTCCGTAGCGGTTGCCGAAGTACGTGGCGCTCGGGAAGCTGCCTGCGGTCGTGAAAGTGACGAGTTGCGGGGGACGAAGGCACTCCGCGCTGAAAAACAGACCGTCGGGGCCTACGGAGGTAAGGGGGGTTCCCTCGTAGGGGGCGGAAGTCTCTGGGTCGAGAGCAGCCTTCACATGGGCGCGATACTTAAGGTCGCTGAGTCCCTGAACCGCGGCAACGAGCGGGGCGACTTCGCCAGGAACAGCAGGTTCGGTGGTGCTCATGCGGTGGACGACGCCATTGAGCATGACGCGGTTGATCTGCGTGTTGAACGCGATTTGCGCATCACTGACGGTCCCCCGGGCCATGACGTAATGATTATGGAGATCAACCGAAGTGGTGGCGATGTTGTGAGAAGAGAGGAACGCGCGAACCGCCGCGACATCTTCGGCGGTAGGCGCGAATTGCTCCTTATATTCTTTCAGGGTGAGGAAGTGATGATAGTTCGGAGAGTTGGCGTCATACATTTGTTCCACTAAAGCGTCGAGAGCCGGTTTGTTGTGCTGATTGAGCCAGACGGTGATGGTGATGGCCTTGGACTCGTCTTCGGGACCCATAACGATTGCATTTTGTGGAGCAGCAACAGCCGAACTGAGCGCGGAAGCAAGAACTACGAGGCAGAAACAAACTCGGCTGGCCAGCAGCACCACAGCGCGTGTTAAGCGGGCGGGCGTCGGGGCTGATTTAGTTTCGAGCGGTAACTTTAAACGGGTGTTCTGTGAGGGCATGGCAGTTTCTCCTTTGCGTACTGGCCGGAGCAGTACTCCCGGGCTTAGGAATATTGAATGTCGGCTTCACTGTAGATTTTAGAAACTTAGGAAGACTGATCCGTCGAGGCAGACAAGGCTCATCGCAGCTCCAGTATTTCGAGGCAGACAGCACCAAGGTGCCGCTTCCCGGAGTTTTGACCTGGTCAGCGGATCGTTGGGGAGTAACGACCCTGAACTACTCGTCTACCGCGATTTTGCAGTCGGTAATCGCGTGGGATAATTACATCGTCGCATGGAAATGTCAACGTGGGATTTGTCTGTTTAATGTAAATTCTTGGCGTTGGATGCAGGGTCGCTTTGCATGACAATCTGCTGATGCGCACCGACCCTGGCGCTTTCGAGTCACCTACTCTGTGCCCAGTTTTTGCGAGGAACTGATCTATGAAACCTAGCCGGGCATCGTGCAAAGCTTTGTGTTTGGTCAGTGGGCTTCTGGTTTTTTGCGCGTTTGCGCATGGACAGGAAGGCGCGAAGGGAGCGACGACCGTCGATTTGCTGGTGACCGGGGCAACCATCGTGTCGATGGATGGGGACCGCCATGTGACGGAGAATGGTTTCGTCGCCGTGCGCGGCGACGAGATTGTCGGGATTGGTAACGATATCGCGCAGAAATTTCCCAAGGGCGTTACGGCGAAAGCGCGGATCGATGCTTCGGGGAAGCTGGTCATTCCTGGTTTGATCAATGGACATACGCATATACCGATGACGCTGATGCGCGGGCTGAAGGATGACGTAACCCTCGATGACTGGCTGCGAAAATCTATATTTCCGGCGGAGGCGCGCAACGTCACCGAGGATTATGTGCGGTGGGGCTCACGGCTGGCGTTGGCGGAAATGATTCGCGGCGGGACCACGACCTTTGCGGATATGTATTATTTCGAAGACGCCGTGGCGGAGGAGACCAAAGCGGCGGGACTGCGCGGTGTCCTGGGAGAAACATGGATCGATTTTCCTGCACCGGATAACAAAAACGAAGCGGAGATGGCCGCGTACACGGAAAAATTTATCAGCAAGTGGCAGGGCGATCCCTTGATTCACGCGGCGGTGGCTCCGCATTCGATTTATACCTGCTCGGAAAAGACCTTGCGTGATGCGGCGGCAATGGCGCGCAGATATCACGTACCGATCCTGATTCACCTGGCGGAAATGCGCAAAGAATTTGTGGATAGCCTGGAGAAAAACGGGACAACGCCGGTGCAATACCTCGAGAGGATCGAGGTCCTTGGCCCGGACATGGTCGCGGCGCACTGCATCTGGACGGACAACACGGATATGAAAATTCTTGCCGAGCGGCGAGTGGGTTGCGTGCACAATCCCTCGAGCAACATGATGCTGGCCAGCGGGGTGGCGCCGGTCGTCGATCAGCGCGCGGCAGGCATGCGCGTAGGCCTGGGTACGGATGGGCCAGCGGGCAGTAACAATGATTTAGACATGATGGAAGAAATGGACCTGGCGGCGAAATTGCAAAAAACATATCGGGTTGATCCGCGGGCGCTCGGAGCAAAAGGCGCGCTGGAGATGGCGACGATTGAAGGCGCACGCGCTTTGCACATGGAGAAGGAGATCGGATCGCTCGAACCGGGAAAGAAAGCGGATTTTGTCATTATTGGCTTGGACAGGCCCAATGCCGTGCCTATGTACGATGTGTATTCGCAGATCGTTTACGCGCTAAAGGCGAGCGAAATCGAAACGGTTGTCGTGGGCGGCAAATTATTGCTAAAGGACGGGCGTGTGTTGACGGTGGATGAGCGAGAAGCGGTGGCGAAAGCGCGCGAGTATGGCAAGAAAGTAGCGGCTTCGCTGAGATAGGAATTCACCGTTGCGCCGCTGAGGTCCACGCGACGCGTTGCGCCAGGTACGCGTTGTCCCATCAGACGAGAAGGTTTGCAAGAACTGGTCTAAACTAAAGTAGTTGGGTAAAACCCATGACCATTGACAACGCGCCTCTCGATATGGAATCGCCACCTTCCTCGTCGCCGCGAACCCGCAGCCGCTTTTCCTGGTTTCTCGGAACACTGCTCGGAGCGGCGCTCACCGTGGTCTTGCTGGCGGCCGTAGTGTGGTGGTCGACGGGACTCGGCCTACTGCATCTGTTGGGCGCCTTGCGTGGCGGAGAAACGCGGATAAGCGTTGACCAGCCCACCGTGGTTCATCAGATCCAGCAACTGCAGCGACTGGAAACGGTAAGCTATACGATGGACAAAATTATTTCGGGAGAGCACGCGAATCCTTATCTGCCCAAATTTCTGGCGGGAGACCGGTTACTGCTGGTGGTGCACGGCGAAGTAGTTGGCGGAATTAATTTGGCGGCGCTCCGAGCTAGCGACGTTGAGGTGCGCGGACAAAGAGTATCGATCCACTTACCCGCAGCGGAAATATTCAGCACACGGATCGACAGCGCGAAGACCAAGGTTTATTCGCGCGACACTGGTTTATTTTCTTCGCCCGATCCCAACCTGGAGAGCGAAGTGCGCGAAGAGGCTGAGCGCCAGTTGCAGCAAGCGGCGCTGCAGGATGGAATAATGAAGACCGCGGCCGAGAACGCCCGTAGCACCATCGCCGGGATGCTGCAGGGTTTTGGCTTTCACGACGTCGACATCCACTGAAGGCGCCGCAGGAACTGGTTGTGGACGCGACAGGACGCTATTCGCTATTCGGGTAATACCTCGCCGCGGGTTTCTAGTGCGAACGGAATTACGAGTAAGCCGAGGCCAAAGGCAATTGCGGTGAATGCTACGGGCTTGCCCAGCGTGCCCATGCCGCTGACCATGGCACCGACCGCGAAGTTGACGCCCGCGGCAAAAAAACGGCCGAACGAAGTGGTGAACGCGAAGGCCGTGGCGCGCACCGAAGTTCCGTATTGTTCGGGCAGCCACAAACTAAATACGGCAAAGTTGCCGCCAAAAAACCCCAGAAAAAATAGAATCGTGATGAACGGATGAAGTCCTTGCGGTAAATAAAAAGCCCATGCAAAACTCAGCAAAATGCAGGCAGCCATGCCGACAAAGTAGAATGCGAGGGTGCGTTTTCGCCCGAAGCGTTCCGCTAGCGGCGGCACGGCCAGGCATCCGAGAATGGTCCCGAGCGAGAGTAAACCCATACCGAAAGATGAAATGCGAACGGCTTGCGGCTGCAGCATGCCGGCGCGCTTCGCCAAACTGATAATGGCGGTGGGCGCATACACGGCGGCGGCCCACAAACCACAGATGGCGGCGGCGAGCAAGATGGTGTTCACGATGGTGCGACGCGTATAGGGGGCAGAAAAAATCTTGCGCAGGGAAGAAGACTCGCGCGCCGTCTTAGCTTTCTGTTGCCAGCGTTCGGTTTCTTTCACGCTGAACAAAATCATGAACGCGACCACCACCGGCGTCAGCCCGCACCAAAACATAGCGCGCCAGCCATAACGCGCAGCAACCGTGTAGTTCAACGCCGACGCCAGAAAAAATCCCGCGTAATACCCGGTCTGCAGATAGCCAGCACCCATCTTGCGGCGGTCCTCCGGCCAAGCCTCCGCGACGTACGTCCCCGCCAGGGCCCATTCGCCGCCGATGCCAACGCCCGCCAGCAAACGAAACAAACCAAGCTGCCAAACTGTTTGCGACAGTGCTGAAAGCCCGGTGAAGATCGCATACACGAAAATCGTCGCCGCGAGAATTCGCGTGCGTCCAAACCTGTCGGCCAGGGGGCCCCAGACCAGCGAGAGGCCCCATCCGACTAAAAACAGCGCAAAGAGAATGGATCCCGCAAATCCAATATTGCCCGGCGTGGCCTTGTAACCCGACTTCGGTAACAGCTCGGTCAACGCAGGGCTCAGCACTAGCGCATAAATCACCGAGTCCATGCCGTCCAGCGTCCAGCCGGCCCATGCTCCCCAAAATCCGGTAATTTGCTGCCGCGAAAGTTTTGTGTGGACAGCGGGAAAGCGGTGCGTCAGCTGATCGGTCGCCATAATTCTCCTATTGAGCAAGGCAGGATTTTGGACGCGAGCAGGAGAATAACATGCCTGGCGAGACCCGCGGGGTACGGGTCACGAGCTCCGGCGTGGTTGGCAGAGTTCAGCGCATGAGTGAAATGTTCCGAGAGCGAATGAAAGATGTGCTAGGCGTCTTGAAACTTTGCTGCGACCGCAGGCTTCGTGACTTTGCCCATGGCGTTACGCGGCAGGGATTCGAGCACCAGCAATCGTGAGGGAAGTTTGTGCGCGGCGAGAAATTCTTTGGCCCAGGAACGCAGTGAGTCCAGATCCAATTCGCCGCCTGCATTTAAGACGACCGCGGCGGCCACCCGTTCGCCCCATTCATGATCGGGCACTCCGACGACGGCGCACTCAGCGATCGCCGGGTGCGCGCGCAAGGTCTCTTCAATCTCGAGGGCCGATATTTTATGACCGCCGGATTTGAGAATGTCCACGCACGTGCGGCCCAGGATGCGATACACGCCGTGCTCGACGATCGCGGTATCTCCGGTGCGAAACCAGCCGTCGCGGAAAGCCTCGCGTGTGGCGTCGGGCTTGTCCCAATATTCCGCGAACACGCTCGGTCCGCGCACTTCGATCTCGCCCACGTTACCGGCTGGAACCTCGCTACCGTCTTCTGCCACCAGCCGAACTTCAACGCCCGGCAGCGGGCATCCAACGCTGCCCGGCACGCGTTTGCCGTGCAGGGAATTAGAAAGCGCCATGCCAATCTCGGTCATTCCGTAGCGCTCGAGCAAAGTGTGCCCGCTGACCTCTTTCCAGCGTTGCAGCGTGCTCACCGGAAGGGCAGCTGAACCGGAAACCATGAGGCGCAATTTTGCGCAAGTTGCGCGGAACTGCGCTTGGCGTTCGGGCGAAGCGGCGTCACAAACGGCGATTAACTTGGCGTAGATCGTCGGGACGGCCATGAAGAGGGTCAAGTCGCCGCTGGCGATGGCGTCCCAAACGGTTTGGGCATCAAAGCGCGGAAGCATGTGGCAGGTTGCGCCCGACCATAGCGCGCAGGAGACAACATTAATAATTCCGTGGACGTGGTGAAGCGGCAGGCAGAGCAAAATGCGATCTTCGGACGACCACTTCCAGGCTTCGACGAGTGTGGTGATTTGCGCTGCGATGTTTGCGTGCGTGGTAACCACGCCCTTGGGGCGGCTGGTGGTGCCGCTCGTGTACAGGATCATGGCGAGGCGGGCGGCGCGCACGTCAGGTAGGTCGGCGGGCAGACTGGCGTTGAGTGTGTCAAAGGCAATCGCCGGAATGCCGCGCGCGGCGCCGATCGGTGCAAGCAGCGCTTGCTGTGCGGAGTCAAACACGAGCGCCGCCGTGCCGGTATCTTGGATAAAATATTCCAACTCTGTTTTTGTGGAGCTGAGTGGTAGAGGCACGGCCACTCCGCCGGCGCGCCAAACTCCCCAAAGAGTTGCTACCCAGGAAAATCCCGGAGCGACCAGAAAGCCGACGCGTTGTTCATGCAAGTCTGGCTGACCCGCGAGCAAACCGGCGGCAATGCGTGCGGAAGCATCCAGCAATTGTTTATAGGTAAAGGTGCCCTGCGGATCGATGACCGCTGTGCGTGCAGCGTAGAGCTCTGCGCGACTCACTATGGGAAGGCGGAGCTCTTGGTTGAGCACTCGAGACTTCTCAGCCGCGCGCGTGTTCGGCGTGTTGCGCATGTTCTGTTGTGCGCTCTGCATAAATGGGGAATTTTGCAGCGAGCGTCGCCACTTGTTTACGGACCGCTTGTTCTTTCGCGGTGTCGCCGATGGCGCTGAGGACATCGGCGATCCATCCGCCGACGAGGTCCATCTCGGATTCGCGCAAGCCGCGCGTGGTGACGGATGGACTGCCGAGGCGTATGCCGCCGCCCTTCATTGGTGGCAGGGGATCGAAGGGAATGGAATTTTTGTTCACCGTGATTCCTGCGCGGTCCAAGGCTTTCTCCGCGTCCGTGCCGGTAATTCCTCGCGAATGGACCTCCACCAGAAACAAATGATTGTCCGTGCCGCCGGTGACAATGCGAAAGCCGCGCCTGGCGAGGGCTGCTGCCAACGCTTTCGCGTTGCGTACGACCTGCTCTTGGTACGATTTGAAGGGTGATTCCATCGCTTCCTTGAGGCAGACGGCTTTGGCGGCGATAGTGTGGACGAGTGGACCGCCTTGCGTGCCTGGGAAGGTGAGCTTGTCGATTTCTTTGGCGAAGGCTCCTTTGCTCAGCACCAAGCCGCCGCGCGGCCCGCGCAACGTCTTGTGCGTGGTCGTCGAAACGATATCCGCATGCGGCACGGGGCTTGGATGCACGCCTGCAGCTACCAACCCCGCAATGTGCGCCATGTCCACAAAAAACAGCGCGCCGACTGATTTCGCTGCTTTCGCGATGCGTTCGAAATCGATAATTCTCGCGTAGGCGCTGGCGCCCGCCACAATCATCTTCGGCTTGTGCTCCTGCGCCAACTTTTCAATTTCGTCGTAATCGATGCGTTCGTCTTCTTTGCGCACACCGTAGGCCACAAACTTGTACATACGCCCGGAAAAATTGAGTGGGTGTCCGTGCGTCAAGTGTCCGCCATGCGCGAGATTCATTCCGAGGACGGTGTCTCCGGGTTGTAGCGTGGCCATGTAAACAGCTACGTTCGCTGATGTTCCCGAATGTGCCTGGACGTTGGCGTGTTCCGCTCCGAATAATTCTTTCGCGCGATCGATGGCCAGTTGCTCCACTTTATCGGCGTACTCGCAACCGCCGTAATACCTTTTTCCGGGATAGCCCTCGGCGTACTTATTCGTAAAAATCGAGCCCATCGCCTCGAGAACCGCTTCCGAGACGAGATTTTCCGAAGGAATCAGCTCGAGTCCTGTTGCTTGGCGCGTGGCTTCTTCGCGCAACAAATCCGCAATTGCCGGATCCACTACGTCCAGCGTGCGATTCATTCGTTCGTTGGCATCCGTCGTTGTCATCTTTCACTCCGCAAAGTTCACCCCGCAAGCCGCCACATAATGTTATCCAAGCGTGGGGCAAACCGCCAGCAAAGCAGCGGCGGTGAGCTCGCGCGGAGAATACTGGAGAAGTGGCAAGAACGCCCGGCTCCGTCTACGAACCGCGCGCTCCTGTCAGTCTGTGGCGATTGTTTATTCGGTAGCTACAAGACTGCGCGACTCAACACTCACTTGGCGGTCACGATGTCGCGGATCCGATCGTACTGCTGCTGCGTCAGAACGCCCTTGGTGACCATGTCATGTTTTTCGCTGTACGGGCGATGGTCCACGATTCTGCGCGCATCGCGGCCGGAAACTCCCGGTAGGGTCTCCAAGTCCCCGACGCTGGCGGAGTTTACGTCAATGGCCGAATGCCCGCTGCGCTCCCAACCTTCTTTTACACCTTGCGCCGCAGCTTCCGCATCTTCGGCCGCGGTCTTCGCGGCCTCGCCAATCTTGCGCCCAGCCTCCTGCAATGCCGGTTTGGCGTTCTCTGTCGCCTTGGCCACTTCCTCGCGCGTTTTTTCGTCGCGCTCTTTCTGTGCCGCCGCGTCGCTGCCGCCCGATTGAAAATATCCGCAACCCGCCGTGACGGCGATCACCGCGGCTGCGAGGCAAACGCGCTGGGTGAGATTACTTCGACGCGCCGCCATCCTGCTTGTGACTTTAGTTCTCATGGCTGACTCCTGTATGTTCGATGCTCGCGATGGCCGATTTGGGGCGCGCGAAGTTTCCGGAGATACTGAATCAACGATGGTGAAGGCTCGTGGCTCGGGTAAGTCGCAGGGATCGCCGGAGAATGGCGCGCAGCGTCACGCGCACTCGCGCGGACTGCTCTTGATCGCCGCGTTCAAATTATTCAAAGGACTGGCGTTGTTGGCGGTGGGCTTTGGCGCGCGTCATTTGCTTGGCCAAAACTTGTCCGCGAACGTCGAACATTGGCTGGATCTGCTGCGCATCGATCCGCACAACCATTATATTCACCGGCTGCTCGAGAAAATCGCCAACGTGGACGAACACAAACTGAAACAGCTGCGCGCCGGCACGTTTGTGTACGCGACATTGTTTTTGATTGAAGGAACCGGCCTGGCGCTGCGTCAGCGCTGGGCCGAGTACGTCACCATCGTTTCCACTAGCTCGCTGATCCCCATCGAAGTGTACGAAATCGTGAAGCATGATTCGGCGCTGAAAGTGGCGTTCCTGCTGATCAATATCGCGGTGGTCGTATATCTAATTTTCGAGCTGCGCCGGAACAGAGTGTAGCGCCCGGCACTACGCTTGGCGCAAGGGATGGACAGCCTGTTTCAGCGACACGGTCGAATTCTGTTGACGCCTCTATTTCCACACCGCCAAAATCGCGCCCATCACCAGGTAGCACACCAACTGGTAGCCGGTGTTGATTGCAAACAATTTCTTGCTTTGCCCGGCGAACAGCACGCCCGTCAGTTGCACGGTGGCCACAAAACCCAGCCACACCGCGAATCCCAAAGTGATCCCGTACAGCACCGGCTGCGCGGTGGCAACTGGATGCCACACCACCTCGGAATGCCGGCTTAGCGCATTCAATATTTTCCCGAGTACCCCGGCAGTCAGCAGACTTCCGATGAAAGACGCTCCATAGGCCGGCCCCGCGCTCTTTCTCATTTCGTCCATTTTTGCCTTGTCGTTCATGTCGTAACCCATTTCTTTGACCCACGGCTTGGCGAACAGCACGGGTGAATACCACAGGAATCCCAGGGCCATGGCGGCGATGGCGCAAACCAAGGCCGCTAAGAGATTCACATCCATAATGCGCATACGTTCACCTCGGCTGAGAAATTGCGCGCCAGGGTAGCGCGCCCGCGCGCATCCTATTCCCGACCTGCGTGCTTAGCAACAGATTTATTCAGATTTTGCGCAACGAGGAGCAAAACCGAAAGACAAAATCAAACCCCAATACCATGTGCCGGCTGAGCATCCCTGGAGGAAACCGTGGAACAGGACATTCTATCTTGCGAAAAAGCGGACATTTCTACTTTGCGTTTGACACTGATTTATTCAGCGGACTGCGGGCGTAGCGGCGAATTTGCAGCGCCGAGCCGTAGGATTCATGTTTCTGGAACTTCGATGCAGTCAGTCTGCGCGATGAGACATATCAGCCGCGCGGCACTGCGTCGCGTCCCGCGGGCTGCATAAAACGGGCGAGCCGCCAGCGTTCTTCCGGCGCGGTTATCGGCCTTGCGCTTTCAGTCCCTGCTCAAACACCTCACGCAATCCATCCAAAATATGCGCCGCAGCTTTCGGACTCTTGGTCTTGCTGAGTTCCGACCACACCGCATTTCCGGTCTTGGTTTGCACCAGGGTCAAACGCGTGTAGCCATCGGGTGCGGCTTCGTCGCCGTTGGGCAGGATCGCATTCCCATTGCCGCTCGCCCGCGCGATGGCCGGTTTCAGGCTCAGGTTCGGGGGAGTATCGCCGGCCACCGCCTTCACGTACGCGCTGCCAGTGAAACGCAAAACCACATCCGCTTTTTTGACGGAATCCACCACTTGCAAGTGGCCCCACTTCGCCAGTTCCAGATACGCGTCATTTAAAAGCGTCGCATCGTTTGCCTGGTTGTCGATGTAGATGGTCTTGGCATCGAGCACCGCCATGGGCAGCGCCGGGGCTTTCTTATTTGCCAAAATGGTCCCCGGGGCCAGCAGCGAGACGAAGGCTGCGCAAATAATAGTGATAGCGCTTATTCCACGAATTCCGCAAACGGAAGTTGAGTTCACTGCTGCTGCATCTCTCATGGAAAAATCCTCCGCGAGTAGAATATTTCGCTGACCAAACTTAACTGCCGCGAGATTTCTCGTTGTAAGCCACGACTTTAAGCGCGGGACCTTGCCAGCGGAACTGCTCGCAAGCCGCGAAAACGGGCAACGGCCGAACCCTGTAGACGCGGCTGGTCGTATGGGCAGGGGAGGCGAATCCGTAAGGAACATCGTCGACATTCGAGGCGCCCGGCTAAGGCGTCGATTACGTTACAATTCTGGTTATGCAGCGCAAGGTTTTCTGGATGTCGTTTACCGCGCTCGGGCTCATCGCCGACCTCGCGCTGCCATTCTGGTGGGCGGTCGGCGCCACTCTCCCCGCGATGGTACTCGCCTGGTGGATCGCCTATCGTTCTGACTGGTTTTAGCGTATGCGGACGGTAGCGGAGGCCTGCGCGAGTCAGTGGTGAACGTAGAAATACGGGATGAGATAAAGCATTCCGCCAAATAACAATAGTACTGCGCCGATGACTCCCAGCCAGATCAAGACAAAGGTCCGCTCATTCTGCCCTGGGGGAGGCGCGGTAATCCCCAGAATGAAGTGCACCCCGCGAAAGAGGCTCGCTAGGAAGTGGATCATAGTTTAAAATCCTTATCCGGATTATTGTATGAGTTTTGCGTGACCAGAGGGTAAGGTTCCGGCGGCGCGACTGTTCCCGAGCCCCAGCCATGCCGCCCATTGTCCTGGTTGCGCTGGAGCTTACCGTTTTCGTCCTGCGGGATCGCAAAAAGAAAATTAGCGAACCACCGGCGTTCCGGCGTGATTGACATGACCTGGAGCGTCCGCTACGCTTTCGTGTTTGCGTCACGATAATTTTTGCGCAGGGGAATGGGGCGATTTTCGCATGGCAGAAGAGAAGCTTCCGACGCGGGCTGAGGATTTTAGCGAATGGTATAACCAACTGGTGCTGAAGGCGCAGTTGGCGGACTACGCGCCGGTGCGCGGATGCATGGTGGTGCGGCCGTATGGGTGGGCGCTTTGGGAAAATATTACCGCGGCGCTGGATCGCAGATTCAAAGCCACAGGTCACCAGAATGTCGCGTTCCCCATGCTGATTCCGCGGAGTTTTATCGATAAGGAAAAGCATCACGTGGAGGGATTTTCGCCGGAGCTGGCGGTCGTGACCGTTGGCGGCGGGGAAGAACTTGCCGAGCCGCTGGTGATTCGTCCGACCTCGGAAACCATCATTGGACATATGTGGTCGAAGTGGATTCAGTCCTACCGGGATTTGCCGGTGTTGATGAATCAGTGGAACAGCGTGGTGCGCTGGGAATTGCGCACGAAATTATTTTTGCGCACGCTGGAATTTTATTGGCAGGAAGGACATACGGCGCACGCCACGCGCGAGGAAGCGGAGTTTGAAACGCGCCAGATGCTGGACATTTATACGGATTTTGCGGTGAATGATGCGGCGATTCCAGTGATTCCCGGTAAGAAATCTGACGCCGAAAAATTCGCCGGCGCCGATGTGACGTTTTCCATCGAAGCGATGATGGGAGATGGCAAGGCGTTGCAGGCGGGCACGTCGCATTTTCTGGGGCAAAATTTTGCCCAGGCCTTCGAGGTGCGTTATCTCGATCAAAACGGCCAGCTGCAGCATTGCTGGACCACGTCCTGGGGGCTTTCGACGCGGTTCATTGGCGCGATCATCATGGTGCACGGGGACGATCAGGGGCTGGTAATGCCGCCGAAGCTGGCGCCAATTCAGGCAGTAATTGTGCCGATTTACAAGACGGATGAAGAAAAAGCCGGGGTTCTGGAAGCGGCGCGAAAACTGAACAATGAATTGGTGAAAGCAGGCGTTCGCGTGAAGCTCGACGAGCGCGAAGGACAGAGCGCCGGCTGGAAATTTAACGATTGGGAAATGCGCGGCGTGCCGGTGCGTGTCGAGCTGGGGCCGAAAGACGTGGCCAAACAGGCGGCGGTCTTGGCGCGACGCGACAAGCCCGGTAGAGAAGGCAAGGTCAGCGCGCCACTGACTGATATGCCCGCAACGATTGAAAAACTGCTGGCCGAGATTCAGCAATCGTTGCATGACAAAGCGCTGGGCTTCCGCAAGAGCAACACCCACAACGCGAAAAATGTCGAAGAGCTGAAGCGAGCGGTAGAAACCGGCTTTGCGTTGGCGTCGTGGTGCGGCAGCGGCGATTGCGAAGCGAAAATCAAGGAAGAGACTCGCGCAACGATGCGCTGCATCCCGCTCGAACAAGAAGGCGTGGCGGGAGACTGTGTAGCTTGCGGCAAACCTGCCAAAGACCGCGCCATATTTGCGCGGGCCTACTAGCGCGGCGGCAACCGTCAAAAACAGCGGATCCCTCGCTAGGGCCGCCGGCACCATCTTGACCGCCTTAACGGCAGCCATGGCAGCGGCGAGCGCCGCTAGCTGTAGCTAAGCTAGGCCTTAGGCCCTTGGGACGGTTGCAATCACGCCACATCTATCACGGGTGTTCATCGACAGCGCGGCGTCGCGATGCTAACGTAAATCGTGAATAGAAACTGCTTTGAGGCTTGTGGGAAGCATGCGGCACCGTGCCGCCTGGAGCGTACAAACTTGTTTCTTGACCGCAATTTGGAACTTCACGGGAGCGGGACGGTTCGCGCGCAAGCGGGCAGTGCGCTGTTGCGCGGGCGTGCGCGCCGCGGCGAACGCGGCGAAGGTCGCCTGAAGACCGTTCTGTTCCTGCTGTTCTTCGCGACGGCAATTTTTATCGGGTTCAAGACTTTGCCGGCGTATGTAGCGGAATATCAACTGGCGGACAAGATGCAGGAAACGGCCAGATTTGCGGTAGTGCAGCGGCAATCGGAAGAGCAAGTTCGCGAAACGATTTTCAAAGTGATTCAAGATTTGAACATTCCGTGTAAAAAAGAAGACATTAAGGTGACCAGTTCAAGCGGCGGGGTGACTATTTCCGTGGATTACCGCGTTCCTGTCGATTTGATTGTTTATCAAACCGAGCTGCATTTTACGCCCAGTAGTGAGAATAAATCGCTCGTTTAGAGATTTCGCGGGCCGGCAGACGGGTTTCCGCCATACAACTGCACGTCGCGCGCTCTCATCTTTCCTAGTGCGGACTCCCAAGTGCTCTTCGTTTAGCGTACCTTTGTTAGTGCCGTCCGATTGCGAGAAGATAATGGCTGGGGGCTAAGTTTGCGCATTCGCATTCAAAAAGGTTTTTTCACGTCGATTGTCGGCCTGACCATCCTCGCGGTGGTGCTCGCAATCTTTCTCACCAGCGTCGGCGTTTTTACCTATTACTACATCAAGTATTCGCACATGATTACCGCACGGCTCTCCGGCCATGTGTTGCAGAACACCACGCAGATTTTTTCCGCGCCGGAGATGATCGCGGTTGGGCAACCGGAGACGAAAGAGGCGCTGAGTACGTACTTGACGCGCGTCGGCTACCGGCCGGAGCACGATGACAACGCGCTCGGCCAATTCACGGTGCAGGGCAACACCGTGGATATCCGCCCGTCCAAGCTTTCTTATTTTGGCGAGTCGAATGCGCTGGCGGTGCAATTTGGCGGCAAGACCATCCGCTCCATCCGACCGCTCAGTGGTGGCACGGATGTCGATTTTGGCGAGATCGAGCCGGAGCTAGTCACTAACCTTTTTGATAGCACTCGAGAAAAACGCCGGCCGGTGCGCTATGACGATATTCCTCCCACGCTGGTGCACGCTATCCTTTCCGCCGAAGATAAACGTTTTTTTGAACACGGCGGACTCGATTATATACGCATTTTTGGCGCGGCCTGGGCCGACATTCGTCACAGCAGCCAGCATTATCAAGGCGCCAGCACCGTCACCATGCAGGTGGCGCGAACGTTTTTCTTCTCGAACGAGCGCACCTGGCGGCGCAAGCTCGCGGAAGCCATGGTGTCCTTTGAGCTGGAGCAGCGCTTCAACAAACAGCAAATTTTTGAACTTTATGCCAACGAAGTGTACTTAGGCAATCGCGGCAGCTTCGGCATTCGCGGATTTTCCGAAGCTAGCGTGGCCTATTTCGGAAAAGACATGCGGCAGCTTTCGCTCGGCGAGTGCGCATATCTGGCCGGCATCATCCGCGCGCCAAATTATTATTCCACGGCAGACCGCCATCCGGACCGCGGCGCGCAAGCGCGCGATCGCGTGCTGACACAGATGCTGGAAAACAAGTACATCAACGAATCGGACGTGCAGGACGCCAAGCGCGTTCCGCTGCGCATCGTGCGCACCTCCGCCCCCGGCAGCGAAGCGCCGTATTTCGTCGACATGGTGAAAGACCATCTGCTCGATCACTATTCAGAGAGCGAACTGAGCACCGAGAATTTTCGTGTGTACACCACGCTCGATCCGGCGCTGCAACGTGCCGCAGGGGCGGCGGTAGAAGCGGGCATGGCGAACGTCGATAAACTGCTGGCCAAAAAATACGACAAGTGGAAAAAGGCGCAGGCCAAGAAGGGCAGCGACGAACCCATTCCGCAAGCGCAAGTGGCGCTGGTGGCCCTCGACCCGCACACCGGAGAAATCAAAGCGGTGATTGGCGGCCGCGATTACGGTTCGAGCCAGTTGAATCACGCGCTGGCGCATCGCCAACCGGGTTCCGTCTTCAAGCCTTTTGTGTACGCAGCGGCTTTCGATAACGCCGTCGGGAATGTACAGCCGGTGATTACGCCCGCCACGACCATCGATGACGAGCCCACCACGTTTACGTTTGACGGCAAGGAATATACACCCAACAACTACGGCGAAAAATTCATGGGGCACGTCACGGTGCGCGATGCGCTCACGAACTCGCTGAACGTCGCGACGGTAAAAGTGGCGGAGCTGATTGGATACGGCCGCGTGGTACAAATCGCGCGGCAAATGGGGTTGGGATCAAACATTCAGCCGACCCCCGCGGTAGCGCTCGGCGCATATGAAATGACCCCGGTCGACGTTGCCGCCGGGTACACGGCATTCGCTACGCTTGGAACGCGCGCCGAGCCCGAGTTTCTGCACCGCGTGGTCGCTTCAGACGGCAGCACCGTCGAGCAGTACACTCCGCAAACGAAAGCGGTGCTGGACGCACGGGTGGCGTACTTAGTCGACAGCGTCTTGAAAGATGTGCTGAATAAAGGCACGGGCGCGGCAGTGCGGGCCCGGGGCTTCACACTTCCCGCCGCCGGCAAAACGGGGACTTCGCGCGACGGATGGTTCGCGGGATTCACCTCGAACCTCGTCTGCGTCATCTGGGTGGGCTTTGACGACAACCGCGACCTTGGTCTCGCGGGGGGCGCAGCCGCAGCGCCAATTTGGGCGGACTTCATGATTCGCGCTACGGCGCTTCCGGCGTATAAGGATGTGAAAGATTTCACCGCGCCCGAGGGCGTGCAAGCGGTGTTGATCGATCCGGAATCCCTGCAACTTGCGACGCCGAACTGTCCGACGACCCGCGAGGAAGTCTACGTCGCAGGATCGGCCCCGACGCAATTCTGCGAACTGCACGGTGGCCACAACTCCGCCACTACTTCTGGCAATTGGCTCTCGCACATCTTCGGGGGCGGTGAGCCTAAAACGCAAACCGCCGCCAACAGTCAAACGGCCGCCTCGAGCGACGAGGGAGGCCCGGCCGCCACCCAGGCGGGTGACCCATCCGCTAAGCCCCCCGATAAGAAAAAAAGCCCATTGGCGAAGATTTTTGGTATCTTTGGGGGCAAGAAGAAGGATCCGGACAAGGCCAAACCGAACCCGGATGAATGAGGTTCGCCATGAAGAACGTGTCAGTGGCGTTTCCAGCAGGATTACTCCTACTGAGTTTCACGATTTCTCCAGTTCCTACTGCCGTCGCGCAGGCCTTTACGGATCCCGCCGGCAGCGCGTCGACCCCCAGTTACTCGTCGATTCCGCGTGCCGGAATGCCGCAACTGCCAGGGCAAGCGGGAGCCACGGCGGATCCCTCGGTGATCGTGGTGCGCCCGGAATTGACGGACGAGCAAATGGGCGACCTGTATATGGTGCGCAAGCAGTATCGCGAGGCGGCCATGATCTTCAAGCGCCTGTCGGACGCCGCACCGCAAAATCCTGTCTATCTGAATAAATTAGGCATCACCCTGCACCAGCAAGATGCTTTGGCGCTGGCGCTCAAGTATTACGAACGCGCGGTCAAAGCCGATCCACTGTACGCCGATGCGCAAAACAATATCGGAACGGTGTGGTATCAACGCAAGAAGTACAGCAAGGCGATTCGCGCTTACCAGAAGGCCATTAACATTCGCCGCGATTTGCCGGTGCTTTACAGCAATTTGGCGTACGCGTATTTCGAAGACAAGAAGTACGAGCAATCCATAGCGTCGTTCCGGCAGGCGCTGGCCATCGATCCGCATTATTTTGAGGAGCACGGGTCGCGCGCCGGTTCCGTGTTGCAAGACCGCACGGTAAACGATCGCGGGCGTTTCTACTTCCTGCTGGCTAAGTCTTTCGCAGAAGCCGGGAACCTCGAACGCAGCCTGGTGTACCTCCGCAAAGCCAAAGATGAAGGCTACAAGGCCCTCGAAGCTGCGCGGCAGGATCCCGCATTCTCCGCAATGATGAAAGATCCTGAGGTGCAGGAAGCGCTGTCGCCCAAGCCGACGGATCCCGCGTCGCACTGAGCTTTAGGCGAAAACTGCTATCCGAACAGGTCGTGGCGCGCGGCGAACGCTACGAAAAATCCGATACGTACTGCCCACATCATCGCTTCGGGCGCCACATCGGCGCAAACGCTCTGCTACACTCTATCGATATGCAAAGCATGGACGCACGCCGAGGTTTGGTTAAACGTGCGCAAGGAAGCGCGCAAAAGGCTGTCGCTTCCCGAGGATGCCCCCACAGTTTGCGTCGACCGATTCTGCGATGGGCGCTGTGCGCCGCGATTTGCGCGCTTTGCCTCGGCGCTCAACTGCGGGCCCAGCAGACCGCGCCAGCTCCGCAAACTTCGCCGCGCTCCGCAGGCGCAACTGGCGCAGGAATATTCCTGGTTTTTCCGTTTGAAAACGCCGGCGGTTCGACCCGGCTTGACTGGCTCGGCGAAGGACTCGAGGAGCTGACTATTCTGCGGCTTTCCGCCGCCGGGGAATCCGCCTATTCGCACGCAGGACGCACAAACGAACTCGATCGCTACGGCTTGCCGCCCACGGCGAGATTTTCCCGCGCCACGATGCTGCGCATCGCCGAGGACCTGGACGTCGACTACGTCATTTTTGGAAACTTTAGCTCTGACGGCACGAACCTTACTGTCGAATCCCGCGTGCTGCGCGTCAATCCGCCCGCCCTTCTTCCCGTGGTGCGCGAAGCGGGTCCGCTCACCTCGTTGATGGATGTGCAGATGCGTCTCGCCTGGCGAACATCTGCCGAGTGTTACCGCGCTTATCCTCTAAGCTTGGCCGAGTTTTCAAAAAAACAGCGTGAACTCCGGCTCGATGCCTTTGAACATTACGTGCGCGGCCTGCTCGCTAACGACGACGACGTGCGCCTGCGCGAATTGCGCGAAGCCGCACGTCTCGATCCGGACTGGCCGGATCCGGATTTTTCGCTGGGTGAAGCTTACTTCTCGCGGCGCGATTGCAACTCCGCTCTTCCGTGGTACGCGCGTGTGCCTAAAAAACACGATCATTACCCGCAAGCAGTATTCGCCACTGGCGTTTGCCGGTTGCTACTTAGCCAGCCGGACCGCGCGGAGGAGGTTTTCACGTCGCTGCGCGAAGCCCTGCGCGAAAGCAATTCTTCGGGCCAAAATTCCGGCAGCGGGGTTTCCGGCGGCGACCTTCCGGAAATTTTGAATAATCTGGCACTCGCCAAAGCGCGCGAAGGCAATGCGGCGTCCGCGCAAACGGATTTGCGGCGGGCGGCGGACCTCGATCCGGACGAAGACGATTATCCGTTCAACAGCGGCTTGCTGGCGCTGCAAGGAAACGACCCGGGCGCCGCAGCGGATTTTTTTCGCGAAGCCTCCGAACGCGAGCCGGACAACGCTGAAGATCGCGCATTGCTGATTCTGGCGCTGGAAAAAGCCGGTCACCAGCTCGAAGCCGAGCAGGAAAAGGCCTCGGCGCTCGATGCTTTTGGCCCCAACGGTTTGCCCGCAGTTCATCTCGACGCCAAAACCGACGCCTTGACGCATCTCGCGCGCATTAAAACGGAGCTGGATACCACCGCGCAGCGTCTCGAGATCAAGCCCGCAGAAACGTCAGCCTCTGGTGCGCCCGCCTCGGTTGCGGACTCTCTCGAAGGCCACATTCGGCTGGGCCGGCAGGGCTTGTCGAACGGTCAAGTGGACGTGGCGCAGCACGAATTTCGCGCGGCTCTTTCGCTGGATGCCGGGAATGGCGCCGCGCATCGCGGCCTCGCGGATATTGCGCGCCGCGCGGGCAGGCTGGACGAAGCCATCGCTGAACTGCAAGCCTCCGTGAAGGACCGCGACTCGGCAGCGGCGCACGTAACCATGGCGCGTATCTACCTCGAGGAAAAAAAACCGGACTTGGCCCGCGCCGAGGTGCAGCATGCCCTGAAGCTCGCCCCGAACTACGCGGAAGCCAAGGAATTGTTGGAGCGTCTGCCTAGCCCCAAAGCCAGCCCCAAAGAAAGTGGCTCGCGTCCGAACGGAGGAGTGCAATGAGCCAGGCGCCGTTTACGCGAAGATTCGGCGTACCGGTTTTTTTTCTCGCGGGCATTTTGCTGGCCGGCGCTTGGCTGCCGACTGCTACATCACGCGCCGACGAACGGCCCGGGTCCGGTGCCGCGGTGGAGGTGCTGCACATCGACGGGGATGTGGAACCCATTCTGGTCACGTACATCGACGAGGGTCTTGCCGACGCCGCACAGCGTCACGCGGCCCTGGTGCTCATCACCATGGACACGCCGGGCGGCCTCAGCGACTCGATGAAAGAGATTATCCAGCATATGCTCGCGTCGCCGGTGCCGGTGGCTGTTTACGTCACGCCTACGGGAGCGCGTGGTGCTTCGGCGGGATTCTATATTTTGCTGGCAGCCGATGTGGCGGCCATGGCTCCCGGAACGCACACCGGAGCCGCTTCTCCCATCATGGTGATCGGCGGCTTCCCCACGCAACTCGATGAAGTCTTTCGCAAGAAAATAAATAACGATGCCATGGCTTTCCTGCGCAGTTTCACGGAACGGCGCGGGCGCAATCCCCAGCTGGCGGAAACAGCCATCACGGATGCCAAAGCCTTCACCGAGAAGGAAGCGTTGGACGGCAAGATGATCGATCTCGTCGCCAATTCTATCGACGATTTGCTGCGCCAGCTCGATGGGCGAACCATCACGCGATTCGACGGCACGAAAGTGAGGTTGGCATTGCATGATGCGGTGCAAACTTCGTTCGAGCTTTCGTCGCGCCAAAAATTCTTGGCGCGCATCGTGGAACCCGACATCTTATTCGTTCTGCTCATCATTGGCGTCTTAGGCTTGTACACGGAGTTCACGCATCCAGGCGTGATAGCTCCCGGGGTAATTGGCGGTATCAGTCTGGTTCTGGCGCTCTACGCGATGCATTTTCTGCCCATCAATTTAGCGGGCCTGTTCTTGATTTTACTGGCGCTAACGTTTTTTATCCTGGAAGCCAAGTACACCAGCCACGGCGTGCTGGCGGCCGGCGGCATCGTCTCCATGTTGCTGGGGGCCATGTTTCTGATACGCTCGCCGTTAACTGGTTTCGGCGTAAGCTTCTTTGTGGCGCTGTCGGTCACCTTGCCGTTCGCATTGATCGCGGTTTTCTTGATGCGGCTGGTGCTGCGCTCACGCAAGTGGAAGGCGGCCACGGGGAAGGAAGAGTTGTTAGGAGAGCAGGGAATCGCGGTAGCCGGTTTGCACGCTGGCGAAGAGGGAATGATTCGCATTCACGGAGAATTGTGGCGCGCCATCAGTGCACAACCGGTGGCAGCAGGAAGCGCGGTTCGCGTCCTGCGAATTAACGGTCTGCAACTCTTCGTCGAGCCGGCAACGGTGCCAAGCGCCACGCCGATCACCGCGACCTGATCTCTGTTTCTGCATCGCCGCCGGCGGTTATACCCACCGGCTCGGGGAGAGTGTCATGGAAATTCCGTTTGTAGGTGTGGCCATTATTGCCGGGATCTTTCTGATCTGGTTTTGGAATTCGCTGTACATCATCAAAGAGTGGGAGCGCGGCGTAGTGCTTCGCCTTGGTCGCCTGCTCCCCATCGCGAAGGGTGCGGGACTCAATCTTGTTTTCTGGCCGATCGAGACGCTTTACCGCATCCCATTGCGCATCGAAACGCTCGACGTTCCACCGCAGGACATCATCACCCGCGATAACGTTTCGGTTAAGGTGAACGCCGTATGCTACTTCCGCGTGGTTGATGCCAACATGGCGCTCTCGCAGGTGCAGAATTATCAGTATGCGGTGTCGCAACTGGCGCAAACCACGATTCGCAGTGTTGTCGGGCAATTTGAGCTGGACGAGATCCTTTCGCAGCGCGACAAAGTAAACGCCAAGCTGCAGATCATTTTGGATCAAGACACGGAGCCTTGGGGGGTCAAGGTCAGCAAGGTCGAGGTGAAGCAAGTCGACATTCCCGAGCAGATGCAGCGCGCCATCGCCCGCCAAGCGGAAGCCGAACGCGAACGCCGTGCCAAAGTTATTCACGCCGACGGTGAGTTTGAAGCCTCGCAAAAACTTGCCGACGCCGCCAAAGTCCTGGAGACCCAGCCTACCGCCATCCAATTGCGCTACCTGCAGACGCTGACCGAGATAGGTGTCGAGAAGAACACAACGATTGTGTTTCCCTTGCCCATCGATATTATTAATCAGTGGACTAAAGCTTTGGGGGCTCCCAAAACGTAAGCATGGCGGCGCGAACAAAACGCGGGGCGGGGGAACGTGTGCTGGAAAGCCGGCACGTCATTGGCTTGTTCCTGCTCATGCTTTTGTTCTCTGGAATCTTTTTTACGCTGGGCTATGTGATGGGGCGCAATCAGTATGACGGCCAAGTGCGCGCATCCACCGCGCCGCATGATGGCGTTTACGATCCGCTGGTTGCGCCAAAGCCGCTGCCGGGAAGGCACGGCAATAGCGCATCGCAGGTCACGGTAACGGGTTCTGCCAAAACGCCACCAAATGATCCCGCAGTGCAAAATAATCCCGGCTGGGACGTGCGCGAATTTGCAAGTCCAAAAAATGAGACGAATCGTTTGGAGCCTGCGGCGGCGTCTGCACCGGCGCCGAAAAATTCGTCCGTTGCAGTGAAAAACACGTCGGCCGTTACCGCGCGCGCGAATCCCAAAGCTCCGCTGCTTCCCGCCGGCTCTTACACGTTGCAGGTTGCCGCGGTGACCAATCAGGCCGACGCGCTGGACCTGGCCTCGCGTTTGCAAAAGAAAAAATTTCCCGCTTTTGTCCTGTCTCCGCAAGAAGATAAATTCTATCGCGTACAGGTCGGCCCTTACGCGGACCAGAAAGCCGCTGATGCCGCGAAGAAGGGGCTGGACACCGCGGGCTTCAAAGCTATTGTGAAGCACTGATGGCTTTCCGCCGCTGGACCTCGTACTTCCGTCCTCATGCTCATACGGAAACGCCTACGGCGTTGCGCCTGGTAATCGCGGGCGTGTCAGGTGCGGCGTTGGCGCTGTCCTACACAGGATTTTATCTCGCCGTCTATTCGTGGATTTGCATTGGGGTTCTGCTGGTGGCGGTGTTCGGTGCGCGGCCTCGCACCGCGTTCGCTTGCGGATTTTTGCAGGCCGTTGTGTTTTCCGTTTCTTCGGAGGCTTGGATCGCCACGGTTTTGTTCCTGCACGGCGGCGTTTCGCAAATCGCGAGCTGGGGTTTGCTGCTCATGGTGGCTTCACTTTGGGGCATCGCGTGCGGGATTTTTGCCTGGCTGGTGAACCGTCTTGCGCGCCGCAGTATTGCGGTTGCGTCCCTGGGCGCGCCATTTATCTGGGTCGCCGCGGAGTTTCTGCACGGCAAAATGCCGGATATCGGATTTCCTTGGAACCTGCTCGGCTATCCAGCGGCCGCGAATTTGGGGTTCCTGCAAGTCACCACGGTCACCGGGATTTACGGATTATCGTTTCTGGTTGCGGCCTTCAACGCCCTGCTGGCGTGGGCGGACGCCGCAAGCACGCCGCGTGCGCCGAAGCGCATGGCAATTCTGGGGACCGTCGCCGCCGTGCTCGTGGTCGCAGCTTTCGTTTCGCCGCGACTTGTTTCGATGCCGCAATCCAATCATGTGGCTCGCGTGATGCAGTTAGATTTTCCCGAAGCCATGGGTTACGAAGGGAATTGGTTTCAACAACACGCGGGAGATATGAAGGAAGTGGAGCGCCTGAGTCTGCAATCGGACGACAGTAATCCCGATTTCCTGGTGTGGCCGGAAGCGCCCGCGCCATTTTCCGAGGAAGACTCGCAGTTTGCCACGGTGGCGTCGTCACTGGCGATTCGCTTCAACCATCCGTTTCTCGCGGGCGTCGTCGAATGGCGCAAAGCCCCAGCCGTTGACGGAAAACCTGCGGGCAGCCAGGTTCCTTATAACAGCGCAGTGTTGATCGACGCGCAGGGCCAACGTGTTTTCACGTACGACAAAATCCATCTTGTACCGTTTGGAGAGTACGAGCCGTTTCCGCTGATTCATCAGGTGGTCGCCAACGTGTCGGACGAAGTCGGCGGATTCCGCAAGGGTTCGCTCTACTCGCTCGGAAAGCTTCCCGGCGGATACACTTTCGGTACATTCATTTGCTACGAAGCGATTTTTCCCGGAGAGATTCGCACGTTTGCGGCGGACGGAGCGCAGTTGCTGATTAATATTTCCAACGATGGCTGGTTTGGGCGTTCGGCGGCGGCAGAGCAGCACTTGCGGATGGCGCGGGTGCGCGCAGTTGAAAATCGCCGTTGGCTGATCCGAGCTACGAATAATGGTTTTACGGCGTCCGTCGATCCCTACGGCAGAATGTACCGGCCGCTCCCCCCGGACGTACGCGCCAGCGCCAATGTGCCATACGATTTTCGCACCGACAAAACCATTTACACGCGCTTTGGAGACTGGTTCGCTTGGCTGTGCGTGCTCATTTCCGTTATGCTTTTTCTCTGGACGCTGGTCAAATCCGGCGGTGCGGGAGAAAATATCTCCATACCGGTGGTGGAAACTCCTGTTGCCGTGTTGGAACCGCCGCTGGCTACGGCTTGAAGCGCGCCGCAAACTGTCAAGCTTGCTGAGATTATTGTTCACACAAAACGAACAGGTGAGTGACGAAAAAAAGATGATTCTAGAAGATCTGCAATATCGCTACGAAGGACTAAAACCCCGCATCGCTCTGGTTCGGAGCTATCTTTGACGCTGCGCAATATCGTGAACGCCTAAAGGGTCTCGAAGTTCGCGCTGCCGATCCCAATTTCTGGAGCAATCAAGACGAAGCGCAAGCCGTGTTGCGCGACCGCAAGCGCGCCGAAGAGCAAATTGCCGCCGACGAAAAACTCGGTTCTTTTGCCGGCGACATCGAAACGTACATCAATCTGGCGCAGGAAGAATCGAACGCCGAGCAACGCAGCGATTTGTTGAAAGACCTGTCTCGCGAGATCGACACCGCGGAAAACTACATCGGTGAACTGGAAACCAAGACTTTGCTCTCCGGCGAAACCGATCACCTCAACGCCATCATGACCATCAAGCCCGGCGCCGGCGGCACGGAGTCGCAAGACTGGGCTTCCATTTTGCTGCGCATGTACCTGCGCTGGGCGGAACGCAAAAATATGAAAGCGGAATTGCTGGACGAAACTCCCGGCGAGGAAGCGGGGATCAAGTCTGCAACTATTCAATTTGCCGGCGAAAACGCTTACGGATTGCTCGCTGGAGAAACCGGCGTGCATCGCCTGGTGCGTATTTCGCCGTTCGATCAAGCTGCGCGCCGTCACACTTCCTTTGCATCCGTATTCGTGATCCCGGAAATCGACGACCGCATCGAAATCAATATTCGGCCCGAGGATTTGCGCATTGACACGTTCCGCGCCGGCGGCAAAGGCGGCCAGAACGTAAACAAAGTGGAAACCGCGGTGCGCATCACGCACCTACCCACAAATATTGTAGTCGGTTGCCAGGCGCAACGCAGCCAGGGCAAGAATCGCGAAATGGCGATGAAAATGTTGCGTTCGCGGCTTTACGACGAAGAAATTAAAAAGCGCCAGGCGCACACCGACAAGCTCGACGAAAGCAAACTGGAGATTTCATTCGGCAGCCAAATTCGTTCCTATGTGATGCAGCCCTACCGTTTAATAAAGGACCATCGCACAAAATTCGAAGTCGGCGACGTGGACCGCGTTCTCGACGGCGATCTCGACCCCTTCATACGTTCCTACCTAATGGCCAAGCGCACCAAAGGCAAAGTCGAAGTCGAACTCGACGATGCCGACCGCGAATAGAAAAATGAATCGTGATCGTTCCAGAGATTTGCACGTTTGACGAACTCGGACAAGCGCGCGAGGAATTTCGCTCGAACAGGGACCGCCTCAGCGGCGAAGCGTATTCGCGGCAAGATGCGCATGGTCTGCGATGTGCGAGAATCCCGCACAAAGTTTCCTGCGGCACAAAATAATTTCTTAAAGTCGGTTAAGCTGGCGGTTGATAATTCTCGCGCACGGAGGAAATTGTCAATGAAGCGACCAGAAACGTGGCTGATACCGGCAATTGCGCTGATCCTTGCGACACCGAGAACGGCTGCAGCGCAGAACGCCGCAAGCGATGCGCCCATGACCGATGCGAGCCGCATCGCGCCGGACGGCACGGCCTACGTGACGCGCGTCGTGCCTGTTCCCGCCACCATCAGCCCGGAGGCGCGAAAAATGCTGGCGCAAGCCGCATCCGACGCCGCTGTTCCGCAAACGCTCGAAGAGCGCCGTTCTGGAACGGATAAGTGGCAAGCGGGCGCCGGCGAGGCGATGAAGAAAATGTATCCCGCTAACGTAGAGTCCGCCACAGTTGCCGGCATTCCCGTGCGCATCGTTACGCCGCCGCGCATAGCCGCCGACAAGCGCGATCGCGTGCTTGTCAATCTGCACGGTGGGGGTTTCAACTCCGATTCTGGATCGCTCACGGAATCCATTCCCATCGCAAATTTGACCGGTACAAAAGTGATTGCTGTTCTGTATCGTCTCGCGCCCGAACATCCGTTTCCCGCCGGCCTCGATGATGCTGTCGCCGTGTACAAGGAATTGTTAAAAACGTATTCGTCGCGCAACATCGGTGTGTACGGCACGTCAGCGGGCGCAATTCTCACCGGAGAGCTTACCGCCAAGCTAAAAAAATTAAATCTTCCGCTCCCCGCCGCGACAGGTATTTTTTCCGGTATGGGCGACTTCAGCCAGGTTGGCGACTCCAATGCACTCTTCGCTTTGAACGGCTTTTCCGGCCATTTAGACCCTCCAAGACCCGGCGCGCATGACGCTGACGATTACACGGGCACGACAGACCTTAGGGATCCCGTGCTATCCCCGCTCTACGCGGATCTTTCCGGATTTCCTCCGACACTGTTTATTACCAGCGGCCGAGACTTGCTGCAGAGTGGCACCACCATCTTGCACCGCGCTTACCTCCGGGCGGGCGTGCACGCGGAGCTGGTGGTCTTTGAAGCTTTGCCCCACGCCTTCTGGAATAATCCAGGCCTTCCGGAAACGAGAGAAGCTCACCATCTGATGGCCGCATTTTTTGACGCGCGTCTCGGAAAGCCGTGACCGCATGCTGACGGCCCGCGGCGTTCACCCGTTCTGTTGACCATGGGCCGCCCGCAACCGTGCCCCATCTGGCTAAAATTTAGAGTTGCAAAGTGTGCGAACCGATGGCGGCGGCGCTCTTCCGCTAGAGCGGACTCTGCAAAGCGTCGAACTCCCTACAACGCATCGTGGTCTCCGCCCCGCGCGTCGATATACAACAATTCAAAACTCGCGCCCGTACCGTTGGGCTTGATGCTTACCAGGTGCTGCTTTTCTCGACGGCCTGCTTTGAAGAGTTGACCGCCGGGATCAGGTTTGTCGTCGCCGCAGATTAGTTTTGCGGCATTGTCTTTGCCCGCGGGCGCGGCCGGCGGATTGCTGCAGTCGAGTACCGGGCCGTATTTCGCGAGAGCCTTGCGGTAAAACGCCGCAACTTTTTCCGGCGCATCGCCAGATGCCAGCTTCAATACCACCAGCTTGAACCCGAACGCTCCACCCCACAGCCCGAGCTGCGCGGCCGTCGAGTCGTCAGTTCCATCCCTACGCGGTTTCGCGCCGGGGTACAGAGGCAGACCGACCTCCTTGGCCGTCGCCTCTTTGCTCACGATGACGCCAGCACTGGTACCGTTGGATTGCTTTGCAGAATCGTCTTGCGCGTGAGCTACACACGCAAAGGCGCCTGCAACAATCACCAGCAAGCCTGCAAGGACTCGCGCCGGTGCGTGCGAGAAATTCATGCCACGGGGTACGCGGTTTCGAGCGTTCATACAACCCACCCTTCGTCACAACCTTACAAAGATACGAGGATTCTGTGGAATTTGTTGCATGAACTAACAGGAATTACGTGCTCAGCGCTGGCGCGTTAATTCGCGACCGTCAGCTCGACCTGCGCCGACGCGGCAATCCGCGAGCCCGGTGCGGGGGACTGGTCGATCACCGCAGCGCGCGGCCACTGCGGCGCCGAAACGTAATTTAATTTGCGATGCAGTTCCGCGGCGTCCAAACGGTGTTGCGCGGCCACTTCGTCAAGTCCGATCAGATACGGCATCACGTAGCTGGTCTCGCGCGGATTCTGGGCCACCAACACGTCCACGCGCGGTGTAGCGGCTCCTGCTCCCGGCCGCGGATTCTGCAGCACCACGCTATCCGGCGCATCGTAGGGAAGGGTCAGCGTCGAAACTTCGCCGAGCTGCAAGCTATTCCGCAGAAGTTCGATACGCGATGCGCGCAGCGAATGGGTTTCGAGTAACGGAATCTGCAACTGCCGCTGCCCCAGGCTGAGCACCACGTGCGCTTGCTGCGATTGCTTCATCAGCAATCCGGCCGTCGGCGTCTGCCGTACCACCACGTTGATCGGCGAATCACTGTAAATATGATCCGCCACTTTCAGCACCAGGCCGCGCGCTCGCAGCACAGAGTTCGCTTGCGCTACGTTGATGCCGACCAGGTTCGGCATGGTCGTTTCGCGTCCGTGAATGGCGATGCGCATGGCGGTGATCGCGCTCAAAAATGCCGCCGAAGCCAGCACAAAAATCAGCAGCGAAATGCGGCCAAGCCATTCGAGGCGTTCGCGAAGCGTCATGATTATTGTTTGGCGGTCTTGCTCGCGACCAGTGGCGGCGCCGGATAATCCGGCAGCTTGTCTTTGCTGGTGTCCGCGCGCTTCACTTCGAGTTCGTCGAAGAGCAAGGAAGGGGCAATCACCGTCATGGAAACGCCGCCTGGCCGGTTATCCACCAGCTGATCGTCACCGGCGGCAATCAAATCGGCCCGCAGCGACCGCACGTCCAACTCGCTGAACACCGCACCGCGCACCAGCTCTTCATGCCCATCGTTAACGTAAACGCGGTACAGCAGACGCGGCGAATTTCCGGGTCCTAGAGTTTCCACGCGATAGGCGTACGGCCTGCCTTGCTCCGCGGCCATCTCCATGATGCGCTTCTTCAATGCCGCCGGGGATTGCGGCTCCGAACTCTTGAAGATCAGTACTCCGGGATTCGGCTGCGGGTAAGAACCAGGAGCGGCCCGGCCGTGTCCATTAGAAGTGGTGAAATCGCGAATCGGTTCGCGGCCCACCAAATAATTCGTCAAGGAACCATTGTCGATCAGCGTAACGGTCTGCGCTTTCACGCCTTCGCTATCCACATCGTAGCTGCCGACCAGGCTCTTCCCTTTGAAATCCTTGAGTGAAGGGTCGTCGACCACCGATACAAAATTCGGCAGCACGCGCGACTTGTAGCTCGTGGCAAACGATCCGATGGTGCGGTTTGGTTTGCCGAGCTGGGGCTTGCGTCCCGTGACGTTTGCCCCGAGCAGCGAGAGCACCACGTCATTTGCTGCGTCTGGAGCGAACAGCACTGGCCCGCGATACTCCTCTTCGACGATGGGAGCTTTGCGCAGCGCCACGATGGTATCCAGCGCTGCCTTGGCCTCGGTCATCAGCGCATCATGTGTGGGCAGTTCCTCGGAGCGCGCCACCGTCCATCCGGGAGAGCGGCCCAAACGCATCCCGTCTTCCGCTTGCGCGGCTCCGTTAAATTGCACGCTGTAGATATTTTTCCCGTGGCGCGTGACGGTGCCTTCGGAATTCACGAAATACTCGTTCACCGCGGAAAACCGCGCGGACGCCGTCACTGCTTCCAGATCCGGATATTGCTTGTACAGCGCGGTCATGTCCTGCAGAGTTTTTTTCCACGCCGTTTCGTCGACGTGCAAAGCGACCGTTGGTTCAACGGCGGTAAGTACCGGAGCTTTCGCGAAATCCTCGACCGGATGAGGATCCACGGAAAATTGCTTCAACGCCGCCTGTTTTTCCGCCAGAGCTTCGCCCGCCGCTTTATACGCATCGTCGGTAACCAGCCAGATCTGATGGCGCAGGGCGATGGGATCGTTATCGAGCGGCAGAATATTGGCTTCGCCCATTCCCTGGTTGTAATAGCTGTCCTGCTGATAGTCTCCGACGCGCACGACCACGCGCAGCACGCGGACATGGGAATGTTGATTCTCTCGCAGCGCGCCGAAGGCCGCTTCTGCTGAAAAATCCTCAACGTCGTTCACGCGATATTCGATGTAGTAAGGCGCTTGCACCTGGTCCATTTTTAAATGGTCTTTGGAGCGTTCTAGCTCCGCCAGCAGAGCTTCGATCAGCGCGTCGCCTTTGGCCGCCGCATGCGCCGCAGCCATCGGCGATGCCGCCGCCGCAAGCTTGGCGTCGTCGCTCGGAGTCTCAGCGCGAAGGCTCGGCGAAGCAACCGCAAATAATGCGGCGGACAAAAGGATCGCCAGGGGCACATTCGCGCGGTTCGCTTTCGTGATTTTCACAGTTCTCTCTCTCATCGCTGCACTGACCACTGCTGCAACTCGGTTCACGGTTGCACCTCGGGCTTGGACTTTTTCGCTTCCGGGGTCGATGAACTTGTCTCCGGGGCACCGGGAGCGGACAAGATCGGCGGCCGCTCGTGCGAATGCTGACGTTTTTGCACTTCCATTTCGGTAAAGAGCATCGCCGGCGCTACCGCAGAAACCGGTACGCTGCCGCTTTCCGCGCCGCACACGCCGTTGAAGACGTGCTGTTTGTCGCCGGTGGTGATGATGCGTGTCAGCGCGGCGAGCGGCGTTCCCACGATGTCCACGCCGCGCACCAGTTCATCCGGACGGCCGTCAGCGTATACCTTATAAACAATCACTGGCAAAACTTGAAAGGCCTGCGGCAGCGAGCGTTGTGTCAACGTAAAGCCGCCCTGAATGTCGTCAAAGTAGAGCCCGTACTGTTTCCCCTGCTTTTTCACTTCGTCGATCAGTTTTTGGCGCATCTGGTCTTCGGGAACTTTTTGCGTCGAGGTGACGATCAAGTTGCCTTGGCGCCCCGTCGGCATCAGCCCGGGCTGATTCCGCCCATGGCCGTTGGACTGCGCAAAATTTGTGATGGGCATGCGGGACATCAGGAATTTCTGCAGGACGCCGTCCTTGATTACTTCCACGCGCTGCGCGGGCGTTCCCTCGTTATCGAAATCGTACGAGCCCGCAAGCTTCACTCCCGCTACTTCCTTGATAGTCGGATCGTCCGTCACGCTCAAAAATGTTGGCAGCACTTCTTGTCCGATTTTCTTGGTGAAAGTCTGCCCTTCTTCTTCATCCTTCTGCCGATGGCCCTCCAGGCGATGCCCGAGTACTTCGTGGAAGAACACCGCGGCGGCGCGTCCGCTCAGTAATGCGGGGCCATCGTACGGCTCGGCCACGGGAGCGTCGCGCAACGCCTTCAGGTCGACAGCCATTTTTTCGATCTTGCTGGAAAGTTCCTGTTCGGTGGGTAACCCCGCCGCGTTCGGAGCCTGGAAGGTTTCCACTCGCAAGAGTTCCATGCCATCGGCGGCGCGCGTTTGCGCTTCCATCACCAGGCGCGTCGAGGCGCTGGGCGTTACTACCGCGGTGCCCTCGCTCGAGACCATGCGCGCGTTGGAGTCTTGTACCTGCAACACCACGGTGGCGAAGTACACTTGCGGATATTTGCGGAACACACCGGAAAGCCGCTTGACTTCGCCAGACCACGCTTCGTGGTCAAAGGCCTCCGGCGGTTTAGGTTTGCCAATATGCGTGGTGGCGGTTTCCTTGGAAAAATCGGGAGACTTGTCTTCTTCTTCGGCGCGCACCGCGTTGTTGGTACGCACATTCAGCAGCGAGGGCACAGCGCGTTTGTATTCGCGATCCGTCAAATCCCAAAGTACGCGTTCAATCGCGTCTTGGTCATCGCCGATGGGCAGGGAGCCGGAGGTGATACCGCTGGGGCGGCTTTGTCCGTGCGTGTTGTCGAGCGCTGGAGTGCCGACGCGCATGGCCACATCTGCCTGACGGCGGTGCGCGGCGAAATCCTGCAACAAGCTGCCGTAAGCGCCAACCAGTACCGTAAAGTTTTGATCGTAGACCGTGTAGCTCAAATAATAAGGCGGCTGCTCCGATTTTCCGAGGTCCGTGGTGGCGCGCTGCAGCTCCGTCTGCATGGCCTTCAACACGGAGTCGGTGGCGTTGGAGGCGGCGTCGCCGGAGGTGCTGCTGGCAGGGACAGCGCTGCTCACGTGCTTTGCGGGCTGCCTATCCGGCAGGGCGTAGGTCAACGGCGTGACCGCGAGTTGCGCGGCCAGGGTCGCCGCAGCCAACGCGCGCCAGGACTTGCACATAGACAATACGAATTTGCCGGACATATTTGTGGCGAAAGGCTCGTTCATGAAAGGTCGGCTCCCAATGGCGCGCAATTGCTGCGCGCAACGAACAAGGTGTGGATGGCGCAAGTACTGTGAACGGCGAGTATGCCTCAGTGATGATTCTGGAGCAATGCTGCTAGAGGAAGCGGTCTCCAGATGTTAAATGGGCGCCATTGGCAAATTCCGGCGCGGAGACCTGCCTTCTTCCCTCTAGTTTGACGGCAGTAAGGCGCAAAACGGTTGTGTGGCCGCAGACGACCAGCCAATGCGGAGAGCCACCCTTGGCGTCAAAGAGCAGAGTGCCGGGAACCTGCGGCGCGGCGTTGCTATCCATGTTGCCGGCGAAGTTCGGTTCGGCCGGGACCGCTTCGCCCCAAATTTGACAGGTTTCTCCGCGGAAGGTGGTCAGAGCGCCGGGCCAAGGCGTGAAACCGCGCATGCGATTGAAGATTTGCTGGGCGGACAGCTGCCAGTCGATGCGGCCGTCCTCTTTTTTCAGCAACGGCGCATGGCTCGCCAGTTCATGATTTTGTGGTCGCAAAGGGATGGTGCCGGATGCCAGTCCGCGCAAAGTGTTCAGCATCAGCGGCGCACCTGCTTCGGACATTCTGGCGGCAAGTTCCGGCGTGGTCTCCTTTGCGCCGATGGAAATTTCTTGCTGCAGCAGCATGTCGCCGGTGTCCATGCCGGCATCGATGCGCATGGTGGTCAGGCCAGTGATGGATTCTCCGTTGGCGATGGACCACTGGATCGGAGCGGCCCCGCGATATTTGGGAAGCAGCGAGCCGTGCAGGTTGATCCATCCTAGTTTTGGGATGGGGAGCAGGCGCGCCGGAATGATTTGGCCGTAGGCGATGATCACGATGGCGTCTGGCGCGAGCTGTTCGAGTAACGCTTGAGATTCTGGTGCGCGAATTTTTAGCGGCTGATGGATAGGAAGGCCAGCTTGCATTGCTGTTTGTTTTACCGGCGAGAAGGAAACTTGCCGGCCGCGGCCGCTGGGGCGGTCCGGCTGAGTAATCACCGCGAGAATTTCGACATCGGATTGCGCGAGAAGGCTTTTTAGCGAGGGAACCGCGAATTGCGGGGTGCCGCAAAAAACCAGGCGCAATTTACCACTCGCCTTGCTTTCGCATTTTTTTGATTTTCCGGCGGATCAGGTCGCGCTTCAGCATGCTGAGGTGCTGAATGAATAAAACGCCGTTGAGGTGATCGATTTCGTGGCAGAAGGCGCGGGCCAACAAGTCTTCGCCGCGCAGTTCAAAGGTCTCTCCGGTGACGGTTTGTGCGCGTACCGTCACGAAAAGCGGGCGCACAACGTAGCCGCGGAAACCGGGGATGCTGAGGCAGCCTTCTTCTTCGCGCTTCTCGCCTTCCGCGTGAATCACTTCGGGATTGACCAAAACGATTTTTGCTTCGGGATTTTTGCCGGCAGTGACGTCAACGACGGCCATGCGGATGCCTTTGCCGATTTGCGGCGCGGCCAGGCCCACGCCTTGCGCGGCGTACATGCTGGCGAACATGTCTTCGGCGAGTTCCGCAAGTTCAGCGTCGAATTTCGTGACGGTAGCGGTATTTTTTTCAAGGATCGGATCGCCGTACTTAACGATGTTGTAGATTTTGCGCGGAGGAGCGGGCGGTGCGGCCGGCACCTGGGCGGCGGCTGGCGATTCTCCGGCAGGAGCGTGCCCTTCGGCCGAATCACCGGGTTTGCTCTTGACCGGCGGATCGCTGATGGGTTCGCTGGATTTAAAACGCGGCGATTTGATGGGCATAGTTGTCGAAATTTCGCCGCATCTCGGCGAAGGAGTCTCCTCCAAATTTTTGCAGAAAAGCATCGGCCAGCACAAGGGCCACCATGGCTTCGCCGGCCACTCCGGCGGCGGGGACCACGCACCAGTCGGAGCGCTCGTAGGCGGCCTGGATGGGTTCCTTGGTGACCATGTCGGCGGTGCCCAGCGGCTTGCGCAGCGTGGAGATGGGTTTCAGGTAGCCGCGGACGATGAGGTCTTCGCCGTTGGTGATGCCGCCCTCGAGGCCGCCGGCGCGATTGGACGAACGCGCGAAGCGGTGCGCGGACTTGTCGTAGGAGATTTCGTCCTGCACTTCGCTGCCGTAGGAACCGGCGGCGAGAATGCCGGCGCCGATCTCCATGCCTTTTACGGCTTGAATGCTCATGACGGCTTGGGCGAGGCGGCCATCGAGTTTTTCGTCCCATTGCGCGTGGCTGCCGAGGCCGATGGGGACATTATGGACCACCACTTCGAAGACGCCGCCGACGGTGTCGCCGGCTTTGTTGGCGGCGTCGACTTCGGCTTTCATTTGATCTTGTGTCTGCGCATCGACGCAGCGGAGCGGGGAATCGAGATCTTTGCTGAGCGCGAGGATTTCGTGCCATGTTGCAGGTCGCTGCAGTTTTGCGTGGCCGACCTGCGTGGTGTGGCTGGCGATTTCCGTGCCGAATGCGCGAAGCAAAATTTTCGCGAAACCCCCGGCGGTTACGCGGGCTGCGGTTTCTCGTGCGGAAGCGCGTTCGAGGACATAACGGGCGTCGTGGAAATTGAATTTTTGCGAACCGGCAAGATCGGCGTGACCGGGACGCGGCGCGACGAGTTTTTTTTCTTGCGCGGCGAGCTGCGCTTCCGGGGAGTTTTCCACGGGCAGGAATTTTTCCCAGTTGGCCCAATCGCGATTTTCAATGCGCACTGCGATGGGTGCGCCAATGGTTTGCCCGTGACGCACGCCGGCGAAAATGTCGGCGCGGTCTTTTTCTATTTTTTGGCGGCCGCCGCGTCCGTAGCCGAGCTGGCGGCGGTGCAGTTCGTGATTGATGACATTGACGTCAATGGGTAGACCCGCCGGAAGACCGGAGACAAACGCCAGCAGCGCTTGTCCGTGCGATTCACCGGCGGTGTAAAAACGCAGCATTCGCTAAAGACCCTCGAATCGTTCGCAGGCAATTTTGTGAAAAAAGCGTTAACAGGCAGTGTAGCGGGGGTGCTGTGGAACGTCCAGCGTGGCGAAAGGTTAAGGACGATCAACCCGCCGGTTTGGCGCTGGCGCGAACTTGATCGGTGCGTTCGCCGACGAAGACCAGGCACGAATTCGGATCGATGACGTGAAATTCGGTCATACCGTAATCGCGTTCGAACAAATCGCGGAGCCGATAGCGGTTTCTGAAGGATTGTACGTGCTGCCAGAGTTGCTGGATGCCGGAGACTTCAATGTAGATTTCGACGTGATTGCGAAGAATCTTCACGATCTCGTCGGAAGCGGCACGTTGCAAATGGATGGTTTGGCCATCACGCTCGATGACGGAGTATTCAGGCGATTGCTGCGCAATGGCGAAGCCAAGCACGTTTTGATAAAAGGCAATACTCTCATCCATGTTGGCGACGGCGAGCATAGGGCTAATTCTTCGCACGATGGTTGCGGATGGCATAGGTGAAGCTCCTAGCTGAAAATATCATCTTAAAGAATCACCAAAATGGGAAGGAATTAGACTCTTTTTCGTTATGACTTCGGTCATCGCGTGTTGTTACTGTTCTCGACCATGAAGGTGACGTCTGACATACCGGCGTCGCGGATTCCATTAAGCGCGGCCAGGACGTCGACGTACACTGCACGCGCATCGGCTTCTATGTACACGCGACGCTCGACCTCTGGCCGCATCATCGAGCGTAAGATGCTTGGCAATTCGGAAGGTAAAACCTTGAGACCTCTGGTGCCGTTATTTTCGATCACGAACAGCTCACCATTGCGGTTACTGTGATTCCTAACGAATCTTCGCGGAGCGCTCCTGGCTGGGGAGTCCCTGTATTGACGCGTACAAGATCGACTTGCTTGCCGCCGTGATGTCCGGGCCACGGCGTAAACATGATGTAAAGCGCGAGCAAGATCGCCACAAGTGGTGTGGCGTCAATGCGGGCGATGAGCCCGCTGCGGCGACGAGGCTTGGGACGCCAAGATTGGAATTTCCTGGACATGGGTAGCGCTTACGGCGATAGGTCGCGGCGCGGTTCAACCATGATTGTAATGTTAGAAATTCCTGCATAACGAATGGCGTCGAGCGCGGTTTCCACGTCGGCGTACTTCGCGTGGGCGTCGGCTTTGACGTATATGCGGCGTTCCACCCCGGGCAATAGTTCCGAGCGAATGGCGTCTGGAAGATCGCTGATAGCGACCTTGGTTCGTCCAAAGAAGCAGTCGCCATTGCGCGTGACCATGAGTTGCAGCGCGCTGTTCTGCGTTGCCCCAAGTTCGGATGTTCCGGTGACTGCGGCCGGCAGATCGACTTGACGTCCATGATGCGCTGCGCTGCCTGCCGCTAGCGCTTGGAGGAAAACCAGAAAAATCAGGACGAAGCATATCGTCGGAACCGCCGTGTTGAGTCGCGGATAAAGTTTGCTGTGGCGACGGGGTTTGGGTTTCCAGGGCTGAGATGATTTGATCATGGTGAAGGCCGGCTTCGGGCCTGTCTCTTAGACACCGAGCAGGTCTATTCTAGGCAAGTCGAGACTGGATCGCAGTGATACCTAGGGTCGCGCGGGCGGCTTTTGTTTTTTGCGAATGAAAGCGCCGAAATAAAGGATGCACAGGACGCACAATTTTCCACAGACTGGGTGCTTACTTTTGGCGGAGCGAGTTTTTAGAATGGGCGGAGCTCATTTCTTCTAATCGACATTTGTCGATATTTATCGCCAGGGGGTTTGATGATGCTGTTTGCCACGGTTTCTCGCGGGAAGAAGACTGGACGTCGATTGGTGCCGCATTTGTTTCAGGATAACCGTTACCGGGTTCAGCTGGGAAAGCAGGGGCCGTACATTCCGATTACGGATTCGCGGGAAATTCCCTGTTATTTGGCAAATGGATATTCGCTGTTGATGAGCAGCCGCAGGGACAATCAGACGCCGCGTTTGATGCGGCCGCAAGCGATCCGGGGATGGTCGACGAATTCGCCGGATTTATTTTTTATCACGCGCTAATCGCGGGTCAGGGGAAACAGCAACGGCCGGGCTTACTGGTTGCAGGGCTTTTGCAACCTAAGTCCTTTGCAAGGCTCGTGAGGCTTTTGCGATTTTGGGGGCGCTGTACGGCAAGTCGCGTGTTGAAGTACGGGTTTTCGTTTATTTACTCAAACACATAAGTCGCTTAACGATACTGCGGACGGGGATACCAAAGGCAAAGGAGAATCCCATGGTTCGCAGATGGGTACGGGTGTGTTTGGTTGCGACGCTTATTGTGGTGCTGAATTTTTTGGCGTTGGGCGCATGGGCGCAGACGCCGGTGGCGCTCTCGAGTCTGGAAACGAACAATACTTCGGCATGCGCGGCGAAGGGTTCACCAAGTTACTGCTATGCGGGATTTGCGGGAATGACGGACGAGCTGCAAACCCCGCCAGTGCTTTATAATCCGCCCCCCGGAAACGTAAGCAAACGAGCCACCTCAACGCTTTTATACTCCGGAAATAACACCTACCTGTTCGTACACTTTCAGCCGTGGTTTTACCAGAATGCCACGCAGAAAGCAGCCACGGGCTACAACTCGAACGACAAGAACACCGTTGCAAAGCAGATCGGGGACATGAAAATGCGAGGATTCCACGGCGTGGTGATCGATTGGTATGGCAAATGCGGCGGAGACCAACAGTGCTCGGGAAGCAACGCGGGTTGGGATGACGGGACAACGCAACAGATTTCGTCAAACCTGGGACCGTCGTGCAAGAGCGCGCAAAGCTGTCCATTCTATTTTTCGATTATGGAGGACAAGGGTTCTCTCGAGTACCAAGACCTTTGCGATCCCACGACGGATGGATCGAAAGGAACGAGCAGCACGGCAAATTGCATCGCGGCGCTGGAGCGGGACTTGAGCTACATGGCGACTACTTATTTCACGTCGAATGCATACATGAAAGTGGATGCGACCACGAACCAAATCTCGCCCACGGGCCGGCCGGTGGTGTTCCTTTTCATGCTGCCAGCCAGCGACTACAACCAGAGCACGACGGATTGGTCGACCGTGTGGTCGACGGTAACGCAGTGGGCGGTCAGCAATGCGCAGAATCCACTTTTTTATTTCGAAAGTATATTTGACCCGAATACGCTGAACAGCGTTTATGGTTGGCCGGCAACGATGGATGCTGGCGGCGCGTACGCATGGCCCAACTGGAACGGCTATACGGGTGGGTATTTGGGGCAGGTATTTCCCGGCGATCCGGTGGGATACACGTATCTGACGAACGATTTTTACGCGCCTTCGGTCAGCTATGACACGAAGGAAAATGTCATAGGGGCGTCGTGGAAGGGATTTGACGATGCCAACAGCTGGGGACATACGAGCAAACCCAACCATCCGGTAATGCCGCAAGAATGCGGGTTGACGTGGATCAATGCGTTCAAGCAGATGAACCAGTACTACAGCAAAACTGGAACGCAGCTGCCGTGGCTAGGGATCACAACATGGAACGACTATGACGAGGGAAGCGAGATTGAAACGGGAATCGATAACTGCGTTACGAGCTTTACGGAAAGTTTTCAAACAGGAACGTCAACGTTAGATTGGACGATTAATTTTGGCAGTTCCATGGGGTATGCGGGTTCTGAGGACACGGTGTATCAATACGTTGTGTACTACACGACAGACGGAGTGAATCTGACGCAGGTGCATACCGTCGCGGCGAAGCACGCCGGTGGGACCACGGCGAGCTACAGCTCTGACGTGTGCACGTACACGACAAAAATTCCGAATGGCGCGACGGTGTATGTACAGGCGCAAGGTGAACCTTCGATCTTCAACCATCTGGTCAGCAGCCCGCAGGTATTTGGCCAGACTTGCCCATAGACAGACTTGGGGCCAAGTTGTCACAGGCAAGTTGTTTTTGCCTAGCTCCCCCTGATGATGGACGGGACACCGAAAGCGGTTTGAGCTGTGTCCCGGGCTTCGTTTTGATTCAAAATCACGGCATGTGGCGAAAATTGTGGATGGTGATGCGTCTGGCGGCGTTGGTGATGGTCGCGGCCGGGGTGGCTACGGGTGTGGCGCGAGGGCAGGATGCTGCCGGGGTGCACGTTGTGGAGTTGAATGAGGAGGCTGCGTTGGGGCGGCGGGTGCAGTATGTGGCGCCGGAATATCCGCCTATGGCGCGGGCGGCGAGGATTGAGGGGGTGGTGAAGTTGCGGGCGCGGATTGCGTCGGACGGAACGGTCATGTCGCTCGTGTTGCTGTCAGGTCATCCGCTTCTGGTGGGGCCGGCGCTCGATGCGGCAAAGCAGTGGAGATATTGGCCGCTGGGCGAGCGCGTGCAGGCGTTGACGACGGTTTCGGTGGAGTTTTCATTAGCGGCAGAGGCAGGGAAATCGGCGGCAACGAATCCTCGACCCGTTTCTGGGTCGCGGGCCGTGACCATTCGGTTGAAGAATGGGCGAGCGATCCAAGCAGACACGGTGCAGGAAGTGGGAGACAAGCTGGTATATACGATTGGGGAAGGCGAATACAAGCTCAGCAAGAGTCTGGTGGAGGAGGTGATCCGCGCCGCGCCAGTGACTGCGAATTCGTCGCAAGCTGTCGGAGCGTTGGGCGGTGACGTCTCGTCGCCAAAGGCGGCGGCTGTAAACGGAGGCGCGAAGAATTGGTACTTGTATGAATCGACAGAGCAATTGCGGGAGGAATGCCGGAGCGGAGTGTTTGCGGAGCGGTGGCATGCGGAATTTCAGAGCGAGAGCGAAGTGAAGCGCGGGGACACACAGAAAATGTGTTCCGTGTTTGAAGTGGACATGGGTGGCGAGTACGAAGCGATGGTTGAACGAGGACTGGAGCTCGATCGGGAGTTGTGCGCGGCGGGGGGAGGACGGATGCCTCAGATGCTATTGCCGCAGCCACCGGATATTCAGGCGAAAGCGCAGGAGCTGGCAAAGATTAATACGGAATTTATGGCGCGGATGAAGGAATTTTTGGCGGCGCGGGCGCAGGAGCCGGGGAAGGCGCAGCGGTCCTACTTGGATATGTATCGGTTGATGGGGACTTGCGGGCGGGGGATGGGATGACAGAGTAGGTGAAATCGGAGGCGGCGTTTGATAAATTGCGAGGCCTATGGCTCGCAGCGGCTTACGTTCGAAACGTGGGATTCATGTTGGAGGGAAAGACCCGTCGATAGCGGATGTTCATGAAGTTTTGTTGGAGATGTTTGCGGCGAGCGGAGAGATGGATCAGCTTTTGCTGGAGCATCTTGATCCGCGTGCTTGGCGCGCCGTTCCCAATGAGAAAAATAAGCGAGAAGGGCGTACGCTTGCGGCGATTTTTGTTCACTTGCATAACAGCCGTCTGGTCTGGATCAGGAATTCAGCGCCTCATCTAAAGTGTCCTGCGCCTCTCGATCCCTTTACCTCGACGATCAAGCAGGCACGGAGAGGCCACCGCGAGAGCTCGGCACGATGCCTCGAAATGCTCCGTGATGCTTGGTCGGATAACCCTTCGCGGAAGGTGAGGAAATTTTCGCGAGGCAGCTGGTCGCAGACGTGGCCTGCGGGAGCGACCATGTTCAGTTATATGTTCGCGCATGATGCGCATCATCGCGGACAGGTGATTCTGCTGGCGCGGCAGTTGGGTTACCGATTGCCGGTCAAGGCGGCGTACGGGATTTGGCATTGGGAGAAGCTTTGGAAGGCTTGTGGGTTTACTACGCGGCCGAGATAGAAAATTCGTTTCTGATCAAGCCAACAAGCAGGTCTGTGCACCGCGGTGATGACAATCTCCGGTACATTCATTTAACGGTACGGTCGAATCCTGGCAATGTTTTCGCTCCTCCGTCTGTAGTTCTCGAAATCCGCGCCGCCAGGGTCTATTTGACGAACTCGGGTTGGCGTCCTTCGGACCATGGGTCGTAGCTTAGGGAGAAGCGGATGCGGTCGGGAATGGAGGGGTGGTTGTAGAGCAGGAAAATTTGCAGGGGCGAGGGGTCGGGGTTGGAGAGGTCGACGTCGCCGAGGATGTTGAAGGATTGCGCCCCCACTTGGCCGTTGTCAGGGATGAGGCCATGCGTGACTTCGAGGGCGTACTGATCGGCTTGGTGTTCGACGTACCGAGAGAAGGCGTTCCCAATGGGTTGGCCGATGGTGGTGATGAGCGAAAGCAAGAGAAGCAGTGCGGGCAGCGAAGCCCAGTCATCGAGCGAGCGAATACCCCATTGCTGGCCCCAGCGGGCGAGCACCCAGCCGATCAAGCGGTATCCAATATAAAAGCAGACAAAAGAAAGGGCGGCGAAGAACAGCATGCCCTTTTGGATGTGGTGCAAAACATAGTGACCCATTTCGTGTCCGGCGACGAAGACAATCTGCGGAGTGTTCATGCTGGCGATGGTGGTGTCCCAAACGACGATACGCTTGGAAGCGCCGAAACCGGTGACGTAGGCGTTCAGCTCCGTGGTTTTTTCGCCAGCGCCCATCCAGAACATGCGGTCGGGAGGGATGTCTTGGCCGGCGCGCTGGACCATTTCTTCTAGTTTCGCGGTCAAGGCGGGATCTTTTTGTTGCAGCGGTTCAAATTTGTGGAAGAGAGGGTCGATGACCAGGGGAGTGATGAAAAATACCAGCAAGCCAATGGGGAGGGAGACCAGCCAGAAATAAAACCACCAACGAGTGAGGGACTTGCGAATGACGGCGTAGAGGATGGCAATGAAGATGGTGGAAATGATTACCGAAACGAGTTCGCTCTTGGTCCAATCCCAGAACCAGGAGGGCCAGGATTGGATGGAGAGGCCGTAAGCGCGCTGGATCCAGTTGTCGTAGATGCCGGTCGGAAGGGAGAGAACGTCGAGGGTCAGGACGAAAAGCGGCGAGAAAATCAGGGCTTGGAAAAAGCGGTTCTGTGAGGATTTTTCGGCGACGTCACGATACTTGGCGGCGAGTTTTGCGCGCAGGATGAAGAAAAGAACGGCCAGCCCGTAGATGAGGTCGACGACCACGAGGCGGAGGCGAACTTTGCTGATAGCGCGGGCTTTTTGATCGCGATCGGGAGGGAGGGTGTAGTGAGTGATGCGGGGCGGCGGAGTGGCGTTGTCGGTGGATGGCGCAGCCGTTGTGGCGGAAGATTGCTGCCTGGCGGTATCGGAGGAGGACTGAGCGCGAGTGGGTGGCACGTTGAGCGAAATCAGGGTGAACAACAGGGCCAGGAAAATTTGCGCGGATTTTTTCACGGGTGCGGTCACCTCTTGCGTGGGCAAAGAGAATTAGACGCTCGATTTGGTTTGTGGCGTTGCAGTATGGCGTAGGTACTGCGACGGCGCAAGGGTTGCTTGACGCGATGGAGTAGCGCGGTTAGGCTGCTTGGCAGGAGTCGCGGCGAAGTTTTGACGGGACTTGGAGCGGGCTCCTGGCGCTGCGCTTTTCGGGAAGTTAACGGCGCTTTTCGCGGTACTTTGAGCGGTACTACCGACACGTGGCAGACACTCCTCTTCAGATTGCCGGACGCGAAGTGAAAGTGGAACCGCGCGTACCCATCACCGTGGTGCTGACGGAAGTGTTCCGCACGTTCGTGATGGGTGTGCAGGATTACTCGCTGATGTCCGGGCGGGCAATGCTGAATATTTTTAGCAGGCCGCATTATTTCCAAGACACATTAGATCAGATGGACGACATTGGCGTGGGATCACTGCCCATTGTGCTGCTGGCGGGATTTTTCATCGGGGCGGTGCTCGTGCTGCAGACGGCGGTGCAGTTTGTGCGCTTTGGGCAGACGGCGCTGACCGGGGACGCGGTGGCGGTGGCGCTGGTGCGCGAACTCGGGCCAACGCTGACAGGTTTGCTGGTGGCGGGGCGCTGCGCGTCGGGGATTGCGTCAGAGCTGGGTTCGATGCAGGTGACTGAGCAGGTGGATGCGATGCGCGCGATGGGGACAGACCCTTCGCGGAAATTGGTGACACCGCGGGTGGTGGCCACGCTGCTGATGGTGCCCCTGCTGACAGCGCTGAATGATTTTGTGGGATTGCTGGGCGGATGCCTGGCGGCGATGTTTTCGCTGCGGCTGGGAGCGGTGGAATTTTGGACGCGCGCGATTAACGCGTTGGACTTCGGGGATTTGATGCAAGGGCTGACGAAGCCGATGGTATACGGGTTCATCTTGGCGACGGTGGGTTGTTACAAGGGATTGACGGTGCGCGGCGGGACGCAAGGAGTCGGACGAGCGACGACCCAGGCGGTGGTGGTGTCGTCGGTGATGATTATTATCACGGATTTGTTTCTCACAAAGTTGGCGTTGTATTTATCGGACAAGCTGGTTTAGCGGAGAAAAAGACGGAGCAATGCCGATTTCTAGCGCCAGCGTTGGTGAAGATGCTCCGGTGAAAGTGTCTGGAAAGCCCGCCGTAAAATTTGAAAATGTACATATGGGCTTTGATGAAGGGGAGATCTTGGACGGGGTGTCATTTGCGGTGCAGGAGCGTGAGACGCTGATTTTGTTGGGGGAGACGGGGACGGGGAAGACGTTGACATTGAAGCTGGCGGCCGGATTGTTGCGGCCGACGGCTGGGCGGGTGGAGGTTTTGGGCGAAGAAGTTTCGGCGATGAGTGAGCGCGCGCTGCTGGCGTTCCGGCGGAAGATTGGATTTGTGTTTCAAGAGGGCGCGCTGTTTGATTCGATGACCGTGGAAGAGAACGTGGCTTACCGACTGCGGCAGGATCACGTGGCGGAGTCGGAGATCGCCCCCCGCGTGCAGGAAGTGCTGGCGTTTGTGGAACTGGAACACACGATGGAACAGCTGCCGTCAGAACTTTCCGGAGGGATGCGGCGAAGAGTTTCGATTGCGCGGGCCTTGGTGAGCCGGCCGGAGATTGTGCTGTACGACTCGCCAACGGCGGGACTAGATCCCGTGACGTCGCAGACGATTATTACTTTGATTTTGCGGTTGCGTGACGTCTATGGCGTGACTTCCTTGCTGGCGACGCATCGCTTGCAGGATGGATTTGCACTGGCGAATTTTCGGTTTGATGCACAGGCCAAGAGCGTGAAACGCGTGCGGCAAGGGCAAGACGAAGCCGCGGTGACGCGGTTTCTGGTCTACAAGCACGTGAACGGTGGCGAGGACGGTCATGACAATGGAATTTATTTTGAAGGAAGTCCGGACGAAGTGATGAACTCCAAGGATCCATACGTGCGGCGATTTCTGGTGTGACGTGGTTTGTGCGGAATTGCGGTAGGCTGTTGAAGCACGGATCGGGAGGAATGCGGAGATGCCGCAACGGAGGCAGGTGACCTGGACCGAATTGCGTGTCGGTCTGTTCGTGCTGGTCGGGCTTTTTGTGCTGGGAGCTGGAATTTTCTATGTGACCGGGCCGGGATTGTTGGGGCCGAAATACCGGTTGAATACGTACATGGCGGATGTTTCGGGGCTTTCAAACGGTGCGCCCGTGCGCGTGGACGGCGTGGATGTGGGAAACGTGGAGTCGATTGTATTGCTGACGCGAACGCCGGGACAGCCGGCGGACAAAAGCCACAACATTCAGATCGTAATGCGCATTGAGCAGAAATATCAGAAGGATATTTTGACGGATTCGACGGCAGGAATTGTGACCGAGGGAGTGCTGGGGAACAAGTACATCAATATCACGCGCGGATTTACGGGTGTGCCGCTGCAGGAAGGGCAAGCGGTGCCGGCCGCGCCGACTTCGGACATTATGGCGAGCTTGGCGAATGTGTCGGTGCAGGTGCAGGACTTGCTGGAGAGTGTGAAGGAAGGTAAAGGGACGCTGGGAAAATTGGTGAATGATCCCGCGGCGTACGATCATTTGAACGGCGTGCTGGCGAAGGCCGATAACATCATGACCGGAGTGCAACAAGGTAAAGGAACGCTGGGGAAACTGGTGGCGTCGGATGAAATGTACGCGAAGGTGGACAAGAGCTTGGACAATGTGAACGGAATGCTGGCGGATGCGCGCGCTGGCAAAGGAACGATTGGAAAATTGCTGAATGATCCGACGCTGTATGATCAGGCGAAACAGGCGCTGACGAATGGAAATGGAATGATCGAGGACGTGCGGGCGGGAAAGGGAAGTCTGGGGAAATTCGCGACGGACGACGCGCTTTACAATAAGCTGCGGGACGCGAGTGGGAATTTGGCGGCGGCGACGGCGAAGTTGAACGACAATACGACGTCGGCGGGCAAATTATTTTCGGATCCGGCGTTGTATGACAATTTGGCGGGGTTGACCGGGGATATGCGGTTGTTGATTGGGGATTTCCGGCAGAACCCGAAGAAGTTTTTGCATATCAAGGTAAGCATTTTTTAGTGCGGCTAGGTCGCTGTGGCGAGATGCGGAAAGCCAATTCCTCGCTTCGCTCGGAATGACAAGAGCGTCGCGAGCGGGCGACGCCGCTGATTACAAACCTGACGTTGATGGCAGAGTGATGGAAAACCAAGATTTGTTAAAGGATGTCGGCAAGGATGCCGCGAAGGATGCGAAGAAAGATCCGCGCGCGGAGGCGGGAAAGTCCACGTTGCCGCAGCCGGGTCGGCCGGTACCGAGCCGGGCCTATCCGGGTGCGCTGATTGTGGTGGAAGGGACGGACGGATCTGGCAAGAGCACGCAATTATATTTGCTGAAGAGATGGCTGGAGATTGGCGGGTACCGGCTGCATTTTACGGAGTGGAATTCGTCGCCGCTGGTGAAATCGGCGACGCGGCGCGGGAAGCAGCGTCGGCTTTTGACGCCGACGACATTTTCGCTGCTGCATGCGGCGGATTTTGCGGACCGCTGTGAGCGACAAATCATGCCGCTGCTACAGGGCGATTACCTGGTGCTGGCAGACCGTTATATTTATACGGCGTTTGCGAGGGATGCCGCGCGCGGGTGCCCGCCGCGATGGCTACGGAATCTTTACCGTTTTGCGCCAGTCCCGGATATTACGTTTTACTTTCGCGCGCCGCTGGATGTGGCAGTGAACCGGATCTTGAGCGGGCGGCCAAAGCTAAAATATTACGAGGCCGGGATGGATTTGGGATTGTCGTACGATCGCGCGGAAAGTTTCCGATTGTTTCAGGCACGCATTATGGAAGGCTACGACAAGATGGTGGACTCGGACAATTTTGTGGTGCTCGATGGAACGCTACCGGTGAACAAGCTGCAAAAACAGATGCGAGATATTGTGGCGTCGAAAATTGATCTGAAGAGATTTGCTCCGCGCGCACCGGAGCAGGAATAGTTATGGCGGAACGAGAGAAGGAAAAAAATGTGAGCGGCGCGGCAGCGGTAACGAATGAGCTTGCCGGCGCGGCAAATTCCGTCAGCGGGGCGATGCCGTCCACCGAAAAACATGCGACGTCTCCGGTGGAAGATGCGATGTCGCAGTATTTTTTTGGCGAACCATTGGTCGGTTTTGATCCGAGCGAAATCACCGGGCAGTTGGTAGTGATCGAAGGAATGGATGGCTCGGGGCGCTCGACGCAAATTGCGCTGCTGCAGGAGTGGCTGGAATCTGAGGGATTTTCCGTAATCACCAGCGGGCTGCGGCGCTCGAATCTGGTGGGACGCGACATTGATGAATTGCTGGCCAAGAACGCCGTGACGCGACTGACGCTTTCGCTGATGTACGCTACGGATTTTTTCGATCAGGTGGAGCATCGTATTTTGCCGGCGTTGCGCGCGGGTGCGGTGGTCTTGGCGGATCGCTTTATATTCACGCTGATTGCGCGCGGCGTGGTGCGCGGTATCAATCGCGATTATTTGGGTGGACTGTATGCCATGGCGCTGCGGCCGCATTTGACGTTCTGGCTGAACGTGCGACCGGAGACGGCGTTTGCGCGGGAATTCAAGAAGGCGCAAGCCATCAGTTATTGGGAAGCCGGGAGGGACATGTCGCTTTCCCATGATTTGTACTGGTCATTCATTCGCTATCAGACGATGATTAAGCGGGAATTTGAGGTAATGGCCAAGAAAAATAGTTTCATTGAGTTGGATGGCGAAGCCAGCGTGTCCAGTGTGAACAAGCAATTGCGCGCGAAGATCGGCGAGGGATTGGGAATTCGCGCGACAAAATATACGCCTTCCGCGGCACTGGCACACCTCTGGCGGTAAATTTCCAAAATGTCTGAACCGGTTCACATTGCCGCAATTGACGCGGGTTCGAATGCCGTGCGCTTGAGCGTGGCGCGGGCATATTCGGCAATGGACATTGAGCCCCTGCACAATGAGCGGTATTCGCTGCGCTTGGGCGAAGGCGTTTTTCTGCGCCATCGCTTCAGCGAAGAAATGTTCTCCAAGGCCGGCAAGGCGTTCGCACACTTTAAAGAAATCATGGATGAATTTGGCGTGACGCGCTATCGCGCGGTAGCCACCAGTGCGACGCGCGAGGCGCGGAATCGCGAGGCGTTTCTGCGGCGCATCAAGCAAAAATCTGGAATCGCGGTGGAAGTGATTTCCGCGGTGGAAGAATCGCGGCTGGGGCGCGAAGCGGTGATTTCCGCGCTGGGGCCCGAGTCGCCGCCGCGCTGTATCATCGACTTGGGAGGGGGAAGTCTGGAGCTAAGCGTGTTGCAGAATCACCGCGTGATGCAAGCAGCGCAATTGCCGGTGGGCACAGTGCGGCTGATGACCACGCTGGATATTCCCGGAGTGGTGCGGCCGCCACAAGCCGACGAAGTGCGCAAGTACGTGCGAGCGCTGCTCGAGTCGCGACTGCCTTCGCCGCCGAATATCGGAGACGGCGTGGCGGTAGCGCTGGGAGGAAACGCGGAGACGCTGGCCAACGTGGCACCCGGGCCCCGGCGAAACGGTCTGCCCACACTGGAATTGACGCTACTGCGCGAGCGTTTGCCGGAATTGCTCGAGCGCGATGTGCGCGAGCGTATGAAAGCCTATGGCGTTCGCCGGGACCGCGCAGACGTGATGGGAATCGCTGCGATTACCTTTGTTATTTTGGGGCGATATTTGAATACGCGCTGCCTGGTGATTCCCAGCGTGGGCCTTCGCGAAGGGCTGCTGCAAGAGATTGCGCGCGAAGCGTTTTCCCGGAAAGAGCCGCATCGGTACAACTCCTCGCAAAGGCAGTTGCTGGTCAGTACGCGAAGTTTTGGGCGACGCCTCGAGTACGACCAGACGCATGCGGAGCACGTGCGCGAGATGGCGGTGATGCTGTTCGATCAACTGCAGCCGGTGCATCATTTGCCGGCGCAGTCGCGCGTGTTGCTCGAGGCGGGTTCGTTGTTGCACGATGTGGGGCATCGCGTGAGTCATCGCGGGCACCACAAGCACGGGGAGTATTTGGCGTTGTTTGGCGACATGCCCGGACTAGAAGGGCGCGATCGCAATATCGTGTCCGCGCTGGTTCGTTATCACAATCGCAAATCGGTGCCCGCCGGGCACCACCCGTCATACGCGGCGCTGAATAATACGGACAAACGGATCGCGCGGCGTCTTGCAGCGATTTTGCGCGTGGCGGAGGCGCTGGATCATTCGCACCGGCAGCGCGTGACGAGTCTCCATACTTCTTTTCAGCGCGGGGCAGTAGCGTTGCAAGTGGATGCGCATGGAGACGCGGCGGAAGATTTGCGGGACGCAACGCGAAGCGCGGAATTGTTTGAAAAGGAATTTCACGTAAAATTGTATTTTCGGCAGTCGGTGGCTTGAGTAGCTCGGCGGCGCGGGAGAGAAAAGCAGATCCCTCGCGTTGCTCGTGATGGCAAACCTTTGGGACGTCAGTACGAGAGGGATTCTCCATATGCAGATTTATGTGGTGCGTCACGGCGCGGCGATTGATCGGGACGATCCCAAGTGTCCGCCGGAAGCGGAACGCTATTTGACGGAAGAGGGGATTGCGAAGACCAAGGAAGTGGCAAAGGGCGTGGTGGCGCTGGGCATTACAGCGGATCTGCTCATGTCGAGTCCCTTCGTGCGCGCCTGGCAGACGGCAGAAATTTTCGCGGGAGCGATGGGCTATGCGAAGCAGAAAATTCGCAAGACGAATTTGTTGCTGCCCGGAGCCGACGCTGGAACGCTGTTTCGCGAACTAGCCAAGGACAAGGATGCCAGCAATATTTTTTTGTTTGGACATGGACCGCAGGTGGACGACATCGTGGCGCTCGCGCTCGGGGCAAGGAAGGCGTGCACGGCATTGAAGAAGTCGGGAGTGGCGGTGCTTGAACTGAAACGGGTTTCGCCGCCGATCGGGGAATTACTGTGGATGGCGCCGCCGAAATTGCTGCGGCGGATGGCGAAGTAAGTTCCACGAAACGTTGCAGGTCGCGACAGACGAAATTCAGTCCGAGGCTGCGGCGAAGCGTTCGAGTCCTGGCTGCGGCGCGACAGGTTCCGGTGCGGAGGGCACGGCAACGGTAGCAGGCAACGGGCGCAAGACCAGCGACCTCTCTAAGTAAACTTCCAGGAGATGTTTGGCTGCTGCCAGTCGGGCAGCGGTCTCGATAGAGTCTGGTAACGTCGGGATGCGCAGAATGATGGCCTCCGGCGTGGATTCGGCGCGAAATCGCGATGAAGCTTCCAGTCCGGATTTGCGCAGCGCGCGCGCCAGGCGCAGGATGCCCGCTAAAGCGCGCACTTCGGATTGCTCGCTTTCGGAAAGCTTCGCGAAAACTCCGTTCTTTTCCCGGGGCTCCGCGCCGCGATGATAGCGGACTGCGGCGAGCAAAATATGCCAATCATGCAAGGGAAAACCGGGCGGTTTGGCGAGCCCCTGTAAAAACTTGTGGGCAGTTTTCTGCGGCGTTTTTTGTTGTGAAGTCTTGCCGGAATGTTGCTCGCGAACATTGTGCAAACTGGCGGCCACGGACAGCAGTTGCCGTGAACGCCGGTCCAGGAAGATGGCGGCGGCTCCGGCGCGGCGCAGGCTGTCAAACAAGTACTTTGCGATGCGCGTGGTGCGAACCGTGCGGTGGGGATGCGCGTCGGCGGCGCGCGCCGTGACGCGGAGGCGGGCCATGGCGGAACTTTGCAAGCGCTCCCCATGCGGAAGCGCGTGACGCCAGGAGACCCATAGACTAGTGGCGCCGAGCATCAGTTGGCGGTAGGTGGCAATCCGCTCGGCGCGCTCGCGAGATAGAATTTCGCTCCATGCGTGCCGCGAATCTTCGGCGTTTTCAAGCGCCGCCGATTTCACGCATTCGTTTAGAACGTCAAAATCGTGAACTTCCCCGAGCAGATCCTGTACGCGTTTTAGATTTTCGCGCCAAACGGCGTGATGTTCAGGCAGGAGGTTCTCTACGGTATAGCGAAACTGCTTCATGGACTTGCGAAGTGCGTGCCAAGCCTTGGGTTTTTCCGTGCGCAACGCCCGCGCGTGCAACTCTTTGGCGGTTTCAAAGCGTTCCAGCGCCAGGGATTCCGCGGTGAGACTGTCCGGGGCAACCAGCCGGCTGTGTCGCCGCAGGATCCGCTCCAGGCGAAGCCACTTTTTTTCGTCGAATTTGCGGGCGGCGCGCAGCGCCTCCTGACGGAGTTGCGGTTCGCGAGCAGAAAAGTCAGACAGCAATTGCGCGGCGATGGGATCGTCCTGCGGGGCCAGCTTTTCCACCCAGGTCTTCATCACGTGCGCGTCGCGAAGCGCACCCCAGCCATGAAACAGCTTTTTCGCCGTGCCGCGCATTTCCGTCCAGGCCGGGTCGGGATCAACCTCTTCCATGACTTTGGCGATGGAGCGGCAGCGGCGAATGCTGGTGCGGAGGTCATGCACCGCGTCTTCGTCAAGCGACGAGTCACGCGCAGCATCCCGCAGATTCTCAAGTTCTTTCAGGACACGGTGCATCGAGTCGGAAAGATTGCGATGATCCGCACGCGCACCGGAGATTGGAGAAAGGGCAGCCACGGAGAACCTTGTTTGACTTCGGTTGACGCTCGAATGTCCTGGCGGATGGCGCCAGAACCCCTGTCGAGCGGCGAGGTTATAGGGTATCGCTACGGCGGAGACGAGTCCAGTCGAGGGCGGCGGTGGCTAAAGCGGGCAGCATGCGAACGAGGGCTACGGCCATGACGATGCTCATCAGGGAGCAGATCAGAAAGATGCGGGCTGGGTTGGGATGGCCGAGATGCAGCATCGCGAATTGGGCGATAGGTTGTAACGCGACTCCAATGAAGGAAAGAAGGTTGGCGGCGGCAATCGTGCGGCCTTTTTCGTCCGGGTGTGGTCGGTGCTGGATGGAAGCGTTGATGGGGACCACAAAGAAGCCGCCTGCTCCGCCGAGGAAGGCCAGAAGCACCAGTACCGCGGTGAAGGCGAGCCCTGGCAGCGACAAGAGCGCGGCCATCACAGCAATTCCGGCGATTCCCGGCAGCACCATGCCGTACTGAATTCTGCGCCCGGAAACGAGCCCGGCGAGGAAGCTGCCAATGCCAATTCCCAAGCTTAGCCCGGCGAGCAGGTAACTGCTGTGGACTTCGTCCACGCGGAGGATGTCCGTGGCGTAGAGGACGATGTTCAAGAGCAGCAAGGAACCGAGAAACCAAAAGAAGGTGTTGGCGACAACGGATGTTAAAAGCGTGCGGTCTTCGCGCATATGGCTGATTTCGCGAACGAGTTCTCCGGCAAAATTCCATGTGAAGCGGCGGTTCGGACCGGCGGCGGGAAGCCTGTCGATTCCCAGGGCGCAAAGCAAGCCGATGGCCGAGAGGAGGAGGAAAAATACTCCGGACCAGATTTGGCGGCCGTGAAAGGCGTGCGCGAGGTATCCGGCGACGAGGGCGGCGCCGATGGCGGAGAGGAGCGTGGTTAGCTCGATGATGCCGTTGCCCCAGCTTAGTTTTTCCGTGGGGAGGAGCTCGGGAAGCAGCGCGTACTTCGTGGGGCCAAAGATGGCGGCTTGCGAACTGATGAGAAACAGGCAAGCCGCGCAGAGTCCAAGTTGGTTGGCGGCTAGCGCGAAAGTGGCCAAGCTCATGGTGGCGAGCTCAAGACATTTTGTGCCCAGAGTAACGCTGCGCTTGCTGAATTTATCGGCGAAGTAGCCGCCGGGGATGGAAAAGAGCAGGAAGGGAATCGCGAAAAGCAGGGGCACGACCAGAACGAACCAGAGGTCTCGTTCTTCCTTGGAGAAAGCTGCGTCCAGGACCAGGAAACTTACCAGCCACTTCAATGCGTTGTCGCTGAAGGCGCCCTGAAACTGCACGGCGATGAGCGCCCAAAAACCCCTCAAGCTGCGCGTGCGCGTCTCGCGCGGAGCCGTAGCGATGTCCGGGAGCATCATGTGGGCGAGAGTGTAGCTGCTCCACGAAATGTCGGCAAGGCGATCGCGCTAAAGCAAGCTATGCGCGCGCATCGAAGAGTTGGCATCCCGCGATGGCTATAGGAGTTGGCGTGAACTTTTCTTGGAAAAGGTGGGTAAAAAGATTGGTGCCGGGCATAGGAATCGAACCTACACGACCTTGCGGTCACCGGATTTTGAGTCCGGCGCGTCTGCCAGTTCCGCCAGCCCGGCGCAGGCGTTAGAATAACACATCATAAGCCGGCTCTCACCGTGAACCAGATATCGCAACTTACGATTCGCGCCGTTTGGCCGGTTCTCGCCAGTCTGATATCGGTCGTTGCGCTCGCCGCCGCCGCTTCGCTTTCGTTTGCTCCACCCTTCGGAAAATGGACACGACTTTCGCCCGACGCGATCTTGTCGCCGCGCGGTGATGGGTTCGAGTCTGCTGGCGTGTTCAATCCCTCGGTCGTAAGGAAGGATGGAAAGTACGTGATGTTGTATCGCGCACAAGACCGCAATGGCACTTCTTCGCTCGGATATGCCACGAGCGACGACGGCATTCATTTTGAACGTCGCCGCGAGCCCGTCATGGTTTCGGAAGCCCCTTATGAAAAAGGCGGCGGTGTAGAAGATCCCCGTTTGCAAAAAATCGGTGAGACTTACTATCTGACCTACACCGGCTACAACAATGTGGACGGAGTCGCAGCGGACAAAAAAGATGCGCAGCTTTGTCTGGCGACCTCGAGCGATTTAATTCATTGGCGGCGGCAAGGCATCATCCTCCCCGCGTACCAGGGCAAATGGAACGTGCGCTGGACGAAATCCGGTGCGATCGTCCCTGAAAAGATCGCCGGCAAATATTGGATGTACTTCTTGGGTGACGCACGAGGGCAAGGCAGCCAGATGGGCGTGGCTTCCTCGAATGATTTGCTGCATTGGTCGGACGCCCTCAACCATCCGGTGTTGTCCAGCCGCGCCGGTACTTTCGATTCGCGGGTTGTCGAACCAGGACCGGCTCCGGTAATTTTGCCGGAAGGCATTTTCTTGATTTACAACGGCGCCGACGACAAATTGCGCTACGCAACAGGTTGGGTGCTGTTTGACAAAAAAAACCCGACCCGAGTGCTGGCCCGCGCGGGGCAGGCAGTATTCCGCACGCAAACAGAGTGGGAAAAGGTCGGACAGGTTCCCAACGTGGTATTTGTCGAAGGAGCCGTTAGGGAAGAGAATCGCTGGCTGTTTTACTACGGTGCTGCGGACAAGAACATCGGCGTGGCCGCAGCGCCGGCGCTTCGAGAGCATTGATCACCGCTTCGCGGAAGTTTGCCCCATTTCACAAGGCGCGGACGAGGAATCCCGTCGAGATCAACGCGTCTCACTTAATATGTTCTCCAGGGTGGTGAAGGCGCTATGAAACGGAAGGCTTCTATTTTGGTTACCCTTTCGTCTTCTTCTCCCTGATGATGGTCCTGCAGTTTTTTGTGGTGCTTTTTGTCTATCCGGAAACCAAAGGCGTGTCTCTCGAAGAGATGCAGAAAAAGATGCGCATTGCGTGAACGGACGGTGCGTTTCTTTAGCGGTCCAAAAGTCGAATGGCGCCGGCGAGCAGCACCAGCAGGGCTGTGAGTTTGAAGTACGTGTGAATGATCCAACGTGTCGATGGTGGTCGCATACCAGATTGTTGCGAACATGCCGTGCGTCGCTAATAGTACGGAGGCACCAGCCCGGATGGCCGGGACGCCGCACTGGCACATTGAGCAGCGCCAACCGTTTCGCAACGTAGAACGCAGGATGAAATGGTGCGTCCGGCTGACTGGTCTGCAACGCTTATAGCGGCACCGAAGATTGTAAAAAAAAGCGTATCGTCCGCATTAAATCGGTTTAATATAGGCGTCGCCGTTTCTCATTCCAGCCGGCCTGTGTTCTAGGAGCCTTATGCCGCATTGGTCTTGGTGGTGCAAAGTGGTGCTGTTCGTGGTGCTGCTGTCGCTGATATCCGGCGTTGCAGGAACACTGCAGGCGCAAGAGCCGGAATCCGCTGTGGCGTCGAAAAATATCTACTTGCGCACCGGCTGGCAGTTGCAGTCATCGTGCGGCAGCAAAGCTTCCGGAGAAAAAATTTCTACTTTGGGTTTTGATGCGGCGAACTGGCACAAGACGGATGTCCCGGCCACGGTTGTCGGAGCCTTGGTGACCGACAAGACCTATCCCGATCCCGAGTCCGGCATGAATCTAAAAACGATTCCGGGCATGGACTATTCAAGCAAGAGTTTTTTTGCATTGCAGGATATGCCCAAGGATAGCCCCTTCAAATGTTCCTGGTGGTACCGCACGGAATTTGCGTCACCCTCGGGTGTTCAACACGTGGCGACTTGGCTGCATTTTCTCGGTATCAACTACCGCGCCAATATCTGGCTGAACGGAGAGAAAATTGCCGGCGATAAAGACGTGGCGGGAACTTATCGCACCTACGAATTTGATGTGACCAAACACTTGCAGGCCGGGAAGAACAATGCGCTGGCCCTGGAAATTTCTGCACCTGGCAAGAATGACCTTGGTATTACCTGGGTGGACTGGAATCCGACTCCCCCAGACAAGAACATGGGCCTCTGGAAAGAAGTGTTTCTCTCGACCAGCGGCGACGTGACGGTACGCAATCCGTATGTGGCGTCGAAATTGGGAGATGGTTATACGACCGCGACGCTCACTGCGAGCGCCGACCTGCACAATGTGGCGAACCGCCCGGTGCAGGGAACCATGAAATACGAAATGGAAGGCGTGCAACTCAGCCAACCGGTAACCCTGCAGCCTGGCGAGACAAAGACCGTGCGATTTACGCCCGAGCAGTTTGCCGAGCTGCACCTCGCGCACGCCCGCCTATGGTGGCCATATTCCATGGGTGAACCGAACTTGTACTCGGCCACGCTGACGTTTGAAGTGGCCGGCCAAACCAGCGACGCCGCGAGCACTACCTTTGGCATTCGCGAAGTGACTTCCGAATTGACGTCCGAAGGTGGGCGTCTCTTCAAAATCAACGGACACAACGTGCTGATCCGCGGCGCAGCCTGGGCCCCGGATATGCTCTTTCGCTGGTCCTCCGCGAAGCTAGACGCCGATCTCGCATACGTTCGCGACATGGGCATGAACACCATTCGACTCGAGGGCCGCCTCGACCGCGAAGAGTTCTACGCGAAAACGGATCGCTTGGGCATTCTCGTGATGCCCGGCTGGACCTGCTGTGACGCCTGGGAACAATGGTCGAAGTGGAAGGACGAACAACATGCAGTTTCCGCCGAATCGCTCAAGAGCCAGATTCGCATTTTGCGCCAGCATCCCAGTGTTTTTGTGTGGCTGAATGGCAGCGATAATCCGCCGCCCGCTGTCGTTGAGAAAACGTATCTAGACATCCTGAAGGACCTCGATTGGCAAAATCCTACCGTTTCGTCAGCTTCAGAAACGGCCACCACGGTCACCGGAAAATCTGGCGTCAAGATGACCGGCCCATATGAATACGTGCCGCCCGTATACTGGCTGACGGACAAAAAAGCCGGTGGCGCGTATGGCTACAACACCGAAACGAGCCCCGGCCCGGCAATTCCGCCGCGCGAAAGTTTAGAGAGGTTCATTCCCAAAGAACACCTGTGGCCCATCGACGAGTATTGGAATTTCCACGCCGGCGGCGAACGGTTTACGACCGTGAACGTATTCACGGATGGCTTGAACCGGCGCTACGGGCAAGCCACCTCTCTCGACGATTATCTCCGCAAAGCGCAAGCCGTCACCTATGACGGCGAGCGCGCTATGTTCGAAGCCTATGCGCGCAACAAATACACATCCACGGGCGTAATTCAGTGGATGTTGAACAACGCGTGGCCCTCGCTGATCTGGCACCTCTACGATTATTATTTGGTGCCGGCTGGCGGCTATTTCGGAACTAAGAAAGCCTGCGAGCCTGTGCACATCCAATATTCCTACGACGACAATTCTGTCGCCGTCATCAACGGTACGTTTGCGGACATCAATGGACTGAAAGCCAGCGCGAAAATTTATAACATCGATGCGCAAGAGAAAGCTGCGAAAGAAGCGGTGATCAACTCGCCGGCCGACAGCAGCACGAAAGCTTTTGAACTTCCCGCGGTCAGCGCCCTGAGCAACACCTATTTCCTGCGGCTGCAATTGCGCGACGGTGATGGCAAGCTGGTGAGTGACAATTTTTATTGGCTATCCACGAAGCCCGACACGCTGGATTGGGCTCACAAACAAGATACCGTGTACACGCCGCAAAAAGATTTCGGCGATTTGACGGGATTGAACAGCTTGCCGCCAGTGAAACTCCGAACAACGGCGGCATCCGCGTCGAATTCGCGCGCACCCCGGCGCCTGCTGGCGATGAACGTTACGGTGAAAAATCCTGGCGCCAGCATCGCGTTCATGGTGCACCTACGGCTGACCAAGGGCAAGGGTGGAGCGGATGTGGTTCCGGTGTTCTGGGAGGACAATTATTTTTCGCTGCTGCCCGGAGAACAGCGCGTGGTACAGGTTAAATACCCGGATCCGGGTCAGTCCGCCGTACTTGAAGTCGACGGCTACAACGTCGTTCCGGACACGGTTGAGCTCCATGCAAGCGCGTCTGGCGAAGCCAAAGTCGATTGAGTTCATTCCGTCCGCAGGGCGCGCATGGGGTCCGTTTGCGCCGCGCGCCAAGCAGGTAGCAAGCAGGCGGCGACGGAGACGAGTGCCATAACCGCAAAAGCGGAGCCGAACGCGACAGGGTCGCGGGGGGCTGACCTTGTACAGCAGGTTACCGAGCAGGCGCGTGAGCAGCAGCGCGGCGGCTCTGCCTGCGTTCTATACGGCGTTGATCGGATGGCAGGGTTTGCGGAAATAATTGACGGAGACGGGCACAACCTATCGATAGAATCTCGGCGTCCAATACGCTAGAATCGGCAAAGTATCCAAAGCTCGTGCACAACGCGGCTGCAGAAATAAAATTGACGCGTTTACTGCCCGGAGGCGCTCGATGAATTATCTGCAAAAGTTTGGTTTGCTGACCGGGATGGGATTTTTAGTCGCGGGGGTTGCGGCAGCCGACACGCTTGAATTAAAGGACGGACGCGTTCTGCAGGGGCGTTTCTTGGGCGGCACGCAAGCGGTGCTGCGCTTTGAATTTCACGGCGACGTCAAAACCTTTAGCGTGAACGACATTGTCGCCCTGACCTTTACGAATGCTTATCACGATCAGGACAACGCGCCACCCGATCCGAACGCCGCACCACCGCAGAATCAAGCCCCGCCGGATGCGCCCACTCCTCAAGCACCGCCCCCGCAAGCGTACTCGGCACCGCAGACCGTGGCACCGGGATCTCCCGTTACCATCCCCGCTGGCCAAAGCATCCTGATCCGCATGATTGATGGCGTGGATTCCAAGAAAAATAATGTTGGCGACGTTTTCCACGCCAGCCTGGAAACTGATTTGACCTTGAATGGCGCGCTCATCGCTCGTCGTGGCGCCGATGTCTATGGCAGACTGGCGTATGCCAAGGAGGCAGGGCACTTAGCCGGAAGTTCCGAACTGGAGCTCGAACTCACCAAACTGATCGTGGACGGCGTGGAATATCCGTTGGTCAGCGACGACTACACGCTGAAAGGCAAGGGCCGCGGCGGCGACACTGCTAAGAAGGTGGGTGTCGGAGCCGTCGCTGGAGCCATTATCGGCGGCATCGCCGGCGGAGGTGCCGGCGCAGCCATCGGGGCTGGCGCAGGCTCGGCTGTAGGGGCGGGCGTGCAGATATTTACCCGCGGAAAAGAAGTCAAAGTGCCGAGCGAGACGTTGTTGGAATTCCGGCTCCAGCAGCCCGCGACGATTAACGCCACCAACGCTCCGGCGCGCTAAGTCAAGCCTAGTCAAAGCGCTATGGGCGCCTGAACGCCCGCTACTTTCAATTTCCTGTTGGCACAGTGCAATTCCCGCCAACCCCGTTATCAAATTAGAAACACGCCGCACCGATTCCCCCTTGCTCTTCCTACTGTTAGCGAATAGGATACCCCCTTACGTGGAGGGCCTCGTGCCAAAGGAAAAACCCAGAGTAAACATCGGTGAAGTCATCAAGAGCTATCGCAGCCAGCGTGGTCTCTCGCAAGGGGATATTGAACGCCGGACCGGGTTGTTGCGCTGCTACCTGTCGCGCGTAGAGAACGGGCACACCGTGCCATCTCTTGAAACGCTTGCCAAAATCGCGCAAGCCATGGACATTTCCCTGGCGGATTTTTTCCCGGGAACTGAAACGCCGCGCGACAAAGAGACCCAGAAAATGCTGGGAGAACTTTCCGGCGACGAAATTCGCTTTCTCGCGGAGATCAAGCGCTACAGCAACTCGCTCTCGGATGGGGACAAACGCCTGGTGCTGGCGATGATTCGCAAAATGGCCACGCTGTTGCCGCCGCCTAGCGCCAAAAAAATCATCGCTCGGCGCCCCACGGTCTAGCGTTCACGTTTCCTAATGGTCAGGTTTGCCCGCGGATCAGCCGTATGGGGTCCGGGACGCCGCCGTCTCGCGACCCATTGCCGCCGGTGCCGCGTTCAATGCTGGCCGCGGAATCGCTGGAAGATTCGTCTCCGTCGGCGCTGCTCTCGCCCGGCGCCAGAAACAGGTTCGACGCCACGGCGTGCTGCTTGGTGTACAGATCGTAGTAGCGGCCGCCCAGCGCGTAAAGTGACTCGTGCGTCCCGCGTTCGATAATGCGCCCGGCTTCGACCACCAAAATTTGTTCCGCGCGCCGAATCGTCGAAAGTCGGTGCGCGATTACGAACGTCGTGCGTCCGCGCATTAGGTACCGCAAACCTTCCTGAATTAAGGCTTCCGATTCGGAGTCTAGACTCGAGGTCGCCTCGTCCAGGATCAAAATGCGCGGATCGGCCAAAATCGCGCGTGCAATGGAAACGCGTTGTTTCTGTCCGCCGGATAAACGCACGCCGCGTTCACCAACCACCGTGTCGTATCCTTTTTCAAATCCCTCGGCAAACTCATCGACTCGCGCGATGCGGCAGGCCGCCAAAATTTCCTCGTCCGTAGCTCCCGGACGGGCGAATCCCACATTCTCGCGTATGCTGCCGTCAAACAAAAACGTCTCCTGCAACACCACGCCGAGTTGCGTGCGGTAAGAATTGAGCTTCACCGTCGCGAGATCCATGCCATCCACCAAAACGCGGCCTGAAGCCGGCACATAAAAAGCCGCCAGCAAACCAATAATTGTCGATTTCCCCGCACCAGAAGGCCCCACGAGCGCCGTCACCGTGCCTGGCTGCGCGGTAAAGCTAATGTTGTGCAGCACTTCCTTGCGCACATCGTATGCAAACGACACGTCGTCGAAGACCACTTGCCCGTTGATCCGTTCGAGCGTCACCGTTCGCCGCGCATCGTCGTCTTCCTTGGTCTCATTCAGAATTTCCCGCGTGCGCTCCAGTCCGGTAATCGCCTCGGTGATTTGCGTTCCGATCGCCACAATCTGAAATACTGGAGCAATCAGCAACCCCAGGAAAACGTTGAACGCGAAAAACTCGCCCAACGTCATGGTCCCGGCCAGCATTTTGTGCGCGCCAAATTCCATAATGAAGGCGCTTACGATTCCCATCAGCCCCGCGGCGGAAAGACTCATCAACGAAGTGGCGGTCAAAGTTTTCAGAACGTTGTCGAGCAGCCGTTGTACCCCAGCGCCAAAAATAGTTTCTTCGCGTTCCTCCGCGTGATAGCCCTTCACCACGCGCACCCCGCCAAGCGATTCTGTGAGCCGCCCGGTAACTTCTGCGGTGATTTTTGGCCGCGCGCGGAAAATCGGGCGAATCGTCGCAAACGCCTTGTTGATGGCAAATCCAAAAATCAGCAAAATGGAAAACGCGACTGCCGTCATCACCACGCTGGTATGAATTAAGTACACCAGAGCGATCACCGCGGTCATCAATCCGCCGGCAAACTCCACCAGCCCGGTGCCCACCAAATTCCGCACGCCTTCCACGTCGCTCATGATCCGCGACACCAGCACGCCGGTCTTGTTCGCGTCATAAAACGAAACCGGTAGGCGCCCGATATGCGCTTGCACCTGTTTCCGTAGGTCGGTGATCATTTTCTGCGCAGACTTCGACAATAACTGCGTCAGCGTGAAGGACGTCGCGCCTTGGATCAGTGTGGCCGCCAGCACGCCCAGCACAATCGGCGTCAACAGGTGCACTTGCCTTCTTGTAATGACGTTGTCGATAAAAAATTTCGTCGACGCCGGCAGCACCAGCCCGGACACCCGGTTGATGGCCATCAACACAAATCCCAGCGCCAACAGACTGCGCCGGGGTTTTATCAACGCCCAGACGTCGGGAAGACTCTTCCACGCGTTCTTGCGCTTTTCTTTTTTGGAAACAACAACACCTTGGTCCGTGGCCATAGAGGGAGAGCGGTGACGCCCAATGGAAGTTAGATGCCCAGGGTTTCGCAAAATGTACATTCCCGGCACGCGCTGGAGGCGGACCGAACATCTCATTTAGATTCTCGACAACTGCCAGTTTAATCGTGGGCGTTGCTGCCGCGCGGCACACGCCCCACGGATGCCGGCTCAAAACTCAGTACGCTCGAAACAAATTGGCTCAGCGATATTCCCAAATGTCCCAGCACGCGCTGTTTGAGCGTCGTGTAATCCTGCGCACCGCTAAAAAGATCGCCGACCAATTGCCGGAACACCGGGCTCTTGCGCATAAATTGCACCATGCGCGTCGGTACCGAGGTTCCCAAAAACGAACCGCGATAAAACCGCCGCACAATGCGCGCCGCGAATTCCAGCTCCGCCGAAAACGCGGCTTTCATCCAAGCCGGATATTTTTCCGGACAGCCTTCCGCCAGCGCCCGCCCCAGCAATTCACCCGAACGCAGCGCATAAAAAAGTCCTTCGCCGGTTAATGGATCCACGCAAGCCGCCGCATCGCCAATCATGGCCCAGTTCCGTCCCAGAACCGGACGTTGCGAGAAAGTATGTTCCCGCGGAGAGGGCAGCACATGGCTGTAAAATTTCGCGCCCTCGGTCGCAATTTTGTTCTTCTCCACAAACGTCCCGAGATGCGATTTCAATTCCGAGCTGGTGTGCGCGGACATGCTTCCGCAAATTCCCACTGACAAATGATCCTGCCGCGGAAACGACCAGATATAACCCTCAAAGTGCGGCAGAAATTTTATCGTGATGGCCTCCGCGGTTTCCGGCACAAAATAACCCTGCGTCATTTCCAATTCGTCGCGTTGCAAAGGCCGCGTTTCTGGCAACAATTGATTCCGAGCGCCTGCCGCCAGCACCAGATAGTCGGTCTTGCGCCACTCGCCGTCCACGCAATACCGCGGCCTTTCGGCGTTAGTTTCCACGCCGATCACGTGCGAGCGCTGCACGCTGCATCCCGCTTCTTGTGCGCGCTCAAGCAGCATCCCGTTCAGCACCGTCCGCGAATAAATCACGATGGGCTGCTTCATTTTCATGGTCACGCGCTGCTCGTCGCTGGCGATCAGCTCCACCGAGTTCACCAGTTTTTTCGGATAAGGATTGTCCAGCAGAAAAGGGAAGTACTTGATGGCCTTGTTCGTCAGCCCGCCGCCACAAGGCTTTTCCCACGCCAGGTGCTCATCAAAAATGTTTACCGAATGCCCCGCGCGCGCCAGTTGTTCGCCGCACATCGCGCCCGACGGCCCGCCGCCCACAATCGCTATTTCCGCCATAATTGCTCTCGCGAATGAACGCGACTTCCGATCTGGCGCAAACCTTCGCGCTGGCCCTGAGGGCGGGGCGTCACCGGCGAACGGCCCTTCAAAGAAGCGGGAATATCACCAGGAAAAATCCAGCCAAAAGTATAGCACCGAAGAGCGCCGCCGCTGCTGGAGCCCCAGTTACCGTCCGGACAACATCCATCCCGCGCCGCTGCACCGCAGAAAACGCAGCAAAATACAGCAACAGCAATACCACGAGAATTTCTCCGCTGTGCAAGTAAATAATTCCTACAAGCAGCGGCGCCCACAGCAGCAGTCGAAAAAGTAATGCCGTCAGCAGTCGTCGGCCGGCACGACGCTCGAGCGGAGTCCCCAACAAAACTTCTTCCGCGGCCAAATACGGCAAAACGGCCAGAAACACCACTGGAAACCGTTGCCATCGCGCGACGTCCAACCACGCTTCGCTAAGCGTCAATTCGCACCAGGCCGTGAGCAGCAACACTAGCGCCATGCCCGCGAAGATCGCGCCCAGCGTTCGCGCTCTCGGAAAATCAAAAGCACCGCTCACCGCTTTCCAATGCAAAACCGTCAATGACAACCCGGTCAGCAACAGAAAACCCGCCAGATAATCGCCCTCAAATAACCGAACGGTTGTCAGAGGATTCCATAGGCGCAGGATCAGCACTGCCAGCATTCCCGTGCCAAAAATTTCGCAGCTTGCGCGCCACCAGGCAATCGGCGTTGCAGCATTCGTCGCCGGGTCTCGGCGCGCGGGCGTGTTTCCGGCGGCCTCGCGCAAAAATGGTCCTGCGACCAAGAGCAGCCCCGCAAATCCGAGCAGCGATCCGAGCGTTGGCAATCGCGACGGCAACGCGCCGCGCGTCGCGTCATCATTCGAAAAATGCAAAATCTCTGACGCCCATGCCTGCATCACCCGCAACGCCGCCGCACTCGAAAGCAAACTCGCATGTGTGGCGGCTGGAATCACCACAAATTTCGCGTGCACATCCCGACTCGCTTGCAGCAAATCCGCTGCATTTCCGCGCATCGCGTCAAATTCCCAGCCGCCGCTGATCACCTCGGTATTTGGCGGCAATGGTGGCGGCTCCTTATACAACAGAGTGTCCGCCGAAACGCCGTGCGCCGCACGCATCGGCGCCGGTGAAATCGCAATCACCCCAGCCACCGGCACGCGGGCCGCCACACGAATCGCGATCGCTCCGCCCATCGAATGCCCCACCAGCAGCGTGCTCTCCGGCGGCGCCAACTCGCGAGCCCGCAACTCGTGTAGCAGCGACTCGCTGCATTCTTCCGCGCGCTCTGGCGAAAACGGGCCCGCCGTCCGTCCGTGCCCCGGCAAATCCGGTACAAAGACGCGCAATCGCTGTCCCGCGAAGCCCTCGGCGATATACGCCATGATTTTTCGATTCGCCACTAGCCCGTGCAGCAGAATCACCGTCCCACGCGCTTCGCCCTCCGGCTCATACACCGTGGTCTGCAAGCGGCATCCACGCGCGTCAATTAAATAAGCACGCAGGTGGTAATGCTGTGGCAGCACCAGCAGCAAACCCACAGCCGTAAGCACAATTCCGAGCAGCGCGCCAACCAGCGCTCGCCGCTGCTGGCGATTTTTCTCCGGCGTTTGCTCAGCCCAATTTTCCATTGCCACGTTCATCGCACCCTTCGCCCGGCAAATCCTTCGCCCTCACCGCTGCCGCCACACCTTCCCATACGCGGCGCAAATCCTTCGCGTGATAAACTAATCCTTCGCGAACCTTACTGTTTACCACGCCCTGCGCTCCCATGGAGATCCTTTGAACTCTGGAATTCTTACGCTCGAACAAGCGATTCTGCGGTTTGCCCGCGGCAAACACAATGGTAAACGCATCGTCTTTACCAACGGCTGCTTCGACCTCTTGCATCCCGGGCATATCCGCACCCTGGAAACCGCCCGCAAGCTCGGCGACGCGCTGATCGTAGGACTAAATAGTGACGCTGGTGTTCGCCAGCTCAAAGGTGCCGGCCGCCCGGTGCTTCCTGAACAGGAACGCGCGGAAATTCTGGCCGCGCTCGAATGCGTCGACGCCGTCATCATTTTCAATGAACCAACGCCGCGAGAAATTATCGCCGCCCTCTTACCGGACGTACTTGTCAAAGGCGGCGACTGGCCCGGCGACCAAATTGTAGGACGCGAAGAAGTGGAAGCCGCAGGCGGCCGCGTAGTTTCCGTGGCCGTTGCTCCCGGCCATTCCACCACCGCCTTGCTGCAGAGAATTCGCAATAGCGCCGCCACCGCAGCCCGTGGCCGGCGAGCGGAGCCGTAGTCACGCGCGCATGATATTCCCGGTCGTTCGCGAGCGTTTGGAACCCGTGCTGCGTCACCCGTCTCTGACTGCGGCGCTCACGGAGCTGCGTGCCGGTGCCAGCCACGTTTCGCTTTCGGGCCTGCACGACGTCGCGAAAGCGCTCACGGCCGCCTACCTCACGCACGAACTTCGCCGCCCGGCATTTTTCATCACCGAGTCCAATCGTCGCGCCGAATCCCTCGCCGACACTCTCCGCTTCTTCACCGGAATTTTTCCCGGCCCGCTCGGCAATGTCGGCACGCTTCCCGCGTTCGACACTTTGCCGTGGGAATCACACGGTCCGCACGCGGACATCCTCGAACGCCGCGCTGCCACACTTTTTCGCCTCACCGACGGTCAAATTTCTCTGGTCATCGCTCCTGTCGTCGCGGCGCTCTGGCGCTATCAGGATCCCGTAACTTATTTGTCCCTGGCCCGCACGCTTACCAAAGACGCCGAAGTCCCGCACGACGAACTCATCTCGCACCTCGGTTCCGTCGGCTACACGCGCACCGAAATGGTGGAACTGCCCGGTCAGTTCGCTGTCCGCGGCGGCATTGTCGACGTTTTCTCTCCCGAAGCCGCACGGCCCGTGCGCATCGAGCTCTTGGGTGACACGGTGGAGTCCGTCCGCGAATTCGACCCGCGCACCCAGCGCTCCATCTCCCCAGTCGGCCGCGCCACCCTTCTCCCCCTCACCGAATGGTCCTATGCTCCCACCATCATCAACGCGGACGCCGATGAATCCGTTTGGGAAACTCCCTCGTTCTTCGGCCCCTCCGTCGCGCCGGGCACCGCCTCCTTGTTCGAACTCGCGGAGAGTTCGCTGCGTCCGATTATTTTCCTCGACGAACCGCAAACCCTTCTCGAAGTCGCCTCGAAACATCTCGAAGCTGCCGTCGCCAACTACGAACGCCACGGCCAGGCAAATTCTCCCGCAGCCAATCATTTTTTCTGGAATGAAGCGGAGCTCTCCGCCGCCTTCCGGAAAGGTTCTGAGACTGCGCTGCTGCAGCTCGACGTCGGCGCCGCCGGCGGCCCGCAGTTTGAACTCTCTTCACGCCCCAGCGCTCGCTTCCACGGCGACGTTCCGGCCTGCATGGCCGGCGTGAAATCCCAACTCGCCGAAGGCGGCAGCGTCTTCCTCACCGCCGCCAGCACCGGTGAACTAGAGCGTCTCGCTGATATTTGCCGCGAATACGAGGCCCCCTACGTGTTGGGCGAATCCGAAGACGCCGCCGCGGGCTTTACCGCCGAAGCTGCCCACGAACTCGCCAAACTGTTGCTCATTCGCGCGCCCTTTTCCGAGGGCGTAACCTTTCCCGACACGAAGGTCACCCTTTACGGCCAGGCCGATCTCTTCGACGTTGCCCCCGCCGTAGATCGCCCCAGCCGCAAAATTCGCACTTCTGGCTTCTTCAGCGACTTCGCCGATCTCAAACCCGGCGACTTCGTCGTCCACGTCGATCACGGTATCGGCCAATTCGAAGGCTTGCGCCAGATCGTCTCCGACGGCCGGGGCGGCGAATTCATGTTGCTCAAATACGCCGACGATGCTCGCCTTTACGTCCCCCTCGAGCGCATGGACCTCGTACAAAGCTATCGCGTGGTCGAAGGCGACCATCCTCCGCTTGATAAACTAGGTGGCACCGCCTGGAACACTCGCAAAACGCGCGCCAGAAAATCCGTAGAGGATATGGCCGATCAACTTCTCGCGCTGTATGCCGAAAGAAAAACCGCCGAGGGTTTCGCTTTCTCTCCCGACGGGAATTTTCAGCGCGAATTTGAGGACGCTTTCGAATTTGAAGAAACCGCCGACCAGAACAGTGCCATTGCCGACATCAAAAAAGACATGGAGCGTCCCACGCCCATGGACCGTTTGCTCTGCGGCGACGTTGGCTACGGCAAAACCGAAGTCGCCATGCGCGCCGCTTTCAAAGCCGTCTCCGACAGCAAGCAGGTCGCGCTACTTTCACCCACCACCATTCTTGCCTTCCAGCATTACGAAACTTTCAAGCAACGCTTCGCCGCATTTCCCATACGCATTGAAATGCTCAGCCGTTTCCGCACCGCCGCCGAACAGAAGAAAATCCTTGCCGACGTCGAATCCGGCAAAGTCGATATCATCATCGGCACCCATCGCCTCCTCTCGAAGGACGTCAAGTTCCACGAACTCGGGTTGCTCGTTGTTGACGAAGAACAACGTTTCGGCGTAGCCCACAAAGAGCGCCTCAAAGAAATGAGCAAAAACGTTGACGCTCTCGCGCTGAGCGCCACGCCGATCCCGCGCACCCTGCATATGTCCTTGGTCGGCCTTCGCGACATGTCGGTAATCGAAACGCCCCCTCGCGATCGTCTCGCCATCCAAACCGTGGTCGCCCCTTTTCAAGAAGAACTCTTGCAACGCGCCATCGAAACGGAACTAGCCCGCGACGGGCAGGTGTACTTCATCCACAACCGCATCGAGTCCATCTACTCCCTCGCTGCACTGGTCCAAAAATTAGTGCCGAAAGCCCGCGTGGTCGTCGGCCATGGCCAGATGGGTGAAAAAGAGCTCGAAAGCGTGATGCTGAAATTCATCCGCGACGAAGCGGACGTCCTTGTCGCCACCACCATCGTTGAAAATGGCCTCGACATTCCACGCGCCAACACCATTCTCATCAATCGCGCCGACCGACTCGGCCTCGCCGAGCTTTACCAACTTCGCGGCCGCGTCGGCCGCTCCGCCCAGCGCGCCTACGCCTATCTCCTGGTCCCTCCGGAAACCGTACTCTCCGACATTGCCCGCAAACGCCTCTCCGCCATGAAAGAGTTCAGCGAACTCGGCGCCGGCTTCCGCATCGCCGCTCTCGACCTCGAACTCCGCGGCGCCGGCAACATGCTCGGCCGTCAGCAGCACGGCCACATCGACGCCGTCGGCTTTGACATGTATTGTCAAATGCTCGAACGCGCCGTCAGCAAACTGAAAGGTCAGGAAGTCCCGCCCGAACTCCGCACCACTCTCAGCCTCGGCTTTGACGTGCGCATCCCGCAGGACTACATCCCCAGCGAAAATCTCCGTCTCCGCACCTACAAACGCATCTCCACCATCGCGACGGACGCCGAACGCGCTGACGTTCGCCGCGAACTCGAAGACCGCTTCGGGCCGGTTCCCCCCAGCATAGAAAACCTTTTGCAGTATTCCGTCCTCAAATCCATGTGTGAGCGGCTGCGCATTTCCGCCGTTGAGCGCCAGGGGCCGCGCATCGCGATTCGCTTCCATCCGGAAACGCAACTAGACCCCGCCACGCTGGTGAAAGTGGTTCGTTCGCGCAAAGGTATCAAGCTCGACCCCAGCGGCGTCCTCTGGATGGAGGTCAGCCGCGGAGAACCCGCCTCCGATGCCGTGAGAAACGTATTGCTAGGCCTGCAAGGGCAGGGCTAAAATTGCAGTATCAAGGAGATACATGCGTAACCTCGTTTCCGTACTCGGCCTTTGCCTCGCTCTGTCTGTAGCCGGCCCGCTCATGGCGCGCCAGAATCCCCCGGACAATTCTCAGGCGCCCCCGCCTTCCGCACCACCCACGCTCGAAAAACCCGGCATGGCCGCGCCAGAATCCGAACCCGCTGCAAAACCCGCGCCCAAAGCCACGGATAATCCCGGCTTGAAACCGCCGAAGCCCACAGCCAAGTCCGCCATTGATCCCAACGCCGGCCGAACCGTCGAAGAAATCATCGCCCGCGTCAACAGTGAAATCATCACCAAGTCCGAATACGAACGCGCTCTGGCTGCCGCCGAGGACGACTCGAAGCAAGACTGCCAGAATAAGTGCACCGCCGAACAGTTGCGCGCGGAAACCGAAGACCGCCAAAAACACGCTCTCCGTGATTTGATCGACCAGTCCCTGCTCGTGCAGCGCGCCAAAGACATGGGCACCAGCGTCGAGCCCGACGTCATCAAGCGTCTCGATCAGATCCGCATCCAAAATAAGTTCGAAAGCATGGAAGACCTCGAAAAAGCCGTCGGCACCCAGGGCCTCAACTGGGAGGATTTCAAGAACAATATCCGCAACGGCTTGCTCACGCAAAAAGTCATCGGCAGCGAAGTTGGTTCGCACATCTCGATCTCCAACGAGGACGTCCAGAAATATTACGAAGCTCACAAAGGCGAATTCGTCCGTCCCGAGCAAGTCGCCTTGCGCGAGATTGAAATCACCACGGAAGGCAAGAAGCCGGACGAAATTCCCGACCTTAAAAAGAAAGCGGACACGGCCCTCAAGCGCGTTCAGGACGGCGAAGATTTTGCCGAAATCGCCAAGCGCCTTTCCGACGGCAGCACCGCCAAGCAAGGCGGTTTCCTTGGCGTTTACAAGCGCGGCGAACTCTCCAAGGTTCTCGAAGATAAAGTCTTCGTAATGAAACGCAACGAGCTCACCGACGTTATGGAAACCAAGCAGGGCTACCTGATCCTGCAAGTCCTCGAGCACTACGACGAAGGCCAGCAATCCCTCGAAAAAGTGCAAAATGAAATTTCCGAAAAACTCTATAACGATCGCCTTGAGCCCGCCGTCCGCGAATATCTTAAAACTCTTCGCCAGCAGAGTTACGTCGTCATCAAACCCGGCTATCAGGACGTCGCCGGCGGCGGCAATTCTGAAATTCAGGAAGTCAACGCCGTCCCCGAGGTCGTGAAATCAAAAAAAGGCCATAAGAAATTTCTGCTCTTCGGCAAGCGTTCCACGAGCGCCACATAAATGAAAAAACAGTTCGTGATCGAACTCGCCAGCGAGCAAAGCATTACGTCGTTTTTTCTCGTTCATGAAAAAGAAATTCGCAACACCCGCGAAGGCAAGCAATATCTCCGCATGGAGCTCGGCGACAAGAGCGGCACCGTCGAAGCCCGCATCTGGGACGCCTTCGAAGTCATCGCCAAAGACATCCATCGCGACGATTTCGTAAAGGTTGCCGCCCGCGTCGAAATCTACCGCAACAAACCGCAACTCGTCCTGCAGCAAGTCCGGCGCGCCACGCCTGAGGAAATCGATCTCTCCGATTTCCTCCCGCACACCAAGGAAGACGTCGGGCAAATGTGGGCGCGCCTGCTCGCCTACGCAGCGGGAGTGGAAAATCCCTGGCTCAGGAGATTATGCGAATCTATTTTCGCCGATCCCCACACCGCGCAACGTTTCAAGCGCGCCCCAGCCGCAAAAGTCATGCACCACGCGTTCATCGGTGGCCTCCTCGAACACGTTGTCGGCCTCTGCGGCCTCGCCAAACAAATCGCCGCGCACTATCCCGAACTCAACGTCGATCTTCTCCTAACCGCCGCTTTGCTCCACGATGTCGGCAAGCTCGATGAACTCTGCTACGAACGCGCCGTCAGCTACACTACCGAAGGCCAACTCCTCGGCCACATCGTCATGGAACTGGAAACCGTTTCCAAAGCGATCGACGCCATCCCCGATTTCCCGCCAAAACTCAAAGCCGTCGTGCAGCATCTCCTTATCAGCCACCACGGCCAATATGAATTTGGCTCCCCCAAACTTCCCATGATTCGCGAAGCCCTCGTTTTCCACTACATGGACGATATGGACTCCAAACTCGCCGCTGTCCGCTCCGCCCTCGCCGTACCCTCCGGTGAAGATGATTGGTCCACCTTCAGCGCCGCTCTCGGCCGCAAATTTCTCAAGCTCGACGAATATCTGAAATCTGCCTCCCCGACCACACCCGTCGGGGATGAATTCCTCCCCAAACTCTAAGGTGTTCTATTTCCCGAAGTAAGGCTTTCTGCTCTCACCCTTGTTTCTATTCCCCTTTTATAGTGTCGATAGCTGCACGTTCAATCGCGCGGAGAAAATCTAATGAACGATAAGAATAAATTTTGCTCGCCTCTTATTTTTGCGCCTTTTTCCATAGCATTGATGCTGGCCATCTCAGGCTGCAGCAAAACCGCCACTCAAGATCAAACCGCTCCCGCTGATCAATCGCAGAGCGCAGCCGCTCCCGATCAGCCGCAGCAAGCCGAAGCTTCCGGCAACCTCGTGCAAACCAGCGCCGAGCAGCCTATGGGCGGCAATTATTCGGATCGCAATTCCTCCAACGGAAATTCGAATGACGGTTCGAACAACGACGACTACGATTCCGACTACGACGATTCTTCCTACGGCCAGCCTGCTCTTTACTCCGATCAGCCACCGCCCGAACTCCCTGACTACCAGCAGCCGGAAATTCCCGGTGAGGGCTACATCTGGACTCCTGGCTATTGGAGCTACGGCGATGGCGGCTACTATTGGGTTCCCGGCGCGTGGGTGCAAGCGCCTGAAGTCGGCTACCTCTGGACTCCTGGTTACTGGGGTTACTACCACAACCGCTATCGCTACCATTACGGTTATTGGGGTCGTCACATCGGCTACTACGGCGGCGTCAACTACGGCTTCGGGTACGTAGGCATCGGCTATCAGGGTGGTTACTGGAATGGAAATAGCTTCTATTATAACCGTTCCGTAAATAACGTCACAAACGTCCGCAACGTCCAGGTCTACAACCGCTCCATCACCAACGTCACCATCAACAACACCACGGTTGACGTCAACTCCCGCAATCGCGCCAGTTACAACGGTCCCGGCGGCGTCTCGCGTAGACCTGTACCTGCGGAAATGGCTGCCGTTCGCGAGCAGCGCGTTCCCCCCATGACCACGCAGGTTCAGCTGCGCCAGCAAGCCTCGCAAAACAAGCAGCAATTCGCCGCCGCCAATCATGGCAGACCGGCCGTATTCGCTGAACCAAAGCCCGTCGCGCAGAGTCGGCCAGTCGCTGCGGTAATCCCCGCCCGCGCTCCCGCCGCCTCGCGCGCTCCAGCGAACCAAGTTCGCCCCGGCCAACCTCAACCGAATGCATCTCAGCCGAACGCCGCCCGCCCCAATACGGCCAATGCGCCTTCCAAGGAAGCACGTCCGAATGAGGTTCGCCCGACCGAGTCTCGACCGGCTGCCACGCAACCAACGCAACCAAATCGCCCCGCCCCAGCTCCCGAACGCAACGCGACCCGTCAGCCGCAGGCGCAACAGCAACCACCTGCTGCCCGTACCACGCAACCGAACGCTCCCGCGCGCACGCAACCGGAAACCCGCACGCCGACGCGCGAACAGCAGCCCGCCCCGCGCCAGCAGCCCGCCCCGCGCCAGCAGCCACAGGCCCCTCAGCGGCAACAGCAGGTTGCTCCTCGCCAGCAGCAGCCTCCGCAACGTGAACAGCAAGGAGCGCCGCGCCAGCAGCAGCAACCGCCTGCGCAGCGCCAAACACAAGCTCCTCCGCCGCGTCAGCAGCAAGCGCAGCGTCCAGCTCCCGAAGCCAAACCGAAGCAACAAGCTCCTCCTCCTAAAAAGGAAGAGCCACAAAAAGAGAAGAAACCAGACTGAACCTCACAGCCCCAGCCGTCTCTGCGGCGCTTAGGGGCACGACACCTTTTGCGTGAGTCAGACCTGACTAGTAGGCAAACCCAGGATAGATGAATGCGCCCCTGATCGTTTCTGCGTCTTTCTCTGAGACCCCGCAGGCCCGAACCGTTTCGTACCAATGGCCCACCTGTGCTTTCGTATCTGCAATGATTTCCTCGGCCTCACCTTTCGCTAATAAAAAGCGGGCGTGCTGGGAAAGAATATTTTTCGCGTTCGCGAACCGACCTTGGTCTCCACACACCAGGGCCAGATCGCGGCGGTCGAGGCTCACGACGGGCGACGGCGTGAGGTCGTACGCGGGCGACAGCGCCCAGTCAACGTTTCTGGCCAGGAGCGCATGATTGCGCGGATGGTCGTCAAGGTTGGAAATTAGGGCATTGAAGCAAATGCGGCGGAAGAGTTCGCGAGCATCTTTGTCCGCCTCTGCGACGATGCGGCGCATTTCCTCGACAAGGAGGATATAAGACCATCTCTCTCGTGCGTCGTTAGTTTCATCAGAGCGGAGCACAGTGAGTCCGCTCATCATGCGCGCGCGTGTGTAGCCCTCCGCCGTCTTTTCCCGGTCAAACCGTTTGACGAGCAAGACGTCTTTGCCGCCGACGGCTTCGATTCGGCTTTCGGGCACGTTGATTCCGCATTGCCGGGCGAGGCGGAGCATAGCATATTCAACGCGAGCATAGTTCCAGCGGTTGAGGACTAGCGACAAAGCACGACCAGCACACTCTTGCGCAAAACACCCGGAGGCAGTAGTTGGTCTCCCGGATCAGACTCTCGGACTCTCTTACTCACCTGAAAACGTGGGCCGCCCCGCAGCTCATCTCCTCGGCCGGTTTGCGCTACACTAAAACTTCCATGATTCCCGCCTCATTCAAAATTCGCGACCTGACCATCGCTCCCGCAGCGGTCCTCGCTCCCATGGCTGGCGTCACGGACACTCTCTTCCGGCGCGTCATCCGCGGGCTTGGCGGCTGTGGTCTGTTGATGACCGAATTCACCAGCTCCGAAGGCATCACTCGCAGCGCCGCCAAAACCCTGCGTTATCTGTTCTTTCAGGAAGATGAACACCCCATCACCGCGCAGCTTTTCGGCGCCAATCCGCAAGTCATGGCCGACGCCGCCAAAATGGTCGAAGACCTCGGCTACGACGCCGTGGACATCAACCTCGGCTGCCCCGCCAAAAAAGTCGTGAAATGTGGAGGCTCCGGCCTGCTCCGCGATCTCCTCGCGCTCGAAGAAATCTTCCGCGCCGTGCGCGCCGCCGTAAAAATTCCGCTCACCATCAAACTGCGCGCCGGCTGGGACGAAAATTCCATCGTCGCGGTCGAGGTCGCGCAACTCGCCGAAAGCGTTGGCGTCGAAGCGGTCGCCGTCCACCCGCGCACGCGCGCGCAAGGCTACACGGGCAGCGCTGATTGGAAACTCATCGCCGCCGTAAAACAGGCGGTCCAGATTCCTGTCATCGGCAATGGCGATATTCAAACCCCCATGGATGCCGCGCGGATCGTAAAGGAAACGGGTTGCGACGCCGTCATGATCGGGCGCGCCGCCGCCACCAATCCATGGATTTTCCTGCAAATGCAGCAATATTCCGCCACCGGCCGCTTCGATACGCCCACCGACGAGCAGCGCCACCGGTTACTTTCTGACTACTACCAGCAAATAAACGCTGCGAATCTGCCCGATGGCGTGGGAAAAATGAAGCAGTTCGCATGCTGGTTCACACATGGCGTGGGGAACGGCAGCGAGCTTCGTCGCATCGTTCATGCGGCACGTACGCCGCGGGAAATTCTCGACCGTGTCGAGAATTTTTTCGCGCAACGGACTGCCGCAGCCGATCATCAGATACTTGGGGGTCCAGGCGTGGTCTTCGCCTCCTGCGACCCGGACGCTCTGCAGGTCCCTGGTGAACGGGGCGAAGTTGTAGTGGGCGATAAGGAAGCTGTAGTGGGGAATGAATCTGACCGCAGTGCGGCTACAGAAACGAACCGCCCCGCGCTCAAAAGTCACATTGACCTACCAGCGGTCAATCACGCGGCGCACCCCTTTGTGGTCGCCGGAAATGAGGACCAACCTCATGGTCCAGCTCGCGCAGTTGACCTCGAAGCAGAGGTCCGAACGTAGAATCGCCGTACGCTTGCCACTGAAAGTTCGTGGCCGCGATAGTCGCGGCTTTGCATTTGAAGAAGATACGTCCAGCGAAAATCTTTGCCGCAGCGGCGCTGCGTTCATCACGCGCTTCGACGTGGCCATCGGCTCGGATCTCGAAATCCGCATTCCACTGGGCCACGCTGCTTCGCGCCGCTATGAATCCGACTTTGCCACGCAAGGCCGCGTCGTGCACGTCGCGGACGCCGCCGGACCCGGCGAGCACGTCATCGGCGTGCAGTTCACCGGCCCGCGCTTCCAGCGCATGTTCCGCTCCGAATCCGCCGCTTAGCGGTAGCTGCGAACGGAATTCGCGAGCGATCTGCACGAAAACAATTGAACGCGAGCAGCGCGCTTTTTGCGCGCAGCACGTCGCGTCCGCAGCGGTAAGCCGGCTGAGCTTTGCGCCGAACGCATTTATCAGATGATCCCGAAATTAGAAAGCTGCTAGACGCTCCACCGGGCTGTCGTTTTTTGGCGGCGGACAATTACTGCGATGACGCGCCGTTTGAATTTGTCAGCGCGGCTAGCTCAAACTTCCCCGGTGTTCTCATGCTCATCCAGCGCATCCACCAGCTTGCTGTAGGCTTCGCGGCGCGTCAGGCCGCGTTCTTTCGCCGCAACTTTCAGCGCTTCTTTGCGGTCGAGTTTGGCCTGGTGCATTAGTTCTTCGACGCGCGCGGCGATGGATTGCGAAGTGGCGATTTGCGCGCCCGGCGCAGCGTTTTCTTCCGGTGCAATCAATAGCGTAATTTCTCCGCGCGCCGGACGTTCCGCCAGCGACTGCGCAAGTTCGGATAATCTTCCGCGGCGAAATTCTTCGTGCAGTTTGGTGACTTCGCGCGCCAGGCACGCGTGGCGATCGCCAAGAATTTCCCGCGCGTCCGCAACGGTTTCCGCGACGCGATGCGGCGCCTCATAAAAAATGATGGTGCGGTCTTCGATGCGCAAATGTTCCAGCGCGCGTCGACGTTCGCCGCTGCGGTTGGGCAAAAATCCCACGAAGAGAAATTCTTCGCTGGGCAAACCGCTGGCGGAAAGTGCGGAAAGCAACGCGGAAGGCCCAGGAATCGGAATCACCGGAATGCGATGCCGCACACAGAGAACGACAAGCCGATGTCCCGGATCGGAGACCAGCGGCATGCCGGCGTCGCTGACTAGCGCGATTCGTGCGCCTTCTTCCATAGCCACGACCAGTTCCGGCGCGCGCGTGATTTCGTTGTGTTCGTGGTAGCTGATCAGCGATTTGTGAATATCGTAGTGCGTTAAAAGTTTTTGCGTGTGGCGCGTATCTTCGCAAGCGATTTGATCGACTTCTTTCAGGATGCGCAGCGCGCGCAAAGTAATATCTTCAAGATTTCCGATCGGCGTGCCGACAAGATACAGGCAGCCGCGCGAATTATCGTTTGGCGCAGCGACGATTTCGTCGCTGGTTTCTGCGGACTGCTGAAAATCCTCGGTGGATTCTTCGTCCGAGGGAATGGATTCCACCTTGCTTGGTTGGTGGTTGCGCATAGAGTTGCCGTAAGAGGAGTCTACCACGCGCTCCCATGCGGCTGCGGGGCGCATGCTATACTTTGAAAATTAATTGAGATTTTGCAGCATTTGCGGAGGACCAGTCGGTGCCATTGTACGAGTACGAGTGTCAAAAATGCGGGCGTCACACAGACAAGATCGAACCAGTGAATGGACCGCACCTGAAGAAGTGCCCGCACTGCGGAGGGAAAGTGGAGTCGGTGATCACCGCGCCGGCGATAAAATTCAAAGGTGCGGGCTGGTACGTCACGGATTATGCCGGCAAGACGGCCTTGGGTGAGACGCCGGAGAAGAGCGATTCGTCAAAGAGTGAGAAGGATAGTTCGGAAAAATCCGGCGGCGGCAAGAATGAAAAATCCGAGAAGAAGGATGCTGCGGCGAAAGATTCGGGAAAGGAATCCGCGCCCAAAGAATCCGCGAAGGAATCGAAAGAAAGCAAGCCTGCGAAAAAGAAGTGACGATTTGAATGTGGTTGGAAGTGCGAAAAGGACCGCAAGAAAGAGAGATCCTTCGCTGCGCTCAGGATGACGGCTTTCTAGAGCTTCAGCGCTGCAGTGTTCCAGGCCTTAGAGTTTTAAAGTTTTTAGATAATTGCGGAAGGGTTCGCCTAGTTCTTGGTTCTGCAGGGCCAGTTCGACGGTGGCTTTCAGGAAGCCCAGTTTGTCTCCGGCATCGTAGGAAATTCCATCGTAAATGTAGGCCCACAATCCTTGTTCTTGGGCGAGGATGCGCATGCCGTCGGTGAGTTGAATTTCGCCGCCGGCGCCGGGTTTGGTGCGCGCCAGGCAATCAAAAATGGCGGGCGGGAGAACGTAGCGACCGGTAATTGCCAGATTGGATGGGGCGTTTTCTGGTTTCGGTTTTTCGACGAGGCCGCGAATGCGCATCAAGCGCGCGCCGAACGGAGGTTGCGGCGCTGGTTCGCCGTCCACGATGCCGTAGAGATGGGTTTTATCTTTGGGAACTTCTTCGACGGCGATGGCGCCAACGCCGGTGGCTTCGTAGGCCTCGATCAATTGTTTGGTGGCGGGATTTGCGCCGGGGATTAAAACGTCGCCGAGCAAGACGGCAAACGGCTCATCGCCCACTAAATCCCGGGCCACCAGCACCGCGTGTCCAAGACCCATCGGTTCTTTCTGGCGGGTATAGCTGACCTGCACCATATCGCTGATGCCGCGGACAAGATCGGCGAGATCCTTTTTACCTTTTTGTTCAAGAAAGTATTCGAGCTCCGGTGAACGATCGAAATGGTCCTCGATGGAGCTTTTGCCGCGTCCCGTGACGATGATGATGTGTTCGATGCCGGAAGCTACGCATTCTTCGACCACGTATTGAATTTGCGGCTTGTCGACAACCGTGAGCATTTCTTTCGGTTGCGCTTTGGTGGCCGGGAGGAAACGAGTGCCGAGGCCTGCGGCGGGGAGAACGGCTTTGCGGACCTTGCGGAGCGGCGGAGTGGATTGCGAAGGCGGTGGATTGGTCGTCATTTTTTCTGGAGTCGCTCGAATTATTAGAATTTTATTCCACTCGTTTGTTTCGTCTAGCGATTTATGCCGGTTCCGACAGTAACTTTCCGGTCGAAGTGTTGTCAATGAAGCGAAAGCCTTAGTAGCGGTTTCCTTGCGCGGGCACCCGTGTTGGTCACTTGCTCGTGCGCACGGCAAAGGCGCACAGGATGAATTCGGCGCTACGGGAGGCGTGGTACATTTGGGTTATGGCAGCAAATATATTGGGAATTGAATCTTCTTGCGATGAGACGGCGGCCGCGGTCGTCACAGATGGCCGCTTGATTCGGTCGAGCGTGGTGGCGTCGCAGATTGATATTCATCGAAAATATGGCGGAGTGGTGCCGGAGCTGGCCTCGCGTGAGCATTTGCGGCAGATTGTGCCGGTGGTGCGCGAGGCGCTGCTGCAGGCGGGGTTGGAGTTCGGCGAGTTGGATGCGATTGGCGTGACGCACGGGCCGGGGCTGGTGGGTGCCTTGCTGGTGGGGATTACCTACGGGAAAACGTTGGCGGCGGCTTTGCATAAGCCGCTGATTGCGGTGAACCATCTCGAAGGACATGTACATGCGGTGTTTTTGGAAGCGCACAAGGCGGGGCGCGTACCGGAATTGCCGGCGGTTTGTTTGATTGTGTCCGGCGGGCATACGGTGATTTACGAGGTGCGTGAACAGAATCCGGGCACGGAATCGCCAGACTTGCCGGGTGCGGGACTCCTTACCTATCGGAAGCTGGGGCAGACGCGGGATGATGCGGCCGGCGAGGCTTACGACAAAGTGGCGAAATTGCTGGGGCTCGGATATCCGGGCGGGCCGATCTTGGATCGCTTGGCGGCGGTTGCGCCCGCCGGAGTTGCTGCGCCCGTGAAATTTACTTCGGCGAAGATGAAGAAGAATCCATTGGATTTTAGTTTTAGCGGATTGAAAACGGCGGTTTTTTATCATTTGCGGGAGCACACGGAATATAACGAAGACATTCATGAGCGGAATTTGGCGATTGAACGAGGGGAAGGGTCGTTTGATAGTTTGCTGCCGCTTTGTTCGCCGCAGACGCTGGCGTTGATTCGGGAATTTCAGAATGCGGTGGTGAAGGATTTGGTGGAGAGAACGGTGTTGGCGGCGGAAAAGATTGGGGCGGAGAGCGTTTTGATTTCGGGCGGGGTGGCGGCGAACAGTGCGTTGCGTGGGGCGTTCGAGGCGCGCGGAAAGCAGTTGCGGATTGAAACATTTTTTCCGAGCCGAGCGCTTTCAACGGATAATGCGGCGATGATTGCGGCGGCGGCGTTTGCGCGGTTTCGCGCGGGAATTTACGCGGGTATTGAGTTGAACGCGGATCCTAGTTTGACGTTAGCTTGATTGCGGAGTTTGTTTTCAGCGTAACGCGGAATGGCTTCGAGGCGCGAGGTCCGGGGTCGAGTTTGACGCCGCGCACCGTCTGAGAGTCTGCGCCACCAGTGGCGCGTGTTTGGCTAGCGAATTCGGATTGATTGGAAATTGTGTCGAAAACCTTGCGCGAAATTGTGCGGTTCCTACCTGGCAGCGATCAAACGTTGATGGTTTATTTGGGGGAGCGGATAACGCTCGAAGCGCATGAGCGGGTGGTGAGGCTTTTGCGTTTGCTGGAGCAGGAACCGCTCGAGGGTGTTCGCAATCTGCATCCCGGTTATTGTTCCGTGTTGGTTAAGTTTGATGCGCTGCGCTGGACGCATGCGGAATTGGAAGGCGTGCTGCGCGACTATCTTCGGAGGATTGATGGCCTTGCGCTCCCCGCGGCGCGAGAAGTGGAGTTGCCGGTCTGCTATGGCGGGGAGTTTGGGCCAGATTTGGCTGATGTTTGCGCGGCGCATGGATTGACGGCGGCGCGCGCGGTCGAACTGCACGCTTCGGTTTGCTACCGCGTGTATTTTTTGGGATTTGTGCCGGGATTTGCCTACCTCGGCGAGGTGCCGACGGAATTGGCGACGCCGCGGTTGCCCGCGCCACGGAGGAGTGTGCCGGCGGGGAGCGTGGGGATTGCGGACGGGCAGACTGGGGTTTATCCCTTTGCCACGCCGGGAGGATGGCGATTGATTGGGAGGACGCCGCTGAAGATGTTTCGCACGGAGACCGGGGAAAGTCTGTTCGGGATTGGAGATCGCGTGCGATTTTTTGCGATTTCGCCAGAGAGGTTTGCGGAGTTGGAGCGAACGTGACGATGGAAGTCTTGCAGCCGGGAATGTTTACCACCGTGCAGGATTTGGGGCGCGAGGGATTTGGCGCGCGAGGAGTGTCGGCGTCGGGAGCGGCGGACGCTTTGGCGTTGCGGATCGGGAATTTGCTGGTCGGGAATCGGGAGGGAGCGGCGGGGCTGGAGATGACGTTGGTTGGCGGGACGTTTTTGTTTTCTGAGGACACCACGGCGGCATTGGCTGGTTCGGATTTTGCGGCGACGCTCGATGGCGCTGCCGTGGAGATGTGGAGCGTGATTTTCGTGCGAGCGGGAGCGACGCTGCGAGTGGGGGCTACGCTTGGCGGGGCGCGATGTTATTTGTGCGTGCGTGGCGGGATTGCCGTGAAATCGTTTTTGGGGAGTGCATCGACGCATGTTTTGAGCGGGCTCGGTGGATTCGAGGGTCGCGCGTTGCGGAAGGCCGACGTGGTGCAGATCGGCGAGCAGCAGGGTGTGGCCCGTTCGCGGCGCCTATCGGAGCGAGGGAAACAGATCATGGCGCCGCGAAAGAGTTTGCGCGTTACAGCGGGGCCGCAGAGTGCGTGGTTTGGCGAAGCGGGGTTGAAACTATTTTGTGAGAATGCTTATCGAGTTTCGGAAGAGTCGAATCGGATGGGTTTACGGTTGGCCGGGGAAACGACTCTGGCGCCGCCAAAACGCCAGATGATTTCCGAAGGCGTGGCACTGGGGGCGGTGCAGGTGCCGGAGTCTGGGATGCCGATTATCTTGTTCGTTGAGCAGCAGACGACTGGCGGGTATCCGAAGATTGCGAACGTGATTTCAGCGGATTTTTCGAGTCTGGGGCAGTTGCGGCCGCGGGATGAAGTGCGCTTCGAGCGAGTGGATTTTGCGACGGCGCGGAGACTCTTTGTGGAGCAGGAGAAACTTTTGGCGTCCAAAGAGTCTTTGTTTCGGTGAGCGTGGGTGGGCATGCAGATTGATTTGAATTGCGACATGGGGGAATTTGCCGCGGCGGTGGCGGACGGTACGCAGGAACAGCTGATGCGTTCGTTGACGTCCGTGAATATTGCTTGCGGCGGGCATGCCGGGGACGCGCAGACGATGCGGTCGACGATTGAACAGGCGTTGCGATGGGGCGTGGCGATTGGGGCGCATCCAGGTTATGCGGACCGGGAAAATTTTGGACGAGTGGCATTGCGGCGTTCGGCGGAAGAGGTGGCGGAGTCCGTGTATGAGCAAGTCCGCGCACTGGCGAGCATTGCAGAGGAGTGCGGGGCGCGCGTGGGACATGTGAAGCCGCATGGCGCGCTTTACAATCAGGCGGCGAGGGATCCCCAGCTGGCGGGAGCGATCGCGCGGGGTGTGGCGAGGTGGAATCGGGGGGTGGTGATGGTCGGGCTGGCGGGGTCGTTGATGCTGGAGGTGTTTCGCGGGGCGGGATTTTTGGTGGCGGCGGAGGCGTTTGCGGATCGGAGATACGAGGCGGATGGGAGTTTGCGGCCGCGGAGATTTGCCGATGCGTTGATTCGCGAGCCGGAGGAAGCGGCGCGGCAGGTTCTGCGGATCGTGGAGCAGCAATCCGTAGTTGCGAGTGACGGCACGGAGATGACGGTTGCGGCGCAAACGATCTGCATTCATGGCGACACGCCGGGGGCGGCGGAGATCGCAGTCCGGGTGGCGGAGGCCTTGCGTGGGGCCGGTGTGGTGCTCCTGCCGCAGAGCGCGACGCCTTAATCATTGATGTGTAACCCGCGTTTCTCGGCCGCCGTCACATTTCTGGAGGCTGGTCGTGAATACCTCCCAGCTTAAGGTGAAAGACCGCTACCTGCGCGCTATTCACACGATGGGTTGTTTGTTGGCAGGTCTGGTGATGAGTGTTTTCGTTGCCGCGCCGCGAGCCACGGCTCAGAGTCCTGCAAGCGACCCGGCTGCCTCGGCGTCTTGCCCGGTGCAATTCCTGAATTTTAACCCTGGCGGAGTGTCTGTGCGGATCAAGAACGTCAGCAACAAAGCGATCGTGGGACTGGTGTTCAATGCGGCGATCGCGGATGCGGCGGAGCACTGGAAATGGCTTCACTGGAATTTCGATGATGGGCGGCCGATACAAGATTTCGGGTGGAACAAAACGATCAAGGCGGGAGCAGCGAAGTCGTTGTCATGGTATCGGTTTGACTTGGACTTCGAACACGGGGGCGGGGGAGCCTTTGTGTTGACTAGCGTTCTTTTCGAGGATGGCTCGAGTTGGGAAGAATCGGGAGACCGAGCTTCTTGCAGATACGTCTGGTATAACAATCACAAGAAATTTTTTGCGAAACCGGTGCAACTGCCGTTCCGATAGCAAGACGAAGCTGATATCCGGATGGCGCACGCTTGGAGCGGTATTTTTTGAGGGGTGGCTGCGATTTGTTTAAGAAGCGTGAACGCCAAATGAAAAAGCGGGCAACTTGGTTGCCCGCCTAAGAGAGTGCGCCGCTCGATCGCAGGGCCCGATATAACGTGCCCCCACAACGGAGCGAGGTTATTCGAACTTCTCGGTCATTACGGGGAATTGGAGTTTGGCTTTGGCCAGGGATTTGACTACCGTGGCTTCGGCGTTTTCCGCGGACGTGTTGCGGGCGGTGGCCATTTCGCTGACCAGGAGATACTTGGCGCGCTCGAGCATTTTCTTTTCGCGGAAAGAGAGAGGCTTGCTGGTGCTAAGCGACACGAGACTCTTGAGGACCACGGCGACTTCGAGAAGAGCTCCGGTGCGCATGCGCTCGGAGTTTTCTTTGAAGCGATGCTTCCAGTCGTGGTGAGAGTTGAGTTTGCCCTTTTCGAGGAAGCCGAGGACTTTGCCGGATTCAACGGAGCGAATGACGGAACGCAAACCAACGGAAATGGCGTTCGATTGCGGAACCATGACACGCAAACCACTGGAAACAATGCGAATCATGAAGTAGCGCTCGGTTCTTCCGTTCAAGATGCCATAGCTGATCTGTTCTACAACTCCAACGCCGTGGTTCGGATAAACGACCTTGTCGCCGATCTTGTAGTCCATGCTAGGTTTTCCCCCTGGAGGTACGTAGGACAGTGTAGGCGCAATGTGCGGAAAGAGTCAAGATATATCCAGTGGAATGAGGAGGTTAGGAAAAGTAGTGTACCAATTTGGCAGTAGAATTGCATGGGCGGCGTGAAAATCGGTGCGCAGCAGGCTTTCGGGCGCATGGATCGGCGTCGGCGGGCCCGGCGAGAGTTTCGTTTCGGTGCGGGGGTGCTGTAGTATCGCGATGTGCTTATTCTGGCGATAGATACGTGCGATGCGCGGGGTAGCGTCTGCCTGGTGGATGAGGCCGGAGCGGTGCTGGCCAGTGCGGCGCACCGGGACGCTGCGGATTATTCGAGTTGGTTGCTGGCGGCGGTCGGGAGGGTGCTGGCGGAGGCCGGACGGCCATTTTCCGAGGTGACGTTGTATGCGGCGGCGGCGGGACCCGGGTCGTTTACCGGGATACGAGTGGGGCTGACGACGGTTAAGGCATGGAGCGAGGTGTCTGGGGTGAAGATTGCGGCGGTGTCGCGGTTGGAGGCGCTGGCGGCGACGGCTAAAAAGAGTCGCGAGATTGCGCCGCGAATGGTGGCGGCCTGCTTTGACGCGCAGCGCGGCGAGGTTTACGGTGCGATTTACCGGAGCGAGGGCGAGAACCTGCGACGGATAGGCGACGAAGCGGTAGTTGCGCCGGGCGTGTTGATCGATCGGGTGGCGCGAGAAGCAAAAGGCGAGGCGGTGGCTTGGGTTTGTTTGGATCGCGGGGCGCTGACCGGAGAGGCGTGTTGGGCCTCGCGGGAAGCGCGTGGTGAGGTGATTGAGGTGGCAGATCCGGTGGTGGCTCCGGCGATTGCGCGGGTCGCGAAGCGCCTGGCGTCGGAAGGGAAGTTGACGGACGCGCTGGGGCTCGATGCCCACTATATTTTGCGGCCGCATGCCGAGGTGCAGTGGAAGGGATACGTTAAGCCGAGCGTCTAGTTGTGTTTTTCGCAGGGTGCGGGTCGCGGCGGATTGAAAGCAATTCTATGCATGACATACGGCGATTGCAGGTTGAGGACGCGGCGGCTGTATGCGAGTTGGCAGCGACGGAACCGTATGCGGCGCAATGGTCGATGGAAAGTTACCGGCGGTCGCAGGAGTCGGGATTTGAAGGTTGGGTAGCGATGCATGGCGATGGGAGAGCTAAGGGATTTATCGTTACCCGGACGATTTCTGGTGAGGCGGAGATTTTGAATCTGGCGGTGGCGCACGCTTGCCGGCGGCGCGGGATTGCGGACGCTTTGTTTGAAGAGGCGCTGAAAAGTTTCAGGGTGGCGGGAGTGCGGCGAATCTTTCTCGAAGTTCGTGCATCGAACTTGGCGGCGATAGCGTTTTACAGGAGGCATGGTTTCGCCGAAGCAGGTTCGCGACCCGGCTATTATCCGGCAACGGAAAGCGGCGGAACTGAGGACGCGGTACTGATGCAGAAGTTTGTCACAGGACGAAACTAACTTCCTACTTGACGCCGCCAATCCCGGTGCTATCTTGCTGTGATGTAGCAGTCACAATTCATTTACGAACACCCTACCGATGAGGAGGAGGAACGCATGGCCACAATCGCGCGGAACCCTCGGGACATACTTCTCGAAACGGACGCCGCCTACAAACGACTCGCCGAACAGCATGAAAAGTACGAAGCAGAACTCCACAAAATCGCAGTCTCCCCGTATTTAAGCTCCGAAGATCTCCTCGAAGAAATAAGACTCAAGAAATTAAAACTGCACGTGAAGGACGAGATGGAACAGTTGTTGGCGTCGCGGATCCATCGGGCGCAAGCGCACTCGCAGTAAAATCCTGAATGGAGAGCGGTTAACTGCCAAATCCCCAGGGATTGGCCCGCAGCGCTCGAAGTGTACGTGGCGGCTGGTCGCAGGGCTGGGGTCCCTGCTGTCTGCGTGTCTCCCGCGCTGTGGTATCTTGTCTAAAGCATGGTCAAGGAAGGCTACTACTTCGGCATCCCGCCGCTGGTACTCGGCATCATTTTCTTTTTTGTGCATTGGGTGGCTGCCGCGATTGTGGTGCTGTGCCTCGGTCTATTTTGCTTTTCGTTTTTTCGCGATCCAGAACGGAGTATTCCTACCGAGCCAGGTGCGATCGTGTCACCCGCGGACGGCCGCGTCGTGGTGGTTACCGATGAAGCGCATGCGGGGCGAGCGGGAAAGCGGATCAGTATTTTTTTAGCAGTGTGGAACGTGCATGTGAACCGCATGCCGGCCGCGGGAACGATTACTTCGCTCGAATATAAGCCGGGAAAATTTCTAGCCGCGATGAAAGCGGAAGCGTCCGCACAAAACGAACAAAATATTTTTACGTTGGCGACGGATTCTCGCGAGATTGTGTTCAAGCAGATTGCCGGACTGATCGCGCGGCGAGTGGTGTCCTGGAAAAAAGCCGGAGATGTGGTGCAACGCGGCGAGCGCGTCGGACTGGTCAGGTTTGGCTCGCGCGCGGATGTCTGGGTGCCGGCGGACGCGCGAATGGCAGTGAAGGTTGGCGATCATGTGGCTGGCGGGTCCAGCATTCTTGCTTTCCTGCCGGTCGAAACAATGGGAACATCTTCAGGCCATCAGCAGGCGGGCCGGCAAACGCCAGCGGAAGCAAATCTGATACCGGCGGGCAAGCCCACGCGATGATTCCAGAAGCCGACCAGCAAGAGATCCCGTTTAAGGAGCGACGCATTCGTTTCAAGAACCCGCGGATGCGGCGCGGTATTTTTTTGCTTCCGAGCCTGTTTACGGCGGCTAATTTGCTTTGCGGCTACTACGCGGTGGTGGCGGCGCTGGTGGGAGGACACGACGATTTCGATCACGCAGCGAAGGCCATTGGCCTGGCGATTGTGTTCGACTCGATGGACGGCCGCGTGGCGCGGATGACGGGCACGAACACGGAATTCGGAGTGCAGTTCGATTCGTTGGCGGATGTAGTGAGTTTTGGAATTGCGCCGGCAGTGCTGGCGTATGCCTGGGGTGTGCGGAGTTTGCCAGGATTGGATACCGAGAACGGGCATCACTTGGCGGAATTTGGGTGGATCGCCTGCCTGGTATTTTTGGTTTGTTGCGCATGGCGATTGGCGCGCTTTAATGTGCAGGGAATGGCGCCCGGAGGGTCGAAGTTTTTTGTGGGAATGCCGACCCCGGCCGCGGCCGGGGTGATCGCGTCGCTGATTCACGGGTTCAAGTATCCGCTGCAAGACTGGCGATGGTCGATGGCGTGGCTATTTTTGGCGGCGGGGCTGGGCTTGTTGATGACCAGCACGATTCGCTACTACAGCTTCAAAGATCTGCCGTGGTCGCGAAAGCAGCCTTCGCTGGGGATCATTTTGGTGTTGATTATTTTTGGCGTGGCTTGGGTTTATTCAGAATATTTCCTCATGATCTTCGCATGTTCGTACGCGGCGATTGGATTGGCGCTGCATGTGGTGCGTTATTTCCGCCAGCGCTTAGCGGCGCGGACGGCTTGAACGATGCCGCCAGTTCCAGCACGATCTACGAGTGGCAGGGAGGCGCGGCGAGTGGTCATCGCCGGGGCTTCCTCGTTGCTGGGAGCCGAAGTGCGGGCGCTGCTCGAAGAAGGGCGCTTCGCGGGATCCGACGTTCGCCTGGTGGACGAGCCATTTGTGGCAGGAGTGTTGACGGCGGCGGGCGGAGAGCCTGCGATCATCCAACCGGTGGAGGAAGGAAGCTTTCAAAAAGCGCAAACGGTGTTTTTTACGGGCTCCGCGGAGTTTACTCGAACCAATTACCAAGCTGCGAAAGATCAGGGCGCGACGGTAATCGATCTTTCTGGAGCGTTGGCGCAAGACGGTTCGGCCACCGCTTGGTTTCCCAAGCTGGACCGGTTGCGCAACCGGGAATTTGAGACGGGTGCGCAAGCTTACGCGGTTCCCTCGGCGGCGGCAACGGCGGCGTCGATTTTGCGGTTGGTGCTGGCGAAGCTAAAAATTGAAAGCTTATCAGTGGTGTGTTTTCAGTCGGCTTCCGAAGCGGGCCGGGCGGGCATCGAGGAACTGGAAACGCAGACCGGACAGTTGTTGTCGTTTCAAGGCGTGGGACGGCCGGTATTCGACACGCAGGTGGCATTTAACCTGGTGGACAGGTTCGGTCCCGCGAGCTCTCAACAGTTGGAAGTGGTGCGCGAACGCGTGCGCGCGGAAGTCCGGTTATGTCTTGGCGAAAAAATCGCGTCGCCTGCGCTGCAGCTGGTGCACGCGCCAGTATTTTATGGAACGGCTTTTTCCGCTTGCGCGCCGCTGACGGAAAAATCGCGCAAGATTTCCGCGGAAGACATCGCAGCAGCGTGTCAGGACGCAGGTTTTGTTTTCTCCGAGGCCCCGCAGGCGCGGCCGAGCAACGTAAGCGTGGCGGGAGAGAGTACCTTGCAACTCGCGACGCCGGAACTCGACACGTCGCCGCCAGGCGCTTGGTGGTTTTGGGGAGCCGCGGATAATTTCCGGCTGCCCGCGGCCAATGCCGTGAAACTTGCGGAGATGTTGTCGTGAGCTCCGGACGCGGGCGAGGCTCACGGGCGCTCTCGTGCGCCGGATTCATTCAAGGGGTGGCGGCGCTTATTGGATTGGTTATTGGAATGGCGGGCTGCGGGTATCACGTGGCGGGCACGACCGCCGCGCTGCCCAAGAGTGTTCACACGATTGCAGTGCCCGCGCTAGAGAATAAAACTTCCAGCTATCGGATCGAACAGCGGCTCACGGCGGCGACGATCCATGAATTTTTGATCAAGACGCCGTATCGCGTAGTGTCCGATCCCGCAAACGGGGATGCGGTGTTGCACGGCAAAGTGCTGAGCCTGGAGGCGGTGCCATTGCTATTTTCGCCTACCACGGCGTCCAACCCAACGACGAGCCGGGCGACGACCATGTTAGTGACCGTGAAATGCGAAGTGACGCTCGAGGAACGAACCACGGGAAAAATTCTGTATCACACGGATAATTTTCTCTTCCGGAATGAATACGAAATTTCCACGGACGTGGCGAGTTTTTTTGAGGAACAGGATCCCGCGCTGGACCGCTTGGCGCAGGATTTCGCGACGCGGTTGGTGGCCGCGGTTACGGAGAACTATTAGTGGCAAGACTGAACAGCGAAGAATTGCTGGCACGGCTTAAGAAGGGAAGCGCGCCCGCGTTGCTGCTGCTTGGAGAGGAGCCTTACTTGCGGGATGCTTGCCGCGCGCAGCTCATCGACAACCATGTTCCGGAGGCCGCGAGAACGTGGGCCATCTCCCGCTATTCGGCGGACCGCGGCGAAACGCAAGCCGCGCTGGAGCAGGCGCAGACCATGCCAATGCTTTCACCAAAACAAGTGGTATTTCTTGAAGATGTGGAAATGATCGAGAAGCTGGCGGAAGGCAAACGCGAGGCGGCCATCGACCAGCTAGAAGCTTATTTCAGGGATCCCGCGCCATTCACGGTGCTGGTGCTCGAAGCCGTGGCTCTCGATCAACGAATGAAGTTGGCAAAACTCCTGGCGGAGAAAACATTGGTGGTGGACGTTGGCCTCGGCGAAAATCCGGAACAACGGCTGGCAGCGGCGGTAGAGCTCGCGCGCGCGATGGCTAAGAAAGAAGACGTCGTGTTTGAAAAGGGCGCCGCTGAAGATTTGGCGGAATTTGTTTCCGCGAATTTGCTGCGATTGCAGACGGAAATTACCAAACTGGCGACCTATGCGGGTCCGCGCAACGAGATTCGCCGCAAAGACGTGAGTACCCTGGTGATTTCGGAGAAGACCACGACCGTGTGGGAGCTTGCCGATATGATGGCGCATCGCCAGTCCGGTACGGCGCTGGAATTTCTCGACCGCCTGTTACGGGAAGGCGAGCAGCCGCTGCAAATCCTGGGGGCGATCACCTGGATGTACCGAAAGATTATCGAAGCCAGCGAAGTGCGCGGGGCGACGAACGGCTGGCAAGCGGCCAGGGCTTTGGGAATGCGCCCGGCACAAGCGGAAATGGCGCTGCAAGCGGCGCGAAATATTCCGAAGGCGCAATTGCTGGCAGGGCTGCGTGCGCTGCAATATGCCGATGACCGGCTGAAGCGGGGAAACGAAGACGCGCGCGCGGTGATGGAATTTTTGATGACCGAGTTGACCTCCTCCGAAACAAAAGCCGCTCCGTCCTGGTTAGCCGCCGGACGTTAACCTGCGTTGAAAAAGCAAGAGCCACGCGGCGAGGAACGCGCCGCGTGGCTCTTGCCGCTAAATGCGATGCTTAGTGATCGTCGCCGTGATGATCGAAATCAAAGAGATCGAACAAATCGCCGATGGCCGGGGTGTTCTTCGGCACATAGGGATTGTCGTCGTCCACCTTGGGATTGGGATAGTTATCGCGGCTGCGGTTGCTGATCGTCGGCAGGTTCCAGTTGTGCTCGATGAACTTCAGAACCGAAACGTGGTCGCTGTAGTCATGCGAGATACGTCCTCCGGTGGCATACGGGGAAACCACGATAAGCGGGATGCGCGTGCCATCGCCGAAGAAATCGAGGTTTTGAATATAGCCGGAATCGTAGTAACCGCCGCCTTCGTCAACGGTGATGAAGATGGCGGTGCTTTCCCATAGCTCCGGATTGCTCTTGACGGCATCGACGATTTTTTTGACGAAGCCCTCGAAGAGTTCAAATTTGGAAGAAGCCGGATGGCCGTCGACCCAGCCGCTGGGCTTCACGAAGGAAACTGCCGGGAGCGTGCCGGCTTTGATGTCGGCATACAGGTCCAAGGTGTCTTTGATATGTTCAGTGCGGATAGCAGCGTTGGTCATAATCTGCGTCTGATATTGAAAGCCGTTGCAGATGTTGCAGTATTGGTCGCTCAGCGCGCCCACGGTCCCATAGTTCAGCTGATATTTGTCGGCCGGCACGGGCGGGGTGGCATTCGGTTGGCCGAGGGCGTAGGGATTCCATTGGTCGTTGTAAGACCTCCACGAAATGTGATTCTCCAGCAGCACGTCGGCGATACTGCGCTGGCTGGTGGGAGGAATCGTGAAGGGCGTGTTGTAGATGAAGTGATCGGTGTAGGCGTTGGAGCCGTCGCCGAAGTAGCCGGGATTGTAATTGTTCAACAAATAGTAGTGACCCGGATCGCAATTCGGCTTGATGGGACGCGCCAGCGAGGCCAGGTGCTTCACGATGGGGCCAACGCCTGGTTGCGTCGGATCCGAGCAGTTCGAGTAGCTGCCGCCGCCGTAAACCGAGGAGCCGAAGCCGCCGCCTCCGTAGCCGTCCTCGGCCCACCAGTTATTGGTGCCCGTCTGGGGATTCGGATTCTCGATTTCGTCCACCACGCCCGCGTCCGCCGGTTGGTCGGCCCAGATCAACACGTTGTGCGGCGGCGTAAAAGGGGTGGCGCTTTTCGGATCATAGAACCAGATGGCATCGCCAAATTCGAGCATGATGCTGTCCAGGCCGGTGCCGCCCATGGCTGGCTGGTGATAGTTGTCGCTCATGGCGTAGGTGTCGGCGAGGTGCTTGAAATAGGGGGCATCGCCTTGCAACACGTTATAAAACCCCATGGAGGTCGAGCCTTCACCGGTGGTTTTGTTTCCGGGTGCATAATCCGTGCTGAAGTTGGCGGGTTGTGAAAGACCATTGGTGCCCGCGCCCACGGTCACTTCAGTCCAGGGGAAGAGGTCGTTCTTGCAACCGCTCGGATTGCGCTTGGTGGCATAAGCGACGTTACAATCGGCTTGCTGCCACATTTGGTAGAAGCGGTGAACCGGGCTAGCGGCGTAGGAGTCCCAGGTAAGGGTAGCGGCGCCCTTGGTGTTCGTAAGTTGGAACGGTCCGCCCGGCAGGCTGGAGTACGGTGCCGTACCGTTCACGCCGGTGATGCGGGTGTCCGGAACTTTGCCGGTCAGTTCGGAACCGCCAGTGGTCAGATCCACATAGTACTGGTCATCTTTGTCGTTATCGCCGTCGTATGGCAGGCCGTCTTCCGAGGATAGCGCGTCCGCTAGCGAACAGATCCCGTTGCTCTTGCAAATATCCGTGGGGCCGCCGTTAAGCGGGGCTGGTAATTTCGTGTAGGGTGTTTTGCTGCCTGGGCTGAGCTCAAATTCGGCGCTGCCCGTAACGTCGGCGGAATACTGCAAGGCCAAAGCGTAGTTCGTGCCGGGTTCGCCGGTTTCCGTGATGATTTGCTTAGAGAGAAGATTGTCGATGGTCTGACCGTGCTTTGGCTTGTAGGTGGCGAAGATGTGGTCGAAAGAGCGGTTTTCACCCACGATCACGATTACGTGCTTGATGGGGCTTTTGGTCTTGGGTTCTTCCTGGGCTTGCAGCGAACCTGCGAACGGGCCGGCCATGCTGAATTGCAACACCGTGGCAACGACCGCGGCTTTGCGGAAGCCGTGCCAAATGTGTCGGGCTAGCTGTTTCAAGGACATACATACACCTCTCGGACAGAAAAGTAGGATGAACAGAATGAAGCATTGGAACATTGCGCTGCGCGAGTTACGGCAACGTTGCAAGGTTGTAAAATGCGGGTAACGAGAAACTGTATGGCGGGGGATTGCAGCGTGGGCAATGTTTGCGGGCAAGAAAAAGAGGCGGCAGGAGCCGCCCTTTTTTGCCTCATTTAAATTTGTCGCGAAGCGCTATCGAATTATTTTGCGGCTTTAGACTTGAGGCCGTTGTAGGCCAGCGAGAGGCGAGACTTGTAGCGGTTGCCGGTATTTTCGTGCAGCACGCCCTTGGTGATGGCGCGGTCGATGGCCGCCAACGTCGGTGTCAGCAAATTGCCCGCGGCGGTCGGATCGCCGGCGGTGATGGCGGTGCGCATGCGCTTCATGAAGCTGCGGACGCGCGTGCGGTTCGCGCGGTTCACGTCGGCGCGCTCGCGGGATTGCGCGGCGCGCTTCAAAACTGATTTTTTCTTCTTCTTGATCTTGGTGCCCTGACCCTGCGCCATCTATTGCTCCTTTTAGGTATCGCTCAATCCTCTAGTTTAGGAGAGAGGTGAGGTGAAGTCAAACCCGCGAATTGCTTGCGAATTGCTGCATCATTGCGCGATTTTGGCAAGCATCGCGGAGAACGGTGGCAGCGAGAGTCCTTCTGGCGTGCCAACCACCGGAGCGTGGGCGTTGTTCAGCAAGATCGATATTTTCGGGGCGGTGAATCCGGCTGGGCCGAGGTAGAAATTCGCTTTTTGCGGACTGGCGGACATATTCAGCACCACCATGATGGCTTCGCCTTTGTAGCGGCGCAAATAGGCAAACACATTGGGGTCCTCTTCGTTGAGCGGGAAATAATCACCTTCGAGGAGTGTGGGCTCTTTGTGGCGCAGCACCAGCAACTGGCGATAAAAATTCAAAACGGAATCGGGATCTTTGGTTTCGGACTCCACGTTGTGCGTTTGGGCGCTGGCCGGGACGGGCAGCCACGGCTTGGCTTTGCTGAATCCGGCATTGACGCCGGCGTTCCATTGCATAGGGGTGCGTTCGCCGTCGCGGCCTTTCTCGAGCGGCCAGCCGATTTTGCCGATGGGATCTTGGACGTCATCGCGGCTTTTTGGATCGTTATTTTCCATGCCGATCTCTTCGCCGTAATACATGATGGCGGAGCCGCGCAAAGTGAGGTACATGGCGGCCATCATTTTGGCGATGTCGTCGTTGTGCGCGCCGTCAGCGTAGCGCGTGTAAGAACGCACGATGTCATGATTGGTGATGACGTAGACGGGCCATTGTCCGGCAGCGTTCACCGCGGCGAGGTGCTCGCGATATTCCTTGGCGTTCAGGCCTTTGAAGCCGGTCATCATTAAATCCATAGGCATTTGCAGTTCGTCGTTTTTTGCGCCGTAGTAATCCTTGAGCTCGTTCACATTGGTGGTCCAGGTTTCGCCGATCAGCACGGAGCCGTATTCGTCGGCGACGTTGCGGAGTTTGCGCATGGCGTCGTGTACTTCGGGAAGTTTCTTGTTGAATTTTTCGTCTTGATTGGGGCGGCCGAATTTGTCGGTGCCGGGGGCGGGCGGATTGTCGGTGAGTGCGGGATCTTCGTAGAGGGTGTCGACGGCGTCGAGGCGGAAACCGGCAACGCCGCGTTTGTACCAGAAGCGCGTGACGTCGAGCATGGCTTTTTCGACGGCGGGATTGCGCCAATTGAGGTCGGGCTGCTCGGGATAAAAATAGTGGTAGTAATACTGATTCGTTTTTTTGTCGAGAGTCCAGCCGGGCGAGCCGAAAGTGGAGAGCCAATTGTTGGGCGGTTGATCTGGACCTTTGCCGTCGCGCCAGATGTACCAGTCGCGGTGGACAGAAGTTTTTGCGGAGCGGGAATCGATGAACCACTTGTGTTTGTCGGAGGTGTGGTTGACGACGAAATCCAAGATCACCTTGATGTTGCGTTTTTTCCCGTCGGCCACGAGTTTGTCAAAATCTGCGAGCGTCCCGTACATGGGATCGATGGCTTCATAGTCGGAAACGTCGTAGCCGAAATCCACTTGCGGAGAAGGGAAGCACGGAGTGATCCAGACGGCGTCGACGCCGAGCTGTTTTAAATAATCGAGGTGCAGATCGATACCCTTGAGGTCGCCGATGCCGTTATTGTCGCTGTCGGCAAAGCTGCGCGGGTAAATTTCGTAGAAGACGGCGTGCTGCCACCATTGGTGGCCTTCGGCGTCGACGGATTTTTGCTGTGCGCGCGATGACGGCGGGCAAAGTGTCGCCGCGGCCGCCATGATCACGTAAATAAATTTATTTTTGATTGTCATAAACGCTCCTCCAACAAACCTGAGCTCCGCTATCGGCTCGGAGTTTTTGCTCTGATGCGTTTGGCAAAACGAAATGTTACCGAGCTATTCACAAAAGTGCCGGGCGCACCGTCAGGCATTCGGACCTGAATATGCGGCGATCCCGTGGTTTCCTTCACAATTTCGCCGCCATCAATTCCGGCGATCTGCTGTAGATCGGATGCCTCGAGGAGGTATTGTTCGCCGGAAATTCCAGATAGATTCAGCGTCAGCCGATCCCGAGAGTCCGACCAGACTTCCGAGAGAATGTGTAAGGCGTGGCTGGCGCTGCCCAAACTTGGTAGCGAGGCATCGTAGCTGACAGAGAAATCGTCGCGCGCATGGATATGTATCGTGTTTACGCCCGCATGCAGAGGCGCACCGATGTCGACGTGCTGGTCGTAGGCATTCGGAACGACGCGGAAACTCAGCGGATGGCCATCAAGGTCGACTGAGCTTAAGTAAGCTCGAAGGCTCATAGCGGGCTGGAATATTAAGGAGCAGGTAAACGAAGATTCGCGATTCTTCCGCTCCACATAAAGAGTGATGGAGTCTGAGTTCCGCGAGTACGCGACGTCGATTGCGCAATCACCCGCAACAATATTCTTGATGGAAAGCAAGTTCCAATTCGCGGGGAGGTGCGGAGCAAAGGTGATTCTTTGCGCGCGCGCGTCTGTTTCGATGCCGAGCATACCGCGAAGGATGGGACTGACGACCATGGCGGCCGACCAGACTTGGTGCGGGGAGCTGGTCGAGAGGGAAGCGTAGTAATCGCCGGAGAGAACCTCGGTGGTGTGACCCAGTGAGCCGTCGAGCGCCAGCAGCGTGTTTGCGTGAAGGTTGGCGTACGCGGTATCAGAGCGATGGTAACGGTATTCACCCACGCTGGCCCATCCGGTGAACAGCGGCCAGACCGCTCCGAAGTGGTAGCCGCCGGCGCTATACCTCGACGCCGAATTGCCAATGATGCGCATACCCCAGTCGCTCTCGTGATTGGGTTTCGCTAGTTCGTCGATCATGAGATTAGCTTTCTCCGGATCCAACAGGCCGAACCACATCGGAACGGTCGAGAGAACGGACGGCTCGTCGATTTTCTTGTCCTCCTTGTCCAAAGCGAACGCGTAATGTTTGGTCTCGGGAATCCAGAACGCATCATTCAGAAAGGATTGCATCTTGTGAGAGTTGTGATAGTCAATCGGTGTACGTCCCATTCTTGAAGCCAGGTTCAGTTCTGCGCGTTCCGCTTCCACACCAAGCGCGCTTTGGTATAACTCGGTTTTTACGGGCAACAGCGGACCGCCTTCGACCCAACCGTGGCCGACGCCGAAATTTTGCGGGAGGCCATTGGCATCGTAGGTGGAGCGAAGGAAGGCATCGGCTTTCTGGATGCTCTCCCATCTCTCCTCTAGAAAGGCGACATCGCCGCTTTTCGTGACGTAATCATCCATCGTGATGATGTACAGCGGCGTGGCGTCGGCGGAGGCGAAGCCGTACGGATAGTCTTTAAACCAATCAACGAAAGATGCGCCTTGTGCGATTTCGTGGGGAATTTTTCCGTCGGCGCGCTGGACTTTGCTTAGGAAATCGAGCGCGAGGCGGGTGCTCGCAAAATCGCCGGCGGCGTCAAAGGCGAGCGACGTCCACATAGAATCGCGACCAAAAAACCACGCAAATCCGGGTCGTTGACTGCTCCCGGAGGTGCGATAGCCGGCAACGATTCCAGTGCCCAGGTACGGATTTTTCACGACGCCTTGGAGTTCGCTGACACGCGACCAGTCATAAGCGTCTTGTATCTGCTTGTCGGGAAGTTCGAGGCTGACGGTGCGCGCGAGATAATCTCGATAGTAGTCCGCGGAACTCTTCAGCAACGCATCGGAATCAGCCAGCAGGTGCCGATAGGTTTTGTCGGCGTCCGCCGGACCGTTCACGGATGCGGCGATGACGACTAACTTTGTTTCTTTGCCTTTCTGCGTGACGCCAAGATGGAACCCGCTTTGGTCGGAACTGGAGTAGTTGGTGGCGTATTCCACCTGTTCATCGGTGGCGGTAGGCGAACCGACCAATGCGATGAATTTTTTAGTTTCTTCACCGATGTAAAAGGCGGTGCGGGGTTTGTCCCAATATCCGTAGGTGCCGCCGAGCGCAGCGGGCCACTCGAGCTGAAAATCGCGCTGAAACTGGACTTCAATATCCAGCGGATGCTCGGTCTCGATTTCCAATTTGATGACCGCGCCTTGCTCGTTGACCGGAACAAAAAATGTCTCGCGGACGTTGTAAGTGTCTCCGGTGTAGAGGATGGTTACGGATTCGGGGCGTGCGGTGATGGTGCGAGCCAGCGAGGCGGCCTCGATGATGCGGGCATCCGTGTGAAACCGGAGATGAAAATCGCGCAAGATTTTCAGTGGGTAGACCCAGGCTTCGACATTTCCGGATTCGTTGCCGAAGAGGCCGGCTTCCGTGCCCACCGCAGAAAGAAATTCCCACGGGCGCACGGGACGCGAAAGCTCGAGTTGTTTTGCGGCTGACGCTGGAGTCGTCGATTGCGGCGCGTGAGGATTATCTTGCGGGCGGGCGCAGGCCAGATGCGGCCAGGTTATTAGCGCCAGGCATAAGGCTAGCATCCCTAGTCCTGGCTTGGCAGCAAATCTCAAGTCGCATCGCCACACTATTGTGCGGGTAGAGATTTCGCGAGGGGTTCGTGCGCGGCGATTCAGTGGCCATCGTGATTCATGCACTTGCAATGCGCGGGCGCCCTTACTATAAGTGGAATGCTGGAGTCTAGCATGGGCCACGCCCGGGAAGGTACAACCCCTTTTGTCCACATCACGCCGTAGGTTTTTGCAGTCGCTGAGCCGCTCGGCGATGGTCCTTTCTTTTGACAATATTTTATCACTAGTACGGCCAAGCAATTGGCTAGCTCGTGCGAGTGCATCGCAGGGCGACGCGAGCGCCGCAGCCACCGCAACGCTAGCTGCGAAGGGCGTGCCCAGTCCGCCTGTCGATCTGGGTGTGAGTTTCGTAAACGTAGCGCGCGAGGCCGGCCTGAACGCCCGCATCATTTTTGGCGGCGAACACAAAAATAAATATCTACTCGAAACGACCGGATGTGGCGTGGCGTTCTACGACTACGACAACGATGGCTGGCTTGATATTTTTTTGGTGAACGGAACGCGTCTCGAAGGCTTTCCCGCTGGACAAGAACCAACGTCGCATCTTTTCAAGAACAACCGCGACGGAACGTTTACGGACGTTACCGTGAAAGCCGGCGTGGCGCGCTCCGGCTGGGGACAAGGCGTGTGCATCGGTGACTACGACAACGATGGCTACGAGGATTTATTTGTCACTTACTTCGGCAAGAATGTTCTGTACCGCAACAATGGCAACGGAACGTTTACCGAGGTCAGCGAAAAGGCCGGCGTGGCCGGCAATGGCAAGCGCTGGAATACTGGCTGCGCTTTTCTCGACTACGATCGCGATGGTCATCTAGATCTCTTTGTCGCCAATTATATCGACATGGATCTACGCACCGCACCAGTCCCAGAGTCTGGCCCGTGCAATTACAAAGGTGTGCTCGTCGCTTGTGGGCCACCGGGGCTGAACGGCGGCAAAAATATCTTGTATCACAACAATGGCGACGGAACGTTCACCGACGTTTCGGACGGTTCCGGAGTGCTGGACGCCAACGGAACCTACGGATTAGGGGTGCTGACAGCGGATTTCGACAATGACGGTTGGCCCGACATTTACGTGGCCAACGATTCGACGGCCAGCGCGCTCTATAAAAATTTAAAGAATGGCAAATTCACAGACGTCGCCATGGAAGCCGGCTGCGCACTGAGCGCCGATGGTAAGCCGCAAGCGGGTATGGGTGTGTCCGCTGCGGACTACGACCTGGACGGAAATCTCGATATTGTGAAAACGAATTTCGCCGGCGATACGCCATCGCTCTATCACAATCTGGGCGGCGGCGCTTTTGAAGACGCCACGTTTCAGGCTGGACTGGGTAAGCACACGCAGTTTCTCGGATGGGGGTGCGGATTTTTCGATATGGACAACGATGGCTGGCCAGATATCTTGATTTGCAACGGACACGTTTATCCGGAAGTCGAACAGCTGCGCACGGAAGCCGGCTACGCACAACAAAAATTGCTCTACCGCAATTTGCGCGATGGGCGTTTTGAAGACGTCTCGCAGCGCGGTGGAACCGGAATCATGAATCCGTTTGCCTCGCGCGGTTGCGCGTTTGGGGATTTTGACAACGACGGGGACGTCGACGTGGTGGTGAACACGGTAAACGACTTACCGCAATTGCTGCGCTGCGATTCCACCGTGAAGCAGAACTGGATCAAGGTGCGCGCCATCGGCACAAAATCCAATCGCAGCGCCATCGGTGCGCGTTTGCGGTGCGTCACGCATCCGGCGGATGAAAAGAATCCACATCAGCAACTCGACGAGGTGCGCAGTGGGGGAAGCTATATTTCACAGAACGATTTGCGCGTACATTTTGGCCTCGGAAAAGCTGAGAGGGTGGAGTTGCTGGAGATTCGCTGGCCTAGCGGTGCAGTGGATACACTCAAGGACATCAAGCCCAACCAGTTGATTTATGTGAAAGAAGGACAAGGCGTATTGCGCAGCGTGCAATTTGACGGCACGAAAACGCCGAAATGAATTGTTCATCGTCCTGCCGGCGCGGCGGTTTCAGCGGGCGCGAGTTGCGCCCCCGAACCCTCGCGCAAAGTGTGAATCTTGTCCGCCTCTAAATCCTCAAATTTTTCCGTCAGCCCACTAAGCCAGCGAATCTCTACCCAAGCGATCTTTTTCTCCGCTCCTAATCCAAAATGCACGCGCATGTCGTTGTTTGAATCGTAGCTGGAACCGCTGCGCACTTCATCGACCAAAATGCGGCTGCCGACCTTCACCCGAATCCGCGAACCGATGCCGTCGCGATTGGATTTCACGCCAACCGTCCGCACAGCGACCCAATGATTCGCGCTTCGCACGCTATTGACCAGCAGACTTGGCGCCGCATTCATGTTGCTCACCACCGCCGAGAGCTTCCCATCATTCCAAAGATCGCCGATCGCCAGCCCCCGCGAAGAACTAGCCGTGGCAATGCCCGGACCCGCGGAATCGGAAATATCCGTGAATGTTCCGTTCCCGTTGTTGTGATAAAGAATGCGCGGCTCCTGAAAGTTGCTGCCCAGGTGTTGTTCGTCGACTTCCGGATACACGTGGCCATTCACCACCAGCAAATCCGGCCAGCCATCATTGTCAAAATCGAAGAACATTGCGCCCCAACCCAGATATTGCGTGTGCAAGCCCAGCCCGGCGCTGGTCGTTGTATCGTCGAACGTGCCATTACCATTGTTGCGGTAGAGCGTAGAAGTATCGTCGGAAAAATTCGTTTTGAAAATGTCCAGATGCCCGTCGCCGTTATAGTCGGCAATGGTCGATCCCATGCCTGCTTGCGCGCGCCCATCTTCGTTAAAAGCCGCGCCGGCGAGCACCGCAACGTCCGTAAACGTCCCGTCGTGATTGTTGCGGTACAGGATACTTGCCGTACTGTCGCACGCCACGTAGATGTCCGGCCAGCCGTCCTCGTCGAAATCCAGCGTGGAAACACTCAGCGAATAGTGACCGTTGGTTTGATCGATGTGCGCTTTTTTTGTGACATCTTCAAACGTTCCGTCGCCGCGGTTGTGATACAGGATGTTGCTCGCCGCCGGCAGTCCTCGCGGTCCGCACATCACCGGGACGCCTTTCCACATACATGACGGCCCCTCTCCCGGCTTGGGAGCGCTAGATAGATTGAGATCGACGTAGTTGGCCACCATCAAATCCAGATGGCCGTCGCGGTCGTAATCGACAAACGCGCAACCGCTTCCCCACGATTTTCCGGTGCCTGCGACGCCGGCCTTTTCGCTGACATCGCTAAACGTGCCGTCGCCATTGTTGTGATACAGAACATTTTTCCCGTAGTAGGTGACGTACAAATCCTCGTTGCCGTCATTGTCGTAATCGCCGACGCACACGCCTTGGCCCCACCCCACATGCGTAAGCCCCGCTTTCGCGGTCACGTCGGTAAATGTGCCGTCACGATTGTTGTGATAAAGGTGACTGCTGGGAGCCTGCGAACCGTTAGCCCCAGCAAGCGTTGTGCCGTTTACGATGAAAATGTCGGGCCAGCCGTCGTTGTCATAATCAAAAATTGCCACGCCCGTTCCGGTCGTTTCTATGATGTACTTTTTGGTGTGGACGCCGCCGAAAATAGTCGGGGCGGTCAGGCCAGCTTTTGCCGCCACGTCGCTGAAATACGCGATGGGCGACGAAGCTTTTCCCGCGGACAAAGGCGCCGAATTCTGCGGAAGGGCCGGCGTCGCCAAAAAAAAGGCCACGGCCAACGGCAAGAGCATCGGCATCACCGTGCAGGTTTTTATGCGAATTCTCGATGGAAACATGGGCCTCGCCGCGATTCCCAAGCAGTATAACCGCACTAGCAACGCGCTTGAATATTGCGAGCAGCTCAGGCTTCCGACTGCCCCGGGAAAAAATGCTGGCACCAACAGACGAGATGTTGAGACCATTTAACCAATGAACATGGGTTCGCATAATTTAGTCCGGCGCGTAGTCCGAGCGGTTTCAGCGGCTGCTTGGCTCTTGTCTTTATTATTGGCAGCTTCGAGCGAATGCCAGACCCCTCATGAGTCGACGGCCCAAGCCGTTCAGAAGGCCGACTCGCTTTACGCGCAAGGGATGAGTGAGTTGCAAAAAGGTGATTTGGCTGCGGCGCGCTCCGCTTTTGAAAAAGTCGTGCTGACCTTGCCCGCGAGCGCCGAAGCGCACAACGCGCTCGGTTTCGTGCTGCTCACGCAAGGCGACCTTGCGAGCGCTCTCGGGCAATTGCAGACTGCGGCGCGTCTTAAACCGGATTTCGCCCAAGCACATTTAAATCTTTCCAATGCCTACTTGCAGCAAGGCGCCACCGCACCAGCCTTTCGCGAAGCACGTGAAGCCGTGCGCCTGGCGCCTGAGGACTCCGAAACCCACCGTGTGCTCGCTCGCGCGGAGGCCTTCTCCGCGAAGCTCCCCGACGCCGAAGCCGAGTTTGCGCGCGCCATCGCACTCGAGCCGCAACGCGCACAGTTGCACGACGAACTCGGCACCGTGCTGGTACAAGATGCCAAGCCCGCAGAAGCCGAAGCGCAATTTGAAAAGGCGGTGGCGCTGGCTCCGGAAGCACTTCCGCCGCACTTGCATCTGGGCGTGCTCCGCGAGCAGCAGCAGCGGCCGGAACAAGCCGAGCCGGAGCTGCGAACCGTGTTGCGAAGTGATACAGAAAATCCGCAAGCGCATTACTACTTAGGGCGCGTGCTGCGGGCGCAAGAGAAACCACTCGAAGCCATCGCGGAATTTCGCGCGGCCGTGGCAGCCCTGCCCGATTTCGATGATGCGCTGAATGCTTTGGGCTTGTTGTTGCAGCGCGCAGGAGAAATGGAAGAAGCCGCGCAAACTTTCCGAAAACGAATCGCGCTCCGGCCGGAAAATGCGGACGCCCACAATAATTTGGGTTTGACGCTCTTGCAGCTTGGCGACGGCAAAGGCGCGGTTTCGGAGTTTGCTACCGCGCTGCGCCTGCGCCCGGACGATGGCGGATATCGCAAAAATCTCGGTGTCGCGTACTTGCAGATGACGGACTTCGATGCCGCCGTCGTACAGTTCGAGGCCGCGCTCAAGACCACTCCGAGCGATGCCTCGTTGCATTATGATTTGGGCCTCGCTCTAAAATTGAAAGATCGTTTGCCGGAAGGCATCGCCGAATTACGCAAGGCGGAGGAACTCGACCCGCAGCAGCCGGACGCGCACTACACCTTGGGTGTCACCTTGTGGCAGCAAGGAGACTTACCGGAAGCGGCGAACGAATTGCGCGCCGCGATTCGGGTAAAACCGGATTACGCGGAAGCCCACTACACCCTTGGCACGGTGCTGAAACAGCAAGGAAACCTGCAGGATGCCGCAGTCGAACTGCGCGAGGCGCTTCGCTTGCAGCCCGATTTTGCGGGTGCTCACACCACGCTCGCCGGAGTCCTGCGGCAATTGGGTGACACGGAGGGTGCCGCTGCCGAAAGTCACACCGGCGCGGAGCTCGCCAAAGAGAAAAACAATCTCCAGGCCGCGACCTTCGCGACCAACTCCGGGAAACGCCTGCTGACTGCCGGGGACCTCGACGGTGCGATCTCGCAGTTTCGCTCCGCGATCAGCGCCAAGCCCGATTACGCAGCGGCCCACCACGAACTAGGCCTGGCATTGCTACGCAAAGGCGATAAAGAGGGCGCCTCGAAGGAATTACAAGAAGCCTCGCGGCTCGATCCCCGTCTGATCCCGACCGCACAATAACGGCTCGTGCGAGAATCGCTAGCGTTCCGCGTCGGCGCCAGTGCTGCGCAATGCCATGATCGTAGACTCCACGGGAACGCCTCTCGCCACTTTCACGCGAATCACTGCTTCGAAAGGTTTTAATTCTCCCGGCGCGGTCACCGCCAGCTTGCGCAACAGTTCTTCCAACAAATTCTGGCTGCAAACAAACTCCACCGCCGCCTGCGTGCCTATGGTGGTCGTTCCCGCGAGAATCATTTCCGAACGCGCAGGATTCATCCCCGGCACCAGCGCGATTACTGCGTAATCCTCTGTCAGCGGCAGATTGTTGTGCGGCGTCGCAAGGAACTCGGCCGGCTCCCCGTTTCGTGGGTGGGTATTTATGATTTCAGTATTTCCCTGGCGAATTCCTGCGGCTATCTTGCGGAACGTAAACTCCTTGGTGCTCGGAATTTCCAGCAGCGCTAGATTCTCGGCGGGCGACCCAATAAAAATCAGGTCGTTGTTCTTGGCGTCGTCAAGGGTAAAGAGACTTCCTCTTTTAACGCGAATCGGCTGGCGCAGCGCCGCAAACACCGCATCCAGATCGTGCACCGCCAGCACTTCGCCCACGCCCGTGTAGTGGTCCATGATCATCGCGCGCGCATCTTTCGCGGGATCGTAGTAATGCATGTTCACGTCCGGCTGGCCCACAAACGCTGCATTACTAAAAATAACCAAGGGCTCTTCTGGGCCGGCCACAAAACTCTTCCAGAAAATCGGGAAGGCTCGCGCGACGCCTTCATTCGCTACCACGGTCGCTGGCGCTGTTTTGTGGCCCCAAGCCAACATCGCGATCACTCCGAGCGATGCGGCCAGCAGCAGCGACAACGCCGCCACGGCCACCACCCAACTCCGCGGCAAAATCGCGGGTTTGACCGCTTCCGGCTGTCCCTCTGGACGCGCCTCATGTGCCCCGTTGTAATGATTCTTAGCGCCTCCCGGCGGCCCATTGTGAAACGCTAGTACATACGTGCCCTTTGGCAGTTCCACCCAAATGGCATCGGACACTCCCGCGCTGCTGTAGTGCTCGGCAAGCTTGGTGCGCAGTCTACCCGCCTGCACGCGGACCATCGAGTCCAGCTGCGGATCGAAATCCGATTGCCGGCCAAACACCTCGGTGGCGATTTGATATTCCTTGAGCGGCGTCCCAGGATGGTCCAAGGCGTGATTCGCCAGATACCTCAGCAGCTTGCAAAGCGATTCCGAGCCGTGCAGAGCACTGCTGCTCACGAGTTTGTCGACTTCGGACAGGATTTGCGATCTGGAGGACAACCACCACCCCGGTAACAGCCGTGTAACAGGAGGGTAGCAAGCTCCTCAACTATCTGCAAGCGCGTGATTTACGGAATGTAACAGTATCAGACGCTCTGAGACTTACAGCTAAAGCGAAAAAACTGATAAGACGCATCATCTAATTGTTTCAATCTACGCGGTAACTCGTTTTAATTACCGTTTTTTGGGCTGGTTCTCGGGGGAGCCGGCCTCGTCGAGGGGCACCAGGGAAGTGGGTCGTTCATAGGAGGGGTGGAATGGCAAGGCGTGTGTCTCTTTGTGTGTTGTCAGTTCTCTGTCTCTACTTCTTACTGCAAACCAACGTTGCGCTCGGTCAGGCCGTATTCGGCAGCGTTATCGGTACCGCCACGGACGCCCAAGGCGCTGGCGTAGCCGGTGCCAAGGTCACGGTCACCTCGACCACCAAGAACACTGTCTATGAGACCACCACCAACGACAGCGGCAATTTCTCCGTCACACACTTGATTCCGGACACCTACAGAGTCCACATTGAGGCCGCTGGATTCAAAGCCTACGACGTTGCAAGTGTCGAGGTTTCCGCGGACGCTGCCGTGAACGTCGACGCTTCCATGCAGGTTGGCGCCGTCACGCAAACTGTAGAAGTTACCAGCGACATTCCGCAGATGCAGACCGACCGCGCGGACGTAGCGGTGCAGTTCAGCCAGAAATACATCGAGGATTTACCCGTCCTGAATCGCAATTTTACGAGCTTCGAACTGCTGTCGCCCGGCACACAGAAACTGCCCGGATTCAACCACGCGGCCACGGAAAATCCCCAAGGTGGCGGCCAGATTCAAGTGAACGGTCAACACTTCTCTGGCACGAACTTCGAACTGGACGGCACCGACAACCAGGATCCCATCCTCGGCATTATTGTTGTTAATCCAAACCTGGATGCGATCGCCGAGACCAAGATCGCCCTTCAGGATTACGACGCGGAATCTGGGAAATCCACTTCCGGCATCATCAGAGTGCAGACCAAATCCGGGTCGAACGAATTCCACGGTAGCGGCTTCTACTACTATCGGAATAGCGACCAGCAAGCCACGGATCCCTTCACCCCTCGCAGCGTTCCTCTTGCTGCCGCAACGTGGAAGCAATTTGGTGGTTCCGTTGGTGGGCCAATCATCAAAGACAAACTATTCTTCTTCGGCGACTACCAGGGCACGAAGCAGCAGCAAGGGATCACCAACCAGTACATCGTACCCAGCACGGAAGTCGTGCAAACTTGCAATCCCGCCACGAACGCCATGAGCGATTCAAAGGGTTTCTGCAACTTGGGGCAATATCTGGACGCGTATGGACCAGTGGTGGGCGGCGTTCACAGCGGCCAGATCTATCAGCCAGGAACCTATGTCGGCAATGGCTCCACGACCTGCCCAAACGCCCCGACTCCGCAGCAGCTTCTTGCGGCGACGGGCGCCGGCGCTTGCAGAGCACCTTTCGTGGGCAACCTGATTCCCATCGGGATGATTAGCCAGAACATCGGGAACCTCCTCGCCTTATTCCCGGCCCCGAACACCGGCTCCGCCGTGAATAGCGTTAACTTCACCTCCAGCGGTTCAGGTCCCTTCGATCAAAAGTCGTTTGACACCCGCATTGACTACAGTGCCCCTCACAACTATCAGGTCTTCGGGCGCTTTAGCCTCGATTATTTCTCTCTGTCTGGCAAAGGCGGCCTCGGAACTCTCGGCGGAGAGGGTTTTGGCCCCGGCGCGCTGAACGGCATGTCTAATGTCCATAACTACAGCTTGGCTCTCGGTTTCACCAAGCCCATTGGGGCCAAGTGGCTCACGGACGTGCGCTTCGGATATTTCAAATATAATCCCCAAACCGCCTATTCCGACGCCGGCACCAACCCCATGACCACTCTTGGATTCCCTGGGCTGAACATGGGGACGTCTGAAACCGGCGGTCTCTCCGGCTTCTTCTTCACTGGTAACGGCAACAATGGCGGGAACGGCAGCATCGGGAACGCATCGCCGGGTACTTCCTTTTCCTTTGGTGATGGTTTGAATGCCGGCCGTTGCAATTGCCCCTTGACGGAAAGCGAGCAGCAGTTCCAGGTTGTGAACAACTGGACGCGTACCCAAGGCAATCACACCATCAAGTTCGGTGCCGACATTCGCTACGCCGAGAACCTGCGCGTCCCTAGCGATCAGAGCCGTACCGGTCTCTTGACTTTCGACACTGGTGGCACTTCCAATGCTGGCTCCAATGGCCTTGCATTGGCCACGTTCCTTCTTGGCGATGTGACGTCGTTCCAGCGCTACGTCAGCCAGAGCACGGACGCTGCCGAACGCCAGAAGCGCTGGTTCTTCTATGGCCAGGACTCCTGGCGCGTGAGCCCCAAATTCACCATGACCTACGGACTCCGTTGGGAAATCTACTTCCCTGAAACCGTCAATGCCAAAGGCAACGGCGGGTTTGCCAACTTGACGGACGGATTGATTAATGTTGCCGGCTACGGCGGCGTCGGTTCTAACGGCAATGTCGCAAACACCTATAAGGCACTAGCGCCGCGTCTCAGCTTCGCTTATGCATTCGATCCGAAGACGGTCGTGCGCGTCGGCTATGGCCGCGGATTCGATATCGGCGTGTTTGGCTCCAACTACGGCCACGTCGTGACCCAGAACCTTCCTGTACTCGCGCGACAGGATCTCTCCGATACCAACATTAATCCTGCTTTCACCAACAATCGCAGTGCGATTTTCACTCTTTCGCAGGGTCCACCGGTGTTTAACTTCGCTCCGATCTTAGGCGCAATTTCGCCACAAGGCACGTTGCCTATCGACGGCATTGACGGCAGCACACAAGGCGGAGCGCGCCCGCTCGTTCAGCGGCTCCCGACGATTGACCAGTGGAATGCCACGCTGCAGCGTCAGCTCACACCAACCCTCAATCTCACGATTAGTTACATCGGTAACAAGGGCACCCACGTGTTCGCGGGCACCGGCCCCTCGTACAACAACAACGAAGTTGCGCCCGGCGGCGGCACCAACGTTGTAGTCTTGACCTGCACGGTGTCAGTGTCACCCTGCCCAGCCGCGGACCAGGTCCCAGCACTGGGCGGATTCTCACCGTTCCAATCGCAAACGGATCGCACCCGCTTGTTTGCGAATGGCGTACCTGCCTTCACCTATCCGGGCTTTACTTACGTTAACGCGCTTGGGGTTGTAACTCCCACGCCTCCTTGCTGCGCGGGTGGCACAACCTATTACGGCAACGATGCTGATAACAAATACAATGCGCTACAAGTGCAAGCCGAAAAGCGCGTGAGCTATGGCCTGCAATTCATCGCGCACTATACCTTCTCCCACGCGTACGCCTACGACACCAATCAATTTTCCACGGTCGACAAGAAATTTGCTTGGGGGCCAAACCCGGACAATCGCAATCAGGTGTTCGTCATCAACACCATCTATGAATTGCCCATCGGCAAAGGAAAGCGGTTTTTTGGCGATGCAGGGCGTGCTATGGACCTTATCGTCGGCGGTTGGCAGATCACCAACACCACCACGTACGGTACCGGTCTCCCGTGGACTCCTAGCATCGCAGAATGCAGTCAGGTCACGGACATAGACATTTGCCGTCCCAACATTGCCTCCAACGCGAAGCTAGCTACCGGCGTCACGCATACTGCCACTGGCACGTACTGGTTCACGCCCGTTGCTCCGCTCGCCTATCCTCTCACGCTAGCTCAAGTAGGCGTGGATTCTTGTACGCTCGCGCGGCCGGTGTCCGGTCCCTTTGCTCTGCCCGCTTGCGGTCAGATTGGCAATGTGGGCTTCGATTCCTATCGCGGTCCGCACGCCTTCTACGATGACGCAGCGTTGTCCAAAACCTTTACCATCACCGAGCGCGTCAAGGCGCAATTCCGCTTCGACGCCTACAACCTATTCAACCATCCCGTTCTCGCGCTTCCCAACACCTGCGTGGATTGCCAAGGCAGCGCAAGCGCCGGTCAAATCACGGACATCGAGGCCGATTCCGCCCCCGGTGCTCCGATCGGCATGCGCCAACTGCAGTTCGGCGTGCGCGTAACTTTTTAGCCCCAAACCACCACCCCAAAAAAACGGGGAGCCCTCACGGGCTCCCCGTTTTTTATGCTCTAATCGATGACACTTCGCGTCCGTTGCGTTTGTGACTGATGCTTTGGACTGCTACGTTCGCGAAGAATCCGTGACCTCATGGCGAACCGAAAAAAAGTCTCATCATCAATCACTCTCGCCGTCGCCGCCCTTTCCTTTTGTCTTTTGAGCTCCAGCGGCCTTTGCGCCCAGAGTCTGCCCGCCACTCCCCAAGCAGGCGTCAAACTCGAGCAACCTCGAACGCCCGTCAGTTCCGGCGATCCCACCGCGGACTTCGCCTCCGCCCGCCACCTGATGCAACTCGGCAAGTTCGACGAAGCCATCGCGCTACTCTTGGATTTACGGGCCAAACAACCCGCCACCCCCGGCCTGTCTCGCGAACTAGGCATCGCCTATTACAAAAAGGGCGATTACCAGGCTGCCGCCAGCAACCTGACGCAAGCGCAAACAGAAAATCCCTCCGACCAGGAAGCCACGCAACTCCTCGGTCTCTCCTATTACCTCGCCGGTCGCCCCGCCGAAGCCATCCCGCAACTCGAAAAGGTCCAAACCTGGTACGCCTCTGCCAACGTCGACGCCTCCTACATCCTCGGCATTTGCTACATCCAGACCAAAGACTACCCGCACGCCCGCGCGGCCTTCGCCAAAATGTTCGACGTCCCCCCAGACTCCCCCGCCGGCTACCTCTTCACCGCGCGCATGCTCCTGCGCCAAGACTTTGGTCCCGTCGCCGAAGAATACGCCCAAAAAGCCGCCAGCATCGATCCCAAGCTTCCCTTGGCGCACGAACTCCTCGGCGAGCTCTACCTCTATCAATCGAAAATCCCCGAAGCTATCGCGCAGCTTCAAGCCGAGTTATCCATCAATCCAGCCTACGCCACCGCCTACTACAAGCTCGCCGACGCGGACTCCCGCCTCGAGAAATTCGACGATGCCGAAAAATTATTGCAGCGTTCCATTTGGCTGGACGCCACCTCGACCGGTCCCTATATCCTGCTCGGCAAAGTTCTGGAGAAAAAAGGAGAAGCCGAATTATCCGCACGCGCCCTGCAGCGCGCCCTCAGCATGGATCCCAACAATCCCATCCCTCATCATCTCCTGGGACAGGCCTATCGCGATCTCGGCCGCACCGCCGACGCCGAGCGCGAGCTAAAATTAGCCGAGCAATTGCAGTCCAGACAAAATGAGAAGCCGTAAACCATCACCGATACCCGTTCCGCCCGAAACGAACCCCAACGTCCGTCACACCATCGTCGGCCTTGGCGAGATGCTTTGGGACATGCTGCCAGTCGGCAAGGAACTCGGCGGTGCTCCGACCAATTTCGCCTACATGACCAGCCTCCTCGGCGACCGCGCCGTCGTCGCCAGCCGCATCGGCAAAGATCGCCTCGGTAACGCCGCTGCTCGACGCCTTGCGCGTCTCGGCCTGCCCACGACCTACTTGCAAGTAGACGCCGCGCATCCTACCGGAACGGTCAATGTTACCGTTGACGCCCAGGGTCAGCCACAATTCGAAATCCAGGAAAAAATCGCCTGGGACTACTTCGAGTGGACCGAAGCATGGCAAACGCTGGCCGCCGAAGCCGACGCCGTCTGTTTCGGCTCCTTGGCGCAACGTTCCGCGCAATCTCGCGTTACCATCCTCGCTTTTCTCGAAGCTTTGCGTCCCGCCACGCTCCGCATTTTTGACGTAAATCTCCGCCAATCCTTTTTTACACAAGATGTGCTGTCGGAATCCGCTTCGCGTGCTGACATCATGAAACTCAACGAAGAAGAGCTTCCGCAAGTGATTGAGATTCTCGGCGGTGCCTCCGCGCGTGACCCGCAAACCAGCGCACGCTGGTTGCTCAAGAATTATCGTTTGAAAATGGTTTGCGTGACCTGTGGTGGGAAGGGAAGCCTGCTCGTCACGCCAGACGCTATCGATCATCATCCCGGCTGCCCGGTCACCGTCGCGGACACCGTCGGTTCGGGCGACGCTTTCACGGCCGCGCTGGTCCACAAATATCTGCGTCATGCGCCGCTGCGCACCATGAACGAAGCCGCCAATCGTCTGGGCTCTTGGGTCGCTTCGCAAGTGGGCGCTACGCCCCTTGCCGACCCCGCTGTAATTTTGGGAATTCACGATCTAGGCGGTGAAGCGGAAGAAGTAGCCTAACTAAATTTAAAATATTCCGTCCCGATTGTGCTGACGAAGGAAGTAAGCGCCAGCTATCAAAAATTCCGGTATCGTCGCAAGGGGATTGCCTTTTTTTCTTGCGCCCGCCGCAATTTAATGGTGGGCGACTGCAGCCGGCGTGTCAGCCGGCGCCAAATGTGTAGGCCTTCCGCCCTTCACCACGGTTCGCACAATCACATACAGCACCGGAATGAAGAGTAGATTCAAGGTTGTTGCCGCTATCATCCCGCCAAACACCGTGGTTCCCACGGAAATTCTTCCCGCGCGGCCCGCTCCCGTCGCCAGTACCAGGGGCACCACACCCAAAATAAAAGCCAGCGAGGTCATCAAAATTGGCCGCAAACGAATCCGCGCCGCTTCCACCGCCGCCTCCACCGTGGACATTCCATTCGCGCGCAGCTGCTCAGCAAACTCCACGATCAAAATCGCGTTTTTGCTCGCCAAGCCGATCAGCATCACCAGTCCAACTTGGCAATACACATCGTTTTGCAACCCGCGCAGCGCCACCGCTCCAATGGCGCCGAGCAGCGCCACGGGTACCGCCAACAGCACAATGAACGGCAGCACGTAACTTTCATACTGCGCGGCCAGCGTTAAATACACGACCAGCAATCCCAGCCCAAACAAAATGGCCGCTTTGCCCCCGGATTCAATCTCTTCCAGCGACAATCCGCTCCATTCGTAGGTCATCCCGTTCGGCAAATTCTTTTTCGCCAGTTCCTGCATCGAGGCAATCGCATCGCCCGAGCTTCTTCCTGGCGCCGCCGACCCATCAATCTCCGCTGAGCGAAACAGGTTGAAGTGGCTGATCACTTGTGGATTTGCCGCCTGTTCGACGTTGACGACATTGTCCAGTGGGATCATTCGCCCGGTATCCGAGCGCAAATAATATTGCGAAATATCCTTGGCCTTGGCGCGGAACGGTGCGTCCGCCTGCAGATACACGCGATACGTGCGGTTGTTGAAGTCGAAATCGTTGATGTACACCGATCCCATGTACACCTGCAGCGCATCCGTAATCTGGCTCAGCGGCACTTGCAAGCTCTTGGCCTTCTCGCGGTCGATGTGCACGAGGTACTGCGGATCGTTCGCGGTAAAGCTGGTAAACAGTCCCGTCAACTCCTTGCCCGAGTTTCCCGCTCCAATCAATTTATTTGTCGCGTTAGCAATCGTCTGCAGAGAATTTCGCCCCAGATCCTCCACCTGAAAACTGAATCCCCCGAAATTTCCCAGTCCCTGCACTGCCGGCGGATTAAACGGAATCGCCAGCGCTCCTTGAATGCCCATGAGCGGCCCGCGCAATTCCTCCAATACCGCCCCCGCCGAATGTTTTTCGCCTTTGCGTTCTTCAAACGACTTCAGCGGCACGAACACAATCGCTCGGTTTGAAGCCGATCCAGAAAAGCTGAATCCGCCAACCGCAAACGTTCCTTCCACATCTTTCAGTCGCGCCGCCGTCTCTTCCACCTTCGTGCACACATCCATCGTGTACTGCAGCGACGCTCCCTGCGGCGCGTTTACCGCCACGATCAGGTACCCCTGATCGTCTTCTGGAATGAATCCTTGCGGCACGCGGTTGTACAGCAGATAGGTCGCGCCCAGCAGCCCGGCAAACACCAGCAGCGCCGCAAATTTCCATCGAAGCGCACTCTGCACCGTTCGCCGGTAGCCGTTCGTTCCCGCTTCCACCACGCGATTGAAGGCCCTGAAAAATCTTCCCTGGGTTCGCTCGCGGTGATGTCCCAGCAAGATCGCCGAAAGGGAAGGCGTCAGCGTCAGCGCGTTAAACGCCGAAATCGCCACGGAAAACGCGATGGTCAGCGCAAATTGCCGGAACAATATTCCCGTCGTTCCTGGAAACAGCGCCACCGGCACGAACACCGCCACCAGCACGAGCGACGTTGCCACTACCGCTCCCGCCACTTCTTTCATCGCCACGGACGCCGCGTTGTGCGGCTCCGTGATTCCTTCCGCGATGTGCCGTTCCACGTTTTCAATCACCACAATCGCGTCGTCCACCACCAAACCCGTCGCGAGCGTGATCCCAAACAGCGTCAGCGTGTTGATCGAAAATCCCAGGGCCTTCACAAAAATAAACGTCCCCACCAGCGAAACCGGAATGGTGATCGCCGGGATCAGCGTGCTCCGCCAATCCTGCAAGAACAAATAAATCACCACGACGACGAGGAAAATCGCCTGCAACAGCGTGACCAGCACGTCTTGAATCGATTCCCCAATCACCGTGGTGGTATCGAACGCCACCGCGTACTTCAGTCCCGGGGGAAAGTTCTTGGAAAGGCGAAGCAATTCCAATTTGGCTAGCCGGTCCACATCAAGAGCGTTCGCCCCGGGCAGTTGTGTCACGCCAAGGCCGACGGCCTCATGCCCGTCAAACCGCAAAACCGAGCTGTAATCTTCCGCGCCCAGTTCCGCGCGCCCCACGTCTTTCAGGCGCACCAGCGTGCCGTCCGTCCCAGTTTTTAAAATAATATTGTCGAATTCCGATACGTCGGTCAGCCGCCCGATGGCCCGCACGCTGACCTGAAACGATTGCTCGCTCGCCGCCGGCGGCTGCCCCACCGCCCCCGCTGCCACCAGAATGTTCTGCTCCTGCAGCGCATTCAACAAGGTTGTGGCCGTCAAGCCGCGTTGCGCCAATTTCGCCGGATCGAGCCACAAGCGCATGGCGTATTTGCGTTCACCGAATACGATCACATCGCCGACGCCGGGTACCCGCTTCAGCGCGTCGCGCACATACACGTCCATGTAATTGCTCAGAAACAGGCTGTCGTACTGCCCATTTTCTGAATACACGCCCGCGCCAAACACGAATCCGCTGGTCTGCTTGGTGATGATGACGCCGGTATTTTTCACTGCTGCCGGCAGCCGTCCGAGCGCCTGGTTCACGCGATTCTGCACGTCCACCGATGCCAAATCCACATTGCGCGTCACGTCGAACGTCACGGTGATCTGACTCGTTCCGTCGTTTCCGCTCGTCGACGAGATGTATTTCATCCCCTCCACGCCGTTGATCGCTTGCTCGAGTGGAATCGTTACCGCGGACTCCACCGTCTGCGCGTTCGCTCCAATGTACCCGCTCGAGACCACCACTTGTGGCGGCGCCAGATCCGGAAATTGCGCGATCGGCAGCGTAGGAATGCAAATCGCGCCCGCCAGCACGATAAACAGCGCGCACACCGTTGCAAACACCGGCCTTTGAATGAAAAAATCAACGAACAAGGTGTGCTTCCGCCTTTGCGCGAGCTGGATTTACCGCCATCATTCCGCTCCGCCCCTCAGTGTCCACCACTACTCGTTTTGGAATTTGCCGCGTCAGAGTTTTGTATCTGCTCCGCCACCGGCACGCCGTCTTGCAGAAAATCTGTCCCGGAGACAATCACGTGGTCGCCCGGCTTCAGTCCGTCCGTCACCGCAAAGTCATTGCCGACCGTATCGCCCACGGTCAGCAACTTCTGCCGCGCCACCGTGCCTTTACCCTCATTCACCGCCAGAAACGCAAAAAATCTTCCATTGATCCGCTGCACCGCCAGCACTGGCACCACCGGACCTTCATGCATTCCCCAAATTACGCGCGCCCGTGTTTGCTGCGCAATGCGCAGCTTGGCTCCGGGATTTTCCACCATCGCCTTCGCCAGCACCGTCTGTGTTTCCGTATCCACTTGCGGCGAAATAAAAGTAATCTTCGTATTCACGGCCACGCTTCCCGATTCGTCCAGCAGTTCGACCGGCAATCCAATCCGCAGCGACCGCCCGCGATCTGCTGGCACATAAATGTACGCTTCGAGCGCCCCCGGCTGGTCGACGGTCGTCAAGAGTGTCGACACCACCACGCGGTCTCCCACGCGCACGGGAACGTCTCCGACAATCCCGTCCATCGGCGCCGCCACCCTGTAATACTTCAATTCCACGCTCTGCTGGCTCACCAAATCCGTAAGCGACTTCAATTGCGACACCGCGGAATCGTACGCTGTCTGCGCGTTGTCCAAATCCTGCTTGGCCACCACCTTTGCGTCGTACAGTCTCTGCTCGCGGTCCAGTTGAACCTTCGCGTTCCGCACGGTGGCTTCCTGCGCCGCGCGCGCCGCATCCTGGCTGCTTAACGTCGCCTGCTGCTTCAGCGGGTCGATCTGCATCAGCGGCGTCCCAGCCGCCACGTGGTCCCCGGACTTCACGAAGATCTTAACGATCTGTCCTTCGACCTGCGGATTAATATTGGCCGACCTTCGCGATTTCAAAATAGACAAATACTCCGTCGCGTCCGGTATCTTCACGAGCGGCGTAATCTGTACCTGCACCGGCATGGCCTGCGGCGCCGCCCCTCCCGCCGCTCCCCCGGCATTATTCGCGCAGCCCGCTGCAAACCACACTCCGCTCAGCAGCAGCAAGGGGGTTAGCAACGGCCGGTCGGCCCCTACGCGGGGCAAATTGGTACGTAAGTAGCGCAATGCGCCGTTCATTTGAGCTTGCATGAAATTGCGTCTCGTCCCTGGTAGAGTCGGCGGGCACCGCAACGACAACCACTTCACTCATGTTACGACAAACCAGCACCCCCGCCAAATCCGGGCGTTCCTGGTTAGACGCTCCACCCAGCCATCCGTTACTTCCTCAGATTCTGTATCTAGACGCGCCCCGATTCTGATCTTTTGCTCTCGGCTAGAGGGATGGTGTTGCTTCGTTCTTTCGGGCTCGTGTCTGCTGCGAGCCTCAATAAAAATCCCGTGGATCGATGCGCTTCCCGGACAGACCCAGCTGCAAAACTTCCATCTGCTCCGGCCGGTCAAATACCTTCCCCGGGAAAAATCTCTTGGTCAGCACGCGAACTCCCCCAAATGCCACTCCCAGTACCACCGCCACCAACATAAATACGCCGGTGCCGATAAAAATTTTCACGATGGTACTGGTAATCGGCGGATCCGTCGCCGTCGTGCTTGGTTCATTCCACGTCACTTGCGTCTCGTACTGAATGGCTTGCCTCAGGCGCGCCGCATACTCCGCCGAGCTTGACGCCAGAACCATGGACAGCAGGGAACCTTTCCGCTCAGGTGCGCCACTTCCGTGCTCGTCGTGCGGCACCACCCCCGCCAGATGCCGCAAGTGTTGTTCCGCCAGTTGCGGCGTCGGATATTCGATCAGCAGCAACACTCCATGATTGCTGCGAGATCCATACTGACCAGCGATCATCTCCGCGCCCGATGCAAAACCGAATTCTGCAGCCAACCCGGTGTATTCCGGGCGCCCCAGAGCATTCATGGCGTTTTGAAAACCCTGCACTCCGAGCGCATACCGCTGCGTCCCATCGATCAAATCTTGCTCCGGCAAATATCCGCGCACCGGCGGCAAAGGCGCGGGATCGGCATGCTCGTGCAGTTGCTTGAAGAGGTCCTGCAAATCCGATTCGGCAATCTCTCTCGCGTTATCCACCTCTACCAGTAGGTTCCCGATCTGCGCCAGCAGTTTGCGGTCGTCCACTGCGGAAAGCGCCCCCGCCGTTGACGGCTTCATTCCCGGATGCAGCGCCGCCGTGTATGCCTCGTAAGCTCCGCTGGGGTCTTTAAATTGCGCCACCGTCACCGCGATCTGTTTCTTGCCGTCGCTATAGCTCCGCGACATCCGCTCGACCAGCCCAGCTTCGCCGTTTTCCAAATCGCCCGTGCCCAAGGTATTTTCGGCTTTGCCGGCCGCGCCAGTAGGTTCCCACCCGCGGAACCGCTCCGGAAACACGCCCTGCACACCCGCGCGCTGCTCCGCTCCGCGTGCGCCTGGTGCCGACAACGCTCCGCCGAGTAAGCCGCAAAGCACCCCAATGGTGATGGATAGTTTACGCATCCCTGCTCTCTATTAGACACCAAAAGCCCACTGCAAGTTACCTACACCCGGCTTCACGCCCCATCGTTTAGGATGCTGCTCTGGCCCGCGCTCGCCGTACGCGATTGCGATTCCCGCAGGTTCGTTCATTACACCATCTTCGCGTACGGCCCTTCGTTTCATCCACAAAAATCCATCGGCACCGCTCATCGGCGCAAAATTTCATCCGCGACATTGCGCCGTCTACCAGCATATGCACGAATGACGCGGCAATTTGCGCTTGTATCCAACCCCAATCCGCTCGCTCGGGAATTTCCTGAACCGCAAATCCATTTTGGTGCTGGCGCAATACCCGCCGTATCGGTACGCTCACGGCAGCGTTGATCTCCCGGAGCGTTTCTTGATCGAGTGTGCCGCGCGCCGCGAGATCTTCCGCGCTGCGATGCAAGGTTTCGCGCAACTGGCGGAGCGAAGCTAAAGGCGCCGGCTCGGAAGGAGCAGGGAACTGCCAGCGCTGCAGCAAGCCGTCAAGCCACCGAGAGTTCCCCAGGTGGTCCGTCGTGCGACCAAGGCCGTCATGCTCGAGGCTGTTCACAACGTCGATCCACGGAGCATGCTTGCCAAAGCCGAGTTTCGCGAATTGCGAGGCGGTCTGCATGTAATGGTCAAAATATGCTTGACTCATTACAGGAGTCCAGCTATCTTGATGTAATGAGCATAGCAGGTAAAGACCATTACGTAAAGAACGGGGCGCTAGCGAACGGTGAAACCATGTCCATTGCTCAACAAACTTCTCGCGAATCTCGAACCTCCTTGGGCGCCGCGGTCTCTGTTTCCGGTTCTCTGGTTACGGCTCCACCGCCGTTGCACTCTCACCCGTACAGCCAGCCGTCCAAAGCGAGTGCTGGATCGTCCACAAAGCCAAGCCGCCTGGCGGTCCTCGCCGCGTTTCTCGCGCTGTACGTGATTTGGGGCTCTACGTACCTGGCGATTCGCTATGCCGTCGAAACCATACCTCCGCTGTACACCGCGGGCATGCGCCACCTGGTCGCAGGTTCGATCCTTCTCGCTTGGTGCATCGCAAAGCGGCTGCGTCCTACGGCGGCGCAGATTCGCGCCAGCATGGTCATTGGCGCGTTGTTCTTCCTAGTCGGCCACGGCTCTCTGCACTGGGCCGAGCAGCATGTTCCGTCAGGTCTCGCGTCCCTGCTCATCGCTATCGAACCCATCATCGTGTTTGCCATGACGTGCATCGCGGCGCGGCAGTGGCGCTGGAACGCAACCTTGCTCGCGGGGGCGTTCCTCGGACTCGCCGGAGTTGGTCTGCTTCTCGGCAGAAGTTTGCTCGTTGCGACGCCGGGGATGGCTGTCGGCGGTATCGCCATTCTCGTCGGAGCCACTTCTTGGTCCGCGGGTATCGTCTATTCACGCCGTTCGAAACTTTCCGGAAGCCCGTTGCTTCTCTCCGCGCTATCCCTGCTTTCCGGCTCGGCCATGTTGCTCGCCGCCGGAACCATCTTCGGCGAATGGCGCGGATTTTCCTTCGCTGCCATCAGCCATCGTTCCTGGTGGTCGCTCGCTTATCTGGTTATTTTCGGCTCGGTGATTACGTTCACCGCCTACAACTGGCTGCTCGAGCATTACTCGCCAACGCTGGTGGCCACGCATACCTACGTCAATCCCATCGTGGCCGTCGCCCTCGGCTGGTGGTTCGCCGGTGAATCGGTCACGCTTAACGTAATTATCGCGACCGCCATCATTGTTGCCGCGGTAATGCTCGTCGATCGCGGCACCACGCAATTAAACCGTGAACAGGAAACCATGGACCGCCGAAAGCGCATGCCAGGCGCCCCATGCGATGCCGCGATCGCCGGCTAGCTTTCCTCACTTTTTGCTGATGTCGATGGACGCGCGGGTGGTTTCCCAATCCATGTGCAGGGTGCAACCGCCGGCCGTTTTATCAAATCCGATCGTGAAATTCTCCACCGTCGCGGGCAGCGTCGATGCCGTCATATCCATGCGCGCAAAATCGCTGTCCGCCCCTGGATAAGGCGTGCCCCATTCACTGGTTTTTTTGCTGATCACCAAGGTCCATTTGTTCTTGTCGGGGATCGCGAAAATCGTGTAGCTCCCGGCAGGGACGGGCTTGCCGCCAACATTTAAATCCGCGTCCGTGACAAAAGTGGTCGCTTCATTCGCTCCCGCGCGCCACACTTCGCCGTAGGGAACCAGGCCGCCATAAATTTTGCGTCCTTTCGCGCGCGGACTCGAATAATCGATCGTCAGCGTTTTGCCGCCGCCCAGATCGCACGAAGTCTTTGCCGCGGGACTAGGCCGCGACTTCTTATCTTGTGCCGCGTGCACCCCAGCAAAGACCCCCAGCACCAAAACGCCAACCGCAATGAGTATCGCCAAAGCTCGCATATCCATCCTCCTCAGAAAGCGCAGCCAGTTTAGCCCATAGCTCGGAAATGTCTACGGTTCTCAGCGATGGTTGTCGACGTTTCCGGCTCCTGCAATCAGCTATTTTCTAGTTGCAGTTCTTTACACATTTGTAAGAATTGTGTTAGCCTTGGTTAGTCGAAGAGATAAGAAAAAAATCAGGGAAACGACGGAGACGGGCACTTGAGCGCAACGAAATCAGTGTTGATCGAACAATTCCGGGCCCACGTGAAAGACACGGGCTCGCCGGAAGTGCAAATAGCGCTTTTGAGCGAGCGGATCAGCTACCTGACATCGCATCTTAAGTCCCACGTGAAGGACCACGCATCGCGACGCGGCTTGATCATGATGGTGAACAAGCGGCGGCGTTTGCTGGACTATCTTAACCGCCGCGACCCGGTGAGGTACCGCGAGATTGTGGATCGTCTTAGCCTGCGCAAGTAACGGACTGTTGGGGCTGTTGCAGGACGTTGCGCTGCGTAATCGCAAAATCACAATTTTAAATGAGCACGCGCTGGATGTTCGGGCGTTTGCTTTCGTGGTGTAGCCATTCGTGGTTTTCTCCTCTCTTCTTCCAACGGCAAGAAACGAAGTTTTTGCTTGGCGTGCCGCTTGGCGACGCGCCGATCTGCACACCTGCTCCGCGCGAACGCGGAGCCAAAGGAAATGATCTATGGCTGATAAGAATACGATTCCAGTACCGCACTCGGTGACCGTGGAAGTAGGCGGACGTCCCTTGATTCTGGAGACGGGAAAAATTGCGAAGCAGGCCAATGGCGCGATTGTGGCGCGTTACGGCGATACCGTCGTGCTGACCACCGCTTGCATGGCGACCACCCAGAACGACCGCGACTTTTTGCCGCTCACCGTGGACTATCGCGAAAATACGTACTCGGCGGGAAAGATTCCCGGAGGATTTTTCAAGCGGGAAGGGCGCCCTTCGGAAAAAGAGGTTTTGACTTCGCGATTGATTGACCGGCCGATGCGTCCGCTGTTCCCGGAATCCTGGCGGAATGAAACACAAATTGTGGCCATGGTGCTCTCCGCGGACAGCGACAATGACCCGGACGTGATTGCGGTAACCGGCGCTTCGGCGGCGGCGTATTGCTCGGATTTGCCGTTTCCGACGCCCATCGCTTGCGTGCGCGTTGGTTTGCTGGATGGAAAACTGGTTGCGAATCCCACCGTCGGCGAGCAGAAGAAGAGTTCGCTGAACATTGTGATCGCGGGAACGGACACTGCCATCGTGATGGTGGAGTCCGGCGCGCTCGAAGTTTCCGAAGACTCGGTAGTGGAAGCGCTGGAATTCGGCCACGCGCAGATCAAGAAAATTGTCGGCGCCATCAAAGAGCTGCACGCCAAGGTACATCCCAAGAAAGTGGAAGTAGCGCCGCTGCCCTTTGACGAGGCGTTGTACAAGGAAATCGAGAAGAAGTGGGGCGCCAAGCTGCACGACGCGCTGGATACGCAAAAACATCCCAAGAAAGAAAGCTACGACCTGGTCGACAAGATCAAGGACGAGTTGAAAGCTTCCATTCCCGAAGAAGACGAAGAGAAACTGAAGCTCGCCAAGCGGGCGTTTGAAAAATTGCGCGAGACGATTTTCCGCGACGACGTTTTGAACAAGCGCCGCCGCCCCGACGGACGGGCGTTTGACGAGATTCGGTACATTTGGTGCGAAGTGGGGATTTTGCCCCGCGTACATGGCTCCGCGCTGTTTACGCGCGGCGAAACGCAAGCTCTGGCTACCCTCACGCTTGGCACCAAGGAAGACATGCAGCGGCAGGACCTGCTTTTCGAGCAAGACCAGTTCAAGCGCTTTATGCTGCACTACAATTTCCCGCCCTTTAGCGTGGGGGAAGTGAAATTCCTTCGTGGACCGGGACGCCGCGAAATCGGTCACGGTGCGCTGGCGGAACGCGCGCTGATGAATTTGCTGCCGTCGAATGAATCTTTCCCGTACGCCATGCGCCTCGTTTCGGACATTCTGGAATCCAACGGGTCTTCGTCGATGGCCACCGTTTGCGGCGGGTCGCTGGCGCTGATGGATGCCGGCGTGCCCATGAAGGCTCCGTGCGCGGGCATCGCGATGGGTTTGGTCGTTGAGGACGAGAAAAAGTATTCGATCCTGACGGACATTGCCGGCGCAGAAGACCACTACGGGGACATGGACTTTAAGGTGGCCGGAACGCGCGAAGGCATCACCGCGCTGCAGATGGACATCAAGGTTCTCGGTGTCAGCATTCCGATGATGCGCGAGGCTTTGGCGCAGGCCAAGAAAGCGCGTTTGCAAATTCTGGATACCATGGAAAAGACGTTGAGCTCGGGACGCCAGCAGATTTCCGCGTTCGCTCCGCGTTTGTACAAGCTGAGCATTCCACAGGACAAGATCCGCGACCTGATCGGGCCGGGTGGAAAGAAGATCAAGTCGATTATCGAACAGACCGGCGTGAAGATCGACGTGCTGGAAGACGGCACGGTGCACATCTTCTCAACGAGCGGAGCCGGCGGCGACGCAGCATTGCAAATGGTGCGCGACGTTACGGCCAGCGCGGAAATCGGCAAGACCTATCTCGGCAAAGTTGTGCGCCTCGCTGAATTCGGAGCGTTCGTGGAACTTTTCCCGGGCACCGACGGCTTGCTGCACATCAGCGAAATTTCCGAGCATCGTATCCGCGACGTACGCGATGAATTGAAATTGGGCGACCAGGTACTGGTCAAGGTGCTCTCGATCGAGGGCAACAAAGTGCGACTGTCGCGCAAGGCCTTGATTAAGGAAGCGCGCGAGAAGCAGCAACGCGCAGCCGGCGCGTCCGGGGGAGCAGCGGGTGGCGCGACGGGCGGCGACGGGGGCACCTCCGCGCAGCACGGCGAACACGGCGGCGCGGAACAGGAAGTCACCACGGGCCACGACAACCCGCCATACGGCGATGGCGGCGGCAGCGAGTAATTTTCCAAAGGGAATTGGCAGTGAAGAAGGCTCGGCGAATCTGCCGGGCCTTTTTCTATTGCATGGCAGAATTTTTCCAGAAATTTGGACACCCTCACGCCGGGTGTTTTGCGCGCGAGCCTTAAAATCGCGGATTCGGCGGTGGAACACGGCCGCGCTGGTGACAAATACGCGCCGGACGCGGAGGTTGGGGGGAGTGGCTGAAAGGCAAACGCGGTAACATCGGGACGCCCTTTCCCCACAAAAGGGGAATATTGATGCGAACGGACCGAAGGTGTGAAGACCGATATCCATTTATAGCCATGGCTGAGATCGTGGATCAAGACGAAAATGCTCGAACGTCGTCGAAGATCAGCGATTTGAGCGTGCACGGATGTTACGTAGAGACCGTGAACCCGTTTAAGGAGGGGACGAACGTAACAATCGAGATTTACACGGACACCGAGTCTCTGGAGACGGAGGCCACGGTGGCGTTCTTAAAGGCGAAGCGAGGGATGGGGCTCACGTTCCGGGATATGCCAGAATCTTACGCAAATATTTTGCACGGGTGGTTGAAGCAAGCGCGGGGCAAGCCAGCTAACTAGTTTATGTCGCTGGGTGGGCCGCTGGGCGAACAGATGAAGCTGGCGGCCACCGATGTGAAGGTGGTGGTGCTGAAGGATGCCGGGCATTGGATTATGGAGGAACGGCCGAAGGAGACCATGAAGGCGCTGGTGAATTTTTTATAGGCCGGCGTTGATGTCAATCCCGTGCCAAGCGAGGGATTTGGTTTTCCTCTCGCTTCTTCGACGACGATTAGTTGGTGGCGGTTTTCGATTTGGTTTGATGGACGGCGTCGAGTGCGCCCCAGAGCGCGTCGAGGGCTTCGTTAGTGGTCGCGAGGATTTCGCTGTGATCTTCGTTGGCGTTTTCGAGGAGCCAGTTGCGCCAGGCAGCGCGATGCGCGAGGTCGGCCTCTTCATGGACTTCGAAGTAGGCCAGAGCCTCGGGCTGCGTGAGGTTATAAAACTTCTTCAGGCCATCGATCTTGGTGGTGGCGATTTCCGGGACTTGCGCTTCGTACGCGTAGAGCGCGGCTACGGCTTCGGGGACGGTGCGGTCGCCGCAAATCTCGCGGAAAGTTTGCACCACGTTCTGCGTGCCGGGCAGCGCCGGGCAGCAGGTGATGTCGTCTTCGCCGACGCCGAGAGAAGACGCGAAATCGCGCCACAGCTTCGGATGCGAAGCGTGGGGATTTTCTTCTTCCGCTAAATTCTCTTCGACAATTTTACGGATCGGACCTTCCGTACGAGCGGCGAGCACGCGCAGATGCTTGGGGAAAGCTTCAACGTGGCGGTAATACTGCGCGGCGTAAAGTTGCAGAGCCTGCCTCGTGAGTTTGCCGGCTTGCCAGTCCTGGTAAAAGGGATGGTTCAAGAGATTTTTTTTGGCGATTGCGGCGTCGAGTTGCTCGAGAAGTTCGATGTTGGCCATGGCTTCCTCCGGGCGCGATTTTCTGCTCGCGCGTCGCAAAATTCTGGTGGCGCATTGTAACAAAGAATGGGGCAGATTGCTTTAGAACTGGCGGGGAATCCAGCCCTTCGGCAACGTGCTTTGGTTCAATGAGTTAGCGGGCGACTAGTGCAGCAGTCGCGCCGCCATTCCGGCAGCCAAGCCCAAGAATGCCACGGCGGCATACGTGGCTGCGGCTAACTTCCAAGAAATCGTTTTGCCGATGATCGAGAAGGAATAGACACTGTAGATGCCAAGCGTGCAGAGGATGGCGACAACGTAGGGAAGCGGAACGCCGCGCGTCATAGCCAGGTAGGCGATGACGACGTCGAAGGCCATGGGGACGGGAAGGAAAGCGCCGATGAGACAAACGAGGGTGATCCCGAGGAAAGTGACGGGCGCGAATAGCGCTTGCTGCGGCGCGAGTTCGACGGCGAAGGCACCTAGAACGGCGGCAAGAAGCATGAGGGGGATGCCGACGCGAGCGATGTACCAGAAATTCTTTGCGTAGGACTTGAGGGCCGATAAGAGGGCTTGCGTCCAGGTTTCTGAGACAGGGAGATCGATCGGACAGGCGATCTCTGCGTCTGAAGTCCTGTAGCGTGCGCCGACTAGCGGAGCCAGGACGAAGATTAGCAGCAGCGTAGTAGCGAGCTTCAGGAGGGCGATGGGAAGCGGGAAAAGCTCGAAGGTCATCGCGAGAACGACTACGTTGAGAGTAGGAGAGCTGAACATGGCGGCGAGGACGGATTCGGTGCTCATGCCGGAGGCGTAAAGGCCGCGGCCGATAGGCGCAACGCAGTTGGCGCAAACGCCCAGAGGCATGCCGGCAACTGCGCCGATGAGGGCGTTGAGGTGAGCGAAACGCGTGCGGCGTTGGCGAAGGGTGGCGAGGAAAGTAAGAGCTGCGGCGCCGAAGAAGAAGCCGAAGGTCATTCCGATTTTATTGGCGGCCAGCCAATTTACGGAAGTGCGTGCGACGCGTTGCGTGAGAGGCATGGAGCGGTCGACGGGATAGAGAGCGTCGAAGGTGATGGCGCCGGTGGCTTTTACGTGAGTGCCGGAGTTGTATTTGCGGAGCAGAGCGGGGTAGCGGGAATCGATCCAGAAGAAGCTGGCGATGCCGAGCATGAGGGCAATGGCGATGAGGCGTTTGCGCCAGCCGGCAAACACCGCAGTGGGCATGGTCGCGCTGACGGCAGTCGTTGCAGTCGACATGGGTCCCTCCGAGGAGTGAAGCCGGTTGAGCAGGAATGCGGGAGGACTTTAGTAAAACAGCCGCCGGAGCAACATAGTAGAAAAGCATTACCGCGCGATGCTCGCGGTGAGATGGGGAACGGGTGAAGAACGCGCCGGCCTCAGAAGACGGGCGTTAGACGTGCAGCGAAGAGAGTACGCAATAGGAGACCAAGAAAAGCTGACGGATCGTACGCGCAGACGGGATGGCTTCGCCTGCGATAAGAGAGCATCGCGGGGGAAAAATTAGCCGGTGGCTGGAGCCGGGGCGTGGAGGCGTTCGATGTCCGCGCCTACGGCTCGGAGTTTTTCTACGATTTGCTCGTAGCCGCGGTCGATGTGGTAGACGCGGTCGATGATGGTTTCGCCCTGGGCGACTAGGGCGGCGAGGACGAGGCCGGCGCTGGCGCGGAGGTCGGAGGCTTGCAAGGTGGTGCCGGTGAGTTTTGCGGGGCCGCGGACTACGGCGCGGCGGTTATCGATGGCGATGTTGGCGCCCATGCGGAGCATTTCGCTGGCGTGGAGGAAGCGATTTTCGAAGATGGTTTCGGTGATGACGGAGCTGCCTGCAGCTTGCGTGGCGAGAGCCATGTATTGTGCTTGCATGTCGGTGGCGAAGCCGGGGTATTCCTCGGTGGTCATGTCCGCGCCGATTAATTTTTTTGCGCCGTGGACGCGGAGAGTGGTGGCGTCGACGATTTCAACAGGGACGCCGGTTTCGGCGAGTTTGGCGATGATGGCGCCTTGATGATCGGGAGCGCAGTTGGTGATGGTGAGGTCGCCGCCGGTGATGGCGCCGGCGACGAGGAAGGTGCCGGTTTCGATGCGGTCTGGGATGACCGTGTGGTCGGTGCCGTGGAGTTCTTTGACGCCTTTAATTTTGAGGACGGAGGTGCCGTCGCCGGAGATTTGCGCGCCCATTTTGCGGAGCATGATGACGAGGTCTGTGATTTCCGGTTCGCGGGCGGAATTTTCGAGGATGGTTTCGCCGTCGGCCAGAGCCGCCGCCATCAGAATATTCTCGGTGCCGGTTACGGTGATTTTATCGAACACGATGTGCGCCCCTTTGAGGCGGCCGTGGTTCGGGACTCTGGCTTCGATGTAGCCGCTTTTGGTGACGACTTCCGCGCCCATCTTTTCGAGGGCGGCGAGATGAAGATCGACGGGGCGAGCGCCGATGGCGCATCCGCCGGGGAGAGAGACGCGGGCGACACCGACGCGGGCGATTAACGGGCCAAGAGTGAGAATGGAAGCGCGCATGGTCTTTACCAGTTCGTAAGGCGCTACTTCATCATTCAACTTTGTGGCCTGCAGAGTGTAGTCGCTGGCGGGGAATTCTTTAACGGCAACGTTGACGTGCATGAAGGTGAGCAGCTTGCTCATGGTGATGAGGTCGCGGACTTTAGGGATGTTATGCAGGTGTAAGGGTTCGGCGGTAAGCAATGACGCGGCCATGACAGGCAGCGCGGAATTTTTTGCGCCGCTGATGGCGATTTTGCCTTTGAGGATTTTGCCGCCCTTGATTCGAAATTTATCCATGCCGTTTCTGTGTCCTGTCCCCTAGAATTCGTGTTTCATTTTTTGTGCGCCGCCGTCAGGCAACAAGCGCGTAAATCCAAGGAACCAGTCTAACGATCGCCGCTGCAATCATTGTCAACACTTCATGGCGTCACAACTTCAAGGCGCGGCGGAGCGGGCCTTTAGCGACTTGCAATTTTTGTCTGGCCTGCTTGGCGGTGACGTTGTGTTTCAGCATTACCAAAGCAATCCGCAAATTGTGTCCAGACTGACGCAGCGCGTGTTCGGCCGAAGACAGCGGCGCGCCACTGGCCTCCGCCAGGATCCGCAAGCCGCGGCCGATAAGCTTTTTGTTGTTCATCACCATGTCGATCATCAAGTTTTCATAAGTGTGACCCAGGCGCACCATCGCAGCGGTAGAGAGCATGTTGAGCACCATCTTTTGCGAAGTGCCCGCCTTCATGCGCGTGGACCCGGTAACGACTTCGCAGCCAACCTCCGGCGCGATGGAGATGCCGGCAAGTTTGGCAAGCGGCGAATGGCGATTGGCGGTGAGCGCAATCGTCTCGGCGCGGCGACGGCGCGCGAACTGGAGCGCAGACAAGACGTACGGAGTGGTTCCGCTCGCGGCGATGCCCAGCACAACATCCCGTTGGTGGAGCTTGATAGCGCGAAGATCGCGCACGGCGTTGCTGGGCGAATCTTCAGCGCCTTCGACCGCCCCCGTAACTGCCTTTCTTCCGCCCGCGATCAAGGCAATCACCACATCCGTTGCTATTCCAAAGGTAGGAGGCAACTCGACGGCGTCCAGAAGCGCGAGGCGGCCGCTGGTGCCGGCGCCGACGTAGATCAGCCGCCCGCCTCGGGAGATCGCACGCACGATGGCCCCCACGGCCGCGGCAATCTGCGGCAACTCGTGCGCGACGGCGTGCGCGACCTTGCGGTCTTCGCGACTGATCAGGCGCACGATTTGCAGCGCGCTCATGGAATCGAGATGGTGCGACGCGGGAAGGCGCTGTTCCGTTCGCCGCTGTTCCGGGCGCCGCGTTTCCTCTGGCCGAGAGGGCATCCCTGGATTATAGCCGTGCACCGGAGCAATTCCGGCGCGCATAGCGGGAAACGAGGACTTCTGGAGACAAACCATTAACACCTTCGACGAAACTCCACTCTTCCTTTTGCGGCGCGCCATCGCGAATCGGCTATGATGGAAAATCGCCCCGTTTGCGAATGGTTTGGCCGAAATTGCGGGCATCCTATGTCCATGGACGTACTGAAGAGGCTATTCGAGGCGCACTTCCACTCGCCGGTTCGGCAGGCGCAGCCGCTGCAGGGCGAGCTGGGTGGGTCGGGGCGCAGGATTATCCGGTTCTCGAACGAACGCGCCACAGCGATCGGCATTTTGTACGGTGTGCGCGAAGAAAACCGCGCGTTCCTGGAATTCTCCAAACACTTTTACCAGCACGATCTGCCCGTGCCGCAGATTTACGGCGAAGATCTCGACCATGGCGCGTACCTTGAAGAGGATCTGGGCGATACCACGCTGTTTGAGTTTCTTGCAAAAAATCGCCACGCCGAACAGATTGCCGCGCCGGTCGCGGAAGCGTATCGCAAGGTGGTTGCCGTGTTGCCGCGGTTTCAGGTGGAGGCTGGCCGCGACCTCGATTACAGCGTGTGCTATCCCATTGGCAGCTTCGATCGCCAGTCCGTGGCGTGGGACCTGAACTACTTCAAATATTATTTCCTGCGGCTGGCAGGCGTTCGGTTCAACGAACACGCTCTGGAAAATGATTTCAGCCGTTTGACCGACTTTCTGATGAGCGCGGACCGCGACTATTTCATGTATCGCGATTTTCAATCGCGCAACATCATGCTGCGCGACGGTCAGCCCTTTTTCGTGGATTACCAGGGCGGGCGCAAAGGTGCGCTGCAGTACGACATTGCTTCACTGCTCTTCGACGCCAAGGCTGACCTGCCACCGGAGCTGCGCCAGGACTTGTTGAACGACTATCTCGACGCGCTGGGGCGTTACGTGGAGGTTGACCGCGACGTATTCCTGCGCCACTACTACGCGTACGTTTACGTACGGATCATGCAAGCCATGGGCGCTTACGGGTTTCGGGGATTTTACGAGCGCAAGACGCATTTTCTACAAAGCGTGCCGTACGCGATGAAGAATCTGCGCTGGCTCCTGCATCATGTCGAGTTGCCGGTTGCGTTACCGGCGCTGATGGGCGCGTTCCGGGACATGCTGGCGTCCCAGAAATTGCAGGGCCCGGGCAACGAGGCGGAGAGCCCGGCCATCCGCATTTTTAGTTTTTCGTTTCATCGCGAGTTGCCGAAGGATGAAACCGGACACGGCGGCGGATTTGTTTTTGATGCGCGCAGCCTGCCCAATCCCGGGCGTGAAGAGCGCTTCCAGGCGCTCACCGGAAAAGATGCGCCGGTGATTGAATACTTGAACCAGCAGGAGAGCGTGCACCAGTTTTTGGCCAGCGCGATCTCCCTGGTGGATGCCAGCGTCGCAAGTTATCGCAACCGCGGCTTCAAGAATTTGATGGTGTCGTTCGGGTGCACGGGCGGCCAGCATCGCTCGGTGTTTTTGGCGGAACAGCTGGCCAGGCATTTTCGCGCGATGAACGGCGTCGAGGTGAGGGTGCGGCACATCGAACTCGAAAAGATGGGCAAATGAGGGTCCCCTTCGTGCGCCTTCCTGAAGGTCGCCTCACGAAGACTTCCGTTAGGAGGGCTTCGTTGTGAAGGCTATGGTGCTGGCGGCAGGACTGGGCACGCGTTTGCGCCCTTTGACCATGGACCGCCCGAAGGCGCTGGTCGAAGTGAACGGACGCACGCTGCTGGAAATTGCTCTTCTGCGTCTGCGCGGATTCGGTGTCCGCGAGGCCATCGTGAACGTGCATCATTTCGCCGAACTGGTAATAGCGTTTCTCAAGGCGCATGACAATTTCGGAATGCGCATCGAAGTCTCGCGCGAAGACCTGTTACTGGACACCGGCGGCGGCCTCAAAAAAGCTGGCTGGTTTTTCCTTGAGCAATCGCAGGACCTCGATGAGCCATTTCTGCTGCACAACGTCGATGTGATCAGCACCCTCGATTTCACGAAAATGCTGCACGCGCATCGCGAGAGTAAGGGGCTGGCGACTCTGGCCGTGCACCGGCGCGAGAGCAGCCGGCAACTTCTCTTTAACGACGAAATGCGGCTGTGCGGACGGCGGGTGGGAAAAGAGAAAGAGCCGGAAATTGTGCGCCGCGCGGTGCATCTCGAGCCGCTGGCCTTTACCGGCATCCATATCATTTCTCCTCGCCTACTGGGGCTCATGAAAGAAGACGGCGTCTTCTCCATTATCGATTGCTATTTGCGACTGGCCGGCGCCGGGGAAAAGATCGCTGCCTTTCGCGCCGATGAATACTACTGGCGAGACCTCGGCCGCGTTGAGGATTTGCAGCAGGCTGCGACGGATCTGGAACACCAGCTGCCAAGCCGCGCTTGACCTCAAAACAATTTCCCGCCGGAATTATTGGGTTGGCGCGGCGAGCGTCGCGAGGCCCAGGGCCTCGATTACCGCGTCGTGGAGGGCAGGCCGGATTTGCTGGATTTGCGTGTTTTCGCGGGTGGGATTTACGCGGTTCGTGACCAAGACGACGAAGAGCTGGCGGTCGGGATCGATCCAGATGCTGGTGCCGGTAAAGCCGGTGTGGCCGAAGCTGTGGGCAGAGAAATAGCGGCCGCTGCTGCCGCCTTCGGTGGGGACGGCCCATCCGAGAGTGCGCGTCCCGGCCGAGAGTTCTTGCGGCTTGGTGAATTGCGCGACGGTTGCGCGGCGCAGAATGCGCTGGTGGGCGTAGATGCCGCCGTTAAGAAGCATTTGGCAGAAGGCGGCGAGGTCGGGCGCGGTGCTAAAGAGGCCGGCGTGGCCGGAGACGCCGCCGAGGACGAAGGCGTTTTCGTCGTGGACTTCGCCTTGGATTAGGCGGTGGCGGAGATGGTTGTCGAATTCCGTGGGTGCGATCGAGGGCCACAACTTTTGCGGCGGTCGATACATGGTGTCTTTCATGCCCAGCGGAGAGAAAATGTCGTCGTGCGAGAGAACGTCCAGAGTTTTTCCGGTGAGGCGTTCGACGATTTCGGCGAGCAGGATAATGCCGAGGTCGGAGTAAATTTCTTTGGTACCGGGCTCGTATTCGAGAGGCTCGGAGAAAATTCTGGCTAACGATTCTTCGCGGCTGTGGGAAGTGCGCCAATATTCCTTGAAGGCGGGCAAGCCGGAGGTGTGCGTGAGGAGATGGCGGACGGTAACCTTGTGGCGCCAGGCGAGTTCATTAGGATTTTCGCGAAATAAATTGGCCGAAGCTTCTTCCGATGTGGCAACCCACTCTGGTAGATAACGTTCTACTTTAGCGTCGAGATCGATGGGCACGGGAAAATCGCCTTCGGCAAGTTTGGCGACGATGGTGGTGGTGGCCACGACTTTGGTGAGGGAAGCGATGTCGTACATGGTGGAGGCGACGGTCGCCGGGGATTTTCCGTCGTACGAAAGATGGCCGAAGGCGCGAATGGCGACTTTGCCGCGATAGCCGATGGCGAGCGCGGCGCCCGGGAAAGCTTTTGCGGCGATGGCTTTTTCGAGGACATCGTAAGCGGGTTGCAGTTGCGCTTCGGCGCGAATGTCCATGGGTTGCAGGGTCATGGGATTGGCGGGAACATCGATGCCGGAGCCGGCTTTGAGGTCGACACCTTGTTCCGAGAGGGGAATCGTGACGGGAACGTGCCCGCGGATGGGGATTTGTCCAAAGAGCGAGCGGGCGATGGAAATTTGTGCGACGTCGCTGATGCCGAAAGCGGCGATCCAGGTTTTGGCCTGGGGAAACCGTTCGATTAGGTACGGGCTGCCGAACCCGACGGTAATGACCGGCTTCCCGGTTTTGAAGACTTGCTCAGCGAAGGTTTGCTGCTCTGCGGGAATGTCGACATTGCCTTTGCGGTCGCTGACGCGTACGAAGAGGGCGAGGATGGCTACGTCGTAAGAATCGGGCGAGGGAAGTTTCAGCGTGTCGGCCTTCACGAAGCGCGTGTCTGCGCGCAGGGTGGTTACGGAATCGCAGCGAGAGCGCAATTCACGCTCGAGATCTTCGCCGGGATAGGGTTCGGGGTCGGCATAAAAAGCGAGGAGCAGAGCGCGCGACGGTTTCGTGCCGTCGAGTGGCAGCATGTGGTTGGTGTCGCGAAGCAGGGTGATGCCGCGATCGGAAATTTGTTGCGCTTCGTTTTGGCGGGCCACGGTGCCGAAGTGTTCATTGATAGCGTTGAGGTCGACCAAGCGAGTTTTGTTTAGGCCGAGCTTGGCTTTCGCGAACAAGATTCTGCCGACGGAGGCGTCGAGGCGATCGTGCGAAATTCTGCCGGATTTGACAGCTTGTTGAAGGGCTTCGAATGCGGCTTCGGGTACTGGCGGCATGAGCAACGCGTCAGCTCCAGCGAGCACCGCGCGAACCGCGGCTTCGCCGGGAGCGAAGCGCGTGGTGATGCCGCCCATGTCCATGGCGTCGGTAACGACTAGTCCCTGGAAATGAAGTTCGTCGCGGAGGATGCCGGTGAGAATATTGTGGGAGAGTGTGGCTGGCGTGTTGGCGTCCGGCTCGAGAGAGGGAACCGAGAGATGGCCGGTCATTACACTGCTGGCTCCGGAGGAAATGGCGGCGCGGAACGGAACCAGCTCGAGTTTTTCGAGGCGGTCGCGGTTGGCGTGAATGACGGGAAGATCGAGATGCGAGTCGGCGGCAGTGTCGCCGTGGCCGGGGAAATGTTTGGCGGTGGCGAGGCCCCCATTTTCTTCGACGCCGCGCACGAAGGCGCCCACAAATTCGGCGACGCGTTCGGGATTTTCGCCGAAAGATCGCGTGTTGATGATGGGATTGCCGGGATTGTTGTTGACGTCGGCGTCCGGCGCGTAAATCCAGTGAATGCCGACGGCGCGGGCTTCGAGCGCGGTGACTTTGCCCATGGTGTAAGCGTCGCGAGGATCGCCGGCGGCGGCGAGAGCCATGGCGGTGGGGAAAGAGGTGCCTTCGTCGAGGCGCATACCGGTGCCGCGTTCGAAATCCGCGCCGAAGAGCAGAGGGAGTTTTGATCTGGCTTGCAACTGATTGGTGAGAACGGCGGTGGGATAGACTTGGCTTTTTACGATGCCGAGCGGAGAGCCTTGTGTGATGTTGATGAACCCGCCAACGTGGAGATCGGTGACGTCATGCATCATATTGCGATAGGCGGCGGCATCTTGCGGGGTGAAACTGCCGTGATAGGTGGTGAACAGGAGTTGGCCGATTTTTTCGTCGATGGACATTTCGCGGAGCCTGGCGTCAGCCCAGCGATGCGCCAGGGCGGAATCTGCGGCGGTTCCTGGATGAGATTTCGCGTGCACGGCTGGCACTGAAGATTTTTCAGGAGTGGAGCTGCTCTGACTGTGCACAGTGTTGGCCATCACGATGAGGACGATCGAGAAGGGAATCAGCAGCAGAAAGCGCCGTTGGCCTGCTTTCATCGAATGTCGATCTTCCGGGAAATGTTTTGTACCTGGATTGTATATAGCACGGGCACTTTCTGCTCACAACGACGGTTGCGGTGAGGCGTTCCAGAATATCATTGAGCGGTGTTGCGGGTTAAGCAGGGTTGCAGCGTTCTAGGAGCATAGTGGCTCGCATAAGACTGGGATCATCCAAAAATAGTGGATTCCTCACTTCGTTCGGAATGACGTTTTCCATTTCTGGGGTCGTACAGAAGATGGGGCGACGAGTTTTGTTCGTGCTCGTTGTTGCGCTCGCCTCGGGCAGCGCGAGTGCGGCAACGACTGCCACGAAACACGCGCGGAAAACTTCGCATGGGGCGCTGGTGCAGGTGGGGCTGGATGTTTTGGAGGCGCAAAAGTTTGCGGCGTTGCGCGGCAAACACATTGGACTGATTACGAATCACACCGGGCTAGATGCGCAGGGGCGCAGCACCGTGGATGTTTTGACGCGTGCGGCGGGTGTGCAAGTCGTGGCGCTGTTCAGTCCAGAGCATGGGCTGGCGGGGCGCAACGACGAAAAAATAAATTCCTCGACAGATGCGGCGACGGGGTTGCCGATTTTTAGTTTGTACGGAGAGACGCTGCGTCCTACAGACGCGATGCTGGCGGGCGTGGATGCGCTCGTGTTTGATGTGCAGGATGCAGGCGTGCGTTTTTATACGTATACGACGACGATGGCGTACTGCATGGAAGAAGCGGCGAAGCGGAAAATCGCGTTTTACGTGTTGGACCGGCCAAATCCGATCGGTGGAGAAATCGTGGAAGGCCCGATGCTGGATGCGGACAAGACGGATTTCGTGGGCTATTTTCCCTTGCCGGTGCGGTATGGATTGACGATTGGAGAGCTAGCGCAATTTTTGAACGCGGAAAATCAGATTGGCGTGGAGTTGCATGTAATTGCCATGAAAAACTGGCACCGCAATTATTTCTTTGACAGCACCGGATTGCGCTGGGTGCCGCCTTCGCCAAATTTGCGGACGACAAAGGGCGCGATTTTGTATCCGGGATTGGAAATATTGCAGAACGCGGGTGTTTCCGTGGGGCGCGGGACGGAGACGCCGTTCGAAGAGTTTGGGGCGCCGTGGATCAGAGGAGATGAGGTGGCGGCGGCGTTGAACGCCAGTGGTTTGGCGGGTGTGCGATTTTCGGCGCAACCGTTTGTGACTGTTTCCGGACTGTACGCAGGGCAGCGCTGCGGAGGCGTGGCGATACGTGTCACCGATCGCTTTGCGGTGCGGCCGATGTTGATGGGATTGCAGATTGCCGCCGTACTCGAGAAACTTTATCCGCAAAATTTTGATGTGGCGAAATTATTGTTGCTATTGGGGAGTGCGGAGACCATCACCGAACTGCAGAATGGCGTGGCGCCGCGAGAGATTGTGGCGGGTTGGGCTGGACAGCTTTCGGAGTTTGACGCGCGTCGGCGGAAATATTTTCTGTACAAATGACAGGATTTTCTGGGCTGCGGCGAGGACTTCTCTCTGGCACGATCACGACGACCTTCCCCAGGGCGCGTCTGGCAGGTATCGGGGCGGGGAGCCGAAAATGGCCGATCCAACCCCGAAATTGGCGAAATTGTGTGGTAGAGTCGGCGCATGCGAGTCGTCTCACTGCTGCCATCGGCTACGGAAATATTGTTTGCACTGGGCCTTGATAAGGAGATCGTGGGCATCAGCCACGAGTGCGACTTCCCGCCGCAAGCTTGCACCAAACGCATTGTGATGCAGTCGCGAGTTCCCTATGGCGCCTCGCCGCTACAAATTGACAGATTCGTTCGCGAGCAATTGGCCAGCGGGCAGAGCGTGTATGCCGTCGATGCGGGCCTCTTGGAAGAATTGGCCCCGGATTTAATTATCACGCAGGATCTGTGCCACGTTTGCGCGGCCTCGCCAGACGATTTGGCGACTGCGCTAGCGCGGTTTGCCGAGCGGCCGGAAGTGCTGTGCCTGAATCCGCAGGATTTGGGCGATGTGTGGCGCGACATTTTGTGGGTGGGCGAGGAAACTTGCCGCGGCCGGCAGGCGGAAATCCTGGTGAAAAAAATTGGCTACGAGCTGGGCGAACTCGCCCACGAATTGCATGGTATTGCCAAGCGGCCGCGCGTGGCGTTTCTGGAATGGCTGCAGCCGGTGTACGTGGGCGGGCACTGGGTTCCGGAAATGATTCACCGTGCGGGCGGCGAGGACGTGTTTGGAAGTCCGCAGACGCCGTCGTTTCGCGTTTCGCTGGCTGAGGTGGTGGCGGCGGCGCCGGAAGTTATGTTTATTGGGCCCTGCGGGTACACGGCGGAGCAAGCGCGCAAGGAATATCTCGAAATGGCCCTGCCCGAGGAGTGGAGCTCGATTCCCGCGGTGCGAGATAAGCGCGTGTACGCGCTCGAAGCGAATAGTTATTTTTCACGGCCGGGGCCGCGGCTGGTGCGCGGCGTGGAAGTGCTGGCCAAGATCTTGCATCCCGCCATTGCGGCATCGCGCGAAGCCGGGCGGGCCGTGGTGCACATTGGCGCGGGCAGCAACGCGGGCACGCGCGCCGCTTCGGTTTAGACCCACACAGTAGGCTTTCTCCTCTCCGCCCTGGCCGTCAGAGCAGTTGACAATTTGCCTCTTATATATAAGACTCCTATATGTAAGAGGCGTGACCGATGATTGGCATAGGTATCAAGCGCGGCACCGCGGAACTGGCCATCTTGAGCGTGCTCGAGGATGGCGCGCTGCATGGCTACGAGATGGCGCGGCGGATCGCTGAGCAAACGCACGGCTCGCTGCGGTTCACGCTGGCGGCGTTATATCCGACGCTTTACAAGATGGAACAACGCGCATGGATTCGCGGGACTTGGGAGACAAGCCCGACGGGTCGGCGGCGGCGCTGTTACCGCCTTACGCCGGCAGGGAAGAAGAAGCTGGCGCCGATGCGGCAGGAATGGGCGGAGCTTTTTCGCGCGTTGCACCGGCTGACGAAGGTGTCTCATGGCTGATTGGGAAGCGCTGGTTCCCGAACGGCTGGGGGCGCTGGAAGATGAGCGACAACGCGAAGAAATTGTTCGCGAGCTGGCCGGCCATCTGGAGGATTTTTACCAGGAAAAGTGTGCGCGAGGTTTATCGAAGTCCACGGCGATGGAGCTCGCGCTAGCGCAGGTGGCCGATTGGCGGGTACTTACTCAAAAAATTCGGGTAGCTAAACGCGAGGGAGGAATCATGAACTACCGGACAAAAAGCTTCTGGCTCCCGGCACTGGTTGCCTTCACGGCTTCGATGGTGTGGCTGATGATTCTGCAACTGGCGATTCCGATCGGGCTTCCGTGGTATGCGACGGATCACCTGGTCCGGCGCGCAGGATTGCCCCCGCGCGCGATATCAAACACTGGATTGCAGATCTATTTCTTGGCCGGACCGTATTTGTTGTGGCTCGTTACCCAGCCTGCGTTTGGGGCTTTGGGCGCGTATTTATCGCGGCGTGGTGGTGGCCACCGGCGCGCACGGCTGGTAGCAGGCGTTTTCCCCGCGCTCATGTTCCTCTGCGCGTTGACCTTTGTTGCGGTGACAGCGTTTTTTGTGGAACGCAATCCATTCGTGTTGGCGCATCCGGCGTACTTTGCAATGATTTTGGTGCCCTGGGTGATTTTCCCGGCGGCTGCGCTGTCACTCGGCGTCCTGCCCCTTCTGCGCGACCCTAAAGCGCATGAAGCTTAGTTTCGTTCTGACGATCTGCCCCTAGCGACCCAGCGCTTATAAAACGGAATCCCGGCGGCGATGAGGAGCAATCCGATGGTGGAACGGCCGGGGCGCTGCAGCCATTCGCTGATGGTCAGCGCGAGGGCACCGAGGACGAAGATGGCGGGAACCCAGGGGTAGCCAGCGCAGCGGTACGGGCGGGGAAGGTCAGGTTCGGTTTTGCGCATGCGGAAAAGGGCTACGACCGCGAAGCCGTAGAAAATCCAGGTGGCGAAGATGAAGAGGTTGGTGAGTTCTTCGAAGGTGCCGGTGAGCGCCATCACGCCGGCGAGCACTCCTTGAAAAACTAAGGCGCGGGCTGGCGTGCGGAATTTGGGATGGATACCGTCGGCAATTCTAAAGAAGATGCCGTCGCGCGCCATAGCGTAGGGGACGCGCGCGCCGCTGAGGACCGAGGAATTCATGGAGCCAAGGGCGGAGACGGCCATGGCTACCGTGATCCAGAGTGCCGCGGCACGCCCGGCAACATGCGCGATCACATCGGAAGCGACGTGTGATGAAGCGGCAACATCGCCAAATGGCAGTACCTTCAGACACGCGGCACTAAAAAGCAGGTAGATGAAGGCTACGAACGTGACTCCGCCGATTAACGCGCGCGGGAAATTGCGCTGCGGATTCTGTATTTCTGATCCGACCAAGTTTAAATCTTCCCAGCCGTCGTAGGCCCAGAGCGCGGCCGCCAATGCTGCTAAAAATGCTGACGAAGTCAGCGCAAGGCCTTGGCCGGCAGCGGGCCAGAAAGGATCGGCGGCGTGCGGGGGACCTGCCGGCGAGAAAAATGCCACGCCGATAACAATGGCTACGGAAATGATTTTTATCGCGGTTAGAAATACTTGAACCGCGCCGCCAAGTCGCACGCCGAGATAGTTTATGCCGGTCATTCCTGCGAGCCACAAGACCGCCAGCGGCTGCGCCGAGGTAAACGTGAAATCGTAGGGCGGAAACCAGCGCGTTAGAATGGGGATGGTGATGTGCACGGTGAATAACGGAGCCGCTACAGCGGGAATCAGGAAGCTGAGGAATCTCATCAATCCGGCGGCGATAGAGGCGAGAGAACTGGGGCGGCCGACAATGGAGTGCATCCAGCCGAACAGGAAACCCCAGACGGGGCCGAAGCCGCGACGCAGGTAGGCATACTCGCCGCCCGCTTCTGGAATCATCGCGCCCAACTCGGCGAATGAAAGCGCACCGAAAAGCGACAGGATGGCGCCGACAATCCATGCGGCGAAGACGATCGAAACGGAGCGGCCTTCGCGCGCCATTTCGGCGGGCTTAAGGAAAATTCCCGTGCCGATCATGGTGCCGACGACAATGGCCATGGAAGCCGAGGCGCCGAGGCCGCGGACGAGTTCAAGTCGGCGCTCAGGAGTGGGCGCGGCGGACTGCTCGTTCAATGAGCCTCCAGACGGTCTGTGGAGCAAATTTCCCCCCGTACCTGATCAGCGGGATTTTTTGCGAAGCGGCTGCAAAGCGCGCCGACAAGAAACGTGGTGCAGGAGCCGATCAGGACGTACCAGGTGAAAGCAACTGGGGTGAAACGCAGGACGCAGAGGATCGTGGCCAGGCCCGCGATCATTCCGGCCAGCGCACCTGAGGAATTCGCGCGGCGATCGATCGTGCCGAGCAGAAATAGGCCGAGCAGGCTGCCGAGCGGTAAAGCCGCGACCGTTAATCCCGTTTCGAGAAGCGGGCCCCACTTCACGAAGCCGAAGGCCATGAGCACGCCACCCCAAACCAGCGTAGCTTGGCGAGATTTTCGAAGTAACCCGGGCGAGGCGTCTTGTGACGGAAGTGCGGCCCGCGATGGAGAGCTCGTGTGCGAATTTGCTGTAACACCTCTCCGGCTGAAGTCGAGGACGCTGGAAGCCGCCAGAGAATTGAGCGATCCGCTGGCGTTGGACATGGCCACGGCGAGGATTGACGCGAGCAGCAGACCAGCAAATCCAAGGGGCATTTCGCGCACCAGGAACAGGGGCAAGATCCGGTCAGCGCGTTCGCCAGCCGCGAGAAGGGGCGTGTGTCGCGCGAAAACGTATAAGGCTACGCCGATCAGCAGAAATATCGTGAACTGCATGAGCACGATAACGCCGCTGGTCAACAACGCGCGGCGACCATCGTTCTCGCTGCGCGCTGCCAGAAGCCTTTGCACGATGGTCTGATCCGTGCCGTGCGTAGCCATGGTGAGGAACGCTCCGCCGATCAAACCGGACCATAACGTGTATTTCGTGGCAAGGTGCAACGAAAAATCGAACACCTGCAATTTGTGGCCGCTTTCCGCCGCGACTTGCGTCAACTCGCGCCAACCGCCCGGAATGCGATGGAGCAACACGAACAGCGTTGCGGCACTTCCGGCTAAATAAAGCGTCAGTTGTGCGACGTCCGTCCAGATCACCGCTTTCATTCCGCCTTCCCAGGTGTACAAAACAGTGAGAGCTACAACCACGATGACCGCAGCCCTTTCGGACGTTCCCATCACCACACTGACCACCAGCGCAATCGCGGAAATGCGCACGCCTTCGGCAATAGCACGCGTCATTAAAAAAATTCCTGCGGCGACTTTGCGCATTTGCGGGCCGAAACGTTTTTCGATAAGCGCGTACGCCGTGAAATATTCGCCGCGAAAATAGCCCGGAAGCAAGAGCACCACAATCAACGCGCGCCCTAACAGATATCCGAACACCAACTGCAAAAACGCCATATTCCCGGCGTAAGAGATCGCCGGCGTACCAATAATCGTTAACGTGGAGGTTTCCGTGGCCACGATGGAAAACGCCAAAGCCCACCATGGGGCGGTGCGGCCGCCGAGAAAATAATCCTCGGTGTTGCGCTGGCCGCGGCGAAAGCGCATGCCGAAAGCCGTCACGGCAAGCAGATAAGCCACGACGATCGCCAAGTCGACAGGATGAATGCGCATCGCGCAGAGTGTACCTGTTGTCGCACCAGAAACGCTTCCTATTTTCCAGCTTCGGCGGTGCGCTATTCTTGGTGCATGCGCTGGGTCTTGGGATTTGACGGCGGCGGCACAAAGACGGATTGTGTGTTGATGGATGAAATGCGGAGCATCCGCGCACGTGCGCGATGCGGCCCAAGCAACCCCGTACTGGTCGGCGAGCAGGCCGCGGCCAACGCATTATTGGCGGGGGGCGAGGAAGCCTGCGCAGCTGCCGGTGCTTTACCGGAAGAAGTGCTGTTTATCAGCGGCGGCGTGGCGGGAATGGGCGCCGGACGGGGCTTCCCGCAAGTTGCAGAAAAACTACAAACAAAGTTTGTGAATGCGCACGTCTCGCTTCTTTCGGACCTCGCCATGGCGTTGGCGGCAACCCGGGAAACGCCGAGCGTAGTGGTGATCGCCGGCACGGGTTCGTCGGTTTATGGCCGCGATGCCAATGGCGCGACGGCCCGCGAAGGAGGGCTGGGCGCGATTTTGGGCGATCCCGGTAGCGCATACGATATCGGCAGAAAAGCGATGGTTGAGGAATCGCGGCACGACTTGGACGGTAATAATTCTGCACTGCGCGATCAAATTCTCGAGCACTTTGCTTGCAGCTGGCCGGAGTTGCAAGAAAAGCTGCGCGCCAACCCAGGGAATGTGTTGCCGAGGATATTTCCGCGAGTGGTCGAAGCTGCCAACGGGGGCGAGGCAACCGCACAGGAACTCTTGCGTTCTTCCGCCGTGGAGTTGGCAGCGCTTGGCGAACGCGTGGTCACGAAGTTAAGGTTGAACAATACCGCATTTCTCTTTGCCAAGACTGGCGGGGTGTTCGGGCGCAGCACGAGCTTCGACGAAGCATTCGACAACGGTGTACGCACTTTCGCGCCATTGGCACGCGTGGCCAGCCTGCCCACGCCCGTCGCGGAATATGCCGCGCGCAGCGTAGCCGGGTATCTGGCGGGATCCCTACGACGGGCCGGGAGCTAGCTCGTGGACGAGCAACTCAAGAAGGACCGCGAAGCGGCGCGCACGGCTTCTGGCGAACAGTTCGCCACGCTGCTACATCATGCGGATATCGAAGTGCTGGTTTCGCTGCTGGCGAACCCTGCGTTGGACGAACCGCAGCTATGCGCGCTGCTGGAACGAAAAACTCTTCCCGTCGAGGTTCTCGAAGAACTCGCCCGCCGCAAAGCGCTGACCAAGAGCTACCGCGTCAAGCGCGCATTAGCATTTCACGTGCACACGCCACGTCTCGTAAGCCTGCGCCTGCTGCGCGAGCTCTACCTGATGGACCTGGTCCAACTGACGCTGATGCCCGCGATCTCGGCGGAACTAAAGCGCGGCGCCGAAGACCAGCTGCTCGCGCGACTACCGCAACTCCCGTTAGGACAAAAAATCACCCTGGCCCGGCGGGGGCCCGCACGACTAGCCGGCTCACTCGTCGCGGAGGGGCACCCGCAGCTTCTTTCCGTCGCGTTGGACAATCCGCACCTGACGGAAGCGCAGATTCTGAAAGCGCTGGCGCGCGAGAAGAGTCCTGCCGTCGTGCCATTGTCCATCTCTCGTCACCGCAAATGGTCGGTTTCCTACAACGTGCGACTGGCGCTGGTGCGCCATCCGCTCGCGCCGCTGGCCAGCGTGCTCTCCTACCTTCCGGAACTTACGGTTTCCGATCTTCGCGAACTGGCCGCGCCGGGTATCGTTCCGGCGGCGTTGCGCAAGTATTTGGAGGCCGAGGTGGCGCGCCGCATCAGCCGCGGCGAGAAACTCGCGGCCTCCGGGATTCCGCGTCCGCCGGCCCCTCCGGAATAGCCGCGCCACGGCAGACAAACCAGTGCCTCCGTAACTCATCGATACGATTGCAGCGCAGTAAAGTGAACGTAAGGCGGCGGGAACAAAAGTTTCGTTTGTGGCGTCGTATGTTTGTCATGGAAGAAAGCGTATGCTGTAGCCATCCTAGCGGCGATCTCGACCTGGCGCCGCAGCACGAAATCTCTGGCAGGGGGTTTCACCAGGTCTATGGCATCGAGCGAACCAATCGCCCGCCGCACCGAACGGCGTTGGGCCACGCGTTTTTCCTTTCGCGCCGATCTCGAGATCGAGTGGGGCTCGGCGGTGCTGCGTGGGAGCACGCGCGACGTCAGTTCGAACGGCATGTTCATCGAAGCGGCGGATACGCTGTGGGTTGGCGCGGGATTCACGGCACGGCTGCAGCTTGGCCATCCCGTCGAATTGCATTGCTCCGTAAAGCGTGTGGAACCTGGCTACGGTATGGGGGTCACGGTCGCACCCACGCACGCCGAGAACCAGCAGCGTTTCCAAGACCTGCTAACCGCGCTCTCCGCTGCGCCTCCTTTGCCCTGACGCGCCTCTCAGGCAACTGCGTTTATACTGGTGCCGATGACCAGATGCGTTGACTGTGGGGCGGAGAAACTGGCCGATCAATGTCCGGCGTGCGGTTTGACGTCGGCCGCCGCGGAATTGGTGTTTCGCCGGCGCCTGCTGAATCGCACCGCGGTCTTCTTGGTGGGCTCGCTGGCCTTCCCGTACGTCAGTCAGATCTATCCACCACTGGACCTCGATTTGATGCTGGTTTTTTTCGGCTTGCTTTTTTTTCTGGCGCTGACGCTGGCGTTTGTTTTGGATCGCCGCGCGCGCAACCGACAGGAACTCGAAGTCTTGAAGCGCATCTATCACGGATTTATTCCTTTGCCGTGGCTGCTGGCTGCGGCGCTTTTCTTGAATGGCAAACTCGATTCGCCAAAAAATCTCGTCTATCGCCCAACGTCGGTGGAAAACCGTTTCTACATGAAAGGGCTGGTGCGCGGCAGCCGGCGCCTTTTCGTGGAAGGCTGGCGCGACGGCCAGAAAATTGAGCGCCTGCCGGTGGATCCCGACGACTTCGACCGTTTTCAGGATGGCGATGCGGTGGTAGTGGCGGTTGCGCCGGGAGCGCTTGGCATTCCCTGGTTTTATGGAATTTACCGGCGCTCGCGCGAGTAGGCTGGCGCGCGCTCCCAAAGCGAAATTCAATTTAATAGAGAGATTTTCCGTCCGGGCGCAGGGGAAGTTGCAGCTCCACCATCGGCCCATTTTTTGGCAAGCGAAAACGAACGCGATCCACGCTCCCGACGTTGCGCTCTTTCCATTCCGAAATATCCAGGTCCTGCGCAGGCTTATCCGCCGTGGACCACGCGACGCTGTCTGTCTGGGCTGTTACCGTACTCGGATCGATGTCGAAAACCTGCTGTGCGTTGAGGTCGACCAGCAAATAGCGCTTCCACATCCGCAGCAACAAAACGCCGCGCTTGTCCGTGTGATACATGTTCCAAGACTTGGGAGCCTGGTCGTCGATTTTGACAATCGCGAATTCCACGGACTTCCAGATCGCCTTGTTCTGTCCGTAAATCGCGGGCGGCAGCAACGAGACAGCCAGCAAGGCGGAGACGCGGAAAAGTGTGAGCATCAGTCTCTCGGGTTCCTGGGACCTGGCGAACCAGCAAAATGATGGCTGGCCAAAAACGAGCGGCCAAGTCACCATACTTCCGTATTTTAGGATAATACGATTTCATCCTGTGCATCGGGAGGCTTCCGCGAATAGTTCGCGCGCAGAGTATGTGCCAGCGCGAAGGGACATCCGCAGGTATAATGCCCCGTCCATGCTTTCCGCGATATCACTCGTAGGCGCGCGGCTGTATCGGATGAGCGCTCGCGTCTTCCCGCGCTGCGGGATGATCTCACAAGCCGTGGCTTACAATTTATTTCTCGCCTTCTTTCCGACGCTATTGTTAGCCGTGGCCTTTGCCACCAGCCGTATTGGGGACAAAACCAGCCTTCTCGGCCTGATTATCGACCTGACGCGGTTTCTCCCGCCGGGCAGCCAGCAAATCGTATCGCAGTTCTTGGTCAAGCGTGGACCGGACGCCTGGAAAATTGTCGTGGTCGGATGGGCGGGAACACTCTTGGCCGGCACGCAGGTGATGAAGCTGGTGATGGAAGGCATTCACATGGTTTACGAGGACGTCGATAAGCCAGGATTCGTCCGCCGACAGTTTCGCGCCATGCTCCTTTTGGTAGTGACCATCACGCCACTGCTGGCCGCTGCAGTGCTCGGCGTTTTCGGGCGACCCTTGCGTCGGTGGTACGGCCGAGAGTTTGGCCATTCGCAAGCGCTGCAGGGCGTTTGGGGAGTGTTTTTCTCCGTGGTGGCGATCGTACTGGCAGCGGCTTCGTTGACGGTGATCTACCGCGTGGCGCGGCCTTATGACGAAAAACTTCGGAATGTGCTGCCTGGAGCGTTAATAGCGACGCTACTCTGGTGGCTGGCGGATGTCCTGTTTGGATTTTATGTTCGCCAGGTTCCTTACAGCGTGGTATACGGCGGATTGGCAGCGGTGATTGGCTTGCTCATTTGGATGCAGGTCTCCGCCATCATCATTTTTTTGGGCGCGGCTTGGAACGCGGAGCTTGCCGCGGGCCGCAAAAAGTCAGCAGTCCGCCTAGGCGTCTCTCCGGCAGCAGAGCCGAAGCTTGCGCCCGTTGACACTAAATTTAGCGGCAGCGTATAGTCGAAACACCTTCGAAGTGGCACCTTGGCTGCAGGCAGCGACTTGCCGGAAGCAGTGTGGGGTGGGGTTAGTATCGGGGTCCCGCATGCGCTTTCTCCGGCCTTACGTCAGCGTTCCGCAGAGCAGCTTCCTTTGGATGGTTTTGGCGCTGTGCCAGAGTGCCGCGGCGCAAACACCCCCTGCGCCCGCTGATTCCCCGCAGGTTGTTCCGGGCCCAGCAGAGAATGTCGCTCCGGCGCCAGCGGAACGTCCCAAGGACGAAGTCTCCACCCGCGATAGTCCCGCAACGTTTCGCGTGCGTGTGAACCTGGTGCAAGTGCGCGTGGTGGTCCGCGACGAGCACGGCAAGATCGTGCCGGATCTGCATCGTGAAGACTTTCAAATTTTCGACAACCGCAAACCGCAACTGCTCTCGACGTTTAACGTCGAGACTTTAGAATCCAGAGCGGCGGCGCCATCGTCCTCTGGGAGCGCTCCGGCGGACGCCGCGGCACTTGAAAAAGCCTCAGTCATCGCCAGGTTGCCGCAGAGATTTGTGGCCATGGTCTTCGATGATGTGCATTTGTCCATTGAAGACGCCACGTTTGTCCGCTCGGCGGCCGTGAAATTTTTCGACTCGCTGGCGCCCACCGATCGCGTGGGGATTTATTCCACTTCCGGACAGACCACCCAGGAATTTACGGACGATCGCGTGGCGCTTAGAAAGGCGCTCATGGGAATCCTGCCCCGCACCGTGGCTGGTGCAGGGTTTCACGATTGTCCGGAAGTCTCCTACTATGAAGCGGACCAGATTGAAAATCTGCGCAGCTCGCAGGCCATTGCGGTGGCCACGGAAGACGCCGTACAGTGCGCCTTTAACGGTGATGAAAGCAAAAGAGCACTGGCCGAGCCGCTCGCGGAAGCCGCATCCCTCCGAGCACTTTCGACTGGCGATGCCGAGAGCACCTACGCCTACAGCCATTTGAATGACATTACTCGGCGCCTCAGTTCGATGCCGGGCCAGCGCATTATGGTCTTCATTTCCCCGGGATTCATTCCCTCTACGTTGTGGCAGGAAATGACCGAGCTGATCGACCGCGCCAACCGCAACAAAATCACGATTAACACCATTGATGCCCGCGGACTGTACACGCCGGACGTAAACGGCGATATCGCCGATCCCCCGCGTTTTACAGGCAACACCGCGGGCTTTCTGGCCTCTTACCGCGTGCAGGCGCAGTTCGCGCAAGAGGAGGTGCTGGCGGACTTCGCATCCGGCACCGGCGGAACTTATTTTCACAATCGCAATGATCTGGATGTGGGCATGACGCAAGCCGGGGCTGCGCCAGAGGTTAGTTACCTCCTCGGATTCTCTCCGCAAAACATGAAGATCGACGGCAAGTTCCACGAAATAAAAGTGACGCTCACCAGTAAGCGTAAAGTCAGCATTCAGGCGCGCCGCGGCTATTACGCTCCGCGCACAATTCCCGATCCAGAGGCTGCCGCGAAAGCTGACATTCAAGAAGCGATTTTCTCGCAGGAAGAAATCCACGACTTGCCGGTGGATTTGCAGACACAGTTTTTCAAGAAAGACGCCAATGCCGCGCGCGTCGCGGTGCTCTCGCGTTTTGACTTGAGAGGCGTACATTTCCGTAAGGCGGAAGGGCGCAGCAACGACGCGCTTACTATCGTCACAGCCATTTTCGACGAAAACGGAAATTTTGTTACCGGCGGCGAAAAAATACTCACCCTGAGGCTTCTCGACAATACCTACGAGCGATTGAGTCGTTCCGGGCTCACCGTGAAGTCCAGTTTTGATGTGAAGCCCGGAACGTACCTGGTGCGGCTCGTGGTGCGCGATGGCGAAGGTGCGGAAATGGCCGCGCGTAACGGATCCTTGGTGATTCCATTTTAAGACGGGGGCAATATGAATCCATTCACTGGTAAGGTGCCGCGCGTGCGATTTCTGACTGCCGCGCTGGCGGCCGCGCTTGCGGCTCCGGCGCTCGTGCTCCCGCAGACCGAGCCGGCTCCTCCTACTCCGCCTGCGTCCGCGGCGCAGGACTCCACGGTCCCTGCGAAAGCCTCTGCGGTAATTCGTAGCGAGACGCGCCTTGTTTTGGTCGATACCGTGGTGACCGACAAAAAGGGAAAGTACGTTCGCGACCTGACGCAGAAGGATTTTAAGGTTTTTGAGGACAATAAAGAGCAACCGGTGGTTAATTTCTCCTCCGGTACCGACGCCACGGTGCAGGCCAACGCGGTGCGTCGCTACCTCATTCTCTTCTTCGATAACTCCACTATGGATACCCCGGATCAAATCCAGGCGCGCAGCGCGGCGGCGAAATTTATCGATGCCAACGCTGGGCCGGACCATCTCATGGCCGTGGTGGACTTTGGAGGCGCTCTGCGCATCGTGCAGAATTTCACCGCCAATGCCGCCACGCTGCAGGCCGCCGTCTCCGGCGTCAAAGGCTCGGCGGTCGATCCAAACGCCACCGCGCCGGTCACGGTCGCATCCAGCGGCATTTCCTCCCTGAGTACCGCGGAAGCTGATTTTGGGGCGCGTTCCATGTTGCTCGCGGTGCGCAGTCTCGCCAAGAATTTGCGCTCCGTGCCAGGCCGCAAGATGCTCGTTCTGTTTTCGGGGGGCTTCCCGCTGACGGCGGAGAGCGAGTCCGAACTCACCGCCACGATCGACGCCTGCAACAAAGCGAACGTAGCGATTTACGCCTTGGATGCCCGCGGACTCGTGGCCACCGCGCCTGGTCCGCCGGGCGGCAGCGCCCGCAATCGCGATGCAAGTTCCGGCGAGCAAAACGCCTTAAATGTTTCTCAAAGCCAGCCTTCAGCTCGAACTTCTGCTACTGCGCGACTAGTCTTGGCTGCCTACCCCGCGGCGGTTCCCGGGGATCCGCAACGACCAGGCGGCGGAGGTGGCGGCGGGGGCACCGGTGGCGGCGGCCGCGGCGGCACGGGCGGCACGGGCGGCACAGGTGGAACCGGGGGCGGCCGCGGCGGCACGGGAGGCACTGGAGGTACTGGTGGACGCGGTGGTACCGGCGGGACGGGCGTAGGCGGCGGCCGCACCGGACCGCTGAACTCTAATTCTCCGAATTCCGCGTTCACTCAGCCTCGTACCATCGTTCCGCAAATCCCAACCTCGACGGCCACGAATCAGCAGATTCTCGCCGCACTCGCCGAGGGCACTGGCGGCTTCACCATCTTCAACACCAACGATTTGCTCGGCGGTTTGCAAAAGATCGGCAACGAGCAGAGCGAATTCTACATTCTTGGCTACACCCCCCCCGAGAGTCCGGAGGGCACTTGCCATACGCTGAAGGTAAAAGTCTCACGCGGCGGCACCAACGTTCGTGCGCGCAGCGGGTACTGCAACGAAAAAGTGGTTAACGCACTCGAAGGCAAACCACTCGAGAAGCAACTCGAAGCCCGCGCCACCGGCGGGCAAGCCGGCTCAATTCACGGCGTGCTCGAAGCGCCGTACTTTTACACTGCGCCTAACGTCGCCCGCGTGAATCTGGTAATGGAAATTCCTCCGGACACCCTGCAGTTCAACAAAGACAAAGGTAAATACCACGCCAACATCAACATTTTAGGCATTGCCTACAAGCCCGACGGCAGTATTGGCGCCCGCTTCAGCGACACCGTGAGCCTCGATATGGAAAAGGACGAGGTGAAAGAGTTCAACAAAAATCCATATCACTACGAAAATCAGTTCGACGCCTCTCCCGGAACTTACAAGTTGACGGTGGTGTTGAGCGCGGGAGGCGACGCCTTTGGTAAATTTGAATCGCCTCTGCAAATCGCCACTTTCGACGGCAAGACCATTACCATCGGCGGTCTCGCCCTTTCAAATGCCACGCAGCCGGTTGGTCAAATCGCCACCGGTCTCGATTCCGCGCTTCTTGAGGATCGCACACCACTGATCGTCAAGGGTATGCAAATTATCCCCTCCGGAAGCAATCGCTTCCGAAAATCGGACAACCTGTGCTTGTACACCGAGGTTTACGAGCCACTGCTCACTTCCGACAAGCCTCCGCTTGTGGCGCTCGGTTACCACCTCATCAACAGCGGCACTTCCAAGGAGATTTATGCGACGGGAGCTATCCGCGCCGATGAATTCATCCGCAAGGGCAATCCGGTGATTCCCATCGGGCTCAAAGTACCTCTGAAGGATGTGCCTGCCGGTACATACCGCCTGGTTATGGAAGCCATGGACGCCGCCGGCAATCGTGCACCGATGCGCAGCATCGCATTCGACTTGGCCGACTGAATCTAGGGCCGCCTGCTCCATGGCGAAGATTCGCCGGCTCGCGACCGCGGCACGAAAAGGCGGCCCGCGAGTCAGCCGCCTGCTAGCAGCTAAGTCTTGAATAATCCTCTGACTAGCGCAGATTGCAGGTTACGGCACGTCGGCGGAACGCCTGCAACTTCCCAGTCCGGCCCGGGTTATTCTATCAGTGTCGAGTCGCCCCGAATCACAGCCGCATCGGCAGGAGCGGGCTATGAATTTGTCGCCGCACCCCACAGATCTCTGCTCGATTCGTCGCACTCCCAAGTCATTCCTTGCTGCTGCTTTGTCTTTCGCGTGTTTTTTCTCGCTCGGCGTCGATTTACCCGCAATGGCTTCGGCCGCGCCCAGCCCCGCCAGTAAAACGAAGAAGATGAAGCTGGACCCTGCGCTAAAGGGCTTACCTATCGCCGAGCTGACCGTCGATGAAGCGGTATTGCACGCTCTCAATCGTCTGGCGTACGGTCCGCGCCCCGGAGACCTCGAACGCGTGAAGCAAATGGGCCTTGCTAAATGGATCGATCAGCAGCTCAACCCGAATTCCATCGACGATCGAGCGCTGCAGCCGCGGCTCGAAAATTTCCCCACGCTAGGCATGTCCACTGTTCAACTGATTGAGGAATATCCGCAACCGAAACAAGCCGCCAAAATTCTAGCGCAATCTGCCACGCAATCGCGTTCCGATGCCGCTGCGGCGATCATCGCTAAAGATTCGCAAGCCTCGGCAAACGCACCGGCCACGCCGCTGCGTACCGCGCCGATCTCGAATACCGGCACCATTTCAGCGGTGCAAACGCCAGCCACACCGGCGAAGCAGAATTCTGATTCGCCGTCGCCCATGAAGCAAGATCCGTCACTTTCGGAAAATGTCGCCACCCGCGGCGCCGCAGGCAAACGCGACGTTCTTGGCGGCGCTGATCCGAACGCCGTTCCTCGCGGCATCGCCGACGACAGCAAGCGCCCGCAACGCGTCATCGAAGAATTGGCAATGGCCAAGGTTACGCGCGCCATCTACAGCGATCGTCAACTCCAGCAGGTGATGGACGATTTCTGGTTCAACCACTTCAATGTTTTTGCCGGAAAAGGGGAAGACCGTTACTACCTGACGGCCTATGAACGCGACGTAATCCAGCCGCACACTTTTGGAAAATTCAAAGATCTGGTCAACGCCACCGCCGAAAGCCCCGCTATGCTTTTTTATCTCGATAATTTCCTTAGCGCCGATCCGCGAGCGGCCGCTCGCCAAGCTGCCGAACGCGCCCAACGGCAGCAAATGCGCCAAGGCCGTTTCGGCCGCCCATTTCCTGCTCCCAACGCGAATGCGCAAGCCAACAAAAAGAAGCAAGAGCGCGGGCTGAACGAAAATTACGGCCGCGAATTAATGGAATTGCACACCCTCGGCGTTGACGGCGGCTACACGCAGAAAGATGTCACCGAAGTAGCCCGCTGCTTTACTGGATGGACCATCGAAAAGCCGCGCGAAAATCCGGTCTTTAAATTCGACGAGAAGGTCCACGATCCCGATCCCAAAATCGTGCTCGGAAAGAAAATTCACGCTGGCGGAAAAAAAGATGGCGAACAGGTTATCGACTTGCTCGCGCATCACGCTAGCACCGCAAAATTTATTTCCACGGAACTTGCCCGCCGTTTCGTTTCGGACAGTCCACCGCCCGCGCTGGTTTCCCGCATGGCGCAGACTTTTCTGAGCGATGACGGCGACATCCGCGCGGTGATGCACACCATGATCTACTCGCCGGAGTTCTGGTCCCGCGAGGCCTACCGCGCCAAAATCAAAACGCCCTTCGAGCTGGTGGTCTCCGCCGTCCGCTCTCTCGGCACGGATGTCGACACTGCAATGCCTCTGGTGCAATGGGTTAACCGCATCGGCGAACCGCTTTATCAGTGCCAGCCGCCGACCGGCTACTCGGACAAGGCCGATGCCTGGGTCAACACCGGCGCGCTTCTCAACCGCCTCAATTTTTCGCTTACGCTGGCCGGCAACAAGATTCGCGGATCGCGCTCCGACGTCACCTCGCTTCTCGGCGTCGATGCCGGCGCGGAGCCGAAAGTCGCGCTCACGCGCGCCGTCGAAGTTTTCCTGGGTGGCTCTGCCGCTTCCAACACCGTCGAAACTTTGGAAAAGCAACTCGACAATCCGCAAGTCATTCAAGCCAAGCTCGACGATCCTAACAAGCAAACGGATCTAGGCGTGGTGACGGGACTGGTGCTAGGCGCGCCGGAATTTCAGCGGCGGTAATTAGTTAAAGTACTGGCCGCAAACGGATTTTTGTTCGGTAAACAATGAAGCAGGGAATGGAGAGGTTCGCATGTCGTACATCAATCATACGCACGGTGGCACCCACGACTGCTGCGAAGGCACCCGCAAGATTAATTTTTCGCGCCGCTATTTCCTGAAACAAGGCGGCATCGCCATGGTCGGCATGAGCGTAATGCCCGCATTCCTGCAGCGCGCCGTCGCGGCAACGCCCATGCCCAACAAAAAGCAACTTGTCGTCCTCTTTCAACGTGGCGCTGCTGACGGCCTCAACATCGTTGTGCCCTTCGCCGAACCAAACTATTACCGCCTGCGCCCCACCATTGCCATTCCCCAACCAAAACGCGGCGCGGGAGACACGGTCATCGACCTCGACGGTTTCTTTGGATTGCATCCCAGTCTTTCGCCGCTCGAGCCGCTCTTCCATAAAAATCAGTTGGCCATTGTCCACGCTTCCGGCTCGCCCGATCCCACGCGCTCGCACTTTGACGCGCAGGATTTCATGGAGTCCGGCACGCCCGGCGTAAAAGCCACGAGCGATGGCTGGCTCGATCGCGCGCTGCAGACGATGCCGGAAGACCACGCCTCGCCTTTCCGCGCCGTGGCCATGGGCTCAAATCTCCCGCGCATGCTGCAAGGCAGCACCGGCGCCATCGCTCTTCCCGATCTGAAGCAATTCAAAATCATTCCGCAATCCGCTGCCATGACCAACGTTGCGCAAGGCGGCTTTGAAGCGATGTACGCGCAATCCGTCGACCACGCTCTCCACGGAACCGGCGCCGAAACTTTTGAAGCCATCGGCATGCTCAGCAAAATCGACACCAGCAAATTTCCGCCGGAAAATGGCGCGCAGTATCCCAACAATCGCCTTGGCCAAAGCCTTCAACAAATCGGTCAATTGCTGAAAGCCAAAGTCGGCGTCGAAGTTTTGTTCCTTGATTGCGGCGGCTGGGACAATCACGTCAACGAAGGCGGCTCGCAAGGCCAGCTGTCCAATTTGCTGAAAGATCTGGGACAGGGTCTCGCCGCGTTCCATCAGGACCTGGGCGACCGCATGGAAAATATCGTGGTCGTCACCATGAGCGAATTCGGACGCACTGCGAAAGAAAATGGCAATCGTGGCACCGACCACGGCCACGCCAACTGCATGTTCGTCATGGGTGGCGATGTAAAAGGCGGCCACATCTATGGCAAGTGGCCCGGCCTCGAAGACCATCAACTCAACGAAGGCCGCGATCTCGCCCTAACCACTGATTTCCGCTCCGTCGTGGGCGAAATCCTGACCAAACACATCGGCGTAAAAGACCTAAACGCCGTTTTCCCCACCTTCGACAACAACCCCGGTAGATTTCCCGGCCTGGTCCGCTCGTGAAACGTGATTTTCGCAAGTAAAAAAGGCCGGCGTTCTGGACGTGCGGCCTCCCGGTTTTGTTGAAATGAAATTCTAAGCCGCCGCCCCGCGAATCCGCATCCCGTAAAACGACCGGTACACGAAGAAGAACGACACCGCAAAAAACACCGCCGCCAAAATATGCGTCAGACGATTATCGCCTTGCGAAGCCGTCAACTGGACCGCCAGCTCCACCGCCAGCAACCCAAACAGTGTCGTAAACTTGATCACCGGATTCAGCGCCACCGAAGAAGTATCTTTAAACGGATCTCCCACCGTATCGCCCACCACCGTCGCGTCGTGCAGCGGCGTACCCTTCTGCTTCATCTCGACCTCCACAATTTTCTTCGCATTGTCCCAGGCGCCGCCGGCGTTGGCCATGAAGATCGCCTGGTACAAGCCAAAAATCGCGATGGAGAAAAGGTATCCGATAAAGAAGAACGGTTCGACGAACGCGAATGCCAAGGTGGCAAAAAACACCGCAATGAAAATGTTCAGCATGCCCTTCTGCGCGTACTTCGTGCAAATCTCTACCACTTTCTTGCTGTCCGCCACGCTGGCGGCAGCCGCGCCGTCCAGCTTGATGTTGGCCTTGATGAATTCCACCGCGCGATAAGCCCCGGTGGTCACCGCTTGCGTCGAGGCTCCGGTGAACCAGTAAATCATCGCGCCGCCGGTGATCAATCCCAGCACAAACGGCGCATGCAGCAGCGAAAGTTTGTTCACGTTTTCCGTAAGGCCATGCGTCAGCGCCATGATGATGGAAAAGATCATCGTCGTGGCGCCTACCACCGCCGTTCCGATTAACACCGGTTTAGCGGTCGCCTTGAAGGTATTTCCCGCGCCATCATTCGCTTCCAGCAAATCCTTGGCGTGTGCGAAGTTCACGTTGATCTTGTAGTCGCGCTGCAATTCCCCTTCAATTCCCGGAATTTGCTCGATCAGGGAAAGTTCATAAACCGATTGCGCGTTGTCTGTCACCGGTCCGTACGAATCCACGGCAATCGTCACCGGGCCCATTCCCAAGAATCCAAACGCCACCAGGCCAAACGCGAAAACCGGCGCCGCAATCATCAGTGCGCTCAATCCCAGATTGCTGATCAGGTATCCCGCCGACATCAACACCACCATGGCCAGCCCGATGTAGTACGCCGAGAAATTCCCGGCTACAAATCCCGACAAAATTCCCAGTGACGCCCCCCCTTCTTCCGCGGACGTCACTACCTCTTTCACGTGCCGAGACTCGGTGGAGGTAAATACCTTCACCAGTTCCGGAATAATCGCGCCGGCCAGCGTCCCGCAGGAAATAATCGATCCTAGTTTCCACCACTGCGACGAATCCGTTCCGAGCGTAGGAATAATCAGATAAGAAACCACATAGGTCAACGAAATCGAAACCAGTGAAGTAATCCACACTAGCCAAGTCAGCGGGGTCTCATAGTTCATGTTGTCGACATTGCCGAATCTTGACTTGGCGATCAGTCCGTTGATGAAATACGCCGCCGCGCTGGCAATCACCATCACGATGCGCATCACGAAAATCCACACCAGCAATTGCACTTGCACGGTGTTGGCCATGGCAATCGCCGTCGCCATCATCGAGGGCGTCGCCGTGTGCAGCGAAATTCCTGCCGGCAAAAAGTGCGAAGGCCCAATCGCCAGCAAAATAAAGGTGATCAACGCCACGCCTGTCACGCCATACGTCTCAAATCCGTCGGCGCTGGGACCCACCGAATCGCCTGCGTTATCTCCAGTGCAATCGGCAATTACGCCCGGGTTGCGCGCATCGTCTTCCTTGATCTTGAACACAATCTTCATCAGGTCGGACCCAATGTCCGCAATCTTCGTGAAAATGCCGCCGGCAATCCGCAATGCCGCTGCGCCCAGGGATTCGCCAATCGCAAAGCCGATGAAACACGGCCCCGCGTAGTCGCCCGGGATGAACAGCAGAATCAGCAGCATCATCAGCAGTTCCACGCTGATCAGCATCATGCCGATGCTCATGCCTGCTTCGAGCGGCGTGTGATAAATCGGATAAGGCTTCCCGCGCAGCGAAGCAAACGCCGTGCGCGAATTCGCAAAGGTATTCACGCGAATCCCGAACCACGCCACGCCATAACTTCCCGCGATGCCGATCAAGCTGAACGCCAGAATAATCGGCAACGTCACGGCCACCGATTTTCCCGGCACCGGCGATAGCACGCCGAAATAAAGCACGATCACCACCGCGATAAACAGCCACAAAACCAGCAGAAATTTTCCCTGCGTCAACAAATAGGTCTTGCACGTTTCATAAATGAGCTCCGAAACGTCCAGCATCGATTTGTGCACCGGCAAATTCTTCAGCTTGCTATAAATCACCAGTCCAAAAATCAATCCCAGTACGCAAACGCCGATACCGATCAGCAGCAGCTTGTGCCCGTCAATCGCGCCATTCAAGAAGGTCACCGAAGAAAGATCCGGCAACTTCAGACTGGCTTCATTGCCCACGTCCGTTTTGTCTTGCGCAAACGCCGCCGGGCCGGAAAGCAGCGCCAACGCTGCCGCTCCGCCAAATTTTTTCGCACTCAAGTACCGGCCGAGTCCGCTTACGCGTGCCCGGTTATTTGCCAGCCAGTTGCTCATCAACGATCCTCCATGCAGTCTTCGGGTTCATGCCAACCAGGGTTTACCTGAAAAGCGTATCCGGCACAGAAATTTTTCGCACGCCAAAGCTTGGCGCCGGGGAGCGATTCGCCGGCGTCGTAACGCAGGTCCCGATACAAGGACAGGAATTTACGCCTAAATATCGCAGTCCGCGCACCCCTTATGTCAGCGGACCGCGCCTACTCAGTACGTGGGCTATGAAGCTTGTGCTTTATAGCATTTACGCCATGCCGGGTCAAACCGTGCGCCACCGGCTCGCGGCCTGCCGTCGGGAACCCGGCGTTCGGTTCGGTCCGTTAGAACTCGTGGCATCCTCCCGCTCGACGGGCAGCAGCATTCGCCAACCAGTGGTAACATCTTGCGTCACGTTCTGCGTAGTTAGCGCACGGTACAGAAATGGGCGGAGGTCCATGAGCACCCGCGAAACGTCAACAACTCTTGCCGCAGCCGGCATGCCTGTGCCAGGCACGCGGCATGACTGGAGCCGTGACGAAGTCCAGGCCATCTATGAAACGCCGTTGCCCGAACTGATCTTTCGCGCGCAGTCGGTGCATCGCCAGTTTCACGATCCCGATCGCATCCAGACCTGCCAGCTTATCTCCATCAAGACCGGTGGCTGCCCGGAAGATTGCGGCTACTGTCCGCAGAGCGCGCACTATGATGCCGGCGTCGAGCGCCAAGGCTTGCTCGACCCGCAGCACGTCATCGGCGTTGCAGAGGAAGCCGCCTCGCGCGGCGTCACACGCTTCTGTATGGGCGCGGCGTGGCGGCAAGCTCCCGAAGGCCGCGAATTTGAAAATGTTTTGGAAATGGTGCGCGGCGTTTCCGCGCTCGGCATCGAAGTCTGCTGCACGCTCGGCATGCTTACGCGCGAGCAAGCCGGGAGACTGAAGCAAGCCGGTCTCACCGCCTATAATCACAACTTGGATACGTCACCGGAATTTTATGGCTCCATCATTACCACGCGCGTTTATGATGATCGTTTGAAGACTCTGGCCGCGGTCCGCGATGCAGGCATCACGGTATGCTCCGGCGGAATTCTCGGCATGGGCGAGCGCCCGCAGGATCGCGCGGGCCTCTTGCAGCAATTGGCCTCGCTCAATCCGCATCCGGAAAGCGTGCCCATCAACATGCTGGTGCGTGTGCAGGGCACTCCGCTGGCCGCCATGCCCACCCTTGATCCGCTCGAGATGGTGCGCGCTATCGCCACCGCGCGCATCCTGATGCCCACATCGCGCGTGCGCCTCGCCGCGGGGCGTAAACAGCTTTCTCCCGAAGCCGTCACGCTGTGCTTTTTGGCTGGCGCGAATTCTATTTTCGTCGGCGAAAAATTGCTGACCACTCCCAATCCTGGCCCCGATGAGGACGAACAACTCCTCCACTCGCTGGGGCTCAAACCGCTGGAGTCGCATGCCGTCTGAGTTTCAGTCCCAATTTTCTCAGTCGCTTGAATGCGGTCTGCAGCAGTTGGCGTCGCGCGATCAACGCCGTTCGCTCGCGGAATTCACAGGCGTGAATCTCTGCTCAAACGATTATCTCGGCCTGACGCAAAACGTGGCTCTGCGCGAAGCGCTTCTCGAAGCCGTAGCCAGCGCATCACGCGTCGGTAGCACCGGCTCGCGGCTGCTCTCTGGACACGCTGCGGCGTGGGAAGATCTGGAAAACGAATTTGCGCAATTCGCTGCAACGGAAGCCGCGCTCTATTTTACGAGCGGCTACGCAGCAAACATCGGCCTGATCACTTCATTCGCTGGACCCGGCGATCTGATTTTTTCCGATGCGCTCAACCACGCCAGCCTAATTGATGGCATTCGCTTGAGCGGGGCGCAAAAGTTTATCTACGCGCACCTCGACCTGGATATGTTGGAATCATTTCTGCGCATGGAACAGCGCGAGAACGGACGCAAATTTATCGTCACGGAGACTGTCTTCAGCATGGACGGGGACATCGCTCCGCTCGCGGAAATCCTCGCATTGGCGGATCGTTACAACGCTGGCGTAATCCTCGATGAAGCGCACGCCACCGCGGTCCACGGGCCCAAGGGCCGCGGCATCGCTGCGCGGCACCATATCCAGCATGGCAGGTCTGGAAATATCGTGGCGATAGTGCACGCTTGCGGAAAAGCTCTGGCCAGCGCCGGCGCTTTCGTCTGCGGCAGCGAGATGCTGAAGGAGCACCTCATCAATCACGCGCGCACCTTCATTTTCACCACCGCGCTTCCGCCTTATATCGCCGCCCAAATCCGCACCGCACTGCGTCTGTCGCAGGGCATGGATGAACAGCGCAGCGTGCTGCTGCGAAATTCTAACAATTTGCGCGCCGCGCTTCGCGTACAGGGCTGGAACATCGCATCGAGTAAAGCGCAGATTATTCCCGTGATCATCGGCAAAAATGAAAGCGCGCTCTCCGCCGCCACTTTTCTTAGCCAGCAAGGCTTTGCCACTCGCGCCATTCGGCCACCCACCGTTCCGCCGGGCACCGCGCGCCTGCGCTTTTCACTGACTGCCTGCATCTCGCCAAGCGATCTCTCGCGTTTGACAGCGTGCATGGGACAGATGCGCAACGATTTTCGCGATGCGCGTTGCGGCTCCGAGCCCATGCAAAGTGCCGGGACTGAACTCGACGCGCACGAGTCCAGAAAAGCAGCCAGCACTGCGGTGGGCCGTTGATGAGGAATCATTTCTTCATTACCGGCACCGATACTGGCGTGGGAAAAACCACGCTCGCCGCGTTACTCTGTGCCGCGCTTGACGCCGTCTACTGGAAACCTATTCAGACCGGCACGCTCGAAGGCACGGACCGCTCCACCGTGATGCGCCTCGCCGGGATTGGCAACGACCGTACGCTCGATGAGGTCTACCAATTCGTTCCGCCGGTCTCTCCGGACCTTGCCGCGCGCTGGGCCGGCGTGGAAATTGATCTCGCGCGCATTAATATGCCTACCAGTCTGATGAATGACTGGTTGATCGTCGAAGGAGTCGGTGGTGTTCTTGTTCCCATTAACCAAAAACAATTTGTGCTGGATCTGATGGCGAAATTCAAGCTGCCGGTAATTCTCGCGGCGCGCAGCAGCCTCGGCACCATCAATCACACTTTGCTGACACTTGCCGCTCTGCACGCTGCGGAATTGCCGGTGCACGGCGTGGTCCTGATCGGCGATCAAAATCGCGAAAATCGCGAAACCATCGAACGCTTCGGCCACGTGCGGGTGATCGGCGAACTTCCTCGCTTGCCCAACCTGCACCGCACCGCACTTATGCAGGTGTTCATGAATCATTTCGACCGCGCCGCTTTTTCGCAGTAATCGCCGCAATGGATTCGCCTCTTCGCATCTGGCATCCCTTCACCCATGCCGCGCTCGATCCGCCGCCGCTGCACATCGCGCGCGCCGAAGGAGTGTGGCTGTACACGCAAGATGGGCGCAAAATTCTCGATGCCATTTCATCGTGGTGGGTGAATTTGCATGGGCATGCCAATCCGCGCATCGCGGCGGCCATTGCCACCCAGGCAAAAAAACTGGAGCACGTGATTCTCGCCGGCTTCACGCACGACGCTGCCGAAGAATTAGCCTCCCGGTTGCGCAAGTGGGTTGCGCCAAGTCTGACGCACCTGTTTTTTTCCGACGACGGCTCGACGGCCGTAGAAGTTGCCATGAAACTCGCCGTCCAGCATTTCAGCAATCAGCAACGTGCAGGGAAAAACGAAATCGTCGCTCTTGAACATGGGTATCATGGCGACACCGCTGGAGCGATGTCTGCCAGCGATGATTCGCCATTTACCGCGCCGTTTCGCGAAATGCGTTTTCATGTGCATCGCGTGCATTCGGCGTATTGCTATCGCTGTCCGCTTGGATTGAAACGCGAGTCCTGTCACATCGAATGCGTTCAACAGCTCGAAACCCTACTCGGCGAGCGTGGCCCGCAAATCGCAGCGGTGATCGTTGAGCCGCTGCTGCAAGCGGCTGGCGGAATGATCGTGCACCCCGTCGAGTTTCTACAAAAAGTGCGCAAACTTTGCATCGAGCACGATGTACTTCTGATCGCCGATGAAGTACTCACCGGCTTCGGCCGCACCGGCAAGATGTTTGCGTGCGACTTGGCGGGCGTCACTCCGGATTTGATGTGCCTATCGAAGGGTATTACCGGCGGGTTTTTGGCCATGGGCGTAACCCTTTGTTCCGAAAACGTCGCCGCTGCGTTTGCGACCGAGAACCGCGCGCACACTTTCTATCATGGCCACTCTTACACGGGAAACGCCTTGGCTTGCGCCGCCGCAAACGCTAGCTTGCAAATTTTTGACGACGAACCCGTGTTTGACCGCATCGCCACGATCACGCGCATCACTGCGGAACGCCTACAGCAATTTCGCATTATGCAGCAAGTCGCGGACACCCGTCAGATCGGGACGATCGGCGCAATCGAACTGCGCGTCGAGGACCCCGGCTATCTTTCGTCCATGCGTCCCAAGCTCTACAATTTTTTCCTCGACCGCGGCGTCCTGCTGCGCCCGCTCGGCAATGTGATTTATGTGTTGCCGCCGTACGTGATCTCGCCGGAAGAATTGGACCGCGCGTATGACGTGATTCAAGAAGCCGTCGAAACGCTGTTTTGACAGCGCCGCGGAATCGATCCCAACTGGCCGCGCCTCACTCCGAGCCAAGCGAGGAGTCTGCTGTGTGCGCAATCTTTGCCGCGGATCGCGCGGAAGCCGACCAGCCTCTGCTAGAATTCTTGCATGGAATTTGCAGGAGTATCGTTTGCCGTCCAAGTTGACCGTCTGGAAACAAAAAACAATTCTCTTCGCCGGCTCGTTGGGGGCGCCCGGCCTTTTCCTGATTTCATTTCTGGATTCGTCAGTCCTCAGTTTCCCGATCATCAACGACCTACTGTTGATTCAGCTTTCCATCAGTCATCCGCTGCGTATGCCGCTCTATGCCGGAGCTGCCACGGTAGGCTCAGTGCTTGGCTGCGTGCTTTTGTATTTTATTGCGTACAAGGGCGGGGAAGCGTTCTTCCACAAAAACGCCGGAGTCCACGGGCACGCGGTTCGACATTGGGTAGAACAAAACGGCTTTGCCGGCATGCTGGTCGCGGCGCTGCTGCCTCCTCCAACGCCATTCAAGATATTTGTATTTGCGGCGGGTGTTTTTGAAGTTCCGGTTGTCAGTTTCACGCTGGCTATTACCATCGCCCGCGTGCTGCGCTACTTCGCGATCGGATTTCTTTCGGTTCGCTATGGACAGGACGCTCTTCCGTACCTCGCGCACCACAAACTGCAAGTCGCGGCGGTGGTGACCCTGTTTGTGGCAACCAGCTATGTGCTTTCACGCTTGATTCTGCGTCATAAACATCATGAGGCTGCGCAGCGCTAATTCCTGGAACTGCGCTATTGTCTTGAGAGTTGGTTCGCCCAAGCGAACTCTTGCGAGGCGACGCGGTTGGCGGAGTCCAGCTGAATCACGGCGACAACTTCGTGCGCGGCGTTTCCCGACGCTACATAAGCCAAGTCGCGAATCTCTACGCGAGTGCCGGCGGGCGTCGTTTCGACGATAGCCTTGGGAAATCGCGCTGTTTCCAAAAATGCTTGTGCGGTAGCGGTTTTTTGAGCAGTCTCGAGCGCCACTGAGGGTTCCGGCTTGTACAGCGTTTCCGCGCTTTCGGGATCGAACGGCCCCCCCAGACCTTCCGTCACCGTTATGCGGTGCAAGCCACGCTCCGTTTCGACGATCCCTTGCCACGCAAATGGCGAAAGCGCTTCGGGAAATGCGCCGACGCGCTTTGCGACTTCACTGCGAAACGTTCGCGACTGCATCAGCCCGAGCACCTCTCCGTGAAAGTCCGCGCGGACCGTTACGTAGAAAAGCAGGATGGAAAAACCGAGCAGCGCGCCGACGCGTCCGCGCGGCCTTGTATCGCGCGTGCCAATTTCTGAGCTCACCAGATGCACTAGTTCCGGCAGCAAAAGCGCCGCGAGCAGTACGAAAATAATCCAGGGATCCAAGTCGGCGACCCAATCCGCCGCGAACCTCCGCCTGGTGAAGGGCCACAACAGCGCAATGCCCGTCGCACCGCACAAGTCCAAAGCCAGGTGCAAGCATTGTGCAGCGAGCGCAAAGAAAAAAAACGCCAGCAGCGAAAAACGGTTGCGCAAATCAGCTCCGGCCAACCATGGAAAAACCACGGCGAATAAGCCTGCCCATAGGATGGATGCCGGCAGCGCGTGGGTGTACGTACCGCGCCACGCAAGATATTTTGCCGGTTCGGTCCACGCGCTCAGTAAATCGACGTCCGCGATGGTTCCCGCAACAATCGCGGCAATCCACATTTGCTTAGGCGCGCGAGGCCACGCCGCCCGCAGCAGCGCGAGCGAAGCCAGCCCGTGTGTGACGATGTTCATATTTATTTCAGGCGGCGTTCACGCGCAGCGGAACGGGCGCTGTTTGCGGAACGAGCAGCCTTAACGCACGCGGCACGATAGTAAACTCAATCGGGAGCCGCGCGAGAGGTTCCCCATCAATTTGCGCGTAGACAGGTTTGCCGTTCAGTGGTTCGCAAACGATGGAGTCAGACTTATAAAAGTGCACGCCTTCGGTGCCGCGCAGTCTTTTCATCCACAGGCTTGGCAAGTAGCTCAGGTACTTCAAGCCGCTCTGCGTCGTCAGGGTCATCACCTCGAAGCGATCTTCATACAAGTCTGCTTCGGTGGTGATCATAAATGGCCCGCCATAATTTTTGGTGCGTCCCACAACTACTAATGTCGCATCGATAGCCCGGCCGTCCGCCACCACGCGAAAGTGTGGATACTCATAACGCAAGAGTTCGCGCATCCCTTGATACCAATACGCCAGAATGCCCACGCGCGCCTTCAGTTCGAGGTCCACGGAATAGACGATCATGCCGTCGGGTCCCGCGCCCGCAACGCTCAGAAAATACTTTTTCCTTTCTGGCTGAAGCAGTGGCGTCGCCAGACCCAGCGCAATTTCCTTTACTTCTCCCTGCAGAAGTTTTCGCGTGGCGCTGGCAATATTCCAGGGAATGCCCAGCTCCTTGGCAAGAATATTTGCGGTTCCGCCGGGCAAAAGCGCGAGCGGCACGCGATGGCCGTTTTGCTGACCGGCCAGACCATTCACGACTTCGTTCAGCGTTCCGTCGCCGCCGCAGGCGATGACTAGCTGACGACCCTCGAGGCTGGCGCGGTTGGCAATCTCCGTAGCATCGCCGGGACCTTTGGTTTCCACCAAATCAGCGTGAATTCCCGCGGCCGCCAAAACGCGCCGCGCTTCGTCCAGCAGACGTCGCCGGGCATGGCCGCCATTGCCGGCATTGGGGTTGTGAATCAAAAGCGCGTTTTGCAAGTCTGCTGTCATCGTCTGCCAGTGCTCCTAGCCGAATCTCAATCCTTCATTCTATATAATATGAGCGGAATTCCAGCTATTGTTCTGTGAGCAATTCACTTGAGGACCGCCAACATGGCCAAGCCCGCTCCCGCAGCCGTCAAAAAGCAGATCGCCGAGCTGCGCGAAAAGTTGCGGCACCACGAATACAAATATTACGTCCAGGACGATCCGGAGATTTCCGACGCGGCGTATGACCGCTTGATGGCGCGCCTTTCGGAATTGGAAGCTGCTTATCCGGAATTGATAACTGCGGACTCACCGACGCTGCGCGTGGGCGGGAAACCGCGCGTGGGGTTTGAAACCGTGCAGCATTCGCGGCCGATGTTGAGCCTCGATAACTCTTATTCGTACGATGACTTGCGCGATTTCGATCGCCGCGCCAGGGAAGTAAGCGGACAACCGGAGCTTCAGTACGTCGCGGAGCACAAGTTCGATGGGCTGAGTATTTCGCTGCAATACGAAGATGGCGGGCTGGCGCGCGCGGTCACGCGCGGCGATGGGCGGACCGGCGAAGACGTCACGCTGAACGTGAAGACGATTCGCTCCGTGCCGTTGCGGCTCGATCCCGCGGCGCTGAAAAGGGCGAAATTGCCGGGGACTTTTGAAGTGCGTGGCGAAATTATGATGCCGCGCAAATCGTTTGAAGAATTGAACCGGCAGCAGGAACTTTCTGGCGGAAAGATTTTTGCGAATCCGCGAAACGCCGCGGCGGGTGCGGTTCGCATGCTGGATCCTTCGATCACCGCATCGCGGCGGCTGGAATTCTTTGCCTATTACCTTACCGTGGACGGTAAACCGCCGTTTGCAAAGCATTCGCAATCGCTCGAAGCGCTGAAGCTGGCGCGATTTCGCTCGTCCAGCGATTGGAAAGTGTGCCAGGGCATCGAAGCGGTAATCGCGTATTGCGAGGCGTGGGATCAGCCGCGCATGAAGCTGGCTTACGAAATCGATGGCGTGGTGGTGAAAGCGAATTCCATCGCCATCCAGAATGAACTGGGATTCACGGCCAAAGCGCCGCGCTGGGCCATCGCTTACAAATATCCCGCGCGCCAGGAGACCACGATAGTCAACGATATTCAAGTGCAGGTCGGCCGCACTGGATCGCTCACGCCGGTCGCGTATCTTGAGCCAGTGCAAGTCGGCGGCGTGACCGTGAAGCGCTCTACCCTGCACAACATGGACGAGATTGAGCGGCTTGGTTTGCAAATCGGCGATACCGTTTTGATCGAGCGCGCCGGTGAAGTGATTCCGCACATTTTGAAGGTGACGAAGGAAGGGAATCCGCGCCGGCCATTCCGTATGCCGGAGAAATGTCCGGAATGCGGCAGCACCATTCACAAAGTGGACGGTGAAGTGGCATATCGCTGCGTGAATGCCGGGTGTCCGGCCAAGCGCAAGGAGTCGCTGCTGCATTTTGCGGCCCGCCATGCGATGGACGTTGATGGGCTGGGCGACAAGATCGTCGATCAACTAGTTGACGAAGGCCTGGTGAAAGACGTTGCCGATCTCTATGTCTTGAAACTGGACGATCTCTTCGGTCTGGAGCGCATGGCGGAAAAATCTGCCCAGAATTTGCTGGATGGCATTGCTGCGAGCAAGAAACAGCCCCTGGCGCGTTTGATTTACGCGCTCGGGATCCGCTTTGTTGGCGAGCGGACGGCACAGTTGTTGGCGGAACATTTTTCGAGCCTGGAAGAATTTGCCGCCGCGCGCGAAGATCAACTGACTGCAGTCGGCGAGGTCGGGCCCAAGGTGGCGGCGGCAATTGCGGAATTTTTCTCCGAGGTTGCCAATCGCCAATTGATCAAAAAGCTCGCGAAGGCGGGAATCAATCCCACAGCAGCGAAGCGCACGGTAAAGAGCGATAAGTTTGCGGGAAAAACATTTGTGTTCACTGGTACGCTGGCGAATCGCACGCGCGAAGCGGCCAGCGAATTGGTGCAGCAGCACGGCGGCAAAATTTCCGGATCGGTCAGCAAGAAGACGGACTACGTAGTAGCCGGCGCCGACGCCGGCTCAAAACTCGAGAAAGCTCGATCGCTGGCGGTTGCGGTGCTCTCGGAATCTGATTTTGAGAAATTGCTGCGAAATTAACGGTCATTAATCTTGCGCTCTATGTCTTGGAGCAGATAGCGGTGCTCGCCTGCGACGCCCCAGCGCTCGAACGGCTCCCAATACCACGATGGACTTAGCCCGGAAGTGATCGTGGTGGTGCGCGTGAGCAACGTTCCGCCGCGCTCCGGTTGCAAAGTGTATTCCGCGTTTTCAAAGTCCAACCAGTGGCGTCCGGGCAGATTGCTGCGATCAATCGACAAACGCATGTGATACGGCGGTTGCCACTCGAGAATGGATTCTTCGATGTGGCCTTTGTCGAAATAACAGGTGCGTTTGCTGCCCACGGCGGTTCCGCTGAGCACGCAACGTTGCGGAATCGGCAGCCCCACGTGCATCAAGAACGGCTTGGCACCGGCGATGGAATCGACGCGCTGCACGTATGGCCAAACTTGTTCTGGCGGCGCCGCAAGCCAGATGGAGGTTTTCACGGTCGCTGCGCGCGCGTCGCCAACGGTTTTCAGTTCCACCTGGTGACCGCCGACGACTAAGATCGGCAAGAGTAGCAGCGTCATGGAGTGTGGCGCTTTCGCCCAGGCGAACAATTCGCGCAGCAGGAAACCGGCGCCGACGCCAAGCATTAAGGTCACAAAGATAAAGGGGAACGCCATCAGGGCGCACAAGAGGCCTTCTTTGCCGGCGGCGATCAGAAAGAAGAGCGCAAATAATGTGGCGATCAGAGCAACGGCGATGACTGACCCTTTGCCACGCATGGTGAAGACGATGGCGATGCCGGCAGAGACCGGAACGAGCAAAAACAGCACCCAACCAAGATTGCGGGACGACGGCATGGCAGCCAGGAAGAATCCGAACAATCCAAACGCTGCGCCCACGAGAATTCCCGCCAGCGCGCCAAGAAACGGCGAACGTTGCGGTTGTGCGATAGCGTTGTCTGGTTCTCCCACTCGACGCCCTCCCGCGGACTTTTGCAGGCATTGTATGCTCCAGGAACTCGCAACGCTATATAACTAGTTCTCCAGTTCATTTGAATAAACTGAATAGTTCGCTGGAATCGCATACTCTTACGTTCCGCTTGCTCCTGTAATAAGTAACTCTCCGCACAACTAATCGTTTCAGGCATAATGCGTCGCTAAGCTGAGCCCTTGACGCGATTTCTACGGTCGGCATCCTGCTGCATTTCGCGCACCGAATAGCGATCTGTATAGGGACGAACTACGTCTTGGCGTGGATGACGCTGCGTTGGAGTTCCATTATTCCCGCGGCATTGGCACACAGTGTTTCCAACATTCTCATAGTTGCAGGCGTGAACATTTGGTGGGGCGATGGACGCGACCTTCGCGTATTATTTTGGGCGATTGTCGCTTATGTACTCTGGCGAAAGTGGCCAATCGAGGCAACTAGCGGCGAGACTGAGAGCGAAGCAAACTTTCCAACTTCGCCTCTCCATCTTGAGCCGAAGGCGTAAGTCCGGGCGAATCGAGATATAATGGCTTTGGCGGGTGAGCCGGGTGATCGCTGGCTGGCGCTGGAGCAGGGTGACTTGCGCAGGCGCGAGCGGGAGGAAAGTCCGGACACCACCTGAGTAGCGCGCGTCCAGCGAGGCGCACGCGGTCAGGAAGAAATTTGGTTCGCTCTGCGAACCAAATGTGTAAACCCTGCGGCTCGCTTCGCGAGCCTTGGGGCAAGTGGGCAACGCGCCTGGTAACGCCAGGGGAGCGGTGGCACAGACTTCAGTCTGTGCGCTTCGTTTGCGCCAGATTGTGCGTGCGCGGCGAGCGTTAAGCGCAGGCTAAAGCCTGTGCCACGGTTCACGGATAGTGCCACAGAAACTTAAACCGCCGGTCAGCGCCGCACGGTGATATCGCGCAGGTAAACCTGCGGGACGTCTTCGCTTCGCGCGCGCCTATCGGTAAGGGTGAAAAGGTGGGGTAAGAGCCCACCGCTCCGATGGCAACATCGGGGGCACGGAAAACCCCGCGTGGTGCAAGGCCAAATAGGAGGGGAGAGCTAGCCCGGCTCGTTTGGACCCTCGGGTAGGCTGCTGGAGTCACGGTGCGAATCGTGACCTAGAGGAATGATCGCCGCGTTTTTGTGCGGGATTGCGGTGCAAATCGCAATGCTGCGGAGGAACGGCACAGAATCCGGCTTACAGGCTCGCCCGCCAAAAGGTATTTGAAGGGAATGCAGTTAAGTTTTCTTGGTCAGTCATTGTGGCAAGGTTGTGGCAAAGCTCTCCGCTGAAATTAAACTTCACTTATTCAGACCGCGTCACAACACATCATGGCTGTCTTCTGAGGACACAAGTATGAGTTACAGTTTCGGGTAATGGCGAACCTACTGGGGTTGGCTGCCGAACCGGTATCCACAGCGAATACCTTTATCGCGGGCAGCGTTCTGCTTCTTCCTATCATTCTGACCCTTTGCCTTGGCTGGCGCGCGCTGCATTCCGGTCAAAGAGAACAAATAAAAGCGTGGCTGGTCTGGCGAGGATTAGGGTCATTTGTTCTGGCGGCTACGGTCGCAGTTTGGTGGGTGACGTGGGATTTGGGTGGACGCACCGAAATGCCCGCCGCATTGATGCGACAATTTCCGGGGACTTTCGACGCCTCCGACTTGGAGGTTCTTCTTTTCTGGCTGCTTCCGGTTGTAGGTCTGTGCGTTTTTCTAGTTACTTGCTACGTCGTGGACAGGACGGTGTTGAAGCAACGATGGTCTTTTGCAGCATTGCTTCGCCGAGCATGGTGGAGATTGGTGAGTTTTGTGATTCCGCTCTTAATGGTTGCCTCCGGGTTCACACTTATTTTCAGTGGAAAAACTGTCGGGACGGTGTGGTTGATAAGCGCCGGCGTAGTCTCCCGAGTTGGTACGGCATTCCTCAGGAGCGCCGAAGGAATGAAATTCAACCGCCTGAAATCTGGCGAACTTCGAAACAGAGCGTTGAAGATGGCCGACCACATGGGAGTAACAATTAGTCGGGTTTATATCGTTCCTGCTGGAAAGGGGCATCTGACGAATGCCTATGGCTGGTCGAATGCAATCGGTCTCACAGACAGCTTGGGGCAACATCTGACGAAGACGCAGGTGGACTACGTCATGGCTCACGAATTGGCGCACGTAAAGCTAAGGCACGGGCGTAAGGATTTGCTGCTGGTGCTGACCATCTACTCCGCTCTTGTTCTCATTTTGTTTGGGCTTTTCCAACATGCGATGGCGCTCCAGCCGCTCGCTGAAATCACGGTAATCTTTGGTCCCTTGGTCGCGATTTACTATTTGTCACGACGTTTCGAATATGCTGCCGACAGAGTAGCGGTGGATTTCACCGGCGAGCCGGAAATAGCCATCAAGGCGCTAGCAAATCTCCACACAATCCACGAATTGCCTGCTCAGCGCGATAGATTCACAGGATTGTTTATGACGCATCCCTCACTCACAGACCGTGTACAAGCTATTGCACGCGCCTGTCAGGTACCCAGTGAACGTCTGAGCAAAATAATGGATGATGTCTTGGGTGTTTATCAGGGGTCCGTATAGCAACGATAGATTCTGACCCGAATCCTCGGTTCGAAACGGAGACGATGCCCACATTGAAGGGTTCTCTATCGTGCCTTCTTGCCTCGATGAAGAGGCCGTCCGAGACAAGCGCTCCCTCGGTAGGTCCGTCAAGTGCCAGTTCCCGCTCCCCACGGATATCTGCGTACGCCTCATACCAATCCCCCTGCGCTTCTCCGCCCCAAACGTAGGACTGGGGAATGAACGGGCCCGCCGCAACCTCACTGACGACCAACAAGCGGGCATCGCCAACGAGGTCCGATAGATTCGCACTGAAATCGAAAAGAAAGAGCGGGCAATCAAAGCTCGCGCCGCCGTCGCGAGCCGCGAAGCGTCGTCATCTTCCTGTAGAATCAGGAGGGGATGCGAATTGAGTAATAGGTTCATTGTGGAGATATGAAAAATATATGAGAACCACATGCCATGCCCGCATGCTGGCCGCGTTGATTTTGGTGTTTTCGCCATCGATAGTTGCCCAGCAGAGTTCATCGTTGACTGAAGCCCGACCGATGGTCTTGACCGAGGCGATTCCGTTGGAAGGCGTCAAAGGACGATTCGACCACTTTGGCACCAGCGGAAGGAAGGTGTTTATCTCCGCACTCGGTAACAATACGGTCGAAGTCATTGACGTTAGCGGACGAACGCTTGAGCACACGATAACGGGCGTACCGAATCCACAGGGTGTCGTCTACGCTCCCGAAGTCAATGAGCTTTTTGTCGCTAGCAGTAAAGGCAAACTTTATATTTACGACGGAACTTCCTTCGACCTCATCACCTCCATCGATTACCACGGCGATGTCGATAACTTGCGGTACGACGCGGCGAACAAACGCGTCTATGTCGGCTATGGTGACGAGGGGAGCGCAGCCATTGGGGCAGTGAACGCCACAACCAACCAGCGCACGGACGAAGAATACAAGTTAGGAGCGCACCCCGAATCGTTCCAACTTGAAGCATCGGGCCCGAATATCTATGTCAATCTGCCGGACTTGAAACAGATTGCGGTCATCAATCGGGCGACCCGCGCGATTACCCGTTGGCCGCTGACCGTCGAACACAATTTTCCCATGGCACTGGACGAGGCGGACCATCGATTGTTCGTTGGCACGCACGAGCCTGCGCGCATGGCCGTGTTTGACACGACCTCAGGAAAGATGATTGCCGCTCTGCCGAGCGTGCAGGACACAGACGATGTTTATTACGATGGGTCGCGGAAACGCATTTACATGGCGGGAGGCGAGGGTTTCATTTACGCATTTCAGCAGAATGACCCAGACCATTACCAGCTTCTTTCGAAAATTCCGACGGCTTTGGGTGCACGCACGGCCGGGTATTTCGGAAAAGGCAAGAAAGGTTTCGACCGCTTTTATTTAGCTGTTCCCACGCGCAGCGACCGTGGTGCGGAATTGTGGATTTACACAGTTCAGGACTAAAAACGGATGGAGTACCGCAAGGTGGAGTGCATTTCCTTCGTCGCAAACAAATTTATCAGGCACTCGTAGTTTCCGTATGTCCGTCAAGCGGTAACAGTGGAAACCATTGGGTCGGACGCCGTCCGAGACCAGCGCCCCCTTCTTCCAGGTCGTTGCGATGGGGGCTATTTTCCTGCTGACGTTGACAGCGTTGACGGAATTGACCGCGAAGTGCTATTTAGAATAGACAACTTGTTTGCTTGCAATGGCGGCGGGACAATCCGGCTTACAGACTCATCCGCCAAAATTTGTGCGGCGCGTCCTTGCGGCGGCGCTTTCGCGAGACTCTTTTCCGCAAACTTGACCGCCGCGTTATGCTTGCGTTTTTGTCCGAGGCTGCCACGTGCTGCTTGATCTCGGCAGAGCGATTTCGCTGGCGTTCAGTATCCTGTCGCTATACGCGTTGCTCAATTCGGCGTTTTTTCTGCCCGCCACGCGCTGGGAAGAACGGCTTGTGGCGTCGGTCGCGCGTGCTGGTCTCGCCGTTTGCATTTGTCTGATCAGCGGAATTCTATTTCGCTTCCGGTCTCGTCCTGAAATCCCACTCACGCGCACCTTGCCGGTGCGACTCTTAATTTGGACGCTTGTCGGAGCGGCGGCGTTTTTCGCGTTGGGTTGGTATCTGGACCGGTATTACGTACCGCAGCTTTGGCGGAATCAACCTTAATCCAAGGAACTCTTTTTTCGCGAGCACAAGAATTCCCGCGATTGACCTGCTTTTATAGTTTGCCGTGCGCCGCTAGGTGATAGCGACTTCTTCATAAGTTCCGAAAACATCTTTCATGGCGTCGCACATTTCACCGAGCGTGGCGTAGGACTTCACAGCGTCGTAAATGAAGGGCATGAGATTTTCGCTACCCTGCGCAGCGTTGCGCAGCGCGGTTAGACGGCGTGCGACTTCGTCGCTTGAACGGTCCGCGCGCAATTTGTTCAAGCGTTCCGCTTGCCGGCGCGCTACGGTCTCATCGATCTGCAAAATGTCTAGCGGCTTTTCTTCTGTGACGTAGCTATTTACGCCGACAACGATTTTTTCTTTTTTATCCACTTCCATTTGATAGCGGTAAGAGGCTTCCGCGATTTCGCGCTGCGGATAGCTGCGCTCGATGGCGGCGACCATGCCGCCCATGGCATCGATTTTCTCGATGTATTCCCACGCTCCGCGTTCCACTTCGTTGGTAAGCGTTTCAACAAAATACGAACCACCGAGCGGGTCGACCGTGTTCGTGACGCCGGTTTCATGCGCGATGATTTGCTGCGTGCGCAGCGCGATGGTGGCGGCAAATTCCGTAGGCAGCGCCCAGGCTTCGTCGAGAGAATTGGTGTGCAGCGATTGCGTACCGCCGAGAACCGCGGCGAGAGCCTGAATTGCCGTGCGCACCACGTTGTTGTAAGGCTGCTGCGCGGTCAGCGAGCATCCCGCCGTTTGCGTGTGGAAACGCAGCGCCCAGGACCGCGGATTTTTGGCGTTGTAACGCTCGACCATGGCCTTTTGCCAGATGCGGCGCGCAGCGCGATACTTCGCGATTTCTTCAAAAAAATCGCTGTGAGCATTAAAGAAAAAAGAAAGCTGCGGCGCGAAGTTGTCGACATCCATGCCGCGCCGCATGGCCCATTCCGCATATTCGAGGCCGTCACGCAGGGTGAACGCCAATTCCTGAATCGCGGTCGAGCCCGCTTCGCGGATGTGATAACCGCTCACAGAAATGGGATTGAATTTCGGCGTGTGCTTGGCGCCGAATTCCATAGTGTCCACTACCAGGCGCATCGAAGGTTCCGGCGGGTAGATGTATTCCTTTTGCGCGATGTATTCCTTAAGAATGTCGTTCTGCAGCGTGCCGGAGATTTTTTTCCAGTCCGCGCCCTGTTTTTCGGCGACTGCTAAATACATCGCCCAGATCACCGCCGCCGGCGAATTGATGGTCATCGACGTGGTGACGTTGGCTAATGGAATTTGGTCGAAAAGCACTTCCATATCGGCAAGGGAACTGATGGCTACTCCACACTTTCCGACCTCGCCTTCAGAGAGCGCGTGATCCGAGTCGTAACCCATTAGTGTGGGCAAATCAAACGCCGTGGACAGCCCGGTTTGTCCTTGGGAAAGCAGATAGCGGAAACGTTGATTGGTGTCCTCCGCCGCGCCAAATCCCGCGAATTGCCGCATGGTCCACAGGCGCCCGCGATGCATCGTCGCGTGAATGCCGCGCGTATACGGTGGTTCGCCGGGAACTCCTAGTTGTTTCTCCGCGTCCCAATTTGCCAAATCAGCGTCTGTGTAAAGCCGGCGAATCGGATGGCCAGAAATTGTTGTGAATCGCTCTTCCCGCTCTGCACTCTTTTCGAGGATCGGTTGCAGCGTGCTTTCCTCCCAAGCCTTTTCCCGCGCCGACGGGGTGCGCACGCCGGTCAACGAGGTTTCAGAAGCGGGTTGCACGGTCGTTTTCGTTCTTTCGGTCATGGTCGCCGCTCACCGGACACTCAATATCAAGGGGCCCGCCTCCGTGAGGAGGCGCAAAGCCAGCCTTGGTTTCCAAGTCTATTTTAGCCCAGGAACGCTGTTGGTGCTGCTGCATTCGTGCGGCGTATCGAGCGCCGGCGGCTTCGTGGCTGGCAGAAGTCACGATCGAAGACCACGTTGCCCGGCACGTAGGGCAGGAATGTGCAATATTATTGCGGCCACATTACGAATCAAGGAGTCGCCGATGACCGCTGAACAATCTTCCGGCACGCTACGCCGCCTGCGCCTCGGCATGGTCGGCGGGGGGCCGGGAGCCTTCGTCGGCGCCGTGCACCGCATCGCCGCACGCATCGACGATCGCTATGAACTCGTTGCGGCTGTGCTGAGTGCTGATCCATCGCGCAATCGCGCGGCCGCGGAAGAGCTGCACATTCCGCGAGCTTACGGAACGTTTGAAGAGATGGCCGCGGGTGAGTCCAAGCGCAATGAAGCGGATGGGCGTATCGACGCCGTAACGATCGTCACGCCAAATTTTCTGCACTTTGCGCCGGCCATGGCATTTCTTGAATCGGGCATTCACGTTATCTGCGATAAACCGCTGACCACCAATCTCGCGGACGCTTTAAAGTTGCAGGCGAAAGTTGCAGGTACCGGATTGATTTTCGGGCTCACGCACAATTACACCGGCTATCCCATGGTGCGGCAGGCGCGCGAAATGGTTCGCGACGGCGCGCTCGGGCCGCTGCGCGTGATTCAAGTGGAATACGCGCAAGATTGGCTGGCGACTCCGGTGGAAGCCACCGGCCAGAAACAGGCTTTGTGGCGCACAAATCCTGAGCTGAACGGCCCCGCTGGCTGTCTCGGTGACATTGGCACGCACGCGTTTAACATTGCCTCTTTCGTTTCTGGTCTGCGCTGCACCGAAGTGGCGGCAGAGCTTTCCACTTTTGTCACGGGGCGCCGGCTCGACGACAACGTGCACCTCCTGTTGCGTTACGAAAAAAATGTTCGCGGCATGCTGTGGGCCAGTCAGGTTGCGCCAGGAAACGACAATCATCTTCGTTTGCGCATTTTTGGCGAAAAGGCCAGCCTGGCGTGGCGCCAGGAAAGCGCCAACGAGTTAATTTTCTCTCCGCTTGGCGAACCGCCGCGCGTGATCGCCCGCAACGGCGGGGGCTCGCTTCCTGTGGCGGCGCATGCCAGCCGCGTCCCGGCTGGCCACCCGGAAGGCTACCTCGAAGGATTTGCGCAGCTTTATACGGACCTCGCGGAACAGATTCATGCGCGGCTGGAAAATCGATCCGCGGATCCGGCCGCGCTGCTTGTACCGGGAATCGCGGACGGCGTCGAAGGAATACGATTTATCAGTGCGTCGCTCGAATCCTCGCGTAAAAATTCGACCTGGACGTCGCTGGCGTCGGCAGAATAAATGTCTTGCGCAGCAATCGCCGCCGAGGCAACAGCCCGCCCTGTATGCGTTAGTCCTATGGTCCACGATTCTCTGACGCGAAAATCTGTGGCAAAGTGAAGAGTGCATGCCCGCCGCACCATCTTCCAGTACTTCGAGCGACCGCGGGCTCGCGGTATTTCTCCATCCGGATTTCCGCTTATTTCAGGCGGCGCGATTTTGCATCATTCTGGCGCTAGAGATGCAATCCGTTGCCGTCGGCTGGCAAATCTATGCCACCACAAAGCGCGCGCTTGACCTTGGTCTCGCGGGACTTGCGCAGTTTCTTCCCAGCATGCTTTTGTTTTTACTTTCCGGACATGTCGCGGACCGTTTCAACCGCCGCAACATTATCGCGATTTGTTACGCGGGGTTCGCCACATGTTCCGCGCTGCTGTTTCTTCTAGCCTTGCGGCACACGCAATCCGTCGCGCCGATTTACGCGGTGCTGGTGTTGCTCGGCGTCGTGCGCTCGTTCAACGGGCCGGTCAGCCGCGCTCTCCTGCCGCAGATTGTTCCCGCCGAGCATTTTCCCTCCGCGGTAGCGTGGGCGTCCGGCGTTTGGCAAGCCGCGACGATCCTCGGCCCAGCGGTTGGCGGAGTGGCGTATGCCGCGTTTCATGGTCCAGAAGCTGTTTACGCCACGGGATTTTTTGCCGCGCTCGTTGCCATAGCGGCGACGCTTGGAATAAAGGCCGTGCTGCCGGCTCCCCGCCGCGAGTCCGCCACGTTGCGCAGTTTTTTCGCGGGCATTCGTTATATCTGGGCAGAGAAATTAATTCTGGGCGCCATTTCGCTGGATCTCTTCGCTGTTCTTCTAGGCGGAGCCGTCGCGCTCTTGCCAGTTTACGCACAGGAAATTCTGCGCACTGGTCCGTGGGGATTAGGTTTGCTGCGCAGCGCACCTGCCGCAGGCGCCGCGTTCACGGCTCTTTGGCTGGCGTGGCGTCCGTTGCGCCGCCGCACCGGAACCACCATGCTGTGGTGCGTCGCTGGATTTGGCGCGTGCACGATTCTTTTCGGAATCTCGCGCAGTATCGCGCTATCCCTGTTGGCATTGATTCTGGTTGGCGCAACCGATATGGTCAGCGTGGTCATACGCGGCACGCTGATTCAACTGGCCACGCCTGACGAAATGCGCGGCCGCGTAAATGCCGTTGACATGATTTTCATTAACGCTTCCAATGAACTAGGCCAGTTTGAATCTGGCGTGACCGCGCAATGGTTCGGCGCCGTGCCGGCCGTAATTCTCGGCGGCATTGGCACGCTGTTCGTAACCGCGCTATGGGCCTGGTGTTTCCCAGACCTTCGTAAAGCGGATCAGTTGGTCGCGCCGGAAGCCCTTCCGAAGTAAATCGCGCGGAACATCAGCGCGTGAAACCTTTTTTATTTCGGCTGCGCCAGCGGTTTCGGCGCCGGCACTACCGGCGATGGAGCCGTCGGCAATACGCCAACCGCGGTCGCCAAGGGAGGAGGCCCGAGGCGCTGGAGCGCTGCCTTCACCGAATCCGGGATTTTGTCGGCATTTTTCACCAACACGGTGACTTGCCAAATCTGCGTCTCGGTCAACTGGTCCTTGAAACCCGGCATCCCCGTCATGCGAATTCCGTTTTCCGCCTTCCAGTAGGTTTCCCAGGGCTCATCGTCCGTCACGCCCATTCCGTGAAAAAGCTGCGGCGGCTTGGGGAACATTCCGGTGGCAATGGCCGTCTTTTCCCCGCCGGGCAGTCCGTGACACACCGCACAGTTTTGTTTGTAGACTTCCGCCCCGGCAAGAAAATTGATTTCGTCGGCGGGAACCTGCGGGTCGGGATGCGGCAACTTACTCAAATAGGCGTTCAGCCCGATGTGCGCAAAGGTTCGTTCAAAAGGCATTGGCGCAGCGGTGACCGCCACCGGCGCGCGTCCGGTCGCAAAATAGAGATAGCCTGCGGCTCCCACCAAAATAATCCCCAAAATGACTCCCACAATCAGCCCTCGAAACATCTTCCCTCCGCGTCCAGAATTGAGTCACGCCGACCGCGCGAACACCGATGAATCGTCCGCGCGTTCCGCAACAGTGTATGTGCAGCGGTCCATTTCTGCCACCAGCAAAATCGCGCCCGTCGGAGGCGAATTGCGTTCTCTCCCGGTCGTGTTTAGAACTCGCGCTCCCCGCGGTAACCATTGCCGGGTGCCCGCCGTCTAAAACTATGCACCGTTTCGTTTTCAGAGTACGCTTCCAATTGAAGTCTTCTCGCGCGCCATGCGTCGCTGTTCGCCGCCGGCGAAAGCCTTTTAATTGTGATAGTTAAGAACAGGAGCACATTGCATGGGCCATTTGAATTCTTCCGGCCTTCCCGACCCGAAGGCGCATAGCGGCGAACCGCGCGCGCGAGGCCGCTGGTGGATTTGGGTGCTCGCTGCGACCGTGGTGCTTGGCGGCATTTGGTATTTTCACGGCGGACACACCGAGACCCAGGCGCTCAATAGCGGAGCAGCCGGAGCAAACAGCTACCCGGCAGGCGGATTCGGAGGGGGTGATGCTCCTGCGGTCCCCGTCGTGGTCACCACCGCGCAGCGCGGCGACCTTCCCGTTTATTTCGATGGCTTGGGTACCGCCACCGCTTACAACACCGTGACCGTGCGCAGCCGCGTGGACGGCGCCATCGTCAAGGTAAATTTCACGGAAGGCCAGTTCGTGCACGAAGGCGACGCGCTCGTGGAAATCGATCCGCGACCCTACCAAGTTGCGCTGGAGCAGGCGCAAGGCCAGTTGGCGAAAGACGAAGCGCAACTCAAAGATGTGCAAACGGATTTGGAACGCTACAATTTGTTATTCAAAGAAGGCGTAATTCCCAAGCAGCAGGTCGACACGCAGACCGCGTTAGTTGGCCAATCGAAGGGTTCGATTCAAGCGGATCAGGCGGCCATCGACAGCGCGAAATTGAATATCACTTACTCGCATATCATCGCGCCGATCAGTGGACGCGTCGGGCTGCGTCTCGTGGACATTGGCAACATCGTGCACGCCACAGACCTCACCGGGCTGGTGGTCATCACGCAATTGCAACCCATCAGCGTGATTTTCACATTGCCGCAGGATCAGCTTCCGCAAGTGATGGGCAAGCTTCGCTCCGGCCCGCAACTTTCCGTGGAGGCCTGGGACCGCGACGACACCACGAAGATCGCCAGCGGCAAGCTCGCCACGGTCGACAATCAGATTGACGTCACTACCGGCACCTACAAGCTGAAAGCTACCTTCAGCAACGACAACAATATTTTGTTTCCGAATCAATTTGTGAACGTGCATCTCCTGGTGGACATCAAGCACAACGTCACGATCGTGCCGGTTGCTGCGATTCAGCGCGGTCCGCAGGGGACTTACGTGTACACCGCCGGTCAAGGCAATGCGGCGAAAATTCAGGCGGTCACTATTTCGCAAACCACCGGCAATCTCGTTGGATTGTCCGCTGGAGTCAATCCCGGCGAAAACGTAGTAATCGACGGACAAGATAAGTTGCAGGACGGCACGAAAATTAATCCGTCGCAGGCGCCTATGCCCGCACCTGCCGCGGCTGCTACTGCGCCCAATGCCAATTCACCCGCGGCGTCGCGCCCCACCGCGCTGGGCCATACCCCGAACCAGGCTTCTGGCAAACCTTCCGGAGCCACTCCGCGATGAATTTGTCCCGGCCGTTCATTCTTCGGCCTGTCGCGACCACGCTGTTGATGCTCGCCATTTTGATGGTGGGCTTTGTGGCCTATCGTCAGTTGCCGGTTTCTGCGTTGCCGCAAGTCGACTACCCGACCATTCAAGTACAAACGTTTTATCCGGGCGCCAGCCCGGACGTCACTGCGTCGTCGATTACCGCTCCGTTGGAGCGTCAGTTCGGGCAGATACCCGGGCTCAATCAGATGACCTCCACGAGCTCGTACGGCAGTTCGATTGTGACGCTGCAGTTCGTCCTGGACCTCAACATCGATATTGCAGAACAAGAAGTGCAAGCCGCTATCAACGGCGCTTCAAACTTTTTGCCCGCGGGCCTACCGAACCCTCCGATCTACAGCAAAATCAATCCAGCGGATGCGCCGATTTTGACGCTGGCCCTTTCTTCCGATTCCTTGCCGCTCTCGAAAGTGGAAGACTTGGCGGACACCACGCTGGCGCAAAAAATTTCCCAACTCAGCGGCGTCGGATTGGTCAGCATCAGCGGCGGCCAGCGTCCTGCTGTGCGCGTGCAGGCGAATCCCACCGCGCTGGCTTCCTACGGGCTAAGCCTCGAAGATTTGCGCACGGCGTTGAACAACGCCAACGTCGATCAGGCCAAGGGAACTTTTGACGGCAAACACCAGGCCTACACCATCGGCGCCAACGATCAACTGATTTCCAGTGCCAGCTATGCGCCGGTGATCATTGCGTATCGCAATGGCGCTCCGGTGCGGCTCACGGACGTGGCCAAGGTTTTTGACGGCGCGGAAAACGTGCAGCAAGCGGCGTGGGCCAATAAGAGTCCCGCGGTGATTCTGAACATTCAGCGTCAGCCGGGCGCGAATATTATCGCCGTCGTTGATCGCGTCAAGAGAATCTTGCCGCAGCTGCAACACGCGCTGCCTGCCGCGGTGAACGTTGCCATTCTGACGGATCGTACCGTGACCATCCGCGCTTCCGTCGAAGACGTGCAATTTTCATTGATGCTTACCGTCGCGCTGGTGGTGATGGTGATTTTCGTTTTCTTGCGCAGCTTGCGCGCCACCCTGATTCCCGCGCTGGCCGTGCCGCTCTCCATCGTAGGCACCTTCGCTGCGATGTATCTGCTGGGCTTCAGTTTGAACAATTTAACGCTGATGGCGCTGACCATTTCCACGGGATTCGTGGTGGACGACGCCATCGTGATGGTGGAAAACATCAGCCGTTATCTCGAGGAAGGCGATGCGCCACTGCAAGCTGCTCTGAAAGGCGCGGAGCAGATCGGTTTTACGATTTTGTCGCTGACCGTCTCGCTGATCGCCGTGCTGATCCCGCTGCTGTTCATGGGCGACATCGTTGGCCGGTTGTTCCGCGAATTCGCGATTACCCTGGCGGTGACGATTTTGGTCTCCGCGTTTGTGTCACTAACGCTTACGCCCATGCTGGCGGCGAAATTGCTGCGGCACCGGCGCGCGGAAGAGCAAAGCTGGTTTTATCGCAAATCGGAAAATGCGTTTAACGCGGTGATTGCTTTTTATGGGCGGACGCTGCAAACGGTGCTGCGTTTTCGCACCATTACGCTGCTCATCACGGTGGGCACCTTTGTCGCCACCATTCTTTTGTACATTTACGTTCCCAAGGGATTTTTCCCGGTGCAGGACACTGGAGTAATTCTGGGCGTAAGTGAAGGGCCGCAAAATATTTCGTTTCCCGCGATGTCCCAGCGCCAACAGCAACTGGCCGACGTTATCTTGCAGGATCCCGCGGTCGAAAGCCTGTCCTCGTTCATCGGCATCGATGGCACCGATACCACGCTGAATACCGGACGCATGCAAATTAATTTGAAGCCGCTCAAAGAACGCGGCGCCAGCGCCGCCGACGTGATCCGGCGGCTGCAACCAAAGTTGCAAAAAGTGGATGGCATTTCGTTGTTTATGCAGTCGGTGCAGGATTTGACGGTGGAAGATCGCGTCAGCCGCACGCAATTTCAGTACAGCCTGGAAGATGTGGACGGCAAGGAACTCGCGTACTGGACGCCGCGTTTCATGGAAAGGCTGAAAAGTCTGCCGCAATTGCGCGATGTGGCCAGCGACCAGCTCAGTAACGGCTTGCTCGCGACGCTGACCATCGATCGCGATTCCGCCTCGCGCCTGGGAATTTTTCCCGCAGACATTGACAACACGCTGTACGACGCCTTCGGCCAACGGCAAGTCTCCACCATTTACACGCAGCTCAACCAATACCACGTGGTGCTGGAAGTGGATCCGCAATTCCAGCAGGACCCCGAAGCGCTTAAAAGCATTTACGTGCGTTCGTCCACCGGGCAGCAAGTGCCGCTGAGCGCGTTCACGCGATTTGAGCCGGGCGCCGCGCCGCTAACTGTGAACCACCAGGGGCAATTTCCGGTCGTCACACTGTCCTTTAACTTGGCTCCGAATGCTTCGCTGGGACAGGCTGTTGAGGCCATAAACGGTGCGAAGCAGGACCTGAATATGCCGGTGAGCGTCCAGGGAACGTTCCAAGGTACCGCCGCGGCGTTTCTGAATTCGCTGGCGAATGAACCCATTTTGATTCTGGCCGCGCTTATCACGGTATACATCGTTCTCGGCGTGTTGTACGAAAGCTTTATTCACCCGATCACGATTCTTTCAACGCTGCCGTCGGCTGGCGTCGGTGCGATTCTCGCGCTGCTCCTTTTTCACATGGAATTCAGCATCATCGCGCTCATCGGAATTATTCTGCTGATCGGTATCGTCAAGAAAAACGCCATCATGATGATCGACTTTGCGCTCGAAGCCGAACGCAAGGAAGGGAAGCCTCCTCTCGAAGCCATTTACGAAGCGTGCCTGCTGCGTTTCCGGCCGATCATGATGACCACTATGGCGGCCTTGCTCGGCGGTTTGCCGTTGGCGCTGGGGTCGGGCGTGGGCGCGGAATTACGGCGGCCGCTGGGCATCACCATTGTTGGCGGTCTGATTCTCAGCCAGTTGCTCACGCTGTACACCACCCCCGTCGTTTATTTGGCGTTTGACTGGCTGTCGCATCGCTTCACCTTTCAATTCGGCAATACTTTCACCGACGAAGAATTGGCGCGCGGAGACTAATCGCCGTGATGGAATCTTCCACCAACTTTTCCGCTCCTTTCGTTCGCCGCCCGGTCGCGACTTCGCTGATCACCATTGCGATTTTTCTGTCTGGAGTGGCTGCGTTTGGATTGTTGCCGGTCGCTCCGCTTCCGCAGGTAGACTTTCCAACGATTGGTGTGGGCGCGAGTTTGCCGGGAGCGAGTCCGGAAACCATGGCTTCCGCGGTGGCCACGCCGCTCGAGCGCCAGTTCGGCCGTATCGCCGGCGTCACGCAGATGACTTCCTCGAGCGGGCTCGGCAATACCGGCATCGTGCTGCAATTTGATTTGAATCGCGACATCAATGCCGCGGCGCGCGATGTGGAGGCCGCTATAAACGCGGCGCGAAGCCAGCTTCCCGCGGATCTTCCTGCGCAGCCTACCTATCGCAAGGCGAATCCAGCGGATTCCCCGATTTTGCTGCTCTCGCTGATTTCTGAAAACGTGCAGCCTTCGGAAATTTATGACGCGGCGAATTCCATCTTGGCGCAGAAAATTGCCCAGGTGCAGGGCGTGGGGCAGGTCTATGTATGGGGAAGCGCCAGCCCGGCGGTTCGCGTGGAAGCGAATCCTACGCAGCTGAACAGTTACGGCGTGAGCCTGGAAACGATTCGCAAGTCGTTGCAATCCGCTAACGCGAATTTGGCAAAAGGCTCGCTTTCCGATGCGACGCGCACCTATACGCTGGCGGACACCGACCAGATTTTTCATGCTTACGAGTACAAACCGCTGATCGTGGCCGGGAATCGCGCGGCGGGCGCCGGCGGAGCTGCGGTGCGGCTCGGAGACATCGGCGAGGTAGCAGATTCGCTCGAAGATTCGCGCATTCTGGGGATGACGAATGGCAAACGTTCGGTGATTATCGCTATCTTTCGTCAGCCCGGGGCGAACATGATCGCCACAGTGGATCGTGTTTTCAAAGAACTGCCGCGGCTGAAAGCGTCGATTTCGCCTTCCATGCATCTGGCGGTCAGCGTCGACCGCACGGTGACCATTCGCTCTTCGGTGCACGACGTTGAAGTCTCGCTGGTCATTTCGGTCATTCTCGTGGTGCTCGTCGTTTTCGCGTTTCTCCGCAACGCTTGGGCCACGTTTATCCCCAGCGTAGCCGTCCCGCTTTCACTCATTGGCACGTTTGGGGTGATGTATCTCTGCCACTACAGCCTGGATAATTTTTCGCTGATGGCGCTGACCATCTGCACGGGATTTGTCGTCGATGACGCCATTGTAGTGATGGAAAATATCACCCGGCATATTGAAAATGGCCTGGCGCCGCTGGCGGCCACCATGCGGGGCTCGCGGGAGATTGGTTTCACGGTGATTTCCATGAGCGCCTCGCTGGTGGCGGTGTTCATCCCGATTTTGTGGATGCCGGGGATTGCCGGGCGCCTGTTTCGCGAATTTGCCGTAGTGCTCAGCGTAGCCATCGGCGTCTCGCTTTTGATTTCGCTGACCGCCACGCCGATGATGTGCGCGCGTTTCTTGCGGCACGATACGGGAAAGCACAACCGCATTTATCGATTTTCGGAACGAGCGTTTAACGGTTTGCTGCATGTTTACGATATTTCCCTGCGCTGGGTATTGCGCCGGCAATTGCTGATCCTCGGTTTGACCTTTGCGACTGCGGCTTTTTGCGTGTACCTGGCGGGGCATGTGAACTCCGGATTTTTCCCGCAGCAGGACACCGGCCGCATCCGCGGCCTGATACAAGGCGACCAGAACCTATCCTTTACGGCCATGTCCGAAAAACTACGGACGATCAGCGACATTGTTCTGAAAGATCCCGCGGTCGAAAATATCTCTGGTTTCACCGGCGGAGGCAGCGGCGGCGGCACGGCGTTCATGTTTGCGCAACTGAAACCGAAAGCGGAACGAAAGATCGATTCCGACGCAGTGATTGCGCGTATTCGCGACGCCACGGCGAACGTGCCAGGAGCGGCATTGTTTCTGCAGTCGGTGCAGGACGTCAGCGTCGGCGGACGATTTGGCGGCGCGCTCTATCAGTACACGCTGCAGGCGGACAACCTCGAGGATCTGAATCACTGGGCGCCGATCATGATGCAGCGCATGCAATCCATTCCGGAACTGCGCGACGTGAATTCCGATCAGCAGATGCGCGGTTTGCAAACTTCGCTGGTCATCGATCGCGATACTGCTTCGCGGATCGGTGTGCAAATGACGGACGTTGACAACACCCTGAACGATGCGTTTGGCCAGCGGCAGGTTTCGGTGATTTATAAGGGTATCAACCAGTATCACGTGATTCTCGAAGTGGCGCCCAACTCGCAGCAGGATCCCTCCGCGTTAAACTCCATTTACGTCCCGTCGAGTTCCGCGAAGCTCGTGCCGCTGAGCGCGTTCGCCCATTTTGAGCCGACGAACACTGCGCTGTCCGTAAATCACCAGGGAATTTTTCCGGCCATTACGCTCTCGTTCAATCTGGCGCAGGGCGCGTCGCTGGGTCCGGCGGTGGAGCACATCGAAGCTGCCAAGCAAGAACTGCACATGCCGCCGACGGTGCACGCTTCCTTTCAGGGAACGGCGCAGGCGTTTCAGGATGCGCGCTCTTCGCAATTGATTCTGGTGATTACCGCGGTGGTTGCCGTGTATATCGTACTGGGAATTTTGTACGAGAGTTTTATTCATCCCATCACGATTCTTTCGACCATTCCTTCGGCGGGCATCGGCGCGATTCTGGCGATCAAGATTTCTCACGGCGATCTGAATATGATCGCGTTGATTGGAATCATTCTGCTCATAGGCATCGTCAAGAAAAATGCGATTTTGATGATCGATTTTGCCGTGCAAGCGGAGCGCGAAGAGGAACTTTCACCGGTGGATGCGATTTACAAAGCGTGTTTACTGCGTTTTCGGCCAATTTTAATGACCACGATGGCGGCCTTGCTCGGCGCTTTGCCGCTGGCCATCGGTTCGGGGGTGGGCTCGGAACTGCGCCGTCCGCTTGGCGTTACCATTATCGGCGGATTGATTGTCAGCCAACTGCTGACGCTTTTTACCACGCCGATTGTCTACATTTATATGGACCGCTTGCAAACGTGGCTGCAACGCACGTTTTCGCGTGCGCCGCGACGGATCGCGGCACCCGCGCATTCTGACTGAGTTCCTCGTTTTTGAGCCGCGATTCTGGACGCCCGGGCAAGCGGGGCGCGGGCTGTGGCCCCAGGACAACCTTCCCCAGGACACCCTGCGACCATCCGAACGCGTCGCGAAATTACGAGCTGCCGATTAGCCAGCCAGTCAGGAAGACCAGGAGACCGCCAACCACCACTAAAAATGTGGCTTGCAGGAGCGGGGTATCCATATATTTGTGGCGGATGGTGGCGATGGCGGCTAGCTCGAAGAGGACGATGATTACGGCGGCGATCGTCGCGGTGTGAAAATTGTTGATCAGGAAGGGCAAGGTATGGCCAATGCCGCCGGCGGTGGTCATGCCGCCGATTACCACCCCGCGAATCCATGGTGAGCCACGGCCGGTCAGCGAGCCGTCGTCGGAAAGCGATTCGGCAAAACCCATGGAGATGCCGGCGCCGATGGAAGCGGCAAGCCCGACGCGAAAAGCGTCCCAACTATTGTGTGTGGCGAAGGCCGCGGCAAACACGGGTGCGAGCGTGGAAACCGACCCGTCCATCAGTCCGGCGAGGCCGGGCTGCACCACCTGCAACAAAAATAATTTTTCGCGAGACTTATCTTCTGCTTCGCGCGCGCCCACGGTTAAATGCTTTTCTTCCAAATCTCCCGCCGTGGCCTGGTGTTTGCGTTCTTCGTCCGCCAATTTATTTAGCAGTTCGCGGGTGGATGCGTCAGTGACGCGCGTCACAGCTTTGGCGTAGAAGCGCGCAGCCTCCATTTCCATTTCGCGAGCTTGGCGTCGCGCCACATTCACGCCGAGAGGACGCACCAGCCAAGTGGGCCGCCGATTGATAAATCCCTTTACGTTCTCACGGCGGATCAAGGGAATCCGTTCGCCGAAGCGCTGTCGGAACATGGTGAACAGGCGGTCGCGGTGGACCACCTCTTCTTCGCGCATTTCCTCGAACATTTGTGCCGTCGAGGGGTAAGATTCGCGCAAGGCGTCAGCGAATTCGCCGTAGATGCGGCCGTCTTCCTCTTCAGAAGCGATGGCGAGCGCCAGGATCTCTTTTTCCGTCAAGTCCTTGAATTTTTTCAGCATGCACCCTTCCCGGACCGACTGCCGCGGCCTGTGCACTCTCGAGTGCGCTACCGGGCGTGCCGGCGCCGCTTATTTCCGCGATCGCCGGTCGAACTGAGGGCAGCAGAATCGCACAATTGCGGGATAGAGTCATCTTCGTGAGCCACATCGGCCGTTCGGTGTGATGTAAATGACCCGCGAAGCGGCATGGTTCGAGAAGTCTATTTTTAATAGTGGATGGTCGGGAAGTTGCGAAATTTTGAAAATAGGATACCTGACCAGGGAAATGCGGACTTCGGGGCACCGGTCTTTCCATGGTTGCGTTACATCAAGCGAAGGTGCCTTTTGCGGTGCGGAGAATTGCCGGACAGCACTAGACCATGAAGCCTTGCAGGCGGCACAAGTGGACGATGCTCAGACGATCGTCGGCTCCAATTTTGTGTTTTATGCGATAGAGATGATTCTTGACGGTTTGCTCGGAGAGCGAAAAGTGATTGGCAATTTCCTTGTTGGTCATGCCACGGGCGACGAGCGGGATTAATTGTTGTTCGCGGCGGGTGAGGCCCATGCGCTGGTGGATGCTGGCGGAGGGCAAGGACTTCGCTTCACTTTCAAAATAGCGGAACAAGCGTGCGCAAAGCTTTCCCGGGCAGACCGCAGAACCTGAGCGGACGTCGCGGACGGCCCGCAAAATTTCTTCGCTCGAGGCATTGCGGGCCAAATAGCCGCACACGCCGGCGCGGACGCATTGCAGAAATTCGCCTTCTTCATTGATGTCGCCGAGCATAATAATTTCCATGCTGGACTCCGTGGAACGCACATTGCGAATCACGGTGAGATCCCCGAGCAAGTCTCCACAGGAGGCCAGCAACAAGACCTCGGCTCCGCTTCCCGCAAGCGCCAAAGGATCGAGTGGGGCGCGGCAATTCATCCCCACGATCTCGACGTCCGTGTACTTCTTTAGCAGGCGGACGAACTCGGATTCGGTCTGTTGATTTTCCAGCGCCACAAAAACTTTGACGGAAGAACTGCCGCGCGGTTTTGCAGCGGCAAGGCCGGCCATATTGGGACCATTTGCCGCCACGATCCGTTGCCGCGTTGCTGTAGCCATGGGATCTTCTCCTTGCGGCACGCCGGCTTATCGGAGGCCGCGTTTCGCCGCATTGCTTCTAAACGTTCATTGCGGTCATTGCATTTCACCGACCGCTGTAAGGACCGCACCAACGCATTTGCTCGGAGGTCATCTAACTGAATGCGCTGGAGTTACGCCGGCGGGTCAGAACGGGCCGGGAGCAGCAGTCCCGATTCGGTACCAAGTGCTTTGCTTATTTCCATTTCTGGATTTTCTTCTGCAGCTTTCCTTGGCGGCCATTTCTTTCACAGTACTTTGGTACTAGCTTTTCCGGGGAATCGCTCCTAGTAAAGCTAGGTACGCTTCCACTATAGGTTTTAGCTGGAGTTCGCCGTACACTTACAAATAACGCCAAGGTAAGAAAGAGGCTCGCGTACGTTATGGCCACTCACCAAGACTTGTTCAAAGCATCGGGTTCCACAATCAATCTCCAACAGTCCGGCCCGAAGCCGGAACGCCGGGGCACACGACGCTGCAAGATCACGCAATTGATGCGCATTCGCCCTTCGGATCCGGAGAAGGATCATTTCGAAGACTTGCGAGGATCGGTGAGCGTCTCGCGGACGGGCGTTTATTTCCATACCAGTGAAAAGGGCTACGAAATCGGCATGAGGTTGTTCGTGACCATGCCGTATTCGAATGATCCAGCGGCGCAGAACCGCGAATATCTGGCGGAAGTCGTGCGCCGGGATCCGCTGCACAATGGTCTGACCGGTATCGGAATCAGAATGCTAATGGAAATGGGCACGCAACAGGTGGTTCCCAACAACTATTCGCAGCGCAGGTAGATTGCAAGGAATTTTGTAGCCGAAATCCAGCCGCGTTCTTTTCGAACGCGGTTTTTTTGATCTACTTCCCATCCCCAGCTTGGTCGCTAGAAAGACGCGTCGAGCTCATGGAGCAAGAAAGGGCGAACGGCTCATGCCGCTCGCCCTTTCTGCGGTGCGGGTTGAAAGAAATTCAAAATTTAGCGCTGACCGATGGCTTGCAGCGCTCGGTGGCGCAAGATGCCTAGCTGGCGGTTTAGAGGATGCTTGCGCGTCAGGAAGGTGAGCACGGGGCGCCGACGGTCCGTCAGCTTGTTCATGGCAATGGTCAAGCGGACGTCGCGGCGTGCGAATTTAAGGCCGGCCTGAATGGCTTCGACCGCGTCTTCGCGGCGTCCCGCGGTGGAATAAACTTCTGCGAGGTTCAGATAGAGTTGCGCCTGATTGCGCTTCATGCGCACCGCGGAATCGCAAAGGGTCTCAGCTTCGCCCCATTTCCTTTCCGAGCGGGCTAGGACGACGCCAAGGTAGGACATGTAGTAAGGATTATTTTTGTCGAGCTCCGTGGCCCGGCGCATATGCGGCAGAGCGCGGTCCACAAAATTATCGCGCAACAGCGTCAGTCCAGTCTTGAACTCGCGGAAGGCTTCTGTGTCCATCATCGCTTAACCTCACAAGTAGAAGAGGGATTTTCTGGTATGGGGAACTACGCTGCGCCGCGTTGCGCGAGGGCGAACCACTCGCAGCGGCGTGACCCTGGTTTGATTTGCCAAGAGTCTTCCGGCGATCCAAGTCAGGCACGATACGGCGAGCAGCAACATGGCGAGATAAGTTTCCATTCCAGACCTTCTTCACCGTACAGGCTGCGGCGGAGCAAATCTACTGCACGGGAGGACAGTCTTGGGACAGCGGCACTGGAGTAGTAAGCGTCACACGCGGCCAGTTGCGATCCCGCGGAGTCGGAGTCCTGCAGCCAGCGGCCTAAGCGACTAGCGCTTTGGCAGCTTTTTCCAGCCGCTTCGCCAATCTTCCCAATCCTTTACCGTGAGTTTGCACATGGCTTTGGCGTTTTTATGGAGCCAGCGGCCTTTGCGGCGCGCCAGGTCAAGCTTGACCTGGGGAACGGCTTGCGGAGTGCCCATGTGCATATTCGCGGTTTCCCATCCCATAGCGTAGAGGAGGCGAGCTTCGTCGCGTTCCGCCGGAAGGGAAGCGAGCTCAATGCGTGAACAATCGGGCGCCAATCGGCGGACGACCCATCGGCCTTTAAAGACGACAAAAGGATCTTTTACGCGGACCGCGCGATCCACCAAATTCCCGCAGTAGAGGTCGGCGGACTTGCTGTGTTTAATCCAGACCCACGCGGAAGGTCGAATGGCCTTGGCTTCGCGGGCGATATGGGCGCCTTGCCAGGTGGCCATGGCGAGAATGCGCGGATGGCCTAAACTGCCGAGTCCGGCGATGCGGCGTTTTAGAACGAAATCCGTCTCGGAAGTGGGAAATTCGTCTCGAAGGAGTTTCAGCACATTCCTCGGAACCTTGCCGGGATACTTTGGCCAGTGACTGAGTTTGTCCCAAAACTTGACGGGATCGCGTAATTTGCTGAGGGCCATCAGGCGTAACCATTGATGATCTTCGGCGAGGACAAAGGCTTTGCCTCCGGCAGCCAAGCCGTCGCGATAACCTTCTTCGATCGCTTCGGCAGCCTCGCGGCGCGTAAGGCTGAGATGTTGTTCCCAGATTGCCAGATACGCGCTGGCGGTAAGGCGGACCAAATCAAGGGTATAGGCCGCCGGCCAGGCCTCGTCGAGGTCGTTGACGCCCCAGATGAGGCGCCCTTCGACGTCGCGCCAGGTGCCGAAATTTTCGATGTGTAAATCGCCGACTCCGAGGACTTTGGGAGCGTCCGCGATGTCTTTACAAACGTCTTGCCACAATTGGAGCCAGCGATAGAAGGTGGCGCGGAAAAAGGGAAAAGCCGCTTCGGCCATGCTGGCATGCTTCAGCTTTAAGTCCTGACGGACCAGCGGCACTTGTTGCTCGAGCCATTTTTCGAATGCCTCGGTAGCCTCGATGATGTCCATGCGGTCCTTGACCACGCTTCGCCTCTGCCTGCGACAGCTAACGAAGTTAGTCTACATCACCGGGTCCCGATGGCGGGGTACGTTGGCAAACATCGTGGAGGAATAGGTCAGTCGGTTTTAGAGATGTTCACTTTTTCGGAGACTTGAGCGGGCGTGGGGAGTTGCGAGCGATCCCAACCGCCGCCAAGGGCTTCAATGAGCTGGACGGAGGAGGTCATGGCTTGCGTGCGAAGGGAGGTGAGGGTTTGCTGATCGCCGAGAAGGGTATTTTGCGCGACCAAAACGTTGAGGTAGGTGTCGACACCGGTTTCATAGCGGGCCTGGGCGAGTTCCAAATATCTTTGCGCGGAGGCCACCGCGATTTCCTGCTGCTGGATCTGTTTGGAGAGGATGCGCACGCTGGCGAGATAATCTTCTACTTGCTGGAAAGCGTTTAAAACGGTTTGGCGATAGCTGGCGACGTTGGCGTTGTAGAGGGCGGTGAATTGCTTTACCGTTGCGCGGCGCAAGCCGGCGTCGAAAATGGTTTCGCTGAGCGTAGGGCCAACGGACCAGAAGCGGCTGGGCCAAGTGAGAAGATTGGAGATCGCGGAGCTCTCGAAGCCCGCGGACCCGCTCAGCGTGAGATTTGGATAGTAGGCGGCGGTGGCGATGCCAATTTGCGCGTTAGCGGAAGCCATGTTGCGTTCGGAGGCGGCGATGTCCGGGCGGCGCTCGAGGAGTTGCGAGGGAATGCCGACGGGTATGACGGGAGGAGCGGCGTTGAGAGGCCTGACGGGCATCGAGAAGTTGGACGCGGGAGTGCCGATGAGCATGGCGATGGCGTGTTCGTATTGCGCGCGGGCAATTCCGAGATTAGTGGCTTCGGCCAGGGCGATGTCGAGAGCGTTTTCGGCCTGGACGAGCGAGATTTCGGAGTCGACGCCGGTTTCGTAGCGCGCCCTGGTAAGCTCGACGCTTTTTTGGTCGGCGGCGACGGTGGTGTCGAGGACCACTTGTAAAGCGTCTTGGCCGCGGAGTTCGAAGAAGAAGACGGCCAGGCTGGCCTGCTCGGTGAGACGTTCATTTTCGAGATCGGCAGCGCTGAGCTGCGCGTTGAATTGCATTTCGTGGATGGTGTTGCGGACTTTGCCCCAGAGATCGGGCTGCCAAGTGGCGTCGAAGGGGATGCTCGCGAGGGTGCTGTTGCGATTGGTGGTGGTGCTTCCGGAGCCCGTGCCGCCGGTCCCGGTGCCGCCGGTCCCGGTGCCGCCCGTGCCCGTCCCGGTCGAGGTACTGCCACCGCGAGTATTCGCGGAGGAACGCGCATATTGATACGAGGGAGCAACGCTGATTGTGGGGTAGAGTTGCGAGCGGGCTTGCGCGATCAGGGTGCGGGCTTCCATGAAGTTTTCAAAAAACTGCTTGATGTTTTGGTTGTTGATGTTGAGTTGCTCTTCGAGCGCATTGAGCTCCGGATCGTTGTAGATTTCCCACCATTTGCCGTGCAGCAGGGCATCTTGCGGATCGGCAATTTTCCAATCGCCGGAATTCTCCGGGTTTTTCTCGGGCGTTTCCTTGTAGGCCGTGGACGGAGCTTGCACGGTGGCGGCGGGTTGGCGATATTTGGGGCCAACGGTGCAGCCCGCGAGCAGGGCGACGGAGCCGATTGCGGCGAACAAAAGATTGGTGCGAAGGTGTCCGGTGATTTTTCCCATTTTTATGATCCTGCGGCGGAAGGAGCTGCAGCATCCGCGCTGAAGGTGTCGCGCTGCTTGCCTAAGACGCGGAGGCGCAGGCGATCGAGAGTGAGATAAACGACGGGCGTGCTGTAGAGAGTGAGCATTTGGCTGACGATGAGACCGCCGACGATGGTGATGCCAAGCGGACGGCGAAGTTCGGAGCCGGTGCCGGTGCCAAAAGCCAAGGGAAGAGCGCCAAAAAGAGCGGCCATAGTGGTCATTAAGATGGGGCGGAAACGCAGCATGCAGGCTTCGAAGATCGCGGCTTCGGTCTCCATGCCGCCTTCGCGTTCGGCTTGCAACGCGAAGTCGATCATCATAATGGCGTTCTTCTTGACGATGCCGATGAGCAGAACGATGCCGATGATGGAGATGATGTTGAGATCGAGTTTGAAGATCATGAGGGCGAGCATGGCGCCGACGCTAGCGGAGGGCAGAGTGGAGATGATGGTGAGCGGGTGAACGAGACTTTCGTAGAGGATGCCGAGGACGATGTAGACGGCGATAATGGCGGTGATGACGAGGATGAGTTCGCCGTTGATGGATTGCTGGTAGGCTTGGGCGGTGCCGGCGAAAAAGCCGCGCAGCGTGGTGGGAGCTCCCATGCGTTGTTTCATCTGATCGATGGCTACCGTGGCGTCACCGAGAGCGACCCCGGTGGGCAGGTTAAAGGAAACCGTGACGGAAGGAAAAAGACCGGTGTGATTGAGGGCGAGCGGGGTGGTGTTGGTCTGGGCTTTGGCGAGGCTCGTGAGCGGGACGTTGCCGCTGGCGGTGACGTTTTTGTTGGTGGCGGGATGAAAGTAAATATTCTTCAGGCCTTCCGGGCTTTGCGAGTATTGCGGATCGACTTCCAGCACGACGTAGTACTGATTGAGCTGCGTATAGATAACGGAGACTTCCGACTGGCCGAAGGCGCTGTAAATACCTTGATCGAGCGACTGCGCGGTTTGTCCGAGCTTGGCGGCAGTGACACGGTCGTAGGTGATCAGTTCGTCGAGCCCGCCATTTTGCTGGTCGGAGTTTACGTCCTGCAATTGCGGAAGCTTCTTCATTTCGGCGAAGACTTTGGGTCCCCACGCGGCGAGCTCGGGAATGTTGTCGGACTGGATGGTGTACTGGTAGAGCGCGGAACTGCCGCGGCCGCCGATACGGAGATCCTGCTGGGCTTGCAGGAAGGCGGAGGCCACAGGCAAATGGTTCAGTTGCGGACGCAAGCGGTTGATGATTTCGGGAGCGCTGATTTTGCGTTCGTTGAGAGGCTTGAGAGCGATGAAAATATTTCCGGTGTTGGTGGCGCCGCCGCCTCCGGTGAAACCAATGACGTTGGCGACAGCGGGATCTCTTTGGATTACGGCTTCGATTTTTTGGATGGAGTCGTTCATGGCAGGGAAGGAAGAGTCCTGCGGGCCTTGCATGCCGCCGCCGAGAGCACCGGTGTCTTGTTGGGGAAAGAAGCCGGTGGGAATCTTGCGGATGATGGCGTAGTTCAAACCGATGGTTAAGGCCAGGATGATCAAGATCAGTACGGAATTATCCAGAGCCCAATGCAGACTGCTGCGATACCAGGAGAGGATGCGCTCGAAAAATCGTTCAGAGACCATGTACAGGCGGCCATGTTGTTTTTGGCGTTCGTTGCGCAGGAGGTAGGCGCACATCATCGGGGTGGTGGTGAGCGAAATGACCATGGAGACGATGATGGCGGTCGAGAGAGTGATGGCGAATTCGCGGAAGAGGCGGCCGACGATGCCGCCCATGAGCAGGAGAGGAATAAAGACGGCGATGAGGGAGATGCTGATGGTCAAGACCGTGAAGCCGATTTCCTTGGCGCCTTTGAGGGTGGCGGCGAAGGGGTCCAGGCCGTCCTCGAGGTGGCGGGTGATATTTTCCATGACGACGATGGCGTCGTCGACGACGAAACCGGTGGAAATGGTGAGGGCCATCAGAGAGAGATTGTCCAGGCTGTAGCCGCAGAGATACATGACCGCGAAGGTGCCAATGAGGGAAACCGGGACGGCGACGGCTGGGATTAATGTGGCGCGGCCATTACGCAGGAAGATGAAGACCACAACGATGACGAGAATGATGGAGAGAACCAGGGTGCGTTCGACGTCGTTGACGGAAGCGCGGATGGTGGTGGTGCGGTCGAGGACGATAGTGACGTCGATGCCTTTGGAGATGGAGGCTTCGATCGCAGGGAGAGCGGCGGTGACGCGGTCGACGGTGTCAATGATGTTGACGCCGGGCTGTCGGAAGATGATGAGGAGCACGGCGCGTTTGCCGTTTAGATAGCCGGCGGTGCGAACGTTTTGCGTCGAGTCGATGACGTCGGCCACGTCGGAGAGATGGATGGCGGCACCATTTTTGTAGCCGACGATGACTGGTTTGAAATCAACGGCGTGGGAGATTTGATCGTTGGCGAGAATGTCGGCGCTCGCTACGCCGTCGGTGATTTGACCTTTCGCGAGGTCGGAATTCTGCAAACGCAAGACGGATTGGACGTCCGTCATCGTGAGCCCATAGCTGGCAAGTTTTGTGGGGTTTACTTCCACGCGCACCGAAGGCAAGGCGCCGCCTCCGACGTTGACCTGGCCCACCCCTTGAATCTGCGAAAGTTTTTGTTGGATGACCGTGGAAGCTTCGTCGTACATGCGGTCCGCACCGTATTTGCTCGAAGTGAGGCCGACGATCATGATGGGCGAATCGGCGGGGTTTACTTTGCGATAGGTGGGATTAGAGGGCAGATTGGCGGGGAGGTAGGTGCGCGCGGAATTGATGGCGGCTTCGACGTCGCGGGCGGCGCCGTCGATGTTGCGGCTGAGATCGAATTGAATGGTTACGGAAGTGGTGCCGAGGCTGCTGGCAGAAGTCATCTCCGTGACCCCGGCGATGTGGCCGAACTGGCGTTCGAGAGGAGTGGCGACCGAGGAAGCCATGATTTCGGCGCTGGCTCCGGGAAGGCCGGCGTTTACCGAGATGGTGGGGAAGTCCACTTGGGGGAGAGGCGAGACGGGCAAAACTTTGAAAGCGATAGCGCCGGCGATGGCAATGGCCACGGTTAAGAGCGTAGTCGCTACGGGGCGGTGAATGAATGGTTCGGAGACGTTCATTGGGCGCCTGCGGGTTGCGGTTCCGCGCCGGTATTTGTAGCGCGAGACTTGTTCTTCGAGAAGCGGTGCGCGAGACCGTCAAAGAAAATATAAATGACCGGCGTGGTGTAGAGCGTGAGGACCTGACTGACGAGCAAGCCGCCGACCATGGCGATGCCGAGCGGGCGGCGTAGCTCGGAACCGATTCCCGAGCCGAACGCCAGGGGCAGGCCGCCGAGCAAAGCGGCCATGGTGGTCATCATGATGGGACGGAAGCGCAGCAGACAGGCTTCGTAGATGGCGTCGGTGGAATTCTTGCCGTGATTGCGTTCGGCGTCCAGTGCGAAGTCGACCATCATAATGCCGTTTTTCTTGACGATGCCGATCAGCAGTACGAGGCCGATGATGGCCACGACGCTAAGATCCTGGCGGAATAGAATGAGCGCTAGGAACGCGCCGACTCCAGCGGACGGGAGCGTGGAAAGAATGGTGATCGGATGGATGAAGCTTTCGTACAAAACCCCAAGGACGATATACACAGTGACGAGCGCGGCGAGGATGAGCAGCGGCATTCCGGAAAGTGAATTACGAAACGATGCGGCGGTGCCCTGAAAATCGTGCTGCAAACTGACAGGCATGTTCATGTCTTGCTGCACTTTGGTGATATCGGTGATAGCACTGCCGAGGGCGGCGCGTGGAGCGAGATTGAACGATACCGTGATGGCCGGGAACTGGCCCTGATGATTGATGGAGAGTTGCTCGGTCCTGGTTTCAAAATGCGAGAAAGCGCTGAGGGGAACCGCGTTGCTAAACGTGGAGCTGGTGGTTCCCGCGCTGACCGTGCCTTTGGCGGAGCTCGTGGTTAGCGCGTTCTGGGGAGGCGCCAAGGTACTCGCGGAAGGAGTGTAGAGCGCGCTACCGGTAAGCGCGTTGGAGCCCGCGGATGTGGAACCGTTCCCGGTGGAACTTGCGGGCGCGCCGGTGGTTCCGGCGGCGGCGTTGGCCTGGATATAAAGCTTATTGAGTTTGTTGGGGTCCAGCTGAAACTGCGGTTCAGCCTCGAGAATCACGTGGTACTGGTTCAACTGCGTGTACATGGTGTTGATCTGGCGCTGACCGAAGGCGTCGTAGAGCGTGTTGTCGATGGTGGTCGGCGCGATTCCAAGCCGCGAAGCGGTGGGGCGGTCGATGATGAGCGAGACGGCCAGGCCACCGGGCTGCTGATCAGTGGCGACGTCTTCAAGGTCCGGCAACTGCCGCAGTTTCGCAACGAACTGATTGGTCCAGTCGTTAAGCTCGTTGGGATCGGGATCTTCCAGAGTGTACTGATACTGCGTGCGGCTGACGCGATCGTCGACGGTGATGTTCTGAACCGGCTGCATGTAAAGCTGGATACCTTGCACATTGGCGAGCTTGCCTTGCAGGCGGCGGATAACATCCGAGGCGTTCAGGTCGCGCTGATTGAGGGGCTTCAGATTGATTGAGAAACGGCCTGCGTTCGTGGTGGTGTTGGTGCCGTCAGCGCCAATAAAGGAGGACAGGCTTTCAACGGCGGGGTCGGCCAGGATGACGTCCGCCAGTTCCTGCTGCTTTTCCGCCATAGCTTTAGGGCCGATGGTGGGCGGAGCTTGCGAAATGCCCTGGATAATGCCGGTGTCCTGGACGGGAAAGAAGCCCTTGGGGATCACGATGTAGAGAAAAATCGTGAACAGTAAAGTGGCGAGTGCGATGAGCAGCGTGATGGTTTGATATCGTAGAACGAACTTCAAGGTGCGGCCGTAGAAGCCGATCATGCTTTGAAACATGTGCTCGGAGGTCTTATAGAAGCGGCCCTGCTGCGATTCAGGGTTATGCCGGAGGATGCGCGCCGCCATCATGGGCGTCAGTGTTAAGGAGACCACGGCTGAAAGTACGATGGTAACCGCCAAGGTAACCGCGAACTCACGGAACAGGCGGCCGACGACATCGCCCATGAACAGCAGGGGGATGAGCACGGCGATCAGCGAAACGGTGAGGGAGAGAATCGTGAAGCCGATCTGCTCAGCGCCTTTGAGAGCCGCTTGCATCGGAGGATCGCCTTCTTCAATGTAGCGGGAAATATTTTCAACCATGACGATGGCGTCGTCGACGACGAAGCCGGTCGAAATGGTGAGGGCCATGAGCGAAAGGTTGTCGAGGCTGTAGCCGAGAGCGTACATGGCGCCGAACGTGCCGACGAGCGAAAGCGGGACGGCCACGCTGGGGATGATGGTGGCGTAGAGGTTCCGCAAGAACAGAAACATAACAAGCACGACGAGCACCACGGTGAGCCCCAGTTCAAACTCCACGTCGTTCACGGAGGCCTGAATGGGAGTGGTGAGGTCGGTAAGTGTGGTGATGTCGATGCCCGTCGGAAGATTGGCTTTGAGCTGCGGAAGCAGCGCTTTAATGCGATTCACCACACTGATGGTGTTGCCGCCAGGCTGGCGCTGTACGTTAACGATGACGGCGGGCGTTTTATTCATCCATGCGGCTTGATTGCTGTTTTCGATGCCGTCGACGATGTTTGCCACATCGGTGAGCATAACGGGCGAACCGTTGCGATAGGCGACCACCACGTTGCGATAGTCGGCGCTCGTGACCAGCTGATCGTTGGCGTCAATCTGATAATCCTGGCGCGGTCCATCAAAATTTCCCTTGGCGGCATTTACGCTGGCTTGCGTGACGGCCGTGCGCAAGTCCTCCATATTGATGCCGTAGCTAGAGAGCGCCGAGGGATTGGCCTGAATCCGTACGGCGGGTTTTTGTCCGCCGCTGATGCTGACCAGGCCGACGCCGCTCAGTTGGGAAATTTTTGGCGCGAGGCGTGTGTCGACGAGATCTTCCACCTGGGAAAGTGGAATGGAGCTGGAAGTCACCGCGAGTGTGATCACGGGGGCGTCCGCGGGGTTGGTCTTGCTATAGATGGGCGGAGAGGGAAGATTCGCGGGAAGAAAATTTTGTGAAGCGTTGATGGCCGACTGCACTTCCTGTTCGGCAACGTCGATGTCCAAGCTCAGATTGAATTGCAACACGATGACGGAAGTTCCGCCGGAACTGCTGGAGGTCATCTGGCTGAGGCCTTGCAGTTGCCCGAACTGGCGTTCGAGCGGAGCGGTTACCGTGGTAGCGACAACATCGGGGCTGGCGCCCGGATAAAACGTCAAAATTTGAATGGTCGGATAGTCCACCTGCGGCAAGGCCGAAACCGGCAACTGGATGTAGCTGACAATCCCCACGAGCATGATCGCCGCCATCAGCAGAGACGTGGCCACTGGGCGCAGAATAAAAGGACGCGACGGACTCAAGGAGCAGAACTCCCCTGGTTGTTGGGCGAGGCGGGAGCGGGTTTACTGGGGACGACCACCTTAGAATTTTCTTGCAATTTATCGAAGCTGGTTACCGCCAGGACATCGCCGGGATTAATGCCGGTGACTTGTGCGGTGCCTCCATCGGTTACGCCAACTTTGATGGACTTCATGTGTGCAGTGTTGTCCTGGATGACGTAGACGAATGCCGCTTGCCCGTTGTGTTGAATCGCCGAAGTCGGAATGAGCGTGGCGTCTTTGACGGTATTGACGAGCAGCCGCACGTTCACGAATTCGTTGGGGAAGAGCGAAGCGTCTTTATTGTCGAAGGAAGCGCGGGCTTTCACGGTCCCGGTAGTCGTGTCGATCTGATTGTCTAGGGTGAGCAGAGTTCCCGTCGCGATTTTCTTTTGAAAGCTGCGATCATAAGCGTCGACGGCCAGCCTAGCGTTCTGACGCAATCGGGGCTGCACTTGGCCGAGGCTGTCTTCGGGAATGGTAAAAATTACGGTGATCGGTTGTATTTGTGTGATCACCGCCAGCGTAAGGGTTCCAGAAGACTGTACGACGTTCCCGGGATCAACGAGGCGCAAACCGACTTTACCGGTGATGGGCGATCGGATGTGGCAATATTCAACTTGCACCTCATCGAGGTTCACCACCCCCTGATCGAGTTTTACGGTGCCCTGCTCCTGCAGCACCACTTTTTCCTGATCATCCAGAGTTTGTTTAGGAATGGCGTTGCGTGCCCAGGCGTCGCGGTAGCGCACGACGTCCATCTCCCCTTGCCCTAATACATTCTGGTCGCGCTCAAGAGTACCTTGGGCCTGCAATAGCGTGGCGCGATAGGTGCGGTCGTCGATGTCAATGAGCGGGTCGTTTTTGTGGACAAGCTGTCCTTCACGGTAATGCACCGCAGTAACGATGCCATTGACCTGACTGGTGATCGACGAGGTATAAACAGGCGTCACCGTGCCAATGGCATCGAGGTACACCCCGATGTCACCCTTTTGCGCGGTCGCGGTATTCAGTGTCACCGGTCCGCCCCCGCCGCGCGGAGATTTTGCCGCTGTCGAAGCGTCGTTTTTTTTGTGCAGCACGAGCCAGAACCCGCCGGCGAAGATTGCCAGAACGGCAATCCATATGAAGACGCTGAGAAGTTTGCTGCGTCGCGGCGGCGGAGCAGGCAGTTGATGATCGGGCCCAATGGCGGGTCGTTCGGTCTGATCGGCTGGCAAGGTGATTGCTACTCCTACGCAAAAGGTGGGACGACGGCACAGAAGTCCTGCATCTTGGACGGATTCTAACCCACTAAGGATACAGCCGCAGGAAAGATTTGTGACATAAAGGACCGGTAAAATTGATAGCTAACTTACTGTCAAGATTGCATCTAGGATGGCCACCTTCGTTCAGGAACGCCATCTTTTCCGGCAATGCCTGCCGCCGGCGGCACCGGAACGCCAGCAATAATTTTGCATCCGATGGATTAGATATTTTTGTTGGCCTTTCCGAAACGAGGCTCGTAAAGTCCGGTTCCAGCAGTGGGTGGTGGTGTGCGCGGCGCTGATGTTGGAGAATGCCACAAGAACAACCGGTTGCAGCGACGAAGGGAGCAGGCGGTTTTGGCGGCAATTTGCACGTGACACCTGCGCGAGCGACTGTCTACTATCCACATGGCGAATCCGGGAGGGTCTTGATTTTGGGGGCTAATTCCACACAAGCGGTAGGCGTGCTGGCATTCTTGCTGGCGTTTACGTTCCTGCCCATAGGAATTATGACGAGCGGAGCGATCTATTATTTGTTGGCGATCGCGTTGCTCGTGGTATCTGTCATTATTTTCGCGAAATGCAAGCCACTCGAAAATCAGGAAAATTGAATGGGGAAAAACGAAACATGATCCTCGTGGGAATACTACTGACATTCTTCGGCTTCGTCATAGGTGTTTCGAGTCTCGCGGTGACAGCTTCGGCCGGAGGCCGGCTGGTAATCGTGATGGCTGGAATAGCGGTAAGCCTATTTGGAATTCTTGCAGTACTCAACCCCGCCTACCAAAAGAACGCGGTTTGGAAGAAAGGGTCGAGCCGAGAATGACGAACGCCAGGAAGTGCCTGCTGGGCGTGTTGCTGGCGACGGCTTGCACGGTCCCATTCGTGAATGCGCAAGCGCCAGTGGCCGCTCCAGCCGTGACTCCGGAGGCCGCGTCGAAGAGCATCGTGGATGCGGATCTTTCCAATAGCCCTGTGCCGGCGGCGGACGCGCGCGCCAAGGGCGATCCGGACGGTTCACTCACCGGGAACGCCAGTGATATCACCGTGAGCGACGCGAAAAAGGGCCTGACCATCGGCGACCTGGCCAATCAGGTGGGACAGAACAAAATCGCCGTGAATTTTGTGTGGACGCTGATCACCGGATACCTGGTGATGTTCATGCAGCTCGGTTTTGCGCTTCTCGAGACTGGCCTGGCGCGGGCGAAAAATGCCAATCACACCATGATGATGAACATGGCGGTGTACGGCATCGGAATGTTCGCTTACTGGCTGATCGGGTTTGCCATTCAGATGGGCGGCGTGGGTGCGGTAGCCAACCTGGGAGGCACGCCTCCCTTGAGTTCGGAATTTACGATGCATTTGTTTGGAAAGCCGTTTGGTTTGTTCGGACAGCACGGACTTTTCCTGATGCACAAAGGGACGTATGACGTTGGCGTGATGGTGCTGTTCTTGTTCCAGATGGTGTTCATGGATACCGGCGCGACGATCCCGACGGGTGCGGCGGTGGAGCGCTGGAAGTTTTCCGCGTTCATCGTGACGTCGTTTTTATTCGCGGCGTTTACGTACCCGCTTTTTGCGAATTGGGCTTGGGGCGGCGGGTGGCTGGCCAATCTCGGCGTTAACTTTGGCCTGGGCAAGGGGTATTGCGATTTCGCGGGATCCGGAGTGGTGCACGCCGTTGGCGGGCTCAGCGCTTTAGCGATCGCCATGATTTTGGGGCCGCGTATCGGAAAATTTTCGCGTGAAGGCAAGCCGCAAGTGATTTTGGCGCACGACGTGGTGATGGTAATTACCGGCTGCTTGATCTTGGCGTTTGGCTGGTTCGGTTTCAACCCGGGGTCGACGCTGGGTGCTTCGGGCAACGGCAACCTGCGCATCAGTTCCATCGCGGTGAACACCATGTTGGCCAGTGCGGCAGGACTGATCAGCGGGATGTTGTATATGTGGACGGTCTACGGCAAGCCCGATGCTTCGATGACCGGTAACGGATTTCTGGCGGGCTTGGTGGCGATCACCGCGCCTTCCGGTTTTGTGAATCCCGTGGGCGCAGTGATCATCGGCCTCATCGCCGGTGTTTTGGTGTGTCTCTCGGTGGCGTTCGTCGAGCGCGTAATGAAGATTGATGATCCGGTGGGGGCGGTGTCTGTTCACGGGACATGCGGAATTTGGGGAGTGATTTCGCTCGGACTCTTTGCGGACGGCAAGAGCAATTATGGCGGCTCCTGGAATGGCGTGAACGGGTCGGTGACTGGCCTGTTTTACGGCGACGCCGGACAATTCGTGGCGCAGTTGGTGGGCGTATCGGCGCTCATCGGTTTTGTGTTCACACTCAGCTTTATTTTTGCCATCGGCGTGGACCTGCTGGTTGGCCAGCGCACTTCAGCCAAGTCCGAGCTTGAGGGCCTCGATCTACCAGAGATGGGCTCGCTCGCCTATCCAGAATTTGAATTGAAGTCCTCGTCATGAGGAAAACGTGCGAATGAACACAGAGCGCATGGCGATTCAGCCAAAACGGGAGACTCTCGCTACCGGCTTTCGACCCAGCCGGTGGCCGGCGCTTCCCTGGAAAGATCCTCATGCGGTTGCGCCTGAAGATCTCGCAGAGTTTATCGCTTCGGTTACCCAGGCATATGCGAAAGACCCGGAAAACGCGGATTTGCTTACCTGCCTGGGAATCGCGCATGCCATGAACTTTGACGTGTACCGGTCCTTGGATGCGCTCGAAGAAGCCTGCCGCATCGCGCCGCAGAATTTTTTCGCCCGCTACAAATATTCGGAATTACTGTTTCGTTTAAAGGTCGTCGAACGCGCCGAACAAGAAACGGCGGCGGCGCTGGACTTGGCGGGAAATAACTGGGAACTGTCGCTAGCCCGGCGGCAACTCTCGGAAATTCGAAAAATTCGACGCTCGGGGCTGACGCGCCCCAATTGGACGAAATCGCTCCGCGGTCCCGCGCTGAGCTTTCTGTTGTTGCTCCTCGCACTCTCTTGCCTATACGTGCTCTGGAAATGAAGTACCGGTGGCACTACTTTTTAGCGGCTTGCTTCTTCGTGTGTTACCTTTTGCTTTCCCATGGAGTGCCGCTGTTCCCGGTGCTCGCCGGTTGTATTTTTGCTTCGTTTTTGACTTGGCGAAAGCTCTCGCGCGACGCTGCCATACGACGTTAAGCGCCTCCAATTCAAAGGAAGAGAATCGCTTTTGCTGCTCGCTGGCGGCTTCGGATTTTCTCAAGCCTCTGAAAGAACACCCTTGAATCTGCTTACGATCTTTGGACTGGTCGCAGTGAGCGCAATGGTCATTTGCTATGCATTCGAGAATCGCCATACATCCTTCATCCTGGCTTTCGCCTTGTCCTGCGTGCTTGGATCGATTTACGGTTTTTTGCAGGGGGCTTGGCCGTTCGGCGCCGTAGAAGCAGTCTGGGCGGTGATTGCGGTTCGTCGCTGGTGGCTTGCCCGCGGTTCCGGCCCATTCAACCGGAGCGGTGACTCGAGCGGCGCGTAAGACTTGCCATTTCGACAGAGGGGAACCAAGAAAACCGGGACGAAAGCGGTGCGCGGAAGGATTTGCGGAGCGTGAAGAAGGGGAATCGGAAGCGCGCGAGAAAAACAGTCATCGAGATCGCGCGATTATAGTGCCGCGGGAGACTGAGCGATTGCGGATTCAAAGCGCTCACCGAGCCGAGCGTGCGCGTGATTCCTTGGTTGTGCGCGTAGGTGTTTAGGGTCGAGTTGACCAGGCTATGCACGCGGCGTCCGCGGAATTCCGGCATCACAAACGATCCATACCGCAAGGCCTCGCCTTCGCGAAGAATCCAGTAGGTGTCGAAATCCAGTTCGATGCCGCTAGAAAAACCCATCCACATGTAGCCGACGGGTTGTCCGGCAAAAGAAGCAAGTGCCACGGCGTCACCGCGCTGGAAACGAGCGTCGATTTCGCTCGGGGAGAGTTCACCCATGGACAACAGGCGAGGCTTGATCACGGTAAGTTCGTCTCGGACCGTGTAAACAGCCACGTCAAATTCCGAATCCGAATAAGGCTGCGGAATCTGACGGACAAGATCGGATTCGAAAATATACCAAACATGCCAATAGAGCAGGGGCTTCAGAAGTTCGCGGCAAGAGAGCAATAGGACAATCCACCAGCCTCGCCAGCGGAGATGCTCCCGGATACTCGATAGGTGCAAGGGCGCGCCGAACACATCGCTTTTATACCACGCTTCGTTCATGCGCAAACGCTAAAACCTGCCAAGGACCTGCTGTTTACCCACGCATTCTCGGACGATCGGTCAACGAAGAACCCGGTAAAAGCATGGCTCTCGATGCAACTCTAGACTTACGCAACCGGCGGGAGTAGGGAAGGAGCTGGGACGCCAACGCGTGGCTTGACCGCGATCGCGCGACGCGCAAGCGGTGCGTCGCGGCGGAGGAAAGCTCCACGGCAAAAAATCAACGATGCTGCGGTGATAAATTCAAATGCATTCAGACTTTGGCCACGGTTGTCCGCAAAATAGCCGAGGCCAAACTGGACAACGGGAGAATTTCTTCCGCTGCGCCGCGAAGAATGGCTTCCCTGGGCATCCCAAAGACCACACAACTAGCCTCATCCTGGGCAATCGTCCAGGCGCCGGCTTGCTTCATCTCGAGAAGGCCATCTGCACCGTCAGCTCCCATCCCAGTCATTAGAATGCCGACGGCACTGCTTCCGGCAGCATGCGCAACGGACCGGAACAGGACATCGACACTGGGGCGGTGGCGGGACACGGTAGAGCCATCGCGCACTTCGAGAAAATATGTGGAACCGACTCGGTGCACCAGCAGATGGCGGTTTCCCTGAGCGATATAGGCGCTGCCGGGAACAATTTTATCGCCGTCCGCGGCTTCCTTGACGGCGATCCGGCAGATGCCATCGAGACGCTTCGCGAAAGCTGCCGTAAAGCCCTCGGGCATGTGTTGTACCGCAACAATCCCCGGACAGTCCGCAGGCATCTGTTCAAGAACCTGCAGTAGCGCTTCGGTGCCTCCGGTCGAAGCGCCAATGGCCACAATCTTTTCGCAGCGCTGCGTGGAGGCCTGAATGGTTACTGGGGGGATTAAGATGCCGGCGGAATGGTTCTTGCCGTAAGGGGCACGAAATTTGCGAAACTTGCTGATGCGGGCGGTCGCGGCCGCGCGCACGGTGTCTTCCAACAGAACGGCGGATTCCTCGAGGAACCCGCGGATGCCGATCTTCGGTTTGGTGATGATATCTACCGCGCCGATTTCCAAGGCACGAATGGCGGCTTCAGTTCGGGGCCCTGTCAGACCGGAGCACACCACGACAGGCACCGGGTGTTCCGACATCAGCTTTTCCAAGAATGTGATGCCATCCATGCGCGGCATCTCCAAATCCAGAAGGATGACGTCCGGGTGAAATTTTTTCATTTTATCCATGGCGATGAGCGGGTCGGCGGCCACGGTCACGCGAAAGCCGCGCTTTTCTGAAAGCACCGCGAGAAGGACCTGACGTACGATTGCGGAATCATCGACGACAAGGACGTTCAAAATCCCATTGGTACCCGCGATCTCCGCAGGAGGGATGCCGGCGAACTCGTGCGCTTTGTTAGTGGACATGGAGGTTCCCTTTACAGCGTCCCCGCTAGAGGCGTAGAGGTGACGCGTTTTCAAATAACCTTTCAGTCGCCCACCGTGTGGTCGCGGCGCTGAAGAATGCACAAAGCGCCGCCACGGGCGATGGGGCCTTTTAGAGTTGGGAAGACTTTCGGTGTGACCGTGTCTAATTTATCCGCTACACCATGGAGACTTTCCGCGTGGCCGAGAAACAAGTATCCGCCCGGAGCCAGGAATTTTCCGATACGATTCACTACCGCCACCTTGGTTATCCATTCGAAATAGATCAGGACGTTCCGGCAGAAGATCAGATCAAAGGGGCCGGAGAGCGGGTAGTGTTCGTGCGTGAGATTGAGCCGCTGAAAGCGGACCGCTTGCCGGAGATTTTCTGTGGCCTTGATTCTCCCTTTCTCTGGTCCAAAACCCTTCAGAAGAAATTTTCGCTGATAGTCTGTTGGTACGTCCGAGATTTTATCGGCCGGCCAAACCCCTGCCGAAGCGCGCGCCAAAACTCTGGTCGAGAGATCGGTGCCCAGAACTTCGATGTTCCATCCAAGGGAAATCGGAAAGCTCGACAGTAGGGCCATGGCCAGAGAAAAGGGCTCTTCGCCGGTCGAACAGGCCGCGCTCCAAACGCGGAGCGTCCTGCTCCGCCGATTGGCGTCGGCCTGAGCGATCCATTCCGGAAAAATGTGGTGGCGCAAACATTCGAACGCTGCAGGCTCGCGGAAGAAGTGCGTTTCGTTGGTGCAGACGCAATCGAGCATGCACACCATTTCCTGCGGATCCGTTTTTACCCGGCGGTAGTACGCGGAAAAGGAATTCAATTCGAGCGCACGCAATCTTTTCCACAAACGGCTCACCAACATGGCGCGGTTTTTCGCGCCCAGGTGGATACCAGATTCACGGAGCACGAGTGCTTGGAAGAGAGAAAATTCCTCGGCGGCAAGTTCCGGTATGGGTGCAGGCATGGTCAGCACCGAATGCGCATGACTGCCCGGGTAGGCCATTAAGCTTCCAGTGGCTCGCCGACACTCTCCTCAGCGGCATTCTGCGTTTCCAACGTGGCGGCTTGAATATTGGAGATGGTCAGGAGTTCGACGTTGTTCAAGACGGTGTCGATGTTCAGGATGAGGGCAAATTTCTTGCCGAGTTTGCCCATCCCGAATAGATATTCCAGGCGCACCCGTGTGCCAAATGCCGGAGGCGCTTCGATATCTTTGGGAGAGAGGTCGATTACCTGATTGACAGCATCCGCGATCACGCCCATCACCGAGCGTTCCGAGTCCTGTTCGACCTCGACGACGACGATACATGTGGTCTTGGTCACCGGGCGGTCCTCGAGCCCGAAGCGTACCGCTAGATCGACGACGGGAACGACGTTGCCGCGCAGGTTGATGACGCCACGAATCCACTGCGGTACCTTGGGTACCTTGGTGACCGGGATGTACTCGATAATCTCCTTTACGCGCTGAATGTTGATGGCGTATTCCTCATCCGCGAGGAAAAAGGTCAGATATTGCTGTTGAACCGATTCTTCCTTTTCCATGGTTTCCATAAGTCCCCTCGTCGGCCTAGATCCGGGCAAACGACTCGGCGTAATCGCCGTTGGTCGTTCCCAACTGCTGTGAGGAGCCGTGGCTCTCGTCTTTGGAGTCCGGGAAATGAAGCTTTTCGGACTTCTGTTTTTTGCCCGTGCGGTAGCCGCCGTGAGAACTGACGCGGAAGAAGCTGATCATTTCTTGCAAGGCTTCGGCCTGCGACGCCAACTCCTCGGCGGTGCTCGAAAGCTGCTCGGCGCCCGCCGCGTTTCGCTGCGTGACCAACCCCACCTGGTTCATCGCCCCGTTTATCTGGCTTACGCCGGCGGCTTGCTCCCTCGAAGTTGCGGCCACTTCCTGCACCAAGTCGGCGGTTTTCTGGATCGCCGGAACAAGTTCCGATAGCAGTCCACCGGAGCGTTCGGCAATCTGCACATTGGCCGTGGCCAATCCGCCGATCTCCTGTGCGGCTGTGCGGCAGCGTTCCGCCAAATTGCGTACTTCGCCTGCGACCACGGCAAAGCCGCGTCCATGTTCGCCGGCGCGAGCCGCTTCGATTGCCGCGTTCAACGCCAGCATGTTGGTCTGGTAGGCAATTTCTTCGATGACCGCGATTTTCTCCGCGATCAATTTCATCGCCGAAACCGCTTCCTGCACAGCTTGGCCGCTTTGTCCGGCGTCTTGCGCACCCTTGCGCGCCGTTTGCTCCATCTTGCGGCTGTTTTCAGCGTTCTGATTGATGGACGCGCTCATTTCTTCCATGCTGCTGGTTACCTGTTCGACTGCGGCAGCCTGTTCGCTGGTCCCCTGCGACACAATACTGGCGGACGATGCTACCTGTGCGGCAGCGGTACTCACCGAGCCCGCACCCATGCGCACTTCGCCGATCATTTCGTTGAGCTTGCCGGTCATCTTGGCCATGGACCCGAGCAAACGACCGATCTCATCGCCGCGATTTGCGTTGATCGACTTGGTCAGATCGCCGGCGCTGACGTTCTCAACGACGTCGACCACTTCCTGGAGAGGCTTGGTGATTCCACGCGAGATCACGAGCGTCACGAAAACACTCACGAAAATAGACACAAGGGAAAAAACGACCAGCGTGGTGGTGGTGGTCCGGGCGATTTCCGTCACCATCGGTACCAATACCTCAGCGTGACGATTCGTCAATTCCGTGGCTAGATCCTCCAGCCGGTGAATGGAATCCTTGTATTCATTGATCTTGAGGTTGCACTCCTGGGGAGTATGGAGCTTGCCTTCTTGAATCAACCCGAGGACCTTGGTATAGCCGCTTTCATAAGCATCCAGGTCCTCGCGCATGGACCGAATACCGGCTTTGTCATCTGCGGAGAGGGCGAACTTCTCGAGTTCGTTGAAAGTGTCGCGCAGCTTCTGGCGTTGCGCGTCCCACTTGGCCGCGTATTGCGCGCGCATTTGCGCGTCCTCGAAATTGAGAAACGTATCTTTCTCAAATCGGCGCAATTCCAGCGTCGTAGCCTTGGCGCGGGCGGCCACCGTTACCACCTTGGCGTCCCCGTTCAGGACGTTCAGGGTTTCCCGGGTGATAGCCTCGAGTCCCCAATAGCCGCTGAGGCCCATGGAGATGAGAAGCAGAACAATCAAGCCGAAACCGATCGCCAAGCGCTTACCGATGGTCAGATTCTTTAACACAAAGCTCTCCTTCGAACAAAAATACCGAGTGCGGCTTCAGCCGCCTCGAACTGCTGATGAATGGCCCTAGTGCGTAACCAACTCGGCGCTCCGGCGCACCGCTTCTCTACAAAGAGCCGGCACATCAAGAATCAGCGCCACACGCCCATTGCCAAGAATCGTCGACCCGGAAACACCGCCAATTCGTTGAAACAGTCGTCCGAGCGGCTTAATAACCGCTTGCTGCTCGCCCAACAATTCGTCGGCGGCCAGGCCAGCGCGGCCGCCCTGATATTCCACCACGATGATTTTTTCTCGCGCTGGCGCGAAGCCACGGCTTCCGAAAAGGTCTCGCAGCCGCACGTACGGCAGTGCTTCACCGCGCAAATTGATTACGCCGCCTTCTTCGGAACGGTGCTTCTCGAACGGGAGTTCAAGACACTCTTGAACGGAGCCGAGAGGAATTACGTACGTCTCCGTGTCCACTTTAACCGCGAAGCCATCGATGATGGCCAGCGTCAGCGGAAGGCGGATGGTAAAGGTCGTGCCTTGGCCCTTTTTGCTGGCCACCTGGATCACGCCGCTTAACGCATTCACGTTGCGGCGCACCACGTCGAGACCCACGCCACGGCCGGAGAGCTCCGACACCGTTTCGGCGGTCGAAAATCCCGGTTGAAAAATTAAGTTGTGGATCTCTGATTCGCTCAGCCGGAGACCCTCGGTGATCATCCCTTGCTTTCGCGCCTGCAACAGGATGCGCTCGTGATCGAGGCCCCCGCCGTCGTCGGAAATCTCCACGACGATGCTGCCCGAGTCATGAAAGGCTTTGAGCACAATTTTGCCGCTCGGATCTTTTCCTGCGGCGCGGCGGACTTCCGGGCTTTCTAATCCATGGTCCACGGAATTTCGGATCATATGCATCAACGGGTCATGGATGTGCTCGAGTATGGTGGTATCCACTTCCACGTCTTCGCCCATGATCAGCATGCGCGCCAGCTTGCCGCTCTTCCGGGCGGTATCGCGTACGCTTCGCGCAAAGCGATGAAACGTCGGCCCCACCGGCACCATGCGAATCTTCATCACCAGCTCTTGTAAATCGAGGAACAATGCTTCCAACTCGTGTTGCGTTTGCAGGAGTTCGCCCCCGCCGGCATGGGAAACCTGCTTTTCCTCGAGCATGCGCCGCAGGCGCCCCTGTCCGATCGCATATTCCACCGTCAGATTCAGCATGCGGTCCAATTTGCCCACATCCACGCGCAGATTTTGTACCGTGGTTTTGGACGCTCCCGCCCCGGCAGCATTGTCTGGAAACAGCGACGCGGGAGTCTCTGCGCGAGCGGGCATCTCGGTGTTTTTGAATTCGGCGGTTATCTCGGTGAGGCGCGTGCTCAATTGCAGATGCCCGGCAGGAATATTTTCGTCTCCCTGCACGGCCCGCCCGGCCATTTCTCGCACGGCATCCACCGACTGCAGAAGAACGTTGATTCCTTCATGCGTTAGATGGGCGGCATGACTGCGGGAAAGATCGAGCAGATCCTCGACCGTATGTAAGAAACCGGCGAGGGCGTTGAACTCCAGCAAGGATGCGTTGCCCTTAATGGTGTGCACCGCTCGGAAGAGGGAAGAAACCATTTCGCGATCGTCCGGGCGCGTCTCGAGTGCCAGGAGCAACTGCTCCATCTGCACGAGGCATTCCTCGGTCTCTTCCCGGAACGACTGAACCAGCATCTCCCGATTAATTTCCATGATTCCTCTATAAAATTCGGATCACGGCGTCGCCCGTGTCGGGGCGAAACCTGATTCGCTGTCCACGGTTCACGCCGACGATCTTGGACACCACCGGGATGCGGGCCTTGGCCATCATGGATAAGGCGATTTCAACGTTTCGGCTTCCTAAGTGCGGTTCTGAGTCCGCACTGGGGGGGCGCAGTGATTCAAACAAGCAGCCGCCGCCGAAAACCTTGGCGCGTAAATGACCGCGGTCTGCGCCGGCTTCGAGCAGTTTGTGCAACAATATGGAAACAGCCACATCTCCGTAACGCGGCGAGGACACGCCTCTGCCGTCCCAGTTGGGCAGCAGGAAATGAGTAGCTCCGCCGATCGCTTTGACGGGATCCCATACGCATACGGCCACGCAAGAACCGAGAATGATCGAAATCGGTTGCCCTTCGGCCGAAATGAAGACTTGGCCGGCGTGGAGAAAATGGGCGCTTGCCGGAGTTGGATCCAGGATTTCGCAGGGCAGCTGCGCGTTGCGAGCAGTTGGCCCCAGTTTCAGAGAAAGTTGCGGACTCACGGCGCCACCTGTTTCCCCTGCAGCCTTTGAAACTGCAGAGCAACCGCGGCGTAGGTTTCCAGGAACTTCAGCAGCTCGTAATCGACCCATTCCAAACCATTTTTCTGTGGAAGCAGACCGAAGATCGCGATGACGCCGACAACCTCCCGGCTGGCCTTTAGCGTGATGCACGCCGTCAGATTTTTCTCATAAGGAAGGAGAACTCCGACCGGCTGTCGCTCCTGAAATTGACTCAAGCCCTCGTGGGCCGCGCGACCAAACATGCCGGCGCCGGCGACGAATGGCTCGAGCGCGCTGCGTTCGACGCCCGAAGACCAGGCCAAGGAGAAAGTATGTTCAGCCCGGCTGAAATCAAAAATTGCAACCTCTTCCGAACCGATAAGATTGGCGATGATCTCCGCTATGCCTTCGCAAACGTCTCCATCGTCGAGACTTTGAATGAGCCGTGCGCTTGCCGCATTGAGCCGTTGCAGGAGAAAATGATTGCGCTCCAGCTGTTCGCGGAGCGATCGCTGTTGTACGCGCAGGCGCAGTTCTTCGGTGCCGCCAGATACCCAGGCGTTCTCATTCTGCAGGCCCCCGGCTTTCGCCGGCAGACGGTTTCGATTTCCTGAACCTATCATCTCTTCCCTCGCAGCTTCGCAGTACGCTTTGCGTTGTTTTTCAATTTTTGCATCACTCCCCGAGGTAGGCCTTCAAGAGATCAAGGAGCTCGACGTCGTTCACTGGTTTTGTGAGGTAGTCGCTGCACCCGCTGGCGTACCCTTCCTGAACATATTTTTCTTCTCCCCGCGTGGTTAGCAGGATGACCGGGATCTTCTCCGTCTGTTTATCTTGTTTGAGCAACCGGCATGCTTCCAAACCGGTCATGCGAGGCATAATTACATCCATGAGAATCACGTCCGGCTTTTCCTCTTTCGCCCGATCGACAGCTTCTTTGCCATCGACGGCGCTGACCAGCACGTAATTCGTTTTGTGGCTGAATATCATCCTGTTTACCAATCGCGCGGTGCAGGAGTCATCCACGAGCAAGATCTTTTTTGTCGACATTGTTTTTTATCTCCGTTTGCTTTTTGTATCTAATTGCTTGTCTGCGTTTCTTCGTGCATCACGCATCCATCCCGCTGGCGCTCCCAGCCATATTGCAAAACCCTCTGGAGCGATCTTGGGCTGAGCGTTTCTTTCACCAGATATTCGGCGGCGCCTGCGGCCAGCGCCTGTTTTCCAAGGGCTTCCATGCCTTGTGGAATCAGGACAACGATCGGCAGGGAGCTGAATTGCGCGTGAATCGTGGGCACGCTAGCGAGTCCGCTTCCCTCGGGACCGTTAATGTTCAGAAGCAACACATCAATCTCCGACGCCAGTTTTGGCAACCCGGCCTCGACAGATTCGGCCCGCACCATTTGAAATTTACAGTCCTGGCTGTCCTTTAGCATTTCCCAAATGGTTTGGTTAATGGAGGGTTCATCCTCGACGAGCAAGATTCGATAAAAAGGTGACGCCATGATTTCGTTCTGCTTTCCCTTTGCAGGTCATTTGACTACTTCGCGATGTGGACGGCCGGAGCACGCCCTCACGCTCTACGGATTTTTCGGAAATAACCTTAAAACCTCGTCCATCAGTTTTTCAGGCATTGCGCTCTTCTCGACAAACCCATTGGCGCCGCACCGCAGGCACTCCTCCCGCAGCGAATAACCGTTCAATTCCGTGAAAATCAGGATTTGCAACTCGGGAAATAGCTTTCGAAGCTCCATCGTCGCTTCGAGCCCACTGACCCGGGGCATACTCAAATCCGTGAGCACCAGGTCGGGATGAGAATCTTTCGTCTTGCGCAAAAGATCCTCTCCGTTGGTGGCCGTGCCCACGACTTCGAACTGACCCTCGAATTCGAGGTATCTGCAGACCGATCGTAGAGCGGTCGGCGAATCATCGGCGACCACGACTTTAATAGGGCGATTGCTGAGGTCCATCGCATGCTCCTGCGGAATGTTACGGCTCAAAATCTGCACGTAGTGTGCAGTGCATGGCAATGAAATGAAATTCGGCTGATTCCCTAAGGGATTAGTTGTAGACCGAGGCAGGTGGCCGCTAGCCCTGAATGATTTTATTGCGAACAGCGTAACGGACAAGTTCGGTGACGGAATGAAAGTCGAGCTTGAGCATGATGTTGGCGCGATGCGTCTCCGCCGTTTTCACGCTGATGCCTAAAAGACTGGCAATTTCCTTGTTGCTCTTTCCCTCCGCCAGAAGCTGCAGGATTTCGCGCTCACGTGGCGTCAGCCGCCTTCGATCGGGCGGCGAATCTTCGCCGAGCGATCCAACGGACTTGGCAAAGAGTCCAGAAATCCGCGACGATAGGTAGGGTTCGTGCCGCCGCAGGGCATCGACGGCAGCGATCAAGTTCCGATCGGCGTCGTCTTTTAAGATATATCCTCGTGCTCCTGCTTCGAGAACCTCCCGAATCAGCACTTCGGAATCATGCATCGTCAAGATCAGCACTTCGGTTTTTGGAGATACTTTGCGGATTTGCCGCGTAGCCTCCACGCCGCCGAGCAGCGGCATCCCAATGTCGAGCACGGCCACATCCGGCGTCAGTTCCTCCGCCTTTTGCACGGCTTCGCGTCCATTGGCGGCCTCTGCGCACACTTCCCACCCCTTCTCGGTCTCCAAGAGGCTTCGGAGCCCGGTGCGCACCACGTGATGGTCATCCGCTACAAGGATGCGAAGGCGCATGAGTGACCTCAATTTTCAGCGGTACGGCGGCCCGCACCCTTGTCCCCGACGCGTCAGACTCCACCTCGAGTTTTCCTCCAAGTTGTGCCATACGTTCGCGCATCCCGAGGATGCCGACGCCCAAGCGAGTCCGTGTGCTCCTGCTGCGTTCGATGGTCTTCCGGTCCATCCCCCGGCCACTATCGCTCACGATGAGTTCGACGCCCTGATCATCAACGCGTAAGCGAATCTTGGCCGTCGCACTGCCGGAATGCCGCTGGATATTCGACAGGCTTTCCTGCACGATCCGGAAGAGCGCCGTCTCCGCCTCTTGGCTCAGCCTTCCAAAACCCGGCTGAAGGTCTACTTCCAAATGGATCCCGCTCCTCTCGCTAAATCCACCGGCGTATTCCTCGATCGCCGACGCCAACCCTAACTCATCCAGCACGGGCGGATGCAATAGATACGAGAGCGTGCGGATTTCTTTCGACATTTCTTGAAGCACACGACGCGCCTCAAACATCGCCCGTTGCGCCCTTTCGTCGAGGGGTGTCGTAGCGCGGGCGATCTGGGCCAGATTCAAGTTCACCGCCAGGACGCTCTGCGCCAGGCTATCGTGCAGTTCCCGGCCCATGCGCCGCCGTTCTTCATCCTGCAGTTGCAATAATCGTGTTGATAACTCGTGTAGCGCCTCTTCCGTTTGCTTGCGCTTGGTAATGTCACTAAACGATGAGACCAGCATGTAAAGTCGGCCGTCTCCCTCAAACAGCGGTATGACTTCTCCAAGAATCCACAGGATTTCGTCTGTGGCTCCTCGCCGCCAGCCCATCACCTCGTTGCGGATGGGCTTCCCGGTCTCCAAAGCTCGCGACGACGGGCGCATCGCAAAGGGCATTTCTGTTCCGTCTTCATAAAGAGCGGTCAAGCCAAGTTCCGACGAATTCTTGCCGAGCGCCTCCTCGACCTGCATGTTGAACATCTGCGATGCTGCTTGATTCGCAAATAAAATGTCCGCTTCCGGACCCATCAGCACAATGCCGACGTGTAAACTTTGCACCACGGTCCGAAATCGTTCCTCGCTGGCGCGCAGTGCGTCTTCAGCCTGGCGCCTGGCAGAAACGTCCCGAATGACTACCAAAGAATGGAGTCGACCGTGCAGTTCAATCAACGCCCCCGAAAACTGGCCAATTCGAATATCCCCGGACTTCGTTCGGCATTTAAATTCTTCTTCGCGAACTTCTCCGTTTTCCCGCAGCCTCGTCAGCACTCTGTTGCGGTGATCAAGGTCCACCCAGAGATTCAATTCTGCCCCGGTTTTTCCCAGCGTTTCTTCGCGTGAATAGCCCGTAAAGCGGCTAAAACTGTCATTCACTTCCACGAAACGCCCTTCCGGCACCAGGCTTATGCCCACCGGGTCGGGACTGAGACGGAAGGCCGTAGAAAACATGTTTTCTGATCGCAGAAGATTTTTTTCTGTTCGGAGAAGTTCTTCCGAGAGGCGCCGCTGCTTTTCATTGGTCAGAATCAAGCGCGTCGCAAAAACGATAACCGACGTGGCCACAGCCCACCATGCGATCGTAACTTCCTCGGCAGCTATTTGCCGGCCCATAAAAAGAACCAAAAGAGGTATACCGGCTGGTAACAGATGAGTAAGCGCGGTCGAGCGCGGCCTCCGCGTTATCGTTGCAGGAACCCGTTCAGCTTCGCGCGTCCAGGTGGCTGCCGCTACCGTTGCAAAAATATACGGCGCGGAATATCCGAGGTCGTTCCAGCCGGATTGTCCCGAAACAGGGCGCGAAGGGAAAAAAAAAGCTAACTCAAAAGTGCTCGCCAAGATGCATAAAAAAGACAATCGGCTATAGAACGCGCGCAGTGACGGCTCTGCGGCTCGGGCAGCCAAAATAGCAAATCCGACGCCCAGCGCGGCGTCCCGCACGGTTTGCACCTGGAGAATTTTCGGGACCAACTGCGCGCCTTCGCTTGCCCATCGAGACGGAATATAGAAAAAATAAAGATACGCAGTGAGCCCGACCACGACCACCTGTACAAAATCCAAAACCTGCGGCCAGTCGATCCCGCGGGCTTCACCGGCCGGTCTAGGCAAGAACATCATCACCAGCGGCGCTACCCACAAAATGAACAGAATGTCGGACGGCCAAGGCGCTGCCATCGGTCGGTGCGAGATATTTTGATAGTACGTTTCCAACCCTTGTGCGGCCGCGGCGATCAGCAGCGCTAGTGCGAAGAGCATCCACAGTTGGCGCAGGTAACCGGCCGAACGCAACGCGACGTGGCTCGCGCAATAGGAGGCCCACAGCACGATCGCCGTTTGCACCACATCCCCATACAGCAAGCGTGTTGCCGGCGGGCGAACTCCTAAGATGACTACGACCATCATGGCGGTCAGGGCGACCACCACCACGAGGGCGTATCGAGGAAACTTACCAGTGGGGAGCAAGGTCGACCTCGCAAAACCGTTGCTAGTCTATGCTGGCTTAACTTCGCAAACAACTGGGACAACTCATACGCTTTCGCTGGGTGAGAGACGTTCGCACTGCTTTTTCTGGTCGAGAATCCGGCGGAATTCCTGGGGATTCGAGTTCGCACATGAAAAGGCACAACCCACCAACATCCCTTTGATGCGAACAAACGTATCGCCGCGCGGGGAGATCCCTTTCGATTCGTCGGCTAACCTTATCTTGGGATTACTTTCTACTTGCCCTGGCCGTGCTCTCTTGCGTCGGCGCCTGGAATTGAAGGTCGTACGTAGTTAGTGCTAATCTCCGCCCAGCGAAGTACCCCGAAGTGCGGTTACAAAATACAACGTCAGAACTTGAAGTACAGAGGAAATGAAGCCATGACGAAAGAGCGAATTGGTGGGCTGCCTGTGTGCTTGCTGCTGGCAGCTGCGGGAATGGGGCAGACGCCCCCCGCGAAGCATAAGGCTGTTGAAAAAAACAGTGGGGGCGCGGCTCGCGGCGCGCTGGTGATGCCGGGCTCGGAGCAATGGATGGACATTCCCGCGGCAGCGCTTGTAGGGACGCCGTCGGTCGAGATGGGTGGAACGATAAAGATTGCCGTCCTGCAGGGCGACCCGATGACGGCTGGGCGTTCGTACACGCTTCGTCTTTCCTGCACGGACGGGACAAAGATTGCCCCGCACTGGCATCCGACGGCGGAAAATGTGACGGTGATTAAAGGCACGTTTCTGCTGGGAATGGGCGCGAAGTGGGATGACGCCACGTTGAAAGAAGTTCCCGTCGGAGGCTTCGCGTCGGCGCCTGCGCAAATGCGGCACTATGCTCAGTGCAAGGGTGACGGCGTCGTGCAGGTGAACGGAATTGCGCCTTTTGTAGTGAATTTCGTCGGGCCAGACGACCCGGGTTCTGCCAAGAAATGAATGAGTTCTTCTCCCGGCGAACTTGCTGAAACAGCCAATCCGGTCCGCAATTGGGAAGTTTACTTCCGGCCACCCTGCGATCGGCCCGGAACATTGTCAAACTCGGGCGGCATGAGCAGGCGCAGGCCTGAATGGGCCTTATTGGTTGCCCCCCGGAGTCGGTGGGGTCACCATAAACCCGCTGCAGCAGAAGAATCCACGCGGTGTCGGCCGAAGGATGGGAAGGCACCCGAAAATCCACGCTCCGAAGACGTAGTGCCGTTGTGAAAATCGCCATCGTCAGGATCAGCAATTCATGGTCGGGGTGGGTTTTCAGGCGGCTGGTCCACCGAGGTTCGCCAGAAACGGTCAAATCGCAGTGTATGGCCCCGCTTGACCACCAGCGAAAGGTGAGGGTGTCACGGGCTGGTCCGCGCAAATGTGTACAACCTAGCTGTAATGAATCACTCCTAGGCAGGATGGAAGACGCCAGAGCCGAAACGCATAAATCAAAGCACGTAGGATTTTCTGGGTGTCTTGTGGGGACTGAAAGAAAGAAGAAAAACGGAGGTAAACCGCCTTCCCAAGAGCCAGCATAACACGCTGCGTTCGGATCCCCTGCCGGCTTTATTTCGCGGCGCGATGCACGAAATGCTGGACGCCGAGGAGGAAATTTGGCTCAATATTTTTCAGTTGAATGCTCGGTTGGTGGCTCCGCTGGACGCGACTTTCCTGACGAAAGAACGCCCGTCCGCGCGGTGAACAGTCCGGGAGAAGTGCGCATGCCTGGAGTGCGCCGGACGAAGCGTCGTGGCAGGTGCCAGCGCCTGGGCGGGTAGAGACGAACCGAAACAAACCGTTCAGTATGCTGAATCGAAGAAATCAGGGGCGGGGAGGCGGGCGTGGGAGCAATGATTCGAGTGGATGGCTTGGTGAAGAAGTTCGGGGACTTTACCGCGGTGGACAATATTTCGTTTGAGGTGCCCAAGGGGGAGATTTTTGCATTCCTCGGACCGAACGGCGCGGGTAAAACGACAACAATCAAGATACTCACGACGTTGCTGAAGGCCACGAGCGGAATGGTTGAGGTGGACGGCCGCAATCCCACGACGCACGAGAACGAAGTTCGGCAGAGCTTTGGAATCGTGTTTCAGGATCCGAGCCTGGACCAGGATTTGACGGCCTGGGAGAACATGGATCTGCACGGTGTGCTCTATCACGTGCCGGGGAAGGTGCGGCGCGAGCGCGCGGAAACCCTGCTGAAGCTCTTCGAACTTTGGGAGCGGAAAGACGCGCTGGTAAAGACATTTTCCGGAGGAATGCGGCGGCGGCTGGAAATTGCGCGCGGCTTCTTGCACACGCCAAAGATTTTATTTTTGGACGAGCCGACGCTGGGTCTCGATCCGCAAAGCCGCAACCAGTTGTGGACGCATGTGAGGCGGCAGAATGAAGCGGACCATGTGACGGTGTTCCTCACGACGCATTACATGGACGAAGCCGAACGCGTGGCCGACCGGATTGCGGTGATCGATCACGGCAAGATCGTCGCGATCGGAACCGCCGACGAATTGAAACAAAGAACGAATGCAACATCGCTCGAAGAGGCCTTTCTGGCGCTGACCGGCTCAACGATTCGCGACGAGTCCGCGACATCGAAAGATCAGTTGCGGCAAGTGGCGCAGATGTTTCGCGGGGGAGGCCGTCGATGAACGCGATTTATATTTTGTGGCTGCGCGAAGTAAAAAAGTACAGCCGGTCGAGAGTGCAAATTATCGCGTCGCTCGGCCAGCCGCTTTTGTATTTACTGGTGCTGGGTTTCGGGCTTGGGCCCGTGTATCAGAAAGCCGGCGGTGGGAGCTACTTGCAATTTATGGCGCCGGGAATTGTAGGAATGGCGGTGCTGTTCACCTCGGTGTTTTCCGGCATTGCGCTCCTGTGGGACCGGCAATTCGGATTTTTGAAAGAGACGCTGGTGGCGCCGGTGCCGCGGATTTACGTGATGATCGGACGAACGCTGGGCGGCGCGACGGTGGCGATGCTGCAAGGCACGCTGATCGTGGTGGTGTGCCTGATTGCGGGATTCCGCCCCGTGAGCTTGATCGGGATACCGCTTGGATTTGCGTTTATGGCGTTGATCGCGATCGTGTTTGCAGCGTTGGGTACGTCCATCGGTTCGAGTTTGCAGGACATGCAGGGATTCCAGCTAATCATGAATTTTCTGGTGTTGCCGATTTTCTTTTTGTCAGGAGCGCTGTTTCCGTTGAACAATTTGCCGAAGGCGCTGTCGATTGTGACGAGACTCGATCCGCTCTCGTATGGAGTGGATGGATTGCGCGCTGCGCTCATTGGCGCGTCGCACTTTGGCGCGATTGTGGATGCCGTGGTGCTTGCGGCCGTCGCTGTGGGGCTGCTTGGTCTCGGCGCGTGGCGCTTCTCGAAGATCGAGATCTAGCAGATGACCCGCAGACTGAGTGTGCGCGCCCACAGCAAAGTGCCGGAGTCGTGACCGAAGATGCTTGGTCGTCCCCAACGCTGCGTCCGCCGCGAGCAAACGTCTTAGCGGTGCTAACATTTTTTCGACCCAAACCGCGTCGTGACCACCCGTCTGCGTCCAATGCGGACGAAGCTGCCGCCCGCTGTGCGGTGACTGTATTTCTGGCAGAGATCAATTCAGAGAAGGTTCAGATGAGTTCGCGGTCATTGACGGTCGTTCAGCTCCGCGATCGATTCGCCAGCTCTTCCGAGACGCTTGACGATGAATGGCAGCCACAATTTTGGATGCTGACCGCATCGGGCCAATTGTGGTATTTCTATAAAACAATGTCAGTGGCGTCCGTGCCAAATGCAAAGACGAGGGGCAGCAGCGAATATTCTCGAAGAATTGATCGGGTCATCGATTATCTTCGCGAGAATCTGCATCGCCCAGTGAAGCTGGGTGAGCTTGCTCATGTTGCTTGCTTTTCGGAATTTCACTTCCATCGGATTTTTGGAGCGGTTTCCGGCGAAACCCTAAGTAATTTTACGAATCGGCTTCGTCTTGAAAAGGCCGCTCGTCTTCTTCGTTATTCCGACCAAAGCCTGACCGCCATCGCCTTGGATTGCGGTTTTTCGTCATCGGCCACGTTTTCACGTGCCTTCCGATCCGGCTATGACACTTCGCCAAGTCAGTTTCGAAAAAGCGGCGAGATCAAAAAGAGCAAGATTTGCAAAGAACTCTTCCCGAAATCGGAATATGGTCTCCCTATGAGCGCGGAGGAAAAGAGGGCTGCTTTTCCAGTGAGATTGATCGACATTCCCGAGAGGCAAGTCGCCTATATCCGGGTTACGAATGCCTTCGAACTGGACAGGGTACTTGCCGCCCTCAAGACAGTGGTCGAATGGGCCAAATCTCAGGATATTTTTTCGCAAGGAATTCTTTTCGGAATGTCGGCGGACGATCCACACGTAACGCCAAAGCATCTTTATCGATATGAGGTCTGTCTTGCGTCGGCTTTTCCTTTCGAGTGCATGGAAGGAATGTCGAAATTGAAAATGCCAGCCATGCGGTACGCCGTCATAAAGGTTTCCGGCGATATACACAAGGTAGCGACGGCTTGGGACTACCTTTACAGAGATTGGCTTATCAATAGTGTCCACGAGCCCCAGCATGCCCCCGCGCTGGAGATTTTCTTAGACAAAGAAAACGCAACAGATTGGTCGCATTTTGAATTGGAACTATGCCTGCCGGTTCGGAAACTGGCCGAGACAAGGAGTTTGAACTCTGCTAGCCGAAAATCTGGAATGATCGAAATCAAGGACAATAAACGAGTCACTGCTTACGGGAGGAACTTATGATCGACGGAATTGGCGGCGCTTTCCTGTTTTCTAACGATACAAAGAGGTTGGCAGCTTGGTATCGCGATTGCCTCGGAATAGTTCCTGAGGGCGAGGATGCTGAGTGCAGTTCAATCTACGCATCGTTTGAATATAGGGATCTTGCGAACCCGGAGATCAAGCGAACGATCGCGTGGGCAATCATGCCCGCGGATCAGGACATCAAGGATAAGCCGCGCACCGGTAAGATTAATTACACAGTGAAGAACATGGGCGAAGTCCTCAGCCACCTCAAGAGTAAAGGCGTGGTGATCGAAAAGACCCAGGAATATCCCCCAATGGGGACGTTTGCGTGGCTTAAAGATCCAGATGGCAATCCGATCGAGCTTTGGGAGCCGTCCAAAGAGTGAATAGAAATCCCTGATTCGTGAAGCCCAAGGCCGCTCCAGGCCCCCTGCCCTCCGCCCGCATTGCCAGGTTTTGCCACCGCAGGGCAATTCAGTTTTTCGACGAACGGAGATCGGTGAAGATCCGGCCTTTCCCCAGTTTTTCCGTGCGGATTTGTGTCGTAGATTGGGACGGATTCCGGAAGCGCCCTTCCGTATGAGAAGGCGCTCGCCCCCGGCGCGACAGGAACTGGAGCGCCGGTTTCTTGCGAGGCGGCTCGAGGAATTGAAAGACAAATATTTTGTCTATGCTGTCGATTTTCCCCGTGTGCAACGACTATAGGATGAACGATCCAGCGCGCAACGTTGTGCTGCTACCTCCCACTGCGAGGAGAAGAACAATGAAATACATCTGTTTGGGATACCTCGAGCCAGGAAAATTCGAAGGGATGACCGAGGACGAGCGACAGTCAACGTTCGACGAATGCTTTGAGTACAACGACCATCTGCGCGCCAACGGACATCTTGTCGCCGAGGTACCTCTTCAGCCGCCGGAGACCGCGCTGACCCTGTATTGGAAAAACGGCAAAGTCGCGACGACCGACGGGCCCTATGCGGAAACCAAGGAACAGCTTGGCGGTATTCAAATCCTTGAGGCGCGAGACCTCAATCATGCCGTTCAGCTTGTCTCACAGCAACCAGGCTTTAAGTATGGCCTTGGACCGATTGAGATACGGCCGGTTATGGATTTGCGCGAAATCATCAATGAGAGCGAGCAGCGGCGACGGCGAAAGGATACCTCGCGATGAGGGCGGGTAACATCGACAAATCCGCGAGCGAGTGTCAACGCCTGACGAGCGGACATACGGGAAGTGATCGCGATTTCTCCCGGTTGACGGGTGCCCTGAAATAATCCCAAGGTTAGGTTTGCCGACAATCCGCCCAAGGTGTAACCGTCGCGAGCAGTTCTTCTCCGAGTATCGCTTCCTGCGGCCACTCGACGCTATTTCTCATTCACGAGAGAAGCCACGTCGAATTGCGGCTAAGAAGCTGACTTCAGCGGTCAGGTGCGACGCAAGTGACTCCAGATCGGGTGCGCCAGCTTTTGCAGAACGACAAACGATAGCGTGGCAACTGCGAAGGCATAACCAATTGGATCGCTCAAGGTGAATGCGAAGGCAAGCAGCGTGGCGACGAAACCCCATTGAAAGGCCTGCTCCCAGATAGCTTCGCGCCATTGCGGTAACTGGCTTTCGTCTTCGAACCGCGCACGAAGCGAGGGAAGAAAGCCCGGAACGCGCTGCGCGTATGCGCGAAAACGCTCGCCGTACTCCTGTTCGAGGCGGAGTTCTTCGCGCCCGACAAGACGAAGCAGCAAAATTGCCTCGGCAAGTAGCATGATCGGAAAGCCGAGGACGCTCTGAAACGTGCCCAATGCAAGTATTAGGAAAAAATAGGATAGGTACTGTGGGTTTCTGACAAAGCGGTACGGCCCTGCGATGGAGAAGGCGGTGTGATCTTTAATCGTGCTGGAAGGCCGGTAAGCTGTCGACCAGGTTAGGAGAATCGCGCCTGCTGCCGCCAGCAGGGCCGCTGCGGCGTATAAGAAGCGCACGAGCGTGTCCTTCGGAAGGACGCCCTGATTCCAGGGAACTACGGCGTAAAGGATATTGAGATGATTGATGTTGTACAACGCGTATGCCGCTACATAGACGAGCACAATCATCCAGAAACGATGACGGTATTCAAACTCGGACGCGACCATGGAGTGCCCCCAGTCCGCTGCCGGTAATACGTCCGATACGGGCTCGATATTTCGTGATGAAATCGCCTCAGTGGTGCGTGGGGTTGCGGCCCGATCTCCTCGAACCCCGTTTTCGGGATACCTTCCGTGTGGCCGACGACTCGGGAGTAATCGTCTGGCTCGAGTGGTGAGGCGGCGCGGCACGCTCGGAGCGGAACCCCCTTGTTCGTTGACGGGCAAATGCCGCATCCGTAAGATGAAGCGACGCGAAAGCCATACATCCCTTAATGGTCGGCCAAACCATCTCGCACTACCACATCGTCGAGAAACTCGGCGGCGGTGGGATGGGTGTCGTGTATAAAGCCGAAGATGTGAAACTCGGCCGCTTCGTGGCTCTCAAGTTCCTTCCTGACGAGGTCGCCAAAGACCCGCAAGCCCTTAGCCGCTTCGAACGTGAAGCCAAGGCTGCTTCCGCGCTGAATCATCCCAACATATGTACGATCTACGAAATTGACGACCAGCACGGACAAAGCTTTATCGCGATGGAGTTCCTCGACGGCATCACGCTCAAGCACCGGATTGCGGGCCGTCCGATGGAGACAGAGCTGATTCTATCGCTGGCCGTTGAGATTGCCGATGCGCTCGACGCGGCCCACTGCCAGGGCATCGTCCACCGCGACATCAAACCTCCCAACATCTTCGTCACCAAGCGCGGACACGCCAAGATTTTGGACTTCGGTCTGGCCAAAGTTACGAGCCCGGCCAGTTCTTCCAGCCAGATAGCCGTGGCCAATACACTGACGGCAACGCGGGAGGATTCGCATCTGACCAGCCCGGGAACGGCGGTGGGGACAATCTCCTACATGTCGCCCGAGCAAGTCCGCGTCAAGGAGTTGGACGCACGCACAGATCTGTTCTCGTTCGGCGCCGTCCTTTATGAAATGGCGACGGGGGCATTGCCCTTCCGCGGTGAGAGTACCGGTGTGATCTTCGACGGGATCATGAACCGCGCTCCGCTGTCTCCCCTGCGATTGAACCCGGATCTTCCGCCCAAGCTGGAAGACATTATCAACAAGGCTTTGGAGAAGGACCGCGACTTGCGTTATCAGCACGCATCAGAGATTCGCGCCGATCTGAAGCGGCTGAGGCGGGAGACGGAATCGGGGAGGATCGCAGCAGAAACTTCAGCTTCAAGTTCCGTGGTGGGGGGAGCCTCTGCGTCCCAGGTTGATATAGCTGCGCCGACTTCCACGCCGTCATCATCGAGTGCTGTACTCGCTGAAGTCCGGCGACACAGAGGAGCACTGATCGGCGCTGCCGTTCTGGTGATGGCGCTGGTCGCTGCGACTGGCTTTGGCGTGTACAAACTGGTAAACCACCCTACTCCGGCATTCGATGCGCGCAGTCTTATCATTCGGCCACTCACCGACCATGGAGAAGTCACGAATTTTGCGACCATTTCGCCTGACGGAAGGTTAGTGGCATACGGCCGGAGGGAAGGCGAACGAAGTCTGCGGGTGAAACAGGTGGCCACCGGCAGTGAGGTGACCGTGGTACCGCCCCAGCCGGGTTTCTTCGGTTCGGGAGCGGCGTTCACGCCCGACGGGAATTATCTGTACTACCCGCACCGCGATCCTGCCAACCCGAATAACGTCAATCTATACAGCGTGCCGTCTCTGGGCGGGACACCTCGGCAAGTTGTGAGTGACGTGGCTAGCGCAGCGGCATTTTCGCCGGACGGAAAGCAGATCGTATACCGCCGCTCCCTTCAGGAGACCGGCCAAGACCAGATTCTGATCGCAAACGCCGACGGAAGCGGTGAGCGAGTCGTCGTTCAGGAAAGTCGGGGCAAGGGGAAGGGGTTGTTCACGGATCCATCATGGTCCAAGGGCAATCTGATTGCGGTCGGCGCTTTCGATGTGGGGAAGGGGCAGATCACATCGATTTTGGTATACACGCCGCAGGGCAAGCTGGTGAAGAAGTTTGCCCGATCCTCGCTGGTTACGTCGGTAGTGTGGCTGCCGAATGGATCTGGCTTACTGTATGTGGGCGCGGAAAAAGGAGCTGGATTGCGAAGCCAGATCTGGTTTCAGCCTTATCCGGCGGGCGACGCAATCCGGGTCACCAACGACCTGAGCAACTATCTCTCGCTTAGCGTAACGGGAGACGGGCAGTCGTTCATTACGACCGAGCAGCGCCAGGCCGCGACCGTTTTCGCGAGCGACTCGCCCGCTGTGCTGAACGACAAGATCGACTGGAAATTGACGCCAGTCTCGACCCAGCAGGCGACTGGATTCGACTTGTCGTGGACTGCGACCGGCAAGCTCTTGCAAAAGGATATGAGCTGGCACATTGACGAGACCGCTGCGGATGGGAGCAACCGGATTCGCCTTGTAGAGAACGACAGTCTGCTGTTCAGTGCCGTGCCCTGCGGTGCGGGAGACCTGGTTGTGGTGGGAAGGGTTCTTGAGGACAATAAGCCGAATCTGTGGCTCCTGAATACAGTCAGCGGCGAGTTGAAGCGGCTTACCTTTGGGATTGATGTGGAGAAGGGTGATTGCACGCCTGACGGCAAATGGCTGGTATACACGGAGGACGCATCCGGCGATGGAATCGGGCACATTTATAAAATGCCAACCGGTGGAGGGACTCCCGCCGAATTGGCTCGAGGAACCAGTTTTACTGCAGTGGTTTCTCCGGATGGCAAACGGATCGCTTACGGGAAAACGGAGGGACAAGGAGCCAGTACAAGAGCGAAGATCGTTGTGCAGAGACTGGAAGACGGCGCGATTGAACAACAGATCGTGATGATCGCGCCGTTTGACGACTGGCACGTTCTGCGCTGGACACCTGATGGCAAAGCCTTCAGCTTTGTGCACAACACAACCGGTGACACGCAAAATGTGTATATGGTGTTGTTGTCAGGCGGCGCTCCCGTGCAATTGACTCATTTCAATTCCGAAGCCGTGTATGTTCCGGCCTATGCCTGGTCCAGAGACGGAAAGAAGTTCGCACTCACCCGCGCTCGCTACAACGATACGGATGTCGTCCTATTCAGCGGATTCCGCTAAACATTCAGTAACCATCTCGGGCGATTCCTCGGCGATGACTGTCGCGCGAGGCGCTCGGCCAGTGTCGTCGCGTCGCACTGCGCAAGGGCTTCGGCACGATTATCTCGTTCGACGTGCGTGGCGGGGCCTCCGCCGCCGACGCCGTGTGCGTCGGACTGCAGCTCATCCAACACGCCACCAGCCTGGGCGCGGTCGAGTCCACGATCGAACGGCGGCCAGCATTCCTGGGCAGGAGCACCTGCCCCGGCGCTGCTGCGGCTGAGCGTGGGTATCGAGGCCGTCGAGGACCTTTGGACCGATCTGAATCGAGCACTTCGCAACGTGGCCGGATGACGCTAGTGCTAACGAGGAACCTTGAAATAATTCCGAGGTCACGGTTGCCGACGATACTCCCTGAATGTGTTGTCTTTGCCCCGAAATGCCTCTTCTGGAAGATAGACTGGCTGCTAAGCCCTATTTCAGCCCAGCAGTAGGAAATTGTTGGATAATCCGATAATCCTTGGTGCAAGGTCGTGGAAACAGGAGATAGAGATGTTCTCGATCGAGCATTCCAGGGACAGTTACGTGGCGGTTGCCTGGACTATATGTCGTTGAGGGATCAGCTTTATTGGCCTTGAGGGAGCCGTAGTACAACACAGAAGAGATTCCCGTCGGGATCCTCTAAGACCACGAAGTCGGAACCTGGGCGATACCTCCATGGATAGCGGCGCGCCCCAAGCTGCATCAATCGGTTCACTTCTTCGTCCGGCCTATCCGTGTAAAGGTCTAGATGAAGCCAACTACGTCGTGCTGCGCGTGTCTCTCTCGCCTGAAACGATAAGTTCGGCCCCTTTCCCTCAGGGTCGCGCAAAACCACCCATCCATCTTTGGCCGGTCGTCTTGGAACGTAATGGAGGACGTTTTGCCAGAACGCAACCATGCGGTCAAATTCGTGGCAGTGTATGACGATAGAACCAATCCTCATGCGGTCCTCAACAATGATAGCTGTTGATTATACTCATAGTGAGCCACAACTCTATTTGGGGCGTATCACGGGCAACCCTTACGTAATCGCGGTACGTCAAAGTTGCCCGTGATGCTTCCGCAGTGGACAACGGCAAACAGAGAAAGGCAAGGAGCGCTGACAGAGAGCCGCTCGACTATTGCGGAAGAACCGTTTTATAGAGAATGGCTTTGTCGCGCGGTTCAGGGCGGTAGGGGTCGTATACTGGAGCGCCTTTACAGCGATAACTGCTTGCCTTTAACAGTAGATTTATTTCGTCAGCTTGCCTTTTTCATTCTGAGCTGCAAGCCCATATCGTATTGCCGCTTCAAGCGTATCGATGTTTACATCTTTTAGAACTTTGAACCGAATGCAATATCCGGTCACGCTCGCCTTGCCTAGTTTTCTTCCATACGTTTTGGCTAAGTACTTCTTATCTTTGAGTCCAAGAATGTAGATAGAGATTCCGGTTTTGTTTCCGCTCACACCAATTTGAAAAAACTCTCTACTTTTTCCACTGACATATTTTATCGTGTGAAATCCATATCCAATCGTAGGGTTGGAGACAGTATGATTTTTGCTGTCTTTGCCATCGAAAAACCATAATTTGCATTCTGGTGACACTTGAAGTGTGAGCCGATGCAACTCTCGCATGTCACTGCGTTTTGGCTCCGGTTGGCCGGTAATATACTTCTTGATTTGTTCTTGTACGTTCATATGTTCTGCTCACCTGTTGCGCGCACGAGATTATACGACGTTTAATCCTCTCTCCCTTGCAAGGGCGGGCGACCCTGACCGTTGAGGTCACTCGACCGCAAGGGCGCCCCGCAAGCCGTTGTTGCGTGGGGGCTTTTCGGAATTCCCAAAGGCTTGAAGTGTGTGGAGCGCCGAGGAGCGGGCAGAGGGGCTGGAGTACATGCACCCCAAGCCCAGTTCACATTCCGGACGTATGGCTAACCGGAAGTGATCCAGATCGGGACATGCGGACATCGCTCACTGCTGGCGCGTTTTACGGTACTTATATGTCCTCAAGCCGTTCGGGTAGTATTGGGGGTGGAGAAGTCACTTGAGCTTTACAAGAGGACTCAAACATGACGAATAGAGAAGCCGGAATCAATGTAGTCCGCGAAATGATGGGCGACCAGGCGGCCGCAAAACTGAGCGCTTCCGCTGACTCAAACACCTTCGGTGCCCCGATCGCCGCCTACGCGGTCGACCAGGTCTTTGCGGATATCTGGACTCGTCCCGGTCTGGACAGGCGCTCCCGCAGCCTAGTTTCGATATCCGTCATGATTGCCATGCGTCAGCCCCATGAATTCGCCATCCACATGGGGGCCGGGATCAATAACGGCCTCACATTGAAAGAAATCGAGGAAGTTCTCATCCAGGCCCTGCCATACGTTGGCTATCCTGCCATCGCAACAGCACTGGCTGCTGCTGCCGAGGTAATCAAGGAGCATGGTCTGGACGTCGACGAAAACTACGCTGGCCACCGCGGCCTGCTTTGACACTAAGCGGTGTCCACACCGCCGGTGTTGAACGACGCTTGACTGTGCAACCCGAAGCTATCGTCTC
>CAWAEM010000003.1:0-145539 GCA_963780935.1 uncultured Acidobacteriota bacterium | reverse complement strand
TTACGTCGGGTTCACCGGCGGCACCGGTGGCGCTACCGCCATCCAGGAAATCCTTTCTTGGACCTACACACCCGGCAGCGGCACAACCTCTCCTGCAGCTACTCCCACCTTCAGTCCAGCAGCCGGAACCTATACTTCCGCGCAATCCGTAACCATCAGCGACACCACTTCCGGTGCCGCCATCTACTACACCACCAACGGCACTACCCCCACCACTTCCTCCACCAAATACTCCGCAGCTATCTCCGTAGGCTCGTCAGAAACCATCCAAGCCATTGCCGCCGCTTCTGGTTACAACAACAGCGCTGTTGGCAGTGCGGCTTACACCATCAGCACCGGTTCGCCTTCCATTAATTTTGGAAGCGGCTTTACTTCCTCCACCGGTCTCACCCTGAATGGCGGCGCCTCCATCGTCTCCAACCGCCTCCGCCTCACCGACGGCGGCACTCTCCGAAGCTCGCTCCGCCTTCTTCACCACACCCGTAAACATTCAATCCTTCACCAATAATTTCTCCTTCCAGCGCACCAGCGCCACCGGCGATGGCTTCACCTTCGTTATCCAGGGCGACTCCTCCCCCACATGGATCGGCACAACCGGCGGCGGGCTCGGCTATGGCGCCGGCGTTCCCGGCGGCATCGCCGGCATACCTCTCAGCGCGGCCGTCAAGTTTGACATCTACGACAACAACGGCGAGGGCTCCGACTCTACCGGCCTGTACATCAACGGTGCCTCACCCACCATCCCCGCCATCGACATGACTTCTTCCGGGTCCTCCTCTCCAGCGCAGACATCCTCAATGTCGCCATGACCTATAACGGCACCACGCTCTCCTGGACCATCACCGACACCACTACCGGCAAATCCTTCTCCACTTCCGCCGCGGTCAACCTCCTCGACATTATCGAGAGTCCTACCGCTTACGTCGGCTTCACAGCTTCGACCGGCGGTTCCACCGCCACCCAGGACATTCTCTCCTGGACATTTACGGGCACTCCCATCTCCGGCGCTAAGCTGCCAATTCGTTACGAAACCGAATCTCTTCCTGGCACTAGCTCCGGCCCCTCCTACGGAGTAATAGACTGGTCCGGCTTCACTGACGGCGCTGGCACCATGTTCAACGCTGTCGCCGTCGGCGACAACGTTACCGTTCCCATCAACGTCCCCGCCGCCGCCACCTACAACGTCCGCGTGGGAGTCAAAGCCACCAATTCCCGTGGCATCCTGCAGCTCTCCGTCAACGGCGTAAACGTCGGCTCTCCGGCTAACGAGTACTCCTCCGTGGGTTACACGTGGGAAGAGCTCAACCTCGGCAACGTCGCTCTCTCCCCTGGATCGCAACCGTTCAAATTCACCGTTACCGGCAAAAACGCTGCTAGCTCCGCGTACCAACTAACCTTCGACTACATCACTCTCATCCCACAATAGTCTTCATTCGTCGATGCCGGCCCCCCGGCACGAGTAAGTTCCAGTCTCCGGCGATTCTAAACGTTGAGCCTTCCGGCGTCAGTACGATCTCGCTACAGTGCTTTGAGAGTTCCGCCTTTGCTCGAGGTACGTCCGCGGCGACCAGGGCACCGATTTCCTGCAATCGTTTCTTGACGAAATTCTCGATTTCCTGAAAACGTGCTTCCAAGCCCCGACTATCAGTGGCCAAGAGTTCCTCGCTGATATCGTCGAGTTCCGCTTCCCGCTTGAGGCGTCCACAGCAACTCCGCTCACATGCCAAAGAATGAGGCGTCAGTCTTTCGCACCCTTCGAGGAAAGATAGGATAGGACGGCTGTAGCGACCTTTCTCGAGCTCTCTCTGTGTACTCTCATGTTAAGTGATAAAACAATCTCAGCCGCAAACGGCGGTTCATAGGCATCGTCGACGCCAGCAAGCCCCCGAATCTTTCCCGCGCGGGCCTTCTTATATAATTCCTTAGGGTCTCTCAGCTCACAGACGGCGAGCGAAGTGTTAACGTAGACCTCGAAGAAAATCGCCAATCGTTTGTCGCGCTTCATCGCGCGCGCACCTGTAGGGTGAAATTGCTGAAACGAGAACAATCGTGCCGTTGCGAGTGAGCAATTGCGCCAAGAAAGCAATGCGGCGGATGTTTTCATCTCTGTCCTGCTTGCTGAATCCAAGACCCTTGCAAAGGTACTTTCGGATTACATCCCCGTCGATTACCTGAACCTGCAGACCGTGGGCCAGAAGCTCTGTGGCAACGGCTCTGCAGATCGTCGTTTTTCCAGCGCCACAAAGACCCGTAAACCAAACCGTGAGGCCCTGCCGCCCGGCAATGCGGGAACGTGCGGCAAAATCGTCCAATCCCTCCTGCGCCAAGAGCTGGAACCGCCCGCAGTATCATGCCACCTGCAACGGTATCGTTAGTTCGAAGGATCAATGAGGATAAAGCTCCCAGTGACCCGGTTGCGCTCATAGGGATCGCAAAAAATCGGGTTCTGTAGATCAATCTGGGCCTCGCCAATCTCATTGAACTGAAGACTATCGGCTTCAAGTTTCTCCAACTGTAGTAATATCGATTTTGTGTGTCAGACGGTTGATCCTGCTACAAACTATCTTAGTCGTGTGCTTGAGGAGATAGCGTGCATCGCGGCGAAGCGGAGCCCGAGACATCCAAATGAGATTAGCCGATATTCTTGTCGTGACTGTCGGCATCTTGTTTAGGGCACACAATCATGTCTCCGCGGCCCAAGTCGATGTGATCCGTTGTAGTTAACACGATCGATTGGGATGGAACTGCTTCCTGGAGATTTTGAGTATGAAGAAGTATTTCCTTCACCGTGGTGTGCTGCTCATAAGGCAAAGCAACTATCTCCTGCCCCAGCCTTAAGTACACCTGAAGCCAGTTGGCCGGCATACCCTCGAAAGTCCTGATTCGGTCGGATGACAGATTGCACTGGGAATCTAAGTTCCTCTTTCCGTTCTGGCTTCGCAGAAATTGTTTCTAGAAGTTCGAGTAAAGCAGGTCCCTGATACCACGACATATCTGACAATTGCTTCGAATAACATTTTCTCCGCTTAAGGCACTTAACGGAACGTATCGGAATTGAGCTTCACGGAGGGAGTTGGCAAATTTTCTGAATTGATCACAAACGGAGTGAAATAATTCCGTCATCGAAGTCAACCAAATCCATCTTATTGACGACGACAATCATTTGCCGGATTCCAAGTAGCCAGGCAATTAGCGTGTGCCGGCGCGTCTGTGGCAAGATCACCTTTCCTCGCATCCACAAGAATTAGCGCCACTTCGGCAGTGGAGGCGCCTGTGGCCATGTTTCGAGTGTACTGCTCATGACCAGGAGCGTCGGCGATGATGAACTTCCTACGCGTAGTGGAGAAATATCGATACGCGACGTCGATTGTGATGCCCTGTTCGCGTTCCGCTCGTAGACCGTCAGTAAGTAGTGACAGATCAAGGTCCAGGTTTTTCGCCAAAGAGGCTTTCCGCACCGAGGAAAGCTGATCGTCGTATATGCCGTTGGACTCGTAGAGCAGGCGCCCAATCAGAGTCGATTTGCCATCATCCACGCTCCCGGCCGTCAGAAACCGAAGCATGCCCCTGCTTGTCGCCCGCAGCACTCAAAAATACCCCTCCCGCTTTTTCAGTTCCATCGAGCCTTCTTGGTCGTGGTCGATTACGCGGTTTTCCCGCTCAGAACGCCGAAAGAACTTCCAGTTCCTCCAGTATTTCTGGATGGTGGCCCGCCGAAGAACGAATCGCCCCCGTACAATAAGTACAACCAAGCGACCTCATCCGGCACATGACACGCTGTGGCTTCTCTCCGGGTAAGAGCTGGAGCGGGTGATCTAAAGCGAATGAGTAGAATCTCCCCGCAACACCAGTTCGCGTTCCTTGGCGAAATATAGAGACACCACGGGGATATCGTTACGATTGATATATTCCCAAACATCCAATTCCGTCCAATTCGACAGGGGGAAAACACGCACGCTCTGGCCCGTCTCAACACGAACATTATAGAGGTTCCATAATTCTGGACGTTGATCCTTGGGCTCCCACTGTCCTAGGGAATCACGGAGCGAACAAATTCTTTCCTTCGCCTGTGATTTTTCCTCATCGCGTCGTGCACCGCCAATGGCTGCGTCAATACTGTTGATGACGAGTGCGTCGAGCAGGGCTCTGGTCTTCAGCCGCAGCACTTGCTGGTGCCCAATTGGAAAGGGTTGGCACCTTCTCTCTTCGCGTCGTCATTTGTGTATGTAATTAATCGTAAGCCGAGTTCAACGCAGGTCCGGTCACGGAACTCAAGCATCTCGCGAAACTTGAAGCCAGTATCGATGTGCAGCAAAGGAAAGGGAATTCTTCCCGGATGGAATGCCTTTTGGGCTAGCCGCAACATAACCGAGGAGTCTTTTCCGACGGAGTACAACATCGCGGGCCTTGCTGATTCCGCCACAACCTCTCGCAGGATATGGATGCTTTCGGCTTCCAGAGCGTCGAGGTGAGACATGGACGATGTAGCCATACGGATTTATTTCAAGGGCATTTATGGTAACGCAAAGCCGCGCTCATTCGAAACATTGGACCCTTCAGTTGGTCGTCGACCTTTTCCGCCCGCAACGGAGAGATCCAAACGGCGTTTCGAAAGAGTCCCCAGAATTCAGATTTGGAAGAGGTCCTTTCCTTCAATTAGACCACCGATGACAAATCGAATTATACGGTAAAGGTACGGGCCAGAGCACCAATGCGAGAGCGATTGGCAACGGTAGCATTTATTATCGCGCTTGGTAGCTTCAAGTATTCCCATAGAATTGGGCCAAGGGGGGTGCCGATGGGGTCGAGCTCGTAGTGCCCATAACTCATAGGGCGTGCGCAACTGGTTTGGATGACAGCAATCTCATGCTGGCTGAGCTTCGTCCGCCACCGATCAATGAACTGTCTCGAAAATCCAGCGGAGCATCCAAAGGATGCGAAAGAACTATTTATTAGGGGGACATCTAACATCGCAGGATGGGGATCAAGCGAGAGCCAGGCAGTCAAAAGCTTCAGTGCTGACTCCGGGTCAGAAATTAGATCTTCGTAGCGCTGAATGAAAACGCGCTCGCAAGTAAATCGCTTTTTTCCTTCCAACGCCGCCCAGATGCTTCCAGACCATAATAAACATGCAATGAGGATATTATAAGAACGCCGAACGCGCCGCTCTTCTTCTTGTAGTGGCTCCTTGCGCTCCGGTTCCTTTTCATGTCAGTGCCACGGAATTGTTTCCAATCACGGTACGACGCGATCACCGCCCTTGGGTCCCTAACCATGCAGATTATCTGAGCTCCAGGATAGGCGCGCATGATTTCTGGTAGGCAAAAAATGTGACGCGGTGTTTTTTCCCCCCACCGATCTGCTCCGTTCTGTTGGGCATCGAGGCGACAAAACGCTTCGAAGAATGCGTCGGCACCAGTTCCGATCATTGCGGCCGTGCCGCGCAATGCTTGTTGTGAAAGCGATAAATTTGCCGGTTCGCTGCGGTGGCCATATCGGCGATGCATTGCTGTTCTGAAATAGACTTCGCATCGATAAGCTTCCTGCTCTGTTAAGCCACGCTGTTCATGACCCTTTAGTTTGACTCGCAGGTCATCAAAGTAATGTGTTTCGGTGCTGATACGAACTGATGGGTGCTGATTTAGAATTGATCTCATCAGCTCCGTTCCGGAGCGTGATGCACCTACGACAAAGATAGGTCTATTAATTCCGTTGATTTCCATCGATTACCTTAAGTTGGCCGAGTCCAGGCAGAACTTAAAATACCCATGCGGCTGTGCCAGCAACTACACAGAAGCGGCCACCAAAGTCATGCGGCAAACAACGTCAGATCATATGCAAAGCTACCTCGATCGAGAATCTCTGCAGCCGGAACGTCTCGCAGACTCTCAAAGAAAATAGGCCTCTGGATTACCAACCGACGTCACGATGGATGGAGTAACAGCGGCCAGCGAATAATCTTCTCAAGCTGACCGTGAGTCGTTTCTAGATTTCGGACTGCTGGACGAGAGAAAATCATGAGAAATAGTGCTTCGACAGTGAGACCGGGAGCGGAACCACGAAATGAATTCTTTGATGCCCTCCTCTAACGGTATTCGGGGAGAAAATCCCAGCCGCTCGGATGCTTTGGAAATATTTGCACATGTGAACGGCATGTCTCCAGACTCGCTTGATGAAACTCAACTATGGCATCGATCCCTGTCGCCAACTCAATGACATGAATCAAATCGATCAATTTAACTGGCCGACTACTGCCGAGATTGAATACGTCCCAAGTACCTCCCGCCTCGTGCAGAACGTTATAGTTTAAAGCGGCCAGAATTCCGGCGACAACGTCGTCAACGTAAGTATAGTCCCGCGAGGACTCACCATCACCAAATAGTCGTATAGGCATGCCCCTCGTCATTCTGGCAACAAATGTATGAATCGCTAAGTCCGGCCTCTGGCGTGGGCCATAGACCGAAAAGAAACGAAGGCAAACTGTAGGAATTCCATAAAGTCGGGCGTAATTCGAGGCCCATAATTCGGCCGCCAATTTGGTAGAAGCATAAGGCGACATAGGCCGAAGAGAGACATCGCTCTCAATAAAAGGCGACAGATTGGAAGAACCATAAATTGAGCTAGAGGAAGAAAAAATGAACTTCCGAACTTCGAATTCCCTCATGAGTTCCAGAAGGTTGATAGTGCCTCCGACATTCACCTTTTCATATAGATGTGGATTCAAGATTGAAGGTTGAATCCCCACGCAAGCGGCGAGGTGTATCACAACTTCCGGACGCACACGGATGAAAACTTGTCGTAATTGCGCTGCGTCACAAATATCAACTGGAAATACTTCCGGCTCTCCCACTTCACAGATCTCGTTTAAATTTTTTTCCTTTCGAGATCGAGAATAATAAGAATCAAAGTTATCTACGATAGAGAGCTTTGCGCCACGGCGCATTAACGCTTCAGCCAGATGAGATCCAATAAATCCTGCACCGCCGGTTAGAAGAATTCTCTTGCTTTCAATAATAGTTAAGTCGTTCGCGGGGACGCTCATTCCACGGGACCTCCATTAGAACCGTGCTGTGGCCTCGATGTCTGTCCAGTTATCCCTGAACCAACGAACCGTATTGTGCAGACCTTTTGAAAGCGAGGTTCGAGATTCATAACCGATGGTCTTTCTAGCATGATCTGTAAACCCCCGACGTCTATTTTGTTGGTCCCAGAGACGTCTTGGCTGGTAACGAATACCAGCCGAACTACCGACGGCATCGTTTATGAGTTCTGCCAATTCTCCAATTTTGGTCTCTATACCTGATGCAAGACTGAGTTCCTGCCCGATCGCCGCGTCATGGAATCCGCTTCGCAGCAAACCTTCCACAATATCGTCTACGTAAGTAAAATCCCTCGTTTCATCCCCTGTGCCTGTGATAGGCAGAGGCTGTTCTTTTCAGGGCGAGATATATAAAGTTCGGGATCACGTTCCGATATTTTCCGGGGATCTCACCGGGCCCGAAGGAGTTAAAAAATCTCGTTTTGACAACCTTGAGTCCGTAATGCTCATAAAAAAAAGTACAATACTTCTCTCCTAACATTTTTGAGATTTGATACGGTGAAGTTAGACGAGAACACGGCAACTGCAGGCTTGCAGTTGTTCCGGTACGATCATAGGGAGGGCTTGTCGAGCCATAAATAAATCGTTCTACGCCGAACCGTTGAGCATATTCCAATACGCGAAGCGTTCCCATCCCATTCACCATCAAATCTCTCTCGGGGTGCTCAACGGAGTTCTGGTTGGCAAAGAACGCAGCCAAGTGGAAGACCATCGTGGGATTCTCGCCAAAAATGAACGACAGTTTCGATTTGTCTAGAATATCGCCGCGAACAAAAATCGTCCCCGGAGGCACATTCCATTTCGCGGATGCGGAGAGATCGTCCAAGGCCAAAATTCGCGCCCCAAGAAGCACTAGACTTTTGCAAAGGTTCGATCCAATCGCGCCTGCGGCACCAGTTACAAGAACAGATTTGCCAATATAGGCTTCTTCGTAAGTTTCCATACGCTTTTATCAGACCTTAACGATTCGGCAAAAGCAGGCTTTTTATTAGAATCATTCCGAATATCGCATTCGTACGTAGATATCTCTTCCAGAATCGCCGGGGCTCTTGCCTGAGCCGATTAACCCACTCAAGGCCGACCCTGCGCACCCACTTGGGAGGCAAATGAGTGACGCCAGCCAAAACATCGATTGTTCCCCCTACTCCTATTTGTACGGGAGTGTTCAATAATTTGCAGTTACGAGCGACAAACCTTTCCTTAATTGGCGTCGAAATCCCAATCAATAGGATGTCTGGATTCGAGCTCGCAATTCGTTCGACAATTCTCGGCTCCTCTTCAATCGTAAAATACCCATGAGACGAACCTACGATATGAACTCCAGGATATCGTTCCTCGATGTATTTGAGAGCCCGATCCAAATAAGCAGGCTTCGAGCCCAAAATATATATGCGGTATTTCTTGTGGGCTGCGATTTTCAGCAGCTCAAGAGTCAAATATGATGTTGGTACGGTCTCACGAAACGACAGTCCCAAAAGTTTGCCAGCATAATAGATACCCATGCCATCGATAGTTAACAGTTCGCAATGATCATAGAACGATCGCATGAAAGAATCTTCGCGGGAATCGACGTAACACGCGACATTGACACTAAACATCCTAAGCAGTTTCCTGTCTTCGACAAACGCATCAATCAAATCTAATGTCTCTTCCATCGTGACATCGTGCAGGTTCACTCCGAGGAAGTTGATTTTGGCAGGAACGGTGTCGTGGGTGAGCATCTCAACTCCCGGTCCTTTCAAGCCCGCTGCGGAATTGTATGTTGACGGACTTCCGGTTCCGCCATTCGTAGAGGGCAGATCCAGATGAGTAAGTCCCTGACGTATAACGGCGATGAGCAACGGACAAAGACCGAACGAGTTCGAGACGGATTCCCTCCCCATTGAAATCAGCATCCGAAGACGCCCAAACCAAGTTGCCCGGACGGAGATTCCCAGTGAGTTTATAATTCCATATGTTTTTCCCTCTACATATCCGGTCCAAAATGCCTTCCAAATATATCTGGGGATCGAAAGTCGTACGTCATGGACAACAGCGGCACGCATCACGAGGCGGGGCAATTCCCCTGCGCGAATCAGATCAGCGAGGAGTAGGGTATCTTGCGCGCGAAGAGCGCGAGGATCAAAAACTTGCGCATCTCTGGCGATCCTCCGCCGACGGAGTGCCGCACCGGCAGTATTTAGGTAGCGAATGTGCCCGTCTCGCAATAATGAATAACTCCTGATGACTGAAAGGAGGAGGTCTTCGACTTTTCCCACTACATGTGACGAATCTCCCGAAAGCCAAAGCTGAAAACAATTGTCATTGGGGTGTTGATTAAGACTTTGGTCTAACTCGCAAAGGCATTTTTCATGCAGGATGCAATCGCAGTCTGTAAATAGAAACACGGCTCCAGCAGCATTTTGCATTCCGGTATTCCGAGCTACGGCTAGCCCAGAATGAGTTTGTCTAATTAAGCGTATCGGGTACTCGAAAGACCAACGTGCTATCACATCTGGCAGTGAGTCCGCACTTCCGTCGTCGACAACCACCACTTCGAAGATTGGGGCCTGCCGCTGCCGCGAGAGACTTTTCAGACAGCTTTCTAACGGTTTCCAATCATTGTGAACACAAATAATCACACTAAGAGGAGGGGCGCTCGGATTTGGCATCATGAAATTCTCGTTGACTATTTTGAGGCCGGGGGACAAGCCGCAACTTTATCTTCTGACAGCGGCGGAATTAGAACATAACAGCCTGAAACATGCAAAGCCCAATCGTTCGGATTGGGCCTTTTTCAGCAGTAGTCGGCCAGTGCGAACAACAGCCAGCCCAAATGATAGGGATGGCACTCATACAAAACGTGCGGACTATTTTCGACGAGTTTCGGACGAAGCCCTAGCAAGAAACTCGCCGCTTCCTCCAAGTATCGTTTGTAGGGCGACTGATGAAGGTTCCGCCAGACTACGGATCGTTTGGCATCCCGTAAATCTAGATTCAATTCGTTCTGGCCGAATATCCAGTTCAATCCCTTGTAGATTGCCGGAGCAAAGTCGATTTTTGAAATCCTGCTGAGTGCAGATAGCCCCATGGGAGCCATGGCATCCTGGTGCACAGAATAAACTGGATATCGGCCAATCACCGCACCTTTCACAACATCATAGTGCCACCACCATTGGCCGAGTGGTCCCTGCAGCTCACATATTTTTTGCGCGCAGGTCAGTGCGTGAGCGCCAGCACTCTTGACAGCATAGGCTTCAGAGAACCTGGAAAATGCGTAAATCGGATAAATTTGGTCAGCGAAACTTGCGATCCGGCTACGAACACGCCCTGAGAGCGAGCCTCCCGGTGATGAGTGACGGAAAAGGCCCGACGATTCTTGATTGGCTTTGATGAGACAAAATGCCTTCGAAGCGACGTCAGAATATCCGGGAATCCCGGGGCAAGAGAGTTCTGCCTCGGACAATCCCGCCAAAAACCAAGATAACTCCATTGTGCGATTTTGTTGTGCATCTGGATATCGGTTAAGCGCTGATCCGATGTCAATTTGACGATTGCCAGACACGTTTTCGGCACCATCCATTGATCGCAGCCACAGGTAAAGACCGATGTCGCCAATGCTGTCAAAATCTGCCACTGAAGCTGCAAGCACATCAAGCGCCGGACCGAGTTCCATAGGAGACCGAAAGCCAGCGAGTTCCGTTTTTCGAATTCCAATCAAAGTTATCAGGGTATTCGTTCTGGAAATCCCTCTTTTGACAAGCATGTCGCCTTGGAGTTCTGTCCGATAACAGAACATCCGGTGATCGTCATGATACATTTGAGGTAGCCCGCCGACCGCCAAATGAAGAAGTTTCCTGATTTCGGCCTTCAGAGCTCGGTTGTTTACAGAAAACATCGGTCAGCCATCTCGGGCAACGACTTAACAAAAGTAGAAGCCTTCTAGAATGAATTCTCGGGCCAGGTTCCGGGGCACAAAGAGTTTCACACCATTCGCCTGGACTAGCAAAGAACTCTGGATGAGATTCACAAAGATCTGTTTATTGATAGTCGGAGCCCTGCGCACGGCACATACGCGCTTGGTCGTGGCCTCAGAAGCACGAGAGTGCTAGCTCGTGTTAGCATTAACGCATCATGTACTACGTCTTCCTGGACGAGAGTCGTCCGGCTCCTACAACGATCACGATGGCTGCGTGGGCAGTACATCAGAATGATTGGAATCGACCCCAACCTTCGATCTTCAGAACGCCAGTGATGCGTGGGCGGTCGTTACCACCACAGCCCTGGGATCGGATTTGTATCGACCCGGTGAAATAGATGCAACATCGGATGTCCCGTCGATGTCAAGGACAGACAACGTCTGGTCGGTATGCGCGATCTTTACTCTTGCTGCTGTAATGGCACGTTCGGTCGCGCATCGTCGAACACTTGAGACGGTCGACGTCCACTACGATTCAAAGGATCTGAAGACCGATCGCGCATCTCGGCGCCTCGACACAAATCGACACTTCCCTTCGCGCGGTATGACTTCTTCCCCTTTTCTTCAATGCCGTAAGCGCTCTGAGTAAGCGTCGACTGAGCACCACCGTCTTAAAGCAACAGTTGCAAGTAGCCGCGGCGTCCCGTCATGGGCAAGGAACGAATCCGAGCGGGCGCGTGCGCTACTTAGAGGACGGAAGAATTGTTCGACAAGTTGCTACGACTTCCTTTCGAAACTCTTCGGGTGATACTCAACGGGAAATCGGGTGTGGCGTTCAAGACGAGGAGCCCGCATGGCGTGGTTTCGGTAGGCTTCGATTTTGGAGCGGCGACGCATCACTCCCGTAAGAAACAAGCGCTTTCCGCTCTGTGCTGTATCGAACTCTTTGTATCGATCGTAGGGGACAATAGGACAATATCACTTCCCCACAGAAACAAAAAAGGCCGGGCGAAAAGCCCGACCTCTATAAAAACGTCAACACATCTTGCGCTTTGACAAGCGATACGATCTGACAGAATCCGCCGAAGTTGTAAACCGAACGGGCTAACTGGTTAGTCCGTGAGGACTAGCAGGAAGCCTATTGCGTGGCATGATCCGCACACCAAAGCGGAGTGAGCCACGACTACTTTAGAAAGGAGGTGATCCAGCCGCAGGTTCTCCTACGGCTACCTTGTTACGACTTCACCCCAATCGTGGGTCATACCTTGGGCGCCTGCCTCCTTGCGGTCAGCTTGGCGACTTCTAGTACAACTCACTTTCGTGATGTGACGGGCGGTGTGTACAAGGCCCGGGAACGTATTCACGGCGTCGATCTGATACGCCATTACTAGCGATTCCGGCTTCATGCAGTCGAGTTGCAGACTGCAATCCGAACTGAGCAGAGTTTTTTCCGATTAGCTCCCCCTCGCGGGTTGGCAACGGTTTGTGCCCTGCATTGTAACACGTGTGTAGCCCTGGACATAAAGGCCATGCGGACTTGACGTCATCCCCACCTTCCTCTCCGTTATCCGGAGCAGTCCACGTAGAGTTCCCTCCTTGCGGAGTGGCAACTACGTGCAGGGGTTGCGCTCGTTGCGGGACTTAACCCAACACCTCACGGCACGAGCTGACGACAGCCATGCAGCGCCTATACTAGTGTCCCTTGCGGGAAGGCGATATTTCTAAAGCTGGTCACTAGCATTTCGAGCCCAGGTAAGGTTCCTCGCGTAGCGTCGAATTGAACCACATGTTCCACCGCTTGTGCGGGCCCCCGTCAATTCCTTTGAGTTTCAGTCTTGCGACCGTACTCCCCAGGTGCAGGACTTAACGCGTTAGCTCCGGGACGACTCACGAACGTGAGCCACCCCAAGTCCTGATCGTTTAGGGCTAGGACTACCAGGGTATCTAATCCTGTTTGCTCCCCTAGCTTTCGTTCCTCAGCGTCAGTTGTGGTCCAGTGCGCCGCTTTCGCCACGGGTGTTCCTGCAGATATCTACGCATTTCACCGCTACACCTGCAATTCCACGCACCTCTCCCACACTCAAGCACAGCAGTTTTGGAAGCAGCCTCTGGGTTAAGCCCAGAGATTTCACTCCCAACTTGCCACACCGCCTACGAACCCTTTACACCCAGTAATTCCGAACAACGCTGGCCCCCTACGTCTTACCGCGGCTGCTGGCACGTAGTTAGCCGGGGCTTCTTCTACCGGTACCGTCACCCCTATTGCTAGGTATTCTTCCCGGTCGAAAGGGGTTTACACACCGAAATGCTTCATCCCCCACGCGGCGTCGCTGCATCAGGCTTTCGCCCATTGTGCAAGATTCCCCACTGCTGCCTCCCGTAGGAGTCTGGACCGTGTCTCAGTTCCAGTGTGGCTGGCCATCCTCTCAGACCAGCTAACGATCAAAGCCTTGGTGAGCCGTTACCTCACCAACTAGCTAATCGTGCGCGGGTTCCTCCATCGACGCCCTTGCGGGCTTTGAGTCCAGGGACCGAAGTCTTAGGAATGTTATGCGGAATTAGCCTCGCTTTCGCGAGGTTATTCCCCATCGAAGGGCAGATTACCCACGTGTTACGCACCCGTGCGCCGTGCGCCATCTGTATTGCTACAGACGCGCACTCGACTTGCATGTGTTAAGCACGCCGCCAGCGTTCGTTCTGAGCCAGGATCAAACTCTCGTTTGAAGCTGGTTGCTTGGCGAAAAAAAATCCCGGGAGGTTAGTCCCAGGCAGCCTGCCAAGCGAATTAATGTCGCTCGATTTACTCAGACCAATCGGGCTCGAAAAGCGCGATTGGTTTCGAACGGATTCTGGCACATCGTATCGGTTGTCAAAGAGCAAGACCTCCCTGTCATGCAGAAAGGCTACGTACAACTTGAAGAGTATCTCAGGGGGAGGCCGTATTGTCAACCATTCATTGCGGATTTCCACACTTATGCACAGAAGCGCGGTAACTCTATGCGTGGTGGTAGGATACGCGGACGGCCGAGGAAACACCGGCTGAGAATTTCTAATGAAGAAAAAGGCGAAGGACGGGAAAAAAGGAAATAGAGTGCGCCCGCCAGAGTTGTCTAGAAAGGTCTTGGCAGCGCTCGAGCGGCTGGGAATTCCGCGGACGGGCGTCACGATTGGGGTGGCAGTGTCTGGGGGCGCGGATTCGGTGGCGCTGTTGCGCTTACTAATCGATGTGCGCGACCGATTGTCCAAGAAACACACGATGGAAATTGCGGTGACGCACTTCAATCATCAGCTGCGCGGGCGAGCGGCGCTCGGCGACGAGCGATTTGTGCGCGGCCTCGCGAAAGAACTTGGGCTGAACTTTTATTTGGGTAGCGTGGATGTGGCGGCTGCGGCGAAGCGCGCGAAGCGAAATGTAGAAGACGCGGGGCGGCGGGAACGTTACGCTTATTTTGCGAGATTGCAGCGGGAAGGTTGCGTCGATTGGGTGGCGACTGCGCATACCATGGACGATCAGGCAGAGACGGTGCTGGCGCATGCATTGCGCGGTTCGGGACTCGCGGGATTGCGCGGGATTCATCCGGTGACGGGATCCGTGATACGGCCATTGCTCGGAGTGCGGCGCGCGGAATTACGGGCGTACTTGAAGTTGCACGCACAGAAATGGCGGGAGGACGCTAGCAATCAAGACACGACCAAGACTCGGGCGCGTATTCGCAAGACGCTGATTCCGTTGCTCGAAAAAAGTTTCCAACCGAAGGTGGTGGCGCACCTGGCGGCGCTCGCCGAAAGTGCGCGAGAGGACGAGGAGTTTCTGAATGGCGAGGCGGAGCGCCGGCTTGCAGAGATTCGCGAGAACGCGGATGGAGTGGTGCGCGTGGCGGCAGAGAAATTATTCGGAAATCGGGAAATCCGGCACGGCGATTTGCAGAGCAGTCTTTCGAGTCGCGGCGAGAATTCCTATGGCGACGCGATGAGTGGGCGCATGGTGCGGAAACTGGTAAGGGAGTGCAAGACGCGAGATGGGGAATTGGGCGCTGAGCACGTGGCGAGCGTGCGGGAACTGGCATGGTACGGAGAGAATGGGAAATCGCTCGAGCTACCGGGGGGAGTGGAGGTACGCAAGGAGAGAAATACGCTGGTTTTTCTCGCGCGTGAAGCGGCGTCGGATGAGGCGAGCCCTGGCGGAGGGCCCGTCACCTCGCCGCGTATCATCGAATATGAGTGCGAAATTGAAATGCGGGGCGGAATTGCGTCGGCTCCTGTTGTGTTATTAAAGCGCGCATTTTTGTTCACGGAGATTGACTGGTTCCGCGAGAGGAGGGAAACTAATAAGATGCGAGCGGTGCTCGATTGCGCCGGATTGCAATTTCCTTTGGTGCTGCGCAATTGGCATCCTGGGGACCGTTTGCAGCCCGCGGGCCGGAGCAAGGCGCACAAGCTGAAACACTTGCTGAACGAAAAAGGCATCAGCCGCTGGGAACGCAATGGGTGGCCGGTGCTGACGAGCGGCGGCGAAGTAGTTTGGTCTCGCGGATTTCCGGTTGCTGCGAAGTACGCAGCCGGAGAGAAAACGGAAGCGGCTTTGGCAATCGATGAGGAAGCACTTTGAGCGCAGCGTTTTCGCCGGCGCGCATTGCTGCGCGAGTCGCAATTCTGGGACGGGAAATTTCGCGCGCGAGCGAAGGACGCCGGCTGGACGTGGTGATTACGCTGGACCGGGGATTTATTTTTGCGGCGGACCTGGTGCGAGAGATTGCGGTTCCGACAGTTTGCCACTTTGTGCGGGAAGATGTTCGCGATGTAGAGGATGCGGGGCTGGCAAGGCGCGAAGTATTTTTTGGAGTGAAGCTGGATGTAGCAGGCCGCGACGTGCTGCTGGTCGATGCGGTGATCGACAGCGGCATCACGCAGGATTTTTTGTTGCGGAGACTGGGAGAAGGCAAGCCGCGGTCGCTGCGCCTCGCGGTGCTGCTTGATAAGCCGGTGCGGCGGAGAATCGCGCTGGAGCCCGATTACTTTGGGTTCCGGACAGCATCTAACGAGGTATGGGTCGGCTACGGTCTGGCGGCGCCGAATGGCACGGGGCGAAACGGCCGGCAACTCACGGTTCACTCGGCGAATTCAGGGGCGTCGCGCACGAAATCGAACAGACGTACGAAGAGTGGCGGGGCGAAGAGAGTCAGGGCACGCAGCAAAAAGTAGCAGACTGGTTGTAAATAATTTCGGGCGTTATAGCCTTCCAAAGTTTCAGCGGTACATTGGGGATCGACTGAGGTCAACGTGAATTCCAGTTCCACGGCAAAAACAGTCTTATTTTGGATTTCAATCGTATTTCTGGGCGTGATGCTTTGGAAGCTGGTTTCCGCCAATGGGGCGCAAGCGCGCGAAGATGAGCCCAGTTACAGCGAGTTCATGGGCAAGGTCGACGCCGGAGACGTAAAGGAAGTTGCGCTGTACCTCTCGCCGAACAGCTACGAGCTGCAGGGTGAGTACGTGCGGCCGGATCATCGCAAGTTTCACACCACGGTTTTTAAGGAAGCGGCGCCGGATCTGATGAAGACGCTGCGCGACAAAGCTGTGCAGATCAAGGTCAAGGAAGTGCACAGCGGGGACTGGGTATTGATTTTGCTGAATGCTTTGCCGCTCTTGCTGCTGGCGGGATTCGTGTTCTTCCTCATGCGGCAGATGCAGGCGGGCGGAAACAAGGCGCTGAGTTTTGGAAAATCGCGTGCGAGACTGCTTTCCGCGCAGCAGAAGAAGGCGACGTTCAAGGATGTCGCGGGTACCGATGAAGCCAAGGAAGAGTTGCAGGAGATTATTGAGTTCCTGAAAGATCCGCAAAAATTTCAGAAGTTAGGCGGACGCATTCCAAAGGGTGTGCTGCTGGTCGGGCCTCCAGGAACGGGCAAGACGCTCCTCGCGCGAGCCATTGCCGGGGAAGCGAACGTTCCGTTTTTCTCGATTTCCGGTTCGGACTTCGTGGAAATGTTTGTGGGCGTGGGCGCGAGCCGGGTGCGTGACTTGTTCGAGCAGGGGAAGAAAAACGCCCCGTGCATCATCTTCATCGATGAGATCGATGCGGTGGGGCGTCATCGCGGTGCCGGGCTGGGTGGCGGGCATGACGAGCGCGAGCAGACGCTGAACGCCTTGCTCGTGGAGATGGACGGGTTTGAATCAAACGAAGGCGTGATTTTGATTGCGGCGACGAATCGTCCGGACGTGCTGGACCCGGCGTTGTTGCGGCCGGGAAGATTCGATCGGCGAGTGGTGGTGGCGCGGCCGGACGTTAAAGGACGCGAAGAGATTCTTCGCGTACATACGCGCAAGGTGCCGATTTCTGATGACGTGGAACTCTCAATCATTGCGCGCGGAACGCCGGGATTTTCCGGAGCGGACCTGGCAAATCTGGTGAACGAAGCAGCTCTGTGGGCGGCGCGACAGAACCGCAAGTTCGTGATGATGGTGGATTTTGAAATGTCCAAGGACAAGGTGATGATGGGCGTCGAACGGCGCTCCATGATCCTGTCGGATGAAGAAAAGAAAAATACGGCGTATCACGAGGCAGGCCACGCGTTGGTGGCGGCAATGACACCGGGCGCCGATCCCGTGCACAAGGTAACGATTATTCCGCGCGGCATGGCGCTGGGTTTGACGATGCAGCTGCCCATCGACGATAAGCACACCTATACGCGCGACTACCTCGAAGCCATGCTTGCGGTGTTGATGGGCGGACGCTCCGCGGAGGAAATTTTCCTGGGGCACATCACCACGGGCGCAGGCAACGACATCGAACGGGCCACGGAAATTGCGCGCAACATGGTCTGCGAGTGGGGCATGAGCGAGCTCGGGCCTTTGGCATTTGGCAAGAAGGACGAGGCCATCTTCCTCGGCCGCGAAATTACGCAGCATCGCGACTATTCCGAAGACACCGCGATTCAGATCGACAAGGAAGTGAAACGCATCGTCAGCGAGGGTTATGACAGGGCTCGCGCGGTGTTGAACAACAACAAGGAAATGCTGGAGCGGATTGCGCTAGCGCTGCTCGAGCGCGAAGTAATCGATGGCTCGGAAGTGCAGTTGCTGATGGAGAACAAGCCGCTGCCGGAGAAGCCGCGAACACCGCCACCACCGCCGCCACAAGCGGCGCCCAGTACGGATCCCAAGGTGGTGCGGCCGGAGTTGCGGCCGGCGCCGGGATTTACGCGTGGCGAGAATCCGGCGAAAGCGTAGACCCACCGATAAACTACGCGTTGTCTTTCGAGTGAGGCCCAGTCACGCTGGGCCTCTTTTTTTCAGAATGTCCCCGCCTATTCGCTCGTGTTACAGTGCGCGATTATGGCCGCAATCGATGAAATTGTTGAAGGCCGCACGGACTTGGTATTCGAATACCTCGCCGAGGGCCACCCTGTAAATTCTGCCGATCCGCAAGGCGTCTCGCTAATCGAGTGGTGCGCCTACTATGGGGACGTCAGCGCCATCAAGTTTCTCCTCGCCAACGGCGCGAAACTTGATGTGCTGGGGGACAATTTCGGATTGATGGCCGCTAGCTTCCACGGGCACTGGTGGCTCTCGAGATTCCTGGTCGAGCACGGAGCCGACGTCAACCGTCCGGACGCTGAAACCCGCGAGACACCGTTGCACGCCGCGCTTTGTACTACGAATCGTCTAAGACACAACTTGGTGCTGAAAGTTCTTCTGGCTCACGGCGCAAATCCAAATTGCGTAACCAGGGAATCCGCGGAAACCGGAGGCTTCATGCGCGACTGCCGCGCGAAGGGCGAAACACCGCTGCATCGGGCGGCGGCATTTGGCGACGAGGAGGCCGTGCAACTCCTGCTCGATGCAGGCGCGAAGATTGACGCCAAGGATATGAACGGGGATTCGCCACTTTCCTGGGCGAGTCGGTACGTGCGTCCAGCCGCCATCTTGCGAAAGCTATGCTACGGAAGGTTCCGGATACACCCGGCGAATCGCAGCATGGAAGCCAATCTCGTGGGCGGGCCTCTTCTGGACAAATCCGGTTCGGACGCCGGCCCAAGTTGAGCGGCGGGCCGGCCGTGCCTTCGGGAAATGAATTGGCGTAGAATACGGCCATGGGACTCAAAGACGGCGAAAACCTGAATGTCATTTGTCCGTGCTGCCGCGCGAAACTGGTAGTGGATCCGATGTTCGGCGCGGTGCTTTCGCATGAGGCGCCGCCGAAAAGCGGTCCGAACGTGGACCTGACCGACGCGCAGAAAATCCTGGCCGAACAAAACCGCCAGCGCGAGGACAAATTTGCGGACTCGTGGTTTCAGGAAAGCAACAAAGAAGACATCCTGGCGAAAAAGTTTGAAGAAGCGATGAAAAAGGCCAAGGATGCGCCGGTTGGGAAGCCCATTCGCGATTTTGACCTGGATTGAGTGCCACTTCTCCTTTTGTGTTCAAACGCAGAAAACATAAACTGAAGCTACGGCGGGGAACTTTGCTGCTCGGTGAGCGCACGCTGGTGATGGGTGTGCTTAATGTGACGCCGGACAGTTTTTCGGATGGCGGGACTTTCTTGGATGCGGGGAGCGCGTTGGCGCACGCGTTGGCGATGGAACGTGCGGGCGCTGACCTGATCGATATTGGCGCGGAATCGACGCGGCCGGGGTCTTTAGAAATAAGCGTGGAAGAAGAGTTGCGGCGGCTGATGCCAGTGCTGGGAGCGCTGCGCGGAAAGCTGAAGATACCTATTTCGGTCGATACGCGGAAGGCGGCGGTGGCGGAAGCGGCTCTGCGGGCGGGCGCGCAGATAATCAATGACGTGTCTGGGCTGCGGCACGAGCGCGAACTCGCGGGCGTCGCGGCGCGATACAAGGCGCCCCTTATCCTGATGCACATGCGTGGCGAACCGCACAACATGCAAAAAACGCCTTTTGCTCGAGACGTCATGAAGGACGTGCTTGCGGGATTGCGGGCGAGCGTGAAAATTGCGCGCCAATCGGGGGTGGCGAAATCACAGATTGTGCTGGATCCGGGAATTGGATTTGGCAAAAGCTTTGCGCAAAATTACGAAGTGCTGCGCAATCTTCCGGAACTGGCGAAGCTCGGCTATCCGCTGCTTCTCGGCACTTCGCGGAAAGGCTTTTTGGGAAAAACCTTGGCGCGCGCGGGCAAAGCCGCACCGCCGGACGAACGTATCTGGGGGACCGCGGCGACGGTGACCGCGAGCATTTTGGGCGGCGCGCACATCGTACGCGTCCACGACGTCAAGGAAATGGTACAAGTCTGCAAAGTTGCCGACGCCATGTTGGCGTAGCGAATATTGTTTTGCGGTGGCTGAGCTATAATTCGCGGCGATTCCAGTTGTTGGAATGAGGTGTATTTGTGTTGCTGGCAAAATCTTTCGTTATCTTCTGCTTGGCGGGAGGCTTCCTGTTCATCTCAGCCATTTCCGCGCAGCTGCCACCGCTCAAATCGGATCCGCTGAAGCCAGCCGGGGGGATTCAGGGCGAGGCAGCTTGTTCGACAACGGAAAGTTCCTCCTGCGCGCAGGCGGCGGCGAAAATTTTGCCGCTCGTAATGGGGCCGTCGCCCATGGAAGAAAATCTGCGGCGATTGACGGACGAGATTGGCGGCCGGGTTACGGGAAGCGCGGAGATGGCGAAGGCCGTGGCGTGGGGCGTTGGCGCGTTTCGCGCGGCGGGCGTGGAGGTCCACACTGAACCATTCACGCTGCCGGTGACGTGGGCGGCAGGCGAGGCGAAACTCGAATTGCTGGGCCTCGGTGCGCTGGGGATCGAACAATTTCCATTGCGGCTGGCGACTCTCGGATGGTCGCCTGGGACTCCGGCGGGAGGGATGGAAGCAAACATCGTTGACGTGGGGTATGGATCGGCCACGGAGTTTGCAAATGCCAAGGGCCCGCTGAAGGGCGCGCTGCTACTGGTGAACGGCGACGTCAGCGCGAACTGGACGGATCTTTTCAATGAGTATTTGCGCGCACCGGAAATAATTGCGCGAGCGGTGAAAACCGGATCGGCCGCGATTTTGTGGACGAGCCAACGCGAGCGATTGCTCCTTTACCGGCATACAAACACGGGAGATGGCGCGCTCGAAGCGTTGCCACAAGCAATGGTGGCGCGTGAGGATGCGCTGCGGCTGGCCCGTATGCTCGCGGCTCATCCGGGTAAAATTCGCGGGCGGCTCGAGTTGGCCAATAAAATTGGCGGACCGGTGCAGCAAGAAAATGTGGTGGGAGAGATTCGGGGTTACGAGAAACCGGAAGAGGTGGTGCTGCTGGGGGCGCACCTGGATTCGTGGGAATTGGGCACGGGAGCGCTGGATAACGGGTGCAACGCGGCGCTGGTGATTGAGGCGGCGCGGGCCATCAAGGCGACGGGACTTGTACCGCGGAGGACGATACGGTTTGTGCTGTTCAGCGGCGAGGAAGAAGGAATGCTGGGTTCGTGGGCGTACGTGAAGGCGCACGCGGCTGAACTGGACAAGTTTCGTGGCGTGGTGGTGTTTGACGCGGGGGTCGGGCGCGTGACGGGATATTCGTTGGGCGGGCGAAAGGACATGGAAGAAGTGACGAGCGAAGCGTTGAAACCGCTCGAATCGTGGGGTGTCACCCGGCACACGGAGAACGTCAATATTGGAACTGACAATTTTGACTTCCTGATGGAGGGCGTGCCTACGCTGGTGGCGAATCAGGAGGTGGCCAACTATTTGCAGAACTATCATGCGGTGTCAGACACGCTCGATAAGGTGGACTTGCGCGAGCTGAAGGCGAATACGGTGATTGCGGCGCTGACGGTGTGGGGATTGGCGGACCACAATGGAGCGTTTGCGAAAAGGCAGACGCGCTCGGAGATTGAAGCAGTATTGAAAGCGACAGGACTCGAGGGGCAATTGAAAGCGCTGGGTTACTGGGAAGGCTGGCAAGACGGAACGCGCGGCAGAAAACCGTAACTGGCCGCTGGCGCGGGCCCTGGTTGCCGGTTACGCGTGCGGCTATTCAGATGATGTGCGAAGGGCGTGCCTGCCGCGAATAACCGCTATAATGTGGATGTGACCGAAGCACCCCTCTTGCCATCTCAGGAAGCATCGATGCGCATTCTGGCGCTCGATTATGGGCGTTCGCGCATTGGCGTGGCGCTGGCGGACTCCGCTGTGGGACTGGCGCAGCCTTTGTGCACCCTGCAGCGCGTTAACCGGAACGAAGATATGCGCCGGCTGCGGGAACTTGCGCAAGCGCACGGCGTAAAGCAGATTGTGGTGGGGTTGCCGCTCCGCCTCGACGGATCGCGGGGAGAAATGGCGGTGGAAGCGGAAGGCTTTGCGCAACGCGTACGGAAGCAGGTCGGCGTGCCGGTCGAGATGGTGGACGAGCGGCTTACGAGTTGGGAAGCGGAACGCTTGCTCGAAGAGACGGCAGGCCGCGTGATGAAGCACCCGATTGGGCACAACAAGAAGTCGAAGGTAGAGGAAGGCCGGATGAGCGTCGATGCCGTGGCGGCGGCGGTGATATTGAAAGAATATTTGGAGCGGCGGCAAACCGGAGAGAAAACGCCATCGGGTGCAGCGTGCTGAAGAGGGAAAAGGTGAGGCGGCCTTGAAATTTCTGCTCACATTATTTTTGTTGGCGCTGGTGGCCGCGGCGGCCGCCGCAGCATGGCTGTGGTATGGGATTACCCAGCCGTATCAAGCGTTTGGACCGGCAGGCGTTTTTGTCGAGGTGCCGCACGGGGCATCGAGCCGCGCGGTGGGCCGCTTACTCGAGAGCAATGGCGTCGTTCGCAGCGCCAAGGCGTTTGAGCTGTACGCCCGGCGAAAATCTCCCCGCACGGTACAGGCCGGCGAATATTTTTTTGATCATGGCACGAGCGCGCGCGAAGTGTTCTGGAAGCTGGCCAAAGGCGAAGTTTACGAGCAGCCGTTTACGGTACATGAAGGCGATACGATGTTCGATATCGCGAGAGACCTGGAGAAAGCGAAATTGCTGACGCGCGAGGAATTCTTGGCGGCGGCGAGCGATCCGGCACTCGTTCGTGATATTGCTCCTGGGGTGCCGACGCTCGAGGGATTTTTGTTTCCGGCCACTTATCATTTGTCGCGTCATCCGGCAGCCGCGGAACTAACGGCAGAGATGGTGAGAAAATTTAAAGAGGAGTGGACGGCGCTGCGAGCGGGTAGTACCGCGCCAGCAGATGCCGCGAATGCGGCGGCACCCGCCTCAGGGGCGCCTGGAACGGAAGCTCTGCCGATGGCACCCAGCCCAGACCGCGTTACTTTCGCAGATGCGCGGCCGGTACTGGCTGTGGTTACCCTGGCTTCCCTCGTGGAGCGTGAGACTTCGCGGCCCGAAGAGCGGCCGCTGGTAGCGGGAGCGTTCAGCAATCGGCTGGCAAAGGGCATGGCGCTGCAATGCGATCCGACGGTGATGTACGCGCTCGAAAGAGCTCACAAGTATCGTGGATCGCTTTCCGGGAAAGACTTGAAGTTTGATTCGCCGTACAACACCTACGAGCACGCGGGACTGCCGCCGGGACCGATAGGAAATCCGGGAGAGGAATCGCTGCGCGCGGCCCTGCAGCCGGCGAAGACGGACTACATTTATTTTGTGGCCAACACGCACGGCGGACATTTTTTTGCCGCGACGCTGGCGGAACACAACCGGAATGTGTTGAAGTATCGGCGGTTGCTGAGCGGCGTCCCGGAGGAAGAACCGGTGGCGCAAAGCACAGTGAATGAAAATGCCGGACCACACCACAAAGGCCCGACGCGATGAACGAGAGACTTGACGCGCAAAGTGAAGACGCGAAAAAAGAGCACTCGAAAAAAGAGCTGATCCTGGCAGCGGCGCGAGAGATTAAAACCCCTAGCTGGACGCCAGCGGAAATCGACCAGTTGCGGCGCAGGCTGATCGCGCTGCACGGGGAAGCAGGCAAGACCGGATCGGATTACATCACCGAGGTTTTAAAAAGCGCTGGATATAAGCTCGCGCTAACACTGCAGGAAGACGCGGAAGATCAGTACGAAGACGAGTTTGAAGATATCTTGCATTTCAAGACGCTGCAGGACGCGGAAGTAAGTTTGATGCGTCTCGATGAACTGATGCGGCGTTTTCAGGCGCACAAGGAGCCGGCGGCAGTTGAACGCGTGCTGAACGTGGCGCGGCTTGGCAAACGGCGCGCGGAGATGATCGCGCGCAATCACAAGGTGCAAGCGCAAAAGCGCGCCGAAAAAGAGGAGATGGCGAGCTGGTTCCGCATCTGGCTGGAAACACCGGACGCGTTTTTCGACTGGCTAGACGTGCGCAAACAATCGGCCGAATTTCAGAGCAAGTTTCCGCAGTGGGAGTCCGAAGAGTGAGCGCGAATGGCGGAACGTTGATGGGAGGGAGTGCGCTGGAGTTGCCGCCATTTTCGCTGGACGTACAGGCGATGGATCTGGGGCCCCGGATCAAAGCGGTGGGGCTCGAGTTGGTGGAAACGGAAAATCGCGAACCGGTTCGCGGCGCGCAAGCCGCGGAGATCTGGTCGGCGGTGGTTCCGGGGCTGACGGCCGGCGAGACGTACGTCCTCGATTTTTTCAGCCATGTGGAGCGCGTCGCGGATTTCTGCAAGACGCACGACATACAGTTCCGGGAAGCCGCGGAACGATGTTTGGTAATTTCCGAACCGAACGGGGAACAATTGCGGGAATTATTCGAACGATTTGAGAAAGAGACTTTTGGCTTGCGGGCCGGAATTGCGGCGAAATCGCCGGACGCAAAACTGGAAGGCGAGTTGTCGAAACGCGGTCTCGATGCGTACCAGGAAAATTATGGCCGGTACATTTTTTGCGCGGTTTGCGAACCGGAGGATGGCTGGCTGACGCTGCTCAGCGAAACATTGTGGAGCAGCGAAGTGATCCGGCGCGTGCGGCCGGCGCTTCAAGCGTTTGACGTGTACATCGCGCGACCACAGTGACGCACGGCGGCGAACCGCAGACGCGATTCCTGGGAATTCTATTGCAGGGGCGAAACAGATTGCGATTCTCGGCGTGGACGTGTATGGCGTTGGCGACAGTGGCGGGAGTTTGCTGCGGATGCGTCACGCGCAATGGCGTTACGAAGACCACGGTAACGTCGCCGTCCGCAAAGCCGGTGGCCAGGGATGCCACGCGTGAAGAGCTGATTCTCCGCTACAATGCCGTGGCCCGCGGCGTGCAAACGTTAAACGCGACTGTGGAGCTGAAACCCATCGCCGGCTCCAAATATAGCGGCGTCATCCAGGAATATCACGAAGTAAAAGCTTTTCTACTGGCAGCGCGGCCCGCGGATATTCGCGTGATCGGGCAAGTGCCGGTCATCGGAAAAACAGCATTTGATATGGCTAGCGATGGCGAAACGTTCCGAGTTTCGATTCCGTCAAAGAATAAATTTCTGGTGGGCGCGGTTTCGGCGGAGCGGGCTAGCGACAAGCCTATCGAGAATTTGCGGCCGGAACATCTGCTGGAAGCGTTTCTGTGGCCGGAGATTCGGAAGGAAGAAGAAGTGCTGTTTGAAGAATACAACAGCGATACCGGGCGCTACTACGTGTTGACCGTGCTGCGCGGCGGATATCGCACGGAAATTCTCAGAAAAATCTGGTTCGACCGCGCGGACTTGCAAGTCTCACGGCTCGAAAATTTCGCGCCCAAGGGCGTCTTGCTTGCGGATATGCATTTTTCAGATTGGCAACCGGAAGACGCGCCGACCGCGGTAACGGGTACGGCGCCAACAAGCGGCGCGTCCGCCGTTGTGAGCTTCGCCCGCAGCATCGAAATCGATCGGCCGCATGACGACTATCGGCTCGATCTGCAGGCCAGCAAAATCACGCTCAATGAGCCAATTCCGGCAGATCGTTTTCAGCTAGCGCAGCCACAAGGAGCCGAATTGGTGCACGTCGGCGACGACCGCCACGACGAGAAAGCGACGCAGAGCTCGCCGAACGGGCAGGCGCAAAAACCATGATGGGCGAACTCATTGTGCGCAATCTGCTGCATCGTCCGCTGCGAACGATGATCAGCGTGCTGGCTGTGGGCGTCGAAGTCGCGCTGGTGGTGCTTATCGTAGGTTTGACTTCGGGCCTGCTCAGCGAAACCGCCAAACGCATCGAGGGTATCGGCGCGGACATTGTGCTCCAGCCGCCCGCCGCCTCTATATTTCTGAATTTCAGCGGCTCACCCATGCCCATTAAAATTGGTGCCAAGCTGAGCGGATTGAAGTACGTGCAAGCAGTTGCTCCGGCGTTGCTGCAATTCAGCTCTACAGGCGGGGTCGACACCATCTGGGGCATTGAGCCGGAATCGTTCCGCGCAGTATCCAGCGGATTTGTCTTCCTCGACGGCCACGACATGGAAGGTCCGGACGACCTCTTGGTGGATGACTGGGCTGCCAAATCGAAACACATCAAAGTCGATGACACCTTTAATCTGCTGAATCACGATTGGCATGTTGTCGGTATCATCGAACATGGTAAAGGAGCGCGGTTATTCGTTCCGCTGGCGACGTTGCAGGATCTGGTGGCGGCGCACGACAAAGCCTCCATCTTTCTTCTGAAATGCACGCGCCCTGAGCACATGGAAGACGTCACCGAAGAGATGCGTCACCTTCTGCCGGGGTATACCGTTCGCCCCCTGAAGGAATTTCTGTCCCTGATGACCTCGACGAACATCCCCGGGCTGCGCACGTTTATCGATGCGATGATCGCGCTGGCGGTAGCCATCGGCCTCTTGGTGATTTTTCTGACCATGTATACGACAGTGATCGAGCGGACGCGCGATATCGGTGTGTTAAAGTCCCTGGGAGCTGATCGCAGATTTATCGTGCGCTCAGTGCTGATGGAGTCCGCCGTGTTGTGTCTGTTCGGTATCGTGGCTGGCGTGGTTCTCAGCTACGCAGTGCGCGCCGCGTTCCTGGCCGGTTTTCCCACGCTTTCGATTTTGATTACTCCGGGATGGATCATCCGTGCGGGCGCCATTGCTTTGGTCGGTGCACTTTTTGGCGCGAGCTATCCCGCGTGGATGGCCAGCCGCAAGGATGCCGTGGAAGCACTCTCTTACGACTAAATAAGCCAAGTTTCGCGGAAACCGTTTCTCAAGAAGGCGAGACGGGCGCAGCAAAAACGCTTAGAAAAGGGGCTGCGCTGCTAGGCAGCAAAGAAAATGGCAGCTACACTACGAGAGACCATCATTAGGCTGACCGACAAGGGGCCGGTAAAAAAAAGCGTGGAGCCCATACTCAAGACCCAGGGTCTATGGAAGCTGTATCGCGCGGGCAAGGTGGAGGTGCCGGCGCTGCGCGGGGTAGATTTTGAAGTACAACCCGGCGAATCTGTCGCGGTGATGGGCCCATCGGGTTGCGGAAAATCTTCGCTCCTCTACGTGATCGGCGGCCTGGCCAAGGCTTCGCGCGGCGAAGTTCTGGTCGATGGCAACGATCTTTCGACGATGAGCGATGCCGAGCGAACCAAGCTCCGCCGCCACAAGATCGGTTTCGTTTTTCAGCGTTTTAATCTGCTTCCGACGCTCACCGCCAAAGGCAATATCGCCATCGCGCAATACATTCACGGCGACGGTTTCGACCCGCATCGTTTCGACGTAACCACGAAAATGCTTGGCCTGGAAGGTCGTTTGCACCACCGCCCGTCGGAGCTTTCTGGCGGCGAGCAGCAGCGCGTGGCCATCGCCCGCGCTATTATCAACGAACCAAAAATCCTGTTGGCCGATGAGCCCACCGGCAATCTGGACTCGAAAAATTCCGATGTGGTCTTGCAAATGCTTCGCCAGTTGAATAAAGATCTCGGCCAGACCATTGTGATGATCACCCACAATCCGGAAGCCGTTGTGTATTTTGACCGCGTCGTGCACATGCGTGACGGCGTCATTGTCGACGGCATCCCCGCGGACTAATATGGCCGGCATGGGACAGATTTTTTCGCGCGCCTTTTTCTGGACCTACGAGCGCGGGACTTGGCAATACGATCTCGCGGTAATCCTGATTCTGATCTTCGTTCTGCGCACGCCACGCAAGTGGTTCAACGAACAGCCCCAGGTAGGCGACACGGCTTATGCAGGACAAGTCCAGCGATTGACGAGCGCCACTGGACTCGATTCCTATCGCGTGGACGCGCGGCTCCTTGCGCCGCCGGTGCGAACTCCGGCGCTCGAGAATGATCTGCACAATGCGCTGAAGAAAACTTTGCCGGAGTTGCAAAACGGACGCTTCTCGATCTCTAAAATCGTGCCGGTGCGCGACGGAGCCGGCACGGTCATCGCCTACGACGTGGATGTTCACCGCTGAAACCATCGCCCGCGCCCGGCCCGCGCTTCCGGGCGCTATTACCTTTTGCTCTGGGCGCGCATCTCTTTCCTTATGTTACGATTAGATTGCGTCGCTCTGGTCTCACCATTCCTGTCCCAACGAGGCAAAGATTGAACTATTCACGATCTTGTTTGGCGCTGGTTGCCGCTGCGGCTGTGTTTGTGATGCCCTTTGCAGCGAACGCGCAGACGCCCGCTCATTTGACGTCGGACGTGGTTCTCGCTTGGATGGACAAATCAGCGAAGGATTTTCACTCTCTTACCGCGGACATCGAGCGCGTCAAATACACGGCGGTAGTCAACGACACTTCCAAAGAGACCGGCCATCTTTTCATGCAGCACGACGACAAAATGCTGATTGAAATGGTGTCCCCCGATCAGCGCGACATCTTGCGCACGGGAGATTCCTTATTTGTGTACACGCCAAAAATCAATCGTGTGGAAGAATACAATCTTGGCAAGAACCGCTCGCTGGTCGATCAGTATGTGCGATTGGGTTTTGGGACCCGCAGCGCTGACATGACCAGGAGCTACGACGTGGCGGTTACCGGTGAAGAAGAACTGGATGGCAAGAAAGTCGTGGTGCTCGAGCTGACACCGAAGTCTGAAGAAGTTCGCAAACAGATTGTGAAGGTGCAGATGTGGGTAGATGAGGCTTCGTGGCTGCCTTTGCAGCAGAAATTTCTGGAGGCCACTGCCGGAGACTATCTTTTGATCCACTACACGGATTTGAAGAAAAACCTGAAATTGTCTGATAAGAAATTCAAGCAGGACTGGCCAAAGAACGTAAATCGCGTAAGACCTTAACCTCGGATTCAGCTTCCCGCCGCCACTTTTCGCTCCTGCGCCAGCAGCTGCTCTTTTCTTCCGAGTCCCCAACGGTAGCCCGCAAGCTTTCCATCCTCGCGGATTACGCGATGGCACGGTACGACGATGGAAACGGGATTCGTGGCGCAAGCCCGCGCCACCGCACGCACCGCTTTGGGATTACCCATCGCGCGTGCCACCTGCGAATAGGTGCGGGTGCGGCCGGGTGGAATTTTTTGCAGCTCTTGCCAGACGCGTCGCTTGAACGCCGTCGCCTGTAAATCAAGCGGAAGATCCATCTGCGGAGGGCGACCGGAAATGCGCGCAACAATTTCGCTCGTCCATCGATCGCGGGACCCGGAAGCCGGTGCTAGTTCCGCCCGCGGATACTCTTTCCGCAACTCTCTGACCAGCTCAGTTTTACTCTCGCCAAGATACACGGCGGAAATTCCTCTCTGGGTGGCACCCACCAGTACTTTGCCGAGCGGTGAATTCGCAATCGTATAATCGATGTTCATACCCATTCCCCCTTTTTGATAGGTTGCCGGCGTCATCCCCAAGTGCGCATCGCTGCGTTCGTAAATTCGGCTCGGCGAACCGTATCCGGTTTCGTACATGGCCTCGGTGATCGGACGCCCGGCCCGTAGCATTTCCTTGAAGCGCCGGATCCGCAGCGCATCGAAGAGATCGCGAGGCGTTAGGCCTGTTACCTGAAGAAATGCGCGCCGCAGCGTGGCGGTTGAAGTCTCCATTGTGACCGCCAGTGTCGCGAGACGCGCATCGTCATCCGCGCCAGACGCAAGTAGCTCTACCGCTCTTTGAACCAGGGCGCTCGAGTTGGCCAGCTCATTTGGCCGGCAGCGCAGACACGCGCGAAACCCGTTTTTCTCGGCTTCCTGCTGGGTGCGATAGAAAACGACGTTACGCCGTAGCGGGCGCCGCGCCGGACACGACGGCCGGCAGTAAATGTGCGTGGAGCGCACGGCCAGCACGAAGGTTCCATCCGCGCGGCGATCACGCGCCGTAGTTGCTTGCCAGTAACGCTCTGCGGCTTGCCGGGTAATTGCTTTGGCGTTCTTTGTTGCTCGAGTCATTCCTTCGATCTCGCTCCGGTCCATTTCATCCACGACCAAAATAGCGCAGAGCGCAGAGCGAATCTATCCGCAAACGTGCGGCAAAGCGTTGGCACGCGGCGAATAGGGTGGAATAACGAATGGGGCGATTATTTTTCTTTGGTGCGCGTGTGCGTGGCGGTGCGGGCTTCGGGGTGCTTGGGACTCCAGTCTTCTGGCGGGAAAGCCACGCGCCAGAAGGCGGGACGCGAATCAGAAAATTCCAGGCCTACTTCCGCGCGACCATTACGCACTGGCCCAAGAAAGACCACGTAGCACTCCTGCTCCTCTTTCGTGGCTTTGTGTTGCATGAGGAGTTTGCCGCCGCTCGTGACACGCGCGCTGAGCAGGATTAGTGCGCCGTGAGCGTTGATGGCCAAGGTGTCACTTTCTTCTTCGAAATCGTGGCCTTGCGCGTCGAGGCCCCGGATGCGAACGGCCACCTGCATTAGGACTCGCTGACTGCGTCGACGGGCGCCGGTGTTGGTGGGCGTGTTAGAAACTTGGGCCATGCAGCCTCTCCTGCTCGTTTTCCACTATACCCGCACGAAAGGATTGTCGAGTGAATTCCCGAAGAAACGTATTCCAAGAAGATACTGGCCCGCAGTGTTAAGGCATGGGCAAAAATTTACAGGACCTCGGGCCTTCGCTAGGCGCCCGCGGCTGCGGATCGCTCGTCGATGGGCACGTAATGGCGCGTATCGTGGCCCAAATAGATTTGCCGCGGTCGGGCGATCTTTTGCTCAGGGTCGAGGAGCATCTCTTCCCATTGCGCGAGCCAGCCGGAGGTACGCGGGATGGCGAAAAGGACCGGAAACATGCTCATGGGGAAGCCCATGGACTGGTAAATGAGGCCGGTGTAAAAGTCCACGTTGGGATAGAGCTTGCGCTTGACGAAATATTCGTCTTCAAGAGCAATGCGTTCGCACTCGAGAGCAATTTCGAGGAGCGGATTTTTCCCCATTAATTCGAAAACTTCGTAGGCCACGCGTTTGATGATGCGGGCGCGGGGATCATAATTTTTGTAAATGCGGTGGCCGAAACCCATGAGTTTGGTCTCGCCGGCTTTGACGCGTTTGATAAATTCAGGAACTTTCTCAACCGAGCCAATCTGATGGAGCATGTGCAGCGCTTCTTCATTGGCGCCGCCGTGGAGCGGGCCGTACAGCGCGGCAATAGCGGCGGCGGTGGCGGAATAGGGATCGACATGCGAGCTGCCGACGCCGCGGATGGTGTTGGCGGAGCAATTTTGCTCGTGGTCGGCGTGGAGGATGAAGAGAACGTCGAGGGCATGCTCGAGCGTGGGGTTGGGCTTATAACGCGTGCCCGTGGTGCGGAAGAGCATGTTCAGGAAATTGCCGGGATAGCTGAGTTCGTTGTTGGGATAAACAAAGGGCATGCCGAGCGAATGGCGATAGGAAAATGCCGCGACCGTGGGCATTTTGCCGATGAGGCGGTAAATCTGCAATTTCCGGGATTCCGCATTAAAAATATCCTTGGCGTCGGGATAAAAGGTGGAAAGCGCGGCTACGGCGGAGATCATCATGCCCATGGGATGGGCGTCGTAGTGAAAGCCGTCCATAAACTTCTTGATGCTTTCGTGGATGAAGGTGTGGTGACAGATGCGGCTGGTCCAATCTTTCAATTGCGGGGCGGTGGGAAGTTCGCCGTGGAGGAGGAGGTAGGCGGTTTCAAGGTAGGTGCTTTTTTCGGCGAGATCCTCGATGGGATAGCCGCGATAACGGAGGATGCCGGCATCGCCGTCGATGTAGGTGACGCGGCTAATGCAGGAAGCGGTGTTGTTGTAGGCGGGGTCGTAACTCATCATGCCGAAATCGGCGGGATCGACCTTGATTTGGCGGAGATCCATGGCGCGGATGGCGCCGTTGGTGACCGGGACTTCGTAGGACTTACCGGTGCGGTTGTCGGTAATGGTGAGGCTTTGGCGCGAGGCGGTGGGATCTTGCGCCTTTTTCGGCTGGGTGGCGGTCGACGCTGCGGAATCCATTGAGCGGTCCTCGAATTTGGAGAGTGGAGCGGGCCTTCGTTTATTACTGTACACCAAAGAGAAGTGGGGCGGGAACTCTACGCGGGAAGGAGAAAAAACCACGTTGGAACGGTTGAATTTCGCCGGGGGAAGCCGGATCCGCCAATCCGCCTCTTGACAATAGTCGTGATAACAGCTATTATGCACGTCGAACACTGGAGGCTGAACATGATTCACATTCGCAAGAGCGCGGACCGCGGGCACTTTAACCACGGCTGGCTGGACACGCATTTTACGTTTTCCTTTGCTGACTATTTTGACCCGAAGCACGTGCAATTTCGCACGCTGAGGGTGCTGAACGACGATCGCGTCGCGCCGGGAGCGGGCTTTCCGGAGCATCCGCATCGCGATATGGAGATCGTGACGTATGTGCTCGAGGGCGGGCTCGAACATCGCGATAGCATGGGGAATGGCTCGGTAATTCGGCCAGGCGACGTGCAGTACATGAGCGCAGGGACCGGTGTAACGCACAGTGAGTTCAATCCGTCGAAGACCGAACCGCTGCATCTGCTGCAGATCTGGATGTTTCCCGAGGCGAAAGGGCTGAAGCCGGTGTACGACCAGAAGACCTTTTCCGACGCGGAAAAACGCGGCAAGCTGCGGTTAGTGGCTTCGCCCGACGGCCGCGAAGGGTCGGTGAGAATCCGGCAGGACAATGAGCTCTATGCGACGGTGCTCGGTCCGGGCGACGTGGTAAAGCACGAACTGAAGCCGGAACGGCACGCTTACGTGCAGGTGGCACGCGGGAGCGTGAAGCTGAATGGGAAGGCGCTCGACGAGGGCGATGGGGCCGCTGTTTCGACGGAAAAATCGCTGGAGTTGACGGGCGTGAAAGACGCCGAGGTGCTCTTGTTTGATTTGCCTTGAAATTGAGGCGGACCATCAGCCCCATTTTCGACAGGAGGAAAGGGCAAGCTCAACCGCTTGCCCCTTTTTATTTGTCACGCCTCCACGGTTCCTAAGGCGCCATGCGGGAAAACGGCGTTGCCAAGTTAGCCCTGGGTACGTTGGAATTCGCGCATAAAACTGGTCAATGCTTGCACCGCCTCGAGAGTTACGGCGTTGTAGAGCGAGACGCGCATACCGCCGACGGAACGGTGTCCGACGGTGCCGGCGAGGCTGGCGCTTGCGGCTCGCATGGCGAACTCTTTTTCGATAGCTTCGTTTCCGCCAGCCACGCGAAAAACGACGTTCATTTTGGAGCGCGAGGATTTTTCTACGGGGCAAGTGTAGAACGGGCCGCCGTCGAGGACATCGTAAAGGAGTTTGGCTTTGGCGTTGTTGAGCTCGGTGATACCGGCGATGCCGCCCACGGATTCGATCCACTCGAGAACCAGGCCGACGATGTAAATCGCAAAGGTTGGCGGGGTGTGGTAAAGAGACTTCTCTTTTATTTGGGTGCGGTATTGCAGCAGCGTGGGCAAATTTTTGTCGGCCCGTTCCGCGAGATCTTTACGGATAATGACCAGTGTGGCTCCCGAGGGTCCGAGGTTTTTTTGCGCGCCGGCAAAGATCATGCCGAATTTGCTGACGTCGATGGGGTGCGAAGCGATATCGGACGACATATCCGCGACGATCGCGGCGGTGGTTTCGGGAATGGCGGAATACTGCGTGCCCTCGATCGTGTTGTTGGTGCACATGTGCACGTAGGAGGCGTCGGGCGAAAAGTTCATTTCATCCTGACGCGGCACACGAACAAATTTTTCTGATTCCGTGGACGCGGCGATGTGGTGCGGAACGCCCTTCTTTAATTCGCCGATAGCCTTGGCGGTCCATGTGCCGGTGTGCAGAACATCGACGGGCTTGCCGGGCAGACAAAGATTCATGGGGGCCATGGTGAACTGCATGCTTCCGCCGCCCTGCAGAAAAATCACGGCATAGTCACTCGAAATGGATAAGAGCGTGCGCAGGCGCTGCTCAGCGTCGGCGAGAATGCTTTCAAATTCCGGCGAACGGTGGCTCATCTCCATGACGGACATGCCGCTGCCGCGCCAGTCGAGAAGCTCTTCGCGGATGCGTTCCAAGACCGGGAGTGGCAAGGCGCCGGGCCCGGCATTGAAGTTAAAGACGCGCTTGGAACTCTGGTTCGTGTGCACAGCGGCAGAAGGTAAAATCACGTTGGGAAAATCCTTTCGAGAGTTGACTAGGATAGGCGGAACCCTTTTTTAGGCGCGGCCCAGAGCGTTTCAGAATAACAGAGTTATTCCTTCGGGTCCCCCCCCGCGGTACGCGTGGTACTTGTACTGGCCTCAAATCTCTCTGACTTATCCACCGCGCCACCGCCCTTCGAGCGGTAATGCGGCAGCCACGTCCGTGAAGTTCGGAGACGCGTGGCGCGCGGTCAAAAACGGGAGTGCGGAGCGCGAACGAGCGGATTCCAGATGCGAACTAGTTGCAACTGATATCGGACTAAGTTAGTCTTATTTCGTCTAACAACTTTCCATTGGGATCGCTTTCGGATGAAATTCGCTGGTTGTCAATCTCCATGCAAGGGTTTCGCGCGCCTGCTGGCGGTGCTAACGCTTTCGTCGGCGTTGGTACACCTCAAGGGCGCTTCTGCGCAAGAACCCCCTTATTTCGTGACCTATTCAGACGCTCTTGAAGAGCCCGGAAATCTCGAAATCGCCGTAAAAAATCTGCAGGCCGCGCCGCACACTGGAAATGCATTTCTAAGCTCGACACTCGAACTCGAATATGGGGCCAAAGCGTGGTGGACGACCGAGGTGTACCTCGACGGGCAAAGCACGTCCAAAGACTCAACCATCTTCACAGGATTCCGCTGGGAGAATCGCGTTCGGCCGCTCCTGCGGCAACACGCCATCAATCCCGTGCTCTATGTCGAATACGAAAATATAAATGAAGCCGACCGAGGTCTGCTGGAGGTGGTGGGGCATGACGGAATCTCGGATCTGTTGAACTCGAACGCCGCCGGACGGCGGCATATTCAAAGAGAGCTCGAATTAAAACTCATTCTTTCGAGCAATGTGCGCGGGTGGAATTTCGCCGAGAATTTCGTTGCAGAGAAAAAACTCACGGGGGATCCGTGGGAGTTTGGTTACGCGCTGGGTGCAAGCCGGCCGCTCGCGCTGCGAGCGAGCAGCCGGGCTTGTGTGTTTTGCCGGGAGAACTTTTCTGCTGGGGCAGAATTGTACGGAGGTTTAGGAGATGGCCGCGGATTCGGCTTGCACGATACCTCGCACTACGCCGGCCCCGCTGTCGTATTCAACATTCCCAAGGGACCGAGCATTTCTTTTTCGCCGAGTTTTGGATTGAACTCCGATAGCGTCGCGGTGTTGTATCGATTCAAAATCTCCTACGAAGTGCAGCAAATTATGAATTATTTCCGCCCGGGGAACGAATGATGGCCAGAGATGCGAAGAAAATAGCCCAGGGGCTCGCGATCGTCGGCGCGATGATTTTTGGTATGGGAGCGGCAGACGGCGGCTGGCTAACGAACGTGCCGGAAGCCGAACGCACAAGGCAGAATCCCTATGGCGGGCATGCAGATGCAATCGCGGCGGGATCTAAAGTGTTTGAAGATCATTGCGCGAAATGTCACGGAGAAGACGCCATGGGGCGCCGAAAGAAACCAAGTCTGCGCACGAGCCGCGTGCAAAACGCCAAGGATGGCGAATTATTCTGGCTGTTGAAGAATGGAAATCTAAAGCGGGGGATGCCGACATGGGCGGCGCTGCCAGAGCCAATGCGCTGGCAGATTATTGCTTACGTAAAAAGTCTCGGGACCGACTGGCTGAGCTGGGAAGATTACGGCGCGAGCGATCTACACGGAATGCACAGACTCCCGCAGCTGAAACCATCGACAACCCGCGGCCTACCTCAAGAAATGAAGGTACAACCGACCCGATAGGTGCCTTGCGCGGTACGCTGGGACCAGACTTGTTTGAGATTGACGCGTACCGGGGGAAGGATGGGCACGTGCAAAATAGCGAAAATATTCGCCGGAAGCTCTTCGGCCGCGTCCATCTCGAGAGCCACTCCGCCAAAGCCTAGATCGAGAACGCGGGCGCGGCGCGCGAATGCTTCGCCAAGCACCGCATAGGCGTTGGTGCCGGTCATAGAGACGCGTTCCGCTTTGCGCATCACAGTGAAAATGTTGTGCGAACCGCTCGGCGTCGAGCCTGACATGCTCGACGCGCTGGCCGAAGCTGCCGCCTCCATGGCCGGTTTTGTTGGCGGGGCGCGATGTTCGAGCGAGGGGGCTGCGGCCACCGGCGAAGCAGGAACGGCGTGCAGCGCCTGATGCGGTGGCGAGGAGGCTGAAACCTCCGGCCGCGTCGCGGCGAAATCTGTGCCCGAGCCCGCGGCACTGCGATGGTTGGCGTGTTTGAGCCGGTAGAGACGTTCGTCCGCAACGCGAATCAGTTGGTCGGCTTGCTCGCCATCTTGCGGAAAGTTTGCGACCCCGCTGTCCATATTTACGCTAACGCTAATTTGCAATGTTTTTAACGTTTCCACGAAAACGATTTCGACGCGCCGGCTGAGTGCGATGGTTTGCGACGAATCCGTTTGCGGCAGCAGCAACGCAAATTCGTCACCACCGATCCGGAAAGCGGAGTCCGAGGTGCGCAGCGCTTTCTTCAAGGTAGACGCGACGGCGCGCAACACTTCATCGCCGCGCGGGTGGCCGTGTTTGTCGTTCACTTCCTTGAAGCGGTGCAAATCGAGAATCACGAGGCCCAGTGGCTGGTTGTAGCGTCGCGCACGATTCAGTTCCTTTTCAAACGATTCGCCGAAGAGTCTGCGATTGTAAAGTCCGGTCAGCGGGTCGGTGACGGCATTGCGCTGCAACTCTTTCAGGGCGTCGTACTCGATGATCACCGGAACGCGGAACATGCCCGCGGAAGCGAGCACGTCAACAAGCGCCGTCTTCAAGGCAACCGGACGATTTAAGGAATCGCTCAGTTCGCGGCGCCGCAACAGCATTTCGTCCCACAGTTGAACGCACTGGCTCTCGCGCAAATCCAAATGAGTGACGGTGTGAAAATATCGTTGCAGGAACTGGCCCCGCGCGGGCAGATCCAAGCCGCTCAGCGTGTCCGCAAGCAGTTCTAGATAAGAGTCTTCAATGGGCAAGCGCGAGGGCGCTGGGGCGCCGGGGCTGGGCATGTCCGGTGTTTACCTGATCTCGCCTATTCCCGCGGGGTTGGGGAAGCATAGGAGCTTTCTCAGCCTACTGGGAGCAAGCGCGGTACCAATCCACCGGGGGGACGCGATGGATGTGGTGAGTAATCCCTGAGACTAGAAACGGAGCCTATCTCATTTAATGCTATAGACATAGCAAAAAATGACCAGACCTTGGCGAGGGAAGCCGGATCCGAGGGACCAGCAGCCGAGGCTACTTGCCCTCGAGACTATCCCAAACGGTTCAGCGATTTACTCAAGTGGGCGCAGAAATTCCAGCCCGAAGAGCCGCATATTGCCGGCGACATCTTGGCGCAGGACCTTCGCCGAAATGGGAGGAGTCTCACTGGGAACCATGCTGGAGGGCGCGGGAGAAGGAGCCGGAATCGTCAGATGCACGACCTGATCATGGCGCAATATGTGGGCCGAGGCGATACAAGCGCCGGTGGCGCTAATATTCAGGGTTTTCGTGAGTTCCACGAATTCGGTTCCCGAAAGATCCGTGGCTCTTAGAAAAACCGGAACCTGCAAGCGAATGCGAGGCGAGCGGCGAGATGGGAAGTATTCCAAACGCTGGCCTTCCTTCTGAGTTTGGGTTGCCAAAGTATCTCTCATAGTACTAGGGGTCTAGTACGGAACAGTGCACTCTCAATGCCAGACTGTAGCGGTCCCGAGTACTGTAAGCCTAACGGATGCAATAGTTAGGGACTATGTCCCAACCAACCAGGAAGCGCAAGGCAGTTCTGCTCCTGAGGTGTCTAGTTGGTTTCCCCAAATGTGCAAATGTCATACCTTTACCATTGACACTTCGGAGCCCCTTTGCGAGCATGAAACGGGCGAAGTGGAAAATATTTACCACACTTCCGTTTCTCTGCCTAGGTGAATGGTGGGTCACACCGTGAGTCCCGCGACTACTGAGCAATCCCGCAGCCTTTCTCTCCCAATCGACATCGTGCAAGGCCTGGTGGATGCGGTCGAGGAGTCCTACCTGGTTTCCGACCGCAAGGGCACCTTGTTACTCGCGAATGAGCAGGCCCGCAAACATCTGGCGTCGCGAGGGTTTGCCGAGCCGCTTCGCGTGAATTTGTTTGCGGATGTGCTGTGCGTAGATTCCGGCGAAGTATTTAGCCAAATTGAAGGCGGACAGCAAGACGTCAAAATGATTCTGGAGCTGGCGGGCGAGAAATACGTGACGCGCATTCGCTGGATGGCGGACTCTGACTGGCTGGTGGTGCAATTTGCCATGCAAGTTTCCAGGACGGCGGCGGGCGAGTCCGGAACGCATCCGACGGTTCAGGAACTTTTGCAAGAGCGGGAAATTACCTATCGCAATCTGCTAGCGGCGTACTTGAAGTTGCAGGAAGTGAACCGCCAGAAAACGGTTTTTCTAGCGTCGGCAGCGCACGAACTAAAAACGCCTCTGGCGGTGATCAAGGGATACTACGATTTATTGTTGACGGGCTCTCTCGGCCGGCTTACGGATAAACAGCGCGACATTTTGGAAGAATCAAAAGACAGTTGCGAGCGCTTGGTGCGCCTGGTGTCGATGTTCCTGAATTATTCGGCGCTGGAAAGCGGCAAGCTGGTGCTGCAGTTGCGCGACAACGATTTGCGTGACTGCCTGGAAGAATTAACCAAGCGCTGGTTCGAGGCATTTCAACGCAAAGGTGTGCGCCTCGAAGCGACGTTCGACCCTTCCATCCCAACGTTTCGCTTCGACTATCAGAAAGTGCAGCAAGCCGCCGCCAATTTGCTCGACAACTCGCTGAAGCATACGCCGGCAGGCGGCAGCGTCACCATGCGTGCGGGACCGCATTTCTGGGAGCGCCGCGTAGCTGCGGCGGCCCCAAGCTCGGAGCGCCGCAGGTTCCGTTTGCCGCGTCCAAACAGCGTGGAAGTAAGCGTGGTCGATTCCGGTCCGGGTATTCCTGCGGAACATCACCAAGAGATTTTCGAAGATTTTGTGCGGGTGGACCGCAACACGTCCGGAATGGGCCTGGGATTGGCGATCGCCAAACGCCTGATTCAAGCGCACCGCGGCAAGATATGGGTCGAGAGCGAGCCGCAATCTGGAAGCAAGTTTACATTTTTGCTGCCCATGGATCAGGGCTGAACTTTTTGCAAAGCTTTGGGGACAGGAAAGGAACATCGCAATGGCCGTGAAGGACAAAATTCTCGTCGTGGATGACGAGCCGAGCATCCGAAAATATCTGCAAACGCTTCTCGAAGTGGACGGGTACGACGTAGAAACCGTCAGCACCGGGAAGGAAGCGATTGAAAGGGTCAGCAAAGGCAACCGGCCGGACTTCGTGATTCTCGATGTGTTGATGCCCGAAATGAACGGACTGGACACGCTGAAGGAGCTGATGCAGGTGGATCGCACGCTGAACGTGATCATGTTGTCCTGCTCGAATGAGGTGGGCACGGTCGTAGAAGCGATCCGCATCGGGGCGCACGATTACCTAACTAAGCCGTTTGAAAAGACCGAGCTGGACGCGGCGATGCTGAAGTCGCGGCAAAAAAAGGAACTGGCCACGGAAAACCAGGCCTTGCGCGATTACTGCGACCAGGTTACCGAGGATCTGAGTTTCCTGGCGGCCAGCCCGCAAATGGTGCGCATCCGGCAGCAAATTTTGCAAATCGCGCCGGTGGATGTGCCGGTATTCATCTGCGGTGAAAGCGGTGTCGGCAAAGAAGTAGTGTCGCGGATGATCCACCTCCGCTCGAAGCGTCGGAATCAGCCTTTTATTAAAGTAAATTGTGCGGCGTTACCCGGTGAGCTGCTGGAGTCCGAACTGTTTGGATTCGAACAAGGCGCCTTTACGGGCGCGGTGCGCGCGAAACCCGGAAAATTCGAGCTGGCTAATAAAGGCACGATCTTTCTGGATGAAATTGCAGAGATGAGCACGCATCTGCAGGCCAAGTTGCTGCACGTCTTGCAGGATCACCAGTATTCGCGGCTGGGCGGACGGCACATGATTGAGACGGATGTGCGAGTGCTGGCGGCGACCAACGTGGACGTGCAGGAAGCTATGAAGGATGGGCGTTTCCGCGAGGATTTATATTACCGGCTGAATGTGCTTTCGATCCTGGTGCCGCCACTGCGCGAACGGACGCAGGAAATTCCGTTGTTGTTCCGGCATTTCCTCGAAAAGTATGCGGAGAAATTCGGCAAGTCCGCGCAGACGCCATCGAAGCATTTACTTGATGCGGCGGTCAACTATCCGTGGCCGGGCAATTTGCGGGAGCTTGAGAACTTCGTGAAACGTTACATGATCCTCGAAGACGATGAGGGCAGCCTGCGGGAGTTGATTGAAATGTCGGCGTCGCGGCAACGCACGTCACCGCGACAGGAAACCGTAGCGCCGGTGCGCGAGCAGGGATTGAAGGCTCTCGTCCGCGGCCTCAAAGACGAGGCGGAGATGGAAGCCATTGCCGCGGCGCTCGAAAAAACCCGCTGGTGCCGCAAGGATGCGGCGAAAATGCTGGGTATCAGTTACAAGGCCCTGCTCTACAAAATGCGGCAGTTTAACCTGGGGACCACGCGCACACGCCGCGCGCCGGGCGCCGCGGCAGAAGAGCCGGCGACGGCTGGAGCGTTGCGGCAAGACTAGGTTCTTGGTGAGCCCCTCTCCGGCTCGCGACGCTCAGAATTCTTCGCTTGCCCTCAGAGCAGCGGGCGCGATACTGTTTCCGCCAGGTAAACGGGAAGAGACTCGGTCGAGGAACGCCAGTCCCGCGCGTCCATCAACGAAAACCGCCGAAGTATGCGGCCTGCAAGGCGTTGGTTGCTGTGGGCGCAGCGAGCTGAGGATCAACGGGTCGACTCGTTCTGAACGGCATCGAAACGCTTACGGAATTTATTAACAACTAGTGAGAAATAAGGGGAGCGCGACTTGGCCGGTCGCGCATGGGGCGTGCGTATGGGTGTAATGACGGAGAGGCGGACAGCTCGGCGGTATGATCTGTCTTTGCCAGTGATGATTCGCGGGGCCGCGGAGCGTGTGGTGGGCTCGCAATGTGGGAAAACGCGCGACATTTCGACGCGTGGCCTGTACTTCGTTATCGATCAAGATTTGAAAGCAGGTTCTGAGTTAGAGATTACGCTGACGCTGCCGGGAGAGATCACCCGCGGTTCCGAAGTGCTGGTGCGGGCTACTGGCAAGGTCGTGCGGGTGGAACCCCGCAAAGAAGATGAAGCCGACCGCATGGGAGTAGCGGCGGTGATCGAGCGGTACGACATCGTGCGTGGCGAGTAGAAGCAAATGCCAAAGGCAGCGGTAACGCATCGAACTGGACCTTTGACCCGCAACATTACAGAAGAGTGAGAGAAAAGCGTTCCCGCATCGGTGGCATCTTTTTTCCTTAACTTTCAGTAGAGGTCCGCTTCAATTCACATGACTGTACTAGTACCCGTGAAGCCGCCTTCTTTTTAATCTACTTATTCTAAACCACTTAAAAGATTTCCTAGGCTAAGCTCGTGCCAGTTGTAAAACGCTCGATTTGGTCCGCCGAGTGCACGCTTTTAGTTCAAGTCTGACCTAGAAAGAATAAAGAAAAGCAATGGCCTCAGCGCCAGCTCAAGCGTTAACGCGACAACTTTCAAGCGACAGGTTAAATCCTGCTCCTCCCGACGACGTACTTTTTGGAAAGACGGCGGCGATGGCGGAGATTCGCCTGCGCGCCTTGAAGGCCTGCAAGACGAACATTCCGATCTTGCTTTGTGGGGAGGGCGGAACCGGAAAAGAGGCCCTTGCTCGCTGGATTCATGCCAACTCGAATTACTCGGCTGGCGCCTTCGTTAAGGTAAATTGCGCGGCGATCCCGGGAGATCTTCTCGAGAGCGAACTGTTTGGCTACGAAAAAGGCACCTTCACCGGCGCGAACCACACCAAGCCTGGCTTGGCTGAGCTTGCCGACCACGGCACGCTTTTTCTCGACGAAATCGGCGAATTGAACATGCATCTGCAGAGCAAAGTGCTGCATTTCTTGCAGGATGGAAGATTCTCGCGGATTGGCGGGCAATCGGAAACCGTGGTAGACACGCGCTTGATTTGTGCGTCGAACCGCGAACTGGAAGCGGAGATCGAGCGCGGTAATTTCCGTACCGACCTTTTTTATCGCATCAACGTAGTGCGTTTTCGCATGCCCAGCTTGCGCGAACGGCGCGCGGATATTCCAGCGCTGGCCGAATTTTTCCGCGGGCATCATGAACGGCAATTTGGCAAACCGGCGGTGCCGTTCCCTTCCGGCATGCTGGATTATTTGCAGAATCTCGACTGGCCGGGCAATGTGCGGGAGCTATCGAACGGCATTGCTCGCTTCGTACTAATCGGAACCGAGGCGGCGATCAAGCAGGATCATTTGCAAAAGCGCAACGCGAGTGCGACAGAGGCGGGAGCCGTGCCGCTGAAGAATCTCGCAAAGAGCGCCATCAAGGATCTGGAACGCAATGTCATCTTGGAGGCCCTGCGCGCGCATCAATGGAACCGGCGAAGGACCGCGCAGTCGCTCAAGATCAGTTATCGCTCGTTAATCTATAAGATTCGAGACGCCGGGCTTGTGTCGCGCAAGACCGTGGCGCCTTCCGAATCCCGACCTCCGGCGTAGAACAAAACACTGGCCGCGAAAAGGCGAGAAAACTTCGCGAGTTTGTCTGTTCGCGAGTTCGCAGGGGAGGTCAAGCTACGCCCGTTTCCTTCAAAACCACAGTAAGTGTCCATTTGGGCACCCGCATTCCCGGTGTACAATGCTGATAACACAACGCTTAGTAATCTGAGACAAAATTAAGGATAGGAACGGGCCTGCCGTTAGGTCCGGCGGACAGGAAAGATCCCTGTCCCGAATATGAACACTCCACCAGTAGCATAGTTTTAGTACGCTCAGTACTATCTCCCTTGTAGATTGCAAGGGGTGACGGAATGAGCATCGAGTTTGTCGGGGGGACGAAGAAGTCGGGCCGTGTAGCAAGCTTCAGGAAAGGCAGCCGCCTGCTGCCGTTGTTGGCAGTGATGTTGGTTCTGCCAGCGAGCAGCTTCCTTGCCGGATGCGCCGGTAACGTCGGGGCGTCGTCTGCGAGCAGCAACCCGCAACAACTCTCGCTACACTTCTCGCCATCGAATTTAAATTTTGGAAGCGTCAACACTGGCAACAAGACTTCGCAGATCGCCAGTGTGAAAAACATGGGCACGGGCCCGGCGACGATTGCGTTGATCAAGTCTTCGAGCAATCAGTTCACAATTTCTGGTCTAAATTTTCCGCTGACGCTGGGCGCCGGCGAAAGTGCAAATTTCGTGGTGTGGTTTAACGGCAGCACCGCCGGGAAAACGGCGGGAACGCTAACATTTCAGGGAACAGACGGCGGGGCGTCCATGGTGCAGCTTGCGGTAGCCGGTACGGTTGCGCCTTTGCAGCCGCAACTGACCGTCAGTCCCTCAGTGGTAGATGCGGGCAGCGCACAAATCGGCAGCAAAACGACTTCGAACGTTACCTTGTCCAACACTGGAAACGCAGATTTAATCGTTTCGACGATAACCGTAAACGGAGCCCCTTTCACAGTTAATGGTATTACGACGCCCAGGCTGATTAGCGCGGGCCAATCCGCAACGATCAGCGTTGTGTACGCGCCAACGGCGGCGGGCACGGACACCGGGAGCATTTCGATCACCAGCAACGATCCGTCCTCCCCAGCCGCAATTGCTCTGAATGCTAGCGGGACAAGCGCACCCGTGGGCCACTTAACACTGAACCCTTCGACACTGTCCTTCGGCGGTGTCGCAGTCGGCAGCAGCAGCGTGCTCTCGGCCACGGTGACCAACACCGGCGTAGCCGCCGTCCACATCTCTTCCGTGTTCGCTTCAGGACCCGCATTCAGTGAGTCAGGTTTGGCGGGCCCAGCAACCTTGGCAGCCGGCCAATCCGCGCAGATTCACGTTACCTATACTCCGACCACAACCGGATTAGTCGGTGGCACGGTCGGCATTAGCAGCGACGCGCCAGGCGCGGCGCCGGGCCTAAGTCTTTCCGGCACCGGTGTGCAGGCTGGTATCAGCGTCTCGCCAGCTAGCATCAGCTTTGGAAACTTGATAAACGGACAATCGAAATCACAGCCAGTGGTGATTACGAATACCGGCACGGGTAACCTAAATATCTCGCAACTTAGCGCGACTGGATCCGGAGTCACAATAACGGGACTCACCGCGCCCCTCACGATTGTCCCGGGCCAGAGTAGCGCGTTCAACGTTCAGTTCGCGCCGCTAACTTCGGGCACCACAACTGGAACGGTAAACGTAGTATCGAACGCGCCGTCTTCTCCAGCGAGCGTAGCAGTAAGCGGCGCTGGCGTGGCAGCGACTTCTACCTTGGTGGTTTCGCCAGTCTCCCTGAGCTTTGGCAACGTGAACGCTGGCGCTTCCACGAGTCAAAATATAACCATCACGAACATGGGCAACAGCAACGCTACCATTTCGCAAGTCAGCGTGAGCGGCCTAGGTTTTGCGGCGAGTGGCGTTGCGACTCCACTGACACTAGCGCCGTCGCAAAGCGCGACATTGAACGTACAATTCAGCCCGAAAACGGCCTCCGCCTCTAGCGGCTCCGTTGCCATCGTTTCGACATCCGGTACCACGACGGTTGCAGCCACCGGTACGGGCGTGCAAGCCAGCCTCGCGGTATCACCGGCATCGCTCAGCTTCGCAAACGTAGTAGTCGGCAGCACCAATACGCAACTCATTCAAATCAGCAATACGGGAAACGGCAGCCTGACGATCAACCAAGCCAATGTGACCGGCGGCACAGGTTTCAGCGCGACCGGCTTAAACCTGCCGTTGACCTTGGCCGCTGGACAATCCAGCAGCTTCAACGTGCAGTTCACCCCGTTATCGGCAGGCAATATCAGCGGCGCTATCTCGTTGATCAGCACTGCGGCAACTGCTCCAACCACCGTGGTTCTCACGGGAAGCACCATGGCCGCGACGGCGACACTTTCCGTGAATCCGACGAATCTTTCCTTCGGCAGCGTGAACCTAGGCAGCGCTCCGACGCAGACCTTAACGCTCACAAACACTGGCAACAGCAATGTGACCATTTCGCAGATTAATGTCAGTGGAGCGGGATTCATGCTGTCTGGTGCGGGTGTGCCAGTGACGCTCATGCCTTCTCAGAGCGTCCCGGTGTCCGTGCAGTTCGATCCATCGGTGGCAGGCGCGGTGAACGGCAGCGTTTCGGTAGTGAGCAACGCGACCGGATCGCCGGCAGCGGTTACGCTTTCTGGTACCGGCGCGGCAGCAACAGCTCATTCCGTGCAAGTAAATTGGACAGGAAGCAGCTCGACGGTAGCCGGTTATAACGTTTATCGGACGCAGACCAGCGGCAGCGGATACACGCTGATCAACGGCGGGCTGGTGTCCCTGGACGATTACTCGGACACGACCGTTCAGAGCGGACAAACCTACTACTACGTGGCCACCGCCGTGGACGGCAGCGGCCACGAAAGCGCGTACTCGAACGAAGCGCAAGCAATCGTTCCGTAAAACGAACAGACTCGAGGAAGAAATTCCAGAGGCGGACTGGCTAAATTTTGCCAGGCCGCTTCCCTTCTGTTTGGCAACCCGCATCTTTTCCAGAAATTTTTGTTTGCCGCACGCCGCAGGTAAACGGGTGTGGCCGTGAGTACAGGTTACGTTCCTGTACCTGTTTTAGACTCCCCAACAGTATCTTTGCGTCTCCGGGAACGCATAAGCTGCCCACGTTGCAAATACAGTGTATCCCGGAGATGTTAGTGATTCGACACAATCTGGACCGGCGGCGTAAAAATGCAAAATTCGAAGCACTTCACTCGCTCCGATTGCTGCCGTGGCTGCTATCCACGGTTCTAGCACCCGGGTTGATCGGCTGCGCAGGCCTCGGCGCCCAGCCTCACAGTCAGGAGCAGTCTCCCGCGCCGAAAGCGGCGAACGCTGCCCCGAAGCTCGAGGTTACGCCGTCCAGCGTAAGTTTTTCGGCCACCGTAGGTGACGCGACGTCGCAAACCCTTAAGATTTCAAACTCCGGAGGCGGTTCGCTCACCGTCTCCCAGGTTATCGCCAGAGGCGCCGGTCTGAGCGTCAGCGGATTTAGCGGACCCAAGATTTTAACTGCCGGAGCGAGTATATCGTTCAATCTGGAGTTGAACCCAACAGCGGCGGGCACCGTAGATGGGCAGGTCTCGATTGCTACGAGTTCTCCCGTTTCCGGTACGTCCCTGACGGTGAGCGGCCAAATCGTCAACGCAAAACTGGCTCTCTCAGCGGGACCCGCGGCCGTGAATTTCGGAACGCTCACTGGCGGCAAGTCAGCTACTCAGTTCGTGGAGTTGCAAAACACGGGAAACGCCGAAGTCACCGTTTCGCAAATATTTGTCCGCGGCACGGGCTTCAGCGTTGCAGGTGCGAGCGTCCCCTTAAAGCTTGCGCCCTCGCAAAGTGCCTCGGTGGATGTGGTTTTTGCACCGGGTGCCGTAGGATCGTACAACGGGACGTTAATGGTTTCCAGCAACGCCTCGGATTCTTCCATCTCCGTGGCCCTCAGCGGAAAAGATCAAAGTTCTTCGACCTCCAACCCGCCTTCTAATCCATCTCCCGCTCCACCGCCTCCTCCGCCCCCGGGCACCGCGCATTGGGTAGGATTGACGTGGGATCCCACCACGTCGTCTGCATTCGGCTACAACGTGTACCGCGGGAGCACCAGCCACGGACCTTTTACGAGACTAAACGGGAGCTTGGTGACGGAACCGTCGTATACGGACGTTGCCGTCATCGCCGGCGACACTTATTTTTACGTAACGACAGCTGTCAACGGCGCTGGTGAAGAGAGCGCATATTCAAGCGCCGCGGAAGCGGTAGTTCCGTAAATTGAAGATTGCAAGTCAATCGCTCCGATCGAGGACCGTTTGCGTGGCCCGTTCTGACGGGTCCTCTAGAGCGCGAACCAAGCTCCCGCGATTCGATCCCGATGTTTAGGCGAGTTTTCCTAACGCGCGTAGTTCGTTCAAATATGCCGCTGTGGCTTCGCGCCAGTCGCGCAGCGTGATGCCGCGTGCCTGCAGGCCTGTCGGCGAAAGTATCGAGTACGCCGGGCGCTTAGCCAACCGTCCGGCTTGTTCCGTGCTAATAGGCAGAACGCGGACAGAGTTCCGCCCGGCCTGCCACAAAATTTCCTTAGCAAATTCAAACCACGAGCATGATCCCGCGTTGGTGACATGGACGATCCCGCGCGATTCGGAGTGCACCAAATCGCGAATGGCGCAGGCCAGATCCCGCGTGTAGGTCGGCGATCCAACCTGATCCGACACCACGCTTAGCTCCGGCCGCGATTCCGCTGCCCGCAAGATTTTCTCCGGAAAGCTCGCGCCCGAAGCTCCGAAAAGCCACGACGTTCGGGCGATACACCAATCTGTTCCGTGATTTTGCACCGCGCGTTCTCCTGCAGCCTTTGATTCTCCGTAAACATTCAGCGGAGCGATCGCATCGTTCGGCTCATAGGGCCGCGTGGTTTTTCCGTCGAAAACATAATCGGTACTGACAAAAAAAAGTCGCGCGCCATTTTCCAGCGCGGCGCGCGCCACATTCTCCGTGCCTTGCGCGTTAACGGCAAAGGCTTGCTCCGGCTGTTTTTCGCTGCCGTCCACGTCGGTGAATGCCGCCGTGAGCACTACCCAATCGGGCCCCACGCGCGCGACCAGCGCGTTCACATCTTGCGCGTTGCGAATGTCTGCGTCGCGAGACGTCGCGCGAACCATTTCGTCCTGTGTCCACTCGCGGACCAGGTCTTGCCCCAACATGCCGCTGGCGCCGATGAGCAGAATTTTCATGGATCATTACTTGTGCTGAATTTCCCAATCGTAAGCGACGCCTGGATGGTTATAGGCGATGCGCAGCTCATCGGCGGGATTGTAATGACGGTCCGTAAAGTACAGTAATTGAATGGGTTCCACGCCAAGGGCCTTATATCCGTGGCCGACGCCTGGGGGAATCAAAATTTGCCACGGCCGGAATTTGCCGACGTAAATCGTATTCATCGCGCCAAAGGTTTTCGAGTCGCGCCGCAAGTCATAAAGAAAAACTTGCACCATTCCACCCACCGGCGTCCACAGGTCAGTTTGCTCGGAGTGATAGTGGATCGCTTTAATCGTTCCGGGATACGTAAGCGTGAAGGAAACCTGAATTTGCCGCGCGCCTTCGGGTGTCATCCTCGCGGCCAGTCCTTTGCCCAGCCGCCCCACTTCCATGAAAAAACCCCGGTCATCGGGATGCACAGCTAAAGACTCGATTTGCACTCCATCGATCAAGTCTGGAGAGTCCGGCTTGAAGATAATTTTCCCTAGCGTTTTTTCCTTGCGCAGCAGAATAGCCATGTCTATGCCATTTTTTGTACCCAACGATTCAATCTGTTGATCGGTGGGACGTGCTGCAGATACCTCGATAGCCATGACCTTGCTTCTCCTCGGAAAACTTTTGAAGACTTTTTCTAGCGACGCTTGTCGCCATTATTTGCGGCCGGCATTGCACAAGAAAAACTGCTCAGTTGGTTCCACCCGTCTGGTTGAGCGCTTGGCGCGCCTGTTCCGCGGTGGGCGAACCAGGATCCTGGTGAATGGCTTTTTCGAGCTCCGCGCGTGCACGCGCCGCGTCATTTAGCTTTTGATACGTGAGGCCTAGATGGTAGAGATACGCTTGGTTCGTGGGAGCTTGTTTGACAGCCGTTTCAAGCAGCGGCTGCGCCACGGAATACGCTCCGTTGTGATAGTAGGCCCAGCCCAACGTATCGGCCGAGCTCGGATGATTGGGCATCCCTTTTCTCGCGGTTTGTGCCAGGTTGAGCGCGACGTTCACGCTTCCGCCATGTTCCAGCATCAGATACGCCAGATTGTTCGACGACACCGCATCTTCCGGCTGCAGGGTCAACGCTTTCTGATAGTACGTTTCAGCCTGCTGCCAATTTTGTTGCGTCTCATTCAATTCGCCGAGCGAAAAGTACACGCGGAAATCGTTTGGCGCTATCTGTGATGCCCGTTGATACGTGGCCGCGGCCTGGTCATACTCCTGGTGCTTCATCTGCACTTGCGCCAAAAACATAAGTGCGTTCAAATTTTGCCCGTCCAGTTCAACGGACCGCTTTAGCGAGACTTCCGCGTCCTCCAGATGATGCGTGAGGATTTGCGCTTGCCCCAGCATCAGGTAGACCGCTGAATTGTCGGGCGTCCTCGCCAACTGCGCCTGAATCAACTTCAAAGCGTCCGCCTCTTTTTTGCGATCAAATTCAATGGCGACCAGGCCCTGCAGCGCCTCGAGGGAGTTCGGGTCGCGCGCCATGGCCTGGCGGTACAGCGTCTCCGCGTCATTGGGACGCTTCTGTGCCATGCGCAGCTGTGCGAGTTTCACGTAACCCATGGGGTTTTGCGGCGCCAGAGCGATCAGGTGGTTCAAATCTATTTCCGCAGCAGCGGCGTCGCCCAGGTTAAACTTCGCGGTCGCGTGATCAAGGTAACCTTCGGCGGAGCGGGGCGCCATTGTTTTCAATTTGTCGCCAATGTTCTCTAGCGCCTTCCAATCGCCACGCCGGATTGCGCTCGCCCCCAAATCCCGCCAGGCCTCTGGAAAGTTCGGACGCCTGTGCACCGCTTCACTCAATTCGCTCTCTGCCTCCTGCGGGTCGCCTTTCTGCAGCAGAGCAACGGCGAGTTGGTAGTGCGCCATTGGGTTATCCGGGGCGTTCTTGATAGCCTGGCGTGAAGCTTGGATGCTGTCATCCCATTTCTTCTGGTAATTCAGAATTTGGCTCTTGAGCACGAGCGCGTCGGTATCCTGCGGCGACTTTTTTAGAATCTGCTCGTCGAGTGCCGCGGCTTCATCGAAGCGATGGCTCAGGACCAGCAGTTCAGTATAAGTTTTTTGCACCGTAAGGTCGTTGGGGTGGGCCTTGGAGAGTTCAGAAAACTCAGCGATGGCCTTTTCCGGTTTGCGCGCCAGATAATAGTCCCCAAGCATGCGATATCCGCCGGGATCATCGCTGAGTTGCGCTTTGGCTTCCCTCAACACCTCGTCCGCTTTGGCTTCTTGACCCTGATTTAGAAACAGCGTCGCTAGAGCGGCTCTCGGTGCGCGGTTTTTGGGCTCGAGCGCGATCGCCGCACGAAATTCACGTTCAGCATCTTCCCAGCGCTTCTGCCTCTCGTACAAGGTCCCGAGTGCCATCAAGGGTGCGATGGATGTCGTCTCCAGCGATTTCGCCTTTTGAAGATTGGCTTCCGCTTCGCCGAACGCTCCGCTGTGCTCCTCGAGCATAGCCAGATTGAGGTACCCTCCCGAGTGATCCGGAGACATGGTGATCGCGTCTTTTGCTTCTTCAAGCCCTTGCTTATCGTTCTTCAGCGCGGTATCCGCTTGCGAAAGAACCACCTGTGCTTCAAAATTCGTGGGATTGCTCTTCAGGATAAGCAGCGCGCGATCCTTCGCGCCCTGCACTTTTCCACCGGCCATCAACATCTTGGCGATCTCTAGTTGCGCTTTCCAATGATCCGGTTGCAAATCCACCGTGCGCATTAATTCCTGATAAGCGGTCGGAAAACTTCCAATCTTCAGGTAGCACTGTGCAAGTTTGAAGTGCGCTTCGGTAAAACGCGGATCGATTTGCAACGCCCGGTTGTACGAGACGATCGCTTCAGGGCATTTGCCTTTATCGGAATCCGCGTTTCCCTGCGCCAAGAATTTCTGCTTGCGCACATTGGGATCACGCGAGCAGCCGCTGGCCACCAGTGCGGCAGATACCAAAATACCCAGAATACTCAGGGCCAAGGATGTGCCTTTTTTGCGTTGCATAAGCCTCAAGGCCCGCGAGACGTCCTACTCGCCGCGCCAAATTTTGAATGGTGCAATTTTGCACCCCGAGGAGTCAGAAAGGAAGCCACAATCGCGCCTTGTGGCAAAGTTGTTGCAAATAGTATACTTAACCGCCGTCCTGGGCGTTTCGTCTAGGCTTCGGACTTGTCGATGGGCGCCAATCCACCGGCGCCGCACGTACGGAGGTGGACAATATTCAGGATAATCTGGGCATAAATATTCCATTGGGCGCAATTACCCATCGGCGAAGTCCTTGCCTGCGAGGTTGATCAAACCCGCAGCTTTGTCGTAACTGATAGAAAGGATAGTTCTTATCGAGAAATCAGCGGTTCTCTGGAGACCGCACTATCTTGGCAGGGGCCGTGCATCAAATAGCTCGAATTCTTGGCGTGTTCATTCACAGTTTTGCCAGGCACACTATAGCTTCGAGTTGGGCCGAATGCCGATGAAGGCTATTCGGCGAAAGTAGCGAGTAACCATATGGTTCGCAACGCGCAATTGAGTTTCGACGACGTGCAACGCATCCTGCGGCGCTACTGGTGGATTCTGCCGATCACCACAGTTCTGCTCGGCGTTGTCGCGGTGGTCGCGTCTTATGTGCTGCCAAAGAGATATGTGTCGCAAACCATGGTGCTCGTGGAGCAGCCGACTGTTTCGCCGGAACTCGTTAAACCGGTCATTACCGAAGATTTGAACCACCGGCTGAGCTCCATGCAGGAACAAATTCTGAGCCGCACGCGGCTCCAGCCAATCATTGAGAAATTCGGGCTTTATGCGAGCGATCGGGGCACCACGCACATTGAGGATCTGGTCGATCGCCTGCGCACAGCGGTCAAGATTACTCCTCTCGAACCGATGGCGGGCACGCAGAATCGTCAGCTCCCGGGTTTCTACATTAACGTGACGTTTGACGATGCCCGCGTTGCGCAGCAGATCTGCACGGAAATCACTTCGATGTTCCTCGAGCAAAACGCACGCGAAAGAAAGCAACAGTCGAAGGAAACCACGGATTTTTTCCAGCAGCGTCTGGACGAAGCGAAAAATAAACTCGATGAGCAGGACGCCAAATTAGCGCAGTTCAAACGGCAGTACCTCGGGTCCTTGCCGGAAGAAGAGCAAACCAACCTTAGCCTCTTGATGGGCACCAACACTCAATTGGAAGCGAATACGCAAGCGATCAGCCGGGCTCAACAGGATAAGACCTTCACCGAATCGCTGCTCGCGCAACAAGAAGCCAACCTGAAAGCACAGACCAACGGCGGCGCTAATCCCGAGTCGTTGGATCAGCAGCTTTCGGCAATGCAGGATAACCTGCTGGCGCTGCAAGCAAAATACACGCCTGAGCACCCCGACGTCGTAAAAGCGCAGCGCGCCATCGACGAACTGAAGAAACGCATGGAGGCTCAACAAAAGGCTCCGCCCTCTCCCGACGTGGCCACTCACGTGAATACTTTCGAGTCTCCGCAGATCCAGCAATTGCGCGCCAAGCTTCGCCAGGACGATCTGAACATCGCCGATCTGACCAAGCGCCAGGCACAGATCCAGAACGAGACGCGCGTGTTGCAGGGGCGGGTGCAAGCCAGTCCGGTTGTTGAACAACAATTTAAAGAGATGACCCGGAATTACCAGACTGCCTCAGAGAATTACAACGATCTTCTAAAAAAACACAACAGTTCCGAACTGGCCGGCGTGCTAGAAAGCCAGCAGGAGAGCGAACAATTCAAAGTCTTCGACCCACCGAGCCTTCCGAATCAGCCGTCGTTCCCCAATAAGATAGTTTTTGCGAGTAGCGGCTTTGGCGGCGGCTTTGTTGTGGGATTAGGAATTCTGTACCTGCTCGCAGCCGGCGACAAATCGCTGCATACCGAACGTGACGTCGAACTCGCCCTAAAATTGCCTGTTCTCGCCACCGTGCCCACCTTGCAAGTGCTCGGCAATCGCGCCGTTCTGGCGCCAGGCATTCTTGACGCCGATCGTCACCACGAACCCACGCACGCGAGCGCTTAGGCCTTTGAGGAAACTATGAGCCGGATTCACGAAGCGTTGAAAAAGGCAGCCGAAGAACGGTCTTCGAAGCTCGCTTCCACCAATGGACAGGTGGAATTTGTCGACGTGGGCGCCGAGGTCAACCGTGTCGCGGTGCCGGAGAGCAATCTGCCGCTTCCTGGCCATCCCGGGCTCTCTCCTGCCAAGGATTTATCGCACCTCGACTACGAAGAGCTCCTCAAAAGGTGCGCGCATCCCGTTTGGAAGCCTGATGCGCGCACCAGCGTTTTCCACGGCGCGGACACGGCAAAAATTGGCGCGGAGCGTTTCCGCACGCTGCGCTCGCGCCTGTATCAGATTTCCACCACCCAGTCGCTCAAAAAAGTCCTGGTGACCAGCAGTATCCCCGCTGAGGGCAAGACCTTTGTGGCGGCGAACTTGGCGCATTCCATTGTCCGGCAAAATGATCGCCGCGTTTTATTGATTGACGCAGACCTGCGCGCCTCCCGCCTGCATTACGCGTTGGGCGCGCCAGCGACGCCCGGACTCACCGATTACCTGTCCGGCGACGCCGATGAGTTCGCGATCATTCAGCAAGGTCTTGATCACAACCTTTGCTTTATCCCCGGCGGCACCCTGGTTTCGAATCCCAGTGAACTTCTCCTTAACCACCGCATGAAGGAGCTTCTGGACCTGGTGACTCCCATGTTTGACTGGGTGATTCTGGATTCGCCGCCAACCTTGCCGGTGCATGATGCCAGCATGCTCGCGGACATTTGCGACGGCGTACTTTTTGTGGTGCGGGCTGGACAAACCAACTACGAAATAGCGGAAAAAGCCGCGGCCGAATTTGAAAACAAGAATCTGCTGGGTGTGGTGCTTAATGGCGTGGAGAAGAGCGACGCCTACGGCAGTTATTACTACGGCTACCCCACGCCGGACTGACGGCGCATCTAGAAAGAGCCCTCCTACTTCCCGCCGCTTTGCGGAAGCAAATCCTTTGCTGATTTAGGCAGCGTGCTGTGTTGTGGGCGTGCGATTCAATCCGCGCTAACTTCCGCGGCAATCGCCGTCTCTGCCGGCTTTTCAGTGCGCCGCAGGATCCAAAAAATGGGCACCAGCAGCAATAGTCCTACCAAAAAGAAAAATACCCCGCCTTCGTGGTGCAATCGTCCAAACAGGAAACCCCGATCGACATACTGCGCCAGAATAGTCAGCGTGGCGATACGGATGCCGTTTTTTACCACCATAATCACCAGGCCCACCAGCACAAATAGCGCCTGTTTCCACAGCGTTCTTAGAAACAGGTGTCCTACGAGCAGCGCCAAAATCAACAGCGCCAGGCTAGAACGAATGCCACTGCATTCCTTTGCCACCTCGATGCTCAGGTGTGCGAGGTGAAATACAAATCCATCTCGCAACGCTGGGACTCCGGCCACGTCAAAAATCATTTCCGCAACGTCCGCGGATCCTTTTTGCAGCAGATAGATGGATTTGTCCAGAAGTGCGTCTGGCAGGGGCACCATCAGCAGCAAAAAAAGTAGCGGGAAACGCGCATTCTTCAGCGCCTGTCTTCCGAAAAAAAGCGCGAATCCGGCCGTCCAAATCAACGCTAGTCCGAGCATGTAGCCAGACATCACGTTCGTCGTCGACCAGATCCCGGCTGAGAGAAGCGTCCAGGCAGTTGCAGCGATGCCTCCCACGAGAAAGATTGCCGCCGCTAGAGAATCGCTAGATACCTGCTGAAAGATTCGTCGGTGCTCAAAATAAAGAAGCCACGCACTGATAAACGGAATCAGCACAATGTGCGAGGTGTTGTCGTTTGAGAGCGAAAGCCGAATGAGGGCGGAGAACGGCTTGGCAAACAGTGCTGTGGCCACCAATACCCAGGCGCCGTAATAAATATAGCGCCGGGTTTCGAGATTGCTTGTTGCGCTCAAACGGATCGTCTCCTGGGGCCGTGGCAAACTGTTGCTATCGTATAGCAATCCCCATTTCTCACGAAGAATTCCGCCATACTTTTCTAGCCGCCGTGCTTGTCCAGCAAGACGTGCAAGCGTCACATCAGCAAGATATCGAGCGTATCGGGCCGCACGAACCATCGTCGCGAAAAGTTTTCGCTCCGTTAACGCTCCCGCACATGCCACAACGCTAGGATCGTTGGAGAAGCACGTAGGCGCGTGATTTACGTTACAAAAGTTTGTCAGGTAAAGAAGTTAGCGGACTAAGTGGAACACTGTAAGGCCTTCGTGCGCGCTTTGTGTTTCTGTGTATGTCTATGATTTTATTGATGATAATCCGTGGAAAAGAATTGCAACTCTGGGATAGCAATGTTCACCTAATGGAGGAACGGCCTCATCTCACGCCATCGGCCGCCGCTTCTCATCTTGATCTAAGTAACTTATTATCAGTTACTTAGCTAGTTGAAGGTACGTGGCACTGGGTGGCATCCATCGTGCACTCCTCCCTGTCGTTAGTGCTACTCGCTAAGGGACTTTTTGGGCGGTAGCTTGGCAAAAAGCGCAGAACAAAATGAGCCTCGATTACATCGAATCAGCCGGGCAGGTAAAGTGCGGGGAGCCCTCCCAGCCTTTGCCTTGGTACGCCCTTCAGGTTCGCACGCGCTTTGAGCGAGCCGTCGCCGAGCATCTCGCCGGCAAGGGATACGAATGGTTTTTGCCCCTCTATAAAGACAAGAAGCGGTGGTCGGATCGCATTAAGGAACTCGATTCGCCGCTCTTTCCGGGGTATCTGTTTTGCCGCTTTGATGTACAGAAGCGGCTGCCGATTCTGAAGACCCCCGGCGTCATCCAGATCGTTGGTTATAACCGCCAGCCGGTCTGTGTTGATGAGTCCGAGATCGCCGCGATTCAGACGCTGGTTTCTTCCGGAATGCCCAACCAGCCGTGCTCCTTCGTGGAAATCGGTGATCGCGTGCGCATTGCATCGGGCCCGTTGCGGGGCTTGGAAGGAATTTTGGTGGAATCTAGAGGCCGTCAAAAGTTCGTGCTCTCCGTGAGCCTGCTGCAGCGTTCGGTGGCCGTCGAAATCGACGCCGCCGCCGTTTCGGCGGCCCATTTGACCACGGCGATGCCGGCTGAACTCCGGCGCGAATTGACTTTAGCCGTCGCGTAGCACTTTGATTCGCAGCTGGGTGTACTGACTTGAGAAAGAGAACCGAGGACATCATCGTGAGCATCAGCACAGTTTTTCTGCCGATCGCAAGACCTGTGGCGAAGGGTGTTAGCGAAGCCAAATCGGTTTCCGCGTCCGAGACGTTCACCAATTTCGTCGCCGAGGGTGAGTTTCGCCGCATGCTTTGCCGCGAACGCAAGCGTTCGGAGCGTTCCAAGAAGCACCTGCTGTTGATGCTTGTAGATTGCAAAGGTTCCAGTGTTCGTTCGACGGACAAGCCTCTTCTTGAAAAAGCTGCTGGCGTGGTCGCCTCCGTCATTCGCGAAACAGACATCGCCGGCTGGTTTGAAAACGAACATGTCATCGGCGCGATCTTCACGGAACTTGGCGCCGCGCAGGCCAGCGAAGCCATCGCCGCCATCGAGTCCAAGGTTATGACCGGGCTGAGCAAGTGCCTCCGCAAGGATCAAGGCGACAAGCTGCAGGTTGCTTTCTACGCCTTCCCGGACAGCTGGGCTGGCGATGGCACCGGCAAATCCGTTTCCGCGCCGCTTTATCCCGATCTCATGGAAGAAGAGCAGAAAAAGAAAACTTCCCTGATCATCAAGCGCACCATGGATATCGTTGGCAGCGCGGCCGCGTTGATCGCCTGCTCGCCTGTGTTCTTGATTCTAGCTGGCATCATCAAGTTGACCTCCAAGGGCCCGGTGTTCTTCCGGCAGCCCAGGGTGAGCCAATATGGCAAGCAGTTTGTGTTCCTGAAGTTCCGCTCCATGAAGGTCTCCACGAGCGACGCCATTCATAAGGAATACGTGAAAAGTTTCATTGCTGGCAAAGCGGACGCCGCCCCAGCGCAAGGCGCCAAGCCCACGGTTTACAAGATCACGAACGACCCTCGCGTGACGGCCATCGGCCGTTTCATGCGCCGCACCAGCCTCGATGAGCTTCCGCAGTTCTGGAATGTTTTCATCGGTGAAATGTCGCTGGTGGGTCCGCGCCCTCCGATTCCTTACGAACTCGAGGCTTACGACGTGTGGCACCGCCGCCGTCTTCTGGAAGTGAAGCCCGGCATCACTGGTCTGTGGCAGGTCCACGGACGCAGTTCCACCACCTTTGACGAGATGGTGCGTCTCGATCTTCAGTATTCCCGCACCTGGTCACCAATGCTCGACTTGAAGATTCTGCTCGACACTCCACGAGCCGTCCTCACCGGCGACGGAGCCTACTGATTCGCGATTAAGTTGTCCTGTATCAACAGTTTCCATGGGCGGCTGATGTTTCTGTTCGACGTCCTGACTTTCACCCGCGTTCGTTCCCCGGCGCGAGCCTTGTTCGTTTGGCAACGCTTACTGAGTATCTCGAAGCAAAATCCGAATGCGAGGTGGATAATATGGCTACCAGTCTGATAGCTGGACCCGCGGCAGAATTCCCAGAGCGGAAAGAATCGGGAGCGGATGTGCTTCGAGTAGGCGTTATCGGATTTGGCTACTGGGGACCAAACATCGTCCGCAATTTTCACGGTCAAGAACATTCCACCGTGGTCGCGGTCTGCGACAAAAGCCCTAAATCGTTACAACGCGTTCGCAATACTTATCCATCGATTGTTTGCACTCATGACTGCAACGAGCTGATCACCTCGCCCGACATCGACCTGATCGCTGTAGTCACGCCCGTTTGGACTCACTACGAACTGGCGAAGGCCGCTCTTGAAAATGGCAAGCACGTATTCGTCGAAAAGCCATTTACCGCCACCACCGCCCAAGCCGAAGAACTCATCGAACTCGCGGAACGCAAGAACTTGAAGATCATGGTGGATCACACCTTTCTCTTCACCGGGGCGGTGAAACGCATCCGTCAATTCATCGACGATGGCACCCTCGGCAAGCTTTACTATTACGATTCCACGCGCGTCAATCTCGGCCTCTTCCAGCACGACGTCAACGTCATTTGGGATTTGGCCCCGCATGATCTCTCGATCATGGATTACGTCATTGACGAGAAGCCGGAAGCCGTTGTCGCCACCGGCCAGGGCCACTTAAACGGCATCGCCAATATTGCATTCATGACCCTCTACTATCCGAACAACGTCATCGGCCACATCAACGTCAACTGGCTATCACCCGTCAAGGTGCGCACCACGTTGATCGGTGGCGAAAAGAAAATGCTTGTGTGGAACGACATCGAGGTCGATGAGAAAATCAAGATTTACGATAAGGGCGTGCAAATGGGCAGCGCCGAAGGCGTATACCAGATGCTCGTCAGCTACCGCACCGGTGATATGTGGGCGCCCAAAGTCGAACAAGTCGAAGCGCTCAAGATGGAAGCTAACTACTTCGTGGACTGCATCCTCAACAACAAAACGCCTTTCAACGACGGCCAAGCTGGGTTGCGCATCGTCCGCATGCTCGAAGCCGCGGATGAATCCCTCAAGCAGAAAGGTAAAATCATCCAGCTATGAACGAATTCGTTTGCATAGCTCCAGACGTCAAGCTCGGCAAAGACGTCCGGCTCTCGAAATTTATCAATCTTTACGGCTGCGAGGTTGGCGACAACACGAAAATCGGCGCTTTTGTTGAAATTCAGAAAAATGCCAAGGTGGGCAAGAATTGTAAGGTTTCCAGCCATACCTTTGTGTGTGAAGGCGTCATCATAGAAGACGACGTTTTTATCGGGCACAGCGTTACGTTCATCAACGATTCCTATCCGCGGGCTACCGCTGCGGATGGTCAGTTGCAAACCGAACAGGATTGGAAAGTGGAGCAAACCCTCGTGAGGAGAGGCGCTTCGATCGGCTCTGGTTCCACGATCCTTTCCAAAGTCACCATCGGCGAAAAAGCCATCGTGGGTGCGGGCAGCGTTGTGACCAAAGACGTCCCCGCCAACGCGATTGTTGCAGGAAATCCGGCCAAAGTTTTGCGTTATCTCAACTCATAGTGAAGGACATCCATGCCGAACGAGCAAAAAATCCCGTTTCTCGATCTGGTCACCCCGCACGTTGAACTCGAAGCTGAACTTCTTGCCGTCTGCCAGAAGGTTCTCCGCAGCGCTGGTTTTGTCGGCGGACCGATGGTCGAGGAATTTGAACGCGAGTTTGCAAAATTCTGCGACACCAAACATTGCGTGGGCCTGGCCAGCGGCACCGATGCCGTTCGTTTCGCCCTAATGGTCGCTGGCGTTCAACCTGGCGATACCGTGCTCACCGTCCCGCACACGTTTATTGCCACCACCGAAACCATCACGCAAGCCGGCGCGCACATTGATTTTGTCGACATCGATGAGCGCACCTACAACATGGATCCTGCGAAGCTTCGCGAATATCTCGAAACCAAATGCCACGTCGATCCCGCCACTGGTAAGCTCGTTAACAACAAAACGAAGTCGCCGGTGACCGCCGTCGTCCCCGTGCATATCTACGGTCAGATCGCGGACATGGACGCCATTCTTGAGCTAGCAAATCGCTTCAAGCTCATCGTGATTGAAGATGCCTGCCAGGCCCATGGCGCGGAATATTTCTCCAAGAAAGAGAATCGCTGGAGAAAAGCAGGTTCCATGGGGCATGTCGGCGCGTTCAGTTTCTACCCTGGTAAGAATCTTGGCGCCTGCGGAGAAGGCGGCGCCGCGACCACCAATGACGAAGAAATGGCTCGCAAGATGCGCATGCTCCGCGAGCATGGCCAAGCGAAAAAGTATTACCACGATATCGAAGGCTACAACGGCCGCCTCGACTCCATGCAAGCCGGTTTTCTCACGGTCAAACTTCGCCATCTAGCGGACTGGAATCGTCAACGCCAGGAAGCCGCCAACCGCTATCAGCAGCTTTTCGGCACGGCCGAAGGCGTAACCCTGCCGTATCAACCGGAATGGTCACGCGCCGTCTATCATCTTTTCGTCGTTCGTGTGAAAGATCGCGCCGGCCTCCAGAAGCACTTGGCTGACGCTAAGATTGACTCCGGCATTCATTATCCCGTACCGCTCCATCAGCAAAAGGCCTACGCCCATATGGGATTCAAAACTGGCGATTTCCCGGTCACCGAGAAAATCGCTCCAGAAATTGTCTCTTTACCGATGTTCCCGCAGCTCACGAACGAGCAGCAGGCCCGCGTCGTGGACAAAGTGTTAGAATTCGTAGGACAACCCGCGCTCATGCGCACCACGTAGACGGCATTAACGGCACAGACGAGAGTCTTTAACACAGGTGTTAACTCAGACGCTCACCCTTTCGAGATTAGTACCGCGTGTCTCGGGGGCGGCTGTACTACTATGGCGACCAGTCCCACGTTGCAACCAGAGAAGCCGCTGGTAAAGAGAGAAGCGCGCTTGCAAGAGGCCTTGGGCAAGAAGATCTGGATTGATCTGGATAATTCTCCCCACGTCCCTTTCTTCGCCCCCATCATTAAAGAGCTGGAAGCTCGCGGCGGCACCGTCATGCTGACCGCTCGCGACGCGTATCAAGTCACCGAGTTGGTCGATCTGTTTCGCCTGAACTGCGTCAACATCGGCCGCCATTGGGGCAAGAACAAGGTTCTGAAAGTTTTTGGTGTCATCAACCGCGCTTTTCGTCTCTTGCCGCTGCTCATTAAACAAAAACCGGATTTGGCCATCTCTCACGGGTCCCGTGCACAAATGCTCGCCGCGTACATGCTCCGAATACCCTCCGTGGTAATCATGGACTACGAGTTCGCCTACCAAGGCTTGCTGTGGATGAACTCCAATTGGGTCATGTGTCCGACGGTCATTCGCGACGAGTCCCTCAAGCTCAGCAAGGAACACGTCATCCGCTATCGCGGAATCAAGGAAGATGTTTATGTGCCGTGTTTCAAGTCCGACTCCGCCACGCGAAGCCATCTGGGCCTTACCGACGAGGATCTCGTAGTCACTGTTCGGCCACCCGCTACCGAGGCTCACTATCACCGTCCGGAAAGCGATGTTCTGTTCCAGGGTGTTATCGAATATTTAGCGGAGCAGCCCGGCGTAAAGATGGTGGTTCTCCCCCGCAATGCGCGCCAGGACGCCGCGCTTCGGGAAAGTTGGTCCGCGCTGCTCTCCTCTCGCAAAATGATCATTCCAGAGCACGTCGTTGACGGCATGAACCTTATCTGGCATTCCGACCTGGTCGTCAGCGGTGGCGGTACCATGAATCGCGAAGCCGCGGCCCTTGGCGTCCCCGTTTACAGCATCTTTAAGGGCAAGATTGGCTCAGTCGATCAATATCTTTCCGACGAGAAACGCCTGGTGCTTCTGGAGGATGTCGCGGACGCCAAGAAAAAACTCGTGCTCAAGCGCCGCGAACGCCTCGGTGATCCTAGCCTGCAAGAGCGCTTCGCAATGACCGACATTGTCGACGGAGTGGAGTCCATCCTGAAACGCACCGCGAACTCGGCGCGCTAGAAATCGCTATGTCCACTCAGCTACTCTCAAAATCGGCCCACCAGACGCGTGAAGACGTGCAGGAATTGCTTGCTTCTTCCGCCGCAGGGCTGGTACAGATGTTCGACCCGCAGCGGCATCTTTTTTGCACCAAAATGATCCGCACCGAGCACGGCATGGTTCAGGAAGGCATTTCGCCACGCTACACCATGATCACTTTGATGGGCTCTGCACCGCCTGGAGCAGGCGGGCCAGCCGTCCCCGATTGCCATTGCGCCCGCGTTCGAGACGCTCTTTAACGATTCCTCCTGGATCAATAATGCTGGCGACCTTGGCCTGCTCCTCTGGTTATGCACCTTGGTGTCCCCGGACCGCATCTTCGAGTTTTTCACCCGCCACGACTTGAACGCTGCCTTGGAGAAATTTGCTGACGCTCGCGAGCGTCGCACCATGGAGCTTTCGTGGATTCTCTCAGGTCTAGCCCACGCCGTGCACGCGCAGAAGGAACTACGCGAAAAACTAAGCCCTTTGGCTTCAAAACTTTACGCAACAATTAGGGGGAATCGCGACTCCCACGCGATCTTCGGACATCAAACGAACTCTGGCGGCTTCAAGGGGCGGCTACGGGGCCGTTTAGGCAGCTTTGCCGACCAAGTCTACCCAATCTACGCGTTCGCCTGGGCGCATCGCGCGTTCGGTTTCGGAGGTGCCTTGGACGCTTCCATCGCCTGCGCCGAGGCTATTTGCGCCGCCCAAGGCCCCCTAGGCCAATGGTGGTGGCATTACGACGCCAGATCCGGCCAGGCCGTCGGCAAGTACCCTGTCTACTCCGTGCACCAGCACGGAATGGCCCCGCTAGCCCTTTTCGCCGTAGCAGACGCTGGCGGCAAAGACTTTAGCCGCGAACTGTACCTCGGTCTCGAGTGGATCTATGGCGCCAACGAACTCAACCAAGACATGCGCGACGCCGTCACCAAGGTCGTCTGGCGATGCATCCGCCCGGCCAAGTCGCGCCGCTACCTTGACCAAGCCCGCACCATGCTCAATCTCCCAAATACCCAGCTCCCGCGCGACCTCCACATCCTTCATGAGTGCTGGCCGTACGAACTAGGCTGGCTACTCTACGCCTTCGCCGGCCGCCAAATCACCTAGGCCACCCGCTCGTTCTTCGCCGCCATGCATTAGTTTCTGGTATAACCCGCTAAAGAAATAATGCCCACCCTTATCCCAAGCAATGTCGTGGCGGACGCTGCGGTTGAACATCCCGTGCCTCAGGCCAACGCGCTGGCGGTACCCACGCATTTCGACTTTCGCGACCGCATGCCCGCTCTGGACGGCTTGCGCGGTCTCGCGATTCTTTCTGTCTTTCTATATCACTACGCGGGCGGCATTCAGCAGCACCCCACCAACATCCTCCTGAAAGCCATGTATAGCGTCACAGGATTGGGCTGGGCTGGCGTTGATTTGTTTTTCGTTCTGTCCGGCTTCTTGATCACCGGCATCCTTTTCGACACGCAAAGCGATCCCGGATATTTCCGCAAGTTCTATGCGCGGCGCTCCCTCAGAATTTTCCCAATTTACTATCTCTTTCTCTTCGTCACCGCAATCGTTGGGACTTCTCGTTGGCGTGCGTTGGACGGCTGGCCACTTATCGTTCTTGCTCTACGCGGGATTCCCGGCATCGCTGGTCTGGCCAAGCCTCATCCCTGCCAGCTCTTACATCAGAATCACGCATCTCTGGTCGCTTTGCATGGAAGAACAGTTCTACCTCGTTTGGCCTGCGCTGATCGCCGCGCTCGTCACGCCGCGTCGCATTCTCCGCACGTGTTGCGTCCTGATGTGTGTTGCGCTGGCGCTGCGCATTGTAGTTTGGGGTACTGGCTGGCTAAATCCCGGCTGGGCCTACACATTCCTGCCGTTCCGCATGGATTCGCTGGCACTCGGCGCGGCGCTCGCGATCCTGGTTCGGGGCCAACATACGGACCGTCTCGCCAAAGCCGCACCAACCGTGCTGGCTTGCGCCTCTGCGGGCTTGGTGGCCGTCCTCATAGCGTCGCGCAGCACCGAGCACGACGCTCCGCTGATCGGAACGATAGGTTTTACGCTGATAGCATTAGTTTCCGGCAGTCTGCTATTGCTGGGCGTTCTTAAATCGCGGCATCGTCCGCAACATCTTCAGCACGCCAGCCTTACGCACCCTAGGCAAATACAGCTACGGCCTCTATCTCTATCATTTTCCGCTAGCCGTCCTCCTAGACCGCATGAAGCCCCCGCTAGGCCACGCCCTTCACTCCGAAGTTTTAGGCAAAATCGTCTTCGTAATCGTCGCCTTGGCCATCAACCTAGCCGTAGCTTGGGCCAGCTTCCAACTCATCGAATTTCCCGTTATGAACCTGAAAAATCGTTTCCGATATGGCTAACGATGCGCCGAATCCAGATGAGCAAACACGTCGCCGAACGTCGAGGCGTCTGCAGCTCGCAATGTTTTGATTATTTGATCGCAGTCCACCCACTCGCCGATCTCGAACTTAAAAGGCTCGCTGATGACGTAGTCGAATCGCGTCAGCGAGGACAGCTTGTCGAAACACGCTTCGTCTCTTTCCATCGTTTCGCGATGAAATTCAAAGGACAGATACTCTGGTTGCCTCGTCATTCCAGAAAGTGCCGGAACCTCGAAGCCTTCGACATCCAGTTTTATGAACCTCGGCATTCCGTACTTTGCCACCAGGTCATCGATCGCCACCATAGGCACCTCAATTTCCTTGATCCATTTGCCTCCCTTCTCGTGCGCCACCCAATCTAGAGAAACGCTGGAGATCACCGCCACCTCGTTCACAAACAGCTTGCACTTTCCCGCTGTTGCGCCGACGGCCGCATTTACAATCGTCACGTGCTCGCGCGAAGTGGTCCAAGCAATCTGCTCCGCACAATCCGGATTCGGCTCCACGGCGACAACGCGTGCACCGATGGACTGAAAAACTTCAGCGTACACCCCGATGTTGGCGCCAATGTCGAAAACCAGATCGCCCGGTCGGATAAACTGCGAATAGAATCTGGCCAATTTAGCTCGGCGATGGCGGCCCTTGCTTCCGAATAGAGCCCGATATACCGAACGCAGTGGGGCGTACCTGCGCAAGATGGTGGATAATGAATCGCGTAATAACATGAATTTCCTCGCCGAGGTTGAGTATTCACATCCAGCAACGGCATGTCCAGATTTGATTATTGGATGGTTCTAGGGATAGCTTCGTCCGCCCGCTGCCTCGTCGTACAGGGTACGAAACTGTCCCAAATCTGGTCCCCCCGACAGTAGCCGCGCGACAGCCGTTGGAGTATCGTTTTCCATAGCCGTGGGGGCGAGAGGACACATGATGTCACGATTACTTCGATATTCGGTTTTGCTGGGTTCCGTGCTCGCATTGATGGGAGCCTGCAGCAAAGCCAACACCTGCACCACCTGCTACATCGATTATTCCAGCGGTAGTGATTCCAACTCCGGCGCCGATAAGGCCCATCCCTGGAAGCACTTGCCAGGCATGACCGGTGGTGCGTCCAGCGGTTTGGACGCCTGCACCGCCAACTGCGCCGCACAGGTTCCCAAGGCGGGCGACCAATACATCCTTAAGGGCGGCGTCGTTTGGCCCCACACCGTGTTCCCGTTGAACTGGGCGTGGCCTGGAGCTTCTACTACTAGCACCTATGGCTGCGCGGGCACCGGTTGCATCTACATTGGTGTCGATACGACTTGGAATTTGGGCACTGTAAACAGCGTGATTCCTAGCAGGGATTTTGGCGGTTGTCCATCGGGCGTCACGGCTTCGATCAGCGGGTGGAGGAGGTTCGGGCGCGTCAGCAACTGCAAAGATGGTTGGGAATACGGCACATTTCGGAAACGGTGGTTATTACGTAGGGTATTATACTGTGACAAGTCCGGGCAGCGGCTACACCTCTAATCCGACGGTCACTGTCGGCGGTGCGGGTTGCAAGAACGCACAAGCGGTTGCGGACATACAGCGTGCAATATTTGACTTCGGCGGCACTTCGGGCATCGTCTGGAATTCTCGTCTCTCCCCAACTTAATACCTGGTTTACTTACAGAATCCTGGGAAGGGGAACTTCACGCGGTGGGACAGCATTGAACTGCGCCACGCAGCGTTTGATAAATCGACATGTTCAACATGCAATGTGTTCGAGTCATCTAACGCCGTCAATATCACCGCCAACAACTTCTATATTCATGATTGGGGAATTACAGCGCGCTCCACTGGTGGCGGCGATGGCTCATACGCACTTGAGATGCGGAATGACAATGGTTCGACCCCGTTAGAGGAATTTTCTAACAGTTGGGTGAACAATGCTGAGAGAATTATTGGTTGCACGTTTGGCGGAAACGTATCGCAGTGTTCTGAAGGAAATTTAGCCGGCGGCGGCACGGTGCACCACAACCATCTTATGTTCTACGTATGGATGGTTCAGGGAGCCAATGTCGTTCATGATAACGAAATATGGGGCAATACAGCTTCAGACAACGGCGGCCACACGAATATGTTTTATTTGCTGCCGGCCTCGGGCACCCGGTACATCTACAATAATCTTTTCCATGACAACGACGACGGCTCGTCGTCTCAGCTGACCCAGGGAAACGGCACGACTTGGTATGTTTTTAACAACGTCTGCTGGCTTTGTGGATCGGGAGGTACCGTTTTCGGTATCGACACAAACTTTAGTGCAGGACCTAGCCCTTCTTTTTTCTATTTTTGGAACAACACATTAGAAGCACCTAATGCGAATACCAGTTGCGTGAATTCTGGTGGTACCGGGGCGCCCTATTTAGGGTCGCTAAACATTAGTTTATATAATAACCAGTGTATTACGGATCAGTCGTCTGGTACCTGGTTCTCGATGAACACCGGCATGGCGAACACTGTTAACGGCGTCAAAAGCCCCTCAAGTTCGACCGCAAACGCTGGGAACCTAGCTATGTCGCTAAGTGCGGCAACGACCCAAGGATATGTGATCGGCAATATGTTCCAGCCTACTTCCAGCAGCAGCCCGACGGTAACATTTGCCATTACCAGTTCCAGCGGCAAAAACCTCACAAGTACCAGTCCTGGTTGCGGCACCCCGGGCTTGGCTGCGCTCTGTTATGACTTCAACGGCAATCCTCGCCCAACTTCCGGCGCGTGGAACCCTGGAGCGTTCGTCTACACAGGCAAACCGAACCCGCCTGCAGCTTTAGTGACTAACCCTCATTAGAGCGCAACCGAGGTAGCCGTATTCTTCGCAGCGAGTCATGAGAATCAACATTCTCGTGGCTCGCGTTTCGTTTTCCTCTTCGGAAACTCCAAGGCAGTGCAAGTCGGCAATGCAAGCGAACAACGATAGAATACTTAAGAACTTCCATGCGAGTGTGCCAAGACGCGCGGAAGCTCTTCAGGACTTTCAACGGAAGGTCACTGCACTTATGCCCGAGCGCCAGATGCCGAAGTTACTGGTGGTCATAGCGAGCTTTGGCACTAGCCAAGACCGATTTCTAGAAGCCGTCATTCAGGAGTACAAACGGATGCCCTATCACGTAGACGTGGTGGTGGTTTCCAACGTGAGCAAACCTGTGCCAGCTGGGGTTGAATTGGTGGTAGGCCTCCCGACCAGCGATCCATGGTCGCTGCCTTTTGCTCACAAGAAAGTGATGGCGGATCGCCTAGAGCGCTACGACTTGTTCATCTACTCGGAGAACGATACGCCGATTCTTGAGAAGAACATCGAAGGTTTTCTCCACGTTTCAGAGTTTCTGCCAGAGCACGAAATACCGGGATTTCTTCGCTATGAAAATGGGCCCAGAGGCACGAAAAACTTCATTAGCGCCCACGGCCATTACCACTGGGACCCATCGTCCGTCGTCACACGTGGACCATACACTTTAGCTTTTCTGACGAACGAGCACTCCGCGTGTTATCTCATCACCCAAGAGCAGCTCCGCAAGGCGATAGATTCCGGTACATTTCTGTTGGCTCCTTATCGCGGGAAATATGATCTGGCCTGCACCGCGGCGACGGATCCCTATACGCGCGCTGGTCAGCGCAAACTCATTTGCATTTCTCATTTGGATGATTTCCTCGTCCATCATCTTCCGGATAAATATACGCCGCCTGATTTCAGCGAGCACGAACAGGAATTTTCAAAGCAAATTGACGCATTGCTGGCTATCGGCACGAACGGCAGGAGCACAAGTTCTCTAATCCCAAGCGAAACGAAGCTACCCGACGCCAAATACTCGAAGGACTACTACGAGCCGGTGCGGGGCGAAGTTGTCAGCGAACTGCCGCCGTCGGTACGTAGTGTCTTGTCAGTGGGCAGCGGTTCGGGAAAAACCGAAGAATGTCTGGCCGCGAAGGGCGTACAAGTTACTGCAATACCGCTAGACTCGATCATCGGCAAATGCCTCGAAGGCACCGCGGTGGAGGTCGTCAACGTTGACTTGTCTGTGGCGAACGCCAAATTGCAAGGCCGAGAATTCGACTGCCTGTTTCTCTCCAATATTCTGCATTTGGTTCCCGATCCCGCACAGACGCTTGCTCGGTTGTGCGAGCTTATACGCCCAGGTGGATATGCGTTGATCGTGACACCGCACGTCGCAACTCTCAAAAACCGGCTAAATCGGATGCTCGGGAAACAGTCGTACAAAGATGTCGGTAGTTATGATCGGGGCGGCGTCCACAATGTCTCTCGTGCAAGCGTCGAAACATGGATTCGTGCTGCGGGATGCACGCTAGAGCGTCTGAAGTGGCTGACCACGCCGCGGGTTCAGAAAATTTCCAGATTTGCTCCGGCGTTGTTGAATTCGCTGCTCGGCTCGGAAATCATAGCTGTGGCCAGGAAAGCCGGATAAGCTAAGAGCGAGCCGCTGATTCCCGGCGGATCGATGTCTGCCGGCAACTTCGAATCCATGCAAAAAAAATCTTTCGCCAATGCGTTGAAATGGGCCTACATGGGCAACATCGGCGACCGCGCCATTTCCGCGGTGATTACGGTGATTCTCGCCGGCATTCTGGGGCCGCGCGAATTCGGCCTCGTCTCCATTGCGCTGATTTATATCAACTTCATGCAGATGTTTCTGGACCAGGGTTTCGCATCAGCTTTGATTCAGAAGAAGGATTTGAAGCAGGAACACTGCGACGCCGTTTTCTGGATGAACCTGGCAGTGAGCGTTACTTTTGTCGTGCTCACGATTGCTATTAGTGGCTGGTGGGCACGCATTAACCATGCTCCGGAACTGGCGAAGTTGTTGTCGGTGCTTTCTCTCGGTATTCCTATAGAAGGTTTGTCGATTGTGCAGGCGGCAGTCGTGCGCCGGGAAATGGACTTTCGCAGCCTTACCATCCGATCCAACTTGTCCGCGTTGATTGGCGGATTGACGGGGCTGGGCATGGCGATTGCCGGATTCGGTGTCTGGTCTCTCGTAGCGCAGCAACTAGTGCGAGATTCCACGGCGCTGGCTTTGCTCTGGAGGTTGGGCCATTGGCGTCCGCGCTTCGAGTTTTCCTGGCCGCACCTGCGCGAACTAATGGGCTTTTCGGTCCACAATTTTCTCGCAGGCTTTGGCGTATTTGCCGATATGCAAGCGGGGGCGCTCTTACTAGGGATTCTTTTCGGGCCAGTTGCCGTTGGATTGTACCGCTTGGCGGATCGCCTAATGGGCAGCGTCGTCTCCATGGCGACCACGTCGATTCAGGAGTTTCCTTCCCAGAATTTTCCCGTCTTCAGGACCAGCCGGAAGAACTGCGCAAGAGTGCCATTTCGTGTATTCGCCTTAGCGCGATGGTTACGGTTCCAGCGCTGACCGGGATGGCCGTGGTAAGTGGCGCGTTGATGGCCACGCTGGGACCAAAATGGGTGCCTGCAACTGATGTACTGCGAATTCTGTGCGTGCAGGGCATGATTTTTGCGCTTTCCTATTTTACCGGCCCGCTAATGACTGCGCTGGGGCATCCAAAACAAGTCGCGAAGCTGGAATGGGCCCGCGCCGTGGTTGGAGTGCTTTTTCTGGCAGGGATCGGTTTGCTGCTGAAACATGCGGCGATAAACTGGCAAGTCATTGGTATCGCATTGGCGCGCGCCCTGCCCAACGTGCTGTTTGTCACCCCGGTATTCTTGTACCTGCTGATGCATTACGCGAAAGTTTCGCTGAAGGATTTGCTCGGCGCGCTTAAGGTTTCAGTAGTTTCAGGTGTGAGCATCGTACTCGCGGTCTACTTCCTTAAGCTCACGGGCTTGGGCGCAGAATCCAAGCCGATGATTTTGTTGGCACTCGAAATTTTGGCGGGTGGGGTGGCCGGAGCAGCAGCCTTGCTGCTTGACTCGCAACTGCGTGGAACAGCTCACGGCGTGTTCCACCGTTTGACGTGTTTTTCCGCCGTCGCGAAATAAGGTGGGAGGAAGCTTTCAGGTGTCAAACGCTCCATTAGTCAGCGTAATTATCCCGGCCTATAACCGCGCGCACACCGTCGGGGAGACCGTCGACAGCGTTCTAGCGCAGTCCTATGCGAATTTGGAAGTAATCGTTGTGGACGACGGGTCGCAAGACAATACCCAAGAAGTATTGCACTCCTATGGCTCGCGAATCAAAAATATCCGCCAGGAAAATGCCGGCCAAATGGTGGCGCGCAATCGCGGAATCGCAGAATCCCACGGCGAGATAGTCACGTTCCTCGATTCTGACGATATTTGGCTTCAAAAATGTGTTGAACGGCACGTCAATTTGTTGCAGCGAGCCAAGCCGGAGGTGCCGTGCAGCCTAGCCAATGGCTGGTTGGAGTTTTCTGACGGCCGGCGTATCACCTCGTTTCAGAACTCGGCGCTTGAGCCTGGACTTGAAGAAGGCCTGTGGCTAAATGTGCCGGAAGTGCTGCCCACGCGTTTTGTGATGTTCTGCCAATTTGTAGCCATTCGCCGGGAAGCGCTTCAGATCGTGCGCGGTTTTGACGAAGACCTGAAATATATGGAGGACTACGCGCTGCCGTTGCGATTATCCTTGCTTGGCCCGTGGGGATTTATCCGCGAACCGCTGGTAGTGTGGCGACAGGGGGCAGCGGACTCGGTGAGCGTTTCGCAGCGCGCGCTGAAGCAGGCGCGCCCGCTCCGAGAGAGTCTGCTCACGATTCGCAAACGCTATTTGCAGGATATCGCGGCAAAGCCGCAATATGAGACGGCACGCAAGCTACAGGAGCGCGAACTGTTTAATGATCAGTTGGAACTGCGCGCCATCGATCTCCGGAACAATGGCTCAAAAATTCTCGGAGACCTGTTATTCAATGCAGTGCGCTTTCGCAAAGCGCTCTATCGGCGTTTGCCGGCTTTTGCCAAAATGAACGTAGCCAAGCTTGGGAATTATGACGACAGGCTGACCTTAGCATCTCGATGCCGGCATAATTACAAATACGGAGGTGGGACAGCGGCCACCCTGCTGAATCCGCTCGTGCTGGTGGCGATGATTCTGGCGCTCATCCTCATCTTGGTCCTGCCTCGCAAATACGTGGTTGCGCCGATCATTTTCCTGGGCTTTCTCACACCGATCGGACAGCAGCTGTACATCGCGGGAGTGCACCTCTTTGTGCTGCGCATCGTTGTTCTTGTCGCGTTTATTCGTGCCATTGCGTCGCGCCCATCTGCCGAAGAACCGCGATTCTCAGGCGGCTGGAACGCAATCGATACCGCCTTCACGGTTTACGTGCTCGCAAATAGCATTTCCGTCGTTCTGCTTTTCCACGATACCGGTTCCCTGATCAATCAATTCGGCTATCTATGGGATTTTCTTCTTGGCTACTACGCGCTCAGGATTCTGCTTCGCGGCGAAGAAGACATGCACACCGCGTTGAAGTGCCTGGCGCTCGTCACAGTGCCCTTGGCCATCGGGATGATTATCGAACAGCGGAGCATGGTCAACGTTTTCGGAATGCTGGGCGGAATCGCAGTCCGTTCCCGAAGTGCGCGAAGGAAAGATCCGGTCGCAGGGCGCGTTTGAACACTCCTTGATGGCCGGCGCCTTCGCCGCAACCATCTTTCCCGTAATGTTCATGCTTTGGCGCACCGGCAAAGGCAAGTTGCTTGGCGCCATCGGGCTGGTTGGGTCCACGGTCATGATGTGGACCACCAATTCCAGTACGCCGTTGCTGGCGTACATCGCCGGGATTTTCGCCCTGCTCTGCTGGCCTATCCGGAAATCGATGAGAAAAGTGCGTTGGGGGATTGTCGGGACGCTGGTGGCGCTCCAGATAGTCATGAAAGCGCCGGTATGGTTTCTCATCGGCCGCGTCGATGTTACGGGAAGTTCTTCGGGCTATCACCGCGCGGCATTGGTCGATCAATTCATCCGTCACTTTTTCGATTGGTGGCTTATCGGCGTGAAAGACTCCTCCGACTGGGGACTTGATATGTGGGACGTGCAGAACCAGTACGTCAACATCGGTGAAACCGGCGGCCTCCTGGCCTTCATCTTTTTCATTCTGGTTATTTCGCGCAGCTTCGGCATGCTCGGCAACGCGCGCAAAGCGGTCGACGGAGACACCAAAGAGGAATGGACGCTCTGGTGCCTCGGCTCGGCTATGTTCGCAAACGTCATCGGCTTTTTCGGCGTGAACTATTTTGACCAGTCGCGAATCTGGTGGTTCATTTTATTGGCGATGATCGCGGCGACTTGCTCGCCTATTCTGCAAGGCAAAGCGGTGCCGCAACTGACCGACGACGCTTCGGCCAGGAAAGGTAAGCTGACACGCATCAAATCTCCGTTGCTTCCGGCCGAAGCCGAGCCACGATCCACGCGGCGCGCCGGTAAATTGGAGCCGCGTTTCCGCTAGGAGCGAACTTGCTCGGCCCGAAATCGTCATCGCAACTCCAAAAGTATTCTCAATGAACTCACGCGATACAAAATACGTGGTAGTCACCCCCGTCCGCGACGAGGAAACCTACCTCCCGCGCACCATCGAGAGCATGGCCGCGCAAACCATCCTCCCGCAAGAATGGATCATCGTAAACGACGGCTCCAAGGACAACACCGGCAAAATTATCGACGAGGCCGCCGCTAGATATCCCTGGATCCGCGCCGTTCATCGTAACGATCGCGGCTTCCGCAAATGGGGAGCCGGCATCATCGAAGCTTTCTACGATGGCTTTAATGCGCTAACTTGCAAGGACTGGGATTTCATGTCCAAGCTCGACGGCGACCTTTCCTTCGAGCCTGGTTATTTTCAAGAAACCTTCGAACGTTTCGCCGCCACACCGAAAATCGGCATCGGTGGCGGCGTGCTCTACTACTACGCAAACGGTGAACGCGTCCTCGAGCGCCATCCCGTTTTCCACGTGCGCGGCGGCGTAAAAATCTATCGGCGTGCCTGCTGGGACGCCCTCGGCGGACTGTGGGTCGGCCCCGGATCAGACCTGATCGATGAAACCAAGGCCAACATGCTTGGCTGGATCACCCGCAGCTTCACCGACGTGCACATGATCCATCATCGCCCCACAGGCGAGTCCTACGGCCGTTGGGGCGGCAGCGTCAAAGACGGAAAAATCGACTACGTGACGGGCTACCACCCATTATTCCTGGCCGCAAAATGGACTTCGCGCCTCGCTCGCCGTCCCTACGTGGTCGGTGCTCTCGGTCTCGCTTACGGCTATTTCTGGGCGGTCTTTCACCGGCTTCCGCAAGTCGATGACCCGCAGCTAATCCACTATTTGCGGCGTCAGCAGCTTGCCAAACTCTTCGGCCGCGAGACTATTTGGAAGTAGGCCACCACAGTCCCACTCCACCCCTACAGCCTCTGTCCGTTGCTATAATGGACGTATCGTTCTACGAGCTGCAGACAGCAGCCGAAATCGCGCCTGATGAGCGCAAGCAAACAAGCGAATGGACCTCTCCATCATCTGCGTGAACTGGAACTCACTCGCCTACCTGCGCGAGTGCATGGCCAGCGTCTATCAGAACACCCACGACATCTCACTGGAGATCATCGTTGTCGACAACGCGTCCCCGGAAGGCGGAGTCGACACCTTAAAAGAAACATTTCCCGAACTCATCGTTATCAAAAGCTCTGAAAATCTCGGTTTCGCGCGCGCCAATAATCTTGGCTTCCAACACTCGACCGGCGAATACGTGCTGCTCCTCAATCCAGATACTCTCCTCTCTGGTCCAGCAATCAACATCTTGTTGAGTGGCGCTCGCGCACTTCCCGACGCCGGAGTCGTCGGCGGCAAACTCCTGAACTCTGATTTATCTGTGCAGACCCAAGCTATTCAAAAATTTCCCACCATCAGCAATCAGCTCGTGAACATTGAATCCCTGCGCCTGCGCTGGCCGGCATTCCCCCTCTGGGACATTGCCCCGCTCTTCGTCAAAAACGGCCACCCGGTCAAGGTGGACGTCATCCCCGGTGCCTGTATGCTCTTGCGCAGCGAAGTTTTCAGAAAAGTCGGCATGTTTACCGAAGATTATTTCATGTACGCCGAAGACATCGACCTCAACTGGAAAGTCCGCGCCCTCGGACTCTCCAACTATTATCTCGAAGATGCCAAGATCATCCACCACGGCGGCCGCAGCAGTTCACGGCAAAAAGTCAGTCAGTGGTCCACCCTAATGATGTACACGGCCATGCTTCGTTATTACGAAAAAAATCGCAGCCCACTGTACGCCTCGCTCTATCGCACCGCCATGGGGGTCTCCGCAGTTGTTCGCTTGTTCATTCTCGCGATCATGTCTCCGTTCGCGGACAAAGAAGTGATCGAAGCCGCCTCCGCCAAATGGCGCACCGTCCTCAAATGGGCGTTTGGCCGCGGCGATCAAACCATCATCAGCTCCAAGACCAAGGCTGAGGTACGCGCCTAGTGTGCGGCATTTGCGGAAAACTCGCGTTTGATCGAGAAGCTCGCGTTACTCCCGAGCTCCTCAAGTCCATGGCCGATTCCATCGAGCATCGTGGCCCTGACGACGAAGGTTTTTATTTTTCCGGTCCAGTTGGCCTCGGCTTCCGCCGCCTGTCCATCATTGACCTCAACACCGGCCACCAGCCCATCTCGAACGAAGACGGCACCGTCTGGATCGTTTTCAACGGGGAAATCTACAACTATCAGGAACTCCGTGAATTTCTCCTCACCAAGGGCCACGTCTTCAAATCCCAGACCGACACCGAAGTCATCATCCATCTCTACGAAGAATTCGGCGAAGCGTGCGTAGAAAAATTACGCGGCATGTTCGGCTTCGCCATCTGGGACGACCGCCAGCAGACTCTCTTCATCGCCCGCGACCGCGTTGGCATCAAACCCATTTATTACTACCTCTCCGACAAAGCTTTTGTTTTCGGGTCCGAAATCAAAGCCATCCTCGCCGATCCCGGAGTGAAAGCCGAAGTCGATCCGCGTCTCATCGACCGCTTTCTCACCTTTTACTACGTCCCTGGCGAAGAAACTCTGCTTAAGAATATTTTCAAGCTAGCCCCCGGCTCGACCATGCTCGTCAAAAATGGCCAGGCCCGCATCAAGCAGTATTGGGATCTCCACTTCGCTCCCTCCGAAATCACCTTGGAAAGCGCGGAAAAGCAGCTCATCGAAATGCTCGATGAATGCGTCCGCATGCACATGATCGCTGACGTCCCCGTCGGCTTTCTCCTCAGCGGCGGCGTCGATTCAACCGCCATGCTCGGTTTCGCCGTGGGCAAAACCGATCGCCGCCTCAGCAGCTTCACCCTCGGCTTCTCCGACCCCGGCGTCGTCGACGAGCGCCCCTTCGCGCAACTCGCCGCCAGGCGTTACAACGCCGACCATCACGAAATGACCATCAGCTCCAAAGACTTCGCCGACTTCCTTCCTAAATTTTCCTGGCACATGGAAGAGCCCTGCTGCGAACCGCAAGCCGTCGCCCTCTATTACGTTTCGCGCCTCGCCAAAGATTTCGTCAAAGTTTTGATCTCTGGCGAGGGCGGCGACGAAGCTTTCGCCGGTTATTCTGTCTATCGCAATATGCTCTGGCTCGAGCGCGTCAAATCCGCTATCGGCCCGCTCAAAGCCCCACTCGCCGCCGGCATTTCCGCTCTCAATTATTTTGTCAAATCCAACCGCATGGCCAAATATCCCTCCCTCGTGAATCTTCCCTTCGAGTCCTATTACTACAGCCGAACCTCCGGCCCCGCGGCCTTCTTCAACAGTCACAAATCCGAACTCTATTCGAGCGGCTTTACTCGCTTCGTCGACGAAAACTTTTCCACCAGCTCCGCCACTCGTTATCTCGGCAACGGCGCAGGCAGCAGCTACGTCAACAAAATGCTCTACGTCGACACCAAAACTTCGCTTCCCGACGATCTCCTGCTCAAAGCCGACAAAATGACCATGGCCAACTCCATCGAGCTGCGCGTTCCTCTGCTCGATCACAAGCTCCTTGAATTTGCCGCTTCGCTTCCAGAAAATTTAAAGGTCAACGGCATCACCACCAAATATCTCGCCAAAATGGCGCTGAAAGACCGCCTGCCCAAGGAAATTATCGAACGCAAAAAAGTCGGCTTCCCCGTTCCTTACGACACCTGGATGCGCACCGAACTTAAAGACTGGGTCCGCGATATTCTTCTCGATCGCGAATCCATCCAGCGCGGATACTTCAATAAACAGTGCATCGAAAACTTGATCGCCCAGGACAATGAAACCCATCGCTACCCCAAGGAAATTTTGTCCCTGGTCGCACTCGAACTCTGGCACCGCAATTTCGTCGAACATAAACAAGTCGCGGCTCCGAAAGATTCTCTGAAACCCGTCACTCCCACCGCATGACGCACCCTGACAATCAACCGGGCGAAAAACTCCGCGTCCTCTACAGCTTTCCCCACAAGCTTGGCGCCGACAGAATTTGTTACACCGCCTGGCAGCAGGTCAATGGTCTGGCCGCCGCCGGCGCCGATCTCCTCGTTTTTCCGGGCGCGTTGCAACGCCCCGTTCCCGTTGGCGTGAAAGTTCAGCCAACTCTCGCACGCGGAAAGTTTCGCATCCCCTACAAAATACTAGGCACCATGCGCGCCCTCGCGCTCCACGACTACATCGTCTCCCGCCGCATCGCAAAACTCGCCGGGCGCATCGACGTCATCCACACCTGGCCCGACGCCGCGCTTCGCACTCTGCAAGTCGCCGCCACTCTCGGCATCCCCACGGTGCTCGAGCGCCCTAATGCCCACACCCGCTACGCTTACGAATCGGTTCAGAAAGAATCGCAACGCATCGGCGTGCAGCTCCCGCTGAATAACGAGTACACGTTCAAAGACGATGTTCTCGCCAGAGAAGAAGCCGAATATCAGCGCACCGATTTTCTCCTCTGCCCTTCGGATTTCACCATAAAAACCTTTATGGATCGTGGCTTCCCGCGCGAGAAACTTTTGAAACACTCCTACGGCTTCGACGATAAAGCGTGCTATCCCGATTTATCTCGCGTCGCCGATCCCCAGCGCGGCCTCACCATGCTATTCGCCGGCGATGCCGCCGTTCGCAAGGGCGTGCACTTCGCGCTCGAAGCCTGGCTAAAATCTCCTGCTCATAAAAACGGTACGTTTCTCATCGCCGGCGGCATGCTGCCCGCTTACAAAGAAAAAATGTCCGCTATGCTCGCTCATCCCAGCGTAAAAGTTCTCGGCCATCGTAAAGATGTACCCGAACTCATGCGCAACAGCGATCTCTTCATTCTCCCCAGCATCGAGGAAGGCTTTGGCCTCGTCTGCGTCGAAGCCATCGGCAGCGGCGCTGTCCCGCTCGTTTCCGAAGCCTGCACCGACGTCGTCCATCATATGGAAAACGGCATGGTCCATCCCATCGGCGACGTTGACGCCATCGCGCAGCACATCACGTTGCTCTACGAAAATCGTGCGCTCCTCAATCAGTTGCGCTCCGAATGCATTCGCACTCGGCTAAACTATACGTGGACCGCCTCCGGGCAGCGCCTGCTCGATGTTTATCGCGAAGCTGTAGAAAAAAAGCACGCACAGAGGTTGACGCCAGCACTAGCAAAGTAGACTTGTAGAGTCGTCCGTCGTGGCGGACTGCGCCCCATTCCGGCACGACTTGCAATCTCGACGCGAATCGACACATGCCCGGCAAACTCACTGAAGCCGTCCTAAAACGCATCCGCTCCCGCTCCACCGAGCCCTCCATGCACGGCGTTGCGACAGAGTCTTTGTCTCCAACCGCTGCTCCCGTCTCTCTTCGCGAAGCCCAATTTTCCGACTTCGATCAGGTCAGCGCCATGAACCAGCGTCTCGGCCAGGGCGCCGATTCCCTGGAAAACTGGCAGCGCCTCTGGCGAGACAGTCCGGCCCTTCGCGATGGCCGCACCCCGCGCATCGGCTGGGTGCTCGAAGCCGCAGGACAAATTGTCGGGTTCCTCGGCAACATCCCGCTCCTCTGCGAATTCCAAAACACTACCCTCGCCGCCTCCGCCACGTGCCGGCTCGCCGTCGAACCTCTCTATCGCAGCTCCACACTGCTCCTCGTAACCTCGTTTTTTCGCCAAAAAGACGTCGATCTTTTTCTCGACACCACCGCCACACCTGCCGCCGGGAAAATCGTGACCGCACTCCGCGCCGTCCCCATCCCGCAACCCGATTACGGAAGAGTATTGTTCTGGGTTTTGCGGCCCCACAAATTCATGACCACCGTCTTCGGCAAGGTTGGCGTCTCTGGCGCCTTGGCCGCCACCGGCAGCGCCATCGCTTCCGTCGCCTTGCAGTGTGAAATGGCCATTCGCGGTCGCACGCCAAAGGCAAATTCCCAAGCGTTTTCCATCTCGGAAGTCTCCGTAAACGAAATAGGTCCGGAGTTCGCACGTTTCTGGACCGAAGCCATCGATGGTTCGCCGCGCTTGTTTGGCAAGCGCACGCCAGAAATCATGCGCTGGCATTTCGATCTCCCGGGCAGCCCAAGAATCGCCAGAGTGCTCGCGTGTTACCACTCCGAACGTCTAGCCGGGTACGCCATCGTCCGCCATGAGCCCGCTTCCCGGGATGGAGCGCAGCGCTCTCTCATCGCCGATCTTATGGTCCATCCGCAAAACGACAGCGTCGTCGACACCCTGCTTTGTGCCGCACACTCCTCGGCATACCGCGCGGGCAGCGAAGTCCTGGAAGTCTTGGGCTTCCCCAGACACATTCGTGAGCGCCTGCAAAAATGGCAACCGTACTCCCGTAACTATCCCGCGAATCCCTATTTCTTCAAGGCGCGAGACAAGTCCCTGCAGGAACAATTGGCCGACGAAGACTCTTGGTATGCCTGCCCCTTCGACGGCGACAGCACCCTTTGGCCTTAGACCACTGCGTCTTGCTCCGCTCCCCGCATGGTTTAAGATAGATCGAGCAAAGTTTCAGCTTGTAAGGGCGTTTACCGAGACGGATTGCGCCCGCAGCTCGGCAAGATGGCAGCGTTCAGCGCTCAACCGTCTGCCCGTCAGCAGCATCGCCATAAATCGGCCAGGGAACACTCAAAAAATGAAGCTGCTCGAAGCTCTGGAAATCATCCGCAAACCGACCCCCGAGGACGCCAAAGTCTTCCGCGTCTCCCTAGTCTGCGGCTTCACGCCCGATCATTTCCAAACCTTCCTGCACGCCAATCTGAAACAAGCCCATCCCGAAGCTCGTATCGAAATCACCCACGGCATCTATGGCGATTTCGCCGGCAATCTCGCTCGCGTCGCGCAAGAAAATCCTGATGCCGCGGTCCTTGTTATGGAGTGGAGCGATCTCGATCCCCGTCTCGGACTGCGCAGCCTCGGCAGTTGGGCGCCCGACTCCTTTGACGATATTCTTCGCAACGTCCATTCCCGTGCTGCGCAGTTTCAAGAGGTCATCGCGCGCCTCGCACCCAACACTCCTTTCGTCATCAGTTTTCCAACCTTGCCCTTGCCCCCCGTTTCCTTCATGCCCGGCACTCGCGCCAGTTCCTTCGAATTAGCCTTGCGCTCGGAGGTTGCTGCTATCAGCCTGTTCGCATCTAAGATCCGCAACGTTGCTGTTCTCAATTCGCAAAAACTGGATCAACTTTCGCCGCTTGCCAATCGTTTTGACGTCAAGGCCGAACTCGCCTCCGGATTTCCCTACAAACTTCCCCAAGCCTCGGTCCTTGCATCCCTTCTTGCCCTTCTCGTGCATCCGCCAGCCCCCAAAAAGGGACTCATCACCGATCTCGACGACACCCTATGGAGCGGAATCCTCGGCGAAGTCGGCACGGACGGCGTCTCCTGGGATCTCGAGCACCACACGCACATGCATGCCGCTTATCAGAAATTGTTGCATGCGCTCTCTGAAACCGGCGTTCTCATTGCCGTCGCCAGCAAGAATGACGCAAAATTTGCCGAAGAGGCTCTTCTCCGCGCCGACATGATTCTCCCCCGCAAAGCGTTGTTTCCCTTGGAAATAAATTGGGGCCCCAAGTCCGACTCCGTCAAAAAAATCCTAAAAGCCTGGAACATCGGCGAAGACGCTGTGGTTTTTGTGGATGACAGCCCCATGGAACTGGCTGAAGTAGAATCTGCTCATCCGCAAATCGCGTGTCTGACTTTTCCCAAAGACGACCCGCAGGCCATCAACGACCTGCTATACCGCCTGCGCGAACTCTTCGGGAAAAGCGCCTTGTCCGAAGAAGACGCCATTCGCCGCGAAAGCCTCCTCCGTGCACAATCCATCGAAGACTCCACCGACGGCCACGGCAAAGTCTCCGAAGAATTCCTCAAACAGGCGGGGGCCGAAGTCTCTCTCAGTTTCTCGAAACAGCCGCTCGATCCCCGCGCGCTCGAACTCGTTAATAAAACCAATCAGTTCAATTTGAACGGCCGCCGCTATGCCGAAAAAGAGTGGCAGGATTTCGTCACGGATCCCGCATCCGTTCTTCTCGTCGTCAGCTACAAAGACAAATATGGCCCGCTCGGTAAAATCGCTATCTTGGCTGGCCGCCTGGCCGGCCGTACCCTTCACTTAGATGTGTGGGTCATGAGCTGCCGAGCCTTCAGCCGCAGGATCGAGCACCGCTGCCTCGAGGAGCTGTTCGAGCGTTTTGCCCTGGACGAAATGATTTTTGATTTTACCCCAACTCCCAAGAATGGCCCGTTACGCGAATTCCTCGCCGACATTCTTGGCGCAGAATGTGCGCCGCGATCCCGCTTGTCTCGCGCTCTATTTTTCGAGCGCCGGCAAGAGACCTTCCATCGCGTGCTGGAGCTGACCAATGGCTGAAACCAAAGAACGCTTGCAGCGCTGCTTTTCTGCCGTCTTTCCGGCGCTTCCTCCCGACGAAATTGTTAACGCTTCCCCCGCCACCATCGCCGCATGGGATTCCGTCGCTGGCGTCACGTTGTTCGCCGTCGTCGAGGAAGAATTCGCTCTCGAAATCGATGTTCAGGAGATGAAGGACCTGTTGTCCTTTGCAAGTCTTCTGAAGTATCTGGAAAAGCAGCCGCTGCAGAACAGCGCATAATCAAAAATCCCGTTTCCCCTTCTCGGCCCAATGGCGAACTTGAAGTTGAAATTTCGAAGGACGGCAGCTTAGAAATGGGCGGTTCGCGAAAACTCGACGGCGCTCGCATCGTAAAGTGTGCCATCAGCCTGGCAGTGTTCGCGGTCTCGCGCGCGTCTAGATTTGTCCGCATCCTCGCCGGCCGCAAGCTCCCTGGCTCCTGCGTCATCCTGTACTACCATTCCGTTCCCCCGGAGCAACGCGATCTCTTCGCCACGCAACTCGACGTCATTCTGCGTCATTGCCATCCCGTCAACGTTACCGGGGCCGTGAATTTGCAGGCCGGCGTCGACTTTGCGGGGATCACTTTTGACGATGCTTTCGAGAATTTTTTCGAACAGGCCTTCCCGGAACTTCAAAAAAGAAATATCCCCTCCACCATGTTCGTTATTTCCGCGGCGCTCGGAAAAGGTTTTGGCCCCGTGAACCATACAGAAAAAGTCATGTCCGTATCGCAACTGTGCGCCTTGCCACAAAATCTCGTCAGCATCGGCTCCCACACCGTTTCTCACCCGTTCCTCCCGTCCCTGACCGAGCAACAAGCTTTGCGCGAACTTGTCGATTCGAGAGCGGCGCTCGAAACAATCTTGCAGCGTGAAATCACGACCTTTAGTTTTCCGTTTGGTGGATTTTCGCCAGCACTTGTCGAAATTGCCCGCAAGGCCGGCTACCGTCGCGTCTTCACCACGCTTCCAGAATTCGCTTTCGCCGCGGACTCGGATCCCTTCCTCGTCGGGCGTGTGCGCGTCGATCCCACAGACTGGCCCATCGAATTCCGCCTAAAACTCGCAGGCGCATACGGTTGGCTTCCTCTGGCTTATGCACTCAAGCGAGCATTTCGCCTTGTCATGGTTTCGAATGATGCGGATATGAAACCTGCCGCCGAACGCTCCATGGTTCGCGAGTAGAGCGGTTCCTAAGCGCCGGCGCACCGGCCGCGCTCAAATTGTGTGAACTGCCGCGCAAGTTACGCTACATTAGAGGCCATTGTAGCCGCGATTGCAAAGCCGTCGCGACTCGCTTCTCCCTGCGACGACGAACACTGACGCGAAAAAAAGGGGCTCCCGTTCCCGAATTATTTCACTCCATCGAACCGCTCAAAGATCCGCGTTGGGAGGAGTTTGTCCAGCGCCATCCGCGTTCTTCCATCTTCCACACCACCGCCTGGCTTTCCGCGCTTCAGCGTTCCTACGGCTACGAACCTGTGGCATTTACTTCCTCCCCCGAAGGCGCGCCTCTCCGTAATGGTGTGGTCTTCTCTCGCGTCAGTAGTTGGCTGGTTCGTCCCCGCCTTGTGGGCTTGCCTTTTTCCGACCACGCGGAGCCCCTTTTAAACAGCGATTCGGAACTCGCGGATTTATTCACCTTTCTCGAGCGGGGCCTCGCGGAAGGGAAATGGCACAAAATCGAATTGCGGCCCCTGCAGCCCGGAAGCCCTTTTCTCGATTGGGCAAAGTTTCGCGACGGCCGCAAATATTTGCTTCATACTGTGGACCTCCGACCTACCCTCGAACAACTTTTTCACGCTCTTCACAAAGATTCTATCCAGAGAAAAATTCGCCGGGCTGCGCGCGAGGGTTTGTCGTACGAAGAGGGTCGCTCAGAAAGTTTCCTTCGCACTTTTTACGCCCTCACCGTGCTCACCCGCCGCCGTCAGTCGCTTCCACCGCCGCCTCTTAGGTGGTTTAAAAGTGTCTTGGGGTGTTTGGGCGATCGCGCGCTTATTCGCATCGCCCGCAAAAATGAAAAACCGATTGCCGCCATTTTCACGCTCCGTCACAAAGATACCGTGGTTTACAAGTACGGTTGCAGCGATGCCCGCTTTCACAATCTCGGTGGCGTGCCTTTCCTGCTGTGGAAAACGATCGAAGACGCCAAACGCGTTGGCGCCAGCACCGTGGACTTCGGAAGGTCCGATCCCGATAACGACGGCCTCATCACCTTCAAAGAACGTTTTGGCGCACGTTCTTCATTTTTGATATATAAGACATATCCACAGGGTCGCGTTGGGCTCCCTTCCGAGTTGTGGCAGGAACGAGCCGCCAAACGCGTTTTTGCGCTCCTTCCACAAAGAGTACTGGTTCTCGTTGGGGGGCTCGTCTATCCACATATTGGCTGAATCTAAGGCGCTTAGCTCAGGTTTCGTCCGATTTTTGGATCGGGGATCATGGCCTCCCAGGCGTTTACTTTTGAGACTTTTATGGCTCTACTAGGAAAAACATTTCTGTCTATGCACACGGAAACAACGCCCGGGCCTTGTATATGTATATGATAAATAAAGGTTTAGCTTGTCCGTTAAGTGGTGCTGCTCTTGCTAAGATGTCGTAGTACATAGGTCCCCCAATGTTGAACCGGGCGCTCCTTGAGCGCTACAGATGTCCGGAATCTGTCGCAGCCTTTAGCTTGAATGGCCATCTCTCCAAGGACGCTGGCTTTTTTAGGTTTGGTTCGAATACTGTCTGTTTTGGTCAAAGTTCCGCCGGCACGCGAAGCAGAATTCCCCTCTCCGAACTTTATGACACCTGTCGAGACGTAAAAATCAGCCACGAACAAGTCGCTCTCCCGTTTGATCCCGTAGCGGTCATCGATAATCTGCGCCTCGAACACTATGCCGTCGACCACAATTTGAACGGCACGCAGCCTTTCTCGAGAAAAGCGCTGCGCTTTGCGTATTATTCCCTGCGGCCGCTCTTCACCGTGCCCGTGCGGCGCCACATTCAGAAAGCTTATTTGCGCGGCTGGGAGGATCGACCGTTTCCGAACTGGCCGGTGGACAGTTCCGTTGAAAATATTTTGGAACAATGTCTCCTCGCTGGAATGCGGGCGCAAAATCTCAAGGAAATTCCGTTCATCTGGTTTTGGCCGGAGGGCGCGTCCGGTTGCGCGGTGATGACGCACGACGTCGAAACGCAAGCGGGCCGCGATTTCTGCACGAACCTGATGGATATCAACGATGAATATCACATCAAGTCGTCGTTTCAAGTAGTACCGGAAAAGCGCTATCCGGTTCCGGAATCCTATCTAAGCAGCATGCGCGACCGCGGGTTTGAAATTGGCGTGCAAGATTTGAATCACGACGGCCATTTGTTCAGCGAGCGCGAAGAATTTCTGCGGCGCGCGGAACTAATCCGCCAGTACGGCAAGAAATTTGGTTCGACGGGATTTCGCGCAGCGATTCTGTACCGGAATCTCGACTGGCTGCCGGAACTAGGTTTCAGCTACGACATGTCCGTGCCCAACGTGGCGCACCTCGATCCGCAGGCCGGCGGCTGCTGCACGCTGTTTCCGTATTTTATCGGCAATACGCTCGAATTGCCGGTCACCACCACGCAGGACTATTCGCTCTTCCACATTATCGGGCAGTACGATCTCGAATTGTGGAAGACGCAAACCAAATTGATCCTGGCGAAAAACGGCCTGATGAATTTCATCGTGCATCCGGACTATATCGTGCATGAAAAGGCCCGGCAAACGTATCGGGATCTACTGGGCTACCTGGCAGATTTGCGAGCCAACAAAAACGTCTGGATCCCCCTACCGCACGAGGTTGACGAATGGTGGCGCGCCCGCAGCGCCATGCAGCTAACGGATGCCGGCGGCACCTGGCGTGTCGAAGGAGCGGGCAGCGAACGCGCACGCGTGGCCTACGCCCGCGTCGAGCGAGATGGCAAACTAGGCTACAGCTTTGCGGGCAAGTAGGCCACCAGCCCACCATTTATTGCGTTGGGTTGCAGGAATCCACACTATATCTTATACACATTCTGGTAGGTACGTCGCTGGTCGCTGTCGTCGCTGGCCCTGCGTCGCCCCTCGCGAAAACTGAACAACTCTTGCTGAATTGGCGGAAGCAATTAAGGAAGGCCGCATACCTTTTTCCTATTTTCGGTACCTCTGGTACTCGCTTTTTAAATTGACTCCCAAGGTACAGGGCATAGAATCGGCCCCCATATGGCCCTTGAGGTAGCACGAAATTCCAAAGACGCCGGATGGCATAAGCGGCGCGTTCAACAAATCATTCATTCCATTCCTCACTACGTTTCGGAGATTCGCGAGATTCGTAATCTTAAGGAGGGCTTGGATTGGATTTACTATAAGTTTCCTTACCTCTTCAGGTTGCGGCCCTTCCCACCGCGCGCCACGGTCGAATTTACAAATCAGTGTAACTTTGCGTGCGGATACTGTCCCCGGTCGATCATGTCGAGATCAGTAGGACATATGGACCCCAGTTTTTTTGAAGCAGTGGTCCCACAACTAGAGAAGGGGGGGTGCTCAGTCTTAAAAATCGGTGGCTTAGGTGAACCAGTGTTGCACCCCGCTTTCGCGCGAATGATGGCAGCACTTCGCGGCAGCCGAATGAAGGTCATGCTGTATACAAATGGCACCCTCTTACAACGGTTGCCACCGGAGCAGATTTGCGACTGGAACGTTCAGACGATCGTCCTTTCCATCGATGGCCTCACACCAAACATGTTCGAGCGGCAAAGGAAAGGCGGTAATTATTCCGACGTTAGGACTGCGGCTTCCAGGTTTGCAAGTTATAATCGCAGGCGCAAACCGGTACTAGAGATCAGGCACGTCATTGTGCCAAATGAAAGTACGTCTGCCTTGCGAGCTTTCAGAAAGGACTGGCTACAAATTGGCGATACCGTAAAATTCAACTACTTAATCCCTCTTCGACCCCAGGGACTAAGTGTGCCTTCTGATGTGCGCTGTCGCGACATTCGACGTGAAGTGTATATCCGTTGGGATAGCAGGCTCTTGCTGTGTGCCGGTCAGGAGCGCCAACATCCGCCCGAATGGCTGGGAGACGCGGCGAAGAAGTCCATAGCTGATTTGTGGTTCGATGTTCGTTTAGAAGACCTTCGCTCTGCGCACGCCAGCAGAGGCAAGCTTCCCAATTGCTGTCAGCATTGTTCGTTCCGTTGAACGCTGAACTTTGGTCTTCGTGAACCGCTCTTCGCCTGTAAACGACAGAAACTCTTGCCAGTCATTATGTGCTTCGCCTCGGCTTCGACATTTGCAAAAAATTAGCAACAAAACACTTCACCGAAACAATTCTGCCGCCTTCCCTTCCAGAACTCCCAACTGCCGCGCCATCCCCATCTGATCCCAATTGTTCCAGCCTTCCGCCAGCTTCCCGTCGTGCACCCGCAACGCAGACATCCCGCTTAGCTTCAACGCGCGACCTGTCGGCGCCATTCCCAAACCTTCCCCCGAATGCGTCATCGTCGCCGTCCACCGCGCAAACGCCATGTCCCCCTCTTGCACCACATCTTCGAGCTCAATGCGCACATCCGGGCACGCCGCACGCAACGCCTTGTGAAACTCTTTGAATTCCGTAGGCCCCTGCGACGCCGCGCCCATCCGGCTTACTCCCCACAGCACCGCATGCTCCGGAAAAAGTTCGTCGATACTCTCCGCCCGACCCTCGTTCCACACTTCCTCAAACCACCTGCGCATCAACGTAGCCGCATCCATGCGTTCCGCGTTCCTCGCCGCCGCTCCCGCCATTTCCATAAGCCCTCCTCGTCTTACGCCGCAACTTCCGCGACACTCTACCACAACGTAACCACCGTGCCAGCAACGGATAAATCGCGTCTCCGTTATTTGCGCGGTCACTCCGGGCGTAGCAAGGGATCCGCTCCTTCCGAGGGTTCAAGGACAGCGGTACGCGAAGCGGAGCAATTGCTTAGATTCCACAAGTTCGCTACAAAGCAGGTGAAGCCCTTTCCGCGGCCAGTTTTTGCCTCGCCAATTCGGTTTGGAAATCGTGTTCCTTCTCCGCAATATATTTTTTGTATCTACCAGGATCGATAAAGGGATTCGCGCCGCCCTTTTTCGTGAGCGGATACTTTTCTTCCAGTCCGAAATAGCCCCCGTGCGCCCCAAGGAAAATATCGCACGGCAGCGATTTCAGCACGCGCCACATGCGCTCGTAGTCTTCCGCGATATCCGGATAGGCGGTGTTATTCACGAGTTTGTAGCCATCGTTCACATTCGGGCTGCCGACGATCACCACGTTGTACGTCTTACCGCCCTCCGCCACCTCCATGGTCCACGTGGTGCAGCCCTTCGTGTGCCCTGGAGTCAGGTGCGCCACCAGCACTGCGCCACCCAGTTTCAGTTCATCGCCGTCGTGCAATACGCGATCTACCTTGGTCGGCCGATACAGAAACTCCGGACGGTTGCCGTAGGCAAAATCCGCCTTGCCGCCAGATTCGACCACCGCCACGTCCGCGTCCATCACCATGTACTTCGCGCCGGTCATCTCTTTGATCATTGCGCTCCCCGCATCGTGATCCCAATGCGCGTGGCTGATCAAAAGGATCTTGGTGTCGCTAAACTTAAATCCCAGTTTCTCAACGCTCGCCTTAATCATCGGCACATTCGCTTCGAGGTCGCTGTTGATCAGGATATTTCCCTGCGGCGTTGTAACCAGGTAGTTCGCCAGCCCTTTACTACCCACGTAGTACAAGTTGCCCGCGATGTGGAACGGCGGAAACGGTTCCGTCCAACTGGGGTCAGCTTGACCGAATACACCACCGGTGCCGGCCAGCACGATGATTAACGCGAAGAAAACGATTCGTATGCTTTGGCGCATCGGCGGAGTATAAGACAGATTTTACAACGGCAAGGCAAAATGCCTCTTTTCTCTCGACAAATCCCGCGGCCCCGGCGAAATTTCCCAGTTCTTCGGGACTTCCTCGAGCAACGCTCGCAAATCGAGCGCCCGCGCATGAAACGCCGAATTTCCATTTGCATCGCGCGACCAGGCTTCTGCAGCTCACTTCTGCCGCGTCTCGTCTCCGTCTTTTTGTTTTTTCCAGGTCTTCCCGTCATCCGAATTCTGAATCTCAAAATGTATCTTGTCCGGACCGGAAAACGTGTTTATGTTGCGATAAAACGTTTTCTTTCCGGATTCAGTATCGTCCCAGGTATACACCCAGCGGTCGCCTTCGATCGTCAACCCATTCCAACTGCCGGACGGGCCACTCTCGGGCGTCACAGCCGTCGAGCGGTACTCCTCTCCGCCCGTCGGCAATTTAGCCGTTGGCTGAAAAATCACCAGCGCCACGGTTTTTCCGTTCACCATCTGTTCGCACGCAAAAAACAATCCCGTCTTCGCGCAATGATTTTCGAGGTGCACTCCTTCTTTCGGCCCGTCCGTAGGCATCACCAGCCATTTGCCGTCGTACAATTTCAACGCTGCATACGGATCATCCGCGCCGCTTGCGCTCTGCGCCCCGCGCGCGTTCATGCTCAACAACCACGCCGCGCACGCGATCCACAAGGTCATCTCCATCCGTCTCATGGCTCTCCTCGCTATCCCGCTCTCTCGGCCAATCGAGTTGTATACGCGCACCACTCGGCATTCAAGTTTTTCTTTTTTTGCGGGTGATCCTTGCGCTCGGGCCTCCCGGGAATTTCCGCAACCAGCCGAGCCGCTCCGCCGAATCCTTGCGAAACCCTGCGCTCACGCCTACACTTCGCCCATGGACGCAGAAAACATTCGCGGCATTTGCATGTCGTTTCCGCAGGTAACGGAGCACATGATCTGGGGAAACGATCTTACCTTCAAAGTCGCCGGAAAAATGTTTGCGCACACCGTCCTCGAACCCGCGCCGGTATGGCTTTCCTTCAAGGCCAGCGCGGAAAACTTTTATCAACTCACCGAACGCGTCGGAATCGTTCCTGCGCCGTACCTGGCGCGCGCGCAATGGATCGCCCTCGAAACGAAAGACGCGTTGCCGCGCGACGAACTCTCGCTCCTGTTGCGCGAGTCTTACGATCTGGTGGTGGCAAAGCTTCCGAAGAAAACGCGCGACGCTCTTTCGAGCGTTTCCCTTCCGACTTCCGGGAAAAAGAAGTCTTCGCCACGGCGCCCGAAGAAATTGCCGCGGAAAACTCTTCGCAAAAAATAACCTCCGCAGCCAGACGCCAGCGATTCTCGCGAAGCGCGCCTGCGGGGTGCGCTTCCGGTACCCCTCTAGCCTGCATTTCGCACACCAACTGGCGAGGCTGTGACATCCTACTATTGCGCTCCCAGCGCGCCAATTTCGCCTGCGAGGCCGACTGATGAAAGCTCTTCCCTCCGTTCTTGCTGCTGCCCTGGTTTTCTCAGCGGCGCTCACGATTTCCTCGCGTGCCATCGCGCGTCACTCCGCGCCTTCGCAAAGCCCCTCCGGCGATTCGTTTCCCAATAAATCCGTAACGATTTATGTCGCCGATTTCGATATCGACGCGCTGCGCGCGACCGAAAGACATTCCACCCTGGCGAACGTTCCGCCGGCAACCACCGGCGGAACGACGGCCACGCCGCCAGCCTCCGCTTCTGCAACGCCGCTAAACGCCGACGGAACTTCCGCGGTTCCGGGCAGCGCAGACGCGCGCAAGCCCGACGCCGCGAAACCCGACGGTTTGCAGCCCGATTCGCAGCGCTCTGATCCGCAGCGAACGGAAGCAAAAGACGATGGTTCCCCCGCCGCGCAGGCCGCCCGGCTCGTCAACCTTACGGCGACGAATCTTGTGAAAGCGCTTGAGCAAGCCGGCTACACTGCGCGCCGATTACGCGGCGGCGCGCGTCCAGACAGCGGCATCATCCTTCGCGGAGTTTTTGCGCAAGCCGACGCGAATGCCGGTTTGCGCCGCGTAGTGGCGGGCGGCGACAGTACGGACTCTAAAATGGTGTTGTTTGTCGGCGTCGGAAATCTCGCGCGGCCCGACCAAGCCGTCTATTTGCCGGTGGGACCAACCAGCGCGGATGGCAGGCTCGGTCCGGTGATCAACGTCAGCGTTTACGCTCCCATTTCGCGCTTCGACGTCGAGAAAAGTCCTTCCGAAGATTCGTTGAAAAGATTGGCGCCGCAAATCGTGAACGAGGTAACCACGCTGCTGAACGCGAACCGGCTCGCGGTGAGCCAGTAAAAATCACGTCATCGATGCGATTCTCAGGAGCGACTTCGCGCAAGCCGTCGCAGCGTCACCTGCCGCGAAAAAGCAAAATTACGTCGAGCAGCGCGAGGATGGCGATTCCCACTTCAATCACGAAAGACCGCGCGTCATTGAATTGGTCCATCATGAAATCGTACATCTCGCCGACGGCGCGCAATTTCTCGTCCACCAGGTTGCGGTAATCGGGCAGTCCGATGCGCGTGGATGCCAGTCGGTAAACCCGCGCATAATAAATATCGCTGACGAATTTGATGGCATTGTCGATGCGCTCCGTCAGTTCCATGACGTCGAGACGAATGGTGTTCACGCGGTGCGCCTCGCGAGGCAAACTCCATCGCGCGAGCAGCACATTGCGTTTGCGCTCCAGCAAATCGTACACATCGGAAAGCAGTTTGCTCATCAAGCCATCGTAGTAGCGAAATTCGAGGAGCTGCATTTTTGCGAATTCGAGAACCTGTCCGGTCGCCGCGGCATCCACAGAATCGTCCACGACGAGCGCGGCGGACGCGCCAATCACCACAAGATCGGAAGGGTAATAGGACAGACTGCCTTGCAACGCCTCCTCGACGGCCTTCGGAGAGAGAGTTACGGGTTCGCCGCGCACCAGTTGCGCGATTTCGTTGGGATGCGCGGCCAGCAGTTCCGCTCCGGTGAATACCGTGCCGTCCGCTCGTTCTGCGGTCTGCACGCTCATGATCAAATAACTTTCCTCCAGCCATTCTGGATTCGGCTTCACAACCGCGGGCGTGACGTTGTCAAGGTGACGGCGTAGCGTGGCGCGCGCCAGAGGTTCCACCTCGGACGAATCCATCCAGCGAGAAGTTTGCGCGATCAGTTCCGGCCAATCGCAGCAAAATGAAACGTTCAATTGCACTACGGCCACGGCGTATGCGTAATATTTAATGGAGCAGGCCAGCACCTCGCTCGAAGGCAGTGTTAGCGGCGCAGCGGTTTCTTCGATCGGTGGATTTGCGAAGTGCATGTACTGCGGAGAGTGTCGCGGCAGCACCTGGCGCAGCGGCGCGCCCCGCGCGCCGATCAGACCCTGGATTTTCGCCAAATCGAAAGCTTCAGCGACGTCGTAAAGAAACAAAATGCGAAACCAGCCGCGCAGGAGCACCACTTCTTTTTACCACTGATGACAGCGGGAAGCGAACCTGCGCCTGGACGCGCGCATGGACGAGAACAAGCTCGTGCGGGCGGGCACCCAGCGATGGTTTTATCCCTGCGCCCGCATCGTTTATTTCTTGCAATCGTCGCTGACGATGTTGACGCTGGCTACCGTCAGGCGGCCGTGTCGCGCATCCACAGGATCGCCAAGGTCCTTGGTTTTCGCTTTTGCGCGCCAGACTCTTCCCGTGACCGTGATCGTTTGTCCGAGGTGATCAGAGAGCGTTACGGCTTTGCTTTGCAGCACCCAGGTTCCACCGTCGTCGGCCAAAAGGTTGAAAGATTTTTCGTCACTGCCTTGTGAGAGACAGCCCGTGACGGTACGCACGTTGGCGCCTTGCGAATGGTCCTCGGTACTTTGTGTGGTGCTGTCGGGAACTTGTGCAGCTGCGATTGGCAGGGTGACGGCAACGCACGATAAAATTAAAAGGCGGGATGCCGGTGTAAGGTTCATAAAGGACTCCTGGGTAAGCAATTTCAGGCAGGCTAGACGTTTCCGAGTTTGCGTGCCGCGCCAGGGCAGGACTATCGGGGAAAAGCCTGAGGCGGCATGGGAAATGTTCCTAGGCATCCAAGGGACAGGTCGGGACCCGCAGAAGAATGAGCGAAACCAAGAAAAAGAAAGATCAAACAACAAATCGCGTCAGCGCGGGACTGCTGATGTATCGAATACGAAACGGCGAACTGCAGGTACTGCTGGTACACCTTGGCGGACCGTTCTGGTCGCGCAAGGACGCCGGCGCGTGGTTTGTTCCAAAGGGCGGACTCGAAAAGGACGAAGATGAATTTGCCGCGGCGCAAAGGGAATTTCAGGAGGAAACCGGGCTCGAGCCGCGCGGTCCGTTTCTGGAATTGGGGAGCGTGTATCACAAGAGCGGGAAAAAAGTCGTGGCGTGGGCGTTTCGCGGCGAGGAAGAACCCGCGAAGTTGCAGAGCAATACGTTTGAACTGGAGTGGCCGCCGCGGTCCGGAAAATTCCGGGAATTTCCGGAGATTGACCGCGCAGAATTTTTCACGGTGGAAGCGGCTAAAGGAAAAATGCACGCGGCGGAGGTCGAATTCGTGCGGCGATTGGAAAAACTGCTGTGAGTTCTAGAAGGATAGGGAACGCCCCGAGTAATCCAGTGGGGCGGGGAGAATAGCCGCTGTCGTAAAACGAGGAGCCCGGCAGTCTACTTTGCAGCCTGCCGGGCTCCTCGTTCGCTGTCAGTGGCAAATTATTAATTGCCGGCGGCTTGCGCCATCTGCTTGGACATGGCTTCCGTGCGGCGCTTCATTTCCTCAGCACTAACGTCCTCGATGTGCGTGGCGACGCCCCAATTGTGGCCGAAAGGATCGGTGAATTTACCGTAGCGGTCGCCCCAGAACATGTTCTCAACCGGCATATCGAGGCGGCTGCCACCGTCGACGGCGCGCTTCACAACCGAATCCACGTCTTCGGTGTAAACGAAAGTCGTGTAGCCGGTCTTGCTCGCAGGAAGCTTCGGGTCGGGCGCCTCGGACATTCCCGGGAATTCGTCGTTCAGAAAAATTCGCGAGTCGCCGATTTGCAGTTCCGCGTGCATGATCATGCCGCCGGGTCCTTCCATGCGTGCATGGACCGCTGCGCCAAAAACGTTTTTGTAAAGTCGATAGCGCGAGCGGCATTCTTGCAAGTGAGTGCCGGGGAAAGCGAGCGATACCCTTCAGGGATGGGACGTACGTTGGTGGACATAATTAGCTCCTGTTGGTTTGGTTGCGCGCACCGAAATCATGGCAGAGGGAGGGAAAGCGGCGGTGCGCAGGAAATTAGTACCGCGAAATTTTGCGTAAGTCAATGACGAGAAAATTGACGAGAAAATCGACGGGCGAAGGAGCGTCGCGATTGCAGTTGAGCGGAGACAGGAAACTGAAGAAGCAGACCCCTCGCTTCGCGCTACCCGAACTTGCGGGCACTTTCGAAGACCATTATTTGTTAATCTCGTGATCGTGGGCCCTATAACACTGGCTCGGCTGCAAGAAACCAAGTCAACGATTCGCTTTCGTGGCAAGTTGTTTCGGCCGAAGACCGCCGAAAAGATCGCATCGTGGGCCCTTCTAATCCTGCCCAAGAACGCCAGTGCGAAGCTGCCATCACGAGGCAGGACGACGGCCGAGGGAACGATCAATGGCTTCCCTTTTCGAGCCGCTCTCGAACCAACCGGCAAAGGAAGCCACTGGCTCAGGGTTAACGAAGCCATGCAAGATGCTGCAGGCGCTGGCGTTCTAGAGACCGTAACGGTCGAGATTACGCGGGCCGGAGAAGAACTGGACACCAGGGTGCCCATGGATCTACGCAAAGCTCTTGCTGCTGCCCCGCTGGCGCAGGCATTGTGGGCGGATATCACACCCATGGCGCGCCGGGACTGGATTCTCTGGACAAGCTCAGCCAAACAACCGGAAACGCGCCGGCGCCGGATCGAGAAAGCTTGCGCCATGCTGGCGTCCGGAAAGCGCCGAGTATGCTGTTTTGGCGGTATAAATTGGCTTATGAAAAATCACGGAGCATCCGGCGGAAAATGGCTTCCGCTGCCGAAGCGTGAGCCTGCCGCTCGGAAAGGAAAATCCGCATGAAAAGCACGAAGCACGTTTCAGCCGCTCCGGCACATCAGACACCGGACGGTACGATATTGGGCGTGATAGCAGTGAGGCAAAAAATCGAAACGTGCCCGCGCAGGATGTGTTTTATTCGGGTTTGGTAATGACGCCGCAGGCGATGCGCGCTGGACTGCCTGCGCCGCCGCTTTCCGCAGCGTGAATGACGATGGCCGTGCCGCCGTTGGTAAATATCGAATGCTCATCGCTGCCCATGGTGACGCTGGGGGCAACGACGGTGACGTGCGCGGTGCGATCGTCGGCGACGATCAGGAAGAAATTCGGAATGTCGCCGGACATGGCCCCTCCGCTGGCGTGGCCCGCGGCATTAAAGTGTGGACCGGCGGACTTGAAATCGGGCGGATCGCACTTGGCGTTTTGATGAATGTGCATGGAGTGCTGGCCAGGAGGAAGATTCTTGATATCGAGCTTGAGGCGGACACCATCGGGAGTGCTGGTGAGGGCCGCAGTGCCCACGGATTCGCCCTGGGCATTCTTAATATTGACGATCACGGGTTTGCCGTGCGCGGAATTATCCTGCGCGAAAGCTGGCGCGGCGACGCACGCGAGGAGTACGGGAAACGCGAGAATTGATTTCACGGCACACACCTCTGTCGGACGAAGTTTTTAGGACGGAGTAACGAGGGCTACTGTAGCGCAGCAGGTGGGGATAATTGTCACGATTTTGTTAAATCGTTCGAAAGTGCCTATAGGCGCACTATTCGCAAAGCAGAGGGTCTCGGAAGAGCGCATGCCGGTGGAACAGCCTAGTTGGCACGATAGAGATCTGGGAATCGTTGCTTGAGTTGGTCCAGTTTGGGCAAATCATTCATTACGATATACGGACTGTCGAGATGAGTCTTCAAATAGTCCTGGTGGTAATTCTCCGCGGGATAAAAGGCGTCGAAGGGCTTGATTTCCGTGACGATCGGCCGTGAATAAATTTTCGCGGCGGTGAGTTGCGCTACGTAGGATTCCGCGATGCGTTTCTCCTCCGCGGAGGAATAAAAAATGGCGGAGCGGTATTGCGAACCGTAATCGGGTCCCTGGCGATTATATTGCGTGGGATCATGGGCCACGGAAAAATAGACCATCAGGAGCTGACCGTAGGAAATTTGCGAAGGGTCAAAGGCCACGCGAACGGATTCCGCATGTTCGGTAAAGCCCAGGCTGACGACGTCATAGCTCGGATCTTTGACGAATCCGCCAGAATACCCGGCGGTGACGGAGGCTACGCCTTTCAAATGTTCGAAGACGGCTTGCGTGCCCCAAAAACAGCCGCCGGCAAAGACAGCATATTGTGTGCTTTTGGTAGCGGCAAGGGGCGCATCGGCAGCGACTTTCGGCATGTCGGCATTGGGAGCGTCGGGCGGCCGCGCACCCAAGGTACGGTAGGTCATCCAAGCAAGCACGACGGCAATTAGCGTGACAGCGATACCGCGTCCAATGTGCGGGGTGGGCATAAACCATCCTCCCGGGAACCCTGATACGGGATTGGATGCATATGGCGGGAAATCGGGTTCGGAGGCGGGCGGCGAAAAATGGAACCGATTGCGCCGTGGGTACATCTTAGGTACCGGGTGCAGACCCGGCTTTCACAGTTCTGAGCCATCTAACAATTACCGAGGTTTTATGCATTTGCGAAACGCCGCAGTGTTCTTCTTTACCGCTGCCAGCCTGCTAACGTCCTCTTCCTTCGCACAGATCACCAACGGGAAAAAACCGGAATTGCCGGCGCCGTTTGCGACGAAATCGGCCGGGAATCCTCCGGAGCCCACGAAACCGCCCGCGGGATTTCTGCCGACGGTGCCCTCGGGTTTTCGCGTGAATGTTTTTGCTACGGGATTTAAGGAGCCGCGATTTTTGACTACGGCTCCAAATGGGGATGTGTTTCTGGCGGACAGCGGCGCGGGGAAAGTCTATATCCTGCGCGACGCAAAGCTCACGGGCGGCGCGCAGCGGCGAGAGGAGTTTGCCAGTGGACTGGAACGGCCCTTCGGAATTGTATTTCGCGAAGGATACGTTTACGTGGGAGATGAAGACGCCCTGCTGCGGTTCAAGTATGACGCGAAGACGTCCAAGCGCACGGGAGAGGCGGAAAAGTTGCTGGACTTACCGCGCGGCGGGCACTCGACGCGGGATCTGGCGTTTACGGCTGACGGCCAACATCTGCTCGTAGCGGTGGGTTCGGACTCGAACGTGGGAACACACGACGATCCGCGGCGCGCGGCAATTACGATTTGCGATCTGGATGGCAAGAACGCGCGGCTGTTTGCGACGGGGCTAAGAAATCCCGTGGGACTGGCGCTCGAGCCGACGACTCACGCGGTGTGGACGACGGTGAACGAACGCGATGGACTGGGCGACGATCTGCCGCCGGACTTCTTTACTTCGGTGCGCGATGGAGGATTTTACGGGTGGCCGTACAGCTACATCGGAGACACGGTGGATCCGCGCGTGAAACCGCAAAAGCCGGAACTGGTGGCCAAAGCGATTGTGCCGGACGTGCTGCTCGGGGCGCATCGCGCGCCGCTGCAATTTGCGTTCTATACGGGGACGCAATTTCCTGAGAAATATCGTGGCGGGGCGTTCGTCGCGGAGCATGGATCGTGGAACCGCTCGACGCGCGCGGGATATCAGGTGGTGTTCGTGGCTTTTCGCGACGGAAAGCCCTCGGCGGGTCCGGAGGAATTTTTGGGAGGGCTAGTGCCGGACGTTACGAAGACGGAAGTCTACGGAAGGCCGGTGGGCGTGGCGGTGACGACGGACGGTTCGCTCCTGGTCTCCGATGACGGCGCGGGAGTGGTTTATCGCGTGTCTGTGGCGAAATAAGATTTCATAATATTTGCGGCACGCCTTCTAAACTCATGCCTTGCGGCGTGATGAGGGGGCCGGCGCCACGGAGCTTCCGCCCGCGTCCGGCAACCACGGGCGGTCATGGTAACGCGTTAGACCCAACGCTCGAACAGTCGGGGAACATGACGTTCACACAATTTTAACAATTGCGCCCGTCCGGTTGCGCTAGTCTTTTTTTCTTATGGCCATCGCGACCCTCGAATTTGAAAAACAGCCAGATTCGACAGAGCAACAATTGATTTTGCAACTGAAAGGCAAGTTGAGCCTGGAGACGGTGCATAGTTTTGTGAGTACGCTGCGACCGGAGCCGGCGGCGGTGTTGATCCTCGATATGAGCGGGCTGACGTTTCTGGACTCCGCGGGGGTTGGCGCGCTGGTGCAGTTGTTTGTGCACCGCAAGAGCGCTGGAAGGAAATTTGCACTGGCGGGATTGACGCAGCAAGGGACCGCGGTGATGCAAGTGTCGGGATTGATCAAACTTTTGCCGATTTATGCGACGGCGGCGGAAGCGCTGGCGGCGAGCGCGTGAACTTTTCGACGATTCTCGACGAATGAAAATTCGGCAGGGTGAGTGTCCGTAATTTTTTCCCGAAATCCACGAGTAGCCGGCGAGTGCTGCGCACCGCGGCGTCTACGGCTCCTCTTTCAAAATGCGCACGAGTTCGGCTGCGGCGTGGGGCAGGCGAGCGCCGCGGCGCGAAACGAGATATACGTGGCGGGGCATGCTGAGCTGCCGGACTTTTATTTCTTTCATCCAGCCGTGCTCAAGTTCCCACGCGACGCACATACGCGGAACGATGGCCACGCCCATGCCCATCTGCACGAAGCGCTTGATACTTTCAATGCTGGGGAGCTCAATCGGCATGTTGAGCGCGGTCTGGTGGCGAGCAAAGAGTTCGATGACGCGGCGGCGGTACGGGGATTCGACGATGTGCGCGATGAAATTTTCCTTGCCCAGCGTGGAGACGTCGACTTCGCGCTTTTTTGCGAGCGGGTGCTTTGGCGGAACGACCAGCGTTAACTCGTCTTTCAAAATTTCCGTGGCTTGCAATTGGGGATCGCGCGGGACGAACGATACAGCGCCGAGATCGAGTCGATAGTTCAGAACTTCGTGCGGAATATCGCGCGAGAACATGCGATGGACGCGGACTTGAATGCCGGGATGGGCACCGCGGAATTTCGCCAGCGCGGGAAGCAGCGCGTGGATGGAGCTTTCATTGACGCCGAGGGAGAGTTCGCCGCGTTTCAGGCCTTCCAGCTCAGCGAGGCCTTTTTTTACTTCGTCGCGCAGGTTGATGAGGCGCTCGGCGTATTCAAGGAGCAGGGTGCCGGCATCGGTCATGCGTACGGGGCGGGCGCCGCGCACAAAGAGCGGCTGGCCAAGGTCATCTTCCAGTTTGCGAATGGTCAAGCTGATAGCGGGCTGCGTGCGGTAGAGGCGCTCGGCAGCGCGGGAGAAGCTGCCCTCCTTGGCGACCATCAAAAAGACCTGCAATTCCCCTAAATCCACGAAATACCGTCCTTGAGCGACTTACCGGCGAGGCGCGGAGGCCCGGCGGAGGCTTCCTAGTATAAGGCAGAGTTATCAAATGCAGAACAAAGATAAATTTGACTGGAAGGCCGGGGTCTGCGTTACTTAGAGCGGGAGACCCTCATGGACGTAGTGCGCATATTCGATACTACGCTGCGCGATGGCGAGCAATCGCCGGGCTTTTCCATGAATACCGCGGAAAAGATGCGCTTGGCGCATCAACTGGCGGCGCTTGGGGTGGATGTAATCGAGGCGGGCTTTCCGATTTCGTCGCGCGGGGATCTCGAAGCGGTGCGGCAAGTGGCCAAAGAGATTCGCACCGTGCCGATCGCCGCGCTGGCGCGCGCGCGCAAAGACGATGTAATGGCAGCGGTCGAGGCTCTGGAGCCGGCGGCCAGTCCGCGGCTGCACATTTTTCTGGCGACTTCCGACTTGCACCTGAAGGTGAAACTGAACATGTCTCGCGAGCAGGCGCTCGAGTCCATCGCCAACATGATTCAGCTGGGACGCCGGCATGTAAGCGAAGTGGAATTTTCCGCGGAAGACGCGGGGCGCACGGATATTGAGTTTCTTTGCAAAGTCTGCCAAGTGGCGGTCGAAGCGGGCGCGACGGTTCTGAATTTGCCGGACACCGTCGGGTACGCGGTGCCCGAAGAATACGCGGAGATGTTCCGCGTAGTGCGCAAATCGCTAGGCGATACCGCGGGGGTTACCCTCAGCGCGCATTGCCACGATGATTTGGGCTTGGCGGTAGCCAATTCGCTGGCGGCGATCCGCGCGGGCGTGCGGCAAATTGAGTGCACCATCAACGGAATCGGCGAGCGCGCCGGAAACGCTTCGCTCGAAGAGCTGGTGGTGGCGCTGGCGGTGCGCCAAGACAGCTTCGGAGTAACCACCAACCTGAACCTTGAGCAACTTTTCCCGGCGAGCCGCATGCTTTCGGAAATTACCGGCGCGCAAGTAGCCCCCAACAAAGCGATCGTGGGATCAAATGCCTTCGCGCATGAAGCGGGAATTCACCAGGACGGCATCATCAAGAACCCGCTGACCTACGAAATTATGTCGCCGCAAATGGTGGGTGTACCGGCACGATCGATGGTGCTCGGAAAACATTCAGGGCGAAATGCGCTGCGACTCTCGTTGCGCGATTTGGGTTACGAGCCGACGGATACGGAATTGAGCGAAGTGTACAAGCGAGTGACGGCACTGGCGGATGAAGCGAAGCAAGTGCGGCCGCGCGACGTGGTGGCCATTGCCCATGAAGTACTGCGGCGGCGGTCGACGCTCGCGGCGGAAGCGACTTCGGCGGCGTAGCGTTTCGGATCTGCGCGGCAGAGCGCCAACGTTCGGTCGAAATTCTGGAAACTTGCGCACAGCCACCGTCCTGTGGCGCTCGGCTGTTGTTACCATCGCTGCTGGAGATAAGTTTTTGTAAGCGGGGCGCTTATGAAGAAGACCATTGTGCTGTTGCCGGGCGACGGGATCGGTCCGGAAGTGACGCGGGCCGCGGCGATCGTGCTGCGCGAGTGCGGCCAGGAATTCAATCACCAATTTGATTTTGTGGAAATGCCGGTGGGCGGCTCGGCCATTGACGCGACCGGTTCTCCGCTGCCCAACGAAACGCTGGACGCTTGCCGCAACTCGGACGCGGTATTTCTTGGCGCGGTCGGTGGACCGAAGTGGGATGCCCTGCCGGTGGGAAAACGGCCGGAGACTGGTCTGCTCGCGCTTCGCAAAGGCCTCGGCCTGTATGTGAACTTGCGGCCGGTAAAAGTGCTGGAACCGCTGCGCGGGATTTCTCCGCTGAAGAGCGAACGGCTAGGTGATTTGGACCTGGAAATCGTGCGCGAGCTGGCGGGCGGAATGTATTTCGGCGAACGCGGCAACGTGACGGAAAACGGCGTGGAGCGGGCGTGGGATACGGAAATGTATTCGACGCCGGAAATCGAGCGCGTAGCGGCATTCGCTTATGCGCGGGCAGAAAACCGTTCACGGCGCTTGTGTTCGGTCGACAAGGCCAACGTGTTGACGAGTTCGCAGCTCTGGCGCCGCACGGTATCCGCGATGAGCACCGTTTATCCCGGCGTGAAACTTGAACACATGTACGCGGACAATGCGGCAATGCAGTTGACGCTCCGCCCCACGCAATTTGATGTCATGCTTGCCTCAAATATGTTCGGCGATGTGTTGAGCGATGCCGCAGCGGCATTGGTCGGTTCCATCGGACTGATTCCTTCGGGAAGTTTCGGCAGTTCCGCCCCATTGTTTGAGCCGATTCATGGTTCGGCGCCCTCGTTGGCCGGCACGGACTCGGCAAACCCTATCGCTTCCGTGCTGAGCGCCACGATGATGCTGCGCGACGCTTTTGGCTTGGCGCTGGAAGCGGATTGGGTGGAACAATCGCTGCTGCGCGTCTTGGGCGGCGGCTATCGCACGCCGGATATCAGCGAGCCCGGCGCGCGCGCGGTCGGCTGCTCGGTGTTCACAGAAATTTTGCGCGAAGAGATGCAGCGCACTTTGGAACATGCGGAGCGCTACGGCTGGGGCGTCTAGCTCGCGAACTTTAGATATTCCTTACCAATCGAACCGTTTTACAACCGATTCTCAACGCTCGCCAAACCGCCGCTGTGTTGCGGGAACAGGTAAGGGATGTTATTTTTACACTTCCCTGATAGCTTCCGGCTCGGCCACGTTCGGGAGACCAGGTACGCGCTGCGAAGGGCGCAAGTGTAGAGTCCAACAGGCCGAATCAGTTCTTTGGGAATAGCCGGTCAAGTCATTCGGATGCCTATTCATTAGAACGCGTGCAAGAAGGCTTGTCGCGAGAGTTTCTGCCAAGAAAAAGGCAACCGGCGATAGCGGGCGTTTATCAACCATGTCTGACGCGCATTCCAATTCGGACAATGCCAGGGGGACAGCGCGCGAGCCTGTGACCTACTGGCGCGTCGAAGGTTCCCTGCTGGAGCTGGGCGCACTACGCCCGGTGGGTTTTTTTACGTGGAATGGGCGGAGCTTTGCGGAACGCTGGGCACGACGCGCAGGGATGGCGGGAATGGCGCTCGCGCGGCCTTTTGCATACGCAGCGAGCCGCACGTTTGCCACGCGTTTTCTGCATACCCTGTTGCGCGGCGTTACGCGCGACCGCCTGGACCTGCTGGGTGAGGAATATTTTCACTACGTTCTGGAGCCGCAACTGCGGCGCGAGGCTTCGACGGAGTTGCTGGCGGCGGTGCGCAGCGGCGAACGTGTAGTGCTGGTGGGACAGTTGCTCGAGAGCGTGCTGCGCCCGCTGGCGGCGCATTTTGGAGTGCCGCACTTCATCGCCAACCGGCTGGAATTTCGCGACGGCAAAGCCACCGGGCGATTGCTCGATCCGATCGTGCGACCGCGCGGGCCACTGGCGTGGCTGGCGAGCGGCGCAAGCAATGGGCGGATCGGGCGCGAGCAATTGTTGCAGCGACTGGGTTGGTCCGACGAACCGGAAAAATTGACGAACGCTTTGTGCACCACGGCGCGGCCAGCGATGCCGCCGGGTAAAGCCGTAGCGGTTTTTGGCGACGAGCCACGCGTGGCGCGACTGCCGGTGCGCGAAACGCTGGCACAGCGGAATATTTTGCTGATCGGCGTGACGGGTTTTATCGGCAAAGTGTGGCTGGTCGATTTGCTCGAGAATATTCCGAACATTGGCAAAGTAACTTTGCTGATTCGGCGCAACCGCACGACATCCGCGCAGCGGCGCTTTGAAAAAATTGTCGAAGAGTCGCCAACGTTCGACAAACTGCAGGAGCGGTATGGGAGCAATCTTGGCGCGTTTCTGAGAGAAAAAGTGGAAGTCGTGGAGGGCGACGTCAGCCTGCCGGGTCTGGGCCTGGACGCCGCAGTACAAGAGCAGCTCGCGCGTTCGGTGGATTTAATTGTGAATAGCGCCGGTCTAACCGACTTCAATCCGGATCTGCGCGACGCGCTTTCTTCGAATGTGGATTCGGCGCTGCATTTGTTGGAATTTTTGCGGCGCTGCGAGCATGCCGGGCTGATGCATCTTTCCACGTGCTACGTGGTGGGCATGCGCGACGGGCGCGTCACCGAAGAGTTGCAGGACAACTACAATCCCGCGCGGGATGCGGCGTTTGATGCGGAGCGCGAAGTAGCCGCTTTGCGCGAGACCATTGAACGAATCGAAGCGCGCTCGGAAAGCCCGGAGTTAGCGAAGGCCTTGCGGCGACAGGCTCTGGGACGCGGCGTCGACGAATCGGCGGCCCCTGTCGACGAGTTGCAGGGCGTATTGAAGCGGAATCGCGCGCGCTGGGCGCGCAACCGTCTGGTGCGCGTGGCCATGCGGCGTGCGCAGCACCTCGGCTGGCCGAACATTTATACGTTCACAAAGAGCCTGGGCGAATCGCTGCTGTCGCGCCATGGGCGCGATCTGCCGATTGCCATTGTGCGGCCCTCCATCGTGGAGAGTTCGGAGCGCTCGCCATTCACCGGATGGAACGAAGGCATTAATACTTCCGGGCCGCTTTCCTATTTGCTGGGGACAAATTTTCGGCAGCTACCGACAAATGAAAGAAAATGTCTGGACGTAATTCCGGTAGACATGGTTTGCCGGGGGATGTCGCTCATCGCGGCGGCGGTGATTGCGCGGTGCAACGCGCGCATGTATCAACTGGCGACGTCGGCGATCAACCCGGTAAACATGGGGCGCAGTATCGAATTGACCGGCTTGGCGCATCGCAAACACTACCGCCAGCAAGCTAGCGTGGACAATTGGCTGAAAGTGAAATTCGAGACCATTCCGGTTTCGAAGCAGCGCTACGAACGGCTCTCGATTCCCATGCAGAAGGCGGTGGTCTCCGGAATCAATCGCGCGGCCATTTCTCTGCGCATGAAAAAAGCGCCGCTGGCCAAGGCGGAGCGCGATCTGTCCCGCGCGGAAAAACTAATTGAATTGTACGAGCCGTTCATCCTGCACAACGAGCATGTTTTCGAGTCGGAAAACGCCCGATTGCTTTCCGCAGCGCTGCCGGTGGAAGAGCGCGGGCTGTTCGAATTTGCTCCCGAAGCCATCGACTGGTGGGATTACTGGATTAATGTGCACATTCCCGCGTTGCGCCGCTGGTGTTATCCGCTGATGGAAGGCCGGCCGCTCGAACCACGCGCTCCCCGCGAACTCCATTGGTCCGCTGATCCGCCCAGCGCCGCCGCGGTTTCGAGTGTTGCCCGTTAACTTATGGCCATCTTTCTAACCGGCTCAACCGGCTATCTGGGCAGTTATATTGCCGCCGGACTTTTCACCGGACATCGCGAACCTCTGAATCTTTTGGTGCGTGCAAAGTCGCAACAGGAAGCGCGCGAACGGCTTTGGACTTCGCTTCAATTGCATCTCGATTTTCAGGAGTTTTACGATTATCTGAAAACGCGTGCGCGCCTTTTTCTTGGCGACTTAACGGACGAACGATTTGGATTGCCGGACGATGAATATCGCGCCCTGGTGGATACCACGGACTCGGTGATTCATTGCGCGGCTTCGCTGAATCGCAAATCAGAAAAACAGTGCTTGAACGTGAACCTGCGCGGCACGCTCGAAGTGATTCAACTGGCGCGGCGCGCGCAGAATCATCACGGGCTGCGGCGTTACTCACACGTCTCCACAGTGGCGGTCGCCGGGAAGCGCCAGGACGAAGTGGTGGCCGAGGATGCGGCGATCGACTGGGGGCGTTCGGACTACGATCCTTACGCGCGGACGAAAAAATTCTGCGAACACATGGCGGCGCAGTTGTTGCCGGACGTGACGCGCACCATATTTCGCCCGGCGATCGTGCTGGGCGACAGCCGGCGCGCGGAAACCACGCAATTCGATATGGTGCAGGCTTTTGATGTGTTGGCGCGTTTTCCTGTGCTTCCGCTGCGGCCTGACGATAAACTTGACATCGTGCCCGCCAACTATGTCGGCAACGCGATTGTAGCGATTCACCAGAAGGAAGCGCCGGCGCACGGCATCTACCATTTGTCTGCGGGAGTTGCTTCGCAGACGTATCGCGAATTGACTGACGCGCTGGCGGAGGCTGGCGGAACGCGCCGTCCGTTGTATGCGCCGGCTCTCGGCAGCATGTTTTCGCGCACCGTGAATTGGACGGCCAATCGCGGCGGCAGCGTCGGCTACGCGGCATCGCTGCTGAAGGTGTTCTGGCCGTACCTGACTTGGAACACAGTGTTTGATAATGCGCGGGTGGTCGCCGAAATGAACGAAGCTCCCGCGAAATTTTCTGCGTATGGATACGCGCTCTTGAAATTCAGCCGGGACAATCATTTCCAGTATCCAGCGAAGCCCTGGCCGGCGGGCGGAACGGCGCCGCGCGTGGCCGTCGCGGGAGGCGTGACGGCATGACCGATTTTCTGCTGATCGCTTGGGTCAGCGCGCTGATTGAAATCACGCGGCTGGGCTGGACGTTTGGCTTGGGCAAACGCTGGTCGCGCGGCGAACCACTGCGGCTGCTCTTTGCGGGATACAACGGCACGCGCAATACCGGAAGCGATGTGCGGGTGCAGGAAATGCTGCGCCAGGTGCGCCACGTTTTGGGTGCGGAGAATGTCGACTTCAGTGTGATGTCGCAGAATTTCGAACTCACCCGCGGTTATTTTGATGGCACGCGCCAGGTGCATTTGCCGGACATGTTTCCGCCATTTCTGTATCGCGAGGTGCGCGCGAATCACGGAGTGATTGCGTGCGAAGGCTCGATGTTCAAGAGCAAATTTGCGAATGCTCTGACCACGATGATGATCGGGTCGCTGGGTCTGGCTTCGGCGGAAAATAAACTGTCGCTGGCGTATGGCGGCGAAGCCGGGCACATGGACCGCATGATCGAGAATATGTGCGCGCGGTATGTGCGCGATTCGCTGGTGATTACGCGCAACGTGGAATCGCAACAATTATTGAGCCGCCTCGGCATCCCCACGGAATTGGGAACCGACACGGCGTGGACCTTTGAGCCGAACCCGCCGGAGTATGCGCAAGCGACGTTGCGGCAGGCGGGATGGGACGGCGAGACGCCGATCCTGGTGCTCTGCCCCATTCACCCGTTTGTGTGGCCAGTGAAGGCGTCCATCGCGAAATATATTGCGCGTACGACCACCGGGGCTTACAAGGACAGCCAGTACCGAACGGTTTATTTCCACGAGTCTGGCGCAGAGGTTGACAACAAATACCGCCACTATATTTCCGGATTCGCGAAGGCTACCGGGGCGTTTTGCCAGCGCCACCGGGTTTTTCCTATTCTGGTGGCCATGGAGCGCCTGGACGCCGTGGCGTGCCGCGATATCGCCGCGCAACTTTCGGCGCAAAATTCCACGATGTTCGCTAGCACGCCGATTTTTACCTCCGATGACTACAACATGTTTGAGCTGGTTGCGATTTTGCGCGCCGGTACGTACATGGTTTCTTCGCGTTATCACGGCATCGTTACCTGTATGCCGGCGCTGGTCGCTTCCGCGGGCGTCACCATGGACGAGCGCATCCGCAACTTGATGCGCGAACGCGGCCACTCGCATCTTTTCCTAACCGTCGACGATCCGGACCTCGAAACGAAATTGCTGCAGGTGATGGAAACGCTGGTCGCCGAAGCGGACGCCGTACGCGACGGCATTGGCCGCACGGTGGTGCGCAATTTGAAAGTAATGGCGCGCATGGGCACGTACCTCGAAGACGCCGTGCGCCGGACGTATCCGGAGTTTCCGTTGCGCCAGGGCGTGCTTTCCTGGGAAGACTATCTGCCGCCGCTCAGCGAAGATCTGCTGCGTTTGGTGGAGCGTTACGATGCGCGCACGCCGGTGATGCAACTATCCGCAGCGCGGGTAGCATCACGATGAGTTGTAAGTCGCTTTCGCATTGCGCGATCGCGCACGCATCCTTCGCGTTTAGCGGCGCACCTTAGCACCATGCCTAATTTTCTTGAAAACGTGTTCGCCCAATTAAAGCGCGCAGAGAGCCGCGTGGTTCTGCGCGAAATTCACGGCGAAGAGTTTGTCAGTGTCACCGGCGGTGAGCTGCTGAACCGTGTGCAGCACGTTCGTGCGCGGCTGCGCAGTGTGGGCTTGCGTCCCGGGGACCGCTGCGCTTTGCTGGCGGCAAATTCCATTCGCTGGGCAGCCGTGGATCTTGCGTTGATGGCTGAAGGGATTATCGTCGTACCGCTGTACGCGAGGCAGGCTGCATCTGAATTGGTCGCCATGATGAAAGATTGCCAGCCGCAACTGCTGTTGACCGGAGACATCGCACTCGCCGGCGCCATAGCGCAATCTTGGAATGATTCGCCGATGTCCCTGACAATCGAAGACGTTTTCGCGAATGCCCCGGAGGGTGCTGCGATCTCTGCTGTTGACGCAGCGCCGATCCCGCGCGGCGAAGCGGACCTCGTCACTCTCATCTATACCTCTGGAACCTCGGGCGAACCGAAGGGTGTGTGTTTGAACGTCTCCAATGTTACGTTCACGCTGTCGCGGACCGGCGAGCGCCTCGCACAGTTGATGAGTGGCAGCACCGAGCCGGATCGCATCTTTCACTACCTGCCGCTGAATTTTTGCGCATCGTGGATCGCGCTGCTGTCATTTCTGTCGCGCGACAGCATGGTGACGCTCTCGACCGACCTCAACAAGTTGGTCGATGAAATTCGCATGGCTTCGCCACATTATTTTCTAAACGTGCCCACGTTGCTGGAGCGTGTGAAGCGCGGCGTGGAAGGCGCTTTTGCCAAACGGGCTGCGCCGATTCGCTGGCTTTTCGCGCGCGCTACCTTGGCGTGGCAAAAAAAACAAACGCGCAGTGCGGGATTCTCCGACGCCTTGTGGCTGTCACTCGGCCGCCGCTTCATTTTCAGCAAGATCAAGGAGCGCTTTGGCGCGCATCTCCGGGCCTTGATCTGTGGTTCGGCGCCGCTCACTCCGGAGACTCAGCAATTCTTCGATGTGCTGAACATTCCCGTGCTGCAAGTTTATGGATTAACGGAAACCACCGGCATCTGCACCATGGATGATCCCCGCGCCCCGGTCGAAGCCGGTTTCGTGGGACCCGCGATCCCTGGCATGGAGATGGAAGTTGGCGAAAATGAGGAAATCCTCGTGCGCGGCCCCAATGTTTTCCCGGGCTACTGGAACCGGCCCGAAGAAACGGCGCGCGTTTTGCAAGATGGCTGGTTTCATACGGGCGATCAAGGCGCAACGAACGTGCGCGGCAACTGGCGCATCAGTGGGCGTCTGAAAAATCTCATCATCCTGAATTCCGGCCACAATATTGCCCCGGAGCCCCTCGAAGAAAAAATCGCTGCGCGGCTTTCGCAAGCGCAGCACGTGGTGATCGTCGGCAACGGGCGCGGCTATCTTTGCGCACTCGTGTCCGGTCCGGCGGATCGTCCGGCCGTGCAGGCGGCTTTGGATGCGCTGAATGCAGAATTGCCGCACTATCGCCAGATTCGGAACTTCGCGATCGTGAGGGAATCGTTCACTTCGGAGAACGGACTGCTCACCGCCAATGGCAAACTGCGGCGCGATGTTATCAACGCACGCTTTCAGAACGAAATCGCCGCGATGTACGAGTCGGCGCCGGAGAACGCAATAACACCGGCAGTTTCCGCGGCGGGCCAGCGATGAAACAGTTTCACGGCAAAGCGTTGCGATGGGAATGGCGCGATGGAGTTCTGGAAGTTGCGCTCGATCATGCGCCTCTCAATGAAATCGGTACCGTCATGCTCGCCGACCTCGAGCAGTTTGCCGCAGCGATTCCTGTGCTGGCGCCGGAGACCTCCGCGTGCATCTTCTATAGTGCGCGCAAAGAGGGATTTTGTGCAGGCGCCGACTTGCGCGAGCTTTATCGGGCCGCGGAAGCGCTTCCGGAGAAAGGACGAATCGCGGGTGTACGAAGTTTTCTGGAACGGATCCACGTCGTCTCGAACGCCATCGACACCGCGCCCTTCGTGACGATCGCTGCGGTCCATGGCGTCTGCTTCGGTGGCGGCCTCGAGCTCGCGCTGCTCTGCGACATTATCGTAGCCGATAAAATAGCGCGCTTCGCGTTCCCCGAATTGCGCCTCGGTTTAATCCCCGGCTTCGGCGGCATCCCGCGCCTGAAGCGCGATGTGGGCAACGCCTTTATCCGCGAATTGCTGCTGACTGGGAGAACGGTGAACGCCACGCGCGCGCAATCTGTAGGCCTCGTGGCGCAACTGGCGGCCGAGGGCGAAGCGCCGAAGGTGGCACGGCTGATGGCGGCGCAGATCACCAAGTTCGACCCCGGCACACGCGCTGCGGCCAAAAAATTCATAAAGCCGATTCCCTACGACGAACTGAAAAACGAAATCGAACTTTTCTGCGAACTCTTTGCCCGCCCCGCCGTCATGGCCGCCCTCAGGAAGTTTGTCGAAGCCACCGACGCCATGCCCTACCTGCCCTAGCCCGGTAGTTCCGACGGCGGTAAGCGGCTGCGGGTCTATTCGACACGCGGTGGGGCGGCATTCACGCGGCAGGTCCTAAATGACCCGCCAGGCGGAGACTGACCTGCAGCCCGGGTTTGCGCATTTCGACGAATCGCCGTCCTCTTGCTAGAATGAACGTTTGGCAGCCAGGAATATCGCAACTGGGCAGAATTGCCTATTCGTACGGGATCTGGACGGAACGCATGCCGCGCACACTGGACCAAACCACGCAGGAAGTTCTTGACCTGGCCACGCGTCATTTTCAGGTGGCGCCCGGCTCGCTTGCGCCTTCCGATGATTTCTTTCGCAAGCTGGGAATTAACAGCCTGCAGGCCCTCGAACTGCTCTCGCACCTCGAGAATCACTTCTCCATCGAACTCCCCGACTATGAAATGCAGGGCGTGAGCGATTTTCAGACTCTCGCCGAGCGGATTCAATCCCGCCTGTAATGCTGGATCTTTCCAAATATCCCTCCATCGGCGGCGCACTGCACGATGCCGTGAAAAAGTTTTCCGGCGAAATCTGCCTGATCGAAGCGGACCGCGAACGAGAGAATCATCGGCTAACCTATCGCGAGTTCGCGGCACGCGCCAAGCCGCTGGCCAAAGCGCTGCAAGAGGGCGGCTTTGCGGCAGGCGATCGCGCGTCCATCATCATGACCAATCAGTCCAAATGGCTGATCTCCGCGTATGCCATCTTCCATTCTGGCGGTGTCCTCGTTCCGCTGGATTTCAAGCTCACGGCCGAGCAGCAGTGGGATTTGCTGCGGCATTCCGGCGCGTCCGTCCTGATTACGGAATATCCGATCTGGCGGCAACTGGCCGCCGCTGCGGACCGCCGCGCCTTGTGCACAAACTTACGTCTGGTATTGGTGACCGAAGCCCCGGCGAAGGCCGAGCTTGCCAACGCTGAGCGCTGGGAAGAGTTTCGCGCCGCAGGCGAACCGGCGCTGGTGCCGCGCGAGCGCAAGGACATCGCCAGCATCGTGTACTCCTCGGGAACCGGCGGCCAGCCGAAGGGCTGCCTGATGACGCACGATAATTATCTGGAGCAGTGCGTCGCGCTGACTTCCCTCTACCCGTTTTGGCCGGGCGTGCGTTACCTGAGTATTCTGCCGACCAACCACGCCATCGATTTCATGGTCGGCTTTTTCGGACCGTTCACTTGCGGCGCCGCTGTTGTGCATCTGCGCACGCTGCGGCCTGAGTTTGTTCGCGAAGCGTTTGCGAAATACCAGATTACCTACGTCAGCCTGGTGCCGTTGGTGTTGAAGAATTTGCAGAAGGGTTTGCAGGCGCGCTTCGCGGAGTTACCGGCGGGCAAGCGCAAGATGTTCGACCTGCTGGTTCGGGTCAACAAAGCCTTAACGAAGAGCCATCCGCGCCTGTGGCTGAGCCGCCGCCTGCTCGCGCAGGTACACAGCGGCTTCGGCGGCGAACTGCGCGCCATCATCGTCGGCGGCGCTTTCACCGAGGCGCAGACGCTGCAATTTTTTTACGACCTGGGAATTCCGGTCGCAAACGGCTATGGCCTCACCGAAGCAGGCACCGCCATTACCGTCAACGATCTGAAACCTTTTCGCGCGGATACCGTGGGTAAACCTCTCCCCGGCATGGAGGTACGCATCGCCAATCCCGATCACGAAGGCATCGGCGAAGTCGCGGTACGCAGCAAAACGGTGATGGCCGGCTATTTAAACGAGCCGGAACTAACTGCGCGCGCAATTGTGGATGGCTGGCTCATCACCGGCGATCTCGGCCACTTTGACGGGCAAGGACACCTGCACCTCGTCGGTCGCAAGAAAAATATGATTGTCACTGAAGAAGGGAAAAATATTTTCCCGGAAGACATCGAAGGGAATTTCGCCAGCGTGCCGGTAAAGGAACTCTGCGTGTTCGCCGCGGACTATATCTGGCCGCGTCGCTCCATGGTCGCGGAACAATTGGTGCTGGTGATTCATCTGGAGCCTGGGCAAGTCTTCAGCGAAGAGCTGCGCCGCGAACTCGTGACGCGCAACAACGAGCTGCTGAATTACAAACGCGCGCATGGTTTCGTGATATATGAACAAGACTTCCCGCGCAATGCCTCGCAAAAAGTCCTACGGGAAGCATTACGCGGTCATCTGGCATTGCTCGACCGTGCTACCGCCGTCCAGCCGTTGTAAGCTGCGCTTTACATTCCGGACCGGGAAAGCAGAAGCACCGCATGGAACGCTTCATCGCTATCGTCAACCCCGCTGCAGGCGGCGGCCGAGCCGCAAAACTCGCCGGCCCCAAACTGGCGGACTTGCGCATGAAGGGTTTGCCCATTGACGTGATCGCCTCGAGCGCGCCCGGTCACGCCGCGCAACTGGCCAAAGAGGCCTATGCGCAGGGTTATCGCCGATTTCTGGCGGTCGGCGGCGATGGCACGGCGCACGAAATCGTGAATGGCATTTTCTCTGGGGGCCCGCCGGCGCACGGTGTTGCGTTGGGTTTTCTTCCCTTCGGCACGGGAAATTCCTTTTTGCGAGATTTCGCGAAAGATGGCGCCTCCGCTTCTATCGCCGCGCTGCTGCACGACCGCAAGCGCCCGGTTGATTTGTTGCGCCTTACCCACGCCGCCGGCGAAATTTATTCTTTTAATTTGGTGAGCGTCGGATTTGCCGCGGACGTCGCGGCCATCGCCAACCGCTACTTCAAACCCATCGGGCATCTCGGCTATCTTGTGGGAGTGTTTGTCCGCCTCGCGCAATCCCGCCGCCGCGCCTTTACGTTACGCGCTGACGACGATGCATCGTGGGATGACCGCCCGTGCCTCTTTCTGAGTTTCAACAACAGCAAATACACGGGCGGCACCATGCTGGTGGCGCCCGATGCCGACACCTCGGATGGCCTAATCGAATTTGTGCGCTGGGGCCCAGTCGGCCGGCTGAATATGCTCCGCTTACTGCCCGGCTTGTACGACGGCTCACACATCAAACATCCTCTCGCCTCACGCAAATCCGTGCGCCGCATCGAATTCAATATCGGCGGACCCGTGGACGTCACGATTGACGGCGAAGTCTTCACGCTGGAGCTGCGAACGCTGGACATTCTTCCTGCCGCGCTGGACGTTTACATATGAAGAGGCTCTGGGACGCCGTTCGCAGCGTCATCCTCTGGGTGCTCAGCGTACTCCATTTCTTTATCGCCACGCCGGCACTGGTGTTGCTCGCCATTTTTTTGAATCCCCGCAAACATGACTGGCTGCAGCGCGCTCTCTGCCGCCGTATCGCATTTTTCTCGGGTGCCCGCGTCGTGGCGCGGCGTGCGCCGGGCTTTGATCCGCAGCGCACCTCTTTTTTCATGGTCAACCATGTGAACCTCTTTGATCCGTTTCTCCTATACTGCGCCATTCCGCAGTTCGTTCGCGGCTGGGAACTGGAATCGCATTTCAAGATTCCCGGTTATGGCTTGTTGATGAAGCGTTTCGGCAACGTACCGGTTCCCGATGTGCGGCGCCCCGCGGATCTAAAACGCATGTGGCGCCTGACCAAGGAAGCCGTCGACGGTGGCACCAGTCTGATCATTTTCCCCGAAGGCAAACGCACACGCGATGGCAGCGTCAGCGAATTTGAGGAAGGCGGCTTTCGCCTGGCTCAGCAGCTGGGCGTGCCCATTGTTCCGGTCACGCTGGTGGGATCGTTTCAGCATTTTCGCACCGGGGGCTGGCTGCTTCATCCCGGAACGGTCACCGTGGTTCTGCACGACACCATCGACACCGCCGGAATGAAAAAAGAAGAAGTGCCGGAACTGCGCGAACGCGTCCGCAAAATCATTTCCGAGCCGCTTAAACCATTGAGTTAGAAGGGTGAATTATTGTGCGAGTTTGATTCCAGGAATCGTTCTTCCCGCGCGCGTTTCCTGCCACGTATACACGATGCGATGAATCACGGTGATCGTTGAAATCACCGCAATCACCCACAGCACCGGGCCCATGCGGTTAAACAATCCGCCGATGATCAACAGCACCAGCCGCTCCGGCCGCTCCATGAATCCCACTTTGCAGAGCGGAATCAGCGACTCGGCGCGCGCGCGCGCATAGCTCACCATCACCGAACCCGCCGTCGCCACGGCCGCCAAAATAACGTACGGCGTGCGCCCGCTGACGGAGTAATACACCAGCAAGCCCATGTACAGCGCCATGTCCGCATAACGATCGAGCGTCGAATCGTAAAACGCGCCAAACGCCGTCACGCGTTTTTGCTTGCGCGCCACCTGCCCATCCAGCATGTCCAGAAAGCCCGCGAAAAAAATAATCAGCGCGCCGGGGAAGAACTTTCCCACCGCAAAGCTTGCCGCCGCTGCAAAATTCACCAGCAATCCCAGAAAGGTAAGAACGTTAGGATTAATTCCGGTCGCCGCGATTACGCTGACGATTTTGTCCAGCAGCCATTTCCCGCCGGAGCCGATGCCTCCTGTAAAAGTCGCCATAGTTTTCTTATTCTTAGTGTCTCAAAACACGGTCATTTCGCGAAGTTGCCGTGGGCTGGCCCGCGGGCGCGTGGCAATTTTCTTCGGCATCCTATAACACACCGGTTTGCCACAGCAATCGTCTCCGCTGTTCGATCGGGAATTTCGGGGGAGCCGGCGGCGCTTTATTCTTGACGGCGCTCCCTCCCCCGCCTAAAGTCTACGCACCGATATATGTGTATGTTTTTTCTTGGCACCCGGGAACCCCATGCAAATTGACCGCCGCGCTTTTTTTGCCAACGCCGCAGCCGGACTCGGCACCGCTTGGCTTTCTGCAAACTGGCCCGCCGCTCTCGCCGCCAGCCTTCACGCGCGCGCCGCCGCTCGTCCCGGCGCCTCGCCTAAGCTGGAATTTTTGTCCCCCGCCGAGGCCGCCGAAATCTCGGCGATCGCCGCACGCATCATCCCCTCGGACGGTTCTCCGGGCGCCACGGAAGCTGGCGCGGTTTATTTTATCGATCGCGCGCTGATGACCTTCGCCGCCGACCAGCAACCCTTATTCCGCAACGGTCTACTGGAGGCGCAAACGCAACTGCGCGCGATGTTCGCTGACGTACAAAAGTTTTCTGAGGCTTCGCCCCAACAGCAGGACCAATTCCTCACCTCGCTCGATGATTTTTCCGGACCGGCCGGCCGCCCTAACCGGTCTTCGAAACCCTCGGACTTTTTTGAAGGCGTCCGCGCAGGCACCATCGCTGCGTTCCTCATCGATCCCGAATCCGAATACGCCGGCAACTCGAGCGGCGTTGGCTGGCAGCTCATCGGCCGCGAATCCGCGCATGCTTTCCAGCCGCCCTTCGGCTTTTACGATAAGGACTATCCAGGCTGGGTTCCGCCGTCCGCAGGCAAATCAAAATGACGATCGCAGCTCCCAAATACAAAACTTCTGACGAAGTGGACTTTGTCGTCATCGGTTCCGGCGCCGCGGGCGGCATCCTCGCCAAGGAACTCAGCGGCCACGGATTTAGCGTGGTGGTTCTCGAACAAGGCCCGTACCTCACGGAGTCCGACTTCGTCCATGATGAAATAAAAGTTCTGCAGCAAGATCTGCTCACCAATCATCCGAAACTCCAGCCCACAACGTTCCGCAAAACCCCCAGCGATCCCGCCAAAAAACAGCGCGCACTCGTTTACGGCCGCCTCGTCGGCGGCACCAGCGTGCACTTCACCGCCAATTTCTGGCGCTTCCACGAAATCGATTTCATCGAACGCAGTAAGGTCGGTGCGATCCCTGGCGCGAATTTCGTCGATTGGCCGATCACCTACGCCGATCTCGAACCGTATTACACAAAAGTGGATTGGGAAATCGGCGTTTCCGGCCTCGCTGGCGCCAGCCCGTTTGATCCGCCGCGCTCCAAGCCGTATCCCATGCCTCCATTGCCCGTGAAATCTTCCGGCGTCATTTTCGAACGCGCCGCCCGGCAACTCGGGTGGCATCCTTTTCCCGCACCCATGGCCATTCTCTCGCAGCCGCACAATGGCCGCACCGCCTGTGTTAACTGCGGATTTTGCCTGGCGTTCGGCTGTGAAGTCGGCGCGAAATCCAGCTCCCTCGCGACTGCCATTCGCATGGCTGAACGCACCGGCCATTGCGAGATTCGTCCAAATTCCTACGTTCATCGCATCGCCATAAACGAGCGCGGCCGCGCTACCGGTGCCGTTTATTTCGACGCGCAACGTAACACGCATTTGCAAAAAGCGAAATCCGTCATCGTCTGCGCCAACGGCGCGGAAACGCCACGGTTGCTTCTGCTGAGCGCCAACAAACAATTTCCGAACGGCCTCGCTAATTCCAGCGGTGTTGTCGGCAAAAACCTCATGCTCAACAGCGGCGCGATTTCCATGGCCGTCTTCGACGAGCCGCTCAACGATTACAAAGGCTTCGCCGTCAGCCGCATCCTGCACGACTTCTACGAACTGGACGCGCAAAAACTAGGCTTCTACGGCGGTGGCGGACTTGACGCGCGTTTCGACGTTACGCCGATTAGGTTTGCGATGGACAACCTGCCTCCCGGCAGCCCGCGTTGGGGCCAGAATTTCAAGTCCACGCTGCAACACAACTTCACGCGCAGTTTGGAAATTTTTGCCCACGGCACATCGCTACCGGTGGAAGACAACAGTTTCTCTCTCGACGACGACGTGAAGGACGCCTGGGGCCTCCCCGCTCTGCGCATGACCTACAAAGATCATCCCGACGACATCAAGCTGGCCACCTGGCTCAGCCAGCGTTCCATGGAATTGCTGGAAGCTGCCGGCGCCCAGAAGAAATGGACTTTTCCCGTGTCCGAGCAGCAATTCGCCGTCCATCTTCTCGGTACTTGCCGTATGGGCAACGACGCAAAAACCTCCGTGATTAATCCGGACCACCAGACCCACGACGTGAAAAACCTCTTTCTCTGTGACGGCAGCAGCCTGGTCACTTCCGGGCGCGGCCAGCCCACCATGACCATCGAGGCTCTCGCGTTCCGCGCCGCCGATCGCATCACCGCGCTCGCGAAAAAAGGTGAACTTTCCGGCTGAGCTTGCTGATTTCTCGCCTCGCTCCCCGTATCGGGGCAGAAGCGCGCTTGCCGCAAACTTCTTTTGCTACACTCTTCATTCATGATTCCTAGCTCCAAGGAGCCGTCTTGTGAACACCCGCAATTTCTCGCAGTCATTGCCCGCAAGCGCAAGAAAATCCCGCCTCGCCGCCGCCGTATTCGCATTCAGTCTGGCTCTGGCCATCGCCGGTGTGCATGAAAAATCCGTTACCGCACAAACTCCCGCGTCCGCCGGCGCTCCGAAAACCGCTGCGCAGCAATTCAAAAATATCGAAGTCCTCAAAGACATTCCGGCCGACCAGCTGATTCCCGCCATGCAGTTCATTGCTGCTTCGCTCGGTGTGGAGTGCGAGTTCTGCCATGTGCGCGGCGCTTTCGAAAAGGACGATAAAAAACCGAAAGTAACCGCCCGCAGAATGATCAACATGATGATGGCCATCAACGCCAACAATTTTGACGGCGAGCGCGAAGTCACCTGTTATTCCTGCCATCGCGGCAGCATGCACCCCGTCGCTACGCCCATCATCACCATCGAAGAAGCCGGACCCGCGGAGTCTGCGACGCCGAATAGTGAACAATCCGCGTTGCCCTCCGCCGACCAGTTGTTCGACAAATATCTCGCCGCGGTTGGCGGAGCGGAAGCCCTGCAAAAAATTACCAGTCGCGTCGAAAAGGGGTCCGCCGCGTTCGCCGGCCAGCGCATTCCCGTGGACATTTACGCCAAAGCGCCGGACAAGCGCGTTTCCGTGATGCACCAAAAAGATGGCGACAGCTTGACCATTTTCGACGGTCATCAAGGCTGGCTAAGCGTACCCAACCGCGTGCACGCTATGTCCGCCTCGGAAAATGCCGCTGCGCACATCGACGCCGACTTTTACCTTCCCGTTCACGTGAAATCGCTATACGAAAAATATCGCGTTGAACCCGGCGAAAAAATCGACGGCCGTGACACCTATTTGGTCGTCGGCCACAAAGAGGGACTGCCGCCACTGCGCCTCTATTTCGACACACAAAGCGGCTTGCTGCTCAGACTGATTCGCTACGCGGATTCTCCGCTTGGTCTAAACCCCACACAAATCGATTACGCCGACTATCATGACAACAGCGGAATCAAAATTCCCTTTCGCTGGACTCTTGCGCGTCCTGGCAATCACTTCACCATTCAGGTCGAGCAGCTTCAGCAAAACGTTCCCGTGGACGACGCAAAATTTGCGCCTCCGCCTCCACCGCCGGCGCCAAACTCGCCGCCAAGACCATAACCAACCGAAACCCCTCGGCAAGAAAAGTTCATACCGGGAGCTTTCTTCTGGATGTCTGCTCAGTGAATTATGATTTGCACGCGGTCGGAATTTTCGTCGCCATCAAATTCTTGTTTTGATGGCGACCTGGCAGCGAACTCGACAGCCGGGCAGGAGGCAGAACGCCCCAGAATCCGCAAAACCCAGGACGCCGCACTGACACAGACGCAGCGAAACCTGTAGTTGAGCAGAGGAAGCGAGGGACGAGTAGTTACGGGCATGTTTCACAACTGGGGCTCCAAATCTAGAGGTGCAGCCGTTGGCGGAGCGGCGTTCCTTCCCGGTTAGGGATGGAGGAGAGCGTACGGTTGACATAGCTATATTAGATAGCTATCATCGGGCATGAAAGTTAGCGTGGCGGATGCCAAGAACAAGCTTCCCGAGCTAATCAAGGCTGTCGAGGATGGCGAAACAGTGACCATCTACCGCCGGGGCGTGCCTGCCGTGGATATCATCCGGACAAAAAAGCCTAGTCGCAAAAAGCGGAAGCTCGGGACACTGAAAGGAAAAATTCAGATTCTCGATATCGACTGGTGGAAACCCATGTCGGACAACGAAGCCGACGCCTTTGTGGAAGGGCGAGACTAGGTGCGGTTGCTCCTGGACACGGTCGCGTTGATTTTTGCTGTTGAGTCACCAGAACGGTTCAGCAAGCGCGCGACTGCCATTTTGCAGAATACAGAAAACATCCTTGAACTGAGCGCAATTTCTCTTTCCGAAATCGCCATCAAAGCAGCCCGCGGTAAGTTAAGATTTTCTGCAGCGGACACGCGCCGCGCACTTGAGGACCTGGACCTTCGCGTACTTCCGTACACGGCGAACCATGCATTCTCTCTTTTCGATCTGCCGCTCCTGCACGCGGATCCCTTCGACCGTCAAATCATAGCCCAGGCTTTGTCAGAAAAGATCCCGGTGATGACTTGCGATGAGAAATTCAGCCTGTACAAAGGTCTCAAGATCCTTTGGTAATTTTTTCGGATTTTCGTCCCTTTCCAGAATGGTCTTAGAAGAGATTCGTAGAACGGCGGAGTTCCGAGCATCGGCTACCGCATGGCTTGGTGCCCGAGGCGATTGAAGAATTTCTGGCGGAGTTAGCCGCGTTGATCGAGCCGGTCGAAGTTCATTTTCCGTGAGTCGGTTCAGGCGTTCATTCCGCCGTCAACGGTAATATTTGCGCCGGTGATGTACGAGGCTTCCGGTCCGGCGACAAACGCGACGGTATCGGCGATCTCCTCCACGCGCCCGTAACGATCGAGCGCTGTGGCGGCCTTCTGTGGAACGGCCCAATCACCCGAGGCGGGATTCAATTCCGTGTCTATCGGACCGGGCTGAACGTTGTTGACCGTGATGCCGCGGCCACCGATCTCTCTGGCGAGCGCTTGAGTGAACATCTTGACGGCTCCCTTCGTGCCCGCGTAGGGCACAAGCCCGGGAGCCGCGACGCGTTCACCCACGGCTGAACCGATCATGATGATGCGGCCACCGCTCTTCATGTGCTTCAGTGCCGCCTGAGTCGCCACGTAGACGCCACGAACGTTGATGTCGAGCACGCGGTCCATTTCTTCGAGCGTCGCCTCCTCGAACGGTTTCGGAATGGCCGTGCCAGCATTGTTCACCAGCACATCCAGTCGGCCGAAGGTTGCAAATGTTTTTTCGACCGCGGCTTTGACCGCGTCGGCATCGGCAGCATCCGCTTGAATCGCGATCGCTTTTCTCCCAGTGCGTTCAATCTCCTTGACGACGGACGCGGCGGCGTCCGTACCCTTCGTGTAAGTGATGGCCACATTCGCGCCATCCGCAGCAAGGCGTTTCGCGATGGCAGCACCAATGCCGCGCGACCCGCCTGTAACCAGTGCAATCTTTCCGTCCAGTCTCTTAGTCATTGCTTTCTCCTGCTCCTCGAATCTCGCACTCTCTTGCTGCTGAGATTGGCTGCTTCGTTGGATGTGGCAGTGCCCCGTTGGCAACATACTTTGTTAAGCTGGCACCGATGCCTGGCGGGCATGGGAGAAGAAATGGAGCTACGACACCTTCGATATTTTGTTGCGATTGCGGAAGCCGGAAGTATGACCGTGGCCGCCGGGCGAAAGCTGCACACGTCACAGCCATCGCTGAGCCGACAGATCCGTGATCTTGAGGAAGAGGTAGGAGTCCAACTGCTGACGCGTCGCGCACGCGGGATTGAGTTGACGCCCGCGGGGCGGACCTTCCTCGACCATGCTCGCCTGGTGCTATCGCACGTAGACGCGGCAGCCGAAGCGGCCCGCCGGGTCGCGAATCCCAGCAAGCCGTGCTTCACCATGGGATTTCTGACCGGACACGAATTAACGTGGATGCCGGAAGCCTTGCGGATCCTGCGCGACGAACTGCCTAACATCAACGTGATGATTTCGAGTCAATACTCGCCGCCGCTCGCCGACGCCATTTCGAAGGGAAACGTTGATGCAGGTTTTCTTCGACGCGAACGCGGCGTGCCTGAGTTGACGTTCCGTCCCCTCGTGAAGGAGCCCATCGTGGTGGTCTTGCCGAGCGACCATCCCCTCGCTGCGCGCAAAGCCATCAACCCCGGGGATTTAGTGGGCGAGACGTTCGTGGGCGTTTCGCGCGCGGCTCCTGTAGTGCGTGCCGTCATCGACGACTACTTGAAGCGGTCCGGAATCAATCTCAAGCCAGCTCACGAGACGGAACATGTCGTCATGGGAGTGTCCTTAATAGCGTCGACGGGCGGCGTTGCGCTGTTACCTGCGTACGCCCAGAACTTTCTCACTCCGTCTGTAACGAGCCGTCCCCTCAAAGGCGATGCGCCAACTGTCGATTTGGTCCTCGGCTACAAGAAGTCGAACCGGTCTCCGATCTTGAAGCTTTTGCTTTCAAAAGTGGACGAACTGGTCGCTCGTGCCTCAGGTAAGGCCAGATAGATCGGATACATATCCATACCGCTCAGCTGTTGCCGCTCAGAAGTTTCGGCGACCGCACCAAAAGAGCCAAGCGCCGGTTCGGCTATTCGCCCTCACATACGCCGAAAGCATCGCTCTCCCCACACCATGCGAGTACAGCGTTGGACGTGAGTTCCGTGCCGTTGTCGCTGACGGTCATCCTACATGTGGCTATTGATGAAGCGCAGGGTGCCTCATCGATCAGGGATTTCTACCTTCGTATAGGTACAGGTACCCGACTTTGCCGCAGATTTCGTGGCCACGACCCGATCGACGCACATCCGGACCACCGGCCGTCGTGAATTGCCGAGTACCACGATTGCGGTGCTTGGCCCGCGAGGTTTTCTTCGTAGTGGATGCTCTTATTGGTTTTCGACGCGTATTCTGCCGGAAGATTCTTGTGGGTGGCGTTCGGAGGGCGTACACGGAAGTAACCCAATCGAGTCGCCGGCGCCTGGCTGCGTGTCCCGCCTCAAGTATGACGCGTCGCTACCGGATTAGATGGATCGGTACGCCCAATTTGAGCTTCTTCCATGACTTGTCAGCCGTGTACACGGGAGCTCTGAGGACAATTCCGAGGGCTAGACAGGCTCGGTCTCCCAATGACAAGCCCAGTGGGTGAGTTTTGGTAATCAGGTTTCCCGCAGCCTCCGCGTGCTCGGCAGTAAAAGCCGTGGCCTCCCGAATGGGGCTCAGTGTTGCCTCCCAAGCATCGCCCGGGGCCAGCCCCAGGCTTACAAGTTTGCCTTGTACTTCGGCAAGATTGACGGTGCTGCTGGTGGCCGTGCTCAACATCTCGGGAGTAAGCTTGTCCGCGCCTGGTTCACGATTTAGCACGGCAAGCAAAGCGGAAGCGTCCAGCACGATCTTATTCATCCCGAGCCGCCTCGCGCCGTTCGGCAATCAACTCGTCGACGAGGGACGTACCTCGCTTCACATGCTTCCGAACCAGGCGTTGAGCTCGCTCGACGCGGAGCTTCAGCGTCGTGATCCTCAATCCGTCATCCTCCATGCGCAAGACAACTTCATCGCCGACATTGATTCCTAATGCCTTGCGAAAAGAGGCTGGTATGACGACACGACCGTTCTCATTGACACGCTGCCGGGTTTCCGTATTCACTGTCATACTATGCTCCATGTGACACCATCATAACATTGTGTCATGGGAATGGATCAAGATGACACCTCGTTTCCAGTCACATCGTTTCCAGGATGCTTCCAGCAAGGAGAGGTTCAGCACTTCCCAACTGGCAACCTGGGGAACAGGCACCATGTGGTTCCGGCGAAAGTATCCGCCTTCTCCTTCCACGCCACCCTTTTCATGCCCCTCGCCGGCGTGCAAAACTCTGACGCAAATCCCCAGTCATGGGCTTTGGGCCGTGCTGTCGGTTAGCCGGGAATTCACCCTCACGAGGCTACCAAAGGGTTTGAAGTTGTTTGCAATTGCGAATTTTCGTGTCCTTGGTAATTAGGACCATGCCTTCGGCCAGAGCTGTCGCACCAATTAAGCGGTCACACGGGTCGCTCGAGTAGTCTGCGGGAAACTGATTGGCCAAGGCAGCAACCTTTGTAGTGATCGGACGAATGGCAACGAGCGAAGAAACCTCCTCAAGGTAGGTTTCTACAGTTCCTGTGACCCGCAAACGACCATGACTTGCCAGCCACGCCAATTCCCACAGAGTAATCGCAGAGACGGCTATTCCGCCGGCTTTGTTCGCCCTGCGGATGGCAGAGCTAGCCTGCTTGGACAGTTTTGCTGGTTCAGAGGTGAGCCAAACCAGTACGTGGGTATCGAGCAGGATCACTTTTTCGTCACCTCCCATTCGACGGGGATCGGAGATTCGATATCTCCTACGATCCTGACTTTTCCCGCCATGAACCCGAAGATGTCATTCTTCTCGGACTCGACAGGTACGACCTTGACGACCGGCGCTCCGCGCTTGGTTACGATAACCGGCTCGCCAGTCATTTGAACTTTTTTCATGACGGCGAGGCAACGAGCCTTGAATGCTCCTGCAGGCATTTGCTTCATTTAGATCTTCTCCTGTCCATGGTCATTATAACATGACTACAAGTTTTGTTCGAACGCGTTTGCAGTACTGATTGTGTTCGCTTACCGCGCTCGGTTTGATTCCGCGGCGCACAAACGGCTGATAATCGCGGCTTCGACGGCGCTGATGGCCGCTCCCATTGCTCGTTGGCATTTGCACGGGTTCCTTCACACTCGAGCGTTTGGCGTGAGCGCAACAATGGCAGAGCGACTGTCCTACATCTTCATTCTGCTGCTCGTTGCCTACGATCTCTGGGAAACGCGGCGGATTCACCGCGCTACAGTCTGGGCTGGCGCATTCCTTATCATCTTTCAACAGTCAGCGCTTTACTTCGGAAGAACATGAGTTTGGCATACTTTCGCCGGATGGATACAGGCTATGGCTCGAAGCTGGAGAAAGGGGAACGGCAAACTTGAGCGTCGCTGGCACAACCTCCACACCTGATTGACGCCGTAGAAGAATGGCTCTGCGATTCCGCCGTTCTCGAAATATTTATACTCTTTCGGAGCCGACGCCTGCGGTGGCGAACTGCGAATCACGTTCTGAGTGTGGAATCTTTGTTTTGGCTGGCGCGAAGTCGAGGACCACGCGCGACGGCACGTCGCCATGTTCAAGACGGTCGAAGATCTGGTTGATCGAAGATAGGGGTTGTAGCTCGATATGCGCTTTGACTTTGCCTTTGACGGCAAAGGCGAGAGCTTCGGCCATATCCTGGCGCGTGCCAACGAATGAACCGCGGATCGTTATGCAGTTTGCAACAACATCGAAGAGCGGAACCGGGAATTCGCCGGGCGGCAGCCCAACCAGGACACACGTACCATGCTTCCTGGTCATGCCAACGCCTTGCTTGAATGCGATGAGCGACGGTGCTGTGATCAGAACCCCATGAGCTCCACCGCTGGTGGCCTTCTTTACCGCAGCTGCCGGGTCTTCCGTCTTGGCATTGATCACGAAATCGGCACCCAGGCTCGTGGCATGGGACAGTTTGCCGTCATCGATGTCGACCGCGCAGACGAGCAGTCCCATGGCCTTTGCATATTGCACGGCGAGGTGGCCGAGTCCGCCAACGCCAGAGATAGCAATCCAATCTCCCGGCCTCGCCGCAGTTTCCTTGATCCCCTTATAGGTCGTGATTCCAGCGCAGATCAACGGCGCGGCTTCCGCCGCCGCAAGGCCGGCAGGAATGTGGGCAACATAATTCGGATCAGCGAGTACAAACTCAGCAAAACCCCCGTTCTTGGTATAGCCGCCGAACTGTGCCTGTGCACACACCGTCTCCCAGCCAGTCAAGCAGAACTCGCAGTGCCCACAAGCTGAATAGAGCCACGGCACTCCGACTCGGTCGCCCTCTTTTATATCGGTCACTCCCGATCCAACGGCGGCGACCACGCCAATGGCCTCATGGCCAGGAATAAATGGGAGAGTGGGCTTCACCGGCCAGTCACCCTGGGCCGCGTGGAGATCGGTGTGACATACTCCGCAGGCCTCGGTTTTCACAAGTATTTGGTTTGTTCCAGGAGAGGGAACGTCCCACTCTACGAGTTCCAAAGGCTTTCCGAATTGCTTGACAACCGCAGCGTGCATCTTGATGGGCATGGATGTCTCCCTTGAACTTATCTGTCCCTGGTGCGAGGTCCGAGCTTAACAACGGACTTCTCATTTTTCTGTCCAATAAAACACACTCGCGGCAAGCGTCAAGGGTGTATCTTCGGCAAGAGGAACTTATGGATCACAATGAGTCAGTGCGGAAATTCGAACATCTGATGTTGAAGCAGGCCGATCACGCACGCGAAGCGGCAATTGAGCTTGAGGCTTTGGTTTCGCAGATGCCGAGTGAGAAATCTCGGCAACTTGCGGAGCTACAAGTAAAGGCCAGCCACAAACAAGCCAAGGAGTTTCGCGAACTCGCCCAGATAGTCCACGAAAGCTAGAAGCAGCGGCAGTCTCGTGGTTTCTTTAAGATCACACAACAAGCGCTGGAACGTCGGCCCCTGTTGACCTTCGACCTGATGCCGATCGGATCTCCGCGGCCTCAATGGGTCGTCGAAACACTTGTTTCAAGAATATCCGCTGGTGTTTTCCAGTTTAGGGTTTCCCGCGGTCGAGTATTCAATTTTCTAGCCACGGTATCCAGCTGCGCTTGGCTAACTGCTGAAAGATCCTTTCCTTTTGGATAGTACTGCCGTAACAGCCCGTTGGTGTTCTCGTTGCTCCCGCGTTGCCACGGGCTTGAGGGATCACAGAAATAGACTTGTACGTCGGTGGCTACCGTGAAGCTGGAATGATTGGCAAGCTCCATCCCTCTGTCCCAAGTCAGCGAGCGACGTAGAGCAGTAGGAAGCTTGCGGACGGCCTTGCCGAGAGCATCAACAACAACCTCTGTTCGTTTGTCGGAAAGTTTGACGAGCATGACGAATCGCGATTGACGTTCGACCAATGTTGCGATGTAAGTCCCGCGGGAGCCTTCCACCAGATCACCTTCCCAGTGTCCGGGGACCGCTCGATCGTTTGCTTCTGCCGGCCGCTCTCGTATGGAAACAGCACCGATGATCTTACCGCGGTGGTGACCGCAATCCGTGGCGTGCCGCGATCGTCGGATGCGCCTCCGCGAGCGGAGATGGCCGGTCAGCTGCTTTCTCAAGGCGCCGCGCGCCTGAACGAAAAGGCTGCGGTAAATCGTCTCGTGTGACACCCACATCTCCGGGTTCCCTGGATACTGCTCTCTGAGCCAACCTGCAATCTGCTGTGGAGACCAGTCTTGCTTCAGTTTACCCGCTACGATCCGTCGCAACTCCAGGTTCTTGGCGAGCAGACAACGCTTTGGACGACGCGCCGATTCCCAAGCTGCCAAGTCCGCTGGAGCGGCTCGATAATGCGGCCGTCCGCCATGCCGGGCCACTTCCTGGCTTACCGTGGAAACGGCTCGGTGCAAGTCCCTGGCGATGTTGTGGAATGTGTAACCCGCGGCGACACCTCGCGAGATCTCTTCACGCTCACTGAAACTGAGCACTCTTGAGGAGCGGCTCCGGTGGGTAGGGGCAATGCCGCCAGTTGCCTGCAGCAAGCGGTGAATGGTCGACTGACGCCGGTCAAGCGCGCGTCCAATCCCAAGAACCGTCTCTCCCGCCTTGTACCGTCGCCAAAGCTCCTCGCGCAGTGCTCCTGTGATTTTCGGGGGACGTCCCATGCAGAACACCTCCTGGTCAAGATTAACCGAGGTGTTTCGCCGACCTGTTGAGACCACCTCTACTACCTCTCAGTATGTTTATCGCGTGGTAGTCGAATCAACACGCCGATTTCAGATCGATCTCTAACAATGTCGGCGTTTCAGGGTCTGGCCGGGCATGGACGGAATGACAGACGATTGAGGCAGGGCTCTTGCTATGACCCGAGCTCCAACCGAACGGTGAAGTGGAATGTAGAACCGCGTCCAAGTTTGCTCTCGACCCAGATTCGCCCACCCATCAAGTCGACAAGTCGATTTGAAATGGTAAGACCGAGTCCGGTGCCCCCAAACTTGCGCGTAGATGACGAATCTGCTTGCGAAAATGCATCGAAAATCAACTGCTGTTTGTCGTTTGGAATTCCGATCCCTGTATCTCGGACACTAAAATGAAAGGTCGTGCAGTCATCCCTTTCCGTCTCTTTTCGCGTTTCGACTACAATTTCTCCCCGCTCTGTAAACTTAAGAGCGTTTCCCACCAAATTAATTAGAATCTGTCGTAATCGAGTAGGATCACCTACCACCAACATCGGCACGCTAGGGTGAACTGTCAAGAGGAGCTCAAGGCCCTTGTTATGAGCCTTAATCGCGAGTAGTTTCATCACCCCTTCAAGGCTCTCTCGTATATCGAAAGTGACGGACTCCAGTTTTAACTTGCCGGCCTCGATCGTTGAAAAATCCAGAATGTCGTTGATAATCATTAGGAGCGAGTCAGCAGAGGTTTTTACCATCTGGAGGTATTCTGTTTGCTCTGGGGTCATTTGCGTATCGAGCAGGAGGTCGGTTATCCCAATAATGCCGTTCATTGGCGTTCGGATTTCGTGACTCATGTTCGCGAGGAATTCGCTCTTTGTCCGATTTGCACCTTCTGCGGCTGCTCTGGCGGCTTCCATCTCTTCCATCGCTCTCTTGCGGTCGGTAATATCTTCAGCAATACCTACAATGCGGGCCAAGTTGCCCTGTGAGTCCCGAACCGGAAAGCTACGTGCGTGAATCCAACGGATTGATCCATCAGGCCGACGCATCCGGTACTCCATGGCCGTCGCAATGCCTCGCACGGACTGTTCGAAAACGTCTACCACATGATGGCGATCTTCTGGATGAACCGAGTCGATCCAGGCATCGGCACGGTCGTAAAGTTCCTGACACAGCCTTCCAAAAACTTCCTCGTAAGCCGGGCTGACATAAGCCATTCTCGGCGGATTCGGCGTTACAATGAAAGAGATTTCCCGGATGTTCTCAGCCAACTGGCGAAACATTTCCGCACTTTGCTGTAGGGCGTGCTGTGCCCTTCTACGCTCGGTGATGTCGACGAAAGTTACCACGGCGCCAACCAAGAGGTTGTTCTTACGCACCGGATAGGACCTATACTCAACTGGAAAGCTCGTTCCGTCGGCGCGCCAGACGACTTCGTCGTCCACGTTGCTACCCTCGCCTCGACGAAAAGCCAAGTAAATACGGCATTCGTCGCTGGGGTAAGGCGTTCCATCCGGGCGAGTATGGTGCATTATGCTGTGCATGTTCTTACCGATGAGCTCGGCTGGGTCCTCGTACCCGAGCAATCGCAGACACGCAGAATTGCAAAACGTACAGTTACCCAGCATGTCCAGGCCATAGACCGCTTCCCCTGTGGATTTCAGCAAGAGTCTTTCCAGCTCTGCGCTCTCAATGCAGGCCTCCGCCGGCGCGCCCCTGTTTAGTCTCTTGATCATTGACCAATGCCCCCTCTCGGCTCCTGGTCTGCTGGCTTGGGAGCAGTGGCGTACTGTTTGAGCTTGCGGTAGAGGGTGGTCTTGCCAGTGCCTAACGGACGTGCGGCGGCGAGCTGATGCGGCAGGCTCAGTTCGTCCATTGCGAGGAGTCTGAAATTTCCTGCATTAGAAAATCGTAGGAAAGCATGGCCTCGTCGACTAGGGGCCTGGTGGTCGCGATTGTCTGCTTCAAATGATTCCGGTATGCGTCGATTTTTTCCGAGTCCTCGAACATTGTCTTGCGGATGGCGGCAACGTCAGCCATGACGGCGCTGAGGGTGACATGCAGGGACTTTACGCAACTGAGGATCTTTTCCAAGTAGGGCCGAAGATCGCCATGGTGTTGCACTTCCAACCTTGAGTTGGGCATCAGTAGTTCCTCTCGCGATGGAATACTCCATCGAGGCGAACGTACCACCGATTGGCGAGGTGAATCTATTGTGCGTTGGTGAGTGTGATCTTTACTTTAGTTAGTTTTCACGATTGCTGCGGGACGGGAATCCTATCTTCCCAGCCATCCGGACTAAATCAGGCAAGGAATCCGCTCGCATCTTGCGCATGAGTTGACTGCGGTGGACCTTGGTGACGGCCTCACTGATTCCAAGTTCGGCGGCGATCTGTTTGTTAGGCAAGCCGGAGACCACCAGGGGAAGTACCTGGCGTTCACGAGGCGTCAGCGAAGCAAACCTGGTTTCTAACTGCGCAACTTCCGCGCCTCGCTGGCGGCTCTCGCCGTCCTTTTCCAATGCGACGTGAATCGCGTCAAGTAGCTCCTGATCGCGGAATGGCTTGGTCAGGAATTCGATAGCTCCTGCCTTCATGGCGCGGACGGACATCTGGATGTCGCCATGCCCGGTGATGAAGATAATCGGAATCGAGATGCCGCTGTCGGCCAACTTGCCTTGAAAATCCAACCCGCTCATACCGCGCAGCCTGATGTCAAGGACAAGGCAACTGTCCGTATCGGGTCGCTCGCACCTTAGAAATTCCTCCGCGGAAGCAAACAGGCGAACGCGCAACCCAACGGAGCGAATCAAGCTGCTAAGGGTCTCACGCGTCGAAGTGTCGTCATCGATGACGAAAACCAATGATTGCCGTTCCGTCATTCGGCACCGTCGGCCTTGGGGAGGCTGAACTGGAAGACCGCTCCCCGCGGGGAACGCGACACGACCCACAAATGACCTCCATGAGCTTCAATGATCGAACGGCTGATGGAGAGTCCCATTCCAATCCCAGCTCGCTTGGTTGTGTAAAAAGGATGAAATATACGGTCCAGGTCTTCTTGACCCAGCCCGACTCCGGTGTCTTCGACAGAAACTTGCACGACACTGGAATCCGTCGTCGATGTGATGCGCAACTCCCTTGGGCCATCCTTCACCGCATGCACGGCTTCGACGGCATTGATGATCAAATTAAATAGCACTTCCTGGAGTTGCACGCGATCTCCCGAAACAGTAGGAGCAATCGCACTCAAATCACTCTTCACAACGATGCGACCTTTTGCAATTTCATTGCCGGCTAGCGCCAACGCCGCCCGGATCACTTCATTCAGATCGAGGCGCTCCATTCGAGGCGTTTCTTTCTTCAGCAATGCGCGAATCCTGGCGATTACCTCACTAGCGCGATTGGCCTCGCGAACTGTCTGCGTTGCGGCTTCCCGCGCTTCCTGGAAATCTGGTGGCTCGTTCGCCAGCCAGCGCAATACGGCACTGGCACTATTGACCACCGCGCCGAGAGGTTGATTGATCTCATGCGCAATGGATAGTGCCAACTCTCCGAGGGATGCGGCGCGACCGACGTAAACGAGTTCCATATTTGCCTGCGCCAAAGCCAATTGGAGTGCCTGGGCTTCGTAGCGGCGATCCACGAGCGATGAGAGCATGGCAAGACCAAGGACGAGCAGCGTAACGACGATGATGCCTGTAGTTCCGAGTGCTGAAACGCTCACGGATTGCGTCAGATCCGGCTCGACCCCGGAAGCGATGAAAGTTGTTGCTGCCATGCCGGTGTAATGCATCGCACAAATCGCAGAGGCCATGAAAAAAGCGCTCCCGATTTTTCTCAGGGCTTCTGCCGTTGCGTCCCGAAAGTAAAAGGCAAGACGCAGCGCGGAATAGGAAAACGCGATGGCAAACACAACGGACAAGGCCACCAACATGAAATTATAGTGGCAATCCGCCCTCATCCGCATCGCCAACATGTCCAGGTAATGTAAGGGAGCAATTCCGAACCCCATCATGAGGCCGCCGCCTATCGCGCGGGCGTTGCTCATTTTCTTGCGGCTTACCAGATAGAGGGCCAGGGAAGAAGCAAGTACCGCTACGAAAAAGGACTGCAAAACCGTCCGCCAATCGTAGCTCACCGGAACCGGCAGCTTAAACCCCAGCATGGCGGTGAAATGCATGGACCAAATTCCAATTCCCATGACGACCGAGCCGCAGGTTAACCATGCCGCGAAGCGCCAGCCTTTGCTGGCAGTTACGCGTCCCGCAAGATCGAGGGCGGCATAAGAAGACGCAACCGCAATCACAGCAGAAAGAGCGACGATAAACGGATCGTAGGAGCCCGGCAAAGTCGTTCCCGCAGGAATCATCTTCAGAGGCCTCTGTCGCTTAGTTGTGCTGGCCGGGCAAGCTCCCTAGGACTACGCGGAGCCGCGGGGTTAAGGGATTTGGCCTAACGCAAACTCCTTTTTAGATTGGTAAACCCCTATAAGAGGGTACGCGCGTCGATGCGCGTGGCTCACTTCAATGCGTCGAGGTTCCCGGGACCTCCTAGAAGGGGAAAGTGAACAACGCGACCAGCGCCACGGAGATGAGTAGTTTTTTGCTCATTGCCCAATTTCGACTCTAGGCGGATTAGACGCTTGGGTCAACCGCAGCAATTTGTGCGACGAGCACCTTGCCGAGGTCTTCGTTCGGTTTCGCGCTCCCACTAGATGTTCGGCCCAAGTCCTTCAGTGAGGCCGACTTCGTTATGCCATCAGACGGGACGTTTCCTGGTTTTTTGCTAGCGCAGCACGAGGACTTCACGGTAGGACTGAACTCTCTTGGAAGTACATCATACGCAACGTTATTGTGTACCGCGGTGTCTATCGCACAGCTTCTGTGAATCGTACCGGGCGAGTAATTTTCGGTTGGCCCGTCATTCACCCTAAATACGGAGGCTTGGAAATATTTTTGGGCTTGGAGTGCTTTGGCGATTTGGTGTAAAGCGAGAATCCTTCCCGGGGGCGGCTACACCGAACATGTTTGTCTGCTATAAGATGGCGGATTTTGAGGTGGGCGTCGTCCTAGCTGTATCGAGGTAACCTGCTATGAAGATCGCTGTCATCGTCGTTGGCCTTATCACAGCCCAAATCCTAAGCGCACAAAGAAAATTACCGGCGCTGATGTCACCAGACCGCGAGATTGCTCTAGCTGAAAGCGCTGCTCCGCGGGCCATAGCGGAGACCGCCTCTATCTTTCTATTGCATAGAGGGGGATTTGTAATTGCGCGCCAAGGCAACAACGGATTCACATGCTTTGTGGCCCGAAGCGCACCCGGCGAAATCGAACCGATCTGCTACGGGGACGAAGAGAAAACGCATACGCTCGTTGCGAGAGAATTCATGGAACAGCAGCTGCGAGAGAAAGGACTCGACGACGCAGCGGTCGACACGGAAATCGGTCAACGGTACCGTCGAGGAGAGCTTCGACCGAGTCAGGCCTTCGGATTGGCCTATATGCTGTCGCCCTGCAATCGCGTGACGGATCCATCAGGACAACTCGTCGGCGAACATCCCCACCTGATGTTCTATGCCCCGTACGCGACGAACCAACAGCTTGGTTTGGTGAGGCCACGCGCCCATGATGGCAACTATGCTCCCTTCATTCTGTTTGAGGGTGAGCCCTGGGCGTTCCTGATCGTTCGAAGCGAAACTCCCAACCCGGAGGCGCGACGATGGTGCCAAGAAAAATGAACGAATCAGACCGGAGCGAATTATTGACCGCCGCGCGCCAAGGCGACCTCGACGCTCTGCAGCAACTCTTTGCCGTGCACGAACCGGGTCTCTTCCGCCTCTTGTATCGTATGCTCGGGAACCGAGCCGATGCGCAGGATTTGCTTCAAGAATGCTGGCTGCGGGGGCAACGCGGCATAGGTGATTTCCATGGAGACGCGATTGCACTAAAGGCATGGTGGTTTGGCATCGCGTCGCACTTGGCGCTTGATTGCTTGAGACAGCGCAAACGCTGGCGCGAGGAAGCACAATTGATCGGAGAGCAGGAACTGGACTCGAAGCCAGATGAGGTTGAGAAATTGGCCGCAATCATGAGCGAGCCGGACTTCCGGTACGAAGTAAAAGAACACATCGCGTTTTGCTTTACCTGCATTGGTCGAACGCTCGGGGCCGCAGAGCAGGCAGCACTGCTTCTGCGCGAGGTATTCGAGTTTAGCAATGCTGAAGCGGCCCAGATGCTGGATCTTTCGGAGCCGGCTTTCAGGCACAAGCTTTCGTCGGCGCGACGGCAGATGATAGAGAGTTTTGACGGACTCTGCCAACTCGTCAACAAGACCGGTCGCTGCTACCAGTGCGTCACTCTCCGGGATTTTGCACCTGAAAGGTCCAGAGGAGCATTGATGACACGAATCGAGCCCGCGGATACCTGCCATAGGGATCTCCCCGAAGCGTTGTTGGAAGGAAGAATCTCGATTGTGAAGGCTGCCAATCTTGAGGACGGCCGCTCGGCAAAGCTACACACGGCCTTCTTTCAGTCGCTCGCAACGCGAGAGGAGAGTCGAGAACAGTAAGCATCGACCCTCGCTGAGAGCTTTGCAATGATGCCGAGCGAGCTCGTGCCCACTCCTTAGCGGGGTCACAGATGCACAGTCGCTTTTCCCTTTAAGAGGGACGAAGCCAGTTCTCTCGTTGTAGGCCTCGCACCTGAGCAAACTCCCTTGTGTTGTCGCTAACCAGGGTATAACCAAGCGTAAGAGCATGAGCAGCAATGAGCAGGTCGTTGCCGCCGATCGGTTTGCCGACCCGCTCAAGCTGTGCTCGAACCCGGCCGTACGTAACATCTGCGGGCGAATCGAAAGGAAGAACCTGCAGAGCCCCCAGCACCACTTCGAGTTGTGTCGTGAGCCGCTGCGACCCCTTCTTCTCTGCACCATAGCGGAGCTCTGAGGCCACAATGATGCTGGTGCAAACTCTTGTTTCACCCACCTTCCTGATGCGTTGCGCAACAGTGCCCTGTGGGTTGCGAACCAGATCTGAGACCACGTTGGTATCAAGCAGATAGCCCGTCATAGATCGACCCGATCAGGAGACTCATCCAGAATCGGTGCGAAATTCTCATCGAGCCGGCTCAGGGTGGCAAGAACGGACAACAGGGACTTGGGCGGTGCAGGTTCGATGATCAGCCGGTCTCCCTCCTTGCGCATGACGGCGTCCTCGCCAGGGAATTCGAACTCCCGAGGAATCCGCACAGCCCGGTTTCGCCCATTCTTAAAGACCTTCACGTGTCTTTCGGCTGTGACTAGTCGTCTTGGCATATGTCACAGCCTATGCCAATTCTTAGGTCTTTGTCAATGGCGCACCATTCCCACTCGAAGACCAGCACCGACGATTGCCCGCAGGCTACCCGTCCCTGATAAGGCGGACTACGGCCCAAGTAACGCAAGTGTCGATGACGGTTACCTCTCGAATCTGTGAACGCTGGTTTTGGAGGGAGGGCTTCCACAATCCAATGTGCCGGGAATGTACGTTTATGTTCTTTCCGTTCCTTGAGTGCCGTGGAGCAGTGGCCGTCAGCAAGAAACTCAAGCAGTCCGTGAATCCCCGCGCCAGGTCATGGTGTCTCCGGTGACGTCGGGGGCGGCGTATGGCGATTCCGGAAGTTGACAAATCGTTGACAAAAGGCTTTGGATTGTCGAGCCGGGGGAAAGGTGATTGTTGGCTATGGGTTTTCAATATGACCATGGTATAATGACCATGGTTCTAAAGGAGTTTCGATATGAAGAAGATGGCTGCGGGTGCCTTCAAGGCAAATTGCCTTGCGGTCATGGACGAGGTACAGGCCAAACACGAGACCGTTGTGATCACGAAGCACGGCAAGCCCGTGGCGAAGCTTGTTCCGATCAGCACGGGCCTAGACGAAATCTATAATTTCCTCGGCGGCAGGGGCGCCACCATCGGCGATGTCGTTTCTCCCGTCATTTCCCCTGAAGAGTGGGGCGAACTCAGGTGATTCTCGTCGACACCCATGTCGTTGTGTGGCTGGCGTTTGACCAAAATCAGCTGTCAAAGAAGGCAAGGGCCGCGATCGACGACGCACGCAAGAATGGGGACGGCCTCGCAATATCCGATATCACCCTTTTGGAATTGGCCACACTCGTTAGCAAGGGCCGCGTCCGCCTCGATATCAGTCTCGAATCCTTCTTGCAGGAGATCGAGGTTCGGTTTATCGTCCTACCGATCAGTGGCCGTGCGTGTGCGCGCATCATGGGGCTTCCAACAGCCTACCCCAAGGATCCAGCGGATCGAATAATTGGAGCCACAGCACTGGTCGAAGGGCTAGATCTAATTACTGCTGACCGTGAGATCATTCGCTCCAAAGTGGTTCACACGATCTGGTGACGGCAACAGCCGCAACGCCAATCAAGGCAGCCAGCCAAAGATTACGAAGGTTCATTGATTCCTCCCATGCAAAGCCGGGGCGAGGGCCAATTCGGACTTCGCACCCAACTGGGTGCGGGAAACGCTGTTTTGCGGTTGGTCGCCACGCGGCGGCTGGTAGCTTTGGCGACGCCGCCTCTTTTTTTGGAGTATGAGGACGTGTTGAAGCGGCCCGAGCATCGGTTAGCGCATGGCCTGGCAACCGAGGCGATTGAAGAATTTCTGGCGGAGTTAGCCGCGTTGATCGAGCCGGTCGAAGTTCATTTTCAATGGCGGCCGCAGTCCCGGGACCCGAATGACGAGATGGTGCTCGAGGCCGCGATCAATGGCCGGGCGGATGCGCTTGTGACTTACAACGTCGCAGACTTTGCCGGGCCCGCGGAGCGGTTTAGGATTTCTGTGCTGCGTCCGGGCGACCTGTTAAAGAAAGTGAAACCATGAGCAAAGCTACCTACCCATTGAAGCTTCCCCTCTCCATCAAGAAGGCTGCCCAGCGGCTCGCGAAAGAAGATGGCGTGTCGTTGAACCAATGGATCGCGGCAGCGGTCGCCGAAAAAGTTGGAGTGGTGGAAACCGCAGCCGACTTTTTCAGGAAGCGGGCAGGCAAGGCCACCGGCGAAGGACTCATGAAGTTTCTTCGCACCGCGCCCAAACTCGCTCCCGAGCCGGAAGACACACACCGATAGCGACAATGGGTGCATTGTAGCCGCATCGGCGAAACCCGACTATCGATGGTACCGGTGGCCCGAATTGTCCAGTAGCTACGAAAGCTACGCTCACCAACCCGGATGGAAGGCAGTGTCAAACGACTGGAACTTTTGGCAAATTTTTGGCAAATCGCTCTTTCGAGAGATATTCCGCGAAAGGGAAAAGGCGAGAATAGCGGCGTATTTACTGGCGATGAATGGTGGGCCTGGGTGGACTTGAACCACCGACCTCGCCCTTATCAGGGGCGCGGTACGCGCGTTAGCCTGTTCTCTCTTCACGCCTTAAATATACAATAAGTCCTTTTATTACAATAAGATACGTAGACAATGCGCCGTCCTGCACAGCCATGCAATCGCATGCAATTAGCACCCGGACAGTTGACAAATGGTTGACAAAAATGGCAGATTGAATCGATCAATTGAATCCGTGATGGATTGGACGGGAGGTGTCAACTCAATGGCGCGAACTGTAACCAGCAAGGATCTTGGGACTAGAACAGCGCGGAGAGCGATTCCGATTGGTTCGAAAATAATGTTGCCGTTATCGCACGGCAGAGCACTCGGCTACAGAAAGGGTAGCAAATGGGGAGTCTGGCTTGCGCGGTTTGACGCCGATGGTTTCCGCAAGGAAGAAAAGCTTGGATTGGCCGATGACATCCTAGATGCCGAAGGCACGCGTGTATTGGACTTTGCGCAAGCTCAAGAAAAGGCCCGGACTTGGTTCTTGAGCGCGACGACGCATGGCGACAGGCGAGCACGTTAGTCGCCGCTGGCGGCTACACTGTGAATCAGTGCTGTCTAGATTATCTAAAGCATTTGGAGCGTCGAGGAGCTCCCGACTATCGTCATACAAAGTACGATCTAGACGCCTATGCGATCCCCAAGCTCGGTGTTTTGCAAGTTGCTAAGTTGACGCGCCCGAAGCTAGAGGAGTGGCGCGCAGATATTGCCGCCAGCCCGAGGCGAACGAATCGGAAACACAAGCAGAACAACCAACCGCATATCCAAACCGAAGAGGATTTGAGAAAGCGTCGAGCGACTGCAAACAGAATCATGCGGCGGCTCCGCGCTGCGTTGAACCTGGCGCTAGAAGAAGGCCGTGTCTATGCGAATCCAATGGCTTGGAAGGTGTTGCCATTTGAAAACGTCGAGGTCGCGCGAGCAATTTTCCTGAGTGAGAAGGATCAGCGGACTTTTGTGAAGGCATGCGCAAAAGAGAAGGACTTTCAACGGCTTGTTCGGGCTGGCCTATACACAGGAGCCAGGTATGGAGAATTGGGCCGGTTGGGCGTCGGCGATTTCAATTTTTCGGCGGGCACGCTTTTCATCGCGAAGTCGAAGGGCGGTCAGCAGAGGTACGTACACCTCGACCTAGAGGCCATGCGATTTTTCCGGGACGTGTGCGCCAACCGTGATCCGGCTGAGACAATGTTCTTACGCGAAAGTGGCGAGCCCTGGGCCAAAGATAGCCAAAAAAAACCAATGCGGCGCGCCTGCGCGCTGGCAAAAATTAAACGATTCGGATTTCATCAGTTGAGACACAGCGCAGCGAGCCGATGGATCACTCTGGGGGTTTCCTTGAAAGTTGTCGCGGAGCAACTGGGGCATGTTGACACCAAAATGGTAGACCGATATTACGGGCACCTTGCGAGTGGCCACATAGCACAAACCTTCAGGGCACTACCCGGAGTTGGGCTGGACAAGGCGGCGAAGATCAAAGGGCGATTGTGATCCCGATGCCTATCAAGCGGAGCGCGTAGCACAGGTACCAGAGTGGGTATTCGGAATCGAAACTCCGCCGAACGTAAGAAGACGGGCGCTAACCTTGTCGAACGAAGTCAACTGGATATCTCCCGTCGTCAGTTGATTCCATTCCCCTTTGCTTCCTTGATCCAAATCCGAAACCTTGAATCCCCGCGCAATCGTCCTCGTTAGGGCAATTCGTCTGCTGACGTGACGACGCGGTAGTCAACTCCCAGTGCCCCCGTGAAGTGGCGCTCCCCGCAGTGAATCTTCTGGTTCTCCGTACCACGCAGATCGTCTGGCACTGTGCTGCTCTTCGTCTCGCGGATCAAATACAACAGAGGGCCGTCTTCCCCAAAAACCTGTTCCATGACGAGGCCCCAGTCTGGGTTGTATTGGCCAACCGGCGTACCCACTTTGAACCAATTGGGCAATTTTATGAACAGGTGCACATTCTTCATCTTCTTCAACTTCTCGACAAACTTCTTCTCAGTCTCGGACTGCACGACAATGTGGTCGTAGATGGAATTGTCCACAGCGACCAACCGCTCAGATACGGTTTCTTCTTCTTCCACCCACTGGCTCATGTCGTACCAAGTTCCGTCCTTCAGATATTGAATGCCGTCCACTAATTGCTGGACGGCCTTTTCCCGAACAATGCGCGCCGTCTGCAACGCGAATTCTTGAGGGTTGTCCAGCGCGGCCTGCCGGTTTTTGGTCTGGGTGACAATCGCAGTCAATGTCTTCCGCGTGAGCTTAATCGGCGGCGTGATGTGGGCAATGAGGTCTTCGATCATCGCCACAACGTTCGGGGCGGCCTGACGGCCTATCAGAGTGGCAACCACCCGTTGCCCGAAATGTTGGTAGTCCAGACGGTCTTCTTTCTCGTCTGCCGTTACCTCTGCCTTCGACGCAACAATGCGCGGAGGATCAATCTTCAGTTTGTCCAGCGCGGCCAGAACGTCGGTGATCAGTTTGTCGGAATCCACAGTGACCTGATACCGCGTCTTCAGTTTGATCTTCTCCCACAGATTGAGAAACTCTTCCGGCAACGCATCTAGTGGCTTGCGCTTAGCGATTCGCTTTTGCCGCGCGTTGACAGGCCTCGGCGCTGCACCTTCTTTGCCAAACGCCTCTTCCATCTCCGCCTGCAATGCCGAGACAAACAATTCATAGCTCTCGTTTGCCACAACCGTAAGGACGTTTGTCTTGTCGTCAGTCACGCGCTGACCTTGTTGATTCACTACCAGTCGCATGCCCCGCCCGACCTCCTGTCGCTTCTTAACTTCAGAGACCGTTTGATTCAAGGTACAAATCTGACAAACGTTCGGGTTGTCCCAGCCCTCGCGCAGTGCGCTATGCGAGAAAATGAAGGCCACGGGCTCATCGAGTGACAACAAGCGCTCTTTGTCTTTCATGATGAGGTTATAAGCCGCTCGATCTTCCGCGCTCTGTCCGCTGGTCGAATCGATGGTTTCCGTTATTCCCCCTCGGCGGTTCTTTTTTGCGAAGTAGCTGGCTCGCACATCAGCAGCTCTGGAGCTCGCAAACTCGGAATACTTCGGCTTTAGTTCCTCGAACGCTTCATCAAACAATTCTCGAATGATGCCCGGATAAAGGCCATCTACCCTATCCGCTCCCTTATTCACCGGGGGTTGGCCCAGGTAGTTCTCCACTCGGTCAATGAAGAATAGCGACAGTACTTTGATCCCCGCCGCCTTCAGCCGCCTCTGCTTTCGGAAATGCTCCTCGACGGTGTACCGGATCTGCTCACGGAACAGTGCTGCTTGGTCGCCCCCCTGCGTCTGACCTACGCCGACTTCGATCCCGTTCTTGAAGCGCACCAACTGATCGCCGACACTGATCTCGTCTATCACAAAGCTGGCGTACTCGGGACGGTCGGCTTTCGTTTGTAGGCAATCCCCCGGCCTGAAAAGGTAGGCTTTCTCTTTGACTCCCGCGTTCGCCATGCGCTGGTGGACGGCAATCTTGGCCTGAACCGTCTTGGCGGCAGTCCTAATTTCGTTCACCCTCACGAACACTTGGTTGAAATCATCTTCCTTGATCACAGACGCCACTTCGATCTTCTTCACCAAGGACTGCCGATACGCCTCAAATGGCGTCAGCCGATAGACCAGGTTGTAAGGGTTGCGATGGGTTGCAGAGTAGCGCAGGGCCATCAACGGATGCAGGCTTGCGAGGGCTCGAATACGGGCCTCGCTCTCCATATTCTGCGGTTCGTCCAGAATCAACACTGGCGTAGCTGATTGCACTAAGAAAAGGGGCGTTGCCCCCTGCAGCCGGTCAGTGCTCTGGCGGATAACGTTGTCCTCTTTGTTGAAGGAGTCGATGGTCATCACGAGCAACTCCACGCAATCGCTTTGCGCGAATTGCCGGACTTTCGCAATGCTCTTGGAGTCGTAAATCGTATAACGGTAAGGCACGTTGTCATACAACGACCGCAGATGGTCTTGAGTGATTTTCAGGGATTTAATGACGCCTTCGCGTACGGCTACGGAAGGCACCACCACGATAAACTTGCGCAATCCGTACCGCCGATTCAGCTCCAATGCGGTCCGAATGTAGACATACGTCTTGCCCGTTCCAGTTTCCATCTCTATGGAAAAATTGGGGAATCGGATTTGTTTTTCTCCGACAGATGTCTGAATGCTTTCATCAATGGTTTGTAATGACGAATCTGGCGTGATCCCATTTTCCCTCTGGACCGCTTGCAGATTCTCAAATAGCTGGGTTTCGCTTAGGTCCAGCCTGTTCCGCACGGGGCCAAACATAGACCCCAAGTCACCGGAAACGAAGTCCGCCCTGTTCCGATGCTGTCCACGCAATAGATCGGCTACGGATTCTATCGCTCGCAACTGGAAGGGCTGATTGCTGTCAAATTGGAAGCGCACCTAAAGGTCACTCCTCAGATAGTTTTTAGACGACATTGGAGTGCTAGGTTAGCTGCAGCAGAATCGTCTAGCGCCATATCCCGGCACACAAACAAATCCTCAAGGGTCAATTCGCAGTGTTTGATGATCAAGTCCGCCCCGATACGTTCATCCAAGCAGATGATGAACTTTTGTCCAGTACCTGGATCAAGCACATCGTAGATCTTGTTTCCGTTCGCAAGCTCCCGAGGAACGAAGTGAGTATTTAGCCCGAACCCCTCGCGCAACGCTACCTCCCAAATCACGTTCTCAGGCTTCCAGTCTGTCACCAGGGGGTCATTGAACAGAGCAAGCTTTTGGGCATACGCTTCGGGGTCGCGCTCTTCCTCTTGCGGCCAGTGCTGGATATTAGGTTGAGCCAACTTGAACACCTTGAAGCCAAGGTCTTCGGACCCGTTAACATTGCCGAACTCAAATTTCCCCTCCTTGTCGCTGGACAATCTTGCGATCACTCTTCTGATACGTTCTTTTCCCAAGTCTGAAATCGTCTTGTACCCAAGTTTATATGCCAATTTCTCAACGTACTTGCCAGTTGGGCGCTTCCTTCGTGTGGGCTCGGGCAGTTGGACCAAAATGAATCGCCGCCTGCTGTCCCTATTCGTGTGGTTTAGAGTCAGAACAGCTTCTGCCGTACTCGCCGATCCAGCAAAGAAATCGAGGACGAGATCGTCGTCCGACGTGCAGTAGCGGATAATTCGGGCAAGCACTTCGTGATCTTTGGGATTGTCAAAGACTTTCGCCCCCATAAGGGACTTCAAATACTTAACCGCAACCTGCGATTGTTTGTAGAAGTAGCTCCCCATGACCTGCAAGCCAACCTCATTTTCATCTTCGCTCTCTGTCTCCAACGGTGATTCCTCGTCAGAGTTGGTCTCTTCCTCCTCATCGTCCTCTAACTCCTCATATCGCGGCTTGAGGTGGGCCTTTAGGAATGGTGGCTCCGTTTCATCATCTCTAAATACCACCAACCCCAAATCGATCTTCCGTTGCATCGCCTCTGGTGTGGAAAAACGCCAACCTGCCTCTGGGACACGACATGGCTTATGAGTTTTGGGGTGTGGCACGTCGTAGCGCGGCCCCCCTCCTCCTGGCCAAGAGATGTCGCGATCTCTCCACGGACCAAATTCGTCGATGTGTCTGTAGCGACTCAGTGCCTTTGATGGATTTCCCTTGGCAAGACTCTGATACCACGCGACGAGTTCGCTTTCGATGGCGGGATTGTTCTGGGGATATTTTGTCTTTAGCTGAAGATATTGATCCCAAATCTCTTGTGCGCCCGGCTTTGGCTCTCTCCAAACGGTTTTTTTCTCGCGCAAAGTGGATTTCGACCGTGCGTACACGACGATGTACTCGTGGCCAACAGAAAACAGCTTCGCATCATTCTTCCTGCCTTTTTCCCAGACCAGTTGTGCAATAAAATTCTCTTCGCCAAACACTTCGTTCATCAGAAGGCGGAGATGATGGTCTTCGAAGTCGTCTATGCTTACGCAAATCACTCCCTCGTCATGCAACAACTGCCGGGCCAAGAATAGACGAGGGTACATCATGGATAGCCAAGACGAGTGATAACGTCCGCTCGTCTCGGGGTTGCTGGTCAGCAGGTTACCTTCGGCATCCACCTGGCCGGTAAGTTGCAAGTACGTTCTAAGCGGATCGGTGTAATTATCAGGATAAATAAAGTCGTTCCCAGTGTTATACGGGGGATCGATGTAGATTAATTTGACGCGACCAAAGTATGGCTTGAAAAGCAGTTTCAGAACCTCGAGATTGTCGCCCTCGATAAAGACATTGGACGTGTCTTCAAAATTGACCGACTCTTCGGGGCACGGGAGAAGTGTTCCTGCGCTTGGAGTTTGCAATAGGCTGATGGCGTCGTCCTTGCCAGCCCAGCTAAAGTGGAAGCGTCCGGGGCCAGACTCGGAGGCGGCCCCTAGGGTGATCTTCAACTTGTCGAAATCGATCTTGCCTTCAACAAACACCTCAGGGAATACTTCGCGGAGCCTTGCGACCTGGACCTCTGAAATATCACCAGACGCCGACGCCACGTGTTCTCTTTTTACGGCTCGTTCCTGCTCATTCATTGGTTCCTCGGCGCTTTTTTTTTTCGTGCCTCGTCCAGACCTTCATCCCTGGTTGCTCTCTGGCACCTAATACTTGGCGTTGCCCTGATAGGGGACGTGAGCAAATGTATCACATCCCTAATGCTGCCTATGTGTTACGCTGACATATTTCGAGGTTCGTAAACATGACATCCGAGCGAAAACCTGACATGGTATTCGTCAGCCATGCCAACCCCGAGGACAACGATTTTGCCCGTTGGTTGGCTCTGCAGCTTGCCAATGAAGGTTATCCCGTTTGGTGCGATCTGACAAAACTGCTAGGTGGCGAGAAATTCTGGGAAGAGATCCAAAATGCTATTAGTAATCGTACAATAAAATTCGTATTCGCGTTGTCCCGTCATTCCAATCAGAAATCAGGAACCCTCGATGAACTCAACTGCGCTCTTGCTGTCGAAAAAAAGGTTAAGCTCAAAGATTTTGTCGTCACCCTAAAGATGGATGGCCTTCCCTACGACGATGTCTACATCAATATTCAGCGCCGAAACCACATCGATTTTAGTTCGTGGGCATCCGGCGCTTCACAACTCTTGAAGAAGTTTGCTGAGGACCAGGTTCCGAAGAATCCACAATTCAATCCACAGGCCGTTTCTTCCTGGTGGCGAACTCAGAATGAATTCAGCGCTGAACAAGGATTACTCCAAGAAATCGACGAGCATTTGTCGAATTGGTTTCCCATTGAGGGTCTTCCCCTACACATCAACCGTCATTTAGTCAGTCGGGACAAAATCGGAAAAATAGAATTCGACCCGGCGACCTTCTCTCATCCATCTGCCCTGGATACTGACATTTCGTTTCTATCTTTTGCAGATGCGAAACACTTCGTCGGCCAACTGCCCCCGAATCACATCATCACAGACACCGAAAAATATACCGTGCAAAGCATTCGCGAACGAACCGCACCTAGGGGCTACCCCGCGCTGCTGACGGTCATTCTGCGATTGGCTTGGGAACGCAAAATGCAGCACACCGTTCTCTCAGTGTATGAACTCTCCAATCGAGCAAAGTGTTTTTATTTTCGTCTGGGGCAAATTCCGGATAATCGATTGTTTTTCGAGGGCGTCGAAGACAAAAGAACCTACCGAGACATCGTGGGCTATGCGACCCGTTTGGAGCGCCGACGATATTGGCACTATGGAATAAATGCAAAACCCGTTCTCCAGCCGATTCCACACTATGTAATCAAGGGCCACGTCGTCTTTTCGGATGACGGGCTGAAACTCTGGGACAGCAAAGAAAGATTAGCGAAGGCACGTAGGAACCAGTGCAAGAATTGGTGGAATGACGAGTGGCGCGACCGAATGCTGGCGGTTATGACGTACTTGGCGAACGAAGAGCGGCAGATTCTTCTGCCTCTCGCTCCGGACCTCAACATTGAGCTCTCCACACGACCCGAACTTTTTGAGAGCCCTATTTCTTATGTAGATCCCGCGGACATAGTAAAGGAAGAAGAACTTGATGACTATTCCTTTGAGGAAGACGAAGACGAACTAGAGAATGCCGATCCTGACGCTGAGCCCGAAGAACCACCATCCGATGCTGCCGGTGCGGGGAACGCATGAGGAGTCTCATACGACTAGCTGAACCCTTGCTCCTTTTTGGTTACGGCCAGGCTATGGAAGATCCAAGAGATGGGCTGACCCTTTTCGGACCATACGATACTGGCAGTGTATTTGCCATCCGTACGGGAGTCGTGGGAACAAAGGCCGGAATTGAAGGATTCAAGGCTTGGACTCTCAGGATTAAAACTCTCGTTCGTACAAAGAACCACATTCAAGCGCGTCCGCCATTTGCAGGTTTCGAAGCAGTGTTTCGGATTCCGTGGTCAGAAGCACCTCTTCTCACTCGTACGATTGAGGAAGAAGAACTCAAGAAACGGCTCTTCCAGGATGACCGCCACCAAAGGGTCTTCCAGACCGTCGATTTATTTGCTGACGAGATTATCAAGGCTCACAACGAAGAAGAGGCAAAGCCCGACGTCTGGTTCGTCGTCATTCCAGATGATGTTCGGAAGTATTGTCGCCCGAAGGCAATTATCGAACCGGCGGTGCGAATTGAAGCGAAGCGTTATTTTGCCGAGAATATTAGGGAGAACGTAAGAAGAGCCAAGCAGCTCATCGCACAGCCTTCACTTTTTGTGGAAGACAATAAAGAAGCGGAGCCATATTCCTACAAGGAGCATTTCCGCAATCAACTCAAAGCTAAGCTCCTTCCTCACCGCATCGCTACACAGGTTGTCCGAGAGAGCACTGTGGGAAACGTAGGCCCCAGGGGTGATTCTCGGCGAGAGCAAACTGAAGAACTCCTCCAATCCCAAATTGCGTGGAACATCAGCACGACCGCTTTTTACAAGGCGGGTGCAAGGCCTTGGAAAGTGACAGGAATTCGTGAAGGAGTCGCGTACGTAGGCTTGGTTTTCAAACGCTACGACACTGGTGGAGACAATCGGTCAGCAGCTTGCGGCGCCCAGATGTTTCTGGACTCAGGCGATGGTGTCGTTTTCAAGGGCGCAGTCGGAAAGTGGTACAACTCTACAACCGAGGAATACCACCTCACGACTGAAGCGGCCAAAGCCTTGATGACCATGGCCGTGAAAGCCTACAAGGACAAACACAATAATCAACCTCCCAAAGAGTTATTCATACACGGCCAAACTTGGTTCAATCGATGGGAATGGGAGGGCTTTGCCGCCGCGGTCGATCCCAGGACAAGCCTGGTCGGCGTGCGGATCAGGGACGATAAGGGTCTAAAACTCTTCCGGAAGTCCGATAACCCCGTGCTTCGAGGAACGGCTTACATCAATAGTGACCAGGACGCTTTCTTGTGGACCCGCGGCTGGGTGCCTCGGCTCCGTACTTATCCAGGAATGGAAGTGCCGAATCCCCTTTCGATTGAAATCTGCCAGGGCAAAGCGCCTATGGAAACGGTCCTCGCGGACATTCTTGCATTGACGAAATTGAACTACAACACATGTCGTTATGGCGACGGAAAACCTATAACACTAAAGTTCGCAGATGCGGTTGGAGAAGTTCTCACTGCAGGCGAGGTCGGCGAGACTCCACCATTGCCGTTCATGTACTACATTTGACCTCGATGCCCACGCCTGGGAAGAGCCTTGTGGCATACACGGAGTGGAAGCCGGCTTCAGATTCCTAAAAACTGATTCAGGCGTTGCGCTACGAGATCGCGGCGTCGCTTGAGGAACTCGTCGTAGTCTTCAATTCCAAGAATAGACGGGTCCGTTGGAATGCATTGGGCTTCAAATGCGGCGAGTCCCGATTTTTCGATCATTGGCGGGAAGTACTGTTTCGGCGGCTTGTCACTGATCTGGCGGTTGGTTTTCCCAGCGATGAAGCACAGATTCGCAATGTCGTCCGCGTGGCGACCCGAATATGCGGCTTTGAGCACCGCCTTTGGAAAGATGTGATGGAATTGGAGTCTATGCTGAGATCCAGAGTGGTCGAGGGCGATGGAGACCTGTGAGCGCCAATCCTTTGCATCTGCCGATCGGAAGGCGAGGAACATCGTCTTGAACAGGGCGCTGCGCTGACTGCGTCCCTCTAGCTCTTCGGGCGCGATGTCCAGCCGACCCACTTGTTGGCGAAGTCGGTCGATCATTTCTTGGGCACCGCCACCGTCCCGGAGCGTGGCAAGGTCTTGATCAAGAATCGTTTCGCTGGAGCCGCGAGAGTAGCGGCCTTTGGCGTTGGCCACAAGCACCCAGTAGCGCAGACGTTCGGACTCTTCAGGTGACAACTCATAGTCGCGCTTGTGGCCGTGATAGGCGATTGCAATCAGCATGAATGGCGAAGAGAGCAGCGCTGGACTATCAATACCTGCATTGTTCTTGAGGAAGTTGAGCGCGAACTCCATGCCGTGGCAGCTCTCCTTCCATCCTGCTTGCAGCGCATCGAGTCGTTGGTTGCCGACCGTGAGAAAACGTGATTGCCCAGTAGTGAAAACAACAAGATTTTTGAGGTAGAGGCCGAGATCGAGATCGAATCCGGTCTTGCCGCACTGCTGCTGGAATGCTTCGAAGGTCTTGAGGGAGTTTCGCCACTTGGCTGTGATCTGGGCGAGCGCCAAGTCAGAGCTGCGCAGTTTTGCTCCCAGCGAGTTAACACGCACGAAGATTTCGGTGACCTCGTCGTATGATAGCCGTCGCTCAAGCACGTCCATCCGGTA
>CAWAEM010000002.1:0-341929 GCA_963780935.1 uncultured Acidobacteriota bacterium | reverse complement strand
AATCCGTTGGTCCCAGGTTCAAATCCTGGCGGGCCCACCAAGATTCAAAAAAAAATGTGAGCCGATTCCTGCCATTCAATTGAGTGGCTGCTCTTTCTAACAGAAAATGACAGGCGCTCGGTACGAACGGCGCATTGCAACCGGATCACGCACCGCGCGCGCTTGTTTCGTGGACCAATCCGGTCGCGTAGGACTTCAGGAACTCGCAGGAGGTGCAGCGGTCGGTCATAACCCAGCGTAGGGACTTGCGGTCGATTTTCAGGCGGCCGAACCAGCCCCTCGTCGGAGCGCCGCAGGTCCAGGTCGGAAGCACCGCGCCGTTCTCGGCAACATCAAGCAGGTATCCGTTTTCCATCGTTCCACCGCATTCGGTACAGCGCGTGCGATCGGCTTGCACAGGAGCGACCTCCAGCGGGTACTTCCACGTTACATCGATGTGGCATGTAGTAGTAGCGTCGCCGCAGATTTAGGGCTTGCCTGACGCCGCAAACGCTTCCGGCGGGTCCACGTAGCATTGCTTGAAGAAATTTTCTTTGGAAAGCGTGGCATCCGTCAGCTGCTGCACACTCCCGACGGTGGCTCCGAGAATTCCACCATCGGCGGAGTCGAAAATCACTACCACGCCTTCCACCTGCGCGGCTGCATCCTGTGAAAAATTTTCAAACAGCGATGCCGCGAATGCCAGTTTCGCCGCCGCATCGGTTTCCTTCGCTACTTGCGAAACGGGCTGCACGGTATAAATCTTTACTTTTTTCCCCTTCAAACTTTCCCAATCGCCGGGAAATAAACTGGTTTCTTCGCGTTCCACACGAAACGCTACAGCTTTCGCCGTCGCTGCCTCCGCGGCATCCTGCGACTTCAACCGCGAGGCCACAAAGTCAGAATACTCTACGCTTCCGCGCTTGATATAGCCGCGAGAAACGCCGGAGATTCCCACATGCAGCCACGGGCCTTCAGCGTCTAGAAATTCGAACTCGTCTCCGGTGCTGGCGGTGAACAAGATGCGCGATCCTTCCGCGGCCCTGGCCATTACAGGAGTTCCCGACTTTTTCACCGCCACCAGATTTAGAGGGTGCGCTTGGTTTTTCTGCATGTCCTCGAGCGACTGTAACTCGGCGCTAAGTTCGTGCTCACGTTTCTCCGCTTCTTCTCGCTTCGCGCGAGTCTCCGCTAGTTCGTCGTTCGTGCGCACTCCCGTTGGCGGATTTACCGCAAGCTGCGCGACACCTGGTACTCCGGAGAGGTCCAGCTTGGCCTTTGGTGCGGAGACCCCGGCAACGGCTACGGCATGCGATGCCGCTGGCGGTGCGGTTCCTAGTTTTTCGTCCAAACGATCCAACAGATCGAACTCCAGCCGGCCGTTCGAAGGCAGAACTTCGTACCCTGACTTGGACGGGTCCGCGTCGGCATACCACGCAGTGATTTTCGCGGTGACCTGCACGATGGTTCCACCGCGCACTCCCGTGCCCGGGAATAACTGAAGATCGAGTTGGTAAAAAGCGCGCTCATAGCGCGCCAGGGGCTTCGCGGTGCTGGCGACGAATCCATCCAGAATCGGGAGTTTTTGCCCGCTATATGCGCCCATTACCTTCAAGGCCTGCTCGACTTCTGCTTTCGGTTTTGCAAACGTTCGCGCATAGGGCATGTTCTGCCCGCGTGTGGGGACGTCGACCGCCAGCGCGCAAAGCACCGCCACTGCCACCGCACAAACCTTCGAAGGTCGTCGATTACCCGGATTTTTCCTCAAGGCAGGGTTTCCAATTGGTCTTCAGGGAGCCAACCGCGCTGGCCATCCGGGGCTTCGACGCCCAGCCAGTGCGGCGTGACGATCACCAGTACCACTTCTGTATACGCTGCGATTGGCTTAATCGTCGCAGCTTCGCGAAATGGCGCAGCTTTCAAATCGGCGCCTGGCGCCTTTACGCGCCGGTCGACCTCATGCCGCAACTGCTGCACTCGTTCGTTTAAGTCCTTCACTGCAGCCTCGGCCGAAGAGAGGCGCGAAGTCTCGTCTTCGCGTTGCCGCAGAAATGTCGCGCGGACCAAGTCAGCGCTCTCGCGTCGCCGCTGTGCGTCATGGGCTTCTTGTTCAGCGAACTGAATGGCCAGCAAGCGGTCCTGAATTACTTTAAATTCTGCGGCTTCCACCGTGCCATCCGATAGGTGGTAAGCGCGGTGGGCTTCTTCCACGTAAATGGCGTCGATGCGCAGCCGCGAGCGGTCCGGCGTCAGCGTCGTCAGGACGAAGCGCACCTCGATGGTGCCCTCGTCCGCGCTGTCTAGGAAATGCCGCGGCGCGATGGCCTGAGGACGCACCTTATAGAAAACTTGTCCTTTGCCCGTCCACGGCGCAAAAAATCTCGATTTATCGGACTGCGTGGCGCCAGTTAGCGTCGGCTCCTTATCAAAAATCAAAGTTCCGTGGATGGTTTCATCTTCCAAGTCGGACTTCAACGCGTCCAGCACGTCGTGTGGCGAGGCTTCTAATTCTTTGACGAAACCAGGTCCTTCCACGCGCTCTTTCGCGCACACCACGGAACACGCGAACCAACACGTGAACAAAAATGTGGCACTAAAGATGACCGTGCGGTTGAAAAAAGACCTTTTTCGTCTTGCACGCATCGCAGCTTGGTCCCCGACTGCGCGCTCCGGCGTCTGCCAGAACTGCAGTAACCCCTCGTAAGTATCCCGAATCATCTCCTGCTGTCAAATCTGAACGCGTTCTCTGCCAAATGGTTGTCGAATTTCTTCGAAGCCACGCTGCATGCAAAATATTTTTGCATGTCATCAAGAAAACTCTTGCATTCTTCGTTCGAACGGAGTTAGCATGCGCGCGGTTCAGGGACTTGAGGGCAAGGCGCTGCTTTTTCTTCGGGAAAAGTAGCCCCTACTTCTATGGGCGTAGTGTATCTCCAATTATCCGCTTCGCTGATGCGATGGCCGGGCCTGCAATGGGCCTGTGGCCTTTCATCAAATCGCTCGCTTACCCTGCCGCCGTGCATTTTTTCTGATTCCGCTCAAAGTTCCGTGCTTCGCAATCTCCATGTGCAGGAGGCAGTATGGTTCCTCGTGGTTTGATGACGCCGCTTCCGTCGCTAGCGCGCCGGGCAGTACGGATTTCTTCTGTTATCGCCAGCGGTTTTTTGGCGGTGATTTTTATTCTCAGTCTGAGCCATCCCGCTTCCGCTGCTCCGCTTTCGGTGATCAAGGTCAACGCGCTACCGGCGTTTGCGCGCAAATATGGCATGCCTTGCTCCTCGTGCCACGTTGCTTGGCCCATGCTTAGCCCCTTCGGCCAAGCCTTCAAAGACAACGGCTATCAAATGGGCAACGATCGCGATGCACCCATCTTTCAGAATCCCGCCTACTGGCCGGTAACTTTCCGCATTACGCCGATTTGGCACCGCGAGAATACCAATCGCGCTGCCGTTGACAACACGCCTTCGGGCGAGGCCAGCATCACGACGCACGGTTTCGACTGGAGCGGTCTCGACTTCCACACTGGCGGTACCCTAGCCAAAAACGTCTCGTTTTATGTCTTACCCTCATCTGACAATACGGCCAGTTTCCATTTTGAAACTGTCATGGCTCGTCTCGACAATCTTGCCGGCACCTCGTGGCTCAACATCAAGCTCGGCAAATTCGAACTCGATAACCTGCTTTCTGAGAAGCGCATCCTCACGCTGACAAATGTTTCCGGTGTTTACACCAACTATCATTTCCAGCCAGCCACTGAGGGTGCCGGTGCCAATCCGTTGTACACACCATATGCCTTTGGCATTGGTGACAACCAAGTGGGTATGGAAGTGATGGGGCATTCCAAGGACGACCGCACCCGTTACTCCGTGGCCTTACTTAGCTCTAACGACGGGTCTCCGGGTTTACCGACGAGTCGCGGATATGATGTCTTCTTAGCTGCCAGTCAAGCCTTCCAAGTTAGTAGCCTCGGCGTTCAGCGTATCGGCGCTTTTGCCTATCTCGGGCAGGCCCCCACATACTTTCAATACACGCAGGGCGGCGTAGGCGTTCCTGGGACCGGCATTGGAAACAAGAGCTTCTACCGCGCGGGCTTGATCGGCCAATTCTTCATCAAGAAATACGATCTCACTGCGATGTACTTCCACAGTGCCGACAGCGCTTATCTGGGCACGAACACCGTCGCAACTGACCCCCTGCCGGCGGGAGCGCGAAAGCCTATATGGAATGGAGCGCTATTTGAAAGCCATTTCATGTACAACCCGCAATTCATCCTGATTCAACGTGTCGAACTCATCCGGATGTCTCAGCAGGCTTTGCCGGTTGTGCCGGGTAGTGGTCCTTACGTAGCGGGTGTTTCGACCAGTGTTCCAACGGCCGACTTCGGCAACGAAGACGTCTACACCTTCGGCTGGCGCTACTATCCGTTCATCTCGAGCCGCGCCGGCTTCGCGTTTCACAACGAATACGCCTTCAGTCACCAAGTCGGCACTTCGCCGGTCACTGGCCAGAATCTTAATTTCAGCAGCCTGCTCGTCGGCTTTGACTTCGCGTTCTAAGGGTGGAGACTATGCGAACATCGAACATCTCTAAATTGTTTCTCGGTATCGCCACCCTCTTGGTCGCGCCGCTGCTCGTTTCGGCGCAACAGGGTGAATCGCACATCGGCAAGTACTCCGGCAACGCCGGCGCCGGCAAGCAGCTCTACTTCCGTTATTGTTGGGGCTGCCACGGCTATCGCGGCGACGGCAATGGCGAAAACGGGCCCTACCTAAATATTCTTCCTCGCAATTTCGTTGCGGCTACCTTCAAGTGCCGCTCCACCGTGACCGGCACGCTGCCCACAGATGAGGATTTATTCGACACGCTCAAGCGCGGAATCAACAACTCCAACATGCCGTCCTGGATCACCCTAACGGACCAGAACCGCGCGGACCTTATTGCTTTTATCAAAACCTTCTCGCCACGTTGGAAGACCGAAAAGCCCGGAACACCCATCACCGTTCCCGCGGAAACTCCTGTAACTCTGCAAAGCATCAAGCACGGCCAGGAGCTTTTCCAGAAGCTCGAATGCTGGAAGTGTCATGGACCGGAAGGCCGCGGCGACGGCCCCTCGGCCTCCACGCTCACGGACAGCAATGATCAGCCCATCCGCCCCTATAACTTTGCCGCCGGTTCTCGTTTCAAGTGCGGCACCACCAATCACGACCTTTACAAGATTTTCATGACCGGCGTTGACGGCACGCCAATGCCGTCCTTTGCCGATGTCATCAAGCCCGAAGACGCGTGGGACTTGGTGCATTATCTGCGTACTTTGCAGGTGTCGCACAAGAGTCCCGAATTGGCGCTGTGGGTCACTTCGAAGGAGGGCGCGGACATTGTCAACGCTCAGAAACTCTATGGGACACCAACTGGTTCTGGCATCAAGCAATAACTGGCAATAGTATTAACTCCAGGAGGAGTAATTGTATGACGCTTAAGCATATCTGTATCGCAGCCGCGGCCACGCTTGCTGCCGTCACCATGACGTCAGCAGGCCCGGGCTCTGGCACCGTTTCCGGGAAAATCACTTATGAGGGCACTCCTGCCAAGCAAAAGCCCATCGATATGTCCAAGGAACCGAGTTGTGCCGCAAAGCATCCGACGCCCATCACCACAGAAAACGTGGTCACCGGCCCCGGCAATAGCTTGGCCAACGTGGTTGTGTATATCTCCGCTGGCGCGCCGGATGAACCGCCTCCTTCAGAATCCGCCAACTTTGATCAAAAAGGCTGCCAATACATTCCGCACGTGCTCGCCTTCCAAATAAATCAGGAACTAAAGATCACCAACGACGATCAAACTTCTCACAACATTCACCCGCTCGCAAAAATTAACCGGGAGTGGAACAAATCGCAGCCGCCGGGCACGCCTCCCATCGTCGATAAGTACGATAAGGCGGAGATGATTCCCGTGAAGTGCAACATTCACCCCTGGATGCACGGCACGTTCGCCGTGCTTAAGAACTCCCACTACGCCATTTCCGGCGAGGACGGCAGCTTCAAGCTGCCCAATCTTCCTCCGGGCAAATACACCGTTACCGCTTACCACGAATCCTACGGCGAGAAAACTCAGGACGTGGTGATTAGCGGCAGCGAAACCAAGACCGTCAGTTTTGTTTTCACCGCCAAGCCCTACTAATTTTTCGCACGTTTGTTGCGCGCAGTGGCACGGCCCGAAGGCATGCTCTAACCCGGTGATTTGATTTCCCGCAAGCAGCTGCGGGCAAACGCGAGGAACTATGGGCAAACTGTTAGCAGTCACCATTATCGTCATCGCAATCGCTTCTGCCGTCCCCTTCGTCATGCACACTTGGGAAGGGCCGCCAAACATCTCGGTCCATGGCGCACTCATTGACGAACAGATGTCGGACACCATGATCGAAGCGGGCGTCTCCTTTCTCGCCGCGCAGATCCTGCTTGGAATTTTTATCTGGCAATTTTCCAAAAAACCATCGGACACGGGCAAGGTCAAAACTTTTCCTGGCGGCGCCAAAGGCTTGGTCATCGCCGCCATCGTTCTTGTCGGTGTCGAAGTCCTGGCTCTTGGCGCTTTTGGTTCCAAAGCTTGGGCCGCTGTTTATTTCACGCCGCCTGCCCCGGATGCCATGCCTATTCAGGTCCAGGCCGGGCAGTTCGCTTTCTATTTTCGCTATCCTGGCCCGGATGGAAAATTTGGGCCCATCCATCCCGAAATGATCAACGAGGGCAACCAGAACCTCTTCGGTCTGGATCCCGCCAACGACGTCGAATCGCGCGACGACATCGTCACCGCCGAGATGGCCATTCCCGTCAACAAGGAAGTCCATCTCCTCATGCACGCCAAAGATGTCAGCCATTCCTTCTACGTTCCAGCATTGCGCATCCACCAGGATTTTGTGCCCGGCTTAGATCTTTCCGTCCATTTTACCGCCACCAAAGTTGGACAGTATGAAATCGTTTGCAGCCAGCTTTGCGGTTTGGGTCACTACAACATGCGGGCCTATCTCAAAGTTTTATCGCAGCAGGATTTTGACGACTGGCTGAAGAAACAACAGGCCGCGCAATAGTCCCGTCCGTCCGGCATTTCGACGCTGGCGCGATATTTATTTACTTTTCTGAGGTGAGCATATGGAAACATCAGCAGCACCTGCGGTAGTCCACGGACCGCCGACAACCTTTCTATCGAAGCACGTCTTCAGCCTCGACCACAAGGTCATCGGTCTGCAGTACTACACGCTCGCTCTCGTCGCGGTCGTCACCGGCATGGTGCTTTCCTGGCTGATGCGCATCCACCTCGGCTGGACCAATGCCGCCATTCCGGGACTCCAGGCGATTTCGCCGAACGGTGCTCCGGGCGGCGTCATGACTCCGGAATATTATCTCCAGCTGATGACCATGCATGCCACCATCATGGTCTTCTTCGTTCTGACCACCGCTCCATTCGCGGCTTTTGGCAACTATTTTCTCCCCATCCAGGTCGGCGCGGAAGACATGCCCTTCCCGCATTTCAATATGATGTCCTTCTGGACCACCTTCACCGCTTTTTTAATCCTGGTCACGGCCTTCTTTGTCTCGGATGGTCCGCCACTCTCTGGATGGACCGCTTATGCTCCCCTCAGCGCCATCGGCAAGGACGCCGGCCCTGGGCAAGGTACCGGCCAGGTCCTCTGGGCCGCGGCCCTTGGCGTGTTCTGTATCGGACAGTTGCTCGGCTCGCTAAATTTTATCTCTACCGTGCTGGACATGCGCACCAAAGGCATGACCCTCTCCCGCCTTCCGGTGACCTGTTGGGCGTGGTTCATCACCTCCTGCATGGGACTGACCGCATTCGCCGTCCTTATGCCCGCGACCATTTTGCTGATCCTCGATCACGTTGCGGGCACCAGCTTTTTTGTACCTTCGGGCTTGGTCCTCAACGATCAACTCGTGCCGCATTCCGGCGGTTCCACGCTGCTCTGGCAACATCTCTTCTGGTTCTTCGGACATCCTGAGGTATACATCGCCATCATTCCCGGCATGGGCATCGTCACCCACGTGCTCATCACCAACATGCGCCGTCCCATGCTCAGCATGAAGGCCATCCTTTATTCTATGTGGGCGCTCGCTTTTCTCAGCTACATGGTATACGGACACCACATGTTCGTCAGCGGCATGAATCCATTTTCGTCGCTGGTCTTTTCATTTCCTACGTTGATGATCACCATTCCCTCGACGGTCGTGGTACTCATCTGGATTGGCAGCCTGTACGGTTCGAAGCTCCGCATCAACACCGCTTCGCTCTTTGCTCTCGGCTTTATCTCCATGTTCGTCAGCGGCGGCGTCAGCGGCTTTTTCCTGGCGCAACCTTCCCTCGACATCAGGCTCCACGCCACCTACTTCGTCGTCGGTCACTTCCACATGGTGATGGGCGTTGCAGCTATGTTCGGCATTTTCGCCGGAACCTATTTTTGGTTCCCCAAGATGACCGGCCACATGATGAACGAAACCATCGGCAAGATTCACTTCTGGCTGACCTTCGTGGGCACGTACTGCATTTTCATGCCGTTCCACTATCTGGGCTGGGCGGGAAACGTGCGCCGCTATGCCGCTTTCACCGATGACTACCTGAAGGCGCTTATCCCCCTGCATCAATTCATTACCGTCGCCGCGCTAATCACCGGCGCCGTGCAATTGCTCTTCCTCTATAACTTGATCCACAGCCGCTTCCGTGGTCCTGCCGCCCCGGCCAATCCGTGGGAAGGCACTTCCCTCGAATGGAGCATGCCCTCGCCGCCGCCTTGGAATAATTTTGGCGGCAAGGATCCCGTCGTCTATCACGACGCCGATCAATATGGCGTCAAGACCGCTTCCGGCGCCGACTACATCATGCAGAATTCGCCCGAGCAGGCTTTGGCCACTTCGGAGGGCGACTGATCCGGCAAATTGCGCAAAGCACGAGAGGAACGATTAGAAAATATGGCTACCACTGTACGGCCACCGAAAATTGAAATTCTCCCGGGTCCCGATCGTCCGGGAAACGGACATGTCGGCGGTGGGCAGAACCTCATTCCCGATGGCGCCAATCTCCGCGTCGCGCAACAATATTCTCCGCCGGCGTCGAGCAGTGCCATCTGGGTCGGCATTGCGGCGATCTGCATGTCCTTCGCCGCCTTCACCAGCGCACTTATCGTCCGCGAAGGCGCTTCAAACGATTGGCGCCACATCACCCTGCCGTCCGTCCTCTTCCTAAGCACGCTACTGCTACTTGCGAGCAGCGCCACTCTAGAGGTCGCTCGCCGCCGTGTCGCTTCCTACATGCTCGGCACGGACTCCAACATTGCGTCTCCTCGCTTGTGGCTGTCTCTCACTCTCGGTCTCGGACTGCTCTTCGTCGCTGGACAATACATGGCCTGGCTGCAGCTTCGTTCGCAAGGCCTGTACCTCGCCACCAACCCCAACAGTTCTTTCTTTTACGTTTTTACCGCGGTCCATGCTTTGCACGTGCTCGGCGGACTTGCCGGTTTGCTCCGCGCCATCCGCAAACTGGGGAACGCCACTTTACGCCGCAGTACCCTCGACGCCACCGCGATTTACTGGCACTTCATGGGTGTTCTTTGGATTTACTTGTTTTTACTGCTGTGGTTGAAAATTTAACGCACTGTTCGTAGGAGGAGCCGTGAGCCATTCGGAAGTAGCTTTGGGCGGGCAACACACCGGACACCATGTTCCCATCATGGAGCCCTCGCCGTTTGCTGTTCCCGCTAAAAAATTGGCCATGTGGCTGTTCATCATCTCCGACATCATGACCTTCGCGGCGTGTCTGGTGGCCTACGGATTCCTGCGCAACTCGACTGCCAACTGGCCGCGGCCCTTCCAATCCTCCACCATCGTCAGCGTGTTGATCATGACCTTCATCTTGGTCACCAGCGCGCTGATCATGGCTCTAGCCGTGCGCGCCGCTCGCGCCGGAGATCGCGCCGCGGCTTTTCGCTGGTGCATGATCACCCTCGCCGCCGGATTGCTCTTCGCGCTTCTCCATATTCGTGAATGGTTCGGCATGATCGGGCAGGGCGTCACCTTCTTCAAAAATCCCTGGGGCACGGGTCTTTTTGGCGGCGCTTACTTCAGCGTTACCGGCATGGAGCTCTTGCACGTCATCGCCGCCCTCATTGCTCTTCTGATCATCGCATTGGGCTACAAGAGCGGTCGCTACTCCGCCGTGGACGTTGAAAATATCGGTCTCTTCTGGCAATTCATCAACATCGTTTGGATGTTCGTCGTGCCACTGGTTTATTTCATGAATCTGGCTAGCTAACGGACGCCGGTTCGCCGAACGGAAATCAAGAGAGGATCTCGATTATGAGCGCCACGGAACATCAAGACAGCTTCGGAAAATACATCGTCGTGTATATCGTCATGCTGGCGATTACCGGTATTGAACTGCTCATCGCCTCGCGTCATCCGGCCGGCGGCGTGCTGGCTGCGAGCATGCTGATTCTGGCGTTCTTCGGCGCTGTTCTCGGCATCCTCTATTTCATGCATTTGGCCACCGAAAACCGCGCCTCCATCGTGGCGTTCACACTGTTCACTCTTTTTGTGCTCGCGGCCACTACCTACGGATGGTCGGACAGTTTCCGCCTGCTCGTTGGCGTGCCGTTTGCTAAATAACTGGAAGCGTATAATGCTCGTTAGTGAGGCCCGTAGTATGTCGCAACTAGCCGCCGCATCACCGCGTCACGCCAATTCGGCGTTTCGTTTATTTGCCATTGCCGCAATGGCGTTTGCCGCCTTCACGTTCGCGCCGCCGGCTTTTTCGCAAAGCTGTGCGCTCTGCTACACGCAAGCCGCTTCCTCCGGCCACCGCATGATCGAAGCTTTGCGCAGCGGTATCCTCGTGCTCATCGTTCCGCCCACGCTCATGTGGCTGGTGCTCGCCGCTATCTCCTATTCCAAGCGCAACCAATTCAAGCATGCGGACCATCTCCCCAGACCCGCTTCCGATTGGTAGTAGCCGGTCGGGTGCGCGGCGCTATTGCGGCAACCGTCGCGTTTTGCGCCGGCCATTTCAATTCCGATATTTTGCCCTGAAAACAATTCTGCTTTGCGCATTCGTCATGGTGTTCGCTGGCCCACCTGCGTTGGGCCAGGATGCCGCGGGCCTCGCTCCCCCAAAGTTCGCTCACGCTCCGCCAGCCCTGCCGCTCACGGATTTCTACGCTACTCCCGATCCCTTGCCGCCAGGTCAGCCCGGCGAACTCATCCGTTCCGCGCCATTTTACGAATACCAACTCTCCTACAAGGTTTCCGTTGTCCGCATTCTCTACCATTCGCGCTCTCCAACCGGACAAGACGTAGCCGCTTCTGGCGTTGTACTTATTCCAGACAAGACGCCTCCTCCCGGTGGCTGGCCCGTCATCGCCTGGGCTCACGAGTTCACCGGCTCCGCGCCTCAGTGTGCTCCTTCTTTGGTCAGCAACCTCAACGACGGCCCACTGCTTTCCATGTATGCGGGCTTGGGTTTCGCCGTCGTGGCCTCAGACTATGCAGGGCTCGGCACGAATTTTCCGCACGCCGCCTTTGATATGCGCTCCAACGCGCTAGACGTTCTGTACGCCATTCCCGCGGCTCGCGCCGCTCTTCCGCAGCTCGCCAGAAAATGGCTGGTCGCAGGATATGTGCAAGGCGGTCTGGTCGCCGTTGGCGTGGCCGAAGCCGCCGCGCAAACTGACGATCCCAACTTCCTCGGCGCCATTGCCATCTCGGGCGTTGCCGATCCCGCGCAATTTTTTCCGCACACGCTGGAAACCTCTACGTCCTCGACGCTTGTGTCTCTAGCCAAGGGGCTGAGCGTGGTCTTCCCCGAATTTCACCCGCCAGACATCCTCGCCCCCAACGCGCTTCCGCTGTACGAGTATTTGAACCACGCATGCCAAAGCGGTTCCGGCCCGCCATTGCCGGCAAACCAAATGTTGCAGCCTGCCTGGCAGGATAATCGCTACGTGAAAGAATTTTTCGTCAGAAATCGTCCCGGCCAGCGATCCACGGCAGCTCCGCTGCTCATCATCAGCGGCGGTTCTGATTCGGACGTGCCCTCATCCCTCACTGCTGCAGCCGTTGCCCAGCTCTGTCGGCAGAAAGATCGCGTGGTCTTTATCAGCTACCCGAATCTCGCTTCCAGCGCTCTCATTGGTAACTCTGTCAGCGAACAAGTCAGTTGGATCCGCGCACGTTTGGCCGGCCGCTCCGCACCTTCCAACTGCCCTTGACTCATGGCAAATCGAGATCCAGCGCATAGATATCCGTTAATCCGCGTTCCAGCATCACGTAAATCGCGCCATCTTTCCCCAATCCGTTGAATACGCAATGACTCGCGCTTCCCCGCAAGATCTCCCCAAACCCGGCCACCCGCTCCACTTTTCCGACTCCCAGGTCTCGTCGAAAAACGGACTCTTCTTCCTGCAGCGTATCTTGGAAATAGACTCCCGAACTGTCGTTGGACCAGTACGGCGCTCCTAGCGATCCTCCAGAGCCGCCTTCGCTCCACTTTTCCTTTCGCACGTCGTACAACATCAGACGCTGTCCCGTTTCATCGATCGCCGCGACAAACCGCCCATCTGGGGATGCCCGCGGTTGACTGAATTCCGCAGAATCCGCCAGTTCCTTGATCATTCCTGTGGTCGGCTCGAGAAAAAACAAAGCATACTCCGGATGGGTTCGCGAATTGCGCATGCTCACGATAATGCGATGTCCATCCGCTGCCCAGTCCGCGCTCGTCGCTTCCCAATATCTTGGCAGCACCGGGCGCAGCGCTCCGCCGTCAGAAGAAAGTATGTAAATCTGCCGCAGTTGGCCGGGCCGCGCACCGGTAAACAGGAGTTGCTCCCCCTTCGGCGACCACCGCGGGTCTGCGCCGCGCAAAGGAGGACTCGTCAATCGCAGCCTTGACGACCCATCCGCGTGGCTGCTCCACAACGCGCCGTCCGGACGGTTTACGTACGCCACCAAGTCCCCATCCGGCGAGATACTGGCTTGTTCAGCGTACGTGCCAATTCCCAGCGTGGTGGCGTGCAGGCTCGGCGTCTCCATCCTTTGTAACTCGCGCTGCGATCGAAAACTGAATGCAAACACGCGCGTTCCCGTTTGCGCCGGCACCGCGACGTGTAGCGAATCCGGCCCGCTGGTCAACGGGAATGGACTGTGTTGTGAACGTCGGTACCAATTCCAGGTATCCCGGATGCCCCAAAGGTTACATTCATATTCTTCGCACCCCGAAAATAAAAAATAACTGCCATCCTGTGTCCAATTTCCCGCGGATTGCCGCGGCGGTTGCGCGTTCGGCATCACCACCGGGTGCAATCCGTTGCCGTTCGCGGACATTTCCCAGATCGACTGCCCGGTGAACTGTCCCGCGAACTGTCCGGAGAGTTGCTCTTCGGCATCTCCGGTTTCTACCGTGAACCGGATTGTCGCTCCGTCCGCCGACCATGCCGGAGATTTTGCTCTGCCGGTAACGTGCGCCAATTCGTGCAGCATCGTGCCATCCCGGTGGATCGCGTAAAGTTTCCCTCCGTCGACAAACACAATTTGTGTGCCGTCGGGGGACCATGCCGGGTCTGATCCCGTCGCTTCCCCCAGCCGCCGCGGTTCGCCGCCCTGCACCGGCCAGAGCCACAGCGGCATCTCTTCGTCCCGCCGCGCAAATTGTCCAATTAAGAATTGCGAGTGATCCGGAGAAATCGCAAACAGCCGCGTATTCTCAAAGGGCGTCGGCATTTTCTCCGCGTTCCCGCCTTGCACCGACGTTTGCATGAGGCTCCAGTGGTTCCCGTCGCGTTCTAGAAAGAATATCCTCGTGCCATCCGAGACGATTCCTCCCCATTCATCGATTCGTCCTCCGTAGGTAATGCGGTTCATCCGCTGCACGCTCGGCCGCGGCACGGGATACACAATGTAAAAAACGAGCCAGGATGCGAACAGAATCCCAATCGCCGGCCATAGCAGGTCAAACCATTGCTGTGTTCGCCCCGGGCCCTGCCGCTCCCACGGTGCGACCATCCCTAATTCCGGCGTCAGTTCCGGGTTTAGCCGCAGTCGCAACTCGATTGAATTCGCCTCATCGCCGAGCGTGGCCACTTGCTGCGTGGCAGGGTCCACCGCATTGGTGATGACATGGATTGGTGCCAGAAAGCGGTACCCTTGCCGCGGCACCGTCTCGATAAATCGGGGATTTTCTGCGTCATCCTGTAGCGCCGAGCGCAGTTTTTTGAGAGCAGCGTTCAAGCTCCCATCAAAGTTTACGTGGGTGCCTTCCTGCCACAGCGCTTGCCTCAGCTCTTCCCGTGTAACAATTTCTCCCGGCCTCTGCAAAAGCAACGTCAAAATCCGAAATGGTTGATCCTGGAGCTTTACTCGAGTTCCGTGACGCGTAAGAATTCCGTGCGCTAGATTGACCTCGAAGAGGCCGAATCGGTGTGTCGGTGCCAAATCTTTTCGCGTACTTTGCAAAATCCTTCACCAAGAGCGTGCAATAAGCGCTAAATCCGGAGACCTGGAATATACCATGACTTTCAGTTCGTCGCGCTAACTTGCTCACATGAACTGCTAATAAACTCAAAATAATAATGTTACTGGTTCATAGTATCGTCAGATGCAGTTCGTTTGACGTTTCGCCTCTTCTCCGGTATTGCAAAGAGCAACCGACCGGCCTTTTTAGGTGCAACGTTGGTTCGGGCCGGCACCGGAATCTTAGCCATATGTTCATAGGAGGACTTGGGAGAAAAAATCTAAAGCCTGTAGTCCCAAGAACCGTCGGGACACCACAGAGCCTTTTCGTTCTGACTGATCACTGGAACGAACCGCGCCCTTCGGTGTCCCGATCTATTTTAGGCCGCTGCTTTTTGCTTCGTTGGTGAGCCCGTCGTCCGCTCCGGCGGCGCCAGTCAAACTGAATCGAATCTGCAAGTTATGCCTTAGCGAGTCGGCCCAAATCGCACTCGCTTGCCGCCCGATAGAACAGGTTACCTACCGGTAGCCAGCTCGGATTCCTGTTCTTGCCGCAACTTTTGCAGTCAGCTACGGTTTAGTGAGGCAAGTGAGCGCGCCGGGGAAGCGTCGCTCCCAAGTTCTTCGCAGTCCCGGCGGCGTTGGTCTACCTCTTAGATCCAAAATTTCACACAGGAGAGAGTCCTACTATGAAAGCCGTTCTGAAGCTGTCACTCGCACTCTTTGGGTTGCTGATGGCTATTCCTGCGGTGCTTTCGGCTGCGCCAGATCCGTCTCGGGAACACCCCGCGTACCTGCACGCACTGACCGACTTGCGCCACGCCCGCGCGCATCTGCAGCGGCCAGACGGCGGCGAACTTCGTGAGCAGGAAAAGAAAGCCATTCACGAAATCGACGAAGCCATCAACGAGATTAAGAAAGCTTCCGTCGACGACGGCAAGGATCTCAACGATCATCCTCCGGTTGACGCGCACATGCCGTGGGGCGGCAGACTGCACCGCGCACTGGAGCTGCTGGACAAGGCGCATCACGACGTAAGCGAAGAGGAAGACAACGCTTTCGCCCAGGGCCTGCAGGAACGCGCGCTCCTGCACATTGACAAAGCTCACCACCACGTTGAAGAAGCCATCCACCTGGTCGACTAGTGTTGTTTCTCGCGGAGTGATTCTCGAAGGGCACGGCACATCGTGCCCTTCTTCGATTTCCCGCCCTCAGCTCGAGGGTCTCATTGAACTTGTCTTGCGGCGAAGCCGCTTGCTCAAACGCATTTCCGCGCCGCTATTGCTGCGGCGTTATTCCTAAAAACACTATTGCTCCAACCGCTCGTAAACGTTCCTGGCCTCCGCGATGCGGCCCAGCACGTACCTCTTTTCTTCAGCGGAATTCCAATCGGGATACGCGGCGGTGGTTTCGTTGAGGCGGTCAATCCACGCGGCAAAATATTTGGCATCGTCCGGCGAATGCGGCTTCTTGCCGTCTACAGTGATGTAAATCGGGCTGGTCGTCGCGTAAACGTAGTTATCCAGCACCGGGTATTCCGCCTGGTCGCTCGCAGCGCGCAGCACACACCACCCGCTTTCGCTGATGGGCAGCGTACCCGTGGCGTCGCTTGAGGTGCGCGTGGCGTTCAGCTTCAGTGTTTGCGCCACTTTTCCATTGCATACGACCTCGAGGTGATCGACGGGAACGATCGAGCGCAATTTTGCGGAAAATGCCACCGTCACCTGCGAAGCACTGAACGCCAGTTCGTCCCCGATGCCGCGCCCATTTAACGAAAACTCCAAGAGTGGTCCGTTCGTGGCGAAAGTACGACCGTTTTTCAGCGCGTCCAGCCAGGCTTTTACATCGAGTGGCGGAACGCGGGCGTAAACGCGATTCAGTCCCACCGGTCCGCGCAGGGAAGCGAAATTCGCCATGGCGTCGGTCCCCGCTCCGGCGGGAATGCGAAAGCCCAAGTTCAGCAGCCGGTACCAAACCGCGGCAGTAGAGCGATGATCGCTGAATCCCACAATTTCCATGTAATCCAGTTTTCCGAGCGCCACGTCGATCGGCAACTCATCGGTAATTTTCTGTGCGGGTTTCGCGAAGGGATCCGGTATTTCATCAAAAGGATGCACCGCACCCACGAGCGCCCCCTGGGCATGCGCCATGTCGTACACATCCGCATTCATCGGATACAGACTGGCCGCCGCCGTATTCGGATATCCCGCATATCCCGGCAGCAAAATATGCTGCTTAATATTCAGCAACCCGCGATGCCCCCAATAACTCGTATGAAACTCCTGCCCGTTCAAGATCCACGGACCCGTCGCGGAATCCGCGAAAAAACCAGTGTCAAAAAACTCCATGTCGGGAAAACGTTGTTCCTTGTTCACGAGCAAATTGTTCACAATTCCCAAGTCCTCGGCGTCCGCCTGCACGCCCAGATTTGCGGGGCTATTGCGGTAGACGCCTCCGTAGTTCATGTGCACATGCAAATCGCCGCTCACCCACTGGGTACCCTTTTCGCTCTTCCAGTCCATGCGAGGGAGCGCTATTTCGACGTCCGTCATCGGGCCTGGATCTGTCCGGATCGTTCGGGTCACCGGCTGATACGCGAATCCTCTCATCGCTTCAATCCTGACCGTGCCCACGGGGACAGAAATGGTGTCAGGATGATGCAGTTCTCGCATGGCTTTATTCGCTGTCCTCGAAACCGGCGATTCAGGCCATCGGCTTATATCGAAATAGTGCGCCTCAAAAGGCGATTTGCCGGGGTCGTAACCATCATCCGCCGAAATCCAGATATCGTCAGGTGCGCAAAACTTTCCTCTTTCGTCGGTAATCGAAATTCGCGCGGATAACGGGTTGCCCAAATCGTCGGTCACGGTAAGTAGAAGCAAGGTGTGGGGACGTTTGAATTGCCGCTTCTCAGCGATCAATGCCCGGCGTTCGCCACCGGGAACGCCGAGCAGGCCCAAAGAAGTAAAGCCTTGCTCATTGGAAACGTACGCCAGCGTTTTCCCATCCGGGGACCAGCGCACATTGGTGATGTCATACTCCCCGTAGGTCAGCGGAAATGCGTCGCCGCCACTAGCCGGCATAGTCCAAAGCTGGTGCCAGTTGCGCCCCAGATACGAGCTATAAACAATCCGCGAGCCATCCGGAGAAAAGTCCGGCCGCGCTTTCCAATTCGTTTCTTCGTAGTGAATCTCGCGCGCCACGGCACCCGCTTGCGCCTTCATGCGCCAAAAACCGCCGGTGCCGTAAATATGACCGCGATTGGAAACAAACAGGATTTCCTGGCCGTCGCGGGACCACACCGGGCTGATTTCCATGTCGTACGCGCTGTAGTAATAGCGGGGCAGCGAACTTTTCGTTTCCCCGGTGAGCCGCGTGATATTTGTTAATTTTCCGTCGCGAAAGTCACCAATGAAAATATGAAAGCGTTTGTTGTACGCCGTGGAAACGAACGCAATTTTCTTTCCGTCCGGCGACCAGCGCGGTTCAACATTTACCGCTCCCCCGCTGGTTAATTGCGTGGCGGAACCGCTGGCCAAATTCAACGTCCAAAGTTCCAGCGCGTTCTTCTGATACGAACAGTACACGATAAACTTTCCGTCGGGCGACCAATCCGGCTGGTAGTCATAACCTGCGCCATCGGTGAGCTGCCGCGCGGAAGTTTCCGTAATCTTTTGGCGCCACAGCGAGCCGGCCATGGAGTACGCCAGTTCTTGCGAATCGCCCGACCATGCCACGCTGCTCGGTCCGCTGGTGAGCTGCGGCAAATACATTTCGCGAAAATAGTAGGGATGCGGAAGATCGATCTGTTGCAGCACGGGCTGGCGCTGCGCTAGCAAAGTGTGCGCCACGAATGAACACTGCGCCGCTAGCGGGACCAGCAGAAAGCGCGCCAGGACCCGTGACCAGTGCGTTCCCTTGCTTTCCTTTCTCGTTACAGCGACCTTCCGGAGTCGAAGCACCGCTACGCCTCGGGCCAAATTCCCAGTGCGCGGCGCAAGTCTACAAGCTGGCCGAGATGATATGCGTTGTGGTCGGCGAGGACCAGAGCTTCGCGAAGAATGTTTTTCCCCTGCCCATGCGCAATGGCGGCGTGCAGATCGCTTTTGGGATTTTCGATCAAAGCGATCATCCGGCGCAGGTCGCGCTGAAATTCGCGGACGCTGCGGTCCCACGCCGCGGGATTCGGTGGAATGGGCGTCTTGGGCCAATAGCCTTCGGGAAAATCCGGAGAAATATGTTTGGGATTGCTGCTGAATTCCATGATGTCCCACTGCGCGATGCGTGCGTGTTCCAGTAATTGCCACGCCGTGTGCGGCAGTCCTTTGGCGAGCACCCCGCGTTTTTTAGCCGGAAAACCTTCCAGTGCGTCGCTGAAATTTACGTGGGCCTGTCCGCCACGCAAAAGTTGCGCAAGTTGTTTGCGAAGCTCCCGTTCGGGATCAGTAAGGGGTTTCTTGCGAGACTGTTTTTTCTTGCGGGGCATAGTAGGAACTCCAGATTGTTGCGAAAAGCCTTGGCAATGGAGACTAGAGTGTAAATCGAATCGCTCGCGTTGACTACCAATGCGCTGCGAGACGAGTCGCCGCCGCGCAGTTGTTTGAAGGATTGCGAAGTATGCGCCGCTGCTGGCATACTTTTCGCCACTCCCCCGCGTGAAAGCCAGGAGACAAATCGCCGAAGAGTTTGCAGGGAGATTCGCGAAGGAAGTCGCGACGGAATTCGGCCAGGACTGAGGCGCAAAAAATGAAAAGGGAATATCACCGCTGGCATTCGCCGCGGCTGGGCATGGAGATGGGCGTGGTTGTTTACGGCCACTACGGACATCCGCTGATGGGATTTCCGACGAGCGCCGGCGACGAATGGGAGCTCGAAGGGCAGAGCATGGTGGGCACGCTTTCGGATTTTATCGACGCGGGGCGCGTAAAACTCTTCACCGTGAACTCGATTAACGGTCTGAGTTTTTATAACAAAGGAGCGCACCCGTTTCATCGCAGCTACGTGCAGTCGGTTTTCGATTCCTATCTGCGCGAAGAAGTGGTGCCGTTCATTTGGAATAATTGCCAATCGCCGGGAATCGCCATCAGCACCATGGGATCGTCGTTTGGCGCGTATCACGCGGCGAATTCCTTGTTCAAGCATCCGGATGTGATCAAGCGGTGCTTTGCGATGTCCGGGGTGTACGATTTGCGGAATTTCATGGACGGGATGTATGACGATAATTTTTATTTCAACAATCCGGTGGATTATCTGGCGAACATGAGCGATCCCTGGGTGCTGGGGAATCTGGCCACTTGCGACATTCATTTGACGACGGGAAGCGGGGCGTGGGAGAAGCCGGGACCAACGTACCGGCTGTCGGAGGTGCTGTCGAGCCGTGGGATCCGCCACGCTGTGGACAATTGGGGGCCGGAAGGGGGGCACGACTGGCCGTACTGGAAGCACCAGATGCGCGAATATATCGCCCGCCTTTTCTAGAAGATGCAGTTTTGTTACTTGGTGGGATTGAGTTCAGCGGCCCAGCCCTCGTGGGTCAACGGAAAGCGAGGGATTCTCGAGCGCGTCAGTTTGAAGCGCATTTTTTTCAGTCCGCGTAGTTCTTTGCCTTCTTCGACAAGTGGAATCAATTTGGCGGCGCGTTCGGCGAGTTTTGCGCGCTGCGGGCGGAATTTAGCGCCGTCGGCAGGGCGGAACTGCGCCCAGGCGATCGAGTGGACGAAGCCGGCCGGGCCGTATTGATCGGAGCGCAGCATCTCTTCGACGAAAACGTGGATTGGACCTTCGAAATTATTCAGCACATCGTGCATAACGATCACGCCGTAGGGAACGAGATGGGGAAGGAATCCATCGAGATCCGCTTTGACTCCGCCGTAGGAGTGATCGCCGTCAATCCACAGAAGGCGGATGGGTCGGCGCCAAGTGGAGCTGATTTCAGTGGAATAGGCGAGGTGCGGCTCGACGTGATCGGCGACACCGGCGAGACGAATATTTTGCAGGAAGTCGTCGTAGGAGGAGGAGTGATTGGAACCATCGGGATTAACGAGAATGGGCGAGTTATGCGGATCGATGGCCACGATCGGTCCGAGGCCGTAATGGGCGGCAACGTTAGCGAGCATCACCGTCGAGCGACCGCGATAGCTGCCGATTTCTAGAATGGCTCCATCGCGGGGGGGAGTGACCGCTGCCAGAAACCCGAGAAATTTGGCTTCGTTGTCTAGGAGGTAGCCTGGGATTTGCTTGGTCACTTGCCAAGCGTTGTCGATGACTTGTTGAAGATCAGGAGGGACGAGGATGGCGGCGGAGGCGTGTTTGTCTGAGGCGGCGATCACAGTGTTTTAAGATTTTACCCCGGATTTTATCACTGAGAGCAATGGTAACAAGGATTGGTGACAATGCGAGGTGAGCGTGTTTGCGGTCGCGCGGGAGGAACTTGGTGGTTCATTCCCGAGGTGCCGCGGGTTGGTGCTGAAAGGCAGCACGCTATCAGTGATAGCGTGCTCTCAGGATATTACTTGGTGCGGGCTGATCGTCCGCTCCCAAGAAAAACCTCACAGAACAGGTCTGAAGAACTGCCACTACGACGGAGTGAGAAATTTTTTTAGGGGATCGAAGTAGTGTTCGGTCCAGCCGGAGTAGAGGTGGTCGTAGTCGCCGGCCGGGAAGCTGGAGTGGTTGAGGACAACTAGCGTGGCGGCGTCCTGCGGTTTCAAATCAAAACGGACAATGGAATAGACGCAAGGTTCCCAGTGCGAGGGGCGCCATGCCTGGACGATGCAGGTGCTGGGAGCTAGTTCGATATTGCGGCCTTCGATCAGGCCGCCAAACATGGTGAAAGCGCCGCCGGGTTTCGGGTCGATATTGGCGGGAAGGCCAGAGAAGGCGCTGAACTGTTTGGAATCGAGAATCGCTTCGTAGATGCGCTGCCGCGACGCTTGGAGAGTGACTTCCTGGTGCAGGGAAGTACGGTCGTCCTTCGCGGGCGTGCCGGAAATCCTTTTCATGGGGGCCGCTTCGGCGGAGAGCTTGGGGGTGATAGCGAAGGAAACCAGAGTGGCGGCGGCAGCCGTGACGAGGTTGCGACGAGTCAGTTTATTGACAGGTGGGCGGCGCGGGTTGTGGACGAGCATGGAGTCCTCCGCAAACGGATAGTCTGACCTGGCGGAATCACAACATGAAGATACGAACCGCGCAAGACAATCTTTCTTGAGACCGGATGAGCTGATCGTGGGCGTCGCGCCGTTTTCTTGGTGGAGTGTCCTAGACAGGAGCGTGGGTACTTCTAGGCGAGGCCAAGGTGGTCTAGTTGGTAGCAGCCTTTGTTGATGACTTGGTCGTCGTCGATCCAGACGTCGCAGTTGCGGGTGAGGACGTCGACGTGCGTTCGGGATTTCCAATTGGCGTGGGTTTGGCTGCCGTAAGGGTCGCCGAAAGCCAGATGGACGCCGGGAAATTTCTCGTCTTGCAGCAGGATGCCGATCATGTGGCGGAGGCCGAGATTAGTGCCGAAGGCGAGTTCGCCAACGCGGTCGCTGTTTTCGTCGGTGTGGCAATATTCCCAAAATTCAGCCTCGAGATCTTTGCGGGCACATTCGACCTTCACCAAGCGTGCACCCTTGATGGTTAGGACGAGTGGCGTGGATTGCAGGTCGCCGTATTTGCCGTTGAAGTGGTCGCCGGCCGTGGCATCGCAGACAAAGGTGCCGTCGACCGTGGCGGGCGTGGTGAACACCTCGCCGGCGGGAAGGTTCGACCAATAGCGCGGGCTGATGAGGCCGCTGGTTTTGACCCAATCGAGGCCTCGATCGAAATGCGCAGCAATATTGGTGCCGGCTTCGGTTTTTACGGTGAGAGTTTCGGCGCGCAGCATGCGTTCGCGGAGCTTGTCACTGAGCTTGTCTACCTTAAGATAGTCCGCGCGCATGCCCTGCTGCATGATTTCCGGGGTTACGCCGACCATGTGGGCGTAGCGGATCTGGCGGCGCTCCACGATTTTTACGATGGCCATGCGGGCGCCAAGTTCGCCAGGCTGCGGAGTCATGCAGAGGATGCCGACGTCGGCGGCCTCAAGAGCTTGCAGGATTTTTTCCGGAGCCTCGCGGAGCGGGCGCGGGCCGAAGTCTTCGAGCAGGAAAGCGTTGGTTGGAGCGCTGCGTTGGTCAAGCGCGGACTGCAAGCTGGCGGCGACGGGTTTGCTGACGGCGTCGGCAATCAGCGCGACTTGTTCGCCGGGACGGATCGCGAGACAGGTCTCAACGGCGTTTTTCGCACCGGGCATTAGTTCGGCGAGGGGCGGACCGAATTTCATGCAAATAGTTTACCAATTCTTTGGCTACTTGCCAGGAACTATCCTTCGCGGAATTCTTCAAGAGTAAATCGGTGACTTGCGGCACGCGTTCTTGGTTCGTTATCCGGAAGAAATGACGGTGGTGGACTAATTGGCTAGATCATAGGCGGTGGTCAGGGTAGTGATGCGTTGTTGCGTGGTTTCTGCCATGCATTGCGACCAGATCGTGGGCTGGATGGAGCCGCCCTCGTATTGGAACTGTACGGAGTTACAATTGGCGTCGCGGTAGGCTAGCCACGCGCGCTGGGCTGCAAGGAGCTTGCTCATTGCAGTTTCGTTGTAGGTAATTTGTGTGGCAGAGTTTTGTTCTTGGGCCGTGGCTAAATTCCTTTTCATAAAGGCGACTACCCGGTTGTATTCGACGTTCAATTGGGCGTCAGTCTCCTGGTAGAGCTGGGCGAAGCATTCGTTGGAGGCTAGTTGAGTCTTAGCGTCGAAGCAGGGTTTGCGTTGGACGGGCTGAACCTGTTGCGGAGATGACGGCTCCTGACGAGGGTTAGCGATGTACGGTAGCAGCGCCTGCAGGAATAAGAATAACGCGGTCAACATTCTTGGTCCTCACGATGATGGGATTCGCTCCGCAGAAAATTTGAACTGTAGCCGAAGATTGCGTCCGGCCGAGAGAAGCGCAACCCGCCAGCAAGCGATCCTATCCTAATTCTTCTTTGATTTTTTGGGGGTGACGCGGAAGGCGGGGACCTGGCCGCCGCCGCTGGTCACATTGGCCAGGCCGGTGGCGCTTAGGCGCGTTAAGAAGCCGCTCAGCTTGCCGCGGTAAAGGTAGGGCGCAAAATCTACCAGAACATTTTTCTGTTCTACCGCACCGTCGTTAGAAATGTGAGGGAAGTTTTCACGGCGGATGGGGATGCGTTCCTGAACGATCCACGCACCGTTTTTCGCTTCCAGGGCTTTTTGCAGGATTTTATCCCACGTGGATTCCTTCGTTTCCCAGCCCAGCGTTACGCCAGTGCCGCCGTACTCGTCGGAAGGTTTTAGCACGAGATTTTCGCGATGACTGTTGATGAACGGCAATAGCTCGATGGGTTCTCCGTAGTGACCGGTTTTAACGTCGGCGACGACGCGCGTCCATGGGATATGTTTGTGAATTATGGCGCGCTCGGCGATGGAGAATAGACCGGAGTTACGCTCGTCGGTCAGAACGGCGAAAAAGGCTTTTACGTGAGGGATTTTGCAGCGCAGGGTGTTCGAAACGCAGACCGCGTTGGCGGCGTAGGCTTTGACGAGAGCCTCGCATTCTTTGGGACGGGCCACGATGTCGTTGATCAAAACGCGGCGATAAACGAGATCGATTTTTTTTCCGTGCGCGGTGAGAGATTTGCCGTCAAAGAGCAGGTCGCGAGGATCGGCGATCACCGTCGGAACGCCGAGTTTGATGAAGCGCGCCTGCAAAATTTCAAATTCGCTCCAGGTGGGGACCTCCTTCCAGTCGACGATGGCGATTTGCGGGCGTTTGTTGGCGCCGCCCCAATCGATGTAGCTCATGATGAGGGCATCCAGCAATTTGGCGCTGAGGGGATAGGTATGCACGTCAAAATATTTGACGAACTTTTCCATCATCGGCAAATCGCGGAAAAGTTCCGCGAGCGTTTCCGAATAGCCGGCGCCGGCGGGGGATTCGGCGTTGTACTCGGCGAACTTGAGAGAATCGGGGAGCAGGAAGGCGTCGAGGCGGGAAGCCGTGCTCGCGAGGCCGTAGCCGCCCGACAGGCGGGCCAAGCGTTCTTCTTCCGGGCGCAAATGAAATTGCGCGAACAGAGATTTGTCATGGAGGGAAGCCGTGACGACGCGTTCGCCGAGTTTGGCGATGGTTTCGGAAACTTCGCGAACCAGGAGTTCGTCGGCGGGGGAGAGAAAGAAAGGGCGGAGGAAAGGGCAGTGGACGCGGTCGCCAAAAGTCATTTTGGCGGCGCGAAGCTGGTCGAGGAATTGGCTGGGGAAGTCCGAAGACTTCTTGAGCAGAACTTCTAAAAGATCGTTCCATGCAACGACCGGGTCTGTGGGACGAGGCGCGGGTTTCGTGGATGCGGTCATTTCGTCTTGATTCCCGGTGAGGGAGCGGCGGCGGAAGAGGCCTGTGCGGCGGGTTTAGATTCCGGGACAGGTTTGGTTTCGGCGGCGGCTGGCTTGGTTTCGGGAGATTTTTTCGCTGGCGTTGCGGGCCCGCCCTTCGCAACGGCGGCGACCGGGGCGGTTTGCGCGGCGGCGGGTTTGGGTGCGCCAGTGAAGCCGTTGGCTGCGCCGATCTTCAGCATTTCCTCCCAGCGGGGCCAGGGTCCCGAGGCCGCGCCGTTCAGGGCGCGGTCGATTACCAAGCGCGCCATTTTTTCCACGACATGTTCGAAATAAAATTCCGTGATGCGGTCGCGTTCGAAATCGGGAGCGGGATTTAGAAAATCGATGGCGTAGGGAATGTTGTCTTTGATGGCGAACTCGATGGTGTTCATTTCGTAGCCGAGCGCTTGATTGATGGTTTGCGCGCCTTGTACCACGAGCGCACCTACCTCTGCCGAGAGGTAGGCGTGGTCGACATGGTAGCGGCGTTCTTTGGGATCGTAATGGACAGGCATGATATCCATTTTGCCGAACGTGAAGCAGCGCACATACTCCGTGAAATCGATGAACTCTTGCAGGGTCATGGGGTAGGGAGAAGTCTTGTCGTAAGCGGCGAGAAGTTCTTCACGGTTGTGGACTTTGTAGACGTGCTTCCATCCGCCGCCCGAATAGGGCTTCAGGATGGCTGGCCGACCGACGTAATCGAGCAGGGCGTCCCAGTCGAGGGGGTATTCGAGATTGTGAAGAGATTCTCCGGTGAGGTCGATGTCAGCGGGATAACCTTTTTGCGGAAGCAGTACGGTTTTTGGAATGGCGATGCCGAGTTTTGCGGCGACGGAGTAATTGAAAAATTTATCGTCGGCGGTCCACCAGAAAGGATTGTTGATGACGTAGGTGCCTTGCAGGGCTGCGTGCTTGAGATAGCCGCGGTAGTATTCAACTTCGTGCGAGATACGATCGACGATGACGCTGTAAGCGGCGGCCTCGCCCATGCGCGTGCCGCCGAGTTTTACGAATTCGGCGGTGACACCGTCTTTGGCGCCGAGAGTATTGACGCGCTGGAGGAAGGCTGGGGGAAAACTGAATTCACGGCCGCAAAGTAAGCCAACTTTTTTCATGGTTGCTCCTCAGAGATCGTTTGCAGAGGCTCGCGTTAAGCCATTAATTTACGGCGTTAGCCGTAGAAGCGTTCGGCGCCGCGTGGCCGCGGGTTTCCGCGACGATGTTGCGAACCACAGCTTTCAGATCGCCAGTTTCCTGGAAGATGCGAAGCTGCCGTTCGGCGCTGGTACCTTCGCGCATGATGGTGTGAACGTATTCAACGGCACTGCGGCTGCCGAGGTCGTCGACCACGTCGTCGACGAATTCGAGCAGCTCTGGAACTAAATCACGCATGGCCACTTCCGCCTCTTTGCCGAAATCGATGAGCTTGCCTTCGATGCCGTAACGCGCGGCGCGCCATTTATTTTCTTCGATGAGCGCGCGGCGGTACAGACGGAAGCTCATATTGCCTTTATACAGACGGTGCAGCTTGACGACGATGGCCTGGGTGAGCGCGGCGATGGCGACGGCTTCTTCGACTTTTGTGGTGACGTCGCACATGCGGAATTCCAGCGTGCCAAATGTGGGATGCGGGCGAACGTCCCACCAGATTTTTTTGCCGGTGTCGATGCAATTCAGTTTTACCAGAAGATTGACGAAGTTTTCGTATGCACTCCAGGACTCGAACTGTTCGGGAATGCCAGTGCGCGGAAAGCGGCGAAAAACCGTGGTGCGGAAGGACTTTAAGCCGGTGTTGCGGCCCATCCAGAAGGGCGAACTGGTGGAAAGCGCGAGGAGGTGCGGAAGGAAATAGCGAACCATATTCATCATGTCGATGGTGGTCTGCTTGTCGGGCATGGCGACGTGCACATGCATTCCGAAAATCAACAGGGAGCGTGCGAGTTGCTGCAGCTCTTCGACGATATTTTGATAGCGCTCGCCGGGGGAGATGATCTGATCGATCCAGCTCGAAAAAGGATGAGTGCCGGCAGCGGCGACGTGCAGTCCGGCGCGGTCAGCGGCGGCAACCAGTTCGTCGCGGGTACGGTGCATTTCAACGCGCAATTCGTGGACATTTTCGCAAATGTTGGTGCCCGTTTCGACGATGGATTGATGCATTTCGTGCTTGACCTGGTCGGCGATGCCCGGGGAGGCCGCGGAAACGAGTTGCATGACGTGCGAACGCAGCGCACAGGTGGCAGGATCGATGATTTGGAATTCTTCTTCGACGCCGATAGTGAAACGGTGAGCCATGGGAGGCCCTCCGGGGGCTCAGTCTGGAAGCCGGAACAGTGAGGGAGAATCATACCCTTCTCGGGATTAAAAAGCATAGCTGGAGGCCGATCCGCAGGTGGTCACGGGCTGAGTGTCAGGACGTCGATGGAGGCAATTACTGTAACCGGTTTAGACCGCGCGTGCGTCCAACAGAGAGTGTCGGCACCCCCTGAGGGCAACCTGGAAAAGAAATTTGCGGGTAAACTGTCGGTCGGCCGATCCGTTCCCAATTGCCGAGCCGTGGTTGCTCGAAGTGGTTGGTAATTAGCCGAGTGAAAGGGAGCTCATGTCTGTGCGATTCCTTGAGAACGCTCTGTTTTGCCTTGTCGGATTTTTCATTTTGACTACGCCCACGCTGGCGGAAACCAAATTGCTTCGGTTTCCTGACATTCACGGCGACAAAGTCGTGTTCAGCTACGCGGGAGATTTGTGGACGGCATCGACTTCTGGCGGTATGGCGATGCGGCTTACCGCGTCGCCTGGCGAGGAACTGTTCGCAAAATTTTCGCCGGATGGAAAATGGATTGCATTTACAGGACAGTACGACGGCGACGAACAGGTATATGTGATTCCGGCGACCGGCGGCGTGCCGAAACAACTGACCTTCTATCCTTCGCGTGGACCTCTGCCGGCGCGATGGGGATACGACAATCAGGTTTACGGCTGGACGCCGGACGGGAAGTCGGTGGTGTTCCGGTCGTTGCGCGAGTATTTCGATCTGGGCGACAGCCGGTTGTACACAGTTTCCGTCGATGGCGGCTTGCCGGTAGCGCTGCCGATGCCGAAATCTGGCGCGGGCGATATTTCTCCGGATGGCTCGAAGGTGATCTACTCGCCGCTATTTCGCGATTTCCGGACCTGGAAGCGGTACTCCGGGGGATGGGCACAGCAACTCTACATTTTTGATTTGAAATCGCATGCAGCCGAAAAGATCACGGACGATCCGCGCGCGCACCGCGATCCGATGTGGGTCGGCGACAAAATTTATTTTTCGTCGGACAAAGACGATACCAACAATTTGTATGTCTACGATCTGAGCAGCAAGTCGACCACGGAGCTAACGCACAGCCGAAAGTGGGATGTGCGTTGGCCAAGCACGGATCACCAGGGCCGCATCGTTTACGAATTGAATGGCGAATTGAATATTTTCGATATCGCGAGCGGGCAATCCACAAAATTGTCGATCGATGTGCCGACCGATGCGCTGGGGATGAGGCCGTCGCGGGTTTCGGCAGCGGGCCAGATCGAATCGGCGAGCCTGAGTCCGAAGGGGGAACGCGCGCTATTTGTGGCGCGTGGCGATGTGTTTACCGCGCCGATTGAAAAAGGCGCGGTGCGCAACCTGACAAATTCCTCCAACGCGCACGACAAGTTCGCGCAGTGGTCCCCGGACGGCGCGAGGATTGCCTTCATTTCCGACATGGATGGCGAAGATGAGCTGTACCTGATCAATCAGGACGGCACCGGAAAGCCGGAAGAGTTGACGCACGGCTTCCACGCCATGCTGAACAAACCAACTTGGGCGCCGGACGGCAAGCGGATCGCGTTCAGCGACAAAGACGGGAAGCTGTATGTGATTACGCTCGACGACAAAAAAGTCGCGCAGATCGCGCAGAATCCGCGCGGGCGGATCAATTATTATCCGTGGTCAGCGGACGGCGGATTCCTGGCGTACACGATGAGCGGCGCCAGCGGATTCACGTCTATCTATGTGTGGGGTGTAGCGGACGGGCAGTCGCACCGCGTGACCAACGAACTCTACGATGCGGACGATCCGGCATGGGACCCCGATGGCAATTATCTGTATTACGTAAGCACGCGCGAATACCAGCCGCAACTCAGCCAGATCGAATTTAATTTTGCGACCAACCGGGGAAATGCCTTGCTGGCCTTGACGCTGCGCAAAGATGGTAAGAGCGCCTATCCAACGGAAAGCGACGAAGTAACCATCGGAAAACCCGGCGACGAAGCGGCGGACAAAACGAAGAACGCCGACAAGAAAGACGAAAAGAAGGACGAGAAAAAAGAGGACAAGAAAGAAGAAAAAAAGAAGGAGTACATACACATCGATTTCGATGGGCTGGGCGAGCGCGTCACGCGCGTGCCAGTGGATCCCGATAATCTAGAACGCTTGACAGTGACCAAGGAATATTTGGTGTACGCGCGCGCTGGCGGTCCATTTTACGGTCGCGATTCCTATCCCCCGGCAGTCCTGGTGATCTTCAACAAGAAGGACCGCAAAGAAACCACTTTCCTTGAAAATATTCAGGGTTTTGACGTTTCCGAGGATGGAAAGAAAATTCTGGTTCGCCAGGAGCGCAGCTACAAACTGTACGACCTGAAGCCAGATGGAAAATCCACCGGCAAACCGGTGGGCACCGACAACTTGATGGTGGATCGTATTCCGCAACAGGAATGGGTGGAGATGTTCAACGAAGTGTGGCGCCGCTACCGCGACTTCTTTTACGTGACGAATATGCACGGTTACGACTGGGAGGCGCTTCGCGCGCAGTACCGTCCTCTGGTGGATTACGTCGCGGATCGCTCAGACTTGAATTATGTGCTCGGCGAAATGGTTGCGGAGTTGAGCGTCGGTCACGCGTACATCACAGGCGGCGATATCGCGATGCCCAAGCGCCCGCAGGACGCCATACCCGGTGCGCAGATCGAACTGGACGCGGCTGCCGGACGGTATCGCATTTCGAAAATTTACCGCGGGCAGAACGAAGAGGAAATTTATCGGTCGCCGCTTACGGAAGTGGGTGTCGATGTCAAAGAAGGCGACTACCTTCTGGCGATCGACGGCGAAGACCTGACGGCGCAGAAGAATCCTTACCAATTACTGCAGAACAAAGGCAACCGGCCAGTGCAGTGGACGGTCAACTCCGCGCCGCGCCTCGAAGGCTCCCATACCATTACCTACCGGCCGATCCCCAGCGAGACCAGCCTGATTTATCTCGACTGGGTGACGAAAAACCGCGAGTACGTCGATAAAGCTACCGGTGGGAAAGTCGGGTATATCCACCTTCCGGATATGGGCGCCGATGGGATCCGCGAATTCATCAAGTATTACTATCCACAGATTCGCAAGGAAGCGATGATCGTGGATGTACGCGGAAATGGCGGCGGAAACGTTTCGCAGATGATCATCGAGCGGCTGCGCCGGCAACTACTGGGCACGGAATTCGCGCGAACCACACAATTCACCGACACCTATCCTGGCAATGTTTTGTACGGCCCGAAAGTTTGCCTGATCAACGAAACCTCGGCTTCCGATGGCGATATTTTTCCTTACATGTTCAAGCAGGCGGGACTCGGTCCGCTCATTGGCAAGCGCACCTGGGGTGGCGTAGTAGGAATCAGCGGGCATGGCCCGTTACTTGATGGCGGGCAGGTGTTTGTGCCGGAATTTGCAACGGCAAGCGTCGATGGTCAGTACGTGATTGAAGGGCACGGCGTCGATCCGGACATCGTAGTAGAAAATGATCCAGCGGCGGTGATTGCCGGACGCGACCCGCAACTGGATCGTGGCATCTCGGAAATCATGAAAGCGCTGAAAGCGAATCCCAAGGTGTTGCCGCCGCGACCGCCGGATCCGGTGAAAGCGCCAAAGCGGTAAGCGCGCCGATCACGAAAAGATCGATTTCGCGCAATGGGAAGCGCTAACTGACGGTGGCGGAGACGGAATCGTCGGGCGGCAGGTAGTGCGCCATGACGCGCCGCGATTCGCCGGAATCATGAGGCGCTGGTTATTGGTTTGTGTGGTGGAGGAATTTTGTTCTACGGGGCGCCCATAGCGCGGCGTTGCTGAAAGCATTCGCGGCAGAAAACAGGACGGCCTTGGGTGGGACGGAAGGGAACGGTGGTTTCCTTGCCACACTGCGAGCAACTGGTCTTCGTCTCCGAGCGCATCTGGGTGGCGCCGCCGCCACCTTCCGCGCGCTTGGCCTTGCAAGCCTTGCAACGTTTGGGCTCGTTCTTAAAACCTTTGTCGGCGAAGAACATCTGTTCTCCGCCGGTAAAAACAAACTCGGCGCCACACTCCGAACACTTCAGGACCCGATCGTGGTATTCCATAGCCGCTATCCCCCTGACCTACCTCGGGCAGTGGACGGGGCCTTGGCGCGAACAAGCCAAAGGAATGGGTAAACCAGTAGTCCTCGGAACCGGCTGGGTCCCTGGGGCCATTGGGCGCGAACTCGCTGACTGCTACCCAAAACGTCTTACCTGACCGGGGTCTGCTTCTCGGAAGTGCGGCGCCGAGCAACGACAGGAAGCGAGTTAATCCGCTTCACGCCTCTGCTTCTTACGCAGTCGCTTCCGCGAAAGGGCTTCTTTGGCCCGGCGCTTCTCGCCGGGTTTCATATAGAAGCTATGCTTCTTGATTTCCTTAATGATGTCTTCCTGTTGCACCTTGCGCTTGAAACGGCGCAGGGCATTTTCCAGAGACTCGCTTTCCTGAATGATGACTTCAGCCACTGTTTAAATTCACCCCCAATCCGGTTCGGATTGGTTTCGTGCGGCGTCTCTGCACATGGCGGACCCCGCCCCTGTCAATAAGTATCGCATGTAAACAGCTGTTCTGGTTGCTGCACCCTGGCGGCAGCGCAAAAGGAAGATAAAATCGCTGGCCTCTTCTTATTCATTGCTGGGGTGGAAGTCAAGAAATTTTTTAGACAGGGGCGAAAATCACGGCCGGCGGAGTCCTGTACGTAACCAATTCTTCAATGCGGTATACACTTAGTTACGGCTTGCGCGGAGTAGGCGCGCCGCAACCAGCACCCCGCGAACCAGCTGCTCAGCTTCGACATTTTCCCCGATTGCCTTTTCAGTGGTAATTGCTAGAATCCAGCGGCCTTCACTTCACGGCGCGAGGGAGCGATCCATGCCTGACATGCGGGATGCCATCGGAGTGTTGCTCGCGGGGGGCCAGGGAGAGCGGCTATGGCCGCTGACGCGCGACCGCGCCAAGCCGGCGGTGCCGTTTGGGGCGCTCTACCGGATCATCGACATCACCCTTTCCAATTGCATTAATTCGGATTTGCGGCGCGTATTTGTCCTGACGCAATACAAAGCGCTCAGCTTGAACCGGCATATCCGTGCCGGCTGGTCGCCCCTGGCAGGTCTTGGAGATTATATCGAGGTGCTCACGCCGCAGATGCGGGTATCCAAAGAGTGGTATCAAGGGACGGCGGACGCGGTGTACCAGAACATTTATTCGATTGGCAGCGAACGATCGAAATACACGTTCATCTTGAGCGGGGATCACATTTACAAGATGAATTACAGCCGCATGCTGCAGCAGCATGTGGATTCCGGCGCGGATGTGACGGTAGCGACGATTGAGTTTCCGGTGGAGCAATCGGCGCGGCAGTTCGGCGTGATTGAAACGGACAAAGAGTGGCGGATCCGCGGCTTTGAGGAAAAACCGGAACACCCGAAAGAGTCTCCCCATCGCGCGGGGTATTGCAACGCGTCGATGGGAATCTACATTTTTAATACCCAGCTGCTGATACCGATTCTGCTGGCGGATTCCGAGGATCCGAAGTCGCACCACGATTTCGGCAAAGACATTATCCCGCGCATTATCTCAAAGCACCGCGTATTTGCTTATAACTTCGTGGACGAAAACCGCAAAGACGCGTTGTATTGGCGCGATGTGGGGACGCTCGACGCATATTACGAAGCGAACATGGATCTGGTCAGCGTTTCGCCGGTATTTAACCTATACGACCAGGACTGGCCGCTGCGCACCTGGCAACAGCAGTGGCCGCCGGCGAAATTTGTGTTTGCGGACCCTGAGCGCATGGGTGTCGCTACAGACTCTATCGTTTCCGGCGGTTGCGTAATCTCCGGAGGCCGCGTGCAACGCTCTGTGTTGGGATACAACGTGCGCGTGAACAGTTATTGCCAGGTCTCCGATTCAATTATCTTCAATCACGTGAATATCGGGCGACATTCGCGGATTCGGCGCGCGATCATTGATCGCCACGTGAGTTTGCCGGAGCACACGGAAATTGGATACGACACGGAAGCGGACAAAAAGCGGTTTCACGTGACGGAGTCGGGGATTGTGGTGGTAATCCGGCTGGAATCGCTGATTGAGGAGCCGGAATCAGCGTAACGCGCGAGGACGTCGCGTCGCGGCGATGACAGGATCGGGCAAATGCAAGGGTTTGCGCGAAATTCCTTCGCTCTTCCGTTCATCTCACAAGGAAGCCGCCTGACAGCGCCTTGGGGCGCCCCAAGTGAAGCGATTCTGTTCCGCGCAGCTGCGTTACGCGTTCAAAGAGCTGCACTTCGTTCGCATAGACTGTGCACGAGAACGCGTCTGGTACAATCTGTAGTTCACATAACCTTAGGAGCGCAGTCCGACATGTCCACAAAAATCACTCGCGTACGCGCCAGGCAGGTAATTGATTCGCGGGGCAACCCGACCGTTGAAGCGGACGTAATCCTTGAAGGCGGAGTCGTCGGACGAGGCGCGGTGCCTTCGGGGGCTTCGACCGGAGAACATGAAGCATTGGAATTGCGCGACGGGGACAAAACGAAATATCTTGGCAAAGGCGTGCTAAGGGCGGTTGCGAACGTCAACGGCGAAATTGCCAAAGCTGTGATTGGTCTCGACGGCGCAGAGCAGCGAGGACTCGACCATGCGATGATTTCGCTGGACGGCACCCCCACGAAGTCGCGGCTGGGAGCCAACGCGATTTTGGCGGTGTCGATGGCGGCGGCGCGGGCCGCGGCGGTGGCTTTGCAGCAGCCGCTCTATAAGTATTTGTCGCGCTACTCGACGGATACTTCCGCGAACCTGCTGCCCGTGCCGATGATGAATATTTTGAATGGCGGAGCGCACGCGGACAGTTCCGTGGATTTTCAGGAATTTATGGTAATGCCGGTGGGCGCGCCGAATTTTTCGGAAGCACTGCGATGGGGTGTGGAAATTTTCCACGCGCTAAAGACCGCGCTGAAAAAGCGCGGTTATTCCACCGCCGTTGGCGATGAAGGCGGTTTTGCGCCTAGCTGCAAGTCGAATGAAGAAGCTATCCAGATTGTTCTGGAAGCGATTGGCGCCGCAGGCTACAAGGCTGGTGAGCAAGTGAGCATTGCGCTGGATCCCGCGGCCAGCGAATTTTTTGATAAAGCCAACGGGAAGTACATTTTCAAGAAGTCGGACAAATCGGTGCATTCGTCCGAAGAGATGGCGGCGTATTGGACGAGCTGGACGGAGAAGTATCCGATTGTTTCGATTGAAGATGGCATGGCGGAGGATGATTGGGCAGGCTGGAAGCGGTTGACGCAAAGCGTGGGGAGTAAGTCATCGAAAAAGAGAATTCAGTTGGTAGGCGATGATTTGTTCGTGACCAATACGGAGCGGCTCGCGCGCGGGATCAACGAAGGAATTGCCAACGCCATTCTGATCAAGCTGAACCAGATTGGCAGCGTTACCGAGACCATTGATGCCATCGAATTGGCGCGCAAGGCGGGATACAACTCCATCATTTCTCACCGGTCTGGGGAGACCGAGGATACGTTTATCGCGGACCTGGCGGTGGCGACAGCAGCCGGACAAATTAAAACTGGGTCGGCGAGCCGTACCGACCGCATTGCAAAATATAATCAGTTGTTGCGCATCGAAGAGGAGCTCGGTGCAGCTGCGAAATTTGATGGCCGAGCGGTATTTGGCAAGCATTGAACCGCTGCGCGCTGCAAGCGTTCAATAGGGCGGCAGCCGCTGGAAATTACAGACCATGCCGAAATTTGCAAAGCACATTTTTGTGTGCATGAACACGCGAGACTCCGGGCACCCGCGCGGCTCGTGCGACCCCACCGGGCAGGGCGAACTACAGCGGCTGTTTAAAACAAAACTGGCGCAGCGGGGCATTCCAAATTCCGAGGTGCGTGCGAACAAATGCGGGTGCCTCGATCAGTGCGAATTGGGACCGACGGTCGTCGTTTACCCCGAAGCCGTTTGGTACGGCCATGTGACGCCCGGGGACGTGGACGAGATCATCGAGTCGCATATTATTGGCGGGCGCCCCGTGGAGCGGCTGGTAATTCCTGACGCCATCCTGAACACTACGCACAGGAAGTCGTAGCTCGCAATTTTGCTCCTTCTTGTTCCGTTAATTTCCCGCGGCGTGGCTACCGACCTGACCTTTCGCGGAGGAGGGACAGAGCAGGGACGTACTCTTTTGCCTTGAGCCGTTCTCTGGTAGTGTGTCTTTTCAAATACGGAAGGATGCAAATCACAGATGTCTGACCAGATTTCAGCACGCCATATTAAAGAACTTCCGATCCGCCACGCGAAAGACAACGACGTTGCCGCCATCACGGAGCTGATCAACGCAGCGTTTCAAGTCGAACGTTTTTTCCTTGGCGCCGACCGCATTGAAGCCGCGGAAGTGCGTGAACGGATGAAGCGCGGCACGTTTTTGCTCATTGAGGACTCCGGCGCGCTGCTTGGATGTGTCTTTGCGGAGCCGCGCGGAGAAGATGGCTACATCGGCTTGCTTTCCGTGGAGCCATCGAGGCAGAAATTCGGTTTGAGCCGCGTGCTGATGGATGCCGCGGAAAACTATTTCCGCGAGCAAGGTTGCCGCGTCGCGGAATTGCGCGTGGTTAATCTGCGCACGGAGTTGCCGCCGTATTACCGGCATTTGGGTTATGACGAAAGCCGCACGGAAAAATTTCCTGCGGAGATTCCCGCGATCCTCCCTTGCCACTTTATCGTGATGAGCAAAGCGCTGCTCTGAGGTGAGTCAATCATCCTGTTCCGCGCTCCCTCTTGGCTGTTAGACCACCTCAGATAACTGCTCATTGAGGTAGGCAAGCCTCACCGCTTAGGGCAGAATACTTATTCTCTTTTGGGGGGAAAATGAAACGCAGCACTCTTTTTGCGTCGTTAATCTGTGCAGCAGCATCGCTCGCGCCGGCCTCGCGCTTCATCATCGCGGACGAACCGGCGTTGTATGGATTTTCCGCAGCGTCTTCACGCACTGAGCGGCAATGGGAAGAGAAGCTCGATACGATTCCCAATCCGGAAAATATCCGCGGATATATGCAACATCTTTCCGCGCGGCCGCACAACGTGGGCAGCCCGTACGACAAGGAGAACGCTGAATGGATCCTCGCGAAGTTCAAGGAATTTGGCCTGGACGCGCACATTGAAACGTTCGACGTTTTATATCCCACGCCGAAAGAGCGCGCGGTTGAACTGGTCGACGGCGGGCAGCATTTCATAGCCAAGCTGCAAGAGCCTGCCGTGCCGGAGGATCCGACTTCGAGCCAGCAAGCCGAACAATTGCCCACCTACAACGCTTACAGCATTGATGGCGACGTCACCGCGCCGCTGGTTTATGTCAACTACGGAATTCCCGAGGATTACGAGCGTCTAGCACGGCTTGGTGTGTCCGTGAAAGGCGCGATCGTGATCGCGCGTTACGGACATTCCTGGCGCGGCATCAAGCCGAAAGTGGCCGGCGAACACGGTGCGATTGGGTGCTTAATCTATTCTGATCCGCGCAGCGATGGCTACCAGCAGGGGGAAACGTTTCCGAAAGGCGCGTGGCGGCCGCCGGACGGCGTGCAGCGCGGCAGCGTCGCCGACGATCCAATTTATCCGGGTGATCCGCTGACGCCCGGAGTAGGCGCAACGAAAAATGCCAAGCGATTGCAGCTTAAGGACGTCCCGGTCATCACAAAAATTCCCGTCCTGCCGATTTCCTATGGCGATGCGCAGCCGCTGCTGGCGGCATTGACTGGACCTGTTGCGCCCGCGGAATGGCGCGGTGGCCTGCCAATTACTTACCGCATCGGGCCGGGCCCGGCGAAAGTGCATTTGAAAATTATCTCTAACTGGGATCTGAAGACCATCTACGACGTGATCGCGAAAATTCCCGGGGCCACAAACCCCGATGAATGGGTGATTCGCGGGAATCATCATGATGCCTGGGTCAATGGCGCGGAAGATCCACTTTCCGGCATGTCCGTGGTGCTGGAGGAAGCGCGTTCCCTGGGCGAATTGGTCAAGGCCGGATGGAAGCCCAAGCGCACCATTATTTATGCCGCTTGGGATGCCGAAGAGCCTGGCTTGATCGGCTCCACGGAGTTTGCCGAAGAGCACTACGATGAACTGCGCGCGCACGCCGTCGCTTACATCAATTCGGACACGAGCGGCCGCGGCTTTCTGGATATGTCAGGCTCCCACTCGCTTGAAAAATTCATCAACGATGTTGCACGTGATGTGCAGGATCCGGAAACCAAGCTTTCTGTTTGGAAACGTGCGCAACTGAAAGCCATTGCCAACGCCGATTCTGCCGAAGCTCGCAAGGAAGCGCGCAGCCGTCCTGATCTGCGCATCGGTTCCATGGGATCAGGGTCCGACTACGGCGCATTCTTGCAACATGACGGCGTGGCAGCCATGAATATTGGTTTTGGCGGCGAAGATGGCGGCGGCATTTATCACTCGATCTACGACGATTTTTATTGGTACACGCATTTCAGCGATACGGATTTTGTTTACGGTCGAGCGCTCACGGAGGTGGGGGCGCGCGCCATGATGCGCCTGGCGGATGCCGATGTGCTTCCATTCGAGTTCAGCGATTTCGCCGACACCATCCAGCTCTACACCAAGCAAGTGAAGGACCTGGCGCGCAAGATGCGCGAAGACATCGAAGAGCGCAATCTCGAGCTCGAGGAAGGTGCGTTCACTGCAGCCGCGGATCCGCATCAGAAGTCGGTTCCCCCGCCGAAAGAAATTGTGCCGCCCATCCTGAACTTTGCGCCGCTCGACAACGCGAACGACGCATTGGCGCGCAGCGCAGCGGAATATCGCAAGGCGTTCGAACAAGCCAATATCAAGGGCGGAACTGCACTGAACGGCGCTTCGCTCGCGGACTTAAACAAATTGCTGATTGAAAGCGAGCGCAAGCTCACCCTCGACGAAGGGTTACCGGGCCGGCCGTGGTTCAAACACATGATCGATGCTCCGGGGCAATATACGGGTTATGAAGCCAAAACACTTCCGGCCGTCCGCGAAGCCATCGAACAAAAGAAATGGAAAGACGCTGACGACGCCATCGTGGTCGTTGCGAAAGTGCTGCAAGCCGAGGCAGCGCTGATTTCCTCCGCGGCCGCAAAACTGTCCGCGGCTCATTAAGAGCAGCGCCGACCTTCTGGAATTACGGAATATTTTCACGCTGCAGAAGCGTTTCAGGAGCCGGTCATTCCATCCTATAACTTGGCCATCGTGGGTCTCGGCAATGTAGGGCGCGCGCTCTTGCGCTTGCTCATTTCCAAAGAGACTGAACTGCGCCGGCGCTACGATATTCGCTGGCGGCTTGCCGGCGTGGCCACGCGCCGCAATGGATGGGTGGCGGATCCCGACGGATTAAACCCCATTGCAATTTTGAATGGGCATTTTCCAGGGTCGTCAGGCCAGTTCCATCGGCCACATTCTCTGCCAACGCTGCCGTCTCCCCCGCCGCAAGCGCAAAATGTTCGTGAATGGCTGGAGCGTTGCCGCGCGGATGTGCTGTTTGAGGCCAGTTCGCTGAACATACCAACGGGCCAGCCGGCTATCGACCACTTGCGGACGGCTTTGGAAGTTGGCGCGCACGCGATCACTGCCAACAAAGGCCCCATCTTGCACGCTTACCGCGAACTCGCCGCCCTGGCGCAGGAAAAACAGAAACAGTTTCTCTATGAATCGACCGTTATGGATGGTGTTCCGATCTTCTCGATGTTTCCGTCGGGCCTGCCTGCCACGGAGTTGCGCGGATTTTCCGGCGTTCTGAATTCCACCACGAACGTAGTCCTCACGGAGGTCGAGAAAGGCCGTTCGTTCGAGGAAGCGGTGCGCAGGGCGCAAGCTATCGGCGTGGCGGAGACGGATCCTACCGCCGATCTTGACGGCTGGGACGCCGCCGTGAAGGTCGCGGCGCTGGCCATCGTGTTGATGGGCGTGCCGGTAAAGCTGGAGCAAATCCAGCGGACCGGCATTCGCGAACTCAGCGAAGAGAAAATTCGCTCCGTACGTGCCGCGGGCATGCGTTACAAGCTGGTATGCCGCGCGGAACGCCGCGGCGATGGCGTGGATTGCAGCGTCAAGCCGGAATTGCTGTTGGCCTCCGATCCGCTCGCGAACCTTGAAGGCACCAGCTCGGCCGTCCGCTTCGATCTCGATGTATTTGGGCTTTCTATCGTCGAGCACAACCCTGGAATTGAAGCCACCGGATACGGGTTACTGGCCGATTTCGTACGTGCCGTACAGGCTTAAATAAATTGCGCGAAAGTTCACCGGCGTCGCGAGTAGTTTGCGACGTAACTTGGCAGTGGAATCGCCGGATCGCACCGCTCGTCGCGCATCGGTGCGCCAATCGTAAGCTGCAACGGTACAATCCCAGCCCACACCGGCAACTCATAGTCAGGTGCGTCATCTTCCACGGCGCCCACGCGCATTTTTGCGGATACTTCGGTGAGCGGCAAGCGCAGGATGCTGGTCGCTTTCAACTCTTTTTCGTTCGGTTGACGAGCCTCGTTCCAGCGCCCGGGAAGAACTTTCTCCGTGAACGCCCGCAGCGCCTGCAATTTTTCTTCAGACTCTTCGATCAACGTCGCCGTCCCCAGCGCTACCACCGAGCGATAGTTCATCGAGTGATTGAATACCGACCGTGCCAGCACCAGTCCATCAATCAACGTCACCGTGACGCACACCGCGGCGCCCGCACTGAGATTGCGCAGCATGCGGCTGGCCGCGGATCCATGGAAATAAATCGCGTCGCCCACGCGGGCAAACATTGTGGGAATCACGTAAGGCTGCCCGTCCGCGCTGAATCCCACGTGGCAAACAATTCCCTCATCCAGAATTTTGTAGATAGCTTCGCGATCGTGCGAGCCGCGATGCGGTTCCCGCACCACGCGCGTGCGCTCGGTAGGCGGAATCAGTTCGGACACAAAACACCTCTTGGAGAAACGTGACGCAAAGTTGTTAGCCGGCGCCAAAACGGCATGAGTGAGGAACGACCTAGAGAATGCTAGCACGGCGCACTTCGCCTCGTGGCAAGCGGCCGGCGACGCTCCTAGCTCGCTGTTGGCCAATTTGGTTTGTGCGGTTCGACCTCGCATTTAGAATCGGCTGTCGCTTCACCAGTTCGCCGGGCTGTGAGAAACTGTTTGTCCCTAGAGGTCAGCCTCCGCGGCTGCTAAGCGATCAATGATGAGCACTTCAGCGATAAACGAAATCATCCCGGCCGCACTCGACACCGCCTGGGTCCGCGCGCAATTCCCATCATTACAAACGCGCGTGAATGGACAGGCCGCGGTTTTTTTTGATGGTCCGGCGGGAACGCAGGTACCGCAGCAAGTCACGCGCGCAATTCAAGATTATCTTGTGTGCAAAAACGCCAACACCGGCGGCGCGTTTGCCACCAGCCGGGCCACGGATCAAGGGATCGCCGCCGCTCGCCTGGCCGTGGCGGATTTTTTGAACTGCGATGCGGACGAAGTGGTCTTCGGACAGAACATGACCACCATCACGTTCGCGTTGTCGCGCGCCATTGGCCGGGAACTGCTGGCGGGCGACGAGATTGTCGTAACCACGCTGGATCACGACGCCAACGTCGCGCCGTGGCGGGCGCTGGAAGAAAAAGGCGTGGTCATCCGCCAAGCGGACATACGCGAAGCGGATTGCACGCTCGACCTGGACGATTTGAAGGCGAAAATTACATCAAGGACGAAATTGGTTGCGGTTGGCTATGCCTCGAATGCCGTCGGAACCATAAACCCTGTCGGTGAAATTACCAAAATCGCGCACGAAACCGGCGCGCTGGTCTTTATCGATGCCGTGCACTACGCGCCGCATGGCGTTATCGATGTGGAAGCTCTCGATTGCGATTTTCTGGTGTGCTCGCCCTATAAATTTTTTGGGCCGCACATGGGTGCGTTATACGGAAAACGAAAGCATTTGCAATCCTTCAAACCCTACAAAGTTCGCCCCGCCTCGGACCAAATTCCGGATCGCTGGGAAACTGGCACGCAGCTTCACGAACTGATCGTCGACGTCGCTGCCGCTGTGGATTATCTTGCGGAAGTCGGCAGACATTGCGAGGCAGCCGCCGCTACGCGCCGCGACTCTTTGCTGGCGGCCTATCGCGCCACGGTACCGCACGAGCGCACGTTGTTGACGAAATTGATCGCTGGCCTGCTGGACATTCCCAGGCTCAGATTTTTCGGCATCACGGACCCAGCGCGATTCGCTGAACGCTGCTCCACCGTTTCCGTCCGCATCGGCGACCACAGCCCTACGGAGATCGCCGCGTTTCTGGGCGACCGCGGCATCTTCACCTGGGATGGCAGTTTCTATGCCCTGAATCTGACGGAACGCCTCGGCGTCGAGCAGAGCGGCGGTTTATTGCGCATCGGTCTCGTGCACTACAACACCATGGACGAAGTAGAACGCTTGCTCGTCGCGCTCAAAGAATTTGCGCGCAAGTAACGCGAAATAATTGTCACGCTTTAAAAATCCAAATGGAATTGGAATCGCTCTAATCCATGAGCAAAAAAAAGAGACCAATTATTCTTACCGTACTGGATGGGTGGGGCTATCGGGCGGAAACCGCGGGCAACGCCATCGCTCTGGCGCGCAAGCCTGCGTACGATGAGCTGCTGCGCAAATTTCCCAACACGCTGATTCACACTTCCGGACCGTTTGTCGGTTTGCCGGAAGGCCAGATGGGCAACAGCGAAGTCGGCCACATGAACATGGGCGCGGGCCGCATCGTGCACATGGACATAACGCGTATCGACCTGTTGATCGCCAACAAACAGCTCACGTCCGTGCCGCTCTTCCAGCAGGCGATGGAACGCGGCCGCACCCATCAACTCCATTTGATGGGTCTGTTCAGCGATGGCGGCGTGCATTCGCACATCCAACATCTGTTTGCGCTGCTCGAGATGGCCAAACAGTACGAGGTCAAAAAAGTCTTCGTCCATTGTTTTATGGATGGCCGCGATACTCCCCCGCATAGCGGACGCGATTTCGTGCGCCGTTTGCAGCAGAAAATGCGCGAGCTGGGGATTGGCGAAATTGCCACCCTCGCCGGCCGCTATTACGCCATGGATCGCGACAATCGCTGGGAGCGCATCGAACTCGCATATCGCGCCGTCGTTCACGGGGAAGCTGAGACGCGCACCGCCGATCCCATCGCGGCGCTGCAAAAAAGTTACGAACAGGACGTCACCGATGAATTTGTCAAACCCATCGTGGTCACGCGTGGCGACGGAACATCTGCCGCGCCCCTTGCGCAAATCCGCGATGAAGACGCCGTGATTTTCTTCAACTATCGCGCCGACCGCGCGCGCCAGATGACCTACGCGCTCGCTGCTCCGGATTTCGATAAGTTTACCGACGCCGCGCGCCCCAAAAACCTGTTTTACGTGGCCATGACGCAGTACGACAAAAACTGGCCCTGGCTCAAATTCGTAATCGCTCCGGAAAAATTGGAGCAGATTCTGGCGCAGGTCTTCGCCGAGCTGCAGTACAAAAATCTGCGCACCGCGGAAACTGAAAAATATGCCCACGTCACGTATTTCTTCAACGGTGGCGTGGAGAAACCTTTTGCCGGCGAAGAACGCATTCTGGTTCCGTCGCCGAAAGTTGCCACTTACGACCTAAAGCCGGAAATGTCCGCGCAGGGCATCACGGACACCGTCGTAAGGGCCATCGAGCGAAACGAATTCGACGCCATCATTATGAATTACGCGAATGCCGATATGGTCGGGCATTCCGGCAAACTGGAAGCTGCAATCAAGGCGGTGGAGGCCGTGGATGCCGGCCTGGCGCAAATCCATCAAGCGCTGAAAGCCCGCGCGGGCAGCGCCGCGTGGATTATCACGGCGGACCACGGCAACGCTGAAATGATGATCGATCCCACGACCGGCGGGGCGCATACCTATCACACCACGAATCCCGTGCCGCTCATTTTGGTCAGCGGCGATGAGGGCGTGCGCCTCAAGCCCAACGGTTCTTTGCGCGACATTGCGCCGACCATGCTCAGCGCTCTTGGCCAAGTCCGGCCCGCCGAAATGACCGGCGAAGATCTGTGCCTCTGGCCTTGGAAGCGTGACGCGGAGTCGCGCCCCTGAAGGAAATAATTGAATTTTCCGGCATGATTCGGCGCGAGTCGGGAATCAGCCAATAAAAAATGAACCGCACCAAGCCCCAAGACACCAAACTCGTAATCTGCGCCTGGCAGCCCTTCAGCGAATGGCAAGCCAAACCGCTGATGGCCGAAACGCTGCGTCGACTTTGGCCGGAAATGCGCGTCGCGCACGCTCCCACCTTTACCGAGCTGCCCCCGGAGCTTCCAGACACGGATATTTTCGTCGGCGCTTTCCTCAAGCCGAAACAACTGCAAACCGCCAAAAAACTCAAGTGGATTCATTCGACGTCTGCGGGCGTCGGCCAGTTGGTTTATCCCGAATTGCTGGCCTCGGAAATTGTGGTGACCAACGCCAGCGGTGTTTTTTCCGTGCCGATGGCCGAGCATACCATCGGTTTGCTTCTGGCGTTGGCGCGCAATTTTCCGGATACCGTGCGCCAGCAGGAGCGAAAAATTTGGTCGCAACAGGCTTTGTGGGACAAGCCGCAGCATTTGACGGAATTGAATGGAGCAACACTACTCATCGTCGGCCTGGGATCGATCGGGCGACAGATCGCCAAACGGGCCAGCGCTTTCGAGATGCAGGTCATCGGCGTGACGCGCTCGGGTAAGGGCGACGCCACGCACACGCAAAAAATCATTCCTGCGCAAAATCTCGACGAGGCCTTGCCGCAAGCAGACTACGTGATCCTCGCCATCCCCGAGACTGGCGACACCAGACATCTCATCAACGAACAACGTCTCGCGCTCATGAAGCCCACCGCTCGTATCATTAATTTGGGACGCGGCTCCGCCATCGACGAAGTCGCTCTCGTCCGGGCTCTCGAGCGCAACGCGCTTGGCGGCGCCGCCCTGGACGTGACCACGGACGAGCCGCTCCCTCCTGAAAGTCCGCTTTGGACCGCGCCAAACCTCTTCATCACTCCACACACCAGCGCGCTCAGCAGCCGCCTTTGGCAACGCGAAACCGATTTGCTGGTTGAACTCCTGAGACGCTGGTTTGATGGCCGCGAGCTGCTCAATCAGGTGGACTTGATAAGAGGCTACTGACGCGACACCAGAAAAAACGGTCATCCCGAGCGCAGCGAGGGGTTTGCTTTTCCTAACACCTAGTCTCCCACGCCGCCCTTCGGCGCCTGATAACCTTCCCGTGCATACACCACATACTTCTGTTTCTTGCCCTTTTGATCCAGCACCGTCAGTGGTCCGCCATCCGGCGCCACTAACTCCACCTTAATCTTGTGATATTTCCCGTCATTCCCGTTTGTCGGCGTATAAGAAAGGTTATATTGATGCCGCAAGAAGCTCGCCACCTGCTGAAAAATCCCGGGAATCTCGCCATCGAATTGCGGAAACCAGGCAAAACCTCCGGTCTCCGTCGAGAATGTCCGCAACTCGTTCTCCGCTTGCAGATAATCGATTTCCGAGCGTTGTGATCCACGCATCTCCCGCGCATTCGTAAACATTTTGCCCAGCCCCACGCAGAAAACCGGCACATCGCTTTGCCGTAACTGCTTCATCGTCTGATCCAGCGTGTGCTTCGAAAAAGTATCGATCCCGCTCGCCAGCAGCAGAATCGATTTCTTGCCTTTTACATCCTTCAAGCGTTCGTTGGTCTCGAGCAGCGCATCGAAAACGTTGGACTCACTGAACCCTGGGAAGTACAGGTGGTAAATTGCATTGCGCACTTCATTCTTGTCCTGCGTGAAGTCCACTTCGAGCCGCGTTTTCATGTCAAATGTTTCCAGCGCCACCCAATCCTTCTGCTGCAAGTTCGGAAACAATGCGTCCGCCCAATACTTAGCGTAGGCCGCGAAAAACCCATACGCGCGTGAGCTGAATTCGAGCAGCACTACCATGGTGATCGGTGCTTCTCCGGCATTGAAACCGGTGATGGTCTGTGGCACACCATCGTCGGTGATCTTGAAATTTTCTTTCTTCAAGCCCATCAACAAATCGCCATTTTTCGTCGTGGCCACCGCATCCACCGTGACGATCGGCGCTTCCACCGCAATGGTCACGCCCGCTTGGGGCGGCGCCTGCGCCGCAGGTTTTTGTTCCGTTGGTGCATTCTGCGGTGGTTGCGAGCCGCTTTGCGGCCCCGTGGGCGATTGCCCCCGCGACCCCAACGCCGCCGACAACAACAGCGTGGTTATCGCCGTCACTGCAACCAACCTTCGAATGTACATTGCTTTCATGCCCCACCCTCTCAGAACACCCTGTGCGTGTTTCCGAACGCCATCGCACAAAACCCGACTTGCGCCCAACGATCTTAACCTTACTGACCTTCAACGCCGCCCGATTTCGCCGCAGTCTCACACCCCTGCCAAGTTTAGACCCGCCAGACCACGTTGAACATAAGCAACGTCCGCGCAGCACGCGCGGTCGCCAGGCCGCACCCGCATGTTAGTATGAAGCACATTCCGTGCAAAACGTTTGCTGCACGCTTTTTGCGCACGGCGAATGCACACGCTACTGCGAAATGTGAGGGCGGATTCGTGAACTGGACAGCAAACGCGGGGCGGTTCCTCGGCACGTTGGCAATATTTTTGACCGCCACGGGCTCAAGTTTAGGCCAGGGGCCGGGCATTCCTCAGAATTTACCACCGGCGGGCAACTCTCAGCAGGGAACTGCGCCGGGAACAACCACCGCCCTTGCGCAGGAAGCGCAAGTCTGGCTCGCGGATCTCATCAAAATCAATAGTTCCAATCCTCCGGGTGGGGAAGGCCCCGCCGCGAAATACGTCGCCGATGTTCTTCAAAAAGAGGGCTTCACGCCTGAAATTCTCGAAATTGTACCCGGACGCAGTGCGGTCGTGGCCCGTCTTCGCAGCACTGCCATGGCCGATCCGTCGAAAGCCTTGCTGCTCGTTGCGCACCTTGATGTTGTCCCCGCGGACAACTCACACTGGACCGTCGATCCCTTCGCCGCCGTGATTAAGAATGGCTATCTCTACGGCCGTGGCGCCATCGATGATAAAGGCATGCTTGCCGCAAATCTCGCCGCATTCATTGCGCTAAAACGTTCCACCGAGCACCTGAATCGCGACGTGATTTTCCTCGCTACCGCCGACGAAGAAGCTTCGGGCGAAGCCAACATTCGCGTTCTCATGTCCAAGTATTGGGACAAATTTGCCGCCGGTTACGCCATTAACGAAGGCGGAAATGTTTTTGTCCAAAACGGCAAAGTCCAATATATCGGTTTGCAAGCCAGCGAAAAAGTCGCCGCAAATATTTCGGTGATTGCCCGCGGCACTGCCAGCCACGCCTCGCAGCCCACCAAAGATAACGCTGTCGTGCATCTCGCCGCAGCTGTCGCCAAAATCGGCGCTTACTCCGCTCCGGCGCGCTTCACGACCATAGTCCGCCGTTATTTTGAAGGCCTCGCGCCTCTCGAAAACGACGAAATTGGCAAGTGGATGCGATCCCTCGATACTCCCGATCGCGGCGAACACGCGCAACGCGTCCTCTCCGACGCCAGCCCGCTCTGGAACGCAATGATACGCGACACCATCGCGCCCACGGTCTTGAATGCCGGCTTGGCAAAAAACGTGATTCCTGGCGAAGCTCGCGCAAACCTGAATGTCCGTCTTCTTCCCGGCGACACCATCAACACCGTGGTCAACGACCTCAATAAATTAATCAACGACCCGCTCGTAAAACTCGAAGTGCTTCCCAATGCCGGCCTCGCCGCTCCGGATTCCTCCCTCGAATCGGACTTTTACGCGGTAATTTCCCGCGTGGCCACCAGGGAGTTTGGCGGCGCGCCCACTCTGCCTTTTCAATCCACCTGGGCCACCGACTCTTCGCAGCTCCGCCTGCACAACGTCCAGTGCTACGGCCTCGTGCCATTTCCGCTCGCCGACGAAGATTTAAAGCGTATGCACGGCGACGATGAGCGCATTCCACTCGCGTCGTTCGCCAAGGGCGTTGACGTAATGGTCAAAATTGTCGCGGAGTTTGCCGGCACCCGGTAGAAACAGAAATACCATCTTGCAGGAGTTCCCGCGGCCAAGCGCGCAGCGACGCCGCCCAAAGCCCAAAATGGATTTCAGACACTCAAAGATTGTATGCACCATCGGCCCGGCAAGCTGCTCGCCGAAAATCATTGAACGATTGCTGCGGGCCGGCATGGATGTCGCCCGCCTGAATTTTTCTCACGGCTCGCATCAAGACCACGCGCAAAACATCGCCACGCTGCGCAAACTGGCGCTGGAGCTAGAAAAAACCATCGCCATCATGGCCGATCTGCAAGGCCCCAAAATTCGCACCGGAGTACTAGCCGGCGGCACGCCAGTAATCCTGCGCGCCGGACAAAAGTTCACCATCACCACCGCGAAAATTCTCGGCGACTCCACTCGCGTGAACACCACGTTTCTCCCGCTTCCTCGCGAAGTAAAACGCGGCGCCCGCATTCTGCTTTCCGACGGCCTCATCGAATTGCGCGTGCAGCAGGTCCGGGGCCGCGAAGTAATCTGCGTAGTCGTAAATGGCGGCGCACTTGGCGAGCACAAAGGCATCAACCTGCCCGGTGTACAGTTGCGGGTGCCCGCGCTAACGCCGAAAGATCGCCAAGATCTCCGGTTCGCGCTCAAGCAAGGCGTGAATTACATCGCGGTAAGTTTCGTGCGCCGTCCCGAAGACGTGCTCATGGCCAAATCCCTGATTCGCCGCGCCGGTTTCGACACCCCGGTCATCGCCAAACTCGAAAAACCCGAAGCCATCGAAAATCTCGACGCCATCCTGCGCGCTGCCGACGGGGTCATGGTCGCTCGCGGCGACCTCGGCGTCGAAATGAATCCCGAGCGCGTTCCCGTCGTGCAAAAAATGATCATCTCGCGCGCCCGCGAATTTCGCCGCCCGGTCATCACCGCCACGCAAATGCTTGAATCCATGACGGAGAATCCGCGTCCGACGCGCGCCGAAGCTTCCGACGTCGCCAACGCCATTTTCGACGGCTCGGACGCGGTCATGCTGTCCGCCGAAACCGCCTCGGGAAAATATCCCGTGGAAGCCGTCAGTATGATGGCCCGCATCATCGAAGAAGCCGAATCCAGCATCCGCGAATTTCCGCAACCCTCATCGGTCCAGGAAAAATTAAAGGTCGCTGAATCCGTGGCCGAACTCGTCTGCCACGCTTCCCGCGAACTGCATATGAAATTGATCGCTGTTTTTACGCACAGCGGGTTCACCGCGCGTCTCGTTTCGCGCTACCGTCCGCTGGTGCCGATCATCGCGTTTTCCCCCGTCGCGGAAACACGCCGCCGCATGGCGCTCATTTGGGGCGTTCTGCCGCGCAACATTTCCGACGTTCGAAAAATCGATGGTCTCGCCGCCGTCGCCGAAAAGCGCCTCCTCGAAGAAAAATTGGTGCGCAACGGCGACGTCATCGGTATCGTCGCGGGCACACCCATGGGCATCCGCGGCACCACCAACTTCATGAAGTTTCAGGTAATCGGTTCAACGCAAAACTAATCAGAGTTATCTTCAACCCACGAGGGAATTTGTTCGAGCGCACAGGAAAAAAACGATTGTCATAGCCAGCGCAGCAAGAGATCTGATTCTTCTAGGGACCCAACCAGCACCCGCCCGCTGCTAATTAATCCAATTATCCGGCCGCGACGGCGGTTCCTTATGCTTCCCCATAAACACCTCAAACTTTTTCCGGTTCCGCTGGTATCTCCAGTCAGAAACCGAATTCCGCACGTTGTACAAAAACGATCCCCGCCGCAAGTAAATCCAGCCCACCAGCATTCCGCCCAGGTGACAAATGTGCCCGATATTATCTCCGCCCGATCCCAGCGAACTGAAAAACTCGATCGCCCCCATCACCGCCACGTATGGCCGCATGGGAATCGTAATCGGCAAGGGAATCAGCCAAATACGACGGTCCGGAAAAAGAATTGCGTTGGCGATAAAAATTCCAAAAATCGCGCCGGAAGCCCCAATCGTCGGTATGTCCGACGGCGCTTTTCCGAAAAATTCCGGAATCGTCTTGACCAAAACTTCGATCAATCCAGCGCCGACTCCGCACAAGAAAAAATAATTTAGAAATCGCCGTTTCCCCCACACCTGCTCCAGGTCGCGCCCAAACATCCACAACATCAGCATGTTGATAAGGATGTGCCAGAGACCACCGTGCAGAAAAATGTATGTGAAAGGTTGCCAGACACGAAAACCGTGCGTAACGGCCAGCGGCACTAACCCAAAAATTTGCGTTACGTAGTGATATCCGAACTGCGGCCCCCAGATGAGGTCCACCAATGTCTGCAAGAGAAAAACGCCGGTACACGCAATAACAATCAGCTTGACGCCGGGCGTGATAAATCCGCGCCAGTCAAAACGTATACCCCGCGCGCCAAACGTCGAGCCGCCCATACTCGCAGTGTACGGCTACCCCAGTGTTGCGGTCAAAGCGCGGTTGTCCCACCCGCAATCAAGCCGAAATCTTGCCACCTAATCCAGCTTCTTCCGCGCAAAATAAAACAGCGATCCTGCCAGCCCCACAAACATCACCACTCCGAGCAGTGATTGCCCCGCCGTCGGCATCGGCAATTTTTCATTCAACGCCAGCGCTGGCCACAACCGCGGTCCGAACGCTAGCCATCCTGGCAACCGCTCCAAAAAGCTCCCGGGTTTCGCCGCATCCGCCACCACACGCAAAACAATCGCCAGCAGCCCGAATACTCCGCCCGCCGCGATCAATCCCGACGAAAACAACGCCCCGGGACTCGCCTCTCCCTCATCCTTCTCCTTCGTGCTCGCCTCCACCGCCCACCGCACCAAGCCCCCCGCAAACATCGCCCCCGTCGTCGCAATCGACAAATACGATCCTGTGGCGAACGCCAGCGACCGCACGCCCAATATTTCCACCGCGATCACCAGCGCCACGCCCATCAGCACCAATCGCCACGGCAAACGCTGGTTCAAAATCCCGTTGATCACCGTGGCCATCAGCCGTGCCTGCGGCGCCGGCGCTTTGTCGCTGCCAATGCCCTGCGCCCACTGAAATTCAATCTCCTTGCTCCCCGCGTCGTACAGATATTCCCCGTCCGGAATCACGCTCGATCCCAGCGAATTGACCAGCACATAATTTTTTCCCTGAAACGTAAAGGAGTCCCGCTCGATCTTCACCCCGCTCGGCAACGCCTGCACGTTCACGGGAATCGTCGTTGGAATGTATTTCTCCAATCCTTTGTTCATCAAATTCAGCGTGGCGCCAATCGCTACCGTCGAAACCGTCACCCCAATCAGCAATCCCATCTGTTGCCAGAAGGGCGTCGCCCCCACCAGATATCCGGTCTTCAAATCCTGCGATGTCGCCCCCGCAATCGCCGCCGCTATGCATACCGCTCCGCCAATCATCAGCGCCAGCACCGCATACTTTGGGCTGGTCCAGCCCGCCAGCAGAAAAATCGCGCACGTCGCCATCAACGTCGCGATGCTCATCCCGCTGATTGGGTTCGAAGAATTCCCCAGCAGCCCGCTGATGCGCCCTGCCACCGTCACAAACAAAAATCCAAACACCACCACAAACACGGCCGCAAATAAATTCTGCCACCACTGCGTCTGCGCACCTTCAATCGGGAAAAAGGTCAGCACCACCCAGATCATCGCCACAATCACGATCGATCCCACGATTACCCAGCGCATCGGCACTTCGCGCTCCGTGCGGATCGCGCTTTCCGCACCCTCCGCGCCTTCCGCGCGCACATCCTTCAACCCCGCTGTCAGCGCCGAAATGATGGTTGGCATGGTGCGCAGCAGCGTAATCAATCCAGACGCCGCCACCGCCCCGGCCCCCATCGGACGTATGTAACTGCTCCAGATCTGGTCCGGCGTCATCAAAGGAATGGGAATCGTCGAAGGATACAGCGGCGTATTGCCCGCCAGTTGCCCGTAGAATTTGATTGCCGGCATCATCACCAGCCACGACACGATCCCGCCCGCGAATAAGATTCCCGCGACGCGCGGTCCGATGATGTATCCCACTCCGAGATATTCCGAAGTAATGGCCGCGCGAAACGAGGCCCCAGGAAACCAACCAGGTCGCGCCTCGGGCTGCCCGGTCCATGCCTGCACCGTGTTCATCAGGAATGTGTACACCCCGCCAAGCCCCAGTCCCCAAAACACCCGCCCCGCAAACGATCCGCCGCGCTCTCCCGCCACCAGCACATCTGCGCAAGCGGTGCCCTCCGGAAACGCCAGGTTGCCGTGCTCCTTCACAATCAATTGCCGCCGGATGGGCACCATGAACAAAACGCCCAGCCATCCGCCCAGCAGTGCAATCGGAAAAATTCGCCAAAACGTAAAGTCGGAGCTGAACCCCAGAAAAATCAGCGCCGGAATGGTGAACATCACGCCCGCCGCCAACGACTCCCCCGCCGACCCGGTCGTCTGCACAATATTGTTTTCTAAGATTGTCGACCGCCCAAACGCCCGCAAAATACTGATCGACAGCACTGAAATCGGAATCGATGCCGAAACCGTCAGGCCCGCTCGCAACCCCACATACACCGTCACCGCGCCAAATAGCAGCCCGAACAACGCGCCCAGCACCACCGCGCGCAGCGTAAATTCCTTGCGCGTCTCATCCGGCGAAATGTAAGGTCGAAATTCCCCCGGCGGTGCCGTCGAGCTCCATGGCCTTTCGCTCACCAAAACCTCCCTGTGGTCCTATCAGCGCTCCGCTCGCAAAACGCCAGAGTGCGTGCGGATTATGCCGCAGACCGCCCACGCGCGAAAGCCTTTCCTGCACCAAACCCGGACCCAACCGTCCCTAGCCCGATCCCTGGCTGTCCATTTGCCCTGTCAGCACCGTCCCAGTTCCAGGCCTTCGGTACTGGCTCAGTTTGGCAAACTGACCCAGTACCAGGCCTTCCGATGTATTGACACGTACAAGGCTCTAAGATATTGTCCCGCACAACACGTTATCCAGGTCCAACCCCATGCCCATGGCCCGGTTCACGCACAGCAGTGCTGTCGTCCCAGCCAGTCTCGCGCATCCTCACGCCAAGCTTCGACCTGTGAGTCTTGATAAATCTTATCCACCAGAGAGGTCACCCGTGTCGTTCCCAACCGTTCGCCGCCGCATCCGTTGGCAAGCCGCCGCATTCACCGCCGCGTTCCTTGCTATCGTCCTGGCCATTCTTCTGTCCACCGCCCTCCCGGTAGCCAAGGCCGACGACTGGCTCCCCATCTCCCCCGAAGAACTAAAAATGACCAGTGAGCCCAAAGCCCCCGGCGCCTCCGCCGTCTACCTCTATCGGCAAGTAGATCGCGCCGATTTGATCCGCGGCAGCTACGAACACAATTACGTCCGCATTAAAGTCCTCACCGAAGCCGGCCGTGATCACGCCAACATTGAAATTCCTTATCGCGATAAAATGAGCATCTCGCGCATTCGTGCGCGCACCGTGCGCCCAGACGGCTCTATCGTAAATTTCGATGGCCAGGTCTTTAAGACTACCGTCCAGAAAAATCGCGATTCCAAATTTCTCGCCAAGACCTTCACCGTCCCCGATGTCCAGGTCGGCAGCATTATCGAATATCACTTTACCTATGATTTCGACGACCACTGGATATTCGCCTCGGAATGGATCATCAGCGCTGACCTTTTTACCAAGAAATCCCTCTTTACTCTCAAGCCTTTCGATCGCTGGCCAGTGCAATGGAATTGGCCCGCGGGTCTGCCGGACGGCGCCACTAAACCCGTGCAAGATCCGGTTTCCTTCGTTGTGAAAATGACCGCCGATAATGTTCCTGCCTTTCAGGAAGAAGAGTTCATGCCCCCGCCCAATGAGTTGAAATTCCGCGTAAATTTCGTCTACAACGAAGATGGCTTCGAGTCCGACGAAAACAAATACTGGAAGAAATTCGGCAAGAAGCAGAACGATCGCGCTGAGAACTTTGCGGACAAGCGTAAAGCCATGACCGAAGCCGTTGCCTCCATCATTTCGCCGTCCGACACTCCGGAAGTAAAGCTGCAAAAAATTTATGACCGTTGTCAGCAGATCCGCAATCTCTCCTACGAACCGCGGATTTCCAGCGAGCAAGTCAAGCACGACAAAATGAAGTTCCCGGAGAACGCCGATGAGGTATGGAAGCTCGGATACGGTGATGGGGGACAGATTACTTGGCTATTTCTCGGCTTGGCACGCGCCGCTGGCTTCGATGCCCGGCCCGCTTTGGTGGCCAGCCGTGCGGAACATTTCTTCAATCCCAAGCGCATGGACAGCCGCGAACTCGATGCGAATCTGGTCGTGGTAAAGCTCAACGGCAAAGACGCTTTCTTCGACCCGGGTGCCGCTTTTACCCCTTACGGATTGCTGCCGTGGATAGAAACTGGAGTCGACGGCCGTCTGCTCGACAAGGATGGCGGCTCGTGGGTCGAAACTCCGTTGCCACCCAGCAGTGCCACGCACATCGACCGCACCGCAAATTTGCAACTTAGTGAAGATGGTTCGCTCGAAGGAAAAGTCACCGTCACCTACACCGGCCTCGAAGCTCAGGCTTGGCGCCTCGATGAACGCAACAACGATGATGCCGCTCGCAAGCGTGCCCTGGAAGACAGCCTGCAACGGATCATCCCATCAGCCAGCGAGGTCGAATTGAAGAATTCTCCTGAATGGACCGGTTCGAAGACCCCGATTGTTGCTGAATTCGACGTCAAAATTCCCGGCTGGCTTGCCGCTGCCGGCAAGCGCCAGCTTTTGCCCGCTGGCTTTTTCACAAATACCGAAAAACATCTGTTCGAACACGCCACCCGCACCTTTCCGGTCTATTTCCGCTTCCCCTATCTGAAGACCGACAATATCACCGTCGCCCTTCCGCAAGGCTGGAAGATGGATAGCGAACTGAAGCCTATCAACCAAGACGCCAAAGCCGTGGCTTATACCTTCTCCGTCGAAAGCAAGCCCGGCTCCGTCCACCTGCAGCGCTCCATCCGCACAGATATCTTTTTGGTTCCCGCGGACAAATATTCCATCCTTCGCTCGTTCTTCCAATTCGTGCGCACTGCCGACGACCAGCAGGTCGTCCTAGTTCCCGGCGCGGCCGTGGCGGCCAACTGACATGCGACGCCTCCTGATTTCGTTGTCTCTAATCCCAGTCGCGCTCCTCGTCTGCGTCGCGAATCCTTCACGCCTCTCCGCCAACAGCGACGCACCCGCCTGGATGCACACCGCCGCTGCTCGCCCTCTTCCCACTTACGACGACAAAACCAATGCCGTCATCCTCTACGCCGAGGATCTCATCACCGTTCAGCCCAATGGCAAGATTCGCAAAACCGAGCGCCGGGCCATCAAAATTCTTCGCCCAGAAGGCCGCGAGCATGCTTCGCGCCGATTCTTCTATGATGTCGAGACGAAGATAAACAGCATCCACGGCTGGACAATCCCTGCTCAGGGTAAGGATTATGAGGTCAAAGAGAAGGACATGACCGACTCCGGCTACACAGGTGCCGAAGAGGGCGCGCTAGCAACTGATTCCCATTCCAAGAATATGGAACTTCCAGCGGCAATTCCCGGCAACGTCATTGGCTGGGAAATCGAACAAGATTGGCGGCCCTACATTTTGCAGGATCGTTGGATTTTTCAGGACGAAATTCCCATTCGCGAAGCCCACTACACGCTGCAACTCCCGCCCTCCTGGGAATACAAATCCGTCTTTGTAAATCATCTCGATATCGTTCCATCCAGTTCCAGTGGCTTTTATTCCTGGACCGTCTCGGATGTCGCTCCGGTCCGTCGAGAGTGGCAAATGCCTCCGTGGCAAGGTGTCGCCTCATTGATGGTTCTCTCCATTTTACCGCCGGGCGCGACCAACCGGGGATTCGCATCCTGGTCCCAGATGGGCGCCTGGTATACGCAACTGACAGAGGGACGGCGCAACGTTACTCCCGACATTCATTCGAAAGTCGCCACGCTCACGGCTTCCTTGAGTAGCCCTCTGCCCAAAATGCAAGCGCTGGCAAAATTTCTACAAGGCGACGTCCGCTACGTCGCCATCGAATTGGGGATTGGCGGATTCCAGCCGCATCCTGCGAGTTTCGTTTACGCTCACCACTATGGCGATTGCAAAGATAAAGCAACCCTGTTGAGCGCTATGTTGGCCGATATTGGTATCGATTCTTACTACGTGATCATCCACGCCTCGCGCGGTGCGGTCGAGGCTGCCACTCCACCTTATGTCGGTAATTTCAATCACGCTATTCTGGCCATCAAAGTTCCTGAAGGCATCGCGGATTCCGTCGTGCCCGCATCGTTCGTGCATCCCAAGCTCGGCCGCCTGCTCTTTTTCGATCCCACCGACACCCTCACGCCGTTTGGCTTTATTCGCGGCCAGCTGCAAGCCAATTACGCCATGCTGGTCACGCCAGACGGCGGCGAACTCGTGCGTCTACCGCAACTCGCGCCTACCAGGAGCGGCATCCGTCGGACGGCCACGCTATCTCTCGATCCTAACGGAAACCTGACTGGCGACTTTGTCGAATGGCGCACCGGAGATTCCGCTAACCGCCAGCGCTCTCAACTCCAGGCTGTGACCAAGAGTGAAGACCGCATCAAGCCCATCGAATCGCTGGTCTCGCATTCGCTCGGCAGCTTCGCAATCACCAAAGCCTCCATCTCGAACATCGACGACAACTCTCAGCCATTCGGCTACAAATATTCTGTCGTCGCTCGCTATTACGCCAAACCCGCCGGCAATCTCTTGCTCGTTCGCCCTCGCGTCGTTGGCGAGTACGCCAGCGGCATCCTCGAGGAAAAGGAAGCGCGAAAATATCCCATCGAGATGGACACCGCCGCGCAGTACACCGATTCCTTTGAGATCGCACTGCCGGCAGGATACGAGGTTGACGATCTTCCCGCGCCAGTAGACGTCGACAACAGCTTCGTCAGCTATCACAGCAAGACCGAGCTGAAGGGCAACGTCCTGCACTATTCGCGAATTTATGAAGTAAAGCAGGTCACCATTCCCGTCGACCAGATGGACGCCCTGCGGAAGTTTTACCGCATCGTCGCCGGCGACGAGCGCAGCACCGCCGTCCTAAAGCCGTCCTCAACACAGGCTGCTGTAGCTCCGCCCAAATCCTAGCTCGCGATCTCTCAGCCCTATCCCAATTTCCCCAATCGCTCCCGCACGCGATCGCTCAACAACTTCCCATCCACCGTCTTTCCCTCGAGCCCCGCCTTCGCCGTCTTCACGACCGCCCCCATCTGCTTTATCGACGTCGCGCCCGTCTCCGCAATCGCCGCATCAATCGCCGCGTCCATCTCTGCCGCGCTAGCTCCCGCAGGCAGGTAGGATTCCAATATCGCGAGCTCCTTCGTCTCTTTCTCCGCCAGCTCCGGCCGGTTGCCCTTCGTAAACTGCTCGATCGATTCCTTCCGCTGCTTCACCAGCATCTGCAATATCCCGATCGACTCGCTCTCATCGAGCGCGCGGATCTTCTCAATCTCCCGATGCTTGATTGCCGCTTTCACTCCGCGCAACACGCTAAGCCGCAGTTCTTCTTTCGCGCGCATCGCTTCGACCAAATCCTTCTGTATCCGTTCCGCCAGACTCATCGCACTTTTCCTCGCCAACCAAATATAGCAGCACAACCCATCACGCGGCTCCTCGAGCATCACGAGCATCACAGATTTGACACCGCACCATCCGCTCGTTACCGTTGTTGTCTTACACTGACGCAAAAAACTCGCCTGACGGTCGCAGCAAAATTACTACGCATCGTCCATCGGCGCAGAATTTTCCATCGAGGCCACCGAATCAATGAAAGTCATCGTAGCCGACAAGATCAGCGACCGCGGCATCCAGCTCCTCAGGGATCAGCCCAACTGGCAAATCGTCCTCACCAACAAAGACACGCTCCTCGCCGAACTCCCTACCGCCGACGCCCTCATCGTCCGGAGCGCCACCAAAGTCACCGCCGACCTCCTCGACAAAGCTCCCCACCTCCGCGCCGTCGGCCGCGCCGGCGTTGGCGTCGACAACATCGACCTCGAAGCCGCCACGAAACGCGGCGTCCTCGTCATGAGCACTCCTGGCGGCAGCTCCGTCAGCGTCGCCGAGCACACTTTCGCACTCCTCCTCGCCCTCGTTCGTCAACTCCCCAAGTTCGACGCCTCCATGCGCGAAGGCCGCTGGGAGAAATCCTCCTCCGGCGCCGAAGTCCGCGGCAAGACTCTCGGCCTCATCGGCCTCGGTCGCATCGGCAGCGAAGTTGCCCTCCGCGCCGAAGCCTTTGATATGCGCGTCCTCGCATTCGATCCCTTCATCAGCGAAGCCGCCGCCCGCGAACTCTCCGTCGACCTCGTCTCCCTTGAGCAGCTCCTGGCCGAGTCCGATTTCATCTCCCTCCACACCGCCGTCGTCCCGCAAACGCAAAACATGATCAACGCGAAATCCATCGCCAAGATGAAAAAAGGGGTTCGCATCATCAACGCTGCCCGCGGCGAACTGATCAACGAAGCCGACCTCGCCGCCGCCATCAAAGAGGGCCACGTCGCCGGCGCCGCTCTCGACGTCTTCGCCGAGGAGCCTCCCAAGAATTGCCCGCTTATCGGTCTTCCCAACGTCATCACCACCCCGCACGTCGCCGGTTCCACCGCCGAAGCCCAGGAAGAGCTCGGCACGCAGGTCGCCGTGCAAATTAAGGACTATCTCGTCGAAGGCATCATCCGCAACGCCGTCAATCTCCCCGCCCTCAGTGCCGACCAGTACCGCCGCGTCCGCCCCTACCTCGCCCTCGCCGAACGCCTCGGCTCGCTCGTATCGCAAGCCGCCGCCTTCCGCCCCGCGCGCATTCGCATCCGCTACGCTGGCGAAGTCGCCGAAGTCGGTACGCACCTGCTCCGCAGCGCCGTCCTCGCCGGCGTTCTCAACGCCGTCCTCGACGAAAAAGTAAATGTCGTCAACGCGCCCGCCGTTGCTGCCGCCCGCGGCCTCCGAGTCGAGGAGGAAACCCGTAAGCGCGAACACGGCTTCCCCAACACTCTTGAAGTCTCCGCCTTGCCTTCTTCGGATCCACATCAAGCCGTCACAGAGTCACGTCAAGGCGCCGCAGCTCCACTCGTTGCGACGCCCTTTAAGTCTTCATCCGGTTCCGAATCCTCCGTCGCATTCCCGCAAGAGGGTTTCACCGCCGAAGGCACGGTCCTCCACGATGGCTCCCCACGCGTTCTCAACATTCAAGGGATCCCGCTCGAAGCGCAGCTTGAAGGCACCATCCTCTACCTCCGCAACGAAGACAAACCGGGCGTAATCGGCCAAGTCGGTTCTACTCTCGGCCAGCTCGGCGTCAACATCGCCACCTTCACGCTCGGCCGCAGCGCCGCCCACCAAGGTGCCCATGCCGTCTCCCTCGTCCGCGTCGACGGCCAAGTCTCCCCCGCGATCCTCGACCCCATCCGCGCCATCCCCGCCATCACCGAGGCCCGCCTCCTCCACCTTTAACCTCGGTCCGCCTCATCCAGAGCACAGCGAAGGATCTCTCTTTCTTATCCTGGCCCCTAGGACCCCGATCTCCCGGTCGGCGCATTTGCAACCTTGCTTTGCATTCAGCGCAACAGAAAACGTGTCGTTCCGAGCGCAGCGGGGAACCTGTTTTTCCCGTTCGTCTCTTCACGAATCCACCCGCCACCAGCCCTTTGCACTATCATCACAATTCTTCATCCATTGCATCACACAACATTCCTTGACACACCCCACCCTTCTGTCTTAAAACGTTTCCAACAGCAAGCAATGTCACGAGTGGTGGATGTCTTTATGCCAGGGGACTGTTCTCTTTCTCGCCGTCATCGGCCGCTTTTGCTTTCGGCCTTTCCGCGACCTCCCGCCCATCCTTCATTCGTGCTTTGAAAATTTAACTTTGGTAACGGTGCGCGAAAGGACTCTCCCATGAATCGCTTCGCCTTCGTACGCAATCTTCTCCTCTCATTGCTCGTCATTTTAGGCACTGCATCGTTTGCATCCGCCCAAATCGGCACCACTTCACTGCGGGGAACCGTGCTCGACAAGTCGGGCGCTGCCATTTCCGGCGCGGACATCACACTGTCCGACATACATTCCGGCGTGGCTCGCACGACGGTCACCGGCCCGTCCGGCGGCTACGAATTTCTTTCCCTGCCACCCGATACTTATACTCTTCTCGTTCAAAAAGTCGGCTTCCACAAATACCAGCAAGATAAGTTGCAGCTGCTGATTAACTCCCCCGCAACACAAGATATAACCTTGCAAGTTGGTTCCGAAGTGCAGACCGTCGAGGTCTCTGCCCAGCTCCAGACCCTCAACACTACCGACGCTTCTCTCGGCAACGCCTTCAACGAAAATCAGGTCAAGCAGCTTCCTCTCGAAGGGCGCAACGTTGCCGAACTCCTCAGCTTGCAGCCAGGCGTCGCTTATCCCAACAGCCGCACCGACATTCCCGACTTCGACACGCGCAAAGGCGCTGTCAACGGCGCGCGCAGCGACGAAAGCAATGTCACCGTCGACGGCATTGCCGTGAACGACATCGGTGGCGCAGCCTTTACCTCGGTGTTGCCCGTTACGCTCGATTCCGTTCAGGAGTTTCGCGTCACCACCTCGAACTACAACTCCGACGAAGGCACTGCCTCAGGCGCCCAGGTTGCGTTAGTCACCAAAAGCGGCACCAATAATTTTCACGGCTCGGCTTATGAATACAATCGCAACACCCTAACCAGCGCCAACGATTATTTTGTGAAGGGCGCGGAAATCGACAACTGCCTCGCCAACAATATTCCCCTCACCGAGGGTCAGTGCAACAAAGCCAACAAGCTGATTCGCAATATTTTCGGCGGATCCGTCGGCGGTCCCATCAAAAAAGACCGACTCTTCCTGTTTATGAACGTGGAAGCCACACGACGCGCCGAAGCTGCTAGCCAGACCGCCACCGTTCCTTCCCAAGCCCTGCGCGACGGCGTGTTGCAGTATCAGTGTGCCCCGATTCTCGACGCCAACGGAAACATAATTGAAACTGCCGTCCAGGTTTGCCCCGGCAACACCGCCACCGGTGTCAGCCAAGCTTCCTACACCGCCGCGCCGGGCAACTACGCAATGTCCTACCAACAGTTAGCAGGCATTGATCCATTAGGCTTGGGCGCGAATTCCGCAGTCTTGAAATATCTCCAGAGCTATCCAGTTTCCAACACCAACGCTGTCGGTGACGGACTCAACTACGTCGGTTTTAACTTCAGCGCTCCTATTGCCGAAAGGCAGCAAGTCTACATTGCCAAGTTGGATTACAACATCACCCAAGACGGCAAGCAGCACATCTCCGTAATGGGTGCGTTGAATAACGATAATAACGCGCTGCAACCCTATCTGCCAGGTCAGGCTCCAGAGCACGATTTCGTTAACTACAGCAAAGGTATTGTTGTTAATTATAACGCGGTCATTACCGCAAATTGGCTCAACAGTTTTCGCTACGGCTTTATCCGGCAAAGCCTCGGCGATATCGGCAATTCCGACCAAACCTGGATCTTTTTCCGCGGCCTGAATGACCAAACCGGCGCCGTCACTCGTACTTACAATTTTCAGCGGCCTATTAACAACTATGCCGACGACGTCTCGTGGATTCACGGCAAACACACCTTGCAATTCGGCACCCAGATTGCCATCATCCGCACTACGAGTCAGGGCACCTCCACATCTTTCAGCGACGGCAGCGCCAACGCTTCGTGGACGGATACATCCGGCTATGCGGGAAAATCCGGTTCGCCATTGAACCCGCCGAATTATTGTCCGACGGGTCCGACTTCCTGCCTTCCCGCCGTCGATCCCGGTTTCGCTAACTCCTACGATTACCCCATCACTACACTTCTCGGCATGGTTACCGAGGCCGACGCTCGTTATAACTTCACCCGCGACGGCACCGCGCTCGCTCAAGGCACGCCCCTCAATCGCAGGTTCGCCATCGATGGCTACGAGTTCTATGCCCAGGACGTTTGGAAGATTAAACCAACCTTCACCTTAACCTTGGGTCTTCGCTACAACCTCTATTCTCCTCCTTGGGAAACCAACAAGCTCCAGGTTTCTCCCACCGTCGATATCGAGAAGTGGTTCCAAAATCGCGGGCTTGAAGGCCTCAACGGCATTCCTTCGAGCAACGACCCCTTGGTCGGTTTTAACTGGGCCGGTCCGGCCAACGGCACCTCCGGTTACTACAACTGGGATCCCAAGGATTTCGGCCCACGCATTGCGTTCGCTTGGGCTCCTCGCCAGGATGGCGGACTCTTGGGCAGTGTTTTCGGAGAAGGTAAAACCGCCATTCGTGGTGGCTTCAGCATGGTTTATGACCGCTTTGGGCAGGGTATCGCCGACGACTTCAGCCAATTCGGCTCCTTCGGCCTTTCAACGGAACTCACCAACCCTGCCGGTTTTGAAACTGTTGCCACCTCGGCGCGCTTGACGGACATACATACCGTTCCGACGACCGATCAAACGGGACAGGTCATTTTCCTGCCGGCTCCCCCGGCCACCTTCCCGCAGGTTTATCCTACCGGTACCTTTTCGATTGGCTCCACCATCGACCACGATCTCAAGACCCCCTACGCTTTCACCATCGACTTTTCCGTTTCTCGCGAGTTAAAGGGCGGATTCGTTCTGGAAGCTGCCTATGTTGGACGTCTCGGTAGACGGCTCCTCTCGCAGTTGGATGTCGCCACCCCGCTTAACTTTACCGATAAAGCCTCCGGCGTTAGCTATTTCACCGCCGTCGCAGCTCTCGCCAAACTTTATCGCACTGCCCAGCAAGGCGGGAAGGGCGTCAACGACCTTACTTTTAACAATTCTTTGCTTCCTGCGAACGTCGTCAAGTATTGGCAAGATATACTGTCTCCAGTCGCTGCCGGCGACCAGTATGCCCTCGGTAGCTCCGGTGGATGCCAACCCCCGTCTCCCGCCGTCGGTCCGACCACCACCACCAATCCTGTCTTGGCGGCCTTTGACTTGTTCTGCGGTAGCAACCTCAATGAAACGACTGGCCTTTTGGACTTGGATTTCTTCGGAATTCCCGGGACTTCTGGTAATTCCTATCTTCCGGCGACCGGCCAATACACTTTCTACAACCAGCAATTTGCTACTGCTTATATGTGGAAATCCATGGGACGCTCCAACTACAACGCCTTGCAAGTCTCTTTGCAACACAAGATGACCCATGGCCTGCAATTAGACTTCAACTACACATTTTCCAAGTCCATTGACCTCGCCTCGGATGCCGAAAGAGTTGGCACCATCGGCGGCACCGGTTCGCAGATCATTAACGCTTGGGATCCCAACCAATTCCGCGGTGTTTCTGACTTTGATGCCACCCATCAGTTCACCGCCGACTGGGTTGCCGAACTTCCCTTCGGTAGGGGAAAGAAATTCGGCGGTTCTGTGAACCGGTTCGCCGATGCGTTCATCGGTGGCTGGCAACTTTCCGGTTTGTTCCGTCTGACCAGCGGCTTTCCATTCAGCGTCTTTAACGGAGCCCAATGGCCCACGGACTGGGATCTTTCCGGCAACGCGTACCAGACCGCTCCCGTTACCACGGGAATCTTCAAGAGCGCGTCCGATCCCACGATCGTAAATGCTTTCGGAGCTGGCTCGGCCGCGCAAAACAATTTCGTCGAACCTCTCCCCGGTCAGGCTGGCCAGCGCAATAATCTTCGAGGCCCGGGCTTCTTCGGCGTTGACATGGGCTTGTCCAAGCGCTGGATTATGCCTTACTCCGAACACCATAGCCTGCAGTTCCGCTGGGAAGTTTTCAACATCACGAACCACGTCGGTTTCGATGTTCAGAGTATCGACGACTCCATCGACAGCTCTGGTTCCAACTTCGGAAACTATTCGCGCCTGAACACCAACCCGCGCGTAATGCAGTTCGCACTGCGCTACGAATTCTAAATCCGCAAAACCCATCCCACCGCCGGGGAGTACCCACTCCCCGGCGTTTCCATTGGTAAGCCGCGCAGGGTTCACTAACCTCCGCCGCTACTTCCGTGTCCGCCGCGTCGCACCAGCAAAGGCGGTTCGGTTTTCACGCAACACAAAACTTCTCTGCTCCGTCGCAATTTATCCACGGCACGTCTCCCCCGCGAACCCTGGTGCGCCGCCCCGCGCTGCTGTGTTATTCTGGGAGCCCCGGTCGAGCAAACCGCCGCTCGGCCATATCGTCGGGGCGTAGCGCAGCCTGGCTAGCGCGCCTGGTTCGGGACCAGGAGGTCGAAGGTTCAAATCCTTTCGCCCCGACCATTCTTTTTATTGTACGGTCCGAAGACATCCCACATGTTCAGTGGAATAGGTTTTCGGCTGATCCGCTCGCCGACGGTTGAGCCATTAGAGCACGTCTTGCATCCCCCTGGCCACTCCCGCAACGAAGGCCGGCGACGCCGTGGGAGGCTTGAGGAACGAACAGAGTACCGTTGCATAGTCTTTGACGATTCGGTTAGACTGCCGTAGGCCGACTAGGCGGCCTACGGTCCGCGTAAAGGGTTGAACCTGCCTGCTGCTTCTAGATTCTTTTGCCTTCTTTCTGTCGGAAAATGCGGACGACCGGCAAATTTGAAAGAAGGTGCTTCATGACCAGAGCAAACGCTCTGCCCGCTCGTCCAAGCATAGAATATCTCAAGAAATTAGCCAAACAACAGGTCGCTGCCTTGCGCAAACAGGGTCAGGCCGCGTCCCTTGCCGCGGCGCAACTCGCCTTGGCTCGGAAATACGGATTTCCGAGTTGGCGGAAACTCAAAGCGCACGTCGAGGCATTGGAGCGCCAGGCCGCTCCGTTTAACACAACCCCGGAAATTGAGGCTTCCTCCGCCGCGTTCAACGACGTGATGAAAGCCATTACGACCCGCGACGACCAAACATTAGCTGATCCTTTGGCAGCCACGCCGGGTGTCATAAATCAGACGGGTCCACACCCACGGTGGGGCGGGCGCCCGCAATTACTTCATGTAGCAATTGAGTCGGACAATGCCCATGCATTCGAACTGTTGCTAAACGCTGGGGCAAACGTTGACGGCAACAATCAACACTACGACGGATGGTCGCCGCTGATGATCGCCATCCATTCGAAACGCAGCGAGAAGCGCGATGAACTGATCCGGCGAGGCGCCACAATCGACCTCATTGCCGCACTTATGCTCGGTGAAGATCGTCGCGTCGCAGCACTGCTGAAAGAACCTGCCGTATTGGATCGGCCATTCCCGAACAACGCCACGCCTCTTCATTTTTCCCGCACGGCGAAATCGGCGCGTCTGTTGCTCTCACATGGCGTGAAGATCGAAGCAAAGGACAAGTATGGCAAGACTGCGCCGCAGTGTTGGGCTGATACCCAGCAGCCCTCCGCCGGTCTGATGCGACTGGCGGACTCACTTGGTGTCAAGCCTGCCCTGGATATTTTTCAAGCCATCGAACAGGGCCGACTGACACAGGTACGCAAGTTTTTATCCGCTGGAACGGACGTGAATGCGAGATTTCCCGCAGGAGCGCAGCACACGTTGCTGCACGCCGCTGCATGGAACGGCAATCTTTCCATAGCTAAACTGTTGGTCGCCAAAGGCGCCGACCTTCACGCTTCAGATCGAGAGCACCAGAGCACGCCGGCAGATTGGGCGCGGTTTGCTCTGAAAGCATTTAATCGCAAGCCTTGCGAGCTCGTGGCGGAATACCTCGAAGGCCTAATGAACGCCTGAAGGCGAAAGCCCGAAACAGGACGGGGGCTCGCCGCTCATGAATCGGCGAGATCCTCCACCCAATCTTGCGAAACGCGAGGTTCCCATTGACGAAGCGACAGTCGTCGGCCACGAAGCATTTTCGCTTTCGACTTGGCGTCCCCGAAGACGCCGCAGAACTGGCCGCGCTGCACACGGCGGTCGCTGATCATCTAACGAGCCATTACCGCGAGGGCCCGTGGTCGTCGCACACGTCCGAAAAAGGAGTTCTATATGCGATGCGCCATTCTAAAGTCTTGGTGGCGACGGAAGGCGCCGCGATTGTCGCGACGCTCCGTCTTGCCACCAAAAAACCTTGGGCAATCGACACTAGTCACTTCACGAAGTGTGAGAGGCCCGTGTACTTGCTGGCGATGGCCGTCGCACCGACAAGGCAACGCCGGGGGATTGGCCAACGATGCCTCGAAGAAGCCGCACGCATCGCTAGGGCGTGGCCGGCGGATGCCATTCGCCTCGACGCGTATGATGCCAAGGCCGGAGGCGGGCCCTTTTATCAGCGCTGCGGCTTTGCCGAAGTGGCCCATGTCTCCTATCGCAAAACCCCGCTGATCTATTACGAACTTCTTCTAACGAAAACTGGTCCAAGCTGATGCCATTGCGAACCGCGCGAGCACCAACGCCTTGCAACAACCCTAGGTACTGCAATGGCGGCGCCCCTCGGATCGAGGCTCCCATTCTCGAAGCCTAGAGCGACGCTTGGACGACATCTGATCTTTCCGTGCTCTGCCGTGCCTGCCCGGATGCTCTCGGCCCTCACACCTCGCCGAGCTTCCTGGTTCAGTAGGCCGCCCTTTTTCTGCCACTCATTTTCCGGTGAGAGTTCCTTGAGTAACTCGTTTACCATCGTGCGGATCGGCCGCAACGGATGACCTTTGCGTACCCGCTGCTCCGGGGAAATGTAGCTAAAAACATATCCTTGCTGTTGATCGTTTCCTCGCATGTCCAATGAGACGCACTACACGCCTCTTCGTTACAATATTCCTGGCTTTTTCAGCATCCTGTTAATCTAGCCAGGATTATCCGGCAGCGCCCGTCTGGTAAAAACTCGAATCTGTGTCAACGCAGAGTGATCAAAACCAAGACATTTCGATGTTCGTCGTTAATTGCGGCAGTGGTATGCTCTCCCGCATGTGGTTATTAGGAATAAACGATTTGGGTCTGGGCGGCCGGCCCTGAAGATGAACTCTGGAGATCAAGGGAAGGAGATTTCACGGAGATGCTTCACTTGCGGTATCGCCGCCGCTACCGCAGCCACCGCGTTCGGCTCCCCAATAAGCGCACTGCAGGATCAAGCACGCGCGCTCTCCGACCCAGGGATCGCCCACGAAAGAGTTGAGTTCGCTAGCGGGAACGACCAGATTGACGGTTATCTCGCCAGACCGAAGCGGGAAGGAAAATTTCGTCCCGTTATTGTTATCCCAGGGAGCTGGATACTCGAGCCTTACATTCCTGAAGCGGTTGCCATGCTTGCCCAAGCTGGATATGGGCCCTCGCGGTCAACGTCTTCCATTTCTTCCCAAAAGTAAGTAATTACGACGAGGCTGACCGCGTTCCGTGGGAAACAACACAGGAACTCGTTAGAAAATTCTACCGTGATGAGCGCGTATGGCAGGACGTGGAAGCAGGAATCAAGTATCTGGAGACCCAGGACTTCATACGCCCGGGCGTGACCGGATTGCTCGGCTTCTGTGGCGGGGGAACGAGTGCACTTCTAAGTGCTGCGCTGACGAAAAGGAACCTGGTGGTAGTGGCTTTCTACGCACCAGTGGCGCTGAAAATCCCGGATCGAAGAACTCCCCTTGAAGCCGTCAATCAAATTCGGGTTCCTGTCCAAGGGCATTATGGCAAACTCGACCAGGGCATACCATACCCCTCTCGGATGTCGAGCAGTTCGAGCATGAGCTAAAGAAACGAAGCACAGAAACAGAAATCTACCGCTACGATGCAGGTCACGGCTTCTTCGCCTATAACCGGGAGGACTCGTACAAGGCAGCCGCCGCAAAGCTCGCTTGGGAGCGTTCGCTCGTCTTCTTCAAAACACATCTCGCTTAAAATCGCAGGATAATCAAGGCGCTACGGCGCACGGTTCCTCCGCACAACTCATGGTAGTGACTAAGTCCCGAGAAGTCTTAGGGTTGTATCGGAAGCGCGATGGGGCAAGGCGCCTGCACGAACACGGTGTGCGGGCGCGCTTTCGATACAACGACTTGTAGGAAGCCACCCGCGCGGCGGACGCGGGCCCTATGCAAATTCAATGGTGGGAAGCAGTGTCGTCGAGCTGTGCCGAGGCTGCGCCGCAGACCGATGTGGTTCGAGACACATGTCGCCGTTCGCTGACACTGCGAGATGTCGCCACTCGCCGACTTTCCCTCTTGTCGCCGTTCGCTGACATTGGTATAATGTCATCGTTCGCTGACATTTGGAACAGGGGTGATAAATGCGTATTCGTACACCGATCGATCTGGGGGCTCTTATCCGCGAGCGCAGAAAAGCCCTGCGTCTTGATCAGAAGACCCTGGCTGAGAAAGTCGGCGTGAGCCGGCAATGGATTGTCGATGCCGAGCAGGGCAAACCGCGGCTCGAGATCGGCCTCGTGCTGCGCACCGCGGATGCCCTCGGCATCGTTCTCATCGTGGACAAACCGACAAAAGGCACGAGTTTGGCGCAACCCGTCATTCTCGATTCGATAGTCGACGCGGCCCGGAAGAGGCGCAAATGAAGATCAAGGAACTAATCGCTATCCTTGACCGTCGCGAGATGGGGCGTTTCTTCCGCGACATGAAAGGGCGCGTCTCTTTCGTCTACGATGAAAAGTGGCGAAACGCCGCCGACGCCTACCCCCTCTCCCTTTCGATGCCCCTCACCCTTGGTGAGCACGGGAATTCAAAAACCGACCCGTTTCTATGGGGATTGCTGCCGGACAACGAAAAGGTCCTCGATCAATGGGGCAAGAAGTTTCAGGTCTCGTCCCGCAACGCCTTCGGCCTTATCGCGGGCGTCGGTGAGGACTGCGCGGGCGCGGTGCAGTTCGTGCGGCCCGACCGTCTCGACGCCATCCTGGGAAAGCAGCCTCCGGAAATCGAATGGCTGACGCCGGGCGACATCGCGCAGCGCCTTCGTTCCTTGCGGGAGGACCACGCCGCGTGGCGCAATCCTCGCGACACCGGCCAGTTCAGCCTCGCCGGCGCGCAGCCAAAAACAGCACTGCTCCTTGAGGAAGGCCGGTGGGGCATTCCTTCCGGCCGCACGCCGACCACGCACATCCTTAAACCGCCGACGGCTCATTTCGACGGGCACGCGGAAAATGAGCATTTTTGCCTTGAGCTGGGACGCGCAATCGGGCTCCCGGTCGCAAATTCGGAAGTCATGCGCTTCAAGGATGAGATCGCCATTGTCATCGAACGCTACGACCGGGTCCATGCCAGGAATGTCTGGCAGCGCGTCCATCAGGAGGATACATGCCAGGCTCTAAGCATCCAGCCGACCCGCAAGTATCAAAGCGACGGCGGTCCCGGCGTCCGGGACATCGTCGATTTATTAAAAACCTTTTCCTCGAAACCGCGTGAAGACACTGGTACCTTTCTCGACGCCGTCTACTACAACTGGTTCATCGCCGGAACAGACGCCCATGCGAAGAATTACGCCTTGCTGATTGCCTCGGCTGGGCAGGTTCGCCTTGCTCCCCTTTACGATATCGTGAGCATCCTGCCCTACCCCGATATCGACATTCAGAAGGCCCGCTCTCCGATGAAAATCGGAAATGAATACCGCTTGAGGAATATCGGCAAATATCAGTGGCAAAAACTCGCCCAGGGTGTCGGTGTCGATCCCGACGCGGTGACATCTCGCATCGTCGAAATCGCGGACGTCATCCTCGAAAATATTCCAGAAGTGAGGAAGCGCACAAAAAAAGAAGGGCTCGACCATCCACTTATCGACCACCTGGCCAAGAAACTGACGGACCGCGTAGCCGCCTGCCGCAAGCTGATCCGCTAAATAGGCCGAAAGTCGGCAATGACATGCGCAGCTGGCGCGTTTCCGGTTTGCGGATTTACCTTTACCAGGCTAGTGGAATTCTCGGGGCAAAGGTTTGTATCTTCGGGACCGCACAGGAATAGACGCGCCTTGCGAAAAAGAGAACTATTGAGTTTCCTCGTTTCCGTTTGTTGACAGAATCTTATGAAGCGTGGCGTAGGAGCAATCCGAACGACATCGCGGCCGTGCGCTTTTGGTTGAAGCGCGTGCGTTTGCACAGCGGAAGGCTCTTTGGCGATTGGAAGGAGCCCTGGAACGCACGCTGCCCGATCTTTTCTCTTCCGACTATTCCGAACTAGTATCGGCGGCTATACGAGGCCCGAGTTACTATTAAGTGGAAATTTGATGTTGGGGTACGCGGAAAGGACTTCTTGGAGAATTGAACGGTGGTGTGTACGCTGAAACGGAAATGAAAACGATTACAGTGAAGCGCCAGATTCGCCATAGATTTTTGGTCTCCTACGTGTGCTTTTCGCTCCTATCTGGTTCGGTGTGTCTTGGTCAAGAGCTACCCCCAGAAAACAGGCCAGCACCGGAACCGCAGTCGGGCATGAATGGTGGCGCTAGTACGGGGGGAGTACATGCGCCAGTGAAGGACGCTCTTTCCCGCCCGATTACGGCTGGCGGCTTTGTGGACGGCGCCTCAGTCGTGTTCGCTGACGTCACACATCGCGCCGGACTCGATAAGTTTCACCACCGGTCCGGTTCCTACGAAAAGACCAGCATCATCGAAACTCCCGGTTCGGGCGTAGCGTTTCTCGACTACGACAACGACGGCTGGATGGATATTTTTCTCTTGAATGGCTCGACATTCAAAGCATTGAAAGGGCAGGAGCCTGCGCCGCGCGCCATGCTGCTTCACAACAATCACGATGGAACGTTCACGGACGTGACGGATAAAGCAGGCGTGGCCAATGAACGCTGGGGTTTTGGCGTCGCCGTCGGTGATTACGACAACGACGGATGGCCAGACATTTATGTAGCGAACTACGGCAAGAACCGACTGTACCATAACAACCACGATGGAACCTTTACAGACGTTGCCGAAAAAGCAGGGGTTACGCTCGGCGGATGGTCCACCGGGCCGACCTGGGGTGATTATGATCGCGACGGTTTGCTGGATTTGTTCGTGCCGGGCTATGTAAAGTTCGATGCAAACAATCCGCCCGCAGCCGGTAAGAACGGACTTCCGGCAGCCCTTTGCCAGTTTCGCGGAGCAAACGTGATGTGTGGCCCGCGCGGTCTGCCAGGAGAAAGCGACCATCTCTTCCACAACAATGGGGACGGAACCTTCACCGACGTGAGTGTCAAGGCGGGAGTTTCCGACCCCAAGAACTACTACGGATTTGCATCCGCATTCGTCGACGTGGATGACGACGGCTGGGTGGATCTGGTGGTCGCCAACGATTCGGTCCCCAAGTATCTGTATCGCAATAAGCGCGATGGAACATTTGAGGATATCAGCTATCTCTCCGGGTTTGCGTTAAACGACGCCGGCCGCGAACAGGCCTCGATGGGGATCGGAGTCGGTGATTACAACCGAGACGGAAGAGTGGATTTAGTGGTAACAAACTTCTCTGACGACTACAACACGCTTTACAGGAATGACGGCGACGCGAGTTTTTCCGACGTAAGTTTCCAAGCCGGGATCGCCGAAACGACGATTCCATTCCTGGGATGGGGAACGGGATTCCTCGATTTCGACAACGACGGGCTGCTGGACATTTTTTTTGCAAATGGCCACGTGTATCCCGCCGTAGACAAAGAAGATTGGGGTACCACTTGGGCGCAACGTCCGTTGCTGTTCCGAAATCTCGATGGCAAAAAATTTCAGGAAGTGCCTCCAGCAGCGGGTAGCGGACTTGCGGTGGTGGTGCCAGCCCGAGGGGCGGCGTTCGGCGATCTTTTCAACGACGGACATATCGATGTAGTGATGAACAATATCGATACAACGCCGTCGCTTCTACGCAACGTGGTCAAGAACGAAAATCATTGGATTGCTTTCAAATTGGTGGGCGGCGCGAAAAGCCCTCGGGACGCCATTGGAGCGAAGGTATTCGTAACCGCTGGTGGATTTCGGCAGCGTGCAGACGTCTTCAGCGGTGGAAGCTATGGATCGAGTTCAGACCCGCGGCCTCATTTTGGGCTCGGCAGCGCGACAAAAATCGAGGAGATCGAAATTTACTGGCCCGACGGAACCAAGGAGGAGCTAACCGTTCCTCGAGTAGACCGCATCTTCATAGTCGTGGAAGGGAAAGGAGTACAGGAAAAACTCCCTTGATCGTGAGTCGGAGATTGGAGCGATGAAAAGGCCTGCACAGAACGATGCGGTCTGGAAATGCTGTAGGGGCGCAAGGGAGGCATTTCTGGTGCTTCCGCTGCTGCTCATTGCCGGAACCCAAATGTGTCGGTCGCAAACACCTGCGAAACCGCCCGACAATAGTGCTCAAAAAACGGAGCGTTCAACCGCCAACCAGCACGGAAAGTTCGCTGATATTACGGCGCGGAGTGGAGTGCAGTTCCGATACATGGCATCTCATGGAACGCGGAAGTATCTGCTAGAAACAATGGGGCCAGGCGTTGCTTTATTCGACTACGACAACGACGGGCGACTCGATTTATTTGTCGTGAATGGAGCGCCGCTGGCGGATCCAACCCCGCAAGGCACAATCCCGCAAAAAGCCGGTCCTGAATATTGGAATCGTCTCTATCATCAAAAAACCGATGGAACATTTGAGGATGTGACGGAGAAAGCCGGGCTGCAAGGCGCGGGATATGGAATGGGTGTGGCCGTCGGGGATTACGACAACGACGGCTATGAAGATCTGTACGTAACCGCGTATGGCGGCAACAAGCTCTACCACAACAATGGCGATGGAACTTTCACGGATGTCACGGAGAAGGCGGGAGTTGGCGGGAGCGGTTGGTCGACTAGCGCGGCGTGGGTGGATTTGGATGGGGACGGTTTGCTGGATCTGGTGGTTGTACGTTATCTGCAGTGGGATTTTGACGATATTTGGTGCGGAGAACACAAAGAGGGACACCGTGCTTACTGTCACCCCGATATTTTCAAACCGATCTCGCCTCTTGTTTATCACAACGACGGGAAGGGACACTTCACCGAGATATCTCAAAAGATGGGGCTGTCAAAACCCGGGAAAGGTTTGGGCGTAGCGATTGCAGATTACGATCGAGATGGACATGTCGATCTCTTCATCGCAAACGATTCGATGGTGGAGTTTTTGTACCGTAACCGTGGAGACGGAACGTTTGAAGAGGTTGGATTGCCGGCGGGGGTGGCTGTAGACGGGGACGGCCGCACCTACGCCGGCATGGGAGTGGATTTTGCGGACTACAACAATGACGGGCTTCCCGACATCGTTGTGACCGATCTTGCTAATCAGAATTATGCGCTGTACGAGAATAACGGGGACGGAACGTTTTCCTATGCAAGTATATCTTCCGGGATAAGCCGGATGACATTGACGCACTCGGGATGGGGAGTTCGGTTTTTGGATTTTGACAATGACGGTTGGAAGGATTTGTTGTTTGCACAGGGCCACGACTTAGACACTATTGAATTGAATTTTCCGACGCTTCGGTATCGAGAACCTTTGCTCCTGGCGCGGAACACGGGACATGGATTCGTGGACGTTTCCGCAAGATCCGGGCCCGTTTTCGAGCAACGCTGGGTTGCCAGAGGTTTGGCCATGGGCGACATCGACAACGATGGGCGGCTGGATGTCGTCGTGACGAACAATGAGGGACCGATCTATATTCTGCGCAATGAAACCGAGCCTAAACAACATTGGCTATCTTTGGAACTGGTTGGACATCGAAGCAATCGGGATGGGATTGGCGCGGTCATCAAAGTGACTACAGCGACTGGTCCGCAGTGGGTAACCGTCACAACCTCCGGCAGTTATCTCTCCGCGAGCGACAAGCGTGCCCACTTTGGTTTGGGCGCGAACGATAAGGCCCTGCGCATTGAAATCCACTGGCCTAGCGGCCTTGCGCAGATGTTGGAGAATGTGGCAGCCGACCAAATGCTGAAGATAGACGAGCCTCGGACTGCCGCTCCCTCCAATCGAGGCGCAAAATGAACAGGATTCTGTCACCGCGCCGCTGCCTTTCATTGCTTTCGCTCGCGCTCCTTCTCTCAGCGGGGAGTGGGGTGGGGGAAGCACAGGGAGATGCCTATGCGCGGGGGGTGGCTGCTTTTAGAGCGAGGGAATACCGCAGGTCTGCTGATTTGTTTGCGCAGGCCGAGGTGGAATCACCGGGAGCGACGGACGCGTTGCTTTACAAGGGTAAGTCGCTGGCAAATCTTGGCGACTTGGGAGCATCGGAAGAGGTTCTACGCTCCTATCTGGAGCGGCACCCCAACTCGGCGGACGGTCTCGCATTTTTGGGATTTGTGCTCCATCGCGAAAACAAACCCAAGGAATCGCTGGAACTCTATACTAGCGCAGCCAAAATCGAAACACCGCACGGCGACGATTTGAAAATCGTCGCGCTGGACTACGTATTGTTAAATGACATGTTGGATGCAACGAGATGGCTTGAGAAGTGCACGGAGATGGAGCCGTCGAACCACGAATGCTGGTATTACCTAGGGCGGGCTTATTTTACGGACGGACGCTTCAGGGAAGCGAAGCCAGCGTTCGAAAGAGTGCTCACCCTCAGGGCACATGACGCCAAAGCCGAAGACTATCTCGGTCTGATTCTCGACTCAGAAAACCGAAAGGAAGAGGCGATTCATGCATATAGGAATGCGATCGCGTGGCAGAAAGAATCGGGACATGAGAGCGAGCTCCCTTATCTAGACTTAGCCATGCTCTATGATCGGCAAGGCAGTAGCGAACAAGCCACCGAGCCGCTTCTCGAAGGTATAAAAATAAATCCACAAAGTGCGCTGCTTTACGAACGTCTCGGTCAGGTGTACATGCATCTCGGCCGTTATAAGAGCGCGAAGGAACAGCTGGAAAACGCTTTGACACTGGATCCCAGAAGTGCGAGCGCACACTTTCAATTGGGTCGAGCTTGCCGGCAATTGGGATTGTCAGGTGAAGCACAGGCGGAGTTTGCGAAAGCACAGGAACTATTTGGCGCGGGGCCAGGTCCGCCGAATTGAGCCGGCCTGAGAGAAGTAGAGCAATCGCCTAAAGAAAGACGCTGTTGACAAGCGGGGATTAGGAGAGTATACGTTTTTCTGGCTTATGGATGTAATCGATTACATTTCTCGATGCAGAAGCTCCTCCCTTCTCTGCCTCTCGGTAGCTGCTCTTTGCTCTTGTCTTCTTGGGAGCTCTTTTTGTATTGCGCAAACTAACGACAAACTTGCGGAACTCCTTCATGCGGGCGCAGACTCGCTTCGTGCTGGGCAGTCTGCCGAAGCCCTGAAATACTTCACGGAAGCATCCGCAATGGCTCCGCAGGTCGCAGAAATTAAGCTGGATATTGCGCTGGCGCTGCGCGGCGAAGAGAAGTATCCAGAAGAAATCTTGGAATTGCAATCGGCGCTAAAGCTTAACCCTTCTCTAAGGGGCGCGAACCTTTTTCTTGGTGTTGCGTATTACAAACTAGACGAATACGCAAAAGCTCGCGAAGCTCTGAAACGCGAATTGAAACTGAACGCCCGAGACGCATCCGTCCTGATGTGGTTAGGCGTGGTGGATTTGGCGGCGAATGATCCGGAGTCGGCAGTCCACTATCTCGACCAGGCTGCAGAACTTGCTCCCACAGACGTCGATATTTTCTACCATCGTGGGAGGGCCCACCTTCTGGTTTCCCAGGCGAGCTATCAGAGAATGTACCAGAGCGATCCCGGCTCCTGGCGCGTTCATGAAGTGCTGGCGCAGGCGTACGCAACTTCCGATCGACAGGTCGATGCCATTGCCGAATACAAGGAAGCAATTCAGCTCGCTCCGGCCGAGACAGGACTCCATCTCGAACTTGGCGACCAGTATTACGCGGCCAGCCAACCGGAGAATGCCGAGGCAGAATATCTGGCAGAAATGAAACTAGATCCGAATAGTGTCGCTGCCCGGTATAAGCTGGGCAGCCTGCGCGTGGATCGTGGCAATCCGGACAAAGCAATTCCACTACTTGAAGCTGTGCTGGTCAAGGAACCGAACTTCGCAGAAGCTTACTATTACCTCGGAAGAGCACAGGATGCGATCGGGGAGCAAGCCAAAGCAATCCTGACCTTGAATCGCGCCATCGAATTGCGGCCTTCTCCGGATACGCTGCAGCGTACCTATTACCAGCTGAGCCGGGTGTACAAAAGATTGCATAGAGACGACGATGCGAAGCTGGCGCTGGCGAAGTTCGAAGAGCTGAAGCAGCAGTCGGACGCGAATCAACAAAAGAATTTACAGGACAGAATGAAGCGGCAAGAACGCCGGGATCGACAACAGGACGGTAACGACGGGTAGCGGGATTGCCGGGTGAAAGGGCCATTCGTGTTGCTTTGAAATGTAAGCGGTTACAGTGGGTCTTCGAGAAGCCCAGGGATGGTCTGAGGAGGGGACGTGAAATCACTTTGCAACTTGCTCGTTAGGAGAGCGCTGCCGTCGCTCGTATGCGGCATATTCCTGTTTTCCGCGCACGCGCAGTCCAATCGCGGCACCTTGTCCGGAACAGTCCTTGATCCATCCGGGGCCAGCGTACCCAACGCCGAGGTGACCGCCACCCAGTCGGAGACCGGCGCCGCGAGAACGACAATGTCCACGTCCTCCGGCGAATATCGATTTGGAGAGCTCACGCCGGGAACCTATACCGTCGTCGTGAACGCTGCGGGTTTCAAGGCCGGCACTTTTGTGGGGATTGTGGTCTCCATCGATAACGTGACCTCGCGCGATCTGCAGTTGCAAATAGGCGGAAGCCAACAAAACGTTACCGTCGAAGCCTCGAATCCGACCTTGCAGACCGAAACTTCTGACATCGGCGGAGTCATCACGCAAAAGGAAGTGCTCGATCTGCCGCTGGCTTTGAGCAGCGGCATGAAGGGATTGCGATCCCCCGAGGCATTTGTGTACACGCTGCCAGGCACCACGGGACCCGGTTCGGGGGGCGGCGGATTTGGGAACGGGGCAGTTGCGACCGGATTCGAGAATCATATTTCGGGCAGCCAGACGTTTGGCGGTGAAGTGCTCCTCGATGGTGCGAGCACCTACCGTTCGGAAAACGGAAATACTTTCGACGAGACCGCCCCTTCCATTGAAGCACTGAGTGAATTCAAGGTGTTCACCTCTTCCATGCCGGCGCAATACGGACGCACCACCGGCGGCCTTGAATCTTTCAACACGAAGGGGGGAACGAACGACTACCACGGAGATGTTTATGAAGTGTTCCGGAATACTATCTTGGACGCGAATACGTGGTACAACAAACTGGAGGCCGGACACGCCATCTCGCAGGGCCTTTCTGCCGCGGCGTTTACACGTCCCATCGACAAGCAGAACGACTATGGGTTTACCGTTGGCGGGCCGGTGTGGATTCCCAAGCTTTACAATGGGCGCAACAAAACGTTTTTCTTCATTTCCTGGGAAGACTACAAGCAACCGCAGAGTAATGTTCTGACCGCCACGGTGCCGACGGCCGCGGAGCGTGGCACCAATCTGAATTACGCCGATCTCTCCAGCTTCCTCGCAAAGGGAGCAAATGGGCTTCCGATCCAGGTCGGCACAATTCCGAACACCGGCACTTGCGCGAGTTCTCCCGCTGCCGGAAAGCCCGTTTATCAAGGAGAGATTTTCGATCCGACGGGCCCGACATGCGTGGACGCCAGCAACAACACATGGAAGACCCAGCCGTTCGTCGACAATCTGGGAAACCTGAACCAGATTCCCGTTGGGCGCATCAGCAAGGTCTCTCAGAATATCCTGAATTTGATTCCTGGGCCGACGCAGTCGGGAATTAATACCAATAACTACGCGGTGCAGGCGCACGCCAATAACTACAACACGTCGATCACCGGCCGCCTGGATCAGAATTTTGGCGAAAATCACAAGGTTTTCGTTACCTATTCACAACGCGAGAATCTGCCGCCGCCCTATGTCGGATACCCCACCCCGGCCGATCCCAACGGATTTCAGGATTTCACCACGCATTTTATCCGAGGGGGCTGGGATTGGATCCTGGCGAGCAACTTGGTGAACCATGTAAACCTGGGTTACAACCGCACGAACAGCGTGAATCTGGGAACGGTGCTGAAGAATTTTCCGACCACGAATTGGGACGCAAAACTGGGAATCGCCGGGGCGCCAGTAACAAGCGGTTTTCCGCAGATCAATATCGGCGCGGGATTCACTGCCGCCGGAGATGCCACGCAGAACTACACCATCGACAACGGCTACCGTTTTAACGATAACCTGCTGTGGACCAAGGGTAAGCACGCCTTGACCTTTGGTTTCGATTATCGCTACCAGATTTTCGAGCCACAAATCCTCAATAGCGTCGCCGGCAATTTCAATTTTGGCGGTGGCGAAACGAATGTCAGCACCGGCCCGGCGGGCGGCCAAACGGGGAATTCCTACGCGAGTTTTCTGCTGGGAGCGGTGGACAGCACCGGGTTCTATACGGTCGCCGCGCAGCCAAAATTCCTGGCGAAATACTGGGCCGTCTTCGTGCAGGACGACTTCAAGATCAGGAGGGACCTGACTCTAAATCTGGGCCTGCGCTGGGATGTGGAGTATCCGCGGACAGAATCACACAACAATCAGACGAATTTTTGTCTGACCTGCCCCGATTCCGCGGCAGGAAACTTGCCTGGAGAACTCGAATTTGCCGGCGTGGGTACCGGCCGCCTGGGAGTTACCGGCGAACGCTGGGTCCATATCTGGCATAAGGATTTCGCGCCCCGCGTGGGCTTCGCCTATACCCCTCCCTTCCTGCACGACCGCTTGGTAGCCCGTGGGGGCTACATGATCTACTACGGCCCGATGGAATGGGGAGATTTCAATGGCCAGAGTGGGCAGCAGGGCTTTAACGGGTTCAACAACGTCTTCACGCAAAACGGTTCACTCGCTCCGGCCTACTTCTGGGATAGTGGAGTTCCGAAGTTCAATTCCGCTGTTCCCAATCTCGATCCGACGCAACTCAATTTCCAGGGATACAATCCGGTAATTTTGCCATCCGATGGCCGTACGACGATGCTGCAGAATTACAGCTTCCAACTGCAATACCAGGTTGCAACGGACTTGATCTGGAGCATCGGGTACGTCGGGCAACACGCCACCCATCTGCATTCCGGATACAATTCGATCAATCAGCTGAATCCAAAATATTTTGCTTTGGGAAGCGAACTGAATCAGCAGATCTGCGGCAACACCGCGGGCGTGGCCCTTCCCTATGCCACCTATCCGTGCAATCAGTCTGTCGCGCAGGCGCTTCGGCCATTCCCGCAATATGACCGATTGGGCACGGACCAGGGGCTGGAGAATTACGGCCAATCCACCTTCAACGCGCTGGAAACTTCCCTCGATCGCAGATTCCGCAATGGCCTGCACCTGATGTTTTCCTACACCTATTCGAAAACGCTGACGGATGCGGAGAGTTCAGCTCCCTTCTGGTCGGCCTTCGCCGGCGGCGTCACAGGCATTCAGAACCCCTTCAATCTTCATACAGAAAAGGCACTCAGCCAGCAGGACATTCCTCACCAGATTGTGCTCACCTATATCTATGAGTTGCCGGTCGGCAAAGGCAAGAAATTCGCTGGCAACGCGAGTGGAGCCGTCAATCAGGTCCTCGGCAACTGGACGGTCAGCGGAGTGCAGCGTTATTCCTCCGGCCAGGACACGGTTCTCGGGTGCGCTCCGGGCATTCCGGCCGACGATAACTGCGTGTATTGGAACCGGGTTCCCGGCCAGCCCATTTTCAGCGCGGAATACTTGAGCGGACATTTCGATCCCTTCACGAACGGCGTATTCAACAAGGCGGCATTCAGCGACCCCAACCAGCACATCGATGGTTCAAACGGGGCCACGATCATATCGGGGACTCCGTACGTTTTTGGAAACGGTCCTCGCGTGTATTCGGCGCGTTCGCCATGGTACCGCGGCGAGGATTTTGCCCTGATCAAACGATTCCCGATTCGCGACAGGTTCAACATTGAATTCCAGGCACAATTCATCAATGCTTTCAACCGCCATGTCTTCCAGCGAGCCATCGGTAACGGCCCACTGGACCAGAATCCCAGTTTTACGGACAATGCGACTGCCTTTGGCAACATTCTGGAATGCGGAGCTTGTGCCAACGGACCGGTTCCACAGAAAATTACACAGTTGCAACTGAAGATAAACTTTTAATTCTTTTCGGCGAGGCAAGTTGTTCCGCAAACCGCAAAGAGGCCCTCACCCCCGCCTCTTTGCGGTTTCTCCTTGCTCTTAGATTTCCATTTCATGGCAACGGAGATTCACATGTCGTTCGGCCATTCCCGTCGCAACTTCGTTAAATCCTTAGCGGGCGCGGCAGCGCTGGCGTCCGTTCCAAGTCTTTCCCTCACGGCAGAAACAAAGTCTTCCTCTCTAGCTACTTCGCGATTCCAACTTCTTCCGCTTGGCAGCATCCGCCCACGCGGTTGGCTCAAGCTTCAGCTTGAAATTCAGGCGAACGGCTTGACCGGGCATCTCGATGAGTTCTGGCCCGACCTTGCCGCAAACAGCGGATGGCTGGGAGGTGAAGGAGAATCGTGGGAACGTGGTCCTTACTTTTTGGATGGTCTCGTCCCACTGGCCTATCTTTTGGATAATGAGCGGCTCATCGACAAAGCAAATGGTTGGGTGAATTGGACGCTTTCACATCCGCAACCGAACGGTCAATTTGGCCCCACTCGCAATGACGACTGGTGGCCGCGCATGGTCATGCTGAAAGTCCTCACGCAATACCACGAAGTCACCGTTGATTCCCGCGTCCTTCCGCTCATGGAGCGCTACTTTGCCTATCAACTGAAAGAACTGCCTCAACGCCCCCTACGCGATTGGGCAAAATATCGATGGTCGGATGAACTTCTGAGCATCGCTTGGCTTTACAAGCGCACCGGGCAACCGGAGCTGCTCTCGCTTGCAAGTCTTCTGCGTGCGCAGGGGCATGACTGGGCCGGCCAATTCTCGGATTTTTCATACACCCGCAAAATGACAGCGCAAGATCTCGGCTTCAGCGAAAAAAATCCCTTGCCGGACCGTGCTATGCAGACGCATGGGGTCAATAACGCCATGGCTCTGAAGGCCGCTCCGGTAGGGTGGCTTTTCTCAAAGAGACCACTGGATCGTCGCGCGATCATTCCACAATTAGACGCACTCGATAGATATCACGGGCTGCCAAATGGAATGTTCAGCGGCGATGAGCACTTCGCGGGAAGGAATCCATCACAGGGAATTGAGTTGTGCGCTGTTGTGGAAGCCATGTTCTCTCTGGAGCACAGTCTGGCGATCCTTGGCGATGTCCGCTTAGGCGATCGCGTCGAGAAGATTGCGTATAATGCCCTTCCGGGGGCTTTCACAAACGACATGTGGGCCCATCAATATGATCAACAACCAAATCAAATCGCTTGCACTTTGCGTGAAAGACCCTGGTCGACAAACGGACCAGAAGCCAACCTGTTTGGACTAGAGCCACAGTTCGGTTGTTGCTGTGCCAACATGCACCAGGGGTGGCCGAAATTCACGTCGAGCCTCTGGATGGCGGATGCAAATGGCGGACTCGTTGCAGGGCTTTACGCCCCTTGTGAAGTCCGGACCAAAATTGGGTCGGGAGTTGCAGTTGTCTTGGAAGAGACGACGGAATATCCGTTTAAGGACGACGTTCAAATCGATGTGCGTGTTGAACAGCCGGTAAAATTCTCACTATCTTTGCGAATTCCCGGATGGGCGACCGATAGTTCGGTTTTCATCGATGGTAAATCGACTCCAGTCGCCAAGACCGACGGCTTCGCCGTTCTCGAGCGGACGTGGAAGGGGGGAGAACGAATCGACATTCGCTTCCCAATGAAGCTTCGGGTAAATCGCTCCTATAACGGCGCGATCTCGGTGGAACGCGGCCCGCTTGTTTTTTCTCTCTCTTTGGAAGAGAACTGGCAAAAGGTTCGAGAGCGAGGAATGACAGCCGATTGGCAGGTCACAACGGGTTCGCCATGGAACTATGCTTTAGTCACAGAAAAGCTACAGGTTGAAACGGATTCAGAAGCGAAGACCGCCGCTGCAGGGAGTCCCTTCATCAAGGAACACACTCCTGTGCGCGTGAAAGCGCGCGGACGCCGACTGCCAAACTGGAAGGAAGTGAATGGGGTTGCAGCCGAACTCCCGTTCAGTCCCGTTAGGAGTCAAGAAAACCAAGAGGAACTCACGCTCGTCCCATACGCAACTGCAAAGCTTCGGGTCACGGCATTTCCGGAGCTTGCATCGAAGCGCGCGACATCTTGATCGAGGCATCGTTCTTTGCGCGGGCTTCGTTGGGCGTTACGCGCGCCTTGCGTTGTATGATCGAGCAATCTTTCCTGTAGCTTCGGGGCGTTCATGAACATATCGGAAGTAGCCAGGCGCGCCAAGGTTTCCACCGCCACCGTTTCGAGAACCATCAATTCGCCAAGAGCTGTAAGTCCGGGTACTGCTGAAAGAGTGTGGAAAGTAATTCGCGCGGTGGGATATCACCCGAACACCAATGCCCGTGCGCTCGTCTCGGGACGTACAAACCTATTGGGTTTAATCATTTCAGACATAACGAATCCGTTTTTTCCCGAATTGGTAAAGAACTTCGAACAGGTTGCGTTGAAGCACGGGTTGGAGGTCATTGTCGGAAATACAGGTTACGATCCAGGCCGCATGTCGTACTGTGTGCGGCGAATGCTGGAGCGCAAGGTGGACGGTGTCGCGATCTTCACTTCAGAAATGGGAAAGGGCCTCATCGCACAGCTCGAGGAGCACCGGGTTCCCATCGTATTCCTCGACACGGGCGGAGTTCGCCAGCGAATTAGCAATATCAAAGTCAATTATGAGATGGGCATTCATGAAGCAATTGAGCATTTATTTCGTTTGGGGCACAAGCGAATCAGCTTTATCAGCGGCCCATTGCAATTGCGTTCGGCGGAGATTCGCAGGGCAGCCTTCCTCAAATGGCTTGGACACTACGGACTTCTTGCAGAAGAAGGATTGATTGAATCAGGAAATCACAAAATCGATGGTGGTGAGTCTGCGATGCAGCGGCTCCTGGCTCTTCGCAAGCACCCCACGGCTGTCCTGGCCTCCAACGATTTGACGGCGATTGGCGCGCTCCGAGCGATTTACAACGCGCGGCTGCGAGTTCCAGACGACATTTCCGTCATCGGCTACGATGACATCGAGTTCAGTCAATTCACGCAGCCCGCCTTGACGACCGTCCGGTTGTCTCGTGCGGAGCTCGCCGAGAAAGCGCTCGACGCACTTGTAACCGCACTCCGAGAAAAGAACAAAGTCGGATGCGAGTATAACGTGGAAACGCACCTCATCGTCAGGGGTTCCACTGGAAAGTGCAAGGAATAAATAATTGTCGGACGGGCTCGAATTTCTGATGCGGTAAGATGGCGGAACGTGGCCCTCTATCCCTGCCTCTGTCTGCGGCAGCAGCAGCTCGCAACTTCTGACCACAAACCTAGTTTGCTCGATTCAACGTCAGCACGGTTACGCTTTCGTGGCGAAATGTAAAATATAGCTGCGAACCGCGGACAGTCGCACTGCTCTCGCGGGGATGCACCGCTTCGGGTTTCAACTCGTCATTCTTCTCGAAGATGCTCTCGGCATAAAGAGTCTGCGCCGTTGCCTCAGCCGCGGGCGTAAAGCCGCTGATTGAAATATTCGCAGCAATATCTCGCGTCAGGTGACGGTTGACGCAAAAGAGGGTCAATTTGTTGTCGGAATCGTTCAGAGCAGCCACCACGTCAAGATACGGAACATCGGATATGTTTGGCAAACGGGTTGAGCCTTGTTCGACGCTATAGGTCTCTGAGTTTGTCTTGGTTTCGACTGGCCGGGCCACGTCTGCATTGGAATACATGCGGAAGGCCCAGTACGCAGGCACGCCAAATACACGGCTGCGTTCTTTCCAAATACCCCCGAAATAGATGGTGCCAGTCATATCGGAAACCGGAACAAAATCCGCTACTCTCATTAACATGTTCAAAAATCCAGCGGTTTCAATCGCCCCTCCCATGTTGTCATAGCGCGGGCCGCTCTCAGTTTCGCCCCCGAACAGCCATTCGGTGAACGCAATCTTCACTTTGTCGCGCGATTCTGCAACAGATTGAATTTGCCCATACATTTCTCGTAGTTTGCGTTCCAATCCCACAGGAAGCGCAAAATTGGCCTCCGCAAGGAAATCCTCGGAGGGATCCTTCCTTACCACATGGTTCCCGGTCACCACAAAGTGCGTAGATAAATACGCGATTGCGTCAGCGTTCGCCAGTTGCGCGGCGTTCCAGTCATGGTAAAAGTCTTCATCGGCGCCGGTGCCGATTAGGATCGCGTGGGGATCAACCACATGCACAGCTTGGGCAAACGTCCTGGTTCGCTCGGCGACCCGTTGCAGCGTGGGATACCCTACCTGGAAGCTGCCCCAAAGTTCATTGCCCATCTCCCAAAGTAGTCCGCCCGAGTGATCGCCCCACCGTTCATTCACGTGTTTCACCCACGCGGCGCCCTCTTCCGGAGTACCGCTGCCAAGATTCAGCGCGATCTGTGGACGCGCTCCAATCAGTTCGCAAAAGCGCAAGTATTCATCAGTGCCGAAGGTGTTGTACTCGGGAATGCCCCAGGCCACATTTTTCATGCTCACGCGCTTATCCATAGGGCCAACGCCGTCCCGCCAGTGGTACGCGGAAGTGAAATTTCCTCCAAATCGAATGATCGGTGACTTCATGGATTTGGCCATTGAGATCACGTCCGGGTCCATTCCGTCGATGTTGTCTGCGGGCAGTAGAGAAGCCTGATCGAGAAGAATTCGCCCATCGTTATCAACAGCGATCACGAAGTCTGCTGGCTCGAGAGGCGCAATGCTCTGTTGGGGAAGCTGCAACGTAAATTCGTATCGCTTCCAGTCGGAGCTGAATACGTGGATCGTGCTATGAACGAATATATTGTTCGCCCGATTGCGTTGTCGAAGCGAAATATCTAGTTCGCGCGAACCGCTGACATACTTGGCGTAGATGCTACCGCGATAGAGTCGAGTTCTGTGGACAGGCAGGTAGACTTTTTGACGAATCCCGACTTGTTGGTCGGGCAAGCCCATGACAAAAATGGAACGATAAGAATTGGCTGCATCGTTCCACCTGGGCTCGTAGCGATTGCCTTGGGAATAGTCCAACGGTTCCCAGGGTAATGGCAGGCCGAGCTCGGAAGCTCGCACCAAGGAGGGTTCATCTGTAAGAAGCTTTTTTGTCCGGCCGGCATCCCACAATCCTTCTTCGAAACTGGGATTTCGAACAACATCCGCGACGAGTCCTTCATACGTTGAATTGGCGATCGGTTCCAAAAAGCTCCCAAAAATCGTTCGGGGAATGGTGTACGCGGCAGTCTTCGAAGCATCGACATCGATTTTCGTCACCCGCGAAGCGTCCAAACCGGAGGAAAGCTGAGCGGCGCAGCTCGAAGCGGCAGAGATATCAAACGCCAGGACGAGGAACAGCCGGACAGGGAATGTTCTCACGAGGAACTCCTCTCGCCCGAAGGGGGCAAATTTTTTCACTGGCACTTTAATTAAATTCCTGATGTAATCGCTTACAATGTAGCACGGCCAATGGCTCTCCGCGAATTCTTAGTTGCTGGCGGCCGTTTGAAGGTTTTGGTACCCAGCGCCCGGGTTCCGTCGCGCGTCGAGGAGCGAACATTTGGGCCTAACCGCCATCGACTGGATCATCATGATCGTGTACTTCGCTTTTGTGCTAGGCATTGGTTTGGCTCTCAAGCGGCACATGAAAACCAGCACGGATTTTTTTCTTGCGGGTCGCTCCATTCCAGCGTGGGTTTGCGGACTCGCCTTCATCTCGGCAAATCTCGGCGCGCAAGAAGTGATTGGTATGGGAGCGTCGGGTGCCAAATACGGGATTGCAACCAGTCACTTCTATTGGATCGGTGCGATACCGGCGATGGTTTTCGTCGGCATCTTCATGATGCCGTTTTACTACGGGTCACAGGCTCGCTCCGTTCCCGAATACTTGCGTCTTCGGTTTGACGAAAAAACGCGTGGGCTTAACGCCATCTCCTTCGCCATAATGACGCTTTTTTCGTCGGGCATCTCCATGTACGCGATGGCCAAGTTGATCCAGGTCTTGCACATCCTCGAGTCGCCGTTTCGATATCTCGGCATACCTCAGAATTGGATTTTTCATACTGGCATCGTGGTTTCTGCGCTCGTCGTCCTGACTTACATTTATCTCGGTGGACTCACGAGTGCGATCTACAACGAAGTCCTGCAATTTTTCTTGATCGTTGCTGGATTTGCTCCCCTGGTCTGGCTAGGCATGAAGAACGTGGGCGGATGGTCCGGTCTAAAGGCAAAGCTGGATCCTTCGTACATGCATTCCTGGGTCGGAATGGGCAGTCCTTCAACGAACCGTCTTGGCGTCGAGTGGTTCGGTCTGACGATGGGTCTGGGCTTCGTCCTTTCATTCGGCTACTGGTGCACGGACTTTCTGGTAGTCCAGAGGGCGATGGCGGCGGATTCAATGACGTCCGCGCGGCGGACACCTCTTATCGCCGCTGTACCTAAAATGCTGCTGCCGTTTCTCGTCATTCTCCCCGGTCTGATTGCCGTCGCTCTTACTTCGCAGATGACGGCTTCCCGCAGATCGCCGCAACAGGGAGTCGGGGTGACAGCCACGGCGCCCGACGATGGCGTGATTCCCGTAAAACTAGACCCGACCACCAACCAGCCTGTGCTCGACAAACGGGGTATGCCTCAGTTGGATTACGATCTCGCCGTTCCCAATCTGCTCCTTCACTATTTCCCTACGGGTCTCCTCGGTTTGGGGCTTACCGCGTTGCTTGCCAGTTTTATGTCCGGGATGGCTGGCAACGTCACGGCGTTTAATACGGTTTGGACCCACGACATCTACGAACCATATATTCGTCCAAATGCCAGCGATTCGCATTACCTGACGATCGGTCGCTTAGCGACAGTTTTTGGGGTGGCCTTATCGATCGTCACGGCGTACCTGGCCACCCATTTTAACAACATCATGGATATGCTCCAGTTGGTGTTCGCCTTCGTCAATGCACCTTTATTCGCCACCTTTCTTCTGGGAATGTTTTGGAAACGTGCCACCGGACATGGCGCCTTTAGCGGATTGCTGGCCGGGACGGTCGCGGCCGCTATCCATCATGGACTTACGATCCCGGAGGGTTCCATCGTCGGCGTCAAGGGTGGCTGGCTCACGGTGTTGCACACCTATCCTAGCGAGATGGCGCAAAATTTCTGGACCGCCATTTTCGCCTGGGTCACGTGTTTTGTGATTACCATCGTGGTGAGTTTGATGACGAAACGGCCCGACGAATCGCGTCTCGTAGGCCTGGTCTATTCCCTAACGCAGCGACCCGTGCAAGGTAAGCTGTCTTGGTACCAGAAGCCAGCATTCTTGGGTGGCGCGGTGTTGGTCGCAGCCGTTTTGCTCAATATCATTTTCCACTAGAGGAGCAAGGCACTCGTGCGCCTGGACATCCGCTTAGCGATAGGAACGCTTTTCACCATTCTTGGCATATTGCTCGGCATTTTTGGATTTTTCAGCAACCCGACGATCTACGCTCAGTCTCTCGGCATCAACGTAAATCTCTGGTGGGGCGTGGTTCTCCTTGTTTTCGGAGCGTTCATGCTCGTCCTGGGAGCGCGCGCCATGTTTTTTGGCGCACATGCGGAGAGATCTGCCTTGGACGATGAGAAGTCGCAGCGGCGAGGAAACTGAAAGAAACGCGATGTGTCAACAGTCTGTCAGTCAAAGGGAACGAGAATGTCGATGGATCAGGCGGGAGAGCTGCTCGCAAAATTCGATTCCCGATTCCGCGGCGCTGCAACGGTGTACCGTGCTCCGGGCCGCGTAAATCTGATCGGCGAGCATACCGACTACAACGACGGCTTCGTTTTGCCCGCGGCGATCGGGTTTTCCTGTTGGGTCGCGATTGCCGGCCGGAATGACCGAAAGATCGAGCTCTATTCCGAGAACTTCGATGAATCGTTCGAAGTGGCCTTAGACAGTCTCGGAATTCATCGAACGGGAAAGTGGATTGACTATCCCCTGGGAGTCGCTTGGGCTCTGGAGCGGGCTGGCTTCCGCCTGAGAGGAGCGAATATCTATATTCAGGGAGATGTGCCTCTCGGTGCGGGACTGAGTTCATCGGCAGCCGTGGAAGTGTCCACAGGTTACGGCCTGTTGGACTTGGCTGAATATCCGATAGAAGCAACACAGCTCGCTTTGCTTTGTCAAAAAGCCGAAAATGAATTTGTCGGTGCGCGTTGCGGCATCATGGATCAATTTGTTTCCTGTCATGGGCGTGCGGGAAGTGCGCTTCTCCTGGACTGCCGTTCACTTGATTTTCGCTTGGTTCCTCTCCCCTCGGACGTGCAGCTGGTAATCTGCAATACTATGGTTCAGCACAAACTCGGAACGAGCGAATACAATGCGCGCCGTTCAGAATGCGAGGAGGGGGTGCGAGCGCTCTCGAAGGCGCTTCCCGGTATCCGCGCATTGCGAGACGTTTCGCTCGCAGATCTCGAAGGTCATCGCGGCTCTCTTAGCAAATCCGTCTATAAACGTTGCCGCCATGTTGTCAGCGAAAATTCGCGCGCGCGCGAAACGGCATTGGCCCTTCAGACGGGCAAGAGTCAATTACTACGCCGATTGATGGCGGATTCGCATCGGAGTCTTCGCGACGATTATGAAGTCAGTTGCCGTGAACTCGACATCATGGTCGATCTGGCCATGCAGCAAGGTGGCGTCCTCGGCGCCCGAATGACAGGTGGTGGTTTTGGCGGATGCACCATCAATTTGGTAAACGCAGCCGATACCGACGAATTTCGAAGGAATGTAACGGAAACGTATGAGGCGGCAACCGGACGCCGTCCAAGCATCTATGTTTGCGACGCGACCAACGGCGCTGAAAAAATCGGACCGGGGACCTTGCAAACCAGCACCCAACGCGATCGCGAGCCAAAGAGGAGCTGATGGCGGCGACGATCCTTGCGACGTGGGGAGCCGATTGCATCGGAGGCGTCGTCGCCTCACAGGTTTTGACACCAGAATATGGGGTCATTGTTTCTGATCGCTCTGCACTGGACAGCCTGGTTCAGAAGTATTCCGTCGATGCCGTCATGCACTTTGCCGCCGCCATCGAAGCGGGCGAATCGATGCAGGAGCCCCAAGAGTATTTCCGCAACCATGCCTGGGACTGGTGTCGGGCTCATTCCGATGGTTACAGACGAGAAACGCGGCAAGGGCGGTATCGTCCATGAGTCGTTCTCAGCTCCAGGAGATCTCGCATCGTCGTTTCAATCCACTCATTCGGGAATGGGTTCTGATTTCACCCCATCGTACAGAGAGGCCGTGGCAAGGGGAGCTATCCAGAGCCGTACCCACAAGTGCCATTGAATACGATCCTTCTTGCTACCTCTGTCCTGGAAACGCACGCGCCGGCGGCGCTAGCAACCCGCGATACGAAACCACATTTGTTTTTGACAATGACTATGCCGCGCTACTCCCCGACGCTGGGCACGTCGAAATCAATGAAGCAGATCTCCTCGTTGCCCAGTCCGAGGCCGGAATATGTCGCGTTGTGTGCTTTTCTCCGCGTCACGACCTGACCATCCCCTTGATGCTTCCTGGCGAACTCCGCCAGGTCGTCGACGTATGGTCCGAGCAATTTCAACAATTGGAATCCATTCCGTGGGTTCGTCATGTTCAGATTTTCGAGAATCGCGGCGCACTCATGGGAGCCAGCAATCAGCATCCTCATTGCCAGATTTGGGCGAACGAGTCACTCCCTAATATTCCGAGTCGAGAGCTGTCTTCGGTCGCGGCGTATCACCGCGAAAGGAAATCTTGCCTGCTGTGTGAGTATCTCAAGCTCGAACTAAGCCGCAATGAGCGTGTCGTTTGCCAAAATGACGGTTTTGCAGTCGTTGTCCCGTATTGGGCTGTGTGGCCGTTCGAAACTCTCTTGCTAAGCAGGCGTCACGTGGGAACAATGCACGAACTCTCAGGCGCCGAGCGCGATCTCCTTGCTGACATCCTTCAAAAAATAACCATCCGTTACGACAATCTTTTCGAAACATCGTTCCCATACTCGATGGGATTTCACCAGCGCCCCTCCGATGGCCGCCCGTACCCGGAGTTTCACTTTCATGCGCACTACTATCCGCCTCTCCTGCGCTCCGCGACGGTCCGGAAGTTTATGGTCGGCTACGAAATGCTTGGAGCACCTCAGCGTGACATCACCCCAGAAAGTGCAGCCGAGCGCTTGGCGAGTCTCACCGACATTCACTTTCTTGACCGGCGCGGTTCACCGTAGCTGAACGCCACACTTCCGTGTCGGACTTCGAGAACTTTCACACAAGAGGTAAAGAAAATGCGGACAAACATACTGAGGAAAATCTGGTTCGGCTCAGTGCTCAGTTTCGCATTGAGTACTTGTATCTTAGCAACGGAAACCCGGCCGCAGCGATGGACGGAGAGAGCCGCCAACGAGTGGTACGCTAAGCAACCGTGGCTCGTAGGCAGTAACTATACGCCGGCGTCCGCCATCAACGAGCTGGAAATGTGGCAGGCCGATACGTTTGACCCGAAACGTATCGACCTGGAATTTGGCTGGGCAGAATCCATCGGACTCAACACTATGCGTGTATTTCTTCACGACCTGCCCTGGCAACAGGATGCTCAGGGTTTCAAAGCGCGCATTGACATCTTTTTGCAAATTGCAGACAAGCACCATATAAAGCCGCTTTTCGTCTTATTCGATTCTTGTTGGGATCCCAATCCGCAACTTGGAAAACAACACGAACCGCGTCCCGGCGTTCACAATTCCGGTTGGGTGCAGAGTCCCGGCGCCAAAGTCTTGCAGGACACTTCGCAATATCCTCGACTCGAGGCTTACGTTAAGGGTGTTGTCGGGGCTTTCGCAAAAGATCAGCGAGTTCTCGGTTGGGACGTCTGGAATGAACCAGATAACACAAACCAAGGAAGTTATGGCGACTTGGAGCCGAAGAACAAAGTTGCATTGATTCTCGCGTTGTTGCCAAGAGTGTTCGACTGGGCGCGAGACGCGAATCCTACGCAGCCGCTGACGAGTGGCGTCTGGAGAGGTGGCTGGTCGTCGCCGGAAAAATTGGACCCCATAGAAAAGATTCAAATCGAGATGTCGGACGTAATTTCTTTTCACAGCTACGATAAACAGGAGGAATTCGAAAAACGCATTATCTGGCTGCAGCTCTACAATCGCCCCATCCTTTGCACAGAGTACATGGCTCGTGGCAATGGAAGCACGTTCCAGGGCTCGCTGCCCATAGCCAAGAAACATCACGTGGCCGCCATCAACTGGGGTCTAGTCGCCGGAAAGACACAAACCTACCTTCCATGGGATTCTTGGCAGCATCCTTACACTGATCGCGAACCCGCCATCTGGTTCCATGAAATATTTCGCAGCGATGGCACTCCTTATCGCCCGGAAGAAGTAGATTTCATCCGCACAATCATCGGCCGCAAGTAGTTGAAGTAGGTGAGCGAAATGCGTCCAGAGTGGGAGCTCCAGGAAGCTCTGTTTCATCGGCTCATACCTTCGGTGCTCTCGGACGGCTCGATCCTCAGAGACATCTGGAATCGCCGGTACTCGGCGTTCCTGAAGCTCCATCGATCGGGTGACAAGCAACCGGCGAAGTCCGGTCGTAGTTTCGAAAGCAGAGGGTAGCTGTCGGAAATTCAGATAATTGCCGCAACGAAAAAAGCAAAGCAAAAGAACCTGGACCCGCGCGGTGCCATTTACCTGGTCGAGAACTCATAGACCGTTGTCGACTTATAGCGCTGGCCGGGCTTGAGAACGGTTGACGGGAAATTCGGGTGGTTTGGCGAATCGGGAAAATGCTGTGTTTCCAGGCAGAAGGCAGCGCGGTGTGGATAAACCTTGCCGTCCTTACCGTGAATGGTTCCGTCCAAGAAGTTCCCGCTGTAGAATTGAATGCCGGGTTCTGTGGTTGAGACTTCGAGCACGCGGCCGGATTGTGGGTCGTAGACATGCGCGGCTGGGGAAAGCGCCTTGGCAGAAATACGGTCCAAAACCCAGTTGTGATCATAGCCTTTGCCGAATATCAATTGCTCGTCGTCCTTGGCGATTCGGGCGCCGATTGCTACCGGCTTTAGGAAATCAAAGGGTGTGTTGCGCACGCTCTGCCGTACACCTGTCGGGATGAGGCTTGCATCCACCGGCGTGAATTTTCCGGCGTGGAGAGTGAGTTGATGCCCGAGAATGGTTCCATTGCCTTGACCCGCAAGGTTAAAGTAAGCGTGGTTGGTTAGATTGACGACGGTTTCTTTGTCGGTGGTGGCACTGTACTCGATTTTGAGTGCGTTGCGGTCTGCAGATACCGTGAAGACGACCGCTATGGAAAGGTTCCCTGGATAGCCTTCCTCTCCATCCCTGCTTAGGTAAGTGAGTTCGAGAGCTTGTCCCGCATCGGTAGAAATTTCCTTGGCGTTCCAAACGCGCTTGTTGAAACCGATCAGACCACCGTGGAGATGGTTTTCCCCGTCGTTTTTGGCCAGTGTGTAGGGGGTACCATTCAGGGTGAATTTTCCATGAGCGATGCGGTTTCCGTAGCGGCCGATGGTGCCGCCGAAATAGGCCTTTCCATTTTCATAGCCGGTGACGGAGTCATAGCCGAGGATAACGTCTGCGATTTTTCCATTCCGGTCGGGGGCCTTCAGGGAAACCAACGTGCCACCGTAATTCGTGATCGCCACCTCAAATCCGGCCCTATTAGTCAGAATATAGAGCTCCACTGACTGGCCATCCTGTGTTTTGGCAAACGGTCGCTTTTCCATTTTCGATTCGGCCCCGGACTGTGGAAACGGCATAACCGCGGCCACAGCAATAAGAAGGAGAATCGTAGCGGGGATAGTTAGCCTTCCTTTCGTCATCGCTGGTTCCTAATTCGTTTCCAGATTTGATAAAGGAAAATCGCGGCGCGAACATTTTCTGCGGCTTCCCGGAATGACGGAATCACGAGTGCAAAAAGCGGCGGAATTGAAGGACAGGCGCGCCAATCGGATGGGCGAGGTCGTTGCATCGAACAGGGCGTTTCTCATTGTTTGCCTGCACAGTATCCGATGTAAGCGTTTTCATCGGACTTATACCGCGAATTCTCTGACAGTGTCAAGGGGCGTCGGGAAGTGGTCGACATACGTATGCGAATCACCGAGGAGTTCCTTTTTCGAGGTACATAACTGCTTCCGAGTTCACCGTACCTATGGTTCGTGATCTGTCCAAGGATCGAGCAGCAACACACCTGTAGGCGCGAAGTGTTCAGTGTTCCGGGTCATGACGTGCAGGCCGTGGCGTCGCGCCGTAGCAGCAATGAGACCGTCGCTCGCGGGAACGATGTTACCCGCTCTCTGCGCGGCGGCTGTGAGTTCTCCCCAGATGTGACAAGTTTCGAGATCGACGGGCAGAACGCGATCGGTGTAATAGCGTTCAAGGGCCTGCAACCATGCCTGGAGGTCACGTTTGTTGTTACTTTCCTCGAGAAGAGCAATTCCTTTGACGATTTCTCCGATGGATACGACACTGACAAACAAACTGTCGTTTTCGAGAGCTTCCACGGCACGGCGGACGCTAGGATACCCCTTGGGGTGGCGCAATTCGGAAAGCACGCAAGTATCGAGAAGCACTCTCACAATTTTACGTCTCGCATTGGCGCGCCATCGCGAACAAGATCGAGTCCTTCGAGACTCGGCCCTTCGCCCAGAAGAAAGTCCTTGAATCCGCGCCGCTTGCCCGTGAGCTTCTCGTAGTCGCGTTGCGCCACAACCACAACGGTGTCATCGTGACGGCGGACCAATTGCGGCCCCTCGGCCAGAGCGCGGGTCACGAGTTCACTGAAGCGGTTTTTGGCATCTGCGAGTCGCCATTCCATTGATCTCTCCTTAGCTAGATTATCTAGCTATAGTATGATTTTGTGCTATGCCTAGTCAACTAGAATCCAAGAGGGTGAAAAGGCACTTGTCAAAACTTGTCCATCTTCGAGTGAGTCAAAAACCAATAAGTGACGCCAGGACAGCGACTTATCCGATTTTATCCATTGGTTCGGGACCAGGACGTCGAAGGTTCAAACCCTTTCGCCTCGACCACTTTCTCCCTGGGTCCAGACCGGATGTCCGGCCCGGACACATAGGTGACACTACGTATCTAAGACATGGGTAACACTTTTGGGTCGAACGGATTTTCGAGCGGTTCGAGCACCCGAGTCTCCAGATCGAAGTATCCTAAATCATAATTCATAAAGTTCACCAGCCAGATGTCGTCGTGAACTTCTTTGATACCCACTGCCTGACCGGCGAACCCATCGTAAGGCTATTGAAAAACGTAGGGCATGACCGAAGATATTTTGGCTATACGCGGCCAACTGGAGGCTCTATGAAAAAATCTCTCGTTAGTTTAATTTGTGGGTTATTTTCGCTCACAATGGGACTCGAGGTTTCGTCCAGGACCAAATGTCGATTCGGCCGCCGCCAAACTCATTGACACCGTGCGACTTATTAACACCGAAGAGATATCGTACCGGCATGACGTTGGTCGTTATGCGTCGCGAGAAGAAATGCTTGGTTATCTGCGAGACCACGACTATCTGAAGCGCGCACCGATAGACCTTATAAATCTGAAGGGTTACGATTTGTCTATAACGGCGACAAACAACAGCCATTTCCAAGTTGCCGTGAAACCGATATCACAAGAGACGTTTCAGAGTACGTGTGCGGCGGCAGGGTTTAGCGATGAAACCGGAATCATATTTCTTGGTAACCCGATTGGATGTCCCAAACCAATCGCGGAGATTAGTTCGAGCACGCACAGGTGAAAAAACCGCAAGCCCTGCAGGCCGATCCACGAGCGTTCCCGAACGACTTGGAGAATACTGGCCACAATTAGTATGACGCCTGATATGCCGACAAGAAGCCATACCCGACATAAGTTTCGTATCGCTGATTCCATTCACAGCCGGGGAGCCGCGCGAGCACCATATCATGTCCGTGTCGCGGTGTCCTGATAACATCCGCAGTCTTTAATCGTATAATGCTGCGTGTAAAAGGGCCCCATACAGCCGCCACCGTATGGTTTGGTATTTCGAGGCAAAGTATTATCAGAATCGTGTGAAGAGAGAAAGGGAGGCAATCATGGATGATTCAGCCTCAGGCACTGCAGCAAAGATGGTGAAAAACATTTCCGATGCCACCGCTGACGTTCGAGAAACGGCGAACGATGTAGTCCGACACGCGGCGGGCAAAATAGAATCGATTCGGGAAACTGTCGCAGGCACGATTGAGGAGACGTCGGCGGCACTGCAAAGCGGCGGCAAACAAATTTCCCAAATTGCCGATGCCGCGGCTGAAAAGATTAACGAAAGCGCGAGTTATGTCCGTGAGACTGATTTGCGGGTCATCGCCAAGAACGCGAAGAACTTCGTGAAGCGCCATCCGGTAGCGTCCATCGTTATTGGCGCAGTCGCAGGCTTCGTTTTGGCGTGGAGCTTTCGCAGCGACGACTGAGTTCGACATCTCCTCGCTCGTCTTTTCTACAGGAGGTTTCCTCCTTCGTTGAAATGAACCTCATTCCTGTCGGTGGGTATTTCCACTCCGCCGTCATGTAGCACAACGCCTCCACAGCAGAGGAAGGGAGAAATGTTTTCGCGCGATGCGGTGGGCGTATCAACCGGAAGGAGGCCAGCACTTAACTTGAACCTACGGAAAAGAAAGGAGCGCAGCTTTCGAGGTCCGCGCTCCAAACACAGAATAGTGGTCTTTAATGCACGCCCTGAAACATTATTTCCCGGAGCGAACAGCGACCTACGTCTCTTGATTTAACCAAATGCCCCCTCGGACAGCCAGAAAAAGCTAAGAGCCGTGACCATCATCTTTCAGAGTTTATATCTTTCGGATTTCCCGCTACTCGTTGTATTTCTACGATCTCACTCACGAGAAATAGATCCGTGAGTAATGCTCGAAGGTGGATTGACGCGTTCAGATTGTCGACCAACTGAGAGCTGATTGTCGGTTGCGCCAGAACCAACTCAATCGCAGGAAGTGAGTCGTCGGCGTCGCGAGCGAGTACCTGAAAGAATGCCTGGTATCGTTCGGCCGGCTCCCAGCGTTCTTGTTTTAAAGCCGTTGCGCAGCCTTCTGCGAGGCCTGCTATCGCTTCCACCGCGCGATTCAGGTATTCGCGAATTTGTCCGCCGGACTTGCTGCCTTGGTCACTGGGAAGCCCTTGGGCCGCGTAGGCCAACATGAACTCGTAGCATTCTTCGATCGTGTTACAGCGTTCCGAGATATCAGCTGGCATCTCTTAAGCCTTGTGGCTCGACTCCTTTGGGTGCCGGCGATGAACTGGGGACCTCCACGGGCCAGCGCCGCGGATCATGTTCCTTGAGATAGAAGTCGCGGCTCATCCAGCCGAAGATCATTGACTTGGTAATGGGGCGTTTTTCGGGTCGAAAGCCAAAGTAGATATGCACCATAATCAACGCAATCAGTCCGACACCCGCTAGCCCGTGCAGCACATACATCATGCCCCAGGTCATATCACCGAACAGATACGGATTGCGCGGAAAGAAAATTGTGCGTACGCGGAACATCATGAATACGCCGGTAACGATGGCAGACAGTCCTGCGGCGATGATGGCGGCGTGGTAGAGCTTGTTCTCGAGAGGATACTTTGCGAATTTGTCCGGTGGTGGCGCAGCCTTCCCCATAAAACGCAGAATTCTCCTCCCTGCGTCCCGCACGTCAATTTTGTCCGGCCATATCGACCAAAAGTCCATGAAGAACGAAGCGTGGATGATATGGAAGAGTACGGAAACGGTAAGAACGGCGCCCGCGATCCAGTGATAGGTGACCCAGTCGAAGCGGAAGCCCACCTTCGGGAGGAAGGCGGTAAACAGCAGCGTGAACATGCTGGCGGCCATAATCCAGTGAAACAGCCGCGCGGTCAGCGAATGTCTGGGTATGTGCTCCGGTATTCGCGCGGCGATCAGTGGCGAACCACTGGTCGCAAACTCCTTGGGTTTGGCGAAGTATCTTAGATAGGTGGCGTGCGCAATGAAGAAGAGAAATCCTGAGATGACTGCAACCCAGATCAAGAACCAAGCAATATGGATGGGAATGTTTTGCCCCCACGGGCTGTTCGCCCACTCTAGGAAGTCCATACAGCCTCCTCCACGCCGCCGATCGCGCGCTTCACGAGATTTCTCATCAGAGGGATCTTGTAGGCGTTGAATTGCAGGGGAACAGCGCCCTCCACCGCGAGTTTCCCGGCCATTTCTCCGGTGGCGGCATTTGCCGGTTTGCCGCGTACGGCGTCTTCGACAAGTTTTAGGCGCAGGGGCCGAGCGGCCGCGCCATTCACGGCGATGCGGATGCGCTCGATGCTGCCATTCGACACTTTCATCGCGGAGGCCACGTTCAGTAGCGCGAAGTCCCAAACGTTGCGGTCGCGCACTTTCTCGAAATAGAACTGCGTGCTGGCCCACGTGGACGGAATACGGACGGCCGTCAGCAGCTCGCCGGGTTTCAAGATATGCAGGCTGGTGATGTCGATGTCCGGGCCGATGAAATAGTCTTCGGCATCGACGACGCGCTCACCCTTGGAACCACGGATCACAAATTTCGCATCGAGCGCGATGAGGGCAGGAGCGGTGTCAGACGGATTCACCGCGACGCATCGTTCTCCGTGCAGGATCGCATGTTCGCGGTTGCGGCCCTCCGGCGTGTCGGCGTAACAAATATTTCCGCCGGCTCGGTAGCAAGGCCAACCCGCACGATAGTACCAGCAGCGCGCATCCTGTGAGACGTTGCCGCCGATCGTGCCCTGATTGCGGATTTGTGGTGAGGCTACCAGCTCTGCGCTCTGCGCCATCAACTTGTACTTTTCACTGATTATGGGATGCTGAACGAGTTCCGTGAGCGTAGTCATCGCTCCGATCTCGATGCCGTCGGAAATATCGCGAACTCCCTTGAGCTCCGCGATTCCGCTTAAATCGACCACGACCTTTGGTTTTTTGATGCGGTCCTTGAGCCAGTCGAAACTGTCCATGCCTCCGGCCAGGACCCAGCCATCGCGTCCCTGCTGCGCGAGCAACTTTTGCGCATCAGCAATAGAGCTTGGCTGCAACAACTCAAATGCCGGCATGACATCGCGAATTACGGCCATAGGCTCTCCTTCCGCATCTCCACTAAATATGCGCCATCAAGGGATGTTGCATGGGGCGCCCGGATTCGAGTGAAGTCAAGATGGTGTCGGCGTTGACAGGTGCGCGGCGGAAAATTTCATCTCCGAGCGCATCCGAGAGCGCGTTCAGGATAGCGGCGCAACCGCCGCCCACCGGAGGTTCGCCAACGCCACGTGCCCCCACGGGGGTTTCGGGATCTGGAATATCCACGGCCGCCCATTGCATGTTCACCGGAACATCGAGAATCGTTGGAGGCTTGTTCTGATAGAAGCGCGTCGAAAGCATGGAGCCGTAGTGCGGGTCATACACCCACTTTTGACCAATCGCATGGCCTATCCCGAGAACCGAGCGGCCAAGCACTTGGCCGCCAAGCGCGCGCGGATGAATCACCGAGCCGACGTCAGCGTACGCGAGAAAATCCACGATGTAGTATTTTCCTGTCTCGATGTCGACTTCGACTTCGGCGAAACTCGCCACGTAAGAATATGTTTGGCCGTCGCGAGGATAGTTGTCTTTCGCAGCCGCCACCAAGCCCTGCCCCGCCAGCGCTGCCATCGAGGCCTTCGTCAGTTTGTTGAGGTCAGCCGACGGTTCGTGGCCGTCGTAAATACCCCCCAGTTGAATTGCTTTCGCTGCGGCCTGCGCCAACGTCAAGCCCGCGCCACCGCCTTTGCGGAAGACGCGCTCGTTCGCGACCTCATAATTTTCTGGCTTGCCACCCAGACTTTTGGCTGCGATCTCCTGAAGTTTTTTCTTTGCATCCATTGCCGTTGCGTAAGCGGCCCGCGTCATTGCGTGCGTGGTCTGGCTGCCACCGGAGACACACGTGAAGGGCAAGTTCTTCGCCGTGTCGCCCCAGGTGATATCGCATTTTTCCCATGGAACACCCAGGACCTCAGCTCCGGCTCGATGCACGTCCATCACTGACTCTGTGCCTAGGTTGCCGATCCCGGACTGGAATCGCACCCGCCCCTCCGGTGTGATGACAAGCAGCCCATCGAAGCCGATTGTGCCGCCCACGTAACAACTCAGCGAAACGCCAACGCCGCGCACCTTCGTGCCGCTTCGTTTCGGAGTGCGCGCAACGCGCTCGTTCCATTTGAACTGTTCCGCACCGCGGTCGAGCGCTTCCTTGAGGAATGCGCTCGTTGCATAAGGCCGCTTGCCGTTACTGGCCATGACTGGCCCGACCGGCGCCTTGCCTTCTGGACAATTGATGCGTCGGATGGCCACTTGATCCAACCCAAGTTTCCGCGCCGCTTTGGCGATGACCGGCTCCATAATCGCGATGCCCTGCATTCCGCCCGGCGAACTCTGCGCGCTGCGCGGCGGCGTGTTCGTCAGGATCGTCGCCCCACGCCAGCGCATTGCTTCGCACTGATAGAGCAGAGAAACGATGCGGCCTGACGAAGGAACATCGCCATTGGCGTCATAAGGACCGTTGTTGGAAATGACGAACATATCCAGGGCGATGACTCTGCCCTCTTTGGAGAAACCGACTTTCATTCTGCCCATCAGGCTCGGCCGCGCGCGCCCGATGAAGGTTTCCTCTTCGCGGCTGATGCGCATCATTACGGGAGCGTTAACCTTCTTGGAAAGCAGGGCCGGAATAACCAGTGTCACACCGCCTGTGATTTTGCTGCCGAAGCCGCCTCCCGTGTACTCACTGATCAGAACCACGTTGCCCGGATCGATGTTCAACCATCTGGCGATGGCCGGCACGGTCTGCGCGGTGCTCTGTGTCCCGGTGAAGACATGAACTTTACCGTTCTGCCAGTAAGCCATAGCTGTGCGAGTTTCGAGCGTCTGGTGGCTGGTGTCTGGTGTGACGAAGGTTTCGTCCAGGATGAGCGCGGCATTCTTGAAGGCTGCGTCGAGGTCGCCGTAGGACCATTCGGCGGGCGTCTTGCCCATGGGCAATTGACCTTCCTTCGCGTTGGCAAAATCTTTCTTTGTCCATTTCAGTTCGCCAATCGTGGGCGGAGGAGGACTTGGCGGCGGCGCGCCGGGTGCAGCGGCTGGAGCTGGAGCTTGAACCCAGATGTTTCCTTCCAGTCTTGGATTTGGGCCCCCTGGCCGCAGAGTTTCGAGCGGATCAATCACAAACGGAAGTGGCTCGAAGTCGATTCGGATTTTTTCGATCGCCTCGGCGGCAGTGAATTCGTCGACCGCGGCTACAGCGAGAATAGGTTCACCCTGATACAGCGGTTCCATAGTAAGTGCGCGCTCGCTCTTCGGATTGGCTTTGATTACGGTGCCGTTATCGGTAAGGCTATCGGCTGGCGGCGGAAGCTCATCCGCCAGGAGAATCGCTTTCACGCCGGACATAGCGAGCGCCGCGCGCGTGTCGATGTGCTTCACGCGCGCGTGAGGCAGAGGACTGAGAAGCAGTTTGCAGAAAAGCATTCCGTCCGCGTGATAGTCTTCGGCGTACTTCGCCAATCCTGTGACCTTCGCGTAGAGGTCCGGAGTTGGGTAATCCTTGCCGATCAGTTTGCGTCCGACGCCGTACACGCGTTCGGGGGCTTTGGACGGCTCCAATTCTCTTTTCACGGATTTATCAGACACTGTTAGCCCTCCGCATATTTTCCGCGCCCCGCATGAGCGCGCTGAGAATCTTGTCGTAGTCCTGGCAACGGCACAGGTTTCCAGAAACGCCGAACGCCAGTTCGTTGCGCGTGGGATTTGGATTTGTTTTGAGGAATCCTACGGACGCCATGATGAAGCCCGGCATACAGAACGCGCACTGGAAGCCCTGTTCATCGATGACGCCTTGCTGGACCGGATGCAGCTTTCCCCCGGGGCTCGCCAGCCCCTCGATGGTCAAGACTTTCCGCTCACGCACGGTGTGCGTCAGCACCGAGCAGGCATAATGTGGCACATTGTCGATAAGAACCGTGCAAGAGCCGCATTCGGCGCGGTCGCAACCCAGCTTCGTCCCCGTGAGCCCCAGTTTATGGCGGAGCGTCCAGGCCAGCGTTTCTTGTCTCATGACGTCCGCCCGCCGTAACTGCCCGTTCACGTCGATCGTGACGAGCCTTTCACCCATGCCGCGAACAGACTGACCCAGCAACGTGGAAGCGCGGAATAGGTAGCTTGCGGAGGAGACTGCGACGCCACCAACAATTACACCTTTTATTAGGTCACGCCTGGAGATCGCGCTAGATCGAGGCTCAATGTTTTTTGCATCTTCTTTGTCGTTCATCCTCTCATCCCTCCTCTCGCGTCAATGCCGGAGTTCGAGTACCGTCTGGTCGAAATTGTCTCTCTTCACCGCTCCAGAATCTATCACCGACTTGCCTTTCACCGGATTCGCTATTCTGTTTGGATGAGGCGCCATAGCAAAATGGGTACTATCGGTTCGCATGCGACATATAGACGCTCTGCTAGCTGACAAATGAAATCAGCGATTAACCGAATGTCTGGGTTGCTCGTATGGGATCTCGGGATTCCCGCGACGTGACTTGGCTCGTATGAGCGGCGAGAAAGATTGGGAGAAGCGAAAAAAAAGAAAAGGGAAGGAAAATCTGGTTAATCCGATTTGATCGGAACTTGCTGATTTTCATCGATTAAGCCCGGCTCGGCAACTCTTGGCGAAATTGGCTTGCGGCAGCGGATCGCGGATTACCTGAAATCTGGCGTATCGCACCTCAATTCGCGGTCAAAGACAGCTCCCAGTGTTGGCGCGTCGCGGATGGCATCACAAAGCTCTTGGTCTCAAGGATTAGGTGTATCGGGATCGGCCCACGATCTCCGCGCCCCAGAGGGTCGTCGCCCGTTGCAAATGCGGATATCTCGAAAGGCCAGCTCGCATCCTTGACTTGCACTTCCAGCGCTTTACCTTCCGCGACCAGCCGATCGATTCGCGTATCCTTTTGATAAGACGTCTCGAGATGATCGTAGTGGCTCGGAATTGCCAACCACAGACGCCGCACATTTATGGTTTTGGAGGACGTCAGCGATTCCGTTCTGCGCAGCGTATTTCCCTCAAAGGTCCAAGTGACTTCAGAGGTCAGTCCAGGATCCTCGAGTTCGCCGGCTTTCCCGCCAACTACGACCCAATGCCGCCAAATCGCGGTGACGCGCTTGCCGTCGCCGGAAGGCTCGATGTCGTCCGCGCCATCCGCAGCCGCGATGGTCCGGCCATCCTCTAGTTCGAGAAACGGAACAAGACACGGGTAGATTTTTTCCACAGGGACTGCAAAACCCGGAAAGCCGTCCGGCGCGGGTTCATAGTCGGAGGTCGCCGCTCTCGGACCGGTCACGAACGGCAATGCGAAATGCAAACGACCCGCGCGCACGATCCAAACTCCAAATGCGCGGCCGGTTGCCGCGCGAAAAAACTGAAAACGAGCCACGTCCCCAAGGCTTGGCTGTGACGGAAAGTTTTTCACACCCTCCGCTTTAAGAGCTTCTATGAACTTTTTGTGCGAAGCGAGTATTTTTCCGAAAAACGTCGTGGTCTGCTGCCATTCGCGTTCCTTCGTGATGTAGCCATAGTCGCCTCGGCCAAATGAAAAAATTGGGAGCAAGTGGGACTGGGCTTTGAAATCGTTTCGCAGCCATGACCAGGCGGCAAAATACGCGGCGGCCAACTGAGGAAGCGGCGCCGGCCGAAATTCGGAATGAAGACCGAGAAAAGCGGCGATCTCCACCGTATCCATATAACTGATCGCGCCCAGGCTTCGCCCCCAGGAGTAGCCATAACCGTCTTCCGATAGCAGATCCCACCAGAGCCTCATCTGTTCCTTGAGTGAAGGACTGATGGCCTGCATGATGTCGTGACGGCCGGCGAGTTCCGCGGCATCGTAGATCGCTCTGGCGTATTCGTTGGAGTAGCGATCGTAGCGGCCCGTGGGCAGCGCATCGTCGGCAAAGAGTGCGCCATCGGTGAACTGTTTGGCGGCGCGGTTCAGCAAATCATCGAGAGCAGAGCGGTCCCTGTTGAGGCCCAGTTGGTAGTCGATTGCGGCGATCCGCGCGGCCACGCCAAAATAATTTTCAGGAAGATGGACCAGAGTGTGCGTTTTCTCATCGTAAAAGCGGCCAGGGTTGAGCAAGGCGCGATATGCTTCGCGCTGTTCCGGAGTCATACCCTGCCACAAGCCGTTGTGATTTAGATCCGCCCCGAAGCTCTGCAAAGCCATTGCGGCGTAAAGTTGCGCCCAGGTTTTACCTCCGCGGGTTAATTCGATCTGCGCCATCTTTCCAATCATTTCAGGAACGTCCCGGCCGGCAATTGTTTTTGTTTCGAAGCATTCAGAATAAGCCCCTAGCGCGCGCATGAAGGAGCCCCAGGAGAATTCGCCCGTCGTTAAGGCTCCCAAAACACGATTGGGAGGGGGATCGAGAGTGTTGATATCCGCGACATGCGCGGTAATTTCCGATTGCAGGAAACTGCGAACCTGGCGATCGAGATCAACGGCATCGATTTGCGAAGTTCCCGTTCGTGGCAGCGCCGACAAAGCGCAACTTGTTTCGAGCAATCCGCAAAGAATCAACGCAAATGGCAGTGCGATGTGGCCTCCGGTTGGTCGCCCGAGTGAACCGAGAGCAGACTTGGATACCGCCCACGACGAAATTGATTGCGTCATGGCGTCGCCGTGCCGGCGGCGTTCCCTCGGCGCGGGTGCTCTTCGAGCCACAGCAGATCTTCCAGCAGGTAATACTGTCCGTAAATCAACATCGCATCATTGGGACGCATGCTACATCCGTGACGCAATACCCCTGGTGGCGTTTGATCCGCGTCTCCGACAGGAGTCAAATAACGGTCAATCAACGAATGCACGATGCGTTCCCCGGCTTCCCGGTAGCCTTCAGCGCGCGCGCTCTCTGTGGTGATCAGGGAAAGATGGAATAAACCCCCGGCGATGATCGCCGCGGCTGAAGAATCCCGGTTGCGAAAATGAACGCCCTGGTCGTCGAAGTCGTACCACGGCACGAAGTCATCCGGCAGATTTCCGAGGACATAGTCCGCGACGCGCTGAGCGGTAGCGAGAAACAACGGATCATGAGTCTGCGCATACGCCGTCGCGAATCCATAGAGCGCCCAACCAAGCCCTCGCGACCAGGTGGTGTCCGCGGCAAAGCCCTGATGGGTGTGAGCGAAAACCCAAGCCCCCGCCGGGGCGCTGCTGACCAAGGGGAGTTCGCTTTCCTTGCCGCCGCCATGCAAGGTAAAGCTCTGCCGATCATCGCCGGGGTTGTAATGTACGGACTGAAAGACGGATCCATCCGCTCGGACAAACCATTCCGCAGTACGCGTGGCGTGCTTCTTGCCGAGTTCCAGCCAATGTTTGTCGCCGGTTTTGTCGCTTGCCCACCAAAGCAGCTGGAGATTCATCATGGTGTCGACGATGGTGTCGTCTCCGTTCACGCTCCAAGATGCGATGAGCTGCGTTTTTGGATTGAAGAGTTGCTCCAGCCGGTCTGCGGCGCGCAAAGCGCTGGCGCGCAGCGCAGCATCGCCAGTCGCGGCAGCGCGAGTGGCGTCAAATCCGATGGCCGAGGAGTAGTAGTACAAAAATCCGGCGTCATGATTTTGTACGGACTCCTGGCCGAGCAGCTGCGAACCCCAGAGTTCGGCCCAGCGGCGATACTTTTCATCATGGGTGGCGGAATACAATTGCCAGAGCTCGCCAGTCCAAAAGCTTCCCGTCCAGAAATAGCCGTTCTGGTTTTGCCACTCTCCCGTGATATTGCTCGCTTCCGTAAAAAATCCGCGGCCGGAATTTGAAGTAATCGCTTGCGGTGCCGCATGAAGGTTGGGCTCCCATTGCGATGCGGTACGGTCGATAGCCTGGCGCAGCAGTCCGACGGCCTGCTCCACAGTTTTTGTTTTGTAGGGAAGCAAAGTGTCGGCAGGCGCTGGCTGGGTGCTTGCCGCGTCCGAGACGAAGTGAACGTCCACGGGCTGGGCTATGCGCTCGGCCTGTTCACGCACCTCGTTGAGGAATTGCTCCCGGGTTCTGATGGCATCGGAAGGCAGAATCAGTGATTGCTGCTGCGCTTGTCCGCTTGGAGTACCGAATCTAACGAGGCGGTTGGATCCTTCCTGATCCCAGGCGGCAAGGGTGTACCAAGACTGAGAGCCATTGTTGAGTTTGAAATCGATGAGGTGATTCTTGCTATCGTCTCTGAATATGGCGTGCGGCGCTAGCGTGATAATCGCGAGGCCCAGTTGCTGGCCCGGAACTGCTTCGGTTGCCGTAGGGCCCGGTGCGACAACTTGGTCGCCCCAGGTAGCCATCCACGCCGTCGCGGAATTTTTTCCGGAGGTGACGGGCTCAATTCCAGTTTTTGCCGGGAGCCCGGTCACGAACTCAAAGTCATCCGTGGAGTTCGCAGAAATCGTGTGAGTAAAACCACGTTCTCCCGCCCATTGTGTAATTCGGGAACGCAGGTCGATGATTTTTCCACCGGCGTTCCAACCGTCATATTCCATCTCCACGACGGCGCGCACAGGCCCGCTTGCGAGAATTCGCCATTTGCGATCTTTCACATCGGCGACCTTGATGACGTGGCCACCGACGAGAGCTGCGACCGAGCCGATACCGATAGCGTCGCCGACCTTATAGATGTCGCGGCCTTCCGGCGATTCGTCATGGTAGGTGTAGTCCGGCGAGGCGTACATCGCAAGTTGCAGCGTGGGCCGACGCTTGCCGTAGAGATCGATGGCATTGCGGGAATCAAAGTACACGCGGAATGCCACGCGCTCCGATTCCCAACCAAGGCCTTCGATTTTTCGGCTGAACAGCGCCGCAGCTCGTTGCTCATAGTCACCGCGTAAACGCCAGATGCGTTCTTGAGGGCCGTAGGACAGCGTCACGATGCGCGTCTGATGGGGAGCAAGATCGAGTTGAAACGCCAGTTCGTCGGCTTTTCCATCGCCGTCCAGATCATCGACCTGACAGGGGAGTTCTTCGGTCTGTAGTGTAGACGAGTCTTTTTCCACGGTACTCGCGTCGCTCGCGGTCACGATCACGGCGCCAGGCGTGAAGTCTGGCGCAATTTTGCGGAGCTGTGCGATGGAAATGACGATGTCCGCGGCCCTTCGCGGGCCGTCCCCGAGATTAGAAACTGCGACTTTGATATTTTTGATCTGCGGCGCTCCCTCGAGCGAAGTTGCGCAGAGAACCGGTAAGATGCACGCTGCTGCCAACCATCCCTTGTTCATAGCGTCTGATTTTCTCCAGTCGCGGTGAGAATACGAAGAAATTCACTCAGGAAATGTAGTCGCTTCTGCAAGGCGTGAAGACATCGATAACGTGCGAATCCTCGATTGCGGATGCGCCGTGATCCACGCCACCGCGTACCACGAAGGTATCTCCAGTGCGAATGTCAAAAGTGCCGCCCTGGCAGGTGACCCGGAGATGGCCGCGCACGACGTAGACAACCTGATCGTGCGGGTGGCAGTGCATCGCGCCGGCCCAGCCTTTCACCATCAGATGTTCGGCGAGAAAAAGTTTGTCGTTGTAGGCGAGCACGCGGCGCGTGAGGCCGGGTTCCGGGTGGGATTCTACGCCTTGGTTCTGAAGTGCGACGACCAGGTCGGGATAGGTTTTGTTGTGCGTTTCCATTTTGCGGCTCCTGTTTAGCGAGCTTCGGCCACACGGTCGGATTTTGCAGCCGCCGGTTGGCGCGCTTCCTTCACCAATTCCGCGTAGCGGATCGCCAAACCACTGATTAATTCCGGTTTACCCTGCTGAAACGCATGTCTCAAAATCAATTCACCGCCGACGCCGAGCGCAGTGGCGCCCGCGCGGATGTAGTCGGCGGCGGTTTCCAGATTCACACCGCCGGTCGGGACCAACGGAACTTCGGGTAGCGGACCCTTGAGAGCCTTGATGTAGCTGGGCCCGCCCATATTGCCGCACGGAAAAATTTTGACGAGATCCACGCCGGCATCCCACGCGGTCATGACTTCCGTGGGAGTCAGAGCGCCGGCGAGGATGAGCAGGTCAAGGCGATGAGCAGCGGCGACGGTTTGCGGGGAGAAGCCGGGCGTGACGAGGAATTGCGCACCCGCGTCAAAACATTGCAGCGCTAGATCCTGGTTCACAACCGTGCCGGCGCCCACAAGAAGCTTCGGCATGGTTTTCACCAAGTCGGAGATGACGCCCAGAGCGCCGGGAACGGTCATGGTGATCTCGACGATGGGGATTCCGCCTTGCCAAACGGCCGCCGCGGCGAATCTCGCTTCTTGCGGAGAAGCGGCGCGGATGACCGGCACAATTCCGATTTCTTCAATGACTGCGCGAACTTCGTGTTTCTTCATAAACTATGATTCCACCCATTCAGCGGGCGATTCTGGCACCCGCTCCGGCCATCACCTGCAGCACTTCAGCGAGCGTGGCCATGGAAGTGTCGCCTGGCGTGGTCATCGCCAGCGCCCCGTGAGCGGCGCCACATTCAACCGCCCACTGCGGATCCCGGCCCTCGAGGAAGCCGTAGATCAAACCGGAAGCAAATGAATCACCGCCGCCGACACGATCGAAAATTTCGAGGTTCTCCCGGTTTTTCGCCTGAAAAAATTCAGACTCAAAATAACAAATAGCGCTCCAATCATTGCGGGTTGCGGTGGTGGATTGGCGCAGAGTGGTGCCGACAACCTTGAAGGGAAAGTCCTTGAGCACCTGCAGGATCATTTCTTTGAACGCTTCCGGATCGAGGGCGGGGTTGGTAGAGAGATCCTTGTGCACACCGGGGACTTCGTAACCGAGTGCCGCGGAAAAGTCTTCCTCGTTGCCGAGCATCACGTCAACGAAAGGTGCGATGCTGCGGTTCACTTCTTGCGCGCGTTTTTTTCCGCCGAACGATTTCCAGAGAGAATCTCGGTAGTTCAAATCATAAGAAACCACTACGCCATGCTTGCGCGCAGCCTGCACAGCCTCCACGGCCAGCGCAGCGGTGGATTCGGACAACGCGCAAAAAATTCCGCCGGTATGAAACCAGCGGGCACCTTGCCGGCCAAAAATAGAGTTCCAATCAATGTCTCCGGGTCTTAAGGCGGATACCGCGGTGTGGCCTCGGTCGGAGCACCCCAACGCCGGGCGGACGCCGAACCCGCGCTCGGTGAAGTTCAATCCATTGCGAACGGTCCTACCCACGCCGTCGTAGTCGACCCAGCGGACTAAGGAAGAATCAACGCCGCCTTGAGCGATCAAATCCTGCAACAGCAACCCAACAGGATTCCTGGCAAATGCTGTGACGATGGCGGTATCCAGTGCGAAGCAGCGCTTCAAGCCGCGAGCGACGTTGTACTCACCGCCGCCTTCGCTGACGCGGAAATTACGCGTGGTCCAAATCCGGTATTCTCCCGGGTCGAAGCGCAGCATCACTTCACCCAGGCTGACCAGATCCCAGCGACACGTGTTTTTTGGTTTGATGGTAAGAGACATAAATTTGCTTAGCGCGCCAACCAGCCCCCATCGACGGCCAGGATGTGGCCATGCACGTAGTCACTCGCGGATGAACACAGGAATATAGCGGCCCCGGTGATGTCGCGCGGAGCGCCCCAACGGCCGGCGGGAATCCTATCGAGAATCTGGCGGCTGCGTGCGGGGTCGTTGCGCAACACTTCGGTGTTGTCGGTGGCCATATAGCCCGGCGCAATGGCGTTGACATTGATTCCTTTACACGCCCATTCGTTCGCCAACGCTTTCGTCAATTGCGCTACGCCGCCTTTGGCGGCGGCATAGGCAGGAACCAAAATCCCACCCTGAAAGGCCAGAAGAGAAGAAATGTTCAAAATCTTGCCGCCCGTACCGCGAGCAAGCATGTGACGTCCAGCAAGTTGCGACAAGCGAAAAACCGCGGTCAGATTGACGTTAATTAATTCATCCCAGAATTCCTGGGGATATTCCGCAGCGGGAGTTCTACGGATCACTCCGGCATTGTTGACCAGGATGTCGATGGAGCCGAATTCGGCGACGGTTTTTTCGATGAGTGCAGCGGGTACCTGGGGATCGGCTAAATCTCCGGGCAAATAAAACGTCTTGCGCCCGGATGCAAGGATTTCACCGCACGTGGGACCTGAATCGGAATCCCGTCCATGGCAACCCACGTTAGCGCCGGCCTTCGCCAGAGCCACGGCAATGGCAGCACCGAGCCCACGGTGCGAGCCGGTGACCAGGGCATTCTTGCCGTGCAGCTCGAAGAACTTGAGACTCATGGATTCAACTCTCTCCCAGGCGCGCCGGGGTAAGTTGGGGGCTCAAGAGCTGGATGAACAACAAGGCCAGCAGATACGCGGAAGCAGCCATAAAGAAGGGAACAATGTAACTTCCAGTCCACTGCAGAACATGCCCGACAATTTCAGCGATGAGCATTCCGCCGACCGCGCCTGCCATGCCTCCGATGCCGACCACGGAAGCAACCGCGCGCGAAGGAAACAGGTCCGAGGGCAAGGTGAACAGATTAGCGGAGAATCCCTGGTGACCAGCGGCGGCGAGGCCAATGAGCAGCGTGGCGGGCCACAAACCGGAGAGCCGGTAAACCGCGGCCATCGGCAATACGCAGAGCGCGCAGAGAAACATCGCCCATTTTCTCGCGGCGTTTACGGAGACGCCCCGGCGAATCAAACTCGATGATAACCAGCCTGCGCCAACACTCCCGAGATCCGAGATCACGTAGATCACCAGGATGGGAAGGCCGATTTGCGTGAGATGCAGACCATGCGCGCGCTGCAGGTAGTCCGGGATCCAAAACAGGTAGAACCACCAGATGGGGTCGGTCATGAATTTAGCGGTGGCAAACGCCCAAGTCTGGCGGTGAGGCAGAAGCTTCGCCCATTTGATTTTTCCGGAGGGAGCGTCGGAATCGCTCAGGATGTATGCGCGCTCATCGCTGGTACAAAAGGAATGTTCCTGTGGCTTGCGATAGAGCAGCAGCCAGAGAATCAACCAAGCAAAACCCAAAGCGCCAGTGAAGAGAAAGGCCCACCGCCAGCCGAGATGGACGGCGATCCACGGTACGAGCAGCGGAGTGACAATGGCGCCGACGTTGGAACCCGCGTTGAAAATTCCAGCCGCGAGGGCGCGTTCTTTTTTTGGAAACCACTCGGCAACGCACTTGAGGCTGGCGGGAAAAACTCCAGATTCGCCAAAACCCAGTGCGGAGCGGGCAATGCCGAAGGTGAGCAGGGAATTTGCGAAGGCGTGCCCCATGGATGCGAGGCTCCAAAAAATCATGGCGAGGGCATAACCGGCGCGAGTGCCCAGGCGGTCGATCAAGCGTCCCACTAAGATCATGCCCAGAGCGTAAGCGGCCTGAAAGGCAAACACGAGATTCCCGTAATCGATATCGTTGAAGCCGAATTCATGCTGCAGGGGCCCTTTGAGCACGCCGAGAACTTGGCGGTCCATGTAATTCTTGGTGACGCCGAAAAATAACAGGGCACAGATGACCCAGCGAAAACGTCCCGCGAGCAGGCGGCGAAGCGGTGTTTCCGTGGCCGAGGCGTCCTCGTAGGCTGGCTGCCGGAAATTCGCTTGATCGGTGGATTTCTGATCGGCCATCAACGTCCTTTGCGTTTCAGCGGCGCTTTTTATTTGCGGGCGGCTTCCAAGCCTGAAGCGGTTTGCTGAAAACCAGGCTGGACATTGACAACGCCAAACTGGCGATCCGCGACCTCCGTGTGGGCGGCCATGGCCCAGAGAAACGCGATGCGATGTCCGGGAACAGCCACGTTCGGATGATACCCACTGGGCATCAAGACGGCGTCACCGTCGCGCACCGGGGTCACCAATTCCGGATACTGGGTGTCGTTGTAGACCAGTTGAAGCCCGAAAGCCGGCGCCGGCATATCAAAGTACACATACATCTCTTCCAGCATTTTAGCGTGTTCGTGCGGCGGCCAACTGGTCCAATTTCCCGGGTCGGAAAACGTGAAACCTGCGAGCAGGCGGCCCGCTTGCACGTTGTTGCCAAGCAGCACGTTCAACTCGCGCTTGGATCCGGGGCTTCCGGTGACGAATTTCATGGCGGGATCCTGGGAGGATTCGGCGTAGCGAACTACTTTGAGTGGGTACTTGCCGTGAACATCGGCGGAAAATTCCGCGAAATCTACGGAAGTGTTTGTCGATACGGAAATAGTGGAATCGCGCGGAACGTAGATCGCGTCGAATTGCGCCAATGCAAATTCGCTACCCGCCGCTTTGACCAGGCCATTTCCGGAAATGCAGATCAGCGCGGTTTCCTGATCGCCATTGGAAAAGGAAACGAGGGATTCGGAAGAGTCCAAAATAATGCGGCCGTAGGACAGATGGCGCATGGAGCTATTTCGCGGGGTAACCGCGAGATGCCGCCCGGTTTGCGCATTGGTCTTGCGAAATACCATTTTTTCGAGAGCAACAGAAGATTGCGAGCTCATAGACTACTCCTTTTGATTGGACCCAATTCATGAAACGGTCATGCGACAGAAAGATGGCACCTCGTATCCTGATATCTTGCTCGATTCAGGTGCAAAACGAAACGACGCAGCGTGCGTTGGTCCTGGAAAGTCCCGGAGACTTCTGAAGCGCGCTAAAAGGTGAAGCGCAGGCCGAGCTGTAACTGACGCATGGCGCTGGCCGAGGTGATTTCTCCGAAGGTGCTGGAGCCAACGGTTGCGCCATTTCCGACCGGGGCATTGAGGCTCACCATGTTGAAAACGTTGTAGGCATCCGCGCGAAGCTGAATAATCACACCCTCGCGAAAATGCGGCAAGCTGAAATCGCGCGAAACCGCGAGATCTACGTCCCTGAAGGATGGTCCGCGCAACATATTGCGGCTGGAGTTGCCATCGATGGAGCCGCTCGTGGCCGGACATGGTGAATTCGGACTCGGAGTCGGATTCTGACAGAACGCGGCCGTATTGAACCATTGCGCCGCGCTGCGATTTCCGAGGACCGGATTTTGCCCGGGGGCCAGTTGGGCGCGTTCCGCGGCGCTATTCCCGGTTAAGTTGGCGTCCTTCCCATCGAGAACCGTAAAAGGGAGACCGCTGCGGATATTGATGATGGAGGAAAGCGCCCAGCCGTTGAGCAACGCCCGGTCAAAGGAATTTTCTCCGTGGTAGTAACGCGGTTGCCAAACGACCGCCGCCGCGAACTGATGACGAATATCGAAATCAGCGGGGCCGCGTTCGAGGCGCAGATTGGTCATGTCTTCGGCGCCGCCCTGGGTGGTGTTGTTGTCCAGTTGGACGCTATCGAAGGTGTGGCTGAAGGTATAGAAGGCGTAGAGCATTACGCCGCGCGTCGCGCGCAATTGAGCGGTGGTCTGCAGGCCGTTGTACGAGGCGGTTTGATTGGATTGCGCGAGGAGCACTGTGCCAAACGGGCTGCCTGGCGTCTTGCAAGTGGAAACGCCGGAGTTATCGATGGGCCGCCGTTCGGTAATGTTGCCCGAGGCGCTCGTGGCGCAAGCGGGTGCGAGAGCGCCGGTCGCTGGAGCGTTGATGTCTTGCGCAAACGGCAGATCGTGGCTGAGAGTTCCCACGTAAGCAGCGGAAACGCTGAAGTTGGAGGTGATTTGACGTTGCAGAGAGAGATTGAGCTGGTAGCTGTACGGCCATTGGAAATTTTTTGCGATGCCGAAGAACGATCCACCCGGCGTCAAAAATTGCGGAGGCTGGAACGGGAAAGGGTCGATGCCCGTGAGGCCGATGCCGGCGCCGGCGGGACAAGTGACGGTGGAACCTAGCGGAGTGCCCGATCCATTTTTGGCCACGAGATTATTGTAGGGACAAGTCAGCGTCGCGCCCTTCGGAACCGCAGTGAGGCCTGAACCGGAGACTTGCTGGGTGGCGTTGGTGAATGTGTAACGGATTGCGGAGGGCTCGAAATTGGTAACGGTGTTCCATTCGTTTCCCGAGACGCTGCCATAAAAGACTCCTGCTCCGGCGCGAATGGAAGTTTTGCCGTCGCCGATGGGATCCCAGGCAAGTCCAACCCTCGGAGAAACATGGTGCCAGCGAACGGGAACGATACCGCGGGTAATCCCCGGATCGCCAGTGAATACGGCCCCCAAAGGGGCGTCGGGATAGATTGCGGATTGCACGCCGGCTTCAAAACTGGTGCCGCGATTGAGAGGATCGGTGGGCGGCGTCTGGATATCCCAGCGCAGGCCAAGAGTGATCGTCAGCCGGGGGAAAATTCGGAAGCTATCCTGTCCGAATAAACCGGTGCTCCAGCTATTGGTATAACCGGTCACTGGGGAGTCTTGGGAGAGGGAAGTGGGAAGGCCCATCAGGAAATTGGCAAGCGCGGGAACAGCCAGTGTAGCGCCCGAAACAGAGTCCTTGATGTTGGTGCCGTTGAAACCGAAAACACCGTAGTTGTTCAACAATGTTTGCTGAATGTCCTTATCGAGAGTTTCGTCTGCTCCGAAGGTGAAGGTGTGGCGGCCGTGGCTCCAACTGGCGACGTCGCGAATGGTGTAAAAGTTCGAACCGGCTACAGGTCCGGCGATCGCGCTAGCGGCAGTGAAGAAACCTGTAACAGTAATCTGCGGGAGCGAGCTCGGCCCCTGCACGGTAAATTCCGAGCCGAGATCACCGAGCGAGGTCGCCGGCAGGTTTAGGCGGCCACCAAAATTCCGGGTATAGCCGATCCATACCTGGTTAACAAGATTCGCTCTTCCCGTCCACGTATCACTGATGTTGACGTTTTGCTGCCGCCAACTGAATGCCTGGGAGCTCCAAGGAATGTTCCCGTTGGGTTGGCCGCTCGTCGAATTCAGGGGTGGGACCGTGTTATCCCCGGTGGTGTAGAAGTAGCTGCCGCTCAGGCGATGGTTGACGGTCAGATTGTGGTCCAACTTGATGAGAAATTCGTCCGTGTTGAAAGGGCTGGGCGTCGTTCCCTGCCAGCCATTCTTGGGCGCATTGGAAACCGGAATGGTCGGAAAAGTGGCGGCGCCACCGGTGGGATTCAGCAATTTTTGCGCGGTCGGATCGAGAAGGGTGGGGCAAATCGTGGTAGCCGAACCGCACGTGTACTGCGACGGCAAAGCGGTTACCACGCCCGTAAAATTTCCGGTACGCTCTGCGGCCGTTGGAACGGTGGCGCCGGTAAAGAAAAAACTGCTCAATTGCCGTAAGCCTTGGTAGGACATGAAGAAGAAGGTTTTGTCCTTTACGATCGGGCCGCCAAATGTGGCGCCGAACTGATTTCGCCGCAGTGGAGGGGTGGCCAGCGTGGAGTCCCAGTTGTTGGCATTCAGGGCGCTATCCCGCCAATATTCGAAAAGCGAGCCGTGATAATTGTTCGTGCCTGATTTGGTTAAGACGGTGATGACGCCGCTGGACATTTTTCCGTAGCTGGCGTCGTAATTATTGGTTTCCACGCGGTATTCCTGGATGGCGTCGGGATTGGGCAAAATGTTTCCCGTATTCCGCAAACCCGTCATGTTAATCCCGCCGTCCAGGTAATAGCTCACCGAGCCCGCTCCGCCGTCCACACCGCCATTGATGAAGGTTCGCTGCTCGGGATAGCCGAGAGTAATTACCGGATTAGGTTGGCCGGGATTGAAGCTGCTGTTTTGCACTCCCGGCGTCAGTTCCAGCAGCTGGTAGGCGTTGCGATTGACGAGTGGTACGTTCTCAATCTCTTCGTGCTCGATCGTGCGTCCAAGTTCTGGACTGGTGGTGTTAATAAGCGGCACGCTTTCTGTAACAGTGACCGTCTCACTGACGTCTCCCAGTTGCATTGCGACGTCAACGCGGGCGGGAACATTGACTTCCAGCACGATTCCGCCAAGTACAGCTTTCTTGAAGCCCGATTTACTGATTTCGATTTTGTAGTTGCCCACGGGAAGCAAGTCGAAGCGGTATTCCCCTTCGGTGTTGGTTCGGGTGGTCCGTGCGAGGTTGGTGTCGGTGTTGGTCACCGACACCTGGGCATCGGCCACCGCGCCACCGCTTATTTCTGACACTTGGCCGTACATCGTCGTCGAAGTAACCTGAGCCCGCAACGCGCTTGAAGAAAACATCGTAAGCGCAAGCAGATAAAACGGGATAGCGACTACAATTTTCGACCGCATCAGTTTTTCTCCTGTCGGCGCGCAGGGCAGCACTGCGCGTCTTCATCCGTTGCCTTGCTATGGGCTGCAGCCACTCCGCCTCGCCCGGAGTGGTGTACCATATTGTGAGACGACGTCCCACATCCTAACGGGCCCTAAAAAAACCGGCTCTCGCCGGAAATTCACATTTCCCCTTTTCTAACTGACCGCGCCGCGCACCAATTCCATCGCGGCAGGCCGGTATCCCAACTCATAAGAAAGTTCTCCGGCGGCCTGCATCACGGCTTTGCCAATCTCCGGCACTCTCTCCTTGGTCAATCGAAAGGCCGGGCCGGAGACACTTAAGGCCGCCAGCAATTTTCCTGAGTCCCCGCGCACCGCCGCGCTGACGCAACGCAGGCCCGGTTCTTTTTCTTCATTGTCAATGGCAAAACCCCGGGAACGGATGGCCCGTAGCTCTGCTTTGAGTTGCGAAGCGGTGGTGATGGTGTTTGGCGTAACGGCCTTTAGTCCCCAACGGCGGATGATGTCGTTCACATCGGTGTCCGTCAACTCGGCGAGCATGGCCTTTCCGACCGCCGTACAATAGGCTGGAGCACGGCTCCCCACCGTGCAGCCGGTGCGCACGCTCTGCTGCGACTCGATTTTTTCAATATAGAAAACCTGCCCGTCATCCAGCAGGCAGAAGAAGACGGTCTCCCGCAGTTCGCGCTGCAAGCGGTCGAGGTAGGGCCTGGCGTGACCCCGCAAATCGATCGCGCCGATGGCTTTTGACCCGAACTCGAACAGCTTGAGACCTAAGCGGTAGCGCCCGGTATCCGGGTTCTTGTCCACCAATCGATGCTGTTCGAGCACCATCATTAGGCGATGCGCCGTGCTCTTATGAAGCTTTAGGGTCGTGCAGATCTCGACCAGACTGCACTCGTTCGATCGGCTCGCCAAAACTTCCAGAGCGGCCAAAGCGCGGTCCAGCACTTGGACGCGGTAGGGAGACTTGCTGGTCTTAGAATGCGGCACGCGTGCCATAATATGACACGATTTATCGGTGTCAAGCGAAAAGTTGATGGCCCGTAGAAAAAAAACTGCTCGGCGCTTCCATTCCTGGCGAACAGTACTTACCCGAGGCGGTGAGGAAACCGGCGCTCCCCGTTGGCGTGGCCGCCGACGCGTGTTCCCCATGTCCCCGGTCACACTTCCTCCCCGAAAAAAGGCAAAAAGGGTAAACAAGTGTGTGCGGTAGGGACTCTTACCTATGTTCTAGTTCGCTCATCGATATTCTTGACGACTCGGCTCTTTATCTTCGACGGCGTATGCAATATGTTTAGGTTCTTAGCAACAATACGATAGACTGCTGCCCGCAATCCTTTAGTCTTTGATAACGTAAGGCGACCACAATATTCAAATCTTGTAACCGGGGGGCTTGATGGCCGAACCAGTTCTGCGACCATTGTCGCTAGGCGAAATTCTTGATCGGACATTTTCACTCTACCGGCGTCATTTTCTGCTCTTCGTGGGAATTACGGCTATTCCGCACTTGTTGATCCTGGTGCTGAACCTGTGGCAAACGGTTGTGATGAAAGCGCCGATGGTGACGACAAAAGGCCCTCTGGGCGTGCAGGTGCACCGCCCCACTGGCGCATCGGGCGTCATGTCATTGGGTCTAGCCTGGGGATTAGTCGCTATCGCCGTATATCTTTTCGCATACCTTTTTTCGCAGGGCGGAACCATCTATGCCGTTTCCGAGCTGTACCTTGGCCGCAGTACGACGGTGGGAGAGTCGCTGCGCCGCGTGTGGGGACAACTCGGGGGTTTGTTCGGCGTGGTGATGCTGAACGGACTTGCGGTGATGGGAGCGTGCATATTCCTAATCATTCCGGGGATATATGTCGCGTGCCGGCTGATCACTTGCGTGCCGGCGGCGTTGCTGGAAGATCTGGGAGCGCGCGAATCGCTGGAACGCAGCTTTTTCCTGACCAAAGACAACGCGGGCCGGGCCTTTCTGATTTATCTTCTGTACTTCGTGCTCATCTATGCGGCGTCGCTTCTGCTTATGTTTCCCTTGGGCCTCGCGCTGGGTTTCTACGCGAAGGACCCACACATGGTGCGAATTCTGACCGGGGTAATACAAGTAGGAACTTTTCTGATTGGAATTGTCGTTGGTCCCTTTCTGTTGATAGCGACATCTGTCTTTTACTACGACCTGCGCGTTAGGAAAGAAGCCTTCGACTTGCAATTGATGATGAATCCTTCGGGAAATATCCCAGCGGCGACCTCGCGAATTCCGTCTCTGCTTTCTTAAGTTCGAAAGGCCGAGCCATCCGCGAGACTCTAAAAGATCGATGAAGCGCTTGCTACTTGCCATTCTGCTGCTCTGCGGGCCGTGGCGCGGAGCGGCGTCGGCTGATTCACCGCCGACCGCTCCCGCGAGTGCTCTGGGAGTACCGGCTTACAACGTCGCGGATTTCACGGCGGAACTTCAACGCCTTTCCAAAGAACTTGGTAACCATCCCTCAGCGCAAAAATCAAAAGCATTGCGTGAGGCGCTTCCCGGCAGTTGGACGGTTACTACGCCCGAGCGCGCCTACACAATTCCAACGTCGTCTCTGAGAGAACAACTTGCCGCAGGCAAGACCGACGGGGCGCGGCAGTGGGTGGAGCATCTGGCGGCGGGAACAACGGCCTATTCCGCATCCGCGCCGCCGGCATTCGACAGAGCGAATACGGAGTTGGAGAAAATTCTGGCGGAAGCGCAATTCGGAAGCGTGCGGCCGCCCAGCGCGTGGGAACTATTCCGAGAACGCATAGCAGCGTGGATAGTGCGGCGATTAACGCGGCTGTTGCGCGGCATCTCTCGCTACCCAATCGGAGGGCAGATTTTATTCTGGGCCATGGTAATCGGAGCTGTCAGCCTGATCGGGTTTGCCGTCGTGCGCTTTCTGACCGGACGGGACCGCATGCAGTCTTTGAATCGTGGCGAAGCGATTGCCGCGGCACGCAGCTGGCGGGAATGGCTGCGCATAGCGCGCGAAGAAGCCAACCGCGGGGATTTTCGCGGAGCCGTGCACTCGGGTTATTGGGTGGGAAGAGTCCGCCTGGAAGAAGCCGGTATCCTAGCGCGAGACCGCACCAAAACGCCTCGTGAATATCTGCGGATGGGCCTGGCGCCCGCGCCTGCCGCGACTTCCTTGCGGATTGAATATCTCGAGCCGCTCACCGGGCTGACCCGTCGCCTCGAAACAGTGTGGTACGCGAATCGCGGAGCGAATGCGGAAGATTTTCAAAATACACTTCGGGAACTGGAGGCTCTCGGATGCCGGTTGGAATAGCGGCCGCGGACAAGAAATTGCTAATGATCGCGGGCGGCTTGCTGAGCGTGCTGCTCGCGGCGAGCGTGATGTTCACGCCACCGCCGGAGCAGCTGACCTCGGAGGTACCGTCGACGTACTCGGCGCAGTCCAGTGGTGCACGAGCCGCGTATCAGCTGCTGGCCTCGCTGCATTATCCGGTGCGGAGATGGCAGAGCCCGCCCACAGAGCTGGACACGGATGCCGGCAATGTATTGCTGATCCTTGCGGAGCCCAACCAGCCGCCCAGTGCGAACGAACGGAAGGCGCTGGAGCAATTTGTGGTAAACGGCGGGCACGTCCTGTTTACCGGCGGCAATATTCAAACGTACTTCGCGAACGCCGAAGTTTCCTCGGAAAATGTCGTACCGGCATGGCGAACCTTCACGCCCAATATTCCGTCCGGGTTAACGAGGGGTGCACTTCAGGTGACCATCGAGCCGCAAGCGTACTGGACGAAACTGCTCGCATCACAGCTTTCGCTGTACGGGGAGGCCGACAGTCCCGCGGTAGTAAGCTGGCTGCTGGGCGATGGGGAGATTATCTGGTGGGCGGGTTCCACACCGCTCAGCAACGCGGGCATCAGCCACGAAAATAATCTCAGGCTGTTTCTGAACGCGGTGGATAACTGGTCGGTTGATGAGCCGTACGAAATTTATTGGGATGAATATTTTCACGGTGAGCGAAGTTCGCTTTGGAGCTACGTGGAAAAAACATCTTTGGCGTGGGGAGCCTTGCAAATTGCGCTGCTGGTTGCCGCGGTACTCTTCGCATTCGCGCGCAGGAGCGGTCCGGTCCATGTGCCCGCCGAAATCTCGCGGCTTTCTCCGCTGGAATTCGTAGATACGCTGGGCGGGCTGTACGAGCGGGCTGGAGCGGCGCCCGCCGCGGTGTCCATATCGCATAGCCGGCTGCGTTCTCTGCTGACCCGACAACTTGCACTTCCCTCGTCCACACAAGACGCTGAACTCGCGCTGGCCGCGGAACAGCGGCTGGGGTGGAAAGGGTCGAGCCTTAGGGACACCTTGCTGGCCGCAGGGGCGGCTGGCAGTCAAGAAAAACTGCGGCCGCGAAAAGCGCTGGAGCTGGTGCAGAAACTCGAAGCTTTTTCCGCCAAGCTGGACGTTGGAGCAAGACATCTCAGAGCTAGGGAGAAAACCTAATCGTGGAACATCTTTCCGCTTTGGCCGCGCAGGTACGCGGCGGCCTTTCGAAAATAATTATCGGGCAACAAGCGGTAGTGGAGCAACTGATTGTGGTGCTGGTGTGCGGCGGGCACGCGCTGATTGAAGGCGTTCCGGGATTGGCAAAAACGCTCGCCGTCAAATCGTTGGCACGGCTGTGCGGCCTGGGATTTCAGCGGGTGCAGTGCACCGCGGACCTGATGCCCGCCGATGTGACGGGCACAAACGTTTTTAATTTGGCGAACAGCACGTTCAGCTTGCATCGCGGGCCGATTTTCACTGACTTATTGCTGGTGGACGAAATCAATCGAACCTCCCCGCGAACACAAGCGGCGCTGCTCGAATCGATGGAAGAGCGGCAGGTAACGATCGATGGAACTACGTATCCGTTGTCAGAAAATTTCACCGTGCTGGCGACGCAAAACCCGATCGAATTCGAAGGAACGTACCCTCTGCCAGAAGCGCAGCTGGACCGGTTTCTGCTGAAGATTCGCATCGGCTATCCCTCGGCGGCGGAAGAAGTACAGATTTTGATGCAGTATGAAAAAGGATTCGATCCGCATCATTTGGAAAACATTGCTCTTGCGCCTATCGATCCTGAGCTTTTGGCCGCCGCGCGGCTGGAAATTAAAAGGGTGCAGGTGCAGCCGGCACTTCATTCCTATTTGGTCGGGCTGGTGCGCCGGACGCGGGATTGGCCGGCGATCTCGCTGGGGGGGAGTCCGCGCGCAATCGTGGCTCTTTTTTTTGTGGCGCGAGCGCTCGCGGGAATGGACGGCCGCGATTTTCTTTTGCCAGACGACGTCAAAGCCGCCGCGCTGCCGGTGTTACGTCATCGCCTGCTGTTAAAGCCGGAAGCGGACCTGGAAGGGCTGACCGCCGACCAGGTGATCACGCAGGTTATCGCGGCCGTAGAAGTTCCAAAGTAGCCGAGCAAGCATGAGAAGTAAAAAGATTTTCAAACCGCGGAAGGAGGGGTGAGCGTGAGCCAGCCGCTGGTTCCTGCGAAGGTTACGGCCCGCGCGCGGTCCCATGGCCGCTTGCCGTTCAGCGTTGGCAACCGCTTTTTTGTGGTGCTGCTGATTGGATTTCTGTGGCTGGTGCCGGCTTGGTGGTGGCCGCGGCTGATCGCTGCAATGATTTTGTGGGACGTGTTCGCACTGCTCATGTTTGCGATCGATTTCGCGCGGCTGCCGAAGCCCGCGCAGTTGGAAGCTTGCCGGATATGGGAACACGCGCCTGTGCTGGCGGGCAGGAGCGAAGTGACGCTGAGGATCCGCAATTTTGCGAACTCCGCGGTGCGCTGCAATGTGGTTGATGAAACGCCCGGATCGTTGCGCGGAACTCCGCCAAGTCTGATGTTAACGATTTCTGGCGGACAAGAATCGAGCGTTCGCTACCCCGTTCTGCCGCGACAAAGAGGCGACGTTCTCTTGGGGCGGCTTTTTATTCGATATCAAAGTTACCTGGGATTTGCGGAACGCTGGACCAGAGTGGAGATTTCGCAGACTGTGCGCGTGCTCCCGGACCTTGAACAAGCGCGGCAACAAGTACTTCACCTCATTCGCAGCCGGCAAATTGAAATGGAAAAGCGGCGGCGACGTCAGCGTGGGCATGGTAAGGAATTTGAAAGCTTGCGCGAATACCGCATGGGCGACGAACTTCGCGACATCTGTTGGTCGGCCACCGCGCGTCGCCACGAACTCACTACCCGCATTTTTGAAATTGAGCGCAGCCAAGCCGTGTGGATCGTCCTCGATGCGGGCCGGCTGACGCGGGCGGAAGTTCTGCAGACGGGCAGCGATCTGCGGCTTGCAAAACTCGATTACGCGGTAAACGCGGCGCTTTCTCTAGCGCAAGTTGCCGGCCAATGCGGGGACCGCGTGGGTTTGCTGGCCTACGGGCGCGCGATTCAACAAAACGTAGCAGTTGGCCGGGGTTCGCAGCATCAGCGCAACATAGTGGATTCGCTGGCGCTGGTGCGCGGCGAAGCGTCGGAAGCCAACCACGCGCTGGCGGCGCGCGTCCTGCTGACGAAGCAAACGCGGCGCAGCCTGGTGGTATGGATCACGGATTTTGCAGAAACGCCCACCACGCCGGAAGTGATCGAGTACGCCATGCAAATGACCAAGCGGCACTTGGTGATTTTCGCGGCGATAAGCCAACCCGATCTGGCAGACTTGGCGGGGGCAAATCCAAAATCGGTGGAAGAGATGTATCGCCACGCGGCCGCTCTGGAAATATGTTCGCGGCGTGATTTGCTCTTGCGTGGGCTACGGCGCAGCGGAGTTCTTGCGTTTGAATTGGTCCCCGGCTTGTTAGCGTCCTCGATGGTGAACCAATATCTAGACATCAAAGAGAGAAACTTGTTGTGACCGCCGGTTTTTTGCGATTGTAAAACCCGAAAAGATATCCAATGAAGGCGGTGAACAATATCGCCGCAAAACTAAATTTCATTGCGATGGGTGCTTGACTCGGCGAAAAAAATCCTTCAATCAGTCCCGCAATCACCAGCATCGGAATGGTTCCCATCAACAATTGGGACGCGCGACTTCCGGCTTGTGCCAACGAAAGTTTACGAGGCAGTGTTCCCGGGAACAGGAACCCCCGCGCGATCTCCAGCCCCGCACCACCGGCGATGAAAATCGCCGGCAATTCCAGCACGCCGTGCGGTGCAACAAAGCTCCACAACTGCACGGCCATGCCGGCTTTCCACGTCGCAGCTCCAATAACGCCGATCAACAGGCCGTTGAACGCCATCATCCAGATGGTGCCAAGTCCGCCGGTGATACCCATCGCAAAAGCGCTGAACGCAACAACAAGATTGTTGGTCATGATGCCAGAGGAGGCGAGCGGCTTCACCGACACAATCGATTCCGTCCACATTTTATGCTGTTCGATGGTTTCCATCATGCGTGGCCCGAGGACGCGATACGCGAACGCCGGATCGTGCCAGGTCACCACCCAAGCCACAATTGCCGCGACAGCGAAAATCGCCATCGCCAGCAGTGTCTCCGGCAGCGTTTCGCGAAACACTTGCGGGTAGGTGTCGCGATAAAAGCGCACGATCCCGCTGACTCTGTGTTTTTGTCCGAGGTAGATGAGGTTGTGTGCGCGTCCCAGCAATTCATTCAGATACGCGGCCAGTTGCCTGCTAGCGACATCTTCGCGAACCGTTGCCAGGTCGGACGCGGTTTGACGATACAATAGGCCCAGCTCCCGCAGTTCACCGTGGCTGAGCCCGCCGACGCCGCGGCCGGATCGCTGCACCAGTTGACCCAGCCGCGTCCAAAACGGTTTGCGCTTCTCTAGCCAACGATTGGATATCATGCCCTTGATTCCGCCCAGTGCAGGATCGGCTTTCGGCGCGGCCGCCGATCAGCTTACCATTCAAACTCCCGAACAAACCGCGGTTAATTTCTCGGTTGCCGGGATTGGCAGCCGCTTTCTAGCGATCGCCTACGACACCTTGTTGCAAATGGTGATCGCAATTGTCGCCGGAATCGCCGGAATCTTTATAGCGGCCGCCATGACCAGCGTTGTCCCCAAAAGCGGCTTGTGGGTTGGCGCAGGTTACATCCTTTTCTACTTTCTTCTGTACTTCGGCTACTACCCCTTCTTCGAGATTATGTGGAACGGACAAACTCCTGGCAAACGCAAGGTAGGCATTCGCGTAATAAAAGATTCCGGCCGGCCGTTGACGCCAGCCGAAGCAATAGGCCGCAACCTCCTGCGCATTGTTGACTGCCTGCCGTTGTTCTACGCCGTCGGACTGAGCTGCGCATTCTTAACGAAAAACAATAAGCGTTTGGGCGATTTGATCGTGGGTTCATTGGTGGTCCGCGAGGGTACGCTGAGCGAGATGCGGCCGGCCTGGGATTCGGACGCCGGGGCGGGATCCGTACCGATAGTTTTTCTTGGAACGGAGCGGCTGACGCCGGAAGAGTATGCGTTGATCGATTCGTTTCTCACTCGCCGGTCGTCGCTGGACTACTCCGTGCGCGTTCGCGTGGCCGATGACGTTCTCCGGCGGCTCAAACCTAAACTTAGCATCCCCGCCGATAACACATTGTCCACGGAAAAAATCTTGGAGACGCTAGCCTACGACCGCCGCGCTACCGGCAGCTTCGCGTGACGCGTCTCCCGCACTTTTTTGCGCTGTGCGAAAGCGCCAAGAGCGTGCGAGGCGCCGGATACGCAAGTCTCGACGTTCTCCATGAAGCTGGGCCGCGACTGTTACTGAACGAGATGCATGTGGAGTGTCGAGGTCGTCGCGATGGGGGTCTCTTGAGCGGCTCGCTCTTTTTCGCTTATCATTCCTTAGGGAACAGCCCGGAAATGCACAGGTGAAGCTTGCGCAGCCATAATCGGGTTTTAGTGACCGGCGCCGGCGGATTCATCGGCGGACATTTGGTCGCGGAATTTCGCCGCTTGGGTTATCAGCGCATTCGCGCCGTCGATGTGAAACCGCTCGACGAGTGGTATCAACGTTTCGACGACGTCGAAAACCTATCTCTTGATCTAAATCAACGCGAAAACTGTGAAACCTCCGCCAAAGGCGCTGACGAAATCTACAATCTTGCCGCCAACATGGGCGGCATGGGTTTCATCGAACACAACAAGGCGTTGTGCATGCTTTCTGTGCTGATCAACACGCACATGCTGCAGTCCGCCCTGGCGCATGGCTGCCAAAAGTTTTTTTATTCTTCCTCCGCCTGTGTTTACAACGCCGACAAACAAATCACCTTCGACGCCCCTTCTCTCCGCGAAGAAGACGCCTACCCCGCGCAGCCGGAAGACGGCTACGGCTGGGAAAAACTTTTTTCCGAACGCATGTGCCGGCATTTCCGAGAAGATTTCGGCTTGTATACCCGCGTCGCGCGTTTCCACAATGTTTACGGGCCTTGGGGCACCTGGTTTGGCGGCCGGGAAAAAGCGCCGGCTGCGATTTGCCGCAAAGTAATCGAAGCCAAATTGAGCGGCACTCATGAAATTGAAATTTGGGGTTCTGGGGTCCAGACGCGCAGTTTCATGTGGACGGACGATTGCATCAAGGGCGTGCAATTGATTATGGATTCGGAAATTCTGGAGCCCATCAATCTGGGATCCACCGAGGCCGTAAGCATCAATCAATTGGTAGATATTGTCGAAGACATTGCCGGCGTCAAGTTGAAACGCAAATACGATCTGGGTGCGCCGAAAGGCGTCAATGGCCGCAACAGCGAGAATACGCTGATCAAGAAATATTTGAACTGGGAACCAGACACGCCGCTGCGTACTGGCCTCGAAAAGACCTACGCCTGGATTTACGACCAGTACTTGGCACGCGAACGTGGCGAACCCGGCGTTGTGCGCGAGTCCTACGCAGCCGGCAAAGCTTAACTTCGGAAAGATTCTTCGAGCTCCGCAAAACGCAACCTTCAACAATTTCGCAGTGGGACAGAACGCACCCGGCGTTCGGCGGCGATTGCTATAATACCTTCCACCTCCGATGACGCATATACTTTTGACCAACGACGATGGCTACCAGGCTTGCGGCTTGCTCGCCCTTGCGAAAATTTTGCAGGATTTCGCCACGGTCAGCATCGTCGCGCCAAGCAACGAGCAGAGCGGCGCTGCGCAATCGTTGACGTTGCGCCAACCCATCGTTTGCAATCAAATTGCCGACCGCAGCTGGGCCATCGACGGCACGCCCGCGGATTGCGTCATTGTCGCGCTGCACAAACTTCTTCCGGAAAAGCCGGATCTCGTAATTTCCGGAATCAACGCCGGCGCCAATCTTGGCGAAAATATTTATTATTCAGGAACTGTAGGGGCGGCGCGCGAATCCGCTTTGCATCACATTCCCTCCATCGCTATGTCGCTCTGCTCGAAGTCCCGAAACGCAGAATTTGCCGACGCGGCGCGCATCGCGCGCGCGGCCGCGGAATTGGTCTTGCGGCACGGTTTGCCCGATCAAGTTCTCCTGAGCATCAACGTTCCCGCCCCCTGGACCGGCGGCGTTCGCCTTACGCGGCAATCCAAGAAAATCACGCGCAATCAGCTTACCGAAGGCAAGGATCCCCGCGGCCGCAGCTACTTTTGGCTCTTCGAGCAAAAGATCGATAGAGACGTGGAACCGCACACGGACTACGCCGCAATTTTTGCCGGCCACGTTTCCGTGACGCCGCTGCATCTCGATCCCACGCATGCCGATTCGCTGGACAGTCTGGCACACTGGGCCAAAACGCTGGAAAAGGAATTTCTGGAATGAATTTTCCGCTCGAATAAATGGTCACGACAAAAAAATACGACGTTGCCGTAGTCGGCGCGGGCGTCTTCGGTGCATGGACCGCCTGGCATCTCTGTAAACGGGGTCGACGCGTATTGCTTGTGGACGCGTACGGGCCCGCACACTCTCGCGCCAGTTCCGGAGGCGAATCGCGCATCATTCGCATGGGCTATGGCGCGGATGAACTGTACACACGCTGGTCGCAGCGTTCTCTTGCGCAGTGGAAGGAACTATTTGCGGGCAGCCATCACCAAGGTCTATTCCTTCAAACCGGGGTGCTTTGGCTGGCGCGCAACGACCCTCGCGAACAGCATACCGTCGAAACTCTGCGGCGCTGCGAAATCCCGCACCACATTCTGAAGAACGCGGAACTGACGCGCCGCTACCCGCAAATTAACCTGGATAACGTCGAATTCGGCATTCTGGAGGAATTTAGCGGCGTCTTGCTGGCGCGACGTGCCGTGGCCGCTGTGGTTGCGGACGCTCTGCGCCTCGGTGCGGAATACCGCTTGGCGCAGATTGTTTCGGATTCCGCATTAGGACGAGAAATGAAAACAACCGCAGGCGAAACGATTTCCGCTGGCTGCTTCGTGTTCGCCTGCGGTGCGTGGCTTGGAAAACTCTTCCCGGAAATTCTGGGAACGCGCATTTTCCCCACCCGGCAGGAAGTTTTTTTCTTTGGCATTCCAGCCGGTGACTGGCGCTTTGCTGCGCCTGCACTGCCCACGTGGCTGTTTCAGGACGATCAGGTCTACGGCATGCCAGACATCGAATCGCGCGGACTGAAAATCGCTTTCGATCATCACGGTCCGCCAGCCGACGCGGACACGCAATCGCGCCTGGCTTCCGCGGAAGCTGCGGCCGAAGCCAGCAACTATGTCGCGCACCGCTTTCCCGCACTGCGCGGCGCGCCGATCGTCGAAACCCGCGTCTGCCAATATGAAAATACTTCCAGCGGCGATTTTCTGCTCGATCGCCACCCGTCGCTTGAAAATGTATGGTTCGCGGGAGGCGGTTCCGGGCACGGTTTCAAACACGGTCCAGCCGTCGGCGAATATGTGGCCGGTCAAATCCTGCACAACGCCACGCCTGAACCACGCTTTTCGCTGGCGACGAAAAATACCGTGCAGCATCGCGCGGTCTACTAACGCAAATTGTCTTGAGGCAATCTTGGCGTGCTGAATTGGACAGGCTAGGAATTGCGGTGAAACTCTACCAATAAGCTAGGCTTTTGGTGCGCGCCGCCGAGCCGTCGCGATGTTGGTGGTCACGCGCTTGGCGCGACGCGACTTTTCTGCGTACAACTGTTGATCCGCGTCCGAGAGCAACTTCTCAATACGTTCTCCAGCGCCGCGGTAGATCGAAATTCCGATGCTCGCGGATAGCGCCGGCTGTTCCGCGTCTTCGAGCATCACCGTGCGAATTCGTTCTGCCACCAGTCGCGCATCCGCTTCGTCGGTTTCGGGCAACACCAGGGCGAATTCATCTCCGCCGTAACGCGCTGCGGTATCGACGGCCCGGCAATGAATCCGCAGAATGTCGCCGAGCCGCGAGATGGCCCGGCTCCCAACAAGATGTCCGTAGGTATCGTTGATGCGTTTCAGTCCGTCAAGGTCGAGCAGCAGCACTGCAAACGGCCGATTGTTGCGATTGGTGCGTTCCGTCTCGCTTTCCAGCACGTCGAGCAACCGCCGGTAATTCGCCAGGCCGGTGAGCGGATCGCTCACCGCAAGATGCCGCACCTGCTCGAACAACCGTGCGTTATCGAGTAGCGCGCCGCCGAGTGCGGTGGTGTAACTCAAAACCGTGAACGCTTGCGCCAGTACAAATGGCGCATCGAGCAGCCGCACCGATTGGCAGGCTGCGAGTTGCGCGGCCACGTTCAACCACGCGGCGCGATAGATGGCGTTGTCGAACCCGGTATGCTCGATGGTCAGCCTGCGGCGGTACCAGATGACCGCGACGGCGAAAAGGACAGCCGGCAAGAGTTGCTGCGGGCTGGGCACGAACGCGCCGGGATGCGCCGAAACCTCCGGGGGCAAGTGGCGCAAGGCCGCGGTAATCAGGTACGTCATGCCGATGACCGCCAAGAGCGCGCCGAGAATTTCTCCCCGCGGATGGCGGGACCGCGGAACGAAATGTTCCACCAACAGCGCCATGACGAGAAGGAGCGCCAGCACCATTCGGCTGACCCACCACGCCAATGGAGCCCAGCGAAAAGGCATCGGGGCATCCTGCGAAAGCTGAAAAAACAAAACGCTGGAGGCCATCAGCACGGTGCCGGAAAGAAGAAAACCGGAACCGAGAATGAGGGAGATGCGGTCTTGCGTGCCCTGAAAGCGCACCAAGGTGACAGCCGCAAATACGAAGGAGAGTAATCCGGTGATGGACTGCAAATAACCTTGCAGCGCGGCGTCCGGTTGGATGAGTACGCGCCGGGAAGAATACGCGGCAAGCAACAGCATCACGAATGCGGCAACATTGATGACGACGAGAGAGGTCGCGCTGCGATTCTGCCGCGAGATGTTCGTGAGTCCGCCCATGATGGTCCCAAGACACCCGGGCTGGGGGCCTATAACAGTTAGAGTACGCAGAGGCCGTGGGCGTTTCGCAGAAACTTTTCGTGTTGCCGAAAAGGCATTACTGTACGAAAGGGCAGGTGGGCGCGGCCGCCGCAGGAAAAGACGTGCTTGCGCTGTCGGCTCGCGTAGTGCAAAATACCTCTATTGAAACGATTCAATAAGCCCGAACGGAAGAGCCGCAAATCCCGCTTGCCGCTTCCTGGTGCTCTTCCAGGTGTCTTGCCGCGGCACGGCGGCAAAGCGAGGCCGGAGTTGAAATTGAAGAGATCCCCCAGCAAAGTCGCTCCATCCAAAAAGACGCCGAGAAAGACTGCCCGGCATGCCCGCATTTCCCCGGCGGCCGGCGAGCACACGCTGCGGGAAATTTACTCGCAGCCGGCCATGTGGGCGGAAACTTCCGCGCATTTGGCGCGGGAAGGAACCATCACGCGCTTGACTTCGCATTTTACGGCGCGGGAGCCCTGGCTGTTTGTGGGTTGTGGATCGAGCTACTATTTGTCGCAACTGGTTTGCGCCATTTGGATGCGCGATTTTTCAATTCCCTGTATGGCGGTGCCAGCGTCGGAGCTGCTATTCGCGCCGGAAGAAACGTTGCGGCGCAGCGGCGCAACGCAAGTGGTGTTCGTTTCACGTTCCGGAGAGACCACGGAAGTGATGCGTGCTGCAAAATTGTTGCGGCAGCGCAGCGACGTGCGAACCTTGGGCGTCACTTGCAATACGGCTTCGCCTTTCGGGCATTTGTGCACGCATGTTTTCACCCTGCCGTGGGCTGACGAAAAAAGCACGGTAATGACGAGATCGTTCACATCGATTCTACTTTCGTTCCAAAGGCTCGGCGCGCAATTGCAAGGTGACACCGCTCTTGCCAGTTCGCTGGACGCGCTTCCGCGGTTAGCGCAACCCTGGCTGGATACCAATGCCGCTAGCATCCGCAAGTTCGCAACGCAGCGCCGCTTTGCGGATTATGTGTTTCTGGGCCAGGGCGCGCATTATTGGCTGGCGCAGGAGGCCGCCCTGAAAATTACGGAAATGTCCGCCTCCTACGCCCAGGCGTACCACACGTTGGAATTCCGCCATGGCCCGCGCTCCATCGCCGGAGCCGCTACGCTGATCACGTTTTTTGTTTCCGATGCCGCCGCTGAAGAAGAAGCACTGCTGGTGAGCGAACTGAAATCCTTGGGGGCTGCGAATTTGGTGATTGTGAACCGTTCTACGCCGCAACTGGCAAGCTCGAGCGATTTGCTGGTGGCGCTGAATGTGGACGCACCGGAGTTTGCGCGTTTCCCGATGGCCGCGATTCCCGCGCATTTGTTAGGCGCTGCGGTCGGATTGCGCAAAGGACTTGATCCGGATTCGCCGAAAAATCTTACGCGCGCGGTAGTTCTGGCTGCGCCGGCGAAATCCACCGAAGCGAGCGGCGCAGCCAGGAGAAAAGTTAACGCCTGAATGCACGCGAAGACTCACAGGGGACGCGCTTGAGCAACGACAGCACCGCCGTAGCCGCATTGCCTTCAGGTCCAATTCAACCACGTCTGCGTCGTACGCTTACCCTCTGGAATCTGGTCATCATCGGCATTGTGATCATTCAGCCGATCGCGCCTATGGGTATTTACGGCGTGATTAGCAACGCGGCGGGCGGCCACGTGGTCACCACGATTCTGATTGCCATGGTGGCCATGCTATTCACGGCCATCAGTTACGGAAAAATGGCGCGCGCGTATCCGAGCGCGGGCTCCGCGTACACCTACGTTGGCCAGGAAATTCACCCCGGGCTGGGCTATTTGACAGGCTGGGCCATGGTGATGGATTACATCTTGAATCCGCTGATCTGCACGATTATTTGCAGCCAGCTGACGCAAAATATTTTGCCCGGCGTGCCGTACTGGATCCTCGCCATTCTGTACGCCGCGTTCTTTACCGGCTTGAATTTACGCGGCGTAAAAACTTCAGCGCGCATCAACGACGTACTCGCCGCCGGAATGACCATTGTGGTGGTGGTGTTTTTCTTTTTTGTGATCCGTTTCGTGTGGGGGCTGCATCATTACGGCCCGCGGTATTTCACGTTGCCGTTCTACGATCCCGCGACGTTTAATTTTGGAAGAATTTTTCGCGGCACTTCGATCGCCGTGCTCACCTATATCGGCTTCGACGGTATTTCCACGCTGTCCGAAGAAGTGGAGAATCCGCGGCGCAACATCATGCTTGCGACGGTGCTGGTCTGCGTAATCACCGGCGTCTTGTCTTCCCTCGAGGTCTACGCAGCACAATTAATCTGGGGCTCCAAGCCGTTTCCGCCGGAGCTGGAAACCTCGGCATTCCCGCTGGTGGCGCGACAGATTAGCGGATTTGCTCTGTTCCATTTGCTGAATTTTACGGTACTCATTGCCAACGTCGGCTCCGGAATGGCTTCGCAGTTTGCAGCGGCGCGGCTGCTTTATGGTATGGGCCGAAACGACGCGCTGCCAAAGGGTTTCTTTGGAAGAATCGCCGCAAAAACACAAATACCCTCAAACAACGTGATCCTCATCGGAGCGATCGCACTGGCCGGCGCATTCATGATCACCTACGATCGCGGCGCGGAGCTGCTGAATTTTGGAGCCTTTATCGCGTTTATGGGTGTTAACGCCGCGTCGTTTATGCGCTATTTCGTGCGCTCTAAAGAGAAGAAAATTGGAAACTTTCTCGTGCCGGTGTTGGGATTTCTGATCTGCGGATTCATCTGGTGGAATTTGAGTCCACCCGCGAAAATCGCCGGAAGCATTTGGCTGGCGGTGGGCATCATTTATGGCGCGTGGAAAACATCGTGGTTTCGAACACAGATGTCTTTCGATGTGCCGGAAGAGTAGCCGCCGGGCGCACCTTGCAATCGTTGTTCGTCAGGAAGGATGATGGTGCCGACGGGAGACCCAGCCTTGAAGCGCCCGAGCGCAAAAAGTCCCACGGTGACCATGCGCGACGTTGCGGCGGCCAGCGGATTTTCGTCCGCCACCGTGTCCATCGTGCTGAACAACGCGCCGCTGGCGCGCTACATTGCGGCCGCCACAAAAAAGCGCATCGAAGAAGCCGCTAAGCAACTCGGCTACCGCCCCAACGCTATGGCGCGATTCTTGCGCAGCAAGCGTAGTCACAGCATTGGCGTGATGTTTTTCGACATCACTGATCCCTATTGCACACCGATCTTGCGCGGCATTGAGAACGCGCTGTATCAGTCCTCTTACGTGCCGATTTTCACGGACGCGCACAACCAAAAAAATCGTTTCGAGCGTTATCTGGAAATGCTGCTGGAACATCACGTCGAAGCGCTGATCGTGGTGGCCAACTGGCTGCTCGTGGACATTCACCTGCTCGCCGATGTCAGCAAACGAAATATTCCCGCGGCGACGATTTGCTGGGAACTGCCGGGCGACACGGTAAGCTCCGTGATGGTGGACAACGAAATGGGCGGGCGATTAGCGCTCGAACACCTGTATCAGCTCGGACACCGCAAGATTGCTTTTATTCGCGGGCCGAAAATGCTAATCGACAGCGCGCCGCGTTGGAAGGGCATTCAGAAATATGCGCAGTCGATGAAACTGGAAATCGATCCGGCGCTGGTGGCGCAATTGAGCGATTCGCTGGATGCGAATTCCGGATTCGACGGCGGGTACCGCTTCACCGAGGAATTCTTACAAAAGAAAAAACGCTTCACCGCGGTGCTGGCATTCGACGATCTAACGGCGCTCGGCGCGATTCGCGCGTTGACGAAAGCCAGCCTGCGCGTACCGGAGCAATGTTCGGTGATCGGGTTCGACGACGTGCCGCTTTCATCGCTTTCCGCGCCGTCGCTCACTACGATTCGCCAGCCACTTGAAGCGATGGGCAGCACTGCCGTGCAAATGGTGATGGACAGCATCAATGCGGGGCTCGAAAAACGCGATTGGACTAGCGCGCGGCAAAAAATGACGCCGGAACTGGTGATTCGCGATTCGACGCGGACGGTATCGCAAACAAGCGCGGATGACTAGAGATTTCGCGGCGCGTGAATCGCCACATAAAAAAACAGGGCGCCAACGAGAGTTTGCGCCCTGTCGACCACACGATGCCGCGTTGGACTACTCGGTTTTGGGAATATAAACGTCCGAAGGCGTCATGAACTCCACGTTGGGCACCTCGGATGCCACGCGAACGCGTTCGAAACGTCCCTTTTTCCCGCCGTTATCAACGAACGTAAGCAGGTATTGGTTGTTCAAATGCAGAAAAATCTCGTCAAAGTACGGCTTTAGATTGACGGGTTCTCCGAATCCCAGAAAATACGATTCGGCTCCCGTTTCATCGGAAAGCTGGCTGAGGCTGGATTGCGCATTCGAAATCCGGAAAAATCCGCGTCCCACGTGACCCGAATCCGGCGCATAAATCGTCCAGATATTGATGTTCGATTTTTGCGCGCGTTCGATCGTGGGATCGAGGTCCGGGCTGTACGGCCCAAAATTTCCGCGAAAATAATCGACGCCCGAAGAAATGAGCAAAATGGATTTGCGCTCATGGTTATCGGGCCAGCGTTTGATCATGTCCTGCAGTTCGAGGTACGGGCTGGAAAACGCCCCGAAACCGCCGTAAGGAATGCGCAGGGCCTTCGCGGCCAGCGGATGGTCGGCGGTGAAATCTTGCGCGACCATCACCGTGCCATTGCGGCCGTAGAACACGCCAACCAACGTGCTGGCCGGCTGCTCTTCGATGAACGCCTTAAGATCCTTCCACTGGCTGGCGATGTCCGTGCGCAGCGAATCATCGATGACAATGGCGAGCAGCAACGCATCGCTCTTGCGCCAATCCGCAGGCTGTAAGCGTTCTTTTCCCCTGTACAGTTCGACGTCGCTCTTGGCGATCGGCGGCGGAGCGGCGTCTTTCTTTCCGACCGCCGTGACGGTCATGGTGACCGCGCCGGGTTCTGCGGCTTGGGTGGCGCGCGGGGCAATATTTACGGCTGCCGCGAACACGCTGAACGCTATAACACTGTTCCGAACAAAATTACTCGTGATCATCTAACTGCTCCTTTTCTCCGTCCGCATATTAGATGCAAATTCCCGCATTTACGTTTCCAGTACGGTCATGTTCGAGAATCTACCTCAAAGCGGGGATAGATACGCGCAACGCGTTTTTTGAACGTAACCGATTCCGCATGTACACCTGCGTCTTGGCGCATCGCCGTGCGCAGCTACGTTATTCTTCGATACGATGTCCACTTTGTCTACAGCTACTCCGCCGGCGGCGCCCGCCGACCGCATCGCTGCCGCGAGCCCTTGGATTTATCGGCCGTGGATCGATTTGCTGGTGGGTTGCGGAGCGTGGTCGGCGCCGTTATTGCTCCTGGCATTTTTTGCGGCTAGCGCGCACGCGCGTGCCTGGACCCTGGGTTTTTATTTTCTGGCACTGCTTTCGAATTATCCGCATTTCATGGCCACCATTTACCGCGCTTACCACACGCATTCGGAATTTGCGAAATATCGCATCTTCACGGTGCACATCGCGCTGCTGCTAGCGGCCACGGGAATCGTCGCGCATTTGTGGTATCCGCTGCTGCCGGTTATTTTCACTCTGTATATCTGCTGGAGTCCCTGGCATTACACCGGACAAAATTTTGGCTTATTGATGATGTTTGCGCGCCGTTCGGGTCTGGCTCCCTCGCCAAACGAACGTCTGGCGCTGCGACTGGGTTTCCTCGCTTCTTTTATCATGCTGATGCTCAGTTTTCACACGGGAGCATCCAGCGATCCGTTGATACTTTCCCTCGGCTTGGCCGCAAAGTTTACGCTGCCGGCGCGTATCGCGCTCGCCGTATTCTTCATGGCTGCGACCGGCTGGGCATTTGCATCCTTGCTGCGGCGGGCCAGCTTGCGCGCCATTCTTCCGCCGCTGCTGCTCGCCGTCACGCAGTTTTTGTGGTTTTTACTTCCTGCGATTATCGAACTAGCCACTTCGCGAGACATTCCGCAAACCCGCTACAGCAGCGGCATTCTCGCCGTCCTGCACTCTACGCAATATTTGTGGATCACCAGCTATTACCAGTCGCGCGAAGCACGCGCTGCGGGCAACGCCGGCTGGAAGCTGTGGAAATATTGGTTGACGCTCGTGGCCGGCGGCATTGCGCTTTTTATTCCCGGGCCATGGCTTGTCAGCCGGCTGGGACATTTTGATTTCGCCGCAAGTTTTCTTACCTTTACTGCGTTGGTGAATATCCATCACTTTATTCTAGATGGCGCGCTGTGGAAGTTGCGCGACACTCGCATTTCTGCGCTGCTCCTGAATACCACATCGCGGGAATCGCGCGACTTGGCTGCCTTGCCAAATCGATTCATGCTTGCTATGCGCTGGTTTGCGGGCGATAGCTCGGCCGCTCGCGCCGTGCGCGTTGCCGCGGTCGTCGCGCTGTTTGCGGTTGCAGCGATCGATCAGCTGCACTTTTACTGGTCCACTCGGGGCGAAAATGCTGCGTTGTTGCAACGCGCTGCGCTGTTGAATCCTGACGACAGTACTGTGCAATTACGGCTCGCGCGAGCAGCTGCGGCGGATGGCAACCGCGAAGCCGAAGTCGCAGCTTTGCGCCGTGCGGCGAAGGTAAATCTGGGCGACCTAAATATTCAGGAAAGCCTTGCGCGCGGCTTGATAGAAGCAGGTCGAAATCAGGAGGCTTACGCACAATATCGCGACATGCTGCTGCGCTGGCCCAACAACACCAACGCGCTCGTGAACTACGGGCTGCTGGCGCACCGCCTGGGGAACGAGGGTGAAGCCGTGGACAGTTGGCAGCGCGCCATTGCCGTAGATCCCATGCAGTCGCGCGCACAACTCTACGTGGCAGAGGCCCTCGAACAGCAGGGAGACATACAAGCGGCGGCACGGCACTACCGCATTTATCTGCAACTAGCTGCCGCGCACCCTGCCGAGCATCGCGATGATGCACACGAGCTGCTCACTGTGCTAATCAAGGTTGCCGACAGCGATACTGCCGCGAATCGCGCTGACGAAGCCGGCAAAGGCTATGCCGAAGCGGCGCGCTTTGCGGCAAAGGCCAAAGAGAATGGACTCGAAAGCCTGGCGCTCGTGCGCCTCGCTGATTTGAAAGAAAAATCGGGGGATGCCGCGGAAGCTGCACGCGAGTATCAACGCGCGCTTGTTCTCGACGCGAATTCCGCGGACCAGCAAGGTGTCGCCGCCGATTGGCTCAACTATGCGCAGTTGCTTCGCCATCATGGACAGAGCGAGCGCCTGGTATTTGCTTGTTTGCTGCATGCGGAAGAATTGCTCAGCGGCTATTCGAGTGATGAACGCGCAGCCATCGTTCAGGCGCGTTCTGAAAGCGCGACACGCCTGGGACGAGCCGAAGCTGCGAAGGTTCTGGCTGCGAAGTCCGCGGTGGCGCAGGAAGCGCTTTCGTTGAGCCCTGTGCAGCTTTCGGCGCAACCCTGACGTGGCGGGCGCCTTCCCCCCACGAACTACCGCTTGCCCTGCGCTATCCGCTAGAATGCTGCACGCTACCTTACCCTGGAGGCCCGTTAGAGATGGCGCTGATGCGTTCCATGTTGTTGGCAGCGGCGCAAAATGCTTGGCTGCGTGACCGCGCCTCACACTACCGCTTTGTGCGGCGCACGGTGTCACGCTTCATGCCCGGAGAAACGCTCGCGGAAGCGTTGCAGGCGGCAGCCAACTTACGTGCCAAAAAAATTGCCTCGGTATTTACGCATCTCGGCGAAAACATCGCCGACAGCGCGGAAGCCGCGCACGTGACTGACCACTATCTGAATGCACTGACGCAGATTCACAATTCCGGACTTGCCGGGGAAATCTCCGTCAAATTGACGCAACTTGGTTTGGACCTTTCCGGAGAGCTTTGCTATGAGAATGTCTTGCGCCTCATCGACCGCGAAAGACGCGATGCCATCGTGTGGATCGACATGGAAGGCAGCAACTATGTGGATCGTACGTTGGAGATTTATCGCCGCGTCCTGCAGGTTCATCCTAACGTAGGAATTTGTTTGCAGGCCTATCTGCGCCGCACCAGGGAAGATCTTGCCACACTGCTGCCATTGCGTCCTGCGATTCGTCTGGTGAAAGGCGCGTACGCTGAGCCGGCGGAAATTGCGTTCGCCGAAAAACGGGATGTCGATGAGAATTTTTTCCAGCTAGGCGCGGAGATGCTCGCCGCGCACAAGCAAGGGCGCTGCGCGCGCGCGGCGTTTGGCACGCATGACGTCGCGCTGATCCGGCGCTTGGCGGAATTTGCGGCCGGCCAGCAACTCCCGAAAGAACAATTCGAGATCCAGATGTTGTTTGGTATTCAGCGCGCCGAGCAAGAGCGCCTAGCGCAACAAGACTATCGCTCCGTTGTGTTGGTGGCTTACGGAACGCATTGGTATGCCTGGTTTGTCCGGCGGCTTGCCGAGCGCCCCGCAAATCTGTGGTTCCTGTTGCGCAATTTATTCGCCGCTTGATTTAGTCCCTTCTGCTTATTTCCTGCGTCGAACCTGTGCCAAGAAGTTTTCGAAGAACTGAAAACCAATGTCAAATAGCGAATCACGGCGCGCGGATTCCGGCCAGCGAAAATTGTTGGTCGAAGTTATTTGGAAAATCGCGAAGCGGGAATCGAGAAAAATGGTCGGGACGACTGGATTCGAACCAGCGACCTCACCCACCCCAAGGGTGCGCGATACCAGGCTTCGCTACGTCCCGACGAGAAGCGACCGCCGAACACTGTGTCAATGCCGCCAAGCGGTTTAGCCTAGGGTTACAAGGCTATCATCGCCGTTCAAGAAGCGTCAAGAAAGCGCGCAGCGAATCGCGCAAATCGAGCAGCATTTTGCGATTCAACAATGGCGCCGGCGTTTCGCTGCGCCCGTCGCCGCGGAGTTCGCTCCGCGCGTCTCCGCGGACGACATCTCGCGCGTCGCTGCCGGCGAGTTGGAAATCCGGCGGTAACTGCTGCTCGGCAACAGCGTTGGGATCGCGCAAATGGCGCCGCGCTCCCGCGATGGTGAACCCTTCGTCGTAGAGCAGGCGCTTGATCTTAAGGACCATATCCACATCTTGTGCGCGATAGAGGCGATGGCCGCTGGAGCTTTTCACCGGCTCGAGCATGGGAAATTCCGTTTCCCAGTAGCGCAGCACGAACGGTTTCAATTCGGTCATGCGGCTGACCTCACCGATGCGATACAGCTTTTCGTTGAAGGTGGTTTGAGGAGCGGTTGCCGCGCCAGCCATTTTTAGTTCCTGTTCGGAGCGAGACGTTCTTGGTTGACCGGGACCACTCATCGTAACAGGTTGCAAAGATTTTTTCAGCGGTCGTCGTCTTCGGAATGATCTTCGCGTTTTTCGCGTTTGCGCATGCGCTGGAGGAACCGGACGGGGGTGCCGACGAAGTCGAATTTGGCGCGCAATTGATTTTCGAGAAAGCGCTGATAACTGAAATGGAGAGGCTCTTTTTGATTGGTGAAAATCAAGAAAGTGGGCGGCGCGACTTTGGCTTGCGTCATGTAATAGATGCGCACGGGGCGCGCTTTGGGGGTGGTGCCGCGTTGCAGATCAACCTCTTCTTTTAGCCAATTGTTCAAGGCCGGCGTGGAGATTTTGCGGCGGCGTGCTTCGGCGCATTGATTGATGAGCGGGTAGAGCTTGCCGGCACGTTCGCCGGTCTTTGCGGAGAGAAAGACGATGGGGGCGTAGCTGAGAAATTTCAGTTTGTCGCGGACCATTTGTTCGTAATCAACGAGCAAGCGATCTTTGGCGGAATCGCCGAAACTGTGTTTGACCCCGGTCGTCAGGTTTTTAGCGCGGCGTTTTTCGCCCTTGGCACTGGCATCGGCACGGGCGGAAGCGAGGCCCGCGGCGCCTACTGCGAGATCCCATTTGTTCATGACGATGACGACGGAGCGGCCGGATTCTTCGGCGTAACTGGCGATGGTGGCGTCGCCTTGCGTGACGCCCTGTTCGGCGTCGACGACAAGGAGCGCGACATCGCAGCGCTCGAGGCCGCGGCGGGCCATGACCACGCTTAATTTTTCGGCGACTAAGACGGTTTTACCCTTGCGGCGGATTCCGGCGGTATCGACGAAGCGATAGATGTGGCCGTCGCGTTCGACTTCCGTGTCCACGTTATCCATGGTAGTACCGGCGATGGGCGAGACGATGCTGCGTTCCTCGCCGACGAGGTGATTGAGCAAGGTGGATTTTCCGACGTTGGGCCGGCCAATGATGGCGACTTCCACGCGGTCGGGCTGTTTTTCTTCTTCGACGGATGCGACGACATCGACTTTAGAGAGAGCGGAGTCGAGCAGGTCGTCGATGCCGGTGCCGTGTTCGGCGGCGATGGGAAAGACGGGGACGCCGAGTTTGCGGAAAATATCGGCGCTCGATTCCTGGGAAACGGCGTCGACTTTGTTGACAGCCACCACGAAGGGCTTACCCGTGGTGCGCAGCATGCGGGCGAGATCTTCATCAAGCGGGGTGAGACCGGCGCGGCTGTCGACGACCAAGACGAGCAAAGCGGCCTTCTTGATGGCGACACGGGCTTGCCGAAGGATCTCGATGGGGATCAGCGCCTTGTCATCGGGAACGATGCCGCCGGTGTCGACAATTTCGAGGGCGCGGCCGCGCCATTCCGCTTTTCCGTAGATACGGTCGCGGGTGATGCCGGGTTCGTTCGTGACGATGGAGCGGCGAGTCCCGGTAAGGCGATTGAACAGGGTGGATTTGCCGACGTTGGGCCGACCGACGATGACGAGCGAGGGTAGCGCTGCGGTCATGGCAGGTTAACCGTAAACGGCCGTTGGACCCTTACCCCGGGCGCTTTGCGTAAGAGTGTGCTGCGTAAGGGTTTGGGAGGGAGATTGGCGCGCCAGTGGGCGCACGAACAGCGTTCTAGTGGAGGTAGAGGATGCGTAGTTAAATCGCTGGAAGTAGAAGGTTTAAGTGCCAATTCCCAGGTTGCGTGCTCCAGGCTCGTGCGGGGCGGGAAAGCCAGAAAGTGAAGGGCTTCGGATAACACAGGCCACGATACCCCATAAGTAACTGCTAGTCACGAATTTAATCGTTCGAACGGTGGTTTGCGGAAAGGAATCATCGTGAGCAACTCGCAAGGCTTTCTTCCGGACCCAGGTCGCAACGGACGTTCTCGAAAGAGACGGCCTTGGGCACTGGCCGGCTCTTTCGTTGACGGGTCGAGCTACTGCGGGGACGTCGCTGAAGCGACGGGTTGCACGCTGAGCGAAACGATCTTGGTACCAATCACCTCGCCGGAGACGACCAACTCGACGCGACGATTTTGTTGACGGCCATCGGCCGTATCGTTGGAGGCGATAGGCCGCGTCTTGCCGTAACCAGTGGCGGAAGTGGAAGACTCCGGGATGCCCTCGTGGGTCAGGAAGTCGCGAACGCCTGCGGCACGTTGTTCGGAGAGCTGCTGATTGAAAAGTTCGGTGCCGACGCTGTCGGTGTTGCCCTCGATGGCCAGTTTGAGGGTGGGGTAAGCGAGGACGATGCCAGAAATTTTGGCGAGCTTCTCACGGGCGAGCGGGCGGAGGGTGAACTTGCCGGAGTCAAAGAGCACGTCGGACATATTGACGACGAGCCCGCGAGCGGTGTCGCGAGTCTCCAGGATCAAATTGAACTGTTGGAGCAGGCGGGCGCGAAGGTCCTCGCGGTCTTGAACGGCTTGAGCCAACTGCGCGTCGGAGGAAGCGGCGGCGGCGCGGTTGCGGTCCGACTCAGCTTCAGCAGAGGCGGCAGCAGCGCGATTCTTGTCGGAATCGGCTTCTGCGGCATGTTGCTGTTGCTGAGCATCGTTACGGGCCTGTTCGGCATTGGCTTGGGCGCCGGCAGCTTGTTGCGCGGCAGCTTGCGCTTCGCGGTTTTTGCGGTCTGCTTCATCGCGATCGCGGACGGCGTCCGCGGTCATGGATTCAGCGTTGCGGCGGCGGTCGGATTCTGCATCGGCACGGTCCTTGGCGACGTTTTCACGATGCGAACCGGCGCGGCGTTCGGCTTCGAGGCGCTCCTCGTCCAAATGCTTGAGAGCGATTTCGCGAGCGTCTTCCGCGGTCTGTACGACTTCGCGAGAAACGGAGATTAACGATTTCTTGCTTTCATGTCTTCCAGTGGCGATGGCGTCGGCTTCGTCCATTTGGTGGACAGCTTTTGCGTAACTTTCCGCGGCCAGGCGTTCGGCTCCCGCAGATTGTGCGATGCGGACGGCGTTGCGCGCCTCAAAAAATTCCAGCGGCAATTTGGAGTTCAGGACTACCGGATCGAACTTATAGCCGGTAGGAATGTAGCCGCCGCGATCGATCAATTCATATTTGGCGTCCACGGCTTCGGTGGCGCCGACGGTATCCGGACGAATGATGTTTTCGAGGACGACGGCGTTGCTCGGGCGACGCACGGCGTAATAGGGTTCGGCAGTGACGATCAAAGCGAAGGCCTGCAGGTCGGTGGTGACGTCCAGCTTGCTGCGGTGATTGTCGCCAACGAGGACTTCGCCGGCGTTAACCGGGCGGCCTTCCGGCGAAATGGCCCACAGCACATAGGTGAGGTATTCAGTGCCGAAGCTCATCGGGCGGTCTAGCCCGGAAAATTCGGCGACGATTCTCATGGTGCCGCGCTTGCTTTCGACTCTGGCCTCGCCGGCAGCTGCCGGCATCAGGTCGGTGCCTTGAAAATCTACCTTAGTCGAACCGCTACGATGGCGATAAGTCACCGCACGGGTGGTTCGACTGACCACGTTGATTCGATAAGTCGGTGTTGGATTGCCGGATTCTGCCTGCACTTGCGATTGTGCTTGTGCTGATGCGCCGATCGTCATAATGACGGCCAGGGCAATGCTTGGTTTCTTGAACATAAGTCTCCATTCTGTAAAGCTTCGAGACTTGAGTGTCGGGCTTTCAGCGGCGGAAGACTGTGCGATAGTGGACGTTTCGAAGGAAAGATCGAAGAAAACGGGGTCTCGGATCAAGGGATCACTGTATACCGCGCGGCAAGACATGGTGCGCGCGCGGCGGCGAACCGAACGACGGTAAGTTCTTGCCAGCTCCATGTGGGGCGCGGCGGCGATCTCTCGTTATAATCCCGTTATTTGGCAAGTCGTGAGTGTTCCCTTGGCCTGCGACATCAGGACATGCGGGGAGAACGTGACGAAATTGCGAATTTCGGTGTGTGCAGTGCTTTTCCTTGCAGGCATTGTTGACGCGCGGGCCGCGGAGAAGCCGTGGCTGGAGGTGCGGAGTCCGCATTTTCGGGTGCTCACAGATGCCACCGCCAGTGACGCGCGGAGGGTGGCCTATGAATTTGAGCAGATGCGGGCGGTTTTTGCGGGGCTGTTTCCGAACTTCCGGCTGGATTCCGGGGCTCCGCTGGTGATTTTTGCAGCGCGCGATGAAGAGACCGCGAAATCGCTCGCTCCATTTCTGTGGAAAATGAAGGGTGCCAAACCGGCGGGCTACTTTCAACAGAGCTGGGAGAAGAAATATGCGCTGGTGCGGCTGGACACTTGGGGGACCGGCGCGCACCAAGTGGTGTTTCACGAATACACACATTCGATACTGCACATGAATGCGCACTGGCTGCCGACGTGGATGGACGAGGGCATGGCGGAGTTTTATGCGTACACGCGATTTGAGGGGAACAAGACGTACGTAGGAGCGCCGACGGACCGCTTTCGCAGCTTGCAGACGAGTACGCTCATTCCGATCGAGACGCTCATCGCGGTGAATCAGCGGTCGCCTTATTATCACGACGAGGACAAGGTGCAGCTGTTTTATGCGGAATCCTGGGCGCTGATCCATTTCATGACTTTTGGTCCGGGAATGGAGGGGGCAAAAAAACTCAATGTGTTTTTCGCGAAGCTGCAACAGCGCGAAGAACAAAAGAAAGCGTTTGTGGAAGTGTTCGGGAGCTTCGCGGATATGGATAAGGCGCTCGATCTGTACCTGCGCAAGTTTCGATTAACCGCGGGGGTGATGAAAACGCTGGCGATGGGAGACGAAAAGGAGTATTCCGCGCAAACGCTGAGTATGGCGGAAACGCAGGCGGAAATAGGCGGATACCACCTGTGGACGCACGACCATGGCAACGCCCTGAACTATATTGATGACGCGCTGCGAAACGATCCCAAGCTGGCGCTGGCGCATGAAGAGAAAGGCTTTCTGGATTTCTCGGATGGCAAGGATGACGAGAGCGTACATGAATTTACGCAGGCGATTGCCGCGGACGGCACGCTTTACCTATCGCTCTTTGCCAAAACGATGCTCGCGCCGATAGCGACGTCCGACGTGCCAGCGGACCAAGAAGCTTTCAAGAAAGCGCTGAACGCGGTGATCGCCGTGAATCCGCAGTATGCGCCGGCGTACGTACAGCTGTCACGACTCGCGGTACGCCAGAATGATTTAAAGGCCGCGCTCGGCTATTCAAGGAAAGCGGAAGAGTTAGAGCCGTTCCGCGCGGGTTACCACCTGCAGAGCGGACAAATTCTGCTGCGCATGGAGCGAGGAGCGGACGCGGCGAAATTTGCAAAGTTCGTGGCGGACCATTGGTTCGGCGCGGATCACGACGAAGCCTGGGAATTGTGGGACAAGGTGCCCGAGGCGCAGCGTCCGGCGTCGGAGCCCATCACGGAAACGCCTCCCGCGGATACGCAACGAGCGGAAGGAAGGCTGAAATCACTCGAGTGCGGGAAGGCAGATAACTGGGCGCTGAATCTCGAGCAGCAAGGACAAACGCTGACGTTTCACCGTAAGGGAGCGTACATGCTGGGCTTTTCTGATTCGCTATGGTACGGCGAGGATCATTTCTCCGTGTGCCACCACCTCGAAGGATTGCGGACCATCGTCTATTACCGGCCGGGAGCGAATGCGACTTATGCGGGCGATATCGCGGAGATTGAAATTCGCGATGATCTCCCAGCGCCAGCGACGGCTACGAACGCCGCTGCAGCCCCGGGGACCACGAACCGGCCTTAGAAGCCGGGGTCCCTGTCGATTCAATTCAGGTTGACCCGAGACGCTGGCGTCCGCGTTGCTCTGGCTAACGTTGATCATTCCAGACGTACAGAAAATCGCCATCGCTAGCGGTTTGCACTTTCAGGCCGGCCTTGCGCGTGGCGCGGTTGAGAGCGGAGCGCACTTTTTCCTTGGATTCGGAGAGGCCCTTGATGGGCACTTTCAGCGCAGAGCCTTCTTTGAGTTTTTTCAAATCTTCCAAAATGGTGGTGACCACTTCCTTGTGTTTGCCGTTACGCCCTTGCGGAACGTCGGCTTGGGTCATGGTTTTGAAATGCATGGGAATAACACGTTCGGCCATTGCCTATCTCCCTTCCGTTTGCTTAACGTATCGTTAAACTATCGAATCGTATTCGTAAAGTCAAGCTAAAATATCCGGGCCGCTGTTTAACCGAGCGATGGTGCAATCTTGACGTCGAGCCGCGGAGAACGGAGCGATTCAAGAGGTACGGATAAGGGACGCGCGAGGGATATAAACGCAGGCACTAAAAAATTTTTAAAGAGTTGACCCGTAGCAAATGGCGGCTGCTAGTCTCGAGGCTGCTGGAGGTTAAAAGCATGACGGCCAAACAAGCAACACGATATGAACAGGTGCCCGTTGCCGTGGCGAAGAAAATCGCCCTGCGCGAGGCCAAACTACTGATCAGCAAACCCAGACCCGCAGTGAAGAACGAAACCACGAGCGTGGGGAGGGTGGCATGAACCGATTCGAGGCGTTTGATATCTTTGAGATCCTGCAGGATGGACAAGTGATGTGGTATCGAGCAGCGGCGAGTCGCGCCGAGGCGCAGGTTCTCGCGCAGGAACGGGCGAGCGCAACCGGCAACACATTCTTCATTCTGAACCAGCAGACCAGTACAAAGACCTTTGTGGATGCCCACGGCGTGCAAGCGCACCCGCCGAGCCCAAAAGCGAGCGCGCTCCCGCAGAGTGAAGCTTGGTTGTAAGAGCTGGCGCGAAAGATTTATGAAACGGGCGGGGGCGGGACGCGGCTTTTGAGTTGGACTAAAGCGTCGACGGCATGGCGAAGGTCGAGACGCTCATCGGTGGGTATTCTGGAAGCGTTCAGTTCAAGATAACGTGTAAGAATGGCGCGCTCGGCGGCGGTGATTAGCTCGGGAAGCTTGGTGAAGTCGTCCTCCAGCAAAGCTTCGGCATACGGCTTGTGCCACTGTTGCGCGAAGAACAGATGATTGCGTTCAAAGGTCGCGCCCCAATTCCGGGGCGGTTGCTCCCTAGCGGATTGCGGTTCCTCAGGCAGTATTTTCCCGGAAGATGAAGTTAGCTCGGGCTCAACACCTTCACTTGGCAAGGGTGTGGAGTGCTGTTCTAGAAGCTCAGATACATCAAGTCCATCCAATTTGGTCATTTTTCGCTCCATGCTTCTGGGGTTCATTTTTTAGTGGGGCCGTGCGTTTTGAGCTCCGACAGGACGTCAACCGCATAACGAAGGTCGAGGCGTTCATCAGCGAGGATGGTGGAAGCACTGAGCTCGAGGTAGCGAGCGATAATCGCCTGCTCTGCGGCGGCGATCGCAGCGGGGAGTTTGCCGGGATCATGTTCTAGCAAGGCTTCACCGTAAGGCTTATGCCAGCGCGGCAGCGCAAACCTGATACTGCCGTCGTGAGCACGGTTCGCCGGCTGCGGCGCGACACCGAGAATTTGGCTCGAAAGGGAATTCATTTCTGGCTCGATGCCTTGGCCGGGCGTCGAGCTTGCGCTCTGTGGGTCGACGGAGTTAGTAGCCGTTGAGACTTGGGGTTCGAGGGTTTCTTCAGCGATCAGCATGGGAACCTCCAACCAAGCAATACAAGGAATCCTGTAGGCTGTCTGTACGGAAGTGCACATCCCTCAAATAAAGTCTGCCTCGGAGCCGAGCAGAAAAGCGGTGAGACCGTGCTAGTCGTGCAAGACGACGTTCAAGAGCGAGCTATGGATTTGCAAGCCGCCGTTGTAGTGGATGAAGCCCATCTTGCGGAATTTGTTCATAAAGAAGTTGATGCGACTGCGGGTGGTGCCGACGAGGGAGGCCAGGGTCTCCTGGGGGACGGCGGCAATGATGGTATCGGGGCGCCCTTCTTTGCCGTATTGCGCGAGGAGCAGTAGGGCGCGGGCGAGGCGCTTTTCCGTCGAATTGAAGAGCTGGTCAACCAGATCCGATTCCACGCGAGTGTTGCGCTTCAGCATGTAGGCAATAAATTGGTCGGCAAAATTCTGTTCTTGGTGCAACGCGCGCATCATCTCTTTTTTGGGGATAACCAACAGGGTTGCGGGTTCCATGGCGGAAGCGGTGGTCATACGCAGCGGGGAACCGTTGCTGATGCAGGCTTCGCCGACGAAATCGCCGGGCTCGAGCAAGGCGATGACGGCTTCTTTGCCTTGCTTATTAATGACCGTTATTTTCACGGTACCCGCCTGGATCAGGGAAACCGAGTCGGCAGCTTCGCCCTGGGTGAAGATTTTCTGCGATTTAGCAAATTGGACAACAGTCTTGCTGACGGCGGAAGTGCTTAAGCGCTTGGGGGGACGGGCGGCCGATTTTGCTGGCCCTAGAGTTGGCATAAATCATGACGAAACTAACACGCATTTCGTTACAAGTCAATCTTTAGTTATTCGCATGCAAAAACAAATGGGCTCACTGTGCGGTTTTGCACTTCCTTATTCTTGCGCGTTGCCGCAGCATGCCATCACTATGGCGAAACCCTCCCCTCAGAAACGCCAAACCAGGGAAACGCGCGCATTGCTGCGCGCGGAAATGGCGGAGCCGCGCAAGGCGCAATCGGTGATCCTTCAGGAGGCCAAGCAAAAGGCCGCCGCTGCGAAACGTCCGCGCGTGAAAGCGAGAAAGAAGAAGGGGTAACCGCCGTCAAGGGAGGGACTCGACGGCGTATGTCGTTACGGCGTGCGGCGGCGTGAATTGCGGGTCATGCGGAAGTGCGAGCGAATCGGTATCGCAACCTAACGGCTAGCGATCATGGTCCGGATGGGCATGGCGCCAATTCCAGTACGATTGCTGCTGTCTATGGCTCACTTCAACGAACGGATGATATTCGCGGTGGCGTTCGCCGAGATAGATGCGATAGGAGCGATCTTCGTTGTCATCCCAATTGTGGTAGTCCCGGTGGCTGCGGTCGTAATACCGGACGTGGTCGTCGCGGCGGTCGCCGTCTTGCGGATTGGCTGCTGAAGTTATGGACGTCGTAGCGGCCAGAGCGGCGGTGAGAACAAAGGTGCTGAACAAATATCGATAATTACTATGCATTCAAATTCCTCCTGGCGGAGGAATTCGAACTGCGAATCCCCAGCCTGCGGCGAGTATGCAGCGATGCAAGCGGGGGCGATGTCCGATAACGCACAGCGGTGGATTTACGCGAAAGCTGCCCGGCTTCGCGACTCCTTCATGACGTAGAGGGCGCGGTCGGCGACGTACAACAGCGTGGCGACGCTGTCGGCATCGCTGGGACAACTGGCGATGCCGACGCTAACGGAAAGCGCCGGCTTTTCTGCATCTCTGGCGAGCAACTGGCAAATGCGCCGGGCCACCAGGGTGGCGGCGGGCATGCCGGTCTCGGGGAGGACCACGGCGAACTCGTCGCCCCCCTGGCGGGCCGCAGTATCCACGGAGCGGCAGCAGTCGGTGAGAATTTGCGCCAAGCGGGAGAGTGCGCGATTGCCGGTCAAGTGCCCGAAGCGATCGTTGATTGCTTTCAGTCCATCGAGGTCCAGTAACAGCACGGAGAACTCGCGGCCGGTGCGCTTCGAGCGGGCGATCTCTGCGTGCAGCACCTCGAAAAGGCGGCGGTGATTGGCCAAACCCGTAAGGGAATCGCTCAATGCCTGGCGGCGGAGGTTATCCTCCCGTACGTGCTGGTCGGTAAAGTCGACAACAATAATTTCATAGCCTAGAAAAGTTCCGCGTTCGTCCAGGATGCCGCGACCGCTGAGCCTGGCCTTCAGAAGTGAGCCGTCTTTTCTTTTCCAATCGATTTCGACGGGCTCGATTTGCAGGTTCTCGGGATGTCGACCGCCCTTGGGAACAAGGTCAAGTACGAACTGCGCGGCGCGGTTTGCGGCGAGCAGTTCTTCTTTGTTCAAGTACCCAAGCATGGCCACCAGGGCCTGGTTAACGTCGAGAAAGTTTCCTTGCGCGTCGCAGCGGCAGATGCCGTAGGCGGGATTTTCCACCAAGGCGCGGTACAGGGATTGCGAATGGCGCAAGGCTTTGTCCGCCTCGGCGAGTTCGGCGCGTAGATTGGTTTCGTTCAAGACGCGCCGCAGGGCCAAGGGCAATTGCGCCAGATGCTCGCGCTCCACGTAATCGAACGCGCCGTCAGGGGCGAACTGCGCGAAAGATTCGGAGCCTTGGGCGTCGATTACGAAAAGAAGCGGCAGGAGTTGCGCGGTCTGCTGGAGCAATTGCGAGAGCTGCGGGCCTTTCCAGCCGGGACTGGGAAATTCGGCAATGACGACATCATAGTCGCGGAGGCGGAGTTGCTCGGTACACTGCGCCAGGCTTAGGACCACATCACTCTGCACGACGAACCGCGCTTTTTTCAGCTCTTGCAGGCAGTCGGCGACGATTTCCGCCTCGCGGTGCACGAAAAGCGCGCGGACGGAACGATATCTATGAGCAGCCGAGACCATGGTCCGGAAAGCGGTTAGCGGAGAGCGCGAATCGTTGTGAGCCAGGTTCGCCATGAAAAAGCCCACTTCTGCAGCAACTGTGCCGCGTCGAGCTGCGCTCGAAAGCGGCCGGGAGGTTGACCTCACCGGTTGGAAGATATCGCCATCCGCGAGGCGTGTCTGTTCGATTTTGGACATGGGCGGCAGGGAGCCCGTGCCGTTTTGGACACGTACGAGGTAAGCCCCGTTTCAATGCAGATATGTGCAAAACGAGACAGACAGGAAGGGCGGACGCAGAACAAGCTCAGGGAGAAAATGGGGTGTTCCCGCAGGAGTATGGAAATGAAGAATTGCTCGCGATGTCATAGTGTAAGAATTCATCAATCGCGGCGCGTCGGTTTTTTGGAGAAAGCAATACTGGCTGTGATTTTCGTGCGGCCCTTTCGCTGCGAGCGATGTGATCACCGATTCTACCGCTGGTCCTTAACGGCGAATCCTAACGCCACCCGCCAGGCAACCACCTACTAAATCGAGGGTCGACTCATTCCGCTGCGTTCTTGCGAACCGGAGCTCTGCCGGGACTTGGCGGCAGCACGGGCGATTTGCGCTCACGGCTTCCGTCGGAGAGAACGATCTTGGTGCAATGGCGGGTAGCGTCTTGCCCAACCCGAGTTGCCGAATGCCCGCCATTGCACCGCTCCGCAAAGCATCTTAAGAAAACTGGATTTCGGCGCGCAGTACACTTTTGAACAGGTACCGGCCTCTGGCTAAGGCGGTCTATTTCTTACGCCGTACTTTTGCGCTGAAGTTTTTAGCCGAACGGCGCCTGCGAATTTGTTATTCTGCTGCGCGTGCCACGGTCCTTCCTGATTGATACAGACACCGCCTCCGATGACGCGGTGGCGCTGATTATGGCGCTGCGCTCCGCCGAAGTGCGGGTGGTGGGCATCACCACGGTGGCGGGAAATGTGAACGTGCAGCAAGCCACGCGCAACGCGCTGTACACGGCGGAGCTTTGCGATGCGGAGGTGCCGGTGTTCAGCGGGGCGGAAAAACCCCTCAAGCGGGCGCACTGGAGCGCGGACTGGTTTCACGGCCGCGACGGCTTGGGCGATCACGGTTATGCTCCGCCGCGGCGTGCTGCGGAGAAACGGTACGCTCCCGATGCGATCATTGAAATGATTGAGGCGCATCCGGGATTGGTGCTGGTGACCTTGGGTCCGCTGACGAACATTGCGCTGGCGGTCGAGCGAAAGCCGGCTATTGCGGAAAAGGTCTCTCGCTGCGTGGTGATGGGCGGCGCGCCGTGCTGCGAAGGCAACGTGACGCCGGCGGCGGAGTACAACATCTGGTGTGACCCGGAAGCGGCACGCTTGGTGGCGCGAAGCGGACTGCCGATTGAACTGGTGGGCTGGCATTTGTGCCGCGGGGAAGCGGCGCTCAATCTGACCGACATCGAGCACGTTCTAAGTTTGGGTACGGCGGTCGCGAAGTTTGCGATTGAGTGCAACAGCCGCGCGCAACAAGCATTTCTGACGCAGACGGGCCAGCACGGAATATCGTTGCCGGATCCGGTGGCCATGGCGGTGGCGCTCGAGCCAGGCATTGTTACTTCGCGATCGGAACATTTCCTGGACGTCGAAACGGCCAGCGATCTAACGCGAGGGATGACGGTGGTGGATCGCCTGAACGTGGCGGGAGATGAACGCAATCGCGGAGTGTGGGCGGCGGCGCTGGCGGCGGGGCGCCGCGCGAAGATTGCGTGGACCATTGATAATGCGCGATGGAAGCGGTCGCTGTATGCGGCTCTTCAATAGGGGTTCCGCGAAGCAGGGGTCGAAGTCGAATCCAGCCGCTCGCTCAGATGAGTCTCACTGATCGTAAACGGCTGACTGAGAAGCGCCTTTTTGCGTCGAGCGCGGCGATGCCAGCCAGAAGCTCTCTTCTCCAGCCCGGCCATTGGTGTGCGCATAAGAACAACAGTTGCGCAGTTTGCTTGACGCTTCTGGTTTCACGAAGTTAGTGTAGTGGGCAAACATAAGTCGAGCTGGGGTGCGCGTTCGGGTAGGTCCGTCGAGATTCTGAGGGTTTCGATGATTTCCGGAGTGTTCAAGGAGAGTGTGAAAATGAGTTTTATCCGCAGACCGCATGCGGCGGCGTTTGTGTGCTTCGCCGCGCTAATTCTTGTTTTCGGTTACACCGCCGGTGCGCAGACTTTCCGCGGGACGATACTAGGCACAGTGACGGATACGTCTGATGCGGCTATTGCGGGCGCGACAGTGACGGTGAAGAACACGGGGACAGGGCTAACGCGCATCGTTTCGACGGCGGAGGACGGCAGTTATGCGGTTCCCGAATTGCCGATAGGCACGTACAGCGTGACCGTGACGATTACGGGATTCAAGAGCGGGGTGGTCAGCGGGCTGCAGGTCGAAGTGTCCAGCGAAGTGCGCGCGGACGTGAAGTTGCAGGCCGGTGATATCGCGCAGCGGATTGAGGTGCAGGGCGACACGTTGCCGCAAGTGGACACCACGGAAAATACGCTGGGCGGGATTATTGAATCGAAGGTGGTCACCAATCTTCCGGTCAACGGCCGCGATTATCAGAAACTGATTTACCTGGTTCCTGGGGTCACCGGTTCACCGGACCAGATTACGGATTCGCCGGGATCATTCGGCACCTTTTCGGTGAATGGCGCGCGCGGGCGTTCGAATAATTTTCTGCTTGATGGTACGGACATGAACGATGGTTATCGGAACGATCCGGCGATCAACGAAGCAGGGGTGTTTGGAACGCCGGCGACGATTTTGCCGCTCGAAGCGATTGCCGAACTGCGGGTACTTTCGAACTTCGAAGCGGAGTATGGACGCAGCGCCGGCGGCGTGATCAATATTGTTACGAAGAGCGGGGCAAACGACTGGCATGGGTCGGCGTTTGATTATTTCCGGAACACCGCGCTAAACGCGCGCAATTTTTTCAACACCGTGAACAACACGACGACTGGCGGGACGAATCCGCAGGATCCTTTCCACGATAATCAATTTGGTGCGGCGCTGGGCGGGGCGTTGATTAAGGACAAGACGTTTTTCTACGTGGACTATGAAGGGGTGCGTGAAAAGGGGTCGGAGAGCAGCCTGGCGTGCGTGCCAACGGCGACGGATATTGCCAATGCTACGACGGCCATCGGCGGAACGGTGAATCCGGTGATCGCGAGCCTGATTAGCGCGGGGAAGGCGTGGCCTGCGCCAAATCTTACGGGATCGTGCATCGCGCAGGCGGGCGATGGACAAACCGCGGTGGCGGATAACGCGTCGCTGGCGACGCCTTTTTCGAATCGCGTGGACAGCGCAATCGTGAAAATCGATCACCAGCTGAATGCCAACAACCTCTTGACGGGACGTTATTACATTGGGGACAGCTTGCAGCTATTTCCGCTGGCGCTGACGGGTGGAGGATTGCTTCCGAACTACGACACCTCGACGCCGACGCGCGTGCAACTGATATCGATTTCGTACGTCAGCACGCTTTCGCCGTCGGTGACGAATGAGGTGCGGCTCGGATGGAACCGGTTTGCGGAGGGTTTTTTTCCGCAAGACCGGACTTTTAATCCAACGACGATTGGCTTGGATAATGTGCCGTTCGGCGGTACGGGAACGTTGAATCCCTACAATTTTGGATTGCCAACGATTACCGTGGGGCCGTTTGCGCAACTGGGCGCGGATAAGGGAGATCCACGGCAACGCGTGGATACCAACTGGCACTACATCGACAATATTTCGTGGAAAGCCGGGAAGCACGACATCAAGTTTGGGTACGAGTTCCGCCGCACTTCAGTTTCACAGATTTTTAATCGCACCGGACGGGGAACGCTGACTTTCAAGGATCCAAACGGATCGGGCGCCGTGTCGCTACAAGACTTTTTGCTAGGCCAGTTGGAAGGTGGAACGTCCTCTTCGGCGGGGACGGAAATTTCCGGGAATACCGATCGAAATACGTTTGAGAATTCGCACGCGGCGTACGTTCAAGATAGCTACCGCTGGAAGAGAAACGTCACCATCAATCTTGGGTTACGGTACGACTATTTTGGAATTATTCAAGACAAGCAAGGGAACTTTACGAACATCGATCCGAATACCGGAACCATCATTCAGGTAGGACAGGGCCGTTTGTACCAGCCGGACTATAACAACTGGGCGCCGCGGGTAAGCGTAGCGTGGGATATCGGCGGGAACGGGAAGACCGTGGTGCGCGCAGGTTATGGGATTTTTTATGACGCGTTCTCTCAGGATTTGTTCGAAGGGCATTTGCCGTTCAACAGCAGTTACGACCCCGGACCCGCCTATAACGGATATGGTCCGAATCCGATTTCCTTTGCAAGCGCATCGAATGGTTCGATCATTTCGGCGGGCGTGCCGGTTTATAACTTTCCTTCGCCAATGGGAGATGCGTTCGGCGTGCAACAAAACATCCGCACGCCGTACCTGCAGAATTTCAACTTGAATTTGCAGCAGCAGTTGGGGCGAAAGACCGTGCTGCAGGTGGGTTATGTGGGTTCGAACGGCCACAAACTGTTGCGCTTCCGGGATATCAACCAGCCCACGCAGGCGGCGATCACCTCGTGCGACTTGGGAACAAATCCATTGTGCTCGAACGTACCGCAGATTAACGACGGAAGTGTGCCGCGATTCTTTCCATCATCGCTCTTCTACTACATCAATTATGAGGAGAGTTCGGCGAATTCGAATTACAACGCTTTGCAGGCAAGCTACCGAATCAACGACTGGCACGGGCTGACCTCTACGCTGAACTACACCTGGTCGCATTCGATTGACGACGCCAGCGACGGCGAGGATTACGTGCCGAATGCTTCACAGCCGAATAACAGCCAGGCGCCGATCGGAAACAACCGGGGAAATTCCAATTTTGATGTGCGCAACCGGTTGACCTGGAATTTCATTTACGAGTTCCCGAATCGCAAGGGAAGCTTTTCGAAGTTGACCGACGGCTGGGGCGTCAACGGAATCGTGACCGCACAATCCGGGCAGCCGTTCCAGCTGAACTACAACTTCGAGGATGATTTCGACGGAAGCGGAGAGTTCTTCGGCCGGCCGGATGTGGTTGCGCCGGTGCAGTATAGCTCGGACCCGGCAAATTACTTGAGCCTGACTTCGTTTTCCGTGCCGTGCACGCCCGCCGCTTCTCCCTTCGAGGGTGCGAGCAATTGCGTGCCTGGGACGCGGCACTTTGGCAATGAAGGCCGGAATTCGCTGATTGGACCGCACTTTCGGCAGTTTGATTTCTCCATCTTCAAGACCACGGCGATCACCGAGCGGTTGAAGCTAGAACTGAGGTTTGAGGCGTACAATTTGCTCAATCATCCAAACTTTGCGAATCCGTACTTGCCGTTGTTCATCGCGGATGCGGGCGCGAACGGCATCAGTAACGGCGGGACGGCGTCCAGTGTGCCGCCAAATCCTTGTCCTGGAATCGCAGCGGGGGTTAGTTGCGGATCCTTGGGACTGAAGACCACCGGGGACGTGGGAATTGGGTACCCGGTGCTCGGGAGTGGCGGGCCGCGGAGCTTGCAAATTGCGGCTAAATTTACCTTCTAGCGGTTGGGACATCGCAGAACACGCAAAAGGGCCTGGTGAGTGACGCCGGGCCCTTTTTTTATGAATTGACCCTCGAAAACTCCGCCCGCGAGCTCGCAGCCGACGGCACCTTGGGGCGGGTCCGCGAAGGAGCGCAAGGTTTCTGCTAAAGTGCTGGGCATGTGGTAAGTTGCGTCGGTTTCGGCCGGTGGGCAGGTTAGACACGGCGAGGGCCGGCTGCGTGTAAGTTTTTCGCTGCCGCTGCGTACTAGTTTATGGACACGCTGAGACCAGGGCGAATGAATGCTCCCGGCATAACGGAACCTACGGATGCGGTGGCGCGGGCGCGGGCTGGGGATGCCGAGGCCTGGGGTCAGCTGTATCACGACTACGCGCCGGCGATTTTCCGGTTTTGCCGGAGGGCGCTACCAACGCGGGAAGATGCGGAAGACGCGACTATGGAAGTTTTCATGAAATTGCGCGGGGTATTGAACCAATATGACGACAGCCGTTCTTTCTCCGCGTGGCTGTATAAGATTGCCGCGAACCATTGTTGGGATACGTTGCGGCGGCGCAAAATCCGCCAGGACAAAGAGACGGAAGATCTGGATGCCTTGCCGCTCGAGCATCCGGACGCCAGCCAACTGGAAAAATTGATTGAACAGCGGACGAGCGAAGAGGTGCGCAAGGCGATGGCGAAGCTGGGTCCGCGCGCGCGCATGGCGCTGGTGATGCGCTACTACTCCGATATGAGTTACGACGAAATTGCCGACGAGCTGGGTGTGCGCCGCGCGTTTGTGGGCGTGGTGCTGCTGCGTGCACGGCATGAGCTGCGGCAGGCGCTGGACAGCAGCGCCGCGCTGGCTGCGGGAGGGGCGCAGTGAGCGAAGAGAACAGAGCGTTAAATCAAGGCGGAGACCTCGAGCATCTGGACGAAATCACCTGCCTCTTGTATATCGAGCGGCAACTCGACCGCGTGCGGGGACAGGAAGTTTCCGCGCACATGCAACTATGTACGTCCTGCCGAACATTGCTGAAAGCGCTGGAGCAGGAGTCGCGCCTTTTGACGCGCGCGCTGCTTGAGGAGGATGAGCCGCTGCCCTCGCGTCTCGCGCAGTTTCAGGAACGTGCGCGGCGGTCCATGCAGTGGATATGGGGGATCGTTATAGGCTTGGCGGCCACCGGGGTGTATGCGCTCTATTCCGGGTACATTGCGCCATGGCAGCAGCAACTCGAGCAAGCGGGCTTTGGAGGGACAAATTTGGTGGGTTTATTGATTTTTCAAGGCGCTTTCTGGAAAGGGTGGCAATCCGTGACGACACTATTTGAGGTGCTGGCGGTGCTGACGCTGGCGGGCTTTGCCCTGGTGATGTTCCGGCGGCGCGGCCGCCGGGGGTACATCGTGGCGATGTTGCTGGCGTCCTTGGCCACCAGCGGAGCGCTGGCGGGTTCGGCGTCGGCCACGGAATTTCGCAAAGGGCAGCCGACCGAGCGCGTGGCGTCGGATGAAGTGATTCATGGCGATCTCTACATTTGGGCGGACCGCGCGAGCATTGACGGAACGGTCGATGGCGATGTGTTCGTCTTCGCGCAAGGCGCGGACATTAACGGGCACGTCAAGGGCGATGTGATTGCTTTTGCGCGCACCACGCGCATTACCGGTCAGGTGGACGGCAACATCCGGGCATTTACCAATATGCTGATCGTCACCGGAACGGTGGACCGCAACATAACGGCTTTCGCGTCCAACGTAGATGTGGACCAGACCGGGAAAGTGGGAGGGTCGGTCACCACGTTTGCGAACAACCCGTCGCTCGACGGGCAGATTGGGCGAGATGTGTTGGTTTTCGCGGAAAATTTGTCGGTAAACGGCAAAGTCGCGGGTTCGGTGCAAGCCAAGGGCGAAAGTCTGACCATTGGACCCAAGGCGGAAATTGGCGGTCACACAAAGTTTGAAGGCGACAAGGAGCCGGAAGTTTCCTCGCAGGCCAAACTGGCTTCGCCCGTCGAATTCAAGAAGCAGGTGCATACCCGGGAATACACCGCCACTTCTTATCTGTGGCAGGCGATTTGGGCGGCGGCGCTGGTGCTTTTCGGGTTGGTACTGTTCCTTTTGATGCCGGCGTTCTCTCACGAAGCGGTGGCCAATGCGGAGCGTTACGGAGCGTCCTTCGGGTTGGGCGTGCTGGTGATGTTTGGGGTGCCTATTGCGGCGATCATCACGTGCATCACGGTGGTTGGATTATTCATTGGAATTTCGACGCTTTTTGTTTGGTACGCGGCGCTGTACTTCGCGCAAGTGGTGGTCGGCGGATTGGTCGGACAATTGTTGTTAGGCCGCACGAGTGAAGCATGGCCGGTGATTGGACGCATGATCCTGGGGCTGCTGTTGTTGCGGGTGTGCACAGCGGTTCCGCATATCGGCGGATGGGTGAAATTCGCGATCATCTTGTGGGGTCTCGGCGCGATTTCGCTGGCGATTTACCGGCGCTTCCAGCCGATGTTGACGCCCAGTGCGCCGGTGCCGTCGCCTTACGCGCCGCCACCCTTGCCGCACAACACCACGGTGGGAGGGATTCAGTCAGCGTAAGCGAACCGGCATTCGCGACCGGAAAACCGGAATTCATCGAACAGGAGCCGATCCGAGACTGCGGACCGGCTCTTTTTTTGGTGGGCCTTAGAATTAGGGGTTCTGGCGGACCTTGGCGGCCACGAAGGGGAACGAGTCGAGCTGTCCGAAATAGAGGGCGCGGATCGAATAGGTTTGCCCGCTGCTGATGTTCGTCGAGTTGGTGACGCCATCGTAGAAGGTGGCGTTGGTGGTGGGCGGCGTGCCGTTCGTCAGCTCAACGAGTTGGTTAGCGGTCGTAAAACCGAAGTAGGGCGGCAGCGAAGTGCTGGAGAGCGAGAAACTGCTGCCATTGCCGCCGATCGAAGCAGTGCCCGCGACGCGTGTGAAGCGCAGCTCGACGGCGTCGGCGGTAACTAGAATGCCGCCGGGAAGTCCGCCAGTGAGAGCGAAGTTCGTAATATGCAGGGCCACGGTTTGTCCGGGCAAGAGAGCCGTTGCAGCGAGCGTGCCCTCAAAATTGGTGACGTCTGCGGGAACGTTCAGTCCCTGGGTATCGACGCCAAAAATCGCGCCGTTCGCGAGGTCCACGGTGATGGGGGAACCGATGGGAAAGGGCTTCGGCAACAAGCTGCCGGAAGTCGAGACGGATGCGTCGTTGGCGACGATAGAAAATTGCGCCGAGCTGGTGGGAGCGTAACTGACAGTGCCTTCGATCCAATCCGTCTTGGTGGCGCTGAGAACCGGGAAGGGATCGTAGGAAATAAGCTTTAGAGTGCCGTCGCCATTGAGGACGGCATTGATGCTGGCGACCTGGTTGGCTTGGACGCAGGCGATCGAGAGAGCCAGCCCCAGAGCCGTACAGTTTGGCGAGTAAAAAGTGTTGCCGTCAGCGAGGGCGGTAATGGTGCCGTAGTTGGACGTGATGGTGACGCTGTTGCCGCTGACCGCGACGGTGCCGGTAACGTCGTCGAGGTAATCGAGTTGGTTGGCGGCGAGGCTCGAGGGATGAGTCGAACCTAGTGTAATCGTGGTCAGGATGTTGACCGCGGCGGGACCCAGGTTTACCGAGGTAACCTTTTGATTGGATACAGTCAGGGTGTCCGCCATATTAAAATCGACGGATAAGCCAGCCTGTTCGTTGGAAGTCAGAACCAAACCGCCGTTGGGAAAGGTAATGGTGGCTACGGACGGGCCTGAATCGGGCACCGCGGTTACGCTACCGGGAGTACAACCCGGCACCCCTTGGTTGGAGGTGCAGTAGGTTACGGTGGCGGAGTTAAGCGCGACCGTGAGGCTGGTGTAGGTTCCTGCCGGAAGGGTAGTCGAAAACGTTCCGAGGAATCCCGAGTCACTTTGTAGCCGCATGAGGTCAAAAGTCGCGGAACCCGTGATGTGGACGGTGTTGCCGGAAGCCGGAGTCAGCGTGATGCCGCCAATGGCCACGGCGTAGGACAAAATGTTGGTGTTTGGCGGAGGGGCCAGAGGTTTAGCCTGCAGGGTCACGCTGAGAGTGGCCGTGCCGCCATTTTGCGTGCAATTGGTGTGACAGACATTCCCCAAGCCGCTGCAGGCCGTTAAGGACACGGTGGCGAGCAGGAAGCAGAGAGTCAGAGCTTTGGAATGGTTCATTGGCAGAATACCCCGCAATCGGTAAGTTGGTGTTACACCCTCCGAATCGAAAACGCTTAAGTTCTTTAGGCTGACTGTACGCCCGGAAGGCCGCCGACCCAAGCGAAAAGGCCGAAAGTGCTTAAAACCACAATCCCTGAGCGTTCGAACAGGACTCCATGGCCGAACGGCCGCACGGTGCCGGTTCTCGGGACGAGCCACCTACCGGAGGTGTACCATTCTACTTTGGTTTGGTGGTCGGACAGAGTGCTCATGCCCGCATTCTATAAAATCGACAAAGAGCATAAGCTGGTGATATCCACGGGGTCGGGCGTTTTTGACTTGGCGACGGCGCTGGCACACCAAGACCAGCTTGTCCGCGATCCCGAGTTTGACCCCTGCTATTCCCAGCTGCTCGACCTGACCCAGATCACCAAGGTCGAAATTAGCGCGGAAGACGTCCGCAAGCTTGCGGAACGCTCGGTATTCTGGCGCTGTTCCCGGCGAGCGATCCTGGTGGCTAACGACCTAGAGTATGGCTTCGCGAGAATGTTTGAAATGCTACGGGAAAACGCGGGCGAAAAGGGAATCAGAGTGTTCCGTAATCTAGACGACGCACTGGAGTGGATTTTTGCTGCGGAAATAGCGCCGCAAAAAGGCGTCTCCGAATCGTCAGCCGGCTGACGCCAGCGTATCGTTTCTCTATCGCGATTTTCGTCTTCTACTCTGCGAATTGACCTTCAGGCTCGTCCAGTTTTTTTTCAGTTTGACATCGATTAGTGGCCACACGAACGACGTTTTGACGAGCGGCTCAGACAGTGAGTGACCCGCGAACAGCAACGGGAAAGAAAAGAGCCGGGACGAAACCGGCTCTCTCGTGTTGCGAACGGCGCGATCTTACTGTTTGTCGAAAACCTGCACGTCGTGCGTTTTGACGCCGGCGGAGTTGGTGCCGGAAGCGTCGACGGTGGTGACTTTGCCGTCCTTGGACACCGAGACCTTGGAGCTACCGATTTCCTTGCCGGCTTTTTTCAAAGTGGCGACGTAGTGATGGGAGTCCGTGCGCGTACCGGAGATGGTGTCCGCGCCGCTGGGCATCGAACCGGTAATGGGATTATCTTTGCCGTCAAAATGGACGGTGAAGCCGTAGGCGATGGGTTTGCCGTCGGCGGATTCGCCCACGAAGGAGTATTTCACGCCGTCGCCATCGGCAACGATGGTGCGCGTGAGGCTCTTCGGGGAAGGACCGGGATCGAATTTGGATTTCGCAATGTTGAGCTTCCAGGTACCGACGAGAGGATTGTCTTGCGCTCGCAGAGTTGAGGAAGCAACTACGGCTAACACAGCAACGACGATAAACATCAAAATACGCTTCATTTTTTGCCCTCCTTGGGCCTTTTGTTCCGTGGTTCAGCTGACGGTTATTTTATTGCGGAAATTTACCTGGATTTACTGCTCCGAGGGTCATTGCCTTGTGCGAACGATATGACGATGCGTTAAGCAAGTCAATCAATTTTATCTTCGTGAATAGGTACGAAAATCTCGAGCTTGCGGAACGGGCGCCCGGAGAAGTAGGGCGCGGTTCGCGGTATGTTATCGTTACGTTTTGACGTTGTTTGGTGATGGTCGCGGGATCGCAGAGTTTTACGGGGATTTTCTGGTCAAACGCAGCGCCAAATCGGCGGTGAAGGATATTCACGACAGTAGAGCGCGTTCGAATGGCGCCGGGCGCCCGGAACGGGAGTACGTGTCGCTCGAAGACGATCCCACCGTGGAGCAGCGTCCCGCCCATGGCGAAGACGCCGGGCGCGAAGAGAACCAGCGCGCCGGCGAAACCGCGGCGGGCGGCAAGCCTTCGATGCGCGAGGTGTTTGGCCCTGGGGGATTTTTGGAGCGGTCGATGATCGGCGGTTACGAGCACCGCCCGGCGCAACTGGAGATGGCGGAGCGGGTGCAAGAAGCGTTCGAAAAACATCATCACGCGATTTTGGAAGCAGGGACGGGAACAGGGAAGACGCTGGCGTATTTGCTGCCGGCGATCTGCAGCGGACGGCGGGTGGTAATTTCGACGGCCACGAAATCGCTGCAAGAGCAACTATTCCAGAAGGACGTGCCGTTTTTGCAAAAACATTTTGCGCCGGAGTTGAAGGTGGCAGTGATGAAGGGGCGCGCGAATTTTCTGTGCCGCAGCAAAGTTCATGCGATGGCGGATCAGCCGCTGCTGAAGGGGATGGAGGAAATCGACGCGTTCCGGCAGATTCGCGATTGGACGAAGGTGACGGAGACGGGCGATCGCGCGGAACTGACATTTCTGCCGGACGATTCCGATTTGTGGGGGCGGCTCGATGCGCGGCGGGATACGTGTACGGGGCAGAAGTGCCAGGATTTTAATACTTGTTTTGTCACGGCGATGCATCAGCGGGCGAAAGATGCGGACTTGATCATTGTGAATCATCACTTGTTTTTTGCGGATTTGGCGCTGAAGCAGGATGATTTCGGCAGTATTTTGCCGGAATACTCGGCCGTGGTGTTCGACGAAGCACACGAAATGGAAGATGTGGCCAGCGATTATTTCGGAAGGCAGCTTTCGAATTACCGGTTTGAAGAGCTGGCGCGCGACGCGGACCAGACCGTGCGCTTGCTGAAGCTGGGTTCGCCGTCGCTCTTGCGGAGGACGCAACGCATTCGCGAGCGAAGCCGGGAATTTTTTGACGTATTTCCGGCGCGGGACGGGCGGTATCCCTTCACGCGAAACGAACGCGAAACGTTTTTGCAGGCGCACCGGGAAGGGTATGACGCGCTGGCGACGTCGCTGAAGAGTTTAGAGACGGAATTTGCGGCCATGACGCAAAAGCCGGAAGAGTTGCAGCGCATTGCGCGAAGAAGCTTCGAGATGCGGCAGGAATTGTCGTTTTTGTTTGAGTCGAATGAAAAAAATTATGTGTATTGGTACGAGCGGCGGAACAAAGGGGTGTTTCTAGCTGCCACGCCGATCGACGTAAGCCAGATTTTGCGCGAGCATTTGTTTGAGAAGTTCGACGCCGTGGTGATGACCTCGGCGACGCTGACGGTGGGCGGACGGTTTGAGTATATCAAGCACCGGCTGGGCGTGGATCACGTGAAAGAACGGGCGCTGCCCCCGGAATTTGATTATGGCAAGCAGGCGCTGCTGTATCTTCCACGCACCATGCCGGACGTGCGGAACGCGGCGTATCCCGCGGCGGCGGCGGATGAGATCGTGCGGTTACTCGAATTAAGCCAAGGCCGCGCATTTTGTTTGTTTACGAGCCACGCGCAGATGAAGGATCTTTTCGAGCGGGTGCGCGCGCGCGTGAATTTTCCGCTGTTGCTGCAAGGTACGGCGCCGCGCTCGGCGCTGCTCGAGCGATTCAAGAATACGACGGGCGCGGTGCTGTTTGCGACGTCGAGCTTTTGGCAGGGCGTCGACGTGCCGGGGGAGCAGCTGTCTTGCGTAATCGTGGACCGCTTGCCGTTTGCGGTGCCCAGCGATCCGGTCGTGGCGGCGCGGGTGCGCGCGCTCGAAGAAGATGGGCGGAATGCATTCGCAGAATTTCAAGTGCCGCAAGCCGTGCTGGCGTTGAAGCAGGGATTTGGACGGCTGATTCGCTCGAAGACGGACCGCGGGGTGCTGGCGCTACTGGATTCGCGGATCCGGAGGATGTCGTATGGTAAAATTTTCTTAGAGTCGCTGCCGGCTTATGGGATTACAGAAGAGCTGGCTGCCGTAGAAAAGTTTCTGGAAGCGGCGAGCTGATTTTTTGAGGCCGTGCAGAGTGGGGCGTGCTGCGCCGCGGCCGGCGCTCCTGAAAAAAGGGTTCGTAATTCTATGTTTCAAGTTAGCGTGGAAGAAACATTTTCGTCGGGGCATGCTTTGCGCGGATATCGCGGAAAGTGCGAGAACGTGCATGGACATAATTATCGCGTGCGCGTGACGCTGGAAGGGCAGGAACTCGATAACATCGGATTACTGATGGATTTTACGCATCTAAAGAAAGTGCTCCGCGAAGTGAGCGGGACGCTGGATCACCAGTTCATGAATGATCTGGAGCCGTTCAAGACGGTGAATCCTTCGGCGGAAAATGTGGCGAGATATTTTTATGAGCAGGTGAACCGGCAGCTGACGAATTTGCCGCCGGGGGCGCGGATTACGGATGTGATCGTGTGGGAGACCGATACGAGCCGGGCGCAATATCGCCCTGGAGCGTAAGCGCGACATTTAAAATGATTCTGGTTGTAATCGCGGCCTCAAGAGACAGGAAAACAGCGGAGCGCTGATGAACAAGGCGATCTTAATCGTGCTAGTCCCCGCGCTGCTGGTGGCCGTGGGTTATGTACTCATCCTGCGGTACATGGGATACCCGCCGGGTTATCCGCGGCTGGTTATTGCGATGGCGGTGTTTTTTGGAGCGATCTATTGGTTGTCGCGGCGCGCCTCACGCAAAGCGCGATCCAACCGACCTTAGAAAAGTTTTTGGCCGTCATGTTCATCACCGAAATATTCAAATCGATTCAGGGAGAGGGTACGCGCGCGGGGCTGCCGTGCATCTTTGTACGGCTGACGGGTTGCAATTTGCGGTGCACGTGGTGCGACACGGCGTATGCATTTCACGGCGGCACGAAGATGACTGTCGCAGAAGTGCTGCAGCGCGTAGACGAACTGACGGGAAAACGAAAGGGACAGTCGGGCGCGGAGGCTGCGGTACCGCTGGTGGAGTTAACAGGGGGCGAACCGTTGCTGCAAGAGGAGATTTATCCGCTGGCGCAGCAACTGCTGGCTGCCGGATATACGGTGATGATCGAGACCAGTGGTGAGCGATTTGTCGGACGTTTGCCGCGAGAAGTGATCAAGATTGTGGATGTGAAGTGTCCAGACTCCGGCGAAGCGGACACTTTTGAGATGCGCAATCTGGAAGCGGTGGATGAGAAGGACGAAATAAAATTTGTGCTGGCAACGCGGCGAGACTACGAGTTTGCGCGTGAATTTACCGCGGAGCATCAGCTGGCGCAGCGCGTGCGCCAAGTGCTGTTTTCGCCGAGCTTTCCCGACCCACTCGGAAAGTGGCCGGGGCTGGAGCCGCGCATGCTGGTCGAGTGGGTCTTGGCGGATGGATTGCCGGTGCGGCTAGGGTTACAGTTGCACAAATTCATCTGGGATCCTGCAACGAAGGGCGTTTGAAATTTTGGAGCGGATGCGACGATTGAGCGACGGAACAGATGCGCGCAAAGCGGTGGTGCTGCTGAGCGGCGGTATGGATTCGTGCGTGAGCACGGCAATGGCGCGCGAGCGGCACGGAGCGGCGAATATCGCATTGCTGCACGCGGGTTACGGACAGCGAACGCAGAGCCGCGAGCGGCGGGCCTTTGAGGAGATCGCGGATTTTTACGATGTGCGGCAAAGGCTGGTGGTGCAGTTGGAGCATTTTCGCGCTATTGGCGGGTCGGCGCTGACTGATCACAACATGGCGGTACCGGAAAATGCGTTGGATGGCCCGGCGGAAACTGGCCACGCGATACCCGTCACCTACGTTCCGTTTCGCAACGCGCATTTTCTTTCCGTGGCGGTAAGTTGGGCGGAGGCGCTGGCTGCGGGAGCGATCTATATCGGCGCGGTGGCGGAAGATAGCTCTGGGTATCCGGATTGCCGGCCGGAATATTACCGAGTGTTTCAGGAGTTGATTCGCGTGGGAACGCGTCCGGAAACGGAAATTGAAATTATGACTCCGGTGATTGGGCTCAAGAAAAACGAGATTATCCGCAAAGGCTTGGAGTTGGGAGCGCCGCTGCATCTAACGTGGTCGTGTTACCAGAACGACGACGAGGCATGTGGGGTTTGCGACAGTTGTCTGCTGCGCTTGCGGGCGTTCGCAGAGGCGGGCGTGGCGGATCCGGTTCGCTACCGAAAACGGGCCAGACAGGGTGAGAGCGCCGTCGAGGCGGGACGGCGGTAAGTCCGCTAGGCTTGGAATCCTGGCGGGATGGTGGATAATAGGGCGCACGCCGCGCCGGGGAGAACTGGCACGCGGGTCGGCGTTCCCAGCCAAAAGAACGACTGAGTGAGATTTATGGTTTGGCGTGACCGGTTGCGTGGGCGCGCAGAATTAAAGTTCACCGCAAGGCGGCCAAAGGGGTGACCGCCGAGCGGACGAGTCAGATGGACCGCCAAGCGGTCAACAGGAGAGCATGTATGGAGCGATTCGAAAAGAGCAGTGCGCGCCGATCTAGGGTTATCTCGCTGACATTTGTGGCGGTGCTGGCAACGCTGCTCATGGCGGCAGTCACGCCACACGCAGCCGCGCAGGAAGTGACGGGCACGGTCTTAACGGTCGACGGTAAGCCGTGGGTGGACCTGGGCGTGCAACTCGTCAGCGAACAAGGCGCGAAGCTGGACACCAAAACGGACAAAGATGGGAAATTCGCGTTTCACGGCGTGAAGAGCGGAGTGTACAGCGCGTTCGCTCAGCTGCCCGCGCCAAATAAACCGTTCGAAATCAAGTTCCAAGTGCAGTCCGGCACGCCCGCCAAGATCGATTTTAATTTCCAGGAGATCATGGCGAAGCAGGGTGCCGCAACGCAAGAAGCGATGAAGAAACAGGAAGAACAGAAGAAAGCGGTCGAGAGCATGAAGCAGCATTTCACCGCCGGAGGTGCGTTGCTCGATCAGGAGCACGCTGCCAAGGCCGAACTTACAAAGGCACCGGCAGATCAGCGCGATGCCGCGAAGCAAAAAGTAATGGATTTATCGAACCAGGCGGCCACCGAGTTTAAGGAAGCGCAAAAAGCCGCGGGTGAGAAGGATCCGAATCAGGCGCTTTTCTGGGCGAAGCTGGGGGACGCGTATGACACGGCGGGACGCAACGACGAAGCGATACAAGCCTACCAGAACGCCATTGCCGCGAAGCCGGACATCCCAGGTTATTACAACAATCTGGGCAACGTGCTGGCGCGCGCCGGGAAGATCGATGAGGCCAAGACCGCTTACGAAAAAAGTGCGTCGCTCGATCCACCAAACGCGGCAAGTGCTTGGCGTAATTTTGGCATCAGCTTGTACAACGCGAATAAATTAGGCGACGCCGTGGAACCATTTCAAAAATCCGTGGCGCTAGACCCAAACAACGCGCAGACGTGGTACCTGCTCGGCGCATCACTGGTATACAAGATGACCACCAAACGCGTGGGAGATAAAGACGAGGTAATTCTTGCGCCAGGGACGGTGGAAGCTTACCAGAAGGCCGTGGATCTGGATCCAAACGGACAATGGGGCGCGCAGGCCAAGCAGGGGCTGGAGCAATTGCAGGCGATCGCTCCGGGAATCGACATCAAGGTGAATGTAAAGAAAAAGAAATCGTAAATTAGTTAGTTTGGCAGCTGAGAGGCCGGTCCTCAACGGGACCGGCCTTTTGGTAGTGGGTCTGTTTGAATTTTTCCCTCCTGCGGCGTAGGCGATCTAGCCAAGCCAAATTTTGCAGAAAAAACACCACATAACCTGAAAACGCGCCTGCAGTCTGATCCTTGTATTGGCATTGGTCTTCATTGCATTCGCGGCCCGATAAGTTATCTTTTCGCGGTTGCAGAGCTTTACTGGTTGATACCGCGTTACCAGACGTGTAATCAATTCAAGGAGTTGTTCGACTCCGCATAAGCTTGGTGGGTTGTATCGTAGAATGCGTTGGTCTGGTGCGGAAGGATCGTTAGGAGGCTCCAAGCGTGGCGCACGAGTTCAACGTAACTGAGCGGTGCTGGTAATGTCTCCAGCGCGGATAGTTCAGCCACCTCGCATCGCTGCGTGGCTCGTTGGTCTAGTCATCGTGGAAGAACAAACAGGCATGCAACAGCAGATTCTCGACGAGAGATTCCCTGACATGGCGTCAAGGTACGGAACAGGTCGCGCCCGTCGCTGGTATTGGAGCCAGAGCGTGAAAACAATCGCAAGTCTCGCTGTCAGAGGATTTCGGACCGCGCCGTGGTTGATCGTCACTACCACCGTTACCGGTGCTTTGCTGCTGCAGTTTGTTACTGGCAATCTTCAGCGAGTGATCATGGAATTTATTTCCCTTCTCAACCACCATGTGACGCCGTACTACGATTCCAAGCATGCGGCCAGTCAGATGTTCTGGATGTACTACACCGTCTTTGTGGGGAGTCTCCTCCTAGCGCTAATCATTGGTTCCTTTGTAGCGATGGTCGCTAAACGGAGGGAAATGATAGCCACGATCAGCTTGGGCTCTGTATCTCTGGTAATGACAGCGACGACCTTTTGGACGTTGGTTGCTAAGCATGAAGCCGTCGATCCTGTCCTTTTCCCTAAAATCATGATCGACCAATTGGGTGCCTCGTTCCTGATTGTCATTGGCGGAATCATCGTCCGCGAGATCAGGTCGGCTGCACCTCAGAGTCTTAAACACCCTGCATTCATCTACGGCTTAGCCTTCGCTGTTTCTGTCGTGACTCTCGTGGTTGCCTACTTCCCGTTTTACTGGCTTCTCGTTCAGATTCAGACATGGCGTCTTGGCCATCCGAATGCGTTCACGATTGGACCGACGATGGACGCCATTGCATGCTCGTCTGTAGCTGCAGTAATCGCCTTTTGGTTTACCCTCCGCGCGGTGCGGTACCCCCAAAACACTGGAAGGACGACGGCGCACTGATGCAGTTCCTGTGAACCCTTTGATAGGAATTATGTGGCGTCGGGGACCGTTCGCGTGCATCTCCTAGCCAAGACCTATCCCTGGCGTCACATAACGTCCGACGCCACAGAAGAGTTCTTATGTAACGGGCCACATAAGATTTCTCAGACTCACTACCGGCCTTTTTTGCGCCGTCCTGCCGTTCAACTGTGCGTTAAGGTGCCGTTCATCTTGGTGCGGCGGAGCGCCCAAGAGAATGTCAGGACGGAGATTGGAAGAAGAAGCACAGAAAAAAGCAGAAGCACTCCGAGTGGATAGAGAAGCGCGGCAAAATTTGCGTTGCCCAGTAGTGCGGTGCGCATGCCGTCGAGGGCGTAGGTTACAGGATTGAGGCGAGCCAGCAATTGCAGCCAGTTCGGCAAGATACTTACGGGAAAGAGCATGCCGCCGGCCACGCTAGAAATACCGAGCACGAACCACTTTGCAGGATTGCCGCGTTTGAAGAGCAGCAGATAGCTGGCAGATAAAATGCCCAACCCTGAAAAAGCGAGAAGCGTGGCGAGCAACACCGCGAATACGCCAAGCCAATTTGCTGCACTCAGGGGAAAATGAAACAGCAGCGCGGCCCAAGCGATGTAAACGGCGATGCGCATCGTAGTGGCGAGGAAAGGGTAGATCGCGGAACCGGCGACCAGCACTGACAGGGAAGTTTGTGTGACGAGCAGATGCTCCAGTGTGCCGCTGTCACGAGCTTCCTCAAGGCTGCGGTCGAAGGTATCCAGCGAAACATTCAGATAGTCAAGAAAAATAAATCCGACCAGCGAGAAGGCGAAATAGCCTCCGGCTTGTGGCAAGGTGTGTTCGAGTTGCGGGCTGTCGACGAATTTTGCGACATAAAAAAACATGGCCGCGCCGAACAACGATTCAACTGCGTCGAGTACGAAAACCGTGCGGTAGGTGCGCGCGATGAGCAAGTCGCGCCAGAAAAAGAGCCACACTTCGCGGAAAATGCGACTCACGAGGAGACACCGTCTGCGGAAATCGTGGGGTCATTCTGCGCAGGAAGCGTATTGCGCGTGAGCCGCAGGAAAACGTCTTCCAGTGTTGCGTTTTGCGCTCGCGCCTTCAGCGCTGCCGGAGTGTCGAATGCCAGTAACCGGCCGCGGTCGATTACTGCGATGCGGTCGGCGAGAAGCTCGACCTCCGGCAAAGTATGAGAAGCGAAGAGTAGTGAAGTGTCGCCGCTCTGCAAGATTTGCGCTTTAAGGAAGCGGCGAAATTCCGCGGCGGCGATGGCGTCGAGGCTGCGCGTCGGCTCATCGAGCAGCAGAACGCGAGGCTGATGCACGAGCGCGCGCGCGAGGCTGAGGCGTTGCACGGTGCCGGTGGAAAGCGTGCGTACCTGGCGGTCCAGCGCCTCGTCCAAATGAAATTGCTGAGAGAGGAGGGCAATGCGCTTCGTCGCAGCGCTTGTCGAGAGTTGATTAAGCCGGCCAAAGAAAAGGAGATTTTGCCGGCCGGTAAGACGCGGATAAAATCCATGATCGGTGCCGGCGTGGTAACCAAGTTGTCTGCGAACGGCGCGGGAGTCCAGCGCGGTGTCGTGCCCGGCGACAAACGCGCAGCCCCGTGTGGGGAGCAAGAGAGTCGCCAGAATTTTTAGCAACGTGGATTTACCCGCACCATTCGCCCCGAGCAGGGCTACCGATTCGCCATCGCGAACCTTAAAAGTGATTCCCGCGAGCGCCACTGACGTGGGTTGTTCGAAAGGTTGCAGAAAAGTCCGCCAGCCGCTGCGCGTGGGCGGGAAAGATTTTTCGAGATGTTCAACGCTGATCGCTGCCGAAGGCACTGGAGATTTATAGCCTGTCTGAGCGGCGAAGACAATGTGTCAAGACCCGTCTGGCGCTCGAGGTGCGAACGGCTCCGTGCGCAACATCATGGCGCTAGCCGAGCGCTTATCGATACAATGTATCGGGTAATGCATCAGGGAATTTCTTAGGCGATTCCAGGGAAAGCGGACATGGTGGCGTTTACAAATCGCGCGCAGGTTCCCAAACACGTACTCGTGCGGGTGCTTGACCGGGAGTCAGTGTTGCTGAACCTTGAGACAGAAAAATATTTTGGCTTGGACGAAACCGGTACGCGAATGTGGCAACTGGCGACTTCGTCGCCAAACATTGATGCCGCGTACCAAGAGTTGCTCGAGGAGTTCGACGTTGCACCCGAGCTTTTACAGAACAATTTAAGCGATCTGTTGGATAGGCTTGTGGAACACGGACTGTTGGAAATGCTTCCGGCTGATACCAGCGCTACGCCCGCCGTCTAATTTTTATCAGAAGAGATACGTCCCGGAAAATAGCTGTGGCCGCCCGTCAGGGCGGCCACAGCAACATGTAAGGAAAATGCTGCCCTCGCTAGATGTTGGTTTTGTGACTGACAATATGTTTGTTGTGCGGCGTCATGGCCGGAAGGTCGATGGTCAAGGAAATTTCGCTTTTGTTGCGCAGGACGCCCAATTTCACGGTGGTTGGTTTGTCGCCCGCATGAGCGGCGAGACGGCTGCGCAGATCGCCAACGGAGCGGAGGCGGTCGCCGTTCAGGGAAGTGATGACGTCGCCGGCTTTCAATCCGGCCTTTTCCGCGACGGATCCGCTGCTCACGTCGCGCACCAGGATGCCTTCGCCTTCGGGCGCTCCGAAAAATGTGCCCAGCTGTCCGCTAAGATCCTCGGCATCGATCCCGAGGCGCGGGTGCGGCGACATCACGGTCATACCCTCAAAATCCATTTCTGGCAGCGGGGCGACCTCGGGCAGATTAGGCATTTCTGGCACGCGGAATGCGAACGCACCAGGGGCAACCGCGGACCAGGCGCGGTGTCCTTCTTCGGTCTGACCAAGGGCGACGGAGATTGCTTGCGAGCGTCCGTCGCGCCACACCGTGAGTTGCACGGTGCGGCCGGCGGGAATCTCGCGAATCATGCGGCGAAACTGTGAAGTGCCTTCGACGCGCTGCCCGTTTATTTCAGTGACCACATCGTTTTCTTTCAGTCCGGACTTGGACGCCGGGCTATTTTCCACAATCTTGCCCAAGACCACGCCACGTTCCCCAGGCAGTTTCAATTCCTTCGCTTTGTCCGCGGTTACTTCGCTGGTGCCCACGCCAAGCCAACTGCCGCCGTCACCGATCGAAAATTCAAAGTTCTGCCCGTCAGGATTCACCAACACCCGCTGTTGCTGTTCTTCCTCGGGATTTTGCCGTGGCGCCGAATGACTGGGAAGCGCGACCAACGCCAGGCCGAAAGCCGCCACGATTCCGGTTGCTGCAAAAAAATTGTTTTTCATTTTTCTCTCCTCACGCATCCTTAGACGCACGAAACGTCAAACCGTTGAGCGCAAGAGTGCGATGCGTATCCCGCCATTCACCGTGCGCAGCCGGATGGGAGTTCCGCCCCTCCCGAGTTTTCCGTGCATCTCTCGAGGCTTCAAGGAGCTTTCCAAGGCCACGGGTATTTCCGATGAAAAGCTGCCATTTAAACAGCGGGTGTCGAGGTCGGCTTGAGTGTCCGACGGGATGGCCAACAGCACCGAGCCGTTCGTGGTTTCCGCCACGGTATTGTCTTGTTCGCGCAGCCGCACGAGCTCGAGATGCACGTTTCCGTTGGTGACATGCGCGTGTACTGCGCCGCCGCCCTCGTACACTTCGATATTGCCGTTCACCGTGCGGAGTTCGTCGATCGCTTCCACGCCGGAGATGCGCAGCGTGCCATTTACAGTGATCAGATGCGCGATATGCGCGCCATGCGGAACGTGCACGGTATATTCAACGGCGACCTCCGCCGCCTCGTTTTGCGGGTACCGGGTGGCGACAGAAACGGCGCCAGGCTTGGCGTCGACTTCAATAGAAACGCGATTGAGGTCCGCATTATTTTCTTTGGCCGTTTTGACGGCACTGATTTCTACTTCGTTGCGGTCCCAGCCTTCCACTTCCACCGTGCCATTCACGTTTTGCAAATCAAAAGTGCCGCCTGCTTGAAGCGGATACGTCTGGTGGAAATCGCCGCTGAAAGCGGCGCACGGCAAGACGCAAAGCGCGGATAGCGCCGCGACGAATAGAAGTGTTCGCCTCGCCTGGCGCAGAAATTCGCGACCGTGCATCGATGGTTTGCCGTAGACCTGCTCTTGTGGAAGGTTCATTACCGCCTCCATGTCGCATTTTTCGCAAACGGGGCCGCCGAAACAGACCGAACATCCGAGTTCCCGGGAATAATCAGCCGTTACTTCAGCTGAAATTTGAATGTCACTGTGGAAATCACTTCCACAGGTTTGCCGTTGATGGAAGCCGGCTTGGCGCGCCACTGCTTCACGGCGGAAATGGCCGCGTCGGCCAGTACCGGCTCGCCCTCGAGAAGTTTCATCACTTCCAGGCGGCCATCGGTCGTAACGCGTACCTGCAATTTGACGGTGCCTTGTACGCCGGCGTTTTGCGCCAACGTTGGATACGAAGGATGTGGCGCGTAAGAGAGCCGCTTTTGAAATTCCGTGGGATCTTCGCGTAAGGCCCCGGTGAGCGCCCGTTCGAGGGATCTCATCCAACTGTCGAACCAATCGGGTTTGTTCTCTTGCGCTGATGCGTCAGGAGGCGGCACGGAAGGAACAGCGCCATTAGGAAATGCATTGGGAAAATTGTTTTCGAAGCTGATGCCAAATGCTACTGGCAGCCGCGCCTCTTGCTCGCGAATCAACGACTCACGCAACGCCGTTTGCGAATCGAGGAAATGCAGGCGAATCGTTCCGGAGGCCGTCTTCAATTTCAGCGGAGCGCCGCCGCCGTTCAGCGTTGCCAGTGCGCGCACGGACGCCGGGCCGCTGTTCTGGGTCGCTTGCATGGCCAGATGAATCGCAGGGTCAGCTTCGATATGAGTGAAATCACCGGACGTAACGATAGCTTCAATATTCGCGGCCAAATTGCGCGGCAGAAATACCGCGATGTCGCCGTTCCCGGAGGCCAGCTGAGATGCGCCAGCCAATTTCACCGAAGAACCTGGCGCCGACGTATCCGGATTAATCCACGCCGTGATGGTGCCCTCAGAGGTGGCCGCCTGCACCGTGCCTGCGACTTTGGTCAGGCAGATACTTCCGCCGTTGGAAACCACTTCCATCGGTCCTGAAACGTAAATTACGCGAATGCCGCCCCCACCCGTTTGTGCGTGCACCGAACCGCGCACCTCGCCAAAATCGATCTGGCCGCCACCGGTACGCACATTGACGAAGCCGCCTGCGTTGCGGACGGCAATGTTGCCGCCATCGGTCTGCAGATCCGCGCGCCCGCCGATCTGTCCCGCGCGAATGTGTCCGCCGCCGCTGCGCAGTGACGCATCGCCAGAAACTTTTCCAGCGATGATGTGGCCGCCGGCAGTGAACGCCGTCAGGTCGCCGTTCACTTCCTGCACTTGAATGTGACCACCCTCGGTTTCCAAGCGGGCTTCGGGCCGGCCCGCGGACTTGCTTCGGCTATCGTGTGTGCCGATCTTTCCGGCAATTATATTTCCGCCTTGCGTAGCTAAATAAGCGCCGCCGCCGATTTCTTCGGCTTCCACATCACCCGCGCCGGTCTTTACTTCCACGTGATAGCCTCGTGGCACGCTTACTTCAAAATGCACCCAAAACTGAACGCCCGCGCCAGGCTCACGTGCGGCTTGCGGCGGAAGCGTGCCGACAATTTCGACACCCGCAGGAGTGGATTTCGTTTTTAGCACGTAGGCGTCCAGAAGCCGCTTCGCAGCCGGTTCCTTGGCGTCCGTTTCAATGTGCACTACGTAGCGAACTACGGGTGCTGCCCCGTTTTCGATTGGTGAAATGTGCACGGAACCTAGGTCAGTCGACAGCCGGAGCGTTAAGCCGTCATTTGTCGTCAGCGCTCCGTTGCGGTCGGCCGAGATGTGTGAAGAAGTTACGGGAATTGTCGACGCGCTGTACGCTGGCTCGTGTGGGTCAGCAGGATCCGAATATTTGGCGGCGCTGGCCGCCAAAATAGCCGGCATCACCACGCCAAAACCAAGAACGCTCACAATTTCCCAAATCGCGCGCCGCAGCGATCTGCGAGTCACCGAGCGTTGTGCCAGCCGCGAAACATTTCGTAGGAAAAAAGTCTTCATGGTCCAGCAATCTTCTGATTCGTCGTCGTTGCGTTGCATCCGGAGGCGCCTAGAAGTCCGGACGAACTATTGGAGATCTCGCGAACCAATCTGTCGCAGGGCTGCTGCGCTACGCAAGCGCACAAAACGGCTGGGATCCCTTTGTTCGAGATCATTCAGCACACGCACAATCTGGGCCATCTCAGGGTCGACGACCACCGTCTCGGAGTTCTCCAGGCCGAGCGAATCGAGCGAACGCACGAGGAAATTCACAGCTTCAATGCGCACTCCCGGATTCGGATCGTGTTCGAGGATTTGCAGCATGGTCTGCCGAACCGCGCTGTCGTTGGCCGTGTCGCGCAGCGACTCCAAGGCCTTCATGCGCACCGCCGCATTCTGATCCTTGCGCGCCGCAGCCAGCAGCGCTTGCCGCACTGGTTGGTCCGCGGTCCGGGACTTCAGCGCGTCCAGGCAATCGAGCCGTACCCCGGGGTCGAACCTTTCGCCATTTTCCACCACGTACGTGAGCACGCGGCGAACCTCACGGTCATCGACATTTCCAGAAAGCACCAGGGGCTGCTCCGCGTTCAGCTGCAGTTGCACATTTTCCATCGGAGAATCCTGCGCGGGCGAAACGCGAATACCCGCGATGGCCATCTTGGAAAGTTGTTCATCGGAAAGCTTTGGCGCGGCCAGCACGTTCACTGCGGGTCCGGCAACGTCGTTGGCGGTTTGCAGCCAGGGCACGATTTGCGTGCCCAGCAAAACGCCGAAAATTACCAACGCCGCCCCGCTCCACGCGGGGCGCAGCGCCATCCACCGGCGCATCCAGCCAAACGCGCTCCAGTGCTCCTGCGCGCGCGGAGCATGCATATCGTCCAGCTTCTCGGAGAGTTCGCTGCGACACTGCGCAAGCAGCACTCCGCTCGAATCCAGCCGATCCGCGGGCTCCGCGGTTGCGTTTAACGCGTCGAGGAACGTACGCTCCTGGCGGAGTTGTTCGCCACAAGCGTCGCAAGCCAGGAGATGCTCGGCGATGCGAGCATTCTCTGCAGCATTCGTTTCATCGCAAGCGTAAAACACCAGCAGGGAAGCGATTTCATCGCATTCCGCGGGCGCAAATCCTTTGCGAGCTTCGCCGCCGCTCATCGCAATTCACCAAGTTGGTTGCGCAGCTTGCGCGTAGCTCGAAACAAAGAATTTTTCACCGTCTCTTCCGTGGTACCCAGCGCATCTCCAATGGCGCGCAGTTTCAGTCCTTGATAGTGCTTCATTTCAAACACCACGCGTTCGCGCGGCGAAAGCTGTTCCATCGCGCTGGCGATGTGCCTGCTGATTTCTTTGCCCATCAAACTACGCTCGGGATCTTGCGTGGGGCGATTTTCCTTCTGCCGCTCGAAAAAGTCTGTCACGCCTTCTTCGCGCCCGCTCGAATTCATTTCCGGCGCTTGATCTTCAGGACGCGATTGCCGCCGCCGCAATTGGTCGAGGCACACGTTGGTGACGATGCGGTACAGCCAAGTATAAAAACTGCATTCAAAACGGAAACGATGCAGGTTGCGGTAAACCTTTAGGAAAGCTTCCTGATAAACGTCGCGCGCGTCTTCCGGACGCTTCATCAGGTTCAGCGCCAGGCGCAGCACGTCGCGGTCGTAGCGGCGCACCAGCTCTTCGAATGCCGCGCGATCGCCGGCCTGGGCATTGGCCACGAGGGCGCGATCATCGAGCTTCTGCAAAGAAGTCTCCGCGGACAAAGCCGTGTGAACGCCGCCAGCGCGGCCAGTTTCATCAGCCAAGGCAAGAGTCCATCGGGGAAACGGCATGCTTCGCTTTCTCTTCGTCACAGTGCGCGTTACGGTAATTGCTACACTACGTTAGCGCAAAAACATCAGCTCGACCAGTCGCCAGGCAACGTAGCCGCAAACCACGACGGCACGGTCCTAAGGTAATTGGACGCACTTCCGCGCGAAGAGTAAGCACCGCCCCTCACAGAGAGAAACGCAAGCCAAGAGCAGTTTGTTTCGTTCGGCCGAGAGCGATTTTCTGCGTCAACAGTTCACGCCGCGCGGCGGCGGCGCAGGGAAAAGCCACGCGACCAAAGGCCAAAGCAGCAGCACGACCAGCGCCGCCAGCGTCGCCAGAGCATTCCTGCGGTAAAAAGCGCCATGCTGCGCCAGCAGTTTCGATTGGGCGTCGATCACGGCAGTAAACATCAATACCAGGAAGCACCCCAGCAAATTGAAGCGCATGACGTAGCGGACGCCCAGCACGATCACGCCCAGCAAGATGAATTCCGCCACATACTGCTTGGCGAAGTCCGCCGAGTTGCCCCAGGAACCGCCGACAAATGCGCACGCCGCCCCCAGAAAAAGCAGCACACGCAGCCACGTTTGCGGAACCTTGTTTGTCACAAACGCCGCGACCGCGGCTATCAGTCCGGTCAAAAACAACGAGTGAAGGAGGGCGCTGCCGACAATGGACGCTCCCGGAACGAATGCGTCAAAGTCTTGACCGAACGAATCGCCAGCGGCCCGATGCGCCGTGGGCCAATGCAATGCCGCGACTTGCAACAGTCTGCTCAACGCCAGTAGACCCGCTGTCCCACCGATTCCAATGCACAGCGCATCACGATAATAGAGCGCAGGCATTCCCAGCCAGCCAGGTATGCGCTCCTCCCCAAATGCGCGACGGGCATAGAACCACGCCAATCCAAACAGCAGGGCCACCGCCGCGAAATAAAACGGACCGCCCACCAGAACCGCCAGCGCTATGCCGCCAACCATAAAGTTGAACGGCACCTCCGTCTTGTACTGCATCAAGAAATTAGGTATGCGATTGCCGAGCGCGAACACCACCAAAAACGCTATGAACGCCCAGACCGCCCACAAACCGATCCGTCTCCAGGGAACTGCTTGTGCATCCTCGGACTTCAAATTTCGTAGGAAACCGATAAGCACGCAAATGCCGAAAATTCCGTAAACCAGCGCGGGAATTCCGTAGGTCACCAAAAGCCGTGGCAGGTTTAGTTCCTGTTGCTTGCGGATCCAGTCATCGGGAATTTTAATGAAGGTTTGATATTTTGTGACTTCGTCGCCGAGAACCTGCACCCGCATGCGCGCGTGCGCTTGTTCTGCGGTATTTGTGGAAGCGCCGGCAGCGGGATTCAGCGGCTCCTTCTGCTCCCACGTCAGAGCGTGATCCACGCGATGCGGCCGCTTGTCCGACGCGGACTCCACCACGTGCCATTGCGAGAGATCGATCTGTTTGTTTTGTTGCAGGAAAGCCGCGGCGCGTGCTTCGGCCTCCTCGTTGCTCAGCGTCGCTCCGGGCGCTTCCTCGGACACAACGTGCCAGACCGAGTGCAGCGAACCATCCGGTTTGAGAATCACGTCGAACTCTTCCGGCTGGCGGTCGCGAAAATAGCGCACTCGCCACAAGGCCCCCGGCACGCGCGACGCATAAATATCATTTAGTGCGTCGATTCCGATTCGTTCGCGGAGGTATTCGTTCACCATCGGATCCGTGTTATCTACAAAAACCGTGGCATGACGATAGGACGCGGGGTTCAGTCCGCGCTGCCGCAAGATCTCGTCGGCTTTCAGTTTCCCCGTGTTCGCATCCACGGTAAGCTTCAGATAATTTCCGATCGCGTGTGGAGCGCTTCTCGATCCGAACGTGACGAATGCCAGCACCACGCAAACCGCCAGAAGAACCAGCGGCGCCGGTCGTAGTGCTTCGTAGCGCCGTGTCGCCACTTGCGGCGTAGCCGCCGCTATAGGTAGGGCTAACGCTGCTTCCGGGACGGGTTTCGCGGCATTCAGCAAATCCGAATCTTGTTCGAACGCTCCGCGCGATAAGTAGGAAATCGCGGCAAAAAGCAGCGGCGCCAAAGCCGCCAAGCCGACCACCAGTCCGGAAATCTTAAAATACAAACTGTTTGAACGAATCAGCAGCATCCCCACCAGGGAGGCGTCCACCGTGTAATGCCAGATGAGCGTGGCCACGATGCCCCAGCGCAACAGTACAATTCCCGCAACAATCCCGATCAGCCCCACTTCGATGCCGCGCACGTACCCAGGCTCTTGCGGATAAGCGCTGTGCAGAAAGCTCCAGGAAAATGCCGGCAACACCACCGCCAAGACGCGCGACTTGGTGATGCGCTCGATAAACGGCACCGCGAACAAACGAAACAGAAATTCTTCGCTCGTTGAAGCCACCAGGCCGATGGCAATTCCCGCGATCCACGGAAACGTCGTGTTGATCGTCTCCGAATAATTCAAATCCTGCGGCGCCCACACGCCCGCTTTGCTGCCAAACATATAAAACGCCACGATGAAGCCGATGTGCGCCGCAGCCAGCGAAAGACCAACGGTAGCCGAAGAAAAAAACTCTTTCGAGCGCAGACCGCGCAGCGTAAACGCCTTACTGAGCCGCAGGCGCATCGGTTGCGACGCACGGTACAAAGGCTCCGCGCCTGGCAATACCAACGTGACCATGATCGCGGTGCCCAGCGCTTGCACTAGCGCTATCACTAGTCGCGACGCCACGAACCCGCTGTAGCTGTTGTTCGTGTCGTAACCGAAGCGCGCCGCCTGCCACTCATTGAGCTGCATCAAAAAATAAAACAGCGCCACCACCACGCCGAGTTTGATCGCTCCGCCCCACGTGGTTTGCTCGCGCCGCGTTAGGGTGATTCCCACCCACAGCGCGCTGCCCAGCAGCAGAAAATACGGAATGATCGCGATCTCGTTATAAAAGAGATTTGTCGAGCGCAGTTGCGCGTAGCTCCGCTGCCACGCTTCCGGCACTTTTAGAAACTCCGCGCTGCCGCCCACGCGGTCTCCATGCACCAGCACCACCATGCGATAGGGCGCATCCTTCGCACGAAAACCTTGTTTTTCCCAGGTGAACGACCAGTCCAGCCGGCTCGGCTTCTGGCTGGCACTCACTTCTTCCGGTAAAAATTCCCACGCGCCAAGATTCATCCCCAGTTTTGTGCTGACGAAATTCTCCGCCGCTGCGAGCGCCGCGGCTTGGCTCAGCGCAGCTCCAGCGCGTCTTTCTTCCACCTTGTGCTGATATCCGACGATCTGCCCTGCTGGATTCACTCGTACGTGAAACTCTTCTTCCTGCAACGGCCGAAAGAAACGCACATCCCAATACCAGATGTTCAATTCCGACGACATCAACCGGTTGGCTTGCTTCAGCCCGACTTCGCGCTCCAGGTACGTCTTGGCGTTGTCATCCACGTCGAAAACGATCGCCGATTGATATCCAGCGGTGTTTTCGGCCATACCCGCCACAAACGACTGCGCCCGCTGCAGCGCTTCTTCCCGCGAAACCTTAAAATTTACCGATGCCTCGGGGAAAGCCTGAAAATAATATTTGTATGCAAACAGCGCGCCCAAAATGCCCGCGATCACCCAGAGCCACAATGCTCGTTTGTCGGAACCTGTCAATCGCTCGCCGGCCACTCGTCCTCCGCTGTTCTCGCTGCTAAACCCCACACCCGCACAATCGTCAACCACCACTACTTATAATACGCATAGCCGCGACGCAAGTATCGGTGCGCAATTCGCGGCCTTTCCGCGCTGGCGGCCCGCAAGCACTCGCAATGGTATAAAGGGATGCACTCTTTTCGCATGCCTTCCACCGCTCAAACGCCACTCAGCTTGGCCACCGAAGTCCGCATGATCAAAGGCGTTGGTCCACAACGCGCCGAACTCCTCGCGCAGCGAGAAATTCACACCCTAGCCGATCTGCTGGACTATCTGCCGTTCCGCTACGAAGACCGCATCCGCTTTTCCGAAATCAAAGAATTGCAACCCGGCAATACCTACACCATCCGCGCCAACGTCCTCAGCGGCCAAGCCGTCCGGGGCATGTACGGCCGCGACGCCATCTACCACTTGCTGGTGCAAGACGCCACTGGCTCGCTCCCCTGCAAATTTTTTCACGGCGGCTATCTTGAAGGCCGCCTCAAGCCCGGCCAGGCGCTCATCCTTCACGGCAAAGTGGAAATCGACAAACTCCGCCCTGCACGCCGTGAGATGGTCAATCCACAAATCGAAGTCCTCGCCGGCGAACTGGACTCCACCGAAGTCGGCCGCATCGTTCCCATCTACGAAGCCATCGGCGCCTTCGGCTCGCGCGCTATTCGCCGCGCCATGTACGCCGCGGTGCAACTGCTCCCGCCCGATCTTCCGGACATTCTTCCTCCTGCGGTGCGCGCCAAGTACGGTTATCCCTCGCGCCGTGACGCGCTCATCCAAACGCATTTCCCAGCAGCCGGCGAATCCCTCGACACCCTCAACACTTTCCGCTCCCCCGCGCAACAACGCCTCATCTTCGAAGAATTTTTCCGCTATCAACTCAGCGTCGCTCTCGACCGTCTAGCCACCCGCCGCGAAAACGCCGTCCCCTTCCGCCTGCGCGAGGAGAAAATCCGCGCCGCCCTCAAACGCGTTCTCCCCTTCAAGCCGACCAACGCGCAAAAACGCGCCCTCGGTGAAATCGCCGCCGACCTTGAAAAATCCTTCCCCATGAACCGCCTGTTGCAAGGCGACGTTGGCAGCGGCAAGACCATCGTGGCCCTGCAAGCCGCGGTCATCGCCATCGAAAACAACACACAAGCCGCACTTATGGCTCCCACGGAGATTCTCGCCGTGCAACATTACCTTGGCGCGCGCCGCATCCTCGAACACGCCGGCTACAAAGTCGAGCTGCTCGTCAGCGGGATGAAATTTGGCGAAAAAACCGCCGCCCTCGAGCGCATCCGCTCCGGCGAATCCCATCTTGTCGTCGGCACCCACGCGCTGATCGAAGACAACGTGCAATTCGCGCGCCTTGCATTCGTCGCCATCGACGAGCAGCACCGCTTCGGCGTCCTGCAGCGCAAGCGCCTGATGGACAAAGCCGCCACGCACGGCCGCGCGCCGCACGTTCTCGTTCTCACCGCCACTCCCATCCCGCGCACGCTTTCGCTCACGCTCTACGGCGACCTCGACGTCTCGCTCCTCGACGAGCTTCCCCCCGGGCGCACGCCAATCATCACTCGTCAAACCACTCAGCAACACTTGCCCGGCGTCTGGGAATCCGTGCGCCGCGAAGTCGCCGTCGGCCATCAGGCCTACATCGTCTATCCCGTGATCGAAGAATCCAAACTCGAGCTAAAAGCCGCGCTTGACGAATACCAGCACCTCCAAAACGAGGTCTTCGCAAAATTAAAATTGGGCCTCCTCCATGGCCGCCTCTCCAGCGAAGAAAAAGAATCCGTCATGCAGCGCTTTCGCAAAAACGAAATCAATATCTTGGTCGCCACCACCGTCGTCGAAGTTGGTGTCGACGTCCCCAACGCCACCGCCATGATCATCGAACACGCCGAACGCTTCGGCCTCGCCCAGCTCCACCAACTCCGCGGGCGCATCGGCCGCGGTCCCGATAAATCTCACTGCATCCTCGTCGCTTCCGGCCGCCTCACAGAAATCGCCCGCGAACGCCTCGCCACCATGGTGCGCACCTCTGACGGCTTCGAAATCGCCGAAACCGACCTACTCCTCCGCGGCCCCGGCGACTTTTTTGGTACTCGGCAGTCCGGCGACATGGGCTTCCACATCGCCAATCCCCTGCGCGACCGCGACCTCCTTGAAGCCGCACGCCGCGAAGCGTTCCTTTTGGTCGACGACGCGCATCAAACCGCCAGCCTCCAACGCGTTCTTCGCGCATTGCCCGCCGAATGGCAACGCCGCTATCAATTGGCCCGTATCGGCTAGACTGGACACCATGCGCGTCATCGCCGGAACTTATCGCAGCCGCATCCTGAAGAGTCTCGACAGCGCGGCGCTGCGCCCCACCAGCGACCGTCTCCGCGAAACGCTCTTCAACGTTCTTGGCTCGAAGGTCTCCGGCGCGCAATTCGTTGATCTTTTCGCTGGCACCGGCGCCGTTGGCATCGAAGCCATCAGCCGCGGTGCCGTCGACGTCTTGTTCGTTGAAAATCACACGCCAGCCGCTAAACTCATTCGCCAAAATCTTCATTCGCTAGACATTCGCCGCGGTGCCACGGTCCTCGCCATGGACGCCCTCCGCGCTCTTGAAAAACTCCAGCAGCTCCAGAAAAAAACTGAATTCGCCTACAACTATATTTTTCTCGATCCGCCCTACGCCGCCGCCGAAGAATATCAGCGTGTCATGAAATTTCTTAGTACTGCCCCCTTCGTGTCCCCAGGCACCATCGTCATTGCCGAGCATTCCCGCAAATTCGAACTAGCCGAAGAATTCGCCTCCCTGGAACGTGTTCGCGTCCTAAAACAAGGCGACGCCGTCCTCAGCTTCTACCGCCGCCGGCAACATTCCTCCGACGAAAAATAAGCGTCCGCAACAAAAAAGACCCGCAAAACATCGCGGCGCGCACTCCCGAACCAAATCTACCCGTCAATCACAATCGCCAATCAATTGCCCTCACAGCTTCCCATATTCCGTCTCCGCCGCCACCAGCACCGGAATATCGGGATCCGCATCCTTCCACATGGCAAAAAAATCCTGATACGCCGTCCGCGCTTTCCCCGCATCCCCCGCCACCGCATACGCACCCAAGCAAAAATTCTCACCACCCAGAGCAAACCCACTCACCATTCCCATCATCTATACACTTTCACACAGCAAAGCCTCTTCCGTCCCCCCAGCCCAGCCAGGCTCTGCCAGTGTGATTCGGCGTTTAATTCCCAGCGGACGCCACGCTATACTTGGGTGTTCATGTCGCTCCATCAAGTCAACAGTGCCTTTAATCTCCTCGGCCAGGTCCAGGAGCCAGCGGAATCCGTGCGCCTTCCCGGTCCCACGCAGCCCACTTTGTACGTTGCTTGGGGTGGCTTCCGGCAAAGCGCCACTAGCAATCTCGCCGCCATTCTCTCCGGCCCCACCTACGCCAGAAAATTTGTCTACAAAGGTTTCTTCAAAGATGGTTGGATCGAAGGCCGCGTCCCACGCTTGGCCTTATTCATCGCACTGCTCCTTCACGTCGCGCTTTTGGTTACGCCGTTTCCGCGCTCCCTCACCGCCATTCGCCACCATCAGGCTTTCGATAATGTCGAACTGACCTGGTCTGGGGCCATCAACGATCTTCCTTTGCTCAATATGTCCAGCGCGCCCTCCAAACCCGCTGCGCACGCCAAGACTCTGCCGCGGCAAAGTCCCGCTCCGGCCCCGCAGGGAGCCGACGCCTTTCATCCGCGCCAGCGCATTTTCACGGACGCCGTCCATCCAACGCATCCGCGCCAGACGCTCATCAATCCTGCCGCTCCCGCCGTCGCTCCAAAAATTTTGCCCAGCCTTCCCAATATCGTCGAATTGCAGCAAGCCGCCGTTCCCGCTCGTCCCCGCCTCCAAATCGACGAACTGATCCTAGCCAAGCTTCATCCCCGCGAGCACCGCGTCGCCGCTTCCCCGACCGCTGCCCCCGCGGATGTCCCGGTCTTCCAGCAGCAAGCCGCCGACCTCACCATGCAAATTGCTCAGAGCGGACCGGAACGTCCGAAACTTACGCTCAACGGCGGCGCCGCCCCGCGCGTCGTGCAGCGCGCGCAAACCGGTGACGTCTCTGCCGCTCCAGAAATCACAGCAAATTCCGCGGCTGGCACGAGTCCCGCTACGCTCATCGCTTTAAGCGCTGCTCCCGCCCCGCCCTCCGCTGCAGTCGCCGTGCCGCCGGGGAATCTGTCAGCGCGCGTCGCTATCTCTCCAGACGGTAAGCAGCCGGGCTCTCCGTCCTCCGCAGCGCCCTCTGCCGCGGTTGTTCCAAACGCCGGGGCGTCCGGCGCTCCCAGCGCCACGGCAAAATCCGGCACCGGCACCGGCAATGGCCATAGTCCGGTCTCCGTTAGCATCTCGGGCGGCAATCCCGTCGCAAAAAATAATGTCTCCGGACTCGGCGGTTCCGGGGCCCCCGGAAAAGGCCTGGGCAAACTCAGCCTCACCTCGCCCCACGATATGCTCGCCCACTCCAGTCACGCGGAAATCGAGGACGTCCCCGTGCGCACCGGCCCACCCAATTTCGCCGCCCTGCCTCCCGGCGCCAAGCCCGAGCAGGTCTTCAATTCCAAGAAAATCTACACTCTCTACGTCAACATGCCCAACCTCAACAGCGCCACAGGAAGTTGGGTCCTGAATTTTTCAGAACTCCGCCCGAATGGCCCGTCACACCAGAGCCCCGCGAACCTCGGCGCGCCCGTCCCCACCAAGAAAGTCGACCCTAAATATCCACCCACCCTGGCTAACGATCACGTAGAAGGCGAAATCGTGCTCTACGCCGTAATCCGCCGCGACGGCTCCGTCGATAGCATCCAGCTTGTCCACGGTCTTGACCAGCAGCTCGACTCGAACTCCATGTCCGCCCTGGCCCAATGGACCTTTCGACCCGCCACCCGTCCCCTCAACGGCCAAGACCAGCCCATCGAACTAGAAGCCATCATCCACATCCCCTTCCACGCCACCCCCAAAGACTAAAACCAGCTCAACACCCCAAGCAGTTATAACGATATATATTCCTGTGCATAACGGTTCAAAATCCGCTTACCATTCTCTCGGGTAGAACGGTCGCTGAATTTTCAAATCAATCCCATTCAAAAACACCGGCAACCATCCACTAGGACACGCTTTATCCCGAGCCTCGAGAAAATGCTGCGCCCAGCTCATCTGGGTGATAGCTGCACGTCTTTCGGAAGAAAACAACGCGAGGGAATCCTGGACCAGCAGTTTTGCAACTCAAACAGAGAGAGAATGAATACTTACGAATCTCTATGCAAACAGAGAGTTCAACCGCTCTGCAATGAACACTTACAAAATGTTAGGGAAGCGGGCCATCATGGCGACGAAATAAGTACCAATATACTTGTCGCAAACGACGCCGCTCGCACACTACTCGGTTATCACGCTGATCAACCGGTCGATATCTCGCTCGGTATTAAATACATACGGCGACACGCGAATATTTCCTTCGCGCAAACTTACCACCACATTCTCCTTTGTGAGGCGCGCGTAGAGTTCCGCGGTCCTCTCCGGCGTTCGCGCTGCGAAGCACCCATACGGCCCGCGCCGCCCCGCATCGAGAGGGCTGGTCGGCACACAGCGATCCTTCGGCAATCGCGCATACATAAACTCAATCAACCCGCGCGTATGCTCCGCCACTGTCGCCACGCCGATCTGTGCCACTAGTTTCAGCGAAGCTTCCAGCGCCGCGAGATTAAGGTAGCTGGCGGTTTCCGCAGCGTCCCAGCGCCGCGAACCCGCCGCGGGCTTGGCGTCCGCAAGATTCAGCGAACCGGAGTGGTGGTGGTCCATTCCATCGATACCCTGCCAATAAAAAGGACCAGGCCGCAAAGTCTGGGCGACCTCAGGGTTGACCCAGAAAAATCCTGTGCCGTATGGGCCGAGCAGCCACTTGTAAGCCGCGGCGGTAACCATATCCGCTCCGAGCGTCCGCACATCGAGCGGGATCGCTCCACAACACTGGCTGGCATCGACCGCAAGCAGCGCTCCCTGCCGATGACAAGCCGCGCCGATCTTGGCAACATCGAGCAGCGAGCCATCGTCAAACCTCACCATGCTCACGGACACCAGCCGCGTCCTGGGCGTCAGCGCGGCGATCAGATCATCGGCGGTAATAAATCGCGCACCGGGTTTCACAATATTTAGCGCCACACCTTCGCGCTCCTTCATCGGCCGCCACGTGGAGTACTGCAAAGGAAATTCACCACCAGCCGTTACGATCTCGTCGCCGGCTTTCCACGCCATCCCGTACGCCAGCGCGGACAGACCAGAACTGGCGCCCGTGGTTAAGGCGATTTCCTGCGGTTGCGCGCCGATCAACTCCGCGATGGCCGCGCGCACGCGCACCGGCACTTCGTAATGCGCGACCTGCGACATGCGATGCGGAAACTTCTTTCCCTCGATCGCCTCTTGCACCGCTCGGACCGCAACCTTCGGCATTGCCGATTGCATCGCGGTGTTCAGGTACACTGCATCCTCAATCTCAAACCATTCCTTGCGCCAGTCCGTGCGCAGCGGCGCAGTCATCGTAGCCATAAGATTTTCCTCCAACGCGGCTATTTAGCTGAGTTGAGTCTAGAACGTGAAATATAGAGCGCAACGGCCAATTTGGGCAGCAGGGAACGAAGCGCAGCTTCAAAACGCGTCTTGCGGCTTTAGAGTGGACGGGCGCGCGTGCGCGCTCGCATGCAGCCCCTCAAAAATGTCCGCGCAGTTCGCGGAACGACGGCAGAATCACCAGTTTCCCAGAACCCGCCACCACCGGCTCATGCTCCATGTGCCATGTATGTTGATGCGGAATATACACCGCGTTCAGCCCAATCTTCATCGCCGGATTAATGTCGCTGCGCGGGCTGTTCCCAATCATCCAACCCTGCGATTTCACGATTTTATGCTTCTTCACCAAACTGCTGTAAGTTTCGTGATCTTTTTCCGGCACGATCTCGATAAACTCAAAAAATCCCTGCAATCCAGAGCGTTCCACTTTCGCCGCCTGCTCCGCCGGTTCGCCTTTGGTAAAAAGAATCAGCCGATGCCGCTGCGTCAGGTACGCCAGCGTTTCCGGCACGCCATCGAGAATCTTCGGCGGCGTGCGCTCCAGATCCACCACGCGCTCGTGAATCTGCGCCAAAATTTCTCGCTTGGCCATGTGCTCGGCCAATTTCAGATACGTTTCTTCCAGCGATCGCCCAAAGCTGCGCACGCCATATCCGTACTGCCGGATATTTTTGCGCTCCGTCTCATTCAAAATGTGCCGAATGTACGCCCGCGCATAGCCGCAATGCTCCACCAGGGTGATAAAATCTTCGATCAAATTTTCGAAAAATACGTTGTTCTCCCACAGCGTATCGTCCGCGTCGATCATCAACGTATGCCGTCGCATCATTCGTTATGGCTGAAAACATTTCAGCCGTCCTCGGTCCTTAGATTGAGATGCTTTCAGTCTACCAGCCGCAACGCATCTTCCGCGATAGCCGCTGCGGCGTGGGGCCGGCCCATGCGCCGCGCCGCTTCGCGCATCCGTTGCATGCGCGGCTCGTCGTCCAGCAGCGTCGCAATTTTCCACGCCGCCGCCGGCAAATTGTTGCAGCGCACGGCCGCCCCCGCTTCTAGCAAGTGATCGGCGTTGCGTTCTTCCTGTCCGGGAATTGGCTCAATCAACGCCATTGGCAAGCCGCGCGACATTGCTTCCGAACTCGTCAATCCGCCGGCCTTGCCCACCAGCAAATCCGCCGCGGCCATGTAGCGATCCATTTCCGTCGTGAATCCCACGGCGCGCAGCCGCGCTGCGCCGCCCGGCAATTTACCTGCGCCATCGGCAATTTTTTCGAGCCGCCGCCGCACTTCTTCGCCTTTGCCCGCGATGGCCACGATCTGCCAAGGCCGACCGAGCGCCAGCAAGGTGCCGACCAATTGCTCGACCGGTCCCACCCCGTACCCACCCGCGGCGATCAAAATAGTCGGCGCGTGCGCGTCCAAACCAAAATATTTTCGCGCCGCTCCTTGTTCCAATGGCTCGGCAAAAACCGGATCCACCGGTATTCCCGTGACACGCACTTTTTCCCGCGGCACGCCAATGCGCGCCAGATACTCCTCCGCCTCCGGCAGCGCCACGAAATAGCGGTCCACGGTGCGGCACAGCCACATGGCGTGCACATCGTAGTCCGTGATCACGATGGCGCTTCGCGCCAACAGTTTTTTCTTGGCGATCAGCCACGCAATGATTTCCGCCGGCAAAAAATGCGTAGCCAGGCACAAATCCGGCTGAACGCGGTCCAGCAATTTCACCATCGGCGTGGTATTTAACCGATCCAGCGCCAGCCGCCGGTTTTGGCGCTGCCACGGCTGGTCCGTGCTGTCGTACAGCATGCCCATCACGCCGGGAGCGCGTTGCACCATGGTGATATAAGCCTTTTCATAAATATTCTGAAAAAGTTTGCTGACGTAGCGCATCGCGTCGGCATGCTCCACGGTACAGTCGCCGCGCGCCCGAAACGCTTTTTCTAGCGCTTGCGCCGCGCGCACGTGCCCGGCTCCAGAAGACGCCGATAACAGCAATACGCGAGGCTTCGCGTTAATTCGCAGGATCATGCGGATCTGCGCAAATAACTTGCAGGGTTATTTCCAAAATACACGGAGCAGAGAGATGAGCCGCTGGCTAAAGCCGGGCGCGCCGAATCGCGTACCGCAAAGCGTTGAATATCGAGCGCATCGTATCCCGCGCCGCCGCGCATTCACGACGCCTTGCGCTGGCCGGCCGCCAGCCTTTCGAGCACGCTGCGCGCGGTCTTCTGCAATTCGCCAAAGCGCGTCAAATATTCCTGAAAATCGTGGTTCAGCAGTTGCGCTTCTTGCGGCCCCAGTTGCGTGCGCAAAATCATGTCGCGCAGCTTTACCGGATGCGGCAGCAGGGCATCTTCCTGTAACTCTTCCAACGCCAATTTCGCGTCGTAGTGATACATCGCGCGCCTCCAGCCCTGGACCAGGAAAACATCCGGGGGAAAAAGCATTGTACTCGCGCCCTGGTGCGCCCGGGAAATCACCGTTCAATGGGATATTCAATCGGAAGGCAATCGGCGATTAAATGGACGAACCGCCGGAAACAAATTCGTAATGCGCAATCTTCGCGGCCACGCCCATGCGCCCGTTTCCGGTCGGTTCAACGCGCACCACTTCGCCTTGGCAGCGGATGCTCACGTCGCCGCTATTGGGTACCTGCTGCGGCAGCGTGATGACAAATTCCAGCGGATTGCCTGCTTTGTATTCCGCTTCGCTCACAAAATAGAGTCCGCGGTAACTCACATCGCGTGTTTCCGTGTGCATTTCGGAACCGTGATGGTTGGCGGGAAGCACCCGCAAGGGAAGGGTCATCGTGAATCGCCGGGCCTCCCGGCGCTCCGCACCAGTACTCATAAAACCCGTTGCCCCCGTTGGATTGGTTCGGACGCGCTGAACGTAACATCCGCGTTGCGAAACTGCAACGCGAAAATAAATAAATTATGTCCTAGTACCAGGTCGTAACGGTTTGCCTACCGCGGCCGCTCTTCCATCAGGTCTGCGCTTTGCTCACACAGGCGTTAGTGCATTCAAGTACCGCACCTGCTGCGGTACACTGGCTTCTGCAGTGAATTCTCAAAAGGAAGATTTTCAGAGCGCCGCGAATCTTGAAGGAGTTCGCGTTCGTTGATTGATGCCTGCCCAACACGATTCGCGCACGCTATTTCTGGATGGTCCCGCAGGCCGCCTCGAAGCGCTTTTGTGGACGCCCTCGCCGCCTGCTGATTCGCGATCTGCTGCGGTGGTGTGCCATCCGCATCCGCTTTTTGGCGGCACCATGCATAACAAAGTTGTGTATCAGACGGCGAAATCCCTCAGCGCGCTGCGGCTGCCGGTGCTGCGTTTCAATTTTCGCGGCGTAGGACTCAGCGCCGGCATTCACGATCGCGGTTCCGGAGAAGTTCACGACGTGCGTGCTGCGCTGCGGTTTCTCGCCGCGGAATTTCCTGCGGCGCAATTATTGCTAGCGGGGTTCAGCTTTGGCTCGTGGGTTGGCATGCGCGCGGGTTGCGAAGATTCGCGCGTCACCCGGCTGATAGGTCTCGGCATTCCCGTGAACAACACGGACTTTTCGTTTCTGAGGCCGTGCGCCAAACCGAAACTTTTTGTGCACGGTGAACGCGATGAGCACGGCGCCATCGCGAAGGTTTGCGAATTGGTCCCGACGTTCGCGGGCGAAAATGTTTTGGTGGAAGTTCCTGGCGCTGACCATTTCTTCGCCGGCAAACTCGACCAACTCGACCGCGCCATCACCAGGTGGCTAACGGCTATGCCTGCCCGCGAGAAAATAAATTTGTAAATTGTTCCTCGGTGGCCGGCGGAACTTTCACCAGCTTGGTGTTGGCCTGCACGTGCGCCACGCGCGACATGCCCACGAGCGCGGTGGCAATTCCTGGCGACGAGCGCACAAATTGCAGCGCACGTTCCGCATCGTTTGCAAGTCCCAGTGCATCCGCCACAAAACTTGGCAGACTCTTGGCGACTTGACCTTGCAGCAGGGAAGCGCTGGCGATCAGCGAGATGTTCAATTCGTTCGCAGCTTCCATCACCGTGCGCTTGCGCCCCATGACAAGTTGATTGCCCAGCGTCAGCGCTTCTGTCATTCCTAGATTAAAGGGCAGTTGCACGAATCGAAAGTGATGCCGGCCGCCGGCAATTTCCTGCGCGATTTGCGCGATTTCGCCCAACTGCATGCCGTCGCGCGCGCCGCTATCCTGACGAAACCCGTTCCACGTGGCCATGCCATAGTATTGAATTTCTCCGGCGTCCACCGCGGATTCCAGAAACTCAAAGGCTTCACGGACACGCACCAAAAAATCCGGTTTCGATATTTCCGAGAGCTGCGATTCCGGATTGTGCAGGTAATAAATGTCGACGGACGAGACGCCGAGATTTCTCAGGCTGCGCCCCAGCTGGTTCTTCAAAAACTTTGGCGTCATGCAGTGCCCGCCGCCCACCAGATCCTTGGCGCTAAAAATTCCCGGCTGAATATATTCCTTGAAAAAATATTCATTGGGATCGCCGGGCATCGCGCCCTCGGGGGTTAAGTAACCACCTTTGGTACACAGCACCAGCTCGTCACGAGAAAAACCCTTGGCCGCGAGTTGTTTCAGCGCTTCGGCAATGTTGCGTTCGCTGCGTTGAAAGCGGTAGTTAATCGCCGTGTCGAAAACGTTGATGCCGCTTTCCGCAGCCGCCACCGCGGACTCCGTATAGCTTTCGTCAGTCTTGGCATCGGGCTGTCCGAGATAGGTGCCCATGCCCAGCGAAGATATCACCAGGCGATGTGCATCGCGAAAATGGCCATCCGCCGCGCGGCCCTTGAATTTTTCCGCGTAACGCGTGGTGCCTTCCTTCGTCGCGCCTTTCATTTCCGTTGCGCTCATTTCGCTCCTTCGCTTGGTGGTTTGCGATTGGCACTGGGGTCGGATGCGGCCTTCTCCGGTGACGCTACATTTTGCGGCGTTGCCGCATCTTCGGGCGGCGTCAGCAACCGCGAACACGCGCGCAGGATGCGCCGGTATGGCCAGCCCGGCTGGCGTCCGCTCTCCGAGAAAAAGAAAATTTCGCCACCGCGGGGTTTGCCGTAAAACCAGTGCGCCAGAATCCACAGATGCTCGCTCAGCTCCCTGGAATCGCGAGTCTTTGCCGGTGCGGCGCCCGGAACGGACGCGGCATGCCGTGTCCCTACGGGCATGTCGGCGCCGCCGGTCGAGGCACGATATATCGTGCCCGCTTCCGCATCACCCCCTGATTCAAGATAATCGCGAAAAATCTGCTCCACCGATTTTGGCGCGCTGGCCATTTCCGCAAAGCGCACCAGCAGCGGCTCGGCAATATATCCGCGGCGTAAGGCGAACGCTGCAATGGTCTGCTCCTCCGCGCCGCGCTGCAAAATTACCGCGTTGATGTCCGTGACCCGGCGTGCCAATTCCGGCCCGCCGCGCAGCGCGTCGTCAATTTTCTCGAGCCGCTTATGGAGCGTGCTGGCCTTCTCAAAGTCCAGATCAGCACTGGCCAGTTCGCGTTCTTTTTCCAGAGCTTCGCGCAGCGAATCGCCGCCCGTATCGAGGAACTGCACCAGCCGCTGCACCTCGGCGCCATATTCCTCATGCGAACAGCCCGCAAAGCACGGCGCGAGGCACATTTTCATCTCCGAATAGAGGCAGCCGGGAAACGCGGGGTCGCGGCGAATTTTAATCTGGCACCGCCGCACCTTGAAAAAATCGAGCACGCTCTCGGCAAAGCGTTCGGCTACTTTGCGTTTGCGGAACGGCCCATAGTACGCGCCAGAGATGGGCGCGCCTTCCGCATTTACCGCAATGCGCCGCGTCACATAGCAGCGCGGATACGCATTCTTCAAATTGACCTTGAGCACCGCCGGAGGACGCATGCGCAGCAAATCGCGGTACCGCCCGGGATGCACGTTTTTGGCATTGTGGTAATAGGTGAGCGTCTGCTCAAACGCCGAGCCAGTAACGCGATACCGCGCGGCGCGCGCAAATTCACGCAAGTTCAAACGCTTGCTTGTCGGATCGTCCGGCCCCAGCAGCCGCTGTAAGCGCCGCCGCAAATCCTGTGTGCGAATCAGCAACGGCGCAGCCGCCGCTTCGCGCGGCTCAATCAAGCAAACCGCCGGCCGCGCCGGTAGCCGGGCGAAAAAATCGACACTGTCTTCGGCGTGAAACGCCAGCGAATGTTCAAGTTCCAGCACGCGCCCAGAATACTACGTAGCGGCTGGGCCCGCCTGCTCAAGGAGGATTTAATCTGGCGATTTGAAGATCATTCCGCGCTATTTCGGATTGCAACCATGTGAAAAGATCGTTCTGCGTCGCAATTGCCCCTTCAAATATTTCTGATCTCTGACGGATCATTGCGGCTTCGCATTAGAAGTTCCAGCCCGCGCCAATGTGCCGCCCAATCGTGACTGGCACGAAGCTTTGATGACCGCTGGCCCTTTCGAGCAACTAGCTCTTTAAGACCCAACTGGCGATGACCAGGCGCTGAATCTCGCTGGTGCCTTCGTAGATTTCGGTAATGCGCGCGTCGCGGTAGTTGCGCTCCACCGGGTACTCGCGGCTGTAGCCGTTGCCGCCGTGGATCTGGATGGCTTTGTGCGTGACGCGCGTGGCCATTTCGCTGGCGAATAGTTTTGCGATGGCGGCGTCCATGCTGAAGCGCGCGCCGGTGTCTTGCTTCCAGGCGGCCTTGCGATTGAGCAGGCGCGCGGCGTCTATCTCTGTGGCCATGTCCGCGAGCATGAACTGGATGGCTTGGAACTGCGAGATAGTGCCGCCGAAGGCTACGCGTTCCTGCGAATATTTCAGCGCAGCTTCAAACGCGCCTTGGGCGATGCCGGTGGCTTGCGCGGCGATGCCGATGCGTCCGCCGTCCAGCGTAGAAAGCGCCACTTTGTAGCCTTCGCCCTCATTGCCGATGCGATTGCTGACGGGGACGGCGCAGTCCATGAAAATCAGTTCGCTGCAGGCGGTGGCGCTGATGCCCAGCTTTTTCTCCTCTTTGCCGACTCGGAATCCCGGGGTGCCACGTTCGACGATGAGCGCGCTGATGCCTTTTTCGCCTTTACTTGGCTCGGTGTTGACGAACACGATGGCGGCATCGGCCGCGCCGCCATTGGTGATCCAAGCCTTGGTTCCGTTGATTACGTACGTGTCGCCATTGCGCACCGCTTTGGTTTGCAGCGCGGAAGCGTTGGAGCCGGCTTGCGGTTCGGTCAACGCGAAGCACCCGATTTTCTCTCCGCGCGCGTAGGGCAACAGGAATTTTTTCTTTTGTTCGGCGGTGCCGTAATGCTGCACGGGCGCGCCGTACAGCGAATTTTGCACCGAGAGAATCACGCCAGTGGAGGCGCAGCAGCGCGAAATCTCTTCAATCACGATGGTGTACGCGATGTGATCGAAGCCCGCGCCACCTTCGGCTTCGGGTACCGCGATGCCGGTCAAGCCCAGCTCCGCGGCCTTCTTGAAGAGTTCGCGCGGGAAATGGCCGGTCTCGTCGAGCCCTTTGGCGAGCGGACGTACTTCCTCCTCGGCAAATTCACGCACGCTTTTCCGCAACAGCGCTTGCTCCTCGCTAAGTTCGAAATTCACGAGCGGTCTTCCTTCGGCGGCTTGCTCGGCAGATCCTTTGACAAACCTTTGTTCTGCGATACTTCGTTCGGTGATACGGCGTTCGGCAAGAGGATGGTGCCGGCCGGCCCGCGAGCCGCGGCGAGGGAAGTGCCATCTCCTACGCCTGCACTCGCGCTAAGAGCCAGCGCTTTTTGCAGCCGGTCGTACGTGACACTCAATTCTTCGGGGTGCACGCGTGTCTCCGCGGTCACGGTAATAAAATTTGTGTCGCCGACCCAGCGCGGCAGCACGTGCAAATGCAAATGCCCGGTGACGCCGGCTCCGGCTGCGCGGCCGAGATTCATGCCCAGGTTCATGCCGTCCGGCTTGTACGTGACGCGCAAGGCAGTTTCCATGCGTTGCGTGAACCGCATAATCTCGGCGAGTGTTTCCGCGTCGCACAAATTCAGTTCCGCCACGTGCGCGTACGGGACGATCATGACGTGTCCGGAGGTGTAGGGGTAGCGATTCAGAATCAAAAAACACTTTGCACCGCGTAGCACGATGTATGCGGCGCGGTCATCGTCCATCGCCAGCGCGTGGCAAAAGACGCAGTCCGGTTGTTTCCCGCTCGTGACCTGCTCCATGTACGCGTAGCGCCACGGCGTCCACAAATAATCCATCGGCCTGCGGGCCTCCTGAATGGCCGGAGCCAGAATATCCTATCCGCGAGCGCGAAGGTATGCGACTGGATGGCGGTTCGTTAAGAAATCGCGATGCAGAAGAAAAGCGCCGGCGACATCGCCGGCGCTTCTTACCCTCGATTTCTGCCACGACGACGAGTACTAGGAATCAGCTCCGGCTGCTCCCGCTTCGCCATTGGAATTGTTGACAAAATCCTTCAGCTCTTTGCTGGGCTTAAAAAATGGAATTTTCTTCGGCGGCACTTCCACCTTGGCGCCGGTCTTGGGATTGCGCCCCACGCGGCCGCGGCGGTCGCGCGTGCGGAAGCTGCCGAATCCGCGGATCTCGATCTTGTCGCCCTTCTGCAGAGCCTGAATAATATTCTCGAAAATGGTTTCGACAATAATCTCGGAGTCCGAGCGTTTCAGCTCAGTAATTTTTTCGACCTCCGCGATCAGGTCGGCCTTCGTCAATGTCGGTTGCTTGGTCATCGTCCCTGTGCCTCGTTAGTCGTCCACTGCCAAGTGGTCTGGCAAACGCCGCGGCGCATGTAGCTTCCTGATGCACAACGGCTTAGAGGGGCAGCCACCCCTGCGGTTGCCCTTCTTCCTATCACTAAAATGACCCGCAGGTAAATGAAATTGTGCGGACGCTCCGCGACGCCTTCCGTTACCCGAGGGCGCGGAAAGTTAGCGCGAAGACAATTTCGACCGCATCACGTCGCCCAAAGTTGCCGTGGACGACGACTTGGTGGTCTGTTTGTAGTGATCGATCTCGCGTCGCTCGATCTGTTTCACCGCCGCACGATAGCTGAGGCCGATGCGCCGCGTGTCCGGGCTGATCTTGATGATTTTGAAGTCGTATTCTTTGCCCGGCTCGAGCGGACCAGCGCTCTTCAGCGGGCCGGTCGTTGGACGGAACGCCGACGCGCCGTCGTCCCGGCGCTTGCGCTCTTCGATTTCCGTGTTGTGGCAAAGCGCTTCGATATTTTCGCCCACATCGACGAAGGCACCGAACGTGGCGATGCGCGAGACTTTGCCCTTCACCACGTCTCCGACTTTGTGCGTCTTCAGCCATTCGCCAAAAATGTCGTTGACCTGCTTGATGCCCAGCGACACGCGGCGATTTTCCGGATCGATCTTCAACACCTTCGCGGTGACGTCTTCACCCTTCTTGAACACCTCGTGCGGATTCTTGATGCGCTCCGTCCAGCTCACATCGCTGACGTGCACCAAGCCGTCGAAGCCGTCTTCGAGTTCGACGAACGCGCCAAACTCCGCGATGTTGCGGATTTTCCCGGTGACCACTGTGCCTACGGGATATTTCTGCGCCGTCAGCAGCCAGGGATCCGGCTGCGCCTGCTTGATGCCCAGCGAAACGCGGCGGTCGCTCGGCTTAATGTCCAGTACCACCACGTCGACTTCGTCGCCAACCTTGACGAGCTTCGACGGGTGCTGCACTTTTTTCGTCCAGCTTAATTCCGAAACGTGCACCAGGCCTTCGATGCCTTGCTCCAACTCTACGAACACGCCGTAGTCCACGACGCCCACAACTTTGCCTTTCACCTTGCCGCCCGCCGGATACTTCTCCGACGCGTTCACCCACGGATCCGGCATCAGCTGCTTCAGGCCCAGCGAAACGCGCTGCTTTTCCTTGTCGAATTTCAGGATGACGACGTCCAGCTCCTGGTCCGGCTTCACCACGTCAGAGGGATGCTTTACGCGGCCCCAGCTTAGGTCCGTCAAGTGCAGCAAGCCGTCGATGCCGCCAATGTCCACGAATGCGCCGTATTCCGTCACGTTCTTGACGTAGCCGTGCACCTTCTGGCCTTCGTGCAGCGATTCGAGCAGTTCGCCGCGCTTGGCTTGCAGCTCGTCCTCCAGAATCGCGCGCCGGCTGACCACCACGTTGCCGCGGCGCCGGTTTAGCTTGGTGACGCGCACCTGCAATTCCGTGCCCGTCAAGTTGTCGAGGTTCGCCGTCGGCCGCAGATCGTATTGCGAGCCAGGCAAAAACGCGCGCACGCCCAGGATGTCCACGACCAGCCCGCCTTTGATGCGGTCCACCACTTTTCCGGTCAGGGTTTCCTTGGCCTTGTATACCGCGTCAATTTTTTCCCAAGTCTTGCGGCGCAACACCTTTTGGTACGAGACGATCGCGTAGCCGTCTTTGTGTTCGCCCGTGCGCTGCACTTCGATTTTGCTGTTCGGCTCGGGACGCGGAATTTCCGTCTCGGAAAATTCCGCCGCAGGGATCAGCCCTTCCGTCTTGCCGCCCAGGTCCACCACCACGCCGTGCTCGGTATACGCCACCACCGTCACTTCGATCACTTCTTTCGACGCTGCCGCTTCCTGCTTCTCGTCGTATTGCTCCATCAGCTTGCTCATTTCCTCTGAGCCTGCTGCTTCATCCGCGTCGCTCGAGGCTGCTGCTTCCGCTGCATGCACCGCCGTCTGTGCTTCCGCATGCGTGTGCGCGTCGGTTTCGCTCACCGCTTTATCCGGCGTCGGCGCGATCTCGTGCCCGGTTTCCGGTGAAGTCTGGTGCGAAGTTGCTTGCGAAGCCGTCGCGGGAGTTTCCGGCGCCGCTTCTTGTGAAGCCACTTGCGCTATCGCTTGCTGCTCTTCCTGCTGCTCTTCCTGCTGCTCTTGTTTCTGCACCCCGCCTTGCTGGCTTTGTTGATTTGCTGCCGTGTTGTCGTCGTGGACCGGTGCGGCCGCAGCCGCGGTCTGGTTGTCGTGGTCAAACATGATGATTGCCTCCGGGATAAGTATCCCTGTCTAGTCGCATGAAGTTCCTTGCTGCTGCCCTGTCTGGGTGTATTGCAAGGAGGTGAACCGCGCAGTGATTGCCAGCGAGCCGGCCGTTTGGCGGCCAACTCTGCATTTTTCGCTTTGCGGCCCTCTGGGACAAACCTGCTGGGGCGTACGTACGCTACAGCTTGAGAATGATACAAGCCGCCTTAAGCCTGTGTCAATCAACGCGGGATGAAGATCTTAAGCTCATTTTCTGGCTGCCCAAATTGACAACCGTGACTGACTGGAGCGAAATCGCGGATACAAGTCAATGACACGTGTCGAACTGCTGGCATCCGAATTTAGCGGGTAAATAATCGCATGGTTGGTCGTCTCGCATACGTTTCGAGCAAAAAAGAACGGAACGGTCAAAAGGTCTTGGCGGGTTTTGGCGCTCTAGCGCGCGCCAGCGCGGCCGGATTGGCGGACTTCGCGACGAAAATCTGGCGCCGAAACCTCGACCATTCGGCACATTTCATACAACCGCGACCTCATTCGCGCCCCGATTCGTTCCTCTAGCCGGTCTTTACGTATTGCGGAACCGCGACTACCGGATGACGGCATCTCTTTTTCGTCGGTGTCATCGAGATAGTTGGTCGTGATGATCGTGCATCGCGGATTGCTCAGATCACGCGAAGCTTCCACATATCTGGTATTCAAGATGTAGCCGATCGTATCTCGTACCCAATCCGAGGGTTTTATGCAGCCGAGGTCGTCGATCACCAGCACCTCGACCGACAAAACGGGGGACAGTAGCTTGATCTCAGACATTTCGCTCTCGGACCTGTAGCTGTTCTGAATCTCTCTGAGCAAAGCGCCGTACTCGCAAAAATAACCGGTGTGCCCGCGCTTCAGAAATTCCTTTAGCGCCGCGACAGCCAGATGAGTTTTACCGACGCCGGAATTTCCCATAAGCAATAGGCCGGCCTGATCCCCACCCGGATAGTCGCGAACGAACGCTTGCGTAACCATCTTGACTTGCTTGAGAGAAGCGGTCTGTTGGGAGGTATAGTTCTTCCCGTCCGTAAGATCGGTCACGTAGCTCTCAAAGTCGCAATCCGTATACCGCTTCGGAATTCGAGCCCGCTCCACCACGCGCGAAGCTCGCTCCACCATTCCGCAATCGCAAGCTGCCGCCGCCAGCCCGGCGCCATCCTCGCGCGGCACCATCTTCCAGCCGGTCCCCCGGCACAACACGCAGTTCTCCATTGCCATAATGTTCTGTAGCGGCGCCCCTAAGGCGCTATCTTTGTCTCTCTGCCCACAGCATACGAGCCCGCGCACCTCACAGCAAGGCCACCAGCGGCACAGGCTTCAGCCTGTGCTTTGCAATGCGATGACCGGCGATTCCGCGCCAAGCTTTCCATGCAAAAAAAATGCCGGCAAAACACACCGGCGCAAAAAGGCAAATTGTCGCCACCGCGTTACGCTTCACGAACCGGAATGCGCGTCGCCCTCGGTATGGCCCGCACAATCGCATGTCTATCCGCATGACTCGGCCCTCGCGAAGCCACGCGCGACAGTTCCTGCTGCACCACCTGCGCAAACTCGCCCATCTGCTTTTCCATCTCTATCATTTTCTCGCGCATGTTCAAGATAATCTCAATGCCGGCAAGGTTCACACCCATGTCGCGCGCCAGCGTCAAAATCACGTCCAGCCGCTGCAAGTCGTCATCGGTATACAGCCGCGTGTTCCCCTGGGAACGCGAAGGCTTCAGCAACCCTACGCGTTCGTACAAACGCAGCGTCTGCGGATGCAATTTGTAAAGCTCCGCCACGGCGCTGATCATGTATCCGGCCTTGGCCCGCTTTTTAGCTTTCAGTGGCATCGCATCTTCACCAATTCCAAGGAACCCCAATTCAAATCAATCCAAAGACGCATTGCGAGCCCCCAATTGCCGTTCCTGCCTAGACCCCCGCCTTGGCGAACAAATCCTTGCGCGGATCCTCGGGCACCACCGCCTCCAGATCCTTCATCAACGTTCGCACGCGCTCGTCTGTCGGCTGCGGCACCACCACCTGAATTTCCACATACTGATCCCCGCGCGCGCCATTCCGCACGCTGGGCACGCCTTTTTCCTTCAGCCGCAGCGTCTTGCCGCTATCCGTGCCGGGAGGAATGCGCACCAGCGAGCGCCCATCAATCGTCGGCACTTCGATCTTCGCGCCCAGCGTGGCTTCGGTCACCTTCACCGGAATGCGCGTGTACAAATCATCGCCGCGGCGCTCAAAAAATTCATGCGGCTTGACCTCGACGCGCAGATACAGATCGCCGGCTGGCGCGCCCATGGTCCCGGCATTGCCCTTCCCCGGAACGCGCACCCGTCCGCCGTTGGCCAAACCCGCGGGAATGCGCACTTCGATCGTTTCCGTCTTGCGCACGCGGCCTTCGCCGCCGCAGGTCCGGCAAGCGGTACGAATTTTTCCGGTGCCGCCGCAACGTGTGCACGGCACATTGAATTTCATTTTTCCGGCGGTCTGCTGAATCGTTCCCGAACCGCCGCAAGTCGGACAGGTATGCGCCTGGCCCTGCGCTCCGGTACCGTGGCACGTTTCGCACGTCTCCATGCGCGTGATTTGTAATTTTTTCACCGCGCCGCGCACGGCATCCCAAAAATCAATTTCGATATGGTATTCCAGGTCGCCGCCGGCCTGCTGCTCCGGCTCCATGCCGCCGCCCTGGCCGCCGCGAAAAAACTGGCTGAAGAGATCGCGAAAACTGCCGGTTCCGCTCCCGGCGCCGGAGCTTGACCCGCCGCCCGTGTTCCCGCCAAAATCAAAGCCCCCAAAATCAAAATTAATGTCCGCGTGCTCGTCGGGATTCCCGCCGCTGTATCCTGGAGCTCCGCGCTGCGGCACATTGTCGCTATAAAATCCGTACTGATCGTAGATTTGCCGTTTTTTGGCGTCAGACAGAACGTCGTAGGCTTCCTGCAGCTGCTTGAACTTTTCTTCCGATGATTTATCCCCCGGATTCAAATCCGGATGATACTTGCGCGCCAGCTTGCGAAAAGACGTACGAATATCCTTGGCGTTAGCCTTGCGGTCGACGCCCAGCAAATCGTAATAGTCTTGCTTCGTTGTCGGCATATTGCAGCGGCTTCAACTCAAACGAAAATTTGTAGGGGCGCAGCACGCTGCGCCCCAGTTTGGCACGATTTCGGCCGCGCCATTCCTTGCCATTCCGAGCGCAGCGCGGAACCTGTTTTTCCTTGCTCGCTCAGCGCGCGCCTTAGTTCGGCGCTTTCTTGTCATCGACGTCCACGTACTCGGCATCAATCACGTCCTCAGGCTTCTTGCCCTGAGGGCCGCCCGCAGCCCCGGCCGGACCGCCGTGCGTTTCGCCGCCCGCCCCAGCGCCTGCCGCGTTCGCTTGCGCATTAGCCGCTTCGCTCGCCTTGTACAACACTTCGGCGATCTTGTGCAGCGACTTCTCCAGATTCTCCGTCGCCGCGCGCAGCCGGGCCACGCCGCCTTCGCCAATGGCCTTCCTCGCGTCTTCGATCGCGCCTTCGACGGTCTTCAAATCGTCCGCCGCGATCTTCTCGCGATTCTCCTTTACCATCTTTTCCGACTGGTACAGGATGCCGTCCAGGCGGTTGCGCGCCTCGACTTCTTCGAGCCTGCGCCGGTCGTCTTCGCTGTGCGCTTCCGCGTCCACGCGCATCTTCTCGGCTTCTTCTTTCGAGAGGCCGCTCGACGCCGTGATGGTGATCTTCTGCTCTTTGTTGGTGGCCTTGTCCTTGGCGCTAACGTTCAAGATTCCGTTGGCGTCGATGTCGAAGGTCACCTCAATCTGCGGAGTACCGCGCGGCGCGGGTGGAATTCCATCCAGCTTGAACGTGCCGAGCGAGCGGTTATCGTTGGCGAACTTGCGTTCGCCTTGCAGCACTTTGATTTCCACGCCCGGCTGATTGTCCGAAGCCGTCGAGTACGTTTCCACCTTGCGCGTGGGAATCGTGGTGTTGCGCGGAATCTGTACGGTCATCAACCCGCCCAGCGTTTCGACGCCCAGCGACAAGGGCGTAACGTCCAGCAAGAGAATGTCTTTCACTTCTCCCGCCAGCACTGCGCCTTGAATCGCCGCGCCTACCGCTACCACTTCGTCCGGATTCACGCCCTTATGCAGTTCCTTCTCGCCGAAGAACTGGCGAACCAGTTGCTGCACCTTCGGAATGCGCGTCGAGCCGCCCACCATCACAATTTCTTGAATGTCGCTGGGCGACATCTTGGCGTCCTCGAGAGCTTGCTTCACCGGCTTCATCGAGCGTTCGAGAAGATCGCCCATGAGCTGTTCGAGCCGAGTGCGCGTCAGCTTCTTTTCAAAGTGGATCGGTCCTGCGGCGCCCGCGGTCAAGAAGGGGAGATTGATCTCCGTCTCCATCATCTGCGAAAGCTCGATCTTGGCTTTCTCCGCTGCGTCCTTCAGGCGTTGCAGCGCCATGCGGTCTTTGCTCAAATCGATGCTGTTCTCTTTCTTGAACTCCTCGATAAGCCAGTCGACGATCTTTTGGTCCACGTCGTCGCCGCCGAGGTGCGTGTCGCCGTTGGTGGACTTCACTTCCACGACGCCCGCGCCGACTTCGAGCACGGAGATGTCGAAGGTGCCGCCGCCGAGGTCGTAGACCGCGATGGTTTCGTCGCTCTTCTTTTCGAGGCCGTAGGCCAAAGCTGCTGCCGTCGGCTCGTTGATGATGCGCACCACTTCCATGCCCGCGATTTCGCCGGCCTGCTTGGTGGCTTGCCGTTGCGCGTCGTTAAAATACGCCGGCACCGTGATCACCGCTTTGGTGACTTTTTCGCCGAGAAAATCTTCCGCGGCGGACTTCAGCTTGCCCAAAATCATTGCGGAAATTTCCGGCGGGCTGTACGACTTCCCAAAGATCTCGACGCGCGCGTCGTCGTGCGGCCCTTTGACAACCTTATAAGGAACACGCCGCGTCTCTTCGCCAACTTCGTCAAAGCGCCGGCCCATGAAACGCTTGATCGAATACACGGTGTTCTCGGGATTCGTCACCGCCTGGCGCTTTGCCACCTGCCCCACCAGACGTTCGCCGCCCTTGGTGATCGCCACGACCGAAGGCGTGGTTCGCGCGCCTTCTTGGTTCGGGATTACCACTGGCTCTCCGCCCTGCATCACTGCGACGACCGAGTTGGTCGTTCCGAGGTCAATACCAATAATCTTACTCATCGCTTGCTTCCTCCCAGAATCTGTGGCCGCGCTGAAAATTGTGACCCATCGCAACGCTGAAATCGGCCGCCCGGCGCCATCTCATCCCCGTTACAGCCACAGCCCGACGACGAATATACAACTTGAGCGAAGCATTGTCAAGTTATCTTATAACAACAATAAAGCTATACAACGCTTGCACTTACGCTAGACCTCCGCCCGGTTTTTCCCGCGCCGCTCGGGATCGGCCGTCGTGCGCGCGGTGGCTCACGGCATTATAGATGTCTCCTGAGCAGATAGGACGCAAGCCTAGTGTGCACGGATTGCGCGCCTAACATGCTCCGCGTGATTCTGCGATATGCCCTAGAATCAGTGACTTGCGCACGTTTTGCCATGACAGAAACACCGCAACTCCTTTGCAATGATGGAGTTGTTCGCGTTCCTTGAAAGCGACCACCCGGCGGGTGGGTGTCTCCCTCGCCTTCCTTTTGATTGTCTGCGGCGGAAGCTAGGCAGGTTCGTTTGCTCTCGGTTCCGGCGGAAAACGCGCGCTCGAACCGGGGCATCCTACACTCAACAACGAGTTTAGCTGGTTCGGGTCCCGCTTGCGGGGATTTCGCCGCTGCGATTCGTCGATTCCGCGGTAGAATTCCGTGCTCACAAATTCGCACCGCATCGCCGACTTTCGAGGAGGTTTCGTGATTCGCCGGTTCACCGTGGCACGAGTTATTAACGTAGTCTTTCTGGCGCTTGCGGCCATGGGCGTCCTCGCGCTGGGCCAGCATTTGAGCCGCCGCGTTTTCGCCGCCCCCCCGCAAGCGATGCAGGGCGTTACGGATATCGATCCGCACAAGGTGTTCGGCTCAAAAAATGCGCCCATCATCATGGAAGTGTTCAGCGATTTTCAATGTCCCGCTTGCAAAACCTTGTACACCAGCACGAATCGCTTGATCATCGACAATTACGTGAACACCGGAAAAATTTATCTGATTCACCGCGATTATCCGCTACCCATGCACGCATATTCGCGCGTGGCCGCGCGTTACGCGCGGGCCGCGGCGCAAATCGGGAAGGTGGAATCCGTGGAACAAGCTTTATTTCAGGCGCAAGAAAAATGGGAGGCCAGCGGCGACGTAGACGGAACCGTCGCCGCAGTGCTGACGCCGGCGGAGATGGCGAAAGTTCGCGCGCTGGTAAAGGGTGGAACGCTCGAACCGCTGATTGATAAAGATTATTCCCTGGGCCAGATTTATCATGTGAATCAAACGCCGACGACAATTCTGCATGCGAAGGGACAAACGTACCCGGTGGTTGGCGTGGTGAGCTACGATATTTTGCACAATTTCCTCGACCAGCTTTTGAGTCAGTAGCGGATGCGCGGAGCCATGTCGCGAAAATCCTTGAGATGCCCACACAGTCCCAAGTGAATGACGGCGAATTTGCCGCGCCCGGCGCTGTGCGGGAAGCGGTTCGGCCCGAGGTTGCCAAAACGATGATGCAATCCAGTCCGCTGAATCTTCGCCGTGTGGTGATTTGGGTTGGACGATTGGTGCTCGGCGGCACGTTCATTTTTGCGGGCTATTCCAAAATATTTCTGCCCAACTTCATGTTCCGGCCGCTGTTTGCGCTAAAATTTTCGCTTTCCACGAACCTCACGAATTTTGCTTTCCAGGTGGACTCGTACAAGATGCTCTCTCCCGCGGGCGTTTCTTTTGTGGCGCACACCCTGCCATTTTTTGAAATCGTCCTGGGCTTGCTGCTCTTGACTGGATGGAAGTTGCGTATCTGGTCCACACTGGCGACGTTGCTCATTCTCGGATTCCTCGCCGCGGTCACGCGCGCTTACCTTTTGCATATGCAAATCAACTGTGGCTGCTTTGCCACCCCCGAACCGCTCACCGGGTGGACCGTGGCGCGTGACAGCGCGTTCGCCGCGTTGGCGGTCGTGACCACGGTCCTTGCGCATAGCGAAGCCCGCAAGCCCCATCCGTGGACAGTTGCGGAAAAAACATGAACACCGCCGGCGGCCTTTAAACAGAGAGAGCGGCAGTTTCAGCGATAGATACTTTTGGAACGCGATTTCTTCAGACTGACTGCAAGCCATTCCATGTGCGTTAGAATTGTTGTTCGATGCTGAGTCTGCCTCCGATTACCTTGCGGTTGCGCGGTTGGAAGTTGATCGACCGCGTGGCGCTGGCGTTTTTGCTGTTGTGCTCGATTGCGCTGGGCGCGGGCGCAGGTTTGTTGTTTGTGTACGCCAGCGATTTACCGGAGTTGCGGGCGCTGGAAACCTACCGGCCCACCGTGGTCACCGAAATTTATGCCGACGACGGGCAACTGGTTGGCAGCTTTGCGCTACAGCGGCGCATATTAATGACCTACGAGCAGTGTCCCAAAGTTTTGTACAACGCCGTGACTTCCATCGAGGACCAGCATTTCGAGGATCACTGGGGTGTGGATTTTCCGCGCATCGCCAGCGCGGCTTTCCGCAACGTGCAGCACCGCCGCATCACCGGCGGCGCCAGCACCATCACCATGCAGCTGGCGGGAAATCTATTTCTGGACCGCAGCGATAGAACTTTTCGCCGCAAGATGCAGGAGATGCTGCTGGCATTGCAGATTGAACGCGGCTATACCAAGCCGCAAATTTTTACCATGTATGCGAATCAAGTTTATCTGGCTCACGGGAATTACGGATTTGCCGCCGCGGCGCAGTTTTATTTTGGCAAGCCGGTCACGGATTTGAAGCTGCCGGAAGCCGCGCTGCTGGCGGGAATGGTGAACGGACCAAAATTTTCTCCGCTGACGAATCCCGAAGGGGCGCTGAATCGCCGCAATCTGGTGTTGTCCCGCATGCTCGAAGAGGGCAAGATCACGGCGGCGGAGGCGCAAGCCGCGAAACAGACGCCGCTCGGTTTGCACATTCAGTATCCGCGCAACGATCTGGCGCCCTATTTCTTCGAGGAAATCCGCAAATATTTGGAAGCGACGTACGGCACGGAAGCGGTGCACGAACGCGGACTGCGCGTGTACACCACGCTGAATATTGCGATGCAAAAGGCCGCAAACCAATCCATTCGCGACGGCTTGCATTCCTACGATCGGCGGCACGGTTGGCGCGGAAACTTGCCGAACGTGATGCGCGACAATCTCGGAAACCTGGACACCTATGAGGATGACGACTGGCGCCATCCGATTGAGAAAGGAAGCTACGTCACTGGGCTGGTGCTGACAACCGGCGATAAGGACGCGACAATCAAGATCGGGCCGTATCGCGCGATCCTCGCGCCCGCGGACTATGCCTGGACCGGCCGCAAAAAGCCGTCCGAGCTTTTGAAAGTGGGCGACCTGGCGCAATTTTATATTCGTGAGCTGCAGGAAAACACCGTGCGGGTGCAGCTTGATCAGCAGCCCGGGCCGCAAGCGGCGATGGTGGCCATCGACAACGCCAGCGGAGAGATTAAGGCCATGGTTGGCGGCTACAGCTTCGAGGATTCCAAGTTCAATCGCGCCACGCAGGCGTTCCGCCAGGTAGGTAGTTCGTTCAAGGTATACGTTTACGCGGATGCACTCGAAAAAGGCTCGACGCCGTTTGATACGATTCTGGACGCGCCCTTTACCACCGTGAGCGGCGGTCAGCCGTATTCGCCGCGCAACTACGACGAAAAATTTGAAGGCACCATCACGTTGCGGCGGGCGCTGGCCGGTTCGCGCAACGTGCCGGCCGTGAAGCTGGCGGAGAAAGTGGGCATTTCAAGCGTTGTGGATGTGGCGCGGCGCTTCGGAATAACAACATCGCTGCCGCCCTATTTGCCGCTGGCTTTGGGCTCCGCGGATATGCGGCTGCTCGAACATGTTTCGGCGTTCACGGTTTTTCCAAACGACGGCATTCGCATCGATCCGCACATGATTCGGCGGGTTTCGAGTTACGATGGCGCGCTGCTCGAGGAAGCGCATCCGGCAGTGCACGACGTGGTCTCTCCCGATGTGGCGCGCACGATGACGGCGATGCTCGAGGAAGTGATTCAGTTTGGTACGGGCATTCAAGCCCGTGCTCTCGGCCGTCCGGCGGCGGGAAAAACCGGGACGACGCAGGATTATACGGATGCGTGGTTTATTGGCTTTACTCCGCAGATCACTGCGGGAGTATGGGTAGGATTCGACGACAAGCAGATATCTCTCGGGAAAAAAGAGACGGGCGCAAAAGCGGCTTTACCGATCTGGCTGGAATTTATGCAGAACGCGCTCGCCGGTATGCCGGAGATCGAATTTCCCAACGTGGAGTCGCTCGAAGAACAAGCCAACGAGCATCACGTAAACGTGGATACTCCGGATACCGCGCCCACCGAAGATGAACCGAAATCCGCCCCCAAGGAAAAACCGCCGGCGGCTACCAAGACCAGCGCGGCAGGCGCGCCGGCGGCTGGCACGGCGATCGCGAACTCCGCGCCGGCACCGCATTGATCATTTTCCGAGCAGGCTAGGCAGTGTGGGTCTTGGCCTTTCGAGCTCGAACGGCGCCTTGACCAGGGTTTTTTGAAAACCTGATGCTGGCTTGCCTCCCGCGGGGCGGGGGCGAATCCTAGGCGGCCAATTCTAACGGAAAGGATCCCAGCCGCCGGGTTCCAGGATGGTTGCGTGAGTCTCGGTCCCCACCAGGAGGATTTTACGGTTGGCGGTGATTTCACCGATGCATGTTACGGCAACACCCGCGAAGGCTGGTGGGATCTGCAGTTCCTTGCTCTTGGGTGACGTGAACAGTAGTTCGTAGTCATCGCCGCCGTGCAACGCGAGCGAGAGCGCGTCGTGCGCGATGGATTTCCCGGTTGCGGGAGGCATTGTGACGACCGGCAATTTCGCGGCGTCGACGCGAGCACCAACCCCGCTAGCGGCGCAAAGGCGCGAGAGATCGCTCGAAAGCCCGTCGGAAATATCTATCGCGGATGTGGCCATGCGATTTTTTGCGAGCCATTGGCCAAGCGCCAAACGCGGTTCTGGATACAAATGTTTTTGCATTTGCGAAGCGCTGGAGCTTACGCCGCGTTTTTGCCGGCTTAACAAGCGCAGGCCGCGCTCGGCTTCTCCCAAGCGTCCGCTCACGTATAGCAAATCACCAGCCTTTGCGCGATTGCGGCGCAGCGCTCTTCCCGAGGCTACTTCACCGATGACGGATACGTTGATGAGCACTTCGTTGCGCTGGGTGGTGTCCCCTCCGGCCAGCGCACAATCGAAATGCTGCGCGGCACGATGCAATCCGCGCAAAAATTGATCGAACCAACCGCCGAGGGCATTTTGAGGAACCGCCAAGCTCAGCATGAAGCAGCGTGGAGCGCCGCCCATGGCTGCAACGTCACTGATGGCGCGCGCCAGACACTTCCAGCCGACAGAATCGGGCGGATGTTTGCGGCGCAGAAAATGCGTGCCCTCAAGAAACCAGTCGCAGGTAAGAATCATTTCGCATCCGCGGGACGGACGAAACAGAGCAGCATCGTCTCCGATGCCCAGGGACAACCGGCTGGCGGAAGAAATCCTGCCGCGTGAAAACTTCGCGCTGTCGGCAGCGTGAAAGACGTGCGCGATTTTCGCGAGCAGAGACTCTTCGTTGAAACTGCGCCGTGGCATGCAGGCTCCCAGCGCAGTATAACGTGGGGCGCCGCCGCGTTAAGCAGGAGTTGCCGGGTTCGCGAAAACGATTGGACGCAAATGATTTGTGGCGGATGGCGCGGGGGCGGTCGAAGACCGGGCCCGTGCTTGCCGTTGGACGGGGAGGGACGTGGGCGGGAAGCACGTGGTTTTATCGCAGGCCGGATCAGGGCGACGGCGTTCCTGAATTCGGCGGCAAGCACTTTGAAGTGGCCTAAAAAAGAAAAGCGCCGGGAGGAGTCCGGCGCCTGATCACTCTGATTCGCGAAGCGTTAAGCTTGGGTGGGACCGTTTGAACCCGAGCGATAAGCGACGAATCCAGCACACGCGAGGCCCAATGCGAGAAGCGTCAACATTCCAGGTTCGGGGACGGAACTTGTACCGGCACCGTCGGTGGCGGCGAGAGACGTCATCACCACACTGCCCTCAGGGGAGCTGATAGTGATGTAGTTGTAGCCGCTGAACCCGAGGAGGCTAATCTCGGATGCGCTGGCTTGATTGAGAAGCAGCGTGCCGGGCACGCCCGCGGTGTTCGATCCCCAAACGTCATACTTCTCGTCGGCATCTCCGATATTGAGCGAGATGGACGTGGGGTTCTGACCCCACAGTTTCGACAGATTTAATTGGATGAATGCTCCCCCATCAATCTCATGGTACGGAGTGTTGGCTAAACCGAGACCCTGGTCTTCGTCATTTCTGATGTACAGAGCTTCGGCCGTATCGGTCGCGGAATAGCCCGTCGCCGAGACCGTGACGCCGTCACTCGTTAGCGTATCCGTTGCCGACCCTGTCGCCCCAGCGGTCCCCGTGAAACTATAATTCAGGGAGTCCCCGTAGCTCGGTACAGCAAACGTAAACGCGGCAAGGCCTCCCGCCAAAATCAGGAAGCAAGTTCTGACGCGTCCGGATGCATTTTTCAGCTTGGTTATGGTCCTCATCATTCTCCTCACGAAGTAAGCCACCTCACGTGCAACGTTAGCGTGGGCGGTCGCCGGCGAGTATCCCGATTACGCTGTAGAAGCTAGCGTGTGATCTCCGATACCGGCCTGGAACCGGTCTCTCAGGATGTCTACATAAAACTCAGTACGTCAGCGGATATGTGGGCAGTCTCCGAGCACGCGAGAAGCGCTGTTGAGGAACCGGGTGGCTAAGCTTTTCGTCTAACAGGTTGGCGCGGATCGCATCGCACGTGCTCTTGAGCGTCGCGTCACGAGTCTCCTCGCGGGCGAGGCGCGACCTGTACTGTGGGACAGGGAGTGCAGGTTTCCGGGGGCTGGCCTTTAACTGTGCGAATACAGTGTTGACTGTAAGTCCTACAGAATTTAGTATGTGGCCAGTCTGAGCCGAGACTCCCGGTGGCAAGTTCGCTATAATAGGTACTCTTCGGAGTCGTTCTTAAGACGCGGGTCAGGGCAAGCAAGTACCCGCAACCGACAATTAGGGAAAGCCTGAGGGGGCTTTTTTGGGCATAACGGGCAAGAGCTACACATTCTTTATCGCCTCGACTCCGGGCAAGATGCGCAAGCTGATCATTCCAGCTTACGTGCTGCACGGGCTGGCGGTACTGGCCATCATCGGTGGGATTACGGTGACCGCGGGCGTGGGCTCGTACTCGCGCATGTTGTGGAAGGTCGGCAACTACAACGCTCTGCGGCACGATCAGGAAACCCTCAAGAAGCAATACCACCAGTTGCAAAGCACGGTCGACGATACCAACCAGAGACTCGATTCACTGCAATCGTTGGCCACGGAAGTGGCCATGACCTACGGCGTGATGCGCTATCATCCCGCGGCTTTTGATCAGAGCGATAATCCGGTGAGCCAGCAGGATGCATTTGACCGCAGCGTCGAGCAGTACACCTTCCTGAAGCGCAACGCCGCGGTGATCGCCATCTCGTCCGGTGGACTGCACTTGATGCCGGGCATGAACTTTGCGGATTCAACGTATACGCCATCGATTTGGCCAGTGATGGGACACATCACGGATAGCTTTGGCGAGCGGCTCGATCCGTTCAGCGGTGAAGGCGCATTTCACACCGGCGTCGATGTGGCTTCAGATTATGGCGCGCCCGTGCATGCCACGGCTGATGGCGTCATTACCATTGCGGACGATCATGCCGGCTATGGCAGGCTCGTGGTGATCGATCACGGATTTGGCATTACCACCTGGTACGCGCACCTTTCGGCGTTCTCGGCGGTTCCCGGAGCGCGCGTAAAGCGCGGCGCGGTGGTGGGCTACACAGGTATTAGTGGGCGGTCGACTGGTCCCCACGTGCACTATGAAGTCCGCGTGAATAATGCGCCGGTGAATCCTTGGCGGTATATGAAGGCGACTCCAGCCGGCGACTAGTTGCGTGGCCGTTGCAGAGTAGCGCTCTCGCTCGCAGTTCTGAAACAAACCCCTCAAACAGATTCGAAGTCTACTTGGATTTTGTTTTTCTTGCGGTTTTCGGAGGCTTCGCCGCTTCAGAATTTGGGGGCGCGGGCGGTGTTGCAGCCGGGAGCGCGGCGCGCGCGGCGTCCAGGAATTGCGGGGTAAGCTCGAGCACCACTCGCACGGCCTTGGTCTCCCCGCGATCGACGCGCGTGACGTCGGCGTTCTTGAGCAATGCGAAATATGCCTGGCGGGTTGCCGGATCGAGTTGCTGTTTCAGCTTGGGATCATTTAGTCCGGCTTCCGCCAGGATGACCACGCCATTCAGCAGGTCCGCCAGTTGGCGAGCGGTGGCGTCGCTCAGGCTTTCGCCTTCGGCGACCACGCGCAACGCAGCGCCGTCCGGCTTGGCGGCGATCGTCAGCCACGGCAACTGCGCGATTAGGCTGGAAAGTTGCGGGGATTGCAGGCCGCCGGGCGCGGGAACAGGAAACGCGCGGGCACCGTCATTTTGCCGCACCACGGCGAAAAGGGGCGAGCCGGCCAGGCGCGTAAATCGCGCTTGCCATTCTGCAGCCTCAGGTTCGGAGGTTTTCTTGTCGAGATAGCCGGCAAGATCTGATTCAGTCGTCAACGCGATGCGGTCGCGGCGCAAAAATACAAACGAGATGCGTTGCGTAGCGGACGTTGGCAAACGCGGATCATTTACCGGAACGGAATAGATGACCTGTCCGGAAATTTTCTGAAGCGTTCCTGTCTTCAGCGCGAAGGCCGCGATTTTTTTTTGATCGAAGCGCCCATCGGCGACTGCGAACCACGCGGCAGGTACTCCGTTTTGCAGAGTGGCGAACGCGATGCGGTTCAGATCCCTTTCATAATTGAAACCGGTTTCTGCGAGGAAGCGGGCGTAGTCGGCGTCGGCTTGCGGCTGCGGGGCCCACGCTAGCAGATGTTGCGCGAAATCGGATTGTCGCAGAGAAGCGAGATCGACGTACAGCACCGCGCTGGCATCGGCGGGCATGGCAGCGAGTATTTCGTCCATGGCACGGCCGGCCGAATTCCGGCGGGACAAGGCCAACCAGGAAACAGCGGAAAGCGAAAGCACGACGAGCGGGACGAAAACCCAAGACCATTTTTTCATGCGATGAGAAAGCTCCGCATAGAAACGATAGCAAGAGACGGGCGTGCTGGCGGCTATTTTTCGCGGCCGTCAGGAGTTCGCTGGGCGATGCGGCGCGACCGCGAATTCTAGCCGCAAAGGAAAGGCAAATCGGCCGAGTGTATCCAGAAAAAATTGTCCGGGCTGCGCAGCCTGTTGATTACTTGCGCCGAGCCCGCGTCGGAATCGGCTAAACAATAGACAAGTAATCACTTAAATGGTATCCAGGCTGCAGCAGGGTAAGCCAATATCCACAGAGCTGGCCCTCCGCGTGCATTGAAAACGCCTGCCCACCCCTTGCAATTTCTGTACCTCTTCTGCTATTCTAACCCGGTTTGAGTATCGCTGGCGTAGCTCAGCTGGTAGAGCATCTGATTTGTAATCAGAGGGTCGGGGGTTCAATTCCCTCCGCCAGCTCCACTAGATTGAGGCAGGGGAGTGAGGCGGAGCAATCCTCGCAGGTCAAATTTAACGGGCTGGTGTCTTTTGACACGAGTCCGTTTTGTGTTTTCTCCTGCATTGTCGCACTGCTCTCCGACGAAGTAGAACGCAGTGAACTTTGCGTTCTAGAATTTTTGGGAATGCGCGGCCGGCATTCCGCTGGACTTTGCGGGATGCGGGATTGGCATCCCGGACGTTTTTTCCGGGACGGGTGGGTGAGTGGCTAAAACCAGCAGACTGTAAATCTGCCGCTCCTTGCGGGCTACGAAGGTTCGAATCCTTCCCCGTCCACCAGATGCTGTCGCGTGGCTGGCGGCGATGGCAGGAAGTAGCCACAGCAAATAATGTGGCCGGCAGCAGAAATGAAAGTTTTGGCAAGAGCCGTGGCAGCGGAACCCGCAGGGCAATCGCAGCAGCGATGTTCTCAAGCGGATCGATTCGCGGTCGTGAAGCACAAAACGCCGCAGGGGCCGAGTGCGCCGCAAAGGCTGGATTTAGCAAGGGACGGGTTTGGCCTGGGTAGCTCAGTTGGTAGAGCGCGTCCTTGGTAAGGACGAGGTCACCGGTTCAATCCCGGTCCCAGGCTCCAGGATTTGCATGGTAGCGATGGGATGGCGATGCACAGGTAAAAGATTTACCGCTGAGAAGATTCGGCGCGAAGGATTTGGGTGAGCTTGGGCGGGGGTAACTCAACGGTAGAGTCTCACTCTTCCAAGGTGATGGTTGCGGGTTCAAATCCCGTCCCCCGCTCCAGAATTTAGCAGTGCAGGGAAGCAGTACAGCAAATTGAGGCACGAGGGCAAAGGAAATGGCCAAGGAGAAATTCGAGCGCAGCAAGCCGCACGTGAACATTGGGACCATTGGTCACATCGATCACGGCAAAACGACCTTGACGGCGGCGATTACCAAAGTGCTCTCGAAGCACAACCCGAAGGTGCAATTCCGCGCGTTCGACACGATTGACAACGCGCCGGAGGAGCGCGAGCGCGGCATCACCATTGCGGTTTCGCACGTAGAGTACGAGACGGCGAACCGTCACTACGCGCACATGGACTGCCCGGGACACGCGGACTACATCAAGAACATGATCACGGGAGCCGCGCAAATGGACGGCGCGATCCTGGTGGTAGCGGCAACGGACGGACCGATGCCGCAAACGCGCGAGCATATTCTGCTGGCTCGCCAAGTCGGTGTGCCAGCCATCGTGGTGTTCTTGAACAAGTGCGACATGGTGGAAGATGCCGAACTGCTCGAACTCGTCGAGCTTGAAGTTCGCGAACTGCTCAAGAGCTATCAATTCCCCGGCGATACGATTGCGATCGTCAAAGGCTCCGCGCTGCAAGCGCTGAACGGCGACGCAAAATACGAAAAGACGATTGATGAGTTGATGGAAGCGGTCGACAAGAACGTGCCGCTGCCGGTGCGCGATATCGACAAGCCGTTCGCCATGCCGATCGAAGACATTTTCTCCATTTCCGGTCGCGGCACGGTGGTTACCGGCCGTGTGGAACGCGGCAAAGTAAAGGTTGGCGAAGAAATCGAGATCGTGGGCTTCCGTCCGACGCAGAAGAAAGTTGTGACGGGCGTTGAGATGTTCCGCAAGTTGCTTGACGAAGGCCTGGCCGGCGACAACGTGGGACTCTTGCTGCGCGGCACGGAGAAAGAAGACGTGGAGCGCGGTCAGGTGGTTTGCAAGCCGGGCTCCATCACGCCACACACGAAATTCAAGGCCGAAGCGTACGTGTTGACCAAGGAAGAAGGCGGGCGCCATACACCGTTTTTCTCCGGCTACCGTCCACAATTCTATTTCCGCACTACGGACGTCACGGGCGACATGAAACTGCCCGCAGGCGTCGAGATGGTGATGCCGGGCGACAACGTGAGCTGCGAAGTGACGCTGATCACTCCGGTAGCGCTTGAAAAGGGATTGCGCTTCGCCATTCGCGAAGGCGGCCACACCGTGGGCGCCGGCGCGGTCACTGAAATCATCGAGTAGTTTCAAGTGTTTCTGATAGTAGTTTTTGGTTTTCTGAAAGGGTTTTGAAACGACATGCGCGAGATCATTACATTGCAATGCGGGGATTGTAAGAACCGCAATTACACGACGACGAAGAACAAGAAAAAGCATTCCGAGCGGATGGAGACCAAGAAGTTTTGCAACACTTGCCGGAAGCAAACGGCGCACAAGGAAGTGAAGTAGCTGGGGAGCGGTCGGCGGGCAGGTCGGTTTTGGTCTTAGGGGAGTCGTCCAACGGCTAGGACTCCGGTCTCCAAAACCGGGTATGGGGGTTCGAGTCCCTCCTCCCCTGCCAGATGTTTGCAGAGCGGCAACCGGAAAGTGGCCGGGAGCCGGGAAGACAAAGAGGAATCATGGCCACGCAGGCAGTAAAGAACGAAGAACCGCCAAAGAAGTCGGCGAAGAACGAAGAACAGAAGAACGCGCTAGCGCAAACCGCGGCGGGCGTGGGTACGCACGTCTCGGGAACGGTCACCGACACGCGCGAATTTTTGCACGATGTGCGCGTCGAGATGCAGAAGGTTACCTGGCCGTCGAAGGACGACGTGGTCTCGACCACCTGGGTGGTGATCGCCACGGTGGCGTTTTTCGGGGCTTTCCTCGGGATTACCGATTGGCTGGTGCAGCGCGGCGTGACGGCTCTTTTCAAAAAGTTTGGCGTGTAAGGGGATCGCGACTTCATGAGCATGCAGTGGTACATCATTCACACGTATTCGGGCTTTGAGAAGAAGGTAAAAGAAAGCCTGGAGAGCCGGGTGGAAGCATTCACGCTTCAGGACAAAATCGGCCGCGTGCTGATTCCCATGGAAGAAGTTGTGGAAGTGCGCGGCGGCAAGAAAGTGGTTTCGCAGCGGATGTCGTATCCAGGGTATGTGCTGGTGGAGATGGATCTCGACGAAAACACCTGGCACATCGTGCGGTCTACGCCGCGCGTCACCGGGTTTGTTGGCTCCGCCACGGCGCCATCGCCGCTGACGGAAGCGGAAGTGGACGGCATTATCAATCGCGTGCACACCCCGCAGGATCGCCCGAAGCCGAAGGTAGTCTTCGAGCGTAACGAGCAAGTGCGCATCGTGGATGGACCGTTTGCGAATTTTAACGGCTCGGTCGAAGAGATCGACAACGATCACAGCCGGCTGAAAGTTTCGGTGACGATTTTTGGACGCTCCACCCCGGTGGAACTGGATTTTGCCAGCGTTGAAAAGCTTGGGTAAACGAGATCGGTAAGCAAAAAAGTTTAGAAGGAACTGAAGATGCCGCCAAAGAAAATACAGACGACCATCAAGCTGCAATTGCCCGCGGGCAAAGCCACTCCGGCGCCTCCGGTGGGAACCGCGCTTGGTCCTCACGGCTTGAACATCATGGATTTTTGCAAGCAGTTCAACGCCAAGACCGCCAAGGAGCCGGACGGCATGATTTTCCCGGTGCTGGTCACTGTGTACACGGACCGCACGTTCACTTTTATTTTGAAGACTCCGCCGGCTTCGATTTTGCTGTTGCGCGCCGCGGGCATCGTCAAGGGTTCCGCCGAGCCGAACCGCAACAAAGTCGGCAAAGTCACGAAAAAGCAGGTTCAAGAAATTGCACAGATTAAGCTTGTCGATCTCAACACCACCAATCTGGATTCCGCGATGCGCACGGTAATGGGCACCGCGAAAAACATGGGTCTGGAAGTCGTGGAAGCCTAGAAGTTCAGGCGCTACGGGATCGAAGGAAGCAGGTCGCAGATGGCGAAGAAGTCTGGAAAACACATGGTGAACGCGCGCAAGCAGGTGGAAGCGCGTCCCTACAAGCTCGCGGAAGCTTCCGAGCTGATTAAGAAAACGCATCACACGAAGTTCAACGAAACGGTGGAGCTGGCGATTAATTTGGGCGTCGATCCAAAACATTCCGACCAAGTCGTGCGCGGCACTGTCGTGCTGCCGAACGGCCTTGGCAAATCCGTTCGCGTGCTGGTGATCGCGGGCGGCGACAAGGTTCGCGAAGCGCAAGATGCGGGCGCGGATTTCGTGGGCGGCGACGACATGGTGCAAAAGATTATGGAAGGCTGGACGGATTACGATGCGGTGATCGCCACGCCGGACATGATGCGCTCCGCCGGAAAACTCGGTAAGGTGCTCGGCCCGCGCGGCCTGATGCCCAATCCGAAAACCGGCACGGTGACCATGGACGTAGCCAAGGCCATCAAGGAAACCAAAGCGGGCAAAGTGGAATTCCGCGTGGACAAAGCGGGCATCGTGCATTGCGCCATCGGCAAAATTCAGTTTGACGCCGCGAAAATTGCAGAGAACGCGCACGTGGTGATCGCGGCGGTGGTGAAAGCCAAGCCGGCGGCCGCCAAAGGCACGTACGTCAAAAAAATTACGCTGACTTCAACCATGGGTCCGGCGATAACTGTCAGCCTCGATGAAGCAGCTGCGCTGGCGACAGCGGCATAAGCGGAAGCGGACGAGCGAAATTCAGCGGAGCGAATGATGAAGAAACGCAGCGACAAGCAAGCAGATCTGGATACACTGAAGACCGAGCTGGCGAAGGTCTCGACGTTGATTTTGACGACCTTTCAAGGCATCACCGTGGACAACGACACCAAGCTCCGCCGCGCGGTACAAGCGGCTGGCGGCAAATATAAAGTCGTCAAGAACACGCTGGCGGAACGCGCTGGAGCGGGCACGCCCGCTGAAGGCGTGCTGAAAGACTTGAAAGGCACGAATTCCATCGCTTTCACCTACAACGATCCCGTTGCGCTCGCGAAAGCGTTGACGAAAATTGCCAAAGACGTTCCGGCATTTCAATTTAAGGCCGGCGTCGTCGAAGGCCGGGTCATCTCCATTGCGGAGATTCAGAGCCTGGCGAATCTGCCGTCGAAGGAAGAATTGATCAGCAAGGTGATGTTCCTGCTGAATGCGCCGGCGCAACGTATTGCTGTGGCCTTGAACGCTTTGCCGCGCAATCTGGCGGTAACCGTTAGCGAAGCCATCAAGATCAACAAGTTTGGGTCCGGCGGAACCGCGGAAAAGAGCGCTGCGCCGGGAGCACCGGCGGCGGAGGCTCCTGAAGCGGCGCCGGCGGCAACGGCCGAAGCGCAAGCCAAGCCGGAAGCAACACCCGAAGCGGCCCAATAGAGTTTCGTTTTTTAAATTTCGATTTTACGTTTCGAGAGGAGAAACGCAGTCATGGCGAAAGTGGATACGATTCTGGAAGAAATCAAGGGGCTGACGCTGCTGGAAGCGTCGGAACTCGTTAAGAAAATGGAAGAAGCCTTCGGCGTCTCCGCGGCGGCAGCCACGGTGGTAGCCGGCGGTGGCGGCGGTGCGGCGGCCGGTGCGGCGCCCGCGGAAGAGAAGACGGAGTTCACCGTCGTGCTCACCGACGTTGGCGGCAACAAGATCAACGTCATCAAAGCGGTTCGCGAAGTCACCAGCCTCGGCCTCAAAGAAGCCAAGGATCTGGTCGACGGCGCTCCCAAGACCGTTAAGGATGGCGTTAACAAGGAAGAAGCCGCGACCATCAAGAAGAAGTTTGAAGACGCGGGCGCTAAAGTCGAAATCAAGTAACTGCTGTTGGGTTACGTCGATCGCAGACGTTTGCTTTACGTTTTCTGATGGAGCCCAGCTCATTGGCGCGCCTTTCCTTGGCGCACCTGAAACAAGCGGCCAGTGTTCGTGGCCGCGTGAATCGTTGATGAGCGGGGACAAAGGAATTCACGTACGCAAGTCGAGGCCGGTCATTTCTGCAAGTCGCAGGGTCCCTCTGGGGCCGCCGGCGGCCGTGTGCGCGCTGATTTTGGGCGGGCAGCGCAACACACGGACTGGTCCACCGCATCGCGGTGGCAACCCTCGGAGTGTCTGTTCCATGGCCAGCCGTTCTTTTCGCGGTTGGCGCACTGTATTTTCCGCACGCTGCCCTAAAGGGAATCGCCGTTTTGCGGTGGTTCAGAATGAGGATTAAGCATGCCGACTAGCAATCACCATGTTCGGGAACGTCAGCGCCTGGATTTCGCGAAGATTCACGGCACCATTCAGATTCCAAACCTGATTGAAGTGCAGATGAAGTCCTATCAGCGCTTTCTGCAGATGGACTTGCTGCCCAGCGAGCGCGACGATGCCGGGCTGCAGTCCGTTTTTACTTCCGTTTTTCCGATCAGGGATTTCCGCGAAATGTCGCAGCTGGAATTCGTGGATTATTCCATCGGCAACTGGGAGTGCAAGTGCGGCAACCTGAAAGGGTTGCATCACCTGCGCGCCACTTGCCGCAATTGCGGCGCGAGCGTGGTCACCAATCCGTATCAGACCGGCGACGTGATCTGCCACAAGTGCGGCACGTTCAATAAAAATACGCCGACGTTCTGTAACAAGTGCGGCGACCCGGTCGCGATGCAGCTGAAGTACGACGTGAACGAGTGCCAGGAGCGCGGCATGACCTACTCCGCGCCGCTCAAAGTCACCATTCGCCTGACGATCTACGACAAAGATCCCGACACCGGCGCGAAAACCATTCGCGACATCAAGGAACAGGAAGTTTTCTACGGCGACATTCCGCTGATGACCGAGAACGGAACGTTCATCATCAATGGTACTGAGCGGGTGATCGTCAGCCAGTTGCATCGTTCGCCTGGCGTGTTTTTTGAAAGCGCCAACAACCGCAGCTATTTCCTTGGGAAAATTATTCCGTACCGCGGCTCGTGGGTTGAGTTCGAGTACGACACCAAAAATATTTTGTACGTGCGCATCGATCGCAAGCGCAAATTCCTTGGCTCCATCTTCCTGCGCGCGCTGGGCATGAAGTCCAACGAAGATATCCTGCGCACCTTCTACCAGGTGGAGCGCATTTCGCTGCGCGACAAGGATCTCTACTGGAACATTTCGCCTGGCATCGTGGATCGCAAGCTGACCCACGAAATCCGCAATCCCAAGTCTGAAGAGGTGATTGTCGGCGCGCACAAGCGCATCACGGAAAACCTCTTCAAGGAACTCATCAAAAACCGCATCTCGCAGGTGCGCGCCGCGTTGCAGGACCTTGAAGGCGCCTACAGCGTCGCGGACGTGGTCAACCGCCAGACCGGTGAAGTGCTGCTCGAAGCCAACAAGCCGCTAACGCCGGAATTCTGGCAGGCCTTTGCCGAGAGCGGTATCACGGAAGTGGACGTTTTCTTCCCGGAACGCGACGACATCGGCATGGTGCTTTCGCGCACCCTCGAAAAGGACGCCATTCGCTCGTCCAAAGAAGCGCTCATCGAGATTTACCGCAAGCTGCGTCCCGGAGATCCTCCGACGCTGGAAACGGCGACGAATCTTTTCCGCGGCATGTTCTTTGATCCGCGCAAATACGATTTCAGCCGCGTGGGCCGTCTGAAGTTCAATATCAAGATGGGTCTGGACACGCCGCTCAACAATCGCACGCTGGAATCGCCGGACTTCGTTTCCGCGATTAAGTATCTGTTCAAGCTGCGCAAGAACATCGGCGTCGTTGATGACATCGATCACCTCGGCAACCGTCGCGTTCGCGCGGTTGGCGAACTGCTCGAAAACCAGTTCCGCATCGGCTTGGTCCGCATGGAACGCGCCATCAAGGAAAAGATGAGCGTGTACCAGGAAATGTCCACGGCCATGCCGCACGACTTGGTCAACGCCAAGCCGGTCATGGCCGCGATCCGCGAATTCTTCGGTTCATCGCAGCTCAGCCAGTTCATGGACCAGACGAACCCGCTCAGCGAAATCACTCACAAGCGCCGCCTGTCGGCGCTGGGACCTGGTGGTCTGTCGCGCGAACGCGCCGGATTTGAAGTCCGCGACGTGCATCCCACGCACTATGGGCGCATCTGCCCGATTGAAACGCCGGAAGGTCCGAACATCGGCTTGATCAGCTCGCTCAGCTGCTTTGCGCGTATCAACGACTACGGCTTCATCGAGTCGCCGTACCGCAAGGTAAAGGGTGGTCGCATCATCGATTACGTGCAAATCGTCAATGCCGGCGACAGCGAATTCAAAGCCGGCGACATCGTGGAACAGGACCGCGTTGAAGAGCTCAACGACGAGCTGAAGCGCCGCAAAGTCACTTACGAACCGTACTGCTTCTACCTTTCGGCCTGGGAAGAAGACAAGTACGTCGTGGCGCAGGCCAACGTTTCGCTCGACGACAAATTGAAAATTACCACCGAGCTAGTCAACTGCCGACAAGCGGGTAACTTCGTGCTCAAGAGCCGCGACGAAGTCGATTACGTCGACGTTTCGCCGAAGCAGCTGGTTTCCGTAGCCGCCAGCTTGATTCCGTTCCTCGAAAACGACGACGCCAACCGCGCGCTCATGGGTTCCAACATGCAGCGCCAAGCTGTTCCGCTCATCCGTGGCGATGCTCCGCTCGTGGGCACCGGCATGGAACGCGTCACCGCACGTGATTCCGGCGCGGTGGTGCTATGCAAGCGCGAAGGCATCGTTGACCAAGTGGACTCCGAGCGCATCATCGTGCGTGTGGAGTCCGATCACTCCGGTGTACTCAGCCGCGAAGTAGGCGCGGACATCTATCAGCTCATTAAATTCAAGCGCTCCAACCAGAATACTTGCATCAGCCAAAAGCCGCTGGTTCGCGTAGGCGACCGCGTCAAAAAAGGCCAGGTTCTCGCAGACGGTCCCTGCACCGAACGCGGCGAACTTGCTCTCGGCCGCAACGTGCTCGTAGCCTTCGTGCCCTGGCGCGGATACAACTTTGAAGACGCCATCCTGGTCAGCGAGAAATTGGTCAAGGACGATTACTACACGTCGATTCACATCGAGGAGTACGAAATCGAAGCGCGCGACACCAAACTGGGCCCCGAGGAAGTTACTCGCGACATTCCCAACATCAGCGAATCGTTCCTGCGCAACCTCGACGAAAGCGGCGTGATCCGCATCGGCGCGGTCATCAAACCGGGCGACATTTTGGTCGGCAAAGTAACGCCCAAGGGCGAAACTACGCTGACCCCGGAAGAAAAGCTGCTCCGCGCCATCTTCGGCGAAAAAGCCGGCGACGTGCGTGACGCTTCTCTCTACTGCCCGCCGGGCATCGAAGGCACGATCGTGGACGTCAAGATCTTTACCCGCAAGGGCGGAGAAAAAGACGAGCGCCACAAGGCCATCGAAGCTTCGCAGGTCTTCAAGCTTGAAAAGAACCTTGCGGACGAAATCCGTATTCTGACGGATGAACGCCTCAAGCGCCTCGGGGATCTCCTCGGCGGCAAGATTCTGCAAGCAGACTTGCACGATGAAAAAACCAACAAGCGGCTGTTGACCAAGGGCGTCGAACTGACGCGCGAACTCATTGAGAAAATCTCCACGCGCAACTTGAAGCGCCTGAAGCTCAACGAAAAGGATCCTCTGCTCATCGAAAAAATCGAAGAGGTGGAGGAAATGACTTCGCGGCAGATCGACGTGCTGCGCAAGATTACCGAAGAGCGCAAGGAAAAGCTCAAGAAGGGCGATGAGCTGCCCCCGGGCGTCATCAAGCTGGCCAAGGTCTATATCGCCATGAAGCGCAAGCTCTCGATCGGCGACAAGATGGCCGGACGCCACGGGAACAAGGGCGTGATCGCGCGCATCGTTCCGCAGGAAGACATGCCGGCTCTGCCCGACGGCACTCCCGTGGAAATCGTTCTGAATCCGCTCGGCGTTCCTTCGCGTATGAACGTCGGGCAGATTCTTGAAACCCACCTGGGCTGGGCCGCCAAGGAACTCGGCAACAGCCTCAAGCGTTTGCTCAGCAAGGAAGTGAAGGCCGAAGCTTTGCGCCGCTGGTTCCGCGAAGTCTTCACCGATACTTCCGTGTGGAAGACGCTCTCGCATCTCAGCGACGATGAGCTGCTCGAATATGCCGAAGGCTTCAAGGAAGGCATTCCCTTTGCCACGCCGGTATTTGACGGCGCGCGCGAAGCGGAAATCCGCCACCTCCTGGAAGTTGCAGGCTTGCCGCACGCCGGAAAAATCAACCTGTTCGACGGTATGACCGGCGAACAGTTCGATCAGCCGGTAACCGTCGGCTACATCTACATGCTCAAGCTCTCGCATCTTGTCGACGACAAGATTCACGCGCGCTCCATCGGGCCTTATTCGCTCATCACCCAGCAGCCGCTGGGCGGTAAAGCGCAGTTCGGCGGACAGCGTTTCGGTGAAATGGAAGTGTGGGCGCTCGAAGCCTACGGCGCTGCGCACATCCTGCAAGAGTTGCTCACGGCGAAGTCCGACGACGTTTATGGCCGCGCGAAAATTTACGAGGCCATTGTTAAGGGCGAGCCTGGCATTGAGCCAGGCGTGCCGGAATCGTTCAACGTTCTGGTTCGTGAGCTGCAGTCGCTCTGCCTGGACGTCGAACTCATGAAGCGTCAAAAGCCGGCTACCGAAGCCGCCGATTAGTCCGGAGGGGCACGGCACGCCGTGCCCGATTCGGGCCAGATTTGAACCGTTAGTAGTTTTCAGTAGTTGGGTTCTCAGCCGGCGCGATGCCAAACATCGCACCGTATCCCGCAGCCGCAAGGCAGCGGGAGGGAGGAAACAACCTTGTATCGCAGCAGCCCCTATGATCGCGCAAGTTTAATCGCTGATTTCGATTCCATTCGTATTTCATTGGCGAGCCCGGAAAAAATCCGCTCGTGGTCTCACGGCGAAGTCACCAAGCCGGAGACCATCAACTACCGAACGTTCAAGCCCGAGCGTGACGGCCTGTTCTGCGCCAAAATTTTCGGCCCGGTTACCGACTGGGAATGCCTCTGCGGCAAGTACAAGCGCATGAAGCACCGCGGCGTGATCTGCGACAAGTGCGGCGTGGAAGTCACGCTCAGCAAAGTCCGCCGGGAACGCCTCGGCCACATCGAACTGGCTTCGCCCTGTTCGCACGTGTGGTTCTTCAAGGGCTTGCCGAGCCGCATCGGCTACCTCTTGGACATTTCCATGCGCGACCTCGAGCGCATTCTGTACTTCGAAGCTTTCGTCGTGGTCGATGTCGGGGAAGTCGCCATCCTCAAAGAACGCGAAGTCTTGCTCGAAGACAAATATCGCGAACTCCAGAAGGAATATCCCGGCCAGTTCGTCGCCAAGATGGGCGCTGAAGCCATCAAGGAATTGCTGCGCCGCGTCGAAGTCGACAAGCTTTCTGAAGAACTGCGCGAAAAGATGAAAAACGACGCTTCTCTCCAGAAGCGCATCAAGTTCGCCAAGCGCCTCAAAGTTCTCGAAGCCTTCCGCAAGAGCGGCAACAAGCCCGAGTGGATGATTCTGGACGTGATCCCGGTTCTTCCTCCCGAGTTGCGCCCCCTGGTGCCACTCGATGGCGGGCGCTTCGCGACATCCGACTTGAACGATCTTTATCGCCGCGTGATCAACCGCAACAACCGCCTCAAGAAGCTGATGGAATTGCGCGCTCCGGACGTCATCGTCCGCAACGAAAAGCGCATGCTCCAGGAAGCCGTCGACGCGCTCTTTGACAACGGCCGCCGCGGCCGCGTCCTGCGCGGAACCAACAACCGCCCGCTCAAGTCTCTCAGCGATACGCTCAAGGGCAAGCAGGGCCGCTTCCGTCAAAACTTGCTCGGCAAGCGCGTCGACTATTCCGGCCGCTCGGTCATCGTTGTCGGCCCCGAACTGAAGCTGCACCAGTGCGGCCTGCCGAAGAAGATGGCCCTCGAACTCTTCAAGCCCTTTATCTATCACAAGCTGGAAGCGCAGGGCCACTGCACGACCATCAAGCAAGCCAAAGAGATGGTCGAACAGCAAGAGCCGGTAGTCTGGGACATTCTCGAAGACGTCATTCGTGAACATCCCGTGCTTCTCAATCGCGCGCCCACGCTGCACCGACTGGGCATTCAAGCTTTTGAACCCGTTCTTGTCGAAGGCAAAGCCATCCGCATTCACCCGCTCGTGTGCACCGCGTTCAATGCGGACTTTGACGGCGACCAGATGGCCGTACACATTCCGCTTTCGCCCGAATCGCAGGTGGAAGCCTCCGTGCTGATGCTTAGCTCGCGCAACATTTTGAGCCCCGCGCACGGCTTGCCTCTCGCCGTTCCGTCGCAAGACATGGTGCTCGGTATCTATTACCTCACCAAGTCCCGCCCCGGCGCCAAGGGCGAAGGCCGCGTGTTCGGCAGCGCAGAAGATGTTGTCCTCGCGCTTGAGGCCGGCGAAGTCGAGCTGCTCACTCCCATCCGCCTCCGTTACAGCGGCGAAGTGATCGATCTGACCACCGCCTACGATAACCAGGACGTGCCGCACACCGAGCCCGTCAAGATGGAGCGTCAGTTTATCCAGACCACGGTTGGACGCGTCATTTTGAACTCCAGCCTTCCGGAAGATTTTCCGTTCATCAACGGGTTGCTCAAGAAAAAGGGCGTGCAGCAGCTCGTGTACTACGCCTACTTGCGCTTCGGTCTCGAAAAAACGGTCGTGCTGCTCGATCAATTGAAAGAGCTCGGCTTCATGTACTCGACGAAGTCCGGCATCTCCATTGGCATCGACGACATGCTCATCCCCAGCGACAAATACAAGCTGGTGGAAAATGCCGAAAAAGAAGTCGTCAAGGTCCAGCAGCAATATCTCGACGGCGCCATCACCAACGGCGAGCGCTACAACAAAGTCATCGCCATTTGGGGTGACATCACCGAACGCGTCGCCGACGAAATGTTCAAAGCCCTGGAAAACCAGGACAAGGAAGGCGTCATCAACCCCGTCTACGTCATGGCCGACTCTGGAGCCCGCGGTTCGAAACAGCAGATCCGTCAGCTCTCCGGCATGCGCGGACTGATGGCCAAGCCTTCCGGCGAAGTCATCGAGACACCTATTACTTCGAACTTCCGCGAAGGCCTCACCGTGCTGCAGTACTTCATTTCCACGCACGGTGCGCGCAAGGGTCTCGCGGACACTGCCTTGAAGACCGCCGATTCCGGCTACCTCACGCGCCGCCTCGTAGACGTCGCGCAAGACGTGATCATCAACGAGCGCGATTGCGGCACTTCGGACGGCATCTTCGTTGAACCCATTGTCGAAGCCGGCGTCGAAGTCGAACCGTTGCGCGACCGCATCGTCGGCCGCGTTTCTCTCGATAAGATTAAAGACTTCGAAGGCACGGTCATCGTCGACGTCAATCAGGAAATCACGGAAGAGCTCGCTAACCAGGTGCAGGGCGCGGGCATTGAACGCGTGCGCATCCGTTCGGTTCTGACGTGCGAATCCCGCCGGGGAGTTTGCGCACTATGCTACGGCCGGAATCTCGCTTCGGGCCGCATGGTCGAACTCGGTGAAGCGGTCGGCGTCATCGCCGCGCAGTCCATCGGCGAACCCGGCACGCAGCTCACCATGCGCACCTTCCACATCGGGGGAACCGCCACCCGCGTCTCCGAGCGTTCCACTCTCGAGGCTCGCAACAACGGCGTCGTGAAATTCGTCGAGCTCAAATTCGTTGAAGGCCGCGGCGGAACCTCCATCGCCATGAACCGCTCCGGCTTGATCGCCATCGTGGACGAAAAGGGCCGCGAAAAAGAACGCTACCACGTGGTTTACGGCGCGCGTCTCCGCGTCGTCGACGGCGAACACGTCACGCACGGGCAGATTTTGGCCGAGTGGGATCCGTTTACTTTCTCGATTCTCACGGAAACCGCCGGCTCGATCCGGTTTGACGATCTGAAGACTGGCATTACGATCGAGGAACAAGTCGACGAAGTCACCGGCCTCTCGCAGGACGTGGTTACCCTGCCGCCGGGCGACGAAAAACATCAGCCCGCGATCCTCGTCCGCGATTCGAGCGGTAAGGTTCGCAAAAAGTACCTCATGCCTTCGCGCGCTCACTTGATGGTCAAGGACGGCGACGAAGTCCAGGCGGGTGACGTGCTGGCCAAAATCCCGCGCGAAACCACCAAGACCAAGGACATTACCGGCGGTCTTCCGCGCGTCGTCGAACTCTTCGAAACCCGCAAGCCCAAGGATCCCGCGGTCATCAGCGAAATCGATGGCAGCGTCCGCTACGGCGACATCGCTAAAGGGATGCGCAAGATTTACGTCGAAAGCGAAGACGGCAAGACCACCAAGGAATATTCCATTCCGCGCGGTATCCACATCAACGTGCAGGAAGGCGACCACGTCAAAGCCGGCGAAGCTTTGATCGACGGCCCGCTCAACTTGCACGATTTGCTGGCCGTGCTTGGAGAAAAGTTCACCCAGGCTTACCTCGTAAACGCCATTCAAGAGGTCTACCGCCTGCAGGGCGTGAACATCAACGACAAGCACATCGAAACCATTTCCCGGCAAATGATGCGCTGGGTCAAAGTCGAAGACGTTGGCGACACGCCGTTCCTGCTCGAGGAGCAAGTGGACAAGTTCCGCTTCCGCGAAGAGAACGACCGCATCATCGCCGAGGGTGGCCGTCCCGCAACCGGACGTCCGCTGCTCCTTGGTATCACCAAGGCCTCGCTCTCGACCGACTCGTTCATCTCCGCCGCGAGCTTCCAGGAGACCACCCGCGTCCTTACCGAAGCGGCCGTTGCTGGAAAGGTTGACTATCTGCGCGGCCTCAAGGAGAACGTCATCATGGGCCGCCTTATCCCGGCGGGCACTGGACTCGAGCACTACCGCAGCATTCAGTTGCTGACGGAAATGCCTGCGCCGGTTCCACAAGAGGAAATTCCCGAAGCCGCCGAGCTCACCGCGGAAGAAGCTGCCGCGCTCGACTTCCTCAACAAGGACAGCGAAGCAGACGCCGTTTCCGAAGGCGATTGAATCGATTAACTAGCGGACATTCCGTCTGCGACATGGCGAAAAACCAGCGGCGTCCCGGTCATCACGGGGCGCCGTTTTCTTATGTTTCCATCCGTACAGGTATCCTTCGGGCACTCTTCCTCGCTTCTTTCATTGCTGAGCGCTGCGCTCATTCCTACAATCGATGTACAGGTTGGTATTGGTAGCTCGCCAGTAGCCCGGTAGAGGGCTGCGTTCGTACTATGTCCGAAAGCAACGAGAAAAATTCGCCCAGCACAGAGGCCTCCGGAGCGCCCGACGCCCGCCAGAGCGTATCCTCGCGCCTCCAACAATTCGAAAAACGCCAGAGCGAGCTATGGCGGTTGACGTTCTTTCTGTTGCTGGTTCTCACCGTGGTTTTCGCCGCCATTTCCTGGCCCAGTCTGCGCGCCTTTGCCCATTTGGAAGCGTTGCCGATCGGTCTCGTGGTCCTCGTGGGGCTCTTCGGTTTTTACATTTGGAAGCGCACCCAGGAAATCTCCGAATTGCGAGGCTTAGTTCGCGGCATTGAACAGCGCGATTCGACACCACCCAGCGACAAGCAGCTCGATCAGTTATTCGACGTCATCGCCAGGTCGCAACAAGGTTATCGCGATCTCATCGATTCCTTTGACGATGTTCTTGTCGCTCTCAACCTTGATGGCGAAGTTCGTTCCGTGAATCGCAGTTTTTCGGATTTGGTCGGTCAGCCTTTTCAGAAAATCATTGGCAGGCCTCTCACCGATTTTATCCAGGATCCCGACTGCGAAGCCGCTACTTCCATGGTGCAGCGGGGACTTCCGCGCTTTCTCGAGCGCCGCAATTGGAATGGCGTCGTCCAGATCCGCTTCAAAAATCACAATAATATCTATTACTTCGATTGCACCGCGCACGCTATGACCCGCGGAGACAAAGTGCACGGCATTACCGTGATCGCTCGCGACGTTACCGCTCTGCGCACCAATGAAGCGCGCTTCACCGAACTCTTCGAAACCCTGCAGGAAGGCATCTACGTCACCACGCCCGCCGGCGCTATTCTCGACGTCAATCCGGCCTTGGTGCGCATGCTTGGCTACTCCTCGAAGCAAGCACTATTGGCGGTCGAAGTGCCGGAAATCATTGTCGATCGCGCGGAACGCAAAGCCGTCAAGAATGAGATTGAACGGGACGCTTTGCTGCAGCCGCGCGAGCTGAATCTGTTGCGCAAGGATGGCTCGACCCTCGTTTGTCTCAACACGGCAACCGCCGTTCGCAACTCTGCGGGTGAAGTGATCCGCTATCAGGGTTCGCTTACCGATATTACGGAACGCCGCGTCATGGAGCGCCGCCTGCATCAGCAGCAAGAGTTTGCCGGACGGTTAATCGACAGTTTTCCCGATCTTATTCTCGTGGCGAATGCCGCCGGCCAGTACACCTTTATCAGCCCGCGCGTCCGCGAAGTGCTCGGCTACGAACCCAGCGAGACGCAAGAGATGGTTCTTGGCGGCCGCACGCATTCCGAAGACCGCCTGGCGTTGGACACGGTCTTCCAGCAAGTGTTGGCCGGTACGCAAGTGTTTGCCTCTCTCGAAGTGCGCGTGCGCCACAAGGACGGCGACTGGCGCCGCTTGCGTTGCCACTTCAGCCCGCTTTGTGACGAACAAGGCAAAATCGAAGGCGTGGTCATGTCCTGCCGCGACGTCACGGAATTGAAGCGCCTCGAGGATCAACTGATCCAGGCGGAAAAACTTGCCGCCATGGGTCAAATGCTCGCCGGCGTGGCCCATGAACTGAACAATCCGCTTACCGCCATCCTCGGCGTCACCGAGCTGCTTCGCGAACGCAAGGACTTCGACGAACCCGCCAAACGCCAGCTGGACCTCACGCACCGCCAAGCCCGCCGCGCCGCGCGCATCGTCCAGAATCTTCTCGAATTCGCGCGTCCCGCCTCGCCGCAAAAGAAATCTCTCGACGTCAACAGCCTTATTGAGCGCACTCTACAACTGCACGAACACTCGCTCCGTCGCAACAATATCGAGGTGGATTTCACCCCGCAACACGACCTGCCCGGCGTGATTGGTGACGGCAACCAGCTGATCCAAATTTTTCTGAATCTCGTCACCAATGCCGAACAAGCGATCCGCGAAGTTCGCGAAACCGGCCGCATCCAGATTCGCCTCTCGCAGTACGCCGGCAAACTCCTGGTGACCGTTCAGGACGATGGAGTTGGCATTCGCCCCGAAGCCCTCCCGCGCCTTTTTGACCCTTTCTATACCACCAAGCGTCCCGGCGGCGGCACCGGTCTTGGCCTCAGCATCTGCCTTTCTATCATCAAGGAACACGGCGGCACCATTGAAGCCGAAGCCCTTCCCGCGGGCGGCTCAGCCTTCACTGTCTACCTCCCGGTGGCCGGCGTTGCGCCGGAGTCCGGGGGCTTCGATTCCGGCACGGTTTCGCTCGAAGCTGTTGCCCCTTCCCGGGACGCCCTGAAGGATCGCGCCATTCTCGTCCTCGACGATGAGGAAAGCATCCGCATGCTCCTCGACGAGGGGCTCTCCGCTCACGGTTTTCAGGTCGATTGTGCCGCCACGCCGGAGGCTGCCATTGCCTTGGCGCGCCGCCGCAGCTACGATGTTGTACTTTGCGACGTCAATCTTTCGACGAGCGGTTCCGTTATTAACGGCGTCGGCGCTGCAGACCTCGTCCTCGCCGCTTCCGGTGAACGTAAGCCCGTGGTCATTTTTATGACCGGCGATCTCGTGGAGAATATGGACACCGCCGCGAATGGCGAAGCCGCTGACGCTAGGCCTGCGACGTATCGTTTGCAAAAACCTTTCCGCATTTCCGATGTGCTAGCCCTGCTGCGCGAAGTCCCCTGGCAGGCCGAAGAAAGCATTCCTCGCCGGTCATAACAGCGGTCCGTAACCTCTTTTTTCCCAGATCCTCGTACTGCCTACGGACCGTGATTTGATGGCGACTTCGTTCTCTCCGTATCGACGCCAAAATCCCAGACAAACATATTCAAGCCGTCCGGCAAAATCTGCGCCAGCACATACTCACCAGGCGACAGCGATTCGCCCAGCGTAAATCGATACACCGAAGGCGCCACATCCCATCGCTGCAACGCCACGATCGTGCTTTTCTCGCCGATTTTCTGCCCAAACATAGCGGTGATCGATTCCATTTGCCGTTTGTCGCCTTTTACCGTTACCCGCATCAATTGCACGTCTGGCCCCGAGTCACCCGCATTTCCTGTCAAAATAATCGGCGATTGCTGCTCCGGGTCGAGCGGCGCTTCGCGCAGGAAAAATTCCAACGGCTCACTCTGGTTCGAAAGCCGCAGCTTCGCCTTCGCTCCCGCGATCATTACATTTTTCTTGCTGGGAACAATCTTTACCGGAGAAATCACCTGCTCGATCACCCGCTTTTTGTCCGTTTTTGTTTGTGCCCCTACCTGCTCCATGGCCGATACCGCTTTTCCCTGCACTGCAAACATGCCTTCGCCACTTGGCAAAAACACTCCGCTGCCCACGCGCAAGCTCGCGTCCACATCGAGCGGCACCTGCGCCTGCCGCTCCGCCTCCTGCCGATGTACGTTCTTTACGAGTTCCGACTCTGCTTTTTCGTCCGCCGCCTCAGCCTGCGCTGTCGCCTCCCAATCCACCAGCGCTGCTGGAACCTCCTCCCAATCCCCGCGCTCCGCGCTTAAATAGCGCACTTTTTCCCCGCGCCGCTCGTAACTGCGCACCAACTGAAAGTTCCCATCCTTTAGAATCAGTTTCTTCCCGCGCGTCGCCGGGGGAACGCTAGCCGCCGTCCCAGTCTTTTGCCCGGCAGGCGACGAAGCCCTCCCGTCCGCCGGGCCGCTGCTCTGTTGGCCGCTGGTTTCTGCCGACCGGCGCGACCACGCGCCGCTGCCGCCTGGGCTAAATGCCGCCGTTCCCATCACCAAACCGATAAGAACCAGAATTAGATCCTTCATGGAATGTTCCAAACTTGAACGGCAGGCGCCGAGTCGTCCAACCCACCCGCCTTCGCAGAATACTCTTCCACATTCGGCGTCTGCAACCCGACCGCTCGCGTTTCGCCACCTCCACGCCACGGCATGCCAAGCCGAGCATAGTGCGTGTCCGCCGAGCGGCGCCTTTCCCCGCACTGGCCAGAAACGCGTTTTTCCTGGCGCGTAAATCGGCATAGGGGGGACGGTCACCCGTCCTCCCCTGCCACACCACCGTACATGCGGGTCCGCATACGGCGGTTCAGCGAGTTGAGCCCTTGCGGGCCGTGAGGTTCGATTCGTCGTTCGCCACAGGGGCTTCGCCGCTCTGCAGGTTTCCGTTTCGGCTTCACCGTCTTCTGAACCTGTAAAGCTCAGCCGAAGCTGATTGGCTGGCGCCATGCCACCGTGAGTTCGACGTTCTACTGCTCGCTCTCGCTGTTTGGGCCTTCCTCACTTCCGTGAGTACTACGCCCGCTGCTGACTTCTGCTGCAGGGTCAGCGTGAATTACTCCACGCTCAGTCACGAATCCGAGACGTGCAACAGATCTCCCGCGATAAGTTCGACTGCTTTCGATACGCGACCGCCGGATTTACCACCAGCGTCCTTGATGGATACGGACTTCGCGATCAGTTGCTCGCTCGTCCGACGCCGTAGGCCTCAAATCCAGTTCTTGTCCATCAGCCCGTATCTTTGCTCCACGCTTCCTTCAGACCCCACCTCACGGTGACGCCCTTGCGCTTCGCTACCCTTCACCTCCATCAGGTTGGGACGGGACTTGCACCCGCAAGCTGCCGAACATGCACGGCGTACAACAAAAAGGCCCTCCGCAAGGAGGGCCGCATTAACCTACAAAAAATCTATGAATCGTTCCACCGCCCGGCCGTCTGCCCACTGTCAGTGCGAGCACTTCTCAAACAACGTGGTCAACACCATCAGATCCGAGAGCGTAAACAGCCACTGGTCCGCCTGGCGTCCTGCAGCTTCCGCCGCCCGCGCGATAAAGCCCAGATGCCGCTTCTTCGCGAAATTATGCAAGTGCTCGACGCAAATTCCCGTCAGGCTTGCGACTTCCGAATCGGTGAATATCTTCTGGCTGGATTTAACGGTGACCATGGCCGTGGCTCCTGGTGGCACGCTCGTTCGTTGCTAACACTTCTACGATGCTGCAACCATCGTAAAAGCTGCACGTATACAGAGCAATAGTCGTACCGTTCTGTGAATACGAAACCACCGGGCTAGTACTTTTCGATGAATTTCCGCCAAATCCGCGTTTTTTTACTCGATTTTCCCTACCTGCCGCTGATAGTACTTACCGCAAACCCTGTAGCTGCAGAGTGGAAAATATTTCTACTTTTGTAAAATTGCTATGACTTTCGGTAGTTTCCCGGCTATCTCCTTCATTTGTTTCGTGTGCCGGATTTCGTGAGCCGCGATCATTCCCATCCATTCATAGGCGTTCAAACATCCCAAAAACGGGTGTGGCCACCGATACACGCTCAAATCTCGTCCGCGAGTTTCCTCGATGAACGCCAGCGTGCGCTCGCGTACCTCGCGTAATTCCGCCAGCATCTCTTCCTTCTCTCCAAGCACCTCCGGGTCGAGAGGTATCGGTGATTTCCGCCGGATCACTCGCGCCTCCACCAGCATCATCGGCAAGTGCCAGCGTTTTAGCACAGGGAAATGTTTGGGTGGCTTCTGCGTGTAGCGATCCGCACTCCCGATCACCGCTCGTTCGACGCACATCAAGTGCCCAATGAGTTCTCCCGCCGACCAGGCGTTCACTGCCGGCCGCGACTGCCATTGTTCCGCGCTAATCGCATCCGCCGCTCGCAGCAACCCAAACTGCGCAAGTTCGAGTTTCTTTGTGATTGGTACAAGTGCTGGCATGTCGGGATCCTCGCCCACTACGCTAGCGGTCGCGATCGCCTGGCTCTATAGGCTGGCCCCGCCAGCCTGCTCAAACGCATGCGCCAACTGCAACACCGGCCCCTCGCCAAACGCCGGCCCAAATATTTGCAACCCGACCGGCAGCCTGCCATCGACCTTCCCGCAAGGCACGGAAATCCCCGGGACCCCCGCCAGGGATCCAGTAACCGTATATATATCAGCTAGATACATTTCCAAGGGGTCGGCTGTCCGCTCCCCTAACTTAAACGGCGGCACCGGTGAGGTTGGCGTAAGGAGCGCATCCACCTTCAAAAACGCGTCCTGGAAGTCCTTAGCAATCAACGCCCTAACCTTTTGGCCCTTTATGTAGTACGCATTGTAATACCCAGCCGACAGCACATATGTACCCAGCACGATCCGTCGCTTAACCTCCGCTCCAAACCCCGCCCCGCGGGTGTTCTTATACATCGCCAACAGGGAATCACCCTTGGCCCGCAACCCATACCGCACACCGTCATAACGCGCCAGGTTCGAGCTGGCCTCCGCGGTGGCGATAATGTAGTAAGTCGCGATCGCGTAGTCCGTATGCGGCATTCGCACATCCACCAACTCGCACCCTAGCCCACGAAAAATCTCAATTCCCGCTTCGATCTTCTTGCGAACTCCCGCGTCCATTCCCGCGCCGAAATATTCACGAGGAATCCCCACCCGCAGCCCTTTCACAGGTTTCGCAACTTCCTTGACATAATGCGGAACCGCCGCCGTCGCCGAGGTCGCGTCCAGCGGATCCCGCCCTGCAATCACCTCCAGCACGGCCGCCACGTCCTTCACATTCGTGGCAAATGGCCCAATCCTGTCCAGCGACGACGCGAACGCAATCAACCCATACCTCGATACTCGCCCGTAACTTCCCATCATCGCCGGCACCCCGCAAAAGGAACCCGGCTGGCGAATCGATCCTCCCGTATCTGTCCCTAACGACGCCACCGCCAACCCTGCAGCCACCACCGCTGCCGATCCTCCGCTAGACCCTCCAGGCACGCGGTCGCATGAAGCCGGATTCTTAACCGGACCATACGCCGAATTCTCATTCGAACTGCCCATGGCAAATTCATCGCAGTTCGTCTTCCCCAAAATCACCGCGCCGGCCGCCTCCAACCGCGCTACCGCCGTAGCGTCAAATGGCGGCACGTAATTTTCCAGAATTTTCGATCCGCAAGTCGTTCGCACACCCCGTGTGCTGATCACGTCCTTGATCGCGATTGGGACTCCCGCGAGCGTCGGCAACATCTCTCCATCCGCCACCGCCGCATCAATTTCATCCGCCTTGGCAAACGCCCGCTCTTGTGAAAGCGTCAAATAAGCATTCAGCGCCGGATTGCGCTCCGCAATCCGCGCATAAAACTCCCCAGCCAGTTCCCGGGCAGAAATCTTCCGCGCCGCCAAAGCCTCTCGCACTCCATCAATCGTCCACTGAGTCATCATTTCCTGCCGTTGGAGGGGGCCGGCTTCAGCCGCCGCCGGCGTCAACCCAATCACCCGAAATTCCATCCGCCATCAAACCAGTTAAGCGAACCCGGGCTGCTCGCTTGACGTGCGCTATCTCTCAATCACTTTCGGCACGCGAAAATAAATCCCATCCGTATCCGGCGCCCCGCGCAAAACCTCCGGTCCGGCTTCGCAAGCCACCTCCACATCCTCCCGCAACGTAGCGTCCGCGCTTTGATCGTCCGCCAAAACCTGCGCCATGGGCTCGACGTTCGATGTATCGAGCTCGTTCAATTTCCCGATATATTCCAAAATCTCATCAATTTGCGCGCGATACATCTCTAGCTCCGCCTCGCTCAACTCCAAATACGCCAGCTCCGCCACCCGCACCACATCTTCCCGGCTAATTTTCACGTTTTCCTCAAGTTTTGTGTGGTGTCCCGATCCCCGAAATTCTAGCACACCCGAACAGTGCCCTCGCGGACTGCCACGATACCGATTTTGCCGCGGTCCTCGCTTCTACACTCCCGTTTATTCACGTGACACGCAATTTTAATCCTTCATTCGCCATTAGGTCATCACCGTGGCGTTATGAAATTCTGTCCACGAGCCACGCGCCTTGCGGCCCGCGGTCAAAATTTATGTGGGAGGAATGCAATGCATCGAGGAAAACTGTTTCGCCGCTTGTTCATTGCCGCTCTTGGCTTTGGGCTGCTTGCGCTGGGAATCGCAGATTCGGCCGACGCCCAGTGCCAACTGAACTCCCCGTCCGGGAAAATCAAGCACGTCGTATATGTCGAATTCGATAACGTTCATTTCACGCGCGACAATCCCAATGTCCCCTCGGATCTCGAACAAATGCCCAACCTCCTCAACTTCATCCAGCAAAACGGAACCCTCGACGCCGGCGACCACACCGTCCTCATCTCCCACACCGCCAACGACATTCTCACCACGCAAACCGGCCTCTACTCCGACGATACCGGCATCTTCATCGCCAACAGCTTCGGCGTTTTCGGTCCCGGCGCTTCCAACGTTTACTTTCCCTCCTCGTTTTTCTATTGGACCGATCTAGTTTCCGACATCACTTCCGCCACCATGGACAACACTTTCGCGCTGACCACTCCCTCCGGCCAGAACGTCCCCGCTCCGTGGGTGCCCTTCACCCGCGCAGGATGCGACGTCGGCGCCTTCTCCACTGCCAACATCGTCCTCGAGCGCGCCCCCTTTGACGTCAAGAAAGTTTTTGGCGCAACTTCCCCGCAAGCCGCCGAAACCACCTCGGACCAGACCAACGACTTCATCGGCGCGGCCATCCATTGCGCTTCCAACAGCCCGTTTTGCGCCGCGCAAAACAACGCCGTCGCCGACCTCCTCCCCGATGAGCCCAACGGCTACTCCGGCTATCAGGCGCTTTTCGGCCTCAAGTACATCGCTCCCGCCCTCGGTGGTATCACGGACTACAATGGAACGCCGCTCACCGGCTTCAACTCGCTAAACTTCGATCCCACTCCTGCGCAAACCCTCGCCGTCGTCGAAACCATGCTCAAAAAAGGCATCCCCGTCGTCTTTGCCTATATCGCCGACGCCCACGACAACCAGGAAGGCGCCGCACTCAGCGCCGAACACACTTTCGGGCCAGGGGAAGCCCCGTACGTCAAGCAGCTCAGTGATTACAACGCCGCCTTCGGCAAATTCTTCGCCAACCTCCAAGCTGTCGGCATCGATCAATCCAATACGCTCTTCATCTTCACCCCGGACGAAGGCGATCACTTCGTCGGCGGCGCTCCGAGCCCTGCTAACTGCGATGGCGCGGCCCTCGTGCAAGGCGCCGTCGTGCCCGACGTTCCCTGTGCCTACCCCACTGGCGTAGGCGAACTCGACCTCAACCTGGCCGCAGCTACCGCCAACGCCGGCGACGCTACTCCCTTCTCCATCCATTTCGATGATGCCGCCACCGTCTACGTGCCCGGTCAGCCCGATTCGAGTTCCGTCACCGTCCGCCAACTGGAACAGACCATGGCTAGCCTCAGCGCCGTGAATCCCCACACGGGTTTGACCGAAAGCCTCCTGGGCACCGGTCTCGGCGCCGAACTGCAAGGTGCTTTGGTTGATCCCGTCGCGCAGCATCTGCTCCACATGAGCTCTGCCGCCGACGCCGCACGCGAACCCACTTTCACTTTCTTCGGCAACCCCAATTTCTTCTTCGAAACGGTAGGCAGTGCCACCCCCGTTGTGGGCGCCGGCTTCGCCTGGAATCACGGCGACATCCAGCCAGAAATCGGCCGCACCTTCATCGGCATCGTCGGCCCCGGCGTGAAGCACCTTGGCGTCACCACACCTAGCGAGTTTTTCACCGACCACGTGGACCTGCGTCCCACCATGATGTTCTTGACCGGCCTCACGGACGACTACGAGCACGATGGCCGCGTCATCCTCGAGCTCCTCGACCCCAGCATCCTGCCGCGAAAGGTCCGTACAAGTTCCGCTACCTTGCTCGCGCTCGGGCAGGTCTACAAACAAATTAACGCCCCGTTCGGGCAACTCGCGAAAGATACGCTGCGAGTCTCCACGTATGCGCTCACCAGCAACTCCGCCGGTGATACGACCTACACCAACTTGGAAAACCGCATTGCCGCATGGAGCGCCGACCGCGACGCCTTGGCCGCACACATCAAGTCTTTACTCGAAGGCGCGGAGTTCAACGGGCAAAGCGTCGACGAGTTTCAAGCCTTCTTGCTCATCATCGAGGGGCAAGCGCTGCTCATTCGTGCGGAGCTGTGTGCAGCGAATCTCGCCGCCTGCGCGAATTAACCGCCCCAAAATAAAACTGGCGTCGGAGCTTTCCATGCTCCGGCGCCAGCTTCTCATTTACTCGTGGAATTTTACCAACCGATATGCCGCCACCGCGCGCCCGCTGCAACCAGCGTCGTGCGGTGCTCTCGCCCCAACCGCTGGAAGTTAAATCTGCGGCAAACGAATATTCAGTTTGTAACAAACGTACAAGAGCAAAATCGCGCCCAACGTCGAAAGGATTAGTCCCGCGGGGTGAAACTTTTCATTCTTCGGCCGCGACAGGATATGCGAAATCCCGCCCCCAATAATCGATCCGATAATTCCCAGCACGATCGTCCAGAAAAGCGTCAAATGCACATGCATCACTGACTTCGCAATCACTCCCGAAATTAGCCCAATCAAAATGTACCAGATCAAATGAAACATAAGTTTCCTCCGTCGTCCGCCAGCAAGCGCCGAGTATACCCCAGCCACCGCGCCTCAGTCGTACACAACTTTCCTACCTTCCGCCGGACAGGCCCTGTATAGTTTTTTGTGCCAGCTTCCTTCATGCTCCCACCATGCCGCGCCAACTCGCCACCAACGAACAACTCGATTACGTCGCTGCTCTCCTCGACGACATGTGGCGCATCCCCGGCACGCAAATCCGCTTCGGGCTCGACGCCATCATCGGCTGGGTCCCCGGTATCGGCGACGCCCTGGCCGGCATCGCCTCCTGTTTCATCGTCTTCGCCGCCTGGCGACGCGGCGCCCCATTCATCACCCTGGTGCGCATGCTCGCCAATATTCTTCTAGAAGAATCCGTGGGCGCCCTTCCTGTAGTAGGCGACCTCTTCCACATCGCATGGAAAGCCAACCGTCGCAACTACCGCCTCCTCCTCCGCGAACGCGAACAACCCGGCGCACACACCCGCCACGACTGGCTCTTCCTCGTCATCCTGTTTCTCTCCGTCCTCGCCACCGCAGCACTGCCCGTTATCCTCGCAGTTTGGCTCCTCCATCGGTATTTCAGATAGTATGTATTTCCGGTTTAGCCGCCAATGACCTGCAAAATTCCTGCAAAATTGCGAGTGCATAGCGCCGTCAGGTGTTGATGCGCGACCACGACTTTCGCCGGGAACGGGTGTTCTAACAATCTAGCTTGCGTCTGGCGTTTCCAATTGTTGCGGGTGCGCAGCCCTGGAGAGAATGGCGTGCATGTCAAATAGCGCTTGCACGGACGCCGTCATCGCATATTTCCGCAAGCGGTTCCGAAACTCGCCTGCACCGAAGTTGGCTCGTCTGGCTTGCTCGCAGTCGTCACAAACTTTGTTCTTTCAGGTTTGACCGCATCTGCAGCCCCACCACAGAAAATCAAGCTCGACTGGTTAATCACATCGCATCAGACCCCTGCCGCCCCGGCAACGTAGATCCGCAACTTGCCGCCAAATCCGTCACGCGCGCCACAGCGTTTGCTCTTTTTTACAAAAGAAATACTTGCCGTCAGGCGTGCCCATGAGCGTAAAATAACCGCGAGTTCGGCCCTGAGTGATCCTTCGACGTCGCCAGATCTGAATAGCCTTCTAGAAGCGCAAACGAAAGCGGAGGTGTCGAATGGCTACGGCAAATCCCACGCATGGACTTCATGCAGCGAGTCCCCTAATCAAAAAGGCCAGCGGCTGGCTGATCGCCATTGGCGTGCTATTCGTAGTCCTTGGACTATCGGCGATCGCCGAACCGTTGATTGCTGGATTGGCGATTGCTTTTCTTGTCGGATGGTTGCTGATTATCGGAGGCGCCATGCATTTTGTCGCGGCCTTCGGTGGCGGCGGCATATGGCGTGTGATCGTTCAAATCTTGATCGGAATCGTTTACGTCCTCGGCGGCGTTTACTTTCTTACCCACCCGCTTCTCGGCCTCGGCACTTTGACTCTCCTGCTGGCCGGAATCATTTTGGCGGAAGCGGTATTCGAAATCGTGCTCTATTTCCGCCACCGTGCAACCCACGGCTCCAGTTGGCTGCTCTTCAACGCGCTCATCACCTTATTGGTCGGCGGACTCATCTGGTTCCATTGGCCGTCCAGTTCCGTCTGGGCCATCGGCACTCTAGTTGGCGTAAACCTCCTGATGACCGGCATTTCGCGCCTGATGGTCGGCATGGCCGCCAGAAATGTCTCAGGCCACGCGACCGCTGTTTGATCCGCGTCACGCCACTTCTCGGCAGCCCAAGAGCGTCACGGCGGTCGTGGGGATGGCGGTGGCGGCGCAACGGGCGGGGTCGGCAGGAAGTACGCCGTAAAGCTCGTTTTGCGACATTTGCACGCGCCGCGCTATGGCAGCAAACCTAAGAATTTATCTGCGACGCTTTCGAGTCTGCCAGCCACCGGCCGAGTTCTTCTCGAAGCAGTTGAAACTGGATTGGTTTCGAGAGGCATGCTCTACAACCCGCTTGCAGGATATGTTCCTGCTCCGTCGGCAGAGCGTGTGCCGTTACGGCAATCACGGGGATTTCCGCCAGCTCCGGTTTTTGGCGCATCCATGCGAGCAGGTCGAGGCCATTTTCGGAACCGAGATTGATATCGAGTAACACCGCCTCGGGAAGCCGCTTCGCAAAAACTTCGTAGCTGGCCTTCAGGCCCTCGGCAGACCAGACTTCGTAGCCTTCCACTTCGAGCCAGTCACGGAGAAGTTCGCGGTTGAGCTGATTGTCTTCGACAACGAGGATGCAATGTTTCAAGCGTTCTCCAAAGACAGGGAGGTCACCACGCGTTCCAATTGCTTGATCAATGGTTCGCGCCAGGAATTCTGCTTCCGGAAAAGCGATTCGGCGTGCGCGTGGACGTACTTTTCCTCTTCCTTTGTTAGATCCTTGCTGGTCAAAACAAACACGGAAAGATCAGCCGTGCGAGGATTCGAACGCCATTCAGCGAGCAATTCAAACCCGCTCATCTTGGGGAGGACTAAATCAAGAATGACCAGTTCGGGCAGAGACTGCGCTACGCTGTCACGGGCCTCGGCGCCATCCGTCGCGGTGCTCACTGCGTAGCCGTATCCTCCGAGCAGCTCCACAATCATTTCAAGGGTGGAGACATCATCTTCTACCACCAGAATGGTCCTGATCGGGGCTGCGCTACCGCGGGCCCTAAGGCAGCGCTCCACGGCTGCAAGTAACGTCGCCTTGTCTACGGGCTTGATCAGATACTCGTCGGCGCCGAGAGCAGTTCCAACGCCAGCCTGATCTACGATGGTCACGACAATGACCGGGATGCTTGACGTTCGCGGGTCATTTTTTAACCGCAACAGAACCTCGAGCCCGTGGACCGGTTGCATGAGCAGGTCCAAAGTGATGGCATCCGGCTGGAGTTCAGCGGCCATATCCGCGGCGCGTTCCGGCCTGTCACATCTCAGCGTCTCATAGCCTGAAGAAGTGAGTTGCGACTGGATGAGTTGTCCCGTCGCCGCATTATCCTCAACGATAAGAATCCGCGGGGCCTGGCGAGTCCTTGGCATGGGTAGAGACGCGTGAGCGGGGTGAACCCGAGCGACGGCAATGAGGGGCAGAAAAAAATAGAAACAGGTGCCCTCTCCGGGCTGGCTTTCGATGCCTAGCTTGCCGCCATGCAGCTCGACGAGGCGCGCCGTGATGGCCAATCCCAAGCCCGTGCCCTCGGTGGCCCTACCCGTCTCTGTCAGGCGGAAGAACGCTTCGAAGATGCGCTGTTGCTGTTCAGGCGGAATTCCTGCGCCATTGTCGCGCACTTCCACCCGGACTTGGTCATCCACCTGAAAGGCAGTCAGCTCGATGCGGCCACCGTCCGGCGTGAATTTGATGGCGTTGCCGGCGAGATTCAGAAGGATCTGCTTAAAGCGCATACCGTCGGCGTAAACATGCAGACTGGACTCGACCTTTTGCAGTAGGGCTTGCGATTTCTTTTCCGCCAGTGGGTAAAGAGTGCTAATCACCTCCGAAAAGGCAGACGAGACCGTCACATCTTCGCGCGTGAGCTCCATTCCGCCCGCTTCGATTTTGGAAAGGTCAAGGATGTCGCTGATTAGTTTGAGAAGGTGTTTGCCGCCGGTATGGATGTGAGCGACGTAGCGTTGCTGGCGATCGTTCAATGGACCGTAACGCTCATCGGCGAGGAGGTCGGAAAAACCCAGAACAGCGTTCAACGGCGTGCGCAGCTCGTGGCTCATGGTGGAGAGAAACTGATCCTTGAACTTGCTTGCGCGCACCGCTTCTTCTTTAGCTACGACGAGGGCTTCCTCAGCGTGCTTTTGCACGGAAATATCGTGGAAGACGATTACGCCGCCCCGCAGGGCGCCATCCTCACTTCTCAGAGGTCTGCCTGTGACACTGATCAGCACGCCATCCGCATTTTTTGGATGGCGCACAAAGATCTCTATCGAATCAACACTTTCGCCTCGGATCGCTCGTGCCAAAGGCGCTTCGGTTGGCACAAAGGGGGTGATCGTGTCAGGCTGGAACAGACCATATCGATTTGTCCACTGGTCAGGGGCCGTCTCCGTTGCACCAACACCTAGCATTTGTTCCGCTGCGCGATTGAAAAGGAGAAATTTTCCACTTTCATCCGCAACCACCACGCCATCGCCCATGCTCCCAAGAATCAATTGCAGAAGTTCCTTTTGCCGTTGGGTCTCCTCGTCCGCCAGTTTCTTTTCGGTGACGTCCCGGAAAACGAGCACAACACCGAACCCTTCCCCGGTATCCGTCAGAATGGGCGCCGCGCTGTCTTCGATGTCAAACTCTTTGCCTTGCTTCGAGAGCAAAAGCGTATGGTCGGCCAGACCGACGACCTTCCCCCCACGGAAGACTTTCTTGACGGGATTCTCAACTGCGTTGCGCGTTTCCGCATTCACGATGTCAAACACTAAATCCAGAGACTTGCCGGTGGCCTCCGCCTGACTCCAGCCGGTGAGGGACTGCGCGACGGAATTCATGAAGGTCACGGCACCGTTCATGTCCGTGGCGATAACAGCGTCACCGATGCTCGCAAGAGTGGTCGAGAACCATTTTTCGCTTTCTGTCAGCGCTTCTTGCGCCTTCTTACGTTCGGACAGCTCCCGTCGCAGAAGCCCGAAACACAGCACCAGCAGCGAGATGCTCACGAAGGTGCCCGCGACGATGCTGCGCACCGACCTGGCCACGCTCTCGTCGGCCTCATGCGTGCGAAGCCTTAGGAGATCCCTTTCTTCATTTGCCATTTCCGCGACGATGGCGCGGATTTGGTCCATCAGTTGCTTTCCGGAACCCTCTCGGACCGCCCGATTTGCCGCTGCAAAGCCTTCACTCTTGCGGAGATCGACCGTCATTTGAAGTTCTGCCAATTTTTTTTCTATCAGTGGCTCCAGAATCTGGACGTGTTTCTGCTGATTCGGATTGTCGGAAGTCAGACTCTTCAGTTCTCCGATCATCTGGTGGATATTCTTTATCGCGCCACGATATGGCTCGAGATAGGCCTCCTCCCCGGTGAGGAGATAGCCTCGCTGTCCGGTTTCTGCATCGGTGAGCCCGCCGATTGCGTTATAGAGTGAATTGAGGACTTCGTATGTGTGCTCTCGCCATTGAGCGGCTTCAGCGAATCGGCCGGTGTTCCGATAGGATTGCCATCCGACGAATAGCAGAATGGCCGTTGCTAAACAGAATCCCGCGACCACCAGGCGATTTCCCATTTTCCATTTCATCTTTTCACCACGGTGCCGCGGAGTCTCGCGAGAGGGCACTAGTTTCGGGACCCCGCCGGTTGCACCGGCTCGTAGCCATGAACGACGGCCTCGAATTCGTCCAAGATAGACCCGTCCCACCAGCCGCGCTTTACTTCTTCCCGCATGATGGCCACGGCTTTTTCCATAGGAAGTGCCTTGCGGTAGGGGCGGTCCGTGGTAAGCGCGTCATAAATGTCGGTGATTTGCAGGATCCGCGCCGTGAGTGGAACTTGTGCGCCCTTTAGCCCGTCCGGATACCCGGAGCCGTCCTGCTTTTCATGATGGTGACGAATGATCGGCAGCACATGATGGAAGGATCGGAGTGGGGTGCAAATTTCTTCGCCTATCACGGTGTGCTGCTCCATGATTTTTCGTTCTTCCGGAGTCAGTGGTCCGGGTTTGAGCAGAATGTGCTCCGGCACGGCCAGCTTACCGATATCGTGTATAAGACCGCCTCGGCGCAGAGCGACGCGCAGCTCCTGGGACAAACCCAGTTTCTCCCCCAGCGCAACCGAATATTTCGAAAGACGATCGCAGTGTCCTTCCGTGTAGGGATCCTTGGCCTCGATCGTCAGTGCAAGACTAAACAAGACCGTTTCGGCGTTATCCAGTTCATCGGTAAATTGCTTCAGACGCAGCAGGGAATGTACGCGAGCCAGTAATTCAATCTTGTTAACGGGCTTGTTGAGGAATTCATCAGCGCCGCACATGATGCCGTGGATGCGGTCGGATTCGCTGTTCAAACTGGTAAGTAATACCACGGGGATCAAGCGCGTTGCCGGATTCGATTTCATGGCCTGGCAAACTTCGAAACCGGTCGGACGGGGCATTACTACATCGAGCAGCGCGACATCAATCGCGTCGCTACCTACCCGGGCGATTGCTTGCTGGCCGTCCGCCGCGCAAACCACCTGGTAGCCCTCTGCGCTCAGCAGAACAGAGAGCAGTTCGCGATTGGCTTCGTTGTCGTCTGCCACAAGGATGATTCCCTTATGACCTCCAGAAGCAGGCATCCCGTCTCCTCAATGGTTATCTCGATCGTACAGAAGGACTGCTCGCGTCAACGTTTACCGGCAGGGAGATAAGAATCCATTCAGCCCCAGGCAACCAACACATGGCGCGGGGACTGTTTGCAAGTATCTCAAATTCTTAAGTACTTATTTTTCGCTCTTGATGCTGTGGCACTAAGCAGTACACCAGACGGACTGCGCTCCCACGGCCCTTAGGCGCGCGTTTTTAATGCGGAACACCCACGAAAACTATTCCCGACGCGCCGCGGGATCTTTCGGTTGGGAAGCCACTACCTTAGCGTCGTACATTTTGACCTGCTCCTTAGGTTAAAGGCTCCAAAGCGGTAGGCGTTCGTTGGCGGGCACTACATGCCAGGATATTTCCCGAGGAACATCAGGATAAAGTCGATTGAGTCCTGGACTCCATGCGCAACGATCGGCACAGACAGGTTGCGTCCGGTGCCTAGATACATCAGTCCCAGTAAGAGTCCCATCAGTCCCTCGTCGATTACTCCGGTCAGTCCTTGCTGGGCATGCGCCAGCCCAAATCCGACATTCACGATAATCAGGCTGAAGGTCCACGCTCGCGACGTGCGATTCAAAAGGTCGGCAACGCGGTTCATCAGGTAGCCGCGGTAGACCATCTCCTCTCCCAGAGCCGCAACAATCCACGCCAGCGCGAGAAAGATCAGAGTTAGCTTGAGGTTTCCCGTCAAGGTGCGAAAACCTGCAAGGTCTGGCTGCTTCCCCAGAACCTGCACCAGCACCGGTTGGCTGACAAAGAGCTCAAAAGTTTCCAGCGCGACGCCAGCCGCGACGCCCAGACCCAGCGTGATTTTCCAGTTCCGATAACGCGTCAGTCCAATGCCACGCCAACCGACTTTGCGCACCCACAAAGAAATCGACCCAAGGAGAAGCAGCCATGGAGTCTTGCCGAGGACATTGAAGTGTCGAACGTGCGTAATGCAAATGAGCACGCCGATAGCAAACTCTCCGAGCATCAGCCATTTGCTCTGACGCCAATTCGCGTTGGAGTTTCGCGGCTGTGAGTGGATAAATTCCGGCATCGCTAATTCCGACTTCGCGCGATTCGTAGATCTCTTTACGGGCATTTCATCGTGCCAAGAATTGTTTCGACTGCAGCAAGCTTCTGGGCAATACGCGCGATCTGCGGTAGTGGCGCGCGCACCACAGCGCAAAATAGGAGGTTAATAGCACTAGGGCGAAACCCACGGCCAGACCGACCGGCACGATCCACCAGCCAAGCACGTCGCTGCCGCCCACGGGTGGACGACCGAACCCAAGCCGGAGAGAGTTCGCGAGCTCGCCCGTGCTGGTCCGATAGACCCACAGTCCAGCACTGTTGGGATGGAATGGTTTCAACAGAGCGGTCAGAATGAAAGCGACTCCCAGGAAGTAACCCACTGTGGCGCAAAGCAATACAAAAAATCCGGCAGCGCTCAGGCTCGCCCAACGGAACAAACTCCCCAGAATCCGCACCGGTGAGCGGCTCACCTCTGCCCGAGCCAGCAGGTTGTCCATCATGTACTCGGACGCCAACTCCTCCGGACTACCGAGCGAAGCAAGTGCTCCGTCAACTTCGCCGGCCGTCGTCTCGCCGCCCACACCAGCCTTTTCGAGGATGTGGCTACGGAGTTCTTCGACGATCTCGTGCACATCTTGTTCGTTAATTCCGCGCAAACACGTGCGCAGCGTGCCCAAATACGTTTCGATCTTCTGGTGCGCGTCCCTGTCTACCATGGCCTACTTCTTCCCCCTTCCGAGTGGAGCAAGCAGCTTGCTCATGCTCGACGAGAACTGCGCCCACGTCCTGGCCATTTCCGTCGCGCGAATCTTTCCGGCAGGAGTAAGCTCATAGTATTTCCGCGGATGTCCGGCGCCTGACTCGACCCACTCACTGCGCACCAGCCCCAGCGCCTTCAGGCGACTGAGCAGCGGATACACGGTGCCTTCAGATACGATCAAATCGGAATCGCTCTCGAGCCGCTGCAGGATTTCAAGGCCGTAGAGTCTCTCACCCCACAGCCCCGCCAGGATCGCGAGTTCCAGACACCCCTTCCGGAGCTGCACTTCCCATTTGTCAACGGTCTCCGGGTCCCTGGTATCGGCTGCCCTCATGCAAACACCTTGCAATACAAGGTATCATGCTGTCAAGACTCAAAAGAGCTGGTTTTAGCCGGATTTTGCGCGGGATGGAGTGAGTGCCTTCCTTGACAAAACCCGTGTGCCGCCGTCTAGCGCGAACAAGACAGAGACCATCGGGGCCAGTTGCTGCGGAGTCGAGGAATAACGCTCTGTTCCCAACCAGGGGAATTATTTCGTTCTCAAATGCGTCGTCCAGTTTCCCATTGCTGACAATTATGATGTCTTTGCCGCGTTTCGGCAGAACAGACCACGAGCAGCAACCCCGCTTGCATTTAGAATCAGCGCAGAAAACGCCGCCGCATGTGGCCGGAAAAGCACCGCCGGCTCGCGGAACGGCTGCCTAAGACCGGTACGCGAGGAGCGATAAATACATCATCGGACCGAAAACTATCTTGCCGCCACAGCAGGCTCCAATTTCTCCACGCTGTGGTGCATGCTCGCCATCCTCCACCGCCCATCCGACTTCTGACACATGGCCACGCCGCGCCCGCGCAACAATCCCAGCGCTGAATAGATCGTAAATTCGTACTCGTACCACACCGCATCGCCCACTGCATGAAACGCGCTCTCGTGCAATTCCAATTTCGCTGGAGGTGTGTGATGAAAGTATTTGTCACGAAAATATCCCACCACCTGCTTCCGGCCATACAATTCCGTATTCATCGTGAACAATACAATTTTCGGATCCAGGCATTCGCCAAACTCCGCTTCATCGGAATGATTAAACGCGTCCAGACATCCATGCATTTCCCGATGCATCTCCGCCGCCAGCCGCACCGCACGCTCTTCATCCGCGGTGGTCACATGCATCGATTGTTTCTTCAAATCGATGGTCGCGCCCAATTTCGCAATTAAATCCGCCCCCAAAATCCCGTCAATTTTCCGCCCGCAAGCCTCCCCAATCGAGGAAAGATCAATCGCTGGCAATTGCAAGCCCACCAACTTCGTACTCCCAATCACCACTTCGCCCAGCGTGATTTCTTTCGCGCTCGTCGCCAGCGTCCCGCGCCACGACGTCACCCGGATATCCTTGTCCCGCCCGGCCGAAAACGACTTCAAATTCAGCATCGACGTCGCCGCCGTATCCACCAGCAACGTCGTGTGTTCCCCCGCCACCAACACATCCACGACGGGCAGCGCATCACACTTCTCGAGCGGAATCTCCTGCGCCCCCGCCATGGCCACGAATCCAAAAATCCCGCTCACGGCCAGCAAAGTGACCATAGTCTGCAAAATAAGCCGCGCCGCACCAAGCACGTGTAGGGCAGGGCGCCGGTATTGCAGCCCTCCGGCATTGCACGCCTGGAACGCGGCGCCACGCGCTCTGCCCTTTGCGGCTTGCGACGCTGCGCTCCACGACCGCCGCAACAACCGCGCGAAAAAAATAACCGCCTGCCAACCGAACATCCCTTTGTGGCAGTGCAGTCTGTTGCCAGCTTCCACAGCCGGTCGCCCGCGCAATGCAAACTGCGCCACCTCGGAATTTCGTTGCGCGGTGATCCGACGGATGGTCATAGAAGTTTTTCGAAAACGCAGCATAACACAAAACGAACGTTCGTACTATTTATTTTGTGTTACAATTCGCCCGTGCCACGCCCCGCTCGCTTCCGCCGCAAGCCGCACCCGCCGCCACGCCGCCAGCCTCGCGGCCAGCGCACCCGCGAAGCCATTCTCCGTCGCGCCGTGAATTTAGCTTCCGTGGAAGGGCTGGAAGGCCTCACGGTTGGGCGCCTCGCCGACGATCTGAAAATGAGCAAGAGTGGACTGTTCGCGCATTTCGGCTCCAAAGAAGAATTGCAACTCGCGACCGTCGAAACAGCGCGGCAAATTTTCATCGATCAGATTACTTTTCCGGCGCTGAAAGCGCCGAAGGGTTTGCCGCGCCTCTGGAATTTAATTGATAGCTGGCTCGGTCACGTGGAAGGAAAAATTTATGCCGGCGGATGCTTTTTTACCGCGGCATCTTTTGAATTTGACGATCGCCGCGGCTTGGTACGCGATCGCATTGCCGCAATCATGCGCGAGTGGATGGCCGCTCTCGAACGCGCGGTGTTTGAAGCGCAAAAAGCGGGCCACATCGAAGCAAAAACAAATTCCACCTTGCTGGCTCACGAAGTGCAGGGCATTGGACTCGGCGCGCACTGGGCGCACCAGTTGCTCGATGATCCTGTCGCGTATTCGCGCGCCCGCGACAACATTCGCGAGCGGCTCGCAAGCCTCGCGACTCCGTCCGCGCCGCCTCTTCCGCCAACCGGCGCGGCCAAAGCCGCGTTCAACTCGAAGCGCCAAAGCTAAAAACCTAAACCAGAAAGCAAAGCTGAAACTAGAAGCTAGACGAACAAATGTCACCCTCGAGCGCAGCGCGGGAGCTGTTTTTCTGCGCCGCTGCCGGTGACGCGTCGAACCCGAATCCGACGAACTTTCCCGCGGTTTTTTTCACTGTCGCCAGTTGCCGCTCGCGACGTTCCGCCAGAGAAGTTTTTGCCGCTGGGTTAACCGATCGAAGAAACTTCGGCGGTTTTGCGGGGGTATTTTGTGGCGACGTAATTGTCGACGAGTGCCTGGAACGCGACGGCGAGTTCGTCGTAGGTGCCTTCGAGGGTTACGTCTTTTTTTCCGTCGATGTATACCGGGCAGCGCGGGGCTTCGCCGGTTCCCGGCAAGCTGATGCCGATGCTGGCGGCTTTCGATTCGCCGGGGCCGTTGACGATGCAGCCCATCACCGCGAGCGTCATATTTTCGACGCCTTCATATTGCGTTTTCCAGGTGGGCATCATTTCGCGGATGTAATCTTGCGTGCGTTCGGCAAGTTCCTGGAAGGTGGAGCTGGTGGTGCGGCCGCAGCCAGGACACGCGGTGACGCTCGGAGAAAACGCGCGTAGCGCGAGCGACTGCAACACCTCGCACGCGGCGTAAACTTCTTCGCGGCGATCTCCGCCCGGTTTAGGCGTGAGCGAAATGCGGATGGTGTCGCCAATGCCGTCGTAGAGCAGTACGCCGAGCGCGGCGGCGGACCAGATCTGGCCCTTCATGCCCATGCCGGCTTCGGTGAGTCCAAGATGCAGAGGCTGTTCGGTTTTTGCGGAGAGGTCACGATACACGGTAATTAAATCGCGCGGGCGAGAGGTTTTGCAGGAAATAATAATCTGCTCGTGGCGCAAACCGCTTTCGAGAGCGAGATCGGTGGATTGCAGCGCGGAAAGCACCATGCACTGATTGATGATGTCTTCCGATTCGTAGCCGAGATTTTTGTCGGTGTTTTCCTGCATCTTGCTCATCACTAATTCCTGATTGAGCGAACCGCCGTTCACGCCGATGCGCACGGGTTTGCCGTTGTCCACGGCAACTTTGCAGATGGTGGAGAATTGTTCGTCGCGTCGCTGCCCGGCGCCGACATTTCCCGGATTGATGCGATATTTATCGAGCGCTTTTGCGCAGTCCGGGTATTTGATGAGCAGCACGTGTCCGTTGTAATGAAAATCGCCAATGATGGGAACGTTGCAGCCGGCGTCTAGTAAGCGTTTTTTGATAATGGGAACCGCGGCGGCAGCTTCCGGGACGTTGACGGTCCAACGAACGAGTTCTGAACCAGCTTCCGCGAGTTGCAAAGTTTGCTGCAGCGTGGACTCGACGTCGGCGGTGTCCGTGTTGGTCATGGACTGCACGACGATGGGAGCACCGCCGCCGACGCGAACGTGCCCGACTTTCACGCCGTAGGTTTTGCGGCGCGGATGCTTGCTGGCGGCGGTGTCAAAGCCTGCGATTTGCGTAAGCATACTCTTCAATTCTAACGTGAATCAGCCTCCTGCGAAAATCGCTGGCGTCCTGTTTTTCTTTGCGCGCATGTAAATTCATAGCGAGCCTCGGAGGCCCAGGGCGTCGGCGTTTTCGCGCAATGATGTGATGCAGAAGGCCACGTGTTCTTCAAGCGGGACGCCGAGTTCGGTGGCTCCGTTGCGCACGTCGTCGCGATTGACGCCGCGGGCGAAGGCTTTGTCCTTGAGCCGTTTCTTGACGGACTCGACTTCGAGATCGAGGATGCTTTTCGAAGGGCGAACGTAGGTGCACGCGACAAGAAAACCGGCGAGTTCATCGCAAGCGAACAGGGTGTGCTCGAGCGGAGTTTGCCGCGGAACGTTGCAGTAGTCGGCGTGAGAAAGAATGGCGCGGACGAGTTCTTCCGGGTAGCCCCGTTCGCGAAGAATTCTGGCGCCTTCGGCGGGATGTTCCTGGTCCGCGGAGTGAGCGTTGTTGGGAAATTTCTCGTAGTCGAAGTCGTGGAGCAGCGCGGCGAGCCCCCAAAGATTTTCATCGGCGCCAGATTTTTTGGCGTAAGCGCGAACGCAGGTTTCGACGGCGAGCATGTGTTTCCGCAGAGACTCGGATTGCGTGAATTCGCAGACGAGTTTCCAGGCTTCTTCGCGGGAAGGCAGAGTGGCGTCAGGCATAGACTTGAAAATATAGCAGAGCGACGATGACAAAAAGAATGGAGTAGCAAGTGGAGAAGGGGCGCCCCCGGGCGTTTTGTAGATCAATATGATTCTAAAGAAGTTGGGGGGGGGAGAAGACCCCGCGAGCTAACTGGACGCAAAGGATCGAGCGGCTCTCCCGCGAAGCGTTTCCGTTCGCGTAGACGAGCCAAGACGCGCCGAGCCCTGCGGCGGGAAGCCCGGTTCCTGTTGTGTGTGCTGTGAGGTGTTTCGCGCAGGCCGCTGCGCTCGCGAAAAACTCCATCTTATGCCCGCCAGTTTCGATACCATGATTCGGCGTGCGAGTGCGGAACGAGCGAGGTGCGTGATGTTTTTCTGCATGTTTGTGCTTGTGTTTCCGGAGTGGCGGCCGCATTTTTCGTTTTTGCAGGGTGGGGCGGCAAACGAGATGATTGTGTTGCGCTGGCTGCATTTGGTGTTTGGGATTATTTGGATCGGGTTGCTGTACTTTTTTAATTTGGTGTTGCTGCCGGCGATGAAGAAGGCGGATGGACAGTTGCGAGTGAAAATTTTGTCGGCGGTGATGCCGGGAGCGATGGGGTGGTTCCGGTCGTCGGCGCTGGTGACGGTGCTGGTGGGGTTGCGATATTTTTCGATTCATTTGGCGTCGGATGCGCGGCTGGCTGGGGATATGTCGCTGGTGGGGAAATGGTTTGGGTGGTGGTTTTTGGTGTGGATGGTCGCGTATGGACTGGTTTATTTTCTGCAGCTCCCTGCTCAGGGCTTTCGGGACTACGTGATTGTGCGGGTGGTGGGAATTGCGGCGGTGGTGCTGGCTGCATCCTGGCTCGTGCTGGCGTTGAATGGCGGGCCGGAGGTTTCGAACGCGCATCTGGCGATCAGCGTGGGCGGGGGGATTGGATGGATGCTGCTGATGAACACATGGGGTGTGGTGTGGCGGGTGCAGAAGAAATTGATTGGATGGTCGCGGGTAAGCGCGAAGGAGGGAACAGCGATGCCTGCGGAAGCGGCGCGGCTGATGCGTTGGAATTATTTGGCGGCGCGGACGTCGTTTTGGTTGTCCTTTCCGATGTTGTTTTTGATGGGGGCGGCTGCTCATTATCCGTTTTTGAGTAGCGTGGCGTGAGCCGGATGCACGCGGCGGATGACGAGGTCAAAAAGGGGTCGGGTGCCCTTGGCGACGCTGACGCCGTGGAGCTCTTGGGCTAGCTGTACGTTAGGACAGCGAAGAGTGAGCGTAACTGCGGAGTCAGCAGGCGTGGGGGTAAAAAAAATTTTAAAAATGTACTTGACAGAAAATGGCGGTCACACGATACTCCTGTTGCGCCAGTTGCTGCCTTCCCCCGCACGAACGTTCCAACGTTCCTTACCTATCCGCACGCCAAGACAGTCAGCGAGGAGCACTGGTGTCGGCACAACTAGAAAAAGCAGAACTCAGTTCGTTAGAGATGGATCGGGAAGTAATTCGCTGCAAGACTTGTGGTCTGGTCCAATACCGCACGCGAACCGGGAATTGCCGGAGATGTGTGCGGGCCCTGCCTCAGCGTTTGGAGTTCCTGATTCCTCCCCCGGAAGCACCGGAGGAAACAGTCGCTGAGCCCACCGCTGAAAGGTTTGCCAATCAGGAGACCGTCGAGAATATTGGGCAGCGGATTCGCCAGTTGCGCGAATCACGCAGCATGACGCAGAGTCAGCTGCAATCGCGCTCGAAAGTCTCGCGGTCTTATTTGTCGCGCATTGAAAGCGGACAGATGACGCCATCGCTCGGAACGCTGGAGAAGATTTCCGAGGCGTTGAGCGTGGGGCTGAACCGGTTCTTTATACCGGAGTCCGACGGGGAAGCGCTGCTCGAGGATCCGTTCATCCAGGGGCTGCGGCCATTCTTGCACCAGCTCGATTGGGAGCAATGGCAGTCGATCTTGAAGCGGCTGCAAGCGATCAGTGACCACGTTGGAGCGGCGGCGACGAACCTCCGCCCTATCGGTAATCCGGCGCGGCTTCCGCAGACCACGTCGGCGAATGGCAACGCGACGGGCAACGGCAATGGCCATTTGAGCCACGTGAGCCATGTCGGGCAGAATGGCCATTCGAATGGACATGCGATGCAGCACGCGCATGGTCATCCGCAGGGATATCCGCTACGGAGGCCGGGTGGCGTGGTGTTTCAGCGGCCGGTCGCGAGATAGTTTAGCTCGGAGCAACGGGAAAATTTGAGGGTAAGGGGCGCTCGGTGATCTGCGATGGCAGATTATCGAGCGCTTTCTTTTGTGCGCGATGACACCAAGCATCAGGAGCGAAGAGCATTAGTCGCGGAGGATGGAGGCTTTGGCGGCGGGGACTTCGATGCGCATGAGGCGATGATCCTTGTCGAGGAAGAGTTGGACTTCGAGGTCGGAGGTGGTGGCGCGGATGGCTTCGGCGTAGGACCTGCCGCCGATGGAGGCGGGACCGGTGGCTTCGACGGTGATGTTGCCGGGAGTTAATTCTTGCGGGACGAGGACGGGGAAAGTTTGCAGGCCGCGTTTGGTCCAATCGTAGAGGCGCGCGAGAACCGCGTAGTGGTGGTAGAGGTTGTCGTCGAGGATGGCAACCAACGGGGCGCCAAAGGACATATCTTGTTCGAAGGGGCGCGCGCCCTGCATTTCGAGGGTGACTTTGGCGATGCCGTTGGCGAAGAGGATGTGCGCACCGTTGGTTTTGTCGGCTTGCGTGGTCCATTCGTAACTGATGGGAGCGCCGTCGGGCTGCAGGGTGAGGGTGCCGGAAGTGGTGCTGGGAGTGGTTTGCGGCACTTTGAGTTCGGTGGTGCCTTTGGCGGTCCATCCGCCGGCGGAGGGCGAGATTTCGAAATCTTCGTGGGCTACTGTTTGGCCGTCCAGCTGAATGGTGAATTTGCCTTTGTCCGCGGCGAAAATGGAGGGAGCGGCGGATTTTTTTTGCGCGGCGGTAGCGTTGAGAGTAGCCGTGACGAGTGCCGCGGCCGCGAGGGCGATCAGCCAAAGGGCGATGGTTTTTTTCTGCTGCGCCTTGCGCATGGACACTCTCCCGTTTGCAACGCGGTGATCCGGAAAATTTTTCTGGCTAAAGGCTTTCGCGAAAAGACAGGATGACATTGTTTTGCGCAAGGCGGGGAACGTTTCAGGACGGGGGTTTCTCTACTACCAAATGGGCTTGGCGGTCGCCGCCGGCGAAGATGCTGAGGCGCAGAATTTCCGCGACCACGCTGGCGGGGTCGCCGGAGCTATCGACGCGATGGTCGGCGAGCTGATAAGAGGGCAGGCGCTGGGCGTAGAGGGCGCGAAAACTCTGTTCGTCGCGGAAGAGCGGGCGGCCGGTCATGGTCATGCAGCGGGAGAGGAGGAGATTGGCGGGAGAGTCGAGCCAGAGTACGGGAACGCCAGCCGCGCGGAGGAATTCCGGGCAGCCGGGTTGCGCGTAGGTGCCGCCGCCGAGAGCGAGGACGGTGCCGGCTTTGTCTTCGGCGGCGCGGCCGAGCGCGGCGCGAAGCTCGTCGGCTTCCAGTTGGCGAAAGGCGGGTTCGCCAAACCGCGAGAAGAATTCTGCAATGGAGATGTGCGCTGCGGCTTCGATGCGCTCGTCGAGGTCAACGAAGCGCCAAGCGAGTTGGCGCGCGAGGAGCGTGCCGACGGTGGTTTTGCCAGAACCCATAAATCCCGCGAGGCATAAAACTTGCGCGCGCGGAGAAGTGCCGCGAGGCGGCAGTGAAGGAGGCGAGTTCATAGAGAAAGGTCCGCCGTGAGACGGAGAGATTGTTGAAGCGCCAGAAAAATTAATCGCGCTTCAAGATGCGAATTGTACCACTGTAGGAAGAGAGTTCGACTCTGGCAAGGCCCTGGCCGACGGTCCCGAAGAGGCCCTTGGCCCATTTATTGGCGAGATGCTTCACGCCGTGAGAATCCGGCTTCAGAAAATCGGCGGCCTGATTATCGACGGTGCCCGTGGAAGTCTGGGCTTTCAGATCGAATGAATCGGCGCCGGAGAAGCGGACTTCGACGAGGCCCTTGCCACTCTTCATGGTGTACAGGCCGGTGCGGACAAAGTCGCCGTCGAAGAGAATGTTGCCCGAGAAAGTGAAGAGATTGACGTTGGAGAGAGCGGGTTGCAGAAGTTGCGCACCGCCGCTGATGGAAGAGAAATTGAGTTTACCGGCGCATTGCGTGCAGACGAGGGAGCCGCTCTTGGTCGTGACGATGATGTAGCCGGAGACTTCCTTAAGGTGCACATCGCCAGCGACGCTTTCCAGCGTCATATCGCCGGTAACTTGCTCGACGTAGATTAATCCGGTTTGCGTTTTCAGCTGGAGCTCGGTCTCTTCCGGAACGGTGAGCTGAAAATTGGCTTCCATTTCCGTGGCCTGCGCGGAGGCGTCGACGAGTTCGGAGGTGACGTCGACGCGATCGCCGACCTGCTCGGATTCGATATTAATCTTGCTGGAGCCCTGGGTTCCGGTGATGACGACTTCAGGATTGCGCCACGACTTCACTTCAATGCGGCCGTTGGCGATGTTCTGCAGAACGACGACGGGGCGGCCTTTTACAGGAAAATGTTTTTCAAAGTGCAGAGGAGCAGCATGCACAGGCGCCACGGAAAGCAGTATTCCTGCGCTCAGCAGCGGCCAGATTGTGCGCCCGATCAATCGCAGACTCATGTCAGTTTACGCTCCTGCCGCGGTCCAGCATCGCGGATAGCAATTCGGCTTTTTGCTGATAGGCGCGGGCGAGATATTCCCGCGCCAGTTGATCTCGTGGATGGGATTTCAGATGACGCTCGCACTCGGCAATGAAGGCATCGAGCGTCACGAGGTCTTTTTCCAAGGAATCATCGACCGGAGAAGATCCGAGCGTGCCAACCGTTTGAGCGGATCGCAGTTCGTGTTCCTGTTCGTTTACCGCGGCGACGGAGTCGGTCAGATCGTCTCTGGGCGCAGAACCTTGGGCAGCCTGAGCGTCAAGGGAGTCCGGCGCCACGTCCGCGACGGTGCCGGCCGGACTAGCCGCGGGAGAGGTCGCTGACGGGCGTTCGAGCTGGACGATGGCAGCAGCGGCGATCAGCAGGCCGACAGCGGCGGTGGCCAAGGCGCGGCCCTGAAAAAGTCCGGCAAACCCGGGCGACCAATTGGGCCACCAAGCGGAGCGCTGGGGCGAGGGCAGCGGAGTTGTTTCGCGAACGAGACCTTCGCTGACCAGTTGCGAGCGCAGGGAAATCCAGATGCGCGCAGGAGGTTCGACTTCAGCCGGAAACTCATGAGCGACGGTTACGATCGCCTTAAGGTCAGCGAGAAATTCGCGGCAATGGGGGCACGCCGCGAGATGCGCCTGCGCGGCGGGCGGCAAAGCCGAGAGGCCATCGCGCTCGAAAAGGTCTGCCAGGTCGTTACACTGCATAGCACATCACCCTGCAAGAAACGTCCGCTGAGGACGTTTCCGCCCAACTGAAGGAACGATAATCCGGCGTTGCACACCCTAAAATTTTCATGATTCTATCTCAATCACTCTCGCTCGTCTCAGCTTTCGCAGCATTGCGTTCGTCTCTGGCATGCTGGCGCAAGTCTTCCTGGAGCAGCTCCCGCAAACGGGTACGCGCCTTGTGCAACTGAGACTTCGAATTGCCTACCGAGCAGCCCATGATGTCCGCAATCTCGTTGTGCTCGTAACCTTGCACATCGTGCAACGTAAAAACCGTGCGATAACCGGGAGGCAGCTGATCAATGGAACGCTGCAGATTGACCCGGTCTACTGCGCCGCTCAGGCGTAAGTCTGGGGCGCCAATGTCCTTCCGCGGCCCGCCCGTCTCGTCTTCGGGATCAGTCAGCTCGTCCAGCGAGGTGGCAGGCAGGGTCTTCTTGCGCAGGCGCATGAGCACGACGTTGACCGTCATGCGGTGCAACCACGTAGAAAACGCGGACTCCCCCCGGAACGTACCAATCTTGCGAAAGAGCTGAAGGAAAGCCTCCTGCATCAGGTCTTCCGCATCGGACGGCTCGCGAACCATCCGAAGACAAAGCGCGTAAACGCGACGGCCGTGCAGAGCGTAAAGAAACTCAAAGGCCGCAGCGTCGCCCGCCTGCGCCAGGCGAATGGCTTCCGCTTCAGTCAACGTCTTGGGTGTCTGCCGGGCAGGCACCCCGCTCGGAGCTGCTGGTCGAGATCGGGCCAACGGTCCAATAGCGGCGCATTTAGTGGTTCGGATGCACCGACTACTCCTTAGAGTTGTCCTCGCGGATGCGCAGTGACGCGAAAAAGTCACAGGCAAAAGCGGGCATCCCGGGAAACGTTCCGGGCACTGCAGAGAACTGGCAGTGAATTATTGTCCCGCGATCGGAGTCATACGTCTATGGCGGATCAGTTGATGAGAAATGGCGGGTTTCGCGGGGTCCATCTGGTTGGCTACAGTTTTTTGGAAGCGGAGCAACTGATCGTCGGGAAGGGCGCGCAAGAAACATTTCAGCAGGATCATGGCTTCGCGAAGACAGGTATTTAAGTCGAAGTGCCCGCTGTCCATGGCGGACCATAGAGGGGCGGATTCGATCGCCGAACCGCGCGTTGCCAAGTCTTCGGCAGCCGCGCAAAACTCGTTACCGAGGTCGGCGACCATCTCCCGCAAGGTGCCGATTTTGCTGAGAAATTGCGCGCGCCGGGAAAACAGGATGCGGCTGAGGAGCGAGCTCATCAGCGCCGAGTGGTGAGCATGCTGGCCGTTAAAATTACCGGCATCGAGAGGCGCTACGCTGGGTACGACGCCGTAGTGCTTGGCGTGTTCTTCGAGAGAACACAGCATACCTTCCAAGGCGGCGGTCAAGCGCTTACATAGAGCGGGAGTAACAAAAACGACCTGGAATGACTTGGCTAGGGATCCGCGATCACGGAGACTGATGGCCTCATCGAGCGAAACACTCAGCATGCCGTAGCTGGCTTCGAACTCGCCGGCGTACACGCGAAAAGCCTGCAGCTTGGCGTCGGGCAGCCAGCCATACCAATCCGTTTGCACGGAAGCCACAGCTCTTGCGCGAACGTTGAGGTGTTTCACGCAGCCTCCCGGGACCAGGCGGGGAGCATATCATGGAAGGGTTGGAACGGGCAGATATTTACGAGGATGCCGGACCTCGATCGATAGAAGCCGAGCGGGCGAAGTCAAGGGCGTCGGCGGAGTTGGTAGAACACATGTGTCATCTTGCCGTAGGCTAAAATCTCTCCGGTAAGTTTATGCCACTCCTCGGAAGCTTCCGGGACGGAGCGGCGCGCCTCGTGAGCTTCCCGGCAGGCCGCGAGAATCTCGCAAAGGCAGGCTTCGACGAAGCAATGGAAATCGAGAATTTCCTCGGAAAAACGGGAAGGCGAAGGAACTTGGGGCTGCGCAGAGAAAAACGAGAGACGCATGACGAACCCTCCTTTGGCCGGTGGGGCGCGAGCGAGACCGTTCGTGCCGGGGTGTTCACGCCGCGTTCGCTAAGAGGAAATAAACTAACGTTCTAGTAACTTCATAACATTAACGTTCTAACATCTTTGAATTGTGCGTGTCAAGGGGGACGAGGGGTGCGCAAGGGTGCACGGAGGCGCTTCGCCGCTTCCGCGGACCTGCTTTGGTCATCTACAGGCGGGAGAATACCGGGACGAGCCGGTTTGGGTACCTCCGGGATACGATGCGGACGCGAGCGGGTTGAGGCCTCATGATCGATAATATTATCGGTGACGGATAAGTGATACCTTCGCCCCGGCGCGCAGGCTTGGCGCCGCCGATGGTTGCTCCGAGGCAGCGCGCGCCGCTATACTCGCGTGCTTTCCCTTTTCGAAAGGATTTGATCCTTGCAATTCGAGCCGCGCGACCAGTTTGAGCAACGGCAGAAAAAACTCGAGCAGATTCAGGCCTTGGGGCATGAGGCGTTCCCGAGGGAATTTCGCTGGACTCATACGGCCGCGGAAATTGCGGAGGCATTTGGTGCGGCTTCCGCGGCGGAACTGGAAGAAAAGAAACAAGAAGTGCGGGTTGCGGGACGGCTCGTGTCCTACCGTCTGATGGGCAAAGCGGGTTTTGCGCATCTGCAGGGGAATGGCACGCGCCTTCAGATTTATGTGCGGAAGGATGCGGTAGGTGAAGAAGGTTTTGCGTTATTTCACCTGCTGGATTTGGGCGATTGGATTGGCGTCAGCGGGCATCCATTCCGCACCAAGACGGGCGAATTATCCATTTGGGTGGAGAAGATTACGTTTCTGGCCAAGGCGCTGCTGCCGTTGCCGGAAAAATGGCACGGGCTTGCGGATGTCGAGATTCGCTATCGGCAGCGATATCTGGATTTGATCGCCAACGAGAAGGCGCGGGAAGTTTTCGTTACCCGTGCGCGGATTACCCAGGAGTTGCGGCGCTTTTTTGATGCGCGCGGATATATAGAGGTAGAGACGCCCATGATGCACCCGCTGTCCGGGGGCGCGACGGCCCGGCCTTTTGTGACCCATCACAACACCCTAGATATCGACCTTTATATGAGAATTGCGCCGGAGCTGTATTTGAAGCGGCTGACCGTCGGCGGGTTTGACCGGGTGTACGAGATTAACCGGAATTTCCGCAACGAAGGGATTTCCACGCAGCACAATCCGGAATTCACGATGCTGGAGTTTTATGAGGCGTATAGCAATTATCGCGATTTGATGGATATGAATGAACAGTTGTTTGCGGTGTTGGCGAAGAATATCACCGGTTCGACGATCGTGAAATATGGCGAAGTTGAGCTGGATTTCGGCAAGATGCAGCGGCTTTCGATGCGGGAAGCGATTGTGAAGTATTGGCCGGAAGCGGCGGGGACGGCGCCGTCGATGGAGGAGCTGAGAGCTGCGGGAGGTCCGCAGGCGATTGCGCAACGCTATAACGCGTGGGCCAAGGTGGCCGGGGCGCCATATGCGGCGGCGAAAGGTTCGCTGAGCGATGGCGAGTGGACGGGCCTGGTGTTTGAAACGTTCGCGGAATCGAGACTGGTGCAGCCAACGATTTTGTATGATTTCCCGACGGACATTTCGCCGCTTTCGAAGCACAAGCCGGAAGATCCTTCTCTGACCGAGCGATTTGAAATTTATATTGCGGGAATGGAAGTGGCGAACGGATTTTCCGAGTTGAACGACCCGGCAGAGCAGGAGCGGAGATTTTTGGCGCAGATCGCGCGCGGCGGGGATGAAGTGCCGAAGCAACTGGACGTGGATTATATTCGCGCCCTGGCGCACGGGATGCCTCCAACGGCGGGCGAGGGGATTGGGATCGATAGACTGACGATGTTGCTGACGGATTCGCAGTCTATTCGCGATGTGATTCTATTTCCGCAGCTGCGGCCGGTGGCGGCTTCAGCGGCAACGGATAGTGATTTGCCGTCTCCGAAATAGAGGTTTCCGATTCTCTGAATCCACCAAGGTATTCCTTGTGATAGTTTGGTCCCATGTTTGGCCGCTGGGCAGAACGATCGTTCGCCAAGGACATCGAGACCGCAGCACCATTGTCAAATATGGGGCTGCGCTCACAAAGTCGCCTAATGCGCTCACGGGCGCGAGGATTCTGAAAACTCATGCGATTTGAATGGTTTGTGGCACGGCGGTATTTGCGGTCGCCGTACCGACCGGCGGTGCTGCGGCTGGTGACGCTGTTTTCGACGATTGGCGTGGCGGCGGGCGTGGCCACGCTGGTGATTGCGCTGTCGATGAATACGGGTTTTCGCGAAACACTGCAGGACCGGTTGCTCGGCGTTACGGCGCATGTGTCGCTAACGCGGCCGGGTTCCGGCGGGATTCACAATTATGACGAGATGTCCGGCAAATTGGCCGCGATTCCGGGCGTAAAATTCGTTACGCCGGCCGTGTATCAGCCCGTGCTGATGTCGTTTGCCGGGGATGCGCGCGGGGTGGTGACGAAGGGGATCGACCCGCTGCGCGAAGAGCGCAGCGATGAAGCGCTGCGGCGGATGGTGGCGGGGAATTTGGATTTCACGCCGGATGCGGATGGCATCGACGCGCTGGTGATCGGAAAACAACTCTCTGGTGAGTGGAAACTTGGTCCGGGCGATTACGTCACGCTGTTGAGCCCGCAGGGGCGATTGACGCCCTTTGGAATGATGCCGCGCACTCGGCGATTTCGCGTTACGGGAGTTTTCGACTCCGGCTTTTACGATTACGACGAAAATTGGTGCTTTATGACATTGCCTGCGGCGCAGGGACTTTCCGGCGCAGGCGACGTTGTGAATGTACTGGAGTTTCGTTTGCAAGAGCCGCAACGTGCGCAGGAAATCGCAAAGGAAATTGCGCACGCGGCGGGCGATGGATTTCTGACGAGCACCTGGATGGAGCAAAACCGCGCGCTATTTCGAGCGTTGCGTCTGGAGAAGTTAGTCACCGCGATTTTTATCGGACTGATTACCTTTGTCGCGGGCTTGAACATTTTGGTGGTGCTTTCGATGACGGTGACCGATAAAGCGCGGGACATCGCGGTGTTGATGTCCATGGGCGTGCGCCGCCAACAGATTCGCGCGATTTTTCTGTGGCAGGGCATCACCATTGGCGCCACGGGAACCTTGCTTGGACTCTCGACCGGCTATTTATTTTCGTTTGTGGCGGGAACGTATCGATTGATACCGCTCGATCCGCAGGTTTATGCGGTGCCCTATGTGCCGTTTCATCCAAGCGCCATGGACGGGGTGTGGATCGCGATGGTGGCCATGGGAATTGCCACGGTTGCGACGATCTTGCCGGCGCGGGCGGCGGCGCGACTCTTGCCGGTCGAGATTCTGCGTTATGAGTAGAGTGCCTCCGGCGTCTGCGGGCGCGGGCCGTCGCGCAACGCCGGATTTGGCGCGCCATTTGCTGATGTAACAGGGAGAATGGACGTGGTGAACTGGCCCACAGGCGATAGAAGAATCAGGCGCAGGCATGGATGGCAGTAAGTTGTTTAAAATAAATAAGATAGTGTCTTTACCAAGTTTGCGCCAACGGGACGAAATAGGTACATCCTGGGAAGGGACGGAAAAGGGAAACAGTTTGGCTTAGAGAGGCCAGAGAACAGGCTTTGCGCTGGCGTTGCTTTGCACGCCTTTTACGCATCTAACGACGTAGGACGAGAAGGATAAGTTGGGGTGCCGTCGGCAGGAAATCCGGGAACGGCCAGGAAATTTTGGAAAACCGGCGGGTCCGGCGAAGGGAATTGAAGACGCATGAGTAGTAGCCCAGCGAGTTCGGAGCAAGAAGCGCTTCCCGATAGCGCGCAGATGCTGGCTGCCGGAATGGCCGTGCTCGAAGGCCGCGAACTGCGAAAAGTTTATGGCGCCGGGGCCAAATCGCTGACAATTTTGGCGGGCGCAAACATCGCGCTGAAAAAACATGAGATGGTGGCCATCGTGGCGCCATCGGGCGCGGGTAAAAGTACTTTGCTGCACCTGCTCGCTGCGCTAGACACGCCAACGAGCGGTGCTATATACTTCGACACGAACGCAATCGAAACAAAAAATGAAGAAGCGCTGGCGGAATTTCGCAATCGCGCGATAGGTTTTTTGTGGCAGCGTCATCAGCTGTTGCCGGATTTTACGGCGGCGGAGAACGTGGCCATGCCGTTACTGTTGCGCACTGGGTCGTCGCGCGACGGAGATTTTACTTCGGCGCTGCTCTTGGCGCGGAAGTGGCTCGCGGAGGTTGGTCTTGAAGACCGGGCCGACCACCGCGCAGGGGAACTTTCCGGGGGGGAACAGCAGCGTGTTGCGATCGCCCGGGCGCTCGTCACTGGGCCGCGCGTGCTGCTGGCAGATGAACCTACCGGAGATTTGGACGAGCAGAATGCTTGGGCTGTGTTTGAGTTGCTGGAACGGCTGCATCGCGCGCATCAATTGACGTCGCTGATCGCGACGCACAATCTGCAGCTCGCCGCGCGCTGCGACCGGATTTTGGGGCTGGAACATGGCGTTCTGAAGACTCGCGAAACCGCAGATTTCGCGAAGGGATCCCTCGGGGGAGAAGCGAGCTAATCGTGTTCGAACGGTATACAGAAAAAGCGCGGCGCGTCATTTTTTTTGCCAGGTACGAAGCCAGCCAGTATGGCAGCCCGTACATCGAGACGGAGCATCTGTTGCTCGGCTTGATGCGCGAGGACAAGGCGCTGGCCAATCGTTTCCTCCGGCAGCAAGGCTCGATCGAGAGCATTCGCAAAGAGATTGAAGCGCGCATCACCATCCGCGAGCGCATCTCCACTTCCGTGGAAGTGCCGCTGAGCCAGGAATGCAAGCGCATCCTTAATATGGCGGCGGAAGAGGCGGAGCGGCTTGGCCACAAGCACGTGGGCACGGAGCATTTGCTGCTGGGGATTTTGCGCGAGGAAAAATGTTTTGGCGCGGAAATCTTGATGGAGCGTGGGTTGCGCTTGACGACGCTGCGCGAAGAGCTGGGGCGAACGACGGGTGAGAAAACCGCCGCACAACGTCCCAAGGAAACTTCGCTGCTGGCGGAATTCAGCCGGGATTTGACGCAAGCGGCGCAGGAAGGGTCGCTGGACCCGCTGGTCGGACGCGATGGAGAAGTGGAACGCGTCATTCAGATTCTTTGCCGCCGCACCAAAAATAATCCAGTGCTGATCGGCGAGCCGGGTGTTGGCAAAACGGCGATTGTGGAAGGGTTGGCGCAGCGCATCTCCGATGGCGATGTTCCTCCGTTTCTCGCGGACAAGCGGATTCTGTCGCTGGATCTTTCGCTGATTGTCGCGGGCACCAAATATCGCGGACAATTTGAAGAACGCCTGAAGACGATCATGAAGGAATTGATGGAGAGCCAAAACTCCATCGTGTTCATCGACGAGCTGCACACGTTGGTGGGGGCCGGCTCGGCGGAAGGTTCACTAGACGCCGCCAACATTCTGAAGCCCGCGCTGTCGCGCGGCGAAATTCAATGCATTGGCGCCACCACTCCCGGTGAATATCGCAAGTCGGTCGAGAAAGACCGCTCGCTCGAACGTCGTTTCCAATCCGTAAAAGTTCCCGCGCCCAACGAAGAAGAAGCGGTGCTGGTGATTCAAGGCGTGCGGGAACGCTATGAAAAATTCCACGCCGTCAGCTACACGGAAGAAGCGCTGCGCTACTCGGTGTACCTCTCGAACCGCTACATTCCAGACCGTTTTCTGCCGGACAAGGCCATCGACCTGATCGACGAGGCCGGCGCGCGCGTCAAATTACGGCAAGCGACAGTTCCCGACGAGGTCGGCGAAGTGCAGAAGCGCGTGAAATTCATCACGCACCGCATGGAGACGGCTATCGCCAACCACGAATTCGATAAAGCACGTTTTTATTCCGAAGAAGAGCGCAAAGAAAAAGAAAACTTGCGCGGTTTGCGCGAGCGCTACAAGCTGGACGACGCTTCGACGGGCATCGTCACGCGCGAAGATATTGAAGACGTGGTCTCCCGCTGGACGGGCATTCAAGTCAGCTCCATCAAGGAAGACGAGCAGCAAAAGTTGCTGCGCATCGAGCCAGAGCTGCACAAGCGCGTGATCAGCCAGGACCGAGCCATCACCGCACTGGCGCGGGCCATTCGCCGCAGTCGCGCTGGGTTGAAATCCCCGGCGCGTCCCGTCGGCTGCTTCTTTTTTCTTGGGCCCACCGGCGTCGGCAAAACAGAAGTGGCTCGCCGCCTCGCGGAGTTTCTCTTCGGGTCAGAAAAGTCGCTGGTGCGTTTCGACATGTCTGAATTCATGGAGAAGCACTCGGTCTCGAAGCTGATCGGCGCGCCTCCAGGCTATGTGGGCTACGAAGAGGGCGGTCAGTTGACGGAACGCGTGCGCCGCACGCCGTACTCCGTGATTCTTCTGGACGAAATCGAGAAGGCCCATCCCGATGTTTTCAATATTTTGCTGCAAGTTTTTGAAGACGGCCAATTAACGGATGGCCTCGGGAATACCGTGGATTTCCGCAACACCATCATCATCATGACTTCGAACCTCGGCGCGCGGCACCTGCAAAAGCGCACCTCGCTCGGTTTCCAGTCTGGCGGCGAAGAAGCGGGTGCCAAATCCGTGGAAGACCTGGTGATGAACGAAGTAAAGCGCGCCTTCAATCCGGAGTTCCTAAATCGCCTCGATGAGGTTATTATCTTTAATCCGTTAGCCGATGAAGACCTGTTACGCATCATCGATCTGCTAGTGGGACAAATGAACGACACGTTGATTCACCGCCAGGTGCAAGTGGTGGTTTCGCCGGAAGCCCGGCAGTGGATCCTCGAAAAAACCTGCGCGGACCGCAATTACGGCGCGCGTCCTTTGCGCAGGGCTTTACAGAAGTACGTGGAAGATCCACTCTCCGAGGCCTTGATTCAAGGGGGCATTCAAAGGCCAGCGACGCTGCAGATTTATGTCGGGGAAGAGGGCTTGGCATTTCGACCGGTGGTTGAGGCAACCCCGGTCGTTCACTAGGGAATCTGAAACCAACACGGGGATCCTCAATTTAAACGGGGACCGCGCACGGCCGGACCATTCCGGGACCGGCGGAAGAAGGCACAATTTGGGTTTGGAAGCGCGGCCATGACGACCTCATGGACCGCTAAAAGCAAATTTTGTGTATTACCCGGGATTCCAGCGTCCAGGGCGGCGAAGTTCGCAGCGTTTTTCACTCTGCTGTCGATTCTTTCGCCTGCATGGGCCCGCAAACAACCGGCGTTCGGCGCCGCAGTCGCCGGGCCTCAGGTGGCACTCGCTTCCTTGGATTCCACAAACGGCTTGCTGGATACATCCGCTGGCGTGAATTTAACCGCCAGCGTCGCTTCCGACGGCCGCACGGTGGTAACGCCAGATACCGCGCAATCTGCTCCCGCCAATTCGCAAGACGCCAGCCAGCAGCGCTTCGTCATCGATCGTATCGATTTCGTCGGCAACCGCCGCATCCGCAGCGACACCTTGAAAGCGCGTATTTTCAGCCGGCAAGGTGACGTTTACAACGAAGAAACACTACGCCGCGACTTTCAAGCTTTGTGGAACACGCAATTTTTTGAGGACGTGAAGTTGCGCGTCGAAGATTCACCGGACCGCGCCAACGGCAAGATCATCATCTTCGAAGTCACGGAGCGCCCGGTAATCCGCCGCATCCGCTACGACGGCATTCACTCGATTTCCGAGTCCGACATTCTGGATCGTTTCAAGGAAAGAAAAGTAGGACTCACCGTCGAAAGCCAGTTTGATCCCACCAAAATCAAAAAAGCGGAAGTGGTGCTGCAGGAATTGCTCGGCGAGCACGGGCACCAGTACGCGAAAGTGACTCCGCAATACGAGCGCATCGCCTCGAGCAACGCCGTGATCCTCGTCTTCAAAATTGAAGAGGGCCCGAAAGTCAAAGTCGGTAAGATCATTTTCACCGGCAATCACGCGTTCAGCAACCGCAAACTGCTGCGCTCCATGCGCCACGACCGGCCATACGCGATTCCTTTATACATCACGGAAATCAACGTTTTTTCCAAGACTTACGACAAAGACAAACTGGAAGAAGATCTGGAAGTTGGCGTGCGCGGCCTGTATCAAGACAATGGCTACTTCAAAGTGATCGTGGCTCCCGGCGGTCCAACCATCGAGAATGTGGACACCGAAGGCTACAAGCTGGGAGTGCCGCTGCCCTTTGCGGGCAAGTCTGCGGGCAAAGCCGTAAACATCACCATTCACATCGACGAGGGCGCACAGTACCGCATGGGCACGCTGAAAATTGTCAGCGCGGACCCGGACAAAGCGCTGTCGCTGAAGGTCGAAGCCTTGAAAGGGCTGTGGCCGCTCAAGAAGGGCGAAATTTTTTCCGCGGACAAGGTGCGCAAGGCGCTCAAGAATTACACCTCGGCTTACGGTGAGTTTGGTTTTATCGACTTCACGCCGGAACCGGAAGAAGATGTCGACGACGCCAACAAAATTATCAACATGACGCTGAAATTCGACGAACAGAAACAATATTATGTGCGGCGCATCGACTTTAGCGGAAACACCACCACGCGCGACAAGGTGATTCGCCGCGAATTGCTGATTGACGAAGGCCAGCTCTTCAACAAACGCCTCTGGGAAATCAGCATCCTGCGGCTCAACCAGCTCAATTACTTTGAGCGCATTGAAGCCGACAAGGCCGCGGAAATCAAGCGCAACACCAAGGACGGCACCGTCGATCTGACGCTGAAGCTAAAAGAAAAAGGCAAACAGTCCATCGGTTTGCAGGGTGGTGTCAGCGGGTTGGCGGGAACCTTTATCGGCCTGACCTACCAGACCAACAATTTCCTAGGCCTCGGCGAAACACTTACGCTTTCCGCGCAATTTGGCGACTTGCAACGCAGCTTCACGTTCGGCTTTACGGAACCTTACCTCTTTGACAAGCCCATCTCAACCGGCTTTACGATCTTCTCGAGCAAATACAATTTCAATCAGGCCAAACAGCTTGCGCAGGTGACCGGGCAGTCGGTCAGCATCAATCCGGAATTCGTACAGAATTATAGCCAGAACAGCACTGGTTTTACGGCGTTCGCCAGCTACCCGCTGCGCAAACTTTCCTTTACGCGCATTGGACTGACGTATGGCCTCACGCGCACGAACATCGAAGCCTTCAACTCCACGTCCAGCTTGCTGTTTACGGCCCTGCAATTCCGCAGCGTTGCGGGACCGAGCGCGCTCGATGGCATCGTTTCCAGCACCGTCACGCCCTCGATCACGCGCAACACCATCAACAACCCGCAAAACCCCACGATCGGGAAAAGCTATTTTTATTCCATGTCGTTCTCCGGCTTGGGAGGCAACGTAAATTCGATTTCCAACGCGTTCGATTTCAAGATGTTTCGGCCTACGTATCACAAACGAAACGTAATCGGCGTGCACTTCGCGACGGCGTTTATCACCGGTTACGGCGGCAAGGATGTGCCTCCGTACAGTCGGTTCTATATGGGCGGAGAGAATGACATTCGCGGATTCGACATTCGTTCGGTTTCGCCGGTCATCTTTATACCCACGGCTTCCTCGCAGTCCTTTAGCTATTTCTCCAACCGGACGCTATCGGCGGGTGGTGGTCCGACGCTGGTCACCTTTAATGTGCCGATCCTGGCCTACAGCATTTCGTTTCCCGGCGGCGATTTCCAAACGCTGGGCAACTTTGAATATCGCATTCCCATTGCCGGGCCCGTACAGGCGGCGCTGTTTATCGATGCCGGAACGGTTGGTATCGTAAATTCCAGCGGACTAAAACTGGATCCCACGGGCTTGGCAAACCTGCAGACGACGTTTCCATTGGCGACTGTGACGGCCGATCCGCGCCTTACACAGCACCTGACCATTGCCAGCGGCACGAACTTCCGGCCGCGCGCTTCGACAGGCATCGAATTCGTGGTGCAGCTGCCTATTATTCAAGCGCCGTTCCGCATCTACTACGCATATAACGTCAACCGGTTGCATGAGCAGATCTTTGCGCCCCAGGACTTCATCGATCCCAGCGAAAGAGCGTATCTAAAAAGCACGCTGCCGGCGCCGGAATACAATTTTGTGGTGGATCCATCGCTCAAGTTTTTCGTCAACAATCCGGGCAGCTTGAACTATTTTGAGCCGTTACGCACGTTCCGGTTTACGGTGAGCCGCACGTTCTAGGGCAGAGATTGCCGTGGCGCGGCAGGGTGCGCATTTCGAAGTTCGCAAGGCGCGCGCGATCATTTGAGGGAATCGCACGCGGGAAACAATGGCCGAATGTGGGTAAACCCGCAGAGCGGCCGCAGACGAAAAAGCGTTGGTAGGCTGCGTAACTTTGGGGACAGCGTGGGGGATAGCGTGCATACGAAATCGATAGCAAAGCTGAGGCTGATGTTGGGAAGTTTGGCGGCGGCCACGTGTTTGTGGTTGAGCGGCTGCGGAGGCGGCAGTGGCGCGAACGTGGTCACCGTCGCGGTAGTGGATTCGCTTGGCGGCACTGTAGTCGTTACGCAAGCGGACACCATTACTGCCACGGTGACGGGTCCCGTCGCGGCCACGACGGGAGGCGCGCCGGACCTCAACGTGGCTTTCACGTGCACCTATACCACCACGACCGTCACCGGCACCACGACCAAGACCTCCAACCCCGTGGATTGCACCGGCGCTGAGCCCGCTATCGGCACATTCTCCAACGTAACCGGCACAACCGAAATTTACACCGCACCAGCGCAACTTCCCAGCCAGACGACTTATCCCAATTTGATGATCATCATCAAGGCCACCGCCGATGCCGACAAGAGCAAATCCAACACCGTTACGCTGATGCTGGATTCCGGCATTCTGGTTACTGTGAATCCGTCCGCGGCGACCTTGGCGCTGAAGGAGTCCAAGCTATTCACTGCGACGCTTACGACGGACACGACGCAAGGCGACGTTACGTGGGGACTGACCAATTCGACGGTGAATTCTGGCGGCACTCCAAACATCGCGAACACTTATACATTGACCACCCCGCAGTGCAGCCCGGGGTGCGGCACGTTCACCGTGGACACCAACGGCAACGCGACCTACCTCGCGCCGTCGACGCTGCCCACCAACACGACTGCCACGCTCTATGCCATCGCCAAGCAGGATACCTCTCGCGTGGCACTGGCAACGATTACGCTGGTTACCGGCGGACCTATCACCTTCAACAGCCTTTGGCCCACGGTGGTTCCGCAAGGAGCGGCGCAATACGACGTTTTCCTGAATGCCATAAATCTGACCTCACAGATCGGTGTAACCCTTACGTTCACCCCTAGTGCGCCGCCGAATGCACCGACGACCACGACGTCCATCGATGCGGGCTCGAATGCCCTAAAGATATTCTTCACGCCTTCGACCTATGGAGCGACGACGGGGCCCGTCTCGACCGGGGCCCGCTTGCGGTTGACGGCAGCGCAACTGGCGGTTCCGGGAACCTATAGCGTGACGATTACGCCCAGCGTCGTCGGCAATGACGGCAAACCCAATCCCGCTTCGTTCTCGCTGAACGTTGTACCGGTGCGTCCCGCACTGGTAGCTTCAAATCCAGGGAATATCGAAGAAGGGGCGGCGAATCAAAATATCTCCACCGATGGTGGTTACTACGGTCCGTCTGGAGCGCCCTTTGTCGAATTCGATTTCAACGGCACGGCGCTTGCGCTTCCGACGCCGGCCGCGAACAGCGATCCACGACGCTTGATCGGACAACTCACGTCGACCGGCAATCTTACCGGGCTCGTGCCTCTGAGCATCACGAACGAAGCGGACGCCACCACCCCCAAGACGGTGTACAGCAACGTTGCGGTCCTGCCGGATTACGCAAATACAAGCAACGTGCCGGCTCTGCCCTACGACACCAGCGGAAACGTTTTCAAGCCATGCACGGCAGAAGCGGGGAAGCCCGCTTGTGTTACTGACTCAAACGGAAATACGGCGTTTCAATTGTGCTCGAGCTGTGCGCCCCCTGCTCCGCTCAACCTGGGCGCCAGCACCATGCCCAGCGCCATCGCGGTGGATCCCATCCTCGGTTACGCCGCGGTCACCGAGGCTGGCACGAACATGGTGCAGTACATCAACCTGAACACGCCGACGCCAACGTTAGCCGGCGCATTTCCCACGGGCAGTCCGGCGGCAGGCAATTTGCCCACCGGCGTGGCCATCGATCGCAACGGCTGCACAAAAGGCAGCGCCGGCGTATGCACCACATCCCAGGCCATTGCGGCGGTAGTAAATTACCAGGCGCAGACGCTTGCGATTCTTACAGTTCCCGGCGGCACGTTGCTGGAAACCATTCCGCTAAACAACCTCATTCCGCCTTCTGGTGTCACCACTGCAGCGAATCCTTCGCCCAACCCGTATTCAGTGGGCATTGATCCGTTCACGCACCGCGCGCTGGTGGCGTTTGCTTCGACTAACGCCGGTTTCGTCATCAATCTCGACCAGTCGCAAAGTCCCAGTATCTGTCTGCCATCATTTGCGCCGAGCGACGGCTCCTCCTATTGCCCGGTGGCCTTGGCGACACTGAATACCGGCACGAATCCGGAAATTGCGTTTGAACCTGGCGCCCATTTGGCATACGTCACACCCGGCGGCACTGCGGGGACACTAACGGCCGTGAATCTATCGAATCCTTCGCAAGGGCCGCTGGCGATCGCGTCCGCCGAACGAGTCAGCAATGTGGTCACTGTGACCATGGCCGCCAACACGCCGCACAATATCGTTCCCGGCACGACGCCCACCGTGCTGATTAGCGGATTGCCTCCTGGAAAACCGGGTGGCTCGAGCTTTAATGGCGCGTTCCCGGTGTACCAGGTCATTAGCAGCTCGCAGTTCAGTTACGTGCAGACCGGCCCGAGCAACGATATCAGCACCAGCGTGGCGGGAATGCAGGGATATCTCAACTTCGGAACCAATGCCATTACGTACTCCATCAATCCCTTTATTCAGGGCATCGACATCAATCCGATTTCGCACAGCGCGGTGCTCGCTGATCCTAACGGCAGCGGCATCAGCACTGGCGGTCCGCAGATTACGTTCATCAACTCTCTGGACGAGACGGTATCTTCGATGACGCTTTGTAATGACCAAAACCTGGCCATCGTAACGCCAGCGCAGGCCTGCGCGCCGGAAGTCGGCATCGCTTCTGTGGCCTATCAGCCGTTTACAAATACGGTGGTGTCGTTGCGCTATGACAAGAGCACTCTCGCCAACAACCAGATTTCACTCTTGGATCCTTCGGCGAATAACCGCGTAACCATCGTGCCTACTGGCCAGATGGCTTCGAGCAGCGTTTCCTTTACGCCTGCGGGCGGTTCCGCCATCACCGTTGCTCTGAACGGTGCGATTGCTGTCGATCCGATCCTGAATTTGGCGCTGGCCGTCAATTCCGGCAGCGGCACCGTCACTCCTCTCTATCTCGGGCATATCAAGCCGCTCGAAATCGAAACACTCTCCACGCCGCCGGTCGACACGAGCGGCGTCGCCAGCCCGGCGCTGCTCTCGCAATCAGTGCTGATCAATTCACAGCATCCCGTGGCGTCCATTAGCGGCGTTCAGATTTTCGGGAGTGGTTTCAACAGCAGCTCGTCGGTTCGGCTCGACGGTGTTCCTTTGCCTCCATCCGATGTCGCCTATTCGAGCTCTAAACCCAATGAACTGGACGTCACCATCCCCGCTACCAATGGTTCGCAAAACATCCTTACCGGACCGCATAATTTTGGTCTAAATGTGGCGAACTCTGACGGCACTACCTCCAACGTGATGGACTTCCGCGTAGTCGAAGCCATACCCGTCCCCGGGTGCACTGCCGGGAACGCCGCCCCTGGCGGAGTGGCCATTGCTAACGACTTGAAAGGCACCGGAAGGAATTACGCCGTGGTAACCGAAACGGGCTGCGCGCAAGTCGCCGTTATCAGCCTCAACCCAGACAACACCTTTGCCTCTCTCTCAACGATCGCCACGGGCAATGTTCCGACCGGGGTCGCCACGATTCCGCGCTTCGGATACGCGGTCGTCAGCAACTACAAGGATGGCACGGCGTCGATTCTCGATCTGACCACGGGGGCGCGCGCGGTGGGCGCGACCACGGACGTCACGGTCGGAACGAACCCCGAAGGCGTCGCCATCGAACAGGAGACCGGGCTCGCGGTGATCGCCAATACCGGAAGCAACACGGCTACGGTCATTGATTTGACGCCGCTGCAAGCCTCGCCGGTAGGCACGTTGGCCCCGCTGACCGTTGCCACCGACGAGGAACCCATCGCGGTGGCCATTGATCCAGACCGCGGCAGTAATGCCACCGGACTCGCGGTGGTAACTGCCCTCAACATAAGTGCAACGCCGGCGTCGGGAGTTTTGGATCCCATCGATCTTAGCCTGGTCGCTCCTGCTAAAGTGAGTTCCGCAGTGTTGTCCGTGGGCTCGATTCCGACGGGCATTATTTTCGACCCCCTCTCCAATCCCACCCGTTTTTATGCAACAGAGAGCGAAGCGAACGCGCTATTCGCTTTCGATCCCGATACGAGCTCGAGCACCACCGTGCAAGTGGGAATCAATCCCTATGCGGTGGCCTACAATCCGCAGACCGCTTCGATTCTCACTGTGAATTCCGCGAGCAACACCATTAGCATCATCGATTCACTGACGTTCCAGACCCAAGCGACGCTGGGTATCGGCGGCGTTTCGCTCTTTTCCGCGGCGATCGAACCCTTCGCAAACTTAGGGGTGATAGCCGACCAAGCCAACAATCGCGTGTTGCTCTTCCCGATGCCGCATTGATGGATGACCAGGGTTTTTTGTAGCGAAATCGCGGATGCCGCGGGCGAATTAGCGCGGGGCGCAAAGCCGGCGAACAAGGGATAGCGGCCCCGTTCGGCCGGTTTCTGGGCCCGCAAGAAAGAGTTTGTCATTGCAGCTGGCGCAGCCTCTCGGCTATAGTATGAGGTTTGTAAAGGCCCCGTTCGGCCTTCTGTATGCGGGCGCGCCGGTGAGTCACGAGTTTCTAGCCAAATTGGATTTGGCGCAGGTTGGCCGCACTGCGGTCACCCAAACTTAAGGAGAACAAAGTGAATCGCAGATTTGTAATTCGTACCGCCGCGCTGCTTGCTGTCTCGCTGCTCGGCACCGCAGCAATGCACGCGCAAGGAGCGGGTGCGCCGGGCGCCTCGGCTTCCGGAAAAGTCGGCATCGTCGATGTGCGCCAAGCCATCGTCGCCACCGCGGAAGGGAAGCAAGCTTCCGCGGAACTGCAATCGCAGTTCGCTTCGCGGCAATCCGAACTGGAAGGACTCAACAAGCAGATCAGTGATATTCGTCAGCGCCTCTCGGCCGGCGGCGACAAGTTAAGCCAGGAAGAAGCCACACGCCTGCAACGCCAGGGCGAAGTGTTCACCCGCCAATTGCAACGCAAGCAGGATGAATATCAGGAAGACGTCAACGCCGCGCAAGCGGACGTCGTGGACCGCATCGGCCGCAAGATGATCGATGTATTGGACCGCTACTCGCGCGAGAACGGTTTCGTGGTGGTGTTTGATTCTTCGGCGCAGAATTCGCCGGTGCTCTACAAGTCCACGCAAATCGATATCACCCAGGACATCATTCGCCTGTACGATCAGGCTTATCCCATCAAGGGTGGCACCGCTTCCGTCAAGCCCGCGGCCACGCGCCCCGCGGCCACTGCTCCGGCCAGCAAGCCTGCGGCAGGCACCACCCCGCCGCCGGCCAAGCCGCAGTAATTCGCAAAACTAAGCGTTACTCGAAACAAAAAAAGCCCCGCGTTCCATACGCGGGGTTTTTTTGCGTCTTGCTGAAACTGGCGATCCGGCGGCGAACAGAACCAGCGCCGGCGAATTCCCTACGGCTTCTTCGGCGGTTCCGGCTCGTCATCCGGCGGCGGCACATTCTTCGGCGCGCCGATTGTGTTGTTGGTCTCGACGGAGAACAAACTGAAATTCGTCAACGTATGGCTATGATGGTAGCGCTTGCCGTGCAATTCGAGATACATATCTGCGTACCACGGCAGCCACAACTCGGAAGTTCCATTGCTGAAGGTGACCGGCCCATAATCAATGGACAAGTGATCGCGCGTTAGCTCCAGGTCTTTCATCGGTTCGCGCAAATCCGATTCCACATGCAGCACGTTGTAGCTTCCGGCGGCCACCCACACGCGGCCCTTTAGGGGAACCTCCACGGTCTTGGTTTTGGTCTCCCACAGCCGCAGATAAGATTTCATTCCCTGATTTTGTTCAAAGTGCAGGATCCACGCGGCTTTTCCGCGCCATTGGCCGAGACCTTCGCAATTGAATTTCAAAGCCTTGGCAAATCCCGGATGAAACACATCCACACCGAGGCTCACCAGTCCCACGGTCGCCAGCGAGGTCGGAAACGCATCGGTATTCGCGCCGCCGTCCCGCCGCTCATCCAGAAACACCAAGCCGTCTTTGGCGTGCTCGGTGAACACCATATACTGAAAATTCTTATCGCGAATCTCGGTGACTTCGCCCTTCGAGTTGATTTCCTCGTGCTGGATATGTTCGGTAGCTAGAAACTTTTCGAGGTTTTCCAGTTGCCGGTTCACGCTCTGGCCAGTCCGCTCCACCACTTCATCCGCGGAACACGCCACATCCGATGCCACTCCGGGAGCCGCGTTGTCCACGTTGGGCGGCGCCCAAGCGGTTACCGCCGCGGCTTCCATGGAAGGCAGCAGCGTGGCGCGCGAACTGGAGATCGTTCCCGAGGACGTTCCGCCGCCCGCTGAGGCTGTCGAAACCAAATTCACGGAAGGCTGTGCGAGATGCTGCAACCCCTCTTTCGCCAGGGTGGCGCTGGGGGCATTCGGAAAGTCGCGCATCACACCGTCAAATTCCAGCTTCGCGCCGTCCTTGTTGCCTTCCGCCGCCAACACTTCGCCGAGCAACACCCTGGCGGGAGCGGCGTTGGCGCGGTCAAACTCTTCTGCGCGCTGCGCATGTTCCTGCGCCTTCGGAAAATTCTGCAGCTGCGCGTAGGCATTCGCCAGCAGCAAATGCGCGCGTGCGGAATTATTATTTATTTGCACGGCCTTTTCGAGCGTTTGTACAGCAGGCGCCCATTGATTGGTGTCTACCTGCACGTAGCCGAGGCCCAGCAAAGCGCGTTCGTGCGTCGGTGCATAACTCACCGCGGTTTGAAAATGCTGTCCCGCCGCTGAAATGTCGTGGCTATCAAGCGCGAGCATGCCCAGCAGGTAAGCCACATCCGGATTTGTCGGCGCCAATAGCGAGGCTTTCGTCAGATGTTTCATGGCATCCGCGTTTTTCTTTTTCTGCATCGCCGCCATGCCCTTATCGATCTCTTTCACGGCGTTTGGGGGCACGACCACCGGCCGTCCGCCGCTCATCGCCTCCCCTTCCGGATGCAGATAGACGAACACCATTTGGTTGCGATGGGTGACCGACTGCAAAACTTCGACGCTCTCCTTCACTGCTTTATAACCAAGTGCGCTCACTTCGACTCGACAATCGCCCGCAGGAACGCTGAAAAAATGCGCCATGGGACCGTCGTCTGCGGCCGGCCGCGAAAGGCTGAGGTTGCTCAGCGGGCAAGTCAGCTTGACCACCGGCGTGTGCTCGACCGGAATGCCAGAAGCCTCGCGCACCGCAACAAAAACGTTCGAGCCGGCAGCCGTCTGCACGGCATTAAAAAATTCTCCTCCACCGCTCGGATTGATGATCGACGTTGGATTTGTGGCTCCATCGCCTTGCGCACGAGCAAGTGGCGTGAACGGAGCCATGAGTAGGCAGTCGCAAGCGAAGAGCAAAGCTAAGACACCACTTCTATAGATGTTCTGCATGACAGACCCCTTGGGACGGACGGAACTTGGCTCGCCTGCCGCGACTCCGGAGGAGCCTTCGGCGTATCTGGACAGCTAGTATATGCCTCTTCTGACTCTTCGGCATCAAGGATGGCCGGCCGTCCCTGTGGCCCACCGTATGTTGCTTTTGTCGTGTCCCCGGAATATACTCTATTTTCGCTCTGAAGCGGGTCGCACGGTGAGTGGGCGCGAGCCCACTTTTTTGTTGCCGCCGGTTGCAGTGCACGCCGGACTGGAAAGGGTAGGGGAGTCTCCGCGTGATTTTGGAAAAAATCCGGGACGCCGCCGAACGGGTGGCTCGTTCGGAAGGCCTGGAAATTGTTGATGTCGAATGGAAGGTCGGCAGGGAACGGTTTCTTCGAGTGTACATCGATCGTGTGCCAGCGGCCGCCCAGCAAACCGCGGGTGCCGGCGAAACAGAAGATAGCAATGGAGTTACGCTGGAAGGCGGGGGGACTGGCTCGGAGGCACGCGGTGCCGCGGCGAGTTCACCTTACGCCAGGGTCAGCCATTCGGATTGCGAGCGCGTCAGCCAGCAGCTCAGCGTGATCCTGGACGTCGAGGATTTGATCCCCGGCGCGGCGGGTTACACGCTGGAAGTCAGCTCGCCGGGCATGGACCGCGCCCTGAGCAAGCCGGAGCACTTTACGCGCTTTGCGGGGCGCCTCGCTAAAATCACCACCAGCGAGCCGATCGGCCAAAGCAAGTTTTTTGAAGGGCGCCTGGCGGGATTTGCCGATGGCAATGTCCGCCTGAAGCTAAAGGGCAAGGAAGAACGCGTGGTGGAAATTCCCCTGCACATGATTCGCAAAGCGAATCTGGTGGTGGAGTTTTAACACGGATTTTAGCCACGTACTTTTAGATGGAAATTTTGCGACGCGGTTGACTTGACGCACTTGAACTTCGGAGATTCGGGAACGCAACATGGCGAATTTGCTCTATCAACAGATTGAAATGCTCAGCCGCGAGAAGCACATTGAGCCTGCGGTGGTGGTGTCGGCGATTGAGGACGCGATGGTTGTCGCGGCCCGCAAATATTACAAGACCGAAGAGGATCTGCGCGGGAAATTTAATTCCGAGACCGGACAAGTCGACGTTTTCTCCGTGATTACGGTGGTCGAGGAAGTTGCCGACCCGCAAAAAGAGATTAGCCTGGCGGACGCCAAGAAAAAGAATCCTGCCGCCGAAATCGGCACGGAAATTCTGACCAACAAGCCCACCGACGTGCTCGGCCGCATCGCCGCGCAAACTGCCAAGCAAGTGATTCTGCAGAAGGTGCGCGAAGCGGAGCGGGACACGATTTTTAACGAGTACCATGGCCGCGTCGGCGAACTAGTCACCGTGGTGGTCAAGCGCGCAGAAGGCCCGGATCTCATCGTGGACATGGGCCGCACCGAGGCGCGATTGCCGAAGCGCGAGCAATCGAAGCTGGAAACCTACAATATTGGCGAGCGTTTACGCGTGGTCATCAAGATGGTGGATCGTGCCGCGAAAGGTCCGCAAGTGATCGTTTCACGCGCGGATGCCAGCCTGGTGCAGCGTCTGTTTGAAATGGAAGTTCCGGAAATTTACGACGGCACGGTGCAAATCCGCTTCGCAGCCCGCGAAGCGGGGGAACGCACCAAAGTGGCCGTGGCCAGCCGCGACAAGGATGTCGACCCGGTCGGCGCTTGCGTGGGCATGAAGGGCATGCGCGTGCAGTCGATCATCCGCGAACTGCGTGGCGAAAAAATCGACATCATTCCGTACAGCGAAGAAACGGTGGCATTTGCGCAAAAGGCGCTGAGTCCGGCGAAAGTTACGCGCGTGCAAATCGTCGATCCGGAATCGCGCAAACTCGAAGTGATCGTTGAGGATTCACAACTCTCCCTGGCGATTGGCAAAAAAGGCCAGAACGTGCGCCTGGCCAGCAAACTCATCGGCTGGGACATTGACATCAAGAGCGAAGAGGAGAAGCGCCGCGAAATCGAAGAGCAGATGACCGCGCTGACCGCGCCTACCACTCCGTTGACTGCTTTGGCTGGCGTCGGACCGAAGACCATTGAAAAGGTCGAAGCTGCTGGAATCACCAACGTCGAGCAACTCGCCGGCATGACCCCCGAACAGCTCATGGAAATTCCGGGAATCGGCGAAAAAATGGTCGACAAGATTTATCAGGCCGTGAATCGCTTTTACGAGGGCGGCGGAGAAGCCGCAGCTGCGGCAGGTGAAGGCGTCGAAAATACCGACGAACTCGCCGAGGGTGCGGAAGCCTCAGCGTCTCCCGATGAAGCCATCGCTGAAGTTGCTGGCGACGGTGGGAACGCAGAGAACGAATCTGCGCAAGGCGAGAGTGGCGAAAATTCCGCAGTTGACGGCGATACCGGTGAAGCTTCTGAAGGCACCGAGACGGCAGCGTCCAGCGAAACCGCGGATGACCGGGCCGGAAATGTTTCTGCGACGCCAGCGGATGAAAATTCTTCCGAGGCTGCGGCGGAAACTGCCGCTGAGAAGCCAGCCGAGCAGACCGACCATACGGAACACCAGGAGCCCTAGCACGGGGGCGCCTCCGGCGCGGTCGAATGATCTCCCCACCGAGGGTGGCTTGCCCGATGGCTGCCGCGATGGACGAAATGGAAAGCAGCAAACCGGCCCGCGGCTGGCGCAGACTGGACGCGGAACGGGAAACGCAACAGCAACACCGAACGAATGACCGCTGGCCGGTCTTTAGGATTAAATGAACGACGTAAATCAAGTACGCATCAACGAATTGGCTCGCGAGCTCGAGGTCAAGGCCAAAGCGATCATCGACCTGCTGCCTGGCTACGGCGTCACAGAAAAAAAGACGCACTCTAGTTCTATTCCCGCTGATGTTGCCGAGAAGGTTCGCAAGAACCTGCAGGGCCAATCGGATGCTGAAGCGGCGGCTGACGCCTCCGCACACGCCGCGCAAGAAGCAAAAGACGCCGCGGCGAAAGCTGCGCGCATGCGGCCCGCCGCTCCCGTCGCTGCTCCTCCCGCCAGCGCGCCATCGTCTGTGAGCGTGCCGCCTTCGGTTCCGCCAAGTTCCGCGCCGCGGCCCGCGCCAACATCGCCGGCTCCCGTTGCTAGTGCGAGCCCAGCAGTCGCGCCGGCCGCTGCTCCACACGCGCCCTCCGCTCCCGCGGCGCATGCTCCCGCCACGACGGCTACTCCGCACGCCGCGCCCAAGCCGCCTTCACCGCCTGCGCCCAGTTCCTCTGGCGCGCCGCAAACGGCGTCGGCAACGCCGCCCGGTGCTCCATTGCGGTCGGTGCGCCCGACGACGGGGCCCGGCGCAGCGCCACAAGCGTCGACGACAGCGACGGCACCCACGCCCGTGCGTCCCGCGCCCGCGGCTCCTGCGCAGCCTACTATTCGGCCGGGAGCGCAAGCTCCTTTGCGGCCTGGCTCACAACCGGTCCGCCCGGGCGTGCAATCGGTTGGTGCACGGCCGGCGGCAGCGGCGCCTGGAGCTGCTGGAGCGCGTCCTGCTGCGCCAGCGCGTCCGCCTCTACCCACCGGAAATCGTGGACCTTTGCCGTCTGGCAATCGTGGCCCCGTGCCGGGCACTACTCCTGGTTCTCGTCCAAGTGGTCCGCGACCCGGGCAGCCGATGCGCCCGCAACAATCTGGCGGCGGTCCAGGCGGCACAGGCCGCACCTATTCTCCGCGCCCGACTGGTCCCGGTGGAGCGGCTGGGCCTCCCAGTCGTCCCTTTGAGCAACGTCGCGGCGCGCTGCCTACGGGAACGCGACCCGGACCGCGGGCGCCCGGCCGACCGGGGATGCTTCCGCCGATGCCGGATGCGAAAGCTCCATCGAAAGCCGAACCTGGCAAGCCGCTGTATACGCGCAAGCCGACTTCGCGGCAGCGCCCGGGCCTCGATAAACGCGAGCAGGAAGGCGAGCGCAAGCTACATCCAACGCGGCAGCGCCCTGGATTTGGCGACCGGCGTTCGGCTGCGGCGGTCGTAGCTCCTCCGGAGCCGCGTGCTCCGCGGGACGTGGCCATTACCGAAGGCATCACCATTCGCGAACTGGCGGAAAAGCTGGACGTGCGTGCCAAGGAATTGCTGAAAACTTTGCTCGATCGTGGGGTGTTCGCCAGCATCAACCAGGCGCTCGATGTTCCCACGGCGACAACGCTTGCCGAAGCATTCAGCGGCGTGGTGAGCGTGGTTTCGCTCGAAGAAGAGATGGTTCTCGAAGTTGCCAAGGAAGAGACCAAGGAAAGTCTCAAGCCACGCCCGCCGGTGGTTACGGTGATGGGTCACGTGGACCATGGCAAAACCAGTTTGCTGGACGCCATTCGCTCCGCGGATGTTGCGGACGGCGAAGCAGGCGGTATCACCCAGCACATCGGTGCATACAAGGTTTCCGTTGGCGAGCGCAGCGTGGTGTTCATTGATACGCCGGGTCACGAAGCGTTCACGCGCATGCGCGCGCGCGGCGCCAAGGTCACGGACATTGTGATTCTCGTGGTGGCCGCCGACGACGGCGTCATGCCGCAAACCAAGGAAGCCATCGATCATGCGCGTGCGGCAAAAGTTCCCATTATCGTGGCGATCAACAAAATCGACGCGCCGGGCTCGGAGCCGGAACGTGTGAAACGCCAGTTGTCCGATCTGAACCTCGTGCCGTCGGAATGGGGCGGCGACACTGAATTTGTGGAAGTTTCCGCGAAGAAAAAGACGGGCATAGATAAATTACTGGAAATGGTTTTGCTGGTCGCGGATTTGCGCGAATTGCGCGCCAATCCGGATGCGCCGGCGACGGGCACGGTTCTCGAATCTCGCGTGGACAAGGGCCGCGGTCCGGTTGCAACGGTTCTCATTCAAAACGGCACGCTGAATGCCGGCGATTTCTTTATTTGCGGCTCAGTTTTCGGAAAAGTGCGGGCCATGTTTGACGATCGCGGACGGCCGATTATCGATGCACCTCCGTCTACTCCGGTGGAAGTCCTTGGCTTGCAGGGCATCCCTGAGGTTGGCGACCATTTCCAGGTCACTGACGAAGCGAAGGCGCGGCATATCGTGGATTATCGCCAAGGCAAACAGCGCGATGCCCAGATGGCGCGCTCGAGCGGAGCGCGCATCACGCTGGATCAGTTGCACGAGCAACTGAAGGCCGGCGATGTCAAAGAACTGAACCTGGTGATTAAGGCCGACGTACAAGGATCGGTGGAAGTGCTGAGCGAAATGCTCCCGCGGCTTTCGACGGATCAGGTGAAACTGAAAATTATCGGTTCGGGCGTTGGCCCGGTGAAGGAAAGCGACGTGGTGCTCGCTTCTGCATCCGGCGCCATTGTGATCGCGTTTGGCGTGCGCCCGGACCGCAAAGCCGCGGATCTGGCGCATCAGGAACACGTGGACATCCGGACGTACAACATTATTTACGAAGTCTCCGACGAGATTAAGAAAGCGATGGAAGGGTTGCTGGATCCCATCGTCACGGAGACGTATCTGGGCCGCGCGGAAGTTCGCAACACGTTCAAGGTCAAGGGCATTGGCACAATTGCCGGTTGCTACGTTACCGACGGCGTGCTGAAACGCGACGCGGTCATAAAAGTTTTGCGCGACGGCGCGGTGATCCATTCCTCGAAGCTCAGTTCGTTGAAACGCTTCAAGGACGACGCCAGCGAAGTGCGCACGGGGTTTGAGTGCGGCGTGGGCATTTCCAACTTTAACGACGTAATGGTCGGCGACACGCTCGAAGCGTTTCAGGTAACCAAGACGCAGCCGGGAAGTTTGGCGTAGCCGCGGAATTCTCGGCGCACCACCAATCGTGGGAGCCGCGGAAAAGGCCAGCTGGGAGCGGTTGTGCGACGTACCTCATGCCGGTGGGATTGCTCACTCTCGAACTGCATATCGCCGATGCGCAATCGCTGAAAGACAAGCGCCAGGTATTGCGCAGCCTGAAAGACAGGCTGCGGCGCGAATTCAACGTAGCGGTCGCGGAGTTGGAACATCACGACGTGTGGCAGCGCTCGGTGGTCGGTGTCGTGACACTCTCCAATGAAGAAAAGCACGTGAGGGAAATGCTCAACAAGGTGCTGGACGAAGCCGACCGGATTCTCGGCTCAACTCTGATCAACCAGAATTTTGAAATCATTTAGCGGCCGAATCGCTGGCACGGAGGATCGAAAGTGCTTCGACCGGTGGGGTCACTGCGTTTCGTTTTTGCGACTTGAGGCATCGAACTTACTTTATGATGAGCGGTTACAAAAGTCGGGGAAGCCGATGAGTCCAGCCAATCACCGCCACGAACGCGTGGGCGAAGAGATCGCTCACGAAATCAACGCCATGCTTGCGGGTGAATTGAAAGATCCGCGGCTCGAAGGCAACGTGCTGATCAGCGAAGTGCGCGTGCAATCCGACATGAAACATGCCCGCGTGTTCGTCAATATGCGCGATGGAAATGCCAAGGAACAGCGCGATGCGATCAAGGCGCTGGAGCACGCTTCCGGCTACATCCGCAGCGAGATTATCGAACGGCTGCAGCTGCGCAGGCTTCCCGAGCTGCATTTTATTCTCGATCACTCGCAGGAATACACCGAGCGGATCGAGCAACTGCTCCGGGACATGAAGAAGGACAAGCCATCCGCTCCGTGAAATTTTCCGTTCGCGCCAAAAACAAGAATGGTCCATTCCGAGCGAAGCGAGGAATCCGCTTTTCAGTGCGTTCTGTGAATTGCTAACCCTATGCCACGCGAACCGCAAGCCGCTACTTTTGACGGAGCGCTCGTCATCGACAAGCCGCAAGGCAAAACATCGCACGACGTGGTGGACGCGGTGCGCCACCTGGCGGGTATGCGGCAGATCGGACATTTGGGCACGCTCGATCCATTGGCGACTGGCGTTCTGGTGTTGCTGCTCGGCCGCGCCACGCGGTTGGTGCAGTTTTACAATGGCCGCCGGAAACGGTATACGGCGGCATTCCGCTTTGGGTTCGCAACGGATTCCTACGATTCCGACGGGGAAGCCCAGGGGCCGGATACGCCTGTGCCGCTCGATGAAGCCGTGCTGGAAAAATTCGCGTCGGAAAAAATCGGCCGCTTTGCGCAGATGCCGCCGGCTTTCTCAGCCAAGAAAATTCGCGGGCGCCCCGCGTACGAACTGGCGCGCAAGAAAGAACCCGTCGAACTGAAAGCCGTGGAAGTGGAACTGTACGAATATCGGCTGACGGGCATCGAAGGAAATCTGGCGCGCTTTGTGATCGAGTGTTCTTCGGGAACGTATATTCGTTCGCTGGCGCACGAAATGGGGCAGCAAGCGGGATGTGGCGCGCATCTTGCGGAAATTAAACGCACCGCGGTTGGCGAATTTTCCATCGAACAAGCCATCAAGCTCGAAGAATTGGCGGAAGCGCAAAAAGCCGGGAGATTCCCGTCTTGCTTGATCGCGCTCGAACATCTGTTGCCGAATTTTCCGCGCATCGATGTTTTGCCAGTAATTGAAAAGCGCGTGCGGCACGGATCTAAATTCAACATTTCGGTTTCGCAGTTGCAGCCGGGCCGCACGGATCTGCCGCCAGGCGCCACCGTGCAACTGGACGGCGGCGAACCGAAACCGCCGCGACTGCGCGTTTTCGGCCAACAAAAATTAATCGCCATCGCTGAAGCGGTGGTCCCTCGGACGTACCAACCAATCGTGGTGTTTGAGCCGCTGGCGTAGGTAGTCGAGAGTTCCTGGATGTAACCAAGCGAAATCCGAGGGGCGGATTGACAGAGAAGGGGCGGCGCTTGCTCTGGTGTTGAGCGATGGCTATAGTTTTGAAGACATTGCAGTTGTTGGAACGGTTCCCATATGGCGGAGACGGAAACGCGGAGGGTTGAGGTCGAGCTGCCGATGGCGGCGGGGAACGGTCTGCGGCTTTGCGGAGAGCTGGAGGCCGCTCACATCCTTTATTTTGCGCAGACGCCGTTTGTGATTTCCGCGGAGGATCGCGAAGTACTGCTCGGGCAGAAGCAGAGCAGCGCGGCGTTCCACAAAAATGTGGCGTACCGGCCAGCGGAAGACCGCGTCACGGGGCTCGATAACTCGGAATCGGCGGAAGCAGAGCGGCTGCGGGTGATTCTGAAACATTATTCGCAAAATGCAGAGAAATGTTTGGCGGAGATTTTGCCGCCGTACGCGGGCAAATGGAAGTTGGATTATGCGAGCTACCGGCCGGTGGAAGAGCGCGGGCGCTCGGCGAGAGTGCACGCACGCAACGACTTGCCGCACGTGGACGCATTTCCCACGCGGCCGACGAATGGGGACCGCATCTTGCGGCTATTCACAAACATTAATCCCACGCAAAATCGCGTGTGGGTCACCGCGCCGCCATTTGCGGCGATCGCGCCGCGATTCGCAAAATCGCTGGGCTTGCCTCCGCCGCCCGGCAAAAATACGGCGCGGCGGATGCTGCGAACTTTGGCGCGCGTTGTGCATCTTCCCGGCGCGCAGCGTTCGCCATACGATGAATTTATGCACGAATGCCATAATGCGATGAAAGAAGACGCAGAATTTCAGCAGAGCGCGCCGAAGGTGCGGTGGGAATTTCCGCCGAATGCGACGTGGATCGTATTTACGGATTGCGTGAGCCATGCGGTTTTGGAAGGGCAGTATGCGCTGGAACAGACGTTCATTATTTCGCGGCAGGCGATGGTCGAGCCGGAACGTTCGCCGGTGGCGATACTGGAGAAGCTGGCGGGGTACGCGCTGACGGAAGCGCGTTGAGCAGGCCGTAGGTTTCCCAAATTCTCAATCAGCGCGAAGTGAGGATTTCTTGTAATTTCCGCGTGAAAACCGCAGGGCGGCTCCGGGCTACGCTTGCGCACGAATGGTTTAGTGGTTTGGCGGATTGTCGGGCGGCACGGGCAACGGTGGCTGCGGCTGAGGTTGCGTTGGAGGCTGTTGCTGTTGCGGCGGTGGCTGCGGTGCGGGTTGCACGGGTTGTGGCGCCGGTTCAGCGGGCTGCTGGCGAACGGGTTCCTGCTGCGGTGGAATTTGTTGCTGGCCGCCGGTACCGGATGGACCGCCTGGCTCACCGCGGCCCGCGTAAACGGTGCGCGATTTGTGATCCGCAGTGCGTAAGCGCCGCGGCGTGACTACAAAGAGCAGCTCGGTGTCCTGAAAAGTATCGCTGTGCAGACCGAAGGCGTAGCCTGGGGGGCCGGGAATTTCCGCAAAGCCGGGCAGACCGGTGATAGAGCGCGTTTCTTCGCGATCCGTTAATCCTCCGAGGATGCTCGGCTCATCTTCTTTCAAACGCACGGTTTGATCGAGAGTGCGGTTGGACAGCACGGGGATGCCGTTGACAGCAGCGTTGGCGAGCGCGCGAATTTCAAATTCCAAGTGCAGCGTGACTTCGTGATCGGCATGCAGGGTGGGCGTGACCTTGATTTTTATTCCCAAGTCTTCATATTCCGAGCCGGGATAAGGAGTTTCGCCGGAGACTCCGCTGGCGGCTTCCGCGAACGCCGCGGAATCGAGGATAACGCCGACCATACCGTTTGCGGCGCCGGATTGTTGCGCGACGAGCGCGACGTCCGGCAAACCATTATTCGAAGTGCTGAGGACGGAGGTGATGATCGCGGAAGGGCCCGCGGGAACGCCAATCTGAATGCCCTGAGCCAGCAATCCGCCGGCGGTAAAAGTGCCGTCACCATTGCCGACAAAGAATGCGAGAGTGGCCGAGCCGTTGTTGGTGACGGCAAGGTCCGCTGTGGCGCCGCCTGTGAATGGAGCGGCAACGATACCCGAAGGAGCGGTGGCGCCGACGGAGATGGGCGAACCGGTGGCGGCGACAAAGGAGCCGTTTTCATTGACGCTTCCGAGCAAGACCGAAATGGTGTCATCGGCTTGATTGACGACGGCGAGATCGGCGACGCCGTCGCCGTTGAAATCTGAAGTGGCGATGGCTACAGGAGTTTTGCCAACCGGGATGGGCGAGCCGGCGGCTTCGACAAGGGTGACGTTCTTATTGTTGTCGACGGAGGTCAGCAGGATGGTGACGTTGTCGGAAGTTTCGTTGACGATCGCCAGATCCTGTTCATTGCTCTGATTCACGGCATTGCCAAAAAAGCCGCTGACCATGGCGACCGGCGCGGTTTCCGCGATGCTTGAGGTGTTGGTGAGTTTGAATGGCGAACCCGGGAATTCCGTAAAAGTGCCGTCGCCATTTCCTTCAAACAGAGAAATGGAATTATCGCCTTTATTGGTCACGGCAAGGTCTAGAGCTCCGTCATTATTAAAATCCGCGACGACGACGGAGCTGGGGTCCTTGCCCACGGTCATCGGAGATCCCGGAGCTTCGACAAAAGTGCCGTCGCCATTGCCCAGCAAAATGGAAATATTGTTGGATGTGGAATTTACGAGAACGACGTCGGCGGCCTGCTGCGTAGCATAAGTGGTGGTGCTATTGCCGGTGCGAAATACACCGGTGCCGATGGCGACCTGTCCAGTTTCCTGCGCGCTGAGAGTGATGGGCGCCGTCGTGACGGTGGTGAAATTTCCGTTGTCCTGATTCTGCAAGATCGTAAAGGTATCGACCGCCGGGTTGTTGTAAACCACGGCGAGATCGGGTTGAGTGCCGCTGGTAAACGTGTTGGCCACCAGCGCGGACGGATTTTGGCTGACGGAAAATTGCGTCAGGGGAAAGCTGGTTGGGCTGAAATTGGCGATTCCCGTCGCGCCGATGTTGGCGGCGGCGCCGCCTCCGGTGAGGCTTCCGGAGAGCAAGGAAAGAGTGATGGGATAGCGATCGCCGACGAAAAAAGTGGCGGGTTTGCCGTCTTGCGCACGCATCACCACTTCGCGGCCGCTGCGCAAGAGCGACAATGAATCGGAAAAATCCGCGGCGACGGAACCAAGCGTCAACAGCAGCGTGCTGTAGCCGCCGCCGATGGGAATGAAGGATGTGAGATTGGAAATTCCCTGCCCGCTAAGGATGGAGGAGAGTTCGGTAAGCGCGCTGGCCACGGTGGTGGCTCCTTTGAGCGCAGTGATCTCCATGGGTGTTATCGGAGTGGCGGTAACCGGGAACGGCGGAGTGATTCCCAACTGACGCGCAGTACCTTTATCGACTTCCAGCAATTCGACATCCAGAAGAATTTCGCCGCGCGAACGTTCCACCTGTCCGATGATTTCTTTCGCCAGCTGCAGGCGTTCTGGGGCATCGCGCATGGTAATGGAATGGCTTTTAGTGTCGAGTTCGATATGGGTCGCGCCGGTCATCTCGCGGAGGATGCGCAGTAATTCTGTGGACTCTTCCGGCGCTACGGACTGCGGAAGGGGAAAAGTTTGCTCCGCTTCCACCGCGAATTGTTTGCGTTTTTCGGCGGTATTTGCGGCGACGTAAATGAGCGAGGGATCGAGCGGGCGGTAGAACGTGCCAGTTTCGGTGCCCAGTAAAGACATAACGGTCTTGAAGTTCATGTCGTCAGCGCGGAGTTTGACGGGACGCGCGACGAGGTCCGGATCGAATGCGGCTTTGATTCCGAATTGCTGCGCGGCTTGCTCGTAGACAGACTTCGTGTCGCCGCGAAGATTGAAATTCTTGTTTCCCGGAGAAAGTTTGAGCTTTGGCAGGCCCACGATCTCCGTGGGTTGCGCCGGCAGTTCGTCGTTCATGGATTGCATCTCGGCAAGGCGCTGGGCGATGACCGTGTCTCCCGGAGCGATGAGCAGGGCTTGATTTAATTCTCCAGTGGCTTTTTCGAGCAGGCCGTTCAGCGCGTAACGCTCCGCGGCTTCAGCATGGCGGCGCAGCAGCTTGGAACGGAGGAAGGCGCCGCGCTCGAGGATGGTTTTGTCCAAGGGCGCGTCGGCGATGGCCTCTTGATAATCCTTCCAGGCTTCTTCGAGATTCCCGGAAGCGTCAGCTTTGTCTCCGCGATTGGCGGCCTGGCGGGCGCGACGTTCGGCGGCGATTTCTTGACTGGAGCGCGTATCGACTTCCGTGCCGGGATCCTGGGGAGCGGCGAATCGCGCGAACGCGGCGTGCGAGCCCAAGAATCCCCAGAAGATCGCCGCTGCGAGCAACGCCATGGCCCGATCACGGAACGCGCATGTCGCGGATTTGCCGCGAGTCGTAACGCGCGGCCGCTTGCGGCGGCTGGTGCCCATGGCGCAGATTTCTTGCTCGCTCATTGGAAGGTTTGCCAAACGAATCATTCTACCGTAGCCTTAAAGAGTGAACGCGGACTAGAATGGTCCGGTTGACGTAAGTCGCTATAAGGGGTAAACTTAAAAAGTAGTTGCAACTGATTCGCAACTGGAGTGGTTTGTGCTATCAGCATTTTTAATCGCTCTCCGTGAAGGCGTGGAAGCCGCGCTGGTCGTGGGCATCATTCTTGTCTATTTGTCGCGCACTGGACGTCAACACCTGGCGAAGTTTGCCTGGTATGGCGTTGCGGCGGCGACTGCCCTGAGCCTGGCCGTTGCCATCGCGTTGGAGCGATGGCAAGTCAGCGAAGACGGCTTTGAAGGCGTGCTGCTCCTCGTGGCGGCGTTCTTCGTAGTTACGATGATCGTTTGGATGAACCGCGTTGCGCGGCATTTGAAGAAAGATATCGAGCAAAAAGTGGAGGCGTATGCGGCGCGGGCCGGAAACGCAGCGGGGTGGGGCATTTTTCTTTTTGTTTTTCTCATGGTGGTGCGCGAAGGGGCGGAGCTGGCGCTGATTTTGCGGGCGGTGGAGCTTTCGAGCGAGGGATTGCAGACGTGGATCGGAACACTTGCGGGGATTGGGGCCGCCGTGGCGGTGGGGTTGCTGTTCTTTAAGGGCACGTTGCGCGTGCCGTTGCATCGGTTTTTCGCGGTTACCAGCGTGATTCTGATGCTGGTGGCGTTTCAGCTGGCGCTGACGGGCTTGCACGAATTGAGCGAGGCGCGCTGGATCCCGTCGAGCAAGCACGAGATGGCCATTATCGGGCCGATTGTGCGGAACGAGCTGTTCTTTTTTGTGTTTATTTTTGGGGCGGCGGCGCTGCTGGTGTTTCGCGAATGGCAGACAGCGTCGCACAGCAGAGTCGTGAAAGAAGCTACCGGTGAAGCGGAGAAGCGGTTGCTCGAAGCGCAGAGTCGCCGGCAGCGCGGGTGGATGGCCGCGGCGGCGATTGCGTCGCTGGCTGTGATCTTGGTGCTAACCGCGGATTTTATTTATGCGCGGGCGAACTCGGCGCCGCTTTCGGCGCGTGTCGTGGCGATTGCGAACGGTGAAATTCGCGTGCCGGTGAGCGAAGTGCGAGACGGCAATCTGCATTTGTTTACGGCGCAGATCGGTGGGCAGTCGCTGCGTTTCATGATTATTAAGAAGCCGAGTGGTTGGGGCACGGCGCTCGATGCTTGCCGGATTTGTGGAGCGGAAGGTTACCGGCAGGATGGGCAAAATGTGGTCTGCCGGCATTGTGGGTCGGCGATTTATGTGCCGACGATTGGCGAAAGCGGCGGGTGCAATCCGATTGGAGTGCCGGCGCATGTGGATGGCGCGGACTTGGTGCTGGATACTTCTTCGCTGACGCTGGCGGCTAAAGAAATTCCGAAGTAAATGAAATGTTTCTACGACTGGTTGCCGATTCGTTTACACGCCGCCCGCGCCGCAAACTTCTGACGGGTGCGGCGCTGGCGCTCGGCATGGCCATTGCGACGGCGGCTCTGAGTGTTTCGCTGGATGTCGGAGATCGCCTGGCGCAGGAATTTCGTAGTTTGGGCGCGAATCTGGTGATTACTCCGCAGGCCGATTCGTTGCCATTGGAGATTGGGGGCGTGGATTACCGCCCGGCGAACTCCGGGGCGTATTTGCCGGTGGCGGATTTGCCGAAGTTGAAATCGATTTATTGGCACAACAACATTATTGGTTTTGCGCCTTCGCTCGAAACGTTCCTAACCGTAGGAAATCCAGCGTCCGTTCCTGAAACATCGTCGTACATCCCCACTCACACTGTTCGATTTCTTGGCACCTGGGTGCAGCAATCCGTTCTTGCGCCTGATGGCTCCAGCTTTGTTACCGGGATTGCGAAAACAAATCCTTGGTGGAACGTAACAGGCCGCTGGTTTGACGACAATAAACGCGAATGTGTGGTAGGGACCAAGCTTGCGAGAGAACTCGGTATTTCTGTCGGCAGCTATCTAATGGTATTTAAAACTGGTGATGGTGCTGAAGAGTCGTCCGATGGCCTTTCGGTTGTCGGCGTATTAGAGACCGGTGGTGCGGAAGATGAGGAGATCATCGGGCCACTTTCGATCGCGCAGCAACTTTCTGGAAAAACCGCCCAGTACCGAAAGCTTTACGTTTCCGCGTTGACGAAGCCGGAGGACAATTTTGCGCGACGCGATCCGAAATCGATGAGTGCGGATGAATTTGAGCGGTGGTCGTGCAGCCCGTACGTTTCATCGATTGCGTATTCGATTCAGCAGGCGCTGCCGGGGAGCGACGTGCGCGTGATTCGGCGCGTTGCGGAAGGCGAAGGCAGCATTTTGACGCACGTTCGGACTTTGTTGTGGCTGGTTACGTTGGCCGCGCTGCTGGCGTCGGCTTTGGCGGTGGGGGCGTCGTCAGCGGCCAGTGTGATTGAGCGGCGGTCGGAGATTGCCTTGATGAAGGCAATTGGCGCGGGGCGCGGTTCGGTGGGATTTTTACTGGCGGCCGAACAATTGTTGCTGGCAGTGGTCGGCGGCGGGATTGGCTATGCGCTAGGCATCGTGTTGGCGCGCGTCGTCGGCGAGAAGATATTTGGCGCCGCGCCAGAGCCGTCGTTGCTGGTGTTTGTGATGATTTTGGGATTGGCGGCGGGCGTGACGATGCTGGGTAGCGCGATTCCGTTGCGCCGCGCTGCGCGGTTTCAGCCCGCGCCGATCCTGCGAGGCGAATAGTTATGTCCAACGCCTCCGCAATTTCTCGGACTCCGAACCGCGCAATGTTTTGGCGGATCGTGCGGCGACAGTTGACCTCGAACCGCGGACGGCTTTTTGTGGTGTTGCTGGCGTTAGCGGCGGGCGCGGCAATTACTGCCGCGCTGCTCAATCTCGAGATCGATGCCAAGCGCCGCCTTGGCACGGAATTCAGCGCTTTCGGCGCGAACGCCGTGCTCGCTCCCCGCAACACCACGGCAGCCTCGAACTCTCTGGACGAAATGCTTTTCAATCAGTTGCCAGCGTTTAACGACGGCGTAGCAGTCACAAAAGCGGAACTGCTTTATGGCATCGTCGATGCTGGAGTTCTCAAAGAGCGGGGTGCCAGCGAGGCCACAAAATCGACGAAAGCTGTCGTCATTGGATTTGCCGTCGCTGTGGGCAAAGACTATATCGCCGGCGGTGTCGAGAAGTTTTCTCCGTCGTCAGTGGTCGCTGAACGTGATTTGAGCGCGCTGAATGTGCGCACCTGTCAGGTGGGGCAGCGTCTGGCCAGGCAATTACACCTCGGAGTTGGCTCGCGATTTACATTACGCGCCGGAACGCGCGAAGACTTCTGCACGGTGTCCGAGATCAGGAATTTCGGCGGTCCGGGAGATGGGGAGATTTTCTTCGAGCTTCCCGCGACGCAAGCTCTGCTTGGGTTTCCCGGGCGCATCAGCACGATCGATGTGCGGGTTCCGGGGACGCCGCAATCTGTCGAACGCTATATCGCCGCCCTCCAGGCGAAATTTCCTGATCTTGATGTTCACGGCATCCGGCCGTTCAGCGAAGCGCAGGGAAAAATCTATTCGAAAATCAGCGGGTTGCTGACGGCGACGGTGGTGCTGGTGCTGGCGCTTACGGCGTTGTGTGTGATGGCGGCGATGACCAACGTGGCGATGGAGCGGCGCAATGATGTGGGATTGATGAAAGCGATTGGCGGGGCCAGGCGGCGGGTGCTGCGATTGTTTCTGGCGGAAGCGGCGCTGCTCGGGTTGGCGGGCGGATTGCTTGGCGCGGCGATTGGTATTGCGCTCTCGGTTTGGCTTGGCGAAGCGGTGTTTGGCATGGCGGCGCGGGCCCGGCTCATTGTGTATCCTATATCTGTGGCACTTACCATGATTGTCGCGATCGCCAGTTCGTATCCGCTGCGGCGGCTGGCCAGTGTTCGGCCGGCGTCCGTGTTTCGAGGGGAAGCGTAATGGCCGCGCAACCGGCGACGCTACAACCGCAAGTGGTGATCGATGCGCTCGTCAAGCAATACGATAACTTGCGCGCGCTCGGCGGCGTCAGCTTCTGCGTGGATCCCGGCGAGTGGGTGGCGCTGATGGGGCCTTCGGGCTCCGGCAAGACCACGCTGATTAATATTCTCGGCGGGCTGGACACGCTTACCTCTGGCCAAGTTTCCGTCGATGGCGTGGATCTTTCAAAGCTCACGGAAAATCAGCTGGTGCGTTACCGTGCCGAAAAAGTTGGCTTCGTGTTCCAGCAATTTCACCTGGTGCCGTATCTCAACGCGTTGGAAAACGTGATGCTGGCGCAATATTTTCATAGTTTCACCGACGAGCAGCAAGCGACGGAGGCGTTGCGGCGCGTGGGCCTCGGCGACCGGCTGGAACATTTGCCGGCGAAACTGAGCGGCGGCGAGCAGCAGCGCGTGGCCATCGCGCGTGCGCTGATCAATCAGCCGAAATTGATTTTGGCGGACGAGCCCACTGGCAATCTTGACGAAGTCAACGAAACCATCGTGCTGCGAATTTTTCGCGAATTGCACGAGGCTGGCCACACCATTCTGATGGTGACGCACGATCCGGATATCGCCCGTCAGGCCGATCGCCGCATTGAGCTGGCGCACGGCCATTTGCAGTTTGACACCGCGCAGCACGGGCCAGGGCATCCGCTGCATTGCCCGCTGGCGAATTCCGGCGATTGCTGCACGGAACCCTCGAGCGTTACCACCGTGGAAGACCAGATTCACTTCGATCACCTCCTCGAACAAATCTGGATCTGTGACGAGGAAGCCAGGCCCGCGCACATTTCGCAACTGCGCGCCGAGGGTCCGGCCGGTCGGCTTCCGTTGATCACCGATGAGCCCACCAAGCGCGTGCTGACGCGCATGTCTGAAGTATCGCTGGTGGAATTGCGGCGGGATGAAGCGCAGCTAACGCCGATGGGCGCGCGGCGCGCACGCGATGTGGTGCGCCGTCATCGTCTCGCGGAACGCCTTTTCAAAGATACCTTTGCTATCGACGATTCCGAAGCGCGTACGCAAGCCTGCAAGTTCGAACATATCATCAGCCCGGAGCTGGACCAGCGCATCTGCACATTCTTGGGGCATCCAACGACGTGTCCGCATGGCAATCCCATTCCGCCCGGCGCCTGCTGCAATGGCAGCAACGGTCACGCAAAGAATTCATGAGCCGACTCGGATAGATGGATGCCCACTCCTCTTGATCCGCGCAAGAAACCGACGGCGGTAAAAATCCACGTATCGACCGGTGCGGGTGTGGACATTACCTGGGCTGACGGTCATGCCAGCCACTATGACTTTCCTTATTTGCGCGACGCTTGCCCGTGCGCCACTTGCAATGACGAGCGCGAGAAAAAAAACGCCGCGGAAACCAAGCTCGCAAATGCCGTGTCAGCAAACGCTGCTGCCACTATGGCGCTTCCGTCGGCTTTTCCGATGTTCAAGCCGAAAGCTCGCGCGCAGTCCGCGACATCTGTTGGCAGCTACGCCATTCAAATCAATTTCTCCGACGGCCACAATACCGGCATCTATAGTTACGAACAGCTCCGCATGATCTGCCCCTGCGAAGCCTGCGCCGCCGCTTTCCGCAAGGCCAGTTAACAACCTCCCGCGATTTCCGTCTGGCGCGGGATCGCTTCTCAAAAGTGTGTGGGTTAATCTCCGCCCGTCAATCCCGCAACACAGTTGTGGGCCGAGCCACACGCACGGCAAATCTGCATTCCGCTCTCCCATTTTCCAAATCCAACAGCAGCTTGCACTTGCGGCAAATTCTCCGCTGCCCCCCGGTGCGGCGTCCCACCTGCATTGCTAATGCATGCATTCGGTTTGGCCGCACGGTAACGGAGGAACACATGAGATTCTTCGCACAGAAACCAGTTCGTCCCGGTTCCACAGTAAATGTCCCGGGTCTGCCCATTGATTGGATACCGATCAGCTGGCTGCCCATCGCTCTAGTGTTCCTGGTGCTTGTTACAATCTTGGCCAGCGCCGCGTCTCCCGCGCAGTCAGATGGTCCACTGGCGCCGCCGCAACCGGGCAACGGTAATTCGCAAGTTGGCGAAGGCTGTCTGCTCTATCGTTCCGCATCGACGGGCCAATATGAGTCCGTGCCGCTGGTGCACACCGACGTGGCTCTCGATGTGCGCGGATTGGTAGCCGCTGCCACAGTCACGCAGCAATACGTCAACTCCACCGATCAACCGCTCGAGGCCGTTTATGTTTTTCCGCTCCCGCACGACGCCGCGGTTTATGACCTGGAAATCCGCATTGGCAATCGCGTAATTCGCAGCGTGATCCGCGAACGCGAGGAAGCCAAGCGCGTTTACGAAGCAGCCAAATCGGCGGGCCAGCGCGCCGCGCTCGTCGAAGAAGAGCGCCCTAACATTTTCACCGCATCCGTCGCCAATCTCATGCCTGGTGACCACGCCGACGTGCGCCTGCGCTATGTCGAGCCATTGCCGTGGGACGACGGCAAAATTCGCCTCACCTTTCCCATGGTAGTCGGCCCGCGCTACATCCCCGGGCAACCAGCCATCGGCCGCAACGGAACGGGGTGGGCACTGGACACGGATGCCGTCGCCGATGCTTCGCGCATCACTCCGCCAGTGCGCATTCCAGCCAGCCGCCCTGGCCACGATCTTTCGCTCTCCGTCGATCTCGATCCCGGTTTTGAATTTGGCGCGATCAAGTCCATCTCGCACACCATTACCGTGCAGCGCACGGGCGACGGCCGTCAGCACATCACCTTGGCCGACGGCGCAACCATTCCCAACAAGGATTTCATCCTGGAAGTGCAGCAAGCTGCCAGCACGCAACCAAGTACCGCGCTGTTTCTCTCTCCTGACCGCGAATCGGGCGAAACAAATTTTCTGCTCGCGGCATTTCCACCGACCGTCGCGCCTACCGAACAAGGTCCTGTCGAAATGCTCTATCTGATTGACGTCTCCGGATCCATGGAAGGTACTTCGATCACGCAAGCGCGCGGCGCTTTGCTGCAAGCTCTCGACCGCCTGCGGCCCAACGATCGCTTTGGGATACTTGCGTTCAACCACCTCTATTATGAATTCTCCGCAGCCCCGCTGATCGCTTCGGCAGACAACCTTGCCAGTGCACGCCAATTCGTTGGAAACCTGCGAGCCGGCGGCGGCACGGAAATGCTTCCCGCGTTGCAACACACCATGCAAAAGCCGCAGGTTCCCGGCTACCTGCGCCACATCATTCTGCTCACCGATGGCGACCTTGGCAATGAAGAGCAGATCTTTGCCGCGCTCCAAAGTAATCTGGGTGGTGCGCGTCTTTACACGGTGGCGATCGGCAGCGCCCCCAACTTTTTCCTGGCCACAAAAATGGCGCAGTTTGGCCGTGGCACGTTCACCCACATCGCGAATGTTGCGGAAATCGCCGAGCAAATGGGCAAGTTGCTAGACGCTATCGCAAGTCCCGTGCTAACCAACCTGAACGTTTCATTCGAAGGCGTGCAGGTCGCGGATCTTTATCCGGAACGGCCGCCCGACCTGTTTTTGCGCCAGCCACTGCTCATCTACGGGCGCATCACGCAAGGCCAAAAAGGCCGCGTAACTTTGAACGCATCCGCGGGCAATCAACCGTATCAAGCCACGTTTGCGATTGATGCCGCAGCCGCCACTTTTCACCCTGGAATCACCGTTCTCTGGGCGCGGCAACGCGTTGAAAGCCTCATGGACGACTGGAGGGAATCGGATGAAGCCTCGCGGGAGTCGCTCAAGGCGAACATTATCGCGCACGCCATTCGCTACCGCTTAGTGACGCGTTTCACGTCGCTCGTCGCGGTTGAACAATTAGTTGCCAACCCCAGCGGGCAATCCAGCACCGTCGCGGTGCACAGCGAACTGCCCGAAGGAATGCACATGGACAAAGTCTTCGGTGCGCCTGCCACGGGAACCACCGACGCATTTTTCCAAGCCCTAGGATTGGCGCTTCTGGCAGTCGGGTTTTGCGCTTATTTCTTAATACGAAGTACGCGACGCGCCGGAGTCTGTGATGAAAGGCCTGCGCTGAAAGTTCTGTGGTGAGGTGCGGAGATGAAAGCCCTGCGGCTCTTCGTCGTGCTTACTTTGCTCGCGGGCGCCAGTCTAAGCGCCCGCGCCGCGTATTTACACGCCAAGGCCGAGCTGGCCAGCCTGCTGATTCACCGCGCTTGGGAGGCGCGCGTGACGCGCGGTGAGTCTCGCCCGCCTTGGCCCTGGGCGGACACCCACCCCGTTGCGAGGTTGCAAATTCCTCGCCTCGGCTATGACGAAATTGTCCTCGAGGGTGCCTCTGCGAGAACACTAGCGTTCGGTCCTGCGCGGCTTCTCAGCAGCGCTGACTTCGGACAAGCCGGAAATGTGGTCCTCGCCGGACACCGCACCAGCTGGTTCAAGCCCCTCGAAGCGATCGATCTCGGCGATGCGATCCAACTCCAGTGGCTCGACAGCCGGAGCCACCAAGTACGTCAGCGAACCTATATCGTCAACAAAATCGATATTGTCGTGCCCGAGGATGTAACGCTTTTGGCGCCCACCGCAAGCGATTCGCTTACTCTGGTTACTTGCTACCCCTTCAATTCTAGTCCACGCTCACCGGAGCGCTTTGTCATCCGTGCCAAACCGGCGAGCACCGCGCAAAACCCGACTGACTCTCAGCACCACAGGAATCACGGCCGCTTCGCGGTAATGTGGTTAGACCAATTCCCGCCGCGGTAGACTTCCCGCCGAAAAAATGCGAGCATTTCAATCTGCAGGTCACTTACACCCTTAAATGAGCAGCACGTCCAACAGCCCTGCTGCCGCAGGCAGTCGCGGCAACGGTATCCCGCGCGTCATCATCGCCACCACAGCTCTCCTTACATTTATCTCCTTTTGGCGTGCTGCGGCTATTGTCCTGAACGATTTGGCGTCTTCGGCGTATTACGCCGGTGGCGAAGCAGAAGGGTACATCGGCAAGACCGCGCCATGGTTCATTCTGGCGATCATGTTGTTTTCCTACGCGGTGCGCTCGGTATACGTCGAAAGCTGCAGCATGTTCGTACGTGGCGGCGTGTATCGCGCCGTAAAGCAGGCGCTTGGTGGAGCGTTGGCGAAATTCAGCGTGTCGGCGCTGATGTTCGACTACATCCTCACCGGTCCCATCAGCGGGGTGTCTGCTGGGCAATACATCGGTGGGCTGCTCAACGAAGTGTTCCAGAAATTTCACTGGAGCGGCGCGTTTGCTCCGGTGACGATCGATCGCATCGCCACGGCCTTCGCCATCATCGTTACCATTTATTTCTGGTGGGAAAATACGAAAGGAGTGCACGAATCCAGCGAAAAAGCTCTGCTGATCATGAAGATCGTCACCGTAATGGTGGTCATGCTGATCGGTTGGTGCATCTACACCATCATTATTCGTCACTCGGCGCTGCCGCCGTTGCCGCATCCCAGGAATTTACGCCTCACCCCTAACGCCTTAGGATGGCTCGCGCACAGCAGTCTGCCGCACATGTTCGGCATCATCGCGATATTTATCGCCCTCGGACATTCCGTGCTGGCCATGAGCGGCGAAGAGTCTCTGGCGCAGGTCTATCGCGACATTGAACATCCCAAACTGCCCAACCTGAAAAAGGCTGGCGCGGTAATTTTTATCTACAGCTTGGTATTTACCTCGCTGGTTTCCTTCTTCGCGGTGATGATTATTCCGGACGATGTGCGGCAAAATTTCCTGGAAAATCTCATTGGCGGTCTGGCCATGAGCCTGGAAGGCCCGTTTGTCATAAGACTTATTTTTCACGGCTTCGTGGTTGTGGTGGGCGCCATCATTTTGGCGGGAGCGGTGAACACCGCCATCGTCGGCTCGAACGGCGTGTTGAATCGCGTTTCTGAAGACGGGGTACTCAGCGCCTGGTTCCGCCAGCCGCACCCGCGTTTTGGCACCAGCTACCGCATCATCAACATCGTCGTGCTGTTGCAGATCGTCACCATCTTTATTAGCCATGGCGACGTCACCTTTCTCGCCAACCTCTATGCCTTCGGCGTGATTTGGAGCTTTGCCATGAACGGCTTGGCGGTGCTGGTCCTGCGCTATACGCGACCCGGCCCACGCGATTTCCAAGTTCCGCTGAATTTCACCATCGGCAACACGCAGATTCCGCTCGGCTTGGCGTTAATCACGATCACGCTTTTCCTGATCGCCGTCGTTAACCTCTTTACCAAGCCCGTGGCCACCATGGCCGGCGGCGTCTTCTCCGTCCTTCTCTATATCGTGTTCACCGTTTCCGAACGGCGCGCCCGCAGCGGTGGCGCGCACGTGGAGATGGATCAGTTCAATTTGGAAACCGAGGGCGGACTTACGCCGGAAGGCGTTGGCGCGCGGCCCGGAAATGTTTTGGTTCCCGTAAGCAATCAATATCACCTGCACCATTTGGGAAATGTGTTGGACCGCGTCAAACCAGGCCGACGCGACGTCGTGGTGCTGCACATCAGACTGTTGCGCCGACTCACGTCGGGTGAGTACGAGCTGGACGCCGACCAGTTATTCGGCAGCATCGAGCAGCAACTTTTCTCGCAAGCGCTTTCCATGGCGGAAAAACGCGGCAAGTCCATCCGCCTGGCGATCGTCGCGGCCAACGATCTGTGGGACGGCATCCTGCGCGCGGCCACTGCGCTCGAATCCAGCACCATTGTTTTCGGCAATTCCGCCACGGAAAGTACGGAAGAACAAGCCCGGCAGATTGGCACCGCGTGGGAGCATCTGGGAGACCAGAAGCGCCAGTTCAATTTAGAAATTCACATGGCCAACGGGGACAAGTCTTACAAGGTCCTTGGCCCGCACGCGCCCAATCTTTCTGCCAACGAAGTAAATCTGCTCCATCGCTTGTGGCTGCGCTTCAGTGAAGCCTTGGGAGGCACGCAGGAATTGCATCACCACGACGTGGTGCACTTCGCGCTGGAAGAGGTGAAAAAAGAGATGGACGACGGCCGCGAAGAAGAAGTCATCATCCGCCTGAAAGCGCACCTCGAGTCCAATCAGAAAAAGAAATCGCCCAACTGACGCCGGCTGAAATTGGACGCCCGGGTTCGTCTTACGCCAATTGCGCGGTGCACTGCGGGCATCGCTTCGCGCCGATGGGAATCGACAGCGTGCACTGCGGGCAGTCCTTTGTACTGGGTGCCGCTGGGGGCGCTGATTTCTTGGTCCAGCGATTCACCTGCTGCACCACCAGGAAAATCGCGAACGCTACAATCAGAAAATTAATCACGTTGTTCAGGAACAGCCCGTAATTCAGCGTCGGCGCCCCGGCTTTTTTCGCGTCCGCCAGCGTGTCGAAATGCGCGTCCGCAAGCGTGATGAACAAATTGGAAAAATCCACGTGCCCCAGCAATCGCCCAATCGGCGGCATTAAAATATCGTCCACCAGCGAGGACACAATTTTTCCGAACGCTGCGCCAATCGCCACGCCCACCGCCAGGTCTATCACGTTACCGCGCATCGCAAATTCTTTGAATTCCTTGAGCATCTCTTTCTCCTCGCGTTTTCAGTTTAGATCTTCGCCTTTGCACGCTCATTCGGCCTGCGCACGGGCAAATCACCGCCGATCAAGCACACGCTTACTGGCGCGGATTATATCGAACCTGTGACAATAAGAAGGAGCTTATCTGCAGACGAAAAAGTATTTTGCGGCTCAGGCCCGCTCTGCGGCCTGCGTCAGAATCGTGCCCATTCCGCTACCGCGCCCGCGCCACCAGCGCCGTACCCACCGCTCCACGCACTACCAGCACCGCGCCCGCTAGCGCCAGCAGCAGCCCCACCCACTCAAACGGCACTCGCGTCATCACCAGCATCACCAATCCCAGCAGCGTCAGCGCGATCCCGCGCGACCAGTTTTCTCCGCGCGACAGCACTCGCGACGGCTTGAACAACCCGCGCAATCCCCACACCAGCACGATCGCGCTCACTGCCAGCCATCCCATCGACCGGCGGTCGAAAAAAATGTGCCCGGTCAGCCCCAGCCACACCACCAGCCCGCCCAGCAACACGAAAATCACTTCCACGATCATTCGCAACAATCGTTCGCTAAAAAGCATCGCCGGTCCGCAGCCTTCGCAACAGCATTCGCATTAGAAAAAGGCGCAGCGGGCACGCCAAGGATCTTACCCGCAGCGCCGCAAAAGTTCTTTCCGTTACGCCCTTTAGTTCGCTAGGTCCCTGATTTGTTGCTACGCCACGCGCTCGATCTTCACTTTGTTGATGGTGACCGCCGTCCGTGGACGGTCTCCCGCATCTCGCGGCAATTTTGAAATTTTGTCCGCCACGTCCTGGCCTTCGACCACCTCGCCAAAAATCGTGTGCTTGTTGTCCAGCCACGGCGTAGCCGCCACAGTGATAAAAAACTGGCTGCCATTCGTATTCGGACCGGAATTGGCCATGGAAAGTTTGCCCGCCTTTGCGTGCTTCAGCGAAGGATGAAACTCGTCCGCAAAGGTATATCCCGGGCCCCCGCGTCCGTCTCCCTGCGGGCAACCGCCCTGAATCATAAAATCCGGAATCACGCGGTGAAACACCAGCCCGTCGTAGAACGGGCGCTTTTCTTTTTTGGACCCAAACTCCTTGGTCCCCTCCGCCAGGCCGACAAAATTCGCCACGGTCTTTGGCGCCTCCTTCTCCAGCAACCGGATCACAATATCTCCCTGCGAAGTCTCAAAAATCGCGTACGTCCCTGCCGCTCGGCTCATTCTTTCTCCCAATTCAAAAAATTTGTCGCGCTACATTTGCGCACATGGTCATGCACAATTTATCGTACACGAGCCCGCATCGCCCGCGCCACTTTGCCTACCAGCCTTTCCGCTTACGCAATTCCGTCACGTGCGCCACATGATGCCGCCCATGCCACGCATATAAAAACAGCATCCACTCGACCGACTGTGCTCCATGCTCCGGATGCACAAACGTGCGCGCAAAATCTTCCTGCTTCAGCTCGCTCAGAAAGACCACCCACCGTTCATGCAGCGCGTCCAACAAATTCAGGGACACCGCCACCGGCAAAGTCTTCGCATCCACAAATTCCGCCCAATCCTTCTCGTCATACGGCTTGATTGTCGGCGTGGTTTCCGCCAGCGCCAGCTTAAATCGCACGTACGCATTCATGTGGCTGTCCGCCACGTGATGCACAAGTTGGCGCACGCTCCAGCCGCCTTCGCGATACGGGGTCTCGAGTTGCTCTTCGCTCAAACCCGCCACCGCCGCCCGCAACCTCGCCGGCGCCACGGCAATTTCCCCAATCGCCTGCCGGCGCATCTCCGGCGTTGCATCCTTCACCCGGTGATACTTTCCAATCGGATACCGCGGATCCATCGTAGCTGCTTCCATCTGTCCTCCTGTGGCTCGAAATGACTCCCTAGAATGCTACAATGACCCACTCGGCCGGTATGCATCGTAACGCCGTCCTGCGGAATCCAATATGTCTCGGGAGATTCTATGTACGACGTGCTCATCATCGGTAGCGGTTGCGCGGGTCTGACCGCCGCCATCTATGCCGCTCGCGCCAATCTCAAGCCCCTTGTGATCGATGGCCATGAACCCGGCGGCCAGCTCAGCCTAACCACCATGGTTGAGAATTTTCCCGGCTTTCCCGATGGTATCCTCGGCCCCGAACTCATTGAAAACATGCGCAAGCAAGCCAAAAAGTTTGGCGCGGAGTTCAAAGCTGGCGTCGTCAACGAGGTCGATCTCACCAAACGTCCCTTCAAGGTCATCGCCGGTAAAGACGTCTACGAAGCCAAAACGCTGATCGTCGCCGCGGGAGCCTCCGCCCGCATGCTCGGCCTTCCCTCCGAGCGCAAGCTGCTTGGCTATGGTGTTTCGACCTGTGCCACCTGCGACGGTTTCTTCTTCCGCGGCAAGCCCATCGCCGTCGTTGGCGGCGGAGATACCGCGATGGAGGAAGCCAATTTCCTCACGCGCTACGCCAGCAAAGTTTACCTGATCCACCGCCGCAACGAATTTCGCGCCTCCAAAATCATGATTGACCGCGCCCGCGCCAACGCCAAAATTGAATTCGTCATGCCCGCTATCGTTGAAGAAATCCTCGGCCACGGCAATGGCGCTGTGGACGGCGTCCGCCTCCGCCATCCAGAAACAGGCGTGAGCCGCGAAATTCCTCTCGACGGCGTGTTCGTTGCCATCGGTCACGACCCCAACACCACCGCTTTCCGAGGCAAAATTGAAACCGACGCCAACGGCTATCTCCTCGCCACCAGCGGCACCAAAACCGCCATTCCCGGCGTCTTTGTCGCCGGCGACGTGCAAGATCATCGCTACCGTCAAGCCGTTACCGCCGCCGGCTCCGGCTGCATGGCCGCGCTGGACGCCGAACGGTTTCTCGAAGACCACGCCGAATCCGATGTCGATGCCTTCGAATCCAGCAAGAAACAGCAATCCTTGCCCGTGACCGCCCCGTGACCGCTACGTCGTCACCTCGCACAAAAATCCATTAACTCCTTGCCCCTCACGCATAATTAAATTCTCATGCTTCGAGCCACGCTCCTGAAACTCTCCGAAAGCAAAGGTTTCGCCAACTGGGTTATTTCCAATGGTTCGGCGCGCCGCATGTCCCACCGTTTCGTCGCCGGTGAAACTCTCGACGAAGCCATCGCCGCCGCCCGCGAGTGCAACAACGCCGGCATGATGACCAGCCTCGACTACCTGGGCGAAAATGTCGCCACCACGGCCGACGCCCAGCGCGCTCGCGATTCTTATCTCGAAATTTTCGAACGCATCGCCAAGGAAAACCTCCAGGCCAACGTCTCCTGCAAGCTCACGCAGCTTGGCCTCGATCTCAGCGTCGAATTCTGCGAAGGCTTGGTGCTCTCGGTCGTCGAACGCGCCGCCGCCTACGACAATTTTCTTCGCGTGGACATGGAAGGTTCTGTCTATACCCAGCGCACCATCGAACTTGTGAAACGCATCCGCGCACGCAACCCCGCGATCGGCACCGTCGTGCAGTCCTCGCTCTATCGCACGGAAGCCGACGTGCGCGACCTGCTCGCGTACGGTTGCCGCATTCGCTTGTGTAAGGGAGCCTATCGCGAATCCGCTGAGGTGGCTTATCCCAAAAAGTCCGACGTTGACGCCAACTACGTTCGCTTGATCCAGTTACTCTTGCCCAGCGGTTTTTATCACGCCATCGCCACGCACGACCCGCGCATGATCGGTGCCACCATCCGCTTCGCCGCCGCCAAACAAATCACCAAGGAAGACTTCGAATTCCAGATGCTCTATGGCGTGCGCACCGACCTGCAGCGCCAACTCGTTCGAGACGGCTACCGCGTCCGCATCTACATCCCCTTCGGCCACGACTGGTTTCCCTACTTCATGCGCCGCCTGGCCGAACGCCCCGCCAATGTGGCCTTCTTCCTCCGCAACTTCCTTCGCTAGCCTCGGTCTCGACGAAAAAAATAAACGTTGTCATCAAAATGAAAATTGTCATCCCCATCGGCGCGAGGGATCTGCTTTTCGCTGTGCCGCACGACCACCAGAATGCCCTACCGCGCGCCCTTCGCCGACTTCATCCCGCCCAAACTTTCCCCCGGCTGCAAAATGTGCACCGCCACATCCGCGGGACACTCATTCCGGAACTCCTCCGGCGTCCCCGTCAACTGCGGAAACGTAGCGTAATGCATCGGTATCGCTTCTTTCACTCCCAAAAGTTTCACCGCTAGCGCCGCCTCGCGCGGACCCATCGTAAAATTATCGCCGATCGGCAGCATAGCCAGATCCGGCTTGTACAGATCGCCAATCAGCTTCATGTCTCCAAACACCGCGGTATCCCCGGCGTGATAAATCGTAAATCCCCCCGGCATGCGAATTACCAACCCCGCCGCCTCGCCCGCGTACAGCATCTCGTCGCCGTCCTCAACCGAGCTCGAATGAAACGCGTGCGTCATCGTCACGGAGAATTCTCCCACCGTTTGCGTCCCGCCCTTGCTCATCGGCCGTATCGATTTTCCCAGCCCTTTCTTGCCCACCCACATCGCCAATTCAAAAATCGCCACAATTTCCGGCTTATGCTGTTTCCCCAGCTCCAGCAAATCCCCGATGTGATCGCTATGCCCGTGCGAAGCGAAAATCACATCCAGCCGCTCCACCTTCTTCAACTCTTTCGGGCAGCGCGGATTGTTCATCACCCAGGGATCGATAATCGCCACCGCGCCCGAAGGAGTGGTCAGCGAAAACGTGCTATGCCCAAAATAGGTAATCGTATTTCCCAATGTATCCAGCATGTTTTCTCCTCAAGTAGGACAGGCACTCCTGCCTGTGCACCACGCAGCCCGCTCTAGAAATCAATACTTCACAAATACAAACCGTGGACCCGCCCGTTCGCTTGAAGCTGCGCTCCGCCGAAACTCTAATTTCCCGCAACACCCGACGACAAAACCGTCCGGATCGCCGCTTCGTAAGTATCCCGATCCGATTCCCCAAGCAATTTTCCAATCTGCCGCCCATCCCGGTCATAAAAAAACGACGCCGGAATCGCTCCGCTCCATCCCGCCAGCACCGCGTTCATGAATTCCTTCTCGCCCCCGGCTTTCTTCCGGTAATTGGGAAACACCGGCTTGTACCGTGCCATAAATCGCCGTGTCGAAATGATATCTCCGTCATCATCCAGATTAACGCCCACCACCTTCAATCCCTGCGGCGCATATTGCTTTGCCAATTCATTCAGCATCGGATACTCCGCCCGGCAAGGTTCGCACCACGTCGCCCAGAACGTCACCACCAGCGGCTGCCCCTTATGCTCCGCCAAAATTTTCTGGTACCCTGCGGCATCGATCAGCTCCGGATCCTTAGGTGCCTTCGCCTGCGGCGCCGCCACTGCGCACATTACCATCGCCACCACCAGCCCAGCCATTCCCCGCATCATCCGCCGCATCCGCATATAATCCCTCTCCTCAACATTATATCCCGCCGTTGCCGCCGCCGTGCTGGGGTCCGGCTTGCGCCGCGACCGCGCAAAAGTGGTCGCCGAAACGTCCTTCGAAGGCCCGATTCGCAGCCAAAGTTGCAGGGGCGCAAGCTTCCTCGGTAAGCCTCGAAGGAATGCAGCCCCAGCTTGCTCACGCATAAGAAAATCACCCGGCCTTCCCGCTTCGCAACCGCCGCACAGTTGAGAATCCCACTCTCGTCCCGTACAATCGTAAACAAGCTGCATTTAATCAGACCCGCAGCCAACGAAAAGGTTTCACCGGCAGGCCTAGGCATCACGAAAAACCTCCGGTAATCGTGCGAAATCGCTATCTGAACAAGGAGACGTGAATGGCTTACGTAATCGCCGAGCCGTGTATCGGCACAAAAGATTCCGCCTGCGTGGACGTTTGCCCGGTGGACTGCATCCACCCGCGCAAGGATGAACCAGGCTTCGAAGGGGAGAAGCAGCTGTACATCAATCCTGTCGAGTGCATCGACTGCGGCGCCTGCGTTCCCGTCTGTCCCGTAACGGCCATCTTCGCGCTCGAAGATCTCCCCGAAAAGTGGCAGTCCTACACGCCGGTCAACGCCGATTGGTACAACAAGAAATAATTTTTGGGTGTGCGGCGCCTTGACGCCGCTTTACGCCAAAACAAAATTGCAAAAAAGAAAAAAGAGCGGCGGGTGCAAGCACCGCCGCTTTTTTAATTCCGTCAATCGCGAGCAAGCCGGAGTCTTCGATTTTCCTTACTTCTTTACTCCTTACTTCATCACTTCGCTCTTAATCTCCCGAAACTTCGCCATCCCACAGTCCGCCTTCCGACCCGATAACGTCCGCCTCTTCACATCCTCCAAGGACGTCGCAAACAATATCTTCTCCACCGCCACCTGCACATCCCCCCACATCGCCTTCAACCCGCAACTCTCCCCCTCTACGCAAACCGCCCCCAGACGCTCTTCCGAATGCGTGCAAGAAGACTCCGCAAACGCCCCATCCACGATCCGCAACAGCTCCCCCATGGAAATCTGCGCCGGCGGCCGCGCCAAAGTGTACCCGCCATTCACTCCGCGCCGGCTCTCCAGCACTCCGCCTCTCTTCAACTCCAGCAAAATCTGCTCCAGATATTTCAGCGGAATATGATGCCGGCTGGCAATCTCCTGAATGGTCACCACCTCCGGATACTGCAGCGCCAAATGCAGCGCCGCCTGCGTCGCATACTCACCCTTCGCCGTCACTCGCATAGTTTCGCTCTCGAATTTGCAAGCCTTTCACAGCGCCCCTCGCCTGTCAATTCCTCTCCGCAACTCTCCGCAACTCTCCGCAACACAGCGAGGCCTGTTTACCCTCGAGACGCGAAGGCCGGCGCGCTGCCCGGTAGAGTGGCGTATCGCGCTCACCTACCTTTCGCTTTCAAAATTTGCCGAGAAACTCTTCGGTTTGCCGTTTAACTATAACAATCTAAATGATTTAATTGGTAATGACGACTCGGCGCTGTTCTCGAACCCGCCTCGAATCAACGCGTAAAAACCATACCAAAACAAAAGACCTCGAACTTCCTTTGGAATCACATACCTTTCGCAAATCATGATGGGGATTCTCCCCACTCGCTTCACCGCGCGGTCCAACTCTTTCCACCGCTGCATCATCTACCATGAAGCGATACGATAAGAAATAACGTGGAAAATCTTCGCCATCCCAAACCAACCCGGAGCAGTTCGTGAATCAGTTCCCAGATGCAGCCTCCACACGGCTTTGCCAACGGCTTGCTCAGCTCTTGCTGCTGAGCTGCAGCTTCACCGTTGTATCCGCACAGATTGACGCGCAAACCGCAGCCGCCGCACAGGCCTCCCCCGCTCCCGCCACTCGCGCTCCAGCGGCTCCGGCGCAAACCGCGCCCAAAGCCGCCGTCACACTCGAAGGCCACTGGGCAGGCACGCTCAAAGCCGGCGACGCGGCGCTCCATCTCGTTTTGCATATTGTCAAATCATCCGACGGCACCTACCACGCCAAGCTCGACAGTCTTGACCAAGCCGTCTTCGGCATCGAAGCCAACTCCGTTACGCACAACGAATCCACCATCCGTTTTGAAGTCGCCTCCGCAGGAGCCACCTTTGAAGGCAAACTTTCCGCCACGAATCAGCTACTTGAAGGCACTTGGAATCAAGGCGGCATGGCCATTCCCATCAGCTTCCACCGCGAATCCGCCAGCGCCGCACGTAAAGCTTCCGAGCCGGTTTTCTCGACCGAAGGCACTTGGCAAGGCGCGTTGGAAACACCCAGGCTGCGCCTTCGCCTGCAACTGCACGTTTCGCACGACGACAAAAAACAATTGGTTGCCGCGCTCGATAGCCTCGATCAAGGCGCCAACGGCTTGCCCGCCGCAAAAGTCACGCAGAGAGATTCTGCTCTGCACTTTGAGATTCCGTCGGTCGGCGGCAGCTATGAGGGCACCATCAACGCCAGCAAAGACGCCATCACCGGCACCTGGACGCAGTCCGAAGTACAGCAAAAACTGAATTTCGCTCGTCAGGAGCAGCCTCTTGAAATTGCGCGGCCGCAAAATCCCGTCAAGCCGTATCCCTACACGGAAGAGGAAGTCACCTTCGCGAACGCCAAAGCTAACGTCACACTCTCCGGCACGCTCACCACGCCGCGCGGCTCCGGACCCGTTCCAACCGTTTTGCTCATCGCCGGCTCCGGTCCGCACGACCGCGACGAAGCGCTCGCCGGCCATCATCCATTGCTCGTGCTTGCCGACGCGCTCACCCGCGGCGGTGTCGCCGTTCTCCGCTACGATAAACGCGGCATCGCCGCCTCCAGCGGCGATTACGCGAACGCAACCACGGAAGATTTCGCGTCCGACGCCGACGCAGCAATTGCTTTTCTGAAAACGCGCCATGAATTGAATATGAAAAAATTTGGCATCATCGGCCACAGCGAAGGCGGCCTGATTGCCGCCATGCTCGCGGCGCGCTCGCCGCAAATTTCCTGGATCGTGCTGCTCGCCTCTCCCGGCCTCAACGGCGAAGAAACGCTGCTGCTGCAATCGAAATCCATCGCCGAAGCCAGCGGCCTTTCCGAAGAGCAAATTGCCGTCAGCCTGGCCTTCGATCGTCACGCTTACGCGCTGGTCCGCCACGAACATGACGCCGCGGCTCTCGCGAAAAAACTGAACGATTTGGTGCAATCGAGCGGCATGAGTGACTCGCTGCCGCCGGCTGCGCTGCAATCGCAAATTCGTTTGATCAGTTCGCCGTGGTTCCGCTTTTTTCTCGATTACGATCCGGCCGCCACGTTGCAGAAAGTCACGTGCCCGGTCCTAGCGCTCGATGGCGACAAAGATCTGCAGGTTCCGTCGCACGAAAATCTTCCGCTCATCCAAGCCGCATTGGACGCAGGCGGCAACAAGGATTTTGAAGTCATGGAAATGTCCGGCCTGAATCACCTGTTTCAGCATTCCGAAACCGGCTCCCCCGCCGAATACGGCGTGATTCAGGAGACCATGGCTCCGGAAACGCTAACAAAAATCGCCACATTTATACACGATCACACCGCCCAGTAACTTTCAGTTTCGCCAGTTCAAAATTCATCGCGAAACGGGCCGTGCTTTCCGCGCATCCAAGTCGCGTGCGCCCACACGGCTCCGCGATTTTCCGGTCCGCAGGGTAAGATAGTTGCGGAGAACGAACCGTCCCATGCCGCCCAAGTTCCACCTCAGCCTGCTCATTCACGCGCATCAACCCTGCGGCAACTTTGGAAACGTACTGGAATCCTGCTATCAGAAATCCTATCTCCCTTTTCTCGAACTCCTCGAAGAACACCCGGCAATACACGTCGCGCTGCATTATTCCGGGCCCCTGCTGCTGTGGATCGAAGAAAATCATCCCGAGTATTTTGCGCGTCTTCGCGCTCTCGCGGAAAGCGACCAGGTGGAAATGGTGGGTGGCGGTTTTTACGAGCCCATCCTGATCTGCATTCCTCCCGCGGATCAGCACGAGCAGATCACCCGCCTAGCGTCGTACATCGAGCACCACTTCGGGCGCCGGCCCAGCGGCGCATGGCTCGCCGAGCGCGTTTGGGAGCCGCAACTGCCGTCGGTGCTGGCCTCCTCTGGCGTGGGCTACACCATCGTCGACGACATACATTTTCTTTCTGCTGGTTTTGAGCCGGAAGAATTATTCGGCCCCTATCTCGCGGAAGACCGCGGGCAAACCGTGGCGGTTTTTCCCGGCCAGAGGAAACTTCGCTACCTGCTGCCGTTCGGCGGCGTCGATGAAACCATTGACTGGCTGCGTGAAATGGCGCTGGCGCATCCCGGCGGGGTAGCCGCCATGGGCGACGACATGGAAAAATTTGGCGTGTGGCCGGAAACTTTCAAGCATTGCTACACGGATGGCTGGCTGGAGAATTTTTTTGCTGCGCTGGAGAAAAATTCCGATTGGCTGGAGCTTACTACTCCCTCGGAATACCTGGCGCGCAACGCGCCACTGGGCCGCGCCGATTTGCCCACCGCTTCCTACACCGAGATGATGGAGTGGGTGCTGCCCACGACAGTGCGCCAGCGCTACAGTGCGGTGCTGAAAGAGTTTTCGTCACGTCCGGAGATCGTTTCCTTTTTGCGCGGTGGACCGTGGCGAGCTTTCTTCCGCAAATACTCGGAAGCCAATCTGCTGCACAAAAAAATGCTGCGCACCTCGAGCCGCGTAGCCGCTGCGCCGCAACGCAGCGCGGGTTCGCCCGCGGCCACGGAGCTGCTCGCAGCCCGGGTGTTGCTGCTGCGCGCGCAATGCAACGACGCCTACTGGCACGGCGTCTTCGGCGGCCTGTACGCCCCGCATCTGCGCACCGAACTGTGGCGCAACTTGATTCGTGCGGAGGCCATCGCCGACCGCCACACTCCCGGGGCAACGATGGCGCGGCTTGAAACTCTGGACTACGATGCGGATGGCGCCACGGAGCTTTTGTTTACCTCCCCGGAATCGCAAGCGCTCTTAAAACCTTCGGACGGCGCCACCATCGCGTTTTTTGATTTTCGCCCGGCCGGAGCCACGCTCATCAATTCGATTGCGCGCCGCCCTGAGGCTTATCACGCGCGCGTGCGCGAAGCAGCGCGCCTCCCCGTCGGGCACGTCGCTTCCATTCACGAGCAAACGCGCGTGAAGGAAACTGGTCTGGAACGTTTTCTGCGCTATGACCGTTCCGCGCGCCAGGCGTTTCGCGTGCTGCTTTTCGATCCTGCAAAAACCCACGCCGACTACGAAGCTTTGGAGCTCTTTGAAGATCCCGGCTTCTCGGCCGGCAATTTCACTGTTAAATCTTCCAACGCGTATGACGCAGAATTTGTTCGTGAAGGGACGATCTCCTGCCTCGGAACACATGGCGCTCCCTCGCGCAGCTTCATTCTCACCAAACGCTTCTCTTTTGGACCCGCGCCGCACGGCTGCGAGGTAGCGTGCGAATTGAATCTGAAGCCGGCTATGCTGCCCGGCGCTTACCGACGGGAAGGGAATCCCGGCCTTGCAGAAACTGTAGCGTCCGAAAACCCCGGCCACCAGACCATCGCCATCGGCATTGAGTCCGTGATTAATTTCCTTGCTCCGGATGCCGACGATCGTTTTTTTCAGATCGACGCGCGCAAAGAGCCGCTGCGCTTTAGCGGCGTATTTCCTGGGAGCATCGTTCGCGTCGAAGACGGCTGGCAACGCATCCGCGTCACGCTGAATGCTCCCGGCGCACAATGCTTTTGGATTGCGCCCATCGAAACAGTTTCGGAGTCCGAGGAAGGTTTTGAACGCGTGTATCAGGGTTCGCAAATCATGCCCATTTGGCACGCCAATCTGGCGGAGCATCATGTGCGAACTGTGCGTTTGGTATGGCGCGTCGAATTGATCTGAATTGTTCCATTCCGCTCCGATCAAATCTGGTGGTTCGCGCGGGACGCCAAGCGCTTTTCCATGTGCACCACCGGCAGCGTTTGACCGCCACCAATCGGCAACGAAAGCTCGTTCACAACCACATAGCCGCGTGCGCGAAATAACTTCACTCCGGTAAGCGTCGCGCCCATTTCAAAGCGCCGGAAGCCTGCGACTACAGCCGCGGATTCGCACGCGTCCAGGATGCTGCTGCCAATGCCCATGCGCGCCCATGCCGGAGAAATAAAAAACGCGCGAATCTTGGCAGCGTCCACGGCGGGATTCAAAAACTCCTGGCGAGCCGCAGTCCACGCGTCTCCGCCGTAGAGTTTCTTTCGTTTGCTCCAGCCGCCGCACCCCGCGATAGCGAATTCTCCGGGCGGAGCAGTCATATCCCCGCGAAGTCTTCGCGCTTCCGCTACAAAATAGGTCTCATCCGCAATCAATTGGCTGTCCACGCCAAAAACCGTTTTGAGGGCATTATCAATTTGCGCCTGCGAATAATCTTCGGCCTGCAACCCGCGTACGGACGCATCGATCAGATCCGCTAGTACGGGGATATCGTCCTCGGTCGCCAACCGGATGTGTACTTCAACCTGCACTTTCTATTTCGCGACCTCCTGGCCCCCCGGCTTGAACCCTGGCCCGCGCAGTGCGCGCCCCGGCCGTTCTTCCGTAATTGTTCCATCGAGCAGAACCGGCCGGCCATTTACAAAGACATCTTTTACGCCGACGGCGTAATGCAAAGGGTCCGTAAATGTTCCCGTATCTTTGATGCTGTCGGCATCAAACACCACGAGGTCCGCCATCATTCCGGGACGCAGAATTCCGCGATCCAGAATTCCCACGCGGCTGGCCGCCAGCGAAGTCATTTTGCGGACTGCTTCTTCGAGGCGCATGGTGTGCTCTTCGCGAACATACTTGCCGAGCACCCGCGGAAAAGTGCCGAAAGCACGGGGGTGCGCTTTGGTGCTACTCAACGGGCCGTCTTCGGCTTGCGCGGAAGAATCCGAACCGAATGTGACGAGCGGATTCGCGACCGCCGCACGAACATCGGCCTCATCCATAATGGAAATCACCACTTCGCTGTTTCCGTGATCGGCAATCGCCACATCCATAGCGGCATCTCGCGGGTTTTTGTTCATGGCGCGGCCGATTTCATCGAAGGTCATTCCTTCATATTTGTGCAAGTCCGGATTCACCACCTGGATGAGCTGTACGCCAGAGCCACCGCCCGAGCCAAGCCACTGGTTTTCCCAACTGGTGCTCGGTTCATCCATTTCTTTTTTTGCGTTAGCGCGCTGTGCCGGATCTCTTAATCGCGCCACCAGCTTGTCCGTTCCGCCCTCCGACACCCAGCTCGGGAAACAGGCCACCAAACCGTTGGATCCCCGGGTGTAAGAATAGACGCTAGCGGCCACGTCGATCCCGCGGGAGCGCGCAGCCTCGATTCTGCGCAAAACTTCCGGCATCTTTCCCCAGTTTTCGCGGTATGCGGTTTTCAGATGCCAGATCGTGGCGGGAATTTCCGCTTGCGAAGAAATTTGAAAGACTTCGTCCAGAGACTGAAAGATGCGATCTCCTTCGGACCGCTGGTGCGTGAAATAAACGCCGCCGTATTGATGCGCCACTTTGGCCAACTCCACAATCTCTGCGGTCGAAGCGTACACGTCTGGCACATATTGCAGCGCTGAACTCAAGCCGAAGGCGCCTTGCTGCATGGCTTGCGCAACCAGATCGCGCATCTGCTGTAGTTCGGCGCTGCTGGCGGCACGATCATCTTCGCCGATTACATAATTCCTGACGCCGCCGGCGCCAACAAAAGTTCCCAGATTAATCGCCGGGCGCACTCGCGTGAAGTGGGCAAAATAGTCGTCGAGCGAATGCCAGTCGAGCGCAACGTTGTACTTCTTGGCTGGGTCACCCATTTCCTTGAGCATGCGGTCATTCACCGGAGCGATGGACGAGCCCTCGCCGGTGATTTCGGTAGTTACGCCCTGCGTAATTTTGCTGGCGGCGCGACCATCGACGAGAATATTGAATTCGGATTGTCCCTGCACGTCGATAAAGCCCGGAGCAACCACCAGACCGTGGGCATCGATGCGTGTTTTGGCGGATGCGGCATGCAAATCTCCGATGGCCGCGATGTGGTCGCCAAGGAGGGCGATATCGGCGACAAACCATGGGGCGCCGGTGCCATCGACGACGTGTGCGCCAGCAATCACAAAGTCATATTGCGGTTCGCGCGCGCTCCCAAGAATGGCCGCAAAAAGCATTGCGGCTGCCGCCAAAAGTGGTCTGCAAAACTTCATTTTCATGCGCATCTTCTTCCCATGGATCCTTCATTCCCGTCTCATTTCTTCCGGCGGAGATGGAAGTGCAGGGATGATACACCGGCGCGGACGCCATTTCTGAGGATGGAATGGAATGGCATCGCGGGACAGGAGCCAATTTGTCGGGCAGCGGCGCGCGCAGGGAAGTGTCCGGTTTCGCGACGCGACATCCCGAAAACGGTCATCCGGAGAAGTTCGGGAGCAGCTCCTGCGCCGCAAAAGGCCCATTTTCGGGCGTTTTGGCGCGAAGGACACTGGCAAGCCGCCTGCATCGCCTATGGAGCATGTTCGCCATAGCACACAGCGGCGACAGCCAGATGGCTGCGCGTTTACTGGACGGGGCTCGCGGTGGGAACCGCGAAGCTTTTGCGGATCTGGTCGTGCCGCACACCGCCAATCTGCGGCGGCTGGCCTATCGCCTGACGGGCAACGATGCCGACGCCGAGGACATCTGCCAGGAAGCACTGCTGAAGGCCTTTCTAAAACTTCATCAATTCACGGGAACGCCCGGAGGAGCTAGAGACGAGATGTACGCCTGGCTGAGAAAGATCGTGAAAAATGTAGCCATCGATTTGCTGCGCCGCAACGGCAACCGGAAAATGATTTCGATCGACGAAACGGCTCTCGATGGCGAGGACGGTGCGCATGCGGAACTGCAGAGCAAAAATGAAAACCCCGAGGAACTTCTCGCGCAGCGGCAGAATCTGAATTTATTCCGGGAGGCTATCGTCGAACTGCCGCGCCACTTGCGGCAAGTGTGCCTGCTCAGCGATGTACTGCAGTATTCCACGCAAGAAGTGGCGACCGGGCTGGGAATTACGCCCATGGCAGTGCGCACGCGATTATTCCGGGCGCGCGGGCGGTTGCGGATGACGCTGAAACCAATGTTCGCCGGGGGATAACGGACTAAATCGCAATCAGCAGGTTTTGTGCGAACGGCCACGCCGTGTCGATCCACTGCGCATCGCAAGCGAAACCGGTGCGCGCCGCCATGCCAGCAACTTCTTCCGCAAAATATTTATGAGAACTCTCCGTCCAGATGGTTTCGCCCTGCTCCAGGGTGAATCGCAGGGACGCTTCGCGGATATTTATGCTCTGGCGGCACAGGGAGAGCAAGTGCATCTCGATGCGGCGTTCGGCGGCGTTCCAACGCGCTTGGTGGCGGAAGTGCGAAAGATCAAAATCTCCGCCCAGTTCGCGATTAATGCGCGACAGCAGATTCAGATTAAAAGCCGTGGTAACGCCGGCGGGATCGTCGTAAGCCAGAATCTGCGTGGCCACATCCTTGACGAGATCCGTGCCGAGCAGCAAGGCATCGCCGCGACGCAGGGTGTTGCGTACTTCGCGCAGGAAATCGTCACCGGCTTCGCGGTCAAAATTGCCGATGGTGCTGCCTAAAAATAAAACCAGCAAGTGATCGAGCGCACCGCGGCGCGCGGCGACGGCGCGGAGTCCATCGAGATAGGTTTTTTCGTAGCCGACGACACTGACCAGATCGATCTGGCCCATCTCTTTTTCGCAGGCTTCCAGCGCGGAGCGCGAGATTTCAATGGGGTAGTAATAAGTGCGCTGCCGCTGCGCCAGGGCTTCCAAAATCCAGCGCGTTTTTTTCCCGCTGCCGCTGCCAAGTTCCGCAACTTGCAGAGGTGAACGCAATCTCCCAACAATTTCGTTGGCGTAGCGCTCCAGCAAACGTGCATCGGCGCGCGTGAGGCCGTATTCCGGGAGCACGCAGATGGCTTCAAAAAGCGCGGAGCCCAATTCGTCGTACAAATACTTTGAGGGCAATTCGCGCTGTCCGGGCTTGGTAAGGCTCTCGCGCGCCTCTTTGGCAAATTCCGCGAGGTGGCGCGTGGGCGTTTGCGCGGGCGCAGCCGCGAAAGCTGCGGCGCCGGAGGTGCCGGGCGTTGCAATCTCGCCCGCACTGTTTGCGGCATTCTGGGATGAGAGGTCGGCTGTGCGGACAATAGAGCTGCGCATAAATCTCCCAAGGGCCGTTTTTATATTCAGTCTTCCACGCAACGGAAAGTGGCGTAGACGTTCGGATAATGCGGCTGAAACCAGTTGCGAAAAGACCGCCGCAACATGCAGGCAGCTGTCCGGGGGGACCCGCCTTTCATCACGAAATGCTGGCCATCAAAAAAATTGGCTGAATATCCGGGATAAAACGAACGGGGCTGGAAACCTTCAAAAGGCGCAAAGACGGTTCGCGTCCACTCCCAGCCGTTGCCGACGAGATCATGGACACCGAACGCGCTGGCGCCCGCGGGATGCGCGCCGACGGGCGCGGGATCCCAGTAATGAAAATCAAAATTTCCATGCGCGGAGGTGGGAGTGGAATCTCCCCACGGATATTGACGCTCCCTTGCTCCTTTCGGCGCTCCGTACGCGGCCCGGTGAAATTGTTCCTCGGTCGGCAGCCGGCGGCCCAGCCATTTTGCATACGCGGCGGCTTCCGCGTGGCTGACGTAGACGGGCCACTCCATCGGCAGACGAACTTCGCCAAACATGGTGCGGTAGGCCCACAGACTGCCCTGGCGAATCCAGAAGGAGGGATGCGAGACCTGCTCTTTCTCCTTCCAGGCCCAGCCGTCGGGAGTCCACAGAGAAGAGTTCTCGTAGCCGCCGGCTTGCATGAAACGCAGGAAGTCACGATTAGTGACATTGTGGCGATCGATGGAAAACTCCGGGACATGCAAAGTGTGCGAGTCGAATTCATTGTCCCAGCCGAACTCATGGCCACCAGTGCGCGGGAGGCCCAGCAAAGTGCGTCCTTCCGGAATGTCCACAAGGTGCGATTTAATGCGCGGCGTTTTCCAATCTGGCTCCGCAGGGCCCGGCACTTTTCTGGCGATGGGCAAGCGGTGCAGCATGTACGCCAGCGTCTCGGCGTGCATCAAGCGGTGCTCGATGGCCGTTTCGAGCATTTCGGGAAGATTAGGATGGCCTTCACGCGGGCGCGACTGCGCTTGCTGCATGGCATCGTCGAGTTCAGCGCGCAAGCGGGCGTTGTATCGCGTGACTTCCTCGAGCGCGGGCCAGTCAGAGGGTTGATCGCTGGGCAAGCCGCCGTCGACGGGGTCGATTCCGAAGGCAAATAAAAGGTCAAACCCCTTGTTAAAAGGGCGCAAACCAAAAGCCCGGTCGCCCAGCAGATTCCAGTCGAATGCTTCTACGTGACCAAGATAAAAAATGATGCGGTGGCGTTCGGGAATAGGCCGGTCGTACAGCGCTTCTTCGCGCACGATCGCAAAAAGCTCATCCGTGCGCGAGCGTGCTTGTGCGATACGAGAGGCAAAATTGGGCGGGGTGATGCGGGCTACGCTCGCTAGGGATCCCATGGTCACTCCCTACCTTGGATGCCGCGCCTTTCTGAAAGATGCACCGAAATCTTTAGGGCGCGGGTTGTCGCGCGGGCCGGGTGAACTATGATAGTGACGCCAATGTCCCGGTGGCGTCAAACGCGAAAAACGATATGAACGCGCTTTCCACTGAATCATCCAACGCCAGCGTCGAGTTTCGTGAGGTAGCCTACCATGTACCGGGTAGGCCGCGAGATGCGGGGCAAGAGACGCGGGCTCTGGTTTGTGATATTTCGCTAAAGATTGATAAAGGCGAAACAGTCGTTCTCCTCGGGCGCAGCGGTAGCGGAAAGACTACTCTATTACGGCTGATCAATCGCTTGCTGGTGCCCTCGGTCGGCGAAGTGCTTGTGAATGGGCGCGCGACGGACGGGTGGGATATTTTTGCGCTGCGGCGCAGCATCGGGTACGTGATCCAAGAGGCGGGATTATTCCCGCACTTCACGGTGGCAGAAAATATTGCGCTGGTGCCGTCGCTGGAAAAGTGGGACCCTGCGCGGATCGCCTCGCGGGTTAGGGAATTGCTCGAATGGGTGGGCCTCGATGCCGGGAATTTCGCCTCGCGTTATCCGCGGCAGCTTTCCGGCGGTCAGCGGCAGCGGGTGGGAGTGGCGCGGGCGCTGGCGGCGGATCCGCAGATTTTGTTGATGGACGAACCGTTCGGCGCGCTGGATCCTGTGACGCGAGCGGATTTGCAACGGGAATTTGCGGCGCTGGCGAAGCGCATGGGCAAGACCATCGTGTTTGTGACGCACGATTTGCGCGAAGCGCTGCTGCTCGCTTCGCGAATTGTGTTGCTGCAGGCAGGCAAAATTGTGGCGCACGATACGCCGCAGAATTTTCTGCGGCTGCCGCATGCCGAGGTGCGAGCTTTTGTGTCGTCGCTCCATACCGGAGCGCTGGACGCCCCTGTACGGAATGTTGCTGCCGGAGATCCCGCGTGAGCGTTTACCAATTTTTTGTGACGCATCACGCAGAAATTCTTGCCACGACGCTGGAACATCTGACGCTGGTGATGGTCGCCGTGGTAATTGCCATAGCGATTGCTTTGCCGCTAGGTATTTTGATTACCGAGAGAACGCGCTTGCGCGGCGTGGCCCTGGGCATCGCCAGTGTATTTCAGACGATTCCGAGTCTCGCACTGTTTGGATTTCTGATTCCCATTCCGTTTATCGGAGGCATCGGCAAGCGGACTGCGATCGTGGCGCTCGTGCTTTACGCGCTGCTGCCGATTCTAAGAAACACCTACGTGGGGTTGACCGGAATTGATCCCGCTGTTTTGGAGGCGGCGGAAGCCATGGGCATGACACCGCGCCAAGTGATGTGGCGGGTACGCTTGCCGCTGGCACGCACGGTGATTTTGGCGGGCATCCGCACGGCCACGGTGATAACCATTGGCGTGGCGACCATTGCGGCAGCCATTGGCGCGGGCGGATTGGGCACGTTTATTTTTCGCGGCGTGGCGATGGTTAGCGATGCCGTGATTCTTGCGGGGGCCGTACCCGCGGCGTTCCTGGCATTGCTGGCGGATGGTTTGCTGGGCATTCTGGAGCGCCGATGGAAGGTCCGGTGACGCGGGCCCGCCGAGGCGTTTTCTTGGCGATACTTGCTGTTTGCACCGCTATGCATTTTTCCTGCAATGCGTCGCGCACGCCTTCCATTGCCGTCGGTTCTAAATTTTTTACCGAGCAGGTGGTGCTGGGCGAATTGTTGGCGCAGCACATTGAGGCGCGCACCGGCCTCCGCGTGGTGCGCAAAACCAACTTGGGTGGGACGCTGTTGTGCCAGAAGGCCCTGCTTTCTGGCGATCTCGATTTATACGTCGAGTACACCGGCACTGCGCTAACTGCGGTATTAAACGAGACTCCGGACGACGAGGATTCGGCGAAAATTTACGAACGCGTCAAGCAGGGCTATGCGCAACGATTTCAGCTAGCGGTTACCGAGCCACTGGGATTTGCGAATTCCTTCGCCATGGTGGTACGTAGCCAAGAGGCGCAACGCTACAACTTACATAATATTTCGGATGTCGCCGCGATTGCACCGCAATGGCGCGCAGGATTCGGTTATGAATTCCTGGAGCGGCCCGACGGCTATTCGGGTTGGGCCAAGCGCTACGGATTGCATTTTGCAAACCCGCCCAGCGTGATGGATTTGGGGCTGATTTACCGGGCACTGGTGGACAAAAAGGTAGATATCGTTGCTGGGAATTCCACGGACGGATTGATTGAGGCGCTGCACCTGGTTCCGTTGGCCGACGACCGTCACTATTTCCCTCCGTACGATGCGGTACCCATCGTGAGAGAGGCTACGCTAGCGAAATTTCCACAACTGCGTGCGGCGCTCGCGAATTTGGCCGGAAAAATCTCCGCCGCCGACATGCGGCGAATGAACGCCGCGGTGGATGCGGACCAGCGGGATGTGGCGGCGGTGGTGAAGGCCTTTCGCGAGTCTAAAGGTTTGTAATCGCGGCAGGTTACGGGAACTATTTCATTCTGCTTGCGTATCAATTACGGGGGCGCGCACATGGATGCCATGCGGATTTGCTCGAATTTGTGGATGGCACTCGGATTGATTTGGCTGTTGGCGATGGTGCGCACCAAGCGCACGCAAGAGCGCGCGGGCTCCGGGGAGCGCGTGCTGTATGGATTCCTGGTGGTCGCCGCTTTCATTGCGATATTTGCGGACTGGAGGATCCTCGAACCGCTGAATCGAAGCCTTTGGCCCCGGAATCCAGCGCTCGATGCGTTTGGGACGGCAATCACCGCGGTGGGTCTGGCGTTCGCGGTTTGGGCAAGATTTTATTTGGGGAGCAACTGGAGCAGCGCGGTGTCCATCAAGGTGGGCCACGAGCTGATTCGCAGCGGACCTTACCGCTGGGTGCGCCATCCGATTTATTCGGGCTTGCTGCTGGCGATGCTCGGCACCGGACTCGTGCGTGGGGAGTTGCGCGGCGTCGTGGCGTTCGTGCTCTTGTACATCGGTTTCTGGGTGAAGATGCGCATTGAAGACGAATTTATGGCCAAGACGTTTGGCGAGCAGTATCAGAATTATGCGCTGGCAACCGGAGCCCTGTTTCCGCGATTGCGAAGCTAGCAGCGCGGCGTGAACGATGGCTGGGCGGCCATCTACAGAATTACCGCTACAAAAATCACTTCCGCGCGCCCTTGCTGGCCACCACCGGTGTAGCCCTTTGCTGCGCGGAGTGCGCTTCAAATTCTTCGTAGGTGCCTTTGAAGTCTTCGATGTGTCCAGGCGTCAGGTGCCAGATGCGCGTGGCTACTTCATCGATCACATCTTCGTCGTGCGTCACCAGCAGCACCGTGCCTTCGAATTTTTGCAGCGAAATGTTCAGCGCATTGATGGACTCAAGATCCAGGTTATTGGTGGGTTCGTCAAATACCAGGAAATTCGGCTTTTGCAGCATCAGCTTGCAGAAAAGCAAGCGCGCAGTTTCGCCGCCGGAAAGCGCTTTCGTGGGTTTGAGCGCGTCTTCACCGCTGAAGAGCATTTGGCCAAGCAACCCGCGCAGTTCTTCCTGAGAAGATTGCGGATCGAATTGCCAGAGCCATTCGATGGCCGTGACGCCCTTGCCCTTGTCGATCACATCAGAAAAATCCTGCGGGAAATAGCCGACGCTGACTTCGTGGCCCCACACTACGTTGCCGCTATTGATAGGGAACTGCCGGTCCGCGTCAGAAATGAAATCACCGGCATTGTGAATGATCGATTTCAACAGCGTCGATTTACCTGCGCCGTTGCGTCCGATCAGCGCGATTTTTTCCCCGCGTGTGACGCTCGCGGAAAAATGATGGATCACTTTCAAGTCCTCGTAAGACTTGACCAGTTTTTTAACTTCCAACGGAAGCCGGCCAGACTGTTTGTTGATCTGGAATCGGATATACGGGCGTTGAATGTTGGAACGCGCCAATTCAGAAGTCTGCAGCCGCTCCACTTCTTTCTTGCGTGAAGTGGCTTGCGCGGAACGCGTGCCGGCAGAGAAACGCGCGATAAAATCGTTCAACTGCGCGATCTTCTTTTCGCGCACCGCGTTGTCCGCCTCGATGCGCGAACGAATCTGCGTTTTCGCCAGCACCATGTCGTCGTAGCCGCCGTTATACATGATCACCGTTTGGTAGTCGATGTCCGCGGTGTGCGTGCAGATGCTGTTCAGAAAATGGCGGTCGTGCGAGATGACGATAAGCACGCCGGTATATTCGAGAACATATTCGCGCAGCCAGTGCACCGAATCGAGGTCCAGGTTGTTCGTGGGTTCATCGAGCAATAGCGCGGGAGGATTGCCGAAGAGCGCTTGCGCCAAAAGCACGCGAACTTTTTGTCCGCCCTGCAATTCGCGCATTTTGCGTTCCTGAACACTGGCGTCGATGCCCAGGCCGTCCAGCAAAATCGCGGCATCCGCTTCCGCGGTATAGCCGCCTTCCTCGCCAACGATGCCCTCGAGTTCGCCGAGGCGCATGCCATCTGCGTCGGTCAATTCGTCGTGCGGCTTGGCGTACAGCGCATCGCGTTCCTCCAGCGCCTTCCACAGTGGCGCGTTGCCCATGATCACCGTATCGATCACGCGAAATTCATCGAAGGCAAACTGATCCTGACGCAGCACGCCGAGTTTCTTGGGCCGCGCGATGGAGCCTTTGGTGGGCTCCAGTTCGCCGGTTAGAATTTTCATCAAAGTGGATTTCCCGGCGCCGTTGGGCCCGGTAATGGCGTAACGCCGACCTTCCATGAAGGTGGTGGTGACGTCCTCGAAGAGGATGCGTCCGCCGAAGCGCATAGTGACATTATTGACGGCCAGCATAGCCCCCGATTATACCGTGGAATTTGCAGTGTGCGAAATGCGAAGAACCGAGGTGTCAGCCACTAACGCCAGAAACAGCGTGACGGCGCACGAGACCATCTGCAGCTATCGTTTTTGGCTCCGGCACGGCAAATAATAGATACGATGCGCGATGCCGGAACGGGCGTCTAAAGATCAAGTGATATTCGACGCGAGGCTCCTGAATTTGTTACAGTCGCTGGACGCATCAATTCGGGGTAGGGTGATGACGATTCCCCAGGACCTGCTAGAGATTTTGGTTTGTCCCGTTTGCAAAATAAAAGTTGCCGCCACTGCGGACAACGCCGGTCTGGCATGTCCGCAGTGCCGTCGCGTCTACCCGATTCGCGACGATATTCCGGTGATGCTGCCCGAAGAAGCAAAAATCGCGCCCTAGCCGCGCGGTACGTGCCGCGATCTCTTTGAAAAAAGTAAAAGTGCCCAAGCGAAACAAAATCATCGATTCCAAGGTGCGCTTGCAGCGTCTCGTGCCGCGCATGCGCGGCAAACGCGTCGGCGTGCTTGGCGATTTGATGCTCGACCGCTATTTGTGGGGGACCGCGTCGCGGCTGTCGCCGGAGGCCGCTGTTCCGGTGGTTGATTTCGTGGAACAGAGCGAATGCCTCGGAGGCGCGGGAAATGTCGCTGCCAATATCGCAATGCTCGGCGCGCGTGTTGAAGCTTTCGGTGTAGTAGGCAACGACGAATCGGGCCGTGCCCTGCAGTCGTGTCTCGCGACGGTTGGAATTGCGCATGCCGGCGTCGTCGCTGATAACCGCCGCGTTACCACGGTAAAAACCCGGATCATCGCGCGTCATCAGCAAGTTGTGCGCGTGGACCGCGAACGGCGCGAGCCGCTGCGCTCTGCAACCGAAGAAAAACTCTTGCGGGCGCTATTCGCCTCGTTGAAACACCTGGACGCGTTGGTCCTCTCCGATTACGATAAGGGACTCATCACCGACGCTTTTGCGGACCGTGTCCTCAGCGCTTGCCACCAGCTGAAAGTTCCTGTTTTTGTGAAGCCCAAAACGTCGCGGCTGTACGCCTATCGAGGCGCGCGCGTCATCGTTTGCAACGCCAAAGAGGCGGGGTTTTTCGTAACGCGCGCGCTCGTCGACGAAAAATCCGTCGAAGAAGCGGGCCGCGCGCTCCTCGCGCATTTCGGTTGCAGCGCCGTGGTCATCACGCGCGGAGAAAAAGGTTTGAGCGTAATCGAAGAATCATCGCCCGGGCAGCTCCACATTCCCGCCACGAGCAGCGAAGTCACTTATGCGCGCGTCGGCCAGCCCGGCGTCGAGCGCGGCGCCACCGGCCGCCAGGTTTTCGACGTTACCGGCGCGGGCGACACGGTGTTGAGCCTGCTCGCGCTCGCCGTGGCCGCCGGAGCGGTGCTGCGCGATGCCGCCATGCTCGCGAACGCTGCGGCCGGGGTGGTCGTGGGCAAATTGGGGACCGCGAGCGTCGCTCCCGCCGAATTGTTGGCGGCCCTGGTCGAAGGGCACTGAACACCCGCATCGGCGCCTGTTGCTTCTTTGGAAACATTTTTCGCCCGATTGCCGTGGTTCAGCGATACAATCCCCTCAGAAATTTTATCGGCCCCTAGCTCTGGACGTCCCCCAGGGCGCCATCTCGGAAGCGAATGATCTGCTCTCCCCCATCCCGGCGGAGCCTAAGTGCGCCACGCATAGCGTGTGCGTGTCTGGCCTTCCTGTTTGCCACTTCATTCCTCCCGCTGCGCGCCAGCGCGCAGGATAATTCGAAGGATGTTGCGGAAGCGGCTCGTCAGGAAAAGGCTCGCAAGGCCGCTCCGTCGTCATCGCAGACCCACGTCTATACCAACGAGGATTTGCAGCGCCCGCGCATCCTGACAGACTCTCAGCGCGCCGCCCTTGCAGCGCGAAAAAGCGCTCCCGCGTCCGCGCCTGAACTAGTGCCTACGTTCGAATCCGCAGAACCTTCAGATGCAACGAACGCCTCGGATACTGCGAGCACGGAATCTCTCGGTGAAGTTGCGCGGCGCTATCGGCAGCAAAAGGCCGCGAGAGAAGCCGCTCAAGCGCAAAAAGGTTCGACACCCGCACCGTATCATCTAGATATTACGCAACCGGCGCTCGCCGCGATGGCGCCGCGCAGCAGCGCGCTCGCTTCTCCGGTTCTTGCTGGCGCGAACACCGCTCATCGCGCGACCGGAGCGCTTCCGGGCAAGCGTGATCCTTTTTCCCATTCCGTAAGAGCGCCAGCAGTCACTCCGATCGTTCCGCTGCGCCGCGCAGCTCGGCCAAGTTCCGTCACACCGTCGAATACGCCGTCTCGCGCCGTAGCGTCCAGCACCTTCGCGTCCAGCACGGTGGCGTCGCCCACCGTCGAAATTCTCGCGTCGCCAACCATTCGCACGCTGCCGGTGCCGCCCACAAACGCTTCGCGAAGGGCAGCGAAACCGCTCGACGCACCCGGCGGCAACGTCACTGTTCGCGCCGGCGATTCCTTGTGGAACTTGTCCAGGAGGTATTTTGGCAGCGGCATTCGCTGGCAGCAGTGGCTCGCCACCAATCCAGAGGTGCGAGACCCGCGCCGCATCCAGCCAGGGATGCGCCTGGTCGTCCCGCGAGCGCCAATGCCGACTCACGCCGCGCCGCCCGCAACGTTGGTCATTCACTCCGGCGACTCCTTGTGGAAGGTGGCGGCGTCGCGGTACGGGAACGGCGCGTCATGGTCGTGCCTGCTGCGTGCGAATCCCAGCCTGCGCAATCCTGCGATCATCTTCCCCGGCCAGCGCCTGCTTGTTCCTGCAACGTGCACAGCTCCGCGCGCGCCCGGAGCTGCTGTCTCGAATCCTTAGATTACTTATGGCGGGAAGCTAAACGATTTGTCTTTCGATTCCACCCACAAACTAATTACGCGCGTCTTCTGACTTTGCGCCGCTTCGGAGTTCTCGTTCGGCATTGGCGAAAACGGGCTTACCGCCACCGTGACAATCACGCCGCTCGCGCCCACCGGCGACTTGGCGCGAATCAATTCGTAGCTTTTCACCGGCCCGTAATAGCCCGTGGGGCCCCAATCGGCGAGGAAATCTTTTTTTGTGTAACTCGGTCCCGGCTGCCAAAGTTTGTACGCGGTGTCCGTATCGCCCGCCACCAGCGCATCGAAAAACTTTGTTGCAGCATGTTTTTCTGGATAGTAGCGCACCGTAAAGTACAGTCCGATGACCGCCAGCGAAAGCAGCGCCACCACCGTAAAAATCATGGCGCGCGATTTATCCGTTTTTTGTTCGGCAGGTACGTTCAGAAGCGTAGTCATTCGAGAAGGGTCTCCTGCCCGCGAACGCAAAACTCACAATTTAAAATTAGCAGAAGAAGCGGCTGCGAGTAAACGTGCGAACCCGACTACCCGGTGCTGTTGCGCAACTGCAGCGCATAACAAAGCCTGCGGCTTTTGTACCTATTAAAGAAACGAAGGTTCCTGCGGACTAAGCATCCAACGCTCCGCCAGCGCCTTCCGGAAGCTCGATCTCGTATTTCGTGCGCGCCTTTTCCGTGTGCTGTTCCAAGGCCAAGACAATCAACCGGTCAATCAACTCGCGAAAGGGAATCCCCGTGGCTTCCCACAACTTCGGATACATACTGATGGAAGTGAATCCCGGAATTGTATTCACTTCATTTAAGAAAAGTTTTCCGCCTTTTTTCTCCAAAAAGAAATCGACGCGCGCCATGCCGCTCAGTTCCAGCGCGCGAAACGCTTCCACCGCCAGCTTCTGGATTTTCTTGACCTGTGCCGGCTTCAGTTCCGCCGGAATCAGCAATTGCGTTCCTTCTTCCAGATATTTTGCCGCATAATCGTAAAATTCGCGGTGCGGCACGATTTCGCCGGGAATCGAAGCTTTTGGTTCGTGATTGCCCAGAACGGAAACTTCAATCTCTCGCGCGGTCACCGACTTCTCCACCAAAATCTTCATCGCAAATTCCGCGGCGAGAGTAATCGCGGGCGCAAGTTCTTCACGGCCATGCACCTTGGTCATGCCCACCGAAGATCCCAGAGTTGCCGGCTTTACGAAAACGGGGTACGAAAAGGACTCTTCTATCGCCTTTTGTATCGCCTCCTGATTCGCTTCCCACTCGTGCCGCAGCACGGTAATCCAGGGCACCACCGGAATTTTGGCCACTTGCAAAAGGCGCTTGGCCACATCTTTATCCATGCCAATCGCCGAGCCCAAGACTCCCGAACCCACAAACGGCAATCCTGCCAAATCCAACAATCCCTGAATCGTTCCGTCTTCGCCAAACGTGCCGTGAATTACCGGGAAGACGACATCCAGTCGTTGCCCGCCCCCGCTGCCATCGAGCCGTATGAGCGCCGCATCCGTAGGATCGGCGTTCATCATCACGCGCTGCCCCTGTCGCAGAACTTCCGGTAGCATTTTCTGCGCGCCAGCACCGGTCAGCCAGTGCCCCTCTTTCGAAATTCCAATCGGCACCGCTTCATACTTATCTGGATCCAACCCGCGAATCACCGAAGCTGCCGACGCCAGCGAAACCTCATGCTCGCCGGATCGCCCGCCAAACAAAATGCCTACCCGCAATCTTTTCTTTTCAGGAGTCACGCTGGTATTTTTTCAGAAAAACCTGCAGGCCTAAAGCCCCGTGCCAAGAAGTGTTTCCATCGCAGACTCGCGGTGCGCGGATTGCGAGGATGTGCAACGCTACAGAATCTTTTTACCCAGCGCCGAGAGGATCAACTCGACACCCAGCAGCGCCGTCCGGTTATGCTCGTCAATCACCGGATTAATCTCCACCACTTCGAGCGACGCCATCGCTTCGCTGTCCGCAATCATCTCCATCGCGAGATGTGCCTCGCGGTAAGTCACTCCACCGCGCACCGGCGTCCCCACTCCCGGCGCATCCGAGGGGTCCACAAAATCCATATCCAGGCTCACTGCGATTCCCGCCGTATCGTCCATGGCATATTTCAACGCGTCGCTCATCACTTCGCGCATCCCGCGTTCGTCGATCTCCCTCATGGTGAAAACATGCACGCCGGACTTCTTCATCATCTTGCGTTCCTGCGCGTCCAAATCTCGCGCGCCAACGATCACAATATTTCCCGGCTCGACCTTTGGTTTGAATCCCATCAAATCCACCAACTCTGTCGGCCCATAACCCATGATTGACGCCAGCGGCATGCCATGCACATTCCCCGACGGCGACGATTCGGGCGTATTCATATCGCCATGCGCATCCAGCCAGATGTAACCAATGTCTTTCTTATCCTTGCGAAAGAAAGACGCCACTCCAGACGCCGCCCCGGCCGCAATCGAGTGGTCTCCGCCCAGCACCAGCGGGAAAAAATTCTCTTCGAGCGATTTCTGCACCGCTTCGCCAAGATCCTTGCAGGTCTCCGCGATCTCGTCCAAATATTTCGCGCGCTTCTCACCGTAAGACATTTCTTCCGCCTGCTTCACGGAAATATTCCCGATGTCTTCCACCTGATGCCCCAATTGCTTCAGCCGCGTTTGTAAGCCCGCCACGCGCAACGCTGAGGGCCCCATATCCACCCCGCGCCGACTTGCGCCGAGGTCCATGGGCACACCGATAATCCGTACCTTTTGATGCGTCATGTTCACGAAAACCTGAGAACGACGAGCGGCGCGGACCGGTGCCCGGCACTCGTCGCCCTGCATCACCGACTCTGTCGGGTACTGATGCTTGAGAAGCTACTGGACCGGAGCAAACACCCGGCCCTCAACCACCCGCCTAAGGATACACGCGATAAATCATGCGAGGAAAGGGGATGACTTCGCGGATGTGCTCGGTCCCGCAGATCCACGCCACCGTGCGCTCGAGGCCCAATCCAAAACCCGCATGTGGCACGCTGCCATAGCGCCGCAAATCCAGATACCACTGAAACGCTTCCTGGGGCAAATTGTGTTCGCGCAGCCGCTGCAACAGCAAATCGTAATCGTGCACGCGCTGGCTTCCGCCGATAATCTCTCCATAACCCTCCGGCGCGATCATGTCGAAGGCCAGCGCCAGCTCCGGCCGTTCCGCGTCCGGCTGCATGTAGAACGCCTTGATCGCCGAAGGGTAGCGGTGAATGATCACTGGCCGGTCAAACTCCTTGGAAATAATCGTCTCTTCGTCTCCGCCAAAATCATCACCAAATTTTGCCGGGTTCCCGTGCTTATTCAGCACCGCCACGGCTTCCTCGTAGCTAATCCGCGGAAAGGGCGCCCTCACGTTTTCCAGTTTTGCCACATCACGCTTCAGCGTCTCGAGCTCCCGCGACCGATTCCTCACCACCGACTGAACCACCGCGCTAACCAGCCCTTCGCCGAGGTCCATCATGTCGCCCAGTTCCGCGTACGCGGCCTCCGGCTCCAGCATCCAAAATTCCGTCAAATGCCGCCGCGTCTTCGATTTTTCCGCGCGAAACGTCGGACCAAACGTATATACTTTGCCCAACGCCATGGCCGTCGCTTCGATATACAGCTGCCCGCTTTGCGTCAAGTACGCTTTCGTATCATCTATGTAATTCACTTCAAACAGCGATGACGTCCCTTCGCAAGCCGCCGGCGTAAAAATCGGCGCGTCCGTCAAGGTATACCCTTGCTCGTCCATGTAATTTCGCGCCGCCCGCACGGCCTCCGCGCGAATTCGCAATATTGCCGCCGACCGCGGCGTGCGAATCCACAGATGCCGGTGGTCCAGCAAAAAATCCACGCCGTGCTCTTTCAATTGAATTGGAAAGGGAGTAGCTTCCGAAACCTTCTGCAACACTTGTACTTGCGAGACGCCCATCTCGAATCCGCCCGGTGCGCGCTGCTCCGCGCGAATCTTCCCGGTCACGATCACGCTGGATTCCTGCGTCAGGCCCTTCAGCGCCGCAAACGCCTCGGGACTCTCCTTCAGCGCGCAAACGCCCTGCAGCAGCCCGGTGCCATCGCGAAAAATCGGAAACATCAATTTGCCCGATTCCCGCAAATTGTAAAGCCACCCTTTGATCGTCACCTCCTGCCCTACGTATTTCCCAGCCTGTTCAATCGCAATGGTCGTCATAGCCCGCTTCGCTGATGGATTTGCAAACCAGCAGTTTAACATTGGAAGGGAATTGCAGCGTAGACGGCGGCTGGGTAGGGGAAACTCGGCGACTGCCGGGCGGCGCAGAGACCCCACATCGTCGCCAGCAGCTCTCAGAACTTAAATGCCGTTCAAGCGGGAATATCCCGTTCAATCGGACTTGCCGGTCGCATCGCTGTCGCGAACGGGCGTCGATACGTCGTTCGATTTCTCAATCATAGGAGTCATCGAATCCAGCGTCGCCTGCGTTCCTCCGTCGGAAGCCGCCCCGGGCTGCGGCGTCTCGAGCAGCACGCGCTCGATAGCCATAAGCAGGTCGTCTCCGCTGTCGCCTTTCGTTACGATCTGGCGTACCCCGGCCTTCTTTGCTTCGAGCGCCAGAGTCTCAGAGCTGTGCATCGTGTGCATCAAAATCGGCAGCGCCGGCATAGCCCTCGAGATCTCCCGCGCCGCTCGCACTCCGTCCATGATTGGCATGGCCAGATCCAGGATGATCACGTCCGGCTTCAGTTGCATGGCCTTGACCACTGCCTCGCGCCCGTCTTTGGCCTCTCCGCACACCTGCCAGTCCGCGTGACGCTCGATTAAGACGCGCAGAACCTTGAGGATCAGTTCCTGGTCGTCGGCAATGAGAATTCGAACCGGCAAATATCCCCCCCACGGGGCTCAATAACACTCTTCTCTCTTTGTCGGATACCCTACATAAGCATCGTCTTTCTGTATATAACGGAAATCCTGTACGACCTTTTCCGCAACTCGCGCAGCCGCACCTTGCTACGCGCCATTGCCTACAGTTTTTCCTGTATAACCGTCGGACCCGCTTCGCGTTATAAGTGTTCCGCCAACCGGCGTTCACCATAAGGTATCCGGCAACTTTTCTAATTCGCGGGGTATTTGTGACAACCAAGCACCGCAAGGCAGCGAAAGCCGGCGACCGGACGGATTCGTCTGGCAAGCTCGTCGGTAACAAAATTCTCTTGTCCATACCCGACGCAGAGTTCCAGAAAATTTGCCGCCATCTCGAGTTCCAGGACCTACCGAGTCATCGAACTCTTCACGAGCCGCACAAGAAGCAGCACTTTGTGTACTTCCTCAACTGCGGTTTGGCCTCGATTGTGGTGGCCATGCGAGGCGGCAGGGACGTTGAAGCAGGTGTGGTGGGATGTGAAGGGTCCGTGGGCACCGCCATCGCTGTTGGTTTGGACAAGAGTCCCCTTTGCTTGGTAATGCAGATTAGCGGTGACGGGTTTAGGATTTCCGCGCCCGCCTTGCTGGCCGCGCTCCCGGCCACACCCGACCTGAGGATGCGCTTGCATCGCTATGCAGTCCTCCAAGGCATGCAAGTGGCGCAAACCGCTGCCTGCAACCGGCTGCATGAGGTGAAACAGCGGCTCGCCCGTTGGCTACTGATGGCCCAAGACCGCGTCGGCGGCGGAGCCCTGGCGATCACCCACGACTTCCTAGCCACCATGCTGGGGACGGACCGTCCGAGTGTGAGCCTTGCCGCTGCCGCGCTGCAACGCGGCAAAGCCATCATGTACCGCCGCAGCTCCGTGCAAATTGTGAATCGCAAAAAGCTCGAAATGGCTGCTTGCGAGTGCTTCCGGGTGATTCACCAGCTAAACGGCCACCTGGGATTAAAATAACCCCCAGTTTGTTCGGCACCCTACAGACAGTCCTTCTGGTCAACGGCTACAGTCTCGCTCTTCGCATACAACAGAATGGGACTGTCGGCTGACACTTCAAGCAGAGATGCGCTTGCCAAAGAGCAAGCGGAGAGCAAAACTTCGTCCCTCAAAAACAAAATTCTGCTGATGATCCCGCGTACCGAGTATCAGCTAGTTCATCCGTACCTAGAACCGTTTCAGTTTCACCACCACGCGATTCTTCACGAACCTGCGCAAAAACTAGAATTCGCTTATTTCCCAAACCAAGGCTTGCTTTCCCTGCTGGTCGCTACGGAAGACGGCAAGACGGTCGAGGTCGCCATGGTGGGTAATGAAGGTGTCGCCGGTGTGGCCTCCGCCGTCGGACTCACCATCTCCACGTTGCGCCAATTAGTCCAGATATCCGGCGAAGGTTTTAGAATTCGCGTGGAAGCCCTGCAAACTTGCCTCGAATCGACTCCGCTGTTCCAAATGGCCCTGAGCCGCTACGCGGTCGTTCAGGGCATGCAAATCGCGCAAACCGCGGCGTGCAATCGCCTGCACGACGCTGGGGAGCGGCTCGCGCGGTGGCTGCTGATGGCCGCAGATCGCGTGCATTCGAGTTCGCTTCCCATCACCCATGATTTCCTTGCAACCATGTTAGGGACGGATCGGCCAAGCATCAGCCTGGCGGCTAAGCTCTTGCAGAAGAACAAGGTCATCCAATACCGGCGCGGCGCAATAGAAGTTCTCAGCCGTAGAAAACTCGAAAATTCCGCTTGCGAGTGCTATCACGTCATTCAGCAATTCAACGGCGTCCTTCGCTTGCGCTGATTCTTTGGCGCACAACCACGTCAGGATCAGCGGTTCCTCGCGCCGGTGCCTGCCTCACAACGAATCAGCGACCGGAAAACTGTCTGCGGCAACTTCCCTATTCTTGAGACATTCACGGCAACGTTGCCGTTTGGAATCTAAGCAAGCACATCCCAATAGCGTCGGCGCAGGCGTAGACTATGACTAATAGGTAGGAAACCCCGGGCCGCAGGTGGTGTCGGAGGGGACTTATGAATCGTATTCTGATATCTGCAAATGCAATGCTGCTGGTTGTTGCCGGTGCAGTTTTCGTACCTCAAAAAAACTTACAAGCGAACGGCAGGGAACCCCAGACGGCGGAGCCGGCACCCGAACCAATTCCCGCCGAGGCCGTGAACAAAGTAAACCCCATCAAACCCGCACCACAAGGTCTCGCGACCGCAGCCAAGCTTTACGGCTATCACTGCGCTATGTGCCATGGCAAAGACGGCGACGGCAAGGGCGAGTTGGCATTGGAAATGAAACTGGAACTTCGCGATTGGCGCGACGCCAAAAGTATTTCCAAAATGACGGATGGCGAACTCTTTTACGTCATAACCAACGGGAGAGGAAAAATGGTCGGCGGCGAGGGCGACCGCACCAAAGACGAGATCCGCTGGAACCTCGTAAATCTGGTCCGCTCTTTTGGCAAAAAAGGCACGGAGTAGCGCAGTTCGTTCGCCGTCGCGGAGATAATTGCCACCGCAGGAGAGGTCTGCTTGCGAACGCCTGCTATTGCACAAGGATCTTGCCGGAAATGTTCGCTCCGTTTAGCTGATTTTCTACCCGCAACGGGATCTCCCCGGGGGAATCCCCCCGCATTTCGAAATCATAAGTTTCGCCGGACACGATATGCAGGAATGCATCTCCAGCAACCGCCAGCCGTAGCGGCAAATCCGCCCCGTCCTTCGCGATCGCCCGCCAGCTCGCCGGATGCTCTTTGCTACCGAGATACATGTCCGCGGTGAGATTGGGCGCCATGTTGATCACGCGCAAGCGATAGGTTTCGCCACGATGGAAGGTCATCGCTTCGAGCTCCGCCGATCCATTCAGCGTCAACCGTTTGGCAAAAAAATCAGTGTCGCGCGAACCGATCAGCAGCAACTTGTCGTGTTCCGCGTCAAACGCTTCGCCTGGCGCCAGCACGATCAATGCGCCGTACACTCCGCCCGTAAGCTGGTGCGGATCGGCCACGTGCGTGTGGTAGATAAAGGTGCCCGCGCGATTCGGCGTAAAACGCGCCACAAAACTCTTCCCCGGCTGAATCGCCGGCGTCATTTGATCGCCAACGCCGCCTCCCACCACGCCATCGTAGTAGCTATCGAGCTCCAATCCGTGCCAGTGAATCGTCGTTGGCACGTCCAGGTGATTTAGCACCGTAATCTCCACCGCTTCGCCGCGCGTCACGATAATCGGCGGGCCTGCGGACTTGTCCTCCGATGCCACAATTTTCTTCCCCTCGCGCACCGCGCAACTAAACGTCCGAGACTTGGCATCCGCGCCATTTGGCTCGATCACCAGATCCATTTTCCGCACCGCACCGCCCGCACTCGGCACCGCAGCCGACGGCCGCGCTTTCACATTGATCGCCATCACCAGCCCCGCCATGTCGTTCATCGCGCCCATCTCGTCGTGGTGTGCCTGCGGCGGCACTTCCTCATCGGGATCGGAATATTGCTCCGGCAGCGCCCACCGAAAGACCGGCACGCGTTCATCCGCGGAAACGTGCAAATGAAAATGGCAGTGGAACAGCCAGCGTCCCGCATGTTGCGGCGTCCACTCCAGCATCATCGTGTTTCCGCCGTGTAGATCCTGCGTCACCACCGACTGCCGTTCCCCTTCCGCGAAAGACGTATCCTTCTCAAAATTCCCGAAGCTCAGCACTTCGTAAAACGCCCCGTGCAAATGCATCGGATGTTCCGAAAAGCTTGGATTAATCACGCGCCACCGCACCCGATCCCCCGCCGTGTAATCCAGCGGCTCCGTGTACGGATAAGATTTGCCGTTGATCGTCACCACTTCGAACGAAGGATGAATCACGTCCGACTCTGCGATCATCGAGTTGATCACCAGTACGCGGTCCGCCACCGCTGGTCCCGCGGGATCCACAATGAACGCCCCGTTCAAATGCGCATCCGCCCGCAACGGCTGCACGATCGTGAAATGAGGGGTCTTCAGCGGCTCCGTCGTTCGCGCCCAATAGTAATAAGTTCCCGCCGCCCCAGCGGCAAAGGTGAATTCGTGGCTTTCTCCTGCTCGAATCTCGACGCCCGCGTTCTCGTCGCCCGGCCGCGTATTCAACCCATATAACGTCGCCTTCAACTTCAGCTTGTTCGTAACCGTCGCATGCACGGTGGTGCCTTCCGTCATGCGCAGCAGCGGCCCTGGAATCTCCGTCGCGTGCCCGACTTCACCAAACGCCTGCACAAAAAGCTGCGGACCATCCTCCGCTTCCGCCCGCCACGCCCCGCTGCGCAACTCCAGCTTTACGTTCAATACGCCATTCTCGAGCTTCCCCGCCGCAACTCGGTTCTGATTCGCAACAATTTCCTCAGCCGCCGCCGCACTCGCCACCGCCAACGCAAACACCAAACACAACATCAAGCAATCACAAAAAAATCGCTGCGAAGTAGACATGGTCCTCCGAACAGTGGACTCACTCTATGAACGGCGTGCAAGCCTGTCAAGCTCCGTCGCTGCGTAAAGAAGGAGCGACTGCACTCTCGTATAGGGTGTTAGCTTGATCACTGCGCAGGCGAAAGGTAGCACGTCATCCGGTAAAGAAGTTAATCGCAAATCCCGCCTGTTCCCCCCGCGTCACCTTAAACTTCCAAGTGCGCACCGTACGCAAAGCCGTCTCGTCGATCTCCGGATCGACGGAATGGCCATCGCCGCCGACAATCGGCTTGCGATTTAACCCGCTGTCAAGCCCACTCCTCTTCAAACCTGTCCATCGCCACCCGCATCGCCTCGAGCTGCTCCCCTGCCGAAGGTGCATCATGCGCCGTCTTCTCCTTCAACTCCAGCGTAAGTGGCACATTCTCTCCCGGCACGCTCTTCAACAGCGCAATCGCTGCCGGCCACGCAATCGTGCCGTCATACGGCGCAAGATGCTCGTCCTTCTCTCCATGATTGTCATGCACGTGCACGCCGGCAATCAGGTCCTTCATCGGCGCAAAACTTTTTTCAATCCGTTCATCCGCCGGACCATCCGCCAAATGCGCATGACCAATATCAAAATTAAATCGCAATCCCGTCAAACGCGTCTCGTCCACAAAATTGCGCAAATAGTTCGGATCGCCCATCTCCGTGTTCGTATTTTCGATGGAAATCATCACGCCCGCATGATGCGCGTGCAAAATCAGGTGCTCCAGCGAACTGAACGCCGCATCCCGTTTTCGTGGGTCGGCCGTCTCGCGCGGCCCGCCCATGTGCAGTACCAGTCGCGGATACTGCAAATCCTCCGCCACATCGATCACCCTCTTTAGTTCATCCATAGCGTCGATGCGCCGCACCCGTTCCACTTCGCAAATCGAAACCGGTGTTCCGCCTTCCCGCGTCGCGCTGATGTCCCGGCTTGTCGGCCCGTGCAACGAAGACAAAATCAAACGATTCGCGGCCAGCGCCCCCGCCATCGCCTGCACTTCCGCCTTCGAGTTGTAATCAAAATGGCCGCGGCTGCAGAAAATCTCCACGCCCGCAAATCCCGCCGCGGAAATCTGCCCCAAAAGTTCCGGATTTAATTTTCGCGATACAAACGCATACGTAGAAAGGATTCGTCGCATAGTTGTGGTGGCGGGTCTTCAGACCCGGGCCTTGGCCCCTTCTTGCTGTGGTAGTAGCCGATCTCCAAATCGGCACGATTCCGCAACGCACGCAACACAAAACCGCCTTTTTGGCGGGCGAGGAACGTCTCCAAAAAGCCGTACTCAGAGTCTAAACGAAACCGCAAAAACGCCAACCACAAGAAATGCCTTCAGTATCCAATCGCTGACCCAGCATCCCGAGGGTCCGCCGCTCCCAGCCTGTCGCCGGTATCCGCGTCAATCCCAATCGCATTGACCAACCCGATATGTCCCTTGCGCTTCGTGTTGTGTCCCATCACATTCAATCCGCTTTCCATCGCGGGAGAAAACTCCTTCTCCATCACCAGCTCATCCGGCAACCACTGATGATGAAACCGCGGCGCATTGATCGCCGCTTGCGCTTCCATTCCCAGCCGCATCCAGTTAATCACCGTGAGCAATGTCGCGGAAATAATCTGCGGCCCACCCGGCGAACCGGTCACAAAACTCAACTTTCCATCGCGCAGCAAAATCGTCGGCGTCATCGAGCTCAGAGGCCGGTGTCCCGCCACAATCGCATTTGCATCCGACTGCATCAATCCGAAAAGCGCATTCGGCACTCCCGGCTGCGTCGTAAAATCATCCATCTCGTCATTCAATAAAAATCCCGCAGCCGACGTAAAATGCGATCCATAACTATCGTTTAACGTATAAGTGCTCGCTACCGCGTCTCCCGCCGCGTCCACCACGGAAAAATGCGTGGTGTGCGGTCCCTCCGAAAGCCCCGAGACGTTGTTCGGTGCTTGCCCATTTTGGGCGTTAATTCCGCAAATGTGCGGCGTCCCCGCTTTAGTCTCTACGCTCGAAGACGCATGTTTGCTGTCGATGGTCGCCGCGCGTTCCGACGCGTAACACGACGCTGTCAATCCATCGACCGGAATTTCCGCGTAGTCCGGATCCGCCAGATACGCGGCGCGGTCCGCAAACACCCGCCGCATCGTTTCCGCCACCACATGCACGCTCTCCGGATCGTCCCAATTCTTCAAGTCGAATCTCAGCAGTATATTCAGCGCTTCGATAATCGCCACGCCGCCCGAACTTGGCGGCGGCGACGTTAGTACCTCCCAGCGATGCCCAGCGCGTTCGTATTTCGCGCGTAGTACCGCACGCATTTTTGGCTGATAATTCGCCAGGTCTTGCAACGAAATGGTCCCTCCAGATTTTTCCATATCGTTGGTGATCGTTCGCGCCGTCTCCCCGCGATAAAATTCGTCCGCGCCATTTTTCGAAATGCGTCGCAACGTGGCCGCCAATTCCGGTTGCTTGAAAATTTCTCCTTGTACAAACATTTTTCCGTCGCGCAGAAAAATGCGCTTGCTCACCGCAAAACGCTGCAAATCTTTTTGCTCTTCACCGAATTCACGCGCCAATTTCGCGCTCACGGGAAATCCTTCTTCTGCCAAACGGATCGCCGGAGCCATCACCTCCGCAAGTTTCATTGTCCCGAAGGTTTTCAGCGCCAGCGCAAGCCCAGCCACCGTTCCCGGCACCGCCACGGATCGTGGCCCCAAGGTCGAGGCCTCGGCATCCAGCTCTCCATCCTTGATGTACATATCGCGCGTGGCGCTTGCCGGCGCTACCTCGCGATAATCCAGAAAACTTGCGCGGCCATCCGCCAGCCGGACCAGCATGAAACCGCCGCCACCAATATTTCCCGCGGCTGGTTCCACCACCGCTAGCGCGAACGCCACCGCCACCGCCGCGTCAATTGCGTTTCCGCCGCGCTGCAGAATCGCGACGCCCGCTTGCGAGCCCAGCTGTTCGTCGGTTACCACCATCGCGTGCGCGCCCCGCACCGCTTGCTTCGGCCAAGTTGTCGGAATTTGCGCCGCCACCGGTGCACGCTCGCGAACTTCCGCCGCCGTTTGCGCGCGCAGCAGCGGACCTGCAGCAACAATCGCCACAACGATTGCTAGTACCGCCTTAGCGATATTTGCGGCAGGTGTGCGAATTGCAGAGCAACGAGACTGCGCAGTCACGAAAGGTTTTGTAGTCACGCCGAGAAAACACTAAGTGATTCGCGGAAGACCGTCAAGGGTTCCACGAGCCAAGGTTCGGAGCCTGGTCTAACGAAAGGTTCCGAAAATCGGCCAAAATGTTTCTGATAACCGTCGAAAACAACTGGCGCACCATTTGCAAATCGAGAAGCAAATTAGACTTTCGCCTTTTTCCCCGCGCCCAGCTACTGGCGTGGTTATTGCTTGTTCGTAAATGTTTACGCCAGCAACTCCCGTTGCTACACCAGCACGGAATGCCTGGTCGGATTGTGGTCTTTGCGCGCGGATGCCAGGCAAGACTTTAGGGGACTCGAGAAAGCGTATTCGCGATCATGAGTGTTTTCTCGGCCACCTTTTATTACCTGTTTCTAGTTTTCGGTCAAGAATTCGACTTCTGGCGGGCCAGGCAGTAGCCCGGCAGCTGTGCCGCGGGCGATTAATTCGGAGACGGCTTTTTTGCCGCGATCGCCGTAGCCGAGGGTCCATTTATTGACGTACATGCCGACAAATTTGTCCGCGAGTTCGGTGTCCATGTCGCGGGCGAATTGCATGGCGTAATTCAAAGCTTCTTCGCGATGTTCGAGGCCGTACGCGACGCTGTCACGAATCACCCTGGCGACCTGGCGGCCGAGTTGCGGACCGAGGGCGCGGCGCACGGCGTTGCCGCCGAGCGGCAGCGGAAGACTGGTCTGCTCTTGCCACCAGACGCCGAGATCGATCACGCGATGCAAACCGAGTTGCGGAAAGAAAAGCTGGCCTTCGTGAATCAGCAGACCAGCTTCCACGACGCCGTCCTGCACGGCAGTGATAATTTTGTCGAAGGGCATGACGACCGGCTCAAAGTGCGGTTCAAATAATTTCAGCGTGAGGTACGCGGTGGTTTGCAGTCCGGGAACGCCGATGCGCTTGCCGGAAAGCTCTTCTTTCCTGAGGTGATGTTTCGAGACGACGATGGGGCCATAGCCTTCACCAAAGCTGGCACCGCAATCGAGCAAGACGTATTTCTCGCGCAGGGAAGGGTATGCGGCGAAGCTGACGGCGGTGACGTCGTAGGTTTCGGTAAGCGCAGCTTCGTTGAGAGTTTGAATATCCGAGAGGACGTGCGTGTATTTGTAGCCGGGAGTCTGGAGCTTGTGGGTGGCCAAAGCGTAAAACATGAACGCGTCGTCGGAATCTGGGGAATGCGCCAGTTTGATCTCGACGGGTTCTTTTTCGGTTTTGGTCTGGGTGGCGGACATGACTGGGTCTAATCCTTTGAGCCCCGGGGGCTAACAAGATGGCGTGAAACGCCGCTGATGCGATGCGCGTGCGGTTTGCTTCTCTTCGGACGGGCTTTCCCCGAGGAACATTCTAAGGGACGGCGAAGAGGAGAGAACCGGAGCGCCGCGAGGACGGTCGGGACGCCACCGAACGAAATCTGCAATGGAGAGACTAACATAGAGCAGGTGTGGGAACCAACGGAAGGTTGAGGATGAGACGGATTCGGGAAGTGGCTGGGCCGGAAGGGGAATTCCCGAAATGAAAAAATTTGCCGGGAGCGAGCAGTACCCCGGTGTTTTGCCGAAAAGTGTGCGTGGTAAGGAATTGGGAGGGATTGCGCGCAAAACGCGTGTTGATTGTAAAGGACTTGGAAAATGGCGGCGCGGAAGAGCGTGATTGTTCGGTCCGCGAGGGAAGAGGCATCGGACGCGGAGGAGGGTCGGAAGGGGAAATGCTGTGGATCGGTAGCAGGGAAACGTTAGTTCGTTAATACAATAACTGATACATACTTCGTCCCCATAGATTGAAAGTTGGCTAAACCGTTGAAAGATTAGAAACGTGGCTGGTAAGAATAGGGAAACGTCCCATCGGTACGCCTGGGTCTCCTGGTCTTCCTAGCAGTATTGTCACTTCCGTTATTCAGCCTGAACTCAAGTCTGATTATGTGCCATTTAGCACAGTTTATCGCGGCCAAGGGGTGAGAAACTGTGCGTTGAAGCCCACTCCGATTGAGCCCCCCGGGCCCCCCGGATTCAAAGGATTGCAATGAAAACTGCGAGCGATCCGTTCCCGCCGATGTCGCCCCCGCTTCGCGTGCCCAAAAATAAGACTCAGAAAATGCAGTATCGTGCGTTGCTCGACGCAGCACCCGATGCCATCGTTACCGTCGATCAGTCCGGCACAATTGTCGTAGTCAATGCCCCGGCGGAGAAACTTTTTGGTTATCGCCGGGACGAGTTGATTGGTCGACCGGCCGAACTCTTAATTTCTGAACATTTCCGAAGTCAACATAGCGCCCAGCACTCTCGCTTTCTGGTTACTGCTTCGGAACGCCCGCAAGTGGCAGGTCTGGAGCTCTTCGGGCTGCGAAAAGATGGCAGTGAATTCCCTGCCGAGATCAGATTGAGTCCATTGGACACTAAGTGGGGAATACTGGTTTCCAGTGCGATCCGCGATATTAGCGACAGGAGGCGGACCGAAGAGGACCTTCGCCGGTTAGCATCGATTGTTGCGTGTTCCGATGACGCAATTGTTGGGAAAACGCTTGAGGGAATCATTACCAGTTGGAACGCAGGTGCGGAGCGAATGTACGGGTATTCAGCCAAGGAGGCCATCGGGGCGTCTGTCAGTCTGCTCACTCCTGTCGATCGTCTGGATGAAATTCCTCTGATGCTAGACCGTGTGAAACGGGGCGAAATTGTCGATCATTTGGAGACCTTGCGCGTAAGAAAAGACGGAGGGACATTTTCTACCGAAATCACTGTGTCGCCCATCCGTGACGCGATGGAAAGAATTGTGGGCGTCTCTACCATCGGCCGCGACATTTCTGTGCGGAAGGGTGCGGAGAAGCATCTGGCGCAAATGGAGGCCAGGTATCGCGGGCTGCTGGAGGCGGCCCCGGATGCCATGGTGGTGGTGAACCAGGCCGGCGAGATCGTGCTCTTGAATCTTCAGGCGGAGAAACAGTTTGGATACCACCGCGATGAGCTGGTCGGGCAGAAGGTGAAGAACATCATTCCGAAAGGTTTCGCGGAACGGCTGATTTCGGACAGTCTTCGAACCGCGGAAGACGCACTCGCGCAGCAGATCGGCACGGGGATCGAACTCGTTGGGCGGCGGAAGGATGGAAGCGAGTTTCCGATCGAGATCATGCTCAGCCCGCTCGAGGGCGCAGACGGAATTTTGGTGACGGCTGCGATCCGCGATATCACGGAACGTCGGCGGCGTGAGGACGAGCTGTCCCGCTTGGCCGCCGTCGTTGAGGCATCCTACGATGCGATCGTCGGTCTCACACCGCAGGGAATCATTCTCACGTGGAATAGCGGCGCAGAGCGCATCTTTGGGTACTCGGCTCAGGAGGCCGTGGGACAGTCGATACTGTTTCTTTCTGTTCCCGAGCAGGCCGACGAGGCCCCAACACTCGTGGACAGGATAAAACGCGCCGATACCGTGGAATACATTGAGACGACTCGCGTGAGAAGGGACGGAACGCCTATCCATGTCGCACTCACCATTTCACCGATCAAGAGCGCGGATGGCCAGGTGGTCGGTATTTCAACGGTTGCCCGGGACATCACCGAGAGTAGGCACTTGGAAGCCATGCTTCGCCAGTCGCAGAAGATGGAAGCGGTGGGGCAATTGGCAGGGGGTGTGGCGCATGATTTTAATAATTTACTTGGGGTCATCCTTGGATACACCGGGCTCATGCTCGACCATCTCAGTCCGAGCGATCCCAATCACAAGGCTATCGAAGAAATCCAGAAAGCGGGGGATCGTGCCGCCCTGTTGACGCGCCAACTTCTTGCCTTCAGCCGCAAGCAAGTGCTGCAACCTAAATCGCTGGACCTCAACACGGTGGTCGCGGGCACCGAAAAACTGCTTCAGCGCCTCATCGGCGAGCATATTGAGTTGCTGGTAGTCCTGAGCCCCGCGCCGACACGGGTAAAGGCCGATGCCGGACAGCTCGAACAAATCATCATGAATCTGGCGGTGAACGCACGTGACGCCATGCCCACAGGGGGCAAGCTGACCATTGAAACTTCGAATGTGGAATTTTGTGATGAGTATGTCGCCCAACACCCCCCCACCCGCCTGGGTCCGCACGTGATGCTCGCGGTAAGCGATACCGGCCACGGCATGGACGCGATAACGAAAGCCCACATGTTTGAGCCATTCTTTACCACCAAGGAGTTTGGCAAAGGCACGGGTCTTGGGTTGAGTACCGTCTATGGAATCGTGAAGCAGAGCGGCGGATCCGTCTGGGTTTACAGCGAGGTTGGAATCGGGACAACGTTCAAAATCTATCTTCCGTGCGTCGGTCCAATCCTAGAGATCGCGTCGTCGGGTGATAGGCCGGAGACAGTCGAAGGTGGATCGCAGACGATTCTGGTGGTCGAAGACGAGGCGGCGTTGCTTCGGGTCACCCGACAGTCTTTGGAAGCGGTTGGCTACACGATCCTCGCCGCGCATAGCCCGGCGGAGGCCATCCGTATCTCCGAAAATCACCCGGGTCCGATTCACTTACTGGTGAGCGATGTCATCATGCCGCGAATGAACGGAGCTCAGCTAGCCACTGTTCTTTCCGCCCAGCGCCCGGAAATGAAGGTGTTGTACGTCTCCGGTTACACCGACGACACCATCGTTCGTCACGGAGTTTTGGAACCGGGTTTGGCATTTCTGCAAAAGCCTTTTTCTCCAAAAACATTGGCCCGGAAAGTGGGCGAAGTACTCACCGCGTAAGTCTGGCGGATTCCCTTGGCATGCACGGCTTTGCTCCTTAAGGCAACAATGGCGGAAGGACTGTTGCTGAGTGCATAGGAGAAAATCGCAGTATGTCTTCGGACCCCTGAGTTCTTGGTTTGGCAAGAGGAGTCGATGACGCGAGATTCCCCCCGCGATAAGAAAGGTCTTAGCGGAACCGCCGGTCGCCACGCGATTTTCTGCGTGGTCGTTGTGTTGTTGTACCTGCTTCTCAATCGACCCGAAGTCATCATATTGTCTCGGTTCGGATTCAGCGTATGGTATCCGGCCACAGGGCTGATTCTAGCGGTGATGGTTGGTGTCAGTCCTTGGTACTTCCCGTTGACGGTGTTGGCGGGCGCGCTTGCCGGAGTAGTGATTTATCACCAGCCGGTTTTGTCCTGGAGTACGTTGGCCACGCCAGTTCTCGGATCCGCGAGCTATGCAGTCGCGGCCCTATTGTTGCGGGGCCCGCTAAAAATCGACCTGGCACTGCGGCGACGGCGCGATGTGGTGCGATATATTTCGGTGACGCTGGGGGCCGCTATTTTCGCCACGGTCTTGGGCGTCGGCTGCCTGGTCGCAGACGGTACGATTTCGTGGGGGCAGTATTGGCCTTCCGCCTGGGCCTGGTATGTAGGCGACGTGGTTGGTTTGGTTGGTTTCGCACCATTCCTCCTTATTCATTTGCTTCCATGGGTTTGCAGGATGCTCTCGCCCTTTCACGCAAACACCATGCAAAAGGACGATGAGCGCAAGAAGAAAACGGAGTACATGAAACTGCGAGACGTCTTGGAGGTGGTCGGACAATTCATCAGCATGGTTTTGGTGCTCTGGATCATGTTCGGGCGAACATTGGGATATGAGCAGCTCTATTACTTGGCATTTGTCCCCATCATCTGGATTGCGATGCGCCACGGCACTCAGCGTGTCGTGAGTGGTCTGCTGGTCTTTAATTTTGGCATTGTTATCGCGCTGAAGCTTGATCCGGTCCCGGAAAATTGGCTGACCCGAGTTGGCTTGTTAATGCTCACGGTTTCCGGGACCGGATTGATCGTCGGAGCGGCGGTTGCCGAGAGACACCGCATGGCAAAGCAATTGAGTGAGCGGACTGACTTTTTAAACTCACTCATCGAGAACAATCCTTTGGGGATTGTTGTTCAGGATAGAGAAGGCCGCGTACAACTTTGTAACGAAGCGTTTGCAAACCTCTTTCTTTATACCCGCGAAGAGATTGTCGGACATCTCCTTGATCCCCTGATTTGCCAGGCTGATGGTGCGGTTGAAGCCAAGGCATTGACCATCCGAGCCACGTCCGGAAATTCGTTGCATCAGACCATAAGCAGGAGCCGCAAAGACGGAAAAACGCTGGATTTGGACTTGCATGCGGTCACCATTTCCCTGGATGGACGAGAGGACGGCGCCTATGCCATTTACAAAGATATATCTGAACAGGTGAGGGCAGAGGCGCAGGCCCGAGATCATTCCGAGTCGCTCAACCACTTGGTGGCTGAACTGCAGCTGCGCACTAAGCAGATGACCCTGCTCAATGAAATGGGCGATTTGTTACAGTGCTCGACGACGACCGCGGAGGCCCATGCGGTTGTGGGGCAGATCGCGAAAAGGCTCTTTCTAGTTTCTACTGCCGGCACTCTTTTCATATTCAAGTCGTCGAGAAATCTAGTTGAAGCGGTGACGCACTGGGGGAATAGCAACGTCTCGGACCAATCGTTCGCACCGGAAGCTTGTTGGGGGCTCCGCCGGGGACAACCATTCTGGAGCGAGTATCCAGACGGAGTTGTCATTTGCTCTCACTTGAAGAGTCCCGTCCCCGCTAGCTACTTGTGTATCCCTTTGGTAGCCTTGGGCGAAACTCTGGGTGTCCTCCATATCCAATACAACCTAAGCGAAGGTAACAGGGGGACGGAAGCCTTTGAAAGTTTGCAGGAGTCGCAGCAGCGTCTGGCCGTGGCAGCGGGCGGCCGCGTGGCCCTCTCTCTGGCAAGCTTGCTCCTGCGAGAGACTCTCCGCGCGCAATCTATCCGTGATCCTCTGACGGGATTGTTCAACCGCCGCTTCATGGAGTACGCTCTTGACCGAGAGTTGCAAAGGGCCAAGCGCCGGAGCCACTCCCTCGTAGTAGTGTTCCTCGATCTCGACCATTTCAAGCGATTCAACGATACCTACGGTCACGATGCCGGGGATGCGGTACTGCGCTCTATGGCTGCTCTGTTTCAGAAGCACTTCCGAGGTGAAGACATCGTCTGCCGCTTTGGCGGAGAAGAATTTGCGTTCATTCTTCCGGAATCATCGTCGAAAGACGCGGCCAAGCGTTTGGAGGACCTTCGCCAAGCTGCCGAAAATCACAGGATCACCCATAAAGAACAAGTTCTCGACGTCGTTACTTTTTCCGCGGGGATCGCAGCTTATCCCGAAAGCGGATTGGCCACTGAAGAATTACTGCAGACCGCTGACCGATGCCTGTACGAATCGAAGGCAAACGGGCGGAATTGCGTGACGGTTGCCCCTTCTCGTCAATCATGAATTTCTTGGCCGGACTAACCTCAGGCCGGTCGGCCGCTACCGGGCTTGTCTCCTTCCGCCCGCCTCATTCACCTCGCTACTGACA
>CAWAEM010000001.1:0-321027 GCA_963780935.1 uncultured Acidobacteriota bacterium | reverse complement strand
TGTGGGTGTGAACGGTTCGCCGGAAGCAACGTGCAGAATTCCGCCCCACTGCCAACCATTTAATGTCCATTGCAGCGCTCGTGGCTTGGGTTGCGGACTCGGGATTCTCCAGGTGTAGTTGACCGAGAGGTTTTGACGTATATCGAAGTTGGCGAGTCCACGCCCGTTGCTTTCATCGAACCAAAGCTGAGGGACGCTATTCACGAAGGTACCTGGGATGCTGTTCGCCGATTCCGAACCCGAATCAATTGTCTTACCCCACGCGTATGACACCCCAGCTTGCAGCCCCTTGCTGAGTTGGCGAGTTAGCTGTAGCTCGAGGGCATGGAAAATAGAATTGGAGCTCCACGTAGTGCCGGAAATCTGGCCTACGTTCGGGTTCAAAGTAATTCCATCCACCGGCCATACGTAGCCTTGTGGCGTCAAGGTTGGAAGCACCATGTCGAAATTGTTCGTGAAGAAGGGAAGATGAACGCCGCGGGATCCCGTGTAGCCCACTTGCAGCACCGTATCCCGAGCAATGCTCTGCTGAATGTTGAAGTTCCACTCCATATCATAGCTGCGTGGAGGGTTGGGCTGAATGTATGCGTAACGAAGCGTGGTGGCGGTCAATAGCGGAAAGGCTCTCTTTGGAAAGGACCCTTGAGGCAACGTCGTGTCATCGCCCAACTCGAAAAACGGAGCCGACAAAAGGGTAGTTGCCCCAAAGAGATATGGGAGAGGTAAGTTATCGAATACTCCGAAGCCAGCGCGGACGGATGTCTCGCCTTTGCCAAACGGATCCCAAGCCAAGCCCATTCGTGGTTCAAAATCGAGCTTCGTCGGATTCGAGAAGAAAGGATTCCCGAGGTGTGGGGTTGTTGATGTCAGCGATGGCAAATTCGAGAGTTTGCCCTGTGCTTCGCTCGGAACCGTTGCTGCTTCGTAACGCAGCCCCAAATTGAAAGTCAAGTTGGGCCTCGCTCTCCAATCATCCATGACGTATCCCGCAAAAATAGACTGCCGGAGGGCGCGCGGTGTGATTCCACTTCCGATCGGTGCGTTAAACGACGTTGGCTGGTCCTGCAGGAATGCGGAAAGCGATCCGAACAAGAAGTCGCCTAGCGGGCTGGTTTTTCCCAATTCGTTGTCGCGGATGTTTTCAAAAGCAAAACCAAACTTTAGGGAATGAGTTCCTAACGTCGCGAACGCATCATCGTAGAACTGATAAAGAATTATAATGAAAATCGAACTCCCCGACGGCGCCCAAGCCTCCTGGAAACTGCGAGAGTTCCGAGTTCGTTATAACTCCCACAGGTTGCCCAGGCAAAAAGCCGAGCGACGTGTCTGCCGCCACGGGGTTAATCGCCTTTAACTCTTTGGCGCTTGCGAGACCACGCGGCTGAAACCCAATCGTGCCGTGTTGGCCTGTTGGGCACCGAATAATTGGGTTTCCTCGAGAACTACGGCTTGACGGCGGGACAGCGTCCCGATGATGTTGTTATTGAAGGAATCCGGTCCCTCCGTTTTTCCATTGTCGAACATGTAGGTTCCGAATAGGCTGTCACTCTTCCCGATTTGAAATCTGCGCGTGCTGTAAAGAAGTCCTCGTTGGTGTTCTGCGGAGTGGAAAGCGTGAAATTCCGGTATCGCCGTTTATCGGACCGTTTGGAAGAGGATAGAGTGCCAGGTATGGCTCTACTTTGGGATCCACACTAACAGTTCCTGAAGTTAGATGTCCGGTACGTGCGGCGGCAGAAGGCACGATGCCCACCGATGTTGTTGAAAGCAGCTGACGAATTCCTTCGTAGTCGGCAAAAATAAACAACTTGCTTTTGATAATCGCCATCCAGCATCGGCTCCGAACTGATTGCGCCGGAATGGGGGCGTAGATGGAGTGGTGTCGAAGAAGTTGCGAGCGTCAAAGGCGCTGTTGCGCAGAAACTCATAGCAGAGCCATGTAGCTCATTTGTGCCCGAGCGCGTAATAGAATTGAGTACTCCTCCCGACGTCCTGCCATAGCTGGCCGGGGCGCTGTTTCTTACGACCGAGAATTCCTGGACCGCCTCCACCCCGAGCAAGACACCGAGAACACTCCCGGGCCCTCCGTTGGAATAGTCGTTTGTGCTGATTCCATCGAGTCGGTAGTTGTTCCCTTGTGGCCGTATTCCGCCGATGCTTAACTGCATCCCGAGACCGCGGTTTGCCCGTTGATTATTCAAACCGAGCGGAAATTGATCCACGCCGGTAATTCCCGGTTGCAGTTGTGCCAGAGTCGTCCAGTCGCGCCCGTTCAGAGGCAATTCGCGAACCGTTGTGAAGTTCTCGGCTGCCTCCAAGGTCGAACTGGTCAATTGGATCATGGGCGGTGTGCCTGAAACCTCGATTTTCGTCTTAACCTCGCCTAGGCTTAGCTTGAAGTCGATTATCTGCTCGAAGCCTACCGTCACAAGAACGCCAGACCTCAAAACCGTTTCAAATCCTCCCTTGGACGCACTGATCGCATACGTGCCAGGCACCAGGTTCGGGGCCGTGTAGATCCCGTCGTTGTTGGCGTTTACGGACCGGAGGATAGCTGTCTTGGAGTTTTTAACAGCGACCTGGACTCCTACAATCGCACTTCCGAGCTGTCTATGACACTACCCGGAATAGTCCCTCCAGCGACCTGTGCGAGACAAGCACCGCCGATCACCAGTACGATTGCTGTCACGCACGCGACCGTGAAGAAAATCGAGACAAAAGGAGTGCGGGTTGGGTTTAGAAGCATCTCAACGTTCTTTCTTGGAGGCTTTCGCCTGACTCTACTCCTCCCAATATCCTGGCAACAATATTTTCAACAGGGCGGCTTTTACTCCAGCGGGACAGCAGGGCTATTTGGGGCGTAATGTGCCGCGCTGTTTCGGCGCTACGCTATATTTCAGATGAGAATTTACGCTAGCCTTTCCGGCCTGGTCATGATCGTCATAGAATTGACCGATATTTCTTCGATCATTTATTGAAAGTAATTACGGTGAGCCAGCGGTTGCTCACATTCCCCAATCTCCAGCAATGTGCGAATTTTCGTACTGCGATTGGGGATGCGATTGTGACCAGAGCAGCGACCGAATTTCGGATACTCACCGTTCAACTCGCCCCTCCGGCGCAGCAATGATTCCGCAACTAAAAACGGAGCAAAAAAATGCGTCAATCTCATGAAGCAATCTCTCTGACGGGACTGCCGAAACGCTCGAAACAGGGCGGTCTTGCATGTCCCAACCCCCTTGCACGCGAATCGGCAAGGCCCTGGCGTTACCTCGCATTTTCCACAATTCACTGCGTCGTACTCGCGCTGGGGATGCTAAGTGCGAATCTTCAGCCGGCGTGCGCACAGGAATCCCCAGACATAGCCAAACAGGCACAAAATCCTATCGCGAACCTCTTTCAGTGCCTTTCGAAAACGATTTCAACCCTCACACCGGGGTCGACAAAAAGACAGCTATGTCTTAGAGATGAACCTGTCGTCCCCTTCCGCTTATCGGCTGATTGGACTCTGATTACGGACGGTCATCCCCGTTATCCAGGTTCCCGATCTGGCCCCGGGCCTGAACGGAACGAGCGGCTTGGGAGACGTACAGGAGTCTCTGTTCCTATCGCCAGCTAAAGCTGGTCCCGTTATTTGGGGTGCCGGGCCAGTTATTTCTTTTCCTACGGCGACAGACAAGATCCTTGGGACAAAAAAACTTAGTCTCGGCCCAACAGTCGTCGTCCTTAGGGGCCAAGGGCACTGGCTGTTCGGATCGTTAGTGCAGAACTTATTCTCAGTGGCTGGACCGTCGGGGCGACCAGACGTGAACCAAATGCTGCTCCAGCCATTTGTGAATTACAACTTGCCCCACAAGTGGTATCTCACCTCGTCACCGATTATTACTGCAAATTGGGAAGCAAGATCTGGCCAACGCTGGGTGGTGTTTGTTGGCGGAGGTGTCGGAAAGATCGTCCATTTCGGTAAGCAGCCCGTAAATGTCTATAGCCAATTCTTTCGCAACGTACAGCGCCCGGATGGCACCAGCAGTTGGTCCGCAAGGTTCAACATGACGTTTCTTTTTCCAAAGAAGCGATGAGAGAAGCCCTTCAGGCTGAGTGGAACTCCGACATGAACAGCCCTACGGCCATCACCTATTCAGGTCTTCCTGCGAGCGTCATATCAGATCCCGCCTGGACGGAAGAGAGAGCCCGGACTCGCGCGTCTTCCAATCTGTCCCGCGTAACGAGGCGATGCACATCGGAGCGATCTCGAAGCCTGAAAGGCAGAGTCACGCCCACTCGGACGGGAGGCGCTAGGGCAGAACATCCTCCAAGAGCTCTTTCTGACGTCGCGTAAAAAGTTCGTCCGAATTGCACATCGGATCCTCGGGAACAATGAAGACGCCGAAGAACGGCCGCGGAAGATGCGTTTCTTTCTGCATGCCGTCACTTTCGTGAATTTGAAGGTCGCTCTGCTCTCCCGACTTGGTTCACGCGTATTGTCATGAATGCCGCCTTGATGGCTCGGCGCAAACGGAAGAATGCGCGCTGGGCTCTTTCCACCAGACGAACGGACTCAGGCTGATGCCGTTCTTCGCTGAGACAGCTCCGGATACCCGTCCGAATCCCGAACTGGCCTACTCGCGAGCGGAAGCCTGTGAAATTCTCGAAACTCACCTGCAGGAACTTAGTCCACTGCTTCGGGAAGCAGTCGTGAGGACATACTACGACGAACTTTCGATCGCTGAGGCTAGTTCTGCCCTCGGTGTTACTCCAGGAACCATGAAAGCGCGGCTGTTTCGAGGGCGACGCCTGTTGCATGAACGTGCGACGCGTAAAACCAGAGCCAATTTCGATCCAGCCAAAGAGGCAGATCCAGCCATTCGTTGATGGCACCGGAACGCCGTGAGCTAACGGTTGCTCACGTTTTCAGGTTTTCAGCAAACTGCCACGATTCAGCTCGTGATTCCAAACGCACATTTCGACGACAAGGTTTCGCAACCGACGAGACCCGCGGGATCTCATGAGAAGAGCAACACTGGCCGACGTAGATCTGATCAAGAAAATCCTGCTGGTGTCGTTTAAGAATGACCCACACGTGAACTGCCTTCTGGAACCAAGCAAAAACAAGCATAAGCTTAATATATTAATCGATTACGTCGTCGACCAGACTTTTCGGCGGGGTGAAATATATTTGAGTGACGATAATAACGCGGTGGCGTTGTGGGATTTTGAGAGCAATGAAAAGATGTCTCTCCGTTACATTTGGCAGAACCTGGCTTTCCTTATCCGAATTGGCATAAGCTCCGTCATAAGAATAGTGAAATCAGAAGATCGCATTCACAATAATTTTCGCAAATATCCGCGTTATTGCCATTTGTATATGATTGGAGTTTTGCCGGAAGCACAGGGAAAGGGATTGGCAAGCTTATTAATGAATCCGATGCTTCAAAGGATGAAAGAGAAGTCGATTCCTGTATTTCTTGAGACGGCAAATCTTCGTAAGGTCGATATATAAAAGAAAGGCTTCAAGGTCTTTGAAACTCTGACTGTCGGGAATCGCAATGCCTTTCTGATGTCTACCGAATCATAGCTGGCGAGATAAGTTGACCGATCCGGTCGGGCAGGCGCACCTATTTCAGACGTTTCGGGCTTTCGCCATTACGAGCTCACAAAGAAGCACCTGTGTCGATTCCGCTGGTTGCCACCTTGCAAGTCGCATGGCGCCGGCTCCCACGCTCAGTAACGCGATGTCCTGATCCGCGTCCCACTTCGACAGCTGATCTCCCCATTTCTTCCGCGCGATTCCGGTCCTTCCTGGTTCCACCATCCGACTCATCCGAACCATCACCGTGAGCTAACGGTTGCTCACGTTTTCAGGTTTGCCGGAGCTTGCGAATATTTCCTCGTGATTGGAGATGCGCACATAGTGACGATCCAACGCCGAGCCAAGGACATTACATAAAGGAGCTTTGGAGATGACCACCGATTGTCTGGAAATGAAAGGAGTTATCCGATGAGAGCAACGAAAAAGGAAACCGCAGTGTCTTCGATGGAAAAGCAACCAGTGTGATTGACTATATCGTCCAGCGACTTGCTGATGAGGGCATCACGGACTGTTTTGGCGTACCGGGAGACTATGCGTTCCCGGTCTGTAACGCAGTCGATCGCAACCCAAACATCAGATGGGTCGGATGCTCGAACGAATTGAATGCGTCCTACGCTGCCGATGGCTATGCGCGCGTTCGCGGTGCGGCAATGCTGTCGACGACCTATGCTGTGGGCGAGTTGTCGGCAATCAACGGAGTCATGGGTGCAAAGGCCGAGCGGTCACTCGTCTACCATGTCGTCGGCATGCCGTCCCACCAGAACGAGCTCTTGCGCAAGAAAATGCATCACACATTTGGCGACGGAGTCTTCGGGAACTTCGTCGACATTTCCGCTCAAGCTGCCTGTTGCCACGCGGTGATCAACCCCGACAACTGCGTGATTGAAATGGAGCGTGTGATCCTCGAGGCGCGTCGCAATAACCAACCCGCTTACATCGTCGTTCCCGGAGATTACGCGCTGGCACCGCTCACGCCGACTGAAGTAAGTCCTGTGACGCTCAAGTCGGACGAAGCGTCGCTCAAAAAAGCAGTCGCCGCCATTGCCGAACGGGTAAGAGGCGCAAAATCCATTGTTGCCTTTCCGGCATTCATACTGTCGCGGCTCGGTTTGCAGAAGGAGGCCAAGCAGGCGATTGAGGCCCTGGGCTGCCCGTTTGCTACCACGACGATGGAAAAGTGCATCATCGACGAAAGCCATCCGCAATTTGCAGGCATATATGCGGGAGCGGCGTCCACGGAGAAGACGCGGCAGATTGTAGAGGACGCGGAATTGGTGCTTGATCTTGGCGGAATCAGCCTCAACGACGAAACTACCGCGGGTTTTTCTGAGCGACTTGATCTCGCACGGTTCGTCTCGATCGGGTTGAATGACGTTCGTATTGCACAACAGGTGATCGCGAATGTCCGAATCGTGGACGTGCTCGGTGCGGTCGCAAAACTCAAATCGTCTCTGGCGTCGTTCCAAAGAACGCCGGAACAAGCTCAGCCGATAACTGGAAAACCGTCGGACAAGATCACGATGGATCAACTCTATCCTCGCTACGCGGCGTTTATCCGGCCGGGCGACAATGTCGTTCTGGAAAGCGGGAGTTCCACGTTGGGACTCGCGCCAGAAACGCTCGCCAACGATGTGCAGGTGCACGTTCAAATGTTATGGGGATCGATTGGATGGGCTACGGGAGCCAGTTTCGGTATAGCGCTCGCTAACCCGGACCGGAGAACGATCCTTATTACTGGCGAAGGCTCTCACCAACTAACCGCCAACGAAATCGGAAATATGGGGCGGTACAGCGCCAAACCGATCATCTTTGTTCTCAACAACGACGGCTATATGGTGGAGCGCGCCCTAGAACCCTACCCAGACTGGTCCTACAACGATCTGGCGAAATGGCGCTATGCAGATTTGCCGCGGGCGTTGGGATGCGCTGACTGGGTAACAGCTCGTGTCGAAACGCTCGGCGAGCTCGACGCCGCAATGAAAGCGGCCCGCGAGAGTAGATCGGGCGCATACATCGAGATCATTGGGGGCCGAATGGATATGCCCAAAACTCTGGCCTTCGCGCATACCCGCATTAAGGAATTGTATGGAGATGCGGCCGTATAACGTTTCAGTCATTCCTTCGACAGCCGACAAGCAGCTTTTCCAACACTGGGCCGGCCGGGGTCGGCGGGACGGCCCAGTGAATTCAAACAAGGATAAGAAAGTGACAATTAAGCGAAGCATTGTAAAGTGTGTTTCATTTTTCCTCCCAATCCTCGCAGCATTCGTTCTCATACCGCGGGCGAATGCGCAGTCGCTGACCATGGACGGCGAGTCCGGAATCTTCCTGCAACCATTGGCCGATGTCGTTCCGTCGCCCCAACACAAGTTCGGCGGGCCAACGGTCAGCTTCCACGCCGTCGACGCCGGCCCCGTCGCGGGAAACTACATCAATACTGGCGTCGAAGAGGGATTTGGGAACTGGCTGGAATTCGGATATACACGCAGTAACCACACGGACGGCGGAGATCCCACGATCAGTCCCCTCTTCAACTTCAGCGGGATGAATATCTTTAACTTCAAGGCCAGAGTCCTGGCGGCGAAGTATCACGACCACAAATATTTGCCCGCCATTTCCGTAGGCGGAGTGCTGCGAACGAATGATCCCTTCGTGGTACAGGCCGTCAAGCACAAGAATGCAACGAACGGTGATGTCTACCTCGTTGGCACAAAACTCTTCATGATCGGGGAAAAGTTTGGCTTATTAGGGAGCGCCGGCGTTCGCGGTACCAATGCGCAAAAGTATGGTTATGGCGGGAACACCCTGAATTGGCAGGCACGCGCCTTCGGTACGATCGGTTTCCCAATCCTAATCAAGAACATTCTAGTTATCACTCCCGCTATCGAAATCGATCAGGAACCTGAAAGAATTAAGTATGTTCCTACCGCGAGACTACCCACCGACATCATCTACGCGGTTAGGTTCTCTCGCCTCCCCGATTCCCGATGGAGTATCGATGTCGGGACCGGTCATCTCGGTGCAACCCTGGCGCCCGGGCTCAACATTAAGGTAAACAACGCGCTCGCCATTGCAGCCAACTTCAGGTTCTGAGGGATAGAGGAACGGCGCAGGCCTGTACCGGCATGGCCTGCGCACTGCACAAGACGAGGAATCCAGATCATGTTTTTTTGTTTTTTCAGTCTTCTGAAAAGCCTGATGCCCGGTCGACGTTGTCGGGTTTGCCGAGGCCTTTGGTGCCAAAGGCCTGAAAATCGAACGCCCAGAGGAGATCTCGCCAACCCTAAAGAAAGCACTCGATATGCAGGGTCCTGTGGTCATCGGCATACCCGTGGATTACAGAGACAATCACCGGTTAATGGAGACCGTCCATCTTGAGGCTCTGGACTAGGAGCGATCGCTCCCGTGCAGGGGCAGTCGAACACCTTTGATGCGTGTTTTCAGCAGGCAGAAAGGATCAAATGTTGAAAGAATCTCAAGCCGTTTCGACAATTCGTACACCTTCATCGTATCCCGCTTCGCACAAGCGATTCGTTCAAGGTAGCCGCGCGGATCTGCGGGTGCCGTATCGCGAGATATCTCTTTCCGGGACGCGCCACGCTGACCGCACGGAAGACAATCCACCTCTGCCGGTGTACGACACTTCCGGCCCGTACACGGCCCCCGATGTTCGGATTGCACTAGATCGAGGCCTGCCTCAACTGCGCACGGACTGGATCAAGGAACGCGGCGACACGCAAGTTCTTTCCGGCCCAAGTTCCGAATATGCCCGCATGTCCGACAACAACCTTCTCAACTACGACGTGCGTTTTCCTTCTTCGTTCATTTCTCGCCGCGCCCACAGGGGCAAAAACGTCAGCCAAATGCACTACGCCCGCAAAGGCATCGTCACAGCGGAGATGGAATTTGTTGCCCTGAGGGAATCGATGCAGTTGGAGCGGTTATTGCAAGATCCCTATTACGCATCCCTCTCACGCCAGCACCGCGGACAGTCTTGGGGCGCGCGCCTTCCCAAGCAGATAACACCCGAATTCGTTCGCACCGAAGTGGCCGCTGGGCGCGCGATTATCCCGGCGAACATCAACCACCCCGAACTCGAACCGATGATCATCGGGCGCAATTTCAAAGTCAAAATCAATGGGAATATCGGCACCTCCGCGGTTACATCCTCTCCTGCGGAAGAAGTCGACAAGATGATCTGGGCCGCCTATTGGGGCGCGGACACCATCATGGACCTTTCCACTGGCAAGAACATCCACGAACTCCGCGAATGGATTCTTCGTAACTCCCCTGTGCCGGTCGGAACGGTGCCGATTTACCAAGCGCTTGAAAAATTGGGAGGGCGAGCCGAAGAACTATCCTGGGAGTTAATGCGCGACACTTTGATCGAGCAAGCCGAGCAGGGAGTCGACTACTTCACGCTCCATGCTGGAGTCCGCCTGCCGTGGATTCCACTGACTGTGAATCGCCTGACGGGAATCGTCTCGCGCGGTGGCTCCATCATGGCGAAATGGTGCCTGGCCCACCATGAAGAGAATTTCCTTTATACGCATTTCGAAGAGATCTGCGAAATCATGAAAGCCTACGACGTGTCCTTTAGCTTGGGTGATGGTCTTCGCCCCGGCTCCATCTACGATGCGAACGATGAAGCTCAGTTTGCGGAGTTGCGCACTCTCGGGGAGTTGACGGAGTTGGCTTGGAAGCACGACGTCCAAGTGATGATCGAAGGTCCTGGACACGTTCCGATGCAGCTGATCCGCGAAAATATGGACGAAGAGTTGCGGCACTGTTTCGAGGCTCCCTTCTATACCCTGGGGCCGCTCACGACGGACATTGCTCCCGGCTACGACCACATCACCAGCGCGATCGGAGCTGCTCAGATCGGATGGTACGGAACCGCGATGCTTTGCTACGTAACGCCCAAGGAACACCTTGGTCTGCCCAATAAAGAGGATGTGCGCACGGGCATCATCAGCTACAAGATCGCCGCACACGCGGCGGACCTCGCAAAAGGATGGCCCGGCGCACAGCTTCGCGACAATGCGCTCTCGAAGGCACGATTCGAATTCCGCTGGGAAGACCAATTCAATGTCAGCCTGGATCCCGACCGGGCTCGTGAGTTCCACGATGCCACCTTGCCTCACGAAGGCGCCAAGACGGCTCACTTCTGTTCTATGTGTGGGCCAAAATTTTGCTCGATGAAAATCACCGAGGAAATCCGCGCAACCTATCAACAGGAACCACACGCTGGCATGGCCGAAAAATCGCGTGAGTTTGTCGAGCGCGGAGGAGAGGTCTATCTGTGACCCGGCCTGACCTCGCGATCGTGGGCGGTGGGCTGCTTGGCCGCTCTTTAGCATGGCGCGCGGCGCGGGCAGGCGCGCGAGTGGCCCTCTACGATGCGGCCGGCAGCAAGGGAGAAGACTCCGCAGCTTGGGCCGCAGCCGGAATGATTGCGCCAACCGCGGAAGCCATCGATGCCGACGTTCAAATTGCTTCCTTGGGAAGGCATAGCCTGACCCTATGGCCGCAATGGCTAGCCGAGCTGCCTGTCCCGGTCTTCTATCGTGACAGCGGAACCATCTTGCTCTGGCATCGCGAGGATTCCGCCGAAGCAGTTCGGGCCCAGCAAAGGCTCGCTTCGCGAGTCCCACAGGCTGGCTGGAAGCACCTTGAGAATTCGGAACTCCGCGAGCTGGAACCGGCCCTCAATTCACGACTATCTCACGCCGCGTACATTCCCGGAGAAGCGCAAGTCGACAATCGGGAATTCCTCGAAGCCGTTGCCTTCGCTCTCGAAGAAACCCACGTCGAGTGCCACTGGAACACGTTCGTCTCTGACCAAGCACTTCCCGACGCTGGAATCGTCGTGGATTGCCGCGGCATGGGTGCGAAGTATAACTGGCACAACCTCCGCGGGGTTCGCGGAGAGATTGTGCGCCTCCACGCGCCCGATATCGAACTTCACCATATGCTGCGGCTCTTGCATCCGCGCTACCCCGTATACATTGTCCCCCGCGCCGAAGGACGCCTGGTCGTCGGCGCTACCAGTGTCGAGAGTGATGATCGCTCCCCTGTTTCCGTTCGTGGGGCCCTGGAACTCCTCGCTTCCGCGCAGTCGGTGCTGCCTGCCCTCGCCGAAGCGCGCATCGTCGAATTCAACACGCAAGTGCGGCCAGCGTTCCCGGACAATTTGCCCGCCATTCGCTTAGATCGTGAACGAAGAGTACTTCGGATCAACGGACTTTATCGGCACGGATTCTTGCTGACGCCAACCGTCGTCGAAGACGTCTTGGTTCTATTATCGCTACAGCCGCCGACGCGCGTCGAAAGCTGGCCCTCCCTGCGACAGCACGATGAGGTGCACGAATGTTTGTTCTTGTGAACGGCCAAGCATACCCATTGCCGGAATCGGCGATGCTCGCCGAGGTATTGCGTTCCGTCTCGCCCCCTTCCCCGTTTGCCGTCGCTCTCAATGAGGAATTTATTCCCCGAGGAACGTACGAGGACTGTCTCGTCCACCCGAAGGACAGGATCGACATCGTTTATCCAACCGCGGGAGGTTGATATGGAAGGACGAGAGATGAAAGACCAACTGACCTTATATGGGAGGAGTTTTACAAGCCGTCTGCTGCTCGGGACGGCCCGTTACGATTCTCCGGCTCTACTAGCCGATGCCATTCGCGCTGCGGATCCCGCATTGCTTACCGTCTCTTTCCGACGACAGCTGTTGGGCTCGAAAGAGCCCGGCGAATCCTTTTGGAACCTGCTGCGCGAAACCAAACGGACGCTTCTCCCGAACACCGCCGGGTGTCTCAGCGCTAATGAGGCTGTAAAGACGGCATGTATGGGGCGCGAGCTCTTTCAAACAAACCTCGTAAAACTCGAAGTCATCGCAGACGAGGTTAACTTACAGCCGGACCCCTTCGGTCTTGTGGAAGCTGCGATTGAACTCGTGAAACTCGGCTTTCACATACTGCCGTATTGCACCGAAGACTGGTCTCTTTGCAGGCGTCTCATGGACGCGGGTTGCGAGGTGCTTATGCCCTGGGCCGCACCCATCGGCACCGGCCAAGGGCCACGCAACCCTCGTGCTTTACGGGAACTGCGTCAACGCGCGCCACAAATTCCGCTGATTATCGACGCGGGGATAGGGCTTCCCTCACATGCATGTCAGGTGATGGAGTGGGGCTTTGACGGCGTGCTGTTGAACACCGCCGTTTCCCGTTCGCTCGACCCAATTCGAATGGCGCGCGCCTTCGCCAACGCCGTCAGCGCCGGCCGCAGCGCTTTTCTGGCGGGGCCAATGATCGTGCAACAGGTTGCCGTGCCCAGCACGCCGGAAATCGGCCGGCCTTTCGCGTCGGACTCATCTCGATTGCTGAGTCTGACAGTCTCTGAACCTCCGGTTGGAACCCTAGCTCCTTGAGGCGCATCCGGCCAATCGTGAAGTTGACAAACGGTTGACAAAACGGTTTTTTGAGGGAAGGCCCCGAAAAGGGGAAAAGTGAAAAGCACCGCGTATTTACTGGCGATGAATGGTGGGCCTGGGTGGACTTGAACCACCGACCTCGCCCTTATCAGGGGCGCGCTCTAGCCACCTGAGCTACAGGCCCGACGCAAAAACGACAATTCTGAAATTCTATCAGGCCGCCACGCCCCACACAACCATTCAGTCGAACCATTCAGTCGAAACGCTGAGCCAAACAGAATGAATTGTCTGCGCAGCCGGCGGATAAACCAAATCCCAAAACTACTTAACCATGCCTATGCCATCACGTATGTCGATGCAGTAAATAATTATGCTTCGACAACAGGTTTATGATCGCAGGTTACATCTTCGCTCGTCCTAACCCATACCAAGCTGTAATTAGATTCTCTCAGCCTTTCTCGTTCGGTTCACCAATCGAAGCGCGACGACCCAATATTTTGTAATCGGTTTGGAATGAACACTTCCAAAACCACATCAAGACAAACGGCTTTAACTTTTCAAGAATCACGCACTCTTAAAAAACCCGAGGAAGCTATCTTGCTACGCGTTACTGTACAAACCCCACGTTCGGCGTTGGTCCGCCTTCGGGAGCTTCCTTGATTGCGCCAAATTGCGCCTCGTACCGCGCCAGATTCTCGCCCAACGCCCGCCAGATGCGCTTCGCGTGCCCAGGGCTAACAATCGTGCTGTTCATCAATTTTCCTTGCGCTCCATTCGGAAAAATATAAATGAAATTCAGCGTGAACTCCTCGAGGTTGTGATGAATCATCACCAGATTGCTGTACTGACCCTGTAGTTCCTTCTCATCCGCCTTGATTTGTACCTGGCCCTGCGGCGCCGGCCGTTGCTCGTCCATGATGTCGCGCTCCTGAAATTTCGTGGCAAAAGTCCGCCTTGAACTTAACACAAGCTGCGGGTAGCGCGCTTGTCCGCACGGCGTCTCTTCCGAGGCGCATCGAGAGAGTCACGATAGAAGGGTTGAGTCGGTTCGTACGCACTCGAGAGCAGGTTCACTACGGGAATTACCGGGGTTACATTGACAAGCGCCTGTGTTAAGCGTAGTTTAACAGAGGAGTTTAACGTAGTTAACAACCTTTTATGCCCGGCATGCTGCCACGCCAACTCGAACCCGAACCGGCCGCCGATGGTGCTGCCGGGAGCTCCGTCGTTGCGGATGGCGCCGAAGTAGTTGCGGGCCATTCCGTAAACTCTTACCCTTCTCTACCAGAAGCGCACCGCAGCATCCCGATTCACTCCTCGGCTTCCTGGTTTCGCAAACTCTTTGCCTTCGCCGGCCCCGGTTACCTAATCGCGGTCGGCTACATGGACCCCGGCAACTGGGCCACCGATCTCGGTGGCGGGTCAAAATTCGGTTACCAACTTCTGAGTGTCGTTTTACTCAGCAATCTCATGGCGATGTTTTTGCAAGCGCTCTCCGCCAAACTCGGCATCGCTACCGGGCGCGATTTGGCACAAGCGTGCCGTGAGCACTATTCACGTCGCACTTCTTTTCTTCTGTGGATCGCTTGCGAAATTGCGATCGCTGCATGCGACCTCGCCGAAGTGCTGGGCTCTGCCGTCGCGTTGCAACTGCTCTTCGGTCTGCCGCTACTGATCGGCGTGGTCATCACCGCGCTGGACGTGCTGATTGTCCTGGCGCTGCAAGGCCGCGGGTTTCGCTTGATTGAGGCGTTCGTGGTCACTTTGATTGCCACCATCGCCGGCTGCTTCGCTTACGAAATTTTCGTTGCGCAACCATTGTGGATGGACGCCGCGCGCGGCTTCATCCCGCACACGGTAATCTTGCGCAATCGCGAGATGCTGTACATCGCCATCGGAATTCTCGGCGCGACGGTTATGCCGCATAATCTTTATCTGCACTCTAGCATTGTGCAGACGCGCGCTTTCGGCTCTGGCATCCGCGACAAACGCGAAGCGCTGCGCTTTTCATACATCGATTCCAACATCGCTCTCGGGATCGCCTTGTTTATCAACGCCGCCATCCTGGTCCTCGCCGCCGCAGCGTTTCACACCCGCGGGCTGCACAACGTCGCGGAAATCGCTAGCGCGTACAAATTGCTTAGCCCAGTACTCGGCGCCAGCCTCGCCAGTACGCTCTTTGCCTGCGCTCTGCTGGCCTCCGGACAAAACTCCACGCTCACCGGAACGTTGGCCGGACAAATCGTAATGGAGGGTTTTCTCAATATTCGCCTGAGGCCTTGGCTGCGCCGCTTGATCACTCGCGCCATTGCGATTTTTCCCGCGATTTTGGTGATCGCAATTGCCGGCGAAGAAAAGGTTACCTGGCTCATTATTTTGAGCCAGGTGGTGCTCAGTTTTCAGCTCCCTTTCGCAGTAATACCGCTGGTGCAATTCACCAGTAACCGCACCAGGATGGGAGAATTCACGAACTCTCGCGTCACCACCGCCGTGGCCTGGGCCGTCGCGGCCGCCATCCTCTTCCTGAATGCCGAGCTCGTGTATCTGACGCTGCGCGCCGGGTAGCAGGCGCATCCCGAAGCAGACGCTCTTCCGTTGCGCATGCTGACCTTCTCGTCTGCTTGCAACCCAACGAACTGCGCGTTCACGCGAAAATTATGCGAAAATCAGCGCGACCCATGAACAAAGCAACGCCGCGAACCCTCCAACTGCGCAAAATCGCATTCGTCGCCTTGCTGGCTCTAGCCGCACTCGTCATCGTGCTGGCGGCGCGCGAAAAGCGTCCATGGGTGATTCCCGAGGAAGCCAAGCAAAGAAAGAATCCGCTCCAATCATCGCCCGCCGCGCTGCATGCCGCCATGGATCTGTACATGGAAAATTGCGCGCAATGCCACGGCCGCGCCGGCAAGGGCGACGGCCCCGAAGCCTCTATGTACGATCCGCTGCCCGCGGACCTCAGCAACTACAAATTTAATTCTGGCCTGACCGATGGCGAAATCTTTTTCCAGATCAGCGAGGGCCGTAAACCCATGCCAGCTTTCAAGCGCCGCTTGACCGAGGAACAGCGCTGGCAGCTGGTGCTCCTGGTCCGCTCGTTTGCGACCCCTCCGCTTGCCAGCGCACCTTTACCCAATCAGAAATAGAAAAAGGGCCGAAGTGATCGGCCCCTTTTTGCATTTTATTTCCTGGTGATGTCTTAATGTCAATTCTTATGCCGCCGCCGCCTTGACCTGCTGCAACGCCGCCGCCACTTCCTTCAAATCCGGCAGCACGGAAATTTCGTAGTTTTTTACCCAAGCGACTTTGCCATCTTTGCCGACGATCACGATGGAGCGCCCGGTAATTCCCTTCTCCGGGAGAAACACACCGTACTTTTCCGCCATCGCACCGCGCGGTTGAAAATCCGCCAGCAAGGGATAGTGAATGCCCATTTTTTCGGCGTACGCCTTGTGCGACCAGACGCTGTCCACGCTCACGCCGAGTACTTCCGCGTCCAGCGTTTCAAACGCTTTCATTTCATTGACGAAGCAAGCGTGCTCGTTGGTGCACGTTGGACTCCAGTCCAGCGGATAAAATACCAGCACGACATTTTTCTTGCCCGCGAAATCCGAAAGCTTTACATCTTTTTGCGACTGATCTTTCAGCGTAAAATCCGGTGCCGTGCTTCCCACTGTGATGCTCATAATCATTCCTCCTGGCGATGGAATCCGCCCCAAGAATACCACTGCGGCTAGGCGATCCGCACCAGCCGGCACCCGCACGCGGGCACGATGCGCTTTCCTTCCGCCCGCCGCGGCGGTACACTCTTGCGCAGGTAAGCTGAAAGAGCGCTAAAGCCAGCCGCCGTGCACCGATTATGCCGCTCCGCCAGCTCGTCGACAAATATCTCGCGGTGGCCGGGGTTTTCGGCGCTCCGGTCGCCCTGACTTCATTTGGCCTGAACGCGCCAGAACTTGAGAGTCTTTTCTCTGCCTACAACGAGGATTATCACATCAGCCGTTTCTTTCGCTTTTCCAATTCCTCGGGTCCGGCTTTTTTGATCGACAACGAACGTGTCACGCATATCGCTATCGACTCTGAAATCACTTCCATCCTCTGATCAATTCGCCGTTCCGCCTTTACCTAACTGCAAGATTTGTTCGCGCAGGGTATTCACGCTATTTGTCATGCGGTCGGCTTCCACATTTGTCAGCGCGTACCGTTGCATATGCGAATCACCGGATTCCATCAGGCGGTTGTGAATCTCACGTAGATTTGGAAAATCCTTATCGGCGGCGTGTTCTCCGCGCAATGTTGCGGCCAGCAGAAAAAGGGTCTTGTCGATGGCCGCGGCAAACAACACGAAAGCGGGACGCGCGGCGACGGATGGCGTCTGCGACCAGCCCGCGTCCAACGCCATAATGGCGTGTACAAAGCGATGAGAACTGGCAAGTATGGCGCTGAGGCGCGTCATCTGTTTCGGCGAAGTGCCCGGCTCTGAAGCCAGTCGTTCCAGCGAACCTTCGAGGTTGGAGCGCGCTACGCGCGCCGCCATTCGCGCGGCATCCAATTCGCGCGGAGCACCAACCGCCTGCCGCAAGTACGCGTCGGCCAGCAAATGAAAGTATTTTGCGTAAGCCTCAAGCATTTGTGCCACGCGTTCGGAAATGCGCGTGCGTTCCCAGGTGGGCCAAACCCAATAGGCCAGCAGCGCCAGCGCGCCGCCCGCCGCGGTGTTCACGCCGCGCGCCCAAATCACATCCTTCGGAGGAACCCCGGCAACAGCGATCAGCAGCACCACCAGCGCGCTGACGGCGATGCCAAAAATTCCATAATTTGCCGGCCCGATCCAGCGCAGTAGAAATGTAAACGCAAAAATTAACAAAATCTGCGTGGTTACCGTCAGCGGAAGAAAATGAAACAGCGCGGTTGCCAGCAGCAGACCAATAATTGTGCCGCCGATGCGCAACAGTCCGCGGCTAAATGTGGTGGTGAACTCCGGTTTCAGCACCAGCACAATCGTCATGGGCAGCCAGTAGGAGCGCCGCCAGTAGTAGCCACGGCCCAGCGCCTCGCCGACAGCCACCATTGCGGCCAGCCGAATGGCATGACGGCATGCTGACGATTCGAGGCTGAGATTCGCGCGCAGCGTGGCGAGACGGCCGCTGAACCGCAAGAGCAAGGGTTGTGCAGCTTCTTGCTTGTCAAATTCCGCTTGCCCCTGTGGCGTGGTGTGCGTGGCCAGATCGAGAGCCGCGCGCAGTTGCCCCGCGAGGGCGTCCATTTGGAAAATCGCATCTTTGGCGACCGCGGCGAAAAAAGGCGACGGCGCCGGTTCTTTGGCCAGTTTTTTGGCGAGCTGCGGAATGGTGGAATACAGATCGGCTGGAGTCTCCGCGGCTCCGCTCAGTAAAGACTTTCCGATGGTGCGCAACACACCCGCGGCGCGAGCCAGCGCCAAATCCACAATCGCGACTGCCGCGTGCGCGCTACTCTCACGATCCATGCGCAAACGCAATCGAGCCAACATCAGCAACGACAACCGAATGCGTTCCGCTTGATTGAGAAGAGAGCGATAGCGAACCGCGCCCAGATTATTGTCCTGGCCGAGCGCCGAAAGCGATTCGAGGGCCTGATCGCTTTCGAGACTTGTTGGGGGCGCCATCGTCGCAGCCGTCAGCGGCTTCTCTGCGGCGTCCGCCAGTTGCAAGAGCACGCTCGAGAGCGCGCGCCGTTCCGGTTCGTAGCGCTGCACAGGCCATAGCGCGACGCTCAGGACGGCCTGAAATAGTCCGCCGGCCAGCGCCAACAGTCCCGAGATGGCCGCTTGATGAGCGTTCAAAGGTTGCGCGGCGTAAATCAAGAGCGTCACCAGGCTAATGACGCCGAGATCGCCGGCGGTCGTGCCGAGAGCGACAAACATTCCCGCCGCGAAGGCCCAGAGGGTGGCCATGGCAATTGCCAGAGCGGTGTGCGGCCCAGAGATGGCGCCGGCGAAAACGGCAACCGCGCAAATCGCCGCCGAGGTGACCATGCGATTCGCCCGGCGCGCGTAAGGATCGCTGCCATCGGAATAGGAAACGTTGAGCGCGCCGGTGGCGACCACGAGTCCGCCGCGGGGCATGCCGATCGCGTAGCCGACGATCAGCGGCAGGGCCACGCCACACGCGTTGCGCAGCGCGCGATTCGCGGAGACTTTGTTCTTATCGAATTTAGTCAGCACGCGCCAGAAGGATTGTGTGCTTTCGGGTTGGTCGGTCGCCACGGTTACAGCGGCGCCAGGGATCGCAGTCGCCGAGCGAGTCTCTCGCGGGGATTGCGCGGACGTCGCTGGCGTCGGCGGGATTTCAGGTGCCATAAGCGCATTCAGAATAGTCGAGACCCGCGAGAGGAAGAAATTTATTCCCGCAGCGAAGCTTGCTGTACCCGAATAGCCGCGCCTTTCATCAAAATACAGACTCTCCTCAGGAGCAACCAAATGGATAAATCCAACGAAATGCCAACACGCCGGCTGGGAAAAAACGGCCCGCTGGTTTCCGCACAGGGACTGGGCTGTATGGGAATGTCGGAATTTTACGGCACGGGCGACGAAGCCGAGTCGCTGGCCACCATTTATCGCGCCATAGAGCTGGGCATCACTTTTCTGGACACCGCCGATATGTATGGCACGGGAGAAAACGAAAAACTGGTGGGCAAAGCTATTCGCGGAAAGCGCGACGAGGTATTTCTGGCCACAAAATTTGGCATTGTACGCGACCCGAACAATCCTGGAATCCGTGGGGTCAACGGGTCACCCGAGTATGTGCGTGCCAGCTGCGACGCGAGCCTGAAGCGCTTGGGCGTCGAGCACATCGATCTCTACTATCAGCACCGCGTTGATCCTAAGACGCCGATTGAAGAGACGGTTGGCGCGATGGCGGAACTCGTCAGCGCCGGCAAAGTGCGGCAAATTGGATTGTCGGAAGCTTCAGCGGCGACGATTCGGCGCGCGCACCAGGTGCATCCCATCGCCGCGCTGCAAACGGAATATTCGTTGTGGACGCGCGATCCGGAAGACGAACTTCTCGCCACGACGCGCGAGCTTGGAATTGCTTTTGTGGCCTACAGCCCGCTGGGCCGCGGATTTTTGACCGGACAGATGAAGAGTCCAAACGATTTGGCGCCGGATGATTTCCGGCGGCAGTCTCCGCGCTTTCAGGGCGACAATTTCCAGAGAAACCTCGATCTGGTGAAGCATGTGGAAGAAATTGCCGCGGAAAAGCGTTGCACGCCCGGTCAACTGGCGTTGGCGTGGCTGCTGGCGCAAGGCGAGGACATCATTCCGATCCCCGGGACAAAACGACGGAAGTATCTGGACGAAAATGCCGCCGCGGTTAAGGTGAGGTTGTCGCAAGACGATTTACGGAGGATCGACAAGGCTGCGCCGCACGGCGCTGCGGCAGGGCAGCGCTATCCGGAGCAGGCGATGCGCGCAGTGAATGGTTGATGCAGTTGTAGTGGGGCCCCGGGAACGCACAGTAATTGCGCAAAACCCGCGCAGTGCCGAAGCGTACCAAATGACACCCGTTGCGTGTTTCCTGGCGTTCTTAACGTCCGCGCTGCTGCAGCGCGGGCAGCGTAAACTTTGGCGAGATCTCTTTTCGCTTGGACCAGTCGTGATAGGAATGGCACTCGAAGCAGCGGCTCTCGGCGTGGTCCGCCCCGGGAGCATGGCACGTTTGGCAGGTGGCAACCCCCGGGAGTAGCACATCGCTGGTCTGCGTGCTGCTCAACGCCTTTTCGTGGCAGCTGATGCACGTGAACCCGCTGTGCGCTTCGTGGTTGAAGCTGGCGTGCGGCATCCAGTTTGTGGTGGTGTTGGCCGAAGCAACCACTGGCAGCAATTTCGCCGGCGTCGCTGCCGCCGCGGTCACAGCGGAGCCGCTGACCGTTAATGCATGACATTGAATGCAAGTTTTGCGCCAAAGCAATTGCTCGGCGTCCGCGGTGCGCTCCGCAACCCATTGCGTCGGCGTGAGGATGCGCACTTCCGGTGGCCGCACATTTTCGGCGAGCTCGCGATTCGGATCGCGCACGACGCGGACTTCGCCGGGATGCGCGGCAATATATTGCGTGAATCTCGCGACGAGAAACGCGTGCACCACGTCCGGCTTGTCGTGCGGCACGCCTTCGTCGAAATGTTTGTCAAACGTGAGCAGATGGCAGGACGCGCAAGCGGTGGCAAATTTCACGGGAGCCATTCGCTCGCGACCGTTATCCGCGTGATGCCGGGGAAAGGTCTCCGCGCGCACTGGCAAGAGCTCATCGCTCTCCGTGTAGCTGGTCTTGGCTTCGCGATAACCGGCGTCGGAGTAGGTTAAATCCGCGGGAGCGGCCGCGGGGCGATGGCAATTGCCGCATTCGAGCTGGACGATCGGGCCGGTGGGACCCCGGCGAATCGATTTCATGTGCAGCGCGTGATTTACCTTGATGGTGCCGGGATCGCGGGGTGGCTGGCCGCCCTCGGAACGCACCGCCGCAAATTCCGGATGGCCGTCTCCAAGGCTGCGAATGTGATTCGCGTAATGGGAAGTGCCGCCGCTGGCTTGCAGGTCGGCGTGGCATTCCGCGCAATTTTTATTGGCGGTGGCGATGATATTGACGCGGCCGCGATGTTCGGTGTGGCATTGTGCGCAGGCCAGTTGCTGAATTCTCGCGGCGTGGTGCATTGGGCCGTCATGGCAGCTGAGGCAGGCGCTGTCTTCCGCTTTTTCCGCGAAAACTCCGGCTTTTTGCACGTGACAAGCCGCGCATTCATTGGCGAGCACGGCGTGCGCAGCAGACATGCTGCCGCTGCTATAAACGCGCGAGTTCTTGGCGTACACCAGCCAGCCGATCCACACCAGCGCCAGCGCGGGAATCAGGATGCTAAGCAGCAATTTCGCGCGCTTCATCGGCGTCGGCCGTTTGAAATAGTTCAGGTCGATGCGCTGCGCGAGTTTTTTCGTTGTGCGTGTGCGTGCCACGTGCTCTCACATCACAGCTACTTACAAATTCAAGACGAATAGCGCAGCGCCATCACCGCGTGAACCGCGCCAAGCAAAATCAACGCCAGCGAAAGTGGGATGTGCACCAGGAGCCAGCCGTGCATCCAGTGATGCAAGCGCTCCTGCTTTTGCAATTGCCGCGCTTCATCGCAGATGTCCTGCAAATCGTCAAGGGCGTCGTGCGCCGGCGCGGGCAGCAACGTGCGCACCGCGGAAAATGCCAGCTGCGCTTTGTCGGCGTTGGCGAGCGCCAAGCGGCGTTCACGCGGTTGTTCGAGGAACGGACGGACTTCCGTTGCGTAAAACCGGCGCAACGGCGCACTCTCCTCGTCGCTCAGCAAAATAATTTCCGCCGCGGCGGCGACTGCCGTGCCGCTGGCGGAGCTGCTAACCATCACCGGCGCCATGGGACTGCGCAATGACGAAGCCGCGGGAGTGTCGCGCATCGCGGTAAATCCGCCGGCGCGTTGCCTTTCGTCGGCGTCATCCTTGGCCAGACCCATCGGGCCGCAGACAGATTCGACCGCATGGTCCGCTTCCCTGCGCAGGAGTTTCCGCACGTTGCCGATTTCGTCGTAAATGGTTTCCAGCGGGACGTTGGTGGTCATCAGGCGAGGCACATAATTTTGCAGTACCGCGCCGAACACTCCGCTGCCGACGGTGATGATCAGCAGCCACATTAGAATTTGCGTCATGGTGCCGCCGAAACGGAAGCCGCCATGAAATGCAATAAGGGGCAAACTCAGCAGGCCGAGCCACAGGTGGCCACGCATCCAGGCTTGCGCGCGTTGCAAGCGCCAGACGGGAACGCGTTTGCGCACGCCCAGAAGCGCGGCAAAAATCATGAAGCCGAATCCCACGATTCCAAAGAATAGTCCCGCGGTGCTGCCGCCGCGCGGCCCTTGCGGAGCGTTCAGGGCGTATGCGGTGTAGCCGGCAGCGGACGCCGCGAAAATCACCAGCGACGCCAAGGCCCAGCCGCGTTGCGTTTTGTCCATGTGCATATTATTTTGCGGAGCCTTGGCCGAGCATGTCGGCGAAAAATGTCTTGGGATCCACACGATGCGCGGCATCGTGCGGGCAGGCGTAGACGCAACTTGGTTCTTTCAAGTGCGTGCACAGGTCGCAGGAGGTCGCCTTTTGCTTGATGGCCGCCTTTTTGCGGCCGGCGTGCTCGGGATCGTCGACGATGACTTCAAAAGGATGCAAATTAATATTTCCGTACGGACAATTTCGTGCGCAAAGGCCGCATCCGATGCACCAATCTTCGATAATCACCTCGAGCGAATTGCGACGGCGGATGGAGCCGACAGGGCAGCCCACCATGCACAACGGATCGCGGCACTGCCGGCAACTGGTGGCCACCAGGTATTGATCGAAGCGCAATCCATCTCGCACCAGGCGCGTCACGCCGTCATGGGCATCAGCACACGCGTTGACGCACGCGTCGCAGCGTGTGCAATTTTCCAAATCAAGGACCAGCAGACTTTGTGCTTCCATCAAGCCCTGGGAAAGGAATTGGTCGATGGGCACGCTGTGCAACATTTGCATGCGCTGCTGGTTGGCGAATTGGCGTTCTTGCGCGACGGCGGCGAGGCCCGCGCGAACCGTGGGGAAGCGCTCAATCATTTGGCGGAAATCGTCGCCGGAAATGCGTACGAGTTCGACGTGATCAAGCGCCGTGCAAGTAGCGGTGCGAACTCCGCCGCCCAGCAAGCCAATTTCACCGAAATAATCGCCGCGCGAAAGGTACGCGAGCACGAGTTCGCCGCCGGGATAATTTTCAGAAATTTTCACAAAGCCGATGCGCACAAGGTAAAAGCAATCCGCGGGATCGCCCTGGCGTGAAATGATCTGTCCTGGCGCGTAGCGCTGCAGTTCGACGCTTTCTTTCAAATGCTCGATAAAATCGGGTGAAAGGTCGGCGAACATGGGCACGCCGCGCAAATGATTTTCGAGGGCCCGGCGCCGATAATTCTGGTCGATTTGTGCGCGAAATGTTTTGTTTTTTAGCATGATGTCCAAAACGTTGCGCAGCATTTCGTAGGCTACGACATCGGACTCGGCGCGGACTGTCGCGGAGCGCGGGTAAAAATTCATGCAGGTCATTTCACCGAATAAATCACCAGGGCCGAGCTCGGCCACGGGATTTCCGTAGGCGAGATCCACGCTGGCGTCGATCGGGATTGTGCGATCACGGCGTTCCTCGTCGCGTTTTTCTTCCTCGCGCGTCACCAGTGAACTGGTGAGCTTTTTGAAAAAACCCTTCGCGCCGCCATCCGTTTTTACGTGTGCGATGGGGCTGGAAATGGAAACCTGCGCTTGGCCTTCGAGGAGGTAGAAAGCTGTGGAACCAAAATCGCCTTCTTTGCAGATTAATTCGCCCTTGCGAAAGCGCCTTTTTACGATGGCGCCGCGATTCATTTCGAGAAACGTGCCGGAGACGCCCTTGAAAACAGGTATCTGCAGAAGCTCTTCTGCGTCGAAAACTTGCGCGTCCGTAGTTTTTGCGATGGCCGTGCCCGCCACTCCGCGATTGGTGAGCGCGCCGGTGGGGCAAGAGACCATGCATTCACCGCAGGAAATGCAGGTGGAATCGCCCATCGGCGAATTCAGATCGAAGGCGATGCCGGCAGCGTAGCCTTTACCCATGCGGCCGAGGACGAAATTATTCTTGATTTCGTCGCAGCCGCGAATGCAGCGATCGCACAAAATGCACGCGTCGTGGTCCACGGCGATGGCCAGTGAAGATTCATCGCGCCCGCGCGCCACGCTGCGCTTCGCGAATCGCGGCTGCGTAATTCCCGCAGCGTGCGCTTGCGTTTCCAGTTCGCAATCGCCGGAATGCTGCTGGCGGGCGCAGGGCGTGGGATGGTCGGACATCAAAAGTTCGAGGACCGTCTTGCGCGCCGCCAAGACCTTTTCTGAATTGGTGGAAACTTTCATGCCCGGATCGCACGGACGCACACACGCCGCGGAGAGCACGCGCGCGCCGGTGTCCACCAGGCAAAGCCGGCACACTCCCACCGGCGTTTCATTTTGCAAATGGCAAAGGGTGGGAATGGGGATGCCGTTCAGGCGCGCCGCGTCAAACACGCTGGTACCGTTCGGAACGCGCACCGGCCGTCCATCAATGGTTAAATCAAGAAGTCCGGGAGGCGTGGCAGTGGTGGTCATGGCTTAGGGCCGAATCCCCACACGATTTGCTTCCCCGGCGCGAACTGCCGGCGAAAAACAGATTCCGCTGGGACATTTTCCATGCAAAACGTGAGCGTCTATTTCCGCGCGAAAATGTTTGAGGACCGATTGAATGGGCGCGGGGACGATTTGCCCCAAGCCGCAGATAGAAGCTAGCGCCATCGCGGCGGAAAGTTCCTCGAGCAGCTCCAGGTCCGCGCGGTATTGGGTTTCCGGCACCGCGCCCTGCGTCCAGCGCACCAACAAGTCGGTCATTTTCTGCGAGCCCACGCGGCACGGCACGCATTTTCCACAGGATTCATTGCGATAGAAGCGCACGGCGTTCAGCGCCATGTCCAGCATGCAGGTGGAATCGTCGCAGACCACAATCGCGCCGGAGCCGAGCATCGAACCAGCATCCGCGAGCGCCTTGAAATCCAGTCGCACATCGACCATCGAAGCCGGCAAATATCCCGAAGACGGTCCAGACGGCGCGAAGGCTTTCAGCTGCCGACCGCCGCGAATGCCGCCGGCGTGATCAAAAAGCACTTCGCGCATGGGCGTGCCCATGGGCACTTCGAAAATTCCCGGATGGTTGACATGCCCGCTTACGCCCACGAATTTAAGTCCGCGTGAACCGTTCTGTCCCTGCGCCTTAAACCATTCGACTCCGCGCGCCAAAATCTGCGGCACGTTCACGAACGTCTCCACGTTGTTCAACACCGTGGGCTTGCCAAATAGCCCCGCGGCCACGGGAAACGGCGGCTTGTTGCGAGGCTCGGCACGATGTCCCTCAATCGCCTCGATCAGCGCGGTCTCTTCTCCGCAAATATAACCGCCGGGACTGACGAAGATCTGCAAATCGAAATCCAATCCACTACCCAAAATGTTTTTCCCCAGCACGCCCATCTTGTAGCAGCGCCGCAACTCTTCGCCCAGGATCTCTTCCTGCAAATGATATTCGTGGCGGATATATAAAATGCCGATCTTGGCGCCGGAAACAAGCCCCGCAATGGCCATGCCTTCGACGAGCAAATGCGGCAAATGGGTCATGATGAAGCGGTCTTTGATGGTGCCCGGTTCACTCTCGTCCGCGTTGCACACAACGTATTTGGGAGTCGCCGGCTGTTGTCGCACCAAATCCCATTTCAAACTGGTTTGGAATCCAGCGCCGCCCATGCCGCGCAGTTCGGAAGCTTTCAGCTGGGCTAAGACGCCGATGAAATCCTTGCTTTGCGTCAAGGAGCGCAGCACTCCATAATTCTCGCCGTCGGCGTAAGGGTCCGACGCGCAAGCAATTCGCGCGTGATCGGGATGCGGCTCGTGGACCTCCTCGCCTTGCAGTGCGCCGCGCGCGATCTGTGCCGCGCCTTCGGCGGTCACGTTCGTAAATATTTTGTCGTTAATCGCGACGGCCGGCGCCATATCGCAGCGCCCCAGGCAGGACACATCGCGGATTTGTACATCTTCTGCGCGCGACGAAACAAACCGGCGCTCCAGGTCGGCGCGCAGGTCCGCCGCCCCATTCAAGTGGCAGCTCATATCCGCGCACACGCGCACCTCTGCTTTCGGGGGCATCGCCAGGTGGAAATGCGGATAGAAACTCGCCACGCTGTGAATCTGATACAGCGGCATTTGCGTGCGCTGAGACAGGCCTTCCAGCTCCGCCTTAGGCAGAAAGCCATGCCGCAGTTGAATCGCCCGCAGATCGTCGAAGATCACAGCGCGTATCTCTTATTCAAGTAGTTTCGCGTGGCATGTGCCGCGGCGCATTGCCAAGGGAGAGTCAAATCCCCTGCATACTACTGGCGGCGCGTAGAACTGTAAAGGGCGCCTTTCACGTTTTGCCTTTTCACGTTTCTGACCAGTGGCACAAGCGAACGTTGGCAACCGCAACGAGGATATTTTGGCGCAACTCCTGCGGACGGCCAGGCGCCCTCGGCGATTCGATGATTTCAGACTTCATCGGCCTGAGGTTTTACGCCGCAACGCGCTGAGAATTCTCTAGTCGGATGCGTTAAGATGCCGCAGCAACGACGAGCCATGCCCGCAGACGTAGCGATTCGCGAGAGAATTCCCCGCAGACGCTGGGTTATCGCGCTGCTGCTTGGCTTTGGCGTATTGGTCAACTATTTTGACCGCGTCAACCTGTCCGTTTCGCAGGATGCGCTGCACCAGTCCTTCGGGATATCGACGATCACCTTCGGCTATCTCCTCAGCGCTTATAGCTGGACCTACGCGCTGATGCAGTTGCCTTCCGGGCTCCTGCTGGACCGCTTCGGCGTGCGCCTGGTAAGCCGAGTTGGCAGCATTTTCTGGAGCATCGCATCCTTCGGCGCGGCTTTGGCCACCGGCGTCAGCAGTTTTTTTGCAGCGCGCTTGCTGCTCGGCATCGGCGAAGCGCCCACATTCCCGGCGAATTCCAAAGCCGTGGGCTACTGGTTTCCGCAATCGGAGCGCAGCCTGGCGACGGCCATTTTTGACTCCGCGGCGAAATTTTCTTCCGCGATCGGTGTTCCGATCATCGGCCTTCTGCTATTTCATTTTGGCTGGCGCTGGAGCTTCGCAGCCACCGGCTTCACCAGCCTGCTGTACTTCGTTTTGTTCTATGCCTTTTATCGCAATCCGAGCGAGGACCGCTTGCTTTCCGCGGGAGAGCGCGACTTCATCCGGCAAGGCGGCGCACAACCTGAAGATCAAGGCAAGGCCGCCAAGGGTGCGCCGCTCACCTATCTACTCGAGCAGCCGAAAGTCTACGGGCTCTGCCTGGGCTCAGCCGCCTACAACTACAGTTTCTATCTGTTGCTTACCTGGCTGCCCAGCTACCTTGCGAGCGCTCATCACCTCGATCTTGTGCATTCCGCCTTTTACACCAGTGTTCCCTGGCTGTTTGCCACGTTCACCGATCTTCTTGTCGGCGGCTGGCTTGTCGATACTCTGATTCAGCGCGGATGGAATGCCGGGCGCGTGCGGCAAATTGCGCTGATCGTCGGAACAAGCTTCGGTCTCGGCATCTTGGGGGCGGCGCACGCGCAAAGCACGCTCTCCGCCCTTTTTTGGATCAGCGTCTCGATTGGCGGGCTTTCTGCTGCTGCGCCAGTGGGCTGGTCGATTCCGTCACTGATCGCGCCACGCGAAAGTGTAGGCACCTTGGGAGGAATTCTTAATTTTTGCAACCAGCTTTCCGCGATCGCCGCGCCCATTGGCACCGGCTACATCGTGGCGGCCACACATTCTTATTCTGGCGCGTTCATCGCCGCGGCGGCATTTCTCTTGGTGGGGATTGCCGGATATATTTTGCTGCTCGGGCGCATCGAACCCATTGCCGAGCCGGCATAATTGCCGCCGTCGCTGCGAGGCGCTTCTGATATGCAAAATGCCCGCCGCGCCGCGCTCCCGCAGTAAGGTGTTGCTCCCCCCTTCCTACAGCAAGCACCTTATCGGCCAAATTCCAGCCGCGGCCTAAATTAACAAAAGACCATCCCTCGGGAACGGGCCCCTCAATCCACGCGCCCACGAGTCGACAAAGCAAAGGGCAATAAAAGGGACGAGCGGGCAAAAGGAAACTTAATGCGCACTGTGGCAGTTCGTTCTTTACTTCTTGGGTTGTTATTCCTTGCCGTGTCTGCGGCAACCTTCGGCCAGGTCGCGATCGGCGTCTCCATCAACTTTGCGCCTCCCGCCCTGCCAGTCTACGAGCAGCCCATCTGCCCGGGAGACGGCTACATCTGGACGCCCGGATACTGGGCTTGGGGCGACGACGACTATTATTGGGTTCCCGGAACGTGGGTGGAAGCGCCTGAGGTCGGCTTCCTGTGGACTCCCGGTTACTGGGGATGGGGCGACGGCGTGTACGTTTTTCATGAAGGTTTCTGGGGCCCGACGATTGGTTTTTACGGCGGGATCAACTACGGCTTCGGGTATTTCGGCCACGGCTACGAAGGCGGCCGCTGGGATAACGGCCATTTTTTCTACAACCGAAGCGTGAACAACGTAAACGCCACGATCATCCACAACACCTACAACACCACCATCGTGAACAACAATCCTGGCGCGAGCCGCGTCAGCTACAGCGGTGGCAATGGCGGAGTGGAAGCGCGCCCTAGTCCGGAGGAAGAAGCCGCCGCTCGGGGCCGCCACATCGGTCCCGTGCCTGCGCAAGCGCAGCACGTAGAAGCAGCACGCGCCAACCCGCAACTGCGCGCCTCCGCCAACCAAGGCAAGCCGCCCATCGCCGCCACCGCCCGGCCCGGCGATTTCAAGGCCGGGGTTCCGGCCCGCGAAGCTGGCGCTCCCTATAGGCCGCCAGCGCGCACGGAGAATAATGCCGCGCGTACGGGCGGCAATGCGGATCGCCCGGGTAATGCGACCCGCAATGGGAGCACTGGCACGGCAGGCGCGAATTCCGCTGCGCACGCCAGCGAGATCCAGGCGCACAAGAGCACGCCGTCCAACACCGGCAACGCCGCGCTCGACCAAAAATACCAGCAGCAACAGGACAAGCTGACTGCGAAACAGAATCAGGAACATCAAAAACTGCAACAGCAACAGGAGCGCGAGCACCAGCAAGCTTCGCAGAAAAATTACAACGATGCCGCCAAGCAACAGATGGAGCAACGTCATCAACAGCAGACTCAGCAATTAGAACAAAAGCACGCCACGCAGTCACAACACCTACAAACCCGTCAACCGCCTCCGCGCCAGCAGCAGAGCCGCCCGGCGGAAAAGCCTCATTGATTGGCGCAGACCGTTCACGGAGCGTGAAAGGGCCGGGACAGCGATTTCCTCGCTCTCCGGCCTTTCTTCTTTTAGCGCGCCGGCGCAGAACGAGGTCTTGGCTACTGGTTGTCCGGGGCGAACTGCGCAAAAGCATCTGGCGCGGCTTCTTCAAAGCGCGTCAGCCGGCTGCGGAAGACGAAGCGGACTTTGTCGGTGGGGCCGTTGCGCTGCTTGGCGATCAAAATTTCCGCCTGATCGCGCTCTTCGGGAGCGGCGTCCAACTTGAAGAAATTGGGGCGGTAAATAAACATCACCACGTCGGCGTCCTGTTCGATGGCGCCGGACTCGCGTAAATCGCTCAATTGCGGGCCACGTTCTTCGCGTTCCGGGGCGCGCGTCAACTGGCTTAACACCAGCACCGGGATTTGCAGCTCTTTGGCCAGGCCTTTCAATCCGCGCGAAATACTGGAGACTTCTTCCTGGCGATTCGAGAAGCGGCCGCGATTGGTGATGAGCTGCAAATAGTCCACTACCACCAGCGCCAGGTTCTTCTCTTTCTTAAGGCGCCGCGCTTTCGCGCCGATTTCCAGCACGCTGTTAGAGCCGGCGTCGTCAATCCACAGCGGCGCGGAGGAAATCCGGCCCAGCGCTTCCGTCATGCGCCGCCAGTCTTCCTTACTCAGGTGCCCGGTGCGGAACTTATGAGCATCGATCTGCGCCACGGAAGCGACCATGCGCTGCAGCAACGACTCCTTGGACATTTCCAGGCTGAAAATCGCCACCGGCAAGCCGGCGCGAATGGCAATGTTTTCCGCCAGGTTCAGTGCCAGCGCCGTTTTTCCCTGCGACGGGCGCGCCGCAAGAATGAGCAATTCGGACGCCTGCAATCCCGAGAGCAGTTTGTCCAGTTCCACGTAGCCCGTGGGAATTCCCGTAATGCTCTTGCCTTCGCGAAATATTTTTTCGAGGCGCTCGAAATTATCGCGAACAATGTCTTTAATGGGGATGAGTCCGGCTTTGACGCGGTCCTCGGCCAGGGCAAAAATCGAAGACTCCGCGTTGTCCAGAATGGCGTCCGCGCCATCTTCGCCTTCAAACGCGTTCTGCTGAATTTTGTGTGTGGCATGAATGAGATTGCGCAGCAGCGCTTTTTCCTTGACGATGCGCGCGTAGTGTTCGATGTTGGAAACTTTCGGCATGCCGTCGGCCAGCGACGCCAGATACGGTGCGCCTCCCGAGGCTTCCAGATCGCCACGGCGGTGCAATTCCTCGGTCAGCGTTACGAGGTCAATGGCTTGCTGGCTTTCGCCGAGCGCGATCATCTGCGTAAAAACGCGGCGGTGTTGATCCAGAAAAAAATCTTCGGCGCGGAGATTTTCGATCGCCGCATTCAGCGCATTGTTATCGAGCAAAATCGCGCCGAGAACGGAGCGCTCAGCGTCCAGGTTGCTGGGCAGGGGCTTTTCAAGGGTGGTGTCAACGGCCATAGGGCTTCCTAAATGCTTCGCCTTTTCTTCGCTATTGATACCACGAACGGCTTCGCGGAACAAGCGCAGATTGGTATGCAGGCTAAACTTTTTACGGGAGGTGTTGTTCCCGGCTCGAACTCTGCGCGCAGTGTGCGCGGAATTTTTCCGCGCGTCAATCCGTGTGGCTGTGCATCATTTCGGAAATCCAGTGAAAAACTTTTTCGTGCTTGCAAAAATATTTTTGCGCGCGAATTAAAAAAGGACGCGGCGACCGCGTCCCTTTCGTGCAATTTGAAGTGCCCGGCGATTATTCCAGGTTTTCTTTTGCGACGCGCACCTTGACGGTGGCGGTGATGTCGCGAAACACTTTGATGGTTACGGTGTACTCGCCCAGCGCTTTGATGGGCTCGGCAATGTGAATTTGGCGCTTGTCTACTTTAAAACTCTGCGCGGCCAAGGCTTCCGCGATGTCGCCGGAGGTGACCGACCCAAACATCTGGTCGTTCTCGCCGGTCTTGCGCGTGAAATTCAGCTCAACGCCGTTTAGCAAGCCCACTTGCTTTTGCGCGCTCTCCAGTTCCGTCGCGGTCTTTTTTGCCAGAGAGGTGCGGATACGCTCGAGCGCCTTCATGTTTCCGCTGGTGGCGGCAATGGCCATCTTGCGCGGCAAAAGAAAATTGCGGGCATATCCGGGCTTTACGGTGACGATGTCTCCGCGGTGGCCGAGCTTTTCGATATCTTCCTGCAGAATAATTTCCATGATGCTGCTCCTTATGCCTCGGCCTTCGGCGCTTCAACGGCTTTGGGCGCCTCGACGGGGTGGCTCGATTCCACTGGTTTTGCTTCAACGTGCTTGGCGACATCCGCTTTGTGATCTCCGGGGACAACCGCGCGAGGCTGTTGCGTGCCGCTGGCGCTTCCCGCAAAGGGCAGCAATGCGATGTTGCGCGCACGCTTGATGGCCACGCCCAGCCAACGCTGGTGACGCGAGCACACCCCGGTCATGCGGCGGGGCAGGATTTTTCCGCGCTCTTGAACGAATTGCGAAAGAATGTCCGCCCGCTTGTAGTCGATCAAGTCCATCTTCTCGACACAGAACTTGCAAACTTTCTTCTTGCGGAAATATTGCCGCTTGCCACGGCGTGGTCCTCCCGGACCTCCGCCTGGACCGCCTGGTCCGGCGTCCCTGCGCGGACCACCATGTCCGCCGCCCGGACCGCCTTCGCGGCGCGGACCGCTGTGACCGCCGCCTGAATGTCCACCCGGCGCTCCGCCTCCGGTGCTTTGCGGCGGGGCGCTCGGCGCTGCTGCTTGCTTCGTTTCCTCTGCCATACCATTCCACCCTTTCGAATTCTTGCGGACCGTAGCTGCGGTCCAAACTTCAACCTTCAGAAACTTGCTTTACACTGCCGACGCAAGGTTGCAAGCGCGCAAAGTTCACGCAAAACGCGCGCCGGACTTCGCCAACTTAGCCCGCGTTTTCCACGTGACGTTCGCGCTCTTGCGGGCGTTCCTGAGTGCGTTCCTGCGAACGCTCCGCGTGACGCTCCGATGAAGCGCCACCTGTTCCACCCGCGGCAGGCGCTGAGGGCGTCCGGCGCGGACGGCGCGCCGCACGCTTTTCGCGGCGGTCGCCGAGCTTCTTCTGCAACTTCAAATCTTCGTCGAGGCGGATGGTCAAATATTTGATGACCACGTCTTGCACGCGCAGCCGGCGTTCGAGCTCGGCCATCAATTCGCCATGGCCGGTGCGAATCTGGTGATAGACGTAAATCCCTTCGCGGTGTTTCGCGACCTTATAGGCCAGGCGCCGCGTGCCCCAATGCTCGGTCTTCTCGATCTTGCCGCCCTTTTCCGCGCAGGTGTGCTCAATGCCGGAGATTACTTTCTTGATGTCTTCTTCCGGCGTCGCGGGACGCGCGATAAAAATCAAATCGTACAAGCGCTCTTGCTCCATGTGACCGTGCTGACTTTGTTCCATATGACCTCTTCTCCGTCTCTTCGCCGGGCGCTAGCCCGGAAAATCCTTTTCTAACTTTCGGCTTCCGCATCCGGCGGCGGCACCTTGCGGTTGTACTTGTTCATCGCCACCGCCAAGCCCTGCCGCAAAATCATTTCCACCGCATCGCCGGCCTCGGCGACCATTTCTGACGCCACTTCGAGCTCGGCCTTTTTCATCGGCCGCAAAACGTAAGCCGCCAGGTCGTGCACCGGATGATCCGGACCGCAACCGAGGCGCAATCGGGAAAACTCCTGCGTCCCCACGGTGCTGGTCACGGACTTCGCTCCGTTATGCGTCCCCGGGCTGCCGCGTTCACCGATGCGAATCATGCCCCAGGGCAAATCGCGTTCGTCAAACATCAGCAGCAGATCCGCGGGCTGCAGCTCGTACCTGCCCAGCAACTCTTTTACCGAGATGCCGCTGAGATTCATGTACGTCTGCGGTTTGGCGAGAATGATTTCTTCCTCGCCAAGCTTTCCGCGGCCCACCAGCGCCTTGCCTTCCGGACGCGAAACGCGAATCCCGCTGCGATTCGCCAGTTCGTCCACGGCCATAAAACCCAGATTGTGCGGCGTCCACTGATACTCCGGGTCTGGATTTCCGAGTCCGACGATGAGGCGCATAAGCTTTTTCGCGAACGCCGGCAAAACATACGCGCCGCGCTACTTCTTTTTCTTGTCGTCCTTCTCGGCGCCCTTTTCCGCTTTGGCGCCGGCTTCCGCGCCTTCTTCGCCTTCTTCTTCCTTCTTGCCCTTCTTGATGACTTCGGGCTCGGCCGGCGTGGTTGCCGCTGCAACCGCGTCCGCTGGCTTCTCTTCTTCGACGCGCAGCGCGACGACGTGGGCCAGTACGCGCTCGGGCTCGGTGATGAGCTTCATCTTGGCGGTATCGATCGGCAAATCGCTCGCGCGTACCGCACCGTTGAGCGCCAGGTCGCTGACGTCCACACGAAACTCCGTGGGGATTTCCGCGGGCAAGCATTCGATTTCCACTTCGCGGGTGACGACTTCAAATACGCCGCCTTCAACCTTTACGCCCTTGGGTTCGCCGAAGGTGTGCACCGGAACTTTAACGCGCATGCGCACGTCCATGGCGATGCGCAGCAAGTCGACGTGCAGAAGTTTTCCGCTGACGGGATCCACTTGCCAGTCTTTCAAAATGGCTGGCTCGTGCTTGCCGCCGAGGTCCACTTGAAACAGAGTGTTGTGGCCGCTCTCCGAGCGAAGAATGGCGCCCACCTGCTTGGCGTTTACCGAGAGAGAGATGGCTTGGCCTTTGCCGCCATACAATGTGGCGGGCAATTTTCCGGTTGCCCGTAACCGCCGTGCTTCATTCTTGCCGCGCAGGTCTCGCGCCGCGCCTTCTACTACGATTTTTTCCGCCTGAGCCATGTCCAGTTTCCTTCCCGTCCTGAAGCTAAGAATTCAAGTCCTTAAATAAACAGCTCGCTGATCGAAGTTTCTTCGTGAATCGAGCGGATGCCCCGCGCCAGCAACTCCGCAACGCTCAGCACGGTAATCTTTCCCATTTTCTTTCCTGCTTCGCACAGCGGCACGGAATCCGTGGCCACCACTTCCTTGATCTGCGACTTGGCAATGCGTTCAATCGCGGGGCCGGAAAGCACCGCGTGCGTGCACGCGGCAAATACCTGCGTGGCCCCTTCGTTGAGCAGCGCTTCGGCGGTTTTCACCAGCGTTCCCGCGGTATCGATGATGTCATCCACAATCAGCGCGCTGCGTCCGCGAACATCTCCGATCAAATTCATCACTTCGCTGACGTCGATATCCACGCGGCGTTTGTCGACGATGGCCAGAGGCACGCCAAGCTTTTTCGCAAAGAATCTCGCGCGTTCCACACCGCCGGCGTCGGGCGAAACCACCGTCAAATTCGGCAGATCCTTGTGCTTGAAATATTCCACCAGCACCGGGGAAGCAAACAGGTGATCCACCGGCACGTCGAAATATCCCTGAATTTGCGGCGCATGCAAATCTAAAGTCAGCGCGCGGCTGGCTCCCGCCGTTTCCAACAAATCCGCCACTAACTTTGCAGATATCGGAACGCGCGGTTTGTCTTTGCGGTCCTGCCGCGCATAACAGTAATACGGCAGCACCGCGGTAATGCGCCACGCCGACGCGCGCTTAAACGCGTCGATCATCAGCAACAACTCCAGCAGGTGGTTGTCCACCGGATAGTGGCAAGGCTGCACGACGAAAACGTCCGCGCCCCGTACATTCTCCAAAATCTGAAAATGTATCTCGCCGTCGCTGAAGCGGCCCAGCTTGGCCTTGCCGATCTCAACATCCAAATGCTTGCAAATACTCGCCGCCAACGCAGGGTTGGCCGTGCCCGTAAAAATTTTGAACCGGTCGTCGTTCAAGACGCGATCGCTCCAAGCAGCCGCGTACACGCGACTGCGAAAATTTAATTCGGGCCTAGGTGTTGCTTGCAGTCTGGATCAGCTGGCGCGCGAAAACACACACTGCCCCTCGGCAATGCCTGATTCCGTTCGAAAGACGCTGCGGCTTACCTGACACGCGCGCCAGAAACAGCGCGGAGATACCTGCGGCGCGAAATCGTTTCGCAAACGAAGGTCTGATCGTGCGGAAACCTAACAGCGGCTCGGCGCGCCATCGCTGGGCTCGGGAAAACTCCAAACACCGCCGAACCGCTACCCGCCAGCGAGGCTTCTGCAGCTCCGTTTTGCAGCAATACCCGCTTGATTTGCTGAAGCCGCGGGTGCCGCAGGAACACTGGCTTCTCAAAATCGTTTGCAAGGCCAGCGCCCTGCGCGCTCCAAGAGAGAGCACAGAACTCCCAAAGTCTACGGTTTTCCGCCCTTTTTGTCAACGCTTTGCGCGCGGTTCCGTTTTCAAGCGGGCGCGCCTTCAGCCAGCGGTAGGCGTCCAGGGTCGGCACATGGATCTCGGCCGGAGAGACCACCAGCAAAGCCTGCTCGGGGTCGTCCGGCAGGGGATAAATTTCGTCGCCTTTGCCGATGCCCAGCGCTCGTCCACCTAGCAGAAAAAAGGGCACGTCCGCGCCGAGCGACGAGGCCAGGCTCAGCAGGCGCGCCGCCGGCATCTGGCGCCCGGTAAGCCGAAGATAGCCGCGCAACGCCGCCGCCGCATCGCTGGACCCTCCGCCCAAACCGCGTCCCGCGGGAATTTTTTTGCGCAACGATACTTCCACGCCGTCGCGCAGGCGCAATTCCCGGCGCACCAGATCCACAGCGCGATACACCAGGTTTTTCTCTGCGGCCTCGCCGGAAAGCACCGCGTCGCCTTCTACGCGCAGAGAAATCTCCGCGTCGCGCGTCGCACGCATCAGCAGATCATCGTGCAGCGAAATGGTCTGGAAAATTGTGCGCAGCTCGTGAAAGCCATCCGGCCGTTTGCCCAACACATCGAGGCGCAGGTTGACTTTTGCGAAAGCGGGAATGCGTACTTCGTTCATTCGTTTTCGGGCTAGGGCTTTTCGTTGGGCGCGCTATTCGGCGCATTGCTTTGCTGCGCCACGCGATGTTTGCTTTGCGAGAGCTTTTTCTCAATCTCTGCAATCTTGTCGTTTTCCATGTCTGCCGGAAGCGCGCGACGCCATTCCGTCAGCGATTTTTCCCATTCCGCAGCGGCTTGCACGCTGCGCCCGGTTTTGGCGTATACATCGCCGAGATGCGACCGAATCGTCGCGTCGTGGCTCTCGCGCTCGGCCGCCTGGCGCAGCGTCGCTTCTGCATCCGCCAGCTTATTTTCCTTGAAATAAATCCAGCCCAGGCTATCGAGATACGCCCCGTTGTAAGGATCATCCTTCAGCGCGCGCTTCACCAGCGCTTCCGCTTCATCGAGGCGAATGCCCAGGTCGCCGAGCATGTAGCCGTAATAATTGAGCACTTGCCCGTCGTTCGGATTTACTTCCAGCACTTTCTTAAACTCCGCTTCGGCGCGGTCGAAATATTTCTGGCGTTCGTAAATGGCGCCGAGCAGGAACCACACCATTTCATTGTCGCGCGGCTGGCCGGGCAACGCTTCGGCCACGCGCGCGGTTTGCTCCGCTTCCTTATAGCGGCGGCCGCGTTCGTAAACCTGCGCAATATTCAAATACGTGTCGCGGTCCGCGCCGTTTCCCTTCAACTGCGTTTTCAACATCTTCACCGCTTCGTCGGTCTGGCCGTTCTCGCCCATCAGCAACGCTTGACTCGCGCGAATCAAGGCATCGCTCGGGTATTTCGCCAGCGCTTCCTTGCCCGCCGCCAGCGCCCTCGGCAAATCCTTCGCCGCGCGGTGTGTATCCATGATCAGCAACCGCGCACGCCGGTCTTCTTCCTCACCTAAATGTCCCATCTCGTCGTACGTAAAAATCGCCGCCTGGTAATTTTGCGTGTCGCGGTACAGCTGGCCCAGTTGTTGATACAAAATCGCCAACGACCGCCGGCGCGTGGGCAGCACGTTCGCTTGTCCCTTGATTCCGGTTACCGCGTCCGAAAGCACGCGGATCGCATCGTCGAATCGCCCTTGCGCCTGATACAGCATCGCTTCGTTGTACATCACTTCCAAACTGCCCGGCGCATACTGCCGCGCTTTCACCAGATTCTCTTCCGCTTTGTCCATCTGATGCAGCTCGCGGTAGATCTGCGCGATCCGCAGAAAAACATCGGCATCGTCCGGCGTCAACTCTTCCAGCTTTTGATAAATCGCCAGCGCTTCTGAATACTTATCTTCGGCCAGCAAGGTTTGCCCCAGCCCGCGCTGGTGGCTCGGCTCCGCGGGATCGAGGTCCACAGCTTTGCGATACGCCGCTTCGGCTTTGCCCAAATCGTGTCCTTGCGTGTACGCATCGCCAATTAAATCAAGCAACGCCGGCGAACTCGAGTGGGCGGTCATTCCTTCCAGCAGCGCCACGGCTTCCGCATTTTTCCCTTCGTCCAACAACAATTGCGTCAACTGCTCGACGGCCGCTTCGTTGTCGGTATCGCGCCGCAAAATCGCGCGCAACACCTGCTCGGCTTCCGCCGGATCATTTCGCAAACGATACAGCCGCGCCAGCCACAGCGCGGACTCCAAATCTTCCGGATCAACGCGGTAAATTTCGCGGAACTGCTCGATGGCCTTCGCGACGGTTTCCGACTGCCCGCTCCCCGCGCTAAAATCTCCCAAGCTGCGCAAATAAATCCGTCCCAGCAGTCGCCGCGGCGCCAGGTCGCTCGGATTGCGCTGCAAAATTTCGTTGGCTTCTTCCACCGCTTCGCGAATGCGCTGCGCCTTCCAGTAAATTTCCGCGAGCCGTTCGCCAATCACCGGCGATTTCGGATCGAGGGCGTAGGCCTTCTTGTACGCTTCGATGGCTTGCGTGGCAAATTCCGCCCGGCTGCCCGCCTCATACTGCTGCTCGTAAATATGGCCCATCGTGAAGTAGTAATAGGCGTCCGCGCGTCCCGGAGCATCCGTTGCGGCCTTGACTGGCGCGGCGGCCTTTTCTGATTTTTGATCGTGCGCCTGCGTGTCGGCGGTCTGCGAATGCGCTGCCGTCCCGGCGAAGCCGCCCAGCAGAATGGCAAGTGTCATTGGTCGTAGTTTCATATCTTCCCCGAACCAAAAGTATCCCATGCGCCACAACCGGGGTCAAAAGCCCTTCACATCCAGGCACACAATCCGCCAGCACGAGCAGCGCGTGGTCCTCGTTACGATGCATCGGGCATACGAAATCGTTGGCGCGACGGGAAAATGCCCGGCGAGACCGGGGCAAGGGTTCCCGAGATCGCCGGAAATGGCCAGAAGCGTTCCTCGTGTTGCCGCCCGCAAGACCTGGGGCGTTGCGTAAAAAGAAAAGCTTGACATATTTCCGTATTTCCACAATTATCGAACTATGAAGCGTAGCGATCCGCTCCTCGTCACGCGCTCGGCCGACCGCTTCGCAGCCCTCGGCGCCGAGCCCCGCCTTGCCATCATCCGTCTGCTGCTTGCCGCACACCCCGAAGGCCTTATCGCCGGAGACATTCAAGGCGAACTAGAGATCGCGGCCTCCACGCTTTCGCATCATCTTGAAAAACTTCGCCAGGTGGGGCTGGTCACCGTGCGCCGCGAGGGTACGTTCCTCTGGTACGCCGCGGACACCAAGGCGCTCAGTGAACTCATGAATTTTCTGTACGAAGAGTGCTGCACGCGCAGCCGTGCCGTGGCGCCGGAAACGCTGGTGCAAATTTCCGGCTAGTTTGAACTGCGAAATCTTCGCGGAGGAAAGCATGAGTGACACGAATCTCGAACAAGCCGTTAAAGAAAAGTATGGCCAAGCTGCCAAGCGCGCCGCCGATGGCGCGTCCACTTGTTGCGGATCCGGCGGCCCGAGCGGCTGCGACCCGATCACCAAAGATCTCTACGACGAGACGCAAACTGCCTCGCTGCCCGAAAAAGCTGTCGCTGCGTCGCTAGGCTGCGGCAATCCCACCGCGCTCGCCAAACTGCAACCCGGCGAAATCGTTCTGGACCTTGGCTCCGGCGGCGGCATTGACGTGCTGCTCTCGGCTAAACGCGTCGGCCCCTCCGGGAAAGCCTACGGCCTGGACATGACCGACGAAATGCTTGCACTGGCCCGCGAAAATCAAAAAAAGTCCGGCCTCGAAAATGTTGAATTTCTGAAAGGCGTCATCGAGAACGTCCCACTACCGGAAAATACCGTGGACGTCATCATCTCCAACTGCGTCGTGAATCTTTCGGGAGACAAAAGCCGCGTGCTCGCAGAAGCCTTCCGCGTTCTAAAACCCGGCGGGCGGTTCGCCATCTCCGACGTCGTCGTCCGCGGCGAGGTTCCCGCCGACATTCGCAAAAGCATGGAGCTGTGGATCGGCTGCGTCGCGGGAGCCCTCGAAGAATCCGAATATCGCAGGAAACTCGCTGCCGCAGGCTTTACGGCCATCGACATCGAACCCACGCGCGTCTACAAATCCGAAGAAGCCCGCGCATTCCTCTGCGATGCCGGCCTCGACCGAGACGCCGTAGCTCCGCAAATCGAAGGTAAATTTATCAGCGCCTTCATCCGCGCCGTCAAGCCGCTCGCCGGGGCAACTTCGGTAAACTCAGAAAAATCCAGTGCTGACCCCACATGCGACCACGAACCCGGCAAGCCATAGCGCGCGCATGACCGCTCTCCGCAAATACGCCGCGGAAGCGGTAGGTACGGCCATGCTACTGATTGCCGTGGTCGGCTCCGGCATCATGGCCGAACGCCTCTCGCAAGGAAACGTCGCGCTCGCTTTGCTGGCCAACGCCCTGGCCACGGGCGCCGCGCTCGTCGCGCTGATCCTGACGTTCGGCCCGGTTTCCGGCGCGCACTTCAATCCCGCCGTGACGCTCGCCGACGCCGCCATCGGCAAACTGCCGTGGCGTCAGGTTCCCTTCTACGTCATGGCGCAAATCGTTGGCGCGCTCGCTGGAGTCGCCGCCGCCCACGCCATGTTTCAACTTCCCGTCTTTTCCGCTTCCGGGCACGTGCGGAGCGGTGCTTCGCAATTTTTCAGTGAATTCGTCGCTAGCTTCGGACTGCTGCTGGTCATCGCCGGCTGCAGCCGTTTCCACAGCGCCGCCGCGCCTTACGCCGTCGGCGCATATATCACCGGCGCGTATTGGTTCACTTCCTCGACGTCCTTTGCGAATCCCGCGGTGACCTTGGCCCGCTGCTTCACAAACACCTTCGCCGGCATCCGCCCTATGGACGTCCCTGCCTTCATCCTCGCGCAGCTCCTCGGCGCCGCCGCCGCAACTTTATTTTTCACGTGGCTCGCGCATTCGCAACCAGCTGCCGACCTGCGCATGGATTTTGAGGAAATCGGACGACCGCAATGACCGCTGGCTATTCCGCCGCAAAAAAAAGCGTACTGGTTCTTTGCACGGGCAATTCCGCGCGCAGCCAGATGGCGGAAGGCTTGCTTCGTCATTTTGCTGGCGGCGCCGTCGAAGTTTACAGCGCCGGCACCAAGCCCGTTGGTGTAAATCCCTTGGCCGTCGAAGCGATGCGCGAAGTCAACATCGACATCGCCGCGCAGCGCTCCAAATCGGTTTCTGAGTTCGCCAACCAAAATTTCGACACGGTCATCACCGTTTGCGATTCCGCCGCCGAACAGTGTCCCATTTTCCCCGGCGCGCCACAGCGCATCCATTGGAGTCTTCCCGATCCCGCCGCGGTCGCCGGCACTCACGCAGAAAGGCTGCAAGCCTTCCGCCAGGTCCGCGAGGCTCTCACCGCTCACCTGCGGCAATTTTTAAGCGAACACGTCGCTTCCTAGTTCAATCGTCCCGCCGGTGCGTTTTCATATGCTGATGATCCGCGACCGGCTTCAACAGGCGAAAAATATGCTCACCCGCTTTGGCATCAAACCTGTACAACAGCACCGCATCGGCCGCGCCATCTTCCGCCGCCACCTCGAGCGCCGGATTATCCATGATCACATCGCCATTATTCTTCACTCGCAATTCCGCTCCCACCTGCAGCACAATCTTCATCCCCTCAGCGCTCGTCGCCATGGCATCCTCCAGCAGAATTTCCAACCGCCGCACTCCTAAGATGCGCACGGCCATCGCCGGGACGCAATCGCCGGACGTCCCGAGTCTCGCTCGTCAGCCACCGGGCGTGGCCAGCGACTTCCACGAGACCCGCGGGCTGGGCGAGGCGCCAAAAGATAGACATACTTAAGGATAGTCCGCCAAGTATGCTGGCGCACATTGAGGAGGGTATGTTCATGCAATCGTTGCGAGATCTTCTACAGGCGGCCCAGGAAAAAGGCGTGGCCCTCGGCCATTTCAATATTTCTGACCTGGTGCTCCTGAAAGCGGTATTTGCCGCTGCCCGCGAACGTAACGTGCCGGTTTTGGTTGGTTTGTCCGAGGGCGAGCGCGAGTTCGTGGGGACCGGGCAGATTGCCGCTTTCGTGAGAAGCTTGCGCGAGGAATTCGACTTTCCCATTTTTCTGAACGCCGATCACACGCACTCCCTCGCGAAAGGGCTGGAAGCCGCCAAAGCGGGATTCGATTCTATCGTCTTTGATCTTTCGGCCCTTCCCTTTGCAGAAAATGTGCGCCAAACCAAGCAGGCTGTAGAAGCTTTGAAATCCATCCATCCAGCGATGCTCGTCGAGGGAGAAATCGGAGATATCGGCAGCGGCTCGGAAATACACGAAACGGCTCCCGACCTCGTAAAGGGACTTTCGACTCCGAAAGAAGCCCGGCAGTTCGTCGAAGGCACAGGAGTAGACATCCTGGCGCCCGCGGTGGGTAATATGCACGGCATGCTCCTAAGCATGGTGGAGGGAAAAGCAAAGAAGCGTTTGCATATCGAAAGCATCGCCGCCATCAAGCGCGCGTCCGGCGCTTTCTTAACGCTGCACGGGGGCTCGGGCACCGATGACGAGGACTTGCGCGAAGCGATCGCCGCGGGAATTAACATTGTCCACATCAACACCGAGCTGCGGGTCGCGTGGAGGCGTGGTTTGGAGCAGAGCTTGGCTAGCCAACCAGCCGAGGTCGTGCCCTACAAGATTCTGCCTCCCGCTATCGAGGCCGTAGAAGCGGTCGTCACGTCGCGCTTAAAACTATTCAATCGCGAACGGCATTTCGCTCAGGAAGCATAGCGCGATCTCGCGCTTGGCGGAGCGTCGAAATGATAGCCCGGAATATCGCAACCACGTGGCGCTGCGCTCATGGCTCCGGCGAAGGTTCCACGCGCTCGATCAGTGAACGTTGAATCGCAAGCAGGGCGCCACTCTGTTCAACCGCCGCCACATATTTTCTGTGCAGTGGATGGGCCGCCAGCTTGGCGCGGTAAATTTCGTATTCCGCCAGCGAGGAAAAATCAATCAGCCCGAAGGCCTCGTTGGTCGCTCCGGCAAAATCCGTGGACATAAAATAGCCCAGGACGTTGCCGCCGCTTTCCCGAATGGGAATTTGCTCATCGGCGGCATATCTGGCGATAGCAGACCGTTTGTTCGGATCGATGGTGTAACGCAGAAAAAGGGTGATCATGGTAAGCGCCTCCGAGCGCAGTCTAGGGCTTGGACCCCGAAACATAGTTCGGCGCGGGCCGAAGTATCGGAGTAAATTTAGAGCGATACTGCTTCCATGAATGAACCTCTATCGATCACCGCCAACCTGCTCGGCGATCCCGGGAGAGCTGCGATCTTGTTGCGGCTGATGGGCGGCATAGCTCTGCCCGCAGGGGAACTGGCGGCAACCGCCAATGTGGCCCCGCAAACCGCGAGCGAGCATCTGGCCAAGCTGGTACGGGGCCGACTCCTCAGTGTTGAGCGGCAAGGGCGCCACCGCTACTACCGGTTGGCGAGTGCGGAGGTCGCGGATGCCGTGGAAGCGCTGCTCGTGCTGACGGCGCGGCCGCAGGTTCGCGACGCGAGCGCCAGCGCACCGCGAGCTTGCGTTGGCAGCTTCGAGTACGCGCGAAGGTGCTACGGGCATCTGGCCGGCTGGCTGGGCGTGCAAATCGCCGACCGCTTAGAAGAACGCGACTTGCTGAGAGAAAACAACGCCAAGTCCTACACGCTAACCTTGGCGGGGCGAAAATGGTTTGAGGCGGTCGGGGTTCATACTCCGTCATTTACAATCGCCCGGAAAAAACTTGCGCGCCGCTGTCTGGACTGGACGGAACGGCGGCACCACGTGGCGGGCCCGCTGGGCTGCGCGATGTACAAACGTTTTCAAGAATTGGGTTGGGTCGCCCCGGTGCGCGACACCCGCTTGCTGCGCGTCACGCTCGAGGGCCAGGCCCGGCTTTGGGAGTTGCTGCGGATTCCCCTCCGCTAAGGGCCGCCAACGGCGCTCGCACCGCCGGTTCGTTTCTTAAGCGAGCGAAGCGCTTCGTTGCCGCAAAACCAAAACCATGGCTGCCAAGAGGCCGATGGCCACAAGTGCCGCTGTACCGGGTTCCGGAGTAGCGGTCAAAGCATCTGCGCGCACATCATCGATGCCCAGATCGTCATTCGAAAAATTGTCCTGCCACTGCGGGATCCACACATAGCCAGGACCTGCAAGATATTGGCTCTCGAGAGGATTGCTGCCCATGTCGTCGAGTTCCAGAGTCGAACCGAGGACCACCCCGCCGGCATTCAACACGTTCAACGTGGTCATTGCCAGGCTGGTCGGTGTCGCGCCCTTGAAATAGATCATCTGAAACGTGTACCAACCGGACTTGGTGATGGTCGTAAGTGGAGTGCTCCCGTCGGCACTTACCTGTACCGCTGAACCCGTATAGGTCAGGCGGAAGTTTTGTTCGCCGCCATAGCCGACGCCTCCCGTGCCTGCATCCTTCGGTGATGTCGACGAGGGCGACTCATCGATCCAGAATGCCGGCGCAGACGCATTCGTCGGCGCGGGCGTGTTCACGTTGATGTACACGCTGATCTCTTGCGAAAACGGCGACCCAGGATAAGGCGGGATGCCGGTATCAAATCCAAAAAATGAGGCGCCGCCGTTTGCCAGCCCCGGCGCGTAACCGTTTATGTTCCCGTGCACGGTGCCATAGAAGGATCCATCAAAGGCCGTAAGCCCGAGCGGGCCGGCGCCCGAAGCCGTCTGAGTGATGCTGCCGTTCGCCTCGCCGGTCACACCGGAGGTCGTAAAACTCCAATCCCCGGTGCCGGTCTCAAAACCGTTGAACGCCAAATTGCTGTCTGCGCGGCAAGTGCTGGAAGTGGCCAATAGCAGCACGAGCGCTGCGGATAAATATCCTAGACTTCGAGTCATGTGTCTGCCCCCCTTGAACGAATACGGAATGTCCAAAAAAGCCGATAAGCAATAAGAGCACGCAAATCGCCAATCACTCGCGCATCCCGGGTACATAGGTGGTACGCGCGCTCCACGTTGTTTGATGATGAAACCAGAAAATGGAGGCGACCATACGAAACTCCGCAAACTCCGTCGTTCTTGCTTCGAGGCCGCTGATAACCTATTTAGAATGAGCAATCGGTCAGCGAAGGGTCAGGGCGGCATTGGATGCGGAAAGGATTCAGTGGAGAAAATGGCGGATGCCGGTAAATACCATGGCCAGGTCCAGACGGTCGGCGGCGGCAATGACGTCGGCGTCTCGGACGGACCCGCCCGGCTGAATCACCGCCGTCGCGCCGGCTTTTGCTGCTTCCTCCACGCCATCGGGGAACGGGAAAAACGCATCGGAAGCCACCACGCTACCCTGCAAAGATTCCTGCGCTTTCATCACCGCAACCTTTACGGAATCCACGCGGCTCATTTGCCCGGCACCGATGCCCAGGGTCGCGCCTTCTTTGGCAAAAACGATGGCGTTTGATTTGACGTGCTTGCAGACTTTCCATGCAAAGCGCATGGTGCTCATTTCTACGGGAGTGGGCACGCGCTTCGAGACCGTGCGCAATTCATGATCCTGGAGTTCGCCAAGATCCGGCTCTTGCACCAGCACGCCGCCAAGAATGCGTTTCAGCTGCAATTCACGTTCTGGCTCAAGGCCGCCGGCGGGTAACTCCAGCAAGCGCAAATTTTTCTTTGCGGAAAAAATCGCTTTGGCTTTTTCGTCAAAGCCCGGCGCGGCGACGCATTCCGCAAACAATCTTGCGACTTCTTCGGCGGTCGCCGCATCGACAACGCGATTGAAGGCCAGGACGCCGCCAAACGCCGACACCGGATCGCCGGCCAACGCCTTGCGATACGCGTCGAGCAGCGTTTCCTGTTCGGCGGTGCCGCAGGGATTGTTGTGCTTCACGATGACCGCGGCGGGGCGCGAAAATTCCGCCGCCAAACTTCGCGCCGCTTCGAGGTCCACAAAATTGTTGTACGAGAGTTCTTTGCCCTGCAGTTGCCGGGCGGCGGCTAATCCTTGCGGCGCGCGGCCGGCGGGGACGTACAAAGCGGCGGCTTGATGTGGATTTTCTCCGTAGCGCAATTCCTGCTGGCGGCGAAGCGCGAGGTGTACGTGTTCCGGTAAAGGCGATTTTGGCGCCAGGGTGATGTGCCCGACGGTTCCGCCGACGCCTTGCGCGGCGGAAAGCCGTTCGAGTTCCATGGTGATTCTCCCGTCGTAAGCCGCAGTGGCGGCAAAAACTTTTCTCGCGAGTTCGAGTTTGGTAGCCAAAGAGGTTTCCCGGGACATTTCCAGTTCTTCCGCGACGCGCGCGTAGTCGCGCGGGTCGCTGATTACCGTGACGCTCTCGAAGTTCTTTGCCGCCGAGCGCAACATGGTCGGTCCGCCGATATCGATGTTTTCGATCAGCTCTTCCGCGGTGAGGCCGTCTTTCGCGGCAGTGGCCTCAAACGGATACAAGTTCACCACCACCAGATCGATCGGGGAAATCGCATGCTCCGCGGCTTGTTTTTGATCTTCGGGGTGTTTGCGGCGAAACAACAAACCGCCATGCACTTTGGGATGCAGGGTTTTCACGCGCCCGCCGAGCATTTCCGGCCAGCCGGTAAAATCGGAAACATCACGAACGGCGACGCCGGCCTCGCGGAGTAATTTCGCCGTTCCACCGGTCGACAGAATTTCAATTTTCAGTGCCGCAAGGCGCTGGGCCAACTCGACGATTCCGGACTTGTCAAAAACACTGATGAGCGCGCGCTCTACGGCCATGACCGCCTCCGCGAAATAACCAACAGCTGACTGTAAGCGTGCCACACCGCGGAGCAAAGTGGAAATTCCGGCGGAACAATCAGCTTGGAACACTGGGCGGGAGAAGCAACAGCAGCGCGGCTAAGACTTGACCAAAGCTTTTAACTTCACCTGACCGTCGATCGTTTCCACGACGTACTCGACGTCGCGGCAATTTTGCTGGGTCTGCAGCGCTTTGGTTTTTTTGCGCACAAATTCATCGAAGGTGGCGCGAGAAAGTTTACCGGTATCTTCGCCGGCCTGCTGCTTGGCCTGCACCAGCGCTTGATAAAGCTGGCCCACTTTGTCGCTTTCCGCTTCGGGCTGCGAACAGGTCATGCGAAAGGCAGAATTTTCCGCAATCGAATGGGCAGAGACGCCGGCTGCAACGGAGATCTCCGGTGGATGTTGCTCGGGATGATGATGCGCACGTTCGGCTTCGACAGCGCGGGCGGCGGCGCCGTAATGCCGCGCGATCTTGCCTTCTTCCTTGTCTTTGGTGCGTTTGCGAAACATGTCGCGATATTTGGCGTAGGACTGGGTGAGGGAATTGAATTTGAACCGTTGACCGGATTTCATGTCGCCGCCACGGTCGCCGTGGCGCTTGACCAGCAGTTCGATGCGCCACTCAATTTCGGTGGGAGGACGCTTGCGGCCGCCGCCGAAGAATTGATCGTATTCAATCTTCAGTTGGCGAATGTCGCGTTCGAGCTGCGCCAGATCCTCGTCAATGGTGGCCATGCGGGGACAGCCTCGGACTATCATGCTAAAAGTACGCATCAAGCGCGTCAACCAGAGAATAGGGAGTGCTGCGGATGAAGAACCGCACGGATGGACGGTGCGCGGACAGGTGGCCATGTCCAAAGGTACAGAGGCTTTTTTCTAGCAGCCTGTTGAAAAACACCGTTCAACTGCACCTTTATTTAGATTGCGGTCGTGTCTCAGTTTGACATTCTCGACCAGCGCCACGCTCTATGCTGGGACCTCGCCACCATGAGGGCCGTAAAATACACGCCATAGGGCGAGGTCCTCGGTAATGTCCTCGAACTGATGCTCGGTCCCGGCAGCCACGAACAGGAGGTCGCCTGACTGGAACCGGTCCCGCTTGCTGTCGTGAAGGAGTACTCCTCGGCCGCGAATGATGAAGTAAATCTCGTCCTGTGCATGCGGCGTCTGTTGGCTCGTGCGCAGAGGGAGGCCAAGGGCTACGTCAAGAGTGCCACGTTGCAGGACCATGACGGCGCGCTCGCCCGAGGGGCCCGGGATACCCGCCTGAGCCTCAGCAAGACGGATAACACGGCTACGACCTGGCTTGCTCATGGTTCGCTCCTTTAATGTTCTGCTCACTCAGACCGCAGGTAATACTAACGCCGGTTTTCGGATCGGAGTATTTCCCGATTCGCTTTCCCGAAGTCGACGCGCTCCTTGAAGCCAGGTTGTCCCTGGTGGTTTTTTAAAACGCGCATTTCGCTAACAGCTCTCGTCTGAGTGCAGGAAGAAGGAGGCGATTGAAACGAGTGGAGCAGTCGTTTGGATGGATGAAGATGGTGGGGAGTGAGTTACGAGGGGTGGACAAAGTGGGGTGGCTGTTCACCTTTACTGGAGCCGCCTACAACCTTTGCCGATTGCGAAACCTAATGGCCCGAGCATGACCAGCGACGGCGACACAGGCCAACTGATCGAATCGCACGCGATCTAAATCGCTTCTGCGTCGAGCCTATCAACGCGAAAAGTAGAGTCCGCCGCACAAGAAAGCTGAATTTTCAACAAGCTGCTAGCGGCCTAACCGTGAAGCGGGGTGGTTGGCGCGCGGTCCGCAAAGTTGCCGGGAGTTCGCGGGTGTGCTGAAATGTCGCTATGGCCACGCGTTCGAAGCCCGCATTGACGTCCGCACAAGCCGAAGGGTTGCGGCATTTGCCAAGCGTCGACGAGTTGCTGATGCAGCCGCGGCTGGCAGAACTGGCGGCGCGTACGGACCGTAACCTGGTTCTCGAAATCGCGCGGGCAACGCTTTCTGAAATCCGCGCAAGCATCCTGGCCGCGGGAAATTCCGGGGTGGCGGAGGGCGCAAGGATTCTAACGGCGTCTGCCGGGGAACTCGAAGAACGCATTGCCGTCGAAGTGGAGCGCATTTTGGCGCGCTCGTTGGTGCCGGTGATCAATGCGACCGGCGTGATTTTGCACACGAATCTCGGACGGGCGCCCCTGACGGCGTCGGTGATTGAAGAATTCCGCCGCACCGCGACGCAATACAGCAACCTTGAATTTGACCTAGCGGCGGGAGGGCGCGGAAAACGCGACGTGCACACCGCGCACTTGCTGGAGCGGCTGACGGGAGCCGAATCCGCGATCGTGGTAAACAACTGCGCGGCGGCGGTTTTTCTGGTGCTGGCGGCGCTGGCGAAAGGCCACGAAGTTCTGGTTTCCCGGGGGGAACTGATTGAAATTGGGGATGGATTTCGCATTCCGGAGATCATGGCGGAAAGCGGAGCAATTTTGCGGGAGGTGGGGGCGACGAACCGCACGCACCTGGCGGATTACGAAAGAGCAGCGAGCGACAAAACGCGCGCCTTGCTTCGTGTGCATCCCTCCAATTTCAAGGTCAGCGGATTTACAGAAAAACCTGCACTGGAAGAATTGGTAGCGCTAAGCCGGCGCACGGGATTGCCGCTGATTGAGGATTTGGGCTCCGGTTCCCTCGTGAATCTTTCCGAGTTTGGGATCAGCGAGCCGACGGTGCGGGAGTCCATCGCTGCGGGAGTGGATGTGGTGCTCTTTAGCGGAGACAAACTGCTCGGAGGACCACAAGCCGGAATCATCGCCGGGAAACGAGAATTGCTTGCACGCATCCGGAGACATCCGATGTTCCGGGCGTTTCGCGTGGACAAGCTGACGATTGCGGCGCTCGAATGCACATTGAGCGCACATCTTCGCGCCGCTTGGGACGAGCTTCCCGCGGCGCGGATGATGCGCATGAGCAGCAGCGAATTGCAGCAGCGCAGTGAACGGTTTCTGGCGGAACTGCGCAGACAAACGCCGCCGGGCGAAGTGGAGATGGAGATCGCGGATGGCGCTTCGCTGGCCGGCGGGGGGTCCACGCCACTGCAAACGTTGGCGACCAAGGTGCTGCGCTTTCTGAGCGCGCGGCATTCCGCAGCGCGACTCGAACAGCGCCTGCGCAAGCCGGCTCGCGGACTTCCCGTGATCGCGCGGGTGGAAGACGACCGCTTGGTAGTCGATCTGCGCACCGTTTTCCTCGAGCAAGAACCGCACCTGATCGTCGCCCTTGCAGCGGCATTGCGATAGTCGTTTCTAAACACGGAATCGCCGTCGTCAGCGAGAAAAGTTGTGATATAGGTGTGGCGCGCTAGCGGATATCTCCGAAAACACGCCCGACCGCTGAAAGATTCTATTGCTAACTTCTCAAATCAAAAACAAACGGTTAGTCGCGATGGAAAAGGCGGTTCCGAAGTTGCGCCCGGGGTGGGCGTTGATACGAGTGCGCCTGGCGGGAGTTTGTAACACCGATGTGGAGATTTTGCGCGGGTACCACGATTTTCATGGAACACCGGGGCACGAATTTGTTGGCGATGTTGCGGAGGTGCGCGGGGTTCCGCCGACGGCGCGAAAAAAATGGCTGGGGCGACGCGTGGTGGGAGAAATCAATATTCACTGCTCGGCGTTTGCGTACCGGCCGGTGTGTGATTTTTGCCGGCGCGGGTTGCTGACGCACTGTGCGCGGCGCAAAGTGCTGGGGATTATCGGGCACGACGGAGCGTTCGCGGAGTATTTGACCTTGCCGCTCGAAAACTTGCACGTGGTGCCGGATGGCGTGACCGATGAGGCGGCGGTGTTCGCGGAACCGCTGGCGGCGGCTTGCGAGATTTTGCAGCAAATCTCTGTGAGGACGTACCGCGAAGTTGCAGTGCTGGGCGATGGGAAACTGGCGCAACTGATTGCACGCGTGCTGCGAACGGCGCTGCCGCGCGTGGTGATGTACGGGAAGCACACGGGAAAACTAGCGCTGGCGCGGCGGGCGGGGATGGTAACGAAGAAGGTGCGCGGCGACGATTCTGACTGGAAGCGCGTCACGGAGACTTTTCGATTGGTGGTCGAGGCTACCGGATCGCCTAGCGGGTTGGCGCTGGCGCAACGGATGACCGAAGCGCGCGGGACGCTGATTTTGAAATCGACGTTTCAGGGTGCGGCGGCGGTGGAGACGTGGCCTATCGTGGTGAAGGAGTTGAGCGTGCTGGGCTCGCGATGCGGGCCGTTTGGCGCGGCGCTCAAGCTATTGCGCCAGAAGCAAGTGGATGTGGCGCCGTTGATTACGCGGACGTTCCCAATGGATGAGGCTGCCGAGGCTCTGCGGTTTGCGCAACGGGCCGGGGTGATGAAGGTTTTGCTGAAGGGTTGCCAACCCGCGAAATAGTTTTTGGAGCGCGCGTCGCGTTTGCGATGGCGCTGGGGATGATTAGAGGCGGTTGATGCAGCTGGCCACGCGGGCTGCGCCGAAGCCGTTGTCGATGTTCACTACCGTCACGTTGGAGGCGCAGCTGTTGAGCATGCCGAGAAGCGCGGCTACTCCGCCGAAACTCGCGCCGTAGCCCACGCTGGTGGGAACGGCAATGACCGGGACGCTGACCAAGCCGCCCACGACGCTCGGCAACGCACCTTCCATGCCGGCGACGCAGATGATCACGCGAGCTTTGGTCAATGCCTCGCGATGATGAAGGAGACGATGAATGCCGGCGACGCCGACATCGTAGAGGCGGTCGACGCGGTTGCCCATGAGTTGGGCGGTGAGCTCAGCTTCTTCGGCGACGGGAATGTCGCTGGTGCCGGCGGAGACCACGCAGATGACCCCTTTACCAGCGATCTCGCGATTGCGTTCGATGGTGATGGCTCCGGAGAGCGCGTGAAATTTCGCTGTGTGGTGCAGGCGCTTCACGGCCGAGAAGGTTTTTTTGTCGGCGCGGGTGATCAGAATATTTTGGCGGGGGTCTCGGCGGAGCATGCTTTTGGCGATTTCGGCGATTTGGCTGGGCGTTTTGCCCTTGCCGAAAATAACTTCGGCAAAACCCTGACGCAGAGCCCGGTGATGGTCGACTTTGGCAAATCCCAGGTCTTCGAAGGGCAAATGTTTCAGACGTTCGACGGCAGCTTCGCTCGAGAGTTTGCCGGAGCGAACGGCTTTCATCAGCTGCACGAGTTGCGGTTCGTTCATGTGGCGCGACCGAGGCGCTGGTTGGAGATCATTATCCGATACCGTTTCTAAGGGCGCGCTACGGTGCGCGCTCGCCCATTAACTTTCGCAGCGGCTGATTATCCGCGTAAACGCGCCATTCCGCCACCAAACCATTGCGCACGACGGCATACCATGCTGCGGGGACTTCCCAAAAGCTGTCGGCGGAGCTGGCCGCCGTTTCCGGAGGCGCAACGACTGCGGCGGCTAACGGACGGGAGTTTTTGGCGCGCGAACAAACGCCGCTGGCTGTGCCAAACATGGCGACGCTCGCTTCGCGCACAAAATATTCCTCAACGTAGACCTTATAATTTTCGACCATCGCAAAATATTGCGTCCAGCCGTGGCGCATCTTATCGCGGCCGATGAAGCGTTCGCCGAGGGCGTCCTGGAAGACGTGATCGTCGGTCATGAGTTCGTAGAGGCCGGCGGCGTCCGCGGCATTGATGCGTTCGATGAACGATGTGGCGATCTCGATGGGGTCGCCCTTTTTCGGTTGTGCCAAGCCCATGCGGTCTCCAGTGGCGAAGGGATTTTAGTATAGCTTGCGAGGCTGAAGTGGGGCGCGGGGAAAAATACTCGGACCTCGATTGACTTGACGGAAGGCGGCTGCGAGACTTTAGGTATCCCCGGAAAAAATGCTGATGGCGAATAGCGAACTGCGAACGGTCACGGTGGGTGTTACTGGAGCCAGCGGAGCTGTGCTCGCGAAAAAGATACTGCAGCTTTTGGAAGCGGATGCGCGCGTGGGGCGCGTGCATCTGGTGGTTACGGAAACTGGGCTGCGCCTTTTTGCGGAAGAGCTGGGGATTTCCGCTGGGGACGCAAAGCAATTGCCGATGCGGCTGCTCGGCGCGGCCTCCCGCAAGATAGAAGTGCTGTCGAACAAGGATGTGGGGGCGTCGATCGCGTCGGGAAGCCATGATGTGGACGCCATGGTGGTGATTCCGTGCTCCATGGGCACGCTGGGGACGATTGCTTCAGGAGTCAGCGACGATTTGGTTTCGCGTTCGGCGGACGTGATGCTGAAGGAGGCCCGCAAGTTGGTGCTGTGCGTGCGCGATACACCGTTCAACAGAATCCATCTGGAGAATATGTTACGTGTGCAGCAGGCGGGCGCGGTGATTATGCCGGCGGTACCGGCGTTTTATCATCATCCGAAGACCATCGATGATTTGGTGACGCAATACGTATGCAGGGTAATGGCGCAACTGGACTTGCCGCAAGTCGAAATGTATCGCTGGGAAGGAAGCTTGATCGCCAAGAAGGCCGATGCCTGAACTGACACAACCGCTGACCGAACCGCCGCTGGCGCCGCAGCCTGTCCGGCAGGGGCGCTTGCGGACGACGCTCGAAATGATCAAATTTGAGCACTCCGTTTTTGCGCTGCCATTTGCGTTGACCGGCGCCCTCCTGGCGGCGCGAGCAACGCACCAGCCGCCGCACGGTTGGCCTTCGCTGTGGCAACTCTTCTGGATCGTGGTAGCCATGGTGGCGGCGCGGTCGGCGGCGATGACCGTGAACCGCATTGTGGATCTGCGATATGACCGGGAGAATCCGCGGACGCGATTGCGCGCGCTGGCGACGGGGGCTTTGACCCTGAATTTTGCGTGGCTCTTTACTTTGTTGGCGGTGGCAATTTTCTTTTTGGCGGCGTGGCGGCTGAATTCGCTGGCGCTGAAATTGGCGCCGGTGGCGCTGGCCATTCTGGCTTTTTATTCGTTCACGAAGCGCTTTACGACCTGGTCGCATCTATTTTTGGGATTCGCGCTGGGCGTGGCGCCCGCGGCGGCGTGGATTGCGGTTACCGGCGGGCTGGATGCGCGGATGTTGATTTTGTGCGCGGCGGTGACGCTATGGGTAGGTGGATTTGATGTGCTGTATGCGTGTCAGGACGTGGACTACGATTTGCGCGCGGGATTGTTTTCCGTGCCGAAGCGGTTCGGCGTGGCAAAGGCTTTGCTGATCGCCCGAGTGCTGCATGTTTGCATGGTGGCGCTGCTTTGCTGGCTGGCCGGAAGTTTCGCCCTGCCTTGGCCGGCATGGGTGGGGATAGCCGTGGTGACTGCGCTCTTGGCGTACGAGCATTCCTTGGTGAAGGCTGACGATTTGAGCAGGCTGGATGCGGCCTTTTTTGCGATGAATGGTTACATCAGCGTGGCGTTTTTGTTGTTTTGGGGAGCGGCGGCAGCGGTTTGGAAGGTTTGAAAGTTTTGAAATGGTTCAGCGGGCTTCCCCTTCGAGCTACCGACAGGAGTGCCTGTGCTACTGAAGAGCGCCCTGATACAATGACTTTGTGGCTGAGCTGACACTTACCGATAAGGGCCTTGCGGCGATCGCCGAGAAGGTATTGGCGGGCGGACGGCTGTCCCTCGACGACGGGATTGCGCTGTATCGCACGCCGGATTTGCTGGCGGTAGGCTGGCTGGCGAATTACGTGCGCGAGAAGCGGCACGGAAACATCACCTATTACAACGTCAACCGGCATATCAATCCAACCAATGTTTGCGTGGCGCATTGCAGGCTGTGCGCGTTTGGGCGGGATCCGAATGCGCCGGGGGCGTATACGTTTGCCTTGGAAGAAATTTATGCGCGCGCGGAACAAGGCGTGCGCGAAGGCGCGACGGAATTTCACATTGTGGGTGGTTTGCATCCGGATTTGCCGTTTGAGTATTTCCTCGAAATGATTCGCGGGCTGAAGAAGCGCTGTCCCGGCGTTCATCTGAAAGCATTCACCATGGTGGAAGTCGGTTATTTTGCGCGCATCGCGAAGCTTTCCATTGAAGAGACGTTGCGGCAGATGAAAGAAGCGGGCGTCGATTCCCTGCCGGGCGGCGGGGCGGAGATTTTTCATCCGCGGGTGCGCAAGATTATTTGCGATCACAAGGTCAGTGGGCAGATGTGGCTGAGCATTGCGCGCAAAGCGCATCAAGCCGGTTTGCGCACCAACGCCACGATGCTGTACGGGCATGTGGAAACCGAGGAAGAACGCGTGGATCATTTGATCAAGCTGCGCGAATTGCAGGACGAGACGCACGGATTTGTGACATTTATTCCGCTGGCGTTTCATCCGGCGAATACCGCGCTGTCGCATATTCCGCACCCCAGCGGGTATGCGGATTTGCGGAACATCGCGGTGGCGCGCTTGCTGCTCGATAATTTTGACCACATCAAAGCGTACTGGATCATGCTTTCGCCGGCCATTGCGCAAATCGCACAGCGATTTGGAGCGAGCGATCTGGACGGCACGGTGGCGGAAGAGAAGATTTATCACGACGCGGGAGCGCGGACTTCGGAGTTTACACCGCGCGCGGAGTTGGAGCGGCTGATTCGCGCCGCCGGGCGTGTGCCGGTCGAGCGGGATACCGCTTACAATCGCGTGGACCGCTCGAAAATGCCGCAGATTCCGCCGCGCCAGCGGACCGACCTCGTGTCGCTTTCGTTGAACGTCTGAGTTTGTTGCCCTGCGGAACCCCGAGTTCCATGAATTCCACGACTCAGGATAGCTAGCTGCAAAATCCCAAACCAAGAGAGCGTCATGCGGACGATTCTGCTGCTCACAATTTCGAATATTTTCATGACTTTCGCCTGGTATGGGCATCTGAAGTATCGCGACGAGGCGCTTTGGAAAGCGATTCTGGCGAGTTGGGGAATTGCATTTTTCGAGTATTGCTTTCAGGTGCCGGCAAATCGCCTGGGGTCCTATGAATTTAACGGGGCGCAGCTGAAAACGATCCAAGAAGTGATTACGCTTTCGGTGTTTTCAGTATTCTCGATTTTGTATCTGGGGGAAAAGTTCAGGTGGAACTACGGCGCGGGATTCGCGCTTATCGTGACGGGGGCCTTTTTTATTTTTCACAAGTGGTAGCGCTTGCGGAAAGCTGTTTTTTCATCCATCGGCGACGGTGGGAGGCCAGACCAGAACGTCCTGCCGGCGCGAAAAATGCAACAAGGCGCTGGTGTCCGGAAGGCGAATTCGGGCGGCCGCGGCCATGGTGTTCTCGGTGAACTGCGCTTCGGCGCGTTGGAGCGGCCAGGGACGATGATGGATTTCCGCGCGAATCAGATGGCCATGGCGGTCGGCGGTGTAGAGGCAATATCGCTCCGTCAGGAAATACTCAAGGGTACCTGGTTGCGCCTCGAAGGGCGCGCCAAGCGGGCCATAGGTTGCGCGGAGAATTGCAGAGGGCGCGCAGCGGTGGGTTCGCACGCATTGGTATTCGATGTGGCCGCTGGTCTCTACGGCTCGCATGGCGGCGCGGAAATAGGGAAGGTTGAACCAGCGCCTGGCGATCGCGACGGCAAGGGGATTCGCGGCGTCGAGACTGAAAAACCATACGCCGGGTTTGCCGTCCCGCGCAACATAAGTGCGGACGTTGAGCTCGGGAAATTTGGACAGCCACGGGAGAGGCGGCGTGTCGCGCAGGCGCACTCCGGACATGCGGAACGGCACGACGCCGAGCCAAGCCCGGCCATCGAAGGTTTCGATCGCGAGGCCGGCAGGAATCAGCGAGCGCAGAGTTGAGGGAGGAACCGGCCAATGCGCAAACAATAGATCGTGCCAGCGCTGCGTCATGATCCACGGTCCGCGGGGCAACGGCCAAGGTCGGTGTTGCGTGGCGGCCAGAATGCTATGCATTGAGAATGGAATCCGCGGTCATGGGCATCCGCCTCGACAAGGTAGCCTTCTCAATATACCTTTGGGGAGCACCATGGAATCGAATTCTTAGATTACGAATCGAACGGAATTGCCAAGCAACGGAGTGCGCCGGCCAGCAAGACCCTAGGGTTTGCAGCAGACCAATAAACAAGCGGCATACAAGGAGAGCATTATGGATCGCAAAGCGACGGCAGTGTGGAGTGGCGGAATCAAGGATGGCAAAGGAACGTTGACAACGGACAGCGGGACGCTGAAGCAGACGCAATATTCCTTCAGCGCGCGTTTCGAGAATGGAGTGGGCACAAATCCGGAAGAGTTGCTGGCGGCGGCACATGCGGGTTGCTTTACGATGGCTCTTTCTGGCCAACTCGGCGCGCGCGGAATGACCGCCGAGAAACTGGAGACGACCGCCACGATCACGCTGGCGAAAGACGGCGAGGGATTTTCAATCACCAAGAGTCATCTGAGTCTGGCGGCCAGAATTTCTGGAGCGGACCAGGCGAAATTCGACGAGGCGGTAAAAGCGGCGGAAACCGGATGCCCGGTATCGAAACTCTTCAAGGCAGAAATCACGGTAACCGCTCACCTGCAATCCTGAGACTCGCTCGTCTTCAGCGCTTCGCGCAGAAATGGGAACCATGCACGACATGCTTCCAGTGCCCGGAATATTCCTTCTGGGTGTCGTCCTTTTTCTGATCGTGTTGTGGGATGCTTTTGAGTCGATCATTTTGCCGCGGCGGGTAACGCGGAAATTTCGCTTCACGCGCTTGTTCTACAGGCTTTCCTGGCGCTTCTGGAGATTTGTAATTTCTTTTGTGAAGGCTCCGAAGCGCCGCGAAACACTGTTGGGCTACTACGGTCCGATCTCGTTGCTCCTTCTGGTGGCGATCTGGGCCGTAGGACTGGTGTTCAGTTTTGGGTTGATGCAGTTTGGCGCGGGCTCCGCGGTGTTAATGAATAACGGACCTTCGCACTTTTCGACGGACATGTACCTGAGCGGAACCACCTTCTTTACGTTGGGATTGGGCGATGTGCTGCCGCGTTCAGGCTTAGCGCGATTTCTCGTTGTCGCCGAAGCGGGCTTTGGCTTCGGATTTCTCGCCGCGGTGATCGGCTACCTGCCGTTTATCTATGGATCCTTTTCGACGCGCGAAGTGGATATCTCTCTGCTCGATTCACGCGCGGGAACCCCGCCTAGCGCCGGCGAATTGCTGCGGCGCCATAGTTACCTGCACGGCGTCGAAGCGCTGCGCGCGTTACTGAAAGATTGGGAACGCTGGTGCGCGGAGCTGATGGAAAGCCACCTGTCGTATCCGGTGCTGGCGTTTTTCCGCTCGCAGCATGACAACCAGTCGTGGATCGCGTCATTGACGGCGATTCTCGACACGTGCGCGCTGGTGATGGTGGGCATCGAGGGCGCTTGTGAAAAACAAGCGGAACTGACGTTCGCGATTGCGCGGCACGCCACCGTGGACCTGGCGCAGGTTTTTGGGATTACGCCAATGGCCGATCCAGTCGAACGGCTCACTCCGGAAACGCTTTCGCGCATCCGCGCTATTTTGGCGCAGAACGGTCTGAAGCTGCACGACGGCGCCGATGCCGACGAGAAGCTGGCCAAGCTGCGACATATGTACGAGCCGTATGTTTTCGCGCTGGGAACGTATCTGAGCCAGTCGCTGCCGCCCTGGATTCCCGTTAAGAAAGGAAAAGATAATTGGCAAACGACAGCTTGGGGCCAGACGACCGGACATCTTGAGAAAAACCCCGCCACGGTGGGCGTGGACGACCATTTTTAACGAGGCGTTGCGAATTCTTCGCCCCCCGCTCTGCGCAAGGGCGACATTGGAGACGAAACGGAGACGGATCATGAAAGCCATTCGCGTGCAAGAATTTGGCCCGCCAGAAGTTTTGCAGCTGCAAGAAATTCCGACCCCCCAACCGGCCGCCGGCGAAGTGTTGGTGCGCATCCACGCGGCGGGCGTCAATCCTTACGAAGCTGCACAGCGCGCCGGGACGTACGCCGTTAAGCCCAATCTGCCATACACCCCGGGCTCGGATGCTGCCGGGGTGGTCGAGGCCGTGGGTGATGCAATTACCAAGGTAAAGACCGGCGATCGCGTGTATACGGCGCAAACGTTGACTGGCGCGTACGCGGAGTACGCGTTGGCGCTCGAAAGCCAAGTTTATCGACTGCCGGGCAAACTCAGCTTCGCGCAAGGCGCGGGAGTGTGGGTGCCGTGCGGAACGGCGTACCACGCGCTGTATCATGCCGCGAAAGCGCACGCTTCTGAGACGGTCCTGGTGCATGGAGCCAGCGGCGGCGTGGGAATAGCGACGGTACAACTGGCGCGTGCCGCGGGACTGCGCGTCTTGGGCACTGCAGGAAGCGCGAAGGGGCTTGAACTGGTGACGCGTGAAGGAGCGCATGAGGCATTTGATCACTCGAATGCCGGGTATCAAGAACAGATTATGCGGGCCACTGGCGGTCGAGGCGTTGACATCATCGTGGAGATGCTCGCGAACGTGAACCTGGCCAACGATTTAAAATTGTTGGCGACGAATGGACGCGTGATCGTAGTTGGAAACCGCGGCGATGTTACGATCAATGCGCGCGATCTGATGGTTCGCCGTGGATCCATTCGGGCATTCACGCTTTGGGCGATTACCGAAGCGGAGGCGGCCGAGATGCACGCCGGATTGTTGGCGGCGATGGAGAGCGGAACGCTGCGGCCCGTGGTGGGAAAAGAAATTCCGTTAGCGGAAGCGGCGCGAGCGCACAAGGAGATTTTGGAGCCCGGGACGGCTGGGAAAATAGTTCTCATCCCATGAAAAGACTCCATCGGTTGAGTTCATGCCAAGATGAGGCGCAATGCCGCGCCTTACACTCGGTACGCGCGAAACGGAACTCCCGCAAGCTTCGGTAGCGCCGCGATATCGCCGCTTGTGTTCTTTTTTGGCTTATAATTCCACAGCGCGGTTGCCGCAATTCCTGACGAACTGAGCCTGCTCCTATCGTGTCTATGGTCACATTTCTCGCCACGTTTCTCGCTGTGCAGGGTAGTCTCGGGCATTACTGGCGGAAGGTCACCGACCGCACCTTCACCGGGATGTATCACGCCAATGCTTTCGATATGGCGATGATGATTCCGTATTTTGTGGTGCTGTTCGTTTTGGCGGTCTACGGATTGCACCGCTATTGGCTGGTGTACGACTATTTCGCATACGCAAAGAACGTTCCGGCGGCGCCTCCGCCGGTTACAGATTGGCCGCGAGTCACCATTCAGCTGCCCATTTTCAATGAACGCTATGTGATCGAGCGGCTGGTCGAGGCGATTTCCAGATTTGATTACCCGCGCGAGCTACTGGACATCCAGGTGCTCGACGATTCCACGGACGAGACGTGCGAAGTGGCGCGCCATTGCGTCGAACGCCACGCGGCGCAGGGCTTGCCAATCGAATATATTCACCGCACGAACCGCGAGGGTTACAAGGCGGGGGCGCTCGAAAACGGGTTGCGCACGAGTCAAGGCGAGTTCGTGGCCATCTTCGACGCCGATTTCCTTCCAGAGGCGGATTTTCTACGGCGTACGATACCGTACTTCATGAATCCCGAGGGCGGCGCGGGCACCGGGATGGTGCAGACGCGCTGGACGTATCTGAATAGCGATTATTCGCTGCTCACCAACGTGGAGACAATTTTGCTCGACGGACACTTTGTGGTGGAGCATGGGGCGCGCTCGCGGCGCGGTACGTTCTTTAATTTTAACGGCACGGCCGGCGTTTGGCGGCGTACGGCGATCGAGCAAGCCGGCGGTTGGCAGCACGATACGCTCACGGAAGACACGGATCTTTCCTACCGCGCGCAGCTGGCGGGCTGGAGGTTTTTGTACCTGCCAGACATTGAATGCGCTTCCGAGTTGCCGGTGGATATGAACGGCTTCAAAGCCCAGCAGGCCCGCTGGGCCAAAGGACTGATGCAAACGGCGAAGAAAATCCTTCCCAGAGTTTTCCGGTCAAAGTCGCCATGGCACGTGAAGGCCGAAGCGTTTTTCCACCTCACGGCGAATATTTCTTATCCACTGATGGTGGTGCTGTCGACGATGCTGCTGCCGGCGATGATCGTGCGTTTTTATCAGGGCTGGTTTCAGATGCTGGTGATCGACTTGCCGCTGTTTCTCGCGTCGACCTGCTCCATCTCCAGTTTTTATCTGGTGGCGCAGCGAGAAATTCACCCGAAAACCTGGTGGCGCGCGATTTTATACATGCCGTTTGTAATGGCCACGGGGATTGGAATCTCCGTGCGCAACGCGCAAGCGGTCATTGAAGCGATCATCGGCAAGAAATCAGAGTTTGCGCGGACGCCAAAATTTAATATCGAAGGCAAGAAGGGCAGCTTCGTCAAGAAATCCTACCGCAACAAGGCGGGATGGATGCCTTATGCGGAGGTCTTGTTGGGAATCTATTTCGCGGCTACGGTCTTGTATTCCATCCGCAATGAGAATTACGCGACGATTCCCTTCTTGCTGCTCTTCGTGTGGGGATATCTCTACACCGGGCTGATGTCGCTGAGCCAGGTGTATTTGGCGCACTGGAGGTTTGGAAGCGTGCCGCCCGCGGAGATGCGGCCCGCAGCCACCGGGGCTCCCGGATTCTAGGCAAGGACCTCGAAGACCACGCTTCCCCTCACGGAGTGATCGCGCCGCGGCGGTTCGCTCCGCATCCCGGCCCTTTATTTCAAATGAATCACAACGATTTCAGGCCGAGAGCCCACGCGCAACGGCGGGCCCCACGTGCCCGCGCCGCATGAAGTGTAGACCTGCAATCCGCCGACGCGGGTTAAACCATAAACGAACTGTCGGTAGATGCGCGCGGTAATCCAGGTGTACGGGAAAAACTGGCCGCGATGCGTGTGGCCGGAAACCTGCAACGAAATTCCCGCTTCGCCCGCGACCTCTGGGTGGTCTGGCGCGTGGGTGATGAGGATGCTGGCGCGCGCGCGATCGATCGTCAGCTTTCCGAGCACTGAGCGCAGGTGTCCCGCGTGCGTGGCGTGGCGATAGGGCACGCCGATCAACTGCAGGCCTTCCACGTTCACAATCTCGTTGTCCAGCACGCGAACACCTGTTTTCGAAATAGCCGCCAGAAATGCTGCGGGACTAGAAAACTCTTCGTGATTTCCTTCGGCGAAATACGAGCCGAAGGGCGAGTGCAACTCCGCGAGCGGGGCGACGGCTTTCTCGGCGTTCACGGCAGTGCCGTCGAAGAGATCTCCTGCCATCAGCACGATGGCAGGCTTTTCACGCGCTATTTTACGAACGATGCGGCGCGTGAAGCCAGAGTTTCTGACATGTCCGAGGTGCAAATCGCTAACGAGCGCGATGGTGCGGCCACGCCAGGATTCCGGTAGCGCAGGCAGTTCGACGCCAATGTGTTTTACCCGGACCGCGGCAGCGTTTGCGAATCCGTATAAGGCGGTAGCGATCGCCAGTCCGAAGAGGGCTGCGGCGAGTCCGCTTCGCGAGACGTTTATTCCCATTAGGTAGAACGCGCCGAACAACAGCCACCACAGGCATGCGGCTATGAACAAATAGTTGAATATGCCGAGCCAGACGGCCGCGATTTTGTAGAAGACTCGGACGAAAGCATTGAAGTAGCGGAAGGCAAGCAGCGAGGCGCTCAGAAAGCTGACCGAGAGCGCCGCGAGCATGATCCCAAGTAACGCAGCGTTGAACCGCTGCCCCGAGGCATAGACCATGGTTTCAAACACCAGAAAATGTGCAAGCAATAAAACAGATTGAAAAACGGAAAGGAAAACCGCAAATCGCTTCAGCACGCGCTGCTGCCCCCGAGCGAGAAGAAGTGCACAACTTTCGCGACCCTCCCAGCGTACCATGCGGGCACCTCAGCCATTTACGCGGCAGTTTGCGCGTCCGCGGCACGGCGACCTGCGAAAACCTCCTCCTCCACATGAGGCAAATCGTGGACAAACCAAGCCAACCAATCACGTCGCAACATCGGCGCCGGCAATGTCACAATGAGATGTGAGCACACCGGCGCACGCAACCCCGCATCCTTCCCCTGAAAATTCCCGTTTCGCCTACTCGCTGCGAGCACTGCGCCACCGCAATTTTCGGCTTTTTTTCGGTGGGCAAACCATTTCGCTGATGGGCACGTGGATGACGCGGCTGGCGACGAGCTGGCTCGTTTACCGTCTCACCGGCTCACCGTTTTTGCTCGGTGTGGTCGGCTTCGCAGGACAAATCCCCACATTTTTACTGGCCCCGCTGGCGGGCGTATGGGTGGATCGGCTGAATCGCCGCAACGTTCTCGTGGTCACGCAAGTCCTGGCCATGCTGCAATCGCTGGCCCTCGCCGCGCTGACGCTCGCGCATCGCATTAACATTCGCGAGGTGATCCTGCTCAGCGCTTTTCAAGGGCTGATCAACGCCTTTGACATGCCGGGCCGGCAAACGTTTCTCGTGGAAATGATCGAAGATAAACAGGATCTCGGCAATGCCATCGCGCTGAACTCCTCGATGGTCAACATGGCGCGCTTAGTCGGTCCTTCGCTTGCTGGAGCGGTGATCGCGCTTTCGAGCGAAGGCTACTGCTTCTTGATTGACGGCGTTAGCTATCTGGCGGTGATTCTCTCGCTGCTTCTCATGCGCACCAAGCCTGCGAGTATCAAGCGTTCGACGGAATCGGTACTTGTGGAGCTTCGGGAAGGTTGGAAATATGTTTCGGGATCCGCGCCGATCCGCACGATTCTTCTCCTGTTCGCAACAGTGAGCTTAATGGGCTGGCCGTTTACGGTGCTCATGCCGATTTTTGCCGGGAAAATATTGCATGGAGGTCCGCATACGCTGGGATTTCTCATGGGTGCGGTGGGACTCGGCGCATTGATTTCCGCGATCTCGCTGGCAATGCGCAAAACCGTGCTGGGACTTGGCAAGATGATTGCAATTTCCACGGCGGCATTCGGCGTTGGACTGATCGGCTTTGGCTGCTCACGAATTTTCTGGATATCGCTGCTGCTCATGCTGGTCTGTGGCTTCGGCATGATGCAGCAAATGGCCGCGAGCAACACCATCATTCAAACCATTGTGGAAGACGACAAGCGCGGCCGGGTAATGAGTTTTTACACCGTGGCGTTTGTGGGCATGGCGCCGTTCGGCAGCCTACTGGCCGGAGGGCTCGCCCATTTGATCGGCGCTCCCTATACCGTCATGTTCAGCGGAGCGTTTTGCGTGGCTGGCGCCGCGTGGTTTGCGGCGCGGCTTCCTTCGATGCGCGAGCACATGAGACCGATTTACCGGGATCTCGGTATCCTGCCGCCGGTGAACGCGGTGATTCAAGACAGCGTGGGGCGTTAGCCTTTTTTTGATGCCGGCGACCCCGATTTCGCGTGCCCCAATTTCGTCAGCCGTTTGCGGAAGTGATTTCCCGCGAAGTGATTTCATACTTGAAGTTGTCGGGGTCCAGGCAGTCGAGCCGCTCATCGCCGGTTTCCGCTTGAGGATACATAAAGAACGATATGGGAGCGCCAGTTGATCCAGGCAGCGCTACATCGCGCGCAAAATTGTAGGCCATCCAATTCATTTCCCACGAGCCAAAGAGGCGTACACGGGCATCCTTCACCACCGCGTCGCCGAGCGAAAGATTGCCCGGCGGCTCTTCGAGCACCACTTTCCGCACGTCAGCAGGATCAACAGGAACCCAACCGAAATCGTTGAGGTAGACCTCGGCGCGGCAGTGCTGGGATTTTGTGATTTTCTCCGATGATGCGCCGAGGCTCTGGAATCCTAGCTCCGATTTGGCAACGCGAATACCGTAAAGATCGCGAGCGGGAAGGCCCGCAGCGCGCGCCAGTCCAACATACAGCGCATTGAGGTCCGCGCATTTGCCGCCTAAATCGCCCGATTCCAGCATGAAGCGGATGTCGCCAACACCGCAGCCACGCGTCTTCGGATTGCGGAAAGTGTTTTCGACGATCCATTGATAAATGGCGCGGGCTTTTTCAAGATCGCTGGTTGCCCCCTTGGTGATTTCCATCGCGGTGGTTTTTACGATGCCGCCGGTGGGAATGAATTTCGAGGGAAGCAAGAAATACCGCAGTTCCGCCGGATCTTCTTTCTGCGATGCGCCGCGGGAAGAAAAATCGACCATGCGGTTTCTCGTGGCCACGCGGCTCGTTACGCTGAGCAGCGGCTTGGCGCCGGCAGGAAACTCCGCAGCGACGATGCCGAGCGAATCGGCGTGGCTTTCGATTAACTTCGCGGAACCCGCCTCCGCGTGAAAAGTATTGGAGATCGTCCTTTGAAAAGGCGTTTGCTCAATAAGCGCGGCGGGAACCCAAATTCGAGTGACTCCCCCGGGTTTCAAGATCTCGACGCGCGTGGCGACTTCGAAGGTTCGCCAGCCGCCGTAAGCTGGGGTCTCAGCAAAAAGGCGCTGGATTCGAGGTATCGCCAGGCTAGTCGAAGCTACGCTCGCTGAGCGCAGGAAATCCCGTCGGTTCATGACAGCTCCTTCACGGATTTATTCTTCCAGTTTTCTGGCGGAACTACAAACGTCGCCGAGACTTTTCATACGCTGCGACCTCAGTGATCGGAGGAAGGCGCCGCCGGCTTGAATTTCTTGATCAGGAATACCAGCGGAACACCCATCAGCACGACCCACCCCAAAGCCGTGAAGCAGTCTTGAAACGCCAAAAAGGTGGCTTGGCGTTCGAGGAGGTTAAACGCCATGGCCTGGGCGTGAGCTGCGGCATCCGGGTGAGAGAAACCATGCGTGGAAAAGTAGTTGGTCAAAGTATCGAGAAACTGCCGGTAGCGCGTGTCGAGCGGCGTAAAATGCACGACCAGGACGCTTTGGTGGTATTGCGCACGCCGAGCCAGCAGGGTGGTTACAAACGCGATGCCAAAGCTGCCACCCTGATTGCGAAAAAGGTTGGTGAGGCTGGAAGCCTTATTGTTCTTGTTCTTCGGCAGGTGGGAGTACGCCAACTGGCTGACCGGGACGAATAGCGAGGCGATGCCCAGTCCCTGCAACAAGCGCGCCAGAGCTTCGTGTCGGTAGTCGGTGGCCAGCGTGAAACTTGCGAAGTACCACATCGCCAGCGCGAAAACGAGGTATCCAAAGCCAAGCAGCCCTTTCACGCCGACTTTAGGAAGAATTCGTACGACGACCGGCGCGAGCATCACGATCACAACCGCACCCGGACCTAGGACCAGACCGGCATCGGTAGCGGTGTAACCGTAGAGTCGCTGCAACATCTGCGGGATGAGCACGGTTGAACCATAGAGAGTGAATCCAAAAAGAAAATAGAAGATGTTGGCCAGAGCGAAATTTCGGTCGCCGAGCAAGCGAATCTCTACCACCGGATCGGGATGGCGCCACTCCCAAAGGATGGCAAACAACAGCGCGGCCATGGATATCGCAAAAAACACGACGATGAACTTGCTCTCAAACCAGTCCTCGGTTTGTCCACGGTCGAGAACTACTTCAAGACAGGCGAAGGCCATGGCCACGGAGAGTATTCCCCACCCATCGATTTTGAGCTTGCCCGCTCGGCGAGCCGCTGCGACTTCGCGCGTGAACTCTGGCGGATCGGAAAGCAGGCGGCTCGTGAGAATCAACGAAACGATACCAATGGGAATGTTGATGAAGAAGACCCATCGCCAGCTCCAGTGATCGGTGATCCAGCCGCCGAGGGGAGGTCCGATGGCGGGACCGGTAACAATAGCCATGCTGTAGAGCGCGAAGGCTGCCGCCCGCTTGTCAGCCGGAAATGTGTCCACGAGGATGGCCTGTTCGACGGGAACCAGACCGCCGCCACCAACTCCCTGCAAAACCCGGAAAAAGATCAGCATGCCAAGGCTCGGCGCGAAGCCACAGAGCAGCGAACTTACGGTAAACAGCGCCACGCAAATCATGTAGTAGCGCTTGCGGCCAAACATGCGGCTAAGCCATGCGGAGAGCGGCAAAACGACGGCGTTCGAAACGAGGTAACTGGTCAGCACCCAGGTGCTTTCGTCCGCGCTGACGGCCAGTCCGCCAGCGATGTGGGGAAGCGCCACGTTGGCGATGGCGGTGTCCAGAAGCTCCATGAACGTCGCCAAGGTGACCACCACGGCAATGAACCACGGGTTGATGCCCGCGCGCGGCAAGGAAAGAGAGAATGGTGCCGCGGGGGTAAGCGTATCGCTCATGGCTTCTGCAACGGTTAGATGCAATAGAGACCGTTCGGTCTCATTTGGAATGTGCTATGGTAGCCTAAAGGGACCGGTCGGTCGCATCGGGAAATCGGGCTTCCCGCGGACCACGGGTGCCCAGGGGGGATCTTTGTGAACAAAGGCCAGCAAACCAGGCGCGCCATCGTGGCCGAGGCCGCCCCGCTTTTCAATCAAAAGGGCTTCGAGGGAACTTCTCTTGCAGACCTCATGCAAGCCACCGGCCTGCAAAAGGGCGGCATCTACCGCCACTTCTCCGGCAAAGAAGAACTGGCCGCGGAAGCTTTCGACTATTCCTGGGGAAAAGCGGTGCACGAGAGGCTTGCCGGCGTCGCGGAAATCCCGAATTGCGTCGAGCGCCTCAAAAAAACCATCGAGAATTTCGTCGAACTACGCACCGGCCTGGTCCCCGGCGGCTGCCCCTTGATGAACACCGCGGTGGAAGCCGACGACGGCAACGCTAGACTGCGCGCCCGCGCAAAAAAAGCGCTTCAGAACTGGACCGCGCGCCTAACGAAAATTACCGCCGAGGGAATTGCCAAAAATCAAATTAACGCAAACGTCCACGCCCGCGACTTGGCGCAGCTAATCATTGCTTCACTCGAAGGTGCGTTGCTGATCGCACGGCTCCAAAAAAGCAACGCGCCACTTCGCAACGTCCGCCGACATCTCGACGGCTATCTCGAGCAAAGTGTGCGCGCGAAGGAGCGCTGATCGCGAACTCGAGAGCCGGGGCGTTCTTTCGGCCCTAGGGATACGCGCGTGCGGTTCTTTCCGATAAACTTGGGTTGGTCTTTGCATGGCTGGCAGTTAAAACCATCGCTAAGCAGGAAAAGAGAACAAATTCGTGTCAGAACCGGTCTGCGTGGCATCGAACGTACAAGGAAAGGAGCTGTACGGTGAACGACCACAACCATAAGGACCACCACCTCCAGATAAATCCGGCTTCCTCAACCTCGCAGATTCGCGACCATCTCGACGGCGGCGTTACCCGGCGCGACTTCCTGGGCTTTGCCGCAGCGTCGGTTTTATTCGCAAGCAGTGGCCAGCCTTTCGAGCAACCGGAACCTCGGAATGGCATTCCCTTCCGACGACTGGGACGCACCGGGGAAAAGGTTTCGCTCATCGGTCTCGGCGGGTATCACATTGGGAGTCAGGCGGATGCCCAGGAAAGCGTGCGCATCATTCGCACTGCTCTCGATGAAGGCGTCAACTTCCTCGACAACTGCTGGGACTACAACAATGGCGAGAGCGAAGTGCGCATGGGCAAGGCGTTGCGCGACGGTTACCGGCAGAAAGCGTTTTTGATGACCAAGATCGATGGCCGCAACAAGGCGATCGCCGCCAGTCAGATCAATGACTCTCTTCGCCGACTGCAAAGCGATCACCTTGACTTACTGCAGTTCCACGAAATCATCCGGGAAAATGACCCAGACCGCGTCTTTGCCGAGGGCGGTGCTCTCGAGGCCGTCCGTGAAGCGCAAAAGGCGGGCAAAGTGCGCTTTATTGGTTTCACCGGCCATAAAAGCCCGGACTTTCATTTGAAAATGCTGGCCACCGCTGCGAAGCATAATTTCACGTTTGATACCGTGCAGATGCCGCTCAACGTCATGGATGCGCATTTCGACAGCTTTGAAAAGAAGGTTCTGCCGGTGCTCGTCAAGAGCGGCATGGGAGTCCTGGGCATGAAGCCGATGGGCGCGAACGTGATTCTCCAAAGCAAAACCGTGACCGCCGTCGAATGCCTGCAATACGCCATGAATTTGCCGACCAGTGTGGTCATCACCGGATGCGATTCGCTGCCCATTTTGCAGCAAGCTCTCGAAACCGCGCGCAGCTTCCGGCCCATGGACTCTTCGCAAGTTGCCGCGCTCCTTGCAAAAACCGTGAAGTCGGCGGCATCCGGGGAATTCGAACTTTATAAGACCAGCCACAATTTCGATGGCACAGTGCACAATCCGCAGTGGTTGGGTTAAATCCGCATGCCACCGCACGACGCAGCGCATCTCGTTCCGCCGTTTACCCGCGAAACCGCGGTACAAAAAGTTCGCAAGGCCGAGGATGGCTGGAATTCACGGGATCCCGAGCGCGTGGCCCTTGCTTATACACCGGACAGCCAGTGGCGCAATCGCGCCGAATTCATCCAGGGCCGCGAGCAAATCATTCGGTTCCTCGCCCGCAAGTGGAGCAAGGAGCTCGAGTATCGCCTCATCAAGGAATTGTGGGCGTTCGACGGCGCCAGAATCGCCGTGCGCTTCGCCTACGAGTGGCACGACGACTCCGGAAACTGGTTTCGCTCCTACGGCAACGAAAATTGGGAGTTTGACGCTGCCGGCCTCATGCATCACCGCCATGCCAGCATCAACGACCTGCTGATCGAAGAATCGCAGCGCCTGTACCGTTGGCCGCAAGGTCCGCGCCCGTCAGATCATCGAGGCCTGAGCGACTTGGGTCTGTAGCCCGCGCGCTTCGGGTTCGCTTCTGCGTCCCGCCCGGGAACACGAAGTTGCAAACCCACGCGGGCTTAGTCGTCGGTCGAGTTCTTGAAGCGATTCTTGTTGATTTGCAACGACCGAATCTTTGATTCCAGTGTAGACCGCGGTATTCCCAGCTGAACCGCAGCGCCCGTGGGGCCCGACACGCGGCCTCGGGAATCTTTGAGTGCAGCCTCAATCATGTCCTTCTCTTGCACGAGAAGTCTGCGCGGGAGCTCAGTTTGCTGTTTCGGCTCCGGCGTAAGCGGCTGCGGCAGCCAGCTTTCGTCGATCGAGAAAATCTCTGTTTCGCAAAGTATCACCGAACGCTCGATGACGTTCTGCAGTTCGCGAATGTTTCCCGGCCAGGGATAGGACTGTAGCAATTCCAGCGTCTTCTTGTTGACACGTTTTATGTTCTTGCCAGCTTTTCGTGCATAGCGATCGATAAAGTATTCGACCAGCAGGGGAATGTCCGCCCGACGTTCTCGCAGAGAAGGTATCTCGATCGGGAAGACATGCAGCCGATAAAACAAATCGTTACGGAAAGACCCGGCGCTGATGGCTGCGGGCAAGTCGCGGTTGCTGGCGGCGATGACTCGAACGTCAGCCTGGATTTGACGAGTGCCGCCAACCCGCTCGAACTCGTGCTCCTGTAAAACACGCAAGAGGGCGACCTGCGTTTCGGCTGGAAGTTCTCCGATTTCGTCGAGAAAGATGGTGCCTCCGCTTGCTAGCTCAAAACGACCCAGACGCTGCTGAGTTGCGCCCGTGAAGGCGCCCTTCTCATGCCCGAATAGCTCTGAGGCGATCAGGTCGCGCGGGATAGCAGCGCAGTTCACACTCACGAATGCACGCGAGGCACGGTTTGATCGCCGGTGAATAGCGCGTGCCACCAGCTCTTTACCGGTTCCCGTTTCACCGGTGATGAGGACCGTCGAATCACTCGGTGCGACCTTGGAAACGTGCGAGAGCACCGTCTGCAAAGCTGGCGAAGCTCCGACAATCTCTTCAAACATCGAAGTCTTGTCGATTTCTTCCCGGAGGACGACGTTTTCGTGCTGCAGTCTCTCTTCCGCTCGCTTGCGATCGTCAATGTCCGTACTTGCAACGTACCAACGCGAGATCTGTCCCTTTTCGTCGTATAGCGGGTTGAAACGAGACAAAATCCAACGGAATTTCCCGTCAGCGTTGCGCACCCGCAACTCCAATTCGTAAGTAGTGCCGCTCGAAGAGGCACGATTGAGCCGGTCTACATCATCAGGATGAACCTCATCGCCAATACCGCCCCTCTGCCGCCACTCATCGAGAGTCATGCCGAGGTAATCGAGCGAGGATCTATTGGCATAGGTCGGGGTTCCGTCGGCCCCGAGTACGAAGAGGTACTGCGGGGTGAGATCCATCATCTGCCGGAGTTCCGCCTCCTGTCCGCGAACCCTTTCTTCCGCAAGCTTACGCTCGGTGATGTCGGTCACAGCTCCAATGAACTCGACACTGCCGGATGAATCGCGAAGAGCGTGAGCCCGCACGTGGAGATGCTTGATGGCCCCGCTGGGCACCACCAGACGATACTCCTGTTCGAAGTCTGTGCCGCTGGTCGATACGTCCTCGATGAGCTGTTCTGCAAGCGCCCTGTCCTGCGGATGCATGCGTTGCAACACCATGGTGATGGTTGGTTTCTCGGTCGGGTCGTATTCGAAAATCCTATAGGTTTCGTCTGACCAGACAGTCTCTCCGGTACCGGGTTTCCACCCGAAGCTGCCCGTGTGACTGAGCCTTTGAGCTTCCGCCAGGTACGCTTCGCGCCGGCGGAGTTCCTGGGTCAGGAGCTCGTGTTCCGTGACGTCTATGGCGCTGCCAACGTACTTTTTCAGGCCGTGGTTTTCGACAACAGGAGCACCGACACAGCGAATGTACCGGACCTCACCACTAGGCCGAACGATGCGCTTCGTGGCATCGAAGGGCGAAGCTTTCTCGAGGATTTCCGCGATCAGATCTGCCATGGACTCGCGGTCGTGGGGGTGGAGACGATCGAGGTATTCGTGAAGACTAGGTGGTTTGCTGGCCGGATCGAGTCCGTGAAGTCGAAATAATTCGGGAGACCAATGGTAGAAGCCGTCGGGATCGAAGGCCCAGCTTCCCATGTGGGCAAGACGCTGCCCTTCGGCAAGATAAGACTCTGTTCTTTCTAGCTCCTCGGTGTTGTGGCGGAGCTGTTCTTCCGCCGTCTTGCGTTCATCAATATCCAGGCTCGATCCATACCACTTGACGATGCTGCCGCTTGCATCGCGAAGTGGCACTTTCCGGTGGAACATCCAGCGGTAGTCTCCATTCGCGCTGCGGACGCGAGTTTCGTACTCGAAGATTTCTCCTGTTGCGAGGCAGGCTCGCCACGTGGTCAGGATCCCCTCGACATCCTCGGGGTGAACGAAGGCTGTCCAATTCCAGCCGGCCACTTCGCCCAGAGTGGCACCCAGATATTCCAGCCAGCGCTTGTTGAAGTAGTCGAGGTGACCGTCCGGCCTGGCGGTGTGAATCAGCGCAGGGATCGAATCGACCAGTAATTGAACATCCACCGAATCGAATTCCGGCCGTTGAGAGGACATGGCGCGAATCATACACCCTCACATCGACGCATCGATAAGATCGATGGCCCGCAAGCTTTCGCTCCGAAGGCTCGAGGCCTACCAGCATTCCATTCACCACGAGGGTTTGGTTAGTTCCCTGATTTTTTCCCTGAAGCACAGTATCGAAACTTCAATACGTATTCGGCCTTAGGAGAAATTCTGCGCGAAAGCGGTCGCACAGGCAAGGCGACCGAGGTAGAGACCCTACGGATCCGGTTGCTAACTCTTAAAGCGATTCTTGTCGATTCTCAGGGACCGAATCCTCGATTCCAATGTCGACCGTGGGATCCCCAGCGTCGCCGCTGCGCCCGAATGGCCGAATACGCGCCCGTGAATCCTACGAAAAATTCCTTAAATTCTAGAAAGATGCCGATCCCAGTGTTTCCGCCTATCGACAAGCCAAAGCCGAGTACGCGCAGCCCCGAAAATGAGATTCAACCGACTTTGCGCTCCCGATTCCGTTTCGTAATCTTTGAACCAAATCTGACATCTGTCAGTACACATGGCGCTGAACCGGGATGCGATATCCGCACGGTTCCTTCAAAAACAATCTGGACATCAAATTCGCTAGCTGCGTCCGGAGGGTTGAGACCTCGCGCTACCAAGCCCTCGGCCAGGAAATCGCTCAACGCGCGAGCTGTTTCTATGCGATTGCGGTTCTTGCGCTGGAGCCGAAATACAGGTGCATAGCCCCCGGGACGATAGTAGATAAAGACCGAATCGTCCTTACCGACAGATTCGTAGTATTGCTTCAGTTTATTGCGCAGTCGCCGCGCTTCGCTGCGCACAATGGAGTCCACACTCGGATGGTAGGGCGGCTTGCGATCATAGACCTCTGTGCCGATCAGATATTCCTTCAGGATCTCCGCTTGACCTGCCAAGGTCGTCTCGACGGTGAAGCGAAGAAAGCGGCTAAGGCGATGCGAATGTACAAAGATCGGGCTATCCAGCATCCGTAAGAGCTGCTCACGGATCGCATGATTGGAAACGCCGCTCTGTAGTTCGGGTGCGGTTACAACCAAATTCACACTCATCGGATACCTCACTCACAGACGAATTCGAATTCCGGTACGTGAGCCCAGAAACCCTCTTATCGCTTGACCCATATCGTCGCTTCCTTCCCTTGCTCCATCCACTTTCGAATGTAGCCGGGACACCGTTGCAGGATGACGTTGTTGGCCTCGCAGTGAACGAGAAATTCGACAACGCTCTGATTGACCAGCGTCACGTCCTTCAAATCCAGAACGACACTTCTCGTCCCGGTCTCCCTGGCCAGCTGTTGCTGGATCTCCACCAGATGGTCGGCTTCTATGCGACCGCTGAGAGTGAAGACCACTTGTCCGTTCCCGCCCTTTCGAATTCTGAACATACAAGCTCCCGTCAACGTCCGACCGAAATTTTATCGAAGCCCTGGGCGTGCATGTATTACGCCCGTGCCAACCGATCTGTCCCGGTCGGCGTGTTCACCTTTCCCATTCGCAACCTCATCGCCAGTTCTCGTTGCTGAAAGCATTGACTTTAGTGCTGCCCCGGTCGCCTAGAATGGCGAACTTTCGACAATTGTCGAAACTTTTGGACGTTTCTTCAAACGACCTCAGCCGGTTAAAAATCACCGTGAGCTAGCTGTTCCTCACATTCTCCAATTCCTTGCACCGTGCGAACGTGCTACGCGAGGCTCAGCAAAGCGATGACGACAACCGGAGGAACTGCTTCCCGGAGACCGACCGTCGCCTCGTCAACCGGACGGTGTGAAACACCTAGGGTCTTGCTTCCCCAGACTGCCGCCTATCGCTTGCGAAGAACACAAACCCGGTCCAGGGCAACACCAGACCAACTGCTTCAAGAATTATTTTCGATTTCTCGCAAGCGATTCCTGGGAGTTGCCTACCGCATTCTGCAAAATCAGGAAGATGCGGAAGACGCCGTGCAAGATGCTTTTCTTTCCGCCTCACGCCACCTCGGCGATTTCGAAGGCCGTTCCACAGTCAAATCATGGTTCACGCGGATCGTCGTAAACGCCGCCCTCATGATGCGGCGCAAGCGAAAGAGCACTTTTCTTCGGCCTCTCTCTGACTTCGGTGGGGACGACGCCGACTTCGCTGAGACCATCCGCGACTTCCGACCGAATCCCGAATTGGCTTGTTCGCGAGCCGAATCTTTTGCAATTGTCGACGCGCTAATCAACGAAATGAACCCGCTTCTGCGCCAGGCGGTCCGGAGCACGTACTACGACGAGTTGTCCCCGTCTGAAGCGAGTTCGGCGTTGGCCATTCCTCTCTCTACGTACAAGGCGCGACTGTTCCGGGGCACGCATCTCCTGCGGGACAGAGCGCGGAGGAAATCCAAAAGTTCAACGCCGTGAGCTAACGATGCCTTGCGCTTGCGAAGTTTCCAGGATTTATCTGAAAAGGAGAGCTATTCGTGGCCTATCAAAGCGTGAACCCGGCGACGGGGGAGGTACTGCAAACATTTGAAGAGCACACCGACGATCAAATGATGAAAGCGCTGGCGGCCGCAGCTGCTGTGAAAGACGAGGACGAAGCGGTTGAACTTGCCAACAACTCGCCTTTCGGTCTCGGTGGATCGATCTACACGACCGACATTCGCCACGGGAAGCGAGTCGCGAGCCGCATTGAGGCCGGAATGGTTTTTATCAACTACCCGTCGCTGAGTGCTCCGGATCTTCCATTCGGAGGGATCAAGCGTTCCGGGTATGGGAAAGAACTCTCCAGCCTCGGCATCGAGGAGTTCATTAACAAAAAACTGGTGTGCGTGGCTGACGGAACCTCCGAAGCTTCGCAAGCGAATTCGATCTAAGCGAGAGAAGGGTTCTCAAAACATGGCCCGCAGCAGAGTCGTCATTGTTGGCGCAGGATTTGGGGGTTTGGCGGCGACACGCGCGCTACGGCGCGCCCCCGTGGATGTGATCCTGATCGATCGCACGAATCATCATGTATTCCAACCGTTGCTCTACCAGGTTGCGACGGCGGTTCTGACACCGGGCCAGATCGCCACTCCCATCCGCGCAATTGTCCGAAAGCAGCGAAACGCCACCGTGATTTTGGGTGAAGTAATCGGAATAGACAAAGACACCAAACGCGTTTTCGTCACTGGTATCGACCGTACAAACGTTCCCGTCGAATACGATTACCTGATCCTTGCAACCGGCGTGCACCACAGCTATTTCGGTCACGACGAATTCGCGCCATTCGCACCCGGCCTCAAGAGCCTGGCGGACGCCGAAGACATCCGGAACATGGTCTTGCAGGCTTTCGAACAAGCGGAAGCCGAAGCCGATCCGAACCGGCATCGCGATCTCTTGACATTCATTCTGGTGGGAGCGGGCCCCACCGGAGTCGAAATGGCCGGCGCTCTCGCGGTACTGGTGCGAGGCTCCATGCGCTCGGAGTTCCGCCGGATCGATACTACGAAAGCCCGAATTCTACTCGTCGATTTGGCGCCGCGAGTTCTGGGGCAATTTTCCGACCGCTTGTCACAAGCAGCCCACAAACGGCTCGAGACATTAGGCGTCGAAGTGCGGCTCGGAAACAGCGTGGAGCGGGTTGACGCTGAAGGTGTGGTTATAGCTGGAGAGCGGATCGTGAGCAAGACGGTGGTATGGACTGCGGGTGTGGCACCATCGCGCGCGGGCACGTGGCTCAACGCGGAAACGGATCGAGCAGGAAGAGTGCGCGTACAGCAGGATCTGACGATTCGAGACCACCCGGAGATACTGGTCATCGGTGATACTGCGTGCAAGGAAGAAAACGGCAAACCATTGCCTGGCGTCGCCCAGGTCGCGATGCAGCAGGGCCACTACGCGGGCAAGTACATTCATAGGCGTCTCATCGATAGGCCGCCTCCAAAACCATTCAAGTACTTCGACAAGGGAAGTATGGCCGTCGTCGGGAAAGGTTTTGCCATACTGCAAGCAGGAAATTTCAATGTGAGCGGCTTTGCAGCGTGGCTGGCGTGGGCGGCGATCCATCTGCAATTTCTCGCCACGTCAAGCCTGCGCGTGAGCGTTTTTGTGCAATGGGTCTGGACCTATTTCTCCGGTCAAAGAGGTTCGAGGCTCATTGTGAAGCGCCACACGGACCGCTCGGAAGTTCGGCCGATGGACTCGAGTTCCGGAATGTCGGTCGGCGCCAGGTAATTCAGGGCGCGTTCACTCCCGGATCAAACGCGTCCTTCCTGCTCGACTCTCGAACACCAAGCAGACGGATGGTCAGAGCGGCAGCAGGAAGCAGATAGAGGATCGTGATGCTCGTCCACATCAGCGCCCCCGCGCATTGCTGGTCGTCGAGCACGGACCAGTTCGAGAAATGCTGCCGGGTGAGATAAGCCGAATACACCGCGCGATCGCAGAACACCAGAAAACCGGACAGGATGTCGCACGGCAACGTCGCGAGAAAGAGATAAAGAACCAGGGACCACCTCGCGGAGTCGTGGCTGCTGTGCGATGGAACGAGCGGCGACCAAAAAAGAAAACCAGCAGCTAAAAAAGAGCCGTGCTCAATGAGGTGCAAGAACTCGAACTTAAGAGCCGCATTGAACGCTAACGGAACATGCCAAAGGAGCAGTACACCGATCGAAATGACCCAGCAAAATACGGGGCGACCCCACAAGGCAGCGATGTAGTGCGCAAGGCGCGTGCGAGACACGGGCCCGACAACGGCGCGCACGAATCCGACTGGCAGACCGTGTAACAGAGGCATTTTCGGCCGACTTAACAAGATCAAACACGGCGCAACGGTCATCAACAACAGATGCTGCACCATGTGCGCCGTCAGCAGTTCATCGTCGAGAGCTGCGAGCGGCGAGTTCGTCGCTAACCAGATAAGGAATAATCCAACCGGGAAGCAGATGCGCCGCCACAAAGGAATAGAACAGCCGGGATGGACGCGAAGTTTATGCCATCCGTGAAAATATGCAGCCGACATACCCGCGCTCAGCAGGGTGAATGGTGTCAACGTTGCAGCCGGCCAGGTCATGGACGCGTTGCCGGGAGCGAATCTTCGCGCAGGGACGACTGGCCGATCGCCAAATCACGCGATGCGTCGCGGGCTGGCAACTGGTTCCGAGGGTGAAGCGTTGCGAGGAAGGCCACCAGGGCGGTGGTTTCCGCCGGACTCAGATTCTTGCCATACGCCGGCATATTTCCTCCTCCCTGAATCACCTGTCGAACCAGTTGGTCCGCGGTAAGACGTGTTGCCACGAGATCAAGCGCTGGTCCCCTTTGCCCTCCAGCTTGGCCGAGCGAATGACAGTTGCGGCACTGCTTCTCTTGAAAAACCAGCGCGCCAGTTCGCTCGAGCGCCGTGCGACCGGCTAAGAACTGTTTTGGGATCGACTCACCGCTCCATGCATTCATGTGCGGGCTCCAAGGCGTAAACCCCGAAAGATGTGTCAGCGTTCCAAGTGCCACCGCGGTGAGCAGGACAGTCAGCACCGCGATCGGTCTCCTCCGCCAGCTTTTTTCTCCTTCTCCTGAAACAAAAGGCAGCAGAATCAGCGCCAGGATGACGAGCACCGGTCCGATCAGCAGAGCCGGTGTTTCAAGGGAAGGCGGCAAGAGCGAGAGCAAGGCATACAACCACAGGAAGAAATAGTCCGGCCGCGGGGCGGTCTGGATAATCGTGGGGTCGGGTCTGCCCGTGGGACCGAAGGGGCCGAAATACCAAGCGCAAGCTGCGACGGCCGCCAAAACGAACGCTGCGAAGAAAATATCCTTCCAAATTGCATACGGAAAAAATGGTGCGCCGTCTTTTCTCGTCAGTTCGTGGTATTCGGCCTCGTAAGTCGACTTGCGAACCACGCGACCGGGCATTGGCCATTCATTGATTCCCAGTTTCAGGACCATCAGAAGGTGCAGGCCTACCAAGGCGACGAGACTCACCGGGATCACAAAAACGTGCAACGCAAAGAATCGCGACAGCGTTGCTCCCGCAATGATCGGGCCGCCGAGCATAATCTTCACGGCCGCCGCACCGAGAAAGGGCACATGGCTTGCGATCGATGCTCCAATGCCCAGGCCCCAATACGCATCCTGGTCGAATCGCAAGACCTGACCGCTGAATGCCATTCCAAGGGTCATCAGCAGGAGAAAAACACCGACGATCCAAGTCAGTTCCCGCGGGAATTTGTAAGCACCGAAGAGAAAAACCTGCACCATGTGAATCAGCACGATGGCGACCATGAAATTCGAGCCCCACCCGTGCAACGCGCGAATGAACCATCCGAAGGTGACATCGTGATTCAGCGATTGCAGGCTGTTCCAAGCCTCCGCACCCGACGGAACATAGACCATGGCCAGAAGAATCCCGGTAACAATTTGGAGAAGGAATACGGTCAGTGCGGCGCTTCCGAACACATAAAACCAACTCGCGGTGCTTCGGGGAATAGGATGCTCTGCGGCGGCGCGAATCGGCGCCGCTAGCTGCAGGCGCTTATCGAACCACTGCCCGATTTGGGCGATCAGGCGCATGGCGATTTCTTTCTCGCGAGCGAAGCACTCGCGCCAGGCGTAAAAAGTTCGCCCGCTTGAATCTGGATGAGATCGTTTTCGATTTTGAAGGGATATTCAAACAGTCCTCTCTCGGGGGGACCGGAAGCGCGAGAACCATCTTGATAGTACGCGCCGCCGTGACAAGGGCACATGAACAAGCCGGACTGCGGAAACCACCTCACCGGGCATCCAAGATGCGCGCAGTTCACGGCAAACACCTGGAATTGATTGCCCGCGATTCGCCGCACCCAGCAAGCCGTGTCTACCGTCTTCCCGTCACTCGGCATCACGTTCGGGTTTGTGAACGTCGCCAGTCGCGTCTCTCCTTCCGGGAACTCGTTGACGGATCCTAAAGGAACCCAGGAAAGATAACGGGACGAACGCGACCGGACGATTGAGGAGAGGACGTAGCCCACCATCGGAACCGCCAAAGCCGACGCGACCACCCCGTTAAAGAACATCCCAACCTTCAAAAACAAACTTCGACGTGACAGCGTATTTTCATCGGACATTTCGGGTCTCCCTATCGGTCGCATGCGAGGGCGTCGTACGTTCCGGACGCTGCCGGGACAGCCAAGCCACGACGTCCGTCACTTCTTGGTCCGACATCGCTCGACCAGGCGCGTTGGTCCGCCAATCCGGCGCGCCAAGGTCGGGCCGTCCCACGATGACGACTGTGCGCAGCCCTTGGTCGCTCCTCAGCAAGAGAAAAGCCGGATCGACAATGGAACTGCCTTGGGGACCTCCACGGCCACCAGGCCCATGGCAGGACTCGCAAAAGATCTTGTAGTTGCCAGCGCCTCGATCGGCGTCTCCGCTTGATGTGCTCGTATATGCGGGCGCTGTGACGCCGCCGAGGACCCCCGATTTGCTCCAACGCGACCGGATTCCGGAAGCGATCACATCGATTTGCTTTTCCGTTAGCATTCCTCCCGCGTTCCGCGCGAATACCGGCATGGGAGTTCCGCGAACGCCTTCTGCGATTGTTCTGCGAAGTGCGTCGGGGTCGACGATTGCGAGATAGGTCGGATTCGCTAACGGGATCGCCGCTCCGCCCTCACCCTCGTTCCCGTGGCAGCCTGCGCAATTCTGCTCATACAAGGTCGGAAAATCCAGGACCTGATCGGGCGAAAGCACTTGCGCATCACGGCTCGGTTTACCCGGCGGTGTCCCGCACGCGCACAACTGGAATGCCACGAAGACGAAAAAGAAGCTGCGCATCATCGGGGACCTTCTCCCCGTTCACGCGGCGACATAATTCCCGGCGCTTCGATGCCCGCGCGAATTGCAAAAGGCACATTCTCATGAGTCGGTACCTTCGATTGGCGCAGCACTACGACACCCGCAGTCACGCCGAATGCTACCTGCGAGGCAACAAACCACACCCAATCGATATGGCGGCTCAGCAAAGGGTTCAGCAGATCCATCACCGCCCACAAGAGGCCGGACCACAGCAATGGGGCAATCAGACCACCAAGCAAAATCGGACGCCGCGGAAGCATGGGAAGCATGGCGCCATACAGCAATCCGACCAGGCAGGAACTAAGTAAATGAAGAAACGTAGCGAGGAGAAAACTGTTCGCATGGAACGCGTTTAAGTGTTCAGCGGAGAGCGATTGCGACTGCGAATAGAACACTGCAGCCAGCAGGTTTATGGGATACCAGATACTTCCAGCATGCACCAAGCCGAAGACGCACGCGATAACCGCCATTGCCGCGCTTCCTACCAGGCCGCCTTTCAAACCGGCGGCGACCGGATAGGTTTCGACAGGAAGCCACGCACGCCGTTGCGCTTCGGCCAGGGGAAAACGCTCGACAATCCGCCGGGACGTCGTGACGGGGTCGTCTTCTCGTTCCAGGTTGACAGGGATCTCGTGTTCGTGAGGGACAACCTCTCGCAGCCATCCCGCCGATCCGCAAAAGGCGAGCGCGGCCCCGAGAATTGAAATCGAAGCGTTCGTCAACAAGCCGGCAAACAGGAGCGCGAATCCGCATGCCAGAACAATCGGCCAGGCGGTTGGTGCCGGAGCTTTCAATTCGCCGGCCCCCATTTCATTTGTTTTATCCAGATCCATCGCGAATCAACCGTCCTCACCGGCCGACGATGTAAACAACCGTGAATACCACGACCCAGACGGCATCGACGAAATGCCAATACATCGCTAGCACTTCCAGCTTGGGCGTCTGCTCGCGCCGAATCTGTCCAAAAATCGCTAGCGGCAGCGCCATCACCAGCATCAGCAGCCCCGCGCAAACGTGAAATCCGTGGAGACCAACCAGCGAGTAGTAGGTGGTGCCGAAAAGATTCGTCGAAATCTTTAATCCATGCTCGTAGATGAGCTTGTGCCACTCACGAGCAGTGCCGAAAAGAAAAAGCCCACCCAATACGATGGTGGAAAACCACAACAGGAGAAAACGCGGATAATTCCCTTGAGTGAGCGACTTCACCGCGAGGTGGATAGTCAAACTGCTGCTCAGCAAACACGCAGAATAGAAAAGAGGTGGCGCCAGAACTTCCCTGGGCGTTGGCCCTGCGAGGCTCTTGCCGACGTAGAAAAGATAGGCAACGACAAATATCGTGAAGATCGCCGATTCTGCGGCGATGAGACAAGCCATACCGACCTTCCCCCGGTACGGAAGCACCCAGGTGGTCTCGAGTGGGGCAATCGCAGAACTCATTGCGTCGTCCTCTTATTCATAGCGGCTATCCGGATCCTCCGGGTGCTTGCGGTCCCACAAAGGACGACGGCTGGCCACCGTGGGAATTGCCAGGAAGTTGTAGGCGGGCGGAGGAGAGCTAACGCTCCACTCGAGCGTCCATGCGTCCCAGGGATCGCTACCGGCTCGCGAACCGCGAAAATAAGAAATGACCAGATTCAGGACGAAGACGAGGATGGCAATCGCTTGGATGAACGCGCCGATGGACGAAATGAGGTTCCACAACTCCCAACCGCGCCCTGCCTCATAGGTGTAAATGCGGCGCGGCATGCCAAGAACACCAGGAATGTGCATCACGTCGAACGTGAGATGGAAACCGACAACGAACAACCAAAAGTGAATTTTGCCCAGTCTTTCATCGAGCATGCGACCTGTCATTTTGGGGTACCAGTAATAGAAGGCGGCAAAAACAGCGAACAGAATTCCACCTACGATCACATAGTGAAAATGAGCCACGACAAAATAGGAGCCGCCCAATTGCCAATCGAGCGGTGCGGTCCCCAGCATGATCCCCGTAAGCCCGGCGATCAGAAACTGGAACAGGAAACCCACACAAAAAAGCATGGGCGTTGCAAATCGCAGCCTGCCGCCCCACATGGTGCCAATCCAATTGAAAATCTTGATTCCCGTGGGCACACCGACGGCCATCGTGGTGAGCGCGAAAAAGCTGTTCGCGTACGAATTCATTCCGATCGTAAACATGTGATGCGCCCACACGCTCACGCTCACGAAACCGATACAAATCGTCGCGCCAACCATGACCGGATAGCCGAAGATGGGTTTTCGAGAAAAGACCGGGATAATTTCAGAGAGAAATCCGAAGCAAGGAATAATCAGGATATAGACTTCGGGGTGGCCGAAGATCCAGAAAAAATGCATCCAGATGGTCGCCGAGCCGCCCGCCTGGGTATCGAAAAAATGGCCGCCGAGATAGCGGTCGATCAACAACATGATCTGCGCGGCGGACAGCGGAGTAATGGCCAGCAGAACCATGCCACTCATGACCAAGTTGAGCCATACAAACAAAGGCATGCGGCTTAGTTTCATGCCTGGGCAGCGCATGCAAAGAGTGGTGGCAAAGAGATTGATCGCAGTGCCGATGCTGCCGAATCCCGATACCAGCAAGGAAACTGTCCAATAGTCGGAACTGTTGCCGGGCGAAAAGGCCCGCGACGCGAGCGGCGCATACGCCCACCAGCCCACATCCGGCGCGTTTCCGGCGCCGTAAAGCCCGCTTCCGCCCAAAAAGCTGAAGTACAAGAAAGCTCCGCCGAAGGCCGTCAACCAGAAGCTGAACGCATTGAGCCGGGGGAATGCCATATCGCGTGCGCCGATCATCAACGGCACAAAGTAGTTGGCGAAGCCAAACAGAATCGGCATCGCGACGAAAAAGATCATCGTGGTGCCATGCATGGTGAACATGCGATTGAAAACCTGCGGCGATACAAAATCGTTGTGGGGCCGAAGAAGCTGAACGCGAATGATGGCGGCCTCGAGACCACCGATAAGCAGGAAAAACAGCGCGAGGACGATGTACAGAATTCCCAGGCGTTTGTGATCGACCGTGACCACCCACTCGTGCAAAGCCTGGGTCCACAGGCGGGTTCCTCCATCCGCAACAGGAATCGCCATGGCGTCCGATGACATGAGTGGCCCTTCTCCCTGCCTATTCGAGCGTCCTCAAATACCGCACCAGAGCATCGAGGTCCGACTCGTTCAGTTTCATTGCCGGCATCAATGAGCCGGGCTTGATGGCATCCGGATTTCGGAGCCATAGACGAAGGTTCTCTGCGGTGTTTGCGGCGGCGCCCGACGCAATCGTGCTTCGACTCATGAGATGAGTCAGGTCCGGCCCGAAGCGCCCGCTCGCTTGCGTTCCTTGAATGGCGTGACAGTTCACACAAGCGGTGGTTTCGAACACCTGCCGGCCGGCCGGCTCGGCGCTCGCGGAAGTAACCGCCTTCTGTTGCTCCCGAATCCATTCATCGAATTCCTTCTGCGTATCGACGGTCACGCGCAGCAACATTTTCGCGTGCTGCGTCCCGCAGTACTGTGCGCACTGTCCGAGGTAAACGCCGGTGGACCTGGGGTCCATCCACATTTCGTTTGTGCGATTGGGAATAAGATCGGTCTTGCCGGCGAGTTGCGGTATCCAGAAGCTGTGGTCCGTATCGGCCGATAACAATCTCAAAAACGTCGGGGTTGGCCGGGATGGATCACTGACTGGAATATGAAGCTCGTTGGCGGTGACCACTCCATATTTCGGATAACGGAATTCCCACCAGAACTGATGTCCGATCGCCGTGACCTCGACTGCCGTTTCGGGTTTTCGTGCATCCTGGATTCCATGAATCACGCGGGCCGTTGCAAGAAACAAAATTACGACGAGCAAGACCGGGATCACCGTCCAGGCGAGTTCGATCTGCGTGCTTCCGTAAACCTGCGCAGGCTCCCGCTCCGGGTCTTGGGCGCGCCGCCCAAACCGGAAAAGGACGTACACCAACAATCCGAAGACCACCGCAAAAACGGCCAGATTGATGCCGGTAACGAGAAAAGACAGGTGATAGATCGTGTCTGCGGGCGTTGACTCGGGTTTGAGAACGCTGGGCACCGGATGTTGCGTTGGCGGCGCTGCCCAACAAGGTCGCGCTGCACACAGGGCCCCGCAGCACAAGATGAACAGCACGAGCATCACCCTGGCGATCCACCCGGTACCCGGATTGTATGGTCGCTGCTTCATCGGGGGCCACTCAGGGAGTTAGGCCTTCCACTTCCAGCATCTCGTCTTCCGCTTCGAGGTAATCGAGCTGCGATTGCAGCAACGCGGTCTTTGCATAGAGCTCCTGCGCAGCCGCGCCGTTCACTTGCGATGGGACGGCGGTGCCTTCGTGAATTTGCTGCACCGCGACACGATGTACCTCGGTGCGCAGCGCCAGGAGTTCTTCGGAAACCTTCAACATCTCCCGGGTGCGTTCGCGTTTGTTGTAAACCGTTTGGATTCGCAGTTCGATTTCATCTTTCGTGCGGGCGAGATTCTCCTCGGCTTGAGCGAGCTGAGCTCTCCGTTCGCCGATCTCGGCGTTTCGTTTTCCGCCATCGAACAGCTCGTATCCGAAATGCACGCCAAAAGTCCCGAAATTGCGCGCGAGGAACGGCACGTTGTCCTGGTAGCTGTACCGAGCAAACACATCCAGGCTCGGCACATATTGCCGCTTGGCCAACCGCACGGCAGCCGACGCCTTCTCCACCTCGGCACGCGCCTCGCGGATCTCTGGATGCGACTCCATGGCGATGCGCAGACATTCTTCGCGTTCACAACTGTCCCGGACTTTTTCAAACGAACTGTCGAGAACAAGCTCGGTGGTCAGCGGGAGTCCGATCGCATCGTTGAGCTGCGTCATCGCATCGGAGAGCTGCAAATCCGTGGTCAGCAGCTCCTGCCGCGATCCAAGAGCTTCGGCACGCGCTTCAATCGACTCCTGCTCGAGCGTCGCTCCCACCCTTACCTGCTCTGACCGTTCTTTACGGAGATCCTCGTTTGCCTCGATCCTGGCTTGCGCCGCGGCGCGCCGCGTCTGCAAAATCAGCACCTTGTAATAGATCTGGTGAACCTGCAAAGCGACCTTGTTCTTGGTTTCCTCGGCCTTGTTGCGCAGCGCCTTGCTATCGGCGGCGGCGACGTTGTTCGCCGAGCGGACCTTCCACAACTCGAGAAGAGGCTGGCTGAGTTGCGTCCCGCTCGTGACGAAGGAGAGTCCGCCCTGATTCAACACCGCCGTGTGTTCGGGAATCGGTGTCCCCGCCGCAGTGCCCAACTTCCCTGTCGGAATCGCGATGAACTGCGTGTCCGTTACGTGGCCGGCCATGCTGTCGTTCCGGAGACTCGGGAAATACGAGCTTCGCGCGGCGTCCTTGGCGTGTTCCGATTCCTCGACCCGGAAAGTTGCCAGACGAACATAGTGATTGTGCTGCAAAGCCAGCTGCACTGCCTCGTCGAGCGTGATGGCCTTTCGCGCGGGCGTTTTCGCTTCCTGGGCGAACGCCGGTGAGGCCATCACCACGACACAGGTGAAGAGAAGTGCATTGCGCATATTCATGTGTGCGGCGCTCCGGGCTCTCGTGGACCGAATGCGAGTTCGCCATAGTTCAGAGGCGCTTTACGGAGCAAGGCCGTCAGAAGCAGCGCAATGACGCAGGCCCAACCAATGAAGCGAAATCCGTCAATGAACGACAGCGTGTAAGCCTGCAGACGTAAGCGCGCGGCAACAAGATCGGCTGCCCTACCTGCCGCCGATGACAGACCGGCCGACTTTCCGTAGAGACCGGCCGTCAATTGGTGCACCGAATCGTCGGTGATCCACTGACCCTGCTGCACATGAAGTCCCAGCAAATTCGAGTGCACACGTTCGCGGATTGCAATGAAATGGGTCATTGCAGCTACGCCCATCTGTCCGCCGAACAAGCGCACTACGTGAAAGAAAGCCGAGAAAGTCAGGGTGGCTTGGGGTCGCGAGAGGCCTCCCGAGAAGACGGCCTGCAAAACGATGCCGGCGACAAGCCCGATAAAGGCGAAAGACTGCCCCACTCCCATCAATAATTCCGACCGGTAGTAATCTGCGGCGGACCACGCGCTCGTGTATTGAGCATTGAGGAGAGCTGCTGCGGCGATGCACAGAAAACCGGCCGTCATCAACCATCGCGGATCCAGGCCCTGCAATAGCAATAAGGCTGCAACGAAAGCCAGAACGAGGAGTGGGACAGCAGACCAAATGACTGCGGGACCGATCTGATCTGCTTCGTATCCGTGGATGGATAGCGATTGTGGCACCAGGATGATCGTGGAGAGCAGGCAGAACCGAAAAAGAATCAGCGTTATGCCAAGAATGACGGTGTTCCACCGCCTGAGAAATGGCAGGTCCACGAGCGGATTCGGGCTGCGCAAACGCCGAACTATCGATATCCCTAAAAAGAAAACACCGCAGACGAACAGGGCATTGAACAAACCTGACCGCCACCAGTCGAGGCGCTGGCCTTGATCGAGGGCCGCAAACAGGAGGGCAAAACCGGCACTCCCGTAGAGGAATCCGGCGAAGCTCGGAGCCGGACCGCGTTTTTCGGCCGCGGGACTTGGCGGAATTCCGCGATAAATGCATAACAACATGATCGGCGTAAGCACCGACATGCTCCAAAACATCCACTGAAACGAAAGATGATCGCGGAACCATCCGTACAAGGTTGGCGCTACGTTTACCGCTCCGTCGACAAAAGTTGCGTAGAGAGCCAGCGTAAAGGGAAGGAACCGTAAGGGGATGTTGCGCAACGCAAATGACAAGGTGAGGGGGTAAAACGTGCCCGATGTCAGCCCGGACAATACCAACCCTACGAGCAACAGATTGTACGTGTGCACAAACGGCAGAAGGCAATTCACGAGCGTGAAGCCGGCGGCCGCAATGATCAAGACACGACGCGCGCCGAGCAGCCCGCCCAAATAGACTGTGAACGGGCCGATGAACATCAGTGCGATGTTAAACGCACTCCCGATCCACGCTCCATCGTCAAAGCCAATCCCCAAGCTGCCTTTTAAGTCGGCTGTGCCGAGACTTAGAAGTCGCCCCGCCAGCGTCACTATTCCTGCTCCCATCACCACGCCGAGAATGCCCAGCACGGGGCTGTTCGAAAGCTCACCGGGCAGGACCCCGGAAAGCGACTTGGCAATTTGCCATTTTGTGGGCGCCCGTACTGTTGCGGTGGTTGTCGCCATCTCCTCGTCCGGTCACTGCTTGGTTCGAACTTCAGCGACAACTGATAGGCCGGGTCGAAGCTCCGCGGCATGACTGGTATCGTCAAACGCGATCTTTACCGGTACTCGCTGGACTACTTTTGTGAAGTTCCCGGTGGCATTGTCCGGCGGAAGCAATGCGAACTGCGACCCGCTCGCCGGAGCAATTTCGAGGACATGACCTTTCCAAACGCGGCCCGGGTACACGTCGACGCGGATTTCCGCCGGATCCCCCACCTTCATGTGCGTCAGTTGAGTCTCGCGGTAGTTGGCTTGCACCCATCGGGTGTCCGCGACGAAGGTAAGAATCTGCGCGCCCGGAGAAAGTAACTGTCCCGCTCGCACTTGCCGCTCGCCAACGATGCCGTCCCCGGGCGAGTGGATTTGCGCGTAGCCCAGGTTCACCTGCGCTACCGTGAGCGCGGCCTCTTTGGCATGAAGGTCTGCTACGAGTTGCCGCTCTTGGGACTCGAGCACCGTTTTCGTCCGGCGTTCCGTCTCAACCGCAATCTCGTTACTTCGCAGAGAGGTTTTTGCCTGTTCGAGGTCAGCTTGACGACTTGCGAGCTGTGCGGAGAAACGTTCTTCATCAGCGACAGCCGCTTCAACGCGCTGCTTGGTCGTCGATTGCGTCGCAAGAAGGGCTTCTTGCCGCGCACGTTCGGAGCGTGTCCGCGTCACGTCCGCTTGCGCCGCGTTGATTCCCGCTTCAGCCGCAGCGATTTGCGCTTTGGCAAGATCAATCCCGGCCAACGCTTTCTGGATCCTCGTATCTTGCAACTCGCGTTGCCTGCGATTGTTCTCGATGGCCGCTTTGGCCGCTTCAATTGCCGCAGACGCCTGAGCGACTTGCGCCCGGTAATCGTCGTCTTCGAGTTCCACCAGGAGATCACCGGCCCGAACTCTCTGGTAGTCGCCGACTTTTACCGTGCGCACAATTCCAGGAACTTTCGTGCTGAGAGGCGTGAGGTCGCCCCGTACGTAGGCATCGTCTGTGGTTTGCTCAACCCTTCCCCCCTCCCATGCATTCCAGTTTCGCGTGAGAGTAATCACGAGCGCTGCAGCAAGAAGAACGATAGCGATGGGCGTGACGTAGCGAAGCCACGGCCAGCGAGTACCTTGCCCGGCAGCAGGGTGCTCACCGTGTTCCGTTGGACGGCTGGAGTCTTGCGGCGCTTCGCTGGCGGCCAAATTGTTCTCTCCGTGCTCGGGACGGGTTGATGCGATTCCCGATTTGCTACGGCAGACTGTCATTTACTTGGAGGCTTGTGAACGTGAGGAACGGTTAGCTCACAGTGATTACCGGCCGCACGAGGGGACCACAACTTGCTTCAAGGAACAGGGGAATCGGTTGCTGGTGAAGCCCCTGCGGCGACGAGTCTCCGCCAAATAACACGAGCCGCCGCCAGCGACCCGATCATCAACAACGTCGATACCCCTATTCTCAGGTACCTCATGGCCTTTTCTCAGGAGCCATTTGACAATCGTTCCTCGAAATTCTCCGCCGCCTGGCGCACCGCATTGTGGATTTCCGCATCGGAAAACGGCTCAACAATGATGTCGTATCCACCTGATTCAAGGACTCCAGACCACAACTGAAAACTCGCTTCCCGGGCATATACGAGTATCGCGGGCCGCTCGTTGAGCACTCCCAGCACGCCCCAGAGTTTCCACCATGCCGTATCCGTGAGCGTCGCCGGAAGAATCGCAACTTGGAAAATGTCGTCTTCCTTGATTCCCTCTTCGGTGTGGCCGGAAGGGTCAGCGAAAACGAGTTCCGCGTTCAGAGGCTGCAACTGCCGGGTAATCTCGCGACGCCGTTCAGCGGGAATCACCAGCAGAATTCGCAAATGTGCGCTGGGAGTGGCCACAATCTCCGTCCGCTACCGCACCGGGACGTTTGCACCTTTCGGTAGAGCTCGCAATGTGAGGAACAGTTAGCTCACAGTGACGAACAAGACAAATCTGCCCGGCTAGGCCCGAATATCCCAAGCCGTTGTTGCCGACGCCGAACGTTCCGTGTGACGGATCGCTGCTCGGCCGCACTACTCACCGTGAGCTAGCCGTTCCTCACGCTGTGCAATTCGATCTGAGCAGATCGTGCAATTTCGCCCGGCACGCCGGCGCTGCCTGACCTGCTTCAAGCTGTTCGAGGAACGAAACGCCGAAGTCTGGAGCTCTCTGTCCTGCGTGGCCACGAATTTGCGTCCCGAACCGCATCTACAAATTCACACTACCCCGGAATCTGGGGAAGGTGAGGAACAGCTAGCTCACAGTAATTAGGGTCGGCGAATGATCGGAGGAATATCGGTGGCTAACGCCAAACGCCTGCTCACAAACTGCGGCGCAGGTCGTTCGTGAACGAGGAGAAAGCGTGAAGGGCGGCGCAAGTTTTTCGATTCGACCGCCAATTCGTATCGAACGTCGATTTCTGCGCTCTGGTAATGATCCTCAGCGCTTTGCCTGGTGCCGTCTGGTAGCAGCGCGGCGGCGATTGGCGGAGTCATGGCGACGCACGCTAAATCAGGAAGAATCGCCAGGCAACAGCAGCCGAAGCGGGACCGGAGCTAGGCGCCGAAGACGACGCGTGTGCCGGTCGAAGGCATGATGAGCTTGTCGGGCATCTCCCGCTGGATTGCCATTATGGTGCGGAAGCCGGTGCAGTGCATGGGAATCAAGTAGTCAGGGTTGATTTCCTTCATGGCTTCCACGGTCTTGGCGATGAGTTCGTCAGGATACGGAGCCAAGTGCCACCCGCCAACCACGGCGTGCACCTTTTCGATCCCGGTGGACTTCTGGATCTGACGGACCGAGTTGATGATGCCGGCGTGGCCGCACGATGAGATCACGACGAGCCCCCGGTCTTTCACGTTGAAAGCGGTAGCGTGCTCGCCCCAGAAGATGTCTTTCACTAACTCGCCCGGCTTGGCTTCCATCTTGACTGTGCCGGGAGGAAAGTGGAAGGTAGCGTCGCAAGCGGAGCCGGGCGCGCCGGCTTCGAGGCGAGCTGCCGGAGGAGACATCTCGAAATCGGTGATACGCGCGATGTGACCTGAGGTGAAGGCGTGGCCCGCCACTACGGTGGGCTCCTCCGCGATCACGACCTTCAACCCGCGCGCTTCGAGGTCATCGCGCTTGAGTTCGCCGTAATCGAGTCTACTGCCATCGGGTTGCACCACCCAGCGATGGCAGAACGTATCGCGGCCTCCGGCATAAAGAGTGAGCCCTGGCTTGGCTCGTCCCTGGAGCGCCTGCGCCAGATCGGGCAGGCCACCGTAATGATCGTCGTGCCCGTGGCTGATGATCAGGGCGTCGGCCGTGGCGGGATCTACTTTCAACCCTTTGCAATTGTTTGTGAGCGTGCGGGGCGTGAGCGCGAAGTCCAGCAGGATCTGTTTTTCCTCTGCTCCTCGGAAGGACTCCAAGTGAAAGGCCAGCCCATGTTCCGACAACAACGAGACCTCTGAACCATAGGGATGGGGCAAAGTATTCCGAGTGATTGTGAGATTGCCGATTTTCCCGCCCTTGGCGAAGATGTCATAAATGTTGTCCACCAGGTTGGTGAGAACGAGGCGGTCAGTGGTGGGGATCTCCCTGGGAGCATCCAAGAAACTCCCGAAGCGGCCCGTGCCGCCGAGCAAAAACGTTCCGCTTGTTACCGCTCCCAGCTTCAGGAATTCGCGCCGGCGCATGTTTGCCCCCTTCATCCGACCCGAGATTTTCTTTCTTGGCTTCGAAGACGGCAACATTGTAACCCCTAAGGGCCTACAGATGAGCTTGTGCGGTCTAGAGGGAGCGGGATGGAGAATCATTAAGGATGGCTTGATCCCGTTTCTCGTCTGGGGGACGGAGAATTCCGTGCTTCTTCATCCTGGCGATGAGCGTAGTGCGTTTCATCCCTAACCGTGCGGCTGCACCACCAGGTCCGACGCGACGAGAGGTATGTTTTATGTGCGACGCGAAATGGTTGCTGTCCAGCCATTGACAGTCGCAACCGTCCTAAATCCCTAGAGATCAGGAGTCTGCCGGGCCCGCTCACACGTCCGGCAGAAGTCGTGTTGCGGCCAGAGCCGAAACTCCAATCTCTAAGCGAATTCGTAGCCATTGGCTTCGCAAGCGCAGTCGTGGCCCAGGCGACAACGGTCACTTGTTCCGCAGTTGTTCCCCCCAAAGTCCGCTCCACGCCTAAAATAGTCCAGACGTACCTATGCGCAAAATCGTGCACATCGACATGGACGCATTCTACGCTTCCGTCGAGCAGCGGGACGATCCGCAGCTCGGTGGCAAGCCCGTCATTGTCGCTTGGCGGGGAAACCGCTCCGTGGTCTGTGCGGCGTCGTATGAGGCGAGGAAATTCGGCGTGCGTTCCGCAATGCCCGCCGTCCGTGCCGAACGCCTCTGTCCGAACGCCGTCTTTCTCGCTCCGGATTTTCCCCGCTATCGAGCGGTGTCGCGACAAGTGCGTGATGTCTTTCGCCGACACACCGATCTCATCGAACCGCTGTCGCTTGATGAAGCCTATCTCGATGTTACGGAGAACAAGACGGGCTTGCCGACCGCGACGCAGGTGGCGCGCAAGATTCGCGAACAGATACGCACGGAACTTCAGTTGACGGCTTCCGCGGGCGTCGCGCCGAACAAATTCCTGGCCAAGATTGCCTCGGACTGGAAAAAACCAAACGGGCTCTTTGTCATTCGGCCTGAGGAGGTCGACGCGTTCCTGCTGCCTTTGCCGGTGGGCCGTTTGCCCGGAGTCGGAAAAGTCATGGAAGAAAAGCTCAAGGGCTTCGACGTGCACACAATCGCGGAATTGCGGCGCCTCGACTTGTCCGTGCTCGAAACCCGCTTCGGACGCTACGGGGTCCGTCTCTACGAATTGGCGCGCGGCGTTGACGAGAGCAAAGTCGTACCCGATCGGCCGACACAATCCATCTCAGTGGAAGATACGTTCGAACACGACGTGCCGCTCGCCGAGACGGAGCACATGATCCGCAGACTTGCCGAACTGACCTGGGCCGCATCGCGTAACGAAAGGCGGATTGCGAGAACCGTGGTGCTGAAACTGAAGACCGCGGAATTCAAGATCCTCACGCGGAGCCACACCCCCTCGTTCCCTCCTGCATCGTGCGAAGAGCTGACGGCCATCGCGCTGTCGCTGAGGGCGCGTGTTACCCTCGGACCGCAGCAGCGATTTCGTCTCGTCGGTGTCGGCGTTAGCAATTTCCTTGAACCGGAGGACATCTCGGCCCAACCGGCCTTATTCGGTTGAATGTCGGGTTATAGCTTGCCATTTGATTGCACAGAGAAGAGCTGGAGCTTGTGGCCTTGCTGTTTTACGCAATTTCCAAACCGACATCGCCCGCGTGCTTCGTTCCGACTTTTCCGACCCAAGCGACGCGACATCGCTGAGAACTGTGACCGCAGAGGCTTTCTTCCACAAGAAGTTCGACAAGTTCGCCGGTCTTGATGCGCGAAATTCCCCGCAGTCGAAAACCGCTTTTAGATGAATCGACAATCAGGCAAGGAAACCTCTTCTGAGCTGCGTCCAGATTGATGACCAGACTCGCGCGGTGCTTCAAGATGACTCGCTTTAGTTTTCTTACGTGTGCGGACATAGAGTTCCTCGAGGAAAAGATAAGGGGAAGACAGCAAGTGAAATGCCGAAAGGCGCGAAATTTAGGAGAAAAGAAAACCCTGCAAAAGCAAGCACTTAGACTGAGAAAGCCCACGCAGACGGCGGGTTTAGACACGGGCGGTAAAAAATTTACTACTTGGTAGTTAAAAATTAACCATCGTCTCTCTCCGGGCGGAGCTTTCTGTTTAGCAATTCGACTGGTTCACGTAACCGAAGATGGGACGTCGCATTTGCGACACCTATCGGCTCGACGGGTTCAAGGTCGCGGCTGGCTCGACGATGTAATGTGTGTACATCCCGATGGCCAGATGACCTTCGACGTGACAGTGGAACATCCACAGGCCCGGATTCTCCGGGACCATATCTACTGTGTGCATCTCGGCCGGCATCAATGGCACAACATCGGTCACCCTCTCATCCAGCATGACGGTGTTGCCGTGCCAGTGCGCGGTGTGGAGCCCCCCCATGGCGGCAGTGTACCAGCGGACTCTCTGTCCCTGCTTCATCGTGAAGCCCGGAGCGTTGCCGAAAATGTATCCGTTGATGGTCTCGCGGATATTGGCGGCACTAAAGCTCACATTGACCCGTTCTCCGTCCATATCCTCGAAAGCGAATACCGCGTTCTTTGCCAAGCTCTTCGGATCACTGATGTATTTCGAGATGTTCTCCGTCAGATACCAGCTCTGGTTTTCGTCGGCCGTATAGAAGATGGCGATGAATTCGCGATCGACGTCCTTCGGCGTGCCGTCAGCCTTGACGGTTCCCTTCGCGTTCACGATGATGGCGCCGACGAGACCGGACGCGATGTCTCGCCGTTCGTTGGCGTGCGAGTGATACAGCCACAACTTCGAGCTCGGCTCGCCCGGTTTGGGGGCTGTTCGCGGCCCAAGAATCCACGTATAGGTGGTGCTACCCCCGGGCGGAACGCCCTTCACGCCGTCTGACGACTGGTCGTACAGTACGCCATGCGGGTGCATGCTAAATGGAAAATGGGCATTGTTTTTGAAAACGATTTTGAGTGTATCGCCGACCTCGCCCCGGAGTACGGGACCCACGATACCGAGATGCTCCCACTCGGGTCTGCGCGGCTTCAACACGGTGAACGAGCCGTCCGTATATTCCCTGTATACCGCCTTCCTGTAAACTTTGCCGATGTGGCCGGCATCATTCTCTACGAAAATGCGCGCATGATCATCGTATGGCTTGCCCGTCATATGGTCTATTTCGGCTGGCGCGTAATTCCAATCAACCTCATCGGCCGCGATGAAGTAAGTACGGGCGGTACTTGTGGCCTCGGGCGAGACTATCTGCGCCTCCCCTCTTTGCCGCGGTGATACCGCCAGCAACCACCCACCAGTCATGGCCAGAACCGCGAGCCCGCGAAACGCTCGGAAACCGCCCCCAAGTAAATTCATAATCTTTCCTTCGATCGGGAAGCCCGCTTAGCTTAATCTTGCGTTCTCGGCCGTTTGGCAAGACGTTGGGTTGAACTTTGCGAGCCGAGGCTCCCGACGCTGAACGGCGGACAGTCTCGCACAGGATCGGAATCGGTCAATGCTCTGGTGTACATCTGGCAGTCAAAGCCGGGTCATCTCCTAAACGGCGTTTTTGATGTGACTTAGCGAAATTAGTCATCCGCCGCGCCGCAAGCGTCAGGTGGGCCGGGCTTGGACTGTGCTAGACTGCCGTTCACCCTGGACGTACCCACCCTGGACGTACCCACATGCTCCAGCAATTCCCCGGACGGGTGATCCGTTTCGGTCTCTTCGAAGTCAATCTGGAGACGGGCGAACTTCGCAAAGAAGGTTTGCTGACGAAACTCCAGGACCGGCCTCTGGAAATCCTCACCATCCTGCTTGAAGAGCCCGGGAGAGTGGTAACCCGCGAGGAGTTTCGCCAGCGGCTATGGCCCTCCGACACGTTTGTGGATTTTGACCACAGCCTGAACGTATCGATCAACAAATTGCGCCAGGCTCTTGGTGATGCGGCTGGCAACCCGCGCTTTGTTGCAACGATTGGCCGCCGCGGATATCGCTTTATCGCTCCCGCGGAAAAACTCCAACCAGCGCAGACGGTCGCAGCTTCGGCCGAGACAAGTACGGAACTAGGTGTTATTCAAAACAACCCGACTCACATACGGTTAGCAATCCTGAGGATTGGTATCGGCACCGGTCTCGCGATGGCTCTTTTGATAGCGGGTCTGGTCGGCTTTTCAAGGCTCCATCCACCACCTCATGTGAAAAGCACTGTGCAACTGACGCGTACGGGGAACGTTTTCAGAAACCAGCTCTTGACGGATGGATCGCGGCTCTATTTCAGAGAGGGAGTTGAGAACCAGGGAACTCTTCAGCAAATGCCGGTGGAAGGCGGCGATGGTTCGACGATACCTGGCATCCGCTCCGACCTGATTCTTGAGGACCTGTTTTCGCGCTCGTCCAGTCTGCTCCTCGTGGACCCCGAGGAGAGCCAAAACTCGCTGTGGGTGATGTCACTTGCGGGAAATTCCAAACGGCGGATAAACGAAATGAAAGCCAACTCGGCCACGTGGTCGCCCGACGGAAGCCGCGTGGCTTACACAAATGGGCTTGACGTGTATATCGCGAACAGCGACGGCAGCGCAGTGCATAGACTCGCTACCCTGCCACAGGAGGCTTCTTGTGTCCGGTGGTCACCCGATGGAGTGCGGTTACGATTTGTGGTGGACGATCCCAGGCCGCAGCGTAGCAGTCTCTGGGAGGTTGGCAGCGACGGTCGCGGACTCCGTCCCATCCTTCCCGGCTGGAGTGATTTCCCGCGGGAAGGCTGCGGCAACTGGACGCCAGATGGCCGGTACTTCTTCTTCGAGTCCACCCACGAGAACAACCCGGATATCTGGGCGATTCGAGAATCGGCCAGTTGGTTTGGCTCGAAGAACCCGCAGCCCGTTCGGTTGACTTCCGGTCCGCTCAGTTTTTTCTCCCCGACTCCGAGCCATGATAGCAGCCAGTTGTTTGTGATCGGGGAACAGCGTCGAGGTGAGCTGACCCGTTACAACGAAGGCTCCATGCAGTTTGAGCCGTTCCTCGGTGGAATCTCCGCGAACGATGTTCAGTTTTCTCATGATGGTAAGTGGGTCGCCTACGTTACCTATCCGGAGCGCACACTTTGGCGGAGCCGGGCGGACGGAAGCGAGCGTCTCCAGCTCACCACTTCTCCGACGCGCGCTTTTCTGCCAGCGTGGTCGCCGGACGACCAGCGGATCCTTTTTCATGCGTTTTCGAAGCCGAATCAGCCGTGGAAGATTTACCTGGTGTCGCCTGCCGGAAGTAGCCCCGAGATGCTTGTTTCTGATCAGGACAGTCAGGAGGTCGGGGGAACCTGGGCCCCTGATGGCAACAGCGTCGCCTATACCTATATGAGGGTTTCTACGTCTCCTTCCGCCGATTCGCTGGAGATCCGTGTTCTGGACTTGAAAACCAAACGCATCGTTACGCTCGCTGGCTCCCAAGGGTTATATGCGCCTCAGTGGTCGTCTGACGGGCGTTACGTGGCGGCACTCGCCCAGCGAGACTACCTCGTGCTGTTCGACACGGCCACGCAAAAATGGAAAACGCTGCTTGCACTGAGCGTGGGCTATCCCACCTGGTCGCGCGACAGTCAATTCATTTACTGCAACACGCTCTGGCGCCGAAGCCCGGCGCTGATTCGCGTGGCGGTGAAGAGTGGCCAGACCGAAACGTTCCCCGTTAATTTTCGGGCGGCCGGAACGTATGGCGCATGGAGCGGTTTGGCTCCGGATGGCTCATTCCTGCTCGTGCGTGATCGCGGGAGCCGCGACATTTACTCCTTGAATCTGATCCTACCTTAGGCGCGAGCGCTTGCTGCTGACCTACGCCTCGAGCTTGTGTGCCTCTCGGTCAGCCAGCTCGCGCCGCAATTCGAGCTTCAAACTCTGGCGTTCAGATGGCGCAGCAATCCCGCGCGCACAGCGTAGCGACGGCTTCCGGTCTCCCCCGTAGCCTTTTTTCTCTAGGTTCATGGAGTGAATCCCAGCGAACGCTTGTTCGTGTTAGCTTGATTCGAGAGACGCGCAGCTGCCGACGCGGATTGTCGACGTCTACCGAATTCGTGCACCGACCCAAACGTCAACCGGGAGTTACGAAAATGCTTCTGGCATACACCTTCCATCACAAGAGTCTTAGCTTGCTTACCGCCGTACTCATCTTGCTCTGCGCATTTCAGGCTTCGGCCCAAGTTCCCGACACCGGCAAAGAAAGCATCGATCAGCGCGTCGAAAAATTACTCTCCCAATTGTCGCTTCTAGAAAAAATCACCCTCCTCGGGGGCACAGACGATTTTTTCACTCGCGCGATCCCTCGTCTCGGCATTACTTCGCTCAAAATGTCGGATGGCCCGCTGGGCGTTCATGACTACGGACCAACCACCGCCTATCCCGCCAGCATCGCACTGGCCGCCTCTTGGGACGAAGACCTGGCCAAACGCTTCGGCGTTTCCATGGGCCAAGACGCGCGCGCCCGCGGCGTCCATTTCATTCTTGCGCCCGCCATGAATATCTATCGCTCACCCCTCAATGGCCGCAACTTTGAATATTTCGGCGAAGATCCCTTTCTCGCTTCGCGCATGGCCGTCGACGTCATTGAAGGCATTCAATCCCAGGGCGTCATCGCCACCGCGAAACATTTCATCGCCAACAATGCCGAATACGGCCGCATGGACCACAGTTCCGACGTCGACGAGCGGACCATGCGGGAGATATATCTCCCCGCCTTCGAAGCATCCGTTAAAGAAGCGCACGTCGGTGCTCTCATGGACGCCTACAATCTCTTGAACGGCGTGTACATGACGCAAAATAGCTTGTTGAATGAAACCATCGCTCGAAACGAATGGGGATTTCGCGGAATTATCATGAGCGATTGGGAAGCCACCCACGACGGCATCGCTGCGGCCAACAACGGCCTCGATCTCGAAATGCCTTCCGCCGCATTTTTGAACGCGCAAACCTTGTTGCCGGCCATCGAGCGCGGCGCCGTGAAAGAGCAAGCCATCAACGACAAGGTGCGACATCTACTCCGCACTGCCATGGAGTTTGGGTTCTTTGATCGCGATCAAACCGATCCGAACATCCCGCTGTACAGTCAGCGCGGCAGCGAAATCTCCCTTGAAATGGCGCGCGGTGGAATGGCTCTGTTGAAGAATGACAATTCCATCCTGCCGTTAGATCGAAACAAACCAAAAGTCATCGCCGTGCTCGGGCCAAACGCGTATCCCGCGGTCGTGGGCGGTGGAGGAAGTTCCCTCACCGATCCCTATCATGCCGTCAGCTTCCTCGAGGGCCTCAGCGACGCAGCGGGAAAAAACGTGCGCGTGCTAACCATGACCGGAACGGTCCCGCTCACCGACGTCATCAACGCCACCGAATTCATCACCACTCCGGGCGGCGACCCCGGCCTGAAAGGCGAGTATTTCGCCAACCCGGACCTGCAAGGCCCCCCTAGTCTCGTCCGGACCGACCGCCGTGTCGACTTTCACTGGGGCAACGGCAGTTTCGCCGACGGCGCTCCCGTTGATCATTTTTCTGCCCGCTGGACTGGTTATTTTGTTCCCAAATCTGACGACGACTACCGTTTTTACACTTCCGCCGACGACGGCGCCCGCCTCTATATCAACGACGAATTGGTGATCGACGATTGGAAAAATCATGCCGAAACGCTGAATTCGTACGTCAAACATCTCGACGCGGGCAAACCCTACAAAATTCGCCTGGAGTATTTTGAGAATATCGGCACCGCCACGGTTCGCTTCGGCATCGATACCGCCTCCCTCCGTCTTGGCGACTCCCAGAAGAAAATGGCATCCGCCGCCGACGCTGTAATTTTGTGCATGGGCTTCGGCCCCGCTACCGAGTCCGAGGGCTTTGACCGCACCTTCCAGCTGCCAAAAGGCCAGGACGACTTCATCGCGCAACTCGCCTCCATGAATAAGAACGTCATCGTCGTCCTGAACGCCGGCGGCAATGTCGACATGTCGCAATGGATCGACAAAGTTCCCGCATTGCTCCACGCTTGGTATCCCGGACAGGAAGGCGGCCGCGCCCTGGCGCAACTCATCTTTGGCGACTACAGCCCATCGGGAAAATTACCCGCCACTTTCGAAAACAGCTGGGAAGACAATCCCACCTATCTAAGCTATTTTCCCCAGAAAAATGACAAGCACGTGGCCTACACCGAAGGAATTTTTGTCGGCTACCGAGGCTACGACAAAGGCAGCAGAAAACTTCGCTTCCCTTTTGGTTTTGGACTCTCCTATACGACCTTTGGTTACAGCGACCTCCGCATCGCGCCGACCGCCAGCAGCGACAGCCAGCTGATCGATGTCACCTTTCGCATTCAGAATACAGGTTCACGTGCGGGCGCGGAGATTGCGCAAATCTACGTCGGCAATCCGCAAGACAATATTCCAAGGCCGGTCAAAGAATTGAAGGGTTTCGCAAAGGTAAATTTGCAGCCAGGCGAATCTAAAATCGTCGCCGTGAAACTCGATCGCCGCGCGTTCTCCTACTACGACGTTCAGAAACATTCCTGGGTTGCGCCTTCCTGCGATTACGCCATCCTTGTCGGCGCCTCGTCAGCCGACATTCGTTTGCGCGGAAAATTCGTTTTGGCGCAATAAGATGTTGCGAGCAGGCAACCGGCATCCGCCTCGCGCCGGCACAATGATGCAGCTGCAATTGGCTGGACAAACGCGTCCCTCCATGCGAAAACGAATCTAGGCATGAGCGTTGGCCGCAAACTTTCGCGCAGGTCGTTTGTGCAAGTCACGACTCTGGCTGGCGCCGCTGCGCTCGGCCGCCAACCGCGATTACCCACAGCTCTCAACCCGACTCCGCGCCCCGCGCCGCTCGAGGAATTCTCCTACCGCGACGTAACTCTCTGGAGCGAACCTCACGAAAAACAACTCCGCGAAACCCGCGCCATCCTCATGAATTTCAGCGACGACAGCTTGCTAAAACCGTTTCGTCAAATGGCCGGCCAGCCGGCTCCCGGCACGGATCTTGGCGGCTGGTATCACTACGATCCCGATTATGACTCGGAAAATGTCATCGATGGGTTCGCGCCGTCCGCAACTTTCGGCCAGTGGATCTCCGCACTCGCCCGCTCCTACGCCATCGAAGCTTCTTCCGCCACACGGGAGAAAATTTTGCGCCTCAATCGCCTTTACGCGCAAACCATCTCCCCTGACTTTTACATCAAAAATCGTTTCCCCGCTTATTGCTACGATAAATTAGTCTGCGGCCTCATGGATTCCCATCAGTTCGCCGGCGACCCAGACGCTTTTTCGATTCTCGAACACACTACGAACACCGCGTTGCCCCACCTTCCCGGCAAAGCCATCGAACACGGGCGCAGATGGCGCGAAAATCCCGGCGAGGGCTATACCTGGGACGAGTCTTACACCATCTCCGAAAATCTATTTATCGCCTATCAGCGCGGCGCAGGCGTGCGCTATCGTTCCCTCGCAACACAATATCTAGATGACGAGTATTACTCTGCGCTCGCGGAAGGCCGCAACAATCTCGCCGGCCGCCATGCTTACAGTTACGTAAATTCGTTATCCTCGGCCATGCAGGCCTACCTGACTCTCGGCAGCGAAACTCATTTACGTTCCGCCACCAACGCCTTCTCCATGCTTTCGAAGCAAAGTTTCGCCACCGGCGGCTGGGGTCCGGACGAACAATTGCGTGCCCCTGACAGCGATGATCTCGCCGCCAGCCTCACGAAAACGCACAGCAGTTTTGAAACGCCTTGCGGTTCCTACGCGCACTTCAAATTGACCCGCTATCTTCTTCGCGTCTATCGAGATTCCACCTACGGTGACAGTATGGAGCGCGTCATGTACAACACCGTTCTCGGCGCCAAGCCACTTCTCGCCGACGGCAGCGCCTTCTATTATTCCGACTGCAATTTTCAAGCTCACAAGGTCTACCACAACGCGCGCTGGCCCTGCTGTTCCGGCACTTTGCCGCAAGTCGCCGCCGATTATCGCCTCAACGTTTATTTCCGCGGCCAAAATTCGCTATACGTAAATCTGTTCGTGCCTTCCACGCTGCGCTGGGCGCAAGACGGTGCGCAGCTTTCTGTGACGCAAAAGAGCGAATATCCATTTGAAGGCACCGTCAGCTTTGCGCTGACCGCCTCGACGCCCGTTGACTTTTCCCTTCACCTGCGCATTCCCCAGTGGGCACAAAACACAATAATTTCCGTGAACGGCAGCCGCATTCCGCAATCGCCAATCCCCGGCACATTCGCGGAAATCCGTCGCCAATGGAAAAACGGCGACCGCATCGATCTTGAGATGCCTCTCAACTTTCGCCTCGAATCCATCGACGCCCGACACCCGGAAATCGTGGCATTGCTCCGCGGCCCGCTGGTCCTGTTCCCCATCACGGACGCTCCCCCAACCGTAACCGCTCAACAACTGCTCGCCGTCAAACGCACCGCCGCCCAGTCTTGGCAAGTCGAATCTTTGACGGCGCCCATCCTCATGCTTCCTTTTACTGCCATCGCCGACCAGCAATATTCGACCTACTTGATCACTACGAAAACCTAAAATGTTTGCACGCTGCGTCGTGGCACCCAGGAGAACAAATTGCTCATTCAACTTTCCGCAATCCGAAGCATCTTCGCCGCCGCTTTTTTTCTGAGCGCGCCACTCGTCCATGTGCAAAACCCAAAATCCGAGGAACCTCCTGCATCACCAGCGTCCCGGACATCGTTCCTCGGTCGCTGGGATTTGACGCTCAAATCTCCAGACCGCGAGTACCCTTCGTGGCTCGAACTCCGCGAAGAATCCGGCCAGCTGCACGCTGACATGGTCGGGCGCTGGGGGAACTCACGCCCGCTTCCAAAGATTGAAATCTCGAACGGCCAACTCACCTTCGTCTCACCCAAAGACGAGGAATCCAGCCCGGCCGACATGGTCTTCACCGCAACGCTCGCCGGCAATCTTTTGTCCGGCACCGTCAACGGCCCGGACGGCAAAACCTGGCAGTGGTCCGGCAAACGCGCACCAAGTTTGAAACGCGCCGCCACCCCAAAATGGGGAAAGCCCATCCGGCTCTTTAACGGAAAAGATCTTACGGGCTGGAAAATGTCCGGACCCGGCACCACCCGATGGACCGTTGAAAACGGTAGCCTGCTTACCCCCGGCAACGGCCCTGAACTCATCAACGATCACAAATTCGCAGACCTCAAATTGCACGTCGAATTTAAATGCAGTGAAGTCTCGAACAGCGGCATTTATCTTCGCGGCCGCTACGAAGTGCAAATCGAAACCGATTCCGCCGACGAGCCTCCTAGCCACCACACGGGTGGCGTTTACGGTTTTCTCGCGCCAGTTCCAGAACTTCCGCGCAAATCCGGCGAATGGCAGACCTTCGATATCACGCTCATCGGCCGTCGCATCACGGTAGTGCAGAACGGCCAAACGGTAATCGACAACCGCGAAATTCCCGGTATCACTGGCGGCGCTCTAGACAGCAGCGAGGAGCTTCCCGGTCCCATCTATCTTCAAGGCAGCGAAAAAGGCCACGTCGCCTATCGCAGCATCATCCTCACGCCAGCAGAAAAATAAGTGCCGCAACGCGATCGCGAAAACAGCATGAAATCGTCATTCATCCATCGGTCGTTGCGTTCCGCCCTGGTCGCGGCTCAGATCTTGCTGTTCCCCCTGCTCCTTGTAACTTCCAAAAGAACCATCGCCGGCAACCTTCCGGACCGGGACCCGATTTATCTGCCATCGGCGGACATCCGGCAGGCGGCTTCGCAAACTCTCGAGGGCGGTCCGTCTGCTTCCCTCGACCACGCACAATCTCTCGCGCAAGCCGGCTCCTTCATCGAAGCTGAAATCGCCGTGCGCCAGTGCCTCGCACAAAATGATTCTTCCGCGGAGGCCCACTTTCTCCTTGGCTACATCTTATTCAAAACCGCCAAGCCCAAAGACTCGCTTGCCGAATACACGGCTGGCGCGAAATTCAAAAACCCCGGCGCTCCCGAACTTAAAGTCGTCGCCCTCGACTACGTGCTCCTTGAAGACTATCCCGACGCCGAGCACTGGCTCAAAGCATCCATCGCCAGAAACGCGCAGGATGTTGAATCCTGGTATTACCTCGGCCGCGCGCAATACAACGAAAATCATTTCGCCGACGCCCAACAATCCTTCGAACACTGCCTTTCTCTCGATTCCCATCACGTCAAAGCCGAAACCAACCTCGGACTGGTCTTCGAAGCCTTGCGCCGCACCGAAGAAGCGCGCGCCGCCTACCTCCTGGCCATTTCTTGGCAACAAGGATCCTCTTCAAAAACTGCCGAACCCTACATCGACCTCGGCAATCTCTTGCTCGGCCAAAATCAAAACGAACAAGCGGTTATGTATCTGCTGCAGGCGGTGCAAGTTTCGCCCGATGAAGTCCGCGCACGCGAACGCCTCGGCAATGCTTATTTTCGATTGAACGATTGGAAAAACGCGCAACTTCACTTGGAAAAAGCCGAAACGCTGGCTCCCAATCTGGCCGCCATCCACTACGTCCTCGGCCAGGTCTACCGCAAACAGGGGCTCACCGAAAAAGCCCAGCACGAATTCGTCCGTGCTACCGAATTAAACGCCGCGCACCCTGTCGCCCCTGAATTGGTGCCCCACTAATCCTGCCCGATGCCCTTGCCTTCTAGCACCGTGTAAATGCGATCCACACTCGGCACCGAAATCTCTTCCTTTGCGCCGTCCGGCCAATGAATTTCCACTTTATCCACACTGCGCGCTGCTCCCAGTCCAAAATGCGCCCGCTGATCCGAACTCGATCCATAACTTCCGCCGCTAAAGACGTCCACACGCTGCCGCACACCACCCATGGTCACAAATACCTTTGCGCCAATCGCATCGCGCGGGCCCTTGGCCCCGCCTACGAGCCTGAAAGCAATCCAGTGATTGCCGTTTCGAACCACGTTGCGCAGCAGCGTCGGCTCGGCATCCATATTGTTGATCACCACATCGATGTGCCCATCGTTGAAAAGATCCCCAAACGCCGCGCCCCGCGCCGTCAACAAATCCGCCAGTCCGCTTCCCGTCGCTGGTGGCACTTCCTGAAATCTCTTCCCATCGACATTTCGAAACAGCTGCGGCCGCTGCACCCACGTCGTTCCCCAATCCTGCTGGTCGACTCCCGGGTACACGTGCCCGTTCGCCACAAAGATATCCGTCAAGCCATCGTTGTCGAAATCCAGAAATCCCGTCCCCCACCCGAGAAACGGAATCGTCGGCTCTGCTATTCCCGCCGTAAACGACGCGTCCGTAAAATTCCCGTCTCCATCATTGCGATAGAGCGTGTTGTAATCGTCCGAAAACGACGTCAAATAAAAATCCACTTTTCCGTCGCGATTGTAGTCTCCCACCGCGATACCCATCGACGCCTGCTCGCGCCCGTCCTCGCTCAACGCAAACCCCGAAAGATAGCTCACATCTTCGAACGTCCCGTCATGCCGGTTGTGATACAGATAATTCGGCGTCGAGTCATTCGCCACCGCCAAATCCACCCAACCATCGTCATCTACATCGACAAATACCGACGCAAATCCATAGTAGCCCTTGTCATCGGCAACTCCGGCTTTCACACTTACGTCCGTAAACGTCCCGTCTCCATTGTTGTGAAATAAGTGATCGCGCTCTCCAGGCAATCCGCGCGGCCCGCACATCACATTCACTCCCCGAAAATCGCAAAAATTCTTGGGGATCCCGTTTTTCCCGGCGATCGGCGGATGCTCCGGGTCAAATTTCACGTAACCCGGCACAAACAGGTCCAACCGCCCATCATGATCGTAATCGCCCCAGGTCGGCCCCGTGGACCAACCGCCCAACGCCACTCCCGCCTTCCCCGCCACGTCGGTAAACGTTCCATCGTGATTGTTGTGATAGAGCCGGTTCTTTCCGTAATTCGCCACATAGATATCCGGCCATCCATCGTTATCGTAATCCCCGACCGCCACTCCAAATCCCCACCGTTCGTTCGCTACTCCCGCTTTCTCCGTTACATCCGTAAACGTTCCGTCGTGATTGTTGTGCAACAGCATAGCGCGCGGGGCTGCTTCCTCCCCTTTCAGCGCCGCGATCGTCGAGCCATTCAACAAATAAATATCCAGCCACCCATCGTTGTCATAGTCGATCAGCGCCACCCCCGATCCTGGCGTCTCAATAATCGTTTTTTTCTCGCGCGTCCCGGATCGATGGCGAAACTTGTCTAGCCCCGATCCTTTCGTGACATCTTCAAAAACAACCGGCGCTCCGTCCACAAATCCGCCTGCCGTTATCGGCCGCATCTTCGCATCTTTCACCGGAGCATAAATCCCCCCGGTCATCACGCCAGAAGGCGTCGACGGCTCGGGGCGTTGCGGCTTCGCGCCCGGCGTCTCCTGACATCGCGACTCCGCCGCAAAGAAAATCGAGAAAAGCGCTGTGCACAAAACCAGCGCTCCGCGGCGCATCCAACCAAAAATCGCGCCCCTCATCGTCTCGTTCCTCATCGCCAGTCGTCGCCGTAATGGAATCTGCGCACCCGTTATTTCCCCGCCTGACCAACCGCCTCATCAATCTGCAAAATCTGATCCCCCGCCACATTGCCTATTGTCTGGACCATCCCGCTCGGCCACCGAATTTCGATACTCTGCACCGTCTTCTCGCCTCCCAATCCAAAATGTACCCGCTTGTCGCTTGACGACAAATAACTCCCCGCCGTGCTCACCGTCGCCATTTGCATCCCTTGCTTCGTCAGAATTTTCACTTCCGCCCCGATGGCATCGCGATTGCTCCGATGCCCGACCAGGCGCAGGATCAGCCAGTGATGGGTCATCGCCGTTTCATTGTGCAACACGTAAGCCGGCCCGCCGTTCGTCGTTACCACGGCATCCACCCGCCCATCGTTGTCCAAATCTCCAATCGCCAGTCCCCGGCCCACCCAAGCTTGCTGAAAAACCGTTCCAGAATCACTCGACACATCCACAAATTCCTTCCCCGTATTTCGCGCCAGCAGCATCGGCTCGCGATAGTGCAAACTTGGCGACGAGTTCTCAATGGTGTCCAGGTCGTGCCCCTGCATGATCAGCAGATCTTTCCAGCCATCATTGTCATAATCCAAAAATCGCACGCCCCAGCCAGAATGCCCAATCGTCATACGCCCGATCCCCGTTGCGTAGCTCGCGTAACTGAAACTGCCATCGCCTTCATTTTTGTATAGCGCGTACCGTTGATTCGCCAAATCCGTAATCACCAGGTCCGGTAATCCATCATTGTTGTAGTCCGCAAAATCCACTCCCATTCCCGCATACGTCCGTCCGTCCCCGTCCACCGCCACTTGTGCAAACAGGCCGGTATCCTCAAAAGTTCCGTTTCCCTTATTTCGGTACAAAAATTCCACCATCGAATCATTTGCGACAAAAATATCCGTGCGCCCGTCGCGATCGTAATCTCCCAGCGCTACTCCCAAGCCTTTTCCCGGTTTTCCCATTCCGATCTTCGCGGCAACCTCCGTGAAATGGCCGTTGCCATCATTGTGATAAACCAGCGGCGCAATGGGCTTGAAATAATCGGGATGGCAGTACGCGCGCATTCCTTCTTTGTGCTCTCCGCACCAGATTTCATCGAAATCCCACTCCACGTACCGCAGCACCACCAAATCGAGCAGGCCGTCCTGATCGAGGTCCACCCACGCCGCGCTCGTCGACCAGCCACCCCCTCCGGTCCCAGATTTCTCCGTAACATCCGTAAACGTACCGTCCCCATTGTTGTGATACAGCTTGTTTCCGCCATACGCCGTCACATAGAGATCTTCAAATCCGTCGTTATCGTAGTCCCCCACAGCCACGCCCATTCCATATCCCACGCCCTGCAATCCCGCTTTTTCCGTAACATCTTCGAACGTGCCGTCCGCCTTCTGGTGATACAGCCGGTTCCAATACTGCGGCCCGGTCTTTTGTGGAATCGTGCCTTTCGCCGTTGGATCTCCCAGCGGCGCTCCATTCACTAAAAAAATATCTAGCCGCCCGTCGTTGTCGTAATCAAAGAGAGCTACGCCCGCTCCCATCGTTTCCGGCAAGTATTTTCGTGAGGTGTGCGAGGCCATGTGGCGAAAATGCACGCCACTCGCTTCGGTGATATCCACAAATTTTCCGGCGTTCTGGGCAAGACACGCCGGCCCTAACGCTAAGACCAATGCCATCATCACGACGTTCGCCCGGCACAGCAATTCAGTTCGGTGTGGCGGGCGTCGGCGCAGCGGCATTCGGTTCCTGTTCGTTTTGAAATTTCTTCAGGGAATTTTGCGACTTGGCGGCGTCTTCTTCTTTCAACTTTTGGAAGATAGCCATGGCTTGCTGCGCTTCGGGCGTTTGGTGGAGCCGGCGATACACAATAGCCAGCTGATACCACGCCTGCTGAACAACTTCCGGCTCGGAGCTGCTGGTGGTGGCGCGCTTCAAGAGTACCGCCGCAGCGGCATCATCGCCCACCTGCATTTCCGCGCGCCCCAAATTGTAGTCCGCGTTCAGCAGCTCCGGCTTTTGCTTCAGTGCCGCTTCAATCAATTCTTTACCGCGCGCTCCGTCGCCGCTTTCGACTGCCAGTGCGCCCAACTTGTAGCGCGCCAGATAATTTGTGGGATTGAGGTCCAGCTCGGCCTTGAATGCGGCTTCGGCTTCCGCCATTTTTCCATCGTTCCGGTACTCCGAACCGAGCTCTTCGTGTAATCCCGGCTCTGTCGGAGCCAGCTTGATCGCCGCCAGAAATTCCGAGATGGCATCCGCGTGATGCTCCGATTCCGCATCCGCTTGCGCCAAAACTTCATGCACTCGCCAGGAATGCGGGTCCGCCTTGAACATCCGCGTATAACTGCTCTTCGACACCAGCAAATGGGCACGGCCGCGGTGGTACAAAATATCGACGTCCTCCGGAGCCAGCGCGGCGGCCTTGTCGAGCGCCACCACGGCGTCATCCGCTTTTTCCGCGGCCAATTCCGAAACTCCCAGCCACATCCACGCTTTCGGGTCGTTCGGGTTGAGCTTCACTTCACGCTGCAGCGCGACGATCGCTGCGTCATTCTGCGCTAGCTGGTAGTGTGCGATTCCCAAAAATAGGTTCGCGCCGCGCAGCGTCGGCTTCAAAAGCAGCGCATGTTCGAGCGCCGGAATGGCCTCGCCATTTCGCCCTTGCTGCTGCCGCACGAGTCCCAGATCAAAATACGCCTCCGCAAATCGCGGCGCGTCGTGCGCCACGCTTTCAAATGCCGCACCCGCGGCGTCCAGATCGCCCGCGCGCATCGCGGCGGTTCCTTCCTGGAATCTGGCGGTCACCGCGGCCGATTCCTGAGCGGCTATCCGAGGAGCGTCAAAAATCAGCCATCCGCCGCACAGCCATGCATAAAAAATAAATGGAAAGATCCGCCCGATGCGCATTTCAAGCCCTAAAAATTCCAAAGCCCTCGTGGGTGTTCAGGATACTCCATTTCGCTCTCACGCCATGAGCTACCTTCACCCGAGCAGCCCAACAAAAACTGGCTGGCAGCCGAGCATCAACACCGCCCGCCCACCAGCCAGGTTCACAAGTCTCGACGCCCCTAAAACTGGTACCGCAACGTCAACTGTATCGCCCGCCGGAAGCTGTTTGAGTTGCGGCCACTCCCGCCAGCCACTCCGAACGTCGAACTCGTCGGATTTCCATCCAACCCCGCAAAAATATGTCTATTGAAAGCATTCGGTATGTCTACCTTAAATATCAGCGAATTACTTTCATGGATCACCGTGCGTTTCAATATCGAAAAGTCTTCGCTGTAATAGTTCGGACTCCGGATCGAACCATCCACCGTCGGCAGATTCCCGAATGTGTAGCCTTGCTTCGCCACCAGTCCGGGCGCATTCGGATCCATAAACGCCGCACAATTAAAATAGTTGTTGTTGCTGTTCGACGAGAACAATCCCGTATTCGGATCTTCTGTGCATCCGCTGTTTCCGGCGAGCGGCACAAACGAAGCGTGGTTCGGAGCGAGCAGCGGCTGCCCGGGAACCCGGCTGAAACGATAATTCCCTCCGGTAAGGCTCCCCGGCGGAGTCGTCGCAAACTCGTTAAACACCACCGGAGTCCCGCTCTGATACCTCTGCACCCCGCCGACCTGCCAGCCGCCCAGAACCTTGCTGGCCACCCCGCTGCTCAGATGCGCCTTTCCAGGGCCTACCGGGAGCTCATACAAATAACTGATGACCACGGTATGCGGTACGTCCTGGTAGCTCACCGCTTTCTCAGCGCGCAGGTTGTAGGGATTTTGCGCCCCGAAAACGCTCGAGTTAAATCCCGTAAACACCGGGTACGAACTGTCGGCGTCCGTCAGCGTCTTGGCATACGTATACGAAGCCAAAAGATTGAGTCCGTTGTGAAAGCGTCGCTCGAGTTTCACCTCCAGCGCATTGAACGTGGACTGTCCCAGATTTTCGAGGCAGCAACTGGTCCCTATCGACAGATAGTTGGGAAATGGCCGGAGGAGTTGTCCCACGGTGTCATTGCCAGTCCCGGCGTAGAGTGGTTCGAACCAACTTGGGACAGTCACCCCGAGAGAAGCTAGGGTGGCTTGCCCCGCGGCGGTGGTGACCCCGTCCCCGAGCGCCGTACCGAGCGGGAGATACTTCGGATTAATGCTATTGACTTGCGCCAGGTTCGAGCGCAACCGGGTGGCATGCGTTCCGACATACCCCACACTCAAAATCAGATCGGTTGCCAGTTGGTGTTGTACCTCCAGGCTCCAATTCTGCGTCATGCCTGGCCGGCCATAATCCGGAGCGACATAATTGGCCGAACTGCCTCCGGTTAATACCGTCGGATCCTGGTTATTCGACGGGGCTGTGTAGGTCGGGAACCCGGCATCCGGGGACTGCACGGGCGTAAAATTGTCGGCCGAGGTGAAAACTGGATTTGCCGAGGCGCCGCTGAACAGCGAGCCCCCAAAGTCCGAGTAAAACAGCGCCGAGTAGTAGATGCCGTATCCCCCGCGCAACACGGTGTTCGGGAATAGTCCGAGCAGCTTCTCCGGCGCATACGCGAACCCCAATCGCGGACCCAGATCCTTGTAGTACGTGTTCGCGCCTGGTGAATTGTAAACGAGCGCTCCGGGCGTTCCCGGCGTTTTCGAATCCGGCGCGGTCGGGCTAAACACTGATTCGGCGCCGTGCGCTTCGTGGCGCGGGGTGTCCACTTCATACCGCAGCCCGATATTGAAAGTCAGATTCTTGCTGAACTTGAAATCATCCTGCGCGTATCCCGCGTAGTAATTCTGATTCCACCGGGGGTACTCAGAAAATACCGTCAAACTTTCTTGATTCGGAACACCCGCGAGAAAACTCGCGAACGGATCCCCAGTCTGCGAATTATTCGGCGCGAAGGCCGTCTCGAAGGTGGCGAACGTATACGCAGGCGAAGTGTTCGCCTGGCTCAAAATCGAAAATTGATAGGACCGCCACTCGAACCCGAATCGCAGCGAGTGCCGCCCTTTCACCCAGGAAACGCTATCCGCGACAATCAGGGTGTTGGGAATATCGGCGTTGTTTTGCGCCGTGCTCAGTCCTTGGTAATTTATTGATTCGGCGCCGGCGTTAAAATTAAATTGCGGAAAAACTTGGCCGCTGGCATTCCCGATCCCCAGAACCTGATCCCAGTCCACGCCTGTAACACTCTCGCCCGTGCTCGTGCTGTAGATGCGGTTGAATCCCACGATAAAGTGATTGAGCAACGACGGAGAAAGTATCTTGTCCCAGCCTACGCGCGCCAGCCGCGTGAAGTACGTCTGGTTATAGTTCGGGTCGAGCGGCGGCGGGAGCACCTTGTTGCCGTTGAACGCGTCGTAGTCATTGACGCTGTAGGACACAAACAATTTATTCGACGAACCCAGATTTTCGTCGATACGCACGGTCATCACCGTTTGGCGCTGCGGGGAGACCGCGTCGAAAACGTAGTTGTTAATCAACCCATTCTGGTTGGCCACGCTGGGCGCCACATTCGGAAGCGGCAAATACCCGAGCACCTTCTGCGCCACCGGACTTATCGTCGTAATCTTGTTTCCGGGGTACGCCTTTCGGCAGGGGACACCACCGACCGTTTTGGTGGTTGTCGGATCGAAAATCTGCCCCAAGAAGACTGTCGAACCATCACATGGATTGGTGCCTTCGGATGTGCTCGTTAACAGCGCCGAGAAATCTCCCATCCGCTCCGCTTCGGTCGGCAGCGTCGTGAGACCCAGCGATCCCTTATTGTTGCGGTACTGCTCCCACGAGAAAAAGAAAAAGGTCTTGTCGTGCCCGTCGTATATCTTCGGTATCCAAACCGGGCCACCAAAGTTGCCTCCATAATCGTTCTGCCGATCTCGGCCCTTCGGTTGCTGGTTGAAATTTTCGGCCCAAGACTTTGCGTCGAGATCTTCGTTGCGAAACAGATCAAATGCTGTACCGTGATAGGTGTTTTTTCCGGAGCGCGTCGTGAAACTCTCCACGCCTCCAGAGGTACGCCCAAATTCCGCTGGCAACGTCGATGTCGCCACCTTAAATTCGTCGAGCGCCTCGACTCCGGGCGAAGATTGATCGAGCGCCGCTCCGCTCGCCTGATTATAGATGCTCGCGCCGTCGATCAACACTTCGGATCCGAAATTCTGGCCACCGGTGATCTTCGATTCGAACGTGCCGTTGGGCGAGTTGTCGCTGTTGGTACCCGGTCCCGCCGTCCCCGGCGTCAAAAACGCAAAGGCCGACGCTGAGCGCAGAAAACTTTGCCCGCTCGCCGCCAGCGATAACGGCAACTCTTCAATTTGCTTCTTGTCCACCACTGTGCCAATTTCAGCGTCGGACGCTTGCAGCGACGGCGCATCGGCGATCACCGTCACCGTATCTTTCACATCGCCCAACTCCATCGCGAAGTCCAGCGTACTGATGGTGTTAATTTGAACGATGACCCCAGTCTTTACTGCGGTCTTAAATAATGGGGCATTCACCGTCACATTGTACGAACCGACCAGCACATCGTGAATCAGGTACCCGCCGGTCGGCCCGCTGGTCGCCGTATACACCGACCCGGTGTCCGCGCCTCGAGCGGAAATCTCCGCCCCGGCGACCACGCTCCCCGAGCCATCGAGCACGGTTCCTGCAATGCTTCCATTCTCTGACTGCGCACTCGCTCCCAGGCCACAAAGCAAAATCACCGCGCTAACCGCCAACGCTTTGATGGACTTGCTCACTAAATTGTTTGTCTTGAGCAGCTTGGTGCGCATAGTTTCTCCAGCCCCGCATGGAATTCCCGGGCGCCCTCGACGGCGGCCCGGTGAACTACGCACCAAAAAATCCTGGCGTCACTGCGTATGGCTTCGCGGCGATACGCCCCAACCATCAAATCATCCTCAACGTGTGTGAAATCGATTTCATACATCAAACAAACTATTGTCAAGCAGAAAAAAATATGATCCTCCCGCCCGACCGATGATCTCCCTCGATTCTTTCCTTGCTAGCCAGCGTCCGGTCATTGGCTGAACCCGCGACCCAGTCCGTCCCGTGTACCGCTCGCCTTGCCTCGAGAGCAAAAAAATACTTTCAAATGGAGCACGGCTAGGAGCGAAGCAATACGAGCAAAGACCGCTGCGGAGCGGGCCGCCATTGCCACCAATTTTACGCGGAGGGGGCCAGGGGAACGGAACGAAGACCTCGACGCCCATTCAAGGTTCGGTCGCGTTGCGGAAACGCAAGGAGTGTCAGTTTCCCGAGAAGCCGCAATTCGAGCAGCAAGCCGGGGGCGGCACAGTCGCGTGCCATTCAACCCCCTCCCACCCTCACACGAGGGTTTCCGTCACCCTCGGAACCGCTCGAGATGATCGAGATTCAGAGCCGGCGCGCCCCGGAAGTTTTATCAGGAACGCGTTCCGAAACAGTCAAATCTGCTGCCGCGCGTCCCAAAAGAGGAATCGTACATCGCGTGTCAGCCGTGCTCTCGTCTGTGGTGCTGGCTTAAATCTGCCAAGAGAGGCGGGGGACGTTTGGCGTTGGTCGTGCAGGAGCGATTGGGAAGGTCTGAGGAACGAGACCGTTCGGCCATAAAGAGACGCAGCGCTCTTGCCGCGGCGTCGACGTTGAGGGGCTGGTCGAGATGCATCGAGCAAAAAATCAGGGCAAGACGACCCAAGCAAACAAAATTCGCTCCGACTTCCGGCGACTTGAACGGCGGGAGTGGTGGCTGTGGGCGGTAGCAGGCGTCATTTCGCTCCTGCTGACCATGGGCCTGGCGTCATTTCTTCTGCCCGGACACATCAATCAGGAGTTCCGCGCGATAAACGTCATGCCGCCGGTGTTACGCGGTTTGATTGGCTTAGTCTTCCTGTTTGATTTGTACACCATTTATCAGCACCTACTCATTTACCGCATCCGCCGTCGCCTGGTAGAACGCGAGGAACTGTTTAACCTGATCAGTGAAAACGCGGCCGACATGATCGCGGTGGTAGACATGGACGGGAACCAACTTTTCAATAGCGCGTCGCATGAAAGAGTGCTCGGGTATTCGGCTGAGGAATTGCGGACCTCGTCGAGTGCGGAACAGATCCATCCGGAAGACCGCGAGCGCGTCGCGAACGCGGCCGCGGAAGCGCAACGCTCGGGCGTTGGAAAAACGCTAGAGTACCGGCTGCGCCACAAAAATGGCACGTGGCTCTTTGTCGAGTCCACATCGAACGTGATCCTCGACTCGGAAGGAAAGTCGGAAAAGCTGCTGATCGTCAACCGGAACATTACCGAACGTAAGACAGCGGAAGAAGCGTTGCGGCGTTCGGAAGCGGATTTTCGTTCCGTAGTGGAACACGCACCTTATGGGATTTACCGCGCAAGCCTCAGCGGACAATTTCTACAAACCAACCCGGCCATGCGGAAAATGCTTGGCTATGATTCGGCGCAGCAGCGGCAAGGAAAGGATTTGCCAACCGATATTTTCCTGCACGCAGCGGAATACCAGCGTCTAACCGAGTTGCTCATGCGCTCAGAAGAAATGAAAGACGCCGAGATTGAATGGAAGAGGCTGGACGGCACGCCGATTACGTTGCGGTGTTCAGGGCGCCGGGTCGACGGAGAAAACGACTTGCCAGCGTATTTCGAAGTGTTTGCCGAAGACGTGACCGAAAAGCGGGTGCTTGAGAAGCAACTCAGAATGGCGCAGAAGATGGAAGCGATTGGCCGTTTGTCTGGCGGTATCGCACACGATTTCAACAATCACCTGGGAGTGATCATCGGTTACAGCAGAGTATTGCAGAAGGCCCTGAAAGAAAGAAATGCGCCGCTTTGCGAGCATGCGTCGGAAATCGAGAAGGCCGGGCAGCGAGCGGCGTCCTTGACGAAGCAGTTGCTGGCGTTCAGCCGGCAACAGGTCTTGACGCCCGTCGTGCTAAGCCTCAATTCCCTGGCCTTGGATATGGAAAGCATGCTTCCCCGCCTCCTCGGGGAGGATATCCAAGTGTCATTCGCTCTCGAACCCGCACTACAAAGCGTGAAAGCGGATCCAAGTCAGATCGAACAAGTGATCATGAACCTGGCGGTCAACTCCCGTGATGCGATGCCGGTCGGCGGAAAATTGAAAATCCTGACCGCCAACGTGGAGATGGATCAGACCTATACGAGAAGTCATCCCGGCTCTCGTATCGGAAAATATGTGCTTTTGTCGGTGACGGACACGGGAACGGGAATGGATCCCGGAACACTCACGCATATCTTTGAGCCTTTTTTCACAACCAAGGACGTTGGCCAGGGGACCGGGCTTGGGCTGGCCACGGTCTACGGTATTGTTAAACAAAGCAATGGATATATCTGGGTGGATAGCACTCTCGGGAAGGGCACGTCGTTTGAAATCTATCTTCCGCAGCACGACGGTGAGGCCGTGGTCCAAGCGCCGAAACCCGAGGGCGGCGAGAGGTTGCGTGGATCCGAATCCATCCTGCTTGTCGAGGACGCCGAGCCGTTACGCCGGCTCTCGCAGACTTTTCTTGAGGCCGCTGGATTCCGGGTCTGGTCCGCCGGCAGCGGGGAAGAAGCTTTGGAAGTGGCGGCGCGCTCCGGAGTCCACCTTGACCTCTTGCTGAGCGATGTCGTGATGCCCGGAATGAATGGTCGCGCTCTCGCGGAACAATTGTTGCCCCGCCAGCGCGGAATGAAAGTTCTGTATATGTCGGGCTACACCGATGCGTTCATCGCGGCCCACGGAGTTCTGGAGACTGGAACCTACCTCGTACAAAAGCCTTTCACGGAAGAGGAACTGATCCGGAAGGCCCGCGAAGTGCTCGATGGCGGGAACGAAGCGGCACCGGTCACGAGTGGTGTCGCTGTATTAGCAGGAACAAGGCCGACTCTAGCCGGCTAGAGGGCCAGCAAAATGCGAAAATTGTTGATTGTGGATGACGACAAGGCACTGCGTCGTCTGATGCGGGTGGAGCTCAGTGACAGCTACGAAGTCATCGACTCGGGAGAACCGGAGCAAGGACTAGCTCTGGCCCTTGAGAATCAGCCCGACGCGATCCTTTTGGATCTTCGCATGCCGAAATATTCCGGCTACGATCTGCTGCAAACGTTTACCTCGTTCGGACATACCCAGGCCATTCCGGTAGTGGTTATCAGTGGCGAGGCGGGCGCGCACACGAAAGAACACTGCAAGCAGCTTGGCGCAGCAGGATATTTCGAAAAGCCCATCAACTTCGATGCATTGCGGTTATTCCTAGAGCACATCGCTACCGCGCGTCAGTACGTCCGGCGAAGTGAGGTGCGCGTACGGCTTCGGGTTCCTCTGAAGCTACAAGGAAAGGACGGTCTGGGTAACAGTTTTGAAGAGATGGTGACCACCGAGGATGTGAGCCTGAACGGCTTTCTGTGTTCGAGCTCGGTCGAGCTCGCAGCGGGTTCGATTGTGCAGGTCTACATCATATCCAATGCGCCGGCTTGTACGGGCAGCGCCAGAATTGTTCACGCGAGCGCGCGGGGGGCATCCGTCCGACACTACGGATGCCACTTCATAGAGAAAATCGGGCCATGGGTTCTACAGTGAGGAACGAACCCCCGACAGCGGGGTTTCCACGCGGGGAATCTGAAAGCGATGTTGGCCAGCGACCGCCGCCTGAACAGCGGGCGGTACGCGTGCTGATTGTGGATGACGAAGTTCCGGCGTGCAAACTTCTGGCCGTAATCCTCGCCCCGCCTGCCTTTCACTGCAGTACTGCTCACGACGGCATCGAAGCTCTCGAGGTTTTGCGAAGCGAATCCTTCGACGCGGTGATTTCTGACCTAACCATGCCGGGTGTCGGCGGAATCAAGCTGCTCGAGCAAGTTCGGCGCGTCTATGCACATTTGGCGTTTTTGGTGACCACGGGCGTCGATGACGTGCAGGTGGCCGTAGAGGCTATGCGGCTCGGCGCGGATGATTATCTTGTTAAACCGCTGCACGAAGACGCCGTGGTGGCGAGCCTTGAGAAGGCGCTGTACAAACACCGGCTTGAACAGGAGGTGGAACGCTATCGCGAACATCTCGAAGAAATGATCGTCGAACGCACCGCGGAAGTGCGTTCGGCTCTGAAACAGATTGAGTGCACCTATGAAGATACCCTACAGGCTCTCGGTGCGGCCATGGATCTGCGCGACCATACGACGGCCGGACACTGCCGCCGCGTTTGCCTATTCGCAATGGAGTTGGGCCGCGCGAGCGGTTGGCGGGACGAACGATTGTCGAATCTCGCGCGAGGAGCCTACTTACATGATATTGGAAAGCTCGGTGTTCCGGATAAGATCCTGCTCAAGCCCGGACCTCTCGATGTCGAAGAACGAGAAGTGATGCAGCGGCACCCGCAGATAGGATTCGACCTCATCAAGAACATTCCCTTTCTTGCCCCCGCAGCCGAAATCGTTCTCAACCACCACGAGCGGCACGACGGACTTGGTTATCCGCAAGGCCTCACGGGCAGAGATATTCCGCAAAGCTCGCTGATCTTTTCCATTGCGGATACTCTCGACGCTATGACCTCCGAAAGACCGTATCGCCGGGCCTCGTCGTTTGATGAAGCGTACGACACCATTCGAAAACTTTCAGGAACGCAGTTCGATCCACAGTCGATAGACGTCTTCCTTGAGATTCCGAGAGATGTCTGGAGCGGGCTCGCCGCAAACCTGCCAGCCGGACCGGGCGCTTTACGAGTGTAAGTTTTGGGGTCCGCTGCTGCTCATGGTCGAAGGCCATCTCTGCGGATTCGTCCGGAAGTGCTTTAGAAAGGCCCGATTTGGGCCGCGCGCGACCCGAAACGGGATCGATGCACCTGCTTTGGTCATCGTCTTCTGCGCCGATTTATGTAAACGATTGATTTGTAAATTACTTCTCCGATAGATAAGCACGAGACATTTGGCACTGCAATTGCCGTCTCTACCCCATCATTTTGCATCTCCGCGACGGTCGAACTGGCCAACTATGTCGTCGAAATCACCATCGAGCATGGCTCGAGATGAACGAAGATTGACCAACGACGCTTTGCAGCACCGGCGGAATCTGGTGCGAATTCTCTTTGTTCATCGATCGCGAGCAGACGTTAAGGGTTGCTTGAATGAACTGAAGAGGGCGCGGCTGCCAACCACATCGGCCGTCGCTGGAACGCCCCGGCAGTTTGCGGAAAAACTCCGGTCGGTCCCGTTTGATGTCGTTGTAGCCGAATATCCCAACCCCAGCTGGAACCAGACCGAAGTACAAGAGCTGCTGGCTCGGATGAAGAAGGATATCCCCCTTATTTTTCTGGTTCAGGACTTTAAACGCGAAACCGCCGCTGAGCTTATCCTGAAAGGCGCCGCCGATTGTGTTGAGGCAAACAGCGCTGGCCACCTCCCCATAGCCATTCATCGCGCGCTCCACCAGAAATCGGTGCGTGACCAACGCGATCGAGCTGAAAAAGACCTGAGACGTTCGCAGGCACACTATTACGCGCTCGCCGGAAATCTAAGTTATGGAATTTGCCGATGTAGTCGTGACGGTAGATTTATGGAAGTCAACGGAGCGATGGTGAAGATGCTTGGCTATGAAACTCGCGAGGAACTCTTAGCTCTGGGACTTGCCTGCGAAACGGTTCAAGATCCGACTCGGCGAGCGCGACTCTTGGGGCAATCGCACGCAGACGCTTTTGTCAGACCTCTCGAAGTGGAATGGAAGAGGAAAGACCATACCACCCTCAAAGTCTACCTGAGCGGACGAGAGGTTCCCGGCGAACAGGGCGAGTTGGAAAGTTTCGAGGTTATCGTTGAAGACGTCACGCGACAGCGAGAGTTGGAAGACCGCCTACGCCTAGAGGCAGCCAGCGATCCCCTGACAGGCCTTGCCAATTACCGCCGCCTCGCAGACGTCCTTGATTCGGAACTGAAGCGCAGCAAGCGCACCAGCCGACGGTTTGCCCTTTTGTTTTTTGACCTGGACGGCCTCAAACGGATCAACGATCAGCACGGGCACGTCATAGGCAACCGAGCGCTTTGCCGGTTTGCCGACATTTTGTGCTCGAGCTGTCGCGACATCGACACCGCCGCGCGCTTCGGCGGAGACGAGTTCGCTCTGGTTTTGCCGGAGATCAGCGCCGCCGAAGCCACCACCGTGGCGGAGCGGGTTCGCGAGAACCTGGCCCATGACGGGAAGGAGCCCAAACTGTGCGCCACCTTCGGCGTCGCCACCTATCCCGAGGACGGTGAAACCATTGAAAGCCTTTTGTCCAACGCGGACCGCAGACTCTACCGGCGCAAGCAACGAAGGGCTCTACCCGTCGCATCCACACCAGCAACCCGTGATTCTTAGCCTGCGTCCCGGAGCTCGAGGAACGAATCACCACCCGGAACCAGCGAAAATGGCGCGCCCGCATTTTTTGAGACGGCCGTGATGTCCAGCGGAAACTACCACCCATGGTAGAACATATTGCTACATAACTGATTAGACATAGTCTATCCCATTATCTCTAAATGTAGATTAGGTTTTTGGTATCTAATGGAGTACTAGCTTATGAGGCGCAATCATGACAGCAGCTCTGGCGGCTACCCTTTCCGAATCGGCGGATTTTCGCCCTACGATCCTGCTGGTGGACGATAAATCCCGGATACCGGCGCTCTGTGGCGACGCCGCCGCCGAAGCGGGCCTCCATGTGCTCACGGCCTCAACTCCCGGTGATGCCCTCGACGTGTTTCAGCGGGAGTCCGTGGATATAGTGATCTCCGATATCACCGTTCCATTCGTTCGGGGAATGGAACTCATCCAGCACGTACATGCCACTTTCCCGCGGGTGCGCATTGTCGTCGTCACGCAGTATGGGTCGATCGAGACAGCCGTGGCGGCCTTAAACTTCGGGGCCATCGATTTTATTACCCGACCGTTCGATTTAAGAGAGTTCCGACAAAAATTAGAGTCCTGGAGCGAAGCCGCCAAACTTGAAAAAATCAGGCGTTCCCTTCCTCCCCGGCAGCATGCGGTCATGCCGTTTTCCGATTTGATTGGCGAGTCTTCCAACATGCGGGAGATTCGGGAATCGATCGATAAAGCCAGCGGACATGAGTGTCCCGTATTGATCCTCGGTGAAACTGGCACCGGTAAGGAGCTAGTCGCCCGCTCGGTCCACTATTCGGGCAAGCGTGCGAAAAACGCCTTTGTTCCGGTAGACTGCGCCGCTCTTGCGCCCTCCTTGATCGAAACCGAATTGTTTGGACACGAGAGGGGAGCATTCACGGGCGCTTTCCAGCAAAGGACGGGGATGTTTGAAGCCGCGCATGGGGGTACCCTCTTCCTCGATGAGATCGGGGAACTCCCTACATTCCTGCAGGCCAAGCTTCTGAGGACCATCCAAGAAAAAGTAGTGAGGCGTGTCGGCTCAACGCGATTCAGAGCGGTGGACGTTAGAATCGTCGCGGCAACGAATCGTGACCTCGAGCGAGCGGTCAGAAACGGAACCTTTCGCGAAGACCTGTACTACCGTCTGAACGTGGTGCAAATAAAATTGCCTCCACTTCGTGAGCGAAGAGGAGATATTCCTCTTCTTGTGGCCGCGTTCATAGACAAGCACAAGAACAGTTCGAGGTCTGTCGATCGTGTCGAACACAGTGCATGGTCTAGACTCCTGCGCTACGGCTGGCCAGGAAATGTACGTGAGCTGGAAAATGCGATTGAGTCTGCGCTTGCGCTGGGCTCGGGGCCGGTCTTGCGGGCCAAGGATTTGATGGCGATTAGTCAGCCGGACGAGCGTGGCCTTCAAGAAATGCCGAGTCAGGATCAATCGCTGGACGCGCTTGTCAGGAAAGCCATACTCGCGGTCGTTAAGGAAACGCAAGGAGACAAACTCGCGGCCGCGCACATTTTGGGCATCGGAAAGACCACGTTGTACAGAAAACTGAAAGACTATGACTCCCAGAGCATTTCGGCAACGGCGACACGGTAAACCCGGCACAAGTCCTGCTGCAAGCTCACACTGCTCGCTCGCGTCACCAGCGAGGAATCGCCTGGCTCCATCGCGAGCGGCAAGAACGATCTCTTGGTACTAAAGCGATATGGTACTAAAGCGATCCTTTTCGGAAACTCATTTCGGGCTTATATTTTCAGTCGTTCCTTCCGGAAGCAGGCGTACCGCGCTGGCGCACAACGCGGCGGGCAAGGAAAGGACAAGCGCTCAGCTTTCACTACTGAACGTCGGGGCGGCGATTCTTCCGCCCCTTTTTCTTGGCACCGCGAGGACCCAAAGCGACTGCCTCTCATCCGCCCGGGTTGCGAATCGCGTCCGCGAAAATCATTTTCCTAGTTCACCGGATTGACGCAGCTTTCCGAGGTCCACTCTCGGTCGTTATGGCACGACGTTTCAAGTCGGAACGACGACGGCTTGTACGTTGATCTAGATTGCGTCCATTCTCAGCGACTTACGCCCTTCCCAGATTGGCTATTTGATTGCAGCCATAGGTTGGAGCTTGGGAATCTCGTTTTGAATTCGAGGCCACCACAGAGAACGTTTGCTCCGTCGCTTCGCAAGGCGATGAAGGGGAAAAAACACGGAATGTCTGCCATCAAGCGATTTTTCATTATTTTCATATTGACTACAGGGGCAGCCTGGGCGCAGTCGGTGCCCCCACTCGGTTCCGCGCAGAGTTTTGCAGTCTTGGGCGCTTCGACGGTAACCAACGCGGGTCCAACCGCTGTCGCCGGAGACGTGGGGGTGAGCCCCGGTACTTCCATCACGGGTTTTCCGCCTGGCACGGTGACAGGCGGAGCGCTGCACCCGGGCGACGCAGCCGCTGTCGCGGCCCATGCTGACGCGCAAACTGCTTATACCGATTTGTTGGCGGAACCATGCGGCACCAACTTAAGCGGCGAGATTCTCGGCACCAGTCCCGGCGCGGTTACACTCCCGCCTGGCGTGTACTGTTTTGACTCCAGCGCGCAGTTGACCGCAAATCTCACGCTCAGCGGCAACGGAGTCTATGTTTTCCAGATCGGAAGTACTCTTACAACGGCGAGCAATTCTTCCGTCGTCCTGTCCAATGGTGCGAAGGCCGCAAATGTGTTTTGGCAGGTAGGCAGTTCCGTCACGTTTGGCACCTCTACAGCTTTTGCGGGAAGCCTTCTCGCGGCAGTCAGCGCCACCGTCACGAGCGGCACGAGTGTTGCCGGACGCGTTTTCGCCCTCTCGGGTGCCGTGACGCTGGACACGAATATGATCACGATTGCAGCGTCCGGAACAGGACGATGGGAAATAGTCCACACGAGCGGGGACAACTCTGCGCAAACGTCTTTGTACCCCGGAGGCTTTTCGACCTTTCTTACGGACGATGGTTTGGGCTACACATACGGAACGTTTACCAACTCCATCTGCGTGGTGGACCCGGAATCCTCCAACATCGTTCCGACTTGGTCGGTGACGGGCGGTAACGCCATCCGCATCACGATCGCCGTTGACAATATGGGCCTAGGGCCGAATTTCTCAATGACCTACGATGGCGTTTACAATTTCCATACGCCAATTCCCGGCGATTCATCCGCGTCCATCGCCACCATCGCGGGAACCTACTACGCGCGAGGGGATATTTCTGCTTGTAGCCTGGCTACGCAGACGAGCCCGGGCAACTTCGTCGCAACGTTCATACCAACCATTTCATCGGGTTCCGCTTCTGGTTCGCTCGATGGTTTCAGCGACGACAATGGCTCGGCGTTTGATGCGCCGGTGATGGCCACCATCGTCTTCGGCGGGCCGCCGGCGCCGGGCCAAGTCGCGGGAACGGTATCCCTGGCTTCGAATCCGACGTTCAACGGGATTCCGTGCTTTGCCACCACAAGCGGCGCGGTAAATCCTTTGACGATTAATCCAAATAGGTCGAGTCAGTCAGGCACTTCAGAATACTTGTTCGCGGAGGGTCTCGATCCACAAGGTGTTCCCACTACACTTTTTCTCAACGGCTTCTCGGCCAATGTGTACACCGGCACCAACACCGACCCCAATGCGTCTCAGATTTCCGCAACGGAATGGGCAGTATCTGCGGCCATTGGCGAAGACAACCCTTCCGCTGGCGTGGCAGGGGTCAGCCTGGATGGCACGAATAACGTGATGGTTTATTTTTACGCCGTTGTAGGTGGCGCGTGTGACAACGCGGGCGGTGCTGATTCGCCATTCCTCTACACTGCAGGTGCGCCCCTCGTTCAAAGACCCAAGAGGCCTCGCCACCGGAGAAGCCCACCCGTGGTCCCTCGCGTCCTCCCTCGAGCCGATGCTCGCGAAGGAGGACCCAAGAGCGATTGAAATTCGATCGATCGAAGGCGGCCATGCGAAGCCTGGCATTTGCGCCTACCGGGGCTCAATGACTTGCGGATTGACTCCGATGACCCAATGCAGCACCCGCTTCGAGCGTGGCCCCATTTTGGGACTGCCGCCCGGATGTTAGAGCAGAAGACTTGGCCCGCGCCAACGTAGAAAGAAAGCGCCCGCGTTAACAAGCCGCCGTTTCATCAACTTTGCGCGTGGCCAAGTTCCAATACGCGAAGAACACGTCGGCCAGTGCTTCAAAACATCCCCAGTTTTTGTAAGCGTGCGTTTGGCCGAGGGATTGCAACCACCACGAGGTATGGATCCAAGGACGTACGGTGACCTACAAATCGGAAAGGCGAGCGCCCCGCGCAGGAGTCAGCGAGTTTGTTTGACCCTCGGCGTCGAAGTGTTTCGCCATCAGGGCGATGAGCGCGGCGCCGGCGAACGTACCAAGACCTTGACGGTCAGTGCCCACGGCGCCTTGCTGCTTCTGAATACTCCGGTCGTCATCGGAGATTCGTTGACTTTGCGTAACTTAACAACCAAGACCGAATTGCGTTGCCGGGTGGTGAATCAAACGATTGGACTTCAGGGTGTTCCGGAGGTTGGGGTTGAGTTTCTGAAACCGTCGCGGAATTTTTGGCACATAGCGTTTCCGCCGGAGGACTGGAGTCCACGGGGCCCGGAATCGAAGACCTACGGTCCACAGAGTGCAGCCAATGCAGCGAAGGCCGGCAAGGAGTGATCTTTGTTTCGCGTCGACCGTGGTTGGCTGAACTCGCGAAGTAACTCTCGGACGAAGGCAAGCTCGAAGCCCGACGAATACGCCGGTGTTATTGCGTTCCGCGGGCACAGCCGAGCAGGAAGGAGTCGGTGATGGAAGAACTTCTCGCATTCCAAACCGCGGCGCTAGAATACGGCTTCATGGAATGCCATGAATGCGCTGACGGAAGTGCGCTGTGGCTCAAGAAAAGCACGAACATCGCCGGTCCGGGCACAGATCAACGAGTTTGTATCGATCGACTGACACGCAGCGCAACCGTTTTTTGCGTCGCTGGCGGGAAGCTGGTCTCCAACACGTTTCGGGACGTCCGTGAGCTGCGGGACTGGCTCAAATTGAGGTCATGCCGAACTGTCCGGTCCGGTTACGAACAAGATCCACGCTAACGCTGTTGACGCTCTATGGGAGCGAGGCGATGGCAGTGCCAACTGGATAGACGATAATCTCGACACCTCCCCAGCCGGAACCAGCGTTTCCATCCGCCTTCTTGCCGGTTCCGAGGGTCTTGAGCTGGGTATCATCAAAACCGAAATTAGCAACGAGGTAAGCGCGTACGACCGCGGCCCGGGCCTGCGTCAGTATCAGGTCCTTCTGGGTGTCTCCTGTCATGCCGGTGGAGACCACCACAACCGCAATACCGAATTCGTTGCCGGCAAGAAACTGCCCTGCGGCGCTCAGTGAACCCTGGTTCTTCAGTTCGGCCGTGTCGATTTTGCCGAAGAGGCGTTTTGCCTCGTAGGTGAACGATTTCATAGGCGAACCTTCAGGCAGGCGCGCGATTTCGTTTTTCACCAAATCATTGGAATTCTCATAGCCGCGTTTCTTGAAATATCCGCGAAGCAGGAAGTTTTGCTTCAGCGCTTCCATGTTTTCCTGGAAGTCTGCGATTCCCGCTTGTGCGTGGACCACCGTGTCGCGCATTCCAACGGTAGTCTGGTCCAATTCGGTATACATTTTCTTGTCGTTGATCAGCGCCCCAATGGTTCCCTGACCTTTGTCGATCTTGCCGCCAATGGACTTCAGGCTAGCGGTTGCCGCGGTGACGTTGCCAAGGGCTTCCTGACTGCTGTCCAGAATGGCGTCCGTTTTTTCGATCAGGTCCGCTATCGCCAGCGGAGGCTGGCTGGCAATCGTGTCGCCGTCGCGTACATTCAACCCTTGGCCGGATCCAAACGATATGGAGACATACTCGTTGCCGAGCAGGCCCTCGGTCTGGATGGTAGCCACCGAGTCCTGTTTGATGATGTCGTGGGTCGAGCGCTGCAGATCCATCAACACGGTGATTTTGTCGGTCGGCTTGCTCGGCAACTCGATACGACGTACGCTGCCGCTGTGAACCCCACCTACGCGGACCTCCGCGCCCTCATCCAGCCCGACTACCGTGTTGAACTGCGCCCGCAGTCGATAGGTGGAGGTAAACAGGTATTGCCGGTCACCGATGATGAAGATTCCCGCCGCCAGAATCGCCAGCGTAGCAATGATAAAAGCTCCCAGCCTAGCCGCTCTCGACATGTGTCCTCCTAGGAATCTCGCTTGAAAAATTCCGCGACAAATTCGTCGTCGCTTTTCTCGAGCTCGTCGAAGGTGCCTTCGATCGCCACCCTCCCCTTGTGCAGCAGTACGATTCGATCGGCAATCGTCTTTGCGCTGTGCAAATCGTGCGTGACGACGATCGATGCAACGTCGCGTTCTTCTTGCAACTTCAGGATCAACTCATCGATCTCGCGAGATGTGATGGGATCGAGCCCCGCGGTAGGCTCGTCGAGCAACAAGATCCTGGGCTCGAGGGCCAGCGCGCGCGCGAGGCCTACGCGCTTTTGCATGCCGCCCGAAAGATCGCTGGGCATTTTCTTAAGGTCGCCTTCCATGCCCACGCTGGCCAGCAATTCCTTGATACGGTCCTTGCGTTCCGATGCGGTCATTCTGACGTTACGCCTCAAGGGGAACGCAACGTTCTCCTCGACAGTCAGTGAGTCGTAGAGGGCCGCGTGCTGGAATAAAAAACCCATCGTCTTCCTGATCGCATTCAGCGATTCGACATCGGAGGCCGTGACTTCCTGGCCGTGGATGCAGATCGATCCCGAGTCTGGCTTCTGAAGGCCGATGATCAGTTTGAGCAGGACGCTCTTGCCGGTTCCGCTTCGACCTAGCACTGCCAGAGTCCTACCGCTGCCCACCGTCAGATCAATTCCGTCCAAAACCTTTTGGGCGGCGAAGGACTTGTACAAGCCCCGCAGCACGACCACAGCACTGGCATCGTTTCGCGCGCCATTTTCACCCGCGCGATTGGCGCCACTCTCTGTTGCGCGGAGCGCGACTGCCTGGTCAACGAGCGTCATGGAAAGAACACCAAGATCAGTTTCACTAAGACCACATCGGCCACAATCACAAAGAGGGACGACAGGACCACGGAGCTCGTTGCGGAACGGCCCACGCCCTCGGTGCCACCCTGGCTGCGCATTCCCTGAAAGCACGCAATCACGCCGATGATCAGGCCGAACACCATGGTTCTGAAGGTCGGCGCCAGAAAGTCGCTGAAGCTGGTGCCACCAAAACCCGCAAAGAGGAATTTGTGAAAGGCAACCGGCTCGACGAGAGTGTCGGCAATCCAACCGGTGGCCACACCGCAGAAATCGGCAGCCAGGGTTAGCAGCGGCAGCATCACGATGCAAGCCAGGATGCGGGTGAAGGCCAGCAGCTTGTAGGGATTCACGCCGGAGGCCTCGATGGCATCGATCTGCTCGGTTACCTTCATCGACCCTAATTCCGCGCCGATCCCGGCCCCTACCCGGCCGCTGACAACCAGGCCAGTCACGACGGGACCGGTCTCGTGAATGATGGAGAACACGATTGCCGCGGGAAGCATGGACTTGGCGCCGAATCGAACTAAGCTGTAACGGCTTTCCAAAGCGAGGACCGCACCGATGGCGGCTCCCGCCAGCGCCACCAGCGGCAACGATTTGGAACCTACCTCGTCGAGCTGTCGAATCAGTTCGCGGCCTTCAAAGGGACGTTTCACCGCCGACCGCATCACCCGCCACACAAAAACGCCGAGCTCTCCGAACCACTCGAGGAAGCCGTTGATCGGACTCCAGAGCAAGGAGAGAGTAGATCGTATGAGTGAGGGAGCTTTCGCCGCGTCCTGACTCGTCCAATGAGGAGGAACCTTGGTGGTGTAGTTCATAACTTGGCTGAGGGTTTCGAGTAGGCTGCCGCGTCCCTTCCTGAGGTGCGGAGCGATTTACGCGGCTAAACACCGTGAGCCGTCCTACACCGATAAATGCAGGCGCGATGTTTCTTCCGTTCGCCTTTTTTTTCGGCACGCTCCCGATCCTGGAGGTCTGGCGGGCCGAAGGCAGCATGGCATCCAGGCGCAATCCGCGCTGTACCGTTTCGCACAATCTGCCATTCCCTGCCGTCCCAGTTTTCTCCAAGTGGCGCGCGGCATCGCTGGTTGCGTTTCGTTTCCTCCGCCATTTGTATCCGATTTAAAAAAGTACCTATGTATGAAATAGGACAGTTTGTCGACTCTTTGATGCCCTATTCTATCGAGGGGAATTCTTTGATGAAGAAGAATCGCGTTCTCTCGGTCGAGGGCAACGACGGCATCCGAGCGGCGTTTGAAGAAGTTTTAAAAAGACGCGGGTTTGAGATGGTACCCGCCGCTAGCGCAGACGAAGATCCCAGGCACCCGGACGCGACAACACTCGTACAGAGCGGCCGCCCGGTGACGCAGGAGGCCGTGGCCCCGATTCTTTTGCCGGCCGACGAAATTCTTAAAAAGCCCTTTGGTAGGGCGCAAAGGTCTCAAATCCCAAAGCCTGGACGACGATGAACAAGGAGCGGGTATCTGCGATTCTGGACCGTGATGTCGATTCAACCGTCCGGAACTGGCTGTCCCTCATCGAGAGGAATGAGGAACTCGCCGCCATCCCTCTGAGCCTCCTCGAGCGCACCGGCTATCTTCCGCTCGTCTTGGCGGACCTCATCCGCCGCTTGCGGGTCCCTGCCGAAACAAAAGCCGTCGTTTCCAGCAGCGCACGCGAGCACGGGGTTTTGCGCCAGAAGCAGGGCTACACGATCGCGATGGTCGTCGAAGAGTCGCGCATCTTGCAAATGAGTATTTTAGGCACCTTGCAGAACAATCTGGAAACTGTGGATTTCAGCACGGTGTTGCTCGACGTGATCACCATCGCGGACGAAGTGGATTCGCAACTGAAACAGGCGGTCCTGGGTTTTACGGCGCGCAGCCCGGCAACAGCCGCGAACGCGTCCGGGAGCGTCAGCTGAATCGAAGCGCCGTCGAGCTTTGGGGTTGCGCGTTGCTCGCGGCTAAGAAAAGACACTCTCCGAGACGCCGGCCTTGAGCAAGTTTGCCGCCTGCTCGGCGACTACGGGACGGCTGAAAAAATAGCCTTGCCCCTCGCCGCAGCCGTGATGCTGTAGAAAACTGAGTTGCGCAAGAGTCTCGACTCCTTCCGCGATCACCCGCTGCTTCAGGCTTCTGCCGATATTGATCATCGCGCTGACAATCATGGCATCATTGCGGTTCGAGGTGATCTCCTGTACGAAGGATTGATGCAGCTTCAGGGCGTCCGACGGGAACCGCCGCAGATAGGTAAAACTCGAATAACCCGTCCCAAAGTCATCGATCGCCAACTGCACTCCCATGGCTTTCAACGCGGCCATGATCGTCACCGCCGATTCCGCGTCATGCAGCAGTACGCTTTCCGTGAGCTCTAGTTCGAGGTTCAGTGGTTCGACTCCCGTGGCTATCAACGCGGCGCGAACGCCGGAAAGGAAATCCCTGTCGGCGAATTCCGCGGTAGAAACATTTACCGCTACCGGAACAACACCCATCCCCGCGTCGCGCCAGGCTCGGCACTGTTTGCAAGCTTCCAATAGGACCCACCTTCCGATCGGGATGATCAGGCCGCATTCTTCCGCTATGGGCACGAACTCTGCGGGAGACACCATACCCCGCTTCGAGTGTTTCCAGCGCAGCAACGCCTCCATTCCGGTGATCTGCCCGGTCTGCAGATTATATTTGGGCTGATAGTGCAACAGAAATTCGTTGCGCCCGAGCGCGCATCGCAAATCTGCTTCAAACGATTGCCGTTCGGCAAGACGCGCGTGCATGCGGCGCTGGAAAAACCGGAAGGTGTTCCGGCCGCCTTGCTTGGCTTCGTACATGGCGATGTCCGCTTTACTTATCAAGCTTTCCGCGTCTGGTCCGTCGCAGGGATAGGTACTGAGGCCTACGCACACGTTCATGTCAATGCTCTTGCCATCGATGATGTGGGGCGCAGCCAACGCGCGAAGAATCTTGCGTGCACTGACGGCAGCGTCCTCGCCATGCTCGAGTTGCGAGAGCAATATCAAGAATTCGTCGCCGCCCAGCCGGCTCACGGTATCCGTACGCCGCACACACGCAAGTAATCGCCCGGCTACCGACTGCAGCAACGCGTCACCCACCGCGTGACCCAGCGAATCGTTGATTTTCTTGAAATGATCCAAATCGACAAACATCACCGCCAGCTGTTTGCTTTGGCGTTCCGCGAGGGAGATCGCCTGTCCCAGCCGGTCGTTGAACAGCATGCGGTTTGGCAAACCCGTGAGGTAATCGTGTTGCGCCAAATGCGACATTTCGCGCGAGGTGGCTCGCGCCGCGCTCACGTCGTGGAAGGCCAACACGGAACCGGCAATATTCCCATCCGCATCGTGGAGCACGGTCACTTTGTTTTCGATGCCGCACTCGGATCCGTCTCGTCGTATAAGAACACAGTTCATGCCACTGGCCACAGGCGTGGCTTCTTCCTCCCGGGGCGCCGTTTTCGAACTATCGCTCGATCCAGCGCCCCCCATACCGTTGGTGATGCGAAGCACCTCGGTAACCGGGCGGCCCAGCGCTTCTTCCCGACTCCAACCAGTCATCTTCTCCGCGATGCGATTTAGATACATCACTTTGCCGCGGAAATCCGTTCGGAGTACGGCCTCTCCGATGGAATCGAGCGTAACGTTGGCAACGGTATTCTCAAGCAACACCGCCGCTGCCGCGCGCCGGTCCATCATGGCTCGTACCGCAAGCCGCAATCGGGAACCGTCGACTTGATCCTTTCGCAAATAATCCCGGGCTCCGCGCTGCACAGCTTTCATGGCCATTTCTTCCGCGTCGCTGTCGGTAACAATGAGTATCGGCACCAGCGGCGCAGCCTGAAAAAACGTGTCAAAGGTTACGACGCCGCGGCTGTCGGGCAAGGTCAAGTCCAGCACCACGACGCCAACCCCGCCTCTCCCAAGCCGCTCAAGTCCGCTGGAAAGCTGGGTTACCCACTCTACGCGGAATGGTTCCTGCGGTTCCGAAGCCAATTCATCCAAAATGCTCGCGGCATCGTGCGCGGAGCCTTCGATGAGCAGGACGCACTCGTCGGCCGTTCTCGCTCTCGCAGCATCGGGGATGGTAATTCCAGGGGTCGGGCTTGCCATTCATTAACCTTTTCATCCGAGAGTTAATGGGGCTTCGGTGGCGCGGGGGTGGCCGCCGCCATGAAGCGCAGCATTTGCTGCTTCAATTGCGCGTCCACTTCGTCGGCGACCGTTACAATGTCGGGAAGCAATAAGTCGAATTCCAGGTTTTTTATATTTTTGTGCAGCATGGAGAAAATGCTTACCTGTAGCAGGCGAGACTCTTCGACCGATAGCGCCACGGTGTATCCCTGGCGATGGCGCAAATCTCCGTGGGCGGCTGCCGCCAATGAAATCGGAGCCTTGGTCCCCGCATCCAAGCGCAACCGCGCAATTACGTCCCTCAGGAGTTGCGGCAGATGGCCGGTACGGTCTTCATAGCTCAGCGGGATTTTCATTAGCTCCGGTTCTTTTTCGACGCGGGCAAGCCAGTCGGCAATGATGTGCGGGAGTTCCCGTTCGAGAACATCCGCTACGCTCTCAACAAGTACAGCGCCGTTCATGCGGCCCGCCTCTGCAGACGATTTTAGGTTGTTCAAAACGCCCTCCCATTCCCGGTTCTGGCTGAGCCCTGGCCTGCCACACTCGCGCCAAGATGTTCCTGATATTTGCGGGCGTTATATGAACGGCCGCGTCATGTTTTGTGACTGGAACAGCGTAGCATCGAAGCCGTCATGGCACTGTGCAATAAGAGTCACTTATCGCTTGTAAGAACTTGAATTTTCGATGCCCGATTGGACGACGAGAACCCAACAGCGAGATAAAGGATCAGACTGTTCACTTTTGCACAGCCCTCCGCGGACTCGTGAGATACATTTCTACCGTCTACACTTGCCTTGCCTTCTGTGTTTAGACCTCGAGTGAGGACTCTGGTCGATGGAGGGAATTGTGGTTTCCTATCTCGACATTCTAAGAAAAGGCAAAACTGGATTGCTCTGGGTTGGCACTGCCTCTTCCATGGAAGACGCAAATTCCCAAATTCGTGCTCGTAAAAATGACGCAGCCGAATTCGTTATTTTCAATTCTAGGACAGGCGACCGCATCAGCGTGTGGCCGAGGTCTACCGGGGGGCATCAGGCTGCCAGCGCGCCTATAGAAACCGAAGGCCGGGCGTCTGGCGCGAGCTGGGCCCAGTCAGGGGGAACGTAATGGATCATCTGATGAAGCTAGCGGAAACACTGAGAGAAATTGCGGAAGAATGCAGCGAGTGTGAAATCGAACAAGCTCTCGACCTTTGTACGGGATTCGCAGACCGTGTTAGCGGCGAGGCCTGGGACGCCTCTGAATATCCTGAACCCTTGGGACGGTCGATGGCGACTAAGTTCTCCGGGCTTCTAAGAAACTAGGAGCCCACGCAACGCTCGAGAAGCGGCATGCGGCCGTCCGCGTGTGCGCGTTTCGGAAGCGCCCTCGCGCCGTCTCCAGGCGACATCGTAAGCGCCAAAGCACGGCGCGCCTAGTGAATCACGCCGAGAAAGTACAACAGCAGAGCGATCACCACGACCGTCCCGACGATACCTAAACCACCGTTTGTGCCCCACCGAGAATACCCGTAGTAACCGCCGCCGCCGCCGAACAGCAAAAGCAAAACTATAATGAGTAAGAGCATCGAATCCCCCCTGACGTAAATTCTGTTGCGGCCGCATTGCCTCGTATGAAGGGCGCGACCGAGTTGTCGTTCTCAGCGTTTCTACCCCAGTCGCGCTGGTATGCTATGTCTATAAAGTGCCCAATCGGAACTTCGTTTTCTCATTTCTTTGCCGGCGATTTGGCTTCGTTGATCACTTTCACTCGAGAGCCGAGTTTCAGACTCACAGCATCACCAACGTCATTTTGCAGGGTATTTTCGATCCGAAGCTCTCGATACAAATTCACGGGGACTCGGACAGCGATCTGCGCTTTCTCCGGTTGCTTGCCGCCAACTGCAGGAATGATCTTGTCAATGATTCCGGGCAAGCGGACGCCGCGCGGCTCTGAAATTCGTACCGACGCCGCAACACGCGGCTGCGCCATTTCCTTCTTCACGCTGGCTAGCGTCGCGGCATCGATCTTGGGGTTTATGCGCACCATGCCTGCAGCATGACATTCGTATGCGCGGCAGGCTGTGCGATTTCGGACACCGGTTTCCGCCGAATCGTTTAATTTGCTCTCGAAAAGCCTAAGCCGTGATGCATGAGCACACCGGTTGTGGCGTGCTGTCTCTCTGGTCACGACATGTGACACGGTGATTTGCGAGGAAACGCAACCGCGAAGGCATGCAACTATCGCCGGCTCGAACACCGAAAATGGTCAACGTTAGATTGGCCGAACGCTTCGTCGAGAGTGGTTCTCGTATGATGCGGCGTGCTTGTTTTTTTCCGCAATCCGGATCACTCGAGACAAGGTCAGCCTCGCACCGAACTCTCCGCTTCTGCGAGGCCTTTCTTGAGATCTGACAACGCATCGACCGCTTTCCGTAAATCGGCGGTTTCATCGCCGTTTTCTGGGGTCGCGGTCAGTTCGACGAAGCGCGCAAATATTGCCTGTTCGGCGCAACTCACGGCGCCAGGAATTTTAGCCGTGTCGCCTTCCATTAATGCGTCCGCGTAGGGTCGGTGCCATTGCTGCTTCTTGAAAATGCTCTCATAAAGAGAAGGGGCCCTGCGCCGGTTGATGCTGGCTGCGGGGGCATTGCCATTCTCGTCGGATAACATAACGTCGCCTCAAGCATGAAGGGATAGCACGTGATGAGTCAGCGCGTCTGCGCCCTTTTGCACAGTGCTTGGTCATTTTCGTCGCGCACAGGCTGTATTTCAGAACAGGACCGGTCCAGCGCTCTTGCGGTACACGCTTTCGCGACCTCCGGGAAAACGAGGAAGAATGGGGTGCGCTTGCAGCGCGCGCCCCATCGAGTACAGGGCTACTCATCGGATGAGTAGGCTCCCGAGGTCGTGTGGCTGCTTTGCGGACCATCCGCGACCGGAATCTCCTTCATAAGGGGATTCGCGGAAACGCTGATCACTGCATTTGGCAGACATACGATTTGCGGTTTCTCGTATTTCATGGAAGTTCACCTCCTTCCTTTTTCGGATTTTCCTCAGCTGAAGAAATGGTGTGAACGTGCCGCATCACCAGGGTTGAAGACAATTTGATCCTGGGTGGGCGCTTCGACTGATCCTGAGTCATAGGTCCAAGACGCAAGGTGAGCAAGCCACGCTTCGATCAGCAAAGTTCGCAAGACAGGTACGATCGGGAGGGTTCCGCCTTCCGGCGCATTCTTGAGAAGATCGCGAAACGCATTGAGGTTCACGATGCCCGATCGGCTTAAATTCATGTCTTTGACGCGGTCGAGGAGTACCGGCAATTCGGTTTTGAGGGAAGTCAATGGCGCGCGGGCGAGAAACGCCTTGCGCCGGCGATTGAGGATTTCGGCGGGCACGATGCCCACAAGCGCGCGACGCATAAGAGACCGGCGTTGGTTCGGTCTGACCACCTGCTCTCGTGGTATCGCGTAGAGATACTCGAGCAGGTCCCTGTCCAAAAACGGGTAGCGGCGCTCGACACGAAGTCGGGGCGAAATACCCACAGACCCGATCTGTCTGCGCAAACTTTCGAGTGCGGAGAGGTTGGCTTCGAAGCTCGGCTCCGGCCCAAACAGACGGAAACGCCGCGCGTACCCGTTTAGCGCTTTCGCGTTGCGCCGCGCAAACTGTGGAGTAAGCCAAGTTGGTCTTGCCGGGGAACGCCGGCTAAGAGACGTTGGGAGGAACAAGCAAATCGTTTCAGCGGCCAGCCGCAATGCTGGGATTCGTTGTGCGATTGCCCAGACAAGGAGTCGACGCAAAAACAACGATACGCGACCGCTCACAAGCAGATCGGCAAGTTCCGGCAGCGGTGTGGGGACGCCACCGAGCACTTCGTCTCCTCCCGTGCCCTGAAGCAACACGCGGTAGTGGCCGGAGGTTACATGGGTTTCGTAGCCGGCACTGTCGTTGAGATCGCATCCAAACCCGGGCGCACCGGCAAAAACGTTGGGTGCAAAGAGCGGATGCCAATGTTTTCCGAACTCGAGGTCCACGTGATGGCCTGCGCGACCACGCCGCTCTTCCACTTTTCCGAAGAAGGGCGCCTCATTCCAGTTGGGCTCCGAATCATCGAAACTCGAGATGGTATCGAGCCTCGGAGTACCCGAAGATCCCTGAGCCATCACATGGTCGGCCATGCAGACGATGGAGGACGAGTCCATTCCGCCGCTGAGTTCGGCAAGCACGGGCGCCGTTGCCCGGAGTCTTCGCCGGACCGCTTCACTGAATACGCTTCGAAAGTGATCTTCGTATTCGCGGTCGTCGCGGTAACGAATCCTCTTGTTCGGATCGAAGGCCCAATATTGGTGAACCGTTACCACCGTCGGGCGGAACAGGACGTAGGCAGCTGGGGGAACGGAATGAAGGCCCGCAAAAGGGGTTAAATGCGTCGCAGGAAAGTGGGACAACCAACCCGCAAGATATTCTTCCTGAAGTTGCGACGGCCGCCGCCCGGCGAGTAGCAGCGGGTCGATGAGGGTGCTCCACACGAAGCAGTTCTCTTCCACCGTATAGAAAAGACTCCTCGCGCCAAGAAAGTCCTTCGCAAGCAGGACGACGCGTTCCTTGGGATCCCACAGGGAAAGTGCCCAATCGCCGACAAGCCTTTTAAGTCCACAAGCCCCCCACGACTCAAGGGCCGCCGCGGCTATCGCGGCATCGCCGCGATCAGCTCGGAGCGTCTCGCGAAGCGATTCGATGAGTTCCTGACGATTGTCGAGGCGGCCGTCCCAAAGCAAGATCTTTCCTGAACCCGTCAGAAAAGGCTGCCTTTCGCTTTCCGATTCCGGCGTCACATGGAACGGAAGGTGGAGGAGAGCTACCTCGTCATCCGTGTATTCGGACTCTCCGTCGCACGCGTAGGCAGAGAGCATTTTCCGCACTCTCCCGATCCGCATCGGGTCGAGGGTGTTTTGCCGGAAATTCCATAGTCCGAATTCCACGCTCACGGGACACTTCCTTCCTTCCTTCTTCAGCAGCGGGCAAGCACGGAATAGATTTCCGCCATGTAGGGCTTGTCGTTGACGACCCGGCCTGCGACTTCCACCCAGGCGTGCGCAAGAAACGGTAACTGCTGGACGCCGATGACCATTTCGGCGCGGAAGCCATATTTTCTTAAAAGACACGCCGCCGCCGCGGATCGCTGCAGACACTGCACGTTCTTGAAATAAAGGGCTGCCGCCACATCAATGGCATGGCAGATCCGATCTTCGGTCACGCCTGCCCGAGGGCACGGGTTTCGCAGCGGCGCCGTGCGAACTCTTTCATGGATTCCACGGAAGTCCTTTCGAAGGACGAAATATTCGAGGCTGAGAAGTTCCCAACAGGCTTGCCAAAGGATCTGCATGCGATAACCCCTTCCGAACGCGACCAGTGATCTCACGCGGTGCGGTTGCCGCCGAGCAGCTCGGATTCGCGGAACATGCGCCGCACCAAGCTGCGGAAATAGGCGGCGATGTCGTTCCGGCGATACGCATCGCGGTCGTGCCAGGGCAATGCGGATGCGGCGAATGCGTAGATCGCGACGAGCGGTACAACACGCAACATGGTCTCGATGGCTTTGCCCGAAAGGATGGAGCTCCAGCGTTTCAGATAGGACTGTACGAAGTTTTCTTCTAACTCTTGCCCGGCGCAAACTGCCTTCAGGAAATGTTGCCGCAGGTATTCCGAACTGAAGAAAGGATTTCCCACCGTGGCTTCCGCCCAGTCGAGAAATGTCGATGTACAGGAACCGACGAAGACGTTGCCGGGATTGAGGTCGAGATGGTTGAGGGTATCAGGGACTTCCGCGACTTCCATTTCGAGCAGGGCCTCGACGACCCGTTGCTCGACGAGGCGAATCTCTTGAACACGCAGCCTGCGGGGAGACGGTTTTGCCTGCATCTCCATGATGCCTTCCATTGCGGAAAAAAAGGGTACGGTTTTGTTGAGGAGGGTTTCGAGTCGCGCGTCATGTGCGCCGGCATCGCGAATCTGTTGCAGCCAACTGGTTGAGGCAATCTGCAGTCCCGCGAGAGAATCCGCCGCTTGCAACCACGCGCCGGGCCCCACAGAAGACCAGAGGTCGCGGCCATCGGCTTCAAAGGTAAGCCAGGCGTTCCATTCGGGGCGTGCCGCGAAGGAAACGGGCACGTAACTTGGAAAATGGGCTCCCAGTTCGAGCGTCAATGGAAATTCACGACGATTTGGCTCGCCCGTGGCCTTAAACCAGACGGCGTCACGATTGGTTTGAAATCGAACCAGGGAAAACGAGGCGGTGGCTTGCATCTGACGAAAGGTACCGTCCAAGCGGAGTCCATACGGTTCCAACTGTTCCGCGACCCAAGCCGAAATCCTGGTGAATGCTCCGAACCCACAGAACGGACCGCCGTCTTTGCCCAGGATGCCCTTGTCCAGTCCCATCCCTTGTCGCGCGGCCTCGTAGTCCTGTGGATCGGCAAACGAATTTTCTTTCACTTTGGACATCGGCATGAAGTGGGGAGCAATGCGCGACAACGCCTCTGGCTGACAGACTTCCATCGCGTGATACCTCCTGCCGTCATCACCAGACGAGACGTTCAATGGCATGAGGCAGACGGTGGGCAAATTCCATTGGCGCTCGGCCTCCGCATTCAGATTGGGAGCCACTCGTTGGCCACGCGGAATGCGGAGTTCGGGCAATCGGAACCCTCGCGGACTTCGCAGCACGAGAAGTGCGTCGCCACGCTGCCCGAACAGAAGGATGCGCCATGGGTCGGTGTTCGGTTCGGGTTGAACGTTGATGGCCATGGGGCACCTTTCGATCACTCTCCAGACGTTCCGCTCACTGCGAGCCGACCACGCCGCGAAGTTTTAGCGATTCGATAAATTCCTCGACATCGGCGAGTACCTCATGGAGGGCGACGTTAAACTCCGCGCTGAGTTTCTCGGCAATCTGCGTGGCTGAGTCTCCCTCGTCGAGCAAATCGAGCACTCTCGCGCCAACCGGGTTCACGCGGAACATCGCTCCGCGGCGGAGGTCGAGCACGACGCCTCCATCGGCGTTGGCTACTCTACGAATGCTCTCGGGAAACGGAGTCATCAAAGCCCGATCTCGGACTGGAGTGTGTAAGCTGCCCGCACAGCCTGCCACTCGGATGCTGTGGAAGCGACTGGCCTGTTCTCTTGTTCGCGAATGTGCTGCGCGCTAGCGACTCGCTGCCAGGCGGGCGGGGAATCTCGATGTGAATCGCGAAGCATCACCGGGTCATATGTTTGCCTTCGCGATGTGATGGCGCGGGTCACATGAGTTTTCGAATCACTCCGACGACGCGGCCCACGACTTCGGCATCGACGCCGTTACGCAGCCGAAGCAGTTTCGCGCGCTGCGCAATGCTGCAGAGCGACAGCACACTGTTCTCGAGGCGGCAGAAACCCCACAGGTAGCCGCCGCCGCGCCTCTGCAACACGTAAACGGGCTGTGCCCAGATCGGAGACGAGAGGGACGCCCTTGGTCTTTTCTGCCTGCGATCCACGATCAAGAACTGAATTCCGGAAAGACAGGAATACTTTGCTTCGTACGAAGCGCCAACCCAGAAGACGTCGCGTAGAGATATATTTTGCAGACCGAAAATCGAGATACCGGCGGTTCGTAAGAAATACGGAAGCTGGCCGAAACGGCTTTCCATCTCGCGAAGGAAGCGCGATGGCGCTCGATCGGAGGCCTTCTTCTCCGGCGAGGGATTGAGCAAGTCCTGGGGTATTGCCTGAGTGCCCGCTTTGCCGAGTGCAGCGCCAGACGCCTCGAACAGGTCCGCGGAACTGGCGAAATAGACAGCGCAAATCGAAATCAACTTGTGAAGGTGCCGGGGAGCAAACCTCCGGGTCTCGTAGTCAGAGAGCGCGCCGGGCGAGCAGTAGTAACGGCGGTCTCCGAGTTCGCGAGCGATAACGCGCGTGCGCTCGGCGGCTTCCCGGAAGGAAATTCCACACGCCTTGCGGGCGCGCCGAATGAAATCACCGGCATGGCGTCCCGGTAACGCGCGCGGAAGCGGACTCGGCGGCCGGTAGCGCTCGAGCGCGGCGGAAACCACGGGCTTTTGCGGCGTGACAATCGAGCGAATTTCGATGTCTACCATTCCCCAAACGACACCCTCATCACCGAGGGTGAGTTCAATCGGTGCATAGGGAAGCTGTCTCGAACACAGGACGATTCTGTCGGATTCTGGTCGAAAAAGACGCGAGCAGGCGATTCCTTTGCCATGCTGGACCAAGAACATGGTTCGCCCCGGCGTCTTGGCGATCGGTGCGCGATGGAGTGCGGACGGATCTTGGCGCACTCTCACAATGCTTCCTGGAAGCAAGTCAGGAAAGGCGCGGGCATCGTGGGATCCGATCTTCAGGTAGCGAACCGTCCCGTTTCCACTAGGGGAGACCGTATCGAACTGGCGCGATGAAGCAATGGCGACCCACTGGCTGAGGGGAGCGAGCGGCGTCGCAAGGTCCGCTTCCATGAGGTCGTAGAGCCGGGGGATCACGGTGTCCAAGCCATAGGCCGGTACGTCGAGCTCGACCGTCCGGAGCGAAGGGAAGAAGAGCTGAAAGCGTGATGCATCGTCGAGCGAGATGCCAAATAACGCCAGCCAATCCACCAGGCGATAGCCAGAGCGTGCGCTCAGCGAATGCAGCTGATACAGACTCGGACTGAACGACCGCTTCCGAAGCGAGCTGTAGAAGCTGTGCGGAATGTGGCCCAGACGGTTGTCACGGGATGCCCGCGATAAGTCGGCGAGCGAAAGACCGCGAGTAGAGAGAATCCCACGAACGCGGTCCGCGAGGGATGACGAAGACTGAACGGAAGGCAGGAACATGGTCCCGGTAGTGCACCGTCGCTATCGAGGAGCGTGCGGGAAAAGTTCGGCATGGCTGTATTTAGGGACAACGTGGCCTGTCTGGAATTCCAGACAAAAAGCCGCGGGTGGGAGCGATTTAGACTGGCTGTGCTAGCTTATGTGCACGTTCCGAGATGTGTAGTAACGACGTAACCAAATTGGGCTCATGGAAGCAAGCGCGCAATCCGAAAGGGTGGGTATCCGCTTGAAGCGGATACGGGAGCGCCTCGGGTTGAGCTTGCGGCAGGTCGAAGAACGCAGCCGGCAACTTGCTGAGAAGAAACAAAATCCGGACTATTTCATTTCGCGCGGTTGGCTGAACAACATTGAAAACGGAACGTACACGCCGAGCACTTGCAAGCAGTACACGCTCGGGGCGATTTACAACGTGCATTGGTCCGGCATCTTTTCGGCTTTCGGCTGCAATCTGAGCGACTTCGGCCGGGATCAGGCGATGTTCGCGCCCACGAAGACGCAGCTCGCAATGCGGGTGTCCGATGGAGACGACACGATCGTGGTGCCGCTGAAATCCACCAAACAATTCAGGCTTGATCGCACGAGCCTTCTCGCAAAGCTTGGGAAAATATGGGGAGAGGTTCCGATCCGGCTGATCCAGCACCTTGACCTTCGCCACGCCACCTACGGATTTGTCGGGCTTTCCGAAAATCGAATGTTTCCGATCATCCGGCCCGGCTCCATTGTGCAGATCGACCAGAATCAGCGGAAGGTTCTGCCGAGATCCTGGAAGGACGAAGACGACCGGCCGATCTACTTTGTGGAGCTTCGCGGCGGTTTTTTGTGCAGCTGGTGCGAGCTAAACGACGGTTACTTGTCCGCAGTTCCGCACCCGAAATCAAAGTGCGAAGTACTGCGGTTTTCGTTTCCGCGTGAGGCGGACATCGTGGGGCGCGTGATCGGAGTTACGATGCGACTTGTAGAAGCTGAACTTCCACGAGGGGCATCCGCGTAGATCCGAATTCGAATCAAATGTCGGATAATTTCCGGATTGCCCGGGCGCAATCCGCGAAGCCCTTGATGTAGAATCGGGCCCTCCCGTCGCCCTGCGGCAACGCCGCAGTTTGACGACAGCCTAGCTCGCGGCAGGCTAGGGCACGGCAAGGAGGAGTGTATGAGTGCGCGACACGGCACAGCCTTGTTCGTGTTGGCCGTATTCGTCTTGTCCGCCCCGCTTGAGGTTTACGGAGTCGGTAAGACTAGCCTCGGGCTTTCACGCGATTCCATCATCCGCATGGTCACCCAGATTCAGCGGGCGGACTACGAAGGCGACCGCCCATCTCTGAAGCGCCTCCACGACGAGCTCACACCCATCCCGGAAGACAATAAGCTGGCATCGCGAGTGCTCTACTGGCGTGGATTTGCGCTGTGGCGCCGAGCGATTAACGGCTTTAACGAATCCCCGACTCCAAACGATCTCGAAGAGGATCTCACGCTGTCGGTCACCGATTTCAAAGACGCCATTGCCCGGGATCCTGCATTCGTGGAACCGAAGATTGGCGCAGGCTCTAGTCTGGGCTACCTGATGTTCTTGCACCGGAAAGACCCAACCCTGATGCAGGAGCTGCTCGGGCAGTCGAGTCCGCTTTTGAAGGAAGCCATGGCGACGGCCCCAGACAATCCTCGGCTGCTCTGGGTGCTCGGCCCTATTCGTTGGTCGTCGCCTCCGGAGCGCGGAGGGGGGCAGGACAAGGCCTTTGAAATTTACAACAAGGGATTGGAAGCAATCCGGAACCAGAAACGCGACGGGGTTGAACCGCTGGAACCCTCGTGGGGAGAACCCGAGTTGCTGATGAGTCTCGCTTGGTCGAACCTGAACCGAACCGCTCCTGATTTGAACGCCGCCGAGCGGTATGCAGAGGCGGCCCTCAAACTGGTCCCCGACTGGCACTATGTTCGCGACATTTTGATGCCCCAGATTCGAGCTGCCCAAACCAAAGCCAACCTGCCGACCGCAAGGATTCCGGACGAGAGGCCGGCAACTCTTACCTCGGGATCTGAGCAAAAGAAGGCGGGAAGTGCGGTATTAGCAACCACAACGGAACGGCACCCCGGCAATATTACTTCTTCCTTTTAGCCCAACGCTCTTTTGCCGGCGCCAAGATCTTCGCGCGCCCCTCCGCAGACATCGTCGAGGTGCGCTCCCTTGGTGCGTTTTTCGCGCCGTTCCCACGCAACGCCTTGATGGCGGAGAGAGACCACTCGGAACGAAGATTATTGATTGCATTCCTTTTTACATTCACATAATGTCCCTATCACCCACGCCTAATACTTCGACGGCCCGACGAGGTAACCGTGCCCGGAACTGTCCTAGTCGAAACCTTGTTAGAGTGTAGCGAGCTGAATCACCTCTACGATGCAACACCCAGCTGGCAGGACCGTTCTGACCTACGAGACAAGATTGCCGCCGCCGAAGAAATACTCGACTATCTGAGATCTCGCTTCATCGATGCGAATCGTAGCTTTTCAGGTTGCGTCGAGGATCGATCATTTTCCAGCCCGCAAAAATTGCCTGACGAGACCGGGATTGAACTTTCAAGCATGGACCACCTATCTCTCCTGAGATATGGCACGGTGCTGAAATACGTCTGCACGGCAGAAGCGGAGACCCTCGAGATGCCGCTGGACGCCAGCAAAGCACAACTTCAACAGGCGCGTGCAGAGTGGCAGCGGAGATTTGGCAACACCGCCATCAGTCAATCGTTCTAGCCGTGTTTAACGCCAAGCGGACTGGCGGACCGGATGGCCAATGCGCTCCGAATGTCGGCTTGACTAGAAATCAAATAAATTCCCGACCTTCTTTCTCACCGGCTTTCCTATATCGATTCCACCGGCCTGCTTCCACAGTTGTCGAAACTTTTCGACGGTGCCGGGTCCAAATCCCTCGTAATGATTGTTCGCGTAGACATACTGTTTGACGCCCCTGCGTTGGATCGACTGGCAATAGCTGACCCAACCGGAGACCTTTTCCGTCTTATCCTCGACGACTTTTTCCCAAACCGTGGTGGTCAGTTCAATTTGCTTGCGGTTCCCAAGAAGTCGCACATACGAAAAGTCCGCCATCACCGGATCAAACTTCATTTCGAGTGGTCCGGGCATCGTATGAATGTCTTGCAGCACGAGCGCGATATTGAAACTCCGCAAGATGTCTGCAAACTCGGCATCGAGCCACTTCCGATTGCGAATCTCCACGGCGAATCGATGCTCCCGAGGAAGAGTCTTGAGGAACGGAAGCAGCCGGTCGGTGAAAGCGTGCCGGTCCTTGATCTGCCATTTATCGAAGTGCGGAAATTGAAAGACCATAACGCCGAGCTTGCCTTTGAGCAGATTCATGGTCTGCACGAACGTTTCAAATTCTTCTTGGCAACCTACAAGGACTTTCTCGTGCGTCACGGATTGCGGAACCTTCGCTGAAAAGATGAAATCGGAACTTGTTTTGTCGTGCCAGTCCGTAACGGTTTTCGGGGCCGGGCAGCCGTAGAATGTTGAATCGATTTCGACGGTATCAAAATGGTCAGAATAAAAGCTGAGATAATCCGCCGACTTCATCCCTTTCGGATAAAATGCGCCGTTCCAGCCTGTCGCCGTGAAGGCGCACGTCCCCAGGTAGATTCGAGCATCGGACATCGGGGTATTCTAGCGGAGATCAGCTTGACGAATGGCCAAGAATCTTCTCCACGGTCGACGGCAAAATCTCCAACAGCAGATGGTCCAGAAACGCCGTCGTGGTATTGATCCGCACACGGCACAGCGTGCAGCCGGGCGCCACAATCCCGCGTCCGCCGCTTGCCACACTGGGCGGCTCATCTACGAAAGTATCGAAGTGGTGTTTCAGAAGTTCTTGTTGCAGTTGCTGAATGAACTCAGAGCGTTTCACCGGAACCAGCTTTCCGGTAGATGCGGGAGACGATTTTTTCGCACGACGCGGCGCTCGCGTCAACCCGGCTGAATGATGATCACCCCGGCGTTCGGATCACGCCTAATCCAATGGCCCGCCGCTCGCGCTCGGAGAACTTCAACCGCGCTTTCTCAGCCAGTTCTTTCGTCTTGAACGGCTTCGACAAAGGCGTAAGGTCTGTGCCGACATACTTGAAAAGCAGCCATCTCTCGGTTGTCTTCATTCCACTCTTATAGCACGGCGGAACGCAACCCCCAAAATCAAGACCCCCTATCTTTACTGCAATCGTGGTAGCGGCGTCGGTCCTCGCGAGGGACATGGATTTGTGATGCTCATCACCTTGCTTGTGCCAAATCGCACAGACACCGTTTCCGGCGGATTCTACTATGGCACTGCTTCGCGAACATTTGAAACGCAAGTCTCCAAGCGGACGCGAGCGGCAGTAACGCGGTCTTCGCTATTGCGCGATTTGTCTTCTCATGGTGCGCGGATCTCCGCCGTGTTCGCCTTACTCCAGTGAAGCGGGCGCGGCGGAGAAATGAGTCGGAGCACGCTGAGCAAGCGCTTGGATTCCATGACAACAAAAACGTTTTCGCTCTTAACACACAGGAGAACACCGATGCGGCGTAACTTGTATGGACTGACAGCGGTTGGTATTTTGGTTTTCCTTGCGACGCTAGTTTTCGCTACTGCGCTGCGCGCGCAGGCCGATGCCGACAAGATTTTCAAAACCAATTGCGTTTTATGCCACGCAGCCGATGGCAGCGGCAATTCTCCAACCGGCAAGGCGCTGAAAGCCAAGGATCTGAAATCCGAGGAAGTCCAGAAGGTTTCTGATACTGACCTCGCCGCGGTGATCACCAACGGCAAGGGCAAAATGCCGGCGTTTGGGAAGAAGCTGAAGCCTGAAGACATCACGGCGCTGGTGCAATACGTGCGTGGCCTGGCGAAAAAATAAATTCACCCGCTCCCCGCGAAGATGGCCCTAAGTGATTTTTGCCGGAAATGGAAATCTGATTCATTCGGGAGAATGCGATGTGTGCTTCTGCGGGAGATGCGGCGATTAACACAGAACGGCTCGAGGCCGACGGCACGCCCATCCGCTCCAGGCGCTCCTTTCTCGGCGTACTGCTTGGCATTGGCTCCGCACTGGTCGGCGCCTTGCTGGCGGTGCCGCTGATTCGCTTCGCGCTTTTTCCGCTGATTCGCCGCACCACGGACGTAAAAAATTCTCCGCTTGGCCCGCTCTCGGATTTTTCTTCGATCACGGAGCCGGTAATGCGCACCATCCAGATCGAGCAGGTCGACGGCTGGCGCAAAGCCATTTCCGAAAAAGCGGTGTACATCACGAAAGACCGGCAAGGGCACTTGCTCTTGCTCACTTCCGTCTGCCCGCACCTTGGCTGCACTGTTCCGTGGAATAAAGATCGCCAACAATTTGTTTGCCCGTGCCACGGTGGCACCTTTATGCCCGATGGCACGCGCGTCAGCGGGCCTTCCCTGCGCGGCATGGATTCTCTCGAAACTTCCGTAGAGGGCGGACAGCTCACCGTGCGCTTTCAGTATTTTCGTCAGCTGGTTTCCGATAAAGAAGTCATCGGATAAGGAGGAATCTGGAGAAGGATGCCTTCTGCTCCGCAAAATCGAGAGACCTCTTCCTCGCCGCAAACAGGCCTCTGGGGCTGGATAAACCATCGCACTGGGATTGACAGCGCATTGCGTACCGCGCTGTACGAACCCATTCCCGGCGGCGCACGTTTTGCTTATATCTTCGGCTCCGGCCTGTTGTTCATTTTTCTCTCGCAAATTATCACCGGAGTTTTTTTAGCGCTCTATTACGTTCCGTCCGCCGATCATGCACACACCACCGTCGCGTATATCACGAAGGCGGTTACCGCCGGTTCGTTCCTCCGCAGCTTGCATGCTTACGGCGCCAGCGCCATGGTCGTGGTGTTGGTCCTGCATCTTTCGCAGACCTACATCTACGGAGCGTACAAAGGCCGCCGCGAACTGTTGTGGTTTTCCGGCTGCGTCCTATTTGCCTTGATTTTAGGCATGGCCTTCACCGGGTATTTATTACCATGGGATCAGCGAGCGTATTTCGCTACCGCCGTGGGCACGAATGCCGCCAGTGAAATCCCCTTAATCGGCGAAAGCCTCAAGCGCATGATGCGCGGCGGCACGGAAATGGGCACGCTGACGATTTCGCGTTTTTTTGTCGCCCATGTTTTTCTGATTCCCGCGTGCATCTTCGCGCTCGTAGCCTCGCATATTTTCCTGTTCCGCAAAGCCGGCGCCGCTGGACCTGTCGACGAAGATCCCATTGCGCCCAAGCAAAAGGCTGAACTTTTTTATCCTCGCCAGGTGTTAATGGATCTCTCGCTCACCGGGTTGCTGATCATCGCGCTCGGCCTGCTTTGTTTTTTCGTGCCCATCGACCTCGGCCCTCCCGCCAATCCCGCCGACGCGCAATACGTTCCGCGTCCCGAATGGTATTACTTGCCGATTTTTCAGTACTTGAAATATTGGCACGGCTCGCTGTCCGTCATCGGCGTCTTGGTTATTCCCGGAATTCTGGTTGCCGCCATTATCGCTCTGCCGTTCCTTGACCGCAGCACGGAGCGCCGCCCATGGAAGCGCCCCATCGCCATGACTTCGTACGCCTTTGTGATGCTTACCCTGGTGGGGCTCGCCCTGCGCAGCCAATACCTCGACAAGCACGATCCCGGCGTCGCACAGCAGCTTGCCAAACAAAAATCCGAAGAAAAAGAGTTCATGAGCAAGCCTTTCGAGCCGGAACTCTCTTCGGCTTCGCTCGCCGCGGCCAACGTGCAACTTGCCAATCCCGAAGCCGCCAAAGGCAAGACCATTTTCGAAGGGAACTCTTGCAACGCCTGCCATGGAGATGGCGGAATTGGCACGGCGGCGGCGCCGGCGCTCATCGGCGAAAACGCTAAACGCTCGCCGGACCAGCTGAAGGAGTTGTTCGCGCATCCCACGGCCAAAATGACCGCAGGGGGAATGCCTAAGATCGATCTTCCGCCCGATGATTTGCGGGCGCTCATTGCCTACGTGGAGAGCCTCAAATAACCGCGATCTTGCTCAGGATTGGCGCCGCGGAGCTTTTCAGGCAGCTCATTGACGGCCCCGGGATACAACGGATGTATCCATCCATATTCGACGGAAGGGGTCGCTCGCTTGCAGGCGCGCCACGTCATTGATGACCTTGGCCAAATGCGGTCGGACAACTGACCTTGCTCCTGGCGGATCAGTCCCGTCGCGTCCAGCTTTCGCGAAGGCGCTCCCAGCGCGAGTATTGGCTCTTTTTTTCCGGGGAAGCATCCTCCTGTCCCTCAAGCCAAAAGCGAAACCAGTCAACGTTGCGTTCATAAATTTCGTAGCGATGTTTTGGCTGGTTCTTTACGTGAAGCTCGTTGACGTGAATGTACAACTCGACAGGCTTGTGAAGCTGTTCAAGCGACGTATACAAAGCGAGGTTCCCAAGGTATTCCGAGTCGGCTGAATTCATGAGCAAAGGCGCTTCGATGCGATCCGCGCTCAGCGAGGCAGCGAGCCTCGACCAGTTCTTCTTTGCATCACCTTCGGGCCACCCTCCGAGACCCCACTTCCTAAAGAGTTCATGCCATTCTCCACCGGCCATATAGAAAAAGTAGGGATCGCGCGCGCCAGGACCGCTTTCGATAGCCGCTTGAAACGCCTGGGAGTGACTGATCGCATATTCCAGGATGTCAGCCCCGCGGCTAAATCCCGCCAGCCCTACCTTTTTAGGATCGACAATTCCCCGTTCGACCAGTGACCGTACAGCCATTTCGAGACTCGCGGCCGGAGAAGCCCAATTCAATAAGTAGTCGTCGAAGTTTCCGTCCTTCCTCAGACGATTGCGTCCGATGCTAAAACTTAGTACGACAAACCCGCTCGCTGCATATACCTGGATAGGATTTTCATTGCCCGTCGCTCCAACAAGAAAATAGTCCCCGCTTCGATAGAGAGTGACTATCAATGGGTATCGTCTGCCTTCGTCATATTCGGGCGGCTTTACGAGCTGCCCGAACCACTCCTCACCAAAATCGTTCACTCCCGAAACGCGCTCCACGGAACCCAATTTGATGTGCCGGTATTCTGGATTGAGGTCGGCAAGTTTCCGATGCGTCCCGGTCCTTGGGTCGATCACCACCAGCTCCGGAGGGGTCACATTCGTTTCACGCGTACAAGCCATCCAGCGATCCGCACCGTCCATGGAAAACTCCCGGAGCACCTCGGTCGATTGAAAAAGGTCGCGAACGCGACCCGATTCGACGTCGACCACCCTTATTCGTCCGGCGCGGCCATCCCATTGCGAGGAAACGAAGTAAAGGTGAGTGCCGTCCCGACCCCACCAATAATCCGTAACGCGGATGGACTCCGGGGCCAGCTCTTGCCGCCGCTGTCCGTCTCGGGACATGAGAATGAATTTCCACCGCATCACTCCGGATGGCTCAGTCTCGTCGTAAGCGCACATCAGCGCGGCGTACTCGTTGTCGGGCGCCAGCAAAACTTTGTCGATATGACACTTCTCCGACCCGCTTTGTGATGCGCTGTCGAATGCCTCTTGCCATTCGTGGACGTCGGGCTCAAGCGATCGCTTTTCGCCTTCGCTTGCGAGTCGTTCGATTCCTGTATTCATTTCATGAACCCAGACTGCACGCTGGTTCTCGCCCGCGGTTAGTTTCTTGAGTAGCGAAGGCATACCTTCCCAAGGAGTCATTTGGTCGCTGAAGAGAATCGCTTGTTCGCGGCGCTGCTTATCGGCATCGAAGTTCGCGGGCAGTTCGACCTTCATAACCATCTTTTCTCCGGAAGAATCAAAGGCGTATTTGGCAATGTTTCCCGGCACATGCGTCAACGGCTTTCTGTTCCTCGTTTTCGCATCCCATCGCCAAACTTGCCACGTTTCTTCCTGTTTCATTCTCGTCCGGTAGAAGATGATGCGACTATCTTTTGACCATCGCGGCTGCTCGCTTTCCCACTCATTGAAGTTCGTCCAGTGCGGCAACCCGGCAGTTCCAAGCGATGTGGGCGCTTCTACTCCCGACGTTCGAACGAGGAAGAGGCCGCTGCGGTAACCGTTTTTTTCGTAGTTTGCTTGGCCGACAACGAAGGCAACCCACTGCCCGTCCGGGGAAATGCTGCAACCATGCATTTCCCGAAGCAAAAGTAGATCTTTGCTAGTTATGAATCGCGGAGAACCCGCAGCGGATTGCGGAAGTGTCACCGGCGTCGCATCAAACGCAACTTCCGTTTCTTGCTGCGCGGCCAACTCGACCGGCAAGAGCGCCGCCCACAAGCACACCCATAGCAATCTTCTTTGCAATCAGGATCTCCCCGGTCTCCGTTGGATTTCTGTAGCAGGCTAGAAACTGATCTTGGCGGACAACTGCATGGACCTTGGTCCGCCTTGCTGGAAAAGAGGGTTCAGCCCTCCAAGCCCGTTGTTCAACATTTCCATCGACTGAAGGAAAGCAGGCCCGAGCTGAATGTACCCGACTGGATTCGTGAAATTCGGATGGTTGAGCAGATTAAAAACATCTACTCGAAACTCCAGTTTGCATCGTTCCCGAATGGGAAAGAGTCGGCCGAGCGACAAATCCATCTGCGTAAGCCCAAAGCCTGCGATGTCGTTGCGACCTTCCGTTCCCTGCCGCTCCGTCGTGGGAGCAACAAAGGCAGCCGGATTCAAGGACCTGCCTCCCGGTACGTCAGAGGTTTCGAGCCAGAGGGATTGGCCCGGCACGAGGTCAGGGCGCGAAATGGCGTAACCGCCCGGCGAAAAGCCAAAGACCTTGGCGTTAAACGGGAAACCGCTCCGCGCGACGATGACGGACTGCACGGACCAGTCCCTTGTGATCGACGACGCCCAACGGCTTTTGCCAAGAGTGGGGATGGAGATTGACAGCGCGGTCGAAAAATTCTGACGGACGTCGAAATCGGACGACGCGTAATCGCCCGCGCCGGAAATGATGACTCCGGGGGTAGCGCCGATGACGTCGCTCGATGCGTTGTCGAGGGAATGGGAAAGCGTGTAGTTCGCCAAAATCTGAATGCCACGGGAAAGCGGCCGGCGATATTGCAGTTGGAGCGCCGTGTAGTTGGATCGGGCGCTGTTCACGTTCACTTCAAATGCGTTCGCGAAGTCGGCGTTTGGCTGGTAAATGGCTTCATTCCGCAGCAGATTCCGGCCGGCCTGCCCCACGTACGTTGCGGAGATCACTTGGCCAGCGAAGGACTTCTCGAGCGCAACATTCCACTGGTAGGAACGCGGAAGCTTCAGGTGCGGGTCCATCGCCTGCACCAACCCGTAAGGAGGGTTCGTCGAATCCGGCGGGATATAAACCGAAGGGTCGGCAACCGGAAACGGCAAATTCGTAGTGAACTCCTCCGAAGAATTCGGAAAATAGGCGCCGATGCTGGCGGCTGCTCCGGTTCCCAGATCGTAATAGAGGCCCCAGCCCGCCCGGAAGACCGTATTGCCGCTTTGGTCCAGTTTTAGGGCAAACCCGACTCGTGGCGCGACGTTCCCGTAGGTAGTCTGGTACACCGGCGTGCCGAGCGGGGCGAGCGCCAGGCTGGCCGGGTTGTCGACGTTTGTCCACGATGCGAGCAAGGTTCCGTGCCGCGGGGAGGGCGCGGGATTCAGTTCCCAGCGCAAACCGTACGTCAACGTCAGCCGGGAGTTTACTTTCCAAGTGTCCTGAGCGTACAGCGACAGGGCTTGCGTGAGAAGTTGCGAAAGTTTGTTCATGCCGCTCGAGAGTGAAACGGCCCCCGTCGAGAGGAAGTCGCTCACCGCCGGTCCGTAATAGTACAGACCGTTGTGATACACGCCCTGGTCAACAAATATCGCTCGATAGTCTCCGCCAAACTTCATTCCATGCGCGCCCGCAGAGAGGCTGAGGTCGTCGGTCACATTAAATTGCGTGGACTTGTTGCGCGTATACGGTCCGATAAAGAAATCGCTGGCGTCGGAGAGCGTGAAGTAGCCGAGAGAATCGGATGGCGAAAGCGGCCCGAGCAGCAGGCTCGGGTTTAACGGAGTGGCTCCCCCAAACGAATCCTGTTTGTAGGTCGAATTGACGGACTGCGTCGAATAGTTCCAGCGAAGAGAGTCTGACAGGTGCGTGTTAATCATGATGTTAAGCCCGAGGGTCAGCGTACGCGTATTCGTTTCAAGCGTGTTCACGTCCGAGAGATTGTCGGTTCGTTGCAGGATATGCGACGGCGCATCGTTGTACCGCCCAAAAATCAGAAACCGACTCGTCAGCGCGTGATCGATGCGAATGCTGGTCGCGTTCAGTGTTGCGCGGTTGGAAAAGGTTCCCGTGAAGGAATCCGTAAAAACGCCGGGGTTGGCCGCTCCGTCGTTGGGCATCGGATAAGCGGCCAGGACAGGCGCCAGCGACAATGGCGCGTTCTGCCGGGCATAGAGCGAAGGAACCTCGACCTGGGCGGTTTGCGGCAGATCGAGCCGCGCCCCCTCATAGGAGAAAAAGAAGAACGTACGGTTTTTCCAGATAGGGCCGCCGATCACTCCGCCGAAGTCGTTGTGATGCTCCGCCGCGCGGGGATTGCCAACGCTGTTTGCGAACCAATCGTTGGCATCCATTGCTGTATTCCGAAAATAGTCGAAGACATCTCCGTGAAAGTCGTTGGTTCCCGACCGAGTCACGAGAACCACCTGCCCGCCGGGCGAGCGGCCAAATTCAGGCGCGAACGAAGAAGTTTCGACGCGGAATTCCTGCAAAGCGTCCACCGACACAAGGCTGCTCGTTGCTCCGAGGGCGCTAAACGACTGGGTGGAGCCGCTCCCCGTATTTCCGAGAAAGGCACCCGAACCCACTCCGAAATTCGCGGAGACTCCGTCAACCGTGAAGTTGTTTGCATCAGTTCGCTGACCCGCGATGCTGAATTGACCCGGCTCGGTATCACTCGACGGCGCAATCACCACTCCGGGCGTGAGCTGCAGCAGCGTATTGAAACTGCGCCCGTTCAACGGCAGGCTCTCGACAAATCCCCGATCAATCACTGTTCCCACCGAAGCTGATTCCGTGTTGACGAGCGGGGCCCCGCCTTCAATCGTCACAATTTCAGAAATCGCTCCCACGGGCAGCGTGAAGTTGAGCGAAAGCGCATCTTGAACGTTCAGCGTAATATCCGGCTTGATGATGGTCTTGAAACCCGCCTTCGATACCTGAATAAGGTACGGCCCAGGAGGCAAGTTCGAAACGAGGTAAATGCCTTCATGATTTGTTTTACCCGGAGACTGCACCCGGGTGGCGTCATTCACCACCAACACGTCGGCTCCGGCGATCGCTGCGCCACTCGAGTCATTCACGATTCCGCTGATCGTTCCGACAGGAGACTGCGCAGCGGATGAATGAGCGACCAGAATAAAAAGAAATAAAAAGTAAAAGACGCCGCGCAGTCGCAAAGGATCCTCCCGGAAGCGAGGGACTTCTCCTCACTAACAAGGTCTATGCGAATAGCAGGTATTTTTGTGTCAATGATTCCGTGTCCCGAAAACAGGACAGTTCCCCAGGGAAACTGGTTCTCCCGTTACGGATGATTCGGATTGACGCGGAGGTAGGCGAACAACAACGGCTTCCCGCTCGGGTGTTGGCTTCCGCCGTTCGGTTCGACCGTGACGAAAACGGCATCGATATCTTCGAGCGTTTTGGGATCGTCGGCTTTCAAAACCCAGCGCTTCTTGCTGACGTTGTCTTCGTAGAAGATTCCGAGATTGCGCGCTTGTTCCTTGTCGGGACCTTTTCGGCCCCAGGCCTGGAATGATCGCGCATTTTGCACGCCCGGCTGCGCATCGAGATCGAATGCGTAAAAAATCAGCGATTTTCCCTTGGTGAAAAATACGCGGCCGTACGTTTTGGCCGTTCCTTTTCCCGAGACGTCGTGGACGTCAGCCATGTAGAGTTCTCGCGCGCCCATCAACTCCCGAATATCCCGGTCATATTCGAGCAGCTCTTGTCCGCGCGCGGTCTCGGCCTCTTTTTGGTCGAGCGCCTGCTCGCGTACTTTCAGAAGTTGCGTCAACTCGTTGACCTTGGCCTCCAGGGAAGCCGCTTGGCGCGCATTTTCATCCCGCTGTGTTGTCGCCGATTCAAGCGTCTTTTGAAACTCCGCGAGTCTTGCCTGTGCAGCCACAAGCTCGTCCTCTCGCCTGGTCTTATCATCGCTCGCCACGCGCACGATACCTTGACCGCTCGCTGAAGAGCTCGCCGTTGCCGTCCCCGAAGATTTTAGGGAATTCACGACTCTAGCCTGTTCGGACAGTTGACGCTTCAAGTCATCGATGACCTTGGCGTTCTGCGCGAGCTTTGCTTCCCATTGTGTGCGCTCGTAACCAGCATCACTGGCTTGCTCTTCAAGAGAACCAGCAGGCTCATTTGGTGTCGCTGGAATGGTTTGCGCGGCGTCCGTTCCCCGCCTTATCCCTGTTTTGTAGGCGGTGATGCCGAGCGCCACCGCCAGCAGCACCGCCGCCGCAAATGTCATCCACACTTCCCGCCAGTGGATTTGGGATGGACGGTAAGCGAACCGGCGCCCCACCCTCGGCCCTTCTGCGTGTCCCTCTTCTGATTTAGCCAGCTGGGGCTGTTTCTGTTCTTTGTCTAATCGCTTGAAAAATCTGTTTTCCGCTTCTTCGACCGACCAAGAGTCGCCGGCGGCATCTGTCGTTGGTCGAGATTCTTGCGCCAGAGCTGACACCGCGACTCGCGTTACCGCCTCATACTCGCTCATTGCCTCGCGACATTGCGGGCACGCGACCAGATGCGCGTCCAGTCTCGCTTCTTCGTCAACGCTCAGTTCGCCCGCGGTCGCAGCGGCGCAAAGCTCAAGGAACTCCTCATGCGGGACCATCGGTCAAAGGCCTCGACTGCTTAGCAGATTACAGTTCATAGCACACAGACTATCGCCTGTTCAACGCGACTTCGGCCAGGTGCCTGCGGAGCTTCTCAATACCACGATAGTGATGATTTCTGACGTTGGCGTAGGACTGGCCCAACTTCTCGGCAATCTCGGTGAACGTGTAACCCTCGAAGAAGTGCAGCCGGAACGTCTCAAGCTGATCCGGCGTTAAGTCCTCTGCGATCTTCTTCCATCCATTCCTGCCGAAAAGCCCTTCGACAGTATGGTCGTAGTCTGCTCCTTTGTTGTCGGCCTGGCCGCATTCGTCCGGTTTGTCTGTGATTCCGGACAGATAGAATCCCTGCGCCTTCAGCCTCCTCCTCCGCATGAGGGCCTGCGTATAGGCGACCTGCACAATCCAAGAGCTGGCCGAGCCTTTCGAGCTATCGAAGAGCGAGCTTTTGCGGTGTATGTAGAGGAATACCTCTTGGACAAGATCTTCCGCTTCGCTTTTGTCCCTGAGGATCCTCTGGCCAATATTCCGGATAGGAAGGGCGTAGTGCCGAAAGAGTGAGGCCAGGGCGTCACGATCACCTACCTGAATCCGCGCAAGTAGGGCTGCGTCGTCAAATCCATTCGGACCCTGCGAAGAAATAGTTCGGAGCTTATTGTCTTCAAGTCTGGAAGACAAAGGCAAAACTGGAAAACGAGCTGATGCAGACGAACTCACAATGTGAGTATGCTACAACGAGCGCTCGTTGTTTTCTACTGCACTTTCTAGCTGGATTTCTTGGGCTTCGGAGGGCGACCGCCTTTACGATTCTTCCGCTTCGCTTGGAGCTTCTTGAAATACTCCGAGCCGCGCTTCGCAATCTCCCTCCCGCCTTTCCGCCCAAGACTGACGGCCGCGGGATCCTTCTTTTTCGCCAAAACGTAGGAACAAAACTACAAACGTATTATGCATCACCCTGAGAAGTCCCCCAAGCCTGCCAACGATGCTTAAGACTTTCCTTCGTTAATCTCCCAGCCGAACAGTCAAATTCGTGTCCTTAATTACGGACGCCTGCTTGATTGAAAGGAGATGTCCCTTTTCCGGGTATAGACTGCGCCCAGAGGAACAATATTTCGCCGGTGTTTCCCATGCATCTGTCTTCACGGTCAGACTCTTCGGACGTGTTTTGCAGTTCTTTTCCACTTTGGCTTCGCTACTGCTCCGTAGCCAGTCTCGTGAGTTCCGTTGGATTTCTGTCCGTGTCCCTCGTCGCCTACCAGTACCACCCGATATTTGGAGCCAGTTTGGTTCCATGCCTTTTCGCTGGCTTATGCTTTGCATTATTCCTAAATATCTATGCACTTTCGTATCTCAGAAGCGAGCACGGGAAAGTAGATCGAGCCTTTCGGTATACAGATTGTGAATTCTCATCCATCTTCCAAAACGTACTCGACGGAATCCTCATCGTCGATAACGAGGGCAACTGTATGGACGCAAATCCTGCAGCAGCTGCCATTCTGCGATTGCCCACAGACAAATTGATCGGCCAAGGCATCAGTCGCTTCCTCTCAAACCGTGACGGCTTCGACGAGAGGTGGATTTCATTTCTTCAAAACAAGAGTCAACGTGGCCGCGCACAGCTTGTTGCCGGCGACGGGACACCCCTCTTCGTGGACTTCACTGCTGCCGCGAACTATTTGCCGGGCCGACATGTCCTTATCCTCTGCGACGTTACGGAACGCACACAAGCGGAGATCTCTCTTCGAAAAAGTGAAGAACGCTTCCAACACATGGCGAAAAACATTCAAGAGATTTTCTGGATGATGGATGCCGAGACGCATGAGATCACGTACATCAATCCTGCGTACGCCACAATCACGGGGCACAGTGTCGAAAGCCTTCAGGAGAATCCATCGTCATACCGGGAATTGATCCATGCCGAAGACCGAATTCGCGTTCTGTCCAAGCTCCACCGTTCGGGAGACTTTGGGATCCTCGATGAGGAATTTCGTTTCATTCGGGCCGATGGTGAAGTCCGCTGGGCTTGGGCCAAAGGCATTCGGCTTCCCCGCTTGATCACCGGCACTGTGCAGGACATTACTTCGCGCAAACAAGCCGAGATGAAGATCAGCGAACAGCTCGACGCCGTGGAAGCCGCTCGCGCCGAAGCCGAAGCCCTGCGTAAGGCCACTCTGGCATTGAGCCAAAATCTGGCTATGGATTCCGTGCTAGACACGCTACTCCTGTGTATTTCTGACCTCGTGCCCTTCGACCGCGCAACGATTCTATTTGTCGAAACCGGATTCGACTTCATGGTCGCCCGGGAAGCTCCGCGCGTCGCGCCAAAGAGAATCGGCTTGACGCTTGGGACGTCCGAAAACAAATTTCTCGAGCGGATCCTTTTCGAAAAGAGAGCCGTGCTGGTGTCCAGCGTTGCGACGGAACCGGAGTGGACTGATACTCAACCCTTAGAACATCTTCAATCTTGGTTGGGAGTTCCCCTCGTTGCGGCAGGTCAGGTTCTTGGCATCTTGTCGCTGGGATCAAGCGTGCCGCACACGTTTACTACGGAACATCTTCGGCTCGCGAAATCACTCGCAATCCCGGCGGCGGTTGCAATTCAGAATGCCAGGACCCACGAGCGCGCTGAAATCTATGCAGCGGAGTTAGAGGCGCGCCTGCAAGAACTGTGCGAGACGCAGAAAGCCTTGGAACACGTGGAGAGGAAAGCATTGTAATCACGCGGCTACTGATCACCGAGCCCGCGTCGCTGCGCGAGCTGAGAATCCAGTCTTCATGACTCCAGGGTTGCGAAGATCGAAAATAAAAACCGATGAAATTTCAAGGACTTACGAGGAATGCGCCTTCCTCAACTGTTGCGCCGCCAGAGCGTTCATAGGATCAATCGTGAGTAGCGACTCCGGAATCGCGCGGGAACGATCATAAAAATCCGTCGCGGCTTCTATCTGGCCTCGCGATTTCATCAAATCTGCAGCAGTAATGTAACTTGCGGCGAGAGCGGCTTGATAGCGAGCGTCACTTGGATCAAGTTGAATATCTAAAATCTCTCGATCCGGATTGCAGGCAGCGGGCTCCGGCGATCCTTCCAGCTACGTGGTCGGGCGAGAACCTCTGATCAGGATATCGACGAGTCGCCTTGCGCTTGGCTGCCAGTCAGGGCCGGATGCCACGTTGGCGACGCCGACAAGTGCCCGCAGGAGGTCCATAGGGTCAAGGTCTTTCCGGATGTCGCCGCTCTTGATGGCGCGCTTTACCAGGGCCCGAATGGCTTCCTGCGTCCGAGCGTAGGAAGCTGCGAACACTTTCTTGGGATCTCCGATGAGCGCATTCAGCACAGGGGCGATAATGTGCTTTGTCTCGATGGCATCCACAAACAATAATAGCCAAGCTCGCAACGCTTCCACCGGCGGCATGCTTTCAGCGAACTTGCGCTCTGCTGCGGCCAGCTTTTCCATCTCCGACCGGTAAACCGCCTGTAGAAGCTCCTCGCGCGTAGGAAAGTGGCGATACAAAGTTCCCGGTCCGACGCCGGCCTCGTTTGCGATGTCGTCCAAACTGGCGTTTGCGCCAGATCGCGTGAAAGCCTGCTTGGCCACCTCCAAAATTCGCTCGCGATTCCGCTGTGCATCGGCCCGCGGCTTTCGGCCGGCGGACTTAGAACGATTCATGGCATCCTCAAAAAAACATGTAACCGGAGGGAGCCTCCGGTAATCTAAGTAATCGGAGACAGTCTCCATTTTACATAAGCTGACCTCGATCGGGGAGGAAAAGACAAAATGAGTAAAGAGACAAAGCTCGGCGGCCAATTCAACCTTTCCGGAACCTCCATCCGAGTTTACCGAATGGGTTACGGCGCCATGCAGCTCGCGGGCCCCGGCGTTTGGGGCCCGCCACGCGACATGGATGCTGCGATCGCGGTTCTGCGAGCGGCTATCGCCGCCGGCGTGAACCACATCGACACCAGCGACTTTTACGGGCCGCATGTGACCAACCAGATCATCAAGAAAGCTCTTCATCCCTACCCGGCCGACTTGACCATCGTAACCAAACTGGGCGCCCGCCGCGGTGCGGACAAATCATGGAATCACGCGCTTTCGCGCAAGGAATTGGGCGACGGCGTTCATGACAACCTTCGCAACCTCGGCGTCGAGCAGCTCGACGTCGTCAACCTCCGAGTGGGTGGAATCGCGGAGCCAACGGACGGATCGATCGAGGGACCACTGAGTGTGCTGGTTGAATTGAAGCGGCAGGGACTGATTCGTCACATCGGTCTCAGCAACGTCACTCCGCGGCAGTTCCTGGAGGCGCAGAGAATCACGGAGATCGTATGCGTGCAAAACTTCTACAACGTGGCACATCGCCATGACGATGCGTTCCTTGATGAACTCGCGCAGCAGGGCATCGCTTATGTCCCGTTCTTTCCGTTGGGAGGGTTCACGCCATTGCAATCGTCCGTGCTCGATCGCGTAGCCGCATCCTTGCAGGCCACTCCGATGCAGGTCGCGCTGGCATGGCTTCTCGAGCGTGCTCCCAACATTCTGCTGATTCCCGGAACCGCTTCGCTGAACCATCTTCGAGAAAATCTCGCCGCCGCGGCCCTCGAACTTCCTTCGGAGGTCACCGCCGAGCTCAACGCGATCGCCGAAAGCGTGCGGGCCGAGACGCAACCGACACACTGATGGGTGGAGATCGCTTTACATTCGCGATCATGTCATCCGCAAGCGCTCGCTCGAAGGATACAAATGAATAAGGAGGCTACAATGCAGAACAAACCTGTCGCCCTGGTCACCGGGGCTAATCAAGGAATCGGTCTTCAGATCGCGAAGGATCTCGCGGCCCACGGCTTCACGGTGCTGGTCGGGTCGCGCAATCTCGCGCGCGGCACGGCCGCGGCCAAGGAGGTTGGGCCGGACGCACGCGCGCTCCAGCTCGACGTGACGGATCCGGCTTCGATCGCCGCCGCGGCCGAGCGCATCCGCAAAGAGCTTGGCCGCCTCGACGTGCTCGTCAACAACGCGGCTATTTCGAACACCACGAAGCAGCCGAGCATGTCTGTCGAGGAGTACGCCAAGTTGACCCGCCCGAGTAACGTATCCCTTGATGAAATGCGCGCGGTGTGGGACACCAACGTGTTCGGCGTACTCGCCGTGACGCAGGCGATGCTGCCGCTCCTGCGCGAGGCGCCGGCAGCCCGCATCGTCAACGTATCGAGCGGCGTCGGCTCGCTGACGAGGAACTCGGACCCGGCTTCCCCGTGGCGCTCGATCTTCGGCCCCGTTTACCCTGCGTCCAAGACCGCTCTCAACGCGATCACGCTCGCCATGGCGATCGAGCTCGAGTCGACCGGGATCAAGGTCAACGCCGCCTGCCCCGGCTATACCAAGACGAACCTCAACAACTATTCAGGAACGCGAACTGTCGAAGAGGGCGCCCGCGAGCCAGTGCGACTCGCGCTGCTCGGTCCGGAGGGTCCGACGGGCACGTTCTCGAACGAGAACGGACCGCTCCCGTGGTGACGTAGTCTCCGAGCGCGCGAGCCGCCACGCAGCTGCGCTTGCTTGTGCTCATCAAACTTGCAAGGTTGATCCGGTCGAATATCTGAACGAGAAGGAGAAGAGAAAATGCGTATTTTTGTCACAGGTGCTACTGGTTTTATCGGTTCCGCAGTTGTGCAGGAGCTTATCCATGCGGGTCATTCGGTGATCGGGCTTACTCGCTCAGATGCGGGAGCCAAATCCCTTATTGCCGCCGGGGCCCAAGCGCTTCGGGGAGACTTGGAAGATCTCGACAGTCTGCGCGGCGGTGCGGCCAAGTCAGAGGGTGTAATTCACACCGCGTTTATCCATGACTTCTCGAAATTCAAGGAGAACTGCGAGATTGACAAGCGCGCCATCGAGGCTCTCGGCTCCGCACTCGAGGGTTCCGACCGGTTGCTGCTCGTCACCTCGGGACTTGCGCTCGTGGCATCGGGCCGCGCCGCGACCGAAGAAGATGCCCCTGTTCCTACCTCCACATCGTATCCCCGCGCGTCGGAAGCGACGGCGTTGTCGCTGGCGGCTCGCGGGGTACAAGCGTCGGTGATACGCCTGCCGCAGGTCCATGACCGAGTCAAACAAGGCCTCATCACCTACCTGATCAAGATAGCCCGCGAGAAGGGTGTGTCGGCGTTTGTTGGTGACGGGCTCAACCGCTGGGCCGCGGTGCACGTGCTCGATGCTGCGCGCCTCTATAGGCTGGCGCTTGAGAAGGGTGCCGCGGGAGCCAGATATCACGCGGTCGCCGAGGAGGGCGTGCCGATGAAAGAGATCGCCGAAGCAATCGGACGGGGCTTGCGGGTGCCGGCGGTCTCCCTATCCGCTGATCAAGCAGGCGAGCACTTTGGTTCGCTTGGGTTCTTCGTTGGCCTAGACTTGCTGGCGTCCAGCACGCTCACGCAAGAGCAGTTGAATTGGCGACCAACGCAGAGTGGACTCTTGGAGGATCTTGAACATGCTCGCGATTTTGAACCTGAAAACGCCAAGATCACGGAGGGTCGCTATGCGGCAAATAAATAGCCGGGTCGCTTCTTGTAACGAGCGAACAAAATTATCGGGTTCGAAATCGCCCGCGCGCCACACCCTCAGGTCGCATGCGAAGCCTGCGACGCAGGCATAAATTGCTTTGCAGTATGGCGCTTGTCTCTAAACTGCGGCGCGCATCCGCGGTCCGGCCGGCTCTAACCCGGAAGTTGTTCATCAGGACAAAGCGCCTAAACGAGCACCGCTCCGCCGTCTAACACCACGGTCTGCCCGGTGCTGTATCCCTCCTGCATGAGGAAAAGATAGGCGCGCGCAATCTCGCATGCTTCGCCGACGCGGCCGACAAGCAGGCTTTTGCCAACGCTTTCGTACAGGTGCTCCCTTGCGTCTGCATCCATGTTTTGCCAGAGGTTCGTTCGAACGACGCCGGGACATACCGCGTTGACGCGAATGGGCGCCAACTCGACCGCCAAGGCACGCGTCAAGGCTTCGATCGTTCCGCAAACGCTTGCGGCCACCGTCCATCCCTTGTGTGGGCGTTGTCCTGCGACTCCGGTTGTGAGCACGATCGAGCCGTCCTTGCGGATGTGCGGGCTTGCGTACTTGACCGCAGCCAGGGCTGCCCAATAGCGCAACTCAAAAGCATGCCGGGCTTTGGTAAGGTCCGTCGCTGCAAGCTCGTTCAATTGCAGCGTGTCGCCGGCAGTGAACACCAGGTGATCGAAATCACCGATCTTCTCAAAGAAATTTTGAATGTCTCGCTCCTTTGAGAGATCCAGCGCGTGCCCTTCCGCTTTTCCGTCGAGCGTTGCGACCGCTTGTTTAACGCGATCCGCGTTGCTAGAGGCAATGATGGCCGTTGCCCCTTCCGCCACAGCCTGCTGCGCCACCGCAAACCCGATGCCGGACGACCCGCCGAGCACTACAATTCGTTTCCCGGAAAGCCCCCGGTGATTCTCAATTTGTTGCTTTTGCATCATCGCGTTCTCCTGTTTCCGTGGCCTACAACTGCTGCCACACTCCAATAGACGATTTTCACAGAGCCTATGGCGCATGCATAATGGTCATAGCCGTTATGCGTCTAGAGAAACTGCGCCAAGTCGATTTGAACCTCTTGATCATCTTCGCGGTGATCGCCGAGGAAAAAAGCGCCACGAGAGCGTCCGCCCGGCTATTGCTCAGTCAACCGGCCGTCAGCCGCGCCCTGCAGCGCGCGCGTTCCATGTTTCAGGACGAGCTGGTGATTCGCTCGGCCTCAGGGTTCGAGCTCACGTTGCGTGGGCGCAAGATTCTCCAGGAACTGGAACAGCTCCTTCCCAAAATCGAAGGCCTGGTTGTGCCGAGCGTCTTCGATCCGCAGAAGGAGCGCAGCAATTTCCGCATTTCCGGCCCGGACAATGTTTGCATCGCGCTGCTACCGCACCTGTGCCGCCGCTATACGAGCGAACGCTATAAGGTGAACTTCGATTTCCTGCCGTGGCAGGCTGATGCTGTGGACATGCTGGAGCGCGGAAAGCTGGACCTCATTCTCCACATTGACGACGGCTTGCTGCCTTCACATTTCAGTTCGGAGAGACTTTACCGCGAGGACTGGATCTGCGCCGTCGCCCGCGAGAGCAGGTTTGGCGATCGCCTGACCCTCAAGCAGTATCTGGCTGCGGAGCACCTGGTCATCACAACTCTTCCGAGCGTGCAGAACATCCCGGACAAGCAGCTTGCGGCGTTGGGTGTAAAGCGCCGCTCCGCTTTTCGCCTGCCCTATTTTGGCGCGGCCCTTGGTTGCCTACCGGGTACGGAACTCGTCCTCACACTGACCAATGGCATGAGGCAAATGGTGGAGAGAAATTCCACCTTGCGCCTCGTCAAAGCGCCGCAAGAGTTGCGTCCATTTCATTTCCTGATGGTCTGGCACCCGAGGCTCACTACCGACGCGCGGCACACCTGGCTTCGCAAGGCGGTGCGCCAGGTTTTTCCTCCGGAAGCGCAAATAGCACGCGGCTAGTACGCCATGTTTTGAGGCCTCGCGGGTGGCTCCCGCGCGGCGAATCGAGCACACGCTCAGCGGCCTCGGGAATCACGCAAACCTCCTGGCAATAGCGGTTCGTCATCTTTTTTCAGTTTCCAGCATTAAAGTTTCCAGTTGATTTTTCCCGGGGGCCCACCGCAAAAAAAGGGGGCCTGTACTGTCGGACGGTGCTCTCTTCGCGCCATGGCCGGCTCGCCTTTCGCCGCGGTCTGCGAGACTTACAGCATGACGCGCCGATCCATCTTCGTAGCCATGTGCCTTGTGACTGCCGCGGCGGCGCTCGGCCAGAATATCCGGCCAACCTCTCGGGAAGCGTCCGGGCTACGTCCCGTCGCCCTGGCAGAGGGCCGCGAGATTCTTGCTGCCATTCTCTCGGTAACGGCAGACGTCCAGTCGGAATCCGAAACGGACTGTTCCCATTTAGTTCACGACGTTTACGCGCGGGCCGGCTTTGCGTACGACTACGTCGGTTCGCGCGAACTCTATATCGGCAGCGCAAATTTCACGCGCGTGCGCGTGCCGCAGGCTGGCGACCTGGTTGTCTGGCGCGGTCATGTCGGCATCATCATCGATCCCAAAGCACACACCTTCTTCAGTTTCGTGCGTTCCGGTCCCGACACGCAATTCTACGACTCGCCCTATTGGCGCTCGCGCGGCATCGCTCGTTTCTTCCGCTATGTAACCGCGAAGCCGCTCCATGCAGGTCGCACGCTCCAGGCTGCGGGTGATCCGGATGACAGACCTCCTCAGGGCGACAGCCGCAATTCGGAGAACCCTCCGCCTTCCGAACTGTCCAAGGCGGCCCCTGCGCGCGCATCGCACGCAGTATCCACAGTTGACGCCCGTCCAACGGCCGTCGAAGCTTCTCGCGAAATCGCTTTTCAAGTCACCGGAAAAAACCCTTCCGCAGAAGAAGTTGCGGCGGCTTTTGTCGAAATGAACGAGGATTCCGGTGAAGCTCTCCGGACGCGCAGTCTGAGCAGTCCCGGCGAGTCCATCATCATTTACCGCGAGCTGCGCGTCTCCGCAGTGCAAACGAAGGGCAAGCGCGGAACTGCGCTTGTTCGGATCGAATCGCTAGGCAGCCTTGGCGATACGCAAACGGGCTCACAGCTTCGCTGGAGAGAGCAGTCTCTCGGATTCGAGAAGACGAAAAGGGGCTGGGTGGTGCGTCCCATCAAGAACACTGCGTACGTAAGACGTGAAGTTGCGTTGCAAGTTTTGTCCGCCAGGCTCGCGAACCTCGCGAAAAACATGGACACCACCCCTCAACAAGAACGCGAGGAGAGAGAAATCATTGGCCTCCTGAATTTGCTGGTCGCCAACCATTCGAGCACCGCGTCAGCACAGAGCAACTAAAACCGAAAAGCATAATCAGGAACGGAGCAAGAGGCCGGCAAAGCGTTTGCTTAAGATCCGGGATTCAGCGCAACGGCAGCCGGGTAACCTCAAGGAGTGAACCGTGCGCGGCGTTCCAGAAGATCCCGAGGAGTGCGGCAACGTTCCAGCCCCACATGAACAAGCGCATCTGCGCGGTCGTGTACGGGCGGCGCCTCCAGAAAATCGCCGCGTCCAGAACAAACCACAGCGCGCCGGCGAGTAGAAAGCCCGAAATCACGCGGTCGCGAAAAAACCGGAAGACTAGCGCGGTTTCGCTCGCAAGCAAGACGGCGATCAGCAGCTTTGTCGGGACGGTTCCGAGCACAATCGCGAGCGTCTTCCGGCCGCTTTTCCGGTCGGGCGCGATGTCCATGACTTCGCCGAAAAGATGCGAGTGCATGGCGAACATGGCGCCGAACAGGAAAGCCTGCCACGGAAGTTGCGGCATTTTGTTCAGCCAGCTGCTCAGAACGAAAACCAGCAGATAGCTCGATTGGATGAGAACGTCGAAGGGCGGACGGCCCTTCCAGGCAAACGGCCGCGCATTGTACACGAACACCGCGAGGAGAAGCGCGGCCAGCCACGTAAGAAGCTTCGGCCCGATCCACACCAGGAACAAAAACAGAAACGGAGCCTGGAACGCCGCGATCTGCCAGCGCAGCGTTTTGAGCTGAGAAGTTTCCCCGCGCGATCCGAACAGGTACGTGCCTTTGCGCGGATTGTAGCGGTCGCCCTCGGCATCCGCGATGTCGTTGACGCCGTAAAGCAGAAGACCAAGGGGAAACAGAATGTACGCGAGGCCGGCCCAAAAGCCTGCCGAGCGCCAGTGAAATTCCCGGCCGAGCGGCAGGAGATAGAAAAGTGCAGTGGTAGCGCACAAACCGGGACGGGAAACTTGCAGGAGAAAAAAAAGGCCGGAGATCTGTGAACGCTGTGCGACGGCTGCCTGAGGCGGTTCGATGGCGATGTTCATCACTGGGCGGTCGAATGCGGAACTCGAGATCGGCATCAGCATCGCATAGGAACGCGACCGCGCGGAAATTGTTCCTTTGTTTTGAAGCGTACAGAGAAACAGGAGAGTTCGTTCGAACTGGCCGAGACTCCGTACAGGATGTCGCAGCCGGGCTTCGTCGGTATTCGAAGGTGGCGCTAGCTCACGATCCGTGGCGCACTCGGAGGCCGAGGCAGAATGAGAAAAAACATTTTGTTTGACACATCAAACCGTTTGTCACAATCTCCCTCGTAACGTGGACTCGCGAATCAGACGTCTCTTGGACGCTTATCCGGCTATCTATCTCGCCTGCCATCGTCAGCATGTGCGCGAGGACGAAGCTGGAAAAGCCATCACGGAACACCAGGCCAGCGTTCTCGATCATCTGCATGCTGCGCGCCCGATGACTCTATCGAAGCTGGCAGAGCATATGGGCGTAGGCCGGTCGACGATGAGCATCACGGTGGCGCGGCTCGTGCGCGGCGGATACGTCGCAAGCCGTCGCGACGGTAACGACGCCCGATGTGTCGGCTTGACCTTGACCCCCGCTGGAGCGCGGGTGAAGGAACAAAACACGGTTCTTGAGCCAGAACTGGTGAGAGAGATGTTTCGCGCCATGCCCGCCGCAGAACTAGAAGCTGCACTGCAAGGCGTCGAGTGTATAGCGAAATACGCCAGGATCCTGCTTCGCCAGCGAAAGAGAGGAAGTGACGGGTGAGAATCCTGCTGATTGGAGTCGCTGCTGTCGTTTTGCTGGCCATTGCTGTCGTCGTGATCGGTTCGCTGCTGCCGAAACAGCATGTGGTGTCGCGCAGCGCTTCTTACCGAGCCACGCCCGAGCGTCTTTTTTCCCTGATCGCGGGCCCGCAATATTGGCGGCCGGATATACTGCGCTGCGAAGTTCTTCCGGTCGTCGACGGCAGGGAGTGGTCGCGCGAAACCACGCGCAACAGTGAAACGATCACTTATGAACTGCTCGATCGCGTGTCTCCGAGATCCGTGAAGCGCCGCATCGCCACCGAGAACCTGCCTTACTCCGGCACATGGACTTACTCGCTCGAGGCCAACGACGGAATGACCATCGTCCGGATCACCGAAGACGGCCAAGTCTACAATCCGGTGTTCCGGTTCGTGTCGCGTTTTATTCTTGGTCATACGCGCACGATGGACGCTTACCTGCGCGCACTGGGCAAGGCGACTGGACAGGAAGTGGAGGTCGAAGACTAAGCAGCATCCGAAACTGATCGCCAGAAACGGCAACAGAGCCCTGCCATAACGCAGGCGGCGCGCTTAAGCCGCAGTCGAGCGGGTGGCCTTTGGCCCGCCGCCGGGCTGCGCTCTTGGCATCCCTTCCGGATTGCGGGAAGCAGACGGTTAAACTTGAACCCGTTTATGCGTATGGTCAGAGCGTATCTCTGTCGTTTCGTACCTTCTCCTTTCGACACTTGCAATTCCGGATACAATCGATCGCATGGAACTTTCTGCGCGAAAGGTCTCGCGGGTCGCTTTTGCCTACTTGTGGTCCATCTTGTTCTGGATGGGTCTTGCTTTTCTGGCTGCCGGGGAGGATAAGGCGCACTTTTTGGAGCGGGGGCTGCAAACCTCTTACTGGACGGCACTCCTTATCGAAAGCGGATTTCTGCTGTCCGCGGCGCTCCTGACGCCTCCCATTTTCGCGATCGTTCACCGCTATCCGATCAGCAAACCGCTTCGGTTTGGCCGGATAGCCGGGTATGTTCTTTTGATCGCGCTTTACATCATCGCCTGCGTGACCCTCCATTGGATTTTAGTGCCGCCCTGGAATATTCCCGCTCAGAGGTTTGATCAACGCTCGTGGCACGCATGGTTTAAGGGTTTTTACCTTTTTGCCGAGATCATCTGGAACTTCATCATTGTTCTGGCAGCCGCGCATGCCTACGAGTACTTCAAGCGGGCGAGGGACCAGGAACTTGAATTGCAGCAGGCGCTTGCCACCAGCGAGCTCCAAGCCCTGAAGAGTCAGCTTCATCCGCATTTCTTATTCAATACACTCCAGGGAATCTCAGCGCTGATTGACACCGAGAAAGAGCGCGCCAAAACGATGGTTCTCAAGGTCTCTAACCTGCTGCGGACTGCTTTGCAGTGTGCGAGCTCCGACGTCACGAGCCTCGATGAAGAATTGAAGTTTGTCGACGATTACCTGGGCGTCGAGAAAATGCGTTTGGAACACCGACTGGAAGTGCGTTGGCAAATTGACCCCGCCGCGCGGCAATTGCTCGTGCCACAACTGATCATGCAGCCTCTCGTCGAAAATGCGATTTTCCACGGCGTGGCGTGCTGCCGCGGAGGAGGGTGGATCGAGATTTCGTCTCGGCGGGCGGGAGGCATGTTGGAGATCGCCATTCGCAACAGCGTTGGAGGAAAGCGGCAGGCAGGGATGGGGCTGGGTCTCCAGAATGTGAGAGCGAGATTGAAGCACCTTTACGAGGACGAGGCGACTCTCTGCTTCGAGCAAGGCAGCGATGGCGTGGCGATCGCGACCCTGGTGTTGCCGGCAATCGGTCGACAGAAGGAGGCGATGAAAGAAATGCTGGCCTCGAATTTACACGCTTAGTGGAGGGACAGGTTGTGCGGGTATTGATTGTCGACGACGAACCACTTTCGCGAAGCTACCTCGAGAATGCGTTGCGTGCGAGAAACGACATTGAAGCGCTCGATTGCGCGAACGATGCGGTTGACGCGCTCGAATTACTGCAAAAGAGGCCCTATGACGTTCTTTTGCTCGACATTCAAATGCCGGAATTATCGGGAATCGAGCTGGCCGACCGGTTAAACAAGCGGCGGCAACCGGTACCATCGATTGTGTTTGTCACGGCGCACCATCAGCACGCGGTTGCAGCCTTTGAAAAGCATGCCGTTGATTATGTCCTGAAGCCTTTTTCAAACGATCGCATTCATGAAGCGCTGGATACGGCGATCCGCAGAACGGAAAGCGAGCGGGCCGCACAGTTCGTGAAAATGCTGCCGCAACTTGAAGAACTGCTCTCGAAGCCAGTGAAAATCGCCATCAAGACGAAAGGAAGAATTCTTTTCATCGATCCGGCGGACGTCGTGATTATCGAAGCGCAAGGCAATTACGTATTGTTACAGCGGGCTTCCGGATCGTACCTGCTGCGAGAATCGATCTCCACGATGGCGGAAAAGCTAAAACCGTACGGATTCATAAGAATTCACCGCTCGGTGCTGGTGAACGGTTCCTTCGTTGAGGAAATTCAGCCTTGGACCACGGGAGAGTACGTGCTTCGCATCAAAGGGGGCCGAGAATACACGGTCTCGCGCACGTACCGGAGCAACCTGAAATCCCTGGCAAACTTCTGGATTGGCGCTGACACTTTCGTCGCGGACTAGCGCCGCGCCCGTTTCACAGCGAAAGAACCCGGCACCCGATCGCAAGTGCACGCTGCGTCGAGAACTCGCCGGCTCTTTTCTCCTGCACAAAAACCACCAAGGCTCGACCCTTCCGCGTCCCGCGCGACCTCGAATTCGATGCTGCGCGTGCCTCCCCTCGAGAGTGATTCTTCCTCTCCACGACGCCAGTTTGTGCATCGCAAGGATCTATGGAATCTGGGATTTGCAGACCTGCGGCCTTTTTTGGTGTGTCTTCACAAACTAGCGTGACGGATTTCCGAGAATCGGATGCAAGCCTCCAAGATACGGGGTTGGAGGCTGACGAACGCGCCTCCAGAAACCCATAAAGCCCCAGAAAACCGCTCACGTAAATCACTGAAAAGTAAGCTTCCCAATAACTTTTCATGTTGGGCACTCGACTTGCACCTGTATCCGCTCTGAGTATCACCCGCGGCGCGTATTTTGTTTCTTGGCGGATCATTAATGCATAAATTAATGGAGGCTTCAGTGAATCACAATTCTCGCAGATTTTTTGTGTTCTCGTGTATGGCCATCTTGGCCCTCAGTCTGACTCTCGTTGGGGCCGTGAGCGCTCAAGTCATCAGTGCCGACCTTGTCGGAACGGTCCTAGACAAGACAGGTGCGGCGGTACCGGGAGCGACCGTAGAGGCGGTTAACTCCGAGACCGGAGTGAAATACGACACCCACGCAAATGAAAACGGCGAATATCGCTTCAACAATTTACCGGTGGGAACCTACAGTGTCTCCGCTTCCTCCGCCAACTTCGGTACCACGACCATTAACGATTTCCAGCTCGAGTTGAACAAGACCAGCACGTTGCAAATCACGCTGGAAATCAAGGGCCTGGCCACATCGATTGAGGTCTCGGGTGCTACACCGGCCCTCGACACCACGACGGCGCAAATTACCAGCACTTTTGACCAGAAGCTCGCGGCGGACCTGCCGGTGTCGTCCGTTACCGGCGGCGTTCTGAATCTTTCGCTCTTGAGTGCCGGCGTCGCGACGGGCGGTGGAATTGGCGCAGGCACTGGCCCGTCCATCGGCGGCCAGCGCCCGCGCAACAATAACTTCAGCATCGAAGGCGTCGACAACAACAATAAATCTGTGACCGGCCCGCTGGTCACTATTCCCAACGATGCGGTGGCGGAGTTCTCGGTCTTGCAAAACCAGTTCACTCCTGACTTCGGCCACTCGTCCGGCGGTCAATTTAACACCATCATCAAGAGCGGCACGAATTCCTTCCACGGCGACGCCTACATCTATTCCGAGAACAGAAATTTTGACGCGATCGACCAGTCCGTCATCAACAGCGGCCTTACCTCAAATCCGCGCTATGACAACAACCGCATGGGCGGCACGTTTGGCGGACCGATCATCAAGAACAAGCTCTTCTTCTTTGGCGCCCTAGAATATAACCCCATCGGAGCAGCTTCGGTGCTGGGTGCACCGGTTTGCGCTCCGACATCCGCTGGTTACAGTGCCCTGACGGCGCTGCCCGGGATCTCCGCAGTCAATCTGGGAATCCTGCAAAAGTACGTAGCGCCGGCGGCCTCTGTAAATACAAGCGGAGCGTGCGGTGCCGCTAGCACCCCGGGTAGTGAAACGGTGACGAGCAACACCGGGGCGACGGCGACCGTGCCAGAAGGAATTCTCAGCTTCGCGGGCCCCAACTTCGTGAATGACTGGGCGGCATTGGGGAGCATTGATTACGACCTGTCGCAAAAAGATCAGTTGCGCGGACGTTATGTGTATAACCGCGCGGTCGGGATTGACACCAATGCTTTTTTGCCCGCGTTTTATCTGAATTCGCCGACCAAATTCCATCTTTTGACGGTGAACGAATACCACACCTTTAACCCCAACACGCAAAACGAATTCCGGCTGGGCTACAACCGCTTTGATAACCATACGCCGGCGGGAAATTTTTCGTTTCCGGGTTTGGATAGCTTCCCGAACATCGTTCTCAACAGCCTCAACGGCCTGAATATCGGTCCCGATCAGAACGCCCCGCAGTTCACCATCATCAATACCTACCAGATGTCGGACAACGTCTCCTGGACCCACAATACACACACCGTGAAACTGGGTATTGAGGGTCGCAAGTACATTTCTCCGCAATCGTTCACGCAGAGAGCCCGCGGCGACTACGAATACACGACTCTGCAGCAGTATCTCGACGACCTGAGCCCTGATTTTCTCGCCCAGAGAAGCGTGGGCCAATCGACCTACTATGGCGATCAATCCGCTGTCTATTGGTTCGTGAACGACAACTGGAGAATCAGGCAAAATCTTACCTTGAACTTCGGCATGCGTTACGAATACACCACCACGCCATTCGGTATTCGCTCGCAAAGCCTGAACAGCATCGCCGACGTCCCCGGCATTGCCGAATTTGCCTCGCCCCGCGCCCCCAAGAATGACTGGGGACCGCGTGTCGGATTCGCGTATTCACCCGGTACCAGCGGCAAGACTTCCATCCGCGCCGGCTTCGGGATATCGTACGACGTGCACTACGACAATATCGGTATTTTGTCTTTGCCGCCGGAGCTGAGTGTTACGGAAAATACTCCTTCGCTTACCGCCAATATTCCGAACTTCCTCGCCAATGGCGGCTTGCCACCGGGAAAGGGAGGGGTTACCACGTTTCCAACCGCCGCCGCGGCTCGAGCCGCTACTACGACGTACTATCCGCCAAACGTGAAGGATCCGAAGTCCATGGATTGGACCTTGGGTGTGCAGCACAGCTTCTGGAACGACTACACCGTTGAAGTGCGCTACATCGGGACCCGGGGAATTCACCTCGACGTGCAATCGATTGTCAACCTTGCGGATTTGACGACTCCCGCTCTGCACCTGCCCACGTACATCGGAAATGTTCCGTCGCAGGCTGCACTAGATGCTTCGCCGGTAAACCTCGGAACCATCCTCGGAAGCGGTGATGGTATCGTGCCCCGCTATGACGCCGCCGGTTTCAATCAAGCCGCTCTCACGGCCTTTCTCCCCGAAGGCTCCTCGACGTATCACGGCTTGGCCATGCAGATTACCCGCCGCATGAGCCATGGACTGCAGTTCGTCGGAGCTTACACCTACAGCCACTTGATCGATAACAGCACCGCGGACTTCCACACCACCGATCTCACTCCGCGTCGCCAGCAGGACTTTGAAAACCTGGCTGCCGATCGCGCAAACTCCGCTCTCGATCACCGCCACCGCTTTACGATGGCGCTCGTATATGACGAGCCATTCTTCAAGGGTGGCAATGCGTTTACGAGGAACGTTCTCGGTAACTGGGAGATTGCCCCGATCTACACCTATCAGACCGGAGAGTGGGCAACCGCGCAAAGCGGAGTCGACGCCAACTTGAACGGCGACTCCGCCGGGGATCGCACCATCACGAATCCCGCAGGCAAGGGGGTCACCGGGAGCGGGGTTATGCCTCTCTGTACCAGCGCGATTCCGGCGGCGGATTGCACAGAGGCGAACATCTTTTGCACCGGAAATCCGGCAATCGACGGCTCGCCTTCTTCGTGCCCGGTCGGCGTGAATACCGTCGACAACGTCGTGGGTTACGCCGCACTGAATCCCAACGCGAAATACATCCAAGCCTACTACGGCGCTCTGGCCAACACCGGCCGTAATACCATTCTCACTCCGCCCACCAACAACTTCGACGCCACGGCGATCAAACGCTTCACCATAACCGAGCGGTACAAAGTTGAGTTCGGAGTGCAAGCCTTCAACTTGTTGAATCATCCGCAATTTATTCCCTGCTGCGCCGCGGGTGCTGGCCCCGGTGCGCTCGGTGGAGCGACCAACGCGGTGACGGCCCAGGGCGTTACCGGTTCGGCGCGCAACGCCCTTGAACCGCAACGCGCCATCTTCGACAACTTTGGTGCGGTGTTCCCGAGCGAAGCTCGAGCGCTGCAACTTTCTTTGAAGATTTTCTTCTAAACTTAGCCCTTTCGCTTCTCGATAGCCGATCGGTCGCAGCAGGCGTCCCGATGTGGGGACGCCTGCTGCTTTGTCGACAAGGTTGCATTGCAAATTCGCGAGGAGGAATCCATGAACCAAATGGGCCAAAGAATAGTCGCCATGATCGCGTTAGGAACTTTCGTGCTGGTCGTCGGGCTCGGCGTATTGCGCCAAGCGCAAGCGCGGGCAGCCAAAGAACCGTATCCAAGCATGGCTCCGCTCGATCAATACCTCATGGATCCTAACGCCGAGATTGCCATGGCGCGGAGCGCGGCTCCCGAGGCCATCTCGCGCGATGCCGATGTCCTGGTCCTCGGAAGGCACGGCTACGAAACCGCAGTCAAAGGTAAGAACGGTTTCGTGTGTGTCGTCGAGCGCGGGTGGATGGGCCCATTCGATGGCGAATTTGCCGCTAATTTTTGGAACCCCAAACTTCGAGGCCCGCTCTGCTTCAATCCGCCGGCTGCCCGCTCCGTTCTGCCGATGACGTATAGAAGAACGGAGATGGTATTGGCCGGTCAATCCAAAGCTCAGATCATCGAGGGCATCAAGGAATTCATAAAGCAAAAGCTGCCGCCTCTCGAGCCTGGAGCCATGAGCTACATGATGTCGAAAGAACAGTACCTTAGCGATGCCGGCGAGCACCACTGGATGGCCCACCTCATGATTTACACTCCGCTCGTCGATAGTGCCGTTTGGGGTGCCGATCTGCCCCACTCTCCCGTCCTGCTGAATCCACAGTTCCATGGCCATCCGGAGCCCATCGACGTCTTCATGATTCCCGTGGGCAGCTGGTCGGATGGAACGGCGGTCGAGCATTAGCCATGCAACCTAGGGGAGCGGCGCGTTCGTCAGACTCGACGTAACAGTCGCGTTCAACCTCCCTGGCGAGTTTCTCGCAGACACGCTCCACAAGGACGACCATGTCCTTGTTGACGGACAACTCGCGCGCGCGAATTGCGAGCGCGAGAACGGCAAGTCTTAAAAAAGCGAAAGCCGCGGACGCGCATTCTTCTCGAGCATGCGCGCCTGCTCCGAGCCGGAGTTGCGCCGCGCGCGCGGAAGCGCCTGCGCAGGCGTCTGCTCCGGAGCTTGCTCGCGAAGACGCTCCGTTTTTTCGGGCAGAACCGCAGGCCCTGCGGCTTTGGCCGGAGGGCTTTTCTGTTTGTCTTGCATTCCTGCCAATTCAAAAAAAGATCGCCGTGCCCGGCCCGACGCGCGGAGCATACGTCTCCTCCGCGGATTCTGTCCGCGGCCAGCAACGGCGGTTCCGTCCCCGAAACCGACGCCAAGACCGTGCTGCCCTTCAGGGCCGCGGGCACGCCCGCTCTCCCGCACCGGCATTGTGTGCGGCCTGAAGAGAAGGGACGCCCCTGTGACTTCGGGACCAACGTGCCGTTGTCTGCTTTGCCGCATCGAAACCCAACTGGCCGACGAACTTGCCTCCGCAACCGCAGCTTACGACGCAATTCGCGGTTCCACCACCAACGGCTGGCGCGCGTTCGCTTCGCCTTTTCACCTGTTATCCCACTTGAAGTCTACCCACGCCGGTCCTTCCTCCGATGACCTGCTCCGCGAATTGCTGGCGGCTCGTGCCGTCGAACCGCAATTTGTCGAGGCCCTGATGATCGTGGCCTTTGTTCCCGTGCTGCACGGCACAGTTCGCCGCATCGCCAAGCAGCAGCTGCGGCTTACGCGCGCCGACATTACGCAGCAAGCCTTAACCGTTTTTCTGCAGGTGTTGCGCTCCGAGGAGATCCGAAAGCGTCAATCGCACTTCGCGTTTGCAATTTCTCGCGCCGTGAAGCGGCAGCTCTTTGCGTGGGCTGGTCGAGAAGGCGCGGTTCTTGGACCTGCCCGGGGAGAGGAGCAACCAGAGCCCCTGCCGCTGATGAATGGCGAACTCATGGAACGCCACGCAGTGCTCGAGCACTTTTTGTATCGATGCATCTCTAACGGGCTGCTCGTCGACGCGGACCTCGATCTGCTCATTCAGGTCAAGCTCGACGGAAACACCGGCGAAGAAGTTGCCGAATCGAATTCCGTCACACCCAACGCCGTTCGGCAAAGGATCAAGCGGCTGCTTGCGAAACTTCGGCGGCTCGCCGGCACTGCACAACTTCGAAATTACGGAGTGACGGATTCTGAGCGTGAGAAACCCGGCTAGTCGCACGCGACACATTTTTCCTGACTCCCGCTGAATGGATAGATGGAGGGGAGTTCACGCCGAAAAAGTCACGCGGCAAGAAGCGTTGCGCAGCGACACGAGCCGAAAGGCTTCTCGTCGTTTTGTGCCTTCGCCTCCGCGAATAGTACCGCTGCGGATGGCGTGATCTTCCCCGGATTTTGCTCAAGCAAATTGGCGGGGATTCCATGAGGAAACTCTATCGGAAGCTTTGCAAACGCTGTTTGATCGCGCGTTGTGTCGCCATCTCGCTCGTGGTTCTGGGGCTCGCGAGCCCCGCGTTTGCCCAGGCGAGCTCTCCGTGGGAGAACGCAGTCAATGTCTTGCAACAGGCTTTCACCAGCACCATCGCGCGCGGATTGTCCCTCGTCGCGATTGTCGTCGCGGGTCTGACCTTCGCTTTCGGCGAGGGCGGCTCAAAGCGCGTCCTTGCCGGCGTTCTCTTTGGTGTCGGCATGGCGATCGCCGCCGTGAACTTTCTCGCTTGGCTTTTTCCCGGCTAGTGCATGAGTGTTTTCGCCCGACGTGGAGAATTCCCATGAACCACCACAGACGCATCAATCCGGTCCAGCGTTCGCTCTCGCGCCCGCTCACCATCCTTGGCGCGGAACGGAAGCTCTTCTTTTTTGCGATGTGCCTCGGCGGGGCCACCTTCAATCTCCTAGGCAGTCTGCTCGGCGGAGTCCTCATGTTTTTCCTGCTGTATCTTGTCGCCCGCTGGGCAACCACGACCGATCCCCAGATTTTGCGGCTGCTGTTTCTCGCCGCCAAACTGCGCCGTCAGTACGATCCCGCGAAATTTCAGCCCGTCGCGGTTCTCGGAGACCGGCCATGCTGAATCTCAGGCGGCTTTTCAAGAATTACAACGAAGCCGGCTCGCTCAACGCCATGGTCAACCTCTTTGGCTTTGCCGGCCCGGAAATGTTCCTGACGAAGACCGGCGACGCGGGCATGGTTCTTGCAGTGGAGGGTGTGGACTACGAGTGTCTGGACCAACCGTCCATCGACGCGCTGACAAAACGCTTGGAATCCGCGCTTCGCCTGTTTGATGAGGACCACCGCGTCTACCAGCTGCTTTTCAAGCGCAACCAAGAAGCGATTCCCCACTCCTTCTGCGGAAAAGGCATTGTCGATACCGCGATTCGCAACCGCATCGCCTACTTCGCGGAGAAAACGGAATCGCTGTTTTCACTCTCCATCTTCTTCGTGGTCCTTTGCCCGGCGATATCCGCGCGGCGTTCTCTCACCAACTCGATTCTGGAATTCCCCGCCGACCCGCGCGCATCGTTCGCTGAGTGGCAAGCGCGCTTCTCTTCGACGGCTTCCGTACTCCTCGACAGCCGGGAGATCGCGCGGGCCGAAGCGGCCCTGCGACAAAAGCTTGAGAGTTTTCAAACGCAGGTCAGCGATTTTCTGTCCGTGCGAATTCTTGAAAAGGACGAAGCATTCCGCGTCCTCAAGCGTACCCTGAACTTCGACCCCCTGAAGCTTGACTGTGCCAAGCGCACGCACGACACGTTTCTTGATTACTACCTCCCGGAGTCGCCCATCGAATGCCACCGCAGCCATCTGCGGGTGGACGATTTCTACGTCAAAGTCCTCACGCTCAAGGAGCCTTCCGCGCATACCTTTCCGCTGCTGCTCAAGGGACTCCTCGATGTGCGCGCGAACTATCACGTGGTCACCGAATGGAAAAAAGAGGAGCCCGGGCGAACGCGACGGAGCATACAGGCCAGACGCCGGCATTTTCACAACACCAAACGATCCTTTTTGAGTCAGGTCCATCTGAACGACGCCGCCCCGCACGACACGCTGCTCGATGATTCCAAGGAATCGCAGGTGCGCGAGCTCGGAAAAGGAATCGAGGAAATGGAATTGCGCGGCAACTACTTCGGTCAATTCTCGCTGACGGTCGTCATTTACGACCGCGCACTCGCGGCGGCGGAAAAAGCGGCCGCCGAGTTCTACAAGATCTTCAGCGTCCACGACGCCCAGCTTTATGAAGAACGTTACAACCTGCTGAACGCGTTCCTCGCCGCGGTGCCCGGCAACTACGCCTTCAATCTCCGGTCCCTGTATCTCCTCAACACGAACTATGCCGACCTCTCGTTTCTCTTCACGCTCCATCAGGGCGAAATCCGGAACAAACACCTGCGTTCGGAATATCTCGCGGTCCTCGAAACCAATCACGGCACGCCGTACTTCCTCAATCTGCACTACCGCGATGTGGCGCACTCCATGATTCTCGGACGCACCGGCAGCGGGAAGTCCTTCCTCCTCAACTTTCTCATCACCAATCTCCAGAAATACGACCCGCTTACGTTCATCTTCGACCTGGGCGGCAGTTTCGAGAGCCTGACCCGTCTCTTTGGCGGAACCTATCTTCGTGTGGGAGCGGAATCCGCGGATTTTTCGATCAACCCCTTCTGCCTGCCGCCCACGAAACCCAATCTCGACTTCCTCGCGCTTTTCGTAAGGGTGCTCCTCGGCAGAACCGTCGGAACGCTCGACCCCGCAACGGAGCGGGAGCTTTACGAGCAGATCGAAAACCTGTACTCACTCGACCCCGCCCTCCGTACGCTCGATATCCTTGCCAATACGCTGCCGCGGCCCCTCGCGTACGCACTCGCCAAATGGCTCCGCGGCGGCCAATTCGGATTTCTGTTCGACAACCGGGAAGACACGATCTCCTTCTCCCGTTTCCAGTGTTTCGACTTTCAGCACATGAGCCGCTGCCCGGAGATGCTCGAACCGCTGCTCTTTTACGTACTGCATCGCGCGAATGAAGTGATTGCCAACCGCGATATATCTTCGACGTTCAAGGCATTCTTCATCGACGAAGCATGGGTGTTTCTCAAGAATCCCAGCATCCGCCAATACATCACCGAGGCTCTCAAAACCTGGCGCAAGCACAACTCCGCCATGATTCTGTCCACGCAGTCACTCGACGAGCTCAAGCGCTCGGAGCTTCTCGACGTGATCCTCGAGAGCTGCGCCACGAAAATCTTTCTTGCTAATCCCGACATGGACCAGGAGCTGTACCGGCGGCAGTTCCACCTGAACGATACCGAAATCGCGCTCATCGCCGCACTGCTGCCCAAGCAGCAATTTCTGATCAAAACGCCGGAACTCGCCAAGGTCGCCAATCTCCGGGTCGATCGCCGCAGCTACTGGCTCTATACCAACGACCCGTATGACAACCGCAAACGGCAAGAAGCATTTGAGGTACACGGCTTCGACAAGGGACTCGACGTACTGGCGGGAGTTCCATCGTGATCCGGAATCTCTTAAAAATTCGCAGATGCGATCGCCACCCTGGTTTTGCGCCGGCCGGCTCACCGGCATGGTGTTCTCCGCAGAATCAACGGGCGGCCAGTTCGAAATCCCTTAGCAAGTTCACTTCAAAGGAGGAATCGTCATGACGTTCACCCGCACCTTGAAACACCTGGTTCGCTGCCTGCTGCTTTTCGCCGCGCTCGCCGCTGCTCGGGGAGCGGTGTATGCGGCGGAACCCGGGGCCCGCGTCGTCAAGTACGGCAAGGAAGACATCGTTCCGGTACACGCCAAGCTCCGCTTCTCGACGCTCATCGTTCTGCCCGACGAGGAGGATATTCTCGACTTCACGACAGGCGACCGCGAATTCTGGATCATCAACGGCTCGCACAACCTTTGCTACGTGCACCCGGCACAAGCGGCCATCCGCAGCAATCTCAACCTGGTTACCGCCAGCGGCCACGTCTATTCGTTTCTCCTGACGGAGATCAGCCGCGACGCCGCTGCGCAGCCTGACCTGAAAGTATTTATCGAACCCAAGGAAGGGTCGGCTCCCGGAACGCTGCTGCACGGCTATGTTCACGCCGCCGATGCCGAAGCCTACAAAAAGGAATTGTGGGATCTCCGTCAACAGACCAGCGAGCAAGTTCATGCCGCGCAAGCTCGCGCGGCGGAGGAGATCAGGCAGTTTCGTTCGAGCTATGCGACGAAACTGCACTTCGATTACGAGGTCAATCAGAAATCCTCCCGCGAGCCCTTTCTCGTTTCCGCCATCTATCACGACGACACCTTTACCTACATTCAATCCGCGGCGCGCGAGAAGCCGGTGTTCTATGAAATCAAGGACGGCAAACCGAATCTCGTTTCCTTCCAAGTCGAAAACGGCGTGTACATCGTTCCCAAGATTGTCGATACCGGCTACCTCGCGCTTGGGAAAAAGAAGCTGAACTTCACGAGGCAGGGCGCCGCGAAGTAAGGACACCCCGGATGGCCACCGTTCCAACCATTCAAGATAAAGCGCCGAAGCCTCCCGGACTCTTGCCGAAAAACGTGCAGTCCTGGCTTCTCGTCGGGCTCGCCGTACTCATGGTGCTCATCATGTGGCTCACGGGCGGCAAAAAGCCCGTGACCCCATCAAAGGCAGCACCGCCTACTCCGTCGGTGTTACCGCCGCTCGAAGTGAATGAAGCAAAGATCATCGAGATGCAGAAGCGTATCGAGGAGCTTCAGCGCGAACAGTCCTTGGCCCAGAGCGCGCTGGCGCAGCAGAGCCGGGTCCTGCCCGCCGGACCCGAAACGTCTCCATGGCCGCCGCAGGGCGACGGGAATCCTCCGGAACGCCCGGAAGACGCGATTCATGCAGAGCGAAAGAAACGGAACTACCTCTCGCTGTTTGCTTCGAACCTCGCGCTGAGCTATCGCAAGGGACCTTCCACACCGCCGGTTCGCGAAGAAGTCTCCACGGCGATCCCGTCTGCGACGGACGCCAGCGCCGCGCAACTTGCGGAATTGCTGAAACCGCTGCCGCCGCCAGCGTGGCCCGTTCCGAATCCACAAACGGCCAGGACTTCCGCGGAAGAAACCCGAAAGGAGGAGGTTCGGAGCCCGCTTGCCGCGCCGGTTGGCGCACCGGCGACGGCAACGGGCAAGACCTACGTTCTGTTTGAAGGAACGGTGCTCGAAACCGTTCTCGTCAACCGTCTCGACGGACAGTTCACCGGGCCCGTCGAGTGTCTTCTCACGAACGACGTGTATTCCCATGACCGGCAACATCTTCTGATTCCCGCCGGCGCTAAACTCCTTGGCGAAACTCGCAAGGTCGAAGGCTTCGGCCAAACGCGTCTCGCCGTGGCGTTCCATCGCGTGGTCATGCCCGACGGATTCTCCGCGAGCCTCGACCGCTTTCAGGGCCTCAACCAGATCGGCGATGCCGGTCTCCGTGACCAGGTCAACAACCATTACCTCCGCATCTTCGGCGCTTCGCTTGCCATCGGCGCAATCGGAGCCGTCGCCGAAGGAGGAACTGCCGGTGCCTTAACCGCGTCCGGCGCGGACCTCATGCGCCAGGGATTCGCACAGAGCACGGCCCAGTCTTCGGCGCAGATCCTCGACAGATTCCTGAACGTTCTTCCGACCATCACGATCCGCGAGGGCCACCGGGTCAAAGTCTATCTGTCGGGCGACCTCGCGCTCCCCGACTATTCGAATCACACCATGCCTGCAAATCTCTGAAGGGGAGAAAGGAACGAGCACGTGAGATCGAGAATTCTGATCGTTTTGCTTATAACAACCCTGTGCGCGGGCACCGCCTCCGCACAGTTCGGTAGCGGCATCGTCTACGACCCGACGAATTATCACAACGCGTTGCTCCGCTACTACCAGCTGCAACAACATCTCGCGCAACTGCAAAAAACCTACACGCAGGTCGTCACGGCCTACAACCTGGCGCTCCAAATGTCGCGCAACCTGCACAACATGCCGGCGCGGTACCGCGCGCTGTTCTCGAACTGGAGAAACGTCACCGCCACCAACACGTACGGAAACACTTCCGGCTGGCTCGGTGGAGTCAATGCGGACCTGGACACCAGCAACGGCTACCAGCGCGCGACGACGCAGCTCGGTCTCTACAACGAGACCGCCCTCTCGGGTATGCCCGACTACGAACAGGCACGCGTGAAATCGCAGTACGCCTCCGTCGAACTGGCGGACGGCGCAAACATGAACGCCCTGTCCACCATTGGCGCCATTCGGGGAAACGCGGCGGCGCTCGAAGCGCGCATGAACAACCTCGAACAGGACTCCCTGTCCGACGATGAGAGCCTCAATTCGGAAGTCGCGGTCCTCAATAAGATCAACGCGACGAACGTTCTGACCCTGCGGTCCATTCAGGATTCCAACAAGCTGCTCGCTTCGCTCCTCGAACAGCAAACCGTCGCTGCCAAGCAACAGCGGGAAATGACCACCAACGCCATCAACGCGGACATCAACCGGCAGGCCAGCCTGAGCACAAATCTGACGCAGGTCACCGGCACCCTGACCAACTCATTGCAGAACTTCCGCATGCCGTAAGTGCCATTCCCGCTTAGCCGCGAAGGAGCCGAGACCATGCCGACCGATTTCCTGCAGTTCATGTATCAGGCGATCAACGATCTTCTGGCGCAGAACCTCGGCTTCTTCGACACCATGGGTCAGAACCTGTTTCGCATGTTCGCCACGATCCTCATCGCGTGGTATGGCATCAAGTCCGCTCTGGCCGCGGCCAGCGGCAAGTACACCTTCCAGTTCGACCACTTCGCGAGCCTGCTGCTTACCATCGCCTTCGGCTTTGCCATGGTCAACTACTACAGCACTCCCATTCCCGGCATCGGCACGAGCTTCCACAACCTGATCACCGACGAAGCGCAGTTCCTTGCAAACAAAATCAATCAAACCGCGCTGCAGACCATCGTGGACCGCATCGGGGACTTTGAGGCGCGCCTGGACGCCCCGGGTGTCACGGACTTTCTCGGAATGGCCATCTATATCGTGGTCATCATCCTGCTTGCCTGCGCGCAAGCCGTCTCCATCGTTGTCATCGCCTATGGTTTTGTAGCGACAGCCGTCTGCGTGCTTGTCGGCCCCATCTTCGTGCCGTTTTTCATTGTCCCAAAACTCGAATGGCTCTTCTGGGGCTGGCTGCGCTGTTTCCTGCAGTACGCCTTCTACGAGGTCATCGCGGCCGCGGTCGTCTTCATCGTCGGCAACCTTATTATTGGTGTGCTTACCCTCGAGGGCACAGGGAACATCTCGACCCTCCAGCTCATTGGCTGGTTTCCCGTACTGCTGATTACGTTCATCGCCTCGATTTACGTCCTGCTCAAAGTACCTGCGCTTGCAAGTCACATCTTCAGCGGCGCAGCCGGTGGCAGCTCCGCAGGAATCCTCGAAGCGCACGCCGCCGCCGCGGCCGCGGTTGCCAAGGAGCCCTGATGGACCGCGATGCTTCCTTTCACGAGGCCAAGCGTTTGTATCTGGAATCCTACGGCGACCCCATGGTGACCAATACGTATCTCAAAATAGCTCTGGCCCTCCTCTCGCTCGTTTGCGTCGCGCTCGCGCTCATCGATCTTCGAACCATTCGCACCTTCGAGAACTTTCGGCCTCTGGTCATCCGCATCGACGACCTCGGCCGCGCTGAAGCGATCAACTACCACAACTTCGAGTACAAGCCGCAGGACGCGGAGGCCAAATACTTCCTCTCGCAGTTCACGAAACTCTACTACCGCCGCAACCGTTACACGATTCAGGACGACTTCGCGAAAGCCCTTTACTTCCTCGACGGCAAGCTCGCGAACGGCATCCTCGACACCTACCGGAAAGACGACATCATCCGGAAGTTCCTGACCAATACGTCGTCGTCGGAAATCGACATCGATGTCGAGAAGGTTTCCCTCGAAGAACTCCAGACTCCGCCCTACCGCGCGCGTGTCGACTTCTATATGGTCTATTACTCGCCTGCCGATCACAGCGAACTGAAGCGTGACCTCTATACCGCGAACTTCGTTTTCGTCTTCCAGTCGCGCGTCCCGAACGAATTGATTCCTATCAATCCTCTGGGGCTCACGATCTCCTACTTCCGTGAAGATCAGGCATTCAAATGAAACCGACGCGGCAAGGAGAGTAGGAACACATGATTGCCAACGCGCTCCTCATCACCATCGCTTGCCTTCTCGCCTACGGCTTCTGGCTCATGGGCGAGCTGAAATTCATGGCGGCATACAAAACCGTTCTGTGGCATGCCTACGGGCAATGGATTTGCGCGGCGGCCGCAACCCTGTTTTTCAACCTATGCGGCACCGTCCTCCTGCTGCAGCGAAAGTTTCTTCTGAAGAACACGGGACGCAAGCTTTCCCACCTCGACAGGCAGTTCCAGGCCGGGCAGATCGAAATGCCCGCCCCGTCCCAGAATGAGGAGGCCTTCTAACGTGTCTCGCGATGGCCATTCGCACGGGCCGGAGATTGACGACCGGACAGAGCCCCCGCCGGCCGAAGCGCGCGATCACACCACGCGCGATTTCCCGAGCGACCCCCAGCCCGGCAGGTCAAGAGACGAGCGCGCGCGACCAGACCGAGACGACTCCGTCCGCGCTTACTACCTGAGAGACCGCTTCTTCCTTCTGCGGGAATCGGAATTGACGACGCTCGTCGAAATCGGAAAGTTCCGGGTGATTCCTCCGGACGACCTCGCTCAGTTTGGCTACGCCGGCGACACCATGCGGGCGAACCGCGACATTCGTCACCTGGTGCAACAAGAACTTGTTGCCATGAAATCCGTCAGCAGCATCGACAAACACCCGGCGAGGCTTCTGGTTCTCACGAAGAAAGCCAAACGGCTCCTGCTGCGATCGGGCCGGTTGCCCGAAGGCCAGGCCATCTATCACGAGCTCGGGAAGCCGCGCGAAGCCAGGCATGACGCCGCCCTCTATCGGCTGTACCAGCGGGAATCGGCAAGGATTGAAAGTGCCGGAGGCCGGCCACTTCGCGTCGCGCTCGACTATGAATTGAAACGAAATCTCTATCGAGAACTGGCGCGACTCGGAGATCAAGCGCAAAGCCGCGAGGCGCGCGAACGCGTTGCCGGGAAGCATGGACTGGTTCTCGTCAATGACACCGTGCAGGTTCCCGATCTTCGCCTCGAATATGAAACGGCGGACTTCGAACGCCGGCACGTCGACTTGGAACTCGCGACACACAACTATCGCCCGCGCGCCTTGGCGCAAAAGAGCAAGGCCGGGTTTTCGATCTATGCGTCTCGCGAAGACGCTTCGAAATTGCGGCGCATTTTCGACAACTCCAACCTCACCGCGCGGATCTTCGCTCTATGAATAGCAACGGCGTGCACATCTCGGCTTTGCAAGCCCTCGGATACACCGAGGTGGAGTCCCGCTTTCTCTACCTTGTGGCAACGCATTCCGGCTACTTCGTTCCCCGCCAGTTCCTTGCTTTCGCCGGTGTGCAGTGGGGCGAGCGTGCGCACCTGTTCTGTAAAAAGCTGCAAGCTCATAAGCACGCGCGCATCAGCTACCTGCCGGGGCATCGCGCGGTCTATCACGTGTTCGGGCGGAGTCTCTATCGCCAGCTCGGGCGCCCGAGCCTTCGCAGTCGCCGCGGGCACGAGCTCGAGTACATCCACACGCGCATCGCGATTCTCGACTTCGTGCTCGCCAATCCTGGCCTTTCCTACCTCGAAACGGAGGGCGACAAAGTCGCCTTTTTTTGCCGGGACCTGAATATCGAAGCGCAGCACCTCCCCGCGAAGACCTATCCCGCTCGCCGCACCGTTCAACCTCGCGTTCGCTATTTTGTGGACCGCTTCCCGATGTTCTTCGACGAGCCCCAGTCTTCGGCCCGGACGGTCACGTTTTCCTTCATTCAAGGAAGCGAAGTCGGTCTCTCCGCGTTCGTTCATCACCTGCAAGTCTACGCGCCTTTATTTCGTGAACTGCGCGAGTTTCGCTTCCTCTATCTCGCGCGGATCGAAGCCCATTTCGCGAAGGCCCGCGAACTTTTTAATGCGCTGGTGACCGTGCCGCTCCAATCGAATCCGGCCGGTGATTTGCTCCGGTACTTCGCTATTCGCAAAGCCTGGGAGTTGCACCAGTACGGCTCGGTCAGCGAAGCCGACCTGGTCTTTCGGAACCAGTCGAAGGAGCGGTTCGCCGGAGAGCGGTTCGAGCACTTCTACCGGGCCTGGAAAGCCGATCGTCTTCCCGAATCTCAAATCCGCGCGACATTCCAGGGCCACCACCTTCCGCACACGACGCACTTCGAAGCGCGAACCATTCAGCCTGCCGCGGCTGCCCGTAAAGCGGTGAGTCTCGGAAGTCGAACCTTAAGGAGGAACACCATGTCCATCATTCAGAAACCGCCGGCAACTCTTACCCGTGAATTTCGGCTGGAGGAACCCGTCAGTCTGCTGCTCGACGATTACGCGCAGTTCATCGAAAGCAGCGCGGACCACGTCCTCAACTCCGCCATCAAGAAGACTCTCTGGCGGGACCAGGACTACCGGAAGTGGAGAGAGCAGAAGAGGACTGCCGAGAGCGGCTCTAGTCGGCACGGACCGGAGGCTGCGGCGAAGTCATGATCCAGCGGATCCTGGCGTCGCGGCACTTCCTTGCCAGCCTGCTGGCGATGGGAACGGGTGCGTTCCTGCTCTATGGGCATCCGTTCCCGGAAGAGTCGTTCTTTCTTCACCTGATTTCTTTGCGCGCTCCGCAGGCGTTCGAGAGTTTCCGGTGGCTGTACAACGTCTGCCTTTTCGCCACACCTTACTTTCTCTATCTCGCGGCGTTTTCAGGTCTGTACGTCGCGACCCTGAAACACCGCCAGCGCGTCTCGCCCGGCCACCTGCCGCCTTATCCCGATCCGGGGAAACGCGATGAGCTTTTCCTGGTAGTTGGCGAGGTACACGATCCGCGGAAACCCGGCCCGAGCCAGACGCCGCATTGGCTGACCATTCCCGAGCGCGGATTGTTCACCGGGACCGTCATTCTTGGCGCCGTGGGGTCGGGCAAGACCGCAACCGCCATGTATCCGTTTGCAGAGCAGATCCTGGCGTACAAGGCCGCGGACAGGGAACGCAGAATCGGCGCACTCGTTTTGGAGGTGAAAGGCGACTTCTGCCGGAAGGTGAAGGAAATTCTCGATCGGCACGATCGCGGCGACGATTACATCGAAATCAGCCTTGATTCCGAATACCGCTACAACCCCCTCCACAATGACCTCGACGCTTACGCTCTCGCCTTCAACATCGCATCCTTATTAAACAACCTGTTCGGACGCGGCAAGGAGCCGTTCTGGCAGCAGGCCTACACCAATCTCGTCAAATTCATCATTTTGCTGCACAAGATCGCTTACGACTACGTGACGCTGTTCAACGTCTACGAGTGCGCCATTTCACCTCCCTTGCTCGAGCAACGCATTCACGAAGCCGAAGAGATCATCATGGGGCGTCATTTCGCGGCGGTAGTTCCCGAAGTGTTTGGCGCCCACCCGGCCGAACTCGCCGGCCTCGGTTTCAAATACGACCCGGGAAAGGAACGATATCTGGCGGAAGCCTCGAAGGGGCTTTGGGATGAAGTACGCGCGCGGCGCATTTCCGTCGAACCGATCACCCTCCTCGACCCAGCGTTTGCGGACCCCGACAAGCTCGAACAGCTCTACGCCGTGCAGCGCTGGTTCCGGGAGGACTGGAAACGCATCGAGACCAAGCTTCGCACTTCCATCGTCGAAGGCATTTCCGTGTTCCTGTCGCTTTTTGACGACAACCCGAGAGTGAAGCGTGTTTTCTGCCCGAAGCAGGAGTGCTACGACGGGAAACTCAACGCCCAAGGACAATATGGAAAGCCGTTGCCTTCGTTCTCTTGGCTCCTGGAGCAAGGGCGGGTCTGTTCCCTGAATTTTCCAGTGGGTATGAATGCCGGACTAGCCAAAGCCATCGGCGTGATGATGAAGCTCGATTTCGAACGCGCCGTGCTCAATCGCATTCCGCAGATTGCCGCGGAAACAGACCGGCATTTTCGACAGGTTCTCTTTCTCTGCGACGAATACCAGCACTTCGCTACGGTCGGTGAAAGCGATCCTACGGGGGACGAGAAATTTTTCAGTCTCTCCCGGCAGGCCAAGTGCATTCCCATTGTCGCCACGCAGAGCATCAGTTCGTTGCGCTCCTCCCTTCCCGGTGACAGCTGGAGAACGCTCCTCCAGACCTTCCGGACAAAAATCTTCCTGTGCCTCTCGGATGATTTCTCCGCGAAGACGGCAAGCGAACTCTGCGGCCGCGAAGACCGCCTGAAAGTCAGTTACAACTTGTCGGAAAGCGGCCATAACGCGAACGTCAGCCTGCTTACGGGAAAAGCCGTTTCGCACCGGGCCAACATCACCGCCTCGAAGAGCTACAACACACAGACGGACTACCGTTTCGACATGAAGACGTTCACCGAGCTGCGAAACGCGCAATCCGTGACGATCGCGTACGACGGACTCAATCCGATTCCTCCGACCTTCTGCTACTTGAAGCCCTATTACAACGACCCGAACAAATCCTATTTCGAACAGCTCGCCGCTGGAGAACTCTAATGCCCGGCTTTGAAACCATTCTTCCCTTCCTCAAACCCATCGAACATCTCATCCTCGACGATGCTGTCAGCGAGGTCATGATCAATGGACCGGATCAGATTTTCGTGGAGAAAGCGGGCTTCCTCGAGCAGGTTCACGGCGTTTCGCTCGGCGAGCGCCCGCTTCTCGTCGCGGTCAAGAACATCGCCCGGAGGCTGGGCGACGATATATCGGAAGCAAAGCCCATCCTCGATTCGAGGTTACCGGACGGAAGCCGCGTGGCCGCGGTCATACCTCCCTGCAGTCTGTGCGGCGTGACGCTTACCATTCGCAAGTTCAACGTCCGGCACTTCGAAATCGCGGATCTCATCGCAAGCGGAACCCTCACGCAGGGACTGGCTAACCGTTTCGAAGACTACATCCTGCAGCGGCGCAACCTGCTTATTTGCGGCGGAACAAATACTGGCAAGACCACGCTCTTGAGCGCACTCGGAAAGTTCATTCCCCCCGATGAGCGCATCCTGCTCATCGAAGACACCGCCGAGATACAACTTGCCCAGGCAAATCTGGTTCGCTTCGAGGCCCGCCGCGAGCAGTACGACGTACCTGCCGTCTCCATCCGCGACCTTCTCAAAGCCTCGTTGCGACACCGGCCCGATCGTATCTTGTTGGGAGAAATCAGAGGCGGCGAGGCATTCGACCTGCTTCAACTCTTGAACACCGGCCACGCCGGCACGCTGAGCACGATTCACGCGAGTTCCGCGAAACAGGGCCTGGCTCGGTTTACCAGTTGCGTTTTACAGAGTGGGATTGACCTGACTTACCGTTCGATCAAGACGAACATCGCTGATTCCCTCAACGTCGTCGTTCACCTCGAGCGAAGGCCCGGCCGGCGATTCGTTTCCGAAGTCCTCGAGATCAATGGCTACGACCCGGACTCCGATCTTTTTGATCTTCGCTCCCTATACGTCGCTCCCGAGGAGTATCCATGACCGGCACTTCTTCACAGGCAATCACGAGCACTCCTTTTCCGTCCTGGCTGCACGAGCCGAACGAATTCGGCGCCGCTTCTTCGGTCCCTGTCCACCCCGCATCGCCGGCGCTCGTTGCGGGTTCTGCTGCCCGACGAATAGCGCTGCGGCGCTCTGCCTTGAGGACAAGAAGAATCTCCTTCGCCTAACGCCGTCGAGAATGCTGTGAACACTACTGAAATGCTTCTCGCACAGCTCGGCAAATCGCGCCGACCAAAGAAAGGAGGGAAGGATGCCAGCGGAATGGGTTGATTTCAAAAGCGTGAAAGCGAAAGTCTCCATGGAGACAGTTCTCTCGCACTACGACGTTCGTCTTCGGCGAGCTGGTGCGGACGAGTTCCGTGGAAAATGCCCTCTTCCTACGCACTCTTCTGCCAGAAGCGATGACAGCTTCTCCGTCAGTCGCACCCGGAACGTATGGTCCTGTCAGTCCGCTTCGTGCATTGCGGCTCGCTCGGGCCGCGTCGGCGGGAACGTCTTCGACTTCGTCGCCGAAATGGAATGCTGTTCGATCCGGGAGGCCGCTCTGCGTCTCGATCGTTCCGTCGCAGAAAATTCCCTCCCTCTCGCCACACCCGTGAACAACGAGCCGGTCCATTACGCGTCAGAAAATCGGCCTCTCTCTTTCACCCTGCGCAACATCGACCACCAACACTCTTACGTCCGGTCGCGCGGACTAAGCGCCGAGACGGCCCGGCATTTCGGTGTTGGCTACTACGATGGCAACGGGTTCCTTCGGGGGCGGGTGGTGATTCCCATCCACAACGAATACGGCGAACTCGTCGCCTACTCGGGTCGCGCCATCGACGCGGCGGAGCCCAAATATCGCCTTCCCGCAGGCTTCCGGAAATCTCACGTGCTGTTCAATCTGCACCGCGCCATCGAGTCGCGCAACCACACGCTCATCCTCGTAGAAGGTTTCTTCGACACTTTCAAAACTCATCAGGCCGGGCATTACAACGTGGCTGCTCTCATGGGCTCGAAGCTGTCCGACCGCCAAGCCGAATTGATCGAAACCTACTTCGATCAAGTCATCCTCATGCTGGACGCCGACGAGGCGGGGAAAGCCGCCACCGCTGCGGCTCGGACAGCCCTCTCCTCGATACTCAGCGTACAGTTCGTTGCACTTGCTTCGGGGACTCAGCCAGACGAGCTGGCTTCCGAAGAAATCAACGAGCTCCTGGGAGGCTTCGATCACGACGTTCGAACTCCAGATCGATAAACACCTTTCCCATCCTGGAAGGAGGTACTTTTGGGTGAAGGTCCGCGATTCCACTCGGAACGGACGTGATTTCGCGCACTTCGCCGTTGCCGTCTTGAATCCCTTCAAGCAGAGAAGCTTCAGGCAAGCCTTGTACTTTCTGTTACGCGCGGCCGCTGCTACCTTTACCTTTACCTTCCGCATATTTCGCTTGTCTTGCACACCTGCCGGAGATGTAATACAATCATTCCATGAAGAGTCTCACTGTACGATTGCCCGAGCCACTGATGGCGGACATTGAGGCGGAATCGCGCGGACGGAAGGTCTCGAAGTCGGATGTAGTTCGCGAACGGCTCGAGCGTGCGCCCCGCCAGCGGCGCCGCACTGCCTCCCTCACTGCCATCGCCGATCTGATCGGATCGGTGGATGACCTACCGAGCGACCTAACTGCGCGGAAGAAGGAATATTTGAACGCCACGGGTTATGGCCAGAAACGTCCTCGTTGACGCTGGATTTGTTGTAGCGTTGCTTAGCAGGCGCGACGCTCACCACCAATGGGCCGTGACGCAAGCCTCTGAACTGCCTCCGCCCTGGTCCACGTGCGAAGCCGTTCTGTCCGAGGCCTTCCACCTTCTCGGAAAGCTTGCTACCCCCAATCTCGGTGCACTGCTTCGCCGCGGCGCTCTGCAGGTCGCCTTCACACTTACCGAGAACGTGGAGCCAGTCGTGAAGCTGATCGAGAAGTACTCCAACGTTCCCATGGGATTCGCCGATGCTTGCCTCGTTCGCATGACCGAAACACTTGCCGATCCCATCATCCTCACTACCGACAAAGATTTCCGAGTTTACCGTCGCCACAGCCGTCAAGTGGTTCCCTGTGTGACACCTGAGTGATCTTGCCGCTGCTTATTTGTGCCGAAACTGAACCTGGCCTTTCTGCTTTCTGAGGCAAAGCTAATTTAAGGCAGTGGACGGCGTTCTGCAAAAAGAATGCGACCTTCATGGCAAGATGGAATTCAACACAGGCATCGAAACACTGACGATCTTTCTCGCTTCTATTGCGGCAGCTGTGCGCCGGAGAGCTTTATTCTCACTACGGTGGAAGCCCGACGGTCCCGGCCGCGGAATGGGACCCGCAGACTTAAGGGAGAAGAGAGTCGCCTGACGGCTGAATCGAATTTTCTTCCCATCGTCGTTCCGGTGAACGATCCCGCGCGCGCTCGATCACTCACAAACTCGCACCACACCCCTCGTGCGATCTAGGTAACACCATCATCGGCTGCAAGGCTGCCGAGCCTTCGGTTCCGAACCGAAGGCTTGCCCCCTTTTCACGAGCAGCGTGTCTCAAAATGCCGGGATTTTTCGCTAATTCTAGCGGCCTCGCGGGGCCGCAATTTCCGTGCTCACTACTGCGTTTTTACTACGTTCGGATTCGGGCGAAATAGGAGGAACAGAAAACGGTTTCTAACTGATTGACTGCAAAAGAGAAATGGCTCCCCTGCGTTGACACTTATCGAACTTTGTGTGCATCCCTTAGCATCGCTTCTAGGAATATCTTCATGGAAACCCCTATATCCTCACGAAACGACCCGCTGGATGCCCGACACGAGGTCAAAATATCGGTCTCGACTTAAGCCAGTTCTTTTCCGTCTCTCAGGTCTCTTCCTGACAATGTTTTCGCTCGCCCAACGTCGTCTCGCTGGCTCCTGTTTCCGAAAGAGCCCGATCAGTCCGTTCACGATCGAAATATGAGATCTAAGCGCGCCGCTTCGGCGAATGTTCGAAAGTCACGGTCCCGCGTAAGAAGCGGAACGCCTGCGTCGATGCAGGTTTGGGCAATCAGCGCATCGCCGAGGCGTGCCTTGCGGCGTTTCGCCAGTACCTTCGCTCGCAACTCTCCTGCGCGTCGCCAATAGCCAGATTCCATTTCCATCAATGGCACTTCTGAGAGCGTTTGGGCAACGCCTGTAGGGAGCGCGGGGTCGCTTAACAGCTCGGTGAGCACAACGGGAACCATAACCACCTGCCGGTCCTCCAGGGCCTTATCGAGTAGCTGAGCATCCTCGCCTGCGCCGCCATCTAAGAAAGCAACCCATGTGCTCGTATCAGCCGCGATCATCGGTCGGCTTTCAGCTCTGCTACCGAGCGCGTGAACCGAACCTTGCCTCGGAGTTGTCGTAAGCGAGCGTAAGTCCTCGAAGCCGCAACTAACTGCAACCCGGTACGGACGGTCTGCGTGATACCGGCACCGCTGGCTCGTCGCGCTTTCTTGAGAAGCTCGAGCGGTACTTCAACAGTGATCTTACGTGCTGTCTCCATAACGCTTCATCGTACCATACTCAAGACCAGCACTGAATATGGTATCTGCTACTCGAGCAACCGACGTCCCCGCAACCAGCAGCAGCCAAGGGTGGGGGCATGAGTGCGGTGCGACTATTACGTTTTTATGACAGCAGTTGTTGACACTCTTTTCTTCTCCCCTCCACCTGGCATGAAAAGAGATTTTGCTTGAGATCCAGGGTTCCGATTCGTTGGGTGGATAGGATGCGATAGCCGCTCCCTCTTGTCGCTAATGAATTATGTACTAGCCGGAGTACTACCCCATTCCCCGGCTGCAAAGTGCTAGCCTAAACCCTAATCGACGCTTGCTGGATTCAACACGGCAAGAAAGGCGCAAAAAATGCTTGCAATGCTTTCATTGAGGCGGTCCACCCGCTGCGCGAAGCCTCTGCGTGCGGCCTGCATTTGCCCGCTCATTTTGGCCTTCATCATCATGCCGCAGGCCTCCGCTCAGGAACAAGAAACGCAGTCCCTGGCCGATGCCGCGCGGGCCGCTCTCGCACGCCACGGCCAAGCGACCGACGACTCCGCCGCAAATGCCACCTTAACCACAAAGCACGCTCCTTTCTCCCAAACGCAACTCCTGGCCTGGACCGTCGCCGGCGTGCCCGCAGTGGCGGTGCTCGCAGAAGTCCGAGCCAACGGCATTGCCTTCGCAACCGACGACGCGCACCTTGCTGCGCTCAAGGGCGCGCAACTTCCCGCCGAGCTGCTAGCTGCGCTTCCCAGTGTCCCATCACACCCCGAAGCCAGCGCTCCAGAATCCGTTCCGCAGCCTCTCATCGCCGCCGCTCAATCGTTTAATTCCAAAGACTACGCGGCGGCACGCAGGCTTCTGGAAACTCTCACGCGGCAATCGCCAGATGCCGACCTCCTCGCGGCCCTGGGTAACCTCGATGCTCTCGTTCGCGATCAAAACGCGGCCAGAACCGCCTTCGAACGCTCCGTGCAGCTCGATCCCACGTTCGTCTATGCGCATCTTCGGCTCGCCGGCATTTACTACAACCTCGAAGACAGCGCGCAAACCGCAACTGAAGCCCGGACCGTTCTGCAATTGCAACCGAGAAATCCCCAAGCGCGCAAATATCTGGCGCTTTCGATGACCGTCAGCGGCTCCGGTGCGGCCTCCAGCGCCAACCCGGAATTTGAAGGGGACCTGGAAGACTTGTCTGACATGAAAGCTGGAAGCAACCTGGAAGCCAAGGAGCTAAATAACCAGGCCCTTGAATCCGCTCATAAACACGCGCTTTTCCCCGCGGAGGCTGCGCTGAAACGCGCCATTGAACTAGACCCCGACGTCGCGCTCTATCACTACAATCTCGGATGGGTCTACGGGAAGTGGCCACAATACGAAAAAGCCGTGTCTCCCTATCAGAAAGCCAAGGCTTTGGCGCCTCGCAACCTTGCGGTACGCCAGAATCTCGGCCACACCTTATGTCAATTGAAGCGCTGGAATGAGGCGGTCGTTGAGTTCAACGAGATCCTCCGCATGGACCCGACATGGAACATGGCGCGTCCTTGCCTCTATGATGCGCTATCAAACCTCGGGCGAACCAGCGAAGCCGCCAGGGTTCTCAGCGAATACAAGCAATTCAACCTGAGCCACGGCTTGCCAGATGACAGCGACCAAATGGAGGCCGATAATAAGCACCTGAATTTTTAAACCTTCGGCGGCTCAGAAGACGCTGGGGACGTCAGTTTGTTTTCTGTTGGGCAATTCTCCCTGAAGCTTCCACTCATTCATCGCTGGCGACTTGGGGTGAGCCTCTACGATCGTCCTCATCGCCCGCTGAAAGTCGTCTTGATTGATGAAAGGCAGAGGCGCTGCCGATGCTCTGCCGCCCAGCCGTTAAAATCGACCATGACCACGTTCATGCGCATCAATCCACACGGATGGGATTCCTCTCCGATTTTGGCCGGATCGAAAGCACATTGCGGACGCAAGAACATGTACGACCCGATCGCAAGAAGCAGGAATCGCACCAAAAACACGTCGCTGTCGATGCCGCCAGGTTAAAGTGGGTGAGCGAGGCTCTTCGACAAAGCCAGCAAGACGAACGTCGCTGCCACACCGCCGCAGTTGCCCGCCTCGAAACTCAATACGATAGCCTTCAAAACCGTATCGAGGCGATGTATTTGGACAGGCTCGACGGAAGAATCGACACAGCCTTCTTTGATCGCAAGGCGTCGGAGTGGCGGAACGAACAGAGCAAACTGACGAGGGAGATCCAAGATCATCGTGAATCGGACAGAACGTACCTGTTCAAAGGGGTCAGACTTCTCGAAATCGCCGGTGTATGACACATAGGAAGTCGCATGTTCGTGCGGGTCACTCGTGGACTCTGACTTCTTGCTATTGACAAATTATAACAATCTTGTTATATAAGTAGAGTTATGAGGCCACATGAATTGAAGGCCGCTCGTCTAAAAAAAGGGCTGATCCAGGCTCAAGTTGCCAAGTCTCTGGGTGTTTCTCAGGCGTATGTCAACATGCTCGAAAACGGAAAAAGAAGGCTAACTCCTGGGCTCACTCGTCGGGTCAGCACGCTTTATGGTCTTTCCCCCGAAACCCTGCCAGTCTCAGAAGAATTTGTGCCAGCACACACGGATGATCAACGCCTAGCTGAGTCGTTGGCGAAGCTCGGGTATCCGGGGTTTGCCTATATGCGGACTCGGGTATCGAAGAAAAATCCTGCCGAGGTCTTGTTGACGGCACTAGGGCAGGACAAACTTGAAGCCCGTGTCGCAGAAGCTCTCCCCTGGGTTGCGATGCAATACGGTCACCATACATCGAATTGGCTGGTGGAGCAGGCTAGGAAATTCAACCTGCAAAATCGCTTGGGTTTCGTCGTTAGTCTTGCTCTTCAAGTTGCTGAAAGGGCCCCGGGCCGCGACAACACCAGGGTACAGTCGCTTCGTGAACTCAGATCTAAGCTCGATGAAAGCCGCCTGGTTAAAGAGGATGTTTTTTATCGACCACCGCGGACTGAGGGAGAGAAACAGTGGCTGCTTCGGAATAGATCGCATGAAGCAGTGCATTGGAATTTGCTGACGGATTTGCGACCAGAGCAACTCCAATATGCACAGTGATCGCAAGTCGAAGACAGGTGATTCGCTACCGTCACCGTGGAAGGAGTTCCTGCTAGAGCTTGATTCAATGCTCCCTGAGCCGCTGGATTTGCACTGCATCGGAGGCTTCGTCATCTACTACTTCTATGGCTTGCCTCGCCCAACCGGCGATATCGACTATTACTCAGCTGTGCCGGCCAATCTCAATCTGATCGAAATGGCAGGAGACGGTTCTACCCTCGCGAAGAAATACAAAACTCAGCTGCACCACGTCGCCGTTACGAGTCTACCGGAGGACTATCCGACAAGGTTGACAGAAATGTTTCCACGGATGTTTAAGGATTTACGTCTCTTTGCACCGGACCCATACGATTTCATTTTATCGAAGCTAGAACGAAACAGTGCGAAAGATCGAGACGACGCCGACTACATTTTCAAAACAAAGAGGCTCAGTTCGCAAATTCTCCGCGAGAGATACGAAAAAGAATTACGGCCGTATCTCTCGAAAGAGAACTGGCACGACGCCACACTCAAACTGTGGATCGAGATCTTCGAGGAGACAAATTGAATCGCGTCCTTACCGGAAAATCTTGGCACGACTTTATGTAGTCACAAGTACGTTACTCTCGCTCAGACGTAAATAGGCATCGCGAAGGGGTCGGAATCGTGAACATTGTTACAGCGGTGGGGATAATTGAAGTTGGCTCCCCGGGCTAGATTCGAACTAGCAACCCTTCGGTTAACAGCCGAATGCTCTACCATTGAGCTACCGGGGATCATTTCCATTTTGTGCTACTTACGGAGCATTTTCAAGCGGAGGTTGGGGGACATGGGGGACATGATCTGCAACAATCGCGGAGAAACACATTTGGATATTATCGCAAACCGACGATCGATTTCGGTGCTAGCTTGCCTGCGAACTTGGGTTTAGCTCGTTTTATCGACATCAGATCCAAATTCCTTCACTCGTTCTTGTATCGCGGCAAACATGGCTCGAATCCCTGCGCAGCTAACATGTCATTTTCTCAACAGCTTGTATAGCGACGAGCATTCGGTTCGCGACCGAATGGTTGCCGCGCGAAGTGGAACAGTGCCGGTACGCAGAGGAAAATCGGAGCCACTAAAAAGGCAGTCATGGCTTCTTTCATTCTCGAACTGAAAAACATCCGATTAGGACGTGCGATCACGCACGAGCGCAACCGTCCAATTCGGAATACAAGTCCGTCCAATTCGGAATCTGATTTCAGAGGGCCCGAGCTATGCCAGCTTGCGCATTCTTCCTGGGATCCGAATCGAATCATAAACGCTGGTAGACGGTTGCACTTTTCGATATCGCGCGGACCCTTAGCGTCGTTGAGACCAAATGGGTTCCAACTTGCTCATTTCAGGAGGCCAATTTGGGAATTAGACATTGCGGAACCAACGGTCCGAAATCCGCCAAATTTAACAGCCGAAAACTGTACCGTTGAGCTAACCGGGGGACATTTGGGGGACAAGAAAAGAGATAAATGGGGATGCCGGAAAGCCGTTAACCGACGCTAGAGAAACGAGTTATCTGATTTGAATTTCTCTGTTAACAGCCGAATACTCTACCATTGAGCTACCGGGGAACGGGCAAGTTAGACCTCTACTTTACAACACGATGCTCTAGCGTGCCACTCTCCTCTCTACTGGTTGGGGTCCAACTTGGGCAACATCGTCATTTTCCATGAAATTTAGCAAAAACACTCTATTTGTCCTGACCGATTCAAAGACTTAGTCTTTGAGTTCCCCCTGACTGCGCAAAAAGCATTCGGTGCGGAGACCGAATACTCCTTTTTCGATTCTCGGGCACGACGTCGGCAGGATTGTTGTCTGGCTGTATTCTCCGGATGTCGATTCCCGCATCCCCAGCATCGCTCGCAGACGAGCATGTTCTGCCCGAAGCCGCTCGCATTCTTCCTGTGTCGATCCGAGGCGCTCTTCGGAATTGTTCCGGCTCGTCATTTTTTCGCGAGGCCCGACAACAGCCTAGTACAAGGACGGCGACAAAGATGCCGTTGCTCCAAGTGTTGATTATTCTAAACTTCCATCTCAGAATCCTCACGTGGGTATGTATCTAGAAATCTCGACAGCGTGGCTCGGCGAGCAGCCCGGCACATCCCCGTTCGTGCTCGATGCGCTACGTTTTTCAAATAAGGTTCTGGGAACACTGGCGAGAATACAAGAAAAACACGCTCAAAACACATAAAGCGGCAGACGGGTGATGCCGGCCAATCTCGAAAAGTCCTTGTCCAGGGTGAAGAGTGCAGCGCCATGCTCTAACGCAATCGCTGCGATCAGAGCATCGATGGTCGTAACCGCGACGCCTTTCGCTCGCGCAGCCCGAAAAATGGCCGCCGCTTCTCGATACGTTGAAAAACCCTTAGGTTGGAGCATGTCCCATTGCGACAGATAGTGCTCGAGACGACTAACATCACGCCTGAGCCCTTGCAAAACTTCCGTGATCACAACTCCAGCGAGGGCGAGCGGCTCAGCATCGGCGATCATGCGGCGCAACTCGGCTCCCGCAGGAGAAGGAGCCGAGCCGAGAAAATCGATCCAAACAGAACTATCAACCAAGATCAAACGCGATTTCTCCGCATCGCTTTGGGATCCCCTTTCCAATTACCACTGCCGTAATATCGCAGAATACCCTTTCGGCTCTCTGAACGAACGAGCAATTCCAAGGCTTTATCGACGATCTGCCGTTTCGTTTTGAGACGCGTGAGCTTTCGTGCCTGGCGCACCAAACTCTCGTCGATGTCGATGTTGGTTCTCATGCAATGATGATACACCATTCTTTGGTATTTTTGTGCATCGACGTCTACAGCTATCCGGGCCAGAACCATGCTTTCTCGCGGCACAATGGGACCCACTACAATGCCGCGGCGGCGGCGCTCGCCAACGGGCGAACAAGCGAATTTCTACATCGGCAATTGCGGTGACCCCCGGGGAGCAGGACGAATCCGGCAAAGCAGTTGCAGACCTATGCTAGAGAACCACAAACAATCCCGACGCAATCGTCTGCGTCACGTTCTAGGCCTACCCGGCGTGTAGAACGACCCTGAGACCATCGAGCGGTCACGGGCGCGGGACATTCACGAGTACCGAACCACGAGGGTTTTTGTCTCCGAACTCGTCCCTTTTCGCAGAACATTAGATTTGGCTGGTTTGGGTCGCGCTTTGCGCGGCGTGGAGAAGGGCGCAGACGCGGCCGGGGAGAGCCGCAAAGCGGGGGTCGTGGGTCAGCCCCTGCTCGTAACGATAGAAAATTTGCTGGACGATTACGGCCAGCTTGAAACGGGCAAAGGCCAGGTAGAAAGGGATGTGGGTGGTGTCGCAGTTGGTTTTGTCTGCGTAGTGCTGAACCAATTCCGAGCGCGTGAAACTTCCGGGTTGCGTGGTGATATCGGCGAGATTTTGTTTTATTTCTGGAGGATCGCTGGGATCGACCCAGTAAGCGAGCGTGGTGCCGAGGTCGGTTAAAGGGTCGCCGAGGGTGGCCATTTCCCAGTCCAGGACGCCGATGATCTTTGTGAGATCGCCGGGGTCGAGGACGACGTTGTCGAATTTGTAGTCGTTGTGGAGCAGACTGGCGGATTGCGTGGCAGGCATATTTTGCTGAAGCCATGCGGAGATTTTTTCGACTTCGGGGTAGTCGTGAGTTTTGGAATTGTGGTAGCGCTCGATCCAGCCGCGAACTTGCCTCGCCAAATAACCTTCTGGTTTGCCAAGATCGCCGAGACCGGCGGCGGCATAGTCGACTTGATGGAGCCGGATCAGATTGTCGATCAATGACTCATTGAGCTGACGGGCTTTTTCCGGCGCAAAATTTATTTCCGGCGGAAGATTCTTGCGCAGAATGATGCCATGGATGGGCTGCATCACGTAGAAGGGCGCGCCAAGCACGGATTCGTCTTCGCAAAACGCCAGGACCTCGGGAGCGGGCGGATAGACGGCGTGCAGTTTGGCGAGGACGCGGAATTCGCGGCTCATATCGTGAGCGGATTTTACTTTGCTGCCAAATGGAGGGCGGCGAAGGACGAATTCCCTTTCGCCGATTTTGACGGAGTAGGTGAGATTGGAGTGCCCGCTCGGAAACTGGCGGACGATGAGCCCGCCGGTTTCGTCGGGAAATTGCGCGCGCAGGTAAGGTTCCAGTCTGGCAAGATCGAGTTCCTCGCCTTGACGAATTTGCACGGGATGATCGAGCAGGTCGCTCATATAACTTTCTCGCTAACGATGCGTGAGCATCGCGGGATCGTCCAGATGGGCGTGGACGTTGAAGCTGCTGAGCGTGAAACGGCCCGCCGAGTAGAGAAATTCGCTCCAGGAACAGTTGCGTGACATCCAGCTGACTTGCAAGGTTTTCTCGGAGGAAAGACTCAAAGCGCGCCGCATAGCGACCGCGATGGGGCCGCCGGAAGAAAAAATGGCCACGCGTTCGCCGGAAGATCCAGCGGCAAGAAATTTCGTGAGGCCGGAATCTACGCGGGCGCAAAAATCGGGCCAAGACTCGACGTTAGCCGGCGAAATTTCGCCGTGCACCCATTTTCCGATGATTTCCGCGAATAGTTTTTGGAAGGCGCTACGCTGTGCCGGACGATCGGGAGCGGACTGGAAAGCGGCCTGGAGATCGCGAATGGTTTGATCGGATTCGAGCAACGCCGGGAGGCTGGCGCGCAGCACCTCTTCGCCCTGGTATTCGTCGAATTCCGGGAAGGTTTCGGGATTCGGAAAGTCGAGTCCCGCGGTGGCGTAAGCTTCGCGCACAAATTTTGCAGTTTCTCGGTGCCGCACGCGTGGGCCGACGCAAGCACGGTGGAAAAGCAATTTGCGCCGAGCCCAATATTCCCCAAGCAGCGCTGCCTGGGATTCGCCGAGCGCGGATAATTTATCGTAATCGTCGCCAAGGAACGAGGCTTGCGCGTGCCGAACGAGAAACAGAGCGCCCATCTTAGGCGGCAAGCTCGAAGAGGCCGGCGGCGCCTTGGCCGCCGCCAACGCACATGGTAACTACGCCGTAGCGCGATTTGCGGCGGGCCATTTCGTTGGCGAGGGTGCCGACCATGCGCGACCCGGTCATGCCGAAGGGGTGGCCGATCGAGATGCTGCCGCCGTTGACGTTCAGTTGTTCGGGATCGATTCCGAGGCGGTCGCGGCAGTAAATGACCTGGACGGCGAAGGCTTCGTTGAGTTCCCAAAGATCGATGTCCTTCATTTTCAGACCTGCGCGCCTCAAAAGCTTGGGGACGGCGAAGACCGGGCCGATGCCCATTTCGTCTGGTTCGCAGCCGGAGATTTGGAACCCGCGAAAGATTAGTTTATAGGGGATGCCGAGCTGGTCAGCGCGCTGGCGGGACATTAATAAGGTCGCGCTGGCGCCGTCAGAGAGCTGACTGGAGTTTCCTGCGGTGACGCTGCCCTGGCCGCTATCTGGATCGAAGTACGGCTTGAGGGCGAGAAGGCCTTCGAGCGTGGTATCCGGACGATTGCATTCGTCGCGGCTCACGGTCGCGAATTCCTTGCTGGCGATTTCGCCGGTTTTTTTGTCGACCAGGCCGCGCGTGACCTCGATGGGAGCGATTTCGCCGTCGAAAAAATTCTCGTTTTGTGCTCGCGCGGTGCGTTGCTGGCTGAGGAGAGAATATTCGTCCTGAACCTGGCGATTGATTTTGTAGCGCCGGGCAACGACCTCGGCGGTGTTGCCCATGACCATGTAGATGCCAGGTAACTTTTCCATGAGCGTGGGGTGGGGGTTGTTGTCCCGGGTCAGCATGGAAATGCTTTCGACGCCGCCGCCGATGGCAGCGTCAACACCCTCGTTCGCGATTTGGTGAGCGGCGACGGTGATGGCCTGGAGGCCGGAGGAGCAGAAGCGATTGATGGTTGTGCCGGCTACGCTGGTCGGGAGGCCGGAGAGCATGGCGCTGGTGCGGCCAATGTTGTGGCCTTGCGCGCCATTGGGTTGGCCGCATCCGAGGATTACGTCTTCGATTTCGGCAGGGTCGAGTCGGGGAGTTTTTTTCAGCACGTCCCTTATACAATGAGCAGCGAGATCTTCGGGGCGGGTTAGGTTGAAGGAGCCGCGGAACGATTTCGCTAACGGGGTGCGGGCACTGGCAACGATTACGGCTTCTCTCATGGGGGCTCCCGGGGGTCGCATTCTAATTTTACCTTGTTCTATTTGAAAAACAGGTCCTTGAGGATTGCTTGATCCTGCCGGGTGATGCGCAGCACGGGTGCTCCCTCAGAAAATCGGACGTGGCGACAAGCCGGCGCAACAAATCATGCTATGACGAATGGGCGGTTGCGGATTCGGTTTTGGTGAATTCTGCAAAGGATTTCCCCTGTTCTGCTAGACGCTTTAAAAGCGGAGCGGGCTCCCAGAGTTCGCCATGCTGGCGGTGAAATTCTTCGACGCGGGCGAGAACTTTTTCTAAGCCAACGGTGTCGGCGTACCACATGGGGCCGCCACGATGCGCGGGAAACCCGTAGCCATTGAGGTAGATGATGTCGATGTCCGAGGCGCGAAGGGCCAACCCTTCTTCAAGGATGCGGGCACCTTCGTTGACCAGAGCGTAGAGACAGCGGTCGGCGATTTCTTCGGAAGAAATTTGTCGCTGCGGAATGCCGGCTTCCTTGACCCAATCGCTGACGAGTTGATCGACGAGCGGATCGCGGGTGGCGCGGCGATCAGCATCATATTGGTACCAGCCCATGCCGGTTTTCTGGCCAAAGCGTCCGAGTTCGCTAAGTTTATCCTCGGCAAAAGGCTGGCGGATGCCGGGCTTTTCAAGGTGGCGATATTCCTTGCGGATGCGCCAACCGACGTCGAGTCCGGCGAGATCGCCAGTGGCCAGCGGTCCCATGGCCATGCCGAAATCGGTGAGGGCTTTATCGACGGCGGGGATGGCGGCGCCTTCTTCGACCAGAAATTGTGCTTCGCGGCGATACGGGCCAAACATGCGATTACCGACGAAGCCGCGACAGTTGCCGACGAGCACGCCGACTTTACCGAGAGTTCTCGAAAGATTCATACAGGTGGCGACGACTTCTTTGCTGGTGGCCTTGCCGCGAACAATTTCAAGGAGACGCATGACGTTGGCGGGGCTGAAAAAATGCATGCCGATAACGGATGCAGGGCGTTTCGTGGCGGCGGCGATTTCGTCAATGCTGAGGGTGGATGTGTTGCTGGCGAGAATCGCGGCAGGTTTGCAGAGGCGATCGAGTTCCTTGAAGATTTCTTTTTTGAGAGCCATGCCTTCGAAGACGGCTTCGATGACCAGATCGACGTTCGCGAAATCGTCATAAGCCAGTGTGGGCTTGATGCGATGCAAGCGTTCGGCGGCTGCTTCGGCGGTGAAGCGGCCGCGTTTGACGGAGTTTTCGTAGTTGGATTGGATGGTGGCGAGACCCCGATCGAGAGCGGACTGATCCGTTTCCTTCAGCGTGACGGGAATACCAGCATTGGCAAGAACCATGGCGATGCCGCCGCCCATGGTGCCTGCGCCGACCACCGCGGCGGACTTGATGGGGAGGAGCGGCGTGTCTTTGGGGACGTCGGGAATTTTGCTGACATCGCGTTCGCTGAAAAAGACGTGAATGAGAGATTTGCTTTGATCGGAGAAAAGGCAGCCGATAAAAAGCTTTTGCTCCTGCTGGCAGCCTTCGTCGAACGGCAATTTCGTTGCGGATTCGATGGCGTCAATCGCGGCTTGCGGAGCTTTTAGGCCGCGAGCCTTTTTTGCGCAGAGTTCGCGGGCGGCGGAGAAGATGGCGGCGTTTTCCGCCGCGTTTCCCAACTTTTCGCAGCGGTCGCGCGTTTTGGGCGCGGGTTTTGCGGCGGCTTCCCGCGCGTAGGCGATGGCGGCAGACAGAAGATCGCCGTCGACAATTTTATCGATGATGCCCCATTTCAGGGCGTCCTCGGCTTGGACGGGATTTCCGGTGGTGCACATTTCCACGGCTTTGGCGACGCCGGCGAGACGGGGCAGACGCTGCGTGCCTGCCGCTCCGGGGATGAGGCCTAATTTTACTTCTGGCTGACCGACTTGTGCGCTGGAGACAGCAACGCGATAATGGCCGGCCATAGCAAGCTCGAGGCCGCCGCCGAGCGCATTGCCGTGAATGGCGACGACGACGGGCTTGGAGCTGTCTTCCATTTTCAGCAAGAGCGGAAGAAGGCCGGCGCCGCGCGGCTGGCCGCTGGTCATTTTGCCGAATTCCTTAATATCGGCGCCGGCGACGAAAGTGCGGCCACCGCCAATCAGGACAGCGCCTTGGACGGAGTCGTCTTTGGCGATTTGATCCAGGGCGTCGGAAATGCCCTCCGGGACGCCGGGACTTAGAGCGTTTACCGGGGGATTGTTGATGGTAATGATGGCGATTTCATTCTGTTTTGTGACTTGCACCAGGTCGGACATTGATCCTCTCTTTTTTCGAGACAAACTCGAATTTTGCGTTCCGGCTTCGAACGTCCAGGCGAGCATGGCGCCTCAGGCTGCGCCCTGCCGGGATCAGCGTGCAGCTTGGGCCGCGGCTGGCGCGTCGATGACCAGTGACGCGAGGCGTTCGCGGTGAAAGGTGGCGTCGCCGAATGCCGTCTCTGAAGCTTTGGCGCGGCGGTAATACAGATGAATATCGTTTTCCCAGGTAAAGCCCATGCCGCCGTGGACCTGGATGGCGCGATTGCCGACGGTGCGCGCGGCGTCGCTCGCATACATTTTGGCAATGGAGACGGCAACGGCGGCATCGGGAGTGTTTTCTTCCAGTGCGTAGCCTGCGTAATAGACAGCGCTGCGGGCGCTTTCCGTTTCAAGATACATATCGGCGCACTGATGCTGGACGGCCTGGAACATGCCGATGGGTTTGCCGAATTGTTTGCGAGTTTTGGCGTATTCCACGGTGAGGTCGAGAGTGCGTTGCATGCCGCCGACTAATTCGGCGGACAGCGCGGCGGCGGCGATGCCGAAGGCGCGCTGGAAATTTGCGAGTGGACCGAGCGGCTCCGCGGGCGTGTCTTGGAATTCGAGCGCATAGAGTTTGCGGGTGAGGTCCATGCCACGCATGGGGGTGATTTTCAGACCGGGCGCGTTGGCGTCGACGACAAAGACGCCGTTTTTTGCGACGGCCAGGATGAAATCGGCGACGGCGGCGTCCGAGACGAAGAGTTTTTCTCCGGTTAGTTTGTAGTTTGAGACGGCGAGCTGGATGTCACGTGGATTCCAACTGCCATTTTTTTCCAGGATGGCTGCGGTGGCGCGAGATTTTCCTTCGCATATGGGAGTGAGATATTTTTTCTTGAGCGCAGGCGTGGCGACCGCGTCGATGATGGAACCGGCAAGAACTACGGCGGAGAAAAATGGGCCGGGAAGCAGGGCGCGGCCGGCTTCTTCCATGAGCAGCATCAATTCGACCTTGCCGAGGCCGACGCCACCGTATTCCTCGGGATAGACGATGCCGGTGTAGCCCTGGTCGGTGAGTTTCGACCACAGCGCTCCGTCGTAGGCCGTGTTTGTTTCCATCAGGCGGCGCATTTCCGCGCTCGGACATTCGCCGGCGAAAAATTTGCGGGCGCTATCTTTGAGAAATTCCTGGCTTTCGCTCAATCCGAATTGCATAGGATTCCCTTCTTGTCGTCGCGTGCGTCAATAACTCCTCGGCAAGCCCAAAACAAAGTGGCCGATGATGTTGCGCTGGACTTCCGAAGTACCAGCTTCGATGGTGTTGCCGCGTGCGCGAAGGTAGGCATACGACCACAGTCCGGAGTCGATGGCGAGCGCATCGCCGGCGAGCAGTTGGCCGTACGGACCGAGAAGTTCCTGTGCGACTTGCTGCAGCCGCTGGTTTAGTTCGCTCCAGAAAATTTTCTGGATGCTGCCTTCGGGCCCGGGGACGCCGGTGGCGGTGATGCGGCTGAAGGCGCGCATTTGATTGAAACGCATGATTTCAATTTCGGCGCTGCATTGCGCAAGCTTTTGCCGGACGAGCGGATCTTCGCTGGCGGGACGGCCATTGCGCTGCGTGGTGCGAGCGAGTTCGATGAGCCGGGTGATGTAGCGCTTGAAGGTGAGATGCAGGCGCGCGCCGTACGAGCCTCGCTCGTACATGAGCGTGCTCATGGCAACATTCCAGCCGTCGTTTACCTTGCCCAAAACGTTCTCGACCGGAACTTTAACGTCGCGGAAGAAAAGTTCGTTGAATTCAGATTCGCCGGTCATTTGGCGAAGCGGGCGAACTTCTACGCCGGGGGATTTCATATCGACCAGAAGCGCGGTGAGGCCCTTGTGTTTGGCGGCGGTGGGATCGGTGCGAACGATTAGTTCGCACCAGTCGCCGACCCATCCGTAGCTGGTCCACACTTTTTGTCCGTTGACGATGTAGTGGTCGCCGGCGAGGCGGGCTTCCGTTTGCAGACCGGCGAGATCGGAGCCGGCGTTGGGTTCAGAAAATCCCTGGCACCAAATTTCTTCGGCGCTAAGAATTTTGGGGACGAAGCGTTTCTTTTGCGCTTCGCTGCCACAGGCAATGATCGTCGGACCGATCAGGCCAAGGCCAAGCGAATTAGCCATGGGCGGAGCTTCGACGCGCGCCATTTCCTCCCAAAAAATGGATTGCTGCATCAACGTGGCGCTGCGGCCGCCGTACTCTTTGGGCCAGGAAACCGCGGCCCAGCCGCCTTCATGAAGTTTGCGCTGCCACGCGCGGAGATACGGATAGGATTCTTCAAGCGGCTTTTCGCGCCAGGCGGGCCAGTCTCTCGGAGCGTTGACGGCAAGCCAAGCGCGAAGTTCGTCGCGAAAGGCGGATTCTTCGGGCGTCAAATTCAAATCCATGAGCGGAACTCCTTCCCGTAGACAGGGGCGAACCTCTTCGGTGCGGTGTTACCCAATTTTGTCGCGCATGCTTTGGGCTCAGGCGCCTTTCTTGGACGATGCGGATTCCGGACGCAGCGTATCCTGCCCGTGCCAATATTTTTTGCGCAGATCTTTTTTCAGAATTTTGCCGGTGCCCGTTTTGGGCAAGTTATCGACGAATTCGAATGAGCGCGGGCATTTGTAATGCGACAGGCGAGAACGGCAAAAGTCCAGCAGTTCGGATTCGCTGGCTTGCGCTGCAGGCTTGAGGACGACCAAGGCTTTGGGAACTTCGCCCCACTTTTCGTCGGGCACGGGAAGCACCGCCGCTTCGAGAACAGCGGGATGCGCGAGGATGGCTTTTTCGAGTTCCAAAGAAGAAATATTTTCGCCGCCACTCACGATGATGTCTTTTTTGCGGTCGACGACCAGGAAATAGCCGTCCTCGTTCAGCGTGGCCATGTCTCCGGTATGAAACCAGCCGCCGCGAAAGGCTTCGGCGGTGGCTTCGGGTTGGCGCCAGTAACCTTCCATCACGCCGTCGCCACGCACAATGATTTCGCCAATCGAGCGGCCGTCGGCGGGAACATCCTGGTCGTTTGAATCAACGACGCGCATCTCCACGCCAGGAACCGGGAACCCGGTCATCGCTTGCCCGGCATAGCGCTGTTCGCCTTCCCACCCCATGCCTTCCTTCATGGGTGAGAGCGAAAGCGCTGGCGAAGTTTCGGTGAGTCCGTAGCCTGAGAAGCATTGGCAACCGAAAGCTTCTTCAACTTCACGGATGAGCGTTGGCGAAGAAGCGGCACCGCCAATGACAATGCGCGTGAGGCTGCTGAGATTGTAGTTTTTACGTTCCGGACAATGGACTAGAGCGGTTGCCATGATGGGAACGAGGCTGCAGGTGCGCGCACCTTCCTTTTCGATGAGCCGAAAAACCTCTTGGGGATCGAAGCGCTGAATCATCACGTGCTTACCGCCGAGCACGGTGAGGAAATGCGGAACGCCCCAGCCATTGGCGTGAAATAGCGGAATGGTGTGCAACTCAACGTTAGCGTTGGGAATCTGAAACGCCATGCAAACGTGCATGGCGTGCAGATAGATATTTCGGTGTGTGAGCATGACGCCCTTGGGATGGGCGCTCGTGCCGCTGGTGTAGAAAAGTTCGGCGACGGCATTCTCATCGACAGCGGCGACGTCGGCGCGATGTGGCGGGGCTGCGGCGAGCAGCTCTTCGTAATTTAAGGGAAGAAGCCAGGATCCCTCGGGGGCACCTTCAAGAAGGACCAATGTTTTAACGGACGTGAGATTTTTGCGGAAGGCTTCAACCAGCGGGAGAAATTGCTTTTCTACAAAAAGCGTTGTGGCGCTGGCATCGTTCAAAATGTACCCGAGTTCGGCGGCCGACAACCGGACATTCAGCGGAAGCAGCACCGCACCGGCTTCGAGGACGCCGTAATACGCTTCGAGCAAGCGGTGGCAATTGGTAGAGAGGAAAGCAATGCGATCTCCGGGCTGAACGCCATTCTGAACCAGCGCGCCAGCCAGCCGCCGAGCGCGATCGGCGAACTCCGCGTAGTTGTAACGATTTTCATTGCAGACCACCGCGGTTCTGCGGGGATATTGTTGCTCCGCGTAACGGAGAAAACGCAACGGCGTAAGGGGAATGTTCATAGCGAGCCTCGCCTAAAGCTTAGGCGCATTGCCCTCCATCAACCACTAGGGTATGTCCGGTGACAAAATCGGAAGCTCTGGAAGCCAGGAATATCGCGGCCCCTTTAAGATCTTCTGGCCCACCCAAGCGGCCTAGCGGAATGGCAGCCAGCAAATTCTCCTTGTCCCGCTCGATCACTTTCGCGGACATATCGGTCGGAAACCACCCTGGCGCAATGGCGTTCACCTGAATATTGTGCATTCCCCACTTGCAGGCCAAATCTTTGGTGAACATGATGACGCCCGCTTTGCTGGAGCTGTAGCCGATGGCGGAAAATCTGGGAGGTGATCCACGCATACCGGCAACGCTGGCGATGTTAATAATTTTGCCGCGGCGCTGCGCGATCATGATTTTGCCGACCGCCTGCGAAAACAGAAATGTGCCGGTGAGGTTCGTTTCGATGACCTTGTTCCACTGTTCAAGAGTCATGTCTTCGGCGGGCGCGCCCCAAGAAGTGCCAGCGTTGTTGATCAGGATGTCGATGCATCCAAACTGCGAGAACGCGGCGTCGACGGCATCGCGAATGCTGGAAGGCTGCTTAACGTCACACGCGAGCGCGAGCGTCTGCACGCCAAGTTTCTGCAATTCGTCGGCGGCTTGCTGGCAGCGCTCTTTTTTTCGCGCGCAAAGCACCACATGCGCGCCCATTTCCGCAAGGCCTTCGGCCATTTGGCGGCCAAGACCAACCGAGCCGCCGGTGACGACGGCCACGCGGCCGGAGAGATCAAATAGGGCACAGTTTTTCATGAGCGCGGTTGAGCGAAGGCTTCCTTCAGCGGCTTCAGGAACAAAGTGTTAGTTTATATCATATATTTGTGACTTGCGCTAAGACCGCGACCGGCACGCGACCTCCGCAGGCAACTCTTAATGCGCGTCGAACCGCAAAAAGGAATCGCTGCACAGGAACCCGAATTCACACTCGCGCGTGATGGCGTCAAACGGGCGAAGGTAGCGGCCGGGCTTGAATTCGATGTAGGCAGGGGGAACCGCAACCAGACCGGCACCCGCGGCAAAAACGTTGAAGTCGGGCCCGAGCGCCGCGGCGGTCTGATTCAGATCAGCGGCCTCCACGCTTGGCCATTTGCCGGTGTCCAGACGAGCCACGAGTTTCCCAACGGCAGCAATCGTCTCCGCCGGCGTGAAGGCGCAGTGGCCGGCGCGGTCGACGAACGTGCGGCGCAAGAATTCAGCGTTGCCCGCTTCATCGACAACCTTCTCGTAAGCGCTTTCATTTTGTACGACAACCAACCCGTCGCCCTTGGTATGCAGCGTGAGCACCGGAATATGAATCTGCCCGTTGAAAATAATATTCTGTTCGAGATATTTCACGGCTTCCGGATCGGCGCTGATGCGCGCGGCGTCCTCCAGCGTCTTCAGGTCTGCTTCGAGATCGAGGCCGGCCTGCGCGTAAAGCGCGCGAACCTCTTCGCCGCCGATGGAATGCTCGAGTTGCCGCCGGTAGTTAACACCGGTGTTCCAAGAAACGTTACCTTGCGCACGCGCTTCGAGTTCCGCGCGAAATGCAAAAATGAACGGAAAGTCTACTTGCTGATCCCAGAGAAATTGATTCGCTTCCTGAGCTACATAATCGTTGGCCGCGGGTTCCGGAGACAATGGCGTAAACCAACCTGGCAGGTCGGAAACCGCGCCAGCGAGCGCCAACCGAGCGCGGCCTTGCGGCGAGGCCTGCGCTTCCGCAAGGATTTTTTCTGACAGTTCGAAATTCGCCGTGGGATTGGCGATATTGACGACCTGTAGCCCGGTGCCGGGAGCGAGCAGCGTCTTGAAAACAAATTCGCCATCGAGCGCGGTATTCCAGGTGGCCACGCCGCCAGCAAGCACGCCACACATCGGCTGCGCCGCGTCAAAGCGATCGGGATAGCGCTGAATTAAACCCGCGGTGATAATGCCCCCCAGCGAATGTCCCCAGGCGATGGTGCGTTTTGGATGTCCGACAGCCTTGTCGAATCGATCGAGCACCGCGATCTGATCGGGCAGCGCTTCGTGGATGGCCCACCCGGTGGTGGCGTACGAAGAGCCGGCCAGCGCGTAGCCACTCGAAAGCATGAAAAATCGCGTCAGCGGATCGCCGACATCCTGCGCGGGATTCGCGGAGCCCGGCGTAACATAGCCGTGGCTATAGAGAAATAAAGTGCCATTCCAATTTGCCGGTACCTCGATCAAATAAGTCGCGCCATCCGGCAAAGTTCCGGCTTGCGTCGAAACCCCGGCTTGCGCACGTGCGTTACCGGCCGCCGCAACAAAAAACAACATCACGGCTCCGGCGAACAAAACCACTTGCTTGGTGACGCGCCACATAGGTGATTCCTCCCGCTGCCATATGCAGAACTGCATTCGTCCTGGATCTCCTGAAGAAAGCCAGGACGAAAAGCCGCCGAAAATGCGCTGCCGAGCCAGTGCCTCGGCAACTCAGCAATTTGAATGAGCCAGTCCTTCAAATAATTCGCAAGCTAGAAGGAAAGGCGCACTCCGAGTTGAATTTGGCGCGCGGGGAACGCCGCCGTGAAAGCCAGGGGCTGGTTGGGATAAAGATTCGCGTTGCCATGAACGTTAAAGGGTGCGGAAAAATCCGGACCGACCACGTTGTTCACACTGGAGTAGTTGGTGTGGTTGGCCAGGTTGAAACCTTCCGCGGTAAACATAAGCGACGCCTTCTCGCCAAGCTTGAACGCGCGGCTCAAGCGCAAATCGAAATCGGTAAAGCTCGGGCCGAGTCCGGTGTTGCGGCCGGCGCCGGGCGGGCGATCGTTGGTGAAGTGTCCGTCGCTGTTGACGTCCGCGCCCGCCAAAAGATTGAAGGGATGACCGCTGTTGTAGCTGAAGATCGGCGCGAGTTCAAATCCGCCAAAGATGCGTGACTGATCAAACGGGCTGGCGAAAACTCCGGCGAGCACCACTTTATGGCGCTGGTCGAAATCAGAAAGCGAACGATCGCACCGCAGACAGGTGGCGTTGAACGGCGAATAGTCACTATTGAAATCCGTAACATCGTCGATGGCTTTGCTGTAGGTGTAGTTGGCGAGAACCGTGAAGTGATTTGCAAAACGTTTTTTCGCTTCGAGAATTCCGCCATGGTAAACAGCCGAGCCGATGGAACTGTAAACATTGTTCTGCAGGATCGTTCCCGTGGGATCGGCGAAGCACAAGGCAGGCGTGGCCACGCACGCGGGCGCGCCCCAATCCTGAAAGGTGTTGCCGTTCGATGGAAGTCCTGTTGATCCCGCGTCAATCGGCGCACCGGCCAGCAAGTTTGTATCGATGGCCACCGGCAAGTGCGTGGTGTGGACGTAGATGTAGTTGGCGGAGACCGTCAATCCGCCACCGATTTCACGCTCGATGCCGAGAGAAGCTTGCTGCGCGGTCGGACTCTGGTAGCCAGGCTCGCCGGAAAACAGAACCGTTCCCGGGGGCAGCGGCCCAGTATTCGGAACCGACAAACCGAATTGCGCAAGGTCCGCAGCGGTGACGCAGGCATATTGACCCGGAGGCGGCGTGCCGCAATTTATTTTTCCTTCCGCGAAGAGCGTCTGGAAAATAACCGCGGAATTGGCGATGGTGGGTTCTCCCGCAACGCCGGTGAGTTTGACGAGCGTGTTGGCAATCGTTCGTGTCCCGTTGTTATTTCCGAGCACGCTGACGACGCCAGGAATCTGCGCGTAGATCTGCGAGTAGAAAATTCCGTAACCAGCGCGCACCACCGTCTTGTGGTCATTGAAGGGATCCCACGCCAGCGAAACACGCGGACCAAAATTCTTCTTCGGCGTATGCAGCGGTCCGTACTGCGAATCGAGTTCGTAGCGCAGGCCGTAGTTCAGCGTCAGGTTCGGATGGATCTGCCAGGAATCCTGCGCGTACAATGCGGTGAAGGGTCGCACCTGCGTGTACTTGGGATTGCCAAATCCCTGTTCGTAGAATCCGGGCGCGCCCAGGCTGAAGGATTGCAACGGAGTGATGGCGGCGGTCGTCGGAATGGGACCGACCGCGGTTTGTCCGGAGAGACCGCAGACGATAGGCACTTGCAAGCACGGGCTGAGGACGATGCCAGGCAATTCCAGAAATTCAAAACGCCCCGCGAAAAAAGTTTGCGAAGTGGTGTCGTTGCCGCGAACCAATTCGCTGGCGCCCACTTTGAAGGTATGGCGTCCGCGAACAAAGCTGAAATTGTCCGCAAATTCATAGCGTCCGGCGCGCGTGTGGCTGGGAAGAAAAATCCCGCGGCCAAAAAATCCGAAGCCTTGCACATCGATCCCCGGACCGCCAGGGTCGTTGCTGTTGACGTTGAATTGATACATATTCCATTGCACCAACGCTTCGTTCTGCGTGCTGCCGCTGAAACTGTGGAACCACGATGCTTGCAGCGTACTGTCCCAGGCCAGTTCTGAGGTGCCGCGCGAAAACGCCGTGAGCGCTTGCACGTCGGGATCCTTTTCCGTTACATGGTCGAAGCTGTAACGCAGGAAGGCTTGATCGTGATCGCTGAAATGGTGATCGAGCCGCGCTGAAGCTTGGTGTTCGCGAATCGGAAAGGGAAACAATCCGCCGCCAGTTTCCGATTCATTGAGGATAAATGGATTGAGCGCTTGTGAAGCAGGGTTGGTCTGGCAAGGCGATGCCGCCGGAGTAATGTTCAAACAGTGAGAGAGAACAAAGGCGCAGACTTGCGCCGTTAGAAACGTCGGTATCCCCGTGATGGGATTCGACGCGTTGGACAAGCACGGTACCTCGGGGTTACCCGGCAGCGTCGCTAGTCCGGTGAAAATCGCATCTTGTTGCAACGTCGCGTTGAAAATGTTTGTGTTGGCTAACAAGGGCACAGAATCTTGCGCATCGGAACGCAAGCCTTCATAACCGATAAACAGAAAAGTTTTGTCTTTTTGGATGGGAAAGCCGATGTTGCCGCCGAACTGCTGGCGATTCAGCGTGTTTTTCAGCGGCGTAGCCACGGCGTCGTTGGAAAATGCGTCGCCCGGCAACAACGCGGGCTGCAACGCAAAGTGATCGCGCGCGTCCATCGCATCGTTGCGGAATAAACCGTACAGTGAGCCGTGCACTTCGTTGCCGCCGGACTTTGAAACGATGTTGATGGAAGCTCCGCTCGCGCCGCCCAGCTCTGCGGTGTAATTGCTGCGATTGACTTGAAACTCCTGCACGGCGTCCTGGTTCAGGTTGAGGCGCACACCGCCGGCATCGTCGTTGAATTCGCCGCCGTCGACCGTGACGCTGTTGCCGCGTCCATTGCTGCCGTAAAAAGACAGTCCGCTTTGCGGCGTTTGCTTTACGCGGAAGTCCGCGTTGTCGGCGATGGTGTTGGAGTTGCTCACGCCCGGCAGCAGCAGGGTGAACGTCAGATAGTCGCGGCGATTGATGGGCAGATCTTCGATGTAAGTTTGCGAAAGCGTTTCAGCTTGACTGCCCCGCGTGGTTTCGACGGCTACCGATTCCGCGGAAACCTGGACTTCTACTTTTGCGCCGGCCAGCGCCAGGTGAAAATCCACTATAGCGGTCTGTCCAACCTGCAAGGACAGGCCTTTCTGAACCTGCGTTTGCAATCCCGAAGCTTGTGTCGTCAAGTCGTAAATCGCCGGCGGAAGGTTAGGAAACTGATACTGGCCGCTCGTATCGGACAGCGCCGTATATTGTGTGCCCTTGCCGGTGTCGACGGCCTCCACAGTAACGTTGGGCACCACGCCCCCAGAAGGGTCGTAGATAACCCCGCGAATTTGACCGGACGCGCCCACGCCTTGTGCGTGTGCAAACGGGCTAACCAACAGGAAAAAAATCGCGCTCAACAGCAGCGTCCATTTCATAAAGCCTCCCAGTTCTGCGTAAAGCGCGACATTGTTGGTGAAAAACTTGGTGACGAATGCCTGGCGGAGAGATTTCGGTTGCGCCGGAACTAACGTGCGTGGCGGCGCCAGCTCGCGGGGGATCCGCTCGGCGCAAGCCGGAGCGGAACGCGGCGGAAAAATAAGAACAATTCTCTAGCGTCACCGGACCCCGCAACTCGACGAGCTACCAAAATTATGTTAGTGGATATCACATTGTAGAAACTAATGTCAATACGAACTCTGATGCCCAGCATCAGGTTTTTCGATGACCACTGAACAGGCCGCCGATGCCGTCGCTCCGCACCAAAGCAGGAAAACATCCGCTTGCTAGCTCTTTTGCGGGCCGGGCATCGGTGAGCGCCGAGCCGGTCAATCCGGCGTGAGCACGATGCGGCCTTGTACGGATCCGGCGCGCAATTCCGCGAGCACGGCGTTCACCTCCTCGAGCGGGCGTGTCGTCACATGGCAGTGCACTTTCCCTGCACCGGCCATCGCTAATACCTCGCGCAGGTCCTGCCGCGTGCCAACCGATGAGGCCTGGATGCGCACCTCGAGCGCCGCCATCTGGATTGCCGGGAAACAAATCGCTTCCGAGGGTAGGCCGACCACCAACAGAGTTCCGCCTGGACGTACGCAAGGGAAGGCCGTGTCGTAGGCCGCTTTGGCGGCGGACGTCACCAACGCGACGTGGGCGCCGCCGCCTCCGCGTATTTCCTTTACAACTTTGGACGTGGCCGCGTTCCATGTGGTCGTGGCGCCAAGACTGCGCGCCTGCGCCAGTTTTTCTTCTGAGATGTCCACGACGGTGACAACCGCGCCGAGTCCGAGACCGATCTGAACTGCCAGATGACCGAGGCCGCCAACTCCGAAGATGGCTAAACGTTGCCCTGCCTGAATTTTCGCGTGGCGCAAAGCTCGGTAAACGGTAACTCCGGCACAAAAAAGCGGAGCGGCCTCCACTGAAGACAGCCCCGCGGGAATTCTCAGTGCATGACTGGCGGGAGCCTTCACAAATTGCGCGTAACCGCCGTCGACGGTTACGCCGGTAATTTTCTGTTTAACGCAGAGATTCTCGTTTCCTTCGCTGCAAAAATCGCACACGCCACAAGTCGAGTACACCCATGGAATGCCGACATGATCCCCGACTTGCAATTCAGTTACGGCGCCGCCCCTGTCCACTACGCGACCGGCAATTTCGTGCCCCAGAATTAACGGACGCTTGGTGATGGGAACGAGTTGCGGCCAATCGCCGTCGGCCACGTGCAAATCGGAATGGCAAACACCGCATGCTTCCACTTTGACCAGCACTTCGCTGGCGTCGAGCTGCGGCGAAGGTAGCTCTTCGATGCTCAGCGGCGCTTTAAACTCGCGCAGGACGGCGGCTTTCATTGCTTATGCCTCGCGGGACTGGAGGAAAATTGTGAAGCACATCGGCGAAATTCAGAAAAGAAATGGTTCCGTGGTTACGGCTTGGCTCCCCGCAGGAAGAACTCCACCGCGTTGTGCACGCGTTCGGTGAGTTTGTGAGGACCGGTAAGGTCCACAGCCCACTGGCGTACCACCGTGTTGAAAAGCCCTTCCATAAACTCCGCCATGTGCACGACCGGAAAATCGAGCGTGATTTCGCCGTTCTTCTGGCCTTCCGCAATAATCTCGCGCAACAGGCTGACCGTCGCCGCTTCCGCTCCGCGCAATTCCGGCGACCGCACCGGATCCATGGCGCCGGCGAGGATCACCGCTTGCCACAAGGGCCGCCCGACTTCCGTTACGTTTCCCAACGTTTCGTAAAAGCGGCGTAAGCGCTGCTCGGTGGTGGCTTTTGTCGAAAGCTCCGCGCGCAGGCTTTCCGCTTGCCGGGCAAATGCGCGCCGCCCGACTTCACGCAAAACCGCATCTTTGCTCGGGAAATAACGAAAAAATGTCGGCTGGCTGATTTCGAGGGTTTGCACGATATCGTCGATGCGGGTGTTCTCATAACCGCGCTGGCGAAAAAGATGCAGCGCCGTTTCTACAATTTGCTGACGCAGGCGGGCCTTTTTACGCTCGCGAAGTCCATCTTTTGGTTTATGCCCAGGGGCTGGACGCACGCGCTTGCCCGGCGCGCTCTTCGGCTCCTCGCTGCGCGCGCGCCTTCGCGGGGCCGGTCGCCGGTTCCTCACTTTTGCGCGTCCATGCTTCGCGGTTCCTCTCGAACAGACAACTGCGCAATGCGGTGCGCAGCTAAATTGCGATAGTCACCCTAACATTATAGTGACTAATGTCAACTTGCAAGTGTCCGCCAGGAACCGCCGATTTGAATTGTTGTGCGAGCGCACGGTGGCACAGGCAGTCTCGCCTGCGTGAAATCGAGTTCCTGCAGAATTGATCAATCAGAACGCAGCGCCTGCAGTACGTCCACCTTCGCCGCCCGTGCCGCGGGCCAGACCGACGCCACGACGGCAGCCGCTAACAGAATAATCGCCGACATCAGCACCGGCAGCGCCCCAGGAACATGCACGTCCTGCACATAACTTCCCGCGAGCCGTGCCAACGCGTATCCCCCCGCGGCGCCCACGACCACTCCCGCAGACGCCATCACGGCACCTTCCGCGATGACACCGGTCAAAAGGTGTCGCGGCTGGCATCCGATTGCCAGTCGAATCCCAAACTCCCGCGTCCGTCCGCTGACGGAAAACGCCAGGACTCCCGCGACACCCACTACCGCGATCACCAGCGCCACGATGGCAAATCCACCGAACACCAGCGTATTCAGCCGGTCCGGCGTGAGCACTTCCGCGCGAACATCTTCGAGGGTCGCGGCCCGTTCAATCGGTTGATCGGCAGACAGATCGCGAATAATGCGGGTTACTGGTGTAACCAGTGTGTAGGGATTGGTGCTGGCGTGCACGAAGATTCGTCCACCCCAGATTTCGCCCTGGACGAACGGGTGATAAACCGTAAGCAACGGTCCCGGCACCACGTGCTCATCATCAATATCCGCCGCAACACCGACGATGCGACGCGGCGCTAGACTGATATCTATGAATTTCATGACCGGATCGGTCCACATGATATGGCGATTGACAGCGTCCTGCCCAGGAAACATGCGCTGCGCCACGCTCTGGCTGATGATCACCACGGATTCGCCATCGCGTCTATCCGATTCATCAAAATCACGGCCCGCAAGAATCGGCACGCCTAACGCGGCAAAAAATCCCGGCGAGATCGTGCGCAATTGCGCGCGCGGGTCCTCTTCTCCCGGAGCGCTTACGTGCCCGTCGGCGGAAAACTGAAATCCCGGGCCGAAGCTGCCCGCGTCGCGCCACGGCACAACAATCCCAAATGCCACGTGATCGACGCCCGGCAACTCCCTAATCCGCCGCATCGATTCCTTATAAAAGTTTACGATTTGATCGGGAGTCCTTCCGTACGCAATCGCCGGCACGTTCAACGCCAGCACGTGCCGCGTGTCGAATCCAGTCTGCGCCGCTTGCAGCGAAAGGAGCGTCTTGATCAGCATGCTCGCGCCGGCCAGCAACATGAACGAAGCCGCGATCTGCGTCACCGCAAAAACGCGCAACCGCCGATTCGTGCTGCCGCTGATCCGTAAACCGCCACTCGTCAGGCTGATGCCCTTCGACGCCTCGCCGGTCGGCAATCGCGGCACAAAAGCCAGCAACACTGCCGCAACAACCGCCAGCACCGCTCCCACCCACAACATGCTGGAGTCTACCGTCATGTCCAGCGCGCGCACCGAGAACCGCGAAGCATAACGCGCCAGAATCGCCACCATCGGCCGCGCAGTTAATACGCCGAGCAATGCTCCCGCTCCGCACAGCAGCAGGCTTTCTGCGAGCAGCGTCCGCCGCAAGGCGCCGCTCGTGGCGCCCAACGCCGCTCGAATCGTGAGTTCGCCCTCGCGTCGCACCGTGCGCGCCAAAATCAAATTGGCAACGTTCGAACACGCAATAATAAAGACCAGCGCCGATGCTGCAAGCAGCACCAGCAACACCGTCTTCGCGCCAGAAGTAATCTGGTCCCGCAGCAAGACCGCGCTGATCTGAAAATCCGCGCTCTTCGCATACGCTTCGGGATGCTCTTGGAGCATCGTGCCGTAAACTGAGCGCAGTTCAGCGCGAGCCTGCTCGAGCGTGGCGCCCGGCGCCAGCCTCCCGAACAGCTCTGTCATGCGATGCACGCGCCCCGTAACCATGGTCGCCGAAAGGTGGTGCGGACTGGTCACCACGTTGGCAATGATTTCCGTCTCCGCGGGATAAGGAACCGAGGGTTCCAGCACGCCTACGATCGTGGCGGACCGCGTCCCCAGGCGCACTGTCTTACCGATCACCGTGGGATCGCCATTCAGCGTGGACTTCCAGAATCGATATGTCAGCACCGCCGCGCCCGCAGCGCTCGGGCCGTCGTCGCGCATGTCCAGCAACCGGCCCAGTACCGGGTGCAACCCCATCACTTCGAAATACGACCCGCCAACCACGCCAGCACGGACTTCGCGTGGCTCGCCAAGCCCCACCATCGTGAATCCGATGGTCGAGAAATCGCCGAACTCCGTCAACGTCTTAACGCGCGCGCGCAAATCCTGAATCTCTGGCACGGAAAATGCGGCGTTCTCCGTGCCGATTCCCATCGCACTCTGCCGGATGTACACCAGTCGGTTTTCGTCGCGATTCACCAGCGGCCGCAGTAGCACGCCGCGCACCACGCTAAAAATCGCGGCGTTCGCGCCAATCCCCAGCGCCAGCGTCAACACCACGGTAATCGCCAGGCCTTTGGTTCGCCAAAGCGAACGCAGCGCCACTTTTAAATCATAGAGGTACACATCCGGTGCAAGGGACATCGCAGCAACTCCTTCGTAACGCCGCTATTCTCATCTATGTACGGCACCCGCGCAACCGGCGCCCACGGGGAAAAGTCGGCGCGCGCCAGCCCGTAAATATCGCGCATTCGCGAGGCCAGTTTCCGACAACTTACTTGTGATATGCAAGTAATTTGTGGAGGGAGAGAGATGCCTCTTGACGTTTCCTCTTAATAGAACCGTTCCGGTCAGCGCTTCTAGCAGGCACTGCAAAGCCCCAAAGAGTACAATGCGGGCCAACGAATCTGCTCCAATCGTGAACGGGGTGCTCCTGTGAAGTCGCGACTTATGCCCGTTATCGCTGTAGCTTTTGCAGGATTGTCCGCGATTAGTTCCAATCCCGTCCAGCAGATCACCAGCAGGACTTAGCCGGAGAGTCTGTCCTATACTCCCCGCCACGCTTGTCGAGCGTTACAAGAACGCGGCACGATCCGGCGGAAGCAATCTTGAAGAGCACCTTATGAAAGCAATTGTACGCACAGAATACGGACCACCAGATGTGCTGCAATTCGCAGAGGTGGAAAAACCTATCCCCAAAGACAACGAGGTCTTGATAAAGCTTCACGCGGCATCGGTAAATTCGCTGGACCGCTTCACCATGAGAGGTGCCCCGCTGATCCGGCTGATCCCCAAACTGCGCACTCCAAAGGACAAGCGAATAGGCGTTGATGCAGCTGGCCAGGTCGAAGCGGTGGGCAGGAACGTAACCCGGTTCAAACCGGGCGACGAGGTATTCGGCGTGTGCCGCGGGGCTTTTGCCGAATATGCGTGCGCCCCTGAAGATAAGTTGGCTCTGAAGCCCGCCAACGTGTCGTTCGGCGAGGCAGCAGCCGTACCCGTGGCGGCAATCTCTGCGCTGCAAGGTCTTCGTGACAAGGGGCAGATCCGGCAAGGCCAGAGGGTTCTGGTTGATGGCGCGTCCGGCGGTGTGGGTACGTTTGCGGTCCAGATTGCCAAATCATTCGGGGCCGAAGTCACTGCCGTATGCAGCACCAGGAATGTGGACACGGCGCGATCGATTGGCGCAGATCTTGTCATTGATTACACAAGGGAAGATTTCACGAAAAGCGGGCGGCGTTACGATCTGATTTTGGGTGCGAATGCGTACCATTCGATTTTCGATTATCGGCGTGCGCTGAGTCAGGACGGAATTTATGTCGTCGTCGGAGGTGGTCTGGCTCGAGTTTCCCAAGCTATGTTACTGGCGCCGCTGCTGGCACGGTTGGGGAGCAAGAAGACGCGTTTCTTGATCGCGAGCATAAACCAGAAGGATCTGGTCTTCCTGAAAGAGCTTCTTGAAACTGGAAAAGTTGTGCCTGTCATCGATAGACGTTACGCGTTAAGCGACGCGGCTGAAGCCATTCGTTATCTTGAAGAAGGACATGCCCAAGGGAAAATCGTATTAACCATGGAACATAGCCGCGAAACTTGACTTTCACCCTCAACAGCAGCGGCACGACGATCGGATTTGCCGAAGGACCATACGGTACGACCCTCGATACTCAGCTTCATTGCACTGACGACAGTCTCGGCAATTGGATCGCTTGCCAGCACACGGTCAAGACCGGCAGCGTCGACAGAGTCGAAAAAATGTGGCGTTGGGAACATTGCTTACCGCTAGCGAGGAGTCGACGGTAGTCGGGCTGGGAATGTGTACTTGAATATGGATATTTTCCAGCGCAAGTGGGAAGCTCCTTGGGAAAAGGTATCCTCGCCTCACCAAGGGTTGTTTCTGAAAGGAAGCGCGATGAAATTACACAAGTCCTTGCTCGTCTTTGGTTTCATTGCTGCGTCGCTTTTTTTCCCAACTGAAAAAGTGCGGGGACTGAACGGGTCGGCGAGTGCTCAACAAAGTGAGTCAGACAAACGTGATGGTCAACATGATTTTGACTTCCTCGTGGGCTCTTGGAAATTCCACCTGAAGCGATTGAGGCGGCGGTTAGTCGGCTCCACTGAATGGGTGGAATTCGACGGGACCACGTTCTGTCAGAAGGTCTTGGACGGTCGTGCGGAGGTAGAAGAAATGAATGTCGAGAGCGCCGACAAGACTACCCACATCCAGGGTTTGGCGCTGCGTCTTTACAACCCGGAGTCCCATCAGTGGAGCATTTACTGGGCCAACGCGGCCGATGGAGTCCTCGAGCCGAATCCAATGGTCGGGCAGTTTAGCAACGGACGAGGGGAATTCTATAACCAGCAAGTCTATGAGGGCAGAGCGATTTACGCCCGATTCGTCTGGTCGGGCGTCACAACGAATTCGCCACACTTCGAGCAGGCGTTTTCTACCGATGGTGGAAAGACTTGGGAAACCAACTGGATAACCGACCAAACAAAAGAGAAGCCGTAGACGCCGAACGCAGAGACGGCGAACGCCGACGCCTCTTTGCCCGATTTTCGTCAGTTCGGATATGGGGATCGGATCGCTTTCAGGTGATTGTCCGGTAAAGGCACTCCGCAGAAGAGGCCGTATTCTTGTACCGCTTGGACCGCGTATCATCATGCCGATTCGATTTCGCCGATAGGCTGGGGAAAATGAAAGCGAACATCCTCACGCTCGTCATCGCTCTACTGGGACTGGGCTTCCTGGGAATCCACTACGGAAGCAAGCCGTGGACTCCCACGCGAATCGCTGGCGCGGCGATTGGGCTGCCATCGCTGGCACTTTTTGTGCTCGCCCGAATCGAACTAGGTAGCTCCTTCTCCGTCCGCCCGAAGGCTCAGAAGCTCGTAACCCACGGCCTTTATTCTCGAATTCGCAACCCCATCTACGTTTTCGGATGTTTGGTGGCCGCGGGGGCCCTTCTCTATGTCAACAAGCCGCGCGCTCTCTGGATTTTCGTTGCGCTCATTCCATTGCAGATTTATCGAGCACGCCAGGAGGAAAAAATCCTTCACGCACGATTCGGTGACGAATACCGGGAATATAAATCGCACACATGGTTCTAACAGACCAGATGATCAATTCATCTTGCGGTAGTTGGCCTCGATTATTTTCCTAAGCTCGAGATTTTCAACTTCTTTTAACGCCTGCTTGGCATTAAAAACACTGCGACGTCGCCAGAATTGCCACCATCGGGGTTTATTCCGTGATTCCAGCGCAGCCACTCGTTTCATACCTTCATCAACCTCGTCCCAGATGACTAGACTTCGCGGTCCGAGCGACAGTCGAAATGGTGCAGCCCCGAAGTCGCGGTGGCTGGCGATATTCTGTATGTCCTCGAAAAGCCCGACAGCGATTAGATTCTCAATCTCAGGGTCAGGGTTTTGGAGAATAGCCTCAACCGCACCAAACAAATTCGGAAGTTCAACCGTGACGCCTTTCGCGTAGCTCTCGACGACATAATGTGCGAGTTCGCTCATACCGACAAACCATGGCGGTACTTCTTCCCCCTCACAGTCTTTAAGGAATCCCTCCCACCGGTTCCGAAAATTCGGAGCCGCCGAAACTAGTTGCTCTATTTGCTCTCGGTTCGCTGACATTCCACACGGCCCCTGTAAATTCGCCTTGTTTCGTATCCACGATGCGAAGGAATACGGGCAGTATAAGCCAACTGAATGGCACTTGGATGTGTAGTCGCGAAACCGGAAACTTCAAATTCACATGGACGGTAAGCGCGTTAATCAGGCTCTTGCTTCTTACTAGCCTACTGTTTCGGGTAGGAAGTTGGCCCGGCTGACCGTCTGCTCCAGCAACTCCAACATGTTCTTTGTTCCTTCCGCGTCCGTCTGCTCGGACAACACGGTGTATGAGAACACGGCGCACTAATAGTGCGAGGGCCTGATGAACGCGGTTTCCGTCCATAGTTTGGCTAATCGGGCACTTAGTTTCGACTCTTGCACACGCCTCCAGCGCCTGCCGTTTATGATGCTCGTTGGCAGGACTTGATGGCTAAACGCGTCGTCTTAGGAATATTGGGCACAATCGTTGCGTTCGGAAGCCTCCTGCCGCTGGGCTACGCGTTCCTGACACTTAAAGACTTCGGGAATCCCGATATCGCCTTCTGGCCGAACGTTCTAGACATGCTCCTCATGGGCTCAATTGCGCTTGCTGGGATATGGACCGGAGTACGATTTATAGGATTTGCGTTATCCGGCGAAAGTACGCAGCGTAACAATTTGGCGGAACCAATACTTCTCGGAATCGGATGTTTCTTTCCGGGATTCATATTTTCGCTCCCGATAACCGCACTTTGGGTGGACCGTGTCTGGCCTAATGACAGAAACAGCGACCTGCTGCCATTCGAGATGAGCGGCTGTGTTGGAGTAGCGGCTGCGGTCGTCGGCACGGTACTGCTACTTAGGAAACGGGCACGTGCCTTGCAGAATTGTGATGCCGGAGTGACGCGTCCCTAAACAACTACCTGATTTAACGTTTATCGGAAAAGCCGAACCGCGGGGATCAAGATGACAGACCTCTGGCAATTCGTTAGAAAGTCGTCGAGGTTGCTCGGTGTGACAGCCCTCGCCAGTTGGCTCGGGTTTATCGCGCTTACCCTCCAATACGACGCCTCTCGCCCGACAGAGCCGCAGTCGAGTGAAGGCCGAATATACGCGTTAAATAATCATTCCCATATAGTTTATATAAACAGCGCGGAAAAATGTTGGCTTAACGCTTTGGTAGGAACAGGAGCCTTCCTATTTGCAGCTGGAGTAATACTAGATTTCATGCAACGAAGACGTACGGGCCGTGATGCTTGGACAGGAACGGATAAGTAGTCGAAAATGAACGCAAACGGGAACTGTTTCTCGTGGTTGCTTTTCGCTTCTATTCAAAAAAGTTGAAGCATAGGTAAGCGTCCGGGGTAGGCCGTCGGAACTTGAAGACTTCGGCGGAGGATCGACTAACTAGAGCGCACCATCTTGGAGATGGTGCTACAGGCCAAGTTTCCTCAAGTATTGTTCGTCTTCTTCTGTCATTGGTCTGTTCATTTTTTCCAAGTATTCTGTGAATTCCTCGTGTCTTTGTGTCAGTGCGAAGCAGAGTGCGAAAGCAGCTTGCTTTAGCGCCGCGACTTCAGTCGAGTCCTCTGGGTATTGCTTCGCTATTCGTTCCAAAACTTGTGCTTGCTGCTCATAAAGAGCAGATCTCTCCCTTGCTGTCGTCAAGATTTCCTCCCTGAGGGACCAAAAGCAGTATCGTTAAGCAGCGGAACGTAATTCTTCAGCGAGATTCCACGGCAAGAGTTCTTCGATGCGATTGATCGGATGATCCGCGATGCGAGACAGCACGTTCCGCAGATAACTTTCGGGATCGATTCCGTTCAGCTTGGCACTGCCAACCAGGCTGTAGATCGCCGCGGCACTTTCTCCACCACCATCGGAACCCGCAAAAAGGAAATTCTTTCTGCCCAGAGCCACGACCCGCAACGCTCGTTCTGCAGCATTATTATCGATTTCGATGCCACCGTCATCACAGAAGCGCAGCAGCCCTTTCCACCGTCCGAGTGCGTAACGAACGGCCATAGCCGTATCGGATTTTCGAGAGAGTTTCCCCAAGGTCTCCCCGAACCATTGTTTCAGCGATTCCAGCAAGGGCCTGCTGCGCGTGTTGCGAACCTCGCGCCGCTCCTCAGGCGGGCGTCCTCGGATTTCTTTTTCGATGGCATACATCACCGCGATGCGTTCCAGAGCCTCGGCTGCAACCGGAGATTTGTGCGCAACCTCGAGATCGTAAAACTTTCTCCGTACGTGCGCCCAGCACGCTGCTTCCTGTATGCGCCCCGCTTCATAGATCTGCTCAAAGCCCGGCCGAAATATACTGTGCTGGTGGAGTAGAAATCCTCGGTTGTTATTACCCGTCCCGTTTTTAGGTTCACGACGGCAAACATTGCGCAGGAAGTCCCACATCCCCAGATGGCCACTCTGTAGTGCCCGGCAAAGTTCGGCCCTTTAGATACTTCTTGTCTGAGGAGCGTTCGATACGTCCTCGCGGTTGGACTGCTCTTGAGGTCAAGTCTTGGGCTCTCGGTCATGCGTGGTGCGGGAACGCTAAAGGCTCCAAAACTGGGGGCTTTCCTATCGGCTAAATCGGAAGATGTTACTAGCCGACATTTGACGTATACGGACGGCGAGTCTTGCGAAGGGAGCGGCAAAGACTTGTGCGATAGCCCGATAATCGCCGCCGCGAGAAGTGAGCATCTCCAAAAGCCGTTCGTGTGTTCGCATCCTCGACCCGCAACCGTTTCTTACCACTCACCCTAGCATCAATTATTTTCTTAGAGAATTATTCCACGGTTTAGCTGTGGCCATCTGTCCACATTCTGGATGACCGCCAGCATGACGGCATCTGTCCGATGGCGCGTTTACCAGACTTGGCCCAAGGGGAGCTAGGCAGGCTAATCACGGGGTAACTTGGAAGCAAGAAGGTTCCGAAATTGTCCGATGTCGTCGAGATTTGAAAAAGCTCTTTTCGGCACTATACCGACCACATCTTTCGTCTGGTAGGTCAGGAAGAGATTCTTCGTCTCCCTGAACTTCTCGAAACCACTCCATTTTGCTTCAACGTTGCCAGTGGTCGCTTTTTCTGACTTCAGACCATCATCACTGAAAGTCACTGTCCGCATCTCAAAAAGTCGCGGATTCCGGCGATAAATTTTTCGGTGAATAATGTACGGCATGAATAACTGTATTGTGGTCAGGCTGGCAAACACCGCTACCACCACAATCCACGAATGACCGAAGAAATGATAACCAAACACCCCAAGTAACATTCCCGCGATGCCGATAAGAATCTTACCAATCCGAGCGCCGAAACCAAATCGAACCTTTAGCATTTCCAGATGGTCGCTAGGCGTTATCTCATATCTAATTTGCACCGGATATCTCTCTGATTGCTAGTTTATAGACATATAGAGCCTTTTGATTTGTCATCGCCTTGTCTTGTGCCGAGCCTGTTAAGAGTTGCTTAGGTTAAATCCCGGTAAGTCGTGCGAAACCGGACATCTAGCTCGACAACCCCGAAATTCCCATTACGTCCTCCGCCACTGGAGTTGTAAACGCACTTGTTGCGTCCAAGCCGAGTGACCGAAAAGCCCAGCGCTAACACTATCGGCTGCCTCTTTAGACGCAGAGGGGCCTTCATGCTGAGTTTTAGAAAGGATTTCCCTATATTGTTGATAATACAGCTACCTAGCGAACGCAGATGATATGCCCAGTATGGCATCGGATTTATTGCAGAACGAAATGAGCTACAGTAAACGAAAAGATATGAAGCACCAGTTGTGCCGCACAGCCCTGTTCGTACTACCTCTGGCAGTTGGCGTGTGCACATCGTTTGGCCAGCCGGGAACGCCTGAGAAAAACACTCATCCGTCGGAATGTACGTTCGAAGTAAGTCAGTTCGGGCGAACTCCACTCACTTCCCTAGAACTCATTCGGCTGGAGTCCGAGCTTGTTGATCCACAGGTCCCGGTCTCGCAAACCCTCATCCTGCAACTCAACACCCAGGCGGGACGTGATGTCTTCTCGGCCGCGTCCAAGTCGGCCTCCGCTGATGCAATCTCAGCAACGGGAAAAGAAGTCCCACGGAGTCAGGACGATTTCAGTGGCAAATATCTCGACATTCTTGCCCGCGTGCTAACTGCGAAGAAGGGGGAAGCGTTAGTTGACAGCCTCTTGACCGTTACAGAGGACCAGTTCCTTCGCATACGGCCTATGCAACCTGCAGAGCGACAGTGCTTGCAGGAAGCTGTAGCAAAGACCCTTCCTTCGGTTCCTCTGAAAGTTCAATCGAGGATTCTGTTCGCGGGCGACTATCCACTCTTTAAGAGCTCGGCTCTCACTTTGTATTTGCACCAGTTGTATGAGTCTATTGATGTCCAGGTCGCTGCTGATGAAGACGACCCGACGTTCGACCGCGAGAGAACCGCGCGTGGGTATCGCACGCGGATTCTGAAACGAATCTGGGAAGCTGACCCAACCATAGGTCGGGCAATCATTCTTCGTGAAATTGCCTCTGATCTTCCGCGCAGCGACATCGAGGCGTTGAAACTACTGCCTGATGAAACTCTTCCCGAAATGGATTCAACGTTCGCCCATCAATTGCCGGTCGTGTATGAAAACGCGAACTGGGACGAGTACAACGCGAAGCTAGGTGTTATCGAGCGTTATGCTACCAGCGCCATCTTACCTGCCGTGAAGTCGCTGTACCTGCACGACCCAGATGAACGAAACCGATATCATTTTCTCTTCTTTTCGTATTTTCTGCGGACGGACCCATCGTATGGTAGACAGTTAATTGAGAGAAGCCTTGGGATGCACCAATCCAATTGTTCCAACACACTCTTTACGGAACTTGCCGATATCCGTCCGCAGTCGGAACTCAGAGACATCGCCCGTCGGCACCTTGATGACCCAAACAAATGTGTCGCGGCGAACGCGGCGTACAGCTTCAAATACATGGGCAGTCAGGACGTAGAAATGCTCCTGTGGCAGGATCTCCAAGCCTGGCACAAAGAATGGGTGACAAGGAGTGAACCAATCCCATATCCCGAACAGAGCTACGAAGACAGTTTGGTCGAAGCCCTCCTGTTCGGTAGAGGCCCCTGCGAGGCCCGCGACACGGTTGAAAAGCTGAAGCATCTCTACATCAAGGGGAAGTCTGTGGACGGAAACATTGAGTTTCCAGAGTGGCACGATCCTGTGAGGATCAGTGTTCACCCCGACACCGTTGGGAGTCCGACGTTTTTCGTGGATTTTTGTCCAGGCACGCTCAGTCTGGAGCAGCTAATAGCAGCCATTCCAGAGTTCCCGGCAGGAACCGATTTCGAATGGCACGGCCCCACCGACCGCGCCCTCCAGTCCCTGCTTGAATCTGTGCGCCTAGACGTGGAACGAACAGTCAAGCAGCACGACATGTCCTTTCATGCATTTCTTGCTGATCGAACCGCGACTGCGAACCAGGTTCACTGAGAGAACACAAACTCCTAAGCGCCCGGTAAGTTCGCCTCAGCGGACATGTGTTTTTCGTGACGATCGAGAAAAGCGCCTTGGCTGGCAAGTTGTCCGATGAGCTCGACCTCCCGCCGGGTTTCTTCTTCCGCCATGCGTTCTCGCAAGACGGTATATATGGCCGCTAACAAGTTTGCTTCAAACAGCAGGCGACTCATGTCGAATTCCTGATTGCGTCGAATTTCGTGCTTCTAGAAATGGCGTTTTATGGGGCCTTCGCGGCAAGTCTGAGTGCTTAGAATCAAGTCGCGTTCACGGCCATCGAACCCTTTAGACGTAGGGCGGCCTTCCGGCGGTCCCGCTGCACCTGATTAGCTATTGGCTCGGTCATGGCGGCAGGACAATGACGGCGCATTACACCAAACTAAAAGGGAAAGCGGAGTACCGGGTGCGGAAGGCTGAAGAAGCGGGACTAGGATTTACGTTTCCAAGTTTCCAAGCCAAAGCATCGCAATTGCACCCGCTGCACCCAGTTCCAATGACGTTCAATCGGAGATGGTCGTCAAACATGCGGCATAAACATTGATAAAAAGTGGTGGACGTGACCGGGATCGAACCGGTGACCCCCTGCTTGCAAAGCAGGTGCTCTCCCAGCTGAGCTACACGCCCATGCGACTGCTTTCATATTCTAGTTCACTTTTGCCGCCTAACGCATCCCACTTGCACTTTACCCGTCGCATTTTCTATGCCCGCCTGGCACCCTCTCGCGACCGCGAAGATTTTGTCCCCCACGATAGATTCGCTATACTTACGCAGCCTCCTCTCACCCGCACACCCCGTGTGGGTTGGCGGGGGCGTAGCTATCTCAGATTTTCGACGCGGTACCCCACGATAGCGGGGTCCAAACGCCCCGCGCGATAGAAGATCGGACACTGTGGCAAGACCTCAACGGGAGCCCCGCGCACAGCGGGACGATAATGAAGTAACGGTTGTCGGCGGCTCCGCTGCTGGCCTTTTCACTGCCGCCAAGGTTGCTCAGGGCGGACGTCGCGTTTGCGTCCTGGAATCCAAGCCCAGCTTCGAACCTGCCTCGCGCACGCTGATTGTCACCGATCATTTCCGAGGCCAACTAGGAGCGGCCGCCGTTGAAAGCATCGTCAACGAGATTCGCCGTTTCGAACTTTTCACCGACGGCCGTTCCGCGCAAGTGGCGCTGGCAAAGCCCGACCTGATCATCGAACGCTCGCGTCTGATCCCAGCATTGGCGCGAGAAGCTCAACAAGCGGGTGCGCGCCTCGATTTTGATACGCGTTTTCTGGGCCTCGCTCCTAACGGAAATGGCCTTCGCGTACAAGTTGAGTCCGGCGGTCATCGTGACGAACTGCACGCCTCGAGCGTTGTGGGCGCGGACGGCGCCACCAGCCGTGTTGCGCGCGTCTCCGGCTGGCCACCCGTCGAAACCGTTCCGTTGATGCAAGCCATCGTCCGCTTGCCGAAAGATTGCCCACCCGATACCACCCGCGTCTGGTTCGTCCCGGACGACACTCCCTATTTTTACTGGCTGGTTCCCGAGTCCGCGGACCGCGCCGCTCTCGGCATCATCGGCGAAGACGGCCGCGACACCAAACGTTGCATCGAGCGTTTTCTGCAAAAGAAAAATATGGAGCCGCTCGAATGGCAGGGCGCGCGCATCCCGGTTTACAAAAAATGGGTTCCCGTGCGCAAACGCATCGGCAATGGCGAGGTATTTTTAGTCGGTGACGCTGCAGCCCAAGTGAAAGTCTCGACCGTCGGCGGCATCGTCACGGGATTTCGCGGCGCACTCGGCGTGGCCCAGGCAATCTTACAAAATCGGAGTAGCGGGGAGCTCTCTGCCTTGCGCCGCGAGCTCGGTACGCACTGGCTCATCCGCCGCACTCTGCACCACTTTCAGCAGCAGGACTACTCGCACCTCGTTGACCTACTCAACAACGCCGCAAGAAAATCTCTCGGCGAAATCAATCGCGACGAATCCACCCGTTTATTATGGGAAATCGTCCGCCGACAGCCGCGCCTCGTGCTTCTCGGACTTCGCGGCCTGCTCATGGGCGCGGCCAACAAATGATGATCCTTACGCAATTTGCTCAGGCGAATTCGACAATGACGCGTTGCCGCCCTCGCACACCCTGCGCCCGGCTTTTTGTTCCCTTGCTCGCTTCAGTCACAATGGCGGTTTCAAATTCCGCTTCAGCAGGCCGCAGAGCGCCCGCTAAAGCCATTCTCGGAGGGTGTTCGCCGTGCGCATCTCGGTAATTGGCTGTGGATACGTTGGACTGGTGACTGGCGCCTGCCTTGCCGAAGCCGGCCATGAGGTCGTCTGCACGGATATCAATACCGAACGCATCGCCACACTCAACGCCGGCGGCGTTCCTATCTACGAACAGCATCTTGACGAAATTCTCGCCTCCGCCCGCAAGTCTGGAAAAATTTCCTACACCGATAACATCGGCGATGCCATTCGCGCCGGAGACGCCATCTTCATCTGCGTCGGCACTCCGCCCAAAGAATCGGGCGAAGCCGACCTCTCCGCGATCGATCACGTCGCCCGCCAGATTGCCACCGAGGCGCGGTCTCCAAAACTAGTCGTCGAAAAGAGCACCGTTCCCGCGCGCACCGGCATTGAACTCGCGCGGGCCCTCGCCGCGTACACGCGCGGCGGTGATTTGAAATTTCAAGTGGCCTCCAACCCCGAATTTTTGCGCGAAGGCACCGCCGTCAGCGACTTCTTCCATCCCGACCGCATCGTCGTCGGCGTCGAGGATTCCTCCGCCGCGGAAATGTTGCGCGAGATTTATCGCCCCATCCTCGAACGCAAATTCGTCTGTCCCGTTCACAAAGGGAAATGCCCGTCGGACCACAAAGTGGAATTTCTCGTCACCACCATCAACAGCGCGGAGTTGATCAAGCACGCTTCCAACTCCTTTCTCGCCCTCAAAATCAGCTACGCCAACGTCATTGCCGACCTTTGCGAAAAAATTGGCGCGGACGTCGAGGAGGTCACCCACGCCATGGGCCTAGACCCGCGCATCGGCACACAATTTCTGAAAGCCGGTCTCGGCTTCGGCGGCTTTTGTTTTCCCAAGGACGTGCAGGCTTTCATCCACCTTTCCGCCTCCGTCGGTGTGGATTTCGAACTCCTGAAAGCCACCGAGCGCGTAAACAAACAGCGCATCGACCGATTTCTCGAAAAAATTCACAAAGCGCTGTGGGTCGTCAAAGGCAAGCGGCTCGCCGTTCTCGGACTGGCTTTCAAAGCCAACACCGACGACATCCGCTTCGCGCCCGCTCTCGATGTGGTCAAGAGACTTCTGGACGAAGGCGCGCAGGTTCACGCCAGCGATCCCGAAGCCGCGGCCGGCACCCGCAAACTATTTCCGCAAGTCGAATACCACGAAGATCCCTACAAGGCGCTCGAGCACGTTGACGCCGCGCTGATCTGCACAGAGTGGGAAATTTTCAAAACGATCGATTGGGAACGCGCAGGAAAATTAATGGCCCGCAAACTCGTCATCGACGGCCGAAATCTTTATTCGCCAAGCCACATGCGCGGTTTGGGATTTGAATACTACGGCTTCGGCCGCGCTTAGCCCGCTCCGGACCGTCCGCAACTCGTCGAGGCAGAACCACCGGCCACAATCGTCATCCGCTTTTTCGCGCTGCGGTGAAAGGGAAGCGCCACGGGAAGTTACGTCGCGCCCTCATATTCCTTCTTAAAATAAGCGAGCGTCGCTTGCAATCCCTGTTCCAACCCCACCCGCGGCTCCCACTGCAATAATCTCTTCGCTTTGCTGATGTCCGGCTGCCGTCGCTTCGGATCATCCTGCGGCAGCGCCTCGAACACAATCTCTGGCGTAGGCGTGTAGTGTTTGCGAACGCGCTCCGCAAACTCCAAAATTGTAATTTCCAGCGGATTCCCGATGTTCACGGGAAAATGTTCGTCCGCCTGCATCAGGCGGTAAATTCCCTCAATCAAATCGTCCACATAGCAAAAGCTTCGCGTCTGTCGTCCGTCTCCATAAATGGTCAGGGGCTTCCCGCTGAGCGCCTGAAACACAAAGTTCGGCAGCGCCCGTCCATCGTTCAAACGCATGCGCGGCCCGTACGTATTGAAGATGCGGATGATGTGCGTATCTAGTTTGTGATGCGTGTGGTACGCCATCGTCAGCGCTTCGGAGAAACGCTTTGATTCGTCGTACACCGAGCGCGGACCCACCGGATTCACATGGCCCCAATACCCTTCATGCTGCGGCGAAACTTCCGGATCGCCATAGCACTCGCTGGTTGATGCCAGAAAAAATTTCGCGCCCTTCGCCAGCGCCAGCTCGAGCGCGTTCATCGTTCCGAGCGACCCCACTTTCATCGTTTCGATGGGATGTTTCAGGTAATCCGGCGGACTGGCCGGCGAAGCAAAGTGCAACACATACGCAACGTCGCCGTCGACCTGCAGCGCATCGCTCACATCCGCCTTGGTAAACTTGAATTTCGCATTATTTTTCAAATGCGCGACGTTCTTCTCCGCTCCCGTAATAAGGTTGTCGAGCGCCAGAACCTCCCACCCCTCCTTGAGCAACCGGTCGCAAAGATGGGACCCCAGAAATCCCGCGCCACCCGTAACCACCGCTCGCATGCGGCCTCCTCGGACAAAATCGTAATCCGTTAGTGTATCGTGCACACCTCTGATTGACCACTCCTGCGCCGCACGATAGTCTGCAGCGGCGAAAGAGAAACTGCCTTACACATGGCCACCTCGGATCTCAATCTGCACGCTTCCCGAAATTCCGCATCGCATTCCCCCAAGTGGCGCATGGTATTGCGTCTTGCAGCGTTAGCATCCTGCGCATTTCTGATCATCGTTTGGCTTTTTATTCTCACCGTGGGCCGCTGGCTGGTTGTTGAAGATCCCCTGCAGAAAGCCACGGCCATCGCCGTACTCAGCGGCAAGATGCCCATCCGCGCTGTCACCGCCTCTGAAATTTATAGCGCCGGTTACGCCCGAGAAATCTGGTTGACGCATTCGGCGGAACCTGCCGCAACCATGCGAGATCTCCACGTCCCTTTCCATGACGAAACTTTCTACAACACGCAGGTGCTAATTCAGGAAGGAGTTCCTCCGCAAGCCGTTCTTGTGCTGCCGCCCTTCATCGTGAACACGGCAGACGAACTGGACGCCATAGCCGCGGCCTTGCCAGCCGATAAATCCGGAGTGGTGATTATCGTCACCACCAAACCGCACACCCGCCGCGTGCGTGCGCTCTGGAAGCGCCTTGGCGCCGCGCGCGGCCGGGCCGTCATCCGCGCCGCAGATAAGGATCCTTTCGATCCCGCCCACTGGTGGCGAACGAGCGGCGACGCTCTCGATGTATTACGCGAATGCTTTGGCCTGCTGAATGTATGGTTTGGACTGCCGCTGCACGGTTCGTGATCTCGGCAGCCCCATTGGTCAGAAAAAAAAGAACTTTTTCTTGCGTGCTTCCGGAGTCTCTTCCGCAAGCTCCGGCACGTGCGGCAGGTCCCGCCCTTCGAAAGCCGCCAGCGGGTTTTCCACAAACAAGGCCTGCGCTTTTTCCTCGCCGAATTTTCCCGCCACCGCGCTGTACGCATCGCGCAGGCGCAACGGCCGGCTCCGGATGTTATGCGCATCGCTTGCGACAAAGTGCACCAGCCCCTCCCCGATCCACCGCAGGGCATCTTCCTGCGCCACTGCCCCAAACGAACCCGTCACCGACCCTCCCGTCACTTGCACGTAATTTCCATGTCGTACCCATTTCTCCAAACGCTCCGGATGCGCGCGCAAAATTGCGTTGCGCTCCGGATGCGTAATGACTGGTCGCATCCCGGCTAGCTGAATCTCGTGCAGCCGGTCGTCCATTGCCGGCGGAATTGAAAATTCATTGAATTCCACCAGTAGAAAATCCTTTTGATTAATGCAAAAGCGGGGCGCATCTTCGCGCAGCGCAATCATGTTTTCCGGGCTCATATGAAAATCGCAGCCCGTCGCCAGCACCAGGCGGTCTCCGACCAGCGATTGCAAAGCATCCCGGCATTCGCGCACGCGCTTAAAATCAAACGTCCATGTACTGCTCGAATGCGGCGTCGCCACCACGTGCGTAATTCCCTCGGCGATCGCCGATTCCGCCATCGCCAGCGACTCTTCCGGATCCTTCGACCCGTCGTCGATTCCTGGCAAAATGTGGCAGTGCAAGTCCACCATAGGTTATGTAGCTCTCCGCGTGGCTATGAGCCGATTCATTTCTTCGTATCTTCCTCTGTCTGGTCACAGGCGGCAACCGTTGATGGACGTCTGATGAACAACCCGTAACACTCGAAGAGAACGCCGTTTTTGTCCCGCCTGCTAAACTGCTATATTTTAAATGAAGCCACGCTGCCCGCCCGCGTGCCATGGTTTCTGCCTGTACTTTCGGTTCCATGACCGCATGTTGGTCACATTTTGCGCTGACCGCTCTGGCGGCAGCATCTTACGAGGAGTGCATCTCATTTCATGCCTATCGATCGGAAACCTGAATTTTTCAAAGGCGCTCAATTAAAGGTCGGCATTATCGGCTGCGGTTACGTGGGATTGCCGCTGGCGCTGCGTTTTGCGGAGGCTGGCCATAGAGTCACGGGCTTTGATACCGATCCGACCAAGGTGACCATGCTGAATGCCGGAAAGTCGTACATCGAGCACATTCAGCAAACAAAAATTCAGCAATTCGTAAATAGCAAACACTTCAGCGCCACCAATGATTTCACCAAGCTCAAAGAAGTCGACGCCATCATCATCTGCGTGCCCACTCCCCTCGACGAGCGCCGCGAGCCCGATCTCAGTTACGTCGAACAAACCGCCATCGCCATTCAGCCCAATCTCCAGCGCGGCCAGCTCGTCGTCCTCGAATCCACCACTTATCCCGGCACCACCGAAGAGCTCGTTCTGCCCATCCTTGAAAAGAGCGGTCTCCGCTGCCCCATCGTCTCCGGCCCCGAACACGAAAACGTTGCCTGCGATTTTTTCCTGGCCTTCTCTCCGGAACGCGAAGATCCCGGCAACAAGCAATACGGCCTCGCGCAAATTCCTAAAGTTGTTGGCGGCCTAAATCCCCCGAGCGGCCGCGCCGCCTGCGCCATTTACGCGCAAGTCGTCGCCAAGGTAGTTCCTGTAAGTTCCACACGCGCCGCGGAAATGGCCAAGCTCCTTGAAAATATCTTTCGCTGCGTTAACATCGCGCTGGTCAACGAGCTCAAAATGCTCAGCCTGCGCATGAATATCGACATCTGGGAAGTCATCGACGCCGCCGCCACCAAACCCTTCGGGTTCATGCCCTTCTATCCGGGTCCCGGACTGGGCGGCCACTGTATTCCCATCGATCCCTACTATCTGTCCTGGAAAGCCCGCGAATTTGATTTTTCCACGCGTTTCATCGAGCTCGCCGGCGAAGTCAACACCGCCATGCCCTATCACGTGGTTGATGCCATCGCCGCCGCTCTCAACAATCACAAGAAGAGTCTCAACGGTTCGCGACTCCTCATTCTCGGCATGGCCTATAAAAAAGACGTCGACGATCTTCGCGAATCTCCTACACTAAAGATCATGCAGCTCCTGCAATCGCGTGGCGCGGCCTTCGATTACAACGATCCCTACTTCCCCAAGCTTCACAAGATGCGCCATTACAATTTCGAAGAGATGAAGTCCGTGCCTCTCAATCCGCAAACGCTCGCCGGCTACGACGCCGTGGTCATCTCCACCGACCATTCCAGTTACGACTTCGGCGCCATCGTCGATGCCGCCAAGCTGGTCATCGACACCCGCAACGCCACGCGCCGCGTCACCCGTAACCGCAACAAAATCGTTCTGTGCTAATGTTCCGTTCGGGGCCAGCGGCGCACTCCGCCGCTTGCCTACGGGCGGGACTCTGGATAGCGCCAATGCTTTGACCGGTCATCCCGAGCGCAGCGCGGGGATCTGCTGTTCCGTGGGCCATCGCAGTTGTTAGAAAAACGCCGCATGACTCAACACGCCGACGAAATCCGCCGCCAACTAACCGAAAGCGCCGCCGTTAAACAATCCTTCCCCGACGATCTGATTCGGCGCATCGCCCAATTCTCGGAAAAATCCGCCGCCGCCCTTCGCTCCGGCGGCAAACTCGTCTTCTTCGGGAACGGAGGCAGCGCTGCCGACGCTCTCCACCTCGCCGCCGAGTTGGTCGTCCGCCTGCGCACCGATCGCCCCGGCTTAGCCGCCATCGCCTTAAGCGCCAATCCCTCGGTCCTCACTGCCGCCGCCAACGACTACGGCTTCGAGCACATCTACTCCCGCCAAATCGAATCCCTGGTAACTCCACAAGACGTTCTCGTAGCCCTCTCGACCAGTGGCCTCAGCCCAAATATCATCCGCGGCGTCACCGCCGGAAAACTCCGCCAAGCCTATGTCGTGGCTCTCACCGGTGAAACCGGTGGCTCTCTTGCTGATAAAGTTGACCTGCTTCTGAATGTTCCCTCGCAGGACGCACAGCGCATCCAGGAAGCGCACATCACCATAGGCCACATCGCCTGTTCGCTGATCGAAAAACTTGCTCTCGAGAATTCCTGATTACTCTCCGCTGGCCTTCACCAATTCGACTCGCGCCGTCGCCACCGGAATCACCGCCTCGATCAGCACCGGAGTGTGCGGCGCATTGTTCGCCAGGTACAAACTAAACTGCGCATCCTTTGACTCCACTCCACTATCGAAAACATGAATCGCAATTTTCGAAGCGTTGTATTTCCCCGCCGCCACGCTTACCGCTTCCGACGCGCCCACTCTCCGCGCCCGCAGTTCATACAGCTTGTGTCCGTCGTACACCGGGCTGCGCACTTCCGGCGTTTTCGTCCAATCCACCGTTCGCAGATATTGCATCATCCCCAGAGGATCCCGCGTTCCCGCCAGCACGCGCGCCTCCGTAACGTTTGCCGGCGCCACTTCTCTTCCCGTCACCGTCATCCGCTGCACGGAATCCACTTTCTGCCCTTTTTCGTTCAAATGCATCTCGTACTGCAAGCTCGCCATCGACCCCGCGTCGCTGTAGGAATCAAACTGGTCGTCCAGCACGAACACCATGCGCAGCGGATTCTCGGTATGCGCAAACGCCTGCAAGTGCCACGCATTCTTCCCCAAAAAGGTTTTTCGCTCTCCGACCTGCAGCCGGACGGTCGCAATGTTATTCACCGTCGCCATGCTCGCCGAATATTCCAGCACTTCCCCCGCTCGCACCGGCAACCCCGCATCCACCAGCGTTTTCTTCGCATCCTCGCCGCTCACCGGCGAACTCTCCCGAACTCCCGCCCCCGCCGCATCCCGCGGCCTCGCCGTCGCCGAGGGATTGTTCGTTCGGCCAGTCTCGACCGGTGGACTCGCGACCACCGGACCCGCCGCTTCCGCCGGAAACACTGTGCGGCCTTCGTGCTGCGAACGTACCCACAGGTATCCCGCCGCCGCGCAACCGCATAGCACCAACACCGCCGTCCCTTTGAGAATCCCGTGGCTCATATCTTTTCCGTGACCCGTCCGCCAATCAATCTTTGGCGCTCTTCGTTTCCGCTCTACAATATGTACTGCCATCGGGAGTCGCGCTTCGACTTCGTCCGCCTCCCGTGCCGCAAACTTTGAGCGTATCAAAACGCGAGCCGTGCGTCTTTCCCGCTTCCGTACCTTCTGCGCCGGCACGCGGTTCGCTCGCACCTTGGCCTGCAGGAGGGCCACCGAATGCGCTATCTCATCACCGGCGGCGCCGGCTTCATTGGCTCCAACACCGTCGACGAACTCGTGCGCCGCGGCCACAGCGTCGTCGTCCTTGACGATCTCTCCGCCGGCAAGGAGGAGAATCTCGCCGAAATCCGCAACAAAATCACCTTTATGAAGGGCACGATCACGGACATCGAAGTCGTGCGCAAAGCCATGCAAGAAGCCGACTACGTCGTCCACCTTGCCGCGCGCACTTCCGTTCCGCGCTCCGTCAAAGATCCCGTCGAAACCAATCGCATCAATGTCGACGGCACCCTCAATGTTCTCTGCGCCGCGCGCGATGCGAGAGTAAAACGCGTGGTCCTCGCGGCTTCCTCCTCGGCCTACGGCGAAACTCCCACCCTCCCCAAAGTCGAAACCATGCAGCCCGCCCCCATTTCTCCCTACGGCGTCTCGAAGTACGTTGGCGAGCTCTACGCGCAAGCCTTCGGCAAGTGCTACGGCCTCGACACCGTCGCCCTCCGTTATTTCAATATCTTTGGTCCGCGCCAGGATCCCGGTTCTCCTTACTCCGGCGTCCTCGCCAAATTCTGCACCGCCTTCCTGGAAGGTGCTGTACCCGTTATCTTCGGCGATGGCACGCAATCCCGCGATTTCACCTTCGTCAGCAATGCCGTGCAGGCCAACCTCTTGGCTTGCGAGGCTCCGAGCGTTGCTGGAAAAGTTTTCAACATCGGCACCGGCTCCAGAATTTCCCTCAACGATGTCGTCGATTCACTCAACAAAATCTCCGGTCAAAAAATCGCCCCGCAATACGATCCTCCGCGCGACGGCGACATTCGCGATTCGCAAGCCGACATTTCCCAGGCCTGCGACCTCCTCGGCTACACCCCGGAGGTCTCTTTTCAGGAAGGCCTCGCGCGCACCTACGAGTGGTACAGCGCCGCGCAAGCCAAGCCCGCTGCCAAGGCTGAAAAGCTCACCGCCTAAGTGAACATTTCGAAACTCGCCGTGCGCGTGGGCGCGTAATCTCCGCGCTGCACGGATTTCTTCCGCATTCCCTCTAGGGATCGCCCGACAACCATCCGTTCCGGACCCCGCATCTCTCTCCCGTGCTCTCGCCTCGCGCATATTTTTTCGAAGGCTTGCCGCGTTATTTCCATCCCTCCCACCCCATGCTAGGCTATTCGTCTCATTGACCGGCCCAACCGCGTGAATCTCTTTTCTCATCCACGGACCAGCTCCGCGCTTCGCCACCTTTTGCTCTCTATCGCCGCGCTGCTCGCTCTGTCATCCACGCTGCCGGGCGCGCGGCCCCAGCAAATCCACCTTCCCGGCGCCAAAGGCGAACTTGCCGAACTCTCCTCGAGCGGTCCGCAACGCCGCCAAGGCGACCTGTACATCGCCGATGGCGACGTGGTCATCCGCTACGCCGGCGCGAAACTTACCGCCGACCACGTTGAATACAATGACGCGACCTCCGACGTCGCCGCCACCGGGCATGTCCATTACGACTTTGAAAATCAGCATCTCGAAGCCGACGACGCTCATTACAACGTCAACACCGGCCACGGCCTCTTCCATCACGTTCATGGCACCGTAAACATCGTCCGCCAGCCCAGCCCCACCATTCTCATTTCCGAAAATCCTCTTTACTTTCAAGCCGAGGAAGCCGAGCGCCTTAGCGAAGACGTCTACGTCATTCGCAAAGCTTGGATCACCATCTGCGATCCCCAGCGCCCCAGCTGGCAATTTTTTGCCGCACATGCCCACGTGCAACTCAACGACAAGATCGCTCTGGTCAGCGCCAACTTTCGCCTTTTCCGCGTCCCTCTCATCTGGCTTCCGTACGCTACGGCTCCGGCGGCCTCCAAGGTTCGCGAGACCGGTTTTCTGGTTCCCGACATTGGGGACAGTTCCATCAAAGGGTTCGTGCTCGGCGACGCCTTTTACTGGGCTCCCAATCCCTGGATGGACGCCACCCTCGGCGGACAATATTTCAGCAGCCGCGGCGCCGCCGAGCGCGGCGATTTTCGCGCTCGCCCGTCAGAAAACTCCTCCATCAGCTATCACTACTTCGGCGTCGACGATCGCGGCCTCGTCAACTCTCTCGGTGTTCGCCAACCCGAAGGCGGTGAAGAACAACACCTGCAAATCCAAACTCCCTTCCCCGATGGCTGGCGCTTCGTCACCGACTACAACCAGCTCTCCTCTCTCACCTTCCGCCTCGCCTTTTCCGACACTTTCGGCGATGCCATCAACTCCGAAGTCCGCAGCGCCATCTTTCTGAGCAAAAATTACCGCGGCTTCAGCTTCAATATCGCGGGCATCAACGACAAGAGTTTTCTCACCCTCCCCACGCTCATCCCTCCGCTCATCCCCGCCACCAGCGTCACGCTTCGCAATCTTCCCGAAGCCCGCATCAGCTCCGTCGATCAATCTCCGTTTAGAAATATCCCGCTGTACTTTTCCTTCGACAGTTTCGCCGGCGCGTCTCGCCGCTCCGACCAAATCATCGACACTCCCAAATTCGTCTCGCGCGCCGAATTCGCTCCTCGCGTCACGGTTCCCCTGCACTTCGGGCCGTGGTTCAGCGTCGCCGCTTCCGCCACTTTCCGCACCACTCGTTACGGCGCCAGCCTCGACAATTCCGGCGCCGTGCCCGTCGTCGTCAACCAATCCATCGTTCGCAACACCGGCGAATTTTCCATCGACCTCCGCCCTCCCACACTTGAACGTTTTTTCGACCGTCCGAAAACCGGCCCCCGGTACAAACACACCATCGAACCCGCCATCACCTATCGCTACGTCACCGGCGTCGATAACTTCGCCGACTTCATCCGCTTCGATTCCGACGCGACCCTCACCAACACCAGCGAGATCGAATACGGATTCACCCAGCGTTTCTTCATGAAACAAGGCGAAGACCAGCCCGTCGAATTAATTTCCTGGCGCATCGTCCAGAAACACTATTTCGATCCCACCTTCGGCGGCGCTATCGTCCCTGGAGCACGCAACGTCTTTGAAGCCCTCAACTCCATCACGCCCTTCGCCTTCGCTCTTGGCCCCGTCCACTGGTCCCCGATCGTTAGCGATTTCAAAATCACTCCCGGCGGTCCTTACGACTTCGAACAAATCCTTGAATACGACCCCACTCTGGAAAAAATCACCACCATCGGCACTCTGCTGAAATTCAAGCCCCGCACCAGCAACCTCTTCGCCACCGTCGCGCACTTCCGCCTGCAAGCCGACCCCATCCTGCAACCGATCTCCAACCAGCTCCGTTTCCTCGCCGGCTACGGCGCGGAAAATCGCAAAGGCTTCAATTTCACCACCGGTATCAGCTACGACTTCCAAAACAACCAGCTGCAAAGCCAGATCGTCCAAGCCACCTACAACGGCGGCTGCTGTGGCCTGAGCGTCGAATACCGCCGCCTCGCCCTCGGCCAAATCCGCACGGAAAACCAGTTCCGCGTAGCCTTCCTAATCGCCAACATCGGCAATTTCGGCAACCTCCGCCGCCAGGAAAAAATCTTTTAGTGTTTTTATTTCTGTAATGCTGCGGCGGGGATTATCTTCGCTCGCAAGCGCAGCACGCTCCGCCCGCGCTGCGTGCCGCCGCAAACAGCTTCCAAAAATAAATATCGCCGCCCCACCCTCAAAACCTCTAAACTCTCCTCGCCATGGACCCTCGCGACCACGCTAAGGAACTCGCCGCACAAAAAGCCTTGGAATTCATACAGGACGGCATGATCGTCGGCCTCGGCTCTGGTTCGACGGCCACCCATTTCATCAAACTCCTCGGCGCCCGCGTGCAACAGGGCCTCAGAGTCCGCGGCATCCCCTCCTCAAAAAACAGCGAAATCCTCGCCAAATCTCTCGCCATCCCGATCATTGACTTTCAACAAACCTCCACCATCGACGTCACCATCGACGGCGCCGACGAAATCGCTCCCGGCCTCGCGCTCATCAAAGGCGGCGGCGGCGCGCTCCTCCGCGAAAAAATCGTCGCCAGCGCCTCTAAAAAATTCGTCGTGGTCGCCGACTCCAGCAAAATCGTCCAGCACCTTGGCAAGTTCCCCCTCCCTGTCGAAGTCATCCCCATGGCGGCCCCGCTCGTCGCTGCCAAATTGTCCGCGCTAAAGATCCGCCCACGCGTCCGCCAGCAATCCTCGGGCGGTGACTACATCACGGACGAGGGAAATCTCATCCTCGACTGCGACTGCGGCCAAATCCTCGACCCGCCGGCGCTCGCCGCCCAGATCCGCGCCATCGTCGGCGTCGTCGAACACGGCCTCTTCCTGAACATGGCCGACCTCGCCATCGTCTCGAACGAAACCGAAATCTCCATCCTGAGCCGCTGAATTCGCTGGATGCTGTCCCCCGATATGGACGCTGCTCGCTCGCACCTTCCTCTACCGCGAATCCCGCCTCACAACATCTCTATCGCCTGTCTTTTCAATAATATCCACTTTCTTCAGAACTTAAGATCCACAAAGCTCCCCATTTTCTTCGCATGGCGAACTCTTCGCGAAAAACGCCCGGGGGGCACGGCTCCGTTTTCTTTATTCCCGCGAAAGTTTCCCGGTTGGCATCAACCGTTTGGGAGCCGCTTGGACTCGCCAGCCCGAGCAACTCCCCGGTCACCCGCAGCTTTCATCCACCCTATTCCATCCTTCGTAACCTTTTATGGGACAATGGGCTCTACCAAACGTATGCCCTCAGCCAACGCATCGCGGTTCCTGCTGGTCCGTACCTTCGGCTTTTGCCGCTTTTCCACCCAATCGGTGCTCCGGCCATGACGGACGTCTCTCTCGCCGGCGCTTTTCTCGCAGGCCTTGTCTCCTTCCTTTCACCCTGCGTTCTGCCGCTGGTCCCTGGTTACATCTCCATGCTCTCCGGGATCGGCATGGAACAGCTGCGCAAAGGCGAAGTACCGAGCTCCGGGCTTTTTGCGTCCTCGCTGGCCTTCGTCGCCGGATTTTCCGTCGTCTTCATTTCTTTTGGAGCCAGCGCCAGTGCCGTCGGCGGGTTTCTCCGTCAGAATCGCGGCTTGCTCGCGCCCATCGCCGGTGCGCTCATTCTTCTTTTCGGCCTGCACCTTGTCGGCCTGCTGGTCAAACTCACCCCGCGCATTGGAATCATCGTCGGCGTCGTCCTGGTCGCTCTCGGTGTAGTCAGCCTGCTGCGCCACGCTCCCCTGTTCCTCGGCTTGGGCGCGGTTCATTTCTTTGCGCTCAGCGTGATCGGTTTTCTCGGACCGCTGCTCGCGCGCTTGCTCAATCGCGACGTGCATATCCGCAGCAAGGCTGCGCAACCGGGAATCTGGAGCGGCTTTTTCATGGGTTTTGCTTTTGCCTTTGGCTGGACCCCGTGCATCGGCCCCATTCTCGCCGCGGTGCTCGCGCTGGCCGCCGCCAGCGACACCGTCGCGCGCGGCATCTTGCTGCTCGCCATCTATTCCGCCGGGCTAGCCGTTCCTTTTTTGCTCACCGCCCTGGGTATCAGCCAGTTCATGCGCTTTTACCAAGGCTTCCGAAAATATCTCCACGCCGTCGAAGTATTTAGCGGCGCTCTTTTGCTTTTTATCGGCGTCCTGGTGTTCGTCAATAAATTGACGTGGCTTTCCGGCAAGCTCACGTTCTTGAATCGTTTTTCGCTCTAAAAAAGGGAACCAAGGAAAACTTTCGCCAACAGGAAAATCGTCATGAAGAAGCTTCTCGTCATTCTCTCCATCGTCCTGCTCGTGGTCGTCGGCACGTACGTCGCGGACAAAGCCACGCGCGTCTCCGGCAAAACGCGCCTCAGCGTGAATCCGGACACCGCCGCGATCGGCAAACCCGCTCCGGAAATCAGCCTCAAAGACCTGGACGGCAAAGATGTCTCTCTCGCGCAATTTAAAGGTCAGGTGGTCCTGGTGAATTTCTGGGCCACTTGGTGCGCTCCCTGCCGCGAAGAAATTCCCGAACTCATCGCCATGCAGCGCAAGTACGGACCGAAAGGCTTCACGGTCCTTGGTGTGGCCATGGACGAAGAAGGAAAAAGTGTCGTCGCTCCTTTTGTCGCCAAGGAGCGTTTCACCGTCGAAGGGCAACCCTCTCCGATGAGCTATCCGATTCTCCTCGGCAACGACGCTGCCGCCGATAAATTCGGCGGACTGCTGGGCTATCCGACCAGCGTGCTTATTTCTCGCGACGGCAAACAAATCCAGCATATCACCGGCCAAATCGACGGCGACGAAGTCACCAAAGCCATCGAATCGCAGTTATGAACGTTCGCTCGGAACTTCGTGTAGGATGAAATCATGCTTGACGAAAAAGATTTTCAGCGCAAGGCGGACGCTGCTTTCGAGCAGTTGAAAAAACGCCTTCTTACCGCCGGGGACGCTTTCGATTTCGATGTCGAAGGCGAGAGCGGGAAGCTCGAAATACTATTTGAAGATCCCGAGGAAACCAGGTTCGTAATTTCGCCCAACACCCCGGTACGCGAAATCTGGATTTCCGCGCTTTCCACGAGCTTCAAGCTCGGCTGGTCAGAAACGAAAAACGCCTTCGTGCTCGACAAGACCGGTGAAGATCTGGTCGCGGTGATCAGTCGCGTAATTTCCGAGCAACTGGGCACGCAGGTCACGCTATGAACATGCCTCCCGTCGCGTCACCCTTGGAATTGGCGAAGCGATGACTTCGCGCGCCACCGGCACTCGGTTCCCCGCGGCCAGGAACTTCCGCCTCCTCGCGGTTCTGTGCGCCATCGCGGCATGCGGACTTGCGCCTCTGTCGGCCGTTGCGCAAATGCCGACAGGAAAAGAAGTTGTCGCGCCCAGCGTTTACGTTTCCGCGGATCCCGTGGCGCGCCAAACACCGTTTACGCTGGCGGTAGTGCTGAAAATCCGGCCGGGATTTCACATCAACGCGCGGGAAAAATCGCAGGAATATTTGATCGCCACGGATTTGAAAGAGGAATTGCCGCCGGGTTTCACCGCCGGCCCGGCGATCTACCCGAAAGGCACGCTGCGCACCTTCCCTTTTTCCAAAGACAAACCTCTCAACGTCTACGAAGGCACGGCAACTTTACGTTTGCCGCTGACCGCCGGAGTCGACGCTCCGCTCGGCGCGCAGCACATTCCGCTGAAAATCCGCTACCAGGCTTGCAGCGACGAAGTTTGTCTTCCGCCAGTTACCATCACCGTCGACGCCACCGTGAACGTTGCCGCCACCGGAGCAAAATCCGCGCACCCGGAAATTTTCGCGCCGCGCTAATTTTCTGTCATGACCTTGAAACCGCCACCCGGAAAATGGCTGCTGGTGCTTTCACTGCTTTTAATCATCGCCCTGCTTTCCGGGGTGCTGCTGTGGCGCTCGCTGCACGTCGATCATTTCACGCGCGATTGGATCCTGCGCTCGCTTTCCGAGCGCTTTGACGCGGAAGTGGAACTTGCGGACTTGCACGTCACGCCCTTTCCGGAAATGAGCGTCAAAGGCCGCGGCTTAACGATTTATCATCGCGAACGCCGCGACATTCCTTTTATCCACATCGATGCGTTCACATTTCATCTTGGCGTTCTGGGAATTTTTCGCGTGCCCCATCAAATTCGCGGCATTGGCGTGCAAAACATGACCATCACGATTCCGCCGCGCGACAAATCGCAGCCTGCGGCGCGCCCCGCGCATCCGGGCGGACCCGCAAAGCCGTCGCCGAAGCCTTTGCCGGCCATCGTGGTGGGCGAAATTGTCTGCGACGAGACGACCCTGTTGATTTTGCCGAAAGATTCCGCGAAACCACCGCTCGACTGGGAGATTCACGCGCTGAATATTTATCACGCCGGCGCCGAGCAATCGATGGAGTTTCGCGGCACGCTGACCAACGCGAAACCGGAAGGAGAAATTGCCACGCAGGGAGCTTTTGGCCCGTGGAATCTGGACGATAAAGGCGCAACTCCGGTTTCCGGCACGTATAAATTCACAAACGCAGATCTGGGTCCATTTCCTGGCATCGCCGGAATTCTGTCGTCCAGCGGAAAATACAGCGGGCAGCTGGACACGCTGGAGGTTTCCGGCGAAACGGATACGCCGGATTTCTCCCTGGACCGCGTGGGTAAACCGGTGCCGCTGCACACGGAATACTCCGCGACCGTCGATGGATTGACGGGGGACACCTACTTGCACCCGGTGCGCGCTACGCTGATTCGATCGGTGATCGTCGCGGATGGCAGCGTGGTGAAAGTTCCGGATCGCGGCCACCATATTTCGCTCGCGATTCACGCGCCGGACGCGCGCATCCAGGACATCCTGGCGTTGGCGCTAAAAGCGGAAACTCCGCTGCTGACCGGCCCGGCGAAAATCGACGCAAAACTATTTTTGCCGCCGGGAAAAATCAAGGTCATCGAGAAGATGACGCTGGACGCGGACGTGAACATCGAGAACGCGCAGTGGAACAGCCCCAAGGTTCGCGAAGAGCTGGAATCGCTGAGCCGGCACGGCGAAGGAAAACCCGGAAATCAGGAGGGCGGAAGCTCGGTGTCCGACCTGAAATGCAAATTTCATCTGGAAAAAGGCGTGATTCATTTTTCCAACGTGACCTTCAGCGTGCCGGGCGCGCGGATCAATCTGGCGGGAAATTACGCGGTGCAAGGCGGCGCGCTCGATTTGCGGGGAGTAATCCGGCTGGACGCCAAGGTTTCGCAAATGGTGACGGGAATAAAATCCGTGCTGCTGAAACCGTTCGATCCGCTGTTCAGCAAGAATGGCGCGGGAACGGAATTGCCGGTGACCATTACGGGAACCGCGGACAATCCCACGTTCACGGTCACGATCTTTCATAAGACGTTTGAGAAAACAACCGGCAAGAAGGAGCAACCCTCGGCGGGGACGCCAGCGAAACCGCAATGAAGCCCAAAGAGGGGTCGCATGGCCCGTCACGGCAGCTGCGTGACGGCGTCGCGAAGGCGGGTGACGACTTTTTGCTGGCCGAGGACGACCATGGTGTCAAAGAGCGGGGGGGCCACGGCCTGGCCAACGATGGCGACGCGCGTGGCGTTGATGAGCATGCCGGCTTTTACTCCCGCTTCCTCGGCGACCTTGCGGGTGGCGTGGTCGCAGGCGTCGTGGTTCCATGCGGCGAGCGCGGCGAGGGCCTCCGCTAATTTTTCGAGTAAGGGTCGAATTTTGTCGTCTTTCCAGAATTTGGCGATGGCCGCGGGATCGCGGGGGAAATCGTCGCTGAAAAATGCGCGAGACCAGCTGGCGAAGTCCGGGAGCAAGCGGACGCGTGGGCGCAGGAGGTCCACGGTTTTTGCAAACCAGGCGTGACCTTCTCCGGCGGCCCATTCTGCTTTCCACAAATTGTGGCGCTGCAGTTCGGCTTGCACGTACGGCAGGATTTCTTCAATCGGAAGTTTCTGCAGGTATTGTGTGTTGAACCACTCGAGTTTGTCGCGATTGAAAACTCCATTGGTGCGACTGACGCCGGCAAGAGAAAATTTTTGCAACAAGTCAGGAGTGCGTAGAAATTCCTCGTCGCCACCGGGAGACCAGCCAAGCAGTGCAAGGAAATTGCGAAACGCTTCCGGCAAAAAACCTTCGCTGCGGTACATATTGACGTCGGTGGCGCCGTGGCGCTTCGAGAGGCGCGATTTATCGGGGCCAAGAATCAGCGGCACATGGGCGAAAGTCGGCGGCTGGGCGCCCAGGGCGTTGTAAAGCAGAACTTGCTTCGGGGTGTTGGAGATGTGATCGGCGCCGCGAATCACATGCGTAATGCGCATGTCGATGTCGTCGACGACGACGCCGAGCTGGTACATCGACTGGCCGTAATCATCCGTACCTTTGGCAGAGCGGAGAAGAACGAAGTCTTCGATTTCGTCGTTGCTGAATTCGCGGTCGCCAAACACGGCGTCGTGAATTTTAGTGACACCGCCCATGGGGACCCTGAACCGGATCGCTGGCTTAGCGCCGGGCGTCGAGGGATTTCCGTCGCGGCAAGAACAGCGCGTGACGCGGCGGGCCTGGCTGCCTTGGCTGGCTTTCGCGTCACCAGCGGACGCAGGGTCGGGCGCGTGATCGCCGCCCGCATATTTTTCCGCCGGGCAATAACAGAGAAAAGCATGACCGCTGGCGAGAAGTTTCAGTCCAGCTTCGCGGTAGAGCGCGGTGCGCTGGGACTGGTAGAAGGGGCCTTCATCCCAATCGATGCCGAGCCACGCCAGCGCGGAGATGATGCCTTCGACGAGTTCGGGTTTGTTACGCTCGGCGTCGGTATCTTCAATGCGCAAAATCATTTTGCCGCGGCCGGCCGAGGCGTGGCCGCGAGCGTAGAGCCAATTGAAGAGCGCGGTGCGCGCGCCGCCGACGTGGAGATAACCGGTGGGCGAGGGAGCAAAGCGCACGCGAACTGCGGATTCAGAATGCTGGGTGGTGGTGTCAGTCATCTGGAGTAGGCGAAATGCGACGCGACGTAAACAACCAGTCTAACGAAAGCGGCGGGCAGCGTCCAACGAGCAAGCATTCCTGGAATTCCGGTAGTGACTCGGGTTGATTTCGTAACGCAGTTTTCGTGGAATGCGCCTAATCTTTACGTAGGACAGGGTTGTTGGTTTTATGTTCGAACACCATGCTGCGCAATCCGAGGCGGACACATGAGAAATGTAATCTTCGCAATCAACATTACCGTAGATGGCTGCTGCGATCACACCAAAACGATTGCCGATGATGAACTACTTGAACATTACACGCACCTCCTGCGAGATGTTGACCTGCTCGTCTTTGGGCGTAAAACCTATCAATTGATGGTTCCTTATTGGCCGGATGTCGCAAAAAGCCAGTCTGGGACAAAAGCCGAGATCGAATTTGCTCAAACATTTGACTCCAGCAACAAAATTGTTTTTTCACGATCACTAGACAGCGCTGAAGGAAAAAATACGAGAATTGTTCGTACGAAGCTTCGAGACGAAATACTTAAATTGAAACAGGAACAAGGCAAGAGTATTTTAATCGGCGGTGTAGCGATCCCTTCACAACTTATAGAGCTTGGTCTCGTTGATGAATATCATTTTGTCGTTCAGCCAATCGTTGCAGGAGAAGGAAGACGGTTGCTGGAAGGTATGAGCCTGCCGGAGAAATTACAATTGAAACTTGTTGAGTCAAAGATTTTTAAGTCAGGATGCGTTGCGCTTCATTACATGAAGCAATGACCGAAACAAATTACCCGACACTCGCGCCAATCTGCGCCAATCATCATTATTCCCTTTATGCACTCGTCTTTTTGATCGCGCCGGGTGAACGCGTTTACCAGGGCCTTCCGGGAACCCTAAAGCAAGTATGAATCTCAAATGAACAAGAGCGTATACTGTGGCCATGGATCGATTCTTGAATCCAGGTCCGGGCTCTCTGCGGAATGCGCGTACGCCGGTGTCGCCATTTCATACCCGGGGTTTGGGTCCGTTTGCCCCAGGCGATGCCGGGGCGGCCGGCCATCCTATTGGCTGGTTAATCGTGGCAGTGCTCATTTTAGACGCAGCCATTGGCATTCCCGGCGCACCGCTCTTTGTTCTCCTAATGCTCGGCCTGAGCGCGCTTGTTGGCTGCGTCCTAAGGCTTTGGCACCGATCAACCGGTGCCTTCTGATCGGAACTTTTCAGCATACAACTCGACTCTTGGAGTGCACTCCCACTCGTAAGTTCTGGTAAGTCGCGAACCAGAAATGCTCCGGCCCGGCACCTGGATGGACGATTTGGCCGTTTACCGGGCGCTGGGGCCGTCAACGTGATCGGACTGGGAAACCGAAGTTTTTAGCATGTAGAATAGTCCCGACTCGGAAGACACATCTATGGACTTGAAATATTCGTCCCTTGCGGCTGTTGCTTTTCTTTTCAGTCTCAGCATTTGCGCTTCTCGTGGCGCCTATGCTGCGCCAGCGCCCGACCCCTGTTCTCTTTTGACCCTAGCGCAGGTAAGTGTCGCTCTCGGCACGCCTGTGGAAGCACCGCAGCAGGTAGCGCCAAAGCTGTGCCAATGGTCTACGCCCAAGCAGCCGAATCCTGCGAATGCAAGAACGGTTATCCTCACGATTTCTAGCGAGCGAGCCTTTGGATTTGCAAAGACACCGGTCGTAAGCAGTACAAAGGCCGCGCCTGCCAGTGGCGTCGGCGATGACGCGGTCTATGCCGTATCGGTCGATGCTTCCGGGTATAGCGCAGCCCAGTTGTTCGTCAAGAAAGGCAGCACGTACTTTGTGGTTCGTGTCTCCGGCGTTCCCGACCAAACCAAAGCCATGGCAATCGAAAAAACGCTTGCTCTACAGGCCTGTTCTAAGCTTTGAACTTACCAAGATCATTCTCGTGACCCAGCGGGCGGTTTTCTCATCTGCCGATGTTAATCTGAGCGGAATGGATGAGCAGCCCCGCGAATCGTGGTCAGAAGGAAACTCGTTTATTCGAGTGATCGAATTCTCGCGTGAAGAGTGCCCGTTTTCGAATCGAGACCACACTTGGCAACAGTTCCACAGATTTAGAAACGGAATACTAGATATTCTCTCGTCGTATGGGAGCGTAGGGCCGCTTGGTAAGACGCCAATTCTCGACAGCTACGAAGAATCTTACTATGCTGCGCTCGGTGGCAACGCTAGCCCTGATTTCTTTGTCGTAGATGACGACATGTACGGGATGAGTGTTCGCGTCGAGGCGGCTTGCACTCTCGTCAAACCCGCGCTGTTGGAAGAATTGGCAATGTTCCTAAAACAGCACAAAGAATGGTGTGTGTACCTCGCCTTAGTCAAGGGAGGCTTGTGGGTCTTCCATGACCGGATGCTGTTCGAAGGAACTTCCTTCGCCGGTTCTTGCTCCATTCAAGATTTGTACCTCCGTTGCAGCTCAGTTGCCTCATAAGTTATCGGACAAGTGCCCCAAAAGCGCGTTGGGCAACCCTCGCCTGTCATCTCTGTCGAGCGCGCAGCACTACCGATTTCACCTGGTCCACAACCTTCGGCGGATTCGGCACCATGCTCTTTTCGGCGTCTGTCATCTTGATGCCGGCAGTCGCCCTTTATACGACCGCTCGCGGACCGGTTTCACTTGATTACCGCGTTAAATCAGGCACTTGATTTGAATCGGAAGCTGTCGCGCTTATAATCGGTTCGAGGCTTACGGTTTGAACTATATAAAGTATCTAAGAGAATGCACGGTCGGCGCCGCGATGACGTTCGTTCTCTTTAATGCTGTGGTGGTGCGCGGGCAGTCGGTACGCGCTTGTGATGAAGATAAGCCCTTTACTGCGCAGATGGTCGAGCACATTGAATCTGAGTCGCCCGCTGGAACCGAGTTGAAACAAGACAACGTCGGCGATGGCAACTTGTGGGCCCGTGACAGCAACGGACGCTACTATGGAGGATTGATCGTAAATAAAGTTTATGTGCCCGCGAGCAGTGGAGCCAATGCAGCGGATGATTCCAAACCTTGGCGAAAAGGACCCGCTATACACTCGATGATTTGGATTTGGGACTGCCAGAAAGGACGAGAAACACAGGTTTTGCCGGATCTGAAACTTGTACGCATCATAACCAACGGGTTCCGACCTTCGTGGCAGCGCAAACCAGGCACATCTCTTTATGAGTGGTTGACACGCGGACAGGCACCAAACCGAAAGATAGAAGACCTAGGTTTCAAAGAGATCGCCGGCGTCATGACCCACGGGTATCGAGAGACCGTTACCGGAACTGAAGGGGAGTGGAACGGAAAACCAACGTTTGTAATGGAATCGTGGGTCTCGGAAGATATTGCAGACGTTGTCCTTCAAAAAATCATAAATCCGAAGTCAAAAACGACGACTACGATGGAGCTCACGGATATCAAACGCGAGGAACCCCCAAAGTTTTTGTTTGAAATTCCGAGTGACTACACCGTCGAGCTCCCGACAGACCAGAAAACCACCTCTGAGCAGAAGCCTATTAACTAGCAGATAGCTGCCAGTGCTCCATCACAGGGGATTTTGCTACACCTGAGGGCTGGGAGCGCGGGTCTACCGTGAGAATCCATTTGATGTCCGGTAAACGTTAATCGGGACTTGCGAACTGAACCGGGATCCTTGCCGAGCACGCAAGACGCATCATAGCCTTATAATCGAGTGATGAATCACGCTTTTGACCTAGCAGCTTGTTGAAAATTCAGGTTTCTTTTGCGGCGGACTCCATTTTTCACGTTTTATAGAGCCGCGGAAGTGATTTAAATCGCCTGCGATGCGATCCACTGGCCCCGTTTGAAACCTCTGGTCATGCTCGAGCCATCAGGTTTCGCAATCGGCAGAGATTATAGGCGGCTCCCGTAAAGGTGAACAGCCACGCAACCTTGTCGATCCCTCGTAGCTTCACTTTCCTGAGCATCCCCACCATCTTCATCCACCCAAACGACTGCTCCACTCGTTTGCGCTTCCGCTGACTCACCTCATAACCCACATGCCGTGTGGTCCGCTGATCAATTGCGCTTGAGCGATTGGTGGCGTTTTGCGCTACGTGCGGAGTAATGTTCATCCCTCGCAGTTCCCGGACGAATTCCTGCGTGTCATAGTTCTTGTCACCGCCCAGGGTCACCCGCTTCCCCTCGGGAATCGCTTCTGCCATCAGCATCGCTGCATCTCGTTCCGCTCTGCCATTGGCCTCCGTCAAAAAAGTCTGCACCAACAACCCGTTGCGATTCTCCATCAATACATGTCCCAGATAGCTCAGCTTCGCCTCGCTCCCCTTGGACTTCCGGAACAGCCGAGCATCGGGATCCGTCGTCGATTCATGGGTTTCGTTCTTTCGTTTCTCACCGTGAAAATCGACTTCCCCGGCTGCTCCTGGCGGGTTTCCCTTCCCGTCCTTCCGTCGGAAGCTTTTCTGGCTCGCCCAGGCCTCGATCAGCGTCCCATCCACCGTAAAATGCTCATCCGATATAAAGGGCTTCGCTCGTTCTAGCACCCGCCGGAAAAATCCCTCTGCGATCTCCTCGTTCAACAATCGCTCGCGATTCTTGCTGAACACCGCATGATTCCATACCACCTCATCCATCTCCATCCCCACAAACCACCGGAACAATAGGTTGTACTGCAGTTGTTCGATCAGCATTCGTTCACTACGCACCGAATAGAAGATCTGCAACAAGAGAGAACGCAACAACCGCTCCGGCGCGATCGACGGACGTCCCACACTGGAATACAACTTGGCAAACTTCGGCGACATCTCTTTCAGAATCTCATCTACCAGCTCGCGGATGGGCCGCAGTGGATGATCCGTTGGAACTCGCTTCTCTGGAGAGATGTAACTGAACATTCCTTCTTGCTGATTGTCGTCGCCGCGCATTCACTCGTCTCCTTTTCCTTCCTTCCTTCCTTCCTTCCTTCATTCATTCATTCAGACGAGATCTCCTTGCGGAAAGTTGCAGCGGAGCGCGATTTTCCAGCCATATTTTATAGCGAGAGCATCAAGATGTTTATTTGTGTGCCGACAGAAGCCTTGCTGTTGACGCGGTGTGTAGGAGTAAGATTGTTTCGATGCGCCGCGAGAATTTAAGATGAGGACCATTGTCATCCGTGTATTCGTTGGAGCCTTTGGTCTCTGCGCGGCCCTCGTAGCGATAGTAGGCCCTCTACTGTTTATCTCCAACGAACTGCAGGAAGCTGACTCAGCGCGTCAATACGGAGGTCACGCCTCGTTTTGGGGAGCCATAGGAGGCTCATTAGTTGTGTTGACCGCGGCAGGTTTCTTCGCACTCATCGCGTTCGTCCTACTGCGGTTTTCTCTCCGTGGACCAAAATCAAACTTACGCGCTACCCAAGGCTAAAGCAGTTGCAGTGGAAAGCGATTTTTCAACAAACTGCTAGATACCGAATCGCTTACCGCGCCGCTGGAGGAAGCTATAGTCTGGTGCGAGCGGCAGAAAATCGTCGGGACTGTTGACGAAAGCGAAGAAATAAAGCGTCGAAGGAACTTGGGAAAACAAGCGGGCGAGCTCATACATCGCGCTTACTCGGAACGCACTAGATTCTGGAACAGACTACTCCGACGGGACTACGTGCACAGTCGGCTGTGGCGACGTAGTAGGGAGTTGTACCGCCAAGCCGATTTGAGTTCTATCGCACCCCTTTCCGAACAACTCCGCACTACCAGACTCGCTCCGACAAAGTCGCTTAGTGAGGTCCGGACCGAACCGGAGCGGGCAGAAGTGGTGAGCTCGGTCGTCCTTCGGCGGTCACAATTGCTGAGCTCGGAAACGAACCCAGCAGAAGGCAAATCAGATTCTGACTTACGTGGTGGGCGGTTGCTGCTATACGCGCCCGACGAAAACTTGGCGGATGGTGCCGCGAAATATGCATCATACGGTTTCTTTGACGTTGATAATGCGCCGCCGTGGGACGCTTGGCTCGCCTTCTCGCATGGAACCTTACTAAGTTGGGTTCCGCCTCAACTCTTGACTCTCGTTCAAAGTGGGATTGATGTGAATCCGGAATGTTGTATTCGTTGGATGAACTAGACCCACTTAGCGGGTCAACTCCTGCTAAGTCGGCTTACCGGACATCTGGTTTTGTGACGATTCCACTTTAGCGGTAATTGTCCGAGTCCTCTTTCAGTCTCTCCCCAAATTTCCTCGAAACGCCTTGCTCGGCCAGGAACAACACATTAATGCAGTCCCGCTTGCGCCAGCATTTCCATGAACTGTCTTTTCGTCCTCATGTCGATTGCTTGTGCCACTAGCTTCCCTCCGCGATCGTAGACGAAACTCTTCGGTATTCCTTCGATGTTGAATTGCTCATTCACTTTCCTGCCCGGATCAAGAAGGATCGGGTAGCTGAATCTGTATTCATTGATGAATGGCTTTACCTTGCCCGCATCTTCATCCGAAATCGATAACACAACGAATCCTTCGTTCTTAAACTGTTTGTAAAGCGTTTCAAGGTCAGGCATTTCACTACGGCAGGGTGGGCACCAGGTAGCCCAGAAGTTTACCAACACTACCTTCCCCCGCAACTCCTTCAAGGCCCATTTCTGTCCATGTAGGTCCGCCAGCTCGAAATCCGCCTGCTGGTGGCGCACATCATCCGCTTCGATCTTGGACATGGCGGCCGCAAATTGAGGATCATCCAAGGTCAACTGTACGTGCTCGTAGCGCACGAGTTCCGCAAGTTCGACATATGGCATGGCCGGTCCATGCTGGCCGGGCGGCACCGGCTGTTCCCGGACGGAATCAGCCAGAGTAGTTGCCACTTCCTGCAGGGTATCCTGGCCGAGGTCTCCTTCAGTTGACAGATTCGCAAGACCGTTGGCGAGGCGCACCTTATTTGGCCCCGCAGGCAAATGTCGAACCTGAAGCGCCAGTTGCTTTGTTGTGCGTGCCCTCTGGTCCTCAGGCAGCTTCCGCAGCGTCCGCATCTGTTCTACGATCGGCTTTTCCTGATCGCTCCAGGTGATCTTTTGTGCCTGGGCATGCATCTCTCCAGGACAAACGAATAAAAGCCCGGCTACACAAAGATACAAACCTTGAGCAAGAGCAATTCTTCCAAAGCCCTTGCATCGAAATTTTTGTGGCATCATGCTCGCACCTCAGCACACTTCAATCGGAATCTCCATTTTGACCTTCCGACCCAACCGACAACCTACACCCGACCCGGACGGCATGCAATGCTCCCTCAGTACAGAGCCCTTCCAGCTTGGCGAACTCAACTCTGGTTAGTCAGATTACCGGACATCTGCCCAATCGATCTGGGGTCAAATCCAGTTCTCCGGTAAGCGCGTTAATCAGGCGAGTGATCGCCGCTGTTGTATGCTATTTGACGGGAGGCTGCAAGGTGAACCGATTAGGACCTGCGCTATCGGCGATTCTATTGTGTGCGACTCACGGGTCGGTCGTTCATCTCTCGGTAGGCCAAGATAAAACACCTAGAGCTACCGTTATCTGGCAAAAGCTTGACGCCGGACCGTTTTCGATTTCTGCCCCGCCGGGTTGGGAGTTTCACAAGCTTCAAGGGATAGATTCTTATGTGGGAGAATTTGTGGGCGACGGCGTGCGACTGGGTTTCGATTTTGGTGAATATTCTAATCCACTAGACGAAGCCAAAAGTCCAACCTATCTCATCTCGGATGAATACGTCGGTGGATTCAAGGCAAGAATCGTTTACCCGAGGAAATCCGGCCACGGTATTACCGCCATTTATTTTCCAAACGTGGGACACCGCAACAAGCTCACCGTCGATGTTCAGAATCTCGACACCGTACAGCGAGAGAAAGTATTGACGATGTTTCGCAGCATCCAATTCAGGTGATCGCAAATGCGGATTTGGCTCGAAATGCCGGTCCGGGTCCGCATCAATCAGGACTTGATTCATCATCGAGTAGGAAGTGAATCGTGCGCAATGCGTTCATCGCATGGTTGCCCCAGTGAGAGGAGAAACCGAATCGCCAGTCAAAAATGATTACATCGAATGGTGCCTGATTTGTTTCCGTGAGCCTGATTCCATCTTTGACATCACGGTAAATGTCGGCGATGTCGTCAGCCAAAGAACCGCGAATTGCTTCGTTGTCCTTCGTTGGGTCAAATACCTGCCAGTATAAATCCCAGTCCCCAAGTTTTTCCTGGAGGGAATTGTACAGAGTGCTCCAGCCTTCATGTTTCATTCTAGACTTAGCGCGGGCCTCGCGGATTTTGGCTGCCTGCGTTTCATTTTCATCGTCCGTGAAATGCGCTTGCGGCAAGCGAATCGCTTCGACAATCAGTTCTGGAAGAATCCCATAAATCTGATGTAAGAACTCCGCTTTGTCCAAGGTAGCCCGCGAATCGACCAGTGAACAGTATCTCTGGCCCACTAGTCCAAAACGCCCTACTGCGTCCGAATCGTTGTCTTGAATCAGCATAGATTTGAATGAGTCGCAGCCTCACCCTACGCGCTCTTAGCGGAAAGCCTGTTGCGACAGGAGTCAACGTTTTTCTTTATAGCATTTGGTGTTCTCTGTGCCGTACTTCTCATACCGGGCGCGAAGGAATCTCAGATTAGAGCTTGCCAAACCGGACGTGTGCTTTCCGCGATTCCACTTTTCCGGTTTGCGCGTTTATCAGGCACTTGACTGAGGGCCCTGCAGCATTGGCTGCTGCCCGGCATACTTCCGCCATATCGTCTAAGGCTTTAGGGCCGGAATGCCCAGATTCCAACGAGTTACTTGGGCAAAACAAAGTCCAGAGGCTGCATGATCAGGGCTTCAAATCCGGGTGCCTCTATCAGCAGCTGCGCATGGCCCACGCGGTCGGATCGATATTCGACATCGTAGGTCGCGCCCACCGTGACGCCCATCTCCGCCGCAGACTCCTTCCGTTGCGCGATCGGGAGGTCGGCGCCGTCTTTCGCGATCACCATCCACCGCACCGGGACCTCCTTACTATCAAGCCGCACTCGCAGGTCTGATTCATTGTTCGTAATATTAATGAGGCGCATTCGGTAGGTCGTTCCAGTCTTCAATTCCATGGGGTCCGGTTCTGGACTACCGTTTACCAGCAGCATCGCTCCAAAAGGAACGTACCGTCCCGTGCCAATTACGAAGGTTTTATCACGCTCTGGATCGTATTTCTGTCCCGGCTCCAAAACGACTAACGGCCCATACATACCATTCACCAACTGAGTCTCATCGTGCCAGTGCGTGTGATAGATAAACGTTCCTGCCCGCGGCGGAGTCATCCGCGCAACAAAAGATGTCCCAGGTAGAATCAGTGGTGTGGTCTGCTGGCCCGAACCCGCCCAACCCGGAACCCCGTCGTAGAAACTTTCCAGCTCAATCCCGTGCCAATGGATCGCGGTCGGGCTGCTGATAGCGTTCTTGACTTCGATCTCGGTTGGTTCCCCGCGTGTGAGCACGATCAAAGGCCCCAATAGGCTCAGCTGTTTCTTCTTACCGGGCTCCACCGGCACCTGGGGATCGTTTAGTTCCAATTGGTACAAAGGGACTCTGTCTGGGTTATCGGAAATCACTAATTGCAATTTACGCGGTGCCTTCGCAGCTACCGGCACCGTCGTGGATGTCCCGCCCGGAAGGACGGTGATACCGATCACCAATCCTCCCATTCCGGTCATCTGTTCATGCTCTGGCGAATTCACGCCAGCCTGTACTTCTTTAGGATGAAGGGCTGCGGGTACGGACATGTGCATCATCATATGGCAGTGGAACAGCCAGTTTCCCGCACGCTCTGGCGTCCAGGTCATTTCGAATGTGTGGGCCGATTCGATGGCTTCCGTTACCGCCAGGCGCCGCTGCTCTTCCGTGTAGCGATCGTAGTGTTCGCCGTCACCTATCGCTTCAACTGTGAAAAAGAAACCGTGCAGGTGCATGGAATGTGGATCGTCCGAAATATTGATCACCCGCCATCGCACGGCTTGTCCAATGTTGTAAATAAAATGCTCGGTGTAAGGCCAGGATTTGCCGTTGATCCAGGGTATCAATTCGAAGCCGGATTTTTCGACCTTCGTCCATACACCCAGAACGAAAATGCGATCTTCCGACTTCTCGCCGGGCGGGTCGACTACAAACGCTCCCGAAAGAAGGGTTTCCGCACCACGCCGTTCTTTCAGAGTTGTATCGGAGGTAGTGCCCCAGTACGGATACGTTCCCGGATCGCCCGCGAGAAACTTAAGCTCGCGTATCTCACCAGGAGCCAAACTTAGTGCATCCTTCGGGTCTCCGGGATGACTATGCAGGCCGTAGATTTTTGCTGCCAAGGGCAGAGTGTTGCGAAGGTGAATGTGAATTTGCGTCCCTTCCGGAACTCGGATCAACGGGCCAGAGCATTGCGGCGCCTCGCCTTCTTCGGAAAACCCGTAGACGTCGCGATGACCGCCGCCCTCTTGTTCCGGATACCAGACACCCTCGCGGAGCGCCAAGCGTAGATCTAAGACTCCGTTCTTGAGCGTCCCGGCGGGCTTTCGATTGTCGTTCGTTATCACCGTGGGCAGAGACGAATTCTCTGCGGCCTGCGCAAACGTTGCACGACAAAACAAGATCGAGAAGGCAATCCCGATGCCAGCCCACAGCCGCATCCGATCTCCTCACTAGGGTGCTCTCTACAGCACCATGCGCCCGATTGAGACGCTACTCCGGCGAAAGGTGCTGGTCAACAGAAGCCGCGAGCAACCATACATCTAGACAAAGCCGCGTTACCGGGCGTGTGGATTTCGGGTCAAAAGCCACTTTCCGGTTACCGCGTTTACCAGGAGTTTGCGAGCGACTTCCGCTGTTGAGTTTTTCGCCGGAGGCAATCTCGGTCACCGTCCCAACTGATCGCGGTCATTCGACGCCACGAGGGCTAGTGGGAGGTTTCTGTGATGCTGACGCCTTCGGGCTTGGCAAAGAGCCTGGGATCAAAAGGGACCTGGCCGTAGCCGCTGTACCAGAGCAGTTCGCCCTTGTCGCCAACCGTGTGCCCTACTAGCAGAGGAAATTCATTTGGGCCGTAGGTGAAGAGCGCGAACCTGGTCCCGCTTATGTCGAGGAAGTACGCAACGGTTTGTTGTTTCTGGAGAATGGGGCCCGGGTCTTGCCGCGCCGCGCCCATCTTCTTGAAGTATTCCAACTCGTAACCAAACTCCAGTCCCAAGTTCGTGTAGTCCACTTTGTCAGGCGTATCAGGAACTGGTCCGGAGAAAACTGGGAGATGGCAGTTGAAGGTCGGACCAGGATCAACGGTGTGTCGAGCGGTCTTGGCTGACAGATCGACTAACCACGCATTGGGCTCATTCACGATCAACACGCTGAGACTCGTATCCTCGGAATTCGAAGCAGCTTGTTCGGCGCGACAATAGGTGCTACCGGCCCTGTACATGGTCCTTGGTTTCCTGGCAGGGCTGTTTTGAGGCACTTTGGGGCCGTCGAGCTGCACGACAATTCTGTTCATCGTCTTAGGAGCATCTTGCGCAGCAGCCAGCGAGGCTAAAAGCAAAGTGAGGCCGAGCTTTTTCATGGAGCGCGATTGTACCATCTGCTGATGCTAGAGCCGACCTTCCCGCTCACCAGAATGCACTTTTCCGGTAAGCGCTGCTCAGCGTGACGAAGTTCTTAGAGGACCGAACCCTCACAGAGTTGACCGTCGCGTCGTACTTGGCAGTGGTAGCATCCGCTGGTTTCGTTGTCGATGTTGTACCAGTCGTGAGTTGCGCCGACTTCCTCGCAGTTCCTGCCTTTTACTAATAGCAGACCGAAAAATCCGGGCAAAATGATGCGCAGGTTGGTCCTCCATCGGTAGGGCTGTTTCCAATCGAAGCGGCCTCTAAGCATACGCAGAAATCTATCATCATTCCGTCCAAGTGCCTGGGAAGTCGGCTTACCGGAAACTTGAAATCCACTTTGACGGTAAGCGCGTTAATCAGGCACTTGGCTCGTGAAGTTGGTGTCTACTAATGTGTAGTAAGCCTGAACCAGTCGAATGCACCAGAGCAAGGTTCTAAACGCCCAAGCAATTTTCCTGGCTGGAAGCCTCTTTTTGCTGGGAGGTTGCAAGCTATCCGTTCCACCGAAGATTGAAACCGCTCCAACTCTTTCGGTCGAGGAACTTCTGGCCAATCCGCAGAGCCATGCCCACACCATGGTCAGGGTTAGCGGATGTTTCGTGCTTGGCCTTGAGAGTGTGACGATACGTCCATGCAGTGCAAGTGAACCAGGTGACGCGATTTGGGTCGAAGACGCGAAATTCGTTCAGGAAATGCAGAAGCACAGGCTTCCCGACGTGCCGGGTGCGATACCGAAAGGGTTGGAAAAGCCTGCAATCAACAGGCAGTTATTCGCGTACGACGAAAAGCACAATGCGGAGGCATGGAAAGAATTGAAGCCATCGTCGGACCGGAAGCAGACAGTCCTTGAGGTAGAGCTCCTCGGACAGTTCGAGACCGCTGCTGTTCCTGTAATGGGGCAATCGGCCTTTGGTCATCTTGGCGCTTACTCCCATGAGCTAATTCTTGCCAATGTCTTGAGCAGCAGACCCGCGCAGTTCTCCGGCCAAACAGAACAATCGTCAAAGGCCATCAGTGTGACAGTCTGCGAATTTGTAGAAGATGCACTGCCGTTCGTCGGCAAGAGAGTTCGATTTTCCGCTAAATTTCAGAGTGATGGCATTGAACATAGTGTGCTCACGGACCCTGACTGTGGCCGCGGTATTGAACCGTTTGTGCCTGACGAAGTCGAACAGCATCCCGATATTGAAGCATTCGACCATGCCCTAGACCAGGGAATGCGGGGAACAATCGACAAGCGCGTAGTTGCGACCTTCACGGGTCGTTTCGTCCTCCGCGATTCTTATTCATCGCGTTTTAGATTTGTCCTCAACATCGAACAAATCGACGACCTTAGGGTTACACGGTTCGATTTGAAGCCACACCTCCCACGATAGGTCTGGGCTTAGGAGGAAATTCTACATAGTGCCTGGTAAGTCGGGTTACCGGGACAAGTGCTTTTGATTTCGGGTTAGCCATTAAATTTCAGATTCGGGCCACATTTTGCGAGCAGTTTTCTAATACGCTCTAATTCGTGTTCAGCCACCGTCAAACCGAATCCGGCAGCGGCCTCAAGTCCACGCGCTTCGCCCAAATATCGTTCAACGTCTTTCAGTTTAGCCTTCGAAGGTTCCAGTAGGAAGTGTTTTGCCTCCGCATCAATAATCGTCTTCTCTAACTCAGACAGCAAAACCTTGGAAGTTTCCAATCGTGCGACAAATTCTTTGAAGGATTCGTTCTTGTCAGGCATTCAAGCTCCTTCCAGGGGGCATAATTTAAATTCTACTGCAGGGAATAGGTCTTCAACTCCTGATAAGTCGGGAAACCGGTAACTTGGATACCAGCACCCACTTGGGCCTTGTTCTCAGCCAAAGCGCTACTTCCAAGCTGACTTTTTCATTTCCATCAATTCATCGGCGGAATAATTAAGGAGGAACTTCGCGTGAGTTCGAGCGCCTGCGCAAATCGCAAGAACGCAAAGTATTGCCCGAACCTCTTCCGGCTCTTTTGCCTGTAAAACCTCGGCTGCACCAAATTCAGCGAGATCTCGAATTGATTGGAAATAATCTATCTCTAACCACTTCGGCACTTTTGGGTTTTTCCCATCCTCACGGGCTAACTCGATGACACCCACGATTGCATACGTGTTCCAGTCAAGCTCACGCTGCTCTCGATAAATTCGCACCAACTCTGGAACAGCAGCGTACGAAGCTTCGCCTACGTCTCCCTGATGGTGCAACGCTTCCCAGAGTTCGTGCCACGCCACTTTGGTGTCGTTGTTGGCGAGTAGCTTTGATAATTGAGGTCTTGGGTCGAACTTCTCTCGATACCCGCCTTCAAGGTTCTGCCACCGCTTGTCTTCAAAACTAAGCATGATGTAGGTAAATTTATTACGGGTTTTCCGCAAGTGCCTGGTTTGTCGGGTAGCCGGAGAAGTGAATTCAAATGGACGGTAACGGCGTTTATCAAGCAAAACCCTGGAACATCGCCGACTGCATTACACTTACACTATGAAGCTTCGTTCAGGTTTGCGAATCGCCTTTTCAGTCGTAGCGCTGCTAGCCGCAGGAGTCGGCGCCAACGCGGCTGGTTGTTGGCTGGGAATTAAGCATTACAACCAGGGCGTCGATCTCCAGGCCAAAGGCGACCTTGACGGGGCCATCACAGAATATCGAACCTCAATGGGCCATTGCCCTACTTTCTGGCGCCCGGTCTACAATCTCGGCACTGTTCTTGAAGCCAAAAACGATCTTGAAGGTGCCATCAGACAATACCGCAACGTAATAAGTGAGTGGCCGACAATTTGGCAGGCACACTTCAGGCTCGCAAATATTCTTGAGGATAGGGGCGAACATGAAGCGGCCATCGTGGAATATCGTGCGGTAATCAAACGGAGAAAAAAGAACGCGGAAGCGCACTACCATCTTGGCCGCGCCCTGCAAGCAAAGGGCGATCTTCAGGGAGCAATTGTGGAATATCGTACGGCGATCCGGTTGAGGCCCAACTATCCGGAAGCGCAATCAGCCATTGCAGAAGCCATCAAATCCGACTACAAGTCCTGATTAGTCGCAAAACCGGACAAATGCCTGAGCAACTTTTGCGGCGGATTCCACTTGTACGAGTAATGCGTTTATCAGGCACTTACAGTATTATTGGCGAAAAGTGATTTTCTCGCTAACCTTCCATTCGCTGTCACATCTCGGTTTTGCCGAAACCCGAAAGGCTACCTGGGTGGGAGATGTTCAAAGAACCAGACTGGAAGTCGCAGAAATCATCGAACGATTTCTCGATGGTACCGGCGGTTGCTGGGATTGGGACGATTTCTGCTCTCATAAAATATCCGACCCTGAACTGGAGTCGGTCCGCGACCGGTGTTCTCGCTTAGACATTTTTTATCCGCCAGCGGAGAAGGGTCACTATTGCGGAGAGGCTGGCTTTGAAATCATGCGCCAGTTGGTAGTTAAGCTTCGCACTCCGCGATGAAACCAAAGGAACAACTGGATAACCACGCGTCCGATTTCCGCGTTTACCAGGCGTGTGGTCGGACTAGGCATGGGCATCTTGCTCCCTTGCGCCTTCCACGATAGATTCTGAGTGGCAGTTACTTCAGGCTTAGACGTGTGCGATGATACGGAAAAAGCGAATTGCCATCATTATCGGAGTCGGTGCCGTGCTAATTGCGGCAGTAGCACTCGGTCTGCGTGCGGTGAACCGCGGCATGGACCGGATGGTTACTGACGTCGTTGCGACTGCTCCCGCGGCCGCCGATATGTTCAAGGGGGCTCTTGGGAGAGCACTTTTGGAAGGTGGGGCAGGTCAAGGGCCTAGCCTCGACCCGGGGACTATCAACGCGCAGCTACAAAATGCTCCCGGCTTAGATTCTTCTAGAACTCATCACTCGTTCATCGATGAGTACCAGAAGGACCCTCAGAAATTTCACCGATATGCCCAGGTCTTAGATACTTGGTTGAACGCCGTGAAGGTAGCTGATGCGAGTTCAAGCCCGGGAACTGGTACAAGTGCGGTTTCAAGCTCATCACTTCGGGGGGGCATTCCTCAAGAAAAGCTGGATGCCTGGGGTCATGCATTTTGTGTTATTCGCGCGGCGGACCGAATTGTACTTATCAGCGGAGGCCCTGATGTTTCCGAGACAATAAACTGTCAGCGAATCAGAATGTCTCCAGCCGACGTCCGTGCCATCACAGCTCCATCAATTAAGCAGAGGCCCGATGGCTCTCTTGTTCTCGCCTTTTCGCGGCCAGCAGTGTTGGTAAATAGCCGCTAAATTCGGCTACTCCTGATTAGAGTCGTGCGGATTTTCTGCCAAAAGCACTTTTCCGACAAGCGCGCTAATCCGTTAGTGCGGCGAAGTGCTCGCCTTACACATCGGGTCGACCGACACGTCCGCCACTTGTGCGTACAATCCGTCGACTTCGCATACAACGAGCCTGACCTCCTTTGGCATCCGTTTGCGACTTGGCATCCCCGGTTCAGACCAAGGATTCGTGACCGAAAATGTAACTTCTCCTTGCCTCGCGGTCATTTGGATTCGAAGTTCCACGGACGTGTCTTCGTAGACGTGGTATGGACCAGTCGCGCCATGCAGTCGACTCTTGTCGATTGAATCCAACGTCCGCTGAATCTTAGACACCCTCTCGGCACTGACAGAACTGGTTTGACGTTCCCATGCGTTTCCTACGTACTTGTCCCACTCGACTTTGCCGTCGTCTGTCAGACGTACGAGCAGGTATTGTATTTCGGCACCCTGACCGCGCGTCATGCTGGTCGCTTCAAGCACAACTATTGGAGGAGAAACAGGCCATCGGGCATTGTTCACCGCCGCGGAACACAGGTTAATGGACATTAAAATCGACAGAATAAACGTTGGAAAAGGTGGCATCGCAAGCCCAAATTATCACAGTCGATGTCAGACTATCGCGTCGAAATACGACTGACCCAAGGGGTTGGGTGGTTAACTCCCGATTTGTCGGCTTACCGTACAAGTGCTTTTTGGTTGGAATTCGCTTCTACGATTACAGCGTTAATCAGGGTTAGAAGGAGTTTGGCATCGCACTCTCGTCGAGCGTACTCCATCGGCGGTACACTTGCGTAACCCCTGGCGCCCCACAAAGGGTAACTGACCATACTTCCAAGTGGGAGACAACTATGTTCGACGGCGTATCCCCGGCGGAGAGCGAGCCAATCGGAGCGGTTAGTTCGGGCTGGCTATGGGCGGCCCGGTGCTCTGCCTTGATTTGCACGATCGCCTTGGGCGTAGGATTTGTAGCTGAGGCTGCGGCTCATGACCCAGTGGTAGCCCTATTCTCTTTTGGCCCCTGGGGGTCGCTCAGTCTTGCACTGCTCTATCTTTTGTTCCGTGGGGGAAAGAATTCACTGGCATTTGCGCTTGGTATGGGCGCGGCAACGGGTTTCATTGCCCTGCTCGCAGCCGCCCGTGGGGAGTTGTCGAGCACTAGTGAGGTGCTCCGCCACCTTTTTTTCATATTAGGAATGCTTATTCTGGTTCTGCCACCGTTTGTTCTTACGATGGGTCAATCCACACTCGCGGCGTTGCTCGGTTGGCTCTTCAGTATTTCTTCGGCAACGCTCGGGTTAAGCGGTATTGTCGCATTCCAGAAGATAGCCTACGAAGCAAAGGGGATGGGGAAACTGCGATTTGCCTTTGGCGCCGGAATATGTTGCCCACTTGTCGTTTTGCTGATATTCATGCTGCTTGGCTTTCTCTTTTTCAGCTTCCACATGTGAACTTTCCTCGCCCCGCGGCCAGGCTCGCGACCCGCTTGGCCTCTGATCACTACCCTTCTAGGCATGGCTCCGAGCACGTTTGCAGACCTCGACATAACGACATTAGAAGCTGAATAACTCGAAATTGGCCCCAGCGCCTGATTAGTCGCCTTACCGGAAATGGGTACTAGCCACCACTCCGCTGGTAAGCGGACTACGCTGGAGTTGAGACGACAAAGGGACCTACTCTTCGTCGTACAATTTGAAGCTTCTATTGACCATGGAAAACGTACGCCAGATAGAGCGCGTAAGCTTGCGCTTGGCATCCACATGCATACAACCATTCTCGCCACATTTTTTGAGATCTCTCCCGCGGCGGTTTCGATGTGCAGCGCCGGCATCCTACTGTTCCTGGTTGCGCTGTGGGCTGCGAAGACCGATATCGCGCGGGCCGGTGGCCTAGACAAGATCGTAGTCTTGGGCAATTTGTGCTTCGCCATCCCATTGGCGGTCTTCGGCGCAGAGCATCTCTCGGGCGCAAGATTCATCATGCTTGGCATTCCCCCGTATATGCCGTGGCGATTGTTTTGGGCGTATTTCGTCGGCTTTGCTTTGCTGGCCGCGTCTTTGAGCATTGCCACGAAAATTCAGGTGCGCTGGTCCGGCCTGCTGTTCGGGATCATGATGTCTCTTTTTGTGGCAATGCTGCACCTCCCGCGAGCTCTCGCCAGCCCGGGTGACAGGATTCCATGGACGATTGTCATCCGCGAGATGTCGTTCGCGGGCGGAGCCTGGATTCTTGTGGGAAACGCGACGCGCGGGCAAGGCAAAAGCAACCTCATTACGGTGGGTCGCGTGTTGATCGCGATCGCTGCTCTATTTTTTGGCGTTGAGCATTTTCTGCACCCGGCGGGATGCCCCGGCGTCCCTCTCGAAAAACTGACGCCCGCGTGGATTCCAGGGCGCTTGTTCATCGGGTATCTGACGGGCGCAATTCTTCTGGTTGCCGGGGCGAGCATTCTGCTGGCCAAGAGGACACGAATGGCGGCAACTTATCTCGGTACCTGGATTTTGCTGCTCGTTTTGTTCATCTATGTGCCGATCCTGATCGCTCAGGTGTCCGACCCGAGCACCGCGGTCCAGGTTGAGGGGATCAACTACTTTGCGGATACGCTGCTGTTCGCCGGAGCGATTCTCGCACTCGCCGGCGCGACGCCCTACACGGATTGAAAGACCGTCTAGACCCTGCTGAAAGGGCAGTTTGGCTCAGTGTTAATCAGGTGCCAGCCGTGATCGTGATATGTTTTAAGTAATTGACGCAGGAGCAAGAGATGGCTTAGATCGGAAGCACGATGACCTCGATGAAAACGGTTCACCGACAGATATTTGCTGCGGGCGTTTTTGTTGGTAGCCTGGCCGCTCCAGCCTTGGGCCAAATCAACTCCACGGTGCCTCAAGCAGACCAATCGCTAATCAAGATTCCTTATGAGGAGGCAACGTCTCACAGGATAGGGCATGGACCACTGCTCCGCGCTCAATTAGAACCTACTTTGAGTGGGGTGTTGGCCATGGTAGGTATCCCAGTCGAGGTTGAGGTGGGGCCTGATGGAATTGTCCGTTCGGCGAAGGCCATGCCGGCCATAGAGGCGGACCCTCGGCCGTGGAAGATACCACTCAACCTACTGCCCCAGGTGGAGTCGGTGGTTCGCGGAACACGTTACGAGCCGTTCGAGCGTGATGGCCACGCAGTCTGGGCGAGCTTTGAAGAACATGTCGCGGTTTTGCCTTTAGAACTCAAACCCGAACACCACGTTCCTTTTCCTGAGGTTAAGGATTGGGATTCAGTAAGCATCAAACTCACTCGGACCGGATGTTTCGGCTCCTGTCCATCGTATGAAGTCGAAGTGCATGGGGATGGTACGGTTCGCTATCATGGGAATTCTTACGTTGCCATTTTGGGGGATCATCGTTGTTCAGTCTCCGAAGAGAACGTGCGAGAACTCGTGAAGTCATTCCGAGAAACGGACTATTACTCACTGCGAGATGAATTCGTTGCGGGAATAACCGATAACCCCACATATCTCAGTTCGATTCAAATTGACGGCAAGTCAAAAACCGTAAAGGACTATGTTGGAGAAATAATTGGAATGCCGCTGGAAGTTTCCGATTTAGAGTCCGCAATCGACCGCTTATCGGAAGTACAGCGCTGGACACGCGGCAATGCAGATACTGCGGGCTGTCTGAAGAGCGAGGATTGGAACTTCAAGTCTGAAGAGGCTGCAAAAGCGCTCGTCGCATTGGCACAGTATGGGAATGTTCAGGCTGTCAGTGACTTCGTGGCAGCGGGAACGGCCTTGAATGGAAAAACCGAGTCTGGTCAGACCGCTTTGACGCTCGCGGCGTACAGGGGAGATGTCGATATGCTCAGCGTCCTGCTGAAAGCAGGAGCGGCCAAGGTGGACAGTTCCGGGGTCGCCAAAGCATTCACGATGGCGTCTCGATCCGGAAAAAGCGAAGCCATGAAACTGCTCCTGAAAACAGGAATGGTCGCTTCCAATGGGACAGATGGTCGTACATTGTTGATGACGACAGCGGCCTCCGGTGTTCCCGACATTGTGGAGCAGGTCCTGAAGAGTCACCCTAATGTCAACGCTCGGGACAAAAACGGCAGAACCGCATTGATGGAATCGGTCAGTCAGTACCACTACGGGTCCGAGAGTCCTGATATCAACAGAGCTGAGGTGGTAAGACTCCTTTTGCAAGCCGGGGCTGACCCGAATCTTTCGGACAAAGATGCTAACACCGCTTTGATCGAAACCGCGTGGGACGCCGACGCCGCACTCCTGCTTATTCGCGCAGGCGCGAACGTAAACGCCCAAAACAAGAAGGGAATGACGCCGTTGATCAATTGTGCCGACCCAGAGGTAGCGCGTGTACTTTTGGCACATGGAGCCGACCCCTCCATTCGTGACGCAGACGGAAAGACTGCGCTTGATCTGGCAAAACAGTATGGAATGAAAAAAAAGGAAGCCGTGCTGTCCGCAAAAAATCGTTGAAACCGAGCCACCCTGCCTGGTAAGTCGGCAAGCCGGACAATGTGAATTAGCGGATGGGCACTTGTCCGGGAACCGCGTTAGTCAGGCGTTAGTTTTCCACTCAATATCATCGGAGGGATCGCCTCAACAGCGTTAATCGTCCAGTGAAGGTACAATGCCGGTGACTCGAAGCAGAATGGATGATCACAGAATTTTTGGGCTCTGTCACTGTGTTTAAAATGGCCATAATTTCTCGATTCACTCAACACCTAACGCAACAAAGGAGGCCTCATGCCACGAATCCTCTCCGCTCTCTGCGTGCTCCTGATGGCAGCGAGCGCGTTTCGCGCCTCAGCACAAGTGTACCCATACAGAGACGGAACTCCCGGGGTCATCGGATACCGCTCGGAAGTTATGGCCGAAGTCATGATCCAGGAAAGCGAATTCGTCCGCCTCGCCGAAGCTATCCCCGCCGATAAATATACATGGCGTCCTTCCCCAGACGTTCGCAGCATCGCCGAGGTTTTCCTGCACGCCAGCGCCGCCAACTTCAACCTTTACAAACTTGTGGGCACCCCCACTCCTGCTGGGGTCGACACGAAAACACTCGAGGAGTCCACTACCGACAAAGCAAAAGTCATCGCCACGCTCAAGGCTTCCTACGCCCACGCTCAAGCAGCCATCCGCGCCATGCCGGACACCGACCTCGAAAAGGTTCTCGACTGGAACGGCGGGAAGATCACCGAACGCGGCGTCCTGCTCTACATCGTTCAGCACATCGCGCAGCACCTGGGTCAGCAGATCGCTTACGCGCGCTCGATCGGCGTCGTGCCGCCGTGGACAGTGGATCCGCCACGGAAGAACTGACCTCGGGAGGGTGGTAGCTCGGCCTGGTACGGAACATGTCCGGTTTGGCGACTAATCGGGACTTGTGAATCGGGATGGGGCCCTCTAAATGCCGAGTGTGAGCACAGCAGGATTTCCCGGCTTGCCCACGTAAAGGCGCGGCGGCACCACGAATGGCGCAATGCGAACCATCGCTGTCAAAATCAAAAAACCAAGCGGAAAGTAGAATAAGAATAGCCGCAAGTCTCGAATCCCCACTGCCCATAGCAGCACAGCGGAGGTTAATGCACTGAGTAGCACCAGCGCACGCGAGTAGGTAAGCGAAACGTGAAGAGGGACTTGGCATCGAATGCATCGAAAGTCTTCCCGAAAAAGCAGCTTCGAACATGGCGTCTGGCCATGACACTCGGGGCACCGCACGCGAAATGTACCGTCTTCCTTCATAAACCCCTGTCCGATGCCGTGATTATCCTCTATTTTCTCTGTATCCGCGAGCAAGTAGCTGGGACAGCCCTGGTCAGTGCCAACCGCACCCAGAATGGTGCGCTGACCTTCCGAAGAATAATTAGTTTTCGGCCTGTGTTTTCGGCTAGTGCTTGATTAACGCGGAAACCGTCCATGTGGAATTTCATTTCCGATTACCCGACTATACGTCCACTGCGAGGTTTACGATGTGAACGCAGTCTTGGCGAGAGGGGATACAGATGGACACAAGTCTCGATGACAAGGTCACCATCGATTTGCCGAAATCGATTTGCCTGGTGCTTTTTGAGTTGTTGACGCAGTCGTACGAGACGTGGCGCAAGAGCAATCCGAACGATAGCTCGGCGGGTCCACTATTCGTTGAAGCTCATGAGTTTGCACAACGCAAGGCACTGTGGCGTTTAGAAGGTGCTTTGGAGAGTACCCTGCCTGAAATATTCTCATCCAATTATTCCGAGCTGTTATCGGAAGCCAGACGAATGCTGGAAACTTCGGTTTAAAACGCAAGCATCGCCGATGGCTTTAAGTCCATTGTCCGGTTTCGCGACTAATCGGGAGTTGGGAACGAAAGCGCACCGCTGTAATATGAAGGCTAGATTGATTCGGGAAACCTCGACAATGGAAATCCCCTCAAAAACGGGCGGTAACGACTCATCTCCCTCGCGGAGTTGGGTTTGGTGGTTGGTCTTCATTCTGTTTCCGATTCCGTTCAGCCCGTGGTGGCTAACGGTCATCTGCATAGCGCTCTTCTGTTCATTGATGTACCTGTTCACTCGTGAAGAAGCATGACGTTCTTCCAAGACATGCAGGTAAGACGCTTGACTCCGGTCCTGTTAACTTTGTTGCTTGGCTTTTTCTTCGTTGGAATATCGATACCGGGGCAGTCGCAGGAACGCGAGCAAACAGAATTTGCTGCCGGAGAACCAATTCACGTTCCGGTCCAGATTCCGGCGATAGCTGTGCGCACCCTAAGCGCGGACGGTATAGTTTCAAGTTGCTTGAAATCGAAAGCCATTCCACCGGAGAAATTATCTCCGGAATGGTTCACAGCTTCGAATATATACCTCCATCGAGCGAATGAAACCGATCTGGTAGTCATGCCGGCGATGGAGAGTAGAGGCAGCGACAAATCAAAGAGCGGCTGCTGGGACTTGGAGAAGTACAAAGGTACGGATAGATATGAGGGCACCATTTTCTGGATTTTACGCAACACCGGTCGGGGTTACGAGATAGCCCTGAGCGAGGATGTTGTATCAAAATTGACGATTCGGGCGACTCGGTCACGCGGATTTCGCACCGTAGACGTATTATATATTGCGATTGACTCCGTCGGTGCTGACTATATGGAATTTAACGGGAACCGATACGTTTCGAAAAAATACAAACTCCCTGAGTAACGCGGAAACCGGAGAAGTGAAATCGCCGAAAAACCACATGTCCGGTTTCGCGACTAATCGGGCCCTAACAAACTTACCGGCCGGTCTCGTCGATCCAGTATTCGCGTCTAGATTTTGTTATACGGTGGGGGCGATCCTTTGTAGCTACATGGAGCGCATGCATACCGGGAGTGGGATTCTCCGGTTGAAAACTGAGAACATAATAATTAGGTATGTCATTCGATAACGCGATCAGGCCCGCCTTGAGGTCCTTATCGTCGCGGAAGTGAAAGAACTCCCCACCAGCAAGCTGGGCCAGGGATTCAGATGTGTTCGTGCGCAACGCATTGCGCGCTGTGAGAAAAGTCATGGTGGCCAGTCGAAGAGGCGGGGCCAGTTGACTTATACAGTCGAGGACCTGCTTGCTGTAATGACCTTCGTACTCGGAATCGGCCCCGGTGCGACTGAGGCAGCCATGCGCGGGCCCAGGGTCTTTACTGCTCAGCTTTGATGCCTCGTGCGAGATTGCTGAGCGGGTACTTGAAAAACCGAAGCTGTATATCGCGGTATTGGTATCACTGACGAGGTGCAGAGCGTCATCGAGTGTTATTTGGCTGCCCTGGTCAATGGTTTCGCTGAGCAACAGAATAGTGCGCCGATAGCTGGCGGGCTGCTGCCGCAATTGTGCGACGGCGAATGCAACTGCATCCAAAATCGCTGCATGATGATCACCAGCCGAAAGCGTCGCGAGCGCGCTTGAGGCGTCTTCGGTATTTGCCGTAAAAGGGAGTACCAGGTGTGGCGTACCGTCGAAGGCGATGATCGCCACGCGATGTTCTACGTTACCGATCAATGCGTCGAGAACAGAATCCAGTGTCTGGTAGTCAGCAAGGTGCTTTACGCCAGCACCGCCAGTTTGAACAACGATAGCCAACGCTAGCGGCTGCGAATCAGTGTCTTGTTCCAGTGTGAGAAGTTGCGGCACGCCGTTATCGGAGAGAAGAAAGTCGTTGGCCTCCAGGCCAAAAACTACCTGACCGTACTTTGTCTGCACAAAAACCGGGACCATCACCAAATTGGAACGCACCTTCACCGTAGACTGGCCAGCAGCGTTCTCTTGCGCAGGGCACATACCCGCGAGGCAAAGCATGAAAATCAGACTGGAAACAGATTTCACGATTAATTTCCCTGAGTTTGGAATCACACACCGTGAATCCGCTCAGTTCGGTCATGAGACTGCGGGGATAATACCAAAGGTTGCTTAACTCCTGATAAACGCGGTTACCGGACAAGTGCCCATCCGCTAAGTCTCATTGTCCAATTTCGCGACTTATCGGGAGTTGACTCTCTCGCACTGCTGAAAGCTGCATCCGCCAACTTCGCAGGTTCGTGTTTGGAGTAGTTTAGGAAGTCGTGAAAATCTACATGTGCGCCGGAATAATTCTCATTGGTTGTCTTGCAGGTTTTCACTACTTTTTGTACCGGAGCCCGGAGCATAATGTGCGGGATGACTGACCCGGAACATTGGCCGTGGTTCGTAAAACTCATTCTGTATCCCCCGATGATAGCCGGTGCTGTCTACGGTTGGCTTCCGCTAGCGAAGACTCCGAAATGGCGAGCGGCGCAAATCGGGTTAATCGCCTACTTTTTCTTGTTTGGTATCGTTTTTGTGTGGAACCAACCAATAGTCGCGATTTTGATTTTAACTGTGTTCGCTCTGAGCCTCCTGGCGTTCTTGATTATCCGATGGCGGAATTCCATCCATTGAGCAACGCCTCGTTGGTTTATCAACTGTTTCTAACATACGGGCCAAGATCCTGATGAACGCGGAAATCGGAAAAGTGAATTCCATGCAAAAACCACATGTCCGGTTTCGCGACTTGTCAGGAGTTGAAGGAAGGCCGTGATATAAATTAACTCTGTGGACGAAGCCTTCAACCATCAACATTGGCCAATCTTGGAGAAGGATGATGCTGGCCTGCTTAAGGAACTCCAGGGACTTCTGGCAGCCCGCGCTGTGGGAAATCCGTATGCGGCGGATGGCAATTTTGCAGCAAGCATTGCTCTACTTCTTCCAGGGCTCAGAGCTATGGCAGCGACGCACTGGCTCGACATAAGTCTTACCCTCGACAGCATCACATGGCACTTCGGCAACTTCGGGGAGTCGCAGTTGGTACTGCAAACGGAAGCCGGACTTCACGAGTTGGGCTTGCACGAGCTAGCTTTATGCTTTGTCGAAGCCAAGGAACTGATGCTCCCTCTTTTGGCTCAGCGTACGCAGTCTGACGGCGACCCCTACGAAATCCTCGAGCGAGCAGGGTTCAGAACACGAGGTGACGAACTGGACGGGCGGGCTTGGGCGCTTGACAATCTCGGACCCGGCAAATCTGTTATCTACGATGCATGGATTCGACATGCGCGCCAGCATCCAGAACGAGTTTTTGGACCTTAGCGGCGACCCACTACCACAAAATCCGAAGTATATATCGTGGCCGAACTGGTTCAACTCCTGGTAAACGCGCTTACCGGTAAAGTGGCTGCTGTTACGTGAGATGCCATAGAATCGCCTTTGGAGAGTTGCCGTGTTCGTTCGCAACTATCAGACAGCGAGGAGGCTGGGGATTCTCAGCATCTTTCTTGCAGTAATTCCCTTGGTGTTTATTTTGGTGCCGGGATTCCCTCAGGGCAACCTAACGGGATACGTGGTGATTTGGGGAGGAGGGGGAGCCTCGATGCTATGCGCCTTGGGAGCGGGTCTCATGGGTTCAAGGCTATGGTTCATTGCACTTCTTGGGCCCGTGTGGTCATATTTCTTCTGTTTGTCAGCCCGTGATTCGTTGCCAAGTCCCGATTAACGCGCTTATCGGAAAAGTGAAACAGACCGCAAGAGCAATATCCGGTAAGACTAATCAGTGGTTACGCGGGATTCCTTTTTAGCCGGTTCGGACGGCAAGGGCGCCCGAATCTGGTCATGTTCGTAAAGCCATTCAAAGAACGTTTTGTGCTTCCGCTCTTTCCATTTTTCGAGCGCAGGCAACCTGTACTTCGTCGAATAGAAGTTCAGAAACAGCGAAATCGGAATCCACAGAACCACGATGCCGACCGCAAACCACGGCACCGACCTGACCCGCATAATTATTAGAAAACCGATGGCAAGCAAGAGTGAAATGACCGCGACCAGTTTGGAATAAGGATATGAGAGCGTGATCCGTTCTTGGCAATTCGGACAATAGAGACCGCCCGCGAATCCAGCGGTTTGTTGCAAATCGCTCAGTTCAAGCCCTTCGCCGCAATATGGGCATGTATACCTCATAGGTAGAATCATTCTATCCGAGATTTCAAGTGCTTGGTAAACGCGGTTACCGTACAAGTTCCTCCCGGTACCTGTCGACCTGAGGAGCGGCGGGGGGCTTTTTCCGCTTCCAATCCATCCTGCTCGCCACAGCATTCCACTTATGAAAATAGGCTCGGACTGTCTGTCTCCGGCGAGCTACCCGGTTCCAGCCTTTTCCAGACAAACCAGTCTGCAATCCGTATGGCTCCAACCGCTGCGACCAGAGTCCCGAGGTATCCGAGGAACAGATCGCCACGCAGATCAAACAACAGGAACATGAAGATCGCTATCAATGAAAGATAGAAGGTCCGCAAAAAAGATTTGCGCCAGCTCGGTGCTCCGATGGTTTGCAGGCACTTCGGGCATGGAAACGAAAGCGGACGGGATCGACTGCCGACAGTATCAACCTCGGTCCACCGGAAGGAACTCTTGCAAATGGGACATCGCGGCGCATCTGGGAGGAACGCCACCGCCACGGGCCAAACCACCCATTCGAGCACCAGCACAACAAAGATCGGCCACGCGATCTCCGGTGCTGGCAATGCCAAGGCCATCGCCACGTGCCAACCGCTCATAGCGACAAACTTTACACCATAAAACAATCGCGTTTTGCGGGAATTAGATGTACTCGGGGAAACAAGCGGAGGTTGCTCAGAATAGAAAGGACAGCTAGTGCGAGAGCTAAGGCCCACGCTGACCAAGTTCCTACCCGCCAGACGCCCAAATCCCCGAAAGAGACGCCACGATTTTTCAGTAGAAACCAAACCCCGATAACAAATAGCCATTCAGCGATTACGCCCGCGATAAACCAGAAAAAGAAGCGCTGAGCGCGTTTACCAGGCAAGTAGACATTGTTTGTGTCTCTCCAGCTGCGGGTAGCGCGATTGGCCTAGAAGTTCAAAGAGACGAGTCCTCCGGATTGCTGGAACATGTTATCTTATCGGGTACTTATGAAGCGCATAGAGATAAGGTCAGGGGCTGTTCTCGGTCCGAGTTTGGCGATAGCACTAGTAGTTGGGGTGTTCGTTCCGGGGCTGGCGCAGTCGAACACACAAAGGGAGGCCTCGTTCGGGAAACTAAACACGAGCACGCCAGTCGCGAACCCAGCCGGTCCGAGTACGTCTGTGGGCAAGTCTTCTGAGAGAAAATCTGTGGCTGGGCTGCCAACCCTCCCGGCAGACGTCCAAGGTCCAATCTTGGCGGCGTTGGGAAAAAACGACTCCGGCTACATGGTTCATCCAAGCGCCAAAGGCTTGCGCGGGGAAAACCTACGACAGGCGTGGGTGGCGGAGTTCACGCGGCGAGGGGCCGAGGTGCGCAGCCACAACGTGCGTTGGGGGCTTGAGACGCGCGGCTATGGATACGGCGATGCCCTCCATGCGGTAAGGGCGGTCGCTCCCCAGGCGAACGCCCACCGCGTAGAGTACCGACGCGATGGCCTGACGGAATGGTATGAGAACGGGCCTCTGGGATTGGAGCAAGGATTCACACTAGCCCATCCGCCCGGGAAAGTAACCGGCGAGCCGCTAACGTTGGAGTTGGCGCTGCGTGGGGATTTGGTAGCGGCCGTGGAATCGACAGGGACGTCGCTGGAGTTGAGGCGCAAGGATGGGAAAGTGGCCTTGCGCTACGTGGGCCTAAAAGCGCGCGACGCGACGGCACGCGAGTTGCGCAGTTGGCTAGAAGTTCGCGGTGAGATGTTGCTCTTACGCGTGGAAGATGGCGAAGCGCGCTATCCGGTGGTGGTGGATCCATGGATACAGCAGGCGGAGCTGACCGCCACCGATGGCGCAACGCCTGACTACTTCGGTTCGTCCATCGCAGTAAGCGGCAACACGGTCGTCGTGGGGGCCCCGCAACACACGGTCGGCTCGAATAGCACTCAGGGAGCTGCATACGTGTTCGTGCAAAGCGGCGGCACGTGGAGCGAGCAGGCGGAGCTGACCGCGTCCGATGGCAGTGCATTTGACGAATTTGGTTCTTCCGTCGCGGTAAACGGGAGCACGGTCGTGGTGGGGGCCGGTTGGCGCACGGTCGGCTCGAATAATTCCCAAGGGGCGGCGTACGTGTTCGTGGAAAGCGGAGGAACGTGGAGTCAGCAGGCGGAGCTGACCGCGCCCGACGGCGGTGCATATAACTACTTCGGTCGTTCCGTTGCGCTCAGCGGCAGCACGATCGTGGTAGGTGCCCCTGGGTACCCCACAACCGGCTCGAATGTTGCCCAGGGAGCGGCGTACGTGTTCACGCAAAGCGGCACCAACTGGAGTCAGCAGGCGAAGCTGACGGCGTCCGACGGCGTGGCATATGACGAGTTCGGCTTTTCGGTCGCGGTAAGCGGCAGCTCGGCACTTTTGGGTGCCCCCTGCCATCCGGCAGTGGGCCCTTGCGGTCCGGGAGCAGCCTACGTGTTCGTGCAAAGCGGCGGAACGTGGAGCCAGCAAGCGGAACTGTCGGCTTCCGACGGCGTGCCACAGGACGAGTTCGGCTGGTCCGTCGGGCTGGACGCCAACACGGCCGTGGTGGGTGCCACTCTTCACACAGTCGGCTCGAATCAGAGCTATCAGGGAGCGGCGTACGTGTTCGTGCAAAGCGGCGGAGTGTGGAGCCAGCAAGCGGAACTGTCGGCTTCCGACGGCGTGACACAAGACAAGTTTGGCTTTTCCGTCGCGCTCGTCGGCAGCACAGCCGTGGTGAGCGCCGCTTGGCACCCATATATGGCTTGGTGTTCGTGTCAGGGTCCGGGGGCGGCGTACGTGTTCGTCGGAAGCGGCGGAACGTGGAGTCAACAGGGGGAACTAACTGCGTCCGACGGCGCGGACAATGACGACTTCGGATGGTCCGTCGCACTGGACGGCAGTACGGCCGTGGGTGGCGCGCCTCATCACACAGTCGGCTCGAATCAGTTTCAGGGGGCGGCGTACGTGCTCGGGTCGTCGGGGCCGGCGTACACGCTGTCCGCCAGTCCCAACAGTTTGAACGTGGCGCAAGGCAACCAGGGAACAAGCACGATCACAATCACACCCCAGAACGGGTTCAGCGGAAACGTGTCACTTTCGGCCTTGGGGCTACCGGGGCTACCCAGTGGCGTAACTGCGGCTTTCAATCCGAATCCCGCGACCAGCAGCAGCACGCTGACGCTGACGGCGAGTGCGACGGCGACTCCAGACACAGCGACGGTGAGGGTGATCGGCACCTCGGGCAATTTGACGCAGACCACGCCACTGGCGCTGACGGTGACGGGGACCCCGGTACAGAGCTACACGCTGGCAGCCGTTCCCAGCAGTTTGAACGTGGCGCAAGGCAACCAGGGAACAAGCACGATCACAATCACACCCCAGAACGGGTTCAGCGGAAACGTGTCACTTTCGGCTTCGGGGTTGCCGAGTGGCATAACTGCGACTTTCAATCCGAATCCGGCGATCAGCACTAGCACGTTGACGCTGACGGCGAGTGCGACGGCGACTCCATTCTCGGGGACGGTGACGGTGATCGGCACCTCGGGCAATTTGACGCAGACCACGCCACTGACGCTGACGGTGACGCCAGGGCCGAATTTCACGATTTCCGCGAATCCGACGACCGTGAACATCTTGGCGCCAGGGCAAGCGGGAACGACGACGCTGACCTTTACGGCGCAAAACGGATTCAGCAGCAACGGACCGGTCACGATCAAACCCGTGTGCGCGGGCCTCCCGTCGGAAACGAGCTGCAGCTCGGGTGCCTCCGTGACGATTCCGGTGAACGGAACCTCGACCGCAATGATTACGTTTACGACGACTGCGGCATCGTCGTTTGTGCCTGACTGGCGCGGGCGACCGGATATTTTTGGAAAGTGGACGATATTGGAGGTTGTGACACTCGCAAGTTTCTGCTGGTTCTTCGTATTGGGGCTGTACAGCGCCCGAAGGCAGCGGCGCTGGGTTGCGGGCGCGGTGGTAGTCGCCTGCGTGCTCGTTGCCGCCATAGCCGGTTGCGGAGGAGGTGGTAGCAGCAGTGGAGGCGGAGAAGGTGGCGGAAACCTCGGCACGCCCGCTGGCACTTCGCTCCTAGCCGTTTCGGTCACGATTAGCGGCGTGACCCAAAACGTGAACATCACGCTAACGGTGCAATAGCGCGGTTTCGAGGAAGCGCTGTCATCGTGGATTTTCCTACCACTGTTCATATCGAAAGTAACTTCAAGCCGATAGACAGAGACTGAGGCAATTCCTCGTTTTCGAGTCAAGTTGTCCGTTAATCTGAAACGTGAATCCACGTGATTCTGCGTTAATCGGTATTGTGCTGAATCTTTACGAAATACCGCATTCGGGCACATTCCATGTCATTGTGGTGTCTAGCCTTTCGCAACGGAGTTACGAAAATGTGTGCCCGACTTCTTACAGCGACTGTTTGGTGTTTGCTCAGTTTTGTCAGTCTCGGTTTCGGATGCACTTGTGGCGGACCACATCTCGGGTCGGATAAAAACTCGGTGCGGGATCTTGTCACCGCGCAATTCAGCGGAAACGATGAAGGTCAAACGGTATTTGAAGGTACGGTGGAACTTCAGGACATTAGTGCTGGCCCGATCAGCGCGCCAAAGTCGGCTATGTCCATGACCCCCTCAGGCGCGCATCGTATCGTTACAATTCGGGCTGCCAGAGTGTACCGAGGTGTGATGGAACAAAATTTCACCATTGTCACCGGGATGGGTTACGGCGACTGCGGATTTGATTTTCGCACCGGTCAATCGTATCTGGTAGTCGCGACTCAAATTGAGAGCGGCGTCTACTTTACGAGTATCTGCAGCGGAACCGACCTATTGGAGCGTTCGGGTCCAGCAGTTCGCTTCCTGAGAGGGGAGCCGCCGACGGTGGATGACCTCCTTGACGTAACGAGCTACTACGACCAGATGCGTCCGCAATGGACAGGAGGGGTTTGTGGAAGTGTCATCGGACCGGATGGAAAAGCCGTCAAAAGCGCGAGCGTAAACCTATCGGAAATACGCGACGCCCCGTACCCTCAGGGTGGCGGTGCAGAACTATCTGCCGCCGATGGTTCTTATTGCATCAAAAACATCCCTCCGGGCAAATATCTTCTGACAGCGGAAAAATATGACTTTGAGAACTGGACACGCTTGATGGGTTTCTATCCCGACGGTTTGAAGCATTCGGATGCCGAGCAAATCGACTTGAAGGCTCGATCCACGATTGATGCGAAGCCGCTCAAAATGCACCGCGAAGAGCTTTTTGACATCAAGATAAAAGTCGTCACTTCAGATGGCAGTCCGCCGCCGTGGAAGCGGATTGGCGTCGCTGTGCAGAGTGCGGAGCGTGACCCGCTCGCTTACAACATAGACCACGGGGTGGACGAAAATGGTTCATACGAGTTCGGGTATATCCCCGCTGGCCACTACACGGTAATCAGTTTTGTCCAACCCGACTTTGACGCCCCGGAGTCTGAACGAGCAGGACCCATCAATTGGACGCAAGATAGGCGCGAAATTGATGTTACTGGAGATACCGAAGTTGTACTCAAGATTACTCCGAAGAATTAGGATTTCGGCTCGGTAGCCTGCTTGCTCTCGGTCAAGCCTTGGCTTAGTCGCCTTATTGGACTTGTGAATTTTGGCCAAAAGCACTTCTCCGGTAAGCGCGTTACCAGGACCTATTGCGATCGCTGGTCTACAGCTTATGACTCGGAGCTGTTTCCAGCTTTGAACAATGGAGAATAAACTCCGGACCTTGGTCGGGAGTGATAAGGTTCTTGGCCGTTCCACGAACTGATTCGTAGCTACGTTGACTCTCGTCCCGTATGTACATTCGAGCGTCGTTAGAAAAAATGAATGGAGTTGTGTCTTGCTCAATGGAGTTGACATGCCACTCGTAAATCAGCGGCGGAATGCTAGGAATCTTGTAGTGCCGCTCGAAATAAAAGAACGCGTCGACCCCGAATCTCAAGTTGCCTTGGACAAAATCCCCAACTTTACAGCCGTCCTCTATCTCGGCCTGCCCTTCTGAATACGCGAGTACGCCGCAGTCGATGACCCGAACGCCATCGGTGGCAAATACCAGTTTGCCCACTACGTGGTACGAGTGCCCGCTTTGTTCTCGTAGGACCATGACGCTTTCTGCGCTCTTAGTGAGCGGCGTCGAAGCCCAAAGCTCAAGAGCGAATTTGCGCCGCTCGCCAACACAAAAATCGTCGTAGTTACCATCCTCAATAATCCAGCGAGCCAGATCGATTTTGAGATTTGAAGTCATGGGGGTGAACTCTAACATAAAGCTCGTAGGCGCTTCTCCAAAGGGTTTCACTTGGCTGTGTAGTCGCCAAACCGTACAAGTAGCTTTTGGCCAATTCCACATGGGCGGTAACCGCGTGGGGATAACGTGCACAGTGGCGTGTATGAAGAGTTTTGGGCAGGAGAGAAGAAATACAAACGCGTCTACAAGAGCGACAACTTTAACCAAACCGACTACGGAACTGACAAGGGATTATTTCGTCAGGGAGACCAGAAGTGGCCTGACCGCGCTCTGTCACAGGTCCGCTCAGAGGTAGTTTCTCCGTTTTATTATGCGACGACCCTCCAAGGTTTTCACGGGAGAAAAGTCGAACGCTCATTCACCAACTACATGCTTCAGTGCGTATTTGTCGAGAGGGACTCGGGCATCAGCGACCCCACGCAATATTGCTTTGAGCCGGGGAGTTCGATCCTTCGGTACACGCGTGGATTCGAGTGGTTTCAAACCGTTTACAATCGAATGGAGCAGTTTCAAGGACGGAACGTTGCGCGAGAAGTTGATGTAACGGATGGCGGCAAGCCCTATTTGAAACTACGAGTGGACACCCTCGAATTGCTTCTTCATGTTGACATGGAGGCCTTCTTGCCGCCGCACGACGCTATCGGCCCCCTTGGCGACCGCATCTCGGGCGTCCAGGTCCAGCCAGTGAATATGTCAGCTACTCCTCAATGGCCAGCGTCCTTGAGACAACAACACGTTGTTGTACAACTGGAAATCGTCATCGGGAAGGATGGCCGTGTCATTAGCACGCACCCAGTCTCAGGTCCGCCCGATGGATTCAAAGCGTGCGAGGATGCGGCGCGAAAATGGGTCTTCACACCATACCTCGTCCTCGGAAAGCCGGTAGAAGTAGAGCAGAAGGTCGAATGTAGTCACAACTAGAGTCTAGCGCCTGGTAAGTCACACCAGGTCCGACTAAGAAAAGTGATACTCTGACCCGTTTGAGGAAGCAGTTACCCGAACACGAAGAAAAATGGTGGCCAGAAATGAAACTGTTGTCCGTCAGAATCTTTTTGGCTGGCTTGCTTCTATCCAGCGTGCTCTTCCCGGCGGGTCATGCGCAACAATCCACCATGGCTCCCGACGTAGTACAAGCTGCTGCTGACCCAATCGTCGGCGCGTGGAAACTCAATGTCGAGAAAAGCACTAATCCCAGCGCCGAAAGTGAATTAATAACCATCACCCGGCAGGGGAACGAATTCCAAATCATTCTTCAAGCCATGCAATCCAACAAATACAACCCGCATTATCAAGTTACGACCGACATGAAGGGCACGACCTCTAAGCTAGTCCAAGCTGACGGGAAGCCGATGAGTGGTGAGTGGCGAATCACTCGAAACCAACCGAACTCCTTCGTAGTGGAATCGGTAGGGCCGTTTGGCGGCGGGAAGAAGGAATATGCCGTAAGTGCTGATGGCAAGACTCTCACCGTTCACGAGCTGCGGGGCTCTGCCACAGGGATTATCGGTGGCAAGATGGACTCCAACGGCGTAATCCATCCATTCGAACAGGTACTAGTGTTTGAAAAAATTTCTGATTTCGAAGGCCGAGCCCTATCTCAGGGTATGGTCGATACCGATGCCGCGCAGAAAGCCCTAGCAGCGGAAAGATCCGCAGCGCAGGCCGCCTTGGACGCCGACGCTTGCAGCATTGCGCCCGGCCAAACCGAAGCGCCAGAGTCGGTTGCCCATCAAAGCGCCTGGCACGAGTACATTTGCCCAAAAGATGGATTTGCAATTAGCTTGCCCGACGCACCCACAAAACAGAGTCTGCAACGCACCAATGCCTACCGTCTTTTCATGACACAAGACGAAAGCATCGTCGCACAGTTGTGGGTCTCGGCTGAACCTGTGGATTGCGCAGCTTGGCCTCGCGAAATGCGGGCGATGATGAACAGGCCCCTTCCTCCTGGGGCAATTCATCTGATCACGGAGACCACTTTTCAAGGCCACCCTGCTTTTGAATCCTTGGACTCACATAACGGTCCCACCTATCTCCAATACGACCTCTATCAATGCTTGGGAAACAGAACCTACAAGTTCCATGCTCGCTGGTTGACGGGCCACCCGAAGCCAGAAGAGGTCAGTCGAATATTCAATTCGTTCCGGCTCCTAACGACAGAGAACAACCAATAGGACTGGCGCGAAATCGGCGACTCAGGGTGACGTTCAAACCTGCAACCCGGAAGTAATTCCACCTGCCTGGGCTTACCGGTAAAGTTCGTACTGGACCTGAGCGATCAGCCGCAACCTCTTATGGCGTCCTGACAAACCTATTCTGGAGCAAAGAGCTTCTCGAAGAGTTCCTTTGACAGCTTAGCCCCCTCTTCGGATAACCATACGGACTTGTTCTTCGTTGCTGGATCGGAGATGTAACCCTTTTGATGCAATGAATCCATTACGCTCCAAGGAAGACTTTTCCAAGCGCGTCTTCCGGAGTCGTCAGAAAGATTCATCTGGAACAACGCAAGAACTACCTGTTCCAATTTTTCCTCATCGAAGTCCATGCAGCACCTCACGGAACATAAGCACCTAGCGCCAGCGTTTCCCTTTCTTAAAGACTTCATACTCGCTTACCGAAGCAGTGTCCAGGTATTGCGGGGGCCGCAAATCATGCCACTGCACTTTCCTCGTCAAGGAGTACGCGAAGAGGCAAGGAATTTCCAAGCTCGCGCCACACGATCTCAGGAGGTCGTGCGCTCGATTCTGTCACGATTCGGAGACGAGTTGGAACAGATCCAATTCCTGCTCGGTCATATATCGGTGCAGACCACAGAGAAGTACCTGGGATGCAAGCAGAGGCTCCGACAATCTGCAAATGATCGACTCGGCATCGAACCTATCCTTTGACTCCAAATGGGGAAACCAGCGCATATGCGTTGGGCTGATCAAGTGGCAGAACTAACTTTACCGATAACCCGTGCTCATCGGGACTCAGCCCTTTCGACCACATAAGTGCCGACGTTTTTTGGTCGAGCTGTATACTTACCGAGTAATTGCCGCACTAAAGAGGTCAACATGCACATCGCAAAACGACTCGGTGGCTTGTGCTTATCTGGAGTCCTCCTCTGGGGAGCGTTCTATCAGTTCAATTGGGCTCGTGCATCTGGCACAGAGCAGGAGCAGAAGGGCGACTCTCCTGCCCTCACGATTTACAACCAGCAGTTCGCCGTCGTGCGTCAGAGGCTGCCCCTCGATTTGCGCTCAGGTGTTAATCACCTTCAGGTCACCGACATCACCGCTCACCTCGAGCCCGATTCCGTGATCTTGCGCTCCGTAGACACCGGCCGTCATCTTCAGATTCTCGAGCAGAACTACCGCAATGATCCCGTCTCGCAGCAGTTGCTGCTTTCCCTCTACGAGGGCAAGACCATTGATTTCGTCGAGACCGACAAGGATGGCACGGCGCGGACCATACAGGGCAAAATCATCCGCAGCGGCTACGTGCCCCATTACGCCCCGTACGGCCAACAATATGCCGCACAGCAGGCTGCGGTGTCTCAGGACAGCGAGCAACCCGTCATTGAAGTCAACGGCAAGCTGCGATTCTCCTTGCCTGGTCAACCCCTCTTCCCTGCGCTGGCTGACGACACGGTGCTGAAGCCCACGCTCTCTTGGGAACTGTTAACCGATAAGCCAGGCGCTACGTCGGCCGAGTTCAGCTATGTAACCGGCGGCATGAACTGGAATGCGAGTTACAACGTGATCGCGCCGCCGAAATCCAACGTGCTCGAACTCGTCGGCTGGGTCACCCTCGACAACGAGAGTGGCAAAACGTTTCAAAATGCGCACCTCAAGTTGATGGCAGGCGATGTGAACAAGGTTCCGCCGCCAGGACCCTCGGGGATAGTGATGGCCATTGGGTCTGGAGTGGGTGGAGGCCAATTTGGTTCGCCGGTGACAGAAAAGACTTTCGACGAATATCATCTATACACCCTCGAACACCCGACCACTCTTCACGATCGCGAAACCAAGCAGGTAGAAATGGTCCGCGCCGCCGGAATCCAGTCCAAGACTGTCTATGTCTACGATGGATTTAAAGTCGATCAAAATTATCAGAATTGGCCAATGGAGAGCATCCGCCAGCAGGAAAGCTTTGGCATCCTCTCCAATCCCAAAGTATGGGTCATGCAGGAGTTCAAAAACAGCCTCGAGAATCATCTTGGCATGCCCCTTGCAAAAGGACGTGTGCGTTTCTATCGGCGCGACGATGATGGTCAACTCGAGTTCACCGGCGAGAATGACATCGACCACACCCCGAAGGACGAAACCATTCGCCTCTATACCGGCAACGCCTTCGACATGACCGGGGAGCGTAGCCGCACGGATTACCGCGCAGATTTCAATGCGAGATGGCTCGACGAATCGTTTGAAATCAAAGTGCGAAATCACAAGAATGAGCCCGTCGAAGTGCGCATCGTCGAGCATCTCTATCGCTGGACGAATTGGGACATCATCAAGAATTCCGATCCCTTCAAAAAGCTCGATAGCCGCAGCATGGAGTTCCTTGTGCAGATTCCACCAGGCGAAGAGAAAACGGTGAGCTACAAGGTCCACTATGGTTGGTGAATGGTGATCCGGAAAAAGAGGTCCCGGAAGTCAGTGTTGTCCGACTCTCTCAAGCACACAACGGTCGTTCGATCACCTAACTCTCGTAAACGCTCATCGGAAATTGCGCCACACGAGCATTCCGCGAGGTGCAGCTTCCGAATCGAATTGCGGACATTTCGGGAGCGGATGGGCCAAGGAGGAGCAGCAGGAAGGCTTAGACCCCGGCTGGTAAGTTGGTGTAGGCTTAACTATCGGAAAATCGCCAGTAATTCGGCCACGGCGCGTAACCAGAGTGTGCGGTGTACGCGGATTTTGCGCGGAGTGGAGATTCGGGACCGAATAGGAGCGCTTGCCATGAATCAAGAGCCAGAAAGTGCGGAAAATACGCAGGAAAAGGCGACTGTAACGCTGCCCGGAACGGTTGAAAAGATTATTCGTCCGGTGGTGCCGCAAGACCCGGAAAAGGCGCAAATTGCTGTGGAAGGCGCGGACCACCTGTACAGGGAAATACGCGTCGAAAACGAACTGCAAGACGTAAACGGGCAACCCGTAAAATTGAAAGAAGGCGCGAAAGTCGAAGTGACGATTGAAGCGGAACAAGCAGACACCGCGCCGAAGAAGTAGTTACAAGAGTTGAGAACCGAAAGGCCCGCCCCTGCGGCGGGTTGTCTCTCGGAAAACTTCAACAAAAGGTACGTGTTAGCTTAAATCTTCCAAGGGCCGTTGCCAGCAAGACCGCTTAGCGCATCGCTGCGCGTTATGACTGCGCGGCCAAGCGAGAGCGCCGCCACGAGCCCTGCACCCTGCGGGTGTGCCCATGGGTAATGCCGCGCATTCCTCTGGCCGCACCAGAAGGAGCAGGTGAAGTTTCGAGCGCGTGAGCCTTTTTAAGAAGATGCCGCCGGGAAATGCGAAGCGGCGGCGGCGAGCAAACGGCGTAGCGGGCGAGAATTACTTGAATAGCTTCTTCAAGCGCTGAAAAAGGCCCTCGATCGAACGCAACAGATCGGAGGTTCCGGCCGTTTCATCGGTCACTTCCTGGTTATCCAAGTCGGCCGACAGCGCGTCGCTCAGCTGCGTGGCGCGGCGGACGCGCTCCGTCGAGAGCAGGGAGCGCACGGTGGCGATGTCGCGATGCTGGGCCTGGCGCTCCTGCAGTTCCTGGAGAGCCCAAGCGGTCTTGCGGATGTAATCGACGGCGTCGCGAAACTCGCGGAGGACGCGGGGATCCATGCCGCCGGCGCGGATGGCTTTCTCAAGTTTGAGCAGGTCGTCGACGGCCATCTTGAGGCGGAAGGTTACGCCCCAAAAAGATGCGCTGGGTGTGAGGAGTTCGACGGCGACACCAAAGGTATCGTTCCCTTTGGAAGCGCGGAGGGAAAGCACGCGCGCCGAGGCGGTTTTGGCGGAGGTGAGGTTGGTCAGTTCGAGGAAAGTGCCGACGGGAGGGCGCCCTTTCATCTCGAGGCGGCCGCCGTGCATGTTGACCTCTTTAGCGTCGGCAAATTCTATAATTGCGGCGCCATTCGGCTCGGACCATTTAATCTTCACGGGAACGACTACCGGATAACGGTCACTTCTCCTGTTTTTTCCCTTGTAAGGAGAGGGCATCTCGATGATCGATTTATCGCCAGTCACCAGTAGGTTCTCCCCGGCACGGTGCGCGCGCTGCGGACCTCCGCGGCCGGAAAATCGATCAGAAGTCGTTCGTTTTCAAGAACCTTATGTCAGGCCTCTCGGTGAGTCAAGGACGGGTTGCCCGAGAGGTGCCGTTTATTTCACTAAGTGTCGAACGGGGATCGCCGGGAGGCCGGGGCGGCCGTGGGTATACACTACAAAACCATGAGCGAGCCGAGTAGCGAACGATCGGGGGAAGCCCGCGGAATGCAGGGACAGACGGCGCTCGTGACCGGAGCGGGAAGTGCGGAAGGAATTGGATTTGCGGTAGCGCGACGCTTGCAGGCGGCGGGGGTGCGCGTGGCGATTACGTCGACGACCAAGCGTATTCATGAGCGAGCGAAGGAACTGGATGCGAGCGCAGGGCGGGTGATTTCGGAGGCCGCGGATCTGACGGTGGAGGCCGAAGTGACGCACCTCTTGGAAAGCGTTTTGCGGGAAATGGGACGGATCGACATTCTGGTGAATAACGCCGGGATGGCGCAAAGCGGACGAGAGATATTGGGGGAGCGACTGGTCGCGGCGAACTACGCCGCGTGGCAAGCACAAATTGCGATTACCTTGCACACGGCGTTCCTGATGACGCGCGCGGTGTTGCCGGGCATGATTGCGCAGCGATACGGGCGCATCGTGAACGTGACGTCGGTAACGGGTCCGCTCGTAAGCAATGCGGGGGCGGCGGCGTACGGAGCGGCAAAAGCGGGCATGGATGGCATGATGCGAGCGGCAGCGATCGAGAATGCGGAGTTTGGCGTGACCATCAATGGAGTGGCTCCGGGGTGGATTGCCACGGCGTCATCAACGGAAGCCGAGCGCGCGGCGGCGCGCCACACCCCCGTCGGACGCGCGGGAACGGCCGCAGAGGTGGCGGCGGCGGTGTGCTTTCTGGCGGCGCCGGAAGCCTCGTATATCACCGGGCAAACACTGGTGGTGGATGGGGGAAACATCCTGCAGGAGAACAAAGGCGGGCGGTAAAAGAGCGGAGATCATGCAGAACGAAGCTGGGCCGCCGCTGGTTGACTGGGGGAACGCCTGCGGACGTGTGCGGAAAGCGTTACCCTCGGCAGTGCTGTCTCTTTGGCTACCAGTACGGTGGTACGCTTGCTTACGGAAAATTCCATCCTCCATAATCACAGTACTTTACTTCGTGTACTGGCGCGGCTGTGACCGGGCGAAAAGCGACCGGCGCAGCGCGTCCCGTGATACACGTCTGCCGACTATCGGAGAGTCTGCCGCTTGCGCGTCATGGCAATATGGGCAGCAGGCGCCGAGCGCGGTTTGCAGCTGGAGCCGATCGTAACTTTGCTACCTAACAGCATCATCGCGTTGGCATTTCTGGCGACGACGTCGCTGATGGCGATATTTTTTGCCTACATCCACAGCATCAAGCGGCAGAACTATCTGCTGCTGTGGATGGGTGCGTGGGCGTGCCTGGCGTTGCACTACGTGGGACCGGCGGTCGGAGCGCCGCTGCCCCTCAATACGCTCGAGGCAGTGAACCGCTGGCTGTATTGCGTTGCGGGAATCTTCTTTTTTCTGGGAGCGCAGCGGTACGCGCGACACAATCCGTGGGTGATTCCCGGAGTGGTGACGGGGGCGGTGCTGGGGCTCTGGTCGCTAGCGAACGCGGTGCACTGGTTCACGCTGGTGCCGCTGGTATTTCCCGCGACGATTATTTTTCTCGGCGTAGCGGTGATTTTTTGGCGGGAAAACCGGCGGCAAGAAACGCTGGCGGACCGGCTGCTGGCGATTACCTTCGTGCTGTGGGCGGCGCTGCGACTGGGAATCAACTATTTTTTCAGCGATGCGGACGGGCATACCACCACGGAAGTGCGCGCGCTGTACGGCGTGCCGATGGCGCTGGTGGCGATGTTGACGGTGATGGCGCTTTACGAAGAAGAGAAAAGGCGCATCGAGCGCAACATGCTGGCGCTGTCGAATCTGAATCTGGCGACATCGAGTTTTGTCGGCGGCGAAATTCAACGGATGCTGTCGCAGGCCCTCGACCGGGTGCTCGGCGTGGTACGGCTGCCGGCGGGAGTTTTGTTTCTGCATCACGGCGATCCGCAGGGGCCGACGTCGGTGGTGGCGGTTGGTTTGAGCGACGATTTTTGCCGCGCCGCGCAGGACGAAGGACTGGACGATTACCTGGTAGGGCTGGTGGCGCGGCTGGGCGGGTTACTGGGCTTCCGCGATTTGCGCGACGATGGATTGAATGCGCTTGAAAAAGAGCAATCCATTCGGCGATTCCGCGAACTGATGCTGGCGCAGGGATTGCGCAGCGTGGTGGCGATCAGCCTGCAAGCGAAAGAACAGGCGTTTGGCGTGCTGCTGCTCGGAACGCCGGATAGCCGAAGATTTACGCCGGCGGAACTGCGGCTGTTGCTGGCGCTGGGCCATCAGATCGGCATGGCGGTGGAAAACAGTTACTTGATTCAGCAAACTTCGCGCCGCTCTGAAGAATTGCACGTGCTGAACGAGATTGGGCGGGCGCTCAGCTCGACGCTGAACAAAGAAGACTTGTTGCGGAAGATTTGGGAGGAATTGCGGCGGCTGTTTGACGTGGAGAATTTTTATATCGCGGAATTTGACGCGGCGCGCGACGAAGTGGTGTTCGACCTTGAAATGATCGGCGGCCAGCGCAAGGTTCGGCGGACGCGGTCGGCGGGAAATCACATCACGGAATATATAATCCGCACGCGGCAGCCAGTGCTGATACGAGAAAATTTTGTGGCGGAAGCGAAAAAGCTTGGCGTGCAGCCGATTCGCGACAAGGGATGTTTCTGCGGAGTCCCGCTGGTGGCGTACGACAAAGCGATCGGGGCGCTGGCGGTTTTCTCCGATCACGAACGGGTGTTTGATGAAGGGCATCTCGAATTGATGCGCGTGCTGGCGAGCGAAGCGAGCATCGCGATTGAAAATGCGCGGTTGTTTAGCGAAGAACGCACGAAGGCGCGGCACCTGTCGCTGCTGAACACGATTTCGCGAAACGCGATTGCGACGCTGAATCCGGATGAGATGCTGGCGAAAATTACCGAGCAGCTCGAAGAGGGATTGACGTACGACCACATCGGAATCGGCGTTCTCGAATACGCGACGCGGGAAATTGTGATTCAGTCGGAAGCGGGGAAGCGGCGCGGGGCGCTGGGCATGCGCATTCCGCTCGATTCGGGCCTGATTGGAAGCGTGGCGCGAAACGGACAACTGGCGACGTACCATGCGGCGGCCCCGGGAGACGCGGCGCTGCAACCTTTGCTGGGGGATTCGACGGCGGCCATTGCGCTGCCGGTGTTTTATGCGGAGCAATTGCACGGGATTCTCTACATTGAGTCTTCGCAACCGGTGGAGTTTTCCGAGGAAGAAGTATTGCTGCTGCGCACGCTGGCGGATTTGATCGCCGGCGCGTTGCACAACGCCTTGTCTTTCCAGAAGGCGCAGGAACAGGCGATTACCGATGGATTGACCGGCGTGAAGACGCACCGATTCTTCATGGAAGCGTTGTCCGCGGAATGGAAGCGATCGACGCGCGCGGCGCGGGCCTTTGCGCTGGTGCTGATGGATCTGGACCGCTTCAAATTTGTAAACGATTTCTACGGACATTTGGAAGGCGATTTGGTGTTGCAGCGCGTGGGGCAGATCTTAGAGACGAATTGCCGGCGTTCGGATGTGGTGGCGCGGTACGGCGGCGATGAATTTGTGATTTTGATGCCGGAAACGACCATGGAGCACGCGCGGCAGCTGGCGAGCAAATTGCGCGGGTGGGTTTCCGCGGATCCGCTGCTGCGCGAGAAAAATATCAGCGCCAGTTTTGGCATTGCCTGCTACCCGCTGCACGGGTCGTCGCCGCAAGAATTGATTCAAGTGGCGGACGCTTCGATGTATTTGTCAAAGCATCAAGGCGGAAACGCGGTTTCCACGGCGGATCATTTCGATCCCAACGAAGCGAAGAAGTGGAAGCGCGATGTTTTGGAAGCGTATCTCGGCGTGACGCTGAAGCGGCTGTTTTCGACGGGGCCGGAAGCGTTCGAGGAAATTTATCAGCGGCTGAAACAGTTCACGGAATCGCTGGCGGCCACGGAAAGCACGAACGGAAAGCCCTCGCCGACGCCTTTCGGAACGCAAGGATTGCCGCAAGCGGTGCTCGATACCGTAACGTCGCTGGCCTTTGCCATTGACGCGAAAGATCACTACACGCAGGGGCACTCGCAAAAAGTTTCCGCGTACGCGGCGTTGATCGCCGAAGCTTTGGAGATGAACGAAGCGGAAGTCGAAGAAGTACGGCTGGGCGCAATCTTGCATGACATCGGCAAAGTGGGAATACCGGAAACCATCCTGAACAAGAGCGGGCCGCTCAATCCGGAAGAGTGGGAAATTATGAAGTCCCACGTGATTTTTGGCGCGAAGATTCTGGATCCGCTGACGCCGCTGGCCCGCGTGCGGCAGATGGTTTTGCATCACCATGAATTTTTTGATGGCTCCGGTTATCCGGAAGCGTTGTGCGGGAACAATATTCCGCTGGGCGCGCGCATTATCGCGGTGGCGGACGCCTACGACACGATTACCAGCGACCGGACCTACAAGAAGGGGCGGCCGGCTTCCGAAGCGTTGACGGAACTCGAGCGCTGCGCGAACGCCCAGTTCGATGGCGCGCTGGTCGAATTATTTGTGCGCACGATGCGGCAGCTGCCGAATCCGATTATTGAAGTAGCGGCGACGTCAGCGGGACCGCGCAGCTGACGCTCTAGAAAAAGTTCCTGGCCGGTCCAAGCCCTCGCAAACCATTCCCATCGCTATTGCTGTTGTTGCTGCTGCTGCTGCTCAAAGTCGACTTCGTCAGAGCCGGCCAGGGGCTTCATGCGGATCACCGTGGCGGGCGGAAGCTCTTCCGGCTCCGGGGTGTCCACCGAAGAGACCGTGACCAGTACGGTGAGCTCGCTTTCCGGCTTGCCTTTGAATACGCCGCGCGTCGGCGGAACGTCGGCATAGTCCCGGCCGAGCGCCACGCGGATGTGGCGTTCGCCGCCGAGGAGATTATTGGTGGGATCAAAAGCGGTCCAGCCGGCCTCGCCAAGGTAGGCTTCGATCCACGCGTGCGAGGCTCCGGCGGGCGAGCGGTCGGTGTTCACGTCGCGATGAAACAGATAGCCGCTGACGTAGCGGCAGGGAATGCGCAATTGGCGTACCAGGGTGATCATGATATGCGCAAAATCCTGGCAGACGCCCTGGCGCGTTTCCAGAGAATGGTCGATGGGCGAATCGACATCGGTGCTCTCGGGCACGTAGTCAAACTCTTCGTAGAGCGCGGCGTTGAGCTCGACCAGCAATTCATACGGGCGGCCGCGGCGCTCGACGCGCAGCTGGTGCGCCAGTTTCCCCAACAGTTCGCTGGGTTGCGCGAAATGGCTGGGTAAGAGCATCTCCCAAAAATCGCCTTTGGCTACCTGGGAATCGAGATCAGCCCAGGTTCCGGAGCGCGAACTTTCCGGCGGAGAAAGCACGTCTACGATAGCGTGAGCGTCAACTTCGATGATGTTGGTGCGGCCGGGAATATCGAAATGGTGCACGGCATTTCCGAAAAAATCGCGATAGACCATGATGGTGGCTTGCGGATGCACGCCAAGCGAGAAGGTCATGCAGCGCTGGCGCGCGTCGGTGCGCGGCTGCATGCGCACTTCCATGACACTTTCGCGAACCTCTGGCTCGTACTGAAACCGGGTGAGATGTCTTATGGAGTAGGCCATGGCACCTGGGATGAAAAAAGTTGCAGATGGCGGGGCGGCGCGGGAGCGAGCGGCACCGGGCCAACCCTCGAAAAGCAGTTCACGAAGCCATCTCCGTCTCGACCGGATAGTCGAAATAAATCTGATGGATGGCGGCATGGATTTCGCTGCACTCCGCGCGCACGCTCTCAAGGTACGCGCTCGCGCCGCTGGCGAGGATTTCCTCGATTTGACTGAAGCTCAATTGCGCGCGCAGACGTCCGGCGATGCGCACCGGCAATTTGGCTTTGCGCTCGGTGAGATCGCCGAGGACGTGCAGGGCGGCATTGACACGGTCGACGGCGAAGCGCACGGAATGCGGAAAATCGGGATTCAGCAGCAAAAATTCCGCGGCACGCAAGGGCACGATTTCCGCGGTGTACGCCTTGCAATAGGCTTCAAAAGCGCCGCAGCCGCGCAGCAAGCCGACCCACTCTAGGTACTCGGCGCTTTCCACGGCTTTGTCCGGCGCATGCGCAACGCGGCGGAAATGCGTCGCGGTAAGCGACGCGAGCGTGTCGGCGCGTTCAACGTACCGGCCGAGCTGAATATATTGCCAGCCTTCGCCGTGGCTCATGGTGGAATCCGTGAGTCCCTGAAAAAGGTGCGCGCCTTCCTGCACCGCGCGGAAAAAGCCGTGCGAGCGGAGAATCCAAGCTTCTTCCGGCTGATTGTCGATGACCTCGAGGTACAGCCGGTTGAGCTGTTCCCACATTTCAGAGCTGCACTGTTCACGGACGTGGCGCAGATTTTCGCGAGCGATGGCGATGCACGAAACGATGGAAGAAGCGTTGGAGCGGCTGAAGACCAGGGTGTTCACGAGGCTGGCGGGATTGACGTGTTCGCCGGGCGCGGGGGTGCGCAAAGCGTCCAGCAGGAATTTCCAGCGGCCCGCGCCGGCTTCGGGAGACTGATCGAGCCACAGCTGCAGTTCAACATCGACGAGGCGCGCGGTGTGTTCGGCGCGTTCGAGATAACGGCTCATCCAGTAAAGGTTATCGGCGACGCGCGAAAGCATTCCGGCGTCGCGTTGGAAAGATCGAACGAAATAGTTTCGTGGCGGGCGCATGGATTAAACGGGAGCGTCCTCCGGGGCGTCTTGCGGCGCGACAAAGGCTTCAAATCCCGCCCCGTTTATGCTGCGGAGTTCACCCTTGCGCGATTCGCGAAGCACCCAGGTATCTTTGCTGCCGCCGCCCTGCGAAGAGTTCACGACCAGCGAACCCTTGGGCAACGCGACGCGGGTAAGCCCTCCCGGAACGAGCGTGACTTTTTCGCCAAAGAGGATGTACGGACGAAGATCGATGTGCCGCGATTCCACTTCGCCGTCGATCAGGCACGGCGCGCTAGAAAGCACGAGGGTCGGCTGCGCGATGTAATTTCGCGGATCGGCCAGGATGCGCGCGCGGAAAGCTTCGCGCTGCAAGGCGCTGCTGTGCGGGCCGATGAGCATGCCGTAACCGCCGGACTCGCCGACGGCTTTGACGACCATGGTGTCCAAGTGATCGAGCACGTGCTTGCGATGAAGTTCGTTGGTCATCAAAAAGGTCTGCACGTTCTCGAGAATGGCGTCTTCGCCGAGATAGTAGCGAATGATTTCCGGCACGTAGGCGTAGACGGCTTTGTCGTCGGCAACGCCGGTACCGATGGCGTTGGCAAGCGTGACGTTTCCCGCGCGATACGCGTTGAACAGGCCAGGCACGCCGAGAATGGAATCGCGGCGGAAGCACAGCGGGTCCACGAAATCGTCGTCGACCCGGCGGTAAATGACGTCCACGCGGCGCAGCCCGGACGTGGTGCGCATGTACACGACGTTGTTGTGGACCAGGAGGTCGCGGCCTTCGACGAGTTCGACGCCCATCTGCTGCGCGAGAAAAGTGTGTTCGAAATAGGCGGAGTTGGACACTCCCGGCGTCAGCAGAATGACGGTGGGATCGGTTCGCAGGGGACAATTGTCCGGCGCCATGCTGCGTAGCGTGGCAAGCAGGGCCTGCGGGTAATGGTCGATGGGCCAGACGCCGTAGTCCTGGAACATGGTGGGAAACACGCGCTTCAACACTTTACGATTGGCCAGCATGTAGGAAACGCCGCTCGGCACGCGCAGATTATCCTCGAGGACGGCAAAGCTGCCGTCCGGCAAGCGCACCAGGTCGGTGCCGCAGATATTTACGTAAATGTCCCGAGGAACGCTGAGGCCGCGCATTTCGCGGCGGAAATGGCGGCAACTGTAAATCAGTTCGCGGGGCACGATGCCGTCGTTGAGGATTTTGCCTTCGTTATAAATGTCTTTCAAAAAAAGATTGAGGGCGGTGATGCGCTGCGTCAGGCCCCGCTCGATCTTGGCCCACTCGCGCGCCAGGATGATGCGTGGCACGAGGTCGTTGGGAAAAATCTTTTCCGTGCCTTCCTTGTTGCCATAAACGGTGAAGGTGATGCCTTCATGGAGAAAGGAGAGATCGGCGGCCTGCTGGCTCTTGCGCAACTCTTCCGGGGGCAATCCGAGCAGGGTCTGATGGAGGGCGCGGTAGTGAGAACGCGGAACGCCGGGAGCCTCGAACATTTCATCAAAAGCTTTGTCGAACTGATAATTCACAAAAGAAGAATAACGTAAATTTCGCGCTGCGATAGCCGTGGTTGTCATAGTCGCTCACTGCAACCCGGCAGGTGGCCCGGAAAATGGCCGCTTGCGTGGCAGATGGTGGTCTCCGCACTTCTCCGCAACCTTTGATGCGCCAACTTCCGGACCGCGTGCAGCTGCGGCTCATAAGCCCAATAAAAGATTCGCGAGGGGACGGAGGTGTTGCGAGGCAACTCTAGGACGCTGCGGAGAGGGTGTCCAATCGAAATCGTCGATAGCGTGAATAGCTTTTGTGATGGCATGCAGGCCCCCGGTGCCCCCGGAAGGCCGGACGCGCTATGCTTTTCAGGAGGCAAATGGGAGGGTACGGTGCAAACGGCGGACATCCAGTGGATTGGCAAGCAGCAGTTCGTGGCCAAAGGCCCTTCGGGGCATGCTCTGGTGCTCGATGCGGACCGCAGTTCAAACACCGGATGCGGGCCGATGGAGCTGCTCTTGCTTGCGCTCGGCGCCTGCACGGCGACCGACGTGGTGATTATTCTCGAAAAAATGCGGCAGAACCTCGAGGCGCTCGAAGTGATCTGCTCAGGCGAGCGGGCGGCGGATCCTCCCCAGGTGTGGACCAAGCTTGAGCTCGTGTATCGCTTGCGCGGCAAGCTCGACGAAGATGCCGTGAAGCGCGCGATTGCTCTCAGCGGCGAAAAATACTGTTCGGTGGCGGCGATGCTAGAAAAGACTGCGAAATTGGAATCACGCTACGAAATTTTAGGAGCGAACGCCCGAACCTGAATCAGGGACACCATTCCCTCGAAGGCATCCGGATGCTCGTTCGCTTGTCACGTCATTGCGATATCGCATAAAATCGCAGCGCGAAGTTTCTTCACCGTCTGGGCGGCGCTGCCCTCTTCGCTCGAAAGTTTCCTGCGGCGGCGCCAGAATTACGTAGCAAGGAGAGATATGTCTCATCGCATTGCGGCCAAAATTACCGGTGTGGCTGGATACGTTCCGCCGAAGGTGCTCACCAACGCCGATCTGGAAAAAATGGTGGAGACCAACGACGAATGGATTCGCACGCGAACCGGGATCCGCGAGCGCCACATTGTTGAAAAGGGCACGGCGACATCGCATCTGGCGACGGAGGCAGCGCGAGCGGTATTGGCGCAAACGGGAACGCATGCGGCGGACATTGAACTGATCGTGGTGGCCAGCGTGACGCCGGACATGATGTTTCCAGCGATGGCTTGCCTCGTGCAAGACCGCCTTGGCGCAAAAAAAGCGTGGGGTTTCGATTTGTCGGCGGCGTGCTCGGGCTTTGCGTATGCGCTGACGGTCGGCGCGCAATTCGTGGGTTCCGGAGCGCACAGAAAAGTGTTGGTGATCGGCAGCGACGCCATGAGCACGATTCTCGATTACAAGGACCGCGCGACGTGCGTGCTTTTCGGTGATGGCGCCGGCGCGGTGCTGCTTGAACCGGCGGCCGACGGCGAGGGCATTCTGGATTTCGCGCACGATGTGGACGGCAGCGGCGGACCGTTCCTGTACATGCCGGGCGGGGGCTCGCTGCACCCGCCGACGCACGAGACGGTCGACAAGAATATGCATGTGGTGCACCAGGAAGGCTCCCAGGTATTCAAATACGCGGTGCGGCGGATGGCCGAGCAGGCTACGGCGCTGCTCGAGCGCAATGGCTTCACCAGCAAGGACCTGGCACTGGTGGTGCCGCACCAGGCAAATTTGCGGATTATTCGCGCCATGCAAGAGCGCCTGGGTATTGAGGACTCCAAGGTGATGGTGAACATCGACCGCTTTGGAAACACCACGGCGGGAACGATACCGCTCGGACTGCGCGACGCCGTTTGTGAGGGTCGCTTGCGCAAAGGTGATCTGGTCTTGCTCGTGGCGGTCGGCGCCGGCTACACGACCGGCGGCGTTTTACTGCGTTGGGCGTATTGATTTTCCGTGGTTAGCAGGAGCGCAGCGAAGCCGCAAGCGCCAAGTTGTCCTGCAGGCGGCGGTCAATCTGCACCGCGGCGTATCGGGCGCAAATAGCGCGTTCGCGTTCGACCCAAGCGGCCAACGCCGACGATTTCGCGCCGAGCGTGCGGCCAACGGCGTGAATGACCGCGTGGTACGCGCGGACGCCGCCGATTCCGCGATTGCAAGGACTCAACTCCACCGTCAAGTCGTGAAGCTCGGCGAGAATCTCGAAGTGTCCGGCGGTGATCCTGCCGTCTGCGACCGCAGCAGATTCCAGAACCTCGGCGGAAATGGGCTGAGCGGCTTCGGCGGAAAGAACCGCCCGCCAATAGTAAACCGCGAACTGGGTAAGCGCGGTAATCGAGATCGCAAATAGCATGGCGGCAAACATTACTGCCTCTAGGGAGCATGTTAGACTGCGCACCCGGGTGGGCCAATAGCTCTGGGGTACCAGGGCCATAGAACCTGTGAAAGGTACTCGTTTATCAACAGCAAGGCGGCGAGCGCGGCTGACCTGCTCGAGCCTCGGGGGGTTAGAGGATGACGCGCATTCGCTATCGATTCTGGCTGCTTATCGCGGGATTCGCGCTGTGCGCCGGCGGGACGATCTGGCCGGCAAAATCGTACCTCGAGGCACGGGAGCGGCCGGGCGACGAACTTCGCGATGGGGACCCCGTGGCCATCGCTAAGATACTGACTTCTCAACAGGATGCGTGGAACCGCGGCGATATTGAGGCGTTCCTCGAGGGTTACTGGCACTCACCGGACGTGTCCTTTTCGGGCAGTAGCGGCATGACTCGTGGATTTCAAGCGGTTCGCGAACGTTATCACAAGAATTACGCGGACCGTGCCGCCATGGGCGAACTCGATTTTTCACAACTTGAGTTTCGCCGCCTGGGGCCGAATGCGGAGCTCGTGCTGGGTCACTGGCATCTGAAGCGGGAAAAAGGCGACGTCGGCGGGGTGTTTACGCTGGTCTTTCAAAGGTTTCCCGATGGCTGGCGGATTGTCCATGACCACACGAGCGCCGTACCGTAAAGAGCTCAGCGATACCGGATTCAGGAGTGCCGATGCCGGAGGCTGAACGGTCAACGACCCTCGCCGACAATCGTGCCTTACGCGTTGATTCCGCCGGGTTCGCTGCCGGCCGGGAGACGGCATGAGTGGCAGTGTCTGGCAGCGCAAACTGGTGGGACCAATCATCGACCTCCTGAAGCAGGGGGTGACACCGGAAAAAATGGCGTTGAGCCTGGCGCTCGGAGCCACGTTGGGGATCTTTCCCGTGCTCGGGTCAACCACCGCTTTGTGCGCGATCGCGGCGCTGGCGTTTGGTTTGAATCTGCCGGCGATCCAGATCGTGAACTACTTTGTGTATCCGGCGCAAATTGCGCTGCTGATTCCCTTCTTCCGCTTGGGGGAGCGGCTGTTTCAAGCGCCGCACCTCGCGATCTCCGTCCCACAGATTTATGCCATGCTTCACGAAAACGTGTGGTCCGTGATGCGCTTGCTGGGGACGACCACGTGGCACGCGATTGTGGTGTGGAGTTTGGCCGCACCGCTCATCGTGTCGGTGCTGTACTTCGCTTTAGCCCCGCTGTTGCGGCGGGCGTTGCAGAGACAAAGGACTTCCGCCGTCGACAAGGCGTGAACCGTCCATGGCAGAGTTACAGGATTTCCAGGATTTCTTCGTAGCGTTTAAACGGCGGAATTAAATAAGCGCCGGCCATTTCCGTGCGCGCCCACGCCAGCATTTGGCGAGCGGCATCGAACCCACAATCTCTGGCGGAAGCGCCGGCCCGCTCCATGGCTTTCAGCACCGGTTCGGGAATCAGGATACCGGGAACTTCATTGTTGAGGCGCAACGCCTGCTTGTAGCTGTTCAGCGGCCAAACGCCGATCAGCACCGGAATGGCTGGCGGGCCGCCGAGCTTTTTCAAAAACGCGTGCCAATGTTCAGGGTCGAAAAGAGGCTGGGTCATTGCAAAATGCGCGCCAGCTTCGACTTTCGCGTGAAAGCGCTCGATTTCGTTGTCGAGATCGTCGGCAACGGGATTGAGCGCGACGCCGATGGTGAAATTTGTGGCGCCGCCGAGGGTTTTGCCTGCCCAGTCCGTTCCTTGATTCAGGCGACGCAAAATTTTTACGAGGCCCACGGAATCAACTTCGTAGACGCCACTCGTTTCCGGATAATCGCCGACCGATGGAGGATCCCCGGTGATGCCGAGGATGTTGCGCACGCCGCCGACCGTCCACGCGCCGAGCAGCATGGCTTGCAGGCCGATGATGTTGAAATCGCGCGTGGTGAGATGCGGAACCGTTTCGACCCCGCGTGCTTCGAGGGCGCCGGCGACGATTAAAGCGTCCATGCCGACGCGGGCCATCGCGCCGCTGTTGATGTCGATCGCGTCGGCTTTGCCGCTGGCCATGATTTTGTCGACTTGTTCGTAGATGCGGTCGAGCGCGATGCCCTTGGGCGGATCGATTTCGACGCAAACGGTAAATTCCTTGGCGCGCAATTTTTTCCAGAACTTGCTTTCGGGGTCGCGCTCCGGAACGGACGCCGCTTTCGACGCGGTCCTTGGGATGACTTCCGTCGCGGGCGCTGTCGCGCTGTGCTTCGCGGGACGCAACGATTTAACGGCCTCGGCCATGGCGCGAATGTGCGCAGGCGTCGTGCCGCAGCAGCCGCCGAGAACGCTGACGCCAAGCGCGGCGGCCTCTTTTGCAAACAGCGCAAAATATTCCGGCGAGGATTTTGGATAAACGATGCGGTCGCCTTCGCGCTTGGGAAAACCGGCGTTAGGCATGCCGCTGACGCGGATGTCACCAACCGAGGCGAGTTCGCCGAGCACCGGCAGCAGCGATTGCGGGCCCAGGGTGCAATTCGCGCCGATGACCTGCACATTTTTGTTCTTGAGCAGGGCGGCGGCGGCGGCGGGGTGCATGTCGCCGTACGACGTGCCTTCCTCGGCGTAAGTCAGCTGCGCAATGATCGGCAAGCCGGAGAAAGAGCGGATGGCATCGATGGCGAGCAACAGCTCTTCGATGTAGGAAAAAGTCTCGAGACAATAGAGATCGACGCCGCGTTCTTCGAGCGCCAGCGCTTGCTCATGAAAAATGGCCTGGATTTCGTGTGGCTCGGGATGGCGGGACTGCACGCCGAGGCCCAGCGGGCCCATCGAGCCGGCGATCAAGACTTCACGCGCGGCAGATTCGCGCGCTTCGCGGGCGATTTTGACGCCGCGGCTGTTCAGCTTTTGTACTTCATCGCCCAGTCCGAGCGGCGCGAGTTTGAAGCGGTTGGCGCCGAAGGTGTTGGTCTCGATGATTTGCGCGCCAGCCTCGATGTAAGCCTGATGCACGCGGAAGACAGCTTCGGGTTCCGTGGCGTTCACTTCGTCAAAACAGCGCTGCGAGCCCACGGCTTCATGCAGCATCGAACCCATCGCGCCGTCAGCGATGAGTATGGAGTCTTTGAGCAGGGCATTGAAATCGAGAATTTTCACCGGTAGTTGATTCCTATCTGGATGCTTCGTCGCGTGCCACGAAGGTCAGCGCTTCTGCTCCATGAGCGTGGCCACGGTACTCATCAAGTCGTACTTGGTGAGAATTTCAAGATGCGCACCGCCCATATCCACGAACACCGCGGGATTTTCGTGGCTCAAGATGTACGTGATGCGCTCCACCGGCGCGTTGCGCGCGATTTGCGGCATCGGCTTGCTCATCACTTCGCGAACCACCAATTTGCGCAGGTCCTTGCCCTGCAGCGCCATGGTAAGAATTTGATCTTCGTAGACCGTGCCGATAGGCGCGTTTTCCTCGAAGATGGGAATTTGCGAAATGTCCTGCTCCTGCATGGTTTTCAGCGCGTGGAAAACGGTCTGGTACGGCCGCGCGACCACCAGTTCACGCACTTTACCGGCTTTGTGTTTCGCCGCGATGATATCGCCGGCGGTGATGGGCACGGCGGACTCTACGTAGCCGCGTTCGCGCATCCATTCGTCGTTGTACACCTTGCTGAGGTAGCGCATGCCGGTGTCCGGCAGGAAAGCGACGATGAAGGCATCCGGGCCGAGGTCTTTCGCAACGCGCAGCGCCGCAGAGATACAACCGCCGCCGGACCCGCCGGTGAACAGCCCTTCGAGCTTTACGAGGCGGCGCGCCACGACGAAGCACTCTTCGTCATTCACCTGGATGACGTCGTCGAGAATCTTCATGTTCATGGTCGTCGGGAAAAAATCCTCGCCGATGCCTTCGACCACGTAGGTCTTGGCTTTGCTGGTCGCTCCGGTTTTGAAAGAGTCGTAATAGAGCGAACCGATAGGATCGACGCCGATGATTTTGATGGCGGGATTTTTTTCCTTCAAATATTTACCGACGCCACTGATGGTGCCCCCGGTACCCATACCGCAAACGAAGTGCGTGATCTTGCCTTCGCTGTCGTCCCAAATTTCCGGCCCGGTGGTGCGGTAATGCGCTTCCGGATTCATGGGATTGGCGTACTGGTTCGGATAGTAGGAATTGGGGATATCGCGCGCGAGTTTTTGCGCCACGGAATAATAGCTGCGCGGGTCTTCCGGCTCCACGGCCGTCGGGCACACAATCACTTCTGCGCCCAGCGCTTTCAGCAAATCCACTTTTTCCTTGGACTGCTTATCGGTGATGGTGAAGACCATCTTATAGCCGCGCACCGCGGCGACCAGCGCCAAGCCCATGCCGGTATTGCCGGACGTACCTTCGATGATCGTGCCGCCAGGCTTCAGCAGCCCCTTTTTTTCGGCTTCGTCGATCATGGTGATGCCGATGCGGTCCTTTACGGAGCCGCCGGGATTCGTGTAATCGGCTTTTACGTAAATCTCGGGCTGCAAATCGCCATTGATGCGGTTGAGCCGCACGAGCGGAGTGCCGCCGATGGCTTCCAGAATGTTGTTACATTTCATGGTGACTTCCCGAGCTCCGCGCCCTCCGCAAGGACCGGCGCATTTCAGCCGAAATTCCGGCTGTGCCATAATCTTTCTAGTTTAGCATGCGCCTGCGGACCACGCAGAAAAGCGCCGGGAGCGATGTCATGCGGGAAAACGTTTCAAGCGGAACGGCGTGGGAACCGATCGTCGGGTACTCGCGGGCGGTGAAAGTCGGCGGTGTAATCAGCGTTTCGGGAACCACGGCCACGGGGCCCGACGGCAAAATTGTGGGCATCGGCGATGCCTACGCGCAGACCGTGCAAACCATCCGAAACATTGAGGCCGCACTGAGCAGAGCAGGCGCGTCGTTGAAAGACGTGGTGCGCACGCGGCTCTTTGTCACCAATATTGCCGAGTGGGAAAAAATCGGCCGCGCTCACGGCGAATTCTTTGGCGCGATCCGCCCCGCCACCAGCATGGTGCAGGTGAGCAGCCTGATTTCGCCCGAAATGCTGGTGGAAATTGAAGCAGACGCGATTCTCGACGGCCCGCCGGCATCCGAATGACCGCGGCGCTCTACGATTCGGTCATCGCGGATTTTTATGACGCTTCCCCCGTGGTGGCCAGCCGCCAGAAGGACGTGGTGTTTTATCGCGACGTCGTACGGCAGTACGGCGGTCCGGTGCTCGAGCTCGGGTGCGGCACGGGGCGCATCACCCTGGCCATCGCGGAGGCCGGCCAGCAAATCACGGGCTTGGATAATTCAGAGAAAATGCTGCAGCGCGCCACGCAAAAAGTTGCCGTGTTGCGCCCCGAACAGCGTCAGCGCGTCACATTACTGACGGGAGATATGCGGCGTTTTGCGCTCGGCCAGCAGTTTCAGTCGATCATCATTCCTTTTCGTCCGTTCCAGCATCTTTTGCCCGTGCGGGAACAGCTCGACTGCCTCGGCTGCGTCCGTCAACATCTCGCACGCGGCGGCAAGCTGATCATGGATTTGTTTCAAACAGACGCGGCGCGCATGCACGACCCGGAATTCCTGAAAGAACACTTCATCGCGGAATATGAAATGCCCGGCGGCCGCAAGGTTCGTCTGAGCGAGCGCATCGCCGCCTTCCACCGCGCGGAGCAGTGCAACGATGTGGAGATGGCGTTTGAAGTTACCGGCGGGGATGGCACTACCACCCGCAACGTTTTCGCGTTTACCTTTCGCTATTTTTTCCGCTACGAGGTCGAACACCTGCTGGCGCGCAGCGGTTTCCGCGTCATGGAGTTGTGGGGCGATTTCGACCGCTCGGAGTTGAAAGACGATTCGCCGGAAATGATCTTTATAGCGGAGTCCGCGTAGGACCCGCGCCTACCATTTCGCGCGGACGCGGTACCTCAGCACCGCGGACCCGTCTTTTTCGACCGGCACGTTGAATTGCGCAGCGAAAGCAGCGGTTTTCGTGAATTTGTAGCTCGAAGAAACCATCTCCCAATCGCCGCCGATAGGCTCGTTCACCTCTACCACAATCGGCGTTTCCTTGTGATTGCGCAGCGTGATTTCGTACTCCATTTCCCACACATGCGTATCGATCTTCTTGTAGTCGGTCTGTTTACGCTCGGACACCACGTCGAAAGCGTTGCCAATATGCACAGTGATATCCTCATCTTTCGGCGTGTGTTCGATGCGGTCTTCGCCAATAAAGAGCACGCCGCCGCGCGAATCTTTTTGGTACACGCGGAGGTTTCCCGCCGGCAACGGCATGCCCAATCCGGACTTCTCGGCATTCTTGAATTTGTAATACACCATCACCGCGTCTTTGATCGGCGAACCGGGATTCTGCTGGCTACGGTAATAGTAGTTTTGTCCGTTCACCACGAACAGCTTGTTGACCGGGACGTTCGTTCCTTCGAGCAGGCTGATTTGCTTGGTTTCCTTGTCTTCGACAGATGTTTTGCGTCCCAACGTATACAAATGATATTCGCTGAAACTCTCTTGCTGGAACTGCGGTGCGGGAGCAGTTCCTACACCCGCTTGGACTTGCCCCAACACCCGGGAGCGCCGCGCTTCCGGCACGCGATTCAAGTCACCCGCCACCAACTGCAACTTGGCGTTGTGAAACGCCGTTCCGCAATTGTTGCCGATGGTCACCCAGCCGTCGAGATCCGCAGCTTTGTCATCGCGCGCCACGGTCAAAACGTAATCAGCATTCCAGGTAAGTCCCGCCGCCAGATACGACGTTTCAATCTGCTGCCTGCGCGCCCCGGAATTTTCCAGCGACATCAGCAAGGTCGGCCGTTCGTAAAGATTCGCCGGCACCTCCGGAAAGTGATAACTCTCTACCGCCGGATTGGTCACGATGTCGTCGCCGATTTTCCACACCGTCCCGCTGTTATCCGCGAGCAGCGTAGCCTTGATCTGTTCGCGCTTGGTGGTGTTGTTGTCAAAATACGAGCGCTCCAAAGTAATTTCTTTCCCTACGTATTTGTGCAGCAATTTCGCCGGCTCCAGCAGGTCGTATTCGTAATTTTGTTCCACCACCGCAAGCTTCGCCGCATCGGTCAACGAGCGGAAATGCACGGTCGCCGGATTCACGGTCGCCGCAATGTCCATAAACTTCAAACGGAACGCGCCAGAAGGCAGGTTGAGCTGGCGCACGTCGCGCACCAGCGCGATATTAGAATTGTAAACGGTCACCGCCAGCTCGGTTTGATCGGCAAGGCTGCTCGCAGCGTCGCTGGTTGCCTGAACACTCTCTTTTTGTGCTTGCCGCGGGGAAGCATCTTGCCGTCCGCCGGCAAGCAGTGCGGCCCCGCCGGCGGCGAGCACCACGGCGCTCAAGCCGCTCATGATCCCGAGACACCTTTTGGCTGAAACATTCCTCATGTCGCTCACCTCTCCGCAAAATTGGCTTCCTCGGTTAGAACGCGTCCGCGGCAAATTCTTGCAGCAAGCATCAGAGGCGGAACCGTGACTCAGTTATGCGCAACCGGGCTCCAGGAAACGCCTCCGTCAGCGGTAACGAACATATTCTTCTTGTTCGCATCCCAAATCGTGGCGTGCTGCGCATCCATCGCGCTGATCCCGGCGATCTCTCCTGCTATCGGCGACGCTCGTTTCTTCCAATGCGCTCCGCCGTCCACGCTGCGCAGAATCGTTCCTGGGCCTACAATCCAGCAAATCTCCGCGCTCGGTGCAAACCCGCCGGACAAATCCGCCTTCACGTGGCTCTTTTGTTTTTTCCAATGCGCCCCGCCGTCCTTGGAACTTTCAACGCTTCCGCCGTGGCCCACGCGCCACAGAGTATTCCCACCGGGCGCGGAAATCGCCAGCACACCCGGAGTGAGTAGCATCAAATCCGAAACGTTGCGCCCGACGTTGGGCAGCGATTGCACGGTGTGGGTATCGGCCATGATTTCCCCGGCCCCGGCTTGTGCTACCGGCGCCGCCGCGCTCTCGACCGTTACCGTCTGGGTTACGGAAGGCACGGCTGGCGGCGCCGCCGGTTTCGGAGCAGCATCCGTTGCGCCATTCTGGGGAGGCGCTGCCGCCGTCACTTCGACCGATTCCGTCGCTGCCGCCGGCGGAACGATCTTTGCCCCGGCGCTACCCGTCGCGGCGCCGGCACCAGAGCCAGACGCAACCCCGCCCCCGATGCCGCCTCCGACACCGCCCCTTGCTTCCACTCTCGGCGACGGGCTGGCCGGCGCTACCATCCGTGGCGTCCGGAGTCTCGAATTCGCCGCGGGCAACTCTTTTGCCAGCGATTTTTCGTCTCGTCCCGTCGATTCCTGCTTCTGCGCCACCAGATCACCGCGCGACCTTGCGTCACCTTCGCGCAATGCGCTTCCGGCCGAGTCCATTGCCGAAGCCGCGGCCGGCGCTTTCTTTTCCTCGATCGGCGCGGACTCACGATTCTGCGCCACTTCCACCGCTGCCTTCTGATTTGTATGCGCTCCCTTCTCGTAGTTCACGCCGAGCCACACCATGAGGCCCGCGGCGATGGCCCCGAGCGGCGCAGCCCAATACCGCGTCGCCCGGCGTGAAGCCTGCTTCGCTCGGGGCATCGCCATGGGCGGCGCCCGCAACTCGCGTGCCTGCTTCCCGTCCTCATCCACGCTCGTCCCCATCGATACTTCGTCGGTGGCTTCGAGCTGCGATAAAATCTCCTGGCAACGCGCGCATTCCGGAATATGCTTTGCGCATTCCGCCATCTCCGCTGCCGTCAGGCTTTGCTCATGATAAGCGCCAAGAATTTCCGCGTCCGGACAGTTTGCCGTCGCTCCTTGCAAGTCTCCAGACGCACCGCCGCGCAATTGCCGCGCCAGGGCTTTTTCAAACATCGCGTCGCGTTCGTCAGTAGCCATAGCCTTTACCTTGAATAGAACGAATTCCGCGGCTCTTCTTGCAGTCGCCCTTCAAACACACGAACTCCGCGCGGCACATCACGAATCTTTCCTCCCCGCCTCGCGCTGCGTACTCCCCTCGCTTCCGGTAGGGAAAAGCAAATTGAAGTCGATCGGCGCATCTTCCGTCGCATATTCGAAACATAGTGCAATCTGCGCTTCGCTCAGTCCACGCTCTGGGGTACGCTGCACCTCAGCATCGCGTCCCATGGCGTCCGCGCGCGGCAGGTCTTGCCGCAATGTCTCTTCCACGCGTTCCCGCAATTCGCGCCGAATCCGCTCGAGGTTTCTCGACACGCTCGATTCATGTTCCGCACCCAGCACTCCAACCTCGGCCAGCGTTTTTTCTTCCGCGTAATATCGTCTGATCCGCTGAGAGTCGGCGAGGGTCAGTTTTTGCAGGGCCTCGCACAACGCGCTGCAAAACCGCGCAACATATTTCTCACGATAGGGATCTGCGGGAGCGGCCAGCGGGCCGAGCGAATCTTTGCGGCGATGATCAATCTCGGCCCGGGAACGGCCATCCGGGAGTTGCCCTGCGCCGTCCGCCGCGTCCAGCGATTCGCATTTCCGCGAGGCCCGGATGGCATCAATATGCCGCTGCGCGAGTACTGCGCGTAGCCACGTTTTCAGCGAACTTCGTCCATGAAAATAGCGGAATAGCGACCCGGCGCCGCGCCGCCCGTCCGCCAGTCCATACAATTCCGCAAACAAAGAATCGGCAAGTTCCCGCGCTTCGGGTGCGTCTCCCCCGCGCCTTAGAATCGCTGCGGCGCAACTCCGTAGATACCCGCGATAGTTGCCGACAAAAAATTCCCAAGCCGGTTCCGCACCTTCGACACAGGCGCACGCCAAAGCGAAATCCGCAAGGTGCAGCGCGCTCAAATATTCTTCGAGTTCCGTCGAGGATGGCGTTTGCAACTTGAAACGGGACGCCGCGCTGCGCGCCAGTTCAACGGCAAACCGCTGCGGAGTGAACGCAAAACGCGCGGCACCGGCCTGCGCAAACAGCGTTTCAACAACATTCCATCGCTGCTTCAACAGCGCGACAATCGCAGCAGCGCGAATCTCGCTTAGATTTTTTTGTTCACCAGGCATTTTGCAAATAAGGCGATACCGCTGCCAAACTGCGCCCTGTACCACGTCCAGGCAAGCACTGTCCTAGGTCTAAGGTATTTACGGTATCCCCGGCGGTTCTCATTCCAGGCAACCTCAGACGAAACCAGGCGCAACCAACCTGGCCTCTAGAGTATCTTATTAGAGTGTTGCGCTCCCAGCCTGGTGCAACAGAAACCGCCTCGTCGGGTTAAGACAATCGGGTAGCGCAGAATTGCGCTTTCGGGAGCATTAGCGACTTCGCGTCCTTAGTACGAAAGTCCTATTAGGCTTCGGAATTCTCGCCAGTACTCTGGTACTGCCAGAGCGCGTCCTACGGCTCACGAGCGAGCTAGGCGGACGAGAGCCCGTCCCTCTCGACCGTTCGACGAGGACGGAAAAAATTTAGGCGGTCGCGGATGACAACGATGCTTGCAGATCCAGTTACGAAATCGACGTTGGGTGTCGGCTTTGCCGGCGAAAGGCGTCGTCCTTCGGACCCTGAAGCTTGGAAGCGCACCATCGGCACTAAGCCGGTTTCCGCTCGTCTGGCTCTCTTGCCCGAAGGTAAACCACGCTGGGGCCGAATCGGCATCAGCGCCCTCGCGCAAATCGTCTTCGTCGGCTGCGTGCTGATGGTTCCACTTCTTTATCCGGAACGCATGCGCACCGCGCTGCACTACGACATCATTGAACTCGCGCGTCCCGTCGTGGAAATTCCCGTGGCGCCGCCTCCTCCACCGCCGCCCAAGATGCGCGAACCCAAAGTTACGCCGCCGCCGGCTCCCGCAGTCGTCGAGCCTGTGAAATTGAATCCCAAGCAGCAGCACGTCTTCGTTACCCCCAAGGCGAATCAGCCCAAAATTGAAAAGATCGATGTGAAAGCTCCCGAATTGGCGCCCGTCCTCGAGGCTGCCCGGATCGACACGACTTCGAATCAGCCCAAACGGCCCAAGGAAGACGTGAAACTTAACAACATGAATTCGGGAAGCGCCGCACCAGCCACGGTAAAAGCCCCGATCGACAAGGTGCAAACGGGCGGTTTCGGCGATCCTAACGGGTTGCCAGGCAAAGGCGATCCGAATAAATCCAACATGGTGAACCGCCAGGGGTCTCCCGCATTGCCGGGCGGGCCCGGCTACGGCAACGGCACGGCGGGCGACAAAGGCATTCGCGGCACGGTGGCCAGCACGGGATTTGGCAACAGTATTGCCAACCCACCACAGGGTGGGGGAAAGCGCGGATCCATTCAATCGAGTGGCTTTGGCGATCAGACCGTGGCTGCCGAAGCTCCCAAGAAAAAAGCCGCGCCCACGGAAGGAACTACCACGCAGGTGGATATCCTCGAGAAACCGCGGCCAGAGTATACCGCCGAGGGACGCAGCCTGCGCCTCGAAGGAGATGTGGTTATCGACTTGGTGTTTCAAGCTGACGGCACGGTGCATGTAAACAATGTCGTCAGGGGCCTCGGCCACGGACTCGATGAAGCGGCCGTTCGTGCAGCGCAACAAATTAAGTTTAAGCCAGCAAAGCGCGAAGGTCAGCAGGTGGATTTTCCAGCCCGCGTGCGGATTGAATTCCGCTTGGCGTACTGAGGGGAGAATGAAAATGGGTAAGGGTAAGGTATTCACGTCGGCGATCTTGCTAGCTCTCAGCGGGCTCGCTAGCGCCGCGCAACAACCGGCGCAACAGCCTCCGGCGACCTATCAGCAGATTGCTCCGACGCCCAAGACCATGGATGAGGTGGTCGATCGCGTCATCGCCAACGAAAATAAAGTAGACGCTCAAATTCGCAGCTTTTCTCCGCTCGTCGAAACTTATATTCAGAATCTTAAGCCGGACAAGGATCTCGGCTTCGTTCCCGCCGGCGACAAATATTTCATAGGTCGCGCGGATTTCGCCAAAGGCATGCAGCTCGTGTCGTTGAACGATACCGCTTCGAAGGGCAAGAAACTCTTCACGACCGTCGGCAATTTCTTTTCCTTCGGCATGCAGTTCCTGCCGGACGGGTTCTTGCAGATGATTTTCATCGACACCAACGGCTTTGATAAGCAGCATTATAACTTCGATTACGTTCGCCGCGAATTCCTGGGCGAAGTGCGCTGCCTGGTTTTTGACGTCACCCCCAAGGAAAAAAGCGGCAAAGGCCGCTTCAAGGGCCGCATCTGGGTGGAAGATCAGGACTATAACGTCGTGCGCTTCAACGGTGGTTATGGCGGCGGCGGGCACACCAGCTTCTATTTCCACTTCGACAGCTGGCGCACCAACGTCCAGCCTGGCCTGTGGCTCCCCTCCTTCGTGTATAGCGAAGAAAAGGATCTGCACTACGCGCTGACCAAGAAACTGGACTTCAAGGCGCAGACCCGGCTCTGGGGCTACAACCTCGGCAAATCCGCCGAAGAGCAGGAACTCAGCAAGATTCTCGTGGAGACTCCGGTCCAGGACGACACCAAGACCGCCAACGACCTGACTCCCGTGCAAGCGCAGCGTTCCTGGGATCGCCAGGCGGAAGATAATGTCATCGATCGGTTGCAGCGCCTTGGCTTGATCGCGCCCAAGGGCGAAGTCGACAAGGTTCTCGAGACCGTCGTCAATAACCTCGAAGTGACCAACAATCTCGACATCGAACCAGATGCGCGTTGCCGCGTGATGATGACTTCCACGCTCGAGTCTTACACCGTCGGCCACACCATTGTGTTAAGCCGCGGCCTGGTCGACGTGCTGCCAGACGAAGCCAGTCTCGCCGCCATCCTGGCCCACGAACTCGGCCACATCGTGCTCGGCCATCGCATGGACTCCACGTACGCTTTCTTCGACCAGATTATTGTGGACGAAAAAGATACTTTCCGGCATTTCGGCTTCCAGCGCACTCCTGAGGAAGAACATGCCGCCAGCGAAAAAGCCATTCAGCTGCTGAACAACTCGCCGTACAAAAACCAACTGGGCAACGCTGGCTTGTTTCTTTCCGCGCTCGAAACGCGCCAAAAGGAAATTCCCAACCTTATCAGCGCGCACTTGGGCAATCGCGTTCCGGTCATCGCCGACCTCAAATCGACCACGCCCGTCGACCAGAAGCAGAATCCGCAGCTCATCGCGGCGCTGCCCCTCGGCGGACGCGTCAAGCTCGATCCCTGGAACGATAAACTTGAACTCATCAAGAGCAAACCCGTCGGAACGGTTGCTGAACGCGAGAAAATGCCGTTCGAAGTGACCCCGTTCATGCCGTATCTGACCCGCTATGGCAGCGATGCCGCCAAACCCATAGCCGCTAGCGCGGTTGCACCCGCGGACCCCAACGCCAAGCCCGGCGATCCGGCCCCCGCGAATCCGCAATAATTTATTGCAAGCCATCGGAACTCCGCGCCCGGTGAGGCAACCACCTCACCGGGCTTTTCTGTTTCCGGTGTACAGCGCCAGCCACGAACCGATTCCGCAACGCGCCGCACCCCGCAGCCAGAATATTTGACACCGCCCACGTCTTCAGTCGACCATTCCAGGCAAAGCGTCATCGAGGTGGAACCATGAAACTGCTTTGCCCGGTCGTAGTGATCCTGGCGAGTTTTATCAGTGTTGCTTTGCCAAGCGGCCGGAGGCAGGACGCGGCAAAGAGCGCGGCGCCCGCCGCAAAGCCGAACACCAGCGAGAGCACCGCAAAGACGGCGCCTCCGCCGAGACCCATTGACGCGCTCGGCTGGGTGATCGGCGGCGTGTGGACCGCCGACGCCACGAAGCTCGGCCCGGGAATGCAACGCATTGAAACGCGCTATCAGTGGTCGGATAACAACGCCTACATTCGTTTCACCACGCACTTCGTCTTCGATAAGGGCGTCGCAAAAACCTACGACGGCAATTTTTTCTGGAATCCGGCGCAGAACCATCTGGCCATCTGGTACATGGATGCGCACAACGCGGTAATCGAAGGGCCCGTCGAGGTCGCCGGCGACCAATGGCTCATTTCGTTCCGCGGCGAGGATTTCGAAGGCCAGCTGTCCGATCTTCGGGTAACGGTAACGCGCAAGACCAAGGACGACTACCGGTGGGCGTTGTCGGAAAAACAGGGCGACGGCTGGAAAGAACTGGCCGCTCTCGAATATCTGCGAGTCGCCGGTTCGTAGCCGGAACGCGTGACTATTTCCCGGACGACAGCGCGAGCATCAGTTTGTAGTTGAATTCGACGCCATCGTAAAAATCCTGCACGCCGATGCGTTCGTCTCGTCCGTGCGCACGGTTTTCTCCCACTTCGTAAAACATGCAGGAGATTCCATAGGTAGGCATTCCCGCGATGCGCAGAATCTTGCCGTCGCTGGCCCCGGTCGACATGGTCGGCACCCACGGCACTCCCGGCCAGCTGGCCGCCAGCACTTTTTCCATCGCGGCGGTAACCTCCGGCAACAGCGGTGACGCGGGCACGTTCACCACGGGAACAATGCTGCCGTCGGCGGCTTTCTGCTCCACAAATTTCACCGTTACTTTGGGATCGCCCACGACCTTTTCGAGCGTCTTGTGCACCTCGGCCGGATCTTCCCCTGGAAAAATCCTGCAATTCACATTCGCGCGGGCCATCTGCGGCAGCGCGTTTGCCGCGTGGCCGCCCGTCAGCATCGTCGCCACGCACGTGGTTCGCAGCAGCGAATTGTAATAAGGATCCTGGGAAAGCCGCTCGATGGCCGCCTGGTCCGGAGGTTCCGCGGCCACGGCGACAAGATCCGCGGCTTCCTGGCCCGTCATTTGGCGCGCCGATTCGCGAAAATACCTGCGCGTGGTTTCATCCATGTGCCACGGAAAATCAAAGTTTTGCAGCCGCACCAGCGCTCCCGCCAGATGGTAAATCGCGTTGTCCGGACTGGGTAAGGAACTGTGGCCGCCGGGATTGAGCGATTCCAGCTGAAAGTCCGCGTACACCTTCTCGCTGGTTTGTATGGCGGCTTGCAATTTCTTCGCGCCCTTCTTGTCAAATTCGCCGCCGTCCAGGTTGATGCAATATTCCGCATCGATCCACTCGCGGTGTTCTTTCACCAGCCAGTCGATGCCGTTGAAGTCGCCGCCTTCCTCGTCCGCCGTGAGCGCGACGATCAGGTCGCGGTCGGGAACGTAATGCTCCTTTCGCAAGCGGATAAAATTGGCGATCAGCATGGCGTCACCTTCTTTCATGTCGCCGCTGCCGCGCCCGTAAAAGAATCCCTCCTTTTCAACGAGCTCGAATGGATCGGTCGTCCAATCCTCGCGCCGCGCCTCCACCACATCGAGGTGCCCGATAAACAAAATGGCCTTGCGCTTTCCGGAGCCGTGAATGCGCACCACCAGATTTTTCTTTCGCTCGTTTGGCCCGGCAACCATGATGTCTTTTTCGGGAAATCCCGCGTCGCGCAGCCGCCTGGCCATCGCTTCCGCCGCCGTCGTGACATTGCCCGCCGAATCGGTGGTATTCACTTCGATCAACTGTTTGAAAATATCGTGCGCCAGCGGACTCGCCGGCACCGTTTGCTGCGCTCCCGCGGCACGGACAATTCCCATGGCCAGCACGAGCGGCACGCAAAGCTGCTTCCTAAGAATTTTCATCCGCGCTCCAGTAAGAATCCTGCCCATCGATCTTGCGGCGAATCAGATTCCCGGTTCTTCCGTCTCATTTTTCGCTAGACTTATATGTTAGCCGATCACCACTTCGTCGCCACGGGAGACTCCGCATGACTTTCAGCAAACTACACGCCTCGCGAATAGCGGCGGGCGCAGCGTTATTTTTCGCGGGCCTCACCGCCGGACAATTGCATGCCCGTTCCGCCGCGGCCGTAAATCACTTTGGGCAGCCGAAAACCGTGCTGCACGTGGTGATCTATAAATTCCGCGACAATGTCTCGAACAACGACCGCGACATCGCCATCAGCGGCATCAAGGACATGGCCGCCAAAATTCCCGGCATCAAGAATATTTGGTTGAAAACCGAGCGCAACCAGATCAAGGAGTTCAGCGGCGTTTACGCCATCGAATTCACCAGCCCGGACGCCGCCGCGGACTACGCGGAAAGCCCGGTGCACGATGCGTGGTCCAAACAGTGGCAAGCCGAACGCGAAAACAGTTTGTCGTTCCAGATTTCGAATCCATAGAACAGGCTTCCGTTCGAGGATGGCGCGTTCGCGCTGCCCGAGCCTCGCGCAAAATCCTTTAGCTCGCGGTATCGCGCTTGATGCCGGAAACCTTCCGGATCAGAGCGTCCTGCAAACGGTCCGGCAACAGCCGCTTGCTCCATTTCGCGACGGCGGCCAACGGGGTCACGCCGTAGCGCGCTTTCGGGCTTTTCGCCTCGACGGCGCGAAGGATGACGCGCGCGCAATCCTCGGCCGACGTTCCGGATTTTGCCCGTGTGTCGTTGGCCGCACGACGCGCCGGCCCGTAAACTCCCGCGTAAGGACCGGAAGTCATTTTTTCCGCATACGCTTTGGAGAGTTCCGCCGCGGCTTGTTGAATTCCCGTAGCAATATATCCCGGCTCAATCAACACCGTGGAAATTCCAAACGGATAAAGTTCGTGGCGCAACGCGTTGCTGACCGCTTCGACGGCATGTTTCGTGGCGCTGTAGGGGCCGTAGGTCGGCGGCGTGACCAGGCCGGCCACCGAACTCATCATCACGATGCGGCCCTTGCGGCGCTCCCGCATGTGCGGCAGGACCGCTTGCGTCACGCGAATCAGGCCAAAAAAGTTCGTCTCAAACTGGCTGCGCCAATCCGCCATGGTCATTTCTTCCACGGTGGCAATATAAACCACGCCGGCGTTGTTGATCAGCACATCGATGGCGCCGGCTCTGGCGAGCACCGCGGACACTCCTTTCTGCACCGAAAGGTCATCGCAAACGTCGAGCTCCAGAGTTTCGAGCGGCAATTTCCTCTCGCGCGCAATGGCGTCGAGTTGCAAACGCTTTTCCGAGGAGCGTCCTGCGGCAAATACGCGATAGCCGTTTTCGGCGAGCACGAGCGCCGCCGCTCGTCCTAAGCCATCCGTGGCGCCGGTAATGAGAACTACCGGCGGTGTCTTCGCTGCTTCACTCACGCTGATGACCTCGTTCCGCCGCGACGTTATTCGGGCTTCGGCAACTGCAGAATCATGCCGCCTTGCCCTGATTGCACCGATGGCAGCCGCCCGTCCCATTTATCGATCAGCGACTTGGCATTTTCGAGGCGCCGCAATTCGAGCAACTGCGGCGTCAGCGAGGCCTGACGGATTCGGTTGGAATCCGCTTCGCCTTGCGCACGCGTGACTTGAGACTTGGCGTCGCCTTCGGCTTCCGCGATTTTCTTGGCAGCTTCCGCTTGCGTGGTGGCCAGTTCGTTTCGCGCACGCTCGGCCTGCTGAATGGCCTGGGCCTTCGCGGTAATGGCGGTGGCGATCACCGTTGGAACCCGCGGCGCGCCGATGAACCCAAACTGCTGCACACCGACCCCCACCGGGGTGAGCTTGGACTGAATCATGGCTTCCACTTGGTTGAGAAAAGCAGCTTTTTTCTCGCCGTAAATATCTTCCACCACGTAGGTGGAGGCCACTTCGTTGAGCGAGTTGCGCACGATATCCCGCAAAATTCCGTGTGTAAAGCGATCGAGATCATCGACGCGATATTTCACATAAAAATCGGGCACCTTGGACGGTTCGATGGCGTAGGACAGGGATACATCTACGAAGATTTCCATGCCTTCCTTGGAGTTGAAACCCATCTCTTCGTTGATTGGATGCCCTTCATTCACGTCTTTCGTCCATTTCACCGTCTGCACGTAGGTGGGAAATTCGATGATCTGGGTGGTCAGCGGCGAATAAAGGACCCAGCCGGTGCGAATGGGAATTTCTGAAGCGCCGCGCTGCTGTCCGGCCAAATTAATTTCGACGCCAACGTGCCCCGCTTCAATGCGCGTGACGCGCAACAGCAAGGAAAACAAAATCACCGCGCCGATCAGCACGGCGATGCCGATGACGATGCCTTTTAGTCCGGGAATCGCCGGCCGCAGCGTGAACGCGGGTTCGTCATCGTTGCGGCCTTTTCTAAACACATCCATGGTTTTCTCCTAGGGCTAACTTCCTGCGTGATAGTTGGGATGCCATAGTAGCGCGAAATGCGTACCGCACCCCGGGCGTTCTTTGCAAAACGTGCGCAGTCGCAAGAAACTAAAAGGGATACGCGATATTGCGTGCAGGCTAAACGTTTGGAACTTCCTGATGCACGGGCCGATCCACTCGTCCAGGGGTTGCTGGCCGATGTGGTGAAATGTCGATTTAGAGCGCTATCGTTCGACGCATAAGCAGGCGGTTCCTTTTGTCCGCGACCTTGGCGTGAGGAGAACTTTATGAAATTTCTGTGTGCTGTGTATTTTGAGCCGAAAGCGATGGAGGGGCTGTCTCGGAGTGAAGGGGCGGAGTTGAATCGCGTTTCGCTCAATTACAACGAGGAGCTCCGGAAAGGCGGGCACTTTATCGCAGCGTCGGCGCTGCAGTGGCCGAAGACGGCAAAAACAGTGCGCCGCCGGGACGCCAAGATCTCGGTGAAGGATGGTCCGTTTGCGGAGACAAAAGAGGTGCTGGGCGGATTCATATTTATTGAAGCGCGGGATATGGAGGAGGCGGTGGAGATTGCGGGAAAAATTCCCATGGCGAGGTTTGGGAGCATTGAGGTGCGGCCGGAGATGAGCATAGGGTGAGGTGCTGGCGGAGGATGACGAGCGCGACATCTCGCACGGGCGCGGCGCGCGCCGCAAAGGAAAGCGGCAAGATTTCGCGAGGTTGCTTGGCTGCACAGCAGCAGCGCGGAACGGGCAATCACAATTGCCGATTTAAGCGATGCGTTAAATAACTTTGACAGTACCGCGCGACGCAGGCAGCATAACCGCCAACCAAACCATTTTGGCAGGGAGATATTTTTCTTTCCGCAAAATGAATCCACGGCAACGGGGTGAGTTATGCCGGAAGCGTGTTGTTGCCCTTAGAAATTTCTGAAACAACCAGCCAGTAGATAGAAGTTCGCGCCGCGCCGTGCGCGGATGCGGAACTTTTTTATCGGTCAATCCAAGCTGAGGGTCCTCAGCTCTGTTGTAGGTGTGTGTCCAAATTCGATTGCGAGGTGCTACATGAAACGGACATTTTTCACTTTTTTTGCGATGTTGCTGATTCTGCTTTTCACGCTTAACGCCAAGGCGCAGACTTTTCGCGGCGCCATCAACGGTACAGTGACCGATCCTTCTGGCGCAAGTGTGCCCAATGCGCACGTAAAGGCCACAGAGAACGCGACTGGGGTGGCTCATGAAGCGATAAGCACCAGCGACGGGCTTTTCGCGTTTCAAGATCTGGACATCGGAACCTACACAGTGACCGTGACTGCTGCGGGCTTTCCGACTTTGGTCATCGACAAAATATTAGTGCAACAGGGAGCAATCTACACACTGTCCGCCAAGCTAACCTTGTCTCAACAAGCCACTACGGTGGAAGTCTCGGCCGCGGCGCTTTCCCTCGACACGACGACGGAGACGCAAACCACGTTGGTAAGCGGCAACGATTTGCAAGCCATGCCGCAAAACGGACGAGACTTTACGCAGCTTATTCAATTGGTGCCTGGATACGGCGGATACTCCGCGGGAGGTTATGGCTCTCTGAACGGAACGCGGGCGAATCAAGTGAACTGGCAGATCGACGGCGTCGATAACAATGATCTGTGGCATAACATTCCGGCCGTAAATCAAGGCGGGGTCTCCGGCATCGCGGGAATTATTCTGCCAATCGACTCCGTCGATGAGTTTTCCGTGCAAACACAGGCAGCGCCGGAATCTGGCCGGAATCCCGGCGGGACCGTGGATTTGGCACTGAAATCTGGCGGCAATACCATTCACGGATCCGCATACGCGTATTTCCGTAACGAGGCTTTCGCAGCCGCGTCCCCGTTTGTCGCCTCCAAGAAAGAGAATCGCAACTACAATTACGGGTTCTCTGTTGGCGGTCCGATTCTGAAAGATAAGTTGTTTTATTTTTTGACCTTCGAGAAGCAGCGTTTCACGATCGGCCTGCCGGGCCTCGCAACCGAACCGTCGGCGGCGTACCAGACGGAAGCGTTGGCGGTGCTGGCGAAATACGGAGTCACTGAAAATCCGGTGAGCGCGGCCCTTTTGACCAACCTCTGGCCGAGCTTCGCTCTGACTGGCGTTGCCGTGCCGAACAACTACAGCAGCCCGAACCCCGAATTCGGCTACAGCTATAACGGACTGGGCAAGATAGATTACAAAATCAACGACAAGAACACTCTATCTTTCCACTACTTCTCAGGCCAAGGAAATCAAGTCGCGCCGGTCGGTGGCTCGGCGCTTGCTGAAGCCGCTTCCGAACTGAAGTATTACTATGAAGTCGCTCCGATCCACGTCTCCAACTATGCCCTGGCCTGGAATTCCGTGTTGACGCCGAACCTTAGCAATGAACTGCTGGCGGGCGTGAACTACTTTCACCAAAAATTCAGCGATGAAAATAATGGTTTCGTTGTCTCACAATACGGATTGTTGCTCTCGCCCGGTTTTGACGCCACTGGCCTCACCGGCGCTCCGAACATCGAAATTAGCGGATTCGACGGCGTTGGACAAACGCCCCCGGAAGGCCGCGAGGATATAACCGGGCACTTGACAGACGTCGTGTCCTACACGGTCGGCAAGCATCAATTTCGGTTCGGGGGAGAATTCCGGCGGGCGCAGCTCGAGGAGTTCTATCACCGCCACGCTTTGGGAAAGTTCACCTTCGATGGCTCGCAAGGGCCGTGGGCTAACGACGCTACGATAACGGACAACAACGTGAGGAGTCTAGCTGATTTCCTGGCGGGGTATTTTAATCCTTCAGAGACCAGCATCGCATTGGGAAACCCCACGCGCTTGGTGTTCGTTAAGACCTTCGCGCTATTCGCCCAGGATGCTTGGCAAGTGAATCGAAAACTCACTGTGAATTATGGACTGCGCTGGGATTATGAAGGTCCGTTACATGATGGCAAACAGGACCTCTCGGTATTTGATCCCAGCAAGGGTGGGTTGGTGTTCCAAGGTGCCGGCCTGGCACATGTCTATCCGCCGGACTACAAGAATTTTTCGCCCAGGCTCGGATTTGCCTATAAACCGAGAGAGAGTGGGGACTTGGTGGTGCGTGGCGGTTTCGGAATCTACTTTGATACGCCCAACCTGAATCCTTTTTTGGACAATCGGCCGAACAATGGTGCGCCGAACGGACTAGAAGGAAACCCGGCTGGGCCTAGCCCAGTAGACACCGTTGGACCGATCACCTATGCGACTCCCGGTATCGTTGCCAACCAAGCTATTTTCCCAGCTGGCGGTACGGTTTGCCCGACCGGCAATGGATGCGGACAGATCTATAATATTTTTTCCGTCAACCAGAATTTCAAGAATGCGTACAACTACAACTACAACCTGAACATCGAGAAGGGCCTTGGCAAGTCCCTGCTCCTGCAAGTCGGATACGTGGGCAGCGCGGCTCACCGACTGCTCACCACGGACGACATCAACCAAGAAGCAGTCTCACCAGTGCTGGCGAACAATCTGTTCAACGCTACCACGCCCGCACAGACGGCGGCGGCACAGGCGGCCTTGCAAGCGAGCCGACCGTATTTCAGTCGATTCCCTGACTTCGGTTTTATCAACGAGATCGAAAGCGATGGGAACTCCAATTACAACTCGCTGCAAGCCAGCCTGAAGGTCCGCGAATGGCACCGGCTTACGGCGCAATTTACCTACACCTGGGCGCACGCTCTCGATGACATGACGGCTTATCGCGGGACGCTGCCGCAGAACAACTTCAACCTGCTGGCCGATTATGGCAACAGCGATTTCGATACGCGGCACAACTTCACAGGCCTAATCACGTACGATCTGCCCACGGCGTCGAGCTGGAGACTGCTGCGAAATGGGTGGGAATTGAGCAGTTTAGTCTCTCTGCATACTGGACAGCCTTTCACGGTGTTTTCGTCGACCGATACCACGGGCACGGGAGAAGGAGAACAACGCGCGAACGTCATCGGCAATCCGTTTGCCGGTATATCCCATGCTTTCAACAAGACCGGCGTGACGTGGGTGAATCCCGCGGCGTTCGCAAATCCGTCGCCGGGAACTTTTGGAGATAGTTCCCGCAACGGTTATTACGGGCCTGGATTCGCTGACGTGGATTTTTCCGTAGTCAAAAACACGAGGGTCACCGAGCGGATCAACGTGCAGTTCCGAATCGAGCTTTTCAATTTATTTAACCGTATAAACCTGGCGCCGCCCAGCGGCGGTCTCGGCGGAGGGTTCGGGATTTCCAGCGACACTATCGGCGACTACAACGGTGCGCCGGGTATCGGACCGGGCGAAGCGTTTAACATGCAGCTGGCGTTGAAGGTTATTTTCTAGAGCAATACGCGGAGATGCGCAGCGAGAGCGCCTCGCTTGCGCATCTCTTTGCGATATTCCCGGCCGCTGAAAAGTCTGGTCACGGCCCGAAACGAAATTCAGAGATGGCGATGTGGCAATGAAAACATATAGATTGTGGGTGCGATCGGAGGTGGATGATGGTTTCAGCAGAGCAGCCTTCCTGTAGTTCGCGGCGATCCTTTTTGCAGCTTTCGGCATTGGCGACGGCGGCGGTAGGACTGCGCATCGTGACCGAGCCAATGCTGGCTGCAGCAGAGGCGCACACTTTTCCGAAAGATGCGGTGGTGATCAACGCCAACGAGAACCCGCTCGGTCCTTGCGAGGCGGCGCGGGCGGCGGTGTCCGGGATTGCTGGGCAAGGCGGACGGTATTCGATGTGGCTGACGGAAGAACTGGTGAAGACTTTTGCCAGCGCGGAAGGGTTGAAGCCGGAGTACGTTCGCGCGTTTCCGGGATCAAGCGACCCGCTGCACTTTTCTGTGCTGACATTTACCTCGCCGGCGAAAAGCTACGTCACCGCGGACCCGGGATACGAAGCGGGCATGATGGCCGCGAAACATAGCGGCGCGCGCGTCGTGAAAGTGCCGCTGACAGCCAGTTATGCGCACGACGTGAAAGCGATGCTCGCCGCTGCGCCGGATGCGGGACTCTTTTATATCTGCAATCCGAACAATCCCTCGGGAACATTGACCAGCCATGCGGACGTGGAATTTGCGCTCGTCAACAAGCCAAAGGATGCCGTGGTGCTGGTCGACGAGGCGTATATCCATTTTTCCGGCGCCGCGAGTGCGATCGACTTGGTGAAGGGCGACAAAGATGTGATCGTGCTGCGAACATTTTCGAAGCTGTACGGGATGGCAGGACTGCGATGCGGGTTTGCGATTGCGCGGCCCGAGCTACTGGCGAAGATCGGAAGCTACAGCGGGTGGGGGGCGATGCCGATTACTGCAGTGGCGGCGGCTACGGCCAGCTTGCAGGATCCGCGAATTATTGCCGAGCGGCGAAGCATTAACACCGCAGTGCGCGAAGAGACGTTTGCATGGCTTGATAAAAACGGATATTCGTATATTCGCTCAGAGTCCAATTGCTTTTTGCTGGATACGAAAAGGCCGGCTAAATCTTTTATTACGTCGATGGCCGCGCAGAATGTGTTTATCGGAAGAGCATGGCCAGTGCTGCCGACTTACGCGCGGATAACCGTGGGCACGCGGGCGGAGATGGAGCAATTTCAGTCGGCGTTTGAACGCACGATGAGATCGCCTGTGGTGGCGGCGCAAAGTTTGAACACTGCGCAGCGGAGCTACATTGATGGGCTGGCTTTGCCCATTTCCGGTTAGCGGGTAAAGAGATGTCTCACCATCTCACCGAAAAACCATTCCGAAACAAAAAAAGGCCGCTCTGATTCGATTCAGAGCGGCCTTTTGCAATTTAATCCCGGCGGCGACCTACGTTCCCACACAGTTGCCCGTGCAGTATCATCGGCTCGGCGAGGCTTAACTTCCGTGTTCGGGATGGGAACGGGTGTGACCCTCGCGATATGACCACCAGGAAACTTGGACTCTCGCGGACGACGCGGACCGGTTTGAGGGTCCGCGATCGCGAGAGCGACAACAGAATCTGCGCCGCAGAGCGGCTGACAGAGTTTTAAAAGCGCTGGCGTTACAAGCTTGGCGCGAGCCGAGCTAACTGCGTTAACAAAGGCGTGCAATCCACGTTTAGATGGTTGCAGATTTGTTACAAGCTTTCTCAAAGACGGTTTGAGAAAGTTTTATGATTAAGCCGAACGGGCGATTAGTACTGGTCAGCTTCATCCGTTACCGGACTTCCACCCCCAGCCTATCAAAGTCGTAGTCTTCGACTGCCCTTCTTAGACTTTATTGTCTTGGGAGAACTTATCTTAGGGCGAGCTTCTTGCTTAGATGCATTCAGCAATTATCTCTACCAGACTTCGCTACCCAGCGGTGCCCCTGGCGGGACAGCTGGTACACAAGAGGTCTGTTCATCCCGGTCCTCTCGTACTAGGGACAACTCCCTGCAATTCTCCTGCGCCCACACCAGATAGGGACCGAACTGTCTCGCGACGTTCTGAACCCAGCTCACGTACCGCTTTAATAGGCGAACAGCCTAACCCTTGGGACCTTCTACAGCCCCAGGATGCGATGAGCCGACATCGAGGTGCCAAACCTAAGCGTCGATGTGAACTCTTGGCTTAGATCAGCCTGTTATCCCCGGCGTACCTTTTATCCGTTGAGCGATGGCCCTTCCACGCGGGACCACCGGATCACTAGATCCAACTTTCGTTCCTGCTCGACTTGTAAGTCTCACAGTCAAACCGGCTTATGCTCTTGCACTCCACAGCGGGTTTCCAATCCGCTTGAGCCGATCTTTGAGCGCCTCCGTTACAATTTAGGAGGCGACCGCCCCAGTCAAACTACCCGTCTGGCCGTGTCTTCTCGCCCGTCACGGGCGATGAGTTAGAACGACAGAGAAGTCAGGGTGGTATTTCACGGTTGCCTCCACCCAAGCCAAAACCCGGGTTTCAAAGGCTCCCACCTATGCTACGCAGACCTATCCGTTATTCATGACCAGAGTGCAGTTAAGGTGCACGGGGTCTTTCCGTCTAGATGCGGGCATCCGGCGTCTTCACCGGAACCACAAATTCGCCGAGCCGTTCGCCAAGACAGTCGATCTATCATTCCACCATTCGTGCAGGTCGGAACTTACCCGACAAGGAATTTCGCTCGGTTTCTCCTTGCTCTGTTTCCAGAGAAGCCGGACTTTATCTTTCGCTGCCTGGGTTCATTGCTGAAGCTATATCCCGTATTTCTTGAATGCCCTCTAAGTTCAAGTGTTTTCCCTGGTTGACCAGGTGCAGAATCTTTCGGAACCTCGCGAAGTCGACCCGCTTCTTTGATTTTAGAGAATGCTTTTCAAAGAAGGGAACAATCCTTTCGGTGAGGTGATTGAGCCCCCGGACCCTGTAGGCCATGCGATCTCCGTGATTTCGTCTCACCACACCGCAACCGAAGAACTTCTTCAGAGCGTGCAGCAATTGAATGTCGCGTTGATGCTGGACTACGGTGAATTCGGGGAGTACTTGATATTGGCAGGACATCTCTGGGTGCGGGTTGATGCCGACGTAGAAACATCCTTCGCCGTCAACAAATCCGACGACCCATTGGGCTTGTAGCTTCTCAGGCTGCGACTGAACGTTAAGTCTCTGAGGGTTCTCCATATTTACCTCCTGGAGTCTTCCCTGCGGATTGTCCCCGTGTCCGCCCGGATTTTGACTGCCTCGAGAAAAAATCGAAGCGAGTACCGGACAGCTGTTATGAGGAGTTTCCCGCATATGGTTCAGTTTTACTAAGGCTGCGCGATTGTTAACCTTAGGACCGTTATAGTTACGGCCGCCGTT